>NZ_CP081916.1:0-4800000 GCF_020091505.1 Bacteroides faecis | reverse complement strand
AAAGCAACTTCGCCGGTCTGGCTACCTTGCAGCTTTATGCCAATTACAATGATAATGAGAAAGTCCTTTTCGAAAATCAGTTGGAGGCCAAATTGGGCATGACGTCTACTCCGTCGGATAAATTTCATGATTATCTGATCAATACCGACCAGTTCCGTCTTTACAATAAGTTAGGATTGCGGGCGTTGAAAAACTGGTATTATACTATTTCTTCTGAGTTTAAGACCCAGTTCTGTCACGGCTACAAAGCCAACAGCGAAGAACTTGTTTCCGCATTCCTGTCTCCGGCAGATTTGGCAGTCAGTATCGGTATGGACTACAAACTGAATAAGAAGAAATTCAATCTTTCAGTTTTTATCGGTCCACTGACCTATAACTTGCGATACATTGATAACGCGGAAGTAAACGAAACCAAATTCGGTCTGGAGAAAGGCAAATGCTCTAAAAATGACTTTGGTTCTCAGTTGCAGTCAACGTTCAACTGGAAAATCATTTCGGCTATTTCACTGGACTCCCGTCTGAACTATCTGACCAACTACGAATGGGTACGTGTAGAGTGGGAGAACACGTTCAACTTTGTTTTGAACCGTTATCTTTCTACTAAACTTTACATACATGCCCGTTTCGACGACAGCTCAAAACCAACCGTTGAAAATGGCAGTTTCTTTCAGTTGAAGGAATTACTGAGTTTCGGTATCAACTATAATTGGTAATATTCTATTCAGGCACGGATTACGCGGATTTCACGGTTTTAAGAATTAAGTAACTGAAAACCGTGTTAATCTGCGTAATCCGTGCCTGATTTTTATCCCTATGTCCTCAACGTCGAAATGATATACCTTCCCGGATTATCAATCTTCCCCCATTTGGTGGTAGACAATGTGATCCATATCTGTGTTCCCTTCTTTCCGTAATCCGACAGTTTGAGAATAGCTGTAACTTCCTTCTTGTTTGTCACTCCATGCTGTGCCAGGCTGTCCAAAAGTCCTTTCACGTTGTGCGTGCTTTTGTTATAAGCATAACCGGGGATTTCAATCGAAGGCGGAGCCGTATTGTCTTCTTCTTCCCCTGCTTTACTCTGCTCTCCTTTACTTTGTCCGGAAATGTCTGCAATTTCGGGTGAAATGTTTTCATTTTCCGGTTTCAATTCACTTTGTGCCGACGCATTGTCTGCATTTTCTGCATTACTTTCCTTTTCCTGTTTTCTGGTGTCATTGATCAGCAAGTAAGGCAAATCCTCTAATTTTCTTTTTCTGCGGCAGGTGGCATCTATCCAGATGCGCTGGATTTTGACAGAAGTCAATATCTGAAACTTTTCATAGCTTTCTTTGTCAAAGAATCCTTTGTCAAGCAAAATCTGAATAATTCCGTCCATCTCTTTTCCACTGAGTTCTCCTCCCAGTTTACGGGCAAAGATCAAAGATTGTTCCTCGCCCCATGGAATATAATATCCTTCTTTGAATATTTTGCATAGAAGTTTGCATACGGCTCCGTCCACTCTGATACCATATTTGGCTTCAGCCAGTTCAATTGCATCTCTGTCGAAAAAGTTTACGGTAAGCGGGAAATAGTCTACGCTAAGATACGTTGTACTCATGTCGTCTAATGGTTTGTTTTAAGTTTATACAATAGGTTTCCAATCCAGAAAATTCTCAATCTGAAAGGTTCTCCATCCTTTCTCTTCCATGCACCAGAAAATGAAAGTACTGTGTACCTGTGTCATGTCATAAGAGTGGTGAAAGTCTCGGTTGTAAGAAATGAGAGTTCCTGTAACCAGTTGAAAGTTGCCGTTCTGTCTGTAATACGCAATGATAGCATGTCCATATTGCATATAATTTGCCAGCGACTTCACTTTTTCGGCTATTCGTTCTGCAATTGTTTCCGAATAACCTTTCTCTGATACGATACGTCTTTTCCATACTTCTGTCAATCGATCTTTTTGTTCTTTCGTTTCTTTTGTGGCTGCTAGCCGTTTTTCTTTAGTCATTTCATTCTAATTTTGATTACTATTAAGTGTTATTATGTTTGAAGAAAAGGCGGACTATCTGTGAGATGCTTACACTATCGTATGATGATGCTTACACCATCCTGTATCTATAGTGACACTATCTTGTCATTATAGTGATACTATAATTTCTATCGGATAGTTCGTTCTTTTCTTCGTTTTAAAAACGGGGGCAAAATTATGAGTTGTTTTTTTTCGCTCCAATTATTCTTACTGTTTTTTGCTGTAATACTTAGACTTATAATGTTTTTTCTCTTCTTTTTCGCGATTTGCGATTTCTCTTGTCTTTTTGCTTAAACCATGTATTTCACTGAGTATACTGCTGTATTTCATTAGTCTATACCCGTGATGCGTATTTACGTAAAATATTCTCCAGCCGGCAATGTAACTGGCCAGACCTGTTAAAGATTTTACAGAGAAACGAAACTCCTCATCTTCGTAAAAAGAGCGAAGGCAGGCTATAAAAAAGAATTTTTTCTCACCTGTAATTCCTTTTCTTCTTCTCACTTCATTGATGTCGATGATTTCGTCATCATCCTGATAATCAGTTTCAATGTTTTTCTTTTGTTGCGTGCCCACCGCATTTTTCAGGCTTTTTTTTAGTTGTTGTCATAACGCTTAAATTAAATAAAATTAAGAAATAAAGGCGTTGAGATGGTAATTTCAAATTTTCGCCCTATAATTGTATATAAAATAACTAGTGATGCAAATGAATAAAAATGGATTTAGCCGATGTGGGGAACTATACATTGGCCTTTTACGAAAAGAAGGTCGTTTTTCTACGGCACATGTCTATCAAAATGCTCTTTTCTCTTTCAATAAGTTTTGTGGTAATACCAGCGTATCTTTCAGACAAGTCACTCGTGACCGGCTGCGTCGTTACGGAGAGCATCTTTATGATTCTGGCTTGAAGCCGAATACGGTGTCTACTTATATGCGTATGCTTCGCAGCATCTATAATCGTGGAGTAGAGTCGGGTAGTGCGCCCTATATTCATGGTTTGTTTCGTGATGTATATACGGGAGTGGATATCCGCCAGAAGAAAGCTCTTCCGATGAGTGAACTCCGCCGGCTTCTTTACGAAGATCCCAAGTCGGAGTCTTTGCGGCGTACACAGTCTATTGCTGCTCTGATGTTTCAATTCTGTGGAATGTCTTTTGCCGATCTGGCCCATTTGGAGAAGTCAGCCTTGGACTGTAATGTACTGCGATATAATCGCATCAAAACCAGAACTCCGATGAGTGTGGAAATTTTGGATACCGCCAAGGAGGTTATGAATCAGCTCCGTAATTCCCAGCCGTCGCGTCCGGGTTGTCCTGACTACCTTTTCGGTATTCTCTCCGGCAATAAGAAACGTAAGGATGAGCGTGCTTATCGTGAGTATCAATCTGCACTACGTCGGTTTAATAATCATTTGAAGAGTTTGGCAAGAGCTTTGCGGTTGGCTTCACCGGTAACTTCTTACACGATCCGCCATTCTTGGGCAACTACTGCAAAATATCGTGGAGTTCCAATTGAAATGATCAGCGAATCTTTAGGGCATAAGTCTATTAAGACGACGCAAATTTATCTGAAGGGTTTTGAATTGAAAGAGCGTACGGAGGTGAATCGGATGAATTTACATTACGTGAAGACTTGTCCTTTGGGACGCTTGTAAATGGTCAAAGTGTTGATAATCATAGGTTATAGTTGTGCGTTACTTCTTAGGTAACGGATTTAAATTTGACGCAAAGATAGACAAAAACACATGTATTAAACAAATAAAAGCCTACTTTTTTTCGTTTTAATCCTGAAATTAGAAAAAAATGTATCTAAACATGAAAAAGGCTTATTTTCATGCTTAGGAACTTATATGCCCAATTTTCCTAAGAATCTCAGTTTTCTCTAAAGCTGAGATATTCTCACACCTCCATTTGCCGATGTTTTCCGACTTTTTTCTCCCGAACTGTATTGAAGTATACTTTTCCGTTACCTAAGAAGTAACGGAAACATATGGGGTAAAAAAACATGATTCTAACAAAAGAGAAATCAGCCATCCTCGGAACCAAAAATGGGACAGGGGAGGGCGTAGCATGCTTAAAACGCTGGTATGTGGCACATGTTCGCATACATCACGAAAAAAAAGTAGCTGAGTATTTGGGGAAAATGGGAATTGAGACTTTTGTTCCTGTCCAGCAAGAAATTCATCAATGGAGTGATCGCCGCAAATTAGTCGAGACCGTTCTTCTTCCGATGATGGTATTTGTTCATGCTGATCCTAAAGAACGCATGGCTGCTCTGACTCTTTCTACCGTAAGCCGTTATATGGTGTTGCGTGGTGAGGGGAAGCCTGCTGTGATTCCTGATGAACAGATGGCTCGTTTCCGTTTTATGCTCGATTATTCGGAAGAGGCAATCTGTATGAGTTATTCTCCGTTGGCCCGTGGTAAAAAGGTTCGTGTTATCAAAGGACCTTTGACGGGACTTGTAGGGGAGCTTGTTGCATTAGATGGCAAAAACAAAATAGCAGTTCGTTTGGATATGCTAGGATGCGCTTGTGTCGATATGCCTGTCGGATATGTAGAGCAAATTGACGAGAGAAATTAAGTGGGTGATGGGGACCTTCACTAGTATACAGGGGAAAATAGATAAACTTCAAAAAACAGTTGATACTTTGCTCCATATGGGTGAGAATGCGAGCTGTATATGTGTCGACGATCTAGCACTACTCAATAAGGAAATTCATGAACAGATCAATGATCTGTATCTTTATCATGGTGAAACAACTGAGCAGGAAGCTGCTTTATGTTTATCTCTTTTGATGGGATATAGTGTATCTATGTATGCTAATCCTGAAGATGAGATAAAAAAACAAATCATTCTTATTCGTTCTCAAAAGATTATACAAAATCTATTCTCCTCACCATTGAAAAATCGATTACACACCATTTACAATGAACTACTATCATAGTATGTCTATGAATTACGTTTTATAAAGACTTTATAATTTATTGGGGTATTTAATTATGAAACACGCATTTGACCGTTTTGTTCAATACTTGCAGAAAAATTACTTTAGTTATTGGATTGTATTGGGAATTGATACATTCATAGCTTTGGTTTGTACCTGGGTGTCATTTATCGGCATTCATTATATTACGGAAACTCCCAAGGAAATTACCGCGTTATTTTATATTCTGGCAATTTCAGTTGTATCCAGTATTTTAGGTTCCGTTTTATTTCATACCTATCGCAATACGATCCGTTTTTCCCAGTTGAAGGAATTGTGGCGACTGGCGGGGAGTGCACTGATAAAGGCCGTCTGCTTAGCAATTGCCATCTGGTTCCTTCTGTCTCAAACGGGCTTGCACAACAGTCAGAAAATAGTCTTTGTACTGTTCGATGGCATGCTTACTTTTATTGTTATGGTAGGGTTCCGTATCCAGTTGATTCTGGTTTATGAGTTCTTGCTGAATCTGCTGAATAAGAAGAATATGCATATTCTGATCTATGGTATTGATGATAAGAGTGTGGCATTGAAAGTCCGTCTAATGAATAGCTCCCACTATAAAGTTGTAGGTTTTTGCATTTATGGAACAGGAGATTCTATCCGGCGTGTGGCTGACCTTCCCGTTTATTCTTTTAAGGATGAAGAGTGCTTCAACAAACTGATTCATAAGAAATGTATCGGAGGCATCCTGTTTGCCCGCTATGAAAATACCCGTGAAGAGGAAGACCGCCTGCTCCAGTATTGCAAAAGAAGCGGATTGAAGACACTAATATCTCCAAGTATTAGTGAGGCCGATGAGAACGGAAGTTTCCATCAATGGGTACGTCCTATCAAAATTGAGGATTTGCTGGGTCGCTCAGAAATTCATATTAATATGGAGGAAGTGATGACCGAGTTCTGTGGCAAGGTTGTGTTGGTAACGGGAGCTGCCGGTAGTATTGGTAGCGAGCTTTGCCGGCAACTGGCTCAGATGAACATTAAGAAACTGATTATGTTTGATTCCGCTGAGTCTCCTTTGCATAATGTCCGTCTTGAATTTGAGAAGAATTATCCCGGTCTTGATTTTGTTCCTGTCATTGGAGATGTCCGTGTAAAAGAACGTCTTCGTATGGTGTTCGATATCTATCAGCCTCAGATAATCTTTCACGCCGCTGCTTATAAGCATGTTCCGTTAATGGAGGAAAATCCTTGTGAAGCTGTATTGGTCAATGTTGTCGGTTCCCGTCAGGTTGCTGATATGGCAGTTGAATACGGAGCTGAGAAGATGATTATGGTTTCTACCGATAAGGCTGTGAATCCGACTAATGTCATGGGATGCTCGAAACGATTAGCCGAAATCTATGTACAGAGTCTGGGATGTGCTATCCGTGAGGGCAAAGTGAAAGGCCATACCAAATTTATCACTACCCGCTTTGGCAATGTATTGGGTAGTAACGGCTCTGTCATTCCCCGTTTTAAAGAGCAGATCGAGAATGGTGGTCCCGTCACAGTGACTCATCCTGATATCATCCGTTTCTTTATGACTATTCCCGAAGCTTGTCGCCTGGTGATGGAGGCTGCTACGATGGGTGAAGGCAATGAGATTTTTGTTTTTGAGATGGGCAAGGCCGTGAAGATTGTCGACCTGGCTACCCGTATGATTGAACTTGCCGGTTATCGTCCCGGTGAAGATATTGAGATCAAGTTTACGGGCTTGCGTCCCGGTGAGAAGCTTTATGAAGAAGTCTTGAGTGATAAGGAGAATACGATTCCTACCGAGAATAAGAAGATAATGATAGCTAAGGTACGTCACTATGAATATGCTGATATTCTTGATACTTATACAGAGTTTGAGAAGCTATCCCGTACGGTAAAGATCATGGATACGGTGAAGTTGATGAAGAAAGTGGTACCTGAGTTTAAATCGAAGAACTCACCGCGATTTGAGGTCCTAGATAAATAATTAGAATAATCTATAACACTAACATAAATCAACAATGGATACAAAAGATTTGAAGATTGCTGTTGCAGGTACCGGCTATGTTGGTCTTAGCATAGCAACACTTTTGTCGCAACATCACCAGGTGACGGCAGTCGATGTGATTCCCGAGAAAGTAGATATGCTCAATCGTAAACAATCACCTATTCAGGATGAGTATATTGAAAAGTATTTGTCTGAAAAGACATTGAATCTGACTGCTACGCTTGACGGTGCCAAGGCATACAGTGACGCTGATTTTGTGGTCATTGCGGCTCCTACTAACTATGATCCGGTGAAGAATTATTTTGATACCCATCATATAGAGGATGTCATAGACCTGGTTTTAAGTGTCAATCCTGATGCTGTGATGGTAATCAAGTCTACTATTCCTGTTGGATATTGCCGTGGACTTTATTTGAAGTATGCCCGTAAGGGAGTCAGGAAGCTTAACCTGCTTTTTTCTCCGGAGTTTCTTCGTGAGAGTATGGCTCTTTACGATAATTTATATCCAAGTCGTATCATTGTTGGCTATCCAAAACTGATTGATGGTGAGCAGTTTGACGAGGAAAACGAAGCTATTAAATCCATTGCTGATGTTCCTGCCCTAGAGAAAGCTGCGCATACTTTCGCTGCATTGCTTCAGGAAGGTGCAATCAAGGAAGATATTCCTACTCTTTTTATGGGTATAAAGGAGGCGGAAGCTGTTAAACTGTTTGCTAATACCTATCTTGCTTTGCGTGTCAGTTATTTTAATGAATTGGATACTTATGCGGAGATGAAAGGTCTGGATTCTCAGTCAATCATACAGGGTGTTGGTCTTGATCCTCGTATTGGAACACATTATAATAATCCATCGTTTGGTTATGGCGGTTATTGTCTGCCTAAAGACACGAAACAACTCTTGGCTAACTATCAGGACGTACCTCAGAACATGATAACTGCTATTGTAGAGAGTAACCGCACCCGAAAAGATTACATAGCTGATTCCATTCTTCGCAAGGCTGGATGGTACGATTATAATTCACACAATCAGTACGATGGTCAAAAGGAGCCTGTCACTATAGGAGTGTATCGTTTGACTATGAAGTCTAATTCGGATAATTTCCGGCAGAGCGCTATTCAGGGGATTATGAAGCGTATTAAAGCAAAGGGGGCAGAAATGATTATTTACGAACCTACTCTTAGCAATGGAGAAAATTTCTTTGGCTCCAAAGTCGTTAATGATCTTACTCGTTTTAAAGAATTAAGCAAGGCCATTATTGCTAATCGTTTTGATGAGTGTTTAAGTGATGTAGAGAAGAAAGTGTATACACGCGATATCTTCCGTAGAGATTAAAATAGCCTTTTTCTTCAATCAATAAAATTGTTTGGTTGTTCCTCTGTATATTTCATTTGTTTTATGTTGTATAAGCTTTTGTAAGCACTAAAATCAGGTTCTAGATTAAAAGAAATATTTTCGTTGCAAGGTGAAAAATGTGTACAGCAGTGAATTGGGCAAGATTTTATTTCAAGTACCAAATTGAAGCTAGGTTTTGTGGAGAATCTCTCCAAGCATTTTTGGACTCAATACTATAGAGAACTTTGTAAGATAGTTGCTATACAAACATGACAATTCTAAATATAGAGAATATAAGAAATACTATATATGAAACAGTTAGCTAGGAATATATACAATAATATTCGAGGAGGAATAAATGGACTTAAAAGCACATTAATTGAGAGATTTATACCAAGTCTTCCAAGTAAAACTCTCAGAAATCTTTTCATTCGATGGAGTGGCGTAAAGGCTTCAAAGAATGTTCATTTTTACTTTGGATTCACAGTGAGGAATCCTAAAGGTTTAATAATTGAGGATGGGGTTAATATAGGTCCTAAATGTCTTTTGGATGCAAGAAAAGGTCTTATAATTCGTAAAAATGCTGTTATTGCATATGAGGCTGTTATCTGGTCGCTTAATCACGATTATAACGATAAATATTTTTGTGGTAAAGGAGCACTTACTGAAATTGGAGAATATGCTTGGATTTGTAGTCGTTCAATAATACTTCCTGGAGTTAAGGTCGGCGAAGGAGCTGTAGTAGCTTCCGGAGCTGTTGTGACGAAGGATGTTCTACCATATACAATTGTCGCTGGAGTTCCCGCAAAAGTCATAGGTAAAAGGGAACGTAAAGGTTATCAGTATGGCTATCACTTTAAAGATGATACTTCGCATTTATATTAAAAAGTATGCAAACATCAACAAGAGTAATATTTAATACAATCGTACTTTATGTTAAGGTTATCCTGTCCTTGGCAATTGCTTTCGTTTCTATTCCATTGGTGTTGAATGCCTTGGGAGCGAGCGACTATGGTTTATACAATCTTGTGGCAGGAGTTGTGGCGATGCTTTCATTTTTGAATAACTCAATGACTGTCTCTACCCAACGATTTATGTCTGTTGCGATGGGAGAGAAAAATGAAGAAAAAATTAATTCTATTTATAATACAAGTTTTCTTTTACATTTACTCCTAGGCTTGCTGGTTGTTGTTGCTTTTGAGACTATTGGGTTATTTGCGATTGATAGACTCAATATTATTCCAGAGCGAGTGTGGTGTGCAAAGATTATTTATCAACTCCTTATTTTTAGCACCTTTGCAAAGATTGTATCAGTTCCATTTGATGCTTTGGTCAATGCGAAAGAGGATATGTTGCCTTTTTCTGTCATAGAGTTAATTGATTCTGTACTGATGCTTGCTGTTGCGCTTTCTATTGCGTACATTTCTGGGGATAAGCTGATTTACTATGGTGCTTGTGTCGCCTTTATTTCTGTTTTGACTTTTTTTATGAAATATGGGTGGTGCCGGTATGCTTACAAAGATTATTGTATACAATTAAATACATATCGAGGAAAGTTCATAATCAAGGAGATGGTAGGCTTTACTGGATGGAATCTTTTTGCAGGTCTTGCAATGATTGGAAGGAATCAAGGTGTTGCAGTTATTATAAATATTTTCTTAGGTACAATAGCAAATGCAGCATATGGGGTTGCGAACCAGATAAATGGTGCTCTTGGACATTTTTCTGCTACATTTCAAAAGGCCATTAATCCTCAGTTGATGAAAAGTGAAGGAATGAATGATAGAAATAGACTTTTTCGTATATCATTTATCTCATCAAAGTTCTCTGTACTTGCTCTTGCGTTCTTTGCCGTTCCTTTCATCATGGAGATGGACGAAGTTTTGACTCTTTGGTTAAAAGATAATATTCCACCATTTACATTGAAGTTGGCTCAGTACATCCTTCTTTTATCTATAACATATCAATACTCAGTGGGAATTATGGCTGCTATTCAGGCAACAGGAAAAATCCGTAATTATCAGATAATTATGGGAAGTTTTCTACTAATGAATATTCCTATAGCCTATGTCATTTTAAAGATGGGGTATTCTGTATATTATACAACTATAGCTTTTGTGATACTGGAACTCACTTCTTTGTGTGTAAGATTGTTTATGGCGAATAAATTGACAGGTATGAGTGTCAAAGAATATATTCAGAATGTTATTCAACCAACTATGATAATCATAGTTATTCCTGTTATTATTGCGATGATTCCTCACTTTATGATCTCTAATTCTTTCTTAAAGCTTGTAATTGTATGCTCAATATACTGTTTGCTCTTTGCTGTATTAATGTTCAGATTTGCATTTGATGAGGGTCAACGAGAGCATATTAAATCAAAAATTCAGCATCTTCTAAAGCGATAAAAATGAAAATAGGATTATTAGCATATCATGCAGCCTGTAACTTTGGCGCATTTTTGCAGCTCCTTTCTACTGTCGAATATATCAAGAAACAGGGTGATGAGCCTATGGTGATAAATTGGATTCCTAAGGATTTCAGTAAAGATTATGAGAAGCGGTCCCTACTAAAGGTTAGAGATTTATATGTTCGTATGAGAAAACAATACTATCCAATGACAGAACTTTGTGAAACAGATAAGCAAGTAGCAAAAGTAATTGAAAAGGAAAGAATTGAGGCTGTAATTATTGGTAGCGATGCCGTTATTCAGCATCATCCTTTGCGTGAACGTATTCATTTTCCTTGTAAGAGAATCATATATATTGGGCATCCTACTAGTGATAGAATGTATCCAAACAGTTTTTGGGGGGCATTCAATAGATATTTGGACCATCCGGTTCCGATTGCGGTAATATCCGGCTCATCTCAGGATTCAATGTACTATTTTATAAAGGGTAGAACTAAGTCTCGGATGAAGCAGTCTATTTTGGAATTTCGCTATGTGTCTGTTCGTGATGATTGGGCCCAAAAGATGGTGGCATATCTTACTGATGGAGAAATGATTCCGGAAGTTACACCTGATCCTGTCTTTGCGTTTAACCACAATGCATCTCATTTGGTACCTTTTAAAGAAGACATAATTAAGAAATTCAATATTCCTGAAAACTATATTCTACTCAGTTTTAAGGGAGAGAAATCTGTGAATCAGGCTTGGATTAATGAATTCCAAGAATTGGCTAATAAAAATGGTCTTGTATGTGTAAAACTGCCTTATGCTGATGCGTCTGCCTTTGGCGATATTCAATACACAGCAGGTGATACTATATCACCTTTAGAATGGTATGCTTTGATTAAGTATTCGAAAGGGTATGTAGGAAACAATATGCATCCGATTGTGACATCTATAGCTAATGGTGTCCCGTTCTATTGTTTTGACAATTACGGAATTCCGAAGATTGACGGTCAATGGACTAATGGAGAATCAAGTAAGATTTATCATATTCTGAGTACAGCTGATTTATTGAAGTATCGAGTTTTTATATCTGGTCAGGATTATTCTCCTACATCAGCACCTGCTGTTATGGATGCTATTTTATCTTTTGATGCTGTTAAGGAGAAGGCTTTTGCTGCAAGGTATTACCAAAGTTATTTAAATATGATGATTCAGGTTCTCAATCAATTAAAAAAATAACGATGATTTCTGCTTGTATAAATATACAAAGCAACTGTAAGCCATGGCTTCGCAAAGTATCCATGATGATTCTTGCGTTGTTACCGATACTGGCTTGGTATGAGATACCATTTCCAGTTGGTTTGGGATACACTTTAATACTGTTTTTGTCAGCATATATTATAGTCAGAAACAATTTTAAAATTAATGTGATTCCTATTATATTTTGGCTTTTGTTTGTGTATATTTGTCTGATATGGATATATCATCACCATTTTGAATTATGGACTCTGATTCCTCCGGGTGGATGGCTTTTCTTTTTATTCTTTCTTGCCCTTATAGGAGGTATACTATCATTTGATTTACAGCTTCTTAAGAGATATATGCGATGGGTGGTTCTGATTTCGGCTGCTTTGTTTTGGGTGCAGTTTTCTTTGAAATTAGCCACAGGTTCTCATGTATTTTGTTTTGTACCAAATCTCACAGGTGGGTTTACTTATGAGGGGATGTCGTATGCAGAACTTGTTGCCCATCAGATGTCAGGTTCGCGTCCATGTTCGATATTTCTTGAACCATCATATATGGCTTATTACTATGTGAGCTATCTAGCTTTGATATGGTTTGAAACTAATAAACAGGAAAAGTGGTTGAATAAGGAGGGCATTCTTATCATCTTCTCTCTCATAGCTTTGAAGTCTGGTTCCGGAATGGTCGGATTGGTGATTCTCTTTGCTGTGAAAATGTTCAGTATATTTTGGAATGCGAATATTATTAGACGTTTTATAATGATTATGCTGTTCGTTCCATTAATTATTGCTTTAATATACATGTATGTTGGCAGTGAAATGGGACAGGAGATGTTTTCGCGAACTGAAGAATTCTCTATTGAAGGAGCGAGTGGTTTTACTCGAGTTGTTGGAGGTTATTTAATGTTTGATCAGCTAACCTTTGATGAACAGATTATTGGTATTCCTGATGTACGAAACAGATTTGGAATAGAGATGTATGACGGGAATTTCATTTTTTATGCTAATGGTGTACAAACTATTCTACTATCTCTTGGTTATATTGGCGCTTTGCTATACGGTCTTTTTTATATAATACTTTTTCGTAATACGAACCTTGCATCGAGGATGTGTATAATTATCTTGTTCGTAATGGGACTTTTAGAGTCAAACTATCTTAATCCATATATGATGCTATTGACGATTATTCCTTGTGCAGATTATCATTTCACTAAAAATAGGCTAAGAGTCTAGATATGAAAATACTTTATTATTCTCGTACGTGCTTTGGCGATTGTGATTTTCCACTGATAAAAGCACTAATAGCACAAGGTCATGATGTGACTGTGTTATATTCTATGACCCCTCGTTCTTTAAAATCTACAGTGTTCAATATTAATCAGATTATTCCTAAAAGTGGCATATTCCCGCTAACAGCTTATTCTGAACTGAAAATATTTTCTTCGTATGTCCCTATTGAGAATATTTACATAGCAAACGAGCCGGTAGGCCGCTTTGGTTGGAGTAGTTTTATGGTAGCGATGAATGTTTTGTCCTTTTTTAAAAAGGGTAACTATGATCTAATTCAATATATTGAAACACCATCATTATTCCATTTTGTGCCATTGTGGTTCTTTAGAAATAAATTAGTCGTTACAATTCATGACGGAAAACCTCATACAGGGGAAGGTGATAGGCAAGAGGATATTCGTCGTTCGATTGTAAAGTGGTACGTCAAGAAGTTTATTGTTCTCAATAAAGCCGAAGTGGATGTATTCGCAAAAGGATACAATGTGCCTAAAGATAGAATATTCACATCGCATTTAGGATATTATGATATGCTTCGTATGTATGGGGATGTAAACAAGAAAAAGGAGAATTATGTACTTTTCTTTGGACGTATTTCTCCATATAAGGGGGTAGAATATCTTTTTCGGGCGATGGAGAGGGTGCATAAAGTCCATCCTAATGTAAAAGTCATTGTTGCAGGTAGTGGAGAAATGTATTTCGATGCTTCAGAGTATGAGAAATATGAATATGTAAAGATTGTCAATCGATTTATAGAACTTGATGAACTTGCTGATCTAATTCGTGGTGCATTATTTACAGTGTGTCCTTATACTGATGCAACACAGAGTGGAGTAGTATATTCATCATTTGCACTGAATACTCCTGTAATTGCTACTAATGTAGGTGGGTTACCTGAGATGATTGATAATGGTAAGACAGGAATTATTGTTCCTCCTAAGGATGTAGATGCCCTTGCCATTGCAATACAATCATATCTTGATAATCCTGTTCTTCTTCAGCAGATGAGTGAGAATATAGCTGAGAGTGCAAGATTAGGAAAAGGTTCATGGAATGTAATTGCTAAAGAATATGTTGAAATATATAATAAATAGAGTCAGATGAAGAATAAAGTTTTGGTAATTGGTGCAGACCACCATAATACTCTTGGTATAGTTGAGAGTCTCGGCCAAAAAGGGCTCAACTCTTATGTGCTTATAGTTGGCGAAAATATAAACAGCTTTGTACTCAAAAGTAGGTATGTAATAGAAGGTTGGGTATGCTCATTACCAGAACAAGTGGTTGATGAAATGTTAAAACATTTTTCTGATACAAAAAACAAGGCGATAGTATATTCATCGTATGATAACGTGTCTTCTGTACTTGATTCTTCTGTTCAGCGGCTAAGTCCCTTTTTTATACTTCCAGTAACAAATATTTCAGGAAGTTTGGAACGTAAAATGAGTAAAGAATATATGTCTGATCTTGCAAGAGAGGTTGGGCTTGATGTCCCTCGTACGTGGATGGTATCTGATGGGGAAGTGCCTGCAGATATTGAGTTTCCATGTATAACCAAGGCTATTTCAAGTGTGGAGGGAAGCAAGAAAAATATTAAAATTTGTAAGAGAAGAGAAGAATTGGAGGAGTTTTTAGCGAATTCTGAGCATTGTCCGATTATACAGATTCAAAAGTTTATAATAAAGGATTTTGAATTCCAGTTTTTGGGTTGCTCAATGGATAATGGAAAACATATAATTATCTCAGGGCGTACACATATTGATCGTCCTAACGGGATAGATAATACTTTCTTTTTGAAATTTGATAAGGTTGAACCGGAGTTCTTAGATACACTTAGTAAAGCTAAAGAGTTCATTAAAAGGGTCGGCTATTCAGGAACCTTCAGCATTGAGTTTTTGAAAGAAAAGTCAACTGGTAAAAATTATTTTACAGAAACAAATTTCAGAAATGATGGAAATGCAATTTGTCAAACATCGGCTGGTATGAATATTCCATATATTTACTATTTGTATTATTCTGGAGGTGATTGGCAAAAAGAGTTGTCGACGTCCACTGTTAGCACTACTTATTTAATGCCAGAAATATATTATTTTAAGTGTATGCTAAAACGTGAGTTCTCATTGAAAGAGTGGTGGCGAAATTATCGACGTACAACATGTTTCATTACCTACTTTAAAGAAGACTCAAGGCCATTCTGGTATAGTTTATTTAGAGAATTCAAAACAACACTAAGGAACCGATTGTAAATTCTATTATTTATGAATGTATTGCGGAAATTGTATAAAGAGCTAACTTCTCTTCATTGGGAAATCGGTTTCTTGGATAATACTTTTGAAGGTATTGTTAAAGGCGATGAACTTAAACTGACTCTTGTAACTCATAATTTTCCCAATTCTTGGTTTGCTGACCCTTTTATTCTTGATGTGACTGAAGATACTATTATTGTATTGGTGGAAGAGGTGACAAAGAAGATTTCTAAGGGAAGAATCTCGAAGTTAGTGATTGACAGGAGGAACAATTATGTTATAGAGAAGAAAGTTATATTGGAGCGTCCGGGACATCTGAGTTTTCCTATCATATATCGTAAAGATGATAAGATATATGTTTATCCAGAAAACAGTGAAGATGGTGTGCTTAATATCTATGAGTATAATCCTATAAATGACGACATGACATTAATTCATGAATTGTCTGATAAACCATTAACAGATGCTGTATTCACAGATTTGTTTGGGAAACCACAATTATTTACGACACAAGCCGAGTATGCAAATGGCTTTCAGCTTGACCAATATGAGTGGAGTGACACGAAGCAAAAGTTTGTATATGTGACGAGCAACATTTTTCCAGAGCGTATTGCTCGAATGGCTGGATATTTTTTCAAAGTTAATGGAAGGGTGTATCGTCCTGCACAAGAGAGTAATACCAATTATGGTCATGGTATCTCTTTGCAAGAAACCTCTTTTGTCGATGGAAAATGGGTCTTTAAAGAAGTTAGAAGAATGATATCACCTCATTTCGAATTGAGACAGTCGTTTCATACCTTGAATTCTTACAAGGGAGTGATTGTTGTTGATGTACTTGGTAAACGTTATCCGCTAGCGAGTAAAATGGTGAATGCGGTCGCTGCTTTAGTAAAGAGGGCTTTAAAAAAATAAATTGTTATGAAATTTGAACACTATAATACTAGAAACGGGAGCGAAATAGATATTCCTATTCCTACAAGTTACAGAGATTGTCTTGAACTCTTGAAAAGTGATTATTTTAGGATTTTTGGACGAGTCGATAGTCTTGGGGTGATATGGTTAAAGTCATTTCGTGATAGAGCACTTAAACATTTGTTTTGGTTGAGATTTGCAAGTTATCGTGGCTGTTTCTATCCTATATGTAAATTGCGTCATGAACATTATAAACTTAAGTATGATTGTCGTGTTCATGCCGGATCTAAGATTGGCTATGGTTTGTATTTAGGGCATGCAATGAGCATGTGTGTTAGTATTAGGTGCATTATTGGCAATAATGTTAATTTGTCTCAGATGAGTAATATAGGCACAAATGAGGGTAATCAAGCAATTATTGGGAATAATGTATATATAGGTCCTATGACTTGTTTGATAGAAGGTGTACATATTGGCGAGAACTCATTGATTGGTGCAGGTTCAATAGTAACGAAAGATGTTTATTCGAATAGTACTGTTGTAGGAAATCCTGGTAGAGTAATTGGAGAGAATAAACATCCTGAGTACATTCAAAATCGATGGTTGATTAAAAGATAAAGAAATGTGGTATAAAGATGCATTTACTTTCTCTGATTGTTGAAATATCTTGATTGTTGTTATGATGTATAGGTAATATATAATTTATGGGTATGTGGATATTGGAACAAACAACGGCAAATCAGCAATCGTTGGAGATTATGCAATCATAAACTCGTGTGTGTTGTAGGGTAGTAAATAATGGAAATGATGTGGTGATTATGGAAGGATCTGTGGTAACCAAAAATGTTGAGTTTTTAGCAATTGTCTAGGGGGTCTGTAAAGAAAATAAAAACAAAGGAATAATGAAAATAGTAGAACTAATAACATTCTTAGCCGGTGGAGGTGCAGAACGCTTTGTTGTTGATTTAAGCAATCAGTTAGTTAAAGAAAACGAAACATATCTTGTTACTATTCTGGATGATAAGAAGGAAACGGAAGTTAGGAATTTTTTTAGATCGGAGGTTTCTGATAGTGTACATTATGTGAATTTAGGACTTCCAAATGGTCTCAAGTTGTCTAGTCAGTGGAGGGTATATACCGTTCTCAAAGCACTCAATCCTGATGTGATTCATGTACATATGATTTCTACCCTTAAATATAGTGCATTGGCTACAGGATTGCTTTCTTTTTCGAAGAAAGTGTATTTCTCCGTACATAGTGATTTGCATAATGGTTACGATAAGGGACTGCTGAGGTTGTATTGCAATACTTTGGGAAGATTGGGTCGTTTTAAATTGTCTTGTCTCTCAGAAAAGAACTATGCTGACTTTAAGGCATTTTATTCGCGTACTCCTGTACGTTGTATAACTAATGGACGAGCTCCAATAGTTTCTACAGATTTATTTGGGGCGGTAAGCAATGAGGTGAATCAGCTTAAAAACAATGCTTCCTCCCTTTTACTGATTCATGTTGCGAGATGTCATCCGGTAAAAAACCAGAAGCTTCTGATTGAATCAGTGAACATACTGGTACAAGAGGGGTACAACATTGACCTGATTGTCGTGGGTGCAGGATTTAATACTCCGGAAGGACAGTCGATAGTATCAATGGCGTGTGATAGGATTCACTTTGTCGGACCTCGAAAAAATGTGGCTGATTATATGCTGAATGCCGATATTTTTTGTCTATCCTCAAATTTTGAAGGAATGCCAATCACACTTCTTGAAGCAAGTCTTGCGGGACTTCCAGCTGTGAGTACTCCAGTGTGCGGAGCTGTGGATTTGATTAAAGATGGTGTAAATGGCTTTCTCAGTAAATCTCATAGTCTGGAAGATTACAAGAATGCTTTAATAAAAGCCATTGATAATTATGATTCAATTAAGGCAAATGCAATGAGCATGAAGGACAACAGTCCTTATACAATTGCTGAGTGTGCAAGAAAATATGTGGAATACTTTAATGAATAAACTTCATGTCTGAATCAAGTATATTTGAGAAAGTTCTGTTTGTGGGAATGGATTACAAGGTGCCCAAAGGAGGCATTGCTAGTGTACTCAATACTTATTCTACTTTTATTCATCCTTTCAAATTTGTTAGGATTGCTGCAAGTGAATTGAACAATGTGCAGAAAGTATGGTATGCTGTCAGTGGATATT
Source organism: Bacteroides faecis (assembly GCF_020091505.1). Classification (NCBI taxonomy): domain Bacteria; kingdom Pseudomonadati; phylum Bacteroidota; class Bacteroidia; order Bacteroidales; family Bacteroidaceae; genus Bacteroides; species Bacteroides faecis. The sequence goes on along the minus strand of NZ_CP081916.1, from coordinate 4,781,431 downwards.
TATTGCTCATTTGGAAACTTTTTACTGATCGAAAAATAGAGATAGTACATATTCACTCTGCTTCTGGTACTAGCTTTTGGCGAAAGAAATATGCAATAAAGATTGCAAAGATGATGGGGAAGAAAGTTGTTTTTCATTGTCACGGGGGTGGCTTTAAAGAATTCAGACTCTCAAATATTAAAAAAGTGGATGCTATCTTAGCAATAGTGGATTGTGTCGTGTGCCTTTCCGGTGAATGGAATAATTATTTCCAAAGTATCGGGTGTAGGCATATTGTGACTATCAGAAATGTGATAAGGGAACCAAACATTGAGAATGTTGAAAAGAATGGACTTGTACATTTTCTATTCCTTGGGTTAATTTGTGATAACAAAGGTATTTTCAATGTTTTGAAGGCGATAGGAGATCATAAGCAGGAACTTCAAAATAGGATAGTTTTGCATATAGGGGGGAATGGGGAGACAGATAGACTTCTTTCAATTATCAAAGAGCTGGGAATAGAAACATTAGTAAGATTTGAGGGTTGGGTTGATAAAGAGAAGAAACAATATTTATTGAACTTGGCGGATGTCTACATTCTTCCTTCATTTATTGAAGGTGTACCTATTTCTATTCTTGAGGCTGAGTCATATCATAAGCCTGTCATAACCACTAATGTAGGAGGGATTCCTTCTATTGTTCAAGATCGTGTGAGTGGGGTGTTTGTTACTCCCGGAAATGATAAAGAGATATATCTGGCTATGAAAATGATGGCTGAAAGTGAAGAGCTTAGGCAGAAGTATGGTGAAGCTAGTTACAGAATAAGTCGGGACTATCAGCCTGAGGCAATAAAAAAAGAATTAATAGGGTGCTATGATAAAATTTTAAAAACGAGTAATATAAGATAGGATGAGTTGTGCTAATCTCTTGATTGGATGTACAACAGATTTGCGATTATAGTATAAAGACTGTCATTACAAAAGACTTATTGAAAGATATCAATATTTTATAATATACTGTTATGAAGAAGAAAGTCATTCTTGCAGTTGTAACTTTGTTCTGTAAACTTCATTTGTTAAAGCCTATACAAGTAGCTCGGTTGAAGTACTTCTACAAGTTTCATAAGATGCCGAATTATGAGCATCCTACCGATATTAACGAAAAGATTAATTGGAACAAGTTCTATGGTGATACTAGCCGATGGGCTGACTTAGCTGATAAATATAAGGTTAGAGAATATGTGCAGTCTCTAGGACTTGGAGATACACTGGTAAAACTTTATGGTCGATGGGACAAGGCAAGTGATGTAGATTGGGACAGGCTTCCCAATCAGTTCGTCTTAAAAGTGAATAACGGTTGTGGTGATATTCTTATATGTCGTGATAAAGATAAACTTGATAAAGCTATTGTTATAGATACTTATGATAAACTTGTATCAATTAAGTATGGTGATGTTACGGGTGAACCCCATTATGCCAGAATTCAGCCTTGTGTCATAGCGGAGGAACTTCTTGATATTAATAAACAATCTATTAACACCTCTTCGCTAATCGATTATAAGGTGTGGTGTCTCAATGGTAAGCCTTATTGTATATGGTGTGCTTGGAATAGAGGAAAGAAAGGGGCTGATACCGGAGTCTATGATTTGGATTGGAATTATCATCCAGAGTGGTCTGTGTTTACGGAGCATTACAGACAAGGTAAAGAAATTCTTCCTAAACCAAAGTGTTTTGAACGTATGCTTGAGGTTGCATCTAAGTTATCTGAAGAGTTTCCGATACTTCGTGTTGACCTATATGAAGTAAATGGAAAAATATATTTTGGAGAACTTACTTTTACTTCACTTGGCGGATTTATGGATTATCTTACTTCAGAAGTTCTTTTGGATATGGGAAGCAAAGTCAGAATAAATGAAATATCAGAAGAATATGCACATATTAAGTGTTGAGAGTGCGTTGAAAATCAAATATATACGCTGGTTTTAGGTAGATGTATAGATATGTTTTTTACAGGGAAAAAAACAGACGAAATAGTTTATTGATGCAACAGGTATTTACGTCTTTGTTTTTTGCAATAGTGTTGTTGTGGCTGTTTCCTTTGTATGCTATACAAAAGGGGGAAAAGCCATACTCAGATAATAAAGAAGTAAATAGGTATATTAAGGAGGTCTACGTAAAGAATGTTCTGGAAAATTTTGATTCTAAAAAAAATGACAATTTGTTTTGGCTTAAAGTCTAAGAAAACTGGACGTTATTATAACTATATCAGAATAGGTGATGAAAGAAAGGGACCTTCAGGCTATGTAGAAATTTTATCTCATCTTTACGATACTTATCAGGAGGCAATATCGGCTTCCAAAAATTATAAAGGTATTATTGAAAGCAAGGCAGGACTGTTAAAGTGTGATTTTTTCAAGTACCTGACGCTTATTCAAAGTCATTTGTTTGTAATTATTATGATATCACAAATATTGATAATTCTCCTGATATAAAGCAATATATGCGGAGGAATAAAATGCTGATTGAGATAACAAAAGTTAAAACTAAGGCTTTGAAGACAGCTGTCAATGGTAAAAATACATATCAGTGTGAAGATCAGTTTGCGGATTTGTCAGAAGTGGCTATATATCGAAATGGAAAGAAAGTGAAGCCTGAAAACTATAGGCTTTTCAAACAGGGGAAAGTGCAGTTTAATGATGAAAAAAAAGTAGTGCGAGAGCAGGTTTCTTTTGAGTATAACCGTAATGTAAAGTATTATAAGCCATATTCAAATGACCTGTCAAGTAATCTTTTCACATTCCTCAAGGTTCAGACTGAATGTGAAGGGGTAAAGTATCAGTTCGTTTCAGATCCGGCTGGGCTGGACCGTAAAGTGCTAATGCTCAGTTGTGACAGCCTTTCGGAAAATGAGAAAAAAGTACGTATACAATTTTCTTCTAGAAAATATCCACTGACTTATTTTAAAGATCAAATAAAGATATTTATTCCTGAAGATATGAGGTCTGCTATGCTCTCTTACCCCAAGGCCATAACCTGGTTCAGTATTCAAGGTTCATGGTGTCAATTTGGCTCAAAAACTGGTGGAACTGAACAGATGTATTCAGGTTCAGCCAATTCTTTAGGTATATCAAAACCTGAGACGAATTCTAAAGAAATCTATTTTCACCTACTTTGTCGAAGGAGACACTGTAACATTCATACAGGGTTGGAAGAATACGATGCACTTAATGATGAACTATCATCTTTCCCGATAAAAGCAGGTGGATGGATTACGATTGAACGCGAATGGAAAATAGGAAATCCGGGTATATGCAAACATACAATTATTGACTCCGATGGAGAGCATGTGTTTTCGGTTGATGCTTATAATTGTGTTTGCAACCCTGAAAATGAGCAGGAAAGATATATAGAGAAATACGTAGGAGAGAACCCTTATAATTTTTGCTATCTATTTATTTGTAAGATATATACGAGCAAAGAGTTTGCTGACTATTGTATAAAGAAAATTGGAAAGTGTTACCTGTACTATAAGGATTATATATTTCTCGAAGGAGAAAATGTAAATGCGTTTGATCTACAATAATAAATACTAATCAAATGTCAAAACTTAATAATATTGCAATGTTTGCCAGTAATGACGGCGGACATTTTGCGCAATTAATGGCTTTGAAGAACTTATTCGGGAAGTATGATTCCGTTGTACTTACCGACAATAAGCGTGCAAATAGGAATATTCCTGCTCTTAAGGATGTTAAGGCTATTGAGTTTGCGATGGCTTTTGCAGATAAGCGTGACGAACTTACTAAAGATAAAAATCGAAAATTGACTCATGCGAGCTATCTGTCCGCTTATTGGACTTTATTTCGTCAGTGTCACGCAATCTGGAAAAAATATCGTCCCAAAGTAATTGTATCTACCGGCAGCAATATAGCTGTCCCTTTATGTTTTATTGCGAAACTGCACGGTTCTCGTTTTGTTTACATAGAAACTCGCGCTAAGGTGTATAGTAAAACTATCTCCGGAAAGATTGTGGGACGATTAGCAGATAAAGTCATTGTACAATGGCCGGAAATGGTTGATGTGTACAATGGAAAAGCTGATTATTATGGAACTTTAGTTTAGTTTTAGGAGTATGATTTTTGTAACAGTGGGAACTCAGCCTAACGGATTTCTCCGTTGCCTGAAAGAAGTTGAAAAATTGATTGATACGTATGGTATTACAGAAGAGGTTGTTGCTCAAATTGGATATACGAATTTTTTGACAGATAAATTTACAACTATACCATTTACGGGTGAAAACGAATTTAAGGAGTATATCAAAAAGGCATCTGTAATTATTACCCATGCCGGTAGTGGTGCAATATTTAGTAGTATTAAACTTGGTAAAAGAATTATAGCTATGGCTCGTCTGCATGATTTCAATGAGATGGCAGACAATCATCAAACAGAACTTGTTAAGAAACTCAGTGATGGCGGATATATCATTGATGGAACCTATTCTCTTGTAGACGCATGGCCAAAGCTTGAAAAATTTGTTCCTCGTGCAAATGATTTTCAGTGCGATATTGTGCCTGTGCTTGATAAGTATATGTCAGATTTGATGAAATAGAGTAATAGGACGAGGGGTGAGGAAACGAATATTAACGGTTTACGAATATGAATATATTAATTACAGGTGTCCATGGTTTTGTGGGCTCTAATCTTGTAAAAGCACTTTCTCTTGAAAATGTAATTTATGGGCTTGACATTGTGACTCCCGAGAAAGAAGGGGTAGTAAAGACTTTTTCATGGGACGATTTGGATAGCACTGATTTTCCGCAGATTGATGCCATTATCCATCTGGCAGGTAAAGCTCATGATACTCGTAATAAGAGTGCAGCGGATGTGTACTTCAAGGTAAATAAAGGTCTTACCCAACGCATTTTCGATTGGTATCTCACCCATGAGTCTACAAAGAAATTTATATTCTTTTCTACAGTGAAGAGTGCTTCTGACAGAGTAGAGGGGGAGTGTCTTACAGAGGAATGTGTTCCGACTCCGGTAGGTCCTTATGGGGAAAGCAAAATTAAAGCAGAGAACTATATAATCGGGCATTTTGCACCTAAAGCTCTCAAACGTCCTTATCACAATTTTGATGATAGTGATTCTGTCATAAAAGACAAACAGGTGTACATTATGCGTCCTTGTATGATTCACGGTCCTGGCAATAAAGGTAACCTCAATCTTCTTTATGGAGTAGTGAATAAAGGTATTCCTTGGCCTCTTGGTGCTTTTGAAAATTGTCGCTCATTTACAAGTATCGGAAATCTTTGTATGGTAATTGAAGGACTTTTAACTAAAAACGTACCTTCGGGAATTTACCATATGGGAGACGATGAAGCTCTTTCTACTAATGAGCTCATTCAGGTTATTTGCGAGACTCTTGGTAAAAAGGCTCATATTTGGCGTATCCCTAAAAAAATAATGAACGGGGTTGCAAAGGTGGGGGGATGGCTTCATCTTCCGCTCAATCCTCTTCGAATGCAGAAACTCACAGAAAACTATGTGGTGAGTAATAGCAAAATAAAGTCTGCTTTAGGCATCAAGCAGATGCCAATAAGAGCGAGGGATGGATTGACAGATACTATTAGAAGTTTTAAGCAGTAGATGTGATTATGAATATACACCTAATCTACGGAATCACTTTTGTGGTTCTTCTTGCTATGGAGTTGGCGTACTTCAAAGTGGCTGACCATTTTAATATCATCGACAAACCCAATGAGCGGTCATCGCATTCTACCATTACATTGCGTGGAGGAGGTATAATTTTCTTGGTTGGTGTATGGGCTTGGAGTTTGTTCTTCGGGTTTCAATATCCTTGGTTCTTAGCGGGACTGACACTGGTGTCCGGTGTGAGTCTGGTGGATGATATTCATTCATTGCCAGACTCTGTGAGATTAGTGATACAGTTTGTGGCTGCGGTCATGGCTTTTTACCAGTTGGATATATTGTACTGGTCGATGTGGTGGATTATATTATTGGCCTTGATAGTATATGTCGGTGCAACGAATGTGATAAACTTTATGGATGGAATCAATGGCATTACGGCAGGATATTCTTTGGCTGTATTGATTCCGCTGGCATTGGTGAATATAAACGGTGTGTTTGTAGAACAGAGTTTGATTATATCTACAATTCTTGCCTCACTGGTATTTTGTGTTTTTAATTTTCGGCCGAAAGGTAAAGCTAAGTGTTTTGCCGGGGATGTAGGCTCTATCGGCATTGCTTTTATCATACTGTTTTTGCTGGGCAGTGTGATAATCAAAACTACGGATATTACTTGGCTGATATTCTTATTGGTATATGGTGTGGATGGTTGCTTAACTATTGCGCATCGTATTATGTTGCATGAAAACTTGGGGGAGGCTCATCGTAAACATGCCTACCAGATTATGACTAATGAATTAAAGATTGGGCATGTAATGGTGGCATCGTTGTATATGGTTATGCAGTTATTGATTTCTCTTGGATTTATCTATCTCTGTCCCGACACAACGCCTGCTCATTGGATGTATTTGCTGGGGGCATTCACCATATTGACTGTAGCTTACATATTGTTTATGAAAAAGTATTATCATTTGCATGAAGAATATCTCGTATCATTGAAAAATAATAGGTATGGAAATAAATAAAGAATTGCTTGAATCTCTTTGGACTGAGGCAAAAGGAAATGTACGTCTGCGTCAGAACTACGACTTGCGCACTTCTTCTGCCGACAGCAGCCAACGGATGCTCAACGCATTGTTGCCGGAAACAGAAGTGCCTATCCATCGGCATGAGAAGACTGCGGAAACGGTGATATGTGTTGCCGGCAGACTGGAGGAGATTATCTATGAGGAGGTGGACGGATATGTTCACGACACGACTTCCCGTTGTACGGATGTGGTAAGGACAAAAGGCTTTAAAGAGGTGTCACGCCATGTATTATCTCCTGCAGAGGGCCAATTCGGCATTCAGATACCGGCTGGAGCGTGGCATACCATACATGTGATAGAGCCTTCTGTTATTTTTGAAGCAAAGGATGGCAAGTATGGGGAGGACGGAAGCGAGACTTTAGAGAAGTTTATAGCAAGGAGAGTCTCGGAATCAGAAGTGCCTGCTTTCTTGAATTCGTTTGGAGACCTTAAGAAAAACATCGAATATCTCATAGGCAGGGAACGTCAGTTTGGTGCCATGGATGTTATTTCTCCACTCTACATTGCCCGTACGCTCAATGTGCCTCTTGATAAGGTGGAATCTGCCATGAAGGAAATAGGAATTTACTAATTATAACTTTACTGGAAATAAAAATATGAAAAGAATGAAATATTTAGCTTATTGCGTATGGGTGGCATTTATGTTGACTGCCTGTCAGTCTTACAAAAAGGTGCCTTATCTGCAGGATGCAGAAATGATATTGCATAGCACTCAGGACGAGCAATTGTATGATGCAAAGATTATGCCCAAAGATTTGCTGACGATTGTGGTGTCGTGTACCAGTCCTGAACTGGCGGCTCCCTTCAACCTGACGGTAGCTACACAAAACAATGCCGTTTTGAACTATACTACTACCCAACCTGTGCTGCAGCAATACCTAGTTGATAATGGGGGTAATATAAATTTCCCTGTACTAGGTGAACTTCATGTGGGTGGTCTGACCAAGAAAGCAACCGAACAAATGATCGTGGAGAAACTGAAGACTTACATAACGGAGACGCCTGTTGTGACGGTGCGCATGGTGAATTACAAGATTTCTGTGATTGGAGAGGTGGCTCGTCCTGGTACGTTTACTATTTCAAATGAAAAGGTGAACATCCTGGAAGCCTTGGCTATGGCAGGGGATATGACTGTATATGGTTTGCGTGATGATGTTAAGCTGATACGTGAGAAGGCCAATGGAAAACAGGAAATTATTCCTTTGGATCTGAATAAAGTGGAGACTATTCTTTCTCCTTATTATTATTTACAACAGAATGATATCATATACGTAACTCCTAATAAGGCGAAAGCTCGAAACTCAGACGTGGGAAATAGCACAAGCTTGTGGTTCTCTGCCACTTCTATCCTTGTTTCTATAGCCAGCTTATTGTTTAACATCTTGAAATAAAAAGAAAGAGTTATGAAAGAAGAAAAGCAATATGAGAAAAGTCATGCTACTAGTGAAGAACAGATTGATTTTCAGGCATTACTTTTTAAATATATTATCCATTGGCCCTGGTTTGTAGGGGCAGTGTTACTATGCTTTGTTGGTGCGTGGTTTTATCTGCATTGGGCTACACCTATCTATAATATTTCAGCTACTGTCTTGATAAAAGATGAGAAGAAGGGTGGAGGCGCAGGACTCTCTTCGGAGCTGGAGGATATGGGCTTAAGCGGTATGATGACTTCTTCCAAGAATATTGATAATGAGTTGGAAGTTTTGCGTTCGAAAACGCTCGTTAAAGAGGTGGTTAATCAATTAAACCTATATATAACTTATGCAGATGAGGATGAATTTCCTGCTAAAGGTTTGTATAAGACGTCTCCGGTGCAGGTGAGTTTGACACCTCAGGAGGCTGAGAAACTAAGCTCTCCGATGGTAGTGGAAATGACCTTACAGCCTAAAGGTAGTATGGATGTGAACGTGACTGTAGGTGAGAAAGGATATCAGAAGCACTTTGAAAAATTGCCTGCTATCTTCCCGACTGATGAGGGTACGTTGGCTTTCTTTCAGGAAGTTGATTCGGTAGCTTTGCAGGATGGGACGAAAGTTCCTCGGATGGAGAAGAATGTACGTCATATAACTGCGACTATCAACAAACCGATGAGAGTGGCAAAAGGATATTGTAACAGTCTGTCTATTGCACCTACTTCTAAAACTACTTCTGTGGCTGTGATTTCATTAAAAAATTCCAGTTTGCAGCGTGGGCAGGATTTTATCAACCAGTTGCTTGAAATGTATAACCGCAATACGAATAATGATAAAAATGAAATTGCTCAGAAAACAGCTGAGTTTATTGATGAACGTATTAGTATTATTTCAAAAGAATTGGGAAGTACAGAAGCAGATTTAGAAACTTTCAAGCGTGATGCTGGTATAACGGATTTGTCGAGTGAAGCTCAGATCGCCTTGGCTGGTAATGCTGAATATGAAAAGAAAAGTGTGGAGAACCGTACTCAAATCAGTTTGGTGAATGACTTGCGCAAGTATCTGAGAGGCAATGAATACGAAGTATTGCCGAGTAATGTGGGTTTACAGGATGCCGCTTTGATTGGTGCGATTGAACGCTATAATGAAATGTTGGTAGAACGTAAACGCCTGTTACGTACATCAACGGAGAATAATCCTGCTATTGTGAATCTGGATACGAGCATCCGTGCTATGAAAGCCAATGTACAGGCTACCCTTGAAGGAACTTTGCAAGGGTTGATGATCACTAAATCCAACCTTGACCGTGAAGCAAGTCGCTACTCTCGTCGTATCAGTAATGCTCCGGGGCAGGAACGGGCTTATGTAAGTATTGCCCGCCAGCAAGAGATTAAAGCAGGATTGTATCTGATGTTGTTACAGAAACGCGAAGAGAATGCGATCGCACTAGCTGCTACAGCGAATAATGCAAAAATTATCGATGAAGCAATAGCTGACGATACTCCGGTATCTCCTAAAGGCAAAATGATTTATTTGATTGCATTGATGTTAGGTATTGGAATCCCTGTTGGCATCATCTACCTGATTGACCTGACGAAATTTAAAATTGAAGGTCGTGCCGATGTAGAGAAACTAACGACTGTCCCTGTTGTCGGTGATATTCCATTGACAGACGAAAAGAATGATAAAAATGGTTCTATTGCGGTATTTGAGAATAAGAACAATCTGATGAGTGAGGTTTTCCGTAATGTTCGAACCAATCTTCAGTTTATGCTCAATAATGACCAGAAGGTTATCCTTGTGACCTCGACCGTTAGTGGAGAAGGAAAATCGTTTGTTTCGGCAAACCTGGCTATCAGTCTTTCTCTTTTGGGAAAGAAAGTGGTGATTGTCGGTCTTGATATTCGTAAGCCGGGACTTAATAAGGTATTCCAGCTTTCGAACAGGGAAAAAGGTATTACCCAATATCTTTCCAATCCTGAAACGGATTTGATGGAACTGGTACAGCCTTCGGATATCAATAAGAACCTATATATCCTTTTGGGTGGCACTGTTCCTCCTAATCCGACCGAACTGCTGGCTCGTAACGGACTGGACAAGGCCATAGAAACCTTGAAGAAGCACTTCGACTATGTAATAATGGATACTGCCCCTATCGGTATGGTAACCGATACCTTATTGATAGGCCGTGTAGCTGACTTGTCCGTCTACGTATGCCGTGCCGACTATACTCATAAAGCCGAATATACATTGATCAATGAGTTGTCTATTGAGAAGAAGCTTCCTAATCTTTGTACCGTAATCAACGGTGTGGACTTGAAAAAGAGAAAATACGGTTATTACTACGGCTACGGCAAGTATGGTAAGCACTACGGCTATGGCAAACGCTATGGTTACGGCTATGGATATGGTCAGACCAAAAGTGAAAGAAAAGACTAGTAATTTTGAAATAAATATGAAAAAAACGTTGAAAAAGGATGATTTATTTTGTATCTTTATAGCTTATAAACCAAGCATAAAGATACAATGAATCAACCAGATTTTGTAGTGAAATGCTACAATAAACAAGACTTAGCCCAAATGTATTTTCCTGATATAACAGTTCGCGCTTCAGTAAATAAACTTCGTCGTTGGATGCGTAGATGTCAGCCATTAATGGATGAGATACTTTCTACGGATTTTCATCCGAAAACGAAAGCTTTTTCTGTGCGGGAAGTAAGGTTGATTACTTACTATTTGGGTAAGCCGGGAGATTTATAATCTCAAAATCCTTTTATTATTCATCACAATGACTACGGGAGGCAGCACTTTCGCTATCTCCCGCAGTTTTTTTATAACTCTGAATATTCCTTTCTCGGATCAAAGCAAGGACATGCTTTATGAATCGAGGCACTAAGCTGATAATGTCCCGCTATCTGCGCCTCCGGATACTGATGCCTGAGAATCGTCAGCAGATCGATCAGGGCAAAACGCTGCGCGGCAGTTCTTGTATCCGCCGGTTTGCCATCTTCATTCAGTCCGCCTTCATAGCAGATTCCGATACTATGCCTGTTGAATCCACGCACATGAGCACCCATCTCAGAGATGGGACGGCAATGGTGAAGAACTCCGTCACGGGTAATATAAAAATGGTAACCGATATCAAGAAAGCCCCGTTGCAAATGACATTCGCGAAGCTGTTCTACACTGAAGCGAACATTGCAGCGCGTAGCGCTGCAATGAATCACCAACAACTTAATCTCTCTGGGGAGATACTCATCTTTAGAACTTTCCATACGGATGTATTACAGATGAGCCGCACAGGACGTTACTCCGAGAGCAGAAATGATAGACGTTGCAATTGTCACAATGAACTGAAGAATATTCTTCCAAACTTGTTTTTTCATACGATTTAAATTTTAATGATTAATCAATTAAACGGTCGGGTCCGGTGCTTCTTCGTCGTCACCTGAGCCATCTGTATTTCCGCCTTTTCCATCGTCCGGCAGCGGTTCGTCTCCCGAATCAGTTTTGCCGTCACTCTTATACAGTGCGAAGTCCAGCGTTTTACACAACTTGCGGAGATCACTTCCCGGATAGAAAAGCACTTTACCTTTCTCGATACACGATGCTTTGAATTCCTTCTCCGTTGCGGTAGCCGTTGCCGTCTTGAGACTCATGCGGAAATTCCCCAGATCGCCCATCTGAACGATATTCCCTTCATCCAGTACATTGACGATTTCGAGCAGAAACTCACCGATACAGCCTTCCAGCTCTCCTTTGGAGTACGAGGAACGTTCCGTAATACGCTTGCAGACTTCCTTAACGGTAACTTTGCGTCCGCTGCGTGCCACTGCATAATACTTGGGTGCTTCACTAGGTTTCAACAGGTTCTTGCGAGCCATAACAACATAATTCTGTGCCATAATTTTTAATACTTATTACTTAATACTTAATACCTGTAACCGATTACTTAGCAAAGATACTACATGAGCAAGTGCTCGTGATGTGCAGTGACGCACACAGACGCACTGATAAAAGGAAAAAACATTGGGAAGATTGTATTGAATCTTCCCAATGTTTGCATCCGATCATTGAGAAGTTTTTTTCAAACTTCCCAATGTTTTCAGGGAGTCTTCAAAAGGACAAAAGGACCAAAAGGACAGATAGGACTATTTTATGAGATCTTCTGATACTTCCCATGAGATATCTTATTGATTTTGACGTCAATGAGCGATTTCAACAGTCTGCTGATCTTGCGGCGGCTGAAATCGTATTTTACGCCAATCTGTATTGCTTCTTCGGTAGTGAACGTTTCCGGCAACTCGCCGATGAACTTTCGTGTACTGTTCGGATCTTTCAACGGATGGAACTGGGGAGACGGCATGGAAGACAATAATAGCCTGCTATGTTCATAACAGCAGAGAACGATCTGGAGAGAGCGCTCGAAATCTACATCCTTACAATAGATATCCGGTGCGCCATCATTCGCCTCGAACTGGCGGATGCGTGCCTGGATCATGCTGATGCGCATCACAAGACAGGCATACCGCTTGACTACGGCCTGAAGGTCATCGTTACCTTCCAGAACCACTTCGGCAAGCAGCTTGGAAAACGTATGATTCAGATAATCCCATTGAGAACGGCTGAAGTGAAACAATACAGGATGATTCTCACAGAAATGATAAAGTTCGAAAACACGATGGGCAAGCGGCTTGAAAGACTCTTCGAGCGAGATACTGTCATCTCCCATGGGCTTCCACTTCGGAATGCTGCGGAAAGTGTAGAGCATGATACGGCTCGGAAGTCCTTTTTCCGAAGTCTCTATCAGTGAAGCCATCTGACTCGGGGTGCCGGTGAGGAACATGGCAAGCATGGGAAAACGGATATAAATGGGGGTTAAGCCATTGATCTTGAAAGCGGAATCGATATTCTCATGCTCGAATGTCTTGCGGAGCATATCGTCAAAGTTACCGCAATCCAGATGATTGGCTGTAGCCAGCGTCTGCGCCTCGGTATCGAATATGATGCTTCCTTGCGGACCGTTGTCCCGCATTTGGATCTGCATACGGCTGTAGCTGGTAGTGGCAGGGAGAAAAAGCATTTTGTAAGCCGGTTTTTCCGGCTCTTCGGGACACTCTTCATGTGCCTTTTTCTTATAAGTACAGTCCAGTTTCCATTGGGTGTACTTATGGTTATAAATTTTCTGCTGAAGTTCGCTATTGGAAAGTATCCAGTCGTGGACCTCTTCCAGCAGATAACGTCCTGTTTGCGCAATGCTCTTGTTGCTCCCGGCGGGGGCAATGCCGAAACTGTAGAAATGGGGAGAATACTTTTTGTGATTATAGATGCCGAATGTGCCGGGCAGTACGGAACTCAATGCGGTGAGGTTGGAGAGAAAGGAAAGATCCTGTTCACGATCACCTTCCTCTTCGAGGATACATTCGTTCAGCAGATCGGGCAGATATTTGTACACGCTTTTGGGAAAACAGGGCGTTTCTTTTCTGAATTCTTCGCCTTGCCAATATGCTTCATCTGCTTCATAGATGTTTTCGGATGGGCTATATGTCACTTTTGTCATTTTGTCCTTATGAAGAGAAGAGCAAAGCGGAGAGGCGGAGACATGTGGGGCAGAGGTAACTTTTTGGTAACCAGATTGTAGGATGCTCCTGATTTCCTGAGCGGGAAAGTCGGAGTGCTCAAAATAAACCGTAATCCCGCGTAATATGCTTTCTTGCGAATACCTTCTCCGGCAAGCTTCGCAGGCGAGTTTAAACAGATTGGTGTGTCGTTGCCCGGCAGTCAATGGATTTAAGAAAATGTAGGACGAAAGGAACAAGCTGACTTCCTCTTCCGAGAAGTTCTCTGAAGTTTCGCTTGTTTTTGCCGGTAGCGGAGGAGAGGGGAGGTTTTCTGCTGTCGGCTGGAACGGTTGTGTTTCCACAGCCGCTTCCAGAACGAATGACTGATAAAGACTGGCTACGTATCCGTCCGGTGAATAGGTGAAATAACACAGGCGGCTTTCGTCTTTACAGGCGGGATCGCTGGTAAGGCCGGTCAGCTGGTCGTAGTAACGGCTGACCAGTAGCTGCCCTTCCCGGTGACGGCCTTCGATGCCTTCCACATAGGCGAAGATTTTCACGCCGTCCGTAGGGCTTTCCAGAGCAGCTACGGTATGAGGGTCGGCAGCGCAAAGACGGATGATCTCCAGCCGGTTGGGAACGTGGTCGTAGTCGAGCCCGATAATGTGACTGGGCAGCCGGAAATTTCGGATGGCATGCGCTCCGTCGAAAGTGCCGGCAGGGGTGAAGCAGGGGAGCTGGCTTTTTATTTTTTGTGCCGCTTCATGGTCTCCCTCCTGATGATACCGCCGGATCGCCTGAATGATGGAGGCATAAACCGGATGGATACACATAAAGATGACTTCGAGAAAAGACATGACTTTTGGTTTTTTGGAATACACGTTTTCGTAAACGGAAACTTTAATTTCTTCGAGTACTTTCATTTGATTTTGAAGTTTTAGAATTACTTTTGCACCCGCTATCGGGATAACGGGTGCAAAGGTAAAGAATACGGATTTGGAGGCGGTTTCATAGGTTGAAACAGGTTGAATAACCAAATATAAATCTATTTTTTATAAATATTTAAACAAAGAGCAAACATGACAAAAGAAAACAATCATGGACCTTATGAGTTTTTGGGAAATATGGTAGTGAGTTTAATGAATGTCGATCCGTCAGTATCCATCTCTTTTCTGGAGACGGAAATACATGTTTCCAGAAGGGATGTGTGTGCCATGCGGCAAGGGAAAGACTTACACCTCTATCAATATGTGCGCGTGATGAACTGTATCATGGATGAGATACATCTGGAAATTCTGTTGAATGTATTGTTGAAGGAACTGAAAACGGTATTGACAGCCCATTGTGACTTGGTGATTGGTACAGTTCCTCACCGGCCTTATGGAAACAGTCAGCCGGCAGAGTGGATGGTGGTAATGAAATGGGACGGGGTAAGAGGCTGATTGGATTGTCTTACCCTGAATGTTATCTCAGCTTCCGGAAGTAGGCGCGTATTTTCTTCATGATCTTGATGCCCATCACTACTCCGTCAAAGATAGCCATACCGGTATTGAACGAACGCATGAGCGAATCCGCCTTATTGGTGGCGGGCGCAAGCGGAGCGAATATCTCACGGGTGGTAGCTGTCATGGCTCGTTTCTGGGCATGAATCTCGTTCAAGAGCTTCTTTTTGCGTTGAGTAATCTCTTCTAATGTAATTTTGGCAGGTGTTTGCGCACTCATAACTTAAATTATTTTGAATCGTTTAAAAATAAGTTGGCGAGGAAGTTTACCATGGGAGAGATGATAAGCTGCTTGCGGAAAATAATGACTAAAGCCATAATCAGGACATTGATACCGGCTATAATGGCGAAACTTACCATGAGTCCGCCTACTAAAGGCTCCAGTACATAGGCCAGAGCAAATAACAGATAAAACAGGGCCACCATGCCGAGGATAATAAGTACTACAATCATGATCAACGTAGAAAGAAGTATGGTTAACTTCTCCGTCAATTCTAATTTGGTGTATTCCTTCTGAAGTTCCAGATACTTTTTGAACTCAAAAAACAACTGTTGAAAGTTCTCAATACTCTTATCGTCTGCAAACATGGTCGCTCTGTTTTAGTCCTTTACTTACTTATTCTCCTATTTCTCCTTTAATTTCAGCTGCAATTTCATCAACGAGATTATCCATCTCGTTGCGATTCAGCTTGATTCCTTTTTTACGAAGAATTTCTGCGATCTTGTGACGGGTATCTTCTCCCTTTTCAGGAGCAAACAAAATACCAAGGGCTGCGCCTACGGCTGCACCACCCAAAAAAGCTGCTAATACATTTAATCCTTTCATAATTTATACTGTTTAAAATGATTATGATACAACAAATATAACATTTTTCTTAAAAGGTTGTTCGCAAAAGCAAGAAAAAAGTACTCTCTTTTTATCATTCTTGATTTCTTTTATGGTTTAATCTTATTTAACTAGACTTTTGGACTAACAAATGGGACTTAAGGCGTACTTTTGTCACTCAATATTGTAATTCAGAACATAATGAAAGCAAAGATTGTTTTTATAACCGGAGCAAGCAGCGGAATAGGGCAGGGATGCGCGCGCAAATTTGCGAAGGAAGGATGGAACCTGATTTTGAATGCCCGCACCGTTTCGAAGCTGGAAGAACTGAAGGAGGAGCTGGAAAAGGCATATGGAGTACAGGTCTGTGTGCTGCCTTTTGACGTCCGCGACCGGAAACAGGCTGCTGCCGCATTGGAAGCATTGCCGGAAGAATGGAAATCGATCGATGTATTGGTGAACAATGCCGGACTGGTGATCGGAGTAGACAAGGAGTTCGAAGGCAGTCTGGATGAATGGGATATCATGATCGATACGAATATAAGAGGTCTGCTGGCCATGACGCGCCTGGTTGTTCCCGGCATGGTGGAGCGCGGACGCGGACACATTATTAATATAGGTTCTATCGCCGGAGATGCCGCTTATCCCGGAGGCAGTGTTTACTGTGCTACCAAAGCTGCCGTGAAGGCACTTTCGGACGGACTCCGGATAGACTTGGTGGATACTCCGCTGCGGGTGACGAATATCAAACCGGGCATGGTAGAAACAAACTTTACAGTAGTACGTTATCGTGGCGACAAGCAGGCGGCTGACAATTTTTACAAAGGGATACGTCCGCTGACCGGAGACGATGTGGCCGAAACGGTGTATTATGCAGCTTCGGCTCCCGCGCATATTCAGATTGCAGAGGTGCTTTTGATGCCAACTTATCAGGCAACAGGCACTATTTCTTATAAGAAGAAGGCAGAATAGACGTTTTTTCGCCGGATTTCTTTGCCGGATGATAAAATTTCTATTATTTTGTTGCCCGAAAACTAAATGTGAACGAACAAGATTATTGAATTATTAATTAAATACAGAGTATTGGATATGAAAAAATTGGTCGTATTAGGAATGGGAGTATGCATGGTGCTTGCGTTTGCATCTTGTAAATCCAGTGAGAGCGCCTATAAAAAAGCTTACGAGAAAGCAAAACAGCAAGAATTGGCAGAACCGCAGGTGGAAGCTCCGGTAGAAGTGACTCCAGTAGTTGCAGCTCCTGTGACAACACCTAAGGCTACAGATACAACCGGCGTTCGTCAGGAAAAGGTTACAGTTGTTTCCGGAACGGACGGACTGAAAGATTACAGCGTAGTAGTGGGCAGCTTTGGCGTGAAGGCAAATGCGGAAGGCTTGAAAGACTGGTTGGACGGTCAGGGTTACAACGCTACAATTGCGTTCAATGCAGAAAAAGCAATGTACCGTGTGATTGTAAGCTCATTCGCTGATAAAGCGGCTGCTATCGATGCACGTAATGCATTCAAGGCTAAATACCCGAGTCGCACAGACTTCCAGGGAGCTTGGTTGCTGTATCGCATTTATTGATTTCTTTTTGGTAATATATATCGGGATGAATGAATTATTTTCCCGAAATAAGAAGGCGGTAACTGGGAAGTTACTGCTTTTTTGTTGCACAATGTAAATTCGTTTTTTAGAAATTTTTATCATTCTACTAAAAGAAGTTATAAATAGCAGGTGGGAAACTTTTATAGCAAAGAAAGTTTTTACTTTTGTCAACTCTTACCTTGGAGGATTTATTGCCTTAGTGTAAAAGAGGTTTTAATAATGAAATTGAATGGAACAGAAATATGTAATGGCTGCTATCGATGCAGCGTTGAAAGCAGGTGAAAAAATCCTTTCTATCTATGAAGATCCGAAGTCGGATTTTGAAATAGAGAGGAAGGCGGATAACTCTCCCTTAACGATAGCAGACAGAAAAGCCCATGAGGCGATTGTTGCCATTTTGAATGAAACTCCTTTTCCGGTTCTTAGTGAAGAAGGAAAGCATATGGACTATGCGGTGCGGCGTGATTGGGATACTTTATGGATTGTAGACCCGCTGGACGGAACGAAGGAGTTCATCAAGCGTAACGGAGAATTTACGGTAAATATAGCTTTGGTGCAGAACGCTGTACCTGTAATGGGTGTTATTTACGTGCCCGTAAAAAAAGAACTTTATTTTGCAGTGGAAGGGACAGGTGCCTATAAGTGTTCCGGCATTGTCGGTCTGGAAGACGGGGGAGTGACCCTGCAGCAGATGATTGGGAAATCGGAACGGATGCCATTGGCGGATGCGCGCGACCATTTTATTGCTGTCGCTTCCCGTTCGCACCTGACGCCTGAAACAGAAACATATATTGCAGACTTAAAAAAGAAACACGGCAGTGTGGAACTGATATCGAGCGGAAGTTCTATTAAAATCTGCCTGGTTGCCGAAGGAAAGGCGGATGTCTATCCGCGTTTTGCTCCGACGATGGAGTGGGATACGGCTGCCGGACATGCGATAGCCCGTGCCGCGGGAATGGAAGTGTATCAGGCTGGAAAAGAGGAACCTTTGCGATACAACAAAGAGGATCTGCTGAATCCGTGGTTTATTGTTGAAGCAAAAAGAGAACACTAATTAATGTTTATATGACATTCGAAATTGTATTTGTACTATTATCCTTATTAGGAATGATGGCTGCCCTGATCGCAGATAAGATGCGGCCGGGCATGGTGCTCTTTTCGGTAGTGGTTTTATTCCTGTGTGCCGGCATTCTGACTCCGAAAGAAATGCTCGAAGGCTTCAGTAATAAAGGGATGATTACCGTTGCCCTGTTGTTCCTGGTAAGTGAGGGTATCCGTCAGTCGGGTACATTGGGGCAGGTGATCAAAAAACTGCTTCCGCAGGGAAAAACGACGGTGTTTAAGGCACAGTTGCGTATTCTGCCTTCGGTAGCATTCATTTCTGCTTTTCTGAATAATACTCCGGTTGTAGTCATCTTTGCCCCGATCATCAAGCATTGGGCGAAATCGGTAAAGCTTCCGGCCACCAAGTTCCTGATTCCCCTTTCTTATGTGACCATTCTGGGTGGTATCTGTACGCTGATCGGTACTTCTACCAATCTGGTTGTGCACGGCATGATTCTGGAAGCCGGCTATGAAGGCTTCACCATGTTCGAACTGGGAAAGGTCGGCATCTTCATTGCCATTGCCGGTATCATATATCTTTTCATTTTCTCCAAACGGCTCTTGCCCGATGCACGTCCGGATACGGCTGTGCCCGATGAAGAAGTGGAGGAAGGAGAGAAGCTGCATCGTGTAGAAGCTGTATTGGGAGCCCGTTTCCCCGGTATCAACAAGAAACTGAGTGATTTCAATTTCCAGCGTCACTATGGTGCGGAAGTGAAAGAGATCAAAACACGTAACGGTCAGCGCTATGTCGATCATCTGGAGGATGTAGTGCTCCGTGAGGGTGATACGCTTGTGGTGATGGCGGATGATACGTTTATCCCGACTTGGGGAGAATCTTCGGTATTCGTGCTGCTTACCAACGGCAATGATCCGGATACTTCGGGAAAGAAGAAGCGCTGGCTGGCGCTGATCTTGCTGGTATTGATGATTGTCGGTGCTACGGTGGGCGAACTGCCGGCAACCAAAGAGATGTTTCCCGATATCAAGCTGGATATGTTTTTCTTTGTCTGCATTACTACTATTATCATGGCGTGGACCAATATTTTCCCCGCCCGTAAATATACCAAATATATTTCGTGGGATATTCTGATTACGATTGCCTGCGCGTTTGCCATCAGTAAGGCTATGGTGAACTCCGGTGTGGCCGATTGTGTGGCAGGATTTATCATCGGTTTGAGTGACGATTACGGACCGCATGTATTACTTGCTATATTGTTTGTCATCACGAATTTATTTACGGAACTGATCACGAACAATGCGGCAGCGGCTCTGGCATTCCCCTTGGCACTGTCTATCTCGGCACAGTTGGGCGTAAGTCCGACTCCTTTCTTCGTCGTGATCTGTATGGCTGCCTCTGCCAGCTTTTCCACACCGATCGGTTATCAGACGAATTTGATTGTGCAGGGTATCGGCAACTACAAGTTTACGGATTTTGTCCGTATCGGTCTGCCGCTCAATATTATCACTTTCTTAATCTCTGTTATCCTGATCCCGTTGATCTGGAACTTTTAAATAAACATAATTTATAAATGGAAGAAAAGAATCATATATATCCGATCTTTGACCGCATGATGACGCGGAAGGACAAAGAAGAACTTCTGGGACAGCACAGCGTGATGATCTGGTTTACAGGTCTGAGCGGATCGGGAAAAAGCACGATTGCGATTGCATTGGAGCGCGAGCTCCATAAGCGCGGATTGCTTTGCCGTATTCTGGACGGCGACAATATCCGCAGCGGTATCAATAACAATCTGGGCTTCTCCGAAACCGACCGTGTGGAGAACATCCGTCGTATCGCCGAAGTCTCCAAACTGTTTCTGGACAGCGGTATCATTACGATTGCGGCATTTATCAGCCCTAATAATGATATCCGTGAAATGGCGGCGAATATTATCGGAAAGGATGATTTTCTGGAAGTTTTCGTAAGTACTCCGCTGGAAGAATGCGAAAAGCGGGATGTGAAAGGGCTGTATGCCAAGGCACGCAGAGGGGAAATTCAGAATTTCACCGGAATTTCTGCACCGTTTGAAGTGCCCGAACATCCGGCGTTGTCATTGGATACTTCGAAGCTGAGTCTGGAAGAGTCGGTCAATCGTCTGTTGGAGATGGTGTTGCCGAAAATAGAAAAGAAATAAATGAAGAAATTTCAAAAAAGATGGAAGAATATAAACTGAGCCATTTGAAAGAACTCGAAGCCGAGTCAATTCATATCATCCGCGAGGTGGCGGCGGAATTTGAGAATCCGGTGATGCTGTACAGCATCGGAAAAGATTCTTCGGTGATGGTGCGCTTGGCTGAAAAAGCGTTTTATCCGGGAAAAGTTCCCTTCCCGTTGATGCATATCGATTCGAAGTGGAAGTTTAAGGAAATGATCCAGTTCCGCGACGAATATGCCAAAAAATATGGCTGGAACCTGATTGTGGAAAGTAATATGGAAGCGTTTCATGCAGGGGTAGGACCTTTCACGCATGGAAGCAAGGTACATACGGACCTGATGAAGACGCAGGCATTGCTGCATGCGCTGGACAAATATAAATTTGACGCTGCATTCGGCGGCGCTCGTCGTGACGAAGAGAAATCGCGTGCCAAGGAACGTATCTTCTCTTTCCGTGATAAATTCCACCAGTGGGACCCGAAAAATCAGCGTCCTGAATTGTGGGATATCTACAACGCCCGTGTGCACAAGGGAGAAAGTATCCGTGTGTTCCCGATCAGTAACTGGACGGAACTGGATATCTGGCAATATATTCGCCTGGAGAATATCCCGATTGTTCCGCTATATTATGCTAAAGAGCGTCCTGTGATCAATCTGGATGGTAATATCATTATGGCGGATGATGAACGTCTGCCGGAAAAATACCGTGACCAGATCGAGATGAAGATGGTGCGTTTCCGTACATTGGGCTGCTGGCCGTTGACAGGCGCGGTAGAGAGCAGTGCGGCTACCATTGAAGAGATCGTGGAAGAGATGATGACAACTACCAAGAGCGAGCGTACTACCCGTGTGATCGACTTCGATCAGGAAGGAAGTATGGAGCAGAAGAAACGTGAAGGGTACTTTTAAGCAATTAAAAATCAGAGACTAAAAATGGAAATGGATAATAAGCTGGATATAAAGGCTTTTCTGGACAAAGATGAACAGAAGGACTTGCTGAGACTGTTGACCGCCGGTTCGGTAGATGACGGAAAATCGACTTTGATCGGACGTCTGTTGTTCGACAGTAAGAAACTGTACGAAGATCAGCTGGATGCATTGGAACGTGACAGTAAGCGCGTAGGGAATGCAGGCGAACATATAGACTATGCTTTGTTGCTCGATGGCTTGAAAGCGGAGCGTGAACAGGGAATCACGATTGACGTGGCTTACCGTTACTTCTCTACCAATGGCCGTAAATTTATCATTGCGGATACTCCGGGACACGAACAGTATACACGTAATATGATTACCGGTGGCTCTACGGCCAATCTGGCAATTATTCTGGTAGATGCCCGCACCGGTGTCATCACTCAGACACGTCGCCATACTTTTCTGGTATCTTTGCTGGGCATTAAACATGTGGTGCTGGCTGTCAATAAGATGGACCTGGTGGACTTTTCTGAAGAACGGTTCAATGAAATCGTAGCGGAATACAAGAAGTTTGTAGAACCATTGGGTATTCCGGATGTGAACTGTATTCCTCTTTCTGCACTGGACGGAGATAACGTAGTAGACAAGTCCGAACGTACGCCGTGGTATAAAGGAATCTCTTTGCTGGACTTCCTCGAAACAGTACAGATCGATAATGACCATAACTTCACGGATTTCCGTTTTCCCGTACAGTATGTGCTGCGCCCGAATCTTGATTTCCGCGGCTTCTGTGGTAAAGTAGCATCGGGTATCGTACGCAAAGGAGATACAGTCATGGCACTGCCTTCCGGAAAGACTTCCAAAGTGAAGAGCATCGTGACGTATGACGGCGAACTGGAGTATGCTTTCCCGCCGCAGTCGGTTACGCTGACACTGGAGGACGAGATCGACGTCTCCCGCGGTGAAATGCTGGTGCACCCGGATAACCTGCCGGTGATCGACCGTAACTTTGAAGCAATGATGGTATGGATGGATGAAGAACCGATGGATATCAATAAATCCTTCTTTATCAAGCAGACGACCAACTTAAGCCGTACCCGTATCGACGCGATCAAATACAAAGTGGATGTCAACACGATGGAGCATCTTTCCATTGACAATGGACAACTGACAAAGGACAATTTGCCATTGCAACTCAATCAGATCGCCCGCGTTGTGCTGACTACTGCCAAGGAGCTTTTCTTTGATCCTTATCAGAAAAATAAATCTTGCGGTTCGTTTATTCTGATCGATCCGATTACGAACAATACTTCTGCCGTAGGTATGATTATCGACCGGGTAGAAATGAAAGATATGGCCGCCACAGACGATATCCCCGTACTGGATCTGTCGAAACTGGACATCGCCCCGGAACATCACGCTGCCATAGAAAAAGCCGTGAAGGAACTGGAACGCCAGGGACTCTCCATAAAAGTGATTAAATAAAATGTAGAACGATGGGATTACTAGAATTTAATAAACTTCCGATTAATACGTTGGTAGGTGCCGACTGGAAAACGTTTAAGGCGATCACTGCCGGTCGTGATATTGATGCTGCTTATAAAGGGAAATATCGGTTGACTAAAGCGGTGTGCCGCCTGCTTTCTCCGCTGGCCGCATTGCAGGATAGACGTTACGAAAAGTTGCTGGCAAATCAACCGCTCGAACATGATCCGGTATTCATTCTGGGACATTGGCGGAGTGGAACGACTTTTGTACATAACGTATTTTCTTGCGATAAGCATTTTGGCTATAATACGACTTACCAGACCGTATTCCCGCATCTGATGATGTGGGGACAGCCTTTCTTCAAGAAGAATATGAGCTGGCTGATGCCGGACAAACGTCCGACTGATAATATGGAACTGGCTGTGGATCTTCCTCAGGAGGAAGAGTTTGCCTTGTCGAACATGATGCCTTATACCTATTATAACTTCTGGTTCCTGCCTAAATATCAACAGGAATATGCGGACAAGTATCTGCTGTTTGATGATATCAGCGACGAGGAACTGAAAGTATTTGAAGAGGTATTCACGAAATTGATCAAGATTTCCTTGTGGAACACCAAGGGTACGCAATTTCTCAGCAAGAACCCTCCTCATACGGGCAGGGTGAAAGAACTGGTGAAAATGTTCCCGAACGCCAAGTTTATCTACCTGATGCGTAACCCGTATACGGTATTTGAATCTACACGCAGTTTCTTTACAAATACCATCCAGCCCCTGAAACTGGAAGATATCAGCAATGAACAATTGGAGGAGAATATCCTTTCTATCTATGCAAAGCTGTATCATAAGTATGAATCGGATAAGAAATACATTCCCGAAGGCAACCTGATCGAAGTGAAGTTTGAAGACTTCGAAGCGGACGCGATGGGAATGACGGAGAATATTTATCAGTCACTTTCTATCCCCGGCTTCGCCGAAGCACAAGGAGATATCGCGAAATATGTCGGCGGCAAGAAGGGATACAAGAAGAATAAATATAAATATGACGACCGGACAATTCGATTGGTAGAAGAAAACTGGGATTTTGCTTTGAAACAATGGGATTATAATTTATAAAAGAAAGGATAAGTATTGATGATTAAGAAAATGGTTCATCGCCTGTTTCTGACAGGCTTCGTTGCATTTTTTTCTTCCTTGCCTTTGATGGCGCAGCCTAAAGTGGAAATGGTCCCCTTCGGGGATATGGACCAGTGGGTGGACCGCCAGATAAAAGAGTCGGGGATTATCGGGGGAAATACGAAGAATGTATATGCGATAGGTCCGACGAGTGTGGTCAAGGGAGATCAGGTGTATAAGAATATGGGTGGCTCGCCGTGGGCGACATCAAACGTGATGGCGAAAGTAGCGGGTATTACCAAAACGAATACGTCGGTTTTCCCGGAAAAGCGGGGAGATGGTTACTGCGCGCGTCTGGATACACGTATGGAAAGTGTGAAGGTATTGGGACTTGTCAATATTACCGTATTGGCCGCCGGCTCTATCTTTACGGGATCTGTGCACGAACCGATCAAGGGCACCAAGAACCCGCAGAAAATGCTGCAGACCGGGATTCCGTTTACAAAGAAACCGGTCGCTCTCCAGTTTGACTATAAAGTGAAGATGTCCGGCAGGGAAAACCGTATCCGTGCTACCGGTTTCAGTAAAATTACAGATGTAGCGGGCAAGGATTATCCGGCTGCTATTTTATTTTTGCAGAAACGCTGGGAAGATGCCGACGGAAATGTTTATGCCAAGCGCATCGGAACGTTGGTGACTTATTACTATCACTCTACTGACTGGAAGAATAATGCCACGTATGAAATTATGTATGGAGACATCACCAGCCGTCCCGAATATAAACCTCATATGATGCGTCTGCAGGTGACGGAGAACTATACAGTCAACAGTAAAGGTGAGAGTGTGCCTATCCATGAAGTAGGATGGGGAGATGAAAATGACGAACCGACTCACCTGTATATTCAGTTTACAGCCAGCCACGGCGGAGCTTACATCGGCTCACCCGGAAATTCATTATGGGTGGATAATGTAAAACTGGTATATTGATAATGTAACGGAAAAAGGAAGGATAACCAGTGATAATCGATATCATTGGTTATTTTTTTTGCTTTTGTTTTTCTTTCAAAAATGTTGGCTAAGACGGCTGTAGCCTATCTAACACTTTTATCATCTCATATAAATATCATGGGGAAATGTTTTTTTACGAGTTTTTTTGCGTGTATTACAATAAATATCTATATTTGCACTAAATTTATAGAAAAAGGGTGGAGATTTATATCTCTTTAGTTTTAAGATTTAGAGCCTGTAGAGTTGTTGTTATAGCGTAACACAAACTGCATTATATTATTTACTAAAATAAATTGAGATGAAAAAGGGTTTATTGTTTATTTTAATGGTAGGGGCTTCTGTGTGCCTGTCTGCTCAGGAAAAAGGAAAAACAGAAGGTAAAGCCTACACTGTAGAAACTAATCGTTTTGGGGCCAATTGGTTCATTAGTGGTGGCGTTGGTGGTCAAATGTACTTTGGCGACAACGACGGTAAAGCGGATTTCGGAAAACGTATTGCTCCGGCACTTGATATTGCCGTAGGTAAATGGTTTACTCCGGGTATCGGATTGCGTGTAGCATACAATGGTCTTCAAGCTAAGGGAGCTGCTCCCAGCGCTAGTACCTTGTATACAAAGGGTGGTACTTACTCTAATGGCTACTACAAGCAGAAATGGAACATGGCTAATTTCCACGGTGATGTTCTTTTCAACCTTTCTAACATGTTCTGCGGTTACAACGAAGACCGTCTTTACTCATTCATTCCTTATGTAGGTGCGGGTGTGGCTCTTTCCTGGTCAGAACCTCATCAGCAAAACTTGGGTATCAACGCTGGTTTGATCAACCGTTTCCGTGTATCGGACGCTTGGGATATCAACCTTGAATTGCGTGGCCTTTTGATGAAGGATGCATTCGGCGGAACTTCTAAAGAAGGTATGGCCGGTGTAACTGTGGGTGTAACTTACAAATTCAAGAAACGCGGATTCAACGCTGTTCCTACTGTACCGATGGTACCGGAAAGCCAGTTGGACGACATGAGAAACAGAATGAACTCTCTGAAGAGTGAAAACGAATCTCTGAAACGTGACCTGGTTGAAGCACGCAACAAGAAGCCGGAAGTTATCGTGAAGAAAGAAGGCGGCTTCGTTCCGCGTCTGGTAGTTGTATTCAACATTGGCAAGAGCAACATCAGCAAGAGAGAATACATGAACATCGAAGCTATGGCTAAGGGTATCAAGGCTAATCCGGAAAAGACATTTACTGTTACAGGATATGCTGACAAGGGTACCGGTTCTGCTGAATACAACATGAAGTTGAGCAAGAAGAGAGCTGAAGCTGTACGTGACTTGATGGTAAACGAATTTGGTGTACCTGCTTCTCAACTGAAGGTTGATTACAAGGGTGGTGTAGGCAATATGTTCTACGACGACGCTAAGTTGAGCCGTGTTGCTATCGTGGAAGAATAATCCAGATTTGAAATAATAGAATAAAAAAGACGTTTCCTTTCGCGGGAAGCGTCTTTTTTGTATTTTTGTACCCCATGAGCAGAATAGTAGCTATAGATTATGGAAGGAAGCGTACGGGAATAGCCGTAAGCGATACGTTGCAACTGATTGCAAACGGACTGACCACGGTGCCTACACACGAACTTTTGAATTTTATCGGTGAGTACGTGGCAAAGGAACCGGTAGAGCGGATCATCATAGGATTGCCCAAACAGATGAATAATGAAGCGTCGGAAAATATGAAGAACATCGAACCCTTTGTCCGTTCATTGAAGAAACGCTTTCCGGAGCTTCCTGTAGAATATGTGGACGAGCGTTTTACGTCCGTTCTCGCGCATCGCACCATGCTGGAGGCGGGGCTGAAAAAGAAGGACCGGCAGAATAAAGCACTGGTGGATGAGATAAGCGCGACTATTATTCTGCAAACATATTTGGAGAGTAAACGTTTTTAATAATAAGACAGAGAATAATTTAATTTTTTAGCAGAGTATAAAAATATGATTTTACCAATTTATGTATATGGCCAGCCTGTTCTGAGAAAGGTGGCAGAGGACATAACCCCGGAGTATCCGAACCTGAAAGAGCTGATTGCAAATATGTTTGAAACAATGGTGCATGCAGATGGCGTGGGACTGGCTGCTCCGCAGATCGGACTGCCGATCCGTGTCGTTACAATTACCTTAGATCCGCTTTCGGAGGACTATCCGGAATTTAAGGATTTTAATAAAGCATATATCAATCCTCATATCATCGAAGTAGGTGGCGAAGAAGTCAGTATGGAAGAAGGCTGCCTGAGTCTGCCCGGTATTCATGAGGCTGTGAAAAGAGGGGATAAGATCCGTGTGAAATACATGGACGAGAACTTCGTGGAGCACGATGAGGTGGTGGAAGGCTATCTGGCAAGGGTGATGCAGCATGAGTTCGACCATTTGGACGGAAAGATGTTTATCGACCACCTTTCTCCGCTACGCAAACAAATGATAAGAGGAAAATTAAATACGATGCTGAAAGGAAAAGCACGTAGTTCATATAAGATGAAACAGGTGAAATAAAGATAAAAAACGTTTATATCCCTGTTAAGTAAGCGAAAAGCATTATTTTTGTTTCGTTTACAAGCATAAAATATCAATGATAAAAAGAATACTAACAGTTTTATTGCTGTTCCCCACACTGGTTTGTGCTCAGATTAATACAGAGCGGGTGATGACTATCGCCCGCAATGCATTGTATTTTGAGGACTATGTGCTATCTATCCAGTATTTCAACCAGGTAATTAACGCGAAGCCCTATTTGTATGAGCCCTATTTTTTCAGGGCGCTGGCAAAGGTGAACCTGGAAGATTACCAGGGAGCGGAAGCGGATTGTAATGAAGCAATCAAGCGGAATCCGTTTGTTGTAGGGGCATATCAGGTTCGTGGATTGGCGCGGATTCGTCAGAATAAATTTGACGGAGCGATCGAAGATTATCAGAAAGCATTGCACTATGATCCCGAAAATATCACTTTGTGGCATAATCTGACCTTATCTCATATTCAGAAAAAGGATTACGATGCGGCAAAGGAGGATTTGGAAAGCTTGCTGAAGGTTTCTCCGCGATATACACGTGCTTATCTGATGAGGGGAGAGGTCTCTTTGCAGCAGAAGGATACGGTTGCGGCATTGAAGGACTTTAATACGGCTCTCGAACTGGATAAGTATGATCCGGATGCCTGGTCGGCAAGAGCTATCGTCCGCTTGCAGCAGGCGAACTATGCAGAGGCGGAAGCGGATCTGGACCGTGCGATTCATCTGAGCGCGAAGAATGCGGGAAATTATATTAATCGTGCTTTGGCCAGATTTCATCAGAATAATCTGAGAGGGGCCATGAGCGATTATGATCTGGCTTTGGATATTGATCCGAACAACTTTATCGGACATTATAACCGTGGTTTGCTCCGTGCCCGTGTCGGGGATGATAACCGTGCCATCGAAGACTTCGATTTTGTGATCCAGATGGAACCGGATAATATGATGGCTATCTTCAACCGTGCGTTGCTTCGTGCACAGACGGGAGATTACCGTGGGGCTATCAAGGACTATACGACAGTTATCGACCAGTATCCGAACTTCCTCGCAGGATATTATCATCGTGCGGAAGCCCGCAAGAAGATCGGCGACAAGAAGGGGGCGGAACAGGATGACTTTAAACTGCTGAAGGCGCAGCTTGACAAGCAGAATGGAGTAGCGGACAAAGACGTTGCCCAGAATAAGGACAAGGAGAATCAGAACGGCGAGAATGGAGACGAAGGCGAGGAAGGAAAAACTCGTAAGAAGTCTGATAAGAACATGAACAACTATCGTAAGATTGTGATTGCCGATGATTCTGAAGCTGACCAGCGCTATACAAGTGATTACCGCGGACGGGTACAGGATAAGAATGTGAACATTAAACTGGAGCCGATGTTTGCTCTGACTTATTATGAGAAATCGAGTGAAGTGAAGCGTTCGGTGAATTTCCACAAGTTTATCGAAGATTTGAATCTGTCGAATGTACTGCCGAAGCGTATCCGTATCACCAATATGGAAGCTCCGCTGACAGAAGAACAGGTGAAATTCCATTTTGCCTTGATAGACACGCACACCTCGGCTATTGTGGCCGATGACAAAAGTGCTCCGAAGCGTTTTGCCCGTGCCATTGATTTTTATCTGGTGCAGGACTTCTCCAGTGCGGTTGCCGACCTGACTCAGGCTATATTGCTGGACGGTGATTTCTTCCCGGCTTATTTCATGCGCTCGCTGATTCGTTGTAAGCAACTGGAATATCAGAAGGCTGAACAGGCTGCCGAAGCGGACTTGCCGAGTGGCGGTGCTGCCAAGGAAGTGAGTGCGGTGGATTATGAAGTGGTCAGAAAAGACTTGGACAAGGTGATCACGCTGGCTCCGGACTTTGTTTACGCTTATTATAATCGTGCCAATGTAGCGGCTATGCTGAAGGATTACCGGGCTGCGATTGTCGACTATGATAAGGCGATTCAGCTGGCTCCGGACTTTGCAGACGCTTATTTCAACCGGGGGCTTACGCATATTTTCTTGGGTAACAATAAGGCGGGAATCTCTGATTTGAGCAAAGCCGGCGAACTGGGAGTTGTTTCTGCTTACAACGTGATCAAACGTTTCACAGAACAGGCTGAATAACATTTTTTTGATAAAAAATAGAAAACTCAAAAGATTTCGTTACTTTTGCGTGCTAATTATGAAAATATAACATCATCATATTATGATAAAGATAACATTTCCCGATGGCTCCGTTCGTGAGTATAACGAAGGAGTGAACGGTTTACAGATTGCAGAAAGTATCAGTTCACGTTTGGCACAGGATGTGCTGGCATGTGGTGTGAACGGCGAGACTTATGATTTAGGACGTCCTATTAATGAAGATGCTGATTTCGTACTTTATAAATGGGATGATGAGGAAGGTAAACATGCATTTTGGCACACAAGCGCTCACTTGCTGGCTGAAGCTTTGCAGGAACTTTATCCGGGTATCCAGTTTGGTATCGGACCGGCTATCGAAAACGGTTTCTACTATGATGTAGACCCGGGAGAAGCCGTGATTAAAGAAAGTGACCTGCCTGCTATCGAGGCGAAGATGCTTGAATTGTCGGCAAAGAAAGAAGCGGTAGTCAGAGAAAGCATTTCGAAGACGGACGCTCTGAAAATGTTCGGCGACCGTGGCGAAACGTATAAATGTGAGTTGATCTCCGAACTGGAAGACGGACATATTACCACTTACACTCAGGGTGCATTTACTGACCTTTGCCGTGGTCCTCACTTGATGACGACTGCGCCGATCAAGGCTATCAAGCTGACAACAGTAGCCGGTGCTTACTGGCGCGGTCACGAAGACCGTAAGATGCTGACCCGTATCTATGGTATTACATTCCCGAAAAAGAAAATGCTGGATGAATATCTGGTATTACTGGAAGAAGCCAAGAAGCGTGACCACCGTAAGATCGGTAAGGAAATGCAACTGTTTATGTTCTCCGAAACGGTAGGTAAGGGACTTCCGATGTGGTTGCCGAAAGGTACTGCGCTGCGTCTGCGCCTGCAGGAATTCCTGCGTCGTATCCAGACACGCTATGACTACCAGGAAGTAATTACTCCGCCAATCGGCAACAAGCTGTTGTATGTAACTTCCGGCCACTATGCAAAATATGGTAAGGATGCTTTCCAACCGATTCATACTCCGGAAGAAGGAGAGGAGTACTTCCTGAAACCCATGAACTGTCCGCATCACTGCGAGATATACAAGAATTTCCCGCGTTCGTACAAGGATCTTCCGTTGCGTATCGCAGAATTCGGTACGGTATGCCGCTATGAACAAAGTGGTGAGCTTCACGGTTTAACTCGTGTACGCAGCTTTACTCAGGATGACGCGCATATTTTCTGCCGTCCGGATCAGGTGAAAGATGAGTTCCTCCGTGTGATGGATATCATTTCTATCGTGTTCCGTTCAATGAATTTCCAGAACTTCGAGGCTCAGATATCACTCCGTGATAAAGTGAACCGTGAAAAATATATCGGTAGCGACGACAACTGGGAGAAAGCTGAACAGGCTATTATCGAAGCTTGTGAGGAAAAAGGTCTGCCGGCGAAGATTGAGTACGGTGAAGCCGCTTTCTATGGTCCTAAGCTCGACTTTATGGTAAAAGATGCTATCGGTCGCCGTTGGCAGCTGGGAACGATTCAGGTAGACTATAACTTACCGGAACGTTTTGAACTGGAATACATGGGATCTGACAACCAGAAACACCGTCCGGTAATGATTCACCGCGCACCGTTCGGATCAATGGAACGCTTTGTTGCCGTACTGATCGAACACACTGCCGGTAAGTTCCCGTTGTGGCTGACTCCGGATCAGGTGGCTATCCTGCCGATCAGTGAGAAGTTCAATGAGTATGCGGAACAGGTGAAGATGTATCTGAAAATGCATGAGATTCGCGCTATTGTGGACGACCGCAACGAAAAGATCGGGCGTAAGATCCGTGACAATGAAATGAAACGCATTCCTTATATGCTGATTGTAGGTGAAAAAGAAGCTGAAAATGGTGAAGTTTCTGTTCGCAGACAAGGGGAAGGCGACAAAGGAACCATGAAATATGAAGAATTTGCTAAAATTTTGAACGAAGAAGTTCAGAATATGATAAATAAATGGTAACTTTGCAGCCGTTTCATGATAAATATTTAGTAGAACAATAAAAAATCAAACTAGGAAGTAAACGTTTTTAATGAAGAATGACACTTTAAAAGGGCAATATAGAATCAATGAACAGATTCGTGCCAAAGAAGTCCGCATCGTGGGCGACGAGATTGAACCGAAAGTATATCCTATCTTTCAGGCCTTGAAAATGGCCGAAGAGAAAGAACTGGATTTAGTTGAAATTTCCCCCAATGCTCAACCTCCTGTTTGTCGTATTATTGATTACTCTAAATTTCTTTATCAATTAAAGAAACGCCAGAAGGAGCAGAAAGCGAAGCAGGTTAAAGTGAACGTGAAGGAAATCCGTTTCGGACCTCAGACTGACGATCATGATTACAACTTTAAGCTGAAACATGCCAGAGGCTTTCTGGAAGACGGGGATAAGGTAAAGGCTTATGTATTCTTTAAGGGGCGTTCCATCCTTTTCAAGGAACAAGGTGAAGTGTTGCTGCTTCGTTTTGCCAACGATCTCGAGGATTATGCAAAGGTGGATCAGATGCCGGTACTGGAAGGAAAGCGTATGACAATCCAGCTCTCTCCGAAGAAGAAAGAAGCGCCTAAGAAGCCTTCAGTTTCCAAACCGGTAACTCCGGGGCAAAAGGCTGAAAAGCCGGAAGCAGGCGAGGAAGAATAAAAAAGAATGAGTGCGTGGCGCGCAGGTATAGTGCGTCACCATTATATATTTAATAATTTTAAAAACAAGTAAGATGCCAAAGATGAAGACTAACTCCGGTTCTAAAAAAAGGTTTACCCTTACCGGAACAGGTAAAATCAAAAGAAAGCACGCTTTTCACAGTCACATTCTGACTAAGAAATCGAAAAAGAGAAAAAGAAATCTGTGCTACTCAACAACTGTTGATACAACAAATGTAAGCCAGGTTAAGGAACTCTTAGCAATGAAGTAATCAAAAGCGTACAAAGTATTATTAAAGTATTAACCGAATGCTTTAGCCTGAAGTTCGTTGCGTGAAGTAACGGCGCTAACATTCAAAAAAAGTAAAACTATGCCAAGATCAGTAAATCATGTTGCTTCAAAAGCAAGAAGAAAGAAAATTTTGAAATTAACCAGAGGTTACTTTGGTGCAAGAAAAAATGTATGGACCGTAGCTAAAAACACTTGGGAAAAGGGTTTGACTTACGCGTTCCGTGACCGTAGAAATAAGAAAAGAAACTTCCGCGCTCTTTGGATACAACGTATCAACGCTGCTGCACGTCTTGAAGGAATGTCTTATTCTAAATTGATGGGCGGTTTGCACAAAGCCGGTATTGAAATAAATCGTAAGGTTTTGGCTGATTTAGCAATGAATCATCCGGAAGCTTTCAAAGCTGTGGTTGCTAAAGCAAAAGCTGCTTAAGTTTCAATCGTTTAGGATTTACAAAGTGTCAGTTATCGAAGCGGTAACTGGCACTTTTCTTTTGTTAGGCGGAGAGAAAGGATGAAAAAAAATGTTAGTAGGCAAACAAATTCTTTCTTTTTCTTGCTATTCTCAGAGAATCTTATTACATTTGTGATACAAAAATATTAGCCGTATCGACTGGATCGGGAAACTCTTCAAATTAATCTGATGCACCGAGAAAGCTTCGTTCTTCAATGGCGGGCCACATCCTTCGGGACAGCTTTTAAGCCGGTGGATTACAAAGAGGGCGAGCGCTCAAATCTTGTTCTATCAGAGTTTCATCACATCGTCGATGCGGCTTTTTTATATACTTTTCTATGATATTCTATTTTTCAGGTACAGGTAACTCTAAATGGATTGCGAATCAGCTTTCCAAAAAACAACAAGAAGATTTGTTTTTTATTCCCGATGCATGGAAGAATGATACATGGGAGTTCTCTCTGCAGGAGGATGAGAAGATCGGTTTTGTCTTTCCGGTATATTCGTGGGCGCCTCCTGTGATTGTACAGGAGTTTATTCGTAAGCTGTCTTTGAAAGGTTATCGGCAGCAATATTTGTTTTTCGTGTGCTCGTGTGGAGATGATACGGGGCTGACTCAGCAGGTGATGGAAAAAGCACTGGCTGCGAAGGGATGGACGTGTAATGCCGGATTTTCGGTGATTATGCCCAATAACTATGTCTTGTTTCCCGGATTTGATGTGGATAGCAAGGAGTTGGAAGAGAAGAAACTGGCGGAAGCGGTTCCGGCGCTGGAAAGGGTCAATCGGTTGATAGCCGAAAAGGAATATGTGTTTGCTTGTAAAGAGGGGAGTTTTCCTTTTCTCAAGACACGGATTATAAATCCGTTATTTGTTCGTTATCAGATGTCTCCCAAGCCTTTCTATGCTACGGACGACTGTATCGGATGCAAACGGTGTGAGAAAAGTTGTCCGGTAGGGAATATCACGATGAAGGACAGAAAGCCTGCCTGGGGGAATAACTGCACCGCCTGCCTGGCATGTTATCATGTGTGTCCTCAGCAAGCGGTGCAGTATGGTAAAAAGACCAAAGGCAAGGGACATTATTTCAACCCCGACTCTGCTTATTGATCTTTTATTTTGATACAGCAGTTGGACAGGTCTTCGATGATGGCAAGGCTTTCTACCCTGACGCCTTTCTCTTCCAGTATTTTGCGCCCGTTTTGGAAAGCTTTTTCGATAATGAATCCCATTCCTACCAATTTTGCTCCGGATTGCTCTATGAGGTCGAGAATGCCTAGTGCGGCGTTTCCATAAGCGAGGAAGTCGTCAACGAAAAGGACATTGTCACC
This sequence comes from Bacteroides faecis, assembly GCF_020091505.1. NCBI lineage: Bacteria > Pseudomonadati > Bacteroidota > Bacteroidia > Bacteroidales > Bacteroidaceae > Bacteroides > Bacteroides faecis. Next base: position 4,746,600 of record NZ_CP081916.1, on the reverse strand, counting down.
GGGAGTCAGAAAATCGGCACTGATTACCACTTCATAATCACGGTCTTTAGTGAATGAATGTACGGTAGTGCTTAGTGCGTTCTGAATGGTCTTGGGTGATTTCTTTTTGGCGAATACGACTGGTAAGTCCATCAGATAGCCGGTCATGATGGCAGGAGCGATGCCGCTTGCCTCGATAGTCATGATCTTGTTTACGTTTGTGGCTGCAAAGCGGCGGACAAATTCTACTCCGATTGATTTCATCAGGACAGGGTCCATCTGGTGATTAATAAAACCATCTACTTTCAGGATACCTCCTTCGTAGCACTTTCCGTCCTGCAGGATTCTTTTTTTTAGTAATTGCATTATAATCTAATAATTAAATAATGTGCTAATATGCCATTTGTTACTGATATCACGCAGTATTGGGTTGGCATATTAGCACATCGGCTATTTGAATATTTATTTGTTGTCTCTTAAGTCCTTCACTCTGACGGCTTTTCCCTCGCTTTGCGGGAGAGACCCTTTCTTTACCAGTTTTACTTTTGGAGTAACCAGTATTTCATCTTTTAATTGACGGATAATATCTCTGCGGATCTTTTCCAGTTCGATATAGTTGTCTGTAGAAAGATCGCTTAGTTCCACTTCGACGATCATCTCGTCCTGATTGTTGACTGTCTCCAGTGTAATCAGATAGTTGCTTCCTAACTCCGGGAACTGAACCAGAATCTTTTCGACCTGCATCGGGAAGATGTTGACTCCCTTGATGATAAACATATCGTCACTGCGTCCTTTGATTCGGTCGATGCGGAGATGAGTACGGCCACACGGACATTTTCCGGGTAGTATGCGGGTGAGGTCGCGGGTGCGGTAGCGGATGAGCGGCATCATTTCACGGTCAAGTGTAGTGAGTACCAACTCACCGATTTCTCCTTCGGGAACAGGTTCGCCTGTTTCGGAATCGATGATTTCTACCAGGTAGCAATCTTCCCAGAAGTGCATTCCGTTCTGTTCCTGACATTCGAAGGCAACGCCGGGACCATTCATTTCCGTCATACCAAAACTGTTGTATGCTTTCACATTCAACATCCGTTCTATTTTCCGGCGCTGTTCGTCGGTATGTGGTTCGGCACCGATCACTAAGGTTTTCAGAGTTGTTTCTCTCGGATCGATTCCTTCTTCCTGAAACACTTCGGCAAGGCGGATAGCGTAGCTCGGAATGGCGTGTAAAGCGGTTGTCTTAAAGTCGTTGATGAATTTTATCTGCCGTTTGCTGTTTCCGGCAGCGGCAGGTACGGTGAGGCAGCCAAGACGCTCCGCGCCATATTGGAAGCCCAGTCCACCTGTAAACATCCCATATCCGGAACTGTTCTGGAAGACATCTGTCTGGCGGATTCCTACCATATAAAGGCAACGGGCTACCAGATTGGCCCACGAGTCGAGGTCATGTTGTGAATGTACGATGACTGTCGGGTTTCCTGTGGTTCCACTGGAAGAGTGGATACGTACACCGTCGCTTTTCATGTCGCCTGCCACTAGTCCGAAGGGGTAGTTGGCGCGCATGTCCGATTTAGTGGTGAAAGGGATTTTGCGGATATCGTCCAATGACCGGATGCTGTCTCCGGTGATGCCGTTCTTGCTGAAGACCTCTTTGTAATAAGGTGAGTTAGCGGCTATGTTAATCGTTTTTTTGAGTCGCTGAAGCTGCAGTTCCTGCAACTTCTCGCGACTCATGGTTTCAATTTCTTCTTCCCAGTATTGTGTACTCATGATTGTGATAGTTATTGCATTAGCTTTTCTGCAATTTCCTTGCCGGCAGCCAGTGCTTTAAGATTCATTTCGACAATTGCTTCTCCTTTGCGCAGGAAGATTTCGCGGATGCTGTCTTGCACCTTCTCATAATCGATACCGAGGAATGGAATGGTTGCCCCCAGCAAAACGATATTGGCGACCCGTGCAGAACCTACTTCTTTTGCCACTTTATCCACATTCAGTACGATCTTGTGCGGCAATTTATTGATTTCAGCCATTACTTTGTCTTCTTCCGGATAATTGGGGATGTTGACGAACGGAGTTTCGTTGGTTACCAGCCAGCCTTCCGAACTGAGATAAGGAAGATAGCGCAGACCTTCCATCGGTTCCAGCGAAATGATAAGGTCGCATTTGCCGGATGGTATCAGATCCGAAGCAATCGGCTTGTCGCTGATGCGGAGGTTGGATTGAACGTCTCCACCACGCTGGCTCATTCCGTGTACTTCTGCTTGCTTCATGTAAAGTCCTTCTTTCAAAGCAGCTTTACCGATTACTGTAGCGATGGATAAAATTCCCTGTCCACCTACTCCTGATAGTATAATGTCTTTTTTCATGGCTTACTTACTTCTTTTTTTGCGTGCTAATGTTTGGATACACTCTCTGCGCGGGATGATGACGGATACGCCGTTGTATTCGATTTCCTCGCGTATGATCTGTCTCATTTCCTCGTGGTTCTTTTTCAATGGAACAACGACACGGATATGGGCGGGATCGACTCCCAGACCGATACAGATGGATTCGATGCGTCCTGTGCCGGCAGAGTCCTGGCCGCCGGTCATTGCTGTTGTCTCATTGTCTGAAATGACGATAACGACGTTGGCATTTTCGTTGACACAGTCCAGTAAGCCGGTCATTCCGGAGTGTGTAAAGGTGGAATCACCGATAACGGCAACGGACGGATGAAGACCTCCGTCAGCCGCACCTTTCGCCATTGTGATGGAAGCACCCATGTCTACGCATGAATTGATTGCGTTGAACGGAGCGTTTGCTCCCAAGGTATAGCAACCGATGTCGCTGAATACCTTATGGGAAGGATATTCTTCCTTAAGTACTTCTGTCAGTGTGATGTACATATCACGGTGCCCGCATCCTTCGCACAGTGCGGGAGGGCGCATTTCTACTACAGAAGGTATGCCGAATTCGGATTTGTTTTCTTTGCCGACTGCGCGTGCTACAGAGTCCGGATTTAATTCTCCGTCTTGTGACAGTGTGCCGTCCAGACGTCCTTTTACTTTGATACCGATGCCCAGATAGCCTTTCAGGTGCTTTTCTACGAATGGTTGTCCGTCTTCCAGTACCAGAATTTCGTCGCAGGATTCAACCAGTTGCAGCAATTGCTTTTTAGGCAATGGATATTGGCCAATTTTAAGTACCGGGTATTCGCAACCTTCGGGATAGTTTTCCATCAGATAGTTGTAACCGATACCACAAGCGATGATTCCCAGTTTTTTGTTAGGACCGTCTGTGTATTTGTTGTAAGGAGACTCTTCGGAAGCCTTGATGAATTCATCCTGGCGTGCAAGTAATGCTTTATAGCGTTTACGGGCATTTCCCGGCAATAGGATAAACTGGCGGGGATCTTCGCTGAATGAGATGCCATTCTGCGGTTTCTGCTCTTTGCGCTCTACTCCGGAACGGGAGTGTGCAAGACGGGTAACCATGCGCATTAAAATCGGTTCGCCTGTCTTTTCTGAGAATTCGAATCCGTTGTATACCATGTCGTATGCCTCCTGCTGGTTACTGGGCTCGTACATCGGTATCAGGGAGAAGTCCCCGTAGAAACGGCTGTCCTGCTCATTCTGTGAAGAGTGCATGCTGGGATCATCGGCTGCTATCACAATCAGTCCCCCTTTCACACCTGTGATGGCAGAATTGACGAAGCAGTCTGCAGCCACATTCATGCCCACATGCTTCATACACACTAAGGCACGTTTGCCTACAAATGACATACCCAGTGCAGCTTCCATGGCAGTTTTTTCGTTGGCACACCAACGGTTATGTATATTCTGCTCAGTGGTTATAGGCGCCATTTGGATATATTCAGTAATCTCAGTTGAAGGAGTACCGGGATAGGCATATACACCTGAAAGTCCGGCATCCAGTGCAGCTTGTGCAATGGCTTCATCGCCAAGTAAGAGTTGCTTGCTCATATATTTCCTTTATTAGTGTTGATCACAGTTTGTTATTCTATCGCGCAAAGATAGCCTTTTTAGCTCGTTTTATCACAAAATTACTTGAAAATCTTTCTTTCATTAAGTGCTTTCCAATATTTTCTTGCATTTGCCATGTGATCGGCATAATTGGATGCGAAATTGTGGGTACCGGAGAAATCTTCTTTCGCGCACATGTAGATGTAATTGTGTTTCGTGTAGTTTAATACACTGTCCAATCCTTTTTTAGAAGGGATACGGATGGGGCCCGGAGGTAATCCGGTGTTAATGTACGTATTGTAGGGGGAATTGACTTTCAGGTGTTCATTGGTGATGCGTCGCAGGCCGAAATCCTGTAAGGCGAACTTGATGGTCGGGTCTGCCTGTAGTGGCATATCTGTGTGCAGGCGGTTGATGTATAAGCCGGCTACCACTGGCTTTTCTTCATTGTTGTTGGTTTCTTCTTCAACAATGGAGGCGAGGGTGCAGACTTCTTCCGGTGTCATGCCGATGGCGGTTGCCCGGGCAAGGCGTTCGTCGTTCCAGAATCGTTGGTGTTCTGTTTGCATACGTTTGAAGAACTCGTCGACGCTCATATCCCAGTATACCTGATAGGTTTCGGGGATAAAGAGGCAAGCCATAGTGATCGGTGTATATCCCATTTCTGCCTGAAATGTGGAATCGAATAAGTGGCGGGCTATCTCGGCGGAGTCGATCATTAGTTGCTTGCCGACACTCCGTGCGAGCCGGTCTAATGTCCGCACGCTTCCGATAGTGAGGTTTATCGGTTCCTGATAACCTCTGGAAAGTCGGCTGAATACATGATATACGTTGTCATTCGGTCGTATTGCATAACGTCCGGTGTGTATGTTTTGATTCAGTTTTTTATATTTTGCCATCCAGAGGAAGCCGGTGAATTGGTTGACATGACCGGTTTGCCTGATCTTATTGTAGATAGAATCTGTCGTATCATCCCGGTCTATATATACATAGACTGTTTTGGAAGGATGAAACTGCGGAGCGAACAGATAATAATAGACTGTTCCTCCGACAATGGCGCACAGAAGGAAGGCTCCGATCAGAATGGATAATAAGATATTCCTTGTTTTCTTTTTCATCTTGAGACGTTACTTTAAAAATTGCGTCAAAGATAGGAAGATTTTGGATAGGAGCGATTCCTTTCAGTGATGAATAGTTGAAATCCGGCTGAATTTGTCGGATGTCAGTGAGGCCACTGGTAATAATCGGCATTGGCTTCTACTTCATTTTCTATTTCATCGGGCAAGGGAGAGAAGAAGTCCATATTGGTCAGCTTCTCGATGCTGTCGATTGTCACTGCGTAGGTGGAAAGCGGCTCTACCGCTTGTCTGTTGTTGAATAAGAACCCGATGCCACGGACCGGCTTGACAAAAGGAGAGAGGACTACTTTGAAGAACCGTTCGGGTACTGCTACTTTGTTTTTTCCGATAGTCCGGGATGACTGGTTGATGATAGGCCCGCATATAATGATGATAGCACTATCGGCTATCGCCCAGTCTCTTATTTTTTCTTCCAGATTTTTCCAGCCCCTTCTGTTGAGTTGTGGATGTTGCGGACACATATTGCTGAAATAGAAGGATTCTTTCATGACTTCAGGGCTCCATTTCATGTCGGCAGCAGGTGCCATGTGTCCTTTGTCATATCCCGAACGTGCATAATCCGCATTGGTTGCAATTGTACCTTTTACTAAAGGGTCGGCAATGAAGTTGTCGCTTCTCTTTTCTTTTCCTTTTGTTTCCTGACGGGTCAGCTCATAAGAAACCCAATTCGGAATTTTCAAATCTTTATTGTAGGAAACCGTATATCCCTTGTGATGAATGATCTGTTCCTGACGGGGAACTGATGAAACGGGAATTTCCAGATCTTTGCCGGAAGGGATGGGGCGGGAAACTGATGTTTCTGTCTGATTCTGACTACTGCTGTGCTGGACACTGTATTGCTGATAGTACAGATAGAGCCCGTAACAAATGGGAATGAGTACAATGACGGCAATGATACATCCTAATCTCTGACTGGAATGTGACTTCTTCTTCTTAAATAATCTCCTGCTCTTACCTCGTTTCATGCGATTTGCTTTGGGGGTTAATAAGAAAAGCGCTAACTATTCTGTAGTTAGCGCTTTATTGTCAAGAGCCGCTAGCCAGACTTGAACTGGCGACCTACGCGTTACGAATGCGTTGCTCTACCAACTGAGCTATAGCGGCGGTTTGTCTCTCGTTTACGGCGTGCAAAATTACAGCTTTATTTGAGAAAACAAAAGGATTCTGAATATTTTTTGAGCTTTAATTTAAAATCGTCCTTTGCCATAACTCTTTGCATAAAGTAGCGGTGGTTTAACTTTCGAACATTCTGCTGCGTGCCAGCATACATGCGCCTACAATGCCTGCTTTATCTTTCAATTTGGACGTAATGATGGCAGAATCTTTATTGACCAGATTGAGTGAATATTTGCGTACCGCTGTCTTGATGGGCTGGGTGATGTAATCTCCTGTTAAAGATACTGTTCCGCCTATAATGACCAGTTCCGGATTAAAGATATTGATTAATCCTGCAATCTGTTTGCCCAGTTTTTGCCCAATTTCCTCGACAATCTCAATGCAAAGCAAATCTTCCTTGTTGACGGCTGTGATGATTTCGTCAAGCGTAATAGGATCTTCTTCTCCGGATATTCGGGTAGAAAGGATAGAACTTTCTCCACTTTGGATGCGTTCCAGAAGAATACGGTGAAGGGCAGAGCCGGATGCTTCTGTTTCCAGGCATCCTTTCTTGCCGCAATGGCAAATGATTTCATTATCGTATGCATTAACATGGCCGAATTCTCCCGAGAATCCTGATTTTCCGGTATAAACTTTGCCGTCGATAATGATTCCGATACCGACTCCCCAGCTGACGTTGACGAAAATAATATCTTTTTCTCCTTTTACACATCCTTGCATATACTCTCCGTAAGTCATGGCACGGGTGTCATTGTCAATGGTCACTTTATGGCCAAGCTTTTCTGATAGAACATCCGCTAACGGGCGTTCTTCAAAATTGAACTGGCTGAAACTATAGCCGGATTCCGGATTGACACGTCCCGATACATTGACATTGATATTTAAAATCTTCTCCTTATTAATAGGAAGCTTTTTTATGAAGTTGAGAATGAGCTTGCATAACTCGTTCATTCCTTCTATCGAGTTCTCAAATTTATAAGGGATATTCATTTTAAGTTCGACCATATCACCCTTAAAGTTGATCAGCCCGATATTGACAGCAAATCTTTTTATGTCTACACCTATAAAATAACCGGATTCCGGATTCAGTCCGTAGAGATTCGGATGGCGCCCTCCGCTGGTTTCCAGTTTCCCATAATCATTAATGTAGCCATCTTCACACATCTCGCCAATAAATTTGGTAATAGTGGGCACACTTAAGTCCAGCTCTTTTGAAAGATCGGGAATGGTGGAACTTCCATTATATATATAATGTGTAATAATCCTCTTTTTAACTAGGGCGTTTTTGGAGCCCATTTCTATTTCTTTCAAAAATTGTTGGTTCATACGTCTTACTTATTTTCTAATATCCACAAAGATAATTAAATTTTTTATTAAATAAAGAGTTTTGTGACGAAAAAATTAGAATTGAATCTCTATATATGCTTTGTTGATTTCCCATAGAGAAGGGAATCTATTATAGATAATTATTTGAAATCTTTTTATATGATGATGTATTATAGTGAGTTATCCTCTAAAATGATAAATATATTTCCCCTATTAATGAATAATAGTGCTAAAATCAACTTTATTAATAAAATATTTTATTATCTATTGTTTATTTAATAAATATAACTATATTTGTACCGTGATATTAATTAAGAAGTGTTGTAACCAAATCGTTCTAAAATGAAAAACTTACTCCAAACACTCTGTGGGCTATTTCTGGTGGTATTCTATTCCTCTTGTATGAATTCAGGAGATAATAGAGTAGATGTACTGATTGTAGGTGGCGGTGCCAGTGGTGTGACCTCAGGAATTCAGGCAGCCCGTATGGGAGCAAATACCTTAATTTTGGAAGAAACTACTTGGTTGGGTGGGATGTTGACTTCGGCAGGTGTAAGTGCCGTCGATGGAAATTATAGATTGCCTGCCGGACTTTGGGGAGAATTCAAAAACAGATTGTCAGATTATTATGGAGGGTTAGATTCCTTGAAGACAGGCTGGGTGAGCAATGTATTATTTGAGCCTTCAGTTGGAAATAGGATCTTTCACGAAATGGTATCGGCAGAAAAGAATCTGAAAGTTTGGAAACAGACTCGCCTTGAAGAAGTAAAAAGGGTGGGTGATGAATGGATAGCTAAAGTGAATGTGGAAGGGCAGGGAACGAAGACTGTCCGGTCGAAGGTGATGATTGATGCTACTGAACTGGGAGATGTGGCAAAAATGTGCGGAGTGGGATATGACATTGGTATGGAGAGCAAAAATGATACACACGAAGATATTGCTCCTGAGAAGCCGAACAATATTGTGCAGGATATCACTTATGTTGCCATATTGAAGGATTATGGAAAGGATGTGACTATTCCGGAACCGGAAGGCTATGATCCTAAAGAATTTGCTTGTGCGTGTGCTAATCCGGTATGTATTACTCCCAAGGAGCCGGACCGTGTCTGGTCTAAAGAAATGATGATTACTTATGGGAAGCTGCCTAATCATAAATATATGATTAACTGGCCGATAGAAGGTAATGATTATTATATCAATCTGATTGAGATGTCTCCGGAGGAACGCGGAAAAGCTTTGGAATATGCCAAACATTATACAATGTGTTTTGTCTATTTCTTGCAGCACGAGCTGGGATACAATACATTGGGCCTGGCAGATGACGAATATCCGACCGAAGACAAGCTACCTTTTATTCCTTATCACAGAGAGTCCAGAAGAATTCACGGATTGGTTCGTTTTAATCTGAATCATGCGCTGAATCCATATACACAAGATGAAAAACTATATCGTACTTGTATCGCAGTAGGCGATTATCCTGTAGATCATCATCATACCCGCTATCATGGCTATGAGGAATTACCTAATCTTTATTTTCATCCGATACCTTCTTATGGTTTACCGTTGGGTACATTGATTCCGAAGGATGTTGATGGCTTGATTGTTGCCGAAAAATCCATTTCAGTATCGAATATCATAAATGGGACGACTCGTTTACAGCCGGTGGTATTGCAGATAGGACAGGCAGCAGGTGCTTTGGCTGCGCTTGCAGTAAAAAATAATCAGAAGATTGATGAAGTCTCTGTCCGTGATGTCCAGAATGCTATTCTGGATGCAAAAGGATATCTGCTTCCTTATCTGGATGTGCCTGTGACGGATGTGAAGTTTGCGTCTTATCAACGGATTGGCTCTACCGGTATATTAAAAGGAGAAGGGAAGAACGTGGATTGGTCTAATCAGACTTGGCTGAGAGCGGATACAGTTTTACTCGCTTCCGAACTGGATGGATTGTTTGATGTATATCCTGCATCAAAAGATGAATGGAAGAAAACCGGAACGGAGAAATTAAGTATTGCAGAAGCCGTTCAGCTTGTCCGGAAAATAGCGGAAAACGAAAGGCTGGCTGTTACCGTTGATCCGGAAACTCTATGGAAAGCATACGGATTTCAGACGTTGGATATGAATCGGGATATCTTGAGAGGAGAAATGGCTGTTTTGATTGATCAGGTTTTAGATCCTTTCAATAAGAAACAGGTGAGCATAACGGGGAAATATATCTGAACCATATAAATGGCGCTCAATTGTTTTTGTGAGACTCTGTATATTCAATAGGTTAACATATATATGAAGTAAAAACAAAAAAATTAAAACTATGGAAACTAATAATCGTAGAGATTTCTTGAAGAAGGCAGCTCTGGCCGGAGCTTCCGCTTTAGTTGCCCCTTCGTTATTTGCAGCCGAGGGAGAGGGAAGGGGAGGACTTTCCCCGATAAACAAGGCTGGCGATTTGGAAAGCAAATTAATTGTTCCTAAAAATAATGGCTTGAAAATTACAGGAACCTTTTTGGATGAAATATCTCATGATATTCCTCATCAGAATTGGGGTGAGAAAGAATGGGATCTGGATTTTCAGCACATGAAGAGAATTGGTATCGACACGGTGATCATGATTCGTTCCGGTTACCGTAAATTTATGACTTATCCTTCGCCTTATTTATTGAAGAAGGGATGTTATATGCCATCAGTCGATTTAGTGGATATGTATTTGCGTCTGGCTGAGAAATATAATATGAAATTCTATTTTGGATTATATGACTCAGGACGTTACTGGGATACAGGTGATTTAAGTTGGGAGATTGAGGATAACAAGTATGTGATTGACGAAGTGTGGAAGATGTACGGAGAGAAGTATAAAAGTTTTGGAGGCTGGTACATCAGCGGAGAAATTAGCCGGGCAACGAAAGGAGCCATTGACGCCTTTCGTGCTATGGGAAAGCAATGTAAAGATGTATCAAACGGACTTCCTACTTTTATCTCTCCGTGGATTGACGGAAAAAAAGCGATCATGGGAACAGGAAAATTGACCAGAGAAGATGCGGTTTCTGTACAACAACACGAAAAAGAATGGAATGAAATTTTCGATGGTATCCATGAGGTGGTAGACGCATGTGCTTTTCAAGATGGACATATTGATTATGATGAATTGGATGCATTCTTCTCTGTCAATAAAAAATTAGCAGATAGGTATGGTATGCAATGCTGGACAAATGCCGAGTCTTTTGACCGTGATATGCCTATTAATTTTCTACCCATTAAATTTGATAAGCTTCGGATGAAGCTCGAAGCTGCCAAACGAGCCGGATATGATAAGGCTATTACCTTCGAGTTTTCTCATTTTATGAGTCCTCAATCTGCTTATTTGCAGGCCGGACATTTATATGATAGATATAGAGAATATTTTGAAATAAAATAAACAATATGAAGTCTGCAATTAACTTTAGCTATCTTATATTCCTTTCTGTTGTGGCTGCATTAGGAGGGTTTTTGTTCGGATATGATACTGCTGTCATCTCCGGAACAATTGCTCAGGTTAGTCAACTTTTTCAACTGGATGCTTTGCAACAAGGATGGTATGTGGGATGCGCTTTGATAGGTTCTATTGTTGGTGTCCTTTTTGCAGGGATTTTGAGTGACAAACTGGGACGAAAATTAACGATGGTTATTTCGGCTGTTTTGTTTTCTACATCTGCTTTGGGTTGTGCTATTTCTGCGGATTTCACTCAACTGGTTATTTATCGCATTATCGGTGGAGTGGGTATTGGAGTCGTTTCTATTGTCTCTCCTTTATATATATCCGAAGTCTCGGTGGCACAGTACAGAGGGCGTCTGGTTTCTCTGTATCAGTTGGCGGTAACTGTTGGATTTCTCGGAGCTTATCTGGTCAATTATCAATTACTTGGATATGCGCAAAGCGGTTCGCAGTTGAGTATAGACTGGTTGAATAAAATATTTGTGACTGAAGTATGGAGAGGAATGTTGGGAATGGAAATGTTGCCGGCTGTGTTGTTCTTCATTATTATATTCTTCATTCCTGAAAGTCCCCGTTGGCTGATCGTAAAAGGAAAAGAAGAAAAAGCTGTCAATATATTAGAGAAAATATATAATTCTGTTTCAGAGGCAACAAGTCAATTAAATGAAACGAAATCCGTTTTGACGTCTGAAACAAAATCTGAATGGGTTTTACTGATGAAACCGGGAATTTTTAAGGCAGTCATCATTGGTGTGTGCATTGCGATTCTAGGTCAATTCATGGGCGTGAATGCCGTACTTTATTACGGTCCTTCTATTTTTGAAAATGCAGGTCTTTCCGGAGGGGATTCTTTATTTTACCAAGTTCTCGTAGGACTAGTTAACACTTTGACCACCGTTCTTGCGCTTGTCATCATCGACAAGGTGGGACGTAAGAAACTGGTTTACTACGGCGTATCGGGCATGGTCGTTTCCCTTCTCCTGATCGGTGCTTACTTCCTTTTCGGCGAAAGCCTGGGAGTATCCAGCCTCTTCCTGCTCATCTTCTTCCTGTTCTATGTATTCTGCTGTGCCGTTTCCATCTGCGCCGTGGTATTCGTGCTCCTCTCGGAGATGTATCCCACCAAGGTGCGCGGACTGGCCATGTCCATTGCAGGATTTGCCTTGTGGATCGGGACGTACCTGATCGGACAGCTCACTCCATGGATGCTCCAGAACCTTACCCCCGCCGGAACATTCTTCCTGTTCGCCATCATGTGCGTGCCTTATATGCTGATTGTCTGGAAGCTTGTGCCGGAAACCACCGGAAAGTCGCTGGAAGAAATTGAAAGATACTGGACCGGTTCGGGACAGCGGGAAAAAAGACCTTAATAACAATAAACTAACAACTGAGAAGTATAGAGGGGCCACAGGCGGTTTTTGTATGGCCATTCAAAAAAAACGTTTCCCTGCCTGCCGTGCCTCTGTACCTATCTATAATAAAAACAATATTATGGATTTTAAGAAATTAGCGAATCAATACCGGGATGAGCTGCTGGAAAACGTCCTTCCTTTCTGGCTCGACCATTCCCAGGATCATGAGTCTGGCGGTTATTTCAGCTGTCTGGACCGTGAAGGGAAGGTTTTCGATACGGATAAGTTCATCTGGTTGCAGGGACGTGAGGTGTGGATGTTCTCCATGCTTTACAACAAAGTAGAGAAACGACAGGAATGGCTCGATTGTGCCGTTCAGGGTGGTGAGTTTTTAAAGAAATGCGGACATGACGGGCAGTTTAACTGGTATTTTTCACTGGACCGTTCGGGTAGACCTTTGGTAGAACCATACAACATATTTTCGTATACGTTTGCCACGATGGCCTTTGGCCAGTTAAGTCTTGCCACGGGGAATCAGGAATATGCGGACATAGCCAAAAAGACTTTTGAGATAATTTTGTCCAAAGTTGACAACCCTAAAGGTAAATGGAACAAGCTCCATCCGGGCACACGTAATCTGAAGAACTTCGCACTCCCGATGATTCTCTGTAATCTGGCATTGGAGATTGAGCATCTGCTGCCTGCCGGTTATCTGGAACAGACAATGGAAACCTGTATTCATGAGGTGATGGACGTGTTCTACCGTCCGGAGCTGGGTGGCATCATCGTTGAGAATGTGGATGTGGACGGTAATCTGGTTGACTGCTTCGAAGGCCGTCAGGTAACTCCCGGACATGCTATTGAGGCGATGTGGTTTATCATGGATCTGGGCAAACGGCTGAATCGTCAGGACCTGATTGAAAAGGCTAAGGATATTACTCTCACGATGATCAGCTACGGTTGGGACAAGGAATATGGCGGCATCTATTACTTTATGGACCGTAACGGTTGTCCTCCCCAGCAGTTGGAATGGGATCAGAAACTCTGGTGGGTGCATATCGAGACACTGATCTCCTTATTGAAAGGTTATCAGTTGACCGAAGACAAGAAATGTCTGGAATGGTTTGAAAAAGTGCACGACTATGCGTGGACACACTTCAAGGATTCGAAATATCCGGAATGGTTCGGTTATCTGAATCGACGAGGTGAAGTGTTGCTGCCACTTAAAGGAGGAAAATGGAAAGGATGCTTCCATGTACCGAGAGGGCTGTATCAATGCTGGAAAGTACTGGAACAGCTATAGCAAATAAAGAATTATGTTAACCAATCTTTTTAATAATCTAAAAATTAATTCTATGACAGAGTTTAACTCAAAAATCAAGCAGAACTCTCGCATATTGAAGATATTTCTGTTTTCGATATGTGCACTTTTTGCATGTGCTATTAATAGTCATGCGCAGAGTTTAGTAAAAGGAACTGTTACTGATGGCACAGGTGAACCTTTACCGGGTGTGAGTATTGTTGTGAAGGGAACGACAAACGGTACAGTTACAGACATGGATGGAAAATACAGTATTCAAGCTGCGGCTAAAGATATTTTATCATTTTCTTATATCGGAATGACTAATCAAGATATAAAAGTCGCCGGTCGGACAGTTATAAATATTGTAATGAAAGATGATGTTGCTGCGTTGGATGAAGTTATCGTCGTAGGTTACGGTGTTCAGAAAAAGCAGTCATTGACCGGAGCGGTATCGGCAATGAAAGGAGATGAATTATTAAAGGCTCCTTCAACCAATGTAACTCAAATGTTAGCAGGTAAATTGGCCGGTATTTCTTCGGTACAGGAATCCGGTGAACCGGGATTGGATAATGCTTCCTTGCGTATTCGTGGCTCTGTTTATGATGCTGTCTATATTGTGGACGGATTCCCCCGTTCGATTACCGACATCGACCCCAATGATATAGAGAGTATTTCTGTTTTGAAAGACGCAGCTTCGGCAGCTGTATATGGTCTGAAAGCTGCCGGTGGTGTTATTATTGTAACAACGAAGAAAGGTACGGAAGGTAAATCCAAAGTTACTTATGACGCTTCTTTCGGTGCTTCTATGAATGCTAATTTCCCGAAATTCATGAATGGTCCTCAATTCGCTTACTATTATAATTTGGGTGATATGATGGATAAAATGGCTAACGGGGTCATTACAGATGTAAACGAATATACTCCGGTCTTCTCCAAACAAAATGTGGAAGACATGCTGACAGGTTCTAATGGCTGGGGTAATGTTAACTATATCGATAAGGTATTTGGTACAGGTTTCAATCAGAAACATAATGTTTCCATTCAGGGAGGGACCGATAAAATGCGTTATTATGCCTCTGCCGGCTATATGGGACAAAAAGGTAATATTGATAATTTCTACTATAACCGCTATAATATACGTACTAATATCGAAGCGCAAGTAGCCAGAGACTTTACTATGACAGTGGGTATTGCAGGCAGATCGAGCAAACGCCATACACCGGGCTTTGCATCCGGAGGTACTGATTCTAATTCGGAGTTAGGAGAACAGGGATGGATGTCCGTAGCAAACCAGACTCTTCGTATGCATCCATATGTACAGGAAAGTTATAATGGGCTTTATACAGCAACAGCCAATGGTAGCGGACAGGCCAACAGCCCTCTTGCTGCAATTTATGAATCAGGTTATAAAGTGACACGTACAACAGAAGCGCAGACTAATATTTCTTTGCAGTACAATGTACCCTGGGTAAAAGGACTGAGCCTGAAAGTAAACGGATCTTATGACTATGTTACTTCTCATAATAAGAATCTGGATATACCTTATTATACAGAGATGATAACAATGCCTACCACCAATATTACCGAATTGAAATATGCCAATACATTAGACCCGCGCGGCAATACTACTAATCAGTTAGGCGAAGGGCAGACTACTACTCGTCAGCTTGTTGGTCAGGGAAGTATCCACTATGCCAATACTTTCGGAAAGCACAATGTCGACTTCCTGGCCTTGGCTGAAGTACAGGATTGGAAACAGAATAAATTCTCGGCATACGCCACTGATATTCCTTTTGTAGAACTTCCCGAACTTGACTTTGGAAACCCGGCCAAATCAAACCCGATATCAGGCGGAAGTGATGCAAAGAGAAGCATCGGATACGTATTCCGTTTGAAATACGACTATGACAACAAATACTTGGCTGAGTTTACCGGACGTTATGATGGTTCTTATAAATTTGCAGGAAATGTGAGTGGAAAGCGTTGGGGATTCTTCCCTTCCGGTTCAGTAGCCTGGAGAATATCCAAAGAAAGCTTCATGGAAGACCTGACCTTTATTGACGATTTGAAAGTCCGTGCTTCTGCAGGTCTGCTGGGAGCTGACGCCATTACTCCCTATCGCTTCTTGAGTACATATGCTTATGGAGATAAAGTAATGATTGGTGGCAATTCTTATCCGAGCATGTACACGGCAGCTGTACCTAATGCAACTCTGACATGGGAAAACACACTCTCATATAATGTAGGATTCGATTTTACAATGTGGAATGGTTTACTGGGAGTCGATTTTGACGCATTCTACAATTATACTTATGATATGCTGACTTCGATGAGTAGTAACGCATATCCTGCTTCTATGGGTGAGTATTACAATACATATGCCAACTATAACAAGATGGATGCCAAAGGTATTGATGTTGTAGTATCACATCGTAATAAGTTCTCCGTAGCATCAAAACCTTTCAATTACGGCGTATCAGCCAGTGTTACATGGGCTAAGAACCGTTGGTTGCGCTATGCTTCTGATTATGCTAACCAGCAGATGTGGTTTAGAGTAACTGGTGATAATGTGTATGCAAATTACGGATGGATTGCAGAAGGTTTGTACCGGACGGAAGAAGAAATCGATAAATCCGCATGGTATGGCAGCCGTCCTAATATCGGTGATATCAAATATAGAGATTTGAATGGTGATGGTAAGATTGACTGGAGCGACAGAGCTCGTATCGGACGCAATAATCGTCCGGCTGTGACCTATGGTTTGACACTCAATGCAAGCTGGAATGGTTTTGATTTCAATGCACAGTTCACGGGCGGAGCACTATTCGATGTTTCTCTGACAGGTACTTATTATAATGATAATGATGACAATACTGTCTGGACAAAGACGTTTAAGGATGGAGCCAACTCACCGTTATATTTGGTTGAGAATGCTGTAAGTGAGTACAATCCGAACGGAACTTTTCCGCGCATTACAGCTGGAGGACTTACTCATGGAGGTGACAATGGATTATCTTCAACCTTTTGGTTGCGCAATGGTAAATATATTCGTTTGAAATCCGCACAGTTGGGATATACACTCCCCAGAGTATGGATGGATAAGGTGGGTATTGAAAACCTGAGACTGTATGTACAAGGATCAAACCTGTTCACTATTTCCGGACTTCCTGACGGAATTGACCCTGAGTCTCCGGGAGTTAATAATGGCTATTATCCACAACAGCGTACTATTATGGGAGGCATTACTTTAACTTTCTAAACCTATAAAATCGATAAGATATGAAAACAAAATATTTAATAAGCGTTGGTATTCTCTGTACATCACTCGGTTTTTCTTCCTGTAGTGATTACCTGGATATGACACCTACGAATGAAGTCTCTGACAAGACCGTCTGGAACTCGGTAACGAATGCAGAGCTGGCTGTGAATAGCTTTTATCATTACACTGCATATTTTGGAAACTATAACGAAGGCCAATGTAAAGCTGGTATGACCGAAGGTTTAACAGACCTGATCAAATATGGAGACGCCAATTATAATGCCTATCGTTATGTCCCCAATGAACTCTCTTATGGAGAAACATCGGTAGTTGATGCCAACTATGTGGCAACTTATTTAGGAAACTGGGCCAAAGTCTACGAATATGTTCGTCGTGTGAATGAAGCGCTTTATAACCTGGATAAATATGGAAACTTTGCTCCGGACGATGTTACCCGTCTTGAAGCAGAATTACGTTTCTTCCGTGGAATGCTGTATTTTGATCTGGTAAAACGCTATAAAGAAGTAATCATCTACGATAAAGACCTTACCAAGATTCAGCCTAACATGCCGTTGAGTACGGAAGAACAAGGATGGGACTTTGTGGAATCCGACCTGAACTTTGCAGGAGAACATCTGAAGAAAAGTGCGACTTCCAATGGTCGTGTAACGAGTGGTGCTGCATACGCATTATTATCACGTGCCATGCTCTATGCCGAACGTTGGGCTAAAGCGAAAGCTGCTGCTGAAGAAGTGATTAACTCCAAACTGTATTCACTGGTGAAGGATAATTATGTTGATGCATTCAAGTCAAATAGCAGTGAAGCTATTTGGGAATATGATTACAATGCTACCAATAAAGTATATCACTCATGGGATAATTTCTATGCTCCTGGCGGCGACAAGAAATTTGACGGCAACAATCAGGTTGGAGGTTTGGCAAATCCGACTCAGGAAATGGTTGAATCTTATGAATATGCTACTACGGGAGGTTTCCCCGATTGGTCTGCATGGCATACAACAGAAAGTACGGAAGAAAATCCTCCATACAGCAAACTGGAACCACGCTTTCAAGCTTCTATACTCTATAATGGAGCCACATGGAAAGGTCGTACGATAGAACCATTTGTCGGAGGTAATGATGGCTGGATGCAATGGCTTGTAGAGAAAGATGGTAATGGACGTACTGCTACAGGTTATTTCCTGCGTAAGCTTGTAGACGAAAATCATAGTTTCTCAACTTCTCAATACAGTGTAGCCCCTTGGATTGCCATTCGTTATGCCGAAGTATTGTTGAATTATGCCGAGGCTTGCTATCGTACCAATGATGTGAACAATGCGAACAATGCAGTGAGAGAAATACGTTCAAGAGTTGGACTTCCTTATTCGGATAAGAGTGGAGATGCATTGATGGCAGCCATCCGTCAGGAACGTAAAGTAGAACTTGCATGTGAAGGATTTTATTACTGGGATATGCGTCGTTGGAAACTGGCTCAAAGCACATTTAGCGCAACGCGCCGCCATGGTCTGAAGATTGAGAAGAATGCAAACGGCACATTCAAGTATACGTATGTCGAAGTAGATCATAAAGATCTTAGCTTCCCGAGTAAAATGTATCGTTGTCCGCTGCCGTCTAGCGAAATCAACGGCAATCAGTCAGTGAGTCAATATCCGGAATGGCAATAACCTTTAAAGAAAAATGATTATGAAAAAGAATTTATTATACTTATTAATAGGAATATCTGCCTTCTTTGCTTCATGTCAAGATCCTGAAGGAGTTGGCGTAGACACTTCCAGACAGGGAATAACCAGCCTTACGGCAATCTTTACTTCCGGGCCGTACAAAGAGTCGGAAGCAGTCAGTCATAAGATTTTTGCAGATGAATATACTTCAGACCGTTTTGTCATCCCGGTTCCCTGGTTCTTCCCGGAGACGAGTGATAATGAGACCGAACAGTATATGACGGCAATGCGTGTGAAAGCGGAGCTGAACAATAATTATATCATTACGCCCAGTATTACCATTCTGGACTTGACAAAAGATAATTATTTTACTCTGACTGCTCCGGATGGATCAAAGCGGGAAATCTGTATTACAGGACAGCGTACTAAATCTGTTGCATGCCAGATGATTACATTTAGTTTGCAGAATCCTGAACTGACCGGAGTGATTGATCAGGCATCCAAAACAATTTCGCTTATCAGTGCCGATGATTTATCTTCTTGTCTGGCTGATTTCGAGGTTTCCGCTCATGCTACTATTTCTCCGGACCCGAGCACTACAGCTCTGAATTATAATGAACCGGTAGAACTGACGGTTACAGCTCATAATGGCGTTGACAAACAGGTGTATACAGTCAAGAAGAATATACCGGCCAAAATACCATATGGCTTTAATGCTACAAGTGTAGAGCTGTTATTTAATCTTGATCCGACTGCTATATTAGGTATTCCATGGGCAACCACTAACGCGCCGACTATGGGAGCAATCAATAATAATCTAGTCGTTTGTATGGGTGATGGTACTACTCCGATGTATTTTAACCGGATTACTGGAGTAAAACAAGGTACGATCAACCTTGGCTCAGCCAAAGCAGCCAGTGTGACTAGTGATGAAGCTAATCATCTGTTGATCTGCAACCATCCGGAAAGCGGAGAAAAATGTAACATCTATATTACCTCATCAGTTACTCAGGCTCCAACTTTGTTCTACTCATTCACCAACAATGCCGGTGTACCGATGGGAGCCAAAATGAAGGTGACAGGGGATGTGAAGAAGGATGCTATTATCATTATTACCAATGAAGGCATCACCAATGTAACTTCTTCAAGTAAATTCACTCGCATTGTTGTGAAGGATGGAGTAATACAGACACCGGAAGTTATAGATATCAGTGCTACCGGCTTGTCATGGGGAGCAGCTCCAGTCAACAATACGACTGTTGTACCTGCATCCAATGATGTAAATGACGGAAACTTCCTCTCTTATTACGATCCGAATATATTTACATACCTGAATGGTTCGAATACCATTGCTACTCAGTTGAGCAATCCTTCAGGCAGTAGTTGGGCACAAAATCAGAACTGTCTGGATTCTAAACAGTTCAATAATGCAAACTATGTTGCACTGTTTATCGTTAGCCATTTCCCGCATTGGGGTACTGGCCCGGAACTCTACTTGTATGATGTGAATGACAAGAGTAAGCTGACCGGAGATATAACTTCTGCTCCTGCGTTGGTTCTCTCAAATAATTCGATAGCTTGGTTCCAGTCTGCCACTGCAGGCACAGCATCCGGTGATGTATTGATAGCTCCGACAGCCGACGGCTTTAAGCTGTACATTTATTACTATGATAATAATAGTAGTGTCATCGGAGCCTATGTAGCCGATTGTATTGACAAATAGTATAATAATAAAGAGGTAGGATATGAAAAAACTTTTTAAAATTTTGATATTGATATTTTGCGGAGTAGCTATATTTACTTCCTGTAAAGATGACTCGGATGGAATTCCAGAATGGCCATGGAATGACAATTCGACGGAAGAGCCGGACGATCCGGATGTTACAGAGGCGAAACCACGTTATGTGTGGATCGATGCAGCCGCTAATTTCCCGGATTATGCAAATAGTAAAGAGAATATTGCCAAAGATATGGTGAAAATAAAAGCTGCCGGCTTTACTGATATTATTGTTGATGTACGCCCGACCACAGGAGACGTGTTATTTAAGACTGATGCAGTAGACCAGGTGAGGCGGATGGATGTATGGGGAAATTCGGGTTATGTTTATTATGAACGTACGGAAACATGGGATTATTTGCAGGCTTTTATAGATGAGGCTCGCAATCAGGAGTTGAAGGTACATGCTTCCATTAATACGTTTGTTGGCGGCTATTTGTGCCCTTACAATCTTGGATCGGACGGCATGTTGTTCCGTGACGACTCTAAGAAGGAATGGGCAAGTGTGGCCAATTTGGAAGATGGCTTGACCAATACAATGGATTTATTGAATGACGAAACAGACTCCGGAGCAAAATTCATGAACCCGGCTAATGATGAAGTACAGAACTTTGTTTTGCAGTTGCTGGGCGACCTTGCTAAATATGATCTGGACGGAATCATTCTGGACCGTTGCCGTTATGATGATTATGGCTTGGAAAGTGATTTCTCGACTGTATCCAAACAAAAATTTGAAGAATATATAGGTGAGACAGTGACCAACTTCCCGGGAGATATTATGGCGCCGGGTACTCAATCACTGCCTTCTTCCCAGCCTGCCTATTTTAAGAAATGGTTGGAATTCCGTGTAAAAGTGATTCATGATTTCATTGTGAAAGCACGCGAGAAAGTCAAGTCTGTCAATACCAAAATAAACTTTGGAGTTTATGTAGGCGCTTGGTACTCTTCTTATTATACTTCGGGAGTAAACTGGGCCAGTCCGAAATATGATACTTCGGTTTATTACCCCAAATGGGCTACTGCGGACTATAAAAACTACGGTTATGCCGACCATCTGGATTATATATTCTTGGGAGCTTATGCCTCTGTAGATAAAATCTATGGCAGTGGTGAATGGACAATGGAAGGATTCTGCAAAAATGGTCGTGAATTGCTGAAAGGCGATGTTCCTTATGCAGGAGGTCCGGATATTGGCAATAGCACCGGCTGGACTGATGGAGGACAATCCGCAAAGATACCTGACGCCATTGACGCATGTATCAACAACAGTGACGGCTTCTTTGCATTCGATCTTTGCCATATCAAAAAGTATGATTACTGGAATGCGTTTAAGACAGGCTTTGACAAATATCTGGCATCCATTCCTCAATAGATAATTGAGGATGGAATGCGCTGACTATTACGATTCGTTTTAATCAGTATAGCAAGTCTGAGGCTCAGGTCTCAGACTTCTTTTAATAGAAGCATCCATAAAGAACAATAACCATGAAAATATATTTATTACACTTGTTTTTGTTGATGAGCTTCGGGGTAAACTTGCAAGCTCAAAACTTCTCCGACAGCATCCGTGGAAAAGTGACCTGCAACGGTAAAGGTGTCCAGGGAGTAGTTGTCACAGACGGTATCGATTGCACGTTGACCGACAAACAGGGAAATTATGCCCTTTACCCCAACAGAGATGTCCGTTTTGTCCAGATGTCGGTTCCTGCCGGATATTTGCCACAAACGAAAAAAACTATTCCCTTGTTTTATCAGGAAGTAAATCCTGAAAAACGGAATACATACAATTTTGAGTTAATAAAGAATCCCCGGAATGATACAGACCATATTTTTCTGGTACAGGCAGATGCACAGGTTACTTCTGAAGATGATGTAAGGGCATACGCTGAATTCCTGAAAGACATGAAACAGCATGTACAACCTTATACCGGTAAGAAAGATGTGTTTGGTATAGATTGTGGAGATATTGTAGGCGATACACCTTCTTTGTATCCATCGTATATAGATGCAGTTTCTTCTTTAAATTTTCCCATTTACCGGACTATCGGAAATCATGATATGACTTACGGCGGTCGTACTTTCGAATATTCGTACCGTACTTTCGAAAGCTACTTCGGTCCCATTTACTATTCTTTCAATAAAGGAGAAGCGCACTACATTGTACTCGATAACTGTTTTTATGTGAATCGTGATTACCAATACATCGGATACATTGACGAACGTACCTTCAAATGGCTGGAAAAAGACTTGTCATACGTACCCAAAGACAAGTTGATATTTGTAGTGATGCACATACCTTCCAGCCTTCAGAAAAAGCTGAGATATAACACCCTGGATCAGGATGAGACGGTCAATACAGCCGCATTATATGAGCTACTAAAGGGATATGATGCGCATATTATCTCCGGGCACACTCATTTTAACACGAATGTCTGTTTCAATGATTCATTGATGGAGCATAACACGGCAGCCGTATGCGGAACATGGTGGCGTGCAGATGTAAATGTGGATGGAACTCCCAGAGGATACGGAATCTATGAAGTGAAAGGAAATCGGCTGAAATGGGTATATAAAAGCGCCGGTTATCCGCTGGAATACCAATTTCGCGCTTATCCGGCAGGAGCATCGGAAGAGTATCCTTCCGATATTATAGCCAATGTATGGAACTGGGACGACTTGTGGAAAGTAGAATGGTACGAAAATGGGCAGCGAATGGGAGACATGCAGCAGTATCAAGGATATGACCCGATGGCAAAGGCTATCTGCTCTGATAAGGAAAAGGTGAAATACGACTGGATTTCTCCTGTCCTTACCGGCCATCTGTTCCACGCTGCCCCTCACGATAAGAATGCAAAGATCGAAGTCAAAGTTACCGATCGTTTTGGCAATGTATATACTCAAACCATTGAAAATAAATAATGATATGAAACTTAAAACCAAATACTTTTTATTACTGATATGTTCGTTGTTCTTTCTGAAGGCGGAAGCGAAGGTAACGCTGACCTCCATTTGGGGCGATAACATGGTATTGCAGCAGCAATCGGAGGTAACCTTTTACGGAAAGGCGTCTCCCGGAAAACGTGTGTATGTATCCGCCTCCTGGAATAACCGTAAGATTTCGACTGTCAGCAATCAGGACGGACGATGGGAACTGGTTCTGCCTACCCCCGAGGCAGGAGGCCCTTACACAATCACTTTTTCTGATGGAGAAGAACTCATGTTGAAAAACATTCTGATTGGCGAGGTATGGTTCTGTTCGGGACAATCGAACATGGAAATGCCGGTGAAAGGATTTCGCGGGCAACCGGTATTCGGTTCGCAGCCATATATTGTTTCCGCTCATCCGAAACGTCCGCTCCGCCTTTATACTGTAAAGAATGCTTGGAGTACCACTCCGAAAGAAAATGGGATAGAAGGCAAATGGAGTGAATCTTCGCCCGAAGAAGTTGCCGATTTTAGTGCCACAGCCTACTTCTTCGGCCATCAGTTACAGCAATCTCTGGATATTCCGGTCGGTCTGATACACTGCTCCTGGAGTATGTCGAAGATCGAGGCATGGATGAATAAAGAAACTTTGTCCGAATTTCCGGGAGTCACTTTGCCGGACGCCAGTCAGAAGGAATTCGGATGGGCTGCCGGAACTCCTACTTTATTGTGGAATGCTATGGTCAATCCGTGGAAAGGCTTTCCTGTAAAAGGCGTGATATGGTATCAGGGAGAAGCCAATACTCCCGATCCGAAGCTATACAAGGAGCTGTTTCCGGCCATGGTTTCTCAATGGAGAGATTTCTTTCATAATCCCGAAATGCCTTTCTACTATGTACAAATAGCTCCTTGGAAGTCTGAAGGTAATGATAAACTGGACTGGGCATGGTTCCGTCAGTGCCAACTGGAATTAATGAAAGAAGTGCCCAATGTGGGAATGGTGACGACCGGAGATGCCGGAAGCGAAAACTTTATCCACTCACCCTATAAGATAAAAGTCGGCGAACGATTGGCTTACTGGGCTCTGGCTAAGACATACAATCGTAAAGGATTCCAATATTCCGGTCCCATATACAAGGCTTATCAGGTAAAAGGAAATGCGGTAGAGATTGACTTTGACTATGGTGAAGACGGTCTGACTCCGGAAAATCAAAACGTGAAAGGTTTTGAGATAGTGGGCGAAGACGGTGTATTCCGTCCTGCAAAGGCCGAAATCATCAATGGTTCGTCGGTAGTCAAGGTTTGGAACGATTCCGTAAATGATCCGATGGAAGTACGTTATTGCTTTCGTAATTATGCACAGGGAGAGTTATGCAATAATGCCGGTCTGCCGGCATCTCCGTTTCGGATAGTGATAAAGAAGAAGCCTGCTCTCATGTGGATTGACGCAGAAGCAAATTTCGAGCGTTTCAGCCATAAGGATTCAATTGATTATTATTTGAACAAGATCAAAACGCTGGGATTCACACATGCTATCGTAGATATCCGCCCGATTACCGGGGAAGTGTTATACAAGAGCGATTTCGCTCCTCAGATGAAAGAATGGAAAGGAGCGAAAGCCGGAGATTTCGACTATCTGGGATATTTTATCAAGAAAGGGCATGAGTTGGGACTGGAAGTACATGCATCATTAAATGTCTTCTGCGCCGGACATAATTACTTCGATCGTGGAATGGTATATAGCGGACATCCGGAGTGGGCATCTATGGTGTATACTCCCGATAAGGGGATTATTCCGATCACGGAAGAAAAACACAAATATGGAGCTATGATTAATCCTGTCAACGAAGAATATCGTACTCATATATTGAATGTATTGAAAGAAGTTGTAACCAAGTACCCGGATATAGACGGATTGATGCTCGACCGTGTACGCTACGATGGCATCACGGCTGACTTCTCACCGCTCTCGCGTGAGAAATTTGAAGCGTATACCGGCAAGAAGTTGTCTAAATTTCCGGAAGACATCTTCACCTGGAAGAAAAATGCAGACGGAAAATATGTACCACAACCGGGTAGGTATTTCCCAAAGTGGCTCGAATGGCGCACAAAGAATATAACAGATTTCATGGCTTTGGCACGCAAGGAGGTAAAGGCTGCCAATCCAAGAGTTTCTTTCGGAACCTATACCGGAGCCTGGTATCCATCTTACTATGAGGTAGGAGTAAACTTTGCCAGTAAAAACTATGATCCCGGCAAAGATTTCAGTTGGGCTACTCCCGAATACAAAAATTATGGATACGCAGAGTTGCTTGATCTCTATGCAACCGGCAATTATTATACCGACATCACGATTGCGGAATACAAGAAGACAAACCGCAGTATCTGGAATGAAACCGATTCACAAGCACAATCCGGCACTTGGTATTGTGTAGAAGGTTCTTGCCGGCATTTGCGTCATATTCTGAAGGGAAACAAATTTATAGGAGGTATTTTAGTTGACCAGTTCTATGATAATCCCGCCAAACTGTCGGAAACAATAGAAATGAATCTCCGTCGTTCGGATGGTTTGATGGTATTTGATATCGTACATATCATTTCCAAGAATCTCTGGAAGGAGGTAGAGGAAGGGATGAAAAACGGAGGAAGCTTATGAATAACAGAGCTCTGGCACTAGATGCTTTGCGGGGATATGCGATTATTACAATGGTACTTTCGGCTACCATCGTAACGCATGTGCTTCCCGGCTGGATGAGTCATGCACAGACACCGCCGCCGGATCATGCATTCAACCCTATGCTGCCTGGAATTACTTGGGTCGATCTCGTATTTCCCTTCTTCCTGTTTGCTATGGGAGCAGCTTTCCCTTTCTCGATCGGAAAACGTGCAGAGAAAGGTGATTCCAAACTCAAACTGGTGTATGAAGCTATTAAGCGGGGTGTTCAACTGACTTTCTTTGCTATATTCATTCAGCACTTCTACCCCTATGTGTTGAGTTCACCACAGGATATCCGGTCATGGCTGCTGGCAATTCTCTGCTTTGCCATCTTGTTTCCGATGTTTATGCGTATTCCTCTCAAAATGCCGGAATGGGCGCATACGTGCATCAAGCTTCTTGCTTATGGAGTAGCTGTGATACTGATGGTAACCACTTCTTATGCAGACGGAAGAACGTTCAGCCTGTATTTTAGCAATGTGATTATTTTGTTGCTGGCTAATATGGCGATTTTCGGTTCCATTCTTTACATCTTTTCGATGCATAATCGCTGGATACGCATGGGTGTTCTATTGCTATTGATGGCAATTATATTGGGAAGCACCGCAGAAAACTCATGGACACAGGCGGTATTTAATTACACTCCTTTGCCTTGGATGTATCGTTTCGATTATCTGAAATATCTGTTTATTGTAATCCCCGGCAGCATTGCAGGAGAATATCTGATGGAATGGATGAAGAATCTCAAAGATACTGACCATTCGGATTCACTGCAATACCGCAAACTGAGTATTGTATTGGTTCCATTAACTATAGTGCTCATCATTTTCAATCTTTAC
The DNA here is from genome assembly GCF_020091505.1 of Bacteroides faecis. Taxonomy (NCBI): domain Bacteria; kingdom Pseudomonadati; phylum Bacteroidota; class Bacteroidia; order Bacteroidales; family Bacteroidaceae; genus Bacteroides; species Bacteroides faecis. The sequence goes on along the minus strand of NZ_CP081916.1, from coordinate 4,719,756 downwards.
GGACTTTATACACGCATGTTAGCAATAAACTTATCGGTGACGCTCATTTTATTACTGGCCGGCAAATATCTGTTTTTACGTCCAACGGACGGGATTGCTCTGTTATGGAAAAAGTTATTTAATGCGGGAGCTTATCTGCTTCTTTTAGGCTTGTGTTTTGAGCCTTTTCAGGAAGGAATAAAGAAAGATCCTGCCACCTTTAGCTATTTCTTCGTGACTTCCGGGCTGGCATTTATGGCACTTTTATTCTTAAGTATCGTTTGCGATTATTTCCGATGTGTACGAAGTACCCGCTTTCTTGTTATGTCCGGGCAGAATCCGATGATTGCTTATGTGGTTGGTGATTTATTTATCCTGCCTTTGGCAAACATAGTGGGGATAGCTCCATTACTTTCTTATTTTCAGCAGAATGCATGGCTGGGGTTTCTTCAAGGAGTGATATTGACCGGTATATCTGTTTTGGCAACCATGTTCTTTACGAAAATCAAGTGGTTCTGGAGAACTTAAATTTGAAGAGATAGTATTCGGTTTTCGATAACTTTCATCTATCAGAAAGATCGTAAAATAGCATAATCAAGATCATTATTCTCTTATTTTCTTGATTATGCTATTTCTTGTTTGTGAGAAAGAGACGTAACCAGAAGAGTAATGGGATGAAAGAAGGAATTAATATACGTAATTGTGCATAAAAGAGCGGTCGTTTGCATAAAAACAACCGTATTATAGAGGAAAAACATAAGGTTGATTGTCATAAAACATAAGGTTGCTTTATACCAAACATACCATTGCTTTTAATGAAACATACCATTGGTTTAAAACCAACATCACATAGGTTGTAAAGTGAGGATATTTAGCTTATAAAAGGAGGGTACGGCAATTATCAGACAATGTTTCTCAGGTGGAAGGAATGCGCCGGTTTGATACATAAAACGCCTAGATGCGCTCTTGTTGTGGATTTATAGGGATAACAGGAATAAAATGATTGTTTTCCTGTATCATTGACGACATTCTGATTTATCGTAACGGCAATTCTATGCGTTTTTTTTCTTTATTCGCCCCAAGTGTGGAAAGAGACAAGGCACGACACTTTAAATTAGCAAAATGACAAAATGCCATTTTGCTAATTTGTTATCTGTCCTTAATAAAATGATTCTGGTTTTAATGGCCAATCTGTAATCGTTGATATATAGGGAATCAATGATGTAGCCATTTTTGTCTGTCCTTTATAGTTGGGATGCCATACACTAAATTAATGATTAAAGGTAATCACACAACTTCCGGGGCCATCGGATACGATCTTAAGTCCTTGGGTTGTCACTTTATTACCTGCGATTGTTATTGATTCGCTTTTCTCTCTGATAGTGAAAGTCTTCTTTATATAGCCGTCAGGCAGCTGTATCATTTTGTTGACGCTCTTCTTGCAATCAATAAAGAGGACCTTCTGATTATCTATAATACCCTCATAACACAGCAAACCATCATCATCGGAAACAGGAGACTTGAACCAAGTATAAACTCCGCTCCAATGAATAACATCTCCTTTTTTATGTTCTTTATTGGCTATTATCTTATGATATGTTTTATTGCTGGAATTTCCGATGAAGATAATGTCATCATCTGCTATCTCTTCATGATTTCCCAGTCCGTCAGCGAATAGATAAGAGGATTGATAGGCATGTACACTTTTCTCAATGAAACGGCGAAATGAGGGATACTCTTTCTTTGTAAAGGTGGAGACCTCTTTTTGTACCGTCCAGTCAGTATACTTGCCACCGGCAGTTAATGTATGTGTCTCTTTCTCAAACATAGACTGCATTCCATAATACATCTGTACCGTCACAGGAGACTCATTCTGAAACTCATGGCTAACCGAGACTTGGATATTATTTCTGTAAACAGAATAACTGACAGTCTCTATGCATAATACATCATTCAAAAGTGTTTTTCCGCTACTGGTATCGGCTTTGGAAGGATTCATTATTTCATTGGTTACTGTTATTTTTATCTCTTTTGTCAAAGCCGACATATCTTCCTTTATTTCTTTTCCATCCACATAAATATGATAACCGACATTGCGGGCAGTTCGAGTGACTTCATCCAAATAGGGATGATTTCCTCCACACCATCCATATCCCGTTATATTAAAAGGACCGATATTGTCACTGTAGGCCAGATTCAGAACGGATGCCGGGGAGGTATCGGGCAAGGTAGTAGGAGCAGGCATACTGTTGGCTATTGTCCCTACTCTATAAAATGTGAACAGTTCATTGAACATACACTTCTTGAACCAATAAAGAATATCGGTTTCAGCATCCAGCTTGGCTGATATGTATAAATCTTCGCCAGTTATTTTCACTCTCATTTTTGAATCTCCATTCGAACAGGCTACCAAGTGCCAAGATAAGAATATGAATGCAAAAAATAAACGTTTCGTCATGACTTCTATCTTTATTTTAAATCAAATCTGAGAATTTCTTTGATGTCTGTAGCCGACGCTGCTATGATGCCGAAGATTACTAATACTGAAGAATCAACCATGAATATTTATCTTTCTTTATTTACACACGAAATAAAATTCGATCTGTAAATTCATAGGTTTTACTACTTCATTAATTTTTTAATGATTGGAGTCACCAGATCTGCATACCTCATCATTCCTAAGTCTGTAAAATGAATACCATCCACTGTTGCTTCCCCGTCATTACCTATCATGTTTTTCGAATGAATCAAGTATATCTTCTTTTCACCTTGTTTCTTTAGTGAATTAAATATCTCATTTAAGGTCTGATTTTTCCTTTTCACTTCACGGTCTATTCTTTGGTCGAATAATGTGTGAGTGAAGACAGGGTCTTCTATAAACACAATGGGCGTATCAGGGTGCTTATCCCGGATGATTCGGTAGAAAGTCTCCATCCGTTCCCCCATTTGTTCAACGGAAGCATTGGGTACAAAATCCAGCACAAAGACACTGGCATCTACTTCTGACATTATTTGGGCTACTTCCAGATCGAGCAATGCATTGCCACTGAACCCTAGATTAATACACTCCCGGTTGAGGCGTCGTGAAATGATGTTAGTATGTGCCATTCCCGGACGCGCTGCACATCCTCCTTGCAAGATACTGGTACCGTAAAAAGCAACAGGCTTTTTGCGGACCGGACTGTCAACTAAAGGTTGGTCAATAGTTGACAATGAGTCTACTCCGATAGACAGGGAGGCGACTCCGTCATATAAAGGCAGATAGAGCATGTACTCCCTTTCTTTGGGCTGCATGTTTGCAATAATCGTTGCACTGTTCGTTTTAGCAGTAGGGCGGGCACTGTTGACAAAACGCCAGTCACCGTTTTCCTGAAGGCAATAAAGGTCGAGTCCTTTGGTTCCTACATCCGTCATATGATTCATATGATTATTAAAAAGAGCCTCCCATTTTACCGCTATTTGGGTGGAGTTACTCCGAAAACGTATTGCTAGACCTGCGGAGTTACGGCTTAAATTCCATAACCGTTCGCGAGATACGTTCTTCAATGAATCCGGGAATCTTTCATAACGAGTTCCGGTAGCTTCAGTGGCTTTCCCAAGAAGAGGGAATTGTGACGCTTCATGATACGTCAGTTGTGCTTGCAGGTCGAATCCAAACAAGCACAACATAGTAAGAATAAAAAAATGTTTCATCATTTACTTAATTCCGACAGCAGTCAACACTTTCCGTTGCTTGCCGTCACTGCCTTTAATTGTTTCTTTTCCGTTGACCAGCATACATGAAGAGCCGCCTCCATCTAAATTTAAAGCCTCTGTACAACCCAGATCCTTCATAACTGTGGCTACATTGGCAGTAGTTAATCCTGCTACTCCTTCTGTCATGTTTCTGCCTTCGCATACAAAGATAATCATTTTTTTATTCTTTGTATATCCAATGGCGGTACGAGGTTGATTAGATGCAGCAGAAATATTCAACATCTCCTGTACATAGGTATTTTTGATTTCACCTCCACGCAGTAAAACTGTTACTCCTCCGATACCGGTGGTTGCTTCCAATGCCTTCGCACCACTGGGAAAAGTAGATGACGGTGCCGGAAGCGGGTCCTTTTTTATATCATTGTCAGCAGGGGCAGGGTAACAGTAATTGATTCCATCGGAACCTTGATAAGTCCATGTGGTTTGAAATGTTCCATCTTTCATCTGACAGAAAGCTCCTAAAGTCGGATACCACATCGTAACCCAGTCCTCTGAATAATAATTCTGATTAGGAGCTAGTAATTGCCCATTACGAATTACCAGATTCTGTGAATAATAGAACCCGCCGCTAGCGAAGAACAATCCGCCATTAACAACGATAGGATCTTTGGAAGATTCATAAAATTCCGAAGGAGTATTCAATGCCTTTCCTCCATATCCATTAGCTTCTTGTGAAAAGGCAATATCTCCCAGAACTTCGAATTTAGCTTTAGTCATATCGGCAACGGCTATATATGCAATAGCCTTTTTCCCGGCTAAATTCTCTGGAGATTTGTATACTTGAATATAATCGGGAAGTTTGCCGAGATTATCGACAGCCGTCCATCCTTGTTCTATAATATCAGGATTCGGGTCTTCTTCTTCGGTATCCTGATCCCATTCCCACGGATGATCCGGATAGTTCTCTCCTCCACATGAACATACGGAAAAAGCAAATAAGACTGTTGCTATAAAATACAATCGTTTGATTATCATAATCATGTCCTCCAAAAACATTTTAGTTTGGTAAATAATATCGTTATAAGTAAAGCCAGAGAAGTTACAATGACTCCTCTCAAAAAGCCAAGCCATGCATTTTGATCCAGATAAGACAGGTAAGTTCCCAGTCCTGCGAGGTTTAATATCGGCAATACGACCAGTTGAGTGGATACATAAGCAATCATAGGATTCTGACCTGCGTATTCCAGTGGTCGTGTCAGTCTTCTCCATGAGTAGATATCACACATGATGGAAAAGGCAATCATAGCCATAAATGCAAGTCCAGCTGACAGAAAATAGTAGCTGTAGGTAGAAGGATCTTTCCGGATGCCTCCTTCGTAGGCTTCAAAAGCCAGTCCCAGCAGTACCAGATAAGCACCTGCTTTAAATAGCCTGTACCAATAATTGGCATTTTTCCCTTCAATCTGTAGCAAGACGTACAAAATGCTTAGGATAATGATACTTCCTGCCAAGTTGAGAAGCAAATACCGCATATACAAACCGTACAAATTCAAAATAATAAGTCCGATAGTAAGCAGGAGTATCCAGGGCATTCTTTTATACTCGTCATTGTTGGAAGCTATAGATGGCGTTGTCTGTTTGCTCTGCAGCCATCCGTACAGATACTCTCCGGCAATCGTACCGGGAATTACGATAAACAGATATTTCAGGTAGGCAAACTGATACATCCATGGTAACGGAGAGAATGTCATCACAGCATGATTCCATGATTCCGGATTCTCTTTCCCCAGAAATACTGCCATGATAAATGGCAGTATGCCGATACGAATCCACGGCTTATTGATTGTAAAAGTATAGATTAACGAACCAAAGATTGCCATATTGGCTAATACCAGAATGATGATATTACTATATCCTAAACTAAAGGTCCGCCCATCGGCATACGTGATGTTCAGCAACATGATGACACCGATGGAATAAGCAGCTATTTTAATCAGTAATCTCACGTATTCCGGCATCTTGAACGGGATTCTCATAAACATGGGAAACATCAATGCAAAACCGGCTAACGCAATCAGCCATGACCGGATATCCTGTGGAGAAGATACCACCCAAGGATAGATATGTTGAATGTAAATAGCAAAAAAAGTCAGACGAAAACCTCGCAGTACACTATCGTATACAATCTTCCAGCGGGAGCTGCCTTTTCTGTATTTGTTACCTATTGAAAAAGGGAAGGCAGCTCCCATAGCAAACAAGAAAAAGGGAAACACGAGGTCTACCCACGTGATGCCATATATAGAACCATCGAATACAAAATTAGAACGAGGTCCTACCTGGGCATGATACATCCAGCCGGGGAGTACTCCCCAAGCGATACTTCCGGAAAGCACCATCGTAAGAATTGCATATCCTCGGAGGGCATCCAAAGAAGAAGCTCGTATATTACTTTTCATATTTATTTTTTTATTGTTGTACTACGATTCGGAATGGTGAAGCCGGTATCTCCGCATTATTAAAAAGATCACCTTCCATATAATTGCGGAAACAATAGCGCACTTCGACGGGATGGGATATGGAATCATTCCATACTTTTACACGTGCGGAGCCATTTATAATTTCTGCTTCTGCCGGCACAATCCTTCCATTCTTATCTACCAGTTCGAATCCTTTCAGTCTTTGGTTTTCGGGAATAAGTCCTTCATTGCCGTTCTCAAAAGTGATTTCTACCACATTTCCTTTCAGTTGACAGCTTTTATAGAAAGGCCCTGCATATAGGAAACCTTCTTTGCCATAGGTTTTTGCCAGCGCCCAATATGCCAGCCGCTCACCGACCTTGATTTTATAAGGAGGATGAATAAACTTTTCACTTCCTGCATCGGTCGTTGTCACCATCCCTACATTGGGAACTTCGTACATAAGTTCCAACTGACACTGACGAAACCATGCCCGGTCCAGCTTATCTTTCCCTTCTGCCTGCCAAGGAGTGATTTGCACATAATATAAGGGCATTCCGGGATTATTGAAAAATTCTCTCCACTGTGCCACCATGGCAGGAAACAGTTTCTTATAAAGAGTCGGATTGGGAGAGTTCGACTCTCCCTGATACCAGATAACCCCTTTGATTGGGAATCCTTTCCAGGGATTTACCATTGCATTCCATAACAAGGTAGGGGTACCTGCAGGCCATTCAAACTCAGCTTGGTTGATATCCGGCAACTGGACTTCAGGAAAGTGTTGCAAAGTTTGTTTATCCATCCAGGTTTCTATTTTCGAAGCACTCCATGAACAATGAATGAGACCGACAGGGACATCTAATGAACGCTGTAACAAATCACCGAAGAAATAAGCGACAGCACTAAAATCTCCGACTTCTTTGGGAGACAACTCCGACCAATGACCTGTGACGCCCTCTTCTTTAGGAGTTGTACTCCAATCTCTCTTGACGGTAAACAGGCGTAGTTCCCGCTTAGGATCGGCGGTTACAATATAAGGTTGCGAACCGTACACCGGTTGTCCGCGAAATCCCCTGACGGGCATTTCCATATTAGATTGTCCCGAGCAAAACCAGACTTCGCCAATCAGAATATTATTCAGCGTCAGTTTTTCGCCATCCGAAAAGGAGATTGTATAAGGACCGCCTGCGGCAGGAGTGAGAAGCTTTAGCTTCCAGTTGCCTTCCTGATCACTCCGGGTCGTTACTTTATGCTGATTCCATGATGCAATCGCAACGATTTGTTTATTGGCGGATGCTTTTCCCCTAAAGATTACTTCCGATTGTTGCTGCAACACCATGTTGTCTCCCCAAATGGAAGTTAGCCTGACTTTTGCCTGTATTCCCAATGGGAATAACAGGCAAATAATCCATAAGTAATATCTTAGATATTTCATTGTTTCTTATTTAGAAATTGTTTGCAGGTAAACATTACCGAAGCGGTCTGTTACCTTAATTTTTATGTTAGCTCTCGGATTTTCAGGAGTGGCACGAAACATGTGACCGGTGTTTGCTGCTGATATCCAGCTTTGCATGGTTCTTTTCTTATCCGTACATACTTTGTGTGCATAAGGGTCGACTCCTGTATATTGAGTCATTGCTCCCATTACTTTCCCGTTTTCCAGCCATTCTACTTTCCAGTTCTTATCCCAGTTCCATACGTTTGCTATAATGTCTTTTGGAAACTCCTTGGATGTTCCTGCTCCGTAACTACGGAATTGGTAATCTTTCGGATGACCGGCACTTTTATAATACCATTTCACCTGATTGCCGTCTACTTCATAGACTCCGTATCCTTGGGGAGTTCCGTCTATGCAGACATCTGCATGCCACCAAATGCCGCATACGGCAGCTGTGTTATGTTCCATCTGATGATCGTTGAATACGATATTGGAGTTAGAATGAAGATGTCCCGTCAGAAAGTGGGTTTCGTATCCGTCCAATAATCGGTGAACAGATTCGGCATTGATCGTTTCTCCCGCCAGCATACCGTAATCATAGTTGAAAGGTCTTTTCTGTTCCGTTATCCGAGTGGGGATATGTGTTATGAAGAATACCAGTGTGCCTTTAGGTACATAAGATAAATCTTCTTCCAGCCATTTGAAAGTAGTTTCATCTACATAACCGATGTAGAAGTATTCACGTCCCACATAAAAGTTGTTGTTTATAACAATATAGTGGGCATTTCCTTTGTTGAACGAATAATGGGTAGGACCGAAATATCCTTCGAAAGTCCGGTACGATGTTTCATGAGTAGCTCCGTTACAATCGATATCGTGATTACCGATTGCGCGGTATATGGGTATATCCAGTTTTTTTGCTTTATCTATATAAGGTGGAAAGAAAGTGGCTGGTGTGTCCCAGAAGATATCTCCGCAATTCAGTCCGAATACATCACGATCGGTATGTTGGTCGATTAATTGTTTATAGTCATCGACGATGGGGGCGTACAAATCCCAATGTTCTTTCAAGCCGGCTTGTACATCTGCTTCCAGTACAAACAGATGTTTGCTGTCATCTTTAGGATTCTTTTTCAGGCGGAAGTTATATTCATTTGTCTTGCTCAGATCAATTTCCTGATAGAATCTGGGAATGGTCTGTTCGCAGTCTGTCAGGTATCCGGCAGGAGTTGTGATATATACAAAACGTGTATTTCCGAGATTTGGCAGATGATAGATACCGTTCTTGTCTGTAGTGACACAACGCAGTCCGTCTGTCACTACCACATTGGCTATGCCTTTGCCGTCGCAGGTAACGGTTCCTTTAATCATTCCTGCTTCATCCAGCTTGGTTTCATCCAGTGCTTCTTTTAGTTCGTCCCACCATCCGTTACGGATAATATGTACAATATCAAAAATCATCACACCGTCCGATTCTTTCAGATTCATGCGTACCGCCTTCTGAAACTGATTTACATCTCGTTTGTAATCTTCTACATACAGTCCTCCGCATACGGGTACTGCATCTTTCAATAAGTATTTGGAATATTTGCAACCTCCTTCTACGCATAGATATTCTCCGGTAGAAAATTCACTGTCCGTTTCATTTTTATGTTTGCCGGATGACCGGTAATAATCGTCGAGTGTTACATTCCAATAATAATTCCCGTTTGTGTAGAAATCCAGTAATTCGGCAAATCCATAATTCTTATAGTCGGGTGTTGCCCAACTGAAGTCTTTGCTGACATCATACTTCTGGCTTGCCCAGTTTACTCCTACTTCGAAGTAGGTAGGATACCATGCCCCTGTGTAGGCTGCCAGCATACAATCGGGATTCACTTTTTTGATGGAAGTACGTACGTCTTTGATGAAATTATAGATGACGGAAGCCCTCCATGTCAGCCATTGATGATAATACGGACCACCGACACGGTCAATTCCTCCTTCGGCATTAGGCCGCCATTCAAGTATATCCTCCGGAAATCTGTCTATCTTCTTTCCTATAAACTTCTCGAACATTTTTCGGGATTCGGGAGAGAAATCAGAATCGATACAATCGTAACGGGCACGATCCAGCATAATACCGTCGAAAGCATAATTCCTGACTACTTCCTTGATAATGTCTATTTCGTATTTCTGCACTTCCTTTAATGCCGGATTCAGGAACATGGTAGGTTTTCCTTCTATTTCCGTTACGGGCAATAATCCTTTGCGTGGGACATAATTGATGGCCTGCCATTTCTTATGCTTATCAAAAACGGCACCACGCTTTACGATATTCTGTCCATCTGCAAAAATATTCATCCCGGCAAAGATAACCATCCCATGGGCATGGGCTGCCTTAATAAAGGTATTGATAAAGTCAAAATCCGGACGATCGAAATTCTTCCAGTTCTTTTTCTGTGCGGCGTATTTGCTGGGGTATAGCACTTCACCTGTGTTATCTTTTATATCCAATACTAAGTGAGTGATTCCTGCTTCATGGCATTTGTCCACATAGTAACGGATGGAATCCGGGTAGCTGAATCTCTGAAAATTTGCAGAACAATCCAACCACATCACTTTGGACTTTCCGGTAGCAAAAGCCACCATTCCAATCCATAACAGTAGGGAGATAATTGAGAGTCTTTTCATATGTTTATAGGATTCAAATGTTTATTATTCCAGAGCTCCTCCAGCTCTCATTCCATTTTCAACTTCTTTCCATAATCCTTTATTGATGATGTGTACTATGTCAAATACCATCAATCCGTCTGATGCTTTCAGGTTCATTTCGATTGTTGCCGAGAGTTTTGCAGGGTTATCATAGAATTGATCTACCAGGATACCCCCCATGAATTGATTGTCTTTCATTATATGGCGTAATTTCTGACACGATCCTTCTACCGAATACCATGTACCGCTTTGGCCTTGTGAATCGGTTTCGTTCCATACGGTTTTCTTATTCTTCAGAGATTCTTCGATTGTGATATCTGTATAGTAGTTGCCGGTAGCATAGAGGTCGATCAGTTCTGCATATCCATAGTTTTTGTATTCCGGAGTAGCCCAATCAAAATCTTTACTCGGGTCATACTGGTTACTGGCAAAGTTGACTCCCACTTCATAATAGGAAGGATACCAGGCACCCGTATAAGTACCAAAAGAAATGTCCGGATTGACTGCTTTTACTTCCTTTCGGGCAAGAGCCATAAAGTCGTAAATATTTTTGGTACGCCATTCGATCCATTTCAGAAAATGCTTGCCACGCTCGGGATAATATTTGCCGTTGGAGTCTTTCTTCCATTCAAAAATATCTTCCGGGAATTTTTCTACTTTTTGTCCGATATATGCTTCAAACTGCTGGCGGGAGATATCGGAGAAGTCGGCGGAAATACCATCATATCTTACTCTGTCCAGCATTAATCCGTCTAAATCAGGGTAACGTTTAACCAGGTCTTTCAAGACATTCAGAATATGTGTCCGAAAATCCTCGTTGATAGGGTTCACCATGGCAGAATATTTTTTCTTTTCGTTTGTTATGGAAGTCATGCCTTCCGGAGTATATACAACAGATGCCCACTCGGGGTGAGTGGAATACACCAATCCGCGGTCAAAGTAGTTATGACCGGCAACAAATACATTGAGAGAAGCATGCACTTCTATTCCCAATTCATGCGCTTTCTTGATAAAATGTCCCAGATAGTCAAAGTCTTTACGTTCATATCCTTGCCATTCGCGCATCTTAGGTGCGAATTCTGTGTCGAACAATACTTCTCCCGTGATAGGGCGTACATCAACAACGGCGTGGGTAAAGCCCAGTGATTTTATCTTAGTCAGATAATAATCTATTGAATCGGGATGGCTGAAACGTTCAAAATTGGCTTCAGCATCAAACCACATCAAGGCAGGTTTTACATTTTTGTCTGCTGTCTGGGGTGTAGTGCTTTTACATCCTCCCAGTGCTGTGATCAGTAAAACGGATAAGAGTGCTAGTGTTATTTTCTTCATGTTATTATATGCTATTCAGTTATTCCTTTTATTTCATCGCAAGTTCGATGCCTTCTTTGGCATATTGCCACTGACCGGCTTTTTTCAAATGAATCATATCAAACAGGAAATATCCGTCACATACGTCCATACAAGCTTTTACAGACTGTACGATTGCTTGGTTTTCTTGTTCCTGGGTTGCCTGATTGTTGGTATCCCAGTTACCTACATCCGGACCTCCGGCTACAATAGGACATTCTCCTTTAATCTTATCTTTCGCCAATGAACAAAATCCTTCCATAGTCCATTCGGTAGTTCCATGTACTTTAAGCGGAGAAGCATAGGCACCGATAAGGATCTGATCCATGCAGGCAGCATAGCCATAATTCATATATTTGCCGGTTGCCCATTTGTAATAACGAGAGGTATCATAAGTGGTAGCAGCCCAGTTAACGCCTACATCATAATAGGAAGAGTACCAACCACCTACGTAAACTCCAAACTTAATTTTAGAGTTGACTTCTTTGACGGCAGTGCGTGCTTTCTGCATAAAGTCATAAATCACTTTTGCGCGGAATTCCAACCACTTAGTCATATATTTAGGATAAGTGGCAGGAAGACTGGAAGCACCCGGTGCCAAAATGTCGTCCGGGTAATTTTGGATTTTTATTCCTCCCATGTAAGCCTCGAATTGCTTACGGGACTCTTCAGAAAAATCGGCTTGCAGATTAAGGAAGCGTCCACGGTCTAAGAAGATACCGTCCAGATCGTAGCTTGCAAGATCTTTCAGTAAGTTACAAAGGAAAGTTTGTACTTCCGGATGGGCAGGATTGAAGAACTTGGCACTTTCACTAGTGTTCATTACACTTGTAATCCCTGTCTGCATGTTCATCTGCGTTGCCCATGCTGCTTTAGACTGATCTCTGTACAAAAGTCCTGTGCCTCCGTCGATCTGATTTCCACCGACAAAAGTATTAATGGCGGCATGGATACGAAGTCCCTGTTTGCGTGCTTCGTCAACGAAGGCTTGCAGGTAGTCCCATGTTGCTGTTCTTTCTACTTTGGTATAGTTGCTTCCGATCCAGGCATACATAAATTTGACCTGATCTACATGATTCGTTTTAAATAAAACATCTCCGGTAGTGGGACGTACATCTACTACAATATCAGTGAAACCGGCATCTTTGGCTAAAGCCAGATCACGGGCTATGTTTTCTTTGCTGTTGGCAAAATCGGGAAAGTTGGCAGCTGCGTCAAGCCAGATATAACGGGGTTTGGAGGCATTAGGATTCTCTGTCGGTTCTTCGTCTCCTCCTCCGCTGGTGTCTCCCCAATAATCTTTTGAATCGCTGCCGCCACATGCCATGCACAAGCAGGCAGCTATTCCTCCTATAAATGCTTTTATTATATTTTTCTTGATATTCATTTTATACGACTTAATAGTTGAAGTAAAAAGCCTGTACCTGAAAGAGGTACAGGCTTTTTGCATAAAGATGGTATTTTACATGTCGATACAGTCACACTGTACGCAACCTACGTATCCATTGCAGAACATAAAGTAAACGTACATATAATAACCGTCATCAGAAACTTTCAAAACTACATCACCACAGTAATTACCGTTCGTATTTCCAAGAATCTTAGAACCATAGTTTCCATTGATTCCCAAACCGGTACTTCCGAAGTCAATAGCCTGAGTAGCTAACGAGCCTGATGAAAGATCGAACAAGTAGATATTATCGGCAGTTCCCCAATTCCATGGATTCACCAGATTTGAAGCTACATATTCCACCTTGTTAAATACTGTATAATCGACAGCATTCGGTACGTAGTTTCCATCAAGTGCCACTCCCTTATTCTTAATTGCATTTGTTTTTCCATCCATCCAGCATAGGTTGCGTGGTTCGGCGTAGAACGTAGTATAATAATCACTGGTCGGATCTGTCGGGTCAGAGTAAATGACATCAGCATTTGTTCCCCATCCGCCTATTCCTTGTGCTGTAATGATGTCCGGAGTCTGTGATTTAAGTACGCCATTCTCTACCTGCCAACGGGCAAACTGACCTGAAGTGGCATAGATAGGAGCAGTAATAATAGCATTACTGTTCAGACTGCCACATACTGACAGTTTTCTGCCCATAGCCAGCGAAGTAGTAAATTCTATGTATTTCTCCGGTGCTTGGTCGACTCCCGAGGCTTTCCATACAGTAAATGCTGGTCCGGCATTTGGAGTCAGATTCGTGAACAGAATATTTCCGTCCTTGTCTGCTGTTGCATAGAAATTTGTCAGACTACCTGCAAAGCTAATGTTCATTGTTCCTGCTTTTTCGCCATTCTTGGCATGCAAGTATACAGGATTCTTCGCACGTTCATTAATGACTACATAGTCATTTGTTACAGCAATACCGGTCGTCATATCGAAGCTGGAGATTCCCATGTCTGTCAGTTTCTTAGCCCAAATAAGTTTAGCACTGTTTGCACGCAAGCCGGCAGCAATCTTTTCAGGGATTTCCTTCTTGACGGTATACGTAGATTTAGTTGTACCGTTTTGCGCAGTCACAGTGACTTTCTGGTCTTGGTCGTAATTCAATGCAACCGTAGTCGGATCAGGTGAGATCGTTGCTCCGTGAGATATTGATACATCTGCTAAAACTTCACCTATACTTTCCAGGCTAATCAGAGAAATAGTTTTGGTACTTTCGTTGATAATACCTGATAATCCCAGACTTGTGAGATTGAATTTCGTGATTGCGCACTCATTACTTTTACGTATTTCTGCTACAACTTTATATTCGGTACTCGTACCGGTCTGATCTTTCACCGTAATATAATTGTCCTTCGTCATATCCATAAATAATAATGTCGGATAAACATATACATTATTATCAAGGTCAGCGATTACACGCATTTTCTTCAAGTCAGATGTTTGCAGAACGTTGTCTGAAAGTTTGGGGTAGTTATACGGAAATACAACTGTAATTATATGATTCGTATAATCTATTTCACTCGTGAAACTATTGTCATCACTGTCGTCATCCGGGAAGGATGCTGTCAAATTGTTGATTATGTTTCGTTCAACAGTCGGATTAAAATCTTCCGGGCTGTGACACGCACTCATACCCATCAGAAACGCAATGACTGAAACGATTGATAATATTTTATTTTTCATTGTATTAAGCTTTTAGTTATTTCCATTCATCATATTGCTCAATTAACGCATTGTTTTTTATCTCAGAGGTCGGTACCGGCAGGACATATAATTTCTGCGGGAATTTACGATCCTGTCCGTCACAATCGATGTATTCGTATGTGCCGTTCGTTATCTTAAGACCATGGCAGCGATAGTTGTTATATTCGATGTGGGCCAGTTTCCAACGGCGCATATCCCAGAATAAATGTCCTTCGTATGCCAATTCTACTTTACGCTCATTACGATAATCTTTGAACCATGCCTCACCACTCGAAGACTTGCCCGGCAAATTCACTCCTGCACGAGCACGAACTCTATTCATTAAAGACTGTGCTTCACCGGTTTTATTAAGCCGGTATGCAGCTTCGGCTTTGTTTAGCAGAACTTCTGCAAAACGGATTTCTACCCATGCCTGTGAACTTTTAGTACCTTTTACATCAATCAGTTTCTCATCCAATAGTTTGCGCAAGAAATAACCAGTGGTTGTTTTTCCATACGAATAAGATTGTTCACGATAAGCCATGAAAGCTCCGTTTGTTCCACCTACACTACAGTCCATGACTTTACCTTTCCATGTACAGCCACGATAGATAATTGTGGCTGCGAAGCGTGGCTCTAGTTGGTCATAAGGAGGTTCTTTTGTGGTAGTGCCATGCCATTCGGTCCAATCTACCTTATTGCCGTTCTTGTCTTCATAAGATTCTACCATTTCCTGAGTAGGAGTACCCAAAGCACCAAAGTCATAACCATCACATTGAGGAACATAATATTGGTCAAAAGTGTGGTTGGGTCCACTGTCTTTATTGTAATCAAATTCCAGAATAGCTTCCTTATTGTTACCTTTCCAAGCATCCGCATAGTTGTCTACCAAATCATACAACTGAAGTTTTTCAACTTCATCGGCTGCATTATAGGCATCTTGCCAACGTTCTGCATATAGCATAGCACGTGATTTCAATGCATAGGCAGCCCCCTTTGTCACCCGGCCTTTATTGGCCGCATCCCATTCTTTTGGCAGGTTGGTAGCTGCAAAGTCCAGATCATCTGCAATGAACTGCCATGTTTCAGCTGCCGTACTCCGTGCTTTATCATTAGAGGCAGGAAGGTCGTCGTAAAGAATAACTCCGCCATGACGTTTAGCTAATTGGAAATAAACGTAAGCACGGAAGAAACGTACTTGGGCTTCCCATTTCAAATTCTTGTCTTCAGGGAATGTTGAGTATTGTTTCTGCATGGACAGGAATTGGTTCATCTGACGGATATTACCGTATGCGAGGTCTTTATCCCAAATATTGTAACGGCATCCATCCGGACTGATAACATCCGGATTGGTGACGTAGTTGTTCGGATGTCCGGCTCTGTCTCCTAAAGCTACCGAACCGTATTTGAATGTCTCAGTCAGACTTTCAGTCAAACTTCCGGAGAACTGTGATTCACCGAACTGACCATATTTGTTCAGATATGTATAGAAAGCATTCACATACTTATCTACATATGCTTCATCTTGCCAAACAATCTCATCACTTACAGTCGATGTCTGTTTGACACCGTCCAGCCAATCATTGCACGAACTGATGGTAAAGCCTAATGCTAGTGCTAATGATATATTTAATAATATCTTTTTCATATACTTCCGTTTTTTAGAATGTTAGTTTTACACCTAGCGTATAAGTTCTCTGTTGCGGGTAATAACCATTGTTTACAGCAGGAGATTCCGGGTCAATGTTGTATTTGGTCAGTCCGCTAAAGGTCAACAGGTTATAGCCTTCAACATAGAGTCTCAGACCTTCTATACCTGCAGGGTTCAGCCATTTCTTCGGGAAATTGTAACCAATTTGTGCAGTCTTCAGGCGCATATAGTTTCCGTTTCTGTACCAGAAGGTAGAAGAGTATCCATTGTTATTACTTGGACCAGTAATTTCCAGGCGTGGAAATTCTGCATTGGTATGTTCCGGAGTCCATGAGTTTTCAACCAGGAATGTCGGTGAGTTTCCTCCATGATAGAAAGGTTTGGTAAATGAGGTATTATCTTGTGTACCCGCAGAACCGCTGGCTGTATACTGACCGGTCAGGGCTACGACATTACCCAATCCCCAAGAGAACAACAAGTCAAAGTCAAATCCTTTCCAATTACCGAATAAGTTCAAAGAACCGGTATGTTTCGGAGTAGCACTTTTACCTACATAACCTTGATCTTGTGCAGCAGTAATGATACCGTCTCCATTTCTATCTACATATTTAATGTATCCCGGCAGGGCTTTATAACCTTTGACGGTAGCCGAATTAGCAATCTCTTCTTCGCTTTGGAACAGTCCATTGGCGATGAAACCGTATTTGGAACCTATTTGCTTTCCTGTCAGACGCTGATATTCAGGAGCATTATCCGAATCACCTACATATTTCAGCCAACGGCCATATGCATAAGACCAGATTAATTTCGCACCATAATTGAATTTGTTGATATGATTATAGTGAGTCAGAGTTAGATCAAATCCTTTATAATCACTTTTATTCACGTTTGCAGAACTGAAATAGTATCCGCCTCTTGAAGGAGCATATGCACCTGTGACTGTAGCCAGTTTGTCATATTCATATTTGTAGAATACATCAAATTCGACACCTAATAATCCGTTCCACATCGTTGCGTCAACGCCGACATTATAATTCAGACATTGAGCCCATGACAAATTAGGATTACCTAATACAGAAGCATACATCATTGTCTGGCTGCTTCCACCAATGATTACGGCATTTTTTGTAATGCCCATCGTATTTCTCCATTGGAAAGCGCTTACGCCACTTGTTGCAGTCTTACCAATACCGGCTCTTAGCTTTAGGTTATTGATCCAGGGTGCGTTGAACCAGTTTTCATTATTGATTCTCCAACCTGCGGAAACACCGGGCAATGTCACCCAACGTTTGTTCATTCCACCAAACAGGTAGCTACCGTCATGACGTAGAGAAGCTTCCAGATAATACTTATCGTCGTAATTATAGTTCACACGTCCTACAAAGCCCGCTACTCTTGTATGTCCGCTATATCCTCCGATGCTCGGGAACTTTTCTGCTCCGTTTCCGGTTTTATTAGTTATCTGGTTAAGTTCATCCAGTTGGATAAAGTCCAGTCCGTAACCGGTTGCGCTCAACGCATTACTCTTATTCTCACGAGTTTCTGCGAGAAACATTCCACCTACGGTATGCTTGCCAAACTTATTATCGTAGGTTACACTTGTTTGTGTAGTAAATGTATATCCTCTGGATGCGGATTCACTCAAACTAATAGAGTTACCGGATGCATCTGTTTCTTTATAATAGGTTAATGAAGTGCTTTCACTTGTTGGAAGGTTCATTATCATCACTTCATAAGGATTACTCAGGATTTTACTGAAGTTATAAGTTAAGTCATAAGCTCCCTGGAATTTGAAACTTAATCCTTTCAGCCATGGTGCGTCATACTTCAAGCTGAAGTTAGCCTGAATATAAGAATAATTGGATTTGCTGTATCCCGATTCGTTGATAGATGCTAACGGAGCTACCGGAGAGGAAGCGGTCGGCGTAGATACATTGTAAGTTTTTCCATCATATTCGTAAGTATCGGGCACATAAGGCAAGGCACGAATAACTTGTTGTGGTACATTATGCCAGTCATCCGGATTAGCGGAATAACGAGGGGAATCTCTTTTCTCAATACGACCGGATACTCCTAATGTGAAGGTAAGACTCTTGGTTAATTTGGCATCGATATTGGAACGAAGGTTTAAACGGTTGTAACCATAATTGTCGATATTACCTTTCTCATCCAGATAACCGATAGATGCGAAGAAACGCACTCTGTCACTACCTCCGGTTGCCGATATATTATGGTGTGTACGAGTACCGGTACCATAGATCTTATCATACCAGTTTGTATTTCCCCAACCATCAACTCCATCTTTCATTTTCTGCACCATTTCTGAGGTAAATACTGTAGGGTCACCTTGTAACTCCCGTGCTTTATTATACCAGTAAGCATATCCGGGACCGTCCAACCACTCTTGTTGTTCCGCATTCTGGCTGAAACCGACCGAACCGGTATAAGTGATAGACATCTTTTCCGCTTTTCCCTGTTTGGTAGTAACGATGAAAACACCGTTGGCATCCAAACCATAAACAGCTACGGCAGAGGCATCTTTCAAGATAGATACAGACTCTATTTCGTTAGGGTCCAAGCCGTTAAAGTCGGCAGACGTACGGCGGATACCATCAATCACATATACAATACCGCTCTGACCGCGCATTGTCAGTGTTGCATTGTCCGATCCCGGCTGACCGCTGGACTGTACGGCTGCAACTCCGGCAATACGTGCACCAACTACGTTACTGATACTCATCGTAGGAGCTTTCAACAATTCTTTGTCGGATACTGTAGATATGGCTCCGGTAATACTGCCACGTTTTTGTGTTCCGTACCCAACTACCACCACTTCGTCCAGTGAAGCAACATCGTCTTTCATGGTTACCGAAATGAAATGCTGACCATTTACTTTGATGTCCTGAGTATTCATACCAACATAAGAGAATATCAATACATCATTATTTCGGGCATTGATACTAAACTTTCCATCCATGTCTGTTATCGTACCACTGGTCGTACCTTTGACGGCTACAGACACTCCTGGCAATGGTTCGCCACCACCATCACTTACTGATCCTTTTATTACGTTTTGTGCGAAACAACTCAATGTGCACATGAACGCAATAAACAATGAGGTCATGAACCTCGGATTCCATTTGATTCTTTTTTTCATTGCATTACAATATTAGATAGGTTTATAGAATAAAGTGTTCACAATATCTTTCATATAGGTGCCCGGCTTGCAGGTAAGCCGAGTTAGGGCTCATGAAATGAGAAAACTCAAATGTGATTGCATTTTCCATTCCAGCTCTTCTCGCAGCATCTAGCTTTAACAGCAGCTTTTCCCATTTGATAGGTAAGAAACGAATAGGCATGTCACGGTCGAAAGATTCGATATTGGTCCAGCATTTCATGTTGTATTTATCTGCCAGTTTCTTATTGATAACCAAATAGTCATATAATTCATGATAATCCACCTGACCATCTTGAAAAGCCATGATATCAACAGCTCCATTGACGTTATTCAATATTTCATCCCATTCTTCCTCATGCTCTTTCACAGACAGTGCTTTGTCGCCTGCCATTACCTGGTCTGTTTTTACTCCGTGTATATAAGGAGAGACCATGGTCGACAGATTCCCGGAAACTGCTTTGGCATGTTTCCCGACTTCTGCATAAATCTTGGACATATTCTTTGTGCGCCGGCTGATTTCTTGTGACAAATACCAGCCCTGGAATGATTTATGATGACCATATTTTTTCCAGACTTCGTCTATCAGTGCCATATTCAGATCTATTTCTTTCTGAAACAGTCCTTCCTGCCAGTACTTTCCGGAGTCATACATTCCAAAGTAAAAAGCCATATTGTATTTATCGGCTAATGTCAGGAACATTTCAACCAAGTCTACAGGGGGATAATAGACATCTTCTTTTCCTAATAAACATTGAAAAGGGGAGGCAATCCATTTGCCGAGACCGGCTCGAATGAGCACAACGGTATTGATTCCCATTTTCTTCATTGCTTTAAAATCCTGATCCCACTCTTTGGTACCCCAGTTCTGATGCGGAATATCCCAGCTTATTTCATCCAGAAAAGTCGCTTTAATAGGCATTCCTTTTAGAGCATCGGGCGTAGCAAACGTCTCGAATGTCTCTTCGTCAGTAGCTACTTTTTTTATAGGAGTGCAAGCTGTCAGAAGCTTGCTGCCTGCTAACAGTGAACATGTGGCAAATGCGGTTTTCAGAAAATTACGTCGTCCATCCATAGTGTTGTTATTAATTTAGGATTATAAACTTTCCAGTGTTTTCCAGCACTGATACAGCCCTCTCGGTACGTGGAAGCATCCTTTCCATTTTCCGCCTTTGAGTGGCAGCAACACTTCACCTTGCCGATTCAGATAACCGAACCATTCCGGATATTCCGAGTCTTTGAAATGTGTCCATGTATAGTCATGCACCTTCTCAAACCATTCCAGACATCTTTTATCTCCGGTCAACCGGTAACCTTTCAGTAAGGAGATCAGTGTCTCGATATGCACCCACCAAAGTTTCTGATCCCATTCCAATTGCTGGGGAGGACAACCGTTACGGTCCATAAAGTAATAGATGCCGCCACATTGCTTGTCCCAACCATAATCAAGCATTGTTAAGGTGGTTAACATTGCTTGTTGTACCAGCTCCGGTCGGTTCAGCCGTTGCCCCAGATCCATGATAAACCACATCGCCTCAATAGCATGTCCGGGAGTTACCTGACGGCCTTCGAAGCAGTCAACCAGATTACCGTCCACATCCACATTCTCAACGATGATGCCACCCAGCTCCGGACGGCAGAACACGTCCATCACCTCATGAATACAGGTCTCCATTGTCTGCTCCAGATAACCGGCAGGCAGCAGATGCTCAATCTCCAATGCCAGATTACAGAGAATCATCGGGAGTGCGAAGTTCTTCAGATTACGTGTGCCCGGATGGAGCTTGTTCCATTTGCCTTTAGGGTTGTCAACTTTGGACAAAATTATCTCAAAAGTCTTCTTGGCTATGTCCGCATACTCTTGATTTCCAGTTGCAAGACTTAACTGACCAAAGGCCATCGTGGCAAACGTATATGAAAAAATATTATACGGTTCTACCAGTGGTCTACCCGAACGGTCCAGTGAAAAATACCAGTTAAACTGCCCGTCATGTCCGTATTTCTTTAAAAACTCACCACCCTGAACGGCACAATCGAGCCATTCCTGTCGTTTCTCTACTTTGTTGTAAAGCATGGAGAACATCCACACCTCACGTCCCTGCAACCAGATGAACTTATCCGTATCGAAAACCTTCCCTTCACGGTCCAGGCAGCTGAAATAACCGCCAGACTCATGATCCTGGGAATGGTCGAGCCAGAAAGGAAGGACGTTTTCCAGCAGCTCATCCCGGTATTGATTCGCTAATTTCTTAAAATCCATAATATTGTTTTTATTATAGATAGGTACAGAGGCACGGCAGGCAGGGAAACGTTTTTTTGAATGGCCATACAAAAACCGCCTGTGGCCCCTCTATACTTCTCAGTTGTTAGTTTATTGTTATTAAGGTCTTTTTTCCCGCTGTTCCGAACCGGTCCAGTATCTTTCAATTTCTTCCAGCGACTTTCCGGTGGTTTCCGGCACAAGTTTCCAGACAATCAGCATATAAGGCACGCACATGACGGCGAACAGGAAGAATGTTCCGGCGGGGGTAAGGTTCTGGAGCATCCATGGAGTGAGCTGTCCGATCAGGTACGTCCCGATCCACAAGGCAAATCCTGCAATGGACATGGCCAGTCCGCGCACCTTGGTGGGATACATCTCCGAGAGGAGCACGAATACCACGGCGCAGATGGAAACGGCACAGCAGAATACATAGAACAGGAAGAAGATGAGCAGGAAGAGGCTGGATACTCCCAGGCTTTCGCCGAAAAGAAAGTAAGCACCGATCAGGAGAAGGGAAAAGACCATGCCCGATACGCCGTAGTAAACCAGTTTCTTACGTCCCACTTTGTCGATGATGACAAGCGCCAGAACGGTGGTCAAGGTGTTAACTAGTCCTACGAGAACTTGGTAAAAATTGCAAGTTTGTAGCTTTGTTTGTTAAATATATGCTGAGAAAATCTTATCTTTGTCATCGTTATACTAACTAATACCCCCATTTATGAAAAGAAATCATTATTTACTTACCCTTGTTCTCTTGATAGGGTGCTCCCTTTATGTGAAAGCCTCAGACACAGTTTTTGTCCATCAGACACAAATTCCTATTTTAATTGAGCGGCAGGACAATGTATTGTTCTACTTTCGTTTAGATGCAAAAGAAAGCCGGATGATGGATGAGATCGTTCTTGATTTTGGCAAGAGTGTGAATTTGTCGGATGTACAGGCCGTTAAACTCTATTATGGAGGTACAGAAGCTTTACAAGATAGAGGAAAGAAAAGGTTTGCACCGGTCGATTATATATCCAGTCATCGTCCGGGAGGAACATTGGCAGCGATACCATCTTATTCAATTAAATGTGCGGAAGTACAGAAACCTTCTGCGAAAGTCGTATTGAAGAGTCATTATAAGTTATTTCCGGGTGTTAATTTCTTTTGGATCAGTTTACAGATGAAACCCGAAGCTTCTCTTTTCACGAAAATAAGTTCCGAACTCCAGTCGGTAAAGATAGATGGCAAAGAAGCTGTTTGTAAAGAACGGTCACCGAAAGATATAATTCACCGGATGGCTGTCGGTGTTCGGCATGCCGGTGATGATGGCTCAGCTTCTTTCCGCATTCCCGGATTGGTCACTTCCAATAAAGGAACACTGCTTGGCGTATATGATGTTCGTTATAATAGCAGTGTCGATCTGCAAGAATATGTAGATGTCGGTTTGAGTCGTAGCACGGATGGCGGCAAAACATGGGAGAAGATGAGACTGCCTCTTTCGTTTGGTGAGTACGATGGTTTGCCTGCTGCGCAGAATGGAGTAGGGGACCCTTCTATTCTGGTAGATACCCAAACGAATACAATATGGGTTGTTGCGGCATGGACACACGGCATGGGTAATCAGCGTGCCTGGTGGAGTTCTCATCCCGGGATGGATATGTATAAAACGGCACAATTGGTTATGGCAAAAAGTACGGATGACGGTAAGACTTGGTCGAAGCCGATTAATATAACCGATCAGGTAAAAGATCCTTCCTGGTATTTCTTGCTTCAGGGACCGGGACGGGGAATCACGATGAGTGACGGAACTTTAGTATTTCCTACTCAGTTTATCGATTCTACCCGTATACCTAATGCCGGAATCATGTATAGTAAAGACAGAGGAAAAACGTGGAAGATGCACAATCTGGCACGTACCAATACAACCGAAGCGCAAGTGGTAGAAATAGAGCCCGGAGTGCTGATGCTGAATATGCGGGATAACCGTGGAGGAAGCCGTGCCGTAGCAATTACAAAAGACTTAGGAAAGACATGGACAGAACATCCTTCCTCTCGAAAGGCACTGCAGGAGCCTGTGTGTATGGCAAGTTTGATTCATGTTGGAGTTAAAGATAATGTACTTAATAAGGATATTCTTTTATTCTCGAATCCGAATACTACCAAAGGACGTAATCATATAACTATTAAAGCAAGTCTGGACGGAGGAGTGACCTGGCTTCCCGAACATCAGTTAATGCTGGATGAAGGAGAAGGCTGGGGATATAGCTGTCTGACAATGATCGATCGGGAGACTATTGGCATCTTATATGAAAGCAGTGCAGCTCATATGACATTCCAAGCGGTGAAACTGAAAGATCTGATTCGATGAGAAGTCTTCGAATCTTTTTAGGAATTGCATTTTTATTCCATACATTATATATATTGGGAGCAGGTCAGTTGCATCTGCTTCCCCAACCTCAGCAATGTATTTTGGCAAAAGGATATTTTGTCATGGGTAAAATGCGGCTTTCTACTCCTGTGCTTTCACAGGAATGGAAGCAGTTTGTGACAGAGATGGGAGGTACTTTGGCCGATCAGTCGGCATCCTCCATAAATATAAAACTGATTGACACGATTGAAAATATACCTGTCAATCAGGAAGAGGCTTATCGTCTGACTATTACTCCAAAGACTATTACGGTAGAGGCTGTAGCAGAGCGTGGCGTATATTGGGCGATGCAGACACTTTTTCAATTGAAAGAAGCGGGTGGAAGAAGAAATCGTTTGCAATGTTGTACGATCACTGACTGGCCGGCTTTCCGGATTAGAGGTTTCATGCAGGATGTAGGACGCAGCTACTTGTCTGTAGAGGAACTGAAGCGTGAGATAGCTATATTATCCCGGTTTAAAATCAATACTTTTCACTGGCATTTAACGGAGAATCAGGCATGGCGTTTGGAAAGTAAAATTTTTCCAATGCTGAACGATAGTATCAATATGACTCGTATGGCGGGCAAATATTACACGTTGGAAGAAGCCAAAGACTTGGTAGCTTTCTGTAAGGCCCATCAGGTACTATTGATTCCGGAGATTGATATGCCCGGGCATAGTGCGGCATTTATTCGTACTTTCCGTCATGATATGCAAAGCCCGGAAGGAATGAAAATATTGAAGCTTCTGTTGGATGAGGTCTGTGAAACATTTGATGTTCCCTATATCCATATTGGTACAGATGAGGTGCAGTTTACCAATCCACAGTTTGTCCCTGAAATGGTGGCTTATGTCCGTAACAAAGGAAAGAAAGTGATTTCCTGGAATCCCGGATGGAAGTATAAGGCAGGTGAAATTGACATGATGCAGCTTTGGAGTTATCGGGGAAAAGCCCGGCAAGGTACTCCGGCCATTGATTCCCGTTTCCATTATCTGAATCATTTTGATACGTTCGGTGATATTATTGCATTGTATAATAGTCGTATTTATAATGCGGATATGGGAAGTGATGATCTTGCGGGAGTTATTATGGGCATCTGGAATGATCGTTTGATAGATAAGGAATGGAATATGATTCTGGAGAATAACTTTTACCCGAATATGTTGGCGATTGCAGAACGTGCGTGGCGGGGAGGAGGAACTGAATATTTTGATAAGCAGGGAACAATTCTTCCTGCGGATGAGAAGTCGGAAGTCTTTAGCAACTTTAAGGACTTCGAAAGTCGTATGTTATGGTATAAAGAGCACATGTTTAAAGGATATCCATTTGCCTACGTCAAACAGACTAATGTAAAATGGAATATTACAGATGCTTTTCCAAATGAAGGAGATCTGACTAAAGTGTTTCCACCGGAAGAGGAGTTGAAAGATTCATATATTTATGAAGGAAAACACTACGGAGTACGTCCTGCCATAGGAGCTGGTATTTATCTTCGACATGTCTGGGGCAAAATAGTACCGGCTTTTTATAAAGATCCGCAGGAAAATCATACAGCTTATGCCTATACGTATGTTTATTCTCCTAAAGCACAGGAGGTAGGTCTATGGGCAGAATTTCAGAACTATGGACGTTCGGAGAATGATCTGCCTCCATTACCGGGGAAATGGGATTATAAAGAAAGCCGTATTTGGATTAATAATCAGGAGATATTACCTCCGGTATGGTCTGCTACTCATCGGGTGAAAAATTCGGAGACAGCTTTAGGAAATGAAAATTGTGTGGCTCGTCCGCCGCTACAGGTTCATTTGAATAAGGGCTGGAATAAGGTATTGCTGAAACTGCCTGTCGGTAAATTCTCGATGAATGAAGTACGATTGGTGAAATGGATGTTTACTACGGTATTTGTTACTCTTGACGGAGAAAAGGCTGTGGAAGGACTGATCTATTCTCCGGAGAAGAAATTGTAAAAGCTTACGTTAACAAGAAAAATGAAGAAGTCTTTTATTATTTATTTGTTTCTGACTTTGAGTGTAGTACTCTATGCGCAGCAACATCGTATAAAAGTCGCTTGCATAGGTAATAGTATAACCTATGGTTATGGATTGCCCGACCGGGCTACACAGTCATATCCGGTGCAATTACAGAAAATGCTGGGAGAGTCCTATCAAGTTGAAAACTTCGGTAAGTCCGGTGCTACGCTGTTGAATAAGGGGCACCGGCCTTATATGCAGCAAGATGAATACCACAGGGCTATTGACTTTGCCGGAGATATTGTGGTCATTCACCTGGGCATCAATGATACTGATCCTCGTGACTGGCCCGATTACCGTGATTTCTTTGTGAAAGATTACATTGCACTGATTGACTCTTTTCGGGTTGCCAATCCCGAAGCCCGGATTATGATTGCCAGACTCACACCTATTGCCGACCGTCATCCTCGTTTCCTGTCAGGAACACGTGACTGGCATGGAGAAATACAACTGGCGATTGAAAATGTGGCCCGCTATGCCGGGGTGCAGTTGATTGATTTCCATAAGCCGTTGTACCCTTATCCTTTTATGTTGACGGACGCTGTACATCCTGATCCCGAAGGAGCATTTGTTTTGGCTCAGACAGTATATTCAGCCATCACCGGAGATTATGGCGGACTAAAAATGCCGTTGCTTTATACAGATAATATGGTATTGCAACGGGAGGTTCCATTAACGATTCAGGGAACTGCCAATGCGGGAGATCAAGTGACTGTAAGTATAGCTGACCGACAAATGAAAACAAAGGTAGGTCCGAATGGAAAATGGTCGGTAACGCTGCCTCCTTTAAAGGCAGGGGAGCCTTATACCCTGAAGATTTCAACCAATCAGAAGGTACTTCAATATCATAACGTATTAGCGGGTGAAGTCTGGCTTTGCTCCGGTCAGTCCAATATGGAATTTATGCTGAAACAGGCTTCGACTGCCCGGCTTGATATTCCACGTGCCGCAGATCAGGAGCTTCGTCTGTATGATATGAAAGCGCGTTGGCGCACAAATGCTGTCGAATGGGAAACGACTGTACTTGATTCATTGAATCATCTCCAATATTATAAGGATACAGAGTGGAAAGAATGCGCTCCGGAAACCGTTTCTGATTTTTCGGCAATTGCATACTATTTTGGTAAGATGTTAAGAGACAGTCTGAAAGTTCCGGTTGGATTGATTTGTAATGCTGTTGGTGGTTCTCCCACAGAAGCTTGGATAGATAGAACTAGTCTGGAATATCATTTCCCTGCCATTTTAAAGGATTGGACCCAAAATGATTTTATTCAGGAATGGGTACGTGGACGGGCTGCATTGAATATAAAAAAGTCAGTGAACAATCGGCAGAGACATCCGTATGAGCCCTGTTATTTATATGAGTCGGGTATTCGCCCTTTAGAACAGTATCCGATACGAGGGATAATCTGGTATCAGGGAGAATCGAATGCTCATAATTGGGAAGCCCATGAGGCGTTATTTAAACTACTGGTGAATGCTTGGCGAAAGAACTGGAATGATGATTGCTTACCTTTTTATTATGTGCAATTATCCAGTCTAGATCGTCCGTCCTGGCCTTGGTTTCGTGATAGTCAGCGCAGAATGCTGAATGAAATCTCTGACATCGGAATGGCTGTGTCCAGTGATCATGGTGATTCTTTGGATGTACATCCTACTTGTAAACAACCAGTGGGAGAACGTCTGGCACGATGGGCTTTGAATAAGACATATCTGAAAGACATTGTTCCTTCAGGTCCCTTATTCCGTAGTGCAGATGTTCGGGGTGAGAAGGTTTATTTGTCTTTTGATTATGGACAAGGGATGCGAAGCTCTGATGGAAAGTCTTTGCGATGCTTTGAGGTTGCGGAATTTGAGGGTATCTATTATCCGGCAACGGCTGAGGTGGTAGGAGAACAAGTGAAGGTATACAGTAAAGAAGTACGGAATCCTCGTTATGTACGGTATGGCTGGCAACCTTTCACGCGGGCTAATCTGGTTAATCGTGCGGGACTTCCTGCTTCGACGTTTCGTGCTGAATTTGCGGTGAAATGAGATATTTTGTGGCTTCAATAGGAAATATTTGACAAAAAAGTAATATCTTTACTCCGTTAATATCTAATGCCCCCACTATGATCTTAAATTTGACAGAAAAGATAGCTCCGATAGCATGTGGATTGCTATGTTGCTGTAGTATGGTTTATGCTCAGGGAAATGACACTTCGGAAGTCATGCTACTGGATACCGGTTGGGAATTTTCTCAATCAGGAACAGAAAAGTGGATGTCAGCTACGGTTCCCGGTACGGTCCATCAGGATCTGATCAATCATGAATTACTGCCGAATCCCTTTTATGGAATGAATGAAGAGAAAATTCAATGGGTGGAGAATGAGGACTGGGAATACAGAACCTCTTTTATAGTTTCCGAAGAACAATTGAATCGTGACGGAATCCAGCTTATATTTGAGGGTCTTGATACTTATGCAGACGTATATCTGAATGGTTCATTATTGCTTAAGGCAGATAACATGTTTGTCGGTTATACGGTTCCTGTGAAATCTGTATTGCGAAAGGGCGAGAATCACTTATATATTTATTTCCATTCACCTATCCGGCAAACATTGCCACAATACGCCTCTAATGGTTTTAATTATCCTGCGGATAATGATCATCATGAGAAACATCTTAGTGTGTTTACTCGTAAAGCTCCGTATAGTTACGGTTGGGATTGGGGAATCCGAATGGTGACAAGTGGAGTCTGGCGTCCGGTCACACTTCGTTTTTACGATGTGGCTACCATATCCGATTATCATGTCAGACAAGTATCGCTGACGGATGAAACGGCACGCTTATCTAATGAACTCATTGTAAACCAGATCCTTTCTCAGGAAGTTCCGGCTGAAGTAAGAGTTCGTGTTTCTTTGGATGGTACTGCTGTTGCAGAAGTCAAACAGCAGGTGAAATTGCAGCCCGGAATAAATCATATAACTCTTCCTTCTGAGGTGACGAATCCTGTACGATGGATGCCTAATGGTTGGGGAACTCCGACTTTGTATGACTTCTCTGTTCAGATAGCTTGTGGAGAACGGATTGTTGCAGAGCAATCTCACCGGATCGGTTTGCGAACGATTCGTGTTGTGAATGAAAAAGATAAGAATGGAGAGTCTTTTTATTTTGAGGTCAATGGCATACCGATGTTTGCCAAAGGAGCCAATTATATTCCTCAGGATGCATTGCTGCCTAATGTTACTGCTGAACGATATCAGACCTTGTTCCGTGATATGAAGGAAGCCAATATGAATATGGTTCGTGTATGGGGTGGCGGGACATATGAGAATAATCTTTTCTATGACCTTGCTGATGAGAATGGTATACTCGTCTGGCAGGACTTTATGTTTGCGTGTACTCCTTATCCTTCGGATCCTGCTTTCTTGAAGCGGGTAGAGGCAGAGGCTGTTTATAACATTCGTCGTCTTCGGAATCACGCCTCTTTAGCTATGTGGTGTGGCAATAATGAAATATTGGAAGCATTGAAATATTGGGGCTTTGAGAAGAAGTTTACTCCGGAAGTTTATCAGGGATTATTGCATGGCTATGATAAACTCTTTCATGAATTACTGCCTTCAATGGTCAAAGAATTTGATGCAGATCGTTTCTATGTGCATAGTTCTCCTTACCTTGCCAATTGGGGACGTCCGGAATCGTGGGGGACAGGAGATAGTCATAACTGGGGAGTTTGGTATGGTAAGAAACCTTTTGAGTCTTTGGATACCGATTTGCCGCGTTTTATGAGTGAATTTGGTTTCCAGTCATTCCCGGAAATGAAAACTATTGCAACTTTTGCTGCCCCCGAAGATTATCAGATTGAATCGAAAGTGATGAATGCCCATCAGAAGAGTAGTATTGGAAATTCATTGATTCGTACTTATATGGAACGCGATTATATCATTCCTGAAAGTTTTGAAGATTTTGTCTATGTCGGATTAGTCTTGCAAGGGCAGGGGATGCGACATGGACTGGAAGCTCACAGACGCAATCGTCCTTATTGTATGGGGACATTGTATTGGCAGTTGAACGACAGTTGGCCTGTGGTATCCTGGTCAAGTATTGATTATTATGGAAACTGGAAGGCGTTGCATTATCAGGCAAAACGTGCTTTTGCTCCCATCTTGATTAATCCTATACAGCAGAATGACAGTTTATGTGTCTATCTGATTTCAGATTGGCTGGATGCGATGGAGCAAATGGCATTGGAAATGAAAGTGGTAGATTTTGATGGAAAAACATTAGGCAAGAAGGTGCAGATACATTCGTTGAAAGTTCCGGCTAATACTTCCCAATGTGTTTATCGCATCAATATTGATGGTTGGCTGACTCCCGAGGAGTGTCAACGCTGCTTTTTACAATTGATACTTAAAGATAAATCAGGGCATCCGGTTGCAGAGGCCGTTCATTTCTTTAAAAAAACGAAAGATTTGCAGCTTCCTCCGGCATCAGTATCATATAAAATGAAACAGACAGATGGTAAATGTGAATTGACTCTTTTCTCGTCAACATTGGCAAAAGACCTTTTCATTGAGATTCCATTGCAAGGAGCCCGTTACAGTGACAACTTCTTTGACCTTCTGCCTGGAGAACGTAAAAAAGTGATTATTACTTCTCCTCAGATAAAAAAAGGGGAGGAGTTCTCTGTAAATATCAAGCACATTCGTGAAACCTATAAATAAAACTAATTTATTAACTACTAACACCTAATTTTTTATTTTATGAAACAACTCCTAAAACTAACCGGATGTCTGGCACTGGCAGGGCTAATGAGTTCTTGCGGTTCAGTACAAGAAGAAGCCAATTATCAGATTATCCCGTTACCACAAGAAATTGTCACAACGCAAGTAAACCCCTTTATTCTGAAAAGCGGTGTGAAAATCCTCTATCCGGAAGGAAATGAGAAGATGCAACGTAATGCGAAATTCCTTGCTGAATACCTGAAGACTGCAACCGGCAGAGATTTCTCGATTGAAGCCGGAACAGAAGGAAAAAATGCAATAGTGCTGGCATTGGGATCGGAAGTAGAAAACCCTGAAGCTTATCAGTTGAAAGTCACCGACCAAGGTGTTACGATTACTGCCCCTACAGAAGCTGGAGTTTTTTATGGTATTCAAACGTTGCGTAAGTCATTGCCTATTGCACAGGGAGCTGACGTAGCACTGCCTGCTGTAGAAATTAAAGATGCCCCCCGCTTCGGTTATCGTGGTGCACATTTCGATGTCAGCCGTCATTTCTTCACAATAGATGAAGTGAAGACTTATATTGACATGCTGACCTTGCACAATATGAATCGTCTGCACTGGCATATCACTGATGACCAAGGATGGCGTCTGGAAATCAAAAAATATCCGAAGTTGACAGAGATCGGTTCTCAAAGATCAGGAACTGTAATCGGACGTAACTCAGGCGAATATGATAATACGCCTTATGGTGGATTCTATACGCAGGAACAGGCAAAGGAAATCGTTGACTATGCTGCTGAACGTTATATTACCGTTATTCCGGAAATTGACCTTCCGGGACATATGTTGGCTGCACTTACTGCTTATCCAGAATTAGGATGTACCGGTGGCCCGTATGAAGTATGGAGACAATGGGGAGTAGCCGATGATGTGCTTTGTGCTGGAAATGATCAAGTCTTGAAATTTATAGAAGATGTATATAGTGAATTGATAGATATCTTCCCGTCGGAATATATCCATGTTGGTGGTGACGAATGTCCGAAAGTTAGATGGGAAAAATGTCCGAAATGTCAGGCACGTATCAAAGCATTGGGATTGAAATCGGATAAGAACCATAGTAAAGAGGAACGTTTACAGAGCTTCGTTATCAATCATATCGAAAAATTCCTGAATGATCACGGACGTCAGATTATCGGTTGGGATGAGATTCTGGAAGGCGGACTTGCTCCTAATGCAACTGTTATGTCATGGCGTGGTGAAAGTGGTGGCATTGAAGCTGCCAAGCAGAAACACGATGTTATCATGACACCGAACACTTATCTGTATTTTGATTATTATCAAGCTAAAGATACTGAAAACGAACCTTTTGGTATCGGAGGTTATTTGCCAATCGAAAGAGTTTACAGCTACGAGCCCATGCCGGCCTCTCTTACTCCGGAAGAACAGCAATATATAAAAGGTGTACAAGCTAATCTTTGGACAGAGTATATTGCTACTTTCTCTCATGCTCAATATATGGTATTGCCTCGTTGGGCAGCTTTGTGTGAAGTACAGTGGTCAACACCTGATAAGAAGAACTATGAAGATTTCTTATCTCGTCTTCCACGACTGATTAAATGGTATGATGCAGAAGGATACAATTATGCAAAGCACGTATTTGATGTGAAAGCTGAATTTAATCCGAATCCGGCTGATGGTACTTTAGACATTATACTTTCTACAATCGACAATGCACCTGTCCATTACACTTTGGATGGTACTGAGCCGACTAGCGCTTCTCCAGTTTATGACGGTGTCTTGAAAGTCAAGGAGAATGTAGATTTCTCAGCTATTGCCATTCGTCCCACAGGAAATAGTCGTGTCGTTTCAGAGAAAATCAATTTCAGTAAATCAAGCATGAAGCCGATTGTTGCTAATCAGCCTGTGAATAAACAATATGAGTTTAAAGGTGTGACTACTTTGGTCGATGGCCTGAAGGGAAATGGTAACTATAAAACCGGACGTTGGATTGCATTTAGAGGTAATGATATGGATGTGACCATTGATTTCAAACAGCCTACCGAGATTTCAAGTGTTGCCATTTCTACATGTGTAGAGAAGGGAGACTGGGTATTTGATGCAAGAGAATTTTCTGTGGAGGTATCAGATGATGGCACGAACTTCAAGAAAGTGGCATCCGAAAACTATCCTGCAATGAAGGAAACTGATAAAAATGGCATCTATGACCATAAACTAACATTTACACCTGTAACAGCACAATATGTGAAAGTGATAGCTTCGCCCGAGAAAAGTATTCCGGAATGGCATGGTGGGAAGAATTATCCAGGTTTTTTATTTGTAGACGAAATTACTGTTAATTAATGGATATAAGAAAGAGATACACTAAAGTTTGTCTTTTCTTATGGGTAATCGGGATGTGCTTTTGTGCACATCCCATAAAAGCACAGTCCGTAATACCTGTTCCCTTAAAGATGGAGCAGGGTACGGGCTCTTTTTTACTTTCTGAAAAAACTAAGCTTTATACAAACTTACAAGGAGAAGAAGCTGCTCTTCTTGGCGACTATTTGAAAACTGCCTTATCACTACAATTTAAGGAAGGAAAGAAGAAAGATAAACAGAATGTCTTGTCTTTACTAATATCAGAAAAGAATCCTCTGCTGGTGTTACCGGAAAGTTATATACTGTCTGTTACTCCTGAGCATATTTTAATCAAAGCTTCTTCTGGGGCAGGACTATTTTATGGAATTCAGACATTGTTGCAGCTGTCTCAACCTTCGGGTACAGATTATTCTATAACTTCTGTTGATGTGCAGGATACCCCTCGTTTTGCCTATCGTGGAATGATGCTGGATGTTTCCCGTCACTTCCTCTCTAAAGAATTTGTGAAAAAACAGATAGATGCACTGGCATTTTATAAAATAAACCGATTGCATTTGCATCTGACAGATGCAGCAGGATGGCGACTTGAAATAAAGCAATATCCTTTGTTGACGGAATTTGCAGCTTGGCGTACAGATGCTAACTGGAAGAAGTGGTGGAACGGCGGACGGAAATATCTTCGTTATGATGAACCCGGTGCTTCCGGTGGTTACTATACTCAAGATGATATGAAGGAGATTATTGCATATGCACGACAACATTATATCACAATCATTCCTGAAATAGAGATGCCTTCTCACTCGGAAGAAGTATTGGCTGCCTATCCGCAATTATCCTGTTCGGGCGAACCATACAAGAATGCTGATTTCTGCGTGGGGAATGAAGAGACATTTACTTTCCTGGAAAATGTATTAACTGAGGTAATGGAACTTTTTCCATCGGAATATATACATATAGGCGGTGATGAAGCTGGTAAGGGGGCATGGAAGACTTGTCCGAAATGTCAGAAAAGGATGCAGGATGAACATCTTTCTAATGTAGACGAACTGCAGAGTTATCTGATTCATCGTGTAGAACTGTTCCTGAATGCTCACGGACGTAAGTTATTGGGATGGGATGAAATCCTCCAAGGTGGTTTGGCTCCTAATGCTACTGTAATGTCATGGCGTGGCGAAGAAGGAGGCATTGCTGCTGTACGTTCTGGTCATCAGGCAATAATGACACCCGGTAAATATTGCTATTTGGATAGTTACCAGGACGCTCCATATTCTCAGCCGGAAGCTATCGGAGGGTATCTGCCATTGGAGAAAGTTTATTCGTACAATCCAGTCTCAGATTCTTTAACCGTAGAACAGGCAGAACTTGTTTATGGTGCGCAGGGTAATCTCTGGGCTGAGTATATTCCTACACCGGAACATATGGAGTATATGATATATCCTCGTATCTTGGCTTTGGCAGAAGTGGCGTGGTCAGCTCCTGAACGTAAATCATGGCCCGATTTCCATAATCGTGCTTTAAAAGCGGTTGATGATTTGCAAGCAAAGGGATATCATACCTTTGATCTTAAAAATGAGATTGGAAGTCGTCCGGAGTCTTTAAAACCGATCAACCATCTGGCTGTAGGGAAGAAGGTTATTTATAATGCTCCCTATAGTCCTCATTATCCGGCTCAGGGAAATACAGCTCTGACTGATGGTATTCGTGGCGACTGGACCTATGGAGATGGATCTTGGCAAGGATTTATCGATAAAAAACGTTTGGACGTTATAATTGATATGGGGGCAAGGACTTCCATCCATTCGGTTTCTGCCGATTTTATGCAAGTAGTAGGAGCAGAAGTCTTTCTGCCTGAGTCCGTCCTTATTTCTGTTTCCGATGATGGGACCAGCTTCACAGAGTTGAAACAATACACTTCTAAGGTTAATAAAGAGGAAGCTATTAAATTTATTAGTGTTTCATGGGAAGGCAATGCTAAAGGTCGGTATATACGCTATCAAGCTTGCGCCGGAGAAGAATTTGGCGGATGGATATTTACGGATGAAATAGTTGTGAAATAATTAGATGTATATTTATGACTTTAAATATTAAGAATTTATTAGGAATAGCCGTGCTTTTTTCTTTCTCTGTGATCAGTGCGCAAGTACGTACCTCATACACTTTTGAGAAAGGATGGAAGTTTACGCGTGAAGATAATGCCGATTTTATTCAGCCTGACTATAATGACGTCAAGTGGCAATCGGTAGTAGTACCTCATGACTGGGCTATTTATGGACCTTTTGGTATAGATAATGATAAGCAGTTGACCGCCATTGCCCAAGACGGGCAGAAAGAGGCAATGGAGCATGCCGGACGTACGGGGGGGCTTCCTTTTGTGGGGGTAGGCTGGTATCGGCTGAATTTTGATGCTCCTTCTTTTGCTAAGGGTAAAAAGGCAACATTGATTTTTGATGGAGCTATGAGCCATGCACGTGTATATGTCAACGGTCAGGAGGCTGGCTATTGGCCCTATGGATACAATACTTTCTATCTGGATGTAACCCCTTATCTGAAAGAGGGGATGATGAATACTTTGGCTGTTCGTCTGGAGAATGAAACGGAATCCTCCCGCTGGTATCCGGGAGCCGGACTTTACAGGAATGTGCATTTGGTAGTGACGGAAGATGCACATATTCCGACATGGGGTACACAGTTAACTACTCCGGTAGTAAAGGACGACTATGCGAAAGTTAATATAAAGACTACTTTGGTTGTACCTTCCGGAAAACAATTTGATGCTTATCGTATTGTGACTGAACTAAAAGATAAAAATGGAAAGGTAGTAACTACCAATGAAAAACAAGGTACTCGTTTTGATGATAATGTCTTTAGTCAGGAACTTGTTGTTACTCATCCGGCTTTATGGAGTCCGGAAACTCCTGTCCTGTATCAAGCCGTCTCTAAAGTCTATGAAGGCAATACATTGAAAGATGAATATGTAACATCATTCGGTATCCGTACTATTGAAGTCATTCCCAACAAAGGATTTTTCCTGAATGGGAAGAGAACTCCATTCAAAGGTGTATGCAATCATCATGATCTCGGTCCTTTGGGAGGTGCCGTAAATGATGCCGCCATCCGTCATCAGATTCGTATCCTGAAAGATATGGGCTGTAATGCGATCCGTACTTCTCATAATATGCCTGCTCCTGAATTGATCAGAGCTTGTGATGAGATGGGAATTATGGTGATGGCAGAATCGTTTGATGAATGGAAAGCTATGAAGGTAAGGAACGGCTATCGCCATGTTTTTGACGAATGGGCAGTGAAGGATTTGACGAACTTAATACGCCATTATCGTAATAATCCGAGTGTGGTGATGTGGTGTATCGGAAATGAGGTTCCCGAACAGTGGGATGGGAATAAAGGACCTAAAATGTCTTATTTCCTGCAAGAAATCTGTCATCGTGAAGACCTGACCCGTCCTGTCACACAGGGGATGGATGCACCGGATGCCGTTGTCAATAATAATATGGCTGCAGTAATGGATGTTGCCGGATTTAACTATAGACCGCATAAATATCAGGAAAATTATAAAAAGCTTCCCCAGCAGATTGTTTTGGGGAGTGAGACTGCTTCTACAGTTAGCTCTCGTGGAGTATACAAATTCCCCGTTACCCGTCAATGGATGAAGAAGTATGACGATCATCAGTCTTCTTCTTATGATGTAGAGTCTTGCTCCTGGTCCAATCTTCCCGAAGATGACTTTATCCAGCATGAAGATCTGCCTTATTGTATAGGAGAGTTTGTTTGGACAGGATTCGATTATCTGGGCGAACCGACTCCCTATTATACAGATTGGCCTAGTCATTCTTCCCTGTTTGGTATTATCGATTTAGCAGGTTTGCCGAAAGATCGCTACTATCTCTATCGCAGTCACTGGAATAAAGAAGAGGAAACACTGCATATTCTTCCTCATTGGAACTGGGCGGGACGTGAAGGAGAGATAACTCCTGTCTTTGTCTATACTAACTATCCTTCAGCTGAATTATTTATCAATGGAAAGAGTCAGGGAAAACGTACCAAAGACCTTTCTGTAACCATCAATAATAGTGCCGACTCTGTTTCAATAATGAACTTGAAGCGTCAGAGTCGTTATCGTCTGATGTGGATGGATACAAAATATGAGCCGGGTACGGTGAAAGTTGTGGCTTATGATGCAAATGGTAAAGCTGTAGCTGAAAAAGAACTTCATACAGCCGGTACTCCCGACCATATTGAATTGGTAGCTGATCGTGATGTTATTAAGGCAGACGGGAAAGATCTCTCTTTTGTGACAGTACGTGTAGTAGACAAAGATGGTAATCTGTGTCCAGATGCCTCCCATGAGATTAGTTTCAAAGTGAAAGGAGCAGGCACTTATCGTGCAGGAGCTAATGGGAATGCAGCTTCTTTGGAATCTTTCCAGCGTCCGAGGATGAAAGTCTTTAGTGGCATGATGACTGCTATTGTGTCTTCAACAGAACAATCGGGAAAAATAACCCTTGAAGCTACGGGTAAGGGCTTAAAAAAGGGAGTCTTGATCATTGAAAGCCGCTAGGAAGCTAAGAAGTAAGAAATATCGTTGTAATATGTGTAATTCCTCTAAGTGTATCGCTATGAAAC
The DNA here is from genome assembly GCF_020091505.1 of Bacteroides faecis. Taxonomy (NCBI): domain Bacteria; kingdom Pseudomonadati; phylum Bacteroidota; class Bacteroidia; order Bacteroidales; family Bacteroidaceae; genus Bacteroides; species Bacteroides faecis. The sequence goes on along the minus strand of NZ_CP081916.1, from coordinate 4,681,770 downwards.
ACTTAGAGGAATTTCTGTTGGCTCAGGCAAGAGTTTAACATCTTGGTGGGCAAAATAAAAGCTGTAAAAGTATGTTCTTTTATTAAATTGTATTACTTTTGCATCGTTTTAGTACTGTATCCGTTTCTCTATGAACCTTGGTTCTTATATGGAGATAAGATAAAAAGGCTAAATCCTTAAGAGATGCGCTACTGCTTCATAAATGGATTTCATTTGTGGAAGTCAGGGCGCTTTTGTCTTTTAAGTAAGTGATGAAATAAAAACAAGGGGTAATGGGTGATAATGAATGATTTGGACAAAGAACGACAAACAGAGGGAAGTAAGGCATGGTATGCCATACAAACCTTCTATTGTAAAGAAGAGCATTTGGGGAAATATTTGGAGGAAAAAGGGGTAAATTATTTTATTCCGATGCGTTTTGTAGAGTATGAGACACTCGATGGTAAAAAGCATCGGAAGCTGACTCCAGCTGTACACAATCTGCTGTTTATCGAGAAAGAATTTACGGAAAAGGAACTATTAGAGAGGGTAAAGGATTGTACTATACCTTTTCTGCTTGTTCGTGACCGGAGTACACGGCGGTGTTATGAAATTCCAGACCATGAGATGTTGGAATTCCGTGCCGTATGCGATCCTAATTATAAAGGAACTCTTTATGTCGATACAGTTACAGCAGAAGCCCGTCCCGGACAAGCAGTTCGGGTGATCCGTGGCCCGTTTGCCGGACTCGAAGGCAAACTTACGCAATACAAGAAGAGCTATTACGTAGTTGTTACGTTGGCTACTATCGGCGTCATGCTGCACATTCCAAAGTGGTATTGCGAAAAAATCAACTAATCATAACATTACGATCATCTGGTCGACACCTTGTCGTCGGACAACTTATGTCTGGCTTGTAGAACTATTTTTCAAATTCAGAAGATAATCTATTTATTTAATAAAATATTCAGTTTTTGAGTAGAAGGATATATCCTGCTATTCTAATTTTGAGTACTCATAACAAATCAATGAAAGGAATCGTTTTAGCCGGTGGTTCAGGTACCCGTTTGTATCCGATCACAAAAGGAGTGAGCAAACAACTGCTCCCTATCTTTGATAAGCCAATGATTTATTACCCTATTTCAGTGCTGATGTTGGCTGGTATCCGTGAGATTTTAATAATTTCTACTCCTTATGATCTTCCAGGCTTTAAACGCCTTTTGGGAGATGGTTCAGATTATGGTGTGCGTTTCGAATATGCGGAGCAGCCTTCTCCGGATGGATTGGCCCAGGCTTTTATTATCGGAGAAGAATTTATCGGTAACGATTCTGCTTGTTTAGTGCTCGGTGATAATATTTTCTATGGACAAAGTTTCACCCGTATGCTTAAAGAGGCTGTTCGTACTGCAGAAGAAGAAAATAAAGCTACTGTTTTCGGATATTGGGTTGCTGATCCAGAACGATATGGTGTTGCTGAATTTGATAAAGAGGGAAATGTCTTAAGTATAGAAGAAAAACCTGTTCAGCCAAAATCTAATTATGCAGTAGTTGGTCTTTATTTCTATCCTAATAAAGTGGTGGAGGTAGCTAAAAATATCAAACCGTCTTCGCGTGGTGAATTAGAGATTACGACAGTGAATCAGCAATTCCTGAATGATCAGGAACTTAAAGTGCAGCTACTGGGGCGTGGATTCGCCTGGCTAGATACGGGAACGCATGATTCTCTTTCAGAAGCCAGTACTTTTATTGAAGTTATAGAAAAACGTCAAGGTTTGAAAGTAGCCTGCTTGGAGGGTATCGCTTTGCGTCATGGATGGATAACTGAAGATAAAATGCGCGAACTGGCCAAGCCTATGTTGAAGAATCAATATGGACAATATTTGCTTAAAGTCGTAGATGAATTAAAAATGAGTTGTTTATAATCTATAATTGCTCTGATAAGTATAATTATATAGATGCAAACTTCAGTTTTAATGATTAACCTGTATATGGCAAAAGAGAAAATGTATGTGATTGGTTGTACGTCATTGATCATGCTCGTGCTATTGATGTGATTTTTCATAATGGGGGGAGATAGCCAAAACTTATACCATACACTAGATTAGTACTAAATAATAATGACAGAATATTCTAGTAATAATAAGCGAATAGTTAAAAATACATTATTGCTATATATCCGTATGATGTTTACAATGGCAGTGGCGTTGTTTACAAGTCGTGTAGTGTTAAATGCTCTTGGAATTAGCGATTTTGGTATTTACAATGTTGTTGGTGGGTTTATAGCAATGTTTACTGTACTAAGTGGTAGCTTTTCTAATGCAATTACGCGTTTTATAACTTTTGAGTTAGGTAAGAAAGATTCTCAAAGGTTAAATGCTGTCTTTTGTACAGGTGTAAATATTCAGTTGATAATGTCTGTGGTAATTGTTATTGCGGCAGAAATTATAGGTCTGTGGTTTTTGAATTATCACATGAGTATTCCTGATGACAGATTGAATGCTGCTCATTGGGTATTACAATGTGCTATTGGTGCATTTGTTCTAAATTTGATAAGTGTTCCGTTTAATGCTGAAATTATAGCTCACGAAGAAATGGGGGCTTATGCTGTGATTAGTATTGTTAATGCAGTTCTACAGTTAATTATTGCATATATGCTGTACTTGTCGCCATTAGACAAGTTGAAAACATATTCGGTATTATATTTGGTTGTTGCATTTATTATTCGTACAATATATGGTATTTATTGCAGGCGTAAGTTTGAAGAATGTACCTATCATTTACTTCTTGATAAAGACTTGTTTTCCGAAATGGGTAAATTTGCTGGTTGGAACTTTCTAGGTTCATCAGCTTTTATGCTGAACACACAAGGCGTAAATATGCTGATGAATATTTATTTCGGTGTGGCAGCAAACGCAGCTCGTGGTATTGCCGTACAAGTTGATTCGGCAGTAAAATCTTTCGCCAATAGTTTTACTACAGCAATTAATCCTCAGATAACGAAATCTTATTCTGCAGGAGAATTGGATTATATGTATCAATTGGTTTGTCGTGGAGCAAAGTTTAGTGCTTTTCTATTTCTGTTTATTGCGGTGCCTATTGTGCTTGAAACACCGACAATACTGAAAATTTGGCTTAAAACTGTTCCAGAATATACGATTGTGTTTGTAAGGCTGATAGTGTTTTCTTCATTTGTAGATTCTCTATTAGGAAATTCATTTTGGACTGCTATTATGGCGACTGGTAAGATAAAAGGCTATCAGATAGTCATAGCAATTGTCGGAGTTATGGTTTTTCCTTTTTCATGGTTATGTTTTGAATTTGGTTGTGGTCCTGAATCTACTTATATTGTATACATAATTATTTATTGTATAGCATTGCTGGTTCGTTTGTATTTTATGAAAGTACTATTATATATGCCATTGAGTTATTTCTTTAGAGATGTATTGGGACGTGTAGCTGGCGTTATGTTATTAACATTTATAATCCCATTACCATTACTTTTGGTTTTAGACGGTGGTTGGATTAGATTATCTGTTGTTTGTTTGTGCAGTTTGCTTGTAACATCTGCTGTTGTTTATACAATAGGTCTCACACAGAGTGAGAAAGTTACTGTTACGTCCAAGTTAAAGAAAATCGTACAGAGGTTTTCATAAGAATGTAATTTTTGCAAAAGTCTTAAAGCGGAATATATGAATTTAAATGTAAAAAGTGGCATTTTATGAATAATCAAAGATTAAAAATTTTATTATTGGGTGGAACTGGGGCGATGGGAATACATCTTTCGAAGATATTGAATAATCAAGGGGAGGATGTGTATGTGACTACACGTAGAGAACGTAAAGGTGTAGGAATTACTTATATACAGGGTAATGCACATGAAACCGCTTTCTTAAGTGATATTTTACGAAAGTATCATTTTGATGTACTTATTGATTTTATGATTTATAATACATCAGAGTTTGCAGATAGAGTGGATTTGCTGTTATCTTCCGTAGGACAATACATTTTTCTGTCGAGTTCCAGAGTTTATGCCGATTCGGAAACTCCTATAACGGAAAATTCTCCGCGTCTTTTAGATGTATATAAAGATGAAGAATATCTCAAAACAGATGAATATGCTCTTAGTAAGGCGCGGCAAGAAGATATTCTTCACAGATCCGGAAAAAATAATTGGACAGTTATTCGCCCGTATATTACATATAGTGAAATTCGTTTGCAATTAGGTGTGTTAGAAAAAGAATTATGGCTTTATCGTGCTTTGAATGGACGAACGATCGTTTTTTCAAAGGACATCGCAGAAAAAAGTACTACGCTTACATATGGGTATGATGTAGCATTGGGAATAGCATCAATAATCGGTAAAGAAACAGCTTTTGGGGAGGCATTTCATATAACATCGGATGAAAGTTATACATGGAAGGAAATATTGGAAATCTATCTTGATACTATAGAAAAGAAAACTGGGATGCGTCCAAAAGTGCTGTTACTTGATAAAAGTCCACATTTGGAATGGATAGGTGCGAAATGGCAGGTTATATTGGATAGATATTATAACAGGCGGTTTGATAATAGTAAGATACAGCAGTATATAGATACATCCCAATTTGTACGAACCGAAAGTGGACTAATATCTTGTCTTGAATCTTTTCTTTGTCATCCTCAATTTAAAAAAATGGGATGGGGTATACAGGGTACATATGACAGAATAACTGGAGAGTGGGCTCCATTTAGTGAGATCTCTATAATAAAAGATTGTATAAGTTATTTGCTTCATAGAACTGTAGTGCCCCCAAAAAGTAAATTGTCAATATAAATATCAGATAAATATGAAAGAGTATTATTCAGCAGAGCGTAATGTACAGATTGTTATAGCTTTGCTTAAAGCCTATAATATAAAGAAAATAGTTGCAAGTCCAGGTACTACTAATATACCTTTTGTATGTAGTGCTCAAAATGACTCTTATTTTGAAATGTATTCATGTGTTGATGAACGTTCGGCAGCATATATGGCCTGTGGACTTTCGGCAGAATCTGGTGAGCCTGTCGTATTAACATGTACAGGCGCTACCGCATCTCGCAACTATTTTTCAGGTTTGACAGAGGCTTTTTATCGCAGACTTCCGATTTTAGCATTGACTTCAACACGTCCATTGTCATATATTGGTAACCATTTAGCCCAAGTTATTGATCGTACGGCAGTTCCAAATGATATTGTAAAAATTAGTGTGTTTGCCCCTCTTGTAAAAGACAGTAATGATGAATGGGATTGCCAATTGAAGGTCAACAGAGCGTTGATTGCATTAAAGAAAGATGGGGGGGGGCCTGTACATATTGATTTGGAAACAAACAGTAGCTTTGATTTTTCTGTGCAAGAAATAAAAGATGTTCATGCTATACAGTATATTACGATACGTGATACTTTTCCAATATTACCGAAAGGACGTATTGCTATTTTTGTCGGTTCGCATACAACCTTTACACAAGAACTTACTGTAGCAATAGATATTTTCTGTGAAAACAATAATGGTGTTGTTTATTGTGATCAAACAAGCAATTATCGTGGAAAGTATAGGATTATGTCTTCTTTGTTGGGATGCCAAGATAAATACAAGAGCGTTGCTTGCCATATGGATCTACTCATTTATATCGGTGATATATGTGGTGCTTATGAATCAGTGCTGCTTATGCCTAAGGCAAAGACTGTTTGGCGTGTAAGCGAAGATGGTATTATTCGCGATCCTTCACATAGTTTATCGAAGATGTTTTATATGCAGGAGGTTGACTTCTTTAATCATTATATTGAAGCGCAGACGAATGAAAAGAACTTATCCTTTTATAATGAATGTAAGCAAGATTACGATCATCTTTATTCACTGATATCGAAGAAAATACCATTTTCGAATATTTGGTTAGCATATGAGTTGTCTCCACGTATTCCGGAAGGTAGTGTGATGCATTATGCTATTTTAAACTCATTACGTGCATGGAGTTTCTTTGAAACGCCTAATACTGTGAGGGGATATAGTAATGTAGGGGGATTTGGTATTGATGGTAATATTTCTGCGTTGATAGGTGCTTCATTGTATAATAAGGATAGATTGTATTTCGGTATAATAGGTGACTTGGCATTTTTCTATGACATGAATACATTAGGCAATAGACATGTAGGGAAAAATGTCAGAATATTACTTGTAAATAATGGCAAAGGTATGGAATTTCGTAACTATACACATCCAGCCTCACGTTTTAGCGATGTACTTGTGGACCAGTATATGGATGGTGCTGGGCATTTTGGACAGAAGTCAATATCGTTGGTACGTCATTACGCTGAAGATTTAGGATATGAATATCTAACAGCTTCCTGTAAAGTAAGTTTTAGTAAAAATGTAGAACGTTTTCTTATTCCTGAGATTACAGATAAACCTATGATTTTTGAGGTTTTTACAGAACAAGTTGATGAGAATGAGGCTTTGTATACAATACGTAATTTAGAAAAGTCTACAGATAAGATTATGGAAAGTATAGCAAAGAAATTAATTGTCAATGTAGCAGGGGAAGAGGGATTTGAAAAAGTGAAAAAAATAATTAGAGGTAGATAATAATGAAAATTGGTATATTGACATTTTATCGTGTAGCTAATTTTGGAGCTAATTTGCAGGCGTTATCTACTTATAGTTACCTATGTAAACATGGACACGAGGTAGTATTTCTTGAATATGTATCTTTTCAAACAGTATGGTTAAGATTAGTCTCATATTACAAGAACTTTATAAAGCCAAAACGTAGCTATTTGCAGTTGGCAGAACATTTTAAGTTTATTGATAATAATATGAAAGAGCAAATACCACATTTGCTAACTGCTGACCGAGTAAGGAATGCTATAAAAAAACATGGAATTGATGCTGTGATAATAGGTTCTGATGCAGTTGTACAGAATTGGCCGTTATTTTCAACATTAAAGTTAGGTAAACGGCGTCCATATTGGATTGAGCCATTGCCTTCAGAACGTCGTTACCCCAATCCTTTTTGGGGGTATGGTTTTTCTGATATCATACCTACGGCTATGATGTCTGTGTCATCACAGAATAGTAAATATCAGAAATTTAGTAGGTATATGCTTAAGCGCATGGGCAAAAGTTTGAAAAGACTGAAATATATTTCGGTGCGTGATGCTTGGACCAAGGACATGATGCTTGCTGCAGGACCTGAACTTTCAATTGACATCACTCCAGATCCTGTTTTTGCTCTTAATCAAAATGTAGGAGAAAAGATACCTTTGGAAGAGGATATTCGTAATCGTTTTGTTCTTCCCGATAAATATGTATTGATAGGGATGCGAACTCAGATCTTGTCTATACCTTTTCTTGAAGCTCTAAATGACGCTATGCGGATAGAAGGTAAAGAGTGTGTTGCTTTCCCTATAGATGGAGCAATGGCATTCAGTCATCCATTTAAACACTCAATATCTATACCACTTTCTCCACTTGATTGGTATGCTTTGATTAAATATTCAGCAGGATATGTAGGAAGCAATATGCACCCTATCGTATCTAGTTTGGCGAATGGTGTTCCTTGTTATAGTTTAGATAATTGGGGAAGTACAAATTTCTGGGGAAAAAAGGAAAATAATGCTAGTAGCAAAGTTTTTGATATTTTGAAACAATACGGGTTGGAGAATAATTGGGCTCAAATAGAAAATAATGTATGTAATGTTACTGTTAATGAAATAGTTAAGAGATTAAAAGAATATCCAATTGAACAGGTTATTACAATTTCAAAGGTAAGATATGCAAAATATGAAAAAATGATGCAGGATATTATTGAATCTCTGTTTGGCAGATAAGTATATTCAAAATCTTTTGAATATTAAGAATGAAAAGTTACAATACTCTTAGAATCATAAAGAAAGCTATTACTATATATATGCTATTTTGCATAGTTATAGAATGCATAGCTTTTCCTGCTCTTGAAAATCTGTTTGGTTGTGTGGTACTACTATATGGGTGGCTATTTATAAGTCGGACAGTATTGAAAGTAGATTTTTTATATCATTATTTTATACCCTTTGTTGCGATTTTCTTTTATGGAATTTGCTTTTTTGCTTTACCATTAGGCGTAACATTGATAGAAGGTAAACCTATAACTTTCCGTTTTAATGTACCCTATATTACGTTTTTCAATTTAATGCTGAATGTGACAACTATTGTATTGGCGTTTCATACTTGTCGACGGATATATAAAGAAGGGTGGCTTTTAGGTATATGGAAAAAACTTGGATATTTTAAAGTTCCTACAGAAGCTCAAATATGGGCTATGGCCGGTGCGGGCATTTTTGCCTTACTATACAATATAACTATTCAAGGGACTGATATGATGGACGCAGAGAATAAAGGTGCTTGGGGACAAATTATGAATCAAATGACTAAGTTTGCAATACTTCCAATCGCTATGCTTTTTCCCAAATATTATGGTCGGAAGAATACCGCGATTCCTCGTACTTCATTGATTGTCTACTTTTCTTTTATCATTTTTTTAGCAATTGTTACTACTAAAAGAACATTGATGTTTACCGGCATAGTCTCATGGGGGCTTATGGCTTTCTTGGTCGTTTTACTTGAAAACAAAAAATTATTTAAGACAAAAACAAATATTCTGATAATTATTGGATTATATTTGGTGACAGGGCCTGTTGCAGACTTGGCTACGGCTATGATATTGAATAGGCAATCAGCTTATTCAAGCAAAGCAGGGGAAACATTTACCAATATTTGGAAGTTGTATTCAGATAAAGAGAAATTGCATAATGCTTATAACATGGCATCTTTGTCTAATTCTGATAATGGAGGAGATAATTTCTATGCTTGGAGTGAATATTATGTAGACAATATTTTATTGGACAGAATATGTAATCTTCGTACTCAAGACTTGACATTGGATTATGCCACTAAATTAGGGTATGACAATTCAAAGATGCACAGATATGCTGAAAATTTCCTCATGTTTCAAATACCTACGCCTATTTTGGATATTTTCGGGTATACAACTAATAAATTTGATAGCAACTACACACCTGGTGATTTACTCTCTACAGAAGGGCTTGGTCTCAAGAATATGTATAAAGGGTTTCGTGTCGCAGGCGATTCAGGTATAGGGCTTTATTGGATGGGATATTCTTATTATATTTTCGCGTTCTTTATATACGTTTTAGTTTTCTACTTTTTTTCTTCATTGGTTTCTACGAAGTTACAATTTATTATTCCTATTCCCATTATAATAGCTTTGTTGAAATATATGACCTATTTTAATAATTCTACAGGCATCTTTAAAAGTTTGAATCTCATACTTAGAAATGGAATGCAGGATATTTTATTGTATGTAATATTGTTTGGTGTAATTCGTTTAATAATTAGACAAAAATAAGTTGTGATAAATGCATTGTAAAATGAAATATGGAATAATACAACCAACATATGCTCTTACAAATAATAGTGGTGTAATGGTACAATGTAAAATGTGGGCAGAGGGATTAAGAAAATTGGGGCATGAGGTCTTGTTAATAAACTTCTGGGATAAAAATGAATGGAAAAGTTTTGATGCGATTATTGTAGTCAGTTTTTCATTGGGATTAAGGATCTTGATTAAGGACTTGTTTAAAAATAACGCCAACTTGGTTATGGCTCCTATTATTGACCCTAGCATACCAGCTTGGCGTTATAAGTTTTATTGTAAGTGGTGGGGAAATCAGAAATATTTAGGATTGACATCTCGTTTTCATGACTTATGGTTGTCTAAAGACTGGTTTAAACTTTGGTTAGTTCGTTCTGAAGAAGAACGTCACTATACTAATTACTGTTTAGAACGTTCACAAAAGATAATTAAAAAAGTTCCATTACATTTTCGTATTCCGCCTATAGAAGAGATGCCGCTTAAAGAAAATTTCTGTTTTCATGCTAGTCGATTGGCTTCAACTAATAAAAATGTTCCTCGTCTTATTGAAGCTGCAAAGAAGTATGGTTTTAATTTGAAATTAGCAGGTTATCTTCACGGAGTATTAGAAAAGAATTGGCTTGAAACTTTAATAGGTGATGCAGAAAATATAGAATATGTTGGTGAAGTATCTGAGAAGGAGTTATGGAATTTATATAAGCATGCTAAAGTTTTTGCTTTGCCGTCACTTCAAGAGGGGGTTGGAATGGTAGCATTAGAAGCAGCAGCATATGGATGTGAAATAGTATTAACTAACTATGGTGCCCCTAAAGAATATTATGGGGGGCGGGCAATATTGGTGAATCCTATGAATGTTGATGAAATAGGTGAAGCTATAATGACTGCAATGAATAGAGGTTATGCTCAACCAGAACTGATGTACTATATGAATGAAAACTATAGTGAAAAGGCCTGCTGTCAATTGCTTGATAAATATATTCAGGAGGCTATATCTTTAAAATAGTCGGAATATACGTCTTATGTGAAGTTTTATGTTAGTTGTAATTTTATTCCAATAAGAATGAACAAACCTTCTATTTCAATAATTGTTCCCTGTTATAATGTTGAAGAATTCCTTAATGAAACCATTGAATGTATTCTAAATCAAACTTACCAGGATTGGGAACTACTACTGGTAAACGATGGTTCTAAAGACTTTACTCCGCAAATATGCGATGAATATGCAAACAAAGATAAACGAATTAAAGTAATTCATAAAGAGAATGGCGGACTTGTGTCAGCACGCAATGCTGGATATGATGCAGCAATAGGTGATTGGCATATGTATTTAGATGGTGATGACTGGATAGACATAAATACTTGTGAGAAATTGATGTTCTATCTTTCTAGGCATACGGATGTGGATATAGTATTTTGGAAATGTATTCAGGAGTTAGGTGATATCTCCATTAAAGGAAAATGGGAATGGATATGTTCGGAGCAAGAGCATATTTACATAGATGATGAGTGCCATGATTTAGCCAGACATACTCTTATCTACAAAAGTGGTATTGCAACAGCTTACTGTAAACTGATACGAGCAGATTATGCGAAAAGGAATGGGATAAGACATAATGATCGTCTGAAACAAGGAGCCGAAGGACTAGAGTTCTCTTTACGTTCATTTTATCATGCAAAGAAAGTTCTTTTTGTTAATGAATATTTTAATCATTATAGATATAATCCTAACTCAATATCTAAGAAGGTTGATGAAAAAAATACTGGATATTTGGTAGATTGCTTTCATGTAATTCAGGAAAATATTGAAACATTTCCAGACAAAAAAGTATTTATCGAACCGTTATACCAAAGAGTGGCTTATGTGGTTATAGCTATAGCAATGAGTACTTACTTCCATCCTGATAATAAGGATTCTGTGTTTAAGAAGATAAACAAGTTTGCAAAGGTTATTAAAGAGAACGATTTATTCTCGACATCTATTGCTAAATGCACTACTACAGGAATGGATAAACAACGTAAATTGACACTAACTTTTATTAGACTACATATATATTATGCTTCCATTTATTGGCTGGTTAAAACAATATTGTCTAAAAAAAGGAAAATATAATTATTGATATATCAGTATGACTAATAAAAAACTAGCTCTTGTCACTTGCTATTTTCAACCCAATTATGGGAGTCAGTTGCAGGCATATGCTACCCAGTTACTATTTGATAAGATGAAAGTAGAAAATGTAACAATCTGCATAGATGGGTTGCAAAGTGAGATTAATAAAGCGAAATATCGTTATTTCTTGAGCAGAATATGGGATATTAATACAGTAAAAGATAAGTGGGCAACGGTGAAAAAAATGACAGCTATCTATACTAAGGGGAAGGAATATCGGGATAGCATGGCTTTACGTAAAGAAATGTTCAAGAGCTTCAGCCAAACTAAGTTCCATATTTCTGAGGTTTACAACTCGAAGCAAGAGCTTGCCAATGCTGCGCACGAATATGCGGCTTTTATAGTAGGCAGTGACCAGTTGTGGTTACCTTCAAATATTGAGGCTAATTACTATACGTTGAATTTTGTTCCTGACAATGTGCCTAAGATAGCTTTAGCTACTAGTTTTGGTATAGCAAGACTTCCTAAACGACAGGCGCAGAAAGCTGCGAAATTTCTGAAGCGGCTGGATTTTTGCTCCGTACGTGAATTAAGCGGACAGAAAATAGTGAAAGAACTTACGGGAAGAGAAATCCCTGTGGTTTGTGATCCGACTATCCTTTTCGCCGCCGAAGAATGGGATGGTATCACAAAGAAGGAACATTTTGTTAAGGAGCCCTATCTGTTTTGTTATTTTCTCGGCAACAATCCAGAGCAGCGGGATTTTGTGAAACGTTTCAAGGAGAAAACTGGTTATAAGATTGTGCAGCTACAGCATTGCGATGAGTATATAAAAAGCGATGTAGGATTTCCAGATTATACTCCCTATAATGTCGGTCCTGCAGAGTTCGTGCAGTTGATTCGGGATGCGGAGTATGTGTTTACAGATTCGTTTCATTCGTCTGTATTTTCTTTGTTGTATGGGAAACGGTTCTTTACTTTCAGGCGGTATAATAATGATGGCATTGTTTCTACAAATGGTCGTTTGTACTCATTGCTTTCGTTGGTAGGATTAGAGGAAAGACTTTTAAAAGCGGATGAAGACGTGGAGAAGTGTATGTTAATGCAGATTGATTATATAAAGATACATAGAAAATTAGAAACATTAAGAGAATTCACCAAACAATATATAAAAGAGGCTTTGTTCCAATCGGGTATAAATTATGATAACTATTAAAGATAAGTGCTCGTGTTGTGGCTGTTCAGCCTGTGCGTCTGTATGTCCGAAGCATTGCATAACCATGTGTGAAGACGATGAAGGTTTTCTTTATCCGGCTGCAGATGAGAATACATGTATAGAGTGTGGATTATGTGAGGTCGTTTGCCCTGTGATTCATGTACAACCAGATGTTGAGAAGGAACAAAGGGCATACTTGGTACAGCATAAAAATGAGCAGGTATTACGTGAAAGTACTTCTGGCGGTGCATTTACGGCTATTGCTAGATGGGTGCTTGATAGAGGAGGTGTTGTTTGTGGTGCAGGTTTCAGCACTGATTTTGAGGTGGTGCATCAGTGGGCTAATTGTTATGAAGATTTGAGAATGTTTCGTAATAGCAAATATGTACAGAGCAGAATAGGTAACACATACAAGGAAGCGAAACAGTTTCTTATGGAAGGAAAGTGTGTTTTATTCAGTGGTACTCCTTGCCAGTTGGAGGGATTGTTTTCTTTTTTGAGAAAGCCATATGAGAATTTGGTTACGGTAGACGTAGTCTGTCATGCTTGTCCATCTCCATTAGTTTATCGAAAATATTTGGAAGCACAAAAAAAGAAAATAGGATCTGAATTTACGAATATATTGTTTAGAGATAAATATTATGGATATAAATATTCAACTATGTCTATTATTGGATGTAATGATTCTATAGAGTATCATGAGGGAATTGATACAGATATTATGATGCGTGCTTTTTTTGCTAACATGAGTGTTCGTCCTAGTTGTTATCAATGTGCATTTAAAAAACGTTATCGTAATACAGATTTTACAATATGGGATTGTTTCGATGTTGACAAGTTCAGTAAGGAATTGGATAATGACAAAGGGGTAACTCGTATCTTAGCTCATTCAGATTTAGCCAATATTATATTGAAAGAATCCAGTTCTCAGTTGAAAGTACTGGAAATAAATTCAAACAAGGCTGTAGAAGGAGTGAAAGAAATGTTTCATTCCGTTAGCATGAATCCTAAACGTGAAGCCTTTTTTGTCGATTTAAATCTGCTGGATGCAGAAGTTTGTTTCCATAAATATTTTCCTGTAACCTTACGACATCGTTTGGAAAAGCAAGCTCGCCTGTGGACTGCTCGCTTGGGATTGTATAAATATATAAAAAAAATATTCAAAGCGATTAATGGGAATCGGGAAATTAAAAGATAGCTACAGCAAAGACTTGGAGAATAAAAATACAATTTTATGAATATATTATTTATCGGGGGAGCAGGTTTTATAGGATCTAGTTTGGTGAAGCGTTTTATTTCTGATGAAAAGCATTCAGTATTTATTTTGGAACCAGAGTTTGCTGATATATCAAGACTTAAAGATTATAATTTGACAGTCTTTAGAAGTTCTTTGAGCAATATAAATGAAGTGAAGAATATTCTTTTGACCAATAAGATAGAAGTGGTGGTGCATTTAGTGTCAACATTGATTCCCGGCAGTACCTATGATGACTATATCGGTGAATTTAAGAATGTTATATTTCCTTCTATTAAACTGATGGAATTCTGTGCTAATGAAGACATTAAGTTTGTCTATTTTTCCTCGGGAGGGACAATTTATGGTAACAGAACAACATTTCAACCATTTGTAGAAACAGATAGCATGGAACCAATATCCTATTATGGATGGTCAAAGCAAATGATGGAAAATAGTATTTTGTTTAAGAATAGAACTCAGAAGCTAAAATTTCTCATTGTGAGACCTTCCAATCCTTATGGTCATGGGCAAAATCTGTATGGAAAACAAGGATTAGTAGCAGTGGCTATAGGTAAAATTATAGAAAATAAACCTGTAGAAGTGTGGGGAGATGGTTCTGCCATTCGTGACTATATCTATATAGAAGATCTCGCTAATATCTTTTATCAACTGATAAATAAGGATGTTTGTAATGAAACAATCAATTTGGGAAGTGGGAGAGGGTTTTCTGTGAATGATGTACTTGCTTTTTTGAAAATCATTTCAAAGGCAGATTTTAAAATTGAGTATAAAAATGCGCGTCCTGTAGATGTTTCCAATATGGTTCTTGATATAGAAAAAATGAAACAGTTTGTAGATGTGACTTTGACGCCAATGTTGGATGGTATTTCTTCATTCTATCATGAATCAATAAAGATATAATACTATGTTAAGGATAGCTGTAATAGCCGGTGTATTGCACTCGGGCGGTAAACGTAATCTAATAATGGAATACTATCGTCATATAGATCGTACAAAAGTGCAATATGATTTTATCTGCGATTCAGATTCAAATGGTATTCCCGAAGAAGAAATCAAAGCTTTGGGTGGGAGAGTATATAAGGTGGCACCATATAAGAATCTTATTACACATTTGAAGGATACATATAAGATTCTGAAGGAGAATAAGTATGAAGTGATGCATGCTTTTGATAATACGCTCAATATATTTCCTATGTTTTTGGGTAGAATAGCCGGAGTTAAAGTGAGGATATCCGAAAGTATATCGAAAGGTGATAAAAATGAAAAGAAAACACTCATAAAGTATGCCTTACGTCCTTTTTCTCATTGGTTTGCAAATTGTTATATGGCTAATTCTATAGATTGTGGCATTTGGCAATTTGGTAAGAAGACTTATGATAAAGGAGAGGTAAGTATATTTAAGACAGTGATTAATGCAGATACTAATGCTTTTGATGACAAACTTAGAGAAAGTACCCGAAAGAAGTTTGGCTGGGAAAATAAAGTGATATATGGGTTTATTGGTAGATATGTTCCACAGAAAAATCCATTATTCCTAATAGATATTTTCAATGAAATTACAAAAAAACAGGAAAATGCAACTCTGGTAATGATCGGATTTGGAGAGTTGGAGAATGAAATGCATGATCGGATTCAGAGTTATGGGATTACTGACAGAGTTATGAATTTAGGGCGCAGGGATGATATAAACCAGTTTTATAATGCTTTTGATACTTTCTTATTGCCCAGTTTATATGAAGGAATGCCTGTTGTAGGGATAGAGGCACAATGTGCAGGACTTCCTATTTTTTTTTCTAAGAATATCACTGAGGAGACAACGGCATCCGAACTTGCACATTACATTGGATTAGAAGAATCTCCGGTTATATGGGCTGATAAAATAGTTAAAGTGGTTGAAGATTATATGCCTAAACGCAGGAGTTACGCAGCTGAAGTGAAGATAAATGGTTTTGACTCTAAGAGTGAAGCATTAAGAATGCAGAGTTTCTATTTAGCTCAAATAAATTCAGTGGATGGATATGAACGGAATTCCTAAACGTTTACTGTCTAATATGCAGGTGTAAAATCTAAAATATCATTAGTCAATATATAAATGAATAATTTATGCAGGAAGTCCAACGTTTTAATAAAGTCCTAAAATTCATTGTCCTTTTAGGAGATGTTCTTTTATTGAACTTGCTGTTGTGGGGATTTGAACTAATTTTTGGAAACCGGTTCTATTCAGGAGTTTCTTCTTCCCTTTATCAGGGAATGGTGCTGTTGAGTTTATGCTATTTGGTATGTAATATTCAGTCTGGAGTAATTTTGCATCATCCGGTAGTTCGTCCGGAGCAGATCATGATCCGTGTGCTTCGCAACATGGTTCCTTTTGTTTTGTTTTCCATTTGCTTTTTGTCACTTTTTCATTTTGAATTTTTCCGTTCACGGTTATTTGGATTGTATTATGTAGCTTTGCTGGTCATCTTAATTTGCTACCGTCTTGCCTTTCGTTATTTCTTGGAGCTTTATCGTGAAAAAGGGGGAAATGTCCGTATGGTTGTACTCGTCGGCAGTCACGAGAATATGCAGGAACTTTATCATTCAATGACGGACGATCCTACTTCCGGTTATCGTGTGATGGGATATTTTGAAGATTCTCCTTCCGGCTGCTATCCGGAAGAAGTTGCATATTTGGGGCAGCCGAAAGAAGCAGTTGAATATCTGGAACAAAATGCAGGCAAGATAGCACAACTCTATTGCAGTCTCCCTTCCGTGCGAAGTGCGGAGATTGTTCCGCTCATTAATTATTGCGAGAACCACTTGGTACGTTTTTTTAGTGTGCCCAACGTTCGTAACTATTTGAAACGGAGGATGTATTTTGAATTGCTGGGCAATGTTCCCGTGTTATCTATCCGCCGCGAACCATTGGAACTTCGTGAGAATCGTGTTTTAAAACGCATCTTTGATATCATATCCTCATCGGTATTTCTGTGTACTATTTTTCCTTTAGTTTATATAATCGTAGGGATAGCTATCAAACTTAGCTCGCCGGGCCCCATCTTCTTTAAACAAAAACGCAGCGGCGAAGACGGACGTGAGTTCTGGTGCTATAAATTCCGTTCTATGAAGGTGAATGCGCAGTGTGATATTCTTCAGGCTACAGCAAATGATCCTCGTAAAACACGTATTGGCGAGTTTATCCGTAAGACGAGCATTGATGAACTGCCTCAGTTTATCAATGTCCTGAAAGGAGATATGTCCGTTGTCGGTCCTCGTCCTCATATGCTGAAGCATACAGAAGAATACGCACAGGTGATTAATAAATTCATGGTCCGTCATTTTGTGAAACCCGGAATTACCGGTTGGGCACAAGTGACCGGATATCGCGGCGAGACAAAAGAACTTTGGCAGATGGAAGGTCGTGTGAGTCGTGACATATGGTATATTGAACATTGGACATTTATGCTTGACCTGTATATAATCTATAAAACCGTATATAATGCTGTCCACGGAGAAAAGGAAGCGTATTAAGAAATAGAGATGCATGAAAATCTGCAGACAGATGATAGTACATGAATATCTGCAGATTAATGATGCATGAAAGCTTGTTGACAAAATAATCTAAACAACAAAAAATAAAAGAATAGATATCTAATTCATCACAGTTATGAGAATATTGAGTAAATTGATTTTTGTAGTGTTACTGCCTTTTCTGTTCACGGCCTGCCAGTCCTACAAGAAAGTACCTTATTTGCAGGATACAGAAGTAATAAATCAAACAGAGCAGAAAGAAAAACTGTACGATGCAAAGATCATGCCTAAAGATCTGTTGACCATCGTAGTATCCTGTACAAGTCCGGAACTGGCAGCACCTTTTAATCTGACAGTTGCCAGTCCGACGAATTTGTCAGTAGCCAATACCTTGGCTACTACACAACCCGTGTTGCAAACCTATCTGGTAGATAATGAAGGAAAAATCTCTTTCCCTGTGCTGGGAGAACTGAAACTCGGTGGATTGACCAAGAAACAGGCAGAACAAATGATTGTAGATAAGTTAAAACCTTATATGAAAGAGGCGCCTATCGTAACGGTGCGTATGGTCAACTATAAGATTTCGGTGATAGGAGAGGTAACCCGTCCGGGTACTTTTACTATTTCTAATGAGAAAGTAAACTTGCTGGAGGCGCTTGCTATGGCAGGGGATATGACGGTATATGGCTTACGCGATAACGTGAAGCTGATTCGTGAAGATGCTACCGGTAAGCAGGAAATTATTACTCTCGACTTGAATAAGTCGGAAACCATTCTTTCTCCATATTATTGGCTGCAACAGAATGATGTCGTATATGTAACTCCCAACAAAGCAAAAGCCCGTAACTCGGATATCGGTAACAGCACAAGCCTGTGGTTCTCCGCTACCTCCATTCTGGTGTCTTTAGCCAGCTTATTATTTAACATCTTAAAATAACGTTTTGAAATAATGAAAGAAGAATTTGCAAACGAAAGACAACGTGAAGCTGATGACGAGAAGATAGATATTCAGGAAGTGCTTTTCAAATATATCATCCATTGGCCTTGGTTTGTCGGTGCAGTTTTAGTTTGCCTTATCGGTGCATGGATATACTTGCGTATGGCTACTCCTGTCTATAATATATCGGCTACGGTCCTGATCAAAGATGATAAAAAAGGAGGGAATACAGGAGGCATGGCAGGACTGGAAGAACTGGGGTTAAGCGGCTTGATCAGCTCTTCTCAAAACATAGACAATGAGTTGGAAGTCTTGCGTTCGAAGACATTGGTGAAGGAAGTTGTCAATCAGCTGAACCTGTATGTGTCATATACAGACGAAGACGAGTTCCCTTCCAAGAATATGTATAAGACTTCTCCTATTATCGTTAGCCTGACTCCACAAGAAGCAGAGAAGTTGAGCGATCCGATGATTGTTGAAATGTTATTGTATCCGCAAGGCAGTCTGGACGTAGGGGTGACGATTGGTGATAAAGAATACCAGAAACATTTTGAGAAACTTCCTGCTGTCTTTCCGATGGACGAAGGTACCCTGGCATTCTTCCAGTCACCGGACTCACTGATGGCGAATAAAGATACAACGGAAGAGTCTTCAGCTCAGAATGTCCGTCGTATCACGGCAAAAATCAATTCGCCGATGAAGGTGGCTCGGGTATATTGTGAGAATCTGACTATTGAGCCGACCTCTAAAACTACTTCAGTGGCTGTAATATCTCTGAAGAACTCCAGCCTGCAACGCGGACAGGATTTCATCAACCAACTGCTGGAAATGTACAACCGCAATACGAATAACGATAAAAACGAGATTGCCCAGAAGACAGCAGAATTCATTGACGAACGTATTGATATTATCTCGAAGGAGCTTGGAAATACGGAAGCGAATCTGGAGAACTTCAAGCGTAATGCCGGTATAACCGACCTGACCAGTGAGGCTCAAATAGCCTTGACCGGTAATGCGGAATATGAAAAGAAGAGGGTGGAAAACCGGACACAAATCAGTCTGCTGGAGGATTTGCGGAAATATATAAGAGGGAATGAATACGAAGTATTACCAAGTAACGTCGGTTTACAGGATGCTGCATTAGTAGCAACGATTGAACGATATAATGAAATGTTGGTTGAGCGGAAACGTTTATTGCGTACTTCGACAGAAAATAATCCGGCTATTGTAAATTTGGATACGAGTATCCGTGCTATGAAATCGAATGTTCAGGCTACTCTTGATGGTACATTGCAGGGGATGTTGATTACAAAAGCCGATCTTGATCGTGAAGCAAATCGTTTTTCTCGTCGTATTAGTGATGCTCCGGGACAAGAAAGGCAGTTTGTGAGTATTGCCCGTCAACAAGAAATTAAGGCCGGACTATATTTGATGCTTTTGCAGAAGCGTGAAGAAAATGCAATAGCACTGGCAGCTACCGCAAACAATGCGAAGATCATTGATGAAGCTATTGCTGACGACATCCCTGTATCTCCGAAACGGAAAATAATTTATCTGATTGCTTTAGTACTGGGCGTTGGCATCCCCGTAGGCATTATCTACCTGATTGGTCTGACCAAGTTCAAGCTCGAAGGACGGGCAGATGTTGAAAAGCTGACCACCGTTCCTATCGTCGGCGATATTCCGTTGACAGACGAAAAGAACGAGAAGGATGGTTCTATTGCCGTATTTGAGAATCAGAACAATCTGATGAGCGAGACCTTCCGAAATATCCGTACCAATCTTCAGTTTATGCTGCAGAATGACAAGAAAGTAATACTGGTTACTTCTACGGTCAGTGGAGAAGGAAAATCGTTTATTTCAGCGAATCTGGCGATCAGTCTTTCTCTCTTAGGGAAGAAAGTAGTCATTGTGGGACTTGATATTCGTAAACCGGGACTGAATAAGGTCTTCCGCCTTTCGACGAAGGAGAAAGGTATTACTTTATACCTGGCAAATCCGGATACAGACCTGATGAGTCTGGTACAGCCTTCAGATGTCAATAAGAATCTGTCCATCCTTCCGGGTGGAACGGTTCCTCCTAATCCGACGGAATTGCTGGCTCGTGACGGACTGGACAAAGCCATTGAAATACTGAAGAAGAATTTTGACTATGTGATCTTGGATACTGCACCTGTAGGTATGGTTACCGATACCTTACTGATCGGACGTGTAGCAGATTTGTCTGTCTACGTTTGCCGTGCCGACTATACTCACAAGGTAGAGTACACGCTGATCAACGAACTTGCCGAAGAAAAGAAACTGCCTAATATCTGTACCGTTATCAACGGCGTAGACTTGAAACGCAGAAAGTATGGCTATTATTATGGCTACGGTAAGTATGGCAAATACTATGGATATGGTAAACGCTATGGCTACGGTTATGGCTACGGTCAGGAAAATAATAAATCATAGAAATACTGATAAATCATAGGAACACTTGTCAATCATATCAGCATGATAAGCCGTATTTGATTGACAAGCTACAGGAGTACCATAAAATCGTACTGCCCTATACAAAGAAGAAAAGCGAGTGTCTGCACAACCAGATACTCGCTTTTTTTGTTATATTTGTATTATCCCTTAAAAAAACTGATAATTATGGAACACAGCAGACTTACTATTTGGAGCCTTTTTTTTCTGGTAGCTTCATGCGGAAGTGTATTTGCTCAGAGAAAACCAGTTCTTCCTCCTCCCGTAGACTCCCTGATAACGGTAGGCTATGCCACCGGAAGTATGAAAACGATCTCCGGATCGGTGGAGAAAATCACGGAGACACAGATGAATAAAGACCAGATCACGAACCCGCTGGAGGCTATTCGCGGACGGGTTCCGGGATTGACCATTCAGCGTGGAACCAATGGCCCTGCAGCTCTCGACGCAGTCCGCCTGCGTGGTACCACTTCATTGACCAGCGGGAACGACCCGTTAATTATCGTCGATGGAGTATTCGGAGATTTGAGCATGCTTGCCTCCATTTACCCTACGGATATCGAGAGTTTTACCATCCTCAAGGATGCTTCCGAAACATCACAGTACGGATCGCGGGGGGCCTCCGGTGTCATCGAAATCACTACGAAGAAAGGGATGAGCGGTAAGACGCAAGTGAGCTACAACGGTATCTTCGGAATATCCACCGTCTACAAGAACCTGAATATGCTGTCGGCAAATGACTTCCGGAGAGTCGCTTCCGAACGGGGCATCTCTATTCTCGACAAAGGCAACAGTACCAACTTCCAGAAAGAAATTGAGCAAACAGGATTGCAGCAGAACCATCACATCGCCTTCTATGGCGGTTCCAATGAATCCAGCTACCGTGTATCCCTCGGTTTCATGGATCGTCAGGGAGTCATTCTGAATGAAGACATGAAGAACTTCACTTCCAATATGAACATGACTCAAAAGATGTTTGACGGTTTTCTGAACTGCGAACTGGGTATGTTCGGCTCTATCCAGAAGAACCACAATCTGGTAGACCTTCAGAAAACGTTCTATTCTGCCGCTACTTTCAATCCCACCTATCCCAACCACAAAGACCCTGTGACCGGTTCGTGGGACGGAATCACCACCGCCAGCCAGATTACCAATCCGCTGGCATGGATGGAAGTGCAGGATCATGACGCCACTTCCCATATCAGCACCCATGCCCGTCTGACCTTTAACTTGATGGACGAACTCAAGTTGGTACTCTTCGGTGCCTATACCTATAATATAGTCGAAAATTCACAGTACCTGCCCACTTCCGTCTGGGCGCATGGACAAGCATATAAAGGCACAAAAAAGATGGAGTCTCTCTTGGGCAACATGATGCTGACCTACAAGAAAGGCTGGAAGAAACATTTCTTCGACGCCCTCGCACTGGCGGAACTTCAGAAGGAGACTTATACAGGATTCTATACCACAGTCACTAACTTCAACACGGATAAATTCGGCTACAACAACCTGCAAGCCGGTGCTCTCCGTCTTTGGGAAGGCACCAACTCATATTACGAACAGCCGCATCTGGCTTCCTTCATGGGACGCTTCAACTACACCTATGCCGACCGTTACAGCCTGACAGTGAACGCCCGTACCGACGCCTCCTCCAAATTCGGCGCCAACCACAAATGGGGCTTCTTTCCGTCAGTTTCCGCCGCTTGGGTGATCAGTGAAGAAAAGTTCATGAAGCGTCTTCCCATCATTGATAATCTGAAATTCCGTATAGGTTACGGTCTGGCAGGAAATCAAAGCGGAATCGACTCATACACTACGCTGAGTCTTGTTAAACCGAACGGTGTGATTCCTGTAGGAAATTCGGCAGCCGTATCCTTAGGCGACCTGCGCAACACAAACCCCGATCTGAAATGGGAAGTGAAACATACCTTCAATACAGGTATCGACCTGGCTATGTTCGGCAACCGCCTGCTGCTCTCCGCCAATTATTACAACTCCAAGACGACGGACATGCTTTACCTCTACAACGTCAGTGTCCCGCCTTTCACCTACAATACGCTGCTGGCTAATATCGGCTCCATGCGCAACAGCGGTCTGGAAATAGCCATCGGTATCACTCCGCTGAAAACGCAGGACATGGAACTGAACATTAATGCCAACATCACCTTCCAGCAAAACAAACTGCTCTCTCTGAGCGGTATGTACAACGGAGAAATGATTTCCGCTCCCCAGTATAAGAGCCTCGCCAGCCTCGACGGAGCCGGATTTCATGGCGGCTACAATCATATCGTCTACCAAGTGGTGGGACAGCCGCTAGGTGTCTTCTACCTGCCTCATTCCAATGGACTCGTTTCCGACGGAAACGGCGGCTACACCTATGATATTGCCGATCTGAATGGCGGTGGTGTCAGTCTGGAAGATGGCGAAGACCGCTATGTAGCGGGACAGGCCGTGCCCAAGACAATTCTCGGATCGAACATCAGTTTCCGTTATAAGCGCTTCGACCTTTCAGTACAGATTAATGGCGCTTTCGGACATAAAATATACAACGGAACCTCCCTGACCTATATGAACATGAATATATTCCCCGATTACAACGTGATGGAGGAGGCTCCGCAACGGAATATCAAAGACCAGACTGCTACCGACTATTGGTTGGAGAACGGGGCGTATGTAAACTTCGACTACGTGACACTCGGCTGGAACGTGCCGATAGAGAAAGTGCAGAAACTGAAGAAATACGTCCGCTCGCTGCGACTGGCGTTTACGGTCAACAACCTGGCGACGATTTCCGGCTATTCGGGTCTTTCGCCCATGATCAACAGCTCAACGGTCAATTCCACTTTGGGGCTGGATGATAAACGGGGATATCCATTGGCGAGAACCTATATGCTGGGATTGAGTATTAATTTCTAACGACGTCAGAACAACGTACAAACTTTTAACGGAGGAGTAAATCATGAAAAAATATATAAGAAATACAGCTATCGCACTGATGACGGCAACGGCTTTGTTCTCGTGCGACAAGTTTCTGGAAGAGAGTCCCAAAGACAAACTGCCGGAAGATGAAGTCTACAATAACCTCTCGGATTTATATCTGAATGCCGTGGCCTCTCTTTATACTTACATCGGTGGTTATAGCGACAGTCAGGGATTGCAGGGAACGGGTAGGGGAGTTTATGACCTGAACACCTTCACCACCGACGAAGCCATCATCCCCACCCGTGGCGGCGACTGGTACGACGGCGGATTCTGGCAAGGATTGTTCCTGCACCAATGGGGAATTGAAAACGACGCCATCCAAGCCACTTGGGAATATCTTTATAAAGTAGTCATGCTGTCCAACAAATCGCTGGAACGGATCGACCAGTTCTCCGAAACTCACACTGATGCCGAACTTCCCGCCTATCGTGCCGAAGTACGGGCGATGCGCGCGATGTATTACTATTACCTGATGGATCTGTTCGGACGTGTCCCGCTGATACTCACCTCATCTCCATCCATGAAGGACGTCGTACAGAGCGAACGGAAAACAATATTCGACTTTGTGTTCAAAGAGTTGCAGGAATCAGCCCCTTTGCTTAGTGAAGTTCATAGCAATCAGTCCGGTCCGTATTACGGACGCATCACCCGTCCCGTAGTTGTCTTCCTGCTGGCGAAACTGGCATTGAATGCTGAAGTCTACACCGACAATGACTGGACAGACGGACAACGTCCCGACGGAAAGAATCTCTTTTTCGAGGTAAACGGCAACCGTCTCAATGCCTGGCAGACGGTGATCGCATACTGTGACCAGCTGCAAGAAATGGGCTATCGTCTGGAACCGGATTACAAAACCAATTTTACCGTATTCAACGAACCCTCTGTCGAGAACATCTTCACGATTCCGATGAATAAGACCTTGTACACCAACCAGATGCAATACCTTTTCCGTTCCCGTCATTACAATCACGCCAAAGCCTATGGGCTGAGCGGCGAAAACGGGCCGAGCGCCACGATCGAAGCGTTGGAAACCTTCGGCTATGAAACAGCCGGACAGGACCCGCGTTTTGACATCTGTTATTTTGCCGGAGTCGTTTATGACCTAAAGGGGAATGTAGTCCGTCTGGATAACGGAACCATTCTTGAATATCTGCCGTGGAAAGTCGCCCTGGATATTTCGAACACCCCGTATGTACAGACAGCAGGAGCCCGTATGAAGAAATATGAGATAGACGAAACGGCCACCAAAGATGGAAAGCTGATGGAAAATGATATCGTTCTTTTCCGTTATGCAGATGCTTTGCTGATGAAAAGTGAGGCCAAAGTACGCAATGGCGAGAGCGGAGATACAGAACTGAATGAAGTACGCAGGCGTGTCAATGCCTCTTCCCGTACGGCTACACTGGAGAACATCCTTGCCGAGCGGCAACTCGAACTGGCTTGGGAGGGGTGGAGACGTCAGGACTTGATCCGCTTCGGGGAGTTCACGAGAGCATACAGCAGTCGTCCGCAACTTCCGGATGAAGAAAGTGGATATACCACCGTATTCCCGATTCCGGAGAAAATACGGGTGATGAATACAAAACTGAAGCAGAATCCGGGATATTAGCTCAATTCATAGTAAAATAATGAATAAATGTATAAACAGTATTCATATTATTACTATATTTGTGTGGTAATTAAGTCCGAAGTGTTATAAGTTACAAATCAATTAAAGACGTTGTAACTATGTTGCAAGAAAACGGTTTTGTACTAAAGAGTCAGAAAGGTAGCCATATGAAGTTTGAGAAAGACGACAAAATAGTTATTGTACCGAATCATAACAGCAAAGGCGCTGAGAAAGGCACTTATTACAGCATTTTGAGACAAGCGGGGCTGGAAAAATAGCCCCCTTGTTCTCTTGATTAAATAATAGGAGATAAAAATGAAAACAGTAGAAGTAATTGTGGAACACGCAGGGAAGAACTTGAGTGCTTATATCGAAGGTGCTCCGGTTATCACTGTTGGAAATGACATGAGAGAGATTGAGGAAAATATGAAGGAAGCGATTGAATTATATCTGGAAGATAATCCC
Organism: Bacteroides faecis; assembly: GCF_020091505.1. Lineage (NCBI taxonomy): Bacteria > Pseudomonadati > Bacteroidota > Bacteroidia > Bacteroidales > Bacteroidaceae > Bacteroides > Bacteroides faecis. The sequence goes on along the minus strand of NZ_CP081916.1, from coordinate 4,655,785 downwards.
AATCCTTGTGAACTATTGTCCGGAGAATTGGAATTGAAGTTTAAGGTTGACGCTGCTACCTTTATAAACTATTACAGTAATATCTTCACCAAAGCAGCCCTGAGCCGGATAACCGGAATTAACGAACGTCAGTTATGGCATTATGCCGCCGGTGTGCATAAACCGCGCAGACAACAACTGGAAAAGATTCAGAAGGGTATCCAAGCTCTGACGAAAGAGTTGTCATCCATTCATTTACTGTAATATCAAGTACGCACTATTGTGAAAATAATAGGCATGGAAAATTAAAAAGCTCCGGCATTCCCTACGAATGCCGGAGCTTTTATTATATCTGTGTGGCAGGCTATTATCTCTTAAAGAAGAAAGCCTAGTCAAAGAAACTCTTGAACTTTTTGAAGATCTTCTCCTTCACCGACGTGCTCGGTTTGAAGTTATCCGAAGCCTCCATTTTTTCCAGCGTATTCTTTTCCTCCTTATTCAATGTTTCCGGCACATAAATACTGATGTTCACCAGCAAATCACCTGTACCGTATCCATTGACATTCGGCAAACCTTTTCCGCGCAGGCGGAGCACTTTGCCCGGCTGTGTACCCGAGTCGATCTTCACTTTCACCTTGCCGTCGATAGTCGGAATTTCCACAGCACCACCCAGCGCAGCCGTCGGGAAACTCAGCAGCAAGTTATAGATCAGATCATTTTCGTCGCGGATTAAGTCCGGATGCGGTTCTTCCTCAACGAGAATCAGCAAGTCGCCCGGCACGCCATTATGCTTTCCGGCATTACCCTTGCCGCCCATTGAGAGCTGCATACCTTCTGCCACTCCGGCAGGAATCTTCACCGTCACTACCTCTTCGCCGTATACGATACCGTCTCCGGCACACTCCTTACACTTGTTTTTGATGATTTTGCCTTCACCATTACAGGTAGGACAGGTGGCACGGGTCTGCATTGTACCCAGTATCGTCTGCTGGTTGCGGATCACCGAGCCGCTTCCTTTACAGGTCGGACAAGTCTCCGAACCGCCGTCGCCTTCGGCACCCGTACCATGACAGTGACTACACGGCACATATTTCTTCAGTTTGAACTTCTTTTCTACTCCTGTCGAGATTTCTTTCAAAGACATCTTTACCTTGACGCGAAGATCGCTGCCACGATAACGACGCTGCTGTGAACCACCGCCACCGCCAAAACCGCTGAAACCTCCAAAGCCACCTCCGAAACCGCCGCCGCGACCTCCGAAGATGTCACCGAACATGGAGAAGATATCATCCATAGACATACCTTCGCCACCGAAACCACCGAACGGGCCTCCGTTGCCGGCTGCACCGCTCACTCCTGCGTGCCCGAACTGGTCGTAACGCGAACGCTTGTCCGGATTGCTCAGTACGTCATACGCTTCGGCAGCCTCCTTGAATTTTTCTTCCGCTTCCTTGTCACCCGGATTCTTGTCGGGGTGGTATTGGATTGCCTTTTTGCGGTAAGCCTTTTTAATCTCTTCTACTGTGGCGGTTTTTGCCACCTCCAGCACTTCATAATAGTCTCTTTTTTCTGCCATGCTTCCTAACTAACTTTTGTATTTACTCCCCAACTACCACTTTAGCGTGACGAATCACTTTGTCGTTCAGCGTATAACCCGTCTGTACGCAGTCCAGAATCTTACCTTTCTGTTCTTCCGACGGGGCAGGGATCACAGCGATGGCTTCGTGATAATCCGTATCCAGCGGCTGGTCTTTCGTTTCGATGACCTTCACGCCATTCTGTGCCAGGACAGCCATAAACTTATTATAAATCAATTCTACACCTTCCTTCACGGCGCTCACGTCTTTGGCAGTCTCCATCGTTTTGATGGCACGCTCAAAGTCGTCGATCACCGGCAGAATGCTGCTGATACTTTTTTCGCCACCATTCAGAATCAGTTCCGCCTTCTCCTTGATGGTACGTTTGCGGTAATTGTCAAACTCGGCAGACAGGCGCAGATACTTGTCCTTCTGCTCTTCGATGGCAGTCTGTGCCTCTTCCAGCTCCTTTTCCAACTGCTCCTCATGAGTCAGGGGAGCGGCCTCTTCTGCCTGATCGTTTTGCGGTTGCTCTTCCGCAGTATTCTGAGTTTCTTCCACATTCAGCTCTTCAGCCTTCATTTCTTTTTCTTTTGGATCCATCTTATTATTTATGATTTTATTATTTACGATCTATGATTTAAAATTTTCATCTGCAAAAACTTTGCCAATATGGTCATTTTGCCAAAAACGCTGCAAAGGTAATATATTTATGCCAGATTGACACATTCCGGATAGCTCATAATTCATTTTAAATGCCTACCTTTGCACACTCAAAAAAATAGTAGATAGCAAATAGTAAATAGTAAAATAGTAAATATCAAGATGATTACAGTTTCAAACGTTTCGGTGCAGTTTGGTAAAAGAGTATTGTTTAATGACGTAAACCTGAAATTTACAAGTGGTAACTGTTATGGCATTATCGGTGCGAACGGTGCGGGAAAATCTACATTCCTCCGTACGATCTACGGAGATCTCGACCCTACTACCGGTACGATTGCCCTGGGACCGGGCGAACGCCTGTCGGTATTGAGCCAGGACCACTTTAAATGGGATGCTTACACGGTAATGGATACCGTTATGATGGGACACACCGTGTTGTGGGACATCATGAAGCAACGCGAAGTATTGTATGCCAAAGAAGACTTCACGGACGAAGACGGACTGAAAGTGTCCGAACTGGAAGAGAAATTTGCCGAGCTGGACGGATGGAATGCAGAGAGTGACGCAGCCATGCTGTTGAGCGGTCTGGGCATCAAGGAAGACAAGCATTATACATTGATGGGTGAACTGAGCGGTAAGGAAAAGGTGCGCGTGATGCTTGCGCAAGCATTGTACGGCAACCCCGACAACCTTCTGCTGGACGAGCCTACCAATGACCTGGACATGGAGACAGTGACCTGGCTGGAAGAATATCTTTCCAATTTCGAGCACACCGTGCTGGTGGTAAGCCACGACCGTCACTTCCTCGACTCCGTATGTACGCACACCGTAGACATCGACTACGGAAAGATCAATATGTTTGCCGGTAACTACAGTTTCTGGTATGAATCGAGCCAGCTGGCACTCCGTCAGCAGCAGAACCAGAAGGCGAAGGCTGAGGAGAAGAAGAAAGAACTGGAGGAATTTATCCGCCGTTTCAGTGCCAATGTAGCGAAGAGCAAGCAGACTACAAGCCGCAAGAAGATGCTGGAAAAACTGAACGTAGAAGAAATCAAACCTTCTTCCCGCAAGTATCCGGGCATCATCTTCACTCCCGAACGTGAACCGGGCAACCAGATTCTCGAAGTTTCCGGACTGAGCAAGAAGACGGAAGAAGGCGTAGTGCTTTTCAACGACGTGAACTTCAACGTCGAAAAAGGCGACAAAGTGGTATTCCTTTCACGCAATCCGCGTGCGATGACTGCCTTCTTCGAAATCATCAACGGAAACATGAAGCCGGATGCCGGCCAGTTCAACTGGGGGGTGACCATCACAACGGCCTACCTGCCTCTTGACAATACGGACTTCTTCAACACAGACCTCAACCTGGTGGACTGGCTGAGTCAGTTTGGCGAAGGCAACGAAGTGTACATGAAGGGTTTCCTCGGACGTATGCTCTTCTCCGGCGAAGAAGTACTGAAGAAAGTAAGTGTACTTTCCGGAGGTGAAAAGATGCGTTGTATGATTGCCCGTATGCAGCTCCGCAATGCGAACTGCCTGATTCTGGATACTCCGACCAACCACCTCGACTTGGAATCTATCCAGGCTTTCAACAATAACCTGAAGACGTATAAAGGAAATATCCTCTTCTCGTCTCATGACCACGAGTTCATTCAGACGGTTGCCAACCGCATTATCGAGCTGACACCGAACGGTATCATCGACAAGATGATGGAATATGACGAATACATCACTTCCGACCATATCAAGGAGTTGAGAGCCAAGATGTACGGTGACAAGTAATGTGCTTCATCCGTCAGATACGCTGAATATGCATAGAAGGTAATACTGATAATTACCTTACTGTTAAATAAAGGGAAATGCTTGTTGACTGTCGTCACATTGCTTTTCCCTTTCCTTTTCATTGCTTGTCAGCTGCCGTAGTATCCTGTCCGGCATTCACGGCTGGCTCATCACTCACTGCTCAGAGGTCATGATTCGAAAAGCTCTTCATCTACAAGTCAAAATTCCCCTGTTTAGGAATCTGCGGCAACGTCGAATTGGCTTCTCGTTCTTCCGGTGTGTATTCCACCACCTTATATTCCGTTACTCCGTAATTGCCGTTCCGATTTATAAAATGGTTCTTTTCGAGCACCGTCACCAATGTTTTCTGTGTCTGGGGATTGGACTGAGTACGCCCGTTCAGACTCAGGATAGAGAGCAGATAAGAGGCAGGATACCATTTCGCTTGTATCTCTCCGCCTTTAGCCGCACGGAAATAGAAAAACAGGTTTTCTTCTACCGGGTCTTTCTGGCGAAAACTTTCGTTGCGCTTGTTCAAGAAGGTTACCTCTTCCTTTTCGTACCAGTATCGGTAGCCTTGCCGGTAGAGGGCCAGTGCCTGCGCATAGATGCCTTGGTGATTGACCGGACCGCTGTTGTCAATGCTCAAAATGGTATTGATCAGGTAACGTCTGTTTTCGAGGATATCCACCAGGAAGTGCTGGTCGTTGGTGCTGGCTATAAACGAGGCGCGGCGGATGAAGTTATTCATCTGTAGGTCGAACACTTTGCGTTCCGTCACCACGCCTTGTACGATCAGCCGCTTCAGGCTTTGCATTTGCCAGGAAGGAAGGGTGTCGAATTCGTCCAGGTCGATGATGAGACTGGAGGAGAGTTGCAGCAGATGGTCTTTGTTTTCGGGTATAATCATGCCGCAACGGTAGTAGGTGTCCAGTTCCGGTGGGAGAAGTTTCCGGATAAAGGTGCTTTTTCCGCTTCCCTGTCCGCCGTGGAGCAGCAGTAACTGCTGGTTCTGCACTTTATCGTCGATGGCGCAGGCCACCATTCCCACCAGCCAGTGGCGGAGGCTGTCTATGAAGAAATCCGGGTCGGTGGTTTTGACCCTCTGTGCCAGTTGGGCGATATAATCGGTTTTGCCGTTCCAGGTCGGGAGAGAAAAGAAATAGTGGGTGAAGGGATTGAACGGTTTGGCGTAATCAGAGTCTACCAGTGCCTTGAGGCTGTTTTGCGAGCAAGAGATTCCTTTCATTTGCGCGTTGATGTAGAACGTATTGACGTCTTTGGCACGCAGGATGGCGAAGTCGGAAGACGCCTTTTCATCGGTTGCCGTCGGTTTGCGGCGGAACTCGATCAGTTCTTTCACGATGTTTCTGCGGATTTCGTAATACTCATCCATGAATCTGATCATCTTGCAGATTTTCGGTTCATGGCTTTCCTTTTCTTCCCGGTCCGTCTTCGAAGTATATTGGTAGGCATTGCGCAGGGGCTGTTCGAGATCGAAGTCGGGGATATCGCCGAAGTTGCTGCGTGTCAGGCTGACGGCTTCTTCTTCCGTGATGTGGCGACGGTAGCACTGGTTGCCGAGGCAGTAAAAGAAATTGTCCCGGTTTCCGGTTTCAAGGCGTTCTTTCCGTCGGGTGTATTCCATGGCTTTGCGGAAGTCTAGCTGCACCTGCAGGTCGATCGGAGCCGCGTTCTCCTGTGTGGGGAGGAGCGGAGGCTGTGGGGAGGATTTCCTGCGTTTCTTGTTTTTACATTCTTCTTCGGTCGGCAACGTCACTCGTACGGTCAGCGGCTTTACATTCTCCAGTCGTTCGGGAGAAAGGAAAGCCTCCGGATCGTGTGAGGCAAAGAATCCGCGGCTAAGGTCGCTCCCGCTGGTGTCGACCTTCGTGTGGAGCAGTTCTTCGTACTTCTGGCTTGCCAGGGCGTACATGCGGTGGTGGTAACGTTCCAGTGTGGGGAGGTCGATGGTTCCGAGCGCGTTCAGTTCGGCGCGCAATGCTTCCGGTTCTTCGCCGGTGAGATAGACGAAGATTTTCAGCCCGTGCATGCGGGGGCTGATGAAATCTCCCAACGTGTCGGGGCAGTCGTTCACCAGTTGGCGGTATCCCGGAATCTTTTCTGCCGGCATGTCATCGCAGTCGAGTATGATGATATCCTGATACGTGACGAGGCTGTAAGCCAGTCTTTCCATAGCGTAGGTAGCCGTGACGGTGTAGTAGGGCAGTTGCTTCTTCATCCGGTCTGCTTTCGCCGTGTCTCCCGTTTCCATTGTCTCCCGGAGTCTCCGGATTTTGTCCCGATAAACACTTCCCCGAATAAATTCGAACAACTTCCGGATATCTATACTCCCTGACACAACTGATAACCCCCGGTAGGCGGTTATGGTAATAATTTCCATTTTGTTTGATAAGTTTTAATTGCTGTCGTTATTAACAGGCTGCAAAGGAATAGCTTTTTGTCGGATTAAAGAAACTGTTTTTAGGAAGCTAAAAACAGTTTTTTAACGTAATCTTCGAAATGTTAATCGTTAAGCAGAAGCCTTTTCAGCTTTTGTATCTCATAATCAATTTCTTCTATGCTCAGAGACTCATCCGGGTGATCGTTCTTCCGGAAATTTACTGTCAGAAACAGCAACTGTGCGAAGAATTTGGGACCTTTAATGTTAAATGGAGAGGAGGGGTCGTAGCAGAGGTGGACGATCGGTGTGAGAAATTTCTTTCTGTCAGATGGTTTTACCTCTATTCGGTTGAGGTACATGCTGTTGACATTATCCAGCAGTTGGGTGATGAACGGTGAGATAGCAGGGAATTCTCCCTTTTCGAGTGTTACAGCCTGCTTGTTTTGGTAAATGAAGCCTTCGGAGAAAATGTCTTTTTACTCATGTTTTTAATAATTAGTGCTTATTGTTAAAAGATGTTTCGTTTAAAAATGTCGCAAAGATACAACTTCTTTTTGTGTCTTCATCATCTCTGTTGTTTATTCTTTTTATATACTATTTAATACAGAAAAAAGCGTGTAACGGAGGGGTAAGTCCTACCCCTCCGTTACACGCTTTTTTTCTATAAAAATAAAATACTCTTTCGCGCCTGCGCGTATATAGTAATGTGTAAATCTCCGCATGGGGAGGAAGAGGTGCTTATGGAGTATCCAGGTACCTCACTAAAACAGCCACCTGCCTTTTGCTGTATGCCAGTTCATTCTTTCCTTCCGTGCCGGCATACAGTTCGTGGTAGAGCTCGGGGTTCCGGTGGATCCATTTTCGCATCTTCCTCAATGCGGCTTCGGGATTCAGATGGGGTGCATACAGTTGTGCCAGTTCCGTTTTCAGGTAGACCCGGACTTGAAATTCTTCTTGTGTAGTTTCCATAATCGGTGTTCTTTATATCGGCTGTTCGCCTGATTATTATACTGTAAAGGTATGTATTTATTCTGACAAAACAAAGCGGATGAGCGGAATAATCACTTTGAACGGGAAAGAAAAAGATACCGTTGTCTGTCAGTAAAGAACAGTGAGAGTCAGTGTGTCAAAGTACGTGCCGCTGCACATCGCTACGTGTCGCTACGCACTTGTATGTAACCCCGTAGAGGGGCTATTCCCTATCTTTGTCGTGTTCCTGAGAGGAGAAGCCGGAAGACGTCACCGCTACCTTCACCCGGGCAACAGAGAGAAAATAACTGGAAATTCATTCATTAAAAAAAGAAGAAGAAAATTATGTCTGTGACATTTAAAAAGATTTTACGTAAGTCTCCTTTCGACAAAGAAGGTACGGGCAAATTCTATCCGCAGCTGATCACGTGGGGAAAGCCCGCCACTCTGGATACCATTGCCAAACAGATGAAGGAGAAGAGTTCGCTCACGCTGGGCGATATCAAGAGTGTACTAACAAACTTCGTGGAGGTGATGCGCAGTGAGTTGTACAACGGCCATGCCGTGAACATTGAGAATTTTGGAGTATTCAGCCTGTCCGCCACTACGGTGGGGACTGATACCAAGAAGGCTTGTCTGCCGGAGAACATCCACTGGGTCCGTATCAATTTCCGGGCATCCGCCAGTGTACGTCCCAATCTTGCCGCTACCCGTGCGGAAGACCGTCTGGATTTTGTAGACTTGGAACAGCAACTGAAGGCGCTGAATGGTGGTGAAGGCGGAAGTGAGGTTCCCGATCCTAACCCGGGCGGTGGGAGCGGAGGCGACGGCGGTGACGAGGAAGCTCCGGACCCGACTGTCTAGAAGCAACCGATCATGAACCGTACAACAGGTATGAGAAAGATCAGTCTGATCGTGATTCACTGTTCCGCCACCCGTGAAGACAAGGAACTGACAGCTTTTGATCTGGACACGATGCACCGTCGGCGTGGATTCAACGGTACCGGTTATCACTACTATATCCGCAGGGACGGTACAACGCTTCTTACCCGTCCTGTCGAGCGGATCGGTGCGCACGCACGTGGATTTAATGCGGAGAGTATCGGAATTTGCTACGAAGGCGGTCTGGACTGTCGGGGACGCCCGGCGGACACCCGGACGCCGGAGCAACGGGCAGCACTCCGACTGCTGGTGCATCAGTTGCAAGTGAAATTCCCCGGTTGCCGGGTGTGCGGCCATCGTGACCTGTCACCGGACCGCAACGTGAATGGAGAGATTGAGCCGGAGGAGTGGATCAAGGCATGTCCGTGCTTTGAGGTAAAGGAGGAAAGTTTTCAGGAGTAATCAATCATTTAGTGATGATTGCCTAGTAATCAATCATGTAAAGAGTCGGAAAGGAGGTGTGTAAAGTTATGGCAGTCAAAAGATCCCTCTGGGATACCATTTTGAAAGTAGTCATCGCGGTGGCTTCGGCAGTGCTGGGAGCGCTGGGCGGTAATGCGATGAATCTGTAAGTTCGTAAATCACAGGTGTACAAAACAGGAGGCTAGTTTTATTCATAATAGAACGAAGCGATAGCATTTTGTATAACCTGTGATTTTTTTATAAAAATAAGCTTATTGCAATTAATATAAAAACAGCATATGAAAAATAGTTTTAAATATCATAATTTGAATCAGTATTGTACTGTGTTAACATATACATCGGGACCAACAGAACGAAAGATACGATATTTATTCATGTTTCTTTTTACTTTCCTCTTTCAGCCTATATTTTCGCAGTCAATGCTAAAATATGATACTCCGAGTCCGGGAGTTGGTTCATTGCTACGAGTACAGTCACTGCCGGTTGACTTGCATTCCGGAAGAGCAAATATTGCTATCCCTCTGTATTCCATAGCACTGAAAAATTATTCTTACGATATACAATTGCTATATAATTCGGAAGGCAACAAAGTTGATCTTCCTGTTGGTAATGTAGGCTTAGGTTGGTCCATTACCGGTGGACAAATATACAGAGTTGCTAATGGGATGATTGATGAAGTCTATACATTTAATGAGTATATGGACAGAACTGCTAATACGAACTGGGATCAGGAATCTAATTTAAATAAATATTATAATCCTTTCATTTATAATGAAGATTATCTTCATGAGCCCGACTTGGATGAATTTATAATAAATATAGGAAAAATAAATGCTTCCTTCTTTATGTATAAAGATAAGGAAGGAGAAATACAAACAAGAATCTCATCGCAAAATAATTCGTACTTTAAGGTAAAGGATGTGAAAGTTGGGAAAATACCTGATGTGTTACTTGCAGAAACGGAATGGACTAATGCTCATCTAAACAAAACATATCATCCCAAGTTGTATATCGAATCCAGACCTGTGTTGATTACAGAAATAACAATCGTTGATTCGGAAGGACTTACCTATATCTTTGGTGGAGATATTAATAGTATTGACCTGTCTTGTGCGTATTCTAAAGATCCTGATTATGATAGTCACTATAGTGTATATGGTGATCAGATAGGGAGTCATAGTATGATTTGGGATAGTTTTCACTCCAGTTTACTAGCTACAGCATCCACTTGGCATATCAAGAAAATAATATTACCCAATCAGGAAAATCTCACTTTTAATTATGATAAAGGAAATGTAAACATCGTAGAAAGATTTCTTTATACAGATCATGATTCTATACATGAGACGGAAGAATATGAGTACAATAAGTATCGTTTGCTGACATGTACGAGAAAGTATATTAATAATCCGAATGATAACAGTATGTTGGAAGCGAGAACTAAATATATTTCCGACTTGATGGAAGAATATGATAGTGTAACTTCCGGTTCCATTTCCTCCGGCTCTCCATTGAAAGTCTATGATACTATGAGAGCACAAGGATTGTTGTCTTATCCTGTAGAAACTGTTGTTAAGCGGAATGGAAAAGTTACTTCTGCCGAAGTGATGACATATAAGCTGTCTGATCAGTTTGCCGTTCAGGATAAACAGTATAAGTTGGAAAATGATGTGCCGTTAAGCGACTACTCCTCTTTCAAACTGCTGAACTCGGCTCAATATTCTATGGACAATCGATGTGCGCTCGAGATGGAATATCTTGATTATGATTCATACGGTAATCCGGCCAATATAGCAGATAAGGCTGGTGTCAAGACGGCTTATATATGGGGATATAAAGGCTTGTATCCTGTGGCTAAAGTGGTAAATGCCCGAAATACTTTCAAGTCCGTTCCTCAATATAGGGATGAGAGAACGACTAAGTACGTAAACCTGAAATACAGTTCATTGTCGGCTAATGTGAAATCGTATAACTTTTATACATCAAAAGCGGGTGATGTTGAAATAGTCCTTGCCGGAGCGTTAGGATTTAACTGGTATGTATCAGGACATCTTGACAATAAGGCTTTCAATCTGGTTCAGATGAGAAGCTCTGATAACATGGGCAAGCCTTGGACTGACTATCAAAATGCCTATACGTACAGTGCAACATTCTATGTCTCTGCCGGTTATCATACATTTAGTATTCTTAGTACTGATGCGTGTAAGGAATCGTCAGCAAATGTATATGACGGAGATATTCATTTCTCTTATTGGACAAGAAAAAGTATTGCTCCCGAGACAAGTGGTACAGATGATGTATTCTATGAGAACTTTGAAACCACTCATTTACGTCCTGCTTCTTTCGGATATCATAGTAATAATAGTTGTATCGGTCCTTATACGGTGTCTTTAGTGACGAATCCGGAAAGGAAATATGTAATAGATTATCAGGTCTTTAAGAATGGGAAGTGGGAGTATATGAAGCATGATTTTGTCAATGGTCGGGATTCAATAAATGAAGGAGTATACCCTATAGACGATGTACGTGTATATCCTAAGGATGCTTCGATAACTACATATGGCTATTATCCTCTCATAGGATTGAGGAGTGCGACTAATGAAAGGGGAGTAACGGAGTCTTATAGATATGATGACTTTAGCAGGCTGGTATCTGTGATGGATAACGATATGAATGTAGTTAAGGAATATGATTATTTTTATCAGAATCAATCCGTAGAACCTGAATTGACTTATTATAATGAGCAAATCAGAGAAACTTTTACCCGGAATACTTGTGACGCATCTTTAGGAGAAATGGGGGAATCTATCGATTATGTAGTGCCTGCAAAGAAATATAGTTCAACTTTATCACAGGAAGACGCTAATCAGAAAGCCTATATCGATTTGCGGAATAATGGTCAGCAATATGCCAATGAGCATGCAGAATGTAATTCGAATATAATCGTGTCTGTTTATAATCCCATGGAACAGGATTATTATCTGACGTTTGATTGGGGAGTTCAGGGAAGCATCGTTACCGATTATTACGAAATACCACCCAGCCGCAAAATCGCTGATACGGGAGATGTACTCAAAGACTATGAGCCTATTAAGGTTTACGTACCCAGAAGATTCTATAGAGATACTCGGGTTGCACCTCAAGATGATCATTGGGCATATGAGGAGCCTTCTATAAAATCCACTCCTTATGCTTTCGATATCAACTATAACATTGAGTATTATACCGGTCATGAAGATACATACGTTATAGGTGGTTATCCTTTTGCTTATTAATTCTCTTTATTAAAAACAATCAGATATGAAGAATTTTTTATATTGTATGTTTATAATGACATTGCTATCCATTGATAGTAACGCTCAACCGGGTAATTCTATCAGTGAATTACGTAAAAGTGATCTATGGACTGATTTGGGAGAGATTCTTGAACCAGTGATTGTTCGCGAGACTTATGATACCAGAAATGGGACAAACAATTATGGGAATGAGAATAATGATATTTATTTCTCTTTTTCTATATATCGCCCAACCCTCATTGTTTCCCATTTCAATGGATCGAGCTTAGAGGATGTTGAAGCTCATTTGCTGTATTTCCCATTAAGTGAACCTATGGATAATCTTGTTGATGTGGGAGACCCTGTTACATCGGGTAATTATGTAGAAAAGATGGAGGAGAAAATAAAATTACTACCTTACCTGAATCTTCATTTGGAAGAGAATATTGGTCATGGAGTGATTGGATCACTTTTTGTACAAATACTGCAGCCTGGTTATTATATCTTTCAGTGTGAAGGAGCATCAACATTTGGAATGATTATAATGGAGAAATTACTAGTAATATCTATATTAATCCTTTGGGAACTTCTATGGAAGCACCGATGGAAATAGGGGACTTCTCGGATGATTTTAACTATCATTTCTCTGGTTTGTTTGATTTTGACGATTCGCAGGAATTGTTCTTTTCTGTAAGGTTGAACTATCCAATGGAAATTAATCTCTCTCCGGAACAAACGGTTGAGTCTTTCCATTCAATAGAAATAATGGAAAAATCGGGTGCAATACTGGCAACAAGCGATGGGAGTCAATTGATAAAAAAAGCAATGCTTGATGCAGGAGATTATGTGATACGTTCGTTTATTAAAGCGAAAAGAAATATACAGCTAAATATATCAGGTAGTACAGACATCCTGAAAGGAGATAAAAAAGAAAAACCGATTGATATAGACTCTGTGATATTACCATTAGATTTTCAGGATACATTCAATACGGAATTTTTTACTGATTTCTATCATGGAAATACTACATCAGATGTGTATTACCGTTTGAAAATTAACTCTCCTATGGATATTCTTGTTTCAGTTCCTTCTTCTACTGTTGAAGGAGGTGTAAATGTTTATTTGCTAAATGAGGCTGATTTTCTTAAAGGGACTTTGGATACAAATAATGATAAAAATCTTTATGTTTCAAACTTATCTGCAGGTACATATTATATTGTAGCGGAAGGCAGTAAGAATAATGGTGAGATAGCTCTCCGGGTTCAGGGATATGAGCACTTTGATAATGTACGTTCCCGTGATAAGAATTATGTTGCTACACGTACCTATACGCAGGAAACAGGTATTAGATGGCAGGATAAGACAGACTATTACGATGGTTTGGGACGTTTGGAACAATCTGTCTTGAAATACTCCCAGAGCAAGAATGATATAGTAGCCTATCAGGAATATGATGCCCAGGGACGAAGTTCCAAGCAATGGTTGCCCACTGCATTTCAAGATAATGGAGGAAAGTTCATTCTTCCTGATGTGGTAAAAAGTAAAGTGATAGCTACGTATGGTGATAACGTTCCTTACTCCCGTCCGGTATATGAAGCTTCTCCGCTGAATCGTATTCTCGAACAATACGGTCCCGGACAAGGCTGGCAGGATAATCATCATAGTGTGAAAAATACCTATCTGACCAATATGACAGGTACGGATACATTGAACTGTATCCATTTCACTGCAACGAACGTAAGTGATACTGTCATGCGAATCAGTCGCATTGGTAACTATGCGACAGGGCAACTTTATGTCACCCGTGTGGAAGATGAAGATGGTAATCCGTCTTTCGAATTTAAAGACAAACTGAATCAGCTTGTCTTAACCCGTCAGATCATACAGACCGGAAGAAATAAGGAACTATATGATACCTACTATATATATGACGATTTCGGCAATCGGGTGGCTGTGCTTCCTCCGGCAGCTTCTTCCATGTTTGAAAGTGGCAGTTCCACAAGTTGGATGAGTAATACGGATGCGACGCTTCTGCAATATGCCTTTTTATACAAGTACAATAGTCGTAAACTCCAGATAGCCAAGAAACTTCCGGGTTGTAGCTGGTCTTTTTATATCTATGATAAGGGAAAGCGGTTGATTTTTTCTCAGGACGGTAATCAGCATAGTCGTGGTGAATGGTCGTTCAGCATTCCGGATATGTTCGGACGTGAATGTTTTTCGGGGATTTGCAGGAATGCGTTGAATCCTTTTGTCGATCCGTTACTTTCTTCGGTTGTCGGTGCCTCTTGGTATTCCGGTTCTTCTTCTGCCGGTGGCAGTGGATCGTATAAAGGTTATAGCTTGTCGGGCATCACTTTGACTTCTTCCAGCTTACTTTCAGTCAAGTATTATGATGATTACTCTTTCTTGGGCAGAAACGGATTTCCGGTTTCTACAGATGCCGGTGTTTGTTATGATGTCAATGCAGAGTCGGAAGGTTTTGGCAAACGTCATTCGGCAAGTTCCCGGGATATGCTTACAGGTAATCTGATAGCCTGTCTTGATGAAAAAGGGCAGTCCTATCTTTATACTGTGATGTATTATGATGATCACGACAGAGTGATACAACGTAAATCGAATAACCGTTTGAACGGCGGAGTTGAAAAAGATTATATTGCTTATAATTTTATTGGCCAGCCTACAAAGCATAAGCATATCCATTCTGCTGCAGGCAAAGCGACCCAAAGCGAAGTTTACTCATATAGCTATGATTATGCGGACCGGTTGCAAACCACCACTCACTGCTTAAATAATGGACCGGTAATGACTCTTGTCAATAATGAATACGATGAACTGGGGCGCCTGAAACATAACAGGCGGAATGGGCAGTCTAATTTGCATACGAATTATGCTTATAATCTCCGTTCGTGGACTGAATCAATCAGTAGTCCTCTGTTCTGTAAGACATTATATTATAATGACACCCGTTCCAACCCAACCAACACCCGTTATTACAACGGTAATATCTCTGGTATGGACTGGGGTGTAAATGGCGATAAAAAGCGTGGTTATGATTTTTCTTATGATAATCTTTCTCGGTTACTCTATGCGGACTATCTTGAAAATAATATTCGCAATCATAACTTTAACACTTCTTATAACTATGATAAGCAGGGGAATATAGTCTCTCTGATGCGTTCCGGAAATCAGAATACTACCTATGGAATAATTGATAATTTGGCTCTAAATTACCGTGGTAATCAGCTAATAAAGGTTGAGGATACTGCATCAGATTCAAATCTTTCGGTATCATCTATGGATTTTAGGAATGGTGCGAAGCAGGATGTGGAATACTTTTATGATGAAAATGGTAATCTGATTAAAGATTTAAATAAAGGTATAGCTGATATTCAATATAATTTATTAAATTTGCCAAGACGGATTACTTTCAATGACACAAACAAATCTACTCATGAGTATGTTTATTCTGCCGATGGAAAGAAGTTATCCGTCATTCATAAATCTTCTGCCGAGAATCGTACCGATTATATAGGTAACATGATTTACGAAAATGGTTCTTTAAAACGTATATTGGTGGATGGTGGCTACATTGAAAATGGCATTTACTATTTCTATTTGCAGGACCATTTGGGTAATAATCGTGTGGTGGCTAAATCGGACGGGACAGTAACTCAAACAAATCATTATTATCCTTTCGGCATGTCGTTTACAGAGAGTACTCACGGAGATAAACAACCTTATAAATATAATAATAAGGAGTTGGATATGAATAATGGCTTGAACAGGTATGATTATGGAGCAAGGATGTACGATCCGGCTTTGGGAAGATGGCATGTGGTTGACCCGATGGCGGAGAAGTATTATTGGGAGAGTCCATATGGATATTGTGGAAATAATTCGATTAATTGGATTGATCCGGATGGACAAATGAAAGTTATTTATAATCCAGATAGAACTTATAAAGAAACGACTCATAATAATTGGTTTCACAATACCTTTATCGGACGAAAAGAGTATATTGATTACGGAGATCAGAAAGTAAATCTCTCTGAATCGGAGTTCTGGCAATGGCAGATCACAGGAAAGTATGACAATGTAGGTTCTGTATCAAGTTTAATAAGTAACTTAGAACTTACTCTTAATGAACCTCCTACAGGATTGATTGATGGAGCTGCTAAGTATGCGGCATCGTCAGTTTATTCTTTAATGAATTCTCCGAAAGTGTGGTTGACGGGTAAGTCATGGGCGGGAACATATGCAACTCCTGATGAGAGAGCAAATGGATTTATTAATGTAGCTACTCAGAGTTTTCCTGCTTCCCGTTTATTGAAACAATTACAGCCGGTTTCATGGCTAAAATTTAAATATGCCAATCCTCACATTCCTACAAAGATTAAGCATTCTGTTTATGATATGGAGATGAGAAGGTTTGATGAAATAAATCGTAATCCCAATGCGTTTAAAAAGATGAATGATGGTATAGATGGCTTTTTGTATATTAATAAAAAGAGAAAAAACGATGAGAGGTATTGATTATCTTGGTACTCTGATTATGTGGCTGGTAGTACTAATTGGTTGGCTGATAAAAGGGGGTAAAACCAATCTTCTAAAAGAGATTGCGAAAATAGATGATTCTGCAAAAAGGAATGTGGGAATAATTTTTGTAATCTTCTTTTTGGGGCCCATATTCTTAGGTGAATGTAGGGGCAATTAGGTTCTCTTTTTCTCTAACTTCGATATGAACGGGAATCTAATTCGTGAATCATATCGGAGTTAGTATGATTTTAATAGTAATTCATTGATAATAATATATGAAAAATATAGAAACAAATAAGTACTTTGCCATAATGTCCGAGAAAGATGATGTGGAATTAATGCGAATTATAACTGTAGAACGTGCGGATTATCAAGCTGATGCTGTGATTGCCGCAGAAGAAGAATTGGAAAGACGGGAAATTTCTCCATCTATGTATCAGGACTTTACAGAAGAAGTAGAAAAACTTATTAAGGTAGAAATAGAAAAGAAAGTGGAAAAACAGCATCTTCCTTTGTCAACATGGGTGAAAGTGATGGCATTTATTTTTCCCTTTCCGTTGTTTTTCATCATAGGATTAGTGCTTATATTATTCGACTATCAAATACGTGGTAAAGAACTCTGTAAATGGATATTCTTTGGATGGGTGTTCTATTTTACTCTTTTGGTGATTATGAAAATATTTCTTTAATATATTTGGGGAGTGTTATTATTAATCAAGAGTAATATTTAGGTGTTCATGAGTACTATGAGCATAGAATAATGAACTGGAGTAAAAACAAGTACCCACTGGAAATGCTATAATGCTCAATTGAATCATCCAACCTTCAAAAAATTACCTAAAGACCAACAAGATGAAATCAGACGGAGAGAATATGAATATTACATCAATCGTAATCATTAAAAGAGTAATCGGTTTTACATGTGTTATTCTATTGTTACTAACAAATGTATATGCCCAAGAAAATGAGATATCGATTGACTTGGAGTTAGTAAGTGTATGGGAGAGTGAGTATCAACCTAGTCCTCAAGGATTGATAAAGGGAGACACTCTTCCAGAAATTATTAATTTTGAATTTATCGTGTATAATCACACCGATAAAGCTCTCATGTTCGGTTCTAATAGTCATCTCTATTATCATCCGGATTGGAATAATTCAGAGTATGGAGAAATTGGTCGTTTTTTAATGATAAATGGTGCGGATACTATTTCATTATATACGAAAATGTCAGGTTTAGGTGCCAATACATTATATGATAATGAAGTTATTTGGGGATCTATAGAGAGCTTTCATGATTTAGAAACTCATCCTGTTTTTAGACCGTTTTTTAATCGGTGGAATTATGTAGGGAAAGATCGAGGCAAAGAGCTTTATAATTACTTAAAGGATTGTCAGTTTTTATATGTTCCGATACCGGCAGATTATCAACGAAGGCTTGATAAATTTGAAGATAAATCAATGATCAATCAGATTACCTATCCTCGTGATACTATTCAGATAAAAAAGAAAGATCCTTTTGAAATTATTGTTAGTGATTCAGAAGAAGAGTATTATATTTATCCTCCGATATCAATAAAACAGGATGAATAGCTCCATCTGATGCTGAAATCTTTATTATGCCCTAAGATAATTAACCCATGATAGTTATTTTATCTTAGGGCATATTCTATTTCAATTCATTTTTATTTCTTATAAATCAACTTACTTGGCACCCCGTTTCCGAAGAGTTCATCGCCTAGCGTTGTAATCTTATCACCTGTAGCGAGCACATAGCGCAGATTATCGCATCCCATGAACGCTCCGAACTCGATAGCCGTCACACTGGCAGGTAGTTCAAGTGTTCCGGCAAGTCGTCCGCAGTTGCTGAATACCCGTTGGCCGATGGTCTTGAGGTTATGTGGCAGCTTGATCTTCAGGAGATACTTCTTCTGAGAGAAAGTAAAGTCGGGGATAGAGGTGGCATTGGTCTTTGAAATGTCGAGAGACACAAGGTTCGGCATATAGTCGCGAAGCAGTTTGAAATCGGCATTATCCAGTTTTCCTTCAATAGTCAGGAAGTTAATATCTCTGGGTTGCAGTCCGGCTTTCATAATCTCATCTTCCAGCTTGCCCATAGCACCCACTTGGATCGTGGCTTCCAGCGGTTCGCCTTCGATAAATGCAAAGTTCTCCCATCTGTTTTTAAAACGGTAGGCGTCGCTGCTGCCCAATGGAACGAAAATAGCCGTCACACTGTCGGCCAGAGCTTCCGGCAACAGGTTAGGAGCTGTCTTCTTGCGTATCTGACAGATTTTCAGGTTGTCACATCCTTTGAAGGCGGCATCTTCGATATTCTTTATCTTTTCGGAAAGAATCACTTTTTCCAGTGTCTGCTTACCTTTGGTCATTCCGTTTACCACATTCGAGAAGGCGTAGGCGGGGACAAAATTGGCCATATAGATGTAGAACTTTCCGTTAGGATACGTTCCGGCCTTGCCGCTGTACATCTTGATTTCGGCATTGGAAATATCGAGCACCTTCAGGCTGGGAAATTCATCGCGGAGATGTCTGAAGTCTTCCGCATTCAGTTTTCCTGTCAGTGTAAGGTGGGTGATGCTGTTGGCTTCCTCTTCGGTCATCATCGAGATCAATGTGCCGGGCTTGCTGACATAATACGTTTTGCTTACTTGTGCGGTTGCTCCCAAAGTACTGGCAACCAATAAAAAACTTATCAGTAGTTGTCTTATTTTCATAATTATGCAGATTTGTTCTGACAAATATAGGAAAAATAGGTAAGACACGATGTTTTTTTATGTTTTATATCTAATTTTGTAGCGTGATTAACAAAAAGTAAAAATGGAGACAGAAGAAATCAGAGAAAAGAAAGAACCGAAAAGACTTCCCGTATGGGCGTGTATCCTGTTGTTTGCACTGGGGCTTTTCGTATGTATGGGACTGTATGGTACAATAGGATTCGGATTATTGTCTCTGATTCTTGGCGATGAGGCGCGACACCCCGGATTGTTGGTGTACACTGTGACGGAAGCCAATATGCTGCTGTCTGTGTTGACTCCGGCTGTGATTCTGCTTTATTTTGAACGCCGCCCCTTTTCTGACTTGGGGCTGACACTGAAAGGGCATGTCCGGGGACTGTGGTATGGACTGCTGGTGGCGATGTTGCTCTACCTGATCGGCTTCGGGCTTTCGCTGGCTATAGGTGAAGTAGAAGTAACAGGCTTTCAGTTCGATCCTTTAAATCTGCTCGGCACTTTTGTGTTCTGCCTGCTGGTGGCCTTGACTGAAGAGATCATGATGCGCGGCTACATACTCGGGCGTCTGCTGCATACCCGGATGAATAAATTCCTGGCTCTTTTCGTTTCTGCACTGCTGTTTGCATTGCTGCATATCTTCAACCCGAATGTGGCTTTTCTGCCGATGCTGAACCTGGTGATTGCAGGTATGTTGATCGGTGCTTCCTATTTATATACACGGAATCTTTGTTTCCCCATTTCCCTCCATCTTTTTTGGAACTGGATTCAAGGCCCGATATTGGGATATCAAGTAAGTGGAAACGATCTGGGAACATCGCTGTTGACGCTGCATCTGCCCGAAGAAAACGTACTGAATGGCGGAGCCTTTGGTTTTGAAGGCTCGCTCATTTGTACAGTACTTATGATAATCTTTACGATTTTAATTGTGTGGTGGGGCGAAAAGCGGGAGGCAATCAGTCTTGCTGTACCCCGATCATGCTAAGCTGAATCCGCTTCCGGTCGGTATCTACGTTCATCACTCTGACCATGACATGCTGGTGGATGGATACGATTTCTGTAGGATCGGATATATATCGCTCGGCTAACTGGGAAAGATGTACAAGTCCGTTTTCCTTGATACCTATATCGACGAAAGCTCCGAAATTCGTAATGTTGCCTACGATACCCGGCAGGATCATGCCTTCGCGCAAGTCTGCGATGGTGCGCACGTTCTTGTCGAATTCAAATACCTTGATCGCTTTACGCGGGTCGCGTCCCGGTTTGTCGAGCTCCTGCATGATGTCCTGTAAAGTCGGCAGGCCCACAGTCGGCGTGATATAGTCCGATATCTTGATTTTCTGGCGTAGTTCCTTATTCGCAATCAGTTCGTTGACGGTACATTTCAGGTCTTTCGACATTTGCTCTACGATGTGGTAGCTTTCCGGATGCACTGCTGTGTTGTCCAGCGGATTCTTTGCTCCGGGGATACGGAGGAATCCGGCACACTGTTCGAAGGCTTTGGCACCCATGCGGGGGACTTTCATCAATTCCTTACGCGAATTGAAAGCTCCGTTCTCGGCGCGGTAGTTGACAATATTTTGCGCCAGCTGCGGACCCAGTCCGGAAATGTATGTCAGCAGATGGCTGCTTGCGGTATTCAGATTCACACCTACCAGATTCACACAGTTTTCTACAGTCTGGTCGAGGGCTTTTTTCAATTTCGTCTGGTCTACGTCATGCTGGTATTGTCCGACGCCGATGGATTTAGGGTCGATCTTTACCAGTTCTGCCAACGGGTCCATCAGCCGGCGACCGATAGAGACTGCTCCACGCACCGTTACGTCATAATCGGGAAATTCATCACGGGCGATCTTGGATGCTGAATAAATGGAAGCTCCCTGTTCGCTGACCACGAAGACCGGAATTTGCCGGTCGAAAGTCTGGTGATTGATGAAGTCTTCCGTCTCGCGGCTGGCTGTTCCGTTGCCGATAGAGATGGCTTCAATCTCATAGGCTTCTATCATTTTGCGGAGCTTGGAAGCCGCTTCGCCGGTTTTATTGACCGGAGGGTGGGGATAGATGTTTTCATTGTGCAACAAATTGCCCTGCGCATCCAGACAGACTACTTTACAGCCTGTGCGGAAGCCGGGATCGATAGCGAGTACCCGTTTCTGTCCGAGCGGAGGAGAGAGGAGCAATTGGCGGAGATTCTCCGTAAACACGCGGATAGCTTCGTCATCAGCCTTTTCTTTGGACTGTGCAGCAAACTCTGTTTCAATGGAAGGTTTGAGCAGACGCTTGTAGGCATCGGCAGTGGCTTCGCTTACCTGACGGCTGCATTCATTGTTGCCGTGTACGAACTGGCGGTCGAGGCGTTCCAGACAGGCTTCGTCATCCGGACTGATGGATACTTTCAGCAATCCTTCGGATTCTGCGCGGCGAATGGCGAGGAGACGATGGGAGGTGCAGCGTTTCAGTGATTCGGAGAAATCGAAATAATCACGGTATTTGGCAGCTTCTTCTTCCTTGCCTTTCACTACTTTGGCAGTGATCGTTGCCTGACGGGCGAATTGGTTACGTATGGCATTACGGGCGCGTTCGTCCTCATTCACTTGCTCAGCGATGATGTCACGGGCGCCTTTCAGTGCATCTTCTGTGTCCTTAACTTCACCTTTGACGAAGGCGGAGGCTTTGGCGCTGAGATTGTTCTCTCTTTGCAGCATCAGGATCATGGCAAGCGGTTCCAGCCCTTTCTGTCGGGCTGCTTCGGCACGGGTCTTCCGTTTGGGCTTGTAGGGCAGGTAGATGTCCTCCAGCTCCGTAGGATTCCAGGTGTCGTTGATACGCTTTTCGAGTTCGGGAGTGAGTTTGCCTTGTTCGTTGATGGTACTAAGAATCGTTTCCTTCCGTTTGGCTATGTCGCACAACTTGTCATGTTGCTCCTTGATGTTCTCTATCTGTACTTCGTCCAGTCCGCCTGTGGCTTCTTTACGGTAACGGCTGATGAAAGGGATGGTAGCACCTTCCCCCAATAAATGGAGAGTACTGCTGATTTGTCTTTCCGGTATTCCCAGTAATCCGGAAATCATTTGGTGAAATAGTTCCATATACAATTTTTTTGCGAATGAATGAGCGACAAAAATACACATAAATCTGTTATAGCCGACAAGTTTTAGTATATTTGCAGCCTAAAATGAGATAGTAACACTTCAAAACTTACAAGTATGATGAGATATATAGGATACCTGTTTATCTGTTTGCTATGGCTTTTTCAGGCCACAGAGTTATTTGCTGTCTCTAATGATAAAAAGCCGATCTTAATTATCTGTTCTTATAATCCCGCTGCGCATCAAACTTCAGTAACGATTTCCGACTACATGGAAGAATATAGTAAACTGGGAGGAAAACGTGATATTGTCATTGAAAACATGAACTGCAAAAGTTTCTCCGAAGCCCCGCTCTGGAGCGGCATGATGACGCAGATTCTTTCTAAATACCAGGGAGAAAAGCATCCGGCACAAATCATTCTGCTGGGACAGGAAGCCTGGGCAGCGTATCTGTCTCAACGGGATTCCATACAGGTGAAGGTACCGGTGATGTGTAGCCTTGCCAGTAGCAACATCGTCATACTGCCTAAGGATACGGTTGCCGGACTGGACACATGGATGCCGGAATCGGTCGATCTGTTTGCCGATCAAATGGATATACCGGAATTGAAGTCGGGATTTATCAACCAATATAATATAGAAGATAATGTCCGTATGATCAAGGCGTTTTATCCGAATACGGAACATATCGCCTTTATTTCGGACAATACTTACGGTGGTGTCACGATGCAGGCACTGGTGCGGAAGGAAATGAAGAAGTTTCCCGAACTTGACCTGATCTTGATGGATGGCCGTCGGCATACAATTTATACGATTGTAGAAGAGTTGCGCCATTTGCCGGAGAATACGGTGATTATGGTAGGTACTTGGCGGGTAGACATGAACGAGGGTTATTTCATGCGGAATGCGACTTATGCCATGATGGAGGCTACTCCGACCATTCCCGCTTTTACTCCGTCCTCTGTGAGTCTGGGATACTGGGCCATTGGCGGAGTGTTGCCCGACTACAGGAAACTGGGAAAAGACATGGCATTGTCGTCTCTGCAGATAGATCAATATCCGGAGGATGACCGGCAACATCTTTCCGTTATCGGCTGCAAAGCCGTACTCGACAGCCGGAAAGTGAAGGAGTGGAACTTGAATCCGCAGGTTCTTCCTTTTGATGTGCAGATTATCAATCAGTCGGTTTCATTTTATCAGCAATATACTTATCAGATTTGGTCAGCATGTGCGCTATTCGTCATTCTGGTGCTGGGCCTGTGTATCTCGCTCTTCTATTATTTCCGTACCAAGCGTCTGAGGGATGAACTGCTGAAATCCGAAAAAGACCTGCGGGTGGCAAAAGACAGGGCGGAAGAATCGAACCGTCTCAAAAGTGCTTTCCTCGCTAATATGAGTCATGAGATACGTACTCCTTTAAACTCGATTGTGGGTTTCTCGGATGTGCTCGCTGTAGGCGGCAGCACGGAGGAGGAGCAACAGACCTATTATCAGATCATCAAGACGAACTCGGATTTGTTGCTTCGCCTGATCAATGATATTCTGGACCTCTCACGTCTGGAGGCGAATAGGGTGACTTTGACTTGGGAAGAGTGTGATGTGGTGCAGGTATGCAGGCAGGTGGTAGCATCGGTCAGTGTTTCGCGGCAGTCCGGCAATCAGTTTCTGTTTGCCAGCGATTACGAGTCATTCGATATGGTGACGGATATACAGCGTATGCAGCAGGTGATTATCAACCTGATGTCTAATGCGGATAAGTTCACCAAAAAAGGAAAGATCACACTGGAATTCTCGGTGAATAAGGCGACAGGTATGGCCGTGTTTTCGGTGACGGATACGGGGTGTGGCATCCCGAAGGAGAAACAGAAACTGGTATTCGAACGTTTCGAGAAACTGAACGAATATGCCCAGGGAACAGGTCTGGGATTGTCTATCTGTAAATTGATTGTCCACAAATGGAAAGGTGATATATGGATCGACTCCGAATATACGGGAGGAGCACGGTTCATGTTCTCACATCCGCTTAAAATAGAAAAAGAATGAAACGATTTGCATGTATCTACGTATGGCTTCTTTGCCTCGTGCTCTCTGTTGCGGCACAGGAGAAAATTGTGAAGCTGAAAATTGTACAGACAAGTGATGTACATGGTAATTATTATCCTTATAATTTTATTACCCGTAAGGATTGGCAGGGCAGTCTGGCGCGAATATATGCTTTTGTGCAGAAAGAGCGCGAACAGTATAAGGAAAATCTTATCTTGCTCGACAACGGCGATATACTGCAAGGGCAACCTACCGCCTATTACTATAATTATATAGATACGGTTTCTCCTCATCTCTGCGCGGAAATGATGAACTATATGAAGTATGATGCCGGAAATATGGGAAATCATGACGTGGAAACCGGGCGTGCCGTATTCGACCGCTGGATAAATACCTGTGACTTTCCGGTGTTAGGAGCTAACATCATCGATACATCGACCGGAGAACCTCATCTCCCTCCTTATAAGGTGATGGAGCGTGACGGAGTGAAAATCGTCATTTTGGGAATGATCACTCCTGCTATCCCTGCATGGCTCTCGGAGAATCTGTGGAAGGGGCTGCGCTTTGACGATATGGAGGAGACAGCACGCAAATGGATGAAGATCATCCGTGAAAAAGAGAATCCGGACTTGATGATCGGTTTGTTTCATGCGGGGCAGGAAGCTTTCAAAATGTCCGGTAAGTACAATGAAAACGCTTCTCTGAATGTTGCAAAGAATGTTCCCGGTTTTGACATTGTACTGATGGGGCACGATCATGCACGTGAATGTAAGAAGGTAATGAATGTGGCAGGAGATTCAGTACTGGTTATCGATCCGGCAAGCAACGGAATCGTTTTGTCCAATATCGACGTAACCTTAAAGTTGAAAGACGGAAAGGTGCGCAGCAAAGATATCCGGGGAGTATTGTCCGCGACAAAAGATTACGGAACCAGTGAGGATTTTATGAAGCATTTTGCTTCCCAATACGACACTGTCCGCAACTTTGTTTCTAAAAAGATCGGTACATTCACCGAGAGCATCTCGACCCGTCCGTCTTTCTTCGGGCCGTCTGCTTTTATCGACCTGATTCATACCTTGCAGCTTGATATCACTGGTGCGGAGATTTCTTTTGCTGCACCGCTTTCATTCGATGCGAAGATTAATAAAGGGGATGTGTATGTCAGCGATATGTTCAATCTGTATAAGTATGAGAATATGCTGTATATGATGACCTTATCCGGGAAAGAAATCAAGGATTATCTGGAAATGTCTTATTTCATGTGGACCAACCGGATGAAGTCTCCGGACGATCATTTGCTTTGGTTCAAAGAGAAACGCCGCGAAGGTGCGGAAGACAGAGCTTCTTTCCAGAATTTCAGTTTCAATTTTGATTCGGCATCGGGTATTATCTATACTGTGGACGTCTCCAAGCCGCAAGGAGAGAAGATAACCATTATCAGCATGGCGGACGGCAGCCCTTTCCTTATGGATAAGATTTATAAAGTGGCTTTGAACTCTTATCGGGGCAATGGCGGCGGTGAATTACTGACTAGAGGTGCAGGTATTCCACAGGAGAAACTGAAAGAACGTATTATCTTCTCTACGGATAAGGACCTTCGTTTTTATCTGATGAATTATATAGAAAAGAAAGGTGCGATGGACCCGAAGGCGCTGAATCAGTGGAAATTCATTCCGGAGAAGTGGACTGTTCCGGCTGCCAAACGCGATTATGAGTTTTTGTTCGGAGATAGTCAATAAGTAGGGAAAAATGTTCTATTTGACTGATAATATCTGACCTTAGGTTGCATGTCTGATTATTACTGGTATCTTTGTCGCAAATAAAAAGAGAAAGTATGGATATTCAAGGTGTTCCTAAGATAGGTATTTCTTCGGTAGTTCATTCTAAGTATATAGATCCTAATAGTATTGATGTTGTCGATAATGATATAGCGCTTTTCGATACGGAAAGCGTTACTTCCCTTTATAATGGTCCCAGCAAACTGGAAGTGGTAAGCATCGGACTTTGTCTGGAAGGCTCCACCCGTTTCAATATCAGTTTGCGTGAGTTTGAGCTGATTCCGGGAAGAATGGTTATTGCGTTGCCCAACCAGATCATCGAGCATCGTCAGTTTAGTGCTAACTTTAGGGGGATTTTCTTTGCTGTATCAAAGAATCTGCTGGAATCATTGCCCAAAGTCGGAAATGTGCTCTCATTCTTTTTCTTTCTGAAAGATTATCCTTGCTTTGATCTCAACCTGCACGAACAGGAAATGATTAAAGAGTATCATGCTTTCATCAGGAAGAGATTGAGGAATAAGGAAGATATGTATCGCAGGGAGGTAGTAATGGGATTGATGCAGGGGTTCTTCTTTGAACTTTGCAACATATTCAACAGTTATGCACCGGATTCTTCTGCTGTTGTCAAAAGTAAAAGCCGTAAGGAATACATATTTGAACGCTTCTATGAATCTTTGATTCAGTCTTATCAGTCGGAGCGTAGCGTGAAGTTTTATGCCGATCAATTATGCCTGACACCGAAACATCTGTCCGGTGTTGTGAAGGAAATCAGCGGAAAGACAGTAGGGGAGTGGATTGATGAATTAGTGATTCTGGAAGCAAAGGCACTCCTGAATTCTTCGAGCATGAACATACAAGAGATAGCTGACCGGCTAAACTTTGCCAACCAGTCATTCTTCGGTAAGTACTTCAAGCATTACACCGGCATGTCTCCCAAAGAATACCGGAAAAGCAGATAGCTGAGAAATGGTGAATGACTACGGCAGCGATAACGGGAGATTTTCATCGCTGGGACCGGCATTCTACAGGACACCTGAGCGTACGCGGCTCAATGTTTCCGGTGTCATCAGCAAGTAGGAAGCGATATCTGCCAGGGGAGCCCGCTTGATGATTTCCGGATGGGTCTCGAGCAACAGGTTATAACGTTCGCGGGCGGATTCGAAACGCCAGGAGTCAGCCTTGGTTTGCGATACAATCAGGGAATATTCCAGTATTTTCCGGTAGAACATGTTGATTTCCCAGTTTTGTTTTGCCAACTGCAGCATCTTGTCATAAGGACACAGGTAAATGATAGCAGGTTCCAGCGTCTCTATAATCAACCGTGTAGGAACCTGTTTTAGTAAGCTTTCGATACACATCACGATACATCCCTCGTATGAAAAGTGTTCGGTGACATCTTTCCCGTTTTTATAGTAATATTGCCGGAGCATCCCTTTCCCGACAAAAACTAATTCATGGGCTACTTCTCCTTCATTGAGTGCAATCACTCCTTTGGGAAATTCTTCACGTATCAGGATGCTTTCTATCTGCCGGCGTCCCTCTATACTCATCTCAGGGAAGCGGGAATTTACGACGGCATTTACTGTTTCTCTTAGTAGTGTATCCATGTCATTAATAGTCTTGTTATGTGCAAAAGTACTAAAAACGGTTGATATAAATCGGGTTGATTCAAAAAAGATGTATCTTTGTCTCCAAAATAAGGATGTGTATGATGATGAATAAGATAATAGGATTGGCAGTTCTACTGCTTTGTATGTCAGGTTGTGTCAGAGATAATGATGCTATATATTACCCCGTAGGCGATGTGGATATTGAAAGAGGAGGTCCGGCACTGGAAGTCGGAGAGGGGGATGTCTTGGTGGTGCGAAGCTATAATGAAGAAGATTATGTATTGGATACGATAGCTCAATACCCGAATGACCCGACTTTGGGTAAACTGACGTTTATGATTGATCTGAAAAACCAACAGAAGGATCAGAATGTTGCCAGTTTTAACGGAGCTGGTAAATCAAAACTGACCATGAGCCTTGGATATAAGGATGGCAATTACCCTGCGGAAAGCCAGGTTCCTATATACACTTCGCAGGATATTACCGCTAAATATGCAATCAAACTTCGTCTGAAAGGAGAACTGACTGTATCCGGTGATGAATGGATGATAGATTATGTATATGCCCAACTGGCTAGCCTGTTCCAGCCTTATCCTCCGACAAGCTTTCCTGAAGTCTTTATGTGCAAGGGAGGGATGAAACTGGGAACTTTCGACTCCTTCCGCAGAACCTGTACTTTTGATATCGTTTATGATCGTTCCGACCTCTCTTTTAGTCAGTTATACTTCAATTTATTTATCAATTTAGCCGGTCAGAAGCGGGAAAACAGGGTCAAACTGCGGATTGATAAGGAATCTTACTTCGAACTGTATGAGCAGAGTGAAGAACTGTAACTAGATAGGCGTTTCTTCAATTATAGACAGGTTTCTACGTGAAAGATGGCAGTTTTGACTGGATATAACATTCTTTTACAGAAAAAACTTTGAATGTTCAAATAATTATTAAATTTTATAATGTCCTAATACTACACTAATAAGCATCACTTTCTTTTTTAAATTACGCTTATTTTACCTCTTCTACTTCATATCCATCCTCTGCTTTCTTGCATTTGAAAACGCAGTAATCCGGATTACTTAAAGCATTATCAAGGCTTTGGGGCAGAACGATCTCTTTCGTCTGTTTGTCGATTGCTATCAATGCGTAATATATACCTTCTTCTTTACATTGCTCAATCAATACCTTTTTCAATTCTTCTACGTTATATTCCATTTTTTGAGATATGAACACAATAAAAAAGCCTCTTACTTCGATGTAAGAGGCTAACTAAAATTGAGTAGTGGGTACGAGAATCGAACTCGTATTACATGCGTGAGAGGCATGTGTCCTAACCGTTAGACGAACCCACCGTTTGTTGATGAATTTAAAAAGAGCCAAGTCTATAAAACTTAGCTCTTTTTATTTAGAGAATTTTGCGGAAGCTGGGGGATTCGAACCCCCGGTACGGTTACCCGTACGTCAGTTTAGCAAACTGGTGGTTTCAGCCACTCACCCAAACTTCCTTGAACCCGCATTCTCTCTCAAATGCGGTGCAAATATAGGGGGAACTTTTGGACTACGCAAATCTTTTAGCAAGATTTTTTTTACCTGTTTTATGATTAAAGAGATAACTTGCTATGTTTCAAATGTTAAACGGATTATTTTTTTTGAAAATATTTTTTCTCGCTATTTATAGGGGAGAGTGGTTACCTTTTTAATTATTAGATAGGGGGCGTTGTACCATCAGAACATTTACATTAACATTCGTTATTTTGGGGAATGAAGTATGATTTATGGGGGATGATAACAGGAAATAAGTGAATGACAAAAGGCATTGGCCAATCAGATATTTTGTGGATGATTTCGTATCTTGGAGGATTTATAAAAAAAAGAGCATAAAAAAAGGCTATCTATCCCAGACAGCCAATCTTTTTGTTAACCTTAAATCTAATACTATGAAAAACACATTGCAAATATACGGAGTTTTACGATATCTGCAAATAAATCAGGTAAAACGGGGCGATTTATAACATTGATTAAATAATTAAATCTTTGATTCAATCTTTATTAAGGTTTCAGAGGGCGGTAGAGTGTCTTTTTAATCTGTATTTTGATAAATCAGGTTATTTATTTCAATTGTTTTTTGGGGGGGCACGGTGGTTGCTTTGGAGGGCTATGGAATTCATAGATATCCTGTGTGTTGGGGGATTTACCTCTTCCATTAGGTGAATTCCCCTAAATAAGTAGGAATTTTCAATTTCATAAGGAAAATTCATTCTATACTTTTGTGATATCGAAAGATAAATGATAGGATTAATAAAGGAACCATTAAAAATAAAGGAATATGAAAACGAACGCATTTAGATACTTAGGACTGGCTTTAATGGCTGTATTAACGTTGAGTCTGACTTCTTGTGAAGTAGAAATCGATAGTTTTTATGATGATGATAATATCGGTGGTGGTTACTACAATCGTTCTGCTGATTTATGTAGCCGTACATGGGTAAGCTTTTATCGGGATATGGACGGTAACCGTTGCCGTCAGGAACTCGACTTTTATTTGGACCGGACAGGTGTTGATTTTATACGGGTTGAATATCCTAATGGACGTGTGGAAACCTTTGAATATAATTTCCGCTGGAACTGGGAGAATTATGCACAGACTTCCATTCGTATGGATTACGGTCGCAATGATGTATCCTATCTGGATGATGTATATATCGGCGGAAATAGGTTGAGCGGTTATCTGGACGGTCGGAATAACTTCGTGGAATATACAGGTCGGTGAGAGATGCAGCCGGTAGGTGGAAAGGCCGGCAGATGGAAAGAAAATGATTACACAAAAGATAGCAGGTAGAAAGATCCCGGATAACAACAGGTAGAAAGATTACTCAAGGAATAGGTTGAAAAGGTAAAAGGCGATAGGTAGAGGTGACAGGTAAGAAGATTATGGATAACAGATAAATAATTTAAGGGATAACATATAAGATTTCAGGATATTAATAATTTAGAGAAGGGATAGGGCGCGAAATGAAAGCTTAAAAGTTTTGAATGGGACTAAATAGTTTTTATCTTTGCGCCCTATTAGTATGCTTAATTCATGGAGTGGTTATATAATCTGTTTCTCGAACATTCTGCCTTACAGGCTGTTGTGGTACTTTCGCTGATTTCTGCGATTGGACTGGGGCTGGGAAGAGTGCATTTCTGGGGAGTATCCCTGGGGGTCACTTTTGTTTTTTTTGCAGGTATCCTTGCCGGACACTTCGGGCTTTCGGTTGATCCACAGATGCTGAATTATGCGGAAAGTTTCGGTCTGGTTATTTTTGTGTATTCTCTCGGACTACAGGTAGGGCCCGGTTTCTTCAGTTCTTTCCGAAAGGGAGGAGTGACGCTGAATATGTTGGCGTTGGCAGTAGTCTTGCTGGGTACTTTGCTGACTGTTGTTGCCAGTTATGCGACAGGCGTGTCGCTTCCTGATATGGTGGGTATCCTTTGCGGAGCCACGACCAATACTCCTGCGCTGGGAGCTGCACAGCAGACATTGAAGCAAATGGGCATAGAAAGCAGTACTCCGGCTTTAGGATGTGCGGTTGCTTATCCGATGGGAGTTGTCGGTGTGATTCTTGCTGTATTGCTGATCCGTAAATTCCTGGTTCATAAGGAAGACTTGGAAATCAAAGAAAAGGACGATGCCAATAAAACTTTTATCGCAGCCTTTCAGGTACATAACCCTGCCATTTTTGATAAAAGCATCAAGGATATAGCCCACATGAGCTATCCGAAGTTTGTCATTTCCCGTTTGTGGCGTGACGGTCATGTCAGTATTCCTACTTCCGATAAGGTGTTGAAGGAAGGCGACCGTCTGCTGGTGATTACAGCAGAGAAGAACGTGATGGCTCTGACGGTACTTTTCGGCGAACAGGAAAACACGGACTGGAATAAGGAAGATATAGACTGGAACGCGATCGACAGCGAATTGATCTCCCAGCGTATTGTCGTAACCCGCCCCGAACTGAATGGAAAGAAGCTTGGCTCATTGAGGCTGAGAAACCATTATGGAATCAATATCAGCCGTGTTTACCGTTCGGGAGTACAACTGCTTGCTACTCCGGAACTGGTTCTCCAGCTGGGTGACCGCCTGACAGTAGTAGGTGAGGCGGCAGCTATTCAGAATGTAGAAAAAGTATTGGGAAATGCGGTGAAAAGTCTGAAAGAACCTAATCTCGTTGTCATATTCATAGGTATCGTACTGGGATTGGCGTTGGGAGCGATTCCGTTCTCTATTCCGGGAATCAGTACCCCTGTGAAGCTAGGCCTGGCAGGTGGACCGATCATCGTAGGTATTCTTTTGGGAACTTTCGGCCCACGAATACACATGATTACTTATACTACCCGCAGCGCGAATCTGATGTTGCGTGCCTTGGGGCTTTCCATGTATCTGGCCTGCCTGGGGTTGGATGCCGGTGCCCATTTCTTCGATACTGTCTTCCGTCCGGAAGGACTGCTCTGGATTGCTCTGGGAGCTGGCCTGACAATTATTCCGACAGTTCTGGTCGGCTTCATCGCCTTTAAGATAATGAAGATAGATTTTGGAAGTGTATCCGGAATGTTGTGTGGCAGTATGGCAAATCCGATGGCCCTGAATTATGCGAACGATACGATACCGGGTGATAATCCCTCCGTCGCTTATGCTACGGTGTATCCGTTGTGTATGTTTCTGCGGGTGATCATAGCGCAGGTGCTGCTGATGTTTTTATTAGGTTGACGGTGAACATTAAGGGCTGGAAATTGTAATAAGTAGATGATAAATCGTTATATTTATAGCGAAAAACGATAAGTCGATAAAAGCATATTGTAAATAGTTAAATTGTACATATAATGACTGCTCAAAGTAATATAACTCCCGAAAGCATAGTTGGCGATCTCCGCTACTTGCAGTTGCTTTCCCGGAGTTTTCCTACTATTGCCGATGCAAGTACGGAAATTATTAATCTGGAGGCTATCCTGAATCTGCCTAAAGGAACGGAGCATTTCTTGACAGACATACACGGTGAATACGAAGCCTTTCAGCATGTGTTGAAGAATGCTTCGGGTGCGGTAAAACGCAAAGTGAACGAGATTTTCGGCAATACCCTGCGTGAGGCGGAGAAGAAAGAACTCTGTACGCTGATCTATTATCCGGAAGAGAAAATTCAGTTGGTAAAGGCCCGTGAGAAGGACTTGGATGACTGGTATCTGATTACTCTGAATCAGTTGGTAAAGGTTTGTCAGAACGTATCTTCCAAATATACCCGCTCCAAAGTCCGCAAATCCCTGCCCTCAGAGTTTTCCTATATCATTCAGGAGTTGCTGCATGAGTCGACTGTCGAGCCCAACAAGCATGCTTATATCAATGTCATTATCAGCACCATTATCTCTACCAGGCGGGCGGATGACTTTATCATAGCCATGTGTAATCTGATTCAGCGGCTGACGATTGATTCTCTTCATATCGTAGGCGATATATACGACCGTGGTCCCGGAGCACACATCATCATGGATACTTTGTGCAATTATCATAACTTCGACATTCAATGGGGCAACCATGATATTCTGTGGATGGGAGCCGCTTCCGGCAATGATAGTTGCATAGCCAATGTGATACGTATGTCCATGCGTTATGGCAATCTGGGTACTCTTGAAGACGGTTATGGAATCAATCTGCTGCCTTTGGCAACTTTCGCCATGGATACTTATGCAGATGATCCGTGTACTATTTTTATGCCGAAGATGAATTTCGCCGACGGCAATTACAATGAGAAGACTTTGCGCCTGATAACACAGATGCATAAGGCGATCACTATCATCCAGTTCAAGCTGGAAGCCGAAATTATAGACCGCCGTCCGGAGTTTGGAATGAGCAACCGGAAGTTGTTGGAAAAGATAGACTTTGAACGCGGAGTTTTTGTGTACGAAGGCAAAGAATATGCGTTGCGTGACACAAATTTCCCGACTGTAGATCCTGCCGATCCTTATCGTCTGACTGAAGAAGAACGGGAACTTGTGGACAAGATTCACTATTCGTTTATGAATAGTGAGAAGCTGAAGAAGCACATGCGCTGTCTGTTTACGTATGGTGGAATGTATCTGGTTTCCAATTCCAATCTTCTCTATCACGCTTCCGTGCCTTTGAATGAAGATGGCAGTTTCAAGCATGTCAAGATACGGGGCAAGGAATATTGGGGACGTAAGTTGCTCGATAAAGCCGATCAACTGATTCGTACCGCATACTTTGATGAAGAAGGAGAGGATGATAAAGAATTTGCTATGGACTACATCTGGTATATGTGGTGCGGTCCGGAAGCTCCGTTGTTTGATAAGGACAAGATGGCGACTTTTGAACGCTATTTTCTGGAAGACAAAGAGATGCAGAAGGAGAAAAAAGGATATTATTACTCTCTTCGCAATCGTGAAGATATCTGTGATAAGATATTGGATGAATTTGGAGCATTGGGACCTCATTCGCATATCATCAACGGTCATGTGCCTGTAAAGACTATTCAGGGGGAACAGCCGATGAAAGCAAATGGCAAACTGTTCGTTATTGACGGAGGTTTCTCTAAAGCCTATCAGCCCGAAACAGGGATTGCGGGATATACTCTTGTTTATCATTCCCACGGTATGCAGTTGGTGCAGCACGAGCCGTTCCAGTCAAGGCAGAAAGCTATTGAGGAAGGATTGGATATCAAATCTACTAACTTTGTGCTGGAATTCAATTCGCAACGGATGATGGTGAAGGATACGGACAAGGGAAAGGAACTTGTGACGCAGATTCAGGATTTGAAGAAGTTGCTTGTTGCCTATCGCATCGGCTTGATTAAAGAGAAAGTGTAAATAAGTATTAAGTAATAAGTATTAGGTATTAACCGTAGCTGCCATTTAGAGACGTATCTGTCTGTCATTCAGAATCCTCATCACTTTAGCAAAGTGAAACAATTCGATAATGACGAGCATAAGTATCTGTCGTTTTGAACTTGTCGAAGGATTTCCTCTTCTGTAGTCATAAAGAAGAGACTCTTCCTCCTTACAGTCGTCTGAATGACAGATAAATATGTCTCTAAATAACAGCTACGGTTAATACTTATTACTTATTAATCAGCCTTAGAAGAGGACAATACCTGCTTCTATGATTGCTCCTTTATCAAAATTACCGGATTTATTGTAATACCGTGTCAGTCCATAACCGCCAGTCGCAAAGATACTGAACTTCTTGCTGAACTGATATTCCAGATTAGCTCGTGCCTGTAATGCATAAAGCCGTCTGGGAATCACTTCATCTTTATTGGAACACGTCTCTATATGCTGATATCCGAGGTCACCACTGATAGACAACCCTTTGTAAACGGGTACCGCCAGTCCGGCACGATAAGACGTACTGATGGAAAACTTATCATTCAGATTCTGATCAAACGATCCTACTCCCAGAATCGTATAAAACAGTTGGTTCTTGAACTGTACTCCTATATTGGCAGCTGTATTATTTCCGCCATATACCATCATCTGTACCCTTGTATCAGGGTTTGCATTCACAAGACCGAGCTGGAATCCCTTCATGTCTTCCCTGTAATAATTGACCAGACCGATCTGAAGGCCATGAGCCTTCGTTGCATAATTGCATAAACCGACCTGCACACCATTCAGACTTTTAGCGGTGATATTGGCGATGCCGGCAATCTGCAAGCCGTTCATGTTTTCGCCTACCACATTCAGGAGCCCGGAAGTCATCATACCGTTGAAGCTCTGCCCTGTGATATTCGACACTCCGGAGAACTGGAATCCCGAAGCCATATTTCCCGTTACATTCATCAGACCGCTTATCATTACTCCCGAATTATTGTCGCCACCGATGCCGGTAAGTCCCGAAATAATGACCCCCTTTGAACCGTCCCCCGTGATATTCACCAGTCCGGCGGCAGAGAGTCCGACCGCATTATCTCCGCTGATATTGCTGACACCCGCTATCTGAACACCGCGCATCGTACCACCGGCAAGATTGGCCAATCCCGTGATCTGCACTCCATTCATATCTCCATGAATGACACTTCCCAAAGCATTGATGCCGACACCGTTGAGACGGTTCAGTGTAGATAGCAGACCGATGTTTACATAAGTCGTCTGAGTGCTGTCATACGGCTGTGTACAGATATCTTTCCAGAAAGAGAGGTTGATGCCCGCACTCTTGTTCTGTGCCGGCAAACAAACGGCAGCCATCAGAACAGCTGCCGTGAATATTGTCTTTATTATCTTCATCTTTATTATAACTCTTTTTTTCAGTTTAGGTTCACAGAGTACATTCCCTTATTCCTGCACTTTTCTTATCCTTTCGCTTCTTGATACAGATAGCGTTTGATACTCTTCTTCGGAGTCTTTTCAAACTCTTCGGGATAAATCTTCATTTTGAGGATCTGGCTGTATGCCGGTAACATGGCATTCAGTGCCACACGGTTTTCTTCCATTACCCGTTCGATATCCTCATTCTTCAGGCCGTGTGCAAACGCTTCGTCAAAGTCCGGATAAACCAGTCCGACGAGTTTCTCGTTCTGCTGTACGATGATGCTTTCCGATACATAAGGCAAGTTGTTCAGCTTGTCTTCGATTTCTTCCGGATAGATATTCTGTCCGCTGGCACTCAGCAGCAGGTTTTTGCTGCGTCCCTTGATGGTGATATTGCCTTCGGCGTCCATCAAAGCAAGGTCGCCTGTGTGCAGCCAGCCGTCTTTGTCGATCACGGCTTCTGTCGCTTCTTTGTTCTTGTAGTATCCGAGCATTACGTTAGGGCCTTTGCAGACGATTTCGCCGACGATATTCTCGGGATCGGAAGACAGTACCCGTACATCCATGCGTGGCGCAGCCTTTCCGCACGAACCCGGTTTGAATCTTTTCCAGTCTTCGTAGCAGATGATCGGCCCACATTCTGTCATACCGTAGCCCACGGTGTAGGGGAAGTCTATCATTTTCAGGATTTGCTCTACCTCTTGGTTGAAAGCTGCTCCACCAACGATAATCTCCGCAAAGTTTCCGCCAAACGCTTTGATCATTTCTTCGCGTATGGTTGCCTTTATCTTGTCGTTGATGATGGGTACTTTCAGTAAGATTTTCATGGTCGGTGTCTCCAGTTTCGGGAGTACACTCTTCTTGATGATTTTTTCAATGATGAGCGGAACGGCCACGATGAGATTCGGCTTCACTTCTTCGAATGCCTGGAAGATAATCTTCGGACTCGGCATGCGGGTAAGGAAATAAATGTGGCCACCGACGGAGAATTCGTAGAGGAATTCGAAAGCCAGTCCGTACATGTGTGCCATAGGCAGCATAGAGACGATCTTGTCTCCGGCTTTCAGTTCGAGTACTTCGTAAGCGAACTTGGTGTTCGACCAGAGGCTGCGGTAGGGGAGCATGACTCCTTTCGAGTAGCTCGTTGTGCCGGAGGTGTAGTTGATAACTGCCAGCTCTTCGGGCTCGTCTTTATGGTATTCGATGTGTTCCTTGCGGAAGTTCTTCGGATATTTCTTGCCGAACATTTCGTTCAGATGTTCGCGGGCATGTGTCAGCCGTTCGCTGCGTGATACCAATAAGGTGAAGTCGTTCATCATCAGGATACCTTCCAGCAGAGGCATTGCCGATTCGTTCAGGTTTTCCCAGACCATGTCTCCGACAAATAGTAATTTGGCTTCGGAATGGTTGACGATGTTGTGCACATTGTCCGCTTTGAACTCGTGAAGGATGGGGACGATGACTGCTCCATACGTTAGTGTGGCGAGGAAGGTGACTCCCCAATGGGAACTGTTTCGTCCGCACACGGCGATTTTGTCTCCCTTGCGGATTCCGCTTTCTTCGAAGATGATATGGAGTTTTTCGATTTTTCGAGCAACGTCTTTATACTGAAGGGTGGCCCCCTTGTAATCTGTCAGGGCGTCCAGGTCCCAATTGTTCTTGATACTATTCTCAATGTAAGCTATAAAACTCTGTTCCATTGTTTTTTGCACATTTGGTATTAAATTGTGCAAATATAGTAATTAAATTAAGAATGAAGAATTAAGAATGAAGAATTTTTGGAAATGGGGAGTCTTGGAGTAATAAGGAACAAAGATGAGGAAGTTAAGGAGAAGAGGAACGGGGATAAGCGCAAAAGGGGTGTGCCACGCCTTTGGCACAAGTGTGCCGCACCGGTGGCACAAGCGTGCCAAGCCGGTGGCACAAGCGTTTCCGGCGTGTGGCACGATTGTTTCCGGCGTATGGCACAGTTGTACTCAGTGGAAGGCAGGGGAGTTATCAATGCTTGTTAGTGTCGCTCACAATGCATGATATGATGATTCACAATGCATGTTACGGACATTACCAATGCATGATGTGAGTCTGATAGTAGATCTATTTCAAGTACCATTCGTACATTTTCCGTACCCCTTCCTCAATTTCAATTTGGTGGTGCCATCCCAGGGAGTGGAGTTTGGAAGGATCGGTCAGTTTGCGCAGGGTACCGTCCGGTTTGCTGCTGTCGAAGGTTAGCTTGCCTTGATAACCTACCGTTTCTACGATTCGTTCGGCAAGTTGGCGGATGGTGATTTCCTTTCCGGTTCCGATGTTGATATGGCAGTTGCGGATATCCTTGTCACCTTCCTTATAGGTATCCTTGAAGTCCACATGTTCCATTACGAATACACTAGCGTCGGCCATTTCTTCGCTCCACATAAATTCGCGCAGGGGAGTGCCGGTGCCCCACAATGTCACTTCCGTGTCACTGATGCCGTACTTGCGAAGGATATTCAGTATGTCCTCTTTCGGGCTGTCGCCGTTGATGCCTTCTACGGGACGTCGGTTCATATCCTTGCGGACAGCTTCCCAATCTCCTTCCTTCAGACAATGCGCAAGGTGAATCTTGCGGATCATGGCAGGCAGAACATGGCTGCGTTCCAAGTCGAAGTTATCATTCGGACCGTACAGATTGGTCGGCATGACAGCGATATAATTCGTGCCGTATTGCAGGTTGAAACTTTCGCACATTTTCAGACCGGCAATTTTGGCGATGGCGTATGGCTCATTCGTATATTCCAGTGGTGAAGTCAGCAGGACTTCCTCTTTCATCGGTTGTCCGGCATCGCGCGGATAGATGCAGGTGCTGCCGAGAAACAGTAATTTCTTGACGTTATGGCGGAAACTTTCACCGATAACGTTCTGCTGTATTTGCAGGTTCTTATAAATAAAGTCGGCACGGTAAATGCTGTTGGCCATGATACCGCCCACAAAAGCAGCGGCCAGAAATACATACTCCGGTTGTTCTTCGTCGAAAAAACGGCGGACAGCCACACCATCCAGCAAATCCAGCTCTTTATGCGTGCGTCCGATCAGGTTGGTATATCCTTTGTCCTGCAGATTCTTCCAGATAGCAGACCCCACCAGTCCGTGATGTCCTGCTACATATATTTTAGTATTCTTTTCCATGATTGAGTAATGATATATATGAACACGGATTACGCTGATTAAAACGATCTTCATTTTAGATGTAAGATGCGCATAATCGGAGTAATCCGTGTCTGATTCGGGTTGTATTAGTGCTTGGTAGCAATC
Organism: Bacteroides faecis; assembly: GCF_020091505.1. NCBI lineage: Bacteria > Pseudomonadati > Bacteroidota > Bacteroidia > Bacteroidales > Bacteroidaceae > Bacteroides > Bacteroides faecis. Next base: position 4,616,385 of record NZ_CP081916.1, on the reverse strand, counting down.
ATTCTTCTTACTTTTTCCATGTCATGGCGAACCATGATGCTTACCAGTTCTTCGAACGAGGTTTTGCACGGATTCCATCCCAGCAATGTTCTGGCTTTGGTCGGGTCTCCTAACAGTTGTTCCACTTCTGCCGGACGGAAATACTTGGGATCAACCTCTACCAATACTTTCCCGGTAGCCACGTCGATACCCTTTTCATCCACACCTTCGCCTTCCCAGCGCAGTTCGATGCCCGCTTCCTTGAATGCCAGTGTGGCAAATTCGCGTACGGTGTGCATTTCTCCGGTGGCTATTACGAAATCTTCCGGCACGTCGTGCTGGAGAATCAGCCACATACATTCCACATAATCTTTCGCATACCCCCAGTCGCGACGGGCATCCAGATTACCCAGATATAACTTGTCCTGCTCTCCTTGCGCGATGCGTGCGGCAGCGAGGGAAATCTTGCGGGTAACGAACGTTTCGCCACGGCGTTCACTTTCGTGATTGAACAAGATACCGTTAACGGCAAACATACCGTAGCTTTCGCGATAGTTTTTGGTGATCCAGAAACCATATTGCTTGGCTACTCCGTAAGGAGAACGGGGATAGAACGGGGTGGTTTCCTTCTGCGGAACTTCCTGCACCTTGCCGAAAAGTTCGGAGGTGGAAGCCTGATAGATGCGCGTTTTCTTTTCCAGTCCCAAGATGCGTACGGCTTCGAGCATACGCAGCGTACCGATGGCATCCGCTTCAGCTGTATATTCGGGCACGTCGAACGAAACCTTTACGTGACTCTGTGCGGCCAGATTGTAGATCTCATCCGGTTGTACCTGCTGTATGATGCGGATCAGTGAACTGGAGTCCGTCATGTCGCCATAGTGAAGGTTGATGGTACGTTTTTGTTTCATGTCGCGCACCCATTCGTCAAAGTACAAATGTTCGATACGTCCCGTATTGAATGAAGAAGAACGACGGAGAATACCGTGTACTTCGTAACCTTTTTGCAAGAGAAATTCGGCAAGATAAGAACCATCCTGCCCGGTGATGCCTGATATAAGGGCTGTTTTCATATGCTATTAATTCTTTTATTTGAAAATATGGGGACAAATTTCGTTATTTTATGCTGTATATGCAAACCAAGTCCGTTTTATTTTCCCGCTCCTTTTCCCATCACTTTGTCTATGATGAGCGCGATGGCTCCGTCGCCCGTCACGTTGCAGGCGGTTCCGAAGCTGTCCATTGCGATGTATAGCGCAATCATCAGTGCCTGTGCCGATTCGTCGAAGCCCAGCATCGATTGCAGGATACCGAGTGCTGCCATGATGGCTCCTCCCGGAACGCCCGGTGCGGCTACCATCGTGATGCCCAGCATAAAGATGAATCCGGCAAACAGCGGGAAGTCGAACGGCATTCCCTGCATCATCATCAGTGCCAGTGCGCAGGCTACGATTTTCAGTGTGCTGCCCGACAGATGGATAGTGGCGCAGAGCGGAATCACGAACCCCGCAATATCGGCGGATACTCCATTCTTCTTCGTCTGTTCCAGCGTCACCGGAATGGTGGCGGCAGATGATTGTGTGCCTAATGCGGTGAAGTATGCCGGCATCATCTTACCCAATAGCCGGAACGGATTTTTATGGACAAAGATCGCTGCAATGGAATACTGAAAGACGAGCAGGAAAATATGTAACAGAAAGATGACTCCGATAATCTTGATGAATACCATCAGGATGGCATATACTTGTCCGGAATGAGTCATGTTCAGAAAAATGCCGAAGATGTAAAGCGGCAGCAAGGGCAGGATGACGGCGCTGATCATACGCACGATGATTTCCTGAAAATCCCGCGCTACATTTTTCAGCGAATCGCTGTTCAGTGCAGCCAGTCCCAATCCCAGTGTGAAAGCCAGAATCAATGCGGTCATGACATTCATCAGCGGAGGGATGGATACGGAGAAGTAGGGAAGGATACCATGCGCTTCGCTGACCTCTTCGAGCGGTGCACCCACTTCGATGAGCGAGGGGAAGACGGCCATGCCTGTGAAGTAGGACAGGAAGCCCGAGAAGAGCGTTGCGCCGTAGGCGATAAGGGCGGTGACTAGCAACATCTTTCCCGCGCCTTTCCCGATGTCGGCAATGGCTATGGTGACCAGCCCGAGGATGATAAGCGGGATGGAGAAGTTAAGAAATTCACTGAAAATTCCGTTGAACGTAACGAATATTCGTACCAATGGGGCCGGAAAAACAGTACCGATGGCAATACCCAAGATGATAGCAATAATGATGCGTGGCAGCAGGCCGATCTTAATCTTCTTCATTCTGATATTTATTTGTTTGACTACAAAAATAGTATTTTAATCTAAAACTAGCGAACAAATGTGCTTTTCAAGTGTTTCTTACATAAACAATATTTTAAAATATATAAGATATGGCAAATCAGAATAAAACAGATATCGGGTTGATCGGTCTGGCAGTGATGGGCGAGAACCTTGCCTTGAATATGGAAAGCAAGGGGTGGCACGTCTCTGTTTACAATCGTACCGTCCCCGGAGTGGAAGAAGGAGTAGTAGACCGCTTTATGAATGGTCGGGCTAAAGGTAAAAACATTGAAGGTTTTACAGATATAAAGGCTTTTGTGGAATCAATAGCCACCCCTCGCAAAATTATGATGATGGTACGTGCCGGCAGTCCGGTAGACGAACTGATGGATCAGCTTTTCCCTTTGCTTTCTCCCGGAGATATTTTGATCGACGGTGGTAATTCAAATTACGAAGATACCAATCGCCGTGTAAAATTAGCAGAATCGAAAGGCTTCCTGTTTGTAGGAAGCGGGGTGTCGGGCGGAGAGGAAGGTGCTCTGAACGGTGCTTCCATCATGCCCGGAGGATCGGAGAAAGCATGGCCGGAAGTGAAGCCTGTTTTGCAGAGCATCGCAGCGAAAGCGCCGGACGGAACTCCTTGTTGCCAATGGGTAGGACCAGCCGGATCGGGACATTTTGTGAAGATGATTCACAACGGTATCGAATACGGTGATATGCAGCTGATCGCTGAGGCTTACTGGGTGATGAAGAATCTGATCGATTTGACGAATGAGGAGATGGCGGACGTGTTTGCCCGCTGGAATGAAGGAAAGCTCCGCAGTTATCTGATTGAGATTACTTCTAATATTTTGCGTCATAAGGATAAATCCGGCGGATATCTTATCGATAAGATTCTCGATGCTGCCGGACAGAAAGGGACAGGCAAGTGGTCTGTTATCAACGCGATGGAACTGGGTATGCCGCTGGGGCTGATTGCTACGGCGGTGTTCGAACGCAGTCTCTCGGCACAGAAGGATTTGCGTCATCTTGCTTCCAAGCAGTTCATGTGTAAACATACATTGCCTATATATAATAAGGCGGATTTGGTGAAGGAGATCTTTTCTGCACTTTATGCTTCCAAACTTGTTTCATACGCGCAGGGCTTTGCTGTGTTGCAGCGTGCTTCTGATGCTTTCGGGTGGAATCTGGATTTAGCTTCCATTGCCCGTATGTGGCGTGGAGGATGTATCATCCGCAGTATTTTCCTGAACGATATCGCTGCTGCTTTTGAAGCGGCGGATAAGCCGAAGCATTTGTTGCTGGCTCCATACTTCCGTGAGGAGATCAAGACTCTGCTTCCCGGATGGAAGAATCTGGTAGCGGAGGCTATGAAGGAGGAATTGCCTGTTCCGGCATTCTCTTCTGCTCTGAATTATTTCTATTCGCTGACTTCTGAAGATCTTCCTGCCAATCTGGTGCAGGCGCAGCGCGATTACTTCGGTGCGCATACGTTTGAACGGAAGGATGAGTTGCGCGGACAGTTCTTTCATGAGAATTGGACGGGACATGGAGGGGATACGAAGTCGGGGACTTATAATGTATAGTGTACTTTTCTTTTGCCTTGATGCAAAAGAAAGGTACCAAAAGAAAAAATCAAGGCTGCACCTGCGGAGCTACTCCGGCTGTATCTCCGGCTAAAGGGCAGGAACTCGCTCCGCTCAAACAGCCTGCCCTTCTTGACGCCGGAGATACAGCCTCCGCTTGACGCTCCTTCGGTGAGGCCGGGAGACCGTTCGGATGTTAGTAGTGGGTGATTGTGTGTTAGGCTGGTCGGTTGAGGTGATGGATAGATAAAGGTAAAAAGTTAAAAATACGACGATGGATAAATTTGCAATGATTATTTTTGGTGCTTCGGGCGACTTGACGAAACGCAAGCTAATGCCCGCATTGTACTCTCTGTATCGGGATAAACGGCTGACAGGGAGCTTTACTGTTCTGGGAATTGGGCGGACTGTCTATTCTGATGAAGATTACCGTTCATATATATCGGGAGAGCTGCAGCAGTTTGTAAAGGCTGAAGAGCAGGATTTGGAGATGATGTCTTCTTTTGTTTCTCATCTGCATTATTTGCCGATGGACCCGGCGAAGGTGGAGGGGTATTCTGAACTGCGGGAGCGGTTGGTGGAACTTACGAAGGAGGTTGATCCCGATAATTTGTTGTTCTATCTGGCTACTCCGCCTTCATTGTATGGGGTGGTACCTTTGCATTTGAAGGCTGCCGGGTTGAATACTCCGCATTCCCGTATTATTGTGGAGAAGCCGTTTGGATACGATCTTGAGTCGGCGCGTGAGTTGAATAAGATTTATTCTTCTGTGTTTGCCGAGCATCAGATTTATCGTATCGATCATTTTCTGGGGAAGGAGACGGCACAGAATGTGCTTGCTTTCCGTTTTGCCAATGGTATATTTGAGCCTTTATGGAATCGCAATTATATAGATTATGTGGAGATTACTGCTGTAGAGAATCTGGGCATTGAGCAGCGCGGAGGTTTTTACGAGACGGCGGGAGCCTTGCGGGATATGGTGCAGAATCATCTTATTCAGCTGGTGGCTCTTACAGCTATGGAACCGCCGGCAGTGTTCAACGCAGATAATTTCCGGAATGAGGTAGTGAAGGTTTATGAGTCATTGACTCCGCTTACGGAGACGGACTTGAATGAACATATCGTTCGCGGACAATATACGGCTTCGGGCAATAAGAAAGGTTATCGTGAAGAAAAGGGCGTAGCTCCCGATTCGCGCACGGAGACTTATATTGCGATGAAGCTAGGTATCAGCAACTGGCGTTGGAGTGGAGTACCGTTCTACATCCGCACCGGTAAGCAGATGCCGACGAAGGTGACGGAGATTGTCGTTCACTTCCGCGAGACGCCCCATCAGATGTTCCGCTGTTCCGGTGGCAACTGTCCGAGGGCCAATAAGTTGATCCTTCGTTTGCAACCCAACGAAGGTATTGTGCTGAAGATCGGAATGAAGGTTCCGGGTGCAGGTTTCGAAGTCCGTCAGGTGACGATGGATTTCAGTTACGCACAGTTGGGCGGTGTGCCGAGCGGCGACGCTTATGCCCGTCTGATTGACGACTGCATTCAGGGCGATCCGACCTTGTTTACTCGAAGTGACGCTGTAGAGGCTTCCTGGAATTTCTTTGATCCGGTCTTACGTTATTGGAAAGAGAATCCGGACGCGCCTTTGTACGGTTATCCGGCAGGTACGTGGGGGCCTCTCGAAAGTGAAGCTATGATGCACGAGCATGGGGCAGACTGGACCAACCCGTGTAAGAATTTAACAAATACAGATCAATATTGCGAACTATGAAACTATCTGTTTTCCCGTCGTCTATGGAAACGGCCCGTTCATTGATATTTCACCTGGTGGATATCATGAATGCTGAACCGGATAAAACGTTCAACATAGCGGTGAGTGGCGGCAGTACTCCCGCGCTGATGTTTGATTTATGGGCAAATGAATACGCTGATATCACTCCTTGGGGGCGTATGAAACTATATTGGGTGGATGAACGCTGTGTTCCTCCCGAAGATTCCGATAGTAATTATGGAATGATGCGTTCCCTGCTTTTGGGGATAGTGCCCATTCCTTACGAAAATGTATTCCGCATTCGCGGAGAAGAGAAGCCGGTAAAAGAGGCTGCCCGCTATTCCGAACTTGTCGACCGGCAGGTACCTAAAAAGAATGGCTGGCCCGAATTTGATATTGTGTTGTTGGGAGCCGGAGAGGACGGGCATACTTCCTCTATCTTCCCCGGACAAGAGGCTTTGCTTTCTTCCGACCAGATTTATGTGACCAGCATTCATCCCCGCAACGGACAGAAACGTATTGCAATGACCGGATTTCCGATTCTTACTGCCCGTCTGGTTATTTTTCTGATTACCGGAAAAGCCAAGGCAGAAGTGGTGGAAGAAATCTGTCACTCGGGAGATACGGGGCCGGCAGCTTATATAGCCCACCATGCGGAGAATGTGGAATTGTTTATGGATGCCGGAGCCGCGATGTATGTCCGGAATGGCTGAGAAGGGAAAAAACAACAGAAGAGAGACAATATAAAGACAAAGTAATAATATATAAGAAGAGAGAGTAACATTAGCGAAGAGAGAAGCTCACGGAGTCGAAACCGGGGGCTTCTTGCCTATGTAACCTATGCGGTCTCTTTTTCTTTCATCAAATAATAGAAGAGTATGAATCCATTTCAAAATTCGTTCGGCGGTCATATCCCACAGGATGTAGCCGGAAAACAGGGAGAGAATGTTATATTTATAGTGTATGGCTTGACTGATTCCCCCGATGCTGCTGATAAGGTAAAAGATGTATGTGCCAATTTCCCGGCGATGATCCGTAGTATGCGCAATCGTTTTCCCGACTTGCAATTCAGTTGCACGATGGGATTCGGAGCTGATGCGTGGACACGGCTTTTCCCCGACAAGGGCAAACCGAAAGAGCTGAGTACTTTCTCCGAAATAAAGGGGGAGAAGTATACCGCTGTTTCTACTCCCGGCGATCTGTTGTTCCATATCCGGGCGAAACAGATGGGGCTGTGTTTTGAGTTTGCTTCCATTCTTGACGAAAAGCTCAAAGGAGCCGTGGTGCCTATTGATGAGACTCACGGATTCCGCTATATGGATGGTAAGGCGATTATCGGCTTTGTGGATGGAACGGAGAATCCGGCTGTCGATGAGAACCCGTATCATTTTGCGGTGATTGGCGAGGAGGATGCGGATTTTGCAGGAGGCAGTTATGTGTTTGTGCAGAAGTATATTCATGATATGGTGGCGTGGAATGCGCTTCCGGTAGAACAACAGGAAAAGGTGATCGGTCGCCATAAGTTCAACGATGTGGAGCTGTCGGATGAAGAGAAGCCGGCGAATGCACATAATGCTGTGACTAATATTGGTGATGATTTGAAGATTGTACGTGCCAATATGCCGTTTGCCAATACCTCGAAAGGGGAGTATGGTACCTATTTTATAGGGTATGCAAGTACGTTCAGCACTACTCGCCGGATGCTGGAGAATATGTTTATCGGTAGTCCGGCAGGCAATACCGACCGTTTGCTCGATTTCAGTACAGCGATAACGGGGACGCTTTTCTTTGCGCCATCGTATGATTTGCTGGGTGAATTGGGAGAGTAAAAAGGGCCTGCGAACCGACTTAAAAGGCGGTGCGAGCGAAACAGATAAAAACATAGTGGGAAATTCGGAAAAGATAATGAGACTTTCCGAATTTCCCACTACGTTTTTTAAAGACAGAGTATTGTTTTTCTTCCTGTTTTATCCCGATCTTAATGAAATAAGGGGTAAAAAGTGAGAGGAGTGAGAGAGGAATTACAACATTCGTATTTTTTTTTGAGAGATATAGAGTAAAGAGTAGGAATGAAAAAAAATATAAAAGTTACGAATCCTCTCTCACTCCTCTCACTTTTACAAGACCAATTTATCTTTTTTACATTCTTTGTATGATTGTCGGGTCATTGGAGGACTTCTTTAAGAAATCATTTCTGATAACGTACGCATCCATCTTTTCTGTATCGAAAGGCTTTAGGAAAGAAGCTATTTCCGCTTTACTCAATGAAGCATCAAGCCATTTCTCTTCATCCTCTTTGGCGAGGATGGCAGGCATCCGGTGCTTGGTGTTATCGATGTAACCGGTGAGCGAATTGGTATCAGTGGTGATAATGGAGAAAGTTTCGTGTTCTTCTCCCGTATCCTTGTCCAGCCAGCGGTCGTAGATACCAGCCATAGAGAAGATGGGTTCATCTTTCAGATATATATAATAAGGTATCTTATTGGCTCCTTCATGCCTCCATTCAAAGTAGCCGGTACTGGGCACTATGCACCGTTTTTTCATGATCGGCTCTCGGAAAGACGGTTTCTCGAAGATGGTGTCTGCACGGGCATTAAGTGTCATCTTTCTTATTTCTGTCGCATCCTCTTCGGTTCTTACCCAAAAGGGGATTAGTCCCCAGTTGAAAACCTGTACTTCATCCGAAGAAGTAATGATGGGATATTTGGGGAAGGTGAACGCATTCACATGATACTGTTCGTCAAGAATACTCTGGTAAATCCCGACTACATCCGATTTGCGTCCGTAACGGGCGGCAACTTTGATGGCTTTGGCTGACATTGAGTTGTGGAAACACATATTATTTGCAATTAATGTTTGTAATGGATCAGTCTGAAAACCCTGTTTGAACTGCATACTGTACGGAAAAGAATATATTTAGGCACGGATTACACGGATTAACACGGTTTTAGTGCTATGATTACGTAAAACAACCGTGTTAATCCGTGTAATCCGTGCCTAATCCTCAATTTATAATTTAGTTCATTTCCGTACAGAAAGAAGCAAACTGAAAACAACCGGGGTTTCGGATTGATCCTTTTTAATTTGATTGTTTGTTTATTTATTACTGATGTATATTATCTATAAACAAACAGAGGCAGGTCTTTGATCGCAGAAAGGAGTATATTAAGAGATAATAGAATATAAAAGTACTTTATATGTAATCAATTTTTATATAATTTTTCTTTGATTTAGTGCTATAGTCCACTATGTTCTATAAATATAGAAATAAAAAAGTGCTTCCTTGTTCGTCCGCCGACGAGGAAGCACTCAACACAAAAACTAAACTAGACTTAACTAAACTATTCTATTCTTGGAATTTCACAATCCCTTTCTGTTCGTTGCAAAGTTACATATAAAACCGATTTCTGACAAACTATAATCGACAAAATTCACTTTTTTGTCGATAAATTTGGCATTCATCAACTTCTTTCGTCCAAAAAAGCCTGGAAAACCTGTTTGTAGCTATCACTAATGGGGATATACGTTTTGTCAAAGACAATACGGCCACGGTCGATCACCCGTATTTTGTCCTTCTGAACAATGAATGAGCGATGTACACGGATGAATCGGCTTGAAGGCAAAAGCTCTTCCATAGCCTTCATGCTCATAAGTGACAAGATAGGTTTGGCATCCTCTTCTGTATAGATTTTGATGTAGTCTTTCAATCCTTCGATATACATGATCTTTTTCAGTTCTACTTGCACCAGCTTGTAGTCACTTTTTACAAAGATACTGTCTATCTCTTCCGGTTTCTGCACCAGTTCAAACCATTGCAGGGCTTTATTTGCCGCTTGCAGGAAATCGACATACGAGATAGGTTTCAGCAGATAATCGAGTGCATTGACGCGATACCCGTCGATTGCATACTGACCGAATGCGGTCGTAAATACGATACGCGTGCGGGGATCTACCATCTTCGAGAACTCCAGTCCGTTAAGTTCCGGCATCTGAATGTCAAGGAAAAGAAGATCGACCTCTTCGCCCGGTAACTCCTTCATTGCCTGCACCGCACTGGAATACTTTCCTGTAAGTTGCAGAAACGGTGTCTTGTTTACATAACTTTCTAATAGGCCAAGAGCCAAGGGCTCATCATCTACAATGGCACAACGTAATATCATAATTCTCTCTATTTTATTGCTTAAATCTGATGTTTCTTATTCAGCATCCAATACTTAATATTTAATACCTGTCTCTCACACGGATACTCAATCTCGATTTGTACTCCTTGCCGTCTTCCGAAATTCCTTTCTGCCAAGTATATTGGCCGGGATAAAGAATCTCCAGTCGTCGGCTCACCTGTTCCAGTCCTATACCCGAACCGCTCTTGTCCGTTATGTTTTTGGGGTGATTGCTGTTACTTATTTCGCAGATCACTTCCGTGTCATTTTCTGCAAGATGGATATGGATGAAACTCCGTTCTGTAGGCGATATACCGTGTTTGAAAGCATTTTCGATCAAGGAGATAAAGATCAGCGGTGCGATAAGCGTCTGACTGTCCGGCTGGATGTCGATCTGCGTTGTCATCTGTACATTGGCGGACAGACGGATGCGCATCAGCTCGATATAGTTGCGGATAAAGTCAGTCTCCTTGCCCAGAGGGACATAAGTCTGCTGATTATCATACAGTACATAACGGAGCAGCTTACTTAGTTCCTGCACAGCCTGTTGTGCTTTGTCCGTATCGAAAGCAATCAATGCATAGATATTGTTCAATGTGTTGAGCAGAAAATGCGGATTCAGTTGGTTCCGCAGATTCTTCAGCTCTGCTTCCGAACGACTCCGTTCTGCCTCCTTGCGGGCTGCTTCCGCTTGCGTCCATCGGGCACTCATACGTATTGCGGCACTCAGTCCGATGGTGAAAACGAGGCTCAGCATATCTCTGACAAAGAACAGCCATCCCGGAGGAACTCCCGACCGGTGCTTGGGAACAAAGGAAGGGTCGAATGTCAGACTCCGCCAAAGATGCAGCATCAGACCGATGGCACACAACAGGAGAATATTGTAGGTAATATACCTCTTGTTCTGGCTCTGGAAAAGATACCGGGGAACCAGCAGGAAATAATTGACGTAGAACACGATCATAAAGGACAGCGGTACGGCAGAATGACGTACGTATGCCATCCAGTTGATGTTTCCGTTTTCGCGCTCTACGAAGAAGAACGGAAAACCGAACATAATCCCCCAGCCGATCACATGTATCAGTGCTTCCAGGGGACGACGTGCGGATGTAAGGGTTTGTTTCATAAAGACAAAGATAGTTTTTTATTCGTATCTGATAGCCTCTATCGGGTCTAAATCTGCAGCTTTCTTTGCAGGATACCATCCGAAGAAGACTCCGGTAACAGTACAGACGGCAAAAGAAAGGAAGACACTCCAAGGCTGGATGAAGATAGGCCAGTGTGCCACACTCTTGACTATCCAGCTGGCACCGCAGCCGATGACGACTCCGATAAGGCCTCCCGTGATGCTGATCAGGATCGCCTCGATGAGGAACTGACTCAGAATATCAACGCCACGTGCGCCGACGGACATACGCAGACCGATTTCGCGGGTACGTTCGGTGACGGATACGTACATGATATTCATGATACCGATACCACCTACCACCAGAGAAATTCCGGCAATGCAGGCGAGCAGGGTTGTCATCAGATCAGTGGTAGAGTTTAGCATCGTGCTCAACTCCTGTTGCGTACGGATGGTGAAATCGTCTTCGTCCGAGGCTTTCAGTTTATGGTTGCGCCGCAGGATTTCCGTGATTTCATCCGTAGCATACTCCGTCATGTCTTCGGTGAGGGCAGAAGCAAAGACACCCTGAAGATAGGTGACGGCAAGTAAGCGTTTCATAACGGTGGTATAAGGAGCCAGTACGATATTGTCCTGGTCCTGTCCCATAGAGTTGTATCCCTTTGCTTTGAGTACGCCTACTACCCGAAACGGTATTTTATTGAAACGGATAATTTTCCCTATCGGGTCGCCTCCATCCGGAAAAAGGTTGTCCACAATCGTCTTACCGATCACGCAGACCTTAGCCGAACTCTGTATGTCGGCTTCTGTAAACATGTCTCCGGTTTCTACGCTCAGCTGGCGGATTTCCAGATACTCCAGTCCGACACCGCTGACAGATGACGGGTAGTTGTTGTTACCCGCAATGAGCTGTCCCGATGAAGAAACGTTGGGGCTGATGGCAGACAGGAAATTGGTCTCATCACGCAAGGCTTCATAATCGGTCAGCTTCAACGTCTGCATGGCCGAAGGGTCTTGCCGGACACCACCCCGTCTGTCGGCTCCCGGATGGATCATGATCATGTTCGATCCCATCTCCGATATCTGTTGCTGGATGCTTCGTTTCGATCCCTGACCGATAGCGAGCATCGTGATGACGGAAGCGACACCGATAATGATACCAAGCATGGTGAGGAAAGCGCGTAGCTTGTTGTTTGCCAATGCCCGGAGAGCTATCTTAAATAAGTTGGTTCCATTCATAAACTATTGTTGCTTATTACTTAATACTTTTATTTTCAATCCTCGTCGCTCTTGGGCAATGCGGCCAGTGCTTCGGCTGCGGACAGAATATGTGAATTGACAGTATCTTCAATGACATGTCCGTCGCGCAGGCGGATATTCCGGCTGCTATATTGCGCGATTTCAGGATTGTGCGTTACGAATATAATGGTACGTCCTTCTGCATGAAGTTTCTGGAACAGGACAAGTATCTCGAAAGATGTACGTGTGTCAAGGTTTCCGGTTGCTTCGTCGGCAAGGATTACCGCAGGATTGTTGACCAGTGCACGGGCGATGGCTACACGCTGCATCTGTCCGCCGGACATCTGGTTGGATTTATGTTCCAGCCGGTCGCCCAGCCCCACAGCCTGCAACGCTTCGATGGCACGCCGGCGACGTTCGGCAGCGCTCACTGATGAATTATACATCAGCGGCAACTCAACGTTTTCTACAGCCGTCGTTTTTGGGAGCAGGTTGTAGCTCTGGAAGACGAAGCCGATTTTCCGGTTTCTCAGTACGGCACGTTGAGGCTTGCTCATCGTACGTACAGAGATGCCATCGAGCAGATATTCTCCGCTGGTAGGAGTGTCCAGGCAGCCCAATGTGTTGAGCAGCGTGGACTTTCCCGAGCCGGAAGTACCCATAATGGTCACATACTCGCCTTCGTTGATGGTGAATGAAACGCCCCGTAACGCATGGACGGTTTCTTCTCCCACCTGAAAGTCTCGTTTGATATTTTGAAGTTCAATTACTTTTTTCATACTCGGCTACTTGTTGCTTTTCTTTTTATTGTTTCCCGGAGGGCCCGGCATGAACGGACTTCTTTCTCCGCTTCCCTGATTTTGCTCAGCCTCTGCATTTTCGCCCGGCATGGCGCCTATGGTAGCTTCCGTTACAACTTTGGTTCCTTCGGCAACGCCGCTGATGATTTCTGTAGAAACACCGTTGCTGATTCCGATTTCTACCGGATGAGCCGTGAAGGTGGTTCCTTCGCGTGTCCATACCTTATGCTCACCTTCGCAGTCTTTCACAATGTCGTTTTTGCCGATCAACGGTTCTTCGGGAGTGAAACGTAATGCTCTGCTGGGAACAGACAATACATCTTTTTTATCGAGAATATAGATTGTGACGTTAGCTGTCAGACGCGGTTTCAGTTTCAAGTCCGGATTCGGAGCAGAGATCACCACTTCGTAAGTGACTACCGTGCTGGTGCTTGAACTTGTACTGCTGCTACTGCTTGCGTCTCCCAGACGAATCTGTGTCACGACTCCGCTGAACACATCGTTCGGATAAGCATCGACAGTAAAGCTGGCGCGTTGGCCTTCTTCGATACCGCCTATATCCGCTTCATCCACGTCTGCCACTACTTGCATTTGAGTCAGGTCGGCTGCAATGGTAAAGAGGGTAGGAGTTTCGAATCCGGAAGCTACCGTCTGTCCGGCTTCTACATCACGGCTGATGACTACCCCGTCAATCGGTGAAGTAATAGTAGCATAAGACAGGTTCCGTTCTGCTTTAGCCAAAGACGCTTTGCTGCTGTCGAAAGCACTCATGGCTTTCTGATAATTATAGAGAGCCTGTTCGTAGTCAGTATCGCTGATCAACGATTTATCGTGCAATCCTTTGCTGCGTTCGTAGTTCTTTTTCTGATACTCGTATTCGGCTTTGGCACCATCGTAAGTTGCCTGTTGAGAAGCCAGTTCACTCTGTAGAGTGATACGGTCCATTTCAGCAATCAGCTGTCCTTTGGTTACTACCGAATTATAATCTACATAAATCTGGTCAATGATACCGGATACCTGCGTACCGACTTCTACTTCTGTCACCGGTTCGATTGTTCCGGTTGCAGTCACCGAATTGGAGATATCGCCTTTACTGACAGTAGCGCTGGCATAAGTCACCTTGTGCTTTGCCGGAGAACCTGTAAAGAACCAGATTCCTCCGCCTGCTACTACGGCAACTGCCACAGCGATCAGGATAATCTTTTTCGTTTTCATTCTATATTTTGTTTTTACTTATTTATATTCTGCTTTTTATAAGGAAGAAGGCTTATAGTGCCAGTTTGTCCCCCTGATAGAATTTGAGCAACTGGGTATTCAGTATCGCCATATATTTAGCTTGGAGCTGCTCCTGTTGTGCTTGCAGCAGGTTGTTCTTTTCCGTTAACAGCTCTACTGTGTTCTTCATACCCAAGTCGAACTGTTCGCTGATCAGGTCGTAGCTGATCTGCGTACTTTTCAGTTTCTCATTCGCTGCCGCATAACGCTGTTGTGCGCTGTTTGCATCCAGCCAAAGTCCTTCGATCGTTTTATACAGCGTTTTCTGTTCGTCAAGTAGCGACAGCAGGCTCGTCTCACGCTGTAATTTAGCTTTCTGTACGGCGCTCTTAGTCTGCCGGTTGTTAAATATAGGAACGCTGACGGAGACACCGATGGAGTTGTTCCATCCGTTCTTTACCTGTTCTCCGAAGGTGAAGTCGCTGCCGCTGGTATGGTTGGTCCCGATTCCGGCACTAAGGCTGATGGTGGGAAGGTAGCCCGCTTTGGCGATGTCGATACCCAGTTCCGATGCTTCCACATTAATCTTGCTCGCTTCAATCTCGGGACGAAGAGTGAGCGCACTCATATATACATCTTTTTTAGCAGGCAACGGCAACAGTACATTCTCGTCGGACAGGACGGGGAGATAGATGTTCATTTCATTCTCCCCATCGAGTTCGAGCAATTGTTTTAGTTGTAATTTGTAGTCCTGAAGAGTGGCTTGCGCTGTTACTAATTGATAACGGTCGGTGCTGACCTGAGCTTCCAACTGTGCAAAATCACTTTTAGCAATGCTTCCGGCATTCAGAAGTTCCTGTCCGCGATCACGCTGCGCAATGGAAACTTGCAGCGTGTTTTCGTTGACCTTGACAGATTCCGCTGCATAAAGAATCTGTATATAAATCTGGGCAATAGATTCCTGAATACTATTCTCTGACGTTTCTACATCCAGATTTGCGACCTGATTGTTCAGCCTTTCCTGCTTGATGGTGTTCAGTCGCTTGCTGCCATTGTAAATGGTCCACGAAGCATTCAGACCGTAATTGCCATTGTAACTGGTCTTGCTGGTTGTCTCGATCACTTCACTGCCGCTGACTGTTTTGCTCGATTCCTGATACGGACGGTTCACCATATTCTGGCTTGTGGAGAATGACAGACTGGGGAACAAGGCAGCTTTTGCCGTCTTCACGTCAATCTGTGTACTTTCCGCATTGACCCGGTTTTTACGGATCGTAATGTTCTGTTGCAACGCATAGTCGATGCACGACTGTAAATCCCATTGAGCGGGGAGATTCACCTCACTCCGGACATTGTCCTGCACAGAAGATTCTTGGGCGGATATACCGGGCAGCAACCCCGCTCCAAGAAATGCTATCACTGTCAATCTTCTTACATTTATCATATTCATATATTTCTATTGATTTACTGGAACGAAGGTACGTACATCTTATATTAGCTGCAAAAGTGATAGACAGATGGCGCTTTTTCGCCGTTAAATGTTTTTTTTCTGTCGATAGGCAGGTTTTCTGAGAAAAAACATACAAATCGCGCAACATTTTGCCTTACTTGTTTGTTTTAATTATAAAAATTGTATATTTGTACTCATTACAAATTATAGAGTCCGCTTATGAAGAATACACTACTTACGATCTGGAACTTTTATCTGGAAGGTTTCCGTAGTATGACATTAGGTCGTACCTTGTGGCTTATTATCTTAGTGAAATTATTCATTATGTTCTTCATTCTCAAAATTTTCTTCTTTCCCGACTTTCTCGGTGACCATCCCACGGATGCCGACAAGGGAACGTATGTGGGAAATGAGCTGATACAGCGTGCCCTTCCGGAGAAAACTACTGATTTTTAACTCTTAAACTACATAAGATTATGATTGAAAGTATTGACACCTCGCTGATCGATTGGTCGAGAGCCCAATTTGCGATGACAGCCATGTACCACTGGATTTTCGTTCCGCTCACCCTCGGACTGGCTGTGGTGATGGGAATAATGGAGACGCTGTATTATAAAACAGGCAATGAATTCTGGAAGCGGACTGCCAAGTTTTGGATGAAACTTTTCGGTATTAACTTCGCCATCGGTGTGGCAACGGGGCTGATTCTGGAGTTTGAGTTTGGTACGAACTGGAGTAATTATTCTTGGTTTGTGGGGGATATTTTCGGTGCGCCGCTTGCTATCGAAGGTATTCTGGCGTTCTTTATGGAAGCTACGTTTATTGCGGTCATGTTCTTCGGATGGGATAAGGTAAGCAAACGCTTTCACCTTGCTTCTACTTGGCTGACAGGCTTGGGAGCTACCATTTCCGCTTGGTGGATTCTCGTTGCGAATGCATGGATGCAACATCCGGTAGGCATGGAGTTCAATCCTGATACGGTGCGTAATGAAATGGTAGATTTCTGGGCGGTGGCAACTTCGCCTGTGGCGGTCAATAAGTTTTTCCATACGGTGTTGTCCGGATGGGTGCTTGGCGGTGTGTTTGTTGTAGGTATCAGCTGTTGGTTCCTGTTGAAGAAACGTAACCGTGAGTTTGCACTTACCAGTATAAAGATCGGTGCTATTTTCGGACTGGTCGCTTCGTTGCTGGCAGTGTGGACGGGCGATGGTTCCGGCTATCAGATTGCACAGACACAACCGATGAAACTGGCGGCTGTAGAAGGACTTTATGAAGGAGGTACCAAGGTAGGTCTGGTGGGAATCGGAATGCTGAATCCCGAAAAAGAGACTTACAATGATGGTAAAGACCCTTTCCTGTTCCGGATTGAGATACCCGGCATGCTTTCGTTCCTTGCCGAACGGGATGTGGATGGTTACGTTCCGGGAATTACGAATATTATCGAAGGTGGCTATCAGCTGAAAGACGGCACGACTGCCCTGTCGGCAGCCGAAAAAATAGAGCGGGGCAAGACCGCTATCGGTGCATTGGCAGCTTATCGTGCGGCAAAGAGTGCAGGACACGAAGAAGATGCCGCGGTTGCCTATAAAGTGTTGCAGGAAAATATGCCATACTTCGGATACGGATATATTAAAGATGTGAATCAGTTGGTTCCGAATGTCCCTCTGAACTTTTACGCTTTCCGTGTAATGGTGATCTTGGGCGGATATTTTATCTTATTCTTTATCGTTGTGCTTTTCTTTGTATATAAGAAAGATCTGAGTAAGATGCGCTGGATGCATTGGATTGCTTTGCTGACTATTCCTTTGGCTTACATCGCCGGACAGGCAGGTTGGGTGGTTGCCGAATGCGGTCGCCAGCCTTGGGCTATCCGTGATATGCTTCCTACGACGGCGGCTATCTCTAAATTGGATGTAGGCTCCGTTCAGGCTACTTTCTTTATCTTCCTGATCTTGTTTACCGTGATGTTGATTGCGGAAATCGGGATTATGGTGAAGGCAATTAAGAAAGGACCGGAAGAAGAGATAAGTAATAGGTAACAGGTATTAAGTAATAAGTATTAATCGTAGCTGCTGGCTGATTTGTCATCGTGGTTGACGTTGTTACTTATTATCTATTACTTATTACTTGATACTATATATTGCTTATTACTTGAGCTAATACTTAATACTTAAAACTTAATACTTACATATTATGTATATATTTCTACAACAATATTGGTGGCTGGTCGTTTCCTTGCTGGGGGCCATACTTGTGTTTTTATTATTTGTGCAGGGAGGAAATTCTTTGTTGTTCTGTTTGGGTAAGACGGAGGAACATCGTAAGATGATGGTGAACTCTACCGGGCGTAAGTGGGAATTTACGTTTACTACGCTGGTAACGTTTGGAGGTGCTTTCTTTGCTTCGTTCCCGTTGTTTTACAGTACCAGTTTCGGTGGGGCTTACTGGCTTTGGATGATTATTCTTTTCAGTTTTGTGTTGCAGGCTGTGAGTTACGAGTTCCAGAGCAAGGCAGGGAATTTGCTGGGTAAAAAGACCTATCAGACTTTCTTGGTAATTAATGGGGTAGTGGGACCTCTGTTGCTGGGTGGAGCAGTCGCTACTTTCTTCACCGGTTCTGATTTCTATATCAATAAGGCGAATATGACGGATACGATTATGCCGGTTATCAGTCATTGGGGAAATGGATGGCACGGACTGGACGCGTTGACTAATATCTGGAATGTTATTCTCGGACTGGCTGTATTCTTTTTGGCACGTGTGTTGGGTTCGCTCTATTTCATTAATAGTATAGCGGATAAGGAACTGACCGATAAATGCCGTCGTGCAGTATTGAATAATACTATTTTCTTCCTTGTATTCTTTTTGGCATTTGTAATCCGTACATTGGTTTCTGACGGTTTTGCTGTCAATCCGGATACGCTGGAGGTTTATATGCAGCCTTATAAATACTTTATCAACTTTATAGAAATGCCGGTAGTTCTGATCATCTTCCTGACAGGTGTAGTATTGGTACTTTTGGGAATCGGTAAGACGGTTCTGAAAAAGACTTTCGACAAAGGAATTTGGTTTGCAGGGATAGGTACGGTGCTGACAGTCTTGGCTTTGTTACTCGTAGCCGGATATAATAACACTGCTTATTATCCTTCATATACGGACTTGCAAAGTTCGCTGACATTGGCTAACAGCTGTTCGAGTGAATTTACGCTGAAGACCATGGCTTATGTCTCTATTCTTGTTCCGTTCGTGATAGCTTACATATTCTATGCATGGCGTAGTATCGACCGTCATAAGATTACGGAGAAGGAGATGGATGAAGGAGGACATTCTTATTGAATATAACTTTTCCTAAATGGAATAACCGATTGAATATTTTATTGGGATTTACCGGAAATTCCCCTTATATAAGGCAATTTCTATGATATGGAGTTGACTTACATGAGGGGAGTTCTTTTAATTATAACATCCTCTGTAATAGCTTTTTTTTATGTAACTCATCTATCGTGTTTCAAGCAGAGATGTCTTTTGGGGTATTGTCAGTACTCTTGGCAAATAATAAATATACTAACAGGAAGATATTCGCTATTGGAACGACTAATACCAATAGCCACAGACCGGATAACGAAATATCACGCAATCTTTTCATACATTGTGCAAGAAAATACCATAATGTTATGAGAATCATAACTGTAGTTATAAACAGAATGATTCCTCCCCAAAAACTTAATGAAGGTGTGGTTCCCGGTTTGTAATCGCCTCCAAAGTGTATAAATAGATCGATCATGGATATTGCCAGACATACAATGAAATTTATAATTGACAGAATCATGGATAGCAGAAACTCTTTTCTATTAATTGTGCCTTTCAGGTTAAACTTTAATTCGAACATATTCGTGAGGTTTATTAGTATAAGATTTAATTTCTTTTTAAGGAATGGTAAGATGGGTTAGAGTATAAAGGCTGTTTCAAAATAAAAAAGAAACAGCCTTTTCCGTATTATTCAAATATATAGTCTTTTACTTATTCACTACATTTTCCGGTGTTCCGGAGATATAAGCCTGTAGATTGCTAATGGCAATATTCATCAGACGTTCACGAGCTTCTGTGCTTGCCCACGCGATATGCGGAGTAATGTAGCAGTTCTTTGCAGTCAGCAACGGATTGTCGGCACGAGGAGGTTCCGAAGAAAGTACATCTACTCCGGCAGCATAAATCTTGCCACTGTTCAGTGCATCTGCAAGGTCTTGTTCGTTAACCAATGGGCCACGACCTGTATTGATCAAGATAGCATTCGGCTTCATTAGAGCAAGGCGGCGTGCATTCACCAATTCATGAGTTTCCGGAGTGAGCGGGCAGTGCAGGCTAATGATATCACACTCGCTGAACAACTGATCCAAATCCATTTTCTTGATTTCCGGCGGCAACTGGAAGTGAGACTTTGAAGTCAAAGCATATACCTGCATGCCGAAGCCGATGGCAACGCGAGCAGTCGTATATCCTGTATTTCCCAATCCGACGAGACCGATTTTTTTGTCTCTCAGCTCTATCAGCGGAGTATCCCAGAAGCAGAAATCCTTGTTGTTTGCCCAGCGGCCTTTATGCACTTCTTCCGAGTGGTGCTGTACTTGCTGGCAGATATTGAGAATATGCGCAAATACCATTTGTGCAACAGAAGCTGTGCTGTATGCGGGGATGTTGGTGACAATGATGCCACGCTCTTTTGCTGCTGCCGTATCCACTACGTTATATCCCGTAGCGAGTACACCGATATATTTCAGCTCGGGCAGAGCAGCCATGTGATCGGCGTTGATGATTACTTTATTCGTCAGAATCACTTCAGCTCCGGCTGCGCGTTCCAATACTTCTTCGGGAGCAGTACGATCATAAATGGTACATTCTCCGAGAGCTTTCAAACCTTCCCATGATAAATCACCGGGATTGGCGGCAAAGCCGTCTAAAACTACTATTTTCATTTCAATTTAACTAGTTATTATAAGTTGCTTATTGTCTTATTTGCATTAGCTATTAGCATATCCTCTCATAAATTAATAGTTCATTCATGTGGTGTAACAGCTAATTTATGGCTTATTTTTTGAATCTTTCTCCCCATAGCTGCTGCATCCGTTCTGCATGCTTTTGTTCCGCAGCATTATTCTGTGGTTGCCAGATTCGTTTTTCTTTCAGTTCGTCCGGTAAGAATTGCTGTTTCACAAAATTACCTTCATAGCTGTGGGCGTACTTATATTCTTGTCCGTATCCCAGTTGCTTCATCAGTTTGGTGGGAGCATTACGCAAATGCAGGGGAACGGGTAAGTTTCCGGTAGAACGCACTAGCTCTAATGCATCGTTGATGGCACTGTATGCCGAGTTGCTTTTAGGACTTGTTGCCAGATAAATGGTTGTTTCTGCCAAAGGGATACGTCCTTCGGGCCAACCGATTTTCATTAGAGTCTCAAAACAGGCATTAGCCAGTAGCAGGGCATTCGGATTGGCCAGTCCTATATCTTCGGCAGCAGAGATTACGAGTCTTCGTGCAATGAAAGCAGGATCTTCACCACCTTCTACCATACGGGCGAGCCAGTAAATAGCGCCATCGGGATCACTGCCGCGAATGGACTTGATAAAAGCAGAAATGATGTCGTAGTGCATTTCTCCATCCTTATCATAAGCCAGCGGATTCTGTTGCAGACGTTCGGTTACCATGTCGTCAGTGATGACTACCGTTTCTTCCGTGTCCGATTCTACTACAAGTTCGAGTATATTGAGCAATTTGCGGGCGTCTCCACCGGAGAAGCGCAGCATTGCTGTCGTTTCTTTGAGTTCGATCTTCCGCTCTTTCAGTACCGTATCGGTAGCGATGGCGCGTTGCAGAAGCTCCAGTAAGTCTTCCTTTTCCAAAGACTTGAGCACATAAAGCTGGCAACGGGAGAGGAGAGGGCGGATTACTTCGAATGACGGGTTCTCGGTCGTTGCGCCGATCAGCGTCACAGTGCCATTTTCCACTGCTCCCAGCAAAGAATCCTGTTGAGACTTGCTGAACCGATGGATTTCATCAATAAACAAAATCGGGCTGGATTGCGAGAAGAAGCGGTTGCTCTTGGCACGTTCTATCACTTCACGTACGTCCTTGACTCCTGAAGTCACGGCACTCAGCGTATAAAACGGAGTTTCCAGCTTATTGGCGATAATCTGAGCCAACGTGGTTTTTCCTACCCCCGGAGGTCCCCAGAGGATAAACGAAGAAATGCGTCCCGCATCAATCATCTTGCGCAGGATAGCCCCCGGTCCAACTAAATGTTTCTGACCGATATAATCATCCAATGTCTTTGGTCGTAACCGTTCTGCTAGAGGTTGCATAGTTTTAGAATACCATTAATACCATGAAACGAATACCGTTCTTATTGATACCCGGGTTGTCACGGTAGGTGAAACGATGTACATATTCAACGTGCAGCAGCTTGAAAATGTTGTAGATACCTATGCTTCCCTCGATATACGGCACTTTGGGGTCCATCACGAAACTGGTGAACTTGCCGTCGCGTGTCGGGAAGCGGAAGAGATCGGGATTGCTGCTCTTGAATGGATTGTTCTTGTCGGTCAATGTTCCCCACAAGGCGCGGACACGGAACATCTCTCTCCATTTCAGATTCTTGATCAGCGGAATGCGGTTGAACAATTTTCCGTTCATGTCATAAGAAAGGGACATGGATGCATAACGGTCGTTCAGGAACTCCATATTGTTGATCAGGGAGAATGTTTCACGTTGAGTGATATATGACAAGTTGGCTTCCGGCAGAATCAATAACGGGAAAGGGACGACATTCCATTCTGCACCTGCTTTTACGCTGCAGTCTATCTTTCCCCACGAAGCGGGAAGCCAGAAGCGTTTCCAGATGCTTGCTTCCGTGCGGTTGAAGTTGTATTCTCCACCCAGTACGCCTTTGAAGCCCATGGCATGAGTCAGTGTAAAGATAGGAGCGTCCAGCGATACCGGAACACGGCGCTGCTTGGAGTTGACAAAAGACTCTCCCGGAGCATAACGCAGCGTCACACTTGCTTCGGAAGTCGTCACATCATGCACACGGGTTTGTGCAGCGTCATTCCGCAGGTATTCCAGTTTGCCGGCAGGCTCGTCGTTTCGATGACGGAGCATAGCTTTTACTCCGAATCCCGTAAGCGTTTCGAGTTCGTAGTTGATGGTGGCATCGCGCATATATGACATCTGGTCTACTGTCGTTGTTTTTATCGAAAGGAAGATGTTGTCTTTGTCCGTAAACAGGAACTTGTCCATCGGAGACATTACGTCATAACTGTATGTAGCAGATATGAAATGTTTGGGGAATTCCCACACCACATAATCCCGTTTGTTGAAAGAGTAAGTCAGCGTTCCGCTATATTTCCACTTCTCATCTTTCAGACCGTAGGCTCCGTATCCGCTCAGGAACCAGTGTTTGTCAAAGTGGGCAGTAGTCATACCACTCAGGCGGAAGCGGGTTCCGTCGATGTAGTTGCTCGAAATCATCGTGTTGATAGGACCGATATCCACTTTACTCTTATGGTCTTTACTACCGGTTTCCACGAAGTTCTCGATCAGTGCTTTCGCACCAAAGATGATATATTTGAATCCCGGGATTTGTTCCAGACGATTGACGAATACATCCATATTGCTTTCCTTCTTGGTCAACGGTACTTGGCGCACACTCGCCCAATATTCGTCACTCTTCGAAAGCATATCGGCTTCTTTGATCACAGGGCCTTTCAGGCGGAACAGCCGCTGCTCTATCGGGTCAAACTTATAATTGCTGTATTTAGTCGTTCGTTCTACCTGTAGTCCTCCCGCTGTTTTGTTGGAGCTCCATGAAAGGTCTACTGTCATGTCGTCATCTGCCAATACCCAGTTTCCGTTAGGAAGTTGCTCGTACTGTTGCACGATGTCCATGCGGTTGACGAAGTTGACGCCACTCTTTTTAGGCAGGTTCATCGTACACTTCTGAACAGCATAGGTCGAATCTTTCAGCACATAAAGATGTCCTGTAAATCCGAAATCCTGTGAGTTCTGCGGTACGAAAGTCAGATGTACGCATTCGCGCTTGTCTACCATCAGCGTATCCATCAGATAGTACTTATAAAAGGAAATGGCATTGTTGCCGATAGGACTTACGAAACGCTGTTGGAGCAGCCGGATGTCATCGTCGTAGATGTTGATATCTGCAAAAACGTCCTTCAGCACAGTCCCCAGCATGTCTCCCGTAGAGAAAAACTCTTCGATACCGTTGGAGTTCTTTCCTTTGATGATGGTCTTTTTGCTTTCAGGGTCTTTCCGGAAGATGGTCTGTGATGCCGTCTCCTGCACGGAGATCGGGAGAATCAGTTTGTTGGTAGTCTCCGATACTTCTACCTGATCTTTGAGGAATGAGTATTTCTTGTAGATACCTCTTTCCAGTTTCTCCGGTGTCAGGTCGTTGATGGACATCTTCATTTTCTCGTACTTGTCGTACTGGTAGTAATCGTTCACTTCGAGCACCTGTGCTTTTTTGTGTTCGATTACCTTCTTCATGAATTCAACTGCCGGATTATTCTTTCGGGAATATTTTTCTTTCTGGGGTTTTACGACTACTTCAGTGAGCATTACATCGTCCGGAGAGAGCTTGACATTGACGGTCTGATTTCCGGAGCCTACTTTGACAGTTTTGCTGACATATCCGATGGAAGAGAAAATAAGCGTTCCACCGTTTCTTCGTGCGTCGAGCTTATATTCTCCGTCAATATTGGTGACAGTACCCATATCTCTCTTGTCTTGATAGTAGACAGAGATATACATTAGTGGTTCATGAGTGACTGAATCAGTTACAACCCCCTTTATTTGCTGCGCAAAAGCATTTGAAACTGCAAATACGACTAAGAGCAGTATTATTATTTTATTATATCGTTGTATCATAACGTTCGTAGTAGGGCTGCAAAGTTAACAAATAACTCTGAGTAAAATAGAGTATATAACTTTTTTTACCCATCGTTTTTTGTTATTTAAGCGAATCAGCCGTTGATTTTTGTTCATTTCTGCGTCATCCTCATCTCGGTGGTGAGTAATTTTCACCTCGGTGGTGAGCTACTTTCACCTCGGTGGTGAGTAGCCTTCACCTCGGTGGTGAGTAGCCTTCATCTCGGTGGTGAGTAGCCTTCATCTCCGAGCTTACAGAATTCGGTCCGTATGTGGAGCCATCATAACTTGTATGTAGAATACTTTAATAGAAGTTTGATTCATCCTTGCATGGGAGATTCGTTCATATCTGTTTAAAAGGGGCAGTCTCCAAAAACTGTTTGAGCTCCATACGAATCAGAAAAGAATATATTTAGGCACGGATTACACGGATTTCACGGTTTTAGTGCTATGATTACGTGAAACAACCGTGTTAATCCGTGTAATCCGTGCCTAATCCTCAATTTATAATTTAGTTCATTTCTGTACGGAAAGAAATAATCTGAAAGCAACCGGTTTTTTCAGATTGGTCTGTTTAAAAAGTAAATTGGCGGCGGCGAAATTCTTTCTTTTCTTTCTTAATAATTCTATTTCTTTAGAATAGAATTATATACTCTTCTCTACTCTTCTCTTCTCTACTGGTTTTGATTGGGTTTTTGCGCCCTATCCATGGGGGTTTCAGAGCTTTTAGTTTTTCAAATCAAGTAATATTTCCCCCATTGTTTTTTACCGAATTTCCTCCCGTTTTTCATTCGCTTTCCGGTAGTATTAGGTATTAAGTATGAATGCGAATCAGCAGTTGAGTCCGGTTCAATAACAAATGAACCGGACTCATTGCCTTCGTTATTTATTTGTTAAAATCTGTACGATTCGTTCGGCTGTTCGACCATCCCAACGTTCGGGAAGTTCGCCTTTTTTCCATTCGCCTTTCATCAGCGTATCCATAGCCCGAGCGAGTGCGGACGGATCTTCACCGACCAGTTCATTCGTTCCTACGCGCCACGTTTCCGGATGTTCGGCATACGTATTGAGCGTAATGCAAGGGATGCCGAGGAACGTAGCTTCTTCGGCTACATTGCCGGAGTCCGTAATGATTCCTTTGGCTTTGTTGATCAGGTATCCGAAGAAAAGATAATTCTGCGGAGGCATGATGTGGAGATTCGGGGCTTCTATGCCGAGGTCTTTGACCGCATTGCGCACATAGGTGTGCATGGGAGCCACGATAGGCATACCGTCCGCTTTTTCGATCATAGTTTCCATCAATTGTCGCAGATTCTCTTTGTTGTTGAGTAGTACGCGTCGGTTGAGGGTGAGCAGGAGGTAATTGCCTTCCTGAAGTCCCAGAACAGAGAACCATACCGGCTTAAGCAGTCGGTTCCGGTTGAAGCGGACAGTGTCTACCAAAATGTTGCCGACGTAATAAACGTTTTCGCTTTCCGTACCCGTCTGATTCAGGTTTCGGTTGGCTACCATGCCGGCGGTAAACAGATAGTCGGATATTCCGTCGGTAATCATACGGTTCACTTCCTTCGGCATCTTCATGTCAAACGAACGTGTACCGGCTACCAGATGAGCTACTTTGATTCCTTGTTTCTTGGCTACGATGGCACAACTCATGGTTGCTGTCAGGTCGTCCACTACCAGAACGACATGTGCCGGATTCTCCGTCAGTTCCTGCTCGAAAGCGATCATGATTCCGGCTGCCAGACTGGTGGGGTTACTGCTCTCCACTCCGAGGTAAACGTCGGGAGCTTTCATGTCGAGATCCGAAAACAGGGAAGCATCCAGACTTGTATCGTCCCGTCTGCCTGTATATACCAAACGGTAGGAAATGCTTTTACCCAGCCCTCTTGCGGCTTCGATAGCGCGCGTGATAGGGGCTATTTTCATGAAATTGGGGCGTGCCCCGGCAACAATTGTTATTTTCATATTGTTTCTATCTAATTCGTGTAGCAAAAGTACATTTTCTTACGGAATTTATTCGTTACTTTGCATACAAAATAACAAATATATGCCCACATTCGTTCAGATTCTTGATTTTATAGGCACATTTGCCTTTGCTATTAGTGGTATCCGGCTAGCTTCGGCAAAGCGTTTCGACTGGTTCGGAGCTTATGTTGTAGGTCTTGCTACCGCTATCGGTGGCGGTACTATCCGTGATGTACTGCTGGATGTGACTCCCGGATGGATGACGAACCCTATCTATTTAATCTGTACAGGACTTGCCTTAATCTGGGTAATCTGCTTTGGCCGCTGGCTGATTCGTTTGAATAATACCTTTTTTATATTCGATACCATCGGACTCGCACTGTTTACGGTAGTCGGTGTGGGCAAAAGTATCGCTTTGGGCTATCCCTTCTGGGTGGCTATCATTATGGGTAGTATCACCGGTGCGGCGGGAGGTGTGATCCGTGATGTCTTCATTAATGAGATACCTCTGATTTTTCGAAAAGAGATTTATGCGATGGCATGTGTAGTAGGCGGCATCGCTTACTGGCTGTGCGATGCCGCAGGTATGGAATCTTATATCTGTCAGCTCGTTGGCGGATCAGCGGTGTTCATCACGCGTATCCTTGCTGTGAAATACCACATTTGCCTTCCTATATTAAAAGGTAGCGAAGAGACTGACAGTGATTCTTAAGGATTTTACTTCTTGTTCTCTGTATCCAGTTCTCCCCGATAACTGATGGACTGGCGATTCTGCATGATGACGTCAATGCTGGCAGTACCGTTCGAGAATACTTTGGCACTGAACTCAAAGAAATCTTCCGGACTTCGGGCGGAGAACTTGATAACTGCATTTCCCTTCTTATCCAAATCCATTGTATATTCTTTGAGGGGGGCATTGAAGATCAGCCCGCTTCCTCCGCCATAAGGAACGCTATAAGCACGTCCGTAGTAGGGCAGGTAAGAGAATACCGAATCATTTCTGATTTCCAGCGAGTATGGAGAACTCAAAGTGATATTACGTCCACGCATGGGCATAGCTGTGTTGACGTCTATCTTGTAGTTTTCTGATACGATCAGCTGTCTGACAGCTTCTTTCTTTTGTTCCTTCTTCTCTTTCTTGGTTTGTGCGGAAAGAGTTGGGATTCCTGCCAGCATAGCCAGCAGTAGCATAAGGATTTGTTTTTTTGTTTTCATATCAGTTATAGTTTAGTGTATATATGTATAACACTCAAATATACTAAAAATAAGGAGTCTCCCTGCTTTCTTTAATGAAAATTAAACAGAAATCCCTAGAACTGTTCCAGAATGGAGATTCGTTTCTCGATAGGGGGATGTGTGGCAAAGAGACCGCTAAAGCCGCTGAGAGCACTTTCTGACTGCTTGCCGGGATTCTGAATGAATAACTGCGCCACATCTCCGCGTTTTACAGCTTCTATATTCGGATCATCTGAAATCTTACGCAGGGCACTGGCCAGTGCCAACGGGTTCTTTGTCATTTCAGCCGACCCGGCATCTGCCATATATTCACGTTTCCGTGAAATGGCGAAACGCATCAGGCTGGCAAAGAAGAAGCCGACAGCAGCGATTACTAAAGCAATCAGCATAATGAGGATGACACCTCCGCCATTTTTCCCATTGCTGCGTATGCGCGTGTGCGTGATAGTATAGAAGGTGATTTGTGCCAGCATCGAGAAGATTCCGACAAATACAATGGAGACAATTAACAGGCGTACGTCCCGGTTGCGGATATGAGTCAGTTCATGGGCGATGACCGCTTCGAGTTCTTCATCGTTCAACTTCTGAATAATCCCCCTTGAGAGGGTGACGGTATAAGTACGGTCGTTGATGCCACTGGCAAAAGCGTTCAGCGAATTGTCGTCAATGATGTTGATTTTAGGAGCCTTCATTCCGTTCGCCATGCAGAGGTTCTCTACCAGATTGTAGACACGTTTGTTCTCCCTGCGGTCGAGCGGCTTTGCACCTGTGGCAGCTTTGATAATGCTTGTATTCATCCAGAAAGCAATCAGGAACCAGATCAGTACGATGCCCATTGTGTAGGGGAGGGCATTGATAAATAAAGGATTGATCATTTCCAGCATCCCTGTCTCCATGCTCTCGTCATGTCCTAGGGCAACCAGCAAGTAGCATGCCAGATAAAGCAGTGCTGCTACCAGGCAAGGAAATAGAAATAACAGAAAGACAGAGCGGCGGTTGTTCCGGCTCTGCTGTGTTTGAATTCCGACGTACTGCATGTTTGCTTCGTTTTTTAGAAACTGATCTTCGGCGCTTGTTCCAGGTTGGCACGTTCGTTGGTACCTAGATCGAACATAATTTCTCTGCGGAATCCTGCCATACCTGCTACGATATTGGACGGGAATGTCTGAACGGCGTTATTATATTCCTTCGTTGCCGAGTTAAAGTAACGGCGTACAGCGGCTAATTTATTCTCCACATCGGATACTTCTTCCTGCAATTGCAGGAAATTCTGGTTAGCTTTCAGGTCGGGATAAGCCTCCAGAGTGATTTTCAATCCCGATAAAGCGGAAGATAACTGATTCTCGGCTGCTATTTTTTCGTCGATCGTTTTAGCGCTGACTGCACCGTTACGTGCCTGAATCACCCGGTCGAGCGTTTCTTTTTCGTGTGAGGCATATCCTTTCACAGTCTCCACTAACTGCGGGATAAGATCGTGACGTTGTTTCAGTTGCACGTCGATGTCTGCAAACGCATTTTCACGGTTGTTTCTCAGTCTCACCAATGAGTTGTACATGGAAGCAAATATGATTCCTAATAATACGATAATTCCTACGATAATAAGTATAGCCATGTCTTTATCTTTTAGTTAATAATACTAGCCAAAAGTAAGTTATTTTGCATTGCCAAGCAAGTAGAAGAGAATAAAAATAGTTCTAAACCACCTAAAAACTATCAAAAAGCACCTGAAAACTATCATTTGACAGTTTCACCCCCTAAGAAATGACGAATTTCCCCCTGTTTGAGTCATAAAATACCTTTAAACTTGCAAATGTCAAGAAAGAAACGAAATATTAACCGTAAAACCCTTAAAGTATGAAAAGTTTAAGTTTCAGAAAAGATTTAATTGGAGTTCAGGAAGAGTTG
Organism: Bacteroides faecis; assembly: GCF_020091505.1. NCBI lineage: Bacteria > Pseudomonadati > Bacteroidota > Bacteroidia > Bacteroidales > Bacteroidaceae > Bacteroides > Bacteroides faecis. The sequence goes on along the minus strand of NZ_CP081916.1, from coordinate 4,586,692 downwards.
CTTCGTTTTGCTTATAAATTAACTGCCAATCGTGAAGAAGCAAATGATTTATTGCAAGAAACATCATTAAAGGCCTTGGATAACGAGGAAAAATATGTTCCCGATACAAATTTCAAAGGATGGATGTATACGATCATGCGTAACATCTTTATTAATAACTACCGTAAAATAGTACGTGACCAGACATTCGTAGATCAGACCGACAATCTGTATCACTTGAATCTCCCTCAAGACTCAGGATTTGAAAGTACGGAAGGCGCTTATGACTTGAAAGAGATGCACCGCATCGTCAACGCGCTGCCGAAGGAATATAAAGTACCATTCTCGATGCACGTATCCGGTTTTAAATACCGTGAAATCGCAGAGAAACTGGACCTGCCCCTCGGAACGGTGAAGAGCCGCATATTCTTCACACGCCAACGTTTGCAACAAGAATTGAAAGATTTTGTATAAATTGGGATAACACATCAACCAGACAATTAATGCCGGTAAGGAGCAACGAGTGAAAAACTCGCTTGCTCCTTCGTTTTTGTGACAATATGATATTAAACATATCTTTATAGCCCAACTTATTCGCTGAATGTTTGTTATTATGTCAGAGAACTTTCTATATTTGTATCAACTAGTTAACCTAAGTAATATAAATCTCATCTATTTACGGCAATGAAAAAGGAAATCAAATTTAGTCTCGTTTATCGGGATATGTGGCAGTCGTCCGGCAAGTATCAACCACGTGCCGATCAGTTAGTAAGAATTGCTCCGTTAATTATCGAAATGGGTTGTTTCTCTCGTGTAGAAACCAACGGAGGTGCGTTCGAACAAGTCAATCTGCTGTATGGAGAGAACCCGAACAAAGCCGTCCGGGCTTTCACAAAACCTTTCCACGAAGCGGGCATACAAACTCACATGCTCGACCGTGGTCTGAATGGCCTCCGAATGTATCCCGTACCGGCAGATGTACGCCGGCTGATGTATAAAGTGAAGCATGCGCAAGGAGTGGACATCACCCGTATCTTTTGTGGGCTGAATGAAGTCAGGAATATTATTCCTTCCATCCGTTATGCCCTCGAAGCAGGGATGATTCCGCAGGCAACGTTGTGCATTACGTTCTCACCCGTGCATACCGTAGAATATTATACCGCTATCGCCGAGCGTCTGATAGAAGCCGGAGCACCGGAAATCTGCCTGAAAGACATGGCGGGTGTCGGTCGTCCCGAAATGCTGGGACGTCTGACGAAAGCAATCAAAGAACGGCATCCCGAAATCATCATCCAGTATCACGGACATAGCGGACCGGGGCTCTCCATGGCTTCTATTCTGGAAGTTTGTGAGAATGGCGCGGATATTATCGATGTGGCGATGGAACCTATTTCGTGGGGAAAGGTTCATCCGGATGTTATCTCCGTGCAAGCTATGCTGAAAGATGCAGGATTTCAGGTGCCGGAGATTAATATGAAGGCTTATATGAAAGCCCGTGCCATGACGCAGGAGTTTATCGACGATTTTCTGGGCTATTTTATGGACCCTACCAACAAGCATATGTCTTCTTTGCTCTTGAAATGCGGACTTCCCGGAGGTATGATGGGCTCTATGATGGCCGATCTGAAAGGAGTACATTCCGGCATTAATATGATATTGAGGGGTAAGAACGAACCGGAACTGAGCATTGACGATTTGCTCGTGATGCTGTTTGACGAAGTAGAGTATGTGTGGCCAAAACTTGGTTATCCTCCACTGGTAACTCCGTTCAGCCAATATGTGAAGAATGTGGCATTGATGAATGTGATGTCTCTTATCAAAGGAGAGGAGCGTTGGACGATGATCGACAATCATACCTGGGATATGATTCTGGGTAAAAGCGGGCGTTTGCCCGGTACGCTTGCTCCCGAAATTATCGCATTGGCAAATGAAAAAGGATATGAATTTACGGACGAAGACCCACAGAAGAATTATCCGGACCAGCTGGATGAGTATCGCAAAGAAATGACAGAAAACGGTTGGGACTTTGGAAAGGATGATGAAGAACTCTTTGAGCTGGCAATGCACGACCGTCAATACAGGGATTACAAATCGGGTGTTGCCAAGAAGCGTTTCGAGGACGACTTGCAGCGTGCCAAAGATGCTGCTTTGGCCAAACAGGGATTCTCGGAAGAAGAAGTGAAACGGATGAAGCGTGCGAAAGCCGAACCGGTGACTGCTATGGAAAAAGGCCGGATCATTTGGGAGATTGACGTGGAATCGCCTTCCATGCCACCCGAAGTGGGACATAAATATGAGCCGGATGATGTATTTTGTTATATCGCTACTCCTTGGAATACGTATGATAAGGTGTTGGCAAACTTTAGCGGTCGCGTGATCGAGGTATGTGCCAAGCAGGGGGCACTGGTCAATAAAGGTGAGCCGTTGGCGTATATTGAAAGATGTGAGGAGCCGGCATAGTGCATATATAAAATAACGGATAGAAACAATCCCTTTATTCTGGTTCTGTTTCCTGATGGAATACAGACTGGGATAAAGGGATTGCTTTATTTCTTTTTCTTCCTGGTATTCTTCTTCTCTATGGCTTTTTTCTCCACAGGAGGAAATTTAGGAACCAGGTCCATTAGTCTCAATATCTGTTTTTGTCGTCTCAAAATATATGCCGAAGGCTTTGCTGAGTTAAACCGTATCGGGTTGGGGAGCGTAGCGGCAATCAGTGCGCACTGTCCTTTGCTCAACTTGGCGGCTGTCGTATTGAATTTGTATTTGGCGGCAGCCTGTGCACCGTAAATACCTTTTCCCATTTCAATAGAGTTGAGATATACTTCCATTATTCGTTCTTTCGACCAGAACAACTCTATAAGAAAGGTGAAATAAACCTCGAATCCTTTGCGCACCCAAGATGATTGCGGCCATAGGAACACATTCTTGGCTGTCTGCTGACTGATGGTACTTGCTCCGCGCTTTCGTTTCCGTTTCTCGTTTTCTTTGATCGCTTTCTCGATCTCGATAAAATCAAATCCATTATGTTCGGCAAAACGGTTGTCTTCGGAGGCGATGACCGCCATCGGCAGTTGGGGAGATATCTTATCAAAAGAAACCCACGTGTGTTTCCACGTGGGTTTATCTCCTGACGCAAGCTGCTGTACACTTCGGATGACCATCAACGGGGTGACATACACCGGCATAAACCGATAGACAATCACAGCCAGAATGGTAGATGCAAAGAAGAAAATCAGCAGGTTGCGTGCATAACGCAATATTCTTTTAATGGGAAGCGGCTTGTGCATCTTTAATCATCTGCTCACTTGCGTACATGTAAACTTCTACACGACGATTCTGCTCTCTTCCGGCAGCTGTGTCGTTGCTGGCAACAGGATCACTTTCGCCCATTCCGTCCACACCTTTAATCTGGCTGGATGAAACGCCGCAGCTCAACAAATAACTGGCTACACTCTGTGCACGTTCCTGTGACAAGTTCAGATTCTTCTGACGACTTTGTTCGGCAGTACTGTTTCTCCAGCCCTGATTGTCGGTATATCCATAGATGGATACGTCCATGTCTCTGTTCTGGTTGAGTACGTTGTTGGCGAACTTGCTCAATGCAGACTTGGCAGCAGCACTTAGAGTCGCATTACCGGTAGTGAAAAGAATACCCGAATCGAATGTTACCTTTACTGCCTGCAATCCGTTGTTGTCAGTTATCTGCTCTACTTGTGCGCCTTCAATCTGTTTTGCTTCTGCTGCCGCTTTATCCATCTTCTTTCCGATAAGGGCACCTGTTCCTGCACCTACGGCAGTACCAATAGCCGCACCGATGGCAGCACCCTTGCCTTTACCGATAACACCGCCGAGGATAGCACCTAATGCAGCACCCGAACCACCGCCGATTGCGGCACCTTTGCCCGTATTGTTCATGCTTGCGCAGCCACTGAATATAATGGTTATACTCATGAAGAGAACCATCCATTTCATTTTGTTCATAATGCAATGTTTTTTTAATAGGTTTATAAAATAATACTTTAATAAATTAACAACGCAAAGATACATATTATTTGCCAAGGTCATACTTTTTAGGTTAAAATAACTCCGGATGATCTTTGTATATGTTAAATAACAAACGACATGGCTACCTTGTTGACACGGAAGGCAGATTTAAGCATTTTTTCCTGATCATGGTAAACCATCCCAAGAGAATCATTCCTTTAGCAATCGTTGTGACGCATACTGCCCACCAGATGCCTTCTACTCCCATGCCCATCCGTACAAACAGGATGGCAAGCGGAATACGCATATAATTGCATACGATGCTGACAATGGCAGGAGGTACGGTACGTCCGATGCCATAGAACACTCCCTGCATCGTGATTTCGAGCATCATGAATAGCTGCGAATATCCGTCGATACGCAGAAATACACCGCCGGCTTCATAAGCCGCCTGTTCGGGGACAAAAATTGAAAAGACTTCGTTTCCGTAAAAAATGAACAGCAGTGTGCAGAAAGTACCGAAGATTCCTGTCATCCACAAGGTAGTATGCCATGCTTTCAGCACGCGCTCTATTCGTCCGGCAGCGAAATTCTGTGCAATAAAGGCGCTAAGTGCGGTGGAGAAGCCTTGGGAGGTATTCCAGGTGATAGCTTCTATTTGTCCTCCGGTGGTGAAGGTCATCAGTCCGATGTGTCCGCCCTGTTCGGAGGCGGTGCGGCAGAGGAACATGTTGACAAACGCAAACAACGTGTTCAGGGTAGCTACGGGCAGACCTAATTTCAGAATACGCCGTGTGTACTTCTTCTTCAGGCGGGAGAAGAATGGGAAACCGCCGAGCAGGGCGTCCTTGCGGAAACGTAGTTGGTAGATGAAGATGGCGAAAACAGTAGCTTGCGAAAGCCATGTGGCATAGGCGGCACCGTTTGTACCCAGGCCGAATCCGAAGATAAACAGGGGATCGAGAATGATGTTCATAATCAGTCCTGTACCGCTGATATAAAACGGGATTTTGCTTCGTCCTGCTGCATTATAGATACCGGTAAAGGCGGCAGACAGGAATATGAACGGTAATGCGGTGGAGATAATCCGCAGGTATTCGATAGCATTGACCGTGATGTGCTCTTCGAGTTCGTAAATCCGGATAATGGGACTTGCGAATGTGAAAAGCAATCCGCCCCAGCAGAGCGAAATGATCAGTGCAATCGTGATATTGTGTGAAGCGAACTGACGGGCATCTTCTTGGTTTTGTGCACCGATGGATTGTCCTACGCTGACTTCGGACCCTACCTTATTTAATAAGGAGATAGAACCGGACATCCACGTCAGGATTCCTACAGAACCGATGGCTGCTACGGCTTCACTTCCCAACCGTCCCACCCATGCCATATCCGTAAGGCTGTATGCCATCTGTATAAACGATGTTGCCATGATGGGCATCGCCAGATTGAACAGTTGGCGGTTGATAGGACCATGTGTCAGATTCTTTATCCCTTGCATATTACTTTTTCTATTTAAAAGGAGGCGCAAAGATACATAAAATTACTATCTTCGCACATCAAAATATTCATTAATCAAAGTATACAGATACTATGAAACAAAAAATCTCTTCTTTTTGGGTATTGCTCGTCCTGTTGTTAGCAGGTCTGCAAGCCTCGGCACAAAGTGCGCCAAAACCATTTGATATTGAACAACCTTCTCTTCGTGTTTTTCTTCCGGCACCGGAATTGGCAACTGGGCGTGCGGTGGTAGCTTGCCCGGGTGGGGGATACTCCGGCTTGGCGGTCAATCATGAAGGGTATGACTGGGCACCATATTTCAACAAACAAGGAATTGCATTGATCGTTCTTAAATACCGGATGCCGAAAGGGGACCGCACTCTCCCGATCTCTGATGCCGAAGCCGCCATGAAAATGGTACGCGACAGTGCTGACGTATGGAATCTGAATCCGAATGATATTGGTATCATGGGATCTTCCGCCGGAGGTCATCTGGCTTCGACAATCGCTACACATGCGCCTAAAGAGCTTCGTCCTAATTTCCAGATTCTCTTCTATCCGGTGATTACGATGGATAAATCTTTTACCCACATGGGCTCTCATGACAATCTGTTGGGCAAAGATGCTTCTGAAGAACTGGAAAAAGAATTCTCTAACGAGAAGCAGGTGACAAAGGAAACTCCCCGTGCGTTCATTGTTTATAGTGATGATGATAAAGTCGTTCCTCCTGCCAATGGAGTCAACTATTATCTGGCTCTGAATAAGAAAGGCGTTCCCTCCGTTCTCCACATTTATCCCACAGGCGGACATGGTTGGGGAATCCGTGAAGACTTCCTCTACAAGAGTGAAATGCAGAACGAACTGACCTCTTGGTTGCGTAGCTTCAAAGCTCCCCGCAAAGATGCCGTACGTGTAGCTTGCATCGGCAACAGCATTACGTTCGGAGCAGGAATAAAGAATCGCAGCCGCGATAGTTATCCTTCCGTATTGTCTCGTATGCTGGGCGATGGTTACTGGGTGAAAAACTTCGGAGTAAGTGCCCGCACTATGTTGAACAAAGGAGATCATCCGTATATGAATGAACTTGCCTACAAGAATGCATTAGCTTTCAACCCTAATATTGTTGTTATCAAACTCGGGACAAACGACAGTAAATCATTCAACTGGAAATACAAAGCCGACTTTATGAAAGATGCGCAGACAATGATTGATGCCTTCAAAGCCCTTCCGGCACAACCGAAGATTTATCTCTGCTATCCTTCCAAAGCCTATCTGACAGGTGACGGTATCAACGATGATATTATCTCCAAAGAGATCATCCCGATGATAAGGAAACTTGCCAGGAAAAACAACCTGTCTGTCATAGACCTCCATACTGCTATGGACGGAATGCCCGAACTTTTTCCGGACCGCATTCATCCGAATGAAAAGGGAGCCAAAGTAATGGCAGAAACTGTCCGTCGATCTATCATCTCTTTAAAATAAAAAAGATGTTATTGACTATTGAGCTTTTGACCGGATAATTGTATTAATAATATAGCCTTGATATAGGAAAGGAGAATATAATGGTCAGAACAATTGTTGTTTTCGTTTTTGTAACTTCTGTATGTGTTACTGCTGCCTTTTCCCAAACTGTAGAAAAGGAGAATAAAGTAGACGTGCAAAAGAAAAATAGTTCTACGGAAGTAAGCGGACGTTTATTGCTTGAAACAAAAGACATAGAACCGAAGTTGCCGGATATGGAGGTCAAAAAGAAAGCAGCAGATGATAAGTCCACGCAGTCATACGGCTTGACACCCTCAAACCCTGCATCGGGCTTATCTCCTTATTTTTATGATTTTCCTGCATTGCTGGAAAGTAATCCGACATTGACGGATTTTTATAACTTCCGGCGGTATCCGATGAATGGGCGACTTTCTTTTATTGGGAGTGCGGAACAGAAAACTTATTTGGGATTAGGACAATATATGTCAGTCAATGTCGGAGTGCGCTGGATACCTTCCCAAAGATTTTTCGTTGAGGCAGGAGGTGTCTATAGCCGGCAATACTACTTGGCTTTGCCTATAGCGAGGCAAGATATAGCAGGAATGTATACGAGGATGCAATATACTTTGGCCAGAAATGTCCGTCTAAATGTCTGGGGACAGTACTTTATCTGGGGCAATACGCCTCCTCCGGTTTATAATCCGATATTTCCACATACGGGGATGGGAGCCTCCATATCGGTTGATGTGAAAAAGAATACGGAAGTAAGTGTCGGTGCTGAATATCAGTATGACAAGAATTCAAAGGAATGGAAGATGGAAACGTCAGGCCGCATATCCATTGGCTTTTAACACGGCTGGCTTTTGTCACAGCGTAATTATGTCGTTTCAGCAATTGTAGGCATGTCTCCTGTTTTTTATAGCAAAGGCATTTCAACTCTTGTGACATGTTCTTCTTCGGGCACATCCGGATTACTGTAATAATATTCTATTGATGTTCCGGAAGCCTTATATCCATTTGTCTTTATCCATTCGGCCATCTCGTTATACAGTTGTGCCAATTCATTGTAGTTTCCTCTGTGCAAGCATGAGACTATTCTTCTGGCGGGGATGATGACAGACTTTATGTTTCCGGTCCCTTGTAGAGTTCTCGACGATTTCAATCCGATAATCATTCTTACATGTTCTTCGGTCAGGCTTTCAAAGTCGGGGTACCCGACAAAGGGAATATTGGTGGTCACTTCCCCTTGCTCCTTGAATAAAGTGTCGATTCTTACAAAGTTCTCTCCGATAGCTTGTGGCATTCCTTTCATGTCGGTTTGCACTTCGATAGCCAGAGCAGGCTGCTCCGGTTGCTGTAAAAGCATGATTTCTGATATCTTTGCCATAGATTCTGTTTTTAATGATGATTACTTCCGTATGACCGGTATATATATGTCTGTTAGCAACTCCGATGTTTCTGTAGTAGACGGACGATTCATATATACCTCAAAGCTGGATGTACTTTGAGGATGGTATTTACTTTTCGGGAACCATTCCTCATAAATCATCCTGTACGCTTTGTATAAAGAAGAATAGCTTCCCTTATGCCTGAATATGGCATACCGTCCACCGGGTATCTGCATGATCCCCGGCATCGTTTTCACTTTTGAATCATCGCGAATGGTAATACCCAGATAGAATCTGCACTTATCTGTAGGTGTGATTGACGGATCGTCCATACTAAGGCTGATAAACTTGTCATACCGCTGATCGGCTTCATACTGTCTGGCGTAATGCCGTAGTTTATTCCATAGCAATTGGTATTTTATTTTGTTTTTATACGCTTCTCCTACTTCAATGCAGAATATCTTCATCGGGCTGATCACTTTTATTTCCGGCTCGATATCCGTTGCCGGATTTTTACTGTTCGGTTTATGCTTTTCTCTGTATTGGGAAGTTGATATACCAAAATGTTTCTTAAAAGCTTTAGCAATGCTGGATTTAGTCTGATAACTTGTCTGCTCTATTATTTGTTTCAGTGTATAGTCTGTTGAGATCAGCAAATGTGCAACATGTTCAATGCGCAAACGCTGTATATAGCTGCCGATATTTTCTCCGGTAGCGGCAAGGAACACTCTTCTGAAGTGGTATTTGGACAGCCCGCTCATTGAACTCAGTGTATCAGTATCCAATATCTCCGTCAGATGACAGTTGATGTACACTATTATGTTCTGAATCATCTTGTGATGCAGATAGCTTGTTTCCACCTTTTGCCGCCATCTGTTCAGTGTAGGAAGCCGTTTATTCAGTATATTCCTCAGTTCTTCCGGAGAATAGTCCGTATCTGCATATTCATTATATTTATCTGTATATTTTATCCAGATATCGATCATTTCCCACATGGATATGTCGACAATGTATTTTCCCTCCTTCAGGCAATAATAGCAAAACTCATCACTTCTCGAACCGTCAGAGTTAGTACCTAGATATTCTTCCACATCAAAGCGAAGCGGCATTCCGCAACTTTGGCAATATCTTTTATTTATTTCGGATTCAACCATTTGTCTATTCTTGCTTTGCTTGCAAAAATAAGCTATTTTTCCGGTAAGCAGTTGTCCGGAATAGGCATCTTTTTATTAACAAATGTTCATTTCTGCTATTTCCTAAAGTTGTATCTTTCCTTTGTATGGAAGTATCAGTCAGTTCCCTTCTGTCATCGGTCTGCTGCTAACCGGTTTTATTGCCGATAGGCTGGGGGTGGAGAATATTTTCATCATCGGAGGAGTAGCGATCAGCATTAATATCTCTTATCCGTATATACGAATAAAAGAAGAAAAGTCTCCAATAACCATTGATTATCAGAGACTTTTCTTCTTTTTTAGTGATCCGCCTGGGGCTCGAACCCAGGACCCCAACATTAAAAGTGTTGTGCTCTACCTGCTGAGCTAGCGAATCAATCCTTTGTGCTTTCTTTCGAATTGCGGGTGCAAAGGTAGAACATTTTTTTAGAACTCCAAAGCATTTCAAACATTTTTCTTATCTTTGTGCCATTATCAACAATATACAATCATTAATATATGGCTGACGATAAAAAAATCATCTTCTCAATGGTGGGAGTGAGCAAAGCTTTCCAACCAAATAAAAATGTACTGAAAGACATTTACCTGTCGTTCTTCTATGGAGCGAAGATTGGTATTATTGGTCTGAATGGTTCCGGTAAATCTACCTTATTGAAGATTATCGCAGGTTTGGAGAAATCCTATCAGGGGGAAGTAGTCTTCTCTCCGGGATATTCTGTGGGCTATCTGGCACAGGAACCTTATCTGGACAACACAAAGACCGTAAAAGAAGTAGTAATGGAAGGTGTGCAACCAATTGTTGACGCACTGGCAGAATACGAAGAAATCAATCAGAAATTCGGTTTGCCTGAATATTATGAAGATCAGGACAAGATGGATATTCTTTTCGCCCGTCAGGGAGAGCTGCAGGATATTATCGATGCAACCGATGCGTGGAATCTGGACAGCAAACTGGAACGTGCTATGGATGCACTCCGTTGTCCGCCCGAAGATCAGCCGGTGGAAAATCTTTCCGGAGGTGAACGCCGTCGTGTTGCCCTTTGCCGTTTGCTATTGCAGAAACCGGACATACTGTTGCTTGATGAGCCTACCAACCATTTGGATGCTGAATCTATCGACTGGCTGGAACAGCATCTCCAGCAATACGAAGGTACAGTAATCGCTGTAACCCACGACCGTTACTTCCTGGATCACGTTGCCGGATGGATTCTCGAACTTGACCGTGGTGAAGGTATTCCATGGAAAGGAAACTATTCGTCGTGGCTGGAACAGAAGACCAAGCGGATGGAGATGGAAGAAAAGACTGCCAGCAAGCGCCGCAAAACACTGGAACGTGAGTTGGAATGGGTGCGCATGGCTCCGAAAGCTCGTCAGGCTAAAGGAAAAGCCCGTCTTAATTCATACGACAAGTTGCTGAACGAAGACTTGAAGGAAAAAGAAGAGAAACTGGAAATCTTTATTCCGAACGGTCCCCGTCTGGGTAATAAGGTGATCGAGGCCAAACACGTAGCGAAGGCATACGGTGACAAACTGCTGTTTGACGATCTGAACTTTATGCTTCCTCCTAATGGTATTGTTGGCGTTATCGGTCCTAACGGTGCGGGAAAAACAACCCTTTTCCGTCTGATTATGGGATTGGAAACGGTGGATAAAGGCGAGTTTGAAGTAGGAGAGACCGTAAAGGTATCCTATGTAGACCAGCAACATAAAGACATTGACCCGAACAAGAGCGTCTATCAGGTAATCTCCGGTGGTAACGATTTGATCCGTATGGGCGGACGTGATATCAATGCACGTGCGTACCTGTCCCGTTTCAACTTTGCCGGTGCCGATCAGGAAAAACTTTGTGGTGTTCTTTCCGGTGGTGAAAGAAACCGCCTGCACTTGGCAATCGCTCTGAAAGAAGAAGGTAACGTGTTATTGCTCGATGAGCCGACCAATGACATTGACGTGAACACCCTTCGTGCTTTGGAGGAAGGTTTGGAAGACTTTGCCGGTTGTGCGGTAGTCATCTCTCACGACCGTTGGTTCCTCGACCGTATCTGTACGCATATTTTAGCTTTCGAAGGAGATTCAAATGTATTCTACTTTGAGGGTTCTTATTCAGAGTATGAAGAGAATAAACTGAAACGTCTGGGCAATGAAGAGCCGAAGCGTGTTCGTTACAGAAACTTAATGACTGACTAGTATTTGCTGACAGATTACAAGTTAAATCTCGCTTAATATACGAAAATGAAAGGCTCTGCAAGCATTGCAGGGCCTTTATTGTTTTCGAAAGCAATAAAATGTTTATCTCTCTTAAAAGAATGTAGCATAATTGTCATCTAAGTCTAAATAATATTAATTATCTTTGTGCACAGTTTCAATGAAACAAACAATTAGTATTAACTAATAAATTACATTATGTTGAAGAGAATGCGGTCTTTTTTAGTGGTCGTAATGTTACTGATTACTGCTACGATGAGTGCGCAGGTTACCACAGCAAGTATGAGTGGTAAAGTAACAGCACAAGATGAACCTATTATTGGAGCAACGATCGTTGCTATTCACGAGCCCTCCGGTACCCGCTATGGTACAGTGACCAATGTCAGTGGGCAATTCAATCTGCAAGGTATGCGTACGGGCGGCCCTTACAAAGTCGAAATCACCTATGTTGGCTATCAGTCAGCCATTTACAAGGGCATCCAGTTGTCATTAGGAGAAAACTACGTATTGAATGTTTCTTTGAAAGAAAGTTCAGAGTTGTTGGATGAAGTAGTAGTAACAGCACCAAAAACTATTGAAAAAATAGGTACCGTTACTAATGTAAGTGAACGTCAGATGAACACTTTACCTACTATTAACAGAAGTATAACAGATTTCACAAAGCTCTCTCCTTATGCAGGTGGAAGCAGTTCTTTTGCGGGGCGTGATGGACGTTATAACAATATAACGATTGATGGTGCTTCGTTTAATAATAGTTTCGGATTAAGTTCTAATAATTTACCTGGAGGAGATTCTCAACCCATATCTTTAGATGCAATCGATGAGATTACTGTAAATGTCTCTCCTTACGATGTTAAATATTCCAACTTCACAGGTGCTTCTATTAATGCTGTAACAAAAAGTGGAACAAACTCATTTTCGGGTACTGCATATACCTATCATAAACCAAGAGGATTTGCAGGGAGCTCTATTGACGGTGAGGATATTCTTAAAGCAAAAGAATACAACTCTCATTCATATGGTGTAACTTTTGGAGGTCCAATCATTAAGAATAAGCTTTTCTTCTTCTTGAATGCTGAAATTGAAAATAAGGAAACTCCGGGGGTAACTTGGCTTCCTAATCAAGATCAAAATGGAACAGGGGATAGCGGAAAACGTATCTCACGTACTTGGGTGGGTGATATGCGTACTATCAGTGACTTTGTTAAAACTAAATATGATTATGACCCCGGACAGTATGAGAACTTCAATAATTTCCAAAGTGATAATTGGAAGTTAATGGCTCGTATTGATTGGAATATACATCAGAACCATAAGTTGACAGTGCGTTTTAATTCTGTTTCCTCAGAAGATGACAGAGAAGTAAGCGCTAAGTCCACTATTATAACTAGTACTAATTCTAATCGTTATGGTTTGGATGCCTTTTCTTTTGGTAATTCAAACTATAAGATGAAAAACGTAGTAACATCGATAACAGGCGAGTTAAATAGTCGTTTCTCGAATAATGTTCAGAATAAACTGTTAGCCACATATACTCATATTAGTGATACACGCGAGCAGAAAGGCTCTGATTTTCCTTTTGTCGATATATATAAGGACGGAAAGCAATATATAACTTTAGGTACAGAAGTGTTTACTCCTAATAATCAGGTTATCAATAATGTATTTAGTCTTGTTGATAATGTGAGTATATCATTAGGAAAACATGAATTGCTTGCTGGCGTTTCTTTTGAACGCCAATATTTTAAAAATTCTTATTTGAGAGGCCCTTACGGATATTATCGTTATGATTCAATGGATGATTTTATGCAGGGAAAAGTACCTACCATTTATGGTATTACATATGGGTATAATGGTAATGATGCTCCAGGTTCTGAGTTGACATTCGGAATGGCTGGTGTATATGCCCAAGACGTATGGTCTCTTACTCCTAATTTTCGTTTGACATATGGCTTACGTCTGGATATGCCAATATATATGAATTCATTGGATTCTAACAAGTCAATAGAGGAATTAGCTTTTGTAAATAATACTCATGTCGATATTTCTAAGTGGCCGAAGACACAAGTCTTGTTTTCGCCAAGAGTCGGTTTTAATTGGGATGTAAAAGGTGATCGCTCCGTAATTGTATCAGGAGGTACAGGAATCTTTACTGGATTGTTACCTTTTGTATGGTTCACTAATCAACCAAGTAATTCGGGCTTATACCAAAATATGGTAGAGTATAATACACAAAAAAATCCGGGCTCTTTACCTGCTGACTTTGGTTTTAATCCTAATTATAGAGAAACTCTGCAGAAATATCCCAGTTTATTTCCTTCTACACCTTCAGAGCAAGCACCTGATGTTATAGCATATGTAGATCCTAAGTTTAAGATGCCGCAAGTTTGGCGTAGTAATTTGAATGTGGATATTCAACTGCCGTATGATTTTATGTTATCTGTTGGAGCAATGTATACAAGAGATATTTATAATGTTGCGCAGATCAATATGAATGAGGCTGAGCCTACGGGTGTGTATAATGAACAACCGGATCGTATTTATTGGGCTTCAAAAAAATACGAGTATAATGATTATACTAATGGTAAGAATGTAGTAGTAAAACTTTCTAATGGAGAAGATAAAGGATATCAATATTCTTTTAATGCTATTTTGACAAAGAAATACGATTTTGGTTTTACAGGGTCTATCGGCTATACTTATACAATGGCTAAAGATCTGACTGCAAATCCTGGGTCAGCACCTAATTCAGCATGGCAAAATAATGTGGCAGTAAATTCATTGAATGATCCTGGAGTATCTTATTCTTTATTTTCTACGCCTCATCGTATTATTGCTAATGCTTCTTATGAAATTAATTATGCTAAATGCTTAAAGACAACGTTCTCGTTATTTTATTCAGGATATCATACAGGACGTTATTCCTATACATATTATAATGATATGAATGGTGATGGCAATTATTCGGATTTAATATACGTGCCTAACTCTCAGGATGAAATGACCTTTGTTGATATTACAGATAAAAGTGGTGCTATTACTTATTCTGCTGTAGATCAAGCTAAAGATTTTTGGGATTTTGTGAACAATGATTCTTATCTTAAAGATCGTAAGGGAAAATATGTGGAACGTAATGGATCTTTAACACCTTGGATTAATCGCTTTGATTTTAAAATTGCTCAGGATTTTTATGCAACTTTAGGTGGGCGTAAATATGGAATACAGGTTAGCCTTGATATGCTGAATGTAGGAAATATGATTAATTCAAAATGGGGAGCATATCAATCTTGTGGTCTCAAGAGTTATGACAATGTACAGTTATTAAAAACTGCCAGCAAAGTTGGTGAACCCTTGACTTACCAGATAAATGCTAATTCACGTGAAGCTTTTAAAGAAAGATCATCATGGCAATATACCAATACCATTGGTAGTGCATGGTCTATGCAATTAGGAGTAAAAGTTACTTTCTAATACAAGTTTTAAAGTTAAAAAGAAGGATTTTATTTTAATGGGAGCCGGTTAATTCATAATGAGTTAACCGGCTTTTTTGTTGCCTTACTATATAGTGATATACAGCGTAAAGCTTATAACCTCATCCTCATCACCACCGGATTATGATCACTATACTCCAAATCCGGAGAGAAGTAATCCACCCCTTGAAACTCAGACGAATGGAGGATATAGTCGATTCTCAGCAGATGCTTGAAATATCGGAAAGTGTACATATACCCATGTCCGCAGGTCTGAAAACCATCATTCAGTTTTTCTCCTTTTACCGTTTGATATACATATGAAGAAGGGAGAGAGTTGAAGTCACCACATACCAGGGTGGGATAGGGAGAAGCGGAAATCAATTGATTGATATGTTCAGCTTGTGCGGCACGTTTCTTGAAGTTCTCGTGCAGACCATCGGCAAGGGTGAGAGCGGCACGTTCCGCACGGTCGGTATCGTCCGCACGAAGTTCTTTTTCCAGTTTGCGCTTGTTGCGGCTGACTTCCGTAGTCTGCAGATGATTGTTGAACAGACGGATCGTTTGGCCGTTAATGTCGATATCACACCACAGGCTGCAGTTGTTGGAATTTGGGTAGGTGACGAGCTGCTTCTCCTTGATAGGATAACGGCTGAACACAGCCAGTTGTAAAAGATTCTCCCCGGCAGGAGAAGAAGGAACATAGTAATACGGCCATCCGGAAAGAACGGTGCGAAGGCTGTCAATACCAAATTCATGATTGATCCCAAACTCTTGAAAACAGAAAATGTCTACCCCGAGCTCCTTCATGTAAGCAGCGATTTCCTTGCATGAGAAACCTGTGTGCTCGCGATTAAAGCTGTTAACGTTATAGGTGGCAATAGTCAGTGCTGATTCGGTGCCTCTTTCGTTTTTCTTCAGAGACAAAGATTCAGTATTCGGTTGGGAAGCTGAATCAAAAAGCGGAGACTGGAGAACACGAGTCAGGTATCCCCAGTTTCCCAATATGGCGATGAAAGGAATGAAAACCCAGCATCGCCAGCGGACCGTCCAATAGATCGCAGAGACGACATTAGCCAGCAAAAGTACCGGCAAAATCAATCCGATAAAAGGCATTAGCGTAAAGCTGTCCGGTGAAGCATCTCCGGCAAAGGCTCCGGCTAATGTGAAACCAGCCAAAATACTTGTCAGCAGGATAGACAGATAGTAGAGTAATCTATAGAAGGCTTTCATTTTACGGTAACCATTTATTAATCATATCCTTGAGCTTCGCTTGCGAGATCGGTTTGGCAATGAAGTCATTGCAGCCGACGTCCATAGCAGCTATCTGATCCTGCTGGTAGGCATAAGCACTTTGTGCGATGATGGGCACAGTGGTAGAGAGCTCACGAATAATCTTTGTGGCCTCCAGACCATCGAGATTGGGCATTTTGATGTCCATCAGGATAAGGTCCGGCTTCGCTTCGTCGTATGACATGACGGCTTCCATACCATCCCGGGCACGTATCAGCCTGTACTTCCTTCCAAGAATGGCCTTCAGCAAATCAAAGTTGCTGTCCTCATCTTCTGCTATCAGAATCGTTTGCTGGCTGGGAGAGGCATCAGCGGAACTACCTTCGGAACAGCCTTCCTCTGTATTTCCGGACACGCTGCCGGAAGCATCCTGGACAGACGTTTCAGCGAACGTTCCCATGGCTGCCGTATCACTCGGATTTCCGTTTGCATTCGTCGCATTCCGTTCCTGTTCTTCCCTATCTCCGGATGCTTGATCCGATTCGTAAGGCAGCGTGAAAGTGAAAGTCGTCCCTTTGCCTACCACCGAAGAAACAGAGATTTCGCCACCCAACCGTTCAACGATTGTTTTACAGATAGACAGTCCCAGTCCTGTGCCCTGCGCGTAGTTGTTCAGTTTGGCAAAGCGTTCGAACACACGTTCTATTTTCTCCGGTTCGATGCCCGTACCGGTGTCAGTCACGTGGAAAACAACCTGCTTGTTCACCAGCTTGTATCCGTAGCTGATGCTGCCCGCCTTTGTGAATTTGAACGCGTTGCCTATCAGGTTCGAGAACACCTGGAACACCCGGTTCTTGTCAGTCTCTATCACCAGACCATTTTCGGATGGCTCGTAGATTAGCTTCACCCCTTGTGGAGTACGGAAGACGTGGGCATCGTACACTTCCTTACACAGGCTGTGGATATTTACCGGTGCGCTGGTGAACTCAATAATGCCCGATTCGATTTTCGAAAGATCGAGAATCTCGTTGATCAGTTGCAGCAAACGTTCGTTGTTGGCCTCGACAATCTCGTAGAATGTATGCCGTTCTTCCGTATTTTCACTTTCGGCGATCAGATGCGAGAAGCCGACGATGGCATTCAGTGGAGTACGTATCTCATGACTCATATTGGCGAGGAAAGCAGATTTCAGTTTGTCGGACATTTCAGCTTTCTCCTTGGATGTCTGAAGTTCCCGTTTGATCTTTTCCAGTTCCGTGATGTCCCATTCGATGCTGACAATGATAGGAGAGGATAGTTCGTCCCCGTCCACCCGTATCTTCCGCTTGTCCAGAATGAGCTGGTTTCCGTTTTTGTCTTTTCCTTCCATCGTCCAGTGGAGTCCTTGTCCGGTAGTGGCAACCAGTACATCTTCCTCCCTTTTCTTTTCTGCCACTTCGGGCGGATAGTAGTCGAAGTCATTCTTGCCGATAGCTTCGCCGACGCACAGGTCCCGGTTGTACGATTCCCGGTTGCGGTAGATATATCTGAAATCATTGTTGACCTCCTTGACGACAATTCCGGCGGGAAGATTGTCGATGGTGGTATCCATGATCAGGTTGAGCCGTTTGATTTGCGCTTCATAGTGCAGCCGTTCGGAGATGTCGTGTGAGAACGACCAGTAACTTTCCTCTCCGGAGTCGTTGGTGACATTGTACATGATCCCTTCGTAAGCCAGTATGTTTTTGCTTATCCGCGAGGGGTGATGGGCGATGAAACTTCTGCTTCCTCCGTGAAGAATATCTTTGCAGCGTTCCTGCCAGTCATTCTCCGTTTTCATGTCCCCGGCTATTTCGTAGATTTTCAGTTTGCCGATCTCCTCACTTTCTGGAATGCCATGATTCTGGAGGAACTGGCGGTTGGCGAAGATCAGCGTGCCATCCTCTTTGGCGGCGAAGATACTCTCCTTTGCGTTGTTGATGGCATGTGTCAGCGTGTTGATATCGTTTCTGTGACGCTGTATGTAGGTGATGTTCTGGATGTACCCTTCGATGTTGCAGCTACCGTTCGGCAGCTCTTCGCGCAGATAGGCCTGCAGACGCATGTAGTAGATCTCTCCGGCAACGCGGACGCGGTAGCTGATGCTCTCCTCGTTGGGACCTTCCTCGTTTTTGCGGCACCAGTTGGTGAAGTTCAGGCGGTCTTCTTCGACAATAAGCTGCTGGTAGTTGTCAAGAGAGATACTTCGGGAGGACTCTTCGCACAACACTCCGGTGTAGCCCATATAATAGAATACATTGTCGTATGTGTTGTACATCCACTGTCCGATCTGGGCCACTTTCTGTATCTCCCGTAAGTTCCTGTTGACCTGCTCCAGCTGGCGTTTCACGTTGCTTCGCTGGGTGATGTCCCGATATTGGCAGAGCACGTTGTCATCGTAAGGATACATGATACACTTGAAGTAATAGGTATCATCTTTCAGTTCCAGCTTGTAGTTTTTGCTGATGCTGCGCTGTTCCCGGAGTACGGTTTCGAAGGTGCTGTAGACCTTCTCCCGGGTATGTTCGGGCATTAATTCGAATATATTTTTTCCTAAGAGCCTCTCTTCTTGCAAAAACCATAAATTGCTATGAATATCAATATCAATGCAAATGCCATTTCTATCGACTAATAGCATGGTGTCGGCAGTCAGTTTCAGTATCCTCTGCGCATTATCCGCCTCATGTAATGTTCTGTTCATGCTTGTCCGATTAGATTTATAAGATTCTGTTTCATGCAAAGATAATAAAAGATTTGTTTCTCTGTTCTTATTTTTCCGCGCGTTTTGCTTTTTCCCACGCTCCGCTTCCTTTTTTTCTTTTCAGGTAGCCGATTCCTTTGAGCACATTCACGTTCATGAATAAGAAATAATAGGGAATAAACAGTACTTTATTCTTTATTTGTCTGGTAGAGAGGTAATATCCCCAGTATCCCATTCCGTAGAAAAGAATCTGTAACCCCAGCAGGGTGCCATAAAACAGGGGAGATCCGCCCAGCAGTAAAACGACTATATTCAGCGGCAACAGCACAAACAGCAGGAATGGAGTGACAGACCAGCGCAATACCCGGTGCGACGTGTACTGAAAACTAAGGATTCCGTAACGGAAAGGGTTCAGCAACGGGCGCAGACGCCAGATCGACTGTAATCCTCCGGCAGCGATGCGCACTTTCCGTTTTTCCTCTTCACCCATATTTGCCGATCCGCTTTCGATGGCGTAGGCGTTGGTGCAGTAGGCGATGGTGTATCCTTTCATGGCGATGCGGAGAGAGAGGATGAAGTCGTCGAGCAGCGTATCCGGTTCCATCGGTTCGAAGAGTTCGCGGCGGACGGCAAACAGTTCTCCGGCAGCGCCTACAGCTGAGTAGAGACGGGAGTCGAGCGCTTTCAGTGTCGATTCGTATTTCCAGTAGATGCCTTCGCCTCCGGCGGCTGCTCCGTCCTTCGTCTGTACGGCTATACGCTTTTCTCCTGCCACGCAGCCCACTTTCGGGTTTTGAAAAGCCAGTACGATTTCACGGATTGCCTCGCTGTTGACCATCGTGTTGGCGTCCGTAAAGACGACAAGCGGGGTCCGGACGAGTGTCATTCCTCGTGTCATGGCGGCTGTCTTTCCCTGCCGTTTCGGCTGGAAGTAGACGGTTACTTTTCCGTTCCAGCGGGTTTGGAGACGGTCGTTTGTGCCGTCATCGCTTCCGTCCGTCACCCAGACGATGCGGAGTTTGTCCGCAGGGTAGTCCAGGGCGAGGCTGTTCTCCATCTTTTCGTCCACCACGTCTTCTTCGTTGAAGGCGGTGATGAAGAGGGTTACTTCCGGCAGGTCACTGTCCGGTGGCAGCACCCGTTTCACGGGTTTCACGAAAAGCTCTTTCAGCCTGACGAGCGCGTAGAGGACGATACCGTAGCCCAGATAGGTGTAGAACACCATGAACAGGGCGGACCAGAAGATGATTTCGAGGATGAGGGTTTCGTTCATAGCTATATTCTCGTTTAATAGATGTTTGTTGATTTACTTATTGAAGTCGTTTTTTCAGTGCCTCTTTTTTAGCCGATTCTTTCAGTATGTTTACAAAGTAGAGGGCGTCTGCTTTGTTGGAAGCATCGGAAGGATTGGCCTCATATCGTTTTACGAAATTCTCGGCGTGTTCAAACAGGTATTTCCGACAGTCGATATTGAGCATGATACCGTCTTTGTAGTCAGCATAAGATAGTCCGGTCAATGCATCATTTCCTTCGATGGAAACAATGTCATACATGCTAATTCCCGACAAATTGATAGTGGTAGAAGGATAGTAGAAGAACTTTTCTCCCGGTAAATTTACTGTTAATTTGAAAGAACTTGCGTCTATTTGTGCTATACTAATATGGCTGTTTAAACGATAATAGTTATATTCATAATATTCTTCCTGGCTTGGAAACCATAACGAATCATCCCCATCTTTACCATAATTACTATTTAACCATAATAAAAAGTCGATCCAATTGTTGTCCGTACCATGAACACCTATGCAGATTGCTTTACGTTCTTCTTTGGGTAATTTTAGCAGGTCAGTAATCTGTTGTTTAAAATATGCTGGTGAATCGTTAAACTCCCGTTCTATCAGAGATTTTTGTAAAGTTTCAGACACTTGATACGGATATAGGGTAATTGCTCCTGCTTGTGCGGTCATCGTTTGAATTTCCGGACATTGAAGAGCAGCAGTTACGTATGTCTTATTTCCATTGGGTTCAGCAAGAAATTTGCATCCCCTTCCTGTGAGTTTCTCTACAATAATGTTTTGGGCAATATCAAAATGTTCCAATATTTGTATTGGATCATTAGCATCCTTTGTCATTACATCATGGAGGGCAATGCCTGTTCCATAGTTCAACATCTCTCGTATGTTATCCCATATAAGTCCGGATTTCATATAAAAACGATAATAGTTTGCAGTAAACCCCGGCAGTACGTTTGTTTCAGCATCCATCCATTTTTCTTCAGGGGCAAGAGTGGTAGTAATAGCAAACCGAACTTCATTTCCTGCTCCGTCTGTACATCCCAAAGATTGGTTGGCGGAAATAATAGTAGGGGGAAGATCCCCTTTTTGCAAATGTTTGATGTCAAAATATAATTGGTGTTTCATATTCTGATCAGTGGGAGTTGGAGTAGGATAAGGTATTGAACTTGAGATCGGTTTACCGTTTATTGCAGCCCACGTACGGCAAAAAGCAGCCTGCATGCAGTCGTCTTGTGTTAGCATCAACATCCATGTCTTATTGTATTTTAAATGAGGGATTTCGACATTAATATCTTTGGTCTGTATTTCTTTTTTTGTGTGGATAATGATTTCTGCTGTAACGTTTGCTGTTTCTTTGTCGAAAGGATACATATAGACGGGAGTAGAATCTGTATCTTTTTCGTTATTGTCTTGTCCTGTATTTCTATTCTCATCGTATAGATTCATTTTTCTTATACAGGAAGTATAGGTGAAAAGACAAGCTGTTACTAAGATGATATTTACTATATATTTTGCCATATCCATAATGATTTTGATGAGACCTTATTTGATGAGATTAGAGTCTTTATCTTTGTATGCCGTCTTTTTGATAAAGAGTCCGGTGATTTCTTTCAGTGCTTTGATTACCCGTATCCATATATTATCAATCAGTGATCCTTCAGAATTTAGGGTTCCATTACTTGTAAGCACTCGTGCTTTGCTACTTGTAATAAATACGATTTTTCCATACGGTTTCATAGCTAATGCTAACGAACCGTCTTCTCCGCGGATAATATCTGTACGAAATCCAAACCGACGTCCTATTTCCGTATTAAAACTGAAAGCCATACCTCGCACACAGAGTTCAGGACGCTGGATGGCTTGTAAGCGGAGGTATATATCGCGCAGGCCTTCGTAGCACCATAGTCCGAATCGGGAATGTCTTTCGTCAACCATAAAACTCCATAAACTGAATGTACATGCAACCTTCGGATTCATTAGATATTTTACATGCGTTTCAATGTAATGCGGTGGATATAAAGTATCTGCATCAATACAAATATGATATTTTCCTTTTGCATGGTCCAATCCGCATTGGCGGGCGTATCCCGGACCTTTCTTCGTTTCGTTATAATAGGTAACTCCCAATGATTTTAATACTTCTTCCGTTTTATCCGTTGAATTGTTGTTAACGGCTATTATTTCAATGGGGAAATGGCAATGATTCTCGGAGAGTGACCAGATACAACTTACCAGATGACGTTCCTCATTGTATGCAATGAGTACAACCGATACCAGTGGAGAATCGTTTTGACGTTCTTTGAGTTGTCTTTTGACTTTGCGGATACTATCGTCAGAAATCTCATCAAAAGATTTCCCGTATACTTCCAGATAAGTTTTATACCACTTTACCATATGTTGTTCTGTTATTTAGAAGAATAAGTTAATGATTCGAATAAGTTTTTCCATTGTGGCATCACATTTTCCGGCAGAAAGCGTTTTACGTTTTCCCTGGCTTTGTGTCCCATCTTGATGCGTACATTTTCATTCTCAATCAGATAGCAGATTTTGTCTGCAAGTTCCTTGATATTTTCTTTCTCCACTAGTAGACCGTCTTCATGGTCTTTTATGATATCCGAAGGACCATGCGGACAGTCAAATGAGACACAGGGTATACCACATGACATTGCTTCTGCCAGAACGAGTCCAAAACCTTCGTATCGGGAACTCATGACATAAAAGTCGCTATCCATGTATTTTTGATAGATATCGGAAGTGGGAGGATGAAATAACACGGAATTTTCCAGTGCCAGATTTTTCCGTTTCTCCAATAACATGTTTTTGTCTTCACCCTCTCCATATATATCAAGAATCCACTCAGGGTGTTTCTGATGTACTTTACTCCAGGCATCCAGTAATAAGTCATATCCTTTCTGCTCTACCAGTCTTCCTGCGGTAATAATCCGTTTTTGAGTTTTCTTGTCTGGACTGATTTCTGCAGGATACCGGTGCAGCATATTGGGGATGATTCTTGCCTGCGGTGTTATGTCGGACCAGTCTTTCGCATCGTTGTGAGTCAGTGTTACAAAGGCGGACATATGTTTGATATACTGGTGAAGTTTCTTGTCTCTTCTTTCGAATGCCCGTCTCATCAATAGATTTCCGGCAGGTGGATTGTTTTTTTCAATACTTGTCCTCATGCTATGCGTTTCCAGTATGGTATGCGTTTTTCTTTGAAGTAAATCCATACCAGCCATAGTTGTGAATTCGCAACTAGCTCCGATGACTATGTCGGCTTGAGTTGTATGTACGAAGTTACTGAGTTTTTTAAAAAACTCTTTTTCCATTTTCCACTGCATGAACATGCGTTTGAAAAGCCCATATTGATACTGGCGATAGAATAGTATGCCCCAATCTACATGGGTCACTTTGGGTGATAAAGGGTAAACGATGGAATGTCCCCCTTGCTCCCAAGTAATAATGTATACGTGGTATCCGTAATGTTCTGCCAGATAATTAGCCTTGTCGATAAAGATTCTTTCTACGCCACCAAAAGCCGCTAGTGAGCGATATAAATAGATGATAGTCATTCTTTTCTTCTTTTATTGAGGTGCATATTCCATCAATTCTTCAAATAAACTTTTCCATTGTCGCGAGATTACTTCCATAGTAAAATCTTTGGCCCTGATTTTTGCCTGCCTACCCATTTCTATGCGGATATTCTCGTTCTCAATCAGATAGCAAATTTGCTTGGCCAATTGTTCAATGTTTCCGTTTTCTACCAAGAGCCCGTTTTTTCCATTCGTTATCATGTCCCGCGGACCGCATGGACAGGCAAAGGCAACCGGAGCAATTCCATAAGCCATTGCTTCGCCCAATACCAGAGGTAGCCCTTCGTATCGGCTTGATAAGACAAATATCGAACTCATACAGTATTTTTCGGCTATATTCGATACAGTGTGATGAAGCAGACAATTATTATTTAGTTGTAGTTCATCTATTAGTTTGGTGAACTTCTCTTTCAGGTCGCCTTCTCCATAAATATGTAGTTTCCAGTCCGGATGTCTTTGGGCGACAATGCTCCAGGCGGGGATTAGCATATCAAATCCTTTTTGGGGCGCATATCGCCCTACAGCAATAGCATTATGTGACAGAATATCTGTTTGTTTTCCTTCTACAGGAGTAGAAATAGGATTAGGGATGATGCTGATATTAGTCAGTTCCGGCCAGTCTTTAGCCCCTTCACTTGTAAGTATAATCACTCTGGACAGTTTAGACAGGTTTTTGACAAATCTGTTTGCCCATCTTTTCTTTATCATGTTGACAATCGGGCTTTTACGTTTCAGTGCTTCTGCGCCATAGGCGTAGCGGCTGACGTGAAACTCTCCGATTTTCAGGCTACCGTCTTTCAATTTAGTGATAAAGTTCAGTTCCCGGCGCATGGTTGAGATAGTAATGTCCGGTTTCAGTTCGTTCAATAGATTCGATAGTCGTTGTTTAAACCGATAGTAGCGGAACGGATACTTCAGCACTTTACTTACTATGGATTGAGAGTAGGGCAGGTCGAAAGATACTCCTAAGTCGATATGCTTTACTTTGGGGGATAATGGAAAGTGTGGTGCTTTACCCATTTGTTCGGATGTAATGATGGTGATGTCGTATCCTTCAAAATGTTCTGCAAAATAATTGGCTTTGAATGTAACTATCCGTTCTATTCCGCCAGGTGCCTGTAGTGAGGGCAGGTAATAGGCTATCTTCATGATTTAATAGATTTTAGCAATGATTTGTTTCCGATAAAATTCTCCGGCGTCGGACACTTGTTTTCCGTTGGCGGCTTCGTTTACATATTTTCGTTCCAGCTTTACTTTCCGTTTGGCTCCCATTCGCCACCATTCATATTCTACGTCCACGTGCCCTGCGTCAATTGCCTGATAACCGGACTTGAATAAATCGTAAGCCAGTACAGTAGCCGTAGGTCCTAAGGCAATGAGGAAGAGAGCGGTTTTCTCGAGTTTTTGCGCTTCATTCAGTATTTCTTCGTAGCGGTCAAATGCGTCACGGGGCGGACAAAGAATACGTCTGATGCTTTTTACATTGTCAAAGAGGTCGTTGCCTACCCCCAAACGGCTTTTTTCGCCTTCAATGAATACGACATCCCTGTCTTTCCAGATAGCTTTCATCTGGTGAAACCACCGTGGGCAGTCTTCTTTGGAAGCGAAGTCCATGTAGGGACGGGTGATGAATGTATTGTAGTATAGCCTGTCGGGCAACAGCAAGCGGTCCCACCAGCTGCCATACAGAAAGAAGTGAGTTCTCCAGAATCGGCGTGCTTTGCGGTTATAGCGATAGATGTTTTCGAAAGTATCGGAGATACAAACCAAATGTCCTTCTTCATGGCTTGTCAATACTTCCTTGAGACGCTGAGCCAAGAGTACATTTCCTTTTTGGAATCCTATTTCCTTGTCCGGGTTGGTAAGCAGCATCTCACCATCGCCGAAACGGCTCACGGAACATTGGTCTTCTACGATTATCCGGATGGTCTCATCAATGGAAGCTACCTGCGGAGTTATTTTCTGATGGCATCTGAGAGCCATGTACCAGAAATTGTACCATTCTACAGTAATGCCATAACGCAATTTATAGCGGACAGCATTGATCAGTGGCTGTATATTCATAGTGATATAGTTTCATTCAAAGGTTTCATTAATAACAATTTGCATCTGGGCTTTCCATGAAAGTGATTGCTCTATAGACATCCGTATTTGGAGCGGCGTTGTTTTCAATGATTGATAAAAGCGAATTACTTTTTCGATGTCAAGGGGCGAATCGTCCGGTGCTGCCTTAAGTATGTATGGTTGATGCTCAAAGTCATCATCCGTTTCTGAATAAACAAAAGGAATGCCTCTTGCTGCATATTCACGGTTTTTTAAGGTCTTGATTTTGTCAATACCGCTACGATGGCGAGCCAGACTGCCTATTCCCATGTCCGACTGCTCGAACACGGCATCCAGTTCTTTGCCGTATAAGGCACTATGAAAGATGATATATTTCTCTAACTGATGTTTGGCTACATCTTTTTTATAGCTGTCCACCAGTTCGGGAACCCCGAAGCCTACGATATTGAGATATACTTTATAATCATGAGTGTCCGTATGTGTACGATAGTAATTTGCCATGCCGGCTATAACTCTGTCGAAACCATGCCATGGGTGCATTGTCGCTACGGCAATCAGTTGTAGAGAATGTGCGGTATCATTCTTTGGACCTCTTAAAGGGATTTCGCTGAAATCAATTCCATTTGAGATGCGGATGGTGGGGCGATTCCAAATAATGTCATAGTCCGAAAAAGTGACGATCTTGTCAACATAGCGTGCCAGATGCTGTCGGAAACATTTGTCTATAAATAGGATTCGTTGGTATACGAATGGGAGTCCCTTATATTCTTGGTCGTATGGATATGTCGGGATTTCCATCACTATACGTGCTCCGGTCTTTTTTAGCAGTTTCATCAGCCGTATGCTGAAAGGGCTGGCATTATGGACATAGCGTACATAGATGAAGTCTATGTTTTCTTTCTGTACATAATGTACGATACTGTCAAATTCGATTCTTTTTAGGATTTTTCCTTTGATCCCGAAACCATAGTCGGCGATTATCGATTCATCTACCATACGGCGTTTATGGTTGTCCGTATCGTCTAGCCAACACGTATGCATTTCTAGTCCACATTCTTTGAGGGCTTTTACTTGATAACGTATCTTTTTACTGATTCCGTTGAATGCTTCGAAACCATGGAATATGAGGAATAATCCTTTCATTGTTTGTTCTTTTGTACCAACTTTCTATTTCTTGCAAGAGTCTTCACTTTGCCTGTGATATCATAGGTGTGTGTTACTTGCATATATGTCCCAAAGATAATAAAACTTACGAAACTTTTTGCAATAAGTGTTGCGAAAATATTCATATTTTCCATCATATAATATACAGGCGTGAGGAATGCCGTTATTAGTAGGCTGACAAGGAGTGGAGAAAGAAGTTGTCTGATAAATATCCATGCGTTTCTTTGAAAAGTTACTCGGTACATCATCCAATAGCATTGTACGAAATTGATAGTAAAAGTTATCACGATACATGTTGCTACAGCTGTCAGTGTGCCGAAATAGAATATCCCTGCCAGCATTCCGGTCACATTGAGTACGGACGAAAAGAGTCCGCAGACAAAGAGGCTCCTTGTATCACCTGCTGCCTGAAAAATAGAACCTGAAGAAGAGAGTATGATCTGAATACCGACCGAAAGTGACAGTATCCGGAATACAGGAACCGAAGGCAGCCATTGATCACCGAAAATAATCAGTGTCACTTCTTCCGCCGTAAAGAAAAGCAGTACGCTGAGCGGCAGACCGATGAATGACAGAAAACGGACAATGCGTTCGTAGGATGTTGCCAGCTTTTCCTTGTCATTCTGGAAATCGCTGAAGATGGGGTGCATTACCGGTGTGATGACTTGTGTAATATTCTGCAGAGGGAGCATCATCAAGCGGTAGGACTTTTCATAGTATCCTAGCGCTGACAGGCTCATATATTTACCGATCAGCAGTTTATCCAGATTGCGGCTGAAATAGTTGATCACGTTAAACAAGAACTGATAGGCCGAATAGGAGAATATCTTTCGGAGTACTTTCAGTCCTGACGTGAAACGCAGCCGTTGCGGATAGCGTTGATAGGAAATAACGAATATCAGTATGCTGGAAAGTATAGGATTGATGATCAGCGCATATAAGCCGGCTCCGCAAAGCGCGGCAGTTATTGCTCCGGCGCCTCCGGCTATCTGGATGATAAAGCTTCGGACAGCAATGAACTTGAACTCTTTGTTGCGGTAGAACAAGGCTCCCGGCACGATGTTGGCAGAGGCGAAGAACAGGTTGACGGACAGGAGCTGGCACAACGTCCGTAAGATCCCGCTTCCGTAGTAACCGGCGATCAGCCAGGAAGCGGCAAAAAAGAGTATGCTGATTCCGATGCCTGTCCATACGGTGAATGAGAAGATGTCCGACAGTTCTTCTTTAGTCAATGATTTATGTTGTACGATAGCAGGCGATATTCCCATATCCGTAAAGAGATTGAAAAATGCAATAATGACCGTAGCGATTGCCACTACTCCGAAGTCATCCGGAGAGAGCAACCGCGCAAGAATCCCTGCCACGACGAGTGATATAATGATTCCGCTGTATTTGGCTAGTGCCGTGTAGAATACTCCGGAAAATAACTGATGTTTAATATTGTTTGCCATTGCCTGAATGATCCTTTTCTGGTCTACTTGTGAATGATGGATTTGAATAACAAGACTCCGATGCTTCTTATAGATATGAGTTTTTTGTATCTAAACAGACACCGCCACGCCAGCCGAAGCCGGTACGGGTAAGGGAGCACATGGGCTTGCCAAATGACAGCATTCAGCATTTGCGACAGATATAAATCAATAGTATTCCTGATTTCGTATTCAGAGGTTTGTTGCTTGAATCTGACTATCTCTTGAGCAACAGTGAGATATCCTTTTAAATTTTGGAGTGAAAAATCGCATGTCATAATTGAATTTTTACGTATGCGCCGGTGAAAGAACGATCGTTGGATACAGCTTGTTCTTCGGGCTTGCAGATAAAGTAAGGTCGTGAATAGCTGATCTTCGTGTACAATGTCCGGATAAAAGAGGAGCTGCCGTTCTTCCAGAAAAGCTGTGCGGATAACGTTCAGGCAGGCGGATGGGGTGTACGTTTTGTGCTGCAATTGTATGTTGATAGCTTCGGGACCTGTATAAACCTTGTCTTCTAACTTATCGGTACGTTGGTAATTTAGTGCGGGAGCATTGCGAATATTCTCTTCAAAAAAGCTCTGGGCATCAAAGAAAACGAAATCCAGTTCTTTTTCTTCGCATTTGCTGTAGCACAACTCCATTGCATCTTTTTCCAACAGATCATCACTATCCATGAAATAGATGTATCTTCCGTGGGCATGCGTGATGCCGGCATTGCGTGCCATTGACAATCCCCGGTTGGTTTGCGAATACACCTGTATCCGACTGTCTGCCGCAGCCAGTTCTTCTGCAACTTGCAGACTGTTATCCGTGGAGCCGTCATTGATGATGATGATCTCCAATTCCCGCAGTGTCTGATTCATAATGCTTTCTACTGCCTCCCGAACATATTTTTCGGTGTTATAGACAGGTATGACGACACTGACTTTTATTTCTTTATTTTCCATAAATACTGTGTATGGCTACTCTATTGTTGTTTGTTTTTGAGATCGTTTAAAGAGAGAGGTTGGGCAGGTTTCTGTAAAGCTCCGCATATTCTTTTCCTATTTTTCCGCTGTTCATGTTTTCAATGGCATATGCATAGTTGTCTTCCCCCTTCCTTCGGGCGGACAGTTGACGGGCCGCTTCCAGTGCTCGTATGATATCAAATTTGTTGTCGGGGTGGAAGACGGGGTTGCCCGTATCCTGGAGGATTTCTCCTATATTCCCGATATTGGGACCTATGACCACTTTGTGAAAAAGGAAGGCGAGAGGTATACTGGCAGAGTTCAGAATATCTTTTCGTTGAATGAATATTACATCCGAAGCGGCCATGTAGTAAGGCAGGTCGCAGTTGTCTATAGGTTCGTCGCTGGCTCCGGCGTGCATTCTGGTTCCGGTGTGCATTCTGCGCAGGCGGTTGAGCAAGGGTATAAGCAGGTAATATCCTGTCCGGGATGTCCAGCGTTTGAAGAAGTTGCTGCCATACCTGTTGAATCTCGAAAACGGGTACAGTCGCGGAGCAAGCAGGAACTTCTTTGCTTCATCCCATTTTCGGAACGCTCCGGTCACCATCCGCCTCTCTTCACGATTCCGGAACTTTCCGAACGACGTGACGATAAACGCCTCCTGCGGCAGATTAAGATACTGGCGCGCACGTTCCATACTGATGTCCTCCTTGTACGTGTATTGATAAATAGGATGAGGAATGATGACATTCCGGCTGTCCGCATGTCTGGCTGCAAATTCGTCGCGACTGTAACGTCCCATGTGCACCACCACATCGCTTTGTTCTTCGATGATGTCATAAGCACGGCCGGTCACCTCGTCCGCATCATGCGGACGGACATTGTGGCGCGTATACACGAACCGGGCCCCACGGGACCGGAAAAAAGCGATACGCTCTTCCAGGCGGCAAATCCTGTCCGGATCGTCACAACTCCCTTCCGTCACCTCTTCGGGCCATTGGAAGTGGATGATGTCGTAAGGTGTATCCGAGTTCCAGAACTCATTTGTGGAACATCGTACGTCAATCCCCGTCGTCCTGATAGCATCGCATAAAATGGGGACAAAAAGATTGTCCGTATCTCCATTCTCTCTGAAAACGATTAATGCTTTTACCGGTGGATTGCCTATTTCATTGTCGTTCATGCTTGATTCTTTGTTTTTGGTGGGCTTTTGCCATATACAAAGGTAATAAAAGATATGATACTTTTCATCTTTTTTGCTTTTTTTCGGTGTTGTGCCTTCATTCTTTGTGTGTCCGTTTTATCTCTCTGTTTCTCTATTAGTTATCAAACGTATTCATATCTATGAGAAACAGACTCCTGTCGAAGGGGATATGCTGCTTATAGAGGTACTTCTGATAGTGGTAGCATATCGTTATGAAACTTTGTACGCTGCATTTGGTCACTTCGTTTTCGTACCGGCTCAGGGTGGAAATACTGAGATTGGTTACATCTGCCGCCTCTTCAAGGTTCAGATTACATAGATGGCGCAAATGGATGATTCGTTCTATTTGTGCATGACAGTTCTCTTCAATACGCAGCCGGTCGTTAATTTCTTCCTTGGTCGCTCTTTCGTATCCTTTCATAATTTCTTTCTTTTTACTAATTATGCCGCAAAGTTCATAGAAAAATGTCAAACATCGTTTGCAGTTCTGCAAGTAGTTTTTCAAAAAAGTATTCAGACCTTTGCAGAACGAATTCGGGACATCCTGAATCACAGTCAATTAATTATAAGATATGAAGAAAGATCAGTATTTTAATTTAGAGGTAAATTTTTTGAGTAATGACAATATTGTCAGGATGATGATGGAACTTGACGCTGCGCAATCGCTCGGAATCTATATGATGCTTCTTACGCATTTGCGTAAAGCGGACAATTATGAAGCATCCTGTTGTCCGCTTTGTATGGGGGCTTTTGCGCGGATGTATGACTTGGATGCCGATGTGTTGCAAAGGGTTCTCCGTGAGTTCGACCTTTTTGTGCTTGATGAAGAACGGCAGATGTTCCGTTCGCCTTATCTGGACAGGGTGATGGCAAAGCTCGAAGAAAGACGGATGATTAATGTGGCAAACGGCAAAAAAGGAGGTCGTCCGAAACGCATGGAAAGCACACCGGAAACACCGATGGATAAAGGCGGAAAACCGAATCAAAACCAGAAGAGTAGAGAAGAGGAGAGAAGAGTTACTACTGTTGTCAAAGACAACAACAGTAGTAACGAAGAAAAGACAGAGAAAGAGCACTCTGCCGCCGCCGCTTCTGACGGACTTCAGATTGTTACTCCACCGGAGGATAGGGGACAGTTGCCCCTGCAGCCGGTTCTTCCGTGGGAGATGCTGGTGGATCAGATGGCCGAATCGGAAAGTTACATGGAGTCGATGGCTATGCACTCCTGTATGGGCAAACTTTTCGTGGAACGGCAGGAGGAGGTGATCGCTGCCTTTAAAGAGCATATCCGACGCTTTGGCAGGGAAGATGGCTTGCTGTTTTTGAGGGATGTGAAACTGTATTTCGGCAATTACCTCTCTCCGGGCGGACGTCCGGCCCAGGAGCTGAAGAAAAGGCTGCTCGGCAGTTGCCGGCAATCGGCTGAGGAAGAACTGTATCGCTTTGAACAACTCATTGGCGGGCAACGGACGTATCTTGGGCATCCGATTCCGAAGGATGCGCCTCCAAGACCGGACAGGTCTGCCGTGTGGGATGAAGTGCATTGGAAGTGGGGAAATTAGCTCCGGATTTCTCCGACATCCGGCTACGTGAGCGTTGCCTTTCGGCTCGCTGCTCGTTCATGCTCGGCTCGCTGCTCGTTCATGCTCGGCTCGCTGCTCGTTCATGCTCGGCTCGCTGCTCGTTCATGTTCAGCTCGCTGCCCATTGATGCTCAGCTTTCCGCCTGCATTGGGAACTGATAGAAAAATTATTAATACAAACTTAAAATCTCCTTTTCGGAAGGGGAGAATAAAAACAAGAAATATGAGAAATTTTGCTAATTATCATGTCGATGTCCGCAGACATACCAGCGGTGTCGTTAAAACCATCTGCGAGCAATGCCTCCCGACGAGGCACAACAAGCGTGACCGTTCGCTGCGGGTCAATATCGACACAGGGCATTGCCATTGCTACCATTGCGGAGCCGACTTCTACGTCCCCGACGATGCCGAAGAGCGTGAGAAAGCCGAGCGACAGGCTGCCCGTAAACGTCGTGCGGCATCTGCCGTTCCCCAGCACTTCCGCCGTCCGGTGTTCGACGCTTCGAAGACGACGCTTTCCGAAGCTACGGAGCGTTGGCTGGTAGAGACGCGTTGTATTCCGCAGTCCGTCATCGCCGGTCTGCGCATCACGGAGCAGGAAGAGTTCATGTCGCAATCCGGAGCGAAAGAGCGGTGCGTCTGTTTCAACTATTTTGAGGACGGGAAACTCGTCAACACCAAATTCCGTAGCGGTGCCAAAAATTTCAAGATGGTGCAGGGAGCCGAACTGATTCCCTACAATATCGATTCCGTGCTGGGACAGGACACCTGTATCATCCACGAAGGCGAACTGGATGCCGCTTCCTCCCTTGCCGCCGGATTCAAAAGCGTGATCTCCGTACCTGCCGGAGCAAATGCGAACCTTTCGTGGCTCGACCGCTTCATGGAGTCGCACTTCGAGAATCTGAAAGACATCATCATAGCCGTTGACGCCGACTCTGCCGGGCTCAAACTGCGTGACGAACTGGTCAACCGTCTGGGTGCCGAACGCTGCCGTGTGGCCGTCTACGGACCGGGCTGCAAGGATGCCAATGAACATCTTGTCAAATATGGGATCGACAGCCTTCGTATCGCCATCGAGCAGGCGGAAGAAATCCCTCTTGAAGGCATCTTCACTGCCGCCGATCTGCACGAAGACCTGCGGGCATTGTTCGACAACGGCTTCGGTCCCGGTGCGGAGACGGGCTGGGAGGAGATGGATAAGATTTGTACGTACGAACGTAGGCGGCTGGTCATCGTTACGGGCATACCGGGGGCCGGAAAATCGGAATGGCTGGACGAACTGGTGTTGCGCCTCTGTATGCGCCATCAGTGGAAGATCGCGTTTTTCAGTCCGGAGAATAATCCTATCGTCTACCATCTCCGCAAGCTGGTCGAGAAACTGACCGGACGCCGTTTTCAAAATGGTTGCGGCATGACGGAAGGGCTTCTGCTCCGTTCGGAAGAGTTTCTTGCCGAAAACGTCTGTCACATCGCCCTCAAAGGCAGCGCCACTCCGGAACGGGTGCTTGCCAAAGCCCGTGAGCTTGTCCTACGTCGGGGATGCCGCATCTTCGTCTTCGACCCGGTCAACCGTTTCGAGCATACCCCCGCGCCGGGGCAATCGGAAACGCAGTATCTTTCCAATTTTCTGAATCTGTTTACGGAGTTTGCCACGCAATATAACTGTCTGGTGATTCTTGTGGCGCACCCCCGAAAGATGAACCGCAATCCGGTGACGAACCATACTCCGCGTCCGGAAATGTACGACGTAAACGGGTCTGCCGATTTCTTCAACAAGGCGGATTATGGCTTGGTAGTGGAGCGTGACAAGGAGGTCGGAGTGACACGTGTCTATGTCGAAAAAGTGAAGTTCAAACACCTCGGAGCGGGTGGTGTGGCTACTTTTGTCTACGATCCCGTCAGCGGACGTTACCTCCCCTGCGAAGAGTCCCAAGACCCGTCCGTCCCACCGGAACAACGGGTCAGAAACACTGTCAGTGACAGCTCGTGCTGGTTGCCGGAGAAGGAGCTGTTTGAAGGGGCTGACTAAAAAGTCGGCCCCATACTTATCTTCAAGGTTCCTGCAGCACCTCTACGATCAGTCGTACTTGTGCGGGTGTGTAGTGTCTGCTTCGGGGATTCATGCCGGTGGATAGCAGGCGTTCTTTTAGTCCGGGTGCGGCTTCGATCCATTCGTTGAAGCGGTCTACTGCGCTTTGTTGCTGGACGTTGGGGATATATAGCATGGCGAGTTCTCCTTTTCCGTAGCTGCGGTATTGGAAGGATTTTTCTTCTTCCTGTTTTTGCAGGGTATCTGTATTTGCTTTCATTTTTGATTTAATTGTAGGGTGTTGCAATGGGTATAAAGTTACTGTTTTTTACTGGATTTAGCAAATTTGTTGCTCATGAAAGTGTCGCTTTTATGTTTGTATTGTTTAGCTGTTATTCACGTTGTCTGCTTATCTTTTTTTTGGGGGGGGGTATTCGGGGTCAGTCCGAAAACCCTGTTTGAGCTCCATACTATACCGAAAAGAATATATTTAGGCACGGATTACACGGATTAACACGGTTGTTTTACGTAATCATAGCACTAAAACCGTGAAATCCGTGTAATCCGTGCCTAATCCTCAATTTATAATTTAGTTCATTTCCGTACAAAAAATAATCTGAAAACAACCGGGTTTTCGAACTGATCCGGTATTCGGGGTTGGTTGGGAGCTTTTCAGCTTTTATCTGCTTTATGGTTACTTTGTATTCGCTTTTAGTATGCTTTCAATCAGTTTCTGATTCACTTTATTCTGCTTTTATCCGTCTTAATCCGTTTTATCCCGTCATAGTCCGGCGCAATCCGTCATAATCCGGGAAGTCGCCGGTGCGCTGCCGTATCTTTGTTTCACCAACAGAAAGGGAGAATGTCCTTCTTTTCTTTAATACAAATTCAGTATGGCAACAGTGTCTGTGGTGCGCTATCAGCGCAGAAAAAAGATTGGTGATGACAAATCGCCGATGGTGTATGTGCTCAAACCCAAGCCGGGGGAATCGAAACTTTATTCTATCGGGTCGCTGGCGCGTGAGATCGAGTCGATCGGTTCGCTTTCGGTGGAGGATGTGGAGCACGTGATGCAATCCTTTGTCCGCTCGATGAAGAAGGTGCTCGTAGCGGGGAATAAGGTGAAGGTTGACGGCTTGGGGATTTTCTATACCACGCTTACTTGTCCCGGCGTGGAACAGGAAAAGGACTGTACGGTGAGGAATATTACTCGTGTCAACCTTCGTTTCAAGGTCGATAATTCTCTGCGGCTTGCCAACGACAGCACGGCCACCACACGTGGCGGGGACAATAACATGGTCTTCGAACTCATCTCCAAGAATGCGCCGGCTTCGGGAGGCAACGGGGATGGCGGAGGCTCCGGTAGTGGCGGCGGCAGCGGCTCCGGTGGCGATGGAGGGGAAGAGGAAGCTCCCGATCCTACCGTTTAGTCCGGTAAGTATATCAGCATCATTAATGCGTGATACCTGTAAATGAATAACCTGTAAAAATAAAAAGTTATGATTGACAAGATTTTGGAGATTGCATTGGAAATCCTGCTTTTCTTCCGCAGGAAGAGAAAAGGAAAACGAACGAAAGGGCAGGTCGATGAGGAAGATTGACCTGATTGTGATCCACTGTTCCGCCTCTAGGGCGGACAGGGATTTCACGGAAACAGACCTTGAAGTGTGTCACCGCCGGCGGGGATTTAACGGGATCGGCTACCACTTTTATATCCGGAAAAATGGCGACATCAAGACTACCCGCCCCATTGAACGGATAGGAGCTCATGCGAAAGGATTCAACCGGACAAGTATCGGCATTTGCTATGAGGGCGGACTTGACTGTCACGGGCGGCCTGCCGACACCCGTACCGAATGGCAGGTACACTCGATGCATGTGCTTGTGCTTACGTTGCTGCGTGACTATCCCGGTTGCCGGGTGTGCGGGCATCGTGATCTGAGTCCTGATCTGAACGGGAACGGGGAGATCGAACCGGAGGAATGGGTGAAGGCTTGTCCGTGCTTTGATGCGGAGGAGGAGTGGGCTTGACGAAGGCCTTATTCTTCTCCGTGCTCAGTATGAATAAACTTTTTGTTTGCTCCTTTCAGTCGGAACATATTGGCTATCATTGCCAGTGCCAGTGCCGGAATTTGCAGGATTGCTTTTCCTAATTTCCGGTCCAGCAACTTTCCCGGCACAGGTATGATCATGGCGGCAACTTGGGCGGCTGACAGTATCCACCATTTGATGGCCGTATACCATTCGTTTCCTCCGCTTTGCAGACTCATTAGTAAGCCGGTTGCGGTAAAGAGTAAAGTGAAACCGAAAACTCCCGCCAGTTGTATCAGACGGGGAGGCAGCATCCATTGAAGAATCTTGTCGCAGTAGTCGATATTTCCCTGAATCAGTGCTTTCGGGAAATCGGGCAAGGAAGCCCGCAATGCACCGTATTGTGCTGCAATCCATCGTTTACGCTGATTTTTGATACCTTCTTTTTTCTGTGTCTTTTCATCGTATACGGGCAGTTGTTCCAGATACTCGATATGAATGCGTTGTTTTAGCAGCAGGGCTTCCAGCTCCTTGTCTTCGCCCGATGTTTGCAGATGTCCTACATTTCGGCGGAACCAATGAACGTCGAATGCCATTCCGGAACCGGCTAATCCGGCTGACAATCCTATCGCGTTGTGCCCGCTGCGGAAGAATCCGTTGTTTATTTCTTCGCTGATCGCATCCAGAACAGCGATGTCTGTATTCATGTTTTTTCCTGTGCGGTGGGCTTGTACAGCATGCAGGCCGGAGTCAAAAGCACGGTTGATTTCTGCGAGGAAATTGGGTGTCGTTACATTGTCGGCATCCATGACCACTATTACGTCATAAGATTCGTTGGCAGTGACGTTCATGGCCAGCGTAAGGGCTTTGGCTTTGGAACTGTTGGTATAGCCGGCTACTTGCAAACAGATGGGGAGTGCTTGTAGGGCAGCATTCGTGTCCGGCTGCATCTGATCGGAGATGACAAGAACGTCGTACATTTCTTTGGGGTATTCCTGCTTGAGGAAACTACGGATAGTGGAGACGATCACCCTGTCTTCCTTGTATGCAGGGAAGAGTACAAGAAAACGACGCTGGATACGTGCTTCGGAAAGTTTTCGCGGACGATAGAATTTGGAAGCAATGGCGTAGAACAGCAGATAACCGACACAAAGTGCCAGGAGAATAAAGAGAATCCAGTCAATAAAGGTATACATGGTCTTTCATTTTTAGGGGTTATCGGATAGGAGAGGTGACAGAAAAGCTTCTGACAACACCTTTCCATACTGTGGCAAATAAATCGAAACGACCTTTCAGGGCAAACTGAAGACTGTTTTTTCCGGCAGCTATGGTAGATTGATAAAGAATGGAGAGCAGCCGCTGGGCACCTTTCCGGTTGCGGCGGGTGTAGAGCAAACGGTTGCGCGTCATGTAGAAGGTACGTAGCTTGCTGAACTGTCCGGTGCTCTGGCTTTCTTTGTGGAAGACGGTGCAACGAGGCTCATACCATAGTTCGTAACCGGCATTTGTCATCTGTGTACACCAGTCCATTTCTTCATAATACAGGAAGAATATTTCCGGCATTTCTCCTACTTTCTCAATGACTTCACGTTTTACCATGAGTGCCGCCCCATGCAGGTAGGGGGTCGTGTGCGGGGTGTCGAACGTGCCGTCGTCCGGACAGCCGAAACCTGTCATTTCGTTGCGTATAGTGATTGCCGACAGGGGGGTGAATCCGGCAAACTGTATGTTTTGCGGAGGAAAGGCAAAGCGTATCTTCGGAGAGACGGCTCCGATGTTTTTCTGACTTTCCAGCCGCTCTGTCAGGTAGTGGAATCCGTCTGATTCAACATAAGTGTCATTGTTTATCAGAAAGATATAGGCTCCTTTGGCTACTCTGATTCCCAGATTGTTTCCGCCGGAGAAGCCTAGGTTCGACTCGCTCCGCAGGGTGACTATATCGGAATATAGCTCTTTGATTTTAGTCGCTTCGTCTTCGCGCGAAGCATTGTCTACGACGATGATTTCATAGCTCACGGAATGTACATGTGTTTGCAGCGATTCTATTAATTCGCAAGTGTCTTTAAAGCCGTTGTAGCAAACTGTGATAAAGGAGACTTGAGGTTCGTTCATCATAATCTATTGTTCGTTTTTCAGTTCTGTTTCTTTACTTTGCTGCATCCGCTTGTCAATGTACGGTCCTGCGAAGCAGAGGGCAAAGGCTGTGTATATGGGGATGGAGTTGGGATATTGCATCACGTCGTTGGCATAGGCTGCCAGATAGAATCCGGCAGCGGTACAGAGCCAGGCAGTAAGTAAGCCTCGCAGGCGTTTGTTCATGATCTTGAACATCAGTATCCATCCGCACCATGCAAAAAGGACTCCGTGAACAGCCAGGTAGAGAACTAGACCGATGATTCCGGTTTCTACCCATACTGAGACTAACCAGGAATCCGGTGGATAGGGCATACGTTCTTTGGGATAGAAACGGTCGCCTTTGGACAACCCTATCCCATATCCGAAAGGCTTGTGAATCATCAATTCTCTCATTTTCTTTCGATTGTCTACACGTAATTGATAGGAAGCGTCTTGGCTAGGATGAAATGCAGAACGCATCTTGCGGATATATTGATTGTCATCTCCTATATTGGTACATACGAAAAACAAGAATAACAAGGCAAGAACTGAAATACCTGTAATACATGCTTTGCGATTGCGTGAAAGAATAATGAAACTCCCTAAAGCACCGATAGGCAGAGCTATCGCAGCCCGTGTTCCAGAAATTCCCATTCCGTAAATGGCGGCAATAATGACAAGTATAAAATAGATTTTCAGCCATACGCCTTTTATATAAAAAAGTGAAATTCCAAAAAGTGAAATACCCATAGCCATGTGTACGCCGAAGTTCGCTGCATCACTGAAGAATGAGAAATAACGAATACCGGACCAAATAATATGAGTTTTTGCTCCTCCCAAAACGTATAAAAAATACTGCTCACGTTCATTAAAACCACAGTTTTTCTGCCAATATCCTTTGGCTGCTGCCAAGAGGATGAAAAGAGACCATATGATTAGAAGCCACTGAATCCCCTTGATGTTACGGATTGCTAACGGTACGATGACAGCACATACAATAGGATATATGAGATAATGGGTGATGGAGATATTCCATGCTGCCTGAACATTGTTCGGATTAGCTATCTCTAATATGCAATAAACTCCCCATATCAGAAAAAGCATAAGCATACCATTACGACTTTCCGACCAGTCAATTTTTTCATGCATTCCGTACGCAAAGAGCAAAACAACGGCAAACAATGTACACATTAATGTTGCTACTCCCAATGGTATGTCTGTCACTGCATAAGCTGCTGCCAGCAGGAATTGGAGAATGAAAAGTGTATAGAAACTTTGCTTTGAATATTTGATAATCAATAAGAGAATAACTGTCATTAAAGGCAATGAACTAATCGTCAGAAAGAAAGGAAGGGAAGTACGAAAGAACATTTTGTATAATATATACAATCCTCCTGCCAATAGTAAATGTACCCATCCTTTATTGGCAAAATAGTTACCGGCTACTGTTAAGTATTGACTGTATTTTCCTTTATCATTCGTCATCTTCATCTCCTGATGTTGCCGGCTGCTTCTTTCTTTTTGTGAACGTAAATATACTTTCTGTCAATGCTAATTGTGACAGTCGGTATACTATTTTCCTCCAAAGTGTATATGGTGGAAGCATACCAGTGTAGTCTTCAACCACATTGCGGGATGCGTGTGTCAAGTAAACATAAAGTGGAGTTTTACCTACTTGTTGACTTAGCTTTTCTGACAAAAGCTTATCGGTCTCTTTCCAACCACGGTCAGCACGGGCTACGAGTATATTTAGATTAGCTTCTTGTAGTAATTCCAGCGATATGCTAGCTTCCCGCAGATTGGGATATTCAACGATGAGAATGTCTTCTTCCTCTGATGTGTATAGATCGGTAATGCTTTTGGCCAGGTTGTATTCTCGTGAATCAATTCTGAAGTCTGACTTCCATGTTATTACTTTTGTTTTAAGTCCGATACTGTTCCAGTATTTTTTTAGGGCTTCGATCACATAACTTTTGCCTTCCCCGCCTTCTGTGCTAATGAAATTGATAATGTAGGGCAATCCTTCTTTCTTTTGCTGACAGAAACGAAGGATACTATTGCTTAACTGTTTTGTAGCTACACTTTTTGATTCTTCAACATAATTGTGATACTCTAAAATAGAGTCTTTTGGAAAGGCGCCTAACATCGGAAGTCCAATCAAACGACGTGTACGAATAGAATCGCGTAGAGTACGGTCTAATAATTCAAGAATTAAGAAGAACCCCAAAATAAATAGGAAGGTACCGGCACACGCTGCCATCACCATTTTTTTTAAAGGAGTGGGCATGGCACTGATCGGATATGCCGGAGCATTTAATACTTTTAATGCAGCGG
The DNA here is from genome assembly GCF_020091505.1 of Bacteroides faecis. Lineage (NCBI taxonomy): Bacteria > Pseudomonadati > Bacteroidota > Bacteroidia > Bacteroidales > Bacteroidaceae > Bacteroides > Bacteroides faecis. The sequence goes on along the minus strand of NZ_CP081916.1, from coordinate 4,545,727 downwards.
AGGTCATTTCCAGATTTTTTCTACGCATGAGGGCATCATTATAGCTTTTCAATACAGACAAGTAATTTTGCTCTATAAAAGTTATGTTACGCTCTTGACGTTTGATAGTGGAACCTACTGGTGCAAACTGTCTGTATTTCTCGTTGAGGTCTATACGGCTTTGCTGTATAATTTGTAAGTCTGATTTGGCTTTTTCGTATTGCATGGTTACTTCAAGCCACTGTTCTATGATGTTCTCTTTAGCTATTCCTTCTTTGGTATATTTGTTCTCTACATATTTATTTGAAAGCTCGGAAAGCTCCTTGCGTGTTTGATTTAAGCGATTCTTATATTCCTGTAATGAGGCTTCTTGATTCTGATGATCACTTGAAATTGTTTCCATTTCTGAGATTTTTCCTGTAAGCGAAGCGGCTTCATTTAGTTTATCCAAGAACTGAAGATTGTTGATTACATGTTTGGCATTGCTGCCCATTTGCTTTTCTAGTTCGTTTAACATTGCTTTGGCGCTGTTGTATGCAATCAATACGTTTTGTTCACGTAACTCAAACTCTTTGTTGATGGCAGCGATTTCTTTGGTCTCATCGTAATAATTAATAACACGTTTTTCTACGTTATATTGCGTTAGTGAGTCTTCTTTAAGCCGAAGTTCCTTTCCGATGCGTTGAAGTTCGCTTTTAAAATATTCGATAACTTTATCTGTTTCACCATAGCGGATTGCACTGTATTCGTTTACAAATTCTTTGGTCAGGATGTCGATGGTATTATAGGCGATACCCGGATCACTTGCCGTATAACTTATTTCAATCAGATCGCTGGCACCTTTACGCGCTACTCTGATTGCTTTGAGATCATTATAAGAGTAATAGGGCAAATTATAATAGAATACTCCATAGAGATAGTTCGCCTGGGTCGGTCTCAAGTAGTTGAAAAAGTTGGCTACCGTTTTATCTTCGCTGTTTTTATCTATTAATGACAGTATTTCTTTCCCGTTCGGACTGTTCTTTAGGTGTTCGTATATTCTGTTGTAATTGCTGGCTTTGATGAATTCATTGTCTTCTTTTGGATTACCTTTGATCAGACTTCGGGCATATAATCGCATAGATACCCGTTTGAGTGTACTTTCAGCCTTGATAATGTTCATTAGGTTATCCATAGCGTTCTGAGTTGTCGCCCAATCCACTTTGTTATTTCCACCTTCTAGATTGTAGCCGGAAGCAGCACCAGTGTAGAGGGTTGCCTCTACGTTATATGTTTTGCCTATCATGCGTTTCCCAAAATAGTAAACAGCAAATGTTATAATGGCTGTTCCAATAAGTAACCACCAACGGATACGATATAGGAATCTGCTGATATAAAGGATGTATTCCATAGATGTATGTTTATTTGTTTCTTAAAATGGGAGTGTGGGTGACTAATTCAAGTATCATTAAACTCTTGCTTAGCTCGAATTTGCTGTTTTCGAATTTCTCTTGTGCGTCTGATTGGCGAGATTTTTCAGATGATAAAGTTCCCGAATCAATAGCTCCATTCGAGAAATCCTTTTCAGCTATACTATATTGTACATTAGCAAGCATGAGGGCTTCGGCATTAAGTTTAAGAATGTTTAATTGGGAGGTCGCAGTTGCGTATAGAAGGATAATTTCCTTTTTCATTTCCTCAAACTTAACTTCTCTTTCAAGTTGGGCGGTACGTACATTCAGTTTTTGGCGTTTTACCCGCGCTGTCAAGTCAAAGAGACCGTCCAAAGGAATGTTGACTCCTGCACCTACTGTATATCCGTTCTGTGCCTGTGTTGCATAGGTCAGGTAAGGTGCAATCGCTACATCTGTATAAGTAGACTCGTTGCCGAACATACCATACTGGTAGCTGCCCCGTAAACTGAAAAAGCCTAAGAAGGCACGCTTCTCTTTTGCCAGAAGCTTCCGTTCAATTTGTTCTTTTACTGTAGCTAATTCATAGGTCGGAGCGCTTTTTGCGTTCTCGAAAAGAAGATCCAGCGGTGGGAGTGTAATGCTGGAATAATCACTTGGTTGAAGTTTCGAATAGTCGCTTACCTCCTGCGCAGCTACGCTTCCGATGGAGGCAAACAAACATAGTAATCCTCCGAAGAGGCATTTTTTCTGTTTCATAAATTAACCCTATTATCTGCTTTTGCTGTGTTATAGCAAGCGCAAATATAAGGATTAATTTCATTTATTGATACACTATGCGGTCAATTTTGCAATTTTTCCCGTAAATAGTGTGCAAATGCTGTTTTTAGAATGCTTCCGTCATGTTGAAATAGAACAAATTCTGCTTGTTCACCATATCTCTTCCGAAGTCAAGACGGACGTTCATACGAGGCTGAACTTCAATACGTAAGCCAAGTCCCAGATTAGGAAGTACGCCTTCAATCTTGCCCGGAGTAGGACCCATGAATCCGCATCCTCCCCACGCTACATATCCTACATGGCTCAACATCTTCTTCACCCAATTACTTTTATCTGTATTGATCATCTGGCGGTATTCTGCCATCACCACATGTGAGGACTTGTCGCGAAACTGTCCCATATAGTAACCGCGAAGATCGAAGGGGGTACCGCTGAGTGCGTATTTGGTCAACGGAACATCGCCGAATACATTCTTTGTCTGCACCGTCCATGCCAAGACTCTGCGTCGTCCGAGGGTCTTGTATTGGCGGTAGTCTATCTCCAGACGGTAGAAGTTATCGTCGCTTCCGAAGGCTTTGTTGTACATCATTCCACGAAAATCCAGGTAGGTCCCCCGATAAGCATTGGCGGGAATGTCACGGGTGTCATACGTCAGCAGGAAACCGACTCCGGAACTGAGATTGGAGTAGCCGTGCTCCGTGCCACCGGCAGCAATGTACGATGGTTGCTCTATCATCCCTGCGGCAGGTTTAGTGATCTTGTCATAATTGAAGTCGATCTGCGGACCGGCAAAGAAGTTACTTTTCCCCAAACGGAACAGGAACCAAGGATTCACCTGGACACCGCTATAACGGTATTCGCTGGTGTCTTCACCGCGCGGATAGTCCTTGTTGGTGCTGTATCCGATGCCGTAGAAGTTTTCCAGTGTGTTCTTATAAGCAAAGACGCCGAAAATACGGAAACGGTCGCCTTTAAAGAAAAGCTGTGGCTTGGTGAACAGGTTCAGACCTCCTTCGAACATCAGGGCGATAGCCATCGGAACAACCGAACGCTGCTGGGTAGTGTCACTCGGGTTCATACGGAAAGTCATCAAGGCGCTACCGCCGATCAGAAATCCGAAATCCGGAGTATAGCTGGGACCACCTAATATATTGTAGTGTAAATTACGTTTCGCTACCCGCTGACGTCGCAATTCTTTTTTGGAAAGGGTGGGAGTGGAGTCTGTCGGGGCAATCTCCCCATCTGTTGAATAAGATTCTTCATGAGCCGTAACAACTTCGTTGTTTGTCAGACTTACTTCACTATTTGTAGAAACGACTTCGTTGACAGAAGTTGTAGTCATTTGCAGTTCATCGCTTTTTACTGCCGTGTCAGCTGTTTGGGCCAACGAAATATTGATGAATAGAAACATCATCAATATACCTATTGTATATCTCTTCATATTCTTTCTTGAAATCCGCTGCAAAGGAAACTATTTTATTTCGATTAGTTTTCATTCTCATAGATAATAAATCTAAAAAAGAATCGTATTTTTGCCAATTAATAGTATGTAAAACGGAATTGCATACGGATTACTATTAGCATACAGGCAAAGTTAATTAATAAACGATCTATAATGAATAAACGAATTTTATCAGTTTTTGTTTGCTGTGCCCTTTACTATTCTGCACAGGCACAGGACGCGAAAGGCGGCATCAGCGCTGACATGATGCAGCAAATCAAACAGAGTTATCAAGGCACTTCTACCGACAAGGCTATCCGGAACGCCATCAGCAACAACGACATCCGTAAGCTTGCCCTGAATCAGGACAACATGAAGGGGATGGACACGCATTTTTCTGTCAAAGTGAACTCCAAGGGTATCACCGACCAGAAATCGTCCGGACGTTGCTGGCTCTTCACCGGTCTGAACGTAATGCGTGCCAAAGCCATCGACAAATATAATCTGGGTTCTTTCGAATTCTCGCAAACCTATCCTTTCTTTTTCGATCAGCTGGAAAAGGCTAATCTGTTCCTGCAAGGCATCATCGATACCAGCGACAAGCCGATGAACGATAAAATGGTGGAATGGCTGTTCCGCAATCCGTTGAGCGACGGCGGTACATTCACCGGAGTGGCGGACATCGTAAGCAAATACGGTCTCGTCCCCAAAGACGTGATGCCCGAAACGAACAGCAGCGAAAACACCGTCCGCATGGCGAGTCTGATCGCTCTGAAACTTCGCGAACAGGGTTTGCAGCTCCGTGACATGGCATCGAAAAACGCCAAGCCTGCCGCCATGGAGAAAGCAAAAACAGAAATGTTGAGTACCATCTACCGCATGCTTGTCCTGAACTTGGGTGTACCTCCCACAGAATTCACATGGACGCAATACAACGCCAAAGGCGAACCTGTAGAAACCGCTACTTACACTCCGCTTTCTTTCCTGAAGAAATACGGTGACGAGAACCTGATAGACAACTACGTAATGCTGATGAACGACCCCAGCCGCGAGTACTACAAATGTTATGAAATAGACTACGACCGCCACCGCTACGACGGCAAGAACTGGACATATGTCAACCTCCCTATAGAGGACATCAAAGAAATGGCGATCGCCTCTCTGAAAGACAGCACCATGATGTACTACTCCTGCGACGTAGGCAAGTTCCTGAACTCTGACCGTGGTCTGCTCGACGTCAAAAACTATGATTACGACTCACTGATGGGCACTACCTTCGGCATGGACAAGAAGCAACGCATCCAAAGCTTCGCCAGCAGCTCCAGCCACGCCATGACCCTCATGGCAGTCGATCTGGACAAAAACGGAAAACCGGCCAAATGGATGGTTGAAAATAGTTGGGGTGCCGGAGCCGGCTATCAGGGACATCTCATCATGACCGACGAATGGTTCAACGAATATACCTTCCGTCTCGTTGTGGAAACAAAATACGTGACTCCGAAAGCACTCGAAGTCTTGAAACAAAAACCGATCCGCCTGCCGGCATGGGATCCAATGTTTGCCGGCGAAGAATAACCAACCGACAAACACGCTGCACAGACTTGTACGCCGCAAGGTCTTCCAGCCTGCTTTATTGAAGAACGTGTGCGAACACAAAAGGAATTACGGATATTTTTCCGTAATTCCTTTCTTTTTTCCTCCCGAATCACATTATTATTTATTACTTTTGCGGCAAATTTTATGAAACCATTATTTTATATAGCATGGCAAATGTAATAAAGTTACGTAAAGGCCTTGACATAAACCTGAAAGGTAAAGCTGCTGAGACGTACACAACAGTGAAAGAGCCGGGATTTTACGCACTCGTACCCGATGATTTTCCTGGAGTGACACCGAAAGTGGTAGTGAAAGAGCAGGAGTATGTGATGGCTGGTGGACCCTTGTTTATTGACAAGTATCATCCTGAAGTGAAATTTGTTTCGCCCGTAAGTGGCGTAGTGACGAGCGTTGAACGTGGTGCTCGCCGCAAGGTATTGAACATCGTGGTGGAAGCTGCAGCTGAGCAGGACTACGAGGAATTTGGTAAGAAGAACGTATCCTCCATGGATGCGGAGGCAGTGAAGTCCGCTTTGTTGGAAGCAGGTCTGTTTGCGTTTATCAAGCAACGTCCGTATGACATCATTGCAGACCCGACAGTGACACCGAAAGGCATCTTCGTTTCCGCATTCGATACCAATCCGCTGGCTCCCGACTTCGAATTCGCATTGAAAGGCGAAGAAGCGAACTTCCAGACAGGACTTGATGCCCTCGCCAAACTGGCAAAAACTTACTTGAGTATCAGCGTGAAACAGAAAGCTGCTGCACTGACACAGGCTAAGAACGTTACCATCACCGCTTTTGACGGACCGAACCCTGCCGGCAACGTAGGTGTTCAGATCAACCACCTCGACCCCGTTTCAAAGGGCGAAACAGTGTGGACAATCGATCCGCAAGCCGTTATCTTCATCGGTCGCCTCTTCAATACAGGTCGTGTGAACTTCACTCGTACAGTAGCCGTGACAGGTTCCGAAGTGTTGAAACCTGCTTACTGCAAACTTCAGGTAGGTGCATTGCTGACCAACGTATTTGCCGGAAACGTAACAAAAGATAGAGATTTGCGCTACATCAGCGGTAACGTGCTGAGCGGCAAACAAGTTTCTCCGAACGGATTCCTGGGCGCTTTCCATAGCCAGCTGACTGTAATCCCCGAAGGTGACGACATCCACGAAATGCTCGGATGGATCATGCCACGCTTCAACCAGTTCAGTGCCAATCATTCATATTTCAGTTGGTTGATGGGCAAAAAGGAATACACGCTGGATGCACGTATCAAAGGTGGCGAACGTCACATGATCATGTCTGGCGAATATGACAAAGTGTTCCCGATGGATATCCTGCCCGAATACCTGATTAAAGCAATCATCGCCGGTGACATCGACCGCATGGAAGCGCTGGGTATCTACGAAGTGGCTCCCGAAGACTTCGCACTCTGCGAATTCGTCTGCTCTTCGAAGATGGAACTGCAACGCATCGTCCGTGCCGGACTCGATATGCTGCGTGCTGAAATGGCATAATCCGCATGGCAAATTGTAAATTGTAAATCGTAAAATAGTAAATATATTAATGAAAGCGTTAAGAAATTATCTCGATAAGATAAAGCCGAACTTTGAAGAGGGCGGTAAATTCCACGCATTCCAGTCGGTGTTCGACGGCTTCGAAACATTCCTGTTCGTGCCCAGCAAGACTGCGAAAACGGGAACGCACATACACGACGCGATCGACAGCAAGCGTATTATGTCGATTGTGGTTATTTCGTTAGTACCGGCGTTGCTGTTCGGTATGTACAACGTAGGTTACCAGCATTTCACCCATACAGGTGCTACTGGCAGCTTCATCGAAATGTTTATCTACGGATTCCTGGCTGTATTGCCTAAAATAATCGTATCTTATGTAGTAGGTCTGGGAATTGAGTTCGTTGTAGCTCAATGGAAGAAGGAAGAAATCCAGGAAGGATTCCTCGTTTCCGGTATTCTGATCCCGATGATTGTTCCGGTAGACTGTCCGCTGTGGATTCTTGCCGTAGCTACTGCATTCTCTGTAATTTTTGCAAAAGAAGTATTCGGTGGTACAGGTATGAATGTGTTCAACGTAGCGTTGATCACCCGTGCATTCCTGTTCTTCGCTTATCCTACTAAGATGTCCGGTGATGCTGTTTGGGTATCCGGTGACACGATTTTCGGTATGGGACAGGCAGTAGACGGTCTGACTGTTGCTACTCCGTTGGGACAGGCAGCTACTTCGGGTTCGGTTCCTCCGTTCAGCATGGATATGATCACAGGTCTGATTCCCGGTTCTATCGGTGAAACCAGTGTGATCGCTATCTTGATCGGTGCCGTTATCCTGTTGTGGACAGGCGTTGCAAGCTGGAAAACAATGATTTCCGTATTCGTTGGTGGTGCATTCATGGCTTGGGTATTCAATGCTATCGGCATGGAAAACAATACAATGGCTCAGATGCCTTGGTACGAACACCTTGTACTGGGTGGTTTCTGCTTCGGTGCTGTGTTCATGGCTACCGACCCCGTGACGTCCGCACGTACGGAAAGAGGTAAATACATCTTCGGATTCCTCATCGGTGTGATGGCTATCGTTATCCGCGTGCTGAACCCGGGTTATCCTGAAGGTATGATGCTCGCCATCCTGTTGATGAACATCTTCGCTCCGCTGATTGACTACTGTGTAGTACAGAGCAACATCAGCCGCCGCGAAAAACGCGCTGTTAAGTCTAACCAATAATACCGAATGAAAATGAATACAAATAGTAATAGTTATACTATCATTTATGCTTCGGTAATGGTTGTTATCGTTGCATTCCTGCTGGCATTCGTTAGTTCTTCACTGAAAGCTACACAAGACAAGAATGTGCAGTTGGACACTAAAAAGCAGATTCTTGCCGCATTGAACGTTAAGAATGTGGAAGATGCTGATGCTGAGTATCAGAAATATGTAAAAGGTGATATGCTGATGAACGTAGACGGCACACTGGCTGAAAATACAGACGAGTTTGCTACTAACTACGAGAAAGAAGCCAAAGAACACCAACGTCTGCACGTATTCGTATGTGATGTGGACGGCCAGACTAAATATGTGTTTCCAGTTTACGGTGCCGGTCTTTGGGGCGGTATCTGGGGATATGTTGCCCTGAATGAGGACAAAGACACTGTTTACGGTGTTTACTTCTCACACGCAAGTGAAACTCCGGGGTTGGGTGCGGAAATCGCTACTGAACATTTCCAAAATGAATTTGTGGGCAAAAAGACACTCGAGAATGGTGCTGTTGCCTTGGGTGTTGTAAAGAACGGCAAGGTAGAGAAACCTGATTACCAGGTAGACGGTATCTCTGGTGGTACAATCACTTCGGTGGGTGTGGACGCCATGCTGAAAGCTTGCCTGAATAGTTACATAAGTTTTTTAACTAAATAATAAAGGAGGAGGATAAAGAATATGGGACAACTGTTTTCAAAGAAGAATAAAGAAGTATTCTCTGCTCCGTTGGGAATCGATAATCCGGTAACCGTACAGGTGCTTGGTATCTGTTCTGCACTTGCTGTTACTGCCAAACTGGAGCCTGCTATCGTGATGGGGCTTTCCGTAACGGTTATTACGGCTTTCTCTAACGTGGTTATTTCACTGTTGCGTAAGACGATTCCAAACCGTATCCGTATCATCGTTCAGTTGGTAGTGGTAGCGGCTTTGGTTACCATCGTAAGTGAAATTCTGAAAGCGTTTGCATATGATGTAAGCGTACAGCTCTCGGTATATGTAGGTTTGATTATTACCAACTGTATCCTGATGGGACGTCTGGAAGCATTTGCCATGCAGAACGGTCCTTGGGAATCATTCCTTGACGGTGTTGGTAATGGTTTGGGTTATGCCAAAATTCTGGTGATCGTAGCATTCTTCCGCGAACTGCTTGGTTCGGGAACTCTGCTTGGCTTCAATATCTTGAACTACGAGCCTATCCAGAACATCGGTTATGTGAACAACGGTCTGATGTTGATGCCGCCGATGGCATTGATCATCGTAGCTTGCATTATATGGTATCAGCGTGCACGTCACAAAGAGCTGCAAGAAGAAAGTAATTAATATAAATGAAGAATGGAGAATGATGAATGAAGAATTGTCTGTGCAGTATCTGCTGTCGGGGCATTCGTTTACATCATTCCTGATTTATTAGTATGTGTAACACTCTTAAGTTCTTCATTCTTAATTCTTAATTAAAATATATGGAACATTTATTAAGTTTATTCGTCCGCTCCATCTTTGTGGACAATATGATATTCGCATTCTTCTTGGGTATGTGCTCATACTTGGCTGTATCAAAGAATGTGAAGACTGCTGTAGGACTGGGTATCGCGGTAACTTTTGTGTTACTGGTTACACTTCCGGTGAACTATTTATTGCAAACGAGAGTGCTGGCTGCCAACGCTATTATCGAAGGCGTTGACCTCAGCTTCCTGAGTTTTATTCTTTTCATTGCCGTTATTGCCGGTATCGTGCAATTGGTAGAGATGGTGGTAGAACGTTTCAGCCCGTCGCTGTACGCTTCACTGGGTATCTTCCTGCCGTTGATTGCCGTAAACTGTGCTATCATGGGTGCTTCTTTGTTTATGCAACAACGCATCAACCTGGGTGCAAGCGATCCGAAATACATCGGTGATGTATGGGATGCTCTTTCTTATGCACTCGGTTCGGGTATCGGTTGGCTGCTGGCTATCGTTGGTCTGGCTGCTATCCGCGAGAAGATGGCTTACTCTGATGTGCCTGCTCCGCTGAAAGGACTGGGTATTACATTTATCACTGTAGGTCTGATGGCAATCGCATTTATGTGTTTCTCTGGTTTGAACATCTAAAAAGAAAGGAATAAGACAATGGATATGAATTTAATATTATCAAGCATTGGGGTATTCCTTGTGGTTATTCTGTTGCTTGTTGTTATCTTGCTGGTTGCCAAGAAATTTCTGGTGCCTTCAGGAAACGTGAAACTAACGATCAATGGCGAAACAGGACTGGAAGTAGAGTCCGGTTCTACATTGCTTAATACGCTGGCTGTAAACGGAGTATTCCTGTCATCCGCTTGTGGTGGTAAGGGCTCTTGCGGACAGTGCAAATGTCAGGTACTCGAAGGTGGCGGCGAAATCCTGCCTTCTGAAGTTCCTCACTTCAGCCGTAAGCAGCAGCAAGACCACTGGCGTCTGGGCTGTCAGGTGAAAGTGAAAAGTGACATGGCTATCAAGATCGACGAGTCGGTACTTGGCGTGAAAGAGTGGGAGTGCGAAGTTATCTCCAACAAGAATGTGGCTACATTTATCAAAGAGTTTATCGTGGCATTGCCTAAGGGTGAACACATGGACTTTATCCCAGGTTCTTACGCACAGATCAAGATACCTAAATTCTCAATGGATTACGATAAGGACATTGACAAGAGCCTGATCGGTGACGAATATCTGCCTGCATGGGAGAAATTCGGCTTGATGGGCTTGAAATGTAAGAACGAAGAGGAAACAATCCGCGCTTACTCTATGGCCAACTACCCTGCTGAAGGTGACCGTATCATGCTGACTGTACGTATCGCTACTCCTCCGTTCAAACCGAAAGAACAAGGTCCCGGATTTATGGATGTAATGCCGGGTATCGCTTCTTCTTATATCTTCACGCTGAAACCGGGTGATAAGGTTATGATGAGCGGTCCTTACGGAGACTTCCATCCGATTCTCGACTCTAACAAGGAAATGATGTGGATCGGTGGTGGTGCCGGTATGGCTCCGTTGCGTGCGCAGATCATGCACTTGACAAAGACACTGCATATCACTGACCGTAAGATGTCTTACTTCTACGGTGCCCGTGCACTGAACGAAGTGTTCTATCTGGAAGACTTCCTGCAAATCGAAAAGGATTTCCCGAACTTCACATTCCATCTGGCACTTGACCGTCCGGACCCTGCTGCTGATGCTGCTGGTGTGAAATATACTCCGGGCTTCGTACACAACGTAATTTATGAAACTTACCTGAAGAATCACGAAGCTCCCGAAGATATCGAATACTACATGTGTGGTCCTGGCCCGATGTCGAAAGCTGTTGAGAAGATGCTCGATGATCTCGGCGTTCCGGCTCAGAACCTGATGTTCGACAACTTCGGCGGATAACAGAGAGAGATTACTCCAAGACCTGTTTCCAGAATAACATGACATCAGTCTATGAAAAGACTGAAATGAAACTTTTGGAATATATGGCGGGAAATTTGAAAAAGACGATCGTTCTTTTCAGATTTCCCGCCTTCTTTTATAGATGTCGTCTGACCGATTTTATTGCTTCAGTACTTCTTATCAGTTGCCTCGGTGCTTAGTAGCAGTTGCCTCGGTGCTTAGTAGCAGTCACCTCGGTGCTTAATGGCAGTTGCCTCGGTGCTTAATGGCAGTCACCTCGGTGCTTAATGGCAGTAGTCACGGGGCTCAGCATTGTTCGGCTCGGTGCCCGGCAGTCGTCAATTCGGTGCTCAGTAATCCAATAATTTGGCTACATCTTCTATTGAAGAACCTTTTTTTGTATCTTTGTCCCCATGTTAGAGAAAAATGAAATCATACAGTCCGCTCTTCAGAATCTGAAGATTGAATCTTTGAACCCGATGCAGGAAGCTGCACTCGAACAGGGAACGGGTAAGAAAGATGTTATCCTGTTGTCACCGACAGGTTCGGGTAAGACATTGGCATATCTTTTGCCTCTGCTGCTTACACTCAAACCGAATAACGATAGTGTGCAGGTACTGATCCTGGTCCCTTCCCGTGAGCTGGCTTTACAGATAGATACCGTATTCCGGAGTATGAGAACTTCGTGGAAGACTTGTTGCTGCTACGGTGGTCATCCCATTGCCGAAGAAAAGAAAAGCATCGCCGGAAATCACCCTGCTATTATAATAGGTACTCCGGGACGTATTACCGATCATCTGGCCAAAGGAAACTTTGATCCCGAAACCATCGGAACCTTGATTATCGATGAATTTGACAAGTCACTGGAGTTCGGCTTCCATGATGAAATGGCGGAGATTATTGCCCAGCTTCCCGGTTTGAAAAAGCGTGTATTGCTTTCGGCTACTGATGCCGAAGAAATCCCCCGGTTCACAGGGCTGAACCGGACGGTCAAACTGGATTTCCTTCCGGAAACTTCTCACGAGCAAGAGACCCGGTTGAAACTGATGAAGGTGCTTTCTCCTTCCAAAGATAAGATTGATACGCTTTATAATCTGCTTTGTACATTAGGAAGCAGTTCCAGTATTGTGTTCTGTAACCATCGGGATGCAGTGGACCGGGTACATAAGTTGCTGGAAGATAGGAAACTGTCTGCCGAACGTTTTCATGGCGGTATGGAACAGCCGGACCGTGAACGGGCGTTATATAAATTCCGTAACGGTAGCTGCCATGTACTGATCTCTACCGACTTGGCTGCCCGCGGACTTGATATCCCGGAAATAGAGCATATCATCCACTATCATCTGCCGGTGAACGAGGAAGCATTTACACATCGTAACGGACGTACGGCACGCTGGGACGCAACGGGTACATCTTACCTTATTCTTCATGCTGAAGAGAAACTTCCGGAATATATTCCTCAAGACATGGAAACAATGGAGTTGCCCGAAAATCCTGCCCGTCCTCCCAAATCCGTTTGGACTACTATATATATAGGTAAGGGGAAAAAGGAGAAGCTGAGCCGGATGGATATTGCCGGGTTCCTCTATAAGAAAGGTAATCTGACCCGCGAAGATGTAGGGGCGATTGATGTGAAAGAGCATTATGCTTTTGTAGCCGTTCGCCGGGCTAAAGTAAAACAGCTTCTGAACCTCATTCAAGGTGAGAAAATCAAGGGGATGAAGACTATTATCGAAGAAGCCAAGTAGGAGATTTTTCTTTTATTTTTCACTGTGTTTCTTTATAAATATTCATTTAGCAAGCATTTTTCTTTCACTCTATAAGTGATTATTCCCGTCAGGTTATATTTTCACCTTTTATCCCTTACTTGACATGTATAGATAACAATATGGTGTATATATGTTGTATAAACCAATAAAAAGAAAGAGAAATCTGCTTTAAAACAGTATTTTTATAAGGAAAGATTTGTGCACCGGAAATAAATTCGTAAATTCGCAAGGTCAAAAGACATAAACTAACGAAATGTTAAACCAAAAACAAACTTCAAATGAAAAAGCATAATTTCAATGCAGGACCTTCCATTCTTCCGCGTGAGGTGATAGAGGATACAGCGAAGGCTATTTTAGATTTCAACGGCTCTGGTCTCTCTCTGATGGAAATCAGTCACCGCGCCAAAGACTTCCAACCTGTGGTTGACGAAGCAGAGGCATTATTCAAGGAATTACTCAATATCCCCGAAGGTTATTCGGTACTGTTCCTGGGCGGTGGTGCTAGTATGGAGTTCTGCATGGTACCTTTCAACTTCCTTGAAAAAAAGGCTGCTTATCTGAATACAGGTGTGTGGGCAAAGAAAGCAATGAAAGAAGCTAAGGGGTTTGGTGAAGTTGTAGAAGTTGCTTCTTCCGCTGAAGCTACATATACTTACATCCCGAAAGATTACACAATTCCTGCTGACGCAGATTATTTTCACATAACCACAAATAACACGATTTACGGTACAGAATTGAAAAAAGACCTTGACTCTCCGGTTCCAATGGTTGCCGATATGTCTTCTGATATTTTCTCACGTCCGATCGATGTTTCTAAATATATCTGTATTTATGGTGGTGCGCAGAAAAATCTGGCTCCTGCCGGTGTTACATTCGTTATCGTGAAGAATGATGCAGTAGGTAAAGTGTCCCGTTACATCCCGTCAATGCTGAACTATCAGACTCATATTGACAACGGTTCTATGTTCAACACTCCTCCGGTAGTGCCTATCTATGCTGCATTGCTGAACTTGCGCTGGATCAAAGCACAGGGTGGTGTGAAAGAAATGGAACGTCGTGCTATCGAAAAGGCTGATATGCTGTACGCTGAAATCGACCGTAACAAAATGTTTGTAGGTACTGCTGCCAAGGAAGACCGTTCACGCATGAACATCTGCTTCGTAATGGCTCCCGAATACAAAGACCTGGAAGCTGACTTCATGAAGTTCGCTACAGAAAAAGGTATGGTAGGTATCAAAGGACACCGTTCAGTGGGTGGTTTCCGTGCTTCTTGCTACAATGCTCTGCCGAAAGAAAGCGTACAGGCTTTGATCGACTGCATGCAGGAATTTGAAAAACTTCATTAATAATATAAACAGAGTCACCACAGATTGCACGGATTTACACTGAAATCTTATTGAATATAGTGTGTAGACCGGTGAAATCTGTGGTGAATCTTTTTTCAAAAGATACAGATTAATTATGAAAGTACTTGTAGCTACTGAAAAACCGTTTGCCAAAGTTGCTGTAGACGGTATCCGTAAAGAAATCGAAGCAGCCGGATATGAGCTTGCTTTGCTGGAGAAATATACCGATAAGGCACAGTTGCTGGACGCAGTGAAAGATGCTAACGCTATCATTATCCGTAGTGATATTATTGATGCAGAAGTGCTGGATGCTGCCAAAGAATTGAAGATTGTAGTTCGTGCAGGTGCAGGATACGATAATGTAGACCTGGCTGCTGCCACTGCTCACAATGTTTGTGTAATGAATACTCCGGGACAGAACTCGAATGCAGTTGCCGAACTGGCTTTAGGGATGATGGTATACGCCGTTCGTAACTTCTATAACGGTACTTCCGGTACAGAATTGATGGGTAAGAAACTGGGTATCCATGCGTACGGAAATGTGGGTCGTAACGTTGCCCGTATAGCTAAAGGCTTCGGAATGGAAGTATATGCTTACGATGCTTTCTGCCCGAAAGAAGTGATCGAGAAAGATGGTGTGAAAGCTCTTGATTCGGCAGAAGAACTGTACAAGACTTGTCAGGTAGTGTCTCTTCATATTCCGGCAACTGCTGAGACGAAGAACTCTATCAATTACGCTTTGCTGAAAGACATGCCGAAAGGTGCTATGCTGGTGAACACTGCCCGTAAGGAAGTGATCAACGAAGCCGAGCTGATCAAATTGATGGAAGAACGTGCTGACTTCAAGTATATGACAGATATCATGCCTGCTGCTAACGCTGAATTTGCAGAGAAGTTTGCCGGACGTTATTTCTCTACTCCGAAGAAGATGGGTGCACAGACTGCCGAAGCAAATATCAATGCCGGTATTGCTGCTGCTCAACAGATTGTCGGTTTCCTGAAAGACGGCTGCGAGAAGTTCAGAGTAAACAAGTAAGTTATATTCTGAATAAAAACACTCTGTTACAGAATGTCTTTTTTAGAAATAAGTAGTATATTTGAGCCACAGATTTTCATGAAGTCTGTGGCTTTTAATTTATATATATAAAATACTAATATCATGGCAATAATTAAACCTTTCAAGGGCGTTCGTCCGCCGCAAGACCTGGTTGAACAGGTTGCTTCACGTCCTTACGATGTGTTAAATTCAGAAGAAGCACGTGCAGAAGCAGAAGGAAACGAAAAGTCTCTTTATCATATCATTAAGCCCGAAATAGATTTTCCTGTTGGCACGGATGAGCACGATGAGTGTGTTTATAAGAAAGCTGCCGAGAACTTCCAGTTGTTTCAGGATAAAGGCTGGTTAGTGCAGGATGCTAAGGAAAACTATTACATCTACGCCCAGACCATGAACGGGAAAACTCAGTACGGGCTGGTAGTAGGCGCTTATGTTCCTGATTACATGAACGGCATCATCAAGAAGCACGAACTCACCCGTCGTGATAAGGAAGAAGACCGTATGAAGCATGTCCGTGTGAACAATGCGAATATCGAACCGGTATTCTTTGCTTATCCCGATAATGCGAAACTGGATACAATCATTCGGAAATATACCGCCGAGAAGCCTGTTTATGACTTCATTGCTCCGGGTGACGGCTTCGGGCACACTTTCTGGATTGTTGACCAGGACGAAGATATTGCTTCGATAACTGCTGAATTTGCTAAAATGCCGGCTCTTTATATTGCCGACGGACATCACCGTTCCGCTGCTGCCGCTTTGGTGGGGGCTGAGAAAGCAAAGCAGAATGCGAATCATCGCGGTGATGAGGAGTATAACTACTTCATGGCTGTATGTTTTCCTGCCAATCAGCTGACTATCATCGATTATAACCGTGTAGTAAAAGACCTCAACGGACTGACTCCCGAACAGTTTCTTGCAGCATTGGACAAGAACTTTGTTGTAGAGGAAAAGGGAACTGAAATTTACAAACCGTCCGGTTTACACAATTTCTCGCTCTATCTGGGTGACAAGTGGTATAGTCTGACTGCAAAGGCAGGCACGTACAATGACAATGATCCTATCGGTGTACTTGATGTTACTATTTCTTCAAATCTGATTTTAGACGAGATTTTGGGAATAAAAGACCTCCGTTCCGATAAGCGTATCGACTTTGTTGGTGGTATCCGTGGTCTGGGAGAATTGAAGAAACGTGTCGACAGTGGAGAGATGAAAGTAGCTTTGGCACTTTATCCTGTATCCATGAAGCAACTGATGGACATTGCTGACACCGGTAATATTATGCCGCCCAAAACGACTTGGTTCGAACCGAAACTTCGTTCGGGACTAGTAATTCATAAATTGGATTAAAGTATATACTTTATAAAAATCGAGCGGTCAATCTCTCACAATCAACAAGATGTTTGTGAGAAGTTGACCGCTTGTTTGTGTTGAAATAACCGCTCGATTGCCTCTGAATGGCCGTTCGAATCTGCCTGAAAACCTGCCCGATTGAATCAAATGAGGCAGTCGTTTCGGTGAGATACTCTAATATTTTCGGGCAGCAGATGGAATTTCATCAAGAAAGCCGTATCTTTGCGGCATGACTGCTGAAGATACTTATAAAACTATCGTCGAACCTTCCGAAGGTATTTATACAGAAAAGCGAAGCAAGTTTATTGCCATCGCCTTGCCTGTGCGTACCCTT
This sequence comes from Bacteroides faecis, assembly GCF_020091505.1. Taxonomy (NCBI): domain Bacteria; kingdom Pseudomonadati; phylum Bacteroidota; class Bacteroidia; order Bacteroidales; family Bacteroidaceae; genus Bacteroides; species Bacteroides faecis. The sequence goes on along the minus strand of NZ_CP081916.1, from coordinate 4,528,532 downwards.
GATGAGATAAAAGCGCATCTTGAAACGTATCAGAAGAAGTATTATGATGCCCGGCACGTATGCTATGCTTATATGTTGGGTGCGGCGCGAAAGGATTTCCGCGCCAATGATAATGGTGAACCTTCGGGAACGGCGGGAAAGCCCATCCTCGGGCAAATAAACTCTAATGAGCTGACTGACATTCTGATTATTGTAGTCCGTTATTTTGGAGGGATCAAGTTGGGTACGAGCGGACTGATTGTTGCCTATAAAGCAGCCGCTGCCGAAGCAATTTCCGCCGCTACCATTATAGAAAAAACGGTGGATGAGGAAGTGACTGTGATGTTTGAATACCCTTTTATGAACGACATTATGCGTATTGTAAAGGAGGAAGAACCGGAAATTCTCAGTCAGTCGTACGATATGGATTGTAGCATGACGTTGCGTATCCGTCGTTCCATGATGCCCAAACTGCGTGCACGATTGGAGAAAGTAGAGACTGCACGGATTCTTGAAGAAGAGTAATCCATTGCAGCTTGTCAGGCAGAATGAATGTAATAAAGAAAAGTAAGAATATATGGCATTTGAAGCAACAAAAAGAGAATGGTGTGAACTCTATACTTTCTTTCGTCTATTGGCGGAAGGAAAAGTAGCGTTGGGCACGGCTAAGGCGAAGAAGGGAGAGATCAGCTGGCCTGTCGCAATGATTCAACGGGAAGAACATGACGGAACACGCTGTTATTATATAGAAAAAGAGAGTGTCCGCATCAAAGGCGAAAATAGTGAGAAGTCCGTTCCCCGGGAAGATTTCGGGATTGTGGCAGAGTTAATCTTACAGGCCGTCAAATCTTCTTCGGAAGAGGAGGTCACTTCTCCCGATGGCGTGGAAGAGTTTCTGGATGAGGTCGCTATTTTCGATTTGGAAGCAAAGACGGAAGATCGTACCGATTTTTATATTGCTTTCTGGCATCCGGAGGCACCGTTGAGCGGGTTCAGCGTCCGTTCGCGGCTGGGGGCTATGAACCCGTTGTTGGACGGAGGCCGCACAGCCAACTTGAAACTGGAGCAGAGCGGAGTCAAATTTGCGACTCCTACCGTAAATAAGATTAATGCGTTGCCGGAAGCTCCTAATGAAGTGGCAGAGCGAATGTTGCTGATTGAACGCTTGGGCGGGGTACTCAAATATTCGGACGTGGCAGATCGGGTATTCCGTAGCAATCTTTTGATGATTGATTTACATTTCCCCCGTGTGCTGACTGAAATGGTACGCATCATGCATTTGGATGATATTACCCGTATCAGCGAATTGACGGAAGTAATCAAACAGATGAACCCGTTGAAGATAAAAGATGAGCTGGTAAACAAACATGGTTTTTATGAGTTTAAAATAAAGCAGTTCTTGATGGCGTTAGCATTGGGCATGCGTCCGGCGAAGATATATACAGGACAGGATTCGGCTGTTGAAGGTATCTTGTTGATGGATGGGAGCGGAGAAGTACTTTGCTATCATAAGTCAGAAAGACCGGTGATGGAGGATTTTCTGTTTCTGAATACCCGTTTGGAGAAAGGCTCTCTGGATAAGGACAAATACGGTTTTCTGGAAAGAGAAAACGGAACGTATTACTTCAAACTGAATGCCAAGATCGGGCTCGTAAAACGATAATTGCAAGTGGTGAACGAGTTGTAAGTATAGTAAATATAGTATATGAAAACGAATGAAGTTTTAGAGAACATCAAAGCGCGTCGTAGTGTACGGGCTTATACTGACCGGCAGGTTTCGGAAGAAGACTTGCAGGCTATTTTGGAAGCTGCCACTTTTGCCCCCAGTGGGATGCACTTGGAGACGTGGCATTTTACTGCCATTCAGAATGCAGATAAACTGTCTGAATTGAATGAACGGATTAAAGGAGCTTTCGCTAAAAGTGACGAGCCGAAATTACAGGAGCGCGGTCACAGCAAAACGTATTGCTGTTATTATCATGCCCCGACTTTAGTGATCGTATCCAATGAACCGACGCAATGGTGGGCCGGTATGGACTGTGCCTGTGCTATTGAGAATATGTTTTTGGCTGCCCATTCTCTGGGGATCGGTTCTTGCTGGATCAATCAGTTAGGAACAACTTGCGATGATCCCGAAGTCCGTGAATTGATAACTTCGCTGGGTGTACCGAAAGACCATAAAGTATATGGCTGTGTAGCTTTGGGATATGCCGATCCTAAAATCTCAATGAGGGAGAAGGCGGTCAAGGCTGGAACAGTGACTGTTGTCAGATAGGACCCAGCTATGTTTCCGGCAAACATGGAATGAAGGCAGTATGATAACCGGAAGATTCCGGCATCGTTTCTTATGTTCATTTAGCTCGGTGCTTATCGGAATACTTCGGTGCCTGCAAAGGTAAGCCCGGAGCTCAGCAGATGCGAGCCCCGGGCTTATTTTTTCCTGTGTACAGATTTCCTCTGGAAGTTTATTCTTATTCGAACCTTCCGTAGCGGGTCGGCAATAACTTCCGGTCTCCCAACGTATTGTCTACGCGGGCCACGTTCACCCAGAATTTATTATCACGTACGCTTTCTATCGGATACGTAGCTTTTTCGCGTGTATAAGAATGTTCCCAATTATCATTCACAATCTCATATTCGGGATGCGGGGCATTGATTAATACATTGTCATTCTTGTCTGCTTCTCCATCTTTCACTTCTTGGATTTCTTTCCAGATATTCAGCATGACATCCACGAAATTATCCAGCTCTGCTAAACTTTCGCTTTCGGTCGGCTCAATCATCAGCGTACCGTGAACAGGGAAGGAGAGAGTCGGTGCATGATAGCCATAATCCATCAGGCGTTTGGCAATATCATTCTCAGAGATTCCCGTTTCTTCATGTACTTTGCGGCATTCCAGAATCATTTCGTGTCCAACGAAACCGGTAGCTCCCCGATAAACAATACCGTAAGTATCTTTCAGACAGGCAGCCAGATAGTTGGCATTGAGAATGGCGATTTTAGTTGCCTGAGTCAGCCCTTCTGCTCCCATCATCCGGATATAACCGTACGTGATAGGCAAGATACCCGCACTACCGAACGGAGCTGCGGAAACTTGGTTTTGTGTATTGCCGAAGATCGAGTGTCCCGGTAAGAACGGCACCAGATGCTCTGCTACACAGATAGGACCTACACCCGGACCGCCACCACCATGCGGTGAAGCAAACGTCTTATGTAAGTTCAAGTGACAAACATCTGCACCGATGAATCCCGGATTGGTCAATCCTACTTGTGCATTCATGTTGGCCCCGTCCATATATACTTGTGCGCCGCAGGCATGGATAATCTCACAGATTTCTTTTATTTCCGTTTCGAAGATACCGTGTGTTGACGGATAGGTAATCATCAATGCTGCCAGTTCTTCTTTGTTTTCCAAGGCTTTGGCACGCAGGTCGTTCATATCCACATTTCCTTGCTCATCGCATGCGCAGGTGACGGTCTCAAATCCGGCTTGTATGGCAGATGCCGGATTTGTGCCGTGTGCCGAAGCCGGAATCAATATCTTATTGCGGTGTCCCTGACCGATACTTTCAAGATATGCACGAATAACGCGCAGGCCGGCATATTCTCCCGCAGCACCCGAATTTGGCTGCAGGCTGACACCTGTAAATCCGGTGATAACCTTCAGATCCTCACTCAGATTGCCGATCAGTTCACGATATCCTTCTGCCTGATCTTCCGGTACTAACGGGTGCATGCTCATAAATTCCGGACGACTCAAAGGCAGCATTTCAGCGGCTGCATTGAGCTTCATAGTGCACGATCCGAGAGAAATCATAGACTGTGCCAATGAAATATCTTTCCGGTCCAGACGTTTGATGTAACGCATCATTTCCGTTTCCGTATGGTATTTGGAGAATACTTCATGCGTGAGAAAAGAGGTGGTACGTTTCAGCGTTTTGTCGATGTTGCTCTTTTCCGGTACATCTTCTACCTTCTGGTAATCCTTGCCGGCAGCGATGGCGAAGATGGAAAGCAGCACATTCGTAGCTGCTACATCTGTTGTCTCGTCAATGCTGAAGCCTACATCTCCATTCTCATAATAGCGCAGGTTTACTTCCTTGCTCAATGCAATCGTGCGAATCTGTTGGGCTGAAACGTGTTCCGGCAGTTCGAAACGTAGTGTGTCGAAATACTGTGTATTGACTTGGGTATATCCGAATTTCTTTAATTGCTTGTCAAGGAAAACGGTGATGCTGTGGATGCGCGAAGCAATCGTTTTGATTCCTTCCTGTCCGTGATATACGGCGTAGAAGCCGGCCATTGTTGCGAGTAATGCCTGAGCCGTACAAATATTGGAAGTCGCTTTTTCCCGTTTGATGTGCTGTTCGCGTGTCTGCAGGGCCATTCGGTAGCAGAGTTTGCCATATTTATCTTTGGACCATCCGATGATTCGTCCCGGCATATTCCGCTTGTACTCGTCACGTGTGGCGAAGTAACCAGCCGAAGGACCACCGTAAAACATCGGTGTACCCAGGCGTTGTGTGGTACCGAATACAATATCCGCTCCCCATTCTCCCGGAGGAGTCAGCAGGGCAAGGCTCAGAATATCGGCGGCAACGGCAACTTTACAGTCCGCGTCATGTGCTTTCTTCGTAAAGTCGGCATAGTTTTCTACATTTCCGCTGGAATTAGGATATTGAAGAATGCAGGCGAAGATTTCCGGTGAGGGTTCAAATTCTTTGTATCTGCCTACGCGCAATTCAATTCCTTGTGGAATGGCACGTGTAGTCATTACTGCTAAAGTCTGCGGGAAAATGTTTTCGTCTACAAAGACTACATTGGCACCTGCTTTCTGCTGAGTGCGTGAACGAAGTGCGTACATCATGGTTACGGCTTCGGCAGCGGCAGTCGCTTCATCCAGCAGCGAACAGTTGGCAAGCGGCATAGCGGTGAGATCACAGACGGCGGTCTGGAAATTCATCAATGCTTCCAGTCTTCCCTGTGATACTTCCGTCTGATAAGGCGTGTAGGAAGTATACCACACGGGATTTTCGAATACATTCCGTTGGATAACGGCAGGAGTAATTGTATTATACCACCCCAATCCGATGTACGTAGTATACAGTTTGTTTTTACTTGCCAGTCCGGCAATGTGTTTCCCAAATTCGTATTCCGTCAACGGACTAGCCAGTGCCAGTGGTTCCTTCAGGCGGATGTTGGCAGGAATGGTTTTGTTGATCAGTTCATCCAGTGAGTCTACGCCTATTTTACGAAGCATCACGGCTGTGTCTTGTTCATTGATGCCGATGTGACGGCTAGCTAACAAATCTGTTTTCATAATTTTTGATTTATAAGTATCAGGTATTAAGTATTAGGTATTACCCATGCGGATATGAATATCATAAAGCTACGGTTATCATCAGCTACGGTTAATACCTAATACCTAATACTTAATACCTGAATTACTATCTGAAAAATGGGTTCTCTGCTTTTTCCATTCCGATGGTCGTAGGTGCACCGTGTCCGGGGTAGACGACTGTCTCGTTAGGAAGTACGAATAGACGGCTGCAAATGTGATCGATCAGTTCGTCGAAGTTGCCTCCTGACAGGTCGGCGCGACCGATACTGCCTTGAAACAATACGTCACCGGAGAACATGCAGTTGTCTTCTTTACAATAATACACGAGGCTGCCGGGTGAGTGTCCGGGAACATGGATTGCTTCCAGCTTGGTGTGTCCGAAGGTGATAATATCTCCGTCGTGCAGATATTTTCCCAATGGAACCGGCTTTTCCTGTAATTGGAAGCCGAACATGCGGCTTTGTTTCGGAGCTTCATCAATCCAGAACTCATCCGCTTTGTTGGCTTCTGCCGACAGACCGAATTCTTTCAGCATAAATGGATTGCCGAAGATGTGATCCAGATGTAAATGAGTATTCAGCAGATGCTTTACATTCAATTCATTGGTGAGGATGAACTTCTTTAGTGCTTGTTTTTCCTCTTCATAGAAGCAGCCCGGATCAATGACCACCGCTTCTTTTGTGTCATCCCATAAAACGTAGCAATTTACGGGAAACATATTAAATTCAAATCTCTTTATTTTCATGGTTTTGATAACTCCTGATTCCTATATTTGTGAATATACTACCTTTTTGGTTTCAAAGAACTCTTCCTCAAAGTCTTCGCTCAGGCTGTGAATGACTGTTTTATGCTTGAACGGCATTGTTTCGTGCTCCAGTTCGCCTCCTTTGAGACAGATCAGTCCGTTAGGCAGAGCATTCTGCTGCTTGGGAGAAATGTTCTTTTTGATAATCTTGATCAGATCCGCCAAAGGCATTACGGCACGACTTACCACAAAGTCGAACAGTTGTTTTTCCTCTTCTGCACGGGCATGGCGGAAGGTGACGTTTTTCAGTCCGATGGCATTTGCCACTTCTGTTGCCACGCGTACTTTCTTACCGATGCTGTCTACCAGATGAAACTTGGTGTCGGGGAAAAGAATTGCGAGCGGAATGCCGGGAAAGCCTCCTCCTGTACCCAGATCCATGATGCTGGTTCCGGGACGGAATTGAATCACTTTGGCGATGCCTAATGAATGGAGCACATGATGCTCGTATAAATTCTCGATGTCTTTGCGGGAGATGACGTTGATTTTCGCATTCCAGTCGATGTAGAGGTCGTATAGAGCAGCAAACTGTTGGCGCTGCTCTTCCGTCAGATCCGGAAAATATTTCAGTATGATTTCCACTTTAAGTATTTTGAATGGTGAATTTAGAATTATAAGTGAAATGAATATCCTCTTGCATCACACGCGGCAATAACAATAGGATATTCATTGGTGTTCAATCTTTTAATAACTGTTTAATCTTTCAAATCTCCGAGAATAGGGTTGCTGCCCAGCAGGTGTTCCATCATGGCGTATGGAATCGTGACTTTGACAGGACCCATCGAATACGGTGTGATATCGTATATATTATAGTAGAAGGTGATACCTTCCTTGCTCAGATAAAAGTTTTCTGTCGGTGTGATGTCTCCGGTCGAGGCATATCCCATGTCTTCCAGTGCCTCGTGTGTTGTCACTTTGTTGTCGGCCATCAGCTGGTTCCATATCAGGTCTGTCAGGGCTTCCTGATAGTCGCCTACAAAAATATCGTCGAGGCGAAGCGGACGCATCAGGGTAAGGTCCATATTTAGGAAAGTTGACATGTACATGCCATGTGCACCTCCGGTATATTCGTTATAGTCAACGCGGTATACAAGCAGGTCTTTCTCATATAGTTGCACATGACTTTCGATACTCTTGTAGTAGGAATACCATGCGCCTACCACTGCATCGCTCTCTTTATTCTTTTCGTCTTCGGCATACATAGGCTCCTGGTCGTGGCGGTACTCGTCAATATAGCTCTGAGCGTATTGCTTCACTACTGCTTCCGGTTTTTCACCGATATATTTGTCTCCGAAGCATACGGAGATGAAGTATGCATTCAGACTATCTTTCAGCATATCATCCGATGACTTGACAGGATAGGCGAAGTTGACGATAATATTGCATGCCGGTTTGGCTGTATCATTAAAGAGGTGTGCCGTCTCGTTTACCTGTATACTATCGAATTGTAATGCTCCTGTATTTTTGTTCATCTTGTCATGACAAGAAAACAAAAAGCCGCTTACCGAAAGTATAACCGCAAGCAGGCTGACATATTGTTTTTTCATACCCGTTTTTTCTATAAATTCAACATTAATCATATCTATCACTATCGACAAATATAAATGAAATAACCGAATACTACGAATAAAAAAGGAAAAATATTCAGCTAGTTTTTTGGGTAATGCATATAGGGGATGCCATTGTTAATGATTCTTTTTTTCTTGCTTTTGTCACATATGTTACAGTTTTAATCGATGCACTGCACTTATTTTTGCAGAAAAAATAGATTATGGAACAGTTACATGCACATGAAGTTCTTCACATGATGGAGGGAAATAGTTATACTGAAGCAACTCTGAGAGCTGCAATCGTGGAGAAGTTTGGCGAACATCAGCGTTTTTATGCTTGTTCGGCAGATAATATGGAAGTAGACGAACTGATAGAGTTTCTCAAAAGAAAAGGGAAATTCATGCCAGCCGGTGAAGAGTTTACGGTGGATATCAGTAAGGTTTGCAGCCATTGATTCTTGGCGGGTGGTGTGGATAGCCAAGCGGTATAGTAGTCAATAGGGATAATTGGACGAAGAAACGACGGGAGATACTTGTTCTAAAAGTATCTCCCGTCGTTTCTTCAGGGTGTGAGGGGGGATGAAAAGGGCTTGTTAGTTGTAGGTTGCCCCTGTTGTTTTTCTTAGCTAAGGAAATTTCATAGGTAGGGAAATCCCTACTTGCAAATAGGAAGAAGTCTTTGCAAAGAGAGTTTTCTCATGCTACATTTGTAGTATAAAACTACTAAACTATACTTAATATGAAAAAGAATCAGTACCTTATGTCTTTGTTGCTGGTGATACTGCTCAGCAGTTGCTATACCAGCAGAATTAATTATGAAAAATTGAGTCGTATTCAACTCGGAATGTCTTCTGGAGGGGTGATAGCTATTTTGGGTAAGCCAACTTATCGAAGTTTTGATGAAAAGGAAGAGGTCTTAGAGTTTTGCTATGGATTAAATATCGCAAAGATTTGGTTTGTTGATGATAAAGTAACTAAAATGAAGAATTATTATGACTATGATTGTAATAAAATTCGGATCGTAGAGGATAAGAAAGAAGACGATAAATCCTCAAAGAAAGATAAAAAAGAAGATACAAGTTCCAGAATACGTGTAACGACGGATGGAAAGCATATAATACAGACCGGTTCCATCATAGTCACTCCGGATGGAAAACATGAAACAGTGGTAAGTGATCTGGGTGGAATCATTATAACAGGGTCCGGGAACATATACATGTTCATTAATACTTGCAGTTAATAGTTAATTCACCATACCTTTATCAATTCCGAATTTCTCATCCGTCTGGCATTCACCGGCAGGTTCTACATGTACCAAAATATCATAGACATTGTCTATAGAGCTTTTTATACTTTTTTCCACAGAATCGGCTATCTGATGTGCCTGTGTGATTGTTATTTGCGGGTTTACCTCTATGTCGAGGGTAATCATATAAAGATTCCCGATCATTCTTGACCTTACCCGGTGTGGATTACTCGCACCGGGTACTTGCTCCACCGCTTCGAATATCTTATTATATACATTGACATCTTTGACTCCATCCATCAATTCTACATTCGAATCGATGAAAATACTGATCGAAGATTTTATAATAAAGAGACTGATGATTAGTCCTGTGATAGAGTCGAGTATAGGCAGTTTGAATATGAACGTGAATATAAGTCCCAGCAACACACCGGAGGAGATGATCACGTCATTACGCATATTGATCGCATTGGCTGTCAGCATGGAACTGTCTATTTTCTTTCCCTGTTTGTATTGATATGAAGCCAGCAGGAGTTTGCCGATGATAGAAAATATAGTGACGTATATAGCAATGGCCGACGGAATTTCTTTACTCTCGTCAGTGAAGATGCTTCCAATGGATGATATCAACATTTGCACACCCGCGTAAAAAATCACAAGCGACAGAATCTTAGTTGCAATCCCTTCGGCCTTTTCATAACCGAATACATACTTCTTGGAAGGCGGCTGATTGATAATGCGTGCTGTGAAAATCATGACAATGGAGATGATTACGTCCGTTGCCGAATCGATGCCGTCGCCCAGCACGGCAAGACTGCCGGCAAATAAGCCTATGATGATTTTTGATGCGGAAAGTATGGCGTTCCCGATAGTACTTATCCAAGAAGTTCTGATTAATATCTGCTCCCTTTTTGCTTTCATGTGATTAAGCCTTTGACATACCGGTTAATATGTAGCTGCCTTTCAAGTTGTTTTCTTTCATATAACTGACCACTTCTACCCGACAGGCCGACATTAAAGCGTATCCCGTTAAGTTCCTGTTTATAGCTTTGATGAACGAATACTCTGTATCGTTGTGGATGAAAGATATACGATGATATTCCATAACATAATGTGTTTAATAAGGACTAATATGTGGTCAAATATACGGATAATATCAGTAGTATGGATGAAAAAGGAGAATTATTTAATTTGATCATATTGCTGGAATAGTACATTTTTATTTTTATCTTTGTCTCCCGAAATGAAAAGACTAGCCTACATAACAGCAGTGATTCTTTCTCTCCTGATTATCTATTCAGGGGCAGGAGTGTCTATTGTCCATTACTGCTGTTCCCGTTGTGAGGCAGTGCAAGGCTGTTGTGCCAATGGCTGTCCCAAGTGTAAGAAGTCTCATACGTGCGATTCAAAGAAAGACTGTAGAGAAAAGGGCTGTACAGCCACTATCTATAAGCTCGATTTGATGAAGCATGTTTCCGCACTGACAGTTTCTGTTCCAGTGGTAACGCTTTTCTGTGAACAATCTTGTCAGTTATTTGCTTTTGCCTCCATAGATCAAACGGCAGACTATTCCAGTCTTCCCTTTCCACCACCTCCCTGTCCGAGGCAGAAGTTGGCGTTACATTCTGTTCTCCTGATTTAGCGTTATTTCATTTTTTTGTGTCCGATGGAACTTTGTTTTCAGCCATTGCAGGTTATGAAAGCAAAGGGAATGAATGCAATTTAGTTGCAAGAGAAATGAATTAATTTTGTATCTCAACAATAAGTTTAAGAAAGAATGAAATATATGATAATGGGCCTGTTCTCATTACTTGCGGTTACAACCTATGCGCAAGTACGGGGGGCGGTCAAAGATAATACCGGAGAACCCATTCCGGGTGCTAATGTATTCTGGATGAATACGGGTCAGGGAGTAACAACGAAAGAAGATGGTAGTTTTTCTATCTCCAAACCTTCGAAAAGTCACATGCTGGTGGTCAGTTTTATCGGTTTTCAGAATGATACGATTCATGTCAGCAAGAAGAATCAGGAGCTGGATATCATCCTTCGGGATGGTGTAGAGCTGAATGAAGTGAATGTGGTCAGCCGCAGAATGGGAACGATGAAGTTGCGGAGCAGTGTGATGAATGAAGAGATGATAAGCAGTGCCGAATTGAGTAGAGCTGCCTGTTGCAATCTTGGAGAAAGCTTTGTGACCAACCCTTCGGTGGACGTGAGTTATTCGGATGCTGCAACGGGAGCCAAACAGATTAAACTGCTCGGATTGTCCGGAACTTATGTGCAGATGCTGACAGAGAATATCCCGAACTATCGTGGCGCGGCTTCCCCTTATGGACTGGGATATGTTCCCGGTCCGTGGATGCAGAGCATACAGGTTTCCAAAGGAATCTCTTCTGTGAAGAATGGCTACGAAGCTATCACAGGACAAATCAATGTCGAGTTTAAAAAGCCGCAGTTGCCGGAAGCCGACTGGGTATCCGCCAATCTTTTCGCAAGCAGTACCAGTCGGTATGAGGCGAATGCAGATGCCACCCTGAAGTTGTCCAAACGCTGGAGCACCTCTCTGCTGGCACATTATGAGAACGAGACCAAAGCACACGACGGCAATGATGACGGCTTCGTAGATATTCCCCGGGTAGAGCAATATAATGTCTGGAACCGATGGGCATATATGGGAGATCACTATGTTTTTCAAGCAGGTTTCAAGGCATTGTCCGAAAGCCGGAACAGCGGACAGGCACATCATGCAGGTATGCAGTCCGATGATCTCTATAAGGTAGGAATCGATACCGAGCGTTATGAGCTTTTTACTAAGAATGCTTATATATTCAATAAGGAGAAGAATACGAATCTGGCATTGATTCTTTCTGCCAGCTGGCACAATCAGGATGCGATGTACGGACGAAAACTCTACAATGTAGACCAGACGAATGCGTATGCTTCTTTGATGTTTGAAACGGAATTTAATAAGCTGAACAGTTTCTCGGCAGGATTGAGTTTCAACTATGACGCCTATGACCAGCATTATCGGCTGGAGAATAAAACGGAATTGCCGCTTATAAAGGCATTTGCCAAAGAAGCGGTTCCCGGAGCCTATGTGCAATATACGTTGAATCTGAATGACCAGTGGATGCTGATGGCAGGTCTGCGCGGCGATTATAGCAGTGAGCACGGCTTCTTTGTGACCCCGCGTGCGCATCTGAAATACAATCCGAATGAGTATGTACACTTCCGCCTGTCTGCCGGAAAAGGTTACCGTACGAATCATGTACTGGCAGAGAACAATTACCTGCTTTCCAGCAGCCGAAAGGTTGAAATAGCGAACGGGCTGGATATGGAAGAAGCATGGAACTATGGCGCCAGCGTATCTACATATATACCCATATTAGGCAAGACGCTGAATATCAATGCCGAGTACTATTACACCAACTTTCTGAAACAAGTAGTAGTAGATATGGACAGCAATCCTCACGAAGTCGCTTTTTACAATCTCGATGGGCGTTCCTATTCGCATGTGTTCCAAGTAGAGGCAAGCTATCCTTTTTTCAAAGGATTTACTTTGACAGGGGCTTACCGTCTGACGGATGCTCAGACAACCTACAAAGGTCAGCGGATGGAGAAACCACTGACCAGTAAATACAAGGGATTGCTGACCGCTTCGTACCAGACACCACTCGGAATATGGCAGTTTGATGCTACGCTCCAACTCAATGGCGGAGGAAGAATGCCTGCTCCTTATGAATTGGCGGACGGTCAGTTGTCCTGGGAGCGCCGCTACGGCAGTTTCGAACAATTGAGCGCTCAAATAACCCGCTATTTCCGTCGTTGGTCCATCTACGTAGGAGGGGAGAACCTGACCAACTTCAAACAGAAGAACCCGATCATTGACGCTGCGAATCCGTGGGGAGGTAACTTTGACTCTACGATGATATGGGGACCTGTGCACGGAGCAAAAGCGTATATCGGAATACGTTTCAATCTGGCAAGAAACAGTGATTAAAGTGATAAAAACAGAAATGAATAATGACTATTAAAAGAATAAGAAAAATGAAAACAAGAAGATGGATGGTCACTTTCGTGGTGGCTCTTTTGAGTGTGACAGCTGTACTGGCAAAAGACATTCGTGTCGTAGTATTCAAAGTCTCTCAGATGCATTGCGAGAACTGCGAGAAGAAAGTGAAAAACAATATGCGCTTTGAAAAAGGTGTGAAAGAACTTTCTACCGAGCTGAAGGACAAAACGGTGTCTATCACCTACGATGCCGAGAAGACGGACGTGAAGAAGTTGCAGGCAGGATTCAAGAAGTTCAATTACGAGGCGGAGTTTGTGAAAGAAACCAAACAGGAAGGCAAGAAAGACGGCAAACAAGAATCTCAAAAAGAAGAAAAGAAAGCCGATAAGAAGTAATCGAACAAATACCCATATTGGCTTGTTTTATAACTACTAATCATTAAAGAGTAAGAATTATATGGGTAATATAGCAAAAAAGGCGTTTCCCGTGCTCAATATGCATTGTGCGGGATGCGCTAACAATGTAGAAAAAACAGTGAAAAAGTTGTCGGGAGTCGTTGATGCTTCCGTCAACTTTGCTTCAAATACATTGACGATTTCTTATGAGGACGACAAGCTGACTCCCGGAGAAATTCGTGCAGCGGTACTTGCTGCCGGTTATGACTTGATTGTAGAAGAAGCGAATAAAGAAGAACGTCGGGAGGAGGAGCAGCATAAGCGTTATCTCCGCCTGAAACGGAAAGTGATCGGTGCGTGGATATTTGTCGTACCGCTCCTTATCTTTTCTATGGTATTGATGCACATGCCATATTCTAACGAGATACAGATGGTGCTCACCATTCCGGTAATGGTACTCTTCGGAGGCAGTTTCTTTACGGGAGCATGGAAGCAGGCCAAGGTCGGGCGTAGTAATATGGATACGCTGGTCGCGTTAAGTACCTCGATAGCCTTCCTTTTCAGTTTATTCAATACCTTCTTTCCGCAGTTCTGGACAGATCGCGGATTGGAACCACACGTCTATTACGAAGCTTCCGCAGTGATCATTGCTTTCGTTCTGACCGGAAAAATGATGGAGGAACGTGCCAAAGGAAATACTTCGGACGCAATTCGCAGGCTGATGGGAATGCAGCCCAAAGTGGCGCGTGTGTTGCGTGGCGGGATAGAGGGGGAGATACAAATAGACCTCTTGCAGGTAGGCGATAGGGTTGTAGTCCGTCCCGGCGAACAGATTCCGGTGGATGGCCAGCTTTCGGAAGGAGAATCGTATGTGGATGAAAGTATGATTAGCGGTGAGCCGATTCCGGTAGAGAAGAAAAAGGGCGACAAAGTCCTTGCCGGGACAATCAATCAGCGCGGGTCATTTATCATTCGTGCCTCCCAGGTGGGAAGTGATACAGTGCTTGCGCGCATCATTCACATGGTGCAGGAAGCACAAGGCAGCAAAGCTCCTGTGCAGCGTATTGTCGACCGTATTACTGGGATTTTTGTCCCTGTCGTGCTCGGAATCGCCATCCTGACATTTATATTGTGGGTTGCCATCGGTGGCAGTGAGTATATTTCTTACGGTATTCTTTCTGCTGTATCTGTTCTGGTCATAGCCTGTCCCTGTGCTTTGGGGCTTGCCACTCCTACTGCATTAATGGTAGGAATCGGTAAGGCTGCCGGACAGCATATTCTGATCAAAGATGCCGTTGCTCTGGAACAGATGCGTAAGGTCAATGTAGTGGTGCTGGATAAAACCGGGACATTGACTGAAGGGCATCCTACCGCTACCGGATGGTTGTGGGCACAGCCGCAGGAAGAACATTTCAAGAATGTACTTCTGGCTGCCGAACTAAAATCGGAGCATCCGTTGGCAGGTGCGATTGTAACTGTACTTCAGGATGAGGAAAAGATAACTCCCGCTCCTTTGAGCAGCTTTGAAAGTATCACAGGAAAAGGGATAAAGGTGTCTTATCAGGGCAATACTTACTGGGTAGGAAGCCACAAACTTCTGAAAGATTTCAGTGCTACGGTCAGTGATGTCATGGCGGATATGCTGGTACATTACGAATCGGATGGGAACGGAATTATATACTTTGGACGTGAGAACGAGCTTCTGGCTATTATTGCAGTTTCCGACCCGATAAAGGCAACTTCTGCTGAAGCGGTGAAAGAACTGAAACGACAAGGTATTGACATCTGTATGCTCACCGGTGACGGACAGCGGACGGCTTTGGCGGTCTCTTCCCGTCTGGGCATTGAGCGTTTTGTGGCAGATGCCTTGCCGGATGACAAAGCCGAATTTGTGCGTGAACTGCAAATGCAAGGAAAGAAAGTAGCCATGGTGGGCGACGGTATCAATGACTCGCAGGCTCTTGCATTGGCTGACGTCAGCATTGCGATGGGGAAGGGAACGGACATCGCCATGGATGTCGCTATGGTGACATTGATGACTTCCGATTTGTTGTTACTCCCCAAAGCCTTTGAACTGTCCAGACAGACTGTACGACTGATCCATCAGAATCTTTTCTGGGCATTCATCTACAATCTGATCGGTATTCCTATCGCTGCCGGAGTCTTATTTCCTGTCAACGGATTGTTGCTGAATCCGATGCTGGCAAGTGCTGCTATGGCATTCTCCAGTGTGAGTGTAGTGCTCAATTCGTTGAGTTTGGGAAGAAGGAAGATTTAAGCAGAGAGCATATAAAGCGCTCCTTTATGATTTTAAATTAGGCACGGATTACACGGATTAACACGGTTTTTAATAGTTTGTTTAATCTCTTAAAACCGTGTTAATCCGTGTAATCCGTGCCTAATATTATTATGTTGACCGATGTTTAGAAGTAGCTTTTATTACCAGACTCAACTGTTTCTAAACTCCAGAGGAGACATTCCCACATGCCGTCTGAAGAATTTGCAGAAGAAAGAGGGATTAGGAAAATTCAACGAATAAGCTATCTCCTGAATCGTCATATCCGTGCCTTTTAGTTGCGCTTTGGCATCGATAATGACGATATAGGCTATGGTATCCAGCACGCTTTTTCCCGTCACTTGCTTGACGGTGGTGCTCAGATGCTGAAGAGAGATTCCCAGCTGATCGGCATAGAACTGTGCACAGCGCTGATCCTTGTAGTGTTCAGTAATTAATTGAATCAACTTCCGGCAAATCTCCTTCTTACGGTTTGAATGATTGTTTCCCGTATAATTCCGGTACATCAGCTGGACACTTGTCAGAATAGTCTGAAGCGACAGGTCTGCCAATTTGGAATCCATTTTGAAAGACTCGTCACAACTGGCATGAGATAATAAGGCAAAATATTCCTTCAGATAGTCGGCGATATTTTCGGAAAGAGGGATGATAGGCTGTTCTATCAGTTTGGGATAGGCGCTTCCGATTGTCGTCAACAGATTGATATGCCCGATACATTTGGCGGAGAAACCGGCAAAGCAGAGACTTACCTTTTCCGCTTTCTCGCGGAACTGAATGATGGTGCCGGGCAATAAAGTGATCAGGTCATTCGGGTGAACCTCATATTCCAGCAGGTTGATGGAGACTTTCATAGTACCTTCCGTACAGACTGCGAAAATGCACGCCTGTAACCGGCACGATTGTTTGTAGATGTTCAGAATATCTTCAGTTACTTTGGTCCATGCTAACACCTCCAGGGGCAAATCTACTTGTGGAACTTCCATTTTCATAAGAGTGTTTGTTATCTTTGGTTTAAAGTGCTTGTTATATTCGGTCTACAAATGTACGATTTTTCTTTTTATTTCTTACTTTTGTCCTCATGAAAACTGTATTAGTCGATTGGAATTTGATTCCGTACTCCGAAGCATGGCAGCGGCAGACGGAATGGTTTGATGCCGTTGTCCGTGCAAAAGCGCAGGGAGAAACGTACGAAAATCGTATTATAATGTGCGAACATCCGCATGTCTATACTTTGGGGCGTAGCGGAAAGGAAAATAATATGCTGTTGAATGACGAGCAGTTGAAAGCCATTCAGGCTATTCTTTATCATATAGATCGGGGAGGGGACATCACTTATCATGGTCCCGGACAGTTAGTTTGTTATCCGATATTGAATCTGGAGGAGTTTCAGCTGGGATTGAAGGAATATGTGCACCTGCTCGAAGAGGCTGTGATACGTGTCTGTGCTTCCTATGGCATTGAAGCGGGGCGGCTTGAGAAGGCGACAGGTGTATGGCTGGAGGGAAACACCCCCCGTGCCCGTAAGATTTGCGCGATCGGAGTGAGGAGCAGCCACTACGTCACTATGCACGGTCTGGCTCTGAATGTGAATACGGATTTACGCTATTTCAGCTATATTCATCCCTGTGGATTTATAGATAAAGGCGTCACTTCCCTTCGTCAAGAGTTGAAGCACGAAGTGCCTGTGGACGAAGTGAAGCAACGCCTTGAATGCGAGCTTAGGAAACTGCTTGAAAGAGCTTAGAACACTATTCCAACACTGAGTTGCCACGTACGGTGCATAAAGCAGTCGCTGTCTGCCAGTGCGTACGAGAAGTCTGCACGGATTGGCCAGAAGTTGATTCCGCATCCCAGTGTACCGTAGTTGCCTGTACCTTTGTCATTGTCTCCGAAATGGTATCCTGCGCGGACTACACCGTATTTCAAGAAGTTGTATTCAGCTCCGATACCGGCTTGAAGATGGCGGTATTCGGATGGCAGCAGATAGTTCAAGTCGAGTGCTACTTGCAGGCGGTTTTCCATGCTGAACGGAAGATCGACCGCTCCACCCAGTCCGAGTCGGGCAGGCAGCTTCTGACCGTCCAGTTTACCGCCTAAGTTGGCGGCCTGAAAGCCGATAGTCCATGAGGCCATTTCATCCAGAATAGCCATGCTGCGATGATAGCTGGCACCGAAATCCATAGATACCGATCCTTTGCTGTCCGCGTCCTTATAGGCTTTTGCCTGTAGATATCTGAGCGTTAATGATACCGACAGGTTCTTGGCTATATTTCTGAAATAGGCAGCCTCCAGATTCCAGGCACGGGCATGGTCTTTCGGACCATCCTCCCAATGAAAATCAGCATCTTTATAATGACGGAATCCTACGGTAAATCCATGTTTCCCTTCCCGTCCGATGCGGTAGAAGAGGGAAGCGCTGTGCATACCATAGTCCTTATTTATGTCAGCGTATGAGTAGCTGGCACCCATTACATCCTGTGAGAAAGCGATGGTGGAAGCGTTATGAAAGATAGCCGTACTTCCGTTGTCAGTGATAGCTAATCCTGTGCCGGCCATACCTGCCGATTGGGCATCCGGAGTAATCTCCAGAAAAGAGGCGTTTGCCACTCCTTGTGCTCCCAGAAAAGCAGGCAACAAACACGAGGCGAGAAGGAAATGTTTTACTCGTTTCATAATCATTTGTTTTAAGGGTGAGACATCCGGACGACACGTATGCCTGTCCACGATTTGTTATTGTTGAGCATTTGGCTGAGAGGCTCTTCGCTGAGGACAACCTTGCCCAGAGTAGAAGAAGCATGGAGCAAATGCAACTTTCCGTTTACAAAGTTAGCTATCCCTACATGAGCTATATCCAGTCCCGGAAGCTTCGTGGTGATAGCAATCACGTCTCCGTCCATGATCCACGGGAGTCCCGTGTCGGGCAGTTTGTTTTTAGGCAGCCAGTGCACCTTCTTTCCGGACAATGCTTTCTCATATTCAGCCATCCGTTTGACGTTTTCCGGCGAATCTGCCAGATGCTTGTATTGCTTGGGATGGGTGGACATATAAGAGAGGGATAGCTTGGTGGTCTGTGCGCTGTTTCGGGCGGTGACATCTTCCAGAAGTCCCTGGCGGACACCGTTCTCAATCCAGTCGGAGGTATAGTGAAGCCGCGAAGTATAGCCGTCTATGATGCCGTCCCGGTAACGTATCTTTTGCAGGTTATCGGCAAAAGAAGAACCCAATGCCTGTGCCAGCGTATATTCTACAAAGGTGAGGCAATCTACTGTTTGGGGGGCGATGACTAACGTCTCTTCTGTTCCCTGATCCAGCGTGTTGGCTACATACTTTGTGCCCAGATACGATTTTCCGATTCTTAGCATCGGCTCCGCATCTTGGGGAAATACGGCACCGTCACGCAGCCACTTTTCCAGTTCCTGCGTCCACTGTTGCTTGTATTTGAAGTTGTCCCGATATCCCCAGCCATGTCCTCCTGTAGGGTAGACATGAAGTGATGCGGGAACATTGTTCTTCTGTAGGGCGAGATAATAATTCACCCCGTTGGAAGGAGGCACAGCGCCGTCATCGGAGGAGAGAACGATAAATGCCTGCGGAGTATCAGATGTCACTTGCAGTTCGTTGGAGAAGTGTCGTATCTGCTCCGTTGTCGGGCTTTTGCCCAGAAGCTCATTTCTCGAACCTCCATGAGTATTTTGCAGCATGGTAACTACCGGATAGAGCAGAATCTGAAAATCCGGACGGGTTTCCGCACTGTAATGGGTAGCGAGGGTAGAGGCCAGGTGACCTCCCGCAGATGCTCCCATAATTCCTATTTTACGAGGGTTGATGTTCCATTCTCCGGCATGTTCACGTACGATGCGAATTGCTCTTTCTGCATCCGACAAGGGCACTTCGCAATGACCGTTCGGCATCCGGTATTTCAGTACAATGTAAGTGATGCCTTGTCCGCAGAACCAAGGTGCCATGTCATGTCCTTCATGATCCATCGCAAGGCGGCTGTAGCCGCCTCCGGGACACATGATGACCGCCATTCCGTTCGGCTGTGGGGCACGGTAAACGGTTATGGTGGGGGCTGTGACATTGCTGAGCCTATGGGGTGACACTTCCTTTTCACCACCGGTCAGTCCGTTGGAGTTGGGAGCACCGTTGGGCCACAAAGGCAGCTCGACAGGCTGTTGTGCAAATGTCATTGCAGTCATAAGTGATACTATAACAGATAATAGTTTCCTCATATTATTTTACTTTCATGGAAGCCTTGATAAAGTAGAGGATCAATAAAGCGTAAGCTCCTAATGCTAACACTTCCGACCAAGTATTGTTCAGCCATGTTTCGTTGACCAGATTGACGCCGCCGAAACGCATTGCCGCACTGACTACGCCCATCAGAGCGCCTCCCGCAATGAAGCCGGATGCCAGCAGTGTTCCCTTTTCACCTCGTTCCGTATTGAGCGCTGTATCTTTGCTGCGGCTCGTAACGTACCAGTTGACGGCACCACCCACTACCAACGGCACGTTCAGTTCCAATGGAATAAACATACCCAGTGCGAATGCCAGTGCGGGAATTTTGAAGAATGTCAGTACAATGGCCAGTACAGCACCGATACCGTACAGCAACCAAGGTGCGCCTACACCGCTCATCAACGGCTCTATCACGGCAGCCATCGCATTGGCCTGCGGTGCAGCCAGTGCGCCACTGGTGAATCCGTATGTCTTGTTCAGGATAATCATGACACCGCCTACTGTAGCTGCTGAAACGATTGTTCCCAAGAATTTCCATGTTTCCTGTTTGGCAGGTGTGCTACCCAGCCAATAACCAATTTTCAGGTCAGTGATGAAACCGCCTGCCATTGAAAGTGCCGTACATACCACACCACCCATAACGAGCGCGGCAACCATGCCCGAAGGACCTTTCAGTCCGACAGCCACCATCACTACGGAAGCCAGAATCAGTGTCATCAGCGTCATTCCCGATACCGGATTGGTTCCTACGATGGCGATCGCATTGGCGGCTACGGTAGTAAACAGGAACGAAATACCTGCTACGAGTGCAATCGCTACCAGTGTATGTACTATATTTCCCTGCATGATGTCGAAGTAGAAGAACAGTACAATCAGAATCAGCGTAATGATAGAACCGATAGCGATGATTTTCATTGAAAGGTCGCGCTGTGTACGCATGATATTTTTTTCTACGTTGCCCTTGCCACCCATTTCTTTGGCAGCCAGTCCGACAGCGCTCTTGATGATTCCCCATGAGCGGATGATACCGATGACACCTGCCATGGCAATACCGCCGATACCGATGCTTTTGGCATAATACTTGAAGATTTCTTCGGGGCTCATCATGCCTACCGTAGAGGTGATCTCAGGATTCCATGCGTTCAATACGCTGTCTCCCCAGATGGCAGACATTCCGGGAATGATGATCCACCACACTGCCAGTGATCCGGCACAGATGATGGAAGCATATTTCAGTCCGACGATGTAGCCCAGGCCGAGTACGGCAGCTCCTGTATTTACTTTAAATACCAGTTTCGCTTTCTCTGCCAGCATTTCTCCGGCGCCGCATACACGGGTAGTGAAGTTCTCGTTCCACCAGCCGAAAGTGGCTACGATGAAGTCATACAATCCACCGATCATTCCTGCCATCAGTAACGGTTTAGCCTGACTGCCGCCTTTTTCACCGGATACCAGTACCTGCGTTGTAGCAGTCGCTTCCGGGAAAGGATATTTGCCGTGCATATCGCTGACGAAGTATTTACGGAAAGGAATCAGGAACAGGATACCCAATACACCACCCAGCAATGAACTGATAAATACCTGCATAAAGCTGACCGTCATTTCGGGATATTTGACTTGAAGGATATAGAGGGCGGGAAGGGTGAAGATGGCTCCGGCTACGATGACACCGGAACATGCCCCGATGGACTGGATAATTACATTTTCTCCTAACGCATTTTTTCTTTTAGCTGCTCCAGAGACTCCTACGGCGATGATGGCGATTGGAATAGCTGCCTCGAACACTTGTCCCACTTTCAGCCCCAAATAGGCGGCTGCTGCCGAGAAAAGGATTGCCATGGCGATACCCCACGTTACTGACCAAAAATTTACTTCCGGATAATTCTTGGAAGGACTCATCAGGGGATTGTACACTTCCCCCGGTTTTAACTCTCTGAACGCGTTTTCAGGTAGTCCGGTGAATTTGTCTTCTTCTTGTTTCATATTATATTTTTAGTAGTTTATGCTTTAAGACTTCAAAGTAAACAAAAAAAAAGGAGAACCAAAAGATTCTCCTTTACGTTTTATGGTCTATTTTTTCTTACTTCTCATCTTTCGGGGTCATATCGCCTTCAATATAGAGTCGTACCATCTCTGTTTTTGCATTGGTACGCAGGGTTATTGATTTTTTGAAGTGTCCCGGATATTTGCCTGTTCCGTTGTAAGTTACTTTGATTGTACCTTTCTTTCCCGGCTGGATCGGTTCTTTGGTATATTCCGGCACTGTACATCCGCAAGATGCTACTGCCTGATGAATTACTAAAGGAGCGTCACCGATATTAGTGAAGGTGAATACGCAGCTTACTACCGGACTGTTTTCAGAGAATTTTCCAAAATCGTGTGTTGTTTTGTCAAACTTGATATCAGCGTTAGTCTGGGCAAAAGCGAAACTTACTCCTACCACTAACAAGGTCATTAAAAAAAGTATCTTTTTCATTCTTCCTTCTTTTTATTGATTACGAATGACAAAGGTAATGCTTTTTCCGGAAAGTATCCCGTTGGCAGAGTTAATTTAATCGAAAAAAGGGAATAAAATACTTCGGCTTGTCGTTGAGCTCCCGGCTTGGTAACCTTGACCGCCGAGCTTAATAAACCTGACCAGCGAGGTGAGAATGATTAAGCACCGAAGTGGGCAGGGTTAAGCACCGAGGCGAATCGAACTGAGTACCGGGACGAATAACTCTGTTTGCCCGATTAATTTCTTTCCGAATGGTTTTGAATGAAGAATTGGCTGCGCTATCACGCTGCAAAGTAATTCTTCATTCTTCATTTCAAATCGGAAATGAACTAAATTATAAATTGAGGATTAGGCACGGATTACACGGATTTCACGGTTTTAGTGCTATGATTACGTAAAAAACAACCGTGTTCATCCGCGTAATCCGTGCCTAAATATATTCTTTTCCGATTCGAAAGCAAATCGGCGGCGGCGAAATTCTTTCTTTTCTTTCTTAATAATTCTATTTCTTTAGAATAGAATTCTCTACTCTTCTCTTCTCTACTGGTTTTGATTGGGTTTTTGCGCCCTATTCATGGGCGTTTCAGAGCTTAGGTTTTTTTATTAAGCCATTTTTTCCGCCATGTTTTTCATCTGATTTTCTCCAGCCGAATGAACTAAATGAAGACTATTTCTTTAATCCGAATCCCAGCATCATCCCGTCGTAGTTTTCAGCAAGTGAGCTTACTGTTTTCAGTGCGGTGCTGTTTGTCTTGCTGCCGAGGAATGTCATTAATTTGAGTAGTTTGTCGGAGTTGAACAGCAGGTCCATAGAGTTGGAGGTGCAGTTCACTTTCGCGTGCAGGTTCAGGAGTTTCAGGTATTTCAAGTCTACCTGTTTGGTGGAAGCGTTATATGAATAGGTACCACTCAGTTTCTTTTTTCCAACAGTGCTTGTAAAGGTACTGTCGGCGTTGAAAGTGAAACTCATTTGTCCTTCTTTGATGCCCACTTTGGTTAGTTGTTCGTTCAACTTGTTTTCTGCCATCGTAGCGGCTGCGGCTCCTCCTGCTTTCATCAGCAGATTGTCCGATTCAAATTCTACTGCCGATCCGCTGTAAGTCCATGTGCCTGTCATGTCTATCGTTTCGGGTGTTCCGGTGATGGCGTTTACTACTTTGGAAATGTTGTCTTTATTGAGCAAATCTTTTAATGATTGTGCCTGACTGTTGCTTGCTGTCAATGAGAATATTGCAATCCATGCAATAAATAAAATGTTCTTTTTCATTTGCGTTTACTTATTTTTATAGAGTTCTTTACTGATGTTTTCTATATAGTCGAGGATTTCGGTACGCCCTGTGCGGTCTTCCGAGGAAGAGACGAAATAAGGAGGGAGTTCTTCCCATTGCTTGCCCAGTTCGCGCAGATAAGCGTTGATATTCATTTTCAGACGTCCGCCTTTCAGCTTGTCTGCTTTGGTGAAGATGATAGAGAAAGGGATGCCGTTTTCGCCTAACCATTCCATAAATTCCAGATCTATTTTCTGAGGCTCCAGACGACTGTCTATCAGTACAAACAGGTTTGTCATCTGTTCCCGTTCGAGGATATAGTCTTCGATGATGGTACGTATCTGGTCTTTGCCTTTTTGTCCGCGTCTGGCGTAGCCGTATCCGGGAAGATCGACCAGATACCAGCTTTGGTTAATCAGGAAGTGATTGATGAGCATTGTTTTACCCGGTGTGGCTGAGGTCATTGCCAGTCCTTTGCGGGCGGTCAGCATATTGATAAGGCTCGACTTTCCTACATTCGAACGACCAATGAAGGCGTATTCGGGAAATACTCCTGTCGGACATTTCCTTACGTCCGTGTTGCTAATCACAAATTCTGCACTTGTTATTTCCATTTTATTGTCATTTATTTCTTTGTTTTTCTACTTCTAATAAACTCTCTTGTCATTTCTAATAAACTATTGCGTCGTTTATAATAAACTCTATCATTATTTATTATAAACGTTGGAACACCTGTTTTTAAGGGGTTTTTACCGCTTTCTCTTTTCCGGACAGCAACATGATCCCCGCAAAGGTAAGGCTTCCGTTTAACATTAGCAATTCATAGCCAAATTTATATCCGGTTTCTTTGCTGATCCACCAGTCCAGAGCGTAGCAGAGCACCGGAGAGGCGATGGCGATGAGCGGGACCAGCCGGTCGTTTGTCTGCCGGCGGGTGAATAATCCGAAGGCGAACATGCCCAGTAAAGGTCCGTATGTGTAGGATGCGATGATGTAGATCGCGTCAATCACGCTTTTGTTGTTCAGCATTTCCACCAGACAGATGAAGAAAGCCAGCAGGACGGAGAGGAGCAGATGCACTCTCTTTCTTTTGCGGCGGGCCACTTCTTCCGTGTCCTTCTCTGTGTTTAGCAGGTCTATGCATACGCTGGTGGTCATGGCAGTCAGGGCGGAATCCGAATTGCTGAAAGCTGCGGCGATGATGCCGATCGTAAAAAGAATCAGTACCGAATGTCCCAGATATCCTTGTGTGGCAAACATGGGAAGGATATCATCATTCATAGCCGGCAGTTCCAGTTGCATTTGCCCGGCTAAGGCAAGCAGCAGGATGCCCAGACACAAAAACAGGAAATTCAGCGGGATGAATGAGAATCCGTAGCAGTACATATTCTTTTTGGCCTCGCGCAGGTTGCGGCAGGAGAGGTTCTTTTGCATCATATCTTGGTCGAGTCCGGTCATTACGATCACGATAAAGATTCCGCTAAAGAATTGTTTGAAGAAGTTTTGGCGGGAAATCCAGTCGTCGAATACGAAAATCCGGCTATGTTCGCTGTTGCGGATGGTTTGTACGATGCCGTCAAAGCCTGTATCCAGCTTCTGTATCGTGAAGTAGATAATAAAAAGCAGGGCTGCGATCAGGCAGAACGTTTGCAGGGTATCTGTCCATACAATCGTTTTGATTCCACTTTTGTGGGTGTATATCCATACGAGGGTTACGGAGCCGACAGCAATCACCCAGAAAGGAATATGCATCTCCTGAAACACATGAGTGTGCAGGATCAGACAGACGAGATACAGTTTGGCTGCTGTTCCCAGCATACGGGAGAGCAGGAAGAAGAAAGAACCGGTGCGGTAAGTGTGTACGCCGATACGTGTGCCGAGATATCCGTAGATGCTTGTCAGGTTTAGCTTGTAGTATAGCGGCAGCAATACATGTGCTACGATCATGTAGCCGAAAAAGAAGCCGAGCACCGTTTGCATGTACGTCATGTCCATTCCCCGTACCATGCCCGGTACGGATACGAACGTCACGCCGGAAATAGAAGCGCCAATCATGCCAAAAGAGACTACATACCAAGGTGATTTGTTTTCTCCTTTAAAGAACGCTGCATTTGATCCGCCTTTGTGTCCGGTGATGTGGGCTATCAACAATAACCCTGCAAAATAGCATACAATAGTGACAAGTATCATCATATCGGCTGCAAAGGTAACACTTTCTTTGTAATTTCGGGAGTGGCTTTCTAAGGCAAATTCTTATAATAGTAAGGATACAGTTCCTTTTTATATATCAAATAGCACTATTTATCGACAAATTCCATTTGATATAGGTATAAAAAAACAATAATCCGTATCTTTGCACCCGAAACAGATCGAATTTCATTTGTAGTCTATATGAACCAACAATATCCTTCCGTCCTGCTCGAAAAAGCAGTAGGCGAATTTTCCAAACTTCCGGGCATCGGGCGTAAGACGGCGATGCGGCTTGTATTGCATCTGCTCCGGCAGGATACAGCTACTGTGGAGGCATTCGGCAACTCCATTATTACGCTGAAACGTGAAGTGAAGTACTGTAGAGTATGCCATAATATATCGGATACTGAAACTTGCCAGATTTGTGCCAATCCGCAGCGTGATGCTTCCACTGTCTGCGTGGTAGAGAACATCCGCGATGTGATGGCGGTAGAGGCTACCCAGCAGTATCGGGGACTTTATCACGTACTGGGCGGAGTGATCTCTCCGATGGACGGGGTAGGACCGAGTGACCTGCAAATTGAGAGTCTGGTACAGCGGGTATCCGAAGGCGGGATCAAAGAGGTTATCCTCGCTTTGAGCACTACGATGGAAGGAGATACCACCAACTTCTATATCTACCGTAAACTGGAGAAGATGGGAGTCAGACTGAGCGTAATCGCACGTGGCATATCCGTTGGCGACGAACTGGAATATGCCGACGAAATCACTCTGGGACGTAGTATTGTCAACCGGACTCTTTTTACCGGAACCGTATAACCTGAATTAATTATTTGAACGAATATCGTAACTAACATGGAAGAACAGATAAAACGCGCAGTGAGAAACTTGAATATCAGTTATGTTTTCTTTTGGGTGCTTCCCGCATTCTTGCTCGGGGCAGGGGAGTTCGACCTCCTTCCTGTGGGAGCTTTGGTTGACAATGTGCAGGCTACCTATTATTTTGAGACTATTGGCATTCTGCTGACCGCTTTATGCGTGCCGCTTGCATTGAAACTATTCAGTCTGGTACTGAAAAAGAAAATAGACCACATGACCATTCCTCTTGCATTAAAACGTTATGTGCAGTGGAGCATGGTACGCCTCGGATTGCTCGAAGCGGCTATCATCCTCAACGTATTGTGCTATTATCTGACTCTCAGCAACACCGGAAACCTCTGTATGCTGATCGGCCTGACCGCTTCCCTTTTCTGTCTGCCCAGCGAGAAAAGGCTTCGTAACGAACTTCATATCAATAAAGAGTAAGCCGGTATGAAGCAGTCTTTTTTGAACAACGACCGCATCTATCTCCGGGCGGTAGAACCGGAAGATCTGGATATCATGTATGAGATGGAGAACGATCCTTCCATGTGGGACATCAGTAATTTTACAGTCCCTTATTCCCGCTACGTATTGCGGCAATATATAGAAGGTTCACAGTGCGACGTGTTTGCCGACAAGCAGTTACGGCTGATGATAATAAGCAGGTCTGATCACCGTGTGCTGGGGACGATTGATATCACTGACTTTGTACCTCTTCATGCTCGTGGTGAGGTAGGAATTGCCGTTTCTAAGGCTGACCGTCAGCAGGGATATGCTTCGGATGCATTGCAGTTGCTGTGTGAATATGCCTTTGATTTCTTGTCGCTGACTCAGCTTTATGCTCATGTGGCTACGGACAATGAAATCTGCATGAAGCTGTTTACTTCATGTGGCTTCGTTCAATGCGGACTATTAAAGAACTGGTTGCAAGTCGGGGGGTGTTACAAAGATGCTGCTATTTTCCAGTATCTGAATCCGAAGAAACATTAATTGAAAGTCGGTACTCGTGGAAAGCGGGACCAGGCTTCATACTTGCTGCCCAGCTTTTCCAAGGCTTCTTTCCACATATCCTTGGTGTCACTGTTCATCAGGTAGTCCTTATCTTCTTTAGAGACGAGCCATGTGTTCTCTTTGAGTTCGTCATTCAGTTGTTCGCCTTCCCAGCCGCAGTATCCCAGGAAGAAGCGGATGTGCTGATCTACTTTATTGCCTTGCAGGATGTATTTCTTTATCTCATCAAAGTCTCCGTTCAGATACAGACCCTTGCTGACGGGTATTGCACCGGAGATATTTGCCAAGGTATGAAGGTAGAACAGGGTATCTGTGGCAACGGGACCACCTTTGTATAAGGGTATGTCATCGATATACTTGAACTCTTTGATAATGTCATTGACGAATATCGGTAATGGCTTGTTGATAATCAGCCCCATCGTGCCTTCATCAGTATGATCGATAAGCAGAATTACGGACCTGCCGAATGTGGCATCACGAAGGAAAGGCTCGGAGATGAGAATCTTTCCTCGTGATGGCAATACATTATTTGATTGAATTTTAAATATGTCAGAGTCTATATCCATGCCATCAGATTGATATTCGTGCCACTAATATAAGAAAATAAATGGAATAATAGCCATACTTTCCCATTTTTTTTGTTTTAAGAGCAGCTTTTATGAATCTGTCACCTGATGTGAATATGAATATCCGGGAAAATCTGTCATTCGGCTGTCAGCCAATCGGGTGATGTTGGGCAAACAATTTCATCCTTTCGTCAAGCTGAGCGTACTGATGATCCTTAATAAAAGAGGTACATGCGCGCAATCCTTCTTGATGGCTTCCGGTGGTGACCAGTGAAATGGCGCTCACTCCGTAGTACATCAGTTCTTTGGCTAGTTCTCCGCTTGTCATTCCAGGATAGCCGATAGTAAAGTAGAATCCGTCGGCAATCGGATCACCCAAATCGTTGTCATATACCAGGTAAAATCCGTGACGGAGGAAAATTTCCTTTAACCTTTGCGCCCTGTCGCCATATACTTTTACTTCGTTGAGGAAGTTGTATTGACCTTCATTGGCAGCTTTCAGCATGGCAGCCATAGCAAACTGTGCCGAATGGCTTGTTCCGGAAGAAAGCGCATAGAGTACGCGGTGGATAAAGACCGTACCGAATGTTCCCCCGCCATAACGTTTGGTCAGTCCGGGATAACTGCGGTGATACAACTTATCGGAGATGCAGCTCACACCGATACGTTGCCCAGCATAGCTGAAGGCTTTGGAACCGGAAATCAGCAATACGTAATTATCTGTGTAGTGAGCTACTGAAGGTTGGAACGGAGCTTGATAAGGAGTGCTCAGGTCCTGACGGAAATCCATCGCAAAGTATGCCAGATCTTCCAGCACGATTACGTCATATCGGGTAGCAAGTTCACCGATAATGCGCAGCTCTTCGTCTTTCAGGCAAATCCAGCTCGGATTATTGGGATTCGAATAAATAATAGCCGATATATTTCCTTTTTCCAGATAGCTTTCCAGCTTTTCTTTCAGTTTGTCGCCACGGTAGTCGTACACATCGAATGTTTCATACTTTTGTCCCATCACTACCAGCTGCTGTTTCTGCACCGGAAATCCCGGATCGATAAACAGGATCGTGTCTTTTTTTTCGTCACACTGGCTACAAGTCAGGAATGAAGCGAATGTTCCCTGCATAGAACCGGTGACGGGCACACAACCTTCCGGACTTAAATCTACATTGATAAATGCCCTGATAAAGTTGGACGCTTCTTTTTTCAGTTCCGGCAGTCCGTTGATGTCGGGATACAGACTTGCAATTCCGTTCTGCAATGCTTCGATTTCCGCTTTCACTCCCACAGCGGAAGCCGGCAGCCCCGGAACACCCATTTCCATTTTGATAAATTCAACGCCTGATGTTGCTTCCGCTTTCGAAGCGATAGCTTTCACTTCACGGATAGTAGCCTTTGAAAAGTCGACAATTTGAAACTCATTGATCGTTTCGTCAATCACATTTCGTTCGATTGGTGTATTTTTCATTCTATTTTCTATTTATTGTAATGCTTGCAAATGTACATGATAATTCTTAATAAATACACTTTTTCAGAAAAAAGATACTCATCCTATTGTAGGTTTCAAAAAAATGTCTACCTTTGCATCCGCAATCGAGAGAGATGCGGATTATTAAAAGAAATTTTGGTGCGTTAGTTCAGTTGGTTAGAATACATGCCTGTCACGCATGGGGTCACGGGTTCGAGTCCCGTACGCACCGCTTTCTTATGAAACAGAATAAAGAAAAGTCCTGAAGTACAATACTTTAGGACTTTTCTTTTTATCCAATACCCCCACCCAAAAGCAGCGGAATAGCGTAGTTGGCACTGGCTTATCTGTTGGACTTTCCGGGGAAAAATTCAACGATTAAGATTTGTTTTCGCTGATTCTCAATATTTTGCATAGTCTGATTTGGAACAATACGATTTAACTTTGTACCACTAAAAATGCAAGAAGTATGGGAATTGAAAAAAGACGTAGTACACTCTGTGTGTTGTTTTACATCAAGCGGCAGAAGCTGCTGAAAAACGGGGAGGCTCCCGTCTGTATGCGTATCACCGTTGATAAGCGGAAAGCGGAGATTGTGATCAAGCGCAGTGTGCCGGTAGAAAACGAGGAGCGTATAACAGATCGTAATGTAGCCTTTGAAATGCATTGTGGATTGAACCTGGTGAACGCGATGGTGCACGGAAGAGATAAAAAGGTAGGAAGCTATGCGCTTTTTCCGGCTCTTCTGTTTGAAAACAGGCAGATAAAAGTGAGGCAGGAGGCGGTGATCAATATCATAGAAGAGGCAATAAGAAATGATTATAATATCTGCCTTATGAAAGTGAACCGGCACACGAATGAAGTGGTAGGAGAAGGGGAAATGGTGCTGATACATGAATGATAATGAAACCGGATTGAAAAAATAATCTTTATTCATTAGTACAAGAATAGGATTAAAATAAAATCATTAATAAAAAATAGATTGTGTATGACATAGAAAAGGACTTGAAAAATAATGAAATCATTGAGCTGATGAAATGGAAAAAAAACGGATTCCACAAAGATAAAACGGGCTATGTATGAATGAGCATGCTATTTCCATTCAACTTGGTCGTGACTTAAACTAGATGGATTGCATAGTTTGCGGTATGGATAAAAGTGAGACAGGTCAGAGTGAAGTAATGCTGAACATGAAAAATAATCGCTCATTAATAAATGTTTTATGCAGATTTGTGCCGACAAGCGAAATTTTTTATCTATTTTTGTATGTCTATTTTTGAATGCTATGATACAGGTAATACAATTAAAAGGAAAAGACAAACATTTATATCAGCTTTTGGCGCCTCTAGTAATGGATCCGGATGTAATACGTGCAAATAATAACTATCCGTTCAAAACAAACGAGGATTTCGTTTGGTACATTGCGATTGACAATAGAGAAGTGGTGGGTTTCGTTCCGATTGAACAAAAAAGCGGAAAGAAGGCTGTCATTAATAATTATTATGTAGCTGCAGTGGACGAGCAAAGAAAAGATATCTTGTCGCTTCTGCTATCTTCTATAGTCACGGCATTCATACCTGAAGGGTGGACGCTTGATTCTGTCACGCTGATACAGGATCAGGAAACTTTTGAGAAATTCGAGTTTACGTCTATGGACAAAAAGTGGACACGCTATGTAAAAATGAACAGATGAATTATGGGAAAAAAAACAATCACAGGAACAAAAAATGTATATGAATTAGCACAAGAACGACTGAAAGTAATATTTAACGAGTTTGATAATATTTATGTATCTTTCTCGGGAGGGAAAGATAGTGGGGTACTGCTCAATATGTGTATCGACTATATCAGGCGGAATAATCTGAAAATACGTTTGGGGGTATTTCACATGGATTATGAAATCCAATACAAGATGACCATCGACTATGTGGACAGAATACTGGAAGCAAATAAAGACATTCTGGATGTATACCGGGTATGCGTTCCTTTCCGGGTATCTACCTGTACGTCCATGTACCAGTCTTTCTGGCGACCTTGGGAAGATAATAAAAAGGATATATGGGTGCGCTCCATGCCTAAAAAGGCTATGAAGAAAGAGGATTTCCCTTTTTACAATACTACCATGTGGGATTATGAATTCCAGATGCGCTTTGCACAATGGATACACCAGAAGAAGGATGCGGTGCGCACTTGCTGCCTGATCGGTATCCGTACACAGGAAAGCTTTAACCGCTGGCGCTGTATCTACATGAGCCGTAAATTTCAAATGTATCATAAATATAAATGGACCTCAAAGGTGGGAAATGACATCTACAATGCATATCCCATTTTTGACTGGAAAACGACGGATGTATGGACGGCGAACGGGAAATTCCAATGGGACTATAACATCCTGTATGACCTTTATTATCGTGCGGGAGTGAACCTGGAACGTCAGCGGGTGGCGAGCCCGTTCATTAATGAAGCACAGGAGAGTCTGGCCCTCTATCGGGTACTCGACCCCAACACATGGGGAAAGATGATAGGAAGGGTGAATGGAGTGAACTTCACCGGTATGTACGGCGGCACACATGCGATGGGCTGGCAGTCGGTGAAACTGCCCGAAGGCTATACCTGGCGCGAGTTCATGTATTTCCTGTTGTCTACCTTGCCGGAACGGGCACGCAAGAATTATCTGCGAAAACTGTCTGTCAGCGTACATTTCTGGCGGACTAAAGGTGGATGCCTGAGCGATGCAACCATCCAAAAATTAATTGATGCCAAAGTGCCGATTATCGTGATGGATAACAGTAACTATAAAACGTATAAGAAACCTGTACGCATGGAGTATCAGGATGATATTGATATTCCGGAGTTCAGGGAGATACCTACTTACAAGCGTATGTGTGTTTGTATCCTCAAGAATGATCATGCCTGCAAATACATGGGATTCTCGCCGACAAAGGAAGAGATGAGTAAAAGAAGTCAAGTAATGGAACAATATAGAA
This sequence comes from Bacteroides faecis, assembly GCF_020091505.1. NCBI lineage: Bacteria > Pseudomonadati > Bacteroidota > Bacteroidia > Bacteroidales > Bacteroidaceae > Bacteroides > Bacteroides faecis. The sequence goes on along the minus strand of NZ_CP081916.1, from coordinate 4,495,823 downwards.
TTATAGTATCATGAGTGTAGATAAAAGCCCGGTCTACGAGGTAAAAGCAGTACCTGTAGAAAAAGTGTATGCGAACGATTACAATCCGAATGTCGTAGCTCCGCCCGAAATGAAGTTGCTGGAACTTTCGATTTGGGAGGACGGCTTTACGATGCCTTGTGTGTGTTATTATAATAAAGAGGAAGACAACTATATCCTGGTGGATGGTTATCACCGGTATACGGTGCTGAAAACCTCGAAACGTATTTATAAACGTGAAAACGGTTTGCTTCCGATTGTGGTGATCGACAAGGATTTGTCGAACCGAATGAGTTCCACTATCCGGCATAACCGTGCCCGTGGAATGCATAATATCGAACTGATGTGTAATATTGTGGCAGAACTGGACAGAGCCGGAATGTCTGATCAGTGGATCATGAAGAACATTGGTATGGACCGGGATGAACTGTTGCGTCTGAAGCAGATTTCGGGACTTGCGGATCTATTTGCCAATCGGGAGTTCAGTATCCCGGATGAGGTGGCACCTACGGAGATGGAACGGAAAACGCTGTAGACGTTATCAACTCAGAATAAAGCTTGAAAAGGCCCTTGGATGATTTCATTCAGGGGCCTTTTTTAATATGGATTTTATTTATAATAATTCACTTCAAAAGTTTCGAATGCCGTAACTTTTGGATTTTTTATATTCGAATAATGCAAAATAAAGATTTGATCCTTATTGCCTTTCATTATTCGTAAGCGCATTGGAGTTCTCCTGCATTTTTAGTCTTTTATTTAAACTTTCATTGTCAGTATGAGAAATGGATGAAATTCCTTATCTCATGCAATATACCGACATTTGCAATATCTGATTAAAACGTTTTTTGCGTGTCTAATAAATACAACTATTTAATGAGAGAGATTAAACATAACATATACAATAGAGGGCCGATTATTTTCCTGTTATTGCTGATTATTTCATCTTGTATAGATGAGACTTTCATTGATAACGATGATAAGATTAAAAGCTCATATATATCCATCAGAGGGATTGGAGCCAAGGTTGGTATACATCCGGGAACAACTCCTGATGATTATGTTATTGAAACTCTCCGTATTCTGGCTTTTGATAAGGTTACTGAAAACTGTGTGTCTAACGTTCGCTATAATGCTGCGAATGGCGATATTATACAACATCCTATTAATCCGGATAGTTATGATTTTGTTTTTTTGGCGAATGAACCGGCGAATACACTTATTATAGATCAGTTGGATGGAATAACTAAATATGAAGATTTAAACGATATTGCATATCCGGAGAGATATTTTTCGTCTGATTTGATTATTCCAATGATACAGGAAATTAAGAATATAACTGTATTGCCCAATGGTCAGGGAGCTCAGGTAAATGGTGGCGCGGTTGTTAATGTGCTGCAATTGGGACTTGACAGGTTAGCCGTCCGCTTGGATGTTGTGTTGGAGGCTGAAGATAATCTGGAAGCTACCTTTACTGGAATTATATTGGAAAATATTCCCAATGCGGTGCCACTTACGAATAATTATACAGGTGAAGTGGAAAGGAATGTAACACGTACTTTTACTAAAGCAGCTGATGCCGGTTATTTTTCGGACGAGACTCCAACTGCTTCGGACAGATCATGGGCAAAAGGAGTGAATCGAATTATTCTGCCTGCCAATGAGTTGAAGACAGTGGGAGATGCGAGTAAAGCAGTGACTCTTATAGTAGGCATGGGGAATAACTATAGTCCCTCCACTCAATTGAAGACCGCTAGTGATCCGACAGTGAGTTATAGTCTTCCGATAAATACAAAACTTGATTTTCTTGGTATCATCAAAGAGCCCTTGGAAGTGAATATTAAGGCATCAGAATGGGATAAGATTGGAGAAGACTGGGAGATTTCCGGTACCAGAGTCTTGAATGTGTCTGATATTGAGGTTAATATAACAGACTTCAATGGAGCACGAATTGCATTTTGGTCAAATATGCCGGTTGTGAGAGTGTTGGATGTGGTATATGATGAGAATGGTGCTGAAAAAGTGACGAATAATATATTTAATGCCTTGTCTTCTCAAAACTATGCTCCTAACGATGACTTCAGAATCAGGTATGATGCGAAAACAGGACTGGGATATATGGATATTGTGTTGGATCGGCCTAATACCGATGATAATGTGGCGGGTGATAAAACATATACTCTTACTTTATCAGCTTCAGAAGATCATGCGGGGACCAATGCCCTCCAAAGGAAAATTATTGTGCATGTAAAGCAGGAAGGTGTACGATATGTCTTTGAGAAAAATGCTTCTGACAATTTGTGGTCTACTCCTTATGTAGGAGCTTTTTGGGATGATAATGAAGTCGGAGAGAGAGTGATCAAGGGTATAAGATGGGACTATTGGTGGAATTGGACGGTAACAGTGCCTGATGAATACAGGGATTTTATTGTCATAAGTGCCAGCCCGAGTTTTGACCCGAATATTGGTACGGATAATCCAGGGGACGCTGAAGATTATCCGGTTGTTCCTAATGCTTTTAGATTTGAAACAGGGAGCTCTGTAGCAGGGAAAGGACGTGTCTATTTCAGAATAGGATTGAAAAGTAAAAATACAACAGGAAGCCCTAGATATGGTTTTGTGAATGTTCATTACGAAAAGTCTGAAAACAATGTAGTAACGTCTTATGATACTAAATTATTTGTTCGTCAGGGAGGCGATCCGGATTATCTGATGCGGAGTGGGAGTATAAGAGGTGCTTCTGATTATGGAGCTAAATTCTCGCCGTATAACTTGACGATGAAAGCGTTTAAGGATACTCCGGGTACCACAGTTCAGTATCAGGCTATAAATTATAGTAATCTAGCAGGTGAAGTTGATTTTGTAAAGTATCCTACCCAGGCCGGGGCGCATTTTCAGTGGGCACTGCCCATTGCGAATGTAGCTAAGGGACTCCGAGGATATCATCCTACGAATGTGAATATGGGAAGTGCCCCTTGGGCTATAACAGGGTGGCCGATAGAACGTATCAATGGTGTGAACCTTTTTTGGAATTCTTCGACGGGAACTATCCTGAAGAATTATTATGAAATATGTCCTCCCGGGTATGTTCGTCCCACTGATGGACCGGAGGATCGGATTGCAGTGAATAGTTATAATTACGATCAGGTTTATATGTCGGACTGGAGAATGTCTTTATTTGCCGATCCTATGCGGGGAGATGCGGCTTCCAATACGGTAGATAGTCCATATCCGACTAATGGGACATATAAACCGGAATTATATACTCCTGTGCCGCTTTCTGAAGTTATGTATGGATTTTATGCTGATGGTTTCTTTGACAGACGTCCGATCAAGGAGAAAACGATGGTTGATGGCACAACTAGAGGAGAAGGAACATTAGGTTATACTAAATATAGAGGTGTCAGTTTGGACAACGCTGATGTGGCTTATGGTGGTGTGTTAGTATATAACAGTAATACTAGTGCTTCTATCTTCTTTCCGGCTGCGGGAAGAAGATGGCATCTGGATGGTAGTTTGGAATATGCCGGCCAAACGGGATATTATTGGGCTTCCTCTGTAGCACCGGGGTGGACTAAGGTAGTTAGTGGCAATGAAACCGGAGCACCTTATGGAAATATATGGACGATGCAACTTAATTATGCAGAGCCACGCCCGATATCTACAGGACATGTATTTGGGTATTCAATACGATGTGTGAAGAAATGAGGAAAATAGTAATACATATAAATAAACTGTTCTATCTGCTCTTGCTACTGTTGATATCAAGCTGCGAGCATGATATCAATAGTACAGAGCAGCAAGGCGGAGGGAATGATTCGGATGATAAAGTACAGATTGAAATTTTTACTCGTGCTCATTCATACGATCTTCCATCGACGAGGGCTGCTGAAAATGATATCAGCATGACACCTTGGGTGCTTGTGTTTAAGGGAAATGGAGGAAGTGCCACCTTTGTAGAGGCAGTGCAAGCTTTCGAAATGGTAGGAAAAAGATATGTAATATTGACCAAACAAAGTAGTAAATGTCAGTTGCTAATTTTGGCAAATACTCAGAGTAAGTTTTATTATAATAATGATAATGCTAATGGATATGTATTTAATGAGACGAATCTTAATACAAGATTGAGTGGTGTAACGCTGGCGGATGCATGCTCAAAGTTGTTGACTGAACCATTAGCAAGTCCTTCGCTTACAATAATTCCATATAGCGGAACTGGTGAAATAATTCCGATGAGTGCTGTGCTGGAAGTAAATAAGATAGATAATGATACTAAAATACAGAATTCAGATCCGTCTAAGGGGGCATTGTTACTCACTCGTGCAGTAGCTAGAATAGCAGTAGTGAATACAGCAGACAATTTTGAGTTAAATGGAATTATGGCTTTATTCAATGTACCTCGACAGGGACAGTTGCATAACTATAGCAACTCGATCATGAATAATACTTCTAATTTGACGGAGTATCAGGGAGCTTCAGATTACTCAACCCCTTTGGTGGCTGCAAGTGTAGTGACTGAGGGACAGAGTACAAATAGCAATCCCATATATATATACGAGTCTAACACGCTGAATAATACATATATGATTATTCAGGGAAAGTATGATAATAAGGATTACTATTATAAAATGGCTATCGTCGATAAAAACTTGAACGCAATAGATTTGTCTCGTAACAAGTCTTATACGTTTACCATTATAAAAGCCAAGGGACCTGGTTACGACACAATGGCTGATGCTAAAGTGGCTAAACCTTCGAATGTCGACCTTGATTTCAAAATAATTGTGGATGATGGCGATTCGTATGAAATTATAGCTAATAATGATTATTATCTGGGGGTGAGTAATTCGGTCTATATTACTTACTCAGATGTGGATAATATCTATAATGCTTTTGATTTAATAACAGATTGTACAAAGGTTTTTCCTGATACAAGAAATATAACAGATAATAGGGGAGAAGTATCAGGAGCTTTTTCATTAAGTTCTCCCGTAGATGGAAAAATACCTGTTGTAACCGGGGGAGTTGCTTCCCCTCGTATTACTACAGTGAGGGTCTTTACATATACCTGGCTGATGTATTTTGAAAACGGTCAATTTGAAAACGGAGTTGAGAAAAATAATGCATATATAACATTAAAACTTGGAAATTTGGAAAAACAGGTTCATATCAGACAAAGACAGGCGATTAACGCAAGTGGAACTGTACTGGAGTATAGACCTACTGATAGCTATCCGTATCCGGGTACTTACCCTAACTTAATGGACTATCATTGTCTTACCGGTCAGGTTGAGGATGGCGATGATAATCCTAAAAATTGGATAAAATTGCGCCCTTCGACAATGGTTGAAAGAGAAGATACGGAACGGATTATAGTAGAAGATGGACAGATTTTTATTGAAGTATTGCCTAATACTACTAATAATCGCAGAAGGGGAACTGTATATTTGACAACAGTTATGTCTAATGGATCATCGGTAGGTGGGAGTTCTGTGAAGCGTATAAAGATTGATATCACCCAAAAAGGGTGACCTATAAATGTAAGATATAATGAAGAAAGTTATTATACTCATAGTACTTATGCTGGGATGCGTTGCTTTCGAGAGTAAAGCCCAGAAGATAGCTCTGAAAAGCAATCTTCTGTATGATGCTACTACTACCATGAATCTCGGTTTGGAGTTTGGACTGGCACGCAAATGGACATTGGATGTTCCTGTGAATTATAATCCCTGGAAGCCTGATAATGGCAGACGTTTGCGGCATTGGGGAGTACAACCGGAGGTTCGATATTGGTTCTGTGAGAGCTTCAGACGAACATTTATAGGAGTACACGGGCATTATGCGGATTTCAATGTAGGCGGATTTCCTGACTGGTCGTTTATTAGTGAGAATATGCAGAATACCCGTTACCAGGGACATCTGTATGGAGGAGGTATTTCGATAGGACATTCGTGGATATTGAGAAAACGTTGGAGTATCGAAGCATCGGTAGGAGTGGGATATGCACATATTGTATACGAGAAATATCCTTGTGCAACGTGTGGTACTAAACTGAAGGATTCGAGCAAAAATTATTTCGGTCCTACAAAAGCGAGTGTATCACTTATTTATGTAATTAAATAAAATAGAATGATGAAAAGGAGTATACAACTCATCGTATTGGTACTGATGGTTTTATGCCAGAATACAGGTTCGGCTGTTGCCCAGACGTGTTCTTATGATGGAACTATCTCTGTGGTGCCGGTACAACTGGAACAACGCGGTAAATCGGTTTATATAAATATTGACTTCGTCCTGAATGATGTAAGGGTGAAGTCGGCACATGGAGTGGATTTTATTCCACGGCTGATTGCTCCGACACGTAATCTTAATCTTCCGAAAGTGTCAATCAAAGGACACAATGAGTACTTGGCTTATGAACGTTGGCTTTCTCTGATGAGTACTAAGGAGAAGAATCTCTACGAAAAGCCTTATGTTGTAGAGAAAAGTAGTAAGAGAAGAAATGATACGATAAAGTATAGATATGTATTGCCTTATGAATCGTGGATGGATGATGCTCAAGTGGAGGTACAACGTGATGAGTGTGGCTGTGGTGAAACTCAATTGATGAGTGTGGAACCATTAGGTGACGTTGATCTGGAACGTATGCTGGTGCCGTATGTGGTAGTGCCTCACCTTGCTTATTTGCAACCGGCTGCGGAAGAAGTGAAGAACCGTGAAATACAAGCGGAATGTTTCCTTGATTTTGAGGTGAATAAAATTAATATTCGTCCGGAGTACATGAATAATCCGAAGGAGCTGGCCAAAATTCGTGCAATGATTGATGAATTGAAGTCTGATCCCAGTATTAAGGTAAACAAGCTGGATATTGTGGGCTATGCTTCACCTGAAGGATCATTGGCGAATAACAAGCGTCTGTCCGAAGGACGTGCAATGGCATTGCGTGATTATCTGGCATCAAAATATGATTTCTCACGAAATCAGTATTATATCGTCTTCGGCGGTGAAAACTGGGATGGATTGGTGAAAGCATTGGATTCGTTTGAAATGGAGTATAAAGATGAAGTACTGAATATTATCAAAGATGTTCCTCTGGAAAAAGGAAGAGAAACTAAGTTGATGCAGCTTCGTGGTGGTGTACCTTATCGATATATGTTGAAATATATTTTCCCAAGTCTTCGTGTGGCTATTTGTAAAGTGAATTATGAGATTAAGAATTTTAATGTAGACGAAGCGAAAGAGATTATTAAGACACGTCCTCAGAATTTGAGTCTGAATGAGATGTTCTTGGTGGCTAATACTTATCCGAAGGGCTCGCAAGAGTTTATCGATGTATTCGAGACAGCTGTACGGATGTATCCTAAGGATGAAATAGCCAGCATCAATGCTGCTATGGCTGCCCTTTCGCGCAATGACTTGGTATCTGCGGAACGCTATTTGAAAATGGTAAACGCTCATAAGCAATTACCTGAATATAGCAATGCTATGGGTGTATTAATGTTATTAAAAGGAGATTATGAACATGCGGAAGAATATTTGAAAGCAGCTGCCGAAGCTGGTCTGGAGGCTGCCGGACAGAATTTGGAGGAATTGGCTACGAAAAGAACGAATGCAGCTGAAATTGAAAAGAAAAATAAAAATAGAGATAAATAAACTAGTTACAAACGCTTTTATTAATTTGTAAGAACAATGAAAAAGAAGAATTTTCTTATGTTAGCGCTTGCTGCTGTGGCTTTTGCTGCTTGTAGTAACGAAGATTTGGTGCCGGTGGATAATCCGGGCAACAATAATGACTTGGTGACAGACCCGAATGCAGACGCATGGGTGGCATTAGCAGTAAAGACTCCGGTACAAACTCGTGGATTACATAACCCGAATCAGGAAGCTGCAACTGAAGATGAATCAAAAATCACTAAAGTACGTGCCATATTTTTTACGGCAAATGCAAATGAGGATGCTGCAACTGTGACTGCTGATATCACATTGTCTAATGATCAGGCGGGGCTTGATGCCAATGGTATACCAAGTGGAACTGCAGGCAAGGCTTTTAAAGTTCCTGCAACTTCTAAGAGAATATTGATTATTGCGAATCCATCTCCAGAGTTTGAAAAAAAGACTGTTAGTATGACAGATCAAAAATGGCCTGTTGGAACGCTATATTCAACGGTTAATGCTGCTCTTGATGATGCTGTATCAGATCTGACAATTGCTGGTGAATTTATGATGTCTAACGCCAAAGGATCGTTAGAACCTTCGGATGATGTTGAAACTTCACCAACATTTGGTGATCCCATCGATTTGTCTCTTTATGCAAATGAGACAGCGGCTACTAATAATCCATTGTCTATCAGAATTGACCGTGTTGTAGCAAAAGTTCGTGTATATGTAACTGCTGATTCTGATGCTAAAGCAACAATCTCGGATGCAGGATGGATATTGAATGCTACTAATAAGACATACTTCCCTGTATCTAAGAGAACATTGACTTGGAATGAAACTCCGGCTAATAAGCCAGGTGCTCGCGGTGAGTGTATTACTCCGTTTGACCAGTATAAGATAGGTTCATACAGAATTGACCCTAACTATGGTACTCAAAACTTGAGCTACTATAACTCTTATAGCAGTACTTCAGCTCCTTCTAATTGGAATGATCCTACAACTACGATAAATAAAGTTGCTGAATATTGTCTTGAAAATACGCAGACTGCAACTCATAATGTGCACGCTTATACTACGCATGTATTGTTGAAAGCTAAATTCATCCCGTCTGAATATGGTAGACCTGCACCTAATGATGGTACTCCATCTACAGATCAGGAAACAGACCCGGCGCTTGCTGGTGACTGGATGTTAATTAATGGTGGTTTCTATACTTTTGCTACATTAATGGAGTGGATTGAGGCAGAATTGAAAGCTAAATATGCTGATGGAGAACCTGCTACATTCCCGACTGCTCGTACTACTGCGTACAATAGATATTTAGTAGCTGTTGGTGTGGGTGCAATTGGGCTTCCTCCTACAGCCGATGCTACAGCTATTACTGCTCTTGTTGACGATTTTAAAAATACGAAAGCTCTTGTGGCAGCTATTGCAGCTAAAGACAGAGCTAAAACAGTAACAGGGCTTACTTATTATGTAGGTGCAGTAAGCTACTACAAAATCATGATCAAACATGATGATACTAGCGCTGCAACAAATGAGTTAGGTGAGTTTGGAGTAGTTCGTAACTCTGTTTATGACATTAATGTTAAGAAGTTTAATAACCCGGGATATCCGGCTATTCCAGATCCGGATCCAGATACTCCGGACGAAAGCGACGAAGGCTGGTTATCTATTGAAATTACACCTAATCCTTGGACTTGGTATACTCAAGAGGAAATCATGTAATTCAGAATTAGTAATAGAAATAGATTTTTCAAATAAAAAGTTGTGGGAGAAACTCTCCCACAACTTTACTCCCAACATTTTCAAAGTTGCCGAAAACTTTAAAAAAACTTCGGAATATAGCTTTTGATGGAATTATTGAGGTATTCCATCCTCTGGATTAGGAAATAACGAGAGAAGAAATAGTTTCTTTTCCTCTATATATAATTGAAAAAAGGAAAATATGAATCTAAAAAGCCTTATATGTTACGTTGTCTTAGGAATTCTTCTGATGGGTTCCGGGATAGTAGTTTCATGCGACAGCTTTAATGAAGACTTGCCGGAATGCCGCTTGCTTGTGAAGTTTAAGTATGACTATAACATGGAATTTGCAGATGCGTTCCATGCTCAGGTTGATAAAGTGGAGCTTTATATATTCGATAAAGACGGGAAGTTTATGTTTAAGCAGGCGGAAGAAGGGAGTGCACTGTCAACCGGTAATTATCTGATGGAAGTAGAATTGCCCGTCGGACAATATCAGTTTATGGCATGGGCCGGTGCACGTGATTCATATGACATTACTCCATTGACGCCCGGCGTTTCTACCATTACTGACTTGAAGTTAAAGCTAAAGCGTGAAGCCTCTCTCATTATCAATAAAAAGATGGAAACGCTTTGGTATGGTGAAATCATTGGTGTCAACTTCACAGGAACTGAACACCAAACGGAGACTATTAATCTGATCAGAGATACTAAAATAGTGAGATTTGGCTTCCAGTCTTATACCGGTACCTGGACATTGGATATGAATGATTACGATTATGAGATTATAGAATCCAATGGACACCTGGGACATGACAATTCATTGCAGGATGATGATGTGCTGAGTTTCCGTCCTTATTATATGGAGCAGAAAGATCCTGCTACAGCTTTTGTGGATATGAATACAATGAGGTTGATGGCGGATCGTAAGACTCGCTTGGTGCTTACAGAGAAGGCTTCGGGAAAGAAAGTATTCGATATAAATCTGATTGATTATTTGGCTATGACCAATGCGGAAGGTAAGAATTTGAGTACACAAGAATATTTGGATCGACAAAGCAACTACCATATTATATTTTTCTTATCTGAGTCATGGTTGGCCGTGCAGATTGTTGTGAATGGATGGGTACATCGCATTCAGGAAGAAAATCAATAATAAGATATTTAAGAGAATAGTGGGGAACTATTGTTAGCGGGACAGGATGAATCATCCTGAATAAGGGAAGACGAGGTTGTGTCAAAACGCTGGCACAACCTTTTTTTATGCACAAAGCCCAGACTTTCACAAGCCCGGGCTTTGTTATTACCCAAAGTTTTTGTATCTTTAGGCATAAAGTTTTTCGTTATGGCAAAGTTACATTTTCGTCCTTACATTCCCAACCAAACAGTTCTTTTTCCCGGAAGAATTGATGAAAACATAGCAGCGAACGATCCGGTTCGCATAGTTAATACTGTTGTTGATAATCTCAATCTTGACAATTTCAAGAAGCTTTATAAAGCAACCGGTCGCTGTCCTTATCATCCTAAAATGATGCTTAAGGTGATTATCTACGCCTACATGAACAATATCTATTCGTGCCGCAAAATAGAGAAGCTTCTCCTACGTGATATTCATTATATCTGGCTTTCCGGTAATGAACATCCGGATTTTATTACCATCAACCGTTTTCGAAACCGTGTAAAAGAGGAAATAAATACCGTATTCACGCAGTTGGTTCTTGTCCTTGCCGACAAAGGTTTCATCAGCCTTGACGTAGAGTATATCGACGGTACCAAGATTGAGTCCAAAGCCAACAAATATACTTTTGTCTGGCGCAAGACAGTCGAAAAGAACCGTACAAAGCTGATGGATAAGATCCGCATTCTCCTGGAGCAGGTGGATGAAGTCATAGCCCAAGAGAACTCCATGAAAGATACACCCGTAGAGTTCACTCCCGCCATGCTCTCAGATATAGTGAATGAACTTAAAGAGGTGCTGGAACACCATCCTGTAACAAAGGACAAGGAACAAAAGAAGGTCATCCGGGAAAAGAAGAAACAGGTCCGGGAACTTGAGGAGTACCGTGACAAGTTGATAGAATACGACAACCATCTTGATACTCTTGGAGAACGCAACTCCTACTCCAAGACCGATCCTGATGCCACCTTCATGCGCATGAAAGAAGACGCCATGAGAAACGGACAGACCCAACCCGGATATAATCTGCAAATAGGTACCGAGAACCAATTCCTCATAGACTTCCGACTGTTTCCCAACCCAACCGACACACTGACCCTCATACCTTTCTTCCACTCCTTTGAGCAACGCTATAACCGCTTACCAACTGTCGGTGTGGCAGACTCCGGTTACGGCTCGGAAGAAAATTATCGGTTCATGCAAGATAATGGGATAGAAGCCTTTGTCAAGTACAACTACTTCCATAAAGAACAGCGTCCCCGTTATACCCCCAATCCATTCCATGCGGAGAGTCTCCATTACAATGCGGGGGAGGATTATTACGTTTGTCCTATGGGGCAGCACATGAACCGTATAGGAACTAGACGTGACAAAACAGCAAGCGGATACATCACCGAAAGTGCCCGATATAAAGCACAAAGATGTGAAGGGTGTCCTTTGTGTGGCAGTTGCTTTAAAGCTCGGGGGAACCGTATGATAGAAGTCAACCACCGGTTAAACCAATACAAACGGCAGGCACGGGAAAGGTTACTCTCGGAAGAAGGCATCAGGCATAGGGGAAGGCGATGTATAGAACCGGAAGCAGTTTTTGGACAAATGAAACACAACATGGCATACAAAAGGTTCCGGCATGTGGGAGAAGACAAGGTTACAATGGACTTTGCCTTCTTTGCTATAGCTTTTAATATCAAAAAGATGTGTACAAAACTACTAAAAGCAGGAAAGAGAAGGAGTGCACACACTATATTTATCTTTATCAGACCACGTGTGACTCAAAATACGACGAATATTAAGCCTTATTACCTAATTACTGAAAAAATAGTCGCATAGACAAAAAAGAGGAACGACCATTTTATATTAAAAAAAGAAGGGGATGTGCCTTAGTTTTGACACAGCCCCGTTATTGTTTACAGAGTATCGATGATTGCCAGTTGTTTTTGCAAAAACTCAATACGTTGGGCCTCTCCACTTTCCGAAATCAGAGTAGAGTGGCGTTTTAGTGACTGAATCCAGTTTCGTTGGATCTGGCAGATTTGCGGGCTCTGTGAATCCATAGAATTGATAGAGTACACCCGAAGTAAACTGACTTGATAGTCTTTCTTCTCTATATAGGTGTAAGTCGCTTCAAAATCAATATTAGAGAGATAGAAATATACTTTATGTCCTTCACTGAACTCTCCCTTGATAGAAAGTGTTTCCATGATTGCAAGCAACTGGTATAGCTCTTCTTTCAGGTGTGCTACATCGTCTTCTGTGATCAGATTCAGACTGGCAAAGTACTTGATTTCCTTGATGAATGAAAGGAATATGTTGCTGTCCCAAATAAAATAGGTTTTCGGACATTGCTTCACACTTTCACTTAACTTCTTATGCGCTTTTACGATTTTCGGATCTACTTGCATTTCTGCCAATGAATTGGGAGTTTTCATTTGCCCGTTCTGGTAAATCCATCGACAGAGACGAAACTTGGACATGTGTTCAAAGGAAGAGTAAAGAGTGAAAGGGAGAAGATTGGAAGCTGTATAGACTTCCGTTGTGTTGTCTCCTTTCACATAATCGAATATTTGCTGATACCGATTAATAATCTCATAATAACTGTCCAAGGTGTTAGGTGAATTGAGCAGATTCATGTCAAAAGTAACTCTATTGGATAGATGGTTACCTATAATCTGATCAATGGAAATACCAAGCTTTTTGGATAGCAGGGCTACTTCGTCAATAGTAAAAGCCACTTCGCCACGAAGTCTACGATAAACTGCTTCTTTTCCCATATAGAGAATGTCTGCCAAAGAATTGGCAAGATTTTGTCCTTTGGGGATACGCTCTTTCATTGCAATAATCAACTCGTTTACAATACCATTTTTCATTGTTTGTTCTCTTTTATATACGTTAATAATCTGTATGATACATTCTATGCAAAATTAAGTCATGTAAACGATAGTTTTGTGTGGGAAAACAGCTCTGAGAGGTGATGGCTTTTTCTCATTTGATAGAATAGCTAAGTGCGGAGGTCGTATAATGAAAAAAGTAGGCAAGAGGCTTGTCTACTTTCATGATTTAGAACTAAGATTTTCGCTTAGTTTCGATAATCGAAACTAAGCGAAAATTAAAGAGCATCAATAATTTCACGTTGTTGCTTGAAGAACTGGATGCGTTGCATTTCTCCACTTTGTGAAATCAGTGTAGAGAATTTTTTTAGTGATTGAATCCATTCCTTCAAGCTTCGGAACATTTGAGCATCCAGCGTGGTTAGTGAGTTGATGGAATAAACTCGTATCATACTGAGTTGCATCAGGTTTGTTTCCAGGTAGCTGTAAGTTGCTTCAAAATTGATTTGTGACACATAGATATGCACATCATTGCCGAAGTCTGTTTTTCCTTTCATGGCGATGCTTTCCAACTCATCCGTAAGTTTCAGTAATTCCTCTTTAATGTTTTGCTTCATTTCGTCTGAAATAAGGTGAATGTCGGAGAAGTACTGTATGTCATTGATGAGATGAAGAAAAATCATACTGTCCCAAATATAATCGGTCGTATGAATATGCTGTGATAACTTCACAAAGTCTTGTTGGGCATTGATAATCTTTTGGGGAATTTTCAGGTCCTCAAAATGTTTGCAATTGATATGTTCATTTTGGTACATCCATTTGAAGAAACGAAACTTAGCCAGAAGTTCATGTTTCAGATAGAGCGTTTGGGGAATCACGTTTGAAGCAGTTCCTAATACAGCACTCGTATCTTCCCGTAATGTGTGGAATAACTTGACATGTTTGTTCAGGAAATCATAATAGGTCTCAAAGGGTTCGTTATGATCTACTACATTGATATCGAACATTGCATTATTGCTGAAGCTCACTCCTGCAATTCTATCCAATGATATCCCCAGTTCTTTTGAAATAACGGCTGCTTCCTGAAATGTAAAGGGGACTTCGCCGCGCAGCCTCCGGTAAATAGCTTCTTTGCCCATATAGAGGGTATCCATCAATATATTCGCTAGCTGTCCTTTTGCTGGGAATCTTTCTTTGGCCGCTTCTATCAGGTTTGTATTAAGTTCATTCATTATCATAATCCTATTGAATTAGTGGTTTATTGGTATTAATAACACTTGGTGCAGGGAAGTTGTTTCGAAAACTGAAACTATTTTATTTTTGCTTTTCTTAAAAAATATCCATCTCTAAAATTGTATATTATGAGCAAATCGTTTACATTTGCCTTTATAAACAAAACAGAGAAGTTATGTTCTCTGAAAAACAATAGTTAATATTAGAAAATGAAAAGAATATTGGTAAGTGGCGGGGCTGGATTTATAGGCTCTCATCTTTGTACTCGACTTGTAAATGAGGGGCACGACGTGATATGTCTGGATAACTTCTTTACAGGTTCCAAGGACAATATAAAGCATTTGATGGGGAACCATCATTTTGAAGTTGTAAGACACGACGTTACTTATCCTTATTCTGCCGAGGTGGATGAAATATACAACTTGGCTTGTCCGGCGTCTCCTATCCATTATCAACATGATCCGATTCAAACAGCCAAAACATCTGTGATGGGTGCTATCAATATGCTCGGACTGGCAATGAGACTGGATGCGAAAATACTGCAAGCCTCTACCAGCGAGGTGTATGGTGATCCGATTGTTCATCCCCAGCCGGAATTTTATTGGGGAAATGTGAATCCGGTGGGGTACCGGTCATGTTATGATGAAGGAAAACGATGTGCTGAAACATTGTTTATGGATTACTATCGTCAGAATCAGACACGTATCAAGATTATTCGTATCTTTAATACTTATGGCCCGAGAATGCTACCTAATGATGGACGTGTGGTTTCTAACTTTATCATACAGGCACTAAATAATGAAGACATCACTATATATGGTGATGGAAAACAGACACGCAGTTTCCAGTATATTGATGACCTGATAGAAGGTATGGTGCGGATGATGGATACGGAGGATGATTTTACAGGTCCTGTAAACCTTGGAAATCCAAATGAATTTCCGGTTCTTGAATTGGCGGAGAGAGTAATCCGGATGACGGGCTCTACTTCGAAGATTGTATTTAAGCCTCTGCCGACGGATGATCCGAAACAACGCCAGCCGGATATTAAACTGGCAAAAGAGAAACTGGGATGGCAGCCTACCGTCGAACTGGAAGACGGATTGAAGCGTATGATTGAGTATTTTAAAAATGTTTGATGTAACATAAAAATAGAATGATATGAATGTGGAAATAAATCCTTCCGAATATAAGATACTTATTGTGGACGATGTAATTTCAAATGTCCTTCTGCTGAAGGTGCTTCTGACTAATGAGAAGTTCAATATTGTAACAGCAGGTAATGGTACACAGGCTTTGGAACAGGTAAAGAAAGAGAAGCCTGATCTTGTATTATTGGATGTGATGATGCCGGATATCAGTGGTTTCGAAGTAGCCCGGCAAATGAAGGCGGACGAAGAAATGAGCGAAATTCCTGTTATCTTCCTTACTGCTTTGAATAGCACGGCGGATATCGTAAAAGGATTTCAGGTGGGTGGCAACGATTTTATTTCCAAGCCGTTCAATAAGGAGGAACTGATTATTCGTGTGACGCATCAGATTTCGCTGGTGGCAGCCAAACGAATTATTATAGCACAGACAGAAGAGCTACGCAGGACTATCATGGGACGTGATAAACTTTACTCTGTGATTGCGCATGACCTGCGTTCTCCTATGGGCTCTATCAAGATGGTGCTCAATATGCTGATTCTGAACTTGCCGAGTGAAACGATCGGTCCTGAAATGTATGAACTGTTGACGATGGCCAATCAGACAACAGAGGATGTATTCTCATTACTCGATAACTTATTGAAGTGGACGAAGAGCCAGATCGGTAAGCTGAAGGTTGTTTACCAGAATATCGATATGGTAGAAGTTGTGGAAGGAGTCAGCGAGATCTTTACGATGGTAGCTGGTTTGAAGAATATCCGTATAGCAATGGATATTCCTGATGAACGTGTGGAAGTACGTGCAGATATTGATATGATTAAAACGGTGATTCGCAATCTGATAAGTAATGCCATCAAGTTCAGCAATGAAGGATCGGAAGTTTTGGTATCGCTGAAAGAAGAAGATAATATGGCGGTAGTGAGCGTGAAGGATAGCGGTTGTGGTATTGATGAAGAAAATCAGAAGAAATTGCTGCATACCGATACGCATTTTAGTACCTTTGGTACTAATAATGAGGAAGGTTCGGGACTCGGACTGTTGCTCTGCAAAGATTTTGTTACTAAAAATGGTGGTGAACTTTGGTTTACTTCGAAGAAAGAGGAAGGCTCTACATTCAGTTTCTCGATTCCGCTGTTAGAAAGCTAATATAAGTTCGATAAAAGTTGATATAAATTCGAGATAAGTCAAAAGACTGTCCTGTCATTCAGAGCGGGCATTACTTGATAGAAGTGGTGTCGGTCCGGAATGGCAGACAGTCTTTGTTATAACCCTCTATAGGAGTACTTCCTAATGAGCACAAGACTTGCTTGTGACAAGTACTTAAGTTATCCGATTCTTGTACAATATTTGAGTCAAAGATGTACAACGTTTGAGTTAAAGATGTGCTACATTTGAATGAAAGATGTACTAGTTTTACTCATACTATTATCAGGATACTTACCGCATTCAGCCTTTTCAGTATCTCTCGCAAATGCCCTGACAGAAGGGGATAGCGGCTGAAGACTCTATTTTATAACCTGTCTCTAGTAGGCTTTGGGAGGGGGTGAGTGGTTTCAGCCCTTTCAGCCTTGACCATACATAAATTCATCGTTTATTTAGCCTATGGTTACTCTGCCTGCAAGTGATCGTCACTTAACATACGGGGTGAATTTCGTAAGCCCCGAGATGAATTTCACTCACCACCGAGATGAACTTCACTCAGCCCCGAGATAAAGGCTACTCGCCTCCGAGGTAAAAGTAAGATGGTATGCCGACTTATTTTAAATGAATAAGCCGACCTATAGTTCAGAAAAAAAAGAGGGTCTGTTTACCTCAAACAGAGGCTCTGTTTGTTCCCAATAGAACCTCTGTTTGAGGTAAACACAGGCTCTATTGAGTCAGAAATTATTAGCCTCTGAACTTTGAGTCTTCCCGACTGAAAGGGCTGAAACCGCTCCCCCCTTCTCAGAGCCTATCAGAGACAGGTTATAATATAGTGCCTTCAGCCGCTATCCCCTTCTGTCAGGGCATTTGCGAGAGATACTGAAAAGGCTGAATGCTGAATGGCTTTATCTTTTACAGATTGCCTTGAAATCACAATAAGCACATTTTTTAGTATCTTCTGTCTGTGTGAAAGGCTCATTCTCATCGAATATTTCTTCTAATAGTCTTTGCAGATGTTCGCGGAATTCATCCTCAAAAAAGGCAAAGTTGCTGACCGGGATTTTCGGTTGGCGAGGTTCTCCCATTTCAATGACCGGCGAATAGCTTTCAGAAGCAGCCCGATGGATATAAAGAAGGGAAGGAGCTACTTTCAGAGATTGCTGCCGGCTCATAATAGCAGCATACAGAAAAGTCTGGAAAATGTAGTTGGGACGACTTTCTGATGGAGTAAACAGTTGTTCAATGTTGGCAGGTGTCTTGGGACTTCCTCCGGTTTTATAGTCTACGATACGCAGAGTAGTGTCTTTGGCATCTATGCGGTCAACAGTTCCCCCTAGACGAAGGGTGATGGGACCTTGTCCGGTTTGGATCGTTATTTTCTCGGCAACTGGCTTTTCCATAGCGACCATTTCAAAGGGAGCGTATTGCAGGTCATTTCTCAGTAGTTGTTTCAGATAGGAAACAATCACTTTGGAATTGATGAGCTGCACACCATTGTATTCGGGTTTTTCTTCTGCCGGAACCTTAAAGAGTTCTTGCTTGAAAGCCAGATCCACATAGTTTTGCAGTTTGACTTCGTTGCGTAGCAGGCGTTCCAAATCTTCTTTTTGTATCATTCTCCCATTACCGGTCAGGTCTGTGTAAGCTAATTGGGCGGAGAGATGGAAGATCGTTCCAAACAATGCGGAGTCGATTTCCGCACTGACTTCGTCCGGTGCTTTTAATTTGGCTACATAACGGTAGTAGAATTTCAGCCGGCAATCGAGATAGGCGTTGAGGGCTGAAGGAGAAAGTATATATGATTGAGGACTTGAACAATCATAGGCACTGCGTAGTCGTTCGAATACTTCGGGAGTTTTCTCTATACTGATATCTGTTGTGCTTTGAGGAGATTGTCCGGCTTCGAGATACTCACGGACAATTTTGTGAGGCCCTTCTACCAGTAGTTGAAGCATGAAACGGGATTCTTCTCCACGATTCAGTCCATTGGAAGAAGTGTTATAGAGCAAAGTAATGTTTTCCGCCCGTTGTATCAGTCGGTAGAAATAATAGGCGTAGACTGCATTCTTATGTTCGATGGTGGTCATGCCGAAAGCTTTCCGAAGGTTGTAGGGGATAAAAGAAGAGTCTCCTCCGGATTTCGGTAGCTGCCCTTCGTTGAGCGAAAGAAGGATTATATTGCGGAAATCAAGGTTACGGGTTTCCAGTACTCCCATGACTTGCATGCCAATGGCAGGTTCTCCATGGAAAGGAATGTTGGAAGCGGTCAGAACCTTGCTGATCAAGCGTCTTAACGTGTCGGTACGTATGTTCAGTTCTCCGCTTTCTATCAGGCTATAGAGACGATTGATAGTAGTATAGCTCTTGAAAAGTGATTCCCGGTATAGTTGGTTGAAGATATCGCTATACTCGCTTTCTTCCCGATAGAGAAGGGAGATTTCTTTGACTAATTCCGTCAAATAATCGCATAACTCTTTGATGCCGTTTCGAGGAGTAAAGAGCTTTGCCAGAAAGTCATCCATCTTCAGTTCCGAAGGGAGCGGGTAGAAGCGGTTGGTCTTGGTCAGTTCCCGTTCTAAAGGTTCGGCATTGATGGATAGCTGCCGGGTATAAGGGTGCTTCAGTATAGCAGATACGGTTTCGTAGGTGAAGCGTCCGGTATCGCTGCGGTAGCCGTTGGTTTGTAATTCCATAGCGGCATTGATAAAACTGTATACCGGAGTTTGTGCCAGCGGGAAACCCATCGTGATGTTGACGTTCTTCACTTCTTGTGGAATGGAATGGAGTGCGGGAAGCAGCAGAGCTTCATTGCAGAGCACAACGGCGTTCTCTTTCTCTTCGTTGGTAGTGGAAAGAGTGTTATGTGCCCATTCAGGAAGAAAGCGGGCTTGTGCATTTTCAGTAGAAGCGGAGATGTAGCGTATATTTTTCGGTTTTCGCAAAGTGTCGAAACAACTTTCGGGTAATTCATTCGGAAATAGTTTCAGGTTACGGTTGATGAATTCTCCGGCTTCGTGTTTGGTAATCTGCTTGGTGTAGAAGATATCGTAATCCCAATAGAACATGGCTTTATCTGCATCTTGTAATAGTTGGAAGAATTTTGTCTCTACTTTATTGAGTACATTGAAGCCGACAAAGATATATTTGTCGTATTTCAATTGGGTGGTATCCAGTTGCTCGATTACATTGCGGTAGAGCATGCCTTCATAGGCTATTCCCAGTTCCGCTAAGTTTTCACGGTAGCGGTGGTAGATGGTGCCTAGTTTGTCCCAAAGGGAGATGAATTTCTCTTTCAGCACTGTCCGGCGTTCGATAGAGAAATTTTGGAAGAACTGCCGGATCGCCTCTTCCTGTTCTTTATCAAGAAACTCGTAATCGTCCATCAGATTCTTCAGGTCCTGTAAATTGCTGAAAAGTTTATCCGCATCAACGAGATTTTTGTCTACGTCGTCGAAATCACTGATCAGCAGTTCGCCCCAAAAATAGAAATCGTCCAGCGTTTCCTGGCTTTCTGTCTCTTCGCGGAATACTTTATATAGTTCGCAGACCAGTCGGATAGGATCACCGGCTTTCTGCACAGATAACTTCCGGAACAGGTCGCTGATACTCATTGCAGCAGGTGACCAGATGGGTTGATTGGATTCTCCTGCCAAATATTCGTTGAAGAATAAGTTGGCACGTTTATTAGGGAATACGAGTACTGTACGAGATAAGTCGTTTCCTATCTTGGCATATAAATCGTGAGCGACTAGTTGGAGAAATGATTGCATATCAATTATAGATTTTCTAGCTTATATATTTGTTTATTGTAGCCTGAACATTACGGGAATTGTGAATCGGACGGCAACTTTCGTTCCGTCATCCAGCTCTCCCGGTTTCCATTTAGGCATAAGACCGACAATGCGTAATGCTTCTTTGTCTAAATAGGGATCTACACCACGCACCACTTTAGGCTGAATAATATTTCCTTCTTTATCAACGATAAATTGAACGATGACGCGACCTTGAGCGCCCAATTCTCCTTGAGCTATTTCTTTCGGATAATTTATATTTTTAGTGATAAACTTCATCAGTTCTTGTGCTCCTCCGGGAAATTCGGGCATGACAGCAGCCACTTCCAATACGTCGGCAAGCGAGTCTTTTACTGTTATTATATCGCCTGATATAGGAGTGATCTCAATTAATCCCTGTTCTTGGGGTAGCTCAGGTAATTCTTGTTTGTTTACTGTATCTCTCTCTACCATAGGTATAGTATCCTCTATAGGAGTCGGGCATACTTCTCCAAACATTACACTTGTATTGGCGGAGTCACTGATAGTTTCCTGATTACTTCCTTTATTAGGGGAACTACTACAGGAAGTCATCGGTGCCATTGCTACCAAGCCGGCAGATATCCCTAATATAGTTATAGCTTTCCCGGCCATCCGTTTACGTTCCAGTTGTTGCTCTAAATAGCGTACTTCTGCTTCGCATTTGGGACATGTGCCCAGACAATCTCCTTGATATTGACACTCGGAAGTAATGAACTCAATATCGTTGGCTTCTGCTATTTGTCTGCGGATATCCTTTAATATCTTGCAGGTTTGTTTTCCTCGTTTCATGGCTGGTAAGTATTAAGTGTTTTATATGTAAACCGATCGAACTGGGTGATACCCATTTCTTTTAGAAGACGGATACTGTTGTCTACGTCACTCTCTGAATTATACACGGGAATGATGGGGGTACGAACAATGATTTGCTCATTTTTTCCATGCTCAATTAAATAATGAAGATTATTCAGCACCTTTTCATTTTCTTTTCCGGTGTATTGCTGGTATATATCATTATTGATGTCCTTGATATCGATGATATAATAATCAATGACAGGTAATAGTTTCTCTATATTCTCTTGTGGTACATTGAGTGATGATTCTACGGAAAGTTGCCATTCCTGTCCACAGAGCTGACGGAATTCATAAATAAAATCACTTTGCAAACAAGGTTCTCCACCTCCGAAAGTGATTCCTCCATGAGTGGCGAGAAAGTATAATTCATCCAGTCTGACTTCCTCATAAAGTTGCATGCAGTCATAGTGCTTCCATATGCCTTCCGAATGCAGAGATTGCGGATTGAGGCAATACTTACAACGCAATGGACAACCATGGAAAGCCACAAGTGTAGTAACTCCCTCACCATCAGTAGTGAGCCGATGACGACTGATTCCTATGAGCGGTGCCGTCTTCATTATTTCACTTTTACAATTAGTCCTTCATCCACATACCACAGATAGCCTGTGATATTTTTATATCCCATCTTAGTAAGTAACTGCATGTACCCTTTAACCTGTTTATTGTATTGGAGGTTTTCTTTTCCGAATTTGAAGTCAACTACCACTACTTGTCCGTCTTTCATCATTACACGGTCAGGACGTCGGGTCTGTAAAGCCCCTTTTTCTTTGTAAATGATAGCACATTCGTTAAACAAGGTCCATTCCCCTGAATACCAGTCTTGAATTTCCGGAGAAGAAAAAGCTTTGTGAGCCACTTCACGTATTTCTTCTGCTTTTTCGTTGCTGCCGATGACCCCTTCGAAAATCAGACGTTCGATAGCCGGATCAATGTCTTTTGCCGTTTCAATGGCGGAAAATAGTGTGTGCAGCATACGCCCCCGGTTGATAAAACGGTCGTCCGATTCTTCTTCTTCGATTCCCTGAATGAAATCAGCGGAACGGTTGGATTGCCGGAATTCAATATCATGACGCATAGATTCCATGCGGACGGGTAATTTCTCAGGTTTTTGAGTTAGTTTGTTAGTCGAAGTTTTTGCTTTTTCTTCTTCCGAAGGACATAGTTCTCCTTGCTCATAACAATCTTCTTCCCAATCAGTACCTTCTTTGAGGGCAACTACAGGCAGCGTATTGGCTAACAGTTCGGACATGGTGCCTTTTTGACCTTTTTTACTCCATATGATAAGATTCTTTCCGGCACGGGTAAAGGCTACATAAAGCAAGTTGAGATTGTCCACCCACAGTTGAAGACGTTCCTGCAAATAATCGTTCCCGTAAATGGACTCGGCCATTTGTGTCGAGTAATTGATTGGAAGGATGTCCATGTCATTAAACGGAGCCTCTTGAGGAGCACACCATACCAGTTGGTTATTCGTTTCATTTTCCAGTTTCCAATCGCAGAAAGGGAGGAGTACTGTATGAAATTCCAATCCTTTGGATTTGTGGATGGAGAAGATCCGGATACCTTCCACTTCACCGCTGGGAATAGTTTTGCTGCATAGTGTCTCGTCCCAGTAGCGGATGAAACTGTCAAGCTCAGAGGAATTACTTTGCAAATAATCCGTCACGGCATCGAAGAAGGCAAACAGATAGGCATCTTGTTCTTTGATGTGCCCCATCTCGAAGATGCTGAATAGTTCTTCCAGTAATTCGTAGAGAGGCATGAAACGGAGTTCTCTTTGCTTTTCGAGAAATACGGATGGCAGATAGTTCTCTATTGGAAGAAGCAGGAGCGTATTCCAGTCCATATTCTTCTGCAAAACTTCATTTTGGTAGGCTATTGCCAGTTGGGCCCGGGCTATCTTATTGTTTTCATCGGACAGATAACGCAATGCGTCTATCATCATACAGATGGCGAGAGAGGCATCGAGGCGAAAGGCTTCGTCTGATACGATTTTATAATGTAACTCTTTGTCGAAATAGTCTGCGATACGGGGAATACTTTTGTTCTTTCGTACAAGGATCGCTATGTCATTCAATCGTATACCGGAAGAGAGTAAGTGTTCTACTTCTTCCCCCAGACTAATTAATGTCTGTTCGATGTAGTCGTGTGTTTCGTCCGGTTCCAGAAAAGTAGCTTTGACATATCCCTTTTGCATACTTCGGGGGGATTCTTGTACAACATCGGCATAAGCCTTTTGTAAGTCATCGCAATCTTTGCCCAATTGTTGTTTGTAGACACCGTTCAGGTAATCTACAGCGGCAGTAAATATATGATTGTTGAATCGGATGACATTGGTTTCACTTCTTCGGTTGGTAGCCAGTGTTTTTACTTTAATAGGAAAGTGCTCAATGCGGTCATTCAGACCATTAAGAATTCCCCAGTCACCGTTTCGCCAGCGATAGATTGACTGTTTGACATCTCCTACTATCAGGCTGTCTGCTCCTTGTGAAAGACCTTCAAGCAACAGTAGCTTGAAGTTTCCCCATTGCATTCGGCTGGTATCCTGAAACTCGTCAATCATGACATTGCGGATGTTGGTTCCTATCTTCTCGAATACGAAGGAAGAATCTCCATCCTTGACCAGTTGATGTAACAAGGCATTGGTATCTGACAGAAGGAATCGGTTGTTGTCATGGTTCAGTTGGCGTACCTCCTCATCGATATTGGCGAGCAGCTGCACTTTGTTGAGATGTTGCAGGGAAAGCCGGCAACTGTTTAATAAAAGATTGTTTTTAGAACGTAGTTTTTCTGCATCTTCCAGTATCTGTATCAAACTGGAATTTGCCAGATCTATAATATCGGTATAACGGGGAGAGGTTTTTGTCGCCCAGTTCTTGGCGTCATCCAGACATTTCTCAACAGTCGCGTTACGAATGTCATTGCTTAGAATGCCATTATTCAATTTGCGGAAATAACTGCCTATTCCCCGTGAACCGTTTTTTAATTCATCGGCAGTCAGGGCGTGCCCTTCTAACTCTCCTTCAAACTGCTCGTAGAATCCTTTCATCTGCTCCAGTATCTCTGTTTCAAGAGCTTTCAGTTGCTTGCGGTATTCTTTGATAGTATCCGGATTACGGAGGCGTTGACGAAGACCTTCTCCTTTTTCTATATATCCTTCATCGAAGATGTTACGTCCAAAGTTTTTGACTTCATCCGATACATTCCAACGTTTGTCATCGGCTATTCGTTCATTAATGTAGTCCAACAGCCACGCGAGGACAGAAGAGGTAGGACCTAATTTCTCAATCATGCTATCCACTGCATCGCTGAGTACTTCTGCGTTGTTCAGTTCGATGTTTAAATTCGGACTGAGTTCCAGTTCGCGTGCCAGATTGCGCATGACGGACTGAAAGAAAGAGTCAATGGTCTCTACGCGGAAACGGCTGTAATCATGCAGCATAAATCCGAGAGCAATTCCTGCCGCTTCCCGTATTTCCAGTTCTGTTTTTCCTGTTTCTTCTTTGATACGGTTCAAGTAGGCTTCGGAATCTTTATCACCGATCTGAATACCGTATAGTTGGCTAAGGATACGTTCCTTCATTTCAGCTGTCGCCTTATTGGTAAAGGTAACGGCGAGTATCTGCCGATAGGCGCGTGGATTAAGTATCAGCAATTTTATATATTCTACGGCGAGGGTAAAGGTTTTGCCTGAACCTGCCGAGGCTTTATAGACTAGGAGTTCGCTCATGCTTTTAGTATGAATTGTTTCATGATTGTTTGAATATATTAGGCCCGAAATAAAGAATGAATAAAGGCAAATAGTCTTTTAAGGCAATACGTAACAGCTTTAATGCTTGTCCGATACGATAGTTGACTGTTTGGGGAGAGACGTTCAACTTCTCTGCAATTTCTTTATGAGTCAACCGGTGACTACGATTCATTTCGTATGCTTCACGATAATCTTTGGGAAGTTGCTTCAAGGCATTCTCATAAAGACGGAATAACTCATTTTCCAGATAAAAGTCAGGATTATCGAATTCTTTCTCGTATTTCTCTGTAATTTCCTGATGTACCTTACGCTTGATTTCAAAATGCGAAATACGGTTCAGGGCCTTGTTTTTCACGATAGTAAAAAGAAGCGTTTTCAATGTCAGCTCTTCTAGAAGGCTACAACGGTTTTCCCATAACCACATCATTGTGTCCTGTACAATCTCCTCAATCTCCTCTTGTTCGCTGACATATTGCGAACAAAAAGCACATAATCTACTGAAATAGTGCTTGTAGACAGCGTCGAATACATATTCTTCGCCTGCCTTTAAGGCAGTGATGATAGATTTATTATTGTTAATATCTAGGTATATAGGAGGTTGTTGCATTCTTCATTATTTTTTATGCAGAGCAAAAATAATGAAAGCAATGAAAGAAACGAAATAAAACGGGAGAAAATATTTTTTTCTTTTTTAGTTTAGTATCTTTGCGCTGTCAACTGTATTAATAACAGAGGTATTATATTTTTTTATAGTAAAAGGATGATTGAACATGGATGAATCTATCTTGGTGAACTACTTGCGGGGAGGAAGCAATGACGAAGAATGTCGGCAGGTAGAATTGTGGTGTGAAGAAGCATCGGAAAACCGACAAATACTAGAGCGACTTTATTATACCCTTTTTGTAGGCGACCGTATGGCAGTGATGGATGCTGTAGACACAGAAGCTTCACTGACGAAGTTTAAGTCGCTCGTACGTGAAAAGGAGAAAAAAGCCAAGCGAAGAAGTATATCGGTTCGATGGGGACGTTATGCGTCCGCGGCAGCCGCTTTTCTGGCAGGTCTTGTTTTCGCAGGTGGAATTGCGTGGGGATTGCTTTCCAATAAACTTTCTGATTATACAGTGATGACTACCGGCGGACAGAGAGCGCAAACAGTACTTCCGGACGGTAGTAAGGTTTGGCTGAATGCATCTACGAAGCTTATTTACCGTAATTCTTTCTGGAGTACGGATCGTCAGATTGATTTGTCGGGTGAAGCTTATTTTGAGGTGGCTCGTGATAAGCATGCTCCTTTCATTGTTAATACTAAGCATATTAAGACCTGTGTGTTGGGTACAAAGTTTAATGTACGGGCACGTGAAGAAGAGGATAGGGTAGTGACTACTTTGTTGCAAGGTTCTGTAAGAATGGAATCTCCGCGAACCGTAAATAATGGATACTTGCTGAAGCCGGGACAAACGTTGAACATTAATACAACAACTTATCAGGCTGAATTGATAGAATATGCCGAGCCGACTGAAGTTCTGCTCTGGATTAACGGAAAGCTGAAATTCAAGCAGCATTCATTGCTGGAGATTACAAATATCATGGAGAAACTGTATGATTTGAAGTTTGTGTATGATGACGAGAGTTTGAAGGTTGAACGTTTTACCGGCGAATTTTCTACAGATAATCTTCCAGACGAGATATTGAATGTGTTGATGCATACAAATCACTTCAGTTATAAGAAGGAAGGGCGGATTATTCGATTGTCTAAAAAATAAAGAGATATAGAGAGAATGTTTAAAAAAGGTATGTCGCTGAATGGCATACCTTTTTTATTTGAACTTATCGGAGATCCTTTAACAGCAACTCTTTTCTTAGGTTTTATTCCAACCCTATTTCATCTACGAATATAAATGCGGGTCTTCCTTTTCCCCAGTGCCATGTCGGTATGTCATATTCCGGTCGGGCTATTATTTTCACATAATGTGCCTGCACTGTATCAAAAGATAGTTCATGGGTATAAATACCATTTCTATCTTCCTTACTGGCAACAGGGTAAACTTCAGATTTTATTTCTTTGTATCCTTTCCCATCGTTTGATATGGCTACGGAAAGTTCGCGCAAATCGAGAATTTCTTCTCCTATTTCGGCATAAGTGCGTACCCATGCTTTGCTTATCGGAGTCTCCTGCTGTAAATCAATTACTGCTTCAAGGTCATTCTGATAGAATGCAATCCATCGTCCGGTACGATAATTTCTGCTGCCTGCCAACCCGTCAATTAGTGTGTTTTTTCCTTCGAATTTATACTTTTCATTGATGGGCTGTAGCATCGTTACTGGCTTCATAGTAGCTTTATTGAATTTAACTTCCTCTTTCAACACTGTACTTGTACCGTTTGGACGGATGGTGATTGCTTTCAATGTGCAGCTTTGATTAATTCTCAACGTATCTGTATATACGTTGGAACCGGCAGTAGGCTCATTGCCATCGAGGGTATAATAAATCGGAGCATTATCAATAGTAGATAGGACCACATTCAGTATATTGGCTTTTGTGTCAGGAATGTATTGGGATTTTACTTGAAAAATATGTTTGGCATAATTATAGTAGTTCAGATCATAGATGGTAATCAGTCCGGGCAATCGTTTCAGGAAATCTGCATAGTCTTTCTTCTCCGGCATAGTCCATTGTACTTCTGATAATGCAGCCATACGGGGTAATTCCATATATTCTACTTGGCTGTAAGTAGGAATATATTCCGTCCATAAATTGGCTTGTACTCCTACGATGTATTTTGCTTCTTCGGAAGTGAGTGTCTGAGGTACCGGTTTGTAGCTATATACTTTTTCCAAAGGTACATATCCGCCAATGGCAGGTGGTTCATTGTCTGTATCCATGGTCTGATAGTAGTCGAAGTACAGGAATAAACTGGGAGTCATGATCGCGTCGTGTTTGTGTTTTACAGCTTCAATTCCTCCTTCTATACCTCTCCATGACATGACAGTGGCATTAGGTGCCAATCCTCCCTCCAGTATCTCTTCCCAGCCGATGATCCGACGTCCTTTACCGTTAAGGAACTGCTCCGCATAATTGATGATGTAACTCTGTAGTTTCTGTTCGGCTGTATGATTTTTATCGGCTTTCAATCTTAGTTCTTTGATACGTGCCTGACATTTTGGACACTTTTCCCAGCGTATCTTCGGGCATTCATCTCCGCCAACGTGAATATATTCGGAAGGGAAGATATCTACCATTTCACTTAAAACGTCTTCTATAAATAGCAGAGTCTTGTCATTTCCCGCACATAACACGTCCTCCGATACTCCCCACATTTTCCATACTTCATAAGGACCGCCTGTACAACCCAATTCGGGATAAGCAGCAAGTGCGGCTTGCATGTGTCCCGGAAGATCTATTTCCGGTATTACCGTGATATGGCGTTCTTGGGCATATCTTACAATATCTTTGGCTTCGTCTTGTGTGTAAAATCCACTATAGGGAACGTCGTCGTATTCTCCGGAATTGTGCCCGATGACTGTTGCTGAACGTTTGGAACCTATAGTCGTGAGTTCCGGACGTTTTTTTATTTCGATTCTCCATCCCTGATCATCTGTCAGATGCCAGTGCAGACGATTGATATTATGTAAGGCCATCATATCAATGAAACGTTTAATGGAGTCGATAGGGAAGAAGTGGCGTGAAACGTCTAAATGTACTCCGCGATAGGAGAAACGTGGATAGTCGTTAATTTCGACACCAGGAAGGCTTATATCTCCTTTGTTTGTTGCCGGAAGTGACTTTCGTAATGTCTGTATACCATAAAAAGTACCAGCTTCTGAGGCTCCCCTAATAATTATATTATCCGGAGTTACTTTCAACTGGTATGCTTCAGCATTGTCTGTATTCAGTCCCGTTGTTAATGTAATAACGTTCGATGTAATCTGTTCATCGATAACTTTCAGCTTTTTGCCGGACATCTGACGAATGTATGTCGCCAGTAGGTTGGCATTTTGCTGCATTTCATCGTTGCCTTTCGGATAAACAATAGAAGTCCGGTCGTTCAGTACAAAATTACCAGTACTGATTTTGATTTCCTGGGGCAGAGGAATGATTTCATAATTTGCCTGTTGGATGACTTCTGAAGAACAGGAAAATAACCCACCGCATAAAAGAATAGCTCCTAATAGATGATGTTTTCTCATTTTATCTAATTTATGTTTGTCAAAGGTTGATTTTAGCTCTATATAAAACAAGAGCAAACTTATACATTTTCCTTGTAAGTTTGCTCTTGTCTGTTTTTTAATTGATGGAAAACTTATTCCACATGTTTATTCCCATGCATAGATATAGAATTTTGTGATATCTACACGGCTGGGAACAGTAACCATCTGATATTTCAGGTAACGTGTCTTAATCCGTTCATCAAAAGTGATGGTTTGGTTTCTTCCTTTCGTGTCCCATTGTCCGATAGACGTCCACTTGTCTCCATTTTCAGAGGAGAATATTTCCACTTTTGAAGGAGCATATCCGGCTCCCCAATGGGTAGTTTGAATACCTGTGACTGTTTTTACTTCTTTAAAGTCAACTGTCAGCCAAAAAGGTACTCCATTCGTGGCAACGTCATTGCTTCCTGTTCCTGCAACGGAGTTTGATTCTGCATTTTCTACTCCTTCCATAAAGGTGAATATCCAGTCTTTGGCATTGGTCAGCAATACACTTTCTTTTTTCTTTTCTGCAGTTTTAGAGATTTTCAGGATGATTTCCTGATAATATGCTGCATTTGCGACTTCCGACGATGTAGACTCAATATCTGTGATCTTGATTTTCAACGTATAGTCAAGGGCTTCTTTGGTGCTTTCCAGATACTTCCAGTCTGTAATACTTAAGGTAATCGGCTCTGAGGCTGTAGAACCACCTTTTATCACTAGATTTTTATCACTCAGATTGATCTTGTCTGCATCAATTCCATCACAAGTAACACTGTAGCGCACATTTATATCCTGAGCAATGGCTTTTTGTGTTGTAGCCATAAACTGAAACTCAACACTGCCTTCAATACCTTCTTCTTCAACATGTTTCAGTGTGAATGAAGGAGTCGGCTGCAAATAATCTGCCGGTAATAAAGAAACGTAACTCATATCCCATTCATTAACCGAATCATCATCACTGCAAGATGAGAAGAAGGGAATCATTGCACTCATGAGCGCAATGATTATAGATTGAAATACTTTATTCATAGTAATTATATTAATTTTATTTCCATGGAGTAGCTTCATCCGTAGACAGAATCTTATCTATCCACACTGGAGTGACTGTTGTGGTAATAGTATGTCCTTTGCCGGTAGCATCTTCAAATACATTACCTTTACCTTCATTGAATCTCCAATAAGCTTCTAATCCCGGAGATTTCGGGCTTGTGATAGTCATGTTATTCTGAATCTGAATTTCCGACCGGCATACGGACCAAATACGAGCTTCGCTCACCAATATCTTACATCCGCTCCACCAGCTACCGCCACTAAACCAACTCATACTACCAAATATACAAGGTCCGCCGGCAACGTCTTTTGAGCCTCCGTCTTTACCGTTAATGTAGATACGATATTTGGAACCATTGTATGTCACAGCAAGGTGTTGCCACTTATTAGGTTCGAAAGAGTAGGTCGGATTCAGATAGGTTTCGTGAGTCTGAATCTGAACCAATGAGTGAGCCTTGTGGTCATTATTATCGCTTTGCGGGTCTTCGAAACGTAATAACAAGCTCTTACCGTCGCTACCGGATGTGCTGAATACTGCACGGTTACGATTGGCGGTATTGCTGACCTGGAAACGTACTTCGACAGTAAATTCATTGTAAGTTTCGGGAGCTTCTGAGAATTTCTTGGCTACGAGTTCTGTGCTTCCGACAAACTGTGGAGCAGAGAATTCCATTATGCTATTGGCCAGAATCACCAGACTGCCGGTAACGGGCATTACGTCAATGCTGCCCTGTTTAGCTACCAAACGCACAGGTAAAGCATATGATTCGCCGGATGCGTTCATCTCTTCAGAGAATGCTTTAATGTGTATGGAAATGGGATCTGCGTTATAGGCACCTGCCTTTATCGTTATATTGTCCGGAAGGGTGTAATGAGTTTCCGGCAATGCGATATAGTTGGTACCATTAGCTTTGTTGTATGCGTCAAGAGCCGCCTGATCTATTGTCAGGCTGTAGCTGTTATCTTTTTGTTGTGTATTGCTGATATGAGCATTCAGAGTCACATTAGTTTCACCGCTGCCCATGACAGTCACTTTAGTGCTTGATGCAGTTAAAGCTTCTTCGAAAAAGACATGTGTATCCAATGTGCTATAATTCGCATCATCACAGCCAATCCATGTACCGCCTGCAATAAGCGATATCAGCAAGAAGTTTCTTATGTTCTTAATCTGTTTCATAGTGAATTAATATTTAATTAACGGTTTGGTAGAAGGATTCATAATTTGAATAGCTTTGCGTAGATTCTTGTATTCCGGGTTTGTCGGATACTCCGCTTCCATATGATAGCTTCCTACTCCGCCTTTACGGAAACCGTTTTTCGGTTGCCAGCGTGCCATTCCTTCCAAGGATTTCATGCTGTTACCATAACGGTCGATATAAGGATATCCACCATCCATTGCAGCATCTACGGCTTCAAAGTTTTCGGTCATGATGGTCATTTTTGTGATTTGTTCTTCGGACATTACACTGCCGTAGGTCTGAACAAGTCCCGGACCTGCCACACCGCCATCAATCAGTCGTTTGTCCAGGTTGTTGTCATTACCGGGTTTATAGGCCTGAATGATAAAGTAATCAAAGTAAGGACCTACATCGGGTCTGTTCTTTATACTTTGTGGTTCGCCGTCGATGATCAATAACTTGCCGGTTCCGGATTTAGGACCGAAGTATTTGCCAAGTTCGTCTACAAATATGAACATTCTGTCATCATCGTCTACAATGTTACCCGAATTACCATAATTGGGTTCGTAGTCAATGTCAAAACCGTCATATCCATATTTATTGATTGTATCAGCAATTGCACTCGCATATTTGCGGATGGATGCTTCAACTGCCTCTTTATTGGACTCATCGGAAGGCCACCCCCAGAAGTCATTCACAGCCTCCTGTTGACTGGCAAATCCCATTGATTCCCAATTGTCATATATATGTTGCGGAGTGATCTGTGTACCTACGGAAGTGATAATAAAGCACATAGTGAAACGAGTTCCTTTTACCTGCTGGCAGAATTGAAGGTCTTTCTTTTGTGCTTCTGTGATATTCGACCAGTTTCCCCAAATAGATACAACGTCTACGCTATCAGGTATTCCCGCCATGCTATTAACCAATGAAGCACCTTCGCCTGTCCAGTTGCCGAACCATCCGAAAGCTTTTGGATGATCAGACTTTTTATATGCACGCAAGGCTGCATAATATTCTTCAGAGGGACCTTCGAAGTAATCTTTCGCTTCTGATTCTGTCCAGTCATTACAACTCACCCATATCGGGGTGCTCAATGCTAACAATAAAAAATATAGTAAATAATTCTTTTTCATATTAACTTTAGTTAGGAGGTTATATTAATTTGTTTTTCCCCATGACAAATCTGTGGCTTCATTGTCCGGACCA
Organism: Bacteroides faecis; assembly: GCF_020091505.1. NCBI lineage: Bacteria > Pseudomonadati > Bacteroidota > Bacteroidia > Bacteroidales > Bacteroidaceae > Bacteroides > Bacteroides faecis. The sequence goes on along the minus strand of NZ_CP081916.1, from coordinate 4,462,827 downwards.
CCATTTCTCAGATACGAGACACCTTGCTGGTAGTTATTATGATTGTTCTGTACTTCCGTATAAGGGAATCTCAGGCGACGCATACCTCGTTTGCTATCTACTCCGGATGGAGACAGATTATCGATGCAAGGATAGAGCTCTGGATAACCGGTGCGGCGGTATTCAGCCCATGCTTCTAGTCCCAATGGATAGTTGGCTATCCATTTCTGAGTAATGATACGTTGAAGATTTTCTTCTTCATTGTCATTCCAGGCAACAGCAACTGTGTTGGAGATGGTGTATGCATGACCTCTGGGATCATTATTATGTGATACAACCGGTTTTTCCGTATTGGTCAGATAGTTGTCAGGCATCGTTGTTCCGTATTGTTCCATGGAGAGTTTGATTCCTTCTTCATAGTACTCTTTAGCTGATTTGCTGCCTACAGACCAGTTCTTTAATTTGCCTTCTGCACGAAGGAATGCAGTTTCGGCAGCGCAGAATACCAGTAGCTTGGAAGTACCTGCAATAGCCGGTATAGAATAACCTGCAACGTCACTTTTGGCAAAACCATCTTCTCCGGAACGCATACCCACATATTCCTGAGTATGACCAGTGAAAGTTGAATGATTAAAATACTTAGACATACGTGGATCGTTGTAGCCATTCATGTAATCAACGATATTAGCGTTAACACGCAAATCACCCCAACTTACAGCAGCCAATTGGTATGGGTTTGTCTGTGAGCCGCAATCCATCATAGCATTGTCATTATTCGCTTCAATCAACCCGGCTTCATGAGCTACAGCAGCTTCTGCGTTCTCTTTTGCCATCTCCGGATATGCTGTGCTAATGCGGATAGCAACTCTCAGTCGCATAGAATTTGCTAATCTTGCCCAATTGGCATAATTGCCGCTGAATACGGGGTCGTTGCTGGCGAGAGGGGCATTACCATTAGTGTCTTTATAATAGTTGTAGAGTACGTTTGCAGCACTTGCAAAGTCTTCCATTATATTCTTGTAGACTTGTTCTTCTGTGTCATAAGCTACATAGAAGTTACCTTTTTTCACTTGGCTGTAAGGCATCGGACCGTAACAATCGGCAACACGCAACATAGTTATGGCCCGTATCATACGTGCAAAAGCATAATAATGACCGCTTTCATTGGTTGCTTCCTGTATCTGAAAGAAATTACCGTATATTTTCTCGAAATTGGTATTCCAGGGACCTGCATTCCAGGCATCGCTTTGATTGAATGTGCCGAAATTAGTACCACTCCATACATTCGCACATGTCAGATAGCCTCCTAGTTGACCTACCATCTGATCCATCATCTGTGAGTCATTCTGCTGAATGTTTACAATCGTCTCAATCATTGACTTCATCAAAGTAGAAGGATCAGCTTCATGAATCTGGAATTGATTGGTGTTGTATTCTTCAAAATTACCAGTACAACTCCCGGCAACTAATGCCAAAGCAGTACCGACTGTTATATTTCTTAGATATTTCTTCATAATAATTTTCTCATTAATTTAGAATTGTACTTTCACATTAAATCCTATATTGCGCATGCTCGGTTGCATAAAGTAATCCACATTCATATAGTAATTACTTGACGTAGAAGCTGACAACTCTGGGTCAAACGGTGCTTTACAATAGATCATCCACAGGTTACGTCCCACAAGACCGAAAGTCACGTTGGCGACATTGTTCAGCCATTTCTTGGGAAGTGTATAACTAAGGCTAAGTTCCTGGAGGCGGACATTGGTAGCACTGTATAAATAATATCTTCCATAACCACCTTCACCGGTACCGATAGTCTGAAAGTATTTCTGTGTATCGACTTTTCCGTTATTCATTGGTACACCTTTATTGTCACGCGCATTGGCTGTAATACTTGATACACCATAGTAGTCAAGAACACCTTGTGTGGCTGAATATGCCAACCCACCTACACGTGCGGAAAGAACGACTCCCAGATTGATACCTTTATATGTGAAATTGTTTGTCCATCCTAAATTATAGTTGGCATTCAAGTTTCCGACTTTGGTAGGAGTCTCTGCTGTATGCATGCTAAGTCCTCCGGTTTGAGAATCTACTTTTATGTTTCCGTTATTATCTTTGGTCAATTCATTGTATACATAGATATCAGTCATTGTACCTCCTTCTGTTAAGATCACCCGGGGAGCCACATTCTCTTTACCGAGCCATCCTACAGGCATGTTCGGCATGTCAATCAGTTCGCCTGTTACGGGATTGGTGCTACCACCTGCCAGACGTTTCACTTTATTACGGTTTAGGGTGAATGTAGCATTTGAGGCCCATCTGAATCCTCCCCATTCGTCAGTAAAGCCAAGTGCCAGCTCAATTCCCTGATTTTGTACGTTACCAGTTTGTACAATAGCCTTATTATATCCGGAGGAAGAAGGAATATCTACTTTAAATGTTTGGTTCAAAGTATTGGAACGATAATAGGTTGCGTCCAGATTAAAGCGATTTTCCCAAAATTTTAAATTCAAACCGATTTCCCATGATTTGGTCTTTTCAGGTTTCAGATTATTCATTGGATAAACTGTCGGGTTTGCCCAGTTATGAGTCTGGCTGTTGTATTCATATCCCGGGTTAGTCAGGTAACGGTCGAAAGAAGAGGCTACAACAGTGTAAGACCCACGTACTTTTGCATAAGATATGATTTTAGGCAGAGCAAACATTTCTGTCAGTACAGCCGATAAGCCGACAGATGGGTAGAAGTATGAAGACTGATTGGAGAAAGCCAGTTTGGAATCCCAATCATTACGTCCGGTCAACGTGAGGTAAAGTTGACTTCTCCATCCTAATTCGACATTAGCGAATATACTTTGTACTTCGTCATCGTATCCGTCCGGTAGTGGTTTATAGTTTGCAGCGTAATTAATATTATTCAGTGCAAAGAAGTTAGGGATTATCAGGTCACCTGCAAAGCCGATTGTCTGCATGGAAGTGTGATAAAGTGACATACCGATATTGGTATTTAGACGGAAATCTCCGAATGTTTTATCAACAGTAGCCAGTACGTCAGTATATAAAGAACGTTCCTGGCGCATAGCATCTTCAAAGCCACCGTTAACAGAACAGAAAGTAGCAAGCGTTGAAGCATATTTCTCTGTTTTGTTACGATAGTCCGAATTATCCAGATTTACGCGTCCGGTGATATTTAACCAGTCTGTAATTTTCCATTTTAGGGAGGCATTCAACATATAACGCTTTTTGTCAGAGGTACGTCTGATACGGTTTTGAGTCCAGTATGGATTCTGCAATGACAATCCACCGTCGCCATAAGGCCAGTATTGTTTCATGAATCCGTAATTTGTATCGTAACGTTCGTACAGACGAATTTCATCAAAATTATCTCCGCGTGGAAATAGATACAAAGCGGGTAGGGGGTTGTAGTATTGTCCCTGAGATACCATGTTGGTATTATTCTGTATGATGTATTGTGCACCGATATCCAGTGTCAACTTATCATTCAGGAAGTTAGTAGTATTACGTGCGGTAAAGTTATAGCGGTTGTAGCTGTTATTGGGCAAAATACCATCTGAATTTGTCGTAGAAGCTGAGAAGTAAGTCTGATTTTTATCGCTTCCTGTCGATAATGTAATGGAGTTTATGATATTACTACCGGTATTGAAGAAGTCTTTCGGATCATATCTTTTATCTGTCAGATCTCCCCAGCTGAACAAGCCTGAACTTGTTCCGTATCTGTTCTGCATCTCAGGCATAATATATGCCTTGGAGAAGGTCGTACTATTGGAAACAGTAAGTGATATCTTTTCTTTTTTCCCTTTCTTTGTGTTAACCAGGACTACTCCATTGGCTGCGGCAGAGCCATAAAGGGCAGCAGCTGACGGTCCGGTCATCATACTTATACTTTCTATATCGTCCGGGTTTAAGTCTGCTACTGCATCAGAACCACCCATTGATCCGTACTGACCGTCACCACCACTTGAACCAGTGTTAAACATAGGTACACCGTCAATCACATATAAAGCATTGTTATTCTTGGTCAATGACTTCATACCACGCATTATAACACGTGTAGCACCACCGGCACCTGTAGCACCGCTGCTTATCTGCACACCGGCTACTTTACCTGCAAGCGAATTGATAAAGTTGGCATCTTTCACCGCTGTTAAAGTTTCTCCCTTTACTTGCTGTACATTATAACTCAACGCTTTCTGTTCACGCTTAATACCCAATGCGGTTACAACTACTTCTTCTAATGTTTGAGTATCTTCTCCCATCACTATTTTTAGTGGTTGTGTATTAGCTAATGTGATTGATTGGGAGATATGCGGAGTAGTATGAGAGAAGAACATCTCATACTAAATATAACCATTAATATTTGTATTTGATAATTCATATATTTGTGTAAATATATGAATTGTTGAGTGGATAGTTCTGTCTCTTTATTTATGTTGTTATTATTTACAATGTATAGTAAAAACAAAGGCTGCCTCATTCCAAAGGCAGCCTTTTCTATATGTACAATTTATTGTAGTTTGTTGCTATTCTTGCGGTGGGAATATAAACCCGTTCCCTTTGTTATCATCAAAAGAATAACTTGATGGCTTGGGTAAATTCTTACCATTCTTACTCCAGTCCCAAAGCAGAGTCTCATCCTCTGTAATTTCTCCGGTAGCACTATCCCTCTTCTTCCCATTCAATGGATAATAAAGCAGTAAATTGTCATCGTCAGGATTTACCATCTTCCATATATTCGAAGCTATCTCTTGCGAAGTTCTGGCCGTTTTCCAAAAACGAACCTCACGAATCAGCTCGTTTGAACCACCAATCCAAAAGCCAATCAATCCATAAGGACCTGTTCTGATTTCCCGGTCAGCAACCAGCACTCCGTTCACGTATACATAATTCTTTTGACCATCATATACGAAAGCTAACATATACCAAGTGTCAGGCTGTGCAGAGAATTTGTCAGCGGGAACATCAATCTGAGAGCTTCCCGTCTTAATTTGTAATTGATTAGGGTTAATAGTTACATCACCGAAACGAGTATAAATCTCATCCATAGGACCAGCATTGGCAACCAATTTAGTTCCACAAATAGAACGATTGTTACTTTTGTAACTAGCCCTATTGACCATAACTTCCATTGTCCATTGATCAACTTTGAAATCGTTAGGGAACATTTTATCATCCTCGCTCCCCGAACCACTTCCACTTGTACTTATCCGGAGCGCTTTTGTATTCACTCTTTGCTCAAGTACAAGTAAAGTCTCTTCTTGCCCTCTGATAATATTCACGTCACCTCCTGTAATACGTATAGGCAAAGCATAGTTACCTTCTAGTGAGAATTTTACATTCTTCAAAGAAATAGGAACATCCATCATTGCATAAAGAGGCATAAATGTTATTTTCTGTGAGATCTCATACATCTCTTTAGGAAGTACTATATAGTTAGTTCCATTTTTAGCATTATAAGCATCTAACTGAGCTTGATTACCAGCCTCCAATGTAACTTTTATTTCTTTAGTATCTTGAACAGCTAAAGCTACTTGCAACCCTTTAATTTCCACATCTTTGCCTTCTTCCACAAAGCTTTGTAATACGCCGTTATTAGCTATATATACTCCTTGCTCACTTTGAAAATCATCCAAAGGATTTTTATATAACTCATTTTGACAACCTGTTAAGAATAACAGAACAGCTAAATAAATATTCTTTTTCATAATAGTCATTCTTTAATATTAATCGAACTTACCAGGATATACCTGATTACCAAAATACAAGGCTTTTCTCAACCATTTGTAAGGAGGGTCATTCGGGTAGTCATACTCCATATGATAAGTACCTATACCACCTATTCTCTTACCACTGGGCAAATCGAGTGTTGCATAGTCAAGAATCTGATTCCCTTCCATACTGTTCAATTCAGGACGCACACTTGTATAATAAGTTATACCACCAGTTTTCCACCCTTGTTCAAATTCTACGGTAATAATTGTTTTACGCTCCCAATCGTCCAGATTCGGTTTATTTATTTTATAAATTACAGAACTAGTACTTGATTCCCAATATGCTTGATAGATATAATGATCAACCAATTTTGAAGTTTCTGTAGATAAGAGATCCGGCTGACCATCCATAACTAACATTCTTCCAGCAGGACGTAGACGGGCACTTAAAGTTTCAATGAAAACCTGCATCTTATTATTGCCGCTAGGACTGATTGTCTGGTAGTTTGCTAAAGTTCCGGAATGTCCATATCCAGGTTCGTAGTCAATATCAAAACCATCAAGATTGTACTTTTCAATACTATCACAAATAGCATTTGCATATGCTTTTACTCCTTCAATGAAGTTTCCTTGTCCCTTTTCTTCTACCCAATATTGCGTTGCATTCAATCCTTTAGGAGTCAACTGATCTCCCAAATCTTGAATAATCCAACATAATAATGCCTTTCCTCCTTTTACTTCTTGGAAGAATTTCAAATCTGCTTTCTGTTCATCAGAAAGGTAACCTCTTGTTCCCCAAAGAGATACAAAATCTACACTATCGGGTAACATCTTCAAATAATTTTGAGCGTTGTTTCCTTTTCCAGTCCAGTTACCAAACCAACCAAAGCCTTTCACATGAGGAGTTTTTCTATATTCTCTTATTTGAGCGAAATATTCACGCATGGTCGGTGTAAGATCTTCTTCGGTTTGGGCTTCTATTAGGGGAATCAGACGGTGCATTCCTTCTTGATTCTCAAAAACCTCTCTTTCTTCAGATGTCCAGTCAGAACAGCTTAGTATACTTAAGGCAGATATACCTATACACAAATACTTTAATAATTTCATAATTTTCTTTTCTTAAAAATGAATATCATTATTACTGATTAGGTTGTTTGGGCCTGTTTGAACGTACCCACCATAATTTAGTAGCTCCTATATCTCCACCTCCCAGCAATGTTGGAATTTCAGCCATATTAGGATTGGAATTATAGGCTGTAGGAGCAAATCTAAAGCGTTCAGGAACTCTGCAATCTTCTATTGAGGCGCCAATTCTTCCAGGAGCAGCTTCATCCATAGGTTTCATTAAATATGGGAAACCGGTTCTGCGATATTCGGTCCAAGCTTCCACAGCGTTCGGATATAGTGCCAGATATTTTTGCGTAATAATTTTCTGTAACTGTTCTTCTTGCTTACTCAAATTTCCTGTGTAATCATCCCATTTGGGTGAAGTATTTCCAATGCTTAAATCATGGTTATAAGTGCCATATTTGTAATTACTACCAGTGAGTCCGGTTGGTTTACCTGTTCCTGACAGGTATGTGGCAACTCCACTGACTCCTTGCTCTTGAAATGAAATATTTATTCCTTGTTCATAGAACGTTCTGGGGTCACCACCTATCAAATTGTAGAGAGCAGCTTCTGCTTTCAGAAAATAAGTTTCGGATGCTCTGAACCAATATAAAGGAGAATTGGAGTCTACTTTCGGACGCGATGCAAATTTTGCAGAATATGAGGTTTCCGATTTAGATTTACTATTCGTCGGTGCAACCGGAAAATAACCTGTTTGCGCCCAACTGCCAGATCCATATGTTCCTTCAGTAAAATATGCACTTAACCTAGGGTCTTTATATCCGTCCAAATATCCCCAAATAGTGGCGCCCATTCTTGTTTCGTTATATTCATTGACAGATGCTAACATTGAATTCAGCAATGGCATTTTGTCAGAACTTTTGATCTTTGCTTCACTTGAAATATCTTCGATAACACCGCCATTTTTAGGATCTAATGCTTTCGTAATATATTCTTTAGCCAAAGTCTCATCTATAAAATGTACTCTGACAGCTATTCTCAACATTAATGAGTTAGCCAGTTTTACCCAGTTTTGAACATTGCCATTGTATATCAAATCGTACTGGCCCATCACACTATAAGATATTGTGTTCAGCAATTCTACTGATTTTGACAAATCAGCCAGCATGCTTCTGTAAACAACTTCCTGGCTGTCGAATTTTGGCGCAATACTTCCATCACCTGCTGAGTTATAAGCAATAGGACCAAAAACGTCTGTAGCTCGCAACCATGCTATATTTCTGACAATATTAGCAATCTCCAATATAGCTTGTTCTGATGGGGAATCCGAATCTTTAGCGATTTCATATATTTCATTCCAGGGCAAAAAGATTTGCGAGTAAAAGTTCTGATATGCATAATTCATTCTACTATCTGTAAAATTCCAATTAGCCTCATTATTAAATCCCCAATTATTATTATTGCCAAAATAACCAATATAGTTACCGGAAGATATCAAATCAGTATTTTGTAAATCATTTCCAGGTCCAGTTGTCAAACTAGGTGAACCTATAGGGATCACTCTTTGCTGCATATTCATGAAACGGGCACCATATTTAAGAGGACCTAATTCCCCATCGGAGACACCGTAAGGATTGGTATTGACAGCTTCATAATCACAAGCTGACATAGAACAAAGTGCCAAAAGCAGAATTATATATTTTTTCATATTCAATTCCTTTATTTATTTTAGAATCCAAATTTCAAACTCAATCCATAAGTAGACTGGCTGGGTAACATAAAATAATCGTATCCTTGACCAAAAGTACCAGTGGAAGCTGTTAGTTCAGGATCATAAGGGGCCTTATTGTATATCATCCATAAATTAGTACCGTATACTGACAAGCTCAAATTATTAACAGTTCCTTTAAACCATTTATTGGGGAAAGTATAAGTTAGTCTGGCTTCCTGCAATCTCACATTAGTTGCTGAGTATGTATAGTAGGCATCCAAATTAGAAACTGCATCATAATAAGTTTTTGGATCAACTTTGAAATATCCTAATGATACACCACCTGCATCACGTGCATCTGCTGATGCTTCAGATACTCCATATCTGTCTAACATAGCTTGTGTTTTAGATATTACGATTCCTCCAATACGAGCTGTGAACAACAAGTTAAGATTAAATCCTTTGTAACTAAATCCATGCTGCCATCCCAAATTCCATTTAGGATTCACGCTACCTAGCTTGTAGGGTGTGGTGGTTTCTGTAGTTAATGCTTGACCTGGCTGATAGTCTACATAATTATCACCATCTCTTTTTAGCCATTCATTTGCATATACAGTACCAATTTCTCCTCCTTCTCTCAAACGGAAACGCCCAACCTGAATATCCGTTAAATCTATCAAGGTATTTGTTACCGGATTCAAGACATCGCGTGCCAATTGGATAATTTTATTTTTATTTGTCGTTGCAGTGAACGTTGTACTATAATTAAAATTACCAAATTTCTTGTCAAATCCTAAACTTAATTCAAGTCCTCTATTCTGGACATTACCAGCTTGTACAAACATATATTCAAAATTACTACCCAATGTAGCTTTCAGTAACTGATTATATGTATTTGAATGATAATACGTAACTCCGAAAGTTATTGTATTATTAAACCATTTGGAATCAAGACCTACTTCATAAGAACGAGTTCTTTCAGCTTTCAGATTGGAAATCGGATAATATTTAAAAGGTTTAAAGGTTCCTCCTTCAAGTTCGTGAGTGAGTGTTCCGGGAGTTAATCCTGTATAAGGGATCGGCGAACCTACCTCTGTATATGAAGCTCTGACTTTCAGGAAACCTAAAGTTGGCTCTAATTTTTCTTTAATATTATTGGGTAACAGTTCAGTAATGATGGCAGACAAACCAACTGAAGGATAGAAAATCCACGGATCATCACTGTTTACCAATTGAGAAGGCTTATCGGCTCTCCCTGTCAAGGTTAGGTATAAGGCCGAATTCCATGATACCTCAGCAGAAGCAAATACAGCAAAATTTCTCCTGCGACTGTCTCCACCGGTTTGACTTGCGGTGCTCTGCGTCGGGTCTATATTGCTATATACAAATTTATTCGGTACTAATAGTAACTGTCCTCCATATCCACGTCCTTTTGTATCATATTCTTCGAAAGAAGTTCCTGCATTGATCGTAGCATGATAGATTTCAGCAAACTGTTCATCGAAGTTTACCATTATATCTGCATATTTCTGTCGAAACGTCTCGTTAGAGTATGTATAGCGTCCGTTTGTACTAGCATATGTGTTTATGGTAGATGCATAACGTTTATCTTCCTTTTCAGTATAGGTATTATCTAAACGTACACGACCTGCCACATTCAAATAGTTGGTAATATCGTACTTTAAAGAGGCATATAACATATAACGGTCTTTTACTTCCGGACGAATGTTACGATAGGCAATCCAATATGGATTTTGTATATCCATACCAAAATCTCCGGGACTCCATTGCTGTTGAGAATATCCGAGTTCACTATTATAGCGTTCAAAATACTTCTCTTTCTCAAAATCTTCACCGCGCGGATATAAATATGCGCCAACAATTGGATTAAAATAAGTTCCATAAGAAATCATATTGTTATAATACTCACGTATATAACTTGCAGATGCATCTAATGTCAGCTTATCATTCAAGAATTTAGCAGTATTTCTCAATGTCACATTGTAACGGTGGTACTTGTTATTGGGGACAATACCATCAGAATTTACAGCAGCAATCGAAAAATAAGTCTGATTCTTATCGTTTCCGGTTGAAAGATTAAATGAATTATTAAAGGTTGCCCCTAATTCAAAGAAGTCTTTAGGATCATACGATGATTGATTTTCCAGTTTATCTCCCCACGAATAATAGTTTCCTGATATTCCATATCTATTTTGGAATTTAGGCATTGTGAGCGGTGTCATAAACTCTACTGAAGAAGATACATCTATACGCATTTTTCCAGCTTCGCCTTTCTTCGTATTGATTAAGATTACTCCATTTGCTGCACTTGCTCCATACAATGCTGCAGCAGACGGTCCAGTCAATACTGACACACTTTCAATATCATCCGGATTGAAATTGGCGATACCTTCACCTGAAGTTCTGCCGCTTCCGAATCCTGTTCCGTCGCCAGTTCTGTCAGCTTGATTACCAATTGGTACACCATCAACTACATATAGAACATTGTTATCTCCGCTAATAGATTTGTTACCACGCATTGTAACACGAGTACTACCTCCTACACCGGAAGCACTGCGTTGTATATTCACACCAGCCACTTTTCCGTTTAGACTATTGACGAAGTTAGCATCCTTTACGGAAGTTAAAGCATCATTGTTAACTTTCTGCACATTATAGCTAAGTGCTTTTTCAGAACGTTTGATACCCAAAGCAGTAACAACAACTTCATCCAATTTTTGTGTATCTTCCCCCATTGTTATTTTCAATGGCTGGGCATTGGTCAACGTGATTGCTTGGGAGGCATAACCGATATAGGAGATTTCTAATACATCACCTTTGGCTGCTTGTATTTTGAAATTTCCATCCATATCAGTAATTGCACCAGTAGCGGTTCCTTTCACTAGAATACTAACTCCAATCAAAGGTTCACCTTGTGCATCTGTTACTGTTCCTGTTGCAACGATTGGTGTTTTTTTCTGTTGTTCTACTTCTTTCTTAGTAGAAAGTACAATATGTTTATCGACTATTGAATAACTGATATTTGTTCCTTTAAACAACTGACCCATAACATTAGTCAGCGACTCTTTAGAAACTTTAATAGATATGACACGATTAATATCGACGTCATTTGTGTTGTATACTACTGACATTGAAGTTTGTTTCTCTATCTCTTTCAATGCAGTATTTAGAGGTACCTTCGATAGATTAAGGGTAATCATTCGTTCCTGCCCATAAGCTGAGGCAAAACTCGAAAACAATAAAAGGAAAAATAACAAGTATGGAAACTTGTGTTTTATAATTTCTTTCATCTTATTCTTTTTAATTAGAAATAGTTTTTAGGTAGTTAACAAACATGTGCGGATAATAAATATAACCGCCACTCATACAAAGGATCTATGTATCTCTGTTTCTCATATTTATAAATTTAAAGGTTACACTAAAAATGATTTTTCATAAGCGCTTATTCATTAGTAATACATTTAATACTGCAACCATACTAAACGAAAATAAGATTTTTTTTCGTAAAAAATGGTTAGGCTAAGCATTTTTTTTGAAAAATAAGTACATAATCATTTGATAAATAGAGCATTAAGTAATTCTGAAAAACTATTCAATTTATTACATTTGCATGCAATTTGCATATATTCAAATAACAGATAGATATAAAGCATCATTTTATGTTCAAATATTCAAAAGATGGAGTTTCTGTATTGACCATATTAGACATCAGAAGAGCTAAAATTAATGGATTATTTCCAGTTAAAGTTCAGGTAGTATTTCGGAGAAAACAGAAATATTATTCTACGGGGAAAGAATTGTCAAAAGAAGACTGGGATAGATTGTTAAAGGCAAAAAGTCAGTTATTAATGGAGGTAAGAGCTGATATAGAAAGTAGTTTTTCTATTATAAAACAACAAGTCAGCGAACTTATCCAAAAAGGAGAATTTAGTTTTGAAATATTAAGTATTAGACTTGGAAGGCATACGAAAGAAATTAATTTGCGTACAGCTTTCGAATTAAAGATGAAGGAATTAGAGGATAATGAGCAGGCAAGTACATTTTTTAATTATCGAAGTGCCTTGAAGAGTTTAGAAAGTTTTGGTGGTACCAATATTCCATTAGACAGAATAACAGTGGAGTGGCTGAAGCACTGTGAACGTTTTTGGATTTCTAACGGTAAAAGCTATTCAAGCGTGAGTATTTATTTTCGAACCTTAAAGTGCATATTAAACCGTGCTGTACGAGATGGAATATTGAAAGAATCATCATTTCCTTTTGGAAAGAATAAATATGAAATACCAGAAGGACATGGTCGAAAACTAGCTCTCACTCTCCCTGAGATAAAGAGAGTCATGTCTTTCCAAGATTCTACCAATGAATTAGAGGAATTTCGTGATTTATGGTTCTTCTCTTATTTATGTAATGGAATTAATTTTATGGATCTGTTATTTCTCCAGTACTCAAATATTGTAGATGGAGAAATTTGTTTTATACGTTCCAAAACATCCAGGACAACTAAACATAGTAAAGAAATACGTGCTACTATAACTCCTGAGATGTGGGATATCATTCATAAGTGGGGAAACCCCAATGTAAGTCCGCAGACCTACATTTTCAAATATGCCAAAGGGGATGAAGATGCTTTTGAAAAGATCAGATTAGTGCGTCGTATCGTTACTAAATGTAATAGAAAGTTAAAGAAAATAGCCCAAGGTACAGGTATTGCTCAGTTGACCACTTATACAGCAAGACATTCATTTGCGACAGTATTAAAACGTGGTGGAGCCAAAACCTCTTATATTTCCGAAAGTCTTGGTCACTCCAATTTAGCTGTTACTGAGAATTATTTAGCATGTTTTGAAAAGGAAGAGAGGATTAGAAATGCCCGACTACTGACTAATTTCGATCATAAAATGTAAATTTGAATGGTGCATGCAAATTGTATGCACAACGCTACTTTTTGTGTTTATTGCATAGGCATAAAATAAATGAATATACGATAATATGATGAATTATAGAAAAATCTCATTGTGTCTAATATCATTACAAGATATGATTAGCCATACGGCTAATCATATCTTGTAATGTCGCATTTTATAAACAATAGAAAACATGAAATCAGTAAAATCAGCACATTCTTAAAAAAATGCATATTTAATGTACCTATAATGTAATATATTACATTAAACTATATAAGAATTAGAAATAAAGCTTGTATTCTCAATTTATTTTCAACGGCATGATTTAAATAAACGTTATTAATAATTATATGGTTATTAAATCGTGCAAAACACAGACATTATAATATAAATAACAATATGTAGAATCATATTGTCATTTCAGAATCAGACGAAAAAATAAACCAAATAGAGAAAAAGTTCTTTCAAAGTACTCATATTTATCTTGGTTTTAAAGGAATTGATGTTTCCTTTAAAACCAAAATGCCGTTCCTTTTAAACCAACGACTGGCTCGTTCATATGTTTTAAAGCTCTTTCATGGAATGGAAGATGACATTTTTATGCACTAAGCGATTATTTTATGCAAATACATCGCATAATCTCGCAATAAATTATACATTTTTTTTGCTATTTATTAGATTTCATAGACTTTGACCACTTGGCTATTCTTAAAAATAGAACATAAAGAAATATGAAAAGAGCTATAAATTCATTACTCCCAATCAATCACGCTTGCCAACGCCCAACCCCTAAAGGTTGTGATGGGAGAAGATACTCAGACATTAGAAGAAGTAGTAGTTACTGCGTTGGGTATCAAACGTGAACAAAAAGCGTTGAGTTATAATGTACAGCAAGTAAAGGGAGATGAATTGACTAATATAAAGGATGCTAACTTTATTAATGCTTTATCAGGAAAAGTAGCTGGCGTAACAATAAATGCTTCTTCAGCCGGTGCTGGGGCTGCGGCTCGTGTAGTTATGCGTGGTACAAAGTCTTTGGAGAAAAATGATAATGCACTTTATGTTATTGATGGTATTCCAATGTTTAATGTAAATTCAGGAGATAATGCTGGAGGTACGATGAACAAACAGCCAGGATCTAATAGCGTAGCTGATATTAATCCTGAAGATATTGAGAGCATGACAATTTTAACAGGACCTTCCGCTGCAGCCTTGTATGGTTCGGATGCTTCTAATGGAGTTATTCTTATTACTACTAAAAAAGGTACTGTAGGAAAAGTGCAAATTTCTTATAGTAATAGTACAAGTTTTTCATCTCCGATGATGATGCCGAAGTTTCAGAATATTTATGGTAATCGTGAAGGAGAGTTAGGCAGTTGGGGGAGCTTGATGGATACTCCTAGCAACTTTGATCCATCTGACTTCTTCAATACGGGAATGACGGAGATGAATGGTTTCACGTTGACCACCGGTACTGAACAAAATCAAACTTACGCATCTGTCTCTACTACAAACTCTACAGGTATCTTACCTAATAATGCTTATAACCGCTATAATTTCTCTATTCGTAATACCGCTAAATTCTGTGATAATAAGTTGAGTCTTGATTTGGGAGCTCAATATATTATTCAAAATAATAAGAATATGGTAGGTAGTGGACAATATTTTAATCCCTTGGTATCTCTTTATCTTTTCCCACGAGGTGAAAACTTTCAGGAAGTACAGATGTATGAACGCTATAGTGAGGCTCGAAACCTTATGGTACAATATTGGCCGGAATCTATATTTGGTACTGATTTGGATATGCAAAACCCATATTGGATTATGAATCGGATGCAGAATGAGCTTTCTAAACGTCGTTATATGTTTAATGCTAGTCTGAAATGGGATATAACAGATTGGGTGAATGTAACAGGGCGAGTACGTGTGGATAATTCAGATAGCGATAGTTATGAAAAGTATTATGCTAGTACACGAGGTACTTTTACAGAAAGTAGTTCTAAAGGTTATTATGGACATACTAAACAAAATGATCGGTCTGTTTATGCTGATGTAATGGCTAGCATAAATAAGAATTTCTTTGATGACAAACTTTCATTGAATGCAACTGTTGGTGCTTCTATTAATGATATTCAGGAAGATGCTATGTATCTAAAGGGAGGATTGGAGCAAATTCCTAATTTCTTCCATTATGGCAATATCAATGTCAATACTTCCAAGCGTAATGAATCAAAATGGCATGATCAAGTACAGAGTGTTTTTGCAAGTGTAGAATTAGGATGGAATCATCAATTGTATTTGACTGTCACCGGGCGTAATGACTGGGCATCTCAATTAGCTTTTACCAGCAAAGGTTCCTACTTTTATCCGTCTGTTGGTCTGTCATGGCTTGTTAGTGAAGCTGTAAAGCTACCAAAAGCTATTTCTTATTTGAAAGTTCGTGGTTCGTGGGCGGAGGTCGCTTCTTCCCCTAATCGATACCTTACCCAAATGCAATATACTTATAATGAGCAAACAAATACATATGAATATCCTGCAAGTCATTATAATACTAATCTGAAACCAGAAAATACAAAGTCATGGGAACTAGGTGTCAATGCTAAATTCCTTGGCAACCGTATTAATTTAGATATGACCTTCTATCGTTCTAATACCTTCAATCAGACATTCTATGTTGATGCATCGGCTTCATCCGGATATAAGAATAATATTGTGCAGACTGGCAATATTCAAAATCAAGGTATTGAGCTGGCTTTAGGATATTCTGATACATTTGATAAAGTGAAGGTATCTACAAATTTCACTTACACTCTTAATCAAAACAAGATCGTTAGTTTAGCGAATGGTGCCATCAATCCGGAAACCGGCGAAGCTATCGAAATGGAGTATTACTCAAAAGGAACATTGGGAACTAGTGGTGGTCCGACTTTAAGACTCTATGAAAACGGATCAATGGGAGATATTTATATCAATCAGCGTTTGCGTCAGTCTCCTAATGGATATATTTGGAAAGACCCCTCTAATGGAAGTTTGGCTATTGAAAATACGGAATACCGCAAGGTTGGCTCTATTCTTCCTAAATATTATTTGGGATGGAATGGTAGTGTTGCTTGGAAGGGATGGAATCTTGGATTTGCATTCACCGGGCGTTTTGGAGGATTAGTTGTATCGGATACACAAGCCATGATTGATAAATATGGTGTATCTGAAAGTTCTGCAGTTGCTCGTCAGGCAGGCGGTGTATGGGTTGGAGACAGTAAAGTGGATGCTGAGGAATATTATAGTAAAGTAACTACCGCTGTTGGTACTTATTATACATATAGTGCAACGAATATTCGCCTTTCTGAACTGAGCTTGAGCTACCAACTTCCTAAAACATGGTTCAAAAATCATGTAAATATGACACTGGGGCTTACAGGAAAGAATTTATGGATGATTTATTGTAAAGCACCTTATGATCCGGAAAGTACATCTTCTGTCACTAGTAATTTCTATCAGGGGGTTGACTATTTTCAACAACCTAGTTTGAGAAGTCTCGGATTTAATGTCAAACTAACATTCTAGTTTAGATTATGAAAAAGAATAAGATAATAAAGAAGTTTGCAAAACTGTCTGTGTATACTTTGTTAGTAGCACTAGGAACAGGTTGTACCGATAAATTTGAAGAGTATAATACAAATCCCTTTGGACCTAAACCTGACCAAATGCTGGGTGATAATGCAATCACCGGATCATTGATTAAAAGCATGATTCCTGCATTAGTACAAGGACAACAGAACAATTCACAGATGTTGGATCAGATGATTGGATCTGAATATGGTGGAGAAATTACTTGTATCGCCCAATGGGGTAATGGAGGTAATTATTATACTTACAATCCAAGAGTTGGGTGGTATGGAAATATGTTTGATACTACTATGCCACAGATTTATACCGGATATTTCCAGATACGTGATCTTTCTGATGGCAAAGGATTGGCTTATCAATGGGCACAGATTCTTCGTGTGGCAGCTTCACTTAAAATTAGTGATTGTTATGGACCGATTCCTTATTCTCAAATTACAGGAACTGCTTTTACTGTAGAATATGACAATATGGAGGATCTTTATAAACACATGTTTGATGATTTGGATGAAGCGATTTCCGCTTTTAAAGTAGCAGTGTTAGGTAATGAAGATATGAGTTCTTTATCAGAATACGATCTTGTATTTAATGGAGATTTTAACAAATGGGTGAAATTTGCCAATTCTTTAAAGCTTCGTATGGCAATGCGCATTTCTAGTGTTTCTCCAGCACTTGCCAAGGAGAAAGCAGAAGAAGCTGTTTCTGATGTAATTGGTGTGATGACATCTGCATCAGATGCTGCATATAGTAAATATAATGACGGTATGAATCCATATTATCGTGTTACTTCTTCATGGAATGAAATTCGTATCAGTGCTAATATCACTTCATATTTAAGCGGTTATAATGATCCTCGTTTGGCTAAATATGCATCAGAAGCAGATGCTTCTATCGGTGGAGGACAAATAGGAGTGCGAAATGGTATTTACCAAAGTGCTACAACTCAGGCAAATTATACAAAATTCTCCCGCCTGAATATTGGTATAGATGATGAATTGCTCATTATGTCTGCATCTGAAGCTTATTTTTTACGTGCAGAAGCTGCATTGATGTATAAATGGAATATGGGAGGAACTCCCAAAGAACTTTATGACGCAGGAGTGACAGTGTCTATGGAAGAACGTAAAGCTACTATTGGCGATTATTTGAAAAGTGAAAAGGTTCCTGCTGCTTACAGTGATCCTTCGGATTCAGGTAAGGATATAGCAGCAGTGTCAACTGTAACTCCGAAATATAATGAATCAGCAAGTGTTACAGAGAATTTGGAGCGTATTTTGATTCAGAAGTGGATTGCCAATTTTCCGAATGGTTGGGAAACGTGGGCTGACATTCGTCGTACAGGTTATCCTAAACTATTCCCTATCGTGAATAATCTGAATACAGATGGGGTGACAGTGCAGCGTGGTATGCGTCGTTTGCCTTTCCCTCAGTCAGAATATAATACGAATAATGCAAATGTGAAAGCAGCTGTATCAATGTTAGGTGGTGCAGATAACTCTGCCACAGATCTTTGGTGGGCTAAGAAAAATTAAATCAGAACGTTAAAATAATTTTTATTATGAAAACGAGCAAATTGAAAAAAATAATATACGGAATAGGAATTTCTCTCTTTTTTTCGCAGGGATTCTTAAATATCGCATGTAGTGATTGGACCGACATAGAGGCGAAAGATTATTATGAACCTCCTACGCAAGGTTATGAAAATAATTTGAAGGATTATTTTAACTCTCCACATAAGATTATGTTTGGCTGGTTTGGTAACTGGGCAGGTAAGGGAGGTTCTTCCATGCAATATGCTTTATGTGGATTACCGGACAGTACGGATTTTGTGAGCCTTTGGCTCTGTTGGGGAAATCTGACGGTTGAGCAACAGGCTGATTTAAAAGACTTTCAGGCTAAGGGTTCCAGAGCAGTGCTTTGTTGGCGCGCAGGAGATATTGGTGATAATCTCACACCGGGGGGTAACGATGATGCAGTGAAGGAAGCGTTTTGGGGCTTTGATCCTAAAGATGAGCAATCTTGCATTGAGGCTGCTAAGAAATATGCACTTGCTATTGTAGATACATGTAACAAATATAATATCGATGGATTTGATTATGATATTGAGGATTGGGGGACTTTAATGAACTCCAGTATGCCATCAGTACCCAATGCGTTTATGAAGACTTTACGTGAGGAGTTTGATAAGACGGGGAAAATGTTGGTTGCTGATATCCCTGGTGGTGCAGGTTGGTTGAGCTTTTATGAAGTGCTTTCAGAGGAAACAGTTCTAAGTCTTGATTATATAGCTTGGCAGACCTATGAACTAGGACATTCTGGATTGGATTCTTTCTTTGAAGCTGTACGTAGAAGTCACCCTAATGTCTTTAAAGAAGCTATGGGGAAATCTATTGTGACTGCAACTTTTGAAAGAGCAGTGGATAAGCATTACTTTACCGAGCAACAGAGCTATCATCCGGCTTGTGGAATAGAACATGCAGGTATGGGGGCTTATCATATTGAGTATGATT
Source organism: Bacteroides faecis (assembly GCF_020091505.1). Taxonomy (NCBI): domain Bacteria; kingdom Pseudomonadati; phylum Bacteroidota; class Bacteroidia; order Bacteroidales; family Bacteroidaceae; genus Bacteroides; species Bacteroides faecis. The sequence continues at coordinate 4,443,278 of NZ_CP081916.1, read as the reverse complement.
ATCCTGGAAATCCTGATTATCCCACAGTGCGTGCAGCTATTGCTGCACAGAATCCTCCTATTAATAACTAAAAGAAAGGGTTAAACAATGAAGAGAATATCTTTACTTAAAATAATGGCATTTGGGGTACTGGCACTGGTCCATACTGCATGTGAAAATGCTAAGTATGATGTTATAGATAATTTAGTCTATATAAATGAAGCGTCTACATCCAAAACTAAAGAATTGACATTGACAGAGGGTACGACGCGTACTTCGTTAACTGTACGTTTGGTGAATATTATTAATCAAACAATAAAAGCTAATTTATTTATTGACGAATCTGTATTAGATGCTTATAATAAGAAGAATGAAACTAATTATAAAATGCCTCCTAAAGAATATATATCATTTCCTGAATCAGTGACAATTGAAGCAGGTTCTGTAAGTGCAGATCCTGTGAATGTTGATATTAAAAGTTTTGAAGCTGAAGGCGGTGCTCAATATGCAATTCCCATCAGTATTAAGAATGTGGAAGGAGGTATTGAGAAGTCGGAATCCTCTTCCAGTTTTTTATTGGTTCTTGTGAAGCCTTTGAAACAAGCTGTTCCTAAATTAACATGGTATAATGGTATGCATGCAGCCCCGGAAGGAGCTTGGGGGTTAGCTTTGCCAAATTATACATTGGAATGGTGGAGTAAAGTCACCTCTAAATCAGGGAACGGTGGATATACTAAGAATAATCAGGCTATAATAAACTCAGGAGGTTCAGGGACAGAACTATATATACGGTTTGGTGACTTAATCTATTCCGAGAATGGTAGCTATAAAAATAATTTCCTACAAGTAAAAACGATGGGGTCTCAATTTGATACAGGTGATCCAACTAAGGGAAAAGGTTTAGAAGCACAAAAATGGTATCATTTTGCAGTGAGTTATGATGCAGCATCCGGTACTACTTTATTGTACCAAAATGGTACTGTAGTTGCCTCATTATCTTCTTCAATAGGACAACCGATGAATATTGATCAATTTCAGATGATTTCTTCAGGAGAAGAATATTTTCCGGATTTCTGTGAAATGTGTCAGGTTCGTTTTTGGAAAGTTACACGCACAGTTAATCAGATAAAGAAATCTATGTATACCGAAGTTGACTATACAGACAAGAATTTGTTGTTGTATCTGCCAATGAATGAAGGTGAAGGAGCTACAATACTACACGATGTAACCGGTAATGGTCATGATGTGGAAATTGGCAATTCTAACCTAGGTAACGAAAACCGTCAAAAGGTGACATGGGAAACATATTCATTTGCTCAATAATTTAAAACAGTATGATATGAAAGCATTATTTAAATATATATTATATAGTACATTTTTTGCTATGTCATTGCCATTAGTCACAGCATGTGACGATGACGAAGCAACAGATCCGTATGATATCAATTATGTCTATATTTATAAACCAAGTGAAACAAATGCTACTTTAGAGTATAAAGGAGACGGAACTTTTTTGAAAGAAATCGCCACCGAACATATTTTGTCTCCTGTCAGGTGTACTAAACCTGCACCACAAGATTTGACCATCCAATTAGCTATTGACAGGTCATTGGTAGATGCATACAACAGTGAATATGGAACGAGCTATGTAGCTTTACAAAATGCAGAACTGGAAAATGCAACTTTGTATATAAAACAAGGGGAATATATCTCTGCAGATACTTTAAAAGTGCATTATACTAATATGGAAGAATTTAAGAACGGATCGGAAAATTATATTCTCCCGATTGCTATAACTTCTATTAATGGAACAGGAGTATCAGCGAGTGAAAGTAATAGTAAGATATTCTTGACATTTGAATCGACTTACAAACCAAATCATGTCACACTGACTTCAAGTAAAGAATATCTGTTAGAGTATCAGTATAGTCAAGGATTTACAAATTTAAGCAGTGAATGGAAGCTTGACGGTATCTTAAAATCGGCATGGGCCGCAGATGGTGACACCAAAGTTACTCTTGCTATTAATCCGGCATTAGTTGGAACGTATAATGCATTGCATGGCACAGATTATTCTTTACTGACTAGTGCAAGTTTGAAGCAATCGACAATAATGATTAAACAAGGAAAAACAACTCCGGAAGAGAGTGTTGCCTTGAGTTTTTCGGATGATATGGCTTCTGTGCAGCTGGGTACTAACTATGTTATTCCAGTGACAATCACGAATGTTGATGGAGTAGGAGCAGATATAGGCGAGAATAAAGTTATATATATTGTTTATAAAACAGCACTTGTCGGATTTTTATCTTGTGTAAACAAACCGGTAGGTTCTGTAATAAATGACCATTCGGGTTGGAGTTTTACTTTGAATGGACAATCTAGCGACTTGTATGATTATGTTCCGGATGGCAGCATACTTGATATCGATTTGGGAAAACAAGAGAATATAAAAACTATTGCTTTACATTTCTATGAATGGTTTTATTCTTCGGAAAGTGCAAGTATAGCGATAAGTAATGATGGAGAGAAATATGAGGATCTTGGTGTAGCTTCAGGATTTGCAAATAAGACAAGTTACATTCTTCTTCTTGTGGCTAAACAAGCGCAATATATAAGAGTAACTTTCCATGGAGCTCTTTATTATTCTCCTTATATTAATACTGTAGGTATTTATACTGAAACTGAATAAAAAATGGCCCAAGTTTATTACTGAATGAGCTTGGGCTATTTGCTGTTTATATCATGTTGTGATCAGTTCTAAGTTTTCTTTGTTAATAAAACTTAGAACTGATTTTTTTCTTGAGTATCTTATATTTTTGGATTGTATTATCTAAAAACTAATTAAAGGAAATGCTATGAGAATCATTCGCCGTATTATTTTTCAGCTGCTTTGTTTGTTGGGAGCATGTTGTTATATTCCTGCAACAGCACAAGTCGTTTTAGTTGATAATGGAAAAACTAAATCCAGGATTATTCTATCAGAAAATGACCAGATTAATCAAATATCAGCAAATTTATTTCAATTGTTCCTTCAGAGAATTTCAGGTTGTACATTTCCCATTGTAAAAGGACAGAATGCAAAAAAAGGAGATATTATAATCAGTAGCAAAACCCCAGCTGGAGTGACAGAAGACGGTTTCAGCCTATCTACGAAAGATGGAATCTTACGTATTTCAGGCAGTGGGAATGGGGCAGTCTACGGAGTTGTAACTTTACTTGAACAATATCTTGGAGTGGATTATTGGGGAGAAAACGAATACTCTTTTAACCCTGCGAAGACAGTCGAACTGCCGCTTATCGATAAAATAGATAATCCGGCTTTTCGTTACCGCCAGACACAATGTTATGCTATTCGTACAGACTCCATATATAAATGGTGGAACAGGCTGGAAGAGCCAAATGAAGTGTTTGCTGCCGGTTATTGGGTGCATACTTTTGATAAGTTGCTTCCTGCTTCCGTATATGGAAAAGACCATCCGGAATATTATTCTTATTTTAAAGGCAAACGCCATCCGGGGAAAGCGAGCCAATGGTGTCTGAGTAACCCGAAAGTTTTTGAAATCGTGGCTCAGCGGATTGATTCTATTTTTAAGGCAAATCCGGATAAGCATATTATGTCTGTGAGTCAGAATGATGGTAATTACACTAATTGTACATGTGATGCCTGTAAAGCAATAGATGATTATGAAGGAGCACTTTCTGGAAGTATCATTACTTTTTTGAATAAACTGGCTGCCCGTTTTCCTGATAAGGAATTTTCCACGCTTGCCTATCTGTATACGATGAATCCTCCGAAACATGTGAAGCCATTGCCGAATGTGAATATCATGCTTTGTGATATAGATTGTGACCGTGAAGTGACTTTGACGGAAAATGCCTCAGGTAAAGAGTTTGTGAAAGCAATGGAAGGCTGGTCTGCCATCACTAATAATATTTTCGTGTGGGATTATGGTATTAATTTTGATAATTATCTGGCTCCGTTCCCTAATTTTCATATCTTGCAGGATAATATTCGTCTGTTCAAAAAGAATCATGCCACTATGCATTTCTCACAGATTGCAGGAAGCAGGGGAGGAGACTTCGCTGAGTTACGTGCCTATTTGGTATCTAAGTTAATGTGGAACCCCGAAGCGAATGTTGATTCTTTGATGCAGCATTTCCTGCATGGATACTATGGAGAGGCTGCGCCATACCTTTATCAGTATATCAAGGTGATGGAGGGAGCGTTGATAGGCAGCGGACAAAGATTGTGGATTTATGATTCTCCTGTTTCCCATAAATACGGAATGCTGAAACCACAACTGATGCGACGTTATAATCAACTGTTTGATGATGCAGAGAAAGCGGTGGCTGAAGATAATAAATTCCTGAAGCGTGTGCAGCGTGCCCGCTTGCCCATTCAGTATTCGGAATTGGAAATTGCCCGTACTGAGACTGGTACAGATATGAATGAGATCAGTCCGAAATTGGCACTTTTTGAAGAACGGGTGAAAGAATTTAATGTACCGACATTGAATGAACGTTCCAATTCTCCTGTGGAATATTGCCAGTTGTATCGGGAGAGATATATGCCCCGTGCAGAAAAAAGCGTTGCGATAGGAGCAAAGGTTACTTATCTTATTCCTCCTACCGGTAAATATGCAGAGATCGGAAAAACGGCATTAGTGGATGGATTATTCGGAGGATCTACTTTCGTTGAAAGCTGGGTTGGCTGGGAAGGAACAGACGGTGCTTTTGTTATAGATTTGGGTAAAGAGAAAGAAATACATAGTATAGAGACGGATTTCCTGCATCAAATCGGAGCCTGGATTCTTTTCCCTCTGAAGGTGGTTTATTCCTATTCTGAAGATGGAGAGAATTATGCACATTGGGGAACACATGATATGCCGGAAAACCGTTCGGGGAAAGTGGAGTTCCGCGGAGTGAAGACTGAATCGGAAATGCCAGTGCATGCCCGTTATGTGAAAGTTGAGGTCACCGGTACGAAAGAATGTCCCGAATGGCATTATGGTGTAGGGCATCCTTCGTGGTTCTTTATCGACGAAGTAACAATAAAATAAAAAAAAGTAGGGGCAAGCGTTAGTAGTTTGCCCTTCTTAGTTGTATTATATATAGATGGGTCAGAAAAATGACCCTTTCATCTATATACTATTGAACTATGCAACAGAATAAAACTGCTTCTCAAGGAAAAACTATCAACCCGATTTATTGGGTACCTACCGCTTATTTTGCAATGGGACTTCCCTTTATTGCCATCAATTTGGTTTCCGTATTCATGTTTAAGGATTTGGGTATTTCTGATACTCAGATAACGTTTTGGACTTCTCTTATCATGATGCCCTGGACACTCAAATTCTTATGGAGCCCTTTTCTTGAAATGTATCGGACCAAAAAGTTTTTTGTACTGGTAACCGAACTGTTGAGTGGTATATTGTTTGGAGTAGTAGCTTTTTCGTTATTCTTTGATTATTTCTTTGCTATCAGTATTTCCACTATGGCGGTGATTGCGTTCAGTGGAGCCACACATGATATTGCTTGCGATGGTGTATATATGGCAGAACTGAATAAAGAGGATCAGGCTAAATATATTGGAGTGCAGGGGGCTTTCTATAATGTGGCAAAATTGGTTGCTAATGGTGGATTAGTTGCTTTGGCAGGTATGCTGGCCGAACATTTCGGGGCAATAGAAGGAGCTTCGATAGATGCCAATAAGGGTGCATATTCATCTGCATGGATGATTATTTTTGCCGTAATTGCTGCAGTAATGGTATTGCTCGGTCTTTATCATATAAAGATGTTGCCTTCTACACAAGTTCCTGCTACCGGAAAAAAAACTACTTCAGAAATCATGCAGGATTTGGTAAATGTGATTGGGAACTTTTTTACTAAAAAACATATAGTATATTATATCTTCTTCATTATTCTCTACCGATTGGCGGAAGGATTTATAATGAAGGTTGCTCCTTTGTTTCTGCGTGCCTCCAGAGAGGTCGGAGGTCTGGGGCTGTCATTGACAGAAATCGGAACATTGAATGGCGTCTTTGGTTCTGCCGCCTTTGTTATCGGTTCATTGCTGGGTGGAATATTTGTTGCCAGATATGGATTGAAGAAAACTTTATTCATGCTTTGTTGCGTGTTCAACCTTCCTTTCCTTGCTTATACTTTCCTTGCTGTAGTCCAGCCGACCAGTCTTTATCTGATCGGAACATGTATCACAATGGAGTATTTCGGCTATGGTTTCGGATTTGTCGGACTGACCTTGTTCATGATGCAGCAGATTGCTCCTGGCAAACATCAGATGTCACATTATGCATTTGCTTCGGGAATCATGAATCTGGGAGTTATGCTTCCGGGAATGATCAGCGGCTATTTTAGTGATTTACTGGGATACCGTAGTTTCTTTATCTATGTACTGATCGCAACAATTCCTGCTTTTTTGATGACCTATTTTATACCTTTTACGTATGATGATTCAAAAAAGAAAAAATAAATTGCTATTTTTGAGTGATAATAGATAACTAATTACTAAATAAATAATTATTATGAATAAGATTCAAATTCCCTGGGAAGAACGTCCTGTCGGATGTACAGATGTAATGTGGCGTTACTCGCAAAATCCGGTCATCGGACGCTATCATATTCCTTCATCCAATAGTATTTTCAATAGTGCTGTCGTACCTTTCAAAGATGGGTTCGCCGGCGTATTCCGTTGTGACAACAAAGCTGTACAGATGAATATCTTCACAGGGTTCAGTAAAGATGGTATTCATTGGGATATTAGTCATGAACCGATTCAATTTAAAGCCGGTAACACGGAAATGATCGAATCCGAATATAAATATGACCCGCGTGTTACATGGATTGAAGACCGATATTGGATTACTTGGTGTAACGGCTATCATGGACCTACTATCGGTATTGCCTATACATTTGATTTTATAGATTTCTTCCAATGCGAGAATGCCTTCCTGCCTTTCAATCGTAATGGAGTACTTTTCCCGCAAAAGATAGATGGCAAATATGCTATGTTAAGTCGCCCCAGCGACAATGGACATACACCGTTCGGTGATATTTATATCAGCTACAGTCCGGATATGAAATACTGGGGTGAACATCGTTGTGTTATGAAAGTGACTCCTTTCCCTGAAAGTGCCTGGCAGTGTACCAAGATTGGTGCAGGTTCGGTACCTTTCCTTACTGATGAAGGCTGGTTGCTTTTCTATCATGGTGTTATCACTACTTGCAACGGTTTCCGTTATGCAATGGGTTCGGCGATACTCGATAAGGATCATCCCGAAAAGGTACTTTATCGTACCCGTGAATATCTGATAGGTCCGGCTGCACCTTATGAACTTCAAGGTGATGTGCCCAATGTGGTATTCCCATGTGCGGCATTGCAGGATGGTGAGCGTGTAGCTGTTTATTATGGAGCTGCAGATACTGTTGTAGGAATGGCTTTCGGCTATATCCAGGAAATAATTGATTTTACAAAACGGACGAGCATTATTTAAGAAGGATATGAGACGTATATTATTAACTTGCACACTGGCTTTCACCCTTCTCCCCGTATTTGGGGGAGAGGGTAAGGCCCCCCCTATGAATAAGGAAAAGAGTCTGTTGATAGACTATGTAGATCCTTTTATTGGAACGACAAATTTCGGTACCACTAATCCCGGAGCTGTTTGTCCGAATGGAATGATGTCCGTAGTACCTTTTAATGTGATGGGTTCTGCTGATAATACTTACGATAAAGATGCACGTTGGTGGTCTACGCCTTATGAATATACCAATTGTTTCTTTACAGGATATTCTCATGTAAATCTGAGTGGTGTCGGTTGTCCTGAACTGGGTTCTTTATTGCTGATGCCTACTACCGGAGAACTGAATGTAGACTATAAGGAATATGGGAGCAAATATAAGGATGAACAGGCTTCTCCCGGCTATTATTCCAATTATCTGACGAAGTATAATATAAAGACAGAAGTCTCTGCTACTCCGCGTACAGGTATTGCCCGTTTCACTTTTCCTAGAGGAAAGAGTCATATACTTCTGAATTTGGGCGAAGGCCTGACCAATGAGAGTGGAGCCATGCTTCGTCGTGTAAGTGACAGCGAAATAGAGGGAATGAAACTATTGGGTACTTTCTGTTATAATCCCCAAGCTGTATTTCCCATCTATTTTGTGATGAGAGTGAACAAAGTTCCCACCACAACCGGATATTGGAAAAAGCAACGTCCGATGACAGGTGTGGAAGCAGAATGGGATCGAGACCAAGGCAAATATAAATTGTATACCCGCTATGGAAAAGAAATAGCAGGTGACGATGTGGGCGCTTACTTCACTTTTGAAACAGAGGAAGGAGAACAGGTCGAAGTACAGATGGGAGTTTCCTTTGTAAGCATAGAGAATGCCCGTTTGAATCTGGATAAAGAACAGTCGGGAAAAAACTTTGAACAGGTGCTTTCCGATGCCCGTGCACAGTGGAACGATGACTTGTCACGTATCACTGTAGAAGGAGGAACGGATGCACAGAAAACAGTTTTTTATACGGCACTTTATCATTTGTTGATTCATCCGAACGTTCTGCAGGATGTAAATGGTGAATATCCGGCTATGGAGAGCGATCAGATTCTGACAACGAAAGGTACCCGATATACTGTATTCTCTTTGTGGGATACATATCGTAACGTACATCAGCTTTTGACTTTGGTTTATCCCGAACGTCAGATGGAAATGGTACGTACCATGCTCGATATGTATCGTGAACATGGTTGGTTTCCTAAATGGGAATTGTATGGAAGAGAGACTCTTACGATGGAAGGTGATCCAAGTATCCCAGTGATTGTGGATACATGGATGAAAGGATTGCGTGACTTTGACGTAGATCTGGCTTATGAAGCTATGTACAAGTCGGCTACATTACCCGGGGCGGAAAATCTGATGCGTCCGGACAATGATGACTATATGTCAAAAGGATACGTGCCGCTTCGTGAACAATATGATAACTCCGTATCTCATGCACTGGAATATTATATCGCAGACTTTGCCCTTTCCCGTTTTGCGGATGCTTTAGGAAAGAAGAAAGATGCGGAAATGTTCTATAAACGCTCTTTGGGATATAAGCATTATTATAGTAAGGAGTTCGGTACATTCCGACCTATTCTTCCAGACGGAACTTTCTACAGTCCGTTCAATCCGAGGCAGGGAGAGAACTTTGAACCGAATCCCGGTTTCCACGAAGGTAATTCTTGGAATTATACTTTCTATGTACCACATGATGTATATGGATTGGCTAAACTGATGGGTGGAAAGAAACCTTTTGTCAATAAGCTGCAAATGGTGTTTGATGAAGGACTATATGATCCGGCTAACGAACCGGATATTGCTTACGCTCATCTGTTCTCTTACTTTAAAGGTGAAGAATGGCGTACACAGAAAGAGACACAGCGACTGCTGGATAAGTACTTTACGACCAAACCGGACGGTATCCCTGGAAATGATGACACAGGTACGATGTCTGCATGGGCTATTTTCAATATGATAGGTTTTTATCCCGACTGTCCGGGATTGCCGGAATATACATTGACTACTCCGGTATTTAATAAAGTAACGATCCGCTTGGATCCTAAATGGTATAAGGAAAATGAGCTGGTAATTGAGAGTAATCGTACCGGATCGGAAACTCTTTATATAAATAAGGTGTTATTGGATGGTAAGAAGTTCAATAAATACCGCATTACCCACGATGAACTTGTTCATGGTAAACGCTTGATATTTGATTTGAAATAACACGCAGTGTTTCATAGGTATCGTTTTTGGGTTGACAAGGCTGTCGGACTTTTCAGGGTTCGGCAGCCTATTTTTTTACATCTTACCTGAATAATCCTTTCAAAAAGATAGTGTCACTATATGTCTGCGATAATGACACTATATCAGTGGTATAGTGACACCATTTACCTGGGATAGTGTCATTATCTTATTTTTATAAATATCCCCTTTTCCGTTTTAGTATTAAATATTTGGAATGTAGCCGATTACAAAGTTTCCTTTCATCCGTCTTTTATACGATCAGCGTATAATTAAGATGATGAATAGAAAGAAATTATTTCAACATATCCTTTGGATATTAATCGTAGCAGAATGTTTTCCAATGCTGGCTGTTGCTGCATCGAAACAAAAAGAACAACGTTACAAGATCGCCGTATGTGACTGGATGATATTGAAACGTCAGAAGATTGGTTCGTTCCAATTGGTGCATGAGTTGAAAGGAGATGGAGTCGAGTTGGATATGGGTAGTCTCGGTAAAAGAGAAATGTTCGATAACAAATTGCGTGAGCCCCATTTCCAGCAGCTATTTCGTGAAACAGCTCAGAACTATAATTTAGAGGTTCCTTCTATTGCTATGTCCGGTTTTTATGGACAATCTTTTTTAGATCGTGCTAATTATAAAGAATTAGTTCGGGATTGTCTGGATGCAATGAAAGTAATGGGTGCCAAGGTCGCTTTTCTCCCTTTGGGTGGAGTGGAAGCAGGCTGGCAGGAAACTCCGGAACTTCGGACAGCTTTAATAAAACGGCTGAAGGAAGTAGGGGATATGGCTGCTTCGGAAAGAGTTGTAATTGGCATTGAAACTCAATTGGATGCAAGAGAAGAAGTGAAACTATTGAAAGAGATTAATTCTCCCGGTATCAAGATCTATTTTAAATTTCAGAATGCATTAGAGAATGGAAGGGATCTATGTAAGGAACTCAAGATTCTTGGAAAAAATAGAATTTGCCAGATTCACTGTACAGATACGGATGGAGTGACTCTTCCTTTCAATGAGCGGCTGGATATGAATAAGGTAAAAAAGACGCTTGACAAAATGGGCTGGAGGGGCTGGCTGGTTGTAGAACGCTCACGAGACAAGGATGATGTGAGGAACGTGAAGAAGAATTATGGAACGAATATAAAGTATTTGAAAAAGGTGTTTCAAGAGTAATATAATAATTGAGATAATAGGTAGGAGGGACTTCAAACATTATATGTCCTCTTACTATATTAAAAGTCCGAACTTAAAAAAGTTCGGACTTTTTTTTCACTATGCGAATCAAATCCTAATCCTATAGAGATATTGATGCTTTCTCATCCTTTATTTCGGATGCTTGTAACCATTTTGTTTTTTATTTAATTCACTGTTTCCGTTATGGTATCAATCAGCAGAATTTTGGTGGATTACAATGATCTTATCCATTCGTCCTTTATATGAATCGGTTAAAGTGGAAGTTAAAACGATGTGAAGATGTGGAGAAGAACGATGATTGGAATATAAAATATTTAAAAGAAAATTTTCAACAATGATAGGGAGGGGAATTATGATATAGTTTAATAAAACTAAGAGAAAAAACTTCAGATTCTATTTTTTATTCTTTTTAAGAGATTACGATTCTTTTAGTTGTATCTTTTTATTTATGTGAATAGATGTCTGATGATGTAATATATCATTTTATATAAATTAAAATTTAATCTATGAAGAGTAAACATTTATTCTTGCGAGTAAAAAGGGATAGTTTGGCATTTGCGGCAGCTATACTTCTTTTTAGTTCTTGTGTCGATGGATACAAGGATGATTGGACCTTCTCATCGGAAGTTCAGGGGGTAACCTTGGAATCACCGTCGACTGAAGGTTGGACTTTTACCAGAAACGTAGATATTACGTCTCTGGAAATTAAATGGCCGGTAGTGCTAGGAGCCGGTGGGTACCAAGTGACATTTTATAATATTGATGATCCTGACAATCCAGTTGTTATAGGCGAAGAGAATGAAGTCGTAGATAAATGTACGATTACGCGTGATATTACTGAAGATACAAAGTATAAGGTTGCAGTCAGAGCATTAGGAAATCAGAAGTATAATAACGCTGATGCTGTTGCAGCTACGGAAATGACTTATAATACATTGGTTCGAGTACGTGAAACAATACCAACAGGAACTAATCTGACCGAATATTTTACGGCAAATCCGATTGATCCTCTTGCAGAAGGAGAAGAAGAAATAGCTTATGAATTAGTGGCAGGTGGTGTATATGAAATGGATGGTAATATTGATTTAGGAACGACTACATTGACTATTCGTGGCGACAAAGTAAATCATGCCAAACTGACAATGAAAAGAAATGCTTCTTTTATAAATCGCGGAGCTGGTCTAAAAATTAAGTTTATAGATTTTGATTTTGATGCTGATACTTACAGTGCTTCTAATAGTAGAGGTGTCGTTATGTTCAATAGCACAGAAGCCGGTATAGTGCAGCAGCCTTATGTTTTCCAATCTTGTACTATAAAAGATCTTCCCGTACCATTATATTACTGTAATAATGGTTATGCTTTGTCGTCATTGTCTATTACTGATTGCTTGGTTAGCATTAATACAGCAAGTACTATATTTATAGCATTCAACGGTCAAGGTTGGATCAAAGATTTGAGCTTTTCAAACAGTACTATTTATTATACGGTTCCCGGATCTGCCTATTTTGTTCAGATGAGAGGACGTACTCCGTCAAACTTTAGCGGATCTGGCTGGAGTACATCGCTTCGGAAAATGAGTAATTGTACGTTCTATCAAATTGGCACTAACAATCGTTTCTTTAATAATGTAATAAACAGTAATAGTGCTGTGTTCTTTTTGGAAATGCAGAATACTATTTTTGCAGACTGTGTCGTAAGTTCGGCCACAGGAACTGAAGGTGTTTTCAGACGGATCTGTAATGCGGGAAATTATGGTAATGTAAATTATACACTTGGATATAATACTTATTATTATAGTGCTGTTCCGGGAGGATTCCTTGATTATGATACTAGTGATGAGAATGGACGAGACCATTCGGGAACAGCTATTAAGGTAGAGCCAAAGTTTGTGAATGCTGCTAACGGTGATTTTACTTTGAGTAGCTCGGAGCATATTGCGAAACGTTGTGGAGATCCACGTTGGCTTCCGACAACAGAATGAATACAATGTATAAACAATAACAGAATACTATGAGTAAAAGATATTTCATTTTAGGCTTATGTATGCTTTTTATACAAGCCTTTGCGCAAATCGTCTATGCCCAAAATGCACGTACGGTGACCGGGGTTGTTGTGGACGAATTTGGTGACCCAATTATTGGGGCTGCAATTAAGATTGTAGATTCTACGGTAGGCACGATAAGTGATATTGATGGTAAATTTAGCCTTCCCGTCCCGGAAGGGGGAAGATTGGCTGTTTCATTTGTAGGATACGTTTCTCAAACAATAACGAATTTGAATAATCCAAAGATTGTATTGAAAGAAGATGTAGCTAATCTGGATGAGGTGGTTATTGTAGGTTATGGTACACAAAAAATGAAAAACATAACGGGGGCGATTGAAACCATTACTCCGGATGAGATTAAAGATCTTTCGGTGGGTAACTTAGGTGATGCATTGAGCGGAATGATGAGTGGTTTGCATGTAAATTCGGGTGGTGGTCGTCCGGGTAGTACCCCAAGTCTACAAATACGCCAAAGTAATATCAATACCAGCATTACTCCCAATTCAACGCGTGGAGGTGATGCAGATCCTAGCCCATTATATGTAATTGACGATTTTATTTCTATAGAGGATGCATTTAATAATTTGGATGTGAGTGAAGTAGAAAGTATTACGGTTTTGAAAGATGCTTCGGCAGCTGTATATGGGGCACGTGCGGCTTACGGTGTCATATTGGTGAAAACCAAGCGCGGTAAGGTAGGTACACCTTCCATATCTTATACAGGGCAATTCGGTTTTACTGATGCTTTGAAAAAAACTAAGATGCTAAGTGCTTATGATTATGGACGTATTTATAATGCCGCACGTGGAGCTGGAACTTCTACCGGTGAATCGGAATCGGATAATAGAAGAACGCAATATTTCCAGGCTGACGAATTGGAAGCAATGAGAGGACTGAACTACGATTTGCTGGATGATGAGTGGAGTGCGGCTTGGACGCAACGCCACAGTTTCAGTATTAATGGCGGTACAGAGAAGGCTACTTATTTTGCGGGTGCATCTTACTATAATCAAGAAGGTAATATGGGACGTTTAGATTATGATCGTTGGAACTTCCGTGCGGGTGTTAATGCTAATATCGGTAAGTGGATTAAAGCCTCCTTACAGTTCTCAGGTGACATGGGTGAACAGAATAACTCACGTAATGGTATAACCAGTGGTGGGACAGATGCTGATTTTAATTCTCTAATGACACATTTGCCTTTTGTGCCCGGATATGTAGGTGGACGTCCTGTTGTATATACAGGTATGGAAAATGTGTCTTCGGGCTTAAGTGCTGTACGACTATTCCATTTTGGAGCAGTTCAGGATTCTCCTGACAATACTCAAAATCAGACAAATAATATGTCCATAAACGGTTCATTGGAATATGATTTTGGTTGGAGCAAATGGTTGAAGGGGCTAAAAGTGAAAGGTTCTTATTCGAGGAGCATTATCAATAATAAGAGTAATAATATCGGTACTAAAATGAATGTCTACAGGCTGCTGGAACGTGGTGGCAGTGGAAATCACCTTTATACTGGCGATGATATAAATATAGATGATAGCAATTTTGGTACTTTTACTTTGGATAATGGTAATTTATTGAGCCGTGCGATGAATAAAACGGATAACTACCAGATGAACTTGACAGTCAGCTACGCACGTCAGTTTGGTTTGCATAATGTGAATGGATTGTTTTCTATTGAAAAGGCAGAATCGGAATATGAATATCTGACCGGTACTGTAACTGATCCTTTCAGCTTTACCGATGGACAATCTAATTCGACAGCTACCGGTGCGGATCAAACGACTACGTTCGGTCGTACGGAATCGGGTATGCTCTCTTATATCGGTCGTCTGAACTACTCGTATGCAGACAAGTATTTGTTTGAGTTCCTGCTTCGTTCGGATGCATCTACCAAATTTGCTCCTAGTAACTACTGGGGAATGTTCCCTTCATGGTCAGCAGGTTGGGTTATCTCGGAAGAAAGCTGGTTTAATAAAGAAAAACTAGGTATTGATTTCTTGAAGATTCGTGGTTCATTCGGTATTTTGGGAAGAGATAATATACAACCTTGGTTGTGGACACAACTTTATAGCCGAAATGCAGATGGAGGTCCTATATTTGGTACAGCCACCAATACCTATAGTGGTGCAACATTCCAAATGCCGCAAAGAGGGGTCAACGCAGATGTACATTGGGATAAAACCTACAAGACCAATTTAGGTATCGATGTCAGGATGCTGGATAGTAGACTGGGTATTACATTAGATGCTTACTATGATATGGGACGTGAGTTGTTCACAACTTTCACGGGTACTTCTTTCTATCCGACTACTGTAGGTACGCAGGCTACTCCTGAGAACTTTGGAGAAGTTGATACGTATGGTTTAGAACTTACTTTGAATTGGAAAGATAAAATCGGTAAAGATTTTTCTTATTGGGTAAAAATGACTACCGGTTACAGTGATAACAAGATTAAAGAAGCCGGATTCCAGGCTACTCCCGGTTTTGATGACATTGTTCGGGGTGAACGTTCCGACCGTGGTGTGTGGGGATACGAATGTATTGGCATGTTCCGCACCTATCAGGATATCGAAGAGTATTTCGCAGTGAATAAGATCACTTCTTATCTTGGGAATACGAAAGATAACATTCATCCGGGTATGTTGATCTATCGTGATGTACGTGGTCAGCGTAATGCCGATGGTACTTATGGTGAAGCAGATGGCGTGATTGATCAGAATGACTATGTGAAGATTTCCAATCGTGCCAATAATCCTTATGGATTGACTTTTAATTTTGGTGCTTCGTATAAGAACTTCTCATTCAGTGCTCAATTTGGTGCAAGCTGGGGTGCTTATGCTCTTGTACAGACAGACTTACGTCAGGAAAAATACGATGATCTGGAATATAAAAATGTATCTGCCATGTGGAAAGATATGTATGTGTATGAAGATGTATTGGATGCCGGTGGTAATGTAGTGGCGCCAATGAACCGGAGTGCTAAATATCCAAACTTAAGATATAGTGCCATAAACGGTCAGGCTTCTACATTTTGGAAAGTTAGCGCAGCCAGCGTTCGATTACGTAATTTGACAGTTGCTTATAGCCTTCCGAAGGAATGGACAAATCGGATCGGCATCAGCAGTTGCCGTCTGAATTTGACTGCTCAGAACCTTTTAAACTTTTACAATCCTTATCCTGATGGTGTTTGGAGTACATGGGGAGGCACTTATGGAAGATATCCTAATTTGCGTAAAGTAACTTTAGGTGTTAATGTCTCATTCTAATATCAAAGAAGATTATGAAAGAAAAGATAAATAAAATATGTTTGACAGCATCGATGGTGACAGGACTAATCTGTTTTACTGGATGCAGCGATGATTTTCTGAAAGACAAGAAAGTATATGGAAGCTATGACGCTTCGGTTGTGTACGAAAATTATGAAACAGCCAAAAGTCGTGTGGACTTTTTATATCAGTCTTTATTGCCTAGTTCTACCGGAGGTTCCAATGCTTTGACCGATATAACCAGTGCGGGTATTGATGACGATTTTTCCAAATGTACGGAGGAATATGGAGACTACTCTATTTTCAATGATCCTACGGCATCTCTTACTATTCAGACTGTTCCCGATTATTTTTATGTAATCAACAGTGAAAGAAGTCCTTGGGGACGTATCCGCGAATGTAATAATGTGATTGAAGGTGTGACGGGAAGTGCGACTCTTTCGCAGACAGAGAAAGAACAATTACTCGGACAAGCTTACTTTTTTCGAGCATGGCGTTATTATCTGTTGGTGAAAATGTATGGTGGTGTTCCCATTGTAGACCACGTCCAGAATCCGGTGATAGGTGATGGTAATGGTGAGAATCTGGTCATTCCTCGTTCCTCGACTAAGGCTTGTATAGACTTTATATGCGATGACTTGGAACTGGCAGCCAGCTATCTTCCTGCACGTTGGCAGAATGAAGGGCAGGATTACGGACGCATAACCGCCGGTGCAGCACTTGCTCTAAAAGGTCGTACATTGTTGCTTTATGCTAGTCCACTTTTTAACCGTGCCGATGACGCATCTCGTTGGAAAGATGCTTACGACGCCAATTTTGCTGCCATCACTAAACTGAATGAAGGTAACTTCGGACTTGCTTATGAAGGCAATGGCGGAGAAGACAATGCCAAGAATTGGGCCAGAATGTTCGCCACTTATACAGGTGGAAGCGAAGCCGTATTTGTTACTTTATATAATAATGTGTCTCCTATTGCTTCACAAAACATCAACCGATACAACTTGTGGGAGCAGGGAATCCGACCAGGAAATATAAACGGAGGCGGAGGAAAGACTCCTACAGCGGAAATAATAGACATCTTCCCGATGATTGACGGTAAGAAACCGATGGAATCAGGAGTTCATTATGACCCTAAAAAGTTCTTTCTAAATCGTGACCCGCGTTTCTACCGTACATTTGCATTTCCGGGGGTAGAGTGGAAATTCAACAGTGGCAATGTCGATTTTTCAGGAGCAACGATGTCTGGTTTATGCCCAACCCGTTATACCAGTGGTGCGAACTATGAACTTTGGAATTATTGTTGGTATACTACGGCTGATGAGCGTAATAATCCGAGTAGAAGCGGTTTTGCAGCCGATATGCTGGGCACTAAGAATAGAGGAGTCTATGTTCGTAAACGTTCGGATGATTTTGATTTGGGCACTAGTCTTTATGTGTTTACTGATAACAGCAGTGGTGATCAGCAGGGATTCAGACGATCGGCAGCTCCTTACATGGAGATACGGTATGCGGAAGTATTGCTGAATCTGGCAGAATCAGCTTGTGGTGCGGGCGGCACTTATCATGCGGAAGGGGTCAAGGCGCTGAAAGCCGTACGTGGCAGAGTAGGCTATACGAGTGCAAATAATTATGGCCTGGATGCGGCGATTGAAACTGACCGTGCTAAATTGTTTGAAGCTATATTGTATGAACGTCAGGTAGAGTTGGCTTTTGAAGGTAAACGTGCGTATGATATGCGTCGTTGGATGCTATTTGACGGAGGTGTAGGACAAGGTGCTTTGAATGCAAGTTGGGCATTGAGTGGCTTTGGAGGTAATACTTGTACTTATTTGGGTGTGACTCCGATGAATGAACGTGGTAAGAGATATCGCATAGAAATCAATGTTGAAGGTACCGGGTCTGCAAATAATGACAGTGATCCGATTAAAAACGTAGAGCGACCAGCAGCACTGACATTGAATGAGAAGATTGCTACGGAAGCAGACGGAGAAACGATTCTTGATCCGGCTGTGTCAAGTATATGTACATTCTATGATACCTATTTCTCACGTAAAGATATCAGTCTTGATGGTAATGTGCTGGACATTAATCCTTATTTCCAACCCAGATATTATTTCTTTGGATTGCGTCAAAGTGCACAGCAAACTAATGCGACATTGTATCAGACCATTGGTTGGGAAGATTATGCTCACGGTGGTATGGGTACTTTCGACCCATTGGCAGAATAAAAGATTTTTCTGATTCCCGGAAAAAAGTAATTTAATATAAAAAGGTGGCCTCAAGGCACTTTCCTTTTAATAGGAAAAGTGTCTTGAGGCCTTTTTTTGCATATAATTTCCAATTAACTTCATTTTTGTTCTTTTTATGTGATTACATATCTTTAAATCATACGTCCTTTTTATGTATGAAGAAAAAGAAGAGTGGTATATGTATTTTATGATTATTTAAGTAGTTTACTAACATGTCTTCATTCAAGAGTTCATGGGAAGCTTCTTATAATTTTTATTGAGATGGAAAGCAATTCACAAGATTAACTGACTGTCAAAGTAGGGAACTGAATAATAGGAATCAAACCGAACAAAGAAATAAATCGAAGACTGTAGAAAGAAGCCATTAGTTTTGCAGCCATTACTGCATAAATGTGAATGAAATGTTTAACGGACTATTGTATATAATATTCAACTTAAATATTGATAACATAAGAACGTATTGTTTAATTTAAATTTAATGTATGAAAAGTAATCGTTTATTTTTACGAAGAAGAACACGTGGACTGTTATTCGCTACGTTATTATTTCTTTTAAGTAGCTGTACCATAGGGTATCACGAAGACGAATCTTTTGAGTCGGATGTGAAAAATGCTACACTGGAATCTCCCCAATTGGAGAATGTAAAAGTGGAACTTGATGCCACAGGAGAAAATGCAACTATTGAATGGCCTGTAGTGCATGGAGCAGAAGGTTATGAGTTTTCTTGGTATGTAGTTGATGATCCTGAAAATCCGATAGCTGTAGTTGAAGGAGAGTTTATCGATGGTTGTAGCGTTGAATTGGAAGTAGAAGAAGATACAAAATATAAATTCTTAATTAAAACCATTGGAAATAAACAGTTTAATAACAAAGATGCAGAAAAAGCCTGTGAAATAAGTTTTTCAACTTTACTTGAAACATATGCATCCATTCCTAGTGGAGTAGATTTGACTCAATGGTTTATTGATAATCCGCTTCCAGAGACTGATATGGAACCTAATGAAGATGGCACTTTAAAAGAGTTGGCATATGAATTAGAGGCTAACGGTGAATATACTATATCAGGTCCAATAGATTTTGGAGCACGTAAAGTTACAATTCGTGGAAATAAAATTAATCATTCGAAAATTACATTTGGTCAAAGTGGTAGAATATTAACACAGAATGGTTTGAAGATAAAGTTTATGGATTTCTATTGTAATGCAATGGAGAAAGGTTCTTCTGATGCTTCATTAATTGGATTAAGTAAGACTCCAAATGAACAATTAAAAGTATCTTCTGGAGAATACGTTATTAAAGATCCCATCGTTATTCAGTCTTGTAATGTATATGACCTTAATAGGCATTTATTATATGATTCAGGGAAAAAATATTGTGTAGAAAACTTTACAGTAAAAGCTTCTTTTATTAGATGTAATCAGTCTAATACGATTGTGTATTTTAATAAAGGTAGTTTTATTAATATAACATTTAAAGAGAGTACTCTTTGTAGTACTGTACAGAATGGAAGTTATTTTGCACAGGTAAATGGTAACAGACCTAACAAGATTACTGGATATTCAAATGGAACTTTTAATTTTTATAATTGTACAGTATACAATCTTGCTTATAGCAAAGACTTTACTAATTGGAATAGCTATAGAGGACAAGCATGCTTAACACTAAATTTCTCCAGAACTATTTTTGTAGATTGTGGTAAAGGAGATATGACGAATAAAATAATGGGTAATGCAAATATGTCTAGAAATTTTGAATATAATACTTATTGGTATAATGGTAGTCAAAGTAATGACAAATATGATACAAATACTCTTGATACAGATCCTGGCTTCATTAATGCTGTAAATGGTGATTTTACTGTAACTGGAGCAAGCCAGCTTGAAAAGAGAACCGGTGATCCACGATGGCTTCCACTTGTTGAAGAGTAAGTAAAGTAGTATGATAATAAAAATTAAATACAATGAATAAGAAAAATATTATTCTCAGTTTATTCATCGGTACACTGTTGACTTTTGTTATGCCATTGTGTGCCCAGAATCAGACAGTAACTGGACTTGTTGTAGATGTAAGTGGTGAACCGATAATAGGTGCTACTGTCATGGTGGTAAATGGGACAGTAGGTACAGTGACAGATATTGATGGGAAATTTAATATTAAGGTTGCTCCAAAAAGCAAATTGAAAGTTTCCTTTGTTGGATATACTTCACAAATTATATCTGATTTAAAAAATCCTAGGATTGTACTTTTAGAAGATCAACTGAAATTAGATGAAGTTGTAGTACTTGGTGATTATGGTTCTCAGAAATTACGTAATGCAACAGGTGCCATTGAAACGATTTCCACAGAAGAATTGAAAGATTTGTCAGTGGGTAGTTTGGGTGACGCGTTAGCTGGTAAAATAAATGGTTTACATGTATCACTTAGTGGTGGGCGTCCAGGTAGTACACCAAGCTTACAGATTCGTCAAAGTTCAGTGAATACTACCATTACTCCAAGTTCTGATTTAGGAGGTAATGCAAGCCCTACTCCACTATATGTTATTGATGGCTTTATTGCAGATGAAGGTGCTTTCAATAATTTAGATATAAATGAAGTAGAAAATGTGACTGTTTTAAAGGATGCTGCAGCGGCTGTATATGGAGCACGTGCTGCGTATGGTGTTGTGCTGGTTAAGACTAAACAAGGAAAAGTAGGTGCTCCCAAAATTTCTTATTCAGGACAGTTTGGTTATACAGATGCATTGATGTTACCGAAGATGCTAAATGCCTATGATTACGGTCGTATATACAATGCTGCTCGTGCTGCTAATACTGCTACTAAGGATCAAGAATCCGATGACTTGAGGGTACAACTTTTTCAATCTGATGAGTTGGAGGCAATGAAGGGTATGAATTATAATTTATTAGATAAAGAATGGAGTGCGGCTTTGACGCAGCGTCATAGTGTCAACATTAGCGGGGGAACAGAAAAAGCAACTTATTTCGGTGGTGTTTCGTATTATCAGCAAGAAGGTAATATAGGGCGCTTGGACTATAATCGTTGGAACTATCGTGCTGGTGTAAATGCTAATATTTCAAAATGGATGAAAGCTTCTTTGCAGGTATCTGGTAATTATGGAGAGACAAATAAACCTAAAAATGTAAAAGGTGGTGGCTCTGATGGTGATTTTGAATCTTTAATGTTACATGTACCTTATGTGCCTGATCAAGTAAATGGATATTATATTTTTCATTCAGGTATGGAAAATATAACTAATCCAAGTGATCAGCAGAAGTATAATTTTGCAGCAGTACAGAATGCGTCAGATAATGTTGAGAATCAGAATCAGAATTTTTCTCTTAACGGTTCATTAGAGTATGATTTTGGTTGGAGTAAATACTTACGTGGTTTAAAGGTAAAAGCTTCTTATTCAAAAAATATAAGTACAGGAAAAACAAATACTATCGGTACAAAAATCGATGTATATCGCCTTATATCCCGTGGTGGCAGCGGTGGTCACCTTTATGTTGGTGACGAGATTGAATACAATGCTAATACATTGGGATTGTATGAGTTGAATAATGGCAACTCTTTGGGGCGTAGTATGAATCGCTCAGATAGTTATCAAATGAACTTAACAGTAAGCTATGCACGTCAGTTTGGTAAGCATTATGTCAGTGGTTTGTTCTCTATTGAAAAAGCAGAATCAGAATGGGAAGATTTGAATGGTAGTCTTACAGATCCATTACCTTTTACAGATGGCCAATCTAGTTCTGTGGATTCCAATGCAGAAGGTTTTGCTCAAACTGTAACGTTTAACCGCAGTGAGTCTGGTATGCTTTCTTATGTTGGTCGTGTGAATTATTCATATGATGATAAATATTTGTTTGAGTTTATGCTCCGTTCTGATGCCTCTGCCAAATTTGCTCCTCAGAATTATTGGGGAATGTTCCCTTCATGGTCTGCCGGCTGGGTTATTTCAGATGAAAAATGGTTTGATAAAGACAAGACAAAAATCGACTTTTTGAAGATACGTGGTTCGTTTGGTATTCTTGGTAAAGATAATGTGAATGCTTGGCTTTGGACTCAGCTTTACACCCGTAATCCAGACAAAGGACCGATCTTTGGAACTAATTCTAGTACAAATACAAGTGCTACGATTCGTATGCCGAAACAAGGAGTAAATCCTGATGTACATTGGGATAAGACTTATAAAACTAATTTTGGTATTGATATGGCCTTTTTGAAGAATCGAATGAGCGCTAATTTGGACTTCTATTATGATATGGGCCGTGAAATGTTTGCTTCACATCAAGGAACTTCTTATTATCCGAATACGGTAGGAATACAGCCTGCTCCAGAAAACTTTGGTGAGGTAGATACATATGGTGTTGAATTGTCATTAGGATGGAAGGATAAAATTGGAAAAGACATGTCATATTGGGTAAAGCTTACAACAGGATACAATGATAATAAAATCAGAGAGACAGGTTGGAAGGCTGCATATGATTTTGATAAATTAGTGAGAAATGAACGTTCTGATAGAGGACTATGGGGTTATGAATGTATAGGTATGTTCCGTAGTTATCAGGAAATTAATGAGTACTTTGATAAATATAGTATTACTAAATATTTAGGAAATACAAAAGAAAATGTACATCCTGGTATGCTGATTTATAAGGATGTACGTGGACAATATGATGAATCAACTGGAACTTTTGGTCCGGCAGATGGTATTGTTGATGAACAAGATTATATAAAAATTTCTCACCGTGCTAGTAATCCTTACGGTGGAACTTTAAATTTCGGTTTCTCTTATAAAGATTTTTCTATTAGTGCGCAGTTTGGTGCAAGTTGGGGAGCATATTCCTTAGTTCCTACAACTATGCGTAAAGAAAGTTACTCTGAATATAGTAATGTGTCGGCAATGTGGAAAGATATGTTTGTATATGAGGATATTTATGACGCTAATAATATAGTAACTGTAGCACAAAACAGAAATGCAAAATACCCGAATATTCGCTATAGTAGTGTAAATGGTGCACCCTCTACTTTTTGGAAAGTAAGTGCAGCAACAGTGCAACTTCGTAATATGACAGTAGCTTATGCATTGCCTAAAGAATGGCTAAAAATAATTGGCATTAGTAGTTGCCGTTTCAATCTTACTTGCCAAAATGTATTTAACTTCCTAAACCCTTATCCAGAAGGAGCATGGGCTTCTTGGGCGGGAAGCTATGGATATTATCCGAACTTACGTAAATTCACGTTAGGTGTTAATGTTTCATTTTAATAATTTGAATACAATGATGAAGAAAATAAATAAGTATGGTTCAATTGCATTACTGACCATAACAGTTGCCGTCTTTACAGGTTGTAGTGATCAATTTTTGGAAGACAAAAAATTATATGGAAGTTTTAACGGTACGACTATTTATGAAAATTATGAGTCAGCTGATAACCGTATAGCTTACTTGTATTATATCATGCTGCCGAGTGCGACGGGTGGATCTGATCTGACTGGTTCTATGGGTGATATGCCAAGCACGGGAACAAGTGATCAATATTCGAAATGTACAGAAGAATATGGAGGGATATCAGGTTTGATGAATCCTAATTCTCCTCTAGATTATGAAACTGTTACTGATTATTTTAATCTAGATAACAATTATTCTCCTTGGGTGCGTATTCGTGAGTGTAATGATATGATCGAAGGAGTGATTGGCAGTGAAAGTTTAACTGAACACCAAAAGCAGTTATTGTTGGGACAAGCATTTTTCTTCCGTGCATGGCGTTATTATTTAATGGTAATGATGTATGGTGGTGTACCTATTATTGATAATGTACAAAATCCTATAATTGGAGATAGTGAAGGTATTCATTTGGTAGTTCCACGCTCGTCTACAAAAGAATGTATTGATTTTATTTGCAAAGATTTGCAAACAGCTGCTGATTATCTGCCAGCACGTTGGGAGTCTGAAAATAAGAATTTTGGACGCATAACATCGGGGGCAGCATTGGCTTTAAAAGGTCGTGTGGAATTGTTATATGCCAGTCCGCTTTTTAATAGGGCGGATGATGTTACACGATGGGAAACTGCATATCAAACAAACTTAGCTGCTGTAAAAAAACTGGAAGAAGGTAATTTTGGATTGGCTTATGAAAACAATTCAGGAAAGAATGCAGCAGGTTGGGGAAAGATATTCTCCGATTATATTGGCTCAGAAGGTGGTGGAGGAACTGTTTCTGAGGCAGTATTAGTAACTTTATATAATAATGTATCACCAGCCGAGCACTTACAGCTTGAAAAATGGAATGGATGGGAACATTCTCTTCGCCCAGCTAATGCTGGAGGTGGGGGTGGTATGACTCCCACTGCAGAAATGGTTGATCTTTTTCCAATGGCGGATGGGAAGAAACCAAATGACATGAATGGATCTTATGATTATAATCAAGAACTTTTCTTTTTAAACCGCGATCCAAGATTTTATCGCACTTTTGCGTTCCCTGGTGTAGAATGGAAGTTTGATAGTGATGACTTGAAATCTTTTGGTGAAAAAGGTCAATTACCTTATGGCATTAATGGGTATACTACAGGGAATAATTACAAGTTGTGGAATTATTGTTGGTATGATAATGTAGATGATCGTAATAGTAACTCTAAGTCAGGCTATGCAGCTGATTGTCTAGGTACCAAAAATACGGGGATTTATTTGCGTAAGCGTACAGATGATTTAGCACTCAATTCTAATCCTTTATATATCTTTGAAAAGACTTCAGGTAATGGATTCAGACAGTCTGCTGCTCCATATATGGAAATACGTTTTGCCGAAGTATTATTGAATTATGCGGAGGCTGCTTGTGGGGCAAATCATTTTGACGAGGCAGTGAATGCTCTTAAACGAATTCGTAAGCGTGTAGGATATACAGATAATTGTGGATTAGATCCAGCTATTTTTAATGATCGTGCTAAACTATTTGAGGCTATACTTTATGAACGTCAAATAGAACTTGCTTATGAAGGTAAACGTTTCCACGATGTGCGACGTTGGATGTTATTTGATGGTGGAGTGGGCCAAGAAGCACTGAAATCGACTTGGAAACTTACAGGTTTTAATGGCAATACATGTAACTATTTAGGAGTTGAACCATTGAATGGTCAGAGAAGACATCGGATTGAGGTTTATGCAAAAAATTTTATTGCTGCTAAAAGTAATAATGTCTACAATGAAGATAAAACAATAAAAGAAACCTATGATGAATTATGGAATAAACGTCCGACAGCATTAAGTTTGACTGAAGATATAACTTGTACAGAATCAGCCGATGATGAAATAACATATGCAGATGCAAAGGTAAAGGCATTGGCTCAGTTTTATCAAGAACATTTTAAACGTAAAAATCTTAGTACTGACGGTAATGATGAAACTATTCTTCCAACATTTAAACCTTATTATTATATCTTAGGTTTTAAGAAGAATGCGATGCAAAACAATGTGTCATTAGAACAAAATATAGGATGGGGCGACTATTGGAGAGGTGGAGCTGATGGTACCTTTGATCCTTTGGCAGAGTGAATTCGTTTATCAAAATAATTACTTGATCTGAAGAATGTTCATTCTGAAATAAACCTAAGGACCATTTATCACTTTGATCTTTTGAAAAGAATATTAAGGAATAAGTGGTCCTTTTGTATTTAAAGTTAGAATAGAAAAATATATTATATTTTCTGATTACATATTTCCTTGTTTTACGTCTTATTATTGTATTTTTGAATTAACAATCTCACAAAACCCAATAAAAATGAAGAAGAAACATGTACTTTTAGTAGCTTTTGCAGCTGTAATGTTGACTCCGACCGTTGTATGGGCACAATACCCGCAGATAACTGACGAAGCCAAAGCGAATTATACAAAGATGATGACCGAGGAACGGAAACGTTCTGATGAAGCATGGGAGAAAGCGTTACCTATAGTACTGAAAGAAGCAAAAGAAGGACGTCCTTATATCTCATGGGCTGGTCGTCCCTATGATTTGCCACAAGCTAGAATTCCCTCGTTTCCGGGTGCTGAAGGAGGTGGAATGTATAGTTTTGGTGGTCGTGGAGGTAAAGTAATTACGGTTACTAATCTGAATGATCGTGGTCCGGGTTCATTCCGCGAAGCTTGTGAGACAGGTGGTGCACGTATTATTGTATTCAATGTGGCTGGTATCATTCGTCTGGAATCTCCGATTATTGTTCGAGCACCTTACGTTACTATTGCCGGACAGACAGCACCGGGTGATGGTGTCTGCATTGCCGGAGAATCATTTTGGGTGGATACACACGACGTAGTTGTACGTCATATGAGATTCCGTCGTGGAGAAACAAAAGTATGGCATCGTGATGACTCCTTTGGTGGTAATCCGATTGGTAATATCATGATAGACCACTGTTCATGTACATGGGGACTGGACGAAAATATATCTTTCTACCGTCATATGTATGATCCGAGTGAAGGACAGTATGAGAGCAAAGACGAAAAGCTTGCCACGGTAAATGTAACTATTCAGAATACGATTTCCGCAAAAGCTTTGGATACATATAACCATGCATTCGGCAGTACATTAGGAGGTGAAAACTGTGCATTTATGCGTAACCTTTGGGCTAGTAACTCAGGCCGTAATCCGTCTGTTGGTTGGAATGGAGTATTTAACTTCGTCAATAATGTGATATTTAACTGGGTGCATCGTTCAACTGACGGCGGTGATTATACGGCTATGTTTAACATGATCAATAACTACTATAAACCCGGTCCTGCTACTCCCAAAAACAATACAGTAGGTTGTCGTATCCTGAAACCGGAAGCCGGACGTAGCAAACTGAATTATAAAGTTTATGGTCGTGTATATGCTGATGGTAACGTGATGGAAGGTTATCCGGAAATAACAAAAGATAACTGGAATGGTGGTATACAGATTGAAGGTCAGCCAAATACTGACGGATATACTGAAATGATGCGGAGCTACGAACCGTTTGCAATGCCTTATATTAAAATTACATCTGCCAATGATGCTTATGATTATGTAACGAAACATGTAGGTGCCAATATCCCTTGCCGCGATATTGTAGACGAACGCATTATCGAAGAAGTAAAAACCGGTATTCCTTATTATGACAAGAAAATGGCGAAGGATGCTAACGGTGACCTTACAGGCTTAGCTCCTAAATCAATGGGTGAAGACGGTCAGTTCAGATATCGTCGTTTGCCGAAAGATTCTTATAAGCAAGGTATCATTACTGATATTCGTCAGATGGGTGGTTTCCCCGAATACAAAGGAACTCCGTATGTGGATACGGATGGTGACGGTATGCCGGATGAATGGGAAATTGCTAATGGATTGAATCCGAATGATCCAAGTGATGCTAATAAAGATTGTACAGGTGACGGATATACGAATATTGAAAAGTATATCAATGGAATCAGTACAAAGCACAAAGTAGACTGGAGAGATTTAAAAAACAACTACGATACATTAGCTGAAAAAGGAAAATTAATGTAATCTGCAACCGGTATCGGTATAAGATGCCGGAACTGGGTTTCCTTTTGGCATATGGTATAAAAAATAAGATGAAATGAAAAAGATAGTTTTAATGTCTCTGTTGTTTCTTTGCGGTTGGATATCTGCCGGAGCAGTCGATTTGAACAAAGAGAATCGTGATCCGAAATATGTAGAGTCCATTGTCAATCGTTCGCAGAAAATTGTAGATAAACTAGGACTTACGGATGCGAAAGTAGCCGAAGATGTTTGTAATATTATTGCCAATCGCTATTTCGAACTGAATGATATTTATGAAATACGTGATGCAAAAGTAAAAAACGTTAAGGAATCAGGTTTGACCGGTGATGCGAAAGATGAAGCGTTGAAGGCAGCTGAAAATGAAAAAGATGCAGCTTTGTACCGTTCTCACTTTGCTTTTCCTGCCAGTTTATCTCTCTTTTTGAATGAGGAACAGATAGAAGCCGTAAAAGATGGAATGACTTATGGCGTGGTGAAAGTGACTTATGAAGCTACGCTTGATATGATTCCTTCTTTGAAGGAAGAAGAAAAGGCACAAATCTATGCTTGGTTGGTAGAGGCGCGTGAGTTTGCTATGGATGCAGAAAATTCAAACAAGAAGCATGCGGCTTTCGGTAAGTACAAAGGACGTATCAACAATTATCTGGCCAAACGTGGGTACAATTTGACAAAAGAACGTGAAGAGTGGGCTAAACGTGTAAAAGCACGGGGAGGAACACTGTAAAACCATAGCATGTTGTAAACAAGGAATTTGTGACAAATAAGATACTATAAAAAGAAGTGGAATTCTTTCCCATTATTAAATGGTTAGTTTGTTTGATGGAGGAAAGGGTGGCTCGGAGAGTCGCCCTTTTATCGATTATAAAGAATGATTCTTTATATCTATTTGAGTACAAATCCGGCTTTTTATCGTCTCTGTATAAAGGATATTAGTATAGTGTAAAAGAATCATAGAAATGGGAAAGTTAAAAAATACATTAGCTGCAATAAGCATTCTACTTTTAGCTTCTTGTGGAGGGAATAAAGATTATTATATGTTCACTTCATTTCATGAGCCGGCTGATGAAGGTCTGAGATATCTGTATAGCGAAGATGGAATGTACTGGGATAGCATTCCCAGCGTTTGGTTGAAACCAGAATTAGGGCAACATCGGTTAATGCGCGACCCTTCCATAGTGCGTACACCGGATGGAACCTTTCATTTGGTGTGGACTACCAGTTGGAAAGGTGATTTAGGTTTTGGCTATGCACAGTCCAAAGATTTGATTCACTGGTCGGAGCAACAAATGATTCCTGTGATGGCAGACGAACCTACCACTGTCAATGTATGGGCACCGGAGATTTTTTATGATGACGAAGGTGAACAGTTTATGGTAGTATGGGCCTCTTGTGTGCCCGGTCGTTATGAAAAGGGAATAGAAGAAGAAGAGAACAACCATCGCTTGTACTACATCACAACAAAGGATTTTAAGGCAGTATCGAAAGCGAAAGTATTATATGATCCCGGTTTCAGCTCGATTGATGCTGTGATTGTGAAACGGGCGAAAAATGATTATGTAATGGTACTCAAAGATAACACACGTCCCGAACGCAATCTGAAAATAGCTTTTTCTGGCTCTATGACCGGCCCTTATTCGCCGTCATCACAACCCTTTACCGAGTCGTTTGTAGAAGGGCCGACGGTTGAAAAACTCGGTGATGATTATCTGATCTATTTTGATGTTTATAAGAAAAAAATATATGGAGCTATGCGTACCAGGGATTTTCGGAATTTCACGGATGTCACCGAAAGCGTAAGTGTGCCTGTCGGACATAAGCATGGAACTATCTTTAAAGCTTCGGAATCTGTTGTTAAAACATTGCTGGAAGAAAGCAAGAAGAAATAAACTAAAACCTGAAATAAATCATGAACAACTTAACGAAGATTCTTTTTGTATTGGCTACCGGATGGCTGACAAATACCATTCAAGCACAGTCCCCGCAAGACAGAATCCATTACACAGGAAAGGAATTGTCGAATCCCGCTTATCATGACGGACAACTGTCTCCGGTAGTAGGAGTACATAATATTCAACTGGTACGTGCCAACCGTGAACACCCGGATACGTCGAACGGTAACGGATGGACTTATAATCATCAGCCTATGTTGGCCTACTGGAACGGTCAGTTCTATTATCAGTATCTGGCAGACCCTTCGGATGAGCATATACCACCTTCCCAAACATTCCTGATGACCTCAAAAGACGGTTATCAATGGACAAATCCGGAAATAGTATTCCCCCCTTACAAAGTGCCGGACGGATATACTAAAGAATCCCGCCCTGGTATGCAGGCAAAAGATTTGATCGCTATCATGCATCAACGTGTAGGCTTTTATGTATCTAAGTCGGGCAAGTTGATTACAATGGGAAATTATGGGGTAGCCTTAGATAAGAAAGATGATCCGAATGATGGGAACGGCATAGGTAGGGTAGTGCGTGAGATTAAGAAAGATGGTTCGTTTGGTCCTATCTATTTCATTTATTACAATCATGGTTTTAGCGAGAAGAACACCGATTATCCTTATTTCAGGAAGAGCAAAGACCGTGAGTTCGTCAAGGCCTGCCAGGAGATTCTGGATAATCCGCTCTATATGATGCAATGGGTGGAGGAAGCTGACCGTGAAGATCCGATCATTCCACTAAAAAAAGGCTATAAAGCGTTCAACTGCTATACATTGCCCGATGGCCGTATGGCAAGTCTCTGGAAACATGCATTGACTTCTATCAGTGAAGATGGAGGACATACCTGGGCAGAACCGGTGCTTCGTGCAAAAGGGTTTGTCAACAGTAATGCAAAAATCTGGGGACAACGTCTGAGCGACGGTACTTATGCTACTGTTTATAATCCTTCGGAATTTCGCTGGCCGTTGGCTATTTCGTTGAGTAAAGACGGACTGGAATATACTACATTAAATCTGGTACATGGTGAAAATCCTCCCATGCGCTATGGAGGAAATTATAAATCGTATGGTCCTCAATATCCCCGTGGTATTCAGGAAGGAAACGGAATACCTGCAGATGGTGATTTGTGGGTTTCATATAGCGTGAATAAAGAAGATATGTGGATTTCCCGTATTTCTGTTCCGGTAGAGATCAATGCTTCCGCACATGCAGATGATGATTTTTCGAAATTCGGTTCAATGGCTGAACTAGCTAATTGGAATATTTATTCTCCGGTTTGGGCTCCGGTTTCTTTAGAAGGAGAATGGTTGATTTTACAGGATAAAGACCCGTTTGACTATGCGAAGGCAGAGCGTAAGATTCCGGCTTCTAAAGAATTGAAAGTTTCATTTGATCTGTTGGCCGGACAGAATGATAAAGGTATACTTCAGATTGACTTTTTAGATGAAAACAGCATTGCTTGTTCGCGGCTTGAGCTAACTCCGGACGGTATTTTCCGTATGAAAGGTGGCTCACGGTTTGCAAATATGATGAAATATGAGGCAGGGAAGACTTATCATGTAGAAGCAGTTCTTTCGACTGCAGATCGTAATATTCAAGTGTATGTAGATGGTAAGAGAGTCGGTTTGCGTATGTTTTATGCTCCGGTAGCGACTATTGAACGAATCGCTTTCCGTACGGGAGAGATGCGTACATTCCCGACCGTAGATACTCCTGCCGATCAAACTTACGATTTACCCAATGCAGGTGGGCAGGAACCGTTAGCGGAATATCGCATTGCCAATGTGAAGACTTCCTCCACAGATAAGGACGCTTCTTCCGCTTTTTTGAAATATGAGGACTTTAGTCATTATGCTGACTATTTCAATGGCATGGAAGATGAGAATATTGTTCAGGCCATTCCCAATGCCAAGGCTTCGGAATGGATGGAAGAAAATATTCCTTTGTTTGAATGCCCGCAACATAACTTTGAAGAAATGTACTATTATCGTTGGTGGTCATTGCGTAAGCATATCAAGGAAACTCCTGTCGGATATGGCATGACCGAATTTCTGATTCAGCGGTCTTATTCGGACAAATATAATCTGATAGCCTGTGCTATCGGACATCATATTTACGAGAGCCGTTGGTTGCGCGATCCGAAATATCTGGATCAGATTATACACACATGGTATCGTGGCAATGATGGCGGGCCGATGAAGAAAATGGATAAGTTCAGTTCATGGAATGCGGATGCCATACTTGCGCGCTATATGGTGGATGGTGATAAGGATTTCATGTTGGATATGGCGAAGGATCTGGAAACAGAATATCAGCGTTGGGAACGTACGAATCGTTTGAAGAACGGACTGTATTGGCAAGGTGATGTACAAGATGGTATGGAAGAGTCCATCAGTGGAGGACGGAAGAAAAAATATGCCCGTCCGACAATTAACAGTTATATGTACGGTAATGCAAAAGCTCTTTCGCTAATGGGAATTCTTTCCGGTAATGAAGGAATGGCTATGAAATACGGCATGAGAGCGGATACATTAAAGAGTCTCGTGGAGAACGATTTGTGGAATACACGTCATCAGTTCTTTGAGACTGTGCGTATTGATTCTTCTGCCAATGTGCGTGAAGCAATCGGGTATATCCCATGGTATTTCAATTTACCGGATACAACGAAGAAATATGAAGTTGCCTGGAAAGAGATTATGGATGAAAAAGGATTTTCTGCTCCTTATGGATTGACTACGGCAGAACGCCGTCATCCGGAATTCCGCACGCGTGGAGTCGGCAAGTGTGAGTGGGACGGAGCTATCTGGCCGTTTGCTTCTGCACAGACATTGACTGCAATGGCTAATTTCATGAATAACTATCCGCAGACTGTTTTATCTGACAGTGTATATTTTCGTCAGATGGAATTGTATGTAGAGTCGCAATATCATCGTGGCCGTCCGTATATTGGCGAGTATCTGGATGAAGTGACCGGTTATTGGCTGAAAGGCGATCAGGAACGGAGCCGGTACTATAACCATTCTACATTCAATGATTTGATGATTACCGGATTGATTGGACTTCGTCCCCGTCTGGATGATACGATAGAAGTAAATCCGCTGATTCCGGCTGATAAATGGGACTGGTTTTG
Source organism: Bacteroides faecis (assembly GCF_020091505.1). Taxonomy (NCBI): domain Bacteria; kingdom Pseudomonadati; phylum Bacteroidota; class Bacteroidia; order Bacteroidales; family Bacteroidaceae; genus Bacteroides; species Bacteroides faecis. The sequence continues at coordinate 4,410,118 of NZ_CP081916.1, read as the reverse complement.
TCTGGATAATGTTTTATATCATGGGCACAATCTGACGATTCTTTGGGATAAAAATGGGGACCGTTACCATTGCGGAAAGGGATTACGTGTTTTTGTGGATGGGAAAGAGGCAGGACATGCGGATACGTTGACAAGACTTGTTTGTGAGAATGCTTTGAAATGATAGATTCAGACACGGATTATTATTTATAACATATTGAAAACCAGATAATGATTTTAAGAAAATATCTTCTTCTTATTCTTTGCCTGCCATGTTTCGTACAAGCGAAGAATATAACAATCAGTCGCCTGACTTGTGAAATGCAGGAAGGGTTAGTAGTGGTTGAGGGAGTGCCCCGTTTGGGATGGGTGATGGAATCACCTGAAAACGGAACACAACAATCGGCTTATGAAATAGATATTCGGGAGGCTCTTACCGGCCGTTCTGTGTGGAACAGTGGAAAAGTAAACTCTTCACAGAGCCAGTTGGTATCCATTGAAGGAGCGGATATTCGCTCTGGCAATCTACTCAATTATATTTGGCGCGTACGGGTTTGGGACGAATCTGGTTCACCCTCACAATGGAGCTCAGATGCTAAATTTCGTTCAGTTCCTGACTGCTTTTCTTCCAGGAAATGGATTGGGGCTATTACTCGTCAGGATGCCCACTTGCCGGAAGGTCGTAAGTTTCATGGTGGCGAATTGAAAAAGCCGGAGGTAAAAGCGGCTTGGGAAGCGGTGGATACACTAGCCAAGAAGAGCATTTATTTGCGGAAAACATTTGAGTTGGGAGATATAAAGGGAGGTAGTGCCGGTCGTAAAACAAGCAAGAGGATTGTAGAAGCGACAGCTTACGTATGCGGACTGGGATTCTATGAGTTTTCGTTAAATGGCAAGAAAGTAGGTGATAGTGAGTTTGCTCCGCTTTGGAGTGATTATGATAAAAGTGTTTATTATAACACGTATGATGTGACAGAGTTGTTGCAAAATGGTGAGAATGCAGTTGGAGTTTTATTGGGGAATGGATTCTATAATGTACAAGGGGGACGTTATCGTAAGCTACAGATTAGTTTTGGTCCTCCCACGCTCTTATTTGAGTTAGTTGTTAATTATGAGGATGGAACACATACGGTCATCCATTCTGATAATGGCTGGAAATATGATTTGAGTCCGATAACCTTCAACTGTATTTATGGAGGTGAGGATTATGATGCGCGTGGAGAACAGAAAGGATGGAACCAAGTTGGGTTTGATGATAGTGATTGGCGTCCGGTAGTAGTTCAGGAGGCTCCGAAAGGAATACTTCGCCCACAAATGGCACGTCCGGTGAAGATTATGGAACGGCACAACATTCAAAAGGTCACAAAACTGAATGATGAGCAAGTTGCCTTGGCTTCCAAATCTACGAAACGAGTGGTAGCCCCTTCTGCCTTAGTCTTGGACATGGGACAGAATCTGGCTGGTTTTCCCGAAATAACAGTACGTGGTAAACGCGGACAAAAAGTGACTCTGATAGTCGCCGAGGCGTTAACGGAAGAAGGTGCTTGTAACCAACGTCAAACAGGACGCCAACATTACTATGAATATACATTGAAAGGTGAAGGAGATGAAACTTGGCATCCTCGTTTCTCTTATTATGGTTTCAGATATATTCAGGTGGAAGGTGCTGTCTTGAAAGGACAGAAGAATCCGCATCAATTGCCGGTATTGAAAAACATTCAGTCCTGTTTCGTTTACAATTCGGCAAAGAAAGTTTCTACATTTGAATCATCAAATCAGATATTCAATGCTGCTCATCGCTTGATAGAGAAGGCAGTACGTAGTAATATGCAGTCTGTGTTTACGGATTGTCCGCACCGGGAAAAACTTGGTTGGCTGGAGCAGGTGCATCTTAATGGTCCGGGATTATTATATAATTATGATCTGACTGCTTATGCTCCGCAAATTATGCAGAACATGGCTGATGCGCAGCACTCCAATGGAGCAATGCCGACAACAGCCCCTGAATATGTCGTTTTTGAAGGTCCGGGTATGGATGCTTTTGCCGAATCGCCGGAGTGGGGAGGTTCTTTAGTTATTTTTCCATTTATGTATTATGAGACTTATGGAGATGATTCGCTGATCAGAAAATACTATTCCAATATGCGTCGTTATGTGGATTATCTCAAAACTCGTGCAAATAATGGAATCTTATCTTTCGGTTTGGGTGACTGGTATGATTATGGAGATTTTCGTGCGGGATTCTCACGGAATACACCTGTTCCATTAGTGGCTACCGCACATTATTACATGACCGTTATGTATTTGGTAAAGGCTGCCGGAATGGTAGGTAATGAATTTGATGTTCGTTATTACAGCTCTTTAGCCCATGATATTATGGTAGCCTTTAATAAATGTTTCTTAGATAATAATACCGCACAGTATGGTACGGGAAGTCAATGCAGTAATGCACTTCCGTTGTTTCTTCATTTGACACAAAGTGCAGGAGAACAAGGTGTTTGTCAGCCGGATACAAATTTGAATAAAAAGGTGCTTTTCAATCTGATTAATGATGTAAAGGCACATGGAGATCGTCTGACAACCGGGGATGTGGGCAATCGTTATTTGATTCAGACATTAGCCCGTAACGATCAGAATGAACTTATTTATAAAATGTTTAATCATGAAGAAGCTCCCGGTTATGGTTTTCAGTTAAAATTTGGGGCAACTACTCTGACAGAACAATGGGACCCGCGTCAAGGCTCTTCGTGGAATCATTTTATGATGGGGCAGATTGATGAATGGTTCTTTCGTTCATTGGTTGGAATTCGTCCATATACGGTATTATCTGCCTCCTTGGAAGGAAAAGATGATTCAATGCAGGGCTACCGGAAATTTATCATTGCTTCCCAACCGGTAGGAGACTTGAAATATGTCAAATCATCATACGAAACCCTTTATGGTACTATTGTAGTAGAGTGGACTCGGCAAGAGGATGCATTTACCTTAAATGTGTCTGTTCCGGTGAATACAACGGCTGTCGTATATCTTCCGGGAGAGAAGGAACCCAAGGAAATACAAAGCGGAATGTATAAGTTTGACTGATAATACCTATATTTAGGCACGAATTTCTTGAATGGAAATGATGAAGAAGTATTCTTTAATATAATAGATTATGAATTTACGAACAACTCTTTTGGCATTCCTGTGCCTTTGTGCAGCCACTGTTCTTCATGCCGAACGTGTAGACATGTTGAAAATCGGTGCAAAGGCAAATGGCAAAGTTCTTAATACAAAGTTGATCAACACTACGATTGACCGTCTGAACCGTAATGGTGGAGGAACCCTTTTCTTTCCGGCGGGAACTTACCTGACAGGAAGTATCCGGTTGAAAAGTAATATAACCTTGGAGCTGGAAGCTGGTGCCACGTTACTTTTCTCAGATAACTTTGATGATTATCTTCCTTTTGTGGAAGTCCGTCACGAAGGAGTGATGATGAAAAGTTTCCAACCTTTAATCTATGCAGTGGATGCAGAGAATATTACGATCAAGGGCGAAGGAACTTTGGACGGACAAGGTAAAAAATGGTGGATGGAGTTTTTCCGGGTCATGATTGACCTGAAAGATAACGGTATGCATGATCTGAATAAATATCAGCCTATGTGGGATGCAGAGAATGATACTACGGCCATTTATACTGAAACAAATAAGGATTATGTAAGCACATTGCAGCGACGTTTTTTCCGTCCTCCGTTCATTCAGCCTGTTCGTTGTAAGAAGGTAAAGATTGAGGGAGTGAAAATTGTCAATTCCCCTTTCTGGACTGTAAACCCGGAATTCTGTGATAATGTGACTATCAAAGGAATTACGATTGATAATGTTCCTTCTCCTAATACAGATGGCATCAATCCGGAATCCTGCCGGAATGTACATATCAGCGATTGTCATATTTCAGTAGGTGATGACTGTATTACGATTAAATCGGGAAGAGATGCACAAGCCCGACGTTTGGGAGTACCTTGTGAAAATATCACTATAACCAATTGTACAATGCTTTCCGGGCATGGTGGTGTTGTTATTGGCAGCGAAATGAGTGGAAGTGTGCGTAAAGTGACTATTTCCAACTGCGTGTTTGACGGGACTGAGCGAGGTATCCGCATTAAGTCAACTCGTGGAAGGGGAGGAGTCGTTGAAGATATTCGTGTCAGCAATATTGTGATGAGCAATATCAAGCAAGAAGCTGTCGTTTTAAACTTGAAATACAGTCCGATGCCGGCAGAACCGAAGAGTGAACGCACCCCAATCTTTCGTAATGTACATATCAGTGGGATGACTGTTACAGATGTAAAAACACCGATAAAAATAGTCGGATTAGAAGAAGCTCCGATATCAGATATTGTATTACGTGATATCCATATTCAGGGAGGAAAGCAGAAATGCATCTTTGAAGATTGTGAACGCATTACGATGGATGATGTGATTGTCAATGGTGAGGAATTAAAACTTAAATAAATGAAACGGATACTTTTCACAATGCTGCTTGCCGCATCCCTTTCGGCAGAGGCGCAAACACAAAGATATGAGACGGAATTTGCCCGTCCCTTAAATGAAGTTCTGACGGATATTCAAAACCGTTTTGGAGTCCGCTTGAAATACGATATTGATACAGTAGGCAAAGTATTGTCTTACGCTGATTTCCGTATTCGTCCTTATTCAGTGGAAGAGTCGCTGACAAATGTACTTGCACCTTTTGACTACAAGTTTGTCAAGCAGAAGGGAAATATGTATAAGTTGAAAGCTTACGAATATCCCCGTCGGACGGATGAGGATGGGGAAAAGATGTTGGCGTATCTGAACACCCTTTATGCTGATAAGCAAACATTCGGATTGCGTACGGATTCTTTGAAGAAAGAAGTCCGTCAGCGTTTGGGCATTGATGCTATGTTGGCCCAATGTGTTAAGTCGGAGGCTATTCTCTCGAAAACACGAAAGTTTGATGGCTATACTGTACAGAACTTTGCACTTGAAACACTTCCCGGATTGTATGTCTGCGGCTCTATTTACACCCCTCAATCAAAAGGGAAGCATGCACTGATTATATGTCCGAACGGACATTTTGGCGGTGGACGTTATCGTGAGGATCAGCAACAGCGCATGGGCACTTTGGCCCGTATGGGAGCTATTTGTGTGGATTATGACTTATTCGGATGGGGAGAATCTATATTACAGGTTGGCAGTGCGGCGCATCGTAGCAGTGCGGCGCATACTATTCAGGCGATGAATGGTTTGCTGATTCTTGATTATATGCTTGCTTCCCGGAAAGATATTGATACCGGTCGTATCGGAGCGAATGGTGGTTCCGGTGGTGGTACACATACAGTGTTACTAAGTGTATTGGATGATCGTTTTACGGCTTCTGCTCCGGTAGTGAGCCTGGCTTCCCATTTCGACGGGGGATGTCCCTGCGAAAGTGGCATGCCTATTCAGCTCTCGGCAGGAGGCACTTGTAACGCAGAATTGGCTGCGACATTTGCTCCGCTTCCACAACTGATTGTTTCTGATGGCGGAGATTGGACAGCCAGTGTTCCTACGTTAGAATTTCCTTATCTGCAACGTATTTATGGTTTCTACCATGCAAAGGATAAGGTTACAAATGTACACCTTCCCAATGAGAAACACGATTTTGGCCCGAATAAACGAAATGCTGTTTATGATTTTTTTGCCGATGTGTTTCATTTGGACAAGAAGAAACTGGATGAAAGTAAAGTTACTATTGAACCCGAAGCTGCCATGTATAGTTTTGGAGAGAAGGGAGAGCTATTACCGGAGGGCGCCATTCGTTCTTTCGATAAAGTAGCAGCTTATTTTGACAAGAAAGTATTTGCCAGACTAAACTCGGATACTTCTCTTGAAAAGAAAGCGATGGACTGGGTAGCCTCACTGAACCTGAATGACGAGAGTAAAGCCGGATTTGCAATTACTACTATTTACAATCATCTGCGTAAGGTTCGCGATTGGCACAATGACCATCCTTATACCACGATTCCTGCCGGCATCAATCCGTTGACAGGCAAACTATTGAGTAAACTTGACCGTGAAATGATTGCTGACTCTGCTATGCCGAAAGAGATACATGAAAAGTTGATGAAAGACTTGCGCAGGGTATTGACAGAAGAACAGGTGGAACAGATCCTTGATAAATATACTGTTGGAAAAGTTGCATTCACTCTAAAAGGATATCAGGCTATTGTACCTGATATGACGGAAGAAGAAACAGCATTTGTCCTGGAACAACTGAAGCTGGCTCGTGAGCAGGCTATTGACTACAAGAACATGAAACAGATTTCTGCTATCTTCGAAATCTATAAAACTAAATGCGAACAGTATTTTAACGAACATGGGCGTAACTGGCGCCAGATGTTTAAGGATTATGTGAATAAAAGGAACGCAGAGAAAAAGGCACAGGGAAAGAAATAAACCTTAGTTAGGAATAAGAGATAATCATATAATGTACATTAAGAGCGGCAATACCTTTGGAAAAAGAGGATTGCTGCTCTTGGTGTATCATACATTATGTGAAAAATAGAGTTAGCCGGACATCTTTTTCGCAGGAAATGTGTTAATTTGTAGACAACTAACAGAAACGTATAGTATATGAATAAGCAAAAAGTCGCATTAGTACTTTCTATGGGTGGTGCACGGGGTATTGCACATATTGGAGCCATCGAAGAATTGCTCCGTCATAATTATGAGATAACTTCTATTGCAGGAAGTTCAATGGGAGCGATGGTAGGAGCGATGTATGCTTCGGGAAAGATGGAGGAGTGTAAAGAATGGTTGTATAGCTGGGATAAGCGTAAAATGTGGGAACTGGCCGACTTAACCTTAAGTCGGGACGGGCTGGTAAAAGGTGACCGCTTCATTAAAGAATTAAAACAGATCATTCCGGATATGAATATCGAAGACCTGCCGATTCCTTATGTGGCAATGGCTACGGATATTGTATGTGATCAGGAAGTAAGGTTTGACAGAGGAAGTCTGCATGAGGCCATCCGGGCATCCATTTCTATTCCGATGGTTTTCCGTCCGTTGCGGAAAGATGGTATGGTATTGATTGACGGGGGAATTTTAAATCCTCTTCCGTTGAAGCATGTGCATCGTACTGAAGGAGATATTCTGATTGCAGTGGATGTAAATGCCCCGATTGATTGTGGCAAGAAAAAGAAGATGAGTCCTTACAATCTATTGACAGAATCCTCAAGAATGATGATGCAACAAATCACCCGTTACCAGATAGATCGTTGTCAACCTGATATTTTGATTGAGATGTCCGGCAATGCTTATGATATGCTTGCATTCAATCACGCAGCTTCTATTGTGAAAACCGGGGTTGAAGTTACCAAAAGTGCATTGAATAGAATCGGTAGAAAGGAGTCATAAGCCTTTATCTATTCTGTATATATCATCTTTTTACTCATTCCTCCGTCAATAGTGATATTCTCGCCATTGATAAAGTCATTCTCATCCTGACAAAGGAATAGGCACATACGTGCGATATCTTCGGGTTTGCCTACCCGCTTGGAGGGATGCTGCATATGGTCTTCCGGTCGGAGTTGATCATAATTTTGTGTTTGTATCCATCCCGGAGCAATGGAATTTACAGTAATATTCCATTCTGACAGTGATGTTGCCAATGCATGTGTAAGCGAATAAATGCCACCTTTTGAGGCAGCATAGCCTTCACTTCCCGATTCGCTCATCAGATATCTTGTAGAGCAAATATTGATAATTCTTCCATATACATTAGGAGTGGACAGACCTTTACGATGGATAGCGAGTGCACGTGAGGTGATGAAAACCGGACGCAGATTGATAGACAGGATTTTGTCGAAATCTTCCACGCTTGTTTCTGTGATAGGAGAGAACTTGCTGATACCTACGTTGTTGACTATAATATCGATATCTCCCCATTCTTTCAGAATATGTTGCATACAACTTTCAAGTGCATCTTTATCACTGACATCGACCGGATAGAATGTAGCTCCGCTATTTTGAGCTATTTGTTGTCCTGCTACTTCGTTAATATCACAGAAAGCGACTTGATGCCCGGCTTGGCAGAAAGATGCTACGATAGCCTTGCCGATACCTTCAGCTCCGCCTGTAACGAACACCCTTCTTTTCAAGCAGTTCGGCTTTGAAGTAATTACAGTCGGTTGTTCTGATTTTATCTGGTTAGTTGATGGCGATTTCTTTTTACCATATTTTTGCGCTTGTTTCCAAGCTGCTTTTCTCGCCTCGTATTGCTCTTGCTGTCTTTCTATATAATTGTCTGCCATGAGTTCTTCATTTTTAAATCTGAGGAACAAAAATAATATATTTATTCGAAAAGGCAAAATTACTCAAGAGTCATTATAATGGCTGCTGAAAATCAGTGCTTTGAAGAAAAATGAGCAACTTTTAACCTTAAAGCTAAGCATAATAATATCCCTTGCTTGGGTTGGTGTTATATTATGAATATGAATAAGTAATTCCCCAATAATCTAGAACATTGATGTTTACATTATCATTGATCATGAATTTGATAACTTTATAACGCCGGACTTCTGAGGAAATAAACCTTATAATGATCTGTTTTTTTATATTATCTAGAGATTTCTATTGGCAGGTAATTAAAATATGAGACTTTTTTACTTGCACATAGTGTTAAAAATATCAAACTGTTAGTGGTTATGAATAATGTTAAACGTCTTAAAAACAGTTCTAGCTTCTGATATCGAGAGGAATTTCATATTAGGTAGTACTCTTTATAATGACCATGCAAAGAACATGTCGGATAAGAATTCTACCCGTGTCATCTTGACTTTTTAATAATATATAGAAAAAAGAGTATGAAAAAGAATTTGAAGTATTTGTTGTTGCTCTCGTTATTATCCTTCATGGCTTGCAATGGTGATGAAAAAATAGATTCGGGTATGGTGCAGCAAGACGGTGAAGCATTGCAACTGAATGTTCGTGTTGGTGATTTTGCTATTAACGATATCTCCAATATTCGTGTCACGGATAGCGGAAGTGCAACCACTTTCGAAAATGGGGATCGTATCGGTGTCATTGTGCTGGATGCAGATAATAATGTACTATCCGACAACATACCTTACAAATATGATGGTAGCATTTGGAGCTTCGACAGCAGCAATGGTGAAGGAAAAACAGCCATATACTACGACAATAAAGCCACGGTTTACTTTGCCTACTTTCCGTATAGTAAGGAAGCGGATAATGTGATTAACATAGATGGTCTAAAAGGAATATTCTTACCGGAGGGTGATCAACGCAGCAAGGATGCCTACCGTGCTTCCGATTTGTTGGTATGGAGTGACACGAGTGGTAGACCGCTAAAAAAATTAGATATACTATTTGAACATGCTTATTCCTTACTTTCGTTGTCTCCTTCCATAAAATGCAAAATTAAAGGAAGGAGGGACTTTACTTATGTTCCTTCTTCCATTAGTGATGTGAGTTTCAATATCGGAACTGAGTCTCTTTTCCCTTACCAGGTGAATGACGGCAGTTATCAGGTAATTATTTCTCCGAAAAGGGCAAAGGTTCATTGGCTTTATGGATATAACAAAGAGATGTATAGTGGTGCGATGCCCTATACAGATTTATCTGCCAATACCTGTTATACATTTACCCCGATTTTAAAAGATATAGGTGATTATACATTGGATAAAGTTCAAATGGGCGATTTTTATTGCAAGGATGAAAGTAATAACGGCTATTTGATTCCCGGCGATGTTACTGCTCTTTCCGCAGATATGGACTGCTTGGGTATCGTTCTGAAGTCGGGTAAAGACAGTGGAGGCGAATGGGTAGATTATTGTAAATACAAACAGAAAGATGGTATAACAGAGATGCATACCGTGCATGGTTACGTTCTTGCGCTTTATGATGCCAATGGAGGAAATGCTTGTACATGGGGGCTTTGGAGTCTTGCTGCTATAGACAGCGGTGAGCCGAGTATCGGTTTCTACGGTTATAAGAATACACAAAGAATCATTTCGTTTGCAGAAAGTGAGAATAGAACTTTAAAGGATGTTTTTCCCACTGTCTATTGGATAACGGATGGTACGGAAGGCTATGAATATAGTTATCCTGCCCCTGCGAATAGTAGTGGCTGGTTTTTACCCTCGCTAGGTCAATGTTGGTATTGGATGTACAATAAGGCTAATCTTTTATCCGCTATCAAGAAAGCTACTGGGGATAATGACTATGGGTGGAAATTGGGGTATTGGTCAAGTTCGGAGGACGGCTACGATCCGTTTCTCAACGCATACTATGCCGACACCTACGTCGGTGCCATGGATTGGGACTATAAGATCAGCAAACTTTATGTCCGTGCGTGTCTTGTTTTTTGATTTGTGGTGTATGCTATTTATTCGGTAAAGGAATATTGATAAACCTGTAAATAATAAAAATACCGCGCTGACACGATAATTGTCAGTGCGGTATAATTATAACAGAGAATCTGTTTTTTTATTCAGCTACTACTTAAGCTTTGACGGATCTATTTCCGCATACTTAATCCGTTGGCGACGCCAAGTATAAATCGCATGTAACTTGCCGTCTTTACCTTGAATAATACTTGGATAGGAATATTGGCTGATAGGACTATCTTCCAGTGTAAGGACAGGTTTCCAATGAATGCCATCCTCTGAAATGGCAACACATAGTGGAGTACGAGGTCCTTTCGGTGTACCGGGCTGTGTTGAGAAATTGTTGTAAATGAGTATGTGACGTCCGTCACTCATCGTTACAGCATCTGTTCCGGAATTATTGTTCGGGACATTGCTCAATGTCACTTTATTCCATGTTTCACCATTGTCGCTACTCCAGGCTGTTGCCAATAATGCATTACGTGTACGGCAAAGTACTTGTAATCTTCCATCCTTATGTTTTAGAATACTGGGTTGGATGGCGAGAATCGGCTGTGCACCTTTCCCTTGGATAGCTTCTCCTGCCTCTTGGTCATCTACGTTAATACCACCTTTTTTACGATTCTGAGTCGGAACAGACAACTCTGCCGGTACTGATTCCGTCGTTTTCCAAGTTTTACCTTTATCATCCGAATATTCAAAATGGATGCGCCATCCTCCTTTTCCTTCCCTGCTTGATGGACAGATGATACGCCCATTGATGTATTCGGGTTTGTTCTTGATAGGACCTAAAAATCCTTGGGGGAGTGCTTCACGCTTGCTCCATGTTTTACCTCCGTCTTTGGAACGAACCAACCATCCGGTCCAGTCGGCTACACTTAATCCTATTTTATAGAATAAGATCAAGTCACCTCCGGGTATTTGGAATAATACTGGGTTCCAGCATGCTTTTCTGCGGGCTGTCAGTTTCCCTTTTGTGTCCTTTACAGGTGTGCAGGCAGTGTCGATGCCTGCAATCTCAGCATTAGGATCATTGAGTGCAAACACACCGTCAGCTGCAAGTTTGGGAGCTGTCCATTCTTTTGCCCCTTTGGCTTTGCGGCATACCCAGATGCAACAATCCGGATTACGTTCTTTGGTACCACCGAAGAAAGAAGCTACCAAGTCACCGTTTTTCAACTCCACAATGGTTGCCCCGTGACATTCGGGGAAAGAAGCTTTTTCATATAGAAATTCATCACTGATGATGGCGGCGTTCCGTGTTGGTATATCTACGCTGAAATGATATTTGCCGGAACCTATTTTTTCTTTTCGTCCATCCGGCAGGTGCACTTCTCCTGTTGTATTGGCAGGAAGTTCGATATCCCATTCCAGATGCATGGGAGCCTTTTTCCATTGGCTGGTAATCTTTCCATAGATACTCATATAAGAAGCATCCACGTTACTCAATTCCTGAATTTCAAAAGCAGGCTGGAAAACAATATGTTTATAGCCGGATTTCCAACGGTCGGCACGGATACCAGCCAGATTATTGAAGCACCAGGGAAGTAGGTCGCCTAAGAGCATCACGTGGTTTCCACTGTTCATACCTGGATTTGCAGTATCACCGTTCCAAAGCTCCCAGATGGTAGTGGCACCTTGTGCAGCCATATACCCCCACGAAGGATATGTATCATTGGTGGCTAAGAGATATGCTACATCTGCATGCCCCCTACGGCTCAATTCACGCATTAGCCATTGTGTACCGATTACTCCGGTACTGATATGTCCTTTATTCGTTGTAATAATGGTCGTAACGGCATTCTTGGCCACTTCCTTAATGTATGGCTTGGGCACAAGACCGAAGGCTAACGGTAAAATATTCGCTGTTACAGTATTATTGCCATAGAAAATACTATCCGGATACAATGTATGACCGGGTACGAGCGATGTTCCTTCCTTCGCATGAAGAAAACGCGCATTAAACGCATCTTTCATTTTATGTTCCAGGTCTTCCCACTCTTTAGCGTCGGCTGTTAACCCTTGAATGCTGGCAAAACGATGCATTAATTGCAATACTTTCAGGTAATAAGCGGTAGCTATCAGTGCACCATCCGTTTTGCGGGCAGGATCTTGGCTATGAATCATTTCTAACGATTCGGGAGGAACGCACCAGTCACCATATTTGTCTTTGGTTATAATGTAATCCTTTGTCATATAATACTCACGGATATGAGATACCCATTTTTTGATAGCAGGATAATTATCTTCTATCGGGCGTTTGTCTCCATAGTTGGTAAAGAGCATATCGCAGACCAAGGGTAGGGTAGCGGGCCAGGTCACATTATCCGAATAGTAATTCCAAAAAGCCGGAGCTACATCGGGGATGCATCCGTCTTCGCGCTGTGCTTCGCGGATATCACGTGCCCATTTGTTGTACATCGCATGATTGTCGAAGAACATGCTTTCACCCCAGCAACCCATTGCATGATCGCCTAGCCAAGGCTGGCGTTCGTTACGTTGCGGGCAGTCTACCGGCATCCCTTTATAATTGCTCCGGATGCCCCAGAATGCGTTGCGTATGATCTGATTTAATGTCTCGTCTGAACAGGAGAAAGAACCGACATGATCCATTTCGTCTTCTACGACTTCCACAGTGAAATCTTCTACTTTTGCATCGGGATACCCACTGATTTCCACATAGCGGAAACCATGATACACAAAACTGGGAGCCCAGGTTGCACCTTGCGGTTCATGTCCGCTAACTACATATATATCCGTACAATGCGCATCGCGCAGATTCTTCGTAAAGATTTCCCCATTTGATTCTAAACGCTCTGCGAAATGAAGGCGAATACTGTCGCCTGCCTGACCTTTGATACGGAAGCGTACCCATCCTGCCAGATTTTGGCCGGTATCCATAATGTATTTATCACCAAGTTTCTTGATAGAAAGCGGCTTTAGAGTTTCCGTTACTTTCATGCCCGGTATCATCTGTGCACGTAATGTTCCACTGGGAATGCTGACGCGTTGGGCAGGTGTCCACCCCTTATCATCGTATCCTGTCAACGTCCAGTTTCCCAATTCTTTGCGTGCGTCATATTCTTCGCCATCATACTCGTTGTTGCTGCGGACCGGTCCTTCAGTCGTTAATTTCCAAGAGATGTCCGAGACGATTGTTTCTTTGTTTCCATCCGTATACTCTACAATCAGATTCAGGCGAAGCTTCGGATAGCCGAAAGTAGGTATTTTATACGGTTTGTAATTCTGGCGCATGGTATAAAAACGACCGTTGCCTAAGGTTACTCCGATTGCATTTTCTTTCTGAAGCTGAGACGTGACATCATAAGTATTATATAGAATTGTTTTCCGGTAATCGGTAGGGACAGGTGCCAGCACTTGGTCACCAATACGTTGTCCGTTGATGAATAACTCATACAGCCCCATTCCGGCAACGTGCACCATGGCTCGTTTCACCTCTTTCTTCAATGCAAATTCTTTGCGAAGATAACGGGCTGCCAAGCGGCTCCATTGAGTTTCACTATCGCCCGGAGCTGCCCGGTCCAGACCAATCCATTGGCCTCTCCAGTCTGCTTCATTGAATAACCCCATGCTCCAGAAAGCCGGGTTACTCCAGTTCGCTTCTCCTTTATTGGTATATACTTTTACTTTCCAGTAATAGGGAGCATTGCACTTCAGTGGTTCTCCCTGATAGGTAATCCATTGGGAAGCATCCGTTTCTATTTTTCCGGAATCCCACATATCTCCTTTTCCTTGTGCCAATAGCTCCGGGGAAGATGCAACAAGAATGTGATACGCAGTTTGCATCACATTCTGTTCATCCGACTCGATACGCCAACCCAGTCGGGGCTGGCGTGTATCGATGCCTAATGGATTCTTTAGCTGCTCTGTCCGCAGGTTGGTTACGTCTATGGCTGCACGTAATGAACCTGCTCCAAGAAGCAGTAAAGAAAATAATAATAGTTGTATTTTCTTATTCATGAGTGTAAATTAGATAAAGAGAGTGATTACTAATTAGACTCCGGCACCTTGGCGGTCCGGAAGTTCTGTCCAATCCTTATTCACATAGTCTTTACTACTGTCTACTACAATAAGGATATGATCGTTTCCGCTGCTGTAACCGCTGTCATGCTGGAACTTGTGCACACCGTTATCAAACTCACCGATGTATTTCAGTTTGCCATCTTTGGTAGTGTACCACCAGGCATTCTTTTTAGCACCACTAATTTTGCTGAAATCAACTTCCATCGGACGTCCGGTATAGTTATATACCATCAGATAATCATTACCGCGTGTCGCAATGGCACGGTCATACCGTTCACCGTTTTGTCCGGCAATGATAGATTGATCCGGTACGCGTTCGAAGAATGGGAAAGTCAGCATCAGATTCTTCAGATACTTCATTTGATTGTATCCGGGATCATTCAAAGCATCATACCAAGGTTTCTTAGCACCATAAGCACCGCCTACACCCGGTTTGATAAATTGCATAATAGAATTGTGACCATAGGTATGTCCGAAAGAACCGGCAAATACAGACCAATAAGCATATCGACGTACATCATAATCTTTCCATAATAATTCATTCTCGTCATGCAGGCCGTGAGGTATTTCCTCGTAGATGGGTTCACCGTCTATGACAGGTTTCATGGGTTTCATAGCCATACTGCGTTCTACAAAGCGCCAGTTGTCTTCTTCCGTATTTTCTTCAATAGGATAGTCGCCGTCGCCGAAACGTTGCCCATAACGGCGGTGTCCGCTTTGGAACATATTGAAATCCAGCCAGGGAGCATTGTTGAACCAAGTTGCAGAAGTCGTTCTGCCACGTGGATGGAATGTCATCAGATGATTTTTATCAATTGCCTTGATGGAGGTTGCCAAGGCTTCCCATTCGGCAGTTTTCACATCACCACGGATATCACCGCCGATAAACCAGATAATATTAGGCTCATCTTTATAACGTTCCGCCAAGAACTTACCATAAGCTTTTGCCTGATCTACATTCATTTCACCATGACTTACCGGACTTCCCCAGATGCAGACCATGCCGATATAAAGACCTTTCTTTGCTGCGGTACGGATAATGTAATCCATATGATCCCAATAACCATATACACCTTTCTGATTGATATTCTTGAAGTTGTAGCCGTCAGTCATTGAATACTGTCCGTAGATATTCATAGACGGGACATTATTCAATGTCTGAACCTGAATCACGTTATATCCGCGGCGTTTGCATTGTTCCAGATAATATTCGGCTTCGTCACGATTCAGACGTTCAGGCAGCAGCCAGCCGGTTTCTCCCAGCCAGAAGAAAGGAGTGCCGTTTTCGTGTTTCAGATAACGTCCTTCTTCAGAAACAACGAGCTTGCCGTTGCTCCATGGGATATACGTTTTTTGTGTTTTCTTCTGTGCTGAGACAGTGGTTGCCAATGTTAACAGCAACAATAAGAGAGGAAGGATCTTGAATTTTCTCATTGTATTCTATTGTTTTCTTAGTTTAAATACGAATTAAAATTATGCTGATGCGGATTAGTTCGATTTCGCCGTCAGATTCTCAAATTCAATGGCAGCCAATATAAAAGAACCTACTGACTTCGGATCATTCTCTATAACCGGTTCGCCGATATAATATTCAAATGAACCGTCACGATATCTTTTCGAGTCTCCACCCAGTCCTGCTACCGCACAACAATTGGTGATCGTGTAGCTACCGTCTTCTTCGAGACGGGTAAATGTATTGACCATTCCATCAAAAGCTTTGCGGGTAGGTTCGATGTATTCATTGCCGATATATCCTTTGTTAATAGCTTTGGCAAGTGTGTAGACAAATAAGGCAGTTGCCGAAGATTCCAGATAATTTCCTTCACGCGCTCCCTGATCCGTCACCTGATACCAAGTACCGGACTGAGGGTCCTGATATTTCACCAATGTTTTTGCCAGTCCCTGAAGAATCTGTATTACGCTGTCGCGTCCGATGGTTTCCTGTGGCAGATAATCCAGTACATCCACTATGGCAGCTCCATACCATCCAATGCTGCGACTCCAGAAGTTAGGTGAACAACCTGTTTCGGGATTTGCCCATTTCTGCTCACGGCTTTCATCCCATCCGTGATAGTAAAGTCCTGTGGCAGGATCATAGGTCTTATGGGCTATTAAAAGTATCTGCTTCACGGCTTCATCATATAGGGCAGATTCCTGAAAAGTAGTACCATACTGTACTAAATAAGGAGAAGCCATAAAAATACCATCCAGCCACATCTGATGAGGATATCTTAACTTATGCCAGAATCCTCCTTCACTTGTACGGGGTTGCTCTGCCATTTGTTTACGCAAGGTATCCATGGCTATTTTATATCGTTCGTCTCCTGTCTTTGCATACAGGTCGAAAAGAATCTTTCCGCCATTCACATTATCAATATTGAATGAAAGGTATTTCATTGTTTTGATACGTCCGTCAGTATCAACCAGACTGTCTGCATAGATTTTGGCATACTCATAATAGGTACTGTCTCCCGTATGTTTCCATTCTTCCAACATCGATTTTACTACGAGCCCGTGGGTATATCCCCAACGTGGTTTCTTGGCTTTTTCAATCATCCAGGGTTCGGGAAAACGTTGCATTTCAGAACGTGCCATACGTTCGCTCCATTTTTCAGTTTCTGTTTTTTGAGGTGCTGTGCATGCGATGAAGCAAGCGACTCCACAAGCAACAGTCAGTTTTAATAAGTTTCTGTTCATATCAGTAGAGTTATTATTTTCCAATCAGTATATATTCTTCTCCTGCTTTGGTGGGCAAGTCATATAAATATGTTTTTGCAATTTCCACTTTATTCAGGTTGGCTTTCTCATTAACCAAAGGTTTGGGAATCGTGGGGACTGCGTAGAGAGGGTGCGGATTTTCTCCTTTGGCACGTTTCAAGCCTTTGCCGGTTAGCGGGTTGAGTGAACGCAGACGGCAGTTTCCACCTTTATGAGATTTCACAACCAGACGATTTACTTTTCCATTCTTCCAGTCCAAATCGAGTTCGAAACCTCCACGGGCGATAATACCTTTGACAGAACCGTCTTTCCAAAGAGTAGGAAGTGCCGGAAGCAAGTAGATAAAACCATCGTAACTTTGCATCAACATTTCGGCTATTCCCGCGGCGCAACCGAAGTTTCCGTCAATCTGGAAAGGTGGGTGTGCGTCGAACAGGTTAGGGTAGGTACCTCCTTTTTTCTTTTCGTTACGTACCAAAGTTAATTGGTCGGCTATTAGTTCATAGGCATGGTCACCATCAAGGAGTCGTGCCCATAAGCATACTTTCCATCCCATGCTCCATCCGGTAGACGGGTCTCCGCGGTGAATGAGGGAAGTGCGTGCCGCATCGAATAGTTCCGGAGTACGGTAAGGAGAAATCTGGTTGCTGGGGAATAGTCCGTACAGATGGGATACATGGCGATGTACATCGTTCGGGTCATCCCAGTCGAACATCCATTCCTGCAATTGTCCCCAATGTCCTACTTGCATGGGAGCCATTTCTTTGAGGCGTTGCTCCAGATGAGCTGCAAATTCTTTATCCGTATTCAGAATTTGGGAAGCTAAAATAATAGCGGTCCAAAGATCGAATATCAATTGATTGTCCATTGTGCATCCGGCAGCTGTAGTTGCCTTTCCGTTGCTACCGGAATGTACATTCTCCGGTGAGTTGCTCGGGCAGACTATCAGCCAGTTGTGTACAGGTTCTTTCACCATAATCTCATCAAAGAATAGTCCGGATTCTTTTAATATCGGGTAAATGGAACGAAGGAACTCAATGTCTCCGGTATACAGATAGTGTTCCCAAAGATGACGGCACAACCATGCACCACCACTGGGCCACATGCCCGAAGGCGCTTTGTCGAGTGCTCCTGTAATGCGCCATATATCTGTGTTATGATGTAATACCCATCCATTAGCTCCATACATGACTTTGGCTGTTTCCTTTCCGCTTTCACTAACCTCTTTTATAAGTCGGAAAAAAGGTTCGTTCAGTTCACTTAGATTAGTCACTTCCGATGGCCAGTAATTCATTTCCAGATTGATATTACAGGTATATTTGCTATCCCATGAGGGGAATAATTTATCATTCCAGATGCCCTGTAGATTTGCAGGCTGCCCGCCGGGTTGTGAAGAGCAGATTAACAGATAGCGCCCGAACTGAAAGTAAGTGGCAACCAAATGTGCATCATGGGTCTCTTTGAAATTCTCCACGCGTTTGTCGGTTGTCACATTCTTATATAGGTCTTCTCCTAAATCCAGAGATACTCTGGTCAGATACCGACGATAAAAATCCACATGATTCTTCTTGGATTCTGCGAAAGAATGAAGCAATGCTTCGGACAAATAACTCTTTGCACGTTCTGCCTGATTGCCTGTGATATCCAGATAGTTATTGAAATTAGTGGCTATAGACACATAGATCGTAGCTTCATCGGCTCCTTCGACAGAAAGAATACCGTCAGCACAAGCTATTTTTCCTCCTTGATTCCGGGCGGTTAGTCTGCCTTGAAATTCAACTTTCCCTTTCAGTCCTTCATGCAGGGAAGATACTCCTGAAAGTGTTACACAGTTCCCTTCTTCAGAGTTAATCATTACATCCTGATGGGGTGAAGTGAGCTGTGCGTTGAAGGTTATTTGTCCCGGACGGTTGGCAGTCAGCCGTATCATCACTACCTGATCGGTGAATGAGGTGATCGTTTCACGCTGATATCGCACTCCGTCTACTTCATAGCGGACGATGACACGTGCAGAGTCTAAACTTAATTCCCGATAATAGTCAGAGTAACGGGTATGTCCGGGAAAGGCTATTCGCAGGTCACCGAAACTCTGGTAAGGCATTCCCGAATTTGTTTTTGCCATTACTTTTTCAGTGGCTAGCGTCTGTGCTTCCAGATACTTTCCGGCAAAAACAAGTTCACGCACCTTCGGGATATACTCCAATGCGTCCGGATTTGCATTGTTGTTGGGGCGTCCTGCCCAAATGGTTTCTTCGTTTAGTTGTATTTGTTCTGTGCCGGGCGTTCCATATACCATAGCCCCCAGACGCCCGTTTCCCAAGGGTAAAGCTTCGGTCCATACCTGTGCGGGACGGTCATACCATAGCTTATATTCCTGCGTAGGTATCTTCTTCTCCTGTGCATGGATACAGCCCACAGACACCATGACAAACAGATATCCGATAAATCTCTTTTTATTCATTTTCATCCAATCGCTTTTATACTTTTATAAAAGGACGATCGGAAGTGATTTTTGTACCCAGTATACAGGTTATAAGAGGCGGGGATAATTAAAAGTTATCGGGCATAAAAAAAACGAACTTCAATATCTGCTTAAAAAGGACTTACTTTGCAGGTGGAAAAGCACGGTGGAAAAGTAATTTTTCAAGTGCGGACCTATATGTTTAATTAATAAACAGATAATTGAAAATGTATAATTTAATCGTTAGACCGTTGTTATTTCGCATTGATCCCGAAAAAGTACATCGAATACTTTTGAACTGGCTGAAATTCTACCGTTATCTGCTTCCGTTAAGAAGTTGTGTGAGAGGACACTATAAAGTTTTTGCCCCCTTTTCATACGGAAATCTGCACTTTAAAAATCGGGTAGGCTTGTCTGCCGGATTCGATAAAAATGCGGAAACGTTTGATGAGTTGGCAGACTTTGGTTTCGGTTTTCTGGAAGTGGGCACTATAACTCCCGATAGTCAGCCGGGAAATCCTTCTCCCCGTATCTTACGGCTGGTGAAAGATGAATCACTGATCTCGCGTACCGGTTTCAATAATTGCGGTGTTGATATTACTCTGGAACATATTCGAAAGAATAGAAAACATTCATACATGCTCGGAGTAAATATCAATAAGAATCCACTTTCTGCCGGTGAACAGATCATCAAAGATTTTGAGTTGGTTTTCACCCGCTTGTATGAAAGTGTAGATTATTTTACGTTAAACTGGGGCAGTATCGATCATGAATCATTTGCTAAAGTTTTAGAAAACCTCACAACATTTCGTCAGACAGCGAACAAACGGTGCAGTATTTTCATTAAACTTCCAGCGGATATAGATGAAAGGGCATTGGACCTGGTCATTTCCCTCGCATGTAAATATTCCATAGAAGGCTTTATAGCCACAGGTCCGACAATGGACCGTTCGGAATTGCATCAGACAGAAACAAAACAGTTGGAAAAGATTGGCAACGGTGGTGTCAGTGGTCGGGGGATTGGTAAGAAATCGCAGCATGTAGTGCGCTATCTGTCCAAGCATACCGACCATCACTTTTTGATTATCGGAGCAGGAGGGATAATGACAGCGGAGGATGCAGCTGATATGGTTTCTCAAGGGGCTGATATGGTACAGATTTATTCGGCATTCATTTATTCAGGTCCGTCCATTGTTCATCAAATAGGGAAGAAACTTAAATATTAATTGATATGAAGAAATTAATTTGTATGAGTCTGTATGACGACTTATCCATGACGACCTATAATTTGTCAGAAGTGGACAATGCCGAATTGACCGGAATCGTAGAAAATGCTCCCGAAGGAACTTTATTTGTTTTCACTTGTGACAAGCCTGATGGCAGTAGTGTTATAGTGTGTCCCGGAGGTGGCTTTCTGAAGACTAATCTGGAACATGAAGGTACTGATTTTGCCGAATGGTTTACGAAGCAGGGAATTACATATATTGTCTTTAAATATAGAATGCCTCATGGTAATCCTGATGTTCCTGGACAGGATATTCAGTTGGCATTGAAAGTGGTGCGAGAAAAAATTCCCGAGTTTTGCGATAAATTGGGAGTTATGGGTGCTTCTATCGGAGGATATCTGGCAACTTGTGCAGCTACTCTTTTACCGGATGATGAAAAGCCGGATTTCCAAATCCTGATGTATCCGGTAGTGAGTGTAGACGATCGCCTGACACATCTTCCTTGTCGAGAACGAATGTTTGGCAATTCCTACTCACCGGATAAAATAGAGCAGTATTCACCGATTGAGCACGTTACTTCCGGTTCACCAGTCGCTTTCATCGTAGCAGCTGCGGACGATGCTGTGGTAAGTCCTCTGAATAGCATTTTGTATGCAGCCAGATTACAGAAAATAGAGATTCCTATCTCCCTGCACATTTATCCTACAGGAGGACATGGATTCGGCTATAATGATAGTTTTGTGTACAAACAGAAGTGGCTTCAAGAGCTTGGGGAATGGTTGGCAAAATTATAATTCTTTTCTTGTAAATTGAAATATACTTCCTATATTTGTCATTCAGAATATTTAATGAAAAGAAATTATGAAAAAATTAAAGGTTATATCTATGTTGGTGGTGCTGATGTTCCTGTTTATTATAGGAATACAGGCACAGACCGTTACTCCCAGTAAAAAATATATCACGAAGGAACTGAACAACGTAAGCAACTTTAGTTCAATCAGAGTATTAGGCAGCCCCGATGTTGAATATCGTCAGAGTAGTGGCTCTAAAACGACAATTTCTGTATATGGTTCGGATAATTTGGTAGATTTACTGGAAGTCTCTACTGTGAATGGAGTATTGCAGGTGAATATCAAAAAAGGAGTTAAGATTCTTAGTGGAGAACGTCGTTTGAAAGTGATAGCTTCTTCTCCTTCATTGAATCAGGTAGACATTAAAGGTTCGGCAGATGTATATCTGAAAGGTACTATCAAAGGAAATGACTTGAATTTGAATATAACTGGTTCAGGAGATATCGAAGCGGAAAATCTGCAATATACTAATGTATATGCTTGGGTAAAAGGAAGCGGAGACATTGACTTGAAGAATGTGAAAGCTACTATTGTAATGTCAGAAGTTAACGGTTCGGGTGATATCAATATGAAAGGTTCGGCACAAAAGGCTGCGCTGACAGTAAATGGTTCCGGAGATATTGATGCTGAAAAGCTGGCTGCGACTAATGTCGTTGCTACTGTTGCCGGTTCGGGTGATATAGTTTGTTATGCTGCCGGGCAGTTGGATGCAAAGGTTAGTGGTAGCGGTGATATCGAATATAAAGGAAGTCCTTCTGTTGTAAATAAACAAGGTAAGAAGAATTCGATTACTAGCAAGTAAAAGGATACCTTATTATAGTAAGTGGGCAAATATGTGACAGATAGCATGTTTGCCCGTTTTTGTTTGTGCATTTATTAGTGTCTTATCTGAATATATGCAACGATAAAATGTTAAAAATGCAGCTAATTAAGATACAATTAACCTGCAATTCTGTTTTAATTCATATGGACTTATATCCACATCTGATATTATAGTACATTATGGAAGATTATTTAATTAAGCCAATCAGTATATGAACTTAGATGAAGTTTTAAATTACCGTCGCTCTGTACGAGTGTATGATAAAGAAAAGAAAATAGATACAGAGAGAGTGAAACATTGTCTGGAACTGGCAACTCTGGCTCCTAATAGTTCGGATATGCAACTGTGGGAGTTTTATCACATCACACAGCCCGAATTAATGGCAAAAGTTTCAAGAGCTTGCCTTGATCAGAAAGCAACTTCTACGGCTTCGCAGATTGTTGTTTTCGTGACACGTCGTGACTTGTATCGGAAACGGGCGAAGTTCGTCCTTGATTTTGAGACAGGAAATATCCGGCGGAATAGTCCTGAAGACAGGCAGGAAAAACGTATTAAAGACAGAAAACTATATTACGGGATACTGATGCCGTTTGTCTATGCCCGTTTCTGTGGTCTTTTAGGACTTTTCAGAATGTTGTTAGCTAATATTATCAGCATTTTCCGTCCTATGATGCTCGAAGTATCCGAAGGTGATGTGCGTGTGGTAGTACATAAATCCTGTGCACTTGCTGCCCAGACATTTATGATTGCTATGGCAAATGAAGGATATGATACCTGCCCTTTGGAAGGCTTGGATAGCCGGAGGCTTAAAAGGTTGCTTAAGTTACCTCATGGTGCCGAAATAAATATGGTGGTTTCTTGCGGAATACGAAATGGAAATAAAGGTATTTGGGGGGAACGCTGCAGAGTGCCGTTTGAGAAGGTTTATCGTAGAATTTAAATTAGTTCAACAGACGGAGGATAATACTAAACGGTCTTTATTAAATAATCAGATCTGCGGAGATACGTTTTGGCATACCTCCGTTTTTTGTTTTATAATCTGCCCGAGTATAGAGGCGAATATGCTTGTCAGCTTGATTTAATTGAATTTTAATAAATGAAATTTATTTTTTCGTAATTGTACAAATAACACAAAATAATGTTCACTGTGGGCTTCATTTGCTATATTCCGCAACAAAACTTGCTTAGAGTCATAGTATTAGTCACCTTTCGAAACATTTATTGTTTGTATCCGTCATGAATGGAGTTTGGCTAGTCCCCAAATATACGGATATTTGTGAAGTGAGATTTCACTATCAAAAGTATTGGTCCTTTCGGGCCGGCCGCCTGTGAAGGTAGCTCTATTGTTTGTTTTGTTTGTGTTTGGTGCATCTTTTTTCAAGCGAGAAAGAAGATGCACTATTAATTTATACCACCTAATTGTCGGATATGGGCTGAAAATTTGCCTATGAAACGAAGAAAGCATACATTTGAAGAAAAAAAGAAGATGGGTGAGAAAGCGTCGATGTGGAACTTATGGCATGGCTGTCACAAATGGAGTGAGGGCTGTCGCCATTGCTACGTATATCGCACAGATGGCAAATATGGAAAAGACAGTTCGGTTGTGACAAAGACAGAAAAGTTCGGTTTGCCCTTGCAGAAGAAAAAGAATGGAGAATATAAAATACCTTCAGGGAACTTGGTATATACCTGCTTTACTTCCGATTTTCTTATTGAAGATGCAGATAGATGGCGTGCTGAAGCATGGGAAATGATGCGGATACGGCAGGACCTTCACTTTATGTTCATAACGAAGCGGACAGAGAGACTACAGCAGTGTTTGCCACCGGACTGGGGAGATGGGTATGACAATGTGACGATTTGTTGTACCATGGAGAATCAGGACAGAGTAGATTATCGCCTGCCTATTTATAGAGAAAGTCCTATTAAACATAAAATTATTATCTGTGAACCTCTTCTTAGTTCGATTGATTTCAGAGGAGAGTTGGAAGGATGGGTAGAGCAGGTAGTAGCCGGAGGAGAGTCCGGGAAAGAAGCTCGCGTATGCAATTATGATTGGATATTGGACATTCGCCGCCAATGTGTGGAAGCGAATGTCGGTTTTTGGTTTAAACAGACGGGAAGTTATTTGTTGAAAGACGGACATGAATATAAAGTTGCCCGACAGTTCCAACATTCGCAGGCGAGGAAAGCGGAACTGAATTATACTCCTAAGAAATAACGGAAAAACATATATAAATAAAGGAATACGAAGGTTGCCGGACAGCCTTCGTTTTTTGTTTTATTGAGTACAAAATATGAATAATCACGTCTCTCTTTAAAGAGATAGTGTGTAAATTTTAAAAATATTCATATTAAATGAAACAGATAAAGCTGTTATTTCTTCTAGCTTCCGCCTCCGTCACGGGAGTATTTGCACAAAGCAATGGATTGACGGACATGAGTCAAAGCCGTTATGCCAAAATGGCGAACACCGGAATAAATGCCGTACATTGGACCAATGGATTTTGGGGAGAACGTTTTAATGTATTTAGCGGGACTTCCCTGCAGAGCATGTGGAATACCTGGAATACGCCGGAAGTTTCTCATGGTTTCCGTAATTTTGAGATTGCTGCCGGTGTATGCAAAGGAGAACATTGGGGACCTCCATTTCATGATGGAGACATGTATAAGTGGATGGAAGGGGTTGCTTCTGTGTATGCAGTCAATAAAGATCCGGAACTGGACAAGTTAATGGATAACTTTATTGCTTGCGTCGTAAAAGCCCAACGTGCAGACGGTTATATACATACACCGGTTGTTATAGAAGAACTAAACAAAGGGATCGACAGTCATACGCTGGCAGATTCTCAGCAACAGACTGTGATTGGTACGAAGGTAGGTGCAGAGGATGAGAAAGGAGCTTTTGCCAATCGATTGAATTTTGAAACTTATAATCTGGGGCATTTGATGATGGCAGGTATCGTCCACCGTCGTGCTACCGGAAAAACGACTCTTTTCGATGCAGCAGTGAAAGCTACGGATTTCCTTTGCCACTTCTATGAGACAGCTTCTGCTGAATTAGCACGCAATGCTATTTGCCCTTCACACTATATGGGAGTGGTTGAGATGTATCGTGCCACAAAAAATCCCCGTTATCTGGAACTTTCGAAGAATCTGATTAATATTCGCGGTATGGTAGAGAACGGTACGGACGATAATCAGGACCGTATCCCTTTCCGTGATCAGTATCGTGCAATGGGACATGCCGTACGTGCCAATTATCTTTATGCAGGCGTAACAGATGTATATGCCGAGACAGGAGAACAACAGTTGATGAAAAACCTGACTAGCATCTGGAATGACATTGTCACTCGGAAAATGTATGTGACCGGAGCCTGCGGAGCCCTCTATGACGGAACTTCTCCTGATGGTACCTGCTATGAACCGGATAGTATACAGAAAGTGCACCAAAGTTACGGTCGTCCCTATCAGTTGCCAAACAGCACGGCACATAATGAAACATGTGCTAATATTGGTAATATGCTTTTCAACTGGCGTATGTTGGAAGTAACCGGAGATGCAAAATATGCAGAACTGGTAGAGACTTGTCTTTATAATAGTGTATTGAGTGGCATCAGTCTGGACGGAAAGAGATATTTCTATACGAATCCCCTCCGTATTAGCGCCGATCTGCCTTATACACTTCGTTGGCCGAAAGAACGGACAGAATACATTAGCTGTTTCTGTTGTCCTCCGAATACATTGCGTACTCTTTGTCAGGCACAGAATTATGCTTATACATTAAATGATGAAGGTATCTATTGCAACTTGTATGGCGCAAATACATTGACAATCCACTGGAAGGATAAAGGTGAGATTGTCTTGACACAAGAAACGGATTATCCCTGGGATGGTAATGTACGCGTGAGATTGAATAAACTGCCTCGTAAAGCCGGAGCTTTCTCTCTTTTCTTCCGTATACCGGAGTGGTGCGAAAAGGCTACATTGACAGTAAATGGCGAGCCGGTGCAGATTGCTGCAAAAGCAAATACATACGCGGAAGTGAACCGTATATGGAAAAAAGGAGATATGGCGGAGTTGACAATGGACATGCCTGTCCGTTTGCTTGAAGCTCATCCTTTAGCAGAGGAAATCCGTAATCAGGTGGTCGTGAAACGTGGTCCGTTGGTATATTGTCTGGAAAGTATGGATATTGCGAACGGAGAGAAGATAGACAATATACTGATTCCCTCAGATATACAACTGACTCCCAGGAAGATTACGATTGAAGGTAGTCCGATAGTAGCGCTTGAAGGAAAAGCCCGCCTGACATCAGAAGAGTCATGGGAAGGAGTACTTTACCGACCGGTCGCCCGTGCCGGGAAAACTGTGGATATCCGTTTGATTCCTTATTATGCATGGGGGAACAGGGGAAAAGGGGAAATGACTGTTTGGATGCCACTAGCAAGATAAAAATATGATTAGAAAGAATGTGATAATAATGGGGGTATTACTAGCCATGAGTTCTACTCTTATGGCCGGCGATATCTGGGTTTCTCCGAAAGTGACCCTGACATCAGCTTTGCGACAGGCACGTGAATGGCGGCGAACCGGTGATGAACGTGCTCAGGGAGGGATCAATATTTATATAGAAGGTGGTACATATACATTTCATGAACCTGTTTTTATTCGTCCGGAAGATAGCGGAACAGAGGATTCTCCTACGGTAATTCGTTCCGCTACCGGTGAAAAAGTTGTGTTGAGTGGAGGTGTCCGTATCAATGGCTGGAAAAAACAGGGTAAGTTTTGGGTAGCGGATGTTCCGACATTTAACGGACGTCCGTTAGATTTCCGGCAGATGTGGGTGAACGGAAAGAAAGCTGTCCGTGCCCGTGATGTAGAAGATTTCGAGAAGATGAACCGTATTTGTAGTGTGGACGAGAAGAATGAGATTCTTTATGTCCCTGCCAGTGCAATACGTAAACTGACAGACGGGAAAGGCATTTTACAAGCCAAATATGCCGAAATGGTTCTTCATCAGATGTGGTGCGTGGCAAATCTTCGCATTAGTTCTATCGAAATACAGGGGGACAGTGCTGCCATATGTTTTCATCAACCGGAGAGCCGGATACAGTTTGAACATCCCTGGCCCCGTCCAATGGTTACGACGGACGGACATAATTCCGCTTTCTATCTGGTCAATGCACGTGAATTGTTGGATGTGCCCGGAGAATGGTACCACGATATAGAAAGCCGTAAAGTCTATTATTATCCGCGAACAGGAGAGAAGATGCAATCTGCTGATACGGAGGTGATAGTCCCTGCCGTTGAGACATTGGTGCAGATAGCAGGAACGTTGGATCGTCCGGTTTCGAATATTCGCTTTGAAAACATCACTTTCTCTTATACTACCTGGATGCGTCCTTCCGAAAAAGGTCATGTTCCTCTCCAGACAGGGATGTATCTCACAGACGGTTACCGCATCGAACCGAAGATGCAGCGGAATTATTTGAATCATCCGTTGGATAACCAGGGATGGTTGGGACGACCGGCTGCGGCTGTCCGGGTGGTTGCTGCCAATCAGATTGATTTCGAACGTTGCAGTTTTGAACATTTGGGCTCTACCGGATTGGATTATGAGCAAGCTACACATGGCGGGGTGATTCGTGGATGTCTTTTCCGTGACATTGCCGGAAATGGATTGCTGGTCGGTAGCTTTTCTCCGGCTGCTCACGAAACGCATTTACCTTATGATCCTGCCGACCGTCGGGAAGTATGTACACATCAACAGATCGATAATTGCTATTTTACTGAAATTGGCAATGAAGATTGGGGATGCCTTGCCATCGCTGCGGGATATGTCAGCGATATCAATGTGGAACATAATGAGATCTGTGAAGTGCCGTATAGCGGTATCAGCCTCGGGTGGGGATGGACGCAGACGGTGAATTGTATGCGAAATAACAGAGTTCATGCGAATCTGATCCATCATTATGCCAAACATATGTATGATGTGGCAGGAATATATACACTTGGTTCCCAACCCAAAAGTTATGTAACTGAGAATTGTGTTCATAGCATCTATACACCCGGTTATGTGCACGATCCTAACCATTGGTTTTATCTTTATACGGATGAGGGTTCTTCTTTCATCACAGTCCGTGATAATTGGACGGAAGGAGAGAAGTACCTTCAAAATGCCAATGGTCCCGGCAATGTGTGGGAAAATAATGGTCCGAAAGTAGATACTGTTATTCGTGAGCGTGCAGGCCTGAAGGCGGAATACAGGGATTTACGGAATAATTAGAAGAAATATAAGAATCTGTTAGGAATAGAAAGAAAAATGAAAAATAGATGGATAATCTTATTGGGTGCATTGTCTTTGGCAAGTAGCACTTTTGCCCAAACCTGGATATGGTATCCCGGTGACTACGAAATTTGGTTGGGCAACCAGATGAACAACCGGCGTACAGAGCGTGGTGCCTTTTTTCCTCCCTTCTGGAAAACGGATAGTCACTATGTAGTCGTTGAATTCAGCAAGCAACTGAATCTTTCGGAACCGGAAGAGATTTTCATAGCTGCCGAAGGAAAGTACAATGTCAAACTCGACGGGAAACTTCAATTCGGTATGCCGGAAACGATGACTCTTCCTGCCGGAAAGCATAGTCTGAACATCAAAGTCTGGAATCAGGCTACTCCGCCCACCATTTATGTAAAAGGGAAGACTGTAAATTCTGATTCCTCCTGGCGTGTGACCTATGAAGATAAGGAATGGATTGATGAGAGCGGTAAAGCCAGCGATACCTCTGCTACCGTTTACATGGATGCCGGATGCTGGAATTTTGATGGTGCCACTCAGCGCCCTTCTCAATTCACTTTGCTTCGCGAACCTCATCAAGCTGTCTCTAAGACAGAGCAACCGGAGGGGGGAACTCTTTATGACTTTGGCAAAGAGACTTTTGGATATATCACTTTGAAGAATCTTTCCGGGAAGGGGCATATTGCTATATTTTATGGTGAAAGCCCGGAAGAAGCAAAGGATAAAGAGTTTTGTGAAACACTGGACAAGCTGTTCGTAGAATCGGGGCAAGTAACTGATCTTGCCATCCGTAGTACCTCTCCTTTAAACGATTCGGCTAATGCATATACGTTGGAAAACAGTAAAGCTTTCCGTTATGTTTATATCACTCATGAGCCCGGAGTACAGATAGGAGAAGTATCCATGCAATACGAGTATCTTCCTGAAGAATATCGCGGCAGTTTCCGTTGCAATGACGAGGAACTGAATCGTATCTGGAAAGTGGGTGCATATACCATGCATCTTACTACCCGTGAATTCTTTATCGATGGAATCAAACGTGACCGTTGGGTATGGAGTGGTGACGCCATCCAAAGCTATCTGATGAACTACTATCTTTTCTTCGATAATGAATCAGTGAAACGCACCATCTGGCTGCTTCGCGGCAAAGATCCGGTGACTAGTCATAGCAACACCATTATGGACTATACTTTCTATTGGTTTCTGAGTGTTTATGATTATTACATGTATAGCGGTGACCGACACTTTGTTAATCAGTTATATCCGCGCATGCAGACGATGATGGACTATGTATTGGGACGAACGAATAAAAATGGAATGGTAGAAGGACTGTCCGGCGATTGGGTATTTGTGGACTGGGCAGATGGTTATCTGGATAAAAAAGGAGAATTATCTTTTGAGCAAATACTCTTCTGCAGGAGTCTGGAGACGATGGCTTTATGCGCCGACTTAGTCGGAGATTCAGACGGAAAACAGAAATACGATAAACTGGCTTCTGCATTGAAGGCTAAACTGGAACCGACTTTCTGGAATACACAGAAACAGGCATTTGTACATAATAGTGTCAATGGCAAACAGAGTGATGCAGTCACTCGTTACGCTAATATGTTCTCTGTCTTTTTCCAGTATCTGGATGATAAGAAGCAACAGGCAATCAAGCATTCTGTCCTTTTGAACGACAGCATTCTGAAGATTACCACTCCTTATATGCGTTTCTATGAACTGGAAGCCCTCTGTGCTCTGGGCGAACAGGACGCTGTGATGAAAGAAATGAAAGCTTACTGGGGAGGTATGCTGAAAGAAGGAGCTACTTCTTTTTGGGAGAAGTATAATCCGGAAGAAAGCGGAACACAACATCTTGCAATGTACGGGCGCCCTTATGGAAAGAGCTTGTGCCACGCTTGGGGAGCAAGCCCTATTTATTTGCTGGGGAAATATTATCTGGGAGTGAAACCGGTAAAAGAAGGTTATAAAGAATTTAGCATTGCTCCGGCATTGGGAGGATTGAAATGGATGGAAGGCACTGTTCCTACTCCGAATGGTGATATCCAGGTCTATATGGATAGCAAAACAATCAAAGTAAAAGCAACGGAAGGCGAGGGATATCTGACAATCCGGAGTCGCCGCCAACCGAAAACAACTATTGGCAAGATGGAAAAGGTATCGGAAAATACCTGGCGCCTTTGGATTGATTCACCGGAAGAAAGAGTGATAAGCTATTTTAACTCGATATGATATACTACATGTCTGCAAAGTGCATGTCCCTGAGGAACAAGCGGATGGTTAAACTCTTTCATCCGCTCCATTCCTATTTTCTGCATTACCCGCTCCGAACGCAGATTGGGGAGGGAAGTAAACGAAAAGATTGTTTGGATATCTAAGTATTTGCGGGCATACTCCAAACAAGCCAATGCCGCTTCAGGAGCATAACCATGTCCCCAATACTCATGTGCCAGCCGCCAGCCGATTTCTACACCCGGAGCAAAGTCCACATCAAATGTAATCTGATGAAATCCCGTATAGCCTATAAAAGCATGATCTTCTTTACGCTCTACAGCGTACAAACCAAAGCCGCAAGTTTGGAACTCATTTTGGATACGATGATAAAAGGCCAATGATTCTTCGGGAGTCAGTGGGTTGAGAAAAAATTCCATCACATGAGGATCAGCATTCATGCGGGCAAAAGCTGAAATGTCTTCCTCTTTCCAATCGTGGAGAATCAATCGGGGTGTTTCTATGTAAATCTGCATAATGATAATGATAAATGGGGTACAAAGATATACTTTTGGATTTAAAAAGTTAAGATTTTATATTACTAAGCCGGAACTTTTTGAAATCATTATCTGTTTTATAAATATGACTGACATAAATAAACACCTTAATACATGCCTACTGATCTTATTATAATGAGTACAAACAGGGAGTTGCCTCGTCTTCTTATAGTATAGAAAGATCAAATTACACAATTTATATCAGAAGAATGAAAAATACCAAATTGTTCATGTTTGCGGCGTGCACACTTTTCTTAGCTGCATGTGGTAAGCAAACCGTGAAAATAATGACTCCGCCGGATGCATCAAACCGTGTCCAGTTCAGTGCGGAACAGTTACAGACTACCTTGGATAAAGCCGGTTATCAGGTAATGATGCAACAAGGGGATACCACATTCTCCGATCCGGAAATAAAGACCATATTGCTGACAGAAGTAAACGATACAACGCTAAAGAAAGAAGGTTTTCATATTACAACTACCGGTAATCTGACAAAGGTAAGTGGTAAGGACGGAAGCGGCGTTATCTACGGATGTCGTGAACTGATAGATCGTGTGAACGATTCCGACGGCAAACTCAACTTTCCGGAAGATCTGAAAGATGCCCCGGAAATGGTACTTCGTGGCGCTTGTGTCGGTTTGCAGAAGATGACTTATCTGCCGGGACACGGTGTGTATGAATATCCGTATACTCCGGAAAGTTTTCCTTGGTTTTATGACAAGGAACAATGGATTAAATACCTTGACATGCTGGTTGCCAACCGCATGAATTCCCTGTATCTCTGGAACGGTCATCCGTTTGCATCATTGGTCAAACTGGAAGATTATCCGTTTGCCTTGGAAGTAGACGAAGAGACGTTCAAGAAAAATGAGGAGATGTTTTCTTTTCTAACAGAAGAAGCGGATAAGCGTGGTATCTTTGTGATACAGATGTTTTATAATATTATCCTCTCTAAACCATTTGCAGAGCATTATGGACTGAAAACACAAGACCGTAACCGCCCGATTACCCCTTTGATTGCAGATTATACCCGCAAAAGTATTGCCGCATTTATAGAGAAATATCCGAATGTGGGACTGTTGGTTTGTCTGGGTGAAGCCATGTGCACAGTGGAAGACGATGTGGAATGGTTTACCGAGACCATTATTCCGGGTGTAAAAGACGGATTACAGGCTTTGGGGCGTACCGACGAACCGCCTCTTTTGCTGCGTGCACACGATACGGACTGCAAACTGGTAATGGATGCCGCATTGCCGATATACAAGAATCTCTATACGATGCATAAATATAATGGTGAATCATTAACAACTTATGAACCCCGTGGTCCATGGTCGAAGATTCATACGGATCTGAGTTCTTTAGGCTCCATTCATATCAGCAACGTACATATTCTGGCGAACCTGGAACCGTTCCGCTGGGGTTCTCCGGACTTCGTACAAAAGGCGGTACAAGCGATGCATAATGTACATGGTGCCAATGCGTTGCACCTTTACCCACAGGCTTCATACTGGGACTGGCCTTATACAGCCGACAAGTTGCCGAACGGTGAACGGGAATTTCAACTGGACCGTGACTGGATTTGGTATCAGACGTGGGGACGCTATGCATGGAACTGCCGTCGTGACCGTACAGATGAGATTGGTTACTGGAATCATCAGCTAGGTAAGTTCTACGGAACATCTGATGAGAATGCGGGCAATATTCGCATTGCTTATGAAGAAAGCGGAGAGATTGCTCCGAAGTTATTGCGCCGTTTCGGCATTACGGAGGGAAACCGTCAGACATTGTTACTGGGTATGTTTATGAGCCAGCTTGTCAATCCGTACAAATATACGATCTATCCGGGATTTTATGAAAGTTGCGGACCGGAAGGGGAGAAGTTGATCGAATTTGTAGAGAAAGAATGGAAGAATGAGCCTCATGTAGGTGAAATGCCTCTGGATATTGTTGCTCAGGTGATAGAACACGGTGACAAGGCAATAGCAGCGATCGATAAAGCAGCCACTTCCATCTCTTCCAATAAAGCCGAATTTGCACGTTTGCAGAATGATATGCACTGTTACCGTGAGTTTGCCTATGCGTTTAATCTGAAAGTGAAAGCTGCGAAACTGGTATTAGACTATCAGTGGGGAAAAGACATTAAGAAGCTGGAAGAAGCCATTCCTCTGATGGAACAAAGTCTGGAACACTATCGCAAGTTAGTGGAACTGACCGACGAGCATTATTTATACGCCAACAGTATGCAGACAGCCCAACGCCGTATTCCTATCGGCGGAGATGATGGTCATAATAAGACATGGAAAGAACTGCTGGTACACTACGAAAAAGAATTGGAGAACTTTAAAGCGAACCTTACCATGCTGAAAGAAAAGCAGAATGGCAATGCCGTGACTGAAACGGTAGAGATTGCAGCCTGGACTCCTGCGAATGTGAACTTAATATCGAATTATCCGACAGTTAAACTGGATGAAGGAACCTCTTTATTCACAGACCTTTCGGGTAAAATAGAAGCGATTGCTCCCGAACTGAAAGGAATGAAGGCATTCCGCTTCAATGGAAATGAACAACGGGAGAAAGGGACAAGCATTACTTTTGAAACGAATGATCCGGTCAAACTGCTGGTTGCTTATTTCAAAGACGATCAGAAGAAGTATGCAAAGGCTCCCAAACTGGAGATTGATGCTTCTGCTAACGATTACGGTCAGGCTGAACCGGTATTGACAAATGCCATTCATATTAGTGGAATGCCGTTGGCAAATGTACATGCATATAGCTTCCCGGCTGGAAAACATACGTTGATGTTGCCTAAAGGCTATCTTCAGGTCCTTGGATTTACAGCTGCGGAAATGAAAACTCGTAATGCCGGATTAGCCGGAGACGAAGAAACAATGGATTGGTTGTTTTACTAATGAGCACTTGTTGTAAGTCCATATTTAGTTTCAAGCAATGAAACTGTTTGTTTCTCGGTGTGAAACCATTAGTTTCATGCCTTGAAACCTTTTGTTTCGAGCAATGAAACTAATGGTCACAACTTAGATAAAGATGATAGATAAAAGTATAATGAAGAAGTTATTACTGACATTATTTAGTATAGTTACTGTATGCACTCTGCATGCGCAACGTGAAGAAGTTACGCAGGAACGGATGGAGCAGATTTATGAGGAGGTAAAGACGCCCTATAAGTACGGACTTGCCGTTGCCCCGACCGACAATTATCATAAGATTGATTGTCCCACAGTATTCCGTCAAGGAGACAAGTGGCTGATGACGTACGTCGTTTATAATGGCAAGACTGGAACGGATGGCCGTGGATACGAAACCTGGATAGCAGAAAGTGATAATCTGCTTGAATGGCGTACTCTTGGACGCGTACTTTCCTATCGGGAAGGAAAATGGGACTGTAATCAGCGTGGCGGATTTCCTGCGCTGCCGGATATGGAATGGGGAGGAAGCTACCAGCTCCAGACTTATAAAGGTCGTCACTGGATGACTTACATCGGTGGCGAAGGTACAGGGTATGAAGCCGTAAAAGCACCACTCTTTGTCGGACTGGCATCTACCAAAGGAGATATTTCCACGGCTCACGAATGGGAGTCTTTAGACAAACCTATTTTAAGCATTCATGATAAAGAGGCACAGTGGTGGGAAAAGCTGACCCAATATAAAAGTACTGTTTACTGGGATAAAGACAAAACCTTAGGGGCTCCGTTTGTGATGTTCTACAATGCGGGAGGGCGCCATCCGGAAACGGACTTAAAAGGAGAACGGGTAGGTATCGCACTCTCCAAGGATATGAAAACATGGAAACGCTATCCCGGCAATCCGGTCTTTGCGCACGAAGCGGACGGAACGATCACCGGAGATGCTCACATTCAGAAAATGGGCGACGTGTATGTGATGTTTTATTTCTCTGCTTTTGAACCCTCGCGCAAGTATAAAGCTTTTAATACGTTTGCTGCAAGTTATGATCTGGTCAACTGGACAGACTGGCATGGGGCTGATTTGATTATCCCGTCTAAGAATTATGACGAATTGTTTGCACATAAAAGTTATGTAATCAAACACGATGGAGTAGTTTATCATTTTTATTGTGCAGTGAATAATGCCGAACAGCGTGGTATCGCTGTTGCCACGAGCCAACCGATGGGACGTTCCGCAGTTCGCTTTCCGAAACCTGAAACAAAGAACCGTCGGATGATCACTGAACTGAATGAAGGCTGGAAAACTTGGTTAATTGACAATTCACAATTGACAATCGACAATTCAAAAGACCATTCAAAGGATAATCACCAATCACCGATTACCAACCGTCAATCATCAGTTATCGATTGTCGAATCCCCCATAACTGGGATGACTATTACGGTTATCGCCAACTAACTCATGGCAACCTGCATGGAACAGCCATGTACGTAAAAGACTTCTCTCTCGATAATTGTCAATTGTCAACTGTCAATAGTCAATTAAAAAGGTATTTCCTGCGTTTTGAAGGAGTGGGTACGTATGCTACTATTAAAGTGAACGGACATGACTTCGGACGTCATCCGGTAGGGCGTACTACGTTGACATTGGACGTGACCGATGCACTGAAACAAGGAACAAATCGTCTGGAAGTAAAAGCGGAGCATCCGGAAATGATAGCCGATATGCCGTGGGTATGTGGTGGATGTTCGTCAGAGTGGGGATTTAGTGAAGGCTCTCAGCCGTTAGGAATATTCCGTCCGGTAGTGCTGGAGGTAACAGATGAGATTCGTATTGAACCTTTCGGAGTACACATCTGGAATGATGAAAAGGCGGCTAATATATTTGTAGAAACAGAGGTGAAGAACTATGGTAAGACCGGGGAAACGATAGAGGTAGTTAATAAATTGAGTAATGAGGATGGAAAACAAGTATTCCGTCTGGTAGAGAAAGTGACATTGGCTCCGGGAGAAATGAAGGTAATTCGCCAACAGGCTCCTGTAGAAAATCCTGTTTTATGGGATACGGAGAATCCATATCTTTATAAACTGGCAAGTATGATTAAGCGTGATACTAAAACAACGGATGAGATTTCAACTCCGTTCGGTATCCGTACGATCAGTTGGCCGGTGAAGAGAAATGATGGAGATGGTCGCTTTTACCTGAATGGAAAGCCTGTCTTTATCAATGGCGTATGCGAGTATGAACATCAGTTCGGACAGAGTCATGCATTCAGTAAAGAACAGGTAGCTGCAAGAGTGAAGCAAATACGTGCGGCAGGTTTTAATGCCTTTCGTGATGCCCACCAGCCACATCATCTCGATTATCAGAAATATTGGGATGAAGAAGGAGTCTTGTTCTGGACACAGCTTTCTGCCCACGTGTGGTATGATACTCCGGAGTTTCGTGAGAATTTTAAAAAGCTGCTTCGTCAATGGGTGAAGGAACGTCGTAATTCTCCGTCAGTAGTGATATGGGGATTACAGAATGAGAGTACATTGCCTCGTGAATTTGCACAGGAGTGTAGTGAAATCATTCGTGAAATGGACCCCACAGCACGTACAATGCGTATCATTACCACTTGCAACGGAGGTGAAGGGACTGACTGGAATGTAATTCAGAATTGGAGCGGTACATATGGAGGAGATGTTACGAAGTATGGAAAGGAACTTTCGCAGAAGAACCAGTTACTGAATGGAGAATATGGTGCCTGGAGAAGCATTGATCTGCATACGGAACCTGCGGAATTCGACGCAAATGGTGTATGGAGTGAGAGCCGTATGTGCCGGTTGATGGAAACAAAGATTCGTCTGGCGGAACAGGTCAAAGACAGTGTTTGCGGACAGTTTCAATGGATTTTCAGCAGTCATGACAATCCCGGACGTCGTCAGCCGGATGAGGCATACCGGAAAATAGATAAGGTAGGCCCGTTCAACTATAAAGGACTGGTGACTCCGTGGGAAGAACCATTGGACGTATATTATATGTATCGTGCCAACTATGTTTCGGCAGCTAAGGACCCGATGGTATATCTGGTATCACATACTTGGGCGGACCGTTTTGAGAAAGGGCGCCGTCGGGCTACGATCGAAGCATACAGTAATTGTGATTCCGTATTGCTTTATAATGATATGTCCAATGAAAAAGTGACTTATCTGGGACGTAAAAAGAATAATGGCATAGGTACTCACTTTATGTGGGAGAATCGGGATATTCGTTATAATGTACTTCGTGCTGTAGGATATTATAAAGGAAAAGCAGTTGCCGAAGACATTCTTGTACTCAACGGTCTGGAACAATCTCCTCATTTCGGGATATTGTATCAGGACACAAAACCCCTATTGAAAGGTGAGGACGGATATAATTACCTGTATCGCATCAACTGTGGGGGAGATGATTTTACAGATAGTTTTGGTCAGTTATGGATGCAGGATAATACCAATTACTCCCGTTCATGGGCAGCAAGCTTCAACGAGTTGAATCCATACCTTGCAAGTCAGCGTACCACGAATGATCCGATTCGGGGAAGTCGTGACTGGAAGTTGTTTCAGCATTTCCGTTTTGGCCGCCATCAACTGGAATACAATTTCCCGGTAGCTGATGGAATGTATCGAATCGAATTT
Source organism: Bacteroides faecis (assembly GCF_020091505.1). NCBI lineage: Bacteria > Pseudomonadati > Bacteroidota > Bacteroidia > Bacteroidales > Bacteroidaceae > Bacteroides > Bacteroides faecis. The sequence continues at coordinate 4,371,949 of NZ_CP081916.1, read as the reverse complement.
TACTTCACAGAACCTTGGCATGGAACAGGAGGCAGTGCTTCTACCGATTGTGAAGGATTGCGCATTTTTGATGTTGCAGTGAATGACTCTGTGGTATTGGATGATCTTGACATTTGGGCTGAAAGTGGTCACGATGGAGCTTGTAAAAAAGTAGTATACGCTATTATAAAAGGCGGATTATTGAAAATACATTTTCCGGAAGTGAAAGCGGGGCAGGCTTTGATTTCGGGTATTGCTATTGCTTCTGCCAATTCGGATTTGAAACCGACTCTATTTCCCGCATCAGACTGGAATTGGGAGAAGGCAAGTAAAGAAGTGATGGAGAAAACTCCGAAAGAATTGCTTCCCGAAGACAAAAATGCCCGTGTCAGCGTAGCTTACGAAGCGGAAGCTGCTGTATTGAAAGGAAAATTCCAGAAGAAAGAACACCGCAAACAGATGGGTGTTTTCTTTGGTAAAGGAAAAGGTAACAGTATTGAATGGAATGTTTCTACAGGATTGGCACAAGTCTATGCACTTCGTTTTAAATATATGAATACTACCGAAAAACCGATGCCTGTATTAATGAAGTTCATTGATTCGAAAGGAGTGGTATTGAAAGAGGATGTACTTACCTTCCCCGAAACACCGGACAAATGGAAGATGATGAGTACCACTACCGGTACATTTATTAATGCCGGACATTATAAGGTACTGCTTTCAGCAGAGAATATGGATGGTTTGGCGTTTGATGCGTTGGATATTCAGTAATTCCACTAATTTACAACACTAAAAGTAACGGGATACAAAGAAGTTTTATATAGCCTTCTGTATCCCGTTTCTTATTTTGTCCTTTTCTTATAAATAGAATATAAATGTTATTTTTTTAAGATTCGATGCTCGAATTTTAATTATCCTGAATGTGGATTTTAAATAATCTCTATATTTGGAATTAAAAACAAGATAGGCAATGGAAAGCGATATACCAAGGTACAATTTAACGGTTGATTATAAAGTGGGAGAAGGATTCGGGGAAAACTTGCTTGGGTATAAAAATATTCATTGTAAAATAGAGGCCGGTTTCTTTATTCTTTGTACGAAAGGGACAATACAAGCAACGATTAATGGGAATCACTATGATATTGTCGAAAACGATTTAATTACCTTACCACCTAATTATTTTATGGAAATTCATGAGTTTTCGTCTGATATTCATATTTATTACGCAGGCTTCTCTTTTCAGTTTATAGAAAATATTAATTTGATGAAGTCCACCCAACATCTGCTTCTGATAATCATGCAAAATCCGGTTATCAAATTATCTCCGCTGCAAGCCAATAGCTATAAGATGTTTTATGAATCATCGATTCTTGCATACACTTCGACCAGAACATTGGCTAACAAAGAGATTGTAAAAGCTGTTCTCACTATGTTTGTTGAGGGAGCGACCGAGGTTTACAAATTGCAGAATAAATGGTATATATCATCTCAATCGAGAAAATATGAGATATATCAGGAGTTCATACAACTGCTCATGAAGCATTATACTGTTCATCATAGCACCTCTTTCTATGCCAGTCACTTAGGACTTACTCTGCCTCATTTTTGTTCAACAATCAAGAAGGCAGCGGGGAATACTCCGTTAGAAATAATTGCTTCTGTTATCCTGATGGATGCCAAGTCTCGTTTAAAGTCAAGCAATGAGCCTGTGAAAAACATAGCTTTGTCCCTGGGATTCAATAATATCTCTTTCTTCAATAAGTACTTTAAGCAGCATACCGGTGTCACTCCACAAGAATATAGAGGACACTAATCCTCTGCTTGCCTTTTGAATGGCAGGGTTACACTAAAACAGCTGCCTTTCCCTACTTCTGATTCAACGAAAATTTCTCCTTGCAGATGTTCGACAATCGTTTTGCAGATAGAAAGCCCCAAACCGGTTCCCTGCTTAAATATATCTACCTTATAGAAACGGTCGAATATTTCTTTTTGGCATTCCTGCGGAATCCCCAAACCTGTATCTTCCACAAATATATGAACTGAGTCTGCACGAATAGAATCAACCGCATAACCGAAATGAATATACCCTTTTTCTGTAAACTTGCGGGCATTATTAATAAAATTACATACTACTTGTTTCAGACGTGTAGCATCTGTGTTGATATAGATATCTTCATCGGGTAATATTGCTCTAATATCGATTTCAGATGTAGATTTCACAGCCTGTTCTTTCTCTATATCCATCATTAAAGACTTTAGAGAACAGTCTGTGAAAGTAAATTTAATAGTATCTGATTCAATCTTGGATAAATCAAGTATGTCATCAATCAGCCTTAGTAAATGTTCGCTGTTGACACTGATTAACCTCACAAAATCAGCACGTTCTTCCTCACTTAATTCATCATAACTAGAACCGATTACATCAGAGAAGCCTACTATTGCATTCAATGGTGTACGAATCTCATGGCTCATATTTGCTAAAAAAGCCATTTTAAGGCGGTCACTTTCTTCTGCTTTCTTACGGGCCTCTATTAAAGTGTTTTCTATGTCTTTATATTCTTGAATACTCAGACAGATTCCCACCAATCGATAGGGATGTCCGGAGATGTTTGCAATATAAGTGGATTGGCCCTCAAACCATTCCCAGGTACCGTCTCCGCGGCGCAAACGGAATGGTACGGTTTTATCAAAAGTAGTATTGCCGCTAAGTTGCACAACAAAGGCATCGGTCATGGTTTGTCGGTCGTCCGGATGAATCATATTCACATATTCCTCCATTGTCAAAGTATTGTTTTCTCCTGCCGGAATACCTAAATGCTCAAAATAACGATCGTCAAGGGTAAATTCACTCCGGCTTATATCGTAATACCAGGGATATATTCTGGTTCTTTGTAAAGCGGTATTCAAGATATACTCTTGTGTTAGTTCTACTGTAATATTACGGAAAAAGAATAAGATCTTTTTTAATTTACTTTTTTCCCTAATTGTGGCAAATTCCCCCCTGATAGGAAATTGGGTACAATCAACCTGTTCTTGCATAAAAGTATGTTCAGGCAATGAATAAGTTTTTTCTCCTTGACGAATCTTTTGCAGGATAGTCGAGAGTATATCTTCCTTCTTGTTTAGTAGTTTAAATAAATGATTGGTAGGAAGAGGAAGTATCTCATTGACTGATGGGTGAACATGAAGCTCTGTTAGAGCTTGCCGATTAAGTTGAATGACTTCTCCACTAACATCAAATATGATAACTCCATCGGGTAAAATACTTAGTAATTCATCATAATAGAGCGTCTGTTTGTTCTCTTCCATTTCTTTTGGTTTTTAATGCAAATATATAGAATGACGTATATATTCATAACAAAGAAAGCTATTTCTTGGAATATAATGTCCTATTTATCAGATTTTTTGGAGCTAATTACAAGGCTATTTAAAATTGCAATACATTTAATGTTAATATGATATTCTCATTTTAATATTCAATGCTCCAATATTAATTGAGTGATTATTCGTATAGTGAATAATGCAGAAGAATAACAGAATGGAAACTTATAAAAAAGACGATTCTGCTTTGAGATAATTTTGGTTTTATAAGTAAGTTTACTGTGAAGGAATAAAAAAGAGGAAAACCATCCGTCTTCCTCTTTCCATTTATTATTTAGTGAGTTTTATACCATTTATTTGCCAGTCTTTTTCAGACGTTCCTTCCGTGAAGTTGAACCGTTTTGTATCGAAAGGCAGTGGCTCGAATGTGAGTGAGAACTCGGCTTCTCCGCTTTCGGGCAAAAAGAAATGTTCACCGGGAGTAAGCCCATCGGCCTTCTTTAGAGTGTATGATCCCCCTTTTTCATCTGTCAACTGGGCATTTGTACTTACTTGTATCCAATATTTAGGTATATAGTACGCATAGAAGTGGATGATTGTGGCCGTATCAGTTAGTTCTACTTGTTTCACTTCAAGAATATCAGTATTGGTTGATTCTGTAACCGGATGATTAACAATCTTTGCATTGGTCCCTTGAGTAATACTCATCTCGCGTTTGGGTACATCCAGATATCTGCGCATTTTAAGTTTTAGGCTACCCTTACCATATCCCGACCACATTCTCATGATTTTTCCTTCTGGAGAAATGAGAACATAATTGGGAATACCATTGACATCATATACCGCAGATAGTCCGGCATTCTGTTTCAGGTCGCTTAGGTTCTGCCAAGTCATCTCATGTTGTGCAGAAGCAGCCTTCCATCGGCTCTTGGTATCCGAGCTCAAACTGACAATAGTGAGCCGGTCTTTGTATTGTTCATGAATCTCTCTCATTTCGGGCAGAGCCATGATACAAGGTCCGCAACCGCTACTCCAAAAATCAAGAAGTATGAATTTCCCCTTAAAGTCAGCTAAATGGTGAACATTTCCGTCCAGATCGAAAAGATCGGAATCTGCCATTTCATCTCCTTCTTTTACTGTCTTTGGAGGAAAAAGATTGACTGTTATTTCTTGTCCTGTTATGGAAGCTTTCTGTTCTTCGTTCAATCTGTTATACAAAGCCAGTATTTCTTCTTTATCAGTAAACTTAGGATTGTACTTTACAGACATGCTTAAACCAAATAACTTATCCATCCAAATATTGGAAATAGGGAGTTCCTGCATCAGCTTCACTTCCCGTTTATCAATAATAGCCGATATGCTGTCCGATTTTGCCCGTATTGCTTTTCGTTCGGCTTCCGGAGCAGAACGCATATTGATAGCCAGGCGTTGGAATTCGTCCCATAAGTCACGTGAGTTTTCGATAAATCGATTATACTCTTGCTGTTCTTTCACCGGACTCTCTACTTTCCATGTGTAAATCAAAGTGTTTGTACCTGTTACTTTTATTTTGGCGTTGGGAGTTGCATAAATCTCCAGAGACATCGGAGGAAAATCCGCTTCACGGTTACACATAAGTGACAATTGATCCATACCACTTTCTCCTGCATTTCGCTTGAAAAAGAACGTTCCATTCCGTATTGTGTCCGAAGCAACGACACTTCCTACACGTCCATCCGTTAAAAACAAAGAAACCAGAGTTCCATCTTTCACTCCTTTTACATCGCCTTCAATTGTATACTCATTTTGTGCTTGCGAAGCGAGACTACTTAATAAAAGGAGGCTGCTGAATAGTAGTTTTTTCATAATAAAAATATTAGAATTAGTTATAAGTCACAAGGTAGAGCTTTTCATCATAGAGTGTTTCTTCTTTTATTATTCTTTAATATTTCTGTAAAAGAAAGGGGTACAAAATGCCCTTTCGTCCGTCTACTTGATATGAAGAAAAAAGAACGAATGAGAATATATACTTTACTGCTTGGCGCATTGATTGCTTGCCCGATGCAGGCACAAACAACGCATGACTGGGAGAATCATCATGTTCTCCAGATCAATCGTGAACCGGCACGAGCTGCTTTTATTCCTTTTTCCACGCAGAAAGGAGATTGTTCTATGTCTCTGGATGGAATCTGGAAGTTCCGTTGGACTCCTGTGCCTGATGAAAGAATCATAGATTTCTATCAGGCAAACTTCAATGATAAAAGCTGGAAAGATTTTCCTGTCCCTGCTAATTGGGAAGTGAATGGATATGGTACACCTATTTACGTATCTGCAGGTTACCCATTCAAAATAGATCCTCCGCGAGTGATGGGAGAGCCAAAGGCTGACTATACCACTTATAAAGAACGAAATCCGGTCGGACAGTATCGGCGTACATTCGTTTTGCCTGTCGGATGGGAAGCAGACGGACAGACTTTTCTGCGCTTTGAAGGAGTGATGAGTGCTTTTTATGTATGGATAAATGGCGAACGGGTGGGATATAGTCAGGGAAGTATGGAGCCTAGTGAATTTAATATTACCAGTTATTTGAAGACTGGTGAGAATCAGATTGCGCTGGAAGTTTACCGATATAGTGACGGATCATACCTTGAAGATCAGGACTTCTGGCGTTTTGGTGGTATTCATCGTAGCATTCATCTGATACATACACCTGATATTCGCATCCGTGATTATGCTATACGTACTCTTCCTGCATCTGCCGGTGAGTATAAAGACTTTATTTTGCAGATTGATCCTCAATTTAATATATACGGAGGTATGACCGGAAAAGGATATACAATACAAGGTATGTTGAAAGACGCGACCGGAAAAGTAATTGTAACGTTACAGGGAGAGGTTGAAGACATATTGGATTTAGAACATAAAGCCAGCCGGATGAATGAATGGTATCCGCAGCGTGGGCCACGTAAGATGGGACGTTTGTCAACTGTTATAAAATCCCCGGAGAGATGGACGGCAGAAACCCCTTATCTCTACAAGTTACACTTGGCTTTGTTAAATCCGGAAGGAAAAGTGATAGAGCAGACAGAACAGTCAGTAGGTTTCCGTTCTGTGGAAATTAAAAAAGGACAGCTACTGATTAATGGTAATCCGGTCCGCTTTAGAGGTGTAAACCGTCATGAACACGATCCGAGGACAGCACGTGTTATGAGTGAAGAAAGAATGCTTCAGGATATACTTTTAATGAAACAGGCGAACATCAACGCTGTCCGAACCAGCCATTATCCCAATGTGAGCCGTTGGTATGAACTTTGTGACAGTTTAGGGCTGTATGTGATGGATGAAGCGGATATTGAAGAGCACGGTCTACGCGGAACACTGGCTAGTACACCCGATTGGCATGCTGCATTTATGGATCGTGCAGTCCGCATGGCAGAACGTGATAAGAATTATCCGAGTATCGTGATGTGGAGTATGGGAAATGAAAGCGGTTACGGCCCCAACTTTGCGGCCATTTCTGCATGGCTACACGATTTTGACCCTACACGCCCTGTACATTATGAGGGCGCACAAGAAGTGGATGGTGAGCCTGACCCGAAGACGGTCGATGTAATCAGCCGTTTTTATACTCGTGTGAAACAAGAATATTTGAATCCCGGCATTGCAGAAGGAGAAGACAAGGAGCGTGCGGAAAATGCACGCTGGGAACGGCTGTTGGAAATAGCGGAACGTACTAATGATGACCGTCCGGTAATGACAAGCGAATATGCACATTCGATGGGTAATGCATTGGGAAACTTCAAAGAATATTGGGATGAAATATATAGTAATCCACGCATGTTGGGCGGTTTCATCTGGGATTGGGTAGATCAAGGTATTTATAAGGAATTGTCAGATGGACGTATCATGGTGGCGTATGGTGGAGACTTCGGTGATAAACCGAATCTGAAAGCTTTCTGTTTTAATGGCTTATTGATGAGTGACCGTGAAACGACTCCGAAATATTGGGAAGTAAAGAAGGTATATGCTCCGGTTCAGTTGGCAGTCAACAATGGGCAATTGATCATTACAAACAGGAATCATCATATAGATTTGTCTCAATATCGTTGCTTGTGGACACTGTCGATAGATGGCAAACAGAAGGAACAGGGAGAAATCGCATTACCGGAAATAGCTCCCGGAAAGAGCGAAGCGGTCGCTTTACCCGTTTTCCCTAGGAACTTAATGAAGACACGTTCCGATTGTCAACTAAAAGTAAGCATCGTTTTGAAATCTGATGCTCTTTGGGCGAAAGCAGGACACGAGGTAACTTGGGAACAGTTTTGCTTGCAGAAAGGGGATTTGTTATCTGCTGATGTAGTCAATAAAGGAACACTGCAAATAAATGAGGATGATAAAACTCTATTGATTAACGGACGAAGTTTTTCTGTTCAGTGGGAAAAGGGAGTAACCGGAAGTATGACCTCTCTTATATATAATGAAAAAGAGATGTTGGCTCATTCAGATGATTTTCCGGTTCAGCCAGTCACACAAGTCTTTCGTGCTCCGACAGATAATGATAAGAGTTTTGGAAACTGGTTGGCAAAAGACTGGAAATTGCATACAATGGATAATCCCCGGATTAACCTGGAGTCTTTCAATCATGAAGAACGTGCAGATGGAGCAATTATAGTCAGGATACGGACAACTAATTTATATAAGGAGGGGAGAGTAACAACGACATCAGTTTATACAATTTCCTCTGATGGAACCATTGATCTGAAAACTACTTTCTTACCACAAGGAGTGCTCCCGGAATTGCCTCGTCTAGGACTTGCATTTTGCCTGTCTCCGGCTTGTAATACGTTTACATGGTATGGAAGAGGACCGCAAGATAATTATCCCGATCGAAAGACATCTGCTGCAATAGGGCTTTGGAAGAGAACAGTAGCAGAACAGTATGTACATTATCCTCGCCCACAGGATAGTGGAAATAAGGAAGAAGTGCAGTTTCTTACGTTGACAGATAAACATAATAAAGGTATTCGTGTAGACGCTGTAGAAAATGTATTCTCTGCATCCGCTTTGCATTATACCGCACAGGATTTATATAAAGAAACACACGACTGCGATTTAAAGCCACGTCCCGAGGTCATTCTCAGTATGGATGCTGCTGTACTTGGATTAGGGAATAGCAGTTGTGGACCAGGCGTGCTGAAAAAGTATGCTATTGAGAAAAAAGAACATACACTGCATGTACGCATAAGCAAACTGTAAAATAAGATTTGATACAAATAAATAGTAACTAACACAATAATAAAAGTAATAATGAGAAAAGTAACCACTTTATTATCGACTTTAGCATTGGCAACTACGCTGGCTGCTCAAAATCTTCCGCAAACGGAACGACAATACCTTTCCGGTCACGGATGTGATGATATGGTAGAATGGGACTTCTTCTGTACTAACGGACGTAATTCAGGCAAATGGACAAAGATCGGTGTACCATCTTGTTGGGAGTTGCAAGGCTTTGGTACCTATCAGTATGGAATCACCTTTTATGGCAAAGCATTTCCCGAAGGCGTTGCTGATGAGAAAGGAATGTATAAATATGAGTTCGAAGTTCCCGAGAAGTTTCGCGGGCAACAGGTGAATCTTGTATTCGAGGCTTCAATGACAGATACCGAAGTCAAAGTAAACGGACGGAAGGTTGGTTCGAAACATCAGGGAGCTTTCTATCGTTTTTCATACAATGTCACTGATTTCCTTAAATACGGAAAAAAGAACCTCTTGGAAGTAACAGTGTCTAAAGAAAGCGAAAATGCCAGTGTGAATCTTGCCGAACGTCGTGCCGATTACTGGAATTTTGGTGGTATCTTCCGCCCGGTATTCCTGGAAGTGAAACCTGCCATTAATTTGCGACATATCGCAATTGATGCGCAAATGGATGGAACCTTCCGTGCCAATTGTTACACAAATATATCCAATGATGGAATGAGTATCCGTGCCCAGATTCTGGATAATAAAGATAAGAAACTGGTAGAAACGACTGTACCGGTGAAGGCAGGAGGGGATTGGACATCGTTACAATTAAATGTTCCAAATCCGGCTTTGTGGACAGCGGAAACTCCCAATCTTTATAAAGCTCAGTTCTCCCTGCTTGATAAGAATGGCAAAGTGTTGCACAATGAAACTGAAAAATTTGGTTTTCGCACTATTGAAGTACGCGAAAGTGACGGACTATATATAAATGGAGTACGCATCAATGTACGGGGTGTCAATCGTCATAGTTTCCGTCCAGAAAGTGGCCGTACGCTAAGTAAAGCAAAGAATATCGAAGATGTTCTTTTGATGAAAGACATGAATATGAATTCTGTTCGCCTGAGTCATTATCCTGCCGATCCGGAGTTTCTGGAAGCATGTGATTCTCTGGGACTTTATGTGATGGATGAATTAGGTGGCTGGCATGGCAAATATGATACCCCGACCGGAGTACGACTGATTGAAGGAATGATAGAGCGGGATGTTAACCATCCGTCTATTATTTGGTGGAGCAACGGTAATGAAAAAGGATGGAATACCGAACTCGATGGGGAATTTCATAAATACGACCCGCAAAAACGTCCGGTGATTCACCCGCAAGGTAATTTTTCCGGTTTTGAAACCATGCACTATCGTTCTTACGGTGAAAGTCAGAATTACATGCGTTTGCCGGAAATCTTCATGCCGACAGAATTCCTCCATGGTTTGTACGATGGTGGTCACGGTGCCGGATTGTACGACTATTGGGAAATGATGCGCAAACATCCCCGCTGCATCGGTGGATTCCTTTGGGTACTGGCAGATGAGGGAGTGAAACGTGTCGATATGGATGGTTTCATTGATAATCAAGGGAACTTCGGTGCTGATGGCATTGTAGGGCCACATCATGAAAAAGAGGGTAGTTTCTATACAATCAAGCAGTTATGGAGTCCGGTACAAATTATGAATACTTCTATTGACAAGCAGTTTGACGGTAAATTCTCTGTAGAAAACCGCTATGATTACCTGAACCTGAATACTTGTCGCTTCCTCTGGAAACAGGTGAAGTTTCCTACTGCAACAGATACTTCTAATACAACCACTCAAGTTCTGAAAGAAGGAGAGGTACAAGGAAGTGATGTGGCAGCTCATTCAACAGGGATACTGGATATTAAAACAACCATTCTTCCGAATGCTGATGCCCTTTTCCTTACAGCGATTGACAAATACGGTCATGAGCTATGGCGCTGGACTTTCCCTGTAGATAAATTGAATCAGACGAACGAAGTGTTTTCTCCTCTATCTGGTAAAGCAACATATTCAGAAACGGAAAATGAGCTGACTGTGAAAGCGAAGAATCATACTTTCATTTTCTCAAAGAGAGATGGCCAACTAAAAGGTGTATCAGTGAACAATCATAAGATCAGCTTTGCCAATGGACCTCGTTTCATTGGTGCCCGTCGTGCGGACCGTTCTTTGGATCAATTTTACAATCACGATGACGAAAAGGCAAAAGAAAAAGACCGTACTTATAGTGAATTCCCTGATGCCGCAGTATTTACCAAACTAGAGGTAAAAGAAGACGGAGGAAACCTGATTGTTACTGCAAATTATAAATTGGGGAATCTTGATAAAGCACAATGGACAATCAATCCCAATGGAGAGGCGGCATTGGATTATACGTACAATTTCTCCGGTGTGGTAGATTTAATAGGAATCAGCTTCGACTATCCCGAGGATCAGGTCATCAGCAAACGATGGCTGGGAGCAGGACCATACCGTGTATGGCAAAACCGTATTCATGGTACGCAATACGACGTATGGGAAAATGACTACAACGATCCTATTCCGGGTGAAACATTTACCTATCCTGAATTCAAAGGATATTTCGACAGCGTCTCCTGGATGAATATCCGTACAAAAGAAGGTACTATCAGTCTGACCAATGAGACTCCGGATTCCTATATCGGAGTATATCAGCCGCGTGACGGTCGTGACCGATTACTTTATACGCTTCCTGAAAGTGGAATCTCTGTCTTGGATGTGATTCCTCCTGTACGTAATAAAGTAAATTCCACAGATCTGTGCGGTCCTTCTTCACAACCCAAATGGGTAAATGGTCCGCAGACCGGTCGAATCATTTTCCGGTTTATGGAATAAATGAAATAAAAGGTACTCACATCACGTTGAGTACCTTTTTTGTAGTTCAAGAATAGCATTTAAAGCTTGTTCTGCTTTCTCTTCAGGCACAAAAATATGGTCATGATAATACGCTGTCACAACATTTGCACTAATGTTTTTCTCAGCTAGTTTAGCTGAAAAGGCGGCTGTCAGACCAACTGCATCCAGACTGGAATGTACATTAAGTGTAATAAGCCTATAAACAGACTGGTAATGAATCTTCTTATTTACGGCATCTTGCTGTTCAAGAATGAAAGTTACCCCTTCTTTCTCGTGGAAAATCCCGATAGGGTTTAGTTCATACATTATCTTCCAATCAATTGTTGGAAAAGAACAAAAAACAAAATTACGTTCATCCAATACAGGTTCTATATTGGATAATAATATATCTAAATCTTTTATACTGACATAAATTCAACCGATGATAATTACACAAATATATGTAATAAGTGAGGAATAATCACTATTTTTGTTTCGTTATATATATTCTGATTAACGAATCCTTTCCTATGTATACAATACTAATTATAGAAGATGAACCCAGAGTTGCAAGTTTACTGATGAACGGACTGGAAGAAAATGGTTATCAGACAATGGTAGCTTATGACGGATTAATGGGATTACGGCTTTTTCAGGCACATACATTCAATCTGGTTATATCTGATATTGTTTTGCCTAAGATGGATGGATTTGAACTGGCAAAAGAAATTCGTAAGTCCAATCCCAATATTCCTATATTAATGTTGACGGCATTAGGTTCAACGAACGATAAACTGGACGGTTTCGATGCCGGTGCAGATGACTATATGGTAAAACCGTTTGATTTCAGAGAGCTGAATGCCAGAATTAAAGTTTTATTGAAACGTGTTACAGGAAATGTACCGGAGTTACCACAGGAACTTGTTTATGCGGATCTGCGTATTGACCTTCAGCGGAAAGACGTAGAACGGAATGGCATATTCATTAAACTTTCTCCCAAAGAATATAACTTGCTGCTATATATGGTCGAAAATGCTGAAAGGGTATTGAGCCGCGTTGAAATAGCAGAGAAAGTATGGAATACCCATTTTGATACGGGAACAAACTTCATAGATGTATATATCAACTATCTCCGTAAAAAAATAGATCGGGATTTCGAACCAAAACTTATTCATACCAAAGCCGGAATGGGCTTCATACTGACTGACAAATTATGAAAATCAAGACAACACTGACTCTACAATATGCAGGACTGACAGCCGCGGTATTCTTCGTATTTGTTATAGCTGTCTATTACGTAAGTGAGCATTCACGCAGTAATGCTTTCTTTCGTAACTTACAAAGTGAAGCTATAACCAAAGCTCATTTATTCCTTAACAATCAAGTAGATGCAAAGACTATGCAGTCTATTTACCTGAACAATCAGAAGTTTATAAATGAGGTAGAGGTAGCTGTCTATACAACAGATTTTAAAATACTATATCACGATGCTCTTCAAAACGATATAATCAAGGAAACACCGGAAATGGTGGAACGTATTCTGAAACGAAAAAACATCAGTTTTTATGTTGACGAATATCAGGCAATAGGACTTGTGTATCCGTTTGAAGGAAAAGATTACATTGTCACTGCCGCAGCTTATGATGGCTATGGATACGCCAACCGGGATGCACTGAGAAATATGCTCATTCTATTATTTATCGGCGGATTGACAGTGTTGGCAATTGTCGGTTATATTCTTTCCCGAAGTACTTTGAAGCCAATACGAAATATAGTAAAAGAAGCGGAGAAGATTACCGCATCCCATATTGACAAAAGGTTACCTGTAAAAAATGAACAGGATGAGCTGGGAGAGTTAAGCATTACATTCAATGATTTGCTGGAACGTTTGGAGAAGTCTTTCAACTCACAAAAGATGTTTGTCAGCAATGTATCCCACGAATTACGTACTCCTATGGCTGCTCTCACAGCCGAACTGGATTTAGCCTTGTTGAAAGAGCGAACCTCCGAACAATATCAGGCAGCCATTGGCAATGCATTACAAGATTCACGACGAATTATAAACCTGATAGACGGATTGCTGAATCTTGCAAAAGCCGATTATCAGTCGGAACAGATAACAATGGAGGAGGTCCGTCTGGACGAATTATTGCTGGATGCCAGAGAGCTAGTATTAAAAGCTCATCCGGATTATCATATTGAACTAGTATTTGAGCAGGAAGCTGAAGAAGATAATGTGCTGACTGTAATCGGAAACAGTTATCTGTTGACTACTGCTTTTGTAAATCTGGTTGAGAACAACTGGTAGGCTAAGCACCCAGCGCCTTGTCATATTTCTATGATAGGTTTCCGAGTACTCGCCTCCGAACCGGACTTACAAGTCTCCCTGTATCCGGCTCTCCACTAATTAATTCAGTCTGATTCTTCGGTCGGGGTCTATCTTTGCATGACACTTTGAGCAGACAGCCAAAGTTTTTCGTCTTCGGGCTATCATTCTCTTTTCCCAGTCGGATTTACCTTTCAGGTCTTTAAGTTTGCGAACGTGATGCATTTCGAGTTTATCGGTAGCACCGCATAATTCGCAGACTTGGAGTTTCAGCCTTTCCATAAGGCTGTTACGTCCACCTGTTATGGAAACTGTCCGTGGAATAGTGTCACAGTAAATATTACCTGCAACCTTTTTGCGTTTGAAACCATCATGATAAAATGATTGGTAAAGTGTCTTACCCTTGCTATTTTCATATGCCACTTGGAAAACCTTATTCTTTTTATATTTCAGAAGGATTTTCTTTACAGATGATTTGTATTTGTTCGCAAATACCTTATACATACTGTATGACATAATGTGATAGAAAGAATTGATGACATAGCTATTATTGGCTATTGAGTAGTAATTATAGAACCCTCGGATTTCGGCATTGAACTGACTGACTATTTCCAAGTCATCCAAGTTCAGCATGTACGTTCTGACGATAGATTTCCAAACCTCTTTACCATTGACAACCGCTATTCTTGCGACCTTGTAATCAAAGAGTTTCTTCCGCATCGTTTCAAAATTCAGATACAAGACAGGCTTGTGTCCGAATGCCCTAACCGTTCTACCGAACTTATCCTTGCGTAAATCATTACACCTGCGGATAAATACGTCATATCCGAGAAATTTTGCTGGCTTTTGCGCATTGGTTATCAGTGTCTTTTCGTCTGACAGTTCCAGTTTAAGAGCTTCATTCAAATAGTTCTTAATATCCTCTTTTACTGTTTTACAGTCTTCCAGACTACCGGTAATTCCAATCAGAAAATCATCTGCGTATCTCACATATTTTAACCGTTTGATACTGCTGTCCATTTCATTACGTGCCGGATAGTTGTTCCGTTCTTCTCGTAGCCGCTTAATTTCAGCGGTCATCTGTTCCCTTACCTTTACATCTTTCTCATTCTTTTGCTTCTTTGCCAGTCGGTATCTCCGCTGTTCGTAGAGCTTGTATCGAGCATCGCCTTTTCTCGTTACCCCTTTATTAAACCGATTGGTGTATTCCTTGATGTACTTGTCGAGCTTGTCAAGGTAGATATTAGCCAGTATTGGGCTGATAATCCCGCCTTGTGGAGTTCCACTGTACGTTCTATGAAATACCCAGTCTTCCACATATCCGGCATTCAGGAACTTTCGGATAAGCCGCAAAAATCTTTCGTCAGCGATACGTTCCCGAAGAATATTAATCAATACGTCATGATTGATATTGTCGAAGAATCCTTTAATATCGCCTTCAATAAACCATTTCACGGCAGTGAATGTCTTTTGTATATCTATAAGAGCAGTATGACAACTTCGTTTGGGACGAAACCCATGTGAAGTATGTTCAAAACTGCCTTCATAGATTGCTTCAAGTATCATTCTAACTACTTCCTGTACCAGCTTATCATCAAAAGAGGGTATGCCAAGCGGACGTTTTTTCCCGTTTTTCTTAGGTATGTACGTCCTTTTGGACGGATTAGGCTGATAAGTCTCATTTTTGAGACTATCAATCAATTGTTCAACTCGGTCAATGCTCATTCCGTCAATGGTTTTACCATCGGCTCCTGCCGTCATGTTGCCTGTCTTGCTGTAAATATTCTGATAGGCTACATAAAACATTTCCTCATTAAACAGCACTCTATACAGCCGCTCAAACTTATAGTTCAAGTTACCGCTGTGTTTACTCAGACTGTTCAACACATTTTCTGGATTTCTCATGTCTCTCACATCTTCCTTTAAATTGTTAAACTTAATTAGCTGCTCCCCTTCGCCATGTACAGGACCTTACCCTGCTCAGACTACTATGGAAGCTCCGTTGCCATGCCGGATATTCAGGGGCAGACCCCATAGCCCTACAACTGGCTTTCCGGTTTAGGCAATCCCCGTTTAGAAATTTGACGACTATTTGGCTCGATAGATTGTCGGATACGACTTTCGTCCTTTACTACTTATGGTAGTTGCCTTGCGGTAAGTTTATGCTACTCCTGCTACCTGTCATCAGTGTAGTACCGCAACATAACGGTATAATTCCGAAGAATTATTCAACTGTCTTCCGTCATTGCCCAAGGATACGACTGCTCGGACTATCGTTCAACCAATACAGGCTTTATCCTCATATCTATCATTTTAACTTGCCATTCGGTCGCAGCCTGACAGTTGGCTGACTTATGGCTTTACCAACGTGCTATGTTCCCTTGTGGGGTTTTCCCCTCCGGTTAGCGGTTGTTAATAGGCATTCTAAACACTTGCCCAGTCGCTTGCCAAAGCGACATTCGTCAAATTCCCTTTTACGGGCGCACCAAGTATTCTTCCAATCGGACTTCATCAGTCCTGATAGCTTATTGGGAGCAATGGGCGATCATCCGCTTATCCGATAATGGTGTAGGAATGTCCGATGTAGATAAAGAAAACCTATTCAAACTATTTTATCGTGGAGAAAACAAGAATATAGCTCCCGGAAATGGAATAGGTATGACTTTGACGCAGAAAATCATTCACCTTCACAAAGGAGAATTGACCGTATCCTCTCATAAGGATGAAGGCACTACCTTTGTGGTAAAACTCCCGCATATTTAAGAAATTCTAATTGTTTTCTAATACCACTCTAATCATTCTCTAACAGCTTCCTTGTGAAGTCCTCCTTACTTTTGCGTTGAATTAATAAATGCAGTTAGTAACTTAAAAAAAAAGAGAATATGGTATGGAAGAAAAGACTGCGCTCATCACAGTACACATTCAATTCAGAGAAAGTATTTTTGGTTGCCACACAACCCAGTAAGTCAATCTATTCCTACTTGCAGACCACAAAGCTTGGACTAACACAGGGAGAAGTTCAGGAGCGACAGTCCATTTATGGAAGAAACGAAGTTATTCATGAACAGAAAAAGAATCCGTTTATCCTGTTTATCAGAACGTTCATCAATCCCTTTATAGGCGTTCTGACCGGACTTGCCATCATATCCCTGTTATTGGATGTACTGATGGCTGAACCGGGAGAACAAGAATGGACAGGAGTAATCATTATATCATCAATGGTTTTATTTAGTGCTGTCCTGCGTTTCTGGCAGGAATGGAAAGCAAATGAAGCTACGGATTCTTTAATGAAGATGGTAAAAAACACTTGTCTTGCGAAACGCGCGGGAGAACGGGAAGAAGAAATTGATATTACAGAACTTGTTCCGGGAGATATTGTGTATCTGGCAGCCGGTGATATGATCCCCGCCGATATACGGATTATTGATTCAAAAGACTTGTTTATTAGTCAGGCTTCACTGACAGGAGAGTCCGAACCGATAGAAAAGTTTCCGGAAGTACAGGGACAGCAATTCAGGAAAGGAAGTGTCATTGAGTTGGATAATATCTGTTATATGGGGTCTAATGTGATTAGTGGGGCAGCAAAAGGAATTGTTTTTGAAACGGGAAACAAAACCTATTTGGGTACGATTGCTAAAAGTCTGGTCGGGCATCGTGCTACTACAGCTTTTGATAAAGGCATTAGTAAGGTTAGCTTTCTATTGATTCGTTTTATGTTGGTTATGGTCCCATTTGTGTTTTTTGTAAATGGTTTTACGAAAGGAGACTGGTTCGAAGCTTTCATTTTTGCTATATCTGTTGCGGTCGGTCTTACTCCCGAAATGTTGCCTATGATAGTAACTGCCAACCTTTCTAAGGGAGCGATTACTATGTCAAAGAAGAAAACAATTGTAAAGAACCTCAATGCTATCCAGAATTTTGGAGCGATGGATATACTCTGCACCGATAAGACCGGTACGCTGACCTGTGACAAAATTGTGTTGGAGAAGTATATCAACGCAGATGGGAGCGATGATAACAGTAAACGTATTCTTCGTCATGCGTACTTTAACAGCTATTTTCAGACTGGTCTGAGAAACCTGATGGATAAAGCAATCCTTTCCCATGTGAGAGAACTGAATCTGGAACATTTGAAGGACGACTATACCAAAGTGGATGAAATACCTTTCGACTTTACACGCAGAAGAATGTCTGTTGTAATAGAAGACAGGCAAGGGAAACGGCAGATCATTACTAAAGGAGCGGTAGAAGAAATTCTCGATGTCTGTTCGTATGCTGAGTTCAACGGGCAGATACATCCTCTGACTGATGCCTTGAAAACTAAAGCGCAAAAGATAAGTGAAGAAATGAACCGGCAAGGAATGAGAGTATTGGCGGTTTCCCAGAAAAGTT
This sequence comes from Bacteroides faecis, assembly GCF_020091505.1. Classification (NCBI taxonomy): domain Bacteria; kingdom Pseudomonadati; phylum Bacteroidota; class Bacteroidia; order Bacteroidales; family Bacteroidaceae; genus Bacteroides; species Bacteroides faecis. The sequence goes on along the minus strand of NZ_CP081916.1, from coordinate 4,353,792 downwards.
TCATCGAAAAGGATTGCAATTTTGCTATCGAGGATGAAAAAGAAATGGTGTTGATCGGCTATCTCGCTTTTCTTGATCCCCCGAAACCTTCTGTCGCTGAAGCTATCGAGCAATTATATACACATGGAGTGGTAGTTAAGATTTTGTCGGGGGACAATGATATCGTGGTGAAGGCCATTGCCCGTCAAGTAGGGATTGACACTAGTCACTCCCTTAGCGGGTTAGAAGTGGAGGAAATGGATGATACTGCATTGAAAGAAGCAGTAAAGAACACCACTTTATTTTCCAAACTCACTCCATTTCAGAAGACATATATTATCTCTCTGTTGCAGGAGCAAGGTAACACGGTAGGCTTTCTGGGAGATGGAATCAACGATGCAGGTGCTCTACGCCAATCGGATATTGGCATATCGGTCGATTCGGCAGTAGATATAGCCAAAGAAAGTGCGGATATCATCCTGCTGGAAAAAGACCTGATGGTATTGGAAGATGGCGTACTAGAAGGGAGGAAGACGTTTGGCAATATCAATAAATACATAAAAATGACTGCCAGTTCCAATTTTGGTAATATGTTCAGTGTGATGTTCGCCAGTGCGTTTCTGCCATTCCTGCCTATGATGCCTATACACTTATTGATTCAGAATCTACTTTATGACATATCGCAGACAACCATTCCATTCGACCGGATGGACCCGGAGTTTCTGAAGAAACCGCGTAAATGGGATGCGTCCGACCTGAGCCGTTTTATGATTTATATAGGGCCTATCAGTTCCATTTTCGATATAATTACTTATTTGGTTATGTGGTATGTGTTCAGCTGTAACACTCCCGAACATCAAACGCTATTTCAGACTGGATGGTTTGTAGAAGGTTTATTATCACAGACATTGATTGTCCATATGATACGAACAAGAAAGATCCCGTTTATACAAAGCCGGGCAACCTGGCCCGTTATGGGATTAACACTATTAGTTATGGCGATAGGAATTATAATACCTTTCACTTCTTTCGGGAGGTCTATCGGACTGACGGCTCTCCCTTTGGGCTATTTCCTTTGGCTGCCAGGCATTTTGCTTTCCTATTGTATCTTGACACAACTGGTAAAAAGCTGGTATATCAGGAAGTTTGCACGCTGGCTATAGTGTTCGGGTTGTTTATCCCACAAATTAATTATGGCAGTAATCACTAAAGTTACACTGCGCTAGTTTATATAACTTTTTGTTATGGGGCTGTGTCAAAACTAAGGCACATCCCCTTCTTTTTTTAATATAAAATAGTCGTTCCTCTTTTTTGTCTATGCGACTATTTTTTCAGTAATTAGGTAATAAGGCTTAATATTCGTCGTATTTTGAGTCACACGTGGTCTGATAAAGATAAATATAGTGTGTGCACTCCTTCTCTTTCCTGCTTTTAGTAGTTTTGTACACATCTTTTTGATATTAAAAGCTATAGCAAAGAAGGCAAAGTCCATTGTAACCTTGTCTTCTCCCACATGCCGGAACCTTTTGTATGCCATGTTGTGTTTCATTTGTCCAAAAACTGCTTCCGGTTCTATACATCGCCTTCCCCTATGCCTGATGCCTTCTTCCGAGAGTAACCTTTCCCGTGCCTGCCGTTTGTATTGGTTTAACCGGTGGTTGACTTCTATCATACGGTTCCCCCGAGCTTTAAAGCAACTGCCACACAAAGGACACCCTTCACATCTTTGTGCTTTATATCGGGCACTTTCGGTGATGTATCCGCTTGCTGTTTTGTCACGTCTAGTTCCTATACGGTTCATGTGCTGCCCCATAGGACAAACGTAATAATCCTCCCCCGCATTGTAATGGAGACTCTCCGCATGGAATGGATTGGGGGTATAACGGGGACGCTGTTCTTTATGGAAGTAGTTGTACTTGACAAAGGCTTCTATCCCATTATCTTGCATGAACCGATAATTTTCTTCCGAGCCGTAACCGGAGTCTGCCACACCGACAGTTGGTAAGCGGTTATAGCGTTGCTCAAAGGAGTGGAAGAAAGGTATGAGGGTCAGTGTGTCGGTTGGGTTGGGAAACAGTCGGAAGTCTATGAGGAATTGGTTCTCGGTACCTATTTGCAGATTATATCCGGGTTTGGTCTGTCCGTTTCTCATGGCGTCTTCTTTCATGCGCATGAAGGTGGCATCAGGATCGGTCTTGGAGTAGGAGTTGCGTTCTCCAAGAGTATCAAGATGGTTGTCGTATTCTATCAACTTGTCACGGTACTCCTCAAGTTCCCGGACCTGTTTCTTCTTTTCCCGGATGACCTTCTTTTGTTCCTTGTCCTTTGTTACAGGCTGGTGTTCCAGCACCTCTTTAAGTTCATTCACTATATCTGAGAGCATGGCGGGAGTGAACTCTACGGGTGTATCTTTCATGGAGTTCTCTTGGGCTATGACTTCATCCACCTGCTCCAGGAGAATGCGGATCTTATCCATCAGCTTTGTACGGTTCTTTTCGACTGTCTTGCGCCAGACAAAAGTATATTTGTTGGCTTTGGACTCAATCTTGGTACCGTCGATATACTCTACGTCAAGGCTGATGAAACCTTTGTCGGCAAGGACAAGAACCAACTGCGTGAATACGGTATTTATTTCCTCTTTTACACGGTTTCGAAAACGGTTGATGGTAATAAAATCCGGATGTTCATTACCGGAAAGCCAGATATAATGAATATCACGTAGGAGAAGATTCTCTATTTTGCGGCACGAATAGATATTGTTCATGTAGGCGTAGATAATCACCTTAAGCATCATTTTAGGATGATAAGGACAACGACCGGTTGCTTTATAAAGCTTCTTGAAATTGTCAAGATTGAGATTATCAACAACAGTATTAACTATGCGAACCGGATCGTTCGCTGCTATGTTTTCATCAATTCTTCCGGGAAAAAGAACGGTTTGGTTGGGAAGGTAAGGACGAAAATGTAACTTTGCCATAACGAAAAACTTTATGCCTAAAGATACAAAAACTTTGGGTAATAACAAAGCCCGGGCTTGTGAAAGTCTGGGCTTTGTGCATAAAAAAAGGTTGTGCCAGCGTTTTGACACAACCTCGCTTAATTGGTCGCTAAGATAGTAATAAATTATCATTTAATTGCTTCTTCGAATAAATTATATGCTTTCATGACTTTCTTAGATGCTCCGCTTTTGATTTTATAATCAAAATAGCCTTTAGAAGTTTCAATTCTAATTGCAGTCATTTTATTATCTTTAAAAACAGATAAATCTCCTAATAATAAACGCACTCCCCATAAATCCATGCCTAATGCTCCAACTGTCCCCTCACCATTTCCAGATATGTAATCTGAAACTTTGAATACATAAGGATTTTCTTCTTCATCGAGAAAGATTACTTTTGATCCTTTATTTACATATCTTGATTCTGCTGTTAACCATTTCAATAAAATAAAATTCAAACCATTTTCAAGACCAAAACATATCCAAATATTTTTACCGGTCTGAGTTCCTATGAAGGCTTCAGATGAAATTTTCTCATAGGATGTATATACAACTTTATCTTTAGTGAATTTATCTATTCTATTGACTGAAATTTTTTGCGCTTGAACACCAATATTAAATATCAGAAATAGTAATAATAGGAGGAAAATTTTTCTTTTCATATTATTTTTTGTTACATTTAAATTTAGCATGTATCTTTTCACCATTCAAAGTGATCTGTAATTCACAATAATCCCACCATAAATCTTTTACATAGCATTTCATGTACTCTTGATCTTCGGTATAAAATGTTAGGCAGATTATTGATTTCGGAGCTACAGCACGCCCTAGCAATCCACAATTAGTATCTCGGATAGAAGATGCAGTGAATAGTAAGTAACAGACCAACTCATTTTAGGAAGATGACAAAAGAACAAGGATAGTGAGTACAAAACAGTCCCTTTTTCGTCTTATCTATACGTAAAAATATAGATTAGAATGAAAAGCCGACTGAAACAACAAATATTTGCATTCTTTTTATTGGCATGTACTGCTATATCTCCTGCCAATGCTTTGCAAACACATTCACTTCGTGAACTATTTCAGAATCCATCGGATGAAGCAAAGCCTTGGACTTTTTGGTACTGGATGTTTGGTGCTGTATCCAAAGAAGGTATTACTGCTGATCTGGAAGCAATGAAGCACGCCGGATTGGGAGGAACTTACCTGATGCCAATCAAAGGCGTCAAAGAAGGACCGCAATACAAAGGTAAAGCGCAACAGTTAACTCCCGAATGGTGGGAAATGGTACGTTTTAGCATGGAAGAAGCCGATCGTTTAGGGTTAAAGTTGGGGATGCATATTTGTGATGGTTTTGCATTGGCAGGCGGTCCCTGGATGACTCCGAAAGAATCGATGCAGAAAGTAGTCTGGAGTGATACAATCGTCGACGGTGGCAAAATCAAAGAATTGTATTTGCCACAACCGGAAGCTTATGAAGGATTTTATGAAGATATCTCTTTATTTGCCCTACCTGTAAAAGAGGAAGTGGCAGATGTCATGCCGGCTAAAATTACTTGTACCAATATCGCTAAAGGAGATCATATCGACGCCAAGAAAACCGTAAACATGGATGATGCCGGAGTAATCCGTTCATCTTATCCTTGCTATATTCAATATGAATACGAACAGCCTTTTACTTGCCGCAATATTGAAATTATTCTAAGTGGTAATAATTATCAGGCACACCGTCTGAAAGTAATGGCAAGTGATGATGGAACGAACTATCGTCTGGTGAAGCAACTCGTTCCTGCACGTCAGGGATGGCAGAATACAGATGAAAATTCCACCCATACAATACCTGCCACAACCGCCCGCTATTTCCGCTTTTACTGGACACCTGAAGGTAGCGAACCGGGAAGCGAGGATATGGATGCAGCCAAATGGAAGCCAAACTTGAAAATCAAGGAACTGCGCCTTCATCAGGAAGCCCGGTTGGACCAATGGGAAGGTAAAGCCGGACTGGTATGGCGTGTCGCTTCTTCGACAAAGGAAGAAGAAGTAGGAGGGAAGGACTGCTATACCCTTTCACAGATTCTTAATCTGACGGACCAATTTAAAAACAATTCGAAGAGCAATTTTAAAGAAAGAACATTAACCGCAACTCTTCCTAAAGGTAAGTGGAAAATACTCCGCATGGGACATACCGCCACCGGACATACCAACGCCACCGGCGGAGGGGGAAAGGGGCTGGAATGCGACAAGTTTAATCCTGTGACAGTCCGTAAGCAGTTCGACAACTGGTTTGCACAAGCTTTCGTAAAGACAAATCCGGAGGTTGCACGCCGTGTATTAAAATACATGCATGTGGATAGCTGGGAATGCGGGAGCCAGAACTGGAGTGAGACTTTTGCAGCCGAGTTCAAAAAACGCCGTGGATATGATTTAATGCCTTACTTGCCACTACTGGCAGGCATCCCGATGGAAAGTGCCGAACGAAGTGAGAAGATTCTACATGATGTCCGCACAACGATAGCGGAACTTGTTGTGGATGTTTTCTATCAGGTATTGGCCGATTGCGCCAAAGAATATGATTGCCAGTTTTCTGCCGAATGTGTAGCACCTACCATGGTCAGTGACGGCTTGCTGCATTACCAGAAAGTAGACCTTCCTATGGGAGAATTTTGGCTGAACAGTCCTACTCATGATAAGCCGAACGATATGCTGGATGCCATTAGCGGAGCGCATATCTATGGCAAGAATATTATTCAGGCGGAAGGTTTCACGGAAGTACGCGGAACTTGGGACGAACATCCAGCAATGTTGAAAGCATTACTGGACCGTAACTATGCTTTAGGCATCAACCGCCTTTTCTTCCATGTATATGTTCATAATCCTTGGTTAGACCGCAAAACGGGTATGACTCTGGATGGCATCGGCCTTTTCTTCCAACGTGACCAGACATGGTGGAACAAGGGAGCAAAAGCATTCTGTGACTACATAACCCGTTGCCAATCATTATTGCAATACGGACATCCAGTAATCGACATAGCTGTCTTTACGGGTGAAGAAATTCCAAGACGTTCAGTATTGCCGGAACGTTTAGTTCCGTCTCTTCCGGGAATTTATGGTGCCGAACGGGTGGAAAGCGAACGTATTCGTTTGGCGAACGAAGGACAACCCTTACGTGTGCGCCCGGTAGGCGTAACACACTCTGCAAATATGGCCGACCCTGAAAAGTGGGTAAATCCACTTTGTGGATATGCTTATGATAGCTTTAATAAAGATGCGTTACTCCGTTTGGCAAAAGCAGAAAACGGTAGAATGACGCTGCCCGGTGGAGCCAGTTATAAAGTTTTGGTATTACCTCTTCCCCGCCCAATGAATCCGGAACCTGTATTATCTCCGGAAGTACAGAAAAAGATCAATGAATCTAAAGAGGCAGGTGTGTTGATCCCTTCTCTTCCTTATATGGAGGATGATTTCTCTGCATATGGATTAGAACGTGATATGATTGTACCGAAAGATATTGCATGGACACATCGACGCGGTGAACTCGGCGACATTTATTTCATTGCCAATCAGCAGGAAGAAACACGTACATTTACTGCAAGCATGCGCATCGACAGAAAACCGGAATGTTGGAATCCGGTAACGGGTGAAATGAATATCCACCCTGTTTATCAGATAAAAGGTAATCGGACGGAAGTTACCCTTACATTGGCCCCTAATGAATCTGTATTCATAGTATATCCCATAGAGAAAGCTAATGAAAGCAAAGGAAAGGAAGATATTCTGCAAAAAGTACAAAAGAGTAAAAATAGCCCGGCAAAAGAGTTGCTGGATATAAGTTTGGATGCAGAAGAATACACCGTAACATTTGTCGCTAACGGTCAAACAGTTACCCGAAAAGCCCTTTTCGATTGGAGTAAAGAAGATAACGAGCGGATTCGTTATTATTCCGGAACCGCTATCTATAAAACCACTTTCCCTTGGAAGTACAAAGAGCAGAAAGACCGACAGGTGTATTTGCATTTGGGAACAGTTTACAATCTGGCTACAGTTCGTGTGAATGGAATAGACTGCGGTACGGTCTGGACAGCTCCCTACCGGGCTGACATTACAGCAGCCTTGAAAAAGGGAACAAATGAGCTTGAAATCGAAGTAACAAACACATGGGCAAATGCACTGAAAGGGACAGATGAAGGGAAAGCACCCTTTGAAGGCATCTGGACAAATGCGAAATACCGGAAACAGGAGAATACATTACTTCCGGGCGGATTGCTTGGTCCACTATATTTGGAACAGAGTAATTAATATAACAACATAATAATGAGAAGTTCAAGATTCAAAATAAGCATTCTATTGACCGGTTTTCTGCTGGCTATATGCTTATCAACACGTGCAGAAGTAAAGTTGCCTGCTATTTTCTCTGACGGTATGGTAATGCAACAAAAGACAAACGCTAACCTTTGGGGAACAGCCACTCCCAACAAGAATGTAACAATAACTACCAGCTGGGACGGAAAGCAATATGTAGCAACAGCAGACAAGAACGGAGCATGGAAGCTGGCAGTCCCCACTCCCGAGGCAGGGGGCCCTTATACTGTAACCTTTGACGATGGAAGTCTCAAAACACTAAATAATATTCTGATAGGCGAATTATGGCTATGCTCCGGTCAGAGCAATATGGAAATGCCGATGAAAGGTTTTAAAAACCAACCTGTAGAGAATGCCAACATGGATATTCTTCACAGCAAAAATAGTAATATCCGCCTGTTTACAGTAAAACGTACTTCCACCATGATTCCTCAGAATGATGTAGTCGGTTCATGGAAAGAAGCAACTCCTGTCAGTGTCCGTGATTTTAGTGCGACAGCCTATTATTTCGGAAGATTAATCAATGAAATTTTAGAAGTCCCGGTAGGGCTGGTAGTAGCAGCTTGGGGTGGTTCTGCCTGCGAAGCATGGATGACTGCCGATTGGTTGAAAGCGTTCCCGGATGCAAAGATACCTCAATCGGAAGCAGATATAAAATCCAAAAACCGTACTCCGACTGTGTTATATAATGGCATGTTGCATCCACTGATCGGTATGACAATGAAAGGAGTGGTCTGGTATCAGGGAGAAGATAACTGGAATCGTGCCCATACCTATTCGGATATGTTTACTACATTGATTAACGGTTGGCGTGCCGAATGGAAACAAGGCGATTTTCCTTTCTACTACTGTCAGATAGCTCCATATGACTATAGTATCATCACGGAAAAAGGCAAAGAAGTGATAAATTCAGCCTATCTGCGTGAAGCGCAGGCGCAAGTGGAACATCGTGTATCTAACAGCGGCATGGCTGTACTGCTGGATGCAGGAATGGAGAAAGGGATTCATCCCGCAAAGAAACAGATTGCCGGAGAACGTCTGGCACTTCTTGCACTGACAAAGACATATGGTGTGGAAGGGGTGAACGGAGAAAGTCCTTATTATAAAAGTATTGAAATCAAAAACGATACCATAGTCGTTAGTTTCGAACGTGCAAATATGTGGATCAGTGGCAAGAACTGCTTTGAATCGAAAAACTTCCGGATAGCAGGCGAAGATAAAATATTCTATCCGGCTAAAGCATGGATTGAACGCAGCAAGATACTTGTAAAAAGTGATAAAGTCCCGCATCCGGTAGCTGTCCGTTATGGATTCGAGAATTATGTGGAAGGAGATGTATATTGTGACGGTCTGCCGTTAGGGTCTTTTCGTTCAGACGATTGGTACATTCCCGAATATAAAAAAGATTAGCTATGAGCTGAATTTGACGAATAGAATATGAATCGATTTTATCTGATTATAATAATGGTATTTGTTGGCGTGTCGGCTTTTTGTAGCCAGCATGCCAATGTCGTTTGGAACACTCCTAGTCGAAATTCCTCCGAATCTATGCCTTGCGGTGGCGGTGATATCGGCATGAATATATGGGTGGAAGAAGGTGATCTGCTGTTTTATGTAAGCCGTAGCGGTACATTCGACGAAAACAACTGCCAACTGAAACAAGGACGTTTTCGGATTCGTCTGTCTCCCAATCCTTTGAAAGATGCAAAAGATTTCCGTCAGGAGCTAAAACTAAAAGATGGGTACGTAGAAGTATCAGCAGGAGGTACACGGATACAGTTGTGGGCAGATATTTTTCATCCGGTAGTTCATGTGGAAATAACCAATGCACAACCTTTGCAAACAAAAGTCTCTTATGAGAACTGGCGATATAAGGAACGAATGATCAGAAAAGGAGAGGGGCAACAATGCTCTTACAAATGGGCACCTCCGAAAGGAACTGTTACCAACGCCGACTTTGTTTCTTTATCTTCCAAAAAGGAATTACCCGGAATGACGGAAGAGAGAAACTTGCTTCTATTCTATCACCGGAATCCCGAACAAACCGTTTTTGACATTGCTGTGGCCCAACAAGGAATGGAAAATGTGGAATCTCAAATGATGAATCCTTTAAAGGACCTAACTTTCGGTGGTTATCTTTTTGGAAATAATTTGGAATTTACGGATACAACAGACAGTATCTATGCCGGTACAGATTACCGTGCTTGGAACTTCCACTCTTCAAAGGCTTCTCGGAAAGAACAATTTTGCATCGTTCTGCACACAGACCAGACGGAAACGGTCGATCAATGGGAACAAGGCTTAAAAACTACTTTGCAAAGGATTGCCCCACAGGGAAAGATATCATCAAAAATTGTATCACAAGACAAAAAGCAGACCCGCGCATGGTGGAACTCCTTCTGGCAACGCAGCTTTATTGAAGCAATCGGAGAAGCAGAAAATAAGGATGGCAACGATGTAGAAGAAATCACCCGAAACTACACTCTTTTCCGCTATATGCTGGGCTGCAATGCCTACGGCAGTGTCCCTACCAAGTTCAACGGTGGATTATTCACCTTCGATCCTTGCCATATAGACGATAAACAGGCATTCACCCCTGATTACCGGAAATGGGGAGGAGGTACGATGACAGCACAGAATCAGCGACTTGTATACTGGCCGATGTTAAAAAGCGGAGACTTCGATATGATGCCCTCCCAATTCAATTTTTACAACCGGATACTAAAAAATGCAGAACTTCGTAGCCAAGTGTATTGGCAGCATGACGGAGCATGTTTCTGCGAACAAATAGAAAACTTTGGCTTGCCCAATCCTGCGGAGTATGGCTTCAAACGTCCGGAATGGTTTGACAAGGGATTGGAATATAATGCTTGGTTAGAGTATGAGTGGGATACCATACTTGAATTTTGCCAAATGATACTGGAAACCAAAAATTATGCAAATGCAGACATTACCCCGTATTTACCCTTAATTGAAAGTTCGCTGACATTTTTCGATGAACATTATCGGCAGCTTGCTTCCCGTCGAGGACGGAAAGCGTTGGACGGCAACGGACATCTGATCCTGTTTCCGGGTTCTGCCTGCGAAACGTATAAGATGACCAACAATGCCAGCAGTACAATCGCCGCTTTGCGGACCGTACTGGAAAACTATGGAAAGAAAAATGAAATGCTGAAAACAATTCCTCCAATTCCATTGCGATACATAGAGGTCAAGGATTCCTTGAATCCCACAGCACCTCCCGAACTGAAACAAACGATTTCTCCTGCTGTAAGCTGGGAACGAATCAACAACATAGAGACTCCGCAACTGTATCCCGTATTTCCCTGGCGCATTTATGGAGTAGGAAAAGAGAATCTGGAATTAGCCCGCAATACTTATTTCTATGATCCGGAGGCTATTAACTTTCGCTCTCATATCGGATGGAAACAAGATAATATTTGGGCAGCCTGTCTGGGATTGACCGAAGAAGCCAAAAGGCTATCTCTCGCCAAACTCTCAAACGGGCCACATCGCTTTCCTGCCTTTTGGGGACCGGGATATGACTGGACACCCGATCACAACTGGGGAGGTAGCGGTATGATAGGACTTCAAGAAATGCTATTACAGACTAACGGTAATCAAATACTCCTTTTCCCCGCATGGCCCAAAGAATGGGATATACATTTCAAACTTTATGCACCGGGTGAAACGACAGTAGAAGCAACCTTAAAGGATGGAAAAGTGACAGAACTGAAAGTATCACCGGAAAGTAGAAAGAAAGATATCATTATAATGATTGAGAAATAGAAAAAACAGGGCTGCGATTTCCAGAATATGATTACGCGAAGTAAAACCGTGAAATCTGTGCCTTTAAACATAGATAAACAATTAAATTATGAATAAAAAACTGTTTCCAATTTTATCAGCTTTTCTGTTGCTATTCTCACTGATAGAGAAAGGACAGGCAACAGAAACCTACCGTCCCGAAACATCGGTTGCCGGATTCATCCAGCTTCCCGGTAGCGGGCGACAAGTGTATAATTTCAATCCGGGATGGAGATTTTTCAAAGGAGACATTCATGGCGCGGAATCCGTCGACTTTGACGACCGTTCGTGGACGATTGTTTCCACTCCTCATACGGTAGAGTTGATGCCTGCCGAAGCTAGCGGATGCCGCAATTATCAAGGCCCCGCCTGGTATCGCAAACATTTCGTACTCCCTGCAGAAACCAAAGGTAAACGGGTACTGATCCATTTTGAGGCAGCTATGGGAAAACAAGTTCTTTACCTGAATGGAAAGCGTATTCAAGAGCATGTTGGTGGTTATCTCCCTTTTACTTTGGATCTGACAACCAATGGTATACAAGCAGGAGATTCTTGTCTGCTTGCCATTTTCGTCGACAATAGCAATGACAAATCCTTTCCTCCCGGTAAACCCCAATACACCTTGGATTTCGCCTATCATGGCGGCATCTACCGTGATGTGTGGATGATAGCCAAATCGCCGGTATCCATTACCGATCCACTTGACTCCCAAACCGTTGCAGGAGGCGGAGTATTTGTTCATTTCGACAAGATCAGCGAAAAGAGTGCACAAGTCTACGTAAATACAGAATTGCAAAATGATAATCAACATACCGAAACCGTTACTGTAGAAACAACCCTGACAGATGCTGATGGAAAGGTAATTAAACGAACTTCCGGCAAACTTTCTCTGAAATCGGGAGAAAAGAAAATAATCCGGCAACAGATAGAGGTAAAAAGCCCTAAGCTTTGGTCACCGGATGCACCTTATTTATATAAAGTCCAGTCGCGCATTAAAAAGGGCAATCAGTCTATTGATGGAGGCATTACACGTATCGGTATCCGTTTGGCGGAATTTCGTGGCAAAGATGGTTTTTGGCTGAACGGAAAACCTTTCGTTCAGCTGGTAGGAGCCAACCGCCATCAGGACTTCGCTTATGTAGGCAATGCTCTGCCTAATTCTCAGCAATGGCGGGATGCTAAACGTCTGCGAGATGCCGGTTGCACTATTATTCGGGTGGCACACTACCCCCAAGATCCTTCCTTTATGGATGCCTGCGATGAACTCGGAATGTTCGTTATCGTAGCTACTCCGGGATGGCAATACTGGAACAAGGATGTGAAATTCGGAGAATTGGTTCATCAAAATACCCGCGAAATGATCCGTCGTGACCGTAATCACCCGTCTGTCTTGATGTGGGAACCTATTCTGAATGAAACCCGCTATCCACTCGATTTTGCCTTGAAAGCGCTCGAAATAACCAAAGAAGAATTTCCTTATCCGGGACGTCCCGTGGCTGCTGCCGATGTACATTCAGCTGGTGTGAAGGAGCATTACGATGTCGTTTACGGTTGGCCGGGAGACGATGAAAAGGCAGATAAACCGGAACAATGTATCTTTACCCGTGAATTTGGAGAAAATGTGGACGATTGGTACGCCCATAACAACAATAACCGTGCAAGCCGTAGTTGGGGCGAACGTCCGCTGCTGATACAGGCACTTTCCCTAGCTAAAAGTTATGATGAGATGTACCGTACTACCGGCCAGTTTATCGGTGGTACACAATGGCATCCGTTCGATCATCAGCGTGGCTATCATCCTGATCCTTATTGGGGAGGGATATACGATGCCTTCCGCCAAAAGAAATATGCTTACGAAATGTTCCGTAGCCAATCACCCGCCAGCCTTCGGCATCCGTTGGCAGAATGTGGTCCAATGGTATTCATCGCTCACGAAATGTCACAGTTTTCTGACAAAGATGTAGTGATATTCAGCAACTGCGACTCGATCCGTCTTTCTATTTATGACGGAACAAAATCATGGACCCAACCTGTAGTACATGCCAAAGGGCATATGCCGAATGCTCCTGTTGTCTTTGAAAATGTATGGGATTTCTGGGAAGCACGCGGATATAGCTATACACAAAAGAACTGGCAGAAAGTTAATATGGTTGCCGAAGGTATCATTAACGGTAAAGTAGTATGCACACAAAAGAAAATGCCTTCCCGCCGGTCTACCAAACTTCGCCTCTATGCGGATACTCAAAAAGTTAATCTAGTAGCAGACGGTTCGGATTTCATTGTGATAGTTGCCGAAGTAACGGATGATAGTGGCAACGTACGTCGTCTGGCAAAAGAAAATATCGTATTCACGGTAGAAGGTGAAGGGCAAATCATTGGCGACGCTACGATTGGTGCCAATCCCCGTGCCATAGAATTTGGTTCAGCTCCTCTGTTGGTTCGCTCTACACGAAAAGCCGGGAAGATTAAAGTAAAAGCTCATGTACAATTTGAAGGAACACAGGCTCCGACTGCTGCTGAACTGGAATTTGAAAGCGTTCCTGCAGAACTTCCTTTTTGCTACGATGAAAAATACTGTACCAGTCAGGAAACATCTTCATCAACTCCGAAAACCGGTTTATCCAAAGATACAACCAAAGGTAAGGTACAACTGACAGAGGAAGAACGGCAGAGAGTGCTGGATGAAGTGGAGCGGCAACAGACTGAATTTGGAATAGAAAAATAAGTCTGTTCAAGAACCTCCGGTCGTCTTGAATGACAGAGATTAGCTATTAACCAAGTTAGATTAGTTAATAGCTAATCTAGTTTATTACCTGCTTATTTGAATTTTATTCGAAAAATAGTATCTTTGATGCAAGATCCATTTCCACTAATACGATATACAATGAAGAGACACTTCTTTTTGATATTTCTTTTTCTCTTGATTACGAGAATCTGTGCTTCTGCCTACCCTAACATGATTGTAGAACATTATACAGCCGAACGAGGCTTACCCAATAATATCGTCAATTGTACATTAAAAGGGCAAGATGGATTTGTATGGTTCGGCACTTGGTACGGATTATGCAGTTTCGATGGTACCAAATTCCGTTCCTATGATAATCATGACGGATTCTATTCCGCAGATATTCCTCCCCGTAAAATTCAACGTATTGTAGAAGACAGGAATGGATTCTTGTGGATCAAGACTATTGACCGCAAACTCTATTTGTTTGATAAGAAACATGAGAGTTTTCATGCAGTGTATGATGACGTAAAAGAATATTCTGAAAACATCCAGATTATCAAAATTCAGACAACAGAAGACGGAGACGTGTTGCTGCTGACCAAAGATAAGAGCCTGTTGCGTGCAAATACAGATTCAAACGGTAAAATCACCATGAAGCAACTGCACGATTCGCGTCCCAATGTCAACGTCTACGATTTACGTCTAAAGCATAATGTATTTTGCGAAACAGCCGAGTTTATCAATTGGATCGGTATGGATTATCAGATTCTTTCACTGCGGAAAGGCGAAGCTCTGAAAGATAAACCTGTCGACTTTATTCAGAAAAAAGTATCTGCCAACCCGGATCAGTTCACTTGTGCTTCGTACAATTCCAAATTTCTGTGGCTGGGAGATAAGAACGGGCATATTTATAGTGTCGATCCACAAAATGGAGTCGTCAACCGCTACGAAATACCGGATATCAAACAGTCGATTTCCAATATATTGGTCACAGAATCGGGATTAATGTATATTACTACTGTAGACGGTGCATACGAGTACAACATCGGTTACAAACAGTTGACGAAACTTCCATTCTCCATTGCAGGAAAAAAAGTAGGGATGATATTCAATGACAAGTATGATAAAATATGGTTTCAGGAAGGCAATCAGGCTTTGACATATTATGATCCTTTGAACAAAAGTAATCACCGTTTTGCTTTCCCTAACCAGAATGCTATCGGTAACTTTGAAAAACAGGATGCCGGTGAACAAGGTATGTTCTTCCTCACTCCCGGAGGAGAAATCCTGCTCTTTGACAGAGAGAAACTGGAAATGATCCGCATTAATCAATTGAAACCTTTTTCCGACGATCTTCCCGATCAGCTTTTCTTCCATCTATTGTTGGATAAGGATGAGATTCTTTGGTTAGCTTCTACAAGTAGCGGAGTGTATAAAGTCAATTTTCCCAAAAAGCAATTCCAGTTACTGACAGAAGTTTCTCCTGTTCCCGTTGGCACAGAAAAAGCGACTTCATGGAATCAGGGAATACGTGCGCTTTATCAGGCTAAGAATGGGGATATCTGGGTGGGTACTCGTTGGCAGGCACTGTACCGCTTGGATAGCAATGGACAGATAAAACAGGTTTTTACTGATAAGAACTATCTGGTAGGTGCCGTGTATCATATTATGGAGGATAAAGGAGGGAACCTGTGGTTTTCTACCAAAGGAAACGGGCTTGTCAAAGCCGAACCGGATATGAACTCACCGCACGGTCTGCGCTTTACCCGCTATAAAAATGATCCTAAGAATCCGAATTCTATCAGTAACAATGATGTGTATTTCACTTATCAGGATAGTCAGGAACGTATCTGGGTCGGTTTGTTGGGCGGAGGTCTGAATCTGATTTCCAAAGAAAACGGAGCGATTGTTTTCAAGCATAAATACAATGGACTGAAACAATATCCCGCTTATGGTCTGTACATGGAAGTCCGCACGATGACGGAAGGTGAAGACGGGCGTATTTGGGTAGGAACGATGGATGGTCTGATGTCCTTTGACGGACACTTTACAACTCCCGAAGAAATTCAGTTTGAAACCTTCCGGCAAGTTAGCGACCGTTCCAATGTAGCTGACAATGATATTTATGTATTATACAAAGACTCTGACTCACAAATTTGGGTGAGCGTGTTCGGAGGCGGTTTGAATAAGCTGGTCCGTTATGATAAAGAGAAACATGAGCCGATCTTCAAATCTTATGGCATGCGTGAAGGGATGAATAATGACGTAGTCAAATCCATCGTTGAAGATAAAAACGGGAATTTATGGTTTACTACCGAGATCGGTTTGTCTTGCTTTAATAAAGCAACAGAGCAGTTCCGTAACTACGACAAATACGACGGTTTCCTGAATGTTGAGTTAGAAGAAGGCAGTGCGTTACGTGCATTGAATGGAGATTTGTGGCTTGGTTCACGACAGGGAATTTTGACATTCTCTCCTGATAAACTGGAAACACAACATACCAACTATGATACGCGTATTGTAGACTTTAAAGTATCCAACCGCGATCTGCGTAGTTTGAATGACTGCCCGATTCAAGAATCTATCACATACACCGATGCGCTTCAATTGAAGTACAATCAGTCTATGTTCACGATAGAATTTGCCGCATTAAATTTCTATAACCAAAATCGGGTATCTTATCGCTACATACTCGAAGGATACGAGAAAGAATGGCATTATAACGGCAAAAACCGCATTGCCTCTTATACAAATGTACCTCCCGGAGATTATGTGTTCCGTGTTGAAACGATGGATGAAGCAAATCCTGAACTCGTTTCTACGTGCACGCTGGCAATCACCATTCTCCCACCATGGTGGCTGAGTTGGTGGGCAACTCTTATCTATGTCATTTTGGGTATTGCCGCACTCTATTTCGGTTTGCGACTGGCTTTCTTCATGATTAAGATGAAGAATGACATTTATATTGAGCAGAGAGTCTCGGAAGTGAAAATTAAGTTCTTTACTAATATCTCTCACGAGCTTCGTACTCCTTTGACACTGATAAAAGGCCCGATACAAGAATTGAAGGAGCGGGAAGAATTGTCTCCGAAAGGTCTGCAATATGTGGAACTGATGGAAAAGAATACGAATCAGATGCTACAACTAGTCAATCAGATTCTTGATTTCCGTAAGATTCAGAATGGCAAGATGCGCTTGCATGTATCATTGATCGACTTCAATGAAATGATAGCTTCTTTCCAGAAAGAATTCCGAGTACTTTCGGAGGAAAATGAAATCAGCTTCACTTTCCAGTTACCGGACGAACCGATCATGGTATGGGCGGATAAAGACAAACTGAGCATTGTTATCCGTAATGTCATATCGAACGCGTTCAAATTTACTCCTTCCGGTGGAAGTATTTATGTAACTACCGGATTGACAGATGACGGGAAATCATGTTATGTAAGGGTAGAAGATAATGGCGTCGGCATTCCACAAAGTAAACTGACTGAGATTTTCGAACGCTTTTCGCAAGGAGAAAATGCAAAGAATCCTTATTATCAGGGTACAGGCATTGGGTTGGCACTTTCCAAGGAAATAGTAAACCTGCATCACGGCTTAATCCATGCCGAAAGTCCGGAAGGGCAGGGGGCTGTGTTTACAGTAGAATTATTGTTGGACAAGGATCATTATCGTCCATCTGAAGTAGACTTTTACGTCGGTGATACACAGAGTACTCCTGCTGCCACAGGCAAGGATATGGAAATTGTCCAGGAAAAGGAACCGGAAGAAGAATTGGAAATTGATACTTCACTACCGACTCTTCTGCTGGTAGAAGATAATAAAGACCTTTGCCAACTGATAAAACTGCAATTAGAAGATAAATTCAATATCTACATAGCCAATAATGGAGTGGAAGGCTTGAAGAAAGTACATCTGTATCATCCGGACATCGTTGTGACTGATCAGATGATGCCGGAAATGGACGGACTGGAAATGTTACAATCCATCCGGAAAGATTTCCAGATCAGTCATATTCCTGTTATTATTCTGACTGCCAAAAACGATGAAGGAGCCAAGACCAAAGCTATTACTTTGGGGGCGAATGCCTATATAACCAAACCATTCAGCAAAGAATATCTGCTGGCACGGATCGAACAGTTGCTCGGCGAACGGAAACTGTTCCGCGAACGTATCCGTCAGCAGATGGAAAACCAGACGACAACGGAAGAAGACAGCTACGAACAATATTTGGTAAAAAAAGATGTGCAGTTCCTTGAAAAGATACATCAGGTAATTGAAGAAAACATGGACGACAGTGATTTCAATATTGATACGATTGCTTCCGGCATTGGTTTGAGCCGTTCGGCATTCTTTAAAAAACTGAAAAGCCTTACCGGACTGGCACCTGTCGACCTGGTAAAGGAGATTCGGTTAAATAAGTCTGTCGAACTGATTAAAAATACGGATTTGAGTGTTTCGGAAGTGGCGTTTGCTGTCGGGTTCAAAGATTCGGGCTACTATAGCAAGTGTTTCCGTAAGAAATATAATCAGACTCCCCGTGAATATATGAACGAATGGCGGAAAGGATAGAAATACCGATTACAAAATTCTTTCTTAATCGTCTTTTTTAAAAACCTATTAAGATTCGAAAGAATGAACAAGATTAAGAAAGTATTATCAGCATGGATGTTGGTTGCCTGCGTACTACCTGTGGCAGCTCAATATCCAGTAATCCCCGACTCGGCAAAAGAAAGAGGAGCAAAACAAGAAGCGGAGTTCGAACAAAAATCAAACGCGGCATGGGAAAAAGCCTTGCCGACAGTTTTAGAAGAAGCACAAAAAGGACGTCCTTACAAACCTTGGGCTTCCAAACCGGAAGATTTGATAAAAAGTAATATTCCGGCTTTCCCCGGTGCCGAAGGTGGTGGGATGTATACTCCCGGCGGTCGTGGAGGCAAGGTAATTGTGGTTACTTCTTTGGAAGATTCCGGTCCCGGTACCTTCCGCGAAGCCTGTGAAACCGGCGGTGCCCGGACCATTGTCTTTAATGTATCAGGCATCATTCACTTGAAGAGTCCGATCAGTGTACGTGCTCCTTATGTAACGATTGCCGGTCAAACTGCCCCGGGAGATGGTATTTGTATTACCGGGAATTCTTTTCTAATCGATACACATGATGTAGTGATTCGTCATATGCGTTTCCGCCGTGGTGCACAGGATGTTGCTTTCCGTGACGATGCAGTAGGAGGAAATGCAGTCGGCAACATTATAGTAGACCATTGCTCGGCAAGTTGGGGATTAGATGAAAATATGTCTATTTACCGCCATGTCTACAACCGGGATGAGAGTGGGCACGGACTGAAATTACCTACTGTAAATATTACCATTCAGAATTCAGTATTCTCAGAGGCATTGAATACGTATAATCATGCTTTTGGTGCTACTATCGGAGGGCACAATAGTATGTTTTGCCGTAACCTTTTCGCTTCCAACATCAGCCGTAACAGTTCGGTAGGTATGGACGGTGACTTCAATTTCGTTAATAATGTTGTTTTCAACTGGTGGAATCGCTCGGTAGATGGAGGTGATCATAATAGTTTATATAATATGATCAATAATTACTTTAAGCCCGGGCCGATTACTCCACTGGGAAAACCTATTTCTTATCGTATTTTGAAACCGGAAGCAGGGCGTGACAAGAGCAGACCTCTCTCTTTCGGAAAAGCTTATGTTAACGGAAACATTATTCATGGCAATGCCCAAGTGACGAAAGATAACTGGGATGGCGGAGTTCAGCTTGCCAATGAAGTTGATGCTGAAAAGTTCTTACCGCAAATCAGGGTGGACGAACCCTTCAAAATGTCACCTGTAACGATCATGGATACCCAAAAGGCCTACAACTTTGTATTGGATAATGTAGGTGCTACTTTCCCGAAACGGGATGCAGTAGATACACGTGTCATCAAGACTGTACGGACAGGAAAAGCTATTTATGTGAAAGATGCTCCGGAGTTTGTTTCTCCTTATGTGAAAAGACGTTTGCCGGCAGACTCTTACAAGCAAGGTATTATCACCGACATCCGTCAAGTAGGCGGACTTCCTGAATATAAAGGAGAAGCCTACCTTGATTCGGATGGTGACGGTATGCCGGATGCGTGGGAAATTGCCAACGGATTGAACCCGAATGATCCGACTGATGCTGTGAAGGACTGTAATGGAGACGGCTATACCAATATCGAAAAATATATCAACGGTATAGATACGAAGAAGAAAGTGGACTGGACAGATCTGAAGAACAACTACGATACATTATCCAAACGGAAAAGTTTGTTTTAACCGTATAGGTAAATGATCTTTCAGGATTGAATAAATAGAAAACAAAGTTTATTGTAATGAATATGCAATTAAGAACTATCCTTTTAGGATTACTGAGTCTAGGGTTTGTGCAGGGATATGCGCAAACCTTTGCTTTGCAGGTTAAGGATGACCGGATCACATACCTGGATGATGAACAGGGAAACCGGATTCTTGATTTCTCATACTGCGGTTACAAGAGTTCCGAACAGGATATTCCAGATGTTCGCAATACCGTGTTTGTATCTTGGACAGCGGGAGATAATACAGCACGTATTCAACGTGCTATTGACTATGTCGCCTCATTGGTTCCTGATGCTTCCGGTTTCAGAGGAGCCGTTTTATTGGATCAGGGAGAATTTTCATTATCCGAAAGTCTTCGTATAGCTGCCTCCGGCATCGTATTGCGAGGAGTGAATAAAGAGAAAACGATACTGCTTAAAAAGGGGGTGAACAGAGGTGCCCTAATCTATATGGAAGGGACAGATGATCTGAATACACTGGATACATTACAGGTTCTCTCGAAATATGTTCCCGTAAATGCAAGAACATTGGAAGTCGCTTCGGGTACTTCTTTGAGAAAGGGAGATCGGGTAATGGTGAACCGTCCCTCCGAAAAAGATTGGATTGCTTCATTAGGATGCGATATTTTCGGAGGAGGGATCGGTGCTTTGGGATGGAAAGAAGGAGATATGGATCTCTCTTGGGACAGAACTGTGACAGAAGTAAACGGTAATCAGATAACACTGGATGCTCCGCTAACAGTAGCATTAAATGCTACATATGGTACTTCTACTGTCACCGTTTATCAATGGAACGGACGTATCCGGAATTGTGGTGTAGAGAACATGACCTTGATTTCCGACTACGATAAACGTTATCCAAAGGATGAGGATCACTGCTGGACAGGAATTTCAATTGAAGATGCAGAAGACTGCTGGGTACGCAGAGTAAATTTCAAGCATTTCGCAGGAAGTGCCGTCATCGTTCAACGTACCGGCTCCCAAATCACGGTTGAGGATTGTATCTCACGGGAACCTGTTTCTGAAATTGGAGGAATGCGCCGCTGCACTTTCTATACTTTGGGGCAGCAGACGCTCTTCCAGCGTTGCTATTCTGAACATGGCATTCATGACTTCGCTGCCGGATATTGTGCTGCCGGACCTAATGCTTTTGTGCAATGTGACTCGTATGAATCATTAAACTTCAGTGGCTCAATTGACGCATGGGCATGTGGCTTGTTGTTTGATGTGGTCAATATAGACGGCCATAATCTGAGTTTCAAGAATCTGGGACAGGATAAGAACGGAGCTGGATGGAATACGGCCAATAGTCTGTTCTGGCAATGTACTGCTGCTGAAATAGAGTGTTACACTCCGGCAAAAGATGCAATGAACCGTGCATACGGTTGCTGGGCACAATTCTCCGGCGACGGTGAATGGGCTCAATCGAATAATCATGTGCAGCCCCGTAGTATTTTCTATGCTCAGTTAGAGGAGCGTTTGCAAAAGAAATGTGCAGAACGTGCCCGTATCCTGCCTCGAAATACAAGTGCAACAAGTAGCCCGACTGTTGAAGTTGCTATGGAATTGGCTAAAGAGGCTTATAATCCCCGTCTGACACTGGAGCAGTGGATTGAACAAGGAGCATTTGCTTCTTCGACAGCTACGACCGGACTGAAATCAATCGATGATATCAAAGAGAAGAAAATAATTTCGAATAAGAAGACATCGGTACAGTCCGGAGTGACTATTGTAGACGGACGTATCCAGATGGACGGTGCTTTGCTGGTAGGAGGTAGCCACACTACCCCTTGGTGGAATGGAAAACTTAAAACCAATTTTCTGAAAAAGGCAAGTCCTGCCATCACCCGCTTCGTTCCGGGACGTGAAGGGTTAGGACTGACAGACCGCATTGATTCCGTAATCGACTTTATGAAGCAAAAGAATATATTGGTATTTGATCAGAACTATGGACTTTGGTATGACCGTCGCCGGGATGATCACGAACGTGTCCGCCGCCGTGACGGAGATGTATGGGGACCTTTCTACGAACAGCCTTTCGGACGTAGTGGTCAAGGTACAGCTTGGGAAGGATTGAGCAAATATGATCTGAATCGTCCTAATGCATGGTATTGGTCACGCCTGAAAGAGTTTGCAGAAAAAGGAAACAAAGAAGGACTGCTGCTATTCTATGAAAACTATTTCCAGCACAATATTCTGGAAGCAGGTGCACACTGGGTAGATTGCCCGTGGAGGAGTAGTAACAATATTAATCAGACCGGATTTCCGGAACCCGCTCCGTTTGCCGGAGACAAACGAATTTTTGTTGCAGATATGTTTTATGATATCACTCATCCGGTTCGCCGCGAGTTACACAGACAATATATCCGTCAGTGCCTGAATAATTTTGCGGATAATCCAAATGTCATTCAGTTGACAAGTGCCGAATTTACAGGTCCGCTGCACTTTGTACAGTTTTGGTTGGATGTGATTGCCGAATGGGAAGCTGAAAGCGGCAAGAAAGCCAAAGTAGCATTGAGCACAACGAAAGATGTACAGGATGCTATTCTTGCCGATCCGAAGCGTGCCGCTGTAGTAGATATTATTGATATCCGGTACTGGCATTATAAAACGGATGGCATCTTTGCACCGGAAGGAGGGAAGAATATGGCTCCCCGCCAACATATGCGTAAAATGAAAGTCGGAAAAATCACTTTCACTGAAGCCTACAAGGCTGTCTATGAATATCGTCAGAAATTTCCGGAGAAAGCTGTTACCTTTTATGCACAGAATTATCCGGCGATGGGGTGGGCTGTACTCATGGCCGGCGGTTCATGTCCTGTAATTCCGTGCACAGATAAAGCTTTCCTGAAAGATGCAGCAATCATGGAAGTGGAAGAAACCAATACTGATGATTATAAGAGAATAGTAAAATCTGATATTGGAAGTATCATTTATTCCAAGTCCGGAACAGAAATTCCTGTTCAATTATCGTCCGGAAAGTATAGTCTAAAGTATATTCACCCCAGTTCCGGGAAGGTAACTATGATTGATAAATTACTTAAAATCAACGATGTATACACATTAAAAGTACCAGATAAGAAAGAAGGAATTTATTGGTTCCATAAACTTTAAAACAAAAAATCCCGTTGATCAGTCATCAACGGGATTTTTCTATTTTATAGGTAATTTCTAACAAAAGAGTGTTATAAAACATGATACTTATTTTTTCAACCTACAAACCAGATTTTACCTGTAGTTGAGGTCAAGACTGCTTAGCTTTGCAACATCAAATCAATCGAATTAATGCTATGATGGAACAGACTAATAATTCAACCGAAACTTTACTCGCTTCT
The DNA here is from genome assembly GCF_020091505.1 of Bacteroides faecis. Classification (NCBI taxonomy): domain Bacteria; kingdom Pseudomonadati; phylum Bacteroidota; class Bacteroidia; order Bacteroidales; family Bacteroidaceae; genus Bacteroides; species Bacteroides faecis. The sequence continues at coordinate 4,330,224 of NZ_CP081916.1, read as the reverse complement.
TTCCAAGCGGGAAATATGGCAGCTTTTTCGCAGCTATATGATTTGCACATCAACATTCTTTTTAATTACGGATTGAAGTTGACCATTGATAAGGAGTTGCTGAAAGATTGCATTCACGATATTTTCGTAAAGCTCTACACCAAAAAGGATGAATTAGGAACTATTGATAACTTGAAGTCTTATTTATTTATTTCATTAAAAAACAAGTTATGCGATGAACTTCGCAAACGTATGTATATGTCTGATACAACTGCAGAAGAAGTGAATGCAATAGCACCCACAGATGTAGAAGATGATTATATGGAAGAAGAACAACGCCAAAATGAGTTTTCGTTGGTGAAGCGTTTACTAGACCAACTTTCTCCTCGTCAGCGTGAAGCACTTACGTTATATTATATAGAAGAGAAGAAATACGAAGATATTTGCGAGATTATGAATATGAATTATCAGTCTGTACGCAACCTGATGTATCGCGGATTGACAAAGCTGCGTAGTCTGGCAAGTTAATTTTAGTAAAAAGGATAATTAGTTGAGTACATGTACAGGGTAACAGCGTCCTATTTATGTAAACGCTTAAAAAGGATGCAATATGTGCTCTAAGGTAAAGGATTTTTTGACGGATGATGATTTCATCAATTATGCGCTGGGTGTAACACCGGAAGCAGTTTCCCAATGGGAAACTTATTTCATGGAGCATCCGGAACAAATAGCAGATGCAGAAGAAGCCAAAGCAGTATTGCTGGCTCCGGCAGATGTTACCTGCGATTTTTCACTGGTCGATAACCAGAATTTAAAGGATAGAATTGCTAGTAGTATAAAAGATTTTTCGAACATTTTGTAGTTAGATTAGATAGAAGTTAGGTTAGTTAAGGTTAGTAAAAGGATTGACGCAGTCTTTCACAATGGCTTGAGTGATCAAGTATTGTGAGAGACTGCGTTTTTATATTTATCTTATCATATGTATTCTTTTCGAATATCGAAGCCCTTACTAAAACTCACAATCAACACAATGCAACCACCCAATACACCAATTATCATATAGGCTATACGAATATCAAAAGCTTGTGTTATTGCACCGATAAGCAACGGTGCAATCAGTGAGCCTATAAAACTGATGCTCGACAGAATAGTAAGTGCAATGCTAACAGGCGTTTTTGATTTAGCTCCCACAAAGCTGTATAAAGTAGGTACGATACACGAAATTCCCAATCCGACAAGCATAAAGCCTAATGAATTGATAATGACTTTCATGACCATTGAATCAAAAGTATTGCCCAGTAAAGCGGAAATAAAGAAGCCGATACAAATAAGGCTGCCTGCCAATTGCAATACCTTCTTCTTTCCCCAAAGCTGATATGCGTAATTGGTCAGGAAGCGTCCTGCCGCCATCATTACCATAAATACCAGAAAGCCGATCTGCAATGATTTAGGGACATTGACTACCGATTCAAAATATACGGCACTCCAGTCGAACATAGCGCTTTCTACTATCAATGCGAATAATCCTACCAGCCCTAGTTGGAGAAGGAGTATTTCCGGCTTCCGAAATAGCAGACGGAACACATTGGGCGTTTCCACTTCGACCTGAGAAGCTGTTCCGGAGTTTGGAAGTGACTCCTCATCCTCTCGCAAGGTTGCTTCCTGTAGATATTTTCGCCCCGCCAATACAATAAGAAGAATGATAGCAGATATCAGCATATAATGCCAGACGGGAGCAACTCCCAACCATATCATAACAAAACCGATCAATGCGCCGGTACAGGCTCCCAAGCTCCATCCTCCGTGAAAAGTAGCCATAATTGTTTTGCCATACAAACGTTCCACTTCAATGCCTTGCGTATTGAATGATATATCGCATAAATTCCAGAAGACACCGAAACCAAATAGCAGGAAACCCAGCAAATAAACCTCATGAGCCAGTCCCACACAAAGCAAAGAAATAGCATAACCAAGAATGCTGACTTGTACCATCGTACGGCTACCTAGCCTGGAGACGAGATATCCTGCCAAAGGAATGGCCACGAACTTCCCTACAGGAATCATAAATAGAATCAGTCCCCAATAAAAAGCGTAATTGGCTGCAAAAACATCCTTAAAGTCAGGAATACGGCTTGCCCAACTTGCCATGCATAGTCCCTGAGCAAAGAAAAAGGTCAATATGGCAAAACGTATTTTCTCTTTCGGATATGTAAATTGGTTGTTCATGAGTTTCTTATTTTTATGTTCGCAAAGGTATTTAAATTTCGTATTCTGTCTTCTTTACCGATGAAGAAAATCAGCGATTAAGTATTTTCTTTCTGAAAATATGCAGGATTTAGGTGCTTGCTACTACTCTTTTTTGTACTTTTGCAGCCGATTTAAAAAATTCACATACATGAAGACAAGCGAATCTTTATTATCTATAGGTAAATTCATAGCAGAATATTCAGCTCATCTAATGGGAGCGGGAGTGCATACATCACGCGTTGTACGCAACTCCAAGCGTCTGGGAGAAGCCTTTGGCTTAGATGTTAAACTGGGAGTATTTCATAAGAATATTATTCTTACAATCATCGACAAGGAAACGAACGAAGCTTGCAATGAAGTAATAGATATCCCTGCACATCCTATCAGTTTCGAACATAATTCAGAATTAAGCGCCCTCAGCTGGGAAGCAGTGGATCATCATTTGTCGCTGGAAGAACTGAAAGAGAAATACAAAAAGATTATTTCCGCTCCGATGATGCATCCTCTTTTTGTCCTGATATTGGTCGGTTTTGCCAATGCATCATTCTGTAAACTGTTTGGAGGAGACCTGATTTCAATGGGAATTGTTTTTTCTGCCACTCTTACGGGATTATACCTGAAACAACAGATGCAAAAGAAGAAAATGAATCATTATATTATATTCATTGTCTCAGCTTTCGTCGCATCCTTATGTGCTTCTACCGCTTTGATTTTTGATACAACTTCCGAAATAGCTCTGGCAACCAGTGTACTATATCTCGTACCCGGTGTTCCTTTGATCAATGGAGTCATTGATGTCGTCGAGGGATATGTTCTGACAGGATTTGCCCGTTTGACAGAAGCTTCTTTGCTTATTGTCAGTATAGCTATCGGCCTTTCCTTTACATTATTAATGGTAAAAAACAGTTTAATTTAATATGGTAGCACTTGATATTCTTTCTGACGGTTTCTTTGCAGCAATAGCAGGTATCGGATTCGGCGCAATCTCCGATCCTCCTTTGCGTGCTTTCAAGATGATTGCGATATTGGCAGCATTAGGCCATGCGTGTCGTTTCTGCCTGATGACTTACCTAGGCGTAGACATTGCTACAGCTTCTTTATTTGGTGGTTTGGTAATAGGTTTCGGCAGCTTATGGCTGGGAAAGAAAGTCTATTGTCCGATGACAGTACTTTATATTCCGGCATTGCTTCCGATGATTCCCGGAAAGTTTGCCTACAATATGGTTTTCTCGCTTATCATGTGTCTGCAGACAGTGAATAAGCCGGAAATGCATGACAAGTATATAGAAATGCAGGAAATGTTCTTCTCCAATTCTTTGGTAGCAAGTACAGTCATTTTTATGCTGGCAGTAGGAGCAACATTCCCAATGTTTATTTTCCCACGCAGAGCCTTTTCGTTAACAAGACATTAATAAACTACTTTTATGGAGATTTTTTGGAGAACAATAGCATATTATAATTCGGCTACCTGGATTTTACAAATAGTTGTCATTCTGATAGGTATCGTGCTGACTGCATTACTCATCAAGAAACCACGTCCGTGGGTGAAGATGGGAATGAAGCTCTATATGATAGGACTTTATTCATGGATTTCTATTGTATATTACTATATATATTGCGAAGAACGTAGCTATAACGGAGTAATGGCGATGTTTTGGGGAGTAATGGCCATCATTTGGGTATGGGATGCCATTACGGGATATACCACCTTCGAACGTACGCACAAATATGACGTATTGTCCTACGTCTTGTTGGCAATGCCTTTCATATATCCTATGGTATCGTTAGCACGCGGACTTTCTTTCCCGGAAATGACTTCTCCGGTGATGCCTTGTTCCGTAGTTGTATTTACGATTGGTTTATTATTGCTCTTTGCTTACAAAGTAAATATGTTCCTGGTACTTTTCCTCTGTCACTGGTCATTGATAGGGTTGTCCAAAACTTATTTCTTCCAGATTCCCGAAGATTTTCTTTTGGCTAGTGCCACCATTCCGGGTCTGTACCTTTTCTTCAGAGAGTATTTTCTGAACAACCTTCATGCAGACACCAAACCGAAAGCCAAATATATAAACTGGCTTCTGATTACGGTTTGTGTCGGACTGGCTGTATTACTGACAACCACAATGTTTCTGGAACTGGTACCGAAAAACTGATTCGGAACAAAAATATATAAATACATGAGGTTGTGTCAAAACGTTGGCACAACCTTTTTTTTACGTTTTACAGTCCTGCTATATTTTCTTTTGCTTATGATGCTTTTTTCTGATTCATTTGGTAAGACGTTGCTATCTTCCACTTGTAGCGGTTTATAAATAGCCCAATAAGCATAGATTTAGCAAATGTAATGAGTCCCTTTCCTGCCTTTCTCAGTTTTGCACACATCTTTTTGATATTAAAAGCTATGGCAAAGAAGGCAAAGTCCATTGTCACCTTGTCTTCTCCCACATGCCGGAACCTTCTGTATGCCATGTTGTATTTCATTTGTCCAAAAACAGCTTCCGGTTCTATACACCGCCTGCCTCTATGCCTGATTCCTTCTTTTGAGAGCAACCTTTCCCGGGCTTGTCGTTTGTATTGGTTTAACCGGTGGTTGACTTCTATCATACGGTTCCCCCGTGCTTTAAAACAACTTCCACGCAAAGGACAGCCCTCGCATCTTTGTGCCTTATACCGGGCACTTTCGGTGGTGTATCCGCTCACCGTTCTGTCACGTTTGGTTCCTATGCGGTTCATGTGCTGCCCCATCGGACAAACGTAATAATCCCCTTCCGCATTGTAATGGAGACTTTCCGCATGGAACGGGTTGGACGTATAACGGGGACGCTGTTCTTTATGGAAGTAGTTGTACTTGACAAAGGCTTCTATCCCGTTCTCCTGCATGAACCGGTAATTTTCTTCCGAGCCGTAACCGGAGTCTGCCACACCGATAGCAGGTAAGCGGTTATAGCGGTGCCGGAAGGAGTGGAAAAAAGGAATGAGGGTCAGCGTATCGGTAGGGTTGGGAAACAGTCGGAAGTCTATGATGAATTGGTTTTCAGTGCCTGTTTGCAAATTATATCCGGGTTTGGTCTGCCCATTCCTCATGGCGTCTTCTTTCATGCGCATGAATGTGGCATCAGGATCGGTCTTGGAATAGGAATTACGTTCTCCAAGGACATCAAGGTGATTGTCGTATTCCATCAGCTTGTCACGATACCCTTCAAGTTCCCTGACCTGTTTCTTTTTCTCCCGCAGGGTTTTCTTTTCTTCCTTGTCCTTTGTTGCAGGCCGGTGTTCCAGGGCTTCTTTAAGTTCATTCGCTATGCCCGAGAGCATGGAGGGAGTGAACTCCACGGATGTGTCTTTTACGGAGTTCTCCTGTGCAATGGTTTCATCCACCTGCTCCAGAAGGATGCGGATCTTATCCATCAACCTTGTACGGTTCCTTTCGACTGTCTTGCGCCAGACAAAAGTATATTTGTTGGTCTTGGACTCGATCTTGGTACCGTCGATATACTCCACGTCAAGACTGATGAAACCTTTGTCGGCAAGGACAAGAACCAACTGCGTGAATACGTTGTTTATTTCCTCCTTTACACGGTTACGAAAACGGTTGATGGTAATAAAATCCGGATGCTCATTACCGGCAAGCCAGATATAATGGATGTCACGCAAAAGAAGCTTCTCGATTTTACGGCAGGAATAGATATTGTTCATGTAAGCGTAGATAATGACCTTGAGCATCATCTTAGGATGATAGGCTGAGCGCCCAGTTTCTTTATAAAGCTTCTTGAAATTATCAAGATTGAGATTATCAACAACTGCATTGACGATGCGGACAGGGTCGTTCGCAGCTATGTTTTCATCAATTCTTTGTGGAAAAAGAACGGTTTGGTTGGGAATGTAAGGACGAAAATGTAACTTTGCCATAACGAAAATGTAATGCCTAAAGTTACAAAAAAATTAGGTAATAACAAAGCCCGGGCTTGGGAAAGTCTGGGCTTTGCGCATAAAAAAAAGTTGTGCCAGCATTTTGACACAACCTCTTTACTTTATAAAAATGTTCCCGGTCCGAGAATGTCGTACATGTAACTGACATTGCGGGTTTTCAGCAACCTTCCTTGTGGAGAATAGAAAAGCTGATATTTGATATCTACGTTATCTTGTCCTACTTTGATGACAATGATTGCCTGCCATTTAGGAAACTCCACCATGGTTACATCATCTACTACCCAACTGGCGTAAGGACCGGATACAAATGCATTGTATACAGTAGGTGTCACCCGGTCGAGACTGACAAGGTCGGTCTGTGTCATTTGCCATTGGGCTTGAGCATTGAACCAGACGCTTTTAGTAAATCCATTCATTACGAAGTTTGCACAATAGTATCCATCGTCTTGCGACCAGGCTACACCGTTGGCTTTGGGGTACATCTTTTTGAAGTTAGTCTGTACATTGCCGGGTGGTAAGATTGCGAAGGCAGATACGGATAATAACCATATGACTGCCAAAAAACTAATTCTTTTCATAAGGAGCTGTTGAGGTAATTATTTATCTAACTAAACAGCCTTCGAGAATTTTTGTTTTCAGCGGGGAAATATAAAATGAAGAATGATGAATGAAGAATTACTTTGCAGTGTGATAGCGCAGCCAATTCTTCATTCATCATTCTTCATTATCAGAAAGTAATTTTTAGAATCTTTCCATTATAAGCGCCTACAGAAATTTCAGTGGCTTTATAAGGTAATAAACAGATTTCCTCTTTGGCACCGGTCAATAAGTCTGTGGCCTGATACTTCTCCATTTGTGGTATCTGAAGGAAATCAAACGCATGAGAAGGTATATTGATTGCGATATCAACCAGTTGGCTGTCGAAATTGACAATAATGAACAATAACTCATTCTTATACTTTCGCATAAAAGTATATTGCTTATGTTCATCAAAACGCCATCCGTTTTTATTGGCGTACATCAGGTCGAAGAATACTCCTTTTGCGATAGCTGTCTCTTCATTGCACAGAGTCAGCACTTTCTGATAAATGCTGTGCAAACGTTTATGCTCTTCGGTCAGCATTTTACCATCAAACTTACCGCCATTGCGCCAGCGACGGATCGTATCCACACTCCAGTAATCAAATATCGTAGTTCGTCCGTCTCTTCCGCTGAAACCTTCGCTATCCATTCCCAGTTCTCCGAACTCCTGACCGAAATAGATCATCATAGGATTGGTATTCATGCAGGCGGAAACTATCAGAGCAGGGATTCCTTTACGCGGATCTCCGGCGAAGAAATCAGAAGCGATACGTTGCTCGTCATGATTTTCCAGAAAGTTCAGCATTTGCTTTTCTATTCCGTTCAGACTTTGCCAACAGTGAGTGATAGAAGCTGCAGATTCATAACCGCAAGCTACATTACGAAGTGTGTCATATAGGCCGACCTTATCATATAGATAATCAAATTTTCCACGAAACAGATAATTACGGTATTCGTTGGGATTGTAAACCTCTGCGATAAAAATAATTTCCGGATATGCTTCTTTCACTTGTGGAATAGCCCATTCCCAAAATTCTACAGGAACCATTTCCGCCATATCACAACGGAAACCGTCAATACCTTTTGAGGCCCAGAATAAGAGAATGTCCAGCATCTTTATCCACGTATCCGGAGTTGGCGAGAAGTGGCATGTACCACCATTCAGATAATCCACCCCATAGTTCAGCTTGATGGTTTCGTACCAGTCGTTAATATTCGGAGTAGCGTCAAAACGATTGTTTCCTGTTGCTTTGGCCGGATATTCGTGGTAGGGTTCTGCTGCACCCTCTTTCATGTCAAACTGGGCACGCAATTCGGCCTGCGGTATGTAGTAGAAATTATTGTATGGGCTGAAGGAGTAATTTGGATCATCGTTTGCTCCCAGTTCGGTAGTGCCGTCCGGTTGTGCATCCGAGTGATATTGGCGTGCTACATGGTTGGGCACAAAATCTATAATGACTTTCAGTCCTGAACGGTGTGTCCGATGTACCAGATTCTCAAATTCCTTCATTCGCCCTGGAACATCGTTTGCTAAATCCGGATCTACGTCATAATAATCTTTGATAGCGTAGGGAGACCCCGCTTTACCTTTTACAATAGCAGGGTGGTCGGGACTTATGTTGTAGCGGCGGTAGTCTGTTTGTGTAGCATGTTCGATAATGCCTGTATACCAAATATGGGTAGCACCCAACTTTTTGATTTCTCCAAGTGCTTTGAGCGTGAAATCAGCCATTTTGCCACATCCGTTGGCGGTAATGTCTCCATTGTAGACACAATGATTGTTATTGTTTCCAAACAGGCGTGTAAACACCTGATAGATAATCATTTTGTTTTCGTTGTTCATATAGAGTAGATTTTATTTCATATCATAAATGTTTTCTAGAAAAAGGTAGTTATTTCCATATCTTCCCTTTTTCCGCCAGCGTCTGGTCGATCAGATCATTGGCTATTTTGTACCCTTGCTCAAAGATTTCCTCGGCTTTTTCCAACTCTGTATTGCTATATCCATAGAGATTGTAGGGTTCGATCAGCAAGTCACATTTTTCTCTTTCGGGGAAAGTATTGGCACGAAACATGAAATGGAATGAACGCATGGCAATGCTTACAATATTCATTTTATAGTCTTGTGCCATGATGGGACTTACATTGACAGCTACAACCTTGTCGCATATTCTGCGAAGGGTGGAAACCGGAAGATTCATCATTAATCCGCCATCTACGTAATTTGTCCCGTCGATGTTGACGGGAGCAAACATGACAGGCATACAGCAGGAGGCGGCAACACGTTCGGCTATAGAGCCACGGTGAAAATGAACCATACGTCCGTGGTCAAGATCGGTAGCCGTGATTATCATAGGAAGTTGTAACTCTTCCAGATTCTTGGCTTTCAGGTTAGTATGGAGGAAATCAATAAATTCACAGAGATCGAATAATCCCTTCTTGGGAATGACTAGCTTTGTCAAGTCCTGAAACTTATGACCGGAGAAGTAATCAAGCACTTTGTGAGGTTCATTTCCGTCGGCATAAAAAACTCCGGCAAGTGCACCGGCACTTACACCGGAGATAATATCCGGTTTGATGTCATGCTCCAGCAGAGCCTGCATCACCCCCAAATGTGCAAATCCTTTAATAAATCCTCCGCTTAAAGCATAGCCTATCTGATATTTATGACTATTCCAGTTATTAGTGAATACCTCCATGAATTACTTTCTTTTTTTAGTTCGCCACGAATTTAGTGAATTTATTGAAAGTAGGAGGAATATAATGGATAGTTTTTTGGGTAAGACACGGCTAGAATCCGAAATCGTCAATCTCGACTTTATGTTCTTCTGATTCTTTGAAAGGTTTTGCTTCTTTCTGTACAGGATTGCCTTCAATGTATACAGCGCGGAACGGACGGGCAGGACAGACGTATTCGCAGCCACCGCATCCGACACAGATCTCTGTATTGATATGAGGGATGGTCAATCCGTCTTTGTATGGTACCATAGCAATGGCTTGCGTAGGACAATGCTCGGAACATGCTCCACAACTGGTTCCGTCTGTAAGGACAATGCAATTTTCTTCTATAAAGACAACGTATCCCATCTGAGTGAGATGTTTTTGCTCTACCGTTAATGGAGGAATAGCACCGTTAGGACAAACATCACCACATACGGTACAGTCGAAGTTACAGAATCCTTTTTCGAAACTGACAGTCGGTTGCATTATGCCTCCTAGTCCGTATTCCATGAAAGCGGGCTTCAATACATGCGACGGGCATTTGCTGACACAAAGATGGCAGGATGTACAATGTTGCTGAAAACGTTTCTGGCTGACAGATCCCGGAGGCGTAATCGGATTTTCTTTTTTGTATGCTGTTTTGCCTTCCATAGTCGCAATGGATTCCTGTACTTTCGAAAGAAGCTTGGGAGCTGCTCCGGCAGTGGCTAATCCGGCAAGCAGGAAACGGCGTTTGGAAGAGTCTGCTGTAGCTGAAGATTGCTCTGCTGTTGTCGAAGTTGGATTTTCTACAGCAGATGATAACTGTTGTTTCTTTAAAGCAGGGGCATAAACCAACGCTTTCTGTTTACAAGCTTCGAGGCAGTCGAAACAATCTACGCAACGGCTGTAGTCAATCGTATGCTCTTTATTATGAATACAGGCTGCCTTGCATTTGGTAGCACAGAGCCCGCAACCATTACATTTCGCAGTATCAATGCGGACTTTAAACAAAGAATAACGGCTCAGCAGTCCCAATACTGTACCTACCGGACAGATGGTGTTGCACCACGTACGTCCGTGTTTCCATGCCAATATCATAATGACTGCAAAGGTCATTATCGCTATGAGAAGGGAAGAAAGACTTACTATCGAGGTATCTACCTGATAAAATGTGTAATTATCGAATCTGGAAAATATAGACTCCAGCAGATTGTTTCCCAGCATGTATACGGGTTTAAAGATATGTACAATGATACGTCCATAAGCACTATACGGGTCCAGTAGTCCCAATACTGCTACAAATCCGCATACGGAAGCAATAACTGTCACTCCGAGTACTGTCCATCTCAGTATATTTTTTGCAGGACTGTATTTATATCTTTTTTTCTTTTTTCCTGTAGACTTTGAAATACGTGCTATGACATCCTGCAATATTCCCATCGGACAGATGGTGGAACAATAGATACGTCCGAATAACAGGGTTAACGCAATCAGTACAATCAGTATGCCTATGCTGAGAGATAGCACGGCAGGGACAAACTGTATATGTGCCAACCGATGAAAGCTATTCGGCAAAATGTCCGCAAAATCGAGAAAATAAAAAGTAATCAGTGCAAAAAGGACCACTGACATTCCGATACGTATCTTTCTTAACATGGTGGCTTACATCTTAATTCGCTTGACATTCAATTGGTCGATGTTCATTGTTCCTATTTTCAGTGCTTCTCCTTTGGCGAGGTGTCCTACGGTATCCAGCGGCATTTCGCGTACTTGGTTAAAGAATTTGGCTGCGGCTGTATCTACGGCAACAATATCGGGTGAGATAAACAGTCCTTTCGCCAACACCACGTCCGATTCTGAACGTCCCCGTGGCCCATTTGTTTTCATGATGCGGTAGGCGTCTACGACATTAAGTACAGCTTTCTTTTCCAGTGTACAGATATCTGCGATACATTGCTGCAAGTCGTTTTGATGGAAAAATCCCCGGTCCCAGACGATACCCATGTGATTTTTCATGGAGATAGTCAGGTTGGCACCTCCATGATTTTTCAGGATGGGGACATTAATCCACACATCACAATTCAAGATGGCTTCATGTACCTTCGCTTTCTTCATTTTTTGTCCTTTTGGCAAATCAATAGGTTTGTAGTAAGATTCCAGATGAGCCGGCATCACTTTGGCTCCGGCTTCTTTTGCCGCAGCTTCGATACCACTGTTTTTATAGCATTTTTGCCAGTCGTCGCAGGTATGGTCGAATACGGTGACCTCTTTGGCTCCGGCAGCAAAGCATTGCTTGATGATTTCCGTGATTAGTTTAGGATTGGTGTTTCCCGCCAGTTCGGGCACTTTATCCCATCCGATATTAGGCTTCACTACTACTTTCTGCCCAGGCTTGATGAATTGTTTCATGCCACCCAGTTCGCTGATGGCACGACGGAACATAACTTCCGGTTCACCGCCCATAACGGCTACCAGATCCGGCTTGTCACCATTGGCTTTATTAATTGTCTGAGTCAGTATTTCCATCGCCTCTGAACGCTGTATAGTCATGGCGGCACCAGTAATAGCTACTGTTTTAAAAAAATCCCTTCTGTCCATCTTTCTTTTTTAGTTTAGAGTTTTGCAATTGCTTTTAGCAGGGCGTAGCCGCCAAACCATTGAATAAGTATGCCCGGAATGCCGATACGAAAGTCTTGTACTGCGATATGGAAATCTCCTTCAATCATCCACTCAAAGGCTGTTCCGATCAGTTGATAAGAAAGCACTACTCCAAGAATAGCTAATAAAGATACAGATTTTACACGGTGTGCTGCAAGGGCGGAGGCACCGGCAAGTAAAGTTGATTTTATCAGTATAATTGGGAGAACGGCTTCGGATGGCATGTCAAACAATAAATGATTAATGACGGGCGAAAGGATGGCTGTCAGTAAGCCTACCCGAAAGCCATATTTATAAGCGGCGATTAGGGTAAAGAAGTAAATCGGTAATAAAGTCGGTCCACCATAAGGTACGAGGTGGCACAGTTGTGGAAGTGCGATGTTGCCTGCTACAAATAACAGGGTGAACAGATAAGTTTTCACATTGCTGTAATTCAGCGAATAGAGTTTGGCTTTGGCAGATGTTTCCATTTTCATTGATGACTTTAATGTTTAGATGATAATATCTTAAAGATTAGACTATTCTATTTCGGAAAAGTTTAATCTGCATTAGATGATTTTGTAATTCATAGTCCCACCGGGAGTTTTGATGTTTACAAAAATAATGTTATTTTTTGATGATACGTACAATTTTATTATTTTTTGTTTTTTATGTTTGGAAAAATGGATGAGAACATAGTAAACTTCTTTCTGGCTTTATGAAAAAAATGTATGTTTTATGAATAAACGATGATTGCGTTTATAATAAATTCCGTGATAGTTTATTATAAACGGTATCCAAGTTTATTATAAACTCTATTTTCCTGTTTTTGGCTATTTAAACGACTTTTTTACAACAAAAAAGGCTGCAACTTCACATGGAAGCTGTAGCCTTTATTTTATAGGTTGATAGTATTTAGCTCGATTTATATCCGCAAATGGAGCTGTTTTGTTGTCATATTATACTTGTTTTGGTTAAGAGTTCATTGCTTCTGCTTACAAATATACAACATTAAAAGGCGTTTGTCAAGTCCCGGAAAAACTGGAAAAGACAGTGCATGATGCGATCTAGAAATTAATATCGGATACACTCTTTTTGCATTCTTCAAGTTTTTCTAATTCTTCTTTAGATAACTGCGGATAATGTAAATCGAGTGCTTCCATACGTGTACAGATAATGCGCCCGACTGCATATCGCATGAACCACTTATTATCGGCAGGGATTACATACCATGGAGCGATTTCTGTAGATGTTTCCGTTAGTACATCCGAATAAGCTTTCATATAGTGATTCCAGTATTGTCGTTCTTTGATATCGGCAGAGGAAAACTTCCAGTTTTTCGATTCATCGTTCAGTCTTTCCAGAAATCTTTTTTTCTGTTCTTCTTTTGAAACGTTGAGGAAGAATTTGATAATGACTGTTCCGTTTTCTGTCAGATAGCGTTCGAAATTATTAATTTGTCGGTAACGGTGTTGCCAGAAGTCAGAATCAATGTCTTCTGTTTTTGTGATATTAGGCAGCTTATTGGATAATACGATTTCGGGATGTACTTTGGCTATTAGTACATCTTCATAATGCGAACGATTAAAAATTCCGATTCGTCCCCGTTCGGGTAATGAACGGTTGATTCTCCAAAGATAATCGTGGTCCAGTTCCTCGGCAGAAGGTTGTTTGAAGGAATATACCTGGCATCCCTGTGGATTAATCCCGGACATTACATGTTTAATTGTACCATCTTTGCCGGCAGCATCCATCGCCTGAAAAATGACCAAAATAGAGTAGCAGTCTTGCGCATATAGCATACTCTGCAATTCAGATAGTCTTTCGATATCTTTGCCCAATTGCTCTTTGGCATCTTGTTTAGACATATCAGTTGTAAAGGAGGGATTGAAATCAGAGACGTGATGCTCTTTGCCCGGCTTAGCTATAAGCTCTTTTAAAATTTCCTTTTTCATTGTTATAAAATTAGGTATTTATTTATATAACACTGTGATAAGGAAATCAGTTCTTGTAAAATTGTGGTTATTGATTCACTTTTCCACAATATGTATCATCAAATTCTACATAATTCCACACTATTGTTGATGATAAAGATTTCTATATGCCTGAATATCAGTTGTATATCATTTTGTGCATTTCTGGCATCCGCTTTGCAACTTATTGAGTATAAGAGAGAATAAAACAATAACTCAATTATTCACACTAAAAAATTACGATTATGAAAAAGGTATTAGTAGCAGTAGCATTGGTAATGGGATTAGGTAGCTCTGTAGCATTTGCACAGGAAGTAAGTAACACTCCGGTTGTGGAGAATCAGACTCAGGCTCCACAAGATGAATACACAAAAGTTGAAGTGAAAGACTTGCCGGAAGCAGTGGCGCAAGCAATAGCTAAGAGCTATGAAGGTGCTACCATCAAGGAAGCGTATGTTGCCGAAAAAGAGACTGGCAAGGTTTATAAAGTAATTCTTACTACAAAAGACGCCCAGGAAGTAACCGTACTTCTGAATGAAAAAGGCGAAGAAGTGAAGTAATTAAGTAAGACTTCGAAAGTAATAACTCATGGAGATATCCCGGTTCGTGATGAATCGGGATATCTCGTTTATGTAAGATGTATAAACATAAGTATGCACAAAAAAGAGAGAAAACAACGAGTATTGAGAGGAGTCAATCCTTTTTGTTTTACCTTTGCTGTCCATCATTAAACACATAATTTATGAAACTAAAAGTTGCCGTTATATTTGGAGGAAAATCCGCTGAACATGAAGTCTCGTTGAGGTCAGCTACTAACATCTTTAATGCTGTCGACAGAGCCAGACTTATTCCTTTACTCATTGGAGTCGATAAAAATGGTGTCTGGCATTATATCCGAAGCTTTGGGAAGTAAGTGGAATTTCCTATAAAGACCTGATCACAGAACTTATTACTTTGTCTTTACTGAGAGATAATCGGGATTCGGAACTATTGACCGAAGGTTAATAGGAAAATGAAACAGGTAATGCAAGGCTGATCGAAAGGTCCGGGGAGTCATTCTTCTCTTTGTCACATCGTTGTCAGAAGGAGAATAACCGGAAAGGCACTTTTTGATCAGCCTTGACTTATTTATATGTGGTTAGTGGCCGATAACAAGACAAAGGGTTACGATTTGTTTTTCAGTAGTTCATAATAATGTGCATTAATGAACTGCCCATTTTTGAAACATGCCTTACGATGTACTCCTGTTTTCTGAAATCCGGCTTTCTCCAGCACGCGCATTGATGCGGTGTTGTATTCGTACACCGTAGCATAGATACGTATTACATCTGTATACCGGAAATAATGCTCTATTGCTTCTTTCAAAGCAGCTGTCATAATGCCTTTGTTCCAGTATGTTTCTGAAATCCAGTAGCCGGCTTCTGCATTGAAGCGTTCGACGTCAGTCCCACGAACAAATCCGATATTACCGACCGCCTCATGATTTACTTCGATACAAAATTCATTTTGTTCCACTTGTTCCGAAGCATATTTAATGAAAGCGTCAGCAGCTGTTTCTGTATATGGAAAAGGTAATCCGTCCCTACAGTTATCCCATATCTTTTTATTATTCAGATGTATCGTCAGATCTTTGGCGTCAGATTCTAGCCAAGGCCGAAGTATAAAATCCATCTTTTTATTCTTTGTGGTTATTATTGTTTCTTTCCCGGATTTTTCCCCATGCATGAGTATCAAACAGACAACTGCTGCGCATTGTCTCATACATCACTTTAAATCTCGACATTGGAATGGTATAGCTCAGTATATCAGCTTCAAAATAGGGGCGTACAGAAGGATCAAAAAAACCGATAAATGTTCTGTAGCCCCCTTTACGATTCTCTAAAATTGTCTGTGTGACCACCGAACTGCAACCGGACCCGAAGGTGGAAATGACTGTATCTTCCTTATTATTGTCGAAGAAAGCCCAGGTAGTCAGCCCGGACAATATATCCGGATTTGCCAGAAAAAGGATTCCTTCTGCTTTATCGAAGTTTTCAACTTTATCGATACGGGCAAAGTGCAGATATTGTTTTTCTGCCCGTGGCACTCCCAGTTGTTCAATAAAGCTCTTCACCATTTCCGGTGTCTGCTTATATCTCTCTTTCAGAGATACAAATGTCGGGACACGTTCGGGCATGTCAGTGAATCCGGTATAAAACTTACCGCCACCGCAACCAATTGTTTCCGCATTCAGGCTGATGGTATTACCTTCCCTGACTTTATCCATGCTTTTAAAGAAGCATCCGTTCACTTTCTCCGTTTCATTTTCAAGAATGTCCGAGTACCAGAACAGGATAGGCAATTCAGCATATTCGCCAAAGGCTTCCCGATAGTTTTCGATAAATTTTTTTATTTCCATAATTAGTCATTTATTAAATTTCAAATTCAGCCTGCATCTCAAGGGATGTACGGACAAAGTTAAAATAAAAAAGCAAAGAATGAAGAATAAAGTCAGAAAATACGTGTTTTGTATACGGGATGATAAAGTTGGTCTACTATTTCTTATGTTCGTGATATAAAGATCTATTTTTGTTTCATTCAAATTAAAATGAGAAAGAATGAAGTATGTTATAGTAAGTATGTTTACTTTACTCATGTGGATGCCGGAAGCTATGAGGGCACAAGTGATTGTCAAAACCGGATATATCTCATCTTCTTCTTACAAGGATGAGAACGGACAGGAGACAGGAGGAAAGGGAGATCTGAAATTTGTAGAAGGGAGTGTGAATGTTCCTGTATCACAGAAACTGAATGAAAGGAAGCAGCCTACTGTCTGGATAGTCTCGGCCGGAGGAGGTTATACTTCCATGAATAACAAGAATCTGCAATCTTATATAGACATCGATCAGACTATAAATTTACAATTGGGAGTAACCAACATCCGTCCGGTCAGTAAGAAATGGATGTTGCTGACTACAGTTGGTGTAGGCGTTTATACAGCTTCCGATATAAGAATGAAGAATGTTTTGGGACAGGGAGGAGCTGTCTTTATCCGGCAGTTGAAACCGAATCTGTCTCTTGGGGCCGGACTGGCGATCAATAATACGTTTGGCTATCCCATGATTTTTCCGGCCATATACTTTGATTGGAGTACGGAAGGGCGTTATGAGATCAAAGTTTCCATGATGAATGCAATGGAAGTATCGGCAGGGATGCACCTAAATAAATATCTGAAAGTTAGTTTGATGGCAGAGATGAACGGCGCGTTGGCATTAGTAGAAAGAGAAGGAAAAGATGTTATGTTCTCCCAGCAATACATCATTGTAGGATTACAGCCGGAACTGAATTTGGGGTCTTCTCTTGCTATAACTGCTACCGGTGGATTATCGTGCAGCCGGATTGCTTATTATACAACACGTACATTAAAAGCTTTTTTCAAGGATATGTCCAAAGATATCGATCCTTATTTTAAGCCGGCTATGTATGTTTCGATGGGAATGAAGTATAAGTTCTGAAAAAGTAGTAACTTTATCGCCTTATGTCAGTGAAACGAATATTATATTCAGCATTAAAAGTCATAGGGGTATTTTTAATCATATCCTTTATGGTGTTCAGGGGAAATCTCGTCAGGGAGGTTGGCTTCGGATTTAATTTGTCGACAGGCATAAATTTACTGATGATCCTGACGTTTTCGGGATTAATCTATTTGAATACTAATGTGTTGATTCCTAGATATCTGTTTAAGGGACGATACAAGGCTTATGCCGGCTATATGGGGTATCTTATTGTATTTATGGCACTGTTTATGATGGGCGGTCTATATATTCTGAAGCAGTATTATAAGATTCCTGATCAGATCGTAACGATCAATCCTATTTTTTTTCTTTTCCTTTTGATTAATGTGATAGCATTTGTTTTGTATTTCCTGACTTTCTCTTTTACTCTATTTTTCCGTCGCTGGGTGAACGATCAACAATTGCTGAATAAATTGGAGAACGATAATCTTCAGACTGAATTGACTCGTCTGAAAGAACAGATTCAGCCGGACTTTCTTTCGAAAATGTTAAATGAGGCGCAACTGCTGGCAAAGAAAGATGCGGATAAAGCTTCGGCACTCATTTTTAAGCTGGGCAGCCTGCTCCGATATCAGCTTTATGAAAGTGTACACGAAAAAGTATTTTTAAGTGATGAAATCCATTTTGTTACAGATTATCTGGAATTAGAGAAAATGTACAATGAACGGCTTGAATATAAGATTCAAGTGGAGAATGAAGTACGATATATTCAAATTCCTCCTTTATTGTTTATGCCTCTTATAGAATATGCTGTCCGGGAAAGTGCGGATAATGAAGATGGAGCGGAGAATCAGATAGCAATTGGCTTTCAGGCAAAAGAAGAAGGATTGCTTTTTACTTGCACATATCATTGTTCGGATATGAATACATTGCAGCATATGCCTCAGGCTTCGTTACCAGCATTCGGGCAACTTCAGAAGCGACTGGATTTATTATATCCCGGACATTATTTATTGGAGAATCAATATGATCATCAGTCGTCATGTACCACCAATCTAAAATTGATGTAATGAAAGATACGGAAAATATATATTATTTGGGAAGGGTTTTGGTCGACCGTCCATACAGGATGATTCGTCATTTATTACTGATGTCGCTGATTTGTTTTCTGGCTTTTCAGAACGTGTATGGCAGTTTTAATAAAGAAGGTTTCCTGTATGCATATCTGGTGAGTGTGTTTATCTTTTCTTTCCCCATCTATATGAATATTTATCAGTTGCTCCCTCGTTTTTTGGGCAAACGCCAATTCATTTTTTATTGGGCATCCTTTCTGGGGGTTATTGTTTTTAGTGCATTATTGGGGCTGGTTTGTTTTTATCCACTTCACCGGCAATACGGTATCAGTGAATTCAGTTTGCAGGACGGGCAGTCTTTTTCATTCTGGAGTATCATTCACTCCATACTTGTACTAACTTTGATAGCAGGGAGCAGTACCAGCTTTGAGATGTTCCGGCGTTGGATTATTTCCGGCAGAAAAATATCGGAACTGGAGAATACGACGATGCAGACGGAGCTTCAGCAATTAAAGAATCAGATAAATCCGCACTTCCTTTTCAATATGTTGAACAATGCCAATATATTAGTAAAAGAAGACCCTGATGAAGCCTCTCAGATATTGGGGAAATTGAATGATCTGCTTCGTTACCAATTTAATGACAGTACCCGTAAGGAGGTTTCACTGAATGCGGATATTCAGTTTCTGACCAGCTTCCTTGAATTGGAAAAGGTACGTCGGGATCATTTTGAGTATTTGGTGTCGAAAGAGGGAGATATGAATCATGTTTGTGTACCGCCGTTGCTGTTTATTCCTTTTGTGGAAAATGCGGTAAAACATAATCCGGATAGTGATAACTTGTCTTATGTACATATCTATTTTACGTTGCATGATCATGAACTGTCATTCCGTTGTGAAAACTCAAAACCTTCTGTTCCGGTGAAACGGGAAGGAGGGATCGGATTGGCAAACGTGCGGCGAAGACTGGAGTTGTTATATGGCTCAGGATATACGTTAGAGATAAAAGATTTAGCAACAACCTATAGTGTCAATTTACGTTTAAGCTTATGAACTGTATTATTGTAGATGATGAACCCGTAGCCCGGAAAGGCATGAAATCTCTGATAGAGCAGGTTCCCCAATTAGAGTTGGCGGGTAGCTTTAATAACGCTGTGGCTGCATCCGCCTTTATGAGTGGGCACACAGTCGATTTGATTTTCCTTGATATTCAGATGCCCGGTATCACCGGTATGGAGTTTGCTCAAAGTATTCCGGAGAATACACTGGTCATCTTCACCACTGCATACGCTGAATATGCCCTTGATAGCTATGAAGTGAATGCTGTAGATTATTTGATAAAGCCGATTGAACTGAGTCGTTTTCTGAAGGCAGTCAATAAAGCGGTCGCTTATCATAAGTTATTGGTGTCGGCAGAACCAGAAAAGGTAGAAAATATTCGGGAAGACTATCTTTTTATTAAGTCGGAACGGCGGTATTTCAAAATTAACTTCAGTAGTATCCTTTTTATTGAAGGGCTAAAGGATTATTCTATTCTTCAGCTGGAAGATCAGCGTATTATAACTAAAATGAACCTGAAAAATATCCACGAACAATTGCCGGATAAATTGTTCCTTCGGGTGAATAAATCTTATATCGTCAATACTTCACACATTGACTCGTTCGATACGAATGACGTATATATAAAGACTTATGAGATAGCACTTGGCGGGAGCTATAAACGTTCGTTCTTTGAAGAATTTATGCCTAAGTATCAGCAAAAGGAGTAAATGCAACCTCTGACTTGTTTACAGAGCATAACTGAAACATCATGCGTTAAGTTTTGGCCTTATTTCATAAAAAAGGATATTTTACTAAAGAAAAAAGGGTAAACATAGTGTGTTATTCCCACGAAATGCCGTTATTTGTACTCATTAAACAATAAAAGGTATTTTGATTTGATTATTTCACATGAATCTTCTCATTTATTGAGCATATCCATCTCTGATTAAGAACTTCCAAAGAACTTTGTTATTGAAATTATTAATTTTTTATATTTGTATTTTATGAATTTGTACATTGGAAATCTTAACTATAATGTTAAGGAATCAGACTTGAGAAACGTAATGGAAGAGTATGGAGCAGTTGCTTCAGTTAAATTAATCACAGATCGTGAAACAAGAAGATCAAAGGGCTTTGCTTTTATTGAAATGCCGGATGATGCAGAAGCTGCTAATGCTATTAAAGAATTGAACGGTGCTGAATATGTAGGCCGTCCGATGGTAGTTAAAGAAGCTTTGCCGAAGAACTAATTGACTGAATAACAATCAGTATATAAAAAGAAGGTGTATTGGGATGACCAATGCACCTTCTTTCGTTTTTATAAAATCCGGTCGGCTTATTTTTTTAGTCAGAAGAATTTATTTCTGTTTTTATTGTCAGCGGTAGTTTTTTTCTTACCTTTGGTTCACTATCTGTTTGCGTGGATGGTGTAATTGAAAAACTAATGATATGAAATAAACATCTTAAATTTACCATATTAACAACAAACCGATAAAAGATGAATCAAGAACTTTTAATGAATCCCAACTGCTTGGTGGCTGCTTTGGAAAAGCCTGCTGCCGAGTTTACTAAAGCGGATATTATTTCTTTTATTCAGAAGAATAATATCCGTATGGTTAATTTTATGTATCCTGCTGCTGACGGGCGACTGAAAACGTTGAATTTTGTGATTAATAATGCAGCTTATCTGGATGCTATTCTTACTTGTGGAGAGCGCGTAGATGGTTCCAGTCTGTTTCCTTTCATAGAGGCGGGGAGTAGCGACCTGTATGTAGTGCCTCGTTTCCGCACTGCTTTTGTTGATCCTTTTGCTGAAATACCGACACTCTCGATGCTCTGTTCTTTCTTCAATAAAGACGGTGAACCATTGGAAAGTTCGCCGGAACATACTTTGCATAAGGCATGTAAGGCATTTACTGATGTCACAGGTATGGAGTTTCAGGCAATGGGAGAACTGGAATATTATGTTATTTCACCGGATACAGGAATGTTTCAGGCTACGGATCAGCGTGGTTATCATGAATCTGCTCCGTATGCTAAGTTTAATGATTTCCGTACGCAGTGTATGTCATATATAGCTCAGACCGGTGGACAAATAAAATATGGTCATTCCGAGGTGGGCAATTTTACATTGGATGGCATGATTTATGAACAGAACGAAATTGAGTTCCTGCCAGTTCGTGCCGAAGATGCGGCAGACCAATTAATGATTGCCAAATGGGTAATTCGTAGTCTGGGATACAGATATGGGTACAATGTGACATTTGCGCCTAAGATTACGGCAGGAAAAGCCGGTTCTGGTCTGCATGTTCACATGCGTATTGTAAAAGACGGACAAAATCAGATGCTGAAAGATGGAGTATTGTCGGAAACAGCTCGTAAAGCAATTGCCGGAATGATGGAACTTGCTCCTTCCATTACAGCTTTCGGAAATACGAATCCTACTTCTTATTTCCGTTTAGTTCCTCATCAGGAAGCACCTACGAATGTTTGCTGGGGAGATCGTAATCGTTCTGTATTGGTACGTGTACCTTTGGGGTGGGCCGCCAAAACTGATATGTGTACTTTGGCAAACCCATTGGAAAACGAAAGCCATTTTGATACCAGTCAGAAGCAAACGGTGGAAATGCGCTCTCCGGATGGCTCGGCAGATTTGTATCAACTGCTTGCAGGATTGGCTGTTGCCTGTCGTCATGGTTTTGAGATAGAGAATGCGTTGGATATTGCAAAGAGAACGTATGTAAATGTGAACATCCATCAGAAAGAGAATGAAGATAAACTGAAAGCTTTAGCTCAATTACCGGATAGTTGCGCAGCCTCTGCCGAATGCTTGCAAAAGCAACGTGCCGTCTTTGAACAATATCATGTATTTAGTCCGGCTATGATTGACGGTATTATATGTAAGCTTCGTAGCTATGAGGATAAAACATTGCGTGCTGACTTGGATGGCAAACCGGAAGAAATGCTGGAATTGGTACATAAGTATTTTCACTGTGGATAAAAAAGTCACGGTATTTTGCTAATGCTATAACTAAAAGAGGGTGTTATGAACGCCCTCTTTTAATTAATCCTCATTATTATCTTCTTCATCATCTACCAGATTATTGAGTTCAAGTTCCAGATCTACAAGTTCTTGCTCCCATAACTTTATGATATCTTTCGGTGTATCTTTAGCTGCTTTCTTGACTCTTTCCTGAGCAACAGATACTTCATGCTCTAATTGACTACGTCTGCTCATACAATTCAATATTTAATTAGTAAAATTATAACAAACTGCTTGAAAAATAGTTCGATAAAGCGGATTTTAAAATAGATGGGATGAACTATTTATAAATAAGGGCTGTTGTAGTCTAAAATCTTTTTAAATATACAATTATGCTCAATTTATTAGCTGTATTTTTAGTCTGTTCAGGTATTGGAATTGCTGTTCACATAGCAATCGACCTGACACATCGCCCACAATCAATGAAGATAATGAATGCAGTATGGATTTTAACTGCATTGTGGGGAAGTTATTTAGCTTTATGGGCTTATAATAAATTCGGAAAAAGTGTTCCGATGAAGATGGGAGAGGATGAGATGAAAATGGATATGTCAATGGGAAATATGCCTATGGAGTATCCTCATTGGCAGTCCGTGGCTTTATCTGCTTTACACTGTGGAGCAGGCTGCACATTGGCTGATATAATAGGAGAGTGGGTTACCAATTATATTCCGGTAACCGTTGCAGGAAGCCAGCTTATAGGAAACTGGGTATTTGATTTTATTTTAGCATTGATTATCGGGGTTTATTTTCAATTTTACGCTATTCGGGAAATGGAGAGAATTTCAGTTGGAAATGCATTATCCCGTGCTTTCAAAGCAGATTTCTTTTCTCTGTTGTCTTGGCAAATAGGAATGTATGGCTGGATGGCAATCGTTTATTTTATTTTGTTCGTCAATGAACCTTTGCCTAAAGATACGTGGATGTTTTGGTTTATGATGCAGTTAGCTATGCTCGTCGGCTTCTTCTGTGCATATCCGATGAATGCTTTATTAATAAAGTTGGGAGTGAAAAAGGGGATGTAGTACTCGTGTACCACTCTGTTATTACCGATGATATAAGTATGTATATAAAATAGAACCACACGGAAAAATGAAAGGTGCATAAGTCCTGTCAATCCGTGTGGTTCTATCTTTTAGCTTACAGCATTTCTGCCGTTGCCTCTATTTAATTTCTCCTTTGAGAGAAGATTATCTTTTCAATAACTTCGGAATATCCGAAGGCTCTTGTGCGACACGTATACCAGCAGCTTCCAAAGCTTCTATTTTGTCTTTTGCTGAGCCGGAACTTCCCGAGATGATAGCTCCTGCATGCCCCATCTGTTTTCCCGGAGGTGCGGATTGTCCGGCAATAAATGCTACGACAGGTTTGTCTACATGATTGCGAATGTATTCAGCAGCCTGTTCTTCTGCATTGCCTCCGATTTCTCCGATTAAAACAATAGCTTCAGTTTCAGGGTCATTTTGAAACATCTCCAATAGTTGACGGAAATGCAATCCTACTACAGGATCTCCTCCGATACCAATTGCAGTAGACTGTCCCATACCGTTAGCTGTTAAATGATACACAATTTCATAAGTAAGCGTTCCGCTACGGCTGATGACACCGACATTTCCCTTCTGAAAGACTTGTCCCGGAAGAATCCCTACCATACTTTTTCCGGGAGAAATGAGCCCCGGACAGTTGGGACCAACCAACAGTGCGCCTCTTTGTTCTGCAAAGCGATGCGCCTTGATGACATCCAGGGTCGGAATGCCTTCTGCAATACAGACTATCAACAAGATGCCTGCGTCTGCAGCTTCCATGATAGCATCCGCTGCAAAACGTGCTGGGACAAAAATAATCGAAGTATTCGCCTGTGTCTGTTCTACGGCTTCATACATCGTATTGAAAACCGGAATACCGTCTACATTCATGCCTCCTTTACCCGGAGAAGTTCCACCAACGACATTCGTTCCGTATTCTTTCATCTTTTTAGCATGAAAAAGCCCGTCTCTACCGGTGATACCTTGTACGACCAGACGAGTGGATTTATCTATTAATATACTCATTGTTCTTTCATTTTTATATGTGATTTCATCTTAAGACCTGAGAGCCATTAATACGGCTTCCTGCATCGTTGTAGCAATTTGAAAACGGTCATGGTTGCGTAAAAGGTCACGTCCGATATGCTCATTTGTTCCTGTGAGCCGGACGATGACCGGAATATCACTCTTAATCTGGTCGAATGCCTGAATAAGTCCGATTGCTACATCATCACAGCGAGTGATTCCTCCAAAAATATTAATCAGAACAACTTTTACTTTTTCGTCCTGTAATAGAAGCTTCATGGCTTCAACCACTTTGACGGGGTTTGAACTGCCGCCAATGTCAAGGAAGTTGGCAGGATTCCCTCCATGAAGTTTTATCATATCCATTGTTGCCATGGCAAGTCCGGCTCCATTTACCATACAGCCTATATTGCCATCCATATGAACATAGCTGAATCCTTTATTTTTGGCATCCGCTTCCACTTTTTCTTCTTCTGTAGGGTCAAAAAAACTTAGTATGTCCGGATGACGGTGGAGAGCGTTATCATCAAAAACAATTTTGGCATCAATAGCCATTAATATGCCTTTGGTGGTAAGAGCTAATGGGTTTATTTCAACCAGAGATGCATCATTCTCCATGAAAATTTTGTAGAGTTCCTGTAGAATGGCAGCCATTCTGTCAGCTTGTTCCAACTGAGGGAAGAGAGAGAATGCGAAACGGCGTGCAAGGTAGTCAGGCAAACCGATGAATGGATCAATGGCATAGCGAATGATTTTATCCGGTGACTGGCGGGCTACTTCTTCGATGTCCATACCACCGGATGCACTCATCATGAGGATTACAGCGCGTGTATTTCTGTCGATAGTAAAACTGACATAATATTCAGCAGCAATATCGACCGCTTCGCTGACCAGTATTTGATTGACAGGAAGTCCTTTAATACTCATGCTTAGGATATTCTTAGCTTCCTGATAGGCATCTTCTGTATTATCAACCAATTTAACACCTCCGGCTTTTCCCCGTCCGCCGGTTAGCACTTGTGCTTTAATAACCCCTCTGTCCGATCCCATTCTCCGGTAAGCAGCAACTGCACCGGCAGCTGTACGACATAGAGTATGCCTTTCAACAGGGATTCCATACTTGGAGAAGATTTCTTTTGCTTGATATTCATGTATTTTCATGATCCACGAATTTGAATAAATGATTCCTATAATACAAACAAAAGAAAGATCAGGAAAGTTTGCTGACAGAGAGAACTATTGATGTGTTATACAGCATGTTAATTGTTTTATATTTCACTAACGAGCATAAAAAAACGTGTTGGCAAACTTTGTCAACACGCTCTATAATGAAAGGAATTGGTAAATCTACTGCAGATGCTTATGCAATGCCGTGAGCACTTACCGTACCGTCTATTTTCTTGATCAAGCCTTGCAATACTGCACCCGGTCCGCATTCTGTGAAATCAGTAGCACCATCAGCAACCATATTCTTAACAGATTGTGTCCAGCGTACAGAGGCAGTTAGCTGAGCAACCAGATTCTTCTTAATCTCAGCAGGATCAGTGTGAGGAAGTGCATCTACATTCTGATATACCGGACATTTGGGAGCATGGATTTCTGTTGCGTTGATAGCAGCCTCCAACTCAATTTTAGCCGGGTCCATCAATGGTGAGTGGAAAGCACCGCCTACCTTCAGCGGAAGAGCACGTTTTGCTCCGGCAGCTTTCATCAGTTCACAAGCTTTTTCGATACCTGGTACAGAACCTGAAATTACGATTTGTCCCGGACAGTTGTAATTGGCAGGTACGCAAACTTCACCTTCTGCATTGACAGAAGCACAGATTTCTTCCACCTTTTCATCTGGCAATGCAATGATGGCAGCCATAGTAGAAGGAGTGGCTTCGCAAGCTTTCTGCATAGCCATTGCACGAGCATAAACCAGTTTCAGTCCGTCTTCAAAACTCAGTGCACCAGCAGCTACCAATGCAGAGAATTCGCCAAGTGAGTGTCCGGCTGTCATTTCCGGTTTGAAATCATCACCCATGCAAAGAGCAGAGATAACAGAGTGAAGGAATACGGCAGGCTGAGTAACCTTTGTCTGACGAAGATCTTCGTCTGTACCATTGAACATGATATCTGTAATGCGATATCCGAGGATATCATTTGCTTTTTCAAACAATTCTTTTGCTAAAGCTGAGTTTTCATACAGGTCTTTACCCATTCCTACGAATTGAGCACCTTGACCGGGAAATACAAATGCTTTCATATCTTTAATTATTTAATTGATTTTTAAATGCGGGTGCAAAGTTACAGATTTTTATGACACGACCGCACAAAATGTACATATTTGTGCAACGGAGTCAGGAAAATGCCACAGAGGTCCGTTGCCATGCCCGATATTTAAGTTTTTGCCTGCAATGATGGCGTGGGTGATATATTCTTTGGCATGACGGATGGATTCTTTCATCGAATATCCTTTTGCCTGGTAGCTTGCAATAGCAGAAGAGAGAGTACATCCTGTCCCATGTAAGTTTTTGGTTTCTATCTTTTTTTCTTCATATATATAATAGGTATGATCCGGAGAATATAAAAGATCACACATTTTATCACCTTCCAAGTGTCCGCCTTTGATCAGGATATGGGTTTGATAATCGATAGAGAGTTGTTTGGCAGCTGCCAGCATGTCCTGTGTATTTTGGATGCTGTTACCTGTCAGTACCATTGCTTCATCGATGTTGGGAGTGATTAATGTAACAAGTGGTAAAAGTTCATTCTTAATCTCTTCAATGGCTTCGTCCGTCATCAGCTTTCGTCCGCTGGTAGATACCATTACCGGATCGTAAATGATATGTTCCGGTGAATATTTCCGCAAACACTCAGCGATGACATGAACGATCTGAATATCGTTGACCATGCCTATTTTCACAGAGGCAGGCTGCAAATCCTCCATCACCGCTTCGATTTGTCCGCAAACAATTTCGGGGGGTATCGCATGGACTGCACGTACCCCTAAAGTGTTTTGTACGGTAACGGCAGTGATGGCAGATGCCGCATAGCCTCCTAATGCCGAGATTGTTTTGATATCTGCCTGAATGCCCGCTCCTCCCGAACAATCGGAACCGGCGATGGATAAAATGACGGGATGACGTTCCATTTTAGATTTTTTAATATTTATCCGGCAAAGATAAAATAAAAACAGCAAGATACAAAATGAGATATCGTCTAAAATACAATAAGTACATTGTCGGGGATGAGGAAGAATGGATATGAAAAGTACTGATAATAAAGAACCATTACTCTTTTCGTACTTTGTACAATTACTCGCTACCGGAATGGCTAAAATACATATTGTAATTCAGAAGATAACACTAAGTAGTCATATTGTATGTTGTATGATATGTATATCCATGAAAAACAATGTTTTATAGCATGTTATTTATTGTTGTTTGAATTGAATGTCACCCCTATATTTGCATCGTATTAAAGAAATGGATATGCAGAACATACAGAAAAAAGCACCTTTGGCAAACAATCACATATCAGTAGACTGTGTGGTGATTGGTTTTGACGGAGAACAACTGAAAGTGTTACTTGTAAAACGTGCGGGTGAAGATAATGGTGAAGTGTATCACGATATGAAACTTCCCGGAAGTCTTATTTATATGGATGAAGACTTGGACGAAGCAGCGCAACGCGTACTGTATGAATTGACAGGGCTCAAAAATGTGAACCTGATGCAGTTTAAGGCATTCGGTTCTAAAAACAGAACCAGCAATCCCAAAGATGTACGCTGGCTGGAACGGGCAATGCAGTCAAAGGTTGAACGTATCGTGACGATCGCTTATTTATCGATGGTGAAAATAGATCGGACATTGGACAAGAATCTGGATGATCATCAGGCTTGTTGGATTGCTTTGAAGGATGTGATGACATTGGCTTTCGACCACAATCTGATAATCAAAGAGGCCATGACCTATATTCGTCAGTTTGCAGAGTTCAATCCTTCCATGTTATTTGAGCTGCTTCCGCGTAAGTTTACTGCTGCTCAGTTAAGGACCCTTTTTGAGTTGGTATATGACAAGACTGTGGATGTACGCAACTTCCATAAGAAAATAGCGATGATGGAATATGTAGTTCCTTTGGAAGAAAAACAGCAAGGGGTGGCCCATCGTGCAGCACGTTATTATAAATTTGATAAGAAGATATATAATAAGGTAAGAAGGTAAGCTTATTCAAATATTAAATAGTAAATCGTTAAATCGTAAATATTATCATGTTTTTATTAGGTTATGACATAGGTAGCTCGTCTGTTAAAGCGAGTCTGGTAAATGCTGAAACAGGTAAATGTGTATCGTCAGCGTTTTTCCCGAAAACAGAAGCGAAAATTATCGCAGTAAATCCCGGGTGGGCAGAACAAGACCCTGAAAGTTGGTGGGAAAACTTGAAGTTGTCCACACAGGTTATTATGGCAGAATCAGGAGTTGGTGCTGCCGAAATTAAAGCTATCGGTATTTCCTATCAAATGCACGGACTGGTATGTGTAGATAAGAACCAGCATGTATTGCGTCCCGCTATAATCTGGTGTGATTCTCGTGCAGTGCCTTATGGACAGAAAGCATTTGAAATGATCGGAGAGGAGAAGTGTCTTTCTCATTTACTGAATTCGCCAGGTAATTTTACAGCTTCAAAGTTGGCTTGGATCAAACAGAACGAACCGGCTGTCTACGAGCAGATATATAAAATAATGCTTCCCGGTGATTATATTGCCATGAAGTTGAGTGGAGATATATGTACAACTGTTTCCGGTCTTTCAGAAGGAATGTTCTGGGACTTTAAAAATAATCGCGTAGCCGATTTCCTGATGGATTATTACGGGTTTGATGCTTCGCTCATTGCAGATATCAAACCGACCTTTGCGGAACAAGGACGTGTAAATGCCGTTGCTGCGAAAGAATTAGGATTGAAAGAAGGAACACCGATTACTTATCGTGCTGGTGACCAGCCGAATAATGCACTTTCACTGAATGTGTTCAATCCGGGTGAAATCGCTTCTACGGCAGGAACGTCAGGAGTTGTATACGGTGTGAATGGCGAAGTGAATTATGATTTACAGTCGCGTGTCAATACCTTTGCGCATGTGAATCATACAGCTGAGCAAACTCGTTTGGGAGTATTGCTCTGCATCAACGGAACGGGTATTCTCAACTCATGGGTAAAAAGAAATATAGCTCCCGAGGGTATTTCGTACAACGAAATGAATGTATTGGCTTCCAAAGCACCGATCGGGAGTGCAGGTATCAGCATCCTGCCTTTTGGTAATGGTGCGGAACGCATGCTGAATAATAAAGAAATAGGCTGTAGCATTCGTGGTGTTGATTTTAATGCACATGGCAAGCACCATATTATTCGTGCTGCACAAGAAGGAATTGTATTTTCTTTTAAGTATGGCATTGACATCATGGAACAAATGGGGATTCCGGTCAAAATGATTCACGCCGGACATGCAAATATGTTCCTTAGTTCCATCTTCCGTGATACACTGGCAGGAGTAACCGGAGCTACTATCGAACTTTATGATACGGATGGTTCTGTAGGAGCCGCCAAGGGGGCAGGTATCGGTGCGGGCATTTATAAAGATAATAATGAGGCATTTGAAACCCTTGACAAACTGGATGTGATTGAACCGAATATAGCTAAACGACAGGAATACGCCGATGCATATGCCAGATGGAAGCATCGTCTTGAGAAATCAATGGGCGGCAACGTATAGACTTGGACTTTCAACTCAGATAATAAATAATAATATAATAACTTTTTAAATAACAAGAATTATGGCAACAAAAGAATTTTTTCCGGGAATTGAAAAGATTAAATTTGAAGGTAAAGATAGTAAGAACCCGATGGCATTCCGTTATTATGATGCAGAGAAGGTAATTAATGGTAAAAAAATGAAGGATTGGCTGAGATTCGCTATGGCATGGTGGCACACATTGTGTGCTGAAGGTGGCGACCAGTTTGGTGGCGGAACGAAGCAATTCCCATGGAACTGCAATGCAGATGCTATACAGGCTGCAAAAGACAAGATGGACGCAGGGTTTGAATTCATGCAGAAAATGGGTATCGAATACTATTGTTTTCATGACGTAGACTTGGTTTCAGAAGGTGCCAGTGTGGAAGAATATGAAGCAAATCTGAAAGAAATCGTAGCTTATGCAAAACAGAAACAGGCAGAAACAGGCATCAAACTGCTATGGGGTACTGCTAATGTATTCGGTCACGCCCGTTATATGAACGGTGCCGCTACTAATCCCGATTTCGATGTAGTAGCCCGTGCTGCTATTCAAATTAAGAATGCGATTGATGCGACGATTGAACTTGGTGGAGAAAATTATGTATTCTGGGGTGGTCGTGAAGGATATATGTCTCTTCTGAACACAGACCAGAAACGTGAAAAAGAACACCTTGCACAGATGTTGACAATTGCCCGTGACTATGCCCGCGCACGCGGCTTCAAAGGTACTTTCCTGATTGAACCGAAACCGATGGAGCCGACTAAGCATCAGTATGATGTAGATACGGAAACAGTTATCGGCTTCTTGAAAGCTCACGGTCTGGATAAAGATTTCAAAGTAAATATCGAAGTGAATCATGCAACGTTGGCAGGTCATACTTTTGAGCACGAACTGGCTGTAGCTGTAGATAATGGTATGCTGGGCTCTATTGATGCTAATCGTGGTGACTATCAGAATGGCTGGGATACGGATCAATTCCCAATTGATAATTATGAACTGACTCAGGCTATGATGCAGATTATCCGTAACGGTGGTCTTGGTACCGGTGGTACAAACTTCGATGCTAAAACCCGTCGTAACTCTACAGATCTGGAAGATATCTTTATTGCTCACATTGCTGGTATGGATGCCATGGCTCGCGCGCTCGAAAGTGCAGCAGCTTTGTTGAACGAATCTCCATACAAGAAGATGCTGGCTGACCGTTATGCTTCTTTCGATGGCGGAAAAGGCAAAGAATTTGAAGATGGCAAGCTGACTCTGGAAGATGTGGTTGCTTATGCAAAAACAAAAGGAGAGCCGAAACAGACTAGCGGCAAGCAGGAACTTTATGAAGCAATTCTGAATATGTATTGCTAATTAATATTTAAAACAGGCGGTAAAGCAGCGGTAGGGCTACTACTTTATCGCCTGACTTTTTCTAATCCAACTACTACACTACTTTATCCACTTTTTAAAACTATGAATAATACAACGAACGAAGGAAGTAAACTCTACTTGTATTCGATTACTTCTGTCGCTATTTTGGGCGGTTTGCTCTTTGGTTATGACACGGCGGTTATTTCCGGCGCGGAAAAAGGGCTGGAAGCTTTCTTCTTATCCGCTTCCGATTTCCAGTATAATAAGGTAATGCACGGCATTACTTCTTCCAGTGCATTGATAGGTTGCGTGCTGGGCGGTGCTTTATCCGGTATTTTTGCTTCTCGTCTGGGACGTCGTAACTCATTACGGCTTGCAGCAGTATTATTTTTCCTCTCGGCATTAGGCTCTTATTATCCGGAAGTCCTTTTCTTCGAATATGGAAAACCGAATATGGACTTATTGATAGCATTCAATCTGTATCGCGTTCTGGGTGGTATCGGAGTGGGACTGGCTTCAGCGGTATGTCCGATGTATATTGCTGAGATTGCTCCTTCCAATATTCGTGGAACCCTTGTTTCGTGCAACCAGTTTGCCATTATTTTTGGTATGTTGGTTGTCTACTTTGTGAATTATCTGATTATGGGCGACCATCAGAATCCGATTATTCTGAAAGATGCTGCTGGTGTGTTGTCAGTAAGTACAGAATCCGATATGTGGACAGTTCAGGAAGGATGGCGTTATATGTTCGGTTCGGAAGCTTTTCCGGCTGCTTTGTTTGGCATGCTCTTGTTCTTTGTTCCGAAGACTCCTCGTTATTTGGTTCTTGTACAACAGGAAGAAAAGGCTTACTCTATTCTGGAGAAAATTAATGGTAAGGCTAAAGCTCGGGAAATTCTTAATGATATTAAAGCTACAGCTCAGGAAAAGACAGAGAAAATCTTTACTTATGGAGTGACGGTAATCGTAATTGGCATTCTACTTTCTGTATTCCAACAGGCGATTGGTATTAATGCCGTACTTTATTATGCTCCGCGTATTTTCGAGAATGCCGGTGCAGAAGGTGGCGGTATGATGCAAACTGTGATTATGGGGGTTGTCAATATCATCTTTACACTGGTTGCTATCTTTACGGTAGACCGCTTTGGACGCAAACCTTTGCTGATTATCGGATCTATTGGTATGGCTGTGGGTGCATTTGCTGTGGCAATGTGTGATAGCATGGCAATCAAGGGTGTTCTTCCGGTACTTTCCATTATTGTATATGCAGCTTTCTTCATGATGTCATGGGGACCGATTTGCTGGGTGCTGATTTCAGAAATCTTCCCGAATACTATTCGTGGCAAAGCAGTCGCTATCGCTGTGGCTTTCCAATGGATATTCAACTATATCGTATCATCCACTTTCCCGGCATTATATGACTTTAGTCCGATGTTTGCATATAGCTTATATGGAATTATCTGTGTTGCTGCCGCTATCTTTGTCTGGCGATGGGTACCCGAAACTAAAGGAAAGACACTGGAAGATATGAGTAAACTCTGGAAGAAAAACAAATAAATTAGGTTAGTGTTTTTTATCATGTCATCAGGATTTTAGTGTGATGACAGGATTCTATCAAGATTATGACATCATACCAATGGTATGGTGTCATAATCATTTTTATGAGCATTTCATTGTAAATCAAGACCTAATTTTGCATTATCTATTTTTGGATACTCCGAACCATCCCGGCACAGGAAAATAAAAAGGAGAACGGATATAGCCCGGGTGAGTCAGTTTTCCTTCATCCACCCGCTTTTGTAATCTGCGGAGTGCAGTGGCTTTTCGAAGTCCACATAATGAACAAAGCTGCTGTGTAGTAATACAAGGGTTATCTTTGAAAAATTCAGCTAATCTCCCGTCTATTTCTATATCGCTCAACTCCTGTGACCTGCGGGTCTCACTAACCTTTTCAAAAGTCGTAGCCTTTAATTCGCGAAGCAAATCTTTTTCCGGAGTAAAAACGATTCCGCTGCAATGAATATTTTCGGCACGGATTTCTTTGGGAGAACGTACTTCGGGTGATTCCGCTTTGATACGGAATGAACCGATTCCCGGAATGTGAATGCTATTCCCGTTGGATAATTCTTGTTTGAAGACATTGGCGAACTCTATAAAAGATCCTATTACGTCACTTTGTCTTAAACTACTTCTGGACTCAATCGTTTCGGCTATATCTTCCAGTGTGATGGTGTCCCGTACAACCAGTCGGGCATGATATCTCGTTTTATTGGAATCTTTAGGTTGGGGAGTCAGGAAGAAATCATAAAGTGCATTCATTGCTTTAGTTGTTTTGTGCGTATCAATTAGCAGACTTACGCAGTCATTTTATTTATTTTGTACCTTTCTATTGATTGGCTCACATTATGTGCAACAGCTAACTCACATATTGTGTAACAACTGTCGCTCATTATGTGCGATAGCTATCGCACGACTGGTGCTACGCCTAATATGATGCGTCAAAATTACTAATAATTCTAATCAAAAACAACACTTCAAAGGCTTATTTTTGTTAGATCATTTTTCAAAAAAGAATGAGTCAACTTATTTGCAAATCCGGTATTCAGTACTATACTTTTGTGTCTCAAATCTCATAATAACTAAAAAAACAGTAAGTATGAAAACAATAATTAGAGAAATGGTAGAGACAATAAAACAATTGTTTGCACAGAAACAGCAAATGCAGGAGCCGATAGTTGCCAATTGTAAGATACCCGGAGTCGTGGCACAAAAGACACTGAAGAAGAAGGAGGAGCCTGAGAAGACAGGTGAAAAAACGGGCAAATCTAATAAATGGAGTCAATCGTTGACTTTGCAATTAAAGGAGTATTTGAATGACAATTTTGATTTCCGTTATAACAATCTGACAGGAGCTACAGAATATAGGGAGAAGAGTGGAAAGAACTGTTTCCGGCCTATTGATGAACGCGAAATGAATGGAATGATTGTGGATGCCCGCCTGGAGGGAATACCTTGTTGGAGAGGGGATGTGCCTACCATGATTCTTTCAAATAAAGTGGAGTCTTATAATCCTTTCCATCTTTATGTAAAGGAATTGCCGGGTTGGGATGGAGTAGATCGTGTAACACCTTTATTACTACGTGTTTCAGATAATGAGATATGGCTGAGAGGAGGACATTGCTGGTTACGGGCAATGCTTTCACAGTGGAGTGGGGAAGAACGTCTGCACGCCAATGTACTTACTCCCGTTTTAATAAGTGGGAAGCAGGGATTGAGTAAAAGTACTTTTTGCCGATTGCTGATGCCCGACTCATTGCGGCATTATTTTGTTGATAACCTGAATTTGGCAGCTGGCAGTTCGCCGGAGAAGAAGCTCGTGAAAAACGGATTGATTAATTTAGATGAATTCGATAAGATTAAAGAGAGTCAACAGGCTACATTAAAGAATCTTCTTCAAATGGTGAATGTTCCCGTTTTTCGTGGCAAGCGACTGGGATGGGTGAATGAGTCCCGTCTTGCTTCTTTTATAGCCACAACAAATGTCTATCAGGTATTGATTGACTCCACAGGAAGCCGTCGCTTTCTGTGTGTGGAGGTGTTAAAACCTATTTCGGAAGAACCTTTGGAGCATAAGCAAATATATGCGCAGCTGAAAGAAGAACTGAAATCCGGTGCACCGGATTATTTAAACAAAGAAGAAGAAAAGGCTTTGCAGAAACATAATAAGGCATATTATCGCCAATCCTTACTAGAAGATGTGTTTCATTGTTGTTTCCGTCATCCTTTGGAAACGGAAAAAGGTATCTGGCTGACAACAGCTGAAATATTTCAAGTGATGCGTAAATTCAATTCTGCAGCTTTGAAAGAGGTCTCTGCACGTCAATTGGGCTTGAAACTTTCAGCCATGGGATATATGGCAAAGCATACGTCTTTCGGAAATCGGTATTATGTGTTTAATCTTTTGGCCGAGAAAAAAGAAGTGTCATTATAATACGTTATTATACAGGTGGTTATTGTAAAAAGTGATTTGCTGATGTATACATTTTATGCTTACTCCTTGAAAAAATAGCTAATTAATTTTGCAGATTAAAAACATTGTTCGTAGTTTTGCGAACAATAAATAAGAAGGAGATATTGAAGTGAAAGAAAAGCAGTATACAGCAGAGCAGGAGCAGATAGCTCGTTTTGCTAAAGCTATGGGACATCCGGCACGAATGGCTATTCTTAGTTTCTTGACTAAACAGGAAAGTTGTTTCTTTGGAGATATTCACGAAGAATTGCCTATTGCCAAAGCAACCGTTTCACAGCACTTGAAAGAGCTGAAAGATGCAGGATTAATTCAGGGAGAAATAGAAACGCCCAAGGTGCGATATTGTATTAACAAGGAAAATTGGGAACTTGCCCGCAAATTATTTGCTGCATTTTGGGAAGATTGTAAATGTACAGGAACATCGTGCTGTGGATAACAGCACTTTTTTTTGAGAATATTGTTCGTAGTTCTACGAATTACGATTTAAAAATAAACTTTAATATAGAATAGAAAATGGAAATCAAAGTATTGGGAACCGGGTGTGCAGGTTGTAGGGCATTGTATGAAACAACTAAACAAGCAATTACTGAATTGGGTTGCGATGTCGTATTAATTAAAGAGGAAGATTTATTAAAAATCATGGAGTATAATGTTTTAAGTCTTCCGGCTTTAGTCGTTGACGGAAAAGTCGTATCTGCCGGAAAAAGATTATCACTTGCAGAAGTAAAAGAATTGATACCTCAATAATAAGATAGTTATGAAGAAACTCTTTTATTTACTATTCTCAACCATTATCTTAATATCTTGTGGTAATGGTGCAAAAGCAAAAACGGAGGCACAGAGTACGGAAGAAAAGCAGCCTGATCATATCGAAGTGCTTTATTTTCATGGAGCGCAGCGCTGTATCACCTGTCGGGCAATAGAAGCTAATACGGTAGCCCTTTTGGATAGCCTTTATTCCAAAGAGCAGGCAGGCGATAGGATTATCTATAAGGTTATAGATATTTCAAAAAAGGAAAACGAGCAAATTGCGGACAAGTACGAGGTTACTTGGTCGTCATTGTTTGTGAATGGTTGGAAAGATGGAAAAGAGAATGTAAACAACATGACGGAGTTCAGTTTTTCCAATGCAAGAAAATCACCGGACAAATTTAAAGAGGGAATTAAAAATAAAGTTGATGAATTGCTAAAACAGTTATAGGATGGATTTTCTTCAATCACTATTAGACAATAGTTCTGTTCCTGTTATAACAGCCTTTATCTTAGGAATTTTAACGGCAATCAGCCCGTGTCCTTTGGCTACTAATATAACGGCAATAGGTTTTATTGGTAAGGATATAGAAAACCGTCACCGTATATTCATAAATGGGTTACTTTATACATTTGGCAGGATAGTGACTTATACAGTACTTGGAGGTATTCTTATTCCGGTTCTTCGTGAGGGTGCAAGTATGTATATGGTTCAAAAGGCAGTAAGCAAATACGGTGAGATGTTGATTGCTCCGGTATTAATTCTTGTAGGGATATTCATGCTCGATATTATAAAGCTAAATATACCAAAAATTAATATTGGCGGAGAGGGGCTAAAGAAGAAAACAAAAGGTAGTTGGGGAGTTTTGTTATTGGGTATTTTGTTTGCTCTTGCCTTTTGCCCCACCAGTGGAGTTTTCTATTTCGGTATACTTATGCCCTTGGCAGCAGTAGAAACGGGCGGGTATTTTTTACCCGTAATATATGCTATCGCTACAGGGTTACCTGTAATCCTTGTTGCTTGGATATTGGCGTATAGTGTTGCCGGATTAGGTAGGTTTTATAACAGTGTACAAATCTTTGAAAAATGGTTCCGCAAAATTGTTGCTATACTCTTTATAGTCATAGGAATCTATTATGCGGTCGTTTTTTATCTATGAACAATTTAATTAAAATAAAAGACAGTATGAAAAAGATAGAAATTTTTGATCCGGCAATGTGTTGCCCTACGGGTTTGTGTGGAACAAATATCAATCCTGAATTGATGAGGGTTGCAGTTGTTGTCGAAACATTGAAAAGACAGGGTGTTATTGTTACCCGTCACAATTTACGGGATGAACCACAGGTGTATGTGAGCAATAAAACAGTAAATGAATATCTTCAAAAGAATGGTGCAGAAGCTTTACCTATTACTTTGGTAGATGGTGAAATTGCAGTCTCTAAAGTTTATCCTACCACTAAACAAATGAGTGAATGGACGGGAGTGAATTTAGATTTAATGCCCGCTAAATAAGTGTATACCAGATTAGTATTAAAAAAGAAATGAAAGCATTTAATTTATCCGATATAGAACTAACTAAATACCTGTTTTTTACTGGTAAAGGTGGAGTAGGAAAGACTTCTATTGCTTGTGCCACGGCGGTTGGTTTGGCCGATAAGGGAAAGAAAATACTTCTTATCAGTACAGATCCGGCTTCTAACTTACAAGATGTTTTCGATCAACCCTTAAACGGACATGGCACAGCTATTTCAGAAGTGCCGGGGCTGACTGTTGTAAATCTTGACCCTGAACAGGCAGCAGCAGAATACAGGGAAAGTGTAATCGCACCTTTCAGGGGAAAATTACCCGAAAGCGTTATTCAGAATATGGAAGAACAGCTTTCAGGTTCCTGCACAGTAGAAATCGCTGCTTTTAATGAGTTCTCGGACTTTATTACCGATGTTAATGAAGCAAAGGAGTATGATCATATTATTTTTGATACAGCACCTACCGGACACACATTGCGAATGTTGCAGCTTCCATCTGCATGGAGTACATTCATTAGTGAAAGTACACATGGTGCATCCTGTTTAGGGCAGTTATCAGGCTTGGAGGAACGGAAAGGAATTTATAAACAGGCGGTGGATACATTGTCTGATACAAGCGCAACCCGGTTAGTATTGGTAAGCCGTCCTGAAATAGCACCGTTGAAAGAGGCTGCCCGTTCTTCGCATGAATTACAACTATTGGGAATTAAAAATCAGCTATTGGTGATAAATGGTGTTTTACGGCAATTAGATGAAGCAGACAATGTTTCACAACAACTGCATGACAGGCAGCAAAAGGCGTTACAAAGTATGCCTATTGCATTATCTGAATATCCCATGTATAGCATTCCTTTGCGTTCTTACAATTTATCCAATATTGCCAATATCCGCCGTATGCTATACAGTGATAGTATTACGAATGAAATTAGTTATCAGCCGATAACTGATAGCAAAAGTATAGATGAATTGGTTAATGACCTCTATACTTCCGGCAAACGAGTAGTGTTTACAATGGGAAAGGGGGGCGTAGGGAAAACGACCTTAGCCACAGAAATAGCCTTGAAATTAACAAAGCTCGGTACAAAGGTTCATCTTACCACTACTGACCCGGCAAATCACCTGAACTATGATTTTGCCATCAAATCAGGTATTACAGTAAGCCATATAGACGAAGCGGAAGTATTGGAAAAATACAAGAATGAAGTTCGTAGCAAAGCTGCTGAAACCATGACTGCCGAAGATATGGAATATATAGAGGAAGATTTACGTTCACCATGTACGCAAGAAATCGCCGTATTCAAGGCTTTTGCTGAAATTGTAGACAAAGCGGAGAATGAAATCGTAGTGATTGATACTGCACCAACAGGACATACTTTGTTGCTTTTGGATGCTACCCAAAGCTATCACAAAGAAGTAGAACGTACACAGGGAGAAGTAACCGGAGCAGTAGCCAATTTATTACCCCGTTTGCGTAATCCACAGGAAACGGAAGTAGTAATTGTCACTTTACCCGAAGCAACACCTGTATTTGAAGCAGAACGCCTACAAATGGATTTACAACGTGCCGGGATTAACAATAAATGGTGGGTAGTAAATGCCTGTTTGTCATTGACAAATACAGAAAATTCTTTTTTGCAAGCAAAAGCACAAAGTGAATTGACTTGGATTAAGAAAGTAGAAGAATTGTCAAAGGGCAATACTGTCCTGATTGAATGGAAAAACTTATAAGAATATGAAGATTTTAATCCTTTGCACTGGTAACAGTTGCCGTAGCCAAATGGCACACGGTTTCTTACAGTCATTCGATAAAAACATGGATGTCTTTTCAGCAGGGACAAAACCTGCTGAAAAGGTTAATCCGATGGTGGTAAAAGTTATGTCTGAAACAGGAATAGACCTTACTAACCATACCCCTAAAAACGTAAGCCTGTATTTAGAGCACGAATGGGACTATGTGATAACGGTATGTGGTGGCGCAAATAAAAGCTGCCCTATGTTTACAGGCAAGGTAAAAAACAGATTGCATATTGGATTTGACGACCCATCAGAAGTGACCGGGACACCGGAGTTTATAAATAGTGAATTTCTTCGGGTACGGGATGAAATAAGAATGCGTTTCTATGATTTTTACCTGCAAGAGTTAAAACCGCAATTAAAATAAAAGGCAGTCATTATGGAAAAGAAACAAGGAATTGGATTTTTTGAAAGATACCTGACTATTTGGGTAGCCTTGTGTATCGTTATCGGGATGGCCATCGGACAATATCTTCCGGCAATACCGCAAACATTGAGCAAATTTGAATATGCCAACGTGTCTATACCCGTGGCCATCCTGATTTGGTTAATGATATATCCCATGATGCTGAAAGTAGATTTTCAGAGTATTAAAAATGTTGGTAAGCGTCCGAAAGGAATTATCATCACTTGTATTACAAATTGGCTTATAAAGCCTTTTACAATGTTTGGAATAGCTTATCTATTCTTCTACGTTGTTTTCAAGTCTCTAATATCTGCCGAATTGGCCGAAGAATATTTAGCTGGGGCAGTCTTATTAGGTGCTGCACCTTGTACAGCAATGGTATTTGTATGGAGTTATCTGACCAAAGGAGATGCTGCCTATACATTGGTACAGGTTGCAGTAAATGATTTGATCATATTGGTTGCTTTCGCTCCTATTGTTGCTTTTTTATTGGACGTAGGTGGCGTTACGATTCCGTGGGATACATTATTGCTTTCAGTCGTATTGTTTGTTGTCATTCCTCTTTCTGCCGGAATAATGACCCGTATACTGGTTATTCGGCGAAAAGGGATAGAATATTTTAATACTGTATTTATTCGTAAGTTTGATAATTATACGATTGGCGGGTTACTATTAACACTTATCATTCTGTTCTCATTTCAAGGAGAAACCATATTGAACAATCCGTTGCACATTGTATTGATTGCCGTTCCGCTTGTGTTGCAAACAGTTCTGATATTCTTTGTAGCCTATGGCTGGGCGAAGTGGTGGAAATTGCCTCACAATATAGCTGCACCTGCCGGAATGATTGGTGCAAGCAATTTTTTTGAATTATCGGTGGCCGTGGCTATATCGCTTTTCGGTTTACAATCCGGTGCTGCACTGGTTACAGTGGTAGGGGTATTGGTTGAAGTTCCGGTCATGCTGATGTTAGTGAGAGTTGCAAATAATACATGCAGTTGGTTTACAATGAAATCAAGTATGAGTAAATAGAATACTCCGGACTGTACGTACAAGAAATGAAGGCATCGAATAGGAAACTTTGAATTAAGAATGATAAATATTCATTGGTTTAAAAACACTATTAAAGTATTAGCTGTACCTTTGCACTGTCTTTTTTTAAAACATGTATTGTTATGGAACAACATCCGATTAAAATTAATAAAGTACAGATACGTAATCTTCAAATTGAAGACTATGCACAGTTATCCCAATCGTTTACCCGTGTTTATTCTGACGGTAGCGATGTATTTTGGACTCATGCCCAGATAAAGAAATTAATAAGTATTTTTCCGGAAGGGCAGATCGTTACAGTAGTTGACGACAAGATCGTAGGCTGTGCTCTTTCTATTATCGTTGACTATGACAAGGTAAAGAACGACCATACGTATGCACAAGTTACGGGTAAGGAAACATTCAATACTCATAATCCGGAAGGAAATATCCTGTATGGCATTGAGGTGTTTATTCATCCGGGATACCGCGGTTTGCGCCTGGCTCGTCGTATGTATGAATATCGCAAGGAACTCTGCGAAACATTGAATTTGAAAGCTATCATGTTCGGTGGCCGTATTCCGAATTATCATAAATATGCCGATAAGATGCGCCCGAAAGAATATATCGCACGGGTACGCCAGCGTGAAATTTATGATCCGGTTCTTACCTTTCAATTATCGAATGATTTTCATGTTCGCAAGGTAATGACCAATTACCTGCCGAATGATGAAGAATCCAAGCATTACGCTTGTCTGTTGCAATGGGATAATATTTATTATCAGCCGCCTACACAGGAATATATCAACCCGAAAACAACTGTTCGTGTGGGCTTGGTGCAATGGCAGATGCGTAGTTATAAGACATTGGACGACCTTTTTGAACAAGTGGAATTCTTCGTCGATGCCGTATCCGATTATAAGAGTGACTTTGTCCTTTTTCCGGAATATTTCAATGCACCTTTGATGTCGAAGTTTAATGATAAAGGAGAATCACAGGCTATTCGCGGATTAGCAAAATATACCGATGAAATCAGAGACCGTTTTATAAATCTGGCTATCAGTTACAATATCAATATAATTACCGGAAGTATGCCATACGTGAAAGAGGATGGATTGCTATATAATGTAGGTTTCCTTTGCCGGCGTGACGGAACGTATGAAATGTATGAGAAAATGCATGTAACTCCGGATGAAATCAAGAGCTGGGGACTGAGTGGCGGTAGACTGTTACAGACTTTCGATACGGATTGCGCAAAGATTGGAGTGCTGATTTGTTATGATGTGGAATTTCCGGAACTTTCCCGTTTGATGGCGGATCAGGGGATGCAGATATTATTCGTGCCTTTCCTGACGGATACGCAGAATGCCTATTCACGTGTACGTGTCTGTGCCCAGGCGCGTGCGATTGAGAATGAATGTTTTGTAGTTATTGCAGGTAGTGTAGGAAATCTTCCCCGTGTACATAATATGGATATCCAGTATGCACAGTCAGGAGTATTCACCCCATGCGATTTTGCTTTTCCAACGGATGGAAAACGGGCGGAAGCGACTCCGAATACGGAAATGATTTTGGTTTCGGATGTAGATCTGGATTTATTGAATGCACTCCATACCTATGGTAGCGTGCGTAATCTGAAGGATCGTAGAAATGATGTATATGAAGTGCGGTTGAAGAAGTAAAAAGAGGCAGTTCGGTTGGTTTTAAACCAAGACCCCGTTGGTTTAAAACCAACGATGCGTTTCTTTTAAACCAAGAGGTCTTTGGCTTAAAACCAATAAAGGGGATGTTTCTCAACCCTTTCCGGAAGTACCGCTTTCAAGGATGCTGACGATAGAAAACAGCGTGAAGCAAATAGCTCCCAGCCCTACTAAAACCCGTGCCGGAATAAAGTAATCGGCATGTACGGTAGCAAGTTCGAACACGAAGGCTGCCAGAAACAGACATGCCAATGCCGTCAATACCGGAATCATAGGGATTCGGTTGGCCAGTTTGAATTCCCGTCTCCATATCTTGGCGAGCAGAATCACTTTGCTGGAAATACTGTAACATACCAGACCCAGCCCGAGCATGATGTATCCGGTCGTACCGTTTGCGCTTCCCGAGTCAGCCAAAATGACAAATATGCCCCACACAAAAGAGATCGATCCCATTAATAAAACCAGTTTCGGCCATTTGTTACGTTCTTTTTCCGAATAATCATTTCTAACTTGACGGGCTATGGTTGCTACCAATGCAATCAGACTGGTACAAATACATGCGAGTCCCACCATTACATGTCCTGCTACAAAATAAGCGGGATGAGAGTGACTGTTACTTAACAAGACAAATGCC
Source organism: Bacteroides faecis (assembly GCF_020091505.1). Classification (NCBI taxonomy): domain Bacteria; kingdom Pseudomonadati; phylum Bacteroidota; class Bacteroidia; order Bacteroidales; family Bacteroidaceae; genus Bacteroides; species Bacteroides faecis. The sequence continues at coordinate 4,286,469 of NZ_CP081916.1, read as the reverse complement.
CATATCCATGCAATACAAGAAATGACGATCGCGAGAATGACCAGTGCCCGTCTCTGACCAATAGAAAAAGCTCCCTCAGGAACTTCGTTTCCGGTCGCTTTTGCATTTGCCGGGATCAAAGAAAATCGAGTGGAAGAAGTAGCGGCAGTAGCTACACATGCTGTGATAAAACCTACACCGGTGATAACATGGCCTGCAACGAAAGATGAAGTAGTGGTAGCACCATTGAAAATGCAGATACCTCCGATAATCGTTATGACAGCTGCCAGATATCCCACAACTGGCAATACGTATTTGGTAGCTTCATTATAGGTGTGTATGATTTGCCGGATAATAGTAGCAGCCGTACAAAACAGCGCAATACATATCATACCTAGTGAAAAAACGACAGGGCCCGCTACCAAACGGTTCCCCGCATCACCATAACCATAAATGAATGCTCCGTATCCGAAGCAAAAGACCGCCATCGCCAAAGGGATTGCTCTGAATAAAATACTAATACCGTAATTCATAACTTAAGTGCTTTTTATTTTCCCACTAAAACAAGGAGGTATCCGTTTTGTTTAGGTTAATAGCCATTTATAATCGCTAACTTCACATGATTCCGATTAAAAGTCTTTGCTTTTTGCTCAACTAAACAAATGTTTTTGTAAATTTGCACCCTTAAAAACGGGGATACCCCTCAAATTGTAAATTGTAAATAGTAAAATCGTAGATATAGCTATGGGTAAGAGATTTACTGAATATTCGCAGTTTGACCTTTCACAGGTGAACAAAGATGTACTGAAGAAGTGGGACGAAAACCAGGTTTTCGCCAAGAGTATGACAGAACGTGATGGCTGTCCTTCGTTTGTGTTTTTCGAAGGACCTCCCTCGGCTAATGGTATGCCGGGTATTCACCATGTAATGGCACGTACTATTAAGGACATTTTTTGCCGTTACAAAACAATGAAAGGTTATCAGGTAAAGCGTAAAGCCGGATGGGATACGCACGGATTGCCTGTGGAGCTAAGTGTAGAGAAAGCATTGGGTATAACAAAAGAGGATATTGGTAAAAAAATCTCTGTGGCAGATTACAACGCTGCTTGCCGTAAGGATGTGATGAAGTATACCAAAGAATGGGAAGACTTGACTCACCAGATGGGATATTGGGTGGACATGAAGCATCCTTATATCACCTATGATAATCGTTATATTGAAACATTGTGGTGGTTGCTGAAGCAGCTGCACAAAAAAGGCTTGCTATATAAAGGATATACCATTCAGCCATATTCACCGGCTGCCGGAACTGGTTTGAGCTCTCATGAGCTGAATCAGCCGGGGTGCTATCGTGACGTAAAAGATACGACGATGGTAGCCCAGTTTAAGATGAAGAACCCGAAACCGGAAATGACAGAGTGGGGGACTCCTTACTTTCTTGCGTGGACAACTACTCCGTGGACATTACCTTCAAACACTGCGCTTTGTGTAGGTCCGAAGATTGACTATGTTGCCGTGCAGTCTTATAATGCTTATACCGGAGAGCCTATCACGGTTGTGCTGGCAAAAGCATTGTTGAATACTCATTTCAATGCGAAAGCTGCTGATCTGAAATTAGAAGATTATAAGCCCGGAGATAAGCTTGTTCCGTATAAAGTAATAGCCGAATACAAAGGTCCGGACCTGGTAGGTATGGAATATGAGCAACTGATTCCTTGGGTGAAACCGGTTGAAGTGACGGAAAGCGGTGACTGGAAAGCAAGTGATAAAGCTTTCCGTGTGATATTGGGTGACTATGTTACGACAGAAGATGGTACAGGTATCGTTCACATCGCACCGACCTTTGGTGCAGACGATGCGAATGTGGCACGTGCGGCAGGAATCCCGTCCTTATTCATGATCAATAAGAAAGGTGAAACCCGTCCGATGGTAGACCTTACAGGTAAGTTCTATCTGTTGGATGAACTGGATGAAACCTTTGTGAAGGAATGTGTAGACGTAGACAAGTATAAAGAATACCAGGGTGCATGGGTGAAAAATGCCTATGATCCGCAGTTTATGGTGGATGGCAAGTTTGACGAGAAAGCTGCGCAGGCCGCCGAGTCTCTGGATATTGCTCTTTGTATGATGATGAAAGCAAACAATCAGGCTTTCAAAATCGAAAAGCATGTGCACAACTATCCTCATTGTTGGCGTACAGACAAACCGGTACTTTATTACCCGTTGGACAGCTGGTTTATCCGTTCTACAGCTTGTAAAGAGCGTATGATGGAACTGAACAAGACGATCAACTGGAAACCGGAATCTACCGGAACAGGACGTTTCGGCAAATGGCTGGAAAATCTGAATGACTGGAACTTAAGCCGTTCCCGTTATTGGGGGACTCCACTGCCTATCTGGCGTACGGAAGATGGGACGGGTGAAATATGTATCGAATCTGTAGAAGAACTTTATAATGAAATAGAGAAATCGGTAGCTGCCGGGTTTATGAAATCTAATCCGTACAAGGATAAAGGTTTTGTACCGGGTGAATATACCGAAGGAAATTATGATAAGATAGACCTCCATCGTCCGTATGTAGATGATATCATTCTGGTATCGGAAGACGGTAAACCGATGAAGCGTGAATCAGACTTGATTGACGTTTGGTTTGATTCCGGTGCTATGCCTTATGCACAGATTCATTATCCGTTCGAGAACAAAGATATCCTGGATAATCGTGAAGTATATCCGGCGGACTTCATCGCGGAAGGAGTAGACCAGACACGCGGATGGTTCTTTACCTTGCACGCTATCGCTACGATGATATTTGATAGTGTGTCATACAAAGCTGTGATCTCCAATGGTCTGGTGCTTGACAAGAATGGTAATAAGATGTCTAAGCGTCTTAACAATGCTGTCGATCCGTTCACTACGATTGAGAAGTATGGTTCCGACCCGTTGCGTTGGTATATGATTACTAACTCATCTCCATGGGATAATCTGAAATTCGATATTGACGGAATCGAAGAAGTTCGTCGCAAGTTCTTCGGTACTTTATATAATACATATTCGTTCTTTGCACTGTATGCCAATGTAGACGGATTTGAATATAAAGAAGCAGATGTTCCGATGGAGGAGCGTCCGGAAATCGACCGTTGGATTTTGTCTGTATTGAACACATTAATAAAAGAAGTAGATACATGCTATAATGAGTACGAACCGACTAAAGCAGGACGTTTGATCTCCGACTTTGTCAATGATAATCTGTCCAACTGGTATGTTCGTCTGAACCGTAAACGCTTCTGGGGTGGTGAATTTACTCAGGATAAGTTGTCTGCTTATCAGACATTGTATACCTGCCTTGAAACAGTTGCGAAGCTGATGGCTCCTATTTCTCCATTCTATGCTGATCGTCTGTATACGGATTTGATCACTGCTACAGGACGTGACAATGTAGTCTCTGTCCACTTGGCTGAATTCCCGAAGTATCAGGAAGAAATGATCGATAAGGAACTGGAAGCCCGTATGCAAATGGCACAGGACGTAACTTCAATGGTGTTGGCGCTACGTCGTAAAGTGAACATCAAGGTTCGTCAGCCACTGCAGTGTATCATGATTCCGGTAGCGGATGAAGAACAGAAGGCTCATATCGAAGCTGTGAAAGCATTGATCATGAACGAGGTGAATGTAAAAGACATCAAGTTTGTAGATGGAGCTGCCGGCGTATTGGTGAAGAAGGTAAAATGTGACTTTAAGAAATTAGGCCCGAAATTCGGCAAGCAGATGAAGGCTGTGGCCGCTGCTGTGGCAGAAATGACTCAGGAAGCGATAGCTGAACTCGAAAAGAACGGAAAGTACACATTGAATCTGGATGGAGCAGAGGCTGTGATTGAAACTTCGGATGTCGAAATCATCAGTGAGGATATTCCGGGATGGCTGGTTGCCAATGAAGGAAAACTGACTGTAGCTCTTGAAGTTACTGTGACCGAGGAGTTGCGTCGTGAGGGTATTGCCCGTGAATTGGTGAATCGTATTCAGAATATACGTAAGTCCAGCGGTTTCGAGATAACGGACAAAATAAAGATCACAATCTCCAAAAATACGCAAACAGATGATGCGGTGAATGAATATAATACTTATATTTGTAACCAAGTTTTAGGAACATCCCTTGATTTGGCAGATGAAGTGAAAGACGGTACAGAACTTAATTTTGACGATTTCTCATTATTTGTCAGTGTGATAAAAGACTAATACTAATATTGATTAACCTTTTAAACTAGTAAAGTTATGGCAGAAAAGACTAGATATTCGGATGCGGAACTCGAGGAATTCCGTGCCATTATTATGGAGAAGCTGGAGTTGGCTCAACGTGATTACGAGCAGTTGAAGATGAGCCTGATGGGCTTGGATGGTAATGATACCGACGACACATCTCCTACATATAAAGTGTTGGAAGAAGGAGCCAATACGCTTTCTAAGGAGGAAACAACCCGTCTGGCACAACGTCAGCTGAAGTTTATCCAGGGATTGCAGGCAGCTTTGGTACGTATTGAGAATAAAACGTATGGCATTTGCCGTGAGACTGGAAAGTTGATTCCGGCAGAACGCCTGCGTGCTGTTCCTCATGCTACTTTGAGCATTGAGGCTAAGAACAGTGGTAAAAAATAATAGATAGCTACAAGCTACGGATGACGAGCTACAAGTAGCTGCGCAATGTTTACGCACGGCAACTTGTAGCTCGTTATGTTTAATTTATGATGAACAAATGAAGAAACTATTCACGAAGGGTAGAATTGCCCTGCTTGTTATCTTTTCCGTACTGATTATTGACCAGATCATTAAAATCTGGATTAAGACTCATATGTATTGGCACGAAAGTATACGTGTGACAGACTGGTTTTATATCTATTTCACCGAAAACAATGGTATGGCTTTCGGTATGGAAATTTTCGGAAAGCTATTTCTGACAACTTTCCGTATTGTAGCAGTAGGGCTGATAGGCTACTATCTCTATAAGATTATAAAGAAAGGTTTCAAAACCGGATATATCGTCTGCGTGGCCCTTATCCTGACCGGCGCTTTGGGTAATATTATAGACAGTGTATTCTATGGTGTTTTTTTCAATGAAAGTACTCATTCGCAGATTGCCAGCTTTATGCCCGAAGGAGGTGGATATTCTACCTGGTTCTATGGTAAGGTGGTGGATATGTTTTATTTTCCGATAATTGACACAAACTGGCCGACATGGATGCCTTTCGTAGGTGGAGAACATTTTATATTCTTCAGTCCGATTTTTAATTTTGCGGACGCTGCCATCAGTTGCGGTATTATCGCATTGCTACTTTTCTATAGTAAATATCTGAACGAATCTTACCATTCACTAGATAAAAATAAAAAGGAAAGCGTTAATCATGAAGAGTAGGTTTCGGTTTCATCTGTGTTGTATTTGCATGTTCGCGCTTGCAGTAGCAGGTTGTAAAGTCAAAAGACCTGACGATGTAATCTCAGAATCGAAGATGGAGAATTTGCTGTATGATTATCATCTGGCAAAGTCGATGGGAGATAATCTGCCTTATAATGAGAATTATAAGAAAGCTTTGTATCTCGATGCCGTTTTCAAGAAATATGGTACAACGGAAGCCGTATTCGATTCGTCTTTGGTGTGGTACACACGCAACACGGAAGTATTATCGAAAATTTATGAAAGAGTAAGCAAACGTCTGAAAGCCCAGCAGAATGAAATAAATCATCTGATAGCTTTGCGTGACAATAAACCGAAGATGTCAGATCCGGGCGACAGCATTGATGTCTGGCCTTGGAAGCGTTTCGTGCGTCTGACAGGTGAGGTGATGAATGATCAATATGCGTTTGTGCTGCCTGCCGATACTAACTATAAAGATCGTGATACATTGGTTTGGGAAGTTCGTTATCGTTTCCTTGAGCCGATGCTTGCAGATTCTCTGAGAACTGTCACGATGGCTATGCAGGTTATTTATGAAAAAGATACATTAAATCGTCTGGAAACAGTCACCGATCCGGGTGTGCATCAGATACGTTTGTTTGCAGATACATTGGGTGCGATGAAGGAAATAAAGGGTTTTATCTATTATCCCGTACAAGGAGAGAAAGCCGGAGCATTGTTGGCTGACCGCTTTATATTAACCCGCTATCATTGTGCGGACTCACTTTCTGTAGCCGAACGTGACTCGATTAATCAGCTGGAAGCTTTGAAAACAGATTCTTTGAAAAAGATTTCTGCCCAAAAAGATACTGAGATTTCGAAAGACTCTTTGAAGAAAGTCGATGAACTGAAAGATAGTCAACGTATCTCTCCGGAAGAAATGAACCGCCGTCGTACGGTGACTCCTGAAAAGAAACCGGAACAAATTGAAGTAGAGCAACATATCCAGCAGGAAAAGATTGAGCAAAGAAGGGAACGGCAAATGAATCAGCGTAAAAATCAGCAAAGACGTCAATCATCTCCCCGCTAATCTTATGAAACGTTTTGCTGCTCATTATTTACTTTTGCCTGAAGTTGGCTTTATCAGACAGCAGGTGGTTGAGATTGCTGATGACGGACGTGTCTGCCATATTTTCCCGTTGACGGAAGAAATCGAGTCTGTTGAATGGATGCCCGGACTGATCGCATTGTTCCCTGGAAGTGAAATAAAAAACACTGGGATGTTTGAAAAAAACATCCCAGTGTTTCAATTTAATCTTCCTGTAGTTTCGGATCAAACTTCCTCATGTCCTAAAGAGTTCCTTGCAGTGTCTGAAGAGAGGGGAGAAGTTCTGTTTCCTTATTTATTTTATCCTTTTGATTTTACTTCCATGCAGCCTGTCGCCGGAACTCGGCACAGATTATTGCGGTAGCGATGGCTACATTGAGAGACTCCGAAGTTTCTTTTCCTTGTGGATAATTGGGAATATAGAGTTTCCGATTGATGAGCGCTTCCACTTCTTTTCCTATTCCGTTACCTTCATTTCCCATTACAATCAGCCCGTTGGCGGACAATGGCTGTTCGTACATGTTCTTTCCATCCAGAAAAGTACCGAATACGGGAGTATCTCCGAGTGAACGAATAAACTCGGGGAGAGAAGTATAATGAACCTTCACACGGGCGATTCCTCCCATGGTGGCTTGTATCGTTTTAGGGTTGTACACGTCTACCGTATTCTGCGAACAAATAATATGCTCAATGCCAAACCAGTCTGCCAACCGGATAATTGTACCCAGATTCCCCGGGTCCTGAACATCATCCAGTGCCAGACAAAGAGACTGGCGGACAAATTCCGGATTTAAAGTATATTGTGGTTGCTCCAAAATGGCAAGTACCTGCTGTGGTGTTTTCAGCAAACTGGCACGTGATAGTTCTTCTTGAGAGACTTCTGCTATTTCACTTGCCTGAATACCGGGGTGCTCTTGTAACCAGAAAGAAGTGGCAGCCAGAAAACGGCAGGGAAAATGCCCCAGTAAATCGCCTACTAATTTAGGACCTTCGGCAAGGAATACCTGTTCTTCTTTACGTGTCTTCTTTTGTTCCAGCGAATGGATATACTTTATTTTATTTTTGCTCAGCATTATTCTTTTACTTCTTTATTTACCGCAAAGCTATAAATATATTTCTAATTAATCGGCTGTTGAATGAGTTTTTTGAAAATAAATCTTTTCCATATTAACAATATTTGTGTGAATAAAAACTGATACTCTACTTAATTTTAGTAGATTTGCTTAAAATTAGTAGATTGATAATCAATATAAAAGAAAGTAAGATGGAAAGATTGACACAACAAGAGGAAGAAGTGATGATTTACTTTTGGAAAATGGGACCGAGTTTTATCCGTGAGATACTGAATGAAATGCCGGAACCCAAGCCGCCATACACAAGCGTTGCCTCTGTGGTCCGTAACTTGGAGAAGAAGAAGTTTTTATCTCCTTTTAAGTTAGGAAACTCTATTCAGTATCATGTATTGGTGAAAGAAAGTGATTACAAACGTAGCTTCATGAATGGAGTAGTGAGCAACTATTTTACGGGTTCGTATAAAGAAATGGTTTCCTTTTTTGTCCGTGACCGTAAAATCAGTAAAAAAGAACTCGAGGATTTGATCAACATTATTGAAGATGAAGAATCATAAATCAAGATAGGTATGGAACCTTCAATTTATCTGATTAAAGTAAATGTAGCTTTGATCGTATTATATGCATTCTATAAATTCTCTTTCAGCAAAGATACGTTTTTTAGGTTGAGACGGGGTATGCTGTTGCTGATATGTGCCACTTCGCTGATTTATCCATTCATTGATTTTTCGGAGTGGGCGGGGTGGAACGAACATGCATTGGGAGAAGCGATTACGACCGTTTACAACAAACTATTGCCCGAAGTGCTGGTCACTGCTACTTTACCTGCTGCTTCAACAGAAGTTGGAGCGGCAAACTGGCAGGCCGGTACATGGCTGTGGATTATTTATGGACTGGGATTTGCCATGTTGTTACTGCGCAGTTTGTTTGAAGTCTGTAAAATATGCCGTTCTGTAGCTCGTTCTCAGCGCTGTTCTCTAAAAGGAGTCTCTGTTTGTCGGTCGGACGAGATAGGAGAGCCCTGTTCTTTTTTCCATTGGATATTTATAGGTGCGATACAATACCCGGACAAAGAGCTAAATGAGATATTGATACATGAACAGACACATGTTCGCGAGTTTCATTCATTGGATATTATACTGGCCCAACTGATTATCTTATTATGTTGGTTTAATCCGTTCTCTTGGCTGATACGCAGCGAGATACGTATGAACCATGAATATCTGGCGGACAAACAAGTGGTGATGTCCGGCTATGATAAGAAATCATATCAATATCATTTGTTGGGAATTAAACATACTTCATTGGCTGCAGCAAATTTCTATAACAACTTTAGTGTATTACCTTTAAAAAACGAATAAAAATGTTAAACAGAAAAAGAACTCATAACATCATGGTAGGTAAGTATCTGATGTTTATACCAGTGGTTGCATTACTGTTATTATTCAGTAATTGTGCAAATAAGAAAACGGATAAGGCCCAGTCTGATACAGAAAAAGCAGATACGGTAGTGGCAGTGGAACCGGAAAAAAAGGCGGAACCTCAAGCGGAAGCTACATTACCTCAGGAGAAAACCGACTCTATTTATAGCGTAGTGGAAACAATGCCGGATTATCCCGGAGGGCAGAAAGAATTGTTAAGTTTCTTAAGTCGTAATATAAAGTATCCGACTAAGGCGGAAGAGAATAAAATTCAAGGTCGTGTTGTTATACAGTTTGTAGTCAACAAGGACGGTAGTGTTTCTGATGCGAAAGTTGTGCGCAGTGTTGATCCGGAGTTGGATAAAGAAGCTCTCCGTGTAGTTAATTCGATGCCTCAATGGAAACCGGGAATGCAGAAGGGTGAGGCTGTATCTGTCAAGTATACAATTCCTATAGCATTCAGACTTCCATAAAGACAAAGGTTCTGTTCACCACGATTTATAGAAGCAACTGCAAGGATTACGATTGAGAATGTAGGTATTAGTAAAACGGACCTTGCAAATTTCTGTAATTCGTGGTGAAAAGAACTTTTATCGCATTAATTATTGTTTTGATAATTTCCTCGAACGAAAAATATGCTCTATCTTTGTCCCTATATATTGCTTCCGCTTTTATAGAGATACCGTATGAGGAAAGGATTTCTTTATTTACTTACTTTTGTCATTACCCTTCTGTCGTTCGCTTCGTGCACTGCCACTAAGTATGTGCCGGATGGTTCTTATTTGTTGGATGAAGTCAAGATTCATACAGATCAGAAAAATGTCCGTCCCTCTTCCTTACGAATGTATGTGCGTCAAAATCCTAATGCGAAATGGTTCAGTCTGATCAAGACGCAGCTCTATGTTTACAACCTTTCGGGACGGGATTCTACCAAATGGGGAAATAAGTTTCTGAGAAGAATAGGGGATGCTCCTGTGATATACAGTGAGACTGAAGCGCAGCGTTCGCAGGATGAAATCACGAAGGCAATGCGCAATATGGGCTATATGGCTGCTACCGTGAAGCGTTCGACTAAGATAAAAAAGAAGAAGATCAAGTTATACTATGAGGTGACGGCAAGAGATCCTTATATTGTCAGTTCGTTGAAGTATGACATTCATGACCCTAAGATTGCAGAGTTTCTGAAACAGGATTCCGCCAAAAGTCTGCTGAAAGAAGGGATGATATTTGATGTGAATGTGCTGGATGCAGAGCGTCAGCGAATTACCGACAAGCTGCTCCGTAATGGTTATTATAAATTCAATAAGGATTATGTCGGTTATACGGCAGATACGGTTCGGGGTACTTATCAGGTAGACCTGACCTTGCATTTACATGCGTACAGAGCTCATGTGAACGATTCGGTGAAAGCACATCAGCAATATTGGATAGATAAGATTAACTTTATTACGGATTATGATGTACTGCAGTCTTCAGCGTTGAACAGCATGGACATCAATGACTCTCTTCATTTTAAAGGCTACCCTATCTACTATAAAGATAAACTCTACCTGCGTCCGAAGATGCTTACTGATAATCTGCGTTTTGCTTCTGGTGATTTATTCAATGAACAGGATGTACAGCAGACCTATTCCAATTTCGGGCGTCTGTCTGCCTTGAAGTATACCAATATTCGTTTTATAGAAAATCAGGTAGGAGATACGGCGAAGCTTGACTGCTATGTGATGCTGACTAAGAGTAAACACAAATCGGTAGCTTTCGAGTTGGAAGGTACCAACTCTGCCGGTGACCTGGGGGCAGCAGCTTCTGTTTCTTTTCAAAACAGGAACTTGTTTCGCGGTTCGGAGACTTTCATGATAAAGTTTCGTGGTGCTTACGAGGTAATCTCGGGACTTCAGGCAGGCTATTCCAATAATAATTATACAGAATACGGAGTGGAGACAAGTATCAATTTCCCTAATTTTCTGTTTCCTTTCCTCTCTTCGGACTATAAGCGGAAGATCAGAGCTACTACGGAGTTCGGATTGCAATATAATTATCAGATGCGTCCCGAATTCCTGCGTACGATGGCGTCGGCTTCATGGAGCTACAAATGGACTCAACGCCAGAAGATACAACATCGCATTGATCTGATTAATATTGGTTTCCTTTATTTGCCGAGAATATCGGAGAAGTTTAAGGAAGACTTTATCAATAAAGGTCAGAGCCATATTCTTCAGTATAATTATCAGGACCGGTTGATTATTAATATGGGATATAGCTACCATTATAATAGTATAGGTGGTGCTATCGTCAATAATACGATTGCTTCTAATTCATATTCTATCCGTTTTAATTTCGAATCGGCAGGAAATATTATGTATGCTTTGTCCAAGGCAACCAATATCCGTAAGAATAATGATGGGGAGTATGCTATTCTGGGAATTCCTTATGCGCAGTATGTGAAGGGAGAATTTGACTTCTCCAAAAATATACGAATCGATCATCGCAATTCATTTGCTTTTCATGTCGGTTTGGGAATCGCTGTTCCTTACGGGAATGCGAAGACTATTCCGTTTGAGAAACAATACTTTTCCGGTGGTGCTAACAGTGTTCGCGGATGGACGGTACGTGATTTGGGACCGGGCTCTTTTGTAAGAACCAAAAATACCAATTTGCTGGATCAGTCCGGTGATATCAAACTGGATGCCAGCATTGAATACCGAAGCAAATTATTCTGGAAGTTCCAGGGAGCTATCTTTGTGGACGCCGGTAATATATGGACGATCCGTGATTATGACAATCAGCCAGGGGGAGTCTTTAAGTTTGATAAATTCTATAAGCAAATAGCAGTGGCATACGGATTAGGACTCCGTCTTGATCTGGACTTTTTCATTCTCCGCTTTGACGGAGGTATGAAAGCCCTTAATCCGGTGTATGAGAGTGGTAAAGACCGTTATCCGATTATTCATCCTAAGTTCAGCCGTGATTTTGCTTTCCATTTTGCAGTAGGATATCCTTTCTGATCTGGGAGGAGACAAACGAAAAAAGGAGATGAAACCTGTATGACCAGTTTCATCTCCTTTCGTTTTTATCTTGTTATGCTTTTAGCGAGCTGCAAACATCAGGTTGCTCATAGTAGCCTGACGGGCAGCCATCATGCCCTGAGCGTCTAATGTAACGTTCATTTTTTCACCGTTCGGCAAGAACAGGTCAGCAGTACCGTCATTGTTCATCTTTATCAGTTCAGAACTTTCACCGTTTGCAACCACATTCCATGTGTTAGCTTCTTTGTTGTAAATCAAGTCCATAGAAGCTGTTTCGCCTTCTTTTGTGATTGAGTAACCATTTTCAAGCGTTTTAACCATGTAGTTACCGTTCTCTCCTTTTACCTTCTTTACGTCACCCACATTGGCCATCGGGTTGGAACCGCTCCAGAATTCAATAGAGTTGATTACTAAAGCATCAGCCAGATATGCTACGCCATAAACCGGAACGATGTTGAAAGCTAAAAATACGAGTTCATTTACAAATTTGGTTCCGACTCCCTGATTCCAGGAACTTAAGCGGTTGAATAAGCCGAATGATCCAACACAGGAACTGAATAATAAGCTACCACTAAGTATAGCTGCTACTAATGTCAGTTTGCCTTTTTTCATGTTTACTTTACTTTTTGATTAATAAAAATATTGATAAATTCTCTTTCTAATGAATGCAAATATAATATTTTTAAATTAATCAAGGTTATTATTTCTTGTTTTTATGTTATTTACGTTTGTTGTGTGCCAACTTGCTTCCGATGAAATAATCTATGGAAAATTTACCGGGCCCGGCAATGTACATTAATACAAATACTACTAAGTAAATGAAAGCCAATTCTTTCACTGCAAATACATCATTGGCATGAATGACAAAAAAGGCCACTACCATAGTAAAGATCATCGGGATCATTGCCAGCCGATATAGAAAACCAAAGATGAAGCCCATCGAACATACCAGTTCTCCAAAGATGGCTAATCCGAGAGATATGGAACTGCCCAGACCGATTGGGTCGGGAAAGGCCGTTGACAGCTCTTGAAAATTGCTCCATTTCTGTATACCGTGGTTCATTAATAATATTCCGAATATAATGCGGACTGCCAATAAAAACAAAGATACCTTGGTCGTATTCGGCTTTGTGGGGAATAAAAAATTATAAATCATAAGTCGTTCTTTTTATAAGTTTGTTTTTATTTATATAAACATAAAAAATATTGAAATTGTTCTCTGAAAACGATAAAACTTAGGAACAAAAAAAGATACCGGAAATAAAAAGGCAGATTTACCACTTTATTTCCGGTAGTCAGATTGGCTGTTGCAGGATTCTTGCTTATTCTTTGTTTAGTATGTAATGTTCGGCAAGTGCTCCTGTTATTTCTTGTTTGTCATCATTTAGTAGACGAACTTTGTTTTCTTCCACTTTATAATAAGATGTTTCTCCACCTTCTTCTTTTAAAGTCAAGATGTTGCCTTCCAGTGTATAAGTGCCTTTCTCGTCAAATGAGCTGTCCCGGTCGATGTATACGGAATGAAGGGCAAATGTCTTGTCGGCATTTAGTGTCAGAGTTGTTTCGATGCCTGGGCAGTCGGCGGCAGGGAAGACTCCTTTATACGTTCCTTCATAATCAAGAGATGTTTCGGCATTATGTATATCGACTGTTTGGGTTGCTGTACTGTCTGCACTTGTACTCTTGTTTGTTTTTGCACTGTTTCCGCACGCTGCCAGAAGAAAGCAGGAACATGCCAGAATGATAATTTTCTTCATGATTGTTACTTTTTATAGTTCATCTAATTGAATTTAGAGTCAACAAAGATATAAATAATAAGTAATAAAAAGAATTGGGCTGCTTAATTTTATGAGCGGAAAAACTATTTTTTCCCCGGTGAACTTGGATAAAACTTGCGATTGTTGGTTACCTTATATAAGGTGGAATTCTAAAAGTGCCTGCCCGACTCTGTATTTTCTCGGTTTTTATCTTTATCTTTGTGGGAAAATATAGAAATATGGCACAACATACTTATGATGAAGAATCGGTCCAGGAACTGTTGGGCTGGGCGAAAAAGATGCTTGAAACTAAAAGTTACCCGACAGAAAAGTATCAGTTGAACAGTTGTACTTCAATCATTGATGGCAAACTTTATTTGGAATCTTTGATTTCGATGATTTCCAGAAACTGGGAAAATCCGACCTTTCATCCCACCATTGAGCAACTGTGGGAATACAGAGAAAAGTGGGAAGGTAAAGAGGAATAATGAATGTGAATTCCGGGCTCCCTTTGATAAAAGAAATGCACTCCGATCGCGATTGTTCAGAGTGCATTATGAATATTATAAGTTAGAGGTAAGTCCGATGTCTGGTGCCGGAGCTTAAAACGGCAACCATTTCCTCTTTTTCTTCTGACTGCTATTTTCTTCTCTCTGCTGGCTGTATATATCGGCAAAAGTCTTTTTCTCCTTTATCATTTCATAGATAATTCCCCAGTCGGGAATGCCGCCGACATTCCGGTCGTCAATGAACAAGTCGGCTTTCAGTTTTCGGGAAAAACCCTGATGATCCCTTTCTTCTTCGGGATAGTCTTTATTGGCTGCATAAAATTCCAGTCCCCGTGCCCTGCACCATTCTACGGCTTCCTCCAGGAGTTCTCCTTCGCGTACACTCCACAAGATTAAACGGTGTTTTTCTTGTTGTAACAATTTCAGCGTTTCAACAGCAAATGGAATTTCTTCACCAATACGTGGATAACGATGCTCTACAATCGTTCCGTCAAAATCAACAGCTATAGTCATATGATATATTTAGAATACGTAATTTAGGACAAAGATACGGACTGTAAGCTAAAAAAACGTATCTTTGCGTCGAATTAACATTTTAATAAAAAAAAACAGATTACATGAACAATTCCCCTCAGCGTGCTGCCAAAGGCTTTACAAGAGCATTTTGGGTAAGCAACACAGTCGAACTGTTTGAACGTATGGCATATTATGCTGTTTTTATCGTTCTCACTATTTATCTATCCAGTATTTTAGGTTTTAATGATTTCGAAGCAAGTATGATTTCCGGCCTTTTCTCCGGAGGATTGTATCTGCTTCCTATATTTTCGGGCGCTTATGCAGATAAGATCGGTTTTCGGAAATCGATGATTATTGCTTTTTCTCTGTTGTCTATTGGCTATTTGGGGTTGGGTGTATTCCCCACATTGCTGGAGGCGGCAGGATTGGTGAGCTATGGCGTCACGACCCAGTTCAACGGTTTGCCGGATAGCTCTTCCCGGTGGATCATTGTTCCTATCTTGTTTATTCTGATGATAGGAGGTTCTTTTATCAAGTCAATAATTTCTGCATCCGTAGCTAAGGAGACAACGGAAGCGACCCGTGCCCGCGGTTATTCTATTTTTTATATGATGGTCAATGTGGGAGCTTTTACGGGCAAGACAATTATCGACCCTTTGAGAAATGTGATCGGCGAACAAGCCTATATTTACATTAATTATTTCTCCGGAGCGATGACGGTGATTGCCCTGCTGGCAGTTATCCTGCTTTATAAATCGACCCATACGGCAGGTGAAGGAAAAAGTCTGCGTGAGATAGGACAGGGCTTCATGCGGATTGTGACCAACTGGCGTTTGTTAGTCCTTATTTTAATAGTGACAGGTTTCTGGATGGTGCAGCAGCAACTTTATGCTACTATGCCGAAGTACGTCATCCGTCTGGCCGGCGAGACTGCCAAACCGGGCTGGATTGCCAATGTGAACCCTTTTGTAGTGGTGTGCTGTGTCAGTTTTATCACCCGTTTGATGGCAAAGCGCAGCGCTATTACTTCGATGAATGTGGGTATGTTTCTGATTCCTGTTTCTGCCTTGTTGATGGCTTGCGGAAACATACTGGGAAATGATATAATCTCGGGAATGAGCAATATTACTTTGATGATGGTAGCCGGTATCGTTGTGCAGGCCCTTGCCGAGTGTTTTATTTCGCCGCGATACTTGGAATATTTTTCTTTGCAGGCTCCCAGAGGGGAGGAAGGAATGTATTTAGGGTTCAGTCATCTGCACTCGTTTCTTTCTTCCATATTCGGTTTCGGGCTGGCCGGTATTCTGCTGACCAAATATTGTCCGGACCCTGCCTTGTTTGAAACTCGTGCCGCATGGGAGGCAGCCAGTGCGAATGCGCATTATATCTGGTATTATTTTGCTGCTATCGGGTTGATTGCTGCTGTAGCTTTGCTATTATTCGCAAAAATCACCGAATCCATCGACAAAAAGACCAAATCTTCTCGCTAATTATCTTCTTTTTTATGTATATTTGCCGTCACTTTGCTGTAAAAGTTGACGGCATTTTGCATTTTAATAAAGAAAGATAAAACATGAAAGTAAGATTTATAAGCCTGGCGAGTGGCAGCAGTGGGAACTGCTATTATCTGGGTACTGATACCTATGGAATACTAATAGATGCCGGTATTGGCATCCGTACCATCAAGAAAACACTGAAAGATTTCAATATTCTGATGGAAAGTGTACGTGCTGTATTTGTAACACACGATCATGCAGACCATATCAAGGCAGTAGGGCATTTAGGGGAAAAGATGAATATACCTGTTTATACCACAGCCCGTATTCATGAGGGAATTAATCGTAGTTACTGTATGACGGAAAAGCTCAGCACATCGGTTCGTTATCTGGAGAAGCAAGTGCCTATGATGCTCGAGGACTTCCGCATCGAATCTTTTGAGGTTCCTCACGACGGGACGGACAACGTAGGGTATTGCATAGAAATAGACGGCAAAGTCTTTTCTTTTTTAACTGACCTTGGGGAGATCACTCCGACAGCGGCAAATTATATCAGTAAAGCGAATTATCTGATTCTGGAAGCGAATTATGATGAAGAGATGCTTAAAATGGGACCTTACCCTCAATATCTGAAAGAACGGATTATGAGTAGAACCGGGCATATGAGCAATTCTGCCACTGCTGAGTTTCTGGCAGAAAATATCACTGAACATTTACGTTATATCTGGTTGTGCCATCTAAGCAAAGACAATAATCATCCGGAGTTGGCCTATAAAACGGTAGAATGGAAATTAAAGAACAAAGGAGTAATTGTAGGTAAAGATGTGCAACTGCTTGCTTTAAAGCGAAATACGCCTTCAGAGCTTTATGTGTTCGAATAACCATGAAAAAAAGATAGTAAAAAAGCTGCATTATTGTTTGGACAAATGAAATAAAAGACCTACTTTTGCAACCGCAAACGAGGAAATAAGCACTCTTAGCTCAGTTGGTAGAGCAACTGACTCTTAATCAGTGGGTCCAGGGTTCGAATCCCTGAGGGTGTACAAGTCCGAAGTTGCAATGTGAAAAAAGTTTGCACTCTTAGCTCAGTTGGTAGAGCAACTGACTCTTAATCAGTGGGTCCAGGGTTCGAATCCCTGAGGGTGTACAAAAGCATAGAAGGAGAATCTTAAAAAGGTTCTCCTTTTTTTATTATAATTCGACTTGTCACTTGTATGGGGGAGAGAATGGGTCAGTCCGAAAACCCTGTTTGAGCTCCATACTATACCGGAATGAATAAATCTCATAAATCGATAGTAACTCAAATTCCCCTCCTTCCCGAAGGAGGAGATTTAAGATACTAACGACTTTTTAGTCGGCCCCAATAAAGATACTGCCTACTTTTAATTTGGCTTATTTCCGTACAAAAAAATAATCTGAAAACAACCGGGGTTTTGAACTGACCCGGAATCACCAGCCGGCCTTATAAGAATCACCTGCTTGATTTAATAATCAATGTTCCGTTTATTAATCTCTTCTGTACGTTAGATTAATGCCTTTTAATAGTAATAAAGACAGGTTTCATGTACATGGTCCCATCGGCTTACATACGTGAACCGACGGGATCATGTACGTAGTCCGAATGCTTCACGTACGTGAGACGAAAGCATATATCTGACAGAATTGATTAATCGGGCTTTGTCAGTGCATTAAATATACTGGCTTTAGCTGTAATACCTGCTATCTTAATATGTTTCGACGGGCGTCGGAGGATTACTTTAAAGGGCTCATGGGAAAAAATCCCTTGCTAATCGCAAAAGAAGAGGGTGATTAGTGGGGATTATGGAGAATAAAACGATGCAAAAAGCAATTATTAGGTCGGGAATGGTGTTTTTTGTGTTGGGGAAACAAATGAGTCTGTTCTCTGCTTATGTGCTGATAATCAATATGGTAAAAGATTAATGGCCATAATACAACGTGATAAATGAATTTGTATAAATCCTATTATCACCTTATTATCACCACTTATTGTCACTTCAATCTTATTGATTTATAGTTGATTGACCGTAGAAAGTGATAAGTGACAATAGAATAGTGTGTTTGAAACGATAAGAGAGAAAAATGGAGATCAAACAAAAATACCGCTGTCCGGAGTATTAAACTTGGGCAGCGGTATTTGTTATTAAGTGATTCTTATGTTAGAACTTGAAGAAGTTCTTAGCATTGTTATAACTGATATCTTCAATCATCTGATTTACGCGGTCCATCTCAGATACCGGAATTTCTCCGTTCTCTACATCACGTCCTACCAAATTACACAAGGTACGGCGGAAGTATTCGTGACGTGGGTAAGAAAGGAATGAGCGGGAATCGGTTAGCATACCTACGAAACGGCTCAAAAGCCCTAGTACGGATAAAGCGTTCATTTGTTTTTCCATACCGTCCTTTTGATCGAGGAACCACCATCCGGAACCGAACTGAATCTTGCCGGCTATCGAACCATCCTGGAAGTTGCCCAACATAGTGGCAATCACTTCGTTGGCGCAAGGATTCAGGTTGTAGAGGATTGTCTTAGTCAACTTACCGTTAACGTTCAGACGGTCGAGGAATTTAGACATCGCTTTGGCTGTTGTAAATTCGCCGATAGAGTCGAAGCCTGTATCAGGGCCCAGCAATTTGAACATCTTCGTATTGTTATTGCGGATAGCACCGTAGTGGAATTGCTGAGTCCATCCTTTTTCCCAGTCCATTTCTCCGAAGATCACCAGCATCGCAGACTTGAATTTCAGAATTTCTTCTTTGGTCAATTCAGTTCCGCCATATACCTTATTAAATATGGCTTTGATTTCTGCATCGGTATAATCTTCTGCATAGAATTCTTCAATACCGTGGTCGGACAAGCGGCAACCTTGTTCGGCAAAGAAGTCGTGACGCTTGCGAAGGGCGGCAATCATATCATCAAAATTGGAGATTGTCACACCACTCACTGCTGATAGCTTTTCTACATAAGCACGGAAGTCGGCAGGAACTTCTACCGCCATTGCCTTGTCAGGACGCCAGGTTGGCAACATCTTGATTTCAAAACCGCTTTCGCGTGTCTGTATATGATATTCCAGAGAATCAATCGGGTCGTCAGTAGTACATACTACCTCTACGTGATAGCGACGCATCATTCCGCGGGCCGAATATTCCGGTTGGGCCAGCTTCTCGTTGCATTCGTCATAAATCTCGCGTGCAGTTTTCGGGCTTAAAATCTTGTCGATGCCGAAAGCTGTCTTCAATTCCAGATGTGTCCAATGATACAATGGGTTGCGGAAAGTATAAGGAACTGTTTCAGCCCATTTTTCGAACTTTTCCCAGTCTGTGGTATCTTTTCCTGTACAGTAGCGTTCGTCTACGCCATTGGTACGCATCGCACGCCATTTGTAATGGTCGCCGCCCAGCCAGATTTCAGTCAGTGACTTAAACTTGTAGTCGTCAGCTACCATTTGAGGAATTAAATGACAGTGGTAGTCAATAATCGGCATTTTAGCCGCATGCTCGTGATACAACTTCTGCGCAGTTTCTGTCTGCAGCAAGAAGTTTTCATCCATGAAGTTCTTCATTGTTACTGTGTTTTTAGTATATAAAATTATTACTTTCTGCATTTATACCTATATAGTATTGATTTTAAAGCTAATAGGTGTAAATCTTCGTTTTAGTTTTATTAACCGTTATCGAACACAAAAGTAGAAAATTTACTTGGAGTAACAAAATAATTCGTATATTTGCAGCGATTATTTATAATATTTAAGTTTTAGCACTATGGAGGACCAGAACTATACCATCAAAGACATTGCCCGTATGGCGGGTGTTTCCGCTGGCACGGTTGACAGAGTGCTGCACAATCGCGGCGACGTATCTCCCCAAAGCAAAGCTAAAGTACAAAAGGTATTGGACGAAATCCATTACCAGCCTAATGTATTTGCTATCGGACTGGCTGCCAAGAAGAAATATTCCTTTATCTGCCTGATACCTTATTATATAGAACATGACTACTGGCATTCGGTAGTGAGTGGCATCGAGCGGGCACGTCAGGAGTTGCGTCCTTTTAATGTGAGCGTGGATTATCTTTGTTACCGTCAAGGTGATAAGGAGAGTTATCAGGAAGTGTGCCGCAGGGTTGAAGAAAGCAATGTCGATGCCGTACTGATCGCTCCCAATTTCAGAACTGAAACACTGGCTTTGACGGACTATCTGCAAACTAAGAAAATAGCTTATGCCTTTGTTGACTTTAATATGGAGGAAGCGAATGCGCTGACTTATATCGGGCAAGATTCCTACAAAAGCGGATACATTGCCGCGAAGATATTGATGCGCAACTACCAGGCCGGAGAAGGACAGGAGCTGGTTTTGTTCTTGAGTAATAATAAGAATAGTCCGGCAGAAATACAGATGCAACGGCGTTTGGCAGGATTTATGAGCTATATCACCGAAGAGTATGAAAAGCTGGTGATCCATGAAGTTGTGCTGAACAAGTCCAATCAGGAAAACAACCGGAAGACATTGGATGAATTTTTCCGGCTGCATCCGAAAGCTACGCTTGGGGTGGTATTCAATTCCAGAGTGTACCAGTTAGGCGAATATCTCCGCACTTCGGGACGAAGCATGAAGGGGCTGATAGGGTATGACCTTTTGAAAGCGAATGTGGAACTGCTGAAATCCGGTGATGTGCATTATCTGATCGGGCAACGTCCGGGACTGCAAGGATATTGTGGAGTGAAAGCTCTGTGCGATCACGTCGTTTTTAAGAAGTCTGTCGATCCGGTGAAATACATGCCTATCGACATTATGATCAAAGAAAATATTGATTTTTATTTCGAATTTGTATAATATCAACTTTATAAATTACAACTAACATGAAAGCATTAAACAAAGAAACAGCTCCTAAAGTACAGCGTCCGGAGCGTATTATCCAATTTGGTGAAGGTAACTTTTTACGCGCATTCGTAGATTGGATTATTTATAACATGAACGAGAAGACTGACTTCAACAGCAGTGTGGTAGTGGTTCAACCCATTGATAAAGGAATGGTCGATATGCTGAACGCACAGGATGATCTGTATCATGTCAACCTTCAAGGACTGGATAAAGGAGAAGTGGTTAACAGCCTGACAATGATTGATGTAATCAGTCGTGCATTGAACCCTTATACGCAGAATGACGAATTCATGAAGCTGGCTGAGCAACCGGAAATGCGCTTTGTTATTTCGAATACTACAGAAGCCGGAATTGCTTTTGATCCGTCTTGTAAACTTGATGATGCTCCTGCTTCATCTTATCCCGGCAAACTGACTCAGCTGTTGTATCACCGTTTCAAAACGTTTAATGGCGACAAGACCAAGGGATTGATAATCTTCCCTTGCGAACTTATTTTCCTGAATGGTCACAAGCTGAAGGAAACGATCTATCAGTATATCGACCTGTGGAATCTTGGCAATGAATTCAAAACTTGGTTTGAAGAAGCTTGCGGAGTATATGCAACGCTGGTAGACCGTATCGTTCCGGGATTCCCCCGCAAGGATATCGATGCTATCAAAGAAAAGATACAGTATGACGATAACCTTGTTGTACAGGCTGAAATCTTCCATTTGTGGGTAATTGAAGCTCCGCAGGAAGTGGCTAAAGAATTCCCGGCTGATAAGGCAGGACTGAATGTATTGTTCGTACCGTCGGAAGCTCCTTATCACGAACGCAAAGTAACATTGCTCAATGGCCCTCATACTGTTCTTTCTCCGGTAGCGTACTTGTCGGGTGTGAATATTGTACGTGATGCTTGTCAGCATGAAGTAATCGGCAAGTACATCCACAAAGTGATGTTTGATGAACTGATGGAAACATTGAATCTTCCGAAAGATGAAGTGAAGAAGTTTGCAGAGGATGTATTGGAACGTTTCAACAATCCATTCGTCGATCATGCGGTAACAAGCATTATGCTGAACTCATTCCCGAAATATGAGACTCGTGATCTTCCGGGATTGAAGACTTATCTGGAACGCAAAGGCGAACTTCCGAAAGGATTGGTACTTGGATTGGCTGCTATTATCACTTATTATAAAGGTGGTGTGCGTGCGGATGGTGCTGAAATTGTGCCGAATGATGCTCCTGAAATCATGAACCTGTTGAAGGAACTCTGGGCTACCGCTTGCACGAAGAAGGTTGCGGAAGGTGTGCTGGCTGCAGAGTTTATCTGGGGTGAAGATCTGAATCAGGTTCCGGGACTGACAGAAGCTGTGAAGGCTGATCTGGACTCTATTCAGGAAAAAGGTATGCTTGAAACAGTAAAGGGGATTCTTTAATTAGTCATATCATATAATAATAGCGTCACTGTTGCTTGAACGGTGACGCTATTTTATTTTATCGGGGTGAGATAGCTTAATTATTCGGCTTCAGCAGTGTGAAGAATAAATGTAGTGGCTCCGATGGTTACGATTGCTCCGTCTTCCATACGGACACGGTCTTTATCTCCCAGAATTTCGTTCATAAGAAAGGTACCTGTAAGGCTGGGGGCATCCCGTAAGGTGTAGACAAGCTTTCCTTGCTTGTTGCGCTTTACATTGATGATGCAGTGTCTTCTGTCCATACTCATATCGCCGCTTTCAATCGGTGTATTGATAACGGTGCCTACGCAACGGCGGCCTATTACATTGTCGCCTTCTTGCAGCGGAAGCACTTGCTTGAAACCAAACACGTTTTCAATCACCGTAATATATCCGAATTCTTCTTTATGAGCTTCAGCTTCTTCTTCCAGATTCTCTTCCTTTCTCAGGGCTTTTACTTTACTCTTTCCCAGGCGGATGCTGAATTGTTTGCCGCAATGTTCGCATTCGAATACAAGCGATTGGCCTTCGCTGTATTTAGTTTCATCAAAAAAAAGGTAATTCTCACATTTAGGACAAAGAACTCGTTTCATGCTTTAAAAGGGGATTTATTTTGCCAGTAACCAGGCATTCTTATAAGTTTCGTTTTTTCTAAGTTCCAGCAATTGTCTGGTAGCTTCTTCGCGATTTTCAAAGGAACGGATGCTGACACGTATCTTGCCGTCACTGTTTAAGGCTTTCGCTTCGGCAAATCCTTTTGCCTTTAATTGTTCTGCCATTGCTTCAGCATCTTTCAAACCAATTCCCCCTGCTACAATAATATGGAAGGGATGGCTGGCTTGCGGTTGAACCGAAGGTGTTGCCGGAGTTGCCACTGCCGGTGTAGCCGGTGCTGTTTCCTGTTTAGCAACCTTGATTTCTTTTACGGCGATAGGTTTTGAAGTTCTAGGTTTATCTACGCTAACTTTCTTCGTCTGAGAAGTTGCTGCATTTTGGGGATTATGCTTGGCCACTACGGAGACAGGGGTTACTGCGACCGATTGTTTTTCGATTTGCTCAAAAAGCTCACCGGGTAACAGTTGGGCATAATTGTTTTTTTCTACATACGTGTTCTCTACAGGAGTCGAGAAAGCAAAGAACATAACGATAACGGCAATCATTGCCGCAGCATTACGAAGAAGGGTACGGCTGATGCTGATCTCGTATGTTTTCTTTTCTTTCGTCAGATTGGCTGGTACTAATACTCTTTCTTTCCGTTGTAGTGTAGAGAGCTCCCGCATTTCAAAAGAATCCAGTCCATATAAAGAAGGAGTGGTTATCTTATGGTCATAAGGAGTGAATTCGTAATTCCCGTAAATGTTATAGTGAATTTCACCCACATTTTCCAGATGGGCTTTTCCTTCTTCGTGAAGAAGCCCGATCAATGCGTCCACTTCTTTTTCTACCATGCGGGTGGCATCGGCAAAGCTGGTATCATGCGCAGACATATAGGACTGTACCAACACACCGTCGTTCAGTTTTAATTGAGAATTGAAACCGATGATACGTGTGGGAGGTAAAAAAAGATTTTCTTCTTTTACATAGGTTGCAGGAGCGTAGTGAGCTACGAATCCGCCAAAATTAGGAACGATTACGCAATCGTTCTCTAACAACAGAGCCTCTATGTGTTGTGCTAATTCAATCATAGTGCAAAATTAAGAGATTAATTGAATATATCCCAGAAAACTTCGAAAAAATCACTACTTTTGCACTGTTTTACTTATTACTACTAGCGATGAACTATATACAGACAGAAATAGATGGGGTGTGGCTGATAGAACCCAACGTTTATTCTGATGAGCGGGGCTACTTTATGGAAGCCTTTAAGAAAGATGAGTTTGAGGCGGAAATCGGTCCGGTAAACTTTGTGCAGGATAATGAATCAAAATCGTCTTTTGGTGTGTTGAGAGGACTGCACTATCAGAAAGGAGAATACAGTCAGGCTAAGCTGGTCCGTGTTCTGAAAGGAGAGGTGCTGGATGTGGCAGTCGATTTGCGCCGGTCGTCACCGACTTTTGGAAAACATGTCAGCGCGTTGCTCAGTGAAGAAAATAAAAGGCAGTTTTTTATTCCCCGTGGTTTTGCTCATGGCTTTGTGGTGTTGAGCGAAGAAGCTGTGTTTATGTATAAGGTAGACAATAAATATGCTCCGCAAGCGGAAGCGTCTATATTATATAATGATGAAACGTTGGCTATCGACTGGATGCTTGGGGAATCGCAACTGCTTTTGTCGCCCAAGGATAAAGAGGGGATGGCTTTCAGAGATGCTGTATATTTTGAATAAACTCTAACAAACGATAGATATGAAAATAGCGATTGTCGGAACCGGTTATGTTGGTTTGGTTACCGGAACATGTTTTGCTGAAATTGGTGTAAACGTAACTTGTGTAGATACGAATAGCGAAAAAATAGAATCTTTGCAGAAGGGAGTGATTCCAATCTATGAGAATGGACTGGAAGAAATGGTGCTTCGCAATGTAAAGGCAAAAAGACTGAAATTTACGACTTCACTGGAGAGTTGTCTCAATGATGTGGAAGTCATATTCAGTGCTGTCGGTACACCTCCGGACGAAGATGGTAGTGCTGATTTGAGCTATGTACTGGAAGTTGCCCGTACAATCGGTCGTCATATGAATCAGTATAAGTTGGTGGTGACGAAAAGCACGGTTCCTGTGGGTACTGCGCGCAGAGTTCGTGCTGCCATCCAGGAAGAACTGGATAAAAGAGGGGTTACCATTGAATTTGATGTGGCTTCCAATCCTGAATTTCTGAAAGAAGGAAATGCCATCAGTGACTTTATGAGTCCGGACCGTGTGGTAGTGGGAGTAGAGTCTGCCCGTGCGGAGAAGTTGATGTCGAAACTGTATAAGCCGTTTTTATTGAACAACTTCCGTGTTATTTTCATGGATATTCCATCAGCTGAGATGACGAAATATGCAGCTAACTCAATGTTGGCTACCCGTATCAGTTTTATGAATGACATCGCAAACTTGTGCGAATTGGTAGGTGCCGATGTGAATATGGTGCGTAGCGGTATTGGTTCTGATACCCGTATCGGACGTAAGTTTTTGTATCCGGGTATCGGATATGGCGGTTCCTGCTTCCCTAAAGACGTGAAGGCGCTGATAAAGACTGCCGAGCAAAATGGATATACGATGCGTGTACTTCGTGCAGTGGAAGAAGTAAATGAGGCGCAGAAAAGCGTGTTGTTTGATAAGTTGATGAAGCAGTTTAATGGTGAACTGAAAGGTAAGACCATTGCTTTGTGGGGATTGGCATTTAAGCCGGAAACGGATGATATGCGTGAGGCCCCGGGATTGGTCTTAATTGATAAACTTCTGAAGGCAGGCTGTCAGGTACGTGCATACGATCCTGCTGCAATGGATGAATGTAAACGCCGTATCGGTGATGTTATATATTACGCCCGTGATATGTATGATGCAGTGCTTGATGCCGATGTTTTGATGCTAATCACCGAATGGAAGGAATTTCGTCTGCCTTCTTGGGCTGTGGTCAAAAAGACTATGAATCAGCAGATTGTGTTGGACGGACGCAATATCTATGATAAAAAAGAAATGGAAGAGCTCGGATTTATTTATTCATGTATTGGTAAATAAGATAATTAGAGTATCTTTATACACAAAATTTAGACGAATGACAAAATTTGTAGCGATATCGTTAGTAGCGATCTTGCTCGCAGCATGCAATAGTAGTAAGAACCCGCACTCTTCCTCCAGGCAAGAGGAGGATTTGAGTGCGAAAGAACTGCTGCAAGGAATCTGGCTGGATGATGAGACTGAGAGCCCGTTGATGCGTATAGAAGGGGACACTATCTATTATGCAGATGCACAGAGCGCTCCTATTACATTTAAAATCATACGGGATACTCTTTATACTTATGGCAATGATACTACTTATTATAAGATTGATAAGCAGGGGGAACATATTTTCTGGTTTCACTCGATTACAGATAATATGATCAGATTGCATAAGTCGGAAGATCCTAATGATTCGCTGGCATTTGTCGGTCAGGAAATGATTATCCCTACATATACGGAGGTGACGAAACGTGATAGTGTTGTAAACTATAATGGCAACCGTTATCGTGCTTATGTGTATATCAATCCTTCTAAAATGAGGGTTGTCAAAACTATATATACCGAAGATGGCATTAGCATGGATAATGTGTACTACGATAATGTGATGCACATTTGCGTATATGAAGGTAAGAAAAGCTTGTTTGCCAGTGATATAACCAAACAGATGTTTGAAAGTGTAGTTCCTGCGGATTTTCTGATGCAGGCAATTTTGTCAGATACTAAGTTTGTAAAGGTAGACCGGAATGGTTTCCTTTATCAGGCTGTTTTATCCATTCCGGAAAGTTCTATTTACAGTATAGCAAATTTAACCGTCAGTTTTAGTGGTGAACTGGCTATTACACCGACTAAATAAAACGAGTGTTTTTTAGCTTCTTACGGGAGAAGAGGGACGGTTATTGTTTTTTCTTCCATTGTTGTTATTCCTTTTTCCTCCGAAGTTTCTTCTTTTAGAGTTATCACCTCTCTTATTATTGTAGGAACGGGGTTTATATTCCGGAGCTTCTCCTAATTCGGCAGGAACGGGAATTTTATATATTTCTTTTTCAAGGAAGTTCTCGATGGATTTGAAGTTACTTTGTTCTTTCTCACTGACAAAAGTAAGGGCTACTCCGTCATTATTGGCACGTGCCGTACGTCCGATGCGGTGTACATAGTCTTCGCTGTCATGCGGTACATCAAAATTGATAACCAGACGGATGTCGTCGATGTCGATACCACGGGCAACAATATCCGTAGCTACCAGAATATTGATTCTTCCTGCCTTGAATTCGTGCATGACAACCTCGCGTTGCGCTTGTTCAAGATCGGAATGCATTTCTCCTACATTCAGCTTCATCATTTTCAAGGCCTTTGTTACTTCTTTGACTTTGATTTTGGAGGAAGCGAAGATAATAACACGTTCGGGCACTTCGTCAGTGAAGAGACTGCGTATGATACCCAATTTCTGGTTCTCGTAACATACGTAGGCTGCCTGAATGATTTTGTCTGCCGGCCTTGAAACGGCAAGTTTGATTTCTGCCGGATTGTTCAGGATGGTTTTTGCCAGTTGCTGTATTTTGGCAGGCATAGTTGCCGAGAACATGATTGTCTGTCGTTCTTTCGGCAAGTATTTTACGATTTGCATGATATCTTCATAAAATCCCATATCAAGCATACGGTCTGCTTCGTCCAATATAAAATAAGAAACCTTGGAGAGGTCTACATATCCAAGGCTTAAATGGGCTATCAGTCGTCCGGGAGTAGCAATTACTACATCTGCGCCAAGTGTAAGTCCTTTTTTCTGTTGTTCGAAAAGAATGCCGTCATTTCCGCCGTATACGGCAACGCTCGATGCGGGCATAAAGTAGGAGAAGCCTTCCATCTGCTGGTCAATTTGCTGCGCCAATTCACGGGTAGGAGACATGATGACACAGTTGATAGCATCTTCAGGATGTCCTCCTTCAGATAATTTATTCAATATAGGCAGCAGGAATGCCGCTGTTTTACCAGTGCCTGTCTGTGCAACTGCTATCAAATCTTTACCCTCTAGTATGATTGGAATTGCTTGCTCCTGTATAGGCGTGCACTCGTCAAATCGCATGGCGTCAAGTGCATCAAGCACATTTGCATTTAGTTCTAGTTCGGAAAACTTCATCACTTCTTTTTATTTGTCGACAAAGATAAAATAATTTTTGGTCTCAATTACATATTCAAATAAGAATCTTTGAATCCCAGGAAATAGAGCACTCCGTCAAGGCCGATCGTATTGATGGATTGTTTGGCATTTGCCACTACTTTGGGCTTGGCATGGAATGCAATTCCCAGTCCGGCGATTCCCAGCATAGGGAGGTCATTGGCACCATCTCCAACGGCTATCGTCTGGGCTATATCTACTTTTTCTACCTGAGCAATCAGACGGAGGAGTTCGGCTTTCCGTTTGCCATCCACTACATCTCCCAAATAACGTCCGGTTAATTTGCCGTCTATTATTTCCAGTTCGTTTGCATATACGTAGTCTATGCCGTATTTCTTTTGCAGGTACTGACCGAAATAAGTAAAACCTCCGGAGAGGATAGCAATTTTGTATCCATACTTTTTCAGTACATACATCAGGCGGTCTACGCCTTCCGTAATAGGAAGGCTTTCAGCTATTTCCTGCATGACAGATTCGTCCAGTCCCTTTAATAGGGCGACACGACGGGTGAAACTTTCGGTAAAATCTATTTCTCCACGCATAGCGCTTTCTGTGATTGCTTTTACTTCATCACCTACGCCTGCCCGGATAGCCAGCTCGTCAATTACTTCTGTTTCAATCAGAGTGGAGTCCATATCGAAGCAGATCAGACGGCGCATACGCCGGTACATATTATCCTGTTGGAAAGAAAAGTCCATTTCCTGTTCGCTTGCCAGTTGCATGAGCCGTTCCTGCATAGCGATACGGTCTTTGGGAGTACCGCGTACGGAGAACTCGATGCAAGCACGGGTCCGGGTATCTGTTTTATCTTCATCCAAAGGGATACGGCCCGTCAGACGCTTGATAGCATCAATGTTCAAGCCTTGTTCTGCTAATACGCGGGTGGCAGCAGAAATCTGGCGGGCAGAAAGTTTACGGCCCAATACCGTCAGGATATAGCGGTTTTTCCCCTGCATTCCTACCCAGTTCTCATACTGATCGGTACCTATTGGTTCGAAACGAATGGTAACTCCCAATGAAGATGCTTTAAACAGCAACTCTTTCATAATGAACCCGGAATGTCTTTCTTCGCTTCTGAAGAGAATACCTAATGATAATGTATTATGAATGTCTGCCTGCCCGATATCGAGGATAGTAGCGTCGTACTTGGCAAGTATTTCAGTCACGGAAGCGGTAAGTCCCGGACGATCTTCGCCGGTGACTCGAATCAGAATCAATTCAGTATTTGATGGTTGCATAAGAAAATAGACTTTAACGCTGCAAAAGTAGGGAAAAAAGTTCGTTTTTATGCTAAATAACATAAAAAGTTACACCCAAAAAGTAAGAAAATTGCTTGTTTTTTTGGAAGTTAGTTTAATAATTACTTACCTTTGCACCCGGTTTCAAAATTAAAGGCACTGATAATCAGCGGATTCCTCTTCGCCTGATGCCTGAAAAGACAACGTTTCGGGAAGAAACCACTGTTTAAAGGACAGTCCCGGATAGTATTAACTAAAACCGAATTACATGAATTCTTATGTAAAATGGATTTTTGTTGTATTACTGATTTGTTCCTTGACCGCTTTCGTTGAGAAAGACAAACCTACCGGAGGTTTGAGTGAGGGTGACGTAGCCCCTGATTTTAAAATCGAATCTGCGTCGAATGAGCAACCGGCTTTTAAGTTGGGTGATTTGAAAGGTAAATATGTGTTGCTTAGTTTTTGGGCAAGTTATGACGCGCAATCCCGGATGCAAAACGTAAGTTTGAGCAATGTGCTTCGTTCTTCCCGTAATGTGGAAATGGTTTCAGTTTCGTTTGACGAATACCAGTCAATCTTTAAAGAAACCATTCGTAAGGACCAAATAGTTACGCCCACTTGTTTCGTGGAAACAGAAGGCGAGGACTCCGGATTATTTAAAAAGTACCGTTTGAATCGGGGGTTCACAAACTATTTATTGGATGGAAATGGTGTGATTATAGCCAAAAACATCTCTGCTGCAGATCTTTCTGCTTATGTAAGTGAGATTGGTTGACAGTCTCGAAAAAAGTAAGGAGAAAGAGGGATTTTCCGGATCACCGTTTGGTGACTAAAATGGAGAATAGACAAAAGAGGAAATGGATACAACAAAAAAGTTCCGCTTGCACTTGCCTTTGGCAAGGATAGGCGGAACTTCTATTTTATATCTATTGTGTAATCTCTGAATGCTATTTCTTTATTTAGGTGCTTTCTGGTACAGATAGAATGCGATGCCCGCATAGAGAATATTCGGAATCCAGACTGCGATTGCAGGAGGTACATTACCGTTGATGGCAAAGGTTGAAGTGATCGTCTGGAAAAGGATATAGGAGAAACTTAGTCCTAAACCGATGCCCAGATGAAGCCCCATGCCGCCCTTGGTTTTTCGCGACGAAAGGGAAACACCGATGATTGTCAGAATGAACGATGCGAATGACATTGCAATTCGTTTGTGATATTCTATCTCAAACTCTTTGATATTGGCAAATCCCCGCCGTTTCTGTTTTTCAATGTATTCGCTCAATTCCGGACTGGTCAGCATTTCCTGCTGGTTCTTCATAATCAGGAAGTCTGACGGGTCCATATTTATAATAGAATCAATTCGGTCTCCTTTAGTGATTTTCTCTTTTAGTCCGTCCAGTTCGCGTACCATATAGTCATGAATAGTCCATTTATTGACCGTTGTTGTATCGTAAGTGATTCGACGCGCCGTTAAATGGGAAACAAGTTTTTTGTCAACAAACTTATCCAATGAAAAACGATTGCCGGTTTTCATCCCGTCATTGTAATTATCTATATAGGCTATGACGCCACTGTCCACTTCCAGCTGTACATTTCGGACTGAGTTTACTTTCTTCGGCTTGATGTATTTATCCTCAAAATTCAGGCGGGTAACACTGCCTTTGGGAATGACGAATGAGCTCATCATGAACGTCGCTACAGCAATGATGGCGGCAGAGATCATATAAGGGCGCATCATTCTTTTAAAACTCATACCGGTGGAGAACATGGCTATAATTTCAGAGTTCTCTGCCAGCTTGGAGGTGAAAAAGATTACGGCGATGAATACGAACAGCGGACTGAACAGATTGGAGAAGTAGGGGATGAAGTTCATGTAGTATTCAAAGATGATCTTGTCCCAAGGAGCTTCATGCTCCATTAGCTTGTCCATCTTCTCGTTGAAGTCGAATACCACCGCAATTGAAATAATCAATGCGATGGCAAATACGTATGTCCCCAAGAACTTCTTGATGATATACCAATCCAGCCGTTTTATAAATCGATTGCTTTTCATTCTTTATAATCTTGTTGACACTCTTTTCACCATCATCGGCTTCCAGGTAGAGAAATCTCCGGCAATGATATGCTTCCGGGCTTCTCCTGCCAGCCACAGGTAAAATGCCAGATTGTGTATGGAAGCAATTTGCATTGCCAGCAGCTCTTGTGCATGGAAAAGGTGACGTAAATATGCTTTGCTATATAGTGTGTCTACAGCGGAAGCTCCGTCTGCTTCGATAGGAGAGAAGTCTGTTTCCCATTTTTTGTTTCGCATGTTAATAATGCCGTCTTTGGTAAACAACATGCCATTTCGTCCGTTTCGGGTAGGCATCACACAATCGAACATATCCACTCCGCGCTCAATACCTTCAAGGATATTGACAGGAGTACCGACTCCCATCAGATACCGGGGCTTGTCTTTAGGAAGAATTTCGTTGACAACCTCTATCATTTCGTACATTTTATCTACCGGTTCGCCTACGGCTAAGCCACCGATTGCATTTCCATCCGCTCCTTTGGAGGCGACAAACTCTGCGGATTGTTTGCGCAGATCTTGATAAACACATCCTTGCACGATAGGGAAGAGAGACTGGTGATAGCCATATTTCGGTTCGGTTTCGTTGAAACGCTGTATACAACGATCGAGCCATCTGTGTGTCAGTCCTAATGACTTTTTGGCATAGGCATAGTCCGAATCTCCCGGAGGACATTCGTCAAAAGCCATCATGATATCAGCACCAATCGTACGTTCTATATCCATCACCTTTTCCGGAGTAAAGATGTGCTTGCTTCCGTCAATGTGTGAACGAAATTCAGCTCCTTCTTCCCGAAGTTTTCGTATTCCTGCCAATGAGAATACCTGAAATCCTCCACTGTCGGTCAACATCGGACGATCGAAGCCATTGAAGCGATGCAGGCCACCTGCTTTTTCAATTACGTCCAATCCCGGACGCAAGTATAAATGATAGGTGTTGCCCAGAATGATCTGTGCCTGAATATCTTCTTTCAGTTCTGTGAGATGAACTCCTTTCACAGTGCCCAATGTTCCCACAGGCATGAAAATAGGTGTTTGTATCTGCCCGTGGTCCGTTGTTATCAGACCGGCACGGGCATTACTTTTAGTGTCTGTATATTGTAACTCAAATGTCATTCCTGGCTGGGTTTCTTTACAGATAAATCAATGGCATCCGCAACTTTTTCGTCTGTCAGTGCGATTGCGAATACTTCTTTTATGTCATTAACATAGTGGAATTGCAATCCTTTTAAATAAATGTCTTGAATCTCATCTATGTTCTTTTTATTTTCGGCACTCATGATGATTTCCTTGATTCCGGCACGTTTAGCGGCAAGAATCTTCTCTTTAATACCACCAACAGGGAGTACTTTGCCACGGAGAGTAATTTCTCCAGTCATGGCGAGATTAGCTTTCACTTTTCGCTGGGTCAAGGCAGAAGCTAAAGAAGTAGCCATCGTAATACCTGCTGACGGTCCGTCTTTGGGGATAGCACCTTCGGGCACATGGATATGTATATTCCAGTTGTCGAAGATATCTTCGTTCAAATTGAGGATAGAAGCATGTGCCTTAATGTATTCAAGTGCCAGCATGGCTGATTCCTTCATCACATCTCCCAAATTACCTGTTAATGTAAGTCGGGCACCTTTACCCCGGCTCAGACTCGTTTCTACAAAGAGTATTTCACCGCCAACAGCAGTCCATGCCAATCCGGTTACTACACCTGCGTACTCATTCCCCTGATATTTGTCGCGGGTATATTCCGGTGCTCCCAGAAATTCATACAAATCAGCCGGTTTAATTTCTGTTTTTGCAAAATAACCGTCTGTTGCATATTGGCGGGCTGATTTACGAAGGATCTTGCCGATTTTCTTTTCCAGTTCACGAACACCGCTTTCACGGGTATATGATTCAATAATTGCTTCCAAGGTATCTTTCGGAATCTTGATATCGGTCTTTTTAAGGCCGTTTGCTTCCAGCTCTTTTGGTAACAGGTGCTTACGGGCAATTTCTACTTTTTCTTCCGTGATATATCCGCTGACTTCAATCAACTCCATACGGTCGAGCAATGGTCCGGGAATTGTATTCAGATTGTTGGCCGTTGCAATAAACAGTACTTTGGAAAGATCATAATCTACATCCAGAAAGTTGTCGTGGAATGAAGTATTCTGTTCCGGGTCAAGCACTTCCAATAAAGCTGACGACGGATCGCCTTGACGGTCAGCACTGACCTTGTCAATCTCGTCTAATATGAACACAGGGTTAGAGGCTCCTGCTTTAATCAGGCTCTTGATGATTCGTCCGGGCATAGCACCGATATAAGTTTTGCGGTGACCGCGAATTTCTGCTTCATCGTGTACGCCACCCAAAGACATACGAACATATTTCCGTTTCAGTGCCGATGCGATAGATTTTCCGAGGGATGTTTTACCGACTCCCGGAGGGCCATACAAACAGATGATTGGTGACTTCATATCACCTTTCAGTTTTAAGACAGCAAGGTGTTCCAAAATACGTTCTTTTACTTTTTCCAGTCCATAGTGGTCTTTATTCAACGTCTTTTCTGCATTCTTCAAATTCAGATTGTCTGTTGTATAAACTCCCCATGGCAGATTAAGCATGGTTTGCAGATAGTTAAGCTGTACGCTGAAGTCCGGTGATTGCGGATGTGTACGTTCCAGTTTAGCCAATTCTTTCAGGAAAGTCTCTCTGACTTCTGCATTCCAGTGCATCTTGACAGCTTTTAGACGCATCTCCTCTATTTCCTGTTCCTGACCGCTGCCGCCCAGTTCGTCCTGAATCGTTTTAATCTGTTGCTGGAGGAAATATTCGCGCTGTTGCTGATCGATATCCTCACGGGCACGCATTTGGATAGATGCCTTAATTTCTGCCAACTGTACTTCACGATTCAAGATTTCCAATAGATGATAAGTACGTTCTCTGAGTGAGTTGATACTTAATAAATCCATTTTTTCGTCTTTCTTGAATGGCAGGTTGGCGCAAATAAAATTAATGAGGAACATCGGATTGCTGATGTTCTTTATGGCAAATGACGAGTCCTGATGCATTTCTGATGATTTGATATAGCGCATCGTCAAGTCCTTGCATGTTTCTACCAGGGCTTGAAACTCTTTGTCGTCTTTGTTTGGGATATCTTCTTCCAGAAGTTCTACCTCACCCTTCAGATAAGGATGTGTATCTACGATCTCTTTCAAGCGCAGACGTTTCATTCCCTGAAGGATGACTGTTGTCGTTTGATCAGGCATTTCCAATACCCGTACAATTCGTCCAACAGTTCCGATGTTGTGTAAATCTTCCAGTTTAGGGTCTTCTGTGTGTGCCGATCTTTGGCAAATCACTGCAATATCTTTGTGTTTCTTTTCAGCTTCGCGAACGAGCTTCAATGAGGCTTTTCTACCTACCGTGATAGGTAAGAATACTCCGGGAAACAACACCATATTACGAAGGGGGAGAACCGGAAGGATATCACCGGATTTTATATTCACATCAAACGCATGTTCGTCATTGCCATCATAGTCAGTAATTAGCGAGAAGCCGTTCTCACCAACTTCTTCCTCCAATAAGTATCTTTCTTTCATCTTTTCGTTTTAATTTAGTTTATGTCATACATAATATGCATAAATCGTTTGCAAAGTTAATTGATTCTCTCTAATAATAAAGCACAGTGTGGAATAAAAACACAAAAACAATGCCAAATTTTCGGGCAGTAATGGATTTATTCCATAATAATTATTTATTTTTGACGGTTTTCAGCAAAGATCAGTAAAAAATAGGTTTTAGATGGCTAATAAAATGGCGAATCCTTTCTTTCAGTTTAAGCAGTTTACAGTGTGGCATGACA
The DNA here is from genome assembly GCF_020091505.1 of Bacteroides faecis. Lineage (NCBI taxonomy): Bacteria > Pseudomonadati > Bacteroidota > Bacteroidia > Bacteroidales > Bacteroidaceae > Bacteroides > Bacteroides faecis. The sequence continues at coordinate 4,250,905 of NZ_CP081916.1, read as the reverse complement.
AATGTGCCATGAAGGTCGGTACGGATGGGGTGCTTTTAGGTGCATGGGCTTCTGTTCAGGATGCACATCGAATTCTGGATATCGGTACTGGAACAGGATTGGTTGCTTTGATGCTAGCGCAACGTAGTTTGCCGGATGCGAAAGTTATTGCGCTGGAAATAGATGAAGCCGCTGCCCGACAGGCTAAAGAAAATGTGACCCGCTCTCTTTGGAAGGATAGGATAGAGGTGGTGAAGCAAGATTTTTTGTCCTATCAATCTTTGGACAAGTTTGATGTTGTAGTTTCCAATCCTCCTTACTTTGTGGATTCTCTCAGTTGTCCGGATCAGCAACGAAATATGGCGAGGCATAATAATTCCTTAACCTATGAGAAGTTATTGGAAAGAGTAGCTGATTTGTTGGCGGAAGAAGGTCTTTTTACAGTTGTAATACCCACAGATGTAGCTGATAGAGTAAGAACGATAGCGTCTGCACATAGTTTGCATGCAGTTCGTTCGCTTAATGTGATAACTAAACCGGGAGGTGCTCCCAAACGAACGCTAATTACTTTTTCTTTTCATGATCAAGAGTGCGTTGTTGAAGAATTATTAACGGAAGTTGCTCGTCATCAATATAGTGAAGAGTATATAGCACTGACTCGGGAATACTATTTAAATATGAAATGAAATCTTCAAATAGGAAGTGCTATTCCATATTAATTAATAGTTTATTGACACACAAATATCTGCTTTTCCGAACTGTCATAAAATGCTTCTTCTTCAAAACTTCCAAACTTATGAATAATTTTAAAACCATTCCAATCTAAGTATGTATCTAATTCTTGAGGGAAGAATAGTCTCATATCCAGATTTTGAATTGAATCAAATTTACCATTAATAAAATAATGCCATTCTATTCGATTGATCTGAGTTTTTCTTTCATATCGCATTAGCTGCTTTATCAATATCTCCCTTCCGTCCTTAGTTGTATATGCAGCAACTTCTATTTGCTTTTTTTCATGTTCAACGATATATTGAATGTTGGGATTAAAGCAATCTAGTAGAAACCGGCCTCCTGTTTTGAGATGTTTTTTAACGGTATTAAATGCCTTAAACAGATCTTCATTTAGATATAAATGATGGATTGAGTTAAAGGGAATAAATATGAGATCATATTTATTCTGCAAATCCAAAGTTCTGATATCAGCTTCAATAAACTCAATCTTTAATCCTGCTTCGGAAGCTTTCGCTTTCGCTTGTTCAAGCATAGAAAAAGTGTAATCTACTCCACTAATATTATATCCGTCTTCTGCTATTGGAATAGTAAGTCTGCCTGTACCACAGCAAAGCTCAAGTATACGGGCATCTTTATTTTGGGGCATCCACCGCTTGTAAAATTGCAAATCATCTATGTGAGTATTCATTCCATCATAAATATTCGCATCATAAATTAGATCCCCAACTTTATAATTGCTGTTCATTTTATTATTTTAATTACGTACCGGGTTGATTATTAATATTCTCTTAATCTTGCAAAGATAGTCATTCATTTGGATATACGCATTTATTTCGTACTCTATCATTTCGCCGTTTGTTACGTTTGGCGGGATCCGTTTGGAGTCATCCATGTTTTCGGGCTGGATATAGTAGCTGGTGGCTATATACTGGGATTCTCTATTATGATAGATTCTAATTTTTATATTGGATGTTCCATCTTGTTTTATATGTCTTCCAGTTTGGAAAACGATCGCTTTAAATGTTGTCGTACTGTTTTGATGTTTTTTAAAGGTTTAAAATCGCATTAAACAACTTGAATCGGTCTGAATTGATAGAAAATTGTCTTATTTTCCCTTAAATGGATGAAAATAGAGATATAATTAAAAAAACAGTTCAAAGATATTTCAAAGAATTACCCTCTTTATTTGCCCCAAAACGAGGTCTAATTACACCTATTTACACAAACGAAAAAAGCCGATACAAACTGTATCAGCTCAACACTATTCAATTTTTCTTGACTTTGTTTTTTCGTCGGGGTAGCGGGATTCGAACCCACGACCCCCTGCTCCCAAAGCAGAATGATAGAGAAAGCTATTTAGTTACATATCAATTAATTGTAATGATGCGAGCTAACCATTTCAAAGATAGTTCAAAGAACGCTATTTTGAGGGCTTTATTTTGCCCCTTTCTAACTCATAATTCAAAAGAGCAATTTCTTGCTTTTGAGCACTGTTTTCTCGCAGTACTTTCCGAAGTTGCTCTCTAAGTGATACGATTATTTTGTCTTTTTCTTCCATATGGTTTATTTATTGAAATATTACATCTTGTTCTTGAAAACGTTCTTTCCCAGATTCATCTTCCCATGTGAATCTTATCTTGTGCATTGGCTGATGACTGGTAAATAAAATAATGGAAAGTTCTACTGAACCTTGCGGTAATAAACTAGGGAGAGGGAACATCTCAAGTCCATCTGTAATGATTATGCCTTGATCATTACTTAATGTTTCCGATTTAAAGTTGATATTAGAACCTTTTGTTTTACCTTTATTATATACTTTCATTCTCCAGATAGGATTTCCTTTTCTATCGGAGGTCTTGTATACATTAGCTTCGATTAAAGCTTGTTTTTTCTCTAATATCTCCTCTTTACTTTTTTGAAGTTGATATTCGTTTAGTAATTCTTGTTGTTTGTTTAATAGCTTTTGTTGATCATTAAGCTTGACTTGTTGCTGATTTAATCTTCGAGTATGGTTTATATACATATAAATCCCCCCTAAAAAAGTAAAAGCAGTTATTAGCCAATCTATATTTTCTATGATATTCTTCATTACAATTTATATTTTAAAATAAACTTTTTACTATGGTTATTACAGAGTATAACATTACCAAATCATTTGATAAAAAGACTGGTAAAATCCGGCATATAATTACCAAAGATAGAGAAATCGTATATGATATGACATTTAAGTTATCTAAAAATAGAAACACTCCTTTTAGTCCAATTGATTTTTTAGAAGCAGCTCTAGATGGTGAACAAGTTATTATCAATCCTCAATACTATAGAGAACTTCAAAATATAGCTTTCGAACTCCATTTGCTGAATGTTTGTAAAGCGGATAATGAAAAAGGAGAAATATCATTTACAAACAAGATCAAAGGTCAAATAAAAAAAATGGTTTCTCTTTTTACTTAATCTTGAAAAAATTGTTGCCTTTAAATGCATCTTCCAAAGACTTTTTGATGTAAGCCTCTGCATCGGCTTCTATTTGCCCTTTTACTTCTTCAATCGTCTCTTGATTGTATGAAAGTAGTTCATCATATCCGCCAAAATATTCTCTATTACATTTAACACATTTGATATATGATTTGTCATCATTAAATTCAAAAGATTCAGTGTCACCACATGTCGCACATCTTAACTTTCCTGTATATCTTTCTTTCATATTATTACTTTTTAGTTACACAATCAATTAACTAGACTCCTTATTTATTTGTTTTGTATATGCTTAACTTTAAATTCTTTCATGGACTTTTCTATCTTTTGAAAAAGGTCTGTCGTTTTTGTTGAGTATGTAGATAAAGACCCTCTAGGATCATCTGCAAATCTGAATAATTCATCTGCATCCGCATATATTGATACTAACTCATTATAAGCATCCTTGCAATTTGAAGGATAATCATTTAGTAGTGGCATTATAGTCTCGATTGAATCTCTCTTTTGTTTTAACCTTTTATACGTATCTGTTGTGATTATGAACTCATTAAGCTTAGCTAAGGCTTCATTGAAATCGGTGCAATACTCCCCATTGTATTCATGATCATAAATTACTTTTCTCCAAGTATCACAATAGGTAAGAACTATAGCTTCACTTAAATTAGCTTCTTTCTCAATCATGGAAGCAGCATTAGAGAGTTTTTCTTTATACTTCTTTTCTGAATTACATGAAACCAAAACTATGGTTAGTATTGCAGTTAAATAAAAAAACTTTTTCATCATATTGTTTTTTGTGTTATATAATCAATTAATTGGGCTCCTAAATTCTTTTATTTTTGCTTCTTATAGGTTCCAGCTTCACTTCCGGTTTCGACTTTAAGAGTCGTGCCTGATATCTTACAATCTAAATAATATGGAGTCTTTTCTTCTGGATATACATCATAAATATAGATTCTACCTTCCTCGATTTTATAATCGAACATTTGAAAGGAAATTGGAGTAGCATTGCTGTAAATTCCAAAAGAGCCAGTACCATCCTCATCGAAACTTAATAATTTGTGAGTACCTTCGATTCCTGTCGACCAATAACCTATAATGTTATTGCTGTTAAGTTCAGTCCAATCTTCTTTATCTTTGCTGCAGCTAGTTAAGATGAGAATAGCAAAAAGTGTGAATAAAATGTTTTTCATAATGCTAAAGTTTTATAAGTTGTTTTGTTTTAGTTTATTGAGGCGTTCTTGTCATTCTATAGTATCCTTTTCATATATTATAAGGAACTATATATTACTTATTCATTAATACATTAATCAATCGTTCCTTTTCCTCGAGAAGTTTATCCTTGCCTTCAAGACGTTTGTCCTTCTCATTAATAATGTTCTTTAGATATTGAATTTCACGCATTGCTGCTTCTAATTCATCTTGGCATTTAGATACTTCAAGTTTATTATGTTCTCCTGAAACGACGGAGTTGCCGTTTCCATTAACTGAAGCAGAGTTGTTTTTATTGCAAATATTAGGATAAAAGAACGATATATCTTGTCCTATGGCAGTTGCAATGTTTTCAAGTAAACCTGTTTTTATATCATCAACCTTGAGATATGCATTAAAAGTCTGAGGACTTACACCTAATTTCACAGCAATTTCACTTTGGGTAAAGCCACATCTTTTTAATTTTTCTTTTATTTCTAAACCTGTCATAATCAAGATATTATAAATTTATAAAACAAATGGCTGAAAATAATCAGTGTTTTATTTGATAAAATAAGTATTATGCTTTATATTTGCGGCGTAATCATTAAAACATTAAAGTTATGACAACACTTTTATTGACCTCTATCATCCTTGTATTCCTCCTTATAATATTAGGAATTACATTTCGGAAACCTATTATTCGTCTAATTCACAATCACCAGGATACTAAACTACGTAAATGGTGTGTACAACAAGCAACTATTAGTAAAACCTTTGATTCTTACGATCACTATACTGAAACCTATTACGCTTCATCTAACGCAGTAGCAGCTTCAGCCGAGAGGATCTATCTATTCATCAAAGAGTATATTACTTACTTATCAGATGAAGAGAAAGAAGCCATCTTTCCGGAGAAGTACAAGAAAAAGGATGATTCTTAACCTCGTCCTGTCTTACGTGTAGACGGTTTTGTTTCAGATGGTAATTTAAGAAGCTTACGACTTAATTCTTCATAAGAGTCTTTGACGTAAATACAATCATCTTTGCTGAATCGGATAATAGTGTAATCTTCATCTTTATATAAAGATTGGATAAAATCAATGTTGATAACCTTTTCAATATCATAGGCATCAATCACCTTGATAAAATTTTTCATAACAGTTTCATTTAGTAAAGAAACGGAAGCCCTGCATCCGGCCTGAGAAACTTGATTCAGAGCTCCGTGTCTTTCGATTAAACATTTTAAAACGTAATCTTTAAAACATTACAAATATGAGCAAAAAAAATGGTTCAGACAATAATATTGTCCCAAATCTCAAAAAATTACCCCTAGCAGAGTATTTTGCAGCCTTACCAAAGGCAGAACGTCGTCCAGTTATCATATCAGCTCCTAAAGAAGATGTTATTACAGCTATTGTAGAAGCGACACAACGTAATCGTCATACAGTTCGTTGCTGGATGTATGGATATACCCAACCTAACAGTATGGTTGAAAAAAAGATTGTGGCTGAGATCTTACAATCAGATGTCGCAACCTTATTTCCTGAAAGAAAGGAGGAATGATTATGACTGGAATGGAATTTTATTTCACTCCTAAAGGTGAAGTTATGATTACCGATGAATGTGGTACGCGTCAATTGGAACAGTCAAATCGGGAGTTTATTTCCGAAATCATAACTCGAATGGGAATATTTTGGCCAGAAGCACTGGAGAAAGCATCATTGGAATATACAGACCGACGATATAATATCCCTTGGTTTGAATTTTCAATAGTACGTCGTTTTCTTAAATGTAATTTTGGTGAGTTCGATTCAACAATGGATATTGATCAGATGGGAAACTTTCACTTTGAGGAGGTCAAATGTCCGTTAAAGGGTGAATGCAAATATGAAGGAATAATCTGTAAACCAAAATTTAATAGTACACTGTCGGAACGTGAGTTAAGCGTTATGCGATCATTTTATGAAGGGATGGAAGAAAATGCAATAGCAGATAAGTATTGCATTTCATTGGAAACTGTACGTACACATAAACGGAATGCCTTTAGGCGTATAGATGTCCATTCCTTGGCAGAGTTCTTTCAGTATGCTAGGAAAAACAATCTATTTCAATAACAAGTAAACTCTAAAATCAATATTAATCAGGCAGCATAGCATAGAGATGCAGATGTGTTTCAGTAAATCAGCTCAACACCATTCAAAAGTTAAACAAAGAAACAGCCTATTAAGAGATTATGGAAAATTGCTTCGAAATGATGGTAGCCCGATGTATTAAAATTGGGACTGTTCAAACGCTAACGATGCTGGGCCTACTCCCCGAAGTAGTAACAATATCCCAAGCGGAAGATATATACGGAAAACGCCTGATTACAGAATGGCGCGAAAAAGCTTGGATCAAGTTTTATCCGGCAAATAATAAGGAACGAGGGAAATATTATGTGAAGCGTTCAGAACTGGAAACAGCCAGCGCAATGATGGACCTGCATAATAAAGTACCGGACAACATTATCAAACAACTAATGCAACTAGCCGTATGACCTACATACCGAAGTCATCAGAGATGCTAAAGGCTCTACAGGAAAGCATTGGTAAGCAGCTTGATGCAAGAGAAGAACAGAAAAGGAAATGTAGCTCTGAACCAACTTCTACAGAGGTGGCACCTTGTAAGATGGATATAACCAAACAACCTACTGCGGAAGACATACTCCTAATGGAAGAGTATAGCCGTGGAGTATACCAAGGAGATTAATAAATAACTAATATTTAGATAATTATGAGTAATAGTATTCAAATTAGAGTGGAGGAGCTAAACGCACTTCCAGCAACGAAAATTGTCGAAAACGAGAAAGTGGAACAGAAGTTCATCGGTATGTATAACGCTATTTGGGGTACAGATATGGGTGAACAGATTTATAATCGCGAGAAGTTTCATTTCAATAAATTATTGACTGAAACGCCAGCTTTACAGGAATGTACAAAACTGTCCCTCTTTGGTTGTTTCCTTGATATGGCAGTGAATGGTCTTTCTCTTGACCAATCAGGCAGACCGCAGTGCTATTTAATTCCTCGTAGTGCTAAAGTGAAAACTGCTAATGGTGATATGTGGGAAAAACGTGCCGGGCTCACGGTTTCAGCTTATGGTGAAGTATATATGCGCCAGCGTGCCGGACAAGTTCGCTATGTAGATAATCCAGTAGTAGTATTTGAAGGTGACAAATTCCGCCCTATTATCGGAGTAAATGGTGCTAAATCTATAGAGTACGAAGGAGCTTTCCCTAGAAAGTCAAACAAGCCGGTTGCCGTGTTTATACGTATTGTACGTAATGACGGGTCAGTTGATTACTCTTGGATGATGGAATCAGATTGGAAACGTTTATCTACTTTTTCAGCCAAGCAAAACAAAGGAACGGCAAACTCTCTGTATACCTCCAACGGTGGACATATTGATACAGGATTCCTTGAAAACAAAATGATTAAACACGCTTTCGATGCATACCCCAAAGTACGAACAGGCAATTATACATCTATGGAGACACAACAGGAAGAACCTGTTATTGATTACGGGCTAGTAGATGAAGAAAAAATTAATGAACCTGTTCAAACGGTAGATGACATTAATGCTCCTTTCGGAGAAGAAAAGCAATTAGATGCTCCGGAACCTGTACAGGTAACAGTGTCTGAAGATGATGCAAACGGAGGCTTCTAAGTATTTACTAACCAATTTAAGAAAACAATTATGGCAACAGAATTAATCAAAATAGATGAGGTAAAAAACATCCTTTCATCCTTTCCGGACATCATCGGAAGAAATACTAACTCTGTCAAGAAATGCAATGAAGCTGGTCAAACTCTCCTTGATACAATCGAAGGAGAAGGTATGAATGAAACGATAGATCAAGCTGCATCCGACTACTTGAGGAAGGTAAATAATACACTCAAAAATATGGATGAACGTCGTAAACCTATTACGCAGATATTTGATAGAATACGTTCCTTTTTCACCTCCCAAGAAAAACAAATTGATCCTAAGGATCCTTCAACAATTCCCGGAAAGCTTGTAGCAAAGCGCAATGAGTATGCTAAGTTCAAATATGAAGAAGAGCAGAAGAGAAAGAAAGAAGCAGAGCAAAGAGCTAGGATTGAGACAGAGAAAGCAAATTATCAACAGACAATAGAGAACAGCCTTCTTTCTTATTTCAACCAGTATCTTTCAAGTAAAGTTTCTGAATTACAGGGCATCTTCTCTAATTTGACACATGAGAATTTCGATCGCGAAGTTATAGGAATCACAGTCTTTCAGACCGATTATCCCAAATCTCATTTTGATAAGTTTAGTGCGGATTCAGCGACTTACTATATCAGTCAAGAAACAAAAAAGGAGATTCGCCGAAATATCTTAGAAGGTAAATATGAACAATATGCTCAACAGTATAAGGCTAAGTTATTAAACGTTAAGCAAGATCTTACCGACCGTATTCCGTCTAAACGTAAAGAACTAGCAGAGTTGGAGCTGCTTCGTCTTGCTAATGCAGAGGCAGCCGCCAAAGCGGAAGAAGTACGCAAACAACGTGAAGCTGCAGAAACGGCTAAACAGATGGAAGAAATAAAAAAAGCGGAAGAAGCAGCTAAACAAGAAGCTGCAATGAAAGCGCAGCAAAGTTCAATCGGTAGTCTTTTTGCAGGTGCTGCTGCATCTGTTGCCCCTCCACCGATAAACGCTAATGTGAAAGAAAAGATTGTTGTTTTGCATCAGCAAGGATATTTGGAGATATTTCAGATGTGGTGGCTAAATGAAGGACAGAGTCTGCCAGTTGAAGAACTAGAGAAAATCTTTAAGAAGATGATTACCTATTGCGAGAAACAGGCAAACAGCAAAGATCAAAAGCATATCGAATCACAATTCATCAGCTACGAGGCAGATGTAAAAGCTAAATAGTTATGTCAAATCCCGATTCATATTATTCGCGTACAGAAGTAAGTAACTCTGATCTGACAGAACTTAAAAATTATCTCTATCCCCGTGCTCAATACGGGGATAAAGAAAAGGCATTCAAGTTCGGTACTCTTGTAGACGCTCTTATCACAGAGAATGACCGTGTTCGGTATGACAAGCTGATGGTAGATGATTATGTGTACACGACAGAAGAATTTGAATTAGGACTTGAGATGCGTAAGGCTCTCCGGAAGGAAGCGGAGAAAGACCAGTTTCTTGCTGTTGTGCTAGCGCAGTCTGATACACAGAAGTTCATGGTAAATAAGCAGCAGGAGTTCCATTATGGGAACTTTGCCTATCACCTCGATACTCGCTGTAAATGGGACTGGTGGTTATCTGCTTACGGTTTTGGTGGCGATTTGAAAACGACCTTTGCAGAGTCTCAGGCACAATTCGATGAAGCGATAGATTTCTTTGACTGGGACCGATCCCGTGCCTGGTATATGGATATCGCAGGAAGTAAACAGGATTTCATTTATGCAATCTCGAAAAAGAACTGCAAGATATTCAAGCATTTTATCACCGACCGTAATCATCCTACATATACCAAGGGAAAAGAAAAGTACGAAGACCTGGCTTTCAAATGGTGGCAATTGATGGTCTGATTATATTTTATCATAAAAACAATATGAACTTACTTATCACACCTAAATATCAAATATTGGATGAATTAACTAATATAGATTCATTTCTCAATATAACCATGAGCGAAGATGCGACAGAAGCGGTACAACGTGGCAATGACTTGGCTGTATATGTTGCCCGTTCCGGCAAATTACTTGCAGACTCAAAATACTGGCTCAATGAGGCGATGAAATCCGAGGTCATGCAGACGCTTGTTGATACAGCTAAGAATGCGAAAGCAACAGCGACGGCCATAAATGCTCTAGTTAACTCTTTGTGTAGGGAAGAACGATATTTGGTCGACTGGTGCGAACGCTGCAATCGGACGGCGACGCATCAACTATCATGGTGTGTAACTGTGATAAGTAAAGCAAAAGAAGAAATGAAAATGTCCGGAATGTATAATAACAATAAAAAGCAATCATCATGAAAAACTTAAAAAGAATCACAATCGGGCTAGCCGTTATCGGTCTGTTTACGGCATTGTCTTTCTCTCAAAGAGAAGATGCAACGACTAGAGAAATAACTACGGCTGCCGTCATGGGAGTTGTATCAGCATTTAGTATTATCACTTTATCAACTAAAGAAGATTATGGAACAAGTAAAAAATGAGATCAAGAAGGCGGTTATCAAAAAAGACCGCTTGAATGTAGTGTACAATGAGCGTTTCTCGGAAGCGAACTACACGAATGTAATTAACAAGAGCTGCGATCAGATCATCCACAGCGATTTAAGAGAAGCGTTTAGCCGGCTTAAATTACATCTCGTTGTATTGTGTGAGCAGCCAGAGGCATCTAATATCAACAAAGATAGCTTTACTTCCCCGGGCTATGCAGAGACTCTGGAAAATTATATCATTACGGGCTATGCAAATGACAGCGTCGATGGTGTTTCTGGAATTACCATTATGGGAGCTAAACTTCTCCAGTCCGGCAAAGTTGTTGACTTGAAAATCTTCGTTCCTCTCCTTGATGCAGATTACCCTTACTATGAAGAATTGAGCATTGATGCTGCAGCTTGTGATGCGGAAGTTGAAAGTTATCTGTTTGAAGAGAAATGGGGAGTCAGACAAGAGCGGCTTGATTTCGAAACGGATGAACCGGAAGAAGCTGTTGTACTGGAAGAAGAGAAGCCTAAAAAAAGAGGACGTAAAAAACAAATAGAGGCGCCTGCACCTCTTGACGCAACCGCATAATCAATCATCACAGGGGGGATAATTCCCCCTGCTAAATACTCTGAATCATGAATATTGAATTAAAAGGAGATAATTTCGAATTATCATTCAAATATAAGACTTCAATAATAGATCGGGTCAGACAGATTCCCGGTAGACGTTTTGATGGTGCTAAAAAAGTTTGGATTGTCCCGACAAGGAGTAGGGTAGAGCTTGAAAGGATGATTTATCAAATACAGCAGTTTGAGAATATAAATTGGGTAAACGGTACAGAAAAAAAGGAGGAAGATATCGCTTATGATATTCCGGAACTGCCGGACCTAACCGTTCCGCACAATTTAAAGATTCAGCCTTATCCTTATCAGCTTAAAGGTATTGCACGGGGATTGGAACTAAAACGGTTTATGAATTGCGATGAACCGGGACTCGGTAAGACATTGCAGAGTATTGCAACAATAAATCTTGCTGATGCTTTTCCTTGTCTTGTCATTTGTCCATCTTCACTCAAAATAAATTGGTTACGTGAATGGGAGAAATTTACAGATAAAAAAGCGATGATCCTAACCGACAAGGTGCGTGATACGTGGACTTTTTTCTTCCAGACAGGAATGCACCAGGTGTTTATTGTTAACTATGAATCATTAAAGAAATACTTCGTACAACGCATAAAGAAAGCCGAAGGCTGGACGTTGAGAGATGTAGAATTTAGAAACTCAATCAATTTATTCAAGTCAGTTATTATTGATGAAAGTCACCGTTGCAAATCAGCATCAACCCAGCAAGCTAAATTCTGTAAAGGGATATGCACCGGTAAAGAATGGGTGATAGAACTTACTGGAACCCCAGTTGTCAACAGGCCAAAAGACCTGATTCCACAACTGGCAATTCTAAACCGTATGGAGGATTTTGGTGGCTATAAACCATTTGTTAACCGATACTGCTCCGGACAAAGAGAGGCTTCTAATTTGAAAGAACTGAATTTCAACCTTTGGCAATATTGCATGTTTCGTCGTGAAAAGTCTCTTGTTCTTACAGACCTTCCGGATAAGATACGTCAGGTTAATACTTGCGAAATTACAAATCGCAAAGAGTATATGGATGCAGAACGCGACCTTATTATGTATCTACAGAAATACAAGGATGCTGACGATGATAAGATAGAAAAGGCTCTACGTGGTGAAGTGATGGTACGTATCAATATTCTCCGGCAAATTTCTGCTCGTGGCAAAGTACGCGATGTTATTGAATTTGTGAAAGACTTCCGGGAGAATGGAAAGAAAATAATCCTCTTTTGTTCGCTTCATGAAGTTGTAGATCAATTGAAACGTTACTTCCCCACGGCTGTATCTGTAACAGGTAGAGAATCACCGGACATGAAGCAAAGAGCGGTTGACGCCTTTCAAAATAATCCTAAAGTGGATATTATTATTTGCTCAATAAAAGCAGCCGGAGTCGGTTTGACGCTTACCGCATCAAGTAATGTCGCCTTTGTTGAGTTCCCTTGGACGTACGCCGATTGCTGTCAATGCGAAGACCGGGCACACCGTATCGGGCAAAAGGACTCTGTTACCTGTTACTACTTTCTTGGTCGGCGAACTATTGATGAAAAAGTTTATCGCATAATTCAAGAGAAGAAAAATATCGCTAATGCAGTAACCGGGTCTACGGAAGACATTGAGGAAAATATCGTCGATATGGTTGCACGAATATTTGATACAGATTATGACGATGAGGGGTTTTAAAATGGAGCCACAACAGAAAATAGACCGGTTAAAGAAAGCGGGCTACCAAGTTCAAGAGAAAGGTAACAAGATTCGTGTTACCAAAGGATCATTAATAATCAATGGAACAATTAACCAAGTACACAAAGAAGTTTTTAATCAATAATTATAGGCACTATGAATACGTATAGTAAATATGTACCAAATGTTTTTCTTGCAAAATGTAGTGAAAAACATGAAAAAGGAGAAGTAATCGAGGTTACAACCAAGTATGGAAAAGAAAATGAATGCATTGTTTTCAACCTCATTTACGAACGTGATGGATTCTATTATTACTCGATCGTACGGGCTGATGGCTTTAATGTGCAAGAGTGGGCTAAACAAAGGGCTGAACGTCGTCATGAATGGGCTACATCTGCTGTACAGAAAAGCAGTGAATACTACAACAAGTCCAATAAAGATAAGGATTTTCTTTCTCTAGGTGAACCTATCAAAGTGGGACATCATAGCGAGAAGCGACACAGAAAAGCGATAGATGATGCGTGGAACAATATGGGTAAAAGTGTTCAGTTTGACGAAAAAGCAGCCGAGCACGAAAGGATAGCTAAATATTGGGAACAACGTGCAAATACAATCAATTTATCCATGCCGGAAAGTATCGATTTCTACGAGCATAAGCTTGAAGTTGCTCAAAAATATCACGAAGCCGTTAAATCGGGAAAGTGCCCGCGTAGTCATTCTTATGCTCTTACTTATGCAAAGAAAGAAGTAAATGAATTACAAAAGAAATACGAACTCGCAAAGACACTGTGGGGAGATGTTTAATCTAGTAGCCTTCGGGCTACTATAATTCAAGCCAAAATAGATATGAATTTTAAATCATTGGTAGCTCAATTAGCAAATCGCATCAATCAGCCGCATGTGATTGAAACATATATGCGTAAAGTATTTGCGTCTGGCGTTGAGTGGCAGAAAAAGCAATCTCCTTGGATAAGTGTAAAAGATAAGTTACCAGAACCAGAGCAAGAAGTTTTTCTTTATGATAGAGATTCTGTTAAGCACTATGCAATAGGGTGGCTTCGAAAGAAAAAAGGATATTGCAAAAGTAAATGGTTTGTAACAAATGGTTATGTCACCGATGAAAGTATTACCCACTGGATGTCAATACCGAAGTTTAACGTATAACAAGATAGAAAGGAGCAAAATACAGGATGTGTATTATATTAAAAATCAAAAAAGAGGTTATGATATAATAACCTCTTCTCCTAAAACACTAAACTTCATATCTGAAAGCAACAGTCTTTGGATTTATTGGTCCATCAAGTGAAAATTCTTCCATGTACGTTTTAATAAGCTGAAATGCAGATTCTTCTACAATTTCGTAATCTACTTTATTTGCCTCATGCAGCTCTTTCGATGGATAAGATGATTCACCTGAGAAAGAATGGGTTTTTCCTTTTAATTCAAAAGAAACATAAATTATTGCCATACATTTAAAATTTAAGGGTTTAACAATATTGCAAAGATACATATATTTTTATACAAAAATGATAATAGCATGGTTTTCTTGCGGAGTAACATCCGCAGTCGCTTGTAAAATAGCATTGAGCCTGTACGAAGATGTTCAGCTCTACTACATAGAGACTGGCTCCTGTCACCCGGACAATGCTCGTTTTCTATCTGATTGCGAAAGATGGTACGATCAGCCTATTCACATTATCCGAAGCGACAAATACACCTGTGTTGCTGATGTATTGCGGAAAGGATGGATAAACGGACCACATGGCGCAGCTTGTACGCTCAAACTGAAGAAGGAAGTCCGGTACAAATTAGAGAAGGAACTTGGAAGTTGGGACGGTCAAGTATGGGGCTTCGACTTCGACCCAAAGGAAATAAACCGAGCCATCCGATTCAAGCAGCAGTACCCAGACACAAAGCCGCTGTTTCCGCTTATTGAGCGGGAAATTACCAAGTCTGATGCAATGGGCATACTATGGAAAGCAGGTATTGAAATCCCTGCCATGTACAAGATGGGTTATAACAATAATAACTGTATCGGTTGTGTCAAAGGTGGTATGGGATATTGGAACAAGATACGAAAAGATTTCCCGGATGTATTCGATGAGGTAGCACAGATTGAACGTGATGTTGGAGCAACATGCCTAAAGGATAAAGACGGTCGTATTTTCCTTGATGAACTACCAATATGGCGAGGTGACCCAGTGGAAGAGATTATACCGGATTGTTCTCTTATCTGCCAAATTGAATTTCAAGAGATAATCGACAGACAGGTAGAGCGAGTTTTGAAAGGAGAAATTAGTATTAATGATGTAGCCTAATTAGGCTCAAAACAAGATAGATATGAGCAAAAGAGTAGCATATTTTGGAACTCAAGGAGGCGGTATTCCTGGACATAGTTTTACTGCTATTATCGGAGAATTTAGTTATGAAGAAGAACGTGAAGTAATCAGATTAGATTGTGATACCACATTTAAGGTTTTTGATGGTAAGAGACAATTCAAGTTCTTCAATTACGGGAAATATATGTGTCTTGCTTTTCCTGCAAGTCCTGATGACAAAAGAGGTGGAAGCATAACAATCGTATTAATCGAGGGGAAAGATACAAGTAGAAAAGAAATATTAGGAGCTATTGAAACATCTTCTTTCCTTAAAAAACAATTCAATAGGTTATGTGAATTATATGGCGTCCATATGCCACAAGTTTAATTCTTTACTAAATCAAGCATGAACAGAAATGAAGTAGATGAATTTATTGAAGACAATTTCGGTCCTCATGATAAATTAGCCATATTGGAATTGGTAGACGAGGTTAAGAAAGATGCAGTACATGCATTCGCAATATCATGTCCGCTCTTTGAAGAGAAAGATGGCCTTATGGTATGTCATAAGGAAGAATCTCCATACACTGAATGCCTTCACCGATATTTCAATATACGTAACAAGAAAGATATGCCACAAGGGATTAAACCTTGTAAGTATATAGAGAATTTTATCAAAGAAATCAATTTATAATAAGAAAAATATGAGCAAATATACAGCAAGGCAAATAGCTGAATCTGACGAACTATTTGAAAAGCAAATACATAAAGTCAGAAAGTTCTATTTGAGCCGTAATCCCGATAAAATGATGATGCTTGAAGAAAGAAAAGCGGTCGTCAAAGAACGGAATAGAGGTCTTTCCCCAGAATATGATAAAGAATACTATTGTGGAACTTGTGGAGCTAAAGACGGTGCGGAACATCCTAAAAGCGGATATTGCTTTCACTGTGATACTGATAACTGGATTTCAAAGAATAACGAATAACAAGATAGAATTGAATGAAACGTCCACAGAGTAATGGATTATTCGAAGTTGCAGGAGGTCAAGAGAAAGAACGTGGCTTCTGCTGCATGAAACTGATAACTTTCCTCTCTGCTAATAATGTAACAGATTGGGATGAATGGCATGGAGCGCATCTTTCTGCTATGTCAGGGAGATGTCCCTATGCTTCGCAGTGCCCAATTCATGAGAGAACGATAGCAGTAGTAGGTAGAAGACCAATACAATTTAGCTTATTTTGAATAATGACTAAAGAAAAGTGCATTTTATGCGGAAAAGAAACGGTATCGGTTATTAAAACCGGTACCGACTTTATGTGTTATAATTGTTATGCAGATCAGCGTAATCCTACGCGCTCTAAAGAAGTACATAATAACGAGGAAGCTCGCATACAAACAGAGTTCTTTAAACTTATTCCTCTATATTTCCCTAATATACCTGACAAACTTATATTTGCCGTTCCGAACGGTGGAAGCCGTCATATACGTGAAGCTGCTAACCTGAAACGTCAAGGCGTAAAGCCTGGTGTTTCTGATGTGATCGTACTTATTCCCAAAAAGGGTTTTGCTTCTCTCTGCATAGAGTTTAAAACGAGGGTAGGGAAACAGTCAGAAGAACAGAAAGAGTTTCAAAAACAAGCGGAATCATGCCGTAATAAGTATGTGGTAGTCCGAAGTGCATCACAGGCAATCGAAGAAGTACGAAAATATCTTTCTTAATAGAATTGAAATTTGTAATACTGAAATTCCACAGATTGAAATAGCTTTTATATGATAGGGGAGAGGGCATCTATTTTTTATATCTTTGCTCTAAAAATACAAGTATGACATTTGAAGAAGCTATTTCGCTAGTTGATAGAATAAAATATCAGATTATAGGTAAACCAGTTAAAGGCCACATAATTGAATATCTGCTTATAGGGCCTACCAACTGGGAGGAGATGAGCGACTTTATGAATTTACGTATTCAAAAAGGAGAAGAAACAGCGCAAATTGAATTCTCTCATAAGGGTAAGAGCCTTTCTGTATATGGCGTGGCTATTACCAAAATAGAACCTGATATCCCAAAATGGGAAATGATAATCCTTGACGACTGGGAAAAGATAATATACAATTAGAGAGGTAGCTTATTCAGCTACCTCTACTCCAATTTTTTTATTCAATCATCATTTTAATGCAAATTTACGCTTCACAAACAGCTTACTGCGTGCAAAGTCATGAAAATCAATTAGCATTGCTAGTTTCTTTATTTCCTGTTCATTTCTCAACACCTTTATTGCACTTGTAAAGTCTGAATACGTAAATCGTAACCAGTGACAATAAAATTCACCATCAATTATCCAAGGAACATCTGAATTAGCCAGATTACCACTCCTGTAGCAGCCATACATCTGTTTAATAAT
This sequence comes from Bacteroides faecis, assembly GCF_020091505.1. NCBI lineage: Bacteria > Pseudomonadati > Bacteroidota > Bacteroidia > Bacteroidales > Bacteroidaceae > Bacteroides > Bacteroides faecis. The sequence goes on along the minus strand of NZ_CP081916.1, from coordinate 4,233,272 downwards.
ATTTTGCTCAAAATCCCACCGGTATTGCCATTCTAACTGTTCTGTGGTAATTACCTCCATTTCACGAAAATACTCAAAAACGTCTTTAACAGAAACAAATATTACTCCATCCTTTTCAATATACCCAATCTTCTTTGCCATAATGTTTAATTTTAAAGTTGCACAAACTTACTCATATCTTCGAGAATAGTACTTTTTAAAACACATAAATAAGTTAAATTAAACTGTGGATACATATTTTATACATGCAAATGTAAGAAGATAAACACAAAATAAAAAAGCCCCGACTACACTTAGTCGAGGCTCATTCTTAATGGAATAAATAACGTATTGTCTCCCGCTTTCGAAAATTAGCAACTTTTCCGTAGAGAGATGATACAACAGACATCCACGTCTGTATACAAATATAATAATTATAAATGAGATAAGCAAAAGAAGAGCCCCGAATCAGAGAGACGGGACAATATAAAAAGGATTTATCATTAATAGAACACAACTTATCTCTAAAATAACAAATCAATAATGATTGTTTGGTACAATTACTTTAGAATCTTTCATCATACTAATATATGCTTTCAAAAATGCTTCAGCAGTATCAAGATTAGACTCAACATTAGAAGGATTATATATTCCTATTCCATCTGCATCTTGCGGTTTTGTCAAATGACTTGTATACCAGTAATACAAACCACCTTCCTTTTCAATTCTTGCATACACAGTTACCATATTATCATATTTATCTTTCACCGCATAAGTGAATTTTTTTATTGTTTTAGCCATATGATGATTATATTTATAAGATATACAGATTATATACTCAATCTTAATTTCAAATTAGTTTTTGTAGGACAGCAAAATCTAGTAAGAACATCAATAGGCAAACTAAATGCAGTTGCCATTTCCTCATTTGAGTATTCCAATTCATTCTTATGAAGTTTATAAGCCTCATTGTACATATTCGGCATATCAATATATACACTCACAGGTTCGCTTTTTCTATATCCTCTTCTACTTAGTTCAATACTAAAATATTTATATTTTTCGTTAGTAATACATTTCAAATCTTTTGCCCTACGTACAATAGATGCCATGGAGGTTAACCAATATCTTTTTAATTCCACCAAATACTGCAGTTTTAGTCCACGTAAAGAATTTGATATAGCATCAGAAGGCATAAGGAATTCTGAAGCAAATTTATTTGCTTCATCTTCTTTATCCCTATATTCAGAGATTAGAAACTCATTTGAGGTATGCATGATCAAATGTCCCAGTTCATGTGCTAAAGTGAATCTTTTATGGTCATTACTGAAATTCTTATTAATAATAATCACATAATATCCACCATCTGTCAAAAAAGAAACCCCATCAAATAGATCCACATCATAATCCAATTCTATGATTATAATCCCATTTCTTTCCAGCAAAGAGAATATATTCCGAACCGGTTCATCTTTTAAGCCTAAATACTTCCTGGTGTACTGAGCCACGGTTTCGGGTGTATATCCATCTTCAAGGTCAATCATTCGAAATGACATATCTGGAAATTCCACAGACTCCCCCATTTGGTCTACAATATAACCTAATAACTTGTTTGAAAGGTCTATTTGGGAACGTTCATTTTTAGTCATTCCTTTCTTCCTTCGGTAATGCGCATTTTCTGCAATATTTGAGATTTTCTTCTCATAAAAGTCAGTTGGAAATCCCAGAAAATCTATTATGCGATTAAGCACATCGGTAGATAAAGGCCCAATACCCTTCTCATACTTAGATAAATTAGATTGTGACAATCCAACAATCTTAGAAGCAAGCTCGGTTTGTGAGTAACCTCGATATTCACGAGCAAATATTATCTGCTTATAGTTGATTTCCATTTTTGCTATCAGTATTGTTGTTTTCTAAAATAAATTCGGTGATGTATCATATTATTAATTATTTGTTCCTTCTTTCTTTTTGATATTTTTGCGTACAGAGAGAGAAGCGGCAGCTGGCTGAACATCCATTGTTCTATTAACTGTAGAAATATCATTTTCAGAAATAGTCCATCTCACTTTATTTTCATCGATATAAACCAATTTGGGATTTATAATCTCCCCAAAACGACTTTTATTATATCCAAAAAATAAAATAGGTTCTGTCCCGTTATCATACATATCAAACAAATAACCTTGCTCTTGGTTCTGAATAGATGATGAAAAACGAGTTGGAACATTCATTGGCATATTTTTACTATTTAATTTCTTAAAAAGCATAATATATCCATTAACTCTAAGCATAAACCTTTTGTACTTTCCAAATGTCCAGTCATCTTTAAAAACAGACTGAACACTTTGAATTATTTTTGAGTTTAAGAGGGAGGCTTCAAATCCTCGACAACGAGCTGTAAACGGGGTTTGTATTACCTCTTTTTCATAATTACGTACAGCATTCCAAAAAGCATCAAATAGCTTTTCTAACGACTCACGAAGTTCGTATTCACATTCTTTAGCGTTTATTATACGCTTCCTTTTGGCTGTTTCAGCCACATTCTTTAATTTTGCCATAAAATAAAATTTTATATTTTTACATCACCGAATTTTAAGTTTATCTCTGCGCCAACAGAGATATTCTTTTGCTGCAAAGATATATATTATTTCCCAAATATTGTATTTTCTCACATATAATTTCGCCAAAAAATTGTATTTTCAATAAAAGAAAGACTTATTTTTTGAATTTATACACCAACCATCCCGCAAGAATCAAGCCTATGACATAGCGATAAACTTTATCTTTATGCAAATCCCACCAAGATAATTCGACTGCCTTCTCTCTTTGATTTAGTAAAGCATTCACCTTGTTACTTATAGTATCAAGTCGATTCGAGAACTGCTGCAAAGTAATGGATAATGTTTCATCAACTTCAGTCTGTTCTTGCTCCTGTTTAGAAGCGGTGGTAATACTTTCTTTGACTGGATACTGTTTTCCAGCTGAATCTGGAAGAGACAAGTAAACTGTTTTATTCTCAATTTTCAGCTCACTCAACTTTTCAGTAGTAACTTTCGTTTGCTTATTCACATCCAGCCGTAGTGATTCAATTAAGTTTCGCAAATACAAGAAATCCCCTGAATAGTCAATCTGCTTTTGCGTCTCAATGTTATGAGACGTTTTGCAGGAAGTAAACCATATTCCTGACATCAGGAATATGGTTATATAAATTAGCGTTTTCATGGCCGGATCACTGTATTACGAAGAAAATTAGAAAACTCGGAACGAACATCAAAGCAGGGACAAGCCTTGATGTATTCTGCCGGTTCCACTTCGCTGCTGTCGTCTAGGTCTGGAGATGTATCACGATGTCCGAGAACCTCGACAATATCATACTCCTTACATAACTTTGCTACCAGCTCACGCAAACTAGCTTTTTGAGCCGGAGTACGTGTATCAGCAGGCTTTCCAGATGCGTCCAAGCCTCCGATATAACAGATGCCAACACTATGCTTATTATACGAAGACTTTGAAAATCCTTTGGTATTACAATGCGCTCCGTCAATGCTTAACGGTCGCCCATTCTCAACCATTCCGTCAAGGTCAATAATGAAGTTATAACCGATTTGATTGAATCCCCGAGCCCGGTGCATCCGGTCAATATCTTTGGCTCGTAAATCCTGTCCGGCACGCGTGGCCGAACAATGGATGATAATTGCATCAATTTCCTTCATTTCTTCTCCTCCTTATTCTTTGTTATTGGGCCAATCTTTACCAAATTGACACGGAAAATGATAGCTATCAAAATGGCTGTTCCTAACCAATGCCAAGAATCTTGAAAAATAAACTCCAAAACTTCAATCATTTTGCACCTCCTTTTTGTAAGTAGTTCGTTAGATAAGGGATATTCTTTATAAACTCGACACTTAATACATAGTGCAAGAAAGCTACTACTTTGTAACCATTGCTAGAGCTAGGGAGAATTTCTTTGATATTCCTCAGAATATTTACCCCGTAGAAATAGAAAACGCTATACGTAATAAATGAGACACATTGAAGTGCACCTTCCGGATTTCCTTTGTGTTCACCAATAAAATAGATACAACTAACTAAGGTAAAGAAAATAGTTGCTTCTACGATGCATCTCCAAGCCTTTTTAAAAGAAAAGCTTTCATGATTGATTAGTAGGGCAGTAAGAAGCCCACAAATGAAGTTGAGGGCAAATACAGCAATAAGGCTTTTGATCTCCCCTGAGATAGGATTAAGATAAGCAGCTATACCGGTAATCAATCCAATAAGTAAGTTTTTGAAATAATCCATAATCATTTATCTAAAATATTAATACTTCATTTCAATACCTCACTACAATCATCAATAGCAGTCTGGAATACCTGTTTCACTTCCTCGGGAGTCAGCCCGTGATCCTCGTGTAGAGAAAAACCAGTCACCCCGTTTTTCGATATATTAAAGAATCCGACAACTGTTTCATCATTAGAAATTTCAGCTGTAACATCTTTTACCGCCTCAGTGCCGCGAGTTGACATCCTGTACTTGATCTTGATATCTGCAGTAACCTTTGATACTGCTGTACTGTTAGTTGCTTTAATATTCATTCTTTACCTCCTTTTTCTATTAAGTCATAAATCTGTCCATAAACGCCAGCGGTGAAAAACTCTGCACAAATCTCCTTTAGGAGAGTAGCATCGTCTGTTTCAATATCAAGCACACCTCGATTGTTAATAATCTGCTGCAGCATTTTATAAGCACGTAATTTTTTAGCCATATCCATACCTAGTTGAGCATTCATGCCGGTAGCATACAAGGCTTCTGAGATCATATCACGAAGAGATTTCTTCCTCTCCTTACCATCGACTAATTCAACTGCTTCCTGACCTTTGTGATCAAGTAAGTTCCGGTTTAAATTTACTTTCATAATTATACTTTCAAAATTAATATTGTGAACACTCTACAATCATTCCTTTTATAATGTGAATCTTCATGTTTTTAGAAGCAATACCTTCTAACTGATTATTTTTAAGTCCATAAAGCCATGCATCAGATACGACTGAAACAGAATTTCCACTATTGTCTTGAGGAAAAAAGCCCCTGGCGGAAACATCACCTAATACAGTAACATTACCATCGAAAAAACCTGCGTAAACGTAGTTTGATGGATAAGTCGGATTTGTCTTTGATGAACCATATATCGCTGCACTACCACCTGCATTTGCTCCGATTGCTGCTACTCCAAAGCGCCCATCTGTGGCAGGATTGAAGGTCACATTAACAACACCCTCCTTAGATGTTCCGGACCCTAATTTTAAGCTACGTGACGTCCCACCGAAATAATCGGAACGTGTCCAAATAAGACGTCCTTTTTCAATAGTAAATCCACCGACAAATCCAACCTCAGCATCAATTCGTCGTACTTTAATCAAGTCAGTATTAAGATAACCTCCTATGATAATAGTACTACCGAGCTGCGCAGCTTCAACGGCATCTTTAAAAGCCAATCCGCCTAAACCGTCTCTGTCTACTTTAGAATTAATCACCGTCTGCAGATCACTATGAAGCGCAGTAATAGTAACAGCACCTTCCAGATTGATCTTAGATGAATGGATTGTTGTTGCTTCGCCCGCCTGGTTGATATAAGATATAAGCGTATTACCATTTTCCAGCTCTTTAGAAGCGTATATCTTGTTACCGTCTGCCGTGGTAATCCATCCGGCTGTATCAATACGTTGTGTAATGCTATCTACACGTGTTACTTGTGCGGATATTCTATCGCTCAGTATATCTAATTCTGCTTTATTATTGTCGGCGAACTGTTTGAGCGCATCCTGTATTGATTGATTAGCTGCTTCGACGGCTGTATTGAAACTGGCTAAAGTTGAGTTAAAGAGAGCGAATTTATCATCAACGTTTTTTTTCTCCGCAGTAGTGGTCTGCCCGTCAGCAATAGCAACGTTGATTGCTGCGAGGAGATTGTCGATAGCGCCAAAGAGAGAGATTTTAGCATTGAGTAGGTTAGTCTTAGCAACGCCAACTAAGTATGTATTCACGTACAGCTTATTATATGTAGCTTCTACAGAGGCTTTCGTATTTTTGACTGTATTGATATATTTTTCAATAGCTTTAGTTTCTGCTTCTGATATAATACCGTCGGCAAACGCACCGTCTACATATTTATGTAAATCACTAATATCATCGTTTACTTTTTCTGCGGCTTTTGTGGCATCTGCCGCATCCTTTAACGCTTCCAGTGCTTTTTTCATTGCATCATCGGCGAAAGACTTTAACTTGTCCTGTATGGACTTATTAGCTTCTTCGACAGCAGTATTAAAGTCAGCATAAGCACTGTTGAAGCCTGCAAACTGTGTATCAACAGCCTGTTTTTCATCTGGAGTAGTAAGTTTGTCTGCAATGGCAGTATTTATTGCATTTATCAATCTTTCTATGGCCCCCATCAGCGTAATCTTTGCATTAAGCAGGTTTGTTTTTGCGACTCCGGTTAAGTATGTATTTGCATATAGTTTGTTGTATGTCGCTTCTACGGCTGCTTTCGCATTGTTAACTGTGTTGATGTACTTTTCGATAGCACTAGCTTCCGCCTCGGATATTACACCGTCAGAGAATGCACCATCTACATAATTATTTAGATTGGATACTGCATTGTTTGCTTCGCTGGCACTCTTGGCTGCCGCATTGGCTGCTTCCATAGCAACAGCGGCCTCTCTTAATGCTTCTTCTGAATAACCTTTCAAGGCATCGTGTATCGCTTTATTGGCTGTTTCTACGGCAGTGGTGAAGTCGGCATACGCAGAATTAAACAGGACATACTTATCATCAACGTCTTTCTTTTCTGCTACGGTTGTCTGCCCGTCGGCAATGGCGGTATTGATAGACTTGATAAGGTTCTCAATGCTTCCCATCAGCGTAACCTTTGCATTGAGCAACCCGGTTTTGGCCGTTCCTGAGAGATAAGGATTTACATACAGTTTATTGTATGTTGCTTCTACAGCTGCTTTCGCATTATTTACAGTGTTGATATACTTTTCGATAGCTTTAGCTTCCGCCTCAGTGATAATGCCGTCAGCAAATGCACCGTCGATATAGTCATGCAGACCTCCCACAGCATCGTTTGCATCAGCTGCAGACTTCTGAATAGAATCAATCAGATCACTAACTTCAAGCCATTCCTCCAAATTTTCTAATCCGGAGGATCCTGCCTTAATTTGAATATTTCCACCTATTTCACTTTTAACTAGGTCAAAGTAAGTTTTTCCATCCGGAGAGATGATTCGTTCTGTTGTTACGCGGCCCGGCAGAACTTCTGTGAATCCATACAACTCAACGAAGCTGCGCTCACCTTCATACTCACTGTTTAGGATGCCGGTTAGTAGGTGATAATATCCTGCTATCTGTTCCATTTTGATAGCTGTTTCACTGAGAAGGAATGTGCCGGTCTGATTTTCCTTGCTGCATACAGCATACAGATAATATTTCTTCTCTGGGGCAATAAGCGCCGGAGAATTATATTCAGCCATATCCCAAAACTTGTATTCGCTAGCTTTGTGTTCAGACGACACAGTTTTTATCCCTAGCGTCATGTGTTGGATGATGCCGGCAGGCGAATGTAGCACCTTTGTATTGATATTGTAAGTAATGTTATGAGATACTTGTACCGGGACCGCTTTTGATCTGACAAAGCGGAACTGCAAACTTTCATCACCTACGAGTAACTGCATCGTCTGTATAGTGATGGGATTGATTGAGCCGGAGAAGTTCAATAAAGCATTTTCAAGCATGGACATAGTTTCCTTTGCATCACGAAAACGGCGCTTGGTAAATCGCAAAGAATCTTTATACTTGATATCTACGTCTACTTCATTTGTCTCGATCTTATCTAATTCGCTGGTTACGGAAGTACCAACTGGATCATTTGATAATTCTATTTCCGGAGAATAAGGGTTATTCACATAACGTTTAATTCCTATCATGCGAATAAGTGAACCTTCTGGATGAAACTGGGTATCGGAGAAATCTACATAACCACCCAGCACAATCTTGCCGCCTATTTCTAGCCAACGCTTCTTTGCCCAGATACCGTCCAATGTTCCGGTAAATACGAATGATTTATCTTCATGCTCAAAGAGGTATTTAGCAGCTTCCTTAAACACTTCCCAGCTAGCACCTGTCTGCTCTTCATCATTACAGATATATGAGTTCGGTAGCTGGATACCGAATACTGCGTAGGTATCGCCTGTCTTAGGATGCCAGACATCAGGTTCCGGCATAGTGATACCATCGATCTCCTGTGGAACTATTTCAAAACGTCTACCTGCTTTCTCTATTTCTCCATTCTCTTTAAGAATGGGCTCATGGATATACTTGACTTCAAACTCTTTGCCTGTAAGTGTACCTGTTTGGAAGATGACGGTCATGGTCTCTCCGGCTATCAGACATTTCTTAAAATCAAGATCGTTAGGTATATCGCTATCTACAAAATCATAGAAGTTAGTCTCCTTATTAACCTCGATAACAGAGCTAACAGTTCCAATACGAGAAGGATAGATTGCAGTGCAGTCTAGACTATCCTCTTTACCTGTAACTAAGCTTTTGTCAGCACGCATGACACTGGTTCCGTCTGCATCAGTTATATACCTTCTACCTTCATAATGAAGGGTCTTAGATTTGGGCAGTAACAGATATTTAGCTCCGTATGTCGAGTAGTTGATATTTCGATCAGAAGTTTCTACTAGGACAATTTCGGGCGGTATATCTCCGGATTCCCGACCAACACCAACCTTGAAACCATGGCCTTTACCATAAGACAGCTTCAAAGGATTATTCTTGTTATATTCAACTTTACGAAGGTGAACCGTCTTTCCAGTAATCTGCCATTCCGTTTCATACGTATCTGCAAGTTGATTAAGTGCATCAAGAATATATGTGTGATTATAGTTGATAACTTTATCCGTTCCTTCGATGCAATCACCGACTTTCCAGCCCATATCACGACGATTTAGGTTCTCGACGAGTAATCGTAGGTGCTCATGTGCTTTAGCTGTATATGCGAATTTGATACTGTTATCTGCAATGTGACGAACTTTCCACATCATAGCATCCGCTTTAGCAGTTTCAAGTATAAGCGTATATTCAAAGTTACGCTCACCTTTCTTTTTGAAATTACTATCTTTTTTGAGAGAATAACGCTTTCCGTAAAAGTCGCACCAAGTTCCGACCGGTATTTCTAAGTATCCCGGATAGGAAAAATACAAATTAAGTGTATCTTCCGCCATGATTGCTTCGTAAGAGTAACTTTCGTCCTTTACATCGAGCTTTATTTCCTTATTACCACTATATAAAATTATCATATCATCTGATTAGAATTATAATTATAATCTAAAATATAATCAGGTATGTGTTTTTAATGCTATTCAAATAATAGTTTTTCCGGATAACCTACTGTGTAATCATACTCTTCAATCTGCGACACGATATACATCTTTTTTATAGCTGCAAGATGCAGTTGTGTCACATTATAGCAGTCGAGGGCATATAATTCTAGAGAATTTAACATTGCTAATGCGTTAAGAATAGGAATAGTATACTTCACACCATCGAACCACAACACTGTTTCGGTCCTTCCCATGTCTTGTTCTATTGAAATGGAGTTCTTCAAACCAACTCGAGTATCCTTATCAAGCCACATTTCTTTCCCACTCAAAGTAAACGAATTAACCGCCTTTGACTTGTCATACAGCAAGATACGATTTACCTTCATTTCTTTTATTTCATCAATAGAATACTCATGCTCTACCAAAATGGGAACACCATTATCACCTTCGTAAATTTCTTTTCCTTCAGACTGACCTTCTAACAAATCATTGTAATAGTCGTCCTCAATTTCTACCGAACCCTCAATTGGTTCATCGTAAAATCCTTGTTTCCAGTATTTCATAATACATTCATTTAGTTATTTGTTTATATAAAATTAGTTCTCTTGGTACTACGTACGCAAAATCTGACTTTTCAAATGTTGGAACTAAGTCACTTGGACAAAACGGTTATTATAAGTTTCCTGACGGCCTAATGATTCAATGGGGAAAAAAGACGAGTGGCACTTACTCTGGAACAATATATTTCCCCTCTTCATTCTATGACACAAATTATTCTCTGCACTTGACTTGTAATAATGGAAATACAGGTAACGATTCATCATGGATATCCAATTACACCTCTGTTTCAACTAGTTATTTTGGATATAATAATAAATATCAGCAAGCTGCCAATGCAGGTTCTAATACAGCCTCTTTCTATTGGTTTGCTATTGGTCGCTGGAAGTAATCTTATTTCCAACGGCCTATAGCAAACCAATAGAAAGCTATACTAAACCCTCCAGCATCGGAATCATTATTATGGTAAACGGAATCCATAACAAAGTAAGAAGCATATTTGCTATATACATCGAAAGAATACATATAATTACTATGCACGAGCCGAGTTCCAGTTAGTTGAATAGTGTAATTACTATCATAAAAGGTCGTATTAAGATACACGGTTTTACCTATCCCGGAAGTACTTGAGTGCCCCCATTGAATAAGCAGACCATCATCATATTTACGATAACCGTTTTGTCCAAGTGATTTAACTCCAATATTAGAGAAATCTTTCAAAGCGTACGTAGTTCCAAGAGAACTTAGTGCGTTCTTTTCCGCATCCGTCATAAACTTCTTATTTGTCACTTCTGTTATGTCTGAAGCAGAATGTGAATGTGATGCAGCAGCATAACTTCCCTTAGGCTGATAAGTTGAGTCATGATTATGATTCCCTTCAGCTTTACCATTCCATGTACTTTTTTCCGTATCAGTAACAAAGCGGTGAGTAGCATCCGGAGTCACTTCAGTGGCAACATGGCTATGTGATGAAGGAGCATAGCTACCAACAGGTTGATATACTCCGGAATGATTGTGATTCCCTGCAGCCTTGCTATTCCATGTGCTTTTTTCAGAGTCAGATACGAATCTATGCGTTGAATCAGGCGTAATATCAGCTGCTGCATGAGTATGTGATGCGTCAGCATAATTACCGAGTGGCTGATAATCTGCATCGTGGTTATGATTAGAAGGAGAGGCTCCGACTTCGCTTGCCGTATAAGTAGGTTTCTTCGTGGCTTTCGCCCAAGCGGGCACGTCGCTTGCCGGCATTGAAGTTGGGAAATCGCTAATATCCGCTTTCTTATGTGAGTGAGCTAATGGAGTTCTTGCATTGCTTAAGCGGGCATCGTTACCTTCACACACGGTTCCGGCAGCCGTACCGAAATCTTTATTAAAAGCCGTTTTTTTAGTAAATACAGGTTCATAGGTACCCGCATGATTATGGTTCGACGGTGATGCACCAACTTCGCTTGCCGTATAGGACGGCTTATTCACTTCCTTCGCCCAAACGGGCACATCGCTAGCGGGCATTGAAGTAGGAAAATCACTGATCTCAGACTTCTTGTGAGTATGCGCTTTAGGTGTACGGGCGTCACTTAGTCGACTATCATTTCCTTGGCAAACAGTTCCGGAAGTTGTGCCAAAGTTCTTATTGAAAGCTGTATTTTTTGAGAATACAGGTTCGTATACTCCTGCATGGTTATGTGTATCCAAAGCTGCTTTCAAAACCTTCCCTTGTTCGGCAGAAAGGACCTTGCCAGTACCACCACTTGTTAGGTTGTTGACAATATCGGAAACGTTGATTTTCTTCCCTAACTCTGTTGCCATGGTAGCGGCGAAGTTCGGATCATTATTAAGGGCATTAGCCAATTCAATAAGCGTGTCGAGGGCTTCCGGTGCTCCAGCTACAAGTGCATCCACTGCAGCTTTTACTTTAGCATCAACTCCAGAAACTGCGTTATTGGCGGCCTGTGCTGCCGCATTTGCACTATCTGTGGCAGCTTTAGCAAGAGCTGTTTGCGCTACTGATGCGTTTTTGGCTGTATTAGCATCATCAGTAGCTTTTTTCGCTAAAGCTGTTTGGGCTTCCGATGCAACTTTGGCAGCGTTAGCCTCTTCTGTAGCTTGTTGGGTTTCTTCTTTGGCAGCATTAATACTTATAATTGCTGCGTTAGCGTCATTAGTAGCTTTCTTTGCAAGAGCTGTCTGTTCAACTGATGCGTTTTTGGCAGCATTTGCATCATTCGTAGCTTTTTTTACAAGTTCTAGTTGTGCGTTAGCATCTTCTGTAGCAGATGTCATTTCTTGTATAATACCGCTATACTCAGACTTACGTTGGGTTTCGGCTTCTACACGTTCTGTTTCAGCAGAAACACGCCTAGTCTCATTTGAGGAACGAGTATCTTCCGCAGCCTTGCGGCTATCTTCATCCTGCTTTCTTTTATTTTCTTCTGATACCCGGGACGTTTCGGCTGATTTACGGTCAATTTCAGCGGACTTTCTTTTGTTTTCTTCTGATACTCGGGCTGTCTCCGCTGATTTACGGTCTGTTTCAGCAGATACGCGTTCAGATTCGACAGTAACGCGATTATCTTCGGCTGTCATTCGTGCAGTTTCATTTGCTTCTCTCGTGGATTCGGCTTCTTTTCGTTCATCTTCGGCTGTTATGCGATCTGTTTCAGCTGTAGAACGTGTTGTTTCAGCTACTTTTCGTTTGTCTTCTTCCTTCACACGTTCCGATTCTGCAGAAGAACGTCCTGTTTCAGCGGTCTTACGTGCATCTTCATTACTTATACGTGCTTGTTCATCTGATACTCGTTTATTTTCTGTTTCAATGCGGCTAAGTTCTGCAGATACACGTTGCCCTTCAGCGGTCGCGCGAGCTGCTTCCTCTGCTTTACGGGTATTCTCATTTATGATACGTACAGATTCTGCAGCTGACCGGGCTTGTTCTTCACTTGAACGATTTCTTTCAGCGTTGATACGAGTAGCTTCATTGCGTTGTCGAGTATCTTCATTCACTTCTATTTGGGTTCGGGAATCATCAGCCGCCTTTGCTGCGTCATTGGCCTTCTTTGTTGCTGCAACTACGTCATCATAGGCTTTCTTTATGAATTCAAGACTAACTTTTACACTTGTTTGTACGCCATTCACCATTTTAACGCCAATAGTGTACAATCCTACCATGCTATCAGCAAGCGTTAATTCGCTGATTTTTTTCTTTTTAATTGGCATAATTTTTTAAGTCAATATAAAATATTCCATCTTCTGTTATGATAAATTCTTCTGCTTCGGAAGCAAGCAGGAAGTCTGTTTCTCCAATCCGGAAACTAGTAAATACAAGTTTCAAGGTAAATTCCCACCATACCCCATTATTAAGAAGAAAATTGTTTGTCTGGCAACTCTTATAATAGCAAGGGTAGCTTTCACTCCACTCATCACAATAAAATATACGTTCAGCATCAGAATACTCATATCCTTCATCATCGACCTTAGCAGACAGTTTTGTAAGATCATAGAGTAGGGTATCGCGATTTCGCCAGAACGCTTCAATCGTCCCGGCCCGCATCAGGCATTTGAGAGATACTTCTTTGGTTTGGAATTTCACAACTTCACCGTCATAGATTGCTCCATCTTGACGTTTGAAATTCTGCAGTAGGTTCTTTTTTACTGCCGGAGTTTTCAGTATTTCTGCTGTACTGCCTTTCAATACTACTACACCATAGTCGGTCAGATCTTTACCGTCAAGCTCATAGCCCTTTGGAAATGGGAGGTCACTATCGTTAATAGGTTCTTGATACTCATAGTTGGCTTCACGGGGAAAGTCATTTGTAAGAGTGAACTTAGAAATTTCAAGGCCCGTATTGATTACATAACTGTTTTGAGAAGACAAACGTAGGGTATATGTTCTGTCAATGAGTGGAAAACGAAATTCATGATAGCTCAGGTCCGAGAGCTTATCAATTAGTCCGCCAATACCCATACTGCCCATATATGCAAATTCAATGCTTATATCACTTGTGTTTAGGGCAATATTAGAAAGGTCAAATTCTTGTCCATCTTCTTCCGGCCAGTCGTTTTTTTCCAATTCTTTGATAGCAGGGAAGGCTACAAGATTATTGTAGCTTCCCTTTGTAACGCATATCCCTAAACTGGTATAGGCGTCTATTCCGTCTAAGTAAAATTGTCCTGTCATCGCTTCAATGTTATGCCTTTAGTGTTCAATGTGTCAATCCCCATTCTGATAGATTCTATAGCCTTCTCAATAGCTTCAAGGCGTGCCGTATGACTACTTATGTCTGACAGGTAAGTAATGACAAGATCGCTATGTTTTACCATTTCACCTATATTCTTGTCCATGTTGGATAGGTATACAAGCTTCTCAATGATCTTATCTGTACTCAATTGTATTTGCTTAACTCCTTCGTTTATTGAGTATGTGTGAGAAGTCATAACAGCAAATGCACCATCCAGTTTATCTGCAGAGTCCTGCGACATGGAGGCAAAACCTTTCTTTGATGCTTCACGTTCATCGTCATCTTTGTTCCAGCCATACATTTCAGCCAACGCATCCCGTTTGGCTTTCATGTCATCGGAAATCTGCTGACCTTCAGCTTTTAAAGCATTATATTCTTCTTCGGTTACTCCATCATCCATAGCTTTGTAAAACTTCTCTCTCCAAGCTGTTAGTCGGCTCATATAGTCCTCTTTGAGCATTGAGTTTAGAATAGCATTTCTCATGTATTCTTCAAAGTTATCTGCGAAATCAGCACTATCGGCATCCATATCTGTAAGCAGATCCTGAAAGTCTGAACGAAGTCCGTCTATATCAATGAGAGTAGCATCGGTGATCTTCTGCTCGACAACCTCTGCAACCTGGGTAACACCATCCACTATCTGATCCGCGAATTTTTGAGTGTCAGAGTCAAGTTGTGACCAGAAGATCCCAGCATTTTCTTGAAGTTTTGTAAGTTGTTCATCTGTCAAATCAAACAGACCGGCCATGCGTCCGCCCATTTTGTCTTTAAATTCATCGACGCTCATACCTAGCGTATCTGCCGCTTGCTTCCACCCCTCCATGGACATATCTTCCACTTCAGTATATCCCTTTGAATGTGACTTGCCGGATGCACCAGAGTTCAAGTATTGTTTACCTAAAACACGTGCATTCTCATTCTGTAGCCTTATCATTTCAAGGGCCTTATCATAAGCAGCATTCGCATTATCTCCTGTAAGAGTTTCAGCCAATTCCAGTTGCTTTTCTATCACTCTATCAAGAATGTTGATATAAGATTCATAAGCTTCTTTGGCTTTCTCATACTTTTCTGTTGTGTCGTCTTTGCCGAACAGGTCGAAGATTTTCATTGCTATCTGCATAGCTGCACCGATGATGGCGAGAATGACAGATGCTTTTTCAACCGCTTTGATTGCAGTTGATGCCGTTGTTGATGCCGTTTCTACGCCATTCATCGCTGTCATGGCGAAGGTGCCGATATTGCCAATGATACTTATAATTTCACCGGCTTGTCCGCCGATAGCTGAACCTAGATCTTTTAAAGCGTCACCGAGTTCTCCGATAACGCTTGCCACTTTCCTTTCAGCAGCTTGTACCTTTGCACTGGCTTTCGTCGTTTTGTCTTTTGCTTCATTGTAGTTATCCGTTTTCTCCTTCACCTTATCCAACGCCTGCGCCTCGGTTAGATAAGCTTTAGTTGAATCGATCTTTCCGGTCTTGGGATTATACTTAGAAGACTTGACACCGTTCTCAATCATAGCACCGCCTTTCACTGCTTCCGCCTGGGTCCGGGCATTCTCTAACTCAATTTGCGCTTTAGCTAGTTCTTCCTCCGCTTCTGCCAGTTCCTTCTTCTTGTCAGATAATGATTGAAACGGATTACGTGAATCCAGTTCATCCATGATTGATTGAATAGTGCTGGTATATTCACGAAGTTGGTCCGGAGATAATACCTTAGCTGCTGTCCCTTTTGCATTCTCTAGTTGAGAAAGAAGAGAATTAAGAGTTTCAGA
Source organism: Bacteroides faecis (assembly GCF_020091505.1). NCBI lineage: Bacteria > Pseudomonadati > Bacteroidota > Bacteroidia > Bacteroidales > Bacteroidaceae > Bacteroides > Bacteroides faecis. The sequence continues at coordinate 4,217,343 of NZ_CP081916.1, read as the reverse complement.
AGATGTTTCTTTCAAATTCTCAAAGGCACGAACGTATTCCGGAGATTCTTTCAGCTTATTATAGTCCATATTCATAAGTTCCATACCCTTATCTTTTGTAGCTTGGGTGATGGAACGATCAATCTGTTCTACCTGTTCTGTATTTCCGTCCTTTTCTGCTTGTTTGCGCTGTTCTTGAAGAGTAGCAATATCTTCGTTGAACTTTCGTTCAATCGCAAGCCGTTGATCTGTATAGTCCTGATACTGATTCAACAAATCAGATAGATCATCTCCACGATTGTACTTTGTATCAGCAGTCGCAGCGGCTTCCTTTGCAACGTTGTCGAACATGGCAAACAGTTTCTTCGTTGACTCAGAATTGATGAAAGCACTTGTATTAAAAGTCTTCTTCTTGTTTTCCGGATTAGCTTCAAAAGCAGAACGAGCATCTTCAATCACTTTTAGTTTCTTGTCTTCTGCTTCACGCTCGATAGCCTGCAATTCTAGTTTGTGATTAAGCTCCCTTTGTCTGAGGACTTTTTCACTACTCTCTTTGAGTTTGTTTATTTCAAGTTGTTCGAGTTCATTTGCTGAATCTTCTTTTATTCGTTCCTGTTCAAACTTTTGTTTCTCTAACAGGAGTTTATATTTTTCTTGTTCTTCACGTAATTTTTGTGCCTTATCATCCTGTTTGGAAAATGAATCATAAACTTTTAATTCTTTCTCTGCTTCTTTTAGTTTTTTGATATTTTCTTTGTAAGCAGTAATGACAGTAGCATCAATCCCTTTGAAATTTCCAGCATCCATCAATTTTTTTTGTGCCGAAGCGATTGAATCTAGTGCTTTTGTAGCATCGTCTTTCTGCTTCGTCCAAAAAGCCTTATTCTGAATTTTGGCTTTCTCTTCTTCTTTCTTTTGTTCTTCTTTTGCTTTTCTTTGAATTTCATTTATTTTGTCTACTTCTTCTTTGGCAAGACGGGCAGACTCTGCTGCTTCATTCTTTTTTTTAGCTAATCGACCAATTCTAATACTTAATCCAGAATCTTCGATACCATTCTTTTGGTTTTCTTCAGCTTCATTTATTGCTTTTTGCCATTCAGTTGTAGCTGCATCAAGTTCCTCTTGTTTCATTACAGCTCTAACTTTTACTCCCATGATATATTGCTCATTTTTATCCTTGTTGAATAATTTTAGGATATCGTTGAGTTCCATTGTTTTGAGCTTTTCTAAATCAATGTTTTTCAAAACATTGGGCATTATAGCTTGAAGTTGTTTATATGCATCTAATTTATCAAATTGGCTAGCTGCTTCATCTTTAATAACATTGACAAGGCTTTCTGCTTTATTTTTCAAGTCATCAAAATGTTTCTTTTGTGCTTCCATAGCAGCATTATGTTTTCTCATAGCCTTCTCTGAGACGTTTTCCGCAGTTGCGCATCTGTAAATGGCATATCCAAGTCCTGCGAATGCAGCAGCTGCTAATACATAAGGATTAGTTAGCATAGCTGCAACATTTTTCAACTGTGCAATGGTTTGAGCTTTTATTGCTCCTGTTAATAAAATACGGGCAGATGTACTTTTAGCAATCATGGTAGCCTCAATGGCATACATACCTTTGGTTAATACAAGGTTGGCCGCCTCAATAGCACGCTGTCGATTTACAATTGCTGTTACCGTTGCATATACTTGTTTGGCAGTACTTACAGCAAGAATACTTCCTTTGTATCCTGCAAGGGCAGTCGTAACGACGACTATTAAGGCACCTATATCTTTCAATGCCTCTTGAACACTGCCATCTTTAAAGGCTTCGTTCATAGATTGTGCTGCGGCAGATATTTCTTTTAAGATTTCCTGTCCTAACGGGCGAAGGGTGGCCGTTATGTTATTCCCCAGTAGCTTCATTTGATTATCAGCAGAAGAAGCCATTTCTTTAAAAGCTGCTTCTGCTGCGCCTGTGGCATTTTGCATTTCTTCCAAATGTCCGGCAGCCTCTTTGACGTTAATTCCTGTCAATCCAAGAACTGCATTGACCGCCTCGATTTCTGGAACTAATCTACGAAGTTCTGCTTCCGAGCCTCCTGCCTGTCTAGCAACTTCTGCTAGCGCCTCTTGATAGGTCCTGTTATCAAATGCGCCATCACCAAGCACCTTGGATACTGCAATAATGGAAGCACGTATTTGAGTCATTGCTTGCGCTGTAGGCGTACCTTGTTTGGTTAGGGTAGCAACAGCGGCTAAGACCTGATCTACTTCCACACCATAGGCGGCAGCAACAGGCGCAACTTGCGCAATACTTTTGCCTAACTCTCCAAATGAGGTCTTACCCAGCCGGACGGTAGTAAATAGTTGATCTGATATTTTCTCAGCTTCTGAAACATCAAGCTTATAGGCATTCAATAGGGTAGTGATACCGTCTGCTGCCGTAGCCGTATCGGTAACTCCACCGATAGCAGCTTTAGCCGATACTTCCAGAACCTTCATACCATCCGCACCATCATGGCCGGCAGATACAATCTGATACAATGCTTTAGCCGCATCATTCGCAAGTACTGGAACCTCGCGGGTCAGTTCTACGACTTGATTCATATAATCGGTTAGACTGCCCTTTATTCCGCTTGAAAGGGTAGCAACTTCTTTCATACTTTGCTGGAACTGCTTTTCAAAGTCGTATGCACCTTTGGCGGCCTGGGCAAATGCAATGCCCGCACTAATACCAATCCCTCCGAAAACATCAAAAGAAGTGATCTCACCGGCCATCGCCTTGATGATCCCCATTGCCTCCTGACGTCCTGAATATAACCCCGAGTTATCTATTCCTGTAGCGAAATACAACGCTCCGTCTTTATTTTGAATACCCATAGCATTTATTCTTAAAATATAAAGAGAAGCTAAAATTTGGCTATTTCGAGAAGAATAAGCATCTTTGCAATGTTCTTCGACCAAGGAACAATTTTTATATTAACATGTTGGGGAGTTGATAAGCCTGCAAATCAAAAGATAGGCTATCAATTCCCTTTGCTACATAGTCCCAACATGTTGTGTAAAGATTATGTTCCTTGGTCGGAATAAAAGGGGAAAGATAGCCTTTTCTTATAATATATAAACCAAACATTCATTACACCATGACCAAGGAAAATGAACGAAAAAACGGAGTGAATAGCGTTCTCCGGAAGAAAGAACTACAGGAAGCTTTTCAAAGAGGCCTAAGCCTCGGACTCAAAAAAGGAAGAATTGAAGGGATGATCACTTACCAATCCCGTGTTATCCAAAATTTGGAAAGGGATAATGTCGAAATAACAAAGATGATGGATAGCGTAGATGCTGAGATAAAAAGGGGATATTAAAAAATCCCCTATATCTTCACAGATACAAGGGACCACAATACTCTAAACCAATTTAATAAAAAAACAGTTAACCTAATATATAAACACAACAGCAAATTACCTTAACCCTTGACCTTACCGGCTATATCGTTATACTTCTTTATCCTGATCGTCTTACTAGGATCATCAAAAGAGGGTAGTTCTACCCATTCATAATCTCTACCTTCAACTTTACCGTCTTCATCAGTAATCTTATTACGCTCTCTCATTACAAATGAGTACTCCTGCAGTAATGTCTCTATCAATCCATAGCTACTATCCAACGTCTGGTTAAACGTTAATCCTAGAGCTTCTTTTACAATCACTAGGAATCTGCTTTGGTTGCATCCTTCCAACTTTGCAAATTCTTCTGAGCGGCTATTATCTCCGTCTCTCGTAGCGGGCTCACGTTCCGAAGCATCGTGATAGAGGTGCAAAAAGGGTGATACCCTATGCGATATATAATTGCATTAAACAGGATCCGTATATCCTCCCATGTCGTATTGTCTGCGAGAGCGTTCTTGAACCATTCCGGAGGATCACTAGGCTTATTGTGAATCCCGAGGCAGACGATGTCAAAAAGCAATCCTCCGTATTTATTCATCAGTTCCGGAAAGTCTGCATTGAGTTCTCCGTCCTTCACAATCATCTTATCAAGATCTTCTTTCTCGACTTCAAGAAGGAAAGGGCGTATCCGAAACCATGTCCGAACGGTGACAGGCTTTATAACTATGCAATTGCCGGGGTCCTTTCCTTTAGGAATAGAATCCCGGTTAGTAAATTCGAATGGAATTTTGACAGCCTGATCCGTAACGGATTCAGACTCTTGCTGAAATAAATTCTTTATACTCATAATTTCATCAAGGAGCCTAGCCCGTTGTACTTCCGGGCAATACTTCCGGTTATTTGCAACTAACCTTCAATACTTTCAGCTCCATCCTTCAATAGTTTGTTCCTGTAGGCGGAATCGAACCGCCGGTCTCTACATAATCAATGTAGCGCTCTAACCAACTGAGCTATACAGAACCGTTATTTATTTTTTCGCACCACTTGGAGCAGCTTCTCCGCCTTCGACATTCGCAGCATTCGCTGGGGCTTCTCCGCCTCCGGCAATAGTAACTACTTCGCGCATGAAAGCAGTCTGTCTCTTACCGTCTGCAGTAACAGCAGCTTGCATATATACACGAACAAGCAACAACTCTGCTTGCTCTGATCCGGGAGCCTGTGAAATCTTTGAGGCGATCTTGCCATTTACGATGGTATAAACGACCTTCTTACCGTCTTTAGGTAATGTTTCACACTGGAACGTTTTAGAGATAGAAGGAGTACTAAGAGGCTTTTTCCAGATATTTTTTCCTCCTGTTGTATCCACTTCACCGCCTGCTAGTTCTTTAAGAACCTCATTTGATGGAGTAGGGATGGAGAACTCGACATAATCTGTCGTATCTTTCACCAGTTCAACATAAAAAGGTTCTTCACTACCTTCTACTTCAATCTTCACTTCCTTTGGATCTGCAAAGTTAAATGCAACACTTCCTTTGGTCGGAAGGGGATAATCTTTGAGATCTGCACCGGGAACGCCGTCACCGACTGTTCCAAATTTAATTCCACCTACGCCCATAGCGATAGGTCTAACTTCTCCTGACATAATTATTGATCTATTAAAATTTCTAATCTGATATTTGTACAAGCAAAGCCTTCTTTCAGGTCCGGCATTGGAACGTTCCAGAGGACTGTTACTTCTTTACATGTACCGTCATTGCTATTGATTGAATCAAGCGATTTCCTAACTTTACGCTTTAATTCTTTCATTCGTTGACGTTTTAACATACCATTTTCATCACTCCAAGGAACAAAGATGTTGATATTAACAGGCACTTTATTGATGAAGTCGAGCTCATTCAATTGCAGATGATTGATAACGATGTGTTCATTAGTAAAGCCGGCTTCCGACTTATCCTTGTAAATCATAACATCGGTGCCCGCAGCGGCCACAGCATCATAAACTATATCTACAGCGTCGAATTCATCCATAATCAAATCTTGCTAAAAATTGACTTCAATGTATCTCTTAGATACTTCTCACATTGTGTATTAGCTCCTGAAACAACCTCATACCCTTTAGCTTCCACGGCTGCCGCATACTCCATTCCTGCAACACCAACCAACACATAACCGCCAGTATATGATAGTGAGACTTCTTCTGCAAGCCTGCGACCTTTGTACTTACCGGTTGTCTTATCAGTCCCTTTGTCACCTTCCTTAAAGTTTTCTGTAACCACTTCTCCGTCTTTGGCTATTATATATCCAATAGAGCTTCGAAGATTGCCCGTTTGGTCTTTATATGAACCACTCCGGCGGGCTACTTCGATAAACTTTTCACCTCCTGCCTGCAGGAATACAAGCATCTTATCTTCTGCTTTACTTTGAAAGCGATCAAACCATTTTTCCAATTCATCATAAGTGAATAGGGGAGTCATACCGTTTCTCATACGTTGATAATTGAATGTGATTGATAAAGTTCCCAACAGATAACAGGTACATCAATACCCTTTGATTCGACTTTCAAACGCAAAAACTTACTACCGGCCGGTGGCTGCATTTTGGTATAGAAATAGCCATGTACTTGCGCTTCATCACCAGCCGAATTACGTTTGAGAACGATTCTTCCATCGCTTACTGGGTCATAACGTCCGGAGACAGATATTTCAACTGGTATTCCCGGAACCAATTCACCGTCAACAACCTGCCCTTTAGCAGACATAGTGACTATCGCTGTATGTGGGTATCGTTTTACCATCTGCTACCTGCCCTTCCTTTGATAATGATTCGCTTGCCAAGTTTAGCCGCCTTCTCCGGCTCCCCGTTTTCTATATACAGCTGCTTTGCAGTCTGAATATAGAAAGAACGGGGATGAGTGATAGAAAGCTTGTTTTCACTGAAATCCGGTGAGTTTACCATCATGGCATACATATCAGCGACACAAAGACCGACCAGCTTCATGCTTTCAGTAGTACATTCTGCTTCGGGGGTGATACCCCGCTTAATGAAGACTACCTTATCCAAGAAGCCTTCCATATCCTCAATAGATGGATATTCTAGTATTGTTTCTCTGATTGTTGCCATAACTGTTTACTCTTCGTCTTCTGCTTCTAAGTTTTCTTTCTCAACTTCCTGACCCAAGAATTTAGCGGGGATATTGTCTGTTCCTTCTGTAGCTTCATCGGCTGCCCATGCTTTACCGTCAGCTTTCAGAATGTACATCGCTTCCGGATCATTAACTACCGGCCATGCGTTTGCTTCTCCTTTGGTCCATTCTTTAAATGGTTCTTCGGTTGACCATTTGGTAATCAGAACAAAATCTTTCTTTACCATCAATGCTTTCTTTCTCAGACTCTCAGAATCTTCTGCTGCAATTGGTCCGTGTTGGATATCACCTACACGCAAATCCTCTAAGAAACAAATACGTTTGCGAACCCACGGACAGATAGTAGTACGTTTGTGGTTCTTATCTTCGATACGGAGCGCCGGATTGATTGTGATAATCTGACATGGGTTTTCTTGTTCTGCAAGATATTCATTAATCACTTTTTTTGTGATAACGACCTTGGACGTTTGATTGATCCAGCCTTTAATCTTATCAATAGTTGCTTTCTGCTTTTTCAGCAAAGAGAACTCAGTAGTAAGCATAATAATATAGCGAAGAGACACACCTTCCTTGGCTGCATCGGCCAGTACATTTTCAATATCTTGAAGACCATCAGCAGTAGAAGCGGTAGCCCAATCTACGGAGGATACTTTTTTGTTGGCAGCAGGCATACCCACGCCGACAAATTCCGTAGTTACGATGCCGTTGTTATTAGAGGATGTCAAGTTGGTTCCGCCACGTGACATGTATTGCATACTAGCCCATTCCATACGTCCACGGACACCATTATGCACAAAATCGGTATCTTTGAAACCAAGATTTAATAGTTCCAATTGATCAGAATCGCCCTGGGCATCGCGTTGTAACTGCTTGTATTCTTGATATTCACTTTCAGTCATCGAGCGCTTAATAGCGGTCTTAGGAATATCACCAGACATTTTGCCGATCACTTCACGCGTTTTCTCCGGTGCAGATGCATCGAAAGAAATAACGTCAGCAATAACCGGAGCGCCTTTTTCACCAACCAATGTTTCCCACTTCAATGAAGTAACTCTCTTCACACCAAAGAAATTCGGGTAATACATCGGCTTCACATGACGGGAGTTGAGACGTGCCGCCATGTTTTTCTTGTTAATTTGCTTGATTAAGCTTCTTTCCATAATGATTTATGAATTAATAGATTATACAAAACGAATGAGAGGCATAAGCTTCTTCAAATCAGCATCAAGAGGGAATGGCATATTTCGTTCCTCAATAGTACCTCTTACCATCAATCCGCAAGATTGATTAGCAACAGTCAGATCAACTTTAGCCATCGTAATCACCACCTCGGATGTTTCTACTGTAGCCTCGGCAGAACCTGCATCAGCTTTTGATTTTACAGCGACCAATACCATATCTTTGGCCATCGCACCAATGGCAGCCGCCAGCGTAATAGAGTCATAAGCAGCATTACTCTTGTCGATAGCGGTAATTTTATCGGATGCTCCATCAAATTTTCCACCGACAGTCACGAAATCACCAATTGCAAACAGATGATTTTTAGCTACCTTGATGATTTTTCCTGCTGTTTCTACAGCCTCCAGCACTTTTGCTGTCTTGATGATATGCCAACCACCGTTTTCATCGCGTCCTGCGATGCAGTAAGGTGGCAACTCATCTAATGGCTGTCCGTCAAACAGGGCCTTTCTCAAATCAGCACGGGCAATAGTGCCACCGCCGACAACATCCTCCAACATCTTAATGATGGCGGGATGGTACTGAAATTCTTTTTCTTTTTTTAAATACATGATACAATAAAATTTAGTTATTACTCAATACCAAGACTAGCGACACCACTGGATTCACCAGCTTCTTCTTTATTCATGATATCCAGCCACTCTTTTTCACTACGGTCTTTTACCTGTGATTGTGGGGTGTAGTTACCATTTTCGATTTCATCTGTCACAGCGGACTGGCGAATTTCAGCATACTCTTCTGCCAATTCCTTAATCTGATCTTCGACAGATATTTCAGAATTTACGTCGATACGCTTGAACCACTTTTCTGGTAATTTTGCGTTATCAAAGAGAACCTTAGCTGAAGCCTGTTTGCTGGATGTTGTAATATTCCCAGTTAAGGTGGTAACGCTATTGGCTAACTCTGATATTTGTTTTTGTTGAGCCTTGAATAGTTTCATCAAAGAGGCGGGAACACCTTCGAGATCTTCTTCTTCATTTTCTTCATTCTCTTCTGATTCTGTCGTTTTCTTGGTCTTTTTAACTGGTTTGATTGGCTTACCGTCCTTCAGACCATTATTCTTCTCATATTCAGCGATAGCGTCCTTTTTCGCTTTTTCTACTGCGGATGTATCTTCAAGATCAGGAAGAATATTGTCTTTGAATAAGGCAACATAAGTAGCAATATCTTCTTCTTTTTCGATTTTGAAAAGTTTCTGAACCTTAGAGGCGTACTTTTCGTTTACACCTGCGGCTTTCAAGCCCTTCTTAATAGCATCAATGATTGTCATAACGATTTTCTATTAAAATATAAGGGGAGTAACTTTTTCCTTCCCTTATATTTTATTCCAGAATCAATGAGTATATTTGCAATATGGATAAGAAGAAAGAATATAAGGAGAAAGCTAAGATCCTCGCTCTACAGAATGGGTTCGATCAGGTTTCCTATTATGGAGAGTGGAAAGGCTACTTGGTATATACAGCATCCCGGAAAGAAGACAAGGAATGCTGCATTGGATATCCTCAATTTATTCTTGTGAAAGATGATGCTGCACATCTTGCACCATATACACAATCGCCGGATATAATGGGAATGGCTCCTATGCCCAAAGACTATACAAGTTCATTCTTATAACTTTCTCACTATTCTATCGATAATATCTGTGTTTACCAATAGATTGTCTACACGCAATACATTTACTCCATACTTAAGACTTATATCTTTGGATATAACTTTCCAATCGCCCAAACGACCGATTTGTGGATCATAAATACGGATTGAACCGTTTTCTAACCTATCAACAGTAATAATATGTCCACCTTTTCCGTCTTTCCACATAAAGTCAATGTGATACCTGCCGGCTTCTTTGGTTAACTCGTTCAATTCTTTATTCAATTGAGTGAGAGTCTTGCTTTTAATATCAAGTCCTGATACATATTGTCCACCTGCCTGTTTCTTCTCAGGTGTCTGCATTGTTTCCGGATCAATCCAGGCCCAGTTAGTTTTTCCAGAGAGTTCATAAGGAATGTTCCCTTCTTTTTTAAGGTTAGGTAGTGCTGTTACATCATATCCACGTCTTCTCAATTCATTAGCAACTACGCATGACTGACAGTTTACACTGAATTCTCTTCCTTCTCCATAACCGATGTTTCCTCTCAGTTCATTTGCTTCTTCGAAGGTCATATCTTCACCTCTCTTTATGCCGATTTTTTGCTCAATCTTACTCTGATTGAAGTTTCTTACAAACCGGTCGTCCCATCTTTTTTGAATATCATTTTTCTCAGCATCGGTCTTGATGCGCTTTGTTCTTGATACTTTTATGACTTCGGGTGTAGTAGGCTGGGGAGTTCTCTCTCTTTGCAAATCTCCTTCTTTGCTAAAGTTATCCTTATACCAAAAAGCGGATTGCACCCCATTTTTATTCTCGTCAACAAAATCCTTTGCTGTTTTGGGAATATCTGTTATAACCTGTTCTTGCGGAACTGTATCGTTTAGCAGGAAATCAGCAAAGTTGTCCGGTTCCATCGTGATCGGAGTAGCAAAACAGATACAGAAAGGATGAAAACCTATAAACTTGAACGTTTTCGGATATTTACCTACCATTGCATCACATATCTTGCATGGTCCGCGATTATTGGCCGAGCGATGTATCTCAATACCTAATATAAAATCCTGTTTACTCCAACGTTCATAGTCAGCGGTACGATAAGACATATTGGTAGATGTAGCTGTAAGACGTAATGCGTTCATCTTTGAACTACGATATATACCTTGTCCTGGGTGATAGTTCTTCATAGGTTGGGACATAACAAGTTTCCCTTCTTTATCCTTTACCCGGCGAAATCGTTTGTCCGGCTCATTTAGGATTTGCCTAAGATCTTGACTTATCCGTGAAGAACTTCTACCAACAGATAGACCTGTCTGTAAATAATACTCGAGTTGTGTTTTTGTCTGATCCGCAAGATTCCACACCATTGGAGACAGATTATTGCCGCGTACATCAACCCCTTTCCTAAGTTGAGAGAGTGCGTCTTTGTTTGTAGCAAACATTCCTTGCTTCCTTACAGAATCAATAGCCATGCCTTTGATGTATTCTGATATAAAATCCTCATTCTTCATTTCAGAGCGCTTCCATGCGTCTATGTTGAAGGCTGTAAGATTCGTGAGAAGAAGAGACTGTAACTTATCCAACTCCCGATCCACACATTTTTCGACAACTTGATTACGTAACCATACATTATCGCTACTACGATTTGCCCATTGTTGGAGAAATGGGGTAATAGACAGAATAAATCGATTAAAGATATTGGCCACTTCGCTTTGCTGAGCCAATATCTTTTGTATATGCTGCTTGTCGTAGAATGTTAGTCCTTTCATTGATATATCGGTCCTAGCGGATTGTTATTGACTGAAGCTGCTTGTTCTTCCTGTTTCATTTTCTCAATTTCCTCTTTTACATTCTGAGTATAAGGAGAACGTGCGGTAAGTGTTTCCTGGCTATTGATTGGTTTCCCACCTCCGGCTGTTGATAGATTCTGTAAGTCTTCTGCTAAATTCTTCGGGAGAATAGAGCCGAAAGACACCTCAAAATAATTATTCATTATAGCATTGGAATTTTTGATATGTGATATATTCGCCATGCCTGCTTGTACAATAGCCACACATCGTTGTACTACCGGTCCGAAGATTTCCATTTGTTCCGTAGCCTTAATTTTTGCATCAATGGTCATAAACTCACGGGAGACGCCTGATAGGTCACCTATGCCAATAAGATTGTCAAACGACAAATCAGGACATGATGCACCAGAGAATATTTCGTGGCGTTCATTACTAATCTCTTCCTTTTGTGAATCTATGGACTGTTGCCATGATAGGTATTCAGCATCACCATGATACGCAGTGCCGGTATCAGGGTCAACTTCCATAGAAAAGTTTAATTCTTTCCCTACTGTATCTTTTGATGGGAGATTCGACAAACCGAAAGATTTTAGCATTGGGTCGCCGAAGTAGTCGTTAGTATCTGACATTCTAGAGATCCGCATTTCATAATGGTCCATGAGTAAAGCGACATCTTCCCAGTCCGGTTGGTCTACCTCTGCATATACTACAGGGATTTTGCCGAATAGGTTATTATCTGACTTGATTTCCCACTGGCCCCCCTTATTTATAGCTGTGATAACTTTGTCTGAGGTGTATATTTTGACACACTCGTAGGTAGAGTAGTCAATCTTGGTTGTGAACTTATGAATGAAAGCATCCATATCATCATCATCGTCAAAATGTGGATAGAACTCATAAGTAACGTTATCATCCTTTGGCAAAGAGAGTATCTTGGCTTTCAGTTCCGGGACTTTTTTCCCATTTACAACTTTGTTTACAGGGTAAAATACAATAGCGGCTTTTGTTTCTGACAACACCTTACGGGCAAAGCTCATAAGTACTGACTTCATTTTGAGTTTGCGGACAAATATCTTTTTGAAATCCTCCAAGCTTGCATCATCTGTATTATCTGCTGTGATGGTCATATCTCCGCCAAATAAAAAAGCTGCTGCTGTGCGAACAATCTTCTTTGGGATATTGGTCACTATTTTGGCAACAGGAACAGTTTTATCCTCTAATCGTTTAGGCTCCATTTTACCCGTTTGGGTATTCAATTCTTCTTCTGTTTCAGAATAGACAGCTACTGTCTTAGGTTCACGGAAACCAACGGATGTAGTGCGACGGTTACGCTTACCATTATACTCTTCTAAATATTCCCGTGGCTCACGATTTTCTATGGTGTCCACGCAAAGATCACTTACAATCCTTCCAAAGTCGTCTTGAACTAAAATTTCACTAATTGATGCCATATACTTTTCTCTTAAAATATATGGCAAACAGGATTTATCCACGTCCTACCTTACGAGTCGATGTTTTTTTTAATTTTAGACCAAGCGATTCTGCGAACTCTGCAAGTATTGTCATTCCGTCCGGTGCGTCGTCATGAGCGTTATCACCTTCACGCTTGTAACTGGTAAGCGCTTTCATGAAACGGCCGTAGTCTGATCCTTTAGTGTATTCTGATTCGTCTAAGAATACACAATGCTTCTTTATCCAGCCAGCCTTCATGATAATACGTGTTTCCTTGTGCTGGGTTGTTGGCCGGGCTTGTATAACACACGATTTCTTTTTAGCTGTAACAAGTTTGCGTACATTGATAGCAAATATACGCCCGCCATTGTTTGATTCAATGCGTAGCTGATCGCACTCTGTATCAATAACCATCTGTGCCAGGCGCGGTTCTGTAACTTCAACAGGATCCTTTGTGAAAAGAACATTCGTGATGAAGTATTTCGGTCCGAATACCTTTGCAAATGGTGCACAGAAATCATCATCGCCCTTATCAGCTGTATCACAAGCACCAAGTACACCATCAGGTTTCTTTCCTACAATATCAGCACTCTTGAAGCGCATGAGAGAGGATTTAGGGAATAGCAAACCTTTGGCTTCGAACGGTTCCTGCATATACTCGGCCATCCAGATACTTTCATCCGTTTCAGAACGTAGTTCCCGATAATACTCTGTTGTATGTACGTCAGCGCAGAACGTTTCATCGTTTTCATCTAGTGCAGCGATACGGATGATTTCATTATACTTGCCGGCTTCTTCTAAACGTCCAAGGACATCGCTAGAGGACCAGCGAGTACCAATATCAATCATGCAGCAGCTTCCTTCAATACGGGAGTCGTGTGTACCTTGCTTCCAAGACCAAACCTTTTCATTGTTATTATCAGATAGAGCATCTTCCAAGCTCTTGTATAAGTCGTCCGTCATGGCGAGCATAGATGCACCGAAACCAATGACAGTACCACCAACACCACCACCGAAATAAGACACCTGTCGAGCGCCTTCTACATTCCAGCCTTTGACATTCTGTTTATCTCCTTTTAGGTGAATCTCAGTAAATATCTCACGATAACGTTTTGATTTGACAATATCGCGGGTATCATAAGAGAGCTTGTTGTATAACGTGTCAGAACAACAGTTACGCATTACAGATTCTTCGGGAAAGTGTCCATACATCCAAGCGATGAAAAGAGAAGATATATATGACTTTCCAGCACGTGGTGGCATGCTGACAGCAAGACGGTAGATTATACCCGCAGAATACGAGCTGTACACACGCATGAACGCTTCCGCGACCTTTTTTAGGAACAGACGTTTAGAGAAAAACTTCGGATCATAGTACAAACAGAATGCCCAAAAGTCTTTCTTTGCTATTCGTTTGCGGAGTATGGTAGCAGCTTTCGCCTTACGAATCAATATTTCTCTTTTACTTTTCTTCTTTACCATCAATAATAGCCTGTAACTGTTCGTCACTCAATCCTTCCAGTTCATCACCAAGATTCACATTTGCATCAACTTCTTTCTTGTCACGCCATTTCTCCGGCTGCCGGTTCTTCAACCAAAATATTGCAGCCGTTGTATCAGGAGGATAGTGCTCAATGTATTCTTTTGAATCAGTTATTTTTCCCTCTGTCGCAGCAAACTTTGTTGCTTTACAATTATAGCCAATCGCACGGTTATAAAGACGGTATGCCACATTGGCATCCGCGATATTTTTCCCTTTTTTTAGGGACTCAAGAAATTCGGGATAGTCTTTTTTCCATTTGTTCAAGGTCTGCTCAGAAACAGAGAAAAAATCGGCAAGCTCTTTATCTGTTGCGCCAAGCAGACAAAGCTTTAACGCTTGATTGGCATATTCTTTTTGATATGCTGATTTGCGTCCTCTTTTTTTCTTTTCAGATTCATCTTTCGCTTGTGTCATTAGTTACAGATATTTTCTTTGGATATGGTTTAGACATTGATTTAATCGTTTTCATACATCTTTTATCAAGAGGAAATACATATTTTATCTTTGTTTCTCCTTTGATTACTTCAGCTTTTGGATCTACATGCTCACGTAACCAATCAATGGTTGAAGTGCCATATTTTGAGTTGATTGAACGCCTGTGTGTCAATTTGCCATTCAACATGATTCCACGCTCTGATGCAAACTCTCCTAAGTAATACCAATTTGTCGCTTGATAGATTGTTCCGATGTGTCCTTGGTTACGATCCGCATAACTGACAACAAGTCTAACAGCAGGAGCATCTATCTTTAGTAGCTTCAGTGCCATGGCCAATGCTTGAGAGGTACATTCCTGCTTCCCGTTAAGAGCAACCCTGACAAGTTCCATCACCTGTCCCTGCACCATGCTGAAACTGGAGGCTATGAACTGATTTGCACCGTTCGAGAAAAGGATTACACCACACCATTCTCCTTCAGAATTGAAAACGGAGTACCCGAGTCTTGCCTGAGGAACAGCATGTGCATAATGAAAATGTAAACATGCATATTTTGAAGCTTGATATGATGCTTTTTCTAGTCTCATAATTCCCCACCTCCAAAGACATAACTTGCCCCATCAAATTTCTCTATCAATGGCTTCATTTCTTTTTCAAATAATTCGGCCTGCTTCATGTCAGTGAATGCAATTTTTATATATGGAGGATCTTTACGGCGAGGAGCAGTCAGATCTTCTGGTATTTTAGAATCAACATCTTCTGTCAATGAATCAATTTCATCACTAAGTAATCCCCAATCAGGCAGATTTACTTCAAAGTCTTCTACAAGTAATGAGAAATCAAATGATGATGTATCAGATGTACGATTGTCCGCAAAAGAGAGAAGCTTTCTTTTTTCGTCATCAGTAGCTAAATCTACACGTTTAATTGCAATCAGCTCATTCCCGTCTGATTCGATAATGCGGACTTTTAATCCAAGAGATTGCGCTTGCTCATATACACCATTACCGGATATGATTACATCATCCCGGTCGACCACAATTGATCGACCGGCACCACATTCAACCAAACTCTTGTTGATTAATCGTTTGTTTTCTTCCCCATGAATACGATAATTGTGAGGGTCATATTTAATATTTTCATTATCCATAGCAGGTTTTATTCTAAAATATAGATTCTCCTGCTATATTTTCTCTTATTACACTTCTCAGTCTTATTTTTAGATAATAATTTTTCTATTAAGATAATCAACTATATTATTAATCTGACCAAAGATTAATGATGAAGCTAGTGCTTCTGCATCCCAACCTGATATGTCAAAGTCTATAATTTGATCACCATCAAAACAATTATAAATAGAAGTATACCGTTGAAAATCTCCAATACCTCTTGCTATTTCTCTATAATACGCAACTTCTATCTTGTTTTTTTGAACTTCAAAAATAATTTTCTTATCAAACATAGGAGCTAAAGTCCAGTACTTACCTATTATCTTCACAAACTCATCAAAAGCAGGTTCTATATCAACATCAGTGAAGCTAAATCCAAATGCTTTCAATAAAGCTAACAACTTTGTAAAGTCTGAACTGGATGTTATATATTTTCCTGCAAATCTTTGATTTAATTTTATATTTTGGGTTCTTATTAAATAATTAGCTTTAACTGTACGTTCCTTTATTATACGTAAATTGCTTTCTACAGTTTTTCCATCATCCATTGATGAAATAATGATATCTGATAGTATGTCACTAATTTGGGGGTATTTTTCTAAATCCTTATCCAATAGAATATTAGTGATATACCATTTCAATTTGTCCTTTAAAGAATAGATATATTCTTTACTGTTTGAGAATTTGCTTATATAACCTGTAAAATCAGTATTATCTCCATAAACATGGGCATATATCTTCTTGATATTATTAATATCGCAGACAGTGACTATTTTATCTAAGCAGAATTTGTTATCACCGCATGTTTTATCAACCCCATATCTATCGAAATGAGCAGAGAAAACATTGAGTATTCTAAAAATATGAGCAGGATCTATTCTGTCAAGATCTTCTATAATCAAAACAACTTTTTTAGTAGGATTTAGCTTTCTATATTCGCATATTATATCGTGTATCAATTGAGAAATACTATCAAATTCATATATTGATCCTTTCAGTGAATCAAATTTGGTGATATATAATTCTGATGTCTTATCAACTGACTTAAATTGTTCTTTATATTTATCAAACTTGTCTTTTATGTTTTTTATTTTTTTGATAACACTACTTATACTTATATCCACTCCGTAAACGTTGATTTTGGGTATCAAGTCTATAACATCTAAAATTGCGTCTTCTGATTTATTCATAAAATAAGAATAAATTAACGATGCATTACTTAACTCTATTTCATTAATGTTGATATCTTTATTCGATAGTAGCCTAATCAATATATCTCTTTTTATTAGTTCAAAGATATCTTTATTGTCCATTACCTGATAATTTACAGGATATATTGGAATGAACAGATATTCATCTGAATATTCTTTTATAAAGCTATTAATGAAGTAGCTTTTCCCATCGCCGAATTTTGCTGATAATATACATCTTGAATTAGCATCAAGATATTGTTTAAAGTCCTTAAGATAAGGTTCTATTGGAATCATATTTTCTTCTGTAGCCATGTCTTTGTTATTTTTTTACCAAAAGTAATAATATTGCAAATTAGAACAATGAACTTCCATTAATTTTCTTTCTAATAAGTTCCTGCACTCCGTTATAAATTTCATATAGTTGTTTCAATGTTTCCGGACCTTCCCAGTCGGAAAAATTACCGTCTTGGAAGAAATGAAACTCAAAAACACGAGCTGCTACTGGACCTAAATCAAGGCTTTCAAATGTATCTCTTACTAAATGCAGTTTATTTAGTATTTCAGTATTTCTATCTTCTGATTCATCCGGGATATCTTCAATATCCAGCCTTGAATAATCTACATTACCATCCACAGGCAGGGGCTTGTATCTACTCCTATACTGTGAAGTAGGAGAGGATGCGTTTAGCTTTATCATCTTCAAAACAAAGAAATCAAGCTCTGTATAGCCATTTTTTTTTGTTTCAAGTAGTTTGTCCAGCAACCTGTTTTTCTTTTGAAGGAGCGAACAAATAACCTCATTCAAGACATCTGTCGCTTCATCAGGAATGCCGGCAAGCCCACAATGATACAAAGAGTAATCAAGCCAGCGTTCGTAACGTTTTGTTATGTAATTATTTACTGCTTTACTTGCCATAAGCACAAAGATTTTATATATTTGCTGTTCCTAATAGCTATAAGCTTTGTGCTTATGAGAGTGGTCGGCGGTGGTACGCCGGCCGCTTTTATTTTCTAGCATTATTTCAATAGATTCATCATTTCATCGGCAATCATTACTGAAATTCTTGCTATTGAACTTGGTGTATCATTCTTTTTCCCTATAACTAATGAAGGATTAGATAACATAGCTTTCATTGCTTCGATAGCAATCTTTTCCTTTTTCTCTTTTATAACTTCTCTGTATTGCCAACAATTAGAGAAATCTCGACTGGCAAGATGTACACAGCCTATCTTTGATGAACATTTACCGCAATCTATAAGCATATCGTTTCCTCCCACTCATAATTCCATAATCCTAACTTACCTTTCACGTCCACGATGGGTTTCTCAAAGAGAATAGGATTAGCGAGTACCCAGTGATAAACGCCTTTCTCTGCCCATACAGATGGATGATTCAGTACGCAGTCTACTATCTCTACACTACCGATGATAGAACCAAATGGTAAACAACCAAACATACACTCTTTAGCAATTGTAGTAAATGCTTCCTTTGCTTGTTCATCAGTCAAATTCACTTTGAATTTCTTTCCATATGAACCACTGGAATGTATTAGCACCCGTCCACGGAAATTCGTTCTCCATGTCCGGTTCTCAATATCTTTTATACCATGGACTATTAACGACGCCCAGGGTTGTTTTACTGTCAATACTTTAATTTTCATATATATACTTGTCTATGTACCAATACAGTACGTAATAACATACAGTATAAAAAACTATGGCTGCAATGGTGATAACAGCCAATATCTCATATTTTTTCATTTTCTTTACTCTTAGCAATATTGTAGTTGCATAAATACATCCCGATATCTTTCTCTGCGACTTCTTTAGCGGGAATCTTATCACCGTAAATCGTTTGCAGGGCTTCATTGTCGCCTCTCCATGCTCTCCAAAGTACTTCCGGGGGGTATCTGTCTGGTAGATATGGAAAGAACTTTAAGAAGGCCTCGAAACTCTGCATAGCTTCTTCTCTAGTATTTCGAATGCCTTTCGTACCTAGAACGATATCCTTACTCAGCATCTCAGATCGTGAATATCCATTCTCCGTGTCTTGACGTATCTTTGCGCTTTCCTTACGTTCGATTTCACGACGCCTGTCTTTGCAGAAATCGGCAAGCGCCACCATGATCGCTTGATTGTTTATCTTCGATCCCCAAACGAACTGCCCACGGCTGCCGTTTTTTAGCTGAGAGAAGAAGATACATAACTCGGCCAGGTTCAGATACCAGTAGCTGGACAATATCGACAGAGCTGTTTCCGCTAGCTGGGCATCGGTTAACTCAACACCGGCATAGCTGAGTACTGACTTCAAATGCTGCGTGATAATCTCTACCGATGTTGAATTGCTAAAACTCCTGTTTACGTCGGCCAGAGTAGGGATATTCCCGGCATTGGCTACGTCACACAATGAGACATTACAGTTCAACTGTGCGATTGTTCCACTCCATTCAGCGACCAATTGAGAGGCCGTCGATCCAGCTTGTAAGGCTTGCTGTATCGGAGTTAACTCCTTTCGGATCACTGCTGTCTCCTGGACTATCTGCAATGGGCTTAGCACCGCCTGTATCCCTGCTTTTATTAATTCTCCGTTCATCTTTCTTGTTTTTAAGTTCAATTTTCAACCAACTGGCAAAATGGGACATCGCATCTTTAGGAGATTTTGATGTTTCGCCTTTGTTCTGTTGCTCCATGAAAAACAGCTTCAGACACTCGTGAAAATCCTCTAATGTGAAATCAGGGTTTCCGGAAGAACGAGTATTCATCGTTACTGTCTCCGCCCACGATCGGTTCGATTTAAGTTCGGTATAGCAATCGTCCAAAGACTTGTCGAAAAAACTATCAGTCGGAAACAGTTCTCCCACGCGTATATGTGGGGGAGAAGATTTTCTTTTATTTACTTTACTTTGTTCATTATCACCTACATTTATTGAGTTATTGACGTCATTAATCGAGTTATTGACGTCATTAATCCAAAAATCAGGGATAATTTCAACATCTTTCCTTTTTGAAGTGCAGCTTTTAAATCTATTTTGAATACCACGGGAAGATAAAATATGGAACTTTCTATACAGGGTGTTATCGAATAATTCCACTTGTAGGGCCTTCTTCACGACTTCACTTACAGCGCCCTCGGATACCCCGACTATATCAGCAATATCAAAAGGCATTTCTTTGTCCCACACGATGTAATACCCTTTATCCTTGTAGATATTACATAGCAGGCAAATTAGTATAGTGACGGAATTTGGGCCACAAGCATTTATTATCTTGCGTACTTTCCTATCAGATAAGAAATCTGTATCTAAAGGAAAATAATCCAGTCCCTGTTTTAATGGTCTTGCCATATTTAGATCTTTTTTATGCCGTCAGCTTTTGACGTATTAAGTTCATATTCTTTTTTACGAGATCAATAATTCGTCCATGATACTCGGTATCCTTGTTGCATATACCACGTGATTGGATTACCTGAAACTTACTCAGATCCACCTCGATGGTTTCAATATGTTTTTCACCGATGCGGGCAGAGAGGATTAAAGAGTCTTTTTTTCTGAAATAGTTGTTCGTGAATACGCAGTGATGCATGATTTGACCTTCCTGTCTAAACTCATCGAGACTTTTTAAAGGGACTATGATGATGTTACCATCAGAAATATTTAGATCAAAGAATCTCGATTTGAGCTTCTCATACTCCTTCTCGTATTTTTTCAGTGCCTCCATTTGTTTCATATCACGCTGACGACGTTCCTTTTCTTCTTTTCTGCGTTTCCTTTCCATATAAAAGTCATGAGCGGAATTCAGATTATCAGGACAAACATAGTGAGCGTTACGGAGATCCTTGCCTTCATCTCCCAGGAGATCAAGGTAGTCAAACCACATGGAGGTATCCTTTACCACATAGTTGTTACGCATACAGATTTTGATTGTAGGCCATGTTCTTTTTATCTCATAATCCTTGCCTGCGCAAAACATCCTAAGCAATTCATACTGTCCGGCTTTCAGGAGGGTTTCAGCAGTACTGTCCGTGCTGATCAAACGGAAGAAGTCAAGAGCGTATATACTATGCACCTTTCCTTTGAATCCGTATTTTTTCCATGCCGACAGATAACGGCGTACAGGATAACAAGCATCACAGCCGATGTGATAAGCCTCTTTGTCGTTCGCTCTTATTTCAAGGTCAGTGCCAAGACACCATGCATCGCGATAATACGAGTGCATGTTTGCAAGCAGGGCCATTGTTTTGAATTTCCCATCGGCAGACATCCAGTTCTGGACAACTTCTCTTATACAATACGATGCCTCCTTTCCGGAATGGAACTCTTTTCTGATATAGAAATACCTAAAGACCTGAAAGCCATGACAGGTGGTGATGATATTAAAGTATTCATTATCCCGGCATGATTTACGGGTGGTGGTCTCAATCTTCAGATGGGTGCCACAATTCGGACAGATATCCATTTCTCCATCTTCCAACTTCATGAGGTCATAGAAGATTTTCCCACAGTGGGTGCAGGTTATCAGACCTTTTTTTAGGCGCAGTCCTACATGGTCCATCGCATTCATAATTCCCCATCTTCTTTGTTTTTCAGTCAATGCGGGGAGTTTTCCGCTGAGTTTGACTATCTGCTTTTGTAACTCTGTTTTCGGTTTCATAGGTCTTCAAATAATAAAAATTGCCCTAATGGTATTTCTGTTTTCTTCCCTTTACGCTTATTAGGGGAGGAAGCAGGCTTTTTAGTTTCCAGAAGTTCTGTAGCTGCTTCTTTTTTCACACTCACAGCTGATACCTTATAATTGGTTTGCTTATTAACTTTGATATCATCTTCATCGTAGTAATGGACCGCCATTCCGAATACTATGTCATTATCCATCCCGCATCCTTTTACTCCAGAACTTATCGTACTACTTTCTTTGAGAGCCTCGCCCATAATATAGGCAAGACACTCATCAATGCTCTTATTCTTCTTTCTATAGGCTACAGCAAACAGTTCATCAGACTTTGCCCGCTTATCCAAGTAAGATTGAATGGTCTGTTTGAATGAATTTTGTTTTTTCATATTAATAGTTGATTGATAAAGGCATTAGTAAATAAGTAAGACTACGAACTTCTTCATCGCAGCGGGTAAAGATTGAGGCTTTCGACGGATCGCTCATGGTGATAGCAATATCTTCCGAAGGAATGCTGTTTACCATCTCTATCAAAAAACTGCTCTTGAAACCTATTTCAATATCACAGCCTGACTGCAGGCTGATCGTTTCTTCTGCAGATTTAGAAAAGTCTAAATCATGAGCTGCTATTTTAAGAGAGTTGGGATCGAATTTGAGTACCACCAGAGATGAGTTGCTGTCACAGAAGACAGATACACGCTTTAGAGCTGAAACTATATCGGCTTTCTTTAATACTGCACGATTGGGCTGGTTTTGAGGGATAACGGCACGATAGTTAGGGTACCGGCCTTCAATCATACGGCAGACTAACCGGTATGAATCAAACTCAAATAAAATATTAGTCTGATTTACCGATATTTCTACTTCCATGCAATCTTCCGGAACAATATTAGAAAGGATTTTAGCAAACTTGCTTGGCAGGATAAAGGCCGCCCGTTCCTTGCGCGTATAAGCGGATGGATTTTCAATCATTGCTAGACGGGTACCATCTGTTGCGACAAATGACATTGAATCTAAACCGATATCAAAATAGACACCATTCAGTACTGGACGGAGTTCATCATTGGCACTACAGATCAAGACTTGTCTTATTCCGTATAATAAGTCATTGCCAGAAACGAGAAATGGGCTGGCAGTATCATCCGTGTTCATGGATGGGTATTGATCGCCTTTTTCAAGTGGTATTGAAAACCTGCCATTAGCGTACTTGACAATCAATTCCTTTTCAAGGATGGATATAGTCAATGGTTGTTCGGGGATTTCTTTTAATCCGTCGAGTAATGTTTTGGCGTTAGCCATGAAAGAATAATTGATGAAGTCGGCAGCGCCATCTACGTTTGTAGAGATGCGCCCACCTTCTTCCCCTGCTGTCACTAGAATAAGACCATATTCATCAACAACAAACAAAAAGTTGTCATAAGCTGGTAATGTGTTTTTAGGCTGTATGATTCGCCCGATTGATTTCAACTTATCTAATAAAGCTGTTTTTGAAACTGTAATTTCCATGCGTCATTGTTTTGCGGCGCATAACGTAAAAATGAGATGAGTTTCAGTAATAAGCGCTATTGAAGCATATATATGCAATAAAAGCCGGACAAAACCATTGTTTTATCCAGCTCAACACCATTCTGTTTGCAAATATATATAGAGTTTTTGTATTTGCAAACGTTTCAGTCTTTTTTTTCTTCTTTTTTCTGCAATAAATCCAATACAGCGCGATTTGCCTTATCACAAATACTATAATCTATATCAATGTAGATATCGGCCATCTTATAGTCGTTATTTACATGACCGAGGCAGAAGTCAATGTCTGCCTTCGGTACTCCGGCCTTGTTTCTTGCCAAGCTGGCCCAGCTGTGGCGGGCCCAGTTTGTGGTGACCTTGAAGTCTAGTTCTAAGTTCATACAAATGTCTTTCAGTCCATTATTGATTGCTCGCATGAAATTATTCAAGCTACAGTAGTTGGTATGAAAGTAGGAGAGGAAATAACCCTCTGTGTATTTATCAAGCAGGATGCGAAGCTCCGGCTCGATCTTGACGGAAAGCGGTATCTGTTCGTGATTCTTCTCCGTATTCGTTTTAGATCGCATGTACTCCAGTCTTCCGCGGCGTTCGCACGAAATACTATATAGGTCGTTGATATTGACTCCCATCATGTAGAACATCATCATAAAGACATCACGTGCCATATTAGTACGTTTCTTGTCAGATTGGAAATCCCTAATCTTCAATAGAGTGTTGATGTCTATATTCTTTCGTTTCCTCCGGTACTCCGGTATCTCAGCCTTTTTGAACGGATCGCCTGGAATCCTTATAATATCAAAGTCCTCATTGTTGTAATAGAGCTTAGCTTTGTTATACAATGCTCTGAGTCCTCTAAGGTAATGGCTTATTGTGCCCGGTTCTAAGGGAATGCCGGCGGGGCCGGAGTGATATAAGTCTTTGATCATCTTATTTAGAAGAAATGAGGTGATTAGCTTAATATCTATCTTCTTTCTTTTTGTGTACCAACATAGTGTATCAATGGAAGAACTATACCATTCGGCTGTTTTCTTCTTTTTCGTCTGAATTACTATGTTTTGGGCGAACTCTACGAAGTCTATAAACTCGGCGTCAGGAGCTAGGGATTTCTCTATTTCTTCTTTTAAATCCTTGCATGACATAAACTGAGTTCTTTCTTGTCCTAGCTTTAAATACTCTCTCCTGATCTTTTGGATATACGCATTTATTTCGTACTCTATCATTTCGCCGTTTGTAACGTTTGGCAGGATCCGTCCGGAGTCATCCATGTTTCCGGGTTGGATATAGTAGCTGGTGGCTATATACTGGGATTCTCTATTATGATAGATTCTAATTTTTATATTGGATGTTCCATCTTGTTTTATATGTCTTCCAGTTTGGAAAACGATCGCTTTAAATGTTGCCATACTGTTTTAATGTTTTTTAAAGGTTTAAAATCGCATTAAACAGCTTGAATCGGGGTAAATTGATGGGAAACCGCTTTAATTTCCACTAAATAGGTGCAAATAGAGAAACCTGTTCAAAGATAGTTCAAAGAATTATCCCCTTTATTTGCCCCTAAATGGGGTATAATTAAGTCTATTTTGTACCAATGAAAAAAGCCGATACAAACTGTATCAGCTCAACACCATTTAATTTTTCTTGACTTGAATTTTTCGTCGGGGTAGCGGGATTCGAACCCACGACCCCCTGCTCCCAAAGCAGGTGCGCTAACCGGACTGCGCTACACCCCGAAAACTTTTAACCGAACTCCCTCTTTTCTTTGTAGTCGGGGTAGCGGGATTCGAACCCACGACCCCCTGCTCCCAAAGCAGGTGCGCTAACCGGACTGCGCTACACCCCGCTACTTTTAAAGGGTTGTTCTTTTCAAAAGCGGTGCAAAGATAGGGAGTATTTTTTAATTATCAATAGCTAAATGAATGTTTTTTATGGGTTAATTTACAATCGACTGAAATTCATCAGTTTGCAAGTTAACTTTTTTTCTTGGCAGAAATAAGAAGCATCATTGGACGTCGAAGTTCATCTTTCATTTCCGGGATAGTATCCAGCATAATCTTACTCGGTTCCGGTTCTATTAATTCACATATCTCAAATCCGGTCTGAAGAAGGCTATTGATATAAGTAGTCAAGGTCTTATGATACTTGACAACTTCTTCGCCTAAAAAAACGGCAGTACGTTTACCCTCATTGAAATAGCGGTCTACAGGCCAGTGAGCACGCTTTCCTTCTTGATCGTAGTACCAATCCTGATTACCATAGGCTGTGAATATCGGATGCTCTACTGAAAAGACAAAAGAGCCTCCTTTAGTAAGGCAACTGCTCACTTTGCGGCATATATTAATAAAAGATTCCAAATAGTGGAATGTCAATGAACTAATTACAATATCATAAGTCTCCGGTTGAAAATCGAAATCCTCAATAGCCATACATTTATATTCAATGAATGAGGAAGAATTTCTTTTCTGCGCTTCTTCCAACATTTTTTCGGGAATATCGATTCCGGTCACGTTTTTTGCTCCATGCTCAATAGCATAGATGCAATGCCAGCCGAATCCACAGCCTAGATCCAGTACTCTTTTGCCGATGAAATCCGGTAACATTTTCTGTAATATATGCCATTCTCCGGCACCTTTCAATCCTTCTACAGAGCGGGACATTTGAGCATATTGACTGAAGAAACGATCATCGTCATATTTATTTTTTTTCATAACTTACATGAGGGTTATATTAGATGAACAAATATATGCATTTGTGCGATTATTGGTATGAATTAACTGAAAATAAAATCAGATAGGATGAACTATCCTTTGCTGTTTTCTGTTTTCAAAGTAGAAAACTAAAAATAAAAAAGCCATATGAAAACAAAAAAGCAAAAAGAAACGAATGAAAAGGAAATCCCTTTGTTAGAACAAAAAGGATATGAAAGAATGGTCAATGAGATCGTTCCGGTTCAACAAGTGGAAGCTTATCGAAAACCGACTCAGAAAGCGGTAAAAGAAGCTGTGAAGGAATTGAATCCTGATACAAATAGTTTGGGTAGCAGAGGATGATTGAAATACTGAATGACAATCATTATGCTACTTTTTATATGCCCTGTAATGCTGATGACTTAGATGAAAATAAGCCTTAGATTGGCTTTTTATCTCTTTTTTATCAAGGAAAAATAGCTTCCTCACTGAGGAAGCAAGCGTTGGTTTTAAACCAACGAGGTGTTCCTTTTAAACCAACAAGCACATTAGTCGTACAACATAGTGCATATATTAACCTGTTTTATACAATATCAGTCTGTGTTTTTGCATATTATTGCATTTGTTTATGCAGTTTGTTTTTTGGTTCATAGCTTTTAGCGCAACCTTTTTTCAATATAATCTTAAAAATAGCACATCACGGTACAAATATCCATAACTCTTATTTGGGAAAAGTGAGGATAAAGCTGCTTCCTTTGCCTACTTCCGATTTTACATTGATACTTCCTTCATGTAGAGTCATTATTTGCTTACATAAACTTAATCCGATGCCCGAACCGGATGTTTTGGTAGTAAAGAAAGGAACAAATATTTTATCCAGCACATCGGGCAGAATGCCTTCTCCATTGTCAGATATCGTTAATGCAGTGTTTCCGGTAGAGAGTTTTTTTACTTTTACCTGAAT
Organism: Bacteroides faecis; assembly: GCF_020091505.1. Lineage (NCBI taxonomy): Bacteria > Pseudomonadati > Bacteroidota > Bacteroidia > Bacteroidales > Bacteroidaceae > Bacteroides > Bacteroides faecis. Next base: position 4,190,609 of record NZ_CP081916.1, on the reverse strand, counting down.
ATTTTTATCAAGTTTCCGATTACATGCTTCGCGAGCGTTCTTCAGCAGATTGATAAGAACTTGTTCTATTTGTGTCCGGTCTGCATTTAATTTCAATTCGGGTGAGGGAGCTTCAAACTGAAACTCTTCTTCCGGAAATAACTTTTTTAAGTCCGTGAATAATTCTGCAACAGAAATCTGTGTGCGGATAGGAGTAGGGATTCGTGTCAGGCGGCGATAGTTCTCTACAAATTCTAGTAATCCTTTACTTCTCCTGTGAATGGTCTGCATGGCTTGCAGCATAACAGAATATTCTTTCTCTCCGGGTTGGCTGGGAATTCCTCTTTCACTTAATGTTTCCGAAAGTGAGATGATAGGTGTGATAGAGTTCATGATTTCATGAGTCAGTACACGTATTAGCTTTTGCCAGGCCTCCATTTCATTGCGTTCCAGTACCGAATGAATATTTTTTAAGCTGATCAACTGCTGTTCTCTTCCTTGAGTGGCAAATGTGGTGCATGAGACGGCCATTTCCAGCACAGTATTATTCTGTTCGATACGAATAACAGGTGTATCACTGGTAGCAGAAGCTTTCAGTAAGCTCTCCGGTAACTGAGATATTTGTCCTAAATGAGTGACGGCTGCCTGATTCATCCATTCTATATGCCCGGCTTTGTCGGCAACAAGTACTGCCGTATCTACCTTATTCAATAAGTTTTCGTAGTATTGGTGCTTAATCTCTTCTGCCAGTAACTTTCCCCGAAAGTCTTTTAAAGTATCCGAAAGTTCCTCCGCCCATTCATTCATTATTTTATTTTTGAAAGGCGGGTGAAAAGTTTGCATCATATCATTATAGCGAAGGCCGTCTGTCAGCCGTCGCAAAAGAGCGATTTGCTTGAACTGCATGCGGTAGAGATGCACGGCGGTAATTATCAGCAATATCATGCAAATAGTAGTACTGAACCATAACTGTTTTTGAAATAACAGATAGCTACCGATAGAAAGCAATACTATCAATAAAATGTGTAAAACCACTCTGATTGCAAATCGTTTCATAAGCCTAGTTTTTCAAGTTTGCGATATAAGGCAAAACGGGTAATACCTAAATATTCGGCAGCACGGGAAATATTCCCTTCACTAAGTTTCATGGCTTTTTCAATGGTTTGTCGTTCAATTTGTTCCAGGTTCAAAACGGTCTCTTCCTCCTTCTTTTGTTTGGGGGTAGCGTGGAATTGGAAGTTTTCGGGTTTTAATAAAGAACCGTCTCCCAAGATTACTACACGTTCCATCGTATGTTGCAACTCCCGCACATTGCCTGGCCATGTATATTTCAGCAGTTTGTTTTTGGCTTCTCGTGTCAGACCGCGCATTTCCTTTTTATATTTGCGTGCGTAGCGGTCCAGAAAATATTCGGCGAGCAGAATAACATCATTTCCACGTTCGCGTAGCGGTGGGATATGTATTTCAATTGTATTAATACGGTATAGTAAGTCCTGACGGAAGCTTCCTTCATCTACCATGCGGCGAATGTCTGCATTTGTGGCACAAATCAGGCGGACATCAATAGGCACGGCTTGTGTACTTCCCAAACGGCTGATCTGGCGCTTTTCGATAGCTGTAAGCAGCTTCGACTGCATGGGAAGTGAAAGATTGCCGATTTCATCCAAAAATAAAGTGCCATTGGTGGCCACCTCCATCCGGCCAGCCTTTGACTTTTTGGCATCGGTGAAAGCGCCTTTTTCAAATCCGAATAGTTCGCTTTCGAATAATTGTTCGGGGATACTTCCCAGGTCGATGGTTACAAATGGCTTGCCGTATCGCGGTGAACAGCGGTACAGGAGTCTGGCAATTACGTCTTTGCCGGTTCCGTTTTCGCCCAGAATCAGAATGTTGGCATCCGTGTTGCTTAGCTTGTTGATGGTTGTGAAGACTTCCTGCATAGCGGGAGATTCGCCGATAATATCTCCTTCCGGAGAACTTTGACCGCTGAGTACTTCTACTTGTTCTTTTAAGATAGTAACTTCTCGCTGAGATTGACGCAACCGTATACCGGAGGTTAACGTTGCCAATAGTTTTTCTTTTTCCCACGGCTTGGGAATAAAATCTGTCGCACCGGCTTTAATCGCTCGTACAGCTTTATCCGTATCTGCGTATGCTGTCATAAAAATGACAATAGCTTGCGGATCGATTAGCAATATTTGTTTCAAACTTTCAAACCCTTCCTGTCCGCTAATAGCATCGCGGCTGAAATTCATATCCAATAAAATAAGATCGGGCTGGAAGGTCGTCATAAAATGTTCGATACGGTCGGGAGTAGTGGCTACTTTTATCTTTTCCGTATAAGGCTCCAGCAACAGGTTAAGAGCGAAGAGTACATCTTCGTTGTCGTCTACTATAAGTATCTTACCTAATTTGTTTACTTCTTCCATATCTCAGTAATCTGTTAGATTCGTCGTTTTTCATTCATACTTTTGATGGATGTTATGTTCCAAGGGCAAAGATATAGATAATAATCATGTGCTGTATGTGCGATTGCGCACTAAATTTGTGCGTATCTGCACACATGTTGTTATGACTGTTAAATCGTATATTGCTGATATATAGAGTGATATAGCAATGGCATAGGTTTTGAATAGCAAATAGTAAATAAAACGAAGAATGAACCTGAGAATAATCTATATAACTATTGGAATTTTGTCGACAAGATTACTGGCTGCTCAAAATCAAACCATGGAGTTGACTTTGGAACAAGTGGTGAATATGGCACGGCTAGAATCTCCCGATGCACAGACTGCCCGTCACAGTTTCCGGTCTTCTTACTGGAACTATAAATATTATCGTGCTAATTATTTGCCTTCTTTGAATTTATCATCCGATCCCAACCTTAATCGTGCTATTAATAAAATAACGATGGGAGATGGTTCGGTTAAGTTTGTCGAACAGAATTTGTTGAATACAGACCTCACTTTGAATCTTTCACAAAACATCCCTTGGACCGGAGGTTCTCTCTTTCTTGAAACTTCTGCCCAGCGTATGGATTTATTTAGCGAACATAAATATTCGTGGCAAACTTCACCCGTGATGATAGGATATCGTCAGTCTCTTTTTGGTTACAATAGTCTGAAATGGGATAAACGCATTGAACCGGTGCGCTATCAGGAGGCAAAGAAGAGTTATGTGGAGACATTAGAATTGGTTTCTGCCAATGCGATTAATAAATTCTTCGCATTGGCCACTGCACAAAGTAATTATGACATTGCTTCTTTTAATTATGCCAATGCCGATACATTATATCGCTATGCCCAAGGGCGTTATAATATAGGTACGATTACAGAGAATGAAATGCTGCAACTGGAACTCAATCGCTTGACAGAAGAAACAAATCGTATGAATGCCCGTATCGAAATGGATAATTGTATGCAGGAACTCCGTTCTTATCTGGGTATACAAGAAGACCGTGAGCTTCGTGTACGTATCAGTCCGCAGGTTCCGGATTTCAGTGTCAATCTGAATGAAGCACTGGCATTGGCGTACGAAAACAGTCCGGACATTCAAACGATGAAACGTCGGAAACTGGAAAGTGAAAGTGCCGTGGCAAGAGCCCGTTCTAATGCAGGTTTGAAAGCAGACATATATCTTCGTTTCGGTTTGACGCAGACTGCCGATAACCTGCCGGATGCTTATCGGAATCTGCTGGATCAACAATATGTTAGCCTGAGTATCTCTCTTCCTATTTTAGATTGGGGACGCGGTAAAGGGCAGGTGCGGGTAGCGCGTTCTAACCGTGACCTGGTTTATACTCAGGTGGAACAAAACCGGACGGATTTTGAACTGAATATCCGCAAATTAGTGAAACAATTTAATCTGCAGACACAGCGGGTGCGTATTGCCGCCCGCACAGACGAAACGGCTCAACGAAGAAATGAAGTTGCCCGTAAGCTTTATATATTGGGGAAGTCTACCATCCTCGACTTAAATGCTTCTATTTCAGAAAAAGATAGTGCCCGCCGTAATTATGTTTCGGCTTTATACAATTACTGGAGTTTATACTATACGCTCCGCAGTATGACACTTTATGATTTCGAACGGAATGAACAGCTGACAGAGGATTATAATCTTCTTATTGAATAGAAAATTAATGATTGAATATATAACCAATAAAAACACAAAATACCATATAAGATCATGGATATAAAATTAGAAAAGAAACCGTGGTACATTCGTTATAGATACTATCTGATGGGAGGTCTTTTATTTGCCGCCTTTCTGGGTTATGTAGTTATCTTGTCATTAGGTCCCCGAAAATTGCGTATTGACGCCGAGAATGTTCAGATAGCGGAAGTCAAAGAGGATAATTTTATGGAATATGTAGATGTAGAAGGACTGATTCAGCCGATATTGACCATTAAAGTCAACACCCGTGAAGCAGGAAGCGTTGAAAGCATCGTTGGCGAGGAAGGAAGTCTGCTTCAGCAGGGAGATACCATTCTTATCCTTTCCAATCCGGATTTGCTTCGCAGCATTGAAGACCAGCGTGACGAATGGGAGAAGCAAATGATTACCTATCAGGAACAGGAGATAGAGATGGAGCAGAAGAGCCTTAACTTGAAGCAACAAGCTCTGACGAACAGTTACGAGCTGGAACGACTGAAAAAGAGCATAGCCCTTGATCGGGAAGAATTTCAAATGGGAGTAAAGAGTAAGGCACAACTGCAAGTTGCTGAGGATGAGTATAACTATAAGCAGAAAAACGCAGCCTTGCAACAAGAAAGTTTGCGACATGATTCTGCCGTTACGATGATTCGTAAAGAGTTGATTCGCAATGATCGGGAACGGGAACGCAAAAAATATGAACGTACTCACGAGCGATTGGATAATCTGGTGGTGACGGCTCCTGTAAAAGGACAACTTAGCTTTGTCAGAGTTACTCCGGGCCAACAGGTTTCTTCCGGTGAAAGCATTGCTGAAATAAAGGTACTCGATCAATATAAGATACATACTTCGCTTAGCGAATATTATATTGACCGGATAACTACCGGGCTTCCGGCCACTGTCAATTATCAGGGAAAGAAATACCCGTTGAAAATAACGAAAGTGGTACCTGAGGTAAAAGATCGTATGTTTGATGTTGATCTGGTCTTTACGGGGGATATGCCCGATAATGTGCGGGTTGGTAAGAGTTTCCGTGTGCAGATAGAACTGGGGCAACCGGAACGGGCGCTCATTATTCCACGCGGCAATTTTTATCAGTCCACGGGAGGACAATGGATTTATAAAGTGAACGCTTCGAGGACAAAAGCGATCCGTGCACCATTAAGTATTGGTCGCCAGAATCCGCAGCAATACGAAATTACAGAAGGTTTACAACCGGGAGATTGGGTAATTACGACGGGATATGATACCTTTGGCGATGCGGAGGAGTTGGTATTAAATTAATAACTCGGACACGATTTTAATATATTATGATAAAGTTTTATTTTAAAGTAGTATTTAGAAACTAGTGGAAGCACAAGATAAGGAATGAATGCTATAATTTTTTAAATATACTATTATGATCAGAACTATTAATTTACAGAAGATTTTCAAGACCGAAGAGGTAGAAACTTGGGCATTGAATAATGTGAGCATCGAAGTGAAACAGGGTGAGTTCGTTGCCATTATGGGACCTTCCGGTTGTGGAAAGTCAACATTACTCAATATTCTTGGACTATTGGACAATCCGACAGGAGGGGAGTATTACCTGAATGGAACCGAAGTATCCAAGTATACAGAATCTCAGCGCACCAGTCTTCGCAAAGGGGTAATCGGTTTCGTTTTTCAGAGTTTCAATCTGATAGATGAATTGAATGTCTATGAAAACATTGAATTGCCTCTGCTCTACATGGGTATCTCAGCTTCCGAACGTAAAAAGAGAGTTGAGACTGCTATGGAACGGATGGCTATCACTCATCGTAGCAAACACTTCCCGCAACAGCTTTCCGGAGGGCAGCAACAACGTGTTGCCATCGCCCGTGCAGTAGTTGCCAATCCTAAACTGATCCTTGCCGATGAGCCTACCGGTAATCTGGATTCAAAGAATGGCAAAGAAGTGATGGGACTATTGAGTGAGTTGAATAAAGAAGGAACCACCATTGTTATGGTGACACACTCACAGCACGATGCAGGTTATGCCGACCGTATCATTAATTTGTTTGATGGTCAGGTAGTAACGGAAGTCAGCATGTAATATATTGAATAAGGTATCATGATAAAACACTATTTGAAAGTAGCCTTTCGCAATTTGGCAAAATACAAGACACAGACCCTTGTCAGTATCATTGGATTAGCTGTCGGTTTCACTTGTTTTGCGCTGTCTGTCTTATGGATTCGTTATGAAATGACTTACGACACTTTCCATGAGGGAGCCGACCGTATCTATATGGTACGTGCGCATTATACTGATTCTCCGGGTAGCATATCCAATTCCACTCCTTACCCTTTATCGAGTTATTTGCAGGAGAAAATGCCGGAGATTGAAGTTGCTGCTTCCACTTCCATATATCGGGAAATGAAATTTCGTATGGGAGATAATGAGCACGAAGTAGTAATGGCTGCGGCAGATTCTGTTTTCATGAACTTTTTCAATATACAGTTGCTGAAAGGTACGGTCAACTTCCTGAAGGAGAATGACCCGGAAATTGCTATTACAGAGGAGTTTGCCCGAAAACTTTTCGGTAATGAAGAAGATGCTTTGGGAAAAGAAGTGGAGTTGAACGGACGTTCCCGTAAGATAGGTGCCATTGTGAGCGGATGGTCCCGTCATTCTAATATACCATACAGTGTATTGGTTTCGGCAAGACATTATCCACGTTGGGGCAGCAAAGGAGAACAGTTGTTTGTTCGTGTTCGTGCAGGAGTGGACAGGGATACTTTTCAAAAGAAGATAGATAGCATCGATTTGTTGAATATCCCCAAGGAAAGTGAACTCTCGAAACTGCTGATAACACCTGTTTCAGCTTTGCGTTATTCGGATTATGTTTCCAAAGTAGATGTCGTCATTTCTTTCAGTTATATTTTTTACTTCTCATTGGCAGGCGGATTGGTTATCATCTGTTCGTTATTCAATTACCTGACGCTTTATATCAGTCGGCTCTGCATGCGCAGTCGTGAGATGGCACTTCGTAAAGTAAATGGTGCGAGTAATGCCTCCTTGTCGGTTCAGTTTGGCATTGAACTGTTCCTGATTTTATGCATTGCCCTGCTATGCGGACTGTTGATGATAGAACTGAGTATGTCCCGATTCCTGAATTTTACGCAGATAGAGGCTGGTTCCTACTACGGGGAGATTATGGTGTATCTTCTGGTTGTAATCATCTTGTCTTTCCTGTTTGCGCAGATTCCGTTATCTTATTTTCGTCGTCGGACGTTGCAGGAAGCGATCAAAGGGAAGGTGGTAACTGCCAGACCTTATTTGTTTCGTAAGATAGGAATCATCATGCAGTTGGTTGTCAGTCTTGCTTTTATCTTTTGTACGGTTGTCATGATGAAGCAGCTTTATTTTCTGAAGAATACGGATTTAGGGATGGAGCGTCATAATATTGGCAATGTAGCCTTGTGGAATGGAGACATTAAGCAATGGCCGGGAAAGATAGCGGCTTTGCCTATGGTAACGGAGACTTTGCCTCCTTCATATTTCCCGATTATTCCTACAGGACCGATGATGTATGTCGAGATAAACAACTGGGATGATTCGCCGAAAGTGGTGGAAGAAGCTGTAACTGTCGGCATGTTACCTGGCAAAGAAGAGTTCTTTCAATTCTATGATTTGAAATTACTTGAAGGGGAGTTTATATCAGACAAGAATCAAGGAAATGAAGTTGTGATAGATGAGAATACGTGCCACAAGTTTGGGTGGAAACAAGCTTTGGGCAAAAGCTTCTATTATGAGCAGAATGGTCAACGCCGTGGATACAAGGTCGTTGGAGTAGTCAGGAACTTAAGTTACCGGCCTCCTACGAGTGAACCCGGGCTGGTTGCCTTTCAGCATCCTAAAGCACAAGAATATCTGTTGAATCGTGCCAGCATTCTTTTTAAATTTAGAGAAGGTATGTGGAATGAATGTCGTGCGGCTATAGAGAAGCTGCACAAAGAAGAATTTCCGAATGCCTATATGCGGTTGTTCAATGAAGAAGAGGAATACAATAAACATCTCCGCTCTGAAGATGCACTGATGAAGCTGTTGGGTTTTGTATCGTTGGTTTGCGTTATTATTTCTGTATTCGGAGTTTTCTCATTGGTGACGCTCTCTTGTGAACAACGACAAAAAGAAATAGCTATACGAAAGGTGAATGGAGCACAAATTCGTCATATCCTCCATCTGTTTTTCCGGGAATATTTATTGTTGCTGATCATTGCTGCTGTTATTGCATTCCCTGTAGGATACGCTGTGATGAGGAAATGGATTGATAATTATGTAAGGCAAACGGCAATAGATGGCTGGATATACATAGGTATCTTTGTGGTGGTAGCTATTATTCTTTTACTTAGCATCATCTGGAGAGTATGGAAAGCTGCCCGCCAAAATCCGGCAGAAATAATCAAAAGCGAATAACATAAACACAATGCTATGATATATCATTATTTGAAAATAGCTTTTCGTAATCTGATAAAGTACAAAACGCAGAGTATCGTAAGTATTGTCGGTCTGGCAATTGGTTTTACCTGTTTTGCGTTATCAGTGCTGTGGATACGTTATGAAATGACGTATGATGACTTTCATGAGGGATCAGAACGCATCTACTTGGCAGGCAATAAATTTGCATTGCAGGGAGATGGCTTTTCTTATCTTTCATCCAGTTTATTGGCAGATTATTTGGATAAGAACTGCCCGGAGGTGGAGAAAGCATGTCATGTGATGGCAGGTTCTGAAGCGGAGCCGGTACTATATCAGAAGACAGAGTATCAGATGATGCAGTTAAATGTCGATTCCAGCTTTGTCTCTATGTTCAACATAACTGTGTTGAATGGAGATAATCAGTTAAGGCTGGGAAAGAACCAGATTGCTATAACTGATAAAGCGGCCAAACGAATATTCGGAGATGAATTACCAATTGGCAAGCAAATAACCTTACCGGAAAATGATCATGCGGAAATGACAATTGTCGCGGTTGTGAAGTCGTGGGAAGGGCACTCTATATATCCTTTTGATATTCTACTACCTTATCCAGACTGGGAAGCACATTGGGGAAGGCAGCAATGTCATACTCTTTTCCGTGTTTACCCCGATACCGACATAAAAGCGTTGGAACAGAGACTGGCAGAATATAAGGTACAACAAGATTCGCATGAGCAGACCATATCTACTCCTATCGCTCTCTTGTCAACATTACGAAGTACTCATCCACAAGAAAATGTGAATGTCAAGTTGAATCATGTGCGTCTTTTTGCATGTATTGGGGTTTTAGTTATCATCTGTGGACTATGCAATTATTTAACGATGCTGATTACCCGTATTCGGATGCGTAAACGCGAATTGGCATTGAGAAAAGTGAACGGGGCTTCCAATGCCGGCCTGTTGTCATTGCTTCTTTCTGAATTGATATTGTTACTTGTTATATCATCGGGCATAGGAGCTATGTTGCTCGAACTGACCCTGCCTGTTTTTAAACGCTTGTCGCAGATTGACGAGAGTACTTCATTTTTCTATGGTGAAGTAAGTCTGTATATCCTGTCGTTGCTTGTGATGACAACGGGAGTTGCTGCCATATTTGTATACTATGCCAACAAACGGACTTTGCTTGACAGTATCAGACACAAATCAAATCTTCATCTTTCCGGTTGGTTTTATAAAGTAAGTATTTTGTTTCAACTCTTTATTAGTATCGGTTTTGTATTTTGCACTTTGGTCATGATGAAGCAGTTAAACTACCTGTTGAATTCTAATGAGCTCGGACTGGAAAGGCATAATGTAGGAGTAATTGGTTCTACTTATGGATTTGAGAATGTTCCGTTTGAGAAAATACTGGATCAGATGCCTGATATCACAGAACGTCTGTATGGCTTTTATACTCCTATCCCTAAAATGATATTTTCTACACATGAAGTAAATGAATGGGAAGGTCAAACCGATAAAGAACAACGCGTAAATGTAGAGAGTGAAACAATCAATCAGGAATTTGCAGACTTTTTCCAGGTCGGACTTATTGAAGGCAGTATGCTGGATGAGAAAGACGGAAAAGAGGCGGTTGTAGTGAATGAGTCTGCTGTAAAGGCTTTCGGATGGAATCAGCCGATAGGAAAGAAAATACGTATGGGCATTGATGAGGTATGTACGGTAAAGGGAGTTATTAAGGATATCTGTTATAATGCTCCCATACATCCGGTGACTCCCGCTGTTTTCTCTTTGGGTAGTAATAAGGATAGAGGGAATTTCATTTTTAAGTTTAAGGAAGGTACATGGAGTACCGTTTCTAAAAAACTAAAAGAAGAGGCACATAAGGTCAATCCGAATGCAGACCTATTTCTGATTAATATGGAAGAGAGGTATAACGATTTTATGAAGTCGGAAAATACGATGATTAAGTTGCTGAGTGTTGTTTCTTTTATCTGTATCATCATTGCCGTATTTGGTATATTTTCCTTAGTGACGTTATCATGCGAACAGCGCCGGAAAGAAATTGCTATTCGGAAAGTAAACGGTGCAAGTGTAAAGGTTATTTTGAATTTATTCTTTAAAGAGTATCTGATTCTCCTTATCATTTCGTCATTCACGGCCTTCCCATTAGGCTACCTCATTATGAAACACTGGCTTGAAGGATATGTAAAGCAGACGCCGATAAGCTTTTGGATGTATGGAGGAATATTTGCCGGTATGCTACTTATTATATTTCTTAGCATCATCTGGAGAGTATGGAAAGCCGCCCGCCAAAATCCGGCAGAAGTAATCAAGAGCGAATAACATCATTATTAAATAAAAGTAATATGAAGAACCAATTGTCTGCTATCAGGACTTTATTCCGCTTCAGAACTTATATATGGTGATTAATGTTATTCGTCAACGGTATCGGGAGATTGCATTACGTAAGGTGAATGGTGCCACAGGCAGGCAAGTTGCTTTATTATTTGGTAAAAAGTATCTTTATATTTTGGGAGCCTCATTTGTCATCGCTATTCCTTTGGTCTATTATATTATTGATGACTATACTAAAGACTTTGCAGTGAAGGCTCCGATAGGAGCAGGGATTTTTGTGACAGGCTTCATCCTTACTTTGCTTGTCTCTCTGGGTACATTACTCTGGCAGGTACGCAAAGCTGTCCGCATCAATCCGGCATTGATAATGAAAAGTGAATAAAGTAAGATACTACTGGAAGATAAAAACGTCCTTTTTTGCCGTCATCCGTCACTTTTCTTACTAAATCTTTATAAATCAAATAAATAGGAGTAATGGCAAGCGGTGACGGCAAGGTGATGGTAACATCTGAGAGGATTCTTACCGTCACTTTTGCTACCTTGTTTTGTTTGCTGGAACGACTGTATTTACCGGAGCCCAGCTACGACATTTAGTACTAAATGATCTGTTCTTTAAGGTGCTATCAATGCTTGTTTATTGTTTTTTGCCAGTAACATCGCTTCGTTTCACGTACGTGGTCCCATCGTTTTACGTGCATGATTCCATGGGCTCACATACGTGATCCGAACGCTTCACGTACATGGAACGAGAGTATGTACCTTACAAAATTTATTAATAAGGCTTTGTTATACTATTAAAGCCCGTATCATATGGGTTAATATACAGTAGGTTGGATGGTGCGTGTCCGGTAATGGCGGTGCATTGGCAACTTATGCTTCCATAAGTTATTTCGTATTTAAAATGAAATGATTTTCTGCTTTTATAAGAGAAGATCATTAGAAAAAATTATCTTTGCAATATTCTTTATTTTATTTCAAATGGAATACATATGAACAAGATGAGAGTTTTTATATGGCTTATTGCTTTGATTGGTTTTAGTGCATGTCAGTCGAAAAGTGGGCAGACTACGGAACAAGAAAATGTAGATAGTCTGACTGTTGCCCCAACAGAAGAAGAGAAAACAATAACCGGAGTAGTAGGAGATGCTTCCATGCATAATTTCATGCTGGTCACTCTAGAAGGAGATACCCTGTTTGTCAGTACAATGGATCAGGAACCGGGCGATGTCAGTGGTTTCGAATCAGGAGATACGGTTCGGGTGGACTATATCGAAGAAGAGGAAGAACCGGGATCGAGTACGATACCTACAGCAAAGAAAGTGACGGTGATTGGTAAAAAGGCCGAATCGGACAACTAATTTTATTTATAATCTAACTGTAACAAGAAAAATGAAAAAGAAAATGTTGGCAGCCACTCTGTTGACGAGCTTATTGGCTGCTTGCGGGGGCAACTCCACATCAATTGTGGGTGCATGGGTAGAACCGGTACCGGGAATGGAAGGACAAGTACAAGGCATTAATATAGAGGAGGGTGGTATTGCTTCTTCTGTCAATATGGCTACACTGGTCTATGAAAGTTGGAAACAAGAAGGAGACCAATTGGTTCTGACAGGAAAAAGTATTGGCAATGGACAGACAATTGAATTTGCAGACACGATGGCTATCAAGAAACTGACGCCCGATTCTTTGATTCTGGATAATCAGGGGATGGAAATCCGTTATGCGAAACAGAAATAAAATGACCAGGGAAGTGAAATACCTTCACGTATAAAAATAAAAAAAGCTACTTTCCCGAAAATATGACAAAGAGGAAAGCAGCTTCTTTTTATAAGGTATTAAGTGCTGACTACAAAAGGTCTAAAGCCTTGAAAGCTTTTACTAACTTTTCTACCGCACTGTCTATCTGTTCTTTAGTGTGAGTAGCCATCAGTGCCACACGTACCAATGTATCCTGTGGAGCACATGCCGGTGGAATAACCGGATTGATGAATACACCTTCGTCGAAAGCTAATTTGGTAACCATGAAAGTCTTTTCCGTATCACGTACGTAAAGAGGAATGATGGGAGATTCGGTAGCGCCAATCTCGAAACCGGCTTCACGGAAACGCTTCAAAGCATAGTTGGTTGCTTCCCACAGAGCGTTCAGTCTTTCCGGTTCATTCTGGATGATGTGCAGAGCTTCCAAAGCAGAAGCTGTTGCTGCCGGAGTATTGGATGCACTGAAAATATAAGTACGTGCATTATGGCGCAGCCAGTTGATGATAGAAGAATCAGCGGCGATGAAACCACCGATGGAAGCCAGTGACTTGCTGAAAGTACCCATGATCAGGTCTACCTCGTGAGTCAGACCGAAATGATCGCAAACACCACGTCCCTGTTTTCCAAATACACCCAGACCGTGAGCTTCGTCTACCATGATGGTAGCATTGTATTTGTGTTTCAGACGAACGATTTCGGGCAAATTAGCCAAATCACCTTCCATAGAGAACACACCGTCTACTATGATCAGTTTGACTGAATCCGGATTGCACTTCTGAAGTTGCTTTTCCAGATCCGCCATATCGTTGTGCTTGTATTTTAATTGCTGAGAGAATGAGAGACGGCGGCCATCTACGATAGATGCGTGGTCACGGTCATCACATATAATATAATCATTGCGGTCAGTCAGACATGAGATAACGCCGGAATTAACCGTAAAACCGGTAGAGAAGCAGAGTGCTTCATCTTTGCCCACAAAGGCAGCCAGTTCTTTTTCTAGTTGAACATGAAGGTCGAGCGTACCATTCAAAAAACGTGAACCGGCACAACCGGAACCGTATTTACGCATGGCTTTGATACCTGCTTCAATCACTCTTTCATCTCCCGTAAGGCCAGTGTACGCGTTGGACCCGAACATTAACACATGTTGTCCGCCCATTTCTACTTCTGTACCCTGCTTTCCCTCAATCTCACGGAAATATGGGTAAACGCCCTGTGCCATAAATTTCTGTGGCAGGTCGTATTTAGCTAACTTCTCTTGTAATAATCCCATGAATTATAATTTATTATACTCATACTCAGATCATTCGCTGATGATCCAATTTCCTTTTATCTTAACAAGTGTTTAAAACAGGGGGCAAAGATAACAAAATTTGCTTTTATCTGTTCTTTTTAAAAGAAAAAAGTTGCTCTCATGAGATTAGAAACCTCTAATAGCTCAAAATTTAATATATTTGTATTACTTTTGTCGTCTACAATTGACAAAGATTAGCATGAACGAAAGAATGAAAAGAATAATATTCGTCGTCAATCCTATTTCGGGAACACAAAGTAAAGAATTGATTCTTAGCTTGCTGGATGAAAAAATAGATAAGGCGAGATACACTTGGGAAGTAGTGTATACAGAAAGGGCCGGTCATGCAGTAGAGATAGCCGCCAAAGCTGCGGAAGAGAAAGCAGACGTGGTGGTCGCTATCGGGGGGGACGGAACAATTAATGAAATAGCTCGTTCGCTGGTACATACGGATACCGCATTAGGAATTATTCCATGCGGATCGGGTAATGGACTGGCCCGGCATCTGCATATACCCATGGAACCTAAAAAGGCACTGGAAGTGCTGAACGAGGGGTGTCTGGATACAATAGACTATGGTAAGATCAACGGCACAGATTTCTTTTGTACGTGTGGAGTAGGGTTCGATGCATTTGTCAGTTTGAAGTTTGCCCATGCCGGTAAGCGCGGACCGTTGACCTATCTGGAAAAGACATTGCAGGAAAGTCTTAAGTATCAGCCCGAAACGTATGAACTGGAAACAGAAAACGGAGTCAGTAAGTATAAAGCTTTTCTGATTGCCTGCGGAAACGCATCACAATATGGAAATAATGCCTATATAGCCCCGCAGGCTACATTGACGGACGGTTTGCTGGATGTGACGATTCTGGAACCTTTCACCGTTCTGGATGTGCCTTCGCTCGCTTTTCAGTTATTCAATAAAACAATCGATCAAAACAGTCGGATCAAGACATTCCGTTGTAAGAAGTTGTGCATCCGCCGGGCTGCACCGGGAGTCGTGCATTTTGACGGTGATCCGATGCAGACGGAGGCAGAAGTGAATATCGAACTTATCAAAAGCGGACTGCGGGTAGTGGTTCCGAAGACAGAAGAAAAAGATGCAGCCAATGTTCTGCAGAGGGCACAGGAATATGTGAACGGAATAAAGCTGATTAACGAGGCAATCGTGGACAATATAACAGACAAAAACAAGAAAATATTGAAAAAGCTGACAAAGAAAGTCTGAAATAAATGCCGAATTCTGATTTATTGTGTACTTTTGCAAGCTACTTAACGAAAAATATCATAAATATTAGAAAATATGTTCAGAACGCACACATGTGGAGAACTGAGAATCTCCGATGTAAATAAACAAATCACGCTGTCTGGATGGGTACAGCGCAGCCGTAAAATGGGAGGTATGACTTTCATTGACCTTCGCGACCGTTACGGTATCACCCAATTGGTTTTTAATGAAGAAATTAATGCTGAACTTTGCGACCGTGCCAATAAACTGGGTCGTGAATTCGTCATTCAGATCACAGGAACAGTGAATGAACGTTTCAGCAAGAACGCAAACATTCCTACAGGAGACATTGAAATTATCGTTTCCGAACTGAACGTTCTGAATACTGCCATGACTCCTCCGTTTACGATTGAGGATAATACAGACGGCGGCGATGATATCCGCATGAAATACCGTTACCTGGATTTGCGTCGTAATGCCGTGCGTTCTAATCTGGAATTACGTCATAAGATGACGATCGAAGTTCGCAAGTATCTTGATAGTCTGGGCTTTATAGAAGTAGAAACCCCTGTATTGATCGGCTCTACTCCGGAAGGTGCACGTGACTTTGTGGTGCCTTCACGTATGAATCCCGGACAATTTTATGCACTTCCTCAATCTCCGCAGACTCTGAAGCAGTTGCTGATGGTGTCCGGTTTCGACCGCTATTTCCAGATTGCAAAGTGTTTCCGTGACGAGGACCTGCGTGCCGACCGTCAACCGGAATTTACACAGATTGACTGTGAAATGAGTTTCGTAGAGCAGGAAGATATCATCTCTACTTTTGAAGGAATGGCCAAACATCTGTTCAAGACGCTTCGTGGCGTTGAACTGACTGAACCGTTCCAGCGTATGCCTTGGGCAGACGCTATGAAATATTATGGTAGCGATAAACCGGATTTGCGTTTCGGCATGAAGTTCGTAGAGCTGATGGATATCATGAAAGGACATGGTTTCTCAGTATTCGATAATGCTGCTTATGTAGGCGGTATCTGTGCAGAAGGAGCGGCAACTTATACCCGCAAGCAACTGGATGCTCTGACTGAATTCGTCAAGAAGCCTCAGATTGGTGCGAAAGGTATGGTTTATGCTCGTGTAGAAGCAGACGGTACGGTGAAATCGAGTGTGGACAAGTTCTATACACAAGAAGTGCTGCAACAGATGAAAGAAGCATTTGGTGCCAAGCCGGGTGATTTGATCCTGATTCTGTCCGGTGACGACGTGATGAAAACACGTAAGCAACTTTGCGAACTCCGTCTGGAGATGGGAGCACAGTTGGGATTGCGTGATAAGAATAAATTTGTTTGCCTTTGGGTTATTGACTTCCCGATGTTCGAATGGAGCGAGGAAGAAGGCCGTCTGATGGCTATGCACCATCCGTTTACACATCCGAAAGAAGAAGATATTCCATTGCTGGATACTGATCCGGCTGCCGTACGTGCCGATGCTTATGATATGGTTGTCAACGGTGTGGAAGTTGGTGGAGGATCAATTCGTATTCACGATGCCCAGTTGCAAGCCAAAATGTTCGAGATTCTGGGCTTCACTCCGGAGAAGGCACAGGCTCAGTTCGGCTTCCTGATGAACGCATTTAAGTATGGTGCACCTCCTCACGGTGGTCTGGCATACGGACTCGATCGTTGGGTTTCTCTTTTCGCTGGTCTGGATTCTATCCGCGACTGTATCGCATTCCCGAAAAATAACTCAGGACGTGATGTAATGTTGGATGCTCCTTCTGAAATTGATCAGACTCAACTTGATGAACTCAACCTGATCGTTGATATCAAAGAAAATAAGTAAACGATGAACAAATATCGTTCTCTTTATAATACCACCCTGTCACTTATAATTAATTTATTATTGGTGATGGGGTGCTTTATTCTCTGTCGTGTCATCTTTTTGATAGAAAATCTGAAGGCTTTTTCCGATCTTACTGCCGGACGAATCTGGAGGATGTTTGAAGGAGGATTCCTGTTTGATACTTCAGCTATTCTTTATACGAATCTTTTGTATATCTTCTTGATGCTGATTCCATTGCATTATAAGGAAAATGCGGTATATCAGAAGATAACCAAGGGGATTTTTGTGACAACCAACCTGATTGTCATTATAATGAACCTGATGGATACGGTTTATTTCCAATATACGCATCGGAGAACGACCGCGTCTGTATTCAGTGAATTCAAGAATGAGGGGAATCTGGGAGGTATTATAGGGACAGAATTGGTGAATCATTGGTATCTGACTCTGTTTGCCATTGCCTTCGGGTATGCCCTGTTCAAGCTGTATCGCAAGCCGAAGCCGGTAAAGGTAGACCGCCTGCCGCTTTATTATGGCGTTCATTTGCTTACTTTGGCGCTTGGAGTGTACTTGTGCATCGGCGGAATGCGCGGTGGATTTACCGGTATGGTTCGTCCTATTACAATCAGCAACGCCAATAAGTATGTAGACCGCCCGATGGAGACGGGAATCGTACTGAATACGCCTTTTTCTATCTTCCGTACGTTTGGGAAGACTTCATTTGCCATCCCTCAATACTTCGATAAAGAGAAAATGGAGGCTTTGTACACTCCCGTGCACATGCCTGCAGATAGTGTACAGTTCCGACCGCTGAATGTCGTTGTCTTTATTCTGGAAAGTTTCAGCAAAGAGAACAGCGGCTTCCTGAATGAAGAACTGGACAATGGGACATACAAGGGCTATATGCCTTTCCTTGACTCATTGATGGCTGAAGGGCTGACTTTTAAATACTCATTCTCTAACGGAATGAAAAGTATCGATGGAATGCCTTCCGTATTATCGGGAATCCCGATGTTTATAGAGCCGTTCTTTCTGACGCCTTCTTCCTTGAATACAGTATCCAGTATAGGCGGAGAACTGGGTAAAAAAGGATATTATACCGCTTTCTTTCATGGGGCGGATAACGGTTCCATGGGATTCGAGGCTTTTGCGCGGACGGCAGGATATACTCATTACTTCGGTCGTACGGAGTATAATGAGGCTAATCCGGACAACAAGGATTTTGACGGCCATTGGGGAATTTGGGATGAGAAGTTTTTCCAGTTCTTTGGCAATACCTTGTCTGGCTTTCAGCAACCCTTTGCTGCTGCACTGTTCAGCCTTTCTTCCCATCATCCGTTTGCAGTTCCGGCGGAATACGAAGGTGTTTTCCCGAAAGGAAACAAACCTATTCGCCAGTGTATCGGATATACGGACAATGCTTTGAAATTATTCTTCGAAAAGGTATCAAAAGAACCGTGGTACAAGAATACTCTGTTCGTTTTCACAGCAGATCATACAAACTCTCCGGAACGTCCGGAATATGAGACGGAGAGCGGATTGTTCTCTGTTCCTGTCGTGTTTTATCAGCCGGGAAGTGACTTGAAAGGTTTCCGCAAAGACGTGATTGCCCAGCAGATTGATATTATGCCTACCGTATTGGGCTATTTAGGGTACGACAAGCCTTTCGTTTCCTTTGGATGTGATTTGCTGAATACGCCTGCCGAGGATACTTATGCTGTCAACTATATCAATGGAATCTATCAGTTCTTTAAAGGTGATTATTTATTGCAGTTTGATGGCCGGAACACCGTAGCCATGTATGCATTCAAGACGGATAAACTGTTGGAACATAATCTTCTGGGACAGGTGGATGTGCAGCAGTCGATGGAGGATGAACTGAAAGCAATCATCCAGCAGTACATGATACGGATGAATAACGACGAACTTGTGGTGAAATGAAAGAATCGGTGCGCATATTTCGCTTTATAGTCATCGGAACGATGAATGCTTTGATCATGGCCCTTGTTGTGTGGCTGATGATGAGAGAAATGTCATTCGAAGGAGACTATATGGTAGCTAACGTAACAGCGTATGTTATAGCCCAGATTCATAATTTTATCTGGTGCAAGTATTGGATATTTCCTGTAGAAAAGAGGAAGAACAATGTATGGAAACAAATATTGTTTTTCTGTTCTGCCTTCGGTGTAGCTTACACTGCGCAGTTTTTATTCCTTGTTTTGTTGGTAGAAGGGTTGGATGTCAATGAGTATCTGGCTCAGTTCTTGGGATTGTTTATCTACGGGGCCGCTAATTTTATCGCTAATAAGAAGATTACTTTCCAATAAAAGAGGATATAAGTGCGGAGGTCCGCAAGAGTTGCCGTTCAGGCTTCTGCTCTTGCGGACCTCTGTATTGTTTTATCTATCGTTCATGGTGTCATTCTTCAATCCAGAAACCGTTTGGTCAGCCCGTCATATTCATCAATTCGGCGGTCGCGGAGGAAGGGCCACCAACGGCGGACGTTCTCCGAACGTTCCATGTCTATTTCAACGACTATATTTTCCGGACAATCGTTGCCTGCCTGTGCCAGAAACTCTCCCTGTGGTCCGGCTACGAAACTGTTTCCCCAAAACTGGATACCGTTGGTTTGCCCGGAAGGGTCGGATTCATGTCCTACACGATTGACGGAGATAACCGGAAGCCCGTTTGCAACTGCGTGAGCACGCTGGGAGATAATCCATGCATTGAGCTGACGGGCTTTTTCGTCATCCGTATCGCTGCTTTCCCAGCCGATGGCGGTAGGATAGATCAAAAGTTCGGCACCTTTCAGAGCCATCAGTCGGGCAGCTTCCGGATACCATTGATCCCAGCATACCAGTACGCCCAGTTTCCCCAGGGAAGTCTGAATGGGTTCGAAACCGATGTCTCCGGGAGTAAAATAGAACTTCTCATAATAGGCCGGATCATCCGGAATGTGCATTTTCCGGTATTTTCCGGCAATGCTTCCGTCGCGGTCGAAAACGACAGCCGTGTTGTGATACAGTCCCGGCGCACGTTTTTCAAAGAGTGAAGCAACGAGCACTACTTTATTGGCAGCTGCCAGTTCGGAGTAGAAGCCTGTGGATGGTCCGGGAATAGGTTCAGCAAGGTCAAACAGATGGGTGTTTTCTGTCTGACAGAAATAAAGCGAATTGTGCAGCTCCTGCAGCACGATCAGTTGCGCTCCATGAGCGGCACACGCTTCAATGCTTTTAGCAAGGTTCATCAGGTTCACCCGAATGTCTGCGGTATTGGATTGTTGGATTAATCCTACTTTTATCTTTCTCATGATGAATAATTATTAATATGCTGATTGACTGAAAAGTCCGTTATAGGATAACGCCTAACGGATATTGCATCGTAACACAATGCAGGGAACCGTGCTGTTTGATTAATGCCCGGCAGTCAATCCCGATGATTTCGTGTTCAGGGAATGCCTGCTGCAATACTTCTGCCGCTTTCCGGTCATGATCCGGCTGCTGATAAGTAGGGTAAAGGATGGCATCATTCATAATCAGGAAATTGGCATAGGTGGCAGGCAGCCGTTCACCGTCTTCTTCTATCTTGTCTGCCATTGGCAACGCCAGCAGGCGGTAGGGTTCTCCTGCCAATGTACGGAATGTTTTTAATTGTTCCTCCATGGCACGCAATGCTTCATAATGCTCGTCTTCTTTGTTGTCACATTTTACGTAGGCAATGGTGTCTGTGGAACAGAAACGCGCTAAGGTATCGACGTGACTGTCGGTATCGTCGCCGGCCAGATAGCCGTGATCCAGCCAAAGCACTTTTTGCAGATGGAAAGTTGATTTGAGGTATTCTTCTATTTCTACCTGATTCAGTTTTCCGTTCCGGTTGGGAGAGAGCAGGCATTCGGTGGTGGTAAGCAGTGTGCCCATGCCGTCACTTTCGATAGAGCCTCCTTCAAGAACGAAGTCCAGGCAGTCGATATACTGACCTCTCAGAGCTCCGGCTTTTACGGCCTGTCCGGTGATCAGATTGTCCAGCTCGGAGGCAAATTTCAATCCCCAGCCATTGAAGGTAAAGTCGAGCAGGGAAGGGTTGCCGGTATCTATCATGGTGATAGCTCCGTGGTCGCGTGCCCATGTATCGTTCGTTTCGCATTTCAGAAAGCGTACATTGTCCATGTTTACGGTAGAGGCAATCTGCTTCCTAACCTCTTCGGGCTCAGGAGTCACAATTAATAATAACTCACGCTTTGCTATTTCTTTGGCAATGTTTACAAAGCATTCTTGTACTTCTGTCAGCATATAGGCCCAATCTGTACCGGCATGCGGCCATGTCAGCTGTATGCCGCTTTGCAAGTGCCATTCGGCAGGCAGATGAGGTGCTCTCATCTCTACCTGTACAGTCATATTCTTACCAAAGTTCAATTGCAAATCTTTTTCCGAGCCGCTGGGGCTGGGAAGTCCAACCATGATTCCCATTAGATTATAATCTATTTAGTTATAAAATCAGTTTATAAAATGAGGATGTATCATCCTTTTGACACATCTGTTATGCTTTAGCTTCCTGTTTCGGTTTCCGGTCGAAGAACGGATTCTTTGAAGACGCACTTACCGGAATGGCCATAACCATCTTGCAGTCTTTCAGCCAATGAAGGCGTTGTGCTGCCAGTCCGGCTGAGAACATGACACGTGTGTCTACACGCATATCGGCTGCTGTGGCACAGGCGGAACCGATGGCGATGCCTACATCGATGCTGTTCAATGCGCAGGGGACGTCTTCCGTACGTCCGGCACATGTCGCAAATCCGCAATGTCCGCAATTCAATCCTTGCGCTTGTTCGCGTGTACCTATCAGTACAACACATTCGGCACTCAGGATGTTGTCGGCATCCCGAAGGAAAAACTTCATGCCGTGTTCTTCTACCATAGCTATCATTTTGTCCGACAGCAGTTTGATTTCTTCATCCGTGATCAAAGCCACTTCAATGACATCTATTCCTTTCCCTTTCGGAGCAGTACGTGCGGCGGTCATCATCTGGCGTGCTACCTGTAATATATGCTCGTGACGGGCATCTCTTTCATTCAGTATCATAACTTTTCTCGAATTAATTAGTGAGGCAAAGATAACGTTTTTCAAGAAAATAGTACCTTTGCCGGAAAGAAAGAATTGAAAACACCATGCTACATATCAACAATGCTTGTATCGCTTTTGGGACAGAAGTGCTTTTCTCCGGGTTAAATCTGAATCTGGAGAGGGGAGAAACGGCCTGTATTGTAGGACAGTCCGGTTGCGGAAAGACTTCATTGCTGAATGCGGTGATGGGTTTTGTTCCTTTGAAGGAAGGGACTATCAAAGTAGGGGATACCTTGCTGGACAAATCAACGATTGATATAGTCCGCCGGCAGATTGCATGGATTCCACAGGAATTGGCTTTACCCTTTGAATGGGTAAAGGAAATGGTGGCTCTTCCGTTTGACCTGAAAATTAATCGTTCTGCTCCTTTCTCGGAAGAGAGGCTTTATGATTATTTTGATGAGTTGGGACTGGAGCATGATTTATATGCGAAGAGGGTGAATGAAGTCTCTGGTGGCCAACGGCAGCGTATCATGTTGGCGGTAGCTGCCATGCTCAACAAGCCTTTGATTATTATTGATGAACCGACATCGGCATTGGATGCCGGATCAACGGACAAAGTGCTGGCTTTCTTCCGGCGGCAGGCAGAGAAGGGGGCGGCTGTATTAGCTGTATCCCACGATAAAGACTTTGCTTCGGGCTGTCATTATTTAATAGAACTATAAACGAAATTTAATACTAGCATAAAGGGGATTTATTTTGGGAACCATCGACATATCATACTATAATTTGTTTATCGGCCTGCTTTTGCTTGCCATTCCATTCTTTTATCTCTGGAAATTCAGGACCGGTTTGCTGAAACCTGCTGTGACAGGTACGCTTCGAATGATTGTCCAGTTGTTTTTTATCGGCATCTATCTGAAATATCTTTTCTTATGGAATAATCCTTGGATCAATTTCCTTTGGGTGATTATTATGATATTCGTTGCCGGGCAGACAGCACTGGTACGTACTCAACTGAAACGGAGCATTCTGCTGATCCCTATCTCGGTAGGCTTTTTTTGCAGTGTGGTAGTGGTGGGATTGTATTTTATCGGTATTGTCCTCCAGCTGGATAACATATTCAGCGCTCAATACTTTATTCCGGTATTTGGAATTTTAATGGGAAATATGCTTTCGAGTAATGTGATCGCATTGAATACCTATTATAGCGGATTGAAACGGGAACAGCAGTTGTATCGCTATTTATTGGGGAACGGTGCCACACGGCAGGAAGCTCAGGCTCCCTTTATAAAACAAGCTATTATCAAGTCGTTCAGCCCTTTGATCGCGAATATTGCAGTGATGGGACTGGTCGCTCTTCCGGGTACGATGATCGGACAGATTCTGGGAGGCAGTAGTCCGAATGTAGCGATTAAATATCAGATGATGATCATGGTAATCACCTTTACGGCATCTATGTTATCACTGATGATAACCATTTCACTGGCTTCCCGACGCTCCTTTGATGCATACGGGAAACTGTTGGAAGTAACGAAAGAAACGAAGAAATGACAATCATTGACCGGATATTCCAAAAAGTAGCAGAACTGTCCATCCCGCATTTTTTCATTACCGTGGAGTTCCCGGCAATTGGAAATGAAATGCCGGAACGTATCGAGACCTTCTTATGGGAGAAATACCGGGCAATTCTTCGTGGTGCAAGCGGTCGCAAATTTGTCTATACAGAAGGAGAGTGGCGTCTTATTTTCACTTTCTTTCCTACAAACAAAGTCGTGGATGAGCGATATGCACTGAAAAATAAGGTGCAGATGAAGTTTCACAAATAAAAGGAGATTCGCTTCCCAAAAGAAATCTGGTGAGTGGTTACTTTCCTTTCAGCTTCTCCCGCATGCAGCGAAGCTGAACGAATTGTTCTCCTGGCTGTATATATCCGCTTTTCAACATCCGTTCTGAAATTTGGAATTTATCAAGATGATGGCGTATATACTTTTCTAAACCAATGGATTGCTTTTTGACGAAAGACTCAAACTCAACCTTTCCATCTTCGTGAATAAATACTTTCGCTTTAATCGTACGGAGCCCCGAATCTTTGCAATGCTTGGCTTCTGCTTTGTCTATCCAAAAGATAGCGGTAGCTTTTACCGTATCTACTATGCAAGTTTCCGTACCATCAACGCTCATGTTTTCAGCGATGGAATCATCGGAATTCTGATTCTGTTTCTGTTTCATTTGACAGGAAACAGCCAAAATAATTACTAAACAGCAGGATAGAATTGTTTTCATCGTGTTCTAAATTAAAGGATATGCGACAAATTTACTAAAAAAACGATAACATAGGAGTTTATTCCTATTTTATTTGCTATATTTGCAACCAAATTTTCTCTAAATAATGAAAATTAAGGAAATAGTAAGCGCCCTTGAACGATTCGCGCCTCTGCCATTGCAAGACGGTTTTGATAATGCCGGCCTGCAAATCGGATTGACAGATGCGGAAGCAACAGGGGCTTTGTTGTGTCTTGACGTTACCGAAGCTGTGTTGGATGAAGCTATCGCGTTGGGATACAATCTCGTCATATCGCATCATCCTTTAATATTTAAAGGTTATAAATCCATTACCGGCAAAGATTATGTGGAACGCTGTATACTGAAAGCAATAAAGAATGATATTGTGATCTATTCAGCACATACCAATCTTGACAATGCACAGGGTGGGGTGAATTATAAGATAGCCGAAAAGATCGGGCTGAAAGACTTGAAAGTTCTTGAGCCGAAGGAAAATAGCCTGATGAAGCTGGTGACTTTTGTTCCTGCCGCTCAGGCTGATATGGTAAGAAATGCACTTTTTGCTGCCGGTTGCGGCAATATCGGCAATTATGACTCATGCAGCTACAATCTGGAAGGTGAAGGAACATTCCGTGCCAAAGAAGGAACACATCCTTTCTGTGGAACAATAGGGGAGCTTCATCGCGAAGGAGAGGTGAGAATAGAAACCATTCTTCCTGTATTCAAAAAGTCAGAAGTAATCAGAACGCTGTTGTCTGTTCATCCTTATGAAGAACCTGCATTCGACTTGTATCTGTTGCAAAATGACTGGACACAGGCAGGATCGGGAATTGTTGGCGAACTGGAAGAGCCGGAGACGGAACTGGAATTCCTGAAACGTATAAAGAAAACGTTTGAAGTAGGATGCCTGCGTCATAATAAACTGACAGGCAGGGAAATACGGAAAGTGGCATTGTGTGGGGGTGCAGGAGCATTCTTGCTCTCACAGGCCATCCGGTCGGGAGCTGATGTTTTTATTACAGGTGAAATTAAGTATCATGATTATTTTGGCCACGAAGGAGATATCCTGATGGCAGAAATCGGTCATTACGAAAGCGAACAATATACAAAAGAAATTTTTTATTCCATAATCCGGGATTTATTTCCTAATTTTGCGCTCCAATTGAGTAAAATAAATACGAATCCCATAAAATATTTATAAGTAAAATGGCTAGAGAAGCAAAAAAAGATCCGACTGAGTTGACGGTAGAACAGAAGTTGAAAACACTGTTCCAACTGCAAACTATGTTGTCTAAAATTGATGAAATCAAGACATTGAGAGGTGAACTTCCATTGGAAGTGCAGGACCTTGAAGATGAAATCGCTGGTTTGAGTACCCGTATCGACAAAATCAAAGCTGAAGTGGATGAACTGAAATCTGCTATTGCAGGCAAGAGAGTAGAAATTGAAACGGCAAGGGCTTCAGTAGAAAAATATAAGTCACAACAAGACAACGTCCGCAACAACCGTGAATATGATTTCCTGACAAAGGAAATCGAATTCCAGAGTCTGGAAATCGAACTTTGCGAAAAGAGAATCAAAGAGTTCAGCGCAGACAGAGAAGAGAAAGAAGCTGAAGTAGTTAAGAACGAACAAATACTCAGTGAAAGACAGAAAGACCTCGAACAGAAGAAGAGTGAACTGGACGAAATTATCTCTGAAACCAAACAGGAAGAAGAAAAACTGAGAGATAAAGCTAAAGATCTGGAAACTAAGATCGAACCGCGTTTGTTGCAGTCGTTCAAACGTATCCGTAAGAACTCTCGCAATGGATTGGGTGTTGTATATGTACAGCGTGACGCATGTGGCGGTTGCTTTAACAAGATTCCGCCTCAGAGACAACTGGATATCCGTTCTCGTAAGAAAGTGATCGTTTGCGAATATTGCGGACGTATCATGATCGACCCGGAATTGGCTGGTATACAGATTGAACATAAAGTAGAGGAAGCTCCGGCTACTACTACCAAAAGAGCAATCAGAAGAAAAACAGCTGAATAAGATACTAAGTTTGAATCTATATTCGAAAGCTCCGCATTTGTGCGGGGCTTTTTTTGTTTCTTCTAACTTTACTGCCCCTCTAAACAAACCTAACCTTGAATTGTTATCTTTTCATTTCATAAAAACCTGAACTGAATATGAATGTACGAGCGTGGAGTGTATCACTCCTTTTGTTTCTTTCGACTGTAACTGCGGTTGGACAAACAGTGAACCGCTATTTGAATACTCCTCTTCCTAAAGAATGGGAAGAGAGTGGAACAGTGTTTCAACAGACTCTTCCGGTGGACGATCACTGGTGGAAGTCTTTTCAGGACACCAAGCTGGACTCTTTGATTGCTTTGGCAGTAGACCGAAATTACTCCGTAGCAATGGCTATTAACCGTATAGCCGCCGCACGTGCCAACCTTTGGGCAGAGCGCGGAAATTTCTTTCCATCTATCGGACTGAATGCCGGGTGGACCCGACAGGAAACCAGTGGAAATACCAGTAGTTTACCTCAATCTACCGAGCATTATTATGATGCTGCAGTTAGTATGAGCTGGGAAATCGATGTCTTCGGCAGTATCCGCAAGCGGGTAAAAGCACAAAAAGAAAACTTTGCTGCCAGTAAAGAAGAGTATGCAGCGGTTATGGTGTCTATGGCAGCAGAAGTAGCCTCAGCCTATATTAACCTGCGGGAATTGCAACAGGAACTTGAAGTGGTAAATAAGAATGTTGCTTCGCAGGAAGAAGTTTTGAAAATCACGGAAGTACGTTATAATACCGGACTTGTTGCCAAACTGGATGTAGCACAGGCCAAATCTGTTTTGTACAGTACCAAAGCCTCCATACCACAATTGGAAGCAGGTATCAATCAATATATTACGACACTGGCTGTTTTGTTGGGGATGTATCCGCAGGAAATACGCCCTGTATTGGAAATCACCGGAACCTTGCCTGATTACATGGAACCGATAGGGGTGGGTATGCCGGTTGATTTGTTACTGAGAAGACCGGATATACGAGGTGCGGAGAGAAGTGTGAATGCTCAGGCCGCATTGCTCGGCGCATCCAAATCCGATTGGTTGCCGAAGGTCTTTCTGAAAGGTTCGTTTGGATATGCAGCCCGTGATTTGAATGATCTGGTGAAAAGCAAAAGTATGACTTATGAGATTGCTCCTTCATTGAGCTGGACAATCTTTAGCGGGGGGCAACTGGTAAATGCAACAAGACTGGCGAAGGCGCAGTTGGATGAATCTATCAATCAATTTAATCAGACGGTTCTGACTGCAGTACAAGAAACGGATAATGCCATGAACTCCTACCGGAATTCGATCAAGCAGATTGTAGCTTTGCGGGAAGTACGTAATCAGGGTGTCGAAACCTTGAAGCTTTCACTAGAACTTTATAAACAAGGACTTTCTCCTTTCCAGAATGTGCTTGATGCACAGCGGTCTCTGTTATCTTATGAGAATCAATTGGTACAGGCGCAGGGAAGCTCGTTACTGCAACTGATAAATCTTTATAAAGCACTGGGAGGCGGTTGGAGAGAATAAAAGAATCTATAAATAAAATATAACCTAACGGATATGAAAAAACTAATGTATATTTTTCTTGTATTGTCGGTATTGACTGGTTGCAAGGAGAAAAAAAACGCCGGGGCAATGAAGGGAATGCCGACGCCGGCAATTAGCGTAGCGAAACCTATAGTGAAGGATATCACTTTGACGAAAGATTATCCGGGCTATCTGACGACGGAGAAGACTGTAAATCTTGTAGCCAGAGTGAACGGAACATTACAGTCTGTTTCTTACACACCGGGCGGACGGGTAAAAAAGGGGCAACTGCTGTTTGTAATAGAGCCTGCCTTATATAATGATAAAGTGGCGCAGGCGGAAGCTGAACTGAAAACAGCTCAGGCGCAGCTGGAATACGCTCGTAATAATTATAGCCGGATGAAAGAGGCGGTGAAGAGTGATGCTGTGAGTAAGATACAAGTGTTGCAGTCGGAATCGTCTGTGAAAGAGGGGGTAGCGGCTGTCAGCAATGCGGAAGCTGCTTTAAGTACAGCACGTACAAATTTAGGGTATTGCTATGTCCGTGCTCCTTTTGACGGGACAATCAGTAAATCGACAGTCGATGTCGGCAGCTATGTAGGCGGTTCTTTGCAACCGGTCACATTGGCCACTATTTATAAGGACGACCAGATGTACGCGTATTTTAATGTCGCTGATAATCAATGGCTGGAGATGTCTATGAATAATCAGCAATCGGCGAAGAGCCTCCCGCAGAAGA
This sequence comes from Bacteroides faecis, assembly GCF_020091505.1. NCBI lineage: Bacteria > Pseudomonadati > Bacteroidota > Bacteroidia > Bacteroidales > Bacteroidaceae > Bacteroides > Bacteroides faecis. Next base: position 4,161,908 of record NZ_CP081916.1, on the reverse strand, counting down.
TTATGGTTCAGTTGGGGAAAGAGGGGGCTGAAACTTATCCGGCAACACTGGATTATCTGTCACCGAACGTGGATTTGAATACAGGAACTTTGATGGTTCGTGCCAACTTTGACAATCCGCAGGGGGTATTGAAAAGCGGATTGTACGTCAGCATTACATTGCCTTATGGAGAGGCTGATCATGCAGTTCTTGTGAAAGAGGCTTCAATCGGAACCGATCAGCTCGGTAAATTCCTGTATGCTGTTAATGATTCGGATATAGTACGTTATCGGCATATTGAGGTAGGACAATTGATTAATGATACCTTACGCCAAGTATTGGGAGGACTTTCACCTCAGGAACGATATGTAACCGAAGCTCTGATGAAAGTCAGGGATGGAATGAAGATAAAGCCGATACCTTGATATGATCGGTTTGTTGGTTTTCCCCGAACGGTGTAGGCAAGTAACTATTTGTCCTTAACTAAATATTAATCGTAAACTTATATATTATGTTTTCTAAGTTTTTCATTAACCGACCAATCTTTGCTACCGTACTTGCCCTGCTCATTGTGGTAGCCGGTTTGATCGCGCTCAATATATTACCTGTGGCGCAATTTCCGGAGATAACGCCTCCGACAGTACAAGTGTCGGCTGTCTATCCCGGTGCAAATGCCGAAACTGTAGCCCAAACGGTAGGGCTTCCCATCGAACAGCAGGTGAATGGGGTGGACGGTATGCTTTATATGTCTTCAAATTCTTCCTCTTCGGGAGCATATTCGTTGACAATAACATTTGCCGTCGGTACAGATATTGATATGGCTACCGTGCAAGTCCAGAACAGGGTAAGTGTTGCACAGTCCTCCCTGCCGGAGCCTGTAGTGGTGCAGGGAGTAACGGTGCAGAAACAGTCTTCCAATATCGTCATGTTTTTGACAATGACTTCGCAGGATTCCGTTTACAACAGTCTTTATCTGACTAACTATGCAAAACTGAATTTAGTCGATCAGTTATCGCGTGTGCCGGGTGTAGGGGCTGTTAATGTCATGGGAGCGGGTGATTACTCCATGCGTATCTGGCTGGACCCTGAAGCCATGCGTATCCGGAACATCTCTCCGGCACAAGTGTATCAGTCTATCCAATCTCAGAATATGGAGGTGTCTGCCGGTTATATCGGTCAACCTATTGGAAAGGACAATAAAAACGCTTTTCAATATACGCTTAATGTACAGGGACGACTTACTTCTCCGGAGCAATTTGGAAATATTATCATTCGTCGGGAACAGGATGGGGCAATGCTTCGTCTCAAAGATATTGCGCGAATAGATTTGGGATCTGCTTCTTATAATGTAGTATCCCGGTTGAAAGGTAAGCCTACCGCAGCTATTGCTATCTATCAGCAACCGGGTTCCAATTCGCTGGACGTTTCAAAAGGGGTGAAGGCAAAAATGGAGGAAATGGCAGCTAGTTTTCCCGCAGGAATTGCCTATAACGTAACCTTGGATACAACGGATGTAATTCATGCCTCTATTGATGAGGTAATGGTGACATTCTTTGAAACAACACTGCTTGTGGTACTGGTAATTTTCTTGTTTTTGCAGAACTGGAGAGCGGTTATTATTCCTTGTATCACCATTCCTGTATCATTAATCGGTACGCTGGCAGTCATGGCAGCATTTGGTTTTTCCATCAATACGCTTACTTTGTTCGGATTGATTCTGGCAGTTGCCATTGTTGTGGATGATGCCATAGTGGTGGTTGAAAATGCTTCGAGATTATTGGAAACCGGACAATATTCGACTCGTGAAGCAGTAACGAAAGCCATGGGAGAAATTACAGGACCGATTGTCGGAGTGGTGCTTGTGCTGCTTGCTGTATTTATTCCGACGATGATGATCAGCGGAATTTCCGGTCAGTTGTATAAGCAATTTGCATTGACAATTGCTGCTTCCACAGTATTGAGTGGTTTTAACTCATTGACACTGACACCTGCTCTCTGTGCGTTGTTTTTGGAAAAGAGCAAACCATCTAATTTCTTTATATACAAGGGATTCAATAAAGCGTATGATAAAACGCAGGGAGTGTATGACAGCACGGTGAAGTGGTTGCTCCAGCGCCCGGTCATTTCTTTTGTGTCTTTTGCTGTTTTGACGGTTATTGCCATCATACTCTTTATGCGTTGGCCGTCGACATTTATTCCGGATGAAGATGATGGTTATTTTATAGCTGTTGTTCAGCTCCCTCCGGCAGCCAGTCTGGAGCGTACGCAAGCTGTCGGGGATAAAATCAATGCTATTTTGGATTCTTATCCGGAAGTGGAGAATTATATTGGAATCTCCGGTTTTTCCGTAATGGGAGGAGGTGAGCAGAGCAATTCCGCTACCTATTTTGTTGTTCTGAAAAACTGGGATGAAAGGAAAGGGAAGGAGCATACGGCTGCTGTCGTTGTCGACCGTTTTAATGGGGAAGCGTATATGGAAATCCAGGCTGGCCAGGCATTTGCTATGGTACCTCCGGCTATTCCCGGTTTGGGTACCTCCGGTGGTTTGCAACTTCAGCTGGAGGACCGGAGAAATTTAGGGCCGACGGAAATGCAACAGGCTATTAACTCGCTGCTTGCTTCTTATCATTCCAAACCGGCTTTGGCTTCTGTATCCAGCCAGTACCAGGCAAATGTTCCGCAATACTTCTTGAATATCGACCGTGATAAAGTGCAATTCATGGGTATTGCCCTAAATGATGTATTCTCGACATTAAGTTACTATATGGGTGCGGCATACGTGAATGATTTTGTTGAATTTGGCCACATTTATCAAGTGAAAATAGAAGCACGTGACCAGGCGCAACGGGTTATTGATGACGTTTTAAAACTAAGTGTTGCCAACTCGGCAGGAGAGATGGTGCCTCTTTCTTCCTTTACCAAAGTGGAAGAACGGTTGGGGCAGGATCAGATCAATCGTTACAATATGTATTCGACAGCTGCTCTGACCTGTAACGTAGCTCCCGGCAGTAGCTCAGGACAGGCTATTCAAGAAATGGAAGCTTTGTTCAAAGAACAGTTGGGAGACGAATTTGGTTATGAATGGACATCGGTTGCCTATCAGGAAACGCAGGCGGGAAATACTACTACTGTTGTTTTGGTTATGGCTTTAATTGTAGCTTTCTTGGTTCTGGCTGCGCAGTATGAAAGCTGGACCAGTCCGGTAGCTGCTGTTATCGGGTTGCCTGTAGCTCTGCTGGGAGCGATGATAGGCTGTCTGATCATGGGGACTCCGGTCAGTGTCTATACACAAATTGGTATTATCCTGCTTGTTGCACTTTCGGCCAAAAACGGTATTCTGATTGTAGAATTTGCCCGTGATTTTCGTGCCGAAGGAAACTCTATTCGTGAGGCGGCATACGAAGCTGGACATGTTCGTTTGCGCCCGATTCTGATGACTTCTTTTGCTTTTGTATTAGGGGTGATGCCTTTGCTTTTCGCTGCCGGAGCCGGTGCACAGAGTCGTATAGCATTGGGGACTGCGGTCGTTTTCGGTATGGCAATGAATACTTTATTAGCGACGATTTATATTCCTAACTTCTATGAATTGATGCAGAAATTGCAGGAAAGATTTAGTAAGAAGAAGGATAATGATGTGAAAAAAGATACGAATATGTAAAAATAGAATATCGTTTGCAACGTATCTGAAATCAATAATATTATGGTGTCACTATGTGCTTGGGATACTGATACTATGTGTCTGGTATAGTGTCAGTATCCCAAGCACATAGTGACACCATTTTTATAGGATGTTATAATCGGGAATATCCTGAAGAAAGGTATAACTCTGATGTGCATAATCTATCCGGCAACAATAATGTTGCATTCCGTTGCTTACTATCAGATAATCAACTTTCAACACCATATTATAGCGGGTTATCTGATCGAATACGGCTTGTGTGATTTCGATGTGCGGGGCTTTGTATTCTACGATCATTCGCGCTGACAGATCTCTCCGGTAAAGCACGGTATCACATCTTTTGGTTGTACCGTTCAGCTTGACCATTACCTCGTTGGCAAGCAGCGCGCTCGGATATCCTTTGTGTGCAATAAGAAAGTGAACAAAGTGTTGACGTACCCATTCTTCGGGGGTAAGCGCGACATATCGTTTGCGAATCACGTCGAAAATTACATTTTTTCCGTTTCGTACGTTTATTTTAGTGTCGAATACTGGTAGGTTTAACGATAACATTTATTATTTTTGTAAGTTAAATAACGGTTTCTATTATTGGAACCACAAATTTAATAGATAATTATGAAAACGAAAGAAGAAATCGTAGCTAATTGGCTACCCCGTTACACAAAACGTAACCTGGAAGATTTTGGAGAGTATATTCTGTTGACTAACTTCAACAAGTACGTAGAGATTTTCGCAAATCAATTTGATGTTCCTATTTTGGGTAGAGATGCCAATATGATTTCTGCTACAGCCGAGGGCATTACAATGATTAACTTCGGTATGGGTAGCCCTAATGCTGCCATTATCATGGATTTATTGGGAGCTATTCGTCCGAAAGCCTGCCTGTTTTTGGGGAAATGTGGCGGCATCGACAAGAAAAATCAGATTGGCGATTTAATTCTTCCTATTGCTGCTATTCGTGGTGAAGGAACATCCAATGATTATTTTCCACCTGAAGTTCCTGCTTTACCTGCGTTTATGTTGCAGCGTGCCGTTTCTTCGTCAATTCGTGACTATGGCCGCGATTATTGGACGGGTACTGTCTACACTACTAACCGCCGTATCTGGGAACATGATGAAGTATTTAAGGAATATCTGAAAAAAACCCGGGCAATGGCAGTAGATATGGAAACGGCTACTTTGTTCAGTTGCGGTTTTGCCAACCACATTCCAACAGGCGCTTTATTGCTAGTGTCCGATCAACCTATGACTCCGGATGGAGTGAAGACAGATAAAAGTGATAATTTGGTCACCAAGAATTATGTGGAAGAGCATGTCGAGATAGGCATTGCTTCTTTGCGCATGATTATTGATGCAAAGAAAACTGTAAAACACTTGAAATTCGACTGGTAACCACCGGCCTTTCTAAAAATATATATGGCAAAACAAGAACTGACCTGTGATGATATCCTCAAAGAACTGAGGGCGAAGCAGTATCGTCCCATCTACTATTTGATGGGGGAAGAATCGTATTATATCGATTTAATTGCCGATTACATTACCGATAATGTGTTGAACGAAACGGAAAAAGAGTTCAATCTGACTGTAGTGTACGGGGCTGATGTGGATGTAGCGACTATCATAAATGCTGCAAAACGCTATCCTATGATGTCTGAACATCAGGTAGTAGTAGTCAAGGAGGCACAAGCAGTCCGAAACATCGAAGAATTATCGTACTATCTTCAGAAACCGCTTCATTCCACTATTTTGGTGATATGTCATAAGCACGGAACGTTGGACCGTAGAAAGAAACTGGCTGCTGAAGTAGAAAAGACCGGTGTGCTGTTTGAATCCAAGAAGATAAAAGATGCTCAGCTTCCAGCTTTCATTGCTTCTTATATGAAGCGGAAAGGAGTAGATGTGGAACCCAAGGCAACGGCTATGCTGGCTGATTTTGTCGGCTCGGATTTAAGCCGTTTGACGGGTGAATTGGAAAAGCTGATTATCACTTTACCTGTGGGGCAGAAACGTGTAACTCCCGAACAAATCGAGAAGAATATAGGCATAAGCAAAGATTATAATAACTTTGAATTACGAAGCGCTCTGGTTGAAAAGGATATTCTGAAAGCAAATAAAATAATAAAATACTTTGAGGAAAATCCAAAAACGAATCCAATTCAAATGACATTGTCTCTGTTGTTCAGCTTTTATTCGAACTTGATGTTGGCGTATTATGCACCTGATAAGTCGGAGCAGGGAATTGCCAATATGCTGGGATTAAGAACTCCTTGGCAAGCTCGGGATTATGCTGTTGCGATGCGCAAATATAGTGGAGTGAAGACAATGCAGATTGTTGGTGAAATACGATATGCTGATGCTAAATCAAAAGGAGTGAAGAACAGTTCAATGTCCGACGGAGATATTCTTCGTGAATTAGTGTTTAAAATTTTGCATTAGCGAAACTGAATATTCTAATAAATAAAAGGCATATACTTTTACTGTAAAGCAGATTAAGTATATGCCTTTTTTGTATGCTTCAAATAATACTTGGTTAAGCTCATAGTCAAATCTCTTTTTTAAGGTGAATATTTTACAATGAATCAGTTATTCTTTTCTCTTTATTTTTTATTCATGAAAAGGAATCTGAATAATTTCACTTTCTCTATTTAAATTCTCTTTTAGCAGTATTTCTCTTATTTAGTTTATACTATAATCATTTTTTAGAATTGAAAAAATCGGATTTCGTTCAGACTATAATATAGAATGGAAAACCATATTGGCATAGATAGATTTTATATAAAATAGAGGGAGACTCTTCTTTCTCCTAAACTTATAAAATGTCATTTTGATAATTCGGGAAAATAATTGAGGTGTTTTACTATGTTTTTCCTAGTTAGTCTAAATTTTGATATTGATAAAATGAGCTTAATCCGCTGTAGTATAGATTGTTATTGTGAAAATAATGCTTCTAGAATCGAAAAAAAATCATCAATCGACCGAATATGCAGAAATATGGCAAGGATTTGCTATTTGTGAGCTAGATCAGAGGTAAATGTAAAGGAAGATTTGAGTAGTTCTTAATATACATAAGTAAATGGCGTATTTTATCCCTTGATTTATTGCTGTTGCAACTATTGAAATTTACTTTTGTATAAACGTATTTGTTTGTTTGTGAATTTTATATTCGTGAACGCGATACAAATGTTATTATACGATGCTGAGTACAAAAGTAAATGCAGTAATTTACATTAATAATAATGTGTGTATAGATGTAATAGGAGGGCGGTTAACATTCTATCTTTATACTACTATATTATTGTATATCATATAAATATCATCTATTTCTAAATTATTACTCTAAAAAGGTGATTTGATTGGCTTATATTTTTGTGAAATTCTTGTGCATCTCCTTGGTTTTGTTTGTTATACGACTGTTTATCAGTTGATTATTGGGCTTTATTAAATCTTATATATTAGTTGTTTTTGTATGTTTTTTCATGTTTTACAAGAGTGATATTCCATTTGTAATAATGTGCATACTTTTGTGATATTAATATTTTTATAATTGTAATTTGCATTTGTGATTTGTAATATTTACCTTTGTATATTCATAGAGATAGTTGATATTTCTGTGAAATCTATGTTTAATACATACAATTGTAACAAGAAAAGGCTGTATGGAAATAAAAGACAGAATTAGAATGATAATGGAGAGAGAAAAAGTTCCTCCCAGGGTTTTTGCTGAGACAATTGGAGTTCAGCAGTCCACTCTCTCACATATTTTGAATGATCGGAATAAACCAAGCTTGGAGGTTGTAATGAAGGTACATCAGACTTATAGTTATGTAAATCTTGAATGGCTGCTTTATGGTAAAGGTGAAATGATAGCTTCTGTAGAAGATGCTTCTATAGTTTCTTCCAGTGGCGATTATCAGCCTTCTTTATTTGATGAGAATCCTGTAAATTCGTCCAAAGAGCCGTTCAATCCGGAAAATCGCAAGGAAATGCCATTAAGAAGTACTGAAAATGCACCCAAAGAGATTGTAAAACAGGAGATTAGGTATATAGAAAAGCCTGCCAGAAAAATCACTGAAATAAGAATCTTTTTTGATGATAATACTTATGAAACCTTTCGACCTGAAAAATGAGAGGTAAAATCGGTGGTTTGAGCAAATTCCTGTATCTTTGCATCCGGAATACGAATTTATACTTTTATATCCATACATGAAGAAATTTATTTTAGATCTGACAGTCACTGAGAATATTAGATTGAATGCAAACTATGTGTTGCTGAAATTGACTTCTCAGTCATTACTGCCCGAAATGTTGCCGGGGCAGTTTGCTGAGCTTCGGGTGGACGGTTCATTAACCACTTTTTTACGCCGTCCTATTTCTATTAATTTTGTAGACAAGCGACAAAACGAGGTATGGTTTCTTATTCAATTGATTGGAGATGGAACAAGACGTTTAGGAGAAGTAAATCCGGGCGATGTGATCAATGTAGTACTTCCTTTGGGAAATGGCTATACAATACCTCAAAAGCCTTCAGATAAGCTTCTATTAGTAGGTGGAGGTGTCGGAACAGCTCCTATGTTATATTTAGGTGAGCAATTGGCGAAAAATGGTCATAAGCCTACCTTTCTTTTGGGTGCCCGCAGTGATAAAGATCTGCTGCAACTGGAAGAATTCGCTAAGTATGGCGAGGTGTATACTACCACAGAAGACGGAAGTCACGGAGAAAGAGGGTATGTCACTCAGCATTCTATATTAAATCAGGTACGTTTTGAGCAGATTTATACTTGCGGGCCTAAACCAATGATGATGGCTGTGGCAAAATATGCCAAAAGTAATCAGATAGAATGTGAAGTCTCTTTAGAAAACACAATGGCTTGTGGAATCGGAGCATGCCTCTGTTGTGTGGAAAATACGACAGAAGGACATTTGTGTGTATGTAAAGAAGGTCCTGTTTTTAATATAAATAAACTACTATGGCAGATTTGAGTGTAAATATAGGTGAATTACAGATGAAGAATCCGGTGATGACAGCATCTGGTACATTTGGATATGGTGAAGAGTTCTCAGATTTCATTGATATAGCGCGAATAGGCGGTATTATTGTAAAAGGTACTACTCTTCACAAACGTGAAGGTAATCCATATCCTCGTATGGCAGAGACTCCTTCTGGTATGTTAAACGCTGTAGGACTGCAAAATAAGGGTGTTGATTACTTTGTTGAACAGATATATCCCCGTATAAAGGATATTCAGACGAATATGATTGTAAATGTATCCGGGTCTGCTATTGAGGATTATGTGAAAACTGCAGAGATTATTAATGAACTTGACAAAATTCCTGCTATAGAATTGAATATCTCGTGCCCTAATGTAAAACAAGGAGGTATGGCTTTTGGTGTGTCAGCAAAAGGTGCTTCAGAAGTGGTAAAAGCAGTGCGTGCTGCTTACAAAAAGACACTTATCGTTAAACTCTCTCCGAACGTTACCGATATAACAGAAATAGCCCGCGCAGCAGAAGAAAGTGGTGCAGATAGTGTATCATTAATCAATACATTGCTAGGAATGGCTATTGATGCGGAGCGTAAGCGCCCTATTCTGTCAACTGTAACAGGGGGAATGTCCGGTGCTGCTGTGAAACCGATCGCTTTACGTATGGTTTGGCAAGTTGCGAAATCGGTAAATATTCCTGTCATAGGATTAGGGGGGATTATGAACTGGAAAGATGCTGTTGAGTTCATGCTTGCTGGTGCATCTGCTATCCAGATTGGTACAGCAAATTTCATAGATCCGGCTGTTACCATTAAAGTTGAAGATGGTATAAATGATTACTTAGAGAGACACGGATGTAAGTCTGTTAAAGAGATAATTGGTGCACTTGAGGTATAATTGAAAACATACAATAACCCTTCGTATAGAAACTGAAAGAAAAATGTTATTTTGCTATCCAAAGTTTGCCTAATAAAATCGTTAACGGGAATGATAGATGAAAAAGATATTTAGGCCGAAGAGTAAAATAGCAGATTTGTCTTTCTTATAGAAGATAAATAAAAACGACGGTAAGATTTCTTGAATTTCTTGCCGTCGTTTTTATTTACATATATTCATTAGTCTTCTAGTAAGTCAGGACGAAGTTTCCGGGTGCGTTCTAAAGATTGCTGTAGTTCCCATTCTTTTATTTTTGCTTCATGGCCGGATAATAAAATATCGGGTACTTTCCAGCCTTTATAGTCGGCAGGACGAGTGTAGACAGGGGCTGCCAGCAGATTGTCCTGGAAGGAGTCGGAAAGTGCAGATTGTTCATCTGAAATCACTCCAGGGATAATACGGACAATTGCATCTGCCATGACTGCTGCTGCTAGTTCACCTCCTGTCAATACATAGTCACCGATACTGATTTCTTTAGTGATCAGATGTTCACGGATACGATAATCAATACCTTTAAAATGTCCGCAAAGGATAATCAGGTTTTGAGCCAAAGAAAGACTGTTAGCCATTGGCTGATTGAACTGTTCTCCATCAGGGGTCGTAAAAATCACTTCATCATAGTTTCGTTCTGCCTTCAAAGCGTTAATGCAACGTTCGATAGGTTCTATTTTCATGACCATTCCGGCAAATCCGCCAAAAGGGTAGTCATCAACACGGCGATATTTATCTTCGGTATAGTCGCGCAGATTGTGGATATGTATTTCTGCAAGTCCTTTATCCTGAGCCCGTTTCATTATAGAGCAATTGAAGAACCCCTCAATCATTTCGGGTAAAACTGTTATAATATCAATACGCATAATCTTTATAATTTTTCGCAAAAGTACAAATATTCAAAGATAAACCTGTATTTTTGCCTTAAACAATCGAAGAAATATGGATATAAAGGAAAAAATAGAGGAATTGCGTGCTGAACTTCATCGGCATAACTATAATTATTACGTGTTGAATGCCCCTGAAATTTCAGATAAAGACTTTGATGATAAGATGCGAGAACTTCAGGATTTGGAGCAGGCATATCCGGAATATAGAGACGAAAATTCGCCTACCATGCGCGTCGGTAGTGATATCAACAAAAATTTTACCCAGGTTGCGCATAAATATCCTATGTTGTCTTTGGCAAATACATACTCTGAAGGCGAAGTCACGGATTTTTATGAGCGTGTACGAAAGGCGTTGAATGAGGATTTTGAGATTTGCTGTGAGATGAAATATGATGGTACTTCTATTTCTCTGACCTATGAAGATGGAAAATTGCTTCGTGCCGTCACTCGTGGAGATGGAGAAAAGGGTGATGATGTGACGGATAATGTGAAGACGATCCGCTCTATCCCACTTGTACTTCATGGTGACAATTATCCTTCCTCTTTTGAGATACGTGGCGAAATTCTCATGCCTTGGGAGGTATTTGAAGAGTTGAATCGTGAAAAAGAAGCACGTGAAGAGCCGTTATTCGCTAATCCAAGAAATGCGGCTTCCGGTACGCTGAAGCTTCAGAACTCTTCTGTTGTGGCTTCTCGTAAGTTGGATGCATATTTGTATTACCTGTTGGGAGATAAGCTTCCATGTGACGGACATTATGAAAATCTTCAGGAAGCTGCAAAATGGGGATTTAAAATATCTGATTTGACACGTAAATGTCAGACACTGGAAGAAGTATTTGATTTTATCAATTATTGGGATGTAGAACGGAAGAATCTGCCGGTAGCTACCGATGGCATTGTTTTAAAGGTAAATAGTTTGAGACAGCAAAAGAATCTCGGTTTTACGGCAAAATCTCCCAGATGGGCAATTGCTTATAAATTTCAGGCAGAGCGTGCATTAACCCGGTTGAATATGGTTACTTATCAGGTAGGCAGAACAGGCGCTGTTACTCCTGTTGCCAACTTAGATGCTGTTCAGCTCTCTGGAACGATTGTAAAACGTGCTTCATTGCATAATGCGGACATAATTGAAGGGCTTGATCTGCATATCGGAGATATGGTATATGTAGAAAAAGGAGGTGAAATCATTCCTAAAATTACAGGAGTGGATAAAGATGCCCGTAGTTTTATGCTTGGTGAGAAAGTCAGGTTCATTACCAATTGCCCCGAATGTGGCAGCAAATTAATAAGATATGAAGGTGAAGCCGCTCATTATTGTCCAAATGAAACTGCCTGTCCTCCACAGATAAAAGGCAAAATAGAGCATTTTATAAGTCGGAAAGCTATGAATATTGATGGATTGGGACCTGAAACGGTGGATATGTTCTATCGTTTAGGCTTAATTCATAATACGGCAGACCTGTATGAGTTGACAGCTGATGATATTAAAGGACTGGACCGTATGGGAGAAAAATCTGCCGAGAATATTATTACGGGAATTGCACAGAGCAAGACCGTTCCTTTTGAGCGTGTCATTTTTGCTTTGGGGATTCGCTTTGTTGGCGAGACAGTAGCAAAGAAAATTGCCAAGTCTTTTGAGAATATTGATGAGCTGCAACAGGCTGACCTTGAAAAGCTGATAAGTATCGATGAAATCGGGGAAAAAATAGCAAAGAGCATTCTTTTGTACTTTTCAAATGAGTCCAATCGCGAGTTAGTTGGCAGGTTAAAAGCAGCCGGACTTCAACTTTATCGCAGAGAAGAAGATATGAGTGGGTATACGGATAAATTAGCTGGTCAGTCTATTGTGATTAGCGGTGTGTTTACACATCATTCGCGAGATGAATACAAAGATCTTATTGAGAAAAATGGCGGTAAGAATGTAGGAAGTATTTCTGCAAAGACTAGTTTTATCCTTGCCGGAGACAATATGGGGCCAGCCAAACTGGAAAAAGCAAAAAAACTTGGAGTAACCATACTAAGCGAGGACGAATTTCTGAAACTTATATCGTAAGATATGAAAAATATTCGTACTTTTGCGCCTAATAAAATTAGAGATTATAATTAAAACTCATGATACAGACTAAATTGAAAGGAATGGGGGTAGCACTGATTACTCCTTTCAAAGAGGATGAAAGCGTTGATTATGATGCGTTGATGCGTTTGGTAGACTATCTATTGCAGAATAATGCGGATTTCTTGTGCGTGCTGGGAACTACAGCCGAAACTCCGACTCTTACCGAGGATGAGAAGAAGACTATCAAAAAAATGGTGATTGATCGTGTTAACGGCAGAATTCCTATTTTATTGGGTGTAGGTGGTAACAACACACGTGCAATAGTAGAAACATTAAAAAATGACGATTTTACAGGAGTTGACGCTATATTGTCTGTAGTGCCATATTATAATAAACCATCGCAAGAGGGAATTTATCAGCATTATAAAGCTATATCAGAAGCTACAGAACTCCCTATTGTGTTGTATAATGTCCCGGGGCGCACAGGGGTAAATATGACGGCTGAAACAACTTTGCGCATTGCCCGCAATTTCAGCAATGTAATTGCCATTAAGGAAGCTTCCGGTAACATTACCCAAATGGATGATATTATCAAGAATAAACCAGATAATTTCAATGTTATTTCTGGTGATGACGGCATCACTTTCCCGCTAATAACATTGGGAGCTGTTGGGGTGATCTCTGTAATCGGTAATGCTTTCCCACGTGAATTTAGCCGTATGACACGCTTGGCGCTTCAGGGGGATTTTGCTAATGCTCTTACTATTCATCACAGGTTTACTGAGTTATTTGATCTTTTGTTTGTGGATGGAAATCCGGCTGGAGTAAAATCAATGTTGAATGCAATGGGAATGATCGAAAATAAGCTTCGATTGCCACTTGTTCCAACAAGAATAACAACGTTTGAGGCAATACGTAAGGTTTTAAACGAGTTAAATATTAAATGCTGATAGGATCGGGAAAGGTATTAATCTTCCGTGCATCTTATTATAAATATTTCCCCTTCACCCTCTCTCGTAATTCTTAATTAATGCGAGTGTGGTGGAGGTTTTTTTTTGAGTGAAATTCTAATCTTCCTAATGTTCAAAGATAAACTTTCTGATGTTTGAAAATAAGTATTGAAGTGTTTGAGAAAAACATCCTATTGATTGAATGTAATCAAGCGGTCGGTTTAAAATATCTTTCTTGATGTCGATTTTCTTCGATGAAATGGGGGAAAATGCAAAATCCTCTGCAAAAATGCAGAGGATTTTGGTGATCGCGACAGGATTCAAACCTGTAACCGGCTGATCCGTAGTCAGCTACTCTATTCAGTTGAGCTACGCGACCTTGTTAAGTATTGTAGAAGTGACCGCGACAGGATTCAAACCTGTAACCGGCTGATCCGTAGTCAGCTACTCTATTCAGTTGAGCTACGCGGCCATTCTGTTTTCCGAAAAAGTGATCGCGACAGGATTCAAACCTGTAACCGGCTGATCCGTAGTCAGCTACTCTATTCAGTTGAGCTACGCGACCATTGTTTCGTTTTAACGGGTGCAAAGATACGTACTTTTCCCGAATTAGCAAGCGTTTGGCGACTTTTTTTGCGGAAAATTATTCGATGAAACGGTAATTAAACAGTTGGAAACCGATACTTAACCCGACATTCCACTCCCTTCTCGGTGAGCTATAATGATTTACATAAGCAGAGATGTCTCCGAAGGGTAATTGACACACTACAGAAATTTCTCCTAAATATTCGAATTTAGAGAAAGCTTTTCCATAATATGCTTTATTTAATGAGTTTCTTTCAATCGGATAAATAGGCATAAAACCATAAAATTCAGCTCGCAGGTGGAACATTTGGTTGAGACGATAGATTGGGCGGATACCAGCTCCCACAAATTGATTGGCACGAAAAGCTTCGTTATAGGTAAGCTTACTATGTTGTGTAGGCGAAAATTCACCAGCTTGCATCATAGTTGCCGTATAGTTCTCTGAGAAATTCTTAGAAGCATACAGAGCTTTTAAATACCACCCTAAGACCCAGTGCTCGTTCATCGTATGGTATTTTTCTTTCATATATGATAATTGTAACCAGGAATGGTGTTCTTTATTTATTTGAATTCCTTTGGTTTCTTCGCCGGGATAGAATCTTTCCCGGCCTATAAATATCTGTGCGATAAGGGCTTCTTTGTAGCCCTGCGTCGGGTATTGTCGTGAATTAAGCGTGCTACCATTGAAGCTAATAGAGCCACCGAACAAATCGTAACGACTTCTGTCAAATCTATCCTTCTCAAAGTCGATGATGTTTCTCTGGAAATATTTGTCTTCTATTCTGGCGATTCCTATTCCAAATTCAGCTCGTTTACTCAAAAGAAATGGTAATCCTACCTGAAGTTTGAGAAAGCGTTCATCTTTCTGATTAAATGCCGGTTTGTCATTTCTGGAAAATAACTTGTCTTTTTTGAAGTAATCAAAAGTTGTGATGGATGCGATAAAACGGTAAGAGGTTGGGATTGCCGTAGAAAAGTCAATCTTTGCCATAAATTGTGCATTATTATAGACTTTCCCAAGTTGTCCGTCAAAAAGCAACTCCTTCGCATAGTAATTTAGATCCTGATAGCTGAGTCCGAGATAAATTTGGTTGGAATTGGATGTGGAAATATTCCCTCCTAATCGTACGGCAAAATTATTTTCCAGTTTAACTTTTAAATGCAGGTCATATGTTTCATCCTCCGGATTGTATACAGCGTGTGGAATGATCTCAGAAATCATATTATCTGAAAGTAACCGGAAATATCCTTCTTTCAAGTCTTCATAAGTGAATTCCTTATTGTCAGAACTATGAAATTCTTTTTTAATGTATGCCTGTTGCTGGGGATTTGCTCCGTCAATGATGATGTTCTTGAAGCGTAATTCCGGATAGTTGCTTCGATATACCATTCTTCTCAAACGTATATTATCTAGATTCACCCGCCTGTGTATGCGGCTTTTTATAGAATCCATCATACTTATGGTCCGGTTATAACCAATATCGTGTAATTCATCTATTCGCTGAAAATCCATCAAACTGACATTGTCATATTTGAATGTCATCAAAATACCCATTGAATCTGGAATAGAATAGTCGGTTTTTTGCATAACCATATTTTCTATTTGGCTCATAAGGTCATTTTCCTTGGGCTTAGTAGGATTGGTAGATACAACGCTCCCAATTATAATATCCGGGTGAAAATCATCTCTCATAACGTCTGTAGGGAAGTTATTGTAGATTCCCCCGTCATATGCTAAAACATTGTCAATCTCTATCGGCTTAAACATAAAGGGAAAACTCATGGAGGCCCGGACAGCATCCCCCAAATCTCCATTTTTCATTACCAGTTGCTTTTTATTGTATACATCAGAGGCTATGCAGCGGAAAGGGACAAATAACTTATCGAAATCACCTTTACATGCGGCTGTAGCACGTGCATACAAATCTACAAATACCAAATTCATTTGTATGGGATTTACCACACTTGTGGGCAAAAATTGTGGTTTGAAATTTTTTAATGAGTCTTTGAACGAAAAACGAATATTAAAAAATTCCGGTGTCGGGACATTTTTTTTGAAATGATATACGTATTTTTCTTCTATCTGTCCTGAATACCATCTTTTAAAGTCTTCCGATTTTAATAATTCTTCCATATCGTCAGGAGAATACCCCATCGCATAGAGAGAGCCAATGATAGCTCCCATAGAGGTTCCTGTAATATAATCAATGGGAATGTTATTTTCTTCTAAGGCACGGATGATACCGATGTGTGTCAATCCTTTAGCGCCACCTCCACTTAAAACAAGACCTACTTTTTGGGCGCAGACAGTTGGTATGAATAACCATATAGCAATTAACACTAAAAGTATTTTTCTCATAACCTGAATCAAACAATTGAAGTTTTTATCATTTAGTGTTCAAATATATGCAATACTTTCCAAATTATCGATATTTTAGCGTTCGTTTTATGATGAAAAAAGAGCATTACAACATGTTTTAGTGTTGAATGCTCTTTCATTGATTTATGTTATAAATAAAGGGGCGATATTAAATCAGCTCAATACTACGCTTCACAAAGTTATTTAATGCTTCACCTTTTAGCATATTATTCTGCAATAGGGCTAAATCGATGAGTTGGCGGATTACCTTGTTGTTGTTGGCATATCCTGCAAAGATGTTCTCTTTTTTATTTTTAAGTTCATCCCATTTCTTGTCCAAGTCATTCAATTCGTCTTTCTCGGTAGTAGGAATTTCTTCTTCTTTCTTATTCTTCTGACTGTCTTTTAGTTCATTGCGACGCTTATTGACACTGTTCATCTCTGTTTGTATAGGAGCTACTTCAGGATGACAAACTGCTTCTTCTTCATCAAGCACTTGCTTAATAAGCTTATGGTCGGAGTTTAGAACCAGGTTAAACATATCCGGCATTTCTCCATAGAAGCTCATTCCAGCTTGAATATTTGCCATTTCTTTCATACGACGCATATATTCGCTTTGAGTAATCATCACCGGTGCTGAATTATCTCCCAATGCTTGTGTCATTACATTGAACTCAACTTTATCCATCTTAGGCAATTGACTCTTGAAAGCAGTTGTGATGGCTTCCTGCTTTTCTCCTTCCAATGTTTCGCCTTTTTTATCTTCTTTGATGATAAGGTTGTCGATAACATCACTGTCTACACGAGTGAAGCGCGATTTCTCAAACTTTTGTTCCAACATGCTTACCATAGCTACATCTAATTGACCATCCATAAGCAAGACATTGTATCCCTTATTTGTGGCAGCTTCAATATAGCTGAATTGTTCGTCCTTATTATTAGCATACAAATAAATCAGATTTCCATCTTTATCTGTCTGATTATCTTTAATAAGAGTCTGATACTCTTCAAATGTATAATGTTTGTTATCTGTATCGGTGAAAAGGGCGAATTTTTGCGCTTTCTCATAGAAATCTTCTTGAGTTAGCATGCCATAATTGATAAATATTTTCAAATCATTCCACTTCTCTTCAAACTGTTTGCGATCGTTCTTAAAGATAGATTGCAGGCGATCGGAAACTTTCTTCGTGATATAGGTCGAGATCTTCTTCACATTCGAGTCGCTTTGCAAATAAGAACGGGATACATTCAATGGAATATCCGGAGAATCTATAACTCCATGTAATAAAGTCAAGAAGTCGGGTACAATTCCCTCTACAGAATCCGTTACATATACTTGGTTGCAATATAACTGAATCTTATTTTTATTCAGTTCAATATTACTCTTTACTTTCGGGAAATAAAGAATACCAGTCAAATGGAATGGATAATCTACATTCAGATGAATCCAAAACAGTGGTTCATCTGACATCGGATACAGCTTGGTATAGAATGATTTGTAATCTTCGTCTGACAGTTCACTCGGTTTGCGAGTCCACAAGGGAGTGGTATCGTTGATAATATTGTCTTCAGTAGTTTCTACCTGTTTACCATCTTTCCATTCTTTCTTTTTACCAAATGCGATAGGTACGGGAAGGAAACTGCAATATTTCTTTAGAAGCTCAGAAATACGCGCTTCTTCGAGGAATTCTTTGCAGTCCTCATCGATATATAGGATGATATCTGAACCACGATCTGCCTTATCTACTTCTTCAAGAGTAAATTCCGGACTGCCATCACAAGTCCATTTTATAGCTTGTGCTCCATCTTTGTAGGATTTAGTGATAATTTCTACTTTTTTTGCAACCATAAAAGCAGAATAGAAACCTAAGCCGAAATGTCCAATGATTGCATTTGCATCATCTTTGTATTTTTCCAGAAAGTCATTGGCTCCTGAAAATGCAATCTGGTTGATGTACTTTTCAATTTCTTCTGCAGTCAGACCAATACCACGGTCAGAGATAGTAATAGTGTCTTTACCTAATTCAACGTGAATTGTCAGATTACCCAATTCACCTTTAAACTCACCAATAGAGGCAAGGGTATTCAATTTTTGAGTGGCATCTACTGCATTAGATACTAATTCGCGAAGAAAAATTTCATGGTCACTGTACAAGAACTTTTTGATGATAGGGAAAATGTTCTCTGTTGTAACCCCAATATTACCTTTTTGCATAATAACGTATATTTTTTTGGTTTATTTATTAGAATGTTTTTAATTGATATTTGTTCAGATAGAGACAAAAAAAATGCCAGACCTTGAGGTCTGACATTCTGGCATATTTTATGACTTGTTTTATCTAGGAAACCTTCTCTCAGGAAGCAATAGCTTTCATCTCCAATTCGCCTTTTTCTTTGTTTAGCGAGATTTGAATTACATCTTTTTCTTTTAAAGAAGAAGTAATGATGAGTTCTGATAGTCCATCCTCCAAATAAGTCTGAATAGCTCGCTTTAATGGGCGGGCTCCGAATTGCACATCATATCCTTTTTCGGCTACGAATCGTTTTGCTTCGTCATCAATAATAAGCTTATATCCAATAGATTCAATACGCTCATACAGTCCTTTCAGCTCAATGTCAATGATTTTTGTGATAGCCTCCAGAGAAAGCTGGTCGAACGTTATGATTTCATCGATACGGTTAATAAATTCAGGCGCGAATGATTTATTTAAAGCCTTTTGTATGACACTTCGTGAGAATTCTTTGTCATCCAGGCGACTTTGCGTTGCAAATCCTACGCCACGTCCAAACTCCTTCAACTGGCGAGTACCAATATTGGAAGTCATGATAACAACTGTATTTTTAAAATCAACCATTCTGCCATAACTGTCAGTCAAACGACCCTCATCCATCACTTGAAGAAGGAGGTTGAACACATCAGGATGTGCTTTTTCAATTTCATCAAGTAGGACAATAGAATAAGGTTTGCGACGCACTTTCTCTGTTAATTGTCCGCCTTCTTCATATCCTACATATCCCGGAGGTGCTCCAACCAGACGTGAGACCGTAAATTTCTCCATGAATTCACTCATATCTATTCGGATTAGCGCATCGGAAGAACCAAACATGTATTTAGCCAATTCTTTAGCTAAATGGGTTTTACCTACACCAGTCGGACCTAAAAACATAAAGGTCCCAATGGGCTTATTAGGATCTTTCAATCCCACACGGCTTCTTAAAATAGCCTTGACTAGTTTTTCTATAGCCGGATCCTGTGCGATGACTTTTGATTGCAGGTCCTCCTTCATGCCGGCTAACTTGATTCCTTCAGCTTGTGCCATACGTTGTACTGGAATACCGGACATCATAGAAATAACATTAGCAATTTCTTCTGCATCAACAGTCTGTCTGTTCTCTTTCAGGCTGTTTTCCCATTCCCGTTTCATTTCATCCAACTGAATAGTAAGTTCCTTCTCCTTATCGCGGAAGCTGGCAGCGAGTTCGAAATTCTGTGATTTCACAGCTTCATTTTTCTTGCTTTTGGCTTCTTCAATGAGCTTTTCCTGTTCTTCAATTTCTTTAGGTACGTTGACGTTGGTTAGATGTACACGTGATCCTGCTTCATCCAAAGCATCAATAGCCTTGTCGGGGAAGTTACGGTCCGTAATATAGCGGTCTGTCAACTTGACACAAGCTTCTAAGGCTTCATCCGTATAGTTTACATTATGATGGTCTTCATATTTATCCTTGATATTACGCAGAATCTGAAGAGTTTCATCAGCAGTAGTAGGTTCTACCATTACTTTCTGGAAACGACGTTCCAAGGCCCCGTCTTTTTCTATATTCTTGCGATATTCATCAAGAGTAGTGGCACCGATACATTGTATTTCGCCCCGTGCCAATGCAGGTTTCAGCATATTGGCCGCATCCATTGAGCCGGCAGCAGACCCTGCACCTACAATTGTATGGATCTCATCAATGAATAAAATCACATTCGGATTCCTCTGTAACTCGTTGAGAATGGAACGGATACGCTCTTCGAATTGACCACGGTATTTTGTTCCTGCCACAACCGCGGTCATGTCAAGAGCTACCACCCGTTTATCAAACAAGATACGCGATACTTTCTTTTGAATGATTCTCAAAGCAAGTCCTTCAACGATTGCCGATTTTCCTACGCCAGGCTCACCAATCAAAATTGGATTATTTTTTTTGCGCCGACTGAGGATTTGAGCCAAACGTTCGATTTCCTTTTCTCTGCCTACTACCGGGTCCAAACGTCCTTCTTCTGCCGCTTTTGTCATATCTGTACCGAAATTGTCAAGCACAGGAGTGTCATTAGAAGGCTTTTTCGAAGCTGTTTGCGCCTGTTGCTGGCGTTCTTCAGAACCGCTTCCACCGGATCGGGGAGAAGACATTTCTTCGTCATCATCGTCCTCTGTGAATCCCATGCCGGAATTTACATCTGGCTGTAATGTAGCTTGTTCCAACACTTTCACATAATTAATGTCATTAGCTTCGAGCACGGAAGCTGCCATATTGTTTTTTTCTCTTAGGATCGCTAACAAAACATGCTCTGTATCAGCTATATTACTTTTCATTCCACGTGCCTCTAAAATACACATTTTCAATATTTTGGCCGCGTCGTTAGACAACGGTATCTCTGCGTCAGGCAATAGCATATCATCAGCTTCTGTCTTCAGCCGAGCTTCAATCTGCTGCTTTACTGCAGCTAAATTGGTGTTGAGTTTTGACAATATCTCGATAGCTTTTCCTTCACCGTCACGAAGCATTCCCAGAAGTAGATGCTCAGGTCCGATATGCCTACTCCTCAATCGGTTAGCTTCTTCCTTGCTATAGACGATAATGTCGGAAACTCTTTGTGAGAATTGATTATTCATACTTTTTCCTTTTCTTCTAAGGGGTTATTTACTGGCAAATATACGCATTTAATCAAGTTTGTATTGCATATTTGCTTTATTTCTTATCTCTACAAATGGCGTGCCATAAAATGCCATGTTTTTAGTTATATATATAAGGTATAACAAATATTGTCCCCTGTTTTTCGTGAATATGTTTTTTTATGATGGCATTTATTCTTTTTCTCTTTTCTTTTTCTAATATTAATGGTTGGAAGTCAATTCGTTCACTGGAATTTTTAATTTTAATAACTAAATATGAACAAATAGACTGTCCTTCAAGCAGAAAAAAACTTTCTTCGGAAAAACTTTCGTATATCGTGGAAAAGTAGTACTTTAGCGTGGTTTTTCACAGACCATACAATGTATAATTAATAATCATTTTAAATGCTTGAACAAGACAGAATTATAAAGATTAACATCGAGGAGGAAATGAAGTCATCGTACATTGACTACTCCATGTCGGTCATTGTTTCACGTGCCCTTCCGGATGTTAGAGATGGATTTAAGCCCGTTCACCGTAGAATTTTATACGGAATGATGGAATTGGGTAATACTTCAGACAAACCTTATAAAAAATCTGCAAGAATTGTGGGTGAAGTACTGGGTAAGTACCACCCGCATGGAGACTCTTCAGTTTATTATGCTATGGTGCGTATGGCTCAGGAATGGGCAATGCGTTATCCTTTAGTAGATGGCCAAGGTAACTTTGGTTCTGTAGATGGTGATAGCCCCGCTGCTATGCGTTATACGGAGGCTCGTCTAAACAAGTTGGGTGAAGCGATGATGGATGACCTGTATAAGGAAACTGTAGACTTCGAACCTAACTTTGATAATACGTTGACGGAACCGAAAGTTATGCCAACCCGTATCCCTAATCTTTTGGTTAACGGTGCCTCTGGTATTGCTGTAGGTATGGCGACTAATATGCCTCCTCATAACCTTTCGGAAGTGATTGATGCTTGTGAAGCATATATTGATAATCAGGAAATCACAGTGGAAGAATTGATGAATTATGTCAAGGCTCCGGATTTCCCTACAGGCGGTTATATATATGGTATAAGTGGGGTGCGCGAAGGGTATCTGACAGGTCGTGGCCGAGTGGTTATGCGTGCGAAAGCGGAAATTGAAACCGGACAGACACATGATAAAATCGTAGTGACTGAGATCCCTTACAATGTCAATAAGGCTGAACTGATTAAATATATAGCTGATCTTGTTAATGATAAGAGAATAGAAGGTATCTCGAATGCAAATGATGAGTCTGACCGTGACGGAATGCGTATCGTTATTGATGTAAAACGTGATGCCAATGCGAGCGTAGTACTGAATAAGTTGTATAAGATGACAGCTTTGCAGACTTCTTTCGGTGTGAATAATGTAGCATTAGTTCATGGACGTCCGAAAACGCTGAATCTGAGGGATATGATTAAATACTTCGTGGAACACAGACACGAGGTGGTTATTCGTCGTACTCAGTTCGATTTGCGTAAAGCAAAAGAGCGTGCCCATATCCTTGAAGGTTTGATTATCGCTTCTGATAATATTGATGAAGTTATCCGTATCATTCGTGCAGCCAAGACTCCAAATGATGCAATAGCTGGTTTGATAGAACGTTTTAATCTGACAGAAATACAGTCACGTGCAATTGTAGAGATGCGTTTGCGGCAGTTGACTGGTCTGATGCAAGATCAGCTTCATGCTGAATACGAAGAAATCATGAAACAGATTGCTTATTTGGAAAGCATTTTGGCTGATGATGAGGTATGTCGTAAGGTGATGAAGGATGAATTATTAGAAGTTAAAGCGAAATATGGTGACGAACGTCGTTCTGAAATCGTATATTCTTCCGAAGAATTCAATCCGGAAGACTTCTATGCCGATGATCAGATGATTATTACGATTTCTCACATGGGTTATATCAAACGTACACCATTAACTGAATTTCGTGCACAGAATCGTGGTGGAGTAGGTTCTAAAGGAACAGAGACCCGTGATGCGGACTTTGTAGAGCATATTTATCCGGCTACTATGCACAATACTATGATGTTCTTCACACAGAAGGGGAAATGTTACTGGCTGAAAGTATACGAAATACCAGAAGGAACGAAGAACTCCAAAGGACGTGCTATACAAAACTTGTTAAATATCGACTCTGATGATAGTGTAACTGCATATTTGCGTGTTAAGAGTCTGGATGATTCTGAATATATCAATAGTCATTATGTATTATTCTGTACAAAGAAAGGTGTTATCAAGAAGACATTACTTGAACAATATTCACGCCCACGTCAGAATGGTGTAAATGCTATTACAATTCGTGAGGATGACAGTGTAATTGAAGTTCGAATGACGAATGGTAATAATGAAATTATTATTGCTAATCGCAATGGTCGGGCTATTCGTTTCCATGAGGCTGCAGTCCGTGTAATGGGGCGTACAGCAACAGGTGTGCGTGGTATTACACTAGATAATGATGGCCAGGACGAAGTAATAGGAATGATTTGCATCAAAGATTTAGAAACAGAATCTGTAATGGTTGTTTCTGAACAGGGATATGGCAAGCGTTCTGAAATCGAAGATTATCGTAAGACTAATCGCGGTGGTAAGGGTGTAAAGACCATGAACATTACCGAGAAAACAGGTAAGTTGGTAACAATCAAGTCAGTGACCGATGAGAACGATTTAATGATTATCAATAAATCCGGAATTACTATCCGTCTGAAAGTGGCTGATGTTCGCATTATGGGACGTGCTACTCAAGGTGTTCGTCTGATTAATCTTGAAAAACGTAATGACCAGATTGGTTCTGTATGTAAAGTCATGACAGAAAGCCTTGAGGATGAAATTCCTACAGAAGAAACAGAAGGTACTATTGTAAGCGATCTGTCTAATGACACTCCGGAGGTCGACAATGCAGATGTTGACACAGATATTGATGAAAACAATAACGAAATTGAGGAATAGACATAATATTAATAATTAATCAAACAACAATCATGAAAAGAGTATTATTTTCAATGGTTTTATTGATGGCCGTTAGCTTATCATTCGCTCAAATGAAGAATGTAAAAGAAGCCAAAAGCATTGCCAGTGATGTAAAACCGAATTTTGGTCAGGCTGAAAAGCTGATTAATGAAGCTATTAAGAATCCTGAGACTAAAGATCTTCCTGACACATGGGACGTTGCTGGATTTATTCAGAAACGCTTTATCGAAGAAGAACGTGACAAGAAAGGCGTTTTGAAACAGCCGTTTGACACATTAAAGGCATACAATAGCATTTTGAAAATGTTTGAGTATTATACTAAATGTGATGATTTAGCTCAAGTACCTAATGAAAAAGGTAAAATTAAAAACAAATACAGAAAAGCAAATGCTTCAACTATATTAGTTGAGCGTCCTAATTTGATTAACGGTGGTATTCAATACTTCAACCTTGATAAGAATAAGGAAGCTTTGCAGTTCTTTGCAACATACGTAGAGTCAGCTTCTTATCCTATGTTAGCAGAACAAAATTTAGCTAAAACAGATACTCTTCTGGCACAAATTGCATATTACGCAACATTAGCTGCTGACAGAGTAGGAGACAAAGATGCAATTATTAAGTATGCTCCTGCTGCTTTGGAAGATAAGGATGGAGGTAAATTTGCAATGCAATTGATGGCAGATGCTTATAAAGCTAAAGGTGATACAGCTGCATGGGTTAAATCATTGGAAGAGGGTATTTTAAAGTTCCCGGGAAATGACTATTTCTTTGCGAATTTGGTTGATTACTACACTAGTTCTAACCAAGCATCTAAAGCAATGGAATTTGCTGATAGAATGTTATCTACTGATGCCAACAACAAGTTATATTTATATGTAAAAGCATATCTTTATCATAATATGAAAGAGTATGATAATGCTATTGAATTTTACAAAAAAGCTATCGCTGCAGATCCTGAATATGCAGAAGCATATTCTAATGTAGGACTGGTATATTTGATGAAGGCTCAAGATTATGCTGATAAAGCTACAACAGATATCAATGATCCTAAATATGCAGAGGCACAGGCTACAGTGAAGAAATTCTATGAAGAAGCTAAGCCATTTTACGAAAAAGCCAGAGCTTTGAAGCCAGATCAGAAAGATTTGTGGTTGCAGGGTCTCTATCGTGTTTATTACAATTTGAACATGGGGCCTGAATTTGAAGAAATTGATAAGATGATGAAATAATTATCATTAATCAGTTATTATAAAAAAGACTATCTCAATATTAATGAGATGGTCTTTTTTATTTTTATCTTAAGTTTTGATGTTTTTGAGGGGAGAATGAAAAAGCGGCATCTACATTTATTTTTGGGATGCCGCTTTTATTTTAGAGAGAGAAGAGAGAGTCGTTATTAGTATTATCTTTTTTTTCTATTAAACATAATCATCATTATTCCCTAAACGTAAACAACTTATTTTGCTTCCTTCCGATCAACCGTTAATAACAAGCAATGGCGTATCGGAATGGAAAATCATCTTACGAGCGATACTTGGATTAAATAAGCGAGCAAATATATTTCTTTTATAGGAAGTTAATGTTATTATATCTATTTGATTATCTTTGATATACTGATCAAGTCCTTTCAATAGATTATCATTCATTACCACATCATAATGGATTTCAAGCCCGGGATATTGTTTTTGGAAATAATCCTTGATACCAGCAAGCTTAATTTCGTTCCAAGTATCCTTTGATTCAGCCAGATGTATTAATGAGACAGAAAAATGAAAGGATTTCCACGTATTGAAAAAAGCTTCAAAAGCAATCAAGTCTCTTTGATCAAAATTGGTTAGGAAAGCAATGCGTTTTACTTCATTGAATTCTTTGAACGGAGTATTTTCCGGAATGGCTAATACTGCTGTGCGGCTTCTATCAATGATTTCAGCTGTGACACTACCAATCAAGTCGATATCTTTCTGGCTTTTTCCACGTGTACCCATAATGATAACCTTAGGACGTTGCTCCTTGGCGTACCTTAAGATTTCTTCTTCAGGGATACCTTCCCGTAATATACAACTATATTTAATATCAGGGAATTCTCCAGATGCGACTTTTTCCTTTATTTTATCAGATAGTATGTTGAGGTCAGAATGCACCTGTTGGATGATTGTTTTAACAGATTCCTCATCTCCAATCTGATAATTAAAAACGTCACCATATGGTAATGATGAAGCGTATATAGGTGTAAAGTAAACATGCAATAGAATTACTTCAGAATTCTCTGTTTTTGCCAAATTAAAGCCGAATTCGCACGCTTTCATCGAATAACTGGAGAAATCGACAGGTATTAAAATTTTGTTTGATTTACTGTCCGACTTTGGCGTCTTCTCTCCCACTATACTTTCAGATAACCAAGTAGAACTTTCAGTTATTTTTAATGCACGCGGTAAATCACTTTCTTTAATTCGCAGGCGTACTCCTGAAGAGACAACTGGTTGTATTTGATTTAC
This sequence comes from Bacteroides faecis, assembly GCF_020091505.1. NCBI lineage: Bacteria > Pseudomonadati > Bacteroidota > Bacteroidia > Bacteroidales > Bacteroidaceae > Bacteroides > Bacteroides faecis. Next base: position 4,135,120 of record NZ_CP081916.1, on the reverse strand, counting down.
ATTATGAATATATGTTTCTATTCCTTCATTTTCGAGGACATTTTTTAGAATCTGAGCTTTTGTATAAGTCAGAATAGCTAAGGTTACTAATTTATCTTCCATAATTTATCTATTTTTGAAGGTAAACAAATAAGAAATCCCAATTGTTTGGGCAATTGGGATTCTGTTTTATATTTTAAATTTGCATAGGTTCGGTAGCTTGTTCTTTTTGCATACTCAAGTTTATTTCATCTAAGATTTTTAGAGCCCGGTCGAGAACAGTTGTATCATCCAGCATTACAAGCCCGCCATCCGGACCGGGCTCAAGATGTATTCCGACACTTTTTCCTTCCTTGAAATTGTGCCCTCCGAAGAAGTTGCGCACTGTATCGACGTGCAAACCAAGTTCGTCTGCTATTCTATGCATGCTACCGCTAGGCAATGAATCTTTAATCTTGCGAAGTTCATTAAATGTTATTGTTCTCATGTCTCATAAATTTAATGGTTAATACTATATTGTATTTAATTTTTTATCACGCTATAAACTTAAGCAAAAAAAAAGATAAAACAAATTATTTGCTTATCTTTTTTCCTAAATTCATCTATTCTGTTTATGAATTTTATATCACTTCAATAGCGGAAGCCGGTACCCATCCTACTTTGCCGTCTTCCAAGCGAATTTCCTTCCATTCTTTCATTGAATTGTCTTTGATACTGACCTTACGTCCTTCATGAAGAATAAACAAGCTAGTTCCACTTTCACTTGGAGTGCTGCGAACTGTTACGCTAGGATTCATGACAATCGCTTCGTTTCGATTTACCAGACGTTCTTTTTGTTCTGAGGCAAACAGATTAGAACATATCATAACGATCAGGAAAACGATGCCTGCGATAAACCCTACTTTCTTCAGCATAATCTGTTTGGAGAAGATAAAGAAATAAAGAGTGATGATAAATAGAATGAATGAGACAATTCCCCATGTAGCCCATGCATCTACACTCATGCTGTTTATCAGAGCCTTAGTCCATGATACAAAGAAAACTTCCGGAACCGGTTCTACTTTATCTATTGTTTTAGCGCGCGCTACTTCCAGATTGGCACGGATATCACTGTTTCCCGGTTTCATGAGCAAAGCGCGTTCGTAATTGAGTACGGCTTTGGCTATTTCTCCAATTTTATAATAACTGTTTCCTAAATTGTAATACACATCTGCAGACTCTCCATTTTTTAATAAGGACTCATATATCTGGATAGCAGTTGTATAATCATCTTTTATATATGCGGAATCTCCTTCAGCTTTTGTTGCATCTTCCAATTTCGTATCGGGAAATGCATGTGAACCCGCATGGATAGAATCAACTTCAGTTGTTTGTATAGAATCAATGTTTTGAGATCCTTGTCCGAAACAAGTAACTGACATCGATAATAATATAAAAAACAATATTTTTTTCATGACACAATCTCTTCAGGGTTAATGTTTTATTGAATTTTCCATCCTGCTTATCACTTCTATTGAAGATGAATAAACTTTATCCATCGCCTGATTTTCATCCCCCGGAGCGAAACGAGCAAACTCACAATCATTCAATGCATTCAGGAATTCTTTAATTAATTCTTCACTTACTCCATGGTTTCTCAATTTCTCTTCAATATTGTCTTTTGATAAACGAGAGACTGGAATACTTAGTTTGTCACTGATATATCCCCACAATGCTTTCAAAACTTCATCATAGAAAGCATCTTTCTTGTTTTCAGAGAGCAGTTTACCAGCTAGTTTCATACGTTTAGTTGCTACCTTATTAGCTTTCTTTGTCTTCATCTTAGCAACATTAGCGTTTGCTGCTGCCTGTTTGCGGTAGACGATAAAGAATATGATGAAAGCAAGAGCGGGAATGATATAGAACAGCCAATACGTCACTGAGCCATAGAAGAAACTACCCTTAGGCTGGAGAGTTACTTCATTTTGCTTGATGTAACGGATGTCTTCACCCAGTACTTTCAAGTCTTCTTTGTTGGTGAAATTAGCAATCACCTGATCAGCGTTTCCTGCACCTTTTTCAACATTGATTACGTAATCTTCCGTTTTCAATGTCTTGTAAGATTTTGAACGGATATCGAAATAGCTAAAAGAAACTCCCGGAATTTTATAATTGCCAGCATGTCTTGGAATAGCCAGATACTCAATGACTTTATTTCCAGTGAGACCTTCTTGAGTTAGTCTGACTTGGTTATCTACTTTAGGATCATATACTTCAAAGTCATCCGGGAACTTAATTTCCGGATTAGAAATCAGTTTCAAGTTTCCTGTTCCGGAGATCACTAACTTGATGGTAATAGCATCATTGGTTTTCAGCTCTTTGCTATTGATTGAAGATGAGATGTTGAACTCTCCCACTCCACCTGAAAAGCTTGCGGGTTTTCCAGCAGGAAGCGGATTAACATTGATTGCTATTTTAGGAGTAACAATTGATTTCTGAACTCTGACAACATTACTTCCACCATTGAAAAATGCATCGAAAGGATCATCGGATTGGATTGCCTTACCCACTGTCATCTGGAATTGTGCCGGTTCTATAAATAATTTGCCCGATTGTTGGGGAAATAATACAAATTGACGATAGATCGTCGTATTGTAGTTACGTCCCTTATAATGCTCCTGCGTCCATCTTGCGTTAGTAGTCATCTCAATTTCTTGTGAGTGAAAACCTTTAAAGTCAGGAAGTTTGGCATTATTCAGTTGTAAGTCATGCTCTCTGGTATATATTTTATACGTCAAGACGAATGCTTCCTGTTCATATACATTTGTTTTACTGGCTGTAGCTGTAATAAACAAGTCCTGATTGGATACGCTTGTGCCAGATGAAGACGAACGTGCAGATGAACTGCCATCACTTTGTCCTCCATTACTAGCCTGGTCTTGTGGTAACACTTTCACCTTTACAGAGTTGGAAACCATCTGATTACCATCCGCAACAATAGAAGCACCGGGGATTGTATATTCACCGGCGGTATTTGCCATCAATATATAAGTAAATGTAATGCTACTCGTAGATGTGACATTACCATTCATTATCTGTGTACTACTTTGTTGAGAACGGCTCGGCCCCATCAAAACATCGAATCCTTTGATAGACGGCGCTTGAAAGTCTTTTACTTTTTGTGTGGTTACTGTATAAGATAGCCTGAATTGATCTCCTACCACCACTACATCAGGAGCGGAAGCAGTAAATGACACCTTGTCGGCAAGCGCCTGGGTGCTGTATGCTATCAATGCCATCAATATAACAATCAGTTTTTTCATTGCTTATGAAATTTATATCATCAACTTTTATTATTACCAATCTTTTTCCAGACGACCACCCTGAATAACTTTCTGTTGTTTCTTCACTTTGTCCTGCACGTCTTTCTCATCCTGCATTACAGAATTAAGCAACTGTTCAGCATTTTCCTTTGACATCTGATTATCTTGTTTTTCAGGTTTCGGCGGTTGTTGCTGGTCTTTTTGATCATCTTTCTTCTGATCGTTTTGCTTGTCTTTATTTTGGTCCTGTTTCTGATCTTGCTTCTGCTGTTGATCTTTGTTTTGATCCTGGTTTTGATCTTGATCCTGTTGGTTCTGCTGATCTTTCAACATTTTCTGTGCAAGAGCCAGGTTATACCGTGTTTCATGATCTGCAGGATTGTTACGCAGTGACATTTTATAGGCATCTACTGCCTTTGCATAATCCTTGCCAGCTTGAAAAAGTACTCCCATATTGTGATAAATATGTGCCAATTTCATTTTATCCTTTTCTATTTTGCTGGCAGAAGCATATTGCTCCATGGCATCTTGAAACTTTTGCTGTTGTGAAAGCGTATTTCCTAAATTGTACATAGATACAGTCGATTTAGGATTGACTTCCAAAGCCTTGCGGTAATTGACCTCTGCATCGACGAATACACTATCATTGAACAGACGATTTCCTTTACGGATATAGTCACGCTCTGCTTTCTGCGCCGAGATACCGGCAGCTGATAACAGAAAGGCAGCGAATAGAATATATTTCATTTTTAACATACGCATAGCTTACTTCTTATTAGAGAACAGATGAACGTTTTTGAATAATGGATTCTTACGGTCCAAAATTAACATCTCAGCTAGTAACAACAGTAAAATGATCCATGCAATAGCCTGAAACTGTTCATTGAAATCTGTATATATTTTCGATTCTACATCAGACTTAGCCATCTTACTAATTTCCTGGTTAATAGCTTTTTGAGCAGAGTTAGAATTATCCACCCGTACATAGATACCCTTTCCGTCTTTGGCTATTTCCTGGCACATAGCTTCATTCAGGCGAGTTACAATAACATTACCTTCGCGGTCGCGACGATAATCGTTCGTTCCTTCTATCGGAATAGGAGCACCTTCCGGCATACCTACCCCCAACACACTCACCTGAATACCTTTTTCAGCAGCAGCCTTAGCAGCTTCTACAGCCCCGCCTTCATGGTTCTCACCATCCGTGATGACAATGATAGCACGTCCTACTCCTTCTTGTGGAGTAAAACTGCGAGTTGCCAGATTAATTGCTTCTCCGATTGCTGTACCTTGCTTGGAAATCAGCGAAGGGCTGATAGATTCCAAAAACATCTTGGCAGAAATATAATCACTGGTAATTGGTAACTGAGTAAAAGCATCTCCGGCAAATACAATCATACCTACCTTATCATTATCTAACTCATCCACCAATCTGGATACCAGTCTCTTCGCCTTTTCCAAACGGCTAGGCTGAACATCTTGTGCCAACATAGAATTGGATATATCCAGAGCGATAATCACTTCCACTCCTTTACGCTTCACCGTTTCCTGCTTAGAACCAAATTGCGGGCGGGCCAGCAATACCGAGAATAAGCCGATAGCAGCAAAAATGAGCCAGAACTTCACATCCGGACGATATTTAGATACATCCGGCATCAATTGCGCTAACAATTCCGGATCTCCAAAACGTCGGATATTTCTTCGTCTCCTGTAGTTGGAATACAAGTAGAAAGCTGCTAAAAACGGTAACAGCAGCAATAAATATAAATATGCAGGTTCTTCAAATCGAAACATCTTCTTCCTATTTTACGATTTACAAATCACGATTGACCCAACATTCCTACGGAATTTTCTTGAGTATTGAATTACGTAATAAAACTTCCAGCAATACACAAAGGAAGGCAGCCAGTGCAAACCAGCGATAGTCTTCCTCCCGCTTGCTATACTCTTTCACGTTCAGCTTTGTTTTCTCCAGCTTGTCTATTTCTTCATATACCTCTTTCAGTTTCGAGTTGCTCGTAGCTCTGAAATAGTTACCATCCGTAGTACCGGCAATCTGAGTCAATGTTTTCTCGTCGATTTCTACCGGCATATTGATGTACTGTACCGTATTGCCGACCGGATAAGGATATGGAGCCATTCCGTTCGTACCCACTCCGATGGTATATACACGGATACCAAAACTTTTGGCAATCTCGGCAGCTGTCAATGGTGAAATATCTCCCTTATTATTTGTACCATCTGTCAATAAGATGACCACTTTTGATTTGGCTTTACTGTCTTTCAGGCGGGTTACGGCGTTTGCAACTCCCATACCTACTGCCGTACCATCTTCGATAAGCCCACATTTGATATTATGAATCATATCCAGCAATACGGCATGATCTACAGTCAGGGGGCATTGAGTGAACGTTTCTCCGGCAAACAGAGTGATACCAATATTATCATTCGGGCGTCCGTTAATAAATTCAGCAGCTACATCTTTGGCAGCTTCCAGTCTGTTCGGCTTCAAGTCTTCTGCCAGCATACTGGTGGACACGTCGATAGCCAGCATAATATCAATTCCCTCTATTTCGCTGTTTTGCCACTTATTAGTGCTTTGCGGACGTGCAAGTACTACAATTATCAATGCTAATGCAATGACACGTAGTATAAATGGAGCATGCAGCAAATAATTCTTATAACTTTTGGGAGTATGCGCATATACCCGTGCATCCGAAATCTGGAGCGTAGCCTCAGATTTCTTTCGCTTTAAGATATACCATACAATATAAGGTATAAGCAATAATAGCAAAAACAGATATTCAATATTGGCAAAAACCATTTTATTTTCGATTTAACAGTTTACTATTTAGTATTCACACCACATTATGCAAAGAGATCATAAAGCTGCATACCTATATATATAAAAGTACCGATTAATGCTGCAGATAAGAATACAATACCGCAGATTAATAATATTTTGGTACGCAGAGAACGTTTCTCGATGATTGTGATTTCCGTTGGTTGCGGTTTCTGATTCTCCTCTTCCGGTTGCTTTGTCTCGTTGATAAAATCGATTGCGTTAATCAAATTCGCATCGTTTTCATTCATTTGCGGATCATGTTTGGCAAACTTTACCAAATCCGCTGTCTGGAAGAGTTCCTTCAAATCCGATATAGCATCTTTATCGTTCATTTCCAATAACTTATCAATGATTTCAGAAGAAGTCATTTCAAGTGCGTTGAATCCGAAACGATCCTTGATGTAGGTACGAAGAGTATCCGTCAGTTCTGTATAGTATGTCTTCGGCTCTCCCTTCTGCCATACCTTCTCACTCTTGATACGTTCGATTTCTTTCATCGCAGCCTGATGTGGCGGCAACTTAGGTTCTACTTTTATCTTGCGGATAATAGGTTTATTATCACGGATACGAATGATCAGATAGATTAACAGACCGAGCAAAGGTAATGCAAGGAATGAGCAACCGATTAGTCCATACCAGTCTTCCCAGGCAAAAGGTGCTTTCATCACTGTTTTTTGTCCGAAGAACTGGTCCGGATGTAAAGTGTCGACCGGCATCGAATATACTTTCAGTGCCAGTGCTTTTGATCTATATTCTTTGCCATCCACTGTGACGGGCATTGGCGGAAGATAATAGAGAGCTGAATCAAACGAGGTGATAATATATTCCTGAGTGATCAGCATCCGTTGGCGATCATTCAGAAATTGCGTATCCGGTTTGACAGTTTCTATAATTTCTACCCCACGCACCAGCGTATCGGTATAAGCAGGAAAGACAGCACGTTGCTTGGCGTCCATCGCTACTTGTAGTTGTACTTTCGCTTGTTCGCCAATTAATATCTGCAACGAATCTATCTTGGCTTCAACCGTAACAGACTGTGCTACAGTTCTACCCATAGGCAGCAGACATAACAATGCTATCAGAATAATATTTCTATTCATTTTTGATTCCATTAATTTCGTTTGGCAAATAAATTCAACAATGCCTTTACGTAATCCTGGTCGGTTCTCACAGATACGGAGTCTACATTACTTTTGGTAAATGTGTCGTTCAGTTCAGTCTGTTTGTTGATCCACCAGTCACGGTGTGCCCGGCGTACAGCTTTGGAAGAAGTATCGATCCATTGTTCATGACCGGTTTCCGCATCCTTTATCCGCATCAGTCCTACCGGAGGAAGATCACTCACTCTCCTGTCATACACCTGCAATGCCACTACGTCATGCTTCCGGTTGGCGATAGTCAAAGCGTTCTTGAAGTTGTCCTGATCGATGAAGTCGGATAAAATAAACGCAGTACAACGTCTTTTCATTACATTAGTCAGATACTCCAATGCCAGACGAATATTGGTACGGCGGCTTTCCGGCTGAAAGTCAATCAGTTCGCGGATAATATATAGAATATGTTTACGCCCCTTTTTGGGAGGAATAAATTTCTCTATCCGGTCTGAAAAGAAGATCACACCAATTTTATCGTTGTTCTGGATAGCGGAGAATGCAAGAGTAGCTGCAATTTCCGTTACCATATCCTTCTTCAGTTGTTTCACTGTACCAAATTCCAAACTTCCGGAAACATCGACCATCAACATCACTGTCAGTTCGCGCTCTTCTTCAAACACTTTCACATAAGGTTTGTTGAATCGTGCTGTCACATTCCAGTCGATGTCGCGTATATCGTCGCCAAACTGATACTCACGGACTTCCGAGAAAGACATACCCCTACCCTTGAAGGCCGAATGGTATTGGCCTGCAAAGATATTGTTAGACAGTCCTCGTGTCTTGATTTCAATCTGACGAACCTTTTTTAATATTTCACTTGTTTCCATTTATGCAATAGTTAAGTAGCGCAAATTAGGGCACTTCAACCTTGTTCAGAATCTTGCTGATGATTTCGTCCGAAGTCATGTTGTTGGCTTCCGCTTCGTAAGTCAATCCGATACGGTGACGGAGAACATCATGTGCAACAGCACGTACATCTTCCGGAATAACGTAGCCACGGCGCTTGATGAAAGCGTATGTACGGGCAGCCAGAGCCAGATTGATAGAAGCACGGGGTGAACCACCAAATCCGATCATGTCTTTCAGTTCTTTGAGGTCGTACTTTTCGGGGAAACGGGTTGCGAATACAATATCCACGATATAGCGTTCTATTTTCTCATCCAGATATACCTGACGAACGACTTTGCGGGCTTCGATTATTTCTTCTGCTTTTAGAATAGGTTTCACATTGAACTTCTCTCCGTTGATATTCTGACGGATAATCAGTTTTTCTTCTTCCAGTTTCGGATAGTCAATCACTACTTTCAGCATGAAACGGTCTACCTGTGCTTCAGGAAGCGGGTAAGTACCTTCTTGTTCGATCGGGTTCTGGGTAGCCAGAACTAAGAAAGGTTCCGGCAACATAAATGTTTCTTTGCCGATAGTAACCTGGCGTTCCTGCATGGCTTCCAGCAAAGCACTTTGTACTTTGGCCGGAGCACGGTTTATTTCATCCGCCAATACGAAGTTGGCGAAGATAGGTCCTCTTTGTACTTTGAAAGATTCATCTTTCTGGCTGTAAACCATGGTACCGATAACGTCAGCCGGCAATAAGTCTGGAGTGAACTGAATACGGCTATATTTCGCGTCAATCAGTGAAGCGAGTGTTTTAATAGCCAAAGTTTTTGCCAAACCGGGAACACCTTCCAGAAGAACATGTCCATCGGAAAGCAATCCGATAAGCAGTGATTCAACCAAATGTTTCTGACCAACAATGATTTGGTCCATACCTGTCGTAAGATTGGTAACGAAAGCACTTTGTCTTTCAATCCGCTCATTCAGTTCGCGGATATCAATTGATTCAGCCATAAATACTTAATATTTTATTATTTAATTCTCAATAATTAGATGTAAGACTTACCAGTGTGTAAGGCTTCTAAATTCGCTCCCAAAAGTACGCCATATAATTAACGATTGCAACTAATTTTTATTAAAAAACAATGCGAAATCTTTAGATTAAGGTACTTTCATACGCTTTTGTACTTACATAACATTTCACCCGGCTATACATTACTGTATGAGCCGGGTGAATGAATCGTTTTTGTTTTTATTCTTTTGTAAGTTCCGGTATCTCGATTGTTGTACCGTATGGCACGTTATCGGGGTTCTTAATTACTTTCGGGTTGTGTTTTACGATGTATGGCCACATCGCTTTTGTACCGTAAAAGCGTAATGAAACTCGTGTTAAAGTTTCCCCCTCTTTAATGGTGTATTTTGTTTTGGTACCGGTAATCTTATAGGATGCAGAATCCGAATATACCGAGGTTGCAGGCTGTTGCTGTTGGGCAGGTTTACTTTCTGCTTTGACAGGTTCCGCTGCCGGTTCCTTCTTGACTACAGGTTTTGGCTGCACAGTTTCGTCGGGCATAACAGGAGCTGCCTCCGCTACTGTATCTTTTTGCACAATTGTATCAGAAAGTTGTGCTTCCGGCTGAACAGGCTGAACGGCCTCCGGCATGTCGACTATATCCTTATCAGAATCAGATGAAGAAGAGAATAAATCCGGGTAATAAATAAACAGAATAGCTCCTCCACACAATAACAAGACTATAATAATCGTTGCTATCAGATAAGGAATCGCTGATTTCTCCTTTTTATCACTGTCTTTATCGGTATAGGCGGCTTTCGGCTGTTCTGTTTCCGGTTCTTTTTTCGGTGTTGCAGGTTCCATATTCGCTTTATAAAGTTCTTGGGCGATAATTTGTTCTGCAGTAGTTTCTGTTTTTTTCTTCTCTGTTTCTGGTTCTTCTATAATTGTTTCTTCCGAAGCTTCTTCAACCGGCTCTTCTGTTGCTGCCGGACTGAAGTCAGGTTCTAATGGAGTTTCTGAAGGTTCCTCTTCTGAAGAATCTTCAAGTATTGATTCCGATTCGGCTTCTGATTCCAATAATTCTTCGGTCATAGGTTGCTCTATAACAGCAGGTTCCGGTTCTGTTTCTGTCGGAACGGTTTCATTCGTATCGGTCTCCTCTCCTTTAACCGCAGCCACTGCTTCAGTTGCCGGTTCTTCTATTGCGGGCTCTTCCGGCTGTATTTCTTCCTGAGTATCTTCATCAGTATTTTTATCCTCTGTAACTTCAGAATCGACCATTTCGGCTTCACTGTCAGCAACCGAGGCTTCTTCCTCATCGGATTCCTCCATCGGAGTATCTTCCAATACCGTACCCTCATTTAGTACTACCGTCTCAAAATGCGCAAAAGGCTTATTTATCGTATCTCTGAGCGTCGTGTCCGGAGTAAACGATACTTTGGTGTGCCCTTTTATCTGAAAACGCTCCCCAGTGTTGACATTAACGCTTTCCCGGCTATCGACATCAACAAGTTTGAAAGTCCCCAATCCTTTGATTTTCACAGTCTTCTCATTCTCCAGGGCTTGTTCTATCAAGAGAAAGAACTCTTTGACGAATGCTTCGGCATCCTTCTTGGTCATGCTATGTTTAGCCGCCAATAAGTCGATAAGGTCTTGAATTGTCAGTCTTTCATTCATAATTGGGAAAATATATATTATTTAAACTTGTCTTTCAGTGTATTACTGGGTCTGTATGACAATACCAGTTTGGGAGGAACCAGCATGCGCTGCTTGGTGGACGGATTGATCGAAATACGTTCCGCCTTTTTCTTCACTTCGAAAGAACCGAAGCCCTGTATGGCAATCACATTTCCATCTTCCAGTTCCTGTGTCATATCAGACAATAAAGAACTTATCAGTTCAGAAGTGTCTTTGATAGTATATCCCAGTCTGTCTGCCAGTTCCGATGTAAATTCCTTATTATTCATACTTGTTCATTATCTTTGCATATAAATCAAAATCGTCCGCGTCGGTTACTTCTACCCGATAGAATTGCCCGATTTCAAGTTCCTCTCCAGAATGGCTGATCAACACCTCCGGATCTACCTCCGGTGAATCAAACTCTGTACGTCCGATATAATAATCTCCCTCGATCCGGTCGATGATCACTTTCATCTGCTGACCGATTTTCGCTGCGCTCAATTCTGCTGAAATACCTTGCTGGATATCCATCAGTTCATCCAGTCGGGCTTGCTTAACCTCCTGTGGTATAGAGTCTTCATATTGTTTGGCGGCATAAGTTCCTTCTTCTTCAGAATAGGCGAAAGCTCCCATTCTGTCAAAACGCGCTTTGCGCACAAACTCTTTCAGCTCTTCAAAGTCCTCCTCCGTTTCTCCCGGATGTCCTACCATCAGCGTGGTGCGCAGATGAATGCCCGGCACTTCTTTACGGAATTGCTCAATCAACTTGTAGGTATCTTCCTTGCCTACTTGCCGGCGCATTAATTTCAGCATATTATCGCTGATGTGCTGCAAGGCAATATCCATATATTTGCAGACATTATCACGTTCACGCATTACACGGAATAAATCCGTTGGAAAATGTGCCGGATACGCATAATGCAAACGAATCCATTCTACGCCCGGTATTTCCGAAATACGTTCGATCAATTCGGGCAACATTTGCTTTTTATACAGGTCAATTCCGTAATATGTCAATTCCTGAGCAATCACCTGAAACTCTTTTACTCCTTGCGATACCAGATACCGTACCTCGTCCAGAATTTCTTCTATCGGCTTGGATATATGATGTCCGGTGATAATGGGAATAGCACAATAAGAGCATTTGCGGTCGCACCCTTCTGAAATCTTCAGATATGCATAATGCTTGGGAGTCGTCAAAGTACGCTCAATGTATAATTCCTCATGATATGTTTTTCCCAAGTCATGCAAAAGTTCTTTCCAGTTGAATTTACCGTAGAACTTATCCACCTGTGGAATTTCAATAGCCAGTTCTTGCAGATAACGTTCGGAAAGACAACCCATTACAAAAAGTTTCTTCAGATCGCCTTCTTCTTTTCTTTCTGCAAATTCCAGAATCATGTTGATAGACTCTTCTTTCGCGTCGCCGATGAACCCGCAGGTGTTGATCACCGCAATTTCCCCTTCCGGTTTTTCAGTATCATGAGTTACGCTATATCCTGCTTCTTCCAGCTGACGCATCAACTGCTCCGAGTCTACTAAATTTTTGGAACAACCTAAAGTAATAATATCTATTCTCTTTCTTTTCATGCATTCTCTCCAAACAGGGAATCAACAAATTCATTCTTGCGGAAGACCTGTAAATCTTCCATGCCTTCACCCAATCCGATATATTTTACAGGAATCTTGAACTGGTCGGAAATTCCGATGACCACTCCGCCTTTAGCAGTTCCGTCCAGTTTGGTGATCGCCATTGCGGTCACTTCCGTAGCTAAAGTGAACTGCTTGGCCTGCTCGAACGCATTTTGTCCGGTAGAACCATCCAGTACCAGCAGCACTTCGTCCGGTGCATTGGGAACTACCTTCTTCATGACGTTTTTAATTTTGGTCAACTCATTCATCAAGCCTACTTTGTTGTGCAGACGACCGGCTGTATCGATAATTACCACATCCGCATTGTTGGCAACGGCAGAACTCAGTGTGTCGAAAGCGACAGATGCAGGGTCTGCACCCATTTTCTGTTTGACAACAGGTACACCTACCCTTTCACCCCAAATCATCAACTGCTCTACAGCAGCTGCGCGGAATGTGTCGGCTGCACCCAGATAAACAGATTTGCCCGCTTTCTTGAATTGATAAGCTAATTTTCCGATTGTTGTTGTTTTACCTACCCCATTTACTCCCACTACCATAATTACATAAGGCTTTTTCTCGATAGGTACATCAAAGTCTGCTACATCATCCGAATTATTCTCGGTCAAAAGGGCAGCAATCTCATCGCGCAGTATATGGTTCAATTCCTGCGTATTCACATATTTGTCTGCGGCAGCACGTTTTTCGATACGTTTGATAATATTCAAAGTTGTCTCTACCCCCACGTCCGATGTGATCAAAACTTCTTCCAGATTATCCAATACTTCGTCGTCCACTTTCGACTTACCGGCCACAGCGCGAGCGATTTTACTGAATACGCTCTCTTTGGTTTTAGATAATCCTTTATCTAAAGTTTCCTTCTTCTCCTTTGAAAAAAAACTAAAAAATCCCATATCAACAGTTATTTGTATAATACATTATGCTACAAAGATATAACAAAGGATTGGAAAAGTAAAAAAAGAAGCAATAAAAAATCCCCTCACTGTTTGCCAATGAGGGGATTTTGTATTTATAGCGATTTAAGCTATTCCGATTATTTTTTGAAAAAGTCTTGTACTTTTTCGTTTGCAACCATTTGCTCATCAAAAATGTAAGCTCCAGTTTTCGGAGATTTCACCATTTTGATAACCTTGGTATAAGCACGACCTTCTTTAGAACCTTCGTGCAAACTTGCTACTGTTTTCTTTGCCATGGGTTATACTATTATTATTTAATTTCCTTATGTACTGTTACTCTCTTCAGAATCGGGTTGTATTTCTTCAACTCAAGTCTTTCAGTTGTATTTTTTCTGTTCTTAGTTGTGATATAGCGAGATGTTCCCGGCATTCCACTCTCTTTGTGTTCTGTACATTCCAGAATCACCTGTACTCTGTTACCTTTTGCTTTCTTTGCCATTGTAAGTTTTCTCCTCTACGTTTAGCCGATTACTTTAATGCTTTTCCAATCACAGAAACCTTTAGCTACTGCATCGTTCAGTGCAGCGTCCAGTCCCTTTTTGTTGATGATACGCAGACCGTTAGCGCAAAGGCTAAGGCTGATCCAACAGTCTTGTTCTACATAATAGAACTTTTTGTTAAACAAGTTCAAATCAAAGGTTCTTTTAGTTCTTCTCTTTGAGTGTGAAACATTGTTGCCAATCATGGCTTTCTTTCCGGTAATTTGACAAATCTTCGACATTTCTATCTTATTTTTATAGTTTTATATCTATACTTATTTCAAACAGGACGCAAAGTAAGCACTTTTATCCGTATAAAACAAGAATTTCTTAAAATAATTCACTTGTAGACACCAATTTTTCCTTATTTGAGCAAATCACGAAGAATTAATAGGGCATTATTGCCTGCTCTTTCAATATTCATGGCTCTTCCACGGTTTGTTTCCTGCCTGTAAGTACGAATTTCATTTTTATAACCAGCGGCTATCCAAACGGTGCCTACCGGCTTCTCCGGAGTTCCTCCTCCGGGGCCTGCTATGCCCGAAGTTGCGACGGCGCAGTCAGTTTTCATCGCTTTCATCGCTCCTTTTACCATTTCGGTTACAGTCTGCTCACTTACAGCACCATACGTTTCCAGTGTTTCCGGCGAAACATGAAGCAAGTTCATTTTTACTTCATTGGAGTATGCTACTATTCCTCCGTTAAAATACTCCGAGCTTCCGGCAATGGACGTCAGGCGTGCTGCAATGCTTCCTCCGGTACAACTTTCTGCGGTGGAAACGGTTAAATTCTTCTTTTTCAGAAGTTCGCCCACGATTACTTCCAAAGGAATATCTTCTTCACAGAAAATATCATCGCCGAGTATCGCTTCCAGTTTGGCTTGTTCGCGATTCAGTGCGTTTTCTACTTCTGATTTCTTTTGTCCGCGTCCGGTCAGCCGCAGGCGGATAATGCCAAGTTTGGGCAGATATGCCAGCTTGATGCTTTCCGGCAGGGCTGTTTCCCATGGTTCCAGCTTTTCGGCAAGTACGGATTCGGGATAATGCTGCACTTGAAACGTCCGGTGCATGATTACATCCGTCCGAAACTTCTCATGCAGCTTAGGCAGTACGGATTCTGTCATAACGGTTGTCATTTCCTGCGGAACTCCCGGCATGGACACAAGCACTTTTCCTTCTTTTTCGAACCAGCTGACAGATGCGCTTCCCACCGGATTGTTGATAACCGTGCAATCTTTGGGAACCATTGCCTGGCTCTTGTTCAGCGCATTCATCGGTATTTTTCCGGCAAGCACTCGTTTTACGTTTTCAAATACTTCTTCACTGAATATCAGTTCCGTATGAAAGTATTTACAGAGAGTCTGCTTGGTGATATCATCTTTTGTCGGGCCCAGTCCTCCGGTCACCAAGACAATATTCACCCTTTTCATCGCATTATCTACTGCCTCCATGATCTCTTCTTCGCGGTCACGGATGGAAACGATGCGTAGTACTTCGATACCTATCTTATTTAACTCCTGCCCCATCCAGGCAGAATTTGTATCGACCACCTGCCCTATCAGCAGTTCGTCGCCAATGGTAATAATCTCAGCAAACATCTTTTTTCTACGTTAATTAATAGAATATGTTACCTATATTAATAAGGTATATATGCTATGTTTAGTCATTTTGTTTACTTCGTTTCTTCGTTTCACGTACGTGGTCCTTTCGTTCCATGTATGTGAGCCGAATGGATCATGTACGTGAAGTGAGCGGTCCATGCACGTGAAACGGAGAAATGCTATAAACAAAGGTTCTTAATGAAGGCTTCTTATATCCTTCTTCTTCCTTTGTTTACCTATTATATATAGGTGCATTTTATTTTTTGGTAAGGCTTCTTTGTGTCGCCGCTTAGCTGATTGGTGTCACTTTTTCACCGTTTGCCGTCACTATTATTACTTCCGTCACTTTAATTGTCACCGCTTAATCTGCTATATTACAGTTTGTTATTGTATAAAGTGACGGGTGACAGCAAAAAAACAACTTTATAGAGTGACGCGTGAATAAGCCGGAAGATCAATGGAGCAGAAATCCTTATCCAGATATTTGAAGTATCCGGTAATGGCAATCATAGCTGCATTGTCGGTAGTATAGCTGAATTTAGGAATAAAGATATTCCAGCCATACTTTTCGGCATGTTCCCGGAAAGAGTTGCGCAAGCCATTGTTGGCAGAGACTCCACCGGCTACGGCTACTTCTTTAATCTTATATTCTTTGGCGGCTTTCCGTAATTTGTCCATCAGGATATCTACGACGGTTGCTTCCAGAGAAGCGGCCAGGTCCACTTTATGATGTTCGATGAAGTCAGGATCATCTTTCAGCCAGTCGCGCAATGAGTACAGGAATGAAGTCTTCAGTCCGCTAAAACTGTAATCCAAGCCCGGAATATGAGGTTTGCTGAAAGTATATGCTTTCGGATTTCCCTGGCGTGCCAGTTTGTCAATAATCGGACCACCCGGATAGCCGAGTCCCATCACTTTGGAACATTTATCAATTGCTTCTCCGGCAGCGTCATCAATCGTCTGACCGAGAATCTCCATATCATTATAGGCTTTTACTAATATAATCTGTGAGTTACCTCCGGATACCAACAGGCAAAGGAACGGGAATTTCGGCTGTATATTCTCTTCTCCTTCTGCTTTAATAAAATGAGCTAAAACATGTCCTGTCAAATGATTAACATCTATCAGAGGAATGCCTAGAGAACGAGCGAACCCCTTGGCGAAAGAAACGCCTACAAGCAAAGATCCCATCAATCCCGGTCCGCGTGTGAAAGCTACCGCACTCAGTTCTTCTTTGGTAACTCCTGCCCGTTTCAGTGCTTCGTGTACTACCGGAACAATGTTTTGTTGATGCGCCCGTGAAGCTAGTTCGGGTACTACTCCACCGTATGCTTCGTGTACGGCTTGACTTGATACCACATTTGACAGCAGATAACCATCCTTGATTACGGCTGCCGACGTATCATCACAGGAGGATTCAATTCCTAATATTATTGCACTCATAAGTTTTTAAACTATTAAACGGTGCAAAAGTAATGATAAAACTACGATTCATAACGAACTATTTTATATTTTTGTTCGCTAAATAAAAGTTATCGCTTATCAGAACGCTGAAAAAGACTGTACGCTGGGTAGTTGGTATTGTACTGGGAGTATATATCGGGACTATTGTTTTGCTGAATATTCCAAATGTTCAGCAAGCAATGAGTGCATTTATTGCCAAGGAATTATCCGAAGTACTGAACACACGCCTGACTATCGGCAAAATCAATATCGGTTTATTGAACCGTATTATCATTGATGATGTGCTGCTCGATGATCAGAGCGGCAAGGAAATGCTTAAAGTGACCCGTTTGTCCGCCAAGTTTGACATCCTTCCCTTCTTTAAAGGAAAGATTTCCATCAGTAGTGTCCAGTTGTTTGGCTTTACCATCAATCTGAACAAACAGACTCCCGACTCTCCTCCGAACTTCAAGTTTGTGCTGGATGCTTTCGCTTCGAAAGATACCGTGAAAAAGGAAAGTTCGCTGGATTTGCGTATCAACTCCGTGCTGATTCGTCGGGGAAGGATGGCTTATCATGTGTTATCTGAGGAAAAAACTCCCGGAAAGTTTAATGCCAAGCATGTCCAGCTTCAGAATATCATAGCCAACATCTCTCTGAAGGCTATGAACAGGGACTCTTTGAATCTTGGTATCAAACGATTGAGTTTTGACGAAAAGGCTTCCGGATTCTCTCTGAAGAAACTGAGTCTGAAATTGGTTGCCAATGACAAACAGACCAATATTGAGAACTTTGCTATCGAGCTGCCCGAAACTTCGCTGAAGATGGATACCATTCATTTGGTGTATGACAGTCTGAAAGCTTTTGATCAGTTCTCGGAGAAGGTTCACTTTTCTTTCCGCACCCTGCCCTCGCAGATTACGTTGAAAGATATTTCTCCTTTTGTACCGGTGTTGTCGCATTTCAAAGAACCGATAACATTGGATATGCAGGTAAAAGGAACGGTAGACCAACTCACCTGCTCCCATCTGGAGATTACGGCTGATGACCGCCAGTTCCGGCTTTCGGGAGATGTATCGCTTCAGGAACTTTCGAATCCGCAGGATGCGTATGTGTACGGGAAGCTTTCCGAACTTTCTGCCAATAGTCGCGGAGTCAGTTTCCTGGTCCGCAATTTGAGCAGTAATTACAATGGAGTACCTCCACTTCTGGAACGTTTGGGCGATATTGATTTCCGTGGGGAGATTTCCGGATACTTCACTGATCTGGTTACCTACGGGCAGTTGCGTACAGGGCTTGGCAATGTAAAGACTGACTTAAAGTTGAGTTCCGACAAAACTAAGGGATTGTTTGCTTATTCCGGTGCTGTGAAAACGGAAGAGTTTGGGCTGGGTAAGCTGTTGAATAATGACAAGTTGGGAGAAATCACTTTTAATCTGGATGTACATGGACGGCATATTGAAAAACAGCTTCCTGCCGTAGAGTTGAAGGGATTGATCGCTTCCGTGGAGTATAGCAGATATAAATATGAGAATATTACGCTGGACGGAGAATATAAGCAGGGCGGATTCAACGGAAAGATAGCGCTGGATGATCCGAATGGTTCCATCTATCTGAATGGAGATGTGAATGTAGCATCCAAGGTTCCTACTTTCAACTTCCTTGCCGTTGTCGACAAGGTTCGCCCCTATGACCTCAATCTTACGCCCAACTATCAGGATGCGGAGTTCTCGCTGAAGGTAAAGGCCAACTTCACCGGCGGGTCTATCGACGAAATGATCGGAGAGATTAATGTGGATAGTCTGGAGTTCAGGGCACCGGATAAAGAGTATTTCATGAAAAACATGAATGTGCGGGCTACCCGGCAGGACAATGAGAATCAGCTTAAACTGACTTCCGAGTTTCTGACAGCAAGCATAGCCGGGAAATTCCGCTACCATACATTGCCGGCAAGTATTCTCAATATCATGCGCGGGTATATTCCGTCTTTGATACTGCCGCCAAAGAAGCCGATAGAAACGAACAATAATTTCGCATTTGATGTGAATATATATAATACGGATATTTTATCTACGATATTTGATATTCCGCTGACTGTATATACACATTCTACGGTGAAAGGATACTTTAATGATGCTTTGCAGCGACTGCGCGTAGAAGGTTACTTCCCTCGTCTGCAATACAAGAATAACTTTATCGAGTCGGGTATGATTCTGTGTGAGAATCCTTCGGACCATATCCGTGCGAAGGTTCGTCTGACCAGTCTGAAAAAGAATGGGGCCGTGAACCTCTCTCTGGATGCACAGGCCAAAGAAGATAAAGTCAGCACCACTTTGAACTGGGGAAATAACGCCACAGCGACTTATAGCGGAAAGTTGGCTGCCGTCGCACAATTCCTGCGTACGGCAGGCGAAAAGCCTTTGTTGAAAGCGATGGTGGATGTGAAGCAGACTGACGTAATATTGAATGATACGCTTTGGCAGATACATCCTTCACAAGTAGTGGTAGACTCCGGCAAGGTAGATGTGAATAATTTCTATTTCAGTCATCATGACCGTTATGTACGCATCAACGGAAGGCTTTCCGACAATCCTGCGGATACCGTCAAGGTGGATCTGAAGGACATCAATATGGGGTATGTATTTGATATTGCAAATATTTCCGATGATGTAAACTTTGAAGGAGATGCTACGGGAACTGCCTACGCCAGCGGCGTGTTCAAGAAACCTGTGATGAATACCCGTTTGTTTGTCAGGAACTTCTCGCTCAATCAAGGGCGTTTGGGTGATCTGGACGTATACGGTGCCTGGGATAATGAGAAAAGAGGTATTTATCTTGATGCATCTATTCAGGATATAGCGCCGTCGCCATCACGGGTCACCGGTATGATTTATCCGTTGAAACCGGAAAGCGGACTTGATCTGAACATCGATGCCCACGAACTGAATCTGAAATTCCTCGAATTTTATATGAAATCAATAGCACAGGATATAAAAGGAAGAGGAACGGGAAAGGTTCATTTTTACGGAAAGTTCAAGGGATTAAATCTGGACGGGGCTGTCATGACGGATGCTTCTATGAAGTTTGATATTCTGAATACCCGCTTTGCCGTTAGAGATACGATTCGCCTGGCTCCTACCGGACTGGAGTTCAACAATATGCACATTGCTGACCTGGAAGGACATTCGGGAACAATGAACGGATATTTGCGTTTCAAGCATTTCAAGAATATTAATTACCGTTTTGAGATTCAGGCTAATAATATGCTTCTGATGAATACGAAGGAATCGACGGATATGCCTTTTTATGGAACGGTGTATGCTACGGGAAATGCGTTGCTCGCGGGTAATGCAATACAGGGGCTGGACGTAAATCTCGCGATGACGACCAACCGGAATACGGTGTTCACTTATGTCAATGGAAATGTGGCATCGGCTGCCAGCAACCAGTTTATAAAGTTTGTAGACAAAACTCCCCGTCGCAGCATTCAGGATTCGATTCCGGTCATTTCCTATTTTGAGCAGATGCAGCAGAAGCGTCAGGCGGACGAAGAGGAGCACCAGACAGATATCCGTCTGAACATTCTGGTAGATGCTACCCCCGATGCTACCATGAAAATTATCATGGACCCTATTGCCGGAGACTACATCAGTGCAAAGGGGACGGGAAATATACGGACGGAGTTTTATAATAAAGGAGATGTGAAGATGTTCGGCAATTACCGCATCAACCAGGGAATCTATAAGTTCAGTTTGCAGGAAGTAATTCGCAAGGATTTTATCATCAAAGATGGAAGTACCATTACTTTCAACGGTGCTCCTTTGGATGCGAATATGGATATTCAGGCTTCGTATACTGTAAATTCCGCTTCATTGAATGATTTGAATCCCGATGTTTCTTCCATTGCCCAACAGACCAATGTACGGGTAAATTGTATCATGAATCTAAGTGGAATCTTATGGCGGCCAACCATTAAGTTGGGTATCGAACTTCCGAATGAAAGAGATGAAATTCAGACATTGGTACGTAACTATATTAGTACGGAGGAACAGATGAATATGCAGATTCTATATCTGCTGGGTATCGGTAAGTTCTATACGGAAGATGCTGCACGGAATAATCAGAATTCGAATGTGATGTCGTCGGTGCTCTCTTCTACCCTGTCCGGTCAGCTGAACAATGCCCTGTCGCAGGTTTTCGAAACTAATAACTGGAATATCGGTACCAATCTGAGCACGGGTGATAAAGGATGGACGGATATGGAAGTGGAAGGTATCTTGTCCGGTCAGTTGCTGAATAACCGTCTTCTGGTCAATGGTAATTTCGGATACCGCGATAATCCAATGGCGAATACGAACTTTATAGGTGACTTTGAGGCTGAATGGCTGATTAACCGTTCGGGGGATATCCGCCTGAAAGCTTACAATGAAACAAATGACCGTTACTACACAAAGACAAATCTTACTACGCAGGGAGTCGGTATTATGTACAAGAAAGATTTCAATAAATGGAGCGATCTTTTCTTCTGGAATAAATGGAAGCTGCGTAACAAACGGAAACGTGAAGAAACAGAAAAGGTACAACAGCAGCAGACGGACAGTATTGCCGATGATAAAGCAAAGTCGGAACTAAAGAGAAAGCGGGCGCAGAAATAAAAACAAATAGTGACACTATACCAACCGGATAGTGTCACTATTTGTATAAAAGGGTGTCTTATCTCATTTAAGAATCGTACCGTCTGCGGCTATCTTGATATTTATATCCGGAGTGTTATTTCCTTCCAGCTCAATCAGATAATAAGCTGTTCCTGCTGCCATTTCGAAATATTCCGCATCATCAATCTGATATCCTGCATACTGGTTACTGATGGTAGTAGTCACTGCCACAGGCAGTTCGTTTTTCCGCACATCCCATGAGGTAGAATACCATTCTCCATTTTTATCAAACAGAACCTCTTTAGAAGTATTGCGGTTGATGTCACTGTCGAAATGGATGATATCAACTTCTGTAAATCCATAATCCCAGTCGCTTTTATCATTTTCCACATCGACTTCCACGATTCTGGCCCCTGCATATTTCTCTTCAATAAAAGTCTTCATGGCAGCAGACAGTTGAGTAGTCGGAAGATGGCTGTTCTCATCATCTGTATCTGCGATGCTTTTAATCAGCACTCCGTCGGCAGAATAATATAAATCGATTTCCTGATTCTGGTTTTCCACTTCGATGACGTAGACTGTTTCGATGCCTTGGCGTTCGAGCTTATCCACATCATCCTTCTTCCATGTCTTGTATTCACTGGTTTCAAATGCGCTCTTTACCGGATCAGGCAATGCAGTATACGGAATATCCGTTTCCGTCATGTGCCAGTTGCCATCCGTAGTAAACCATGCAGATGCCTCATATCCATCATAAAAGTCTGCTACGTAATATCCTGCTTTCGTTTCCCATTTCACATTTTTGACGTTGGGGTACTTAGAAGAAAATGCTTCTTGCAATGCGGCAGGAACAGCAATTGAGTCATCGTCATCGTTGTCACAGCTGTGCAGGCTCCAAGCTGCACAAAATGCTATCAATAATGTATAAATTCTCAGTTTCATGGTTATTGTTGATTTTAAGAAGATTAATTATCAATATCAATCAGATTAAACTTCAGGTCAAATTTAAGTTCTGTACGGTTGGAAAGTTTTACTTCGTAATCTTTCTTATCACGTTCTATCTTCAGCACCTTTGCATCCGGATAATGGGTCGTTACATATTTCTGGATGGCGGCAGGGATAATGGGCACAGGTACGGAGGAATGTTTACAGTCTACTTCTTCCCAGTTTCCCTTCTTGTCAAATTCTACTTTATTGCCATTCGTGAAAATCACTTCATAGCTTTTGTAAAGGAAATCACTTTCCATTTTCGCCAATGCCACTTTACTGTCGGAGAAATGCTGTTTGATAAACTGTTGCGCCAATTGTGGCATTTGAGTTACCTGAATTGGTTTATCATCATCTGCACGTGCTACTGTCTGTAGAGTGAACAAGCATACTAATAAGAATACTAACTTTTTCATAATCATTGTTTTTTTAATTGGTTTTACTGATTTCATTTAATTTATAATGCAAAGATGAGAGGAGAATCTGAAAAGATTTGGGAATTTTGAGAGAAATCTAAAAAAAATAAAGGAAATTGCTCTTATTATATTCTTTTGTTTCTTTTAACAGCAACTAATAAATACATCGCTTATTTTTGCAGGCACAAATTGGGCAATATTCATATTAAATCAACCATAAGAACTTTCGTATGACTATGAGAACAAATTGTTTTTTATTATTAACCATTTTGCTGGGAATACTTCCCATGAGTAACACACACGCTAACGACTCTATTCCTAAAAGCGTGATTTTGTACACACCTTACACAAAAATCTCCGTTTCACCGGGGGCGTCTATTGACTACAGCATCGATCTGATTAACAACACAGACAAGTTGATGAATGCCAATCTTTCTGTCAGTGGCCTGTCGAGCAGCTGGAAGCATGAAATGAAATCCGGCGGCTGGAACCTTAGTCAGCTGGCAGTACTCCCTAAAGAAAAGAAGACCTTTAACTTAAAGGTAGAAGTCCCCTTAAAAGTAAGTAGAGGCAGTTACCATTTTGTAGTGTCTGCCGGAGAAGCACAACTCCCCTTGAATGTCGTTGTAGCACAGCAAGGTACTTATCAGACGGAATTTACCACCGACCAGCCCAATATGCAGGGGAACTCCAAATCGACTTTTACTTTTAATGCCACACTGAAAAATCAGACTGCCGATCAGCAACTGTATGCACTGATGGCTAAGGCACCGAGAGGATGGAACGTCATTTTCAAACCTAACTATAAGCAGGCAACTTCTGCACAAGTAGAAGCCAATAGCAGCCAGAATGTAAGTATCGATATCACTCCTCCTGCCAATGTAGAAGCAGGCAGCTATAAAATTCCCGTACGTGCCGCCACAGGCAATACTTCGGCAGAACTGGAACTGGAAGTAGTTGTTACCGGTTCATATCAGATGGAACTGACCACTCCGAGAGGGTTATTGAGTGCCGATGTGACTGCCGGTGATACCAAAAGAATTGAACTGGAAATTAAAAATACAGGTTCTTCCTTATTAAAAGACATCCAACTGTCCGCTAATAAGCCGGTAGATTGGGATGTTACTTTCGAACCGTCAAAGATAGAAATGCTGAAAGCCGGAGAAACTGCTACCGCCGTAGCTATCCTGAAGGCCTCTAAAAAAGCGCTCCCGGGTGATTATGTGACTACTATGATGGCCAAGACTCCGGAAGTGAATGCGGACGCACAGTTCAGAATTGCAGTAAAAACTCCGATGATATGGGGATGGGTAGGCGTCTTGATTATTCTGGCCACTATCGGTGTTGTCTACTATCTGTTCCGTAAATATGGAAGGAGGTAAATCATGGGCGAACAAGTGATCGTACTTACCGAATTAACCAAACAATACGGTAATTTTACAGCTGTAGATCATATTCGCCTGAGTATCCGGAAAGGAGAAATATTCGGTTTGCTGGGTCCGAACGGTGCCGGAAAGTCAACTACTATTTTGATGATGCTGGGATTGACGGAACCTACATCGGGAGTTGTCGAGATATGTGGGATTAATTCTACTACACATCCTATTGAAGTCAAGAAGAAAATCGGCTATTTGCCCGAGGATGTAGGATTCTATGACGACATGACCGGGCCGGAGAACCTGATGTATACAGCACGGCTGAATGGCATTCCGGATAAGGAGGCGAAAGTAAAAGCGCTGGAACTGATGAGACGTGTAGGGCTTGAAGACCAGCTCAAAAAGAAAACCGGAAAGTATTCCCGTGGTATGAGACAACGTCTGGGACTAGCTGATGTGCTTATTAAAAATCCGGAAATCATCATTCTGGATGAACCGACTTCGGGAATTGACCCTGCGGGTGTTCAGGAATTTATTGAACTGATCCACTGGCTGAGTAAGGAAGAAGGATTGACCGTACTGTTTTCTTCTCATCATCTGGATCAGGCACAGAAAGTGTGCGACCGAGTGGGATTGTTCAGTAACGGTAAAATACTTGCTTTGATCGACATGGCGGAGCTGAAAGACAAGAAGCAGGATTTGTCTGATATTTATAACCATTATTTTGAGGAAGGAGGAGAAGGACATGAGTAAAGTCAATCATCCTTTTTGGGTTATCGTTCATAAGGAAGTGTCCGACCATGTCAGAAGTTGGCGTTTCCTTATTCTGATCGGTATCATAGCGCTTACTTGTATGGGATCGCTATATACGGCGCTTACTAATATTGGTGCGGCTATCAAACCGAATGATCCGGATAGTTCGTTCCTCTTTTTGAAGTTATTCACAGCTTCGGACGGGACTCTCCCCTCTTTTGTGCTGTTTATTAACTTTCTGGGCCCTTTGCTGGGAATTGCTTTGGGATTTGATGCGGTCAATTCGGAGCAGAATAAGGGGACATTGAGCCGTATGCTGTCTCAGCCTATTCATCGCGATTGCATCATTAATGCGAAGTTTGTGGCTGCTCTGATTGTAATAGGTATTATGCTGTTTGTGCTGGGCTTTCTGGTGATGGGATTCGGATTGATTGCCATTGGTATTCCTCCTACAGCGGAAGAATTCTGGAGAATTGTTTTCTTTCTCATAACGAGTGTCTTCTATGTAGCTTTTTGGTTGAACCTGGCCATCTTGTTTTCACTCCGTTTCCGTCAGGCAGCCACTTCTGCACTGGCATCCGTAGCTGTATGGCTGTTTTTCAGTGTCTTCTATACGATGATTGTGAATCTGGTGGCAAAAGGGTTAAGTCCGTCGCAGATGGCATCTCCTTATCAGATTATCAGTTATCAGAAATTCATTCTTGGTTTGATGCGGCTGGCACCCAGTGAGTTGTTTAATGAAGCTACCACTACGCTGTTGATGCCTTCCGTCAGAAGTATCGGACCACTAACGATGGAGCAGGTACAAGGAGCTATTCCGAGTCCGCTTCCGTTGGGACAGAGTCTGCTTGTTGTCTGGCCGCAGCTTACAGGGCTGATTGCGGCAACGGTTATCTGCTTTGCCATTTCATATATTATGTTTATGAGAAGGGAGATCCGGTCACGATAATATAGAAGAGTTCAGACTTAAATTACTGTTTATGATGTAATTTTGAGAAATGAAGAATGATGAATGATGAATTACTTTGCAGCGTGATAGCGCAGCCAATTCATCATTCATCATTCTTCATTTCCGTTCGGACTGACCCGATAAAAGTTGTTATAGTAAAACCAGCTTTTTGTTTTTTTAGTTCTTGCTGGAGATTTCAAAGCAATGTTCTCCCTGTTCGAAGTAATACCGTAGATTCAACTGTTGCAGGCGGCAGATAGAATCGGTTATTGCCAACCCTAACCCGGTAGATCCTTCTTTCTTATGACCCTGATAGAAACGTTCGAAGATTTGGTTCTCATCCAGTGGCTGTTTTTCTCCGGTATTGCGGAAGGTGATGCTATGTCTGGTTATTATGATCCGGATATGTCCTCCGTCTACGTTATGTACGAATGCATTTTTTAGCAGGTTTGTCAGCAAGGCAATAGCCAGAGACTCGTTCATTGTAACATGGAAGTCTGCCTGTTCTGTAATGCTTACTTCTATGTTCTTGTAGTCGTAGACTTCCTTATAATCCTCCAGATATTGCTTAAGGAGTACGTTTAAGTCTACATCTTTGGTATCAGTAAACTGGCCGTTGTCTATTTTAGAAAGTAGCAATAATGATTTATTCAGTTTGGTGATATACTCTAGTGTCTGATGAGTTTTCATCAACTCCTCAAGCTGGTTCTCGGACAAAGAATCATCTTCCATCAGCATTTCCAGCCGGTTACGGCAGATAGCAAGCGGTGTCTGGATTTCATGCGAGGCATTTCCGATAAATTGCTTCTGTTGCTCGAACATTTGTTCGGTTCGGTCCACATAGCGGGCGGCTGCATCATTCAGTTTTCGGAATTCTGTAATACGGGTATCATTTTTCAAGGGTTTGTTTTTCTTTCCGGTCTGATAGCCGTCCAACCAATGAAGAAGTACGTACAGAGGTCGCATATTGCGATAAAATACCCATACGGATATAATGATGATGCAAAGTAGCAGGGCTACATACAGGAAGATAATCCAGACCTGAATTGCACTTTTCAAGTCGTCTTTCTCGATGCTGGGGGTAGATACAGTCAGTTCATAATAACGCCCTTCGTTATCCTTGAAGATGGTGGTCAGGATACGTGCCGGCTCTGTTTCTTCTTTTTCTACGATGTATACCATAGAGTCTTTATATTGGATATCTTCCTGACTCTTTGCGCATTCTTCGGTTATTTCCTTCAGATAATACTGATTGTTGGAACCATTGTTTTTGGAAGGCAGCTCCTCTCCTGCCAGTGCGCGGATAATGATTGTTTCCGAATAGTCTTCCAATGAATCATCCACTTCGTCATTGACTTCATCGATCATCGTAACATAGAAGAAGACTGCCCAGACAGTTAAGATAAGAGTCAGAGCCAGTGTGATACGAAGAATGATATAATATATTAGTTTCATGGATGATAGCTCCTTGTTTTTTTATTATTCTACAATCATTTTATAGCCGAATCCGTAGACAGCTTTGATTTCGATATTGGCTCCTGCATCTTTCAGCTTTTTGCGGAGATTTTTGATTTGCGCATAAATAAAGTCAAAGTTGTCCACTTGGTCAATATGGTCTCCCCATACTGATTCTGCCAGTGTGCTTTTATTGACCAGGCGACCGGGACGATTTATAAAATAAAGCAGAATATCATATTCTTTTCTGTTTAGCTCCAGTTCCTGTTCGTCGACAAAGACCCGATATTTGTCGGGTTCTATCCGTACATTTCCCTGACGGATGGTGATCTCACCGTCGTGCTGGTTACGACGGATGACACTTTTGATCCGGGCATTCAGTTCGGCCAGATGAAAAGGTTTAGGGAGGTAGTCGTCCGCTCCCAGTTCCAGTCCTAAGACTTTATCTTCCAACGAGTCTTTGGCGGAAATTATAATCACATTTTCCCGCTTATGAAGAGCTTTCAGGCGTTCGAGAAGTTCAAGGCCACTCCCATCCGGCAGCATAATATCCAGTAAGACACAATCATAGTCGTAATCTTCAATTTTACATAATGCACTGTTGAAGTCTCCTGCTGTTTCTACAACATAACGCTCTTTTTCAAGTGAGCGCTGGATAAGTTCTCTTAAAGAGGGTTCGTCTTCTACAATTAATATCTTCATAAAATCTTCTCCTTTCTTCTTTTTTATCTGTTACAAAGAAAAGGGATATTTCTGAAATAAAACTGAAATGGATAAAAAAAGAGTCCGAAATTCAAAATCGGATTCCGGACTCTTGCTTATAATGAAGCAGAAACGTCTTTTTTAATAAGAACGTGCAAAGACTACACGGCAAGCGGATGGTTTACCCGTTACCATACATTTTCCCGGTTCCTTATCTCCTGCAACGTATGAATCGAAAGGAATACAACGAATCGTTGCTTTCGTATCTTCTTTAATTTTTTCTTCTGTTTCGGTTGTTCCGTCCCAATGAGCCAGAATGAAACCGCCTTCTTCTATTTTCTCCTTGAATTCTTCATAAGTATCTACGGTAGTAATCTTAGAATTGCGATAATCCAATGCTTTCTTGTAGATATTTGCCTGAATCTCTTCGAGTAGTTTCTGGACGTATGTTTCGATTCCATCGCAAGTAACTGTTTCTTTTTCCAGTGTATCGCGGCGCATTACTTCCATTGTATTGTTCTCGAGGTCACGTCCTCCCATCACCAGGCGAACTGGAACACCTTTCAGTTCATAGTCAGCAAATTTGAAGCCCGGACGTTTGTTATCCGCATTGTCATACTTCACGGAAATACCTAATGCTTTCAGTTTGGCAACAATTCCTTCTACTTTGGTGTCGATTTGTTTCAGTTGATCGTCATTCTTGTAGATAGGAACGATTACTACCTGAATCGGAGCCAGATGTGGAGGTAATACCAAACCGTTGTCATCAGAGTGAGTCATAATCAGAGCACCCATCAGACGGGTAGAAACACCCCATGAAGTAGCCCATACATATTCCATCTTATTCTCCTTATTCACAAACTGAACATCAAATGCCTTGGCAAAATTCTGTCCAAGGAAGTGGGATGTACCACTTTGCAATGCTTTTCCATCTTGCATCATAGCTTCGATAGTATAAGTGTCAAGTGCGCCGGCAAAACGTTCGTTAGCCGATTTCACACCTTTCACTACCGGAACGGCCATGTATTTTTCAGCAAATTCACCGTAAACGTTCAGCATTCTGATAGCTTCTTCCTCTGCTTCTTCGCGAGTGGCATGAGCAGTATGCCCTTCCTGCCAAAGGAATTCGGCAGTACGCAGGAAAAGACGGGTACGCATTTCCCAACGAAATACGTTCGCCCACTGATTACAGAGAATAGGCAGGTCACGATAAGACTGAATCCAGTTTTTATAGGTATTCCAGATGATTGTTTCTGATGTTGGACGAATGATCAGTTCCTCTTCCAGTTTTGCAGCAGGGTCTACTACCACGCCGGAACCATCTTCTGCGTTTTTCAAACGGTAATGTGTCACTACGGCACATTCTTTAGCAAAGCCTTCTACATGTTCAGCTTCGCGGCTCAGGAATGATTTCGGAATTAATAACGGGAAGTAAGCATTCACGTGTCCTGTTTCCTTGAACATATCGTCCAGTTGACGTTGCATCTTTTCCCAGATTGCGTATCCGTAAGGCTTAATCACCATACATCCGCGTACGGCAGATTGCTCTGCCAAATCAGCTTTTACCACCAAATCATTGTACCACTGCGAGTAGTTTTCGCTACGTTTGGTAAGGTCTTTCAGTTCTTTTGCCATTATATTTTTCTATTTAAGTTTTCTTGATTGTTAAAACAAGGTGCAAAAATACGAAAAAGGAACGAACTGTGCTTATTCTTCCTGCATTAATTTTATATGGAGTATTCAGTTCTTGGTAAGAGTGTCATCTGAAAGTTGCAAGCAGATATTACTGAAATGCCCATTCTGTTTTGTTATCCTCCTTTCTGACGGGTTTTAATTAATAAATTTTATCTTTTTAATTCGTATTATAGGGAGAAAAGCGTCCCGGTGGCTCCGTTACCGTATGCCACCGGAAAAGCTGTTTTTTATCGTGCCTTGAAAGGACGGCACGGACGTATTATTCCGCGTAAACCGGACCTTGGTGAGTCACCGGATTCCACGGGTTAATCGTTCCGGTAACCTTCACGTTGGAACGGGTAATCTCTACCTCATAAATGTATTCATTGCCTGCTTCAAAAGTTACAGTGTCTACGTTCCAGGTGTACGTATCCGAGCCTATCTCGAAATCTACCGTCACCGCTCCGGCACTGTAGCCGGCAGGCAGGATGATGGCGTCGTAGGTGGCGTCGAAGTTTGCGGTGGGGGTGGCGAGCTTGCGCGGGGTAATATCCGCGGGGTTTTCCGGTGTGCCGTGCTGTTTACCCGTCTTCAGGTCGAAGGTGCTCACGGTGTTCATGCCGTGGATGGTGACTTTGGCACCGTCGAGGTTGGCGACTCCCACGCTGGCATCCAGCTTGCAGTTCATCGTCAGTTTAGAAAGGCAGTGGCCGAAGGTGAAGGCGACGGTGGCGTTTCGTACCTTGTTATATCCTTTGCCGTTGTCGTTGTTCGCCTTTGCCCACATCAGGTCGAAGGCGGGTTGCGTGGCATCGGTCTGGGCGGTTCCTATCGTGACGGGGAACGGTGTGTCGAGGGCGGCACCGTCCGTGTAGGGATAGTAGGAGATAAAGTCCACCGGGCTGTTATCCATCGGATAGTAGATTTCCTGACCTATGACGGGTGAAAAGTTTTCTTTACCGGTCGTGGTGCGGAACTGTCGGTTGGAGTATATCTCGGCGATGTGCTCCGTGCCGTGGTCCACCATAAAGATACCGATGTCGTCGTTCGGCCCCCAAGTGGTGCCCGAGGCGCGGGTTCCGGGGGTTGCCACTACTGCCTCGTTGCCGATGGCGGCGGTGAAGCGTACTTGTCCGTCGTTATTCACATTCATTTCGTCGTCGCTGCTGCACGACACGAGGCACACTGCACTGGCGAGCGCGCACATTGTCATTAAGTTTTTCATTACATTCATAGTCATAATTTTTTTTATTTTGTTTGAACCTGTTTATTTATTCTTATCGTTGTCGGGTTGCTCGTTTCGCTCAAGGCCCCGATAAATTACGGGCAGCGGAGCTAAGGGACGACCACCACGCGGAACCCGACGAGGTAGGCGGCGTCGCTGGGATAGCCTTTGAAGCGAAACGCAGAGCGGCAGTCGCAGTCTTTGGGGTCATAGCCCCAGTCGCCGCCGCGAAGCACGCGGGAAATGCCTGCGGCAGGCCCCGTAGGGTCGGTATCGGAAGAGTCGTTGTAATCGCCATACCAATCCGAGCACCACTCCCTCACATTGCCGTGCATATTGTACAACCCCCACGGATTAGGCAGCTTGGTACCTACCTCCTTAGTTCCGCGAGGATCATTGTTTTCTGTATACCACATATAGTCCCCGTCTGCCGTATCGCCATAGCTGTAAGCCGTAGTCGTACCCGCACGGCACGCATACTCCCATTGTGCCTCGGTCGGAAGGCTGTAACCGTAATAATCCGCATAAGCCTTCGCCCCGTACCAGGTAACGTAAATCACGGGATGATTCTCGTAACCGGAAACCGGTGACCAGGTTCCATCGGAACTGTTGCGAGTTATTCCCCATTTTGACATACTGTTGCAATCCCGAACCAAAGGCTCGCCGGTGCTTCCCGTGAGGTAAGCGGCATCCTTAAAAGGGTAGGCCACACCGTATTCCAAGACTCCTTCTGCATGCTTCGCATTCAGAAAAGCGGCATACTGAGCGTTCGTTACCTGATATTTGCTCATGTAAAAATCCTTACTCAAAGTTACCCAGTGCTGCTTTTCGTCCGAATCACGCCCGGGCTCGTCCTCCGGGCTGCCCATCAGGAAAGTCCCCGCCGGAATCCTCACGAAGTCCTTCAACTCCACCGCCGTACCCGTGCCGTGGTCGTTGGTCTGCCAATCGGCGATGATGGGCGTACCGGCGTCGATGCCCGTTTTCCGGATCGTTAGCGGGTAGATGTAATTTTTTCCGGATTCGAAGGTAACGCTCGGGACGCTCCACTTGTAGATGTCCGATCCAATCTTGAATTCTACCGTCACCTCGCCGTCAGTGTAAGTGGCAGGCGGGATGAGGGCGTCGTAGGTGGCAAAGCAGCCTTCGGCAGGGGTATCCCACGTGCGGGGGATGATGTTGCCTATTGTCGGATTATTGTTATCGACTCCTGTATAGCCGGTTTCGACATTTACGAGAGCTTTAACGTTTATATCCTTGATGGTGACCGTCATATCGGCAGGGTCGAAAGTGCCCACGCTGCCGTCTGCCTTGCATTGTATGGTCAGCTTGGCGAGGCAGTGGCGGAAGGTGAAGGCGACGGCGGCTTTTTCGGCCTTGCTGTAGCCCGCACCGCCCTTGTCGGCTTTCGCCCAGAGTATGTCGTTCTCGGCTTGACGCTCGGCGGTCTGCTCACTCAGGTTAATATGGATACCCCCAGTGAATTGGAGACCTGTTACGTAGGAACAGGCAATAAAGTCCACCCGGGCGTTGTCCTGCGGGTAAAAGATTACGTCGTCGGGCGTGGCGGGAGAGAAGCTGACGTTAGCACCGGCAGCGGTGGTGACGTATTGGCGGTTTTCTGCTCCATCGACGATATTCCGGGTGCTGTGATCGACCATGAAGATGCCCACGGCTTCGCCCTTTACCCAGCTATTACCGCCGGTGGTCGCAGTACGGGTTTGCGGCATAGTTGCCACAGAGGGTGCGGGCGTTGCCTCGCCTATTCCCGCCGTGAAATTCACGGCTGTGCCGCTGCCGTCGTCCGCCGCAAAACCATCGTCCTCTGAGCAGCCGCCCGAAAGGAGCAGCCCCGCCAGCAGCGCACCGCCCGAAAGCGTCCGCGCCACGTATCTGAAATTTTTTAGTGTACTCATTTTTTCATTATTTATTATTTATATTATTCGTCTGCCGAAAAGACAGCGCGGATTTTCCTGAAAATCTGACCGGCATAGCCGATATCGTTATTTGTCTCACCTGCCTTATACGTCGCGCTCGTCCCTCGCGCAGCTTTGACGGCAGGCTCGTTTCGCTCAAGGCCGGATGAACTAAGGGACGACCACCACGCGGAACCCGACGCTGTAGAAGGCGCCGTCGGGTCCGGCGGAGTAGCGATAGGCAGAGCGGCAGTACCGGGCGTTATTGCCCCAGTAGCCGCCGCGAAGCACGCGGGCGCGGCCCGAGACAGCGCCGGTAGGGTCGGTGTCCGGACCGCTACCGTAATCCCCCAACCAGTCGCTACACCACTCATTCACATTGCCGTGCATATCATACAAGCCCCAAGGATTAGGCTTTTTATTCCCCACGGGACTGGGGCCATCGATACCTGTAGAAGTGACAGTATACCATGCATATCCACCAAGCAGTGATTCGTTGTCGCCAAATGAATAAGCTGTTGTCGTGCCGGCACGGCAGGCATATTCCCACTGGGCCTCCGTTGGCAAGCTACCGCCAATCCAATCCGCATAAGCCTTGGCACCGAACCACGTGACATAGATCATCGGCTGGTCGCCGGAGGCTTCCCATTGGTTGGTTTCCGTATTGTATCGGGGCGTCTAGCCCCATTGGTTCACAGTGAACAAATTTTGCTCTCCATAACCCGAAACGTTATGTCTGGCCAAATTATCTATCGTTACTCCTGCTACTCCCACGGCATTCAGAAAAGCAGCATACTGCGCCCGAGTGACCTGATATTTGCCCATATAGAAATCTTTGGCCAGTGTTACAGAATGTACAGGCTTTTCATTGCTATTACCTGCATCATCTCCCATCAGGAAAGTACCAGCTTTAATGCGTACACGATGAATATATACGGGCAGTTTCTGTGTAAACGTTTCCGCCTTCCCACCTGTCATGGTAATATTATCGGTAAGCGCGGAACTCCTCAATAGCAGGTCGCCGTTAGCGATCTGGAAGATATTTGCATTCTCAGACAACGACTGCGCCGGAACAACAGCTCGGAAAGTAAAGCTGCTGCGGTAATTAGCGTCCGTCGGCTGCTCCACGCGGTACATCTTTATAGCCGTGGCGTTGTTATCGCTTCCGGCAAGCGTTACCCCGCTACCCGGCGTGGCATTATCGACCGCGCCGAGGTTAAGTCCGGCTTTGGCTTTTACGTCCCGCAGGGTTACGATAACCTCTTCGTTCGGGTCTATCGCCCCGAGTTGGCTGTCGAGTGATACTTGCACCATTGCCAACGGATGAGAGAACGA
Organism: Bacteroides faecis; assembly: GCF_020091505.1. Taxonomy (NCBI): domain Bacteria; kingdom Pseudomonadati; phylum Bacteroidota; class Bacteroidia; order Bacteroidales; family Bacteroidaceae; genus Bacteroides; species Bacteroides faecis. The sequence goes on along the minus strand of NZ_CP081916.1, from coordinate 4,100,737 downwards.
GAGGGAAACGGTTTCGCCCTTGCCGTAACCGGCGCTGCCGTTCGTTGCCTTTGCCGTCAGCAGGTCGCTGGCGGAGTAATCTGCCGCCGCTCGCTGGTCGGTCTTCACGCTGAAAGCGATCGCGGCGGGGTTGAGCGTGCCGTCGCCCTGATAGGGATAGTAGGCGTAGAAGTCGATCCGGCTGCCGTCCGCGGGCCAGTAGGCGGAACCGCTCCATGTGCCAGTGGCATTGTTGTAAGTCAGCTTTATGTTGTTGAGTACATTGCCCGAGGGCGTTTCCGACAAAGTTTCGCTCTTCCGGCAAGCGAATATCCCGATGGCGTCACCGTCGTCCCATGTGCTTTTAAACTGGCTGTCGGTGGTGACCCGTGTCTGTGGTAGGTTTGCTCCCGCCGTTGCCGCCGGAGTGGCGAAACCGATCTCGAAGCGGATGTCTCCGCCGGGTGATTCGTTGGTGCCGGGATAATCCCCGGTGTCGTTGTCCTTGCTGCACGCCGTGAGCAGCAAAGCCGGAACCGCTGCCGTGAGCAGCCATCGTGTGATTGAGTATCTGTTCTTCATATTCTGTGATTTTTAATTTGTTTCAATGATTAATCAGCGGTTACAGGACCACCCGTTACCTGCTTCCAGTCGGTTATCGTCGCGGAGAATCCTGCGCCCGTAGGCGTTTCCGCCACCGTTCCGCCCAGTGCAAGGGGCTTTGTCTTGTCAGTATTGAACGTGGCGAGCATCGTCGTGAGGTCGCTGGTGAGCGTCACGGGCTGCGGGCTGTTGCCGCTGAAACGGATTTGCGCCGTCAGCCGCTGCGCCGTACCTGCCACGCCCAGGAGGCGCATCGTTGCCGACCATTTACCGGCATCCGCCCCGGAGGTGATCTTCGTGAACGTCAGTGCCACATTCGACGGAGTGCCGTATGTGCCGTTATCCATGTCGAGCGTGGCGGCGGCTCCCGAAAAGTAACCTTCAACGCCTTCTATCCGGTCGGTTGTGCCGCCCGTCGGTTCGATGACAAGCGTAAGCTGCCTCACCTGCTGCTGCATGGCGGCGGTCAGTTCGTACTCGGTGTCCTTTTCGATTACCGCATCCATAGCGCACGTGAACAGCCAGCCGGGAGAGGCAGCCACGAACGCGCCCACGCCGTCCCAATTGCCGGAAGCAGCGGCAACGGTAGCGGTTGTGCCGCTTATCGAAACCTGCTCCGGCGTGTTATAGATATAGAAACGGTATGTGCCCGGTTCGAACAGGTGGTCTATGCGGTTTGTCGTGCCGTCGAGCGTGGTCGAGTAGTCGGCTGCCTGCACCGTGTAGGATGCAGGGATGTCAATGTCCGTGCCCCGCCGCGACCAGTCGGCGGTAAGGGTTACCGTGCCGTGGTCGGGATGCGGTGTGTTGTAGATCGGGTCTTTCACGTCGCAACTTACTGCCAGCAGTAGCGCGCACCCAAAGAATGGGATAATTGCTTTTGTTCTCATATCGATCGTTTTTTATTTGTTCTGTTTGGTTCCTACTATTGTCCACAAAAAGCTAATTCCGATCTGAGTGGGTCCCCAAAAGTTTTTGGCCTTATTTTTATCTTGAAAAACACGCACTCTGTCGATCATTCCATAACTATCATATTCCGAATGTGTATATCCCAGACCAATATTGAAATCGATCGAGAAATGATGGGAAAGGTGAAGTTGATAACCGACTGTAGCACCCCCACCCCACAGTTTGCCCTGATAGCCGGTATCCTTCGAGAAGAGGCTTCCCACGGGATACTTATATATATTGTATTCCCCGTAGCTGCCCGATGCGCCCACATAAAATCGTTTATCACGTAGCAGATACCAACGCACTTCCGGGTTCAGGAACCAGACCTTCTGTATCTTATCGCTGTTGCTTCCCCACCAGCCAAAGCTACCGTCTAACTTGATACCCATGTCGCGGTTCACCCGCCACTCCACACCGAGTGTAGGCAGCAGTATGGCATCATACAACATGTTCGTCCGCACAGCGAAGTAGTAAGGTTTTGAAGGCAGTATTCCATCAGGGGTAACTGCGTTTGTCGGTGAGGAGACAATCGCATCCGGCACTCCCCGGGGGAGTTGCGCGAAAGAATTTCCGGTTGCGGCAATACCCCAGACAAGGAGAGCCAACAGAATTTTTTGTAAATGTTTCATAGGTTCATATATTAGTTGTGTGTTAAATAAAATAAGTTATATCAATTCGCGGCGTGTGTGTCATGGGGTCAGTCATGCGTTCACCGGTCTCTTTGTTCTCGATGGTAGCTCTCACGGCTTCCGACAATTCCGCTTTGAGCACCTTTTCCATCATTTCTTTTTCTACACGTATCCGTTCCAGTTCCTTTACCAGACTATCTTGCTCACGGATACTTTTCGCCATATAATAATTGCATTTCTTTTCTATCTTCCGGCAATGCAGGAAGACGGATGTCACAATTACCAGCGAGCAAAAGGCAATTCCTAGAGAGATAAAGTTGATGTAATCATTCATGGGGCTCTGCTTTTTTTCTTGTTGCAAATTAGGTTAAATGCGGTCGAAAAAGTATTGCATTTTGTCCCTACTTTGTGGTGTTTTGTCATTTTCTGCTGTTTTACGGGCTTTCGGACATAGAAAAGAAGACTGCCTGACAGACTTCCTTTTAACCAGTTACCCCCTGTTACAATCATCTGTAGCAGGGGGTAACTTCATTTTTTAGGGCTTATCGGACAATCTTTCCGGTTCCGGTATGCTATTTCTTATTTTTTGGGGGATGAATTAGCCATTTTCCGGTATTCTGCCGGACTGATACCGTATTGTTTTCGGAACAAGCGGTAGAAAGTGCTCGGTATATTGAACCCGCAACTGAAAGCTACCGCTTCAATCGTAAATTCGGGATGGCTGTCGAGCATCCTGCGTGCTTCTTCTATTTTCAGGAAGCGCGTATATTCCATCGGTGACTTTCCTGTGACGGCTTTGACCGCTTCGGTCAGCGTATTTCTGTTAGTGCCGAGGGCGGATATTATATCGTCCCGGTTCATATCGGCATTAGACAAGTTTTCACCCGAAAGTAGATACTCCTGCAACCGCATAACCAGACTCTTTTGTTCGCTGCTAGGGGAAAGCGTATCCGTAGCTTTGGCAGTTTCAACTGCGTTCGCCAGCCGGTCCTGTTCTTTTATTCGTTCGTATAATTTATGGTTTTTGAGAGCAATAATCCGATTGTAATAGAAAGTAGCCGTGAGGAGCAGTGCCAGTACCAGGCAAATGCCAAGGGTAAAAAGGAAGTAATGGAGATTGCGTTCTTTCTCGGCGATATGTTTCTCCACTTCATATTGGGTGCGCAGTTCATCGAACCGGGCGTTTATCTCTACATCTTTTATAGTATCATTGGCGGCAATGATTGTATCGAACAGCGTGAATGCCTCGTCGAAACGCCCCATCCGGGTAAGTATCTCCATCTTTATCTTCCGTACGGCATTGAGGTCAAATTCTGATTCCTGCACTTCGACCGCTGCGCTGTCTATAGCGGCAAGTGCCTTGCGGTAATCTCCGCGTGACTGTAAAATCAGCGCCTTTGCCCGTGCCAATTCATATCTTGAGATATTGTTATTGACAATACCTTTCAACTTGGCGAGGTATTCTCCAGCTTTGTCATAGTCTTTGGTATCTATATAGGTATTCATCAATGCCACATAAAGATTTCCCCACGCTTCAGGCTGGGTTCTTCCGGCTGCTTTCTCAAACCGGGCGATGGCTTTTTCATATTCGGGCACGAGTTGTAATAGTTTGTCATATTGCCCTTGTGCCCGAAGTGAGCTACACAGGAATGCGTAAGCTTGTGTCAGGATATTGTCGTATCCCGAAACTTCCCATAATAAGCGGATGCATTCTCTGAAACAATCTTCTTCCTCTTTCCATCTATCCTGAACATTATAGGTGATAGCAGTGGCATAAAGTGCTGTTGCCATTCCCGCCTTATCCTTCCGTGCTTTGGCACGGTCGAACATTAGTTTTGCTTCTTCCGCCGCTTTTTTATAATCTCCTTTCAAGTTATAGGCAGTGATAAGTTGCATGTGTATCTGGTAATAGAGTTTCCATTGTTCATGCAGGATATAGAAATCAAGATAACCGGGTGCTTTTTGAATGATCTTGTCGTATTCATTCCTATTTATATGAGAGATGATGGTGTTTCCATACACCATCCCTTGCATTTTTACGTTTCCCTGTCTGATGGCCTCGGCTTCCGTCTGCCCGAACAGGGTCAGCAGTGTATCCATTTTCCGGTCATCGGCTATTTCAGACATATATAAATAGTATAGTCTGTTGTACGACCTCAGTTTGTCAGTTCCGTCGGATTGTTCGATAGCCCGGCGCAAAGAGTCTTTTTGCTGTTGGATGGTGTTTTGGGCTGAAACAGGCAGGGTAAAACAGAATTGGATTCCCCATAAAATCGCTATCAGATAAGATTTATACTTCATTGTTGTTGTGTGTTTACGTAAATTCTTGGCCTATAGTGCTCAAAAGTACAAAAAAATAGTATTGGACTATACAGATATTCCTCTAATTATTCGTGCATATACAAATGATTATGTAATTTTGTGACTGGAAATATGATAAATATCCACTGAAAATACTCAAAAACGGGGTTTAAAAAAGAAAAAGTACATAAAAAAAGCAGCTACACTATTTGTAACTGCTTGAATTTCAGTGGAGCGGTAAGCGAGACTCGAACTCGTGACCCTTAGCTTGGGAAGCTAATGCTCTACCAACTGAGCTACTACCGCATTACATATATCTTTCACAAAATGCCTTATGGAATGATGATGCAAAGGTAAACATAATTTTTATATCTCAAATAAAATTCCTCAAATTTTAGTAGAAGAAAAACTATATTAAAATCATTCATGAATTTCTGTTAGAGGCGAAAAATGAACGAATATGAGAAATCGTATATTCGGTTGTCATACAATTTAGAATATACAGACGGAACCAAGATGATTCGATAAAATCAGCAGGATTTCCGGTTAGGTATATTGCGAAATTAGGTATATTGGGACTATTTTCTGTTAATATATATAGTTCTTGTCTGTTTATGTTGTCAATAAGATGGCTAGATATTAATTGGTCAATTCAAATTGAAAGGATGGAAGTTTGTAGATATTAGTGGCATCTAGAACAAATCGGCTGTTTCACCTCCCGTTTTCAAGTTTCTTTTAAGGGAATAAGACGTTCCTCACCGACCAACATCTTGTTGGTTTAAAACCAAGGAAGTGCTCCTTTAAAACGAAATAGCTTAAATTACGTCCTTTTTCTGTATAGCCAGATAGTATATATACAAAAGTATATTGAATTTCTGCATATTATTGCATTATTTTATGCATTATTCCTGTTGTTTGATGAAATATGTACGAATCTGTTTTTGAATAAATATTAAAAATAGAACATGCCCCAAGATATGTTCTCTATTTGCCGGAGTGAACAAACCCATCCTCTCATCTGTTAGAAAGTCTCAATTTTAGATTTAACCTAACCAGCATGAAAAAAAATAAGATACTTTTTGTATTATGGGCTTTGTGTTTCTCCGTCATTCAGACAAATGCACAGACACCATTAAGTTTCGAAGAATCGTTGCATCTGCTCAATCAGGGAAATCAGAGTTTGAAGATAGCTGATAAAGGCATAGAGATTGCCAAAGCAGAACGTGACAAACTTAATGCTTTCTGGTATCCCACTTTGCAATCTACAGGTGCATTTGTACACATGTCCGAGAAGATTGAAGTGAAGCAGCCTTTGTCTCAGTTTACTGATCCGGCGAAGGACTTCGTTCATTCTATTATTCCGGATGATCAGATGATTTCGGCTATCCTGGATAAAATAGGAGCTAATACGCTTGTTTTTCCATTAACTCCGAGAAACTTGACAACTGTTGATTTGTCAGCAGAATGGGTACTCTTTTCCGGAGGAAAAAGATTTCGGGCAACAAATATTGGTCGGACAATGGTAGACTTGGCACGGGAGAATCGTGCACAGACTGCTGCCAATCAGCAAAACTTGTTGGCAGAAAGCTATTATGGTCTGCGATTGGCGCAACAGGTAGTAGCTGTACGTGAGGAAACCTATAGAGGTTTGCAAAAACATTATGAAAACGCACTGAAACTGGAAGCTGCCGGAATGATAGACAAGGCAGGACGGTTGTTTGCCCAAGTAAATATGGATGAAGCAAAACGGTCATTGGAAGCTGCACGAAAAGAAGAAACAGTGGTGCAGAGTGCCCTTAAGGCCTTGTTAAATAAAAAAGATACGGATGAGAACATCGTTCCTACCTCTCCCCTTTTCATGAATGATTCGTTGCCACCAAAAATGCTTTTTGATATGTCGGTGAACAGTGGAAACTATATGCTCAATCAGTTACAGTTGCAAGAGCATATTGCCAAACAGGAAGTGCGAATTGCCCAAAGTGGATACTTGCCGAATATAGCCCTTTTTGGAAAACAAACCCTCTATTCGCATGGTATCCAAAGCAATTTGCTACCGCGTACGATGGTAGGAATCGGTTTTACATGGAATCTTTTTGACGGATTGGACCGGGAGAAGAAAATCCGGCAATCAAAGCTAACTCAACAAACGCTGACTTTGGGAAAAATGAAAGCGCGTGATGATCTGGCTGTCGGAGTGGATAAGCTCTATACACAATTGGAGAAAGCTCAGGATAATGTGAAAGCGCTGAATGCGACCATCGAACTGAGTGAAGAACTGGTACGTATCCGAAAGAAATCTTTTACAGAAGGAATGGCGACCTCCACTGAAGTTATTGATGCTGAAACGATGCTTGCCACTGTGAAGGTAGCTCGTCTGGCAGCCTATTATGAATATGATGTGGCATTGATGAATCTTCTTTCACTCTGTGGCACACCGGAACAATTTGTAAACTATCAACCTAAACCGTAACGAACAATGAAACCAACTAGTAGAACCCTCTCTTGGGCATTTGTCATTATTATGCTGGCAGTCGGTATTTTTACTGCTGCAGGAGTAATATTGATGCACAAACAACCGCTCGTCCTGCAAGGGCAGACAGAAGCGACAGAAATCCGTATTAGCGGGAAACTTCCCGGACGTATTGATACCTTTTTAGTGCAGGAAGGTGACTGGGTGCGTCAGGGAGATACTCTCGTAGTGATCAATAGCCCCGAAATACATGCCAAGTATCAGCAAGTGAATGCATTGGAACAGGTAGCCGTACAGCAGAATAAGAAAATAGATGCTGGTACCCGCCGCCAGATTGTAGCTACCGCACTGCAATTATGGAACAAAACTAAAAGCGACCTGGCACTTGCCCAAACCACTTATAACCGTATCCTTACCTTATATAAAGATAGTGTGGTCACTTCCCAACGGAAAGATGAAGTGGAAGCTATGTATAAAGCAGCCGTTGCAGCCGAACGTGCAGCTTATGAGCAATATCAGATGGCAGTTGACGGTGCACAAAAAGAAGATAAAGAATCAGCAGCCAGTATGGTGAATGCTGCGAGAAGTACGGTTGATGAAGTCTCGGCACTATTGGTCGATGCCCGGTTGACAGCACCGGAAAACGGTCAGATAGCTACCATCTTCCCCAAACGCGGAGAATTAGTTGCACCGGGAACACCGATTATGAATCTGGTTATTATGGATGATATTCATGTAGTACTCAATGTACGTGAAGACTTGATGCCACAGTTTAAGATGGACGGGACCTTTGTTGCAGATGTACCTGCAATCGGTAAAAAAGGTCTTGAGTTTAAAATCTATTATATCAGCCCATTAGGAAGCTTTGCTACCTGGAAATCAACAAAACAGACCGGAAGTTATGACTTACGCACCTTCGAGATTCACGCCCGTCCTACGCAAAAAGTAGATGATTTGCGTCCCGGTATGTCTGTATTACTGACGCTAAATGAATGATAGAATGAGTTCATCACAAACATATTCTCCTTTTCATGCCGTGCTGCTCAGAGAGTGGCGGCGGATGACTTCACGACGGCTTTATTTCGGCGTGTGTATCATTTTGCCGTTATTTACCCTTTTTTTCATGGCAACCATCTTTGGTAACGGACAGATGGAAAATATTCCTGTCGGCATTGTCGATCAGGATAACACTGCTTCTTCGCGGGCAATCGTCCGAAACATATCTGCTGTGCCTACATTTAAAGTGACAAAGCACTTTGTAAATGAAGAAGCTGCCCGGAAGGCCGTGCAGAGAAAGGAAATTTATGGTTATCTCTCTATCCCTCCCAGATTCGAGCAGGATGCCATATCGGGAAAGAATGCGACTCTCTCCTATTATTATCATTATGCGTTGCTTTCGGTCGGTGGCGAATTGATGGCTGCTTTCGAAACCTCGCTGGCTCCTGTGTCGCTATCTCCCATTGTGATGAAAGCCGTTGCTCTTGGAGTGGACCAGAACCAGATTACTACATTCCTGTTGCCGGTACAAGCTAGCAACCACCCTATATATAATCCGAGTCTGGATTATTCGGTTTACCTAAGCCAGCCATTTTTTTTCGTTTTGTTCCAAATCTTGATTTTGCTGACTACTGTATATGCAGTGGGCATTGAAATTAAATTTCGTACAGCCGACGAATGGTTATCTGTCGCCAAAGGAAATATGGTGACAGCTGTTTTAGGGAAACTACTTCCTTATACGATTATTTATATCCTGATAGGGTGGCTGGCAAATTATGTCATGTTCGGTATTCTGCATATTCCGTTTCAAGGGAGTTGGGGATTGATGAGTATGCTGACAGCACTCTTTGTCGTGGCAACGCAGGCACTGGGATTATTCCTGTTTTCGCTATTTCCGGCTATCTCTCTGATCATAAGTATTGTTTCCATGGTCGGTTCGCTGGGAGCTACTTTATCCGGTGTTACTTTTCCGGTTCCTAATATGTATCCTTTGGTACGAGATGCTTCTTATCTTTTTCCTGTCCGGCATTTTACGGAAATAATACAAAACATACTCTACGGAGGTAGTGGTTTCATTCATCTTTGGCCATCGGCTGTGATACTATGTATCTTTCCGTTGCTGGCTTTTGCGCTACTTCCCCATTTGAAACGAGCCATAGAAAGTCATAAATATGAAAAAATTAAGTAAGTTACAACAGTTATCCTTCATCATCCGGCGTGAATATCTGGCTATCAGTACCAGCTATGCTGTTTTATTGGTACTGATGGGGGGAATCTTCGTGTACGGATTACTATATAATTATATGTATGCTCCCAATATCGTGACAGATGTTCCGGTTGCTGTAGTCGATAATTCCCATAGTGAGTTGAGCCGTAATTTTATCCGCTGGCTGGATGCTACCCCGCAAACGGAGATTTATGCTCAGGCTATGGATTATCATGAAGCGAAAGAATGGATGAGAAAAGGGAAAGTACAAGGTATTTTGTATCTTCCGCATGATTTTGAGGAACGGGTTTTTCGTGGAGATGAAGCTGTTTTTTCTTTGTATGCCACGACCGATGCTTTCCTGTATTTTGAAGCCTTGCAGGGGGCTTCTTCGCGCGTAATGCTAGCTGTCAATGATAAATATCGTTCGGACGGAGCGGTTTTTCTACCTCCTCAGGGATTATTGGCGGTAGCTATGGCACAACCGGTGAATGTGGAAGGAACTGCACTCTATAATTATACGGAAGGATATGGGTCTTATCTGATTCCGGCTGTTATGGTAATTATCATTTTTCAGACATTGTTGATGGTTATTGGTATGGTGACCGGAGAAGAGTATATGACCAGAGGGATTCTTGCCTATACTCCTTTCGGAAAAAGTTGGGCAGTTGCGATACGTATTGTGGCAGGGAAAACGTTTGTGTATTGTAGTCTGTATGCTGTTTTTTCCTTTTTCCTGTTAGGGTTGCTTCCTCATTTCTTTAGCATTCCCAATATTGGAAACGGATTGTATATTGTATTGATGATGATCCCTTACTTGCTGGCGACTTCTTTTCTGGGGCTGGCAGCCTCCCGATATTTCACTGATTCGGAAGCACCATTGCTTATGATTGCCTTTTTCTCGGTAGGACTGATTTTTCTTTCCGGTGTTTCCTATCCGATGGAGCTGATGCCTTGGTACTGGAAAGCTGCCCATTATATTTTTCCGGCAGCACCTGCCACACTTGCCTTTGTGCAACTGAACTCAATGGGGGCAAATATGGCGGATATCCGACCTGAATACATTACTTTATGGATTCAGGTGATTGTTTATTTCCTGCTAAGCATCTGGGTTTATAAAAGGAAACTCGGTTGACAGCTATACTTTTAGTTGCAGATTCTAAACAATTATTTCTCAAAACTATAATATTTCAGCCAACAAATAATTAACTATGGAAATAAAGTGAATTTTGTTGAACATTTTACTTGATTATCTCGTCCTTTTTTATTTATTTTGTTAACTATTATTTGGAGGTGGTCTATAGCACTACTTTAAATACAAATATCTATATGAGGAATATTATATTATTTTTATTTTTACTGCCGTTGATGGCGTATGGACAGACATACAAATATATTGGAGTAGAGGATGGTTTGAGTAATCGGAGAATATACAATATCCAGAAAGATCGTCAGGGATATATGTGGTTTCTCACTAGCGAAGGTATGGACCGATATAATGGTCATGATATAAGGCACTATAAATTAATTGAGGCAAACAGAGAATTAAATTCGGAGGTAAATCTCGGATGGTTGTATGCAGATAAAAAAGGTGGAATATGGGTAGTTGGGAAAAAAGGACGTATCTTCCGGTATGAAGAGAAATATGATCATTTCAAAATGGTTTATAAATTGCCGGAAGCCACAGACGTTATCAATTATGGCTATATGGATCATAACAGTACTATCTGGTTATGTAGTAAAGATTCTATTTTGTTGTATAATACGGAAACTACCCAAACGACACAGTTTCCCAATGTATTGGATGATGACATCACAGTAGTGGAACAAACAGATGATACTCATTTCTTTATAGCAACAGAAATGGGAGTCCGATACACCCAGCTTGATAAAGGAACTCTGCATATTATTCCTTTAGAAACACTTGATAATGTCTATACACAAATCAACGGGCTCTATTTCCACCGACAACTTCAAAGACTTTTTATTGGTACTTTTAGTGACGGTACCTTTGCTTATGATATGTCTACTCAAAAGATTATAAAATCAGATACAGCTTTGGGTGATGTGAGTATCACTCATATCCGACCGTTGAATCCAAAGGAATTATTGGTTGCGACAGAAGGAATGGGGGTACATAAAATTGATGTAAATACTTGTAAAACGTCTCCATATATTGTAGCCAACTACGAAAGCTATAATGAAATGAACGGAAATAACATCACGGATATTTATATTGATGAAGAAAAACGAATCTGGCTTGCTAATTATCCGGCAGGGGTTACGGTAGTCGATCCTCGTTATAAGAATTATCATTGGATAAAACATTCTATCGGTAATAAGCAGTCTATCGTCAACGATCAGGTGCATGCAGTCATTGAGGACAGTGAAGGTGATTTATGGTTTGGTACCAGTAATGGAATAAGTTTCTATAATTCCCGAACCGGTCAGTGGCATTCTTTTTTAAGTTCTTTCGACAAGCAGTTGAAAGATAAGAACCATATTTTCATTACTTTATGCGAAGTTTCTCCGGGCATTATCTGGGCAGGAGGCTTTACGTCCGGGATCTATAAGATTAACAAGAAGGCACTGTCTGTAGAGTACTTCTCTCCTTTTCTGTTAAGTTCTGCCAACATACGTCCGGACAAATACATCCGGGATATGATCAAAGATTCAAAAGGATATATATGGTCGGGAGGATATTATAATCTTAAATGTATCGATCCGATAAAGAATTCTGTTCGTCTGTATCCCGGAGTGAGCACTGTTACCGCTATTGAGGAAAAAGATACTCATTTTATTTGGGTAGGTACAGCTACGGGGCTTTTTCTGCTCGACCGGAATTCCGGTGAGTATGAGTATATATTAATGCCTGTGGAATCGACTTATATCAACACGCTTTATCAGGCGAATGACGGATTACTGTATATTGGAACAAACGGTTCGGGAGTACTTATATATAACCCGAAGAACAGAACTTTCGAACATTATTTTGCAGAAAATTCGGCACTTGTTTCAAATAGCATCTATACCATTCTGCCGGAAATGGACGGACAGATAATGATGAGTACGGAAAACGGAATCACCAGTTTTTCTGTGGAGAAGAGATCATTCCATAACTGGAGTCGGGAGCAGGGAATGATGTCTGCCTGTTTCAATGCAACTTCCGGTGTGTTGCGAAAAAACAAGAGTTTTGTTTTTGGAAGTGTTGATGGTGCTGTGGAATTTCCCGCAGGTATAAAGTTACCGGATTATGAGTATTCAAAAATGATATTCAGCGATTTTCATATTTCTTATCAGCCTATTTATCCCGGAGATAAAGATTCCCCTTTGGAAAAGGATATTGATAAGACAGACGTACTGACTTTAAAATATGGTCAGAATACTTTCTCATTTCGTGTTTCTTCCATCAATTATGATTTTCCTTCTCATTCCATATATTATTGGAGACTGGAGGGTTCTTCCTATAATGAATGGGTGCAGTTGAATGACAATAGTCTGATCCGTTTCACTAATTTGAGTCCCGGTAAATATAAACTTTATGTGCGCGCCATATCTAAAGAAGAACCTAGTATTGTTTTCGAAGAACGCCAGCTTGAAGTAATAGTGGCGCATCCTTTGTGGTTGAGCGGATGGGCTATATTTGCTTATATACTTTTGATTGTGTTTATATTCAGTATTGCCTTCCGGGTAATGATTCTGAAAAAGCAGAAAAAGATATCAGATGAAAAGACGCATTTCTTTATAAATACTGCCCATGATATCCGTACTCCGCTTACTTTAATAAAGGCTCCTCTGGAAGAATTTGTTGAAGAAGAGACATTGACAGAGATCGGTTCACAGCGTATAAATACAGCCTTGAGAAATGTAAACGCTCTTTTACGGTTGAGTACTAATTTAATCAACTTCGAACGGGCGGATGTCTATTCTTCCGAGCTACATATCTCTGAATATGAGCTTAATACGTATATGAATGAAATCTATAAAAGTTTTCGTTCGTATGCCAATATCAAGCATATTGATTTTACTTACAAGAGTGACTTTAATTATCTGAATGTATGGTTTGATAAAGATAAGATGGACTCCATCTTAAAGAATCTGATATCCAATGCGTTGAAATATACTCCTGAGAATGGAACGGTCAGTGTATATGTTTCTGAGACTAAAGATTCTTGGAAGCTGGAGGTCAGAGATACCGGCATCGGTATTCCGTCGAATGAACAGAGCAAATTATTCAAGATGCACTTCCGGGGTACGAATGCTATTAATGCAAAGATAACCGGTAGTGGAATCGGATTAAAGTTGGTGGGGAAATTAGTTCACCTCCATAGTGGCAAGATAAATATTGAGAGTGTCGAACAGCAGGGTACTACTATTACTGTTGTCTTCCCGAAGGGGAATAAACATTTCCATCATTCGAATCTGATAGAACCGGAGAAACCCCGCAGACAGGAAGCTGAATTGGATGCTCCGGTGATTTCCGAAACGCCTGTCATGGCAAACGACGAAGATCTGCAGCGTATTCTTATTGTCGAGGATAATGATGAATTACGTGCTTATCTGGTCAATTCACTATCGCCTATGTACAACGTACAGGCTTGCAGCAATGGTAAGGAAGCGTTGGTCATTGTAAAAGAATACCAGCCGGAGTTGATTCTTTCTGATATTATGATGCCGGAAATGCGGGGGGATGAATTGTGTACCACTATCAAGAATGATATTGAAACATCACATATTCCTGTTTTGTTACTCACAGCTTTGGGAGAAGAACAGAATGTTCTCGATGGTCTTCATATTGGTGCCGATGAATATATTGTAAAACCATTCAGTGTGAGAATCTTAAAAGCCAGTATTGCTAATTTATTGGCGAACCGGGCATTATTGCGTAGCAAATATGCTAATCTTGAAATTGATATAGAAGAAAAAACACCGTTGGCAAAATGTACAAATAGTCTCGACTGGCAATTTTTGTCGGATGTGAAGAAAAGCATCGAAGACAATATTGATAACCCCGCCTTTTCCGTTGATGTGCTTAAGGATTTGCACAATATGAGTCGTACCCGTTTCTATAACAAACTGAAAGCGCTAACAGGACTTCCTCCTCAGGAGTTTATTAAGAATATCCGTTTGAAGCGTGCTACGCAGTTATTGAAAGAAGGCGTGCATAATATTACTGAAATCTCAGAAATGTGCGGTTTCTCAGAAAGTAAATATTTCCGGCAAGTATTCAAGAAAGAATATAAGATGAGTCCGAGCCAATATGCCAAGGTAAATGGTGTTTCTTCCAGTATCATTGAAGATGATGCATCTCAGGAAGATTCGGAATGTTAGCTGCATATCAAGCATTTAATGAACAGATAACCTCCGAATACTTGCAGGCACATTCCGGGAATTCCAATACGGAAATCCTGAATGGCACTGTAGAAGCTTCCTATATAGATCCATTCTCCCACTGTTCCTGTTATCTGATAAAAATTAAAAGTTCAAATTAATACCACCCATAAATGTTGTTTTGGGCATAGGATAACCTGCATTTATCTCGTAACGTTGCACCAACAGATTTTCACCTTTCACGAAGATGTCGGCAAAACGACAGATTCGGTAACTTCCCCGCAGATTCCACAGAACAAAACTATCCTGTTGCTCAACACCTTTATTATTAATGATGACAGATGTATAAAGTCCCTTTATATATTGTATACTGGTTGATACGGTCCAATGTCCTTTGACATAATCTGCACCTGCATATAATTTATGTTCCGGAGCGGCAAGAACCGGATTTTCCATATGCAGCCAACTGTAGTTGGCATTCACGTTCCAGTGGGAGCTTAACCGATATCCGATGTTTGCTTCAACACCCCAATTCTCTATTTCTCCGGAATTGACATTTAGTGGAGGTGTCAGGCCATTGCTCATAATTACGTTATCACCATTGATATAGTACAGGTTCATTCCATAGAATAACGCTCCTTCCAATAATCGTTGAGAATAGGAAAGTTCATAGTTCACCAGTTTTTCCGGTTTCAGTTCCGGGTTTGCAGGAGCAAACATATACATTTCCCGGATAGTCGGATTGCGATATCCTTTGCTTACCATTGCTTTCAGTTCCGCATTCTCCGGAAGATGAAAGGCCAGCCCTCCTTGGGGTATCCATTCCGTACCTACATGTGAATGATGGTCTACACGAATGCCCGCATCCAGCGACAGCCAGCTATTTATATCCTGACGGAAGTCAACGTATCCCGCAAACTCGTCCATTTGCTTGTCTACGCCCGGTTTCCGTTCTCCGGTAGCAACTACCTTGTTCCATGATTCGCCACCGAAGTGCTGATAGTCAAAGCCTGCTGTCAGGCGATTGCCTGTGAAGAAAGTTGCACTCTGATACCAAGAGATGCCGAACATTTTATCTTTAGAATTGAAGTGCGATGCCTGTGGTTGTTCTCCTGTCTTATATCCATCGTTTATCTTATGTCGTCCCCAATTATAGAAAAAGCTTAAGGCACCTGCCGTTTTTTCGTAATTGTTCTCCAACGCAAATGAAGTCATACCACGAGTGATACGTGAGTCATTGTCGATAAGCGGAACTTGTACCGTCCCCGGATTGGAAGCATTGAAATGAGTTACATTCACATCCCCCCCCACAGTTTCCAGGAGTTGCTGAAGTCATAGCCTAACTTGGCATATCCTCCATATTGTTCGAACTCCATATCGGGACGATGACCGTCGGTACGGTTGTAAGAGCCGGTAACGATGCTGCTGAAGCGTTCTTTTTTTACTCGGTTGGAAAACTCTGTTTGTAACGTATTGTATGATTCATACCCAACTTGCATATTTGTGTTCACTCCCTCTTGCTGTTGTTTGCGAGTGACGATATTAATGACTCCGCCCATCGCATTCGAACCATAAAGTACCGAGGCAGGTCCTCGTAATATTTCCACCTTCTCTGTCATCATAGATTGATAGGCGTCCGCTATCGGATGTCCCATCAATCCCATATATTGAGGATGCCCGTCAATCAGGACCAATAAACCTGCCGTCGGGCTACCGCCGATACCACGCAGGCTCATACCACCTGCCGCACCTGTAGATACACCATATCCCATGATACCGCGGCTGGTAGTAAAGAATCCGGGGACTTGCTCTGTCAATAATGGCAAAAGTGAAGGTTCATATCTTTTCTCTATTTGTTGTCTGCCAACTACTGAAATGGTCATCGGAAGGTGACGTATATCTGTCTCATTACGTGTTCCGGTGACTACGACTTCATCAATGATATAGTTTCTTCTGAGTTGTGTAGTGTCTTTTCCGCTCTGAGCCATTCCGGAAGTAGATAGCAGGCTACTAAACAAAAACAGACATGTTGCAATTCTTTTCATATTCTATTCCGTATTTTTATTTCTTCTGTTATTTCCTGCCACTTCTTATTCTTTTGAGAAAGTTATGAATCAAAGGTAATATAGCTTCTGCAGATTTTTCTTCACTGCACATTGTTTCTACCGGACACCAGCCTGTATGGTCCCGATTCCAGATAAAAGGTACTTCCTGTATGAAACTGACCTTTATATCTGAATCCTGAAACAGTTCCAAAGCCTTTGAACTGATTATATCTGTATGGAGTTCCTTTATGCCACCCAAAATCATCAGGGCGGCAGCTCCCTTTCCTACCACTTTATCAGCAATCAACGCTCCTTTCAGGAAATCCGGTTCCTGTGTCAGCAAATCATACAAATCAGCCACTCCACGTTGAGTAAAAGTGCGTATGATATCTCCGTTGGCAATCGCGCAGGAATATCCTCCCGAGTGTAATAAGTCTATTAATTCTTCTATCATAAAGTTCCTTGTTTCAGTTGTTCTACAAATTGATCTATCCGATGCAGTTCTTTGGGTATATCGATATTTTGCGGACAATGCGGTACACATTGATTGCATCCGATACAATGACTTGCCTGCCGGAGTTTAGGTACACTACGGTCATATCCGATGAGGAAGGCACGACGGGCTTTGACATAATTCTCATCCTGCCTGTTTTTAGGCACATTACCTTCGTTGACACAACGGTTATAATGTAACAGTGTTGCCGGGATATCCAGTCCATACGGGCATGGCATGCAATATTTGCAGTCATTACAGGGAATAGTGGGGTATTTCAGCATTAACTGCGCCGTATCTTCCAGAAAATCCATTTCTTCATCAGTAAGCGGTTCCAACGGAGAATAGGTACGGAGATTATCTTGCAGATGTTCCATATAAGTCATACCGCTTAATACAGTCAGTATATCGGGGAACGACCCGGCAAAACGAAAGGCCCATGAAGCTACGCTACTTTCAGGTCTCCGTTGTTTGAGTCGTGCTACCAGGTTGTCATTCAACTTAGATAAGCGGCCTCCCAAAAGCGGCTCCATGATAATAGACGGGATACCTCTTTTGTGTAACTCTCCGTACAGATATTCGGCATCGGTATTTCGGGCATTTGTTTCTTTCGCATGCTTCCAGTCTACATAATTAAGCTGTATCTGCACAAAGTCCCATTTTATTTCATCATGCCGGGAAAGCAGATAATCATATACTTCAATATCACCATGATAGGAGAAGCCAAGATTCCGGATACGACCAGCCTCTCGCTCTTTGATCAGAAAGTCAAGCATTCCGTTGTCCAGATACCGCCCTTTGAGAGCATCCATTCCACCCATGCCGATGCCGTGAAGCAGCATATAGTCAATGTAGTCAACCTGAAGGTCTGCAAATGATTTATGATACATTTTAAGTGAAGCTTCACGCGACCATGTATCCGGAGAGAAATTGGACAGTTTGGTAGCTATGAAGTATTTGTCGCGTGGGTGACGGCTTAATGCAATGCCCGTTGATTTCTCCGAAAAACCTTGCACATATGCCGGAGATGTATCGAAGTAATTTACTCCGTGAGCGATAGCATAATCTATCAGTCCGTTCACGGCATCCTGGTCGATGACTTCACCATTACCATCGGGAGACGGTTTGAGTGGCCATCGCATACAGCCGTATCCTAAAAGTGAAACACGGTCGCCTGTAGTTGGAGAGGTGCGATATGTCATTTTATCGGTGGGTACCTCTCCTTCCGCTGTAACACTACTTGAAGAAGACGTTTTTCGGGGAGAACATCCGTATAATATGGCTGTTGATGTAGCCGCGCTGATACCCGCGATTTTTATGAAATCTCTTCTGTTTATGTCTTTTTTATTTTTTTCTTCCATAATCTTGTTCTGATTTAGATTATACAATTCTGTGCATCTGGTGCCCGGTCACATAAATGGCGCTGAAAGGCCGGGACGGACAAAGATTCTCACAAGCTCCGCAACCGATACACCGTTCGACGTTTACTACCGGAATTTTCAATGAATCCTCATTATCAGGATCGGAAGCTACCATTTGGATAGCCCCAACCGGACAATGACGGGCACAGTTGCCGCACTCCATTCCATCTGTCAGCGGTATACAGTTTTCTTTAATCCATACTGCATGTCCGATCTGAATAGCGGATTTTTCAGCGAGGCTGGTCAGATGGATAGCATCCGTAGGACATACTTCCGCACATTTTGCACATTCCGGACGGCAATAACCACGTTCGTAGGACATTTCCGGCTGCATTAAAGTAGCCAGATTACCGGAGGGCCGCAATACCTGATTGGGGCAGACGGAAACACATAACTGACATGCAGTACAATGCTGGGTAAAATTACGTGCATTCAATGAACCTGGAGGATAAATCGGATTTTCCCGATTGGGAATCTTCTTGTCTTCGATGGCTGCCAGACCTCCGTCTACTTTCTTTTCCTGTGCTTTCAGTACGGCAGTAGTCGCAACGACAGCAGATGCGGAAAGGAAACTACGGCGGGCATTGTTCACTTGTTCTGCGGTGACTGATTTAACCTGAACTGTTTCTGTTGTAGCCGATTCTTTTTTCGGAATTCGTCTTGTGTATCTGATAGCCCCTTGTTTGCATTTCCCTAAACAATCCATGCAAGCTACACAACGGCTATAATCAATTTCGTGAGCTTTTGTATTGATGCAGGATGCTTTACAATTACGTGCACACAGCCCGCAACCGTTACATTTAGACGTATCAATTACGGGTTTGAAGATTGAATATCGTGAGATAAATCCCAATATTGTGCCGACAGGACAAATCGTATTACAATAAGTACGTCCGTTCCGCCATGCCAGGATAAAAAGAACGACGAGAGTAATGATGGCAATGATCAGTGTTGAAAGACTTTTCATCCACACATCCACTTCGTAGAAAGCATAACTTTCTGCCCGTTCGGCAAAATATGCCATAAGATTATTACCCCATTGCCAGAATGGTGCCAACAGGCTGGAAGCCATACGCCCATAAGCACTATAAGGAGCCAATAGGATTACAAAAGTGTTCCATCCGGCAACTAAGGCAATGACAAACACGGTCAGCACTCCATATCGAAGCCATCTTAAAGCCGGAGAATAACGAAAACGATTCTTTTTCCGTTTGCCGGAAATCCACGAAACCGCATCTTGAAATACTCCTAACGGGCAAATGACCGAGCAGTAAATACGCCCGAACAATAACGTAAGTACAATAAGGAGTAGTACAACACCTATATTCAAGGCTAATACTGCCGGCAGAAACTGAATTTTCGCCAGCCATCCGAACCATGTGTGAAGCGTTCCCGTAAAATCAAGGAACAGTAAGGTAATAAGTGCAAAACACACGATTGCGGCTGTAAGTCTGATAGTACGCAGCATAAATTTATTAAATTATCAATTTATAGTAGTTATATCCCAATATTATTTTCAATATCCGAATCGAATTTTAGTCTTTTTATCGATGCAAATTTAAGCAGAGTGATTTGTTATCACACTATATAAATTACAGAAAGTTATACCAATATTACAGATTATGAAATTTTCAGAATCAGATAATTGCAGTTCTGACTGATATTTCTATTCTAATTTGACAATTTCTCCTATTTCCGGAATCAGTACATTCAGTGAATCATGGTTTCGCATATTCTCTGCGTTTTGCAAAGATTCATCCCAAGGATGTCTGGCTAATGCGTATTTTGAATGATGTACCGTAAGGATCTTCTTCGCATTTAGGTCTTTAGCTGCTTGTGACATTTGTTCCGGCATCATATGGATTAATTTCCATTCTTCATTATATTGGCCGTTTTCAAGAATTGCAAGATCGATGTTGGGGAAGCGTTCACCTATTTCCGCATAATGAGTATCATATCCTCCATCTCCACCGATATAAATATTCTGTGAAGGAGCTTGCAGTAAAAAAGAAGCCCATAACGACTGATTGGAAGAAAGACCGCGCCCGGAAAAGTGACGGGCGGGCAAACAGTAGACCTTGAAACCAGCTTCGAGACTTGAATCTTCGTCCCAATCAAGTTCCACAATCTGTTTTTTGTCGAATCCCCAATATTCAAAATGTTCGCCTACACCTAAAGGGCAAATGACAGTTCCGATTCTGTCTCTCAGTTTTTTTACAGTGTTATAATCCAGATGATCCCAATGGTCATGGCTAATGATCAGATAATCAATGTCCGGCATGTCTTCCAGTTTGTAAATGTCGGTGCCTTTAAAAGGTTTGTTGACGAAAGAAACAGGGGAAGCCATGCAAAATACCGGATCTACTAGTATTCGTTTTCCTCCTGTCTGAATCAGGTAAGATGAATGCCCGAACCATACCAGCATTTCTTTGTCCCGTCCGACTTGTCGGAGGTCTGTTTTTATTGCATTTACAGGTTGGTCGGGGCGCAGACCTTCTATCTTTCGGAAAAGAAATTCTAAAATACCTGCAAACCGCCCTCTGTCCGAGGTCATTAAAGTTGTTTCATGAAGGTTCTGGAACTCCCCGTTTCTATAGTTGGGAGATTGTTTTATTCTTTCCAGACGTTCGCCGCGGGGAGTTCTGCCAAAACTGGGCTGGTTGATAAAGACAAAGATTGTCACCACCAGCAATAGTGCTATACCTAATATACTTCCTATGATCATACGGATTCTAAATTTCTTGATGATACGCATATAATGAATGACTAATTTTATTTACGTAGCAAATATACAGGTATTTAGACAAGATGATGGTATATTACAGATTGTTATACCACAATTACCGAAAAAGGTTGAAGGATAAGCCTTCAACTGAATCCAGAGATAAGATATCCTATTGCCTAGAAATAAATCTTATAGCTTATATTAGGTATCATGCCGAGTCCGTCCTTCTTTTCTATTTCATTGGTTTTCTCATTATATTGGTAGAAGTGCATTCCGGTACGCATACCTACATTTAAGACTTTTACAGAGAATTCATGGGATACTACCTTTTTATTTATTCTGAAACTAAAGGAAACATCTCCATTAATAGACGGACTGAATCTTTCGCTGTATGCTTGAGTTTCATCAAAAACAATGTCGTGTTCGGCCTGACTTCTTTCTTTATTTACAGGCGTATATCGTCCTCCGCCTTGAAAATATAATCGTCCGTTAAGGCTTAATACATTTTGTTTAAGTTTGCCGACCATCCATTCTTTACCGGCAAGTAAATTCAGCAAATAACCTTTATCCAGCCTTGTATTTCGCCAAACGTTATCTCCTCCCCTATATTTCGATTTAAATAAAGAACCTGTAATCATATAGTAGAATCCATTCTTCATATACTGTTCCAGTGTTATGTCTATTCCGTAATTTCTGCCTTTCCCGGTGTTTACCAATATCCTGTCTAAGTAAAATTCCTCATAGTTAATGACTGAGAAAGAGGATTTTTCCTCTACCGGCACGTGAAATAGATACTGGAAATAAGGTTCTACCTTCAAATGCAGGTTTTGATTTATGTTCCAGTCATAAGTAAGTCCGAAATGATGTGCTCTGGAGAGATCCAGATATCGGTTTGACAGCTTCTTACCATTGACAACCTTTTCCACGTAATAATAATCCAGCTTTTCCCTACGGCTATGCAGACCATAAGCTAATGCTAAAGATTGTTTCGGATTTATTTTCCACTTCAAAGCCACCCGTGGTTCTATTGAAAAGTTATTGTTTAAAGTAAAATACTGAGCTGTAACTCCTAAGCTGGTTGTCAGATTATTATTCAAGTTGATAACCGAACTGCTATATGCCGAGATGGCGGTACTTTTTCCATTACCTTTTGAAATTTGTTCCATAGGTCTGTTCAAACCAAAATAACGACTGACCTGATAATCGAGATCATAGTTAAGCTGCGTGATGGTAACTCCTGTTCTATTGATATGTCGCGGACTGAATTTCATATTCAGATATGAATTAAAAATAAGATCCCACCTGCTGTTTCGGATATCTGCCACCGGAACTTGCTTGTCATCCGTTTGTTGATCGACCACTGTGTGATCTCTGGAATAGGTGGCAGATAAAGAAGAACGAATATACGTGTCTTCATTAACAGAATATTTGTGTACCAGTCCCCCCGACATTTTTTCAAGTTCATCTTTTCCCGACTGTCGGTCTGCCATCGTTTCCCATTCCAAGCGATCTTGTGGCTTTTCTCTATTTCTATCAATCAAGCCTAATCCCCAGATAGAAAAGGTACCGGCTCGGGAAGTAGGAAAGTTCAGTTTAAAGGCTAAATCCTGATATTTAAGATTCAAGTCATCGGCGGAAGCCAGAGATGTAGTCGAGAACCGGTAATTGACAAGGTAAGAACTACCTCTCTTTTTATTGATAGGCCCCTCTGAGGCTAAATCAATTCCCATCAGCCCGACTTGAAAAGCGTGTTCATACTTCTGATTATTTCCATTGCGCAGGTGCATATCGAAAACGCCGGATAGCGCATTGTTGTACTCGGCAGGGAAAGCTCCGTTGTAAAAGTCGGAGTTTCCAATCATTTGTGTGCTCAAAGCTGATAAGAACCCTCCTCCCAAACCTGCTAAATCGGCAAAATGTGTAGGATTAGGAATCTCAATGCCCTCCAGCCTCCATTGTGTGAATTGCGGGGAGTTTCCTCTGATGGCAATTGCATTGGTACCGATGTCTCCTGCTACTCCTGCAAAAGCTGCACTGAGTCGTGCCGGATCGTCAAATCCATTAGCAAATCGTCCCGCCTCTTCCATACTGATCATGCGTCCGCCTGTGATAGCTATCGGATTGATCGTCCGGTCTTTCTTTATTTCCGGTTTTACGAGGACTTCTGCCAGATATTGAATATTCTCGTCAATGGGAATTTCTACATACACTTCTTTGGACGAGCTCACCGATACCTCGCTGATAATACGGGTATTGTAGCCAGTAAAAGATGCCAGTATATTATAACGTCCTACCGGAACATCACGAATTCGGAAGTATCCCAGACTATCGGTAGAACTACCGTAGGAAGGATCTTCCTCTATGCAGACAGAAGCGTATTCTATTGGAGTGTTGGTTTTGGAATCCACAACGATTCCTCTTATGGTTTGCGTTAGTTTTTGTGTCTTTTCATTGGTCATTTTAGGTTTCTTTTCCGATAAGGAGATAATGATATGATATCCTTTGATCTTATATGTATATCCGGTCCCTTTCAATACTTGCTTCATTGCTTTATCAATGCTTGCGGATTTTAACGACAGAGATTGTTTCCTGCTCAGGTCCAGATCGGATTGTTCATAAGCAATGCTGTATCCGGTCTGTAATTCTATTTGTTCGAAAGCTTCCTTTAGGGATATGTTTTTATTTTGGATTGTGATTTTCTTTTCTGCATTTTGCGGAATAGCCGTTAACGACAGAAAAGAAAAAAACAAAAGAATGATCATCTTATCTAGCTTTTTATTAGCATTTATTCGATCCATTATTATATATTTGTATGTTGATACTTCATTTTACTTCGCTGTTTAATGAGGATAGACGTTTCAGAACTGGGTAGAGGGTCTCAAGCTGCTTCCCAGTTCTTTTTCTTCATAGGCTGTTTTTTTATTGTTGGGTTAATACTATTTTATTTCCATTCTGCTGATGAGTAAATCCAATGATGTCTGCTAATAGATTCAGCATTTCATCCTTACTTTCACCTTTCAGAAATTTGACGGTATATCGTTTGGATGCGGGAATATGCATCGAATGGCTCTCAATTGCAATATCATAGCGTCTTTCCAAGGTGCTGAATATTTCTTGGGCTGTAGCATTGATAAATATGAGTTTTCCTGTCATCCAGCTGTTTGTTTCACTCGTGTTTACTTCTGTAATCCGGATGTCTGAAGTCTCTTTATCGTATGTCAGTTGTTCATTCGGCTGAAGTATATGCGGATGCCGGGATGGAGCATTGACTTCTACCTTGCCGCTTGTCAGGGTGGTCGTGACTTTTGCCTCATTGGAGTAGGCTTTTACATTGAATTTTGTACCGAGAACTTTAACTGAAAGCTGCGAAGTTTCTACTACGAAAGGCTTGGTAGTATCTTTCTTTACTGTAAAGTAGGCTTCACCGTCGAGAGTTACAAGTCGTTTGTCGTTTGCAAAAACTTCCGGAAAAGTAACTGTACTTCCTGCGTTGAGCCATATTTCGGAACTGTCCGGCAGAACCACCCGCTTTTGTTCTCCATATGCGGTGGATATCTCCATCATTTCATTCTTAAAAGGCATGTAATAGAGTATCCCCCCCGCAAGCATCAGAGCGGGAATGATAAGCGCGGCAATACGGGTGAATTTTTGATATGAAACAATGTTCTCAAGATGTTCCTTATTATATCCGGTTCTTAGATTTACCCGTTCCAATGCGGAATAGGTGCCCGGATCGGATTTTACATCCAGTTCATTCCAATACTCCAGTGAGGCTTTTTCTTTTGCCTCTATGTCTTTATCTTCAATAATCCACTTCTGTACTTTTTCCTCTGTCTCGGGAGAAAAACGGGCGGAAAGAAACTTTCTGATAATTCTGTTGATATTACTTTTTTCCATTTAGCTGTACTTTACTATATATACAGCCTGACAGTAAAAAGCTCAATAAGAAAATTGATATTTTTTCCGAAAAGTGATAATAATGTGGTCTCAGAATTATAACAAAGACATCAGGAAACATGAAATCACTTTCCGTATCTCCTTCAAAGCCAGACTTAGCTGGCTTTCAACATTTCTTTTGGTCGTATCCAGACGTTCTGCTATTTCAGCATTGCTCAATCCTTCGTTATGGCTCAATGTATAAATCATTCTCCGCTGTTCCGGCATCTTTTCAACTAGCTCATCTATCAGGAGGCCGAGTTCTTTTGCAATAAAGTCTTCTTCCGAAGTGGAACTATATTCTATTTCCTGATTATTATTCAGATAAGTATCATGTACGTATTTATGCTTCAAATAGTTTATCGCTGCATTTCTTGCAATGGTATGCAGATAAGCGTTAAAAGATTTGGAAGCATCGATAGAGCTATGGTTGATCCAAAGATTGACAAACAAGTCTTCCGTTAGTTCTTCTGCATCCGATTCTGATTTTATATATCCGTCGATGAAAGCTTTGGTTTTGTTGTAATAGGCTATAAAAACGGTCTCGAAAGCCTTATGATTACCATTCTGAAAGGCTTCCAGTGTCTTTATGTCAATACTATTATTCATATTATCCAAGCTTTCGTATTTTGTGAGGACAAAAGAAGTAATTATTTATTTTGTAAAGATACTCTTTTTGAATTATTAAGATGTATCCAAACGAATTATTCTTTTTTCAACCTTTCTTTATGAACCTTTTTCTTCTGCCTCCAATCTTACGGTTGCCGAGCCTATGTCACGGGTAGCGATCAAGCTTAGAAATATGCTTGATCAGCTACCTCTGTTGAAAGACTGATGATCATTGACTCAGTTTGGAATGATCTTGCTTAGGATGGTAAATAATGCCAAAGCCATTCAGAAGATATCCGATTAAGCATATGACGGGTGCAACGCGTATACGCAGGTCGCTAAAGATATCAGGATTGTATGCGGCAAGGGTACTCCCTTTGCCGCTCATTAATATATATCCTATAATAACCAGTATCGAACCTATGGATAAAATAACATAGTTTCTTTTGCCAAATACTGTTTTCATTTCTTTTTGTCTCATTATTTTCGGTTCCATGTTTTTAATTTCTATTATTTATTATTTGAGTGAATAGTGCATACTTTTCTTCAAATCGCCGGTTGCTTGCTTCATAAGATTCTTTATCTATCTCTTTCATACGTTCGTTGTACGCATTCCATTGCCAGAATTTGTATAAACAGTCATTCTGCATCATTCCTGTTCGGCCATTTCCCAATGAAAATGCCCAGTTTATATAATCTTCCGATTCGGCTATCAGATGATTGAATAAGGTGACGGCTTTTGTCTTTTCTCCTAGTGCGGCATAAGCGGTTGCTATATCAAATGAACCGCTTTCGTATATCTCGGGGACATTATAAGCCGGAACAGCCTGCTCTGCATAAGTGAGAACCTTTCGGGCACGTACATGGTCACCCTGCTTTATCAGTTCTTTGGCTAGCTGGGCAAACAGACGGCGATGGTAATAGCAGGTACGCAAAGTTGTTTCATCCAGATAAAGCCCGGGAGTATCCAGTCCGCCATATTTATATCTATTCATGACATTGTCGTAGAGTTTCTTTATATCTACTGCATATCCGTTGTCTCCTTCCGCATCTCCCCATACACGATAATTGAAAGGAGTGAAACGAAATGCCAGTCCTTCCTGAACAAAGTAATCATTAAATTTCAATTTACTGACCTCGCCTACGGAAATGGCAATATACAGCGGACGCTCCCAATTACAGTTGGCAAGTATCTCCAGCAAGAGCAAATCCATTTTAGTCAGCACACGTATGTCTTTTAAGGAGATATAGATTTTATCCGGTATCGCGTTTCTTAACTCCTCTCCTTTCAGATGGCGGATAGACTTTGGAAGCATGACTCCCGAACGAAGCACTGCTTCTTTATCAATATCGATACTTATGGTATCGGTGGGAATCACGTGGAAATCTTGTTTTTCCGAGAGTGCCCAATGTTTCAAAATGTTTTTTGCTTCAAACGGATCGTTCCCAAAGCTATCCCGTGCTTCTTCCGGATGCTTCTGATACAATTCCTCTATTTGCTTTTTAAGTTCCGGGCGGACAGATACGTACTCGTTCTTACCTTCCTGATATTGATCCTTTTTCCAGCTTATCGGTAGTCCGGGAGCATCATAGAGAGGGCACTGCTGCTGATAGATATACCAGTCTGTTTGCGCATAATTCAAGTTGCAGATACGTGCATCTCTGCGTATTCCCTCCGTGTCTTGATTATACCATAAAGGGAAAGTATCGTTGTCACCGTTGCAGAATATAATCGGATGGCCTTTATCGGGAAGCGTCATCAGATAATTGGCTCCAAAGTCACGACAAGTATATCGGTTGCTTCGGTCATGGTCGTCCCAAGTCTGGCTAGCCATCTGCACAGGAATCAGCAGGCAAAGCAACATGGATACACTGATGGGAAGCACTGAATTTTTCTTTTTGCGAAGCGTATCACACAGTCCGGCAGCTCCCATCCCTATCCATATAGCAAAGGCATAAAACGAACCGGCATACGCATAATCCCGTTCACGTGGCTGACCGGGAGTCTGGTTCAGATAGAGCACAATGGCAAGTCCCGTCATAAAGAAGAGGAAAAATACGATGCTAAACTGCTGTTTGCCTCTCTTTCCGCGTACTAATTGCCAGTATATGCCGATTAAGCCCAGAATCAGTGGCAAACCATAAAATACATTATGACCTTTATTCTGGCGCAGAGATTCAGGGAGGAGTTTCTGATCGCCAAGTCTTACATTATCGAGCCAGGAGATTCCTGTGATCCAGTTTCCATATTCCGGTCCGCCATGTCCCTGCATATCATTTTGCCGTCCGACAAAGTTCCATAAGAAATAGCGCCAATACATATAGTTAAGCTGATAGGTAATGAAATAAGTCAGGTTCTCTTTCTGTGTCGGAACTTTATCGGTTCCTCCCGACCAGCTTTGGTAGGACGAAGCCAGCCGGTCATTCCACATTCTGGGGAACAGCATATTTTGCGTATAACATATATCTTCTTTATGCCGTATGATTTTATACTTCCCTTCTTCCTTATCCTGACGATACACAGCACCCCCTTTTTTCGTTTTTACTTTATAATAGTCACCCTCGGGCACATACTCCGGTTCGGAGGAGTATGTTCTCCCGTAAAGTAAAGGTGCGCTTTCATACTGCTCGCGGTTCAGATAACTCTTTAACGTGAAGATATTATCCGGAGCATTTTCATTCAGAGGAGTATTGGCACTGGCGCGGATCAATATTACTGCATATGTAGTGTAGCCCATTGTTAATGCAAGCATGCACCATAAAGTAGTATGTATTATACGTTTCCTGAAACGATAAATAGCTACAATCAGCAAGAAAACCACCAAAGCCAGAAAGATAATCAGCCCGGACTGGAAAGGAAAGCCCAGCACATTGACAAGAAGCAGTTCGAACCACCCTCCCATATCAGCCACACCGGGAATGTAGACGAATAGAATCAGTACAATAAGTAACCCGGACAAAGTAATTGCACCTATCACTCCTTTGAGTGATATCGTTTGATACTTCTGATAATAGAAGACCAGTACGATGGCCGGAATACAAAGCAAATTAAGCAAATGTACTCCGATAGACAATCCGATAATATAGGCTATCAGGATAATCCACCGGTCTCCACAGACAGAATCCGATTCGTCTTGCCATCGGAGAATCATCCAGAATACCAAAGCTGTGAGAAATGAAGAAAAGGCATATACCTCCCCTTCTACTGCACTGAACCAAAATGTGTCACTGAATGTATAGGCCAAAGCTCCGACAAGTCCTGACCCCAAAATGATAATAACATCTGTTATAGACAACTCACCTTTTTCTTCTTTTAAGAGGTATCTGACCAGACGGGTAATACTCCAGAAAAGAAAAAGGATGCAGCCTGCACTGAGCAATGCGTTCAGAAAGTTGACCATGCGTGATACCTGAGTAGCATCGGAAGCGAATTGAGTGAACAGGTTTCCCACTAACATGTAAAAAGGTGCGCCGGGCGGATGTCCCACCTGTAACTTCTCTGCGCACGAAATAAACTCGGGGCAATCCCAAAAACTGGCAGTCGGTTCGATGGTCATTCCGTAAACAAAAGCTGCTATCAGAAAAACCATCCAACCACTGAAATCATTCCATCTTTTAAATAATAAGTAATTCATTGTTCTGTAACTTTTTGTTTGCAAAGTTATAGAACAAGAGGTTTATTTTGGTGTTTTTAACCGGACGGATACGGACGATAGATATCTTTAATTATTTGATATACAGTAATGTTTTTAAGATATCTCCGGACAAATACGGACTACAATGATTTTACGAAATCTTCTAACGATTCTTTCGTGCTTACAAGCATTAGTTTCTCTGTTTTTATCCTCGATATTCTTCTAGTAAGAGTTTCCACCGTCAACTTCATGATATCTGCAAAGCAGGCAGGTTGAATGCCCTCACGCAGAAATGCACATACTCTCAAATCTTCTTCCGTCAGTCTGGGATTTATTTCCTTCAGTTTGGATACAAGTCCATATACTCCTTCTTGAAGCCGTAATAATTCACCCCATTCTTTTTCTGAGAATGAAAGGGCTTTAGAAGATAAAACGGACCGTTCTTTCAACTGCCGGACTTTTGATACAATAGGAGAACTTTCGTATATGTGTTGTTGGAGTGACTGATATTTTTCTTCCAGATAGTTACATTGCAGTGCTAACTTATCCGATTCCACATCTTTGCGCAGCATTTCATCTTTGAATGAATTTAATTGCGCGTAGACATTCTTGTTTTTTCTCCACAATAGTCCGAGCAACAAAGACATAACACCGAAGACTCCTAATGCAGACGAAAGGATGGTTCTTGAATTACCGCTGGTATCGTTGAGCATTAATTGACTGGCATAGGCTTTTCTTTCCATTTCCAGTGCTTCGTCGAAGTTGCCGTATTTCTGATAATACAGGCTGCAACGTCTGCATATCTTAGCCATATAATCATACTTCTCTGTGAGAGCAGCCAACTTGATCGCTTCCTTAAAATGAATTTCTGCTTCCTTTTTCCTTTCCAGGTCACTTTCTACACAAGCCAGATAATAGTATGCTTTTGATTGCTGATATTCATCTCCGTTCTGCACGAAATAAGAAACGGCCTGACGGATTTGCTCATCCGAAGAATGAGGAATATTCTTGTCTTCATTGAATTGGGTACATAACAGATTGTACTCTGCCAGTTGAGCCTCGTTCATTTGATTCGCCCGAATATTCTCGAGAATGAAGGAAGCGGTGTCCGGGTCTTGTTCTATCAGTTGGGCGGCTTTATCCAATCCTTGATTCACATTGGTTCCTTCTGGATGACATGCGGCCAAAGAGAGTGCAATTACATATAATAAAATTCGAAGATTATTCATAACTCTATTTTTATTTTTGCATACAAATGGTTGGAGTTGCAAATATAAAAAATAAATTGGTATTTGTACTTCCATAAGTCCAACAAAAATGGTGTCACTATCCCACTCTCATAGTGTCACTATCCTATGAGTATAGTGACACCATCACGACGGGATAGTGTCACCATCATATTTCATTAGTCCAATCAACCTGTTCTCATGCTTTTTTTGACAAAGATCAAGGAAGTGACCAGCTGTTTATTAAGAAGATAAGCTGTATCTTTGTAGCAAATTAAAATTGTATATCATGATTAAGAACATTGTATTTGATTTTGGTGGAGTAATTGTAGACATTGATCGCGATAAAGCAGTTCAGGCATTTATCAAGATAGGATTGGCGGATGCCGATACCCGTTTAGACAAATATCACCAGACTGGAATATTTCAGGAATTGGAAGAAGGAAAGTTGAGTGCCGATGAATTTCGTAGACAGCTTGGAGACCTATGCGGACGCGAACTGACTATGGAAGAAACCAAGCAGGCATGGCTAGGCTTCTTCAAGGAAGTGGATTTGCGTAAACTTGATTATATATTGGAACTTCGGAAGTCCTATCATGTATATCTTCTTAGTAATACGAATCCTTTCGTTATGTCATGGGCCTGTAGTCCTGAATTTTCGTCAAGGAGAAAACCTTTGAATGATTATTGCGACAAATTATATTTATCTTACCAATTAGGACACACTAAACCGGCACCGGAGATATTCGACTTAATGATTAAAGACTGTAATATTATTCCTTCCGAAACCATGTTTGTCGATGATGGAAGTTCAAATATCCATATAGGTAAAGAACTCGGATTTGAAACTTTTCAACCGGAGAATGGGGCTGACTGGCGGGAAGAGTTGACTACAATATTGAAGAAATAGATATTTATTTAAGACTATAACCACTTTATTCGAAAATCAGCTAACGATAAAGTGGTTATAGTTGTTTGATCTTATTGTACTTTGCTTATTATTAATGATGGATTGCTATGCAGAAAATAGTTCGTTCCACCTAGGTCTCCCTTTAGTTCTACCTAGGTGGAACGAATCGGATATCATAGTAAGATTATCTTTTATTTGAATCTTTTTAGCTCTTTCTTCTCAAAAGTCCATTCAGGTGTGTAAAGGTAACCGCTATCCGTTTCAGTCAATTCATACCATGGAGACAGGTTGTGGTTTGCCGGGTTAACCAAAATGTGAATCTGTTGGGCAGGCATATAACTTTGAGCCAATAAAAAAACTTTCTTTTTTGTTTTCGGATGGATTGCCACATCTACAACGATTACGGCATGTCCCGGTGAGCCTCCTTTAATAAATACATCTCCCGGTTGCAATGACATATATGGAATGGTCAGCAATTCCTTGGAAAGAGAAGCAGTACCGGCATACGTAAATACCATATTCAAGTAATTGCGGAAAGTCTTATAAGAATAATCTTTTCCCCCCGCTGTATACCACTGCACGTTATTTCCATTTACTTTAATCCGGTTTCCTTCTGCCCATTTCTTGTATTCTGCGGGAAAGCCGTTGGTAAAGTTAAACTTAATTTCTCCATATCTTTTTTGTGCCCACAAATATTCTGCTCGCAAGCGCATAATCGCATCTGCACATTGTTGCAGATCACGATTACCTATTTCCATATCTATTACGGCATATGCGGCAGCTTGATTTCTTTTTTCCTGTCCGTTGTAAAGTACTACTTTGCTACCTTTGGGAAGTAAAGGCAGTTGGCGTAGATATGAGGTAAAAGAATGTTCGTCACATGTCTCACGAATGTAGTTTACAGGAGGAGCTATTCTGTTTTCTACTGTTTGTCCTAGCAATGTAGTTAATGAAACCAGGCATAAAACATTGATCATAAGTATCTTTCTCATATTTTTATTTTTTCCGAAGATAGAATATCTTTTTCAGAAAATCAAATTTTGTAAACTGATCCTTTCTAAGAATCTTTCTAGAATACGGATTTCTAAAAATCAAACTTTCAGATATTCTCTTTATCTTTGCAGCAAATAGAAAGGAATATGCAATCACAAATCATACTTATCACCGGAGCATCCTCCGGGTTCGGAAAGATTACCTCACAAATGTTGTCTGAACAAGGACATATTGTTTATGGAACGAGCCGTAAAACATCCGAAAACATGGGCAAAGTAAAAATGCTTGTGGTAGATGTAACCAATACTTCATCTATCCAACAAGCTATTGGACAGATTATTTCCGAGCAGGGGCGGATTGATGTGCTGATAAATAATGCAGGAATGGGTATTGGCGGAGCTTTGGAATTAGCTACCGAACGGGAAGTTGACATACAAATGAGCACTAACTTCTTTGGTGTGGTCAATATGTGTAAAGCAGTACTTCCTTATATGCGCAAGGCGCGTAAAGGTAAAATAATCAACATCAGTTCTATCGGTGGAGTAATGGGTATCCCCTATCAGGGATTTTATTCGGCATCTAAATTTGCAGTAGAAGGTTACAGCGAAGCATTGGCATTAGAAGTTCACCCTTTCAATGTCAAAGTTTGTCTGGTAGAACCGGGAGATTTTAATACCGGATTCACTGACAATCGTAATATCTCCGAATTGACCCGACAGGATTCGGATTATGGGGAGAGCTTTTTGAATTCATTAAAGATAATCGAGAAGGAAGAGCGCAATGGATGTCACCCTCGGAAACTAGGCTCCAGCATTTGTAAAATAGTGGCTCGCAAGAATCCTCCGTTCCGGACTAAAGTCGGCCCTGTAGTACAGGTTCTGTTCGCGATGAGTAAAAGCTGGTTACCGGACAGGGTGATGCAATATGCTTTACGATTATTCTATGCCATTAAATAGATCATTCAGAAATACATGAGGTTGTGTCAAAATGCTGGCACAACTTTTTTTTATGCGCAAAGCCCAGACTTTCCCAAGCCCGGGCTTTGTTATTACCTAATTTTTTTGTAACTTTAGGCATTACATTTTCGTTATGGCAAAGTTACATTTTCGTCCTTACATTCCCAACCAAACCGTTCTTTTTCCACAAAGAATTGATGAAAACATAGCTGCGAACGACCCTGTCCGCATCGTCAATGCAGTTGTTGATAATCTCAATCTTGATAATTTCAAGAAGCTTTATAAAGAAACTGGGCGCTCAGCCTATCATCCTAAGATGATGCTCAAGGTCATTATCTACGCTTACATGAACAATATCTATTCCTGCCGTAAAATCGAGAAGCTTCTTTTGCGTGACATCCATTATATCTGGCTTGCCGGTAATGAGCATCCGGATTTTATTACCATCAACCGTTTTCGTAACCGTGTAAAGGAGGAAATAAACAACGTATTCACGCAGTTGGTTCTTGTCCTTGCCGACAAAGGTTTCATCAGTCTTGACGTGGAGTATATCGACGGTACCAAGATCGAGTCCAAGGCCAACAAATATACTTTTGTCTGGCGCAAGACAGTCGAAAGGAACCGTACAAGGTTGATGGATAAGATCCGCATCCTTCTGGAGCAGGTGGATGAAACCATTGCACAGGAGAACTCCGTAAAAGACACATCCGTGGAGTTCACTCCCTCCATGCTCTCGGGCATAGCGAATGAACTTAAAGAAGCCCTGGAACACCGGCCTGCAACAAAGGACAAGGAAGAAAAGAAAACCCTGCGGGAGAAAAAGAAACAGGTCAGGGAACTTGAAGGGTATCGTGACAAGCTGATGGAATACGACAATCACCTTGATGTCCTTGGAGAACGTAATTCCTATTCCAAGACCGATCCTGATGCCACATTCATGCGCATGAAAGAAGACGCCATGAGGAATGGGCAGACCAAACCCGGATATAATTTGCAAACAGGCACTGAAAACCAATTCATCATAGACTTCCGACTGTTTCCCAACCCTACCGATACGCTGACCCTCATTCCTTTTTTCCACTCCTTCCGGCACCGCTATAACCGCTTACCTGCTATCGGTGTGGCAGACTCCGGTTACGGCTCGGAAGAAAATTACCGGTTCATGCAGGAGAACGGGATAGAAGCCTTTGTCAAGTACAACTACTTCCATAAAGAACAGCGTCCCCGTTATACGTCCAACCCGTTCCATGCGGAAAGTCTCCATTACAATGCGGAAGGGGATTATTACGTTTGTCCGATGGGGCAGCACATGAACCGCATAGGAACCAAACGTGACAGAACGGTGAGCGGATACACCACCGAAAGTGCCCGGTATAAGGCACAAAGATGCGAGGGCTGTCCTTTGCGTGGAAGTTGTTTTAAAGCACGGGGGAACCGTATGATAGAAGTCAACCACCGGTTAAACCAATACAAACGACAAGCCCGGGAAAGGTTGCTCTCAAAAGAAGGAATCAGGCATAGAGGCAGGCGGTGTATAGAACCGGAAGCTGTTTTTGGACAAATGAAATACAACATGGCATACAGAAGGTTCCGGCATGTGGGAGAAGACAAGGTGACAATGGACTTTGCCTTCTTTGCCATAGCTTTTAATATCAAAAAGATGTGTGCAAAACTGAGAAAGGCAGGAAAGGGACTCATTACATTTGCTAAATCTATGCTTATTGGGCTATTTATAAACCGCTACAAGTGGAAGATAGCAACGTCTTACCAAATGAATCAGAAAAAAGCATCATAAGCAAAAGAAAATATAGCAGGACTGTAAAACGTAAAAAAAAGGTTGTGCCAACGTTTTGACACAACCTCTTCCTATTTCTATTCTTTTAAATTATTTCTTCTTTCTCAAAACGACAGCTGTACGTGCAGGAATGTAGAGTTTTAACCACTCTTTCTTTTCCTTCTTATACAACGGATCGGCAATCGTGAAATGAACCACTGAATCATCAGCAAGACCATTTCCACCAAAGACAACATTATCCGTATTCAGAATCACTTCATAAGCTCCCGGAGTAACCAAAAAACCATAATCCACAAAAGATTGTTTCGGATTGAAGTTAAATACGAATATCAAATCTTTGCGTCCATAAGCCAATATTTGGTCACCATCATTGTGCCAGATCTCCTGAACCGGAGTAGCCTGGAAATCCTTCACGCTCTTGATAACCTTCAGCATTTCAGCATCAAAGTCTCCCATATAGTGATAAGCCAGATTCTTGTTATCTACCAGATCCCACTGACGGCGAGCGTACTTACAAGACCATCCGTTTCCTTCACGCGGAAAATCAATCCATTCGGGATGTCCGAATTCATTACCCATAAAGTTCAGATAACCTCCATTAATCGTTGAGGAGGTCAGCAAACGGATCATTTTATGTAAAGCGATTCCCCGATTCACTACGTAATTCTCATCCCCTTTCTGCATGTGCCAATACATGTCGGCATCAATCAGACGGAAAATAATGGTCTTATCTCCTACTAATGCCTGATCATGACTTTCCGCATAAGAGATTGTTTTTTCATCCTGCCGACGGTTGGTTACTTCCCAGAACATACTGGAAGGTTTCCAGTCCTCGTCAATCTTTTCTTTGATGGTCTTAATCCAGTAATCAGGGATATTCATAGCCATACGATAGTCAAAACCGTAACCGCCATCTTCTACTTTTGCAGCAAGTCCCGGCATACCGGAAACCTCCTCGGCGATAGAGATAGCCTTCGGATTAACTTGATGAATCAATTCATTCGCCAATGTCAGGTAACAAATAGCATTGCCATCCTGATGACCATTGAAGTAATCTCCATAATTACAAAATGCTTCTCCCAGCCCGTGGCTATAATATAACATAGAAGTCACTCCATCAAAACGGAAACCGTCAAACTTATATTCTTCCAACCAGAACTTACAGTTGGACAGCAAAAAATGAATGACTTCATTCTTACCATAATCAAAGCAAAGTGAATCCCATGCCGGATGTTCACGACGTGCGCCCGGATAGAAATATTGGTTCGGATCACCGGCAAAGTTACCCAAACCTTCCACTTCGTTTTTCACCGCATGCGAATGGACAATATCCATAATAACGGCAATACCCATCTCATGAGCAGCATCGATCAATGCTTTCAACTCATCGGGAGTACCAAAGCGGGAAGAAGCTGCAAAAAAACTGGAAACATGATAACCAAAACTACCATAATAAGGATGTTCCTGAATAGCCATAATCTGAATACAGTTATAGCCTTCTTGCGCTATACGCGGAAGTATTTTTTCGCGGAATTCATTGTAAGTACCAACCTTTTCCTCCCGTTGTGCCATTCCGATATGACATTCATAAATCAACAGAGGGTTAGTAGTAGGCTTGAATGTTTTTTTCTTGAACTTATATGGTTTTTCCGGTGCCCAGACTTGTGCACTGAATATCTTGGTCTGTTCATCCTGTACTACACGTGTAGCCCAGGCAGGAATACGTTCACCTTGTCCGCCATCCCAATAAACGTTCAACTTATACAAGTCTCCGTGCTGAATGGCATCTGCCGGAAGATTGATTTCCCAATTACCATTTTTCAGTTTTTTCAGCTTATAAGCCGCTTTCTCTTCCCAATTATTGAATGTACCCACCATATAGATATGAGTAGCATTCGGTGCCCATTCACGGAACGTCCATCCTTTGGGAGTGCGATGCAGGCCAAAGTAAAGATAGCCTGATGCAAAGTCCGAAAGAGTTTGTTTTCCTTTATTTGTCAACTCGGCTTCCTTGTTCAGTGCATATTGGTGACGACCGATAATGGCGTCTGCGTAAGGTTCCAGCCAGGGATCGTTTTTGATAATGTTGAGTGTCTCTTTCATATCAGAATTGAATTAGGTTTATGCTTTTACTTTTACGATCACTTTCTTCACTCCATCCGGAGTAATGCCAGGGGCATGTCCGTCCTGAGGGAAGAAGATAGCAAACATTCCCGGTTTCACGGCTACATATGTTTCTGCCAGTCCCTCAAAGAAAGTTATATCTTTTTCTGCATTATAAGGGGCGTCGGCAGGCATACAATCTTTGGCAGCAGTATACCCCATCACTTCTGTTCCCGACAGTGGAATCTGAATATCGATAAATTCATTATGCGTTTCCAGTTTAGCCTCTTCCTTTGTTTTAGGCTTTGTCTGTGCGATATTCACTAGCAGATCTTTTCCTTTCAGTTCAGTCTTGCCTATTTCCATGGCTTGAAGGTCATGAGATTTCAAGAACTCAATAGCTTGTGCAAACAAAGGATTCAAAGACGCGTATTTTTCCAGATTTTCTAAAGTATCTACTACCATATGAGTTTAATTTTTAAGTTTATATATTTAGGTATTATTTTATTCAAAATCATCAATTGTATAATTAATGAAATCAGCAAATCTTTTGAACTGTCGGAATGCTTTTTCTATCTGTTCCATCACATCGGCCCGGGTGAAAAAATCATCAGGAACAAGATAAGAACAAACAAACTGTCTGCACTTCAAATAATCAATATATTTAAAATCTTTCGGGAATCCCTTAGGAGCAGTTTTCATGAAGTCCTCTCCCACCACAGGGAAATATTTTTTGAACTCGGGATCTTCTACTATGGAAATATACTCTTCCACATTATCATAAATGGCTTGTCGGACAGCTTTCAACACGTTGGGAGGCAGACACAGGCTTCCTCCGGCAAGCATGCTTCCATCAGGCTGCAGATGCACATAGTATCCGCAATGATCAGACTTTTTGCCTTTGGCATTGATATAGCCGCCAAAATGTATCTTATAGGGTGTTTTATCCGCAGAGAAGCGGGTATCCCGATAAATACGATAGGTACAATCTTTGGGCTGTATTCCCCGGATTGTTTCATCGAACAAAGAGATGCGGGCGATTACTGTTGCCAGAAAGTTATCAAACTCGGCACGGGCTACTTCATATTCTGACCGGTGCTCATTGAACCACTCACGATTATTATTCGCAGAAAGATCTTTTAAAAACTGAAAGATAACGGGTATGTTCATCTTCATCATTTTCTATTATTACCCTACAAACGTACAAATTTTATTTCATATAAACTACAAAACGCAACAAAAGGACATAAAAAAAGCATCGGCCTGGTAAAACCGATGCTCTAACACATTTATCAAAAAAACAGACTCTTCTGTCTCTGACGTACTTTAAGCTTTCACAAGTGAAGTACAATCTCTTTTAATTAATCTTTATCTAATACTATGAAAAACACATAGATATAACAGATAAAAAAGAAGCTTTGTTCAATGATTCTATGTATAATTCAGTTAATTTTAGTTATAGAATTAAATGCTTTCTATCGACAGGTATAATGATCCGCTCCCAGTCAATCATTGCATTGAACAACATTATATGGGTGTAATCATCCAATTGAAGCCACGAGATATCTTTCTCCACGATTAACTGATTATCCAACAGTTCAGCACGCTTGGTGCCCCGAAGTAACGGATGAGCCGGAGTATACCAGCTATTTCCGTCATATAGCGCAATATTGGCAATGGAGGTATCCGTCAGATATCCGTCTTTCACAATCAAGATATCGTCTGCATTCCCTCTTCGTCCAAACAGTTCATTCAGTCCCTCACGATTTGTTCTTTTATAGCTATAATCAATTTTGTCCGAAGTAACCAGACGCAAAGAAGCGACCATTCTCATTTGATAAGGCATGTATGTAACCTCCTCGATCTCCTTACCGTATACAATCCGGCATTTCCAGATACCGGATAAAGACTGAGAGGATATAATACCGGTCAAATCAATGGGAGAAATATCCTTCCAAAAGGCAGCACGAGTTCTGTTCAGGCGTTCCACATGGTATGGCAGGTTATATACCTGTCCGTCTTCTACACGAATAGTTTCAATAAATAGGCACATATATTTTTTGTTTCATTTCATGATACTCACTTTGCGCTTCACTACGGCAGGTTATTCCACCTCCGCTCTTAAAATACATCCTGTCTCCCTCCTGCTCCACAAAACGTATCATAACGGCACTATCAAGATTATTCCCGTCAAAGTACCCCATCACACCCGTATAGAATCCTCTTTCATACGTTTCTGCCTCACTGATGATCTGCATGGTCTTTGTCTTAGGAGCACCGGTGATAGAACCGGCAGGCAAGAGTCTGAAAATAATATTTCCCAGATTTTCCAGATAATTATCCGGCAGGATTCCTTGTATCTCCGAACTCGTCTGAAGAATCGTTCCACGATTCGTCTGCAATTCGTCAATATATCTATATCGGGACACAGATACCCGATCAGCCACTATACTCAAATCATTGCGAATCAAATCTACAATAGTAGCATGTTCTGCTGCCTCTTTCGGGTCATCCATCAACTGCCGGACAGCTGAGGGCAAGGAGGCGTCAAGAGTTCCTTTCATGGGATAAGAACAGATTTTTCCTTGTTGGATTCTGATAAATATTTCAGGAGAGAAAACGGTAAACTGATCTCTGACCCATAATTTATACATTGCCTTCGAACGGAGGAAAATATCTTTCAAACTGAGATTCGTTTCTATCGGAGTACAACAGGTCAGGTTAGTCAGAAAACTGTTTCCTGCAAAAATATTCCGTTGAACAATATCAAATGAACGCAGATAACTTTCGAAAGATTCCGGAAATGAATTCCAATATACAGACTCTTTCAGGGCTGAAGGCACAACAGACTTATTCAAAGAAGACTGGTTGGTAAACCCATTCAGATCATATAATATTTCAGAAGAGTCGACACGCTCCACCTCTTCTACGTAAGAAGCATCCTGCAAATAATTAATGATAAAAAGAAAGGGTCGCCGGGATTGTCCCAACTGATTTATTTGTCCGATCGTTTCTTCTTTTGTATATAATTGCATAAAGTACTTTTCTTTATTGGGAGAACAAAAGTACACAAAAAGTATATGATTCGAAAGGGGAAAGTACTAAAAAAGGGTTACCGGAAAACAAATCCGGCAACCCTTTTCAATATAGAATCGGTAGTTTGTTATTTCATGGCACTTTGTACCTGAGTAAGCATTGTTTTAGCCTTTGTATCTTCCGGAGAAACTTTCATTGCTTCTTCCAGGTAACCTACTGCCTCTTTGAATCTGGCATCTGCCTTTTCTTTTTCTGCAGCATATTTATCTGCGTCAGAATTAGCCAATGGAGCAGCTTTCTTCAGGATGTTAGCACCATCATTATAGCATAAAACTCCCAAGCTATACAAAGCATTTGTTTTATATGTCTTATGATCCAATGGAATTACTTTCTTGAAACAGTCTTCTGCTTCTTCAGCTTTTCCTGCTTTCTGAGCAGCAAGTCCGGCTTTCAGATAATGAAGACCATAATTTTTAATCATTGTTTTATTAGTCGGATCTACTTTCAGACCTTCTTCCAAGGTAGCTACATACTCATCAGTCTTCTTCAAAGCATCCAATGCCAGAGCTTTACGGGCATAAGCATTGCCTGTATTGAATTTCTTCTGGATAGCGATATCGAAGAAAGTCACAGCTTCTGCATACTTTTTCACTTCATCTGCGGCCATACCACAGTAATAAGCGATTGCAGAGTCCTGATTATTCGTTTGTTTCAAATACTCGCTGAATTTAGCATAAGCTACGGGATAGTTCTTGGCATTAAAAGCGTCGCTTCCTTCTTTTTTCAATTGGTTAGGGTCAGTTTGAGCAAAAATGTTAGTCACAGTAAGACAAAATGCAAATAAAAAAATCAATTTCTTCATAACTTTATTGTGTTTTTTAGTTGTTAATCGCCCAAAAGTATAAGTAATAACAGAAAGAAGCAACACCTTTTTACCTTTTTTGAGCTTTTTGAAACCTATATAACGTTCGTTATTCTTCGTAAAACAGTCATACAAGTATCTTCGCTCTGATAAAAATCTTTCCTTTCATATCAATTAAAACGCGAAAAGAGTGATACATAGTTTAATAACATATTAATAATTAAATGGAAAGGAATTAACATGAATTTGAAAGGTTCGATAGATAGAAATAATAACAACTCATTTTATGGATATCGGCAGAAATAATAGTAGCTTTGCCCCTGGAATCATTTATTTCCACCTATAACAACGGAATTTGCCCTGGCTGAATGCCAGGGCTTTTTAATGTCTTTACAAAAAATAGAATTATGATAGTAGAAAATATGAGTATTGAAGAAATGCAGATTGAGGTTGAAAAGGATTCAGATATATTATATGCGAAAATACGGCATTTGTATGATGACATATGATTTTACTAGTGCCGAAAATAAAGTTATTATTCATATAAACCAAGGACTTATACTGGGTGACTACAACAATGACCGTACCCGTCTGTTAGCCAAGACATTCGTCTCAAAAGAAATGTTGTTTGACTCTCAGGTCTCTGTTGATAATGAGGTGGCTGAAATGAGAGACTTGATTAAAAAATCTGCAGAATACAATGCAAGCCCCAAAGCGGCTTTTGGAATTGATGAACTAACAGGAGAAGTAGGTGAGGTTAGCTTATTTTAGTATCGCCAAATTCCACACATTTTCTACACATTTGACTTTTGGGTGGGAAATGAACGATTTTTTATAGTCTTTCGACTTTTTATAGAAAAAAAGAACTGATTATAACTTATTTATAATCAGTTCTCAAAGTGATTCCGAAGCGATTCGAACGCTTGACCCACGCCTTAGAAGGGCGTTGCTCTATCCAGCTGAGCTACGGAACCATCCTTATTTGCGGATGCAAAGGTAGTGCTTTTTACGAAAACTCAAAAGCTTTTCGAAACTTTTTTATTCATATTTTTCTTTGTCTCTATAAATCAGCAATTTACAAAAGCACCTCTATAGGAGCGGATGATAAGGTATTAGCAAAAACCAATATGCTATTAGCAAAAAAAAATATGCTATTAGCATAATCTTTTTTGCTAATAGCATATATCTTACTTATCTTTGCACCACGTAAAATGTAAAATCAGAAATTATGTTGAGTCGCATTATTGTATTGGTCATTGCCGGAGTTGCTGTAGTCTATATCGTTCGTTTTATAGATAACTTTTTATCTCAGCACAGAAGAAAATATTGAATAAGATAATTCAAATCGGGAGAAGTCTGTCTAAAACTTCTCCTTACGTTCAAAGTCACCCTCTTCGGTATAATATTTCCATGTACCTTTAGGCTGATTATTCGAATATTTTCCGCGAAGCTTCAACTTACCATTTTCATGATATTCGCGGTAACGTCCATGACGTTTCCCTTCCTTCACTTCCGCTTCACTCTTCAACGCTCCTTCCGGATAAAATTCCCGTAACACGTTTCCTTCAAACTTTTCGACATAGAAACGTTTCAATTCACTCAACTGTTCTTTCTCCGTCACAGCATCTTCATTCATTTCCTCGTCTTCTTCATCGCTGGCTACGACTGTCACTTCTTCCGGCTTGTAAGGACGATAATCCATCACGTACTGTAAAGAAGCCAATTGGTTATCTCCAACCAGTTGCATAGTCCAGTAAGGGAACGAATACAAAACATCCTTATTCGATTGTATTTCATTCCATGTAGCAGGATTCATCATAGACTTTAACTGAGAATAGAATTTATGCATATCCGTATATAAAAAGATAGTAGAGCTCGACTTCATATATGAGTAAGCATCTTTAAATCCCGGAGTATCCTCCAGCAAATTCTTTTGCTCATAGTCTTCTACAAAAGAAAGCAAGGAGGCAGCTTTATTACTGAAAACGACATAATCATCCACATAAGTATAGTACGGCTTCTCAAACTTATCAAAGAGCTTTCCAAAAAACAACCGGAAGAAACCTTTCATTTCAACATAGTTGATCTCGAAATCTTTATAAGTGACAGATTTAATCTTAACCGGAGTCCGGCGCTTGATCTTCTTTTCAATGAACTCCATATTTTTGCGGGCATCCTTAATGCTCTTAGCCCTGATAGCTAAAATCAGTTCAGGGTCATGCCCTAACAAGCCCGGTTCGGATTGGGTAATGGCAAACTCTCCGGACATCCAGCTCAAGAAGTTCTCCTCCAATGATATGCCAAACAGACTTTCAATCTTTTTACGGGAACTCTGATAAGAATCATAGAGCTGTTTATCATGAACAGAAAGAGCATTTTCCAGTTCCTTCACAAAGGTAAGCGGATTATCGAAACCTATGTTCGTATAAAGAGCAGTCCGTCCCGACAGGATTTCATGCGCTTTCATTTTATGTTTTCCGGAATTCAACAAAGCAGTGATATAAGGATCAACAGAATCTTTCTTAAATGTATAACCTTTCACTTCCATACGATCCTTATCCATATTAAGATAAAGACCGGCAAAGTTCATAGAGTTGCTGAACAGATCGACATATTCGTTTCTGGTTCCCAGATAAATAGACATAAACTGAGGAATACGGGCATAGTTGATAAAAACCCTGACAAGTCCTTTGCCGGAAACCTTCTTCTCGGCCTCAATAAAAGAATGATCCAAGCCAATTTTAGGTTTGTTGCGCGAATCGATAGCAGATTCCACCAATCCGGAAGTATAAGAACCCACCAGATGATTATCTACAAAAGCCGTATAAAAGACATCGCGCGTATCCGGATCACGCATTTCGAGAATGTTAACTCCATTATGCATCCGGTTAGTTACCGTAAAGCCACTCATTACCAGGACTGTTTCCACCTGATCCTTCAATAAATCCATTTTGGAAGCCTTTTGCATATCCAGAACCAGCAGAAAATCCCAGTCCGTAGCACGAATCTTATGAAGTGAAATAAGCATGTCCCGTTCGCCAACAAGCGACAACAACACCTTATTGCTTCTGACAACCGAATCCAGTTTTTCTACACTTTTCGTTACTTCTTCAAAAGACTTCGCTTTCTTCAGACACTGCCATGTCTCACTTCCGCTAAATTTTCCCCAATCTTCAATCGGAGCTGATGATTGAATGATAAATGCAGCATCCTCCGGTACCAGATAGATTTGCTGGATATTCCGGTCGGGCGAAACAAATAAATAGACTATAGAATAAACCATGTATACAGCCAAGACTAATCCTGCCACCAATATGGTTCTTTTTACAATTTTCCCCCTATTTTTTCTTTTCCCATTCTTCCCAGGTTCAGCATATTGCTCTTGTTCCCCGTTATTCATTCCATCCATTATTTATTTGTTATTGAGTTGATTGGACAAAACTACTAAAAAAAGATGAAAGATGAAATTCGTCAGTTACAATTTAAACAGCTTCCTCCATT
This sequence comes from Bacteroides faecis, assembly GCF_020091505.1. Lineage (NCBI taxonomy): Bacteria > Pseudomonadati > Bacteroidota > Bacteroidia > Bacteroidales > Bacteroidaceae > Bacteroides > Bacteroides faecis. The sequence goes on along the minus strand of NZ_CP081916.1, from coordinate 4,056,024 downwards.
TACATACGCAATAAAGCAAAACCGCCCCTAAAAATAATAGTGCTCCTTTCGTCTTCCAATGACCGGATTTGGAAGAAACGACATTTTCAAAATTCCGGTTGTTAAAACTGGAATTTTGAATCATGAATTATAAGCCCATCGGTATCTTCAACAGATACCAGACAATAAACAGCAATGTCCACGCTCCCAGAATGCATAACGAATATCTCCAAGTATATTTCAGCAATGATCCATAAGTGATCTGTTTGTCATATTGCCGCATATACGTCAACACCAGAGGCATATAAAATAAGAATGGAGTAATGGCATTCGTCGAACTGTCTCCGATACGGAAAGCACACTGCGTAACGTCCGGCGAAATCCCCATCTGCGCAAACATCGGAATGAAGATAAAAGACATAAATGCCCACTTGGAAGTAGCGGATACCATAATCAGGTTGATAAACGCCGTAAACAGGATAAATAAAATAAGTGCGGACAAAGGACCCGGTTCAAAAGAAGAAAGCAGGTCAGCTCCCATAATTGCAAGGCATTTGTCCAGATGAGAATACTCGAAACAAGCAAACATCTGGGCAGCAAAGAAAGCAATAACAAAATATACGCCCAGCAGTTTTATCGGCTGGGTAAGTCCTTCGATCACGTCATTGTCACTACGATAACGACCGGAACTGAATCCGTAAGCCATCCCTGTAAAACCTGCGCCCAAAGACAACAGAAACAGGATACCGGCAATGAAGGGTGAGTGCATCAAACCTCCGTTCACACCACGCAGAATACCATAAGAAGAGAAAGTAAGCCACAAAATAAGAGCTACGTATATCCCTGCTACTGTGACAGCCACCATCACTGCACGGCGTTCTTTACGTGACAAAGGGCGATAGGCTTCCACCTTTACACTGCCTTCATATTTTCCTAAAGTTGGGAGAAGCCATTTCTGAGTCACCCAATAAACAATTCCCGTAATAACTACCGTCGAAGCACTCATAAAAAAGTAGTTGCACAATGGCTCCGTGTTTCCCTGATATCCCATCAGTGTAAGCGCGGCTTCCTGAGTAGTATGTGCCAGCAACGGGTCCATCGTACTCAATACGATATTGGCGCTGTATCCGCATGCTACAGAAACATAAGCCGTCACAATCCCCGCTATCGGATGAAGACCTACCCATTGAAACAGCATAGCGGCAATGGGAAGCAGAATAATATATCCACCGTCACCAATGACATTCGACAGCAATCCGAGAACGATTACCCACAAGATGACCTTTCTTTTTTCCTTACGATTGCCCACTCCCAGACGGATGCACGCATCAATAAACCCGGAATGCTGCGCCACGCCCAGTCCGAACATGGCAATTATCACCATGCCCAACGGAGCAAAGCCGGTAAAGTTCTTGATAGCATTCCGCAACCACCAGCGGATTCCCTCAGGACTCAGCAGGCTTTGTACCCGAATATCCTCTCCTGATTGCGGCAGTGTTACTTTCAGTCCGTAGATATCACATATCCACGAAAGAAAGACCACCGCCATTGTCAGCAGCAGGAACATCGTAGCGGGATGCGGCATTCGCCATTTACTCTTCATCAGCTTCCAGATTATCCAGATCGATAATACGCAACTCCAATGCACGGACAGCCAGACGAGTCGCATTCACCCCTACCCGTTCTCCATTCGGGAAAAGGCGACCGATCAGGTCATTCTGTCGTTTTTCCAATGATTTCACACCGAATGGCATTCCTTTCAGACTGGCAATCATATCTTTGGTATAGCCTAAGGCCAGATGGCGAAGAAAACGCTCGTCATATTCATCAATATCATAGTTGATTACCGCTTCCTGACGTTTGGCGTCATTTGCCACCGACTTTTTGAAACGGTCTACAATCTTCTCCAGAATCGGATAATTGAATACCAGTTTCTTGCCATCCATTACAGCCTGTACATCTGTCTTGGTCAGTAATTCCCCTGTTTTCAGAATAATGCCGTCGGCTCCTGCATTCAGCACATCCACCCACAATTTCTCATTCAGTATTTCCCCTGTAAAGATCAATACACGAACCCCCTTGTAACGTTTGAAAATGTTCCGGCAGATATCAACGCCAATCGTTGTAGAACCTCCCAGTCCTAAATCCAGCAAAACCAGATCGGGAAGCTGTGCTTCCATCAGCGGCCAGAACTCACTTTCTGTCATAGCCGTGCCGATCACTTCTGCGTTGGGTATTTCATGACGAAAAATCTCTTCTGTGCCTTTCAATTCCAGTTTTACGTCCTCTACAATAATAACTTTAAACTTCTGTTCTTCCATTTTTATTTATCTAATAACTTTTATGTGTTTTCTCTTATCTACGCGGGATGGTGAAGTAAACCGTAAATCCTCCTCCTTCTGCCGGTTCGGCATTGATACGGCATCCTCTGCGCCCCGCAAATTCGTCATGGTCACGGATTATCTGTTTGCATATCAGATATTCCGTTCCCCGCAACTCCCCTTTCTCACCGGAAGTCATACGAGCCAGATTCGGATAGAACAACTGATTCAGTTCCGTCACACTCTTCTCGCGTCTTGTATCCGTAAACAAAAAACGGACATACTCATTATCCTTACGGGCCTGCAGACGTATCACTCCTTCTTCATGAACCGCTAATGCTTCATCAATCAGGTTCTCAAACAGGAAACGCAGCTGATTCACATCACCGATTACCTTGGCTTCCATCGGTTCCATGATCAGTTCTATTTTTTCCATCCGGTTTTTCATCACCTTTCTGAAATATTTTCCGGCAGCATCAAACAGTTCCTGTACCGGAATCGTAGTCCGTCGGAAAGTTACTTCCTCCAGCTGTCGGGCAGCACACGAGCTCAATATCGTGAATATCCCTTTATAGTATTCTATCAGTTCCGTAATTGTCTCTACAGCTTCCCGTTCTTCTTTTTCCGAAAGGTTCTGCGTATTCAGCCGGCCAATAATCTGTTTTATCTTGTTCGGATAATAAATCGTCTCATGTTTTATAGTCGAAAGGCAATTGTCGAGCACCATATTCTGTACATGGAGCATGCTGTCTTCCCACGAAGCGCGGCGTGTTTCCTCGTGTGCCGATTCGATATCCCGATATTTAGTAGCCAACTTCACCACTGCATTGAACACCACAATCGACACATAACGCGCCACCAGTTCAAAAAGAAGATGGTCCGTTTCCTGCTGTGTCCCTTCCCTGCGTTCCAGATAGAGTACGCCCACACACTGATGCTCACCACCGGCTTCCACCATCAGCGGAATCGCCTGGAGATTCTGTGCGGAGAGATATTCCCCCCTATCAAAACATTGCTGTACCATCTCCGGCATTTCCTGTCCGGGACAGGAAGCATATTCCAGCCGATGCGTAGTTTCGTTATAAACTGCAATTCCCATCAGGCTGATTGTCAGCAACTCATTTACTGATCCAAAAGCCTCATTCACAATGCGCTGAGGAATCTCTTTAAGTGTATTCTCCTCCCGTTGAAGGGCTTCCTCATTCTCCTGAGTCTGGGGTCTGACCAGAGAAGCTGCAAATACCTTCTGATTAATTTCAAGCACCTGTTCCAGATTCAAACGATTCTGGAGCATCTTCCTCATATACAAGAGATAATAGCCTATCAGGGAAACGACCAGCAAGACGAAACAAAGAATAATTCCCACCGTTTTATTGGTGTTCGACCGCTCCAGCTGCCTGCAATATCCCTCCAAAGTCTGGTCTTCACCCTGCACTTTATATAAATCCGTAAAGGCCGAGTTATTATAACTATATGCATCAATCTGCTTCAAAGCCAGAAAAGCTACTGCCGCTTCATTCCTGATATCGAGAATCACATGATAATCCGAGTCAAAAAGCTCATTCCACCAGAAAAGTTCGGCAGGTATCCCTTTACCGACCAGTTTCATGTACCGGTGCGGTTGTGTGGTACGCGCATATTTCTTATAATGCTCATTCAGCATCATCATTGCCGAATCGATATATTGCAAAGCGATCTCATAATTCTCATCCACATTCGCAAAATAAGCTGCATTGGCATAATCCGATGCCGCATCGAGCAAATCCTCATAAGTGGAATCAGTAGTAATAGCGATGGAATCACTATCCTGCAATATCGACGGAAGAGGGTCGTGCAAACAAGAAGTCATTCCCACCGGGAGCAACAGGCAAAGCAACACGCCAATCACCTTACGTATCCCTGAAGGCAAGCGGAAATAGAAACGGCTTCCCTTTCCCGGCTCACTTTCTATATCGAACACACATACCCGGAACAGTTCATTCGTCTTCTTATATTTCTCAATGATTCCTTTACAATTCATCAAGCCGAAACCGCTTCCCTTGTTCTCTTTCAGTTCTTCCGGATCTGTCGCATCTTTCATGCCGATAGCACGCGAATCATATACCTTTTCACCAATGATATGCGCTATATCTTCCGCAGAAATCCCCCTACCGTTGTCTTCCACAGATATTTCCACATACGCATCGGCAGCATGTGCATATACTTTCACCGTCCCTCCTTCGGGAGTATATTTACGGGCGTTTTCAGCCAGTGTGTTAATCATAAACAAGGTCAGCGCACGGTCAGCCTTCACCATAAGCGTAGTCGGTTCAATCTCCAGCTTCTGCTTTTTCATCTCGAAGGCACGCCGTCCCTTTCCCAACAAATCAAATAATTCATTCAGGCTGAATGTCTCGATATTCAGACTAAGCGTTCCTTGCTTCATCTTGATCCAGAGCGCCAGGATATCATTATATTCGTTAATGGTGGTCACCAGTTCATCAATGTACTGGTACTTCTCTTTCTTTATCTTGTCATCATCAATATATCCTTTTTCCGTCAGCTTATGCACTTCATTCAGTATTCGGTCAATATAAGGATTGATCCCGTTCACAATTGCCATACAGGCTTTTTTTATCAGATTCTGACGTTTGTTTCCTGCAATATGCTGCTCGTAAATATAGCGTTGTTTCTCCAGCTGAATCCGCTCGTCGCTCAATGCAGCCACCATTTGTTCATTCTCGGCAGCCCACACGATATAAGGTTCCAATACGTGTACCAATGCTTTCTCGTCCCGGTTCAGGCGGTGGGAAGAAGGTACCAATGTCGCTTTTCCTTCTTCCGGTATTTCCAGTGTCAGTCGTCCTTTCCCGAACAACTGGTCGATGCCCTGCTGAATCAAAGGTACATTCATCGGTATGGAAGAAGTAATATCCCGGCAAAGAGATAAAATCCGTTGCAGGCGCTCCACATCCACCCGGTTCCTGATTTTGGAACGTTTGTTGAAAAACCACCAGAGGATAATCACCAGCACCAGTCCGACGATAACCAGAGAAAGAACCACAGTCATCTGTCGCGAACCCGCTTCCAAAGACTGATAACGGCTTTCCAGCTCCTTGTCCTGACGGGTATAATTCAGAATATCCAGATAGATATTCCGGTTATAATCAGAAGCATGCTTCATCCCCAGCCCGGCATATGAAACGCTTAACTGCTCCCTTATCCGTGAGATCCATTCGGGAACGGTTTTCACCTTCTCCTGAGCAATCCACGGAACTCCGGTATAAGTGGTATCTCCTTCGGCAAACGTATATAATTTATCCAGTGTGTCCACTTCATTATGATAATAGAGCATGTGATGGTGGTTTACGCAGTCCAATGCTCTTGATAAAGTATCCAGTGCTTCCTGATAGCATCCGTGCGCATTCAGGTATTTGCCGATGGACACATAAGCTCCGGCAATCTGGTACAAGTCGTTATATTCCCGAAACTTCTCCAGTGCCAGTTGAGCCAGACGCAAAGGAAACAGCGAATCCACCGGAAAATCGAACTGATCCAAAGCATGCACCCGTCTTGTCTTGAAAAACTCGAAGTTGGCCGGGGATGCCATCAGATTGGCAAGTCCCTGCATTCCATTTCCTTCGAAATACGGATGCTTACTCTTTACGGCAGTCCGCCAAGTCAGATAGAGTTCGTCAAATTCACGGAGCTTCCGTTCTTCCGGAGTATTCGTTTCAACTAAAGAAGCCGATCCTTTGAGATAATGATAATAGAGAAGTTGATTGGTATCCCCCAATGCCTCGTCTTCCTGAATATTATCGATAGAAGTTATCGCTTCCTGCCGCTGCTGAAGATAATAATAGTAAATGGAGGAAACGAGGAAAAATTCGGTAAATGCATAATCCAGCCGGAGTGCTTCGTGGCGGTCGGCAAACAAATCGCTCTCCTCGCGGATACGTTTCATCCGGCGAAGGGCACTGTTACGGTAATCATAAAACTCCTTGTTGAGTGCTGTACGCTGGCAGATCTTCATCAGTCCGATATCGGCAATCAGCAGTTCCAGTTCATTTTTAGTCAGTTTGTACACCTCTTTATGATACGCCTCGGCACGGTCGAAATCCATATTCATGAAGGCACAGAAACCCAGATTGTTGGACGCCTCGGCTTTCCCCGACTTGTAAAGGTTTACCTGCCGATATGCTTTGTAGGCATATTTATAGGAAGAATCCAGATTACGGTAACGATAAGCATACGCTTTTCCATTCAGCGAGTCGATAAGCCTCACTTCTTTTGTGGGTACCATATCGGTGCACGAAAAAAGAGAGGAAAGCAACAATATTCCTATTATATATAATGGAGAATGGAAAATGGAGAATGGAGAATAAAAAGACAGGCGATAACTATCTTTCATTCTTCGTCCTTCATTCTCTGTTTTTCGTCCATAATTCTTCATTCTTCATTCTCTGTTCTTCGTTCTTACTTGCAAATCTACAAATATTTCCGATAAGTTGGAGAGAAAATTATTTTTTCTACAATAAGTCCTTCTAAATAATAAGAGAAATTCCTACCTTTGCAGGCAAATTAACAAATAGGTAACATCTATTACAAAATGAGCGAAAAAGCACCCTTTATGGTATTCTCGGGAACTAACTCGAGATATCTTGCAGAGAAAATCTGCGCAAGTCTCAATTGTCCTCTGGGAAACATGAATATCACCCACTTTGCAGATGGTGAATTTGCTGTTTCTTACGAAGAATCAATTCGTGGCGCACATGTATTCCTTGTGCAGTCTACTTTCCCTAACTCAGACAACTTAATGGAACTTCTCCTGATGATCGATGCTGCAAAACGTGCATCTGCAAAGAGCGTTGTTGCCGTTATCCCTTATTTCGGATGGGCACGTCAGGACAGAAAAGACAAACCCCGCGTTTCTATCGGAGCAAAATTGGTAGCCGATCTGCTTTCAGTAGCAGGTATCGACCGACTGATTACCATGGATTTGCACGCAGACCAGATTCAGGGATTCTTCAATATCCCCGTAGACCACCTGTATGCATCAGCCGTATTCCTCCCTTATATCCAGTCACTGAAGCTGGAAGACCTGGTGATTGCTACACCGGATGTGGGTGGTTCAAAACGTGCCAGCACTTTCTCCAAATATCTCGGTGTGCCTCTGGTACTCTGCAACAAGTCACGTGAAAAAGCCAACGAAGTCGCTTCCATGCAAATCATCGGTGACGTGAAAGACAAAAATGTAGTATTGATCGATGATATCGTAGATACAGCAGGAACAATCACCAAAGCTGCCAATATCATGATGGAAGCCGGAGCTAAATCCGTACGTGCTATTGCCAGCCACTGTGTAATGTCTGACCCAGCTTCTTTCCGTGTGCAGGAATCCGGACTGACTGAAATGGTATTTACAGACAGCATCCCATACGCTAAGAAATGCGCGAAAGTGAAACAGCTGAGCATCGCTGATATGTTTGCTGAAACAATCAAGCGAGTTATGAATAACGAATCAATCAGTTCACAATACATCATTTAAATGATGAATGATGAATGAAAATAAGAAAGCCGGCTAAATTTGAACTTAGCCGGCTTTCTTATTATATTATATCAAACACTAAGAATTGAACTAGAAATGAGTGTGAGTGTGCAACCAATTCTTCATTCCTCATTTTTAAAGAACTCTTCCCATCTTATAAGTTCCTTTTTTGATTACCTTCCCATCCTTATCGGTTTCAACAAAAGGACCATCTTTTTTTCCTTGTTTGAAGAAACCTTCGAAACGGTTACCGTCTTTATCGATCTGTACGCCTTGTCCTTCTTCCAGACCATCTACGAAACCACCTTTATATTGCATACCGGCAACAGTTTTCAGAGAGCCTTGACCGTGAGGGCGATTATCCTTCCAGTCGCCTTCGTACACATCTCCGTTGCTCCATTTGTAAGTACCTTTGCCTTCACGTTTGTTGTTTTTCCAGTCGCCTTCGTACACAGCACCGTTAGCCCACGTAAATGTACCTTTTCCGTCCTGCATGCCGTCCTTGAAATTACCTACATATTTATCACCGTTGGCATGGTAATAAACTCCAGCTCCGGTACGTTCACCTAAAAGATAAGAACCTTCGTAACGATCTCCTGTGTGGAAATAATAAGTACCCTTTCCGTGCTGGATATCATCTGCCCAGTCACCATCGTACTTATCTCCGTTGGTATATTCGAATACGCCTTTTCCATGACGCACATCATCTTTCCAGTCACCGTCATATTTGCAGCCGTCGTCCCAGTTCATGGTGCCTTTGCCATTCTTCTTGTCATTCTTCCAGTGACCGCTGTATTTAGCACCGTTCGCCCATGTATAAGTACCTTCGCCTTCACGCTTGTCATTCGCCCAGTTGCCTACGTACAAGTCGCCATTATGATAATACATCGTTCCGGCACCATGCTGGTAGTCCTGAAACCACATACCGTCATAACGGTTATTATTCATAAAATAATAGATTCCTTTTCCATGTTGCTGGTCTTGAAACCACTGACCTTCATACTTCTCTCCATCCGGAAAAGAATAGATCCCGTAGCCTTCACGCTTTCCTTTTACATATTCCCCTTCGTAAACATCCCCATTCTTAAAAACCGTTTTCCCTTTTCCGTTCGGCTTGCGTCCTTTCATTTCTCCGGTGTAGACAGCACCATCTTTAAAGGTATAGTTCCCGATTTTTATTTCTGTAGAGAATGTATCTTTCAGCTTCCCGAAGAACCCGCCTTTACTGGTATTGTTATCTTGTGCCATCACTCCTCCCTGTGCAAGAAGAGCCAAAAAAAGTGTAGTATATAGATATTTCCTCATTGGTTTTACTCGTTACTCATTAAAATTACAATTTGGACAAAGATACAACTTCTATCCCAAAAAGTGCCATATCGGAAAGCAAATTATGACAACTTTTTACCAGCAATGACCTCTTTTAATGTCTCTTTGCACAAATAACGTTGTGCCAATTCCTGTATTTCCTGAGGCGTCACCTCATTCACAGCCTGCAGGGAACGGGAGAAATAGAGATCATCCAGCCCGGAAGTAGCAATGAAAATCCATGCATCCGATAGCGAGAAAGCCGATTCATAGCTGCGGCACATTTCTCCCAGCATATAGTTGCGCACCATGGTCAGTTCTTCCATCGGAACAAGTTCCTGATGCAGCTTGTCTATTTCGTGATATACTTCCTGTATCAGTGGTTCAACATATTCGTTATCCGTTTCTGTCGAAATGCCCAGCAAACCACTATCCGGATAAAACATAATTCCGGCAGAAATACCATAAGTATATCCTTTTTCCTCACGGATGTTGGACATCAGACGACTGCCAAAGTATCCTCCGAACAACGTCATCAGTACCCGTAACTTCAGAAAATCGGGATTCTGGCGGGTAATGGTAGTACACCCTAATTTCACCGCACTCTGCAATGCGTCTTCACGCTCTATGAAAATGCGTTTTTCGGCAACGGCGTTAAAAGAGAATTCCGGCTTTATCGCTTTCTGCTGATATTGACCAAAAGGAGTTCCGAAAGTATCGGTCACCCGCCGGATGGTATCTTCCGTCACCTTGCCTGACAGGAAAATAGAACAATTGCCCGAATGATAATGCCGGTCGTAGAAACCACGGAGAACCTCCGGCGTAATGGCATGGTAGTCTTCTTCCACAACGATTTGTCCACACGGGTGCTGTGCTCCGTAAAGAGTCTGCAACAGACCACGATGTGCCAGGAAATCGACTTTAGAAGTATTGACCAGGTATTGCTGGATATTCGTATCCAGAATGGTATGCAGTTCTTTCTCCGGAAACAGGGGTTCTTTCACCATCGATTCCACGACTTCCAGTGTTTTCGCCAGATACTTGTTCAGTGAGTAGACCGTGATATAAGCATACTCCGACGAACTGGACAATTCGAGCCATGAACCATAATAATCCAGTTTCTCCGCGATGATGGCTGCCGTATATTTCCGCGTACCCTCACGCAGCATCCGGTTCGTAAACAGTGCCTGCAACTTCTGCGACTGCTGCCAACGTCCTCCGGCAAAAAGAATATCAATACGGACTACCTCCTGTTCACCGGCATTGACTATAGCCAATGGGATACCATTCGGCAAAGTGGTCCGGACGGGAGGAAGTATATGGAATTTTTTCAGGGCTTGTATTTCAGGTTGTATTGTACGATCCATAAATCAGCTTCTGTTCTTCAAAAATTCTTCCGCATGTTTCAGATCTTGCGGTGTGTCGATTCCTATCGTTTCCACTTCACTGATACCTACCTTTATTTTATATCCATTCTCCAGCCAGCGCAACTGTTCCAATGATTCGGCCAGCTCCAGTGAGGATTGAGGGAGAGCGGTGATTTCCCTCAATACTTCGGTGCGATAGGCATACAGACCGATATGTTTGTAGTAGGTATGTCCTTTCAGCCAATCTTCCCGGTCGGCATTACGCTGATACGGAATAATGGAACGGCTGAAATAAAGTGCATTCCAGTTCTTGTTGACCACCACTTTCGGCGAATTTACATTCTCCAGTACAGCAAACGGTTCGTCGGCTGTAAAAGGTTTTACTAACGTAGCAATCTGTGTAGTAGGGTCTTCAAAACAAGCCTTTACAGCATTCAGCTGGGAAGGCTGGATGAAAGGTTCGTCTCCCTGTATGTTGACTATCACATCAAAATCGCCACCAATCTTAGTACATGCTTCATAACAACGGTCTGTCCCGCTTTTATGATCGACGGAAGTCATCACCACTTTTCCTCCGAATGCTTTCACGGCAGCTTCAATGCGTTCGTCGTCGGTAGCTACATAGGCATCATCCAATACACCGGTCACTTGTTCGTACACACGTTGTATCACCGTCTTTCCTCCCAGCATAGCCAACGGTTTCGCAGGGAAACGGGTAGATGCATAACGGGCAGGTATAATTCCCAGAAATTTCATATCTGATTGTATTTTAATTCTTCTAATCCTTTCACGATATACTCTCTTTTCAAATCTTCCGGTCTTAAAATCCGGTCATCGTAAGAAAGCAAATCAATATCCAAGCTGACCTTTTCTTCCTTTTTATCTTCGGGACGGCGACCTGCGGACTGCTCAATAGCTTTCAGTTCTTTGCGCACCCTTTCTTCCTCTGCATCCGAAAAGAACATCGCCACCTGATTGGAGAATAATGCCGGACTTCTGAAGAATAAAGGACGTGTTTCCTGTTCGGAGGTAAAGCGGATGGTTGGAAACAAATCCACCAGTCTCCTGCGAGCCAGAAGAAGATTCTCTTTCCGGTTATAGTTACTTCCGATACAAATGACACACTTATGCACAACGGAAAATTTAATTAAACAAATCGTCCAGTCCTGTTTCTTCAAAGACCTCTCCGTCCGGTGTTTCCGAACCGGCACAAGGATCAAATCCTTCGGGAAGTTTGAACGTTTCCGTCTGGCTGTATCCTAAAGACGGATCGCCATAGACTTTCTTCATATAAGTTGCCCAGATAGGCAGCGCAGCGGCAGCTCCCTGTCCATAGGTCATTGTGCCGAAGTGAATATCACGTTCGTCACCTCCTACCCAGCAGCCGGACACCAATGAAGGAGTAAAGCCCATGAACCAGCTATCTGAGTTGTCATTGGTTGTACCGGTCTTACCACCCATATCAGCCGTAATTCCATAGCGACGTACACGTCCGCCGGTACCTTCGTTGATAACGGCACGAAGCATTACCAACATCTTATATGCACTCGAAACACTGATCACTTCTTCCATCTGCGGTGCAAATGTAGAGAGCACATTACCGTCACTGTCTTCGATGCGGGTAACGAACAGCGGAGCTACACGAATACCTTTGTTGGCAAAGGCTGTATAAGCACTGACCATTTCTCCGACAGAGATTTCGCAAGGTCCCAGACAAAGTGAAACAACGGGGTCGATCGCTTTGTTACGTACACCAAAACTATGAATCAGTCTCGCCAGGTTATAAGGATTCAGTTTGCCCATCAGATAAGCCGAAATCCAGTTGTCCGAATTAGCCAATCCCCATTTCAGGGTTACCATTTCACCATAGCGTTTATTGTTGGCATTACGGGGAGTCCATGCCTCTCCTGTTTCGGTAATCAGTGTTTGTTCCACATGGCGTACCTGATCACAAGGTGAGAATCCGTTCTCCATTGCCAGCGTATACAGATATGGTTTGATAGTAGAACCTACCTGGCGGCGTCCCACCATTGCCATATCATACTGGAAATACGTATAATTCGGTCCGCCTACATACGCCTTCACATATCCGTTCATCGGGTCCATCGACATGAATCCTGTACGCAAGAAGTGTTTGTAATAGCGAATAGAGTCCATCGGAGTCATAATCGTATCCTTTTCGCCCGCCCAAGTGAACACAGACATTTCCTGAGGAGTATCAAATGCTTTGCGAATCTCCTGTTCAGAAGCTCCTCCCGACTTCATAACGTTATACCGTTCAGTCTGTTTCATCGCTCTGGTCAGCAGTTCTTCCACCCGTGCCTGCGGCAAAGATCTTGCATACGGTGCATTCTTGCTTCCTTGTTTCTCCTTAAAAAACAGAGGTTGCAGGAAATCACCCAGATGCTCTTTTATCGCTTCTTCAGCATATTGCTGCATGTGCGAATTGATGGTTGTATAGATTTTCAGACCATCCGTGTAGATATTATAATTCGAACCGTCTTTCTTTTTATTTTTGGCACACCAGCCGTACAGAGGATTTGTTTCCCATGAGAGGGAGTCTTCATAATACTTCTGCATCTGCCAGCCGCGATAATCGCTCTTAACCGGTTTCTTGGCAATCATCACACCACGGAGATATTCGCGGAAATAAGTTGCCAGCCCCTCTTTGTGGTCGACACGGGTATATGCCAGTTTAAGCGGAAGTGCCTGCAGAGAATCGCACTCCGCATCCGAAATGTAACCGGCTTTTTCCATTTGACGGAGTACGACATTACGACGTCCCAACGCATTTTCACGGATTTTCGGGTTTCGGGATACAGGATTATAACGGGACGGATTCTGGCACATTCCCACAAGCATCGCCGCCTGTTCTATCTTCAAATCTTTGGGCTCGCATCCGAAATAAGTAGATGCAGCCGTTTTTATACCGACAGCATTATTCAGGAAGTCGAACTTATTGAGATACATCGTCAGAATTTCTTCTTTCGTATAGTAACGTTCCAGTTTCACGGCAATCACCCATTCGATAGGCTTTTGCAGCAAACGCTGGATGGTATTGCTTGCCACTTTTTCCGTAAACAACTGTTTTGCCAGCTGTTGTGAGATCGTACTACCCCCACCCGCGCTTTTCTGCAACAACAAACCACGCTTGACGATAGCACGGAAAAGTGCCTTCGCATCAATACCGGAATGCTCGGCAAAGCGAACATCTTCCGTTGCAATCAGCGCATGGATAATATTCGGAGAAAGATCGGCATAGCTGCTGTACACACGATTGTTTTTTTCCATCGAGAATGTGCCCAGCACTTTCCCGTCTTCCGAGAAGACTTCCGTTGCAAATTTATAGTTGGGATTTTCCAGCTCTTCCACAGGAGGCATATAGCCTATCCAGCCCTTAGAAATAGAAACAAAGATAACCACAATAGCTACCAAAACAACTGCCAATAATATCCAAAGAGCTTTTATTATTTTTCGAACCATGTTTTTTCAGCTTAAAAAAAGATGCTTATAATTAAGTTGCAAAGGTAGATAAAATATAGCATACAGCAAACGAGTTTTTGATTTATTTGATATTTTAAAACCAATCGAAAAACTAAGCAAAAGAGAAAAAAAGAAAAACGAGAAAAGGAGAAAAAGAAATCCTGCATAAAAGAAAAAGACGAAAAGATCAGCCACGGATTTTTATGACTTGACTTCCCTTAAAACTAAACTATTCAGAAAGCAAAGCGGCGGCATTTTTTTCTCTTCTTTCTAGATAATTCTATTTCTTTAGAATAGAATTATATACTCTTCTCTTCTCTACTGGTTTTGATTGGGTTTTTGCGCCCTATCCATGGGCGTTTCAGAGCTTAGTTTTTTTTATTAAGCCATTTTTTTCACCGGATTTTCGTCAGCTGGAAGGCGGGAGAAATGAAGAATGACGAATGAAAAAATGCACAAAAAAGTACCCGGATAAATATAACTGAGTTTAGCTCGGAGCTTAGCTTCACTCAGCTCGGGGCTTAGTTTAATTTATCCCGGTGCTTAACTTGATTCGCCTCGGTGCTTAACTTGATTCGTCTCGGTGCTTAACTTGATTCGCCCCGGGGCTCCGGTTCATTTATCCCCAAGCTGAAAAACGCAGACTATAAATTCCCGGCAATTCCCCTTAATTTACTAGAAATATTGTCGTCCAAATAGTTTGTATTCTACATTTTCTTCGTACCTTTACACTCCGGTAAAACAAGTTCTATCCACATAAAAGATAACAAAATGGAAAACAGAAGTTTAGTAACCATTGCCGAACATTCTAAAGAAAAAATCCTCTACATGCTCGAAATGGCGAAGCAGTTTGAAATGAACCCCAACCGCCGGTTATTGCAAGGTAAGGTAGTAGCAACCCTGTTCTTTGAACCTTCCACCCGCACCCGTTTGAGTTTCGAAACAGCAGCCAATCGCCTCGGCGCACGCGTTATCGGATTTACTGATCCGAAAGCAACCAGCTCCTCCAAAGGAGAAACACTCAAAGACACGATCATGATGGTAAGCAGCTATGCAGATATCATCGTTATGCGACACTATCTCGAAGGAGCTGCCCGTTATGCCAGCGAAGTAGCACCGGTACCCATCGTCAATGCGGGAGACGGAGCCAATCAGCACCCGTCACAAACGATGCTCGACCTCTACTCCATCTACAAAACGCAGGGAACACTGGAAAACCTGAATATCTTTCTGGTGGGAGACCTGAAATACGGTCGTACTGTCCACTCGCTGCTCATGGCGATGCGCCACTTCAACCCTACTTTCCATTTCATCGCTCCCGATGAACTGAAAATGCCGGAAGAGTATAAACTTTACTGCAAAGAACATCAGATTAAATACATCGAGCACACGGAATTTACCGAAGAAATCATCGCCGATGCCGACATTCTGTACATGACCCGTGTACAACGTGAGCGCTTCACCGACCTGATGGAATACGAACGAGTGAAAAATGTATATATCCTACGCAACAAGATGCTGGAAAACACCCGTCCGAACCTCCGCATCCTGCACCCGCTGCCCCGTGTCAACGAGATTGCTTACGATGTGGACAACAATCCGAAAGCATACTATTTCCAACAGGCACAAAACGGACTGTATGCCCGTGAAGCCATCCTTTGCGACGTGTTAGGTATCACATTAGAAGACGTTAAAAACGATATTTTATTATGAACGAAAATAAACAAGCATTGCAAGTAGCTGCCTTGAAAAACGGGACAGTGATTGACCATATCCCATCAGAAAAACTCTTTACTGTCGTACAACTCCTGGGTGTGGAGCAAATGAAGTGCAACATCACCATCGGCTTCAACCTCGACAGCAAAAAGCTAGGAAAAAAAGGCATCATCAAAATTGCCGACAAATTCTTCTGCGACGAAGAAATCAACCGTATATCGGTAGTAGCACCTTACGTCAAGCTGAACATCATCCGCGACTACGAGGTTGTCGAGAAGAAAGAAGTCAGAATGCCGGACGAACTGTACGGCATCGTAAAATGCGCCAATCCGAAATGTATCACGAACAACGAGCCTATGCCTACGTTATTTCATGTGATAGACAAGGATAACTGCATCGTGAAGTGCCATTATTGCGAAAAAGAACAGAAACGTGAGGAAATTTCTTTAATGGATAATGGAAAATGAAAAATGGATAATGAAGGAAATGTAGCACTAAAAGAAGCCAAGAAGTGAAACAAGACTGGAAACCGGGAACAATGATCTATCCGCTGCCTGCCGTATTGGTGAGTTGCGGAAAAGAAGAAAGTGAATACAACATTATCACAGTAGCATGGACGGGTACGATTTGCACTAACCCGCCCATGTGCTATATATCCGTACGACCGGAACGACATTCCTATGACATCATCAAGAAGAATATGGAGTTCGTTATCAATCTGACAACTAAAGATATGGCATTCCCCACCGACTGGTGCGGAGTACGTTCGGGACGGAATTACCGTAAATTTGAAGAGATGAAACTCACTCCGGGACGCTGTACCGTAGTCAGTGCACCACTGATCGAAGAGTCTCCCCTCTGCATCGAATGTCGTGTCAAGGAAATAGTTTCGCTCGGTTCACATGATATGTTCATTGCCGATGTGGTAAATGTCCGCGCAGACGACCGGAACCTGAATCCCGAAACCGGAAAGTTCGAACTGGCAGAAGCAAACCCGTTAGTATATGTGCACGGAGGATATTATGACCTGGGAGAAAAAATAGGGAAATTCGGCTGGAGTGTAGAAAAGAAGAATAAATAGAACCATGAATATACTGCGTAAACTCATTCTTTTCGGTTGGATGGCGATAGCATGCACAGCTTTCGGCAAGGATCGTAACGCAGATAAAGTGGAACGACCAAACACCAAGAAAGTAAACTTCGGCATCAAAGCCGGATTTAATTCTTCCATGTTCATGGTGTCCGAGCTGAAAATCAAAGACGTAACCATCGACGAAGTACAAAATAATTATAAGATCGGCTACTTCGGCGCACTCTTCATGCGCATCAATATGAAGAAGCATTTCATTCAGCCGGAAGTATCCTATAACGTCAGCAAAGGTGAGATTGTATTCGATAAGCTCGGCTCGCAACATCCTGCCGTCGAGCCCGACTATGCCTCCGTACAATCCGTTCTTCACAGCATTGATTTCCCAGTTCTCTACGGATATAATGTAGTGAAGAAAGGTCCTTACGGGATGTCAATCTTTGCCGGTCCCAAGCTCCGGTATCTATGGGGAAAACGGAATGAAATCACTTTCACAAACTTCGACCAGAAAGGGATTCATGAGAAGTTGTATCCGCTCAATGTGAGCGCCGTGATCGGTGTCGGTGTCAATATTTCCCGTATCTTTTTTGACTTCCGCTACGAGCAAGGGATAAGAAACATCTCCAAGTCGATTGTTTATGATAACATCAACTCCGACGGCAGCACAGGAGTCAGCCATATCATCTTCCGCCGTCGCGACAGTGCATTAAGCTTCTCGTTCGGATTTATCCTTTAACGGGCGGACACTACCGGAGCGGCCAATAAACTTTTGATAGCCGGCAACCGGCAAAAACAGGCATCCCCTATTCATTCTGTACGATAAATTATCCATTATCTATTAATTTCCTCCATTTACTAACATTTTTCTTATAGTTCCTTCGTTCTTTATTTATTTTCACTAACTTTGTGCGCTTAAAATAGGTATCTCGAATTAGAAATTTAATCTTACTTATAAAAAGAATGAAAAGAGACGACTTAATTTTCGATATCATCGAAAAAGAGCACCAACGTCAGCTGAAAGGTATCGAGCTGATTGCATCTGAAAACTTTGTAAGTGACCAGGTAATGCAGGCAATGGGTTCTTGCCTGACTAACAAGTACGCAGAAGGTTATCCGGGCAAACGTTACTACGGAGGTTGCGAAGTAGTTGACCAGAGCGAACAAATCGCTATCGACCGTCTGAAAGAGATCTTCGGCGCCGAATGGGCAAACGTACAACCGCATTCAGGAGCACAAGCCAATGCAGCAGTATTTCTGGCTGTATTGAATCCGGGCGACAAATTCATGGGATTAAACCTCGCACACGGCGGACACCTTTCTCACGGTTCATTAGTAAACACTTCCGGTATCATCTACACTCCTTGCGAATACAATCTGAATCAGGAAACCGGCCGCGTAGACTACGACCAGATGGAAGAAGTTGCTTTACGCGAAAAACCAAAAATGATTATCGGCGGCGGTTCTGCTTATTCCCGCGAATGGGACTACAAACGTATGCGTGAAATCGCAGACAAAGTAGGCGCTATCCTGATGATCGACATGGCTCACCCTGCGGGTCTGATTGCTGCCGGACTGTTGGAAAACCCGGTTAAATATGCACACATCGTCACTTCTACTACACATAAAACACTTCGCGGACCTCGTGGCGGTGTTATCCTGATGGGCAAAGACTTCCCTAATCCATGGGGAAAGAAAACTCCGAAGGGTGAGATCAAAATGATGTCTCAGTTACTAGATTCAGCTGTATTCCCCGGCGTACAGGGCGGACCATTGGAACACGTAATCGCTGCCAAAGCTGTAGCTTTCGGCGAAATCCTGCAACCGGAATACAAAGAATATGCAAAACAGGTACAAAAGAATGCTGCCGTACTGGCACAGGCTTTGATAGACCGTGGTTTTACAATCGTTTCCGGTGGTACGGACAATCACTCCATGTTGGTTGACCTGCGCAGCAAATACCCTGATCTGACAGGTAAAGTGGCAGAAAAAGCATTAGTTTCTGCTGATATTACCGTTAATAAGAACATGGTTCCGTTTGACAGCCGTTCTGCTTTCCAGACTTCCGGTATCCGTCTGGGTACTCCTGCTATCACTACTCGTGGTGCAAAAGAGGACCTGATGATCGAAATTGCCGAAATGATCGAAACAGTTCTGTCTAACGTGGAAAACGAAGAGGTTATCGCACAAGTACGTGCACGTGTCAACGAGACAATGAAGAAATATCCTCTTTTTGCTGATTAAGATTTTTTTTGTTGAAGGGTGTCGGTGATGTGAATCAGTAACATCTTTAATTGATAAATAATAATTGAGAATTAAAACCTGCTTTTCTTTTCGAAAAGCAGGTTTTGTTTTTTATTTATTAACAGTGCCGGGCAAACTATCTGCCCGAAAATACGTTTTCTTACTACAAAAAGAGAAATTGAAATACGCACTATACCTTCAGACAGCGGCGACTTCAATCGTACAGTGTATCAGACAAGGTCAATATACCGGTACACTGGACTCTATATACAATCATCCCCGTCTTCCCAAAACATCAGAAGTGGAAAGACGGGGATTTATTTTCGATAACCCTATGCAGGCAGCAGCTTAGCTCAGACCTTCAATTTCTCCATCTACAATGTCGATATGCAACGCCTGTGGTTCTTTTGGCAGTCCCGGCATACGGAGAATTTCTCCTGCAATCGCCACAATCATTTCAGCACCGTTATTGATCACTATATCTTTAATATGGAACTCGAAATTATTTACGGCACCATAAATCTTCGGATCGGCTGAGAAGGAATACTGAGTCTTGGCGATACAAACCGGATAATGAGTGATGCCCATCTTCTCAATCAACTTGATACGGTTACGGGCAATGCTACTGTACGTAATGACGCTTGCCCCGTAAAGATTGGTAGCCACTTTCTCAATCTTCTGTTGGACGGTGTCTTCCTCTTTATACGTATAGCGCAAAGGTTCGGACGGGTTGTTCTCTATCGTATCGACTACGAGGCGTGCCATATCTACTGCTCCTTCACCACCTTCGCTGAACGCATTATTGATGGCGTAGCCTACTCCCAGCTGTTCGCAGTGTTCGCGCAGCATTTCCATTTCCTCGTCCGTGTCGGTAGCAAACTTATTGAAAGCTACCACCACCGTCTGACCGAAGGAACGAAGATTGCGAATGTGTTTATCCAGATTGCGCAAACCCTCTTTCAATCCTTCCATATTCGGTTCTTTGATACGGTCGAGGCTGACACCGCCGTGCATCTTCAAACCTTGTGCCGTAGCAACAATCACTGTCAGTTTGGGCTGGAGTCCGCTCTTGCGGCATTTGATATTATAGAACTTTTCAGCGCCAAGGTCTGCACCGAATCCGGCTTCTGTGATCACATAGTCACCGAATGACATTGCCAGCTTGGTGGCAAGAATGGAGTTACAGCCATGAGCGATATTGGCAAACGGTCCGCCGTGTACGAAAGCGGCAGTACCTTCGGTAGTCTGCACCAGATTCGGGTGGATGGCGTCTTTCAGCAATACCGTGATGGCTCCCGCTACTCCGAGGTCTTTCACTGTAAACGGCTGGTCATCGTATGTAAAGCCCAGAAGAATATTCTCTATGCGGCGGCGTAAATCTTCCACATCCCTGGAAAGACAGAGAATCGCCATAATCTCCGAAGCCGGAGTAATATCGAAACCTGACTCCTGTGTGATACCGTTCGACTTCGGTCCGAGTCCGACTACGATGCTGCGCAATGAACGGTCGTTCACGTCGAGCACCCGACGCCAGAGGATTTCTTTCAGTCCGAAACCTTTCGCCTGATTCTGATAAAGATAATTATCAAGCAAAGCGGAAATCATGTTATGCGCGGAAGTAATCGCATGGAAGTCTCCCGTAAAGTGGAGGTTGATCTTCTCCATCGGAAGCACCTGCGCATATCCTCCGCCCGCTGCTCCTCCCTTCATACCGAAGCAAGGACCGAGAGACGGTTCGCGCAAAGCGACAATCGCCTTCTTTCCGATTTTATTCAGTCCCAGAGCGAGACCGATAGATACGGTAGTTTTGCCGATACCCGCCTTTGTCGCTGTGATGGCAGTTACCAGAACGAGGTTACTTTTCTTCACTTTCTCCTCATCGATCAGTTGTTCGGGAATCTTCGCGATATAACGACCGTAATTTTCGACTTCTTCACGGGGAATTCCGATACCTTCGGCAACCTGCTTAATCTTCTTCAACTCGACACTGCGAGCTATTTCTATGTCTGATTTCATACAGAATATGATTAGTTTTATTTGAAGTGACAAAAGTATAACAAAAAAGCGAAACTGAGAAATTTAAAGCTTTCTCTGATTTCTCTCATTACTTCTGCACGGTTTTCAATTACTCAATTCCTAAAACCGTGTAATCCACATAATCCTACCTAAAATATTTATAAACTATGACGATAACGAACATACTCTTCTAAACTCTTTCCGTACAAGAACTGTTGTTATTGACATAACCTAAACAAGAACAACATATATGGAATGGATTATTAACCAATTAAGGGATCACCCTGAACTCGCCATTTTTCTTACCTTATTCGCCGGCTTCTGGCTGGGCAGATTCAAAATAGGAAAATTTTCATTAGGTACAGTGACGAGCGTCCTTCTGGTCGGAGTGCTGGTGGGACAGTTGAACATTAGTGTAGACGGCCCGATGAAAGCTGTCTTTTTTCTACTGTTTTTATTCGCTGTGGGCTACAAAGTAGGTCCGCAATTCTTTCGCGGATTGAAGAAAGACGGATTGCCACAAGTAGGATTTGCCGTCCTGATGTGTATAGTCAGCCTCATCGCCCCGTGGATACTTGCCAAAATCATGGGCTACCACGTAGGCGAAGCTGCCGGATTGCTGGCAGGCTCACAGACCATCTCCGCAGTTATCGGTGTAGCAAGTGACACGATCAATCAGTTAAGTATCAGCGATGCACAGAAAGCGACATTTATCAATGCCATTCCTGTAGCATACGCTGTGACTTATATTTTCGGCACGGCAGGCTCCGCATGGATTCTCGCTTCACTCGGTCCTAAAATGCTGGGCGGACTGGACAAAGTGAAAGCTGACTGTAAAGAGCTGGAAGCCAAAATGGGTACTTCGGAAGCTGATGAACCGGGATTTTATACTGCTCTCCGCCCCGTCGTATTCCGTGCTTATAAAATTGAGAACAAATGGTTTGGCAAAGGAAAGACTGTCAGCGAACTGGAAAAGTATCTGATAGAAAACGATAAGCGACTGTTTGTAGAACGGGTGCGGCAAAAAGGCGTCATAGAAGAGGTTACTCCGGAGATGCTTCTACAGCCGGGCGATGAAGTGGTACTGAGCGGTCGCCGTGAATACGCCATCGGCGAAGAAGACTGGATCGGTCCGGAAGTGATCGATGCCCAACTGCTCGACTTTCCGGCAGAGACGCTTCCCGTCATGGTTACTCACCGTACGTTCGCCGGAGAAAAAGTCTCTACCGTCCGCGCACAGAAATTCATGCATGGAGTCAGTATCCGCAGCATCAAGCGGGCAGGAATCAACATTCCGGTACTTGCGCAGACAGTGATCGACTCCGGTGATATCCTTGAACTGACCGGAACAAAGTTCGAAGTGGAAACGGCTGCCAAGCAAATGGGTTACATTGACCGCCCTACCAACCAGACAGATATGATCTTTGTCGGCCTGGGTATCCTTATCGGTGGTCTGGTCGGTGCACTGGCCATACATTTGGGAGGTATCCCGATCAGCCTTTCCACCAGTGGAGGTGCCTTGATCGCAGGACTCGTATTTGGTTGGCTGCGCAGCAAACGTCCCACCTTTGGCGGTATTCCCGAACCTTCGTTGTGGGTATTGAATAATGTAGGATTAAACATGTTCATCGCCGTTGTCGGCATCGCCGCAGGACCTAGTTTTGTGACGGGTTTCAAGGAAGTAGGATTCAGCCTGTTTATCGTCGGTGCACTCGCAACTGCCATTCCTCTTCTCAGCGGTTTGCTGATGGGAAGATATCTGTTTAAGTTCCACCCTGCCCTCACACTGGGATGTACAGCTGGAGCACGTACGACTACTGCCGCCCTGGGAGCTATTCAGGATGCACTGGGAAGTGACACTCCCGCCCTGGGATACACCGTGACGTATGCCGTCGGAAATACCCTGCTGATCATCTGGGGAGTAGCTATCGTATTACTCATGTAGATATTAGTATAATGAATGTATCGTAAATCAAAATTAAGTATCAGAAAACAATAAAAACCATGATGGAAAAGAAAACAACTGGCACAGCTATCACCAAGAACTTTGCCAAAAAGATGGAAACGATCAGCCCTTTCGAACTTAAAAACAAGCTCATCGAAATGGCCGACGAAAGTATTAAGAAAATAGCCCATACCATGCTGAATGCAGGGCGGGGCAACCCGAACTGGATTGCCACCGAACCGCGTGAAGCCTTCTTCCTGCTGGGAAAATTCGGACTTTGCGAATGTCGCCGTGTCCTGTCGCTGGAAGAAGGAATAGCAGGCATCCCGCAGAAAGATGGAATAGCTGCCCGCTTCGAAGCCTTTCTCAAAGAAAACGAGAAGGAACCCGGAGCCAAGCTGCTGAAAGGGACCTATAATTATATGTT
This sequence comes from Bacteroides faecis, assembly GCF_020091505.1. Lineage (NCBI taxonomy): Bacteria > Pseudomonadati > Bacteroidota > Bacteroidia > Bacteroidales > Bacteroidaceae > Bacteroides > Bacteroides faecis. Next base: position 4,032,610 of record NZ_CP081916.1, on the reverse strand, counting down.
GATGGAACATGCCGCCGACCCGGATACACTGGTTCATGAATGGGCTGAATCGGTCATCGGCGACCAGTATCCCGTCCCCGACCGTATCCTGCACTTCACCGAGCTAATCGTACAGGACTATCTGGCGCAGGAAATGTGCGACCGTCGTCCGCCCAAAGGTACATTCGACCTCTTCGCTACCGAAGGGGGAACGGCTGCCATGTGCTACGTATTCGATTCATTGCAAGAAAACTTCCTGCTGAATCAGGGAGATTCCATCGCTCTGATGATTCCGGTCTTCACGCCTTACATCGAAATTCCCGAACTACGCCGTTATCAGTTTGACGTTACCGAAATATCCGCTGACCAAATGACACCGGACGGACTGCATACCTGGCAATATAAAGATGAAGACATTGACAAGCTGAAGAATCCGCAGATAAAAGCGTTGTTTATCACCAATCCGAGCAATCCGCCCAGTTACGCGCTCAATCCGGAAACAGTGGCACGCATCATCCATATTGTAAAGAATGATAATCCGAATCTGATGATTATCACAGATGATGTGTACGGAACGTTTATTCCCCATTTCCGTTCGTTGATGGCAGAATTGCCACACAATACACTTTGCGTCTATTCCTTCTCCAAATATTTCGGAGCTACAGGATGGAGAAATGCAGTCATTGCTTTACACGAAGACAACATCTACGACAAAATGATTGCCCGCCTGTCGGAGGAGCAAAAAGCAATCTTGAACAAACGCTACTCAAGCCTCGATTTGCACCCGGAGAAGATGAAGTTTATCGACCGCATGGTGGCCGACAGCCGCCAGATTGCATTAAACCATACCGCAGGACTTTCCCTGCCCCAACAAATGCAGATGAGCTTGTTTTCTGCCTTCGCCCTTCTTGACAAAGAAGACCGCTATAAGGCTAAAATGCAGGAAATCATTCACCGCCGCCTGCATGCGCTTTGGGACAATACCGGTTTCACACTGGTAGAGGACCCGCTACGTGCCGGATATTATTCGGAGATCGATATGCTGGTATGGGCGAAGAAATTTTATGGTGATGACTTCGTTGCTTACCTGCAAAAGACATACAATCCGCTGGATGTCGTTTTCCGGCTCGCCAACGAAACTTCATTGGTATTGCTGAACGGAGGCGGTTTTGCCGGACCGAAATGGAGTGTCCGTGTATCACTTGCCAATCTGAATGAGGCTGATTATGTGAAGATAGGAAAAAGCATCAAACGGGTACTGGAAGAGTATGCCAAAGTGTGGAAAGCGTCCATAGGATAAAACGGCCCGAACATTGATTACAGGGATATCCGAAAGGTGGTTGCAACCCATTGAATGACCGCCGACAATCGGGTATCCCTTCTGATCAAATAATCAAGTACTGCCACAAGACAAGGCATCATTTGAACCGGGAAGTATCCACCTCTTCCCTCTTCTTCTCCTTATATCCTCCGAATTTATAGTTGAAGGAGATACCGAATGCACGGGTCGTTTTCATATAGTGGTTCTTCACATTCTGTAATCCGTAGCGGACATTTGTCGAAATAGTAGAAGTATTGAATATGTCGTCGCACTTCACAGTCAGCTGTGCCTTTCCTTTTGCAAAAGTATAGCGGAGGGCTACATCCAGATTTCCGGAACGGGGAAGGTCGAAAATGCCTTGTATAGCCCTGTTCTGATAAAATCCGCTGAGGGTTAACTTTAAATCCGGTTTGGTGGAGAGAGTGAAGGTGTTGTTCATTGTCAGCACAAATGTATATAATTTGCGGTCAAACGGGATATCCCAAAAATCACTGTCTTTCTGACGATAGCGGAAACCGATCGCCGTCACACGTGAATCCAGCCATTTCTTCACTTTAAAGGGGACTACCATCACCAGTCCTGCCTGCTCCGAGAAATCGAAATTGAAGCATTTATAAATCTCGACCAGACGTTCCGGAGATTGGTAAAGAGTTTGCATCTCCTTGTTTTTCGTGCGGCTGTAATAAGCGGATAATACATATTTGCCCTTTAGGATATAGCTGAGGGTCGTCTCATAATTCGTTGCAGGTTTGAGGAAGGGATTTCCCTGAATTTCGGAGTAGGCACCCATATAGGAAGTGGAGTTCTGCATACTCCAGTATTCCGGGTATTCTTTGTCACTGCTCAATGAGAATTGCAGGATATGTCCCGGAGCAGGCAGATACGTCAGGTTGGCAACCGGGTAAAGGCTCCATTCATTCCACATATCCGTGTGATACTGCTCTGCTGCCAACGAAACATCTGCCGAAAGTTTTTCTCCGAAGCTCTTGCTGAGTCCGGCATAGAAGTTCACCGTCTGTTCGCGGCGTCGGGATTTCATATTATTGTCCGGTAACGGTGCTTCCGTTTCGGGGTCGTAATACATCTGATAACTGTTATCCAATGCCGTCGTATAGGCGACGCCGTAGTTCAGTCCCCAGTCTTTGCCCAATGTATGTTCCTGCCCGGCATAAAATCGCCATTGGTTGATCCGTTGGTTATCTCTGCTCAGAAAGTTCAGCGTTTCCTCTCCCAGTGTACTGTGGAGCAACTGACTTCCGGGAGAATGATAATAGGTAAATTCCGCACCGGCTTTCAGTCCGAAAGGAGTCTGATAGTCGAGCTTTGCATTATGAAGCTGTCCTTCCGAACGTGAATCGGTCACAGAATTTTGTGCACCGGTAACGGTGGCATAAGGCTTGACATCTGTGAAAGCTGTTGTATAAACCAAACTCAGCAAATGCTTGTCGGCAAATGCATAGTCCATGCCGAGACGCACCTGATGATTGTTGTGACGGGAAGTTGTGATGTCATACATATCCATCTGGTGTACCGAACCGTCGGCGAGCGTGTGAAGCGCTTCTTTATCCGTCTCCCGCCGTTCGCGGCTGTAAGAGTAAGAGTAGAGAAGATCAGCAGAGAATTTGCGTCCGGAGTACAGGAGGCTTCCACGCTCTGCCAAAGATTCGTAATGCAACTGGCTATAAGAGGTATATAGTTCACCTTGAAGGGAAGGTTCCTTTCCTGTGCCCGAAGTCAGTACCAGGTTAATCATCGGTCCGCGTACCTGATAGCGGGCCGGAGCCGAGTACATCACTTCCGCCTTTTCAATCCGGCTGACCGGCATTGATTTCAGCAGGTCATTCAATTGTTCCACAGACAGGGTACTTACCTTTCCGTTGATGACCACTGTTACCGGTTGTCCTCCCAATGTCATTCCATCGTTCATAGCGACAACGCCCGGAAGGTTCTTTACCGCATCGTAAGCATTGTCCACCGGGAGGTTGCTCACCAGTCGCGGAACATCGTACACCAGTTTCCCCTGTTCCGCTTTCACTACCGGACGCTCTCCGGTAATCATCACTTCGGGAAGTTCCCTGAACAGACTGTCTATATATGCTACGTTTTTTACGCTGTCGGCAGGTTCTCGTACCGGCTGTACCTGCTGCGCAGAAGCATACATCCAATATAGGAAAAGTAACAAAAGCAGTAAGTAAGTTCGTTTCATATCGCATTTATTTTTGAGTATGCTGCAAAATACGGGAGAAAAAGTGAAACTTTACGTTATCACCGGCTTATCTAGTGTTATTTAGTCTTATCAAAGAGAAGAAAAATAACAGTTTCATACTATCTTTGTCCGTATGAAACTACCGTTGAAACATATCATTATCCTTGTCATCTGCTCGCTGACAGGCATCTTTGTTTACCAAACCTATTGGTTGACGGGACTTTACCGTACAATGAAACAGGAAATGAACAATCATATCAAGGATGCAATGCGTACGAGCGACTTCAATGAAATCGTGCTTCGTGTCAACGAATTGCAAAAAGACAATGTAGAACACGGATCGGTCACCGTTTCCGCCGGATACAGTGACGACGGAAAAGCGCTGGTAACAAGCCAGACCATCTCTTATACGGACAGTACCTACAAAGACACCCTGCACACGCGAACGGAAACGGCAGTAGATACATTGGCGGTTAACAATACTGACCCCGAAGCCAGAGCCATCGCCTCCAGCGAAAGCGGACTCGATGTATTATTAAAGAAAGAAGACTCGATGAAAGAACTTTTACTCAGCGTCCAACAGGGTATGCATTCGGGTGTGGATACCTATATCGACATCAACCTGCAAAAATATGACAGCCTCCTTACCGATGTATTGAAAGCACACAACATAGATGTTCCTCATCACATCTTATATATATACACCGGAACCGCAATGGATTCATCAAAAATATATATAGATACGCTGGGTATCGCAGGAGACAGCAGTTATATCCCCAGCCCGAAAGCTATCCGCTACGACTACGAATTCAACAGACATCACAGCCAACGCTATCAACTGATAATGGAACCGATCACTTCTCTGGTATGGAAGCAAATGACCGGAATTCTGGTCACTTCATTTGTTATCTTCCTCATCCTGGGATTCTCCTTTTGGTTTCTCATCCGGACACTGCTGAGACAAAAGACACTGGAGGAGATGAAGAGCAACTTTACCAATAACATCACGCATGAATTAAAAACTCCGATCGCCGTAGCTTATGCCGCCAATGATGCGCTGCTGAATTTCAACCAAGCGGAGGAGAAGAGTAAGCGTGACCAGTACCTACGCATCAGTCAGGAGCAGTTGCAACGTTTGAGCGGGCTCGTTGAACAGATTCTTTCCATGAGCATGGAAAGTCGCAAGACATTCAGACTGCACCCCGAAGAGATTCATCTGAAAGAACTGATTACTTCTTTAATAGAGCAGCACCAACTTAAAGCTGATAAAACCGTACACGTAACTCTGGAAATAAATCCCGAATCACTGACCCTTGTTGCAGACCGCACCCACTTCAACAACATCATCAGCAATCTGATTGACAATGCAGTGAAGTACTCCAAAGAGTCTGCCGAAATAACAATCTGCTGCCGCCAGACAGAACAAACGGTATGCATCACTGTTACCGACCGGGGAATAGGCATTCCACCCGATAAACAGAAACATATATTCGACAAATTCTATCGGGTTCCGACAGGCAATCTTCATAATGTGAAAGGATACGGTTTAGGACTTTTCTATGTCAAAAGTATGGTCGAAAAGCATGGAGGTACCATCTCCGTGAAAAGTGAACCGGGCAAAGGAACTACATTTACCATTATCTTATAAAAAAGTGCATTTACTTTATAATAAGTCAACATCATGAGTAAAAACGAAATTACAGTACTATTGGTAGAGGACGAAGTGACACTCGCTATGATCATCAAAGATACACTGGAAGAAAGCGGCTTTACAATTCATACGGCAGGAGACGGAGAAGAAGGATTACATCTTTTCTTTGAACTACGCCCGGATGTATTGGTCGCCGACGTGATGATGCCGAAAATGGATGGATTCGAAATGGTGCGCCGTATCCGGCAAACAGACAAACAAACACCCGTTTTGTTTCTGACTGCCCGTTCGGCCATCAATGATGTGGTAGAAGGTTTTGAACTTGGAGCCAACGACTATTTGAAAAAGCCTTTTGGCATGCAAGAGCTCATTATCCGCATCAAGGCGCTAATGGGGAAAGCGTTCAGCTTCACAGAGCAAAAGCCCTCCAGTCGCTTTGAGATAGGCAGCTACTTGTTCGATCCCGTTGCACAAACTCTATTGCGTGCCGGAGAGAGGCAGGAACTCTCCCACCGGGAATCTGAAATATTAAAACGTCTTTGCGAAAACCGGAATCAGGTAGTCAACACGCAAGATGTACTGCTTGACCTCTGGGGAGATGACAGCTTTTTCAATTCCCGAAGTCTGCATGTGTTCATTACTAAACTACGGCATAAATTATCACAGGATGAGCAAATCCGGATCGTTAATGTGCGGGGAATCGGCTATAAATTAATAGCTACTTGAATCAAAAAAACATGGTGTCACTATACCAGTGATATAGTGTCACTATCCTGCCGGGATACTTACACCATCCTGTCAGGATAGTGACACCATGTTTAAAATGGATTTTTCTCTAAGAAAACATAACGGAAGCAAGCAGTCATACTAATATTTTCTATCTTTGTCATCAATCAACCTTTACGAAGATGAAAAAACTGATTCTATTTCTTTCGCTGGTATTATCGGTCGGTTTTGCATCCGCACAGTCGGAAGTTCCTTCCGATAGTATTCGTCGTACCCCTTCAAGCAATATGAAGGAATTTGGCGGCTTCCTGCTGGACATGGGATTAATGAATGTGGCACCTCCCAAACTTCCGAAACTCAATCTGGACATACCGGATGTAAGTAAAGATTACAATCAGATATTCCGTCTGAATACAGACGCAACCTATACCCAGGGATTCACTGACGCATTTTCTTCTCCTTTCTCCGGTTTCGGATATGGGTATGGATGGGGGTTGTCGTCTTCACCGCAATTCATGCAAATGGGAACCTTCAAGCTGAAAAATGGATGGAAAATCAATACATACGGAGACTATGATAAAGACGGATGGAAAGTACCCAACCGTAGTGCTATGCCTTGGGAAAAAAATAACTTCCGGGGAGCATTCGAACTGAAATCTTCAAATGGTAATTTCGGTATCCGGATTGAAGTTCAGCAAGGAAGGAATGGGCTCTATTAATCACCCTATAATAATGAAATATTATAATAGCAAATAATACTTTTACAAGTAATTTCAATTTAGCTATTAGCATAATCTGATTAGCTATTAGCTTATCAGATTATGCTAATAGCTAATCAAATTATCTTCGTCAGGCACTTCCGACTATCAATAACAAATGCAGTTACTACTTCTTTTTTGTTCATTTTGATTCAAAGGCCCTGTCCGCTGCACACATTGCATCCGCTATACGGTCACACCATGAATCGAACTCCGGATCAGGAGTCTGCGTTTCAGGATGTGAAAGCATGTATTGAACTGCCTGCCTTAAACCGTCTGCCATTGAGGTAGTACAGATAAAATCCGGAACAAGACGTTTTATTTTCGAATTATCGAAGACTACAGTAGCTGCTTTGTCTCCCAACAGTTCGCCTCTAAAATCATAGTTTTCTCCATGCCGTGCAAGGAAATCGGAAGCCACATGCAAGGCGTTCAACGGTTTTCCCAGTGCATCGGCAATGGTTTGATAAATCTGGTTCCAAGTCATACTCTCATCAGTAGTTATATGGAAGGCATTTCCGATTGCATGAGGATTTGCCATAAGTCCAACGTATCCTTTGGCAAAATCTCTGGAATGAGTCAATGTCCACAATGAACTGCCATCGCCGGGAATAATCACAGGTTTCCCGTCAAGAATCCGTTTCAGAATCTGCCAGTTGCCGTTATTTCCATGCAGGCTTACAGGAGGTTTCGTTCCATTATAAGTATGACTGGGACGAACAATCGTAACCGGAAAACCGGTTGTCCGGTATGCTGCCATCAACACTTCTTCGGCTGCGATCTTATGCCGTGAATACTGCCAGTAAGGATTCACCAGAGGAGTGCTTTCTGTAATACGGTAATCAGCCAACGGCTTTTGATAGGCGGATGCACTACTGATAAAAATATATTGCTTCGTCTTATCCCGGAACAGACGAATGTCACGTTCTACATCTTCTGCCGTATAAGCAATGAACTGGGCAACCACATCATAACTTTCATCTGTGACAGCCTTCGCTACGGCTTCCTCATCATGAATGTCGGCAATGATACTACGCATGCCTTCGGGCAGTTTCCTTGAACCTCGGTTGAGCAGTGTAATCTCCCACCCTCTCTGTTGTGCCAACTCTACTACATCGGCACTGATGGTACCGGTCCCTCCAATGAATAATGCTTTCATAAAACAAGTCTTTTAAAATTCGCAGGAACAAATATATCAATTCTGTTATTTACATCCTTGCTATTATTCCGTTTTTTTTGTTTCTGATACGCTAATCTTGATAGTAAATGTAAGTTTGCATCCGGTCGGCTGCCAACGTTGTATACAAATTACTGAATCTTATACCCAAATTACAGTTTTACAAATCCGGAATGAAAAAGATACATTTAAAAGCTTTATCTTTGTGACAGATCAAAACTGCAAGCCGTATGGAAGAAATTACAAAAATAGAAAGTATTGACCAGTATGACCAACTGTTCGGACTAGAGACTTTACACCCGTTAGTGAATGTAATCGACTTTTCGAAAGCGACAAAGACGGTAGAATACTACCGTATGAATATCGGATTCTACTCTCTGTTTCTGAAAGAAGCAAAATGTGGCGATCTCAGATACGGACGGAAATATTATGATTATCAAGAAGGAACCGTCGTCTGCATGGCTCCGGGGCAGGTAGTCGGGATAGACAATCGTAAACAAACCCCGCCCCGCACCAAATCTATCGGTCTTTTATTTCATCCCGATTTAATTCGGGGAACTTCTTTAGGACAGAACATCAAACACTACAGCTTCTTCTCTTATGAAGTGAATGAAGCATTGCATCTCTCCGAACAGGAAAAGGAAATTGTGACCGACTGTATTCACAAAATACAAATCGAGCTGGAACATGCTATCGATAAACATAGCAAACAGCTCATTGTCCGCAATATAGAGCTATTGCTCGACTATTGCATGCGCTTCTACGAACGGCAATTCATCACACGCAACCAAGCCAATAAAGACATCATCGTTAAGTTTGAACAGTTATTGGACGAGTATTTTCAAAATCAAGTTGCACTCACCGAAGGGCTTCCTTCTGTCAAATACTTTGCGGATAAAGTCTGCCTTTCCCCCAATTATTTCGGTGACCTGATCAAGAAAGAAACAGGAAAAACAGCACAGGAATACATCCAGTACCGAATCATAGAACTTGCCAAAGAACGGATATTGGAAGGTAACCAGACGGTCAGCCAGATTGCCTATGAACTGGGATTCCAGTATCCGCAACATTTCAGCCGGTTGTTCAAGAAGAATGTCGGATGCACACCAAACGAATATAAGCAACAGAGCTAAAACAGCTCCATAAATCAGGATATTATTTACGTCATGGGAGATAAAGTACTTAAATTAGGAAGTGTGCATCAATGCAATTGTTGCTTGGGAGGTAAGACACTGCACCCTCTGGTCAGTGTCATCGACCTCTCAAAAGCCGACCTATCATCCCATACAGATTTTAAATTCGGATTTTATACGATTCTGTTGGGTGAATGCAAATGTGAAGCATGCAGATACGGACATCAGTACTACGACTTCTCAGACGGAACACTTATCTGCCTGACTCCCGGAGAATCAATCAGCATGAAAGATAGTAACAACACGCGTCCTTCCAAGGGATGGATACTGGCGTTTCATCCCGACCTGATCTGTGGCACTGCCCTCGGAGCGAATATCCGTGACTATACTTTCTTCTCTTATCGCCCCGAAGAAGCACTGCATATTTCATTACGTGAGAAGCAGGTTATACTGGAGCTTCTGGATAAAATAAACCAGGAACTGCAACGCTGTATCGATTGCTATAGCCAGAAAATTATTTCTAAATATATCGAACTATTGCTCGATTATTGCGAACGCTTCTACGAACGCCAGTTTATCACCCGCAATGAAGCAAACAAACAGATTATCGGACGGTTCAATCGTCTTTTAGATCATCATTTCCATACGATACAAAGTCAATCCGCCGACCTTCCTACCATTGAAGATTGTGCCGGAAGCCTCCATTTATCTCCTGCATATTTTAATGATTTGCTGGAATATGAAACAGGAAAATCATTTAAAGAATATCTCCAGTTCAAACGTTTCGAAACAGCTAAAGACTGGCTGATAAATACTGATAAGCCGCTTAACCAGATAGCGCAGGAACTCGGCTTCCGGAATGCTCAGTATTTTAGCCGCCTGTTTAAGAAGATGACCGGCTGCCCACCGAATGATTTCAGAATGCCTAACTGATTTATATGCTCTTCTTCCAGATGACTCTAGAACAGAAGAAAACCTTTAATAAAAATATATTTGAGACTTCAAATTCTTAATCAATGTTATAAAACATACGAATTATCTTGGATAATTTGCTAATATCACAGAAGTACGTATCTTTGCACTGTGTTTTTCATAGTATTAGATTTAAGGTTAACAAAGGTTGGAGCAAGGCGTTGCTCCTTTTTTTATGTCTATATGCGAACTATTGGACTTACAGATATAGAGAATTACATTATTTTTCGGTAAATTTGCAGAAACACTTATTAAAAAGATACATCCGGATTACATTTTGATTATATAAATCAAAAAGTATTCTTTTTACGTTATATATCAAGAAGTAATTTTAATTCTGACAAAACAATGAAAACAGAGCGGAAATATTATCATTTGATAAAATCAGTTATCGTCATACTGTTCCTTTCTTTTGGCATGACTTCATGCGAGAAGGAAGATCCTGTTATAGTTCCCACAGAACAGACAGTATTCATGTATCTCCCGTGGTCTACTAACCTTACATCCAATTTTTATCAGAATATCAGCGACTTGGAAAGTGTAGTCGGAAAAAATATACTGAAGAATGAACGGGTGATTGTCTTCATGTGTACTACAGCAACGAAAGCCACTCTTTTCGAACTCACCTATGAAAATGGTAAAAGCGCACGTAAAACTCTAAAGGAATATACAGACCCTGCATATACAACGGCAGAAGGTATCACATCCATCCTCAATGACGTTCAACGCTATTCTCCTACCAAACGTTATGCAATGGTTATCGGCTGCCACGGTATGGGATGGATACCCGTATCAAACTCCCAATCGCGTAGCGGTCTCCGTACCAAGATGCACTGGGAGTACGAAAATGTACCAATGACACGTTATTTCGGAGGACTGGAACCTCAATATCAGACTGATATAACAACACTTGCCAAAGGTATTTCCAATGCAGGACTTAAAATGGAATATATATTATTCGATGACTGCTATATGTCGAGTGTAGAAGTAGCCTATGATCTCAAAGATGTGACTGATTATCTGATAGGGTCTACAAGTGAAGTGATGGCGTACGGCATGCCATACGCCGAAATTGGTCAATATCTGATAGGAAAAGTAGATTATGAGGGTATCTGTGACGGTTTCTACTCCTTTTATTCCAATTATAGCGAAATGCCATGCGGAACAATTGCTGTCACTGATTGCTCCGAACTTGATAATCTGGCAGCTATTATGAAAGAGATTAATCATCAATATACGTTTGATTCTTCATTAACCAGTTCCTTACAAAGATTAGACGGATATAATCCGGTCATCTTCTTTGATTATGGTGACTATGTTTCAAAATTATGCCCCGATAAAACTTTGGTAGCACAATTCAACGAACAGCTCAATCGCACAGTGCCATTCAAAAGAAATACAGAATATTTCTATTCTATGAGCAGAGGTAAAGTGAAAATAAATACATTTTCCGGCATTACAATCTCCGATCCGAGTACTAACAGGCTTGCTTCAGGAAAAAAAGAAACAGCATGGTATGCAGCTACCCATTAATATCTCATATCTCTAATAAGAGTATATTACTTTTGCTTAAAGTTACCGAGATGTATTTCTCATAACATAAAGATATATTTCTTATAGTATAAAAGAGTAAGCCCGAAAATCTCTTAATAAAAATAGAATCGAGATTTCAAATTCTTAATCAATGTTATAAAACATACGAATTTTCTTGGATAATTTGCTAATATCACAGAAGTACGTATCTTTGCATCGTGTTTTTCATAGTATTAGATTTAAGGTTAACAAAGGTTGGAGCAAGGCGTTGCTCCTTTTTTTATGTCCGTACTTCATCTTCTACCTAAGATCAATGTTATATACTTGAAATTATTTTCTACTTTTGTGAGAATAAATACAGAAAACCATACTTTTAAGCCCAAACGTATTCAGATGACTGAAACGAACGATAACATAAAAAATAACCCATGAAGAATATACTGATCATCGGTGCAAACGGATTCACCGGACGCCAGATACTGAATGACTTATCAAATAAGGAACAATATAACGCAACAGGATGCTCCCTGCATCCGGACATCCTTCCAAATGGTGACGGTAAATATCATTTCGTCACAACAGACATACGGGATGAAGCAGCTATCAAGCATCTCTTTAAAGAAGCACAACCCGATGCAGTCATCAATTGCTCTGCCTTATCCGTCCCCGATTATTGTGAAACACATCATGAAGAGGCTTATCTTACAAACGTTACAGCAGTAGAGCAATTGGCATATCTCTGCGAAATATACAAAAGCCGATTCATCCACTTATCTACAGATTTTGTTTTTGACGGAAAGATAGATGAAAATTCCGGGCAACTTTATACAGAAGAGAGCCTCCCCGCTCCGGTCAACTATTACGGTTTCACCAAATGGAAAGGAGAGAATAGGATTGCCGAAATCTGCAGTAACTACGCCATTGTTCGTGTAGAGATTGTCTACGGGAAAGCACTGCCGGGACAACATGGAAATATTGTACAGCTCGTAATGAATCGTTTGAATGCAGGGCAAGAGATCCGTGTGGTGTCCGACCAATGGCGCACCCCTACCTATGTCGGTGACGTATCGGACGGAGTGCAACGTCTGATAGAGAACACTGCCAATGGTATTTTTCATATCTGTGGCGATGAATGTATGACCATTGCGGAAATTGCTTTCCATGTAGCGGACTGCATGAAACTGGACCGCTCACTTATCCATCCTATTACAACCAAAGATATGAAAGAAGCAACTCCCCGCCCCCGCTTTAGTGGGATGAGCATTGCAAAAGCCCGTACAATACTTGGCTACCGGCCACGTATGCTAAAAGAGATTCTCATGGAATGGGATAATTAACCGATACACAACCTTTCCCTTTTTAATTATTGCATATTTATTTTGAAAATATGCAATAACTTCTTATCTTTGCACCCAAATTAAGAAGTATAATAATGAATCAAACATTACAATTACATAACGCCACTATATTCCATGCGGAAATTCCCAATTTCTGCACGTCTTGTTGCGTGCATGTACATTGGTTCAGCGGATTCATCTAAATTCCCCTTCCCCATTTTTACTCAAACGGCCTACTGATTTATTCATTATTCACAGGCAGTACTTTCATCTGATTTTCAATAAGATGTGTATCTTTTTGGGGATTATCCATGCTATTTGTTAATTGTTTAACCTAACCAAATAAAATATATTACAATATGTTCTCTATTATATCTACCATGTTTTTGGGAATCGGCATCGGCTACGGATTGCGTAACTGGACTATTTTGCAAAAGACAGAAAAGACCATTTCTCTTACCATATTCCTGTTACTCTTTATCCTTGGAGTGTCCATCGGTTCCAATAGTCTGATTGTGAACAATCTCGGTAAGTTTGGATGGCAAGCAATCATTCTTGCCGTATCCGGCGTATTAGGGAGCTTGCTTGCTGCCCGACTTGTATTACAACTATTTTTCAAGAAAGGAGGTAAACAATGAAAGGAAGTCTCATCGTTATTGTTTTTTTCTGTGTAGGCTGCATCATGGGAGTTTTTAATAAATTCCAATTTGATACGCACACCGTTTCCATGTACATACTATACGCATTGATGCTGCAAGTAGGAATCAGTATCGGTTCTAACAAAAATCTGAAAGCGATCATCTCACATTTACACCCGAAAATGCTGTTGATCCCACTAGGAACCATCACCGGTACCTTACTGTTTTCTGCCTTAGCAAGTATTTTGCTAAGCCAATGGAGTGTATTCGACTGTATGGCAGTGGGAAGCGGATTCGCATACTATTCACTGTCTTCCATCCTGATTACCCAGTTTAAAGAACCGACCATCGGAATACAGCTGGCTACAGAGCTAGGCACAATTGCCCTGCTCACCAATATCTTCCGTGAAATGATGGCACTTCTGGGCACACCGCTCATCAAGAAGTATTTCGGGAAGCTAGCTCCTATTTCAGCAGCCGGTGTCAATTCAATGGATGTATTATTACCTTCTATCAGCAGATATTCAGGAAAAGAAATGATTCCTATTGCTATTTTACATGGTATTCTGATCGATATCAGTGTGCCTGTATTCGTCTCTTTCTTCTGTAACCTATAACCTGTAACTCACTATACAGGCATCCCCCTCTCTTACTCCTGTCAATTTCAAAACCGGAAATAAGAAAGGGGGATATCTCTTTAAATGATTTTATTAATGTCCCGCAGCCGCCAACACAAAGCGAATATCAGCATAAGAGACTTCATCTCCCAATGCGGCTTTAATAGCTACCACGCCCATAAATTCATGTGTTTCCAGATAATTCCGAACCTTCTTTATCTTATCAGCCGACACTACCTGCTCTAACTTTATTTTATTCTCACGGAGATAATGCTCCAAATGAGTAGCAATCGTCCCGGTCACCAGATCACGGGCTTTGGCTATCTCTTCGATCGTCATCCCCTGACAGAACATTTCGTAGCTCACCAGCTTTGTATCTTTCTTCTTCTCCTTTTGTCTCTCCTTTTTCTCCTGATGTTGCGCTGCCAACTTCTGCTCCCGTGCATTCTCTTCATTCGAAACAGAAGAAAATATCTCCGGTCGTTCCAGGTTATTCTCTTTCATGTATTTACGTACGATACCCAGAATTTCAAACCCGTACTTCTCCACCCCTTTCGCTCCGAAATAAGGAATCGCTTCCAAAGCTCCCGGTGTATCAGGCAATAGATTTACAATACCCATCAGTGCCTTTTGCTGCATGATCACATAAGCCGGCATACTCACTTCACGTGTCTTTGCCGTCCTCCATTCCGACAGAGCACGATACAGTTCCGGATGCAAAATATCCGTCGGAACCTCCACTTTTACCTTTCCGGAATTGCCTCGGGTACGCTCCTTGCGCTCTCTTTTCTCCTTCGGAGCTTTGGCAGAAGAACCGGAAGAAGCAGTATCTCCTTCAAGACTCAACATCACTTTTGCTTTCCGTTTCAGATAGCCCGTGACAGTAAAAGCCTCTGTCTGCATCTCCTCCAAGAGAGACTCCTTAATCCATAAAGCATCATCCAATGCCTGCAAACGCTCATTTAGTTGCTTCCGCAATTCTTTATTGTCAAGAGGCATGCTCGTCTTATCATACAACTCACGGACAGGCTCTAACTCTTTACGGAAGTAGGCAGCTCCCGAGCAAATCCGCTGCTGCAATTCCTGATTTGTCGCATAATCCTCCCCTTCATTGATCAGACGCGTATACTGATTGCGGAAACGCTGGGAAACCTCCACTACTCTTTCCTTCACGTGAGAAGCCAATGCTTTATATTCGGCAAGCTGCTTCGGATAAAGTTTATAAAGGTCCTCATCCATTAAACGGAGCAATCGCTTGTATGCCTGATCCAATGAATAAAAGTTAAACAAATCACTCAGCAAATCATAAAAATATGCTTTCTGCATATCATTCAGTTGCTTGCTTCCCGGTTTATTCTGTTCCACATTCTTCGTAAAATCATCTACAATACGGTCACTGATTATCGCTTCTCTGCGCAAAGGAGTTTCCAGTACCATTCCTTCCAAGGTCTTGCAACGGCTCAACGCTACATACGTTTGGCCATGTGCAAAAGAGTTACGGGCGTCAATGATGGCCCGTTCAAACGTCAAGCCCTGACTTTTATGAATAGTGATAGCCCATGCCAGACGGATGGGATATTGCCGGAATACTCCTTCTATTTCTTCCGTAATTTCCTTTGTATCTTCGTTCAGCACATATTTATAATTCCCCCATTCTTCGGGCAGCAACTGAAAAACATACGTACTATCTTTTCCGCATACAGTCATCCCCTTTGCATCTACGTTTACCACTTCGCCAATCATACCGTTATAATACCGTTTTTCCGACGAAACATCGTTTTTGAGGAACATAATCTGTGCACCTTCCTTGATGGTCAGCACTTCGTCAGCAGGATACGAGTACTCCGGGAAATTTCCCTCTACCTCAGCCCGAAAGCTATAAGCCCGTCCGGGCAAAGATGCCAGTTCACGGTCATTCACCTGTTGTGCCTGATAGTTATGCGTTGTCAGCCGGATATAGCCTTCCTCCTTCCGGGGATGGAAGCCGGGCTGATAACGGCGGTTCAGTTCATTCAACACTTCATCATCCGCTTTATTCTCGCGTATCTTATTCAGTAAAGAAAGGAAGAAAGTATCACTCTGACGATATACTTTTTTCAGTTCAATCGTCATATATACTGTCTCTCTCAATGCACGGCTGGCAAAGAAGTAAGGTGTCTCATAGTGATTCTTCAGCAACTCCCACTCACTGTCTTTCACCACAGGTGCCAGCTGCTGCAAGTCTCCGATCATCAATAGCTGCACCCCACCAAAGGGCTTTTCACGGTCACGATAACGACGTAAAGCCGCATCCACAGCATCCAGCAAATCTGCACGTACCATACTGATCTCATCGATGACAAGCAGATCCATGCTGCGGATAATATTCCGTTTCTCTTTGCTGAAACGGTAGTGCATCTGGGCAGAATTGAAAGTCGTTTCCGGCACAAACGGCGCAAAAGACAACTGAAAAAAAGAATGAATCGTTACCCCTCCAGCATTGATAGCTGCAATCCCTGTGGGAGCCAATACGACCATACGTTTGGGTGTATGTTCTCTCAGTCGTTTTAGAAATGTAGTTTTTCCAGTTCCGGCTTTTCCGGTAAGAAACAGATGTGTGCCTGTATTTTCAATGAACTGCCAAGCAAGTTGTAGTTCCGGATTATTTTCCATGTCTCCTAAAATTTTCGGTAAAGGTACTGAATAGATTCCAACCACCGAAACTGAACATAAAGAAAACAAAGAGTCAGTAAGAAATATATCCAATTCGCATTCTTAACTATAAAGAATAATTATGTTGGACAGACAAACAAAAAATAGTCCCGGCTTCTTCTCGCTTGAAGAAAACCAGGACCGGATCAAATAAGAACACAAAGTCGTGTCACAGTTATATTAAAGTTATTTTCTTATTTTTGGGGAGACCGATATTCCTTATACCAATTCGTATGTTTCGCACCTCCAGAGTCGGCCCAATCTTTGAAATAAGGGTATTCCGTATCAATATTATGTGTCTCCGTTACCGGAACGAAATCCGACATCGGAATATCAATAGCAAATGGATAAGCTCCTTCACTATCAATGTAATAAGCATCATTACCAGAACCGATAAGCGATGCGTCAGCATAAGCTGTTGCCTCATGCTTGGGCAAATGCACTTCCGTCCGGTTCTTCTGATTTGCAGCATATCCTACGATAATATACGGATTATACACCTTCAGATTCTCTTTATTGAAAGAAGCCTTGTCGAACGTTCTGGTTATCGTATAGGTACCCACTTTCCCTTTAACAGCCTGTTTGACACTTGGGAATACAATAATGGAAGATATTTCACTTTCCACTTTTATGTCCTTATCCGAAGTCACTTTGCCAAACTGTCCTTTATCTATCTGATAAGCAAACGCATTTTCATACATCGCTCCGTCATGTGTCGGGGTAAAGGTATCCACAATCTTATTTATCATGTTATTAGAATCGAAATAGGTAGCACGGCAATATTCTACAACTACATCGTTCATATCATAATCGCCCCCATTAGGCCAAATATCTTCAAAGGCTAATGTACCTAAAAGGTTCTCTTGTGCATCCGGTTCTTCTATCGGCTTATCATTATCCGGGATATTAGGTCTGTTCGAATCATCCACAGAGGTTTCAGACGAAGCATCCACATAAAATAACAGATCACAATAGCTTTTATTTCCTGCATCTTCAACACCAATTATCACTCTACCGCTCTTTGTATCTTTTACAGTAATAAAGTTTTGCCCTTTTGTCTTTGCCGGATTGGAAGTAAGAAGAGGTTTATGAATGTTTATCTCATCACTCTGCTGTCCAACATTCTTATAATTATATCCATCAGCATATATAAACCATCCGACTGTATATCCTTTCGGAAAAGTTTGGCTGGCTTTGCCATCCTCACCAAAATAACATAACCGCACTTTATCCCCGCATTTCAGAATCGACTCATTATACAATTCTTGAGATACCATCATTACATTTGGAAATACAATATATTTCTTCACTTTTGCGGGATCGACTCCTTCACCGGTTTTATAATAATAATATCCGAACGTATTATTATATGACGCACTTCTATTTAGAAACACCACATCCAAAGTGGTTCCATCTTGCTTCACACTAATATTCGTCACTCCGGATTCCCTGACCAGTTCCGAGTTATCCGCACTATTTCCAAAGAATTGCATCATACGTTTGGTGAAAACGCCAATATCTTCAGCCCCTACCTTTCCTATGTGAGTAATATAACCGGGATTGGGATTATCATCAATATACTGATGCGATTGATCAACAATGTAAGAAAGCAATCCGCAATTTCCCCACTTACACAATGAGTATAAATTTGCACTGGAATTGATAGTATACGGTACACTACCTTTTGAAAAATTATAGGAGCGGGTTACTGCCTTTGTATTAGCAGATGGAGAGGTGATTTTACTCATATCCAGACTTGCCAAGCCGTCTTTCAAGTCCAGTTTTACGCATCGGGGTACTCCCCAACTTGATGTATACAAATAAATACTTTCTACGGAAGTCGGAATATTCATTTTTCCTTCATACTTTCCGTTTTTGTCTGTGTAGATTTTGAATAAAGCTTCGATTCCTTCTTTTTTAACCGATTCATTATCCACTGTTTCCATCGGATCTTCATCATATACTTCAAGAAGTGCAATGAGTCCCGGTAAGTCATAATTTACGGAAAGCTTCACATCGCCACGTGTTTCAAATCCGAAATATTCGCCAGGGTCCGGTACAGGGTCTTTCCCATAATTAGGATCATATAAATCTTTCTCCATACATCCTGCCAAGAGCCCACTAATAAATGCCGCTGTAGCAATAACACTTGAAATGTTAAACAATCGCTTGTGTGTCATAATCTATATATTTGTTTTGTTAGCTATTAAGACTTGGAACTTCCAAATATATAGATTATTTCACTGCCAGCCTCACAAATATTAAAAACGGAATACTGATTCCGAAAATAGTATTATCATGCAACAGACATTTACTGCATAGAACCACCCACAATATCCAACAATTCGTTTGTAATGGCCTGCTGACGACTCTTATTATATTGCTTCGTCAAGTCTTGAATCAGCTCGTTCGCATTGTCCGTAGCCACTTGCATGGCCAATGTACGTGCAGCATGTTCCGAAGCGTTTGAATCTACAGCAGCCGTAAAGAGTTTCTGGCTCAATACCGTCGGAATCAAGTTAGCGATCAGTTCTTCCGCAGAGGGCTCGATGATGTAATCATTCGCTATTTCTCCTCCTTGTACTTCTTCTTCTTTTTCCTTCTCTTCCCCGTCCACTAGGTGTGTCAGGTCGATAGGCAAATAAGTTTCGCGAAGCAGAATCTGTACACCCATTGATTTGAAGTGATGATAAATCAGCTCCACCCGATCTATTTCTCCGGCGATGTACATTTTCATGAGGCGATGTGCCAACTCGGAAGCCTCCTGATACGAAGGTTTGTCAGAAAGCGTCGCAGAAGTTTCCTGTGGTTGGAATCCCAGACGTTTCGCTGCTTCATCCACCTTCTTTCCTACCGGGAATATCAGAATATTGTCCTGTCCCAATGTACGGAACTCACCAACCGTTTGTAGCAACATCTTAATGACATTCGCATTAAAAGCACCACAGAGCGATGTATTCGAAGAAAAGGCAACAATTGCCACCCGCTTCACTTCCCTTGCCTTTATGTAAGGAGATTCAATGGGAAGATCCGCACTCAGGAAGTTGGTCAAAATCTTGTTCAGCTTCCTTTGATAAGGCAACATATTCTCAATGGCTCCTTGTGCCTTATGTAGTTTGGCAGAAGCCACCATCTTCATTGCTGAAGTGATTTTTCGGGTACTCTTTACCGAATTTATTCTGGTTTTTACTTCTTTCAGTGAAGCCATAACTTTTTAAATTAAGAATGAAGAATGAGGAATGAAGAATTTACCGTGCAGTACCCATTTGGGTACTGACCGAAAAGAATAAAGAGGAAGATGGCAACGCTTTGACAGCGCAGCCCATTCTTCATTCTTAATTCTTCATTCTTCATTTCTATAAATATTGTTTGGCAACCATAGCGGCAGTCTCCTCGATAGCCTTGGTCACGTTATCGTCTATCACACCGGTTCTCAAAACATCCAGTACATCTTCCTGATGGTTGAGTTGCAGAGATTCGATGAAGCTGCGTTCGAAGTCCTGTACGTTTTCCAAAGGAACATCGTGGAGCAGACCGTGCGTACCACAATACAGGATAGCAATCTGTTGTTCCACCGGCATCGGGCTGTATTGGGGCTGAATGAGCAACTGAGCGTTCTTACGTCCCTTATCGATGGTCATTGCCGTAATAGGGTCCATATCACTGCTGAATTTGGAGAAAGCTTCCAGTTCACGATACTGCGCCTGATCCATCTTCAATGTTCCGGCCACCTTCTTCATTGCCTTGATCTGGGCGTTACCACCTACACGGGATACAGAGATACCGACGTTGATAGCCGGACGGACACCTTGATTGAACAAGTCCGTTTCGAGGAATATCTGTCCGTCGGTGATCGAAATCACGTTTGTAGGGATATATGCCGAAACGTCTCCTGCCTGTGTCTCGATGATAGGCAGAGCCGTAAGTGAACCACCACCCTTCACGATGCTTTTCAAACTCTCCGGAAGATCGTTCATCTCGCGCGCCACATCCTCTTCCTTGATAATCTTTGCCGCACGCTCCAACAGACGGGAGTGCAGGTAGAAGATATCACCCGGATACGCTTCACGTCCGGACGGACGGCGAAGAATCAACGAAACTTCCCGATAGGCAACAGCCTGCTTTGAAAGGTCGTCATACACCACCAGCGCATGCCGACCGGTATCACGGAAATATTCACCGATGGCAGCACCTGCAAACGGTGCATAATACTGCAATGCAGCCGGATCGCCTGCCGTAGCAGCCACCACAATCGTGTAATCCATCGCACCGTACTCGCGGAGCGTATTGACGATAGAAGCGACCGTAGATCCTTTCTGACCGATAGCCACATAGATACAGTACACCGGATCGCCTGCCAAGAAGTTATTGCGCTGATTGATAATCGTATCAATCGCGATCGAGGTCTTTCCTGTCTGACGGTCACCGATAATCAGCTCACGCTGTCCGCGTCCGATAGGGATCATGGCGTCTACTGCCTTCAAACCGGTTTGTAAAGGCTGGTTCACCGGCTGACGGTAAATCACTCCCGGCGCTTTACGCTCCAACGGCATTTCGTACAGCTCGCCACCAATCAGCCCTTTTCCGTCGAGCGGTTCTCCCAACGGGTCGATAACACGTCCCAGCATACCTTCGCCCACACGGATAGAGGCGATGCGCTTGGTACGTTTTACAATAAAGCCTTCCTTGATTCTGTCGGTAGGACCCAGCAAAACGGCACCCACGTTGTCCTCTTCGAGGTTCATCACAATGGCTTTAATGCCGTTGTCAAACTCCAGCAATTCGTTGGCTTCGGCATTCCGCAATCCGTAGATACGTACCACTCCGTCGCTCACCTGGAGCACCGTACCGATCTCGTCAAGCTGCACGTTGGTATTGATTCCTTCGAGCTGCTTGCGCAATATATCGGATACTTCGCTTACTCTTATATTTTCAGACATTATACAATTCTCCTATTCTTATCAATAAACTGTTGTTTCACTCGTTTCAACTGCGTAGCAATGCTTGCATCAAGCCGATAATCGTTGATATCGAAGATGAAGCCCCCTTCTATCGAGGGATCAATCACAGTCTCCAGTTCCATCTGGGCATGCAGAATATGCGCTGCTGCGGAACGGATGCGGTTTTCCGTCTCCTTGTCCACCCGGACAGCCGTAATCAGCTTGCCTACTCCGATGTGTTTCAGTTTCCGGTAGAGGTCCAGGTACATCAGGCTGATAAACTGTAAATAGCCTTCGCGCCTGTTTCGCAGAACCAGCGTAATGAAACGGATAAACTCTCTGCTTGATTTACCGTCACCGTCGGCAGCCGTACATACCAGTACCAACTTATCCTTCATTGAGATGACAGGATTATCAAGCGCCTCACGCAAACCCGGCTGGGTACGAAAGCTGTGAGATAATATGAAGAACTCGTTGTAGAGTCTATCCTCCACACCTTTCTCCTGCGCGTATTCGATCATCGCTTTGGCATATCGCATTGAGAGTACTCCGACTTCCATTTTACTTAGTTCTTATTAGGGGTTAATACTTCATCCAGCATCCGGTCGATCATACCCATCTGGGATTCTTTGTCCTGAAGGTTCTTGCGGAGCACCTTCTCGGCGATATCGACAGAAAGCACGGCTACCTGGCGACGGATGTCACGGATAGCTTCGTCTTTCTCTATCTGGATTTGTTGTTTCACTGCGTCAAGCTCCTTTTGCGCAGCTATCTCTGCTTGCTTACGGGCCTCATGAACAATCTTGTCACGTTCTTCCATTGCTTCCTTCAAGATCCGTCCTTGTTCCTTGTTGGCAGCAGCCACAAGCGCCTCGCCCTCCTCCTTCAAATGAGCTAACTGGGCGTTGGCTTCTCTTGCCACCTCCAAGGACTGATCGATATAGGTTTTACGGCCTTCCACCATCTTGATGATGATGGGAAAACCGTATTTTGCCAATATCACGAACACAACCCCGAATGCGACAAACATCCAGAACAACAGGCCACTATCAGGTAATAGTAATGACATAATTTTATTTACAATTTTACAAATTACAATTTACGATTTCGCAGCTGAACATTTCAGCACTGAAATCCATTAGAGGAAGAACACCAACAGACATACCACTACCGCCAACAAAGCCACACCTTCGATCAAGGCGGCGGCGATAATCATATTCATACGGATGTCACCCGAGGCTTCCGGCTGGCGTGCGATAGCTTCCATAGCCGAACCACCAATCTTACCAATACCCAAACCAGCTCCGATTACTGCAAGACCTGCACCGATAGCTGCACCTAATTTACTTACTCCTACTGCTGCTGCAGTGGCTTGTAACAATACTGATAGTAACATAATTTTCAGTTTTAAAATGGTTTATTTTCTCGTTTATTTATTTGCTCTCTATTCGCGTTTGTTCCGTAAATCGTATGTTTTACGTATTCATCGCATTCTATTCTTTTTTATTCAGTTCATTGATCCTCTGCCTTCACCTTTGCGCCTTCCTGTGCCAGTCCGATAAACACTGCCGAAAGCATGGTAAATACGTATGCCTGGATGAAAGCTACCAACAGTTCAAGCGCGTTCATAAAGATGTTGAACAGGACGGAAGCCACCGTCAGCGTACCGTTGAGCGCAGGTCCCATGCTTGCCGATATAAAGATCAGGCAAGTCAGTACCAGCATAGCCATGTGTCCCGCCAGCATATTGGCAAAGAGACGGATCATCAAGGCAAACGGTTTGGTGAAGATGCCGAAGAACTCGATGAAAGGCATCATCGGTACAGGCACTTTCAGCCACCAAGGCACATCCGGCCAGAAGATATCTTTCCAGTAATGCTTGGTTCCGAAGATATTGACTGCAAGGAAGGTACAGATAGCAAGCACCATCGTGATCGCAATGTTTCCCGTCACGTTCGCACCTCCGGGGAAGAACGGAATCAACCCCATGATGTTATTAATGAAAATGAAGAAAAACGCAGTCAGCAGATACGGAGCGAACTTCCGGTAGTTGGGTCCGACACAGCTCTTGATGATATCGTCGTTCACCATCATGATAAACATTTCCATGAATCCGATGAAGCCGCCCGGTGCCAATGCCCCCTGCGGACGTTTCCTGTACCAGTGCGCCACACTCAGCACAATTACCAGCAATAGCACACTGTTGAACAACAGAGCAAACGTCACTTTCGTTATGGAAATATCCCACGGGCGAACCTGCTCTCCGGCTGCATTGTACTCTACCAGCTTGCCTTCATACTTACTTCCTTCGGGAGCAATGGAAAGCCCTTCATACGTGCCGCCATTCTCAGCAAGACGGGAAGAAAGGAACGTGTGCCAACCTGTAGCAGAACTATAAACAATGATAGGTAATGGTATAGTAATGTGCGTTTTACCCCACGTTGTGATATGCCATTCGTATGAGTCGCCAATATGTCCGAACACGATCTCTTTTACATTGACCGTATTCTCCTTCTGCTCCTGCGGGGTCACATCTTCCTGCTGTTCCTGTGCTAAGGCCGGCAGACTGGCTACCGCCATCAGGCAGAGCAGAAATATCGGAGCTACTATGTTACGCAACTGTTTCATTTTTATTCTTATTTTTCTTTTTCCGTTTCAGGTTCACTTCAAAGGAGAAGAAGAACCACGTTTCATATATCAGATACAGCAGATAGAACGAGATAAATGTCAGCAAGAAAGCTTTGGCTTCTTCGCGCACTGCCAGACAATAGATCAGCAGCAGAATCAGCGAAAGAATCATCTTCATCATTTTCATGGCCAGATAGAGCAGCAACATCTTCTGCGGAGCATGCCGCCGACACGCATCGAACATATAAATACTGAACAAACCGAAAATATAGAAATAAACCGGTATAAACGGATATCCTCCGAAATAATGCCCCGGCAGGGCAATATGCAAGATCAGTGCACCCGCCGCTCCGCTCAGTATCGCAAACAGCGTATTCAGCCCGATAAAATTCCGTTTAGTCTTACTAATGTTCACCATGTCATTGTGTTTTTCTGCTGTACGTATAATCTATCTCGTCTTTTCGCTACGAGACGCACACCGAAGCCGCCCCGTCACTCATTTCTACAAAACCACCCTGAATATCCAGTGTATGCTCCTCGTCGTCCATCGTAGTGTAAGCCAACGTTCCCGCTTTCAGCGATGAAACGATAGGCGCATGTCCCGGCAGGATAGAAAACGATCCTATCGTTCCCGGCAGTGTGACAATCTTCACTTCTCCGTCGAATACGCTCTTTTCGGGCGATACGATACTCAAATGCAGTTCTTTCATCCTATTCTTTTTTTATTTTTTCGCTTGTTCCAGCAATTTCTTGCCTTTCTCTATCGCTTCTTCAATGGTACCTACATTCAGGAATGCCTGTTCGGGGAGGTAGTCTACTTCACCGTCGAGAATCATTCTGAATCCTTTGATCGTATCTTCGATACCTACCATCACACCCGGAACGCCTGTAAACTGCTCGGCAACGGCAAACGGCTGTGAAAGGAAACGCTGCACACGGCGCGCACGGTTCACTACCAGCTTGTCTTCTTCCGAAAGTTCCTCCATACCGAGAATAGAGATAATATCCTGCAATTCCTTGTTGCGCTGCAAGATCTGTTTCACACGCTGCGCCACATCGTAGTGTTCCTGTCCCACGATGTGCGGGTCGAGGATACGGGAGGTAGAAGCCAACGGGTCGACAGCCGGATAAATACCCAGCTCCGTAATCTTACGGTCGAGCACGGTAGTCGCGTCCAGATGGCTGAAAGTCGTTGCAGGAGCAGGGTCCGTCAAGTCGTCCGCAGGCACGTACACCGCCTGTACGGAGGTGATAGAGCCTTTTCGGGTAGAAGTGATACGTTCCTGCATCGCACCCATTTCCGTGGCAAGCGTCGGCTGATAACCAACGGCGGAAGGCATACGTCCCAACAGAGCCGAAACTTCCGAACCTGCCTGCGTGAAACGGAAAATATTATCAATAAAGAACAGGATATCACGTTTCTCGCCCTCCTTACCGGCATCACGGAAAGACTCCGCCACCGTCAGTCCGGACAATGCCACAGAAGCACGTGCGCCCGGAGGTTCGTTCATCTGACCGAAAATCAAGGATACCTGCGACTTTTCCAGTTCGTTATAGTCTACTTTTGAAAGATCCCAGTCTCCCTTCTCCATACTTTCCTTGAAAGCCTCGCCGTAGCGGATAACGCCCGACTCGATCATTTCACGCAGCAAGTCGTTACCTTCACGGGTACGCTCGCCTACTCCGGCAAATACGGAGAATCCGTTATGTTTCTTGGCAATATTATTGATAAGTTCCTGGATAAGCACTGTCTTTCCTACACCGGCACCGCCAAAGAGTCCGATTTTACCACCTTTGGCATACGGTTCGAGCAGGTCGATTACTTTGATACCAGTGAAGAGTACTTCTTGCACAGTTGTCAAATCTTCAAATTTGGGAGGGTCACGGTGGATGGAATAGGCACCTGTACGATCGAGAGCCTTCATGCCGTCGATAGAGTCACCCACTACGTTCATCAGTCGTCCTTTAATCTGTTCGCCTATCGGCATCGTGATCGGGCCTCCGGTGGGATACACCTTCATGCCGCGCTGTAGTCCGTCGGTACTGTCCATAGCCACGGTACGAACCGTATTTTCGCCGATGTGTTGCTGAACTTCTACAACCAGTATTTTGCCGTTTGGCCTCTTTATCTCCAGTGCGTCGTGAATGCTTGGCAGCATTAACTCTGCATCCGAGCCTTCAAAGTACACGTCAACCACAGGACCGATTACCTGTGAGATATGTCCGATAATCTGTGACATAAGCAATCTTTATTTATATTATTCTTTCTTTTCCTATCGAATTTAGTAGCATGACAAGGAACGTTTCGCGTTTTATCTACTTTAATCTATTATACTAAACAGTTAAATTTAGCTTTTGTTCAATCACGCCCTATTTCTTTTTAACATTTTCTTTTTTACAACTGCTTTCCACGTTTTACAGATGTTTTACAGGCATTCTACAACCGCTTTGCAGGCGTTTCAAAGAAATGGTTAAATAAACAACTGCGCAAATGTAGAAACAAATTGGCATCGTTGTTCTTCCTTTTTCATTATTTGTCGTTCAATAACACTTATTAGACCAACAATGGCTACAAACACACCAATACAGACCTGTTTCAATTACGATTACACAGAAAAACACGACTGTTGCTTATAAAATATCAGAAAACTACATTTTACCCCTTAGTTTTCTTCTTCAACGGTTATATTCAAACACTTATAGAAGAGATAAAATAGTAGCGCAGACAACTAGTTTTGTGTTCGAGCACAAAAGAAAAACAGCCATTCACGAAGCTTTCCTGACAGTAAACGATTTCAGCCTTCCTCTTCCCTTTTTTCTATTCTTCCTTAACAAAGATAAAAAGTGCATTTGGGGAAAGCTAATTTAAACCATGTGCTGTTGTATGTATGGCAAGCCGGCAAGAGGGTACGTTACTTCAAGAATTTTGCCGCATTGGGAAGAAATGGAAGAAGATAAATAAGCATAAAGTATTCTATGTGATAAAAAAAGAAGAAATTTGCAGCGTTATTAATCCTAAAAATTATGGTAAAAAAAACCTTTTGGCTTTTGCCGAAAAAATCGGCAACTTTACGTTAAACGTAACGATGGTAGATGAAGCAGGTAATCCGTTGACAGCAGATGATATCTCTCAATGTCACCTATCCGGATTCCCCATCTTATTTACTCAAAATGAATTACTTGAAGCACTTGCAAAAGAAATTTTCAAGCAACAGTTTATTTGGAAATCCGTACAGGAGAAAGACATCAAAGAGTGCAACAAAGAAGAACGGATCATCAAACAGATACCGTTGATGCCACGCTGTCCGGACTTGCTGAAACGGCTGTTCCATTGCATCGAAATCCGCGACGAACGCTCTCCGAAGCATGCCATAGCCTACAAGAGCTGTCTGGGAAAACTGGAGGAAATGGTGAAAGACCAATGGGACGATTGGAATAGAGAACAGTCAAAATAGTCGATGTGGTAAGAAAAACGAAAGTTGTATTTTTGCAGCCGGAAGCCCGTGATAACTACACCACCCGCTTCCGGCAACTAAAATATTTGATTTTAAATGAGAAAGTTCATGTACCAAGTGTCACTGTTTACCAACACTTGGAGTAAATCTTCCACAGCTATTTCCATAGAAGATTTTTTCGCAATGGTGCGCAACGGATATTGGAAAGTGCCCGTAGAAGGCCACCGCAATTGTTTGGCAAAAGACCGCAAACACGATGCACAAACCATCAAAGACAGCATGGCATGCGTCATCCCCGCAGGCGTATGCCACAAGGGACACGCAAAAAACAACCTTACCTCCCTATCACTCGCACTCTGCATCGACATCGACCATACGGACGAACAGACAAAGGATATTTTCGTACGTGCCTGCCTCCTCGAATATGTGCTGGGAGCGTTTATCAGCATTTCCGGACGTGGGGTAAAGCTGTTTATTCGTATAGAAATCGACGGAGCAAATGATTATCCTGCCATTTACGAAGCAACGGCAAAGCTCGTTTCCATCGTTCTCGGTGTAGAGACTGACGGAAAATGCAAGGATATCACTCATCCTTGTTTCGGTTCCTACGACCCGGAAGCATACTACAACGGTGACGCAAAGGCCGTCAACGGCTTTCTGCCGAACGGTGCGCTCACTCCACGCATCACCCACACTCCCGACACTTCCAGTTCTGACACCACCTACACTCCCGTCTCTTTCTCCAACGGACATCCGCCTGCAAAGGCGGGCAACCGGATTTCTGCCGTTCCCTTCGTACAGTCATACCTCACCCTCTACCCTGCCGCAACGGGCGACCGGAACGGAACCGTTTTCCGGCTCAGTTGCGCTGCCTGCAAACGCGGCATCGAACGTAACGAACTGACCACCGAATTGGTTCGCACCCTGGAAGAAGACAACTTCCGCGAATCCGAAATCGCACGTACTGTAAAATCAGCTTACCAGAATGTAATGACTGCGGAAGAGACGGAAAGTTTCGAAAATCCTCCGTCAAATTCCAGTAAAGTCCAAAAGTCCCCTATAGGATTTTCAGAAAACGAAAATCCGGCAGAAAAGGAGGATGAAATCATCGGAGAAGAGCTCAGAGAACATACTCCGACCTTTCCTGGCGAAATTTACGATTTCATTCCCGCCATCTTTAAAGAGTGCGTCTCCATCGCAAGAGACGAGCGTGAAAGGGACGGACTATTGTTGTCATGCATTACCACTATAAGCAGTATGCTCCCCAGCGTAAACATCCGCTACAACCGACGAAATTATCAGCCGAACATCTACTGCATCGTCGTAGCTTCCTCCGGTGCCAACAAGAATCTCATCGGCTACGGAATCCGCCTGCACAAGCACTACTGTGAGTATTGGGAGAAGCAAAGCCTGAAGATCGAAAAGGAATACAAGAAAGCACTCAGAGACTACACCCTCTCCTTGCAGGCGGCACGCAAAAAGAATACTGCCGCCACTAACCTGCCGGACGAACCGGAGGAACCGAAGCTGGCATTTCCGCTTATCCCTGCCGACATCAGCCGGGCGCAGCTCATCACTCACCTCATCAACAACCAAAGTTGTTCTTCCCTGCTCACCAGTACCGAAGCCAGCAGCGTCAGCACAGCCCGCAACCAAGATTACGGGCACTTCGACGACATCCTCTGCAAGGCATTCGAGCACGAGCTGATCAGTTCGTCTTACAAGATCAACGGACGACATCCGCTGAAAGTCGAATATCCCTCCCTGTCGGCTTTTCTCACCGGCACTCCCTCCAGTCTCATTCTATTCATCCCAACCATGGAGACAGGACTGTACAACCGCTTTCTGATCAATACCTTCAGACTTCCGGCGGCATGGCAGGATGTGTTTGCAGAGGAAAAGGTGCGTGCAGACGATCTCTTTAACGAGTTGTCCATGCGCTTCGCACAGATGGCTTTATTCCTGAAAGATTCTCCTACGGAAGTAAAGCTGACAGATACACAGAAAAGAGAGTTCAACCGGGTTTTCACACAACTGCTCAAAGATACGGACCTGCTAGGTAATGATGACCTGCTGGGTGTGGTGAAACGTTATGGAGTGATAACGGCACGCATCTGCTGCATTTTCTCCGCCATCGACAAAGCAACCATGAGAATGGAAGTGCCCGAAATATACTGCTCGGACGAGCATTTCAAAGCGGCGCTCGCCATCGTGCTGTGTTGCTTCGAACATAGCAAACTGGTCAGTACTTCGGTAAAAAGCTCTGCCGAAGATACAAAACCGCTACAATCGCCCGATAATCTCTCGCGACTTCTGGCGAAACTCAAAAAGAGTTTTTCAGCCCAAGAAGCATGTACTTCGGGAGAGGAATTGAACCTCTCAAGAAGCACCGTTTATTACTTATTAAACAAAGGCATTAAAGCAGGGAGAATCAGCAAATTAGCTCACGGTTCGTATATTCTGAAAATCTAATATGGATTTTCCGGACTTTACTGGACTTTGAAATAAGCCCTATCAGCAAATCAGGATTAGCTATTAGCAAAAACAAATTAGCTAATAGCTAATCGAAATATGCTAATAGCTAATTTATTTTCCTCCTTGCAGACGGATGACTCATCGAAAAACAAATTCACGGCTCATCGAGAAACTTCACGATCAGCCTGACCTGCCTGGTACTATAAGCATGATCGTTTTTCCCTTCCCCACCGCTATACATGGCATCATTAAGTTCTTTATTATTCCTGATCCATCCCCGTAGTTTCTGCATGGCATAAATCAATGGCAAATGTGGATTGTATTTATGAGCCAGCTCCGACTTCAAATACGGACGAATGACAAACGGCTTCTCTTCCGCCTCTTCTCTTTCTGTTTTCATATCGTTGTTATTAAGTTCTTTCGTACTCCAAATATACTAAAACATATTCGCGCACACAAGGAAACAAGTAAAATAAAATCAATTGAAAACAAAGTAAATACGATCTGTATAAAAGTAACACAAAGTACGATAAAGTACATACAACTACCCCGGAAAATCAGAGTATCTTTGACACATCGAAAGAAAGAAACAGAGCTCATTCTCTCTCCCGACACTGATTGTCAAAACAACAATCTGTAATCATTAATTTATAAACTTTAATTTATCATCATGGCAATACCATTTAAAAGAGTGGGTCGCAAAGACCCGAGAAAAATTGACGGGGTGCTGAAGTACCACCCCCAACTGGTGACGATGGGGCAAAGTGTAGACCTCGACAGCATCGCCTACATCATGAAAGACAAGAGTTCCCTCTCTCTGGGCGATATCCAAAGCGTACTGACCAACTATGTGGAAGCAATGCGGGCGGCGCTCTTCGACGGAAAATCAGTTAATATCAGAGACTTCGGCGTATTCAGCCTCTCTGCCCATACGTCGGGAGCAACCACCAAAGAAGACTGTACGGTGAAGAATATCAAGTCTATACAAATCAACTTCCGTCCTTCCAGCAGCGTCCGTCCCAACCTGACGTCCACCCGTGCCGGTGACAAGATCGAGTTTCTCGACCTCGAAGCTCCGAAAAAGAAGAAAGGTGACGGATCAGGCGAAGACAACAAACCCGGCGGCGGTGGAAACGAAGGTGGCGGAGGCGACGAGGAAGCTCCGGACCCAACCGTATAGCGGCAGCAGGTCATGAACCGTACAACAGGCATGAGAAAGATCAGTCTGATCGTGATTCACTGTTCCGCCACCCGTGAAGACAAGGAACTGACAGCCTTTGATCTGGACACGATGCACCGCCGCCGTGGTTTCAACGGAACAGGCTATCACTACTATATCCGCAAGGACGGCACAACACTTCTCACCCGCCCTATTGAGCGAATCGGAGCGCATGTACGCGGATTTAATGCGGAGAGTATCGGAATTTGCTACGAAGGCGGGCTGGACTGCCGGGGACGCCCGGCAGATACCCGGACGCCGGAACAGCGGGCAGCACTCCGGCTGCTGGTGCATCAGTTGCAAGCGAAATTTCCCGGTTGCCGGGTGTGCGGTCATCGTGACTTGTCACCGGACCGTAACGGGAATGGAGAGATCGAACCGGAAGAGTGGATCAAAGCGTGTCCATGCTTTGAGGTAAAGGAGGAAAGTTTTCAGGAGCAACCAAGCATTTAGTAATGATTCACTTAGTAATCAATCATTTTAAGAGTCGGAAAGGAGGTGTGTAAAGTTATGGCAGTCAAGAGATCCCTTTGGGATACCATTTTGAAAGTAGTCATCGCAGTGGCTTCGGCAGTGCTGGGAGCGTTGGGCGGTAATGCGATCAATCTGTAAGACCAGAGAAATAACAATGTTATAAACGTGAGAGAGAGGATGCAGTTTCAGACTTCTGCCCTCTCTCTTTTTTTATATCCAAGTACAGTATAAACATTGATATTCTTCCTGAAAAAAGGAGTTAGATTCAGAAGTAGTAACGCAACCCGCCCAGCAGATTAAAGCGGGTGATTCCACAGCGTTCATCTTCTTTCAGCAGCATCCAGTCCTGCTTGGGCATACTGCCGCTAACCCCGTTCAGGGTCAGACCGAGCCCCCAATTGGCGGAAAGCATATACTCCACTCCCACCATGGCATGAAAACCGAATCCGGCAGCATTGTAGAGGGGATCATGATAAAGGAAAACACCCATTCCAAGCCCCGATTTTAAGATCCATCTGTCGAACTTCGAGCGGCCTACCCACTCCGGAGCTATATAAGAAAGCGTCATGTCTCCTCCATCGGAAAAAGACTTTCTGAAACCGGAATATTGCAGTCCGATTCCCATACCGTTGCTCCACGTATATTCGTAGCCGAGCTTCCACTCGATTCCTCCTTTCGAGTCTAAGGCCGCGCCGTTGACATCGTACATCTTGCTGGTCACCCAACCATACCCGAAGCTCGCTTCGAACGTGTTGGCAGGTGCTCTCCGCTTTTCCTTCTCTTCTCTCACAGCCACCCGGCCAAGATCGATCATGTCTTGTACAGGATTTCCTTCGGTAGCATTCACCTTCGTGTCCGTCAGGTGAAGCATTAAAGCGTTGATTTGATGGCAGGAACTTCCCCAAAAAGAAGGTTTCACATGTTCGGTAATGGCGAGCCCGTTTCCACCGTTCTTTCCGGTGGCTTCTTGTGCCAGACGCAGCACTTGATCGTATCGGCAATTTCTAGATGTACCCCGGTCCACAACAGAAACACTTCCGAGTGTTTCGGCTGTGTTGGGAACCGTATCTCCCGGTTCGATGACATAAACCGAATCTGCCGGAACGGGATTCGGATAGGTTCTTACAATATGAGTGACCACTTTAGGCGAGCAGGAAGTCAGTAATAGAATAGCAGTAACTGCTAATAGTTTAGTCTCTTTCATGTTTTTCATTATTAGCTATATAAAGGAATATAATAAGAGAGAGAATCAAAAGCAAAAGGATAGTGAATTTTACTTTTGACTCTCTCTTGTTTGTTTTATTTAGTATACTTCTACCTTCTCCGCAATTCGTTTCGCTTTATCACGCAACGCATCCAGATCGGCGTTCAGCGGCGCATAGCAAAGCACAACTCCCATACGGCGGTTGACACGGGTAAACGGTTTGCCGAAGATGCGCAGATAAGTGTCTTCTTCTTTCGTTACTTCTTCCATGCCACGATATTGGGGACGTTCCTGGCTCGCAATCGGAGAAAGGATGACGGCACTTGCACCGATCCGTTCCTGCTTGATGCCGGGGATAGGCAAACCGAGCACGGCGCGCAGGTGAAGTTCAAACTCATTCAGGTTCTGTGTTCCTGCCAATGTTACCATACCGGTATCATGCGGACGCGGAGAAAGTTCAGAGAAGTAGACTCCGTTTTCGTGACTCAGGAAGAACTCTACTCCCCAAAGTCCGGCACCTGTCAGGGCGCGGGTCACTTTTTCAGCCATTTCTTCGGCTTCTTTCAAATGTGCAGGGTCGATGTGTGCCGGTTGGAAGCTCTCGCGGTAGTCTCCTCCCTTTTGTACGTGTCCGATAGGAGGACAGAACAGTGTAGGTCCGTTTTTCTGCGTAACTGTAAGCAGAGTGATTTCGCTGTCGAACTTGATAAATTCTTCGATAATCAATTCGCGGATATCACCACGGCTACCGCTGCATCCGTATTCCCAGGCATGTTCAAGTTCATCGGCACTCTTGACAAGGGACTGTCCTTTGCCGGAAGAAGACATCAACGGTTTAACAACGCAAGGGAAACCGATTTTAGCGGCTGCCGCTTTTAGCTCGTCCAGTGTCTTGGCATAGAAATATCTGGCTGTTTTCAGTCCGAGTTCCTTAGCGGCAAGGTCGCGTATTGCCTTACGGTTCATCGTAAAGTTGACAGCACGGGCACTGGGCACTACCTGGATACCTTCCTTTTCGAAATCATACAAGCGTTCCGTACGAATGGCCTCAATCTCCGGAACGATGATATCCGGATGATGCTTTTCTACAACACGTTCCAATTCTTCACCGTTCAACATGTCGAATATTTCAAATTCATCGGCAACTTGCATAGCAGGTGCTCCGGCATAAGAGTCACAAGCAATGATATACTGACCTTTGCGCTGTGCAGAGATCACAAATTCCTTTCCTAATTCTCCGGAACCGAGCAACAGTATTTTCTTCATTATTTTGAGTGTTTTATGTTAGTGATGCAAAATTAGTATATTTCTTTTTATTAATGACGCACCTTCGGATATTTATTGTGAAAACGGAAACCGAGTCCGAGCATCAGATAGTTAGGCGTCTGGAAGTCCTGCAAATTATATCCGATGTGAAGGAAGGAGCTGCGGGTGATGTCTATTTTCAATGCAAGAATCTGATAAAAGCCTCTCATATCTCCACGACTGAGCACATTGGCTCCCATGCCGACCCCAATCGTAAAATAAGGCATCACATACTCTGCACGCGCCGAAAGTCCCAGAGCTAATTGGTGCTGAATGCCTGGTTTCAGAAACTCACGGGTAGAGCTGCTACTCCCATATTCTTCTCTGTATACATTGGCACTGCCATCATAGACACCGTCCAGCGAAGCACCTACACGCAACTTATAACTCAGGTTATACATCGGAGCGAAATTGAATCCGGCAACCGGATATGCATTGGGAGACGCTATCTGCTTCTCGCCTACCCACACGCCTTTCCGACGCCATGACCCGAACAGCACGACATCATAACTGATGTGACGGGGAAAACGGGTAATAACAGGCTGACAAAACGGTTTTGAAAGGTCTTCTTCTGTACGGTTGAAATTGTAAACGACTCCGATCTTAGCTCCGGTAGTATTGATTCCCGCATTCGGATATTTAGTGTTGCCATTGGAGAAATGAGTGAAATCACCTCCGACTATAAGATCGAAATAACGGGAAAACGCCCAATTCACATACACTCCGGCATTGATATAGGCATTCATCCGTGACCCGACAGCACCATTATAGGTATTATAGTAATTGTCATAAGGCTTCCATCCGGCAGACAGACCGAAATTCCACTCATAATTGAGCGAGACACGGGAGGAGAAACGAGCGATCCGGGCGCCTTGAAATACATAGAAAGAGAAAGGATCGCCCAACTGTTTCTTATCGCCAAAAGTCGAAAAAGATACACCAACGCCTTGATAAGCTCCACCGTAAATACGGTCGGCACAAGTGTTGGGACGAAACTTGAACGAGTACTTCAGATGAGCGGCAAACGATGCCTGAACCGGCTTCCAACGCTCGTTCTCTCCTTGCAGGAAAGGGTTGGTAGGAAATACATACTGCGGACGGGCCTCTATCCCCAAACGATGGATGAAACGATGCGGGATGTATACTCCGGCACTTCCCACGTTTTCCGTAAGTTCCGGATATCTTGAATAACTTTCTCTGCGCAAAAGGTTTTCAGCATATCCGGATGGGTGCGGTACACTGTCACAGGAAGTTCCTTGCTCTGCCAGAACAACTTCCGGCAGGCAAAACATAACGGAACAAAGAACGATGGCTTTCCATCTCGCAATCGCGTTTCTCATAGTGTCGACATATTAGTCTTTGGGGCCTCCTGACAGTTTCATAAATCAAGCGTTTCAATAAATTTGGCAACATGATAACCATCCATCAGTCCGTGATGACAAGTGACGGAAATGGGAAGCATCAGTTTCTCGCCTTCCCGAAAGTATTTTCCGGTAGATATTTTGGGGACACTATCACCCGAACGCATATTTGTGGGGTGCTTCATGTCGGTAAAGGCCAGCCAGGGAACAGCTGAGTAATGAATGGCATTGGGATGGAAAGTACCTCCTTTATTGAGCCCGGTGGTACCTTGCAGCCTCTCCATTTCGGCTTTTGCCTTGCGAATAAAAGTGAGTTCATCCGGATCGTACTCAAAGGCGGCAAAAGAGAACGTGTGATCGGCACGCCCTACCGTCGCTTCGGGAAGCAGACTGTCATAGCAGACCACTTTGTCTCCTTCGATACGGTAACGGAATTCTTCGACTTTGCTTGCGGCAGTGATAATACGATGTAGTAGTAAAAGGGAGAAGGAAACGCCTTTTGCTTTTGCCTCCTCATAAGAACGGGTGCAGTCTACATGGACCGTCACTCCGAAAAAGGGATCATCGAATGCGCTGAAATGCTCAAAATGCTCTTTTCTGTTCCATGTAGCAAGGTCGATGATCTTTTCTATCTGATTCATCCTAAACACTCTTTAAAATTATGTTGCAATTAGATTTAGGCACGGATTACGCGGATTACACGGATAAAGAGTTGGGTTCTATATAAAAATAGGATCATAAAAGAAATCCGTGTAATCCGCGTAATCCGTGCCTAACTACATATTTCATCAGTCAAACGCGGTATCTTCTTACTGATGCTGTTCACGCAACAGGTCGTTCACTGTCTTCACCGGATTGAAAGTGGTCAGAGGGACTTCTACGAATACGGTATTCCAGTCACTCATAGCACCATTCCACAAACCGGGGAGTTCTAGAGCTTTCAGGTCTTTTCCGTTCTTCGATTTATAAGA
This sequence comes from Bacteroides faecis, assembly GCF_020091505.1. NCBI lineage: Bacteria > Pseudomonadati > Bacteroidota > Bacteroidia > Bacteroidales > Bacteroidaceae > Bacteroides > Bacteroides faecis. The sequence continues at coordinate 3,995,839 of NZ_CP081916.1, read as the reverse complement.
GATGAAGCCTGTCGCTTTATCTACGTATTTCACCAGATCGAACTTGTGACCTTTATAGTCACGTACGGCACAAACCAAGTCTACCGGATTGAAGTGCGTACCCTTTTCGAACATTTCCTTTTTGGCAGGATCGTTCATATCGATCTGAGAGCTTTCGAGGATTTGCAGGGAGATAGTTCCGTCGCTGTTATAAGCAAGGAACGGACCGCCACCCGGCTCGCCTACATTCTTCACCATACCGCATACACGCATCGGACGGTTCAGTTTGCTCTTCAGGTAGATCACCAGTTCGGCATCTTCGAGGTTCTTCGTTTCGGGATTCTTGCAGAAAAGTTGTTTTTGCAGGAACTGGAGAATTTCCATGATTTGCTCATGTGTATACTTTCCACTGTCGAGCAGTTCGAGGTATTCGAATGCCTTCTTCTGCAAGGACACGAGTACGCCGGCAATCAGTTTCTTATAAGTAACGGTGTCGGCTTTCAGTTTATCGGGTACTACGTTGTCGATATTCTTGATGAAGATAATGTCGGCATCGAGATCGTTAAGGTTCTCGATCAGCGCACCGTGACCACCCGGACGGAACAGGAGTTTGCCGTTGTCACGGAACGGTTGGTTATCCATATCGGCGGCGATGGTATCGGTATTCGGTTTCTGCTCGGAGAAGGTAATGTAATAGTCTACTCCATAACGTTTGCCGAATGCCGCGGCTTTCTCTTCCACCAGTTTCTTGAAGAGTTCACGGTGTTCGGTAGAAACGGTGAAGTGTACATTGACTTTGCCACTCTTTCCGGCTGCATACATAGCACCTTCGGCAAGGTGTTCTTCAAGCGGAGTACGTGAACCTTCGGGATATTTATGGAATTTGAGCAGACCTTTCGGAAGTGCTCCGTAGTTGAGTCCGGCAGTTTCGAGAAGGGCAGCTACTACAGCTTTGTAATTACCTTCTTCCATCAATCCCGGAATATCTTTTCCGGCTGTACGCTGACAAGCTACATTCAAGTCGTCATAGAAAGCAAAATCCTTGATTCCGTCGAAGAATGCCTGCTCAAACTTTGTAGTAGGTTTGTCATACTCTGCGGACAGAAACTCGAACAGATTCTTGAACATACGACTGGCAGCGCCCGAAGCAGGAACAAACTTCACGATGATCTTATCCGTATTTTTATAAGCATCCCATGCAGCCAGATATACTTTTTGTTCTTCTGCGTCAGGAGCCAATATGCCTTTTTCTATGGAAGCGGCAGCATCCAGTTTCAAATAAGGAAAACCTGTCTGGAAGCAAGCCAGCTGTTCTGCTATCTGCGCTTCCGTGATGCCTTTCTTGGCAAGCAACTCTTTGTCCTGTGTCGTTATCATAATATCTATTTTTATTAATTGATGCCCAAAAATACAAAATGTTATTTACTTCTTGCCGAATAACCGGGAAAAAAAGTAATTTTACGTCGAATTAACAAGATTGAATATGGACGACTTTTTTACATCAGAGGAAAAGAAGGAGCTTTTTTCACTCTACAGGCATCTGTTGCAATCTGCCGGAGATACGATTTTCTGGAAGGATTGCCAAAAATTAAAGAAACATCTTATCAAAGCTGCCCAATGTAACGGGCTGCAACGCAATAACTTCGGGATGAATCCCGTCATCAGAGATTTACAAACGGCGGTTATCGTAGCCGAAGAAATCGGAATGAAAGGTTCGTGTCTCATCAGCATTATGCTTCACGAAATCGTGAAGGCACATATCCTGTCGATTGAGGATGTGAATGCCGAATATGGCGAAGATGTAGGCAGTATCATCAAAGGACTGGTGAAAACAAACGAACTGTACTCCAAAAGTCCGGCGATTGAATCGGAAAACTTCCGCAATCTCCTGCTCTCTTTTGCCGAAGATATGCGCGTCATTCTGATTATGATTGCAGACCGTGTGAACGTGATGCGCCAGATCAAGGATACAGGCAACGAAGAAGACCGGGTAAAGGTGGCGAACGAAGCAGCTTATCTGTATGCTCCGCTGGCACACAAGCTGGGACTTTACAAGCTGAAATCGGAACTGGAAGACTTGTCGCTGAAATATACACAGCGGGAAACTTACTATTATATAAAGGAGAAGCTCAACGAAACAAAGGCTTCCCGTGATAAGTATATCGCCTCCTTTATCGACCCTATCCAGAAGAAGGTAAAGGAAGCCGGATTGAAGTTCGACATCAAAGGACGTACCAAATCGATTCATTCCATCTGGAACAAGATTCAGAAACAGAAGACTCCGTTCGAAGGAATTTATGACTTGTTCGCTATCCGTATCATTCTGGATTCCGAACCGGACCCGGCTAAAGAGAAGCAGGAATGCTGGCAGGTATACTCTATCGTTACAGATATGTATCAGCCCAATCCAAAACGTCTGCGGGACTGGCTTTCAATTCCGAAAAGCAACGGTTACGAATCGTTGCATATCACTGTGATGGGGCCGGAAGGCAGATGGGTGGAAGTACAGATTCGTACCCGGCGAATGGATGAGATCGCAGAACGGGGACTCGCCGCACACTGGAGATACAAAGGCATCAAAGGTGAAACAGGACTGGACGAATGGCTGACTTCAGTACGCGAAGCTCTTGAAAATGCAGATAACGACTCTTTGAAAGTGATGGACCAGTTTAAAATGGACCTTTACGAAGATGAAGTATTCGTATTCACACCGAAAGGAGACTTGTTCAAGCTTGCCAAAGGGGCTACCGTACTCGATTTCGCTTTCCATATTCATAGTAAACTGGGATGCAAGTGTATCGGAGCAAAAGTAAACGGCAAGAACGTACAGTTAAAGCAGAAACTGAACAGCGGTGATCAGGTGGAAATCATGACGTCGAATACCCAGACTCCGAAGCAGGACTGGCTGAACATCGTGACGACTTCCAAAGCCCGCACCAAGATACGTCAGGCACTTAAGGAGATGGTAGCACGCCAGCACGATTTCGCCAAAGAGACATTGGAACGGAAGTTCAAAAACCGGAAGATGGAGTATGACGAAGCTACAATGATGCGTCTTATCAAGCGTCTGGGCTTCAAAAATGTGACAGAGTTTTATCAGAAGATTGCAGATGAGACACTGGATGTCAACGATATTCTGGATAAATACCTCGAACAGCAGAGACGGGACAATGACACGCATGATGAGATCGTTTATCGCAGTGCCGAAGGATATAATTTGCAGACAACACAAGAAGAGGTCACCTCCAAAGAGGATGTGCTTGTCATCGATCAGAATCTGAAAGGACTGGAATTTAAACTTGCCAAATGCTGCAATCCGATTTACGGAGATGATGTATTCGGATTTGTGACAGTAAGCGGAGGTATCAAAATTCATCGGGCGGACTGTCCGAATGCCAATCAGATGCGCGAACGGTTCGGATACCGGATTGTAAAAGCACGTTGGGCAGGAAAATCAGTCGGCACACAGTATCCTATCACACTGCGTGTGGTAGGTCACGATGATATTGGGATTGTTACCAATATTACTTCTATCATTTCTAAAGAGAATGGAATCAGTCTGCGATCCATCGGAATCGATTCCAACGACGGATTATTCTCCGGAACACTAACGGTAATGGTAGGTGATACCGGACGACTGGAAGCACTCATCAAGAAGTTGAGGACAGTGAAAGGAGTAAAACAGGTAAGCAGAAACTAAAAAATGAAGAATGAGGAATGAAGAATGGGCTGCGCTATTATGCTGCAAAGTAATTCTTCATTCTTCATTTAAATCATCTTACTTTCTTGTTCTTATAATAAGGATAAGTAACCAGTATAAAGAAAATCAAAGCGATCACAGCTACTACTTGTCCGGTATAAAGCATCTTATCTGCTTCCAGATCGAAATAGCACGCAACGGCTATTCCGGATGAGAATCCGACTTCGCTGGCCAACAGATGAGTGGTATTTGCCGTACCTCGCTGACAATGATGGGACAGCTTCACAAACATGACCAGAAACTCCGGCATCACCAGTCCCAAACCTAATCCAAGAAGGATGGAAGGAACACCTACCGGAAAACCGGAAGCCAACAGAGTGATAGCTACAATCTCCAGTATCATTCCTACAAGCACCAGCCGCCATGTCTTATCCTTCAGAACAAACAGACGTGCCAGCAACAAGGAGGCAAGGTATCCGGCTCCTGTACCGACAAAGAATGGGATGGGTATTCCTCTATTCCCCAGTACGAAATCGTTGAGGAAAGGATGTACGAGCGGAATCAACAATCCCGGTACGAAAGTAATCAGAATCATGTTGATAGCAGGTACCCATCCCCGCAACAGCAGGAAGCGGTCGAAGGAATAGAGCTTGGTAACGATCGGGGCACGGAAAGGCACATATACTCCGGCTACCATCAAAACACCTGCTATTCCGGTGATCACCGACACGGACAGCAGGTTTTTAAATGAATAGCTCTGATAGAGCCAGACACCCAGAACAACACCGATAATCATCCCCAGACGTGCCATCCAGGAAAAGCTGACATTTCCGGCACTGCGAAGTGTAGCGTTCGTTATATCAATGGCAAGTGTGATTCCTGCGGTGGTAGCAATTCCAAAAGCCAATCCTTGTACGGTGCTCAACAAGACAAGTTCCGTTACATTGGTCACAAAGGTATATCCTGCCGTTGCCGCTACCATCAGGGCAAAAGAGAACATACACATGTACTTACGCTTGTAGGCATCTACGAGATAAGCATGGAACGGACCGATAAGGAACATTCCCAATGTAAAAAAAAGAAAGATAACCCCTGTCTGTGCTACCGGTACCCCAAGACGGTCGGCCATCTCAACGGAAAGCACCGGAAACAGGATATACAAAGAGATAAACAACAGCAAATTAGCTACGCATATCCGCATAAAATGAACTGTCCACAATTTAACTGCCATATATTGTTTTAATATTGTTCCTTCTCGTTGGGGAAGTCGCAATTCTTCACGTCGGACACATAACGGCTGATCGCATCAGTCATCACTGTGTAAAGGTCTGCATACCGACGTAAGAAGCGGGGACGGAATCCATTGTTCATTCCAAGCATATCCTGGATGACCAACACTTGTCCGTCTACATGACCACCGGCACCAATACCGATAATAGGTATCGTCAATTCCGAAGCTACCCGTTCAGCCAAAGTTGCCGGAATCTTTTCGAGCACGATGGCAAAGCAACCTGCCTCTTCGAGAAGATGGGCATCGCGAATCAGCTTTTCAGCCTCGCTCTCGTCTTTGGCACGCACTGTATAAGTACCATATTTATTAATAGACTGAGGCATCAACCCCAAATGGCCCATCACCGGAATACCTGCGCTGATAATGCGTTTCACCGTACCGATGATTTCTTCTCCACCTTCCAGTTTCAAAGCATCGGCATGACTTTCCTTCATTATGCGGATGGCAGAAGCAAGACCTTCCATTTCGTTTCCCTGATAAGATCCGAAAGGCATATCGACTACGACCATAGCACGTTTTACGCCACGTACGACTGATTTTGCGTGATAAATCATCTGATCAAGAGTAATAGGCAATGTAGTCACGTTACCTGCCATTACATTAGAAGCGGAGTCGCCCACCAGAATCACATCCATTCCCGCACCATCTACGATTTGTGCCATCGTGTAATCATAAGAAGTAAGCATAGATATTCTTTCGCCTCTCTGTTTCATTTCAACCAAGCGATGAGTAGTCACCTTTCTTGTGTCATCTGATATATAACCAGCCATGTCTTTTCAAATTTTAAATTAATAATTAAAAGATAAAGAGCTTCTGACAACGCGAACGTTATCAAAAATTGGGGCAAAGTTATAACATTTCTTCCATAAGTGAGAAAGAAAACGAAAAAGAATCACTCAAGATAAAGACTCCGACAAAAAACAAAAGGAATTTTGAACTGTTTTTTCTCTATATGAATCAGGGGATTCATGATTCAAACCAAATAAAAAAGAGAATTGAAAATGAAAAAGGCATAAGCTGATGAGATAAGGCAGAGGTGCACGCAGATAGCATAAAGCATTACGTGCACTGCTGTATACTGATTTTCATCATTTGCGATGTATGGTCAGTAACCGTTCGAAGGTCATTTCCGAAAAGTCATCTATAATATAGTGTGCTTTTCCGGTAATGGCCTCTCTTGTATTGGTAGTGGCAAGACCGATAACGGTAGCACCGGAAGTCATTCCGGCTTGCAGACCGTGGAAGGAGTCTTCGAACACATAAGAGTTTTCAGGAGTAGCACCGAATATTTCCATACCGAGAAGGAAACAGTCGGGAGCCGGTTTGGAGCGGGCAAACATTTCTCCGGTCAGGATACGGTCTACCATTCCTTTAAATTCGGGATGGGCATTGTAAACGTTTTGCATCTTCTCTTCGTTGGAACTGGTGACTACAGCTATCTTCACCCCGTGATTCCGAAGATTGGCGATAAAGGCTTCCACACCGGAAATGTATTCATAAGACATGCTTTTCTCGAAGACATTGAGCCCGGCTGTAATCTCTTGCTGAGCCTCCGGCTGATCCGAGAAGTATTTGTCGTAAATCTGGGTCAGCGTCTGTCCCTTGATACGGCGTCCGAAGTCTTGTTCATTCAGATATTTACGCCCTTGTTCATCCCAGAAAACAGTGTACTGCGTTTCCGTATCCATGATGACACCATCGAAATCAAACAGTGCCGCAATTGTCTTTGTTGTATCCATACTTACTCTTTCTTTTTACCTAAAACGTTAAACCTTGTGTATTGAATTGTGCAAAGTTCCGAATAATCATCGAATCAGGCAAATAATTCGTACCTTTACCCCACTTAAAAAAACGTAACATTCGTTTTCATCCAACAATCCATACGAGCGCATGAGCAAAAACGATCCGCACATATTAGGAAAAGAAAGCATCGGTAAGCTACTGTTGCAATATTCCATTCCCGCCATCATTGGGATGACGATCACGTCTATTTATAATATTATCGACAGCATCTTCATCGGACACGGTGTGGGACCGATGGCTATTGCCGGATTAGCGGTCAGCTTTCCCCTGATGAATCTGGTAGTCGCTTTCTGTACGCTGGTATCTGCAGGCAGCTCTACCATTGCTTCTATCCGTCTGGGACAGAAGGATATGAAAGGAGCTACGGAAATCTTGTCGCACACACTGATGCTCTGCATCACGAATGCTTTTTTCTTCGGCATACTGTCTTTTATCTTTCTCGACAACATACTGATTTTCTTCGGAGCGAGTCCCGACACGCTCCCATACGCACGCAGCTTTATGCAAGTGATTCTGCTGGGAACTCCGATCACTTATACGATGATCGGTTTGAACAATGTGATGCGTGCTACCGGATATCCGAAGAAGGCGATGCTTACTTCGATGGTAACGGTAGTAGCCAATATCATCCTCGCTCCCATCTTTATATTTCATTTTGAATGGGGAATGCGAGGAGCCGCTACGGCAACGCTCATCTCACAGCTGATCGGTATGGTGTGGGTACTAAGCCACTTTTGCAAGAAGGAGAGCACGGTTCATTTTGAGGGAAAGATCTGGAAGGTAAAACGAAGAATTGTAGAAAGTATTTTCGCTATCGGCATGTCTCCCTTCCTGATGAATGTTTGCGCTTGTGCTATCGTTATCATAATCAATAACAGCTTACAGGAATATGGAGGCGACATGGCTATCGGTGCTTACGGCATTATCAATCGCCTGTTGACACTCTACGTAATGATTGTGTTGGGACTGACTATGGGAATGCAACCTATTGTAGGCTACAACTTCGGAGCACAGAAGATAGACCGGGTAAAACAGACACTACGATTGGGAATTATCTCCGGTGTAGTGATTACCAGCAGTGGTTTTGTGATCTGCGAATTTTTCCCTCATGCGGTATCGGCACTTTTCACAGATAGTGATGAATTGATAAATCTGGCAGTAGAAGGAATCCGTCTGGCAGTACTTATGTTCCCGTTTGTGGGAGCACAAATTGTGATTGGCAACTTCTTCCAGAGCATCGGCAAGGCAAAAATCAGTATTTTCCTTTCGCTGACACGACAGTTGCTTTATCTGTTGCCTTGCTTGTTACTCTTCCCGCAATGGTGGGGCTTGAAAGGTGTCTGGATCAGTATGCCGGTATCAGATGCACTGGCGTTCGTCACTGCTGTTATCAGTCTGATGATTTATATAAAGAAGGTATCGAAGGAACATCCGATAGCAAATAAGGTAGCGGAATAAATCAAATTAACACTGCATCAGAAGATATATCATAATAAAAAATGTTCAGGCACGAATTAACACGTTTTCTAAAAGATGCATTCATCGCAGAAGCCGTATTAATCCGTGCCTGAAAGATAATAATATTCTTATATTTCTATTCGCTCTTGATACTATTTACCGGATTCTCATTGGCTATGTGCCATGCTTTCAGCACAACACAAACAACAATCAGCAATAAGACAAACAACGCCGTACCTATAAACAATAACGGGTTCAGATAAATCTGTTCGGCAAACTGGTCAAGCCATGCCTTTCCTACGAAATAGGAAGCAATGATACCAATCAATATGGAGGATGCGGATACATACAGAATCTCGCGTATCAGCAGGCGCAAAATATGAGAGGCTTCGGCTCCATTCACTTTCCGGATAGCTATTTCTTTGCTTCGACGTTGAGTTTCATCATTCACATAGCCGATCAATCCCATAATTACAATCAGCAGAATAAAGCTTGAAGTAATCCAGACTGAATTACGGAAGCGATATACACTTTTATATATATCCTTTATCATACTGTCCACAGAACTGAAATGCATGGCTATATTCGGAAATGTCTTATCGGTAAACTCATTCAGACGTTTCAGATTATCATCATACGGCTCTTTCAAACGGACATCAAATACTTGATTGGCATTTTCTGATCCTATCAAGACAATAGGTGCCTGAGTTGAAAAGAAGCTATAATTGCGAACATCCCGAAAGACACCGACAATCGTACCCTCTATATCATTTAATTTCTTTCCTACTGCCCCATCTGTCCACTTCATCAAACGTACCAACTCTTCATTCACCAATAAATCTTCCTTTTTCTTAAGAGTGCTGCCTTCGATAATCTTTATTCCCATTACTTCGGGATAGTTATAACTGCAATAATTAAAGTTAAGTGTAGCGATTCTTTTACCGTCATTACTCATCAGTCCGCGTGTCCAGTATTGTCCGATTACTCCGTTTGTAGCAACAGCCACTCCTTCTACCATAGGCTGGCGACGCAGTTCATCGGTAACATGTTCTACGCTTTCTTTCGGCAACCATGTTCCTGCCTGAACCAATCCCGGAACGTTTATCCCCATATCACGGCTCATCAGATGGTTGTATTGCAGAAGCGTAACCAGCAGTAATCCCAAAACAAAAGAGACACCCGTGAACTGTATAAACAGTAACGAACGTTTCCAACCTGTCTTACCATCAGAATAACGGCGGAACACCTGTGTGACTGGTATGCGCGAAAACAACCGTCCCGGTATGCCACCCGCCAAAAGGAAAAGGATCACGATCGTAAGCAAAGGCACCCATAGTGTCTCCCATGTAAAAAGTGAAGACAGATGGACGGAAAGCAGGTCTTCGATTATTTCACGTGCATTGACTATCAGCAGAAGGCTGAGAAGTACAGATATGACAACAAGGATTCCTGTTTCCGCCAAAAACATGCCGAAGATATTTCCGGCACTGGCACCACTGCATTTATGCACACCCACCCCTTTGGCACGACGACTTAGGGTAGCGATAGATATCAGCATATAATTCATGATGGCGACAAAAAAGATAGCGAACCCCAAAAATCCATATATGACCAAGCGCTTCTGCACATCGGAAGATTCCACATGATACTTCACTAACGGGATGACATTGAAATCTAATTTCCAGTCGTCAAAACGAGCAGGCGTATATTTTTCGATTACCCGCTGGATCTTGTCATTCACTTTATCAATATCCGCAGCATCACGCAAGCGAAGAAAAGTGTAAAAGATATCATTTCCCTTCCAGCCATTGCCTCCCTGATATCCCCCATCCCGATGGATGGAAACAACAAAGTCATGAGTGAGCATCGTATTCTCCGGCACATCTCTGTACACACCACGAATCGTAAAATCATTTTGCCTGTCTGCTTTAAGAATTTTGCCGATAGGATCTGCATCTCCAAATGTTTCACGGGCAAAGTGTTCTGACACAAACACACTTCCCGGCATAATCATATCTTTCGGATTTCCTTTTAAGACAGGTATACCGAAAGTCTGGAAGAAACAAGTATCAGCGTATATATAGTTGATGTCCGATAATAATTTATCTTCATAATATATACTCATCCATTGTTCTGCGAGGACGCAACTGGCAAACTCAATTTCTTCGGGCATATCCTGCGCCAAAGTCGGTGCAACCACATCAAAAAGTGTATAATCAAAGTTGTCGCCGTCGTCTCCCATTTTCTCCCCCGTGCTAAGGTTAGTCGTCAGGCAACGTGCAATCGCCAGACGTTCCGATTCCGGATAGCAACGTTCATAACTCAATTCAAACACAATCTGCGAGAAGAGCAAAATGCCGATGGTAAGTCCCAGCGAAAGAGAAATTACCCTGATGATATTCGTGCCCCGTTCACGCAATAAAGTCCGGATGCTATAATAGATTTGTCTCATTGTCGTTTCGGTTTATGCTGTTACACTTGCCACTACACTTCCGTCGAACAGATGTATGGTACGGTGTGCGAAGCTCGCATCATGTTGTGAGTGAGTCACCATAATGATGGTGGTACCTTCTTTATTCAGTTCCGTCAGCAGATTCATTACCTCCGCTCCGTTCTTTGAATCCAGATTACCTGTTGGCTCATCGGCAAGGATAAGCTTCGGATTAGTCACTACCGCACGAGCGATAGCAACACGCTGCTGCTGACCACCGGACAGCTGTTGCGGAAAGTGTTTGGCCCGATGGCTGATATTCATCCTTTTCAGAATATCTTCCACCATACGGCGGCGCTCGGAGGATTTAATACCCAGATAAGTAAGCGGAAGCTCTACATTTTCGTAGACATTCAGTTCGTCTATCAAGTTGAAACTCTGGAATACAAAGCCTAATTTGCCTTTACGGACATGGGTACGCTCCTTCTCTTTCAATCCGGCAACTTCCTCTCCCATCAGCTGGTAAGAACCTTCTGTAGGGTTATCCAATAAACCCAGAATATTCAACAAAGTGGATTTTCCACAGCCCGAAGGCCCCATGATAGCAACAAACTCTCCTTGTTTAACTTCAAGGTTCACGTGATTTAATGCAACCGTCTCTACTTCAGTAGTACGAAATACTTTACTAATGTTTTCAATCTGTATCATTTTATTTCTTTATTATGTTGTTTCACTTTCTATTCTTTCTTTATTCGTTCTTTATACTGTTGACCGGATTCTCCGTATCAAACCTCTTTCACACCAAACGGTCACTAAGATAAACAATTACATAATAAATTTGTCTCATGCTTATTCCTATTTTTCATCATAATGCAATGCAGATAGCGTGCCACAATAGCAAGAGTATTCATTCACAACTATTTATATGTTTCGACAGTACTACCCATTGTCTAATAATTAGACACTCCCGTCTAATTATTAGACAGAAATCCTTCCTGTTTACTGTCCAACGGAAAGTATACATTTTCGCCCATTTATTGTTCTGTTTTTCCTATTTCCGACTTTAATGTATTTCAATGTCATCGGAAAACTCTATCTTCGCATCAAGTTTTCAATTAAATAAATCATTCTATTTATGGTAAACAAGAATTTGTACACTCTCCTGACCTGCCTGCTTCTGACAGGATGTGACCTGATAGACTATCATCCCTACGATGTACGTATCAGTGGAGAGACAGATGTAAATGCTCATAACATTGAACAAATAGAAGCTAAGTGTAAAGGAAAAACAACCATCCGTTTTATCACTATGGGAGATTCACAGCGATGGTATGACGAGACCGAAGACTTTGTAAAAGAGGTCAATAAGAGAGATGATATCGACTTTGTCATTCACGGAGGAGATATGAGTGACTTCGGACTGACCAAAGAATTTCTTTGGCAGCGGGATATCATGAACGGGCTAAAAGTTCCTTATGTCGCCCTTATCGGGAATCATGACTGTCTGGGCACCGGAGCAGAAACTTATCAGGCTGTTTTCGGACCTGCCAACTTCTCATTTATCGCAGGCAATGTAAAATTTGTCTGCCTCAATACCAATGCGCTGGAATACGATTATTCGGAACCTATTCCCAATTTCAGTTTTATGGAAGAGGAACTGACAGCCAGGGCTGATGAGTTTGAAAAAACCGTAGTCAGTATGCACGCGCATCCATTTGCAGACGTGTTCAATGATAATGTGGCAAAGCCATTCCAGTACTATGTCACCCAATATCCGGGACTACAGTTCTGCACGGCTGCCCACAATCACGGGTTCGATGACAGAGTCCTTTTCGATGATGATGTGCATTATATTGTCAGTGACTGCATGAAAAGTCGCAGTTATCTGGTATTTACTATAACCCCAGAAAAATACGAATATGAACTGGTTGAATACTAAATATATCATCCGCACAGGAGTGCTGACTACGCTCCTGCTCTTTCCCGGCCTGATATCGGCTACTTGCAAGACAGATACAATTATCAATAACTACAAACCTGACTCACTGAGACTGGTGATCAAGGCAGATTCCATTATAGCCTTTCACGAAGGCGATTCCGCGTTTACAATAGTCAAAGCAGACACAGTACTACCTTATGTACCGCAACCGGTTCTCCGTACCGGTTATGACAGACGTGTCCATCGCTTCCGCAGAAACTGGGAGCGGATTATCCCGACTCACTCTAAAATACAGTATGCGGGAAATATGGGATTAATCTCGTTCGGTACCGGATGGGATTACGGAAAACGAAATCAGTGGGAAACAGATTTACTGCTCGGATTCATCCCGAAGTATTCGTCCAAAAAGGCCAAAGTGACCATGACGCTGAAACAGAACTATATGCCTTGGAGCATCAATCTGGGAAAAGGATTCTCCACAGAACCTCTCGCCTGCGGATTGTATCTGAATACCGTGTTTGGCAACCAGTTCTGGGTAAGTGAGCCTGAACGTTATCCGAAGGGATACTACGGCTTTTCAAGCAAAGTGCGTATTCATGTTTTCCTGGGACAACGGTTGACTTATGATATTGACCCGAACCGCAGGTTTCTGGCAAAGTCCGTGACTTTCTTCTACGAGATAAGCACATGCGACCTTTACCTCATCAGCGCCGTAACGAATAGCTATCTCCGTCCCCGCGATTATCTAAGTTTATCATTCGGATTAAAGTTCCAATGGTTATAAATTCAAATCCGAATTTTGAATTATGAATTACTTTTTCGTAAGTTTGTAGCGTACAAACCAATTCGGACATGAGTAAATCAGGAACAATCATCATTGTAGACGATAACAAAGGAGTGCTGACTGCGGTACAAATCCTTTTAAAAAACTATTTTTCAAAGGTTGTCACGCTGTCATCACCGGTCACATTGACCACCGTGATACGGGAAGAGACGCCGGAAGTGGTACTATTGGATATGAATTTCACTTCGGGCATCAATACCGGCAATGAAGGATTGTTCTGGCTGCACGAAATAAAGAAAGTACGACCGGAACTTCCCGTCGTACTTTTTACCGCTTATGCAGATATTGATCTTGCCATCCGGGGCATAAAAGAAGGAGCTTCGGACTTTGTCGTCAAACCTTGGAACAATCAGAAACTGGTAGAAACATTGCAGGCTGCCGCCTCGTCCGCACAGCATGGACGAAAAACGGGAAACAAAAAGGAGCCTGTCAACACTCCGCCGATCTACTGGGGAGAAAGCAAACCGATGCAGCAGCTCCGAATGCTGATAGAGAAAGTAGCCACCACAGATGCCAATATCCTGATTACAGGTGAAAACGGAACAGGGAAGGAAATGCTTGCCCGCGAAATTCATGCTCTTTCCAACCGCAGACAACAAGAAATGATCGCTGTGGACATGGGAGCGATCACTGAATCTTTATTTGAAAGCGAACTCTTCGGTCATGTAAAAGGCTCTTTCACTGATGCGCATGCCGACCGGACAGGAAAATTTGAGGCTGCCGATCACAGCACTTTGTTTCTGGATGAAATAGGGAACCTGCCCTATCATCTGCAAGCTAAACTGCTGACAGCTATCCAACGAAGAAGCATCGTACGGGTGGGAAGCAACACTCCGATTCCTATCGACATCCGCCTGATATGCGCTACCAACCGTAACCTGCAGGAAATGGTGGACCGGGAAGAATTTCGGGAAGACTTACTCTACCGAATCAACACCATTCATATCGAAATACCTCCTTTGCGGAAACGAAAAGAAGATATTATTCCGCTTGCCGAAAGATTTATCATCCGTTTCTGCAAACAATACGATAAGGAACCGATGAAATTCAGCCCGGCAGCCAAGGAAAAACTCATTGCGTACCCATGGTACGGGAATATCCGAGAGTTGGAACATGCCATCGAAAAGGTGGTCATCATTAACGACGGATTGCAAATTCCGGCGGAATTATTCCAGTTATCCACCCGAAAGACAGAAACTTCCGAAAAAGATATTTCCACACTGGAAGAGATGGAGATACAAATGATACGTAAAGCACTGGATACCTGTGCAGGAAACCTCTCGGCAGTAGCCGCGCAACTGGGAATTACCCGTCAGACTCTCTATAACAAGATGAAAAAGTTCGGATTATGAACCGGATTCTACAACAAGTAGCCAACCAATATTGGTTTAGGGTATCCCTGACGGTCATTTGCTGTCTGGCAACCGTTTGGTTTGGTGTGTATCAGTCTTATATCTGGCTCGGCATCAGTAGCTGTCTGCTGGTTTTAAGTATCATCTGGCAAGTCCGTCTTTATCGCCTGCACATCAAGCAGGTGCTTTTCATGATCGACGCTTTGGAGAATAATGACAGTGCCTTCCGCTTCCCCGAAGAGTCCGGCACTCCCGAAAGCAAACAGATCAACCGGGCACTCAATCGGGTGGGACGCATCTTATATAATGTAAAAGCAGAAACTGCCCAACAGGAAAAATACTACGAACTGATTCTTGATTTTGTCAGCACGGGGTTACTGGTGCTCAATGACAACGGAGCAGTCTATCAGAAGAACAAGGAGGCCCTCCGGCTTTTGGGACTCAATGTATTCACACATGTCCGGCAATTGAGTAAAGTAGACACCACGCTGATGGAGAAAATGGAGAACTGCCATCCCGGAGACAAATTACAGGTGGTGTTTCATAATGAACGGGGAACGGTCAATCTATCCATCCGTGTATCAGAAATCAATGTGCACAAGGAACATTTGCGTATCCTTGCGCTGAATGATATTAATATAGAACTGGACGAGAAAGAAATAGATTCATGGATTCGCCTGACCCGTGTACTGACTCACGAAATCATGAACTCCGTCACTCCTATCACCTCCCTCAGCGACACGCTCCTTTCGATGGTAGAGGACAAAGACGAAGAAATCAGCCACGGATTACAGACCATCAGTACAACGGGAAAAGGACTGCTTGCTTTCGTGGAATCCTACCGCAAATTCACACGGATACCGACTCCGGAGCCTTCATTGTTTTACTTAAAAGCATTCATCGAACGAATGGTAGAACTTGCCCGTCATCAGAATCCCTGTGACCATATCACATTCCATACGAAGATCGATCCAGCCGACCTGATTTTATATGCAGATGAAAATCTGATCTCACAAGTAGTCATTAACCTTCTGAAAAATGCGATTCAGGCAATCGGTAATCAGCCGGACGGACAAATCGATATTCAGGTATATTGCAATGAAACAGAAGAGGTACTGATTGAAATAAAGAATAACGGTCCCGTTATTCCGCCGGAAATTGCGGAACATATTTTTATCCCTTTCTTCACCACCAAAAAAGGAGGCAGCGGAATCGGACTTAGTATTTCACGTCAGATTATGCGGCTTTCCGGTGGAAGCCTCATCTTGCTGCCGGACAATAAGGAAACAAAATTCATATTAAAATTCAAATAACAGATAAGCTTATGACACCTGCACTCATCAATAACCCATTGTTCCGGGGAATCACTCCGGAAAAGTTATCCGCCAATCTGGAAGAGATCAGTTTTCATACCCGTTCTTATAAGAAAGGAGAAATTCTGGCACGACAGGGAGATGTGTGCAACCGTCTCATGATACTGACCAAAGGGAGTGTACGCGGCGAAATGATAGACTATTCCGGAAGACTCATCAAAGTAGAAGACATTGCCGCACCAAGGGCCCTTGCTCCTCTCTTCCTCTTCGGAGAAGAGAACCGTTTTCCGGTAGAAGTGACCGCTAACGAACTGACGGAAGTAATCGAAATCCCCAAATCGAGCGTACTGGAACTCTTCCGCAAGAACGAGCAGTTTCTGGAGAACTATATGAATCTATCTGCCAATTATGCCCGTACCTTGTCGGATAAACTTTTCTTTATGTCTTTCAAGACCATCCGGCAAAAGATAGCATCCTATCTGCTCCGGCTGCACAAACAACAGCAACAGCTGCAGATCACCCTCGACCGTTCGCAACAGGAGTTGAGCGATTACTTCGGTGTCTCCCGTCCCTCTCTGGCACGTGAGCTGTCACACATGCAGGATGACGGCCTGATCACAGCCGACCGCAAACAGATCACTATTTTACAGAAAGAACAGCTGATCCGGCTGATTCAATAACCAAGAATTTACTCCGGTTTCATTATAGCTAATCTAGTTTTCATTATAGCTAATCGGAATATGATTATAGCTAAAATAATTTAGCTCATAGCATCTGATTTTTTTTCGGCCAATGTAACATTGGTTACAAACTTACCTCAAACTTTCCCCCTACTTTTGCGTTCATATTCAAGAATACTAATTAAAAACGTAAAAGTTATGAGTATGTTCTGTTATCAATGTCAAGAGACCGCAATGGGTACAGGTTGTACCTTAAAAGGAGTATGCGGAAAAACATCCGAAGTGGCTAACCTGCAAGATCTTTTGCTCTTTGTAGTACGGGGAATTGCTGTGTACAACGAACATCTGCGTCAGGAAGGACAACCTTCCGAACAGGCAGACAAATTTATCTATGATGCCCTGTTTATCACTATCACCAACGCCAATTTTGATAAAACGGCTATCATCAGGAAAATAAAAGAAGGATTGCTGCTGAAAAAAGAACTTGGCAGCAAAGTAACCATTGCCAATGCTCCCGACGAATGCCTATGGGATGGAAGTGAAGATGAGTTCGAAGAAAAAGCCAAGACAGTAGGAGTACTTCGCACACCCAACGAAGATATCCGCTCTCTGAAAGAACTTGTACATTACGGACTGAAAGGAATGGCAGCTTACGTTGAGCATGCGCATAATCTGGGACACGAATCATCAGAAATCTTTGCCTTTATGCAGCACGCATTAGCCGAACTCACCCGCAATGATATTACGATGGAAGAACTGGTTCAACTTACACTGACCACAGGTAAACACGGAGTTTCCGCAATGGCTCTGCTGGATGCAGCCAACACAAGCAGCTACGGAAATCCGGAAATATCAGAAGTTAATCTCGGTGTGCGCAACAATCCGGGTATCCTTATCAGCGGCCATGACCTGAAGGATCTCGAAGAATTGCTGGAACAGACCGAAGGAACAGGGATAGACATCTATACCCACAGCGAAATGCTTCCGGCGCATTATTACCCTCAACTAAAAAAATACAAACATCTGGCAGGAAACTACGGAAACGCGTGGTGGAAACAGAAAGAAGAATTTGAAAGCTTCAACGGACCGATTTTGTTTACCAGCAACTGTATCGTTCCTCCACGTGCCAACGCTACTTACAAAGACCGTATCTATGTCACCGGAGCCTGCGGACTGGATGGTGCACACTATATCCCCGAACGTAAAGACGGAAAACCGAAAGATTTCTCCGCACTGATCGCACACGCCAAGCAATGTCAGCCGCCAACAGCGATTGAGAACGGAACACTGATCGGAGGATTTGCCCATGCACAAGTAGTAGCTCTGGCAGATAAGGTGGTAGAAGCCGTCAAAAGTGGAGCAATCCGCAAATTCTTCGTAATGGCAGGATGCGACGGACGCATGAAGAGCCGTGAATATTACACCGAATTTGCAGAGAAACTTCCGAAAGATACAGTGATCCTGACTGCCGGTTGCGCCAAATACAGATATAACAAACTGGCTTTAGGTGACATCAACGGCATCCCCCGTGTACTGGATGCAGGACAATGTAATGATAGCTATTCGTTGGCTGTCATCGCCTTGAAACTGAAAGAAATATTCGGATTGGACGACGTTAACAAACTTCCTATCGTATATAACATCGCTTGGTACGAGCAGAAAGCAGTAATCGTTTTGTTGGCATTGCTGGCACTGGGAGTGAAGAATATTCATCTGGGCCCTACTCTTCCAGCCTTCCTTTCACCGAACGTGAAAAATGTATTGGTCGAACAATTCGGAATCGGTGGTATCAGTACTGTGGACGAAGATATCATGAAGTTCTTGTCATAAATGCAAGATTTACCAGCTAAACCTTAACTATTAAATATAAAAAGGCGCGAATTGCATCATCTGTGTAATCCGCGCCTAATAATTATTAATTAAAAGGCAGCATCAATCATCTTTCGGCAATATCAAATTGAGAAGAACTCCGACCAAAGCAGCCAGTCCGATACCGGACAATGAAAAGTCTCCCCAAGTGAGGACAGCCCCACCGATACCGACGGTCAGCGTCAGAGAAACAATGATAATATTCCTTGTACGACTCAAATCAATGCAGTTATTGACCAGATTACCAATTCCGGCACAGGCGATTGTTCCGAAAAGCAAAAGCATTATTCCTCCCAATACTGCACTCGGAATTGATTTCAGCAACGCACTGATTTTGCCGATGACGGAGAACAAGATAGCGGATATGGCTGCAATCCGGATAACTTGCGGATTCGTAATTTTCGTTAATGACATGGCTCCCGTTACTTCCGAATAAGTCGTCACCGGAGGACCACCCACCAATCCGGCAAAAAGGCAAGCCAGCCCATCCCCCAATAAAGTACGATGCAGACCGGGGTCTTTCACAAAATCCTTTCCCGTAACCGTATTTACCACATATACATCTCCAATATGTTCTATCACCGGAGCAATGGCTACCGGAATCATAAACAAGATCGGCTCCCATGAGAACTTGGGAAATACAAACTGCGGTAACCCGATCCAGGCCGCATCTCTGACACCGGACAAATCCAGATCATAGAAAAGCCATGCCGCCAGATAGCCGACAATAATACCGCAAAAGATAGGAATCAACTTCAAAAGCCCTTTTGCCTTCATCGAAACGACAACCGCAGTAACCAGCGATAACAAAGCCAGCACCCAGTTTTCCTTCGCCATCTCCACTCCCGTACCGGCAAGCGACAAACCGATCAGAATAATAACCGGACCAATGACTACCGGAGGAAACAAACGTTCAACCACCCTCACCCCTTGCCATTTGACCAGCGCACTCATTGCGAAATAAACCAGTGCGACACCCAGCATTCCGGATAAAGTACCCGCCAGACCATAAAGTTCTGTCGCCTTTATTATCGGAGCAATAAATGCGAAACTACTTCCCAAAAAGATGGGGACTTTCCCCCGCGTGACCGCATGAAAGATAAGTGTACCAATACCGGCTGTAAACAAAGCGGTGGAAGGGTCTAGCCCCACTAATAACGGTACAAGCACCGTAGCTCCGAAAGCTACAAACAAGAATTGTACCCCTACCACCCCTTTCCGTAAAGGAGTAAGATTGTTTGAATCCATAAGTATGATGTAGATTAATTGAGTGCAAAATTAATCTTTTTAGACAATTTAACTACCTTTTTTCACCAAAAAACATCCAAAAAGACTCTTTATTTGTTTTAAATAATGTGTAACTTCGCACAGTGAGAGCTCATACGACATTTTTTATAACTTAACAATAGATTGCCTATGATATTTACAGCAGAAAACACCCTACTTATTGGTTCTATCTTACTTTTCGTTAGTATCGTTGTCGGAAAAACCGGATATCGCTTCGGAGTCCCCACTTTATTACTGTTCCTCGTCGTGGGAATGTTGTTCGGAAGTGACGGACTCGGACTCCAGTTTCATGACGCCAAAGATGCACAATTCATCGGTATGGTCGCCCTGAGCATCATTCTGTTTTCGGGAGGTATGGATACAAAATTCAGAGAAATCAAACCCATTTTAGGTCCAGGTATCGTGCTTTCTACCGTCGGAGTGCTACTAACCGCTCTTTTTACCGGATTATTTATCTGGTGGTTGTCCGGAATGAGCTGGACGAATATCTATCTGCCTATCACTACTTCATTGTTACTGGCAGCCACCATGTCATCTACGGACTCTGCTTCGGTATTTGCCATCCTGCGTTCACAGAAAATGAATCTGAAACATAACCTCCGCCCCATGCTGGAATTGGAAAGTGGAAGTAATGACCCGATGGCTTACATGCTTACCATTGTCCTGATACAGTTTATCCAATCGGCAGGTATGGGAGTCGGGGCTATCGCCGCTTCTTTCATTATTCAGTTTATAGTCGGCGCGGCTGCCGGATATGTGCTCGGAAAGTTGGCTATCCGCATGCTGAACAAGCTCAACATTGACAATCAGGCATTGTACCCTATCCTGTTGCTGGCTTTTGTTTTCTTCACCTTTTCCATCACTGATTTGCTAAAAGGTAACGGTTACCTTGCCGTATACATCGCAGGTATCATGGTGGGAAACAATAAGATCATGCACCGCAAAGACATTTATACGTTTATGGATGGACTTACCTGGTTGTTTCAGATCATCATGTTCCTTTGCCTCGGTCTTCTCGTCAACCCTCACGAAATGCTGGAAGTTGCAGCAGTAGCTTTGTTGATCGGTGTCTTTATGATTGTGATCGGTCGTCCGCTAAGTGTATTCCTTTGTTTGCTTCCCTTCCGGAAAATAACCATGAAATCACGGCTGTTCGTATCTTGGGTAGGATTGCGTGGAGCAGTTCCCATCATCTTCGCTACTTATCCGGTAGTTGCGGGAGTCGAAGGTTCGAATATAATCTTTAATATCGTATTCTTTATCACAATCGTCTCACTGGTTGTGCAGGGAACGACCGTTTCTTTCGTTGCCCGCCTGCTGAATTTATCCAAACCGCTGGAGAAAACGGGCAATGACTTCGGAGTGGAACTTCCGGAAGAGATTGATACAGACCTCAGGGATATGACTATCACACAGGAAATGCTGGAAGAAGCAGATACACTGAAAGATATGAATCTCCCCAAAGGCACATTGGTGATGATTGTGAAACGCGGAGATGAATTTCTGATTCCTAACGGAACACTGAAACTACATGTGAATGATAAATTGCTGCTTATTTCCGAAAAGTCTAAAGAAGAGGAAGAAAATAGCAGTGAATCCTGATATTTATTATGGTGACACTATCGTATCCGGATAGTATCACTATATGCAACAGATGGTGTCACTATACTGACGGTATAGTGACACCATAATTTTGTATATCAGCCCCTTCCGGAAAAGAGAACTCGCCTCCTCCATTGCCTCCAACCGGAATCTCCATCCATAACGGGAAAATAATTGAAAAAAGAAGTTCAACCCTCCCCCGTTAATTAACCGTAAAACTTGATTGTAAACTTCGGTTTTCGTTAATGAAGTGTTATTTTTGCGCAATTTTAAATCAAATGTGCAAAATTCGAATGGAACAAGAACATCAGTTCATTGATTATATTGAACAAAGCATCATCAAAAACTGGGATAAAGATGCATTGACAGACTACAAAGGAATCACGCTTCAATATAAGGATGTAGCGCGTAAGATAGCCAAGTTTCACATTGTTCTGGAAAGTGCCGGTATTCAGCCGGGTGATAAAATAGCTGTCTGTGGACGAAACAGTGCCCATTGGGCGGTTACCTTCTTAGCTACCATTACGTATGGAGCCGTCATTGTTCCTATTCTACATGAGTTCAAAGCGGATAATATTCATAATATCGTCAACCACTCCGAGGCTAAGCTACTCTTTGTCGGCGACCAGGCATGGGAAAATCTGAATGAAGATGCAATGCCGTTGCTGGAAGGGATCGCTTCCCTCACCGATTTCTCCGCATTGGTATCACGCAACGAAAAGCTGACTTATGCCTTCGAACACCGAAACGCTATTTACGGCCAGCGTTATCCAAAGAATTTCCGTCCCGAACATATCTGTTATCGGAAAGACCGTCCGGAGGAACTGGCTATCATCAATTATACTTCCGGCACTACCGGATATTCTAAAGGCGTCATGCTCCCCTATCGCAGCATCTGGTCGAACGTAGCGTACTGTTTCGAAATGCTCCCTGTGAAACCGGGAGATCACATCGTCTCCATGCTTCCGATGGGGCATGTTTTCGGCATGGTATACGACTTTTTATATGGTTTCTCTGCCGGTGCACACATCTATTTCCTGACGCGCATGCCGTCTCCGAAGATCATTGCGCAATCTTTTTCGGAAATAAGACCCAGAGTAATCTCCTGTGTACCCCTGATTGTAGAAAAGATTATCAAAAAGGATATTCTGCCAAAGGTAGACAGCAAAATCGGAAAACTATTGCTCAAAGTACCCATTGTAAACGATAAAATCAAATCGTTGGCCCGACAGGCTGCTATGGAAATTTTCGGTGGGAACTTCGATGAAATCATCATTGGCGGTGCTCCTTTTAATGCCGAGGTAGAAGCCTTCCTCAAAAAGATAGGTTTCCCCTACACCATCGCTTATGGTATGACTGAATGTGGTCCGATTATTTGTTCCAGCCGTTGGGAGACACTGAAACTGGCTTCCTGTGGAAAAGCGACTACCCGGATGGAAGTCCGCATCGACTCACCGGACCCTAAAACACACGCCGGAGAAATCGTATGCAGAGGAACGAATATGATGCTGGGATATTATAAAAATCCGGAAGCTACATCACAGATTATCGATGCAAACGGATGGCTTCACACAGGCGATTTAGGAACAATCGACGACGAAGGCTATGTGACTGTTCGGGGCCGCAGCAAAAATCTGCTCCTGACTTCCAGTGGACAGAACATTTATCCGGAAGAGATAGAAAGTAAACTGAACAATATGCCTTATGTAGCGGAGTCACTGATCGTTTTACAGCATGATAAACTGGTAGCGCTGATTTATCCGGACTTTGACGACGCTTTTGCTCATGGCCTGCAACAGACTGATATCGTAAAAGTAATGGAAGCCAACCGTATTGAACTGAATCAGCAGCTGCCCAATTACTCTCAGATAAGCAAAGTAAAAATCCACTTCGAAGAATTTGAAAAGACTGCGAAGAAATCAATCAAACGCTTTATGTATCAGGAAGCGAAAGGATAACATCTCCTTTGAACAAGACAAATTGCATTTGAACATACAACAAGAATCAAAAACGGTGAACAGGCCCAAAGCTCTGTCCACCGTTTTCTCTTTCTAACCTAACCAACTTTATTTTCAACCTGCTATCCTTCAACAATCTTCACCTCGTTTCCTCTAAAGCGGTATAAACGAAACAGCCTTTTCGCCATCGGCATAGATAATACAGTTCAGAAAGAAGAAACACTTAAATGTATGCCATTTTTCTTTCTTCAGATGCAAAGAAAAAGTATCTTTGCATCTAAACAATGTAGATTTATGGCAAAGATACTATTAGCAGAAGATGAAGTCAATATCGCCTCCTTTATCGAACGGGGACTAAAAGAATTCGGACATTCGGTAACTGTCTGTCACAATGGAAATACGGGATGGAAAGTCCTTCAGGAAGAACCTTTCGATCTCGTTATTCTGGATATTATCATGCCGAAAATAAACGGACTCGAACTTTGCCATCTTTACCGCCAGAGGTTCGGTTATCAGACACCGGTCATTATGCTGACAGCTTTGGGAACGACGGAAGATATTGTAAAGGGACTGGATGCAGGAGCAGATGATTATCTCGTCAAGCCTTTCAGCTTTCAAGAACTGGAGGCACGTATCAAGGCTTTGCTGCGACGAAATAAAGAGACGGTAGCCAACCAGCTGACTTGCGACAATCTGGTATTGGACTGTAACATTAGGCGGGCAAAAAGAGGAGACGTGGATATCGATCTCACTGTAAAAGAATACCGCCTGCTCGAATATTTCATGACGCATCAGGGAGTAGCGCTATCACGCATTACACTGCTCAAAGACGTATGGGACAAGAACTTTGATACGAATACCAACATTGTAGACGTATACGTCAATTATCTACGGGTGAAGATAGATCGCGACTTCGATAAAAAGCTGATTCATACAGTAGTAGGATTAGGATATATCATGAACGCCTGAACATTATCCACTCTATCAATCCGGACATGAAAATAGGTTCTAAAATAGCTCTCTTCTATACGTTGCTCAGTGTACTGACGACTATCATCATTATTGCCGTATTCTATCTTTTCAGTACGCAGTTTATCAATAAGCTCTACGCCTCCTATCTCCGCGAGAAAGCATATCTGACTGCACAAAAGCATTGGGAAAAAGATGAAGTAGACGAACAGAGCTATCAGATTATCCAACGCAAATATGACGAACTCCTGCCCGAAGCCCATGAGATTCTTTTAAACATGGACAGCCTCTCCGAAGTGCGGGACACGCTGAATAAATATCTTACTCAACATCAGCAGGCACTCCTCATAGCCGGTGAAGACAGCATACCTTTTTCTTTTAAATACAAAGATCAGTTGGGAGCTGCCCTTTATTATCCCGATAATGAGGGAAATTTCATCGTTCTCGTTATGTCTCGAAATGTATACGGAGCGGAAATTAAAGAACACTTGCTGCTCCTTTCCATCTTTCTGGTCTTATTCAGTTCCATCTTGATTTATCTAGTCGGAAAAATCTATTCCGGTCGTATCCTTGTTCCCTTGCAGCATATACTGAAAGAATTGAAGAGGATACGGGCTAACAGCCTGAACCGCCGGTTAAGAACAACCGGTAATAACGATGAACTGGAAGACATGATAAAAACCCTGAATAGCATGCTCGACCGTCTGGATAGCGCTTTCAAAGCCGAGAAGTCCTTTGTCAGCCATGCCTCCCATGAACTGAACAATCCGATAACCGCCATACAGGGAGAATGCGAAATCAGCCTGCTGAAAGAAAGAAGTACCGGAGAATATATGGAAGCTCTGCAACGAATTTCGTCAGAAAGCAAGCGGCTCTCCAACTTAATCCGCCATCTTCTTTTCCTTTCACGTCAGGACGAGGAACTTCTAAAAAGCAATATAGAAGAACTGTCTCTGCCGGATATGTTGAAAGGCCTGACAGGAACTAACGAAAGAATCCGGCTCCATGACGGAGAAATGAATAAAGCTGCCACTGTAAAAGCAAATCCCTATCTGCTAAAGATAGCTTTGAAAAATATCATTGATAACGCCTGCAAATATTCTGAAAAAGAAGTAGACATCACTCTCCGACAGGAAGACCGGCACCTCGTTCTTGAAGTAAAAGATCAGGGTATCGGCATTCCCCCGGAAGAAATAGAACATATATTCCAGTCTTTCTATCGGGGCAGCAATACCCATGACTACGCAGGTCAGGGCATCGGCCTTAGTCTGACTCAGAAAATAATATCAGCTTACAATGCCAGGCTGGAAATATCTTCGGAAATAGAAAAAGGAACAAAAGTACGGGTGATCTTCTGATTCAACCTACTTTTGTCCCTTCCTCACTTCTACCTACTGAAAACAAAATTAAAATTTAATTTATGACCGTTTTTCTCATAGAAAGAATAGAAAATGAATTAGATACGTCTTTGCAATAATTTTCCATTCTTATCATACAGCATTCGTTCGTATACCACTTCCACAATCAGCGGAAAGATAAACAAGGCGAAGAAGGTCGCCCCTATCAATCCTCCGATAATGACAATCGCCAGCGGACGCTGTGATTCCGAACCGATGCCATGGCTCATAGCCGCCGGCATCAGGCCGATAGCTGCCATAGCCGCCGTCATAATCACGGGACGGATGCGTGAACGGACTCCTTCTTTGGTAGCATCGGGCAAGGGGGAACCTAATTTCAGATTTGCCTTGATATCGGAAATCATGATAACTCCATTCTGTATACAGATACCGAACAGGGCAATAAAACCGATACCTGCCGATATAGAAAAATTGAACCCTGTTATCAGAAGGGCTACGATACCTCCCACAGCAGCAAACGGCACATTGAGCAATACCAGTCCCGCATCCCTCGCATTAGAGAAGAGAATAAACAGGATAATAAAAATAATGGCGATACTGATAGGGACTACTTGTGCCAAACGTTTCGTTGCACGCTGCTGATTCTCAAAGTCACCCGTCCATTTCAACGAATATCCTGCCGGCAAATGTACGGAAGCATTTACTTTTTTCTGCGCTTCGGCAACCGCCGTACCCATGTCACGTCCTCTCACCGAGAACTTGACGGCACAGAAACGGGCATGATTATCACGGAAAATCAACAATGGTCCTGTAATCGTCGTGATATCTGCCAACTCTTTGATAGGCACCATCGTTCCGTCCATCGCAGGAACCAGTATTTTACCGATTTCCTCTTCATTCTGACGAAACTCTTCGCTATATCTTACCACGATATTAAATTTCCGTTCATCCTCATACAACAGCGAAGCTGACTTTCCGCCAATAGCCATTTCAATGATGGACTGAACATCTTCCTTAGCAACTCCATAACGTGCCAACTGTCGTTCATTCAACTCAATACGAAGTTCCGGCTGACCGATATTCCGGATCACTCCGAGATCTTCTATTCCTTGAACCGTAGCCAGAATCTTATCAATCTGAACAGCGAACTTCTCCGATTCGTAAAGATCTTTACCAAACACTTTCACCGCAATAGAACCTTTCACACCGGAGGCCGCTTCTTCCACATTATCTGTAATCGGCTGTGAGAAGTTAAAGTCAATTCCCGGATAAATGGATAAGTCATCCTGCATTTTATCAATCAGTTCCAACTTGGTGAGTTTGCTCTCCCAGTCTTTTTCGGGATAAATATCGACGTGGAATTCTATATTATAGAATCCGGTTGCATCCGTACCATCATTCGGGCGTCCGGTTTGCGACAATACTTGTCTGACTTCGGGAAAAGTCAGTAATTTATGTCTCATCTTATTTGCAAGAGTGACAGATTCATCCAGTGATATGCTCTGCGGAAGAGTGGCACGGATATAAATAGAACCTTCGTTCAACTGCGGCAGGAACTCCGTTCCAAGAAAGGGAAAAAGCCACAGACCTCCCCCTGCTATGACAGTTGCCAGCCCGACTGTTAGTTTCCGATGGGCATAAAAAGTGTCGAAAAGGGCTGTACACCCGGTATTGATAAAATGGACAAAACGATTGTTTTTTTCCCGTACATTCTTCTTCAGCAACATGGAGGACATGACCGGTACCAATGTCAACGTGAAAATAAGCGCTCCCAGCAAAGCAAAACCCAACGTATATGCCAAAGGTGAAAACATTTTTCCTTCTACTTTCTGAAAAGAGAAAATAGGAATCAAGGCGGTAATAATAATCAGTTTGGAGAAGAACACCGCTTTCGCCTTATCTTTGGCGGTATGCCGGATCAATCCCATTTTGGACATTACGTTAAAAGCCGGCATTCCTACTTGTCGGGCTTTCTTGTCCAAGGCGACAAATACCCCTTCTACCATCACTACTGCCCCGTCAATGATTATACCAAAGTCAATGGCACCCATAGAAAGCAGATTGGCGGACATTCCCATTACACGCAAGCAGATAAACGCGAATAACAGGGATAATGGGATAATCACCGCAACAATCACGGTCGTCCGCCAATCTGCCATGAAAATTAAAACAATAAACGTAACCAGTAATATACCTTCAATCAAGTTATGTGTTACTGTTTTCACAGCCAGGTTTACCAAGTCCTCACGATCGTAAAACGGTACGATCTGTACATCTTTCGGCAGTACGTTCTGATTCAAATCAGCTATCTTATCTTTCAGATTCGCAATCACTTCTCCCGGATTCTCTCCCTTTCTCATCACCACAATGCCTTGAACAACATCATTCTCATCCATTCGCCCCACTTGTCCGAGACGGGGCAGGCAGGATTCATGAACTTCCGCCAGGTTCTTTACCAGAATCGGAGTTCCATTGATATTCTTAACCACGATATTTCTCAGCTCATCCAAGTCATTAATCAGACCGATGCCACGAACCACATAGGCTTGCGAGCTTTTCGTGATCACATCTCCGCCAACATTAATATTACTTTTGGCTATCGCATCATACAGTTCAAGGGAAGTAATTCCATAATTAATCAACTGGTGAGGATTTACACTTACCTCAAAGGTCTTCACCTCGCCACCGAAGCTCACAATATCGGCAACACCCGATACCGAACGGAGATTCCTTTCAATCACCCAGTCCTGAATCGTTTTTAATTCACGGACACTGCGTTTATCGCTGCGCAATGTATAACGGTAAATTTCTCCCGTAGGCCCGTACAAAGGTTGCACTTCCGGAGTTACTCCTTCGGGCAGATCAGCATCGTTCAGTAAGTTATAGACTTGCTGACGGGCAGTAAAGTCGTCCACACGGTCTTCGAACATCACATTGATTACAGAAAGCCCGAAAAGGGTGGTCGAACGAATATCCGTTTTCTTCTGTACGGGATTCATGGCGATCTCAATGGGAATTGTGATAAACTTCTCCACTTCTTCCGCGCTGCGTCCCGCCCATTGAGTAATGATTGTGACTTTCGTATTTGTCACGTCCGGAAAAGCGTCTATCGGAGTATGTTTGAAAGAGACAGCTCCGGCTATCACGGCTATTACTGTACAGAAGAAAATAAAAAACTTATTCTTCAGCGAGAAAGCTACTATATTATCGATGAATTTATGCATACTTTTCTCTTGTTTTAATCTACATTCAAGGCATTATATACCAACAATACATTCTTATTCAACACCTTGTCGCCTTCGGAAAGACCGGAGCGGATATAACATTCCTTACTTAGTTGCTTATAGACATCTACTTCTTTTATTTGCAGATGCTGGTCCGGTTCTACCACCACTACATAGTTCTTTCCTCCCTCAAACACCAGTGCATGAGAGTCAATGCGCGGCATGGAAGTATCTTCCGCTTTACATTTTACTGTTACATTTGTAAACATACCCGGCTTCAGCAAATAACCTTCATTTTTTAGTTTGATACGTACCCCCATCGTTTTGCTTTCACTGTCCAGCAGGTGATAAACTTTATCAATGCTACCCGTAAAGGTCTTTTCAGGATAAGCCAGTGTAGAGATACGCACTGAAGCTCCTTCGGACACTTTACTGATATCACTCTCATACACATCCGCCATAACCCATACATCCGACAGACCGGAAATCGTAAACAACGCGTCGCCTTGATCGGGGCGCAACTGCATATCCCTGCTGATCTGCTTCTCAACAATAAAGCCCGACACGGGAGACTTAAGCTGATAAAAAGCATCTCCGGAGAAGTGATAAATGGAGAATATTTCCTTGATTCGCCTCTCTTCCGCTTCGGCACTCGTCAGTTCCTGTTTTGCCTGAAGCACATCTTTATCTGATGCCATGCCGGACGTGTACATATCCTGTGTAGCATTCATATTTCTGCGGGCCAGCAAAAGCTGCTGTTCCGCTTCTTTCAACTGTTTCTCATAATCTGCCACTTCCCCGCTACGGATGACCGCTAATACTTCTCCTTTATGCACAAAGTCTCCTATTTCAGCATGCAGCTCCGTCACGGTTCCTCCGAACATCGGATACACATTTGCCACCTGATCCTGATTAAAAGTAACCCGTCCATTCAATGTCAGTTCATCAATCACATCCCGCACATGTACGGTGTCGACGGATACGATTCTCAGTAAACTATCCGTCAGGCAGAGTGTGATCGGTTCTACATTCGGTTGTTCTCCTTTTCCGGAGCATGCTCCCAGGAGACTGCTAAGCAATATGCAAGGAAGGAATTTATTCCAGTTCATAGTCTTTGATAATTTATGGATTATAATCTTTAATCGTCTATTAGTAGTTTAATATATTTTGTCCGACAACTGTATTCAGGTTTTCCATAGCAAGAAATACGTTTTTCCTGATCTCATACAGTTGGATACAAGTTTCTTTATAGCTGTCATAATAGTCTATAAATTCAAGCAGGCTGATATTCTTTTTAGTAAAATTCTCATTGACTCCTGTTATCAGCTTCTCGAAGTTACGTTCCAAGTCCATATTAGTGGACTGATAGAGCTGAATGGCTTTTTCCAGTGAGGTATAAGCAGTAAAAAGTTCCATATCGGCACGATTGGCAGCGTGTTCCTGCTCTACTCCCGCCTGCTGGATACTGAAACGTGCAGCTTTGATATTTCCCTGATTACGGTTGAAGATAGGTACGGACAGACTGACCCCTATTGCGAAATAGTCATTAATAAAGTTTCCGGCACGATCATAATTTCCTTTCACTGAGAACTCCGGAAAAGCCATTGACTTTTGCAGTTTCAGATTTGCCCGGGAGGCATTTACGGTGCTGCAGGCTATCTTCTGGTCAGGGCGTTCATTGATTATAGCTTTCAGATCTGCAAATGACAATTGAGACAGATCCAGCTGTTGCAGTACTTCTTCATCCAACAAGAGTTGAACCTGTGTATCCCCCGGAAGGTTCAGCAGCAAATTCAGTTCGCCCCTGGTAGTCAGTAAATCATTCTCCTGCTCATTCTTCTCCTTCTTTAAGGAGAAGAGCATGGATTCCAAACGGGAAATCTCCATCAAGGAGATGTTACCCTTTTCCTGCTGAATTTTCATTCCGGCCAGAAGGGTTTGCAGGGAGTTTACTTCCCTTTCATAAATGCCAATGGATTTGGAGAGAAAATAGACTTCTACAAACTTTTCATTGAGTTCCTGACGGAGCGTACGCATTACTTCCTCAAACTGGTATTCGGCTATTTCTTTATTGATTTTTTCCAGCCTGACCTGCTTGTTCCGTTGTCCGGCAAGATGAATCACTTGTTCTATTTCGACAACAGCTTCCCCTTCTTTTCCAAAGTCAAAATACTTTCCGTTCAATCGGTTATAGACATTCTGTTCCAACGAAATGACCGGATTATCAAATAATTTGGCTTGTAATACCTGCGCCTGTGCCATGTCGATATTATACCGCTCGGCTATCAGCGATAAATTGCGTTCTAAAAAACGTTGCTCTGCTTCTTTCAGTGTCAATGTGCCTGCCACTTGTTGCGCACACATCCTCCCTGACAAGAGAAGAAAGAGTAAAATAAAAAATGCTCTGTTCATCACAATCTCTTTGTTACCTTAATTTTGTTTCGCGACAAAAGTACAATTCTGCAACGGGAGAGCCGGATAAAAGCGATTATAAGGCTCTCATTTCAGATTAGAAATTGATTAGAAAATATCAGGAAAGGAAAAATTGTAAACACAACAGGAAGAATAGCTATCCCCCTTTCTCTACAATCCCCCTATCTTTGCAAAGTAGAAAGAATAAATGAATCATTAAAAACAGAAAATATGAAAATTATAAATTTAACCAAAGAAAGTTTTGTTGAAAAAGTTGCTGATTATCAATCTTATCCGGATAATTGGGAATTCAAAGGGGATAAACCTTGTTTAGTCGATTTTCATGCTCCGTGGTGTGGTTATTGCAAGTCATTATCGCCCATATTAGACCAATTAGCAGAAGAATATAAAGACAAACTGGATATTTATAAGGTAGACGTAGATCAGGAAGAAGAACTGGAAAGCGCATTCAAGATTCGAACAATTCCCAACCTTTTACTTTGTCCGGTGAATGGCAAACCGATAATGAAACTCGGCACAATGAATAAGGTTCAATTGAAAGAACTGATAGAAGCAACTCTATTTTCATGATAAAATAGAATATAGAGTACTCACATAACTACTTTTCTTACTGAAAAAGTCCGAATCCCAATTGCTTTTTGCAATTTAAAGATTCGGACTTTCTTTTTTTAAATAGGACATCAGGTACAATTAATACAAAATAAAGCCCTGGAACAGTTAGAAGGTATGATATTTCAATTCCATGCGATGTCCTATAATCAGAATATCATACAGATAACACTTGTCATTTATGCAGCAGCTTATCAGTCCCCGGAACAACTTTTCCCATCGACCAGACACACCGCACATTCAATTCCTTATCAAGTATCACAATATCAGCATCCTTACCTTTAGACAATGCCCCTTTCCGGTCATTTACCCCAATCAGACGAGCAGGAGTTTCGGAAGCCATACGCACGGAATCTTCCAAAGGAATACTCGCCTTCTTCACCATGGTGCGAACCAGCACATCCATAGTCGCCAAACTACCAGCTAATGCAGAATGATCCGCCATCTTGCATACTCCGTCCTCAATGATATAACGCGGATCAATCGGCTCATTCCCTTCATCAGCAGCATAGGCCAACGCATCAGTCACCAGACAGGTATTCTCTACTCCTTTCAGTTTATAAACCAGTTTCAGAATAGTAGCAGGCAGATGAATACCGTCTGCAATAACTTCTACCGTCATTCCATCTGTCAGATATACACTCTCTACCGTACCTTCATATTTGTATTCACGACGCTTGTGAAAACCGGGCATCGCATTATAGAAATGAGCAGCATGCGAGAATCCTACCGCATACGCCGCCTTAATCTCATCATATTCAGCTTCCGTATGAGTAACAGCTGTCATAATCCCTTTTGAACGAGTATATTTCGCAAAATCATGCGCACCATGCAGTTCGGGACTGATATCCCAACGCTTGATACAAGAAGTATGCTCCAACAACGGAATATATTCATTCTCATCAGGAGTTTTCAGAAAGCCGTCATACTGGCTTCCTGCCATCTTCGGATTCAGATAAGGGCCTTCGATATGCAGGCCGAGAATCGGTGACTCCGGTTCCTTCATCAGTTTTTCGCAAACGTCGACCGCCTGATATATCTTCTCAAACGAGGTAGATGACAAAGTAGGAAATATACCGGTAGCCCCATGTTTTAAATGAGCAGTTGCTGCAATACGAAAAGCTTCTTCCGTCGCTTCGGTAAAATCATGACCACCGCCACCGTGCGCATGCATACTGACAAATCCCGGTACAATCGTCATACCTCTGGCATCAATCACCGTTGCACCGATAACTGCCAGATCACTATTGGTTACTTCCAATATTTTTCCATCACAAATCAAAACAGAGCCGTCTTTCAGCCAGCCTTGCGGAGTAAGTATTCTTCCGTTGATTATTTGAGTTAACATCGTTTTCTTTTTTTAGTCGTTAAAACAGCTTGTTTGTACCTTCTACCAATTGTCCCATCGCCCAGACTGCCCTTACATTCAGATCTCTGTCCAGGGCAATAATATCTGCGTCTTTGCCACGCTCCAGCGTACCTTTGCGGTCGAGTACCCCCATGATACGAGCCGGAGTTTCTGAAGCCATCCTCACAGCATCCGCCAGAGGAATCTCAGCTTTCTGTACCATCGTACGAATCAGACGGTCCATTGTCGCTACACTTCCTGCCAAGGCAGAACGGTCGGCCAGTTTACACACACCGTCTTCGATAATTACACGCGGATCAAAAGCCGTCTGACTATCACTTGCCGCACAAGCCAGCGCATCAGTAATCAGACACGTACGCTCTACTCCTTTTATCTTATAGACCAGACGAAGAATGGTAGGAGGCACATGAATGCCATCAGCTACGACTTCCACTGTCATATCATCAATCAAATAAATACTTTCTACTGTACCTTCATACTTATATTCCTTCCGTTTGTGAAAGCCCGGCATCGCATTGTAGAAATGGGTAGCATGCGTATATCCTGCCTCATACGCAGTCTGGATATCTTCAAACTCAGCCTGCGTATGTCCCACAGATGCCAATACACCTTTTGCAGTGATATACTTTCCGAACTGCATGGCACCCGGAAGTTCCGGTGCCGCATCCCAACGCCTGATACAATGAGTTTCTTCCAGTAAAGGGATATATTCTTCCGGATCGGGATCTTTGATATTCTCCGGAATCTGTCCGCCGGCCATTTCCATATTGAAGTAATGCCCTTCCAGATGTAGTCCGAGTACGGGACTGTCCGGTTCTGCCATCATTTTCTCGGTAGTCTCTGCAGCTGCGCGGATCATAGGAATAGTAGAAGAAGAGAGAGTTGGAAAAATACTGGTAGTTCCGTGTTGCATGTGAGCTTTAATTGCTGTCCGGAAAGCCTCTTCGGTCCCTTCCATAAAGTCCCTTCCACCACCTCCATGAACATGAATTTCCACTCCTCCCGGAACGATATACATGCCCTTGGCATCAATCAGTTTTGCTCCGATAACTGCCAGATCGCAGTTGGTCACTTCCAGAATTTTATTATCACGAATAAGTACCGACCCATCCTTTAACCAACCTTGAGGGGTCAGGATGCGTGCATTAATGATTTGTGTTAACATATCACAAGTTCTTAAATTAATTATAGGTCTGTGTGAGTCGATGACACTCTTTTTGGGGGAAGTACGTCGACTTTTGTGATTGCAAAATTACGCTTTTCTATCCAAACTATTGATAAAATAGTCCGGTAAACTTCCAATAAAATTCAAAAGATACCTGTCGGACAACAACGGGAGTTTATCCTTGGAATTTCCTCAAGAACAGGGATCAGAAAGAAAGTGCAGAAACAAAAAAAAGGTTGCCAGTCTTATCGACCGACAACCTCTTTATCTTGAGCGGAAAACGAGACTCGAACTCGCGACCCTAACCTTGGCAAGGTTATGCTCTACCAACTGAGCTATTTCCGCAAACTAAATTTTCTCCATTCAGAAATCTGAAAGATTGGTGCCCAGAACAGGACTCGAACCTGCATGCCTCTCGACACACGCACCTGAAACGTGCGCGTCTACCAATTCCGCCACCTGGGCAAAACTTAGTTCCATTACTTCAAAGAAACAAGAGCGGAAAACGAGACTCGAACTCGCGACCCTAACCTTGGCAAGGTTATGCTCTACCAACTGAGCTATTTCCGCAAATAACTTTAATGACTGTGAAGAGAAGGAGACTCGAACTCCCACGACATAACTGTCACTACCCCCTCAAAGTAGCGCGTCTACCAATTCCGCCACCTCTCCAGAACTTTAAAGTTAATCTCTGTGCCCAGAACAGGACTCGAACCTGCATGCCTCTCGACACACGCACCTGAAACGTGCGCGTCTACCAATTCCGCCACCTGGGCAAAGATTATATTTCCAACATTTCAAAGAAACATGAGCGGAAAACGAGACTCGAACTCGCGACCCTAACCTTGGCAAGGTTATGCTCTACCAACTGAGCTATTTCCGCATTTTTTCGTTTGCGGTTGCAAAGGTAGGGATTTTCCGTAATTCTGCAAACATTCTGCATTTTTTTTTCACAAGAATCTGCACACTTTGTTTCCGCAAACAAACAATCGTTTTGATAATCAACTCATTCGGTCTCGATAGTCTTCGTAAGAAAATTGCCTGTATATTTCAGCTTTACCTTCTTTTGTCCACAAAGCGATGGCCGGATGGTGTATTCCGTTAAACATATTTGTCTTGACCATGGTATAATGAATCATATCTTCGAACACAATCCTTTCTCCGATTTGCAATTCATGATCGAAGCTCCACCATCCCATATAGTCACCACTCAAACAGGAATTTCCTCCCAAACGATAAATGAACTCCCCTTCGTTCCCCATTTCCGCACCACGAACGGCAGGCTGATAAGGCATTTCCAGACAGTCGGGCATGTGACAAGTGAAACTGACGTTCAGAATGGCTGTCTTGATGCCGCGGCTTTCAACGATATCGACTACTTCCGAAGTCAGGACGCCTGTCTGCCATGTAAATGCCGAACCGGGTTCAAGAATGATCTGCAAATGGGGATATCGCACTTTCAAGTCCTGCAACAGTTTAATCAGATGCTCCGTATCATAATCCTTTCGGGTCATCAGGTGTCCGCCTCCCAGGTTCAGCCATTTTATTTGTGGAAACCAGCGGGAGAATTTCTCTTCCAGATGCTGCAAAGTACGTTCCAATTCGTAAGAAGATGATTCGCAGTGGCAATGACAATGGAAACCTTCGATTCCCTGTGGCAATGTATCCGGCAATAAGTCTGCAGTAATACCGAAACGGGTACCGGGGGCACACGGATTATAAAGTTCTGTTTCTACTTCCGAATATTCGGGATTCACACGGATACCGCAGGAGATTCCGCTTCCTTCGGCTACTGTCATCGGATAGAAACGATGGAACTGTGCCATCGAATTAAAGGTGATATGGCTACTGCAACGCATGATCTCCGGAAAATCCTGCTCGGTATATGCAGGCGAATAAGTATGTGCCTTACTGCCGAATTCTTCCAATGCCAGACGTGCCTCATACACGGAACTTGCCGTAGAATGGTCTACATATTCGCGGAATATCGGGAAAGAGCGCCACATGGCGAATGACTTGAAAGCGAGAATAATCTCCACTCCTGCCCTGTCGGCCACACTTTTTATCAAACACAGGTTCTTTCGCAAGAGCTCTTCTTCCATGATATAGCAAGGAGAAGGAAATTGGGTAAAATCTATCATATACAAATTTATTATCTAAAGTCACGCCTTACGGACGCGACTGCAAAAATACAAATTCAAAAGCAAAGAGAGATTCTTTTATTTTTAATTAAGACATTGAATTTCGAGAACTTTTTCTTATTTTTAGACCTTTATTTCATATAAGTAGTTATTTCATCCTAAATACCCGATTGATTATGAATAAAGATTTAAGAAAAGTAGTGATTCTCCTGGCGCATCCCAACATGAAAGAATCACAAGCAAACAAAGCATTGATTGAGGCAGTGAGTGACATCGAAGGTGTAGCGGTATTCAATCTTTACGACCAGCAAGATGCTGCTTTTGATGTCGATGAGTGGAGCAAAATCATTTCCGACGCTTCCGCACTTATTTATCAATTTCCTTTTCATTGGATGGCTGCACCGTCACTACTCAAAAGATGGCAGGACGAAGTCTTTACTTTTCTCTCCAAAACCCCGGCAGTAGCAGGAAAGCCATTGACTATAGTGACCACCACAGGTTCCGAATACGAAGCATACCGCAGTGGAGGCAGGAACCGCTTCACAACAGACGAGCTTCTACGCCCTTATCAAGTGAGCGCCATTCATTCGGGGATGTCCTGGCAAACACCTATTGTTGTTTATGGAATGGGAACCGCAGATGCGGGAAAGAACATCGCCGAAGGAGCTAATCAGTATAAACAACGGATAGAAATGCTTATCGGCAGCAGTAATGCAGGAAATAACTGGTAAATGAGATCTCCCCTATAGCTTATTTCAATTAGCTATTAGCAAAAACAAATTAGCTAATAGCTAATTTGTTTTTGCTAATAGGATATATTATCCTCTATATGTTATTGCAATAACTTATCCAAACAGGCTTTTACCTCCTCGGCTGTTGGCTGGATAAGCAGAATTTTCCCTTCTTTATCAACCAGGAAAGTTCCTCCTCCGGCATTGCCGATTCCATATTTTTCCCATATCTTTCCTGCGTCATTCAATTCTATAAGATTCAGCCAGGGATATTTATCTTTGGCTACAGCTTTTTTCATATCGTCTGCCTGACGTTCACGGGCAACACCGACAACAGTAAAACCTTTATCTTTATAAGCTTCATAAACAGGAATCATGCTGATAGACGACCGCCGACAAGGGCCACACCAGGAAGCTCATAAATCAATCAACGCTACTTTTCCTTCTATTTCCTTGGATAATGTATGAGGAAGTCCTTCTGCATCAGGAGCTGTAAAGTCGATATACTTGCCACCCAGCTTTATTTCCCGGCTTGCAATCCAAAGTTTCATATAGTCCGTCATAGGATTATCAGCAAACTTGCCTGCATATCCTGTCTTATATATATGCATGATATCAGAGGCTTCTTCAGTGTCATGCATCCTTCTGATTTGTTGCTTCAACAGATACAATCCTACGATTGTAGGGTTCGACCGGATATATTCCTTTTCATAATTTTTGTATTTGCCATTAACTTCCTGACTCTTTTTTTCCAATACCTTATAATCTTCTGTATAAGCCTTACCGTCATCATCTAACTGGCGCATCTTTTGAAAGATTTCCTTCCTTTCCTCTTCATTCTGAGCTTTTTCTACCTCTGCCTGCAAAGCAAGCGCTGCAGGAGTCAATATTTTATTCTCTTTTTCTAATTTTTCCCTTTCTTCCCGAAGTGAGTCAAAGAATAGCTTATCAGTTTCCTGTTTGAAACGGAGCAATTCTTTGGTCAATGGTGCGTCCGAGTAAACTTCAGGTGCCTGGGACGAATGCAGGATAATTTCAATTTTCCCGTTCTCTGAAAAGAAAGAAGTCGGATACCAAGCCCCCTGCAGGTTATCACTCCAGGCATACAGTTCATAGGGTTCTTCCCTATCAGTATACAAGTCATACGAGAATTTCCCGTCACGTACCGGAATGGAAATCCATCCCTGCACACGTGGATCGGTTCCTTCCGGCATTAACATCAAGCGGCTGTATGCCGGACAGTTGGCTACCGTCCCTTCAATACGGCAATGAATTTTCTTATTTATCTGCTTATTTTCCAAGCAAATATCATTTACCCGAAAACCATTCCCTTCCGGAATCATTTCATCATAATCAACCATTCTGTCCCGTTTATCTACCGGCTCGAACTGCAACGAAAACGAGCGATTCCAAGACTCGGGCATATACTCTTCGTGATCCAGTTTGATCCCCGTAGCACGTATCAAACGGTAGACTTTTCCCGTTTCTTTCCCTTTCAATACAGAAGAAGAAGCTATCCGGACCCAATAGTTAGGGCGGCTATACATATCTCCTCTAAGGATAACTGCCGTATCCGAAACTTCCGCCTGATAAAACTCCAATGCATCAGTAGTACGTTGTCCCATTACCGGATAATCAATGACTCTCGTCTGTGCTGTGGCATACATGCCTATGAAGGCAAGCCCAACCGTTAATAATATGCTTTTCATCTTTCAATAGTTTTATCAGATCTTACAATTTTGTGAGTTTTTTTAAAGTCAGCACCGGCAAGAAAACAAACACTCCGATCACGGACATCACCAATCCTCCGATAGTACCTGCTGCCAAAGGAAACCAGAAGCCTTCTTTTTCTGCTCCCACCATGAAAGGGATAAAACCTAAAATAGTAGAAACGACTGTCAGGAAAATAGGAATCACTTTCGTATTCCATGCCTTCACATAAGCACGGAGAAGTGAAAGGCGGGTAAAACGTTTACGAATCGCATTATACTCGTTCAGAATATAAATACTGGCATTCACAGTAATACCGCAAAGCAAGATGAACGAAGCGAAACCGCCCTGGTCAAAATTCAGTTTGAACCAGTAGAACGTCAGAAATACGCCGATATAAGATATCGGAATGACGAAAATAATCGCTAACGGCTGCTTCAACGAATTGAACAGAATACTTGTAATAAAGAAAATGATAGCAATCACAATCAGGAGCAAACGATACTGTTTGTTGGCACCCCCGCCCCATGACCAGTTATCACTTTCCGCTTCCGCCTTATATCCCAGCGGGAGAAGTTTATTAAAACCTTCCAAGTCTTTTTTCAGCAACTTATGTCCCTGTTCCGACGCACCGATATACTCATATTGCAGGCACAGACGATATTGCTGATTCTCCTTTGCCACTTCCTGTGGCATCTGTCCCTTCTCCACTTTAGCCAGTTCTGCCAGTTTATACTCTTTTTCGCCTACACTGAAAGGATCATACTGCATAGCCCATATATCCCGTTGCCCCGATTGCCGGGAAGAGAGTTTGATTCTTTCCGTGCCGTCTTCAGTGACCACAGAACCAATCTCCTGATTCCGTCCATATATCGGTCGGATGGCTGCAAAGAGTTCTCCGGCTCCGACCCCTGCTCCAATCATCCGTCGCTTATCCAGATCAAAATAAAATTCCTGATAATCATCCTTCCACCACGAGAAATTGGAGCCGATCGTCACCTCCCTGATACGACGATGAGACAACAATACCTCTTTTAGTTTGGTAGCCCAGCTATAAAGTTCATCATAATTATATCCGTACATTTTCACCCGGAATGATCCCGCATTCTCGCGCACATTGTTACTGAATCCCTGATCCTGCAATCCATAAATACTCCAGTCTCCTCCTCCCAGTTGGAGTGCCTTGCTGATCATGTTAGCTTTCAGCGTATACGGAAACCCGCTTTTCTGATTTTCCTTGGTGAAATGGATGCTGATAGATGCCCGGCGGGCACTTTCCACCGATGTCTGAAACTGCTTGATCTCCTTGAACTCGCTCAGATAAGTTTCCATCCGCTTGATCAGCGTATTCATCTGTTCAAGCGTACTGCCATTCGGCAAATTGGCGTTGGCATAAAGTACTACCTCCTCATTCCGGGTAAAGTAGCTGCCCTCATATACTTTTTGCACAAACAATCTCAGGCTTCCTCCCAACGCTTTATCCACTATCGGTTTCACCTTTTCCTTATAGGTGGGAGTGCCCAGTGTCTTATTATAAATCTCTGCCCATTTGCCATCCCCATCCACCTTTTCCGGCAACAGAAAGACCGGTAATCCGAATGCCAGCAACAGTAGCAGGCAAACCGCCACTCTCCAGCGGCAAAGCCTCTGTATCAGCCACCTGTAGAAACGACTAAAGTAGACCGGTCCCCTTCGCATCTTCGAACGCAGCCATCTAAAGAAACGGGTATTCCCCATTTTCCATTTTCTCTTCACTCCGGTCAGAGAAGACTTCCTGCGTCGTTTCAACCCGATTTTGTCAATCAAAGAAGGTACAAAGAACAGAGCAACCAATAATGAAACTCCCAGATTAATCATCACCACTGCGGCAAAATCCTGCAGATTCAGACGAATCCTCTCGTCCAGAAAGAAGATGATGACCAACGCTCCCATTGTTGTCAGTGTAGCCGCCAATACAGACATGAACGCCTTCCGGTTTTTACATCGAAGATAATGATCACTCATCACAATCGTATTATCAATCACCAGGTTCAGTGAAACCGTGATACCCGCCAAAGAATATAACTGCATTTCCAGTCCGAAGACATAGTAAAAGATAACGGCTATTGCCATATTCACGGTCAGACTGGTGACAATCAAAAACAGATATTTGGGGCTGAAAGTAATCAGCAGTACAAACAAGAGCAGGATAGCCACCGTCACTCCCGTGCGCAAATAAATCTTGTTCAGCTCGTCATGTATAAACTCTGTAGTATCATAACTGGTATGAATCTCGTATCCTGCCGGAAGCGACAGTCTGATGTCATCCATGCACGCCTGTACCTTTTTGCTCAGTTCCAGCTGATTAGCTGCCTCTTCAGCGACAACAGACAGATAAATCGAATTCAACCCATTGATCCGGTAATAACTCTGAGGCTGCTCTTCCATACGGACGACCTTCACCAGTTCGTCCAAGCGGATGATTCTCCCATCCTTCACTTTCACCTGTATCTGCCCGGCGTCAAACTCCCGGTTATCATGTTCGGGCATCAGCACCAACCGAATCCACTCCTTGCCC
Organism: Bacteroides faecis; assembly: GCF_020091505.1. Classification (NCBI taxonomy): domain Bacteria; kingdom Pseudomonadati; phylum Bacteroidota; class Bacteroidia; order Bacteroidales; family Bacteroidaceae; genus Bacteroides; species Bacteroides faecis. The sequence continues at coordinate 3,954,067 of NZ_CP081916.1, read as the reverse complement.
GAAGCCGCCTGTTCCACATCATAAGTCCCCAGAAACTCTTTCTGATAATGCAGACCGACTGCCTGACTAATTTCATCCGTACTCACCCCCAACGCACGCAACTGCTCATAATCATACTCCAGACGCCATTCCATCGGTGTGGCTCCGCTGACGTTTATCTTATAGATTCCCGGAAGCTGCGCAAGGCGTGTCTTTATATGTTCCTCCGCATACTTCTGAATCAGACTGGGAGTGGCAGGCGCATTAATCGTGAATGCGATAAAAGGTCCCTGACTTTTCTGCTCCGGACTTGCCATCTGAATGTACGGGTAACTAACTCCCGCCGGCAATTCCGGCCAAGTCTGACGAATGATGGTCGAAGCCTCAAAACGTGCGACAGCCGCATCTGCATGCTTGTCCAGACTCACATTTATACTTCCCCAGCCATTGCCGGAAGTCGAAGATATGCTTTGTATTCCCTTGACACGGGCAAGCATCGCCTCCAGTTTGCTGGTAGCCGTCATCTCCACGACACGCGCCGAAGTCCCTCCCATGCCGAACCATACAGAAAATCCGGGTAAGGTCCGTGACGGATTCAGCTTCACCGGCAGCAACGGAACAAGTGCCAGCCCGACCAACGCCACGCTGATAAAAGCGACAATGAGCGTAAAAGCGGAAGCCTTTGATGACTTTTTAATTTCAGAACCTATATCTTGCATGATTCATTTGTCTATATCCCAAAAGAAATTACTATCTGATCAGTCTCCCTCCATTAAAGTCGAAACGATCCGAAAGAGAAAGCTTCGTAGCAAAATCGAATAAAGTCAGACGACGTATTTTATAATAATTCAGCCAGTAGTTCTGCAAGGCAGAAATGTAGTTGCGCTGCGCCTCCTGCTGCCTGTTGAGCGAAAGCGTCAGACTATTAATATCCGCTTTACCGATAATAAAACGTTGCCTTGTCTCATTATAAGCCAGTATCGCCAGGTCCAGCGCTTCTTCCGCACTGGCAATCAACTGCTGCTGGATATTAAAATCACTCACCGTCATGATGACTTCCTCCTCAATACTGATCTCATCCTGACGTGCCGAAATCTTCACTACATTCAGATTATTCCGTGCCATGTTGTATTTGCCCTTACGAACGCCCCAGTCCAGCAGCGGAATAGATACGCTGACCGCTACCAAGTCCTGCTGCATCGGTTTATGATACACATCTCCGAAGTTTTCCGCCACCTGGTTGAAACCGATACTGGCATTCACGCTGGCATTGAAACGGGATTCCTTCTTTGTTCTGTCCACATTCCGCTCCGCTTCCAGTACATTCTGCTTCAGTTCCAGCAACTGCGGATTATTGCTCCTTCCCCATCTCAAAGCCTCATCCACCGGAATCTCCATCATACTTGGGCGTGAAGGAAGCTCCAGTTCGATCTGGGTATTCTTATCCAGATTCAGAAAAGATGCCAGTGAGAACATTGCCCGTTTCAAGGCGCTTGCCCTATTCTGCAATGTATTCTGTGCATTCACTTTATCCAGCTTTAAAGTCAACAGGTCCGCCTGTGAAATAGCGGCGATCCGGTGCCGTTGCTGTCCGATGCGGTACAAAGTATCCGTAGATGCGAGGTTCTCCTTTGCCAGTTTGTATTCCGCCTGCGCCATCGCCAGCGAAAAGAAATAATTCGTCGCCGTTTCCGAAACCTTTTCCACATTATAAAGAAATTCCTTTTTCACACGCTCGTATTTCAGCGGTTCGATCTTCCGGTCCCATTTGAAAGGATTATACCCGACCAGGCTCTGCGAATAACCGAGCCGTATCGGGACGCTGGTAAACTGCGTCGCACTATTATCCCCGAAATTACGCATATAGGCAAGGTTCGACTCCAGATAGAACGTACCTCCGGTCAAGTCCAGATTTTGACGGACACTTAATCCTCCATAGGCATAATATGACTGTTGCGTACGGTAGACATCCAGGTCCTGTCCCGAATCATAACGTTTCGTGATATCCCGGTTATATTGTGCCGGGGTAAGGTCCATTGTCAGACTCGGCAAACGGTTTGCCCGGTACGTCCGGTATTCCCAATAACCGGACAGATACATATTTTGTGTGCGGAATGACTCCAGCGAACTGTCGTTAGCTAAAGCGATAGTCTGGTTCAAGTCCAGCACCAGACGTTTCTGGGCATATACTGAAGAGAAACATATCCCCGATGCTGCCATCAATACAAAAAGAACGGATGATTTCTTCATAATTCAACATGTTTTTCATTTGGTTTGTGATTCCCGCTTTTTCCCCGATAGATAAACCAGTAAAGCAGCGGTATGATAAAGAGGCTGACCGCCGTACCGATGGACATCGTGCCTATCATGGCGATAGACAACGGCTTTTGCAGTTCCGATCCCATATCCGAGGAGAACAGCAACGGCACCATGGCAAAGATGGTCGTCAGCGAAGTCATGATAATCGGACGCAGACGCCTGCGGCCTGCTTCATGAATAGCTTCCAGCAAAGGAACGCCTGCCTTGCGCAGTTCATTGATCGCATCCAGTTTCAGGATAGAGTCATTGATTACAATACCACAGGTCACAATCAGACCGATGGCAGACATCAGATTCAGCGTATGCCCGCATATCCAGAGCAAGAGTAAAGCAAATGCCACATCAATCGGGATTTCCGCCAGTACCAGCAACGGCTGCAGAAAACTCTCGAACTGTGCGGCAAGAATGAAATACATCAGCAGCAGTGAGATCAACAGGATCACGACCAGTTCATCCAGCATCTCCTTGTTGGAGAAGATACTGCCGGAGAAGCCCGTATCCCAGTCCCCTGTTTCCTCCGCCACCTGTTTCACTTCACGCATCAGCCGGTTCGCATCCTGCACGCCGTAAAAGTCGAACGGGACATACTCGCCATTACGTCCGGAAGTAATACTTTTCAAGTCTTCGGCGGGAGCTACGTTGATCAATTCCCGAAGCGGGATAAAATCGACATTCCCACGGTTGTCCGGTTGCGTCTGCACCAGTGTTTCCTGCAACACCTCGTTCACAGTCTTTTCATCCCCGGCAATGTTGATCGGCAAATATTGCTGATAAGAGTGCAGCATCGTCACACTGTTTTCCCGGAAAGCCGTTTTCAATACCCGATACAGTTCGTTGTAGGAAACACGGTAGAGCAAGAGTTTCTCTTTACTGATACTCAGATTCAACTGGTTTTCGAAGGCGATACCTGTCGGATTGATTCCGGTTTTTCGTCCCAGTTCCTGTTCCACGCTGCGGATTGCTTCCGCTTTGGGGGCTTCCGCTTTATTACGGGTGTAAAATTCCGCCACCACATCCGGTTCACCCGTCACAAAGAGTTTCTCAAAGACCGTTTCCGTCGGAGAGAAAGAGATGACAGACAGCGGATAACGCTCCTTCAGTTTCCTGTATACCGTCTGTTCCAAAGGAGCAATAGCGTCGGAAGTCTCCGTACGGAAATAAAGTTCCGCTTCGGAAGAAGACAGTTCCCTTTCCCGATTGAGGATGAAATCCTGTCTGCCAATAGAGGCTGTTTGCTCCAGTACTTCATCTTTCAGTTCCTTGAAAAGTTCATCCACCCGTCGTTTGTTTTCATCCACATGGATATTCTCATTCCATTCTATCCGGGCGATCAGTTCATTTTCCTCGATATCGGGCATCCGTTCTTTGTCTATAAAGAAAAAGAAGAATACACAAAGCGGAATGGAAATCACACAGAACAGTACACTGAACGTTTTATGGCGGAATACCCAGTCAACACCCGCATCATAGAAGCGGTCCAGCGTGTGATCCTTGATCGGGTTATTAAATTTGAAAGAAAGCCACTTCCATTTCCGGGTGCGGACACCTGTCCGGTAAACCAGCAGATAAAGCACGGGAAGCAGCATGATACCGGTGAGATAAGACACCATTAGTCCTACAGTGACAGAAAAAGCCTGATCAAAGAAAATAGCGCCTGCAATACCGCTCATAAAAATCAGTGGGGCAAAGACAGCAATAGTCGTCAGAGAAGAACTCAGCATGGGGGTGACCACTTCACTGGTTCCCGTCACACAGGCACGGCGCAAGGAGTATCCCCGTTCACGGTATTGCGATATATTCTCGGTCACAATAATCGAACTGTCAATCATCATTCCCAATGCCAGGATCAATCCGGCAAGTGAAATGATATTGAGAGACATATTGCAAAGGTAGAAAAAGACAAAGCTGATCACGATGGATACCACCATACTAAGTCCGATAACCAGCGGAGACTTTACATCTCCCAGAAACAGAACCGCTACCAGACAAATAAAGAGAAAACCAAGAGAGAGATTCTGCTGCAGATTAGAGATGGTATAGTCCAGCAGTTCCGTCTGATTACGGCTGATGCTGAAATCAATCTCCGGGTATACTAACTGAAAATAGGTCATCGTGCCTACCAGCGCCTGCTTCATCTTATCCATGTTCTCATCCGCCTGTTTGATGACGGCAAGGCTCACCGCTCGCTTTCCATTGGACAGGGATACTCCTTTTTCCTTTACGGGTACGACGCTTACTTTGCAGAAGTCTTTTAACTGTACGATGCGGTCGCCCTTACGCAGATAGATATTTTCCACATCCTCCGCCGTACGCAGCAATGTCGAGAATTTAATATTGTATTCATAATACCCGTCTCGCACTGTCATGCTGCCCGGTTCCACATTATTAGAGGATAAAGCCGATTCGATATCTCCAATGGAGAGTCCCATCATGGCGAGCTTGTCCTTGTCGGGCACAATCTGTACCTGCCGTTCCAAAATTCCGGTCACGTCCACCATGGCAACTTCTTCAAGCTGCTCTATCCGGCGCTTAATGACAGACTCGGCAAACTCACACAATTCAAGGAAGGAGTGCTGTTCCGTAGCTCCGTAAGCACTGTCATTCTTCAGTGTCAGATTCAGATAGAATACGGGAATATCCGTTGCACTCGCTTTGATTACCTTCGGACGTTCCGCCTCTTTCGGAAGATAGTTCATGGCGGCATCTATCTTCTCATTTACCTCGATAAAGGCAAGGTCGGTATTCGTTCCATATTCAAATGACAAGCGGATAATGCCCGCCCCATCTCTCGATTCACTATGAATATCCTTCAGGGTAGAAACTTGAATCAATTGCCCCCTCAAAGGTTTGACAATCGTATTTTCCAATTCCCGGGCAGAGGTATTGGCAGAAGATACCTGTACCGTAATTTCAGGAATAGCGATATCGGGAAGCAGCGATATAGGCAGCGTAGAGTACGTCACTACCCCGATAATGAAACAGGCGGTAAAGGCCATCAATACGGCAATAGGACGCTGTATTAAGAATTTTATCATAGATTCATTATTTAATTCTTAATTATTCATTTTACATCAACTTCCGCTTCATGCGCCAAATTCAAGTTTCCGGTGACGATAACCGTATCTCCTTCCAGCAGACCATCCTCAATACCTTTCTGCGACCTATCGGAGACCACACACTCCGTTGCATTCTCCAATCCTGTATTTACATAATTCCACATAGCCTTGCCCTCTTTCAGGGTAAATACCACTTGTTTGCCGGAACGCAATACGACGGCTGTTTTGGGAATAACCAATTGCTCTCCCAATGAACGGCGGACACTTACCTTTACATTCATACCGCTAAACAGCTTTCCTCCCGCATTTACCGCAGCCTTGACTTTCACCATACCATTGGCATCCACCAACGGATTAATCTCAGAGACACTTCCTTCAAATGCTCCCCCACCGGCATAAGGAGTAATTACCACTTTATCTCCTACCTTGATAAAAGCAAGTTCATTTTCCAGCACCGTGAAATCAGCTTCCATTCCTTTGGAATCAATAATAGTACAGAATGCTTCAGAAGTATTTGCCGGATTATAGGGCTTTGAAAATAAATTGGCTACCACGCCGTCAAAAGGAGCAATCAATGTAGCATGTTCCATCTCTCTTTTCGCCAGTTCATATTGGGATTTAGATTGCTCATAACCACTTTTTACTTTGGCTATTTTCATCGTTTCGACAGGAACTTTATTAAAATCGTCAGGAGAATACCCCTGTCCGATCAGTACGTCTTTCAATTCCAGTTCGGCTTTCAATAAAGCATCTTCAGACTGAGACAATTTCTGCTCCAGACGGAATTTATCCAAATCAGCCAGCTTCTGCCCTTTCTGTACACGATCGCCATTCTTCACATAGATATGGGCGATGACTTCACTGGTTTCAAAGCGTAGATCGGCTTTGCCACGGGCACTGATCTTGCCGTTACTCATTAGTTCGTGATTAAATGCCTTTCTTTTCAGTATTTCTACAGTCACCTCATTTTTAGACATAGGAAGAACGGTGGAAACACCCTTTTCCGATTCATCCTCCATATTTTTCTTGCCGCTACAAGCTGTCATCATAATCAATGCAGAAGACAGACAGATCCATGCTAACTTGTGTTTGTTCATTTTTTATTTTGTTAGTTACACACTCAAAAATACATATTTCTTTCTAAATAAAAAGAGATACAGGATGATTATTTAAATAATACTGCGAAAACAGTAAATCACTCCACAAAATCAAATTCTGATATTTAGAAAACATTATCATTATCAAATTATTTCTTTATAAGTTTCTTCACTTCTTCTCTCATCTCCTTTATTGCAGTAGATTGCACTTTCGGTTCCTTCGTCAATACAATCTGAACCGCCTGTTTTAATTTCTCCAGATGTCGATATTCCGGTTCCACATAAAGTTTCGCTAACAAGTAATACGGATAAATCCGTCCCGGAAGCCGATGAGTAGATCGTATGAAATATTCTTCGGCTTTCTCATATTCTCCTGTAGCCTGATAATTCTTTCCTATTATATTCAGAATCATAGGATCACAACTATGCATCATTGCTTCTTTCAGAACTTCCGTAGAATGATCATATTCTTTCAACTTATGTAAAGAATGACCATACTCAAACAAAAAATCTCCCCGGTCATTCAATTCCGGATAAATTTTCTCATACCCCTCTTTGGCTAAACGAAATGCACCTATATTATAATACATTTTACATCTAAGCCATTCTTCACAGGCATTATACTGATTATATTTCCAATAGTAACTTCCCAACAGAGCAATCATTACAGTAAAAAGATAAATATGTATTCGTGACTTTCCTACCACACAAGCAGCCAGCAAAAAATAAAATGCTATCGCAAATCCGGGTATTTGCATCGGATAAGACGAAAATGCAAAAACTAAAACAGAAATCAAACCTGCACACGCACTTATTTTTTTTTCAGTTATCCCTTTCCAAAGGCAAAAGCTAATAATCAACAACACAACCAATAGAAATAAAACTCCATATTCTACAGCTATTTGCAGATATTCATTAAAAGCATATTCAGGACTTCCGGCTACCTGTTCCTCTGTAGCTGTAAACTCTGTTCTAGCAAAATAATTTTCCTGAGCCATTCCATAAGCCGATGCAAAGTTTCCAATACCATGTCCTAAAAATGGCTTTTCCGCAACAGTCATAGCGCTCACTTTCCAAATTAACAGACGGCCATTAGCCGAACCTACTTTTAATTGAAAAAGAGCATAACTAATTATTATCAGCACTATTCCTGCTGTTATCATAGCCAGAAATACCCTTTTCTTATACCTCTTACCTATCTTTCTTAAACGAGTTCCCCATGAACAGTGTATACCATATACCCATATTCCAGAAACCGCAACGGCTATCCATGCCGAACGGCTCATACCTGCCGGTAAAACACAAAGAATTAACAACAATACTCCTAAGGCCATATAATATTTACCCCGCTCTACCCAAGTATGTTTCTCTACTTTTCTCAAATTCAACCATTCACTCAAACAAATCGGAAATACCATCGCTAAATATCCAGAATAAGGTCCCGGATTGTAAAAGGAGCCTGTAAGCGCATATAATGAATGATTGGAAACAGCTAAACCGTATATCTGCCATAATCCCCAAACAGCCTCAACTCCACCTAATAGAATAAGAGACCAAACGACTGATAAATAAAATGTATTTCCTCCTCTTTTGTCTAAACATAAAGAAATAAGACTACATATTACAAACACAATAGCCATACGCCCCCAATATAGCTTCTGATAAGCCATATCTCCGACCGCAATAGTATAAGACGAAACAGTTACCACGCTCAAAATCGCAATGACTCCGAACAGCATCAATAAATGAACGTTATATTTATTCTGTAATAACATTTTCTGTTATCTCCTATTTTATTTGATCTTCATTAAAATCCGCTCCCAACGTACCTGATCAGTATACTTTTCTTTTGAATTCCAAATACGGGTAGCTTTGCCTACAATATATTCTTCCGGCAACATTCCCCAATATCTGGAATCTTGCGAATTAGCCATATTGTCCCCCGATACAAAATAATAGTTCTTTTTAAAGCAATACTGATGAATAAGACTATCTCCCATAAATACCTGCTCTTCTTTTAAGTGTATTTTTTTCTTTTGCTCCCAAGCAATCAACTGCCTGTATAATAAATAATTAGTACGGTTCATTACTACTATCTGCTCTTTTTGCGGGATAGGTAATGGTCCGAACTCCCGAATATTCCACCCTAAGCTTCCATCATAAGGAAATGTTCCCACTACGATTCCTTGTTTTTCCGGTTGCTGTAGTTTGGCAAGATATTGCTGAGCTTTATAATTTCCCAACTGTTCGTGACATCCACGCACTTTATAAAATCCTCCTCTGATTTCCAATGTATCCCCAGGCAAAGCTATACAACGCTTCACATAATACTGCATTACGTTCATCCGGATGCTATCCCACCGATTCATCTGATAAGGGAAATTAAAAACCAGTACATCATTTCTCTTAAAACTACCTAACCCCGGTATCCGGAAAATAGTAACGTCTTTGTTATCCAAAGCAGCGAACACGTTAAATAATCTGGCCCCCTTTATCATTTTATTAACTAATATTCTATCTCCATCTTTTAATGCAGGTTCCATAGAATCCGATGGAATTTTAAACGAGGTAAAACAGAATAGCTGTATCAAAAATAGAATTACTATAATACAGAATAGTAAGAATAGTAAATTCTCTATTATCGCTAGAATTTTCTTCACCCTACTCATACGCATCTTTTAGTTGAATCAATTTACGATAAGCCATCAATCCCAGTACACACTTTACGTGTTCGTCATTTCCATCCAATAATTCAATAGAAGGAGAAGCATTTTCTGCCATCCTCTCTTTCAGATAATTTGCCCATAAACACAAGTGTTCCCAATGCAATTCAGCATAACTGAAATTTTGTTCTGCCTCTACAATGGCTAACATCATCATTAACATATTAGCAGCAGCTTCCTCTGCACAATTATCTGTTTTTACTTGTTTACTTGCAACCGGATATAAGCCTATATCATAAGGTGGATATTTCCTTTTCCAACGCTCATCTTCACAATATTCGAATATCGGATTTAATAAACTTTTCATCCAATCAACACGATTAAAAAATAACAAGACAGGAAAATTCTTATATATTTCTCTGACATTACCCAAAGTATCTCCAAAACAGAATGACTTATGATCCGAAGATAACACAAACCTATGGGAAGATATAAAATTACGGTAAGAAGGAAGAATCTGTTCAGCAAATGTCTTATCACTCACTTGAAATGCCTTATTATTCCACAGTTTATCCAATTTATCACATTCTTCCCTTAGTTTCTGATACTTGTTTCCAACAGCCATCATTAATTCTTTAACCTCTCCAGTTCTATTGCTATTCCAAAGAGGTTGTAAACGCTCACCAACATATTGTATCCTCTGTCCTTCTCCACATCCTATTAACAATATGCCTTTATTTCCATTTTCTGCACACAGTTTTTGAGACAAAACAACATGACTATCATCGCATGAAAACGTTGTTTCATCCGCCGTCATACCTAAATATAAACTATCAGACTTGACAAACCGCCACTCTTGTTCAACCCAACTGTCAATCTTCCTCTTGCCAAACATCCATTCCATATCCACATCGAACAAAATTTCTACCGTATGCTCCTTTTTATCTTCTGTACGAACTTGATAGGAAAGGAAACCGACAGGCCACCCTGTCATATTCCACATCTCCGACAAAGAAGGTGAAACAAAATCAATCTGAAGTTCTACATCCCCGCATTGAAATACATAGTGAGTTTGAGTAGCTTGTATATCTATTTGTTTCAATAGGACCGTATCTGCTTCACTGTAAGTTTTATTTTCAATATACAGACCAAAATCCAACAATGCGGGGCCTCCTGTGTTACGTCCATAAGCTGCCAAAACATTTGTTCCATTACAAATATGAGCAATAGCTTCATCTGTTAAACGTTCACATTGTGTTTGATATGTTATTCCTTTTTCAGAGAAAAAATCTCCATTCCAAAAAAGTTTTATCTGATCATCGCAAATATAACAGACATAAATTTTATGCCCTTCTAAAGTATCTTTATTGTCAATCTTAATATGCCTGCGGACATATATATTTTCCGCTCCCCATGCGGTACGAATATTTGAATTACCTTTTACAGGTCCAAAAGCACCATTTCCTTCTTTCCAAAAAGAATCATCATATTCCTTTTGCTCCCACCCTTTTCCAGGAAACAAATAAGAATATTTCCCCGACCATCCGACACTGTCATTTGCAAGAGGAGCTATAGGAGATATACGTAAAGAATCTCCTCCCATAAAACGATAAGTCCTACCATCTATCCGTAAAATTCCTATCACTGGAAATAGCTTTCCAGACTTCAATCGCAGATAATGTTTATTCAATGCATCTCCCGCCATTTTTATAGAGAAATCAGGAGTAATAGCCAGCAACATATGTTCATCAGGAACAATACCAATAGAAGGTACAGCCTCCTTCTCCGAATGGAAACAAGCAGATAGCAAGACAATTATTCCTAATAAAATGATTGTTTTCCACAATATAACAAGTTTAATTGTAAGTCTTATTTCCATAGTTGCTCTCCCTTTTCATAAACAAAAACTCTTTCATCTACGCCACGCGTATGATTACGTAAGAACAAAAGTGCATTTCGAGGAATTCCTCTATATACTAATGAATCAACTGTAGCCTTGATTCTTCCGGCGGATTTCCAGTATCGGTCACAATAATACAACTCGTAGATATCACCAGGACGAATATAATTATCCCTGTTGCGGGGAGTATAGACAATACGGTCTATCTGCACCTTCCTACCCAAATCAAGTCCTGCCCATCCTCCGGTAAATTTGAAATAATCAAAAGAAGTCCACGTTTTTCCATCAAACACATTTGTATATTCATGCGTTCCATCATGCTGATAGCATCCGGGAGTCCCTATTATTTTTCCAAACAAGGCTGCAGAATCATTTTTTTCATAAAATGCGACTTCAGCCACATTACATAATCCTCCGGGAGGACCTACATATCTGATATAACGATATTCTTTATTTGTCGAACTTCTTACTGTCGTATTCAAACGATCAGGCTTACTTTGTATGATAAATAAAGTATCCCTTATTGCAAAATTCGATTGATTACTGCCTTCAAAAACACCCCCTATCATTCGATCACGAAATATATTTTCTCCATCTATATTACATTTAGCATACAATACCACATCTTGTGTATCTCCTTCGACAGAGAAATAATGCTGTTCATTCTTCTGCTTATCCACATAAAAAGGATCAGTCAAAAAGTTCAAAGTACCATTCTCATAAGTAGCCACCCTCATTAGCGTACCTTTTCGTACATTTCGGAAAACCAGATGTCCCGCATCGTATTCAGTCCAATCAATCGGTATCCAGTTATTTCTATTAGTAACACATAGATAAGCTATTCTCCCACTACTCTTATTCCTATAAAGTTTTTCCAATGGAATGACTAATTCTTTTTCAAAAGAATAAGCATATTCATAAGTAACATCCCTAAATTTCGGTAAACTCCAAAATGGATATACCTTTTCATTATATTTCGCCATTTGCTCATATAATTCTTTGTTTATATCAAAAGTATATCGATACACTTTTGGACTATCATCCCAACGATACCACCAGTTTTTGCGAACCATTCCCAGATTCTCCGGGAAATTAGCCATATATGCTTCACCTGTTTTATCCCAGGCTACCAACCAAAAATGCCCGGCATTAACATAGCTACGTACAGGAACAAAATCAATTGTACAAGGAATTCCCAAGGCTCGAAATAAATATACAGTAAAATCAGTCACTTCCCGACAGGTTCCTGACAGGCATTGTACATATTCAGGTCCGATATGCCCGAAAGAGTAAGGAGTAGTTGAAGTATAATAATGCCACTTATCAGGTAATGTATTTATTAAGTAATTTGCAGCTACTACCGGATCTTCCATATCTAACGAATCAGACGTCTTTAATGAATCCAACAGCTGATTATATTTATCATAATACATTTCACGCCAATAGGCTAATACCTCATCATCAATACGATAAGGCAACAAATACTCACAAAACATTTCGAAAGATATATTCTTTCCCCACGGTTGTTCACGCCAAACTTTAAAAGCCCACTCAATATTATTGCACAAATAAGCTGAATCGACTTCCAGCAAATCATATTTTTTATCTAACTGTCCAATTGGACCAAATGTTTTTTTCACAGAGTCCGCTACTTCTTCAGGAGTTTTTCCATGACTATCCTTCAGCCACGCATAATACTTTTTGTATTTTTCCAATTGTTCTCCATGTGTATAGGAGTGATATGGCATATTTTCTATCAAAAAACATGCAGCCTTATATTTCAGGCTATCAGTAGCATCCTGCTGATAATAATAAAGTACTTTCTCAAGTTCTGTGCGATTACCTTTTGCTATACGCAAAGCAAGTTCCAAAGAAGATATAGACTCTTCCTTGGAAAACACTTTGCCTACAATAAAGCATCCTAGTTCTATAATCAATACTACTATAACAACATGTTGAATATATTTCCAAAATTTGGCCATATCTCTTCAATACTATTTATTCAGCATTTCCACTTATCTTCAATCGAAGCGGTGCATCCTTTATATTACAATATATAGTGATTGTCTTATCAAAATGTTCAGGATGTTCAGCTTTATATTTTATTTTCATACTTAAAACCTTATTAGACTGAATCGGTTCCTTAGAATATTCTACCGAAATACAACCACAAGAAGTTATCACATCATTCATCACTAATGTATTTTTCCCCACATTAGAAATCTGTATCTCGACTTCTTGTGCATCATTCCAAGAAAAAGTACCTAAGTCTATTTTTGTTTTTGATATGGATACATCAGTTAAAAGCTGCTTATCATAAGATGATAATACCGTTTTTCCCGAAATAATATCTAAATACATTTTCTTTACATTATAGTTAAGTATTGGATTTCCAATTGCTATAATTTTATCATTTTTATCGAGAAGAAATGTACATAAATGCTCTTCATGTAAGAAATTATTCATTCTGTTTAAAGAATCCATTTCATCTATAAACACAAAGCGATCAAAATGGTTATCTCTTAAATGTTTAATAAACTTTCTTTTCCCCTTTGGATAGAATACCATTAAACAGTTCACCTTATTGGGGTAAACAGAATCTATTTCTTCTAACATCTCTTTCCATCTTGGTAATTGCAACTTACAGCTCATACAACCAATTGTATCCACATAATTCAATATAGTATAAGGGAGTTTTTCTCTTTCATATTTCATTATAACTGTATCATTAGCATAAGACGTTAGGCACATATTATCAGGAAATCGAATCGCCTTTCCACTCCACTCATTAACTAAACGTGTTATTTTATCTACCCTCGACTCCTTGCATGAAGTTAGTAATATAGTTACAAACAACAAACTTATTAAACGTATCATTTTTTTAAATAATATTTTACTATTACAGGATTATCATCTTCTGTCAATTGCTCCATCTTTTGTATTTCGTCAGGTGCCATTAATTTACGAACTACAACTTCAGATATCCTATCAGGTTGACAAATAGAAAGTAATACATTATCAACTATCCCAAAACAAGGATACATTATGAAAGGCTTGCCATCTTTTACTAGAAAACCTTCTTTTATTTTTCTGTTATAAATAAAATGACTTCCATATCCTCTATCGGTCGTTGTTAAATAAACATACACATAATCATTATTGAAAAATTTAAGTACCGGCAAAAGCTTCTGTGAAGAATATTTCAAAAATAAATATCTCTCTGTAGCCTCTTTTGTAATTTCTCTTTTTTCTTCATCAGAACTATTCCTCTTTCCTACTGCCCGTCCAGGTAAACCATCAGCCTTGACTTCAGCATCTCCCATATCAAGATATATAATCGGGGTAAGTTTCTTTTCTTTCGCATCTATTTGATAAAAATAATAATTTACTCCAAATGGTACAAAATAAAAATGCTCACCTATACGATAAAAACAATCATTACTCATTGTGTTTCCAGAAATAGTTCCTTCATAATTAGCATTGACTGATTGCTGCGTTTTTAAGTCAATAAACGATACTTCTTGATTTGTCCATACAAAAGGATGATTGAAAATATAATTATCTGAATCTAGCGCCATCAGATAATCTACAGGAAACTCTGGTTTAAATTGTCTCTTAGATAAAAGTCCAAATGTCGGACTATAAGTATATACTGTTCCATATGGATTGAGCATATCAATCCCTTTTAAATAAGGATTAAAATTAATGTCTAATACCATATTGTATTCTTTAGGACCCTGACCATTCATTCTCTTCGAATTATCAATGTATTTTCCATTACCAGAAAAAGTAAAAACAAATTGATCACTAGTATAAAGAGCATACATATCCATACTTTTATTATAAATGATTTTATTACATTTATGAAAGATAGATGAGTCGTTGGTCTCTAGAGGAACAATCTCTATTTTTTCTAAAAAAGATGAAGCATCTTTAGAAACTTTATGCACATCTACGGGTACTATTTCAACTCCATCTGGTACGTTTTTATTACTTGCAGTACACGCAACAATAACAATTGCCAAGATTATTACACTTATTTTTTTCATTGTATCACATTTTTATATAGGAACTGACTAGAAAGTCCAATAATTCTGATTTACAGACAAAAGTAAAAAGTAGAATTATCAAAAGCTCTTCTTTCTAGTCAGTCTCACAAAATCTATACTTCTACTCGCAAGGAGTAAGACAAGTATCACTCATACTACCAGAAAATCGGCAATCTTCAGGATGATGAAACCACCCTAAATCACAATCATCATACTGATGCCAGCATCTACCAGGAGGAGTATTTTTTTTCCCATTACAAGTAATTTCAACATCAGGAGATTCATATTCAGCTAACGCTTCCACATTAGCTAAGACCAGATCAGACAACTTCACATTATTCTGTGAAGAGTAAACTGTATATCCTCCAATTAAAATAATAACAAACAATGAGATTACAGCTACTAATTTCTTTTTCATAATAAACATTTTACTTTATAAATTAAGACTCACATTTCTAAAACAATAGCAAAAACTTATTTGCTAAAAATCATATTATTCTTACCTTTGCCTCACCTCCTTTTTTTGTGGAGTTTAAGGAGCAGATGATGTTCGATAATCCGGCAAGATTTAGCAATTCATCATCTTGCTCCTTTTTAATCAAATTAATTATCTCATCCCTAACCATAATAGAACTTAACTATTGGCTGATCATTATTTACATCCGTATCTAAAGCCTCTACATACACAGCTATCTTTTTCATATTATTTTTGTTTAATAGATTAATTATGGAAGCAAAGGTAAAAAACAAGGTATGAGTTGCCAAAAAAAAGAGCTGACCATTTCGGACCAACTCTAAATTCCCCATTTCATCGACATTTTGGGGTATTCATTATTTACTCAAGACTCCTTCAGAGAAACGATTGATAAGTTTCGTTCCCTCTTATAATATCTATTGATTTGTTCATTTCCTGAAGTAAAAGACGTAAACGCCCTATCGTTTTATGAATTCGGTATGTTGTACCTGTTTTATCCGGTCACAAATTTACCATATTATAATTATCCTTTAAAATGTATCCGTTTTCCTTTTCTTTTAAAAAGAGCCATAATAAATGACTAGGCTGAGTTGGAATTTTCTTTCTTACACCATCTACTTCTATCATCTTTTGTTCCGCATGAAATACAATATTTTCATACAATATATAAGAATGAATGGGAGTGCCATTTATTTCTTATACAACTTTTATTATTGATATTTGTTTCACTATTAGTACCTCTATGAAATATAGATGAGTCGTTCGTTTCCAAAGACACAATCGTAACTATTCAGTCTAATATTCTGTAATTTTGCTCAAATTTTATATGTTTTAGCAGTAAAATGCAGCAAATTAAACGAATTACAAGCAATACAAAAGAAAGCATACGCATTGTTACACATTTGCCAGCAAGATATATTGCTCAAATTACTGATAATCAATTAATATTTTGGCTGAATAGTTTCTAATTCTTAAAAAATAGACTTCCATATAGCACATTAGCAGAGTAGCGCATTCACTCAATTAATTATATATACAAAAATAAGCAATGATAAGAACATTCCCAAAGACAAAATCTGACCATTTCGGACCAACTAGAAGCATACCAGTTTTTCCATATATATGCATAATAATCCATGCATATTTATATCAAGATTCACTACATTTGCAGCAATTATTTTACTATAAGTTATCATATTATGAAAAAACAAATTCTATCCTTGATACTATTTTTGCTAATATATATCTATATTGTTACATGTACCGCATGTTCCAACCGTTCTCCATCGACCGATCACATAGAAGCACTATTTAAAGAATATGGAATCAGAAAATACAACTATTTTATAACAGATGACAATAAAACTCTGACTAAAAATAATTTTAATGAAACAACTAATCTTGGAGAGAAATGGATAGAAACTTTATCTCTACCACTAATTCTAACAAAAGAAATAAGAAATGAACATATAAATGAAGATTCACTTTTACGTTGTTACATGTCTATACGAAGTATAAACAAAGAAAAACTCTTGGTAAAAGATATTATACATATTCCCGAGAACCAGCCTTCAATACTCCCTCTATATAATGAAAATATATCATTTTATATGAAACATTTGATTCATAGGCAATTCCCCGAAGCTTATAACGATTTCTACAAAAATACATTAAAGATAGAAGAGAAGCATTCATGGAATACAAAAAACATATTGACTACGACTAAATACATTTCTTCGTATTTTGACGAGCAGAATATTACAGAATACATGCCGATAGGTAAAGATATTCCCAATCTTTTTCCTACATGGTATGTAGAAAACATATACCAATTGGCAGGCTGGTATACATTTAGGCTAAACAAGCATGTAGTACTGTGGAGTTCTATGTCTGACGAAAGCCAGACACTTCTATGCATTAAATTCATCGATTTAAGAAAAACTATCGCTATCATATATCCTAATAAAGAAGGATTATCTCCTTTTGATTCTAACGGAAATCCAGATTTACTACTATCTCCTATTGCATTGGATATATTGAAGAACACCTTTGAACCAAATTATTGTAAAATAGACTTCAATCAGTCTAAAGAAAAACTTTGTTTACAGCTAAAAGAGAAAAGAAAATCACCATACATAGCATTATATATAAAAGAATTACAATCGCATATCAGACTAGCAAGCAGAATAAACAACCATAATGAATACCAAAAACTAAAAGAAGTTTATGATACATTGTTCCCTCATTCGCTTCCCTGTGATTATCTAAAAGCATCTCCATTAACAGCTATCAACTATGTATCCGACAGAATGAATGCTTCACGATATTTTATACTAAATGAAGAATCCAATATTACAATTTTTCATTCAAATCAGCGACGTAAATACATAGCCAAAGATAAAAGTACAAATGATTCTATTGTTTTTGCCGACAAATGCTGGATAATAAAGGAACAATCACAAGAGATAATTTGGAAACCTGCCATGACAAACAATATCCCTGTACAAATTATTGGAGTTGAAAAATATGACACAATATTAGCCCCTGGCAAATATATTGTACGCTATGAGTCGGATGGAAAGCACTCTTTTGAATCTTGGCTTAGTTTCCCTCCACTCATTGATGACTATGGTATACGTATTTATAAAAAATAAGAAAAAAAATCATGAGAAAATATATATTGAATATAATCTGCATACTGATCTACGGCATGAATACCACCTCCTGCACTGATTCATACCAACAGATGTTACAACAAACTCTGGAACAGGCCGAAGACCGTAAAAGAGAACTGGAAAAAGCTTTATCTTACTACAGTCAAGAGAAAGACAGCCTTAAACAAAAAGCAATGTTCTTCCTAATCAAAGATATGTATGCTCATTATGCATACCATAGCCCACAAATGGACACGATGAATCGTGCTTTTAATATAATAGATACTGTATTAACTCAACAGACCAATCCAGGAATGACAAGATATCCCGATTATGATCTATTTTCATCAATCATGGACTCCATCTGCGAAAAGACACAGCGACAAGAAAAAACTGAGATAAAGTGGGATAGTCGTACTGTTACGGCAAACTTCTTAATACAAAATGTAGAATTTGCCTATCGTGCATGGAAAACAAATCCATGGGCAAAAGGGATTGACTTTGATACTTTTTGTGAATATATTCTACCTTATCGTTTAGGGAATGAACAAATAGAGCACTGGCGACCGCAATTTTACAATGAATATTCAAAAAGGGCAGGTAAATATTTAAATATTACTGATATTAATAGGGTAAGTAGCAGACAAGCAATCTCACTGCGCACGCAAAGGGGGATAGAATCACTTTATCCATATTCTATGAACATGTCAGCTGTTAATCTCATGCAAATGGGACGGTGCTATGATATAGTACGTTACAGAGCCATGCTTCTTCGCTCTATAGGAATCCCTGCTACTATGGACTATGTACCCCATTGGGGAAACTACACCGGTAAGCACGGTATAGTAAAAGTTGTCACTATTAAACAAGAAGAATTATTGGAAAACGATAATAGTTCAAAAAACACAAGTGTTTTATTCGGTAGTGCTTCCTTTCTACAAGGCAAAACACTTGATATAAAAAAAGGAGATCTCCCCGAAGGTATAGAAGTTCAATACTCAAAAACGATTCCCAAAGTATATAGACATACTTGGTCCGTACAACCTGACAGAAAACACATACTGGAAATAGCTAATGTAGGAGAAATAGTCCCAGAATTCTCTCTCTGTATAAAAGATGTAACAGACGAATATATTATCTGTTCGGATGTCCGAATAGAAATGGATACCCAAGAACATAATGTCGGATACTTATGTGTATCTGAACAGGGCGAATGGATACCAATCGCATGCTCAGAAATCAAACAGAATAAAGAGGCACTCTTTCAAAATATGGGAAGAAATATCATGTATTTGCCTGCAATATATGAAAACAGACACATGATAGCAGCAGGAAAACCATTTTATTTGGATGAAAAAGGGGATGTACACTATATATATACAGATAAAACAGAAAAAAACAATATCTATTTATCAGCCAAATATACTTACTACTCTTATACTGCAACACATGCTGTTAAATTAAAAGGCGGATATTTTGAAGCTTCTAACCAAAAGGACTTTAAAAAAGCAGATAGTCTTACAGCAATAAATGGTATACCATATTATAGACAAAAAATCACTATTAACACCCAAAAAAAATATCGTTATATACGTTTTATTGCTCCTGAAGAAAAAGACTGTTGTCTTGCTGAATTATCTTTCATAGGATTGGATGAAAATAAGGATACAACATTATTAAAACCCATTCAATTGTATGACGGAATGGTAAACAACCCTAGTCTTGAAATGCTACAAGACGGAAAATATAATAAATATTACACAATGTCTACTAATCAGTTAACAGTCGACCTAGGAAGTCCACAACAACTAACTCATATAGAACTAATCCCACGTAGTAATACTAATGGCATTATTCCAGGTTATCAATATGAACTATTTTATTGGACAGAAAAAGAGGGATGGAAATCACTTGGCAAACAGACGGCGGCAAATTGGTATTTAGAATATAAACAAGTACCTGCTAACGCATTATTATGGTTGAAATGCCATAACAGTGGAAAAGAAGAAAGAATATTCACCTACGAAAACGGAAGACAGAGGTGGTGGTAATCTCCTTAAAGTGGATGGGTAGAGCTTATTTTAGCTAATAGCTGTCAAGAATAAACTCTACCTACCACAACCAATGAAATATATCCTCCTCATTTGAAATGATACTTAATAATAGGTTGGTCACTATTTACATCTGTTGCAATGATCATTTTAGTTGTTTCATTTACTGAAATACCACACACATAATGATCAAGTACATATTTACATCGTGGTTCACCATCCAAATCAAAGACATATATATACTTTCCTCCATCGGGCAAACGGCCACTTTGTTGAGCAATATCTTTGAATGAAGTACCGTGAAACACTGTATAAATAGCGCTATCCGTAACTTGCACATCACTAAATCCCATAATTCCTGTCGGTATCCCATAGCCATCAGCTACTTTAAATTCTGGTTCTCCATTTTCACCAATGCGAACAACATACGTACTATCTTTTAGATTATATACTTCAAGCACTTCACCTAATTGCGTTACCATTGCTAACACATTATTATGCGAATTGTAATCAAGAAAGCTTCGCCATGCTTGCGCTAAAGCTGGACGGGCATTTTGTAATGCTTTCTTTTTTACTGATGGAATAGTACCAATCTTGCTCATAGAGATTCCATTACGGTTTACCCAACATAAACGACTATCACCTGAATAATCTGGAATAATAAAGGAAGTATCATTATATATAGCAAAATCAAGCGGTCTTAAAATATCTTCACCCAATGTTACCACTTCGTCACGGAGTAGTAAATCATCGGATGAAGAAAAACCTAACCTTATTAATTCTCTTTTATTAGCATCTAATGTCCATATATTATGATTGTAAAAACGAATATTTTCTATTGACAGCATTTCTGCAGGTGAATCGCCACGCCTTCCAAAAGAAGATAAATATCGAAAACTAGGATATTGAAACAGATGCGCATAATAATCAATACCGTGCAAATCCATCACAATGACCTTATCTCCTTCTACACGTACGCGAAATGGATAGCGAAAAAAAATAGAATCCAACTCTATAATCTCTCCTTTTAACTCTTTTTCTTGTGGAAATTGAGAATAAAAGAACACATTATCTGGATATTCCACCTGCTTCGTACCACAAGAAATAAGGAGCAAAAGAGGCAAAAGCCTAATATAACCCCTCAAGACTATATCCTCCAAAAACATATTCAACCTTCCTATGAGATTTAGGACAATCCACCGAACCTTTTCCAAAACACTGAGTAATAGCAACATGCTCATCATCAGCTAAAGCTTCTATATTATAGAGAAGCAAAGCACTTTGCACATTTTTATCAGAACCTAAATGTTGAACAAGCAAAATCGCTACTATACAAAACAAAAAAACAACCAATTTTTTCATACTATTTATATACTAAATGATTAATTAAAAGTGCAAAAATAGTACTGAGACAAAAAATAAGCAAAAAATAGATATGACCATTTCGGACCTAACCATATTTTCTTTATAAACAATCAAACAAGAATTCAAATTATCTCCATTTCATCGACATTTTTATTATTTGCCTGTTCAAAAAGGTTTTCCCAAAAAATTAGTTGATATGCACTATTTTTCCTCTGTATGTTTATAGAAAGATCATTTTCTTTAAATAATGCACGTAAACGATCTACCGCTTTATGCATTCGTAAAGTATTACCTGATCCGTCAGGCCATAGTTTATCCATTATTACACTGTATTCCAACATATATTTATGATCTTTTTCTTCTAAAAATAATTCTAATATTCGACAAGTCTGAGGCTGAATCTTTTTCTCAACCCCATCAACTACTAGAATATTCCGTTCCGAATAAAATATAGAACGTTCATTCAATTTATATGAATGTATAGTGGCATCTATATTCTGCACTACCTTAATTACCGGTACTTCAACAGGAACTTCTTTTATAACCTCTATTTCTATTATTTCTTTATTAGGTAACGAATACAACTTACGACGAAGAACTATAAAAGATTTATAAAATCCATACACCAAAACTATATATAATAATAGATAGAGAAAGATTTCCTTATACATTATACTCCACACTGAATAACACAAATATCCTATTATCTCTATCTCACAAGCATAACCTATATAAGAAGTAAAAACCAAATTTGAAGAATTACACCATTCGTTCCAACATGTATTTTGTGATTTTATACTTCCATCTATATTTATTAATGAAACACACAAAGCTGATTCAAGAAAAATATTTGACTTTCGTAATTGCTCGTTCCATACGGCATTCAAAGAATCAGCAAGAAGCTCTTTTTTTCCAAAAGCAAAAGAGTGCAAAGCGCGTAATGTAGAATTATTCGTAATATTCATACGATTCTTCTTGGGATCTAACCGATACCAACGTTTCCCTGTTTCATCTTCAAAATATACAGAATCTGGAATTTCAGCACTCATAGCCGCTTTTGCATCCAAATTAAATGAACAATCTCCATCAACACTCCGGTTTCTTAGTTCTTGATCAACCGCCCCAATAAAAGCGTTTCGCGCTTTCTCCTTAAGCTTAACTACTTTAAAATCATAGGTATATTTGCATACAAAAAAGAATATAACTCCTCCGACACAAGCTATAACAAACAACAGTATTATTCTTTTAGGTCTCATTTTGCTTTATTTTAGTTCGTTTTGTACTACAAAGATAACATATTTCACAACTATCAATAGCTTTTCCTCTAAAAAGATATTATTTAGTCTACTAAAATTAGAGCAAAAGCCATTTTGTGAAAAGATTAATGTCCATAATATAAATGTCGTCACATCTTTATCATCACTTTCAGAGCCTATTTGACTGAATAATTTACTATTTTAGAAGAGTAAAATCTCATCTTCATAAACAATTGATTATCAACACCATAGAAAACGACAGTTTTCCTTTAAAACCAAAGTATCGTTCCTTTAAAACCAAGACCCCGTTTCTTTAAAACCAACACCTCTTTGGTTTTAAAGAAACACGCCATATATAAATGAACAAAAAGAATTTGTTTAAAATATTCACTTAACATAATTCCATTCAAATAACACTAATATATTTCACCTATCCGACCTACAATTCACCAATTTAGCTTCATCGTTTCAAATAACATTTCAATATAACAGGATTATCATCTTCTTTCAAAGCCTCCATTTTACGAATTTCCTCAGACGGCATCAACTTACGATCTACCACTCTATGAACAAAATCAGGTTTGCAAATTGAGAGCAAAGCATTATCAACTATGCCAAAACAGAGATACATAATAAAAGGCTCCCCTTCTTTGATCAAAAAAACTTTCTTCTGCTTTCTGTTATACGTAAAATGACTTCCATATCCTCTATCTGTCTTTACCAAATAAACATAACATAATCATCATTGAAAAATTTAAGTAATGGGAGCAGTATATTACTCGATTTCTTCAAATATTGATATCTTTTTGTAGCATCTTCTGTTATTTCTCTTCTTTCTTCACCGGAATCGGTTCTCTTCCCTCCGGCTGTCTAAGCAAACCTTCAACTTTCACCTCCGCATCTCCAAAATCCAGATACATGCTTTTCATCAATACAAACTGGATATCCAAATTGGTCACGTTCCCAAATAGCAATCATTTCTTTTGTATTTTTAGAATGTAAAAAGAAAAAACAGGCATTGACAATTTCGATCGTAATTCTATTAAAAGCATTTTTTTACAAGAGAATTCAACAAACAATGTTATAATCAAATTCCATATTTTTCAATTAATATATCTATAGCATTTTTCTTGAAGTAATATTGATACACGACAGGGTTATCATCTTCTAATAAATTTCCAACCAATTTAGCTAGAGATCTATCATTGCCTTTCAATATAAGCTCCTTGTTAGCACAAAGAAAATCTGCAGAATAAAAACCTAAATGTTCATCTGATACTCCACCAGATAAAAGTAAATCAGAATAAAGTTTCAAATCAGGATCATAAATATCAGATATTTGAATTGATCTTTTTTTATCCCATATCAACGTACTTTTATTGCTAATTGACATAAATAAATAATCAGAAGAAGACTCAATGGCAGTGATTCCCAAACCTATATTACTTTTTTTCAATGTTTCAACTAATTCAAAAAAATTCAAGTCTTTATGTTCTTCTATAAAATCCTCACTTGGCTCATTCTCTGGTATATTTACGTAATATCCAGGCATTATTTGACCTCCCTCATATACAAAAAGCTCATTCGACAATACCGATATAAAAAAATATTGATTATCTAATAATGCTATTTGATAATGTAGAAAAGGATAATGTATATTTTGAGTCCCTATTTCTTTTGCTTTTAACAGCGTTTCACCAATTAATGAGTCATTCTTGATTCTGCACACACTGTATTCACTTTGGTTTTGAGAATAATTATTTGGTAACGGATAATACGCAATAAGCTCTCCTTCACCACACATCATGGCATACTCAATGTTAGCATCTTCGGTATCTAATTGAATTGTATTAGAATAAGCTCCCAAATAAGTATATTGTAAAATTTTCTCTCAGAATTACAGATAAGACATACCAATTTATTATCACGATCTAAATAAAAATTGTCCGAATACACATATTCACCCAGCCCTATACCTCTATGACCTACTTCATTAATAAAATATCCTTCTTCATCAAATACAAATACCCCTCTTGAATCTTTGACAAAATAGAATTTCCCATCATTCTTTATGCATTCAATCTCACTTAATAAACATTCACCTGTTCCCAATGGAACGTATTTGACACTATCCACAATATCGTATAGATTGATTTCTATAGGATGATTTCTATTCAAGACATCAATAATTTCAATATCACCTTTATGACATGAAACCTGTCGTTGACAGGATGACATAGTTAGAAAAAGTATCATAATAATTTTTCCCACATACACTACTTCTATCAACGAGCTATTTTTTCTACTAGTCATTACTATTTAAATATAATTTTCAGCATCTAAAGCCATCAAATATTCCAATGGAAATTCCGGTTTAAACTTTCTCTTGGCTAGCAGTTCGAATGTCGGACTATAAGTATATATTGTCCCATAAGGATTTAGCAAGTCTATGCCTTTTAAATAAGGATTAAAATTAATATCCAATACCATTACATAGTCTTCCGGCCCCTGTCCTTTCATTTTCTTCGAATTTGCTATATATTGCCCATTTCCCGAAAACGTGAAAACAATTTGATCACTGGTATAAATTGCAAATAGATCCGAACTTTGATCGTAGATGACTTTATTACATCTATGAAAGATAGATGAGTCGTTCGTTTCCAAAGGCACAATCTCTATTTTCTCTAAAAATGATGAGGCATCCTGCGAGACTTCATCTATTTCTACGGGTATTACCTCAATTCCATCAGGAAGATTCTTGTTATTGACAGAGCATGCACAAATAAGGATAGACAGTGTTATCAGACTTACAGTTCTCATTATGTTTTTTTATTTATGGTTCCACGTCACGTGAATAAGGTGTATCTTTACTAAATATAGAAGGCAACAGAGAAGCAGCATAACGTAATTTTTCATCAGTATGACCATAAATTTCAAAGTAGTATTTATACTGATCACAAGTCAATTCATAAAATTCGCTTTCTTCTGGCACATAGCCTAGTTTAAAAATCATTCTAACAGCATCACCAGTTCCAAAAAAAAGATCAAGAGGATTCATTGTTATCTGTTTTATTTGTTATGTAACAAAGATACAGCATAATAATTTAAAATGCAAACATCATTTTGTTGTCACTGTCTCATTAACATTGTCTAAAGATTAGCGTCTGCCATTCATTATAAATGAGAAGTTCTATGTTTTTTTACGCATTTACAATGAGCAATTTTTCCTAATTTTACTCGTTTATAATGAGAAGTTTTATATCTTTGCAAATAAAAGCGCCCATTATTATGAAAGAACTATTAAAGCATATCATATTCGATCAACGCGAAAAAGATATATCACAAATGATAGAAAGGGATATTGATATAAGTTTAGTAAACAGTCCCGAAGTGTTAGTTATATCAGGTATACGAAGATGTGGGAAATCCGTACTTTTGCAGCAAATACGTTCGCAGCAAACAGAACAAGACTATTACATGAATTTTGATGACGAGCGGCTCATCAATTTCAAGGTCGATGATTTTCAAACATTGTATGAAGCCTTTATTGAGTTATTCGGAGAACAGAAGACTTTCTATTTTGATGAGATACAGAATATTCCCGGTTGGGAAAGGTTTGTACGGAGACTGCATGACAGTGGATGCAAAGTCTTTGTAACAGGCTCTAATGCCAATATGTTAAGCAGAGAATTGGGAACACATCTTACCGGACGTTATTGCCAAATAGAATTATATCCTTTCTCTTTTCCTGAGTTTCTAAAAATAAAAGAAGTATATCCGCAACAAAAAGACTTTTATACTACCACAGGAAAAAGTATACTGAAAAGATACTTTGATGAATATGTAAAAACAGGCGGTTTTCCCCGTTATATCAAAGACCCAAACACTAATTACCTATCCACACTCTATGAAAACATCATTTATAAGGATGTTGTCACCCGAAACAAATTAAATGGTGAAAGGGAGTTGCTGGAAATGGTTTATTACTTGGCTAGTAATGCAACCAAACGCTTTTCTTATACTTCATTAGCAAAAACGATAGGTATCAAGCATACGGAAACGGTTAAAAATTATCTGGAATATCTTGAAAATACTTATCTATTGTTTCAAGTGATGAAATTCGACTGGTCTGTAAAGAAGCAGATGAATAATCAAAAGAAAGTTTATTTCATTGATAATGCGATTATCGGCAAAGTGGGCTTCAATGCTACTGATAATATCGGGCAATTACTTGAAAATTTAGTGTTTATTGAGATAAAACGCCAGAGAAAAGATGTTTATTATCATGATGACGGAATAGAATGTGATTTCATCATGCGTGAAAACGGACATATTGTATCCGCCTGTCAAGTCACCCGTTCGATGAAAGATGAAAAAACAAGGCAGCGTGAAATAAATGGATTAGTTTCTGCACTCAATGCATATAATCTCACCGAAGGCATGGTTCTGACCGATGACGAAACCGAAGAAATAACTATCGACAACAAAAAAATACATATAATCCCTATATGGAGATGGCTATTAAAAGATAGTGTCACTATCCCATTAACATAGTGACACTATGTACCAAGGATGGTGTCACTATCCCGAGCACATAGTGTCACCATGTTAAATCAACTATTTCGAGCTATTCTTATCCTAGTCCGCGCGCTGTGTAGGCAGCGTAAACTCTTGAGAATCACAGATTACCCCATTCTCATCGGATACCGCTACACGGAAGGTCACTTCGCCATCCTTCAGTTTGCTTCCTGCATAAACAGTGGCTGTATAGCGAATGCCCTCACCCGGAAGAATCTCTTCTATCATCACGGTAGGAGAAATACCAATGTGTTTCACTTTTCCGACCGTCTCTACGACAGGAACCACATCATAGACAGGTTTCTTTCCTTCGTTCATGATTTCAAAGATGATCTTGCTGCTTTCTCCGCCATCTATCGCATGATTCCGGTTATCATCAATAAAGCGAATTTTGCGCAGCTTCAACTGGGCCATCTGCTGCTGAACCTGTGTACGAGGTTTGTATCTGGAATGAGATTGCCCTTGCCTGACTTCCGGAACATAGGCATACTCCTCTATCGGGTCCGGTTTAGGAGCAGTCAGCGCATTCCCTATCGCTGCACCGGCAATGGTTCCAACAATATTTCCAATGGCAGAGCCACGATATCCGCCTCTCCAGCCATGATTATTATCTCCGATAAGTCCGCCGATCGAACTTCCCAGACTTCCCCCAATTGCAGCACCACCTACAATTGCTCCGGGATTTCCCATACGTCCCGATGCACATCCGCCCAACATCAGAGCAGAAAGCAGAATGACAGTTAGTTGTTTTCTCATCATCTCTAAATTTACTATGATTACTCTATCACCTTAAAACGTGCAAAACGCAACAATAGTTGCTTGTCCCCTGCATTTTTAAAATGAATCGTTGCTTTTGCATTATCACCCGTTCCTTCTACTTTGATCACTTCACCCAAGCCGAAACGTTCGTGCTCTATCATCTGTCCTGCCTGCACCCCTGTAACAGATGCCGAACCGGCAGAAGCCGGCTTCGCATTACTGCCACTCACCGCACTAACCTTCTTCAGATTCTTCGGCACACTGGGAGCAATCACCTGAGCTCTCGGACGTTCACGGTCGGAGAAATTACTTCCATAAGGTGTACGTGAAGGGGATGCCGTACGTGCAAACCCGCCTTCGATCTCCCTGCGGAAACGTCCTGCACCTTCGTCCACCGCACGACTGACTCCGACTTCATGCGGCAACTGCAAATAATTCACATCAATGTCACGCAAAAAACGACTGGGACTTCCAAACTCCATCTTTCCATAACGGAAACGGGTCTTGGCAAAGGAAATATAGCAATGTTCTTCCGCACGGGTAATAGCCACGTAGAACAAACGGCGCTCTTCTTCCAACGCACGGGGAGAATCGCCCGCCATGCCACTGGGGAAAAGGTTTTCTTCCAGCCCCACTACAAATACGTTTTTAAATTCCAGCCCTTTGGCCGAATGAACGGTCATCAGCGTGATCTTTTCTCCATCATCAGCCTTGTCCGAATCCTGATCGGTAAGCAAAGCGATCTCCGAAAGAAAATCTGTCAGAGAAATATTCGGATTTCCTTCTTCCTGCCGCAAAGCGCAGAAGTCATTCATTCCATTCACCAGTTCCTCTATGTTTTCCTTACGGCTCAGATTCTCCGGTGAAGTATCCTGGCAAACATCATTGATGATGCCGGACTGACGGATGATGTCCGTTCCTATCTCATAGGCATTCTTGTCAGCCTGACCGGCCATAAAGCCTTCTATCAGTTCACGGAAACCTTGCAGCTTGCCATGCGTCCCTTTGTTGATATTCAGCCCGTAGCTCAATGGCTCACAGAGCGCTGCCCAAAGGCTGACACCATTTTCCGTGGCTGCCGATATTATTTTTCCAACCGTCGTATCACCGATACCACGGGCAGGATAATTAATGATCCGCTTGAATGCTTCTTCATCATTCGGATTCACTACCAAGCGGAAATAAGCTATAACATCCTTAATCTCCTTACGCTGGTAGAACGAAAGCCCGCCATAGATTTTATAAGGCATGCTCCGTTTCCGAAGAGCCTCTTCGAAAACACGGCTCTGCGCATTCGTACGATATAATATCGCAAAATCAGCATAACCATAACTATGTTCCCGACGCAGTTCAGCTATCTTATTGGCTACGATATCCCCTTCTTCCACATCACTGTAAGCCTGGAATACACCAATGGGTTCACCTCTTTCCTTTTCAGAAAATACTTCTTTTCGAATCTGGCGTTCATTCTTTTCGATCAGACTGTTGGCAGCGCAGACAATGGTTTGCGTAGAACGATAATTCTGCTCCAGTTTGAACACTTTTGTGTTAGGGTAAACCTTCGTGAAATAGAGAATATTATCGATATCCGCTCCACGGAAAGAGTAGATACTCTGCGCATCATCCCCTACCACACAAACACGCTGATTCTCTTTCGTCAGTTGGAGTACGATGCTGTGCTGCGCATAGTTCGTATCCTGATACTCATCCACCAATACATAACGGAACTGCTCCCGGTAACGGACCAGCACCTCCGGAAAGTCACGGAACAGAATATAAGTATACACCAGCAAATCGTCGAAATCCATCGCTCCCGCCTGCCGGCACCTTTCCCAGTAACGGGTATATATATCACGGAGAGCTGGCACTTTGGCTGCCATGTCCCCTTCATAAGCTTCTTTATTGGCGGCATATCCCGTAGGAGAAACCAGATGATTCTTGGCACTCGAAATGCGTGCCTGTACCATCCCCGGTTTATAAGTCTTTTCGTCCAGCCCCATCTCCTTGATGATGGAGCGGATCAGGCTTTTGCTATCCGCCGAGTCATAAATGGTGAATTGGGAGGTGAATCCGATGTGTTGTGCTTCGGCACGGAGAATGCGGGAAAAGACGGAATGGAAAGTGCCCATCCACAGATAGCGCGCCCGCTCCATACCTACCTGGCGGGCTATACGTTCCTTCATCTCACGCGCTGCCTTATTGGTAAAGGTCAGTGCCAGGATGTTCCACGGTTGATAGCCGTTCTCCAGCAGATAGGCAATTTTATAAGTCAAGACACGTGTCTTTCCCGAACCTGCACCGGCTATCACCAGCGAAGGACCGTCGTTATAAGTCACTGCTGCACACTGACTCTCATTTAATTCCTCTATATAGTTGGTATTCATAACAGCATTATAAAAACAATGAGGATTTTTAACAAACCCTTGGCATTCAAATTTGTTTCAATACGACAAAAGTATAACATTCATTTGACAATGAAGATATTTTTATGATTTTTCATCACTAACTATTTAACCTAACCACTCAAAGCAATGAAAAAGAGTATATTTTTATCATTTATTTTATGCTTGTGCCTCGTCGCCTGTATACCACAGCAGGCAATGGCGCAAAAGCAAAGCCGCATGGAAAAGCTGCTAAGGTATCTGAACGACAACGACGCCGACAAATGGCAGAAGAACCGGGAAAAACTGGATGACGAAACAAAGGCATATTATGCCGAAGAGTTATCATTAATGGATGTGCTCAACGATCTCTGGAACAAACAAAGCGAGCAGGCAGCCACCCTCTACTTCGGCTGCTACGAGAAAGCCGCCCAAAGCTATTTTCCGGGAATCTGTGAAGGGGAAAAGATACAGCTTTCCAACATACGGGAAAAGGCGGATCAGTCAATCATCAGCTTGCTGGAAGCCTCAAAAGACAAGATTCCTTTCAGCCGGGCACTGCTGGACAGCATTCACGCCACCGAATATCCGGCTGATTCCTCCATGTTGCAAAGGCTACAGAACCTCCGTGAGGTAGCACTGCTGGAAGGAATGCTCAAAACTCCTTCGCCTGCCATCTACCGGACTTATGTCAAGGAGTATCCCGACGGAAAATTCATCGCACAAGTCAACGCCTCCGAAAACGTACGGCTCTACCAACTGGTGAAAGCCGCACCGACTCCTGCCAACTTCAAAGCTTTCTTTGAGGACCCCGAAATGCAGAAATATTATCAAACGAGAGGTCCACGCCCCTACCTTGCCGAAGTCCGTACCTTATACGACGACTTCCTGTTTCAACGCATCGACAGCCTGAAAAAAGAAGGAAATGCCACCGCCATCCGGCAGATTATTGATGACTATAAAAATACACCTTATCTGGCCACCGGCACCCGGACTCACCTGAACGATCTTGAATATCTCAGTGAAAAGGCGGACTTTGAGCTCTTGAAGCCGGCAATAGTCAACTCTGAATCGCTCGGTTTACTGCAAGAGTTTCTCAAAACGCACAAATA
Organism: Bacteroides faecis; assembly: GCF_020091505.1. Classification (NCBI taxonomy): domain Bacteria; kingdom Pseudomonadati; phylum Bacteroidota; class Bacteroidia; order Bacteroidales; family Bacteroidaceae; genus Bacteroides; species Bacteroides faecis. Next base: position 3,922,373 of record NZ_CP081916.1, on the reverse strand, counting down.
CAAGGAGTTTCGTGACCAAGCCAACGCACTGCGAGCACCATTCGTTCTGCAAGCAATTGTATCGACCCCTACTGCCGTGAAATATTACACGCAGGGAAGATTGACGAAATGCTGCGAAACCGACAGCACCGGCAACATTACAACGAGCTACATCTATAACGATAAGGGGCAGCTTACCACCGTATTATCCGTGACCGAAAAGAACGGGCAGCCTGCCAACGAAGTACAAACCAGCAGGCTATACGACCCGCAAGGCCACTGCATCTTCGAAGTGAAGACAAACCCCAAAACCAAAACGGATTTCTACCGCCGGACACGCCGCATCGGTATCGACGGAAGCATCGAAAGTGACTCCCTCAAATACATGGACGGCAGATATACCGTCAGTAGCTATAACAAACAGGGATTGCTGACGGAATGCAAAGAGTACAACAAGAACGGGGAACTGGAAGGATACACAGTCAACAAATATGATGATAACGGCAAAATGACCGAATCACAGCACCAGAATATACTCTTTGTCAATTCGCCCAACCAGCTCCTTTCGCAAAAAGAACTGTATGAATATGACAAATACGGTTATCTCACCCGAATCGTCTACCAACGTATCTTCGGCAACAGCCAGAAAACGTCCGGATGCCTGACTTGCCTCTATGATGAGTACGGCAACCGGATCGACGGGGACTCTTATTATGAATATGACAATACCGGGCAGTGGGTATGCCGGACGAACCATGACAACCCGCAACAAGTGGAGCGCATACAGTACATTTATAAATAAAAATAAAATACCGTGAACCTTTTACGGCTCACGGCTGTTACTATAGTATAACAAAACCAATTAAAGTTTTGACAATATGAATACTATATTAATGTCTTTAATAATTATGACCATGACTTACGAAATGCCAAAACTTCCTTACGCAAACAATGCGCTGGAACCTGTAATCAGTCAGCAAACTATAGATTTCCATTACGGAAAACATCTGCAAACATATGTAAATAATCTGAATAGCCTTGTTCCCGGAACAGAATATGAAGGTAAAACGGTAGAAGAAATCGTTGCCATTGCCCCGGACGGAGCTATCTTCAACAACGCCGGACAAGTGTTGAATCACAATTTATATTTCCTCCAATTCGCTCCGAAACCTTCGAAAAAGGAACCGGCAGGCAAACTGGGAGAAGCTATCAAACGTGATTTCGGCAGCTTTGAAAACTTCAAGAAAGAATTCAATGCAGCAGCAGTCGGATTATTCGGGTCAGGATGGGCTTGGCTCTCAGTAGACAAGAACGGTAAACTGCATATTACCAAAGAAGGAAACGGCAGTAATCCCGTACGCGCCGGACTGAAACCACTTCTGGGATTTGATGTGTGGGAACACTCCTACTATCTGGATTACCAGAACCGCCGTGCCGACCACGTGAACGCCCTGTGGAATATCATCGACTGGGACGTGGTAGAAAAAAGAATGTAACCGGACTCATTAAAATTAAACTAAGCTATACTATCGGAAAGGTCGTTGTGAATTTCACAGCGACCTTTTTTCCGGCACAAAACCTAAACATTCTATTGTATTTCAAAGGTATAAGTTGTATTTTTGCAACAGCCGAACCCAAAACAGACAATTATGACACTTCAGCAGAAAAATAAAAAATGGCGCATTGTCGATGTTATTTTCTTACTTTTGCTCCCCTTCTTCAGCAATGCGGCTACTCCGGAAGAATCGAAGGAGGAGATACTTTTTGTCACGTCCTACAATTCTGATACCAAATATACTTACGATAATATCAACACATTTGTAGAAACGTACCGTCTGCTGGGCGGAAAGTATTCCACCATCGTAGAAAACATGAATGCTACCGACCTCAATCAAGCCAGGGAGTGGAAAAAAACGCTCACCAATATTCTGGATAAACACCCGAATGCGAAACTGGTCATCCTGCTGGGAGGCGAAGCGTGGAGCAGCTTCCTGCATCTCGAAGATGAGAAGTACAAACAGCTTCCCGTATTTTGTGCTATGGCAACCCGCAACGGTATCCGCATACCGGAAGATTCCATCCATATACAGACTTATGATCCTCCAAGCATCGACTTAACGGAAAGGATGAAAGAGTACAATGTAATATATTGTAATACATATGAATATGACATTGACAGAGATATCGAAATGATGCGAAGTTTCTATCCGGACATGGAGCATCTGGTGTTCATCTCGGACAATACTTACAACGGACTTGCCGAGCAAGCTTGGGTGAAAAAGAACATGGTACGTTACCCTGAATTGTCGACTACCTACATTGATGGCCGTACGCACACCCTCGATGCAGCCGTCAACCAATTGCGCAAAGTACCGAAGAATTCTGTGATGCTGCTAGGTATCTGGAGAATTGACAGCCGGGGTATCACGTATATGAATAACTCCGTATATGCTTTCTCCAAAGCCAATCCTTCACTTCCCGTATTCAGTATGACTGCCACCGCAATCGGTTACTGGGCTATCGGCGGATATGTGCCTCAATATGCCGGAATAGGGCAAAACATGGCTGAACAGGCTTATCTATTTCTGGACAAGGGAGAAGAAAACATCAGTAATATCTATTTATTGCCCAACAAATATAAGTTTGATGCCAACAAACTGAAAGAATGGGGATTCCATGACAAGAAACTACCGTTCAATTCACTTGTCATCAACCAGCCGATACCTTTCTTCCAGGCGTATCGCACGGAAGTTCAGTTTATTCTGCTTACATTTCTTGTGCTGATAGGCGGACTGTTCATCTCATTGTATTATTATTACCGGACAAAGATTCTGAAGAACCACCTCGAAAAGACAACAGCACAATTGAGGGAAGATAAAAAGAAACTGGAATTATCAGAAAACGCGCTTCGTCACGCCAAAGAGCGTGCCGAAGAAGCCAATCAGCTGAAAAGTGCCTTCGTTTCGAACATGAGTCACGAAATACGGACACCTCTGAACGCTATTGTCGGCTTTTCCAGCCTGCTGATTGATACCGTAGAGACAACAGAGGAGCAAAAAGAGTATGCGGACATCATTCAGACCAATTCGGAGTTATTATTGCAACTGATCAGTGATGTACTGGACGTATCGCGTCTGGAATCCGGCAAACTGCTGTTCAAGTATGAATGGTGCGAACTGGTCAATCATTGTCAGAACATGATTACGCTGACCAGAAAGAACAGGACAAAGGATATAGATATCAGACTCCGGATGCCGAAAGAACCTTATATGCTCTACACCGATCCGTTACGCTTGCAGCAGGTCATTACCAACTTGCTGAACAACGCACTGAAGTTTACTCCTGACGGCGGAAGCATTACGCTGGATTATGAAATAGATGAGGAAGACCAGTGTATGCTGTTTTCCGTGACCGATACAGGCTCGGGAATTCCCGAGGACAAACAGGAACTGGTATTCCAGCGTTTTGAGAAGCTCAACGAATTTGTGCAGGGAACAGGCCTGGGACTGGCGATCTGCAAACTGACCATACAACGTATGGGAGGCGATATCTGGATCGATAAGAATTATAAGAACGGGGCACGGTTTGTCTTTTCCCATCCTATCAAAAAGCAGGAATCGGAAGAAAAATGAAAAAAAATCGGATGATTTGGTGTTTATCTGTTTCTTTTTCGCTTACTTTGCTCCCGTAAAGACAAAGGGGTGCCCCAAGAGGGGCTGAGATTATACCCTAGGAACCTGAGGCAGTTAGCACTGACGTAGGGATTGTGTTTCTTCTTATCGCCTTTCCATATAAGCACGCTCTTTGTATTTACTTTCAACTTATTAACTCTGATAGGACAATGAAAGTACAAGTAAACAACAAAGAGGTGGAAATGACTCCCGCTTCTACCCTTACACAATTGGCAGCCCAACTGGGACTTCCGGTACAAGGCATCGCGATTGCCGTAAACAACAAAATGATTCCGCGCACCGAATGGGAAAAGTTTTCGTTGCAGGAGAATGACAACCTGGTGATCATCAAAGCGGCTTGTGGAGGGTAAAAGCATGGTCAGTCTACAATTTATCACTCACCAGACCGATCGGTATACCTGTTTCGAATCGGCACTCATGGCACTCGAAGGGGGATGCAAGTGGATACAGCTACGCATGAAGGAAGCTCCGTGCGAAGAAGTGGAAGCGGTTGCCCTCCAGCTAAAACCGCTCTGCAAAGAGAAGGAAGCGATCTTAATTCTGGATGACCACGTCGAACTTGCCAGAAAGCTGGAAGTGGACGGTGTGCATCTGGGCAAAAAAGACATGCCTATCGATGAGGCACGGCAACTGCTTGGAGAATCATTTATCATCGGTGGTACGGCAAATACATTCGAAGACGTCGTACAACATTATCGTGCCGGAGCAGATTATCTCGGCATCGGTCCTTTCCGGTTCACTACTACAAAGAAAAACCTGAGCCCTGTTCTGGGGCTGGAAGGCTATACCGCTATTTTATCTCAGATGAAGGAGGCGAATATCGAACTCCCGGTAGTAGCTATCGGAGGAATCACCTATGAGGATATACCCGCCATACTCGAAACCGGAGTAAACGGAATCGCACTTTCCGGAACGATTCTCCGGGCGGAAGATCCGGCAGAGGAGACACGCAGAATTTTGGAGAGTTATTAATTACGTCAAATGTATAATCAAATAAAAGAAGAGAAAAGTGGAAAAGTTAGTAATTGCAGGCCGTGAGTTTGACTCCCGCCTTTTCCTGGGTACAGGAAAGTTCAATTCCAATGAAGTAATGGAACAAGCTATTCTGGCATCGGGCACAGAAATGGTAACTGTAGCTATGAAACGCATCGACATGGATGACAAAGAAGACGATATGCTGAAACATATTATTCATCCGAATATTCAGCTACTGCCCAATACATCGGGGGTACGCGATGCAGAAGAAGCTGTTTTTGCCGCACAGATGGCACGCGAAGCATTCGGAACCAACTGGCTGAAACTGGAAATTCATCCTGATCCCCGCTATCTGCTCCCCGACTCTATCGAGACATTAAAAGCTACCGAACAGCTTGTCAAACTGGGATTTATAGTACTGCCCTACTGTCAGGCCGACCCCGTACTCTGCAAACGGTTGGAAGAAGCCGGCGCAGCTACTGTAATGCCGCTTGGTGCCCCCATCGGTACCAACAAAGGATTGCAGACTAAAGAATTCCTGCAAATTATTATCGAACAGGCAGGCATCCCTGTTGTGGTAGATGCCGGCATCGGTGCGCCCAGTCATGCCGCCGAAGCAATGGAACTGGGAGCATCCGCCGTACTGGTGAACACAGCTATCGCCGTAGCAGGCAATCCGGTAGAAATGGCGCTGGCTTTCAAAGCGGCTACCGAGGCCGGAAGGCGGGCATACGAAGCAGGTCTGGGCATGCAGGCCGACAACTTTGTTGCAGAAGCGAGTTCGCCTTTAACCGCATTTCTGAATGAATAAGTAATAAGCAATGAGTAATGTCTAATTGACTACTTTTTTATCATACTAGAATAAAAAATTCATGGAACAAAAAATAAAATTCCCCCGCTCTCAGAAAGTATATCTGCCGGGCAAGCTCTATCCGAATATCCGTGTAGCCATGCGGAAAGTAGAACAAGTGCCCAGCACCAGCTTCGAAGGAGACGAAAAAATAGTGACTCCAAATCCGGAAGTATATGTATATGATACCAGCGGACCGTTCAGCGATTCATCAATGAGCATCGACCTTAAAAAAGGACTTCCACGCTTACGTGAAGAGTGGATTGTGTCACGTGGCGATGTGGAACAACTCCCCGAAATCACTTCGGAATACGGGCAAATGCGACGGGACGACAAGAGTCTGGACCATCTTCGTTTTGAGCACATCGCCCTTCCCTACCGTGCCCGAAAAGGAGAAGCCATCACCCAAATGGCATATGCCAAACGAGGCATTATCACTCCGGAAATGGAATATGTGGCTATCCGGGAAAATATGAACTGTGAAGAGCTCGGAATCGAGACTCATATCACTCCCGAATTTGTCCGTAAGGAAATAGCAGAAGGCCGTGCGGTACTCCCGGCCAATATCAATCATCCGGAAGCTGAACCAATGATTATCGGTCGTAACTTCCTGGTGAAAATCAATACGAACATCGGAAATTCGGCTACGACTTCCAGCATTGATGAGGAAGTGGAAAAGGCTTTGTGGAGCTGTAAATGGGGAGGTGACACGCTGATGGACCTTTCCACCGGAGAGAATATCCATGAGACGCGTGAGTGGATTATCCGTAACTGTCCGGTGCCGGTGGGTACTGTACCTATTTATCAGGCACTTGAAAAAGTGAACGGCGTAGTCGAGGATCTTAGTTGGGAAATCTATCGGGATACGTTGATAGAACAGTGCGAACAGGGAGTGGATTACTTCACGATTCATGCAGGTATTCGTCGCCACAATGTGCATCTTGCCGACGAGCGTCTGTGCGGTATCGTCAGCCGTGGAGGAAGTATCATGAGCAAATGGTGTCTGGTACACAATCAGGAAAGTTTCCTGTATGAGCACTTTGATGATATTTGTGATATTCTGGCTCAATATGACGTTGCCGTATCATTGGGAGACGGATTGCGTCCGGGGTCCATCCACGATGCCAACGACAAAGCACAATTTGCGGAACTGGATACCATGGGCGAGCTGGTGCTTCGTGCCTGGAAAAAGAATGTACAGGCGTTCATCGAAGGTCCTGGGCATGTACCGATGCATAAAATCAAAGAAAACATGGAGCGCCAGATCGAGAAATGTCATGATGCGCCGTTTTATACGCTCGGTCCTTTGGTCACCGACATTGCTCCGGGATACGATCATATTACCTCCGCTATCGGAGCGGCTCAGATTGGTTGGCTGGGCACGGCCATGCTTTGCTATGTCACTCCGAAAGAGCATCTTGCCTTGCCGGATAAAGAAGATGTGCGTGTAGGCGTCATCACATACAAGATTGCCGCCCATGCCGCCGATCTCGCCAAAGGCCATCCGGGAGCACAGGTTCGCGACAATGCATTGAGCAAAGCCCGCTACGAGTTCCGCTGGAAAGACCAGTTCGACTTGTCTCTCGATCCGGAACGGGCACAAGGATATTTCCGTGCGGGACATCACATCGACGGAGAATACTGTACGATGTGCGGACCTAATTTCTGTGCCATGAGATTGTCTCGTGACTTGAAGAAAAACGCCCATAATGACAAACAGTAAGTGGTGAAAAACTTAAAACCAATTTACAACTAACTTATAACTTAAAAAAAATGTTCTCAGACGAATTAGAAAAAATATCCTGGGAAGAGACGACAAAAGCCATCTATTCCAAGACAGATGCCGATGTGCGCCGTGCATTGGGTAAAAAAGAGCATCTGGACGTCAACGACTTTATGGCATTGATCTCACCTGCCGCCACTCCATATCTGGAAGTGATGGCTCGCCTCAGCCAGAAATATACGATGGAACGGTTCGGCAAAACAATCTCTATGTTCGTACCGCTCTACATCACCAATTCATGTACCAACTCCTGTGTTTACTGTGGTTTCCACATCAGCAATCCGATGAAAAGAACGATTCTGACCGAAGAGGAAATCATCAACGAATATAAAGCCATCAAACGGCTGGCTCCTTTCGAGAATCTGTTACTCGTGACCGGTGAAAATCCGGCAGCGGCAGGAGTGCCTTACATCGCCCGTGCACTGGACTTGGCCAAACCTTATTTCAGCAATCTTCAAATTGAAGTGATGCCCCTCAAAGCGGAAGAATATAAAGAGCTCACTCATCACGGACTGAACGGAGTCATCTGTTTTCAGGAAACCTACAACAAGGCGAACTATAAAAAGTATCACCCGAGAGGCATGAAGTCCAAATTCGAATGGCGTGTCAATGGTTTCGACCGTATGGGACAAGCCGGTGTCCACAAGATAGGAATGGGTGTTCTGATCGGTCTGGAAGAGTGGCGGACCGATGTGACAATGATGGCTTACCACCTCCGCTACTTGCAGAAACATTATTGGAAAACCAAGTACAGCGTCAACTTCCCCCGTATGCGTCCATCCGAAAACGATGGTTTCCAACCCAACGTCATCATGAACGACCGGGAACTTGCACAGCTTACATTCGCCATGCGTATCTTCGACCATGATGTAGATATCTCTTATTCTACCCGCGAAAGTGCCGAGATACGAAATCACATGGCAACTCTGGGGGTAACTACCATGAGTGCTGAAAGCAAGACTGAACCGGGTGGATATTACAGCTATCCGCAAACGCTGGAACAGTTTCATGTGAGCGACGAACGGAAAGCGATAGAAGTAGAACGTGATTTGAGAAAACTGGGACGTGAACCGGTCTGGAAAGACTGGGACCAGTCTTTTGACTTTAAAAGATAAAACGATGCGATACGACAGGCAAATGATCCTTCCCGAAATCGGAGAAGAGGGACAGCGGAAACTGAAGCAAGCAAAGGTTCTTATTGTAGGCGTAGGAGGGTTAGGCTCTCCCATCGCCCTCTATCTGGCCGGAGCAGGAGTAGGTTGTATAGGACTGGTAGACGACGATGTGGTCAGTATCAGCAATCTGCAAAGACAGGTGCTCTATTCAGAAAAAGAATTAGGTAAACCGAAAGCAATATGTGCCGCTGAACGGCTTTCCGCACTCAACAGCGAGACAACTTCCCAGCCTTATCCTACCCGTCTAACAGAAGAAAACGCACAAGAAATCATCAGTCAGTATGATATTGTAGTAGATGGCTGCGACAACTTCCCTACCCGTTATCTGATCAATGACATCTGTGCAAAAACGGGGAAAGTCTATGTCTATGGAGCCATCTGCGGCTTCGAAGGCCAGGTATCTGTTTTCCATTACGGAGAAGAGAAAAAAGACTATCGGGACCTATACCCCGACGAAGAGGAAATGAAACGAATGCCCCCGCCTCCCAAGGGTGTAATGGGCATCACTCCCGCTGTGACAGGGAGCATCGAGGCAACAGAAGTGCTGAAGATTATATGCGGCTTTGGAGAAGTATTGTCGGGCAAACTATGGACTATTGACTTGCGGACATTGCAATCTAACAAATTTTCACTATAAACGTTGGTTTCTGAAATAGTTAATTAGTAACTTTGCTAAAGTTTACAACTTAACAAAGGAAATGAAACTAATTGTAGTTACCACCCCTACTTTCTTCGTTGAAGAAGATAAGATTATTACCGCTCTTTTCGAAGAGGGACTGGATATTCTACATCTCAGAAAACCTGAGACACCAGCCATGTATTCCGAACGATTGCTGACACTGATTCCTGAAAAATATCATCGCCGCATCGTGACACACGAGCACTTCTATCTGAAAGAAGAATTCAACCTGATGGGTATTCACCTGAATGCACGCAATCCGAGCGAACCGCATGATTACGCCGGACATGTCAGTTGTTCCTGTCATTCCGTAGAGGAGGTAAAAAACAGAAAGCATTTCTATGATTATGTTTTCATGAGCCCTATTTACGATAGTATTTCGAAGGTCAATTATTATTCTACTTATACGGCAGAAGAGTTACGTGAAGCACAGAAAGCCAAAATCATTGACTCCAAAGTGATGGCACTCGGGGGGATTAATGAAGATAATCTACTGGAGATAAAGGATTTCGGATTCGGAGGAGCTGTTGTACTGGGAGATCTCTGGAATCGGTTTGATGCTTGCCTGGACCAGAATTATCTGGCAGTGATCGAGCATTTCAAGAAGTTGAAGAAATTAGCGGACTAAGAACATTGATTCGAGAAACAAATATAAAAAAAACGCTGTAAATAATACTCCACAGCGGTTTTCTTTTTTACAAGTATTTACTTATCAGAACTTATATCCTAATACTATAGAGAAGTTCATATTTTTAGGATTACCAACTTTTTGTACATCTACCAAACCAAATTGGCCATCTAATCCTACAATAATCTGACCTAATTCCAATGCAACACCAACACCTAATCCTGCATCAAAACGCTTCAAACCACCATCACCAAAAGTATTCTCCTTATACTCCACATTGCCCATATCCACTTTTGACTTACCTGCAATACCACATGCTAAATAGGGTCCCGCATTAATAACCACATTTGTATTATTAGCAACATCAAAACGCGCAGCAGCCATTACCGGCAATTCTAAATAATAAGCATTAATTGTGAGTTCATCTTGCTTTGCACCTTTGCTGCTTACAAACAATGATGGTTGCAATGACCAAGTATTATCAAAAGCATATTCAAAACCTCCTCCAAGCTTAAAGCCAATTTTTGCATTCATATCAGCATCACCTGTGTAATTACTAATATTCATTCCTACTTTGGCATTCCAACCTGTAATCTGCGAGAAACCGACTACTGAAACTAATGCGAATAAAATAAATAAAATACTCTTTTTCATAATTCTAAAGTTTTTAATTAATTACTATAGTTAAATCATCTGTTTAATCAATGACACAAATGTATAACCGAAATTTATATTTAACAACATTTTCTTCAATAAACGTGTAAAATATAGAGATAATACATAAAGAAAGGGAATTCCCTATTTTAAAGAATCCCCTTTCCTGTTTTTTTATTATCTACTACTCGATTAGAAATTGTAGTGGAAACCAATAGAAAGATCTTCGCTAGTCAACATCAGACCAAAAGAGTCTCCGGAAGTGTTCACATTTCTACGATATCCCAAGAAGCCATACTTAGCTACAAAAGAGAAATGATCGTTCAGTTTAACAGCAATACCCGGTCTCAAACCAATCTGGCCTGCTTTAGTAGTATCACCATCTTTAATTTTCACGAAACCAATAGCAGCAGTTCCATCCAGGAACAGACGCACAGCATCGTTTTGATAGTAAGACCAACGGATATACGGAGCAACAGTAACTGTATTTGCAGTCACCTGCTTCACATACTCGTGTGAATAGTTCAGTTCAGCACCCAATGCCCATGTTTCATTAAAATTGTAGCCGATTTCCGGAGCAACTTTAAAAGAGGTAGTGTTGCCTGTGCTATTACGCCATACATTCAAAGATCCGCCTACGTAAATGTCCTGTGCTTTTACAGCGATAGTTGCTAACATGACAACTACCAATAATAAACCCTTTTTCATCTTCTTTCTTTTTAAATTATAAAATAAAAATACGTTTTGTTTTCGAGGGCAAAATTAAGCTACTTCTTTATCTTAAACAAATATTTAGTTAGTTTTTTATAATAATCACCAAATGTATCCTTATTAAAAGCTGATTATCAGCACCTAACGAGCATAAATAAAAATAACATCATCTAACAAAACAGGCTGTAATCGTCTCGTAAGAGAATGATTACAGCCCAATTATCAGAAAGTTAACTTTCTAACCAGTTTATCTCTCTATCCTTCAATTGCTGCCTGCGCCGCTGCCAATCTGGCGATAGGCACCCGGAACGGAGAGCAACTAACGTAATTCAAACCTACTCTATGGCAGAACTTCACAGAAGACGGTTCACCACCATGTTCACCACAGATACCGCATTTCAAATCCGGACGGATAGCACGGCCTTTCTCTGTAGCCATACGTACCAACTGACCCACACCATTCTGATCGAGAACCTGGAACGGATCTACTTTCAGAATCTTCTTTTCCAGATAAACCGGAAGGAAAGAAGCGATATCGTCGCGAGAATAGCCGAAGGTCATCTGAGTCAAGTCATTCGTACCGAATGAGAAGAATTCAGCAGATGAAGCGATACGGTCAGCAGTCAAGGCTGCACGCGGAATTTCGATCATAGTACCTACTTTGAAGTCAATGCTGTCGCCAACTTCTTTAAATAACTTCGCAGCTTCTTCGCGGATCACTTTCTCTTGTTCCTTGAACTCGTACAAGATACCGGTCAGCGGAACCATGATTTCCGGATGTGTCTCTACACCTTCTTTCTTCAGTTCAAGAGCCGCACCCAAGATAGCACGTGTCTGCATCTGAGTGATTTCAGGATATGTATTTCCCAGACGGCAACCACGGTGGCCCAACATTGGATTGTGCTCACACAATGATTCTACACGCTGCTGGATATATTGCAGGCTTACCCCCATCGTGTCAGCCATTTCCTGCTGGCCCTTCGTATCGTGAGGAACGAATTCATGCAAAGGAGGATCGAGCAAACGAACAGTCACCGGACAACCAGCCATTGCTTTAAAGATACCCTTAAAGTCAGCTTGTTGATATGGAAGGATCTTAGCCAATGCCTTGCGACGGCCTTCAGCATCTTCCGACAGGATCATTTCGCGCATTGCTTTAATCTTTTCACCTTCGAAGAACATATGCTCTGTACGGCAAAGACCGATGCCTACCGCACCGAAGTTACGTGCTACTTCCGCATCATGAGGAGTATCCGCATTGGTACGTACCTGCAGACGGGTATATTTATCCGAGAGTTTCATCAAATCGGCAAAGTCACCGGAAAGTTCGGCAGCCTGTGTTTCTACTTTACCATTATACACTTCTCCTGTACTACCGTTCAATGAGATATAATCACCTTCTTTTAAGACAATACCGTCAATTTCCACCGTACGGTTTTTATAGTCGATATTCAATGCACCTGCACCGGACACACAGCATTTACCCATACCGCGAGCCACCACAGCTGCATGAGAAGTCATACCACCACGAGCTGTCAGAATACCTTCGGCAACCGCCATACCAGCCAGGTCTTCCGGAGAGGTTTCGATACGAACCATTACCACTTTCTTTCCACCGGCAGCCCATTCGGCAGCATCATCAGCGAAGAACACAATCTGCCCTGTTGCAGCACCCGGAGAAGCCGGAAGACCACGAGTCAGTACTTTAGCCTGTTTCAAAGCTGATTTATCGAATACCGGATGAAGAAGTTCGTCCAGTTTATTGGGTTCTACACGCATCAAAGCAGTCTTTTCATCAATCATGCCCTGACGGAGCAAGTCCATTGCAATTTTCACCATAGCCGCACCGGTACGTTTACCGTTACGAGTCTGCAGGAACCATAATTTACCTTCCTGCACAGTGAATTCCATGTCTTGCATATCTTTATAATGGTTCTCCAATTTTGTTTGCAAAGCATCCAGTTCCTTGTAGATTTCCGGCATTGCCTCTTCCATAGAAGGGAATTTCGATGCACGGATATCTTCAGTAACACCTGCCAATACAGCCCAGCGCTGAGAACCGACTTTAGTAATCTGTTGCGGAGTACGAATACCGGCTACCACATCTTCACCTTGTGCATTGATCAGGTATTCACCGTTGAAAAGGTCTTCACCTGTACCGGCATCACGGGAGAAGCAAACACCCGTTGCAGATGTATCACCCATATTACCGAATACCATAGCTTGTACGTTTACAGCAGTTCCCCATTCATCAGGTATACTTTCCATCTTACGATAAAGGATAGCACGCTCGTTCATCCATGAATCAAATACGGCGCAGATGGCCCCCCAAAGCTGTTCGTAAGCACAAGTCGGGAAATCTTTTCCGGTCTGCTCCTTCACAGCTGCCTTGAATTTCTTTACGAGTTCTTTCAGATCTTCCACTTCCAGCTCGTTGTCAAGTTTCACTCCTTTTGATTCTTTTACTTCTTCGATGATTGCTTCGAACGGGTCAATATCTTCTTTGTTTGTCGGCTTCATGCCCAGAACAACGTCACCGTACATCTGCACAAAACGACGATAGGAGTCCCATGCAAAACGAGCATTACCAGTCTTCCGGATGATACCTTCCACTACCTCATCATTCAGACCCAGGTTCAGAATAGTATCCATCATACCCGGCATAGACGCACGGGCACCCGAACGAACAGAAACCAACAATGGATTTTCGATATCACCGAATTTAGATTTCATTAATTCTTCTACACGGGCAATGGCTTTTACTACTTCATCTTTCAGCAACTCAACCACTTTATCACGTCCTAACGTATTATACTCCGTGCAAACTTCTGTAGTTATGGTGAATCCGGGAGGGACGGGAATTCCTATTAAATTCATTTCGGCAAGATTGGCACCTTTACCACCCAACAAATTCTTCATGTCAGCCTTTCCTTCTGCCTGACCATTTCCAAAGGTATAAACTCTTTTTTTATCCATAATATTGTGTTTAAAGTTACATTATGATTTTTTTCTGTTCGCAAATCTAAGTATATTTCGCAAACCAGAAAACTTTTTGAGAAAAAACTTTCTATTAAAATGCAATTTCGACATTACAATCTGGAATATTTTCATAGACACGAAAGTTTTCCAAAAAAAATACCTACTTTTGCATCATAATTATTAGATTGGTGTAAAAGTGGCAAGAAAGAGAAAAGAACTTCCCCTGCTGGAGAAGGTAACAATAACGGATGTGGCTGCCGAAGGAAAAGCCATCGCAAAAGTAAACGACCTGGTGATTTTTGTTCCTTATGTAGTGCCAGGCGATGTTGTAGACCTGCAAATCAAGCGCAAAAAGAACAAATACGCCGAAGCTGAGGCCGTGAAATTTCACGAGCTGTCGCCAGTACGTGCCGTCCCTTTCTGCCAACACTATGGCGTATGCGGTGGTTGCAAATGGCAGGTACTCCCCTATTCGGAGCAAATCAAGTATAAGCAGAAACAGGTGGAGGACAATCTGAAGCGTATCGGTAAGATTGAACTTCCGGAAATTTCACCGATTCTGGGTTCTGCCAAAACAGAGTTCTACCGGAATAAACTGGAGTTCACTTTTTCCAACAAACGCTGGCTCACTAACGATGAAGTTCGCCAGGATGTGAAATACGATCAGATGAATGCGGTAGGTTTCCATATTCCCGGAGCTTTCGACAAAGTGCTGGCTATTGAAAAATGCTGGTTGCAGGATGACATTTCCAATCGTATCCGCAATGCCGTACGCGACTATGCTTATGAGCATGATTATTCGTTTATCAACCTGCGTTCACAGGAAGGTATGTTGCGGAATATGATTATCCGTACTTCATCTACGGGAGAACTGATGGTGATTGTTATCTGTAAGATCACAGAAGATCATGAAATGGAGCTGTTCAAACAACTGCTGCAGTTTATTGCCGACTCATTCCCCGAAATCACTTCTCTCCTATACATTATTAATAATAAGTGTAACGATACGATTAATGATTTGGATGTGCATGTATTCAAGGGGAAAGACCACATCTTCGAAGAAATGGAAGGACTGCGCTTCAAGGTCGGCCCGAAATCATTCTATCAGACTAACTCCGAACAGGCCTACAATCTATATAAGATAGCCCGCGAATTTGCCGGCCTGACCGGAAATGAACTGGTATATGACTTATATACCGGAACCGGAACGATTGCCAACTTTGTATCACGCCAGGCACGCCAGGTGATTGGTATTGAGTATGTGCCGGAAGCTATCGAGGATGCAAAGGTAAACGCCGAAATTAATGAGATAAAGAATACCTTGTTCTATGCCGGAGACATGAAAGACATGCTGACTCAGGAATTTATCAACCAGCATGGACGTCCGGACGTGATTATTACCGATCCTCCACGTGCAGGTATGCATCAGGATGTTGTGGATGTTATTTTGTTTGCCGAACCGAAGCGGATTGTATATGTAAGTTGTAACCCGGCTACGCAGGCACGCGACTTACAACTGCTCGACGGCAAATACAAAGTGAAAGCCGTACAGCCTGTAGACATGTTCCCCCATACACATCATGTGGAAAATGTGGTATTGCTGGAACTTCGATAATACGTTAGTTGAACTGTTCGCAAAAGAAAAAAGAAATGGAAAAAAGACCGAGAAGAACTCCTGCTGAGAAAGCACGTGCACAATATACAAACTATGCCGTCAAGGAACCCATGGAACTGATGGAGTTTCTGGCTGCTAAAATGCCGGATGCAAGCCGCACAAAGTTGAAATCTTTATTAAGTAAACGAGTGGTATTAGTGGATAACGTTATCACAACTCAATTCAACTTTCCGCTGCAAGCCGGAATGAAAGTACAAATCAGCAAGGAAAAGGGAAAGAAGGAATTTCATAACAGATTGCTGAAAATTGTATATGAAGATGCATATATTATTGTGGTAGAAAAGATGCAAGGACTCTTGTCCGTTAACACGGAGCGGCAAAAAGAACGTACTGCTTATACTATTCTGAATGAATATGTACAGCGTTCGGGCAGACAGCACCGGATCTTCATCGTACACCGTCTGGATAGGGATACATCAGGATTGATGATGTTTGCGAAAGACGAAAAGACACAACGGACATTGCGTGACAACTGGCATGAAATAGTGACCGACCGCCGTTATGTGGCTGTCGTGGAAGGAACAATGGAGAAGGATTACGACACGGTAGTTTCTTGGCTGACAGACAAGACCCTCTACGTAAGCTCCAGCGAATATGATGATGGCGGTTCGAAGTCTATCACACACTATAGAACCATCAAACGTGCTAACGGATATTCATTGCTGGAACTTGATCTGGAAACAGGACGAAAGAATCAGATTCGTGTGCACATGCAGGATTTAGGACATCCGATCATAGGGGATGGAAGATATGGAGGCGAAGACTCGCCCAACCCGATCGGAAGACTGGCACTCCATGCCTTCAAACTTTGTTTTTATCATCCGGTGACGGGAGATTTGATGGAATTTGAAACACCTTATCCGGGAGAGTTTAAGAAGTTGTTCTTGAAAAAATAAAAAGGATATAAAAAAAGAAGAGATTGAATAATTCAACCTCTTCTTTTTTATATTATCTCCTCTTGCCAATTAATAGTCTTCTTCAAGAAAGCTCAATACATTAACCGTTATTGCATGTACAATTCCACATCGCCATAATAGAATCCATTAATATATAAAGTTCCCGTCATACGTCCATGACTAACATATACATTACGCAGTTCACGCGGAGGAGCAACATTACCATAATCAATATAAAGGGTACCATTTCCCACACTCCATTGCAGTCTTAGCGGTTTTCCATAATACTCACCATTATCATAATAGCATAGCTGGTCCTCTCCAAACCCATCCACACCTAAGTAGATACCACTTTCCAAAGGATCATGATGACGGTCAGATTCAAATCCTAAATCACCAATCCACGTACGTCCTACAATTCTATCGAATATTGTTTCATCGTCTTCGCACGAAGTAAAGCCGACCAATAAGGACAGCAGCATCAGAACACCTACGTATTTTTTCAAATTCTTCATAATTATCTAGTCTATTGCATTAATTATTGCAAAATTAACGTTTTTATTTTACTATACACCTTAAGACGCAAGTTTTTTGTACCTTTGCCCCAGTAACAGTAACATTTCCGTATGAAACTTCTTTGGCTTGATTTAAATAGCTCCTACGCGCACTCTTCGCTGGCATTGCCGGCATTACATGCACAAATAGCAGACGATACTACTATTGAATGGTGTACAGTATCAGCAACCATCAACGAGAACACCGGAATGGTTGTCAATCAAATCTACCGTCATCAACCCGACATTATCGCCGCTACCAACTGGCTATTTAATCATGAGCAACTGTTACATATCGTTTCACGCGCTAAAGCTTTGCTTCCCCATTGCTGTATTGTTCTCGGAGGTCCGGAGTTTCTGGGAGATAACGAAGCCTTCTTAAGAAAGAACAAATTTGTCAGCGGAGTGTTTCGTGGAGAAGGCGAAGAAGTGTTTCCTATCTGGTTAAAAGTATGGAATCATCCAGTAAGTGAGTGGAATCAGGTATCCGGTCTTTGTTACTTAGATGAATCTGACCGATATCAAGATAATGGTATCGCCCGTGTCATGAACTTCTCCCAACTCGTCTCACCGGAAAAAAGCAGCTTCTTCAACTGGAGCAAACCTTTCGTACAACTGGAAACCACCCGAGGCTGCTTCAATACCTGTGCATTTTGCGTCAGCGGAGGTGAGAAACCTGTCCGCACCATTTCTTTGGAGGCAATCCGCGAACGATTGAATGTTATTCATCAACATGGAATCAAAAATGTGCGCGTACTCGACCGTACTTTTAACTACAATAATAAGCGAGCCAAAGAACTTCTGCATCTTTTCCGTGAATATGCACCGGATATCTGTTTCCATCTGGAAATTCATCCGGCACTTCTCTCCGAAGAGTTGAAAGAGGAACTCGCTGTTTTACCTAGCGGTCTGCTACACCTTGAAGCCGGTATTCAAAGTCTTCGGGAACCGGTATTGGAGAAAAGCCGACGCATCGGAAAATTATCTGATGCCCTCCAAGGTCTGAAATATCTTTGCTCTCTTAAGAACATGGAGACTCATGCCGACTTAATAGCCGGACTTCCTCTCTATCATCTGTCCGAGATATTCGAAGACGTCCGTACACTTGCCGAATATGGCGCAGGAGAAATCCAACTGGAATCATTAAAACTACTTCCCGGCACAGAAATGCGAAGAAGAGCGGAAGAGTTAGGAATCCAATACTCCCCTCTGCCTCCATACGAAGTCCTGAGAACCAAAGAGATTTCTGTAGAAGAACTACAAACAGCCCACTACCTCTCCCGCCTTTTAGACGGATTTTATAATACTCCCACTTGGCGGAGTATCACCCGAACCCTTATTTTAGAGAATCCGCAATTCTTACATGAGTTACTCGACCATTTAGTACAAACAGATGTAATTGACACTCCTTTAAGCTTGGAGAAAAGGGGACTTATCATCTATGATTTCTGCAAGAATCATTATCCAGACTATGTGACACAGGTCAGTATTGCATGGATAGAAGCAGGTATGTCGTTAAAGAAAATCCCCGCTGAAAGAGTTAAAACAAAACGGCAGGTTCCTCCCGATAATTGGGAAATTATATACGGCGCATACCGTGAGAATCTACGATTATGTTTTCTCCCTGTTGACGAAGAAGGGCATGGTTATTGGTTCGGATTTGAATCGGAAATTCAGAAGATAAAACCTGTGTTCAAGGCAAAAAGATTACCTTAACAGGAGCACAAAAGTTGTGTTGGTTTTGTATCATCTATAGATGCGGCAACAAAAAAAGAAAAGTATTCTCATATTATGTGAAATAAATACTATTTATTCATTACACAAAGCAGCATTTCCCATTTTTCACCGTCCATACAATAAACTTTACTAGCACATTGTATGGACATTTGTAAATATCAGTTAGGTACTCTTTGTCTATTATTGCTTCCTTTATCTGTGGCAGGACAAGAGTGGAGCAAACAGGACTCATTGAGATTACAGCAGTTATTGAAATCCGATCAGGAAATTAATATAAACAGAAAGTTCGTTGAGAAAACAGAACAGAATATGTTGTATCATACAAAATCGTTTGTTGACTTTGATCCAACACTGCCGGCTTTAAAATCACCGATTATGTCTCCGAAATTGTCCCTATATACTCATCATGTTTTCCGACGCACTAATTCTGTCTTCTTGCCCACTTATTCTTGGTTTAAAATACACAAGAATATTACTTTGCACAGTAAAAGTAACTTTGGAGAAAATCCGGACCATTTTCATGTTGAAGTTCAGATGGATTATAGCATCTCTAAAAAATGGTCTCTCAGCATATATGGTGAACAAAATCTGGATGCCCGAAGATATCGGGGACTTTCATCTGAAGTGATACCAACTACTTTGGGCAGCAACATTATCCTTAAAATAAATAAAGGCTGGAAATTGAAGACCGATGTGCGGTATCAATACAACACCATACGAAAGAAATGGGAATGGGTACCTCAGGTAAGTATTTCTTATGAGTGGTAAAAATGGATCATCTTCATTATTACGCAAACTATAATAACAGAATAATAAAAAGCCAAAACTACTATTCATCTAGTAATTACACAAAACAATATTCCCACAATCAATAAAGGCCTACAACTGTATTAATATGTGTACCTTGCAGATTCAAAACGTAATTTGAACCATATATAAGAGAAAAGTCTTATATATTATTAACAATTGAAATATGTCTCAAATTTTGCTAGGTACAATTAATACCGGATTTGGGTGTATATTTCAGCGGGAAAAGCAGGTTTCAATTCCGCTAGGTACAATTAATACAGCGGTTGACAATTTACCTACTAGCGTTGCAGGAGTGTTTCAATTCCACTAGGTACAATTAATACAACAAAGGTTCATTGACGCCGGCTACTTCGAGATGAGTCTCAATTCCACTAGGTACAATTAATACTGTTATATGTGTGTCTCTCTTCTTAGCTGAAGGAAGTTTCAATTCCACTCAATTAATACTGAGTTTGAGAACATGGGCGAACGTGATGGTAACGACGTTTCAATTCCACTAGGTACAATTAATACGGAACATTATTCACTATTGCAAATTCTTTTTCAACGTTTCAATTCCACTAGGTACAATTAATACCGGTACATGGTTCGTGAGAATAGTGTACCTTTTTTAATGTTTCAATTCCACTAGGTACAATTAATACCATACGGAGGTCTGATACCTTACGGGAAAGAAGAAAGTTTCAATTCCACTAGGTACAATTAATACCTTCCGGAAGGACATATACTCTCTCGGATACTCTTGTTTCAATTCCACTAGGTACAATTAATACGACAGTGCTGGAGTCGAACCAGCCTCACGGATTATGTTTCAATTCCACTAGGTACAATTAATACTTTTTACTTGCTAAAAATTGCGAATCGTTTAGGCGTTTCAATTCCACTAGGTACAATTAATACTATCCATCAGTTCCTTTATAGATTAGACTTAACATGTTTCAATTCCACTAGGTACAATTAATACTGAGGATGATAGAGAAAAAACACATAAGCTATACAAGTGTTTCAATTCCACTAGGTACAATTAATACAGTGATCTTTTTGGATAATAATGCATTGAAATCATGTTTCAATTCCACTAGGTACAATTAATACCAGGAATGGCTGGCTCCTACGGGATGCATAGCCAGTTTCAATTCCACTAGGTACAATTAATACGATAATGAAAAAATGGACTGACTTTTCTTATATAGTTTCAATTCCACTAGGTACAATTAATACTTCGAGTCTGATTTATCTTTCTCTGCATTAGTCGAGTTTCAATTCCACTAGGTACAATTAATACTAATAATGGTACTGGCGCGGGAACTAATCCTTTTTATGTTTCAATTCCACTAGGTACAATTAATACACCAGAGCACATCTTCCCAGTATGCTTCATTGGTGTTTCAATTCCACTAGGTACAATTAATACGCTTCCTGTCCAGGCATGTTCGTTGTCCATGTGATGTTTCAATTCCACTAGGTACAATTAATACCATTCTCATATCTCGCTACTGCATTGCCTATCGTGTTTCAATTCCACTAGGTACAATTAATACCGGTACATGGTTCGTGAGAATAGTGTACCTTTTTTAATGTTTCAATTCCACTAGGTACAATTAATACCATACGGAGGTCTGATACCTTACGGGAAAGAAGAAGGTTTCAATTCCACTAGGTACAATTAATACCTTCCGGAAGGACATATACTCTCTCGGATACTCTTGTTTCAATTCCACTAGGTACAATTAATACGACAGTGCTGGAGTCGAACCAGCCTCACGGATTATGTTTCAATTCCACTAGGTACAATTAATACTTTTTACTTGCTAAAAATTGCGAATCGTTTAGGCGTTTCAATTCCACTAGGTACAATTAATACTATCCATCAGTTCCTTTATAGATTAGACTTAACATGTTTCAATTCCACTAGGTACAATTAATACTGAGGATGATAGAGAAAAAACACATAAGCTATACAAGTGTTTCAATTCCACTAGGTACAATTAATACAGTGATCTTTTTGGATAATAATGCATTGAAATCATGTTTCAATTCCACTAGGTACAATTAATACCAGGAATGGCTGGCTCCTACGGGATGCATAGCCAGTTTCAATTCCACTAGGTACAATTAATACGATAATGAAAAAATGGACTGACTTTTCTTATATAGTTTCAATTCCACTAGGTACAATTAATACTTCGAGTCTGATTTATCTTTCTCTGCATTAGTCGAGTTTCAATTCCACTAGGTACAATTAATACTAATAATGGTACTGGCGCGGGAACTAATCCTTTTTATGTTTCAATTCCACTAGGTACAATTAATACACCAGAGCACATCTTCCCAGTATGCTTCATTGGTGTTTCAATTCCACTAGGTACAATTAATACGCTTCCTGTCCAGGCATGTTCGTTGTCCATGTGATGTTTCAATTCCACTAGGTACAATTAATACCATTCTCATATCTCGCTACTGCATTGCCTATCGTGTTTCAATTCCACTAGGTACAATTAATACTTGTCAACCGCATAAAGCTCCATGGCATATTGGTTTCAATTCCACTAGGTACAATTAATACTTTGTAGGAGGTCACAACATTCAATTGAATAACATGTTTCAATTCCACTAGGTACAATTAATACTTTCACCGCGGTAGTAGTCTCAACTCTTAATCCCGTTTCAATTCCACTAGGTACAATTAATACGTATCGGTATGTATGAGGTCTGTCTTGAAACCATGTTTCAATTCCACTAGGTACAATTAATACTGATTTGATTTCACAGGCCGACGACCGGTATCACTGTTTCAATTCCACTAGGTACAATTAATACCACATACGCAGACAAAGGTGTTACTCCCTTTATTATGTTTCAATTCCACTAGGTACAATTAATACTTTTTGCTGTTATCACTGTATTTCGTAAGAAATTGTTTCAATTCCACTAGGTACAATTAATACCGTATCATCTAACGCCATCAGCGACATATCCATCTCGTTTCAATTCCACTAGGTACAATTAATACGCAAATGCCTGTCTCTTGCCTATCTGGGAGATGGTAGGTTTCAATTCCACTAGGTACAATTAATACACAGAAAAGACCATTGGGCTGTTGAGCTATAAATGAGTTTCAATTCCACTAGGTACAATTAATACAAATGGGCATAACATTCAGCTAAACAATATCGGCGTTTCAATTCCACTAGGTACAATTAATACTTTGTCTTAAAGAATAAAGTTGTATAAGTTCTGATGTTTCAATTCCACTAGGTACAATTAATACACCAGAGCACATCTTCCCAGTATGTTTCATTAGTGTTTCAATTCCACTAGGTACAATTAATACCGAAAAGTCGTGGGGAGTCATTGCGCAAGGGATAGAGTTTCAATTCCACTAGGTACAATTAATACTCTACCATCAATCCCCCAAAGACCACTTAAAATGAATGAGTTACAATCCCCCAAAAGATATTTAAAGGTCAAAAATAGTGTCGATCCCTAAAAGTACAAAAAGTGCTGGAGATCGACACCACACTTATATTGCTGTAAATCAACAAGTCAAAGAACTCTTAAGAAGAATTTTCCTTAAAAAGGAAACATTACTAAAGTCTCCGACAACTAAATTACAGAAAATTATCTATACTACACCGTTCTTTTCCCACTACTTCTTTTTCCAAAGAGCTATGATTAGGTCCTTTGAAAATAATAATACTATCTTCAGATTCATCCATAAATTCTTTAGCTGAATATAGAAGTTTTTTTAGGCGTACTTCAGATATTTCACCCTCAAAAACAGAATTCTGTATCCAATTTAAATATTTACGACACAGTTTCAACATTTTAGCCACCCTTCTTTCACCACAATCATATACTAAAATGACATACATACTCTACCAATACATCTTAAAAGGTTTATACTCTTCAATTTCCAATAAGTGTTTTGCCAACTTATAACACTCCAATTTTATCAAGTGCCGATAACTAACATTACGATTCAACGTCCGATGTTTTATCGTTTCTAATAATTTATCTTCTATAGCTTTCACAAATATCTTTTTTCCTGAGTGATTAAGCAGACATTTATTCAACTTTTTATCAAAATGTTTTTCCTGAATTTCTCTCTTATTCAGTACTTTAAAAATAACTCTGTCAATAATTACAGGTTTAAAAACTTCCGCAATATCCAATGCCAAGGAATAACGTCGCTCACCCGGAGTGTGCAAAAAACTAATGGTCGGATTCAACTGAGTTTGATGAATAGCCCTCAAGCACAAAGTATAACACATCATATTTCCAAAAGATATCAGTGCATTCACTTCATTTTGAGGAGGCTGTTTTGTGCGGTTACCCATTTCGAAATCATTTAAGATCAAGTTAAAAGCATCATAATAGGTCTGTCGAATCATACCTTCAGTCCCCATTAGCTCGTCTACAGAAACTGTTTCCCGAAGTTTTGCTGCATATCCTTTTATTATATCGATTATATCTTCCATATCCTTCCCCCGACGATTATAATATTGCAGATTTTTAATCATATTATAAGCGGCGGATTCTATGAATTTCTGAGCAATCAAAAGTCGTTTTTTCTTATTCTGAAAAGCAGATGTTTGTGCAAGAAGCATTCTACCACTCAACAAGGAATCTTTAGGCATAAAGGATCCGGTATAATTCTCATAATAATCGAAAAAATGTACAGCAATATCTTTCTGTCCTAAAAAATTAAATAGCGAACTATTAGCTCGCAAAGAACCGAAAACATAAAACTCATTAATATCCTCGACAGGTAAGTATCGCGGTGCCCCGACAGACTCTTCGCCATTACCATCTTCAACGACCGGAGTAAATTTCAGAGTATTATCTTTTCGTTCTAATTGTCCCGGATTAAATAAATAATATGTTTTCTTCATTCTTCTTCCTCTCCACTATAACAAAAATCTATGTAACTACAATTTTTACATACCCTCTTCTTTTCCAACGATGGACAAGAATCCGATTCTATTATCTGCAAAATATCATGTTCCATTTCGCAAATCATTTCACGGTCAATATCACTAAGATATATCAGATCTTTTTTGCGTAAAACCGGATATTCTAATATTCCGGTTACTCCTTCCATTCCATTCCGCTCAAATATGTATATATAATATTTCAACTGCCATTCATGAGCCCGTTCTATCTTGTCTGACTTTTTGATCTCATGAATTATCTTATTTCCGGTATCATAATAATCAACTTTAATGCCATCTATCTCAACTTCTTCATACTTGGCCGAACGTTGTGGATATGATTCTTCATGAATCAATTTCCCCTCATAGACTAAATCTGAAGTATGCTCCATTGTTATACCATTAGCAAACAACCAAAGTTTACGTTTACAAACTTGATAATAATTAAAATGAGTACCAGTTATTTTCATCTTCTACCTATATTTTGAAAAATCAGGCAGAGTAAAATGCTCTGCCTGAAAAATAAAGAGTATTATTTTTGATTCTCATAATCAAAAGCAGATAGTAATTCTATCAAGCGTTCTTCCGCCCTTTGTAATGCATCTGCAGATTCAGTTTCAGTCACCATATATCCGGAACACGGTAAAGTAACAAATAACTCAGCCCCAGCCGTTTCATCCACTATTGGCTTGGCTTTTGCTTTTTCCGAATCGTCAATTAATTTAGCACGTATAGCTCCAGCCAAAGAATTCGCATTATCACTAATTGCAATGGCTAATGTTTCCATCAGGCTAAACGTTCTTGATTGATTA
This sequence comes from Bacteroides faecis, assembly GCF_020091505.1. NCBI lineage: Bacteria > Pseudomonadati > Bacteroidota > Bacteroidia > Bacteroidales > Bacteroidaceae > Bacteroides > Bacteroides faecis. The sequence continues at coordinate 3,896,850 of NZ_CP081916.1, read as the reverse complement.
CTGGAAATCCGCCAATTGATTAAGGCCTTTGCTATAGCTAGTATTGCTTTATCACGATGCTCTTTAGGCATAATCAAACACTCTCCAAATACATTTCGGGAACTTATCCATCCTTTCTCTTTCAATTCTTCAACTTTCTCCTTTGTCAATTCCGGTTCCATTTGATTGACAGAAACGGCAAACAAGGTTCGTAAATCAATGGCTACATCATAAACAAACAATCCGGTAGCTCTTGCGTTATCAGGAATCCATTTACGATATAAGCTCCTGTCTGTACCTGCCAATAATTCTTCTATCGCCTCTTCAGACATCGGTTTACCGGATGCGTCTCTTACAACTACTTTATGAATCTCCGGTCTGTCACTCCGATCAAAAGTAGCATTCTCTGAAAATCGTCCGCCTAACAAAGGATGAAGCAGGCGCATTGCAGAAATAGAAAATGGACTTCTTCTTTTAAGAGTTCTCTCTTTCCCTCCCTTGGCAGCTTTCATCCAACCTCCAAGAAGTTGGTCATAGTATTGAGGATCACAAAGCGAAAGAACTTCTCCTTCTCCCAAAGCTCCCTTATTGTTCACATCAAAAACAAAAGTTACCGAAGAAGGATCTACCAGCAATTCACTGTTAATAGTATCCAAGATACTTCTTTTCACTTGTTGACCACTAGAGAAAGGCACCTGCACTTTGAATACAGGATCCCAATATGATTTTTGACCACTCTCTACACAAAATACGGATAGGTCTATATGACGCAATCCCCTCAAATAAATGTAAGGTTTCATAGTAATAATATTTTTATTTATTCAGTAATGCATATTGAAATCTAATGAGCGTATTAAAATACGGAAAATTATCCTTTGGCATCATATTTACCATTTTCCCCATATTTTCATATCCAGTTCTTTCTTCTTCATCTTTTACAATAGGTATAAGATTCAAAAGAAACTGTTTTGTCGAAACAGATTCAAGCAGTTGATTAACATTATTTGTTCTATCCTTTCTGCCCTTTCCGGCACCTGCTTCATATTTTAAAAGCATTTCTGCAAATTCACGGGACATATCCCATAGCTTTTCGTTGTTCAACATGGCTAATATCCAAATTAAGTAAGTATTAAACGTTATTTCTTGTTCCTCGTCACCTTTATATGAAATCTTTTTCATGCCTTTCTCTGTCGGGAAAAAAGCTCTAAGTCCTTTAGGTTCCATAGCAGGTATCCCGATACATCCGGCTTGGCACGCTGCCCTAAGCCCTATGGCAGTTCCATATAATGCCTCTACCTTCTTCCGGTTTTGAATCCAGACAGATTCACCAAATACCTTCGCATATAACTGACTGGGGCGTATTATATCTTGAAGTTTAAAAGGAATAAAACCAACGGTAGTATTTGTCTGTCCGATACTATACAGATACCCCACTATATTTGACGTCGGATTATTTCGGGCAATCCCTGCAATTACTTCAGCCCAGGGAACCGTCTGCAAATTGAACAATCCATCGCTCATCGGCACCAAAGGATTAAAGTTCATCAACGGATCATCCAAATCATATTCTCTATCATAACGATGTGAAATCCAACGTCCATTCCATGTATTTATCTGATTACCTTTCAGTAAAGGGTATCTCTCCAAATATTGTCGATAATAATGCCAACCTTCAAATATATCCAATAGCAATTGTTCATGATTAAAGAGAATGGTTAATCCACCTACAACCCCAATTCCTAGCCCTGCACCAATCCATGAGAGATAAATATCTTCCTTATTATCAGGAAATGCAATACTTGAAATTTGTCCGGTGGTAGCAGCAGTGGCATCAACAACTCCATATCCAATAGCAATGCTGGCATCAGCTTTCTCTGTTTCTATCTTATGAATCATTTTACTGATTCTCTCTTGTCTACGCTCTGGAGTCTCAAAAGGCTTTTTCCCCTTAATCATATCATCCCAACTTAACTTGGGATTCTCCAGTGGAGAATTACCGGCAGTCATCATATATTTATGATGGTCAAAAAATAACGGCACAAACATGTCTTCAAAAAAAGACCTTGCCGTATATTCTGTTTTAAACTTACAATTATAAGCTTTTAAAAATGTGCGTCCTATAGTTGTTGCATACATAAGCTACCATATTTGATAATTAGTATCGTAATTTTCTGCTCCGGTTTTAGCTAAATCCAATCCTCTCTCCGAAGAATATGCAATATCCGGAACGACAAATGGATGAGCACCAATATCCAATTGTTTCAATCTTTTCCATCGTAAAGAACTATATCTGACCGGAATTTCCATTAAAATTCGTTCTTCCTTATCAGCCTCTCTATACTTACCACTCTCATCATCTTCCTGTGTAATACATACTACAGAATCGATATCAAGTTTTTCAATCAGTGCAGACTTGGGAAGATGCCAAAGCTCTTTTAATCTCCATTTACCATCTACAAATACGGCATCCAAATCAATATTAAGCATCTCTACTTTAGGATATACCTGATTTATTAATGACTGTAGTTCTGTCTCTCTCAAAAGCTCACCACCATCTGGCAATACCTTAAAGCTATCCCTTAATATTTTAGGATTATAAGGCAAACAGTCAGGATCTTTTTGGGGTGGTGCTATTATGTAAATCGGTTTGTACTTTCCAATGGTTTCAGCAGTACGTTTCCTGTTTATTCTTCCAAAACGCTGAATTAATGCATCAATAGGAGCAGTTTCTGTTATCATCAAATCAAAACTTATATCCAGACTAACTTCAACGACCTGTGTAGCAACTACAATACAAGCATACGGACTCACATTGTATTCATTCTTCAATTCTTTTTCAAGACGATTTCTATCGCCCCGTTTGAAGCGGCTATGGATCAGCATCTTTTTTGTTTTAGGATAGAGTTCTTCTATTTGTTCAAAAATGACTTGTGCATTAGCAACCCGATTGCATACTATTAAAATTTTCTTCTCCTGTTCCACAGCTTGTTGAAGAACAGGAAGTAAATCAGTAAATGCTTCTGCCTTATATATTTCGTGTCGATTGAACAAAGTCAATACCTCATCTGATAATTGCACATATTGCACTTGCTCTTTTCCTAAAATCTCAAGAATTTCTTTCTCCAAAGCAGAAGGTATTGTGGCAGTTCCTACATGAATCCGGCAACCTACATGATTCAACACTTCAATCATCTTCAAAACAATAGCCTGCATTATATCCGAATAAGTATGAATCTCATCCAGTATAATATCACACCCTTGCAAATCAAATAAAACAGACTCATATCCCCTTATACCAAAAGCAATGGAAGCAAGTTGATGCGGAGTCAGCACTTTTATCGATGCACCAAATTTATCCTGTATCACTTTTTCTGTAATACGTTCCTCACCGATAAGAAGTTGTGATATAGAATGCAGCAAACGAATATCCTCCACATGATCTCCCAAATCATGAAGAATACGTTCATACATGGCATTGATAGAAGCCTGAAAAGGCAATGTATAAAAGATACGCCCTCGACAACGCTTGATAAGAAAGTCTGTTTTCCCTGCCCCTGTAGGTGCTTTCACAAAAGTATGCTTCTTAGTTCCATCCGAATCAATAAGCGATAACGGATACAACTCACCCTTTCTATTATAAAAACTGACATCAGGATCGGCAAACAATGCCGGCACCTTCTCTTTAAAGTCTCCGACAGCGGAAGCTATATGATCAGCCCCCATCAGCAAGCCTTTCCATTGAGACCATCCCTTTTGTCTTTTCCTGCAATGATCCAAAGCAAAATAATAAGCTTCACGTGCATCCTCTTCAGTAATCACTGTTTCATGAGTAACTCCGGGAAATTTTAATTCCGCCAAAATTCCTATAGCTTCAGAAGCCCATAACGAAAAGTCAGATAGATGAAACTGAAGAATATCCTCTTCATATTCATTTTCCAAATCTATAATTCCTGTCCCCGAAACATCTTTGTAGATCGATTTGTGGTGGGCTACGATCATATCTATCATAAAAGGTTGCAAATCAGGAGACACGAGTTTCAAAAAAAACAAGGAAGCTATTTCGTGCCGGAAAGGTAATTCTAATGGAGACGGTTTACTTCTCAATCTCTTTTGAAACACAACACTAGCTTTACCAATATCGTGCAACAATGCACCCTGAAGGGCAACCTCAGTATCCATTCCGGCATAACGGGCTGCTACAACTGCAAAATCAGCAACAGACTCCAAATGTGATTCCAAAGTAGTAGCTCCGTTTTCTACACTCTTGGCTAAAATATGATTATAATTGTTCATACCTTTCTTTTTGGACAGGATTGCCGACTATTTCAATATACCCCACCATTTCTTCATTTTCTTTGAATCGGTTATATCCGACAAGAAATGAATCTGAATTTGTCTCAAAACGAAGTTCATATCCGTCCAGCCGATCAAATTCCTCTTGAGTCATCTCCTTAATTGAAGCATCCGGTAAAAGCACATCTTCATTTCTACATAAACAAATATGTTGTAGTGCTGCTCTTTCAGCATCATCCGAGTACTCAAAAGCTAGATATAAACTAGGGTAAAGCATTACGCCACGCTTAAGAATAGAACGTTCTTTTATATATTGTTTTCCCTTTTTACTCCAAGCTTTAGCTTGAACTACTTCTTGTTGTACATCGATACCGGCATAGATTAACCTATGCCTTAATATACTTTTCACTTCAAGTTTTTGCCTGATCCCTTCTACTATGGAAGGAGTCAGAAATTGCTGAGAATAAGTTTCACCACCACTTGCATCCCTAACTGCGGTCCAAGGCTTGATAAAGCCAAAAGGACCTGTAAATTTAACTACATAGTATTTCATAACAGATAGTTTTATAACAAAGAACCGAATGAAGAACCTGTTGAATTTCCAAGACCTACTGTCCATGCAAATAGTTTACTTTGCGGACTTCCGTGAATAATGACAGGACACATACTGGCTTTACTTTTGATACCATGTATTGTCACCATTTTAACTTGCTTCTTAGGATAAGTTAAGTCAAATTCTACTTTCAGAGTTTCATCTTCAGGCAATCCAGCCTCTTGCATCTTATGCCTTAGCGTTTCCGTCATTAGCATATTACTGTCCACATCATCATACAAGTAGAATTTATAATTCTGAATCCCATCTTGAAATCGCTTAATAAAAACAGGAGAAGCGAGTCTGAAAGATTGTGCATCTTCTGAAAATAATGGTTGATTGACCACAGTTATATCTCGTACTTCAAGTCCACAAAACATTTCCGGATCAGACAGAATAGTTCTTATTAATATCTTAAGATATTCTTCTTCATAAAAACTAACAAAAAAATTTGCGCCTTCAGAAAAAGTAAACCCTTGATTTTTAATCATTTTTCCACCTAATAGCCAAGAAAAAGAATACAAAGAAATCTTATCATGTATCTCATTATTTCCTAACCATTTATGAATGGTTCCTATGAGCTTCTGTTGATAATCAAAAGGAAGTACAGAAGAATTTGGAGTGGTTCGTATGTATATTCTCATATTCGTTTTATTTTTACGTTGCAAGTAAAAGATTTTATTTTAAAATCCAGTATATTTATTCCTCTTTTTTTAGATATATGTTCAGAAACATAAAAGGAAAACCAATATCACAAAGTAAAAAATTACGTATCCTATTTATAAAGATAACAAAGTTTTAGAAAGCCGGAAAGAGTATCTTCCATTTATTCTCGTACCTTTGTAGTACGATTAAAAAACATCCTATAATAATGAAGAACTTTATCAAGGGATTCCGGTTTACTCCCTCCAATTATCCGGCTGAAGTAGAAGCGAAAATACAGAAATACAGAAAACAAGGTTACAAGCTCCCACCGCGTAAAGTGCTGCGTACACCCGAGCAACTGGAAGGAATCCGTGAGAGTGCGAAGATCAATACTGCCTTATTAAATTATATTTCGGAAAATATCCGCGAAGGAATGTCTACTGAAGAGATTGACGTTATGGTATATGACTTCACCACAAAGCATGGTGCTATCCCTGCCCCTCTCAACTACGAAGGATTTCCTAAAAGTGTCTGTACCAGCATTAACGATGTAGTGTGCCACGGCATTCCCAGCAAAACGGAAATACTACAAAGCGGAGATATAATCAATGTAGATGTTTCCACCATTTACAAAGGATATTTCTCCGACGCATCCCGCATGTTCATGATTGGTGACGTGAGTCCCGAAATGCGTAAACTGGTTCAGGTAACTAAAGAATGCATGGAAATAGGCATAGCTGCTGCACAGCCATGGAAACAACTAGGAGACGTAGGCGCTGTTATTCAGGAACATGCAGAAAAGAATGGATTCAGCGTAGTACGCGATCTTTGCGGGCATGGCGTAGGTATGCAATTTCACGAAGCACCGGATGTGGAACACTTCGGACGTCGTGGAACGGGAATGATGATTGTTCCGGGTATGACCTTTACCATTGAACCGATGATAAATATGGGCACTTACGAAGTGTTCGTTGACGAAGCTGACGGATGGACGGTATGTACAGATGACGGACTACCCTCTGCCCAATGGGAAAACATGATTCTGATTACTGAAACCGGAAACGAAATTCTGACTTATTGATGGAGCTGATTCTACTTATTGTTATTGCCGTATTAGCAGTAATCTCGATTGTACTATCACTGGTAAAAGGAAATAACCATGCCCAAGCAGAGCAATTGCAAACAGCCTTGCGCCAACAAATGCAAGAAAACCGTGAAGAACTAAACCGCAGCATACGGGAACTCCGCATGGAAATGACCCAAACACTGAATCAGAATATGCAACAACTGCAAGACGTGCTGCATAAGAATATGATGACGAGCGGAGAACTGCAACGCCAAAAGTTCGACACGATGGCACGCCAACAAGAGGTTCTGATAAAATCGACTGAAAAGCGTTTGGATGACATGCGGCTGATGGTGGAAGAGAAACTGCAGAAAACCTTGAATGAACGCATTGGCCAGTCCTTTGAAATCGTCCGCTCACAATTGGAAAATGTACAGAAGGGACTGGGAGAAATGAAGTCTCTCGCACAAGATGTCGGTGGACTGAAGAAAGTATTGAGCAACGTGAAAATGCGCGGTACATTCGGAGAGGTTCAGTTGGGAGCACTGCTGGAACAGATGATGAGTCCGGAACAATATGACGCTAATGTAAAAACCAAGAAAAGCGGAACCGAATTCGTGGAATTTGCCATTAAGCTTCCTGGCAAGGATGATACGAACAGCACTGTATACCTGCCTATCGATGCCAAATTTCCGAAAGACATATACGAGCAGTATTACGACGCTTTCGAAGCCGGAGATACCTCATTGATAGAGTCATCCGGCAAGCAGTTGGAAGTAACAATCAAAAAGATGGCGAAAGATATTCACGACAAATATGTAGACCCGCCTTTTACGACAGACTTTGCGATTATGTTCCTGCCTTTCGAAAGTATTTATGCGGAAGTGATCCGAAGAACAAGTTTGGTAGAGACGCTGCAAAAAGAATATAAGATTGTTGTGACGGGACCGACTACTCTTGGAGCTATTCTGAACAGTCTTCAAATGGGATTCCGCACACTGGCTATTCAAAAGCGTACCGGAGAAGTATGGACTGTATTAGGAGCAGTCAAAACAGAATTCAGCAAATTCGGAGGTCTGCTCGAAAAAGTACAGAAGAACCTGCAAAGTGCCGGTGACCAATTGGAAGAAGTAATGGGAAAAAGGACTCGCGCCATTGAACGGAAACTACGCCAAGTAGAACAATTACCGCATGAGGAGAGTCAAAAGATTCTACCGATAGCAGATGATGGGGATGACGAATAAAATAGCCATTATCAAACTTTTAAAATGGTGTCACTATCCGGTCGGGATAGTGTAACTATGCAGATTGGATGGGGCTGTGTCAAAACTAAGGCACATCCCCTTCTTTTTTTAATATAAAATAGTCGTTCCTCTTTTTTGTCTATGCGACTATTTTTTCAGTAATTAGGTAATAAGGCTTAATATTCGTCGTATTTTGAGTCACACGTGGTCTGATAAAGATAAATATAGTGTGTGTACTCCTTCTCTTTCCTGCTTTTAGTAGTTTTGTACACATCTTTTTGATATTAAAAGCTATAGCAAAGAAGGCAAAGTCCATTGTAACCTTGTCTTCTCCCACATGCCGGAACCTTTTGTATGCCATGTTGTGTTTCATTTGTCCAAAAACTGCTTCCGGTTCTATACATCGCCTTCCCCTATGCCTGATGCCTTCTTCCGAGAGTAACCTTTCCCGTGCCTGCCGTTTGTATTGGTTTAACCGGTGGTTGACTTCTATCATACGGTTCCCCCGAGCTTTAAAGCAACTGCCACACAAAGGACACCCTTCACATCTTTGTGCTTTATATAGGGCACTTTCGGTGATGTATCCGCTTGCTGTTTTGTCACGTCTAGTTCCTATACGGTTCATGTGCTGCCCCATAGGACAAACGTAATAATCCTCCCCCGCATTGTAATGGAGACTCTCCGCATGGAATGGATTGGGGGTATAACGGGGACGCTGTTCTTTATGGAAGTAGTTGTACTTGACAAAGGCTTCTATCCCATTATCTTGCATGAACCGATAATTTTCTTCCGAGCCGTAACCGGAGTCTGCCACACCGACAGTTGGTAAGCGGTTATAGCGTTGCTCAAAGGAGTGGAAGAAAGGTATGAGGGTCAGTGTGTCGGTTGGGTTGGGAAACAGTCGGAAGTCTATGAGGAATTGGTTCTCGGTACCTATTTGCAGATTATATCCGGGTTGGGTCTGTCCGTTTCTCATGGCGTCTTCTTTCATGCGCATGAAGGTGGCATCAGGATCGGTCTTGGAGTAGGAGTTGCGTTCTCCAAGAGTATCAAGATGGTTGTCGTATTCTATCAACTTGTCACGGTACTCCTCAAGTTCCCGGACCTGTTTCTTCTTTTCCCGGATGACCTTCTTTTGTTCCTTGTCCTTTGTTACAGGATGGTGTTCCAGCACCTCTTTAAGTTCATTCACTATATCTGAGAGCATGGCGGGAGTGAACTCTACGGGTGTATCTTTCATGGAGTTCTCTTGGGCTATGACTTCATCCACCTGCTCCAGGAGAATGCGGATCTTATCCATCAGCTTTGTACGGTTCTTTTCGACTGTCTTGCGCCAGACAAAAGTATATTTGTTGGCTTTGGACTCAATCTTGGTACCGTCGATATACTCTACGTCAAGGCTGATGAAACCTTTGTCGGCAAGGACAAGAACCAACTGCGTGAATACGGTATTTATTTCCTCTTTTACACGGTTTCGAAAACGGTTGATGGTAATAAAATCCGGATGTTCATTACCGGAAAGCCAGATATAATGAATATCACGTAGGAGAAGATTCTCTATTTTGCGGCACGAATAGATATTGTTCATGTAGGCGTAGATAATCACCTTAAGCATCATTTTAGGATGATAAGGACAACGACCGGTTGCTTTATAAAGCTTCTTGAAATTGTCAAGATTGAGATTATCAACAACAGTATTAACTATGCGAACCGGATCGTTCGCTGCTATGTTTTCATCAATTCTTCCGGGAAAAAGAACGGTTTGGTTGGGAAGGTAAGGACGAAAATGTAACTTTGCCATAACGAAAAACTTTATGCCTAAAGATACAAAAACTTTGGGTAATAACAAAGCCCGGGCTTGTGAAAGTCTGGGCTTTGTGCATAAAAAAAGGTTGTGCCAGCGTTTTGACACAACCTCATATCAAAATTTATCAGCCATCAGTTGAGCTATATGTTATCTTGAGAGCACTAGCTTCCCGCAGTACTTGCTTGACATCTGTCACGAATCCTATCTTGCACTCCTTCTCTATCTTGAGGCCAACAACCAAACTTTCCGGATCAGTTTGCTTCGCACGTGCAGCAGTGACTTTCTGTTTCAACTCTGTTAAAGTAAAATCCTTAACTACTTCCTGTCCTTCCGAAGTGTGAATCGTTACCACAATGCCACTGATTCTTTCCTCCACTGGAAGTTCCTTTAATCCATATTTTTTCGGAGCCCCTTCTATTAAAAGAATCGGAAACAAGCGGTCAAGATGCTCTTTACTCTTATCTGTTGATGTAACTGACAGATCAGCACGTATTTGCTCAAATGCCCCTTTCGCTTCTTTGAGGATAGTGGTAATTGCAGCAATTTCAGTTCCGCGATCATACTGAAAGAAAACAACCTGAGCATCTTGCCTGCTACTTTCCTCCCATGACTTCAACAAGTTCTTTATAATAGCAGACTTCAACTCATCCATCGAGGTAAATTTGCCATCGAACAACACCTTATTATCGGCATTAACCAAAAGCTGGTGAGCCTGCTTCTCCTTTACCCAGGAAGGTGGATTCGATCCATTGACCAGTTTACTATACTTCTCTTCTTCCTTTCTGAAGAAAATCATCAAAGACACATAATCATCCGCTTTATCCTGCTGAATTTCAGTCTGAATCTGCTGCGGTATTTCTTTCACTTCCGGCTGTGCGAACACATAAAGTGCGCCAGCCATTACAGGCACGGCAAGCAATAGCTTCAATCGTGCCCAACGATTGGTTCTTTCTTTTAACATCATAGTGATACGTTTTTTTAAGTTTAGAGTGATTAAAGCCATTAGCCATAGAGTAGAGCCTTGTGCCAACAGCTTTTTTCACCAGTAATAATTGATATTTAGTTGCATCGACGCCTGTATTAATTACGCCATTATCGGCTTCAAATTCATGTATTTCCTGCAACTCCCGTTTGAGTAGCCATATAACAGGATTAAACCAATGAACAAGCAGGAAAATCTGCATAAACAATAAATCCAATGTGTGATGATTTCGTAAATGCATCATTTCATGGAGGAGTACTTCTTCGGACTGCCGGGAATAATCAGATGCTGAAACAACAATGTATCTGCCCCAACTAAACGAAGCAATCGGCTGCCGGGGAATCACCAATATATAGTTTCCATACCGTTTTTTCTCTGACATGCGAATTAACTGAGCCAAACGGCAGGTAGATACAGACAACCAGACAAATGTCAACAAAGTTCCTGCTCCATATATAGTCCCCAAAGTTACAGGAATCCAATTCAAAGATGAGATTTCCGTATTCTTTTCAGACAGGAGAATCTCGTTTCCCGGCTCTTCCGGATTTGACATGACCTGCTCCGTACTTTGCAAAATCTCGTGAATGGCATACAGAGGGGTATGCAAAAATGTCTCTTCAGTAGTTGTCAGCTCTATAAGTGGAAGCAAAGTACATCCTGACAATCCGACTAACAAAGTAATACGATTGAAACGGAAAAAAGTACTCCGACTCATCATCAGCTTAAAGAAAATATAAAAGATCACCAAGCAACATCCGGATTTCAGCAGATAGAATAAAAAGGCTCCCATTGTGTTTTCAGATTAAAAGTTATTTGTCTATAGAATAAAATCCGTATCTGTCTGACAGACTACAGAGAGATTAATTCTTCTTTTTGCCTTGCTCTATATACTCTATCAATGCTTTAAGTTCATCAACCGACATGCCTTCTTCTTCAATAAAAGAAGACACTACATTGATATAGGAGTTATTATAATATTGGGAAACAACTTCTTTGAGTGCCGAACTTTTATACTCCTTTTCTGAAATAAGCGCATAATACTGGTAGGTATTTCCATAGGCTTTATATCCTACAAAGCCCTTCTCTTCCAGCCCCCGCACAAGGGTAGAAACAGTATTGTAATGCGGTTTCGGCTCATCATAGAATGATAGAAGCTCACGAACAAACATAGGTCCATGTTCCCAGAATATACGCATAATCTCTTCCTCTTTCGTGGTCAATCGTTTCATCTGTTTCATAGTTGAATATATTATTTAGTTCTTACAATGGCACAAATATAATACTATTATTCGAACAAACAACTAATCATATTAGTTAATCTACTAATTAATGTAGTTGTTTAACTAATATTATTAGTAGATATCTTTTTCACCTTATTATATATACAATAAAAAAGGCATATCATCTGATAAATATCCGATATGCCTAATTCTATTATTTTTGAATTATTATTTCCGCCTTCGGGCAGGTAATACTATCCATAGAACAATATACCCCAATAAGCCTGAGAGAATAGTTCCTGACAGCACTCCGAACTTAGCCTGATTCAATAGAATAGGAAAGTTTGCTCCAAAAGAAAGATTGGCAATAAAAAGTGACACCGTAAAACCAATCCCTCCCAAAAGAGCGATACCGGAAAGATTCGTCCAAGTCATACCCGGCGGCATCGGAGTCAGTTTTATCTTTATAGCCAACCAAGTAAAGAAGTAAATTCCTGCAAACTTTCCGAACAATAAGCCTGCTGCTACTGCAATACCTACATCTCCTACCAACTCGCCGCCACCACTAAAGACGACGCCGGCATTGACAAAGGCAAACAACGGAAGGATCAAATAATTGACAGCTCCATGCAAATTATCTTCAAAAGACTGAAGGGGGCTAATAACACGGTCGGAAGCTGATTCAACCTCTTTCAGTTTGGCAATCTGCTCATTAGTTAACACAATACTTCCCGATTCCATCACTGGGAAACCTGCGATTGTATGACGAATATGCTCAATGTATTTCCCTACATCCAGACGAGGCTTCGCCGGAATAACAAAAGCCAGAATAACTCCCGAAATAGTACTATGGATACCCGATTGCAAAAATAAATACCATATAACGACACCAATCACTAAAAAGAAAATCTTATTCGTCGCACCACGCTTACCTATAAAATAAAGTAGAATGTAAAGTAAGACAGCTACCAGAATGTATCCATACGACACATGCGAACTATAGAAAATAGCAATTACGAGAATACCTCCAATATCATCAACCACTGCAAAAGCCGTCAGAAATATCTTCAGACTCAACGGAACGCGACTTCCCAACAAACTCAAGACTCCTAACGAGAAAGCAATATCCGTCGCCATTGGAATAGCCAGCCCCTGCCCTCCCTCACTACCCGGAGGACAAATTGACATAAAAACGAGCACCGGCAGCAGCATCCCCCCACAAGCAGCAATAAAGGGAAGCGCTGCTTTGCGGAAAGAAGAAAGTTCACCCACTAATAACTCCCGCTTAATCTCCAACCCTACCAATAAGAAAAATATAGTCATCAGTCCATCATTGATGAACTCAATCATCCGCAGATTCTCTCCACCATGCGAAAGCAGATTAAAATCACCAATCTGCAAATGAAGCTCATGCAAGAGGAACTCCTGATAAACCGGAGCTACCGGAGAATTAGCGATAATAGCAGCTGCAATTGCCGCTACAAACAAGAGGATACTCGCCGCAATATTCATTGACGAGAAATTTCGCATAGTACGCAAAATTGTCATAATGAAAAGTGTTTATAGTATTAGATTCGCAATATACGGATTTTCTCAATCATTATAGCTCCTTAAAGCCAGGTTTTTCACCCAAAGAACAAATATGCCCGTCAAAATAAGGTTCAATACCAATGTAAGCACAGAGATTACCAATGCCGGACCTCCGAGATTATAACCTAATGCAATAAATATAATTCCGGCACCTACCTCTCCACGAGTGAACATACCAATAGAAAGAGCCAGTCGTTCGCTCAACTTCCGGTCACGATAGAAGAACATCGGACAAAGTTTTCCTATATTCGACAAGAAAGAGACTATGACAACATGGAACAAAATCATCCCCCATGACATCATTTCCTGCGAACCTGTCACCGAATGAGTACCTGCATGAGTTTCCGCAAAGTTGACTCCGATAAAATGAGGCATACTCATTCCTACCAGGAACATAAACAGGAAGGAAATTCCGGTAGAGACTTTCCGTTCCACAGGGGTGTCATGCTCTTCGTGCTTCATGATCATACCCAATACAAATGCCGGTAACAGTACTTCGATATGGATGCTTCCTTCCTCTCCGTACAGTTCTTTACTGCCAAGATAAAGTATCTGCGTAGCCAGAAATATGATAACGGAGTAGAAAAGAATAGCCTTCCAGTCCTGCCGCCAATTATATTTATTCAACTGCCGCCAACCGACAGACAGCAACATAAATACAATGACCACTACAATAATCAATTGCCAGCGCAAACCAATCATCATTATCTGAAGGGGGATCATCAGAATAATCGTATCCAAGTCGTCAAAAATAGCCAAAACCTGAATCTTCTTATATATCCAGCTCGACTTCAAACCGATAGCCGCCAACATCGTAAATAAAATGCCGGCTGACGTAGGCGCAGCAAAACGGCTTAACAACAGGTTTTCTTTCCAAGCCTCCCAACTGTTCCAGTAATCAGGCGGAAGAAGTACGAATACGTAATAGATAGCAATCATAAACCAAGGTAAGGCGGCTGTAGCCATCGCTATAAAGTAATCCTCGGCATAACTTTTCCAGCGGACTTTGTCGAGCACAAATTCCCGCCCCACATTAATCATTATAAAACTAAGACATACATAAAGTAGTATATTCGACAGGACCTTAACGGCTCCATATCCTTCTCCCGCTATCATCGGAAGGAATTGTGAAATGACGAGCCCCAACATCAGGAAGCCCGAAAAAGACAGAACTTTTCTCATATTTATAGTTGTTTGTTTCAAAAAAGACGATTGCCAAGGAAAGCTCTGCAGACAGAAGGCAATCACCTGGTGTATTAAAAAACTAACCGCAAGCCGATTTGTTCAGAATATCTCTCTGAAAAATCGCTTGCGGTTCGTCTTTTAATCCAGCTTCAGTACAGCGAGGAAGGCTTTCTGCGGCACTTCCACGTTACCGATTTGTTTCATTCGTTTTTTACCTTTTTTCTGCTTTTCAAGCAGTTTACGTTTACGGCTTACGTCACCGCCATAACATTTTGCAGTTACATCCTTACGAACTGCCTTAATGGTTTCACGAGCTATAATCTTAGCCCCGATAGCTGCCTGAATAGCGATTTCAAACTGCTGGCGAGGAATTAATTCTTTCAGTTTCTCACACATCCGGCGTCCCATATCGTATGCGTTATCAAAGTGAATCAGCGTAGAAAGCGCATCAACCGGTTCACCATTCAACATGATATCCAATTTTACCAACTTGGAAGGACGGAAACCATTGGGATGATAGTCGAACGACGCATATCCTTTTGAAATACTCTTCAAACGGTCATAGAAGTCAATCACAATTTCTCCCAAAGGCATGTTATAATATATTTCCACACGATTGCCTGAAATATACTCTTGTTTGAGGAGTTCCCCACGTTTACCCAGACAGAGGGTCATGATCGGACCAATATAATCGGTAGTCGTGATAATGGACGCTTTGATATAAGGTTCTTCAATATGATCGATCAAAGTCGGATCAGGCATACCACCGGGATTATGCACTTCTCTCATATTGCCTTGCTTATCATATATATTATAAGATACGTTAGGCACGGTAGTAATCACATTCATATCAAATTCACGGTCGAGACGTTCCTGCACAATTTCCATATGAAGCAATCCGAGGAATCCGCAACGGAAACCGAAGCCCAGCGCCAGTGAAGATTCCGGCTGGAAAGTCAGGGAAGCATCATTCAACTGCAATTTCTCCAAAGAAGCACGCAGATCTTCAAAATCTTCCGCCTCAATCGGATAGACTCCGGCAAATACCATCGGCTTTACTTCCTCAAAACCTGCGATAGCTTTATCACACGGACGGGCTACATGGGTAATGGTATCTCCCACTTTCACCTCTTTCGAAGTCTTGATACCCGATATAATGTAACCTACATCTCCCGTACGAAGTTCGTTACGTGGAACCAGCTCCATTTTCAGTACGCCTACTTCATCTGCATCATACTCTTTTCCGGTATTGAAGAACTTTACTTTATCACCTTTGCGGATCACTCCGTTTTCAATCTTGAAATAAGCGATGATACCACGGAAAGAATTAAATACAGAGTCGAAAATCAATGCCTGCAACGGAGCTTCCTCATCACCTTCGGGATGCGGGATACGTTCGATCACAGCAGAAAGGATTTCTTCTACCCCCATTCCTGTCTTGCCGGATGCACGGATAATCTCATCACGTTTGCAGCCCAGCAATTCTACGATTTCATCCTCTACTTCCTCGGGCATGGCACTTGCCATATCGCATTTATTGATAATAGGGATAATTTCGAGATCATGCTCGATAGCCATATACAGATTGGAGATAGTCTGTGCCTGTACTCCCTGCGATGCGTCTACAATAAGCAGCGCACCTTCGCAAGCGGCAATGGAACGGGATACCTCATACGAAAAGTCCACGTGTCCCGGAGTGTCAATCAGGTTAAGGATATATTTTTCACCCTTATAGTTGTATTCCATCTGGATAGCATGGCTCTTGATGGTAATACCTCTTTCCTTCTCCAAATCCATATCATCAAGCATCTGCCCGTTAGTCACCTGAATAGTGTTGGTAAACTCCAACAAGCGGTCTGCCAAGGTCGATTTACCATGGTCAATGTGGGCAATAATGCAGAAGTTGCGTATATTCTTCATTCTGAATTCTTATTATTTTTATCTTTTTGGTGTGCAAAGATACGTAAATGACGGAATATAAAAAAATGCGTTGATAACATTATAACAATGTACCAACGCATTTTTTTATTGCTTAAGTGAGTTACTCGCTTAGATCAATTTGATGAAGAGTTCACCTTCTACTTCTTCAGCAGAAACTTTATCTTCTCTCAATAACCAGCCAAGGCCGAGGAACAAATCTTTGTCAACCAATTTAGTTGCTTTTTTCAGTTGCTTGGCAGTCATTCCTTCTGTTTCATTCAGTGCATTCCAGATATTACCTGCAATTACACCTGCTTTTTCTTTCAACATTTGCTTTTGAAATTATAGTTAGACATGCTTTAAAAATCATCCGGCCCGAAAGCTTTCAGATTTTATTTCGGGGACAAAGATAGTTATTTTTATGTTATATAACACTTTATTGAGTATTTTTTTACTGATTTTGTAATAAAAAAGCATTTTCCCCCTTATTTAGGGTGTTTTTCGAGGTATTCTACCCAAA
The DNA here is from genome assembly GCF_020091505.1 of Bacteroides faecis. NCBI lineage: Bacteria > Pseudomonadati > Bacteroidota > Bacteroidia > Bacteroidales > Bacteroidaceae > Bacteroides > Bacteroides faecis. Next base: position 3,879,807 of record NZ_CP081916.1, on the reverse strand, counting down.
TTCTTGCCGCTTCTTCTACCATTTTAGCACACGGGCGTTTGCTATAATATTGAGTATTACGTTCTTCGGGAATAGTAGAAATCGGATCTTTTTTCTTCAATCCCAACAATTCTCCACAAATCAGCGACCCGTTACGTTTTTTAAATTCGGCAGCCAGTTCCTGCACTACTGCATAATTGGCAGCTTTTCCCTCACGATCTGTCGCCTCGGTAGCCCCGGTTTCCAGCCCGGCTACCAGGAAGAGGCCGCAAGCAGCTCCACAAGTCTCGCGCATCCGCCCGATACCTCCGCCAAAAGAGGCAGACATGCGTACCGCCTGTTCTTGAGTGAAACCATACATATCGGCAAATGCAGCTACTACAGACTGCGAGCAGTTATATCCACTCTTAAAAAGCTCTACAGCTTTTTGTATTCTATCTTCCATGCTATTTTCTGTTTTTATTTTCATGCAAAAGTATAAAAAAGTATCTTTGCAGCCGTTTTATTAACCAAAGAAAGTTATGGCTACAACATTTGATATTCAACTACCGCATTACTCACGCGGATTTCATCTGATCACGCGTGACATCGTTTCCCAACTGCCGGCACTTCCCGAAAGTGGTCTGCTGGTGGTCTTTATCAAACATACTTCGGCGGGACTGACTATCAATGAGAACGCAGATCCAGATGTTCGCCACGATTTCCAGACTTTCTTCAATAAACTGGTTCCCGACGGTGCTCCCTACTTCATTCATACGCTTGAAGGGCCGGACGACATGAGCGCTCACATCAAGGCTTCTCTGGTGGGTAGTTCCGTCACGATCCCCATTAAAAATCACCGTCTGAACCTCGGAACATGGCAAGGTGTCTACCTCTGCGAGTTTCGCGATGGAGGAGACACCCGCAAATTGAGTATTACTATCCTGTAATATTTCCAATAAAAATTGCGTTACCGTCCCGTCTTTAAGGAAAATCAGCGTTCTATTTCCAAAGCCATCGGACAATGATCTGAATGAACAGCCCCATTCAGTATGCTTGCGCTTTTCAGCAACGGACGTACCGGCTCACTGGTCATGCAATAATCAATCCGCCAGCCTTTATTCTTGGCGCGCGAATTAAAACGATAGCTCCACCAGGTATATTCCTGCTTTTCCGGATAAAGCAGACGGAAAGAATCAATAAATCCTGCTGATAGGAAGCGGGTCATCCATTCCCGTTCTTCCGGTAAAAAGCCACTGTTTGTTGCGTTACGGACAGGATCATGGATATCAATCGGCTCATGACAAATATTATAGTCACCGCAGAGGATGAGGTTGGGACGAGTCTTGCGCAGTTCTGTCACATATTTCTGAAAGTCTTCCAGCCACACCATTTTAAATGCCTGCCGTTCGTCTCCACTCGTTCCCGAAGGGTGGTAAACACTGACTACAGACAAGTCACCAAAATCTGCACGGATGAAGCGCCCTTCATTATCATACGCTTCTATTCCCATACCATATTCCACATGGTCGGGCTCCTGCTTTGTGAGGATTGCCACACCGCTATATCCCTTCTTCTGCGCAGAATAGAGATAAGACTTATAGCCCAAAGCTTCAAACACTTCTGCCGGATATTGGTCCGGTTGCAGTTTTGTCTCTTGCAGACAAAGAACATCCGGATTCTCCTGTACCAGCCATTCCGGCAAACCTTTAGAAACAGCAGCACGAAGCCCATTCACATTATAAGTAATAATCTTCATCATCTTATATTTATAGATTCATGTTCGTTTTATGAAAATAGCAGCATGATATTCAATACCGAAACAATAACTGCAATAGCATACAACACAAAAGTGCTCCAACGACTATTGACATAATTTCCCATTACTTTTCGGGATGAAGTCAGCCCTACCTGCAGGAATACCGTAAAAGGCAACTGGATACTCAATATCATCTGCGAGATCAATAATCCCTTGAAAGGATCGCCAATAAAGAAAATCAGTAACAGCGCAATTCCCAGCGACAGGATTACCCCCACCTGCGAGTGGCTGTCTTTGATGTGATAGGATTCTCCGAAGATACCGGCAAAGATAGAACCTGCTGCCATTCCACTTGTTATGGTAGACGAAATACCTGCCATCAACAGAGCCAATGCAAATACGATTGCAGCATTACTGCCCAGCAAAGGTTCGAGCAATGATTTAGCCTGTTGCAATTCTTCCACCTGGATACCACTTTTAAAGAAGGTGGCAGCAGCCAGCAGAATCATAGCACTATTAATTGCCCAGCCGACAATCATAGAGAAAAGAGTATCGAACAACTCATATTTCAAAACTTTCTTGATGGACGCGTCATCTTTCTTATTATACTCATGACTCTGGATTACCTCCGAATGCAGGAACAGATTATGGGGCATCACAACCGCTCCCAGCACACTCATTATAATCAGCATACTTCCCTTTGGAAAAGAAGGTGTCACCCAACCCATCGTTGCAGCCGGCCAGTCTATTTCTACCAAAAACAACTCATAAATGAACGAGAGACCAATCACTGAAACAAAAGCAATGATAGAACGCTCTATTTTTTTATAGGAATTGGTAAAAAGCATGATGGAAACAAAAAGAGTGGTCAGCACCGCCCCCCACATTATAGGCATATCAAATAACATCTCCAATGCGATGGCCCCTCCCAGAATCTCAGCCAGCGAAGTAGAGATAGAAGCCAATACTGCTGTACCCAGAATAGGACGGGACACCCATTTAGGAGTATATTTAGTAGCAGCTTCCGAAAGGCAAAGCCCTGTGACAATGCCTAAGTGAGCCACATTATGTTGGAGGACAATCAGCATGATGGTGGATAATGTAACCACCCAAAGGAGTGAGTACCCGAATTCGGAACCCGCAGCAAAATTAGATGCCCAGTTTCCCGGATCAATAAATCCGACAGTTACCAAAAGTCCGGGACCAATATATTTAAAAACATCCAGTCCGCCTAAATAGCGTTTATGATCTTTCCGTTTTAAATCTTGAAAAATATTCTTCATCATTGCATAATAGTTTATTCAGCACAAATATACTTATAAATAACGACCGAGGATTGATTTTGGTTCAAAATACCGACAAATAGGGAAAGGCACGGCAAACAAAAAAAGCCTCCGACAAAATGAATTGCCGGAGGCCAGTGTATATCTTATAAAGGAAAACTTCCGTTAATACCCCATTTCATGCAGTGCATGACACAACTGATCGGGGCAAGACGTCGGTCTGCCACTGCAACGTACTCCTTCAAGCTTTTTGATCACATCTTCCACTTTCATACCTTTTACCAGACGTGAAAGCCCCTGAAGATTTCCGTTACATCCTCCCCAAAAGGCAACTTCCTTCACAACTCCATCTTCTACATTCAGTTCGATGTTTGTGCTGCAAGTACCTTGGGTCCTATAAACATATTCCATAATCCGCTTATTCTTCGCCTTCTTCCGGCTTCATGTTTGTATAAACAGTCTGCACGTCATCAAATTCTTCAAGACGTTCGATCATCTTGTCCAAAGTTTCGCGTTGTTCCGGAGTTACCTCTTTCAGATCGTTTGGGATATAAGTAAAGTCACCGCCGACATCCTCGAAACCACATTCTTCAAGATGTTTCTGAATAGCGGCATAGCTCTTAGGATCACCGTAGATAGTGATTGTTCCTTCTTCGTCATCCTGTTCGTACTCATCTTCTACGTCGTAATCGATCAGATCGAGAATCAGTTCTTCCATATCCATGCCATCCTTTATCTTGAAAGTAAACATGCATTTATGGTCGAAAAGGAAAGCCAATGATCCCATTGTTCCAAGATTGCCACCGAATTTATTGAATACAGAGCGTACATCGGCTACCGTACGAGTGGTATTATCAGTCAATGTATCCACAAAGACAGCAATCCCGTGAGGACCGTATCCTTCGTAAGTCATGCTCTTGTAGTCGCTCTGGTCTTTACCCATTGCGTTCTTAATTGCACGTTCGATATTGTCCTTCGGCATATTCTCACGCTTACAAGTAGCGATGACCGAACGCAATGTAGGGTTATTTTCCGGTTCCGGACCACCAGCCTTCACGGCAATAGCAATCTGCTTACCCAGTCTTGTAAATGTTTTAGCCATGTGCCCCCATCTTTTCAGCTTAGCGGCTTTTCTATATTCAAATGCTCTTCCCATTGGTTTGTATTAATTTTGAATTGTGAATTTTAAAGTTATCTCAATTTCGCACCCAGTTTGTCTTCCAGATTCTTCACCAACTTAGACATGATCTTATCGATCATCTTATCGTTCAGCGTCTGAGTTTCATCCTGAAGGAGGAAGCTGACTGCATACGATTTCTTGCCTGCTTCAAGGTTCTTGCCTTCATATACATCGAAGAGTTCTACTTCTTTCAGCAGTTTCTTCTCTGTCTCATAGGCGATCTTTTCAATTTCGGCAAACTGTATATTCTTGTCAAGCAACAATGCCAAGTCACGTTTCACAGCCGGGAATTTGGAAATTTCCTTGTAGCTGATCTTCACAGAACGGATAGCCTTCATCAGTTCTTTCCAGTTCAGGTCGGCATAATATACTTCATTGTCGATATCAAACGCTTTCAGCAGTTTCTTTGTCACAACACCAAAAGAAGCAAGACGTTTGCCGCCTTTAGTATGAACAGAAAGTGCAGCAGCGAAAATATCGTCAGTCAGATTGCCAACTACCAGATTGTGCAAATTCAGTCCCAGACGCTTCAGTATATTTTCTACATAAGCCTTCAATTCGTATACCGAGCTGTTCTCATCCGGATGTGCCCATGAATTAGCAACTTTCTTTCCGGTTACCCACAACCCGAGGTGATAATCTTCCGAATAGGTAGCCAGTACTTTTTCAGGGTTCTTCTTGTCCGCATCGAAGTAATAGCAGTTACCGAATTCGAAGAATTTCAAATCAGCATTCTTACGGTTGGCATTGTGAGCAATGCTTTCCAGTCCGCCAAACAGCAATGTCTGACGCATACAGTTCAAATCGGCACTCAACGGATTCAACAGCATCACCAGATGGTTGGACGGATAGTTCTCCAAGCCATCGTAATAAGCCGCACGAGTCAGAGAGTTGTTCAATATTTCGTTGAAACCACAGCCAACCAATTGTTCTGCAACCAAATTCTGTAATTTATTTGATTTGTCATGTTCACCTTTGGTAGTCAGACTAGAATTCAGTGTAGTCGGGATTTCTACATTATTGTATCCGTAGATACGGAGAATATCCTCGATGACGTCGCAGTCACGCTGTACATCCACCCGATAAGGAGGAACAGCCAATGTCAGTCCTTCAGCTGTCTCATTCGTGATTTTCATTTCCAGACTGGTAACAATACTCTTGATCGTTTCCACCGGAATAACTTTACCAATCAACGAATTTACCTTCTCATAAGACAAGTCTACCACGAAGTCCTGTGGAGCAGCAGCACATACATCCTTAATTTCGGATGAGATAGTACCACCAGCCAGTTCTTTCACCATCAAGGCAGCCAGTTTCAGACAATAAATCACACCATTCGGATCGATACCACGTTCGAAACGGAAAGAAGCATCCGTATTCAGACCATGACGGCGGGCAGTCTTGCGCACCCATGTAGGATGGAAATAAGCACTTTCGATGAATACATCTGTCGTAGCTTCCGTAGAACCGGAATCCAGTCCGCCGAACACACCGGCAATACACATCGCTTCTTCTTTGTTGCAGATCATCAGATCGCGTTCGTTCAGCTTACGTTCCACTTCATCCAATGTGACGAATGGAGTTCCTTCTGCCAATGTCTTTACAATGACTTCATTGCCTTTGATCTTTCCGGCATCGAAGCAATGTAACGGCTGGCCGAAAGCATGAACGATATAATTAGTAATATCAACTACATTATTGATAGGACGCACACCGATCAGGCGCAATTTATTCTGCAGCCATTCGGGACTTTCCTTCACCGTAACGTCTTTCACCGTAACACCGGCATAGTGAGGACAGGCTTCGCTGTTTTCCACTATTACTTCGATGTCCAGATCGTGGTTTTCTACTTTAAACCCGTCTACTGACGGACGCTGTAAAGTAGCCTGTTTACCATTCTGGATCAGGTAAGCATACAAGTCACGGGCTACACCATAGTGTGAACAAGCGTCTGCACGGTTAGGAGTAATATCTACTTCGAGCACGTAGTCACTCTTGATATTATAATAGTCTTTGGCGAGAGTACCCGGCACAGCTTCAGCCGGCAACACAATGATTCCTGCATGATCGGTACCGATACCGATTTCATCTTCTGCACAAATCATACCTGTAGATTCTACACCACGGATTTTTGACTTCTTGATAGTAAAGCATTCATCACCGTCATAAAGTTTGGTACCCAAGGTGGCAACCACTACTTTCTGTCCGGCAGCTACATTCGGAGCCCCACATACAATCTGCACAGGTTCTCCGTCTCCCAGATTGACGGTAGTGATATGCAAATGGTCGGAATTCGGGTGTTCTTCGCAAGTCAGTACTTCACCGATCACGAGTCCTTCCAAACCACCCTTAATGGTTTGCACTTCTTCTACACCACCTGTTTCCAAGCCGATTGAGGTCAGCGCTGCAGCCGTTTCATCGGGTGTCAAATCAAAGTTGACATACTCTTTCAGCCAGTTATAAGAGATATTCATATAATTAAATTTTTATTGTTTCTCAAAAAGTTTCGCAAAGTTAATAAGATTTTTCGGTTGACATAGAACGATTTGAGAGAAAAATGTAAAGAGAAGCTAAACTAACAGGGTACCAGACTGTATTATTCTTCAATAAATTCAGGATTAGTGACGGTAGTGACAAAAATAGAGGGAGATATTACAGTATATATAGGAAAATAATTAATTCGAATTTTTATTTTTCATTTTACTAATTATTTATTTTCCTTTATATACTCTCAAACCTGATATTTTCCGTCATTACCGTCACTAACCGGTATCAGAATACTCTCAATCCCTGATACATAAAAAAAGACCGACCGCTCGATTGGAATCAATCAAGCGGTCGGTTTTATCTGTTCAACCGTATCTTTCATTATAAAAGAGCGGTCGATCTTCCCCAATCAAACGGTCGTTTTCGTCCGATCAAGCAGTTGTTTCTATTCCATTATACGATCGTTTTAGAAAGGCAATGGTCCTTCCGTTGCACCGAACGGATTATTCCCCTGCGGAACAAAATCGGGTTCCGGCGGAGGCGGGGGCACAGAGCCTGCATTAAGTTTAGACCCCAGCATAGCACCTGTAGGTTCACCCGGCATCGGTATCACCATATCATCCTCCGGATTAGAGAATCGCGTAAACTCACCTTTAAATCGGAGTAAGACTTCGCCTACCGCACCATTACGATGCTTGGCTATCACAATTTCCGCCATACCGCGAAGGTCGTTACCGCGATCATCCTGATAAATCTTATAATATTCCGGACGGTGAATAAAGCACACCATATCGGCATCCTGCTCGATGGCACCGGATTCACGAAGGTCGCTCAACTGAGGACGTTTACCATCGATACCTTCACGACTTTCCACACCACGATTCAACTGTGACAAGGCTATAATCGGAATATTCAACTCTTTCGCCAATCCCTTCAACGAACGGGAGATCGTACTAACCTCTTCCTGGCGGCTGCCAAATGCCATACCACTCGCATTCATCAACTGAAGGTAGTCAATAATGATGATTCTCACCCCATGTTCACGTACCAGACGACGCGCCTTAGTTCGAAGTTCAAACACAGACAAAGACGGAGTATCGTCCACATAAAGCGGGGCATCCAGCAGGTCTTTCAGTTTGTAGTCCAACTGTTGCCATTCATAGCTTGCCAATTGTCCGCTCTTGATCTTCTCACTCGGAATCTCACAAACATTAGTGATAAGACGGTTGACCAACTGGACATTACTCATTTCGAGAGAGAACAACGCTACCGGATTCCGATAATCAACAGCAATATTCTTGGCCATGGAAAGTACGAAAGCCGTCTTACCCATAGCAGGACGGGCGGCGATTACGATAAGGTCGGAATTCTGCCAACCGGAAGTCATCTTATCCAGTTTCGTAAATCCACTCTCAAGACCACTTAAACCGTCCGTTCGGGCAGCTGCTTTCTGAATCAGTTTATACGCCTCGTCAATCACCGGATTAATCTGCGTATAGTCTTTCTTCATATTCTGCTGGGAAATCTCAAACAGCCTACCTTCTGCCTCCTGCATCAAGTCGTCCACATCCAGCGTCTCATCAAAAGCCTTGCTTTGAATATTACTTGTAAATGTGATCAATTCGCGCGCCAACGATTTTTGCGCAATAATACGGGCATGATATTCGATATGCGCGGAAGAAGCAACCTTGCTACTCAACTGAGTTATATAAAAGGGGCCTCCGACCTCTTCCAGATCACCTCTTTTGCTTAACTGTTCTTTTACCGTCAGGATATCCACCGGCTTCTGATTAACGGCAAGATCAGTAATGGCGGCATAAATCAATTGATGACGATGTTCATAAAATGACTCCGGGCGAAGAATCTCACTCACCAACGAATAAGCATCCTTCTCAATCATTAAAGCACCCAACACCGCCTCTTCCAACTCCGGCGCCTGAGGTTGAATACGACCATAATCATTCACCGGTTGTACTTTAGTTGATTTTGTGTTACGGGAATTTCTTCTTTGTTCAGCCATCTGCCTATATACGATTTTATGATTTACAATTTATAATCCCCGGCCTTCAGACATAGCCAAAGCCGAAAGGGATGACAAAGATAGAATATTATAATGAAGAAAGGATAAGGAAAAATGAAGATTTTAGTAACTTTGTCACCAATAGTATAAATTTGCGACCTATAATTTAAAATTCAAAAATAATAATTCAGAACTTATATGATCACTTTCCCCAACGCCAAAATAAACCTGGGACTCTCTATTACAGAGAAGCGCCCGGACGGATATCACAATCTTGAAACCGTATTCTACCCTGTAGCTCTCGAAGATGCGCTGGAAATCCGGACCTGCCCCCAAGCAGACAACAAGTTCTCTCTCCATCAGTACGGGATGGAGATATCCGGCAATCCGGAAGAGAATTTAGTGGTAAAGGCCTATCTGCTGTTGGATAAGGAATTTCACCTCTCTCCCATCGAAATTCACCTCTACAAGCATATTCCTTCAGGTGCCGGACTGGGAGGAGGATCATCGGATGCGGCCTTTATGCTGAAACTGCTCAACGAACACTTTCAACTGAATCTATCTGACGATCAGCTGGAAGTGTATGCCGCGACTTTGGGAGCCGACTGTGCCTTCTTCATCAGAAACGCCCCGACCTTTGCCGAAGGTATCGGTAATATATTCTCTCCCATTTCACTATCTTTAAAAGGATACCAGATTCTGATTATCAAACCGGATGTATTCGTATCAACCCGGGAGGCTTTCGCCAATATTCATCCTCACCATCCCGAATACTCCATCAAAGAGGCGATCAAACGCCCGATCAATGAATGGAAAGAGATATTGATCAATGATTTTGAGAACAGTGTATTCCCCCAACATCCGGTGATCGGAGAAATAAAAGCTGAATTATACAATCAGGGGGCTGTCTATGCTTCCATGAGTGGTTCCGGTTCTTCCGTATACGGCTTATTCGAACCGGGATGTACGTTGCCGGAGGCGGACTGGGGAAGTAACGCATTCAGTTATAAAGGCAAGCTGTAGGAGCAACAAAAAAACGGTACCACGACTCCCGTCGTAGTACCGTCACAACACAAACACAAAATAAAACACGACAAAACTACTATGCAATCATACCTGTCTATGCCGGAGAGGCATAAGTACCGTTTACTCATATTCACATACTCACAAACAGTTCAAGCTGATTAGCATCTAATAAACAAATCGCATGAACGATTTGTTTAAACTTTTATGTTAATTAAAACAAATATCTTTTCACTGAATACCTCTTTCACGGAGTTTCAGCTGCCAGTTCCATGCAGAGCGTAAAGTATCTTCCAAGGTTTCTACCGCTTTCCATCCCAGTTCCTGATTAGCAAAATCGGGATTAGCCCATACCTTTTCAATATCACCTGCACGACGGCCTACAATCTGATAATTCAATTTAACGCCGGTTGCTTTTTCAAATCCGTGGATCAGTTCCAATACAGAAACACCACGTCCCGTACCAATATTGAATACTTCTACTTTTTCTTTCTGTTTCTGCTCCAAAATGCGGCGGATTGCAATCACGTGTGCTTTAGCCAAGTCAACAACGTTGATAAAGTCACGGATACAAGAACCGTCAGGAGTATCATAATCGTCACCGAATACACTTAGTTTTTCACGGATACCCATCGCTGTCTGAGTCAGATAAGGAATCAAGTTTTGAGGAACGCCATTCGGAAGTTCGCCCAGCAATGCTGTAGGATGCGCGCCAATCGGATTGAAATAACGCAGCAGAATAGCATTGATCGGAGCACCGGAAGCTATTGTATCACGGATAATTTCTTCATTAATCTGTTTTGTATTTCCATAAGGAGATTCCGCTTTCTTAATCGGAGCCTTTTCCGTTACAGGCAACTCATCCGGCTGACCATATACTGTACAGGAAGAAGAGAACACGATGCCTTCTACTCCATGTTTAGGCATTAACTCCAAAAGGTTAATTAAAGAAACCAGGTTGTTACGATAATAAAGCAACGGTTTCTCTACCGACTCTCCTACTGCTTTGCTTGCTGCAAAATGAATAATCGCTTTAATTCCTTTATATTTAGCAAATACGGCATCAAGGCCTGCAAAATCAAGACAATCCAATTTTTCAAAAGCCGGACGGATACCGGATACCTTCTCTATATTGTCAACAACGTCAGCACTCGAGTTTGATAAATTATCGATAATGATTACTTCGTATCCATTGTTTTGCAGTTCTACGACGGTGTGAGACCCAATATAGCCCGTTCCTCCCGTTACTAAAATTCTTTCTTTCATATAATTTTAAAATATGGTTAGTTTTTCGGTTTTCAGTTTGTTTGAAGTACAAATGTATGGAAATAAAATGAAAATGCAATAAACTATTTCAATTTTCTTCGCAGGAAGATGCTTAAGGGATGATCTGCGGGCGATTTGGTATGATGGAAATCCAATCTGGTATAAACCCGGTATAAAGAAAAAAGCCGGAAACGAACTGTCTGCGTATTACCACATGACAGAGTTTCCGGCCCTTTATCTTAATTATCAACTCAGTCTTTTACACGACGCCTGAGAAACCCATGAATGCCATAGCCAGCAAACCTGCGGTAATCAAAGCAATCGGAGTGCCTTGCATCCCTTTCGGTACCTTCACAAGACTCATCTGCTCGCGTAATCCGGCAAACAGTACCAGCGCCAGACCGAAGCCGATAGCAGTGGAGAACGCATACACCACTCCTGTCAGCAAGTCAAAGTCTTTCTGGATAACCAGGATTGCCACACCCAGAATACAACAGTTGGTTGTAATCAGCGGCAGGAACACGCCCAATGCCTGATACAAAGAAGGAGAAACTTTCTTCAGAATGATTTCCACCATCTGCACCAGTCCAGCAATGACCAGGATAAAAGTGATTGTCTGCAAGTATCCCAATCCGAAAGCATCCAACACAAACTTCTGAATCAGGAATGTAACGATGGTAGCGATAGTCAGTACGAAAGCAACGGCTGCGCTCATACCCATCGCTGTTTCCACCTTCTTGGAAACACCCAGGAACGGACAGATTCCCAGGAACTGCGACAACACAATGTTGTTTACAAAGATTGCCGAAATAAAGATCAATATATATTCCATATTCTTTTCTTATTTAATTGAGTTAGGCTTTCTTCAGGCTATTAATGATTGCAATCAGGTAACCCAAAGCGATAAAAGCACCCGGAGCCAAAACAAAGATCAGCATTCCGTATTCTTCCGGCAGAATAGTCAGGTCGAAAATCTTACCTGTTCCGAGGAATTCACGAACAGCACCCAGCAGAGTCAGGGCAATGGTAAAACCAAGTCCCATACCGATACCGTCAAACATAGAAGCTAACGGGTTGTTTTTAGCGGCAAAAGCTTCCGCACGTCCCAATACGATACAGTTTACCACGATCAGCGGAATGAAAAGTCCCAGTGTAGCATACAGGTCAGGAACATAAGCCTGCATCACCATCTGAAGCAGTGTCACGAAAGATGCAATCACGACGATAAACGACGGGATACGTACCATATCCGGAATCAAATTTTTGATAGATGAAATGACCACATTCGAACAAATCAGTACGAACATCGTAGCCAGCCCCATACCCATACCATTGATAGCAGATGAAGTAGTACCCAACGTAGGACACATACCCAGCAGGAGCACGAAAGTAGGATTTTCTTTGATAATCCCGTTCATCATTACTTTAAAGTTATTCATATCTGTCTCCTCCTTTCTTAGTTGTTAGTGTCATCAGCAGCAGCTTCACTTGCCGGAGCGGTAGCCGGTTCATTTTTCCGGGAAGCACCGCTGGTTGTATCGGCAGTACCGCCTTTATATGCCTGATAAGCAGCATTCACCGCGTTCAGGAAAGCACGTGAGGTAATAGTGGAAGCAGTGATAGCATCTACCTGTCCATTCATATCTTTTGTCACGGCCAACGGAGCATCTCCCGGATTCATACCCAGGATAGACTTCGCACTTTGCTCGTGAGATACAGCCTGCTCGCCTTTAGCCGGATCATAAGCACCAAACCACTTATCCGCTTTGGAACCCAGTCCCGGAGTTTCGGCATGTGCCAATAAAGAGTAGTTATAGATCTTGCCTTCGGCATCAAAGCCTACCAGCACTTTCAGTTCACCACCGAATCCCATTGACGTAGCCTCTACAGCAGAACCGACCCATTGTTCACCGTTCTTAGCCGGATAGATAATGAAATCTACGATTTTCTTTCCGTCCTTCTCGCTGAACACCGTATCGCTTTCAGCTACCGGATTATTGGTAAATTCAGGAAGCACCTTTTTCAAAGCCTCGTTCAGCGTTTTCGCATTCGCTTCGGCAATCGGTCCTTTCGTCAATTCATTTACATATGCCAGCAACGCTACAGAGACAGCAGTGACTCCTGTAAGCACCAGCAACATATTCTTTAAAGATGATTGTAACTTTTTCATTTCTTCTTCGCTACCTCCCCAAAGCGTTTAGGTTTACAATAGGTGTTAATCAGCGGAGTAAACGCATTCATTATCAGGATGGCAAATGACATACCTTCGGGATATGCACCGAACAGACGGATAACGACCGTCAGCAGACCGATACAAACTCCGTAAATCAGCATACCTTTCTTACTCATCGGAGAAGTCACATAGTCGGTTGCCATAAATACGGCTCCCAGCATCAGACCTCCGGAGAGTAACTGCAATACCGGAGAAACATACTTTTCAGGATCTACCAGGTGCATAATGCCTGCAAATACAAACACAGTCACAATAATAGAAACCGGGATATGCCAGGTGATAATCTTTTTCCAAAGCATATAAGCCAGTCCGAGCAGCAGTGCCAGCGCACTTACTTCACCGATACATCCGCCGTTCTGTCCGATAAACAGATTCAGCGCATCGGGTATCTGGCTCAAAGCGCTTGTATCGCCATGAATAGCCTGTTTCATCAATGCCAGCGGAGTAGCACCGGTGGTAGCGTCCATATAAGAAGTCAGCTGCCCCACTACCGGCCATGTTGTCATCTGCACCGGGAAAGAAAGCAGCAGGAATACACGTCCCGCCAATGCCGGGTTGAAAGGGTTGCATCCCAGACCACCGAAAGACATCTTGCCTACACCGATTGCGAACAGTGCGCCCAGAATGATAATCCAGACAGGTAGGTTGGAAGGTAAGTTGAATGCCAGCAACACACCTGTAATAACAGCAGAGCCGTCGCAGATAGTTGTAGCAGGTTTCTTCATTAAGAATTTAACGATCGCCCATTCGAAGAATAAACAGGCTGCTACTGAAGTAGCCGTGACAATCAGAGCCCCCAGCCCGAAGAAATAAAGAGACACCAGAAAAGCCGGAATCAGTGCGATCAGCACGCCATACATATTCTTCTGTACGCTGTCTCCGCCATGAACGTGGGGGGATAGTGATACGATTAATTTATTTTCCATACTTCGTTATTTTTTAGCTTGACGTGCACGAATCATAGCTCCTACCTTGCCTTTACCCAGGCGGCAGTAATCAAGCAACGGACGGTTGGCAGGACAAGTGAACTGACAGGAACCGCACTCGATACAATCCATGATTCTTTCTTTTTCCATTGTTTCAAAGTCTCCGTTTTCGGACAAAGCTCCGAGCAAGTACGGCTCCAGTCCCATCGGACAAGCGCTCACGCACTTCGCGCAACGGATACAGGTTTGTGCTTCACCACGTTTAGCTTCCTTCTGATTCATGATCAGGATACCCGAACTGCCTTTGGCCGTAGGAACTTCGATATTCACCAAAGCCTTCCCCATCATCGGACCGCCGCCGATCACTTTTCCCGTATCCTCCGGCAGACCACCGCAAGCATCAATCAACTGCTTCATCGGTGTACCGATACGAGCCAGGAAGTTGGAAGGTTTAGCCACAGATTTACCAGTCACGGTAATCACCCGTTCAAACAATGGTTTATTCTTCTGAACAGCTTCGTAGACAGCGAATGCCGTACCCACATTCTGCACAACAGCTCCTGTAGAGATAGGCAGCGCACCACTCGCCACCTGACGTTTGGTTATCGCATCAATCAACTGCTTTTCACCGCCCTGAGGATATTTCACCTTCAAAGGAACGACTTCGATGCCTGCATAACTGGAAGCGACTTTCGTCATCAGTTCAATAGCATCCGGCTTGTTATTTTCGATTCCAATAAATGCTTTATTTACCTTCACGGCTTTCATCAGAATAGAAACACCTACCATGACTTCCTCCGCATGTTCCAGCATCAGCTGATGGTCGGCAGTCAAGTATGGTTCACACTCTACCGCATTGATAATCACACATTCTGCTTTGAATGAAGGCGGCGGACAGAGTTTCACCTGTGTAGGGAAACAAGCCCCACCCAGACCTACGATACCGGCATCAGCAATCTTCTTTACGATTTCTTCAGCCGAGTATTCACATTCTTTTACCAATGTCTTGCTACGGTCAATGGTTTCTTCCCATTCATCCCCTTCTACATCAATAAAAATAGCAGGTTTTGCATAACCGCTCGCATCGACCACTGTATCGATCTTCGCCACTTTTCCACTGACTGAAGAATGAATCGCTGCCGAAACGAAGCCGGCAGGTTCGGCAATCTTCGTGCCTACCTTCACCATATCACCCTTTGCCACTACCGGTTTGGCAGGTGCGCCAATGTGCTGGCCCAACAGAATAACTGCCTTCGCAGGAACTTCTGCCGTGATGATAGGTTGATGTGCCGACAATTTATTTTCGTGTGGATGAACTCCACCAATTGAAAATGTCTTTAACATACAATTCTGTATTTTATTCTGTTATTATTCTGTAACTTTAGGAGCTTCTGTCGCAACAGTTTTCGGAGTTTCTGCAGCAACCGGCTTTGAAGTTTCCTCTGTTTTCGGCTTGGGTGCTTCTTCTGCCTTCGGTTTGCGCGGAGGGAAGTTCAGCTCGATAATCGTGTTCTGCGGACAAACTTCTACGCACTTGCGGCATGATTTACACTTGTTCGGATCGATATAAGCCAGGTTGTTCTCCAGCGTGATAGCTTCGAACGGACAAGTCTTGACACACTTACCGCAGCCGATGCAGCTCACCGTACAAGCCTTGCGTGCTACAGCTCCCTTGTCCTTGTTCACACAAGAGATGTATACACGGCGTGACTTCTTACCTTGCGGGCGAATCTCAATAATCGCCTTCGGGCAAGCCTTCACACAAGCGCCACAAGCTGTACATTTTGCTTCGTCCACTTCCGGAAGTCCCGTTTCAGGATTCATGTGGATGGCGTCGAACTGGCAGGCAGCCACACAGTCGCCACATCCGAGGCATCCGTAGCTACAGCCTGTTTCTCCACCATACAATGAAGCGGCAATAGCACAACTCTTGGCACCGTCGTATTGATTGATACGCGGACGGTTGGCACAGCTTCCGTTACATCTCACCACTGCTACCATCGGCTCAGCTTCAGTAGCTGCCAGTCCGAGAATATCAGCAATTTGTGCCATGACAGGCTGACCGCCTACAGGGCAGAATTTACCATCCAGCGAACCGGCTTTGACGCAAGCATCGGCAAATCCGCTACAACCAGGATAGCCACATCCACCACAGTTTGCCTGGGGCAACACTTCCCCCACCTGGGCAATCCGCGGGTCTTCATACACGGCAAATTTCTTGGAAGCTACATAAAGAATAGCGGCCAGCACGAGCGCTATAGCTCCCAATGAAATCACTGCAATCAGAATCAAATTCATAATGTTCTAGTTATTTATTGGTTTTATAGTAAATGAAAAATGTTGTTTCATTCGCGTTTTATTGAGCCATAAAATGAAATAATAAGGTATAAGAACGGCCAGAGAAAGAAGAGCCGCATACAGTTCATTCCCTATCAACGCCATCAAGACGAATAGAGAAACAATCAGAAGTACAAAAGGAATTATGAATGCCAATGCTACAGCCATCATGCCCATCGACGTTTCGCCGATCACCATCACCCGCTCTCCTGTCTGATAGGAATCAGCCGCAGCATCTGTTATATCTATGATTTTGTCTTTACTATCCGCCGAAGAACAGTGACCTTTTGCGCTACAAGCCGCACAAGCCGACGTCTGAACGATCCTCACCGACAGATGAGAACCCTGTATGTTTTCCACAATACCCAGATGCTTTATAGTATTATTCGTCATTTTGCAAACTCAACATTACAAATCGCGGCAAATTTAATCATTATTTGTGAACTACGAAGCATTCCCTCACTTTTTTCTACATAATAAAATGTTATTTTTTGTGTTTTCGTTATCGCACACGAAAAAGTAACGCCAACTATTTGATATTTTAGCATACAACAAAGCAGGCGGAAAAGTTCTTCCCGCCTGCCTGTCTTATCTAACCAATTACTTTATTTACTGAATGCTGCTTACAATGATGCAGCCTGTACTCCCAGTACTCCGGCAATCGCACCGGCTACAGCAATGATTACTTTCAAAACTACACTCCAAGTTTTCTTCATAGATTTTTCCTCCTTTCTTTTTTAAGCTTTTCAGATTATACAGTCGGATCCGGGGCTTCCTCGTCTCCTCCTCCTTCATTTCCACCACCGCCATTTTCACCATCATCCGGATTATCCGGTGTCACAGAGGCATTCAACTTCTTCAGATATTCATCCAGACTGATCAGATCCAATTTTTCATCCGCACGGGTAGCTGTCTTCGTGATACGCAGTTCTTTATTTGCTTGAAAGAAGATGCGTACACTGTCCACACTTTTAGCCGTAACATCTTTCGCTGTGTCTGTACCTTTCGAACAGGCAGTCAGCATAAATACACCCAAGCCTTCGATATTCACTGACTTACCTTCCAGAAGTTGCTCCTTCATCTTCTCCACAAAATTCTGAATCACACTCTTGATATCACCAATGGACAAGGAAGAATAACCCTGCATTTTCTGCGCAATATATTTTAGATTGACAGACTGACCTAAGGTGATCAGTTGCGGATAATATTTCTTAGGAGAATTAGGAACACGCGGGTCAGATGGTCGCGTTACGACTTTGTAAATTACACTCATAATACGTTTTTTAAAAGATTCAAATTCAAGTTATTTATTCACGTTTCGTTGATCAACAATGCAAAGGTGAAGCTTTTATTTCATATAGCAAAAAGAAAAGCCCCTTGCGGGGCTCTTTTTCTCAGAAAAGTTATAATTCATAGATATTCAGACATTTATCTTTTAGCATCTTGACCATATCCATAGCCGTAACCATAGCGTTTGCCATAGCCGTAGTGCTTACCATACTTGCCGTAGCCGTAGTAATAACCGTATTTTCTCTTTTTCAAGTCCACACCGTTGATTACGGTACAAAGATTAGGAAGCTTCTTCTCAATAGACAACTCATTAATCAATGTATATTCGGCTTTATGAGTATAGTCGGCACGGCATACGTAGACGGACAAGTCAGCTACACGGCCTATCAATAAGGTATCGGTTACCATACCGATAGGGGCAGTATCCATTATTACATAGTCGAAGTGCTTCTTCAAGGTTTCTATGGCCTTGTCCAGTCCGTTACGAGCCAGCAGTTCGGTCGGATTAGGAGGAACAGTGCCACCCAAAAGGATATATAGGTTCTTATTGATATCCGAAGGCTGTACCAGTTCCATCAAATCCGTTTCAGGATTGGAAAGATATTGGGTAATACCTTTTTCCCTGTTCGAAAGCTGGAATACCTTATTCAGCCCGGGCTTACGAATATCAAGGCCGACAATCACCACTTTCTTTCCCAAAAGAGAAAGACTGATAGCCAGGTTTGCCGAAACAAACGATTTTCCTTCTCCACTGACGGTTGAGGTCACAAGGATTACCTTCTGGTCACTATTGAGCATAAACTGAAGATTAGTTCGAATATTACGGAAAACCTCACTCATCAGATTGTTCTTATTCTCAAATACCGCAATAGAGCCATTCTTATCATTTTTTTCGTCTGTCAATGGAATATCACCGACAACAGGGACAGTCGTTAGTTTCTCTACATCGGCACGACCTTCGATTTTGAATTTCGTCAGGTCAATCAGGTAGATGATGCCAACAGGGATTCCAATACCTAACACCAATGCAATCAAATAGATCATAGATCGCTTGGGAGACACTGGAATATCATCAGCTATCGCTTCATCAATAATCTTTGCATTATTCGCTGTAGCAGCTAGCGCGATCGCATTCTCTTCGCGTTTCTGTAACAACATCAGATACAATCCTGCTTTAATCTCTTGCTGGCGGGCAATACTTACATAAGCCCGTTCCTGCCCCGGAGCATTACTGATACGACGGGAATAACGACTTGCTTCACGGTCAAGGTTTGATTTAGTTATCATCAGTCCCTGCAAAGTCCCCTCAAGGGTAGCCTGTACATTGGCTTTCATAGCACGGATGCTCGTATCCAGATTCACAATAGCAGGGTTATTCTCTGTTGATGTACGTAACAGACGTTTACGTTCCACCAACATTTCATTATAACGTTCAATCGCACCAATCAAAGCGGCATCCTGTAAACCAACATTGCTCGGCAATACTTCGTATTCATTACCTCGCAGATACTTGCGCAAGTCATTCACTAGGCTGATTTGAGTACGGTTCTCCACACTCTTCTTTTCATATTCAGCATTACCGGCCAAGGCGATCTGAGCTTCACTCGACAAATCCGTGATACCGGCATCACGCTTGAAAGTTTCTAAATCCGCTTCCGTACTTCCCAATTCTTTTGAAATAATACTAATACGTTCATCAATAAACTCAGCTGTTTTCTGAGCAATTTCATTTTTATCATTATTCGTATTGCGGTTATACATTTCAAGCAACTGGTTGATAAAATCCTGCCCACGCTGCAAACTGGAATTTTTTAATGAAATCACAGCCACAGAAGTAGTTTTAGAAGTAGGTGCAATAGACAGACTGTTACAATATCCTTTTGCCACTCTCATCGGTTTGTTGATAGTAGCAGTTATATGACGTACATTCTTCTCCATCCGAGGAATCTTTGTTCCATCCTGCAGAGTTACTGAATCAACTTCCTGAAAGAAAGCCAATGTTCCCTCATCAGTCGGGAAGATAGCAGGCAGTTTCTCAAAATGCTTCTGATATTCCTTCTCACCTATAGTCACGTTCACATCCATACTACCTTTAGGCTGTAGTGTCATTTCCACTACCATCGGAGAGCTTAGTTTTTCAGCCTCCTGAGGTGTCAAACTTACTTGTACCGGAGATGTCTTATACAAACCTTTAGCCGGAAATTCATCTTCATCTGCATAAGTTATATACAGCCCCAATTGATTAACCACCTCTTTAACGAGCGTTTTCGAACGCAAAACTTCCAACTCATTATCAATATTTTTGGAGGAAGTCATCAGACCGCTTAATCCCATATCCTCCAACTCCGAAGAGAGTCCTGCACCTCCACCCTTCTTCTCATCTTTCATAAGCACGGTGGCTGAAATATTATAAATAGGCGTAGCCCAATGCAGATAAAACCACGCACCAACCAAACATAGCAACACCGCCCCTACAAACCAAGGCCAGTGAATAATATATTTAAAAAGCAGTGCCCGGAAATCGATCTGTTCCTCAGCTATTTCACGTTCCTTACTGTTTTGATTTGCTTCTTTCATAACTCTTTCTTTTATTTCAGGATATTAAACAACAAACTGGCAATAGAAACAAGGATCGAAGTAGCAGAGAACCATAAGCTTGTACTATTTCCCACGTCTGAATTTCGGGCTTTTGCCTTATTGGGAGTCACATAGATAATATCATTCTGCTGCAAATAGTAATAAGGAGAAAGAATAGTCTCCGCCTTATTCAGATCCAAAGGGATAATTTCCTGTTTACCATTAGCATTCTCCCGTATCAGCTTAACATCATCACGCAAACCATATACAGTCATGTCTCCTGCCATGGCCAAAGCTTCCAAAACATTCACCTTCTCATTGGAAATCGTGAATGTACCGGGACGGGCAACTTCACCAATCACGGAAATCTTATAATTCACCATACGTACCGTTACAATAGGCATCTCTGTTATATAAGGTTTCAGTTTTTCCACAATCATCTGTTCAGTCGCCTTCTTGGTCAATCCGCCCACATGAAGTTCGCCCAATACCGGAAAGTTTATATTACCTTCATTATCCACCAGATATTGCTGCAGAACCGGTTGGGTAGTTGTATAATTCAAAACAGCATTATTCTGCGTAGCTACCGTCAAATTGAAAGGCGCTGCCAATTCTGGACTAGTACACGAAACCACAATGGTTAACAAATCCTTCGGCATAATCTTTGCATCATACAGTTGTTCATTTTGGGTACTATACAGCACCACTTCCGCATCCTGCAAGTAAGGTACTTTTTTATAAGACTGGCAGGCTGTTAACATAAAAACGGCTAATACGCAATAGCCTAATTGTTTCATTCTCTTCATATATTTCTTTCTATTGTTTTTTTATTCTATCTTTATTGCAAATCAATCATTTTTATCGACCATCTCCCATATACGCCCCATCTTTTGCTTCAAATATGACAGAAGGTTCTATTATATTTATAGTATGCCATACCCCTGCAGGTATTTGAATACCGAATTTACCTTCTACAGGAGATAGTATTTGACGTGAAACTTCTTTAAAACTTTTTTGTCTTATCACATCATTACAACAGGAAGTTGTCTCATGAACGTATTCATTCACTTCTTCATAGATAATTTCTTCTAATTTACCTACAAGACATATTACAGTTTCTGATGTTTTTTCATGTCGATGAATAGGCACCTCTGTTTGTGGTTGCAAAGCATTGAGCATGCGTTGACTGGTGTCGGCAGATGAAGTGCGCAAGTCGAAATTCTGACGCAAACGTGGATTTTCTTTTGCCTTCACCAAGAGGTTTTCAAGGAATTCTTTATTTATTTCCATATTGTACATTCAATTATTGAACATTCACATCGCTCTTCTAGAAACAAAGATGTAGGTGCAAACGCTTATAAACCTTTCAAATATTTTATATACAGAATATTAATAGCGTCTTAGCACCACTTGGAACGCCTCTGCATAGCTGCATCCCCACTGACTGCCTCGCATTGCAGCCAAACCCAAAATATATTCATTGCTGCGAGGATGAGGATATGGACGCATGACACCACGGTACATAGCCAATGCCTTGCACTTGACTTCCACACCTTCTTTACCCACTTCAACATAGCAGTTGGGACGGAATAAATTCATGGCATCATTGATTGCCCACTCACTACATGAAGGCACTTCCATATACCAAAATTCCTTCACTGGCTTTACACTTGGCTGGCGCTGGAATAAGCGAATAGCCTCCTGGCAAGCCATTGATGTCTGAAGATGGTCATTGTTTGTGTCTGCAGGATGATGAGTGATAATAATATCAGGCTCGCTTTCTCTGATAGCACCCTCTATGAACTGCACTAATTTCAGATGTGGTACAGTATTCATCTCGATATTCGGGAACGTTCCCTCATACTTTTTCTTCACTCCAAGGAAAGACACGGCAGCATCCGTATCTCCCTCTAATTCTTTGTCAGAAGGACGGAATGCACGGGCCTTCGCCTCCGTACACATAATTGCCACGTCAATTGTATTGCCTTCATGTGACCATTTCCACATGGATGCACCAGCCCCGAGGACTTCGTCATCGGGATGTGCTACTACTAATAAATATTTCATTGCATTTGTCTTTATTTTATTTTCCTCTGCTTACACTAAACTCTAACACCATTGATCATAATTCATCTGACCGGTACTATATTCGTTCATTTGTTCATTGTCTTCTTTGCATCCTCGACAAACTCATTCAGTATCCAAGTGCATTCTTTACCATACACAGCATAGAGTATGCAAATGACAGTATATACTATCATCTTTAAATCGTAGAATATGCCAGCTTTTTGGACATACGTATATTCCAGTTCACGACGTGTAGGATATACCTTTACCATATACTCTTTCTCATCTGTAATTTGGTCACCATAGATAAAGTCATAAAGTGCTGCCGGTCCACTCAACCCTACCGGTACTTTTGCCGCCTCATTCCATTTTCCATAACGAAACATATCAAATTGGTCTTGTGCTACCGGACGTGGCCCAATTATCGACATAGTGCCATTCAAAATATTCAGCAACTGCGGTAACTCGTCAATCTTCACCTTGCGGATAAAATATCCGAACGGAAATATACGATCTTCGTCAGGTCTTAAAGAAGCCTCTGTAGCAGCCTTCGCCACTCGCATAGAGCGAAATTTATACATTCTGAATGGTTTGTTATTCTTACCTATACGATGAGCTGTATAGAATATCGGTCCCCAATCGGAAATCAAGATTCCGATAATGCCAACTATCCATAAAGGTGATGTACCAATGATCCCTATCAAGGCACAGATGAAATCAAAGATTCGCTTGATTACTTTATAAAACATTATTCCATTCAATTTATATATCTTTGTTATATTTAATAAGTTAAAGCACTCAGCTGCAAGCACTGTAAGTAGTCGCTTTAGGCCCGTACCAGCACCAAAGCACTTGTTCTTATAGTGATTTAATAGATTATTCATGCATTTGCTCACACAACAGTGTTTTGCGGTTGCCATTTATGGGGAAGGAGATATACAAACCATCCTCCACAGTATTCTTTATCCGGCGGAAAATATCACACAGATACTGTTGTAAATCGAGTTTATGATTGCATATATTGACAAACACCGATTACAGACGGGTAAAACGCCTGCCCGATTCCAGACTCCCGACAAAGAAGTGGAACACGATCTAAAGTGACTGCTTACCTTTGATTCAGAACAAAGGTAGAGCATATTTTGCATCCCAACCATACGGCCTAAAATGACTGCTTATAAAGTAATTGTCATTGCACTTCTCTATAAAGCGCGGCCCAATCCTCGTCAGTCACTCTGCGAGAGAAGCCATCTCTTTTCCCTAACGATATTAGTATGAGTTCGTGAAATCAATCCGTCAATGCATCGTCTTTCTTATTTCCAATCCTTTCAGCGACTCTTCAAACGATATTACCTGATAGTCAAAGTCCATCTTGCTCATTTCCTGTACATAATAAGAGTCGGAAAACATCTTGGGAATTGCAGGTAAGAACTTCGCTCCTAACCATACCAACGGATTAAACAGTCGGCTAATCCATACCTTATGCCCATGCTCCTTGGCAAACAAACGGACTATCTCCACCGTGTCAGCATATTCTGCATTCTGCGGGAAGAACGTACCCGACATTTCTCTTACAGTAATCTGCTTCACAAACTCTGCCAGATTTACAACGTGCAGCATCGAACGTTTGTTATGCCAAGCAGGGAAAACAGGAGTCTTCTGTGCCAACCATCCCAATCTTGGCAGATTGCCTTTATTGCCGGGACCATAAATCATCGGCGGACGGATTATTGCCACCTTAAATGTATTGCACTGCAGCCCTTTCAATCCCTTCTCTGCTTGCAGTTTCGAGTCACCATAAAAGTCGTTCGGATCAGGCTTGGTGTCCTTTCTCACCCAGTCACCCTTCAACGACTTACTGGCATGATACACAATCTTAGAACTCATGTAGATGAACTGCTTCACCCCATGCTCCTTCGCCCAATTCGCTATCTCAATAGTGAGGTCACGGTTCACTTTATAATATAAGGGCGCCATCTCTAGCTTCGGATTCACATGGGCAATGCCTGCCACATGAAACACCACGTCATACTTTGTGAAATCTGCCTTCTTCCAAGCCTCATTCATCGTGTCAACCGTGTCCACCTGAAATTGCTCAGGCTCACGTATCAACCACTTCTCTATGTTTGTGCCCACAAAACTGTTGGCACCAGTAATCAATATTCGTTTCATTATAGTATAATGTATTACCCTTTCAATTTTGCTTTTCTAAAATTCGGATCAAGATACTTAACTACTCCTTGCAGACTACCAGCAATCATCGGCATCGGGTCTCGCCAAGTGCCATCGTGATAACTCACGTTCTTGCCCCAAAACTTAAACCAACTTGGCCTGAACGAGAACCTCTGCGGGCTCATCAGAAACCACATCACATCTAGTCCAAACCAACGCACCTGCTGCCCAGTCTTGTACTTCCTCATGTCAAACACCTCAGCGCCATTGCCTAAGTACTCATCCACAAAAATCTTTGCGAAATTCACACCGGCAGCAAAGCTTGCCTGAAGACTCGAAGGCACACGAGGATTAATCTCGATAATCTTTAGTTCACCAGTTCGCTTATCCTCCAGCACATCGAAGTCCGCAAACCCATGCCAGTTCAACTTATCCAAACAACGCTCACATTGCTCTAACAGGAACGGATGCTCCACCGTCTCACTATAGCAACTTGTTCCACCTTTCAACGGGAAGTAGCGCATAATCTTTATGACAGTTGAAGCTGCAATCTCTCCATCTCGTTTGCGGAACAACATCACATTATAGTAATAGTCCGGTTGCTCCACATACTGCTGTAGCGTACAAGCCCCGAAAACCTCAGCAATAGGAGGATATTGTTCTTCCAGTTCCTCCATATTTTCCACTTTCGTAATCCCCTTTGCACCAGCCGACAGGTTCGGTTTGATCATAGCTGGAAATTCCACATATTCAGCCACAGATTTCAAGCTCTCTCGAAATTCTAAGCGGACTATATCTTGAGCATTATCGAAAGAAGCATTAACCTCAGGCAGTGCCCTCGTATACGGATGCACAATATCATACTTCTCGCACACCTCCATCAGTTTCTGCTTATCGTTAGCCAGTTCAAAAGTTGAATACGTCTCCACAGCACACTGCATTTTATACAGTTGTTCCACCGTTTCTTTCTCTCGACTCAAAAAATAAGCCGACTCATCACCCATAGGAATAATCAAGTCATACTGATGTGGCTTCAGATGCTTATAGAAATACGCTCTGAAAGCCTCAGTCTCCAGACGCACGTTGGGCGACTTGTATTTGTGATGTAGGTACTTAGTAGCATATCCGCTACTCACCTTTTGCGCACAGAGAGCAGTCAACTCATGCCCGAGTTTGCTCAACTCCCGGGCCATGCACACCACCTGTACCCCTTCGCCATCAAGCAACAATATTTTGCTCATTTATCTAATTCTTATTTTATAGAATTAACAACACTTACCACCTTTTTCAGTTCCTGATCAGTCATGTTATAATAAAATGGCAAGTTCAATACTTTTCCTGCAATATCATGCTCTCGCTCAAACTCCACTGGACAACCTATGCTACAATGGCTGAAATCCATATCAACTCCTTTCGCCACACATTTATTGTAGAAAGCCTTTCGTTCATTAACCAATACTTCTCTGCGCCTCCTAGTTTGATAGTAGGTATCAGAATTGCTATTTTCATTTTGCTCTGTCTTTAATATAACGTGTAGAATTACCAGCCCAAACCCGATAGGGGGAAATGTCTTTAGTAACCACACTTCCTGCTCCAATAATGGTTCCCTTGCCAATAGTAACCGAACTACAGATACACACATTCAGTCCTATAAAAACATCATCTCCCTTGCTCACTACTCCATAAAGAAGATTGAGGTTACCTTTGTTTCCAGGACCGTGAATCATACAAGGGCGTATAATGTACACCTTCTTCCCTTTTATAATAGAGTCGCCATCATCAAAATTGTGATAAGGACGTTCGAGAGCTTCAGGTGCGAAATGCCCGATTATATAATCTTCCGCTTTAATTTTACTCTCTCCATAAGGACCTACGGGAGTGGGAACACATTCTTCTGTGAGGCACTTTCCTTCCACTTTGTCGGAAGCACTCTTTACTGTAGAGAAAAATATAAATATTTTTTACAGATTCATTGAAAAGATACCAATCAAAAATACGTTGAGTAAGCCCTGTATTTACTTTGAAATACACATCCGCCGCACTCTTGTTGCGAGTATCATGGGCCTTACCCGCAAGATGAATAACAGCATCAATCTGTGGGAAATCAATATTACCCAGATCGTTCCATAAAAAAGTCTTTACTATACCTTCCTTCTCAGGCGCCACAATGTCCAGACCATATATTGTATTCTCAGGCGCGAGTGCCTTCACAAAATTAGAGCCGACGAAACCGTGGACTCCGGTGATAAGGATGTTCATAACTAAAACTCTTTAACTAATTCCAGATATCGGTCACATATCTGTGGCCATGTATAATTATCTTCGACGATTTGACGTGCAGTTTTACCTTGAACTTTCAGTGTGTTAAAATCCTTTTCAATCGCTATCATATTAGCGATAACTTCCTCCACATTATTCACAGTACTCCAAAGCCCAATCTTATATTTTTCAAGTACCTCTTGAATTGATGGAATACGTGTGACGACAGGAATTTTACCATATGACATTCCTTCCAACAATGCTATCGGAAGGCCCTCTGACGAAGACACAAGGCAATACGCCATACAATTCTTAAGCAATGCCATTTTAGCATCTCCATATACAATACCAGGAAAAATAATATTTTTACAACCCTCTGCACGTTCAACAATGGTACGACCGTAAGCACTGTTAACATCTCCACCGATAACCAACTGATAATCTGCATGATTATGCTGTTTAAATGCGTCAATCAGAACCTCATAGTTTTTAATCGGATCAATGCGACCAATAGTCAGAAAGAATTTACTAACTTGTATTCCATTCTTTTCAAGAATATCCGTATTCAATTCTCTATCTACAGGCAGGAATACCCCACAAGGAAGAACCTTACAACTTTTGTGATACCTGTTGTACACCTCTTTTGCTTTAGTACAGCTAACGGTAACCACATTTTTAGTGAAAGCCAAAGCCAACCTCATTGAAGCCATAAGAAGTTTCTTCATCATCTTTCCATGTTTCGGGCTATCTTCCGCAAGGCTATGAATAATAGCACTTGATTTCATACCAAACAAACGTACAATCAGTGAAGGAATTACTGAGAATGTAACCGTTTGATACATTACCATATCTATTTCCTTCCTATGCTTGATCAAATATGGTAATGATTTTAGATACAAAACAGGAATGCTGGTCATCGTATTTCCCCAAGTCCTATACTGCTTAATTTTCACCCCTTTGTAATCAGTTACCTTATTGCACGATCCAAAACTCATCACAAACGACTCAAAGCCTCTTTTCTTCAGTTCAAGAGCCAAATTATAAGTATATGAGTTCACTCCGTTCGGTTCCTCATGTGCACCTATGAATATTGTTCTCATCTATTATTTTCCCTCTATCAAATCCAAATATCGTTTCTCAAAAATCTCCATAGAATAGTTCTCGCGAAGATTCTGATTGCTCCTCACTCCCATTGTATTCCTGAGTTCTACTGAATCAAGCAACTTACATAAAGAAGTAGTTAGTCCCGTAACATCACCAATTGGATGCAAGTAACCATTCACACCATCAATTACTAAATGATCATTATCTCCAACGTTAGTAGCAACCACTGGCAAACTCCAATTCAAAGCTTCCATAATACTATTGCTTGTACCCTCAAATAGACTAGTAGATATATATATGTCGGCATTACGTTCAAGTTCTGATACATTATTCGGTTTGATATGGATATCAGTTCTATCCTTGATACCATACAGTTCAACCCATTCACGAATCTGCGCTTCAAGCACTCCATAGCCAACAATACAGAGACGATAATCTTTCCTATCAAGCAATGAAATACTTTTAATAAGAGTTTCGTAATCTTTTTGAGGATCGAAGCGACCAACTGTAATGATTGTCCTTTGAGAATGATTGTCTCTTATAATTGGTTCGGCAATATCCGGGAAGCAATTAGGAATGACAATATTCTTGTCTTTCCGAAAACCTAACTTCTCAAAATAATCAGCCCCAGAATAACAGTTGTAAATGGTCGCTGTAGCCCAATGATTATGAGCCCATTTCTCCATCAACATCTTACTCTTTGGAAGCCTTGAGTTACGTATACCATTATATACACTAATTCTTAATCTCTTGCCTAGAAATGAACCAAGAAAATCTGGCATTGTCAGATAGTTGAGAAGCACATCAGTATGAGATTCCTTCAAAAGTTCTCTAATCCGTATAGTCTTTAAAAGCATGCTGCCGTTCAGTCGATGAACCTTAACTGAGCTCTCGGCTAACAAATCCACATTTCCTTTATATTCAGTGTGACCGCCATTAAGCACAATCAGATTCACATCCGTATGTTTTGAAAGCTGAATCGCAAGCAATACAGCCTGCTTCTCTGCCCCTCCAGAATCTATTGTCGAAACTAATATGGAGACCTTCTTCATTATCATTTATTTTATTAATGTTCACGATCTTTAATGTACCTTGCAGGATTCCCAGCCCATACCTGATAAGGCGGAATGTCTTTTGTCACTATACTTCCTGCACCTATTATTGCTCCCTTGCCAATAGTTACAGAATTACAAATGATAACATTTACACCTATGAACACATCATCTTCAATATGAACTTCACCGATACGAAACATTCTTCCTAAACGCGATGGATCAAGATAGTGGGTTAAAGCAGTAATGGGAACATTGTTACCAATAAATATTTTATTTGGTGCAACAGTATCAATGCCTACACTACCATATATCAGTTCATCATTTCTCTTGCGAGAATAGTCTTACTGAAATTCTTAACATACTCCCCTTATCCACTTATTACTTTGGTAAACAGAAGCTGTGTTTGTTATAATTCTTCCACCATTAATGATATAACTCTTAGTAATTAAGCAATAATTACAATTACCCTATCTAATTTTTCTTCAAAGCCTTCTCACAAAATCTATTCACCCAATAAGCCAACGCTGTTCCAACAATGATAACCAAAGCATAGTGTAAATAGCAACCTTTATTCACTGGCGATTCATAAATCCAAGGTAAGTATACAATAATCCAAGAACCCACGATTCCATTAAACAAATAAGATTCTAAAGATATTTTACCAAAAAAACTAAGTATATTCATAAAAGTCTTTCCACTGTAGCAAAACAATCTGCAAAGTAAAGGGACAAATGAAAATACCAAAAAGCCAGGCCAATACCCAAAATGCAAATACTTCATCATAATAACAAGAAATAGTGGAACAACTATCATCCACAAAAACGAAATACACTTTTCCTCTTTAGCCATAGGAGCCAACATAAAACCAATGAAAAATGCAGGAAGATGAACAAGCACATGTCTTACATTTTCTATAAATTGTGCTAGGCCCACATTTGGGCATTCAAAGTGCAAACTCGAAATGCCCACTATTATAATAACAATAACCAGCGTGTAATATACCGGATTTTTTATCTTTTTACATATCGCATCGTGAACCGGGGTAATAGCATACAACGGTATAAGCATTGCAATATACCAAGCTCCTTTATGTTCAAGCCAATAACTGATTGTGGATATATTAAGTACAGCTTCCGCAATAGTTCTGCCTCTCATCACAGCAAGAATATTTCCGATGCCTGCAATGATAAAATACGGGACCAAAACACGCCTATATCTTCTTATATACCAGCACTTTACCCCCCCCCACGAATTTGCTTCATTATCAATACTTTTTAATGAATACCAAAGGCCCAAGCCACTCACAAGAAGGAAAATATCCACTCCTACGGAGGCAAGCCCGCAGAGCGACTCCATCCACCTTGGCATCACAACACCATTGCCAACAGAATGACCAAATATCACTAAAAGCGTGGCAATCCCCATTAGTTGGGTACGGTATCTACTAATATCGTTTACGTTAAATTGAGACATTGTTTACAAATACACTATATTTAAATTACTATGATATTTGAAGCTGGTCTACTACATGCTCCGCAAACAACTTCCTTGCATTTATACCAATGCGATATTTTTGATAATTTTGCTGACCATTTATTGCAACATAGTCATACTTACCTATTTGAACCTCTTTGATAATATTCTCGAAATCTGAAAAATCCCAATTTATCGGAATATAGGTTTCAAATGGTTTGTATAAGTCAGGATAGGTAACGCAATGCTCCATAGAAGGCTTCAACAGAATTGCCCTATTGTAAAACGCTTCAAAATCTCTCAGACAACACTCTCCCCATCCGAATGGAGATGCAATCGACTTAGAGTGTTTAAGTTCCTCCAAATACTCTTCTCTTGATATTTTCTTATATACATCAGGATGTGTGATGTCCCTAAGATTCATTATCAATTCAAGCATTTTTTTACGTTGGTAACCAACTACATCGCCATACACTTTTGGGTTTGACCCTCCGTAATGAACATCAATAGTCCGTTCTGAATCACTCTCAATAACATTAGGGTCTGCAAACTTAAAAGGATGCTTATATATCCAAGTCTTTCCACCCATTCTGTCATAAAAAGCAACATTCCATGAAACACGCAATTTGTGAAGATATTCTTTTAGAGCTGTATGATAATGAATCGAAGCAAGAGATTCATCTGTTAATCCCAACTTTTGGTGGTAATAATCAGAATAGAGACGGGCACAATAAAACTCATTTGTATAAAGATTGGTATCCTTCAGCAGTTGTTTTTTGAAATACAAATCCACATAAGGTAGAACATCAAAAAGACATGTTCCTGTACTATCTGCTGTATCTAGCCAACACAACAATTTGCATTTCTGTTTTAAGGATTTTACGAGAGCTATTCTTTTTTCAGAATTTTGGCCAATAATGGATTGAGAATGATGAAAAGCCAGAAAAACTATATCAAAACGCCCTATTGTATCCCACTTCAACTTTATTCCCTCATAAGGAACTTTTGTAGATTTAGGGTAAGGAACATAGTCAAAAATGCTGGCATATTTTATCTTATATCCTAAATCGTGAAATTCATTGCGAGCCCACATCATGGCTTTCAGCCAACGATAGGTATTGAACGTACCATCATAAATGAGCGTTATTGTTCTCATAAGTTTTACTTCGCTTTTTCTAGATACTCCTTCAAACTCATCAGATTCTTGTCCTTCTCAGAGATAATCAAGTTATCGATGCCACCGATCTTCTCGAAAGGCCATTCGATGGCCATATCAGGATCGTTGTACATGATGCCAGCATCTCCCTCGCTATAAAACACTTCTCCACACTTGTAGCTGACTACAGAGTCCTCAAGTACGAGATAGCCATGACCGAAGAACTGAGGAATGTAGAGAGTCTTCTGATTCTCACCGGTAAGGTCGAAACTTTGCCACTTACCAAAGGTAGGAGAGTCTAGTCGGAGATCGATGATTACATCATACACATGTCCGCTGATGCATCGGACAAGCTTTGCCTGCTGCTTCACAAACTGAAAGTGCATTGCGCGGATCACACACTTCTTAGAGATAGTGTAGAATACTTCCTTCAACTCATGCTCAATGCCGTTAGCCTTGAACATATCAATATTATAATCCTTGACAAAGCCACCACGTTCGTCGGTAACGTAGAAGGGAGTTATTTCGTAGGCTCCCTTCATTTCAAGCTCCTTGAATTCAAATTTCTGAATCATTCTTGTAAAAGTTTAATAGGGTAAAAGGTTAAAGAGTCTTCAACCAATCAATGGTCTTGTTGATACCATTATCAAAATCAGTAGAGACATACTCGCCAACAGTTGCCACAAGGTCACTATTGTCAAACATCTCCATCGAGTACTTGATGCCATCGTCTGGACGGATGCCCACACCTACCTTGTCTGCACAACCAGCAAGTTCACCAATGCGAAGGAGATATTCTTTTAGGATGCGAGGGCTACCAGAACCGATATAGTAGAATGCCTTATTGGTATCGTTGGCACTAAGACGATATACTGCCTCAATGAGATCATCCACATAAATGAAGTCATATGGCTGAAGAGCAGGTCCAAAAGTTGCTTCCTTACCTGCCATCAACTCACCCAAAGTATAGCTCACAAGGTTTCCGGTCTTGTTGCCTACGCCATAGATATTCGAGAACTGCATCCATACAAACTGCTGTCCGATGTTTTTGCAGTAGTCCTCAAGGATGAGTCGGCAAGCATGCTTTGCCACACCATACATCATACCGCCAGAGGTTTTCTCCAAATTAGAGAGGCTGAAGGTTGCATTCTCTGCTACGGTACCTGCACAAAGATATTTTTTCACATTGAGTTGCTTGCTGATGTTGACACAATCCACTGCCATCTGAATATTTGCAAGTTGAACGGTAGGATCTGCCTTATCGGCACCATTCACACCTCTCCAAGCCAGATGATAGAAAGCATCATACTCGCCAGCTGGTATCTTCTTAGCAAGTGAAACGTCTACTCCAGACTCAATCTTTGTAATGAACTCCAACTCAGGCAAACGGTCGCCTGCAAAAGTTATATCTACAGCAACCACATTAACGCCATTCGCCACCAACTTCTTGATGAGCGAACTGCCGATAAAGCCATTGCCGCCTGTCACTATTACGTTCTTCATGTTCATTTACGCATTTAGGAATTCTGCAATCTGCTTATCCATACAAGCACGTACATCGCCACCTGCAAGCCAGATTTTACTCCACTCAACAATTTTCTCCATTGCCTCATCAAGGTTCCAACGTGGAGTCCAACCGAAAGTAGCCTTCAGTTTTGAGCAGTCAAGTTTGAGGAAGTTTGCTTCATGAGGACCACCATCGTACTTGTTCACCCACTTCATACCTTCGCCCCACTTGCTGACAAAGAGATCAACGAGCGCTCCTGTTTGGAAACAATCGACATCATCAGGACCTACATTGTAGTAGTCAGCATACTTGCTATCGTCATACTGTTTCATAACAATCACAAGGTAAGCATAGAGAGGCTCCAATACATGCTGATAAGGACGAGTAGAATAAGGATTGCGAACAACAATATCCTCATGTTTTGCAGCCGCACGAATACTATCAGGAATGATGCGGTCTGTGGCGAAGTCGCCACCACCAATCACGTTGCCTGCACGAGCAGTAGAGATAGGGATAATTGGCAATCCGTCCTTATCGGTGAAGAATGAGCGCTTGTAGGAATGGGTAACAAGCTCTGAGCATGACTTAGAATTTGAGTAAGGATCATAGCCATCCAACTCCTCGTTTTCACGATAGCCCCAGCTCCACTCCTTGTTGAAATACACCTTATCGGTAGTCACATTGAGGAAAGACTTCACACAATTACTTTGTCGCACACATTCAAGGATGTTGACTGTACCCATCACGTTGGTTCCGTAAGTGTAAGCAGGATCTTTGTATGAATCACGTACGATAGGTTGAGCTGCAAGGTGAAGTACAATCTCAGGTTGTGCTTCATTGAAAGCCTTCTTGAGTGCTGCCATATCGCGAATGTCGCCAATCACAGAATGCACATCACCCTCGATATTGGCAATCTTGAAGAGCGAAGGCTCTGTAGGTGCTTCCAACGAATAGCCTGTTACGATAGCACCAGCATTAGCAAGCACCTTACACATCCAAGAGCCCTTGAAACCAGTGTGACCTGTCAGAAACACACGCTTGCCTTTATAGAATTCGTATATATTTTCCATTGTTAAATGTTAACTTATTAACTACTACCTTTGCTTTATTTTGCATAATCAGGGATGTCTGGAACAGAACGATCCCAACGCTTCCAAGGAGCCTTGTCTTCTGCAAGAAGTTTCTCAAGAAATGACTTCTCGCGAATGTTATCCATACATTGCCAGAAGCCAGTGTGAACGTATGACATCAGTTCGCCCATTTCTGCCAATTTCACAAGAACGGTCTTCTCAAAGACGCAAGTGTCCCCCCCCTCAAGCATATCGAACACCAAAGGTTCGAGAATCATATAACCAGCATTAATAGGAGCACCATCTGCAGCATTCTTCTCACGGAACGCACGTACAGCCTGATCCTTGGTGATATCCAGTATGCCCTTATCCTGCGCCATCTTGACTGCAGTAAGGGTAGCGAGCTTACCATGGCTCTTGTGGAACTCGATGAGCTTGTCAATCTCCACATCACACACACCATCGCCATAGGTCATGAAGAAAGGTTCATTGCCAACATACTTCTGGATGCGCTTAATACGCCCACCGGTCATGGTGTTGTATCCCGTATCGACCACAGTCACCTTCCATGGCTCCATATTGGTCTGGTGAACGGTCATCTCGTTCTTACCATTACGGTAATCGAAGGTGACATCGGAGTTGTGCAGGAAGTAGTTAGCGAACCACTCCTTGATATACTCCTGCTTATAGCCAGCGCAGATAATAAACTCAGTATGCCCATAGTAAGCATACTCTTTCATGATGTGCCAAAGGATAGGCATGCCACCTATCTCAATCATTGGCTTTGGTTTGAATTGAGATTCCTCAGAGATGCGGGAACCGAAGCCTCCGGCGAGAAGAACGACTTTCATAATATATTCATTATTTATACATCAAATTAATAATCTTCAATACTTCTGTTGAACTATTGAACTCCTTCATAGCTACCTCTTTTCCTGCAATGGCAACAGAATCGTTTTTTTCCAGATTTGCAGATACTTCCATCATCTTATCAGAAATACAATTAATATCTCCCGGTTTAGCAATGAAGGCGCTGACGCCATCTTTTAGGAAGTCTGTGATATTACCAACGTCAGTAAGTACAACAGGTCTGCCTGATAGTAAGTATTCACCCAATTTAGTGGGGAAACCGTACTTAGCTTGAATATTGTCTGGACGAGCAAGAACAAGCATTTCTGCATCCACGAAATACTGCGGAATAGTGGTAGGAGATACAGAATCTGTAAATACCACACTATCCAAAGCTTTGTATAGTCTCAGATACTCTTCATACTCCTGCTTTTGTTCCTGCGAAACGATTGGTCCAATGATATAGAGTTTTCTATCACTATACTTCTCATGATATCTGACAAAAGAAGCAATCAAGTCACCTACACCATCCTTGCTATCCTTGTTTACATTTCCACAATACGCTATGTACTTCTCTACATTAGGGTTACGTTGAACGCCTTCAAAGCGCTTTGGATCCACTATCATATTGATGACATGAACCTTATCCGGACTGACCCCATAACCAACAAAATACTGCTTCAAATTACTTGAGATAACGAAAACTCCATTCAATTGTTTCCACAGTCTCTTGTAGTATCTCCACGGATAAGTCCTCGGCTTAAACAAATCAGGACATTCTGTCACTTCAAAATAGGTCTGCTTACGTCTGAACCACACTAGGAAAGGCAGATATTCAACTGCACCATACAATAGCAATTTATCTTCTTTCTTCACATCTGCAAGCAAGAACCAGATCGTGGTGAAGAAAGATAAAAGTTTTGAGAGAACTTTACTCTCCACTTTACAAGGTCTGAGTCCTCTAATAGTTACACCATTTCTGGGTTGACAATTATTTAGGTCAAGCCTCAAGAACGCTACAATTTCGACTTCATATCCCTGTTCTGCAGCACTATTAGCGTATGCCAGTAATCTATTACTACTAGCAGAGCCATAACTGAAAATCCAGTTTAATATGTAGAATTTTCCTTTTCTATTCATTTATTCAATTCCCATTTTGATTTTGAGATTCTCTATCGCATTGACTCTTCGTTTGCTCTCACCTTTGAGCAATGAATAGTTATCTGATCGGTCTGCCTTCTTTACCGCAGGCATGCCGACTTACAAAACATTACCTTCTGGGAAAGACTTTGTGACAACCGAATTGGCAGCAACAACGATATGATCACCCAACACTTCACCACCAGTAATCTTTGCGCCCGTAGAAAGGAGCAGACCTTTACCAATTCTTCTACCTGTATCAGTAATGCAAGTAGATGTGTGTAATGTTGCGTATGACTCTATTCTATTGGTGTTTCCCACAACTATGGTTTCATAGTGTGGAATGACCAATCCGTAATCACAAGCATCATATCCGATACTGAATCCGAGTTTACGGGACAGCCTAAAAAATCATAACCTGTTTATTAGAGAGTAATATTGTACCTTTCTCATTGTCTTAAGGAACTCCATGATGTAATCTAGAGCCACAAGATGCAACAACTTCTTCTTGGGAGGTTCTTTGAAGTGCCCTCTATTCATCATCATGTCTGCCTGAAGATAGAAGTGGAGGTAGTTGCGAGATGTGATCATAATACTAAATTTGTTTTAATGCTTCATTAATACTGACATTGTTTGTTTGGCTATGTTATGCCAATCATACTCATCACCATTGCCATATTGTCTTGCTCCGTGTTTTAACAATGACATCAGGTTCTGGTCTGTAATAAGAGATTGCATTGCGTCGGCAAATGAAACCGCATCTTCTGCATTAACTAGAATACCATTCTTCCCATCTTGGATGGATTCTACCAAAGCTCCCACCTTTGTAGCAATAATTGGATTACCAAAAATAAACGAAGTAGGAATAATTCCACTTTGAGAGGCAGTCTTATATGGTAGAAGAACAACATCAGATATATCATTCAGGTACATCATTTCGTCATCATAAAGGATTCTATTAATAACGACACAATTCTTCTTTGTTGAATAGAATGGTAAGGTTGGATCATCACCACTTCCTGCTACGATTAAATTGAAATCAACTTTTCTGTCGTTTAGAATCTCACAAACCCGCTTTAAGAGATCTAGCCCTTTATATGGTTTGATAAATCCATAAAATAAGAATATTGGAGAATCATTATTGAATTGAATCTTAAGTTCTGTAGGTTTCCTATACAACATTAACGTTTCGAACTTACCAAATGGAATATATTCTGATAAACAATAACCATTCTTGTCCAATGTTCTAAACCTATCTAATGTTGATTTTGAAGGCAAGATAACCTTTGATTTATCGCGTATTACGGTTTCCATTAATGGTGTTGATAGTTCTCCTTTAAAATGACTACCAACTTCATGAAATGTGTGTGTTAAATTTTCATCTTTAAGTTCATTATGTATGATTTCAACCCATGGCCATTGTCCAACAATGTTAATGGCATCATATTTTGCAGATTTGATTTTATTTAAAACAATTTTGAATACAATTTTATTAAGAAGCGTTAATCGTCTTGAAAACGATACCAGACGGAACAAGAATAAATTCACGGGAAGTCCTTCATAGTAACCACAAATCTCAGGAGCATTGACAGAGGTCAATCTTATTAATCCTGGATATTTGGGGGCTTTATGATAATCTATGCCAGGAACAGTGCCTTTATCGTGAAACATATCGATTATTGCAAAGTAGTCAACTGTTACCCCTTGTTCTGCAATTGATTTTGCTAAACACAATGAAGACTCATAATGAAAATATGAGATGATTGCTATTTTTTGCATAATTCAAACTCTTTATCATTTAAACATATACCAAATGTGTAACATAGTATAAGAGAAATCCAAAACAAATCAAATCTTTGGTAAGCATACAATATTAAGAATACCAAATATAATAAAGCATACCTGCGATCCCTTGACTTTAATGTAATATAGAAATATGGCAGAAGATATAATATTATTCCTAATATACCAATATTCAATACTTGACTATAAAAACCAGCTCCTGCACCGAATTGCTCGTTTACAAAGGAAATTGTAGCCTTATCGTAGCCAAGCCACAAAATACTAGGATTTTCAAACATAAAGTAAAAGAATTCCAGTTTTTGTGTACTGATCCTACCATTCGTATTGTCTATAGCCAATTCATCATCTTGAAGTCTTGATAGAATTGAATGATTAATGTAATTGTCACCGCCATTATAGTATGTACCAAAAGCTATTACAGCAGAAAACACCAATACACCTAATAATAGCTTTTGGGAAGAGAACTTATTCTTTGTCATCATTATTGCAGAATATCCAAATAATGCCAAAAGATAACCTGCAAGAGAGAACGTTAGGATTAGCGAACCCAAAACAGCCCAAAGGTATTTGAATCGTTTAAAATCAAACTTAGTTGCATATAAAAGAAAAGCCGAAACACATCCTAAATCACCTGGTTCTATCAGAGGTCCGTTAAAACGAAACATTCCAGTTACTCCAGCTGTAATTGGTTTTAAATAGAACAAATAATTGTAACATGGTTCTCCATAAAAATCACCTCCATAGTGTGTCTGGATGATACCCAAGCTTGGAAGATTTATAAAGAATGAACATATGTATATAATCATTCCAGGAATCAATATCATCCCCAACCACTTTGTAATATAATACAGTAACAATTCTTTTTGGGAATCTTGTAAGCAAAGAAGAAGATAAGTCGTTACGGGAAGAACCGCTTGATTCGCCATCCCAATAATCTCAAATGTCCCTCTCGCACGATACATAGTGTATACATTAGCTATATATATGAGGAAGGCAAACATAGCATATTTAGACTGATTTCTTATCTCATATGCCCCTATAGAAATCAGCATAAACAGTACAATTGGAAGACAGTAGAAAAACAATGTATTCCTTCCTTCAAAACCGATCCAGCATCTAGATGACATTAGAAAAGCAATGAAAACTAGGAAATACGCAAAGTTTGATGAGGTTCTATTATATGGAGCGATCATAGGGAATATTACATTTTCATAAAAAGCCCAGCAAAGCAACCTTTGAAAGAATACAAAGAGCATACAAATGACTCTCTTCCTTTAAAATGATGTACACAAGACATTAATTCAATTAAGGATAATTTAAAACGACTCCCAAAAGCTCCCCAAATGACAGAAACTCCATAGTATTTGCGAGCTAAATAAATTGGATTTCTCGACATAAAATAACTTGCAGAACAGCTCCTTTGATTTCTACCTGATGGAAAAATATGTTGATGCCAAGATTTCACTAATTTAGTGGATAACAGTTTATATCCTTTGTTTGCACACTTTATACCCGTATCGACTTCATCAGAGTACATATTAATTCTTTCGTCTTGAAGACCAATGTTTTCATAGACTACACGCTTCGTAAGAAAACAGCCTCCTGGTAGTCCAGTTCTAAATGCGATGTCTGGTTTTACGTCTTTATAATGAACATTCCTGTCTATATGACGGAAGAGCATATTAGAGAAATCAATCTCTGCACCATAGTTTTCAACAATTTCAGAATCCTTCTTCAATAAAATCGGGCTAATCATTCCGTATTGCTGTTCTCTAAAGAGAATCTCATGAATTTGGGCAAGCCCACCCTTTTCAATTCGAAGATCATTTGTAATCTGAAGAATCGAGTCTGCATCAGTTTTTTCAAGAACGTATTTAATTGCCAAATTATAAGAAGCTATCATATTTGACGTTTTTGAAAATAAGACAACTGCATCTGGGAAAGCAGATTTTAAGGGTATTGTATCTTCAGGATTACCATTATTTACAATGATCTGAAGATAGATATCATCCTTGTATTCAGAAAAATACTGAACCCAATGATTTAGTCTAAAACCTTCATTACAGAATAATGTGACACTTGCAATTTTCATTAGCGTATTTGTTTTTTTATTTCTGCAAAAAAATCTCTCACAATAGGAAGCTTTAATACAAACAAACCTTCAACCCCAAAGTAAAATCCACATATTAACAATGCAATAAACAGGGTTGCAATATTGTTTAGGTTAAGACATTTTCCAGTAGTATAGCATATTGCGATATATGGGATTGATGAAATTATTCGCTTAACAATAAAACGCCAAGGAAGGGTGAACACCTTTTTTTTGATTGCATACCCAAAAGCAAATATATCAGAACATATTTCTGAACAGAGTAAAACTAAAGCAGAGCCTATCGCACCCAACTGCCCAACGAACATGATATTAAACAAAACTGCAGTTACTGCTCCAATAACAGAAGCTAACAATACTGCCTTATCTTTCTTTAACGGTATCAAAGCTTGCATAATGCAAACTTGTGCTGCTCCCGTTAAGACAACAACTGGCATAATAATCTGCATAGGAAGAATTGCCCCTTCATAACCAGGACCAGCCAAAACATCGATTATCTGAGGAGACAACAACATGCCTCCTATGCATATCGGAAGAGATACTGAGAAGATAAGTGAAAAAGATTTTGAAATATTGTCATTAATTTTTTCTACATTATTATTTGCAGCCAAAGAAGCCATTCTTGGTAATATCACACTTGTGAAGGCTGATATGACACCTAAAAGAATCGTAAATAATTTATTCGCTGTTGAATAAAAACCAACTTCAATATCATTGCATGCTAATCCCAAAAACATTACATTAAATGTTGTGTACATTGAGATAAGTATCTTATTTACACCATACATGCCCACAGGTTTCAGATATTTTTTGAATTCAACATTCTTAAACGAGAAATGAACATAAGTTCTAGAATATACAAGATTTATAAAGCCATTAACTACGACTATTCCAACCGTTAGGATATAATAAATAAGATAGTCTTCTTTATCATGAACAAATAGGAAGATACTGATGCAATATAAAATCCTAATAAGGATTGTACGTTTGGCAATGTAGTCAAATTTTTCAATTCCTTGATAGAGCCATTCTATCTGAAGACTTGTAAATACTAACGAAAAAGAACCAATAAGCAACAATATTCTATATTCTTGAAACTGAGATATCAAAAATATGGAAACCGACATAAGAATGAGACTTATCCCTGTCAGAACTCCAATAACAGCCATTACGCTACTAAATACTTTTGAACATTTCTCAAAATTCCCATTGCATATTGCTATTTCGCGAGTGCCTACAGTTGCTGCCCCCAACAATGCAAAGAGACTAAAATATGCAATCACATTTGTCGCAAAACTTGTTTTTCCCATTAGTTCTACACCTAAACAACGAGAGACATAGGGAAATACGATTAAAGCAGCTATATAGTTGGCTAAAGTAATAGATATATTATATAGAAAGTTTTTCTTTAATGATGCCATATACATAATCGATTATATTCTTCGCTGCTATAAAT
The DNA here is from genome assembly GCF_020091505.1 of Bacteroides faecis. NCBI lineage: Bacteria > Pseudomonadati > Bacteroidota > Bacteroidia > Bacteroidales > Bacteroidaceae > Bacteroides > Bacteroides faecis. The sequence goes on along the minus strand of NZ_CP081916.1, from coordinate 3,838,247 downwards.
CTCAATGTTCAAAATTCAAAACGAAAGTATATCTTTCAAAATTGAACCCTAATTTGAATACTTACTTTAGAACTTACGCCACACCATTTTATTGACAATGCCCACATATGATTGCACAATTTTCACGACCTTGGTTGACACATTCTCATCAGAATAGTCAGGTACAGGGATACCATGCTGACCATTTTGGCAGAGTTCAACTGCTGTATCTACAGCTTGAAGCAGTGACTTTTCATCAATACCTGCAATAATAAAGTCACCTTTATCAATTGCTTCCGGACGCTCAGTAGAGGTACGGATGCAGATAGCAGGGAATGGATGACCAACACTTGTGAAGAAACTTGATTCTTCAGGTAACGTTCCGCTATCACTGACTACTGCAAAAGCATTCATTTGAAGACAGTTATAATCATGGAAACCAAGAGGTTCATGCTGGATAACTCGTGGATCGAGTTGGAAGCCGCTTGCAGCAAGTCGATTACGTGAGCGAGGATGGCAACTATAGAGAATTGGCATATCGTACTTTTCGGCCATCTTATTGATAGCCAAAAAGAGGGATATAAAATTTTTCTCTGTATCAATGTTTTCCTCACGGTGAGCAGAGAGGAGAATATAATTACCTTTCTCCAAGCCAAGTCTTTGGTGAACATCACTTGCCCCAATTTCAGTAAGATTATTGTGGAGTACCTCGGCCATTGGAGAACCAGTAACGTAAGTACGTTCTTTAGGGAATCCACAGTCAGCCAGATATCGGCGAGCATGCTCAGAGTAGGCCATGTTGACATCAGAGATAATATCTACGATGCGTCGGTTGGTCTCCTCTGGAAGACATTCATCTTTACAACGGTTTCCAGCTTCCATGTGAAAGATAGGAATGTGCAAACGCTTGGCTCCTATAACACTGAGACACGAATTAGTATCGCCTAGCACAAGCACACCATCAGGCTTTGTCTGTACAAAGAGTTTGTAAGAACAGTTAATAATGTTGCCACAAGTAGCTCCCAAATCATCGCCCACAGCATCCATATATACTTCAGGCTCTGCCAGTTTCAAATCTTTGAAAAAGATTCCATTTAAGTTATAGTCATAGTTCTGACCTGTATGGGCAAGAATCACATCAAAATACTGACGACATTTGGTGATGACGGCTGCCAAACGGATAATCTCGGGACGAGTACCCACTACGATGATAAGCTTCAACTTACCATTATCCTTGAACTTTATATCTGAATAATCGAATTTGGGTTGTTTTTCCATGATCATTTTTTCACTTTATCAAAGTATGTATCCGGTTTATCCGGGTTGAATATCTCATTGCAGTACATAACCGTTACCAGGTCTTCCGTATCGGAAAGATTGATGATGTTATGGGTATATCCGGGAAGCATGATAACGGATTGTATTTTGTCACCACTTACCTCGTAGTTCAGTACTTCGTCTGTACCTTCCTTGCGGAGTTGGATGAGCCCATGACCGCTGACAACAATAAACTGTTCCCATTTGGTATTGTGCCAATGTTCACCCTTAGTAACCCCCGGTTTGGAGATATTTATGCTTACCTGGCCACAGTTCAAGGTATGTACAAGTTCTGTAAATGAACCACGCTGATCTACATTCATCTTCAGATCAAAAATTGCTTTTTCTTTGGGCAAATAACTCAGATAAGTGCTATACAATCTTTTGGCAAACGAGTCTGCCGGGATTTCAGGGATCATCAGCGTCTTTGGCATTTCTGCAAACTGATGCAGCAAATCAACTATTTCACCTAATGTAACCTTATGGGTAACCGGACAATAACAGTATCTGCCATCCACCAATGGATGTACATCAAGACCTTCAAACTCGCAACGATGTTCCTCGCCTTTCAAGGCATGAATCATCTCGTCTACGAGATCGTCAATGTAAAGCAGCTCCAGTTCTACACGTGGGTCATTGACTTGTATCGGAAGGTCGTTAGCGATGTTGTTGCAGAATGTAGCGACAGCACTGTTGTAGTTGGGACGACACCATTTGCCGTAAAGGTTCGGAAAACGATAAACCAGCACTTTGGCTCCCGTATCTTTACCGTACTGTAGAAATAAATCTTCACCAGCCTTTTTGCTGCGACCGTATTCGCTGTTGCCAAAACGACCTGTCAGAGAAGCTTGTGCACTGGAAGAGAGCATGACAGGACAAGTATTATGATGTTTCTTCAGTGTATCAAGCAATGTGCCTGCAAAACCGAAATTACCTTTCATGAACTCCTCATTGTCTTTGGGACGGTTCACTCCGGCAAGGTTGAACACAAAGCCGGCTTTCTGACACCAGACATCTAATTGTTCGGAAGTGGAATCGAGATCGTACTCAAAGACTTCATCAATCTTCAGATCACCATAACAACGAGCCTTTCCGTTTTTGATATTATTAAGTTGGGCACAAAGATTTCTACCAACAAAACCTCTGGCACCGGTAACTAAAATATTCATAACTCTATTATTGTACGAAATTACCCTCGCCACTCAATTCCTTTTTGATATAATCAAGGGCGGCTATTTTAGCCTTGGTCTCTTCTACATTCAATATATAAGTATTATTAGAATTAAACTCCGTAAGTGTATTACGTTCCGTTTCACCTTCTTTGAAGAATTTATCATAGTTCAATCCACGATTATCTGCAGGAACGCGATAGAAATTGCCCATATCTTCAGCCTTGGCACATTCCTCATTGGTAAGCAATGTCTCATACATCTTCTCACCATGACGGATACCGATAACCTTGATATCTTCTTTCTTGCCTCCAAATAATTCACAAACAGCCTCCGCCTGAGTCTGAATTGTACAAGCCGGAGCTTTCTGTACGAGGATGTCACCGTTCTGCCCATGTTCGAATGCGAACAATACAAGGTCTACCGCCTCTTCCAACGACATGATAAAGCGAGTCATCGTAGGCTCAGTCAAAGTGACAGGATTGCCACTGCGAATTTGCTCTATCCACAGAGGGATTACAGAACCACGAGAACACATCACATTGCCATAACGCGTACAGCAAATCTTGGTGTTGCCTGAGTAGCGGCTCTTAGCTACAGCAATCTTCTCCTCAACAGCTTTCGTGATACCCATAGCATTGATAGGATAGGCAGCCTTATCCGTAGATAGACATATCACAGCACCGACGCCAGCCTCAATAGCAGCTGTCAAAACGTTATCAGTACCGATTACATTGGTTTTCACTGCCTCCATGGGGAAAAACTCACAACTTGGAACCTGCTTTAAAGCCGCAGCATGAAAGATATAGTCAACTCCAGGCATTGCGTTCTTACATGACTGCAAATTACGTACATCGCCAATAAAGAACTTGATTTTGTGCGCCACATCAGGATACTTTACCTGATATTCGTGACGCATATCATCCTGCTTCTTCTCATCCCGTGAAAAAATACGGATTTCGCCGATGTCGGTACGGAGGAAACGATTCAAAACTGCATTGCCGAAGGAACCTGTTCCACCAGTAATCATAAGGGTTTTACCTGCAAAAATGCTCATAATGATTTTATCTTTTTATTTTTATATAATCGATTTATGGATGTTATTTAAATGTGCCATAATACTTAGCATACCAACCCGCAAACTTTCGCAATCCCTCACGTAGTGATGTTGACGGTTTAAATCCAAAATCTTGTTCCAGAGGAATAGTATCAGCATATGTCACAGGTACATCTCCAGGTTGCATCGGTACTAGTTCTTTGTGGGATTCAAAGTCATAGTCGTTGGGAAGTACACCTGCACGGATAAGTTCATCCTGAAGGATGGTTACAAAGTCTAAAAGATTTTCCGGAGAGTTATTGCCGATATTATATACTTTATAAGCAGGAATGGGCAATCCATCATCGCCATTTTTCTTTTCAGGAGCATGCTGCATAATACGGACAACGCCCTCTACGATATCATCAATGTAGGTGAAGTCGCGTTTGCAATTACCATAATTAAAAATCTGAATGGTCTCACCCTTCAAAAGTTTGTTGGTAAAGCTAAAGTAAGCCATATCGGGACGACCACAGGGACCATAAACGGTAAAGAACCGCAAACCTGTACTTGGTATGTTATAGAGCTTACTGTAAGCATGAGCCATTAGTTCATTACTTTTTTTAGTAGCAGCATAGAGTGATACAGGATTATCCACCTTATCATCGGTACTATAAGGCACTTTCTTATTACTTCCATATACGCTACTGGAAGAAGCATATACCAAGTGCTCCACACCATAATGACGACAGGCTTCTAAAATATTATAAAATCCAATAAGGTTACTTTCAATATATGCATCGGGATTAGTGATGCTATAACGCACACCGGCTTGAGCAGCAAGATTCACGACTACCTGTGGGTGGTGGTCAGTGAAGATGGAGTCAACAACTCCCTTTTTAGCAATGCTGTCTTTAATGAAAACAAATCTGTCACCATAAGCAGACAATTCTTGCAAGCGTTCATATTTTAAACGTACATCATAATATTCGGTAATACTATCAATACTGACAACCTTCACGCTATCAAATTCATTCAGCAAGCGTTTTACCAAATTGGCTCCGATAAAACCGGCTGCACCCGTCACCAAAACCACTTTGTTCTCTAAACTAACATTGTATGTTACCATAAAGTTAATCTCTTTGGAAAATGTCACGAGTATATACCTTGTCTTTCACATCATCCAGACAAGAATCGTAGCGGTTGGCGATGATGGCCTGACTTATTTCCTTGAATTTGATCAAGTTATTGACCACTTGGCTACCAAAGAATGTTTCACCATCCTGCATAGCAGGCTCGTAAATTACAATAGTAGCGCCCTTCGCCTTGATACGTTTCATAATCCCCTGAATGGCACTTTGACGGAAGTTGTCAGAATTGGACTTCATGGTCAGACGATATACACCAATGGTTATTTTTTGCTCTTTCTGGGCATCCCATGAACAGGAGGCAGTATAATACCCCGCTTTACGCAGCACTTGATCTGCTATGAAGTCTTTTCTTGTACGGTTACTTTCGACAATAGCACTCATCATGTTCTGAGGTACATCCTGATAGTTAGCCAAGAGTTGTTTCGTGTCTTTAGGCAGACAATAACCGCCATAACCAAACGATGGATTATTATAATGTGTTCCAATACGAGGATCAAGACCAACACCCTGTATGATTGACTGAGAATCCAGACCTTTTATCTCTGCGTAAGTATCCAATTCATTAAAATAACTGACACGCAAAGCGAGATAGGTACTAGCAAACAGTTTGACAGCTTCCGCCTCCTTTATTCCCATAAAAAGTGTAGGAATATCTTCCTTGATTGCACCTTCCTGAAGCAATGCTGCGAAAGTATGCGCAGCTTTCCCTAGGGCGGGAACATCAGCAATGGACTTAATAGCTTCGTTTTCCTCGTCAAACTGCTCGCCATCAATCAGTTTTGGATAGCCAACAATGATACGACTTGGATATAAGTTATCATAAAGAGCCATACTCTCACGAAGAAACTCCGGAGAAAAAAGCAGGTTAAGCTTCCTGACTCCCTTACGGGCATACTTCAAATAAAGTCCCCGGCAATATCCAACAGGAATAGTAGACTTGATTACCATTACCGCATCAGGATTGACACTTAAAACCAGGTCAATGACATCCTCTATATGATGGGTATCGAAATAATTCTTCACAGGATCATAGTTAGTAGGAGCCGCAATGACCACAAAATCAGCGTCACTGTATGCCTTGGCACCGTCAAGCGTGGCGGTCAGGTTCAATGTCTTTTCAGACAAATACTTCTCTATATACTCATCCTGAATAGGTGATTGTTTACGATTGAGCATATCTACTTTCTCAGGAATCACATCGACTGCCGTCACCTGGTGATGTTGCGACAAAAGCGTTGCTATGCTAAGACCAACATAGCCGGTACCTGCAACAGCAATCTTCAAATCTTTTGTATCCATTGTTGATTTATGTTAGTGTTATAGATTATTCCGGTTGCTTATCCAGAACTTCAAATCGAGGTGAATTCTTGGATTTAAACTCAGGTACCACTTTCTTCATCAGCTTCACTGTATCCATGATCTTTACCGTACGGGATAGCTTCTCAAACTCTGTATAAGTATCAAGGATATCAGCATATTCATAGTGACGTACCTTCGCTATCATTATCTTCTTATTCTCGGTAGGAATCGTATTCTCCTTATCACTCAGGACTTCTTCATAAAGCTTCTCACCGGGACGCAAGCCCGTAAACTTGATCTCAATATCTTCACCGGGACGATAACCGGCAAGTTCAATCATACGGGTAGCCAGGTCGACAATCTTCACGGCCTTGCCCATCTCAAAAACAAAAATCTCATTGCCTTCACCCATCGTAGCAGCCTCCATCACCAGGCGACAAGCTTCGGGAATAGTCATAAAGAAACGGATGATATCAGGATGAGTCACTGTGACGGGACCACCATTCTCGATCTGCTCTTTAAAACGGGGAATGACAGAGCCGTTACTACCCAATACATTGCCAAAGCGGGTAGTGATAAATTTGGTATGGCCTTTCACTTTGCCCTCACGGATAGCGCAGCCCAGGCTCTGCACATAGATTTCAGCTAAACGTTTCGAGCATCCCATGACATTAGTCGGATTCACCGCCTTATCGGTAGAAACCATGATCATCTTCTCAGCTCCGTATTCCACTGCCATATCGGCAACCTGACGGGAACCGACAACATTGACCAATACAGCTTCACAGGGATTTTCCTCCATTAACGGAACATGCTTATATGCAGCGGCATGAAAGATTATCTGAGGCTGATAGATATCGAACACCATACGAAGACGTTCTTTCACACGGACATCTCCAATGACAGGAACAAAATCAAGACCGGGATAATTCTTCTCAAATTCCAGACGGACATTATGCAGAGGAGACTCAGCGGAGTCAAACATAATCAGTTTCCTGATGTTCATCTGAGCCAGTTGCCGGCAAAGCTCGCTACCAATACTACCGGCAGCTCCCGTTACCAACACGACCTTGCCACAGAACTCGGTCATCACTTCCTCCATATTGATATGAATCTCTGAACGGCCTAGTAAATCCTCAATTTTGATAGGACGTACCCATTGATGGAAACTTCCGTTCTCATCGGCCTCACTAATACTTGGAGATATTAGTGTCTTCAATCCGCTTCTTTTGCAATACTGGAGCAGACGGTCTTCCTCTTCACGGGTATTTTCATAGCGGGCAAACAGGATGCCTCCGATACATTTCTTATGAATCAGTTTGTTGAAACATTCTTCATCCTTAAAAGAATAAACGGGAAGGTCAGCCACACGCCGGATAGAATCTCCTGTTCCATAAATGCAAAAACCTACAACTTTATAGTGGGAGCTATTCATTAGACGGACTTTCAATGCCACACTCTTATCATCAATACCATAGATCAGAATATGCATATTCTTCTTATTCAGCAGATTCAGCAAGAACTCATAAACCAGAATCAACTGGATACGGAACCCTACCATGACAATAAAAGTAAGCATGCCATCGAACAGTACAAAGACTATTTTCTGACTATTGTGCAAGCCCGTTTGAGACAGGAGGAACCAGATGGCAATTGCTAAGCAGACGGCCTTTATCAGTGCACTCCCCGCCAGTCGCCACAATTCCTTCAACTGGGAAAAACGGATCGTATTGCGATAGGTATGAAATAAAACGGAACCTAAAATACTGGATACAACTGAAATTGCCAGAATATAAAATAACGCGGTAATTTCCTTGGGAGTTTCCGTAATATAATGAATGCCGATAAATGACACCCAGGTACAAACCAAAGCTATGAATGTATCAATTCCCAATACAATCCAATAGCTAAAGTAGTTTTTCTGCAAATATTGAACTAAACGGTCAAATGCGTGTTTCATAATTTAATACCCCAATAAATTATAAAGTCTTTTATAGAACATAATTCATAGACTTGCTATGACAATAGTTTATCGTAGATTGTGTGTAACTGAATTTTCAATGGTGAAGGCAACCGTTTTTTCATAATCTCTTGCGAACGCCTCAGAACAGCTCTTTTCTTTACCTCATCCTCCGAATTGGCATAGACAGACACGCTATATCCCATCAGAAGAGACAGACACAAAGCAGCTTCCTGCTCGGCTGTCGTACCGTGACAAGGATACAGATCATTGATCTGTTCATGAATTTCTTTGTTCAGTCGTGCAATATCATCAATATAGACACACTCCATACTATGACTTTTATGGAGCAGAGCATGAACAGTATTTTGAAGTTTATCGATTTTCTCTTGTAGACTGGAACCCGTCATCACTTACTTAGTTTTTTTCGCCAACAGGCTCAACATAACCAATCGGCATGTCTACACAGGCGCAACCAAGCATGTTCAGTCGAACAGCAATCTTACTTTTACCATCTACATTGACAAGCTCACCCACAAGCCCCTGCAGAGGTCCTTTAATTACTTGAACTTTCTCACCACGTGCCAAAGGAGAGCTATTCATACAGACTGTTTCATCCGAATAATCAAGCATGAAGCGGAAACGGGCCATCTGGTCGTCAGGAATAACAGCAGGACTGCTCTCACCGCGCATCACCATATAGCGGCTCACTGTTGTAAAATTCAGGACTTCCATACGTTCCCTCGGATCAGCGTGCACAAACACCATCATTGGAAGCAGTACGGATTCAACTAATTTACGGCGGTCACTCCATTGATGTATTTCTTTCTGAACAGGCACAAAATTTTCAATCCCAACCTTGTTCAAATACTCCGAAACCTTCTTTTCATGATGCATACGGACCAATGCTACATACCAGCGTTTTGAGTGTGCTACGCCTTCCCCTGTCCCATGAATAGGCCCAGCATTAATTGATTTTTCTTTTGTTAAAATCATCTTTTATTACCCCATGTTTGTCCGTTACTTCTTAGGTAACGGAAAAAATCATAACTATACTGTACCAAAAGAGAAAAGTTAAAAACAAAGACAAATAAATGAATGAGGGCGTGTACACCCTAAGAGAAGGGGTATATTCCAGTGGAAATTAGGTATATAAGTGGCTGGACATAAAAATAAGCATTTTTCATGTCACAATATATTTTTGCTTTATATTTCGGATAAAACTAAAAAAAATGTGGTTTTATTTGTTCTCTATTTATGTTTTTGTCTATCTTTGCGTCAAAATCAATTCCGTTACCTAAGAAGTAACATACATACTTTAGTGTTGATTATTAAAATTTTGAATATTTACACCCGAGAATTCGGAGCACTCCTCACGTAATATAAATTCATTCGATTTACTTCCGTGCGCTCCCGCAGTTCAAAACCCTTCAAGTAGATTTGTGTCGTCTTTATTGATTTATGCCCCAACAACTCGCTAATCATTTCAATGGAAACTCCCCGATATTTTGCCGTAGTAGCCCAAGAATGACGAAGCGTATAAGAAGTCACGGGAGAAGTAAGGCGCAAGGCCTTCGCAAGCCCTTTCAGCCGATTATTAAATCGACGGAGAGCAGACTGATATTCGCGGTAGCCACTCTCATCTTTACGCTTCTTATCTCCCGAGAGGATATTAAATAGGTAGTCGGGACAATTCGGATGAGGAGGCTGACGATTGCGAAGCTGATTAATCATATCTTTAGCTGTATCCAGGATTTCTACGCTTATAGGCGTTTTGGTCTTGACGCGATTGTATCGAATGACATTCTGTTCTAAAGATGATTTCTCCAGATGAGCCAGATCGGCAAAAGACATTCCGCAAAACTGAAACATCAAAGCAGCAATCATTTGCGTATTCCGCAGATAATCTGACTTGGGATCTTCATAGAGAAGTCTGCGAAGCTCACCTACAGGCAATGCCTTCTTCTGACGAACATCCACACCCGTATACACCTCATGAAACAAACGGTGCACATATGGAGCACTACCGGCTTCCACCCCCCGATTGTAAATGCTCCGAAGCATACGCATATAGGTAGAAACGGTGTTGGGCTTTAAACCGGCTTCATAAAGATACTCCCCATAACGCCGCAAACGCTCGCGGGTGATGTATCTGAAAGCTATACTTTTTGTGTCACAAAACTTGGTAAAAGAGAAAAGGGCATTCTTGTAAACATGGGCAGTAGAATAGCGCCCTTCTTTTCGTAAACGACCGATATACAACTCTGCACAACGGCTAAATCCATTTTTATTCATCTTATATAATCACTAGTAATTTTATACAAGTATAAGACGAAAAAAGCGATTTAACAACAGATTTTTAAACCTTTCCAAAAAATATCAAAAATAAAGTGGAGGTAAAATCCGGCTAATACCATAAAATAGCAAACTAAGGAAGTGCATAATGCTTTTCATTAATCTGTTTGATGGCTTCTTCAGCACACCTTTCTTTCTATAACGCAAAGCAGGCGAGAAAGTTTTTCTCGCCTGCCCGGTCTATACTTTTATCAATAATATTGTCTATTATTTATACGTATGTTTCCAGCAATTTTACGTTTCCAGCTTCCGGAGTAATTGTTACATCCTGTGTGGTAGCAGGAAGCAGAATAGATTCTCCGGCACCTACTTTCAGTTCATTACCTTCATTGTCTTTTATCCTGCATGCACCTTCCATACAAATGAAGATCACGAATGAATCGAGTTCTGAATAATCACAGCTGATTTCTTCGGTCATATCATACACGGAAGTAGTGAAGTACGGACAAGCCACAAGTTCCACCGGCTCATCTTTCACTGCCTCGTATTTGGTACGGTAATCATCCAGCACCTCGTAATTGATGGCCTCACGCGCCAGGTCGGTATGCAATTCACGAGTCTTTCCGTTTGCATCCTTACGGTTGAAGTCATAGATACGGTAAGTGATGTCCGAAGTCTGCTGAATTTCGGCAATAAACGCACCGGCACCAATACTGTGAACACGTCCGGCAGGAAGGAAGAATACATCTCCCGGCTTAATCTCATACTCCTGCAACACATCGGTGATCGTATTGTTCAACACACGCTCTTTATATTCTTTCGGGGTGATTTGCTCGGAAAAGCCAGAACGCAGCTTCGCTCCTTTATCAGCATCCACTACATACCACATTTCCGTTTTACCCATTGAGTTGTGTCTCTTCTTTGCCAGATCATCCGCCGGATGCACCTGGATAGACAGATCCTGCTTCGCATCGATGAATTTAATAAGCAACGGGAATTTGTTACCAAAACGAGCATAATTCGCTTCGCCAACCAGTTCCTCGCGATATTTTCTCACCATATCAGCCAAGGTTAAACCTTTGTCCGGGCCATTAGCCACAACAGATTCATTGTCCTCTACGCCGGAAATCTCCCAGCTTTCTCCTACTCCTTTCAAGTCTGAGTTCAAATGCTTGAACGGAATAATTTTGTCGCCCCCCCAAAGCGTCTGCTTCAGAATAGGTTCGAATTTTAATGGATACATTTTTGTTTTTCTTGTTAATAAACTTAGATTAAATTCTCCCGGATTATTATAATCCGGGAACAAACATACGAAAAAATGTTCACTTTAAAAGAAAAGAAGGATGAAAAATACAGAAACCTAAGTGAGAACGCTAAACTTTCCTAAACTACCCACTATATTTAGCCGGAATAATTTGTGAGTAACAAAGAATTTACCTTTATTTGCAAGAAAATTTTAAGAATACCAGACATGAATAACACATTCCCAACAGAAGGGAATCTATCAGGGCTCAGCCGGAAAGATTTCCAAAAGGAGATAAATGATAAAGAAACTGATTTATTTATCCTCAAAAACAAAAAGGGAATGGAAGTCGCCGTAACTAACTACGGATGCGCCATTCTCGCTATCATGGTACCGGATAAAAATGGAAAATATGCAAACGTTGTCCTCGGACACGACAGCATAGACCACGTTGTCAACAGCCCGGAACCATTCCTCAGCACTACTATCGGACGCTACGGCAACCGTATCGCCAAAGGAAAATTCACTTTGTATGGAGAAGAGCATGAGCTCACTATCAATAACGGACCCAACTCCCTGCACGGAGGACCCACCGGTTTTCACGCCCGCGTCTGGGATGCCGATCAACTGGCTGAAAATATAATCCAATTCAATTATATCTCAGCCGACGGCGAAGAAGGTTTCCCGGGCAACCTGGAGGTTGAAATGGTTTATCGCCTGGAAGAAGAAGAAAATGCATTGGTTATCGAATATCGTGCCACAACGGACAAAGCTACTGTAGTCAACCTGACTAATCACGGTTTCTTCAATTTGGCTGGTATCAGCAATCCTACTCCTACTATCGAAAACAACATTGTTACTATCAACGCTAATTTCTATACGCCTATTGATGAGGTTTCCATCCCGACTGGAGAAATTGCCAAAGTAGAAGGTACTCCGATGGACTTCACCACTCCGCATGCCGTAGGTGAACGCATCAACGATAAATTCCAACAACTGATTTACGGTGCCGGATATGACCACTGCTATGTACTGAACAAAATCGAAACAGGTTCACTGGATCTGGCTGCTACTTGTTTCGAGCCGAATAGCGGTCGTACCATGGAAGTATATACTACCGAAGCCGGCGTACAGCTTTACACCGGTAACTGGCTGAACGGATTCGAAGGTGCTCACGGAGCAACATTCCCTGCAAGAAGCGCTATCTGCTTCGAAGCACAATGTTTCCCCGACACTCCGAACAAACCGCATTTCCCCTCGGCTACTTTATTGCCGGGTGACGAATACCAGCAGGTGACTATCTACAAATTCGGTGTGGAAAAATAAAAGATGAAAAAATAACTAACCTAATTTTATAAACTAACATTTTTAATAGAACCATGACACAAGAAAAAAAGAATGGAAAAATCATTGCCATTATCACGATGATTTTCCTTTTCGGTATGATTTCATTCGTTACTAACCTCGCAGCTCCTATGGGTATTGTGCTGAAGAATCAATTCGACGTATCCAATGCCTTGGGTATGCTGGGAAACTTCGGTAACTTTATAGCTTACGCAGTAATGGGTATCCCGAGCGGTATCTTGTTGCAACGTGTAGGATATAAGAAAACAGCCCTCATTGCAGTAGCTATCGGTTTTATCGGCGTAGGTATCCAATTCCTGTCCGGTCATTCAAGCCCGGAAATGGCTTTTGCCGTTTATTTGATTGGTGCATTCGTAGCAGGTTTCTCTATGTGTTTGCTTAACACTGTAGTAAACCCGATGTTGAACAAACTGGGTGGCGAAGGTAACAAAGGTAACCAGCTTATCCAGGTGGGCGGCTCTTTCAACTCAGTAATGGCTACCATTACTCCGATGTTCGTTGGTATCTTGATCGCCGGATCTATCGAAAAAGCTACTATTTCTCAGATTTTCCCTGTAATGTACACTGCAATGGCTGTGTTCGCTTTCGCTTTCTTCGTACTTTTGTTTGTACGTATTCCGGAACCAAACGCTGCTACTACAACTGAACCGATCAGCACACTGATGAAAGGTGCTTTGAAGTTCCGTCACTTTGTATTAGGTGCTATCGCTATCTTTGTATATGTAGGTATTGAAGTAGGTGTACCGGGTACTCTGAACCTGTTCCTTACTGACCCTGTAGAAAAAGGCGGTGCCGGTATCGCTTCTACTATCTCCGGTTTCGTAGTAGGAACTTATTGGTTCCTGATGTTGATCGGTCGTCTGGCCGGTGCTTCACTCGGTGCAAAAGTTTCCAGTAAAGCGATGCTTACATTTACATCTGGACTGGGATTGATTTTAGTATTCCTTGCCATCTTCTCTTCTACAGGAACATTGGTTAATCTGCCTGTACTTCAACAAAGTGCAACCGGCGGTTTGTCATTCGGTTTTGCAGAAGTGCCCATCAACGCTATGTACTTAGTATTAGTCGGTTTCTGTACTTCTATCATGTGGGGTGGTATCTTCAACCTTGCTGTAGAAGGATTGGGTAAATATCTTGCTGCTGCTTCCGGTCTGTTTATGGTACTGGTATGTGGTGGAGGTATCCTGCCTGTTATCCAGGGATGGGTAGCTGACGTTGCCGGTTTCATGCCAAGTTACTGGGTAATCATCATTGCTCTGGCATACTTGCTGTACTACGGTCTGGTAGGTTGCAAAAATGTAAATAAAGATATTCCAGTAGAATAAAACTCTGAATTTAATTTATTCACCTTATAAAATTGATTTATCATGGATATAGAACACGTAAGAAGTCGCTTCATTAAGCATTTTGATGGAACTACAGGATTTATATATGCCTCTCCGGGTCGCATCAACCTGATTGGCGAACATACTGACTACAACGGTGGATTCGTATTCCCCGGAGCTGTGGACAAAGGTATGCTTGCTGAAATCAAACCGAACGGCACTGACAAAGTAAGAGCTTATTCTATCGACCTGAAAGATTATGTAGAATTTGGCCTGAACGAAGAGGATGCTCCCCGCGCAAGCTGGGCAAGATACATTTTCGGTGTATGCCGTGAAATGATCAAACGTGGCGTAGACGTGAAAGGATTCAATACTGCTTTCTCCGGCGATGTGCCTCTGGGTGCCGGTATGTCTTCTTCAGCTGCTTTGGAAAGTACATATGCTTTCGCTCTGAACGAACTGTTCGGTGAAGGTAAGATCGATAAATTTGAATTGGCTAAAGTGGGTCAGGCTACTGAACACAACTATTGCGGTGTAAACTGCGGTATCATGGACCAGTTCGCTTCTGTATTCGGTAAAGCAGGCAGCTTGATCCGTCTGGACTGCCGTTCACTGGAATACCAGTATTTCCCATTCCATCCGGAAGGTTATCGCCTGGTATTGATGGATTCAGTAGTGAAACACGAACTGGCTTCTTCTGCTTACAACAAGCGTCGTCAGAGCTGCGAAGCTGCTGTTGCTGCTATCCAGAAAAAACATCCGCACGTAGAATTCCTGCGTGACTGTACAATGGATATGCTGGAAGAAGCTAAGGCTGACATCAGTGCTGAAGATTATATGCGTGCCGAATATGTAATCGAAGAAATCCAACGCGTACTTGACGTTTGCGACGCGCTGGAAAAAGACGATTACGAAACAGTAGGTCAGAAGATGTACGAAACTCACCACGGTATGAGTAAATTGTACGAAGTGAGCTGCGAAGAACTTGACTTCCTGAACGATTGCGCTAAAGAATATGGTGTAACCGGTTCACGCGTAATGGGTGGCGGCTTCGGTGGTTGTACTATCAACCTTGTCAAGAACGAACTGTATGACAACTTCGTTGAAAAGACAAAAGAAGCTTTCAAAGCTAAATTCGGCAGAAGTCCGAAAGTATACGATGTGGTAATCGGTGACGGTTCTCGCAGAGTAGAATAAGCTATTATTCATCAGAATAAATAAGAAGGGCGTCTTTCCGGAATGGAAGGACGCCCTTACTTTTCAATTAACAAAAAAGCTAAAACCTATTATCTAACCTAACCCTATAATTTACTGTTTATTGTACGCCTTCCGTTGTCATCTGAATGCGTTTCATGGTACCATCCTCGTTATAATACAAGCGGTCGATGCAGACAGAACGACGGAAACTGCCTCCGGCTGTATTGATGCTTCCATTATGATAAATGAAATACCAGTCGCCCTTGAACTCGATAATAGCCTGATGATTGGTATTGGAATTGCCGGCTATCTCATTAAGGATGCCTTTGTATTCCCAAGGTCCGGTAATGCTACGGCTCATGGCGTAACATATCTTTTCCGGAAATTCAGAAGCATATGAAAGGTAGTACCACTCTCCACGCTTATGTATCCACGGAGCTTCCGTATATCGGGGCAGATGAACCGGTACGATAGGACCATCCAGCTCAATCATATTCTTTTTCAGTTTGACATAGTAGCATTGGGTATTCCCCCAATAAAGATATGCCTGTCCGTCGTCGTCAATAAAAACAGTCGGGTCGATATCTTCCCAGGAGATCTTGGTAAATTCGGTCGTCATATCATTGGTGATCAGTGCGGAACCACGGGCATCCACAAAAGGACCGACAGGCGAATCAGATACGGCTACGCCTATGGATTTTCCGTGAATAGTGCCATGTTCCACTGTCACATACCAATAGAACTTTCCGTCACGTTCTATCACCTGACTAGCCCATGCTTCCCCTTTTGCCCAACTGAAATCTTTGGCTTTCAAAGGAACTGGATGCTCCGTCCATGTCTTCATATCGGGAGACGAGAATACACACCATTCATTCAACTGGTAATGTTCTCTGGGAGGAGGACATTCGTCATGTCCGGCATAAATGTACACCTTACCGTCATGCACCATAGCACCCGGATCGGCTGTATATTTATATTTTATGATGGGATTGCCATTGGCTACAAAAGTAGTGTCATTCTGCGCAGACAGCCCGGAAAAGGCTGCCAATGCGCATGAAATCATAACTAGTTTAACGCTATTCATTTTATTTCTTCGTGAATTTATAAACTGCAAATGTGTTCGGTCCGAGTTCGGTGGTTAACGCATGACCATTGATCGTTACCGGTGTCTCCTGCGGAGTGATGGCAAACGGTTGTTCAAGCGTATTATCTTTGTCCTGATCGAGTGAGCTAAGAGTGATGCAACGTCCTTCGGACAATACATCCTGCTTTTTCAGACCTTCGAAAGTCAAGGATACAGGCTGTGTCTTATCGGAAGTATTAGCTACTTTGACAATCAGTTCGTTCTTATCCTTATCATAAACTGCACTGGCAAAAAGTCCGTTTTGTCCTTCCGCCCCCGTTACCGGTTTCTTGTTCATAGTGAGAGGCAGTACATTCGTTCCTTTGTTCTGTGCGTACAGCTGCTGCACATAGTAACTTACGGTACGCACCGAGTTGAGATTATCAAACCAGATCATGTCCGGACGCCATTGCCATCCCTCTACATGAGCGAAAAGCGGCGCATAAGTAGCCATATGTACGATATCGGCATTGCGTTCCAATCCGGTCATGAAGGCTGCTTCGAGCAAGGCAGCATGGAAGTGGTTCCATTTCTTTCCTTTTCCGTGGCAAGCATATTCGCCGGCAAATACTTTCGGTCCTTTGCGGTCATAGTTATCATAGCGTGCTCCCTGACTGAGGAACCAGCTTTCGGGACGGTAGAAATGTTCGTCTACCAGATCTGCTTTCAGACGCTTCATTTCAGGCCACAGGTAATCGAATTCTTTTCCTTCGGAGTTCGGACCGGAACTACCTACAATCATAATTTCCGGATGTGCCTTGCGAAGAGCCTTGATAAACGGTTCGAGACGTTCGGGATACTCTTTTCCCCACTGTTCGTTACCGATGCCCAGATATTTCAGATTGAAAGGTGCCGGATGTCCCATATCGGCACGTACTTTCCCCCAAGTCGTGTTCACGTCTCCGTTGGCAAATTCGATCAGATCAAGTGCATCCTGAATATAGCTGTCCAGATCGCAAACTGCTACGTGAGCTTTTTCTTCATTGTTCTGATACTGACAGGCAAGCCCGCAGTTCAGGATCGGAAGCGGTGCCGCTCCCATTTCTTCAGAAAGAAGGAAATACTCATAGAATCCCAGTCCGTAGCTTTGATAATAATCCGGATAGAAACGATGGGTAAAAGTATATTGCCAGCGATTTTCGTTCAATGGACGGTTTTCTACCGGGCCCACGGATTTCTTCCAGTCATAACGGGTTTCGAGATCCGTACCTTCAACGATGCAACCACCGGGAAAACGGAAAACTCCCGGATGAATATCCGCCAAAGCCTGCGCAAGGTCTTTGCGAAGACCGTTCTCATGCCCCTTCCAAGTATCGACAGGGAAAAGAGAAATATGCTCCAAGTCTACCGTACCCTGGGAAGCAAGGAAAATACGAAGCGTTGCTTTGGGATTGGTAACACCCGCTTTTAAGATTACCTGATATTTCTTCCAGTCTTTGGAATCAATGGTCAGTGTCTGAGAGGCAAAAGCCTGATGTTCGCCCATAGACTTGGTATCTACAAGTTCCACACGTATCTTTTCACCTGTACCTCCGTGCGGCAGACGTGCCCATACGGAGAAGCGGTATTCTTCACCTTGCTTAACCCCGATGCCGAAGAAGCCTTCATTATCCAGTCCGGTATGCTTGTGGGCATGTCCCGGATTATCAAGACGCACATAATGCGGATTGCGTTCAAAAGGACCGTCATCCTGCAAAGTCACCTTTCCATAAGTCTTCCATCCCATCAGACGCTGGGGAAATTCGAATGAACGGTTCTTTACCAGTTCGGCATAAAGTCCGCCATCGGCAGCATAATTGATGTCTTCAAAAAAGAGTCCGTACATTGTCGGCTGGATTTCAGCACCCAACTTCTTAGCCTGGATCACCATTTCATTGGTTTGTGCATGAAGTGCCATGCCGGTAGATAAGGCTAATGCAGCCAGTAATTCTGTGTATCTTCTCATGGTTTTCAATAAAATTATATATAGTTATTTGATTCTTTTTCCCCAGACAGAACGTCCCCGGCTATCGAGTCCGGTAAAGAGAATTGTTTCGGTTTCGTTCTCCCAATCGTGTCCTGCAAAGATAACCAGATTCTCAATCTTCTCCGAGTTCAAATCTACCATTAATAGATGTTTTTCGGTCAAAAAGGACCATTTTCCATTCATTTGAACTATATTCCATTCGTTATCGGTCATCTGCCCTTTGCACGTGCCGTCTTTTGCCAAAGTCATTCGGGTGGACAGGTTCCACTCCTTCTCTTTCAGTTCTCCTTCTCCCCATAAAATCTGTCCGGCTTCCAGCTGACGTTCGTATGCCGGTTCCTGCACTCGTATGATTTCCCATTCACCGACCAGATCTTCTTTGCTGAATTGACGCGAAGCAGTCCCTGCATATCTCTCGGGAGAAGCGACTGGCCAGCCTTCGGGAGTGAAGAACAACTGCCGTATATGCAACACCATTAACTGATTTTGCGGTGACAGACGTCCCTGATGCGCCATAAAATAGTTTCCCTCATTATCTGAAAAGACAGCACAATGTGCAGTACCCGCCCATCCGGTATGATTCTCAAAACGGTATGGTGCGGTCAGTATCGGAAAATTATTGGTTGTATCCTTCACTGCCTTACCGAAATAGTCCGTAAACGGACCTTCGGCGGCATCCGAACGGCTGACACGTACATTATAAGTCGTCATCAGCGGATCATAGGAAGTGAAAAGATAATATTGTTTCAGCTCCGGATGATAGATAATTTCCGGTGCTTCGAGATTATCCTTCCGATAGTTGGCACGTCGTGCTACAAGGTGGCCCCAATCGCCTTCGTTTAAAACCAATCCGGTTTCCGGATTCAGTTCGACGCAATACAGACCACCGAAGAAGGAGCCGTAGTGCATCCACCATTTACCGGTACTCTCGTCGGCTATAACACTTGGATCGATGGCATTCATCGCGGTAGAATCATCTGTTTTAACGATACAGCCCTTCTGCGTCCACGGCCCTTCGGGAGAAGTTGATTCGGCAAGTCCGATATAGGATGTCTTACGTCCGAATGCGGATACGCAATAGTAGAGGCGGTATTTATCTTTATAAGGAATGATATATGGTGCCCAGATATTAGTTGCTCCCTGCCCATTCGCATGAGATTGTACCCATTGGACAGCTTCTTCCGGTATTTCCGGAAATGCCCATCCCAGAAACTCCCAGTGTACCAGATCCTTGGAACGGCGCATCTGGATAAATCCCAACGGCACGCCTTTCTCTCTCGCCTCTTTCCGGTTTTCACCGAAAATTGCATCTGTAGAATACATATAGTAATAGTCGCCCAACTTCCGGCAGGACGGATCGTGTACATTGTATGTTCCCCATTGACGGTAATCTTCCATTTTGGCTACTGATAAATAATTATCATCCCAAGGATTAGCAGAAGGAGTCGGAGTAAACACGGCAGAAGTGCAACTTGCAAAGAAGCTGCCTGCTACTAAAAGAACTGGCAAAAACAAGTTTTTCATAATATCTGTGTATTCGTTCATCAATTATGCTACAAAAATACGTCCCGTTTCCCCTATGGAAGGTGGACATACGAACACGATTGGTGGACAATCCGATAATCTGCTGAAAAGAAGTTCTTCTCATTTTTGTGATTGAAGAGATTCTTCTAACTTTGCCCTTATTAATACGTACATATATGAAAAAACACCTACTTATATACCTAATAATATATAGTATCTGTTCACTGGCCGGGCAGGTTCGGGCACAGGAACGTTTTGCCGACCGCTATAATATTACGTATGTGACCATGAACGAGGGGCTTCCACATAATTTTATCGACGATCTGTACAAAGACAGCCGGGGATTTATGTGGATTTCGACTGCCGGAGGCGGGCTTTCCCGTTATGATGGCTATGAGTTTGTAAACTACACTCCCAATAATCACCAATGCAAACTAAAAAGCAACTTTATACGCAATGTCTGTGAAGACGCCTTCCAACGCCTTTGGATCGTCTCCGAAGGGGGAACGGATATTATTGACTTATCCACTTTAAAACCGATTATCCCCCGTGACCCGAAAGGGATACTTCCAAAGATACTGGAACTACCGGCTACCCGTATCATGAAAGATACGCAAGGCTGTATCTGGCTTCATTGCGACAATGCCCTTCACCGTATCGAATTCAATGACAAAGGAGAAGTGCAAATCCTGTCTACCCTCAGTCCCGTCTATCTGAATGGTCCGGACATTGCTCTGAAAGACATTGACGAGGATGGAAAAATATGGATGGGAAACAATGGAGAAATACGAAAAGTGGCATTAAGTCCGCAAAAGAGACTGATAACCATCCCCATAGCCGACTGCCTGAAGTTCGAAACGGGAACTTATATTTCGGATTTCCTCTGCAAAGAGAATGAAGTCTGGATCTCCAGTGACCGCGGACTATTCCGTTATAATAAAAGCGGCAATGTGATAAAACGATATGAGCATGATTCCGGCAATTCCTATTCGCTATCGCAAAATTACCTGACAAGTTTAGCTATCACCAGCGACAAACAGTTAATCGTCGCGACGCTACGTGGCATTAATATCTACAACCCGATGACGGATAATTTTGAACGTATAGCCTGTGACCTTCCGAATGGCGGTACCAATCTGCTGAACAGCAACTTTATTAATTGCATATTGACTGATGGAGAGCATATCTGGTTCGGTACGGAAACCGGAGGTATCAATCTGTTAAATCCACGACAACTATCGATACGGAGCTACCGACATGACAAGGAAAACCCGTCAAGTCTATCCTATAATCCTGTCAATGCAATTTATGAAGATGCATACGGAACCTTATGGGTAGGGACAGTGGAAGGCGGACTGAACAGAAAAGAACGGAACAGCGAAGATTTTACCCATTATACACGTGAACACGGAGGACTGAGTCACAATTCCGTCAGTGCCCTGACTTCCGATGCCGACAACCACCTATGGATTGGCACATGGGGAGGAGGTCTCAACCTGCTTGATCTGAAAGCTCCCCGACAAATACTGGAGGTAATTTCCTCACAGACCGGCGGAGGCTTTCCGATTAACTTTATCGGAGTATTGAATTATGACCCTATTAATGAAGGTATATGGATAGGCGCCAATCAAGGACTCTATTTTTATGATCCGGTAAAAAAGGAAATAACTGCTCCGTTACCGGATAAGGCTGCTGAAAATATTCATGGCTGTATCGGTTCCATTATTGATAAGGAGGGTAAACTTTGGGTCGGTTGTCTGGAAGGGGTTTATATCATCGATCTGCATTCCCGTTCCTCTAAAGGAGAATTCCAGTACAGGCACCTGAACTACAAACTGGACGATCCGTCCTCCCGCCTGATTGAGAAAATAACCTGCTTTTATCAAGGTAAGGACGGTACTTTATGGCTGGGCAGTAACGGATATGGCATTTATCAACGAAAAATCGATGCTCAAGGAAAAGAACAGTTTATCTCTTATAGCACAGCGCAAGGACTACCGAACAACAGTGTTCGGGGAATACTGGAAGATAACAACGGTAACTTATGGATCAGCACCAATAATGGACTCTCCTGTTATCATCAGGCAGAGAATCGCTTCATTAACTATACCATACAGGATGGTCTGATTGACACACAGTTTTATTGGAACGCCTCATGCGGTTCTTCTCATGACTTACTCTATTTCGGCAGTGTAGGCGGATTGGTTGCAATCGAAAGCAATCGTCCGGCGGCGTCTCTTCCGGCTGCCAAAGTCCGTTTCACCCGCCTGCGGATAGGTAATGAAGAAATATTGCCGGGCAGCGAATACCTGTCGGAAGACATTGCCATAACGACGGAACTGAGGCTGCATGAAAAAGAAAAATCTTTCTCACTCGAATTTGCAGCGCTCAACTTTGAGTCAAACAATACAGCCATATACAGTTATCGTCTGGTCGGCTTTGACGATAAATGGGTACAGATTCCGGGCAACCGTCGTTTCGCCAGTTATACGAATTTACCTCCCGGTTCATATACTCTACAGGTCAGATACACTCCTGATGGTGAGAACGAGGGAGAAAACATAACGGAACTGAAGATTACGATTGTACCTTATTTCTATAAGACTGTATGGTTCATTCTACTCACCATCGCATTGTTGTCTGTCAGTGTATGGCAATTCTATCAATGGCGCATCCGCAATCTGAAACGGCAGAAAGAATATCTGCACCGCACGGTAGAAGAGCGCACTCATGAACTGGAACAGCAGAAGCATCTGTTAGAGAATCAAACGGAAGAACTGTCGCGCCAAAATCAGATGCTGATTCAGCAGAATGAGAAAATCACGAGGCAGAAGGCACAACTGATTCGTATGTCCCGCAAAGTGCAGGAATTGACGCTTGACAAGATTTCATTCTTTACGAATATTACCCACGAATTCCGCACGCCGATTACTCTCATTATCGGTCCTATCGAACGTGCATTGAAATTAAGCTACAATCCGCAAGTCATTGAGCAATTAAACTTCGTAGAACGCAATTCCAAATATCTATTGTCTCTCGTCAATCAGTTGATGGATTTCCGGAAGGTAGAGTCCGGCAAACTGGAGATTGTGAAGACTCGGGGAAATTTTCTGAAATTTATCGATTCACTGATCACTCCGTTTGAAGTATTCGCCCAAGAGCGGAACATTGTGCTCAAACGCTATTACCGGATGGAGATGCCGGAGATTTTGTACGATGAGGAAGCAATGCGTAAGGTGGTCACCAATCTGTTGAGTAACGCTATCAAGTTTACTCCGAACGGGGGAACTGTGTCTCTCTACCTATCTGCTCTTTTCGCCAAAGACAGTAAAAAAGAGACTCTGTATATTTGTGTCAAAGACAGTGGTTCGGGCATCCCTGAAGAAGACCTCAACCGAATTTTCAACCGTTTCTACCAGTCGCAGAATCAAGTGAAATATCCGGTATACGGACAAGCAGGAACAGGCATCGGTTTATACCTCTGCAAACGGATTGTACAAATGCACGGCGGAGAGATCAAAGCATTCAATAACCGTCATGCAGGATGCTCTTTCCGCATCCTCCTCCCCTTGCAACGGGAAGAAGGAAAAGACGAAAAGACAATCATTATTGATCACAACGATTCGTCCTCAATCCCTGTTCAGGATTACGGCTCTCCCAAAGAGAAAGAAGCTTTAAATATGCTGGTTGTGGAGGATAATGCTGATATGCGGGGATATATCCGCTCTATTCTTCGTGAACAGTATCATGTGCTGGAAGCTGCAAATGGCGAAGAAGCGCTACATATACTTAACAGTAATCCAATAGACTTTATTATCAGTGACTTGATGATGCCTGTCATGGACGGAATCGAGCTGTCCCGAAAGGTAAAGGAAACATTTGCCATTTCGCATATTCCTTTCCTGATGCTGACCGCCAAGACCTCACAAGAAGCCCGACTGGAAAGCTATCGTATGGGAGTGGACGAATATCTGCTGAAACCTTTTGATGAAACATTATTATTGACCCGTATTCAGAATATTCTGGAGAACCGGAAACGATATCAGCGTAAATTTACACTTGATATGGATGTGGACATACTCAATATGGAAGAAGAATCCGGTGATAAGAAGTTCCTCAATCAGATAATGGAGGTTATCAAAGAGAACTACAAGAACTCGTATTTCGAAGTCAGTGATTTTTGTGAAGCCGTCGGGGTAAGCAAAAGCCTGCTGAACAAAAAACTGCAAAACTTAATCGGTCAGTCCGCCGGACAGTTCATCCGGAATTACAGACTGAACATCGCACGGGAATTGATTCTGAAGAATCGGGAAACAAAGAATATGAATATAGCGGAAGTTGCCTACGAAGTAGGATTCAATGATCCCAAATATTTTACAAGATGCTTCACGAAACATTTCAATGTGACACCAAGCGCACTGCTGAATAACGAAGAATAACTGATATAAGGGTTGCTATTATGAAACAATGATAGCAGCCCTTCGTCTTAAAATGAGCTCATTTTAAGAGACATCCGTCCAAGATTATACTCAAAGTGTAAAAAAGACACTTATATAACCGTTTATCCACCTCGAAAATTCATTTGTCCACCTTTAATATACTCATCGGTTGTATTTTTGCGACACTACAACGAGTAGAATTATTGTTGAACCATTAATATCAATATCTATGAAGACAAGGAAATGGCCGTTACTACTTATGGCAATTCTTACCGTTCTCAGCATGAGTTCTTGTCAGGATTGGGGAGAAGCCGATCCACCGGCAGGAAATCAAAAACTTCCGGCAAAGCCGGATACCTCCGCTAAATTAATAGCTGAATTTACATTTGACGAGGATTTCAACTCTACTGCCACCGAAGGCGAAACACCTATATCGGGGGAAGGTTTTGCATACAGTGCAGATCAAGAGATTCCGGAAATCGTACAGGATGATGAAAGAGAAAGTGGAGTTATGCACGCCAACGGCGGATACCTCCGCATTCCCAACCCTCTTATCGGTGCAGATATCCAGACAGGAGTCTCATTCAGTTTCTTCGTAAAACCGACTAAAACAGACCATACAGGTGCACTGATCTCTTTCAGTGATGGAACGAACAAACTGTATTTCACTGCAAATGCTTTTCTGAGCTATACCGGCACAGGAGGCTATCTGGACGTAAATGATCCGGAAGTCAGTGTAACGAACGCAATGCCTTACGGGACATGGCATTATGTTGCCTTGACTTTCACAGAGAAAGGATACGCCATTTATATCGATGGCACCAAGAAATACGACACCAACAACCATGCCAGCATCAGTTCCGGAAAGACAAGGGCTGTGAGCGTAGGTGACTTCGATTATTCCAATATGATCGATTTATTGTCATCTGCCACCTATATATATGTAGGCTATGGTTCGGATACGGAAACTGCTGAAGCCTATTATGATGATCTGAAGATCTGGACAAATACCTTCTCGGACAGCGACGCTCAGGGACCGAATATCGGTGGCGGAGTATACGTGCCGGATCCTGTTTATCAAGCTACTTTCGAAACGACTACCGGACTACAGATTATTGGCGGTGGCAGCTTTGTTACGGATGATAATAGCGCCTTCGGAACTGTATTCAAGAATATCCCCGGAGGAATGCGTCAGAATTACTTGTTGCTTCCGGAAGATGTTATGTCACATTCTGCCGAAACGAAGGAAATGTCTATCGGTATGTGGGTGAATGCGAAGGATGCCGGAATCTCATCCACTTATATGTGGTCACCATTATTCAGCGCTCACGGACAGGCACCGGGCATAGCAGGTACTGCCAATACAGACAACTGGCCTATGTTTGCATTGTATGTAAGAGGAACATTACAACTGAATAATGCCGGATGGTGCAACTTTGATGATGCACAGAATGTAAATGGTACCAATGCTCTATATCATGACGCCACTGACTGGTTAGCCGATCATGGGTGGCATTACTATACAGTAACTCTCACCGCTACTTCCGCCAAAGTATATATGGATGGCGAACTGAAGAACGAATGGCAGGTGGCAGGTACCGGAGATAACAATACAATTGAAGGTGCATTCATTTATGGTGCCAACTACAAATACATCACTTTAGGCGGAAATCAGGCGTTCGACTGGGGCGATCCCGATCCGGGATTCATGTTTGACGACTTCGCAGTCTATAACAAAGAATTGTCTCCGGAACAGATCAAGCAGATTATGGAAGACAAGACATTGGCTCTGCCGACTCCCGTCTACATCAATACCTTTGAAGAAGGAGCCGGAGATGCAAAAATCGTAGGTTCGGGCAAAATAGTTTCAGTGGAAGACAAAGGTTTCGGACAAATATTCCAGAACGTAGCCGGCTCTAAAGGCACTAATTATCTGATGTTGCCTCAGGATGCTCTTTCCCACTCCGTAGAATCTCAGGAAGTGAGTATCAGTGTATGGGTGAATGCCAAGAATGCCGGAGGGTCGGATGATTACCGTTATTCACCGCTGTTCACAGCGTACGGAAATGAGCCGTCAGCAGGATCAGAGAATATATGGCCATTGTTTGTCCTGCAATCCCGCGGACTCGCCCAAATAAACTGTAACGGATGGACAGACTTCACCGCCGCACAGAACGAGAAAGGTGTCAACACCGTTTATTGTTCGGAATATGCAGCAGATGGAATCGTTTGTGAGGAAGACTGGCTGAAGGATCATGAATGGCATCTTTACACGGCTGTTCTCACGACTACCACCTGCAAAATCTACCTCGACGGAGAAGTCGCTAATTCATGGACAGTATCAGGCAGCGGTGACGGCAATACCATCTCCGGAATATTCACCAACGGTGCAGACTTGAAATACATCTCATTGGGCGGAAATCAGGCATGGACATGGGGCGATCCGGATCCCGGATTTATGTTCGACGACATCGCTATCTACAACAAAGCACTGACAATCGATGAGATACAGGCTATTATGAAAAAGAAAAAGAATTAAACCTTAAAGTTTAGTATACATGAAGAATTTTATACTGATACTCTGCCTCGCCACATTCAGCCAATGGGTGTATGCGCAGAACAAGCAGATCACCGGACGGGTAGTTGATACCAAAGGCGAAGCCGCCATTGGTGCAAGCATACTTGAAAAAGGAACTACGAACGGAACCATTACCGACTTTGACGGTAACTTCAAACTGACGGTCGGACCGAAAGCCGTGTTACAAATCAGTTATATCGGCTATAAGACACAGGAAATTCCTGTAGCCAACAAGACGAAACTGAATATCACTATGGAGGAAGACACGGAAGTGCTGGATGAAGTCGTAGTAGTCGGCTACGGTGCACAGAAGAAAGAGAGTGTGGTAGGTGCCATCT
Source organism: Bacteroides faecis (assembly GCF_020091505.1). Lineage (NCBI taxonomy): Bacteria > Pseudomonadati > Bacteroidota > Bacteroidia > Bacteroidales > Bacteroidaceae > Bacteroides > Bacteroides faecis. The sequence goes on along the minus strand of NZ_CP081916.1, from coordinate 3,810,943 downwards.
CGCAGGTTTCTTCCAAAGAACTGTTGAAATCTCCGGCAGCCAATATTTCACAGGCGATTGCCGGTAAGATTTCGGGTGTAATCACTTCTCAGACTTCCGGTGCGCCGGGGGCTGACGATATGAAGATTTATATCCGTGGCCGTGCTTCTTTCGCAGGAGACAACCAACCGTTGATTCTGGTAGACGGCGTAGAACGCGAGTTCTCACAGATTGCTCCGGATGATATCGAATCGATCTCTACGTTGAAAGATGCTTCCGCTACTGCCGTATATGGTGTACGTGGTGCAAACGGTGTGATGCTGATTACAACGAAGCGTGGTAAGGAACAGAAACCAACTGTCAGCCTGACCGCCAACTGGCAAATACAGTCCCCTACCCGCCAGGATACTTACCTGGATTCTTACAATTCGGTTGTATTATTGGAAGAAGCGCTGGCTAATGACGGACTACCTTCTCAATATTCGGCATCCGATATCGAAATGTATAAAAGAGCCTCAGCCGGACAACTTAGCGGAATCGATGCCCTCCTCTACCCGAATGTAGACTGGTATGACACCGTTTTGCGCAACAGTGCACCGGCACAACGCTACAATGTCAACATACAGGGCGGTACCAAACGTATGCGTTACTTTACTTCTGCCGAATATTACAACCAACAGGGATTGTTCAAGGAATTCAGTCAGGACGAATACGGAAACAAGTCGAACTCAAGCTTCAAGCGTTTCGCTTTCCGTGCCAATCTCGACTTTCTGATGACCAAAGACCTGACTCTTTCAGTCAACTTCGGAACACGTTTCGAAGAACGCAGAGGCCCGAACTCGAATGAAGCGAGGGACGGATCCTACAGTCAGGCTTTTTACGAAATGAATCATACTCCGGGATGGTTGTTCCCGGTATCCTACACCGTGGGTGAAGGCGAAGACCAAAAGACATTATACAGCGGCAGCTCACAATATCAGAATAATATCGTAGCACGTTTAGCCAAAGCCGGTTTCTACCGCTCCACCAATACGATCAATGAAACAAATTTCATTGTGGATTATAAGATGGACTGGCTCACCAAAGGGCTGGCAGCAAAAGGAATGGTATCTTTCGACTACGACGCTTACTATATGCGTGCTTTCAATGCCGACTTTGCCACTTATGAGCTGAATGACCGTACTAATTATAATTCAATAGACGCTTATACCCAGTTCAATACAGATACGGAACTTGCTTATCTGGGCAATAACCAGACTACTACTTATAAACTTTATATGGAATTCCAGCTGAACTGGGCACGCAAATTCGGGAAACATGATATCACCGCCATGGCACTGTACAACCAGAATGACTACCGTTATCAGGCAGACCTTGCCGAACGCTACCAAGGACTGGTAGGGCGTGCCACATACGGCTACGACGACCGTTACCTGGCAGAAGTCAACTTCGGCTATAACGGTTCGGAAAACTTCATGCGAGGCAGACGCTTCGGTTTCTTCCCTTCTTTCTCCGTAGGATGGAGAATCAGCAACGAAGCTTTCATGAAAGGAACGGAAGACTGGCTGAACAATCTGAAAATCCGTGCATCCTATGGTGAAGTAGGTAACGATGTATACAAAGTGAATGGCGTAAAACAACGTTTCCTGTATCAGGCAGTGTGGACACAGATAGCCAACGACTATCACTTCGGAACAACCGGATATACCGGTATCTATGAAAGCCAGTACCCTAACTATGCAGTGACTTGGGAGCGTGCTCACAAATACAACCTGGGACTGGAATTTGGTTTATGGAACGGACTGTTGAACGGTAATATCGACGTATTCTACGAAAAGAGAAACGATATCCTGACTCCTTACCTCACCCGTCCGCAATGGGTAGGCGTCAATATGGCTGCCGGCAATCTGGGAGAGACCAACAACAAGGGCTTCGAAATCGAACTGAAACATGCGAACCATATCGGAAAGGACTTTACCTATAATGCAAGTCTGACTTTCTCACACGCCCGCAATGAAATCCGGAACATGGACGAACCCGCCACAAAGACAGCATATCGCAAACAGGAAGGTCATCCGATCAACCAATACTTCGGTCTGGTATGCGATGGTTTTGTGACCCAAGCCGACCTGAACAATCCCGATTTTCCGGTTTCTACTTTCGGCAACGTACAGGCAGGCGACCTGAAATACCGTGATATGAACGGAGACGGATTTATCGACAGCCGTGATGAAACATTTATCGGCTATAGCGATGTTCCCGAAAACACTTACGCCTTGTCTCTGGGATGCGAATACAAAGGCATCGGATTCAGCATCATGTTTCAGGGAGTAGATCATGTTTCCAGATATTATGATGCAGAGGCAATGTACGCTTTCGTGAATGGCGGTAAGGTAAAAGAACATCATCTGAACCGCTGGAATCCCAACCAGTCGGAAGCATACAACCTTGCCAATGCCAGCTATCCGCTGCTCCATTATGACAGCTACGGTGACCATAACCAGCGTAAAAACTCGTTCTTCCTGAAAAACGGTAACTTCCTCCGTCTGAAGAATATCGAACTAAGCTACTCGCTTCCGGCCCGATGGATCAGAAAAGTAGCCATGAACGAATGCCGCGTCTATATGAATGCAAACAATCTCATCACATGGGATAAACTGGATGGTCTTTGCGATCCGGAAAGTGAAGGTTCCAACCGTTACCCGATTATGAAGACGGTGAACTTTGGTGTAAACATTAAATTCTAACAGATATAAGACATGAAAAAGACAATCATATATACCGCCTTTTGGTTGGCAACCGCCGGAATCGCCCTGACTTCCTGTGAAGATATATTCGGTGGTTTTCTGGACAAACAGCCCAGCAACGAACTGACAGAAGAAGAGGTATTCAGCCAGTGGACTACTACCCGCGAGTTCCATTTCGATACTTACAACTTCCTGCGCCACGGTGCCTGCCGCATCAACAACTCATGGATGGATGCAGCCACCGACTTAGCCGAAACCAGCTACGCCAGCGGCGGCACGCGTACAAGTTTCAACATCGGTAACTATTATGCCAGCAGTGCCGCCACTGAACTCACCGACACATGGGAACACTATTACCGGGGTATCCGCAAATGCAATATGCTGTTAAAGAATATCGACAACGTACCCAAAGCTACGGACGACTCGGAAGAAGCACACGCTACCTATGTGAAACAATACAAGGCGGAAGCTCATTTCCTCCGCGCTTATTTCTACTGGGAAATGTTTCTCCGCTACGGCCCCGTCCCTCTGGTGACAGATGTACTCGATCCGGACGGGGACTTGCTGAGCAACTATACCACCCGCCCTTCCCTGAAAGAATATGTAGTTGACTTCATTCTGAAAGAACTGAAAGATTGCGAAGAAGGATTGATGGATAAAGCTACTTCTGCCGAATCGGGCAACCCCGGACGTATCAGCCAGCCAATGGCTCGTGCACTGTATTCCCGCATTATGCTTTACATGGCAAGCGACCGTTTCAGAAGCGAATCGGGTATCAGCTGGCAGCAAGCCGCCGATGCAGCGCAAAGCTTCATGACGGATTACGGAACGCTCTACGGACTTTACACGACCGACACCGATCCGAAGACCTGCTACACCAATGCTATTCTGAAGAACGCACATGACGAGAAAAATAACGAAACGATTTTCTGGCGTAATGATGTGGCTGTAGGATGGGGAGCGATCTATAACGATACGCCGGTAGGCGAAGGCGGCAACGGAGGTTTGTGCCCGTCACAGAATTTAGTGGATATGTACGATATGGCAAACGGGCAGTCTCCTTTCAGCAGTTATGATGAAACCGGTGCCCCTGTTTATAATGGAACAGCCACTCCCGCCATCAACAACACCAGCGGATACAAGAGCAATGATCCTTACAGCAACCGCGACCCGCGTCTGGCGGCTACCGTACTCTACAACGGTGTGAATTGGGGTAATGGTATAATTAATGTACTCAAAGGACAACGGGATAACCCGCAAGGAAATGCAAATGCAACGCCGACCGGATACTATACCCGCAAGTATATTCCGGAAGTGATCCTGAACAATAACCATACCGGCAGCAACTATCGTAACTGGATTATCATCCGCTATGCGGAAATCTTATTGAACTACGCAGAAGCCTTGAATGAAGCCGGCGGGTCACGTACGGACGTACTGAATGCCATCCAGCCTCTCCGTGACCGTGTAGGGATGACTGCCAAACTCACAGACCGCAGCGATCTTCAGACCATAGCCGACCGCCGTAACTTCATCCGCAAGGAACGTACCGTCGAACTCGCTTTTGAAGATCATCGTGCATGGGACGTACGTCGCTGGAATGTAGCGGAAAAAGCATTGGCACGTCCTATCTACGGAATGGAGATTACCAAGGAAAACGGAAAGTTTGTCTATACACGTAAAGTTGCCCAGAACCGGGTATTTACAGAGAAAATGTATCTCTACCCGATACCGGAAGGAGAAGTATGGAAAACGAATATCGAAAACAACCCGGGTTGGAACAATTAACTGAATGAATATGCAACCGATGAAATTAAATAACATACAGACAGGATTCAAAAGAATCCTGCTCACCGTAGCCACAGTTTTCATGCTGGGCAACGGATGGGCGCAAGATGCTAAAGTACTGAAAGGACGAATCGTAAATGCAGAGGGTGAACCTATCGCAGGTGCGGTGGTCAACGTAGCGGAAGCAAGCCGCATCGCACTCTCGGACAAGGACGGTTTCTTCACTTTGAAGAATGTAAAACCTGCCGACGAGCTTTATGTAAGCAGCGTAGGTTATCTGCCGACAACGGCCATTGCCGACTTCGAAGAGAATTTCAAGATTGTCATGGATGCCGACCTGGATGAATATGCTCATACAACTCCGCTTCCTTTCAACCGCAAACCCAAGAAGTTTGTGACAGAGTCCACCTCCATCGTCACCGGAGAAGAACTGGAAAAACATCCGGTAACCGTTTTGCAGAATGCGTTTACCTCCACTGTCACCGGTGTAGAGACGTATGAAGCGCAATCCGAACCGGGATGGAGTGAAACGGCTATGTATATCCGTGGCATCCGTACCATGAATGCCAGCGCACGCAGTCCGCTGATCATCGTCGACAATGTGGAACGTGACCTCTCATTCCTCGATGCCTACCCTATTGAATCGATTACGATATTGAAGGATGCTGCCGCCACCGCTATCTATGGAATGCGTGGAGCCAACGGCGCAGTACTCGTAACGACCAAACGTGGAGAAACCGGTAAGACTAAAATCAACTTCACACAAGAAGTCGGCTTCCAGACTATTGCCGGAATCCCCGAAAGCCAGAATTCTTATAACTATGCGCTGAGCCGTAATCAGGCACGATACCTGGACGGATTAAGTCCCGAATATTCCGATGAAGACTTGGAATACTACCGTCGTGTCTGCAACGGTGAGCAGTTGGAAGGAATGGCCAAATACAAATACTTCAATACGAATTGGCACGACACCATGCTGCGGGATGCAGCTCCGCAATACCGTACCAACCTGTCTGTCAGCGGCGGTAACGCACGTGCACGCTACTATGTCTCCTTCTCTTATCTCCGTCAGGAAGGTTTGTTCGACACCAAATGGACGGAATGGAACGAAGGCTACAGCACACAGGAAGTATTGAACCGCTATAACCTGCGTTCGAACATCGACATCGATGTAAACAAGTTCCTGAATGTATCGATGGACTTGGGCGGACGTATCGACAATATCTCCCAACCGGGCATTGACGTATGGAACCTCTTTACCTGGGGAGCCGGCGAAAACCTTCCGGTGTATCCCGTATTCTGCCCGAACGGTGAATTCTTTATGCCGACCAGCAGCGACAGTAAAAACGGTGCCGCACAAATCGCCGGACGTGGTGTGGAACAGAACCGCCGCCGTAACCTCTATACAACCGTAACGGCTACCGGAAACCTGGATGCCCTCGTTCCCGGACTGAAAGCCAAGATGACGTTCAGTTTCGACTCTTACGAAACATTCCAGAAGGTGCAGCAAGCCGATATCAATGTCTACTACTATAACTATATGGCTGATGTCAACGACCCGTCGGAATATACATACCAACGCATGAGAACGTACAAAGCATTGCCCAATGCCACCACTTCTCCACGTGACTATTACTATAATCTCAATATGAACGGCGGACTGGCATACGAACATACATTCGGCAAACATGCCGTCAATGCCCAGGCTTTTATCCGTACTTATCAGAATGTAGTACGCGGACAGGAATCATCCAACCGCTACCTCTCTTATAATGCACAGGCTACCTATGTATATAACAACCGGTATATCCTTTCCGGTAATATCTCCCGCATGGGCAGTGATAATTATGCCGACGGCGAACGCTTCGGAACATTCCCCGGCGGTTCCGTGGGATGGGTACTTTCCGAAGAATCATGGCTGAAGAACTCGTTCGTGAATCTCCTGAAACTCCGTGCTTCTTACGGACGGGCGGGACAAGCTGTGACAGGCGTCAGCCGCTACCCGTACCAAGGTACATTCACCGAAGGAGGCGGATATAATTTCGGTACTTCCCAATCTTACACGGAAGGTGTATATGAATCGACAGCCAGCAACAAGAATATCAAATGGGAAATCTCGGATATGGCAAACTTCGGCGTTGACTTCGACTTATGGAACAAGAAAATCTACGGTTCTGTGGACTTCTTCAAGGAATGGCGTTCCAATATTCTGGTATCCCGTTCCACCGTGCCCGGCTTATTCGGTGTAAACGCTCCGCAAGACTCTTACGGCAAGGCCGAAACGAAAGGTTTTGAGATCACTTTAGGACATAGCAACCGGATCGGTGATTTTGAATACTATATCGACGGTATGCTGACTTTCAACACCAACAAGATCACCGAAATGGATGAACTGACTCCCGATTACGCTTATCAGGCAAGAACCGGCAACCGTATCGACCAAAGCCAGCTCCTGATCTGGAAACAATGGGCCAGTAATCCCGACCTGATTCCGGAGTCGTATGAAGATGCCGTTGCCAATCCTCAGAAATATCCGTGGAACGCTGCCGGTAAATACAAGCTCGGCAATGCCGTATTCCAGGATACGAACGGCGACCGTAAAATAGACAGCTACGACAAAGTACCGACCGGATACACGAATATACCGGAATTAATCCCGACCATCCGTTTAGGTTTTAGCTGGAAAGGGTTTGATGCACGTGCCGTACTGACGGCTTATCTGAACCGCACCGTTCCCTGTCGCGAGAATATGGACTATGGTTTCGGCTGGGGAGGTACTTCCACTCACGAAATCACCAATACATGGGGATATTATACCGATGATCCGACAGACCCACGCAATATCAACGCCAAATATCCGCGTTTGTCTACTTCCTTCAGTGACCTCGACCGGAACTATCCATACAATGAGTCTACCATCTGGGTAGTCAACGGAGACTTCCTTTCATTGCGCAATGTGGAAGTCGGCTACTCGCTTCCTGCACGATTGATTTCTAAAGTCAATATGACGAAATGCCGTCTTTACTTCAGCGGCTACAACCTGTGCAACTGGAGCCATCTGCCTAAAGGCTTTGATCCGGAAAACCCGACCAACTATATCTGGGCATATCCCAAGACACGTTCATTTACGTTCGGTGTGAATATCGGATTCTAATCATTCAATAAAACAACAAAGAATTATGAAAAGAATATCAACTTATATAGTTACTCTGGTCCTCGCACTCGCAGGCAGTTCGTGCAGCGACTACCTCGACAAAGAGTACGATGCCTCCTTGTCTGAAAAGAAAGTGTTCAATAACCAGAACCTGACACGCGAGTTCCTCGCCAACATCTACACGAATCTGCCGGACGGACTGGCGCCACTGTCGGACGACCAGTTCACAGGTGCTTCACGTGACTGTATGACGGATAATGCAGTGACCTGCTGGGGACTTCATTATTATACAAAGATCGGCAGCGACGGATACACCGCCGGCGACCATCCCCTGCTGGGCTTCTGGAACACCGACTTATACGGGATTCGGAAATGTAATATGTTTCTGAAGAACGCCAAGGCATCCGTAGTAGGAAATACGGAGAAGGACGGCGACGACAACCGCCTTTACGACCGTTACTGCGCAGAAGCCAGACTGCTTCGCGCTATCTTCCATTTCGACTTAATCTGCTGGTTCGGCGCTGCCCCTGTCATTGCGGAAGATGAATCCGGCGAACCGATCATCTTCGACTTGTCCGATCCTTCGGCAATGAACATGTCCCGTACTCCCGCTGCCGAAGCACTTGAATGGGTAGCCGACCAATGCGACCAGATCAAAAACCAGCTTCCCTTCCGCTACAGCGATGAAGCATCCAACTGGGGACGTGTCAACGGAGCCGCCGCTTATGCTTTAAAGGCAAGAGCCCTGCTCTACCGTGCTTCCAAACTGAACAATCCGGACGGCAACACCGCATACTGGGCGAATGCGGCACAGGCAGCAGCCGACTTCATCACTCAGAATAACAAGCAAAGTTATCCTTACCGACTGTACAATACGGGAAATCCGGAGAATGACTATTACGAATGTTTCACGACCAATCCGGTATACAACAATGAAATTATCCTTGCACGCTCCGTATGGAATACCAATCAGGTAGAAAAAGTATTCCTGCCGGTAGGCTTTACCGGTTCTTTCTCCGGAAACGGACGTACCAACCCGACACAGAATCTGGTGGACGCTTACGAAATGAGCAACGGCAAACGGATCGATGAGAACGGCAGTACCTACGATGCCGCCAATCCGTATAAAGACCGTGACCCGCGTCTGGCACAAACCATCTTCTATCAAGGCATGATGTGGGGACGTGCCGACAAAGAAGAAAGACGCGCCATCGATGTACGCTACAACTCGGATGCGGACAAAGGAGTGGATTACACCTCAGCCATGGGAGGCACCTACACCGGATACTATCTGAAAAAGTTCGTGAATAACATTTCCTGCAAAGAACCGGCCACCTATCCTCACGCATGGATGATTTTCCGTTATGGCGAAATTCTGCTGAATGCCGCCGAAGCCTATAATGAAGCGGAAGGACCTGCCAAGGCATACAGTTATATCAATGAGGTACGCGCCCGTGCCGGTATGCCGGCCTATGCAGATATGTCGCAAAGTGAACTCCGCGAACGTATCCGCAACGAAAGACGCATCGAACTGGCTTTCGAAGATCATCGTTTCTTCGATGTACGCCGCTGGAAACTATATGACAATGTTACTTCTACGGGAGAAACCGGAAAGCCCCGTTACAACCAGTTGCTGAATCTTTATGGAGTGAAAGTCACCGGCAGCGCAGATACTCCCTCCTATACCTTCGGACTGGCAGAAACGGTCAATTCACGCACGTTTGTCAATCCCAAGAGTTACTACTTCCCGATACCTGCCAACGAAGTGAAACGGGCACCCAATCTGGGACAGAATCCGGGATGGGACACCGGAAGCGCTTCTAACGAATAAACATCAAAACAATCTAAAAAAAGAAAGACTGAGATATGAAATACTTAAAGACCATCTATCTTCTACTCTGTTGCACGCTCGCTCTGGCAGCGTGCAGTGACGATGATGAAAACTCCGCATCAGGAGCTTTAAGCATCACAACGCCGGCATATACGAATGTGGGGTACAACAAAGCAACCTTATCCGCCAATATCAGCGGAACGGAAGGAATGAATATCGTCAAACGGGGATTCTGTTATGGCACGGCATCCCATCCGGACATTTATGACACGACCTCCGAAGTCAGAGGATCGGAAATCAGTACGACCCTGACCGGCCTGACTCCACAGACGACGTATTACGTAAGAGCCTTTGTCACCCTTTACAACGAAGAGCCCAGATACTCGGAGGAAACTTCTTTCACGACTCCCGCCGAGACACTGAGCGATGAACTGGCAGCGTACGAAGCACCCACGTATGTAGACGACTACACAAGTTTCTCAGCCTGGAGCAACCGTTATGACTGGAACCTTGCCAACGTACACGACCCTACGGTAATGAAAGCCGATGACGGATATTACTATATGTATCAGACAGACGCTTCTTACGGAAACGCGCACAGCGGAAACGGACACTTCCACGCAAGGCGTTCCAAAGACCTCGTAAACTGGGAGTACCTGGGAGCAACCATGAGTGAAACACCCCCGACATGGATCAAAGAAAAGCTGAATGCCTACCGTCAAGAGATGGGACTGGAACCGATTGACAATCCGTCTTACGGATACTGGGCACCTGTTGCACGAAAAGTATCGAACGGAAAATACCGTATGTATTATTCCATCGTAATCACGAACTACATCCAAACCGGAAAACCGGAAATTGAGAACAACGGCAACTTTGACGGTTCATGGACCGAACGCGCGTTTATCGGACTGATGGAAACTTCCGATCCGGCAAGTAATATATGGGAAGACAAAGGATTCGTTGTCTGCTCTGCCAGCGATAAGGGAAAGACGGATTATGGGCGCAGCAGCATCAATGACTGGGAAGGGTATTTTAAAATCAATGCGATCGACCCTACTTATATAATAACGGAAAATGGCGAACACTGGCTGATCTATGGTTCATGGCACAGCGGTATCGCTGCCCTACAGGTAAATCCGGAAGACGGCAAACCGCTGAATGCTTTGGGAAATCCCTGGGACATCACAGGGGAAGACAATTCGGGTTATGGAAAGATAATCGCCACACGTGGCACCAGCCGCTGGCAGGCATCCGAAGGTCCCGAAGTGATCTATCGTGACGGTTATTACTATCTGTTCCTGGCTTACGGTTCACTGTCGGTAGAATATAATACACGTGTCTGCCGTTCCAGAAACATTGACGGCCCTTATGTAGACATACACGGAAATTCCGCTATGGGAAGCGCGCAACTATATCCGATACTGACTGCTCCTTACCGGTTCGACAACAGCTACGGCTGGGTAGGAATTTCCCATTGCGGCATCTTCGATGACGGAGCCGGCAACTGGTTCTATACTTCACAAGGACGTTTCCCCGTGAACGTAGGCGGCAATGAATACTCCAACGCCATCATGATGGGACATGTACGCAGCATCCGCTGGGATGCCAACGGATGGCCTCTCGTTATGCCCGAACGTTACGGAGCCGTTCCGCAAGCACCTATCACGGAAAATGAAATAGCGGGAGACTGGGAACATCTGGCATTGACCAACAATACAGGCACCCAACGGACTTCCGAAACGATGACCTATGATCTCGACACGCATAAGATAACTTCCGGCAGCTGGAAAAATGCTACATGGACATTTGATGCAGCGACTCAAACCATCACGACAAGCGCCGGAGTAGTACTCTATCTGCAACGCGAAGTCGACTGGGAAGCCAGTCCGCGGACACATACGATTGTGTATGCGGCCCAGGGTAATCAAAAGACATATTGGGGGAAGAAACTCCAATAACTCTCTATAGAAAAATAAATATGTGTTTTGCTGTCACCGTCACAAAACAGAGCATAACTCGCTTATAATGAAGAAGTAAAGCTGTGACAGCAACCAGTGACAGCACTGTGATGGCAATTTTTGCCGTCACAGTGCTGCTATATCTACCGGACTTTGCCGACAGGTCATGCGTAGGTCCATTCGTTTCCATATGCCGGAACCAACGGTTCCAAGCGGATGAAACTCTAGTTTCAAGCAGAGGAAACTTTAGTTTCAAGCTGAAGAAACTCTGGTTCCAAGCCCTAGAAACTATCCAGCTCTATATAGAAAGAGAAAATGCAATACAACGATCCCGCTCCGAAGATGGGAACATGCGATAGTTTTATACGTAACAGTAAAGTTCTTATCCTTTTATGTTGCACAACATATACAAGTGTATTTGATACACCAAACAAAAGTGTTACTTTTACACCCAAAATAAGATAAGCATCTCATTTACATTAAAAATAAAACCATGAAAAAACATTTTCTACTTGCAGGAATTGCCGCGCTGATGCTTGCCGCGTGCAATAACAAGCCGGCTTCCGAGCTGACTTTATCCGGTCTTGACCCGGCAAAATTTCAAACAGAAGTGAACAATGCCCAAACAGCTCTTTATACCTTAAAGAATAAGGCGGGTATGGAAGTATGCATCACTAACTTCGGCGGACGCATCGTGTCCATCATGGTGCCCGACAAGAACGGCAAGATGCAGGATGTAGTTTTAGGTTTTGACAGCATTGCTGATTATATTAATGTACCCAGTGATTTCGGTGCTTCTATCGGCCGTTACGCCAACCGCATCAACCAAGGGCGTTTTGTACTGGACGGAGATACCATCCAACTGCCGCAAAACAACTTTGGCCACTGTCTGCACGGAGGTCCGAAAGGATGGCAATACCAAGTATACGAAGCCAACCTTATCGATCCGGCAACATTGGAACTGACTCTTATCTCTCCGGACGGTGACGCGAATTTCCCCGGAAATGTGACTGCTAAAGTAACCTATCAACTGACAGATGACAATGCCATCGATATCAAATACAGCGCTACTACCGACAAAAAGACAATCATCAACATGACCAACCACTCTTACTTCAATCTGGCTGGTGATCCGTCAAAAACATCGACAGACAACATCATGTATGTAAATGCAGATTACTATACTCCGGTAGACAGCACCTTCATGACAACCGGCGAAATCGCTCCGGTCAAAGATACTCCGATGGACTTCACTACTCCGAAAGCGGTAGGCAAAGATATCAACAACTACGACTTCGTCCAACTGAAGAACGGCAACGGATACGACCACAACTGGGTGCTCAACACCAAGGGTGACATCTCTCAGGTAGCTGCCAGACTGACGTCTCCCGAAACCGGAATCACACTGGAAGTATATACCAACGAACCGGGTATTCAGGTATACACAGGTAACTTCCTCGACGGAACCGTAAGCGGAAAGAAAGGTATCGTTTACAACCAACGTGCTTCTGTCTGCCTCGAAACACAACACTACCCCGACAGCCCCAACAAAGCCGACTGGCCGTCCGTTGTGTTGGAACCGGGACAAACGTACAACAGCGAATGTATCTTTAAATTCTCGATAGAGAAATAATATTAACTTATAAATCAAATTTATTGTGGAAGCATTAGATTGGCTAGTAATTGGAGTCTTCTTTTTGGCTCTGATAGGTATTATTGTTTGGGTAGTCAGACAAAAACAAAATGACTCGGCAGATTATTTCTTAGGCGGACGTGACGCAACATGGCTTGCGATCGGTGCCTCTATCTTCGCATCAAACATCGGTTCGGAACACTTGATCGGCCTGGCGGGAGCAGGAGCTTCAAGCGGTATGGCGATGGCTCACTGGGAAATTCAGGGATGGATGATCCTGATTCTGGGATGGGTATTCGTACCTTTCTATTCACGAAGCATGGTATACACGATGCCGGAATTTCTGGAACGCCGTTACAATCCTCAGTCACGTACCATCTTATCGGTCATTTCTCTGGTAAGTTACGTATTGACCAAAGTAGCGGTTACAGTATATGCCGGAGGTCTGGTATTCCAGCAAGTATTCGGTATCAAAGAACTCTGGGGAATTGACTTCTTTTGGATTGCTGCCATCGGACTGGTAGTTCTCACTGCCCTATATACAATCTTCGGTGGTATGAAATCGGTACTTTATACTTCTGTACTTCAGACTCCGATTCTTCTGTTAGGTTCGTTGATTATCCTTGTGCTCGGTTTCAAAGAACTGGGAGGCTGGGACGAAATGATGAGAGTGTGCGGTGCTGTGACGGTAAACGATTATGGTGACACCATGACCAATCTGATCCGCAGCAACGATGATGCGAACTTCCCTTGGCTGGGTGCACTTATCGGTTCTGCCATTATCGGTTTCTGGTACTGGTGTACTGACCAGTTCATCGTACAACGTGTACTTTCCGGAAAGAATGAAAAAGAGGCTCGTCGTGGTACTATCTTCGGCGCTTACCTGAAGCTGTTGCCTGTATTCCTGTTCCTGATTCCGGGTATGATTGCTTTCGCATTACATCAGAAATATATCGGTGCCGGTGGCGAAGGTTTCCTCCCGATGCTTGCCAATGGTACTGCCAACGCTGACGCCGCCTTCCCTACTCTGGTAGCTAAATTGCTTCCTGCCGGTGTGAAAGGTCTGGTAGTATGCGGTATCCTCGCTGCCTTGATGAGTTCGCTGGCTTCACTGTTCAACTCATCTGCCATGTTGTTTACAATCGATTTCTACAAACGCTTCCGTCCGGAGACTCCGGAAAAGAAACTGGTAGGTATCGGTCAGATAGCAACTGTAGTGATCGTAATCCTCGGTATTCTCTGGATTCCTATCATGCGTAGCGTAGGTGACGTACTTTATACTTATTTGCAGGATGTTCAGTCTGTATTGGCTCCGGGTATTGCCGCTGCCTTCCTGCTGGGTATCTGCTGGAAACGTACTTCTGCCCAAGGTGGTATGTGGGGATTGATCGCCGGTATGGTCATCGGTCTGACTCGTCTGGGTGCCAAAGTATATTACAGTAACGCAGGTGAAGTGGCAGATTCTACCTTCAAATATTTATTCTACGATATGAACTGGCTGTTCTTCTGCGGATGGATGTTCCTGTTCTGTATCATCGTAGTTATTGTAGTCAGCCTTGCCACGGAAGCTCCGACAGCGGAAAAGATTCAGGGACTGGTATTCGGCACAGCTACTAAAGAACAAAAAGCAGCTACCCGTGCAAGCTGGGATCACTGGGATATTATTCATACAGCAATCATCCTTGCTATCACTGCTGCTTTCTACTGGTATTTCTGGTAATTAAATAAATTCATTCAAACGATGAAAAACTATTATAGTTCGAATCCTACCTTCTATCTCGGTATCGACTGCATCATCTTCGGTTTTAATGAAGGCGAAATAAGCCTGCTACTGCTGAAGAGAAACTTCGAACCGGCAATGGGCGAATGGTCACTGATGGGAGGATTCGTGCAAAAAGACGAAAGCGTGGACGATGCTGCCAAACGTGTACTAGCTGAACTTACAGGTTTGGAAAACGTATACATGGAACAGGTGGGAGCCTTCGGCGCCATCGACCGCGATCCGGGCGAAAGGGTAGTTTCGATTGCCTACTATGCGCTGATCAACATCAATGAGTACGACCGCGAACTGGTTCAGAAGCACAATGCTTACTGGGTAAACATCAACGAACTCCCCGCACTGATTTTCGACCATCCGGAGATGGTCGATAAAGCACGGGAGATGATGAAACAGAAAGCATCTGTCGAGCCTATCGGATTCAACCTGTTGCCGAAACTGTTCACACTGTCCCAACTGCAAAGTCTCTACGAAGCTATTTACGGCGAACCGATGGACAAACGGAATTTCCGCAAGCGTGTCGCAGAAATGGACTTTATCGAAAAGACGGATAAAATAGATAAACTGGGTTCCAAACGGGGTGCAGCCTTGTATAAATTCAACGGCAAAGCCTACCGCAAGGACCCGAAATTTAAATTATAATCAATATGCTGGAAGAACTGAAAGAAAAAGTATTTCATGCCAATCTCGAATTGGTGAAGCATGGATTAGTCATCTTCACATGGGGAAATGTTTCTGCCATCGACCGCGAGACGGGACTGGTAGTCATCAAACCCAGTGGAGTCAGTTATGATGATATGAAAGCGGAAGATATGGTAGTAGTGGACCTGGATGGCAAAGTCGTCGAAGGACGGCTGAAGCCATCCTCAGATACTCCTACTCACGTGGTACTCTACAAAGCATTCCCCGAAATCGGCGGAGTGGTACACACCCACTCTACTTATGCTACCGCATGGGCGCAAGCCGGTTGTGACATTCCTAATATCGGAACAACTCACGCTGATTATTTCCATGATGCCATCCCTTGCACAGCGGACATGACGGAAGCTGAAGTAAAAGGTGCCTATGAACTGGAAACCGGAAACGTGATCGTAAAACGTTTCGAAGGCCTGAACCCTGTACATACACCGGGAGTATTGGTCAAGAATCATGGGCCTTTCTCCTGGGGAAAAGACGCACATGATGCAGTACACAATGCAGTAGTGATGGAACAAGTTGCCAAAATGGCAAGTATTGCCTATGCTGTAAATCCGAATTTAACAATGAACCCGCTGCTGATAGAGAAACACTTCAGCCGCAAGCATGGTCCGAACGCTTACTACGGACAATAAAATAATTGACAATTGACAGTTGACAATTGACAATTAATGCGAGAGGACATGAAGGATAATGTAGTAAAAGATAAAAGTTTGGAGTTCGCTGTTCGGATTGTGAATTTATATAAGTTTTTAGTAAATGAACAAAAGGAGTTTGTGATGAGTAAGCAAATATTGCGATCCGGGACCAGTATTGGTGCCAATATTCGTGAGGCTGAGCAAGCACAAAGTCGGGCTGATTTTATTAATAAGTTGAATATAGCACTTAAGGAAGCGAACGAAACAGAGTATTGGCTGGAATTATTGATTAGAACAGAGTATATCACTCGGGAACAATATGAGAGCATCAATAATGACAGCACAGAAATAAACAAATTATTAATATCTATAATTAAAACAACAAAAAACTATTAATAATAACCCGCAATTGCCATTTGACTTTCGACATTCTCTCATTGTCAATTGTCAATTGTCAATTGTCAATTCAATAAATTATGAATAACGTATTTGATCAGTATGAAGTATGGTTCGTAACAGGAGCACAGCTCTTGTACGGAGGTGATGCAGTAATCGCAGTAGACGCACACTCTAACGAAATGGTTAACGGTCTGAATGAATCGGGCAAACTTCCTGTTAAAGTAGTATACAAAGGAACGGCCAACTCTTCTAAAGAGGTGGAAGCTGTATTCAAAGCAGCCAACAACGATGACAAATGTGTAGGCGTCATCACTTGGATGCATACTTTCTCTCCTGCTAAAATGTGGATTCATGGTCTGCAACAATTAAAGAAACCATTGCTGCACCTGCATACTCAGTTCAACAAGGAAATTCCTTGGGATACAATGGATATGGACTTTATGAATCTGAACCAGTCAGCTCACGGCGACCGCGAGTTCGGACATATCTGTACCCGTATGCGCATCCGTCGCAAAGTAGTGGTAGGCTACTGGAAAGAAGAAGAAACATTGCATAAGATTGCTGTCTGGATGCGTGTTTGCGCAGGTTGGGCTGACTCTCAGGATATGCTGATCATCCGTTTCGGCGATCAGATGAATAATGTAGCCGTAACCGATGGTGACAAGGTAGAAGCAGAACAACGCATGGGCTATCACGTGGATTACTGTCCGGCAAGCGAACTGATGGAATATCACAAAGAAATCAAAGATGCTGATGTAGATGCTTTGGTAGCTACTTACTTCAATGATTACGATCACGACGCTTCTCTGGAAGACAAATCAACCGAAGCTTATCAGAAAGTATGGAATGCTGCCAAAGCCGAACTGGCTCTCCGTGCTATCCTCAAAGCGAAAGGCGCCAAAGGATTCACTACCAACTTTGACGATCTGGGTCAGACTGACGGTAGCTATTTCGATCAGATTCCGGGACTGGCTTCTCAACGCCTGATGGCAGAAGGCTACGGATTCGGTGCTGAAGGCGACTGGAAATCGGCTGCTCTTTATCGTACTGTATGGGTAATGAATCAAGGACTTCCGAAAGGCTGTTCATTCCTCGAAGACTATACACTGAACTTTGATGGTGCCAACAGTTCTATCCTACAGTCACATATGTTGGAGATCTGTCCGCTTATCGCAGCTAACAAGCCTCGTCTGGAAGTACACTTCCTCGGCATAGGTATCCGTAAGAGCCAGACTGCCCGTCTTGTGTTCACTTCAAAGACAGGAACAGGCTGCACCGCAACTGTAGTGGATATGGGTAACCGTTTCCGTCTGATCGTAAACGATGTAGAATGTATCGAACCGAAACCACTTCCGAAATTGCCGGTTGCTTCCGCACTCTGGATTCCGATGCCTAACCTCGAAGTAGGTGCAGGCGCATGGATTCTGGCCGGTGGAACTCACCACTCTTGCTTCTCATACGACCTGACAGCAGAATACTGGGAAGATTATGCAGAAATCGCAGGCATCGAAATGGTACATATCAATAAAGATACGACTATCAGCTGCTTCAAGAAAGAACTTCGCATGAATGAAGTATATTACATGCTGAACAAAGCGCTTTGCTAAAAACCAATCACTGAGTCCACTTAAAAAAATCGGTACCATCTCCATTGGTACCGACTTTTTAGTCACACACAGTATGGATACTGGCGACTTTTAATTCAACCCGAGTTAAAGACACTTCCGCCTTTTGAAAGCAGACTCAGTTTTTGTTCTCCACACTTATTGTTATACCTTAAAATATCGGTTTCAACATGAAATTAGATGCAAAATCAACCATAGAGACAGGTAAAGCCATCCTTGGCATAGAACTCGGTTCTACACGAATAAAAGCTGTTCTGATTGACCAGGAAAACAAACCTATCGCTCAAGGCAGCCACACATGGGAAAATCAACTGGTCAACGGACTTTGGACTTACAGCATTGATGCCATCTGGTCCGGACTGCAAGATTGCTACGCCGACCTCCGCTCCAACGTGAAGAAATTATACGACACAGAGATCGAAACTCTGGCAGCCATCGGTGTCAGCGCCATGATGCATGGTTACATGCCTTTCAATGAAAAAGAAGAAATCCTCGTGCCTTTCCGCACTTGGAGAAATACCAATACAGGCCGTGCTGCGGCAGAATTATCCGAATTATTTGTCTATAACATCCCTTTGAGATGGAGCATTTCTCATTTGTACCAGGCTATTCTGGACAACGAAGCGCACGTCAAAGACATCAAGTTCCTGACAACTCTTGCAGGTTATGTACATTGGCAGATAACAGGCGAAAAGGTGTTGGGCATTGGTGACGCATCGGGTATGCTCCCCATAGATCCGACTACCAACAACTATTCCGCCGAAATGGTGGCCAAATTCGACAATCTGATTGCTTCGAAAGAATACAGTTGGAAACTGGAAGACATTCTGCCCAAAGTATTGTCGGCTGGTGAAAATGCCGGTGTCCTCACACCGGAAGGCTGTAAAAAGCTTGATGCATCCGGTCATCTGAAGGCAGGAATACCGGTCTGCCCGCCGGAAGGAGACGCAGGCACCGGCATGGTAGCAACCAACGCCGTCAAGCAACGCACCGGCAACGTATCGGCAGGTACTTCTTCTTTCTCTATGATCGTATTGGAAAAAGAATTGTCGAAGCCATACGAAATGATCGACATGGTCACCACTCCCGACGGAAGCCTCGTAGCCATGGTACATTGCAACAACTGTACTTCGGATCTTAACGCATGGGTCAACCTGTTCAAAGAATACCAGGAACTTCTGGGTATACCTGTAGATATGGATGAACTCTACGGCAAACTTTATAACATTGCCCTCACCGGTGATACCGATTGCGGTGGTCTCCTCTCCTACAACTACATTTCAGGTGAACCTGTAACGGGACTTGCCGAAGGAAGACCTTTGTTCGTACGTTCGGCCAATGACAAGTTCAACCTCGCAAACTTTATGCGGGCTCATTTGTACGCCTCAGTCGGAGTTCTCAAGATTGGCAACGACATCTTGTTCAACGAAGAAAAGATCAAAGTCGACAGAATCACAGGCCACGGAGGATTGTTCAGAACCAAAGGAGTCGGTCAAAGAGTACTTGCAGCAGCCATCAACTCGCCCATATCTGTTATGGAAACAGCCGGTGAAGGCGGTGCATGGGGAATTGCCCTGCTGGGTTCTTACCTGGTAAACAATAAAAAGGGTCAATCTCTTGCCGATTTCCTGGATGAAAGTGTATTTGTCAGCGATGCTGGTGTCGAGGTATCACCCACCCCCGAAGATGTAGCCGGCTTCAACACATACATCGAAAGCTACAAGGCAGGTTTGCCTATAGAAGAAGCAGCCGTCAAATTCAAATAAGCGGCTTCACGGAGACCTTTCTCCCCCTTTCCCTGAATTTAGTATTAACATAAATATCCTCATTCCCTCTCCTTTTTGGAGGGGGTCAGGGGGAAGCTATTATCATGAAAACCACCTCGTTCATACTTGCCCTTATTATATCCATCTCCATCGGAAAAGCCCAGACGAACCATCAGGTCTCTTACTTTTCCCTTCAAGATGTGAAGTTATTAAGCAGTCCTTTTCTGCAAGCTCAACAGACTGATTTACATTATATCTTAGCTCTCGATCCGGACAGATTATCGGCTCCTTTCCTTCGCGAAGCCGGACTGACACCCAAAGCCCCAAGCTATACCAACTGGGAGAATACAGGACTGGACGGCCACATCGGCGGACATTACCTTTCCGCACTTTCCATGATGTATGCCGCCACCGGAGATACGGCGATATACCACCGTCTCAACTATATGCTCAACGAACTACACCGTGCACAGCAAGCTGTCGGCACAGGATTTATCGGAGGAACACCCGGTAGCCTCCAACTTTGGAAAGAAATCAAAGCGGGTGACATTCGTGCCGGAGGCTTCAGCTTAAACGGCAAATGGGTACCCCTCTATAATATACACAAAACGTATGCCGGACTGCGGGACGCTTACCTGTATGCCCACAGCGATCTGGCACGTCAGATGCTGATTGATCTCACCGACTGGATGATTGATATTACTTCCGGTCTTAGCGACAGCCAAATGCAGGATATGCTCCGCAGTGAACACGGCGGCTTAAATGAAACGTTTGCGGATGTAGCGGAAATAACAGGCGATAAGAAATACCTGGAACTGGCACGCCGTTTCTCTCATAAAGTCATTCTCGACCCGCTTATCAAAGACGAAGACAGGTTAAACGGAATGCATGCTAACACACAAATTCCTAAAGTAATCGGATACAAACGGGTAGCCGAAGTTTCAAAGGATGACAAAGACTGGAATCATGCAGCAGAATGGGATCATGCAGCCCGTTTCTTTTGGAATACCGTAGTCAATCACCGTTCCGTGTGTATCGGCGGGAATAGCGTACGCGAACATTTTCATCCATCGGACAACTTTACGTCTATGCTGAATGACGTTCAGGGACCGGAGACTTGCAATACTTACAACATGCTCCGGCTGACCAAAATGCTTTATCAGAACTCCGGAGACGTTGACAACTCCAACAAACCGGACCCACGTTATGTAGATTATTATGAACGTGCACTCTACAATCATATCCTGTCATCACAAGAACCGGATAAAGGCGGATTCGTCTACTTTACTCCAATGCGTCCCGGGCATTACCGGGTCTATTCGCAACCGGAAACATCGATGTGGTGCTGTGTAGGATCAGGTCTGGAAAATCACACTAAGTATGGTGAGTTTATTTATGCACATCGGCAAGATACACTTTACGTCAATCTTTTTATTCCTTCACAACTGAACTGGAAAGAACAGGGTGTGACATTAACACAGGAAACCCTCTTTCCCGATGATGGAAAAGTAACCTTACGAATAGATAAAGCATCTAAAAAGAAACTGACATTAATGATTCGTATACCAGGATGGGCAGGAAGTTCTAAAGATTATGCAATCACGATCAACGGTCAGAAAAAGAAGTATGCCATACGTCCGGGAGTCAGTACTTACCTACCCATCCATCGTAAATGGAAAAAAGGAGATGTGATCACCTTCAATCTGCCGATGGAGGTCAGCCTGGAACAAATTCCGGACAAGAAAGATTACTATGCTTTCCTGTATGGCCCCATCGTTCTGGCAGCTTCTACAGGAACGGAACATCTTGACGGCATCTATGCAGACGACAGCCGTGGCGGCCATATTGCTCACGGCAAACAGATTCCTTTGCAAGAGGTTCCGATGTTGATTGGAAATCCCGTCTCTATCCGTACTTCTCTTCATAAACTGAACGGAAACAAATTAGCTTTCAGCTATGATGGTAATATTTACCCGGCACAGATGGGTAAACCATTAGAACTTGTTCCATTCTTCCGCCTGCATAATTCCCGTTATGCTGTTTATTTCCGCCAAACCAGTGAAGAGCAATTCAAGGCGATTCAGGAAGAAATGGCTACAGCCGAGCGAAAGGCGACAGAATTGGCTAACCAGACAGTCGACTTAATCTTCCCCGGTGAACAGCAACCGGAATCCGATCATGGGATTCAATATGAAGAATCTGAGACCGGAACCCATAAAGACCGCCATTTCCGTCGTGCTAAAAAGTGGTTCAGCTACAATCTGAAAGTAAAAAAAGAAGCAAGTCAATTAATGCTGACCATACGAAAAGAGGATCGGAATAAGACAATGATCTTACTGAATAACGAGAGACTAACCCTTACTCCGACTATCAGCAAAGCTGACAAAGACGGCTTTATCACGCTCAACTATCTTCTGCCTCAAAAATTAAAAGCAGGAAGTTGTGAGATTCTTTTGAAGCCGGATGGTACAGAGTGGACCTCTGCCATTTACGAAGTACGTCTGTTGAAATAAGCGTAAGAATGAGAAAATGACCATTATAAAAATCAAACATCTATATAACCATTTAAACAAATTCCATTTATGAAAGCAAAACTATTAGTCAGCACGGCCTTTCTGGCAGCCTCCGTATCTCTTTCTGCACAAAAGAATGCTACCATCACTGTACATGCCGACCAAGGCAAAGAAATCATCCCGAAGGAAATCTACGGTCAATTTGCCGAACACCTGGGCTCATGTATCTACGGTGGTCTTTGGGTAGGCGAAAATTCGGATATTCCTAATATCAAAGGATACCGGACAGACGTATTCAATGCATTAAAAGAGTTGTCCGTTCCTGTTCTTCGCTGGCCGGGCGGCTGCTTCGCCGATGAATATCACTGGATGGACGGAATCGGTCCCAAAGAAAATCGCCCGAAGATGGTGAACAACAACTGGGGAGGCACGATTGAAGATAACAGTTTCGGAACACACGAGTTCCTGAATCTTTGTGAAATGCTGGGCTGTGAACCATATATCAGTGGAAACGTAGGTAGCGGTACGGTAGAAGAGCTTGCTAAATGGGTGGAATACATGACTTCCGACGGTGACTCTCCGATGGCAAACCTGCGCCGTAAGAATGGTCGTGACAAGGCATGGAAAGTAAAATATCTCGGCGTAGGAAATGAAAGCTGGGGATGTGGCGGTAGTATGCGCCCTGAATATTATGCCGATCTGTATCGCCGTTATTCTACTTATTGCCGTAACTATGACGGTAATCATCTGTTTAAGATAGCCAGTGGTGCCAGTGATTACGACTATAACTGGACGGATGTACTGATGAATCGTGTCGGTCACCGGATGCAAGGTCTATCCTTACACTACTATACAGTTACAGGATGGAGCGGCAGCAAAGGCGCGGCAACCCAATTCAACAAAGACGATTATTACTGGACTATGGGCAAATGTCTTGAAGTGGAAGATGTACTCAAAAAACATTGTGCCATCATGGACAAATATGATAAAGACAAGAAGATTGCCCTTTTGCTTGACGAATGGGGCACATGGTGGGACGAAGAACCAGGAACGGTCAGAGGTCATCTGTATCAGCAAAACACATTGCGTGATGCTTTTGTTGCTTCTTTAAGTCTCGATGTATTCCACAAATATACCGACCGTCTGAAAATGGCGAACATCGCTCAGATAGTCAACGTTCTGCAATCTATGATCCTGACTAAAGACAAAGATATGGTACTTACTCCTACTTATTATGTATTTAAGATGTACAAAGTGCATCAGGATGCAACCTATCTTCCACTCGACCTGACTTGCGAGAAAATGAACGTACGCGATAACCGTACAGTTCCTATGGTCAGCGCAACAGCTTCTAAGGACAAGAACGGAGTGATCCATATTTCTCTCTCCAACGTGGATGCAGACAACGCACAGGAAATCACAGTCAATCTTCCGGACGTAAATGCCAAAAAGGCGATTGGAGAAATCCTGACTTCTGCTAATCTGACCGATTACAACTCTTTCGAAAAATCTAATATTGTAAAACCGGCTTCCTTCAAAGAGGTAAAAATCAATAAAGGAATTATGAAGGTAAAACTACCGGCTAAGTCAATTGTTACTTTAGAGTTACAGTAATCTAATAGTAAATACTTACTGTATTGTAAACAAGAAGTCTGTTAAAAAGCCTACAAAAAAGATAGCTCTTTTGGATGGTTAATTACACATAAAGAGCTATCTTTGCCAACATTATGAGAAATATGCCAAGTAATTGGCACATTGACAGACTAGCAAATCTATTAATTATTAAAGATATGAACGATAATAAACTTATGAATCGTGCAGCGGATAACATCCGTATTCTTGCTGCTTCAATGGTTGAGAAAGCCAATTCCGGTCACCCGGGTGGCGCCATGGGTGGTGCTGACTTTGTAAATGTACTCTTCTCTGAGTTTCTAGTATACGATCCTGAAAATCCGCGTTGGGAAGGTCGTGACCGTTTCTTCCTTGATCCGGGTCATATGTCTCCGATGCTCTATTCAACTTTGGCATTGACCGGTAAATTCACTCTGGACGAACTGAAAGAATTCCGCCAATGGGGAAGCCCTACTCCGGGACATCCGGAAGTAGACATCATGCGTGGCATTGAAAATACTTCCGGTCCGCTGGGACAGGGACATACTTTCGCTGTAGGTGCCGCTATCGCAGCTAAATTCCTGAAAGCTCGTTTCAACGAGGTAATGAATCAGACGATTTATGCATACATCTCCGACGGTGGTATTCAGGAAGAAATCTCTCAGGGTTCCGGACGTATTGCCGGTGCATTGGGACTCGACAACCTGATTATGTTCTACGACTCCAACGATATTCAGCTTTCTACAGAAACGAAAGATGTAACGGTTGAAGATACCGCCATGAAATATGAAGCATGGGGATGGAATGTACTCAGCATCAATGGTAATGATCCGGACGAAATCCGTGCAGCTATCAAAGAAGCGCAGGCTGAAAAAGAACGTCCGACACTGATTATCGGTAAAACGGTAATGGGCAAAGGCGCACGCAAGGCAGACGGCAGCAGCTATGAAGCTAACTGTGCTACTCACGGTGCTCCGCTCGGTGGCGACGCTTATGTAAATACAATCAAGAACTTGGGCGGTGATCCTACCAATCCGTTCGTAATTTTCCCGGAAGTTGCCGAACTGTATGCTAAACGCGCGGCAGAATTAAAAGAAATCGTAGCTGAAAGATATGCAGCAAAAGCCGAATGGGCTAAAGCCAATCCGGAACAGGCCGCTAAGCTGGAATTATTCTTCTCAGGCAAAGCTCCGAAAATAGACTGGACTGCTATCGAACAAAAAGCAGGTACTGCTACTCGTGCTGCTTCTGCAACCGTTCTGGGAGCTCTTGCCACACAAGTAGAAAATATGATCGTTGCTTCTGCCGACCTTTCCAACTCTGACAAGACTGACGGTTTCCTTAAGAAAACTCATTCTTTCAAGAAAGGTGATTTCAGCGGTGCATTCTTCCAAGCCGGTGTATCCGAATTATCGATGGCTTGTATCTGCATCGGTATGTCACTCCACGGTGGTGTGATCGCTGCTTGCGGTACTTTCTTCGTATTCTCCGATTATATGAAACCTGCTATACGTATGGCTGCCTTGATGGAACAACCTGTGAAATTTATCTGGACTCACGACGCATTCCGCGTAGGTGAAGATGGTCCTACTCATGAACCGGTAGAACAGGAAGCTCAAATCCGCCTGATGGAAAAGCTGAAAAATCATAAGGGACACAACTCTATGCTGGTACTTCGTCCGGCTGATGCAGAAGAAACAACTATTGCATGGAAACTTGCAATGGAAAATATGTCTACCCCTACAGGCTTGATCTTCTCTCGTCAGAATATCGCCAACCTGCCGGTTGGAACTGATTACGAACAAGCAGCTAAGGGCGCTTATATCGTAGCCGGTTCTGATGAAAATCCGGATGTGATCCTGGTAGCTTCAGGTTCCGAAGTATCTACTTTGGTTGCCGGCACGGAACTGCTCCGCAAAGATGGTGTGAAAGTTCGTATCGTATCTGCTCCATCAGAAGGTCTGTTCCGCAGCCAGTCTAAAGAATATCAGGAATCTATTCTTCCGGCTGACGCTAAGATTTTCGGTCTTACTGCCGGTCTGCCTGTTACTCTTCAAGGTTTGGTAGGTTGCCACGGTAAAATTTGGGGATTGGAGTCTTTCGGTTTCTCTGCTCCTTACACAGTATTGGATGAAAAACTTGGTTTTACTGCCGAGAACGTATATAACCAGGTAAAAGCAATGATTTAATGAAAACAATCGGATTAGCATGCGACCATGCCGGTTTTGAACTGAAGGAATATGTTCGCGGCTGGCTGGAAGTAAAAGGCTGGGCTTACAAAGATTTCGGAACTAATTCTACCGCAAGTGTAGATTATCCGGATTATGCTCATCCGCTGGCTATCGCAGTAGAATCGGGCGAATGTTATCCCGGTATTGCAATCTGCGGCAGTGGAAACGGAATCAACATGACTCTGAACAAGCATCAGGGAATACGTGCTGCTCTTTGCTGGAATGCAGAGATTGCACACTTGGCCCGTCAACATAATGACGCCAATATTCTTGTGATGCCGGGACGCTTTATCAGCACAGAAGAAGCGGACATGATACTGACTGAATTCTTCTCGACACAGTTTGAAGGAGGTCGTCATCAGAATCGTATTGATAAGATTCCTGTTAAATAAAGCCTAATAACAATTTAAATATAGATAAAGCTGTTCTTCTTTCTCGGAGAACAGCTTTATTTGTAGATACTGATTACAAAAGAGCGATTGCATCGTCTTATTATATGACGAAGTTAAAAACAGAAGTTATGGGCAAACTGAATATGAAAGACTGGATCGACCAAACGATCCAGAATAAAAAAACGATCGCAATTCCTATCATGACACATCCGGGCATTGAGCTTATCGGAAAGAGTGTCCATGATGCAGTAACAAACGGACAAGTCCATTATGAAGCGATTAAGGCACTCTGTGATAAATATCCTACCGCTGCTGCAACAGTTATCATGGATTTAACAGTGGAAGCAGAGGCATTCGGAGCGGAAATCGTATTTCCGGAGAATGAAGTTCCAAGTGTATCCGGTCGATTGCTGACAGACGAAACAGCTATTGAGGCATTGGAAATACCGGCACTGAATAAAGGACGCATCGCACAATACCTTAAAGCGAATATGCTGACTGCAAGAAATATAACAGATCGTCCGGTATTTGCAGGCTGCATCGGTCCTTATTCATTAGCGGGACGATTGTATGATATGTCCGAAATCATGATGCTGATTTATATCAATCCCGAAGCAGCCAATACTTTACTACGAAAATGTACCGATTTCATTATCCGTTATTGCATGGCTCTGAAAGCAACCGGAGTAAACGGAGTTGTGATGGCGGAACCTGCCGCCGGATTGTTATCCAACGAAGATTGCCTGCAATATTCTTCTGTATTCGTTAAAGAGATAGTAGAGAAAGTACAGGATGATCATTTCACCGTTGTACTTCATAATTGCGGAAATACCGGAAATTGTACGCAAGCTATGGTATATACCGATGCTGCAGCCTATCATTTCGGTAATAAAATCAAAATGGAGGAAGCATTAAAAGAAGTTCCTGTTCATGCTCTTGCAATGGGCAATCTTGACCCGGTCAGTCTCTTCAAGATGTCAAGTCCCGAGGAAATGAGACAAGCAACTCTTCAACTTCTGGAAGCTACCAGCGCACATCCAAACTTCGTCTTGTCGAGTGGTTGCGATGTGCCACCCTATACACCATTAGCCAATATAGACGCCTTTTATGCTGCATTGGAAGAATTCAATGCAATGCGGAATTAGCCTATAATCCGGCTAATGCTATTTAACGATGTTTGAACAAGAACTCACTTATCAAGACTTACATATCCCATCGTCCGAAATTTATGAAGCGATGGGATACAAAGATTCTATACCGGACCCAATGGTGATAGAAGAAACTCATACGTTGCTAAAACGCGTCATCCCCCGGCTTCGTCCACGATACACTTTCTTTCTTACGGAAGGTACGGTTGATACAGAGAAAGAATCCCTGCATACGCATGATACCGTTTTCTCTATCGGTAAAACCATCGCCCGTCAATTAAGAGGTTCAGAAGCTTTTGCTTTTTTTGCAGCTACTGCCGGAATAGAGTTTGAGGAATTCCAGCATACTTTGCAACAAGAAGGAGATATGGTCAAAATATACATCGCGGATTCATTAGGAAGCGTCATCGCAGAAAAGACAGCTGATTGTATGGAAGTCGCTTTAGCGGAATATATACAGAGCAAGAACTGGAAACACACCAACCGATATAGTCCGGGCTACTGTGGATGGCACGTTTCGGAACAACAAAAACTGTTTCCATTGTTTCCCGTCACTTCTCCTTGCGGCATTCGGTTAACAGATTCCAGCCTCATGATACCTATCAAATCTGTCAGCGGTGTAATCGGTGTAGGTACTGATGTCCGCAAGCTTGAGTATACTTGCGGACTGTGTACCTACGAAAACTGCTATCGCAAAAGAAAACACCAATAAAGCTATTATTCTTTACCGAATGATTCATCTTTTACCGGAGAATTCTTCTTTAATGACCATTAAAAAAGATATAAAGCCCTATCATAGTCACGATAAGCAATGCCCATAAGACAAGTACTATCCGGGCAGGCTTTGCTTCTATCTTCTCCATATTCAATATCTCAGCCTGAGGGGTTTTATCCAATAGACTGATAACCATCATTCCTATCCCGATAATAACAAACAGATAGAAAGACAATAACATAAAATGAGGCCACGCAGTATACTGGTCGGCAGGAAATACCCATAGATACAACACACCTACTCCGATACTGAATACCGTACCAACTGTGAGGGCTGCATTAGCAGCCAAAGTAGTCGTACGCTTCCAGAAAACACCAAAAAGGAAAACCGCTGCCATCGGAGGTGCAATGAACCCCAATACAGACTGGAAAACATTAAATAAATTCAATCCATGAATGCTGTCAATGGCTATCGTTATAATCACCGATATCAGCGCACCGGCTACCGTCACTATCTGGCCGACCCGAATGGTCTCCTTTTGCCCGGCCTGTGGTCTGATCTTCTTCACATAAATATCCATCGTAAACACAGTACTCAAAGCATTCAGTGCCGACCCGATAGTACTGACAAGGGCAGCTGTCAATACAGCCAATACCAACCCGACCATTCCAACAGGGAATAAATGAGTTACCATAGTCATATACGCCTCATCGGGATTCTCTAACTGCGGAAACAAAGCCAGACAGATGATACCCGGAAGAATATAAAGAGGAACATCCAATATTTTCAGCCAACCGGTAAAGTTCGTTCCCAACTGTCCTTCCTTCAAATTCTTAGCAGCCAATACCGGCTGTACCATTGACTGATCCGTGCACCAAAACCATACTCCCATCACAGGATATCCCAGAATAATCGGCAGCCACGGGAAAGCGGGATCATCATTCGGCCTGAAAAGATTCCAGAAGTCTGCCGGAACAGCATCTGTCAAGGCAGAGATACCTCCAACCTTACAGATTCCTACGATAGCCAGTGTAGCTGAAACAAGAATCAACAGAATCATCTGATAGACATTCGTGTAGGCAACAGCCTTCAATCCTCCGAGCATTGTGAAGAATGCCGAAATAATCAATAAGATCAAAGCGGACTGCCACATCGGTATATCGAATACCTGACGAATCAGAACACCACCTGCGAATAAAGTCAATGCTAACCAGGAAATCAATATCGTAACAATTGTATACCATGCCAGAATATTGCGGGTAGACTGCCCGAACCGCTTTCCCATAAACTCCGGCAGAGTCGAAACACGGGTTCCCAAATAACGGGGAGCAAAAACAAAGGCAAGCAGACATATAAAGACAAACGCATACCAAGCATAATTGCCCGAGACAATACCGGTAGTAAAACCGGCACTGGCAGATGCAATCAGCATGGAAGGTCCCACGTTCGTTCCCCACATAGAGAATCCGATGTGGTGCCATCGCAAAGAACGTTCCGCCAAAAAGAGACTGCTCCCTTTTTTTCGTTTGGAACTTGCCCAAACACCTATGGCGATAAGAATCAGAAAATAGGCAATCAGAATACCCCAATCCAATGTATCCAGAAATTTCACATGCATAATTCAAGTATTAAATAAGTAACGTAAGTTCAACTATAGTTCTCTTTCAGGCACAGATTACACTGATTTCACGGTTTTAATAAACTATATAGTTAAAAACCAGGTAATCCATGCCTGTTATTTTTTATTTCCCATCAACTCTTTAGCTACTGCCACGGCTGTATTAGCATTATCACTATATCCGTCCGCGCCAATCTCATCGGCAAATCCCTGACTGACGGGAGCCCCTCCGATCATCACTTTCACCTGACTGCGGATGCCTGCATCTTCCAATGCCTGAATCACATCTTTCATATAAGTCATGGTAGTAGTCAGCAGGGCACTCATACACAAAATATCAGCATTGTTTTCCTTGACTGCCTCAACGAACTTGTCACAGGTAACATCAATGCCGATATTGATCACTTCAAAGCCACAGCCTTCCAGCATGGAAGCTACGAGATTCTTTCCAATATCATGCAGATCCCCCTTTACAGTACCGATTACAATTTTTCCGATTGTGGTTGACGCATTACCAGCCAGCAAAGGTTTCAGAAGTTCCAAAGCCCCTTTCATGGCACGCCCTGCCATTAAAAGTTGCGGTACAAAGGCCTTGCCGTCCTGAAAACGTTGCCCGACTTCTCCCATAGCTGTTATCATATATCCATTGATGATATCCTGCGGTACTACTCCGTCAGCGATAGCTTTCCTGGTGACTTCAACTGCCGGTTCCAGTTTTCCGGCTACGATAGCATCATACAAAGGTTTCAGCTGGTCCTTTTCCCGATCCTTTTCTTCTCTGACCCGAATACTTTCCTGCACATTACTTTGTCCTGTCTCTTGTTGGATTCCATCCGTATCCGCCGGCACAGGTACAGAAGAACCGGTATATTCCTCTATAATCCTCATCGCCTGCTCCACTTCTCTTTCATTATGGAAGTCCATTTCCAGATGCACCCCGTCCGCTCCGATATTATCCAATAAAGGTTTCAACTCATCCAGAGTCACCCAGCAAGCCATGACGCTCTTACCTCCTGCCAGTATCTTCTTATACAAATCATACCATTTTGGAGAACCTCCCTGCGGCTCACCAACACCGGGCGTCCACTGGATCGCATTCAACTCTTCAATTTCAAGCAGGGCAGGAAGATGATGCATCGCTCCTACTCCATCCAGATGATAAAGTGTATAGTCTATCTTCCGGCACTGTTCGCGAATAAACGGCTGTACAAAACGACGATAATCATCCTGACTGATCATGGTAGAAATATCGCTCTGCAACTTACTCATTTTACCCGGAGCCCATGAGGAGAAATAGCAGAATGCCATTTCATCTCCTTCGCGGATAATGTCGTAGAGTTCATCAAATACTTTAAAATAGATATCATTGATTTGCTGCATCTGCTGCTCCAGTACTTCGGGCTGCATGACCGTATCCAGCAATACCATATCAGTCCCCTTCAAAGCAGCCAGCACATCCAGTCCTTCCATCAGGTCGGGCATACCGACAAAATAATTCCCGTTGGCTTTAGCCTTGCAGGCTTTCAGAAGTTCCTTATGCAAAATCCAGTTGGGATGCTCCGGGTTGAATACAATCTCATCATTAAAGTCCGGGTCGGGATGTATCCAGATCGTATCTTCACCTCCTTCAAAAACTCCGCCCAGGATTGCAGCCAAAGAGCCGGGTCCCAGCTGAGTATTTGCAACAGGGAGCATATCCGCCATCAGACTACTGTGAGCGACATACCAATCCAGATATTCCGCCCGCCACTGAGGATCAAACCACTTCTGCGCCAGGTCTTTTGCCGGGGCAGGCGGAGCAATGTCCGCATGCGGTTTCACACCTTCCTGAAAGTGTTCCCACATAGAGAGAATAATTCCTTTATGATTCCACCAGTTTATATAACGTTGTTGAGTCTCTTCTAAATTCGTTTTCCAAGTTTTCATACTCTGCCAGTCTTTTTTAATTGTTCAATTTCATATCTTCCAAAATCCCTTGTAATCCTGATCAATGTGCAAAACAACACTTTTGCTTAAATCCATTTCGTCCGTACAATCCACTTCTTCCGGATAAATCGGGATCACGGCATTCTCGCGCACATATACCGGCATTTCTTCCAATGGCACATATATATCTTTCAGCCAGCATCCACCTTGCAGACGTTCTCCGGTAAAGAAATTCACCCATTGCCCTTCGGGAAGATAAACGTCACGACGGTTCTCACTATTCATCACCGGAGCCACCAGAAACTCATTGCCGAAGTAATACTCATCGTCGATATGCCAGCAGATCTTATCCTCCGGATGATGCAGGATCAGTGCCTGCAACAACGGACTGCCGCTCTCTATTGCCAGTTTGCTTTGCTCTAAGATATAGGGAATCAGCGAATAACGCAGTTTCCACCATTGCTTCACCAGCGGGGCGATAGCCGGATAATGCC
Organism: Bacteroides faecis; assembly: GCF_020091505.1. Classification (NCBI taxonomy): domain Bacteria; kingdom Pseudomonadati; phylum Bacteroidota; class Bacteroidia; order Bacteroidales; family Bacteroidaceae; genus Bacteroides; species Bacteroides faecis. The sequence goes on along the minus strand of NZ_CP081916.1, from coordinate 3,778,301 downwards.
AAGGCTCCCGCTTGTTGGTTCCATGATAACGGATGTGTGATGTGAATACTCCAAACTGTGTCCAGCGCATATAGACATCATCCGATACGATTGAGTTCATGAAGTTGGGCAAGGTATGGAATCCGGGGACATCATGACTCCAGAAAGCAAACCCCGACAGACCAAAATGCAAACCTCCTTTGAGCGAACCCGCCATGCCGTCCCATGAACTGCAAGAGTCCCCTCCCCAATGCAAAGGATAACGCTGGCAACCTGCCCAGGCTGCACGTGCCCAGACAATGCCATCTCCAGTCACCTCTTTCGTTATTTCATAAGCCGCTTTCTGATAGAGCAAGGCATACAGATTGTTCAACAGTTCCGGTTTCATACCTTTGTAGACAGCATCCATGTGGATATTTTCTCCGAAATCAGTTTTAATACAAGTGACTCCCATATCCAGAAGTTGCTTCAACAGTCCTTTATACCATTCTGTTGCCTTCGGATAAGTAAAGTCGATAGTCCCCGCGTAGTCCAAAGCTGAAAAATTAGAGCCGTCCGTGTCCTGCTGCCTGGTCAGCGGAGCTATATAATCATTCGCTTTTGCTTCCCCGATCTGTTCTGCATTTTCGGCAACATAGGGCAACTGCCATAGAGATACACGGTAACCATTCTTTTTCAACCGCTGTATGAATCCTTTCGGATCGGGAAAACGTTCCTCGTTAAACTTCCATTCGCACAGCCAGTCGGTTCTGAACCAACCGGTATCCAGATGAATGACATCACAAGGATAATGTCCGGAGCGCATACGGTCGCAGATCTCATTTACTTCATCGGCACTGAAATAAGTCATCCGGCTCATCCACACTCCGAAGCTCCAGAGAGGAGGCATCGAAGGATATCCGGTCAGGTCACGATAGCCACGAAGTATCTCCTCCATCGTATCACCCGCTATGATGAATACATCCAGCATAGCCTGATCACTCAGGAACTGTACGGAACGGGTGGAATGTCCTGCCAGCGAAAGTTTGCTGTGGGCACACGTATGATAGAAAGTCCCGTACATCCGGCTGGAGAGATAGAAAGGTATATTCTTATAGGTACGCCGGTTGTTTACTCCCTGCCCATCCTGATTTTTCAGAAAAAGTGTCTGTCCGCTTAAGTCCATCTTGAAGAAACGTTCTCCGGTCCCTGCAAAACACTCATCCGGTTTGCTCTCAAAAGAGAGGGTGGCACGTTCCTTTTTCCCCATCCGTTTGCAGAAGGCAATGGGCAGTCCGTCGTAGCGGGGAGGTGAGAAATGGTCATAAGCTGCCAGACGGATTTCCCGCTTTCCGTCAGGATATAAAGTAATGTCCAGTGTTTCCTGAGGGTCGGGCAATAACTCACTCCACCGGTCCAGGACCGGTGGTTCCACATTGATAACGGCACGCTTCGTTCCGTCTTCGGTCGAAAGAACCCATTTACCTTCCTGCTTCTCCACAGACAAAGGAACTTTCCGGATTCGCTCACTGAATTGCAACATTTCCGACCGGTCCGTCAGTTCATATTCACCAAACCCAAGAAACAAACGGGTAATGCCTGTACTATACTGACGTATTATTAATGTATATTCCTCTTGGGGGGCAGTGGTATCCGCCGCCATATCATTGGCAAGTTGCTGTTTCTGAAAAGGGACTGTCACACAGACATCCCCGCCCTTTTCATAAACGGCTGTCGGTTTATATGCTTTCCAGAGCGACTCATCCCTTGATAACTCAGTATCAAAATCAAGGAAATCAAACAAATGGTAATTAGTAGGTTTCATCTGCAATCTATCTTATTAATTTATGATCTATCTCAGTTACTTGATCGATTCAAGTGCTATTTCATTCTTCCGGCACTATTTTTTATCTCATCCGCCACCTGCGGACCATTTTTTCTCCATACATTCCTGTTACCGGGGCGATTCGAGTCGAAGCGTTCAGCCGGACACCAGTTGTTTTCAATCGTATATCCATCAGTAGCTTCGTCCAGATAGATATAAAAAGCCCTGTCGTTGGTGGCATAAGGTGCTTCTTCCAAATGTTCGATCCGGTTATTCCGCATCACAGAGCCCGGTTGGCTGGAAAGTGTATAAAGTCCTCCGGCATCATACAGCCGACGGGCAAAATGATGTACATAGTTAGCTTCTATCCGGTTATTTTTCATTCCGCTTTGCAGCGAGGTCCATCCCCACCCTACACAAATGCCCGAATAGTTCAAGTGGCAGACTTCATTATGGGAAATATCGATACCGCTCACGTATCCCGCACCGATACCCACACACCCCCAATCTTCATTAGTCACATCCGTTATCAGGTTATTTTTAATAGTGATATCCGTGCATAAATCACGTTGGTCCAAAGGGATAAAAGGTACATGTGTCTCGAAACCTCCGTCTGGAAATGCACCCACCAGTATGCCTGTACCTCCGACATCCGAAAAAACACAATTCTCTACGCCGGAGGACGAAACCGCCCATTCATAATCCAGTCCGGTAGACGCCAGATGTTGAAACGTACAGCGATTGAACGTAAAATACTCGGCTCCCCTGACACGTATTGCTGTTTCGGGACGGGTAATCCATGCCTGATTTTCCAGTTCCGCTTTTTCCGGTAGTCCCGGTTCATGCAGTTTATAAGCATCCAATAGCGGAAATCCCCCTTGCAAAGTAACATGTCCCTGATACGAAGGACGCATCCACGAGGTATGGGCAAAGGTGATTCCTTCCAGGTGGATATGCCGTATCGGACGTTCCAACGTACCGTCCGCAATCATCAATGTTTCCAGAACCGGAATGATAACTTCAGCCGTTTCCATGTCTTCCCCCGAACGGGGATAATAATAGATTGTTCCCGACGGATATTCCTGAAACCACTCTCCCGGCTGGTCCAGCAGTTCCAAAGCATTTGTCAGGCAAAACGAGGAATTTCCTTTTTCTTCTCCGATGACAGGTTGGGGCCAGGGATGGGCAAATTCCAGATGACTCTCCGGCTGATGAAAACAAACAACGGACTGTTCCCCTCTGACGTCTATACTCTTCACACGCAGAATGGCAATTGCCCAACGCTGATGGACTATCATTTCCAGTTGCCCGGCATTTTGCAACTTCTCTATCTGATGGGTAGGAATCGTAATCGTCTGTTCTTCCGGATTAAAGTCAATCATTCGTTCCATCATTCCATCGGGGAACTGTGACGCCCGCCGGGCTTTATTGCCATTCACCCACATCTGGCGGGTTTCTACCATTCTATTTCCGACAAGAGGTGCCTTTGCCACCCAAACTTTTGATCTTAATTCCCTGGCAATCCGCAGATCTTCGCTTCCCCGCTTCCATCCCGTAACTGCAACTCCGCCACTGATTAACGGGTGCGCATTCTCCACTGCACTTATGAGTGTCGGCGAATCGGGCCGACCGCTATCTTCCGGCCTGATAAACAAAGGAGTGGACTGTACATAGATCCCGTCTTCCAACCGGATAGAAATTCCTCCGGCTACTTCGGGAGCATTCAGCCTTCTCCATTCACGAGCCTGCTTGAGGGCATGGTTCAAGGTAAGATAAGGAGCTTCTTTTGTACCTGCATTCTTGTCATTTCCACGAGGAGATACGTAAATCTCCCCAGCAAAAAGAATAGAAAACATACTCAAAGAAGCCATCAAAACAAAAACAGTAAAAGTCTTTTTCATGGTACTATCTCAATGTGCTATTATAGTTAGGACGGGCACACATCCATTTAGTACTCTGTCTGACTTACAAAAAACAGATCGATATCCAAAAATTATTCACCGTTACTCATGCAAAAAGTGACTGTTCTTATTGTCACTTATCACTTTTCGCCATTAACACATTGACCTGCAACACAATAAAGGTGATAATAGGAAGTGACAATAGAGTGACAATAAGAAAAATCCACCCGTTTATTGTCACTTTAAGTTTGCCCATTTAGCGGAGATATACACGCCCGATTTATAGTACCTATAGGAAAAGAACGAAACAAGTAGTTCCAAGATCAGTTTCATCGGTTGAAACAAAGTGTTCCAAGCTTTGAAACAATGTGTTTCAAGCAATGAAACAAAGTGTTTCACCGTACGAAACAAAGTGTTTCAAGCGCTTGAAACTTTTTGAAACTACTATCAAACTGTCTTGAAGTAGCTTTCAAATGACTTTTAATAAAAGGTAGATTGTTAGTGATCCAAAGGTAATCACCGAAGAAAGCCCATTATAAACTGGTAACAGAAATAACCGCAAACGACAAACTTCAATAAGGTTCCCAACATAAAGCCGATTAATGAACCGACTCCCGACTTAAGAGCCTGAGAAAATTCCTTGTTTCCAATCAGTTCACCTATCACTGCCCCCAGAAACGGACCGAAAATAACTCCCCATGGCAAGAAAAGAAGGCCAACAAGCGTCCCAATGATACAGCCCCAGTTACCCCATTTACTGCCGCCACTATATTTACTGCCGAGCATGGGGGTAAAATAATCCAATATTTGTATGACGACAACAATCAACAGCCAGACGATCAGCTGCGTTGTGGAATATTGCACCTTATCCGTGAAATGAAGGAAAATCAGTCCCAGATATGCGACAGGAGGACCGGGCAGAAATGGAAGAACACACCCCATCAATCCCGTCATAAGGCACAGCACACCTAGTATAATCAAAATAATATCTAACATAGTTACTCTATTAGAAGTAATACGTATCCTTGCTTCATCAGTTTACATCTCATACTATCGAACAGCAAGAACCTCTATTCCGGCAGCAATTTAAGCAAATAAACCGAATCCTCCAAAAACTGTCAATAACGGCGAGAAGGAGTATAATCGATCCTATATATACGATCGAAGAAAGGCATCCATTCATTCTCCGCAATTCCAAGCTGCAATCCGTAGAAATGTGTATCCACTTTTCTATATTCCAGCATTTGGTCAGTCAGTTCCGGCACAGACAACGGAATTTTAAAATCACTGATCCACAATACATCCGCATTCATATATTCCTTTTTTGACTGGAGCAACCGGAATGTAGCTTTCAGCATTCGGGTAGCATCCGTGTCACCACAGGAAGTGGTCGAGAAGAATTCAAGCAGCCGTGCCCTCTCTCTCCGGACATCAATCGGATTGATGGAAACAGAAAAAGCAATCAGAAAACAGTCCCGACGTTGCCTGTCGGCTATTTCCAATATTTTAATCAACAGTGAATATGCAATCTTTTCCGGTTTCCCTACCATACTGCCGGAAGTATCGAGACAGACAATCATCGGTCCTTTCTGCGTGGCAGGCTTTATTTCCAATCGCCGGGCAGGTTGCATAATCTCAGATTTATAACGGAAAGTCTGGAGTTTCCGGGTAATATACTTATAGACAAATAAATCTTCCAGTTCATCATCGGCACAATGCGCCAGTTCCGTAGGAAGCAATGCGTTCAGGTCATTCCCTGTCGTAATACCCAGAATATCGCTTTTAGATGAATGCTCCATCTTATACACATCTCCCTGCGCAACATGCAACTGATCTTTTCCTTCATCGTCTGCCATACGTCCCATCTTGTTGGCTACCTTGACTACTTCCGGATATTCTTTCTGAATACGGACTATTTTGCGTATCCGTTCAAAGTCTATGGTATTCCACATACCGCTCATCAATCCCCATGCCTGATAGAACTCGTCTTTCTCTATATTATTCTGCCGGATATATTCGGGAATATTCCTGAGATTAGCATGGAGCCTGCGTTCAAAATCATCCTTGCGCTGTTCTACTTCTTTCTCCTTTTGTTCCTGCAAATCCCGTTGGAAAGCCTCTTTCCAGTCGTCCACCATCCTTTCCCAGACTTCATCATCGGCATATTTCCCTTCATTACCGAATTGCCCCTGATAAAACGCACGGTCGAAGCCATTGCCTCCATATTTGTCGGAAACTTGCTGAAGCAAAGCCTGCCATCCGTCTTTCCGTTTGACCTCCGACCATTCCAGGGCAAGTTCCATTCCTTGCTGTTCCGACTGGCTTTTCTGCATATTGTATCTTTGTTTCTCCAGGTTCAGCCGGATAAACTGACTCATCGCATCGTAGAAAATTCGGGCACAGACCTCATCACTCAAAACCTGTATCCTTATCATCGGATCGTTCATGACGGAAAGCAGATAGGCATACAACGGTTCATTGTCCGCTTCCGCACACTCTCCGGTCGCTACATACCTATCCAACACCTGCACATAAAATGCAGCATCATATCTAAGACTCATCGCCGTATCTCAGTTTACGGACATCCACGCGTGCCCAGGCAATCTCTTTGCGGATGGTCGCCACATATTGTGCAACCCCTTTCTTGTCTTCTTCAGAAACGAAAATATTCTCAGACAAATCTTTTACTAATTTCTCTATCCTACCGTGGGCCGTCTCCAGTTCCGTTTCATAATCCCGGTCGGTGAGAGTCATATTGCCCAGCCACAACTGCTGTTGTTCTCCCCTTTTCAGTCTCCGCATCGCAAAACGGACACCATTGATATAAAGATTCTTTTCATCTCTGTAAAGAGTCACCCTTTCGGCACCTTGTTCCTTCATTTTGGAGGCATCGGAGAAAGTGCGTATAATCGTCCGCTTCGGATTCAGCGGATCAGCATACATGACTCCTGTCGCAGGAGCATCCTTCGGACTATATTCTTTCAGATTCTTATAGTCCACAATAAAGATATAGGTATTCCCCGTACCGTGATTTTCTATCTGATAATAAAAATGGTCGATGATCATCAAATCATCGTCCCTGCGATCCCCTTTCTGCCGGGCCTTCTCCAATGCTTCACGCACGCGGCTTACTTTCAGATCCGACTTTAACGATAAGTTGATAGCTGCAATCTCCTTTACGCAGGGTACAAATAGTGCACGGACAACAATCTGCCGGATATCTGCACACTCGTCCGGCTCATTCCACAAGCAATGATAAATGGGTAATAAATCTGTCAGACAAGCTTCCTTCCGTCCGTGAACAAAAGCAGAAGCCTTCAGCAGTTTCACGATATTCTTCCAGCGACGGTCGCTTACATAGACATTCCGATGTATTTCCGAACCTTGGATCCCGACTTTCTCCAGATTTCTGCGAATTTCCGTGATGCAGGACAGAACTTCGGCAGCTACCGTGATCTGTCTTATCTCTTTCTGCCACCCGGCATATTCCTCATCCGAAATCTGCCACTGGCACGTTTCCTGTTCTTCTTCATCACCATCGTCCAGCAACATCTGATAGAACGCCTCCTCCTGCTTCACACAAGTACTGATCATACGAATCAAAAAGCGGTCCCACAAGGCTTCCAGCCCTTCTCCCTGCGTAGGCAGCTCATTACTGGCGGCTACCAGCAGTTTCAACGGAAGCTTTAACTCCGTATCTCCGTTCCGAAACAACTTTTCATTGATCACCGTCAACAACGTATTCTGAATGGCCGGCCCCGCTTTCCATATTTCATCCAGAAAGACGACATCCGCTGTAGGCAGATACCCGTTCACAGCACGCTCATACTTATCCGACTCCTTCAAACGACTAATGCTCACCGGTCCAAATATTTCATCAGGTGTAGAAAAACGGGACATCAGATACTCAAATGCCCTCGCATCAACAAAAGCTCTCTTCAACCGCCGTGCCACCATCGACTTCGCCACTCCCGGAGGACCCAGCAATAAAATACTTTCGCCCGCCAAAGCAGCCAGCAAAGACAAGCCGATTTCAGCCTCCTTCTCATACACTCCCCTGTTCATTTCGGACAGCAGCAACTGTATACGTTCTTTTATTTCCATATTATTCTTTGATTCAGCACATAAAAAAGATGTAATTCATCTTGCCTGCTATACATTGTTTATCAACAAACGGCTTGCAAATATACGTTTTTACCGGTTATTAATATGATTACTTCCCTCTCAATTCTGTCATTCATCCTCAAGAATTATCTTAAGGCATATTTATTATTGACTATTTATTCACCCAATATGCAATAAAAACAAAAGGACGCAAATTTCCTTCCGCATTTACCCCCATTTACACAAATAAAAACTATCTTTGCGTCTCAGAATCCCGAAAGACGAAAGAAAATGGAGCAAATAGACAACCTAAAAGAGCTTATCAATCAAGGGGATGTGGACACAGCGATTAAGCAACTGGACCAACTTCTCCAAGACGATTCTGTCGAGAAAGATAAAGATATGCTCTACTATTTACGGGGAAATGCCTACCGAAAAAAAGGAGATTGGAAGCAAGCGCTGGATAACTACCAGTATGCTATTGATCTCAATCCCGACAGTCCCGCTGTTCAGGCAAGAACAATGGCAATAGATATCCTGAATTTCTACCACAAAGATATGTTCAATCAATAATCGAATTCAAAGATAACGTAATAAAATAGAGATTATGGCAAAAATTAAAGGAGCAATCGTAGTCGACACGGAGCGTTGCAAAGGGTGTAACCTGTGTGTAGTAGCGTGTCCGCTCGATGTAATCGCCCTCAATAAAGAGGTAAATATGAAAGGCTATAACTATGCCTGGCAAGTAAAAGAAGATACCTGTAACGGATGTAGCTCGTGCGCAACAGTTTGTCCCGACGGATGTATCTCAGTGTATAAAGTAAAAGTAGAATAAAAGAAAAAGAATATGGCAGAAGAAGTTGTATTAATGAAAGGGAACGAAGCCATCGCCCACGCAGCCATCCGTTGCGGTGCGGACGGATACTTCGGTTACCCTATTACTCCCCAATCGGAAGTGCTGGAAACGCTGGCCGAACTGAAACCGTGGGAAACAACCGGCATGGTAGTACTCCAGGCAGAAAGTGAAGTAGCAGCTATCAATATGGTATACGGAGGCGCAGGTAGCGGAAAGATGGTATTAACCTCTTCCTCAAGCCCGGGCGTGAGCTTGAAACAGGAAGGTATCTCCTATATCGCAGGTGCCGAACTTCCTTGTTTGATCGTAAACGTAATGCGTGGCGGTCCCGGACTGGGAACAATCCAGCCGAGCCAGGCAGACTACTTTCAGACTGTAAAAGGTGGTGGCCACGGTGACTACAGACTGATCGCACTTGCCCCGGCATCCGTACAGGAAATGGCGGACTTCGTTGCATTAGGTTTCGAGTTGGCATTCAAATATCGTAATCCTGCTATCATTCTTGCCGATGGTGTAATCGGACAGATGATGGAGAAAGTTGTTCTCCCAGCACAGAAACCACGTCGCACTGACGAGGAAATCATCAAACAATGCCCGTGGGCTACTACCGGAAGAACCCAAGGCCGTAAACCGAACATTATCACTTCTCTGGAACTGAAACCGGAAGCGATGGAAATAAACAATCTCCGCTTCCAGGCTAAATACCGCGAAATTGAAAAAAACGAAGTACGCTTTGAGGAAATCAACTGCGAAGATGCAGAATATCTGATCATTGCTTTCGGTTCAATGGCACGTATCGGCCAGAAAGCAATGGAAATGGCCCGTGAAAAAGGTATCAAAGTCGGTATTCTCCGTCCTATTACTCTGTGGCCGTTCCCGACCCAAGCAATTGCAGCCTATGCTGACAAAGTAAAAGGTATGCTCGTTACAGAATTAAATGCCGGACAGATGATTGAAGATGTCCGCCTGGCTGTTAATGGTAAAATAAAGGTAGAACACTTCGGACGCCTCGGTGGTATTGTTCCCGATCCCGACGAGATTGTTACTGCTTTGGAAGAAAAAATAATCAAATAACGAAAGACGATGAATCCCGATAAAATAAGGAACGTACTGAACATCCTTTTCATGATATTGGCACTTGCCGCCATCATCACTTACTTCGTAGCAGGAAAGGAAGATTTTAGAATGTTTATCTACATATGCGGCGCGGCAATCTTTGTCAAGCTGATGGAGTTTTTTATACGGTTCACCAACAGATAAGGAGAAGAAGTTATGACTAAAGAAGAAATAATCAAACCCGAGAATCTGGTTTACAAGAAACCGACTCTGATGAACGATAATGCCATGCACTACTGTCCGGGTTGCAGTCACGGTGTGGTACACAAGCTCATCGCCGAAGTGATAGAAGAGATGGGCATGGAAGATAAAACGGTGGGAATCTCTCCGGTAGGATGTGCAGTTTTCGCCTACAACTATTTGGATATTGACTGGCAAGAAGCAGCACACGGACGTGCTCCTGCTGTAGCAACTGCCGTCAAACGCCTATGGCCGGACCGTCTCGTGTTCACTTACCAAGGTGATGGCGACCTGGCTTGTATCGGTACTGCCGAAACAATTCACGCACTGAACCGCGGCGAAAATATTACCATTATCTTTATCAATAACGCTATCTACGGTATGACCGGCGGCCAGATGGCTCCGACTACACTGGTAGGCATGAAGAGTTCTACCTGTCCTTACGGACGTGATGTAGAACTGCACGGCTATCCATTGAAAATGACCGAGATTGCCGCCCAACTGGAAGGAACGGCTTACGTAACCCGTCAGTCGGTACAATCAGTACCTGCCATCCGCAAAGCCAAGAAAGCGATACGCAAGGCATTCGAGAATTCGATGAACGGCAAAGGTTCCAACCTCGTTGAAATCGTATCTACTTGCAGCTCCGGCTGGAAGATGACTCCGGAAAAATCAAATAAATGGATGGAGGAACATATGTTCCCATTCTATCCGCTGGGTGATTTAAAAGATAAAGAATAACGCAAAAGTCAACAGAACAATGAAAGAAGAAATAATTATTGCAGGATTCGGTGGACAAGGCGTATTGTCTATGGGTAAAATTCTGGCCTATTCCGGACTGATGGAAGGAAAAGAAGTAAGCTGGATGCCGGCATATGGTCCTGAACAACGAGGCGGAACAGCCAATGTGACAGTGATTGTAAGCGATGACAAGATATCTTCACCGATCCTGAGCAAATATGATACGGCGATCATACTGAACCAACCTTCACTGGAGAAATTTGAAAGCAAGGTAAAACCGGGCGGTATCCTGATCTACGACGGATATGGAATTATCAACCCGCCTACCCGCAAGGATATCAAAGTATATCGCATCGACGCAATGGATGCTGCCAACGAAATGAATAACGCGAAAGCCTTCAACATGATCGTACTCGGCGGACTGCTGCAACTCCGTCCTATCGTGACACTGGAAAATGTCATCAAAGGACTGAAGAAAACTCTTCCGGAACGCCATCACCACTTGATTCCCATGAACGAGGAAGCGATCAAAAAAGGGATGGAATTAATCCACGAAGTCTAAATAATTGACAATTGACAGTTGACAATTGATAATTAGAGATACTAATTGACAATTTACAATCGGCATAAATTGGCAAAATAACGCATATAGACGTTAATTGTCAATTGCCAATTGTCAATTGTCAATTTTTCATGTATCTTTGCCTCCAATTATGAGACGAATCTTACTATTATATATATTATTTTCCGTTGTAGGATTGAGTGCTATTCATGCGCAGCTCAACCCTGCCCGCCAACAAATCGACGAAAACGGACGCGACCAATATGGTAATCAGGTAGACCCTGCCATGATTCCGGATAAACTGGACAGTGCTAATGTTGAAGTACAGGGATTGCCGCCTACGCTATATATGTGGCGTATCAAGAACCAATTAGGCGACCGGACAATGATTCCGGCAGATACGACTTATCATCATTTCCAAAACACAAACCTTACAGACGGAATTACCGGACATTATAATTACCTGGCCAATTTAGGTTCTCCGCGTCTGTCGCGTATCTTCTTTGAACGCAATTATCCGGAACCGACCATCTTTATGGAGCCTTTCTCCAGCTTTTTCATTCGTCCGACGGAGTTCAACTTTACAAACAGTAATGTACCTTATACCAACCTGACCTATCACAAGGCGGGTAATAAGCAAAATGGAGAAGAACGTTTCAAATCCTATTTCTCAGTCAATGTAAACAAGAAGCTGGCTTTCGGCTTTAATATCGACTATCTGTATGGCCGGGGCTACTATAACAATCAAAATACTTCTTATTTTAATGCTGCACTTTTCGGTAGTTACATTGGCGACCGCTATCAGATTCAAGGAATATACAGCAACAATTATCTGAAAACAAACGAGAACGGTGGTATCACTGACGACCGCTACATTACCGCACCGGAAGAAATGGCAGAAGGAAGAAAGGAATATGAATCGGTCAATATTCCTACCGTACTCAACGCCAGTGCGAACCGTAACCACGACTTCTACGTATTTCTGACCCAACGCTATAATCTGGGATTTCAGCGGGATATTCCACAAGCGGAAAATGATACGATGCCTGCCAAACAAGAGTTCGTTCCGGTCACCAGCTTTATACACACCATTCAGGTAGAACGCTCACGCCATAATTTCCGTTCGGACGATAACGTAAAGGATTATTATAGTGATACCCATCTCGACAAAGAAAACACATTCGTCAGGGACAGTACCGTTTATGTCGGAATAAAGAATACAATAGGTATCGCCCTCCTCGAAGGCTTCAATAAATATGCAAAAGCAGGACTGACAGCCTTTGCCTCCCATAAGCTGAGCAAATATTCGCTGATGAGCCTGGACCCGCTAAGACAGGATAAATACAACGAGACGGAAATCTATATAGGCGGTGAACTGACTAAAAAGCAAGGAAACGTTCTTCATTATCACGCGATTGGTGAAGTGGGCATGGCAGGAAAAGCGATTGGTCAGTTTAATGTAAAAGGAGATATCGACTTAAATATCCCTTTATGGAAAGATACAGTGAGTGTAATTGCACGCGGAGAAATCAGTAATAAACTTGCGCCATTCTACATGCGCCATTATCATTCCAAACATTTTTGGTGGGACGATGATATGGATAAAGAATTCCGCACCCGCATCGAAGGTGAACTAAACATAGCCAATTGGGGGACACGCCTGAGAGCCGGAGTTGAAAATATAAAGAACTATACTTACTTCAACCAGCAGGCTTTGCCGACACAGAAAGGCGGTAGTTTGCAAGTTTTGTCGGCTTGCTTCAATCAGGATTTCAAGGTGGGAATCTTTCATCTGGACAATGAAGTAATCTGGCAGAAATCCAGTGACCAGGCTGTACTGCCATTGCCGGAACTCTCACTGTATCATAATTTCTATATGCAGTTTAAACTGGCGAAGAAAGTATTGAGCGTACAGTTAGGTGCCGATGTACGTTATTTCACCAAGTATGACGCTCCTGCCTATATGCCTGCTACACAGCAGTTCTACCTGCAACCGGAAGAAGGCAAAGTAGAGATAGGCGGCTATCCGATAGTGAATGTTTATGCTAACCTACACTTGAAACGTACCCGTTTTTATGTGATGATGTATCACGTCAACCAGGGAATGAGCAAACCCAATTATTTTCTGGCTCCTCATTACCCCATCAATCCACGTGTGCTGAAATTCGGACTTTCATGGAACTTCTATGATTAACAAAATCTCTATGGCTTATGAAAACGCGCCCGAAATTGAGACTATTCAGATATCTGTTGCCGGTAGTCATTGTATTGGCACTCATCTTCTCTGTCCGCTATTGCGGTAAGCAGGAAAAGCCTTCGGGACATCCGCGCGATTATGCAGCTATTGCCAAAGAAGGTATCTTACGTGTAGCTACCGAATATAATTCAATCAGTTTCTATGTAGACAGTGATACTGTGTCCGGATTCCACTATGAACTGATAGAAGCGTTCGCACGTGATAAGGGACTAAAAACTGAAATCACTCCTGTCATGAGTTTCGACGAACGGCTGGAAGGATTGAGCGACGGACGTTACGACGTGATAGCTTACGGAATACTGGCAACCAGTGAGCTGAAGGATTCACTGCTCCTCACCTCTCCCATTATACTCAACAAGCAGGTATTGGTACAGCGAAAAGCGAACGGAGAAAATGATTCACTTTATATCCGGAGCCAATTAGACCTTGCCAAGAAGACACTTCATGTGGTAAAAGGCTCACCTTCTATTCTGCGTATTCATAATCTGGGTAATGAAATCGGAGATACCATTTATATAAAGGAAATAGAAAAATACGGTTCAGAGCAACTGATTTCGTTAGTTGCTCACGGAGATATCGATTATGCGGTCTGCGACGAAAGCATAGCCCGCGCAGTGACTGATTCATTGCCACAGCTGGACATCAATACTGCAATCAGCTTTACCCAGTTCTATTCATGGGCAGTCAGCAAACAATCACCCGCATTGCTCGATAGCCTGAATACATGGCTGGACAAATTCCAGAAAGAAAAAGAGTATCAAAAAATTTACCGGAAATACTATACTAAATAAGTGAAGATCCCCCCCGAGGACTTGACTTTCGTATTTGAATGTAGTATGCTTTATTCTCTATAAACAGAAGCTCTGTCCCCCAAAGAGTTAACAATCAATAAAGTTACTCTTGACAAAAAATTGCTCTACTTTTGAAAAAAATCTCTTTTTGATGTCACGTTTTTAATCTGGCACCGTCTTATCAGTGTAAATGGAACTGAAACAATTTAAAATAACCGTTGTGCCCCTTCGAGATAAGCTACTGAACTATGCCCGGAGGATGACTGATGATCCTTCGGATGCGGAAGATGCCGTACAGGAAGTCATGCTGAAGCTATGGAATCTGCGTCAGAAACTGGACGAGTACAGAAGCATCGAAGCTGTAGCCATGACCATGACGCATCATCTTTGCATGGACTTGTGGCGTGCCAAGCGACCGGACACTTTATCACTCGACCGGGTACAGGCTCCCACCCCTTCGGCTACTCCGGAGCGATTGCTGGAAGAGAAAGATGAGTTCAGACTGATGCGGGAGATTATCGACTCCTTGCCTACGCTGCAACGAACAATCATCCGCATGAAAGACATCGAAGAGTACGAAACGGAAGAAATTGCCGAAATCACCGGATGCAATGCAGAAGCCATTCGCAGCAATCTGTCAAGAGCCCGCAAGAAAGTAAGAGAAGTCTATTTGCAAACAATACAAGAACGAAAAAGGAGGAACAAAGCATGAAAGATATAGAAACCTTGCTCAACAAATATTTCGAGGGAGAAACCACCTGCGAGGAAGAACGCAGACTACGACGTTTCTTTGCCGAAGGCCTTGTACCGGAACACCTGGAGGTATATCGCCCGATGTTTGCCTTCTTCGAAGCAGAGCAGGAGGAACTTACGGAAGTCTCCGGTCAATGTAATGCCGGCGAAATGCCTGAACTTGCCATATTCGAGAAAAAGACAAAAACGGTCAGAAAGTATCTGACTTACAGCCTCGGTGCTGCCGCTGCCGCCCTCCTGTTATTACTGGGCATATCGGGCATCTACCGCCATATATCCCCCGCACCGGCAAACTATGTGATCATTGACGGCAAGGAATATACGGACGTTCATTTGATCCGCGAACAGGCGATGGTCGCTTTCCGTGACGTCAGCCTCAGCGAGGAAGAAATATTCGCTACTTTATTTGATGAATAATATAAAAACAGCATATAATTATGATGAATAAAATCATTCGTACCACACTAATCGCCCTGTTACTTACATTCGCTGCCCATGCAGCCGCCCAACAGGGACTACAGATTGCCACCATCTTTCAGAAGTACGGAAAGCAAAAAGGGGTGACTATGGTAGAGCTATCCAATGAAATGCTGGAAACTTACCAGATGACTCTCTATAAAAGTCTGGTTTTCAAGGATGTCAACAATGCACTTCCCACTATTCTCCGTTGCCTGGAAGCCGATAAGAAGAAAGCGAAGAAAGTGAAAGAAGTTGTTTCCAACGGGCAAATCAAATCCGGTTATTACCAGCTTCCCCAACTTAAGGAGGATGTGAACCGGTTTATCCTCTTCAAAACCGGAAAGAAAGATTCGGCTACCCTGATCTATATCGAAGGGGAACTGGATGCCGACGACCTGATTACCATGCTATTCATGAAGAAAGAATAAAAACAGATTAAGAAATACAAATATGAAAAAACTATTATTACTATGGCTCATGATGGCTCCAATGAGCGGCATGGCACAAAATGAAAGCACTCCGCAGGATACAACACTTTACGTCAACGGACGAAAGATCGTTATCAAGGAACAAGGTGACAAGATCAAAGTGAAACTCTACGAACGCGCATCCGGCGGAGATACGATAACGAACGCGCAAATCTTCGAAGGAGTCTACCTGAACGGACAGAGTACGGAAAGCCGCACCGTACTGAGCGCCCTCCCCTTCTCCAAAAAGAACAACAAGAAAAACAGATTTGAACCTCATGCCGGCGGATTCTATATCGGCTACACCCGACTGTCCAATGACTTTCTCTCATTCAATCCGTCGAGTGGTGCCGATCTCAATTCCAGCCATTCGTGGGAAATAGGCGGTAATCTGTTTACCGGTTCGCACGCCTTTGCGCCTACCTATAACTGGGGAATTACCATCGGATTGGGATGGGGATACCGCAGTATGCGTCTGGATGGCAATTATGCATTCCGTGAAATAGACGGAGTGACCGAAATCTATTCCGGGGAAGAGGCAGAAGAACCTACAGAGTACAGTAAAAGTCGTCTGCGTTATTTCTACTTCCGTATTCCGCTCTCTATCGAGTGGCAAACCCGGCTCAATGGCAAAGGCCCTCTGTTCTTTGCTGTAGGTCCCGAAGCTGAAATCCGTCACGGATTCAGATCGAAAGCAAAAGTTAACGGGTCAAAGAAGACGATTGACAAGGGACTGAACGGACGTCCATTGGGTATCAATTTACTTGCGCAAGCCGGTTATGCAGATCTGGGTGTATATATGCGTTACTCTACATACGGGCTTTTTGAGAAGAACAAAGGTCCCGAACTTTATCCCTTCTCTTTCGGAGTATGCTGGTACTGGTAAAGTAAAACTCATCCCCTTACCTATTTCTGACAGTTAACAATCAATAAAGTTGTTCTTCATAAAAAATAGCTTTATCTTTGGGAGTTGTTAAAACAAGCACAATAGGTATATTATGAATGAAAAGATGATTAAATGGGGCTTCATCGGTTGCGGAGAAGTAACCAAAACCAAAAGTGGCCCCGCCTTTCAAAAGGTAGAACATTCTGAAGTAGTAGCTGTAATGAGCCGCGACGGCGCCAAAGCAAAGGCTTATGCGAAAGAAAGAGGAATCAAGAAATGGTATGATGACGCCCAGGAACTGATTGACGATCCGGAAGTAAACGCCATTTATATCGCTACTCCTCCTTCTTCACACGCTACCTACGCCATTATGGCAATGAAAGCAGGAAAACCTGCCTATATTGAAAAACCAATGGCTGTCACTTATGAGGAGTGTACACGCATCAACCGTATTTCTCAGGAAACAGGGGTTCCCTGCTTCGTAGCCTATTACCGCCGCTATCTTCCCTACTTCCAGAAAGTGAAAGAAATGGTGGAGAATGGCTCTATCGGTAATGTCATCAACGTACAAGTCCGTTTTGCCCAGCCGCCACGTGATTTGGATTACAACCGTGAAAACCTCCCCTGGCGCGTACAGGCTGATATTGCAGGAGGCGGTTACTTTTATGATCTTGCCCCGCACCAGATTGATTTGCTGCAAGACATGTTCGGCTGCATCCTCGAAGCCAGCGGATATAAAAGCAACCGCGGAGGGCTTTACCCCGCCGAAGATACACTGAGCGCTTGCTTTCAGTTTGATAACGGATTGGTTGGCAGCGGCTCCTGGTGCTTTGTTGCCCATGATTCTGCCCGTGAGGACCGTATCGAAATCATCGGAGATAAAGGAATGATCTGCTTCTCTGTGTTTACTTACGAACCGATCGGTCTGCACACCGAACGAGGACGTGAAGAAATTTGCATCGGCAATCCCGAACATGTACAACAGCCACTTATACAGGCAGTAGTAGATCATCTGCTGGGTAAGTCCGTTTGTTCCTGCAACGGAGAAAGTGCTACCTTGACTAACTGGGTAATGGACAAAATATTAGGGAAGCTTTAAGAAGAAGCCTGCCCTTGTTTGTTTCTTAAAATAATTTAATCACTATATTCTATCGTTAGTTTTCTTTATATTTGCGAAAGGTAGCAATAAAAGCAAAACTAACGATATTATTTTTTATAACTATGACCAAAGAAGAACTAATGAGGAAAGCAATCGAGCTTTCCAAAGAAAACGTTGCTAATGGTGGAGGCCCGTTCGGAGCCGTCATTGCAACCAAAGAAGGGGAAATTATAGCTACAGGAGTCAACAGAGTAACCTCTTCGTGTGACCCCACCGCTCATGCCGAGGTAAGTGCCATACGTGCCGCAGCCGCCAAATTGGGGACATTCAACCTCAGCGGATACGAAATCTATACTTCATGCGAACCTTGCCCCATGTGTCTGGGTGCCATTTACTGGGCAAGACTGGACAAAATGTATTATGGTAATAATAAGACGGATGCAAAGAACATCGGTTTCGACGATTCCTTTATTTATGATGAACTGGCTCTAAAGCCTGCCGACAGAAAACTTCCCTCCGAAGTGCTGCTGCATAACGAAGCCATTACTGCCTTCGAAGCCTGGATGTCTAAAGAAGACAAAGTAGAATATTAGCACCAAATCTCACTTAAACTCACTAATACTTAGTAAAATGAAAAGAAAAAACTTTTTAGTTCTTTTAGCCGCAGGATGTTTGTTCAGTTGCCAGCAACAGGATGAACTGCAAGAAACAAGTAAAGAAGCAACCAACTTCTCAATCTCTATCGACGACGCTCTTTCTGACCCGCTTACCCGCACCAGCAGTGATCTGTTTCCTGCCAAAAACAGCATCACCACAGGAGAAGTTATCTCTATGGCTGCTTCCGGTCAGAACTATACCCCATTCATTGTCGGCCAAGATAGCCGTACTTGGAGTGAAATAAGTGCTACAACAAGCACAGTTACATTCTACGCCCATTATCCTGCACTGACGGATGGAGCCGCTACCAGATCAAGTGGCAACAAACGCCTGTTAAAAGGAGGACAAGAACATTTGTTCGGAACAGCAGAAGCCGTTCCGGGTAGTCGGAATGTATCCCTAAAATTCAAACGAATGACCGTACCGGTTATTATACTGGATGAAAATGATAATCCGTATGAAGGGGAAGCTAAAGTCGAACTTAGCCTGAAGAACGAAGGTACACAGGATTTATTGAACGGTATTATTGAAGTCAACGAGAATGCTTTATCAGAGAATATCGAAGTAAAGAAAGTATCCGAAGGTGCTGTTACCAATGTGCTTCCGCAAAAGATCAATGCCGGAGAAGAAATCGGTACTATCACTATCGGAGGAGTAGTTCAGAAAATCAGTGCGGTAGAAGATTTGGATTTAAAAGCAGGAAGTACACTTTCTGTCAGACTGTCAAGAAGAATCGGGGGCGGTATTATCGATGGTAATGTTCCATTGTACAGATAACATTAATGAAATCTTTCTGATTATATTCATAAAAGAACGGGACTCATCACGAATCCCGTTTTCTTGTTTATACCTAAAAACTATACAATAAGCCAGCTAGTTCAAGGCGAACCGGCTGGCTTATATATTACATTTTATTGTTTATCCCACCATACGCGTGATGTCATCTTATCCCCTCCGCTAAGTCTCTTTACGGCATCGTTGTAATTAACAGGGTTAGCTGTTATTTCACTTGTCGGATAAATGAAACGACGAGGAATCTCTCCATTTGTCACATTATTAGGATAGCTGGCTGCATTTTGGGACGGAGTCAGCTTAGGATATCCGGTACGACGCCAGTTTGCAAAGGCTTCATACTCATTACAGAATGTGTGGATATAATATTCCGTATTAATCTGTTCCAAAGCCTTCTCCGTATCAGCGTTCAATGGATTAGCATCCAGATAGGCGGCTATCTCAGCATCCGTAATTGTAGTAGTGGCTTTTTCATAATAAGAGAATTGCTTCATGGCGGCAGTCACCCCCTCTTTATAAAGGTTTTCTGCATCTCCTGTATATAATCCACGTTTCACCGCATCTGCCAATAACAACAGATTGCCGGCATGAGTGACAAGCATAGATGGTGAATCCGGACGTGCATATACTGTGCGATTAGGAACAGAATAAGTTTTTCTCCAATCATCACCCGGATAGCCAGGAGCTTTACTGATATCCCAGTCTCCTCCTTTTGAATCATATCCAACCGGCATACCTTTCTGTTTATCAGAAGCATTATCTCCCAAATCAAAATCAGCATCACCCCATCCTGGCTTCGGGTCTTTAGTACAAACCGTAGCAATCAAAGGAAGGCGAGGATCGTCTTTCAATATTTCTATAAAAGTTTCACTGATAAAAAATGCCTGAGTATCCAGACTGGAAAATACTTTTCCATAAGGTTCTGCAGAGTCATCACTCGGCGAACCATTGGCATGTCTGACAATTGCATTATCATCGTTACTTACAAACAAACCATTCGCTACTGCTTTAGCCACCCATGTCTTCGCTTTATCAGGGGCAACTTTGGTCAAACGCATTGCTACCCGAAGCATCAGTGAGTTCGCAAACTTCTTCCACTTTGTAGCATCACCTCCGTAGATAACGTCCGCAGCTCCTATTGTATTACTGGCAGAGGTGCTCAATGCGGCTTGTGCCTCATCAAGTTCTTTCAGCAAATCATTATAGATTGATTCTTGCGTGTCATATTTAGGATACGGAATCGGATTTGTAGAATATCCCTGACCTGCTTCAGAATAAGGAACATCACCGTAAAGATCGGTCATATTCTGGAACATATATGCTTTCATAATACGGCACATCTGATACTCATTTTCATAAGCGGGATTTCCTTCCCAATTATTCATCACATCTATTATATTACGAATAGCCGCACGACCACCGGAATAGAATCCTGTCCAATAAGCACCACTATACTGATCACTCCATGTATAAAAAGATCCATACACCCAGTCCACCGTAGCTGTATGCTGTATCATATTGGCTGTGTAGATACAGCCATTACGCCACACATCCCAGTCGGAACCACATATCTGCGCCTGTACTTGAGTAAACTCCATCTTATAATCCACTACTCCGGGATTCAGGTTCATAGGGTCATTATTCACATCCCCAAAATCATTACAGCTCGTCGTCAATCCCATCAGACTGAAAGCTGTCAAAATATATAAGGTAAACTTTTTCATTGTTACAGTATTTAAGATGTTAGAACTTAACATTTACATTGAATCCCACATTTCTCGTAGCCGGATATCCGTTCAATTCCAAACCTTGAGCATTACCGTTATTATAAGCAGATTCCGGATCAATATTATCTGTATGCTTCAAAATAGTCCAAAGGTTACGACCTACTAAAGAAAGAGTCACACCTTTTATAAGTGTCTGCTTATTCAACCATGCCTGCGGCAAAGTATATCCGATTGAAAGTTCACGCAGTTTTATGAAACTTGCATTATAAACAAACTCTTCAGCAATATTCTGATTGGTAATAGCCTGCCAATAGTCTTGTGCAGAAACAGCTACAGTATTCTTCACATATCCGCCTTTACCGTCAGACATTACACCATCGCCTACCATTGTTCCCTTACCGTCAGCGCCACGTCCCTGCAAAGTATTCTTATGCAAACCATTGCTATAGAGAGACAAATTAGTTCCGGAGAATAATTTAGCACCTGCCTTGAAGTCAATCAAGAAAGCAAGAGTTATATTCTTGTAAGTAAATTCATTGCGCCATCCACCGGTTACTTTATAAACACCGTTTCCTAATACCTGAACTTCATCAGAATGTACGGGAAGACCGTTTTCAAAAATAACTTGACCGTCCGGAGTACGCTTGTACTCATAACCTACTAATTCACCATAAGGATGTCCCAATATATTCTGAACAGAAACATTTCCTAAACGTGAGGTAGCTCCATCAAGTGTCAGTCTCTTTATGTTTTCTCCCGTTCCGTCTTTTCCCAAGTATTTTACATCACTGCTGTTATAAGCTATATTGAATGTAGAATTCCAGTTGAAGTCTTTCGTATGAATAGGAACAGCATTCACCATCACTTCCACACCACTATTTCTGATTTCTCCAACGTTCTGAATCGCTGATTCAAATCCGGAAGCACCACTGGTGGTCACCTGTACGATATCATCTTTGGTTGTCTTCTTATAATAAGCAGCATCCAATGATAAACGGTTGTCCAGGAAAGAAAGATTCAAACCAATTTCCCATTCGGAGATTTGAACAGGTTTCAAGCCTTTATTGGGTACGGTAGAGTTATTGATCGTCACCACAGGCTGTCCGTTAGACTGGTAGTTATCTACTTTATAGGTAAGAAGGTTCTGATATGCTTTTGTTCCGTTAGATGCAGCAGCATAAGATGCCCGAATCTTTCCGAAAGTAAACCAGTCGGGAGTCTTGAATGTATCGCTAAATACCCATGACATACCAATAGAAGGATAGAAATAATGATTATTATCCGGGTCCAGAGTGGAGAACCAGTCATTACGTCCTGTTAAGTTCAAGAAAACCTGATTCTTGTAACCAAGATCTGCGGTACCATAAATTGAATTTACCCGGTATTCTGTATATTCCTTCTTGTACAGATGCTTCGCTGTGTTACTGCTTGAATAGAAATCTGGAACAAAGAAGGAAGATGCCTTATCGTCCAGACCATATTTCTTTGTAATGTTCCTCTGACGGTTTCCACCAAAAGTAGCACCGACACTCCAGTCGCCAAATGTCTTATTGAATCCGATCAAATAGTTCAGGTTCATTTCAGAGAAGTTCTGAGTATATTCCTTTATATAACCACGCGGGTCTTCCGGAGAAGCAGAACCGATTGGCTTCACTTCAGAATATTCCAGATTATAACCGTCACGTGTTACGGCACCCTGGATGTATAACCAATCAAAGATATCATACTTCAAAGTCATACCACCAGTCAGACGATTACGGTTTGTTTCATTGGTAACTCTATACTGCAACCAATACGGGTTATTGAAATAACCGTTTGTACCACCTAACAGTTCTTTACCGTCAGCACCGGTACCCCAGTCACAATCCGGATTTTCGCGTTCCAACCAACGGATATCAAAAGAATTAGCATGATAAAGAAGTGCGGCATTTGTATTACTGTTACCATCAGACAAATTTGAACGACCTTTATTCTTGTCAAATACATAATTAGCATTCACCATCAAATGAACTTTCGAGGAAATGTCATAAGTCGTATTCATATTGATACCTTGCTGACTGATACTGGAATTAGGAAGTATACCCTTTACCGCCATATTGGAAACACCAAAACGATAGGATATCTTATCGGAAGCACCGCTCACAGCCAAGGTTGTCGTATTGTTAATCCCTGTACGATAAAAGTTCTTCCAGTTATCAACAGGAGAATAAGCATATTCCTTGCCCAAGAAGTTTACAGCCTTTCCTCCATCCATTATTTCACCCCAGCTGGATGTTTCAGTTGATTTTGCCACATCCGCAGAAAGCGGGCGATTGCCCTGCGTTCCTTGCCCGTAGGTATCCTGGAAATCACGGTAATCATAAATCACATCAAAAGCCAGGTTATTATTGAATTCAACAGAAACCGGTTTCCCTTTCTGACCCGATTTAGTGGTAATCAAGATAGCACCGTTACCACCGCGATATCCATAAAGCGCAGATGCAGCAGCACCTTTCAGCACCTGAATATCAGCAATATCATCCGGATTGATGCTTGACAAACCGTCACCCATATCTTTACCGCCCCACTGACCGGCACTACCGATATTGGTATTATCAAACGGAACGCCATCAATAACATAGAGTGGCTGGTTGTTTCCTGTCAATGAAGCATTACCACGAATAACGACACGGCTACTACCACCCGGACCGGTTGCATTTCCGGAAACGGAAACACCGGCAATCTTACCGGAAAGGGCATTACCAATGTTAGTAGTACGGGCTTCGGTGAAGTCTTTTCCTCCTACTGTCGTAGTAGAATAACCGAGAGACCTTTTCTGACGTTTAATACCCAAAGCTGTTACTACAACTTCATCGAGTGTCTGCGTATCTTCCTGTAAGATAATGTCTAAAGGTTTGCCCGTATATTTAACTTCTTGGGGGCTATAACCTACATAAGAGATTTGAATAACTGCCCCATCAGGAACATTGGATAGAACAAAATTACCGTCAAGATCGGTAATTACACCATTTGTAGTACCTTTGACTACAACTGAAGCTCCGATAACCGCTTCACCTGTTTTGTCTTTTACTACACCTTTACACGTACCGTTTTGCTGTGTGACATTCACACTTGTTGCTCCATTGTCAGAGGCTGCATAGGAAATTGCTGCCGGCATGGCACACAAGAGCAACAGCACACTTACTGATCTGAGTGGTTTAAACATAATACTGCTCTTTTAAGGTTAATAAAAATAAGTTTGTGTGTAGAGAGGACGTCAATATTTCATAGTTTGGTTCTGACTACAAATACAAAAATATGAAATTATTTTAAATAACAAGAAAATAAGTAGTTTTTTTTCTTTAAACAAAAAGAATAATTATATCCACTGAGAATATTACGATATACGAAACATCGACAATCTGTTTTGTCAGCAAATAAAAAATAAAAAAAGAAATCCCTGGAACCGCTGTAGACACTCAGCATTCCAGGGACTCTAACACACAAAAGTTATTATTGAAATTGAAAACAGTTTCTAATTAAAAGCGGAAACCTAAAGTCATCAGTACTTGACTACGTGTATTGGTTACTTTGGTTGCCTGTGGCGTTACTAAAGCCCATTCGCCAGACTTAGCATCCTGAAATTCATTAAAGAAAGGATAGAAGTCTTCTTTATATGCAGAAAACTTATATGCTAAATCCGCATAAAATATACTTCCCCTATACCCTATACCCAATGTAAATACATTCTGTGACATTTTATTAGAGAAATCAGTATCAGTCATAATAGAATTGGAAGGAAGATATTTCACAGCCTCATCTTTAAAAGCTGATGACGTATAGTTATATCCTAAACGGAATGCAAATTGAGGAATTACTTTATATTCGGCTCCTAAACGGAATGTATGTGTACCTTTCAGACAGTTCTTAGCTTCAGCTGTCTCAAATTCCATATCTCCTCCTCCTTCATTACCGGGATACTTAAACTTCATTGTAGAATAATCTTCATATTCATATTCTGCACCCAAAGCTAAAGAATTTCCAACTGTATATCCCATATTTACATTAAATGTCCATGGAGTATTCAAGCGGTAATCCCGTTCCATATCGCCTACATAATCATAAGTATCTACGATTATACGATCCCAATCACCTGTTGACGCTTTGTAATCAGTAGTCATACGAGCACTTGTTGCATAAGTCAACTTATAAAAAGTCGGTGTATGTACGGCAAAACCAACTCGGAAAGAAGAATTCTCAAAGGGACGAATGATCGCTCCCAGCTTTATATCAAATCCCGATCCTTTGATCTTGCTATAGCTATCCAGTAAATAACCTTCATCATTATCATACGATTCATCATAGCCTGAGTACTTTTTATAATTAACGTCATAGGCTCCGACAGTCACACCTAAATAAACACGATCACTAATATTAAAAGCAATATTAAAATCATATTCTCCAACTCCGCCTTGTTCTCTAGAATTGAAAACTGAATAAGGTTCTCCATAATTTAACGGATGATATAAATTTTCATCTTTACTATCCTTCTCTATCATTCCACCTTGAAATCCTATTGCTCCTAGCCATCCCGCTTCATTATCACTATAGATATTTCTGTTACTATAGTCCAGAGGTTCTCTATATGAATCCCAAACATACTTTGCAGCGTCAGTAGCCTGTTGCGCCATGTAGTTAGCCTGTGATACAGGTCTATCACCATATACGCCCATAAATCCAGCCATTGACATATTCTTATACAATGACTTCGAACGTTTGTAATTGAAACCAAAATTCACATAACGCAATGGAGTTTCATTACCAACTTTGGTAGAGAAAACAAAGCCAATGTTATCAAACGACCACCGATTCTTATCATTATTAAAAGTTTCTCTGTCATATTTACTTTCTGCACCATAAGCAGAGAAACTAAATGAAGTCATCACATCGTTACTTCTATATATACCAATACCGGCAGGATTTGTCCCCATTGTAGTAATGTCACCTCCTAAGGCTCCCATTGCTCCGCCCATTCCTACGAAACGGGCAGTACCATTCAAATCCTTTTCAGCTAACTTTGCAGCATCATATATAGATTGCGCACTAGCACCTATTATACAAGATAGAGCACATGCTAATGTTATTATCTTTTTCATAATCTTAAATTATTCATTTGAATATTACTCAACTTTATCGTCTGCTACTTCTGCTGGAAGACCCGCCACCGCCACTACTTCCACTACTAGAACGAGATGAACTACCACCAGAAGAATAGCTACCGCCACTGGAACGGGAAGAAGAACTTCCTGATGAATAGCTACCACTTGAGCGAGAACTGCTACTACTGCTAGGAGTATAGCTACGAGTAGATGAAGAACTACTACGTGTACTGCTTCCTCCTGAATAAGTACGTGAAGGTGATGTAGAACTTCCTCTATTATAAGTAGAAGAACTAGTTCTTCTCGATGAAGAAGAAGGAGAATATGTAGACGAACTACGTGTACTGCTACTTCCTCGTGTACTATTATAGGTAGAACTACTCCGAGTACTACTTGGGCGTGTATAGGTACTCCTTCTTGAAGAAGATGCGTCTGAGCGAGTACTTACTCCTGAACGTACGGCAGACTCTCTTCTTGAAACTACCCGTCCTGTCGTACTGGTACGATTGCCCGAAGTTACACTTGTTGCTCTACGAGTCTGTGAACGGTTATAATCTGAACGACGAGAGGTAGAGATTGATCTGTTAGGAGCATAAGAACGACGATTTGTATATGAGTTGCCAGCCCAATGGCTGCCGCCTCCACCGCCCCAGCCCCAGCTAGGACCACCACCCCAGTGGTGATGATGTCCCCAATAGCCACCGCCGCCATAGAAGCCACCCCAGTAGCCACCCCAGTAGCCACCATACCAGCCGCCCCATGAACCCGGGTAATATCCCCAGCCATAGTAAGGACGATTCCATCCCCAACCATAGTTCCATCCCCAACCGTAAGAGTTGTAACGCCAATCCCACCAAAGAGGATTACTGAATGTCGGGAAAGCATAAGCATACATGCCATCAGTATATACATTCCAGTCCCATGAATTAGGTCCGTAAACTACATCCCAATATAGAGGACTGCTAATGCTGATAGCAAAACGCGGATTACGGAAACGGATTATGCGTTCGGCATATTCATAGTCATCCTGTGTACCATTGAATTCACCAGTTACCCATTCTCCATCCAAATCCGGCTGATCTTTCTCTTTTATGTATAAGGTATCGTTATCCAATACGAATTCATTATCCTTTGCATCATAACGACGGTTATATTCATCTACATCCCGTGTGTTTCCCTTACGGTCCTGAACAACAACAGTAGTGCCCGGTGATGTATAGATGTTGGTCGTGACTTGCTTTTTCGGTTCCTTCTTCACTGGAGTCGTTTCTTTCTTCTCCTGCTTGTCTTTAGAAGGTACGAAATAAAGGTCGTCATCAACGCTTTGTGCCATCAAGCCTATAGGGAGGCATAAAGCAATTAGCAAGAAATAAACAATCTTTTTCATATCATCTCGGTTTATGTAATTACTTAAACTTATTCACATTACAAAGATAAGGAAGAGATTTACCACTTAGGGGAGATTTTCCCCAAACGATTATAGGGAAATCCCTATTTTCACGACTTTTATGAAGGGGAAAGATTATTTTGTTATATCAAGACTGCCGCAATCAGTCTATCAAACAAATGGAATAGTAAACTGTACATATTCCTCATTTACAATCCAGGCTCCTCCGAAATGCTCCACAAGCATACGATTCATTTCACTTTGAATCACAATGTTCTGTACAGGAGAAGTGGTGATAAAAATAGAATTATATACAGTAACCATAATCTCATTCTTAACCATATTCGTTTCTATCAGAATTCTCAATGGCTCACGTGGTACCTCATCAACTGGAATAAACACTGTCTTCATAAGTCTGAACAACCAGTTTCCATCATAACGAATCAAGTAATTAACACCTTGTTCCAATTTATTATTTATCTGTAACTCTTTATTAACAGAAGCCGTCCCGATAGCTTCTTCCAGATAAGTATTAAAATACAACTCCGCTGTCTGAAACTTCATCATACCTGCTTCTAAACGGGATAGATCGAGTATATCATTTATTAATTGAGATAATTCTGTAGCCGTTTTAGATATAACACCTGCGGCGCGGTTCTTCTGCTCATCAGTGAATTCTTTATCAGAAGCCAATGCCAGAGAGCAGTCCACAACTTCCGTCAACGGTTCCCGTATCGCATTATTCATATTAGAAATAAATGATTCCTTTACCTTATTTACCTTTTCTACTTCCTGGGCTATTCGTCGCATTTTTCTTTCTGACTTGCGCAGTTCTCTGTTGATACGATATTTAAGAATGGAAAAAATTAATAAAACAATAATGATCACCGCCATCAAAATTAATACGGACATGCTTATATAATAACGGAAACGTAAAGTCTGCAACTGGATTTTCTCTGTAGCATGGGTATTCCGAATAAAATTGACCTGCTTGTTGTATATCGAAACAGAAATTGAATCATTAGCCTTTAATGCCTTTTCATACAGCGGCAAGGCACGTTCGTAATCTTCCATATCCAGAAAAATATCAGCTTTATCGAGTAATGCATTATTATAATAAGAATAGTCAACTTTTCGATAACCGATAATAAGAGAATCCACACAGGCTATCGCCTCATCCCATTGCTCCGTTGCCGCATAATAGGCTTTATTTATCTCGTAGTATCTCAATTTATTAACAAAATATCTGTCAGAATAATATTTATCGGTCAACTGAATATACTTCTTTGCATTTGGCAAATCTCCCATTGCAAAATAATATTCGGCATAAGATACATATAAATAAAAAAAATCAAGATGCAACATTTGCTCCATATCCGGTTGCCTGCGAATCTCATTCTGAATGATTCTCTCCCGTTCCTGTATGCATTTCAACAGACCGGGATAATCTTTAAGCAGTTTATATACCATTATCAGGCTATTATTTATATCAGCAGATATTGTATAATCATTAAATTCCAGAGATTGAGCATAAGCCTTTTCCAGCATATCACCAGCTTGTTTCACTCTACCGGTCACACGATAAGCTCATGCTATACTTTGGTATGCCAATACAATGCCTTTATTATTCTTCAATGCCTGAGCTTCGTGCAACATATCCGTAGCTCGGTCTTCAAGCTCTTCAAAACTCTCATTCAATACTAATAAATCAATGTCACATTGTTCTCCCAAAAAGACTAAATCGTAATACTTTTCTTTCTTAGCTAAAGGCACCAATAAATCAAGCCACTTTCGAAGTTCTTCCCGATTATTCTCATTGAAGCATATATAAATATGATATAGGTAGGCACGACATTTATAAAGATTATCCTTTTGAGACTCGGCTTCTTTCAATAGTTCGTCAACATATTGTTTTCTAACGATTGGTTCCGGTTTGCAAACATCAACCAGTTCGCATAACGTTTTCAATCGTAAAGTATCATGTCCCGTTGATTCCAACTTTTGCATCAATATTTCTTTCGCACTGCTATCACCTGCGTATACATACGCCACCCCCCCAAGGAACATCCAAGATAACAATAATATTATTTTATTCATTCTCATGGCTATCATTTTCTAACGGATGTGTAAATACAAATCTTGCACCGGAGGTATATTTCGGATCAATCCAGATTTTCCCTTTCAGGTGTTCCACAATAAACCGACAAAGAGAAAGTCCGATTCCACTACCCTGAATTCCCTCATGTAACTTCTCAAAACGAGAAAAGATAGCAGGCTGCTTATCCAAAGGAATACCACACCCCGTATCCTCCACAG
Organism: Bacteroides faecis; assembly: GCF_020091505.1. Classification (NCBI taxonomy): domain Bacteria; kingdom Pseudomonadati; phylum Bacteroidota; class Bacteroidia; order Bacteroidales; family Bacteroidaceae; genus Bacteroides; species Bacteroides faecis. Next base: position 3,748,329 of record NZ_CP081916.1, on the reverse strand, counting down.
TAAAGACAGCCTCTTGCTTTTCGGTATCGATATCAAGCAAAAGGGCAATGGTCCCTTCGGAGTAAATTTCGTAGCATTAATCAACAGATTAATCAGAACTTGCTGCAAACGGGTACTATCTGTTTTTAAAACCAATTCATTCAACGATGTATGAAATACAATTTCTGCTGAAGTCCGCTTTACTTTTTCAATCGTTTCTATGGTTCTTTGACATAAGGCTACAACTTCGTGCCGTTCTAAGTTAAATGACATATTGTTCTCCTCTTGTTCGGACAATTCCATCACATCATTGATTAGTTTATGCAATAATTGTGCATTTTGCCTGATACTATCTCCACACATTTGCCTTGTCTCATCATCAATTGCATCTCCCATAGACGAAAGAACTTCCGAAAACCCGACAATAGCATTCAACGGTGTCCGGATTTCATGCGTCATGTTTGAGAGGAACATACTTTTAGATAAAATAGACCGCTTAGCTCTCTCATTTGCTTCAGACAATCTTACGCGTGACTTGTCTAATTCCTTATTATTTCTTTTAATCACTACAATTAATATTCCGATGATAACAAGCACAATGAGAGTATAACATATGATCCGTGCCAACAGCCCGTCATATACCTCCGCATTCTCCAATTTCATACGATCGGCTATATACGTTGAACGTATGGAATCCAAAGCTTCTGCAAAACGTTCCGTTTCTAAAGAGCGATTCAACTCCTTCACCTCATGATAAAGCACAGCGGCCTGTTGCAAGTCTTCTAAAATATGCAACAAAGCTCCTTTCGACTGCAAAGCATTCTTATATTCATATAGATTCCCTCTTTCTTTTGTAGCTACAATCAGGGAATCATATAAAGTAACTGCCTTCGTATAGTTTTTCTGAAAAAGATAATAGCTGATATATAAATCCAGTGATAATTCGGACAAGTACTCATTTGTTCTTTGCAAGTTCGTCGCCTTTTCCCAATATTTCTCAACCAATTCTTTATTTCCAACCTGAATATATCCTAGTGTGCGATACGACTGGATATAGAATTCAAAGTCTTCTTTCCCTATTAAATTTTGAGGGAGAAGCCTCTCGGCTATATCCAGATACTCCATTGCCTTCTCCACCTCATTCATTTTCAAATAAGCATAAATCTGCTGAATAACTAAGCGAAGCTTTATAAAGGCATCATTATTATTTTGTAATTCTGCTTCGGCTGACAGAAACGTCTCAACTGCCAATGCATAAAGCCCTGTATGCATATAAGTATCCCCAATAGCCTGCAATGACAAGGCTCTTCCCCGTGATGAATTTAACAGTTTAGCCTTTTCATACATCTCCTGCGCCTGAACAATCGCCTCGCCTGTTCCTCCTTTCAGACAGGTAGCATTGACTTTTATCTGTGCCGCCAGGAATGCAGTATTCCAATCTTCTGACTCCCAAGCTTCCTGTTCTACCTCCGCACATAATGCCAAGATAGAATCTTTCCATACGGAAGTAGTGGAATAAATCAGATTACGATTTGAGAGAGATAATAAATGAGGTAGTTTATGAATGGATTGGGCATTGACAGCATTCCCTAAACCCGTAAATAAATACGTAGCCAAGCCCAATAATAATACGAATGTTCTTTTGTTCATGTTTCTTTATCAAACAGGTTCTGCCTATCGACCGTTCACACAAAGATACAAAAAAACAATAGCAGCATATACTTAACACAATTACTTAGCTAATAATTCGTTTTTTGAGTATCTTTGCACATTATTCAGAATAAAGAAAGATTATGAAATACTTTGAATTTGTATTCCGTACACATCCCTGCACCGAAACGGTGAACGATGTATTGGCAGCCGTCCTTGGTGAAGCCGGATTTGAGAGTTTTATGGAATGTGAAGGCGGACTTACCGCATATATTCAACAATCCTTGTGTGACGAAACAAGTATTAAAAATGCTATCGCAGACTTTCCACTGCCCGATACAGAAATCACCTATACTTACACTGAGGCAGAAGACAAGGACTGGAATGAAGAATGGGAAAAGAATTTCTTCCAACCGATTGTTATCGGAGACCGGTGTGTAATTCACAGTACATTCCACCATGATGTTCCGAAAGCAGAATATGATATTGTAATAAACCCGCAAATGGCTTTCGGCACAGGACATCATGAAACGACAAGCCTCATCATCGAAGAGTTGCTGGACAGCGAACTAAAAGACAAATCCCTGCTGGACATGGGTTGCGGAACTTCGATCCTTGCCATACTTGCACGCATGAGAGGTGCCCGTCCCTGTACTGCCATCGATATTGATGAATGGTGTGTACGCAACTCTATTGAAAACATCGAACTGAACGGTGTAAACGAAATTGCAGTTTCGCAAGGAGATGCTTCATCACTTGTCGGTAAAGGTCCTTTTGATGTGATTATCGCTAACATTAACCGGAACATTCTGCTGAACGACATGAGACACTACATTGCCTGTATGCATCCGGGGTCCGAACTCTATATGAGTGGGTTCTACATAGATGATATTCATGCTATCCGAGAAGAGGCAGAAAAAAATGGGCTGGTTTTCGTCCATTATAAGGAGAAAAATCGCTGGGCAGAGGTTAAGTTCGTCTGCAAAGGTTAGCTATTTGCAATTTATCTTTAAGACATTTTTATCAGTCTCAGACTATAAAATACAGGAGATGCTGATTTTGTACAGTACCACATACCCATCTTGTCACACAAGAGATGTTCATCTGATACTGCACGAGATCAGCATCTCTTGCAATATGTCCCTCAATACTAAAAAAGGAGTATAGCGATATCACCGCAGCTATCTTATTATTTTTTCAATCACATAGCACAGGCAACATCATTCAAATTCCTTCTTTACCTGTTCACACCATTCCCTGATTCTCTTTTCCGCCTGCTCAGACTGATTATCCAGATCTACCACCAAGCCACACCACCGATCTCCGCGCAGTGCCCGGGAACGTTCAAAAGTATATCCTTCGGAAGAAGTAAAACCGACCAATGTGGCCCCATCTCCTTCAAATACCTCGGCAAGCAGTCCGATGCCATCTGCAAAGTTTTCGGGATAACGTATCTGATCACCCAATCCGAAGATGGCAACTTTTTTCCCTTTTAGATTCAGCGTCCTAAGTTCCGGCAAGAGTTCATCCCAATAGGTTGGGAGTTCCCCATCAAACCAGGTAGAAGCGCCTACTATAAAACAATCATATGCTGTAAAATCATTCTGCCACGCCTGTTCTATAGCAACAACCTCTAGCTTATCTTTTCCAAATTCTTTCTGAATCTTCTCTGCCACCCAAGTAGTCTTATCAGCTTTGGTGGCATAAAACAAACCAATCTTTTTCATAAACTATACCTCCATTTTATTCGATTAATATTCCAGCACCTTTTTGGCAGCTTCATATATTTTCGCTTCATCCGGCAAAATTTCTTTCTCCAGAATAGGATTAAAGCCAACCGGAGTGAAAGTAGAACCGACACGTTGTACCGGACCATCCAAATACCGGAACATTTCCGAACCAATCATGGCTGCCAGCTCTGCCCCAAAGCCTGAAAACACTTTATCTTCGTGAACAACCAATGCCTTGCTAGTCTTCTTCACTGATTCAAAAATCGCCTCTTTATCTAATGGCATCAACGAACGGATATCGATGACTTCAACTTTCCATCCTCCTTCTTTTTCCAGCCGTTCAGCCGCATGTAGACAAAAATGAGTAGTATTACCATAAGTTATAATACTCAAATCTGTTCCTTCACGGCGAACACGTGCCTTTCCGAAAGGAACTTCAAAATCCTCGGGAACAACGGCAGCTGCTTCTACCGAATTATATAATGCCTTCGGTTCCAAAAACAGCGTAAATCCTTTAGAACGCATACTGGTACGCAACAGTCCGGCTGCATCATCAGCAAAAGAAGGACAAACGATACGTGCACCTGGCAAGGTAGTCAGTGCACCTTCTATATTTTGAGAATGATATAATCCACCACCGATATATCCTCCGGAAGCCAGTCGCAAAGTAATATTCGGTGCAAACTTACCATTGCTGCGCCAATATTCATGTGTACACTCTACATATTGTTCTACAGCAGGCCAGAAGTAGTCGGCAAATTCCGCCCCTTCTATCACCACGTGAATTTTAGGGTCGAAGCGACTCATTCCGTTGGCCGTACCTACAATATAATCTTCGGCAATAGGTGCACTGAACACACGTGCTTCACCGAACTCCTGCTGCATCCCTTTGGTCACATTAAAAACTCCCCCTTTTTCTCTGTTTGCTACGTCCTGTCCCCAAATAAAGGTATCCGGATTATGTCGGAACTCAGCTTTTAAAGTTTCATTAATAGCATTTACAAGGAAAGTTTTCTCCCCTTCTTCCTGATGAGTCCCCTCTTTATACTTCTGAGGTTGATAAGGTTCGGGCATCACAAAGTCATAAATACTCTTAGGATCGGGATCAGGAGCTGCCAACGCTTTACGATTGGCAGCAGACAGTTCTTTTTTAGCCTCGACTTCAATTTGTTGCAATTCCTCTTCCGTCAAACGTTTGTAACGTAATAACATCCGTCGGAATTTCATCAAAGGATCTGCCTCTTTCACATATTCCAGTTCATCTTCATCCCTGTATAAGGTATGTTTATCTGAATTGGAGTGAGAACCGATACGAACACAATTGGCTTGTACTATCACTGGATTACGGGTGTTGATCGCATATTCACGAGCTTCGCTCATAGCATTCATAGAATCAAAAACATCTTTTCCGTTGCAGTAGATGATTTTCAAATTCTTAAAGCCGGAAAAGTTTTCGGCAACTTTACGGTTGGCAGTTTGTTCCGATTTAGGTACGGAAATGCCATATCCGTTATCCTGAATAACAAAGATCACCGGAAGACGTTCCAGACTGGCTCCATTAATAGCTTCGTAAACAAATCCTTCGGAAGTGGCGGATTCGCCGTGTGAAGTTATTGCCACTCCTTTGTGACCATAATATACCATTGCTCTCGCTACACCAGCTGCATGCAGGTCATGTGTGCCGGTAGCAGAAGAAATGTTCTCAATATGCCACTCCGGTTTGGCAAAGTGATTGGACATATGGCGACCGCCACTACCCGGATCAGTCGCTTTTGAAATACCGTTCAATATGACCTCTTCGGCTGTCATTCCGGCAGAAAGTACAGTCAGCATATCACGGTAATAAGGAAACAGAAAGTCCTCTCCAAGTGTGAAAACCTGACCAATAGCCAGCTGGATTCCATCATGCCCGGCATAAGGAGCATGGTAAGACCAGCCTAGTGATTGTAACAGATAAGATGGTGCCTTTTCGTCCAAAGCACGCCCTAGTGTCATCAGATGATACCATTTTTTCAGGGTTTCTACATCTGTTGTCTTTATATCATATTTCTTTTTCATGGTTAATGCAATTCTTAATGAATAAAATAATCAAGTATCAACCTTCCCAGTTCTCCAGATAATCGGCGATAAAATGCAGGAAGTTGCCCCCCAGCATACCATCTACCACACGGTGATCGTAAGAAAGAGACAGGTACATTTTATGACGGATGGCAATTGTATCTCCTTCCGGTGTCTCTATGACAGCCGGTTTCTTCTCAATGTATCCCACTCCCAAGATAGCTACCTGAGGCTGATTTATGATCGGTGTGCCGAAAAGGCTCTTAAAAGTACCGAAATTGGTAATAGTAAATGTACCTCCATCAATATCTTCAGGCATTAATTTGTTGTCACGCGCTTTGATTGCCAATGAATCGATGGCAACAGCCAATCCGTTAAGATTCAAATGATCGGCATCATGTACCACAGGAACAATCAAGTTACCATCATTCAAAGAAACAGCAATGCCCACATTAATATGCTTCTTAAACAGGATATTGTAGCCGTCGACCGATACATTTACCTGAGGATAGGTGGACAGTGCTTTTGCTACAGCCTCTGTTATTACAGGCATATATGTCAACTTCACTCCTTCGCGGCGGAAGAAAGCATCTTTATTCTTTTCACGCCAGCGAACCAGTTTAGTAACATCGACCTCCACAACATTGGTTACGTGCGGAGATACTTTCTTTGACATAACCATATGATCTGCAATGATACGGCGAACCCGGTCCATTTCTTTCACCTCCACTCCCGGAATGTTGGACGCCGCGAATGATACAACAGCAGCGGGTGCTGTTGTTACAGGTGCAACACTTGCAGATACAGCAGGTGCACTGCCTACCGGTGATGCCGTTTTTGGAGACGATGCAGAGGGCACAGACGGTGCAGGCTCCGGCGTTCCGGAAAGTCCTCTTTTCTTTCTATCAATATAATCTTTGATATCTTTCTTACTCAACCGCCCTTCGTATCCTGTACCTTGTATGGAATCCAGTTCCTCTTTCGGAATTTTAGCTTCCCGTGCCAACTGAATGACAACAGGAGAATACCAGCGTTCCTCTTTTGTCTCAATAGATTCCTGATTTCCCTTCTGAATCTCAGACTCTGCAAATACTTTTTCATGAGAATCACTAACATTCTCCTGAGAAGAATCATCTTCCTCTCCTCCCATATCCACAACAGCAACCACAGTACCAACAGCAACCGTATCACCTTCTTTAAATAGAATTTCCACTACTTTCCCGGCTACCGGAGAAGGAATTTCCGCACTGACTTTTGCAGTATTTACTTCGAAGAGAACATCGTCTTCCTGAATGATATCCCCCACTTTTACAGACCAAGAAACAATAGTCCCTTCGGTTATACTCTCGCCCAACTTGGGCATTTTTATTTCGAATCTTGACATAGACAGTAAATTTATTATTCAACCTTGATATATTAAAACAACCCGCTGAAATAGAAAGTTTTAAGTTAAAGTATTTTTAACCGGACTTCAGCGGCTGAATATCCATTCGTCCCGGATATATTTTTCTTTCCGAAGTTTGTCAATAACCCCTAGCTCCCATTCATTGAAAGCAACAGCCGATTGCCCCTTACTAAAATATTGGAAAACAGTCTTTTTGAAATCCTCAATCGTCTCCATAGGCAAGTAGTTGGAAATATTAGTGACCGCACTTCGGACAGAAGGAACGGCATATACAGGCACTGATTCTTTTTCTTCTATTTTTCCTTCCGGATTTAAAACCTTATTCAATATGGTCATATCCGTATCATAGAGTAAAGTACAATGATACAGAACTCTATTTTTATATACACATTGAGCACTCCCCGATATCTTCAAGCCATGCAGATAGATGCCCAGTCGTTCATCTCCTTCGGCAGTTAAGCCAATTGAAACGAAAAATTCCAATACGCGATGAAGATATGTCTTGAAATCAGGCAGACGGGACACTGTCTCAATAAAAGTCAAATTGACATTGCCCAAATCATGATATACCGTTCCTCCTCCCGAAAATCGACGGGCAATATGAATCTGTTGCAGTTCCGCCCACTCCCGGTCCACTTCCGACTGTACACGTTGATGTTTGCCCATCACCACAGAAGGCGTATCCTGCCAAAGCATAAAAACATCATCAGCTCCCTGCTTCAACAGATATTCTTCTGCCGCCAAATGGAAGTAAATATCGGTGAAAGGACTATGAATACAACGAACCATAATGTATACTCCTTATTCTTTCAAAAGAATTACTTATGAGAAGAGTAGCTCATGGTAAATCTCCCCAACCGTAGGATGTGGAAATACACTCTTCTGGAATTCTTCGATTGTATATCCCTTCTGGATAGCAATACCGGCTATAACAATCAGTTCTGATGCAGGATTCCCGATTATATGACAACCTATGATATGCCCTTCCTCATCCTGAATCAACTTGCAGATACCATTCCCCTGTTCATTCTCCGCAACAAACCGGCCGGAATATGCCATCGGTAGTTTAGTAACCCGATAAGGTAGCCCCAATTGAATCAATTCCTCTTCCGTCTTACCCACTCCGGCTACTTCCGGATTTGTATAAACGACTCCCGGAACACAATGATAGTTCATCTGATCTTCCACTCCTAAAATGTGGTTGACAGCTACTTCCGCTTCACGAATTGCCGTATGTGCCAGCAAGGAATACCCCGTAATATCTCCACAAGCGTATACCCTCGGGTGAGAAGTCAATAAATGTTCATCAACTTTTACCCCATTCCGATAAAGTTCTATATTCAGTTTATCCAGTCCGACTTTGTCCAAATTTGCCTTACGCCCTACGCTAAGCAATATCTTTTCCGCTTCAATCGTTGAGGACTTTCCTTCTTTTTCAATCACAACTCCACCAAGCTTCACTTCCACCACTTTAGTATTCAAATAGAAAGTGACTCCGCGCTTTGCATATTCCGAGCGAAGCATACCGCTGGTTTCCTTATCCATTACACCCAAAATCTCCGGCATCATTTCAACGACATGTACCTTCACCCCCATACTGTTAAAGAATGAGGCAAACTCCATACCGATTACTCCGCCACCAATAATCACCAATGTTTTGGGAAGTTCTTTTATCTCCAGTGCCTCTCGGGAAGTCCAGTAACTAACCTCTGACAATCCGGGTATCGGAGGAATTACTGTATCAGAACCGGTGCAAACCAATAAATATTTGACCTCGTACTTTTCTCCATCGCAAGCAATCCGAATCAGTCCGCCGGATTCTCCTTCTATCACCGCTTCTTTTTCTACAATCGTCACACCATAAGAATTAACAGTCATCTTCACTCCACCTGTCAACATCTTCACTGTTTTATCTTTCCGGCTCATGATTTTGGATAAGTCAAAGGAAGGAGACTCCGCTGAGATTCCATATTTGGAAGCAGTCTTAATGCTATCCAGTATTTTAGCAGAATATAGCAATGTTTTAGTAGGAATACATCCTTCATTCAGACACACTCCTCCTATTGCCTTTTTTTCAAACAAAACGGCTTTTAGTCCGTTAGCTCCCGCCCTTTCGGCAGCTGTATAACCAGCAGGGCCACCACCAATAATAGCTATATCAAATTTCATAATCGTATCTTTTTAGTAATAATACGATTATAACAAATGAAAGAAGAGATTAGTTGTATGACAAGAAACGTACCCGCTACTTAATTGTCAACTTTTTGAGTTCCTCTAAGGTCCCGTTGAATACATTGAGGTCTACATCCTCTTTAATACCCGGTACGTTTCCAACGTCCGTATGTTGCCAGAAATGCCATTTACCCTGATATTTCACTGAATCGACATAATAGTGGGCAATCCAGTAAGGATAAGCATTAAAAATAGAATCGTCCAGATAACGGGTCTTGAATTTATAAGAAGTATAAAGAATGGGCTTCACTCCATAATGGGATTCTATACGATCCAGCCAACGCTTAATGCCTTGCTGCAATTCTTTTTTCTCTTTTCGTCCGGTCACTTCCACATCGAGTACCGGGGGCAGGTCACCGGAATCCAGTTTAACTGTGCGGATAAAGAAATCCGCTTGTTTCAAAGCATCTGTACCGGGAATATAGAAATGATAAGCGCCACGAATAAAACCATGATTACGTGCGTTTACAAAATTGGCTTCGAATGTAGTATCGTTATGATCTCCTCCTTCAGTCGCTTTCATAAAGATGAAATGCAAAGGAGTAGCCGTCTGCTTATTTTGTAAAAGTCTTCCCCAGTCTATTTTTCCTTGATAATGAGAAATGTCAATCCCATGAATGTCATATCCGGAAGGAATGCAGACTCCGTATTCCTTCATGCCATTGCAAGGTTTCCACCGATAGGCATAAGGACGAAGAAAGAAATAATAGAAAATGACGGAGAAACAACCGATAATCACCACAGCCAATAAATTGCGAAGCCAGCCGGACATCGAATAACCATGCTTCATCGGTGCCTTTTTCTGGGCACGGGAAGGTTTGGAAGAAGAAACGGTCCCCTTTTTTCTGGTAGTGGCAACTGTTCTTTTCTTTTGGACAGCAGAAATCGGATTATTACGTGACGACATTTGTTTTGATGAATAAATATATGAAAGATAGGCACGGATTACACGGATTACACAGTTTTAGCATACTATTTCTTAAAACCGTGTTAATCTGCGTAATCCGTGCCTGAATAACTCTTCATCACAACGTTGCTTGATACAACAACTCTGTGAAGTTTACTTATTTAGCTTGTTCCAGTTGCAAAGTTTTAGTTGCCTGGTCGCAAACTTCCGTAGGACCAAAGTACTGGATCGGACCCGGATATACATAATCCGTTTCAACAGCCCAACGGTCACGTTGTGCAGCGAATGCTTTAAAAGGAGCACCATCCAGTTTCACCAATGCCTTCTGGATAACCGGTTTCATTTCACCGTGACGGCGTTCCATATTCATCATCATCGTGATAGGCACACCACCGGCAATCCATTCAGCAGCAGGAGCAGTTGTGTTACGTACAGAAGACATATAGCCAGTCTTACCGTCGGCAATCAACATAGAAGCTGTGTAACCCAAAGAATAGCAGTAATCAGCATCGAAGTTTGACGGAGCGGCGCAACGTCCTTCGTAACCGAAGAAGTGGTGCTGAGCAGCAAACTTACCTACGTATTTGCCATCTTCTTTCCATGCAGCCAATTTGGTAGCTACCATTTCAGACAACAGTTTTTCTGTTTCGATCAGTGATACCTGAACGTTTCCGTGCGGGTCACGATCCAGTGTCAACTGGCGAGCTACACCTTCCGGCAGACTTGCATAGATAGCAGAGTTTTCCGGAGACAACTTACGGATGATATAATCACGCTGGTGAGACTTCTTAATCTGAGAGAACTCTTCTGCATTAGCAGCCAGGAAGTCGTTCAACTCAGCAATCAGACGCTTCATTGCCGGAATAAATTCAACCAATCCTTCCGGGATCAGCACTGTACCGAAGTTATTTCCCTGTGCAGCACGGTCGGCCACCACTTTAGCGATAGATGTCACTACATCATCCAGAGACATATCTTTTGCTTCTACTTCTTCAGAAACAATACATACGTTAGGCTGTACCTGCAAAGCACATTCCAATGCGATGTGAGAAGCCGAGCGACCCATCAACTTAATAAAGTGCCAGTATTTACGAGCTGAGTTACAGTCACGTTGAATGTTACCAATCACTTCCGCATAAGTCTTGCAAGCTGTATCAAAACCGAAGGAAGTTTCAATCATATCGTTCTTCAAGTCACCGTCGATCGTTTTCGGACAACCGATTACCTGCACACCGTACTTTTTAGCAGCGTAATACTCAGCCAATACGCAGGCATTTGTATTAGAGTCATCACCACCGATGATTACCAATGCTTTGATGCCCAGTTCCTTGATAATCTCCAATCCCTTTTCAAATTGAGCTTCAGTTTCCAGCTTTGTACGTCCCGAACCAATGATATCGAAACCACCTGTATTACGGTATTCGTCGATGATGTCGGCAGTCAGTTCCATATAGTTGTGGTCTACCAGACCGCCGGGTCCCAAAATAAAGCCGTACAGCTTATTTTCCGGATTCAGTTTTTTGATACCGTCGAACAAACCAGAGATTACATTGTGTCCGCCCGGAGCCTGTCCACCGGAAAGGATTACACCTACGTTCATGGCAGGAAGTTGAACAGCTTCACCTGCTTCGAATGTAATCAACGGCATTCCGTACGTGTTAGGGAATAATGCTTTGATAGCTTCCTGATCGGCTACAGATTGAGTAGCAGAACCTGCTACAGCTTTAACGGCTCCTGTTGCCAATGCTTTCGGAAGTTTGGGCTGATAAGCAGCCCTTGCGATTTGCAATGCACTTTTAGTCATTTTCTTTATTTTTATTTAAAGGTGTTAGTAAGTTTCTTGTCAAACTTGAAAAGCGTTGCAAATTTCGCATTTTTCCTCGAATTATGAAAGAGAAGCTCTCATTTTATTTCGTGACACCGGTACAGATGCTATTGCTTCCAGCCACCACCCAGTGCTTTATAAAGCTGCACTACGGTTATCAATTCATCACGAATAGCGTTACTCAGACCAATTTGTGCATCAAAATAACCACGCTGGGCATCCAGAACATCCAAATAATTGATTACTCCATTAATGTATTGCAACTGAGCCAAGTCCATATAACTCTTAGCCGAACGTTCCAGATTGGCACGAAGAGCATACACCTCTTTTATCTTATTAAAGTTGACAATCGCATTACGTGTTTCCTTGAAAGCAGTTAAAACTGATTTCTCATAACTATGTAGTTCCGCCTCATAAGCTGCCTTTTTGCCTTTCAATGCAGCACGGTTCTTTCCCCAGCCAAAAATAGGAGTCAATAAAGCCCCTTCCATAACAGCATAAGGAGATTTTAAAAGTTCGGACAAAGACGTACTCTCAGTACCGAAACCACCTGTCAGGGCGAGACGAGGAAACATATTCGTATAAGCTACCCCTACTTTGGCATTGGCAGCAATCAACTTCTGCTCTGCCTGACGTATGTCGGGACGGCGTTCCAACAAAGTAGATGGCATCCCTATCGGAAGTGTTTCCGGAAAATTGAATTCCTGAAGCAGTCGGGAACGGGCGATGCGATTAGGGTATTCTCCGGCCAGAAAAGCAATGTCATTCTCTTTCAGCGAGATTTTACGTTCTAAATCAGGAACCAAAGTGGCTGTACGTGCCAGCTCCACCTGAGCCTGACGATAAGAAGTCTCCGAAGTCAATCCTCCTTCAAAACGGATACGTGCCAGGCGCACCCCTTCTTCACGGGCTTTTAAAGTCTGCTTGACAATATCCAGTTCCGTATCCAGCGCAACCAGTTCATAATAAGCCTGTGCCACTTCCGCCACAATCGTCATCCGAAGTGCACGTTGCGCCTCTACCGACTGCAAATATTCGGCAATACTGGCCGAACGCGCCCATCGCAGATTTCCCCAAAGATCGAGTTCCCATGAAACAAGGAACTGAGCTTCAAAGGTTTCCGATTTCTTAAAAGCATCTCCCCCGTGATTCTCAAGTTCACGTTCAGCAGTCACTTTTCCTTTGATATCAGGAAGCAGTGCAGCGGTGGAGATACGTTTCTGAGCCGCCATTTCTTTGATTCGGGCAGCCGCTATCAACATGTCTTTATTGTGATCCAACGCACGGTCTATCAGACTGCGAAGTGTAGAATCCGTATAGATTTCTTCCCAATCCTTATCTCCAAAGCTGACCGTATCCTGATGTTGGGCCAGACTATCGGGCAAATGAAGGTCAGGACGTACGTAGCTCTTGCCTACTTTGCAGGAAGTCAGTATTCCTGCAAACAATAGTATAGCAATATATAGTTTATTCAGTTTCATTATTTCTTATGTTTTAAGATTTTCGACTTTGTTTTATATACCATCACAAAGAAGAACGGCACGAGAATAATACCAAACACGATAGCAAATATCATCCCGAAGAATACCCCCGTACCAATTGCCTGACGGCTTGCCGAGCCCGGACCACTTGCCAATACCATTGGAAGCATACCCAGTACAAATGCTAAAGAAGTCATCAGAATAGGACGGAAACGTAATTTTGCCGCATAAATGGCAGACTGTATCAAGTCCTCTCCTTTATCTACCTGTACTTTAGCAAACTCTACAATCAGAATAGCATTCTTAGCGGCAAGCCCGACAAGCATCACCAGTCCGATCTGGAAATAGACATCGTTCTCCAGTCCGCATACCCAGACTCCCAGGTAGGCTCCTAAAGCCGCTACAGGCAAAGACAGCAATACGGCAATCGGCACTGTCCAACTTTCATATTGTGCGGCAAGGAAGAGAAAGACAAACAAGAATACCAATGCCATGACCATACCGGTCTGACCGCCCGCCTGCTTTTCCTGATAAGAAAGTCCGCTCCATTCCAATCCGATATTATCTGGAAGATGATCACGGGCGATCTGTTCCATAATCTCCATTGCCTGACCGGAACTATATCCCTGTGCGGCAGTCCCCCGAATGACAGCAGTAGTAAACATATTGAAACGTTTGATACTTCCCGGACCTGTTGTATAAGAAGCATTACCTAAAGAAGTCAGCGGTACCATAGCTCCATTGGAGGCTTTTACAAAGAACAGGTTGATATTGTCTTTATGCTCACGATAAGGAGCTTCCGCCTGAATGTATACCTTATAAATACGGTTGAACATATTGAAGTCATTCACATACACCGAACCTGTATAAGCTTTCATCGTAGAAAACACATCTGCCAAAGGTACTCCCAGCATCTTTACTTTATCTCTGTCCACATCAAAGTAAAGTTGAGGAATCTCCGACTGCAAAGAAGAAGACAAACCTGTCAGTTCCTTGTGCTTGGAAGCATAATACATCAACGTATCTGCTGCATCCACCAAGTTGTCGAAAGTAGCCTCTCCACGAGCTTCCAGCTGCATTTCAAAACCACCGGAACTACCCAATCCCGGTATGACCGGAGGAGTAGACAGATAGACTTTACATTCCGGGTATTCCTTCAAATGTTTTTCTACCGTATCCATGATTTTCTCAATACTGGTACTCTTTCTCTCTTCCCAAGGTTTCAAGATGACAGTCAGTTCGGCACGCCCCTGATTACTGCCCACACGCGGACTGCTTCCCGTCACATTCTGTACATATTCTATGTAGGGGTTCTTATCCAGATAAGCAATCGCACGCTCTGTTACAGCACGGGTACGTTCCAATGTAGCTCCTTCCGGCAATTCTAGTTCAATCTTAAAATATCCCTGATCTTCTACCGGAAGAAAACTGGTCGGAATGATCCGGTGAATCAACAGAATAGCAATCAATACCATACCAAAAGCACTTAACACCCGACGCGGATGTTTGATAGTACGAGTGACAGCAGCTACATATTTATTGCTTCCAATTCCCAACCATTCATTGATCTTTCTGAATACTATATTTTTCTTCTTCCCACTATCCGGTTTTAAAATAAGCGAGCACATCACGGGACTCAGCGTCAGGGCAACGACGGTAGAAATAAGTACAGATACTACAATGGTCACCGTAAACTGACGGTACAACTGTCCCGTAATTCCACTCAAAAAACTTACCGGAACAAACACAGCCGCCAATACCAGTGAAGTAGCGATCAACGCGCTTGATAATCCGTTCATTGCTTTCTTAGTCGCTTCATAAGGACTTAGCTTCTCCGTTTCCATAATATGCTCTACTCCTTCCACCACCACTATCGCATCATCGACCACGATACCAATGGCAAGAATCAAGCCAAGCAAAGTCAATATATTGATAGAGAAGCCAAAAATCAACATGAATCCAAAAGTACCAATCAAAGAAATAGGCACCGCTACTACCGGGATCAATGTAGCACGCCAACTCTGCAAAGACAGATACACGACCAATACAACCAGTACCAATGCTTCAAACAGTGTTTTATATACCTCATGAATAGACTCGGAGATATACGTCGTCATATCAAACGGAATTTCATAGCTCAATCCTTCAGGAAAGTTCCCGCTGATCTCTTCCATCGCCTTTTTTACATTCTCGGCCACTTCCATCGCATTGGCACCCGGCAACATATAAATACCAAGTACAGCGGCATTCTCACCATTAATACCACTTTCAGTATTGTAAGAAGAAGCCTCCAAAGATACACGTGCCACATCCTTTAATCGAATGATAGAACCATTGGCATTCGCACGCACTACAATATCCTCAAACTGTCCTACCGTAGAAAGACGTCCCTGAGTAGTAATAGGGATCGTTATATCCAGTCCCTGTACCGGCTGCTGTCCTAACACACCGGCTGCCGACTCACGGTTCTGGTCTTTTAAGGCATTCTGCAAGTCTTGTACGGTTAATCCGAAGTTAGCCAGCTTATCCGGCTCTACCCATATCTGCATAGCATAGTAACGGCTACCGATATTTGAAACACGTCCCACACCCGGAATACGGCGGATTACATCAAGCACATTAATAGTAGCAAAGTTACTTAAGTAAATTTCATCAAACTTAGGATCGGTAGAAGTCAGACAGAGTGTCATTAACTGACTGGGTGCCTGTTTTTCCACGGAAATGCCATTTTGAATCACTTCCGCCGGAAGACGGGATTCAGCCAGTTTCACACGATTTTGAATTTCTACTGCAGCTAAATCCGGATCGGCAGATACATCAAAGGTAACCGTTGCCGAGAAACCACCGGAGTTAGAACTGTTTGATTCCATATAAAGCATACCGGGGGTACCATTGATTTCCTGCTCAATCGGAGTAGCTACCGCCTGCGACACAGTTAATGCGCTCGCGCCCGGATATGACGCACTGATCTTTACCACTGGAGGTGTAATCTGCGGGTATTGATCTACCGGAAGCATGGTCAGCCCGATAATCCCGACAATCACAATCACGATAGAGATAACAGCCGAAAATACCGGCCTATCTATAAAAAAACTAACTTTCATTGATTATTCTCCTTTTGCGTTATCCAGCCGACTTGCCCGTACTTTCATACCCGGTGTCAACTTATGGAAACCTTCCACAACAATTGTCTCTCCTACAGCGAGTCCTCTTTCCACTACCACGTTATTCCCTACTTCCGGTCCTAACTCAATAAAGCGTTTCTCTACTGTATCATCTTTACGCATCGTATAAATATAAGCGCCTCCTTTTTCAATGGTAACGGCTTTCATCGGAACAACGATGGCTCCTTCACGCACGTCCAATAGCAATTTTACTTTGGTAAACTGTCCCGGAAGCAATACCTGTTTCGGATTAGGCATTTCTGCACGTACGGAGAAAGTACCCGTTTGAGGATCGACTTGCGGCTCGGCAAAATCAACATATCCTTTATAGGGGTATACGGTATTATCTGCTAAAGTAATAGTAATATTTGGCTGCCAGGAACGAGTAGAATCCTGTTGTCCGAGGTTAATATTCCGTTCTTTACTTTTCAGATAATCGAGTGCCGTCATACTGAAATCGACCAATACGGTATCACTCTTTACAACTGTAGCCAGCAACGATTTTCCTCCGGGACCAACCAACGTTCCCAAATCCACATTTCTTTCACTGATATGACCGGCAAGAGGTGAACGAACGATAGTATAGCCTAACTCGAGTTCAGCCTGCGCCAAGTCCGCCTCACTCATCGCTACTGTCGCAACAGCGCTTTCATAAGCTGCTTCCGCATTATCCAGATCCAGCTGGCTAGCGGCATTTTGTTCGTACAACGGACGGATACGTTTCAAGTCACGTTCAGCTTTCAATGCCTGTGCTTCGTCCTTTTTCAACTGAGCCCGCGCTTTGTCGGCTTTCGCACGATATTGATCCTGATTGATCACAAACAGGACCTGATTCTTATTTACATAAGTGCCTTCGGCAAAAAGCATGTTTTCCAGATAGCCTTCTACCCTGGCACGTACTTCGACAAATTGCTGGGCACGGATACGCCCCACATATTCTCCGAATATTTCTACATCGTCTTTTATAACCGGTTCAACAATCACTGTCGGCATTTCCGGTGCAGCCTTCTGAGGTCGTGTCAGTATCCAATACACTCCCAACACAATTACCATACATACTACAGCAGCAATGGTTCTCTTTCTCCTCAGTTTCAACTCATGTTTCGAAAAGAATAATCTCATATCGAATCTTATTATTTAATTTAACTTATGTTTGTTCTACACTCTATTATGCAATACACATACCAAAATATCCTGTTTTATCTTATCTGTTTATTATCAACGTATTACGTTTTTCCCCTTGAAGACAGAAGTGTGGAAAACATCCTTAAAGTGTAGAAATTATCCACATTTCCGACTTTTAGAACATTTTTTATAGTTCTTGTTTCATCAACTAAACAATTTATCCCCTACATTTGTAGTTATATTGTACATCAACACAATAACATGTCCTAATGAAAAAACAAATCTTTTCAACATTAGTTTTTGCAATGTACCTGATATTACCTTTTTCTGTTTATTCTCAAGAACAACGGAAGAAGGTCGGCGTTGTCCTCAGTGGCGGTGGTGCCAAAGGAGTGGCACATATCAAAGCACTGAAAGTCATCGAGGAAGCAGGCATTCCGATCGATTATATAGTAGGCACCAGTATGGGATCTATAGTCGGTGGACTTTACGCCATCGGTTATACTCCGGAACAACTGGACAGTATGGTACGCAAGCAAGACTGGACTTTCCTTTTGAGCGATCGTATCAAACGCAGTGCCATGTCGCTCACCGAACGCGAACGCTCTGCAAAATACATTGTTTCGCTTCCTTTTACAAAGAACCCGAAAGCTGCCATGTCCGGAGGAATTATCAAAGGACAGAATCTTGCCAATCTGTTCTCTGATCTGACAATGGGCTACCATGACTCGATCAATTTTAATAAGTTACCGATCCCCTTCGCCTGTGTATCGGCCAATGTAGTCAATGGAGACCAGATCGTATTCCATGATGGCGTACTCTCTACTGCCATGCGTGCCAGTATGGCCATCCCCGGTGTATTCACACCGGTACGCAAAGACAGTATGATATTGGTAGACGGTGGAATTGTCAATAATTATCCGGCAGATGTGGCCAAAGCAATGGGAGCCGATATTATTATCGGAGTCGATGTTCAGAATGCGCTGAAAAGTGCCGACAAGCTCAACAGCGCTCCGGACATATTGGGGCAGATTGTTGATCTCACTTGCCAAACCAATCATGAAAAGAATGTAGAACTCACTGATACCTATATCAAGGTAAATGTAGACGGATTTTCTTCCGCCAGCTTCACTCCGGCAGCCATCGATTCTCTGATGCGTCGGGGCGAAGAAGCCGCACGTGCACAGTGGAATTCCCTGATTGCCTTAAAAAAAGAAATCGGTATACCGGACAATTATGTCCCCAAACAACATGGACCGTACTCTTCTCTTTCCAATTCACGGACAGTATATGTCACAGATATATCGTTCTCCGGCGTAGAGGCTGATGACAAAAAATGGCTGATGAAGAAGTGTAATCTCAAAGAGAACAGTAACATTACCACTCAGCAGATAGAACAAGCTGTGTATCAGTTGCGTGGCAGTCATTCTTACTCAAGCGCCAGCTACACACTTACCGACACTCCCGAAGGGTACCACCTTAATTTCTTGTTAGAAGAAAAATATGAGAAAAGAATCAATCTGGGCATCCGTTTCGACTCGGAAGAAATAGCATCCCTGCTGATTAATGCCACAGCGGATCTCAAAACTCATGTTCCTTCCCGATTATCCCTGACCGGCCGATTAGGAAAGCGATATGCCGCACGCATCGATTACACTCTCGAACCGATGCAGCAACGCAATTTCAATTTCTCATATATGTTTCAATATAATGACATCAACATCTATGATGAAGGTGAACGTGCCTATAACACTACTTACAAGTATCATTTAGCTGAATTTGGCTTTTCGGATGTCTGGTACAAAAACCTCCGCTTCGGACTCGGACTTCGTTTCGAATATTATAAATACAAAGATTTTCTTTTCAAGAAACCGGAACTCATTGGACTGGATGTAGAATCCGAACATTTCCTGAGTTATTTCGCTCAGGTACACTATAGTACATTCGACAAGGGATATTTCCCTTCCAAAGGAACTGAATTCAAAGCTGCCTATTCACTCTACACCGATAATATGGCTCAGTATAATGATCACGCCCCGTTCTCCGCACTGAGCGGTTCATGGGCCAGCGTAGTTCCCGTAACCCGACGTTTTTCTATCATTCCATCCATCTATGGTCGTGTTCTGATTGGAAAAGACATCGCCTATCCCTTGCAAAATGCCATTGGCGGCGAAGTATACGGACTCTACATTCCACAGCAACTGCCGTTTGCCGGTGTGACCAATATGGAACTGATGAACAATTCTATCATGATTGCATCCGTGAAACTCAGACAACGGATGGGAAGCATTCATTATCTCACTCTGACAGGTAATTATGGCTTGACGGACAGTCACTTCTTCGAAATACTGAAAGGGAAACAACTGTTTGGTATCAGTGCCGGATATGGTATGGACAGTATTTTCGGTCCATTGGAGATTACGTTCGGATATTCCAATCAGACTGATAAAGGAAGCTGTTATGTGAATCTGGGATACTACTTCTGATTCCCTATTTCCGTTCCCGCATATATAGGACTATACTTACCATGATGAGAAAAAATTCTCACTGCGATGAGACTTTTTTCTCATCATAGTGAGAATTTTTTCTCATCGCAGCAAGAACACTTGAGAATATTCAGCATCCTAATCTGCTGTTATACAAACCTTTCCCTTTTCTGCAGATAAAGTAATCCGACCATCATCCAGACTAAACTGGCGGATAAAAGGAAAATGCGGTTTTTGATAAGGATTCCCTCCCAAATGATCGGATGAACATTATCGGGAACACGAAAAGGATTCAGCAGAACGTTCCAGAAAGAATCCGGCTTACCTAAGAACATCAATGCAATGCCTATAATAATCATAAATACGGCAGTTCCGTTTCCACTCCGCGTAATGGTAGACAGCATAAAAGCCATATTTCCAAAAAAGAGTATCGGGAACATCAACTGTAATGCCATCTCAAACGGATTGACCGGATACAGCAATAAAATGGCTATGTATGAAAAGATAATCAGAATAACAAAAATTGCCACATAAATCATCAATAACCGCACGCCCCAAACCTTATACTTATAGTCGGGGATTCCAAAAAGAATCTCCAATATCCGGCTATCTTCATCATTCTGAATGCCAAATACAGCCGGGTAGAAAATAAGCAACATAGACGGAAACATCAGGATGCTATAGATGAGTCCCTCGTTAATCTCCTCCCGTTTCCAGGCATTCTGAAACATGAAAAGAGCAAAAAAGCCAAATGCAGCCAACAGAAACCAGAAAAACTTCCCGGCAAATATAATCTTCAGGTTATACCTGACTACTTTAGGCAACAGTTGTATCAATTGTTTGAATGTCATATCCTTCTTTTCTTTTTAATTCATATTCTTCAGCAGACAGAGATAAGCGTCTTCCAAATTAGCTTCTACCTCTACAGCCCCTTCATAAGGCTGTCCGACAGAAAGATAGCGCACCCGAATCGTATCGCCTTCCTGAATATGATGTATTACCAACGATTTGTCCAGTACTTTTTCAAATTCTGTCTTATCTATATTAAACTGCCATACTTTCCCGTTAGCCATTTCCACCATGTCCGAAGGATCACCGAAATATTTCAGTTCACCCTTATTGATCACCACTACCTGATTACAGGAACTGGATATATCCTCAATGATATGAGTGGAGAAAATAACGATACGGTCCTTACTCAACTCTACCAGCAGATTACGGAAACGGATACGTTCGCGAGGGTCGAGTCCCGCTGTAGGCTCATCCACAACCAGGATACGCGGTAAATGAAGCAGAATAAGCGCAATACCAATACGCTGTTTCATACCTCCCGAGAAAGAACCTATCTTTTCGTCTTTCCGCTCGTACATATGTACCGCTTTCAGTACATAATCCAGACGCTCCTTTCGTAACTCACCGTCTACAATCCCTTTCAGTATAGCCTGATAATCCAGAAACTCCCACGAAGTCATATTCTCATAAGTTCCGAATTCCTGTGGAAGGAAACCTATCAGACTCTGTAGCTCTTCTCTGTAGATACGTGTATCCAGACCATTGATCCAGATACTACCATAGCTCTGCTCAAAGATACCACAGATGACACGCATCAAGGTCGATTTACCTGCCCCATTGGGTCCCAGTAGTCCGAACATACCTGTCTGAATCTCGAATGACACCCCACGCAATGCTTTGAAAGGTTTGCGTCGTTTTCCAATCATAGGAACACTCTTCGCCATGCGGAAATAGGAACGGCGAAGCCCTGCAAATCGTCCGGTGACACGCTCAATATTTACATCATGATCATACAGATACTGGGAAGTGACATAGATGGCAATACCCACAAGCCATAACAATCCGATCATGATGACCAGCCCCTTATTATCCAGTTTCCGGAATAACTGAAACAGGATAAGGGGAGGAAGACTCCAGAATATCACCCGGTTTACGATCTTTGTTACCCGATTATCTCCGTATCGATAATATAAATAGGAACGTACCTTTCTCCACAAATACAGTATCGCTGCATAAATAGCGAACGAGAACAGGAATATCCAAAGCCTGTTATGAATGAAGAAATAGGTGAAATAAATGGCAAACAGTAAGATACCAAACTGCCATAGCACATTGATAAAGTCCTTCAGAGAATGGTATTCATTGCTCAATCCCAGACGTTTGCGTAATTGCAAACCACTGTTCCACTGACGGCTGATGTGTCCAGGCCAATCGTAGATCTTAACCAGATTGCGGACAGAAATACGAATTTCTTCATCCGGATTGATAACCTCCGCCTTAGCTCTCCGAAGACTGGTTTGCGCAAAGTATGTCATCCCCGGTATGCCTGCAATCAGTACTACCAGATAGATTGACTGCCAAAGGATTCCGTCAGTGTATAGCCAGATACAGATTACACCGGACACAAAAAGAATCAGGTGAATGGTCCATAGTTTACGGGATAACGAACGATACCACTGAAGCACATTTTCCAGTCCCATACAAACTGTCGGAATTAAAATCAGCGTCAGCATGGCGGAAAAGAAAAGTCCGCCTATCACTGTAATGGCAAAAGGTGCACCGATAGCCCCTGCATACTCCGTATCTCCCATAGCCAACGGAAGCATGGCAGCAATTGTGGTGATGGAAGTAATCAGAATGGGACGAATACGTGACATACCGGCAGTCATCAACGCCCTGTTCCGGCGGTATCCCCGTTTACGCAAAATGTTGGCGTAATCTATCAGAATGATTCCGTTATTGACAACTACTCCCAACAGAATAAGGAACCCTGTCAGTGTATTCGCATTCATCAGACTGTTGCTCGAAAGCAATAATGCCAGCAAAGAACCGATAGCAGCCAACGGAATGGTAAAAAGCAACACAAAAGGCGTCACTACAGATTCGAAGACTGAAGCAAGGATCATAAATATCAAAAGAAAAGCTGCCAGAATAAGGAATTTGAAATCCCCGAATTCATCCTCCTCATGGAATACCTGCACAGCGACTCCGGACGGAAGATTATAACTGGCAATCAACTGGTCGATATCGGAACGATATCCTCCCAATAAATCTTTCGAAGACTGAACATCTCTCGGAAAAGCATAGTATACCTCAATCTGCTTATCTTGATTGACACGGATGATGCGCGAACGCCCACGTCCATAATTCAGAGACGATATATCTTCTAGATTGTGCATACCGCCATTGGCATTTTCTATCCGGATAGCACGCAAGTCATCCACAGTTTTCTCTTTCTGAGCTTTTTCCTGTGCCTCTTCTTCAATTTCCTTTTCCGGTATTTCGTCACGGATAATAATATCATAAATATCCTCTCCCACCTTGAAAGTAGCTTCGGAAGAGTATTCATTATTAAGCGCAGTTAATCCGGTGGTAATATTGCCACGGTTAATATCATAGGCAGTCAGCAGAATAGGGTCAAAGTTCAGACTTATTTCCGCCTGACGGGGAGTATACGAAACATGAGTATGCTGTACAAAATCCTGTTCGTCCAACAAATAACGCACTTCCTCTGCCACCATCTGCATCATTTCGAAATCAGATCCCCTGATCACCACCCGTTCACTGTTGTCACCTATGCCCAACAAACGCATGAATCCGCCCAGACTGCTCAGAGCCGAGTTATCTCCTCCGCCTCCCATAGCATCAGAAACATAGATTTCCGCACCATTGATATTGGCAACTTTAGTCTGCACATCCGCTTTTATATCAGCTATTTTCCGTTTGGCGATCTTTGTGTAATCTTCCTGCAAAACGAGTGTCAGAGTCGCCTCTTTTTCCCGAATACGGCAAATCAGATCTTTCTTTTCCGGAAAATCCTCCAGACGTTCTTCCAGTACCTTTACAATCTTATCCGTATTTTCAAGCGTACTTCCGGTAGGCATCACGACACTGATGTTGAACCGGTCTGAAGCAACTTCTTTCATCTGTTGCACATTCAAGGTCAATGACAAAATCAACGTTGCAAAAAGCAAGATCACAGCTCCAAAGACTGTCACTCCCGGATTACGCATACAAGTCTTCAATAAGACCAGATAGACCTGCATCGGACGCTGAACGATCGATACTTTTTCATAAACGACACTGTTCCCACTCTTACTCTTCAAAAGAAGGTAAGTAATCATCGGTATAAAAAGTAAAGCTACAAACAGCGAGATCGTCAAAGTTGATATAATGGATACTCCGATATGGTGCCCGATCAGTTTTATCAGGAAATTATCAGAAAAAACGAACGGCAGGAATACAGTAATGGTAGTCAGGGTAGCCGCCACAATGGAGCGCCACACTTCTTTTGTTCCCTGCGTTACCGAACGTTCGGGCGTATAGCCGTTTCCCGACAAACGATAAATATTCTCAAGCACCACGACACTATTATCCAGCAGCATTCCGATGGCCAACGCCATTCCTACCAAGGTAAGACTATTGATAGTAATACCAAAAGCGTAGAAGAAGTTGAAAGCCGTATAGACAGAAATCGGTATGGAAAGTGCGATAAAAAACACCAGCCGCATATTCTTCAGGAAAAGCCAAAGAACAAACACAGCCAATAATCCCCCTACCAATGCCAGATTAATAATCTGGTTGATATTATTTTCCATGGTTTCAGCCTTGTTCTCCTGAATGACAATTTCCAGTTCGAGCGGAGCCAGTTTCTCATTCAGCTTTTCAATCACATCGGATACACGGTGTGAAAGTTCAATCAGATTAGCCTGTGAATCATTGATCAAAGCAACCGAGACGGCTTCTTTTCCATTCACACGACTATAAGTGGTTTCATCTTTCAAGTCAAAAAAGACGGTTGCCACGTCTTTCAGCAGAATAGGACCGGGAGCGACAACTATATTCTCCAAATCAGAGACTTTGGTATACATCGCATTGACATGGACAAAATTCTTGCTGTCGGGTTCATCTGCGAAGCCTACAAATGTCTTTTCCTGGGTATTCTGCGAAAGCAAACCGCTTATTTTGGAAGCTGTGAGGTTCAGAGCTTTGCAAGCCTCCGGATTCAGACGCACTTCAATGGCTTTCTGCCGTCCTCCGTAGATATTGACGGAAGCTACTCCATCTATGTTCTCCAGATCAGAACGAACATCCTCGTCTACCAGACTCCGGACACGGTCAGTTCCTCCCGTACCACGCACTTGAAGCACCATGAAGTTATTATTCATCTGAGCAATATCCACTTTCTGTACCTGTACAGTAAAACCGGTCGGCAGGGAGGCTGCGATTTCATTCACTTTCTCCTGCAGTTTAAGACTGGTCATCTTGAAGTTGATATTCTTTTTAAAGTCAATCTGTATGCTGGACTGCCTCCTGTCAATGTAGGATTGCAGTTTGTCTACTCCACCTATCGCACTGACCGCTCCTTCGAGTGGAATAATCACTTCCGACTCTACATACGAAGGGTCCATATCCTGCTGTGACGACACCTGGACAAACAGAACCGGAAGTTCTGCGTTGGGCAGCAACTCCACCGGAAGTTGTTTATACGACACATAGCCCAGCAGGCTGAGTGCAATAAACAGCATACAAATCGTTATTCTCCTATTTAGTAAAAAGTTCATCTTCAGCTGTTTTTAGTTCGGCGATTTATACGTCTTTTGATATTCTCCAAGACATAATAGACACAAGGAATAACCATCAAACTCATCAGAGTAGAAGTTATCAATCCTCCGATCACAGCTATAGCCATTGGTGAACGTAAAGAAGCACCTTCACCAAAACTGAATGTCATCGGAAGCATGGCCAGAATCGTAGTCAAAGTAGTCATGATGATCGGACGGATACGCTGTTGCCCTGCTTCTACAATGGCATCAGTCAACTCCATTCCCGCCTGACTAAGCTGATTGATACGGTCTACCAGAATGATAGAGTTATTGACGGCAATACCTCCCAGCATGACAATACCGATGACTCCCATCATATTGATAGTGGTTCCAGTAATGAAGAAAAGTAAGATAGCACCTACTACAGCCAGAGGAATAGTCAGCAAGATCGTAAACGGATGCAGCAAGGATTCAAACTGGGAAGCCATCACCATATAGACAAGTACAACAGAAAGCATCAGAGCAAACAACAGACTGTTCATTGATTCTTGTCGTTTTTCTTCTTCTCCTGTCACTGTGATACTGTAGTTAGCAGGCAATTCAATACCTTTCACCGTTTCACGCACTTCGGCTGCTACTTTATCCAGTGATTTACTCGCATCCATATTAGCCATCACCTTACCGATACGGCTTTGATTGCGGCGCAGAATCTCCTTGGGCGCTTGTCCGTGAGTAATGGTAGCAATCTCTTGTAATACAAATTCCTGTGTTCCACTTTTGATGACAAGAGCACCAAGAGAACTCAACGGGATATCCGGCACCTTTATGACGATATCACGCATCTCACCGCGATATTCCATTTTACCGACTTCCTTACCGCTTAATTGCTGCTTCAATTGTTCGATTACCATAGCCACACTCAGATTATTGATACCGGCTATCGTACGGTCAATCGAGATCACAACTTCCGGAGCACCGTCTTCCACGGAAGTAATAACATCATAGATTCCATTTACGCCAATCATCCGTTCCTTCACCTCTTCAGTCAACTGAGCAATCTCATCCAACTCCTCTCCTTTGACCTCCACAACAATAGGAGCCCCTTCGCTTCCTAACAGTGAACTCAGAGAATTCTCATCCTGCTGAATCGTCAGTTCCAGTCCGTCAGGATTCTTGGCCGATTCCACGAAAGACGCAATCACCTTTTCCGGTGAAAGTGTACATTCCGGTGAAAGGATCACTTTCATCATTGCTGTATTTTCTCCTTCAAATATCGCATTTTCCGAACCACTTCCCTCTCCGATATGGCTGTATACCGTACATAAAGAATCACTGCCAACAATGGTATATAACAATTCTTCCAAATTGCCTACAGCAGCGGAAGTACGTTCCATCTGTGTACCTTCGGGCATTTTGACTACAGCCGTAAACGTCTTGCTTTCCGCACGGGGCATAAACTCAGTTCCGATAAACGGAGTCAGTAACCCAGTCACGATAAGAAGCAACACTGCCATACCGACCACCAGCCAACGTCGCTGAATCAGCCTGCGAAGCACTCTGCTATATCCCGCAATACGAATGGACTTCACTTCTTCCAGCTTAATCTTCTTGCCGGAAAGCTGGATATATAACATCGGAATCACCAGGATAGCCACAAACAAAGAAGAGACCAGTGAGAAAGTTACCGTCCATGCCTGATCTTTAAACAGTTCGCCCGAAGCTCCGTGAAGATAAACAATCGGCAGGAAGACGACAATAGTAGTCAGAGTAGAAGCAATTACCGCATTGGCAACTTCTGCTGTCCCGTTAATAGCAGCCTCTTTGATACTCAATCCTTTTTCCTGATTTCGGAAGATACTTTCTATGACGACAATCGCATTATCCACCAGCATACCCGCCCCGAGCGCCAGTCCTCCTAATGTCATAATATTCAGCGTCAGCCCATTAAAGAACATCAGATTGAAAGTAGCTACAATGGAGATTGGAATAGCAAGGCTGACAATCAGTGTTGTCCCCATCCGGCGAAGGAATACAAACAAGACTACAATAGCGAGGATAACACCCAAAACAGCACTGCTCTTTACTTCTCCGATCGCACTTTTTATAAAAGTACCCTGATTCGAAATCACCTGAAAATGATAACCGGGCAATGCATTCTCTATCACTGCCAATTGGCGGGTTACCTCATCCACCACTTTTACAGTATTAAAACGCATCTCCTTATAAATAGACAGTCCGATACTACGCTTCCCGTTAATCCGTACAATGTTCTCCGGACGAGCGTTCAAAAACTGCACAGTAGCCACTTCCTTCAAAAAAACAGGAGCTTTATTACTGTTGGCGGTTGCTGTACCCGTAGCATTGTTTCCAGATGCTTCCTCTTGTTGTATCGCTTTGTATCCGACAATCAGATTCTCAAAATCATCTTCTGAAGCAAACAAGCTCGAACTTTTCACCAGATATTGTAATCCCAGTTCACTGACCCGTCCCCCAGATATGCTTTGATTGTTCGATTCGATGCGCGAAGCGATATCTTCTATTTTCAGTTGAAAAGCATCCAGTTTATAAGGATCAGTCTGAATGGTAAGAGTGCTGACTTCTTCTCCCGAAAGCGTAACTTCAGCCACACCTTCCAGACGAATCAACTCATTACGGATATAGCTTTCAGCAATTTTCCTCAATTCCGCCATATCTGTAATACTCTGATGAGACATTCCCACCAAAACTACCGGAGACAAGTTCGCATCATGCTGCGTAATCTTCAGTTCAGTGATATCCTTGTTCTGGGCAAACGGATTCATGGCTTTCTGCAAATCAAGAAAAGCCTCATCCATGTCCTTTGTCCAGGTATACTCTACAGTAATTCGTGCCGTCCCGGCTTTAATCACAGAAGAGACCTGAGTAACATCACTCTGCCGGATCGCCATAGACTCCATATTTTTAACGAATTGCTTTTCGATCTCCTCGGGAGGGCGTTCACCCGCCTTTAATTCAATAAACAGGCGGGGATTATTCAGATCGGGCAATAAATCCACACTCAACTGATCGTATGATACTTTTCCCAGCAATAAGAGGGCAAATACTACCATACAAATCGTAACCGGATTGCCTACTGCAAATTTGATTATATTCTTCATAAGTATTTCCTATTTTCAAAAGATGCGGTCATATATCGCATCCATGATTTACTTTTGGATTTTGACTTTGGCGTCTTCTTTCAGTGTTTCAAAACCCTTCACTACCAAATTGTCATTTACATTAAGTCCGGATAGAATTTCGATATTATATTCATCCTCCAGACCTGTTTGCAGATTGCGTATCTTTGCCGTATTCTTTTCGACGATATATACGTATTTCCGGCGACGATTGGACAAGATTACGTCTTTAGGTATAATGATAGAACTATCAGCTCTGTCAACGATAATATCTGCTTTGGCGAACATACCCGGACGCAACTTCAGTTGGTCATTATCAATCAGAATCTTTCCTTTAAAAGTACGTGTCTCCGTACTGATTGCAGGAGACAACTCACCGACTCTCGCTTTTAAAGTATCCCCGGGGATGGTATAATGAGTAATATATACTGGTTGCGCTTCCTTGACATAACGAATGCTGCTTTCCGGCAGATTGATATCCATATACATTTTATCATAAGCCATCAGACTCACCATAGCCTTTCCCTGTTCCACTCTTGTATCGGCCGTATAGTGAGGCAAATCAACAATCACACCATCAAACGGAGCTTTCACTTTCATCTTCTCCAGATTGAGTTTTGCGTTTTCATAATCGTAACGGGCATTCGTTACTTTTACTTCCGTATTCCGCATTTCACTCATCGTCACCCCTCCTTTTTCATAGAGAGCTTTCTGCTTTGACTGTTCCTGTTCGGCAATTTCAAGACTTAGTTTTTTAGCGTCAATAGCGATTCCGTTTTCATACTCCTTGTCTTCCAGACGGATTATCAGTTCCCCCTTACTTACCCTGTCTCCCATTTTGAAAGGTTTTCCGGTTCTCGGATTAGTCTGAAGTTTATAAAATCCGCTCATTTCCGCATTCTGAGATGCACCGTAAGTCGGCTGCACTGTTCCTGTTGTATTTATTAATTTACTGATAGAACCTTTCTTCAGCTCCACGACAGATACCGGAGTTGCAATATTATTGGGTGCGTTTTGTGGTTTGTTGCCACAGCCGGTTAACAATAAGGTTGTTAACAAAGAAGATGCAATAAAAATTTGATACTGTTTCATGGTCTGCTTATTTTTTATCAATAATGTCTTTCATAGGAACAAGAGGGATATTCTTGTCGAAATCATACAATGAAAGGATTTTAAGATTAAGTAATTCTATTCTGTAATTAATCAACGCCTGCGTATAAGTAATCTTCTTATTCGAAAGCTGAGTCTGGAACTGGCTCATTTCCATACCGGTTATGTCACCTTCCCGATAACGAGTCTGATTCAGATCATAGGTCAACTGTGCATTCTGTACATTTTGCTCGGCGATTTTAATCTGAGTCCGGAGGTTTTCGAGGTTACGCCATACCTGACGAATATTCAGCTCGATATCCACTTTATCCTCTTGAAACTCGAGTTCATTAATCCGTTGGGCCATCTTTTGTGCTTTAATCCTTGCTTTCTTTTCACCCCAGTCGAAAATAGGAACAGCAAAGCTGATAGAAACCCTCGGATTCTGTGTCGGATTATTATAAACTTTATTCAGGTGGCTATTATCTCCTATCAATCCGAAAGAGATAGATACATCTCCTTTAAACTCGTTCAGCGCTTTTGTCTTAATCATATCGAACTCAAGTTCCTTGCTCTCTATTTCACGTTGACGAAGTTCCAGACGCGAACCCAATCCATGCGATATGGCCTGGTCCAGATTTACCTGAATCGGTTTAATCTCCACTTCCGCAAATACGAGAATATCTTCATCCAGCCTCATTCCGAGAGTCTGTTTGAGTTTGTCTTTCGCATTCTCCAGATTCACCTGACTTTCGTCTACAGACGAACGAGCCGTAGCAAGATTCAGTTCGGCCTGAAAGAGTTCGTCTTTAGCTGCCAAATCCGCTTCTACTTTATTTTTTATAATATCATAACTCTGCTGGGCATTGACCAATTCTTCGCGACTGATTTCCAGGTTACTTTGTGCCATATAAACCGAATAAAACTGATCGGTTATACTTTTTTCCGTATTCAGCTGTTGTAAAGCATAACTAATATTGGCATTTTCATAATCATACTCTATCTGCTTCAATTCCATTTTACGCTTGTTGTAAGTGAAAATAGGCTGAGTCAACTGCAGATAAAGGTCATTGCTGAATGCACGGTTACTGGTCTTATCGCCTTCTATGATGGAACTATTGTCCTGCCATCCGAAACGATTTATTAAAGAAATAGTACCGTCTGTCCATAAAATAGGCTGATCAACCTGAAAAGTTCCACTGGTGTTGAATGTTTCGTTCGTGTACCATTGTGACAAACGATTATCAAAACGCCTGTTCTTGTTATAGTCCACCGGATTCAAATTTAATGAAAATCGAGATTTTAAAGAAGCCTTCTGCGCCAGCAGATTCTGCTTATATCTCTCCAGATTCATATAGGAACGGCGAAGAGAAGGACTATTCTCCTGCGCAATCTCCATTGCCTTGTCAATCGTCAAGGGAATTTGCCCCTGCGATGTCAGGGCAATCCCGGTAAAAGTTACGATTGTCAGCAGCACTCTTTTAAATAGTAGTAAGTCACTTTGCATATAGTTTGCTGTTTTAATAATTATCGTTTCACTATTTTCACTGCATCAGCCGTCACAGACCGCAGTTTACATTCATCTGTCAATACGACACGAACCGTATCGGCACTAAAATAATAAGTACCAAGCTGTTCCCAACCTTCATTGGCTTTTCTCAGGTTGATATAGGCATCTTCTACCTCACTGTCATACGCCACCCTGAAATGATATTCACCTTGAAGGCGGTCATTCCATCTCAGCTCATCGTTCTTGAATACATAATAATAGAGTTCGTACTGACCGGCTTCCGGCACAGGTATTTTCCATGTAGCCGTCTGACTACCGTCTCCACTCTTTATCACATAAGCCGAACGGATATATTTACCATAATATTTAGCATTGGTAGTAGCCGTCCATTGTAAAGGCGCACGCCACCAGGATATACCCGAATATTTAAAAGGAGTTTCCTCTACTTCATCCAGCCATTTAGGAAGAAGCCCTACAACAGGAGGAGTAGAAAGTACAAAGAGAGTAGAATCTTCATTATCCACAATAATCTCTCCCGGCATTTCTAATGACGACTCCGGTAGTGTATAGATACTGTCCTTGACTATTTTATTTCGTTCTTGTTTTACGTTGCCTATGGATTGCCGGATCATATAAGGAAGATTTCCGGAAATCATCGTGTTGACCTCTACCTCACGGATTTGTTCTTCCCAGACAGATACAAACTCTTTAGTTGTATGGGCAGCTATCTCAACCTTTTTTCTGGCTCTGGGATCTTCCAGAGGTTGGTACCACCAGCCATTCTGAAGAACATTCATCTGTATTATTCCGTCGTAATCAGAGTTATTGCTCACCAGCACTTTCAATACAAAGAATTCTTCTCCCCCCTTATTGACAACTTTGGTCAACTCGGGCTCTCCGATCGAATAAAAAGGAAGAGGAGTCAGTTGTTCCCATTCTTTCAAAGAGGAATAGATATCCGTGCGACTCATTTGTCCTAGCGTATCCAGCATATTTTCGAACTTAATATTCAGAAAAGTATTACGCTTCAGCATCGCATACAATGAATCTCTGAAAGCATCGACCCCCATATTGATTTCTGATCGGGCGAAAATACGGCTCGCCTCCAGTCCTACGATATTATTTTGCAGATTACGCTGTTCCACATCAGCCAGCAACTCCTTGAATGTATGTTTTTCCAGCAGAAGATTGGCCTTCTCGTTATTACTAAGTCCATTTATCTGGCGCTCCCATCCTTCATTTTCTGACTTCTTTTGCAGATACAACTCAATGGCACGATTGGCTACAGGCCATTCCGAGGAATAAATATTGTACCGGAAATTATAAATCTGCGGGAAAAGGAAATAAGGATTTGCCACAGACGAAAGATTTCCCCGTCCCCTACTACCTGTTGAAAAGTTATAATCACCTTCTGTCCGCATAAACATCCAGGCAAAATTACTAAATGTACGCATCTGGGCTTCCTGTACAGTGATCTCATTCTCTCCCGACCACCGGATCTGATTCTTAACCTGCCTTTTTACATCCAGTTCCCAGAATATGGCTCCTTTTTCAGGGAACAATACCATTTCCGGCTGAACCGTTTCCTGGGCCTGAGACCAGGCACGTTCATAGCTGGCAAACTGTACCGGAACTTCTATGATAGAGAATCGCTTAAAAGGATAATCCAGTTTATATTGCCGTGCCAACTGATCTTTAACATTACGTATAAGCCAGGGAATAGTATCGTGAATGGAATCGAACGACGCTGTAAAATAGTCGTGATCCTTCAGGTGCCACACACTATAAAGAATACTGTCCGCATAGACACTTTTTTGCTGATAATCACCTATTAATAAAGATAATGTCTGAGACGGAAAATCTCCTTTAAACGAATAAACTCCTTCCTCATCACATTTTCCTTCACCTTGGGAAATAGGCACTAATCCCGGAAGAGGCTTGACTTTCAACCGATAATTACTGAAATAAGTTTGTTGCCAATCAGGATTTTTGTCACTATAGCTTGTTCCTGCACGGGGATACCAATAAGTCTCAGGAGTAAGCATCAGATAATCTTTTGTCTGAAAACTATACTGTTTGTCTATGTTAAACAGAAACTTCTTATTGGAGGCTTGCAATACTTCGGGGGGAATATCCAGATAGCAGAATGAATTATCTATTTGCCCGTCATACCTGAAGGTTACAGAAACCGTATCTCCTTTGGCAAGGTTTGTTCCGAAATCCACTAACACAATTTGCTTGTCACGTTTAAAATTGAGCGGTTGTTCTCCCGACCGGACGGAATGCACGGTTAATCCCGGATTCAAACAGAAAGTGAATACGGCAGATGAATCCAATGCCACGCCTTTTACTGTTACTTCCGACAGAAAATCATCTGAATGCTGTTCTACTGAAAGATCATATTCATGAATGAACATCTTCGGAGTAGAAACATATTGATTGTTGATCTTCGTATATGTAGCCCGTATATCACTCTGATACAAAATTGAATGTATATGCCAGTAACCACATACGAAGGCTAACATAAGAGTACAGAAAGAGAGAACTAACCACGGATAATTACTACGCGATGAGTTCGGAAGGCGCCGAAACAGAGAAATAGTGAAAAAGACAAACGCTAATCCGGCAAGTAAGTAAATGCCACGATGATTCAAGATCACTTCCCAGTTGGAAAAGCCGACAATACTGGACTTTACCAAAGGAAGACTATAGGCCATATAATCGAAAAGATAATAAAACTTATCTTCAATATAGAAAACCGTCAAGCCGATATATCCCAGCAGCAATACAAATGTCAATGCCTGATTTTTAAGCACCAGCATCAAAAAGATAGCCAATCCGATGATAAAAATCAACGTAGGTACACTGATCAGGAAAAAATAAAGCAGATAAGCCACCCAGTCTACTTCTCCCAATGTCAGGTTGAATGCTGCCGTAATAGCCATAATAATAAGATTCAGCAGCAAAAAGACACGCAGGTTTCCCCATATTTTACCTATGACATATTCAGCATTGCTCAACGGACGGACATAAAAGACTTCCGATGTATCCAGTTTTTTATCTCTTTTCAGAAAGTCGGAGGCCAGAAAAATAGCTATAACTGCCTGTCCTGTATTAAGCAATAACAAGATTAGATAAGGAATATTGGATGGAATGGCTGTTGCAATCCAAATACCTCCGCTATCCTCCGATACGAATAACATGAAATTAAAAAAAGTAATGATAGCTACGGCGAGCACCGTGAATACTCTGAAGAACCAGCTTCTTATTAATAATTTGCTTTCATATTTTGCTACCGATTGTATATTAGATATAAAGGTCATATCAGCATATCGTGTTTAGTCGTTTGTCCAAAGGTTTAATTGATTCTCCATGTAATATACATAGGCGTGTTCCAGATTAGGAGGAAATGGTTCCGCTTCGTATCCCTCCACTTTATCGGCAACCACTTGTACCTCCCAGATTGTCCCCGATGGAATAGTAGAGATTACCGGATATTTTTTATCGATTTCATGTAACTGGTCACCGGCAGCCCTGATTCTCCACACCTTACCTTCGGCTAATTTCAACATATCCTGGGGAGAACCGTTGAAGGAAACTTGTCCCCTATTCATTAACGCCATATTGTTACAGGTACTGGAAATATCACCGACAATGTGAGTAGACAAAATAATAGTCACATCATTCTCGCTGACCTCCGAAAGAAGGTTGCGGAAACGGATACGTTCCTCGGGGTCAAGTCCGGTAGTAGGTTCATCAACAATGATTACTTTAGGATGATGTATCAGCGCTTGTGCGATTCCTAACCGCCGCTTCATACCTCCCGATAATTTATTGGCATATCGTTCACGAACATCAAACAAGCCAACGTTTTCGAGCATTTCAT
This sequence comes from Bacteroides faecis, assembly GCF_020091505.1. NCBI lineage: Bacteria > Pseudomonadati > Bacteroidota > Bacteroidia > Bacteroidales > Bacteroidaceae > Bacteroides > Bacteroides faecis. Next base: position 3,713,089 of record NZ_CP081916.1, on the reverse strand, counting down.
CTACCGCCTGTTTCCTCTGCCTGCTATGAGTCATTCCGGATAAGCGTGCCGCATAATCAAGAAACTCATACGTTTTGTATTTGGCAAAGAAACGAAAGTCCTGAGGGAGATACCCCAGAATACCGCGTATTTCTTTCCGCTGTTTCATCAAATCATAACCGCAAATTTCTACTTGCCCGGAAGTTGGTTCCATGAGGGCTACTAGAATACGCATCAAAGTAGATTTGCCGGCGCCATTGGGTCCTAATAAGCCAAACATCCCTGCAGGAATCTCCAGATTGATATCTTTCAAAGCATGATTTCCGTTGGGATAAATCTTATTAAGGTTCTTAATAATTATGCTCATGACATTTTATTTGTCCTATGTTGTATTGGGTGATAAAGATAGGCTTTATTTACATGAAACAAATCATAATTATAAACATTAACTTATATTAGTAGAATTCTGTCTAAAAAGAACGCTCTTCAAACATCCATAGACATGAAAACGAAAAGGAGAAAACCACTTCACAGTGACTTCCTCCTCCTCATATCCCATATGATTATCACCCAACAGGGTTTATAAAAAAGGGTTTTATTAAAAAAGGGTTATTTTTATGATCTGAATTATTTATTAGTTACTTCCACCCTTACCACCACTATGAGTAGGATTAGTAGTAACTGTCTTATACTGATGATCAGTTCCGGTATAGCGTGTTGCTGTTACTGAGATTTTCACATCTTTACCATTATACTTCACTGTAGTTGACAATGTAGTAGTACGAGTCTTGGCATAGCAAGTATAATTCATTGTTGTATAACCGTTTACGTTTACGGTATTATAAGTACGGGTTGTTTCTGTAATACCAGATGCAGATCCCATCAACGAGTACAAACGAGTTTTGAAAAAAGCTACCATAGCATTCACTGTCTCATTTTTTGCACCCGACAAGGCTTTAGTTACAGCTGCTTTAATATCAGCATCTTTACATTCCCAACCAGCCTTTTCTTTATAAGTCAGCGCAATACCGGTCACAGCTTTAGGGTTTTCGCTATTGTCACGACTAGCCTGTCCCAGAATCTCACTCTTCACCACAGTTTCAGAGCTAACTTTGCTAGTCACTTTATTTTCCATTGCATAAGAAGAGAAGTGTTTAACCTTAGTCGTGTAGCTACCTGATTTTTCATCGTAAACAACTTTGTTTATGTCCTCTGTTTGTGGAACCCACTTTCCATCTTTCAGATAAGTAAGTTCTATATCCTGAGCAAAAGTTACACCCGGAATAGGATTAGGAATAGAAATAGTCACAGGTTCTGTAAATTGCAAACCACTAGGTTCAAAATGGGCAGCTGCCAAAGGAATCGTTTTTTCAACTTCCTTATTTTCTTCTTCTTTCTTCACTTCCGTAGTTACCTCTTCAGGAGCAGGAACATAGGTCGTTACACTGACTTCAGCATTACCGTCTTTTAAAACATCTTCATTGCCTTCTGTCTGAATCGCTCCAGCCGGAATATCCAATTCAGGTGTTACAAGAGGAAGATCTTCCTTCACATCCTCCGGTTCAACTGTACCCGGGTCCTTAACGTCCTGATTTGAAGTACTCTTATCCTCTACTTTTACATCTTCCTTATTACCCTCTTCGCCAACTTCCACTTTTTTCGGTTCACTTTGCTTTGTCAGAGCCACAGCCACTGTTACCACACTACGGTTCTCCGCATTAGCAGCAATTTCCACAGATGTATTCTGAGCAAGATAACCTTTAGGGGCAACTTCAACTGAGTACTTGCCTGTATTCTTCTCAGTTACAGAAAACTTACCATCTTTGTCTGTTTTAATTGTTTCAGAACCAATTTTCACATCCACATTAGACAGTCCTTTACCAGCATCTGTCACAGTACCCATAATATAGTACTCAACAACCGGATCGGGAGTTACGATTTCTTCACCCGGTTCCTGTTTGGGTTCATCGTCATCATCATGACATGAAACTGCAGTGAAAGACAGCACACCGAAGGCTATCGCCAAAGAGCATGCATACAACCATTTTAAATTTCTCATAATTGTTCATTTTTTGTTTAAATTACTAATATCAACTCTTATTTAAATTTTGTCTTATCATTGGTACGAATCAAATAATAACGAATATAATCCGGTTGCCAGAAACGGCTATTCTCGGCTGATTTCGGTTCTGTTCTATAGCTGACTCCCAAAGCACGGCGGGCAAACTCATTCCCGCTACGCATATCATACTGAAAAGCAAAATGATCCGGAAGCATTACACGTACTGCATGACGGTTGCGCTTCTTGCCCGGCAAAGGAATCGAGAAATGAAATCCGGCATTTGTTTCCCCATCTGTGTACATACCATAAAGCCCTACAATATATTCACCGAAATAGCGGGAAAGAGTTCCGCATACTCCATAATCTCCATATATAAACCGGCCTCCACTGACCTTTAACTGTGTATTCATTTGTGGAATATAATACCCCACACTAAACTGTCCATTGACTCTCTTCCATTTACTCATTCTCCAGTCTCTGCCATATAAATGAGAGGAACCGGTTATACCGCCTTCTCCTTCCACTGTCCAACGACCGTCAGATGAGAAATAACCGATACCGGCAGCAAGCCCCTGGCGATCATCCGAGAAATTCCCACCAGTCAAGTATCCTTTCCAATGATTATCCAAGCGAAATTCCTGTCGCAATGTCAAATACCCCGGTCGGATACAATCCCATTTACCCGGCTCATTGTTAATGACAGGCAAGCAAACTTGTAACCTTAATGAAGCACCCTTCCAAAGTTGCATTTCTACCGCCGGTTGCAATTCAAAAGCAGCCTTATATAGTTTGTAAGTAACATTATTAACCAACATCACCCCCGGATAAACGACTAAATCCACCTTACCAAAAGTAGTAGACTCACGTTTTATCCCTTTCAAGTCATCCATTGCAGTTTGGGTAGAAGTAGTCATCTGCATAGTACGATACACCTCATTCAAATCACACTTTCCCGATTGATAATCCTCGATCAGTTTTGCAGGTAAGGTGATACAAAGTTGGGGCAGCGCATTATCCAATATAACTAACTGCAATGTAGAATTCTCCGAAACAGCTATCAAATGACGTATTGCGATACCTATACCATTATAAGATCCCCTATATACGGAAGTTTCAAATGCCGCCGTAATCGTATCCTGCTTCTGTATTACAGAGATATTTTCCATTTGCAAATCTTTCAAGACTCCAGATACCCGTACAGCCTGTGCATTTACACTTTCCAATGTGCAGCAACAGATAATATATAATATACTAAATACTCTTTTCATCTTCTTAATGTATTAAAGTACATTCATAACGCAAGCCCGCAGAAACACAAGTAAATTCGCGGGTAAACACATGGATAGACAAATGTTTCCAAAGGCGTATTGCTCCTCCAAGATTCCAGCCATGAGTATCATATTCTGCCATAAGCTTTAACTCACGGCAAAAAGCGGGAGTATAACGGATACCACCAAAAGGTCCTTTATTGAATGCAGGCTGATTGCCTTGATGAAAATACCAGCCTGCCGTAACAGCCAACTGATGTCCTTTACAGAAACCGAATGTCTTAGTTAATACACCATAATAATCTCCCCAATACTGAGTCGCCTTTTCTGTAAAAAGGTCATCGGCACCAATAACCACAGCAGGGAAATAACGGCTTTCTTTCAATGGACGGATACGGATAGTATTAGAGCGATCTTGATTATGATAACCAACTCTGCCATTATACGTTCGCATCTTGAGTAATGTCATACGGTAAGTCAGTTCTACAAAAGAGAATAATGACATATCAACAGAATAGTTCATGGTAGGATAATTAAATTTATGGGGTGTAACCTCTTCAGGAAGGAAGTTTGCACTTCCCATAAAGGTTCCTGTTTCCTGCATCTCGGCTGTAGGTATCATCATCTGCCCAGTTGCCCCAAGAGCATATTGTGCATGAATCTGGCTTGTTGTCAAGATTAGAATCAGAATTAATACAACACCCTTTAACGGAATAAATAGCATATCCCCCAAAATTGCTTCAATTTGTTTCATTTTTTATCTATGTGTATTCCTAAATAGAGATCTTACCCCAATTTAATTCATAAATCCTCTATTTTTACCATTCTTTTTTCTGTTACTTCTTAGGTAACGGAAAAAGCAGGGAAAGGGGAAAAATCTCTAAAAACACGAAAAAAAGGACATATCTGACTACCAAAGAAGGCTCAGCCTAGGTGTAGGGTGAAATTTCTTTGATTATAGGACGTAAATATCTTAGAATATGAAAAAAGAGTTCTTTCATATTCCGGACTATTTTTATCTTATTTTTTAATCAAAAAAGAAAAAAAGGATAGTTTACTTGCTTGTTATTTATTTTTTTGTCTATCTTTGCGTCATTATTATTTCCGTTACCTAAGAAGTAACTCCTACTTACACACACTGGTTATCAGTACTTTGTATCATTACTCCGTTTTGCAAAGCAATTCTTTACGTAAGATAAATTCATTTTATTAACTTCAGTACGTTCTTTCAAAGCAAAGCCTTTAAGGTAGATTTGTGTTGTTTTGATTGATTTGTGCCCTAACGATTCGCTGATCATTTCAATAGGAACTCCGCGATATTTCGCAGTAGTAGCCCATGAATGGCGAATCGTATACGAAGTGACAGGAGAGGTCAGGTGCAAAGCTTTTGCAAGTCCTCTCAACTGGTTATTGAATTTTCGGAGAGCAGACTGATATTCGCGATAAGCATCTTCATCCTTCCGTTTTTTATCACCACTCAAGATACCAAACAGATAATCAGGACAGTCCCGCAGCGAAGGTTGCCTGTTCCGGAGCTGATAAATCATATCTTTAGCGGTATCCAATACTTCTACGCTCATTGGAGTCTTCGTCTTGATACGATTATAATAAATAACATTCCGGTCTAAGGATGACTTCTCCAAATGTGCCAAATCAGCGAACGACATACCGCAGAATTGAAACATCAAAGCAGCAATAGCCTGCGTACGCCGCAAATGATCCGATTTCGGATCTTCGTATAGAAGCCTGTGCAACTCTGTTACCGGCAAAGCTTTCTTTTGGCGGACATCCACTCCCGTATACACCTCATGGAACAATCGGTGAACATAAGGTGCCCTTCCCGACTCCACTCCCCGATTATAAATACTACGTAGCATACGCATATACGTAGACACCGTATTAGGCTTTAAACCACGTTCATAAAGATACTGCCCATAACACCGTAAGTGTTCGCGAGTTATTTGTCCGAATGACACAGTAGAGGTACCACAAAACCCTCTGAAAGAAAAAAGTGCATTTTCATACACATGCGCTGTTGAATAGCGCCCCTCTTTTCGTAAACGACCGATGTACATTTCAGCACACCGGCTAAACCCATTTTTTTTCATCATTTGCACACTAGTTAATTATATAAATCACCTTCTCAGATGAGAGAACAAATATAACCACTATCAGGGTTTTAGTTACTATAAAATAATTTAATTGCGAACAAAACTAAAAGAGTGACCTTCACTCACGTGAAAGCCACTCTCTATTTCATAATTTAATGAACAATATAATTAACCTTTTACCCTATAAATTATAAATACACACTATATCTGTTATTCTACATTCATTTCCTTTTAAAGCTTAAAGGGATTCTTCTTTATATATACCCGATAATCTTTGATCATTCCGGTCTTACCCGCCTCGGCACGTGGGAGATAGGAGAATCCGGTCACCACCTTATCTTCACCCAGATTAATCACAATCTGATGGGGGAACTTCTGTTTGGCAGTCGAATAATTTGTATGCCAGAAAGTAGATTCCTGCAAATCAAATACATTAGTTGCTATATTGTTAGCTTCTTCCGTTTCTTCACTATCGGCATAAACCACTTTCCAATGCTGACGTGACAATGGCTTACCGTCCGTTCCCAATAGTTCCAGTTCGGCAATAGCCGCATAATCTTTGCCATCATAAGCATTCAAAGCCTCCATACAGAAATAACGGGTAGGCACCTCCTTATCAAACTTCACATGTTGCCAACCATTTCCCGGCTTGAAGGTTCCTTCATAAACAGGAGTTTCTTCTGTCAAATCCAGATTTTCCCCAACTTTACGATGAGCATATGCAGCACCATGTACTCGTAAATTATCCAGTATCGGTTGTTCCAATCCTTCCGTTTCAGCTTTTACAGGACCAGCCATATCCAATATAACAGCCTCATTATCACCTTCTTTCAACCAACATCCCGGAACATACAATGTCTGCTGAGGTCCGATTTCCCAATAACGGCCCACTGCATGGCCATTGATCCAGACCATCCCCTTACTCCAGTTCATCATATTCAGGAAGGTATCGCCCACTTTATCCAAAGTAAATGTTCCGCGATAATATGCAGGATATTTTTCTGTATTATCCCGTTTCTCATATTTTTTATTTTGTGCAAATGAATAATCAACCGGGATGTTATATACCTGCCAGTCTTTCAAAGATGTAATATTCCCATCATTCGATTGCAATTCTACCTTTTCGGTAATACCTTTCCAGTCATAAATTCCTTTACCGAAGTTCATACGTCCCATTGCTTCTACCAGAATATCCAGTCGGGCCTCTTCTTTCATCGGAGGAAGTATCACTGTACCTTCACCCTTCAAGCGACTTAACGTAGCCAGCTTCTTTCCATTCAGGAAAACCTGTGCCCAGTCATGGGCTTCAGTTATAATTAAAGTTTGTTCTTCTTTAGAGGCCGGAAGAGTGGTACGATATAAAATACTACCCCATCCCTGGTCAAACGCTTCCATCGACTTGATATCTTTGCTAATCTTCGGTTCCGGCAAATTATCAAATAAGACGGCTACTTCATCCAACTTAAATTCAGGAACAGCTATTGTCGGAATAGAATCCGGTATAGGCGCCAGTTCTTCACCTTCCGGCAAATACTGTTTCAGCAAATCACGGACTTCTAAGAATTTAGGAGTAACTTTCCCCGATTCATTAATCGGTGCATCATAATCATAAGAAGTACAAGTCGGTGAGAAATTTGGAAAATTCGCTCCGCCCCAATGTCCGAAGCTAGTACCTCCGTGGGTCATATATAAACTGAACGAAATATTACGGTCGAGCATCTCTTTCATCCCCTTCACCAATTCTTCCGCACTGCGTGTCTCGTGCTTGGCTCCCCAATGGTCGAACCATCCGGACCAGAACTCACTGCACATTAACGGAGTATTGGGGCGAAGTTCCTTCAAACGTTCAAACTGCTGATCGATATTAGCCCCTGTACCGAAATTAACTGTCCAAAGTAAATCATCCAATGCATTATTTTCAAAATTAGAATTCCAGTCACATTGGAATAAAGGAACTCCCGTGAAACCGGCCTGTTTCACCATATCCCTTATGGCAGCAATATATGGTTTGTCTATACCAAACGAACCATATTCATTCTCCACTTGTACCATAATAATATTACCACCTTTACTAATCTGGAGGTCAGCCAGTTGTTTGCCTACTTCGTTCATAAACAATTTTACACGTTCCATATAATAAGGGTCCTGTTCACGAAGTTTGATATCTTCTTTTTTCAGCAACCACCAAGGTAGTCCGCCCATTTCCCATTCTGCGCAAACGTAAGGTCCGGGACGTACAATGACGTACATTCCGTTTTCTTGTGCCATGCGGCAAAATGCAGCGATATCCTTCTGACCGGTAAAGTCGTATTTTCCTTCTTCCGGTTCATGAAAGTTCCAGAACACATAAAGACAAATGGTATTCATGCCTAAAGCTTTAGACATTTTGATACGATGCTCCCAATATTCTTTAGGAATACGAGGATAATGAATTTCCGCAGCTTTCACTACAAACGGCTCTCCATTGAGCAGGAAAGTCTTATCTCCTACCTCAAAAGTCCCTTTGGAAGATTGGGTACAGGAAGTGCTAAAAACAGCAACCAATAAAACAAGTAAATACAATAAAGGCTTTTTCATTTTCAATCTATTGTTTTCATGATACATTAAAATTCTCAAGAAATTCTCTGCCGGTCAATGTTTCCATTAAGACCGACAGAGAATTTAAAAACTAATCCTGGTTGTTACCCTAAAATCAAAACTATTACCTATTGAAAACTTCATCCGTTGCAAAGATGAGACATTATTATTATACAAAGGTCCTCAAATCAGTCAAAACAGAACAATTATCATTCAATTTGCAAGAATCCGGCATTTTGAACTATTTTTAAACCATTGTGGTCAAAATTCAAACTTTATTTATCTCTTAAAAAACTTACTTTACAAAAAAAATTAAGACCTTTGTGACCGATACCATAAACACTAAAACGCCTCATAATGGGTAACCTTATGAACGAAAAGACTTACATACTACTATTCATACTATTTATATCATGTATAGATGTTGCTTTTGTTCAAGCGCAAACTAAACATGTCACTATTCAGGGGACTATTCTGGAAGAAGATACTCAGCTCCCTATCGGACAAGCTACCATACAGTTATTATCTCTGCCCGACAGTAATTATGTAAAAGGAGTTTCCAGCCTGGAACAAGGTAATTTTACACTTACAGCTCCTCCCGGACATTTTCTGATTAAGTTGTCGTTTATCGGATTCACTACTGAATTTAAAACCCTGCAAATAAACAATACAACTAAGCCAATCATCCAACTTGGCAAAATTGAACTGAAACCCGATGCTATACTTCTAAAAGAAACTGTTATCGTAGCACAAGCTCCCCCGGTAGTGGTTGCAGGTGACACAACCGCCTATAATGCCTCTGCATACCGTGTCAATGAAGGAGCAGCACTGGAAGAATTAGTCAAGAAATTATCCGGAGCAGAAATTAACGAAGACGGCAAGCTAACCATCAACGGAGAAGAAATAAAAAATTATCGGCAGGAATCAGATATCAAAAATCTGAACATTCTATCAAAAAGGATAACCAACGGGAAACATTTGATTATACATTCGGAGCGGAAGCTAATTTAAACTTACCTTGGGATATCAAAATTTCATCTAATATTGATTGCAGGTTAAAAAGAGGATATGGAGGTAAAAATGACACTAACCGTACCCTATGGAATGCCCAAATTTCAAAAAGCTTCCTCAAAAAGAAAAAAGCAACCATCCGATTTCACCTATATGATATCCTCCGTGAGAACGAAAGTTCGGAACGTTCCATTTCCGAAAATTCAATCACCGATAGAGAATCCAGTACTTATAACGTATACTTTATGGCATATATTGCCTATCGGTTCAACACCTTCGGCAACAAAGGAAAGCGTCAGTCAACACGGAGCAAGGATTATTAATGACAGAGAGTTTAGTTACTTTTGACCCCTCCTTTCAAACATTCTGAATAGCACTGAAAGAAATCACACTGTAAGATACTAGAAATTCGCAAAAGAAGTTCGGTATCAACACTTGATTTCTCAAAGATTTTGTATACGTTGGTTCGCGAACAACAAAGCTGTTCAGCAAACCAACTCACGGATAATCCCCGCTTATGCAATTCATCTTCTATACGCCGACCAATATGTACCATGACATCATTCTTGTGGAATAATTAAGAAACTGAAACCACACGCTCCTCCTCCACCATTTTCCAATCGAACAAGAATACGGTTCCATCCCTGTCGAAACTGGAAAGGAGCAATATGTTCATCAATGTTGTACCAACTGGTCCCATAATCACGCCATACATCCTTACCGTTTATCCATACCCGGCCACTATCGTCCGTGCCAATGGCAACCAGCATTGTAGTAGCCTCATCAAAGTAGAGTTCAGTATAAGCGTAATAAGTAGAATGTCCGGTAGTGACAGGAACCGTATTATGCATTGATTCACTTTGCATAAACTTCCATCGCAGCGTACCATCCAAATACACTTCTTCCCCTATGACCTTTATCGGATGAGAATCCGTTTCCATCACCCCTGTACCTACTTGTCCGTCAGTATATACCGCATCAAAGTCCACAGATATCTCAGGCGGATGGACAATCGAAAAGTCCTCTCGCCCAAAGCTTTCCCATGGTCCTATCATATACCATGTGTTAATATATAACCACCCTTTACGATCCGCGCTTTTTGAGAAACGCCGTCCGGGCAATGCTTGAGCTTTTACCATTTCCTGATTAAGCCGGGGACCTGCATAAGCATTCATCGGACGTCTGTTTCCACTGCCCTGAGCTGCCTCCCCCATGCCACCGAAACCGTTCCCATTGCCACTGCCTTCACCTCCGCCCGGCTGACCATTGCCAATTCCAAAGCCGCCACCGGGCTTTCCGACCTGCTTCACTACTCCAAAGAGATTTTCCAACCGAGATTGAGCAAGTCCGGCTTGTCGGGTCGCTTGTCCCAACAGACCACGGTAATTGTTCAAGTCTGCCGTACTTTTTATTTCCAGACCTGCGCTGGCATTACTTCCCGCTGAAGTAGCCCATTCCCCTCCTTTAGTCTGCATTCGAATCAGTTCATCAAAACTTGGCATACGGGAAGAACCTGTCTTCAGAGAACTATAAACCTCGGGAAACGAAAGTCCCTTGGAAAGCGCCTGTTTAGCTGCATTGGCAGCCAAATGGTTCTGCTGTATTTCAGCCTCATATTCTCTTAAAAGAGCATACATATCATCTACCGACGGATTCGCAGATAACTTGCCCGCCTGCGGAATATTCCTTGCTTTCGAAGTATCATTAGCATCATCCGGTGCCGTACGTGGTAACTTTCTTTGCTCTACTTTAGTCAACAATTCATTTTTCCGCTGCCTCATCTTCTTAGCCATTTCCTGAAATTTGCGAAGCTGATCTTCCAAATTTTTCTTGACCAATACTTCCGACTGCTTCACTAATTGCTCAGAATAATTAGCGGGAAGCTCCCGCTGAGCCTGCTCCTGCTTTATTTTATCACTGATACTTTTCGGAGATTTCTGTTTTTTCGCTTGCAAGTCAATAGCTCCCTGTCCTGGTGATGGCATCAGCCAGATAAACAACGCTCCTCCTACCAGACAGACCAGCGCAATAACCCATGATAGGATAACCGTCAGACGGCTACTCCCTGTTGTAGTTTTCGTCATATGTTCGTATTCCTATATTCGTTAAATTATAAAACTGACAAGCATCCATTACTTCCACAAAACGTCCGAATGGAGTGTTTTTATCCATATCAATGCGGATACGCTGACCCGGATCAGAGATACAGGTCTCCCGCAATTGTTCCATCATAAAATTAGTCGAACAAGGTTGTCCGTCCCAATAGAAGTTACCTTCAGCATCCAGTCCTACAATAGCCTGTTTATCATCCGGTTTCAGTTTTATAGCTGATTCCGAAGTCGGCAGATCCACTGAAATATCCCTGTTTTTCACCTTCGTCATTGTAGAGACAAGAAAGAAGATCAATAGCAGAAACACACAGTCGATCAAGGGCGACATAGACACTTCCGGTTCATCTTCATTATTAAATAGTGATAGTCTCATAAGCTTAATAAGGTTTACTACCCAAACGGACACGCGTACGCGTGAATCCTTGTATTTGACATTGATCGAATATCTCTATTACCGTATTTACGGGTACAGTCCGGTAAGCCGCCACATCAATAGCAATTTCCGTACCTTCACTGTTGCGGAGTTCTGTAAGGAAAGTATTCAGATCAGAAATCGGCACATAGTGGTTCTCACCAGTATACGCATCATGTCCTACTACCTGATACATATTTTTCTCCTCATCCACTGCTATGATAACAGCTTCCTCTCCGGCGCGGGTGGTAGACAAGCTGGAAGTCATTGAAGGAAGTGATAAAGGTATTTGCATTTCCCACTTCTTCATCATAGTAGTCACAAGGAAGAAGATCAGTAGCAGAAAGACGCAGTCTATCAAGGGCGACATCTGCACCTCTACTTTGTCTTCTTCATCATAGTTTAGTCTCATGCTTCTCCTCCTTACTCCCCGGTGTGTTCATATCCGTCGAATCTCCTTCCAGATAGAGAGTAGTAATTACATTTTCAACTTCTACTTCCACCAAAGAAGCCAATTTCATAATACGATTTTTAATAATGAAATACAAAGCAATGGCAGGAGCTGCGATGATCAAACCGGCAGCAGTCGTAATCAAAGCTTTTGAAATAGAATCGGACAATATAGAAGCGCCGCCTTCGTCACCATACAATGCTACCAGACCAAATGCTTCGATCATACCGACAACTGTTCCCAGCAAACCGATAAGGGGCGACAGGGAAGCTATGACTGACAAAGGATATATGCGTGACAAATGTGTACGGATATCACGTGCGGCCATATCACCAGCTGTCTGGCTGACAGCTTCTCTTCCGGCTTTCACATGCTCGAAAATAAAACGCAGCGAATTTCCTAATGTGGAAGGGTATTTATCACAGGCTGCAATCGCACCTTTCAAATCTCCTTGTGCAAGGCATTCGCTGACTGTTTTACGCAGTCCTTTGGGTGCCAATCTTCCTTCTCTTGAAGTTAGCAAGCGTTGCAAAGCTATTACTAAGGCAAGCAATCCAAGCAAATACAACGGATACATCATGAATCCTCCCGCTTTAATCTGTGCAGCCCAGTCAATCTGTACTCCTTGCGGTTGTTCATCCTCATTAGTTGTTCCCTCTTCATATACCAGCCCTTCCTCTTCTCCATCAACGGGTACCGGAGTTGCAATTTCGCTCGGAAGTACTTTCGGAGCATTCTTTATATCATCCTGTGTCTTAGCGAGAAAGATTTCATCAAATCCCGCATCACGCCTCTCCGGGCAGATAAAAGAAATACCGGTCAACGTAATATTACCAAAATCTTTCCATAAGTCCCTGGTCATCACCATCCAGTGTCCCGGTAGCTCACCGAGATTAAGACCTTCCATCGGATTTATCAAATCCTTGGATTTGCCGGCTATATAAGTAAAATCATATTTCTTGCCTTTTTGATTTGCAGACTTTTCGGAAACATGAAATTTCATTCCAATTTGATCACCTCCCCATTTTACCCAGGCAAAAGTGATATAGCGAAACTCACCCGGTCCCGGATTCTCGCGAATAGGAATGGATAGCCCGGTCAACTCTGCCGGACTTTTAGAGGCTCCTACATATATATAATTTTCTGATTTTTTAGAGTATCCCCCATCACGGACAAATTTATTATCCTGAGCTTTCCACTGCGCCCCGTCCGGTATTTTAGTACTAAAGATTTCATATAATCCTTTACCGGATCTACTATTTGTTTGGGCTGAAAGCGGATAAACAGAAAGTGTTATTATCCCCCCAAGGAGTATACCTAACATACCTTTCCCAAAAAGATTCTTCATTTTTGTGCCATTCATGTCTATTCTATTTTTATAAAATTTAAAATCATCGTAGAAATTGATGGTGGCAAAGTTGATAAAAATAGAAAAGAAATGAGTACTCAAATCATTCAAAATACTCCAATTCCTTAAAATGAGACAGAATAAAGAGTTCAAAAATCGCTCAATAGGTTTAAAAATAATCCATTACCAGAAATTTCCAACTATTTTTTATCTGCTATATCAGGTTTTGTATCTATTTTCCTGACACTACCATCCTGACATATTGTGGAGGTAAATAATTATATATAGAGCCATTTTTAAAAGAGGCAGTTTCTAAGGTGGGGGTTCTAAAGTTTATAGTTTCAGCATGGTATCCTTTAGGAACAATCAATTTTAAATACAAAGCAGATATGTATCCATTTTTCACACCCCTCTCTCTTCTATCATAGAAATCACACATAATTAGCTTCACTTTTGTCTGAGACAAGTCCAGTACTTGCAATGGACAATTTAAAATATTCAACGAATACAAGTTGACATTTGAATGTAAATCAAGCTGAGATATAGCATTACTACTACAATCCAAAACCTCCAAATATATATTTGCACTAAGATCAATTGTTTTTAGTCTGTTATCAGCACAATTTAATTCTTTTAAATAAGGGTAGTCACTAAAAACCGGAATTGCTTCTTCTGATATTTCTTTAATAGAAAGTTTACGCAGCGAAACTCCTTCCACATTCTCTTTTTGCTCAGGGAGTATCAATTTCTTCAATAAACGATAATCATTCCCTTCTTGGCGTATCCACTCATATCCCTGCAATCCGCAAGTTAAAAATTCCATCTTTAGGTTAGCACTAAAATCCAACTCTCCAATATAATTTGCTTCACAATTTAGTTCCCGCAATTCTTGATTATGTGATGTTTCAAGTGCTTTTAGCTTATTCCAACTACAATTTATTTTTCTAAGATGCGGTGATCGACTAATATCCAATTTCTCCAGATTATTATCCGAACATTCAAGTATACTTATTCCTTCTGTATTCGATCGGTTATCCGGAAGAATCAACTTAGATAATATCCCGGCACGACCTCCTTCCGAAAGTAATCCTTTATTTCTTTGAGATTTAACAATAACCGTTCGAAGTTGTTTATTATGACTAAGATCCAATTCTGTCAGTCGGTTATAAGTACAATCTAAAGTTCTTAATTGAATATTCTTTTTCAAGTCTATCGTATTCAAATCACAACTTCTACAACTTAAAGTCGTGAGATTTTTACAACCACTTATATCCAGTTTCGGAAGGTAGATTTGTATAATTTCCAACTCACGAAGTTCTTTAAATCTAGAAAAATCAGGAATACACTCCAATGTATCAGTCCGATTTCCCACCAATTTTAACCGACGTAGAGAAGAAAAATACTCAAGGCCTTTTAATGAGGTAATTTCATGCCTCGTAGTTTTCGCTCTATTCACTTCATTATCAATCCATAAACTGGTTTTCAGCTCCAAATCCTCCACGTAATCAATATCCGATAATAAAATAGAGCTGGTATCAGCTATAATCTTCATTTGGAACAACGCTGCTTTAAGCATCGGATCAAATTTATCTGCCACATTCTTATTATCAGAAGAGTTCAATATGTCTGCCCGACTACTCACACCCATCAATAATAAACTTACTATTAAAATAATGTTTTTCATTTTCTATTAAATTTTATGTTGTCCATAATCAAACATCTCTCTACTTCACCTTTTTACATGAGATGAATTATCATTCGCAAGATAAGAAGAAAAAACGAAAAAGAAAAGGAAAGAGTGTCCCCAAAAAGGATACAATTTTTCATCCCAAATAAGCAAATCCCCTTTCCTCCCTTCACCCTTCACAACTCCCTCTGGCACGACGATTGCGGGTGAAGGTCTCTTGTTCACCATCCGCTTCACCTCCCATCAGACGGAGACTACCCGATACACATTCCCAAACTTGGTATGCTTACGTTCTATCCCCACTGCTATCAGTATTTGTGCCAAACTCGCCGGATTTGCCCCACGCATAGCTGCCGGATTTTTCTTCTTCAACCGCTGAAAGATATCAGCAGACGAAAGCAGTTCACACTCTTCCCCTTTTTCTGCCGCCCGATAACAGGAACGCAAAACGTCTTCCACAGGTCCCTGACGATAGAACATCATGTTACTTTGCTGCAATTCCGTCTCTTCCTCTTTGGTAAACCAATAATGTTCACCGGCCAAAATCTCCGCTTTCAATTGAGCATAAAGTTGCGCATAGTCAATCCCCTCACAATCGATAGGATATTCTACCAGCACACAAATAAACCTGCGGCTACCGGTCGGGTCAGTCAACAAATCTTTTCGATTCGATGTCCCGATGAAAGATGCTATACGAGGTAGCGAGCGATAATTTTTCTGATAAGCTTTGCACAGGCTTAATGAAGCCATCTGCATCAGATTCTTCAATAACGGCATTTTCGTCGGAGCATATTTATCAAACTCATCCAGATTGAGAAGTCCCATCTCCGCCAATCTCCGTTCTATATGCCCTTGACTGGTTAAATCCACCTTATCCATATAATAACGCTGAAGCGCAGGAGGAAGTAGCGATTTGCAAAAAGTAGACTTGAAATATCCTTGCTCCGTACTGATAAGCAAAGGCGCCACACTATTGGCATGACTTCCCGTAACCCCCATCCATTGTGCTGTCATACCCCGCATCCATATATGGAATTCTTTCACCCACAATTGGTCTCTCGAAACTCTGCGTGCCAAAGCCGCCAAGCGATCCACTCCATCCCATACCGGCAATTCTTCCAAATAAAGTTTGAAAGGATGATACTCTGCAATACGGGTGGAGAAAATACAGCGTGAAAGATCACGATCCCAACAAGAAATACCTGATTCGTGAGCTTCCAGGCAGAATGTATTTAAGACACGCTGACTCACAGGTGCAAATCCTTCCTCCATTCGTTCCAACAAACGATATTCCGTTTCTTCTGTCAGCACATTGTAGCGGAAATCATAGCGGGATTTTAAAAAAGTATCTACGCTCTCAGTTAGTGACTTCACTTTCGATGAGTCTTTTTCTTTAGACGATGATACCTCCTTAATCGACTGAATAATAGTATTGACAGGTGCTACACTTTTTGTATCCCCTACTCCCGTTTCATCTTGTTTTGAAAGACACTTCATCAATTTTTGCCAAAAGGCAAACCAACCATTTTTTTGTTCCATTTTCTTCTTTTTTATAATTAATGGATGCGAATATAATATCAAAAAAAAGCCATTTGCAACTTTCTTTCCTATTCATTTTTTGAAAACCAGACTTATCATTATTATCCTGTCATTTCTTGTTTATCATACTATTAAACCTTATCTTTGTTACCGACAAATTATACTTATCACAGATGTGATGAGATATTATCACTTTTATGATAAAATAGCGTCATTATTATGATAAGATCTTATCATAGCAATGATAAGTATAAGATATCAGCACTAAAAACAAGAAATCATTTAAAGATAAAGCAGAAATGGCAGTACAATTTGAATTATACAAGACTCCGATGCCAAAGGAGAAAAAGAACAAGACGCGTTATCATGCCCGTCCGGTAAGTTTTGAAACTGTCAATACCGAGAAACTGGCTTATCGCATCCATGATCGCTCCACATTAAGAGTATCGGACATTATTTCAACCTTGGAAGAACTGAAAAATGAAGTAGCCCAGTGCCTTCTGGAAGGTAAAAAGGTGCATGTCGACGGATTAGGATTCTTTCAGGTCACTCTTTCCTGCGAAGAAGAAATACGTAACCCGAAAGACAAACGTGTGCACCGGGTAAAATTGAAAGCTATAAAGTTTAAAGCTGATAAAGAATTGAAAGGGGAATTGTGTCACATGAAATTCCAGCGTTCTAAAATAAGACCACACTCCGCCAATTTATCAGAAGTAGAAATTGACATGAAACTGACTGAATATTTTGCTGAAAACCAGATTATCACCCGGAAAGACTTTCAATACCTCTGCGGAATGACGCAAATCACTGCATATCGCCATATCAAGAGGTTAATGGCAGAAAAGAAATTGCAAAATAAAGGGACGATCTATCAACCGATTTATACTCCGGTTCCGGGTAATTACAGGGTATCGGTAGATTTAAAATACAAAGAACGATGAAAGAGCGATGAAACAGGAAGCCCTTCACCCGTTCTCTCCCATTTGATAAGAGATGTAGAGAGAAGGTGAAGGGCTGATTAATTATGCACAATTAGTTCGTATTAACTATGGTTTCAAATAATTTTCCAATGGCTCCATAGATAATTCATCTTGATTTGCTCCCCAACAATAATAAGGCTTTTTATCCTTAAAGAAACATATATGAGGATAAGTATTTTCGCGAGTCAAAATAAAAAATGTCCCATCATCAGAATGTTCTCTAGCATATTCAAACTTCTTTGTTCCATTTTTTTGCGGTGTAAACGGCATAATTTCCCATCTTTCCGCTTCTGTCCTCTTTATGCTACTTTCTACCATCTTGTCCGCAGCTTCCTTCCCAAACACTTCAACATATCCTTGGTAATAACTTTTCGGATTAGCATCTTTCATAAAGTTTTCAGCATGATATATAGCATAAAAATAGATTGTTTCCCCATTATCATTCTGCCCATAAAAACAAGCAAACTTTTCTGGAATTCTAAATACCTTTTCGGAATCGTCCACTAAATATAATCTTGAAGGCGAATCAATAACCGGTACAAACTTTATAGTGGACTTCATCAAAGTTAAGGACAAGGATGAATCATGCCATCTCCCTGCAATATTCATGTTTAGCCGTTCAAGTATGGTATCCTGAACATTTTTATTAATTTCCCTTGCAAGCAGTTTGTTTTTGGGTGTCAGTTGACTGATAGCCTGAGTAATCATCTTATCTCTTTTTATAACTTGCTTGGAAGTACCATCGACATACACTTGTTCGCTACATGAAAGAAATAGGATCTGGACAAGAAACAGGATTGATAATTTAATTGCTTTCATAAAAGATTCTTTTACATCCAACAAAATCAACAAGTAACTAAATATCTGTGGATTAAAGTCTTATCCAAGGAGAAGGAGTACCGACACAAATATTTGATATTTAATCGGTCCTCCTCCATTCATTCCACCATCGGACAAGAGTTTTCTTATTTTCGTCAGATTATTCCGTATCCACCTCTTCGCGCCATTCTTCTGAAAGCGCGTAGTTATTGATAAACACGTATCCATCTAATGTGGATGGCGCCGAGATGCCTAACCAATAGAGAATTTGCGGTACTATCAGCGTATTCTCAACACAGATTCTTTCAGCATTGACATTGGTAGGCAAGGTATTTGCAAACATGGCAGAGGCTTTCTGTTCGATATCCGGAGAACTGCTGGTTTTATCTTTAATATAATACATATTCAGTCCACCCTGTATCTGATTTTTAATTACTAATGTATCCTCCTCTAATTTCTCAAGTTGCTCTGTTGGCTTAAATTTCCAATAGCCGAGCATATCACCTGAAGGTTCAATATCAATTTCTCCCGATAGTTGCAAAAATTCTCTTTCAGCAAGATCCTTTTTCCATAGACGTACTTCCGATATATAATAGGAAGTTGGTACAGAATAACCACCTATCGCAAAAAGACTTGAATCCGGAGCCAATCCCTGGGTATCCGTGGTTCCCGATCCCTGTAACTTACCATCTAAAGTGATGAGCCACTTTCTCCTTCCGGAGGCAGCAGAACTTATGCTAACACCATAGTGATGCCATTTAGAATCATTGTATCCGGTAATAGCTTGCTCAAGAGCAGGACCTTCCTTAGGATTTGTTCTCATGGATACAGTTCCTCTCTGCCTATATAGTCCCCAGCCGGCTTTTCCAAGTATGCGATCCCAATTGTTACCATTATATGTGCCGTCCTGCCTAGGAACCATACGCATTATGATCTCCATTGAAAATGCATCCATACCTAAAGAATAATATTTACCTATACTATCAAAAACGACAGCCTTGTATTCATTCTGAGAATCAAAATATGCGCCGTATAGTCTATTACCATTCAAATGTTTTTCCGTATAATGATTGTAGTAAAACAGACCAAACGTATTACGCTCCACTTCCGAAGCGCCACCATAACGACCGTCAGCCGATCCACCGTGATTGGAAGTTACAACAATAAGCCAGTCTTCGTAAAATGCATTCTCACGGGCATCAATCGCCGACAAAAATTCACCAATGTATCCGTCTATAGTTTTAAGTGCACTGACATAAGAGGCGTTGTCCGCTTTGAATCCCCCACTCTTCCCGGCCTCCAACATTCCTGAGAAATCGGCCAAAAT
Source organism: Bacteroides faecis (assembly GCF_020091505.1). Lineage (NCBI taxonomy): Bacteria > Pseudomonadati > Bacteroidota > Bacteroidia > Bacteroidales > Bacteroidaceae > Bacteroides > Bacteroides faecis. The sequence continues at coordinate 3,693,407 of NZ_CP081916.1, read as the reverse complement.
GAATGTGTAATCTTCATTCACAATATGATTAAGAACCACATCCCGGGTTTGAACGTCATTTTCTGAAGTAATGGTAGTCTTAGCATTATTAAGCATATTTTTGTTCAGTTTCGCCCAAGGTGTCACACATAATGAAAGCATATTCACGTCATTATTCGAAATATAACTAATTACATTTTGATAATGAATGACCTTTTCATTCGGATTGTTCGGATTGTACTCCACATTAGCAGTATAAGAATCATCTGTTATACTGTGTTTTTCGGGTATGACCCCAGTGAGCATGGTTGCCCACGTTACAGGGTCTTCGTTCCTTTCGACAGACAGGGTACGATTGTCACTCACTCCCGCCCACGAATATTTACTATTTTTCAGCATCTTAGCGATGGCACCGTCGGCAGGAAGGGAGTTCTTCACCACTTCACCAACCGCACCATCTATATTTATCCACAATACTTTACGATGGATTTTGGTAGATATGCCGGTATCTATAGTTCCATCGTCTGCTATTTCAGCAGGTGTATCGTATTCCGTGCAAGCGTAGTTAAATGCCAGGACACAAACAACAAGCAAGCTGTATGTGAAAATATGTGATAGTTTATTCATCTGATATAAATTTACGGTTTATAATAAAATGTCCCAAACTCGGTAAACGAATGCTGTCTGAACTTGAAGCGAGACATGTCCGTTTCATTCCAGTTATCATTGCGATTAGGATCAGGAAGTTTAATACGCAGGTACCTCACTTGTTCTTTCGATGGAAAATCATAGAAACCTTCATTTTTAGTATATGGCAGTTCGGGATATGCAATGGAGTCTACCTGCATAATCTCCCTCCAAGCTATGTTATCATCAAGTGGGTTCTCAATTATTTCTCCCTGATTTACCGGAGTCTCAATAATCAGCTTAGTTGCTGCCAAGTCAGAATTGTTGCCTGTCAGAAATACACCATTCACATCTGTCGTCTCTTTCATATCAATAAACAAATAATACGGAAGTGGCGGAGTACTTGTATCATTGTTGTAATATGAAGTCCATCCTGTTGATTTGTCGCTGTCCAGCAATCGGTCCGGCGACTGCCCGGAATTAAAGTTATCGCTTCCGTTTGCATCCAGTGCATAAATCTCCCAGTCAGTCCGATTATGACGGTAGTGATATCCGTTACTTGGGAAATCAACCACACCACTTGATGGATTTTCTGCCAGAGGCGAGTATTTCCATATTGCTTTATCCATCAGCGGATATTTCGATGCATAACCACGGGCTTCGTCTGTCAGCGAATAGCCCCAATGCTCAAAGAATGGTGAAAAATCTTCCTTAAAATAGTCACATAAAGCCTTAAAGAAATAGGTAGAAGTAGAATGATCTACGGAAATTTTATCTTTAATCATACGGTTCAACTCTATATAAAAGGCCCAATCATCATTTTTGTAGTTAGCTAATTGGACAAGGCTTGCCAATGCGTATGTCGGCCGTACTTCCGACTTTATATCAGATACAAACCAGCGGCTACTATCGGTATCTGCATATGCCAATGCTTTAGGGAATTGCTCCGCAATGCTGCTGCCTTCTTCCGGGAAAATCGGCCCCATCGGATACCCATCCTCTCTTAACCCTTTCTCAGCCATGCGATATAGGGGAATTGCTTTTACTGCATCAGATACTTCGCTCCACCATGGTGATTTTATATCTCTGAAAGAATAATTTCTATATAACGCATTAAAAATAGCAATAGAATTACCGGATTTCAACGTTTGATAGCTAGCCAGCTCATTCAACAGATAATTTGTATTCAATGCCACTACACCATAATCGGCATTACGAATATACAGATTGTCCAACAACTCCACATCCAGCACCACACGCTCAGGAAAATCGGGAGCACGCATTGAAAAATCCTGTGCCCCAACCTGCAAACTGTAATAGTTATAATAATAGGTCTCGACAGCATTGTCCCATGCTTCCAGTGTGTTCGGCATCTTTTCAGCTATAGAAGGATCATCATTTATCATATCCAATAATCGTTCACGCTGAACGGAAAAAGCGACATGCCGGCCACGCAACTCGAGCCACGGTACAGTCGTTGTACGCAGCTGCTCAACCCACGCTGTTACATCAGTAGAACCGACAATAAAATCAGGCGAACGATAAGCCCCGTTAATCTCCATTACAAAATCCGCACTGCCATTCACATCCTTGCTTTTTTCGATCCATATCATACCTCCCAAAGGATTACGAATCGTGTTTTTTCCCGGGAACAGTTGCTTCGAAGTAGTAACTACCGGCAAACGCAAGTAGGGAGAAATATCCGTCAAATCGTCTAAATGAGAACCGATGATAACCGTCAACCCCATAGTGTTGTCATTAATGGTTATGGTAATCAGTTCACCTGCTCCGGCATAAAGCCCGGTACTGTATATCGGACGAGGAACTTGTTGCACGTCAAGATCGTATGCAGGAATGTATCTCTTGCTTAAATCAAGCGCAAGCAGTGTATTGACAGTATTATCGACTAAAGTATCTACCAAACCCGGAAAAACACGGGCACTTTCATACATACTGACATCGATTCCTTCACCTGTTACTATGGTTACATTGGTAGAATCGGCGGTATCATCTTCTGTCCCGCTTTCGATATCATATTGATAAGCAATGTTGCAGCTTCCCATAAAAAACATACAGGAAATGAATGACAGCAAAACTGCATAATCGGCTTTTAGTTTATTAAAGCATTTCATATTGCATTCTAATTTAATTATTTAAAGAAACGTAATCTAATGCCCAGCCTTCACCATCGAAATTCCAGGAAGAATCAACCGGCTCTCCAAACCATTGAAAAATCTGATAGGATAAATCGACTGTATTAAGAACCGTTTTATAGTAGGAATCGTCTATAAGTGGGCATACCTTATCCGTTACAATACTCTCCTGCCTGCGCGTTACATAATCATCGGTAGGCGTAAACGTACCAACCGGTTTATTGAAGTATAATCTTTTATCTTTTGATGTATATTTCGAATAATCTTCCAAATAAGATAATCCGATATCATCTTCGCGATCGTTGGGGTAATAACCCACCAGATTATTCCAATACGGATATAATTCACCCAAAAGGTCCAGTTTTGTAGTACAATGATACTCCGCAATAATATCAGCAGGTAGAGCAACATTGTAAAACTGGAGATCGTTTATATATAGATTTGCCTGACTAGGTCTGTCCGGAGAAAACGTATGTCCGATGGCAAGAGGCGCATCTGTCCACATATCTTTACTGCCGTCTATCTTACATCCCATCTGATACTTACCGTCAAGATAAAATAAGATGGAGTCACCTTTCTGGGTATCATCAACCTCTTTTATAACTAGCGTATAAGAATGCCATGATCCGTCACGTCTCGTAGATGGTAAGCGGAAAACCGAAGAACCCTCTTTAAAATTTGCTGCAAATTCGACTTGAGTATTATTAGAAAACATTAGCTGCCAGCCTGTACCTGCTTTTTGATATCTTTTCGATATTATATTTCTATTACCCCAGGGGTCGCCGTGCTTATCAAACATTTTAAACTGAATGGTATATCCACTTTTATCCACCTCTTCATCTGGATTGGAACTCCATCGTTTACCCATATTAAAAAACTCGGTATTTCCAGTCATAACGGCATTTGTTGTCGCTTTTTGTCCGGGACCGACGAAATAAGGACTATAGAATTTGTATTGTAGTTCATCCGAGCCCGGCCTTTGCAACAATTTGGATGCAAACCGACTGTTATAGAGCATCATGAAAGAATTGAGACGCGGATCATCATACAATGATGCCGGAGTTACATTACCTTCATAAACACCACCATAGGAAGATGTAATAACTACAAGCCAGTTTTCCTGAACGTAACGCGGACGCGCTTCAAGTGCTTTCATTATTTTACCGATGAAAGCATCTACATCATAGATTGCATCAATAACCTCATTAGTAGGGGTTGTCTCATTGCTCCAGAATCCATATTGCTCACCAATCTGTTGAACACCGCCGAACTGTGCAACTACGATATCCGAGATTGTTTCACCATTGATTTCAGTAATAAGAGCATCAGCGGTTTCACTGTCGGCCGAAGTCTTTCTTTTAGTATCGGCAACACTCCCGAAAGCTCCGAAAAACTCCGTATCAGAAGAATAAAAGCTGACTTTCAGATTTTCATCCGCCTCTTTCAATCGTTGAAGAAAAGAAGGCGTTTCGAGTTCGTCAATTCCTTGATTGACATCAAGCCCGTTTTTTGTTGTTCCGGTCAGCAAATTTGCCCATCCACGTTCTTTACTTACCCCTTCTTCATTGTCGGCAAGTCCGTAAAAAGTAAACAAAGATCTATCCGTCATGGAGCGGATAACTGGAGCCTTTCGTGTATTGTACGCCTCATTAACGGCTATTCCGGATGCACCGTCGATAACCACCATCAATACGTGTCCCGTAGTATATTCAGTACCCGACTCCGGATAATCATCAGTCAAAAGCCGTTCCATCTCCTCATTGCACGAGAATGCAAATACAGCAAACAGGCAAAGCATTATATTTTTTATCAACTTTTCCATTGTATTTCATAATAAGTTATTCATAATCAACTTCTATCATCATCGCATTGCGAACCATATTACCATCAAAACGGCTGAAATCACCAAGCAGCAGCAATCCGTTTGAATTGGTCGAAGTACGAGTTTCAATTACTTTGTAGAGTTCACCCTGGAAGATGCCCGGTACATTAAATTGTTGCAGCGCCTTTCCATCACGACCCAATATAAGGAAACCACGGCGAGTCACACCATCGTATTTCGTAAACGCACCTGAAACAACAATATTATCATTATCAAGCAGACAGGCAAAATTGGCCAATCCTCCTTCCATTTTTCCGATTTTGAAAATTTCATCACGTGTGCCATCATCATTCAACATAACTACACTCTGTGCAGGAATACCGTTGAACTCAGAAAACTCCCCAGTTATAAGGATTTTCTTTTTGTTTTTATTGTACCGGATTTTAGTAATACTTCCATTTGCGCCCGTACCGATGTTTCTCATAAAAGTTTCATCAAGGGTACCTTCGGCATTCAACTTCACGATGTTCTTCACAGGCTGTCCATCGAAACTGCTGAATGTCCCTACTATGACAATACCGTCATTCTCGACCATACAAGCATCCAAAATCTGTCCGACAACTCCTTCTGCATCCCTGCGATAGTTATCATCAAGTTCTCCAGTCCTTGACATACGCAACACACTTGCAACCTTCGAATAATCCAAAACCATACTTTCAGCATAGGATTTTTCGGTATTAATACGACAGTAGTTAGTAATATTTCCTACTGCTACTACCTTCTCATTGGAAGTTATAAATGTACGTACAGGCGCTTCAAGGGTTCCCCCGTTGAAGACCGGTATCTTACAATTTATGCTTGTATTATTCTTTTTCGAAGGCAGCGCCACAGTTTTATAATACGAGGCTACTTCATTAGTAGCTATCGTGATGTTATTGACCGGCAACTTATCCCAGCCGTATTCTGAAAATTTACCCGACAGAAGAACCCTGTGGTCACTAGGAAAATAAGTAAATGAATTAAGGTAACATTCAATATCTGTCACTCCCGGATTGGCCAGATCAATGCCGGCTCCCTGACCAGGATCAAGTTTGAAGTCAGTTACCCATTTTCCCGATACAGAGCCGTCTGTCAAAACCATAGATATACAAGAAAAACTCTGCGAACGATTTTCATTGTAGTAGGCCTGCATATAGTCACCAACAGGATAATATACCCGTGCTTTTGAATAGTGCTCCGCACAATCGTAAATAGGCCCCGAAGTGCCTTTAAAGCCATATGAGTGATCTATTTTAATATTTCCTAATACAGTGAGACGAGGTCCATAGAAAACCTGTTCTTTCAATACAATATAAGCCGTACCCGAACTAAGATTTCCAGGTACTTTCACGGTGATTGTCGTGTCGGTAGCAGTTACAATTTTGGTTTCTTCATCAGAAATATAGAACTTGAAATCGTAACGTCCTGATTGCGGATCACACCAGTTCAACATCCCTTTTGCTTTGAATACAACCGTATCATTGGGATAAGCACTTTCCGGAGAAGGAGATTCAGCCAGCAAACCGATTCCGAGCGGAGCTTTTCCTCCACTGTACGGATCATCTTTAATATTGCTGTTCAGATCACTGTTACAGGATGTTGCCAATAACGAAGTGAATACGGAGCAAACAATCATTAACGAATAAATGGTAATATGTTTCATTGTACTATCTTTATTTATAGTTAATTATCCGGTTCTGTTTCTATTGTTGCATTTATAGCTTTGGTAGCGAAAAGATATGGTTCAAAACCAAATGCATGATCGGTTAACCTGAGTACATGTACCACTCCGTTGGTCGGTTGTATATCAGATGTTGCTACATAAGCGTTTTTCATATCTCCTATAGTGAAATCATAGACATAAGAGTATATGATTTGTCTTGCACCGGCATATTTCACATTGTTTGCATCATAATAAACAACGCCCATATTCATAGGCTGCTGACCATAAGATAGAAATGCCTGTCCCGGATAAGCTGCTATGGCAGTCGTATCAATTTGAGGAATATCTTTCAGCAAATATTTATCTTTTACGATGTACATAGACAGCATTTCACGCCAGACTTCCGGTTTTATCTGATTAAAACTCTTAATGCTGTCATGGCCCATACGATACCAAACACGGTTCAGATAATTAAAACTACCACGGATTGACCAATCAGTAGGTGCAAAAAAGGTAATTTCTTCGTTTTCAAAAACATCTTCCATACCGGACAGCCGGATGACTTCCACCAAATCTTTAAAATAATCAGGTCTTGATTCCAAATATTGCATCATATTCCCATTATAATAAGGGTTCGCTTTTCCACCATCAATTAAATAACTATCATCGGCACAATTGTACATGAGTACTGCCAACAGGCAGCATCCGACAATTTTCTTCCATAATTTGATATTATTTTTCATATCTATACATTTTAAGTTTATCAGAGTTACTCCCAAAATAAATTCAATCCAATCAGTGTATTGTTCTTCAACGCATTACGATGAATAGGCCATGTCCATGCCCCCACATTGAAATTAGTACGCGTCATCGGATTCATGCAATAGTTTCTGTTATACACCTTTCCTGTACGAACCAAATCATAATAGTAATGTCCTTCACCGATAAGCTCTCTGCAGCGTTCCCAGAAAATAGCATCCATCAGTTCACTACCCGAGGTATTAATTTCGGAAGCATGTGCCCTATTGCGGACCCGGTTGAGTAATTCGCAGGCTTTTGTATCGTTAGTCCCCAAAGCGGCAAGAGCTTCAGCATACAACAAAAGTGCACCTGCATAACGGAATACTATTTGATTGCCGGAGTTGGACGTAATTGTTCCGTTTCCATAAGTATCAATATTCCAAAACTTCTTGATTTCCTTAGGAGCAGAACTTGAAACCGAAGTAGAATATATCTTTTCGTCAAACCATAGTTCCTTCCTCGCATCGTCTTCATACATAGGGAACAGCGTCATAAGATAATCTCCTGAATAACAGAATAGCGGCATTGACTTATTCAAACAAGAATAGGAAACATTATCAGAAAACTTTGCATTCATCATAAATATCTCATTGAAATTTATATTTTGTGCAATCTCAAACAAACCTTCGTCTGACCCTCCAGCAAAGATGACGGAACTTCTATTTATATCAAGCAGTGAATAAGCTCCATTGTTACGTTCCAGTTCCTCGCCTAACGAAACAACATTCCTATAATATTGCTCTTTATTTTGTGCATCAAACTGTACAAGCCACAAGTTTATATGCATCATTAGCGCAATAACAGAACCTCTGGAGGCTCTAATCCCTTTGCTCGAATAAGATGAATATGACCATGGTAGTACTTCCGCTCCCGGATCATCGTCAAGCAAAGGTTGTAAGTCGGCAAGGCAATTTTGCAAAACTATAACCATATTGGTTCTTGGCAAGGGAGCTTCATTATAGGCATTTGTATAATAAGGCACATCTCCAAAGGCCCTTACGATGAAAAAATAAGACAAGCTACGCATGAAAATAGCTTCTGCCTTAAAACGACTCCGTTTCAATTCATCCATGCCGGGCACTTTGTCTATTTCAGCAAGCAGAATATTGGCATCCTGTATGGCAGTATAAAACACATCCCATTGCATAATTAAACCGCCATTAGCATCATCGGGATACGTATTACGCAATTCACCCATATCGTTGTTAGCTAAATAAGCTACATATTTATCCCAAGTGCTGTAGGCTGTTATTGGAGCGCACCGCATATCTCCGCTATACGTGAGGAAAGGACGTTGTGACATTGTTGCATTCCGAAACGAATTGTATATGCTCAACAAAAATGCTTCCGCATTCGTCTCATTTCCCTGCGCCCAAAAATCATCACCCGATAGTTTGTCTTCACTCTTATTTGCAAGCGAATCACAACCGGCAAACAGGCAAGATACTATCAAAGTCATTATTAAAACTATATTTTTCATATTCTTCTATATTTAATCGTTCATCTAAAAATCCATTGAGACACCAAATGTCACAGTACGACCGTTGGGATAACCACCGGATGTGTCATATCCCAAATTGTTTACATTTTCGGGATTGATGCCTGAATATTTGGAGAAAGTATAAATATTGTTCATACTAAAATTAAGCTGACATCGGCTGATCCTAAAAAAATCCAGCATTTTCTTTGGAATAGTATAAGCCACAGATATACCGTTAATTTTAAAATAAGAGCCATCTTCCATAAACAGTGTCTGGTCGTACCTGAAAGGCTGAATAATACTTGAACGGGTATAATCAAACGGATTAGGATATTGGGCATAGATATTATCTTCTGTCCAGAAATTATAGGCTTCAATAGGTGTTAAAGCTCCCCTACCCGTAAGGTCCACCTTACCTGCTACAGGTGTTCCATAAGCCCTAAAACGGTCTGCCAAAGCCTTGTTGATAATATCACGTCTCAACGTAAACGAGCAGTTAGTGTTGATAGAAAACGCTTTATAGCGAAGATTGATACTGATACCACCGGTCATCCTCGGCTGTGAATTACCTACAATCACCTTGTCTTTTTCATCGATGATATAATCACCATTTACATCCACCCAAATAGGGTCTCCCGCCTTAAAGTATGCTTGAGTAGAAGTATTCCCTCCCATCCGCAAGCGTTCTCCGGTCAGCGGATTAACAGGGACGTCTTCGTCAGTCGCATATACACCTTTATACACATAAAGATAATTACCCATCGCGTTAGAACCTAATTTATTCACCACTTCCGCATCACTGTTAATAATCTGCCGCACCTCGTTAGGCAGCTTTGCGATCACGTCTTTATTAATTGCCAGTGAAGTTGCCACATTCAAATCCCAATTGCTTTGCCTTGATAACGGACGGACGTTCAACGAAAACTCCAATCCATAGTTAACCAGACTCGTTTTCGTACTTCTTACGGAATTAAAAGCATTGTGGTTAGCCAACTCTATCGAACTTAGCTGATTGTCTATTTGTTTATAATACGCCTCGGCAACGAACATAATTTTATTATTAAGGAATGATAAGTCTGTCCCAAAATTCCATGATGTTGACGTTATCGGCTTCAAATCCGGATTCGGCATAGCGTTTTTATCAATTGGAATAATAGAAACTCCGTTGTAAGTATCTTTACTCAGATTGTAACTTCCCCATATATCATAAATACTAGCTTTATAAGTAGTACTACGTCCCCAAGTTACACGAAGAGCTCCGGCATCCAGAAACTTCCATTTTTTAGCAAAAGATTCACGGCTGAAGTTCCAGCGAAATCCCAATGAAGGATTTATTGCCCATTTCGCCTGCGACCCATAAGATGAATTTATTTCAGGACGAATATTGGGAGTGAATACGTACTTCCCACCAGGTAGCGAGAGTCGAGGATCTATAATAAGTGCAAACGTATTCTTTTTATCTGAAAGATTCGACCTTCCCCCAGCCATGGACGGCATACCGGATGACCATATATGGTCACTTGCCAATCCATTCAGCGTAATAAAGTTACCGCTATATTTTTCGGATGAAAGTTCAAAACCTCCCTGTAAATCAAAATTCACAATTCCCAAATTTACTGCTCTTGACAACAATGAACGAACATACATATTATAACTATATTCACTACCGTTATTCCAAACAGCCCTATTGGCATTCAAAATACCCGGTGTAAATTTCTCATTCTCGACAGTTCCGTATTTATATCCTAAAGTACTTCTCCATCTTATATCAAATGGCAACAGATACATGATATTCATACTTGCGTCATATACTACATTCTGATTATCTGCCTGGACGGAAAAAACAGACAATGCAGAATTGGAAGCTGTATACATAGACGGTGGAGGCAACAAGGAAGAAGCTGCCGAACCTGCGGCTACACCGGATTGTGAGAAGGCATTTCCGCTACCATTACTATTTCGGGTTAATGTAGTGGCAAGGTTTAGATCCAAATGAAATCTATCATTAGGCTTATATCCTACTGCTGCCCTGATACCGTATCGGTTAAAGTCCGTGTTTTTCACAATTCCTTTTTCCGTATAATAGTTTGCATTGATCTTATAGTCAAATTTCTCATTGGGTTTACCAGAGAAACTAAGATTATGAGTTTGATTGTAAGTCGTCTGATAAAAGACACCTTGCCAATCCGTATTATTATTGTAATAAGGATTCAAGCTGTCTGACAGTGCCTGCAATTTATGGATTTCATTATATCCGTGATAGGCGGATGTATCATTTCCCAAAATTTGCATAATTCTGAGCGCTCTCTCCGCCCCGCCTGCAAGTACATCTCTCAACCTCGGTGGTGTTTTCACTACAAAGTTAGCCGAATAAGAAACTTTCGGTTTGGCTGTTTCTCCTCTTTTAGTCTCTATAAGAATTACTCCGTAAGCACCTTTTGAACCATACAGGGAAGTTGCAGCTGCATCTTTCAATACTTGGATATTCGCAATATCTTCAAGTGGAATCATAGCCAACGGACTAACTGTTGCACCTGACAGCAAACCAGCTGCATCATAGCCCGTTACGTCTTCCTGCGGTATACCGTCAACAACAAACAAAGGAGGAGTCAGCCCCATCATAAACTCACCATCACCGGAAGATTGAACGGAAATATCCGAAACACCTCGAATTGAAAAACTTGGAAGACCTCCGGGAGTACCATTATTCATCTGAATATTTAATCCGGGAACACGTCCTTGTAGCAACTCCATCGGATTGGCAACAGGAGTATTGACCAAGTCTTCTGCTTTAATTACCGTAACCGATGCTGTTACCGCAGCTTTGCTAACTCTTTTAAATCCGACTACAACTGTTTCATCAAGCATATTCTCTGTCGGACTCAGATATATTTGCATGCGTTCTGAAGGTTTAGTAACTTTGACCGAAAGACTGTCGAACGCCAGGAAAGAGAATACAAGTCGGTAACCACTCTTAACTTTTGTAGAGAATCGTCCGTTATCGTCAGTTGTGGTTGAAAGCTGAGGCACAGTTTTCCCACTTTCATTTTTAACAATAACAGAAGCATAAGGCAATGTAGAATTATTGCTTTTATCTTTGACTACACCACTGACAGGAATATCCTGAGCCCGAACACCAACCGAGGTGACGGCAATCGCCATAGCCAACAAGCCATATTTAAATATATTTCTCATATTAGAATCATGGTATTAATTAGTTATTTTCCATCTTCAAACAAGGGGGCTCCTGCTGTAAATACAACTATTATCTCCCAATGAGCTTCCCTGTATATCGCAAATTCAAATGACATAGTGGATGTCATACGATAACCACTTGCTGTAATACGGTCGTATAAAAAATTGACATTTATTCTATTACCATCTTTATTGGTATATTTTGACTTCATTTCAACCAATGGCATCGGATAAACTACATCGTACTTTACATATTCATCTGTTTTCTCCATATTGAAACCATGAATCAGATTAGCCCAGTCTGTCTGATTAAAAGATGAAGGAGAGATCGGTGTATAATCCGGCCCATAAAAACGAAAAGTCAAACTTTTTACATCATCGTCATTATCCTGATTCTCACGAAAATAAATATGTACATCTTCAGGAAACATATAGTCTCCACTTTCTGTTTGAAAAAGGGTTAACGAATTTGGTGTAACATAGTCCTGTCCCTGCACCAATCCTGTTTCCGGATCGTATATACTCGGTTCGTAATCACTTTCTCTGACAGGTATAAGCTGCATGTCAGTAAAAGTTTTATATCCTCCCGAGTTTTTCACCAGCACATCAAAAATATAACCGTCACTTGGAGCACACTGCACAAAAGAAGATTCGGCATTAGACCACATCATAAATTCTCCGGAATGCTTTTTAACCTGAAAAAGAGTACGATATTCTATTTCTCTTTTAGCTTCTATTTCTTCTATAGACTTTTCGGTACCCATATATGGAGTTTTCCAAACTTTTACCGGAAAATATTCCGTCAATTCAGGTGCAGGGCTTCCATCGGCCCTCACGATTCGTGATATCTCGAAAGTAAGAGGAAGCGTTGAATTACCCGATGAAAAGTTGTCGGACATCAAAGTGTTTTTTCCTAGCTGAGGACGATATAGTTTTGTAGTAAAATTGACGTCTCTGTCGAAAGCATCCAAACTATCCGGCAAATATTTATCGACACACGACATGCTTAATAATACGCAGGAAAACAGCAGCGCAATATTTTTACTTCTTATATTCATTGCCATAATTATTAAATACGTAAATAAATTCATCAAAACCGAAACTGTGTTGTGGAGAAAGGATGTGAATGATACCATTATTTGTATAAACATCATTCCATACTGTAGAAACTCTGTTCCAGTTATCTTTTACCTGAGAGTTTTTCATATCACTGAAAATAAGCTGTTTGACTCCTCCACCCACAAATCCGGATGCCGGTTTGCGAAAACATTCTATATTCATTTGATAATTGTACTTCAAAGAATTTAAGGAGGCATTTCCTTCATTGGCAAGAATATTATCGGTATCGTAACTACCTTTAATAATGTACTTGCATAACATTCGCTCAAGGTCAGCTCTATAATCGTAATGATATTCGTTAATGATCGTATCATTTAAAGTCGGTGTTATAACATTCACGACCGTATCTTTAACAACAAACGGTTCAATTAATAAATCACTCAAATAAATCGCTTCACCCAACTCCTTTTGTTTACGGTACTCGTTAAGTTGCGCCAACGAGGAACGGATACATGCATCCGGTATGGCAAAAACTGTATATTGCACATCCGTCTGTTTCATCTGTTGTATGAAACCGGGAATATTGTTGACAAGAACCATCATAGAATCAAATTTCAAATTCAGCCTTTCATTCCCTGTGGACAAATAATCCAAAACAGTTCCATTAAATACTTCGGTTTCATTTTCCTCAGGATATGAAGCCACTTCGTAATCTGTACAAGACAGCATCCAAAGGGAAGCCGAAGTCAGACATAAAATAAATAGTATCTTATTCATTGTCGTTTTCTTTTTATTTCCAAAACTCATTTTGTTCAATCTGTGAATTAGCAGTAATGATATCTTCCGATACCGGCCAGTAGATTCCACCGCTGTTGATCAGTTGCAAGAATGTCTCATTATCTTTCATCAGCTTTTGCCGACGGACAAGATCATACCACCTCCAGCCTTCTCCCATAAGCTCTCTGCGACGCTCTTCAAATATCTCGGCAATTAAGTTTTCGCGATTATTCCCAAAATCCTTTTTAAAAGATACTTCTCTCAATCCACGATTTGTTCGGATCATATTCAGGTAGGATACAGCTTCTGTGCTTCTGTTTAGTGCGCATAATGCTTCAGCCCGTAGCAAGGTGATATCTTCAAGACGAGTGAAAACAATTGACGAGCCAAAGACTCCAAAATCATTGTCTTTTGCCGATCCATCCTGAATAATCTTTATTTTACTGAACACCGGAATTTCTTCATTCAAATTCTGAACATAATAGGATGAATATTTGATGGTGTCCATGATTCCAAACCGCAAGTCATCGAAATTGGCAAAAATCGAAAATAAGCTGTCCTTTGAAATGTATATTTCAGGATACGATTTTTGTACCAACGGATAAGCTAAAGTCAGCTGTTCAAGATGTCCGCTTTGAGTTGCTTCATTATCATTGTGAGCAAAATTAAATCCCAAAATTCTTGAACCTTTTACACTTGTATTCGAGTAAAACAGCCCTGTTTCTGAAGTCAAATCGGCAATGGAAGTATATTTTGCATTGATCTCAGATGCATGATCTATTATAAATGCAGAATATGTCTCTGCTTCTGCATAATTTCCCTGCCAAGCACAAATGTGAGCTAATACGGAGTATGCAGATAACTTATTGAACAATTTTCCCTGCCATTGAGCCCCATATGAACCATAATATAAATTCGTTTGAGTACCATATTGATAGGGTAAATCCTTTATAGCTGTCAACAGTTCTGCCTTAGCATAACTCAGCACCGTTTGAGCGTCTGTACGGGGCATAGACGGAAAAGTTCCGTTATCATAAGAATAGGTGACTAACGGCACATCTCCCCAAATTCTTACCATATAAAAATAAGCAAATGCCCTCAAAGCGCGTACTTGAGCAATGTCATATTTCAAATTTTGTTCAGAATACGACCGGTCAAGTTCGACAGTTCGTGGAGCTTTTTCCATAAAAACAGATGCCGCATTGATAACAGCATAAAATCTTCTCCAGTTAGATACTTTCTTCAACAAGTCGTATGGCTTGTTCAATTCATTATCAGACACAGCTTGTAAGTCACTACGCTTATAAACCGTAAAATCCCCCTTCCGCAAATCACCACATATCCAATGAGTATTGTTATCGGCTAAGGCTGCGCGTGTCAAGCCATATACTCCCATCAATGCTGATCGAGTATCTTCAAGGGTCTTCCATTGTTGGGTTTCCGAAGCTGCATGTTTGGGATCTACATCCAAAAAATCATTGCAGGACTGCAGAAATAGACAGGCAAGTGCGAAGAAAAGAGCTAATCGCAATTTTTTCATATTGTTTTTCATATTGTTTTTCATTTTTTATCATCTCCGATATTTTTAGAACTTAAATCTCAGTCCCAAAGAAATGGAACGAGGAATGGGAAGCGAATATCCATCATAGGTACCATTGAAGTTTACTAATTCCGGATCACCTGCTGAAAAATTACTGAAAGATAACAGATTAGATCCTGTCAGATAGAAATACAAACTTTTAGGTATATTACTACCAACTTTCTTTATAGGAAGTGTGTAACCAACAGTTATATTTCTCAGTTTCAGGTAAGACAGCTTTTCAAGGAACAAGTCCTGTTCGGCACGGTAAGGATGAACACTGCTTTGCGGATTGTATATAGGATAATCGTCACGCTGATTAGTATTTTGCCAAAAGAAAATCTCTTTAACAGACTGCAAGGACTGAATATTATCCAAAGTCGCAAAATCGTAACGTTGCTGATCGCGCAGATTTAAAGCACTATGTCCCAAAGCAAAGAAAAGATTGAAGCTGAAATCGAATCCTTTATAAGCAAACTGATTAGTCAATCCTCCTGTATAGGGTGGAATGGCATGTCCGGTCAGCACACGGTCATTGTCGTTAATCTGATTGTTTCCGTCAACGTCTGTCCAAACAGGATCTCCTGCTTTAAAAGGAACTCCATTTATGTTCAGTGGTTTCCCATTCATAACAGGAACTTCTGAGTCGTTTGTATAAATGCCTTTATTTTGATACACCCAAAAGGCATCAACTGACTGACCTACTTGTAGTTTATGGTCGCCTATCACAGTTGCCTCCCGGTTTTCGGGAAGTTTCTCTAGTTTGTTCTTATTATAACTTGCATTGAAAGACAAATCCCACTTCAACGGAGTGTTCTTCAGAATGGATGCTGAAAGATTTAATTCCAATCCCTGATTACTGATATCCATTCCACTGGCCAGTTTATACTCATATCCCATTTCTTGAGTGACAGGCAAATATGTTAATAAATTCTTTTCATAATTCTTATACAGAATTATTTCCGCGATAATGCGATTGTCGAAAAAAGAACCTTTCAAAGCAAGCTCCATTTTATCAGAATAGGGAAGCTTTAAATCATAACCTACCCAGCCCGATGCATACGGACGAGTGATTGTTGCAAATCCATTAGCTGAGGAGAGTAACGGTTCTCCACTCCATGTGATACTTGTTGCCAAGTACTGAGGACCTAATTCATACCTGTCGGACTGAACCGATTTGGCAATTCGTGCATAAGACGCACGCAATGATAATCCAGACAATGCTGTACTACCTGCAAAGAATTGATTCTTCAAATTCCATTCAGCAGAGGCAGCGGGTGTAAACATCCATCTGTGATCCGACTGGATAGCAGAATTTCCGTCGTACCTTGCCAATAATCCCACATTAAGCAAATTCTTATACTTATAATCTAAAGCTATTGAAGTCGATACCCACCTATTCTCCAAACGATCAACATAACGATACTGCTTAAAGTTCCCGGTACTTGT
Source organism: Bacteroides faecis (assembly GCF_020091505.1). Lineage (NCBI taxonomy): Bacteria > Pseudomonadati > Bacteroidota > Bacteroidia > Bacteroidales > Bacteroidaceae > Bacteroides > Bacteroides faecis. The sequence goes on along the minus strand of NZ_CP081916.1, from coordinate 3,676,784 downwards.
TGTCGGCTTCATATCATCATCACCATCATAGGCACGAGTATAATTATAGTGGTACAAATCGCTGATTATAGAGCCATTCCACTGAATATTCAACTTATGAATATCAGCTAAAGGTAACCAATAACTCGCTGAAGTTTCACCTATAATCCGTTGATTGTATCCAGAATAGTTAGAGACAAAGTTGACGGACTCCAACAAAGCCATAGGCCAAAAAGCGCGACGAACATTTGTTGTATAATCAAGTTTGATGCTGGCTGTAGCATTGAATCTTTGCTTAGTATAGCTCAAAGCCAACAAACCATTCAGTAAATTGTTATAATTATCGTCTTTGGTCAAATCATTGGATATTAAAAAGTCATTATACAAATTGCCGGCAGGTGCAAGCGGAGTTGAAAAATCAACCATGTACTCCATCTCAGCAAACCTGTCTCTGAAATTCCGATTCCTGACACGGTCTATCTTAGCAGCATTAATAATTGTACTAACATTCAAACCATCCAAAGGAACCATATTCAAGGCAAAGCCAATATTATATTTCGTATAAGAAGTATTGTCTGCTACTCCCGCATCTTTTGTCGTTGCGAGCGTAAATACATAATTCGCATTTTTTGAACCACCACCGATGGAAGCATTTACATTATATAAGAGTGATGACTGATAATAATCGTCTGCCCAGTCCGGTTTACCAAAATAACGTACATCTCTTGTATCCATAAGATAGTCGGGTTGTTTACCCGGTGTAAGAGAATACGCATCATAGAAACGTTGACGAAATGCCTTTTCGTATGATCCATTTGTCATACGAACCGAAGACGGAGCAAAGGCCATTCCTGCCGAAACACCGATTGAGACATTCTCCCCACCATAATAACCGTCTTTGGTCGTTATCCAGATGGCACCATTGGCAGCTAAAGGGCCTAATTTGGCAAGTTGAAGCGGGTCTTTGATGATTTCAACAGACTCTATAGAAGATATATCCAATCCAGCCAACATATTCGCAGCAGCTCCTATCGGATTAATATCAAATTGTTTGATATCATATATATAGCTATTCTCCTGCATCAAAGGAATCCCATTCAAATAGACCGTTGGCTGAACACCTGATACATCCTTATTGGAAAAAACAGGCGAAGACAAACCACGAACCAGCATACTTTGGATAGTACCAGGCTCTCCATTATTTTCCTGTACATATACACCTGTTACATTTCCTTTCAGTAATTGCTGAACAGATAAAAATTGAGAGCGTTGAAGCTTCTTGATATCAACGGTATCATTCCCTCCAGCAGAGCCTATACTCCTATTAACAGCCCAACGAGATCCTTCGTTAAAAGAAAACTTCTTTTTAATGGAAGTTCCCACAGAATCGATATTCTCGGACATAGTTGATTGGGACGCTATCGTCCCGCTGAATCCTAAAAAGCCTATGACAGTAAGTAAACGACAAACAGGCTTTTGCAAAGAGAAATTAGGTAAATTTATCACCATACGATTAGATTTATGAGTTATTTAGATCATAAGTATTAGTTATGCATTAAATGCGTTACAAAAGTGCGAGTTATCCAGTAGAAAGAAGTTCTCTAATCATTCAAAAACTTCCAAAATTGGACCATAATTACTATTAACCATAATAGGTTTAAAAATCATTCAATATAGGTTCAGAAATCATTCAGAGGGGATAGATTATTGATATATAGAAAAGTACGCATCTTAATGGAAGATGCGTACCTGGCTACTTTAGATTCATTTTTATTTTTTATCCTAGCAATTTTTTTGATACTCTTTAGGGGTTACACCAAATTCTTCTTTAAAACAGGTCGCAAAATACTTAGGATTAGAAAATCCACACTCATAAGCCACCTCTGCTACTGAGATCGATCTATCTTTCAATAATTGACTACCATGTTTTAACCTTATATTTCGAATAAACTCAATTGGTGACAGGCCTGTTGCTATTTTCATTTTCCTATAAAGAGAAGACTTAGACACGGCTAAAGCATCTGCTAACTGAACAACATCAAAGTCCCCTTCTGACATATTAGATTTTATAACAGAAATTACTTTATCCAAAAATTCTTTATCGATAGAAGAAGTCTCCAGAGAATCTATATTAACTTCTACGTTGGTACGAAATTCTTCTTGCTTGTTTTTCTTATGCATTATAAAATTATTAATACGGGCCTCCAATATTTTTAATTCAAATGGTTTGGATATATATCCGTCTGCTCCCGCATTGTAGCACTCGATGCGATCTTCTGCCGTATTTTTAGCTGTCAGTAGAATTATAGGAATATGACTAGTCTCCAAATTAGATTTCAAAGTTCGACATAATTCCAAACCGTCCATCTCAGGCATCATCACATCGCTTATAATAATATCTATTTCATTATCTTTTATAATATCTAAAGCTTCCAATCCATCTTTTGCAATGAGCACATGATAATGTCTGGATAAAATTCTTTCCATCAAATACAACAGTTCCTCATTATCTTCCACCAACAGCAAATGATTATCCGCTGTTCGCAAATTTTCTACAGTCTCCGAATCTGTTAATTCTTCATTCTCCAAAATGACATCCGCCTTTACATTATTTGCCGAAAGTTCTCCTTCCATCAGTTCATACTCTTCATAACTATCTTTATCAATAGGTAAATCAACAGTAAAAGTACTCCCTTTACCCAATTCACTTTCAACTCCAATAGTACCATGATGCAACTCCACTAAATCTTTTGTTAATGATAATCCAATCCCATTAGATTCACTTTCATCCCTGTTATTCGCCGTATAAAACCTTTTGAAAATATTCTCTAAATCAGCAGGAGCAATACCTTCTCCGGTATCAATTACCTGTATCCGTAACTGACGATGCCCAAATTCGAAAAGGAGTTCCATAAGCAATTTTATATCTCCGCCATCTTTCGTATATTTACAGGCGTTGGATAATAGATTAGACACTATCTTATCTAACTTGTCTCTATCAAAATAGCCTGTCAGATGCTTATCTTTAGCCATAAATGTAAAAGTCTGATTTTTCTTCCTCATTAACGGAGCAAAATTAACTCTACATACATCATCCACAAATGATATAACATCACCTTTTGATACAGCTAATTTCATATTTCCACTTTCCACTTTACGGAAATCAAGAATCTGCTGTAATAAGCGCCGCAACTTATTTACGTTAGAACGAATCATACTTAATTGTGAGATCCGGTTATTACTCGTCATTTCCGCATCATCAATCAAGCAAGTTATAATCGTAAGTGGGGTCAATAAATCGTGTGAGATATTTGTGAAATAACGCAATTTGGTTTGAACCAGCTCTTCAGATTTCTCTTTATCAATCTGTGCTATTCTTAGTTCATGACGTAATTGCATACGTCTCTTCATTCTTCGATAAAAGAGATACAGACATAAAAGTACAAATATAACATAAGATACATAAGCCCACAAGGTCTCATAAAATGCCGGTTGCTTAAAAACCTGTACCTCTGCCACATAATTACTCCACAGCCCATTTACATCGGTCGTCTTTAAATAAAAGGTACGTTTACCCTTAGGCAATTGATTATAAAAAGCAAATTGACGATCTCCCCTGACGTATACCCAATCGTCATCAACTCCATCCATTTTATATGCATATTTAATCTTATCTGGAAATGCATAATTCAAAGAGGAAAAGTCTATCTCAATATTCTTATCTCCTGCCTCTAATGATATCGTTTGACTTCTCAAGTTGAAACGCTGATTATTTTTCTCCAAAAGACTAGAAGTACCATCTATTTTCACATCAGCCACCATCGTTTTTATTCTGCGTGGTTCGTCAGATAAATGCTCATATGGAGTAAATACCGAAATGCCTCTATTACCTCCATATAGTATTTTCCCAGAACTACTTTTAAAATAAGAATTAGGCATAAAAGAATTTACCGTTACATCACCCATGGTTGAATAGTCCATAATGCCACCATTTTTAGGATCGTATTCAACTACCCGTTTATTGGTAGAAATCCAAATATGTCCTAATTGGTCCATTATAATATTATAAATGCCTTCTTCAAGCATATCAAACATATTGGATAAATTTTCCACCTTTTTCGTTTGAGGATCATAAGTAAAAACATCTCCCTCTTGACTTCCCATCCATACCAAACCACTATCATCTACACAAATAGCTCCTATATTATCATTGATTAATCCATCTGTCTGAGCTGTCAAGTTTCTTATTTTCTTCTCTTCAAAGGTTAAACCTGGAGAAACAATAACATTATATACCCCTTGTTTTCTTGTACTAATCCATAAGGTGCCATCTTTACCTTCCTTAATGCCCGTTATATCCATAAGTGGGAAATTAGTATCCTGAAGTTGTTTTTCATCTGCCGGTTTAACCAGTATTTTTTTAGTGGTTACTACCCAAAGATTATGCTTACTATCCTCATAAAAGAAACGTGGAAATCCGGGATTTTCTACAAAATCACTTAACTTCAAGGTTCCTAAGAATTCTATCCTATCTTTATTTTTCTTCAATCTACATATTTCCGAATAATATTCAGAACCTAACCATATTTCATCAATCGATGAAACAGAAGTGATGCAACTTATATTTTTCAAGTTGTTTATATTCTTCAGAGAAGGAATATCTGTACAGAATAAAAGCTTGTTTGATTTCGGAATAAAGATTCCTACGCCCCATCGATTCTGATCGATCCATAAATCACCATCTTTATCTTCATAGATATTTTTTATATTCGTCACAAAACCTGTTTTCTCACGAATAGAAGGAAAGGAATAATTTTGTATTAAAGGTCTATTTAAATCAATCATAGATAGCCCTTCGTTAAAAGCTGCAATCCATAAATTGCCAGACTTATCCTTCACTATCTCACTAAAAATATTATTCAATTTAGAAGATATATGAGATATATCGACACTATTTATCACACTACCCGGACGCTTTTGAAGTGCATAAAGACCTTGAGTCGATACAATCCATATATAACCATACTTATCATCCTGAGCGATACTAAAACAGCCACTTTCATCCCAATGCTCATCACTCTCTATGTTCACATGGCTATACATCAATTCTTGCTTTTCTTCCGGATAAAATAAAAAAATCCCACTGTCCCAAGTTAATATCCAATGCTGTTTTTTATCATCTTGAAAAACCTTGAAGGGGTTATTCAAAGTTCCTATCTGAGGCATTGCCATAAATATATCTTTCTTCGAATCATATCGATGCAATCCCCTTTCCCATAAAGTCACCCAAATATTCTTATCAGCATCTTCATATAGAATTCACACTAGTCACAGGCAGAGAAGAATCATACCTTTTACAAGAAGAAAAGTCTGCAGAACAACGAAATACAGATGTTAAGGTTCCGACCCAAACCCATCCCTCACTGTCTACAATCATCGTTCTAATTTCTTGATCCTTTAAATCGCTGTGTTCAACCGGAGTTATCTGGTAAGTCCTCTTATTCAGAATATTGATTCCCTTTTTAGTACCTATAAATAGATAACCATTCCGGTTCTCTGTGATACAGGTTATTTCATTATTTGTTAAAAGGTCCGGAGTCTTTAATCCTGAACGAAAAACAAGTATCCGATAGCCATCATAACGACACAACCCGTCTTTTGTTCCTAACCACAAAAAACCTTCACGATCGCAATGTACCCGCAAAATAGTACTAGAAGGCAGATAATTATTTAAAGGAAGAGTGGTTACCGACATTTGTTGTGCAAAAGCACAGGAAAGTGTCTGAATAAAAAAAAGTATTATATAAAGTTTTATTTTATGTTTCATAGCAGCTTTGAATATATAGATGTATTTTATATGCAATATTAGAATAAACTAACAATTGCATAGGCATAAAACTCTTAAAATATACTAAATACAACTTAGAAAAAATACATATGGTCGATTTTTGAACCTTTCTGAATGATTTTTATTCTTCCACGAATAGATAATTCAATTTTAAACGCATTTGAATCATTATAGTACTCCTATTTAAATATGTTTCCGCAAATTTGCAATCAAATGATAATCGACATATATTTTGAACAAGATTTAGTCATTAAAATATTTAAAAATAGAAGTTGATTATTAACTCGACTATTAAACAATTAATTTATATAACATTTCTGTAGTATGAAAAAGAAATATGTAAAAATCATGTTCATGTCAGCAGTATTGCTAGCCGGCAATGTAGCAGATGCTAATGCAACTCTTCCCAAAGATGACCCAAAAGAGGCCGTACAAGCACCAACAGACGATCATCTTCCATTACTAATGATTAATGGAACTAATAAATCTGTATCGTTCATTGTCAGTTCTGAAGCTCTACCTGGAAAAGATATTAAAATCACTGCTCCGCATGGATTTACGGTATCACCAGTTATGATACCGGCCAATACAGGAAAACATAAAGTTACAGTGACTTTAAATAGTACCAAGACACTAACAGAAGGGAAAATCGTATTAAGAAGTGGAGATATCCGTTCTTATGTAAAAGTAAAAGGGTATGGAACAGCGCTTCCGGTGAAAGATATTGCATCTTCTCCTGTATACAAAGGAGGAAATGACATGGAATACACAAAGGCTTTTACTCCCGGAACTAAAGGATTCACGATTGAGTTCAGAGTAAAGACAGACGATTCAGAAAAATGTTTTTATCCTTATTTCGTAACAGAAAAAGGCCACGGTTTCAAAGCATATATCACTGCCAACGCTATTGGATTATATAATACCTATCAAAAAGAAATTTCTAATCCAGCCACTAGTAGTAAAGAAGGAGGAAAAGGTAAATTCTACAACAATGATGGACAAGCACATACATATCGCTTTGCTATAACGCCTGATAACCGGGCCTTTATATATAGAGATGGGATTCCCGTAGATTCCGTACGTATCATCGATTATGCACCTCAAACAAATTTCGCAAAGGGAGTGGGCGAACCAGTAGAGAATCTTTTAAAGAATCCTGATTTCGAAGGAGAATTTGATGTAAATCCTGATACAAAATTGGCGACTCGTATCGAAGGATGGGATATCGTTATCAGCGATCGATGGAACTCGGAGCAACAAATTATCCCGGAAGAAATAGATAATAATCAAGATATAAACAACCATGTTTTTGAAATCAGACCTTACAAATGGGCCACAGGCTGGAGCGACGGAATTCTAAGCCAGGTTATAGACGTTGCTCCCAACGAAACTTATACACTATCAGCCCTTCTGAAAGGTGGTATTGCAGAAAAAGAAGGCAAACTTACCGGAAAAATGATAATTGAAGAAATCCAAGATCCGGAGAAGAAAGCCATTACTGAAATAGCCAGTAAGGATTGGGAAACCTATTCAATGGATTATACCACCTCTGCCAACTGTAAGCAAATACGCGTATCTTTCACTGTAGGACGTGGAGGATGGGGAAACGATATAGGTGCCATCCGTGTAGATAATGCCAAACTAACAGGTGTATCATGTACTTATTCACCTAAATTCGGTTTTGTAGAAAATACCGCTGATGTAGAATACTTCACAATTGACGAATCTGGTGCTTATGCCCCTGCACAACCCGAAATCTTTATTAACATAAAGGACTAATAATGAAAAATATGAAGATTATTCTATATATCTGCCTTATATTCTCATTCACTCCAGCTTTTTCACAAAACACTCAAATTAATCCGGGTGTTTTGTGGAATGACATAGATGGAAATCCCATTAATGCACATGGAGGATGCGTTATTTTTGAAAATGGGACTTATTATTGGTTTGGAGAAGATCGTACCGGATTCGTTTCAAACGGAGTCAGTTGTTATCAATCCACAGACTTATATAACTGGAAACGGCTCGGCCTTTCTCTAAAAACCAGTGGAGAACCCCAAGAAGACTTGAATGACATTTCACACGGACGTCTATTCGAACGCCCCAAAGTAATCTATAACCCCAAAACCAAGAAATGGATAATGTGGAGTCACTGGGAAATTAATAATGGTGACTATAGCGCAGCACGAGTTTGTGTAGCAACCAGCGACAAGATAGAAGGTCCTTACAGATTATACAAAACTTTCCGTCCTAATAAAAACGAATCACGAGATCAAACCTTGTTCGTTGATACGGATGGCAAAGCATATCATTTCTGCTCAACGGATATGAATACTAATATGAACATATCTTTGCTCAGAGAGGATTTTCTGGAACCGACTTCTACTGAAACTAAAATACTAAAAGAGTTAAAATATGAAGCACCAGCCATTTTTAAAACAGGAGACATTTACTATGGATTATTTTCCGGCTGTACAGGATGGGACCCGAACCCAGGAAGAACAGCCTATACTACTAATATACTAGGCGAATGGACCACAGGAGCGAATTTTGCAGTTGACAAACTAAAACAGGTAACTTATAATTCACAAAGTTGCTATGTTTTTCAGGTAGAAGGCAAAGAAAAAGCATACATCTACATGGGAGATCGCTGGAACAAGAACGATCCCGGAAGTTCACACCACATTTGGTTACCTATAAGTATGCGTTCCGGCTATCCTGTTGTGAAATGGTACGATAGCTGGGATTTGAGTGTCTTTGACAATATGTACCGCTATAAAAGAGCTGAGAAGATCACTGCCGGTAACATTTATTCGTTACTGGAAAAAGTATCTGACCGTATCGTGTCTAAACCTATCAATGGTTTCAGCATAGCTGACGATAATGACGAGATTAATCTGAGCATAGAGTTTATCAGCACCGACACTCCCAATGTATACAGACTGAAAGATATTAAAACCGGAAAGTTTATAGAATCAATGTTCGGCACATTACGCCTGAACCCTGAAAAAAAGGAGGACACACAATGTTGGACATTTAATTTGCAGGAAGACGGCTATTACCAGATTCAAAATGTGAAAGACAAAAAATATATATCCGTTTCAGGATCAAATACCTTCAATGGAACAAACTTATACCTCGCAGAGAAATCAAAGAAATTAATGCAGGATTTCGCTGTATATTTTGATTCCAGTAAATATAAATATAAAGAAGCCGATATTTTTTCTGCTACTTACAGAAAGAACAACATAAAACTCATTGAGAACAAATAACTTTTCGTGATAACAAGTTCAAATGTTTGTTGTATTTGCAAAGGGAGATGTCAAAGTCTCCCTTTATTTTTTTCCCGTATTATTCGCTAGAATCAAAGAAAGTATCTATCTTTACCCAAATATTTTTTATTATTCACCATCAAATGTAAATATTATGGCAAGTAGAAGAGAACTCAAAAAGAATGTAAACTATATCGCAGGAGAATTGTTCACCGAGTGTTTAATCAACAGTATGTTTATCCCCGGCACTGACAAAGCCAAAGCCGACGAGCTGATGGCAGAAGTGCTGAAGATGCAGGATGAATTTCTAAGTCGCATCAGCCATACAGAACCGGGAAATGTGAAAGGTTTTTATAAGAAATTCCGAGCTGATTTTAATGCAAAGATTAACGAGATAATTGACGGTATCGGAAAATTGAACTAAAAGACAGAATGAAGAAAGCAATTTATGGCTTTATCTATTACCGCCTGTTAGGGTGGAAGACAAACGTTACGGTACCCAATTATGATAAATGCGTGATATGTGCCGCGCCACACACAACGAACTTTGACTTATTTATTGGAAAACTGTTTTATGGAGCATTAGGTCGTAAAACAAGTTTCATGATGAAAAAAGACTGGTTCTTTTTTCCACTTGGAATTCTCTTTAAAGCAGTAGGCGGAATTCCGGTAGACCGCAGTCGGAAAACTTCATTAGTCGACCAGATGGTCCAGCATTTTGCTAAATGCAAAAAGTTTCATCTGGCAATTACACCCGAAGGAACCCGTAAAGCGAATCCGAACTGGAAAAAAGGATTTTATTATATCGCCCTTAAAGCTCAGGTCCCTATTGTTCTGATCGGCATCGATTACAGCAAGAAGACCATAACGTCAACAAAAGCAGTTATGCCATCGGGAGATATAAAAGAAGATATGCGCGAGATCAAACTGTATTTTAAAGATTTCAAGGGAAAACATCCTGAGAATTTTGCTCTTGGAGAACTTTAACAATAGGAATTAAGTGTTAAGTATTAAGTATTAACCGTAGTTACCGATATGGTACTTCGCATGGTATAATATTTAATATCTAACACTTAAGACCTAATACTTAATACCTCTTTTTTATGGATTCGATTCGGATTTCTATTATACAAACCGATATCGTTTGGGAAAATAAACAAGAAAATCTCCGTCTGCTCCACGAAAAGCTGCAAAGCCTCCGTGGAACAACGGAGATTGTTGTTTTACCGGAGATGTTTTCTACAGGGTTCAGCATGCAAAGCCAACTACTGGCAGAACCAAATTCCGGTGAAACCATAACCATTTTGAAACAATGGGCTTCTCGATACGGAATAGCCATCTGCGGAAGCTATATTGCAATAGATAACGGACAGTTTTACAATCGTGCCTTCTTTCTCGCACCGGAAGGGACGGAATTTTATTATGATAAACGCCATCTATTTCGCATGGGACGCGAAGCCGAGCATTTTTCTGCCGGTGACAAACGCCTCGTTGTCTCCTATCATGGATGGAATATCTGCTTACTAGTCTGCTATGACCTTCGTTTTCCGGTATGGAGCCGTAATGTAAACAACGAATATGACCTATTAATATATGTAGCAAACTGGCCCATCCCCCGCCGTCTGGTTTGGGACACTCTGCTTCGTGCACGCGCGTTAGAAAATCAGTGCTATGTATGTGGTGTCAACAGAGTAGGTATTGACGGATATCAGCAGAAATACAATGGAGGCAGTGTCATCTATTCGGCTTTCGGAGAAGAAAAGGCCTCCTTACCCGATGATACAGAAGGAATAACGACTGCTACACTTACTCTGAGCAGCCTTCGGCAATTCAGAGAGAAGTTCCCGGTATGGAAAGATGCAGACGAATTTCATCTATAGCATTTGCTATCAAACAAATGTTAAAAACGATTTGAAGCTGCAACAATACCTAGAAGTTAGTAGTTAATTATATAGACTTCTTTTGTATCTTTGTCGTGAAAATACAGTCGTAAGGACTCTAATCTTACATAACTTAATTAACAACTTTATGAAAACAAATCTTAGTTCTCAAATCACTCTCCACAGGGTCTCCCCCAGATACTACAGACCGGAGAATGCATTTGAAAAGTCGGTCTTGACAAGACTCGAAAAAATTCCTACAGACATCTACGAGTCTGTAGAAGAAGGGGCTAACTACATTGCTTGCGAAATAGCACAAACCATCCGCGAAAAACAAAAAGCAGGACGTTTCTGCGTATTGGCACTACCCGGAGGAAACTCACCCAGTCATGTATATTCGGAGTTGATCCGTATGCACAAGGAAGAAGGACTCAGCTTCCGCAACGTGATCGTATTTAATATGTATGAATACTATCCGTTGTCTTCTGATGCTATCAACAGCAACTTCAACGCTTTGAAGGAAATGTTGCTGGATCATGTCGATATTGACAAACAGAATATCTTCACACCGGACGGTTCCATCGCCAAAGATACAATCTTTGAGTACTGCCGTCTGTATGAGCAACGTATCGAAAGTTTCGGGGGCATTGATATTGCGTTGCTGGGGATTGGTCGTGTAGGTAATATCGCATTCAACGAACCGGGTTCTCGTCTGAACTCTACCACTCGTCTGATTTTGCTGGATAATGCATCACGTAACGAAGCATCCAAGATTTTCGGAACGATAGAAAATACTCCGATCAGTTCTATTACAATGGGAGTATCTACTATTCTTAGCGCTAAGAAAGTATATCTGTTGGCATGGGGTGAAAACAAGGCAGCAATGATTAAAGAATGTGTGGAAGGTCCGATAACTGACACGATTCCTGCATCTTACCTGCAGACTCACAACAATGCTCATGTAGCAATCGACCTTTCGGCTTCGATGAACTTAACACGTATCCAGCGTCCATGGTTGGTAACTTCCTGCGAATGGAATGACAAACTGATCCGTAGCGCTATCGTATGGCTGTGTCAGTTGACAGGCAAACCAATTCTGAAGTTGACTAACAAGGATTATAACGAAAACGGTTTGAGCGAACTTTTGGCATTATTCGGTTCTGCATATAATGTAAATATTAAGATTTTCAATGATTTGCAGCATACGATCACCGGATGGCCGGGTGGCAAGCCAAACGCTGACGACACTTATCGTCCGGAGCGTGCCAAACCATATCCGAAGCGTGTCGTAATCTTCTCCCCACACCCGGATGATGACGTAATCTCTATGGGTGGAACTCTCCGCCGTCTGGTAGAGCAGAAACATGAGGTACACGTAGCTTACGAAACTTCCGGAAATATCGCCGTGGGTGACGAAGAAGTAGTTCGTTTCATGCACTTTATCAACGGATTCAACCAAATTTTCAATAACAGTGAAGATTTGGTAATCAGCGAAAAGTATGCAGAAATACGCAAATTCCTGAAAGAAAAGAAGGACGGTGACATGGACAGCCGCGACATCCTGACCATCAAAGGGCTGATTCGTCGTGGTGAGGCTCGTACAGCTTCTTCTTACAACAATATTCCATTAGATCGGGTACACTTCCTTGACTTGCCATTCTACGAAACCGGTAAGATTCAGAAAAACCCAATCAGCGAGGCAGATGTAGAAATCGTGCGCAACTTACTCCGTGAGGTGAAACCTCATCAGATTTTCGTAGCCGGAGACTTAGCTGACCCGCACGGTACACACCGTGTATGTACGGATGCTGTATTTGCCGCTGTCGATCTTGAAAAAGAAGAAGGTGCTAAATGGTTGAAAGACTGTCGTATCTGGATGTACCGTGGTGCATGGGCAGAATGGGAAATTGAAAACATCGAAATGGCCGTTCCTATCAGCCCGGAAGAGCTTCGCGCAAAACGTAACTCTATCCTGAAACACCAGTCACAGATGGAAAGTGCTCCGTTCCTGGGCAATGACGAACGTTTGTTCTGGCAACGTAGTGAAGACCGCAACCGTGGCACTGCAACGCTGTACGACCAGTTAGGACTGGCTTCGTATGAAGCAATGGAGGCCTTTGTAGAATACATACCTCTATAAGAAAGAAGATTCTTAATTAATAGAATATAAAACAATCAAAGAAGAGTGGGCAGTTCGATACTTCCCACTCTTTTTTTGTTTATTTTTGCAGGAGATTTTGCCACAATATATCATGAACTTAGAAGTATTATCAAAGGGGGAAAGTGGCAGATAAATAAAAAGCACCTTATTCATAGGATAAAAACCTAAAGAGTGGAACGATGAAAAAAATAATAGTCTTTCTTCTGTGCCTGACAATGGGCATCAACCTTCTCTTCGCTCAGGATATTGAGAGAAATATAAAAGAGCGTTTAACGGATTACTTTGCCAAATATACAGCAACAGCCAAAATCAGTACACCTAAACTGAACAGTTTCGATATTGATTATGACCGCAGGACAATTCAGATTTACGCTTCAGAAAGTTTCGCTTACCAGCCATTTCTGCCAGAAACAGTAGAAACGATCTACAATCAGATGAAGGAACTCCTCCCCGGTCCGGTGAATTATTTTCAGATCACCATTTATGCAGATGGAAAGCCTATCGAAGACTTAGTTCCCAACTTGTACAGGAGCAAGAAAAAAGATAAGGAACGTATGTCTTTGAACATAGAATACAAAGGTGCTCCATGGGTGAAAAAGATTTCCCGTCCTAACGAAATATCCCGTGGATTGCAAGACCGACACATCGCTCTTTGGCAAAGTCATGGGATTTATTACAAGAATGATAAAGGCAAATGGGGATGGCAACGCCCCCGATTGTTCTGTACAACAGAAGACATGTTCACTCAATCTTTTATTCTTCCATACGTCATTCCAATGTTGGAAAATGCAGGCGCCATTGTTTATACTCCTCGCGAACGGGATACACAAAAAAATGAAATCATCGTTGACAACGATACTCCGAATGCCTCCCTCTATCTGGAAGTAAACAGTAAAAAGGCACGTTGGGCAACTACTTCCGTGAAGGGATTCGCTCAGAAAAAAGCAATTTACAAGGATGGGGAAAATCCTTTCATAGACGGTACCAGCCGATATATTCAGACAGAAAAGAAAAAAAAGAAAAACAAAGATCAGGCATTTGCCGAATGGGTACCTACCCTGCCGGCAACCGGAAAATATGCGGTTTATGTATCTTACCAGACATTACCCAATAGTGTGAGTGATGCCAAATACCTTGTTTTTCATAATGGAGGCGTCACTGAGTTTAAAGTCAACCAGCAAATAGGCGGAGGCACTTGGGTATATCTCGGAACTTTTGAGTTTGACAAAGGAAATAATGACTACGGCATGGTCGTACTCAGCAATGAAAGTAGCGAACATGGCGTAGTATGTGCAGACGCTGTACGTTTCGGAGGCGGAATGGGCAATATTTCACGCGGAGGAAAAATAAGCGGACTACCTCGTTATCTGGAAGGAGCACGGTATTCATCCCAATGGAACGGAATGCCTTATGATGTATATGCCGGACGTAAAGGAGAAAATGACTATACAGACGATATCAATACACGCTCCAATACAATCAACTATTTGTCCGGAAGCTCTGTCTATAACCCCAATCAACCGGGGCTGGGTGTACCTTTGGAAATGACTATGGCACTTCACAGTGACGCAGGATGCAGTAAGAATGATGAAATCATCGGTTCGCTCGGCATTTATACTACCGATTTTAATAATGGCAAACTAAATTCGGGAATAGACAGATATGCTTCACGCGACCTTGCAGATATCCTGCTGACCCAAATTCAGAAAGACATTCGTTTAAACTACCAATCACCATGGACACGCCGTAGTATGTGGAACCGGAACTACAGTGAAACACGACTTCCCGCTATCCCTTCCACTATTATCGAATTGCTCTCTCATCAGAACTTTGCGGATATGCAGCTCGGACATGATCCGAATTTCAAATTTACCGTAGGACGTGCCATCTACAAAGGTATCCTACAGTTTATGAATAGCCAGCATGGTAAAGATTATATAGTACAGCCCCTGCCGGTCAGCAACTTCGCTATCCATTTCGGGAAAAAGAAAAATACACTGGAGCTTACCTGGAAAGGAGAAGATGATCCTTTGGAACCGACAGCCCGTCCACGGGAATATATTGTATATACACGTATCGGTTACGGAGGCTTTGACAACGGGACTCTGGTCAGTAAGCCCTATTATAGTGTAAAAGTAGAACCAGGATTAGTCTATTCATTCAAAGTAACAGCCGTAAACCGGGGAGGAGAAAGCTTCCCTTCTGAAATTCTTTCGGCTTATAAGGCAAAACGTGAGCGTGAAAGAATATTGATTGTCAATGGATTCGACAGAATCAGTGGCCCGGCTGTCATTAATACCCCGGACAGAGCCGGATTTGATCTGGAACAAGATCCGGGAGTACCGTATTTATCAAACATCTCTTTTTGTGGGGCACAAAGCGGATTCAACCGTACACAAGCCGGCAAAGAAGGAGAAGGCAGTCTGGGACACAGTGGCAATGAACTGGAAGGAATGGAGATAGCAGGGAATACGTTTGACTATTCTTTCATTCATGGAAAAGCGATTCAGGCTGCAGGAAAATACAGTTTTGTTTCGTGCAGTGACGAAGCGGTGGAGAATGGAATCGTCACTTTGGAAGACTACCCGATTGTAGACTATATACTGGGACTTGAGAAGGAAGATCCTGCAACCAAAGCTTATTACAAAACCTTCTCTTCACCGATGCAAAGACTGATTACAAGTTACTGCCAATCAGGCGGTAATCTGTTTGTCAGCGGTGCATATGTGGGAAGTGACATGAGCGGAACACAAGGGAACCGGGAGTTTACAGAGAAAGTTCTGAAATACGGTTATCAGAATAGCCTGACAGACAAGACTTCCGGTCAGATCAACGGATTAGGCCGCAGTATTACGATTCCCCGCCTGCCCAATGAGAACAGTTATGCTGTAACAGCACCGGATTGTATTGTTCCGGTAGCTCCTGCATTTCCTGTATTCACTTATGCACGCGGTAATCAGCCGGCAGGTATTGCATACAAAGGAGCGGACTATCGTACTTTCGTACTTGGCTTTCCTTTCGAAAGCATCCAATCGGAAACAGACCGTGCCAGCATTATGGCAGGCATACTAGGTTTCTTTACTCAGAAATAATATCCATTTCGCAAGACTGAATATATGAAATTATAATTAAAGCGAATCAGTAGTTGATTTTTGTTCATTTCCGAAAGGAAATAGAATTGGCTCCATAGTAATTGGATAGCTGTTTTGCTCTCATGCTCTAACTATTCTTCTGCATCTCTTTATTCATCGCTGTTTAAGGTGTGGTAGCAAGTGTGATGGCAAGTATGAGAGCAAGCGGTTGCTCTCACTTTATCACATAGAACAATCGATTATTTTAGAATATCATTATCTGATTTACAGGATGTTAACATCTGATGCGACAATTATTAAGGGCTGACACTTCAGCTATTAATAATTGAAAAATCAGGTAGTAATGCCTAATAATTCATGCATTATTGATTCATAAATGATTCAATGCTTTTCAAAGGACAGGTTGATTGAAACAACTGATACGGTCAAGCCAATCAAATCGTATAGTCAAGTCAATCAAACCTACCGTATCCTCAAGGAGTTTCAACCGCTTGAAACTTTTAGTTTCATACTTTGGAACAAATGGTTTCAAGCAATGAAACTTCTAGTTTCAAGGCATGAAACAAATGGTTTCAACGGTTGAAACAGCTATTGGAGCTAGGGTTTATTGTATAAAATATTAAATATGAGATTTGGTTTACAAACAAGCAGTTCCTCTTCAGTCTTTTATCAAAAATAAAAATAATTTCTAAAAAACATTGTTTCTGCTTAGTCGATATCGCTCTTAAACTGTATTATTATAAAATAAGATACAGTTCTTATTAAATTAACATCATTGTGCATGAACAATATTTAACGCACAATTAAGCTATGAAACACGCTATTCCTTATTTGATATTCCTGTTCATTTTTTTGCAATCCAGCTGCAAAGAAGACAATACTTCTTCAATAGAAGAAATATATGTGGAAACCACTTTCCAATTAAAGGGAGAACTACCCGATATTCTTTTATCTTCATCAGCACCAAATAGCGAAAAACGAGATTTATATGGCATAGATGTTCTTTATGCAGATATGGATGAAACACCATATGCTTATGGACTATTTGATGACTTAAGTCTGGCTAAAGTCAAATTACAAAAAGGTAAGAAATATCTCTTTCGAGTAATGGTAGTACCTAATGGAAAAGAATTATGCTATGACCATTTGTATGGAGATTATATAGATATATTCCGCCGATTAGTTGAAAATTTAGGAATTAGTGCTGGTGAAGCTTGTCCTTTAAACAATGAATTCTATTATCACAAGGAGGTTCATTTCTGGAAATTCAACAATCCTATAATATCGTATTATTACAAAATATATACAGGTTACTTATCTGACTATTTAGCAGAAACAGACAATACCGTTGACATTGACATGAAGGGTATGTTTGGGAATATAAAATTGGAAGCTAAGAATTTGCTCCATGGGCAACTAGAGTTTCAGTTTCTAACTGATTTCGAAATTCCAATCAGTCGATCAGAAACAGACTATAATGAACCCTTGATTTATACTCTTACACCTAATAAAATGGATACAAACTTTATTTATTCACTAAGGTTTTGGGGAAATGGTAATAGAGAAATGCCTGACGACTATTCTTTCACTTCTAATTATATGGTCAGATGGATCGATGATAATGGTAAATCTACAGACTTAGGCGTCTATCCTGTCAAAGTACAAAGAGGACAAGAAACTATTATAAAATTAGATTTGTCTGAACTACTTAAGAAATAATACATTGTTAAACCATATATCTATTAAATTATGAAAATAGCTAGTATAACCGGAGAATTAAAACCAAAATCCGGATATGAATATGATTATCAGATAAAATTTGATGTTACTACAACCAAGTCAAAGTCTTTTCATCTGACTACATTACCGTCAGCTGCTTTTTTTAAAACTTACTGATGGAAGTTGAAGTAACATGATTAATAAGACATGCCCTGCGAAAACTAATTCATTTACAGTTAGACTTCAATGGACAGAAGAGAAATCCGATGTTTTATTAATGGTAAGTGATAATTCAGGTGAAGAGAGTTCTGTTTCACAGCATGTTTAATGGAGAAATAAATTTGCTACCGGGAAAATATTATTTGGTATTCAACGGAGTTAAAATGACAAACGGAGGATTGAGAAATGGACTAATCAACGTAAATATAATTGGGACGGTTCTTTAAAGACATTGTCCATTGATATTAAATAAAGATTCAAAGCCCGGATGAAAATATCCGGGCTTTTTTAATTCGTTTTTCATTTTAAATTCTATCTTTGCTCCTAGTAATAACCCTTAAAACTAAAAAACAATGTATACTATACAAGCAAACCCTAGCGGTACACGCAGCATAGAGGTGTCCAGCGAAAATCTGAAAACAATCGAAAAATATGCCTTGTTCCGTCATCTTATCGATAGTACCGGAATTGTAGACGAACCCGTATTGGATAAACTGAAACTAAATATCCGTTCCCTGATTGCCAGTCAGGAGGAAGACAGCAAAGAACTGCTGGATCTTTGCATCGATGTTATTTATCACAATAACATGAAGGCATTCGGTCTGCAGCAGCTCATCAAACTCTATCTCACCTGGCTTTCTACTCAGGATGCGGAAGAGGAGGAAGAATAATGATTACGGTAGATACCTGTGGAACAACCGCTTATAATCCTTTGATTCCTGCAATCAAAGCTATATGTGAGGCTCCTTTCGGTGAAACGCTCGAAATTATCATGAATCATGCAGATGCTTTCCAAGATTTAAAGGAATATCTTTCTGAGCAAAGCATCGGTTTTCGTGAGATTTATGACGGAGAGCAAATGACATTGCAATTTACAATCAATGAGAAGTTTTGAAAAAAGATGTAGCGTCTTTTGAAAAAACATCTAAATGATTACGGTTAAACATCCCAATGAATAAAAAAATCATTGGGATGTTTTTTATTATCCGTATCTTTGCGGCATGAAAGAATATCGATTGACCGACTGGTTACCTACCACCAAGAAAGAAGTGGAACTCCGCGGATGGAATGAGCTGGATGTCATTCTCTTCAGTGGAGATGCATACGTGGACCACCCCTCCTTCGGACCTGCCGTTATCGGGAGAATCCTCGAGGCGGAAGGCTTGAAAGTTGCTATCATCCCCCAACCCAACTGGCGTGATGACCTACGCGACTTCAAGAAACTCGGACGTCCCCGGTTATTCTTCGGAATCTCTGCCGGATGCATGGATTCGATGGTAAACAAATACACAGCCAATAAACGTCTGCGCAGCGAGGATGCATATACACCGGACGGTCGCCCGGATATGCGCCCCGAATATCCTTCTATCGTATATAGTCAGATACTGAAGAAGCTTTATCCGGATGTACCCGTTGTGCTGGGAAGTATAGAAGCCAGCATGAGACGCCTGAGTCATTATGATTATTGGCAAGACAAAGTACAAAAGAGCATATTGTGTGATAGCGGTGCCGATATGCTGATATACGGTATGGGAGAAAAACCGATTGTGGAATTGGTTCAGCAAATGAAAAATCAACTTTCCACAAAAGAATCACCATTGACCGGTAATGAGCTTAAAAAAATAGCTGCAGGCATACCACAAATAGCATATCTCAGTCGCGCATCCGAGTGGACACCCGCTGAGGATGACATCCAGCTCTATTCACATGAAGAGTGTCTGGCAGATAAAAAAAAGCAAGCCAGCAATTTTCGTCACATTGAAGAAGAATCGAATAAATATGCTGCTTCCCGTATCACTCAGGCAGTAGATAATAAAATCGTAGTGGTAAACCCGCCTTATCCTCCGATGAGTCAGGAAGAACTCGACCATGCATTTGATTTGCCTTACACCCGTCTGCCTCATCCCAAATACAAAGGCAAACGGATTCCCGCATATGATATGATTAAGTTTTCCATCAATCTTCATCGGGGATGTTTCGGAGGATGTGCATTCTGTACAATCTCTGCGCATCAGGGAAAGTTTATCGTCAGCCGCAGCAAGAAATCGATTCTGAATGAGGTGAAAGAAGTAATACAGCTACCCGATTTTAAGGGATACTTGAGCGATTTGGGCGGTCCGTCCGCTAACATGTATCAGATGAAGGGAAAAGACGAATCGATCTGTAAAAAGTGCAAGCGTCCATCCTGTATCCATCCTAAAATATGTCCGAACCTAAACTCGGACCATCGTCCCTTGCTGGATATATACAAGGCCGTAGATGCCTTGCCCGGCATAAAAAAATCATTTATCGGTAGTGGGGTGCGTTACGATTTATTGCTGCACCAAAGCAAAGATGCTGCCATCAACCGCAGTACCAACGAATATACCCGTGAATTGATCGTCAATCATGTAAGTGGCCGATTGAAAGTCGCGCCTGAACACACCAGCGACCGAGTTTTATCCATTATGCGTAAACCATCTTTCGATCTGTTTGAAACTTTCAAAAAAATATTCGACCGTATCAACCGGGAAGAGAATCTACGTCAACAGCTCATACCGTACTTTATCTCTTCACACCCCGGCTGCAAAGAAGAAGATATGGCGGAACTGGCTGTCATCACCAAACGACTGGACTTTCATCTGGAGCAAGTACAGGACTTTACCCCTACTCCGATGACCGTAGCCACCGAAGCATGGTATACCGGATTCCATCCATATACATTAGAACCTATATTCAGCGCCAAAACTCAACGGGAAAAACTGGCTCAACGACAGTTCTTCTTCTGGTATAAACCGGAAGAACGGAAGAATATTCTGAACGAGTTGAGGCGTATCGGACGGCAGGATCTGATAGATAAGTTGTACGGGAAGAAGAAGTAAACGAGAACTTTAAAACAGCCTCCCTATTGACTTTCCCTTTTAAATTTCGTATATTTGTAGAAATGAATAAGGAATTAAAAGTATGGAGCGTACAAAAGTAAAGACATAAAGATATAGTTTACATGCGCATGAGTGCATGAGAAGAAATAGGAATGGGGTGAATTCTGCAAAGATTTCGCCCCTTTTTGTTTAATTTATTCCTCTATTTTTAAAGAAAATCATCCAATAGAGTTTATAATAAACTTGGGACCCGTTTATTATAAACGTCATCACTATTTATTATAAACTCAATCCTGATTTATGAAGTGAGTTGTACAAGAAAGAGAAATAGAAAATCCTGTATTACAGAGGTATGGTATCAAACACCAATATATTCATACAAATTATTAATATGACATACTTTTACTAATGCCTTCTATTCTTTCACCGGCAACGCCACAATCTCTTGCAACACACTAACCGCAGTTTCCACATTGGTCACATCCTTAATCAACATACTCCGCCTTCCGTTCTGTTCACGCAAGTCACAGCGACGAGTATATTTCATCATGTAGTCTATCATTTTACCAAACGCCTGACTTTGATAGAATGGACTATCTGCATTCGAAACAAAGAATAGCGTCATACGCCCGCCCTTCAAAAAAACTTTTTCCACTCCCAGACGTGTTGCCAACCGACGAAGGGGAACGATGCGAAGCAATTCCTGTGTTTCCGGCGGAACAGGTCCGAAACGGTCTTCCAACCGGAAACGGAAATCATCCACGTCTTTATCCAGCGTCAGCCCGTCCAGTTCGCGATAAAGCAACATACGCTCGCTGCTACCCGTCACATAAGTTGCCGGCAACAGAAGTTCAAGATCACTTTCTATCTGACATTCGTCAACGAATCCTTCTCCACTAATCTGACCTTCTCCCTTTATCTCATCCGCATACAGTTCAGCAAACTCATCGTTCCTCAGCTCATGGACTGCCTCAGCAAGTATTTTCTGGTACGTTTCATACCCCAAATCGGCGATAAAGCCACTTTGCTCCGCTCCGAGCAGGTTTCCGGCTCCACGTATATCCAAATCCTGCATAGCGATATGGATGCCACTGCCCAAATCACTAAAATTCTCGATCGCCTGCAAACGCCGTTTTCCTTCTGCTGTCAGACTGCTCAACGGAGGAGCCAGCAGATAACAGAAAGCCTTTTTATTACTACGCCCTACCCGACCACGCATCTGATGAAGGTCACTCAACCCAAAGTTCTGTGCCTGATTGATAATGATCGTATTCGCATTCGGGATATCAATGCCACTCTCTATAATTGTAGTCGCCAAAAGCACGTCATAGTCATAATTGACAAAATCAAAGATGATCTGTTCCAACTGTGCGGGCTCCATCTGTCCATGACCGATGGCAACACGGCAGTCGGGAATATGACGTTCGATCATTGCTTTAAGTTCCGGTAGGTTCGCAATCCGGTTATTGACAAAGAAAACCTGCCCGTTACGGCTCATCTCAAAATTAATCGCATCTGTAATCACTTCCTCATTGAAGGTATGTACCTCCGTTTGAATCGGATAGCGATTAGGCGGAGGCGTAGAAATGACACTCAAGTCACGGGCTCCCATCAATGAGAACTGAAGTGTACGGGGAATTGGAGTAGCCGTCATAGTCAATGTATCAACATTCACCTTTAATTGCCGTAGTTTCTCCTTAACGGAAACGCCGAATTTCTGCTCTTCATCAATAATCAGTAAGCCTAAATCCTTAAACTGAACATCTTTCCCCAGAATACGATGAGTTCCGATAAGAATATTGACTTCTCCTTCCCTCAGTCCTTTCAATACGGCTTTGGATTGAGCTGCCGTACGGGCACGACTCAAATATTCCACCCTACAGGGCAAATTCTTCAAACGTTCGCGGAATGTCTGGAAATGCTGATAGGCAAGAACGGTTGTCGGCACTAAAACAGCTACCTGCTTATTATCGGCTACGGCTTTGAAAGCTGCACGAATAGCTACTTCCGTCTTCCCAAAGCCAACATCTCCGCATACCAGACGATCCATCGGACGTTCACTTTCCATATCTGCCTTTACATCCATAGTTGCCTTGCTTTGATCGGGAGTGTCTTCATAAATGAAAGAGGCTTCCAGCTCACGCTGCAAAAAACTGTCGGGACTATAAGAAAAGCCTTTTTCCTGACGGCGCTGCGAATACAATTTAATAAGGTCACGGGCAATATCCTTAATTTTAGCCTTTGTACGGTCTTTCAGTTTCTCCCATGCACCCGTACCCAGTTTGTTCAATCGCGGAGCTTCCCCGTCCTTTCCTTTATATTTCGAAACTTTGTGCAAAGAATGAATGGAAACGAATACGACATCCTCATTCTGAAAGACAAGCTTCAACACTTCTTGCGTAGTATCTCCATTCGGAATGCGTACCAAACCGGAAAACCGACCGATACCATGATCTGTATGAACCACATAGTCACCCGGAGTAAACTGATTCAACTCTTTGAGAGACAGAGCTACTTTGCCCGAACGAGCCTTATCACTTTTCAAGTTATACTTATGAAAACGGTCGAACAGCTGATGGTCCGTAAAAACACAAAGATGCAGCGTATGATCCACAAAACCTTCATGTATCGTACGTTCTACCGGAGTAAACTGAATCTTATCTCCCCTATCTTCAAAGATTGCCTTGATACGGTCGGTCTGTTTAGTGCTGTCACTACAGATATAAAGCGAATATCCCTGCTCCAGATAGTCTTTGAAAGAACCGGCTACCAAATCAAAGTTTTTATGAAAAATAGGCTGTACGGCGGTGCTGAAAGTAATGCTGGCATCCGGTGTACCGGTTGGCTTATTTCCAAACTCCATCCGACGAAAATCAAGGGCGCGCACTGTAAATTCACTGCCGTCTATCAGTTTACCTTCCAACGTGATACCACCATTTTCCTCAGCTTCCTGCACGGCAATAGCCTGTGGAGTCAAAGCCTCATCATGTACTACTTGAATACGCTCGCGCAACCAAAGGAAATCACGCATAGCCAAAATAGTTTCCTTTGGAATAAAATCAAGAAAAGAGGTTGTTACCTCTCCGGTCACAGCCAGATCAGGAACAATAGCTACTCCCTCCTTTTTCTCACGGGACAACTGCGACTCTACTTCAAATGTACGGATACTTTCTACTTCATCTCCGAAAAAGTCAATACGGTAAGGATATTCCGAGGCAAAAGAAAAGACATCAATAATACTGCCCCGAACAGCATATTGTCCGGGCTCGTACACATAATCTACATATTCAAAACCGTAACTATGCAATACGTCTGTGATAAAAGTCGTATCCAGCTTCTCGCCAACATTCAGTTTCAATGTTTTGTCACTCAACTCTTTGCGTGATACCACTTTTTCTGCCAACGCATCCGGATAGGTAACAATACACAAACCTTCTTCTCCTTTCTGCAAACGGCTCAGCACCTCTGTACGCAATATTTCGTTAGCTGCATCCTTTTGGCCGTATTTAATGGAACGGCGGAATGAAGAAGGAAAGAAAAGCACTTTCTCGGTTCCCAGTATTTGCGTCAGGTCATGATAGAAATATCCCGCTTCCTCCAGATCGCCAAGCACAAAGACAAATGGACACACATCCTGTTTCACCAATACGGAAGAAAATAAGGAAGCGGAAGAAGCACACAGCCCCCCGCAAAAAATAGTTTGAACAGACACATCCTTCAACAGTCGCTCCATGACTGCAGTATTAGGATGAGCGGCATATCGTTGTTGTAGCTCGGTTATCGTCATAAATATCCACATTAATTCACCACCAATTGCACGGATTCACACAAAACAGAAACTGCTTGTGTCAACCAGTGTAATAATGGTGTAAATTCCGCCACAAAAGTACTAAATAATCCTTAGTTTTATTCATAACTAAAGGAAAAGCGCTACATTTGTCTTAAAAATAGGACTTCTATGCAATTATCAGATAGCATCGTTATTATCCCGACCTATAATGAACGGGAGAATATAGAAAATATTATCCGTGCCGTTTTCGGATTAGACAAGGTATTCCATATTCTGGTAATAGAAGATGGATCTCCGGACGGCACCGCAAGCATCGTGAAAACGTTGCAACAGGAATTTCCCGAACGTCTCTTTATGATCGAACGTAAAGGAAAATTAGGACTGGGCACTGCCTACATTGCAGGATTCAAATGGGCATTGGAGCACGCCTACGAATATATCTTCGAGATGGATGCCGATTTCAGCCACAATCCGAATGATTTGCCCCGTTTGTATGCAGCTTGCGCAGAAGAAGGAGGGGATGTATCCGTCGGCTCCCGTTATGTAAGTGGTGTGAATGTGGTCAACTGGCCGATGGGCCGGGTGTTGATGTCCTATTTTGCATCCAAGTATGTCCGCTTCATTACCGGCATTCCGGTACATGATACGACTGCCGGATTTGTATGTTATCGCCGTCAGGTACTGGAAACGATAGATTTGGATCATGTCCGTTTCAAAGGATATGCTTTTCAGATCGAAATGAAATTCACAGCATATAAATGCGGATTCAAGATCATAGAAGTTCCCGTCATCTTTATTAATCGCGAACTGGGGACCTCCAAGATGAATAGCAGCATCTTCGGGGAAGCCATATTCGGAGTGATCAAGTTAAAAATAAATAGTTGGTTCCATAAATTCCCGCAAAAGAAATGAAACGTATACTGATAGAAAACGCCGTAATTGTCAACGAAGGAAGAAAAGTTCCCGGAAGTGTTGTTATTGAAGGTGAAAAGATTGCCGAAATCTTAGTTAACGGCCAAACAGTTGCTATGCCTTGTGACGAAACGATTGACGCGTCCGGCTGCTATCTTCTGCCGGGAGCTATTGACGAACACGTGCATTTCCGTGATCCGGGATTGACCCATAAAGCAGATATCACTACGGAAAGTCATGCTGCGGCAGCCGGAGGAGTTACTTCGATAATGGACATGCCGAACACGAATCCACAGACCACAACTCTGGAAGCACTGGACGAAAAGCTGGCTTTATTGGCAGAAAAATCATCAGTCAATTTCTCCTGCTACTTCGGAGCGACCAACAATAACTATCCATTATTCAGCCAATTGAATAAAAGCCGGGTATGTGGTGTGAAGTTATTTATGGGTTCCAGCACAGGAAATATGCTGGTAGACCGGATGGCAAGTCTGCGAAATATCTTCGGAGGTACAGACTTACTGATTGCAGCGCATTGCGAGGATCAGGGAATCATTAAAGAAAATACGGATAAATATAAAAAAGAATATGGTGATGATGTCCCTCTGGCACTTCATCCGATCATCCGTTCGGAAGAAGCATGTTATCGTTCTTCTGCACTAGCAGTGCAACTGGCACGCGAGACCAACGCACGTCTGCATATCATGCACATCTCTACTGCCAAAGAACTGAGTTTATTTTCTAAGGCTCCTTTGGCAGAAAAGCGTATTACCGCTGAAGCCTGTGTTTCTCATTTAATCTTTACCGAAGAGGACTATCAGACTCTGGGCGCACGAATCAAATGTAATCCCGCCATCAAAACAGCAGAAGACCGGAAGGCTTTGCAGGAAGCAGTCAATAGCGGTCTGATTGACGCTATTGCAACCGACCACGCCCCACATTTACTAAGCGAGAAAGAAGGAGGAGCATTAAAGGCCATGTCCGGAATGCCAACTATACAATTCTCCTTAGTCAGCATGCTCGAATTGGTAGATAAGGGTGCTTTTAGTATCGAAAAGGTAGTAGAAAAAATGTCGCATGCCCCCGCACAAATGTATGAGATACAAAATCGTGGATTTATCCGGAAAGGGTATCAGGCAGATTTAGTTCTAGTCCGTCCCGACAGTGAGTGGACTGTTACTACAGACTGCATCCTGAGCAAATGTAAATGGAGCCCGCTGGAAGGCCATACATTCAACTGGAAAGTAGAAAAAACATTTGCGAACGGTCACCTGTTATATGATAACGAAACCATTGACGAGAATTACCGTGGACAAGAATTGTTTTTCAAACGGTAAATAACAAGTCAACGTTATATATGTAATTTCAGGCACGGATGACACGGATCAACGCGTTTTTTAATAGCCTAATTTCTTCAAACCGTGAAATCCGTGTCATCCGTGCCTAGTTTTTATTCATCACATACTTATGATATGATTTTATCTTATAAGATACATAATGTTGCTCCCTATATTAATTGGATTTACTTTTTCCATGCATGGGGATTCCAACCTCGTTTTGCAGCCATCGCCAATATTCACGGATGTGACGTTTGCCGCGCCTCATGGCTGACCACTTCCCCGGAAGAAGACCGCAGCAAAGCTTCTGAGGCTATGCAACTGTTTAAAGAGGCCAACCGGATGCTGGATTCGCTTGACAAGGATTATGAAGTAAAAACGATCTTCAAGCTCTGCAAGGCAAATTCGGACGGAGATAATCTGGTGATTGAGAAAGGGACCAATCAATCCATTATTTTCCCTTTGCTCCGCCAGCAGACACCCAAACGGGACGGTAGTCCGTTCCTTTGCCTGAGCGACTTTATCCGCCCACTCTCTTCCGGTATTCCGGACACAATAGGCGCCTTTGCCTCTTCCATTGATGCAGATATGGAAGGTCTGTATCAGCAGGACCCTTACAAGCATTTACTTGTCCAAACCCTTTCCGACCGTTTGGCAGAAGCCGCTACGGAGAAAATGCATGAGTATGTACGCAAAGAAGCATGGGGATATGCCAAAGATGAAAGCCTGTCCATGTCCGATTTATTGGTTGAAAAATACCAAGGAATTCGCCCTGCAGTAGGCTACCCATCCCTCCCCGACCAATCCATCAATTTCTTGTTGGATGAACTGCTGGATATGAAACAGATAGGAATCACGCTGACTGAAAACGGCGCCATGTACCCACATGCTTCCGTTTGCGGGCTTATGTTCGCCCATCCGGCTTCCGAATACTTTTCTGTCGGAAAGATAGGTGAAGATCAACTGGAAGATTATGCCCGTCGCCGGGGAAAAAGTATGGAGGAAATGCGAAAATTCCTGGCTGCCAATCTGCAATAAATTTCGTTTACTTGTGATTTTTCTCCTTTTCACACGACTAACTAACCAGAAAAGTAACCCATTTAATTCATGAGAGAACGAACAACAGAGGCAACTAATCCCATTGAGCAGGAGTTCTTATCGGTCATCCGCGAATATGAGCGGGTGATTTACAAGGTATGCTACTTATACACTAACCCTAACGCCCCGCTCAATGATCTTTACCAGGATGTGATACTTAACCTCTGGAAAGCCTACCCCAAGTTCAGGAAAGAATGCAAAATATCCACATGGATTTACCGTATTGCCCTGAATACGTGTATCAGCTTTTTCCGCAAAGAAAAGAATGTACCGGAAATCGTTACTCTCACCTACGAAACTGACTGGGTAATAGAAGAACATGATCCGATCCACGAAATGCTGAGGCAACTTTATCAAATGATTAATCAGCTGGGACAACTCGACAAATCAATCATTCTGCTTTATCTTGAAGACAAAAGTTATGAAGACATTGCAGAAATCACCGGACTAACGGTAACAAATGTAGCTACCAAACTGAGCCGTATCAAAGACAAACTAAAAAAAATGAAAAAGGAGTAATCATATATGGAATTGGAAGAACTGAAAAAATCATGGAATGCCTTGGATGAGCACTTAAAAGACAAAGAGCTGATCAAAGAGGAAGAACTTGGCAAACTGATAGGACATGCAGACAAAAGTATCCATGCCATTGCCCGGCTGAATATCAAACTGATTTTGATTTCTTTACCGGTTTTGGTCTTATTCCTGCTGGAAGTCCTGTTGCATGGCAGACTGAACCCAATCTATATTATCATCATTCTGTCGTGGATTCCCGCACTCTACTGGGACATCATTACTACACGTTTTCTACAACAAACGAAAGTAGATGAGATGCCGCTGATAGAAGTGATCAGCCGTGTCAACCGCATTCACCGATGGATGATCCGGGAACGTTTAATCGCAACAGCTTTCCTCCTTATATTGGCAGTACTTTCATTTATCTATTGGCAGATATGGCAATATGGAATAGGAATAATACTGTTTTTTATTTTGCTATGGGGAGCTGGTCTTGGTCTGATCTTATGGATTTATCGCAAGAAATTCCTAAATCGTATTCAGGAAATCAAGAAGAATCTGGACGAACTTAAAATCATTGACAATTAAATGACTCATCAAAGCTCTTCGCCTGCTTTAATTAAGAATTTTTGATCCGTGCTGTTATGTTACAACGCTTATTTATATTTTTACTGATTTTCCTTATTTTACCGGACATTTATCTGTATCTCAGATTTATCGTCCATCTTACAGCGAGACGATGGTTGAAAATCCTCTACTGGCTGCCTACTTTCCTGCTATCCACAGGATTGCTTTACCTGGTTTATTTCTCCAACAATGCCTTTGCCGAACGCCATACACAGGATATCGGATGGTTTTCCATCTTTTTCTTCCTGTTCACAGCTCCCAAATTACTGCTTTTTCTCTGTACGGTCATCGGAATCCCTTTTCATAAATGGTTGCGCTGGCCGCGAACTCCTTTTATATGTACCGGACTGACACTGGCCGTAGTTTCTATCGTAATGATTATCTACGGGTCTTTTATCGGGCGTACGCAGTTTGACGTCAAAGAAGTAACCTACTCCTCGTCTAAACTCCCATCATCTTTCGATGGTTACCGCATCGTTCAATTGTCAGACATCCATATCGGAAGCTGGCAGGGAAATGCCTCGGCTATCCAGAATTTAGTAAATCTGGTCAACGAACAACACCCTGATCTTATTGTCTTTACCGGAGATCTGGTTAATCATCGTGCAATCGAACTCAATGATTTTCAACATATACTGGCTGGTCTGAAAGCAAAAGACGGGGTATACTCCATTTTGGGGAATCATGATTACGGTCCTTATTTCCGCTGGAAAAATAAACAAGAGCAAGATGATAACTTGAGCGACCTTCAACAAAGACAAGCCGCTATGGGCTGGAAATTATTGAATAATTCTCATACCATTCTGATTCAAGGTAACGACAGTATCGCCCTTATCGGGGTTGAAAACGAAGGAGAGCCTCCTTTCTCACAATATGCTGACCTGCCCAAAGCGATGCAAGGTACTGAAGGAATGTTTCAGATACTTTTAAGTCATAATCCTACCCACTGGAGACGGGAGGTACTTCCGGAATCAGACATAGACTTAATGCTGGCAGGGCATACCCACGCCATGCAGTTAAAGCTAGGGAATTATTCTCCTTCTTCCTATATCTATCCCGAATGGAGCGGGATGTACCTGGAAGGAACACGTGGATTATACGTAAATGTAGGCATCGGTTATGTCGGATTACCATTCCGCTTCGGTGCATGGCCGGAAATAACAGTGCTTACCCTACGACGGTAAGCACGCTTTTTCCATTGATTTTCTTATGTACCTGTACCTGAACAGAAATACGTTCACTCATCTCCTGTACATGAGAGATAACTCCGATTTTTCGCCCTTGCATCTGTAATTGTTCCAAAGCTTCCATAGCTGTTCGCAGACTATCAGCATCCAACGATCCAAATCCTTCGTCAATAAACAAAGATTCTACTTTCAGGTTATTGCTGGAAAGTGATGATAACCCCAGTGCAAGCGCCAGTGAAATCAGAAAAGATTCGCCGCCCGAAAGCGAGTATACCGTACGTATCTCATCGCACATATCACAATCAATCACCTGAAGCGCCAGCGTATCGGGAACTTGCTGCAATTTATATCGCTTGGACAAATAAGACAAATGTTTGTTGGCATGAAGCAATAGCAGATTCAAAGTGTAACTTTGAGCTATTACTTTAAATTTTGTACCGTCGGCACTCCCTATCAATTTATTCAATTTAGCCCAACGTCCGGCAACCTCCTGCTTTTCAGTTAGTTCCTTAGTTATCTGATCAACGATGGTTTTATTCTTTGTCTGCTGTAACAAACGAGCCTCTACAGTCGACAGAGCACGTTCCGTATTCAAATTATCTTCCTGCTGTTTGGCTATGGTCTGAGGAAGCAGATCCGGATATTCGATATTTTTCTGTTGTTCTCGTAGTTCTTCTATAGTAACAGCCAACTGCTTCATCTCTCCCTGCAAGCCGGAAAGACGGTTTTTCACTCCTTCCACTTGTTTGCGGGCTGTTTCCAAAGCGTCATTCAACTCTTTTTCTTTTCGGGCTACAGCAACCTCAGCTTCATCCGCACTCTTTCCTTTTAATAATAAAGAACGTTCCTGACGAAGTGTATCCAACGCTTTAGCAATCACATCAAATCTTTGTTGTTCACCAGCAACCGCTTTCTGTAAAATAGTTAATTGCTCCTTAACAGCTGCTACCTTTTGCGCAGCCAAACGGCACTGAGCGACATTCTCACGCAAGGCATCACAATGTGCACGTAACTTTTTTATTTTCTCATCACTTTGCTGCCATTCCGCATACAGGTTCCGATAGGCTAAAATACGCTCTGCCAACTCATTCAACCGGCTCCGTATCTGCTCTTCATTTCCTACAGAATCTTCCTCTTGCTGCAAAGCAGACAATTGTTCTTTTATCTGTGCCTCCGTTGCCTTTTGATGAGTCAAATCGCGTTGCAGGGTGATATTGCGATTATTTATCTGCTGATAAGCGGACAATGCTGTATTATATTCCTGTTCCATCCTCCGATAAAGAGTATCTACTATTTCTTGTTCCCGATGATAAGGATGCATCGTACTCCCACAAACCGGACAAGCCTCACCTTCCTGCAACTGCTGACGCAATGCTTTCACATCCTTCCCTACTGCCATACGAGCACTCTCATAAAGTCGATGGAGAGCTTTAACGACAGAATCCTGTTCTGCCAATTGCCGCGTACAAACAACCACCTCCTTTTCCAGTTTCTCTATCTCCTGCTTCGCCTTCAATTGTCCTTCTGTCAATTGCTTCATATTTTGTAGCCGCACCAGTTCCTTTTGGATTTTACTTTGCTCATCTACCAAAGAAGGATAACTAAAAGAATTCAACTGGATAAGACGTTCTTCATTCGCCTTTGTCCATGTTTCCAATCTCTCTTTTTCCTCGTTGAGGATTAATTCAATCTGTTCCGGTTGAAGTGCCTCCACATCTGTACGATTCAGCAAATGGTTCAGAGAGTGATAGGATATCTGCAACTGCCCCATAGCAGATATCAATTTCTTCTCCTGATCTGCCACCTGCTGACGGGCAGCCTGCAAAATCTGCTGAGACTGCATATATCCTGCCTGTTGCGATTGTATTTGCACGTCCAACTGACGTGCCTTTTTCAAATCCGGCTGTATCGCTTCCCATTGTGCTCTAAAATGAAGCAATCCCTCTTCCTGAACAACCAAAGCAGTCTGCAAATTCTTTTGATTAACCAGTTCTCCCTGCTCTTCCTGCTGTTTTTTCATCCAGAGAGTTTCCTGTATCTTTAATGAACGGACAACATTCAATTGTGCATTCAGCTCTGCCAGTAACTTAATTCCTGCAGCACGTTTCTCAGTCAGCAGTTCTTTCTCTTTCTGCAAACTAAGAAATTCGTCCTCCGGCAACAATTCAATCACGCTCATTTTATTGTGTATCATCGCTACCTCTTCTTGTACAGCCTTATTTCGGGCAAAAATTTCCTGAGAAATACGAGAATAAACACCTGTTCCTGTCAGCTTTTCCAATAATTCCGCTTTCGCCGCTCCCCTGGACTTCAAGAAAGTAGCAAAATCATTTTGCGCCAACAATACGGTACGAGTAAATTGTTCGTATGTCAAACCGACCAAATCCACCAACTGCGCCAACAGTTCTTTCTTCGTCCCCTGAAATTCTTTTTCCGTATCTAAATCTTTCACCTCTAACACTTGAGGTTGTAAAGAACCACTCGCCTTATTTCTTGTCCTTCTGACCGACCATCGGGAACGATATCTATGTCCGTCAACTCCTTGAAAATCTACTTCCGCATACCCATCACTTGTTCCACGGCGAAGCAGATTCCTTACATCCGACTGATTTATCTGATTATCTCCCACATCTGCCAGATTGATACTCTCTACCGAGGTCGCAAAACGGGGAGCTTTATCATATAATGCAAGACACAGAGCATCCAGCAGAGTCGACTTGCCAGCTCCTGTAGCCCCGGAAATTGCGAATATACCAGCCGAACATAACGGTTCCACTGTAAAATCAATTTCAACACTGCCTTCTATCGAAGTCAGATTCTTTAATCTTATAGCGATAATTTTCATTCTCCTTCCTCCTCTTCTTTACGAGTTGCAGAAATATATGCTTCCTGAAACAAGTCTGTCAACTCAGCAGACATCTCCGTCTGGTAAACCTTCTCAAAAGCAGATTGCGCGATCTGTAACGGAGACATTTCCTGCAATCCCCTTTTCCAGTCATCAACTTCTTTTTCTACCCTTCCTTCCTGACGATAGGCAGAAATAATTCGTGCCAAACGATATTTTTTACCTACCAATGCATCTTCTATCTCCTGACGAAGCATCGGTTCCGGTTCTTCAAGCAACACCTTGATTTCCAAATACGGTGCTTCTCCCTCCACCTCGGGTAAATCTCTTAACATTTCTATTATTTTTTCCGGTGAGGCAGGGTCTCCGACCGGTACACTGACAAGAGAAATCAGTTGTGGACACTCTATTCTTCTGATATCAACAGCACAACCTTCATCTAAAGTCACCATTACCACACCATGATGATAATGCTTTTCAGCAAAAGACATAGGAATCGGGCTTCCGGCATATCTTACGTTCTCCCTGCCGGATACTCGTTGCGCTTTATGAATATGCCCCAAAGCCGTATACGCAATCTTCTCTGAAAAAGTATCAGGTGATACACACTCCAGACCACCAATTACAGTCCGCTCACTATAATCTTTTTCTGCAATTTCTGATCCGGTAGCCTGCAAATGTCCAATAGCAAGAATAGCCTGATTCGTTTTCCGGCGTGCCCATAATCTTTGCAGAAGTTGCGTATAAAGTTCGCGAACCCCTTCCATATAGGGATTGCCTTCTGTCTCAACTACCGGATAATCTCCCTGACGTAAAAAAGGAACAGCCATACAAAGTACTTCTACTTCCCCTTCCCGGTTTTTCAGCTCTACCGCCAAATGATCATAATCAATCTCTCCCTCGTTCAATTTACGCACTACCCCTCTGACTTCCGTCCGCATAGCTTGCAGCAAAGGCAGGGGAGCCTCCAAACGTGCAGCAGAATCATGATTACCGGCAACAATCACAATTTGCAGTCCCGGGTTTTCTGCAGTCACCCGATAAATAAATTCATAGTACATGCGCTGGGACGCGGCTGAAGGATTGGAGACATCGAACACATCTCCAGCTATAATCAATGCGTCAATCTCATTTTTCCGGATTTCTCTCAATAGCCAATCAAGAAAGGCTTCATGTTCTTTGGTACGGTCATAACCAAAAAATGTCTGTCCTAAATGCCAATCAGCGGTATGTAGTATACGTATCATATCATTATCTCTATATAACAGCAGACAAAAATAGCACAAACGCAAAGATTATGTTGTATCTTACTGCTTTTTTTACCAATAATCATGTATCTTTGCATATATATAAAAAATAAATTCCTAATGAAGATACTATATTATATTTATCAAATTTGCATTGCTTTACCTATCCTATTGGTATTGACTATTCTAACAGCAATTGTGACCATTATAGGCTCTTTACTTGGAGGAGCTCATTTTTGGGGATATTATCCAGGCAAAATATGGTCGCAGCTAATCTGTCTGTTCCTGTTGATTCCTGTCAAGATTCACGGTCGTGAGAAATTACACGGAAAAACCTCTTATATCTTTGTGCCGAATCATCAAGGTTCATTCGATATTTTCCTTATTTACGGATTCATCGGAAGAAACTTCAAATGGATGATGAAGAAAAGCCTGCGTAAGCTACCATTTGTGGGTAAGGCATGTGAAAGCGCAGGACATATTTTTGTAGACCGTTCTGGTCCGAAAAAAGTACTGGAGACCATTCGGCAAGCAAAAGATTCTCTGAAAGACGGAGTGTCTTTGGTGGTCTTTCCCGAAGGGGCACGTACCTTCACTGGACATATGGGATATTTTAAAAAAGGAGCGTTTCAATTGGCAGATGACCTACAGTTAGCAGTTGTTCCCGTAACGATTGATGGTTCTTTTGAAATCCTTCCACGTACAGGCAAATGGATACATCGCCATCGTATGATTCTGACTATTCATGATCCTATTCCTCCTAAAGGGAAAGGTATGGAAAATATAAAAGCTACTATGGCAGAAGCTTATGCTGCTGTCGAGAGTGCACTTCCTGAAAAGTATAAAGGAATGATCAAAAATGAAGATCAGGATCGATAAGAACGAAATACGGGGATACTCACGTACCCCCGTATACCTAACCAGTCTTTATGCATTAATCTATTAAATCAAAAAGTCTATATATTATGTAGAAATCTTATTGTCTGGTTAGACATCATCTGCAATTCTTGGAATGTCAAAGTAAATCCTCTCTTTATTTCCTCTTCTAATCGTTCTAGAGAGAAGTACTCTTCTTTTATCCCATTGATTTTGCCTTTAAAATAATTACTGCATTGTTCGTGCAATGTATCCGGAGTAACCAAGCCTCCAAATCCATATTCCCCCACTACAATAACCGGTTTTCGTTGCAATATCCCTTCATGGGCCATCCCCCTTGCTCCGATGATAAGACCAGCTTTATTAACAGCTTCACTTATCTCTTCATCAGAAGAGATATATCTCACCTGATACTCTTGTATCGTATCTAATAGAATACTCACTCTCAATTTTGCACGGGGACAATCTATCCCTACTGCAATACAAGAATTATATTCTATAAGTTGCTGTTTGTCACCTCCCCAAGTGCCAATAGCAACTATATGATGACTTTTCATGATTATATAATAGCTAAGGTTTAGTTCCTTGTTATTCTATCACCAGTTCTCCGTATACGTATCCGCCTCCGGCTACTTTAAATTCTAGTTTATAAATGCCCGGAGCCCATCCTTCTATAGAGAAGGAAGTTGTCTGTCCAGGAGTTGTTACCTGACATACTTCCTGTACTTGTTCATCCACTAATATTTTCACTTCACCAAGAGAAGCAGTGAAAACAATTTCTACAAGATTATTATCTGTAGAAATAGATGCATCAATAGGAATCACAGGAAGAGAACGACTAGTTGTAGTTGGAACTTCACCTTTTAACACGATAGGTAATTTTCTCTCTACCCGATCTGTACTCTCAATAGCGATCATATTCCCTGCAATAAATAATGCAGCCAGAAAAGATAAAATAAAACGTACTTTCATAACTATATTGCTTTTTTGTTTCGCCAAAAGTACAGCATGTATTCGAAAAAACAAAAAAAACGACCCAGACAAATTACGAGGGATAAGTAATGGATATTCCACTATATATCAACATGTTATCAATTTCAGAATTAACATTTACCCGGACAATTCATTTTTTATTTCTTAGAATTCTTTTAAAAAAGCATCTAAATCATCCTGTGTAGAAATACCTAATCGACCTTTCAACCTACTTTTTGCTCGAGTTACAGAATCAGGAGTCGTGTGAAAAATACAACTCAGCTCTTCATGAGTCAAACCAAATTTAAGAAAACAACAAATCTCAAGATCATGTTTAGTAAGAGTTGGGGCTCTATCCAACAGACGACTAACATAATTCCAGTAAATTAGATCAAATAAGCTAAATAATTTCTGTCGCTCTTCATTTGAGAGTTTTCCTCTTAACGTTCCCTCTTTTATAGCCAATAAAAGCCGAAATGCATGAATAAATGGACCTGAAGATATACCAACATTCAATTCACCTCCCCGTTCTTTAAGGTGTTCTGACAAAATTTTATTCTGCATAGTCAAGAGAACAATCTTTCCATTAAGCTCTCCTACTTTAGTACGATTTTCTTCTAACATCAGATTCTCCTTTACCACCTGATCTTTTGAAATTTGAATATCCTCAATCTCCTGTCGATATCGTTCTATTTCTTCCTCATTATCTCTAATCTGCAACTCTATTTCAGCTATTTTCTTCTTATTATTTCTATTTTTATAATAATAATAGCACATACAGGCAACGACAGATAAAAAGGCAATCGTACCCCATAAAATAAAATTCGTATATCGTACTTTCATTTGCAAGTTATCATTCTGAAGTTTTTCATTCTCATATTTCTTCTGTAAACTTGCTATTAACTCGCGGGAATTAAGCTCCTCCATAGAATTAGTTATGGAATCAGCTAATTCATGATAAACTATTGCTTCTTCAAAATTATCAATATCTTTCTCCAAGAAATACAAACAGTCATATGCACTAATCTGTGTATATGCCTTGGAAGAATTAGCACTCATTTTTAAATATTTTCTAGCATTTTCAGTCTGCCCCATTTGCATATATAAATATCCTAAAGATAAACATTCCATATATTTCTTTTCTTCATCTGTTTCTTTTTCATAAGCAGCTAAAAAATAGCGCTCCGCTTCGGGCAAGTTCTGCATGGAACGATATAAAATTCCTAATTCATGCAATATTGTAATTTCAGATAAATAATTCTTCTGTACTGCTATTTCTAAGGCATTATTATAATATAGGGAACAGCTATCCCATTCAGACTTAAACAAATAAACTCTAGCAATATTTAGACTAGCACTGATAACCGAAAGAGAATCCTTCAACTGTTTATATGTAGTAAGTGCCTCTCTAAAATTCGTCAAAGCATCATCATACAAGTCTTGCTTCCGATTAATCATACCTATCTCTTCCGCAATGAGAGCCAACATTTTAAGATTCTGATTTCTCTCATAAATATCTTTTGCAGCAAGAAAAGACTTTAAAGCTTCCTCCTCCTTATCCAATTCCAGCATGACTCTTCCATGATAAAATAGAGTCTTTGCATACATTATAGGTTTATTCTGAGTTATGGCATAATAATTCAAAGCTATAGTAATCAAGGAATCCGAACTGAATTTCATATAATTCTTATCCATTGTCTGCGTCATCAAAAGAGCATAAGTGGCTTGCGACTCACCCCGCAGTTTTTCAGGATCAGGAATACCTTTCAAGATGTTTAGAGCACTGTCCGGACAGAGATCCATGCACTTTTCCACTTTTGAGAAAGTCATTTGAAGTACATCCGAATCTCTATGACAGGAAACTGCCAGAATAGATATAAAAAAGAAAAAAGCAATACGAATAGAAAGGGGCGTTTTCATCTTATCTTGAGTTTTATGCAAAAATACGCAAAAAACTCAAGAATTATTTCTTTGAACCTACATTTTGTTGCATTCGTTGATGTTCCTCTATCAACTGCATGTTTTCTTTAGCCTTCGTCAGAAACTCTCTCACCATCTTATTACTCTTAAAAGAATAGGGAGCATCCTTTATGATATCGTCTATTTGCGGAGTCATTATAGGATATGGCAAAGAACTACAAAGCATTATAAACACATTGGGACCTAATACGTTTTCATAATTATCTGAAATGAAAGTCTTAACATACTGATTCATAGCTTTCATCAGCGAATCTCCTTCTGCAAGCAACTGCTCGTGAACTTCTTCCAAATCAGCACCATCCATCACCATACGTGTTTCTTTTCTTTCCAGTTCACCGATACTTTCCTCCATTGCATTCTTCTTTGCAATAAAATCATACAACGCTGTATTCAAAGGGGTTCCGACTGCTTTAAGATCGGTATTGCTAATAGTAATAACAATCTTACCGCTTTCCAACACAATCGGCATAACACTCTCGTCATCCATATAAAGTGTTGTCATCTGTACAGAGTCTATCTTTCCCTTCATTGAAAATGATCCATGTACTACTTCAGCCGAATCCAGTTTCGCCCATTCTCCATCCTTCATAGTCTTCAGGTATAACATTTTTCCATCAAGACCATTCACAGAAGATGTTCCTTCTATCTTATACTTATTAGTACACGAAGCCAAGAAGGGTAGCAAAAGCACAAAAGGCAAAATCTTATTCACGTTCATTGTTTCATTAAATTCTGGATGCAAAGGTACAACTGATTCGGACTTAAAAGAAACATTTTATCAATATTTAAAACTTGTAAGACTCTTTTCTTTAATAATCCTTATAAACAGAGGTAGGAGATCATTTTTTTCATTTAGTTTATCTAAATTTGCAGTCATGAAAGCAACAACTTATGCACCTTTTGCCAAACCGCTTTATGTCATGGTAAAGCCCGTAGGAGCCGTATGTAATCTCGCATGCGAATACTGCTATTATTTGGAAAAGGCGAATCTATACAAAGAAAATCCAAAACATGTAATGAGCGATGAACTGCTGGAAAAGTTCATCGACGAGTATATCAACTCACAAACCATGCCACAAGTGCTTTTCACCTGGCACGGTGGAGAAACACTGATGCGTCCCCTTTCCTTTTATAAAAAGGCAATAGAACTGCAAAAGAAATATGCCCGTGGACGTACTATTGACAACTGTATTCAAACTAACGGAACCATGCTCACAGATGAGTGGTGTGAGTTCTTTCATGAAAACAACTGGTTGGTAGGGGTTTCCATTGACGGGCCACAGGAGTTTCATGATGAGTATCGTAAAAATAAGATGGGAAAGCCTTCTTTCGTCAAAGTAATGCAAGGCATCAATCTTTTGAAAAAACATGGAGTAGAATGGAATGCAATGGCGGTTGTGAACGACTTTAACGCCGACTATCCATTAGACTTTTATAATTTCTTCAAGGAAATAGATTGCCATTATATTCAATTCGCTCCTATCGTCGAACGTATCGTTTCACACCAGGACGGACGTCATCTAGCCTCTCTGGCAGAAGATAAAGAAGGAGCATTAGCCGATTTTTCGGTAAGCCCGGAGCAATGGGGTAACTTTCTCTGTACCATTTTTGATGAATGGGTAAAAGAGGATGTGGGCAATTACTTCATACAGATATTCGACTCTACACTGGCAAACTGGATGGGAGAACAACCGGGTGTATGTACGATGGCGAAACATTGCGGACATGCCGGAGTCATGGAGTTCAACGGGGATGTGTACTCTTGTGACCATTTTGTATTCCCGGAATATAAATTAGGAAATATCTACAGCCAGACTCTGGTGGAGATGATGCACAGCGAACGACAGCATAATTTCGGAACGATGAAATATCAATCGCTCCCGACTCAATGCAAGGAATGCGATTTTCTATTTGCATGCAATGGAGAATGCCCGAAAAACCGTTTCAGCCGAACAGCAGATGGAGAAACCGGTCTGAACTATCTATGCAAAGGATATTATCAATACTTTCAGCACGTAGCTCCATATATGGACTTCATGAAAAATGAATTGATGAACCAGCGGCCTCCTGCCAATATTATGAAAGCCTTAAAAGATGGAAGTTTAAAAATATAATATTAACATCATAATTTATAATTGTTATCATAAAGTAATGAACAGACTAAGACTTTATTTATTAGCGCTGACAGCGCTGCTTGTATGTTCCGCAAAAGCGGATGAAGGTATGTGGTTATTGCAACTAATGCAACAGCAACATTCCATCGATATGATGAAAAAACAAGGATTGAAACTGGAAGCTCAGGATTTATATAATCCCAATGGGGTCTCTTTAAAAGATGCAGTCGGTATATTTGGAGGAGGATGTACCGGAGAAATCATCTCACCGGAAGGCTTGATTCTGACCAATCACCATTGCGGCTATGCTTCTATCCAACAGCACAGTAGCGTGGAACACGATTATCTGACAGACGGGTTCTGGGCAACCTCCAGAGATCAGGAACTTCCTACTCCGGGACTAAAATTCACATTTATCGAACGTATCGAAGATATAACAGATATTGTGAATGCTAAAATCGCTGCAAAAGAGATTACAGAATCTCAGTCATTCACCGGTGGTTTTCTCGAAAGTCTGGCAAAAGAATTATATGAAAAAAGTGACCTGAAAGACAAAAAAGGCATTGTACCACAAGCCCTTCCTTTCTACGCAGGAAATAAATTCTACTTGTTCTACAAGAAGATATATCCGGATGTACGTATGGTTGCCGCCCCTCCTTCTTCTGTTGGTAAGTTTGGTGGTGAAACCGATAACTGGATGTGGCCCCGCCATACAGGGGACTTCTCAATGTTCCGTATCTATGCAGATGCCAATGGGGAACCGGCTGAATACAATGCAAGCAACACTCCTCTGAAAACTAAAAAGCATCTGGCAATCTCCATCAAAGGTTTGAAAGAAGGAGACTACGCAATGATTATGGGATTCCCCGGAAGAACCAGCCGTTATCTGACCGTATCTGAAGTAAAAGAACGTATGGAATCAACAAATGAGCCACGTATTCGTATTCGTGGTGCACGTCTGGCTGTATTGAAAGAAGTAATGAACGCCAGCGACAAAATCCGTATTCAATATGCAAACAAATACGCAGGTTCCAGCAACTACTGGAAAAATTCCATCGGAATGAACAAAGCAATCATCGACAACAATGTCTTAGGTACCAAAGCTGAACAGGAAGCCAAATTTGCAGAATTTGCGAAAGCACAAAACAATGCCGAATATGCTGGTGTTGTGAAAAAGATCGATGATCTGGTTGCCCAGACAGCTCCTCTTAATTATCAACTGACTTGTCTGACTGAAGTCTTTTTCGGTGCAATCGAATATGGAAGCACAATGTTGACCAAAACACGGGAAGCATTGGAAGAAAAGAATGATTCTCTGATCAAAGTTCGTCTGGAGGCTCTGAAAGAAAGCTATAAAAATATTCATAATAAAGACTATGATCACGAAGTAGACCGTAAAGTTGCCAAAGTATTATTGCCTCTCTATGCCGAAATGATTCCGGTTGACCAACGACCTGCTATCTACAAAGTGATTGAACAGAAGTATAAAGGAGACTATGACAAGTTTGTAGACGACATGTACGATAAATCGATTTTTGCTAATCAGACTAACTTTGAGAAGTTCCTTAAAAAGCCAACAGTAAAAGCGATTGATGAAGATCTTGCATTACAATACGCCCAATCGAAGTATGATCAATACAGCAATCTTCTCGGTCAATTAAAAGAGCTCGACAAAGAACTTACTTTGCTGCACAAAACCTACATTCGCGGTTTAGGGGAAATGAAACTGCCTGTCCCTTCTTATCCGGACGCTAATTTCACCATTCGTCTGACTTATGGTAATGTAAAACCATACGATCCAAAAGATGGGGTACACTATAACTATTACACAACGACAAAGGGTATTCTTGAAAAAGAGAATCCTGAAGACCGTGAATTTGTCGTACCGGCCAAATTGAAAGAATTAATCGAAAAGAAAGATTACGGTCGTTATGCATTACCCAACGGCGATATGCCTGTTTGTTTCCTGTCAACCAATGATATTACCGGTGGTAACTCCGGTAGCCCCGTACTGAACGAGAATGGAGAACTGATCGGCTGCGCATTCGACGGAAACTGGGAATCATTGAGTGGCGACATCAATTTCGACAATAACTTACAACGCTGTATCAATCTTGATATCCGCTACGTTCTATTCATCCTTGAAAAACTAGGAAACTGTGGCCATCTGATTAATGAAATGACTATCGTAGAATAAATGAGAAAACAAATCATATTTGCTATTTTTTCACTGGCAACTCTTAGCATCCACGCCGACGAAGGCATGTGGGTGCTAACTGACCTGAAAGCGCAAAATGCAGTTGCCATGCGGGAACTCGGACTTGAGATTCCTATTGAGGAAGTATATAATGCCAATAGCATTTCTCTGAAAGATGCCGTCGTACACTTCGGTGGTGGATGCACCGGAGAAGTCATTTCTTCCGAAGGTCTGGTACTCACTAACCATCATTGCGGTTATGGAGCCATTCAGCAGCATAGTAACGTAGAGCATGATTATCTGACAGAAGGATTCTGGGCGATGAACCGTGACGCGGAACTTCCCACACCGGGCCTAACCGTTACTTTCATAGATCGTATCCTCGACGTGACCAGCTATGTAAATGATCAACTGAAAAAGGATGAAGATCCGAACGGAACAAATTATCTGTCGCCTGCCTACCTGAATAAAGTAGCAGAACGATTTGCCAAAGACGAAAACATAGAAGTCACCCCTGCTACAAAACTGGAACTCAAAGCCTTTTACGGAGGAAATAAATATTATATGTTTATAAAAACCGTATATAGCGATATTCGCATGGTAGGTGCTCCTCCCTCTTCTATCGGTAAATTTGGAGCTGACACCGATAACTGGATGTGGCCCCGGCATACTGGAGACTTCTCGCTCTTCCGTATCTACGCAGATAAAAATGGAAAACCTGCAGCATATTCAAAAGACAATGTTCCTTTGCAGGTAAAGAAACATTTGAAAATCAGTATTGCCGGAGTACAAGAAGGTGATTTCACCTTTGTCATGGGATTCCCGGGACGTAACTGGAGATACATGATTTCCGATGAAGTCGAAGAAAGAATGCAGACCACTAACTTCATGCGCCAACATGTACGTGGAGCCCGCCAAAAAGTCTTAATGGAACAGATGCTTAAAGATCCCGCCATACGGATTCATTACGCAAGTAAGTATGCATCTTCAGCCAACTACTGGAAAAATGCGATTGGCATGAACGAAGGATTGGTACGTCTCAAAGTGTTGGATACCAAACGTAAACAACAAGAAGAACTTTTGGCTCGTGGCCGTGAAAAAGGCGATGATTCTTATCAGAAAGCCTTTGACGAGATACGTTCTATCGTAGCTCATCGCCGTGATGCACTGTATCATCAGCAAGCCT
Organism: Bacteroides faecis; assembly: GCF_020091505.1. NCBI lineage: Bacteria > Pseudomonadati > Bacteroidota > Bacteroidia > Bacteroidales > Bacteroidaceae > Bacteroides > Bacteroides faecis. The sequence goes on along the minus strand of NZ_CP081916.1, from coordinate 3,632,866 downwards.
TAAATGAAGCACTTGTCACAGCACTTGATTTTATGCGTCTTCCCTCTACTACAGAGATGGTCACTGCTCTCAAGTCAAAAGACAAAGAACAAATAAAAGTTGCTACTCAAAATCTGAAACAAGCCGGTGAAAAATACTTCGCATCAGTCCCTTTTCCGGAAGTAGAACGAATGGTTGCCAAAGCTATGCTACAAACGTATGCCAACTATATTCCGGCGGAACAACGAATCAATATCTTCGAGATTATAAATTCACGTTTCAAAGGAAACATTGATGCTTTTGTAGATGCTTGTTTCGAGTATTCAATCTTTGGTAATCCCAAAAACTTTGATAAGTTTATCAAAAAGCCAAGCTTGTATAAGATCGGACATGATTGGATGATATTATTCAAATATTCCATAACGGACGGAATTTTGAAAACAGCAATTGCCATGAAAGAAGCCAATCAAAATTATGACGCAGCTCATAAAGTATGGGTAAAAGGAATGATGGATATGAGACAGGAAAAAGGAACACCGATCTATCCGGATGCGAATTCAACCTTACGGCTCACTTACGGGCAGGTACTATCATACGAACCTGCTGATGGAGTAATTTATGACGCACATACTACCCTCAAAGGAGTGATGGAGAAAGAAGATCCGGGAAATTGGGAATTTGTAGTCCCCCAGAAGTTGAAGGAACTCTATAAAGCCAAAGATTATGGACGCTATGGTAAAGATGGTGAAATGCCCGTATGCTTTATCGTCAATACCGATAACACAGGAGGAAATTCCGGTAGCCCTGTATTCAATGGCAAAGGACAACTGGTAGGAACTGCTTTCGACCGCAATTATGAAGGTCTGACCGGTGACATAGCTTTCCGCCCTTCATCGCAGCGCGCAGCCTGTGTAGATATCCGCTATATCTTATTTATCATCGATAAATATGCAGGAGCTTCTCACATTATTGATGAACTGAGCATTGAATAAATGAAGAACTAAAAATGAAGAATGAAGAAATTTCAAGCAGCATAGCGCAGCTGATTCTTCATTCTTCATTTTTAGTTCTTCATTAAATAAACTCTTCCACCATATACATCTCATCAATCATTTCATTCATTGTTTCCTGCAAATTCAGTACAGCCTCTTCAGGAGATTCTCCATAAGCATTGCATTGCATGTTTACAGTCAACCAGGCATAGTAACCGCCGTCTGACGCACGTTCAAGCACATAATCTGTCTTATTCAATTTCATATCGGTAAATAATTAGTAAATGTTGGTATTGAATTTACTGCTGATTGTGATGCAGCAAGTTTTTCCAGTTCGATAATAATGCGACGTTCACTACTACGTACCCAACGAACAAAATTACGATTCGGAGAGTACGAACCGGCAAAACGAAGCAGGGATTTCAAATTGAAAGAATCACTGACTATACCTGCTCCTGCTTTCATTGCGTCATATGCGTTGCAATCCTGTTCGATATGTGCTGGAACCATTAGTACAGGTTTACCCAGATACATCGCTTCACAAATTGATTCAAATCCGGCAGTAGTGGCATAAGCACGGCACCCGGCCATCCCATTTAGAAATTTCAGATCATCTATCTGATGATAACTCAGCGTTTCATCAATCCGGGTCACCTCCTCCGCATCCGCCTTATCCCAGAAAAACTTCAAAGGTACTTCCGGATACATTGCATGAAACTGCTCCACACTATCGGAAAAACCAGCATTCACCATATATCCATGGATGTAGTTTCCTTCTTCTGCCTGGATTGCCGTCACTTCCTGACGAATCAAGGGAGGAACCGCTACAATATGTTGTTCATCATCCTGGTCCATTTCTTTGAAAGAGAGAGCCAGTTTCTTCGAGGATCTCAAAGCTGTCATCCTGGTAAAGAAACGCAGCATCCATAATTGAATGGAACTTTTATCCGGGAAGTCAAAATCCTGATGTAAAAACAAGTATTGATGTCCAATGCAAACATACGGAATGGAGGGACGAAAGAGTGCATAGGTAAGTCCCGTCAGAAGCTCGTAGAAGTTGATCACTACTTCCGCCCCCGTCTCCTTAATCCGCTGATTAATATAGCACATACTACGAAAATATTCCGGAAAACGTAGTAAATTATAAGCAAAACTTTTCTTTAGATCAGCCCGTTTGTTATCTGCTGTAGGCTGAAAATTCGGACTGATAAAGCGTTTGACCGGTGCATGAATGTTCCGGTTGAAGAATCCGGGCAGCGTACGTGATGAACTCTTGCCAACTAATACCTCCACCACTTCATGTCCATTGCGCAACAACATTTCTTCAAGAGTGATAGCTTGCGTCAAATGTCCCCTACCTTCACCTTGTACAATAAATAAAAATTTCATGAGGCTATTGTTATTAGTTTATTTCTTATTCATTTGTTTTTTGTTACGCAAAGTTCCTTTTTCCAGATTACATTAAGATGACTCTGCAATTACTATTTTATGAACAAAAACCGCATTTTCACGTTATATTATTAAAATAGAAATTATATTTGCAGTCTTCAAAGACTGATATTTAAATTTAAGAAAGGAAAGATTATGGAAAAGTTTGAAGATTTAATACAGTCACCGGTACCAGTTTTAGTTGATTTTTTTGCAGAATGGTGTGGCCCCTGTAAAGCGATGAAACCAGTTTTAGAAGAACTGAAAACAATGGTAGGTGATAAAGCCCGTATAGTAAAGATAGACGTTGACCAACATGAGGATTTGGCCACTAAATATCGTATACAGGCAGTTCCGACTTTTATTTTGTTCAAAAATGGAGAACCCGTGTGGAGACATTCCGGAGTTATTCACAGCAGCGAATTAAAAGGAGTCATCGAACAAAATTATGCATAAAAAAGAAAACAGCGAATGAAGAAAGTATTAGCAATGGTAGCTTTTGTCATGTTGAGCGTTATCGTATACGCTTTCAATGACAAACCAGATACCAATCAAGGCAAACAAGAAGTAACAGGTAACGGTGAAGTTGTCGTCATGAACAAGGAAATGTTTCTGAAAGACGTCTTCGATTATGAGAAATCCAAAGAATGGAAATACAAAGGTGATAAACCCGCCATTATAGATTTATATGCTGATTGGTGTGGTCCCTGTCGTCAAACAGCCCCGATCATGAAAGAATTGGCAAAGGAATATGCAGGGAAGATCACAATCTACAAAGTAAATGTAGATAAACAGAAAGAATTAGCTGCCCTGTTTAACGCAACAAGTATTCCTTTGTTTGTATTCATTCCTATGAAAGGAGATCCACAGCTTTTCCGAGGAGCCGCAGACAAAGCGACTTATAAGAAAGCGATCGATGAATTTCTACTGAAATAAAGAAAAAAGATGGTGACGCTATCCGGTCAGGATAGTGACACCATCATAAGCACATAGTGACGCTATCCGGTCGGGATAGCGTCACTATTTTTAGATACCAGATAAGTGTCATTTATAGTATCCTACGGGATGATTCATCAAAGGAATCTGACTCTCTTTCAGTTTCAAAACTTTCTTCAATTGAGCAGCATCCATTGATGCACGCGGAACGGTAGCCAATTTAGCAGCTGAACAAAATATAGAAATATTCTGCGAAACAATGCCTGCATCTACAGCTCCCATCAATTGAGTCTGTGCTTTCCGGGCATCACCCAAACGAGAAACATCACTAATTAATACCAAAGATACCGGAGCCACTTTCACAAAAGCCTGCCCTCCTGCCACTGCTCCACGATGATCACCTTCAGCAACCAAATTCAGCTGATGATTCTTTGCGTCATACAGATAGCTACCTTCCTGCAAGATCACATATACATCCACATCCTGCTTATTCATAGCTGACGGGGCAGTCCGCTTTCCTGAGTCCGGACGATTGATGCCGTTAGCAGCCCATAACAAATCCGACAAGTCAGCAAGACTCAATGCCTTCGAAGCATATTCCCGAGCGGAGTGACGTTCGGACAATGCCTTCATGACAGTACCTGCACGATTCAAATTCGGCTTTGGCAATTTAATTACTTTATCAGCAGCAAAAGCAGTAGCCGACAATACTAGACAAATTAAAAATAGTTGTACTTTTCTCATAACTGTGGTATTTAAATGTTAATAGGCAAATATAAACAAAAAAGGTCTGCATTCACTTTAGAATACAGACCTTTTAAAAGTTATTTATAAGGCTTTATTATTTCTTATCTCCGAAATAACGGTTGTAAAGTCCTTCAAAACCTTTACCGTGACGAGCTTCGTCCTTGCACATTTCGTGTACAGTATCGTGGATAGCATCCAGATTCAAAGCCTTAGCACGAGTTGCGATACGTTTCTTATCTTCACATGCACCTTGCTCAGCATCTTTACGTTTTTGTAGGTTAGTTTTTGTATCCCAAACACAGTCACCCAGCAATTCTGCAAATTTAGCTGCGTGTTCTGCTTCTTCCCAAGCATAACGTTTAAAAGCTTCAGCAACTTCAGGATAACCTTCGCGGTCTGCCTGACGGCTCATAGCCAAATACATACCTACTTCAGTACATTCACCCATGAAGTGATTGTTCAGATCCTTGATCATTTCTTCGTCACAACCTTTTGCAACACCGATAACGTGTTCGTCAGCAAAAGACAATGCACCACCTTCTACTTCAACAACTTCTACGAACTTGCTTGCAGGAGCTTTACACAATGGACACTTCTCAGGAGCTGCGTCACCTTCATAAACGTAACCGCATACAGTACATCTAAATTTTTTCATTTTCTTCTCAATTTTAAATTAATTAGTCAATACGTGTTTCTTTATCTTTTCTTAAGCAATTCTTACATATACCTTTATAATAATAATGAACTTCCGTTACTTGATGACCATCCATTTCCAAACTTTCAACTTTCTTCACCGCCTCCGGACATTTTAAGTCGTAAATATGTCCGCAACGTCTGCATAGAAAATGAGAATGAACAGAAGTATCTGCATCAAAATTTGTATTTTTCTCGTCAATCGTAAGCATCAGAGCAGCCCCCTGTTCCGAAAACAACTTCAGAGTATTGTAAACCGTTGTCTTCGAAAGCGTCGGCATGGAAGGAGATAACGCTGTATAGATATCATCAGCCGATGGATGAATCGGATGATTCATTAAATATTCCATAATCGCTATGCGCTGCATAGAAGGCTTTATATTATGCTCTAACAATCGTTCATATGGTTTCATAAGTTCTCCTTCTTTTTCAAAGTTGTATTCATTACAATTATAAATCTGATGCAAATATAGAAAGTCCCAATATCATTTCCAAATAAATTCAATACTTTTTTGCAGATATATATTACAAAATTCATTCAAACAATAAAGGCCATCTTTCGAAAGATGACCTTTATACATTAATATATTCCTGCTTCCACCTTAATCTTTATCTGCCTTAGCTTCTTCTATTATTGATTCAGGAACTTTCTCACAACGAGCATATTTACTCACATCGTTGTCATCGTCTTTTGCAGTCCAAATCATAGAACCGGATTCCAACAAATCGGTGACAATATAATCGTGATTCCAGTCCCCATTACCAAAATCATATTCTCCACTGATAACATATCCCAAATAAGGATCATTTTCAAGACTGAAACTACCAGTAATATAGCGTGCATACATGCTATCGAACTTTTGGTACATCTCAAAGGTTAGCTCCCTACGATTAAACGTTATATAGCAATATGTACCTTCTGTCATAGGCTGTCCATTCCATTCAGCAAGTTGCCAAGTTCCATTCAAGTTGGCAGCAGTGACCGGTAATGTAGGAATCTCTGCCTTCTCATCGTCATCACAAGATACACAACAAAGCACGAATGCGAATAGAGCCATTAAATTAAGAATATTCTTCATGTCTTCTTTTTATTTTTATCATTACTTAATATAGTTTACTTTAATATTCAATGTTCGGTCAGTCTGTTGACCATCCACTCCTTCTATTATAATAGGAAAGGTAAACGAACCAACCTTTTCTGCAGGAATCAAAGAGGTATCTATCGTGACCACTATGTCAGCTTCACTACCCGGGCTGATAACTTCCGGTTCCGTGCGAAAAGCAGCAAATGCAGGAAGGCCGAGGGCCGTCAAATGCAATGATTGATCTCCGCTGTTACCACACAGGACTCGTTCCGAAGCATGTTTTCCAAACGCTATCTCCCTAAATTCAATCCGGTTCTGCTTCAGCCTCAGTTTCCCCATCACGTAGGGATAACGTCCCCATTCATCCGCTCCGGGCAACACATTACCTGTCAAAGTGAGGCGTGCCACAGGCATTTTGTCCGAAAGAGACAAATAAACGAAAGCATTCGTATCTATCGTCCCGGGATGGTTTTTCGGATTGTAAGTCAGTGCAATAACGCCCGATTCACCAGGAAGTATTTCTCCGGTGTGAACATCTGCCACTGTACATCCACAGGTTGTTCTTACATGAATCAGATTGATCGTTTTATCACTTACGTTAGTATATGTGAAATGATAAATCTTTGGAGCATCATCCTCAGTCATTGTCCCAATATTCAGCACAGTCTTATCAAAACGCAGGATTTGTTCCCCCTGCTTCATCAACGGCGGATTTATCAGCGTATCAGTTTTCTCCTGTAGCATGGAACGGACATCCCGGGCTTCAACCACCCGGAATGATCCGACGACCACACAGAATAAAAACAACCGTATCCAAGTAATTGGTTTCATCGAATATCAAAGTTACATCCAACCGTTATCATTGGCCTTCTTACGAACAGTGACGGTTATGGTCTGTTCGCTTCCGTTGCTTACCTTCACTACAATACGAGCCGCACCAGTTTTTACACCGGACACCTTCATCAGCGTACCGCTTACAGTTACTGTAGCAATAGCAGGATCACTTGATGTACAAGTATAGGTTAATGTTTCACCATTTACAAAGTAGTAGGCAAGATCGAGAGTCGATGTTGCACTTTCTGCCACATATATATTCGGCACTACCATGTCTGATCCACTGCCTTCTATATTATTCAGTAACATTCCGGCATCAACCAGTCCGGCCCCCATTTTACCTATGTATTTCGACAACTCCACTCTTGTGGGAGACGCTCCGGCAGACAGATGATTACGATAATACGTTTTCACTTTACCATTACCATACCAGCTATCCAGCGATTTTGTAGATGCCTTCAACAGTTCAATAAATTCACTTGCTTTAAAGTGACGGCGTTGTTTAACAGCATACGACAATCCCAATGCCGCAACTCCTGACACATGTGGACAAGCCATGGACGTACCATCCATAAATCCATAAGCAGCAGTACCGTTTTGTATCCACGTAGAAAGAATTGAACCGGAATATATACCATCTATCCAGCTTTCCGGATCATCTTTTCCTACCGGATTATAATATTCCGTATCGCCACCGGGAGCAGAAATAGTCACTTCTTTCCCATAATCGGTATAAGAAGCCGGAGTAAAATCGGCTGCTACCGCACTTACCGATACACATTTGGAATAAGCACCTGGAAAGGCAGGCATTCCTGCATATTCGTTGCCAGAAGCAAAAATAACCAGCCCTCCGTCAATTACCCCATTGGGAGAACCGGCATTATTAATAAAATAGTCCAATGCTTCTTTTTCCAACGGATAAAGACTCTCCCACTCTTCTTCTGACCCCGGGCCAGGAGTATATCCTTCAATTATACTAGCCAGGGAAGAATTGTACCCCCAGCTACATTGTAGAATTACAGCACCATTATCAGCCGCATACTTGATGGCTCTAGCCTCAGCATCCAACGTAACCCCTGCATCACCTGAAAACACCTGACATGACATCAGCTTCACACCAGAGTTTTCAGAACCATCACCACCGGCTATTCCACAAACACCTATACCGTTACCATTCATAGCGGCAATAGTTCCGGCAACGTGTGTTCCATGTCCCGTATCACTTGCTTCCGTCCATGAAATAATTCCTGTATTACTTACGAAATTATAGCCGTACTTATCATCCTTATATCCGTTACCATCAGCATCAGTATCGGCATAAAGTTCTTCTCCTTCATTCACCCAAATATTACCTGCCAAGTCTGGATGAGTATTCATGACACCTTCATCCAGCACAGCAACAATAATAGACGGATCGCCTGTACACTTTTTCCAAGCCTCCATACAACCGACATCACATCCTATTTCCGAACCGTTTCCTAATTCATTTTGATAATCAAAAAGATTACTTCCACTATTGGCATAATGCCATTGAGTAGCAAGCCCCGGATCTGAAAAAGAATTTCCTGCCATTACAACACGCGAAGCTACTTTCTGTTGTAAAGCACTCTCGCTAATATAGCTCCGGTAATTTTGTTTTTTATAAGCACGTTGAATGTGCCCATTCCCCTGTACTTTTGATATTTCACCCAGTTTACCAAGACGATTAGCAGCCTCCCGTAAATCTGTGTTTTCATCAAACTTTACACGATACCACAAATGCAGACCGGCAGCACGAGTGCGCTCCTCATTCTTTGCATCTACCGGAAATATACGTTCAAAATGATATGTTCCCAGAATATCCAGTACCTCATCAGTAGATGGAATCCCGGAACGAGTCATAGCTCCACCACTTCTGGTTGCAACTTTGAGAGTCCGGTCGAGGATTTCGCTCATTGCAGGATCGAATTTAATCAGCAATTCACCGGAAGTGACATCAGTCGGAAGCTGAACCTCCGTCCCCCCTATAGGGGTAGACGGTTGTTCAGTAAGTTCTTGTTCCGAACACGCAGCCAGCATCAAGGCAAACAGTGCTGTATATAAGAATTTTTTCTTCATTGTTCCTTTTTAAAATTATTCTTGTTAATGATATTCGTTTCACGCTATCTTAATTTGTAGTCTCCGATAATACAAATTTTCTGTAATACAATGGATAGGCCACACCGTCGACTTTTTGATCTGTACCCGGATCTTTCTTTCCATAATAATAAGAATAATCATAGTTCACGAGGTCTACATTATTAAATCCAACTGTCTTTCCTGCTGTATTTTTACCCCCTTCTTGCTGATTAAAAACCAAACTTATCGGATTCCAATATGCAAAATAAGGATGGAATAAAATCCAGTTCGGTATTTCACCAGTCAGGAAGTTCAGATTAAGACGAACTTCACGGGCAAATGGTAATACACGTGGAATATCCTGTCCTCTCACTGGAGATTGCTCCAGATATGTAACCGGATTGTCAGTCGTTAACAACCATTGGCAAGTATCACTTGATATCTTATCAAGGAAAACAGACGGAGTAGCAGCTAATTCTTCTTCACTAAAGAAATCATCATTCTGATAAGATACAGGTTTTCCTGCAGCCATCAATGCAGCTGTAACCTCTGCATCCGTTGGAAGTTCTCCTTCAATGAAATTATAAGCCAATTCCAACGAAATCAATTTATCCCATGTCAGCAATTTCAAGAATGCTGTCCTTTGTTCTTGACCTTGAGAAATGTCCACATGCAAGCCAATATTTCTACCGTTATATTGATTGTTTCCATCAACCAAACTCAAATCTCTCAATGTTTCCGTAGCACGACATCCGGTTAATGATAAGTATCTCAGATTCGGGAAATTATCTTCGTTCACAATATTTGTAACCACCGATAACGTCGGGAAGTTGTTACTTGTCAGATCCAGATTTTCCAACTTCTTGCCTAATTTAATAAAGCTCTCCGGAAGGGTATTTATACCAACAGAGAATATCGTTAGATTTTTCAAGTATTCTAATCCACAGATTTCCTCTCCCAAAGAAATAGTACGTAGCTGCCTATTACCATTACTCTGAACCGAGAATGACTCCAGATATTTCAAATGACGAATTTCTCTTGGCAATGATTCACCATCCTGCAAATCAATCATAGCGTAACTAACAGAACGTACACGTCCAATAGCTTCAGCAGGAAGCTCACCACTCTTTATTTCTTTATCTGTTGATTCCCAAAGCGTCACAAAATCCCAGTTCAGCATGCTTTCACTAGTATCAAAAGACATCATAGACTGAAGTTTGCTATTGATAGTGATAATTGCCAATGAGTCCCCCGCACGATTATCTTCAATTTTCATAGCCTTTTCTTGCGTTACAGTCAACACTACCGCATCTATTTTATTGCCATTATCATCTACCAGTTTGTCTTCAGAATTAACTGGAACCAAATTTATTTTTGCCACACGGGTATAAGGAGCTACGTTCATCCCCCAACGAAAATCCACTTTTATAGTACGTGGGCGTGCTCCCCTATCGAAGTCCATCTCCAAATCTTTATCTTTCGGCAATGTCAACCAATCACTACGCTCACCCTTTACCTCCTCTTTTTCCTCATCACTCATGTTCGCTTCTTCAGCAAAAAAATAATCCACACTGCCGATTTTGAATGCAATATTAGTAGAGATAATGGCCTCGAAATGACGCTTATTATAAGTATCTGAACTAAGGATTTTCACCTCCGGTTCCCTCACCAAGATTTGCTTGCCAAAACCGAACTGTGTAACCGTGACCAATTTGGATTCCCGTCCATCTGCAGAAAAACGTATCTGCGCAGTACGTGCTGTATTCATCAGGGTAGAATCTATAGCAAGATCACATACCGCTGAACCGATACCATTTGCCGGAGAAATGGCAATCCAAGGCTCCGATGCACGTGTCACCCATTGAGTATTGGACGAAACAGCAATCTTCTCCGTTCCTCCTTCGGCACCAATAGTAATTTCTTCTTTATCTACCGTAATACCATCGATTCCCGGTTCATCGTCATCTTTGCACGAGGTTACAAACCCCGCACAAAGCACCAGTCCTAATGTTATTTTTATAATATATTTCATTAATAGAATCTTTTATAATTATCGTTCAATACCCAAAGCATCACAACCACGAATATCCTGCGTAGTGTCATAGATCAGCACATACATGCCTGCCTCAATATAAGGACATACGCTAGTCACGTCAATAGATATATTCGGATTATCTCCGATATCCAATATATAAAGTTGCGGTGTCAACTTTTCATCTACTTTACGGATGTCATTCGAGCCTATTTGTAACTGGATCAAACTCGGACAAGTAGTAATGCCTGTCGGCCATTCACGCAAAATACGATTTCCTTCCGCATCACGTTGGTGACGAATCCCAAAAGCTTTCAATTGACTACTATTCAACGGTTGTGTCGGGAACTTGGAGAAGCAATTGTAACTAACGTCCATATTACTTAAATAAGGCAAAGTCGTTGCCCGGAAATCATCGGACAGACTTGTCAATTTATTGAACCGTAAGTCGATAATAGTCAGCAGATACGTATTCTTATAGTTTCCATTTTTCGGTTTAAGCGAGTTTTCCGGAATCGATGTCATTAGGTTGTTACTCAAGTCAATAGTTGAAATAGGAGAACCAGACGCAAACAATTCTGTAGGGAACTTCTTTATTTTATTGTATGACAAAGTTACCGTACTGGCATTAATTCCTTTATATTGGTCCATCGAGCATTTTATGTTACTACCTTCCGAACCTATTTCATTATATGAGAAATCTACAGATCCCATAACATATACCGAATTCGCATTGAAAATATTCGGAATATATTTCAACTTATTATGAGAAAAGCCTAAGCCTTCAACCTGATCTGTAAATGCACAAAACTCATCCGGAATCTCCTCAATCTGATTATAACTCAACATTAAGTCAGACAATTTAACATCTGTGCCGAAAGCTTCCAGGTGATTTACATTATTATGCACACAATCAAGCAAACCAAGTTTTACCATCTTTCGTAAAGACTCAGATTCCGGGAATTTTTCCAGATTATTATAGCCTAAATAAAGAATCTGAACCTTAGGGCCTGTATCCTCATCATCAGCTAATCTCTTCCAGTCAGCAGTCAATTGATCAGCACTAATCCCCTTATTACAAGCAACATTCAATAATTGCAGCTCCGGCAAATCATATACAAATTCAGGAATCTGTGTCAACTTCGGACAATTATACAACTCTACATCTGTCAGATCTTTCAGATTGCTCCAACTCAACTCTTCATCTGCATACTGTTTAGCATATTCTGAAGTAGCATCTTCCCAATCGGTCGCAATATTATCGTAAGTAATAGGCGAATTAGCCAAATAAAGGTTCTGTAACTTAGTCAATCGTTGAACAGCCTTTGAAATAAATGTGATACGATTAGTAAGGCCACCAATTTGTGTATCCTTCAATGTTATACGGTTATCTTTCTTTATCGGTTGCAATTTCGGATGGCGATTTATGCCATCTTGAAGTAGCTCTGACATGTTCAGACGAGGATCGTAATCAAGGAACATTCTTTTGTAATGCATACGTATTCTCTGCTTCTGTTCTTCAGTCATATCCGGAGCCAACTTATCTTCACCGAATAGTCTTCCACTCAACGTCTCACCATGAGTACCGAAGGCAAGTGTTTTCAATTCTGTCAGTTGCCCAATCGCATCAGGCACTCTACCTTTGGCACCAAATCCTGCAAGTGAAAGTCCTGTAACACGTCCATTAGCATCCAAGTCAACACCTGGCTGGTCTCCCCACATGTCTAATTCTTTGTTAAAGTTCCAGTTCGAAGGGTGAACAGTGTTATCCACTATACCACTATTGTATTTCCAATTCTTGCCATCTAATGCTTCCCAGATAGCTTTCAAAGCCTTATAGTCTTTTATATACTCTGCGGTTTCTTTCAATTGAATAGGAACATTGGCATCTTCGGTCAATTTATTATCTTCTACGATAAAGGGTTCTCCTCTTACAGACTGCGTTTCCAATTCCGGTTTTGTGCTACCACTCTGTGAATAAGTAGTATATGCCACTACCTGATAAGTACCGGCAGGAAGCCATACAGCAGAGTCACATGTTGCTACACCTATATCCATATACTTATCATTGACATTATCAGGATTCTGATTTTCTTTAGAATCTTCTTCGTAAGTGACTTTCATGCCCTTGAGTCCCGTAGTTACACGAGTGAAAGTATTCATCACTGTAACGTCAATAAAACGAATATTGCTGAACAGATATTCACCGGCAGCACGTGTACTTAGTCCTTCTTTGGTCAATTTAAAAGTAACAGTTCCACGTGATACGGCATCTACAGTCAGCGTTTGTTCTTGAAGCCCGCCACTGACAACAGTAAATTCATTATCTTCTCCAGCAGGTCCGGCTAGTAAAACTTTGTCGAGTTTGTCATACAGATAATAACCGATAATCTTATAAGTACCGGCCAGTAACTGCAATTTATCACTACGCAGACCATATTCCGCATTGTTCGCATTGTATGCGTTCAAAGGCAAAGTCTGTGAAACGGTTGTACCGTTATGCGTCATCACAACCATTATCTTCTGTGCACTGGACAATGATTCCAGTTTATCTGTCACACTACGGGTAACTGTCCCTTTATCAAAAGAGGTACTCTTGTAGAGTTTAAACTGCACATAGCCATATTGACTTTGCAGTGCCTCATCATCATCGGAACATCCTGTCGCTACCACTATTGTCAGTAAACTGATAATAAGAGGTAGGAAGAATATTGAATATAATTTATGTAAATTCATTTACTTGACTATCTAAATTAATTAATAGGCAGGAGTAATCACCAAAGCTTTCTTAAAGAGCATATCAGTGCCTTTAAAAACAACAATTAAATCTTCCTCAAAAGAATTAGGCAATGTGATTCCAAAATACATTCCGTCCCCATCCATTGACACTTCTGTATTTACAGTTACATTTTCATCTCTAGTATTAATGACATAGGCTGTACCACTCCATTCGCTTTCTGATAATAGTGGATAAATCGAGAAATATTCCCCTGCATTAGCAGATATTGAATAAACATCATCAATGTAATAGTTTCCTTTGAGTAATTCCAGAATAGACTGGTCGGTCGTTTTACTAGGTGTAACATCTTCCCATCCGCCTTTTTTTATTTTAAAACTTTTATCTTCAGTCTCTTCTTTCACTTCTTTCTGTATAAAAGCAATTAAAAGATTTCTCTGTTCATATTTGTAGGCTATTTCTCCATTTTCAACGATAGTTTCTTCCAAATTATCTTTGATATCTTCATATTCAGCACGTGAGAATGCAAGAACATAGCCAGTTCTAGACTCAGGTTCTCCCCAAGATGTATTAGGACTATATTCATCAATCATAAGATTTATCTTACCTTTCTCACCATCACATTGCATCCATAACATAGAGGCATCTATTTCCGAAATATTTTTATTACCTCCCATATCTTCCCATCCTTCCATATAAACAAGCACATAATCGTCATTCAAAGTTTTGATGGTAAACGGCATTCTTTTTTGAATAGTTGCATCACCTGTACTACCTCCTGTACTTTTTTGAGTAAACGTCTTTCCGTCCATTGATACAATCCAATTAGTCGCATAACTTGTTGGAGTTTGGATATCAATTTTTTCAGGAGTCATACCATTATAAAAAACAGGAAAAGAATAGAACGCTTTTCCACTTTCATCTGAAAATGTAATTACATTTTGCTCACTAGCCTTAACTGGATACTTTTCTCGGTTCTCATCTTCTATAATTTTTAGACCGCCCTTTATTTCTTGATCAACTGCCCCCACAAGTGCATTTCCTTCCAGATCGACCCATCCCGGTAAATTAGTGGCAGCAAAACGGAAGTTAGCTTTTACTTTAAATGAAGCATAAGTTTGATATCCCACATTAAGTTCTTGAATCTCATTACCTTCCTCATCATATATTTTCAGTTCATATCCCACAGCCGAACGAGTCACTTCTCCAATTACAATTGTCTGAGCCCCCATTGTTAACTCCAATTTGGCCACGCTTATGTTATCCACTTTCTGATTGTCATCAGTAGCTATAATTGTTACCGTTTGTGTTCCGGCAGTTCCAGATACAATATATTCTTCTGTATCATTGGTTTGAAACTTACACCAAATAGCAGAAGATGCCAAACTCCAGTTAGTATTAGCTGTAAAAGTGAATTCTTTTTTCTCACCGGCATTACAGACGATATTCTGCTTTTCAGGGAATACCGGAGCTACCGTATCATCATCGTCATCCGAACATGCCGTCAGGCTAAAAGTCATGAGCAAGCCAATAAAGAAGCAACTCTTGCATAATACCTTCATGCCGGAATCTCCCAGTGGTTTTAAACTAAACTTTTTCATATCTATTTATATTACTTATTTTTTTAATATCCTTGTTCTTTTAATTTTTCTGCTTCCGCTTTGCTTATCCATTCAATAATATTAATGAATGTGCCCACTACACCATATAATGAACCGTCCTTATTGTTCACACTTAGCGTAGCATATTGGAAGACAAAATTCTCGTTAGTACTATAGAAAGAAGTATAAGCAGTAGGCTGACTAATCCGTAGCTTACCATCACCATGAATCGTATTGAAAGCCTCTCCCGTTGTAGCGCAAACTTGATCTTTCTCCATTTCAACCAATGGTTCCAAAACATCATCCCGATTAAAACTGATTTCCGTATCATAACCGTCAAAGTACAGGCCATGTATAGCAATCGTATTTTCTTTGCCTTCTACAATATCAGAAGTAATCAAACGCAAGTCCACTTTCTTCGGATAGTAGTCCGAAGACAAATAAGTAGAGGTGACTTTGCAAAATCCGGTAAAGTTTTTGATATCAAATGGACAAACTTTCTGCATCACCACTTTTGTCTCACTTCCATACATACTCCACTGTTCGGTTTCGGGAATCACAAGCTGCAAAGCAAAACCCAGCGAATCAGTAATGCCTATATTCTTATAAATACCTTGTACTTCTACATTAGTACTCATTTCACCAGCTTTGATGGTAACGGTATTCGATAAAATCTTGTAATGTTTACCTTCAACAGCGTTACTTTCCCGGTCTATTACCTCAACAGCAAAAGTACGGTCGTAGTCAACGGATTTAGTAGCAGAGACAGGAACTTTAAATATCTCATTCGTTTCTTGCACGGCATAAGTATAAAGCGTGTCAGAAAACATAAGATAACTGGACCCGTTGTATAACACCTTGTCCTGATCGCATCCGGAAAGAGCTATCAGAGCAGCAATGGCTGCCATACATCCTATTAATAATTTCTTCATTATCGTATGCTTTTAATCTTATTTATTACTTTCATTGGGTTGGATTTGCGAACCCGGAGCGTCCAATTCGTGCTGCGGTATAGGCCATACAAACAAAGGATCGTCAGCCTCTACTTTCAAGCTACTACCGTTTGCCAATGACTGGTCTTGTGGCTTACGCTCGAATCCCTTATGCCAACGTTTTAAATCGTGAAGACGAAAACCCTCCATATAGAGTTCTTTTACGCGTTCAGCCTCGATGACATCCATCGCATTGGAAGCCGTCAGAGATGTGGAGCCACCATAAGTTGAATACCGTGCCGTACGTAAAGCAGTAATATCTTTTCCGGCACGACCATAATCAGGTTGCGCCTGTTGTACATAAGCTTCAGCACGTATTAAATACTGTTCTGATAGACGAAGCACTTTCGGCATAGAAACATGAAGAATTTTAGTGTCATAGAATGTTTCATTACCAAAATACTTTATCAGCAAAGCCCAGGAAAGACCATGACTATAACCGGTAGTGTATGTCTGAAAGAAAGTGGACACACGTAAGTCATTATTATCATACGAATTAATAACCCAAGCTGCTGGTACATAATCGGGACGGAAAGTGCTGTAGTCATAATTAAAGAAGATCTGCCCTAAAGCACCACCATAAGAATTGACAGTGAAACCAACTTTAAAAATGACTTCAGTAGCAAGATCGTTAGTCCACATATACTTATAATAGCTGACACCACTAGAAATATTTTTTGTACAACTGGACAAAAGAAAATAATCACTGTCTATTACTTTACTAGAGTACTTAATAGCTTCATCCCACTTTCTCATATAGAGAGCTACACGTGCACGCAGAGCGTAAACAGTGTATTCATTGAAATAGATAGCACTATTAAACAATGCACCATCAGTAGACGGATTGTAGTTCTTGTCCAACGCCAACAACTCAGCAGCACGATCAAGATCTTCAAGAATAAACTGATAAGAATCTTTCAATGAAGCACGCCTCATTTCTTCATCTCCCAAATAATGTTTGGTCAAGATAACTCCCAACTGATTGGCTGCGTCCTCATCACTCTCATATGCCTTACAAAAGAGTTTTACCAATTCCGAGTAAGCAAGTGCACGGGCAAAATAAGTTTCACCACAACATTGGTCAATCTGATCCAAGTCGTCATCATCAGTAGTATTTCTTCTGACTCTGTCTACACGATCGAGCAGAAAATTACAACGATTGATAACATTATATAATGCGGCATAAACCGCCTCAATACTTGTATTGGTAGCAAGGATATCTTTCCACCGCCAGATATCTCCGTAAGTATTCGTATTTCCATTTACCCCATACACAAAATCAGTCTGTAGATCAGGCAACAACGTAAGATTTCCAGAGTATAAGGCACTACTTTTGAATGTATCATAGATACCTATCACTGCCAGATTCACATCATCTACCGTCCGGATAGACTCATCAAAAGGAATTGAGTCATCAGGCATTTTATCCAAACAAGAAACGGTGGAAAATGCCACGGCAACCAACAGGATATATAATTTAAATTTCTTAATCATCTTTCTTTAGTATACTATTTAGAATGAAACTTCAACACCTAAAGTAAATTGACGTGAAGCCGGATATTGAGCTCTATAAACATTAGTTGCAACTTCCGGGTCAAGTCCTGTAAAACCAGTCCAAGTCAGCAAATTCTGTCCTTGTAAGTAGACACGTGCTGCTGCGAAAAAATTACTTTTCTTCAGCAACGACTGCGGAAGTGAATAAGCCACTGTCAAATTTTTCAAACGAAGAAATGAAGTGTTTTCAAGAAAACGATCATCAAGTTGTGCTGGTACATCATAGCGAGGAATATCCGTAATATCACCAGGCTTTTTCCAACGATTATACAATAGTCGCTTAGACTGATTGTAAGTACTATATATTCCATTGCTTTCTTCGAAAAAGCGATCATTATTCATCACATAACGCTTAGCCATCCAACTGAACTGTGCCGACAAGGAAATACCCTTCCAAATGAAAGTAGTTCCAAAACCACCAGCCCACGGAGATTCATAAGTCTTGCCAGTCATCACTTTATCATCTTCGCGAAATTCCGTTGTCAGCTCTCCGTCAGCAGTGTACCATAGAGCATCGCCATTAGCCGGATTCACACCAGCATAACGATTCAAGAAATACTCAGTCACAGAATGCCCGACCATATACTTCAAACCTGTCGTTGAGTTTACATACTCTTCTACCCCATTGTAGAGTTCCAGCAATTTATTCTTATTATATGAGAAATTAGCGCTAAGATTCCAAGTAAAATCATTCATACGGATTATATCACCATCTATCGCTACTTCAATACCCCTATTCATCATAGCACCAATATTTTCCCAACGATTGCCTTCACCTGTTACAGCGTATGATTGGGGAACAGACATTAATATATTGGTAGTTTTCTTATGATAAAAATCGATATTTACATTAGCACGATTAAAGAGTCCTAAACTCAGGCCCACATTATTTGCCCAAGTCTGCTCCCAGCCTAAGTCTTCGTTTCCACTCTGCATAGGGTAAATACCAGCTTGATCGTAATAATTGGCATTTCCCGAAACAAGCGCAAGATGATCGTAATCAGGGATAGTTGAGTTACCAGAAGTACCGGTGCTCAATTTTATCTGTGCATTGGTCAACCATTCCACATCTTTCAGAAAAACTTCATTTTTGATATTCCACATAAACCCTAACGACCAAAAAGCACCCCAACGATGGTCTTTACCAAAACGGGAAGAAGCATCCGTACGTGCTGCAACTTCCGCATAATACAAATCCTTATAATTGTATTCTCCACGGAAGAAAAGTGATAAATAAGAATAGGCAGTACTGGCATCTTGCCACGAAGATGCCCGAGTACCAGAAGCTATATTGGTTAATCGGTCAATGGTCTGTCCTCTCGTAACCACCTGAAATCCGGCAGAACGATAATCTACACCTTCTTGTCCCAATAAAAAATTAAAAGAATGATCATCATTCAATGCCCAACGATAATTTGCCGTAAGAGTTTCAGTCAAATTAAGCATATCAGACGTGCTTCGTCCTGCACGACCTGACTTATTATTTATAAGATAGCTTGGATAAGATTGCATGAAAGATGTAGAATGCGCATAATCAACACCAAACTGCGCGTGAATCGTCAAATTTTTCAGAGGAGTAACATCTGCAAAAACAGTTGACAATAACTTGTATTTTTCATGTTTTACAGGATTATTCGCCATCCATTCAATAGGATTCTGCCCTATTCCTTTCCAAGTTCCATTATTTTCAGAAGCTAAAGAACCATCCGCATTATAAGGATTCCAGTAAGGCAACATAAAGCGTGAACCGGAAATAGGAGAAAAAAGCGCCATATCTCCTTCTTCAGCCTGCGACACTTCTTCATAAGCCATCATTGTATTAGTTCCTATCTTCAACCAGTTACTAGCTTTCACCTCCGCATTGGTGCGCATGTTATAACGGCGAAAAGTTGAACTTTGAGCAATACCATCCTGATCGTAAAATCCCCCTGAAACGTAGTAGTTCAGACGATCAGTTGCACGATTTACAGATAATTCATAGCTCTGCAACGGAGCACGATCATTGAATACTTTATCCAACCAATTGACATCAGTACGAGAAAGTAAGTTATAGTCTTTTCCTGCGTCCAAACCTATTTCTTTCTCAAATTGAATACGTTCCGGAGTATTCATCATCATCCAGTTATCATCCGACGCCAATTGTGAAAATCCCCATTGCCCACGCAAGGTCACTTTCGCCTTATCCATTGCCAATCCACGTTTAGAAGTGATAACAACTACACCATTTGCAGCACGGGCACCATAAATAGAAGTTGAAGAAGCATCCTTCAACACCGAAATAGACTCTATATCTCCCGGACTAATTGTATTAAAATCAGCACTGGAAATTGGTACGCCATCCAAAATAAATAACGGAGCCGTACCCGAATTGATAGAGTTAGTGCCTCGAATCTGGAAAACAGCCGCTTTGCTAGGTTCTCCCGAGTTGGAAATTACAGATAAGCCCGGTGTCTGTCCCTGTAATGACTGATCGAAGCCTGCTGCCGGTACATTTTCCATTTTTTCCGCTTTCACGGTAGCTACGGCACCGGCAATCGTTCCTTTTTTGCGAGTTCCATACGCCACTACCACTACTTCATCTATTAATGCGGCGTCCGAAACTAAACGAACATTCAGTGTGCCTGTTCGGGCATTGACTTCATGTTGCTGAGATTGCATACCGATGTAAGAAAACGACAAGGTAGTACTTGCTGTCCCCTTAATCTCAAGAGTGTAATTACCATTAATATCGGTAATCACACCATTTGTAGTACCCTTCTGCAATATAGACACACCAATCATCGGCTCGTTATCTTCCGCCGAAACGACATGTCCTGTTACCTTATATCCACCTTGTGCAAATAGCATAAGAGGAATATTCAGTAGAGCAAAGAGTACAAACAAGAGAATTGATTTTCTCATCTTTGATACTTGAATTTAAATTAATGAAATTGATTTATTTTTATAGAATGATCTACAAACAAGAATTCGGTACATTATCTTCACGCATGAAGTAATAATACACCCGTCCCTCGAGATGATTTGAAGGCATACCTTTTCCACCACCTCAGAATAGGCTATTTTATTAATCTCTAATAAATTAGGATAGGATAAGTTAACTCGGCTGGTTCTTAATATTACGCCAAATGTCTAAATAGATTTTTTGTGTTGTTGCTGCGTCAATGCTAAATAAGTGTCTATCCATCTCTCTTATGTTATAAAATATTAGTGCTTATCGTTTGTTTAGGTGTTATTAACCTATAAAATTGCTTTATATCGGTTACAAATATAATTATAAAAGTTAAATGAAAGAAACTAAAAGTCGCATTTTTTATACTAAATTTCCTCTATATATCCTTTTATCGTTTATTTAACCAAATATTATCGAAAATTCACGTGTAACAAAGAATATATATCAAAATAGGCATAAAATAGATTTCAAATTGTCAGATCAATTAATTGTCTAAACAACAGTTAGCAAAACTATCTATAAGAGTGATTTTTAAGGATTCACTACTGAAAAGACAAAATTCCAATTATATTTCCTATTTTTGCACCCACTATATATAAATAAGGTACAAGATGAATTACGGATTCGTAAAAGTAGCTGCGGCTGTGCCACACGTTAAAGTGGCTGACTGCAAATTCAATGTAGAGAAAATAGAGAGTCTGATTGCAATAGCCGAAGGCAAAGGAGTGCAAGTCATTGTATTTCCGGAAATGAGCATTACCGGATATACCTGTGGAGACCTGTTCGGACAGCAAATTTTGCTTGAAGAAGCAGAAATGGGATTAATGCAGATTTTAAACAACACCCGTCAATTAGATATTATTTCTATCGTCGGTATGCCTGTTATCGCAAACTCAACAGTGATAAATGCTGCTGTCGTAATTCAAAGAGGAAAAGTGTTAGGTGTTGCAGCTAAAACTTATCTGCCTAATTACAAAGAGTTTTACGAACAACGATGGTTTACTTCCGCACTTCAGTTGACAGAAAATACCGTACGTCTATGCGGACAAATAATTCCAATAGGAGCCAATTTAATTTTCGAGACTTCAGATACAACTTTTGGAGTTGAAATCTGTGAAGACCTGTGGGCGACCATTCCCCCCAGTTCCTCACTAGCCCTGCAAGGAGCTGAAATTATCTTTAACATGTCTGCTGACAATGAAGGTATTGGAAAGAATCATTATCTCTGTTCACTGATCAGCCAGCAATCTGCCCGCTGCATAGCAGGTTATGTTTTTTCATCCTGTGGATTCGGGGAGTCTACTACAGACGTCGTTTTTGCAGGAAACGGATTAATCTATGAGAATGGTACACTCTTGGCACGTAGCGAACGTTTCAGCATGCAGGAGCAGTTGATTATCAGTGAGATCGATGTGGAACGTATACGAGCTGAGCGTAGAATTAATACGACCTTTGCTGCTAATCAGGGAAATCTTGGAGATAAAAAGAAAATTTCTATTGCAACAGAATTTGTTAATAGCAAAGAGCTGGTTTTAACGCGTAAATTCAATCCACATCCTTTTGTACCACAAGGGAAAGAGCTAAATGAACGTTGTGAAGAGGTATTCTCTATTCAGATAGCCGGTCTGGCACAACGCCTGGTACACACCGGAGCAAAAACAGCTGTAGTCGGAATTTCCGGAGGACTAGACTCTACGCTGGCATTATTAGTTTGCGTCAAGACCTTTGATAAACTAGGATTATCCCGAAAAGATATTTTAGGAATTACCATGCCTGGCTTCGGCACTACCGACCGTACCTATAATAATGCATTGGACTTAATGAAATCTTTAGGTATCTCCATTCGTGAAATCAGTATTAAAGAAGCATGTATCCAGCATTTCAAGGACATTAACCATGATATAAATGTACACGATGTCACCTACGAAAATTCTCAGGCACGCGAACGTACACAAATACTGATGGATATTGCCAACCAGACATGGGGTATGGTCGTAGGCACCGGCGATTTATCGGAACTGGCATTGGGATGGGCTACATACAATGGTGACCATATGTCAATGTATGGCGTCAATGCAAGCATTCCTAAAACATTAGTGAAATACCTCGTACAATGGGTGGCAGAAAATGGAGTGGATGATACTTCCAAAGCGACTTTACTGGACATTGTGGATACGCCAATCAGTCCGGAACTGATTCCTGCGGATGAAAACGGCGAGATCAAGCAAAAGACTGAAGACTTGGTAGGCCCCTATGAATTGCATGATTTTTTCCTTTATTATTTTATGCGGTTTGGATTCCGTCCTTCGAAAATTTTCTATTTAGCTAATGTTGCTTTCAAAGGAGTATATGATGAAGAAACGATCAAGAAATGGTTGTCCACTTTCTTCCGACGCTTCTTCAATCAGCAGTTCAAGCGTTCTTGTCTGCCCGACGGTCCCAAAGTGGGTAGTATTTCTATAAGTCCGAGAGGCGACTGGCGGATGCCAAGTGACGCAAGTTCAGCGATTTGGCTCAAAGAAATTGAGAATTTATAATCACTCATATTCTTTCTTCTGTGACATTTTTGTATTTATTCTAAGTATTATACGGGGAAAATCAAAAATGTCACAAGATTATAATACTTCTCTTTTGATACGTTCTATATCAGCCTTCTCAATGGTACGAATGATATTCTTATAAATGCGATGAAAACCGAAGCCTCCTTCGGTCATTTCCTGAATAGCCTTTTGCTTGGATACTCCTTGAAATACGATACGATACATAGCGCACACCGCCCCTGTCCTATCGGAACCGTGATGACAATGAAAAACGATCGGGCCTTTGCGGTTCCTGATAATGCGCAACGCTTTTATCAGTTGTTCTTCATTGACTGAATGCGCTTTCATTTTTAGCCGATGAAGTTTTATCTTTGTTTCTGCCGCCTCATCATCGTCACTATGCCGGTTGCGGAGATTCAGCACTTCACGAATACCATATTTCTCCAAAGCCTTAAAGTCTGTATCCGACGGTTGTTCCGAACGATATACGCCCGAGTCTATCTTATATAAATTATCCAGTTTACTACCGGGAACAGCTATCTTTTCAGCAGTCATATTCTGACCAAAAGCCGAAAAAGAAACCACTATCCCGATAAATAAACTAAGCCAGATTCGTTTATTATTGACTATCATACAGCAATCTCATAAGATAGTTATAATACTCCTTTACTCGACGGGAGCTCAAAATGATAAATATCTCTTTTCAATGCCATTTTCAAGGCACGTGCAAGCGCTTTAAAGATTCCTTCTATCTTATGATGCTCATTCTGTCCTTCTGCTTTGATATTCAGATTCATTTTTGCAGCATCACTAAGCGATTTAAAGAAATGAAGAAACATCTCCGTGGGCATCTCCCCTATTTTCTCACGTTTAAATTCCGCATCCCATACCAGCCAAGGGCGACCTCCAAAGTCCAGACATACCTGACACAGACAATCATCCATAGGTAATGCGTAACCATAGCGTTCTATTCCACGCTTACTTCCCAAAGCCTGATAGATACAATCCCCCAAAGCAATAGCAGTATCTTCAATGGTATGATGTTCGTCTACTTCCAAATCTCCTTTTACCTGAATAGTCAGATCCATACCAGAATGCTTGCCTATCTGTTCAAGCATATGATCAAAGAAACCAAGTCCGGTAGCAATGTTGCAATTTCCATTTCCGTCCAGATTCAGAGCCACGTAAATATCTGTTTCTTTAGTAGTACGACGAACTTCCGCTTTCCGTTCTCCCGCAAAGAGGAATTCAGCAATCCGATCCCAGTCCGTAGTAGCAAGTGTGCATACCTCTTCCAATCCTTTTTCTTGCAAACCAGCCACTGAATCTTGCAAATAGATAGCACGACAACCTAAATTTTTCGCTAATTCGACATCGGTAGGGCGGTCACCAATTACAAAACTTCCTGCCAAATCATATTCCGGATTATCGATGTACTTCGTCAACATTCCGGTACGCGGTTTACGAGTCGGTGCATGATCTTCCGGAAAACTGCGGTCGATCAGAATATCATCAAAGGTAATCCCTTCTCCTGCTAATGTTTTCAACATTAAATTGTGAGCAGACCAGAAGGTCTCTTCCGGAAAAGAAGAGGTTCCCAATCCATCCTGATTAGTCACCATCACAAACTCAAAATCCAATTTGCTACGGACAAATCCCAGATTACGAAAAACCTTCGGATAAAACTCTAATTTCTCCAACGAATCGAGTTGATAGTCTACAGGCGGTTCTATGACTAAGGTACCATCTCTATCTATAAATAAGACTTTCTTCTTCATAAGTTATACTTGGTATTTCTTGAGAGTAGCGATAAGATTATAATTCTCGACGCGTGTACCTACCGTTACACGCAGGCAATTACAGCAAAGGGAAATAGAATGGCGATTTCTCACAATAATTCCTTCCCCAACCAAATAATTGTAGATTTTCACAGCATCTGTCACTTTCACCAAAAAGAAATTTGCATCGGAAGGGAACATTTTGACAGTGCAAGGCAACTTTGAAAATTCTTCTTCCAAATAATCACGCTCTTCTTTCAATGTTTTTACCCAACGTTCTATCTCATAATATTTATGCAGCATGGCTATTGCTTGCTGTTGCGTGAGCTGATTGACATTATAAGGATATTTGATCTTACTCAGAATACCGATAATATCTACAGACGCAAATGCCATTCCCAGACGGATAGCAGCACATCCCCAAGCTTTAGAGAAGGTTTGAAATACAATCAGGTTCGGATATTTATCCAACTCTTCCAAGAAAGACGGTGCTTCCGAAAAATCATTATAAGCCTCATCCAAAATAACCAGCCCCTCAAATTCTTTCAGAAGCTTTTCTATTTCAGACCGGAGCAAATCATTGCCTGTCGGATTATTAGGCGAACAAAGGAAAATCATTTTAGTATGATCATCTGCAGCTGCCAATAACTGATCTGCCGAAAACTGAAAGTTATCATCCAATAAGACTTTCCTATATTCCACATTATTCACATCCGCACAAACCTGATACATACCATAAGTAGGATCAATAGCAACGACATTATCTATTCCCGGCTCACAAAAAGCACGAAAAACCAGATCAATGGCTTCATCACTTCCATTGCCTAGAAAGATATGTTCGGGTGCCACTTTCTTTATTTTTGCCAACAGTTTTTTCAGATCCCATTGCATAGGATCAGGGTAACGATTGTGAGGCATATTATATGGATTTTCGTTTGCATCCAGAAAAATAGAGGCTGTCACTCCTTTATATTCATCGCGTGCCGAAGAGTAAGGCTTTAACTTCCAGATATTCGGACGAGTCAGTTCTTGTAATGTTTTCATATATGATTTCTTTTATTACGGTCACTACTTGATCATTTTATTTCAAGGAACTCAGACGAACAGTAACGGCATTCTTATGTGCATCCAACAACTCGTTTGCCGCCATCTCTTCAATAGCCGGTCCAATCGCCTTCATTCCTTCCGGAAGAATCTCCTGGAAAGTGATTTTTCGAATGAAGCTATCCAGACTTACTCCGCTATATGCTTTTGCATAGCCATTTGTCGGCAGAGTATGGTTGGTTCCGGACGCATAATCACCGGCACTTTCAGGAGTCAAGGAACCTAAGAAAACAGAACCGGCATTCGTTACTCTCTCAGCAACTTCCATATAATTTTCGGTCTCTACAATCAAATGTTCGGGAGCATATGCATTTGTCAGCTCCAATGCCTCGTCCATGTCTTTTACAAGAATCAGCTTACTATTTTCCAAAGACTTCGCTGCAATTTCCCGACGGGGCAATTTTGCCAGTTGCCGCTCTACTTCTTCCATCACTTCCATCTGAAGTTTCTCAGAAGTAGTTATCAGCATAGCCTGGCTGTCAATTCCGTGCTCAGCCTGCGAAAGCAAATCTGCAGCGACAAAAACAGGACTGGCAGATGCATCGGCCAGTACTTCAACTTCAGAAGGACCGGCAGGCATATCGATCGCTACATCACGCAAACTTACCAACTGCTTGGCAGCCGTCACATATTGATTTCCCGGACCAAAGATTTTATAGACTTTGGGAACACTTTCCGTTCCATATGCCATTGCAGCAATGGCTTGCACACCTCCTGCTTTGAAGATTTTACTAACTCCCGCCAACTGTGCAGCGAAAAGAATAGCCGGATGGATATTTCCATTCTTATCCGGAGGAGTGCAAAGTACAATTTCCTTGCATCCTGCAATTTTAGCGGGAACAGCTAACATCAGTACTGTTGAAAAGAGCGGTGCTGTTCCTCCCGGAATGTAAAGACCTACCTTTTCAATACCCACTGCTTTTTGCCAGCAGGTCACTCCATTCATTGTTTCTACCTTTTTACCTACAAAACGCTGGGAAGAGTGAAAAGTTTCAATATTTCTTTTAGCCAGAGATATAGCAGCCTTCAGTTCGTCACTCACCAGTTCGTCAGCTTTCTTTATTTCTTCGGTAGTCACTGCGAGAGAAGATAAAGTCACTTTATCAAAAGCAGCTTCATATTCCAGAACAGCCTTATCCCCTTCTGCCCTCACCTTATTTATAATGGCACGAACCGTATCAAACAGATTCTCGGTATTCAATGCCGGACGTTTCAGGAGTTCTGCCCACTGTTCTTTGGATGGATATTTAATTAATTTCATCGGTCAAATTAGAATTCAGAGTTCATAATAATTAAACGATCATTTTTTCAATGGGCAATACCAAAATACCTTCTGCTCCAAGCCCTTTCAATTTTCCTATAATTTCCCAGAAACGTTTCTCGTCCAATACCGTATGAACAGAGCACCAGCCTTCCTGTGCCAACGGCATAACGGTAGGACTCTTCATACCCGGTAATACAGCGATAATCTCTTCCAGTTTGTCTTTCGGTGCATTCATCAATACATATTTCTTATCTTCAGCAGTCTTCACAGCATCCATACGGAACAGAAGTTCTTCTAACACCGCTTTCTTCTCATCAGTCATGTTCTTGTTACCAATCAACAGCGCCTCAGATTTCATCACGACTTCCACCTCTTTCAGACGATTGCTGACCAATGTAGAACCGGAACTTACAATATCAAAAATAGCATCAGCCAGTCCGATGCCCGGAGATACTTCTACCGAACCTGTTATAACATGTATTTCCGCATTTACACCGTTCTTTTTCAGAAAGTTTTTCAGAATAACCGGATAAGACGTTGCTATTTTCTTACCATTGAACCAAGACAATCCCGGATACTCAATGTCTTTGGGCATAGCCAGTGACAAACGACACTTACTGAATCCCAATCGCTTTATGATTGCTGCATCCTCTTCTTTCTCCATAAACTCATTCTCACCGACAATTCCCAAATCAGCTACACCGGTAGCTACTGTTTGCGGGATATCATCGTCACGAAGAAATAAAACTTCGATAGGAAAATTAGAAGACTGCACCAACAAGGTGCGCTTCGTTGTACTGATTTTAATATCCGACTCTCCTAAAAGTGCCATAGTCTCTTCGAAGAGACGTCCTTTGGCTTGTACTGCGATTCTTAACATGATTTTATTTATTATTTTATGATTTACAATTCGAACAATTCAGAAATAAAAAAAGGCTTACCGTATTCGGTAAGCCTTCGTTATCTTTATAGAGTTATACACACTATCAATCACGCCCACCGAGTTATTCGTTAGGAAAATGATGATGATGATGTGCAACTGTATATTTCATATTTCTTTTATTTAATGCGACAAAAGTAAAGCATTCGTTTGATACTTCCAAACATTTATCACAAAAAGTTCAGTTTTTATTTCAAATTAAAGATAATATCTCTTCCGGCTCTACATCACACTTATCAAAGTGCATTTCATCTTTCGACTTTTCGTGCGAAAACGTAAAGTACGTACAAACCGCTTCGGTACATACTTCGCCATCCTTATTATATAACTTAGCTTCAATAATCACAATATTCCGCTTGACTTCCTTAATAGAAGCACGCAACACAATATGGGAATCAGTAGTACTGACCGACTTGCGGTAACGAGTCTCCATTTTTGAAGTTACTCCCGTTGTCTGCAATTTACGAAGTATCACCCAAGCGCAGATTTCATCCATGAGAACAGCCTGAATACCACCATGCAAGGTATTGATCCATCCCTGATACTCAGGACGGGGTTTCCAGATACTTACCACTTCGTCGCCATCTTCATAAAACTCCATCTTTATTCCGGCTTCATTATTAGGGGCGCAACCAAAGCAATTGTACCCTTCCAGCCCTTTCCAGGGATTTATTATTTTCTTCATAATCTATGACTTCTATTTAAGTTTCACTTCCCAAATATAAGCAAAATATAAAAAAGAAGAACAATTTTCCACGATTTACTTTCGGATACAACGGATGGCGTAAGCTTTATCCAACCCGGTGTTTCCCTCTGCTATTTCGTTTTTATCACTTCTCAACAAGAATATTTTCTCATCCGCATCTGTCCCTGCTTCATTCAAAGTCCAATAAGAAAGATATTTTCCTTCATAGGCAGACTGAAACTTGCCGGCATACATTCCTACCGGATATCCATCAAAACCCGTGAGATTGGTAGCAGTTCCTACTATTGCACCGGCACCGGTGCTTATTGCTTTCCATGTCCCGGTTTTCAACAAAGAGGCATCATTGCTCAAATAAGTTTTCAGCATATTCCAATCATTCCAATCAGGCATATTCCACCCCACAGGAAGCAGCTTATTACTGACAATTGTTCCAAAACTATAAAAATAATAACTCTTATCTGTTTGAGACAATAGATAACCTGTCGCTCCGGCATTCATAATCTCCAGTTTCGGAATTTCTTCTCCATCTATATATAATGATGTTTTCAGATTACTTCCCATCCAATACTGCGTACCAATTTTCACTATCGGGTAATTGTGAATACTACTCCCACGCACATCACGCATTATATCTTTCATGGCCAATACGGGCAACATTTCTTCAGGCATAGACAATGCAATTTGTCCGTCAGGCAAAATATACATCTTACTTCGAGCAGCCTGATTTCCAGGAGTATATTTCAATGAATGTTCTTTCAAATCCCACGCTACAGTTCCGCCGTGCACTTTATCTGCATGTCCGACCAATTGTACTACCGTTCCCTTGGATAAGTCAACCGCATGGTTATCTTTCATCGGATAAACGACAATTGCCTGTGAAGAAAAATCAGGGGTCACCAGATATTCTTTACATATTTCTGCTACCTGCTGCCCAGCACTCAACACTTTATACACCTTCGAATCATCAAATACCAATTTTGACACATCCACATAATTATGGAAGACTTCGGACCCGGACTGCCCTGTATTTCCATCTTCCCAACTATTGATTTCTCCTTCGACTTTACTTATCAAAACATCTTCGGTCGGGATGAAGGAAATCGCCAGCTCACTCTGCTTACCACTCTGCAACTGCAATGAAGAGGGCAATGGGCTGGTATATATCTTACCTCCAACATCCAATACGATATATTGATAGCCCAAAGTGGTTTCCTGCGGAATAAGGATTACTTCTTTTCCGCTCAACCGATCTCCCTGTATCTCCCATTTTCCGGCAGGAGTAATGCTTTTCTCATTAGAAAAAGCGGAATAAGTTTCTTTTTGGAAATCATAAATCGCCTTAGTATAAAAACCACAAACAGAAAGTTTTGGGTCAGCATCCAGTATACCCTGCAATTCTTCACCTTCCTTTCCTACCAAAGCGATTTTTAATTTGAAAAATTTGTGATCATAGTGCAGGGCGATGGCTCCTTTAGGAGCTGATTGCAGATTTTGAGAAGCAACCAGAAAATCAGAGCAGAAATAGCCGGCAGAAAGATTTTGATCTGTTTCTACCGCCACCGACATCGTACTTTCTCCCATATTCACTCCCTCTTCCTGATAAGGATAATAACTGATCAAACGTAATGTTACCTCATCATCAGGATAATAAATCGGCTCACTGGACTCAAAAACTTTTTCGGAAGTACGAAAGAAACGCAAATTATCCGCATAACGTTCTTCCTTCATGGTGGAGGACCCTACAAGGGCAAATACTCCCACTTCATCATTCTCTTCAAAGCCATTGCCAGCAACACGTGTATATGTCGCTTCATGAATATCAGCAGTAAATTTCAATGGAATATCTCCATTGCTGACTGCAGCTTTCTCTCCCGGAATATGATTTACACATGCTAATACAAAAAAAGAAGAAAAAAGACATACAGCGATTCCTTTTTCCATTCTAAACAAAATATTCATGTCCTCTTTATTTAAATATAAATAATAAGAAATCTTTGATTGGGCAGAAAGAAGGACATAAGAGGAAGTATTCACTTTCAGTTATGAGATTCCACACAACACGTCTGTTGCGACTGGAGAATCATCAACTCCAACATTTCATTCTGAAATGTCAAAAGCAAAAGTATAAATCATAAATCAACCAATACTTCATTTTCTTAAATAATATTTATATTCATTCATAAGTATCAAATTAGTAGCACTTTATGAATCAGGGATATTTCAAAACCAAATAGGCTTACACATTATTATATTAGTAATCTAACATTTTCAAAAAGAATAGCCTATTTCTACCCCGGCAATATGTTTACCTTTTGGAGACTCATACTGATAACAATAAAAAACATCTAACACCCATCGTTTAGCCAAAGCTATCTCTACTCCAGGCCGATAACGCATACGATCTGCTCTCCAAAAAGGAGCATCATCCAAACTTTGATAAATTTCAATTGAGAAGTAGGGGGAAACGATTCCTTTTTCAGGTGCATAAGCTAATTTTAAGCGGGAACGAAGGCGAGCTTTTGAATCACCACGGTCAAAAGTTTGCTGAAACCTTTCTCTCAAAGCAATTTTCAACCACTGATATTGAAAACTTGCAGTTGCTCCAAAGTTATAACGGTGTCTGAATTTCCATTCCGAATCTCCCAAATTCCGGAAATGAGTTTCATATCCGGCTTCCAGCTTCAAAAATGAATAAGCCCGATACTCGCCTCCAATGGTCAATCCCAAACGGTCCATTCTACCTACGTCATCCTTTGTCCGAAACTCCAGATTGCTTAAAAGTGAAAATCGGGGATCGATCTTATAGTTCACTTTGAATTTAGTCCATGTAGTGAAATCATCGCTTTGTGCAAATGCAGTGGAAGTCATTCCAGCCAATAGCGCAAACAGCAGTATTTTATTAATTGCAAATATTCTACTCATCGATTACCGGGTTAAAAGTACAAAGATAATAAATCTCCCGCAAAGAAAAATTATGATACTGAAATAATTCTGAAATATCAAGGCTCATTCCTTTAAAAGAAACACCCCGTTAGTTTTAAAGGAACAGGTCGTTGGTTTTAAACCAAGAGCCCGTTCCTTTAAAAGAAAAAGTACCTATTTTATACTCCACTGATAATCAATGCTTTATTTTTGCTTCGCATTCCACACCCATAAAGCGAAAAATACCGACAATATAGCCGATCCGATCCAAAACCAATTGATATAAGTAAAGTCGTAAACCTCTACCCCATTCCGGATCGTTTTATGTCCTTCAATCAAAACTCCGCTCATGACATCTTGCAGCCCGGCTCCGATATAACTGGCAATCCCAACAACTCCCAAAGCAGCTCCCGAAGCATTGCGAGGAGCAATATCAACAGCCATCAGCCCACCTAAGAAACAAATCAGTACTCCGATGCCCA
The DNA here is from genome assembly GCF_020091505.1 of Bacteroides faecis. Classification (NCBI taxonomy): domain Bacteria; kingdom Pseudomonadati; phylum Bacteroidota; class Bacteroidia; order Bacteroidales; family Bacteroidaceae; genus Bacteroides; species Bacteroides faecis. Next base: position 3,600,473 of record NZ_CP081916.1, on the reverse strand, counting down.
GTCCAAAGAGGATCATTGCCACAGCATCGAGCCAAAAGTGTACCCCTGGCACTAATAAGAACAAACATAATGCTAAAACATTCGTCAGTCCGAAAATCAAAGCCGGAACATTACGCCGGCCACCAAACAGTTTATCAGAAATTACACCGGAAAACATGGTGCCGATAATCCCACAAACAGAACTAATGGAAATAATAAAACTGGCATCCAAAGTGGAATATCCTTTCTGTGCTTCCAAATAAAAAACTCCCCAACTGTTTACCGCATATCGGCTGATATACATAAATGCGCTTGATAAAGCAAGTATCCAGATAGCAGGCATTGTCAGAACCTGCCGTTGAGCTTTATTAAAATCTGCCGTTTCAGAAGCACTCATCGTTTTCTTTTCTTTCGAAACATTGACCGGAGGAAAGCCCTTACTTTCGGGACTATCATGAAAAAAACGCCATACGATTAATGCCCCCAGCAATCCTACCATACCTGCCTCAAAGAAACCATAACGCCAGCCACAAACACTAACAATAGATGCTACAATTATAAATGTCAGTGCTTCACCAATATTATGACTGGCGGACCAAAAGCCATAATAAGAGCCACGTTCTTTATCCGTGAACCAACGGGAAAGTCCGACTACACACGAAGCAGCCCCCATAGACTGAAACCAGCCGCTGACTCCCCAAAGAACAGCAAACAAAATAAATGAATGGGTGAAACCGAGACAAAGATTAATCAATGCGGTAACAAGCAGGCCGGTAGTCATAAAACGATTTATATTACTTCGATCTGCCAGAAATCCATTCGTAAATTTACCCACCGCATACGTAAAGAACAGCACCGAACCGATTATTCCGAGTTCCGTTTCAGAAAAGATTCCCTCGTCTACAATCGGTTTCTTTACTACATTCAAGCTCAACCGGCAAACATAATACATACCGTATCCGAAAGTTGCCGAAAGAAAGGTAGACCATTGCAGATATTTCAACCGACGCTTGCCGGATGAAGACATAACGTCTTCGTTACAAGGTCCCAGTGAAGAGACCTTGTAAAAATTTATAAGATGTTTCAACATGAAGGAATATCTTTAGTCGTGCAGTTTCTTTTTACGCAAATATTCGAGTAATAATGCCGGGCGGTCTGTTTGAATCAGCTTAGCCCCCTGATTCAAAATCCATCCCCAGCTATCATCCGGTTGGTGTAGTTCTACCGCGCGATCGTCATCGTGACCTCCACAAAGTTCAGGCCACAAAGAATTAATGAAAAGCTTGGCACCACTATCACGTACTTTCCTGATCAAGCGAAGCATTTCTTCATTATCATCATTAAATACCAGTTCATAAGCAGTTGGTTTCATGTGCAACTGATAATCATTGATTATCTTTTCCGCTCCTTCTTTGTGCAGATTCACAATAGGCATAAAAATAACCTTATCAAGTACATCACCATTTTCTGCTTTCACTCGTTCATAGGGGAGTCCTGCTTTAATTACACAATGGTCAATTGTTCCTGTTTTTTCAAGTACAGCATAAGCTTCCTGAAAATAATCGTAACCTTTATCGATATTCACCATTATCTTCCCTTTGCAAAGTAACATAACTTCTTCGAGAGTAGGAATCTGATGTCTGGTTTTACAGCCTGCTCCATTTTTAAGTCGCATTGCTTTCAGTTCTGCCAGTGTATAATCCTCAGCGTTTCCTTTTCCCGTCATTGTACGGTTAATTGTCTTATCATGCATGACGACCAAGTGACCATCTTTGGTCTTCTTCAAATCTATTTCTACCATATCCACTCCCATATCAATGCAATTCTGTATTCCTTGCAATGAATTTTCGGGAGCATTTCGCCAGTCGGCACGATGAGAAACGACCAACACTCTATCGGAATAATTTCCTAACAGGTTTTCTCTGATTTCCGCAATCCTATTTTGGGCAACAGCCAGTTGCACCAGGCATAAAAGCAATATAAAGTTATAAATTCGTTTCATAAATTCAAATATTAAAATTATTAGTTCAGCTTACCGTTCTTCCAGACCATCTTTTCTCCCCACATAGGCACATAGGTCTGGTCACAGTTAATCTTGGACGCCCGTTCTAATGCCATGTCCAATGACCATCTGGATGCATCAACACCTGCATGAGCCATTTCCAGAATATGAGATAACAGAACATAATCCGGCTGTACCTGTCCCGCTCCGGTACCTAAAATATTATTCTCAGTCAGCGCATTAGGAGCATAGCGGGGAATCAAGACATTGACATGTGGCGCAATGTTTGTATATTGTTCCGGTTTAAAATTGGAATCACCGACATGCATAAAGACGAAATTTCCAGCATCATCTCCACAGTCTATCTGGAAGATAGTTACGAAATTGGATAATCCGGAATTATTATGATCGGTAATACAAGTACGGATTTTAAATTTACCTATTTCATAATCTTTATCTCCCTTTGCCGTGTAGGGATAAGTGGTGTCTTTCAAATAATTGGATAATACCGGCTTACCCAAATCAAACATCGCCTGAATCAAATCTGTACTATAATGATCAGAATGCTTATGCGTCACACAAAGGAAGTCGATATAGGGTGCAAGTTCCTTCGCCCAGCGATGAGAAATATCAATAGCAAAACATCCGGAAGGAGTCTTAACTATATATCCCATGTTATAAAGCAACCAGATTTCTGCTGTGCCATTCTCTACTTTGGAGTTTTTAATTCCGTCCATCACCCGGTCAAAAGCACTCCGGTAATAGTATAAGATCGGTTCACTCTTCTCCATACTCATACTTGCCTGATCAAAACCATTCAGAAAACTGATAAAATAGTCATCCAGACATTTATCGGCATATCCCTGAATAGTGCTCAAAGCATCGGCACGTTCAGTATTTACAATTAATGGAGAAGTTCCCCATAACTGTTGGGTAGTGGCATCTACCTTTGCTGCCAGTTCCGTAAGAATTCCTTCGTACCCGGTCTTCTTATCATTATTATCATCGTCACTACAACTTGCAAGTCCTATTGCCAGCAGGCAAAACAGGAAATATTGTATTCTTCTTATATTATTCATATTATTTCAGTGTTTTATAGTCATCAATTATTTTATCGAAGGTCTCTGCAATCCGTTCAAGAGCAGGTCTCACATTATTATTTTCGTGATCCTTCGTCGCTTCATACATGAAAACGCCTTTATATCCGGTCTTCTCCAAATCGTGCATCAACTTTCCCCATTTTATATTTCCCTGTGTAGGAAGCCAGTGGCATTCGTTCACCAAATCAAAATCTGAAGCATGTATAGTGCCGATACGGCTACCTACTATTGCCACAAAGTGCTCTGTCGTGCCTTTGGTATAGTGATTTGTATCAAAGCACACTTTTACGTCCGGGATATCTCCGACAATCCTCATAAGTTCCTCCGGAGTATTTCCCAAACAGGTTCTGGGCAGATTCTCTATACAAAGTTGAGCGCCAATCCTATCAGCATATTTCTTCAGATAAGCAATAGACTCCGAAGCATTGGCAATCCGTTGCGCCCGAATACTATCGGCTATCGGTTCCGAACTTGGATGCAAAACCAGGCAAGTCGGTTGAAACATGGCACACAATTCTATCATCTCTGCCATAAAATCTACATTTTCCTTCCTTAACCGATCATCCAGAACTGAGATATCCAACGTTCGGGAGAAAGGAAGATGAATAGACCAGACTTCGATATCCGCACTGTCTATCTTCGCTTTCATTTCCTTTATACGTGGAATCACTTCATCGACAGGAACTCCCCTATAACATTGATTAAAGGCCACCTCGACATACTTCACACCAGTCGCTTTTGCATGAAGGAAATCGGCAGCAGCAGGTGCTTTCCACACTGCTGTCGTAGTACCTACTTCATATTTCTGTGCATATCCACAAACAGACATCACCATAAATGCGATAAAAATCAATTTTCTCATCACCGTTTATTTTTGTCGGTTTGTACCTTGAATATCTCCACCCCGTATACTCCAGGAATCTGTTTCCAACGTTTTATTAATGTCAAACGCTTTTATAGAACCTATATTGCTCGCTCCAATAGTACCACAATAAAGACGCTTGTCCGGACCAATCGAAACGGACGCCATTACCTGTTGACCCACAGATTCTTCATAAACAGTACTTCCATCTGCCGTATTAAGTCCGAAAATCTTATTATTTGACTGCGTTCCGATATAAAGAACACCATCTGTACTCAACGCAGCACCACTGTAGTTCAGGTTATTATTTACCTTCTTCACCCATACTTTTGAACCGTCAGCGTCTACGGCGTAAACTGTTTGCGAGCCTTTTTCAGTAAAGTAAACAACACCTTTCTTATCTACGACAGGGAAATAAGCATCACCGCCTGTTGTCGGATAGGTCCATTTTTTGGTTCCGTTCGTGATATCAACAGCAACAAGTCCAGCCTTTGACTTCAAAGTTGCGTAAAGCGTGTTGCCATTCAAAGCAAAAGTTCCCTGCTCCGTCACATTGACACCACTGAGTTTCCAAAGTTCTTCCTTATTTGCGCTGAAAGCATAAATAGCTTCACTGGTACCTGCATAGATATTTCCGTTTCTATCAATAGCCACTGCACTGCCTGTTGTCCCATCAAGAGATTGTTGCCATTTAATCGCACCATTCGCAACATCGAGTGCATATAACGTACTTTTATTAGTCAAACAATAGAGTACACCATCAGCAGACAAAGCAGGGAACGCACCTATCGGTCCGTCTAATTGCAATGACCATTTCTGAGTACCATTCGGATTTATGGCATACACATTCTTGATAGAAGCATCTCTCACGCACTGATAGATAGTACCGTCAGACCCCACTAATGCACCGCCGCCATAAGTTATTTTATCAATGGCAAATACCCATTTGAATTCGCCGCTGACTACATCTAAGGCAAACAAATGCCCGGCAGGCGTTGAAGTCGGAATATACATCGTCTTTCCATCTGGGGAGAATACAGGATTGGACGTCTTGACATATCCTGTTAATCCGTTAAAATTCAGATTCAGACTATCCCATTTATATCCGACAACATTAATTTCCACACTTCCTGACTCCGTCGTATTATTCGTATATGTTACTGTAATAGTAACTGTATAAGTTCCAGTAGCAGCAAAAGCATGCGATGGAGTCGCTTCAGCAGAAGCAGTACCATCACCAAAATCCCAGCTGACGGATTTAACATTGCCACCAGTAAAATACATATCGTTATAAGCAAAGACAGCAGACTCCCAGACAACCAATTCCGTATTGACTGCTACCGGATAAATAATTCCCGGAGTAGCCACCGCTTCCGCCGAAACAGAATTCCCCATCGGATAAATACAAACAACATCAAACTTATACTCCTGATCATTAGTCAACCCTTCAACCATATATTCTTCCAATGTTGTGTCATCCAATTTGATAACCTGATTGCCGGGACTTACGGTAATCTGATAATTCGTAAACCGTTCGCTGGCAGGCTTCTTCCATCTCAGCCGGACTTTCTTGTCTCCCGCTGACGCAGTCAGACCAGTCACCGGATATCTTGCATTCTTTGGCGTACAAGAAGCAGATCGCTTACTCGCCAGTCCTCCGGTATAGCGAGGTTGTACGGAGAATGTATAAGCAACATCATTGACAAGATCACTGACAGTTGCACCGGAAGCCTCAGCCTCCACAGTCATTTGCCCTCCTTCCGCTTCCGAAGAGCCCGAAGTCCAGCTAATAAGATATTCATCAGGACGGGCGTCCGGATATGCTTCCCAGGAAAGTGCCACATTCATATCTCCGGCCGTTGCCGTAAGCGTCTTTAATTCATATAAATCAAAACTTGCTTTTGGCAGTTCTTCGTCACAAGCTGCACAAACTGCCGTAATGACAAACAACAAGCTATATATTATTTTTTTCATCGTCTGAATTCTTTAAGTTTAACCATATTAATACCCCGGATTCTGCCACAACAACTCAGTATTGTTGATTCTTTCCAATTCCGTTTTAGGAATAGGATACAGAAACTGGAAATCCTGAATTGTATGTCCCTCCGCTTTCATAGCTTCCTTGGCACCTCCCATGCGAACAAGGTCAAACCAACGGTGTCCCTCATAAGGAAATTCCTGTTGGCGTTCCAGCATAATGGCTTTACGGAAACTATCCTGATCTGCCAGTTCCGTAATCTGAACCGGAGATAAGCCGGCACGGGTATGTACCGCATTCAAAGCAACCATTGCATCAGAAGTCTGAGAGTTGCTATAGCTGATTTCGTTCAGTGCTTCGGCATACATTAACAGTACATCGGCATAACGAAGAATAATCTGATCGTTACCGACGGTATTGTATGTCGCACTTTTCAAATCCTTGAATTTATTCATTACGCAGACTTTATCTTCTACTTTCACATAAGTGATCAGGTCTTTGCGTTTATCACCGTCTTTATAGCACTCCTTCAAAGCCTTTGTCTGGTTAGTATCATCTGTCAGGTTGATAATTGAAAACCAATAGCCATGTCCTTCACCCTCAACGTCCTTATTAAAGCGCACTGCGAAAATGATTTCATCGTTCATTTTATTATCGACATCAAATACTTTATCCGGTGTGGGCATCAAAGAATATCTGCCTATCAGTTGCGAAAGAACATTGCGTGCCTCTGTCCACTTATGGAAAGTCAGATAAATCTTTCCCAGCAATGCCATTGCAGCACCGGAGGTCGCACGTCCCGTATCAGTACCCGTATAAGAAGAAGGCAGCATATTCTCATTGATAACCTGATTCAAATCGCCGGTAAGAAAATCAAAGACCTGCTGCTCTGAGCTTCTTCCGATTTTAAGAGCTTCAGCCACCGTCACCACTTTATCAGTCATCGGAATTCCACCCCACAAGCGATACATATTAAAATAAGTAAGAGCACGCACGAAAAGCGCTTCCCCTTTATATTGTTTCTTCAACGTAGCATCAAAGTCAGCTGCGTCTATTTTGTCCAATACCAAATTACAGCGATATACTCCGTTATTAAAATTCGCCCAGGCGGATTCCAATATTCCATTAGAGGCTTTATCCGCAAACTGATCTATATCATAACGGTCTTGTGTTCCGGCAGTAGGAGCACTCAACGACAGGTTGTCACTCCGATATTCGCAGCATTCCGTGAAGTAGGAAACCTGTCCCTGCAATTTAGAATAACAGCCGATCACTGCTACATTAAAATCGTCTGCTGTCTTGTATACTTTATCTGTAGGCACACTGCTACTTGGCTCCAAGTCGAAAAAGCTATCTGTACAGGCCACTGATACAAAAGCAGTTGCCAAGAATAGGATTTGTCTATATATTTTCATATACCGTATATTTTTTAAGGATGACTAAAGTGTTATATTTAATCCAAACAAGAAAGTTTTCGCCAGCGGATATGTTCCGTAATCCTCACCCGGCGAAAGTGAATTGCTCGGACGTGCATTTACTTCCGGATTGTATCCACCGTAGTTGGTAGATGTCCAAAGGTTCTGTCCGGAGACATAGACTCTCAACTTCTCCACAAAGAAACGACGTGTCAGATTCTGAGGCAAAGTATATCCTAACGTTACATTCTGCAATCTCAAATAAGAACCATCTTCCAGATGCCAGGTTGAAGTACGGCCATTATAACCTTTCGATTTGCGGTTGGCACGGTTCACCTGACCATTTCCGGGGTTATCCGCACTTTTCCAGCGATTCAGGGCAATCGTGGTACCATTGGTGTTTCCTTCCAGATTATCAATATAGCGACGATTCAGATTCAGAATCTCATTACCGTAAACTCCCTGGAAGTTAAAGTCAAGATCAATGCCTTTATACCATACTTTACCACCAAATCCATAGGTGAAGTCGGGCATATAGTTACCTACTATTGTACGGTCTTTGTCCAAGTCCATCACACCGTCTCCATCCACATCTACAAAACGGAAGTCTCCCGGCTGAGTATTGCTGAAATGAGGATATTTCTTCAATTCTTCTTCGTTGGAAAAGATACCGTCCTGCACCAGCAAATAGTAACATCCGATCGGTTCGCCTACTTTTGTGATATAATAAGCATGATCTACGCTTCCGGTAGAGATAATGGGAGCATTTCCCGGACCAAGAGCTTTTACTTCATTGGTATTCGTAGCATAGTTGGCATTAAAAGAATACCCAAAGTCTTTGGTGAAATTTTTCTGAGATGTCAAGGCTATTTCCCAACCACGGTTATTTACTTTTCCAATATTCATCAGGGCAGTGCTGTATCCGGTCAGATGAGGAACAGGAACATTCAGCAACATATTGGAGGTATTGGTATTATAGTAATCAACTGTTATCCCCAATAATCCTTTGAACATTTGCAGGTCCACACCGACATTGACCATTGCATTCTTTTCTCAGCTTAAATCATCATTCTTAATAGTATTGGGTTTATAGCCTTGTACCAGTTGCCCGTTACCCGTACCCAGTATATAATTATCAAGAGCCATCAATGATAGATGATCGTAGTTGCCTATCTGAAAGTTACCTGTAACACCATAACTGGTTCTGATTTTCAAGTCATCTACAAAGGAGAGAAATTTCGCCTTCGTGAAGAAATCCTCCCCGCTAACTCTCCATGCCAATGATGCGGACGGGAAATATCCCCAGCGGTTATTTTTTCCGAAACGGGAAGAACCATCCGCACGAATAGCTCCGGAAGCCATATATTTACCTTTATAACTATATTGCACACGAGCCAGATAGGAAGCAATCGACCATTGGGTCTTATCAGACGCCCCCTTTATAACTGTTCCACCGGAGATCGTCTGTATATAATCATTCGGAAAATCGGTAGCCGTCACATTATCTCCTTTATAAGTTTCTTTTTGTGCAGATTGCACCAGAACCGCATTAATCGAATGATCTTCATTAATCACTGTATTATAATTAATCTTATTCTCAATCAGCCAATTGAAATAAAAACCGGAGGAGCTGTATGCAGTAGGGTTCGACTTGATATCATAATATTTCTGGCCCAGTAAGGGTAGTTCTGACGAACGATACTGATCATTATGAGAACCATAATAATCACCACCGAAAGAAATATTATAAGTAAGTCCCTTGAAAAGTTCCAGTTCGGCAAAGACTTTCCCTACAATTGCCATACGGTCTACTACGTCCGATTGCAGATTGGCCATTGCCACAGGGTTTAATACCGCATTGTGCTGATAGTCATTGCCAATTCTCCAATAGCCATTTCCCTGATAGTTATAACTACCGTCGGAATTATATACCGGCCACACAGGAGGCATCATCAAGGCCGACTGAACAATACCATTCGATCCGGAAGCATCCACCCGATTGGAAGTCGAATAAGAAGGAGAGAAATTAAGACCGAATTTCAGTCTTTTATATTTTCCGTCCAGATTCATACGCATGCTATATTTCTTGAAATCAGAATTGATGATAATACCTTCTTTATCATAATAATTAGCAGAAATAAAATAACCAACGGTCTTTCCTCTGCCGGAGATAGAAATATTATGGCTGGTTGTAGCCGCACTACGGAAAATTGCATCCTGCCAGTCTGTGTCCGTTAATCCCTGATCGCCGTTCAGATAAGGAAAAAGTTCTGTAGGAATCCGTTCCCATGAATTCGGACGCATACCATTAGGGTCATTGGGCGAACCATCGGGATTAGCATCCAGATAAGAATTATCATGCCCGTCTTTGGCAAACTCCGCAAACTGATAAGCATTCAACATCGGAAGTTTTTTCGAAACACTCTGGATACCATAATATCCATCATATTGTACTTTCATTTTTTCCGACTGCCCTTGTTTGGTAGTGATAATAATTACACCATTTGATCCGCGGCTACCATAAATCGCAGCAGACGAAGCATCTTTAAGTACCTCTACCGACTCGACATCATTATTATTCAGATTGGCAAAGCCACGCTCCACAGGTACACCGTCAATGATATAGAGAGGATCACTCCCCGCATTGACTGTACTGATACCACGAACACGGATACTGACACTTCCTTCCGGGTCACCGCTCGGCTGAGTCACCTGCACTCCCGGCATCTTTCCAGCTAATGCCTGACGAAAGTCGGAAGCAGAAACCTCCGCAATCTGCTCGGCTTTCACGGAAGAGATGGAAGTAGACACATCCCGTTTCCGCTGTACACCATATCCTACCACTACTACTTCATCGATCATCTTGCTGTCTTCGGTCAACGTAATCTTAGCCGTATTCTTATCTTTTGCAGAAAGGCTGACGGTCTTATAGCCAATATAGGAAATTGTCAATGTAGCCGATTCCGGTACATTCATCAACGAATATCGTCCGTCCATATCGGTAATCGTACCACTGCCCTCTCCTTTGATCTGGACACTGGCACCAATAACTGGCTCTCCCTTATCATCTACGACTACTCCCTGAACGGTACGTGTACGTTGAGCGCTTTCTTCTTTAAGCGGCTGTTTACTGACAGCAATTGTATTATCGGTCCTATTGAAATAAAGTTTTGACTGAGTAGTTATCACTCCCAGAATTTGTTTAAGCGTAGCGTTTTTTACATCAAAAGAAACATGCGGAGCGTTATTTACCGTTTCCTGATCGTAGATAAATTTAAAGTTGGTCTGTTCACTGATTTTATTGAAAACATTTTCTACCGGCTCGTTTTGTACACGGAGCGTAATGTTGTGCTCTTTCAATGTCTGAGCAGCAGTCGGAGCAACTAAAAGGAAGGTGAATAGTAAAAAAGCTAAAAACGAGCAGCTATTTCTACTTTTTCCTTTACAAATAAGAAGATTATTCATAAATTTGTGCGTTTTAGTAATTGACTAAAGTTATTAAAAACAAGCAACGTGCGATACGTTATTCATTTGGGTCGAAGCGAATGAATATCCGTCCGGGTTGCGGATAGAGGCATTCCTTAGGAGTGCTTCTATCTTTTTAGGGAGTTTCTATGAGGGTGATGCTTTCATTCTGTCCTTATTAACGGGTTAAACATTGATCTATTTTTTAATTCTCATTTTTTATAAAGAAGTATATTCCTGCCTTCTTTCTTATAATTGATATCACTGATAAATTCGATGGATTTAAGTACGGACTCCAGACTCTTATTGTCATGTTCACCGGTAATCAGATTATCAAATTCCTGTCCGGAAGCAAAGGTTATCTGACAATTATAAACACGTTCCAGTTCTTTTGCCACATCCCGGATCGGAGTACTGTTAAAACGCAGGCTTCCCTTGATCCAGACTGCTACCCCACGTTCTTCCTTCTTCTTACTATATTCACCGGAAACGGTATTTATCAGAACTTGTTCTTTTGCAGTCAATCGCATCATTGCTTCCGGCAGATCAACCTGTACTTTGCCACTCTCTACACTTACCGATACGATTTCATCCGTAGAGTAAGATTTTACATCAAACCGGGTTCCCAAAACACGAACATCCAGTCGCTTCGTCTGTACAATAAACGGCATATCTTCATTATGGGCAACCCTGAAATATCCTTCTCCTTCCAGTTCCACTTTCCGGATATCCCCTTGAAAAGAATCAGGATAACGTACTTGTGAACAAGAGTTCAACACTAATATAGTCCCGTCCGGTAATTCCACCCGTTTCTTCTCTCCAAAAGAGGTTGAGATTTCAGCGAAAGTTATCTGCTGCTCACTCATATACCGGAAATAACTGATACTTCCTGTCACGATGGCTATTACAGCCGCCACACTGGCTGCAATCGTCATTACCCGACGGAACCAGGTACGTTTCTTATGTTCAATATGTTTCAGCAACTGGCGAGCCTCCTTTTTATACTTCTCACGCTCCAAGTCAGTAACAGGCTGCTGGCTGACGGATTCCTCCCAGACTTCGGCAGACAACTCATCCAATATATCTTTATGGTCAGCATCTCTCATACTTTCCAGTAACTGCGATGCTTCCTCCCGGATGTACATATCATCCAGATAGCGACGTAATTTATTTTTTTCTGTCTTCGTATCTTTCATCATATATTCAAATAAGGGTGCTGATTTCTCCCCTTCGTATTAGTAATACACAAAGGCAGGAAACAGCTAGGGTGTGATTAACATTTATTATAAATTCAGACAAAGTAGAATCAGCAGTATGTCAGCAGAAGTACCCGAATATTTAGTCAAGTAGGCACGAATCACTTTCAACGAAACAGAAATATGCTCCTGTACGGTATTGACAGAGACTCCCAGCGCTTCCGCAATTTCTTTATGGGACATCTGCAAATCGCGGCTCATATTAAAGACTTCACGCTGACGGGGAGTCAATTGTTCCAGTGCGCGGCTAACGACATCCTTCAAATCATCGAACAATATTTTATTATTCGTTTCATTGGCCGAATCAACCGCATGAGAAAGGATATACTCTTTCAGCTTATCTTCATTCGCCATATCCCGTATCTGATTAAGAATACGATTGCGTACAATCGTATATAAGTAGGAGGGGAAAGACGCATCCGGATTGATAAAACGCCTGCTTTGCCATACAACCGTAAACGCGTCCTGAAAAATATCTTCGGCAAACTCACGAGATTTGACGAACTTCATCGCAAAATACAGCAAGCGATTCTTATAGGCGGCATAGAGTTCGCAAAAGGCATCCTCATCGCCGTCTATCAGACGGAGAACTAACTCCCGTTCGTCCATAAGCGTGTCTGTTGCGTACATATTTTCTTTACTTTTGGGCACAAAGGTATTGTTATGATGTTACAAACGTATGTATTTTTTCTGAAATAAAAAAATAACCTTCTTTCTTATTGAGTTTCCGGCCGAGAACTTTGTGTACTCTTTAATTGTTATCCTATTATAAAAGTGCGAACAAAGCACACAACAAAGTTCTATAAAAAAGAAAGGAAGATTATGAAAAAAGTAATCGACAGAGCTTCATCAAGAGGCTATTTTAATCATGGCTGGCTCAAAACCCACCACACATTCAGTTTTGCCAACTATTACAATCCGGAAAGAATCCATTTCGGAGCCTTGCGAGTGCTGAATGATGACAGTGTAGACCCGTCGATGGGATTTGATACTCATCCACATAAAAATATGGAAGTAATTTCCATTCCGTTGAAAGGGTATCTGAGACATGGCGACAGTGTACAAAATACGAAAACGATTACTCCCGGTGATATCCAAGTGATGAGTACGGGCAGTGGTATCTATCATAGTGAGTATAACGACAGCGATGAGGAACAATTGGAATTCCTGCAAATATGGGTATTCCCCCGAATCGAGAATACGAAACCCGAATATAACAATTTCGATATACGTCCGCTGCTGAAACCGAACGAGTTATCTCTGATCATTTCACCGAACGGCAAGACACCGGCCTCCATCAAACAGGATGCCTGGTTCTCTATGGGAGACTTCGATACGGAAAGAAGCATCGAATATTGTATGCATCAGGAAGGTAACGGAGCTTATCTGTTTGTGATAGAAGGAGAGATCAGCGTGGCCGATGAACATCTGGCCAAACGTGACGGCATCGGAATATGGGATACCAAAAGTTTCTCTATCCGCGCTACCAAAGGAACCAAACTTCTGGTAATGGAAGTACCCATGTAAAAAATATTATTTCTAGTTTTATTCTATTCTATTTAAATGAAGCGGTCCCACTCTACAGAGTGAGACCGTTTCTCATTGATAGTTATATCTTCGGATTATTTTTCCTTCCGATAATTCTCCAGTCCAGTTTGCAGGAATTCAATATATTTGGGAATGTCTTTATCGTAAGCATAAGACTTATTCAAAGGACTTCCCTGATTATCCAGCAATACATAGAAAGGCTGGGCATTAGCTCCGAATTTCACACGTTGCAGATAACTCCATTTGTCACCGACAGTACGCAAGGTACGTTCTGTTCCGTTCTCGACAATCTTCACAGGTTCGGTCAGCGGAGTTTTATTATCTACATACAGAGTAATCAGCACATAATCATTATTAATCAGATCACTCACTTTCGGGTCCGTCCATACATCGGCTTCCATCTTACGACAGTTCACGCATCCATAGCCTGTAAAGTCAAGCATCACTGGTTTGCCATTCAGACGTGCATACTCCATACCCAGATCGTAGTCATCGAATTTCGCATGTACTTCATTCTTATACAGATTAAAGTCTTGCGTATGCATAGGAGGAGCAAAAGCACTCACGGCTTTTAACGGAGCTCCCCACAAACCGGGAACCATATATACGGCAAACGCCAGAGAGATAAGCGCCATAAAGAAACGAGTCACTCCCACCTTATTGTCATCATCGTCATGCGGAAACTTGATTTTACCAAGCAAATAGAAACCCAGCAATGCAAAAATGACAATCCACAGAGCGAGGAAGGTTTCACGGTCGAGTAACCTCCAGCCATAAGCCAGATCGGCAACCGACAGGAATTTAAGCGCAAATGCCAGTTCCAGAAATCCTAACGTCACTTTGATCACATTCATCCATCCGCCCGACTTCGGCATAGACTTCAGCCATGACGGGAACAGAGCAAAGAGTGTGAACGGCAATGCCAATGCAATGGCAAAACCCAACATACCGATAGCCGGAGCCACCACGCTTCCTGTAGTAGAAACCTGTACAAGCAGGAATCCGATAATCGGACCTGTACAAGAGAAAGATACCAGTGAAAGTGTAAATGCCATCAGGAAGATACTCAGCAGACCGGTAGTCGATTCCGCTTTACTATCTACCGCATTGCCCCACTTTGACGGTAATCTAATCTCAAACGCTCCAAAAAATGAAGCGGAAAAGATTACCAGCATCAGGAAGAAAAGGATATTAAAGACAGCATTCGTCGATAAAGCATTGAGCGCACTGGCACCAAATATCAGTGTGATAGCCAATCCTAATGCCACATAAATAACGACAATGGAAGCACCATAAGTCCACGCATCACGAATACCTTTCTTCTTATCTTTGCTACGTTTCAGAAAGAAACTGACTGTCATCGGGATAATAGGCCATACACAAGGAGTGAACAGAGCCAGCAATCCACCCAGGAAACCTGTCACGAAAATATAAATCCAGGACATATCTCCCTGAGTATGTTCCTCGCCCAGTGCCTGCAATTCACTGATTACCGGACGCCAAAGGTCACCGGAAGCTACAGCTGGTTGAATATCGGCATTTGCATCCGTAGCAGAAGCAGGAACCAGTTCCATCATCGCAGCAGAGTCTTTGGACGCAGCAGGAGCAGTTACTTCTTCCGCCTCTTTTGTCTCCGGCTTATCAGCTTTGGCTACAGGAGCAGCCGTAGTTCCGGCCTTTGCTTCACCCGAAAACTTAAAAGGAACTTCTGTCGGAGGCAGACAACTCTCATCGTCGCAGGCTCCATATTCCAAATAACCTTCTATCGCATAAGCTCCACCAGTCAGCTTCACTTTCTGCACGAATTTGGCAGTATTCTCGAAATAGCGCACTTTCATTTCGAACAGTTTGTCGAAAGTAGCTATTTCCTCGCCGACAGGCTTCAATTTACCTACCAGTTCTACACCAGACTTCTTCTCCACATTAAATGTGGCAGAAATAGGTCCTCCGTCTCCAAGATCGGTAGAATAAACATGCCACCCTTTGTCAATGGCAGCCGTAAACACGATCTCCGCTTCTGTATCAGAAAGAGAGTTCAGTTCTGTTTTAAACTTTACCGGATCTTTAATCTGCGCCTGCAATGTATAGGCTACAAAGCTTAAAAGCAGAAAAGAAATTAATTTTCTCATTTTCATTATTGGGGGTTATAATTCATAATCCACGCATGCACGACTGTCCTTTGCTTCAGCTATAATCTTTCCGGCTGCCACATGATCAGGGTGTGTTGCATAGAACTTCACATCCTCCAGCGTGTCAAATTCGCTATAGAGAGCTATATGCCAAGCCTCTCCCGGATTCATATTCAGTCCGACTTCAATCTTACGGATCACTGAAATCTTAGCGGGGAGCGCTTCGATAGCTTCCTTAAATTTATTCATCACTACGAGTTTCTCCGCTTCGGGAACTTCGTCTTTTAACTTAAATAATACAATGTGTTTCACCATTACGTTGTTATTTTAATGAATTGTTTCTATATTTGTCTTGTCAATGCATTACATTACTAATGCAAAATTACTCTATTTGGTTCAAATAACACTATAAAGAGATGTTAATAATAGGAATAGCAGGTGGAACGGGCTCCGGAAAAACCACCGTCGTACGAAAAATAATAGAAAGCCTCCCCGTTGGAGAAGTAGTACTATTACCTCAGGATTCATACTACAAAGACAGTAGTCACGTGCCGGTTGAAGAACGTCAGAATATCAACTTTGACCATCCGGATGCTTTTGAATGGAGCTTGCTTTCCAAACATGTGATGATGCTGAAAGAAGGAAAAAGCATCGAGCAGCCGACCTATTCTTATCTGACTTGTACCCGCCAACCGGAAACCATCCACATCGAGCCTCGTGAAGTCGTCATTATTGAAGGTATCCTTGCCTTGTGCGACAAGAAGCTACGCAATATGATGGATCTAAAGATATTTGTAGATGCCGATCCCGATGAACGCCTGATACGTGTCATCCAAAGGGATGTCATCGAAAGAGGACGGACAGCGGAAGCTGTCATGGAACGCTATACCCGTGTTCTGAAACCGATGCACCTGCAATTCATAGAACCCTGCAAACGCTATGCGGACCTTATCGTTCCAGAAGGCGGCAGCAATGCAGTAGCTATCGATATATTAACAATGTATATCAAGAAACATTTGAAAAATGAAGAATGAAAGATAAAGAGTTCAGAATGAGTGCCAAGACACTGATCCTCCCCTTGTTTCTTATACTTTTGTGCTGTGTATTCGGATGCCGGAACAAACATCATACCGAAAAGAATGAAACAGCACACGATCTTCCACAGATTAAAGACAGTGGAGAACTGGTTGTGCTGACACTCTATAGCTCTACTTCATATTTCATTTATCGCGGACAGGAAATGGGATTCCAATACGAACTCAGTGAACAGTTCGCTAAAAGTCTGGGACTGAAACTCAGAATCGAGGTAGCCAGAAATGTCCGTGAATTGATTCAGAAATTACAGTCAGGCGAAGGAGATATGATCGCCTACAACCTGCCGATTACCAAAGAATGGAAAGACAGCCTTTTGTATTGCGGAGAAGACATAATCACCCATCAGGTTATCGTCCAGCAAGGAAATGGAAAGCGTAAACCACTGAAAGATGTAACGGAACTTATCGGCAAAGATATATATGTCAAACCAGGCAAATATTACGATCGCCTCGTGAATCTGAACAACGAACTGGGAGGTGGTATCCATATTCATAAGATAACGGGAGATAGCGTTACCGCGGAAGACTTAATCACCCAGGTAGCACAAGGTAAGATTCCCTATACCGTAGCCGATAATGATTTAGCCAAACTGAATAAAACTTACTATCCCAATCTGAATATCGATCTTTCTATCAGTTTTGACCAGCGTTCTTCATGGGCTGTACGAAAAGACAGTCCCGAACTGGCAGCCGCCGCCACAAACTGGCATAAAGAAAATATGACCTCTCCTGCCTATACGGCAAGTATGAAGCGTTACTTCGAGAATAGTAAAATGATGCCACACTCCCCCATCCTTTCACTTAAAGAAGGAAAAATATCACATTACGACGATTTATTCAAGAAATACGCCCAAGAGATCGGATGGGACTGGCGAATGCTGGCATCCCTCGCCTATACAGAATCAAACTTTGACACAACAGCCGTATCTTGGGCAGGAGCCAAAGGATTGATGCAATTGATGCCTGCCACTGCACGCGCAATGGGCGTACCCGCAGGTAAAGAACAAAACCCGGAAGAAAGTATAAAAGCAGCCGTTAAATACATTGCCGCCACAGACCGAAGTTTCAATATGATCCCTGACAAACAGGAACGGCTCAACTTCATACTGGCTTCTTACAATGCCGGCCTAGGACATATTTACGATGCCATGGCACTAGCGAAAAAATACGGAAAAAATAACCTCGTATGGAAAGATAATGTCGAAAACTTCATTCTGCTCAAAAGTAATGAGGAATACTTCACCGACCCTGTTTGTAAAAATGGATATTTCCGTGGCATAGAAACGTTCAACTTCGTACGTGATATTCAGTCCCGGTTCGAATCGTACAAAAAAAAGATAAAATAGGTAATAAGTATTAAGTATTAAGCCATGCGGATCAACAGTTGTGCTGCTACGACTAATACTTAATACCTATTACTTGTTTCTGCCCGTCAAAAGGCTAATCACAACAATAGCCAGTATAGACAATGGTAATGCAAAGAGAATAGGGTCAATTACCGGAAACGGATATGTCTCAATCAATACATCCTTGCCAAACAGGAATTTACATATTCCCATTGCGGCAGCTTCTTTCTGATGAAGGAATATTAATGCAAAAGCACTGCCTAAAGTTCCTACCCAGAGACTTGCCATAACTCCCTGTTTCGTCGCTTTCTTCCAGTACAATGCACAAAAGTAGGCAGGAAGAAATGCAGCAGCACAGATACCCATGAAAATAGAAGTTCCGCGAGCGATAATATCGTGAGGCAGCATATAACAAATAATATAGCTGACCAAAATAGAGAAAAGTACTCCCAAACGAATCACATTTGTCAATTTGCCACGAGAACGGGGCTTATAAGTACCATAAATGTCAGAACCAACCGATGCTCCCATTGTGTGGAACTGAGAACTAAGCGTAGACATACTTGCAGAAAGGATACAGAGCATAAACAAAGCGGCAAACCAGTCCGGCATAGCTTTATTGATGAAATAAGGAATGATTTTATCAATATCCTGTATCACTTCCGTAGCAACGGCTCCTTCTGTCTTCAAGAAGAAAAGATTGCTTAATGCACCGGCATGATAGATAGCTCCTACCGTTATAATCAGGAAAAAACAACCGATAAATACGCCACGATTCAACTGTTTGCTACTTTCTACCGTCATAAAACGTACCACCAACTGAGGCTGTGCAAGGCAACCGATTCCTACTCCCAAAATAAGAGAGGTAACCAATGAGTACCACTGCGGAGAACCTGTCACAGGCATTGCGGTCCATCCCTGATGCCCCAATGCCTTGAACTTTTCCGGAACCAGAGGGGCTATATTTGTCAATTCCTTGTTTGCTTCCGTAAAACCCATGCCAAGCACCTGATACAAAGAGAACAACAGGAACAACATACAGCCAAACATGATAACTGCCTGTAAAGCATCCGTATACATCACCCCCTTCATTCCTCCCGCAATCACATACGCAGCAATGACTAACGTAAATATCAGCAGAGATATATTAAAATCAATCTGAAAAATCTGTTCAATAAATACAGCGCCCCCTTTCATTACCACAGCAGCGTACAGCGGCATACCTATAAATATGACGGCTGCAATGAACACCTGTATATTACGGGAACGAAAATGACGGCCTAATAACTGCGGAAAAGTGCTGACATTCAGTTTTGCTCCCATGCGCCGCGTACGCAAACCGAAGAATATGAAGGCGATAACTACCCCGACAAACATATTGAGGAAACACAGCCACTGAATACCCATACCGAAAGCAGCCGCTACTCCGCCAAAACCAACTATAGCAGACGCAGAGATAAACGTAGCACCATAAGAAAGCGCCATCACTATCGGATTCATCTGACGTCCGCCAACCAGATAATCACTGGTATTCGTAGTCTTCTTATATCCTAAAAAACCGAGGTAGGCCAATGACAGCAGATAAGCTATCACAATCAAGCCAAGAGTAAATGTATTCATCGCGTTTCGTCTTTATCGTCGTCCTTATTCCAATATTTCAGCCCAAACCAGGCAGCAAAAATCACACATATCACTGAGAGGATATATGGCAAGACTATAAAAGGGTCATCTATTCCAAACATTTGCGTATCAGATTTTAATCAATTAAGCCGCAAATGTAAGGAATTTATTGAAAAGACAAAACTTTTGTTTACTAATACTGATTATAATGTATCTTTTTCTCGTCATATTTCTGTTTCGGCTGCTCTTTTGTTGCAGGATAGCCGAAAGGAATGACACAAAGAGGAAGAATATTCTCGGGCAGGTGGGTATATTTGCGAACGACTTCCATACGATCTTCATACGGATAAGCAGCTGTCCATACAGCACCCAGCCCCATACTTTCAGCAGCCAGCAAAATATTCTGTGCTGCAGCAGAACAGTCTAAATACCAATAAAAAGAACGGGCAGAATCACCACAGACAATAATCGCATTACGGGCTTGTGTCAACATTTTGGCATAAGGAAGATCCGCCGCCATCGAATCCAGTTTCGCACGGTCGGAAACAACCACAAACTCCCAGGGACGAACATCCTTTCCCGATGGAGCAGACATCCCTGCACGAAGCATTAAATCAATTTTCTCTTTCTCTACCCCTTTATTCAAGTAAGTACGCACGCTCTTACGCTCAAAGATATTATCCAAAGCGACATTTCCGGTGCCGGTTGTTCCTTTTTCCTCTTTTGAGGAAGAACACGAGATCATAGCAGTCATTGCCATGAGCATACACAAGAAAGAAAAAATCTTTTTCATTGTGACAAGTCTTTAAAATAGGTTTAACTTATTTTTCTGGGCTTCTTCCAACGATACTGTTTCACGGCGTAATAGTCCGCTCTTCTCACGAAGTGCCTGATATTCTGCATCTAACTCATTAATCAGTTCGGCTTTCATCTGCGAATTCAACAGCCGGGAAGCAACACTGGCATTCTGAGAAGCATCTTTCAGATGTACAACCGGCGCATGATATACAGGTGCGATTTTCAGTGCCGTATGCATCTTTGAAGTAGTGGCTCCGCCAATCAACAGAGGAATATCCAGTCCGGCTTTCTCCAGTTCGGCAGCCACATGAGTCATTTCTTCCAGAGAAGGTGTGATCAAGCCACTCAAACCGATCATATCGACTTTTTCTTCGATGGCACGCTGAACAATGGTTTCTGCCGGAACCATCACTCCCAAGTCAACTATATCATAACCGTTGCACGCCATTACGACGGCAACTATATTTTTTCCGATGTCGTGCACATCCCCTTTTACGGTGGCAAGCAGAACTTTTCCGGCAGAAGATGATCCTTCCACTTTTTCTGATTCAATGATCGGTTGCAGTATAGCTACGGCTTTCTTCATAGTACGGGCAGTCTTCACGACCTGAGGCAGGAACATTTTTCCTGCGCCAAAAAGCTCGCCGACATAATTCATTCCATCCATCAACGGACCTTCAATTACATCTACAGCTTTATCATATAAAGGTAAAGCTTCCGCTAAATCCTGTTCCAGATAATCACCGATTCCCTTCATCAAAGCATATTTCAAACGCTCTTGTACGGATTCTTCTCTCCATGCATCCTGCCTCACAGCTGCCTGACCGGAAGTACCGCCCATCGTTTCTTTCAATGCTTCCGCCAGTTCTATCAGACGCTCGGCAGCATCGGGACGACGATTCAATACAACGTCCTCTATCTTTTCCAGCGTATCTGCAGGAATATCACTGTAGAGTACGGAAGTTCCCGGATTGACGATTCCCATATCCATCCCTTGCTGGATGGCATGATAAAGGAATACCGCATGCATTGCTTCACGAATATAATTATTGCCACGGAAAGAGAAAGAAAGATTACTCACTCCGCCGCTGACGTGTGCACCGGGAAGATTCTTCCTGATCCATCCGGTAGCTTCTATAAAGTCTACGGCGTAATTGTTATGCTCTTCGATTCCTGTAGCCACCGCAAGCACATTCGGGTCGAAAATAATATCATGAGGATTGAATCCAACTTTATCAACCAGCAGATGATATGCACGTTCGCACACTTCTATCTTGCGGGCAGCAGTATCCGCCTGTCCTTTTTCATCAAAAGCCATCACGACAGTTGCCGCTCCATATTGCTTGATGATCCGGGCATGCTCCAGAAATACTACCTCCCCTTCCTTCAGAGAGATCGAGTTTACGATTGATTTGCCTTGCAGGCATTTCAATCCGGCTTCGATCACTTCCCATTTGGAAGAGTCGATCATAACAGGTACACGGGCTATTTCCGGTTCGGACATGATGAGATTCAGAAAAGTAGTCATCTCAGTCCGGGCATCCAGCAGACCATCATCCATATTAACGTCAATAACCAAAGCTCCGTCTTCTACTTGCTGACGAGCTATGGAAAGGGCTTCATCATATTTCTTTTCATTAACCAGACGAAGAAACTTGCGTGAGCCTGCTACGTTGCAACGCTCACCTATATTCACAAAGTTGATTTCCGGTTTCACTTCCAGCAGTTCGAGTCCGGAAAGCCACATACAATCCGGTTTGGGTGCCGGAACATGAGGTTTGGCACCTGCTATCAGTGTCTGATATTCTGCAATGTAGGCATCTGTCGTACCACAACAACCACCGATAATATTAACCAATCCTTCCTGAATATACTCCTTCACTTCATGAGCCATATCTGCGGGAGTCTGATCATATTTCCCCAGACTATTCGGAAGGCCCGCATTAGGATAAGCACTGATATAATAAGGTGCACGCGAAGCCAACTGTTCAAGAAAAGGCTTCAACTGACGGGCACCAAAGGAGCAATTCAATCCGACTGAAAATATATTGGCATGCTGCACAGAAGCAAGGAAAGCTTCCAAAGTCTGTCCGGACAATGTACGTCCGCCGATATCGGATACCGTCACAGACAACATAACAGGAACTTCTATTCCTGTCACCTTCATAGCCTGTCCGGCTGCAAAAATGGCAGCTTTCGCATTCAGCGTATCAAATATGGTTTCGATAAGAATGGCATCCACCCCACCTTCCAGCATGGCTTCCATTTGCTGCTGGTAAGAGGCAGCCAGTTCGTCATAAGACAAGGCACGAAACGCCGGATTGTTCACATCCGGGCTCATAGAACAGGTTTTATTAGTAGGTCCAACGGAGCCTGCAACAAAACGCGGTTTATCCGGACTCTTTGCCGTATATTCGTCCGCCAGTTCACGTGCCAGTCTGGTAGCGGCAAGATTGATTTCGCGCACATATTCTTCTACATGATAATCCGCCATTGAGACAGTTGTAGAACTGAATGTATTGGTCTCGATAATATCCGCACCTGCTTCCAGGTATTTACGATGGATATCTTGAATGACATCGGGGCGAGTCAGACACAACAAATCATTATTCCCCTTCAACTGACCGGGAATATGCGCAAAACGTTCACCACGAAAATCTTCTTCTTTAAGATTATATTGTTGGATCATTGTGCCCATTGCGCCATCCAGAATCAGAATACGCTCGGATACAATCTGAGAAATTGTCTTTTTCATTCTTACCTTATTACATTAACACCTAATTGTCACTCTGCCTATCTTAGACCTATCACGATCTTATCTTACTATTACGCTATAAAGCCATCTTATCGCTTAAACATTCGGGCCATGTCTCTGCGGTCATCTTTTTCTTTAATTGATTCCCGTTTATCGTACTGTTTTTTACCTTTCGCCAAAGCAACGACCAGTTTCGCCAAACCTTTTTCGTTGATAAACAAACGCACAGGAACGGTAGTAAAACCGGGGTCTTTCATTCCCCGTTGAATTTTCTCCAATTCTTTCTTATTAAGCAACAACTTTCTGTCTCTACGAGCTGTATGATTATTGTACGAACCATAGAAGTACTCGGCGATATGCATATTCTTTACCCATAATTCGCCTTTCGCAAAATAACAAAACGTATCCACCAGACTTGCTTTTCCTAAACGAATGGATTTAATTTCCGTGCCTGTCAATACGATACCTGCCGTGTAGGTATCCATCAACTCATAGTCAAATGTAGCACGTTTATTCTTGATATTTACAGAAGGTTGTTTCATCTTTACACATTAATTAAGTATGGCTATCAACTTACTAAATACAATTTGAATCACCGTCGGACATAGTATTAACAAAACTGATGAGAAAAGGGTGTATTTCAATCGTACTTTTTCCTCCACTTGCATCAATATGGGAGCTCCTTCCCATACTACATAGACAATGTAGAACTGAAATAGCCAGGCAATAATTCTAAAATCAGGTAAAAGTCCGGTCACAATCTGAAGCAAGAAGGGAACAACAAGTGCGTATCCGGCAAACTGTTGTGTCAACGGAGCATTGGCAGGCATCCCAAACATTCTTACTCCCATTTCGTTAATTGCATAGGCCGCCAGAAAGTAACCACCAAACAATGCCACAGCTACGGCACAACAATTGGTCATCGCTATTTGAAAACTTTGCGGTCCTCCCCATCCATTCGTCAGCAAAGAGCCGATAAAGACGGACAAACCGCATAAACCAATCATAGGATAGACAAAAGCCATAAAAACTTTTCGCCTATCCTCTTCCATAGAAATTTCCTCCCAGGCCTTGGCCGGAGAGGAAATCAATTTCATTGCTATATTAAATAATTCTTTGTAGTTCAATTTGTTTTAAGTGTTTCACTCCACGTTGAATTTGCGGCACCATCCAAAGAATTCTTTGAGGAGTTGGTCTTTGCATTTACTTTTATTTTAGTTGGTTCTACTCCAGTAGCTTGTTTGAATGCATAAATAACACTAGACAGATTATATGCCTTATAAGTAGAAGTATACTTATCACGAGTCACAGTTTCCTCTGAACCATCTTTAATCACATGATTAAGATTCAAGACAAGTTCAGTTGACCCTGATGCCAATTCATCAAAATCATATGTGAGTATAAAAGAATGCTTATTAAGTTCTTCTTTCTGCTTTTCGTCTGTACTCTCTACTTTTACCCAATACATAATAGGAATTACAAGATATTGATCAAAAAGTATTCCCGGCTGAGTTGATGTATCGCTATTAAAAGTATATAAAGGTGCAGTAGCTTCGTTATAATCTGCCGCTTTCTCTGGTCCTTCAGTAGATTTTGCACTAATAGAAGTCGGAGTACTTCCTGCATAAAGTGTTACATCAAGAGTCTGAGAATTCCCTGGCTGTTGCGCTGTGTCAAACTGATAGTAAAAGAAATAGATTTCTCCTATATTCAAGTTAGGCATTGACAATTCATTCACAACTAATTTCTGCCCATTAGCCAATTCAAATGTAGCAGGAAAATAGTTTGTACATTTAGCGAACGCAGGTCCGGTATATATCGTATTATCATCCCCATTCATACAAGAAGTAACAGACATCCCCATTAAAACCGTCATTAAAGCTACTAATAAAAATTTCATTTGTTTCATAAACATATTTTTTAGAGTTTGCAAAGATATAAATTCTAATTCACAATTAATAAATGCAGATACTTAAAAAATACTGCATCGTTTACTTTATTATTTTTGCAAAAAGTTCCAGATGATTATCTACATAGCTGGCAACCAGTGTTGTCACTTGTTCCTCCATATCTAAATATGCCTCTTCCAAATCATCAAAAGCCTCATATTGCTCATACATCGCCATGAATTCATCATCCGTCCGTTCTTTTTCAAGATCCTTCCGGTTGGCATCATATATCTTCTTGGCTTTATATACCAATTTAGAGAACTCTTCCACCCCCCACAGGCGCATCACTTTTGCAAAAGGATTATCAAAGATATATCCGCCATAACCGTTCTGAATCAACTGACAGAATCCGCCGAACATTATTTCATCACGAAAAATCTGATAAGCCAGCAATGAATGCTGTTCACCTGTCAACAACGGCATCGTGTCAGCAGTCAATTCACCACCGATTACTTCCTTATATTTATCAGTAAATACCTGGATAAATTCATCCATTCCTTCGCCCGCAGCTTTCTGTAAAGCGGACTCCATAACTTCTATCATAGCTTTGTTCAATAAATTATTCAGCAAAGCTACTAATTTTATTCTATATCTATCTAGTAATACCGCTACATTCTCACTAAAACATACCTGTTGGCGGAATTAATTTAATTCAAACCCATGAAAACAGGATATCTCATTCTGCTTTCCGATATCCGCCAGATAATTGCATGCCGATATACTTTCCCTTTCCCGGAAAAGCCTTTAAGCACATTTCTTTTACCGTTCAATAGTATGCAAACAACCCTATAATAACCTGCTTTACAACTATTATTGTCGCATTTTCAAAGGGAGTTCTTCATCGTTCCACCCAGGTGAACAAGCATGTCCACCTAGGTGCGCAGACCTGTTTACAAGGGTACAACGATCGGTTCACCCGGGTGGAACGATGAAGATGTCGGTAAAATAACACACGAATAAAGGCATCAAATGCCATAGAGATAAGTAACATAATATATAAACAACAAGTAAACAGCAACCAAGATGCTAGATGCATTCGGCAACTACTTACGCAAAGGGCAAAGAAATGAAATGAGAGATACCCCCAAAAAGAGTGAGAGATAGACTGAAATGAAGCGATTCTAGGGAGAAAATGATGAGAGATACCTATTTGAAAAATATCTCTCATTCTGTAATATACTAATTATATGCAGATTACACAAAAACAGTGAGACCGTGAGACTAAAATATTTTTTTTCTTTGCATAGGATAGCTGAAAGAAGGAACTCTTTTAAGTCTATCTAATGCAAAAACATATAATTATTTATGCATGTAAATGCATTCCTATAGCCATACCTATTAAATAAGGTATTAACCAAATGCACCAAACGACGATACTAAAACGATTAAAATGCCTTTTCGCCTCGGCAGATCCCTTCACATAAGTCCATATCGCCCATGAAGCATGTACAAACATCAGAAGAATGGCAATCGTCCCCGTTACCGTGTGGATTTCATCATGCAAATGCGTTAATTCGGCAATATGCTCCATCAGGCTGGTCCCGACTGCATCGGACACCAATCCTAAAAGAAAGAAAATAATATGCCATAACTTCAGTTTCTTTTGCAGCCTTTCTCCCCATACACCGATAGTATAAAATACCAATGCAGATGAAATAACGCAGATTGCCGCTATCAAATAATGTATATCAACCTGATTGAGTTCCATAAAATTTATATTTCAGATAACAACAAAGCAACGAATAGATAGTTCGACGCATAGTAATCTTTCACAAATGCAATCCCGACTTAGCAAACGAAGAAAAAACGTAAATGGATTTGTCACTTTTCACAAAAAAGTAAGATATGGCGATTTGCAGAAACAAATAAATCGACTACCTTTGTGGGCGATTTAGAGAATCGTGACTACGTATTTTTAATTATATCACTAAAAAAAGAGCTAATTATGACTTATTCACACGAAGTGGAACACATGTGTGTTGTAAAGAAGGGTCCTAACCACGGACCGGCTCCCATACCCGAAGAAGGCAAATGGGTAAAATCTAAAGAAATCGTTGATATTTCAGGTTTGACACACGGTATCGGTTGGTGTGCTCCTCAGCAGGGTGCTTGTAAACTGACACTGAATGTTAAAGAAGGCGTTATCCAGGAAGCTTTAGTTGAGACTATCGGATGTTCCGGTATGACTCACTCAGCTGCTATGGCGGCTGAAATCCTTCCGGGTAAAACAATCCTCGAAGCACTGAACACTGACCTTGTTTGCGACGCAATCAACACAGCTATGCGCGAACTCTTCCTGCAAATCGTTTACGGACGCACTCAGTCTGCTTTCTCTGAAGGTGGTTTGATTATCGGTGCAGGTCTGGAAGACTTAGGTAAAGGTCTGCGCAGCCAGGTAGGTACCCTTTATGGTACTTTGGCTAAAGGTCCTCGTTACCTTGAAATGGCTGAAGGTTACATCAAAAATATCTTCTTGGATAAGAATGATGAAATCTGTGGATACGAATTCGTTCACATGGGTAAATTCATGGATGAAATCAAGAAGGGAACTGATGCTAACGAAGCATTGAAGAAAGTTACAGGTACTTATGGTCGTGTAACAGCAGAACAGGGAGCAGTTAAACACATTGATCCACGTCACGAATAATATAAGGAGGAAAGAAACTATGATTAGAGAAGTAAAATTCGAAAGCCAAGACCGTCGTATCAAAGGTATCATTGAAGCCTTGAACGCTAACGGCATCAAAGACATCGAAGAAGCTAACGCAATCTGCGAAGCTGCCGGACTTGATCCTTATAAAACGTGTGAAGAAACTCAGCCTATCTGTTTTGAAAACGCAAAATGGGCTTATGTGGTAGGTACTGCAATTGCTCTTAAGAAGAACTGCACAAACGCTGCTGAAGCTGCTGAAGCTATCGGTATCGGTTTGCAGGCATTCTGTATCCCGGGTTCTGTAGCTGACGACCGTAAGGTTGGTATCGGTCATGGTAACCTGGCTGCTATGTTGCTTCGCGAAGAAACTAAATGTTTCGCATTCCTTGCAGGTCACGAATCTTTCGCTGCTGCTGAAGGTGCTATCAAAATCGCTGCAAAAGCAGACAAAGTACGTAAAGAGCCATTGCGTTGCATCCTGAACGGTCTTGGAAAAGACGCTGCTCAGATCATCTCTCGTATCAATGGTTTTACTTATGTTCAGACTCAGTTTGATTATTTCACTGGTGAGCTGAAAGTAGTTCGCGAAATCGCTTACTCTGACGGTCCTCGTGCAAAAGTAAAATGCTACGGTGCTGACGATGTTCGCGAAGGTGTAGCTATCATGTGGAAAGAAGGCGTAGACGTATCTATCACAGGTAACTCTACTAACCCGACTCGTTTCCAACACCCGGTTGCCGGTACTTATAAGAAAGAACGTGTATTGGCTGGTAAGCCATACTTCTCAGTTGCTTCCGGTGGTGGTACAGGCCGTACTCTTCACCCCGATAACATGGCAGCTGGTCCGGCTTCTTATGGTATGACCGACACAATGGGACGTATGCACTCAGACGCTCAATTCGCTGGTTCTTCATCAGTTCCTGCTCACGTAGAAATGATGGGATTCTTGGGAATTGGTAACAACCCTATGGTAGGTTGTACAGTGGCTTGTGCGGTTGACGTAGCTCAGGCTTTGAGCAAGTAATTATAACAATTACAACATATTAAATCCCTGTAACTGATAAGGTTATGGGGATTTTTATTTTCAGTATGTTCGTAGGTTGAACAGCTGATTTACCTCTTCTTCGACCTTTCTAAATCAATCAAGAATATTGCAAATAATTGGCTGAAATTACTGTAAGAAATTGACTCTTTAGGTCGTAAATGGGTTGCACAATTAAGAGTTGATTTAGGGTAAATTTGAGCTAAAATGGCAATTATCTTGCGACTTATTCGCGACCATTTTTCTATTTTCTTACAAGTGGTCGCAAAACATAGGATAACTACCTACATTACAAATAGATATAGCATATTTAAAGAACTTCCAAATATCTAATTTTAATTGATTAAACCATGGAAAGAAGTTCATTTTCAATTCTCTTCTCAATAAGAGAAAGTAAAGCAAGAAAAAATGGTAATACTCCTATTGAGGTTACAATCACAGTCAATGGAGAAAGATGTTCATTCTCAACAGGAAAACAAATTAAAGTTACCAGTTGGGATAAGAACAGACAATTAGTAAAGGGGAAAGATGAGGAAGCTACAAGCCTCAACAACTACCTTAAATCAGTCAGAGCTAAGTTATATGAGAAAGAAGCTGAATTATTAGACAGAGGGTTCATTATTACAGCCCAACTTTTATATGATGCTTACTTTGACAAAGTAGAGTGTTTAAAAGAAAGAAGCCTATTAAGTGTACTGGAAGAGCATAACACAGAGCGTAAAGCAATGGTAGGTAAAACTGTTGCACCTGCTACTTATTGGATATTTGAATATACAGGCAGATTACTCAGAGAGTTCATTCTAAAGAAATATAACAGAGAGGATTTGTATCTAAGAGAATTGAACATTGGTTTTATTCAAGGTTTTCACTCATTCCTATTAAGTGAAAAGAAGATGGGGCAAAACTCCTGCACTAAGCATTTAAAGTTCTTAAAGAAGTTGCTAAATTTAGCTGTCGCCAACTCTTATATATCCTACAATCCTGTAAACGCTTATAAAGTAGAACGCGAACCCGTAGAAGTGGATTTCTTGGATGAAGAAGAATTGAGGAAAATTATCAACTTTGATACTCCTATCCCACGTTTTGAAAAAGCTAGAGATTTCTTTCTCTTTGGGTGTTTCACCGGATTAAGCTACATTGATATTAAAACATTAGCACCAGAACACTTTGAGAAAGACAGTGCAGGCAGAATATGGATTAAGAAGCGTAGAATCAAAACAGGTATACTTTCAAGAATCCCCCTACTTCCTATCGCCAAATTGATATTGGATAAGTACAAGGGTGGAGAGAAACTACTCCCTATTCAAGACCCTGCGGACATCAACAAATATCTAAAGGATATAGCTATACTTTGTGGAATTAATAAGCGAATCTGCTTCCACACAAGTAGGCACACGTTTGCAAGTACCGTTACTTTAGCCAATAACATATCTTTAGAAGTCGTTTCTAAAATGTTGGGGCATACTAACACAAGAATGACTGCCCACTATGCAAAGCTAATAGACAAATGCATAGGCGAGCAGATGGATAAACTCATGGATACGTTTACAGGAGATTCTGATTACTAAAGCATATCCTATCCACAAATTCCTCACTTGCAGCAAATGCAGGTGAGGATTATTTTTAAAGTAACTCGTATGGGGAAAATTAATCTATCATTATTAACAGAGAATACCTAGTTGATAATAAATATATCGATTATCAAGAACACGCAGAGTACTTCTTTCCTATCCTTCATTGTAAACGAGTCATTACACCATAAAGTTACCATTTTAATAATAGTGCTATAATAATAGCATTCCCCTATTCTCTTATCAAAAAAGTCTGTTTCGCTGTTGAAATCCCCCGAAAGCTTGATATATGTATGAAAACAAATATAATATTGTCAAGTAAGAACGATAGCTCAATACTAGACCGTCAGGTACGGGATTGTCCTGATGTCATCGAAAAAACAGTTCCGCAGAGAATACCCAGAAGATACAGGGAGGATATCAAAAGGTTACAGGAGAAATACGATCTACATGAAGGCTTGGTCATTAATGTGTCTCTCAAAGAGTTCAGGGGCATATGTGAAAGGGATTATCCAAAGATTGAAGCTTACTTGGGATTAAAGAAATACCTGTTGCGTACTTTCGGAGTAACCCTAAATATCCACTCACAAAAGACTAAGGGTGGTTCGGATAAAACGATAGATGAACCATAAATTTTGTATAACCGGGGTTAGCCGGAGGCAAAGAGTAAGTGAACGGAGTGAGTGATGATTACATAACTCCTGGAAGGAGATAAAAGTGTTATAAAAAAGTGTGCAAATCGTGTACATTTTATAATAGAAGTACATTTTTTGTAGTATATTTTATAACATCTACATTATCCTACCGGTTATGTATTACATACTCTCTACTATCGTATGCCCTCTGTCTCCGACTTACCCCATTCATCTTAAAACAAAAACATGCATAAAATTACATTAAATGTCCCCGATGGGATCAGATACCTTTCAGACTGGCACAATTTATGGAATACCCTGCTACCGGAAGGACAACATTACATTCTAAACAAACGTATATGCGGATGCGGAGCTACTGAAGCTTATCTAAGATCAGGCAGGAAAGTCATATTAGCCAGCCCCAGAAAACATCTGCTCTATAACAAGTATTCCCAGCATCTCTCCGACAACCTGCACCTGTACCGTTACCTGGGGGATAAGAAGAGGTATTTTGAGAATACGGGCAATACAGAAAAGGATATTCTTGCCTTTAATAACGAACTGGGCAGATACATAACACAAAAACAATAGATACACAGATGAATGCAATAGTAATTAAGAAATCGGAACTCATAGAACAGATCAGAGAGGATTTTAAACTTTGGGAAGAAATGTCACCGGATATCGACAAAGGCTATTTTGACGAAGAGGACGTACAGTCTTATCTGAATTTCCTGATAGAAAGATATCATGACGAATGGATTGTCATAGATGACACACAGGAAGGAGGTGATGCATGAAAGAGCTTTTCAATATAATTCCCAATTCGACAGGTGAGGGATTCAGGATGCAACTCAGTACGGGAGTTATCGATATTCCGGATGATAACGGAGGTTATATCATTTCCTCCGGCTGTGGTAGCGGTAAGACTGAAAGCATAAAGAGCCTGATCCGGCAGAAATACAACTCGGGGATTCTGTACTGTGTCGATACCCGTGACGAACTGGGCAAGATGTATGACTGGATTCTGGCTAACTTGGTGAACAGGGAATTGGGGTATGGTGATATATTGAGAGAAAGTGATGTTATGATCATATCCAGTGACAAGGAGCGTTCATCCTTTCTGAATCAATACAGGGACAATCCCGAGATTCTTATGGAGAAAAAGATTATCCTGATCACACATGTACGTTTCTGGACTGACCTGATCAATTATTTCCTCATTTACCGTCCCCAAGTACCCGTAGATTCATTTGACGGGGATTTCAGGAAACTAATGGTACGACCGGATCTTAGACGGTATATCCTGTTTGACGAGACTCCCACCTTTATCAGACCTTTCGTGGAATTCGACCGGACGATACTGGGAGTATTCAGTAAAACCGATGATACGGGCAATATAGTCTGTATGTCACCGGAAGAAATCGGGATTTATTACGACCATTTCATCAGGAATACCAGGAATGACCTTTTCAACCAGTCTTACCGGATTAACCGTATCAAGCGTGATGTGGCATTAAACCTGATTCCGCAGTATTATGACTCATGGATGCTCTCGGAGAGTGACAAGGCAGGCATCACATTCTATCCCGTTGACCTGTGTCCTTTGGGAGTCTACATAAATACGCATGTACTGATCTTCGAAGGTGCAGGGGATCTTTTGTTCAAGGACTCCAGGAACTTCAGGCTTCTTGATGTGGACCGGAAATATAACTGTGTGACTGAATTCCGGAAAATAGACTTCGGACTGTTCAGAAGAAATCTCAATCCCCGACGTTTTGACGAGTTTACCACACGTATCGCCATGCTTATAAACAAACCTACCCTGGTCGTATGCTGGAAGGATATCAACGGGGGTGACGACGGTCCGGGTAAATCAGAATATGCAGAACAACTCAGTGAGGCTTTACTACTAAAGGGTGTCCCCAAGGAACTGTTCACTGTTACCTATTATGGGTCTTCAGATAACAAGAGTACCAATAACTACCGGGATATAGATCAGATTGTAATGTGCGGTGACTGGACCTTACCGAATATAGAATCAGCCAGAATACGTCGGGCTTATGGAACCACTACCGATACACAGAATCAGAAAGACTGGTTCTTTAGTCAGTTAATTACAAGAATAGGCATAAGAAAACACGACGGTGGTACTTATACGGTATATTATACGGATGACTTCAAGTATGATTTCATAGGCAGGATGTATGCGTACTTCAATGAGAACAGGGTAATCAGTTCGTCACATAGCCGGGAATCATCTGACTGGAAAAACAGGTTGGATAGAATGAATATCCGGAGTAACCTAAAGAATGAGATTGTACAACTGGCTATAGCTGATGAGGATATGAGGAATGCTATCGGTATGGATCGGGAATACACCAAAGAGGTCAGCTTTGATTATCTGGAGAATTTGGGGATAAAGAGGAGTGCAAGGGAAAGACGTAGGTACAATAAACTGATAAGGGTATTAGAGAAAATCAAAATAACCTTACTTATCGAGTAGGTAAAAAAGGATTGGGTATGATGTTCTAGTCTGCCCTTCCTTCTCTAAAACCATACTATACCTTACCCGCTTTTTTTCGATGGGCTAGTTAAATTATATAAGAAGTAAAAAAAAGCGGGTAGATAGAAATAATAAATAAAATTGAAAATAGAAATAGTAGATAGAAATGAATAACAATTGTAAGTTACCCGCTCTTTTTCAATAAACCAGTTAAATTATATAAGGATCAAAAAAAGTAAGTAGATAGTTGGTAAATATAATTGGTAGATAGAAATTAATAACATTATAAGTTACCCGCTTTTTTTCGATAAACTAGTTAAATTATATAAGAAGTAAAAAAAAGGGGGTAGATAAATAATAATAGAATTGATAGATAGAAACAATAAATATGATAAATCATAGATATACAAGTTTTATAGATTAAATAAGAAAGACCGCTACGCTGTCTCTCAAAGTGATACAGAGAAAAACTTAAAACATTTTATCTCCCTTCTCTTATCACTAAAGGAAGAGCACGAAGTGGTCTCTCTCTTGTTTATTCAATTATTTATTTACATTACTTTTATTCCAGTCTATTACCATAAATACTGAACATAGCACCTCCAATGAAAAAGAGTGGTTATGTGTAGAGAGAGTGACAATAATAAAAATCCTAAATATGATGATTAACAAAACAGTCAGTTACTACAACAATGCGGATGATTCCAAGAGTAAAAGATTCTATAACCTTGATTATGTCCTGGGTATGATCAGGGATAATCAAGAACTGTTCCAGCAAACGGTAAGACTCAGATCTATGCCGACAGAAGAAGAATACAAGCAGGCGAAGAAGTTGTTACCAATGATTGCTCCCTCGGGCGTATTTGATTACCGGAATGATGATCCGGAAAATCTCAGGGAGTATTCCAATGTGTTGGTTCTGGATTTTGACCATTTTCAAAGCCACCTTGATGCCGGAGAATTCAAAAGAAACCTAATTGATAATGCAGACCATCTCCATATCTATGCACTTTGGTTTTCACCGAGTGGATTAGGAGTAAAAGTGGCAATGATTCATGATAACACAAACCCTATGTATCATAATGAACTTTTCAGATGTATTAGAGAGCAACTCTACCCAGGAATACCAGAGTTTGATGATAAATGCGGTAATCTTAGTCGGACATTTTTCTTAAGTTCGGATCCGGAGATTTATATTAATCCGCAACGAGATTCTCTTACCCCTTATCATTTTGAGCATTCCCCGTCAGTGAGGGCAACTCCTACGAAAAGCTATAATCAGGGCTACATAAGCAATTGTTTCACTCATACCTCGACAGAAATAATCCAGAATAATTGTTTTCAGATACAATGGAAAGACAAAACACTGATCAATTACATAGATAAGAAGTGGCGCCTGGAATATCCTGAATCCTACGAGGACGGTCACAGGCATCAGTCTATCCTGTCAAGAGCTAAATGGTTATGCAGGTATGGTGTGCTCTATGAAAATGCATTAGCGTATCTCACCGGGACATTTGGGTTACATGGGATTGATAAAGCTGATATAGAAGCTATGGTTATCAATAACTATAATGCCAACAGGGGAGACTTCGGAAAGGACAGAATGAGGTTGTACCTGAAAAAAGAATCCGGCAGGAAGTATAGGAACCAGAAGCTGAAAGGGGAATAAAATATTCGGTCGTAGTTTCTCCTCCGTCCCCAATCACCCCATACCTTATTAGGGAAGAAATAATACTCACATATGAAGAGTATCTGAAACCAAAAGTATCCTGCTACAACTTGAACGAACACAGATCAAGAAGCAAAGGAAATACAACGGTGGAAGGTACTCTTTATTTTTTCTTCTCAATTAAAGTCGTACCCAATATCAGGCAGAAAGAGAATGTATAAAAAATAAGAAATCGTTTTCTCTGTTTTAATGCCATTTTCCATGTATCTTTACGCCTAGAAAGCTCCTATTCTCTTATGTATGAAGAAAGAATACTCATATAAGAGCGTTACATTGAACAAAAATACGTATATTTGCAAAGGCTGACCGGAGAAATGGTCAGAGATATAGAAAGCGTTTTTTGCTTTATCCTAAGATCAAAGTCTGGACAATTTTGGTACTTAGAAGGATGAGGACAATGTAACGCTCATTCTGTTTTGTATATGTACCTGATACAGCCAATGTTGTATCTATACATAACATCATGGCGTGAGTATTGTTTCTTCATATTCATTTCTAAGTAGGTATTCCAGACACCAGATCTTGATGAATAACAGAACAAGTCCTCACGCTTTTCTTGTATAGTCAAATTAATGCTGACTTCGAAGGACTTATAGGCAATAAAGTTTAAGGAGGGTATTTTATGCCACTATTCAGAGTAACAGTAAAGAGAATGAAAAACACCAATGGTATTCGTCTTGAACCAGGAATGACTGTAGACATTCCTTCCAACTCTTTCAGCAATCCTGTCACAACTAACGGTGGACAAGTAGTTATCGATGCTTTTTATCGTATTTATGGAGTAGATATAAAAAAAGCAGGAGCATTGAATATGTCTGACCTAGACGTACAACAAATCCGCTAAAAATGTCTTTTTTATCAAAAACATGGAACTGGCTCTCACTATGTTTGCTTAGTTCCATGTTCAGTTTAATGTTTTAATGGAAACTCATCATGAAGAATCGATTTATAGCAGCACTATTAGCCATCTTTTTGGGAGGATTTGGAGTACATAAATTCTATTTAGGCAAATGGAACGGAATATTCTATCTTCTTCTATGCTGGACTTATATTCCGGTTATCATTGCATTTATAGAAGGAGTTTTATACCTCGTTAACGGAGAAGAGGCCTTTGATAAGAAGTACAACAAGGTACAAATCTCACAAGAAAACACCTACAACAACTGTAGTGTCCACATTCCAAAGGAAGGAAATCTCTCGGACACCGGAACGTCTCTGTTCAAAGTATGTCCTAAATGTGGACAGAGAAACGAACCAGACAGTAATTTTTGTGAGTTTTGTGGTAAAAAGCTGTAATTTTAACACGAAGAAATATGTATTGTAAGAACTGTGGTAAAAAATTAAATAATAGTGCGAATGTTTGTCCAAACTGTGGTACAAACGTAAATACTTCCAAAAATATACAGTCCATTTTCAAAGCAAGCATCTGGTCAAAAGAAGGAGAAATAAACGATACAGATTGCTGCTGCAATTGGATACAGGAAAACATCAAGAGCGAAATTCGACAGAATTTCGGCATAGGTTATAATGAGAGAATCCTGTTTGTTCGTGATACATCTTTTTGGAATTCCCGCAATCAAGGTTTAGCATTGACCGATGCAGGAGTCTATTGCATTCCGGACAATGATAAGATGGATGAAAAAATCAGCTTCTCATGGAGTGCAGTGCAACGTGTGGAATACAAGGATTTGGTGTTGTACTTTTGGGGGTATAGTGACAACGATGATGACTACTGTCCCATCCACATTTCTTACTTCATGAAGTCGGACGATAACGGTAAAGCACGTCGCATGGGAATTGCCATTGCCCAAAACTTGACAGAAATGGCACAAACTATAGAACCTGAAAAAGATGCGTTTGACGTAGCAATAAAACATTACGATGAACTGAATGCGGCAGGAAAAACGGAAGAAGCATTTCAGTTTGCTTTATCTTGCAAAGATCAAGAAGGCTTAGAAGTCTTTTATATGCCGGCTGTCAGAGGGTATCTTATTAAAGAAGAGTATGCCAAAGCAATTTCGTTATGTGATGAAGGATTGAGACATTGTGAATCGACCAGTCCGATGGAGTACCAATTATTGTATGCTAAATATTCAGCCTATCATGGCTTAAAAAATGACTTTGAGGCGAGAAAGTATGCTTTACCTGTTGCTCTCAATGCTCCGGATGATCTAAAATATCTTACAGGAAATGATACACTGATTAAAGAGGATGCAAAAAAAGATTTTGATTTTTGTGAAAATGAATATGTTACCCATTATTTGGAACAACCCTATAATAAACGGAAAACACTATTAGCAGTCAATGAATATTCAGACTTATGCCAGGAACGTTTGTCGGTAATTAATATAAATACACTACCTAACACAAACATTGAATTTCCCATAGGCCATCCAGTAGCCTATCAACTTTATATTGGTCATCCTTACATAGCTCAAAAATACATTCCTTTCGAGAGCTATGAATTGGAATTAATAGAAGACAAAATCCGCGAATTTTGTCAGATTATGCAGAGTCTGGGGGCAATGGAGATTACAATAGAATGTCTCAACAGTTCGACAAATGATACAGAAAAACATTCTGACAGGAATTTATCCGGAGATGTTTCTTATCGGGTTGTTTCCGGTTCTGGATATAGCCAGGAACAAGGCAGTCGGCATTTGATTGATGAAATCAGCCAATCTGTTAATTTGCATCAGAAATTTGTACCCAAAGGTGTTCCAAAATTACCTGAAGTTTTAGTTTGGTATCCTAATGAGCCTTCATGGCAAAGATTGTATGAGCAACGAATGAAAGGTACTTTGTTACAACATGAAGAACGGATCGAAACACGTAAAAACAGAGTACTTGAAAGTGATGAACTATATTCTATAGAGGGGGAGTTCAAAAGTCTGTTCATAGAAGCTAAAGGACATTGGGATAAAAAGAATGAAGAAAAGTTCGCTTTGCAAGAAAACGCAATCTTATCTATTCAAGTCTGTTTTGCTTCCTTGGAAGAATTACAAGATACAAATATCACTCAACAATCTAATAATCATGTTCTCACAGACAATGAGAATGAATATGTGGAAGAACTAAAAATATGCATGAAAGAGAGTGGTGGAATTTCACCCGGTGAACGCCGTTTGCTTGAAAAAATTCGTATTAAATTAGGTATCAGTGAGATCCGCGCTAAAGAATTGGAAGAAGAGATCTTTCCTCAACTAACAGAAGCAGAATTAGAATACCTAGAAGAATATAAAGCTTGCTTGAAAGAGGATGAGGGAATAAGCCCTAAAGAGCGAAGATTACTTGATAAATTAAGGGCTTCTTTGAGTATAACAGAAGAAAGAGGCAAAGAATTAGAACAATCACTTTGATTCAAAAAATTATGATGCAGAAATGTTTCTATGTTCAGAGGAAAAAGTATTTTCAGATGTACCGAATGTGGCAAAATTTTCATTGGAAAGAACATTGAGTATCATGCTACCATCTATTCTTGTCCTCAGCCTTGTAAACGTTGTGGTGGAATAAGAACTTTGCCGGTTTTGCATACCATATTCATTTCTGTTTATGAAAAGCTCTGGGAAGACATGAAAAAAAAGAATTAGATACACATTCTTAAGATATTCATAAGCCATAAACAAAAAAAGCAATAATACTCACACAAAAAGAGTACCTGAAACCAAAAGTATCCTGCTACTTGAATTACCATATATCAAGAAGTAAAGGGAATACAATGGCGGAAGGTACTTTTTATTTTTTCTTCTCACCTTAAAAAATGACAAAACGCTCTTAGGATCCCGCCAATTTCTAACTAATGATGAAAAAACAGCATATCTGCTATGTGGAGTATTATGAATTTATTCTTTGGTGGTCCTCCTGAGGAATCACTGAAGCGTCAGGTTGGAGAAAAGGCTTCTGGTCCTGATGTTAGCGAAAAAACAGGAAGCAGGCACAATGAGAAGTACGAACAGGATATTACAGCACTCAAGGAGAGGTTCGGAAACTCTTTTATAACCGGACTCTGTATCAAGATTACACTAAAGGAAGCACTGGGGATGATGCCACGTAACCGAAAAAGGGTTGACGCATATTATGGGCTGACCAGGTATCTACAAGAAGAGTTCGGAATTACACTAACCATTTATTCACAAAAAACTAAACCAAACGACCATGAAAAAGATAATTTATAAAGGTACGATAGAAGAGAATGACTATAACCGTGTGAAAGACATAGACAGTGAGAACTATATAACCCCGAACGGAAAAACGATCCTGCCGAAATTAACACAGATGCCGTTACGGGATCTCGCTATCCTAAATTTCACCAGTGAGAACGAACTGAAGAAATACTATACGGGCAATGAGGAGTACTTTTCATATTCCGTTGTAGAACTGATGCTTGATACAAGGATACAGGCCAGAAACTTGAGCAGACACAAAGTCAGCAGTTTTGAGGATGCATTGTATCTGCTTTATACCTATTCAGAGGAGATACCACAAGCAGACGATCCCAAATATCTGTCCATTCTTATTGCAGCCGACATATTGAATGTAGAGGAGGAGGATATCATAGAAGAGGCAAGAAGGGATAATAAGTTGTATTCGGACGAAGACAAGAACCTGTTTGTACCGGTCCGGTGGATTGGGGACTGGTATAATGATGCTCTGGCTACTTTGGGGGTATCGAGTGTCATCTATATACAAACTGGGGAAACGGGGAAAGTTAAAATATTAATTGAAAGAGACCTGGAGTAATATGAAGAAGAAAGTATTTATAACGGGCAAGGTGTATGATTTGGGTACACTGGGAGTCAATGAGGTTGAAAATGCTGTTCAGGCGGATCTGGATAAGTTTTTTAATGCTGGTGGAGTTAAATTTAAACTTAGAGAAGTATCGGAGAAAACATTGGAACTGACATTTCTCCGTAAGTACAGGAAGGGGGAAATAGACTGGCTGAATTATGATCCAAAGTTGATCTATAATATTGATGCCAACATAATCACCAGGCATAGTTTTAATGGTTTCAAAGTACCGGATTACTGGGGAGGCGTTCCTTTCGGGTACACGTTTTCCATGCCGAAGAGAGAATTTATAAAGTGCTATAGAAATTCGGCTATACTACTTGGGGCGGATCAGGTAAAGAAAGTTAAGATCACAGCACAACCGGAGAAGGTGATTATAAAGTTGATGTTTTAAGAGAAAGAGAGAAGATAGTTAGGGATAGCTGTCTTCTCTCTTTATTTTTTGTTTTTATAAAGGTACTAAGAAATGTAAAATTATCAACAAATATACCGTGGCAAATAGCAAACCCTTAAAAGTCATAGTGGCAGCTTTCATAACAGTTTATGACTAGAAATAAATTAAATCAACCTTAAATTCTCTTTATTGCAAATGAAATATTTCAAAATAGAAATTTAAATAATAAACTAGCAGAAATGAGTATTACAACTTTTTCTTAACTTCAATATATTTACTAATTTTGTATAGACTGTAAATATTATGTATACTGGTATATAGTGTTATGGAAAAATGCACAATAACAGGATACATCGTTTTTA
This sequence comes from Bacteroides faecis, assembly GCF_020091505.1. Taxonomy (NCBI): domain Bacteria; kingdom Pseudomonadati; phylum Bacteroidota; class Bacteroidia; order Bacteroidales; family Bacteroidaceae; genus Bacteroides; species Bacteroides faecis. Next base: position 3,559,494 of record NZ_CP081916.1, on the reverse strand, counting down.
TGAACTTTATCCATGTAGGTATAACTTTGCAACATAATAAGGAACGTAAATATGACAGAAAAAAGAACTATTGGAAAACTTATCGAAAAAGAGGTTCGCAAGCAACAACTTTCAATTGTTGAATTTGCAGATAGAATTTGCTGTAAAAGGAATAACGTGTATAATTTGTTCACTCGTAATAATATGGATATTCAACAACTTGCATTAATATCCAAAGTATTAGGACGTAATTTTTTCAAAGAATTATCTGAAGACTTAGAGTTTGCCAATGAGACGGATGAGTCAGAAGAAGATATTCAAAACAGAAAAGCCGTCTCTCAGTTTATGGAAGTAGCCCCAAGAGTATTACGAAAATTGAATGCCTCCCCCATCATTGTATTTAGTGTCAGTGAGAATGGAAAATACGAAGGATGTCCCGTCCCAGACTTTATGCTTCCCGATTATGCTATCTCTTTTACAATTGGAGAGACCTTTCAAGAACGTGCAAAAGATTTCTATCATCCAAGACTTATCTCTATTGAAAGTTTCCAAAACAAAGAAGGCATTGCAATTGAGATCTCGACAAATCATCTGCATGACTCCCGTATCATAAATATAAAGTTAGACTATAAATCAGAAGATGAATGGTATGATACTTTAAAATTCGCTCTTGAAGTCTATAATTCATTTAGAAAATAAAGTTAGAACCGTTATGAAAGTAGATATTGATATATACACAGAGGTCAAAGATTGTACCTATAAAGATGAACTCTATTCTGTTCGTGATAATGGAGCAGTCTTTCGTCACGCCAAAGATGGACACAAGCCAAGGAAACTGGATGAACAATGGCTCTTTGGTACTAAGAATGAAAAAACAGGATATATGACTATAGGAGGGCATCGAGTCCACATAATTGTTGCAACAGCGTTCCATGGTAGTCATGATTCAAAAAGAGACATAGTAGACCATATTGATACTAACAGATGTAACAACCGACCAGAAAATTTGAGATGGCTCACAAGGTTAGAGAATGCATTGAACAACCCCGCTACACGAAAAAAAATAGAATACCTATGTGGCGGTGATATTCAAAAATTCATCGATAATCCAAGTTGCTTGAGAGATCTTACAGGTACAAATCAAGATGTAATGTGGATGAGAACGGTTACACAGGAAGAGGCCAAAGCAGCTTATGAACGGGTTATGAAATGGGCTGAAAAACCGAGCAAGCCGTATTCCAGTGCAGGTAATATGGGAGAATGGATATTTGCCCAACCTGATTCTCCGATAATTCAAGATACATATAGGCAAGTTCTGTTCCCCGCTCTTTCACCTGATACAGCCTTGCAACGTGAATGGAAAACACCCACTGAATTCCCACTTTGCCCTATCCAAATCAGTGAGACTCCACTTACTTCATATATTGATAACCTTTGTGTTGGGAAAGTTATAACGAGAAATCAATATACTACTCAAATTATAGATGATTTTGCTCTATGTAATGAAAATCTAATAATGGTAATATGTCATAGCCTGTCAGAGGATATAAAGAAATACACCTCTGTTTCTATAACTTTTGAGGATGGTAAATATATCCATGAAGGGCGTACATATTTTGAAGAACGTGGAGCACAAAAGGCTCTCACAATAGCCAAAGGCTTGGAGTGGGATGGACCGGACGGAATTGACGATTATTGCTAATATTTATTGTATACATTATGATTGTACCATCAATGACGGAGCAAGAAATCCGTGAAGAACTATTGAAAGATTTAGCAGACTTAGATAAACCAATGGAACGATTTCGTAAGAATTTCAGATCTAAAGTTTTGAAGTCTTATAAGTTTCCAGTAAAAACTTCGTATGACTGTAAGAGTGTCAAAAGAAAAAATCTTTTTGTCGTAACTTTTACCGCTGATAAAAGAGGACAGCATGATAATCCCAACATAAGTATGTACTGTATATATGAACGTAAGGAAGGGAAATACGCAGCTGTTTATCAACCTATGACACATAAAATAACAATATATGCCCCCCATTTCTTCAAAAGCTACCAAGAGCGTATCCTTAAAGATTATAATTTACCAATGCTTGAAATTATCAAAGAATACTTCAGAAACTGTTGGGGATTAACCAGTGTTGAGATTGATGAGAATTTGGAAACAACCTACCAATGTTTTGAAGGACATTACAATGATGAAGTGATTGATTTTGTATCAGTAACGGCAGGAGGTTACTGTTTTGGAGAGAAGCATGGAAATGTCTCTATTATAAAGACTATTATTTCGGAAGAGATGCTATCTGAAAAACAAAAGACATTTTTCTATGACTTAAAAAAACTATGTGATAATATTCAGATAGATTACAGTAGCAAAGGAATAAAGTATACAATATCTCCAATTGATAAATGAAATCACTATGGTTGGAAGGAGATAGTTGCAGTAGGTAATTCTATAAGTAACTGGATTTTAATAGAATACGTGCATAAAATTCCTCTGCTTAGTGGTAGAGGATTATTTATTGATACTAACATCATAACTGGGCATGGATTCGATGGTTTTAAAGTTCCCGTCTATTGGGGAGGAGTCTCATACGGTTATCCATTCTTTATGCCAAAGGAGGAATTTATTGATTGCTATAAGAAGTCAGCGATTAAACTTGGAGGAAGCAGGTTGAAGTTTGCAGAAGTTGGAATAATGCCAGATAAAATCATATTGGGGTTGGCATTTTAAGTGAATGAAGAAAGGAGGATAGTTTAAAAGCTATCTTTCTTTTTTTATCTTTGTAGGCAGTACTATATGTAGTTTTCAATAATGAGAATAATAACAGTACTATTCAACAGACAATACAATATAACAATATGAATACCGATAGATTGATACCGATGGATTATATTGAGTTGCAGTTTAATCAGTATCTAAAATTATCCAATAACAAAAGAATTATATTTTCAGGTAGAAATCCTCATATTTATTGTAGAAAAACTATTATCGAATAAAAAGTTGCATAAAGAAAAAATCACATATTTAATGGTTTACACGAATAATTAGTCACTCCACACAGGACGAATAGGGTTTAATGAATAAGCACCTCCATGACAATGGGCAAATGAACAATAATCATTAGCAAAACTAAACCATATAGCCATGTTGCTACCTTTGTCAGAAATATCTCCAGTCCAATAAAATCCTATCGGTTCTTCAATATATATTACCTTATTATTTAGCGCACAATAATGACTGGATTCTGTATAAGGCAAAAAGATACTGTTACCATTAGCCCCGGTAAACAGCATACCATAAACACCATTTTTTATAATTTCCTTTCGGGTACATTTATGCTCCAATTCACTTACTTCAGCATCTGTTGGCATACGCCAATGCCCTCCTTTTCTCACAGTAGCAGCATCATAAGACGTTCCACTTATATGTTGAAGTGGAAGATTATTGTCATATATATAATCAAATATATCATAATGTTCGGGATTACGTGGAGCTGTTTCTGCCCATGCAAAAAAGTCACCTATTTCTTCCGGAACTGATGCTCCTAAATTCTGTGGTGCCCACTTCACACTTAATCCTAAATCCACAGCATCATTACCGCCCCAAACAGCCTCTTTGATAACTTTACCTGCCTCATTATATAAAACAGCTTTCAACATATCATTATCCATCGACGGTGTCCATGTTACTGTTACTATTCCGTTCTCTGCTATCCCGTATTTTGATGATAACCTACCTTCTGACTCAAAAGTCACAAACTGCGGCAATATCGTTGGAGAAGACTTACCTAACAAATAATCAGTATCATATACTTCAAACGAAACAGTAATGGGACAGTCTTTCACAATTTCATTAGAACTGGCTTTATATATATGAATATCAGTAGGAGAACAAAACAGGTCTTTCTCAAAAACATTAAGAGAACCGGTCGTTAAATGTTCCACTTCATAATTCATAAACATTAAACTAAGCCCGGATTCAATATCCATTCCCGTAAAATTTCTCAATGCCCATGCACAATAATCGTTTGAAGGATCAAGCAGTGTCTTTCTGAAACCTCCTTTCAATTGGCTTCCAATGTAAGGTTTTATGTCGAATGAAGGACCAAGCAAATCATATAAGGTAACGTGAATTCTCGGATAAAGCCATGCCTTTGCCGTAATACTTCCTTTTCCTTCAATAGTTGGATAAATGGCTTTTTCATCGGATGTTATCTCTTTAACAGGTGAAATCCCATCGTTCTGTGACCATTTAATGCCTACATTTGCAGTGGCTGTATTTTGTACTCCCATATAAGCTGATATTTCCCCATTGGCTTCAATAGAAGCCCCTCTATATAAATCCGCACTAAGAGTTACGCAAATCGGTACACCATTGACATTGAACCATACAAGAATCGGGCGAAACACATTATGCTTACATAATTCATCTTCGTTTTCTTGATATTGGATCTTACCAGCAATATCTGCGCGAAGTATAAAATTAGAATAAACATTTCCTTCTACCATTGCACTGACTTCAAGAGCTTTACTTTTATATTGTTTACAAGCATTATTTACTACTTCATTGACAGTCCGTCCACCAAAACTCAAATACATTGTCAAATCTATATTAACACCATAATTTGCTTTCTGCATATATACTTTTGAATTTTCGTCTTTATAAAATGTCATTCCGTCAAAATCTTTTTCCCAATCCCATAAATCGCCAGTTATATGACTTCCCTCACGTGAGACTGTGCGTGTTTGTGCCTTTCCATTTTCGTCACGATATACTATTTTAACCGGAGTATATACATTGTTTGAGGGGTATGCCCTGCTCTTTCCATGGTCAGATGTGGTCAATACAAAATCTGTATTAGCAAATATATCACACATGCTTCCAGGAGTAGCTGTTATAGAAATGTTTTCTCCCTTTTTTTCTACACTTTGAACTATAACTATGTATCCGATAGTATCCGCATCAACAGTCAGAATACTTCCCGGGCGTATTTTTTCTGTAGACATATTTGAGGTGAATGTATACCTTCCCTTATCGGGATCACACTCTACAAGTCGGGTTGTTTCCTGATCAATATTAACATAATCAGGATTTACCAATTCTGTTTCATACTCTTCTTCTGAAGGTAGTGACATATTATCAGGCAAATTATCCTCTTCACTACACGCTATAAACAATATAATTAATAATGTATAGTATACTTTTTTCATATAAATATCGATTAAAATCAAATAAACTACATCTGAATAATCAACATGACAAAATTGAAAACCGTGCCAAGTTATCAAAATAATTTTTATTTTGCAAGAAATTATTTAAGATATTCCACGACTTCATTTAAGAAATCTTGTTCATTGCTTGTTATTGCATTAAAAATTCTTATATTCTTGTCAGCTCCCCAATACTTCAAATGCAGCTTTACTAATTAATTAGCTGTTTCTTGCCATGCTTCCTTAGAACTATCTGAGCTCAATTCATTTCCACACAGATATTGTTCAAATAAGAGGATTTTGAGAGGTTCAACATTATTAGCAAGGTATAAAATAGGATTAGGAACAGGAAAACCGTCCTTTTTTAATAGTTCTAAAATTGAGTATTCTGTTCTATTAGTAATCTTTGCAACCATAATATCTTTATCTCGCTCTACTTTAAAGCACTGATAATCGCTTACAAAAATCATTCCTTGAAATTGAGATATACGAAAACTATTTTTTTCAACTGAACTTTCATCATCCCATTCTGTTCCAATTATAATTATAGCCTATGTAAGTTAATGTATTCATAATCATCCTCCTTTATTTAATAAATCCAGTTTCTTTCAAATCATTATACACTTGTTTCATTGCGTAACCTTTGATGATATTTCCCGGATGTGGTTTATGTATCATAATAGGACGACCCAATTGATTTTTGAATATGACCCTTGATCCGGAAGTTTTACTCTAATTGGATCTTTCATAACCGAAATAACCAAGCAACTTTTCCATGAGGTATAGTAAAATATGATACATTTATTACATACATTAATTATCACTAGTTATTAATAAACCATTTTGAATTGCATTTTCCAAAATGTCACTTTCTCTTCTACTTTTGTCTCCTAAAATATTTTCAATATATTTCCCACGTGTTATTGCTACATACATCTTATTATGCCAAGTATAATTGGAGAAAAGAAAAGAATCTATACTTTCTGAAGATGCGGGAACTCTTCCTTTATCAACTCCTATTATTATTACTGCATCAAATTCTAATCCCCTACGAAATCAATTAAACTTAGAACAAAACGCCCATTTCTAGTTGCTTGTTTTACAATTGAAGTATCTCCTCTACTTTTTAAAATTTCAATTGGCTTATTTGATTCATTCGCAGAACGTTGTATACTAGTTAATAAACGCTCATTACTAGCTATTAATAATATTTTGGATCGCTGTATATTATGTTTTGATAAATACTTTCAGCTTTATAGAAAGCGTAGGAGCTCATCTCAGAGTCATTCTCTTTTAAAATATAATGTGGGACGACACATTTCTTTTCTTCTTGTTCAGTAAAATTAAATTTAGCATCAATTAATGGATTATCGAATGTAGTAAATAATGTCGCACCAGAAGATAGGATGTTAAATGCCAAATTTACAATATCAGGCGAACTTCTGAAAACAGTATTTAATTTATGTGAGTCTTTTATAGAATCAGCGTCTAATTCAAATGCAATACTTAAAGCTGTGTCATTTAATCCCCTATCACCTAATGCCTGTGACTTATCAATAGCAAAAATTATATTTTGCTTACATTTTTCTTTATTTAAAAAATGGAAAATCGATAATTCATTTAAGTTAACCATATGAGTTTCATCTATAAATAAAGCATTGTAGCCTTCTTTATTTCTTCGTCTTCGCCAAATAGGAGTATTAAGTTGCCCTAGAGCCGTTAAAATGATATCATCAGAATCAAATTGTCCTGTTTCTTGTAGACTCTTTTGATAATATTGAAAAATTAAAAACAAAAAAGCCAAATCTCCTTCCTTACTACACGGAATAGAATATTGCAATCTTGGTAATTGTTTATAGCAGTCTAAATTTTCATTAGCACGTCCTTTAATCGTCACTGCTATTTCATGTTGAAGCATTTCAAATAAATTATTTATAGACGTTTTTTCTATGAATGAAATGAACTTGTCAGAACAAATAGATTTATATGATTTAAAATCTGTACTAATTGCGTGTGAATAAGCTTGCTCAATATATAAAAGTTGAAGCTCTTTTGATTCCATTGCATCACGATCTAGGTATTCATTTGAAGATAAAGAACCACCCAAGTATTGTATACACCATTCCTGTAAAGTAATAATGGATAAAGAGATATTAGAATAGTCTTTATCTAAATATTTATCAATATCACTACAATTAGCTTTAAAAATATTAAGAATCTGTTCTTTAGTTGATATTGTATGAGTAATGAATGCAATATGAAATTCTTCATTTTGTTTATCTTTTAACTTTAATGTATTGATACATCTAAGTATCATAGTTAAAGTTTTACCAGTACCTGCAGCTCCCTCTAAACGTTCAGCTCCATTTATATTTGAATTTATAAATTCTTTTTGCTTTTTAGTTAAAAAATAATTCCATTTTTCTATACCAATAGTCGAATCTATTGACAAGTCTATATCTGTCAATTCCGTAATTGATATAGTTTCTATCGAAGTTACATTAGTGTTAACCGGAGAATGAAATACAGTACTGGAAAGCCAGACTACTGCCCGCCGTAGCATATAACGGTATATTTTCAGAAATTGACAGTACGCATCTGATATCGTATTCAAATGTGACGACAATGGATTTTGACCATATAGGGACACAGATTAAGATAGCGAAAGAAAAAAAGAGAATCAAGCCTAACAAAGTCAATGAATCTATCAAGCTAAAATAAACTTTCTTCATCACAAGCGGCAAGGAGGTAGACCAATATATTGGTATCCTTTTACACTGCTGTTAGAAGACCAAGATATAGGTGTTCATTAGGTGGAAAACACATATACATAATAGGGAAACGGCACACAATTTTATATAGCCTCTCTTTAGTTAAATCTAAAAACAAAAAAATGTAATGAGAATGTTTTGAGTAAAATATATTATCTCTATATAAAGAAAAACTCAAATTAAAACCACCGCTAAATATATTTTTTGATAACAACAAAATATCTTGATTAACATTTATATATTTTTGGACAGGACAAACCGTTTTCGTCTCCGAAGAAGGCTTCAATCTGCACCATTTTTTATACCTTTGCATTCGTAAATTCCTCTTTTACGTGAAGATGACCCAATGATGAAAATAGACAGTTATACAGACCAAGAAATTGTAAGGGCGATTTTGAACAGGAACACTTACATTACAAAAGAGTTTCTGTACAAGAAGTGCTATCCTATGTTTAAAGCCATTCATTGCAGGTACTATACTGACTGTGAGACCACAATTGATTTTATATCGGAAATATACATACACATCCTATCTATTCATCCGAAAACCGGCACTTGTAAGTTAGCCGGATTTAAATTCATGTCGTCACTATACTCTTGGCTGAAAGTCGTATCGCTTAATTACTGTCACTGCCTTTACGCCAAAAGAGTGGATATAAACGAAAACTTCAATATGAACGATGATAGAATTTCGTTGGAAAATCTATCTATTGATTTGGATGTTACAAGGTTGAATAAATCCGATGTTCGAACATTGCTCATGCAGATGCCGAATGCCCGGTATCGCAAACTCATCGAATTACGCTATGTGCAAGAGAAAACAAATGAAGAGGTTGCGGTAGCTTTGGATATGACTATGCAAAATTACTATAATAAACATAAATTGGCAAAGACTCAGTTCTATGCCATATTAAAGAAGGAGGGCTTGCTATGATTGATTTTGATGATATAAAAGAACTCCCTGTTTCCGAGGAATGGATAGCCGCCTATATGGATGGCAAGCTGGATGCTGCAACATCAGCTTTTGTGGAATCTAATCTGATTGACTCCCCCGGACACGCGGACTTTGTCGAATCATTGAAAGAAACATGGAATATGCCGGGGATTTCCATGGTTGATTTCGGTTCTTCTGAAATAAGTTCGTCTGAAGCATCGGCAATTGACAACATGAATTTACCGTCAATAAATACAAATGATTTATTCAACGGCTTTGATGTCTTCAATGATCTTGTTTTCTCTGATACCACCAATCTTTTCCCTTCCATTTCTCCCTATGGAGATGATTTTACACAAGATAATATTGCCGAATGGGAAGTTCTTGAAGAAAATAACGATATTTTCTCTCATGGCACTGATATTTTTTCAGACGATAATCAATCTATAAATATAGACACCCCAGACGAGATGGATGGTTTGCCTGATGATTTATAGTTTGTAGAAAGTAATGAAGCACATAAGATGACAGAATTTGAATATGAACATACTGGTGATGTTCAACTAGATTCTCTTTTGCATGAAACGCAAGAGATGATACAGGGGAATAACGACTTCATTTTACCTGATGAGATGGTTTCATGTGCCATTCATCGGGCTTGTGATTTCTTTAACCTGCCTAATGTCCCTTTTGTTGGAGATACATCTGTATGTGTGTGGCCCAAGGATACCGATACAATATATGATGATGTCTTTGGATTCAGTCGACAACAAATGATGGAAATGGGTATCAGTGGAAAAGATTCGCTGACTCTTGTGTACACACATGAATGTGCGCACCGTGTATTACAAGACAACAGTGTTCTAACGGGAAAAGAACAAGAACTGGCTTGCGATTTCTTTGCCGGAATCCATGCAGGCATCGAGGACATTGATGCACAACCTTTGATGGATGCCCTCGGCGATACTGTGGAAAACGATTCTCATCCATCCGGTGAAATAAGAGCTGCCGTAATCGACTTTGGAAAAGAGACGGCAGAAGAGATGCTGGAACAAGGCGTTCCTCTGACGTTTGATAACTGTATGGAACGTTTCGAGAATTTTTTGAAGGAACATGACTTATCCGACTCTTGGGTAGTTTCCGCTTCTTCACACAACTTGACGCATGGGGAAAAAATTTCCTTCGGTTCCGGGTGGAGTGCAGATGAATATGTGGAGAAAGCCAACAACTGTTATAAGGAAGCCGACTACTACGAGAAAAAGGCGGCTCGTTGCGAAGATCCCGATGACATCCGACACAATTTGAATGAGGCAAAAAAATGGAGACAACGGGGCGATGAGTATATGCAAAAAGCAAAATATGCGGATAGATAATTATAAAAAATAGAATTAAGATGGATTTATTATCAATATTAGGTTTAGGTAGTATAGGAGGTGGCATTGTTGCTTCCAAGTTGATAGATTATGTTGTACCTTTCAAACATACCCCACAAGGCAAGTTGTTCCAGGAACAAAAGAAATGGCAACAGGAGATGGAAGAACAACGCATGGATTTTCAGGAACGTTTGGAAATGAAGCGAATGCATTTCCAAGAGAATTTAGAGAATCAAAGGGAAGAATTGCAGAAATACCTTACAGAGAAGAATATTAAAAACACTCGTGAGATTGCACTTTTTCAGGCTCAGGCGGCAAGGCAGACACAAATATTGGTGGCACAGGAGAACGCACGGAATATGTTGGAAGACCATTTGGTGCAAGATGCCTTGAAGAACTATCCTCTGAATGTGTCTCCTTTAGTATTGTTAAGGAATCGTTCTGCCAATATGATATCTTTACTCCGCTTTACAGAAAAAGATGGAGGACAAAAAACTTCCATTGAGAAGGTTTTTGAGGATGTGAAAGGGGCAATGGCACATCCCGAAGCTTTAAATATATTTGTGGCACCCGTACATGTTGATTCAAAAATCCGTAACCGAAAAGTGCTGAGTGACCAGATATGGGACACTGTTTATCAACGAATTGAAAGTTTCTTTACCCAGCATTATAACCGTAGCAGTAACCATCCGGTCGTGTTCTTCCCCACGGCTTGGAGTGACAAGTCCAATCCCGGTATGCACGCCAGCGAAACCTTGCATTTCTTTTTGAAAGACATACCTTGTGTCGTGATAGAGCCTCGTTTCGACGGAACGACTTTTCGCTTGATGTTCTCTTCCTGGGGCATCGGCTATAACTCTACGGAACATCATCGGACGGAACTTAGTTTCCCCATCAACATTGACGTGGCTTTGGCTTGTTCCGTGTACGACCGTTCACTGAAGGCACTGGATGCCATTGCGGAGATTGACAACCTGATGGATTCGGACGCATTGGGATTCAGAGAGAAAAAGAAGATACTGAAGAGGAACATAGACCTCTATCAGGCACTTCACATCGAGCAACGCATTCAGGAGAACCGTTTGGACGAGATAGAGGCGTTAGGCATTTACAACATATTTGCCATTGAACCATTGCAGGATTTATCACCGCTGGCAGATTGTTTTTCCGCACAAATAGGTCTGAACCTAGCAGCATTGGCGGACATTCATCATCTCCGTTCTGTAGATGCGGAACCTTTGCTTCCCAATCTGTTTAAGACTTATTTCCCCACGCTCTACAAGAATAAGGAGTTGCGGCAACAACTTGCAGACGAATACGAGCGTTCCTATCGTTTCTTGCGGCAAGAAGAAATAGAGCTGAAAGCCATTGAAGGCATTCGGGATGCACAGCTTGAAGCGGTCAAAAAGCAATTGGAGTTATCGGAGGCTTCTTCTACGGAAGTCGTAGAGAAATTGTGGCGTGAATATGCGCAGAAGCATTATCAAATAGTAGCGGATGATTTCAACGACATTGTAGAGGAGTGTCTGTATGGCGACTGTATGACAGCAGAAGATATTCCGTTCTTTGAAAGCTTACTTAAAAATATGGATGCCACTAATACACAACTGTATGCTAAGTTAAGCCAGAAACTATTTGAACTGCAACAATCAAGATAAAACTGTATGGGAAAGATTTTATATATACGTCTGGATTCATCGCCACTTCCTGAAGCATGTGATGAGATTATAGTGAAAGACTTCAACTTGGAAAGTTATTTCTGTACTTTGCTGGGGAAGAGATTGCTGGAAGAAGCAGGGCTAGCAGGAACTATGCTTTATCCTGGCAAGTTGATTGCTGATTTTGAGGAATTAGATAAAGAGGCATATAGAGAGATTATACAACAATGGGAAGGAATATTAGCGTCTTTAATCCTTTCTCAACAAGACGAAAACAGGGAATATGAGATTAAGTTTCCCGTTTTATATTGTCAATGGTTAGACAGCAATGAATTCCCTGAATACTTTAAAATAAGCGCTTTCCTAAAAGTTTCACGAAAAGCTATTCTAAGTTCCCAAGTAATATATGAGATTATCTACTCTGTTCTGTTAAAGAAACTATCATACTTCTTACAAAAGAATGTAGCGATTGTAAAATGTATTGTTTTTAGTATTGATGGTATAGGAGAACAATCATACATACGACATTTAATTGACATTTATAATATCGAGGTCAAAACTTTGCAACAATCTTGTGTTTTTCTTCCCTATGACAAGGTTGAGACCAATAATATTTCTGCCATTCTAAAAAGAGAAGGAACAAATAAAGTATTTATTTATGGAAAGAAGATGCTTGAATGTGTCTATAATGAATGTTCGTCTTTGGTTCACGGATATGCTAATGTTCGAAAACTAAATAAATGGGGAACTATCAACGAGGATGGTGTTGAAATCATACCATGTGTATATGATTGTATTTCTACATTCTACAAAGAATCATCTTCAAAAAAGTTAACAGCTTACGCACGTATAGGAAATAAAATGGGATGTATTGGTATTGATAATGAGGTCATTATTCCTTTCGGAAATTATGAAGATATCTGTTATTTTCAAGGAGAATACGCATGGGCAAAATTAAATGGGAAATGGGGAACAATTGATATAAATAACAAAATAAGAATACCTTTTGTATATGAAAACCCTGGGTTTAGTGGCTATGGATTTGATGATTATTATTTCATAACGTTAAACTCTAAAAAAGGTATTATAAAAAACGATGGCAGCGTATATTTACCTTGTATCTTTGATAGGATTGATAGTGATTCCGAATTCCACATTATAGTATATAAAGATGGACGTCAAGATGTTGCAACCTTCTATAAACGATATGGTTATTTGAGATATAAAAAAGTCTATAATTTTTGTAACGAAATGGCTATAGTTAGATCTGCTCATAATGGTAAATATGGTTTTATTAATGAATCTGGAGATGAAGTCATAAATACCCAATACGACTCTAAACCAGATAATTTTAATAAGGCAGGAATTGCATGTGTTCGTAAGAATGGGAGATATGGAATGATAAATAAACTAGGGAAAGAAATGGTTCCTTTTATTTATGAATACATATCGGGTATTGGTGATTTGATGCTTGCAAAAAAACAAGGAAAATATGGCTATCTCAATAATAAGAGTGAAGAAGTCATACCTTTTATATACGATGATGCTGGTCTCTTTGATAGGGAGGGAGTGGCAAGAGTTACATATAATGGAAAAAAGATGCATATAGATGAAAAAGGGAATATTCTGTTCTATAATCTTTCCTATGATAGCATTGGTGATTTCTGTAATGGGGTTGCAGTGGCACATAAAGATGGAAAAATCGGGCTTATAGATAGGCAAGGTAAAGAAATTTGGCCATGTAGTTACAATTGTGACAGCTATGTAAATAGGATATATTCAAAAGATTTATTGATTGTATCAAGAGGAAAGAAATATGGCATTCTTAATTTGGATGGGAAAGAATTAATTCCTTGTATCTTAGATGATGTTTCTCCTTTTAGCGGCGAAGGCAATAACTACCGAAGATATGGAGTTATCAAGCGAAATAACAAGTATGCACTAATAGAAATAACAACAGACAGAAAAGGAATTACCATATTATAACGATGAAAAAAATATTATGTATTCGCATAGATTCTTCTCCCATTCCTAAAGAAGCAAATGAAGTAGTCTGTTTAGATTGTAATTTGGAATATTACTTTTGTAGCTTCTTGGGAAGGGTTTTATTGAAAACAACAAGTTCTGTTGGAGACTTCAAATATCCGGGAGAATTGTTGACAGATTTTGCCAAGTACAATAAAGAGGATTACCGTAGTATTATTAAACAATGGGAAAAGGTTATATCACACTTAATAAACAAAGTATATAATGAAGATGATAATTTGACAATCCTATTACCTTCATCGTTTTGTAATTGGCTCTATCAGCATGAGAACGTTTGTTTTCAAGAAATTGGTAGGAATTTGAATGCGTATCTTTCTATCCTATGCGATATGGAATCCCTATACAATGAAATCATAGTCAATTTCTTGATAAAAAAGGTGACGTTCTTTCTGAAAAAGAACAGAGAAGAGATAGAATATATCTCATTACCATTTCCACTTTATTCTGGTAATTGCATAGAAGATATTTGTTTGCAGTTCGAAACACCGTACATCGGAATTAGAAATGGTTGGAACAAAAATGTTTTTAATGGATTAGGTAATGCAAAATATGATTTCCATGATGGTTTTACCCGATACGACAGTGGTGGTTGGTTAACCTTTATAGATAATCAAGGTAAATTCTGCCAACATAGTCTTTCTGAACTTTTTTTTGATGCACATGACTATTCTGAGGGATTAGCTGCTGTCCAACACGGGAATAAATGGGGATTTATTGATGATAAGGGAAGAAATATCATCCCATGTAAATATGAGGAGGTCGGTGACTTTTTGAATGGAATGGCTCGTGTGAAGTCCAATGGAAAATGGGGATTTGTGAACAAACAAGGAAGAGAAAAGATAGAGTGCAAATATGACTTTGCTGCTGATTTTTCAGGGTATCCTGCCCCATTAGAATTGGCACTTGTAGAAGAAGATTCCGACTTATATTTTATTGATAAAGACGATAATATCCATGTCTTATGCGATTCTCATGAAAGTTATTTTTCTTTTCATGAAGGACTTGCTGGAGTTGAAAAGAATAACAAGTACGGATTTATCAATATGTTTGGAGAAGAACAAATACCCTGTAAATATGAGGAAACAAGCTATTTCTCGGAAGGAATAGTCTGTGTAAAATATATGAATAAGTGGGGTTATATTGATAAAGATGGTCAAGTGGTTACGCCATGTATTTATGATGAAGCATATCCACTAACTGAAGCTATTGCTCTGGTTTGTAGACAAGGTAAATATGGATATATTAATAGAAAAGGAGAGATAACGATACCTTTTATTTATGAAGATGCCTGTTCCTATTCTGACGGATTGGCTTGTGTGAAAAAAGGAGACAAGTGGGGATATATTGATAAATACAATAATGAAATAATTCCTTTTATCTATAACGATGCATTTCCCTTCTCTGACGGTATGGCTCGTGTGCAACTACATTCAGAAGCTGAGTATGACTATATAAATAAACATTGGTTTGTAAAATGAGTGAAAAGAAGATTTTATATATACGCTTGGATTCATCTCCACTGCCTGAAGCATGTGATGAGATTATCGTGAAAGACTTCAACTTAGAGAGTTATTTTTGTACTCTCCTGGGAAAAAGGCTATTGGGAGAATGTTCAATAACCCAATCTGTTCCTTTTCCGGGGAAGATAGTATCCGATTTTAAAGGTTCTTCTCCTGAAATCTATAGCGCAATTACAACCCAGAGGGAAAATATCCTTACAGATCTACTGGCTATAGATGATATGCAAGGCCAACGCTTTGAAATCAATATCCCTTTTGCTTATTTTGATTGGTTGTCTCATCATGAGAATCCTATTTATAGGGAGCTGGGGAAGATTTCATCTCAACATCTGTTTTTTATGGAGAAACTTCTTTATGAAGACATGATAGCTTGTGTTCTAATGAAACGTTTGCGTTTTACGTTGAGTAAAATAACTGACAGCATAGATCATATAGTAGTTAGTCTTCCTATAGTAAAAAGTGGGACACCGTTCATCAGTTATATCATGCAGTTAAATGACAAGTTTAACGGTTCAGATATTATTGACCGTCAAATGTTCATAGATACTTATGTTACGCCAAAAAGAATTGCAGAAAAGAAAAAGGCTCTCGAAATTATATATGAGTTATCTTCACTCCGTGAAGGGAGAATCAGAGTACGTGATAAGAAAACGAAAAAATACGGGTTCGTTAACGAACAAATGGAATTGGTTGTACCTTGCGAGTATGATTTTTGTGGTCATTTTGTAGAAGGTTTGGCTTTTGCTTATGATAAAAATAAAAAAGCGTATCAAATTGATAAATCAGGCAATATCCAAGATTTGCCAAGCTATGATTATCACGAAATATCATCATCTGGATTTTCAGATGGACTAACTTGTGTCTTGAAAGATAGTCAAAAGAGAAGCATTGCATACATAAATACAGACGGAAAAGAAACAATCAATGTTCTATATTCAGGAGGAGTCCGCAACTTTAAAGAAGGTTTTGCAGCTGTATTGAACTCTGACTACAAGTATGGTTTTATTGATAAAACAGGAAATGAAGTTATACCTTGTCAATTTGATTATGCAGGGCATTTCTCAGAAGGATTAGCTAATATACAGATTGGCGGTAAATATGGATTTATCAATCAATTGGGAGAAATAGTAATCTCTTGTAAATATAGTTTGGCGGGGAGTTTTTCTGAAGGATTAGCATCTGTAGAAATCAATGATAAAATAGGGTTCATTGATAAAACAGGGGAAATAGTAATTCCTTGTAAATATAGCTTTCGCTTTCATTCTGAGAGTTTCTCAGATGGTTTAGTTCTGGTTTCAAAAGAGTTTTTAGGTTCTCAGTATTTTATCAATAAAAAAGGAGAAGTCATTGTTCCACCTAATAAATATCGAGACATAAAACCTTTTCATGATGGTTTGGCATGTGTAGATGGCGGATATATAGATAATAAAGGGAACGAAATAATACCACCTGGTATTTTATATAGTCAAGACTGTGATTTCTCGGAGAGAATGGTTTGGATTAAAACTTTTATTAATGGGACAATGCGATACGCATTAATCAAAAAAGAATGGATTATGTAACGCTTTGTTTGTATTATGAAGCTTATCAATAATGACCGCAAAAAGAAGTTCCTTAAATACCTTATAATCCTTAGAAAAGGTGTTTTTCACATAAGGTGTATTTATAAAATATGCTTATCAAAAGCTTATGCAGTAGTTATGAAGCTATTTGGCAAATTGCATATAGATAGGACTTTATTAGTTTGTATCATAAAATTAGCAATCTGTATTTCTCTTATATGCCATCTCACTACATGGTTCTTTAAAGCGACCCATAATATAGAATATACCATTGATAGTGAAGTGGCAGTCTTAGATGGATACTATCGTATTGATACCATAGGAATTGATATTTCAATGTTGAAGGATACAAAGCAATTCGTATGGAAATCAGTACAACAGATTACAACCAATACCTATGCCAACATTATTGCCGAACGACCTATTCATTGTTCGGATGGTTTAAAAGAAGTTCACATAAACAAAGGAAAGCGTATGGACTCCATTAGTGCCGTGATTCAGATTCGTAGTTTAATGGAAACAAAGTATTCGAAGAATATAAATTATGAGAAAATTACGAATAATTATGACTATGATGGAAATAAGCATGTCTTTCACGAACATGGTAATGTTACGGAGCAACAAAAAATAGATACGTATAAGGTCTTTATTCCTATTAAAAATCAAAAAAGTCGTGATGAAATTGAAGTAATGAATAATCTTGCAGTTAAAAATTCAACAAGATGGTTTGATCCTAACAATATTTACAGATTATGTATAAACTTCAATTTGCGGTGGAAAAGCAAACACTTGCAGGATGTTCCGAAATCAACATTAATCATTCGTATGAATGAACCTACAGACTTTGTAACCATCTACCCTGAACCTGATGTGCGTACATTGTCAACCATAGAATACTATGATGTAAGTAAGTTGAAAAACATTCAGTCACATGGAATACATATTCTTGCAGATAGTTTGGAGAATAAAAGTAAACACGATCTGTTAATGCTATTCCTTGCTGCGATTCTATCTATTTTGCTATCAACTACTTTTTCTATATTATGGGATATAATAAAAATTATAACTTGGAAAATAAAGAACAAACAAAAAAAAATAGAAATTGTAAAACACCTTTAAGAATTGATTAGATAAATAGTAAAAATATGAAGACTATATTCTTAAAACATAGGCATAAAGTCCTGATAGCGCTTTGCTGCCTGACAATCTGCTTGTGGTCATGCAAACGTCCGTTGGACTTACGAGAAGCATTCGACAAGGTTTCCGAGATAGACCGCTTTGAAATAGAAAAATACGAGAGTGACAGATACGGCTTTCCCGAAAGCTTCGAAGAAGCGACAGTGTGCGCACATCCCAACTCTTCCTGTCGTGAGAAGGTAATAAACGTACTTTCCAAACTCCCAAAGGAATTGCTTGCGTTTGAGGCAACCGTAGATGGACAAGTTGACCGTTTCTATATTGCATCCACTTCCTTGACAAACAATCTGCTGTTTGTACACATCGGTCAAGGAAGTGGGGATGTGGTGCTGATTCTTTTTTCAAGTGCAGATTTAGTGGAAGCAAGAAGATTCTTATCCCAATTAAACGGGTATCATCGAAGTAAGCAACATACATAGGTAATATTTCACTATTGCCAATGTTTTCTGTGTACTATATGTTCATTTTATGAATTAAGCAACTCGTCTGTATAATAAATAAAATATAGTTATACTGGAACAGGAAACGTAAAGCATTTAGGTATTATTCGTTGAGATTCGAAATGTGGATAAAGAGAATATTACTATGTACTAAGCCAAACTCAGGGTTATCTTTTCTACTGTCAGATAAAATATAGTTCAGGTGACACAAAAGTTTTTCCAGAAAGATAAAAAATAGAATAAGCATCTAAACTTTTACTCTTTATTAACATATCCGAACTCATAAAACTACCACACCCCATAATAACATCAGCTATAGCGAAGAATGATATTGAATGGACAGATATTAATGATCACAACCAGAGCTATAAAAAGCCTACAATTATAAAAAAACATTAAAATACAGTTCATTGCTGAGAAAGATTTTATCCGTACAATAATATTTGCAGAAAAATTTCTTTTCTACATGTCGATTTCTTATGCTTATTGCAAAAATTGAGCCCCTCTTTATTTTAACTTAGAGTATTTATCTTCAAACAGGAACAAACTATACTTCCCTGATAATATAAAATGCCGAAGTAGAACCTGTCGAGAAATAAACCTGAGTACTTATCTTTTATATAATGGCTCTAGCTATAACATAAGCTGTAATTTACAAGACATTTTCCTTTGATTATTAAAGTATTACATGCAACTGTGACCTATTATTTATTCCCAAATAGTATAGATTATAGTCTATTAGAGTATGCCTTCCATATGCTTCACATAACAGGTTACACGACGATAATTCCAAAGAATATAAAGAGAAGCAAGCTTTGATATCTTGCATAATATAGTATTTGCCTTTAGCCATTTCAAACACGAAATCTGCACAGATCAGCTTCATCACATGATACAATAACAATACGCATCCCGGAAATTCTGTGACAATTCAGCATAGCCGATCCAGAATGAACATTGAAGGAAAAGATAATACTGGTACCTTATCCTTGTCAATATTGTAACCTATTTACAAAAACATAAATAGGTTACAAGAGAGGAAAGGACGCTTCCTGTAGGAATGGGTATCAGCAGAGCAATGGTGACAGGTTACACTGAGGCTCTTCCTGGTTGATACATTGCAGGTACTTATTGACAGTTTTTCTGCACAAACCCAAGGCTTTGGCTATTTCCCCCTGTTTCAGCCCTTCTTTGTACATTTGCTTCATACGCTGTAATATCCCAGATGTTACCTTTCTGCGTTTGTTCGGTTTCACAGCAGAACCGGTTACCTCCTCCACCGTTTCAGGCTTCTCATCCTGGAGAACCGACTCACTTGAAGCAATAGAGGGTCCGGTGACTTCAAAGATATCTTGCTTGAGATCGGGAGAAGTAACGGGAGTTTTCCGGGATTTCACAGGTAAGGGTAACGCATCCTTTTCATTCATTCTGCCGACAAAGTGAAGAAACAGCCCACCCTCTTTGCTGATCTTAAGAACAGGCACCTCTTCATTTTTCTCCCCGCTCCTCGATTTGACAACCTTAAGGAAACGGTATTCTCCTCCCTTCCGACACGGGCACAAGGCGACGATCGTATGGGCTATATTCTTGAGTTCCTTCGTACCTATAATATCCTCCGAGTATACAGGTTTCCATGGCTTGTCTGTCTTAACGAAGCTCAGAACAAAGACAGTCAGACAATGACCTCCCTGCCGATAGTTTACTATAATGCTTTTCAGGGATTTATAAAACTTCTGCATACGATGGGGATTGTCGCTTCCATCATAACATCCGGGATGGTCAATGATGATCGTGCGGTCTTCCCTGTATTTGCTTTCTTCCGCACGCTGACGGATGTACTTTTCCAAGTCATCAATGGATGATATCTCTCCGGAAGGAACCACGGTAAAAGTGTCGGGATAATTGACATCTCCTCTCCCATAACGTTCATACAGTTCGTCCTCACCGTTTTCTCCGTCAAGGTACTCCACCCTCTGCTTCGTGACGTCCCACTTATCACCCAATATGCTCTTAACTATCGCATAGGGCTCGGATTCTTTACCCCCAGCCATCGCCAGACCCATTTCTACTGCAAAAATAGATTTTCCCATACCTGTCTGCGCACAGATTACATGGAGTTCTCCCGGAGCGAAAAGGCCTCGTTGGTGGGACGCTGCGCTTTGTCCCTTGTTACGCTCTATGATTTCTTTCATCGAAACGGGGGTAATAGTTTTATCCGACTTTTCAGTAGTATGATCAGCCGGGCTTGTTTCATCAGCCGGTATTGCTTCTTTTTTCTTCTCTCTTTCATCCCACCATATTATGCCTTTATCTATAAGACGTTTTCCAGCATATAACAATATGCCAATTGCGCTTTTCTCTATTATGTGTTTTAATAATGAATTCATATTTTCTTAATTCTTTATTGATAATAAAAAAAGGACATAAACAACTATTGTTCTAGTCATTTATGTCCCAATTAATTTCTCTCTATATATAATTTTTATATAAACTCTATTTCATTTTTATTATAGCCAATATTAAACATTTGATTAATTATCTTTTCTATTTTTTTATTTCTTTCTCAAATGATATGATATAAACAAAAACATTTTTGAAAGAAACCCAAGGAACTAATAGGACATTCATGACTGAATGCAAAATTGTTCTTTTTGAAATCTCTCAAAAAAACTTATAACTATTTTCACCTTTTTTCTTAGAATTTTCTTAAGGTAAACTAGGATTATATGTAATTTTGTTTTATTCATGTCGCAAAAATAGGAATTTTTGTTTATTGTTCCAAATAAAATACCCGTTATTTGATTTATACATACACAACTTTGCCATAAAAAACGGCTTCATCCCTTATTTTCTGTTACAGATGCTCTCTTCCTCTTGATTTACATCCGATTATTTCTACATTTATATTGTCAGGTTCCGCTTTATAATTTCACAACAGAAGCACACTTTTGTAAACAAATATTCCACCTCATCGGTTATATACCTGCCACGTATTCTCTGCCCTCACCTGACCCGGTCAAGGATAACCTTCCAGAACTCCATTTATCTTGTAATTGTTTGCTTCACTTAAATACAATTCTGAATATTTGAATATAATTTTGAGAAATAGAATCAAGCCATTATCTTTATGAATCCAAACCGAGTTCCATGAGAATATTTACTGAACAGGTATTGAAAGAATCTGCCGAAAAGCATCAAGTTGCCTTACAAGATACTATTATTAAACGAAGTGAGTGGACTTGTTTTGCCGATATCAAAGGCTATATTTCCAGCAAATATGGACCTACATTTAAAGTGCCCCGTGAGATCAGTCGGAAATTAAACATTGATGCCAGTATTGTATTTAGAAGTATAATCCTGACAGTTCAGAGATTTTCAATATTTACATATAATAAGATTGACGGTATCTCTATTTCTTGGGGTTAGCCGGAGGCAAAGAGTAAGTGAACGGAGTGAGTGATGATTACATAACTCCTGGAAGGAGATAAAAGTGTTATAAAAGAGTGTGCAAATCGTGTACATTTTATAATAGAAGTACATTTTTGTATATATTTTATAACATCTACACTGTCCCTACTGGCTATGTATTTACTATCGTATACTCTCTGTCTCCGACTTACCCGATGAAGAAAGAAAAAAAAGAAGCCGGGGCATCCCTCAGCTTCTCTTCTTATAAAGATTTTCTATTACCCCAAACTCATGTTACCATTGATTATCATATAACAGATTATAAACTTTCTTATTTCAGATTATACCTTCTGATTAATTTGTAAACCGTTGATTTGTAAAACCTGTATCCTTTAGACGTTACAAATCCTTCTTTATTAAGAATATCCGCTATCTCCTGCAGGGTATGTTCCTCTTTTACTAATGTACGCAACATGGCGACAGCTCTCCTGTTATTGGGATTGTTATCCGCTTTCTCCCTGCAGGTTCTGATACTGTTCTGAATTGCCTGTTCATGTTTGTCCATTAAGTGTTCCGGATTACCCAGCCTGAATCCCCTTGTTTTCTTTGCCTGCAGGGCGGATTTTGTTCTTGCCGCTATAAGTTCCGCTTCGTATTGTGAGATTGCCGACAGGATATGCAACACCATTTTATTGGCTTGCGGGAAATCACAAAACACGATCTCCACATCATTCTCCAGAAGATTTGACAGGAAGGAAACATTTCTTGCCAACCGGTCCAATTTGGCAACGATCAGTGTCGCTTCTGTTTTTCTGCAAAGGCTTAATGCCTCTTTAAGTTTGGGCCTGTCCTTTTTTCGACCTGATTCAATTTCAACAAATTCAGCAACCGGAGTTTTGTCACGAAGATATTTCTGTATAATTTCCCTTTGTGCTTCAAGTCCCAGTCCTGAATATCCTTGTTTCTGTGTGCTTACCCGAAGATAAGCTATATATTGATTGTTCATTGAATTTAAATTTTAATAGTTTTAACAGTAGTTCCGCTGACTAGATGGTCGTCTAATCTATGGAACCGGTCATATTATTACATAAAAAAGACTTTCCGTGAGATTTTGAGTTCCTATAAGCTCTACTTTTTCACAGAAAGCCATCTTTCTAAATTCTGAATTCCTCAAAGATTCCCTAATAACTTATAATATTATATGTATCAGAAATCCTCTTCTCATAGTCGTCCGTTTTCTCCACATTCTCGTCTATCACAGAAACGAGCATATCAAAATAAACGTCTTCTATTATTTTTCTTTCTCCTTCAGAGTCAGGGATAAGATGTACTTTAAAGAGATCCTTTCCTTCATCGAGAATGATTCGTACCATTCCCGTATGCTTGAATCCCTGTACATGAAATTCCAGTCCTCCTTCGACCGGTTTTATCGTGTCCATATCTACTCCCCACGACATAACTATAATGGGTTGTGTCTTTAAGATTGACCATATATATCCGGCCAGTTTCAAATCATAATTTTTGTTCTCCATATTCGATTGTATTTAAGTTGTAATATTCAGTGTAAATTCTCTGATAGTCTTCCATGTCCAGTTGTGGGAAAACGGAGTGGTAGATATAATAGAGGTCTTCTGCGCTCCATAACTCCCCCTGGTCGAGCAGGGCAAATATTTCATCCGTCGCTTCATCGAATTCATCATAACTCCTCCATCGCCTTTCTGGTATCTCAGGTTGGTGTGGATAAGTGTCAGTACAATTCTCAATAATATGTTCTACCAGTGACAGGCAGTTCATGAGGTCTTTCTTTATCGTAAACTCATGGTCCGTATGTGGTTCGTAATATCCACAGCTAAGATTGATGCAACTGACCTGAAGCCCCCGTTCCTTTAGTTCCTGCACATCCGTCATCATTCCATGTGTTTCCTTGTAACCGAACTTTTTATATCCGGCAGCTTTTAGGAACCCGGGAGAACATAGTGATGTCCAACCTATTTCATTAATAATATCCTGATAACCCCGTCTGTCTGGCTGTATAACAAATCGGCAGTCATTGAAAAAATCCATCACCGCTTTTCCTGAACCGACACATCCTATCTCTTCACTGACAAAGAACACCAGTTTTAAGGTGTCATACTTTTTCAGACATTTGAGTGCTATCCAGATTCCGTTCTTGTCATCGGCTCCGAGTCCTTCCTGTCTTTTATTCCGGGAACTGTAACCGAATATGATTTCTTCCGTTTCAATAGGCAGGAAATCCTTTGAATGCAATCTCTGCACCTGGTCAAGGTGTGCTACGATACAAGGGTATGATTCGGCTTCTCCCTTTGTTATATACAAGTTCCCGGCTGCGTCTATTTCAACTTTAGTACCGGTAATTCTCTTGGTATAATTCCATATAAACTTGACCATCGCCCGTTCTTTTCCGCTCGGGCTATAAACCTTATATAATTTCTTAAGCAATTCCATAATTTTTATTTTTTTGTGGGTTAAACATTTATTTCATTCATTTTGTATGCATAAGGCAGTCCTGTTTCCTTATCTATCCCGTCATAAAGCATGTCATTCAATTTATGAAGTTCTCCCGCTTCCAGCAGTCTTTGTGCCGACTCTACGGATATTGTCTTTCTTTCATATTCACAGAGGATATTGTTCCATACCCGGTATATGGTTATGTCTTCTACATGCTCATAGTATTCCTCATCATAGTCGGAATAATGCCAGTTTTCCTTTTTGTATTTCTGTTCCGCTTTCTTCCGGCATTTTTCACAACAATAATCCTCTTCCGTTATTTCTGAATAGTATTTATCCTCCTTCAGAAAATTCTCTTCACATTCGGAGCATGATAGTATGTCGGAGTCATGGTGGTATTCGTCATACTTTTCTATCCATGTAAATTCATCCAGATTCTCCACGTCACAGTAATACTCGCGTCCGTGATAATATACGAGTCTGGTTTCATTGCAATGGTATTCGTGGAAATCATCGTATTCCTCCTCACCATTCAAAGAACCGTCAGTAATATCAAGTGCGATGTCGCCACTTCCGTAATTGTCCGCCGTTCCTTTAGATTCATTGTACCATTTGAATGAATCCTGATAGCTTAAGGTATCGTCATAGTCCAGGTCACATTCTATCCTGAATTTCCTGTCTGACAATGAATTCTCCTCCAGGTCAACAAAAGCCCTTGAATCACCACATCCGGCACCGACTTTCTTGTAACCGTCAATGTGTCCTCCCTTAATCAGGGCATCTATTAAAGCACGTTTGAGGGTATTACTTTCATCCGTAGCGTATTGTCTTTCCGCCAGTCTCCATATTTTTCCATCCTGGTCTGTAACCTTGTTGTAGATGACACACCTTGCTGTCACCTTTCCTTCTTCATTGGTCAGGTATGCCGCGCTTGCATCGACAGAGTCCGTATAGAAATAATGATTATTCCGATCTACCATGCAGGAATGAAAATCTCCCGCACAACAGGAGGATGAGTATATCTTCTCGAAATTCTTGTCCACGCATAACTTGTTTTTAGGGAGCTGCCCCGTTGTATAAGTCTGCCAGTCCGCCGAGAATTCCTCACACAGGTAAGTCACTACCTGTTCCGGAAGGGTTTTACCAAATTCTGTTTCCAGTATGAGGGAGCGGTATAACTTTCCCGCTTTCATTTTAAATGCTTTCCCTCCGTTTTCATGATTAATGTAGCGGATTGACCTGGTATCCCCGTCCTCACACAACCCTTTCAGATCGTCCGTTTCAAAGTTCCTGGAGTAAAAAAAGTCTCCATCCAGCTCCAGGACATAATGTAATGACATATCTGAGTGCCCGCTTATAATTATTGTCCGGGTAATGGTCTTCTTCAATTCCGCCATTGAGGAAATATGAAGCAGCGTATAGTTGTTTGTCTCTATTGCTTCATGCAGTAATCTCTTGTTCCTGATATATGCCAGCAGTATCTTGTTTTTTCTGCTGCATACCCCGTTTCCATGCTTGATAATTCCAAACATGTCCTTGAATTCTTCATAATTTTTAAATTTGTAATATAACATAATCTTTCTTGTTTTAAAATGTTGGTAAATAAAAAAGGAGGACACCACGTTGATTGTGATATCCTCCTCAGATATAATTCCGGTATGTTTCAACCGTCTCTCAAATGAATGGAATATGTAGTTCTTCCAGCACTTCCATTAACTTTTTTGCACCTTTTTTTGATGCTTCATTTCTTAGGTCCGTCCTTCTTTGAGGATCTGCATACACTTTCAATATCTCTACAATAGTCCTGAATAATGTCTGTTGTAGGGTTTGGTGAAATGTTGTCGTTGCAAGTGCGAATCGTTTTTCATTCCACCCGTAATCATTCAAGGCCCTTGCCAATTCCTGTGCCGCCTTGAACTCTCTGCTGTTTTCAATTTCAAATCTTTCCATTTTTCTTTCTGATTCGTTTTTAGTTAAAATATAGCTGCATTGAACGGCCATTTTTCTGCGTCAGTATCAATGAGCTGGTGTACATATTTATCTGACGGATATGCCTTTTCGGCTTTTAAAGTGGCTGCAATATAATTTGTTGCTTGTACCGTCAGCGAGGGCATCATTTCTATGAAGTCCTTGTACGTTTCCCCCTCTTCGGTAATTAAGGTATATTTGATTATATCGAAGGTGTAATGTGCCATACTTTATTCCTTTCCATTTTATTCAGAACCATTCCCGTTTTACTCACCGATGTGCTCTGTCCGTTCATTTTCTTTTCTTAGCAACTGAAGTTCCACCTTCTCCGCATCAAATTCATAATTCATGCACTTTTTAAAGTTTCCCATTAAAAGAAGCAGGGGAAATAACATCCCGTACCTGCAATTCCTTCCGTGCTCGTCTAGTGCTGATTTACAGGTGTCACAATGGTATATGTCCTGTATACATGCTGTTTTCATACGATTTTCTCCTTTCTGATTTTAATTTAACAAAAGAAGGGAGAAAGACCTTGTTTGTTATTTTTAGATCTTTCTCCCTTCATAGGATTTTTAGATGTTCCGGCCTATCCTAGGAACCATCCGTAGTTTTCTGTGTCTTCCCCAGTTAGGGCTTTCTGAATGCCTACCGCAAAATCTGTGGCATTCTGATTCCTTTCGAGGAATTTGTCGATATAGGACTGTTTGGCCGCCTCGTTAAGAAGCTGCATCAGGTCCCAGCATGAAATTTTTGCTCTTCCGCGTAAGCCGAAGTTGGGGTTGTCAATATAGCCTTTGGTAGCTGCATTGATGTTTGAATCACCCAGGATAACTTTCGGCAATTCTTTCATCCGTGATGTCGGTAAAACCTGGTAAAGCCGTAAACGTCCGATTATCTGGCAGAACTGTTCCTGTGAAATCATCGTTCTTCCCAGGTCTTCAAGAAGTCTCAAATTTTGTTCGGGATTGAATGTCTGAAACAGTTTTAGTGCGGCTATATAAATATCCGTGTCGCTCATAACTTCCAGACGTCCTGTCAAGCCGTCACATGTCAGCATAAGATTACTGCATACCCTGACTCTCCATCCGATAAAGATTTTAAATTTTTCAGGGGATTTTTTCCCGTACAGGTTCTCTTCGTTCAGGCTTCTTACGCCGCCGATACAAAGATGCACTTCCTCACCGTTCATTTCTCGACATATGGTTCGGATATGAAAACAGAATGCCATTCTCTGATAATAGATGGTTTCGTCTTCAGGTTTGAGTTCTTCCTTCCTCTTTGTCAGTGCGGAAGGATGTCTGCCTAAAATCTTGTGTGAGACTCTGATTTCCGTATTACCGAAAGTTTCTCCTGCAAAAAACATGCTTGCCGCCTCCTCAATACGGTGTATAAAAGTCTGGTGGCTGATTGTAAGCTGATTGTCTCCAAAGCTGGGTACAATACAGTTCGTTTCCAGTTCTTCAAGTGTAATGCCTGAAGTGTTTGATTCAATAAAATTGGAATGTTCCTTCTCCTGTTCCTTTTCCGATACGATTACTGCATCTTCGATAAAGGTTGGGTTGATCATACCCATTCTTGTCATCATTGTGGATGGTAATAATAAATTGGTTGTTTCCATATTTTTATAGTTTTTAATTAGTTAATAAAATCCGATAAAAGAAAAAGCCAAGAGGTTCATTTCTTTGCTTTTACAAATATTCCTCTTAGCTTCTTGATTCCCTTGAGTATGGATGTGGTTACCTCAAGGATTGTTATAATTACGTCCTGTGCCTTATCATAATCCATTCACTAGACGTTCTATGGGTTTTCAGTTGCTACATTGCCTGTATCAACTTTACTTGCGGCGGATTTACGTTTGCTCCTGCCACTATACTTCTCTACAAGTTCCACAATAGTTGAACCTGCCACAATGATCTCAGCAATGTATGCTGCGATTCTGATTCCTTTCATTAAATGTTTCATTTTTTTTCTTGTTTTTTGTTGTTGGTTAATAATATGTTCTTGTTCTCTTGTCTTTTATTCTTATTTCTTATTCTTGTCATATATAAGGGTTTAAGGTGAAGAGGGAAGGAGAAGAAAAAATAAAGAGCCGTTATCAAGACTCTTCGTCCTGACTTGGCTCTTTGATAGGCTGTCATACTTTCATTACCCAGACTGTAGCTGTGATAATTACCGATACCGCTGCTATCCTTCGAATTGAATCTCCCAATGATCTTCTAAGTATTGGGATCAACCCGGAAATTGTTTAATCTTGTTTGAAGCTTATGTGCACCATTTAGTACTGGTGCAATCTCCGTGCTTCAATTTATTCTCATCTATAAGAGTTTGAGGGGGTGAGAGAGGGAGAAAATTGTAGCTACACCGCTTCCTTCTGAAGATAAAATGAACTTAATATGCTCATATTAGAAATATAATAGATGTAATTAATTTGAAATCCATGAGTAAACTCTGCTGAAGGTTAAAGATGATTTCTTTTATTTAGTAACCGTTTCATTTACACCTCGTCAGAATAAACAAAGCCAAGGAATGAATGTTGTTAGCAATATTATCATTAACAAAATGTAGCATATTGCTCTTGATATATGGTTGGGACATATTTTCTTTAAGAACGAATTTATCATTTTCATATGTAACAAAATATGAATAGCCAGTAAGATGATCAGGATTATTCCAGCCCATAGATGTATATTTCCCCATTCATGTCTTCCCAGTCCCCATAATTGTGAAGCGCATGAATATGCTCCTTCATGTTTGACGGCGTAACGGGAGGGGATAACAATTTCCAATATGAATCCACTTATGCTAACTATACCTATTGTTACCAACATCATGATATCAACAAGAAGATTTATCGTAATTTTGTTTTTCATGTTTTTCCATTTTATCTTTAACAAAAAGGAGTGGTTGTCCGAAAATAAAAGTTTGTACTCTTCACCAGTTTCATTGATTATGTACCAATCAAATTTTACTTATCATTATAAACATAGGCAATATTATAAAAACATTTTGGAGGATCCAAAAAGTCATAGCTATTTTTTTATGTCAAAATAATATATCACTTTATGGAAAAGGTCACAAGCAAAATCGTTTAGAGATAAAAATATTTGGAAGAATAGTGCATTGTATATTAGATACAGGGTTGTTGAATGAATTAAGGCTAAAAATTGTTTTAAACTATGATGATCATTGAAGTCGTATGAATAGCAAATAACTGAGTCTGGTTACTTTTTATTTCTCTGTTAAAATAGTCTCTTTCTGCTTGATTTTTACCTGATTATTGCTACTTTTGTACATAAGTGTCGGGAAGGTTTATTGAGGCATTTTAAACAGTCTCTCATGTTGTTGGTTATACAATGGAACATTTCCGCGATTTGATTTTGAAATTATAAAAATAGAAAGCATATGGGAACAGAAGGAATACAGGATAAATATGTAAATCCATATACCGATTTTGGATTTAAACTGCTTTTTGGAACAGCTATGAATAAGGAGCTGTTAATTAGCTTTTTAAATGCACTCTTATTCAAGGAGGAAGTAATCAAGGATGTAACTTACCTTAATGCAGAATATCTTGGAACACAGGAATATGACCGTCGGGCTGTATTTGATGTTTATTGTGAGAATGAGAAGGGAGAGAAGTTTCTGGTTGAGATGCAGCGTGGCGAGCAGCAGTTCTTCAAAGACCGTAGCGTCTTTTATTCTACTTTTCCTATTCGTGAGCAGGCCAAACGTGGGGAATGGGATTATGAGTTGAAGGCTGTCTATGTAGTGGGTATTCTGAATTTCTCTTTTGACAATTCTGATGAGGAGTATTTTCATCATGAGGTGAAACTTGTGGATCTTTACACGCACAAAGTGTTCTATGATAAACTTACCTTTGTTTATCTTGAAATGCCTAAATTCAATAAGACCGAAGATGAGTTGGAGAGTATGTTTGACAAGTGGCTTTTTGTTCTGCGTAACCTTGCCTCTCTGCTTGAACGTCCCAGAGCATTACAGAACAGAGTTTTTGATCGTCTCTTTGAAACTGCGGAAATTGCAAAGTTTACTAAGACTGAACTGAGTGAGTATTGGGACAGTCTGAAAAATTTCCGTGACTGGTATAGTGTTATATCTACGGCGGAAAAAAAAGGATTGGAGAAAGGTATGGAAAAGGGCTTGGAGAAAGGAAGAGAAGAAGGAAGAGAAGAAGGTGAGAAAAAAAAGGCTATGGAAGTCGCTCGTTATCTTAAATCATCGGGGACCTCAATGGAACTGATAATT
Organism: Bacteroides faecis; assembly: GCF_020091505.1. NCBI lineage: Bacteria > Pseudomonadati > Bacteroidota > Bacteroidia > Bacteroidales > Bacteroidaceae > Bacteroides > Bacteroides faecis. The sequence goes on along the minus strand of NZ_CP081916.1, from coordinate 3,528,693 downwards.
GGAGCGTCTGGATTAACCCAAAAAGAAATTGAAGAATTATAAATGGTGAAAAAAGAAAAAATAATTGCAATCAATGCACTTCAATTGTGTATTTAGCTCTTAAAGAGCAGAAAGTTTGTTATAGAGTGAGCATTCAAAAGTTGCACAAGTTATTTTTTAAGCATTAATTATCTTTGCGTTGAAAGGAGACAGCCACATGAAACTAATAGAGAACAATATCCAGAAGATTATAGACTTATGCAAGAAACATAAGGTACATAAGCTATTTGTGTTTGGTTCTATCCTTACAAATCGCTTTAACGACAACAGTGATATTGATTTAGTAGTAGATTTTAATAAGGCAGAAGTAAGCGATTACTTTGATAATTTTTTTGATTTCAAATATGCTTTAGAAAATTTGTTTGGTAGAAAAGTAGACTTACTGGAAGAACAGACTATTAAGAATCCATATTTGAAGAAGAATGTAGATGCAACTAAAACTTTAATCTATGGATGAATTAATAAAGAAACATTTACAAGATATTCTAACTGCTATTGAAGAAGTAGAAAGTTTCTTTGGCAATACTCCTAAAATTTATGATGACTTCTATAGTAACCTATGCCTTAGGCGAACTGTTGAAAAGAAACATAGAAATTATTGGCGAAGCTATGAATAGAATACTAAAAGTTGATAAAGAGATAGCCATAACTAATTCGCGCAAAATTGTTGATGCTAGAAACTATATCATACATGGTTATGACAGCCTATCAGTAGATATACTTTGGAGTATGGTTATTAATCATTTACCAAAACTAAGAAATGAAGTAATAGCATTACTAAATATATAAGGTTTGTGACTTATTCACGACCATTTATTCAAAACAGAGAGATTTATAATCTGGAGCGTTCTTTAAAATATTTCAATATTTATCTGTAAAACAATTATTTACGATTGATTTGATTAAATTACAGGGATGCTGTGTCGCTGCTTCTTATGGTATGACCGATACTATGGGTCGTATGCATTCAGACGCTCAGTTCGCTGGTTCTTCATCAGTTCCTGCTCACGTAGAAATGATGGGCTTCCTGGGTATCGGTAACAACCCGATGGTAGGATGTACAGTGGCTTGTGCTGTAGACGTTGCTACTGCTTTGAGCAAGTAATTTAAGTTACTATATATAGATAAACTCCTGTAATCCTTGTGGTTGCAGGAGTTTTTTATTTGTGGTAACTTGGCTTAGATAACAGATTGAAGCACCTTGCATCACCCATTATTGAGAGCTAATGAATAGTGAATCGGTAAGGGGGTAACAAGCTAAATTCTGTCTTATTTAAGTCAGAACACCCCATGTAAAGAATAGCCAATTACCTCTCAAATCAAGCCATAAACAGGTTACTTTTGCAGCCGATTTGCAGCCGAATTTGCCATTCTTTAAAAACGGCTGCAAGAATTGGCATAATCAACTATAATACAATGCGATACACTCCATATAACATTTAATTTAAAATGGAGAAACATTGTACAATGGTGTACTTCTCATTAAGAGAAAGTAAGCAAAACAAGAAAGGTCTATCACCTATTGAAGTTTCAATCACCACTAACGGCAAGAGAATCTACTTTAGTACAGGTAAGCACGTACCTGCTGCCGATTGGAACAAAGAGAAGCAAGCTGTAAAAGGTAAGAGTGAAGAAGCACAGCTAATCAACGGTTATCTGATTCAACTACGGAATAAGATATATCAGAAAGAGATTGAGCTACTCCAAAAGGGTTACCTTATCACTGCTGAACTATTAAAAGAAGCTATCACAGATAAAGTAGAAGCTCTGAATGAGAAAACTTTATTGGAACTTCTGGAAGAACATAACACAGAACGCAAAGCAATGGTAGGTAAAACTGTTGCCCCTGCCACTTATTGGGTGTTTGAATATACAGGCAGACTGTTCAAAGAGTTTATTCAGAAGAAATATGAACGTAAGGATTTATATTTAAGAGAGATAAACTTAGGCTTCATTCAAGGATTCCATGCTTACCTTTTAGGAGAGAAGAAGATGGGACAAAACTCCTGCACCAAACATTTAAAGTTTTTAAAGAAGCTGCTGAATTTAGCTGTTGCCAACTCCTATATATCCTACAATCCTGTAAATGTTTATAAGGTGGAACGCGAACCCGTAGATATAGATTTCTTGGATGAAGAAGAATTGAGGAAGATTATCAACTTTGATACTCCCCTACCAAGATTGGAACGAGCTAAAGATATGTTCCTCTTTGGGTGTTTCACTGGGCTTAGTTACATTGACATTAAGACCTTGACACCAGAACACTTTGAAAAAGACAATGCAGGCAGAATATGGATTAAGAAACGTAGAGTTAAGACAGGTGTTCTATCACGCATCCCCCTACTCCCAATCGCCAAACTAATATTGGATAAGTACAAAGGTGGAGATAAGCTACTCCCTATTCAAGACCCTGCGGACATCAACAAATATCTAAAGGATATAGCTATACTCTGTGGAATCAATAAACGCATTTGCTTCCACACAAGTAGGCACACATTTGCAAGTACAGTTACTTTAGCCAATAACATATCTCTGGAAGTTGTTTCTAAGATGTTAGGACATACCAATACACGAATGACTGCCCATTATGCAAAGCTAATAGACAAGTGCATTGGTGAGCAGATGGATAAACTTATGGATACGTTTACAGGAGATTCTGATTACTAAAGCATATCCTACCCACAAATTCCCCACTTGTAGCAATGCAGGTGGGGATTATTTTTTAACTTTGCCTTAAACTAATAATCATGGAGAAGCTAAAGGAAGATTACATAAGCATTGATACCCGTTTGGAATACATGGAAGCCATAGCCGTTGAATACGTTCCAGATGTAGATATAGACCCAGCCACAGGAGAAAGATACGTCTGTGGCACTACCGCCTCACCTCTATTCATAAGGAGATACAATCAGAATAAACTATATGGCAACTTCACATACGAAGATTATATAGCTAATGAGGACATACAGAATACATTGAAAGGTTTGGGAGTTGATATAGATAAGTTCTGGTTTCTACTTCTGTTCATCTTTGACTATACTTGTGGCACGTGCTTGGATGGAATGAAAGCAACAGGCATTGGAATAGAACAGCTCATCAAATTCGCCAAAGCCATAGCTGACAACCATAAGGAGATTAACCAATTTGGAGTAAGTTTTAAAAAGCCTATCACTATCTCTGTAAAAGTGGAAGGTAAGCATCAGATAGTAATTGATAATGCCAATGCAATAGGATATTTGGCTACTACCATCATCAATAACCTAAAGGAGATAGAGGAACACCCTTGGATGCAGAGCCAACAAGTCAGCATAACTACTAATGCAGAAGAAAAGGAATCCGTTCAGATATGGCTGTTCTATAAGATGTTCAATGACTTCTTCAATCTATCCCCTTATAACAAGCTGTTTAATGTCAGACAGAAGAAAGGAAGCACCATATCACTTAGTAAGACATTACTCATATCAAGGCTTATCTACTTCACTAAGCTATCTATGAATAAGAATTTCTCAGAGGATGAATTTACTTTAAAAGGCTACATCAAGCAATATAAAGACAAGAGAATTGATACTGTGAATAGCATATACTTCTAACAACACACTGATAACCAACCAAGTCCTACTCCGTACCATTAAGAGGGTACATAAGAGTAGGACTTTTTTTCTCTCTTTTAATCCTACCATTATATACCACCTTTGTACCGTCAAAACGATAGCGGACGAGCTACCAATTAAGAGGGGAAGTAAAACCACTCATTAATTTCTCTCTTTTAATCAGCCCAGAAGCCAGTAGTTTTGCAACGTAATCAGATAACCAAGTGTACATAGGTTTGACGATTACACAGAACATTTTAATAACAATTAAAAATAAACGAATATGACAACATTAAATGTAAATGCAACAGAGATGGTAAACAACAGTGTAGAATCAAACAACGCAACTATGGGTAACGTAGAGGAACTGACTAAGGTTTTGAAACAAGAAGAAAAGGAATTACAGCGTCTCATTAAGAGAAATGCTGATGAAGCAGTGATAGCAGCACAACAGAATGTAGTTGATAAGACTAAAGCCAAGTTGGAACAGGCACAGGAATTTGAGAAAGAATCCAATGAGAATATAGGCAATGACTTCCTTACATTCTCAATAGTCAATGAAGAAACAGGTGCAAGAGTAGAACAGCAGAAGAAGATAGCATTCGTAAAGAACAATAGACCAGTAAACTCCAAGAAGGTAGATAGCTTTATTGCTCTAATAGCTGCAAACAAATATGAGAAGGCATTTCCTATCATTGTAGTGGAAGCAGCAAAGCTGATTGAAGCAGGTTACACTGTTACTGACATCAAAGGCAGGGAATTGACTAAGGAAGAAGCTGCGGACTATCTCGTTATTCTTGACGGACAGCACAGATGCACAGCATTCGCCAAGCTGGTAGCAACAGGCAAGTACACTGAAACCATTCCCAATGTTTATGTAAGGGATATTGAGAATGTAGGTGAATACTTGGTAGATATTAATAATGTAGGCAGCAGTTGGGATAAAAAAGACAGATTAGTTGTAGCTTCTTTGACTACTAAAGATGAACTATTCCAAAATGTAGCAGAACTGTTGAATGAAGGTTTCAACCCATCTACCGCCATGCTGATTTACACAGGTAAGAGCTTATCTGACAAACAAGTGAACAAGGCTTTAAAAGGTGAAGAAATAACCTTCCCCAAAGGTACAGAGATTAACATTGAAAGAGGAAACAAGTTCATCAACTTATGCAAGGCAGCCAAGATGGATGTTTCTTTCATCACTAAACGCTACTTCATCAAAGACTTCAACAGTTATGCCAAATCCACAAGCGAAGAACAAGCATTTGAAGCATTAAACAAATTGAAAGAGCTGAACTATACAGAAGCAAATTGGAAAGAAGTTAAAGAAGAAGATGACTTCATAGAAATACTGAAAGAAGCTCTGGAAGCATAAGTAACCAATAACCAAGCCCATGTGACAGGTGGGTTTGTTCTCCCCAAGTTCTTAGACATTCTGAATAGTCTAAAGTTTGATTACTAAATGTGTGGTCTTATCATTAGTTCCCCACTTGTGGAATTACTATCTTTATAGTAGTACAGACAGATAATCCCACCACACAGATTGACGGACTTACAAACTATTCAGAATATCTAAAATGGAAGAATTTACTTATGAGCAGATAAGGGCTAAGGCTCTTAAACAGGGAGTAAAAGATAACAAGGTTCACATTGGATTGTGGGCTAATCTTAATAACTATCTAAAGACAAGGAGAAAGAAGAATGGAAAGGTTGCTACCTATTATATCTCATTGCAGAAGTTGGCTTATTAATTCACTGATATTTAATCTGATATGATAATTCATCTGCCAACAGGAAAGAAGTTTCACAACAGAAAGGAAGCCAAGATATACTTTGGAACTGCCTACTATTACAGGATGGAACGAGAGAAGAAAGATTTAATGTTTACCAATAATATTCAATCAGCTACTAATGAATATGAAGATACAATTAAAGCACCTGCAAAACAGGACAAGTAACATCAAACAAGAATATGCTACCATTAACAAGTCTATTGTAGATAAACTCAATCCACCCAATTTGTACAGGTTCTTCTGTCTGTCCTTATATAGAAACGACTATTATAAGGTCAGATGGAGAATCAAAGACTTAGCCAAACGAACTGGAGAGAAAGAGGACGCATTAAAGAACTTCAATAAGGATATAGAGGCAGTGCTGATTAGAAAGAGATATAGGGAAGCTATCAACCATCCTCTTATAGAATTTGTAATGAGGAGCATTTACTGCATTCCACCCATTGAACATCCCAACTTCATAACACTGTCCTACCTCTTTATGACAGTGGATTTGAATATTAAAGTGAAAGGATATTATATCAAGCTCCTATTAATAGCAGAGAACAACAAGATACTGCTTACTCCTAATAAGTTGGCTGACAAATTGGGAATGGGTAAGAAGAATGTAGAGAGTTACAATCTGGAATTATATAGTGCAGGTTTGTTAAGATATATACCCAAAGGGATAGAGCTTACTCCCAATGAACTATTATTAGACAACAACATAGCCAAACAGCGCAAGGAGTGGAATCCAACCAACTCAAAAAACGTGGTTAAGATAGCTTTCAAGTCCAAATAACAGGCAAGTAGGATTTTTCGTACTGTTTATTAATATATTAAGAGATAGTACGAATAATCCCCACTCCGTCTTATTCTGACTTTAGAAGCATCTAAAGTTGAATTTCTACGATAAGGGTAAGCAGCCCTTATGAATGCTACTTCGTAATGACAATTTTAAACCATCAGAGTAATGCACAAGACACCCCTACCCACATACCCCCCCCCTCATAGCTCTTAAATAAAAAGAATGCTTTAGAAATGCAGTCTGATAGTTGGCAGGAATAAGCATTCTTATTAATCCAAGAGCAGGCACGATGCACTATTGCCATAGCTAACCAATAATTTACTAATGCTCCTTATTTCCTTTAAAAGAATATTTAGGGAAAGACATAGAACAGCCTAAGATGCAAGCGAAGTAATTCACTTGTGTTTTAGGTCTGTTCCTATTAAATCCATTCAATCAATAACCATTTAATTCAATTTCATTATGAGAGATTTAGTAATTATGCCAGCTATGGCACAGCGTAGAGAATCATTAAACATGGGTGAGTTTGCAGAAGAAGCAATCATTGTAGAAGAAGTTGCAGCACCCAAGAGAGTAAACCATTTCATTGAAGCCAACACGCAGGAAGTAACCTTGCAGCACTTACAACAAGACTGCATCATTCCAAGTTTTGCATCAATGGAGGAAACCATAAGCCACCAATCCTTTATAGGTGCAGTAGTGGATGCAGCTAAGGACTATTTTCATGGAGAGCAGTTTGATACACCAGAGATTAGAATCTCACACCCTATCAATGGCAGAATCCCAAGTGCATTAGGTAAGAAAGCATCTGAACTGACAGATGAAGAGAAGACTTTGTTCTATCAGAGAATGTGCTTCTGTTTTGAAATCCCATCCATTGTACATGATGAATACGGTAATCGTTTAGCGTTATCCATTGGTGGAGTGAGAGCATATAACGAGATTAACCTATACAGTAAGAAGTCTGTTGAGAGATTTAAAATCTTCATAGGCTTTCGTAATCGTGTGTGCTCAAATTTAATGCTTACTACTGACGGCTTGCAGGATAAGATAGAAGTCCTAAACGTACAGGAACTATATGCAGCAGCATTGAATCTGTTCCATGCTTACAACCCATCCAAAGACCTGCATCTGTTAAGGACACTTGGGCAGATGTCAATCTCAACGAGTGAGTTCTGCCAAATAATAGGCAGGATGAGATTATATCAAACTCTTACACCCAACCAACAGAAACGCTTACCTCGTCTATTGTTGGGAGACAGTCAAATTAATGCAGCTTGTAGAGCATTCGTTTCTGATGCAAACTTCAAGAGCACAGGGGACAGCATTACAGGTTGGCAGCTCTTAAACCTGCTCAATGGTTCTGTAAAGTCAAGTTACATTGATAACTTCTTGGAGAGGAATCTTAACTGTACAGAGTTTGTACAAGGCATTCAACGTGCCAAATTAGGAGATAGTGAATACGCTTGGTTCTTGGGCTGAGTGGATTGTTGATTGAGAGAGGAAGGGACATCATTAAGTTGGTGTCCTTTCTTTATTTCTACCAACTTATTAAACATTGTACATTATGGATATAGATTATACTGTGGGTGAAGTGGAACTATCCTACAAACCCAAATTCAAGAATATATATAAGGTAATCAGTTCAGAGGATGCTTATAAATATTTGCTCCCTACATATAGAGAGGGAACTATCTGTTACAAGGAATATTTTAAGGTCTTATTCCTAAACCAAGCCAACCAAGTTTTAGGCTACACACTCATATCAGAGGGAGGAATTACTGAAACATCTGTTGATGTCAGAGTAATTCTGCAAGCTGCGTTACTTACCAATTCAGTAGCTCTTGTTCTTGCACATAATCATCCAAGCGGTAATCTGAAACCAAGTAGGCAGGATATGGAGATTACTAAGCAGGTCAAGAATGCAGCCCAACTTATGAGGATTACAGTTTTAGACCACCTCATATTAACAGATGCAGGATATTACAGCTTCTCTGACGAGGGAGAATTATAATAAGGTAAATGGCACTCAATTTTTAAGTTGGGTGTCCTTATCATATTCACTTTGATAATTAGTGAATGTTCCCTTAGTAATCAATGAGTTAGTAAATCCAACTCAGAATTAATATTCACTTCTATTCGTTTCATTATAAAACAGAACATTATGTCACTTAAATATTCAAGCACAACCGCAGACTATCTTGTTTGGTCTGATGCAATGAACCTCATAAGAAAATTGGCAAAGGATGAGAATTATAAAATCTCACTCCTTATAGCTTTGGGATGCTTCACAGGATTAAGAATATCTGATATTCTATCTCTAAGGTGGAAGCAGATATTAGGTGTTGACGAGTTTACAGTAATTGAGCAAAAGACAGGCAAGGTAAGGACTATCAGACTGAATCCACAATTACAGGAACACATTAAAGAGTGTTACGAGCATATAAATCCAGTTGGAATCAATGCACCAATTCTTATAAGTCAGAAAGGCACTATCTTCACAGTTCAGAGAATCAATATCATTCTTAAAGAGGTGAAGAAGAAGTACAGATTAAAGATTAAGAACTTTAGCTGCCATTCACTTAGAAAGACATTCGGCAGGCAGGTTTATAATATGAACAGTGATAACGCAGAGTTAGCATTAGTAAAGCTGATGGAACTATTCAACCATAGTTCAGTTGCCATTACTAAGAGATACTTGGGACTAAGACAGGAAGAAATCTTACAAACTTATGACTGTTTGAGTTTCTGATAATTGGAATATGGGACAGAATTATTAAGATTCACCTTATATAGTGGTCTGAATGGTTCTGTCCCAATTTCATAATATATTGAGCTTAGACACATCTAAAGTCCAATTTTAATAGTTTGGCATTTCAGCCTTATAGAAGTAAGTCAATTCCATAAGTTTACAGAGTTTAGAACTGTCTCAATCCTTATTAATCATGTTGCTGGTAGCACTTCTTGAATATCCAACAATATACTGACCTAAAGTTAGTCATTCAAGGTTGGTAAGAATGTTCTGAATTTAGTTCTTATATGGGGAGAAGTGAATTTGATACCCACATGGATTTAGAGAGTTCAGATGCAATTCTGCTTAAATATTTTATTCAGACTATGTTTGAGGGCATAGAATTTACTATTAATCCACACTTCATGCCTATTAATTTAGAACCTTTCATTATCTTTGCATCAATTCCAATGAACTAATGCGTTAGGGAGTTGGAAGGACATAGTTAACGAAAGGTGTTATTGAAATTATCTTCTACTGACAAATTCTCGCAAAATTTGAAATGGAGTGAAGATGATAGCAGTAGCACCCACACTTGGATATATACCTACCTCATAGTTGCGAGGTTTCTATATGCCCTTTGGTGTGGGTCGCTATTGTTTTATCTACTCCAAAGGCAATGCGAGAAGCCCGTCAGTAAGATAAAGCAAATAGTGTTCCCACATCTTTTTTATTTATGCTCATCTTTGGGAACAGATGAGCGCAAATATCCTAATTATGACTAAAATGCAATATAATGGGGAAGACCCCAAATTATCAGAATTCTTTGTTATCCTTATAGTTCTGGTAGTAATTGGAATAGCAGCATGGCTGTTCTCTTAATAATTGAAAGGCATACTATGAATAATATATTTGCCAGACTATTCTGTTCTAAGAATCATTCAACAAGTGATGAAGCATACAATATTGTTGAGAGCATGGCTAAAGCAAAACCGCTATACAAAGAGCTTATCAAACAAGCTCACCCAGACAAACACCCCAACAATAAAGATGTAGCAGAGGAACTAACAGCAATGATTAATAACAACAGATTCAATTACAGAGAACTCTTAAAGATTAAGGATTTAGTAAATGATAAATTAGTGTAATATGAATATTGTCGATTTCTTTAAAAACTTACTCAATTCTTTAGTAGGTACTTCATTGGAGCGAATGAAGTTGATAAATACGATGAATCAAACTTTCAAAGACAGCTATTGTTCTGGTGCGTTAGATAGATTCTGCAAAGTCTCTATAACAGTTGGAGATACAAACTATGCGCATGAAATGAGTGCATTCTTTTTAAGAAGTGGGTTTAAAATCTCCATAGAGAACGATAATAATATAAAGGATTCTGAATTTAGAGATATATCTCAATACATATTATCAAACAAACCTTTCATAAGACAACTGATGACTTTAGGATTTGATACTCTTATCGTAATAGGTAAAACTTCAAGAAAGGGAATGCAATATTGTTTAAAAAGTTATACGCAATTAGGAGGTTTCTCATTAGAATAAATCATCATGTGGCATTCAGTTATAGACATTTACTCAATACATATCAGCAGACTATATGGCAGTTTGCATAATAAAGAACTTATTCAAGGATTAATAGCACAAACATTTACTATTGAGAGAAAAGATATTAGTAAATGGTACTCACCTCATAACAATATGCAGGAAACTCAAAGATTACACCTTGAACATAAGTTGCTTTTTACTAATGGAAAGATTGCGAGTTGTGACACAATAAGCTATCTAAATGGATTTCAATCAAGACTTTACACAAGAACATTTGAAGGCAGCAAAGTACATATTAAAGAATATATGCTTAAAGGATATATGAATCCACAGCCAGCTCCAACTCATGAAGGTTCTACTATTGAGAATATAACTCGTTATATTAAAGACACAGAAAAGGAAGGACAGTTAGCAGGCAGAACAATAGTATCTGATTGGGATGATAACGGTGTAAAGAAACAAGCTATCGTTAAATATAATCATTTAGGACATATAATCTTATATGACTCTTGGTGGAATGGCAAGAGAATAAAGAAAGAGTTTGAATATCAATACGACAATCATAATAATTGGGTAGAATGTAAAGAATATCATGATGGCAACTACGTGAACTTACATTTATGTCAATATAAGTACAAATGAGAGCGATTGAGAGAAAAGTTTACATATTACTAACTAAAGAACAATTTAATAATGAAAACTTTAAGATTAATTGGAATGACCTTGTTAATGGTCATGTTGGCTGTAAACTTTACAGCTTGTAGCGATGATGAAGAAGAACAGACAATCATTGACCAAGCCAACCTTATAGGTAAATGGCAGTCCACTTGGGAGAAGGTTCACAAAGTGGAGAATGGCAAGGAAGTTGTCACCTCTGATGAAGCCTACACCAATGGCTTATGGGAGTTCAAAGCTGACGGTACTTGCACAGAAGGCTATGCGGACGGTGGATATACAGAAACAAGTCGCTGGTCTTTGAAAGGCAATAAGCTGACTATCTCTTACGATGACGGTTATTCGGATGTCCTTACTATCAATGAGCTTACAGCTAATAAATTGGTTCTCGCCTTTGAGGATTGGGATAATACGGATGACGGTGGTTTAGAGTTAGACGATATTACTACGACCACCTACAAGAAGATTAACTAATTGCCAAACTAATTTAAGGCAGGGCAGCACTTGAGGGAACTCTTATGCTGCTTCTCTTTTATAGAATGTTCCACAACACCCCATTCGCAAGAATATAACAACCAAAGCATTGCTATTAAAAGAGGAATGATTACCTTTGTCTTAAACTCATAATCAAACAAATTATGGAATACATCAACGAATTTCACAAAGAATGGATAGAACGCACTCGTCAATCAATAGCCTCTTGGAGCAAGCGACCTGCATCGCCAGAAGAAGTAAGGAAGCAGCAGGAGAAACTGAATCAACAGAGGGCTATAAGAGAAGACAAACAGAAGAACTGATAAAGTTTGCCAATGACAATGGTCTATGGATTGACTTATCACACCTCAATATTACTTATATGGATAGAGGTGGTGAGAATGAAGTGTTCCATGATGGTAATGTGTCTGTTGTAAAATTAAATAACTTTGAGTACGCAGGGGATGATTTAGAGAACTTCTTCATCCGCATTGCTGCACATAACAAGTTCTTTGGCAATGTGCCTTATCAAATGATAGGCTTCGCTTATAACAGTCAGCAAGAATTTTGCGCAGTTCTCGTACAACCTTATATATTAGCTGAGCGAGAAGCTACAGAAGATGAGATAGCCGCCTATATGCAAGCATTAGGTTTTGAAATGGACTATTACGACGAATACCACAATTCAGATTATGAAGTGTTTGATGCAGTTCCCAATAATGTACTTTATGGCATAGACGGAGATTTATACTTCATTGACACGCAAATTAGATTACGGTCTTAACTCCATTAGGAGTACTCTCATCTAAAGGGTAACGCATAGGCATTTGCCCATGATGCAGCCCTTTTTGATAATTCGTTCTTTTATTTACTAACAAGGAGTTTACCCATTGCTATTATAGCATTGATTAATAACAGCTTGCAAAGACTTACAGGGATGCTGTGTCGCTGCTTCTTACGGTATGACTGACACGATGGGCCGTATGCACTCAGACGCTCAGTTCGCTGGTTCTTCATCAGTTCCTGCTCACGTAGAAATGATGGGATTCCTGGGAATTGGTAACAACCCGATGGTAGGATGTACAGTGGCTTGTGCTGTAGACGTAGCTCAGGCTTTGGCTAAGTAATTAAAGTTACATTATATAAATAAACTCCTGTAGTCCATGTGATTACAGGAGTTTTTTATTTGTGGTAATTTGAAGTAGATGGTAGTTTTAGATACCTTATCTCACCTATCATTTAGAATTGTTGAATGATAGATTTATATACAATGAAAGCTACATTTACATAAAATCATAATCAAAAGAAGCAGCAGGAACGCTTGAACCAGCAGAAAGCTATGAGAGAGGGCAAATCGAAGAGTTAATATCTTTTGCCAACTCAAATCATTTATGAATAACTATTATAGTATTGATTAATAACAGATTGCTATAGTTTACAAGAAGCCGAAATGATAGGATTCTTGGGAATTGGTAACCCCCAATGGTAAGTTGCACTGTGGCTTGCGCTGTAGACGTAGCTCAGGCCTTAGCTAAGTAATAAAAGTTACTTATTATTATACAGGAGAGTATTTTTTATAAGGCACTCTCCTATTTTTATAAAAAAGATGATGATTGTTACAAATAATCTACACTATCGTTGTTTAGTTCTCTACAACAAATTCTTACCATGAACCAGCTTATAACATATCTTTGCAATGAGATAATAATATCCATAAATTATTAAAAAGAGAAGAGGATATAAAGAGAGAATTTTAGAAAATAAAGAATTACATAAAATAAACTCTCGAAAATAATCCAGTATGACACACATCGGACAAATTATTGAAAAAGAGCTCCATCGCCAAGAACGCTCGGTCACATGGTTCGCAAGACGACTCTATTGCGATCGAACTAATGTATATAATATATTTAGAAGACAGAGCTTAGATACAGAACTGTTGTTACGTATATCCATTATATTAGAATACAATTTCTTCCAAATATATTCTGATATATATAACAACAGAACATAGAAATATCTTCTACAACCTTGTATATAAAACAGCAACAATTAAAAGGATATTTATGTTTAAAGAGCATGTATCTTTGCAAAGTTTTTTAAGACAACCAAAGTATATGACTAAAAAGATTACACATTAAAAACAAAAAAGATGAAACAATTTAGAATTTTAAGTATGTTGATGATTGTGCTTATATCAAGCCTGTCATTTGTATCATGTGGAGATGATGATGATGAAACGTCTGGTGATTTCAGTGCCAGCATAGCAGGAGTTTATACAGGTAAACTCAAAGTTGGAACTAATGTTACAGCTGATGCATATGTAGTCACTGTTACCAAAGTATCTTCTTCTGTAGTAAAAGTTACCGCTGACTTCTACACAGATAACGGTAGTGAAAATTACAATGTTACTAAAGAAGGCAATCAATACATTCTTTCAAGCGAAAGCTCATCTGGTATCAACATAACTGTTACAGGTAAAGCAATGACTATAAGTTTCCTTAATAATGCAGGAAGTATGACCACTTTTACCGGAACTCGTGATTAAAGCCCACCAATCTTTACAGTAAAAGTAGAAATTCAGTAAAGGTTACAAATATCCCAAAGCCGTAATTTCCCTTTTCTTGAAAATGAGAAATTACGGCTTTTATAAATAAAAGCTATGAAAATTGTATATAACACTATTCTCTTTACATTACTATTTCTAGCCACAAGCTGTGATCATTCGGAGAAAATCGATGATATAAAACTTGAAATTTCACAAAACATCTTCCGCAACATCGACAATAACGGAGGGAAAATAACTGTTGCTATCACATCTAATTCTGAATGGATCATCGCAAATTCAGCTGATTGGTGCATACCAGACAAATATCAAGGAGAAGGAAACGATATACTTACTATAAAAATTCTAGCTAACACCAAACATGCAAACAGACAAACTAATCTAATCATATCCGCCCAAGGGATAAACCAAACAATCAAGATTTCACAACAAAAAGGAGAAGTTAATCCAGATTTAGATAAAATACACTATCAATTACCCGTTATTTTCCATGTTCTTTATCAAAACGAAAATGACATAAATCAATATATAAAAGAAGACCATTTAAAAGATGTATTAGTGCGAACTAACCATTTCTATCAATCTGAAAAGTGTGGAATTGATATAAATCTCGAATTTGTATTAGCAACCAAAGATAAGAATGGAACCACATTACCAGAACCTGGAGTAGAAAGAGTGCCATTTAATGAGCTTCCTATTGATTGCGAAAAGTTTATGAGAGATAATACAGGAAAATATACATCTTTACTATGGGAACCCAATGAATACATTAACATAATGGTATATCCTTTTACGGATTCGCAGATTTTAGGCATATCTACATTTCCATATAGTTTAAAGGACTTTTTTTTAGAAGGGACTCAACAGGTATCAGCTTCGTGGATCACTTTAGAGAATTTGAGTTTCCCATATTGTATATCGATCAATAGTTCATATATTTATGAGCAAAGTACAGATGAAAGAATTAATCAAAACGATGCTGCAATAACATTAGCACACGAACTCGGACACTATTTAGGATTACGTCATGTATTCTCAGAAGGAGGGACCACTTCAATGTGTACCGATACGGATTATTGCAAAGATACTCCCAGTTATAACCGTAGTGAGTATGAACAATGGCTTAACAATTTGGATAAGCAGAATAAATATCAATTAAAAGATTTAGCTAAACGATATAGCTGTGAAAAAGGAGAATATGAAGCACACAACATTATGGACTATGCATATTGCTTTTATAATGAAATAACTTTAGAACAACGAAAAAGAATACGCCATATCTTAAACTATAGCCCACTGATTCCAGGTCCCAAAGAAAGCAGAATAGATACCAGAGGCGTACAAGGCAGATTGAATTTGCCAATATGTATAATGAAATAACATAATCAGGTAAAACGGGGCAGCAAGTATTTCATCGACTGTTCCTCCATAGTAGTCAAATGTCAGAACAAGTCTTGACTATTACAACTAATTATCCGTTTTCTACATCACAATACAAAACTTTTATACAGGATAACTTGTTATTACAATATAACCAAACATCATGAAACGATGCTACTGACATTTTTAAACATACTGGCCACCATCATTGGCGTAATCAGTTTATTGATTGTAACCTATGGAGTATTCGTAGGATTCATCGCTTTTCTCCGTAACGAATTCAAACGGATCAACGGAACCTATACCATCAATAATGTCCGGCAGCTGAGAGCTGATTTCGGCAGTTACCTCTTATTGGGATTAGAATTTCTAATTGCATCAGACATACTAAAGACCGTAGTAGACCCGACTTTAGACGAACTGGCTATTTTAGGAGGTGTAGTTATAGTAAGAACTGTATTATCAGTCTTTCTGAATAAAGAAATAAAAGAACTAGCCGAAGAAGAAAATTCAAAAAGCACATAAATAGATTGGAATAAATAAAAAATGTATTACTTTTGCATGAATTCTTAATGACCTATGGTATGGAATATATCAATGAATTTCACAATGACTGAAATTCCAAAGAATATAAAGGACACGATATGAAAAAGAACTTACTATTATTACTTTGCTTGTTTTGTCTGGTCAATGTTTGCCATGCAAAAGCGAAAGACACTTTTACCGTTTTCCAATTAAACCTGTGGCATGGATGTACTAAAGTACCCAACGGAGATCAAGGCATTATTGATGTACTGGATCAGATGGATGCGGATGTCGTTTTTCTGTGCGAAATCAGAGACGGAAAACAGTTTATCCCTCATGTGATCGAAGAGCTGGAGAAGAGAGGAAAACATTACTATGGTGAAACGTTTGATCTTGCAATCGGTGTTTTGAGTAAATTCAAGCCGGACAGTTGGACCAAATGCTGCATCGTACCTGGTGACGAAGGTCGTGCTATGGTGAAAATGGTTGCAACAATCGAAGGCCAACCCGTATCTTTCTATTCTTGTCATTTGGACTACCGGCATTATCAATGCTATATGCCACGTGGATATAATGGTACTACCTGGAAGAAAATGGATAAGCCGATAACGGATGAAGAAGAAGTCTTGAAAGCAAACAGACAGTCTTTCCGGGATGAAACCATCCGTGCTTTTATTCAGGAAGTACAATCTGACATTCAACAAGGCCGCCCGATAATCATGGGAGGAGATTTTAATGAGCCCTCTCATTTAGACTGGCAGGCAGATACAAAGGATTTGTGGGATCATAATGGGGCTGTCATTCATTGGGACTGCTCAATGATGTTGAGCAAAGCAGGATTCAAAGATACATATCGCGAAAAATATCCCAATACAGTTCGATATCCCGGTTTTACATTCCCAGCCGGAAACAAACTCGCAGAAGAGGCTAAACTGGAAAAGTTGGCTTGGGCGCCTGAGGCAGACGAACGTGACCGGATTGATTTCATTTATTATTATCCATTGGAGTCGATGCTTTCCATGAAGAATAGCAAGTTGGTAGGTCCCTCCGAAACAGTTGTCCGGGGAAAAATAACAGAAAATGATTCTAAAGATAAGATTCTGACGCCTTCTTGTATTTGGCCCAGCGACCATAAAGGTAATCTTGCTACATTTAAGATTCGGAAGAAACGGTAATAGTATATTGAGTAGGGTGACTTTCATCGTGCGTCACCCTAAAATTCCAAAGCTTCAAATCAGAGAATTCTCTTCCTTCTCTATCATCTTATCATAATACGCAATGCGTGCGGCACACTCCCGAATAGTCACCTCGCGCAATGCTTCCGTTCGTGCCAGCATATATTCGTATTGTTCTTCACTGACAGTGAATAGTCGGTTGTACCGAGCTTCGATATACGCCCGACATAATTTATCGAACGCTTCTCTATCTTCGGGAGTATTAACTGGAAAGACATTAGCGAAACCTCGTGAACGGCTTTTAGCCATCGGGCCCAACACTTCCAATTTATGAGACTTAGGGCGAGTGCCGCCATAGACAAGCATATAGGCTTTGTAGTAACGTTCGCAAGCTTGATGCAATTCGAACGAACCGTATTTTAAATCATTGCTTTTGTTGGCAGTCTGTCCAGATCTTAAAAAACTTTCTGCCATGTCGAAGCATCCTGCATATTCTTCCTCCGCATATTGCTTAATTTCCCGATACGGCAACTTCTCAGGTTTGCCAATCTGAAACGTGCCGTCGTCATATAATAGAATGCCATCTTTTATGATCTCATAAAAAAAATAATGTTTTCTTCTTATAGCCCGATTAACGGTCGTCGTGCTTTCAACAATGATTTGCGGTGGTGCCGGGTGCCGCTTCCCTTCCATTCGTTTATCATACTTAGGAACGACAAAGGCGTTCGCATGATTCTCTGCTTTAACAGCATCGCCCGTATCACATATCACCAGAATATCAAGGTCACTTTGGTAGTAAGTAAGTCCACCTCGTTCGTCGTATGTTTCATCCCAAATGACATATTCTCCACGTGCATAACTCCCATAAAGGATAATCATACGTACATTCACAAGGTACTGCAATATCAGTTCTTGCAACACTGCCAACTCTTCCTGTGTGCGTTTGGGTAAACGTTTTATTGATCTTTTCATAATGACAATCTATCTATTTGTTGCATAACGCTCTTCCTTCTCTATCATCTTATCATAATACGCAATGCGTGCGGCACACTCCCGAATAGTCACCTCGCGCAATGCTTCCGTTCGTGCCAGCATGTATTCGTATTGTTCTTCACTGACAGTGAATAGTCGGTTGTACCGAGCTTCGATATACGCCCGACATAATTTATCAAACGCTTCTCTATCTTCGGGAGTATTAACTGGAAATACATTCGCGAAACCTCGTGAACGGCTTTTAGCCATCGGGCCCAACACTTCCAATTTATGGGATTTAGGGCGAGTGCCACTATGGACAAGCATATACGTCTTGTAGTAACGTTCGCAAGCTTGATGTAAAAAGAATGAACCTAATTTATATTCTTTTTCCACTTGAGCCAATTTTCCATGTCTTAATAATCCCTCTGCCATGTCGAAACATCCTGCATATTCTTCCTCCGCATATTGCTTTATTTCCCGATACGGCAACTTCTCCGGTTTGCCAATCTGAAACGTGCCGTCATCATATAACAGAATGCCGTCTCTTAAGGCCTCATAAAAGAAATAATGTTTCCTTCGGATAGCCCGATTAAAAGTTGTCGTGCTTTCAACAATGATCTGAGGTGGTGCAGGATGTCTCCTTCCTTCCATTCGTTTATCATACCTAGGAACAACAAAGGCGTTCGCATGATTCTCCGCTTTAATAGCATCGCCCGTATCACATATCACCAGAATATCAAGGTCGCTTTGGTAGTAAGTAAGTCCACCTCGTTCGTCGTATGTTTCATCCCAAATGACATATTCTCCACGTGCATAACTCCCATAGAGGATAATCATACGTACATTCACAAGGTACTGCAATATCAGTTCTTGCAGCACTGCCAACTCTTCCTGTGTGCGTTTGGGCAAACGCTTTATTGATCTTTTCATAATGACAATCATCTATTCTTAACCGCAAAGATAACTTAAATCAGTGTATTAATGATTGTATTGAAACGCTTTTTTCAAGACTTTGATAGTGTGTTATACTAAGAAATGGCATGTCTGCTATTTTTCATTCCATTGATTCTAGTACTTACTCCCATCAACTCTTGTACTTCATCTTGCAGTTTCTCGTACTTCATACTTCCAACTCAAGTACTTCAAACTCTCAACTCCAGTACTTTACTTCTTACATTCTTGTACATCATTTTCCCTCTTCAAGTACTTCAATCGTTACACTCCTCTGCCTCATTTCCTTTCACTTTTCGTTCTTTTCTCTTTGTATTTCTGTTCTTTCGCACTCACATATGTATACTATTTGCACCATTAAAAAGTCCTTTATTCCCTACTGACACTGACAACTGCCACTTTAGCGTTTCTTTAATAATAACATTTCTTTTTCCGTTTGCATACATTACTAATTATCAACACATTATAAACATATAAAATATTAATTCCATGCACACTCTGTCAGTATGGAGCATTTAGTGGCAGTACTTTTCCATTCATTCATTTGTAAATATATACACTACAACAAATATGAATAACCGGACGAAGGTAGGAATACAATTTCAACAGCGTTGAATAGGCTTCTTTCTTCCAGTGATGACAAAGTTATTAGTAAACTATGATTAATTCAAGTTTCGCAAGTTACTTTTGCGTTATCCAAACTATCTTAATGGGGCTGTGTCAAAACTAAGGCACATCCCCTTCTTTTTTTAATATAAAATAGTCGTTCCTCTTTTTTGTCTATGCGACTATTTTTTCAGTAATTAGGTAATAAGGCTTAATATTCGTCGTATTTTGAGTCACACGTGGTCTGATAAAGATAAATATAGTGTGTGCACTCCTTCTCTTTCCTGCTTTTAGTAGTTTTGTACACATTTTTTTGATATTAAAAGCTATAGCAAAGAAGGCAAAGTCCATTGTAACCTTGTCTTCTCCCACATGCCGGAACCTTTTGTATGCCATGTTGTGTTTCATTTGTCCAAAAACTGCTTCCGGTTCTATACATCGCCTTCCCCTATGCCTGATGCCTTCTTCCGAGAGTAACCTTTCCCGTGCCTGCCGTTTGTATTGGTTTAACCGGTGGTTGACTTCTATCATACGGTTCCCCCGAGCTTTAAAGCAACTGCCACACAAAGGACACCCTTCACATCTTTGTGCTTTATATCGGGCACTTTCGGTGATGTATCCGCTTGCTGTTTTGTCACGTCTAGTTCCTATACGGTTCATGTGCTGCCCCATAGGACAAATGTAATAATCCTCCCCCGCATTGTAATGGAGACTCTCCGCATGGAATGGATTGGGGGTATAACGGGGACGCTGTTCTTTATGGAAGTAGTTGTACTTGACAAAGGCTTCTATCCCATTATCTTGCATGAACCGATAATTTTCTTCCGAGCCGTAACCGGAGTCTGCCACACCGACAGTTGGTAAGCGGTTATAGCGTTGCTCAAAGGAGTGGAAGAAAGGTATGAGGGTCAGTGTGTCGGTTGGGTTGGGAAACAGTCGGAAGTCTATGAGGAATTGGTTCTCGGTACCTATTTGCAGATTATATCCGGGTTGGGTCTGTCCGTTTCTCATGGCGTCTTCTTTCATGCGCATGAAGGTGGCATCAGGATCGGTCTTGGAGTAGGAGCTGCGTTCTCCAAGAGTATCAAGATGGTTGTCGTATTCTATCAACTTGTCACGGTACTCCTCAAGTTCCCGGACCTGTTTCTTCTTTTCCCGGATGACCTTCTTTTGTTCCTTGTCCTTTGTTACAGGCTGGTGTTCCAGCACCTCTTTAAGTTCATTCACTATATCTGAGAGCATGGCGGGAGTGAACTCTACGGGTGTATCTTTCATGGAGTTCTCTTGGGCTATGACTTCATCCACCTGCTCCAGGAGAATGCGGATCTTATCCATCAGCTTTGTACGGTTCTTTTCGACTGTCTTGCGCCAGACAAAAGTATATTTGTTGGCTTTGGACTCAATCTTGGTACCGTCGATATACTCTACGTCAAGGCTGATAAAACCTTTGTCGGCAAGGACAAGAACCAACTGCGTGAATACGGTATTTATTTCCTCTTTTACACGGTTTCGAAAACGGTTGATGGTAATAAAATCCGGATGTTCATTACCGGAAAGCCAGATATAATGAATATCACGTAGGAGAAGCTTCTCTATTTTGCGGCACGAATAGATATTGTTCATGTAGGCGTAGATAATCACCTTAAGCATCATTTTAGGATGATAAGGACAACGACCGGTTGCTTTATAAAGCTTCTTGAAATTGTCAAGATTGAGATTATCAACAACAGTATTAACTATGCGAACCGGATCGTTCGCTGCTATGTTTTCATCAATTCTTCCGGGAAAAAGAACTGTTTGGTTGGGAAGGTAAGGACGAAAATGTAACTTTGCCATAACGAAAAACTTTATGCCTAAAGATACAAAAACTTTGGGTAATAACAAAGCCCGGGCTTGTGAAAGTCTGGGCTTTGTGCATAAAAAAAGGTTGTGCCAGCGTTTTGACACAACCTCCTTAAGATACTACCGACTTTTTAGTCACTCCCAATTGAGATACTACTGTTTGTCAATAATATAAAGAATTTGCGGAACTTCAGTGATTAAGAGTTATTTAAAGGCATTTTAATTTACATACTCATCCATTCCTCTTGGATGTATTCTCTGTAAAGAGGCCTTAAGGTGTCAGTTGTCAGTAGTGTCAGTAGATTTACTTTTCTGTAGGGATAGCACAACAATTAAAATCCTGATAATCAATCAAGAGATCATCTTTTTTTATTTTTTCAGTCTTCTGCCGTTCCACCCTGCATTTACTGACATAAAAATTGTTAATCTCCCGGGGAATATCGTAAATATATGATACAAACAAGTTTTTCACCAGTCTATAAGAATGAAAACAAATAATAGAAAAAGCCAGATTAAACCACCTGTTGATTTGCAACAAATGAGCTATCGTTCATTCCCGGACAACTTATCGATTAAGACAGCATCGATATCTTTTGCCAATTCTTGATAGGTCGCCAAAGGATCATCTGTATATACAGCACGAATAATCCCCTCCTTGTCTGTTATCAATATACGGGGAATGGTATGGGAAGCAAAAAGCGAAAAGACAGCATCATCATTCTGAGCGGAAAAAGGCAAGGTAAACGAATGTTTTTCCCAATAGGCTTGTACTTCAGAGCCCGATTCCGAACGGCTGATACAAGACAATAATACATCCGGATTCTCTTTATATGTATCATAAACTTTCTGAATAACCGGAAGTTCTTTCTGACAATCCGGACAATCCGTATGAAAAAAGACAATCACTCCAACCTTCCCGCTAAATGACTGCGTATTCAACACTCCCCCATCACTCATCTCTACCGAAAACTGAGGAAGGGCGTCACCGGCAACAAGAGCAAAGTCTCCCCTGTCATCATCATCATCCGTGATACAGGAAGAAAAAACTGCCAGAACGATACATAGCAATATCACCACTTTGCTTCTTATTTCCACTTTCATATCTTTCTTCGTTAGTTATGCAACTCCCAAAAGCTCTACCTCAAATACCAATGTCGAAAAAGCCGGAATCGGACCGGATGCACGGGTTCCGTATCCCATCGTGTAAGGTATATAGATGATCCATTTATCTCCCGCACGCATCCGTTGGAGCGCCAGTTGCCAACCATCTATTACATCGCAGAGGCGGAAAGCTTCCGGACAATTACGTTCATAAGAATTATCAAACACCCGACCGTTAATCAGGCTCCCTTTATAATGAACGGTAACAATACTCCGCACATTAGGAAAAACAGTCCCCGTACCGGTCTCCAAAACCTTATAATAGATGCCGCAAGGCAAGGCATAAACACCTTCCTGCGATGACAATTCTTTTAAGAACTCCAAATTCGTCTCTTTATATTCTTGCTTTCTTCCCATAAATACATGATTTGAATGTACAAAAGTAAGCAGATTTAAGAGAAATCTTCCATAAAAACTGTATATTTGTTTGTTGAATCATAAAACCTCATCGCTATGGGACAAATTAAAACCAGATGCAGCACTGCTGCCGGACTATTCTTGATTCTTTTGACAGTAATTGCGGGATTTTCGTCCTGTAAAAGTAATCAGAAAGACATTATTCCTTCTGCCGAATACGCTCCATACGTCAATGCTTATACGGGAGGAGTGATTTCGCAAAACTCAACGATACGCATAGAACTGACACAAGACCAACCGATGGTGGACCTGAATCAGGAACTGAAAGACAATCCGTTCAGTTTCTCTCCTTCATTGAAAGGAAAAACGTATTGGGTCAGCAACAATATCATTGAATTTGTCCCCGAAGAAGGGGCACTGAAACCAGGCGCCTTTTACGAAGGAACCTTCCACCTGGGAGATTTCGTCGATGTAGACAAAAAGCTGGAAGAATTCAACTTCTCCTTCCGCGTGCAGGAACGAAACTTTAGTATTCATACCGATCCGATAACCGTCACAGCCACCCAGCCCGACCAAGTGACCGTAACGGGTGAAATACGTTTCAGCGATGTAGTGAAAAAAGAGGAAGTAGAGAAAATGCTCACAGCCGGAAGCGAAAAGAACAAAAGCTATCCGATTGAAATCACCCAGACAGATCACCCGACCCGATACGCATTCAGCATCAGTCAGATAACCAAAGAAGCGGAAGATTACCAACTGGAAATTACCGCCAAAGGCAATCCGGCAGGCATCGACCGTACCCAAAACGAAAGTATTCTGATCCCGGCAAAGAACAGTTTCCGCTTCCTGTCCGCCGTACGCATCGACCAACCGGAAAACGGAATTGAAATCATATTCTCCGACCCTGTATCCAACACACAGGACTTGAAAGGGCTCATCGACGTTCCGGAAGTTTCTTCCTCTATTTTCCAGATCAAAGAAAATAAAGTATTCGTTTACTTCGAAGCCGGCAAACTGAACAAACTGACGCTGAATATCCATGAAGGAATAAGAAACAGCCAGGACAAACCGCTGGGCACTTCCCACTCCATCTCATTCAGTGAACTGAACCTGAAACCGCAGGTAGAAATGGCTACTTCCGCCGCTATCCTGCCCGATTCGAAAAGTCTGATCATCCCCTTCCGTGCCGTCAATCTATATGCGGTGGATTTGAGCGTGATCCGTATTTTCGAAAGCAACGTATTGATGTTCATGCAGAACAACTCGCTCTCCTCAGCCAATGAATTGCGACGTTCGGGACGACTGGTTTATAAGAAGACATTGTGGCTGGCGAAAGATTCTTCCAAAGATGTGCACCGCTGGGAAGACTATTCGATAGACCTTGCCGGATTGATTCATCAGGAGCCGGGAGCCATTTACCGTGTCATCCTCTCGTTCCGCCAGGAATACTCCGCTTATCCTTGCGGGGGAAGTGAAAACAAGGAAATGCAGTTCGCGGACAACAAGTCTTCCGACAACCTGACCAAAGTCAGCGGAGAGACATTGTCGGAAGACGATGAAGCGGTATGGGACACTCCGGAAACATACTATTATTATAACGGCAGCGTGCCGATGGACTGGAGCCAGTACCGATGGACAGAACGGGATAATCCCTGCCATCCGTCCTACTATATGAATTCCGACCGGATAGCTGCCTGCAATATCTTTGCCTCCAATCTGGGAATGATTGTGAAACGTAATTCACTGAATAAGTTGTGGATTGCGGTAAATAACATTCTGGATACGAAGCCGGTAGCGAAAGCACAGGTAACAATTTACAACTTCCAGCTCCAGCCGATTGGAAAGGGAGAGACGAACGGTGAAGGGCTGGTAGAAATCACTCCGAAGGGAGTTCCTTTCATAGCGGTAGCCGAAGCGGACAAGCAAAAGGCATATGTACGCGTGGTCGATGGCGAAGAGCAGTCGGTCAGCCGGTTCGATGTGGGAGGAAAAGACATTCAGAAAGGTCTGAAAGGATTTATCTATGGCGAGAGAGGCGTATGGCGTCCGGGAGATACACTGCATATTTCCTTCATGCTGGAAGACCGTGAGAAACGCATTCCGGACAAACATCCGGTAGCATTGGAGATTTACAATCCAAGAGGACAGTTCTATACCAAAATGATCTCTACGCAGGGTACAAACGGATTTTATACATTTGCCGTGCCCACACAAGCCGACGATCCCACCGGATTATGGAATGCCTACGTGAAAGTAGGAGGAACTGCCTTCCACAAGAGTCTGCGCATCGAAACCATCAAGCCGAACCGTCTGAAGATTACACTAGCTTTACCAACCATCCTTCAGGCTTCGAGCAAAGACGTATATGCCCCGCTTACTTCTTCATGGCTGACGGGAGCCACCGCATCGCGACTGAAAGCCAAGGTCGAAATGTCCTTATCAAAGGTCAATACGCAGTTCAAGAACTACGGGCAATACCTGTTCAACAATCCGGCAACGGACTTTACGACCGTCCGGGCGGATGTGTTCAACGGGGTGCTGGATGCGGAAGGAAGAGCAGGCGTCAATATACAGCTTCCGGTAGCAACGGGTGCTCCGGGCATGCTGAATGCAACGCTCACCACCCGTGTTTTCGAACCGGGAGGAGATGCAAGCATTTACTCGCAAACTGTTCCCTTCTCTCCGTTCACATCGTATGTGGGCATCAATCTGAACCAGCCGAAAGGAAAGTATATCGAAACAGACAAAGATCATGTGTTTGACATCGTGACGGTCAACGATCAGGGACAGCCGGTGAACCGTTCCAATCTGGAATATAAAATCTACCGGATCAGCTGGAGCTGGTGGTGGGAAAACGGTGAAGAGTCTTTCGGAACCTACATCAACAACAGTTCCATCACTCCCGTTGCCAGTGGTAACCTGCAGACCACAGGAGGAAAAGCCTCCTTCAAGTTCCGCATCAATTATCCGGATTGGGGACGCTATCTGGTGTACGTGAAAGACCGTGAAAGCGGACACGCCACCGGAGGAACCGTCTACATCGACTGGCCCGACTGGCGCGGACGTTCGAACAAGACAGACCCGAGCGGCATCAAGATGCTTGCTTTCTCACTGGACAAAGATTCTTATGAGATAGGAGAAACAGCCACGGCAATCATTCCCGCAGCCGCCGGAGGACGTGCGCTGGTATCCCTCGAAAACGGTTCGACCGTCTTGCAGCAGCAATGGCTCGAAGTGTCCGATCAGGGAGATACGAAACTCACCTTCAAGATTACACCGGAAATGGCTCCGAATGTTTATCTGCATATCAGCCTGTTGCAGCCTCATGCGCAGACAGTCAATGATCTGCCGATCCGTATGTACGGCATTGCTCCGGTATTTGTGACCAACCGTCAGACGATTCTGCAACCGCAGATCAAGATGCCGGAAGTGCTGCGTCCGGAAACTGACTTTAACGTGACTGTCAGCGAGAAAAGCGGAAAACCGATGACTTATACACTGGCGATTGTGGATGACGGTCTGCTCGATCTGACTAACTTCAAGACGCCCGACCCGTGGAACGAGTTTTATGCACGCGAGGCTCTCGGCATCCGTACATGGGATATGTACGACGATGTGCTGGGTGCTTCCGGCGGACGTTACAGTTCATTGTTCAGCACAGGTGGAGATGCCTCGCTGAAACCGGCAGATGCCAAAGCCAACCGTTTCAAACCGGTGGTCAAATTCATCGGTCCTTTCTATCTTGCGAAAGGCAAGCAACAGACACATACGTTGAAGCTTCCGATGTATGTGGGTTCTGTACGTGCGATGGTAGTTGCCGGACAGGACAGCGCTTACGGAAATGCGGAAAAGACTGCATTTGTGCGGACACCGCTCATGCTGTTGTCTACTCTGCCCCGTGTATTGAGTACGCAGGAAGAAATTACCGTTCCGGTAAATGTATTCGCTATGGAGAACCAAGTGAAGAACGTGACCGTATCGCTGGAAGCATCCGGCGCAGGCGTACAGATCACGGGCAATCGCCAGCAGTCACTCACTTTTGACCAGCCGGGTGACCAACTGGCATACTTCACTCTGAAAACAGGCAGCAAAACCGGAAAGGCAACCATCCACCTGACGGCAAGCGGCAACGGACAGCAGACCAAAGAAACGATCGAAATAGAAGTCCGGAATCCGAATCCGGTGGTTACCTTACGCAACAGCCAATGGATAGAAGCCGGTCAGGAGGCCGAACTGTCATACACACTGGCAGGTTCTTCTTCGGCTAACAATCAGGTGCAACTGGAAGTCTCCCGCATTCCGTCGGTAGACATCAGCCGTAGATTCGACTTCTTATACAACTATCAGCATCATTGCACAGAGCAACTGACTTCCAAAGCATTACCTCTCTTATTCGTCTCCCAGTTCAAGGCAGTGGACGAACAGGAGGTCGAGAAAATAAAGACGAATGTACAGGAAGCTATCCGGCAGATATATGCCCGCCAGCTTCCCAACGGCGGATTTGTATACTGGCCGGGCAACGCCGTCGCCGATGAATGGATCACTTCTTACACGGGTATGTTCCTGACACTGGCACAAGAAAAAGGGTATGCCGTTCATCCGAACGTACTGAACAAATGGAAACGCTTCCAGCGTGCCGCCGCCCAAAACTGGCGTATGCCGCAGGAAGCAAGCAACTGGCAGATATGGCAATCGGAATTGCAGCAGGCCTTCCGCCTCTATACCCTTGCACTGGCCGGTGCACCGGAATACGGAGCCATGAACCGCATGAAGGAACAGCCGGGACTCTCCATCCAAGCCAAATGGAGACTGGCAGCCGCCTACGCGCTGACCGGTAAGATGAAACCTGCCGGAGAATTAGTATACAACGCAGAAACGACCGTCATTCCTTACTCTTCCATGAATCTGATTTACGGTTCGTCCGACCGGGATGAAGCAATGATTCTGGAAACGCTCATTCTGATGAAACGGGATCGGGATGCGTTGCAACAGGCAAAGAAGGTATCACAGAATCTGGCACAGGAAAACTGGTTCAGCACGCAGTCTACCGCCTTTGCCCTGATGGCAATGGGACGACTTGCGGAGCAATTATCCGGTACACTGGATTTCACATGGAGCTGGAACGGCAAGCAACAGCCCGCCGTGAAATCTGCTAAAGCCGTATTTGAGAAGGAGATAGCTACTTCTCCGAAATCGGGAACAGTCTCTGTGAAGAATCAAGGCAAAGGAGCATTGAGCGTAGACCTGATTACACGTACCCAATTGCTGAATGATACGCTGCCAGCCATTGCCGATAATATCCGGCTGGATGTGAAATACACAGATATGGCAGGTTCACCGATTTCCGTGGAAGACATCAGACAGGGAACAGACTTTATGTCTGCGGTCACCCTATCCAATATCAGCGGTACTTCCGATTACAGCAATCTGGCACTGACCCATATTATACCGTCCGGATGGGAAATATATAATGAACGGATGATTGTTCCGGAAGCGTCCTCTTCCAATTCTAATGAAGCGAATACTCCGGAAAGTTCAGCCGATAAGTACACCTATAAAGATATTCGTGACGACCGGGTATTGACTTATTTCGATCTGCGACGGGGTGAATCGAAAACATTTACCGTAAGGTTGCAGGCAACTTATGCAGGTAACTTCATTCTTCCGGCCATTCAGTGCGAAGCTATGTATGATGCAGTGGTACAGGCACGCACCAAAGCGGGAAGAACGACTGTCAGCCGCTGACAAGACTCTGAACAATAAAACAGCATTGACAGATAGCATAAGTGCATGGGAAGCAAAATCTTGAATTTCTTCAAACGATTGTCCGTCACCCAAAAAGTAATACTTTGTATTCTTGCTTTTTTGGTGACAGGATATATCTTTTGTCTTCCCCGCCACCTGTTTCATGTCCCCTACTCCACAGTAGTGACGGACCGGAACGAGGAACTGCTGGGTGCACGCATCGCCTCCGACGGCCAATGGAGATTCCCTCCCCGAAACACGACTCCGGAAAAGATCAAGGAATGCCTCATCACTTTCGAAGACAAACATTTCTACCACCATTGGGGAGTCAATCCGTTCGCTATCGGAAGAGCTTTCTATCAGAATGTGAAGAATAAACGCATCGTAAGCGGAGGCAGCACGCTGACCATGCAGACCATCCGCCTGGCACGAAACGAATCGCGCACCTTCCGTGAGAAACTGATTGAAATGATCTGGGCCACCCGCCTGGAATTTCGCGCTTCCAAAGAGGAGATTCTTTCCATGTATATCTCCCATGCCCCTTTCGGGGGAAATGTAGTGGGACTGGATGCCGCCGCATGGCGCTACTTCGGACATTCTGCCGATGACTTATCGTGGGCGGAGTCTGCCATGCTTGCCGTTCTTCCCAACGCGCCCGCCATGATTCATCTGTCCAAAGGACGGAAAACGTTGCTTGACAAACGAAACCGCCTGCTGAAACAGCTTCTCGAAAAGAAAACCATCGATTCGTCTACCTACGAACTGGCTATCAGCGAGCCACTTCCCGATGAACCTCATGCGCTCCCACAAATCGCACCGTACCTGGTCAGCCGGTTCTATCAGGAACGAAACGGCGAATACTCCCGTTCGACCATCAACAAGGGCATTCAAACCCAAGTAGAAGATCTGGCGGAACGATGGAGCAACGAGTTCGGACGAAGCGATATCCGCAATCTGGCTATTCTGGTGATTGACATTCCGAGCAATCAAGTGGTGGCATACTGCGGCAACGTCCATTTCGACCGGAAACAAGGAGGAAATCAAGTGGACGTCATTCAGGCTCCGAGAAGTACGGGCAGTATTCTCAAACCTTTCTTATATTACGCAATGTTACAAGAAGGAAGTTTACTGCCGGATATGTTGCTGCCGGACGTACCCGTCAATATCAACGGATTTACGCCACAGAATTTCAGTATGCAGTTCGAAGGAGCTGTTCCCGCTTCGGAAGCTCTCGCGCGTTCATTAAATATTCCCGCAGTCACGATGCTGCAAAGATACGGAGTCCCGAAGTTTCATAGCTTCCTGCAACAGATCGGGCTAAAAACCATCAACCGTTCTTCTTCCCACTATGGTTTATCACTTATTCTGGGAGGAGCGGAAGCCACTTTATGGGATGTAACAAACGCATATGCAATGATGGGACGCAGTTTGTTGCAACTGCCGCAAAGGTCTTGCAGCCTGTTGCTCCCGACAAGCCGAATCACAGAATCAACCGATCCTTTTCAGCCAGGCGCCGTATGGCAGACATTCGATGCCTTGAAAGAAGTCAACCGTCCCGAAGAGATTGACTGGAAATCCATTCCTTCCATGCAGACCATTGCATGGAAAACCGGAACGAGCTACGGATTCCGGGATGCTTGGGCGGTGGGTGTTACGCCCCGCTATGCAGTCGGCGTATGGGTAGGAAATGCCACCGGAGAAGGAAAGCTCGGACTGGTGGGTGCACAGACAGCCGGCCCCGTACTATTCGATATTTTTAATCTGCTCCCCTCCTCTTCGTGGTTTACACGTCCTGCGGGCATCTTTGTCGAAGCAGAGGTCTGCCGGAAATCGGGACATCTGAAAGGACGGTTCTGTGATGAAATGGACACACTTCTTGTTTTACCGGCAGGACTGCGGACAGAGGCATGCCCCTATCACCATCTTGTCACTTTATCAGCCGATGAAAGCCAGCGTATTTATGAAAATTGCGCCAACACGGAGCCTACGCTTCGAAAAAGCTGGTTCACACTGCCACCCGTATGGGAATGGTATTACAAACAACATCATCCGGAGTATAAACCGCTGCCTCCTTTTAAAGCCGGATGCGGAGAAGATACTTTCCAGCCGATGCAATTTATCTATCCTCCGATGAACGCACGCATCAAACTGCCCAAGCAACTGGATGGCAGCAAAGGTTTCCTGACTGTAGAACTGGCGCACAACAATCCTAACGCTACCGTTTTCTGGCATCTTGACGAGACCTACCAAGCACAGACACAGGACTTTCACAAAATCTCCCTGCAACCCGCCGCCGGCAAACATTCGCTGACGGCAGTAGACGGTGAAGGAAATACCATCTCCACCACTTTCTTTGTTGAGTGATATTCATTATCTTTGCGGCATGAAACAGTCATTGAAAGAAAACGGAGGTCTGCCGGCATCCATCCTGTGGACGCTCGCCATTGTGGCAGGAGTCTCGGTAGCCAACATCTATTATATCCAACCGCTGCTAAATATGATACGCCATGAACTTGGCATATCAGAATTCCGTACCAACCTGATTGCCATGGTCACACAGATAGGCTATGCAGCGGGACTCTTGTTTATCACTCCCTTAGGTGATTTGTATCAGCGGAAAAAGATTATCCTTGTCAATTTCTTTGTCCTGATATTCTCCCTGCTGACGATTGCTTTGGCAGATAATATCCATCTGATACTCCTTGCTTCGTTCTTCACCGGAGCCTGCTCCATGATTCCGCAGATATTCATTCCCATAGCCGCCCAGTTCTCCCGTCCGGAAAACAAAGGCAGGAATGTCGGGATCGTCCTATCGGGCTTGCTGACCGGAATCCTTGCTTCACGGGTGGTCAGCGGATTCGTCGGCGAACTGTTCGGATGGCGCGAAATGTATTACATCGCCGCAGCCATGATGTTCGTCTGCGCGATTGTCGTGCTCAAAGTCCTTCCCGATATTCAGACCAACTTCCGGGGCAAGTACGGCGACCTGATGAAATCCCTGCTGGCTTTGGTGAAAGAGTTTCCGCAGCTACGCATTTATTCCATCCGTGCGGCGTTAAACTTCGGTTCCCTTCTTGCCATGTGGTCCTGCCTTGCCTTCAAGATGGGGCAAGCCCCCTTTCATGCCAACAGCGACATCATCGGTTTGCTGGGATTATGCGGTGTGGCGGGAGCATTAACCGCCTCCTTTGTGGGGAAATACGTAAAGAGAGTGGGTGTCCGCCGCTTCAACTTCATCGGTTGCGGACTGATCCTCTTTTCATGGCTACTCTTCTTCGTCGGAGAAAACACCTACCTTGGTATCATTCTGGGAATTATCATCATCGACATAGGTATGCAGTGCATCCAGCTCAGTAATCAGACCAGTATCTTCGAACTGTCACCCCGAGCCTCCAACCGCATCAATACAATTTTCATGACGACCTACTTCGTCGGCGGTTCCCTGGGAACCTTCCTTGCGGGTACATTCTGGCAATTGTACGGATGGCATGGTGTTATTGGAATTGGAGCTACACTGACCTGCATTTCTTTACTAATTACAACTTTGTCGAAGAAGTGAGTCAACAAAACGGAGCAGTAAACCGTTTAATACAAAAAAGGGAAACATGAAATACGGAGTTAACAAAGAAATCTTACTTATCACAGCAGGCACCGTCTGGATTATCGCCGGTGCCAATATCTTGCGAATAGGCATCGTTACATGGCTTAATAACTCCGAAGGCTGGATGTTCAAGATAGGAGAAGCAACCATCGTCTTTCTACTGTTCTTCGTATTAATCTTCAAAAGACTCTATTACAAGCATACTCAAAGGATCGAACGGAAAAAGGAACAGAAGAACTGCCCTTTCTCCTTCTTCGATGTCAAAAGCTGGATCGTCATGATCTTTATGATCTGCCTTGGCATCACCATCCGCAGCTTCCACCTGTTGCCCGAAAGTTTTATATCTGTCTTCTACACAGGACTGTCCATCGCACTGATCCTGACCGGTGTACTCTTTATCCGTTACTGGTGGCTGAGGCGCAAGACGAATCCGGTGTAACAGGAAAGCATCTATATTCCAATAAAATATAAACTTATAATAAATTTTATTGTGCTGTCCGGCAAGGTAAAAAGAATTCTGTCTTTTTATTGTATCTTTGCGCGACCAAAAAAATAAAGAAATGATTCCAACCCAACAGGATATTGCCGAATTCACCCGCTTTCAACGAAACGAGATAACAGAAAGCATCTTATATGAACGGCTCGCATCTATCGAAAAAGACGAGAATAACCGCAAAACGCTCCGACTGATAGCAGCAGAAGAAAAGTCGCATTACGCTATCCTCAAGAAATATACAGGAAAAGAAATCGGTCCGGACTATAAGCGTATCGCCCGTTTCTACTTTCTGGCACGCATACTAGGTATCACATTCGCCATCAAATTAATGGAGTCCAGTGAGGAAAATGCCCATAATAATTATGATAAATATGCCCATATACCAGACCTGCAACGTCTGGCACATGAAGAAGAAGTGCACGAGCAGAAGTTGATTTCACTTATCAATGAAGAACGGCTGGAATATATGGGATCGGTCGTACTAGGACTTAATGATGCGCTGGTTGAGTTTACAGGTGCACTGGCAGGTTTCACACTTGCCTTGAGTGACAGTAAACTGATAGCACTGACCGGCAGTATCACAGGGATAGCCGCTGCACTGTCAATGGCATCTTCCGAATATCTTTCTACCAAATCGGAAGGGGATGATAAGAAACATCCGGTAAAAGCTGCTGTATATACAGGAATCGCCTATCTGATCACGGTAGTGTCACTGGTT
Source organism: Bacteroides faecis (assembly GCF_020091505.1). NCBI lineage: Bacteria > Pseudomonadati > Bacteroidota > Bacteroidia > Bacteroidales > Bacteroidaceae > Bacteroides > Bacteroides faecis. The sequence goes on along the minus strand of NZ_CP081916.1, from coordinate 3,494,943 downwards.
ACTCCGTTTATACTGATCAGCAATGTAATCGTAGCTTTGGGAGTGATGCTGACCATGGCACTTATCATCATTGCCCTTTTCAACTACTATTATTCCGTAGCCCGTGGAGAAAGCTTCCGAAAGCGGTTTACGGAAATGGCTGTACTCAGTTTCAGTGTGGCAGGTATCAGTTTCCTGATAGGATACGCTCTAAAGACATTTACCGGAATCGATGCCTGAAATCAATAAAGCATCCGACATCATTGAAGGTCCGGTAGTTACATAATAAAGAAACCTAAACCACCAGATTAAATAATAAAGCGTTATATTTAGAATGAAGAAAGCTCCATCTCCCCTCGTATCACTATTGCCCATTGTCGTATTAGTGATATTACTATTCGCCACCATTCGTGTATTTGGCAGTGATGCCCTCAATGGTGGAAGTCAGGTATCGCTGCTTACTACCACCTCCATTTGTATCCTTATCGGCATGGCTTTCTACAAAATCCCCTGGAAAGACTACGAACTGGCAATCACGAACAACGTGGCAGGAGTGACAACAGCCATCATCATCTTACTGATTATCGGCGCATTAAGCGGTATCTGGATGATTAGCGGAGTAGTGCCCACTTTGATTTATTACGGAATGCAGATTATCCATCCCAGTTTCTTCCTGACATCCACCTGTATTATTTGCGTATTGATCTCCGTTATGACCGGAAGTTCATGGACAACGATCGCTACCATCGGTATTGCCCTCATGGGCATCGGAAAGGCACAGGGATTTGAAGAAGGCTGGATTGCGGGAGCTATCATCTCCGGTGCCTATTTCGGCGATAAGGTTTCTCCCTTGTCCGAGACGACCATATTGGCGGCATCCGTCACGGACACGCCCCTCTTCCGTCATATCCGCTATATGATGATTACTACGGTGCCCTCACTGATCATTACACTGATTATATTTACGGTAGCAGGTCTGTCTCATGACGCCAGCAACACCCAGCACATCGCGGAAGTGGCAGCTGCCCTGAACGAAAAGTTCCATATCACCCCGTGGCTGCTGATTATACCGATAGCAACAGGCATATTGATTGCACGGAAAGTGCCTTCCATCATTACCCTGTTTCTGTCCACTCTATTGGCGGGCATTTTCGCTCTGATCTTCCAACCGGATTTGTTGCGGGAAATTTCGGGGGCTGCCGTTTCCAACTTCGACTCCCTGTTTAAAGGACTGATGATGACCATCTACGGCAAGACAAGCCTGCAGACCGACAATGCCGTTTTGACAGATTTAATTGCCACCCGTGGTATGTCGGGAATGATGAATACAATCTGGCTGATTTTATGTGCGATGTGTTTCGGCGGAGCTATGACTGCCAGCGGTATGCTGGGAAGCATCACATCGCTCTTCGTACGCTTCATGAAGAAAACGGTCAGCGTCGTATCGGCTACGGTTTGTTCCGGGCTTTTCCTCAACCTGGCAACTGCCGATCAATATATCAGCATTATCCTGACCGGGAATATGTTTCGCGACATTTATGCTAAAAAAGGTTACGAAAGCTGCCTGCTCAGCCGGACTACGGAAGATTCAGTAACCGTTACATCCGTACTGATTCCGTGGAATACCTGCGGGATGACGCAAGCCACTATTCTGAGCGTGCCTACGCTGGTGTACCTCCCCTATTGCTTTTTCAACATTATCAGTCCTTTAATGAGTATTGCCGTGGCAGCCATCGGATATAAAATTGTAAAACGCTCGTGAACAATCTGGCATACACTTTGTTTTTGCAATAAACGAACAACGTATTAAACCTAAACAAAAAAAAGTTATGAAAAAGTTTATTGCATTATTAGCATTAGTTTTAGTAAGTGCGAGCACAATGATGTATGCACAGGAAAGTAACGCAGCCATCCGCCGCGCAGACAGAAAAGCAGAAAGAGACGCAGAAAGAGCAAAACTTCGCGCAGAAGAACAAGTACAGGACATGGCAGCTTACCAGCAGGCTGTTCAGGCTTTGAAAAACAAACAGTTTGTTCTGGAAGCCAATCAGGTAATCTTCCGTAACGGTATGAGTGCTTTCGTGACTTCCAACACTAACTTCGTCCTGATGAACGGAAACAGAGCCACTGTACAGACAGCTTTCAACACTCCTTATCCCGGCCCTAACGGTATCGGCGGTGTGACTGTAGACGGTAACTCTTCGGACATGAAGATGAACATCGATAAGAAAGGAAATGTAAACTGCTCATTCAGTGTACAGGGTATCGGTATCTCAGCTCAGGTATTTATCAACATGAGCAGCGGTAACAACAATGCTTCGGTATCAATCAGCCCGAACTTCAATAACAACAACCTGACATTGAACGGTAACATCGTCCCACTGGATCAATCCAACATCTTCAAAGGACGCGCCTGGTAATCCGAACAGAAGAATATGATAGCAACTCCGCTACAAATCGCGCAAAATGCGTACATTTGTAGCGGAGTTTTTAATTTATCAATTCTTATGAGGGAATATATCATCGCAGACAACCAGGATATCAGTAAAGCAGGAATGATGTTTCTGCTAAGCCGCCAAAAGGATGTATCTGTTCTTTTAGAAGCCGACAACAAGGCTGAGCTGATTCAGCAACTGCGTCTGTATCCGCAAGCGGTGGTTATTCTGGATTATACTTTATTTGATTTCGCCGGAGCAGACGAACTGATTGTCTTGCAGGAGCGATTCAAAGAAGCCGACTGGATTCTGTTTTCCGATGAGTTGAGCATTCATTTTCTCCGGCAGGTATTGTTCAGCAGTATGGCTTTCGGAGTAGTCATGAAGGACAATTCGAAAGAAGAGATCATGACCGCCCTGCAATGCACTTCACGCAAACAGCGGTATATCTGCAATCATGTCAGCAATCTGCTGCTTTCGGGATCGGTCCCTTCTGCCCCATCCCCTGCCACCACAGAAGATCATCTGCTGACACAAACAGAGAAAAACATCCTCAAAGAGATCGCGTTGGGAAAGACAACCAAAGAAATAGCCGCAGAAAAGAATCTCAGTTTCCATACGATAAACAGCCACCGAAAGAATATCTTCCGGAAGCTGGGAGTCAACAATGTACACGAGGCTACCAAGTATGCGATGCGTGCAGGGATTGTCGACTTGGCGGAATATTATATTTGAGACAGCCGGCTAAAGATCGATCCCGGCTGAAAGCTGCTAACGGACAATCTCACCACTTCCCACACAAACTCCCGCTTCCTGATCATAAACGACCCCGAACTGACCGGGCGCAATGCCCTGCAACTTCTCGGAAGACAAGATACGGAACCGATTGCCCTCTTCCTGAATCAGCCTTCCCCTTGTAAATTCGGGAGTGTGACGAATCTTGAACGTAATATCAACCTCCTTTCCCGCATCTTTCCACGGATTATCCGTAATAAAGTGGAAATCATTGATCCGGAATTCATGCCCAAACTGCGTCTCTACTCCATATCCATGAGAGACATAGATGATATTTTCCTGCACATCCTTCTTTATCACAAACCAGGGACCGCCACTCAGTCCAAGACCTTTCCGCTGCCCGATCGTATGAAACCAGTAGCCGCGATGTGTGCCCACTCTCTTTCCGGTCTCCAGTTCTATAATCGCCCCTTCCTGTTCTCCCAAAAAGCGACGCACGAAATCATTATAGTTAATCTTCCCCAAAAAGCAAATCCCCTGACTATCCTTTCTCCGGGCACTGGGCAGTCCTGCATTGCGTGCAATCTCGCGTACTTCCTGCTTCATCAGCCCGCCAACAGGAAACATCAGTTTGGAAACTTGCAGATAGTCTATCTGTGCAAGGAAATCTGTCTGGTCTTTAACAGGGTCTTTGGCTGTCCCCAGCCAAGTCTTACCGTCCCGCTGGACGGTAGTGGCATAATGCCCTGTCGCTGTAAAATCGAAATTCTTTCCGACACGCTGCTCAAAACAACCGAACTTGATGAGTTTGTTGCACATCACGTCCGGGTTCGGCGTCAGTCCTTTTCTGATTTTATCAATCGCATAAGCAGCCACGTTCTCCCAGTACTCTTTATGCAAATCAACCACTTCCAGCGACAAGCCATACTTACGGGCAATGGCGGCAGACATTTCAATATCTTCTTCAGCCGAGCAATCCATATACTCCGCTCCATCCATACCTATCTTGATATAGAAAAGAGTCGGACGGTATCCTTGCTCACAAAGAAGGTGAACGACGACAGAGCTATCGACACCTCCGGATAATAATGCAGCTATATTCATCATAATTATTCATTTAACACCAAAGAAGTGCTAATATGCCAATGTATTATGATCATAATCATCGACAAATTAGCACACAGGCAAATCTGTTTCATCAAATCTTTGTCAAAGTCAGGTTGTGGTCCATCCAAAAATCATTAACTCTATATCACTCTCTTCGGATTCTAATTATTCTCTTTATTCTCTCTCTATTATATTAATACCTGTCATTCATTTCCGATGTTGCAAAGATAAGGCGGGATTTGCTAACAGCCTATCACATATTGAAGGCATTTTTATACCATAAATGTGGTAGATAAGCAAAGTATTTCCTACATTTGCACACTGAAAAGCTTTTTATGATGACGAATTTACGCAAAATACTACTCATACCTGCTCTGATCGTCGTATCTGTCAGCAGTTTCTTTTCTTGTGGTGTAGACCGCTGGCCGGAATATGCCCACCTGACCGAACTGGATAGCTGGATGTATGACATTATGCAAGAGAACTATCTGTGGTATCAGAATATGCCTTCCTACAATGACGTTAATCTATTTCTGGACCCCGCTTCCTTTCTATCCAAAGCGAAATGGGACCAAGACAGCTATTCTTTTGTAGACTCTGTGATGGAAGCTCCATTGCCAACCTATGGATTCGACTATTCACTTGTAAAAAGCCAGGATAACGATACGGCATACAATGCCCTGATTACCTATGTTATCCCCGAATCGCCCGCAGCAAAGGCCGGTCTTCAACGTGGCGACTGGATTATGAAAGTAGATACTTCCTACATCAGTAAGAAGTATGAAACACAACTGCTGCAAGGCACGATAGCGAGAGAGCTTTCTATGGGGATATGGAAGGAAGTTGAAGTAGAGCCCGAAGAAGGAGAAGAAGTTCCGGAAGAGCCGGTAATGGTATACAAAGTAGTACCGAACGGCATTACGCTGGATTTGGGAGCAGCCCAGTCTATCGAAGACCAGCCGGTACATAAATACGAAATTCTGACCTTAAATGATGGTACCAAAGTAGGCTATCTGATGTACAACAGTTTCACTGCCGGCACTAGCGCCGATCCGGAAAAGTACAACAACAAACTACGCGAAGTCTCTACCAAATTTAAAGAAGCCAATGTAAAGGCCACCATACTCGACCTTCGCTACAATGCGGGAGGATCTCTGGATTGTGTTCAGTTATTAGCTACCATCCTCGTTCCGAGTGCAAGAATGGGTACCCCTATGGCTTACCTGGAGTACAATGACAAAAACATAGACAAGAGCACTACCATCGATTTTGATCAGGAAGTATTGAAAACCGGTACCAACCTGAACCAGAACGTATTGATAGTGATTACCAGCGGCACAACAGCCGGAGCAGCGGAAATGCTGCTGACCAGTCTATACAAAAAGGACCAGTACCCTAACATCATTGTGATGGGCAGCGCAAGTAAAGGACAAACTGTAGCCACCGAACAGTTCATCAATGAGACTTACCGCTGGTCTGTCAATCCTGTGGTATGTACCGTTTACAATTCAGATCACGTCGCAGGCGAAGAACCATTCATTCTTACTCCGAGCGATCAATTCAAGATAAGTGAAACGTCCATTGACGGAACGACCAACTACAGCCAGTTTCTTCCTTTCGGTGATCCCAAAGAGAGAATGCTAAGCATAGCCATTCAGACGCTGGAAGGAACTTATCCGCCGAAAGACGAAGATAAAGAAGAAACTCCAAGCACGAAGAGCTTCAAGATAGAAAAGAATGTCAGTAGTCCTGCCAGCAGACGGTTTGCCGGAGGATTACGGATTAAATAAGCGGTAATGAGAAAGATACTCCTCTTAGTCTGCATGATGACAGTCATATTCGGTTGCTCGGATGATGAAGAAAAGGCATGGACAGAAATTGAAATCCCGACTCCTGCAATGAGCAGAATGCTGTTAACTGAATTCTGCAAGTCTGACGGAATAGGAGTATCTGACGTTACGAAAAGAGAAGAGTTCTCTTATCAAGAGAATTGGCTGACGGATTATATCTATTCACAGGAGGTTTCTATTGCCGACCTGACGGAAACCATCACTAACCCGATAGCAGTTCGATACGAGAATAACAGAGGCAGTGTCACCCTTACCGACGAAACGGGCATCCAACGCAAATATACTTTAAACGAACAAGGATACGCTACACAGTGTGAATACACTTCGTTCGGTCAGAAGAGAGAATATACCTTTTCCTATACAGACGGTTATCTGACACTGGTAAAGGAAACCCTGCCCAAAGAAGGAAGCAGCGAAGCAGCCACTACACAAACCCTTTCACTGAAATACGAGCAAGGAGACCTGGTCTCTGCAACTTGTCCTTCGCTGACCAACGAATCATTCACCGGGTACGGAGAGCTGCAAACCCATTATGAACCCGGAAAGGATATTAATTATTATCGCCTGCCCTGTCCGGTACTGGCAGATACTTATCCTCTCTCCTTTCATCGTGAAGCGATGTTTGCAGGGATACTGGGCAAACCGACACAGCATCTCACCGTTGCCTCCTATCCTGACCAGACGGATGATACCTACACCGAAAGAACCGAATATTCATATAGCTTTGACAAGAAAAACAAACCTACCGGCTTACATATCCAGACTAAATATGGTAACGGTAAAAGCATGAATTATATAAACCGTACCATCAATATTTCCATCGAATAACCCCGTTTTTGTCAAGAGCAGAATTACAGATTCTTAACTCACGGTTCCCCTTTTCGTGAACGAAAGGCACATTTGCCGTAACAAAGCATCGGTTTTCACTTAACAAAGCATCTGTTTTCACCTGACAAAGCATCTAATCTTGCTTGACAAAGCATCTAATTTTCATCAGAAAGCAGGTAAAAGTCAACCCAAAGCCGAGGTAAAGTCATTTTTCCCCCCGACTAAACACAAAAAAAGGAGAAAGTTCTCACTTCCTCCTTCTATCGTAGTTTAATTTCAATCTACTATATGATTATGCATCCAAAGATACGACATTCGGATGCTAAAGTCAAGCTTTTCCGGTTTTATTTCTTGAAGAACTTATCAAAGAACAAAATCTGATAATCGATAGAGTTATTCCAATACTCTCCGGTATGCCCTCCGGGACGAGTGATAAAGTCATGGTCGATTTTCTTTTCCAACAAGCGGTTGTGCAAATCCTTATTCACCTGAATGAAAAAGTCTGCTTCGCCACAATCAAAGATAATCGCCAGATCTCCATTCTGTATTTTATCAATCTGGTTGATAACAGTATGTGTATCCCATATTTCCTTGTTAGATTCATAGTCTCCCAAGCGTTTTGCCATATCCCAGTTCTTCGGGAACGGGCGAATATCCACACCGCCACTTGTGCTTCCACAAGCGCCAAAAGTATCTTTATGACGGATAGCCGTCCACAAGCCGCCATGTCCACCCATACTCAACCCTGTAATGGCACGTCCTTTACGGTCGGCGATTGTCTTGTAATGTCCGTCTATGTACTTCACCAGCTCCGATGAAACAAACGTTTCATACCGGAAAGACGGATCTTTCGGACTATCCCAGTACCAGCTGGTACTTCCGTCCGGACAAACAAAAATGATGCCTTTCTCATCCGCTATCTGAGGCAGATTGGGCTTGATTTCAATCCATGTCTTGGCATGACCGCCAAAGCCATGCAACAGATACACAGCAGGGCATGATACAGCTTTCTTTCCCAGGGCTGCATCAGGAGTTACTACCACCACCTTTATTTCCTTATTCATGGAAGGGCTTTTCACTAATAAAGTATCTACCTTGGCTGCAAAAGAAGGTGCCAGCCAAACTAACAAAAGAGCAATTAATAGAAGTTTTTTCTTTTTCATTGTGTTTATAAATATGTTTAGTCAGATCATTCTTCGTCGTCTTCCGAAGGCTGAAATTCAGAAACAGGCTTATCAAAAGTCTTATGACACTGTTTGCAGGTATATTCCCAGTGGTTGCTTCCCGGAGGCGCCGCAGCCAGCATAGAAAGCACAGCCGCACCTATCGCACGCAGTTTCTTTCCTTTTCTCAACACCAGTTTAATGTCAGATGATCCACAACACGGGCAGAGAGTCAGTTCTTCGGGCCAGCTCTGATTCTGTTTCAGCACCCGGACAGCTTTGTCATAATCTTCATCTACCACCAAGATATCCACTCCTGCGATACTGCTCACATAACTTCTATACAGAAACGAGAAGTTCTCATTGTGCAGAACAGATTCAATACCTTCATTCTCTAACGCTCCCTGCAGGATGTGTGCCTCCATTGCGTCATTACAGGTTATCAGTTTTACGGTTTTCATATTCAACCTAATTTGATTGTTCCCGCAAAAATAGAATATAAAAATGAAATGTGAAACTATTTTCCATTAACTTTGCAGTTACTAAACTGCAATAACATGAAAAGACTCCTGTCAGTTCTGCTACTTTGCCATATAACAATCTCCTTCCTATGGGCACAGCCTGTCCATCAAGTGAAAGGTACAGTCATTGACAAATCCAGCCGCCAGCCTCTGGAATTTATCAATGTAATGATTGTCGGACTAAACAAAGGAGGAGTGACGGATGCGGAAGGAAAGTTTTCGATAGAACAAGTTCCTCCCGGCATCTACCGCCTGCAAGCATCAGCCATCGGATACAAAACCGTCATTACCCCCGAATATATTCTATCGACCAGAGATCTGCACATACAGATAGAAATGGAAGAGAACCAGACGGAGCTTGAAGGAGTAACCATTACCGCCTCCCCCTTTCGCCGCGACATTGAAAGTCCGGTCAGCCTGCGTATCATCGGATTGCAGGAGATAGAAAAGAGTCCGGGGGCCAATCGGGATATTTCACGTATCGTACAGTCTTATCCGGGAGTCGCCTTTTCGCCGATAGGATACCGCAACGACCTGATTGTACGCGGCGGATCACCTTCCGAAAACCGCTTTTACCTGGACGGAGTAGAGATTCCCAATATCAACCATTTCAGTACACAAGGAGCATCGGGCGGTCCGGTAGGTATTCTCAATGCCGATCTGATACGTGAAGTGAACTTCTATACCGGAGCTTTTCCGACGGATAAAGGAAATGCGCTCAGCTCTGTGCTCGACTTCAAATTGCGTGACGGAGACATGGAACGCAATTCCGTGAAAGCCACTCTCGGAGCTTCCGAAGTATCTTTGGCTTCCAACGGACATCTGGGTAAAAAGACTTCCTATCTGGTTTCCGTCCGTCAGTCCTATCTGCAATTTCTGTTTGACATGCTCGGTCTGCCCTTCCTGCCCACCTTTACGGATGCACAGTTTAAACTGAAAACAAGGTTCGACGCACAAAACGAATTGACCGTACTGGGACTGGGCGGCATTGACAAAATGAAGTTAAACACCAAAGCCGACGATGAAGATAATGAATATATACTCAGTTACCTGCCCAAGATTCAGCAGGAGACATTCACACTTGGCACTGTATACCGGCATTATGCAGGCGCACACGTACAGTCGGTCATCGCCAGCCACAGTTATCTGAACAACCGGAACACCAAATACCGGCAGAACGACGAAAGTAATCCGGATAACCTCACGCTCCGTCTCCGTTCTACGGAGCAGAACACTCAGTTCCGTCTGGAAAACAGTTCTTCTTTCCGCAACTGGAAAGTGACTGTCGGAGCCAATCTGGACTATAGCCAATATAGCAATACCACTTTCCAAAAGGTGTACACCGACCATGCGCAGACATTTGACTATCAAACCTATCTGGACATCATGCGCTGGGGACTTTTCGGAACAATCAACTATACTTCGATAGACGAACGCTTTACGGCTTCGCTCGGTCTGCGTGCCGATGCCAATAATTACTCGGCAGCCATGAAGGATATGACCGATCAGCTCTCTCCCCGCCTGTCGCTTTCCTATCAACTGACGGAACACTGGTCGCTAAGCGGAAATGCGGGACTTTACTACCAGTTGCCTCCCTACACCGCTCTCGGCTTTAAAAACAATAACGGACTCTATGCCAACAAATATGCGCTCCGCTATATGCAAGTCAGTCAGGGAAGCATAGACATCAACTGGCGAAAAGGTGATACCTTCGAAGTATCTCTCGAAGGGTTCTACAAAGACTACGACAAAATCCCCCTTTCCGTAGCCGACGGCATTCCGCTGACCTGCAAAGGAAACGATTACGGAGTGATAGGCAACGAACTGCTGACTTCCACCGCACAGGGACGCTCATACGGCGCAGAACTTCTCCTCAAATGGCTGATTGCCAAGAAGCTGAATCTGGCCTCCTCCTTCACGCTCTTTAAAAGCGAATACCGTAACAATAAAGAAAGCGAATATATCGCCTCCGCATGGGACAACCGCTTCATCTTCAACTTACGGGGTACTTATAACCTCCCCCGACATTGGAGCGTCGGGATGAAAGTCAGCTGCATAGGCGGTGCTCCCTACACTCCTTATGATGCCGACAAGTCCTCTCTGGTAACAGCCTGGAACGCTCAGGGAAAACCGTATTACGACTATACCCGATATAACGAAGAACGGCTTCCGGCCTTTACTCAGGTAGATATACGCATAGATAAAACATTTTACCTGAAACGCTGTATGCTGGGCTTCTACATCGATTTGCAGAATATTGCAGGCAGCAAACTGAAACAGGCGGATGTATTGATGAGCACAGGGGTAATTAAGAATCCGGACGCCCCCATAGCCGGGCAGCGGTATGTCATGAAGTCCGTCAAACAGGAAAGCGGTACACTGCTGCCGACTTTAGGAATCACATTCGAATACTAACACTATTATAATAATAACGAACTAAAATTCACTATGATGAAAAAACAAATTGCATTAGTGACCCTGTTATTTCTGGGCATGAGCTGTTTCAACGCTTCGGCACAATTCGGAAAAAAATTCAATGTAGGAAAAGCTCTTCAAGCAGGCAAGGATGCCGTGCAGGCAATCACCTTATCGGATGCCGACATCGCTGCCATGAGCAAAGAATACATGGAATGGATGGACAAGCATAATCCACTGGCCAAACCGGACAGCGAATACGGAAAACGTCTGGAAAGACTGACCGGCAACATCAAAGAAGTGGATGGCATGAAAGTAAACTTTGGCGTGTATGAAGTAGTGGACGTAAACGCTTTCGCCTGCGGCGACGGCAGTGTGCGTATCTGTGCCGGACTGATGGACGTCATGAACGACGAGGAAGTAATGGCAGTCATCGGTCATGAAATCGGACACGTTATCCATACCGATTCTAAAGATGCCATGAAGAATGCCTATCTCCGCTCGGCAGTAAAGAATGCGGCAGGAGCAGCCAGCAGCCAAATCGCCAAACTGACCGACTCTGAACTGGGAGCAATGGCAGAAGCACTTGCCGGTGCGCAATACTCACAAAAACAAGAGTACGAAGCCGATGCCTATGGGGTAGAGTTCTGCGTAAAAAACAACATCGACCCTTATGGCATGTACAAATCACTGAATAAACTTCTCGAATTGTCCAACGGAGCTCCCGCATCTTCCTACATGCAGAGAATGTTTTCTTCACACCCCGACACAGCCAAACGTGTAGCCCGTGCTAAAGAACTGGCTGATAAATACAAACAATAAGAAAGACTCAAAATCAGAAATAACTAAAGAACATATTCCGGGAGCATTTACTTTGCAATCCCGGAATATGTTCTTTGCTTATTAAACACCCTTCATTTCAAAGCATACATTACTATTCCGCACCAATTGTTTATTAAAAAATCATTAATATACAGTACATATTTGCATGACGTCGTGATTTCATGTAATTTCGAAGCAATAATCATTTTAATCCATTTATGGAATTTCTTATTATACTTTTCTTACTTGTACTGAATGGCATCTTTGCCATGTACGAAATTGCGCTGGTATCTTCCAGCAAAGCACGTCTTGAAACTCTCGCCGGAAAAGGCAATAAATCTGCACGTGGAGTACTGAAACAATTGGAAGAACCGGAAAAGTTCTTGTCCACTATCCAAATCGGTATCACCCTTATCGGTATCGTATCCGGTGCCTATGGTGGGGTTGCCATCGCAGACGATCTTGTTCCGTTCTTCTCTCTCATACCGGGAGCAGAAGCCTATGCCCGCAATCTGGCAATGATTACCACAGTAGTAATCATCACCTACCTCTCTCTTATCATCGGCGAGCTGGTACCCAAATCCATTGCCCTCAGCAATCCGGAACGGTACGCAACTCTGTTCAGTCCGATTATGATTTTATTGACGAAAGTTTCCTACCCGTTCGTCTGGCTGCTTAGTATCTCCACTCGTCTGCTGAACAGAATCATCGGCGTGAAGAATGAAGAACGCCCGATGACACAGGAAGAAATCAAGATGATTCTCCACCAAAGTTCGGAACAGGGAGTGATCGACAAAGAAGAAACGGAAATGCTGCGTGACGTATTCCGCTTCTCGGACAAACGCGCCAACGAACTGATGACGCATCGCAGAGATCTTGTCATCTTCCATCCCGACGATACGAAAGACAAGGTGATGAAGACCATCGAAGAGGAACACTACAGCAAATATCTGTTGGTAGACGAGCGAAAAGATGAGATTATCGGTGTGGTATCCGTAAAAGATATTATTCTGATGGTAGGCAACAAAAAGGAGTTCAACCTGCGTGAAATAGCCCGTCCGCCACTGTTTATTCCGGAAAGTTTATATGCAAATAAAATATTAGAGCTATTCAAGAAGAACAAAAACAAGTTCGGAGTTGTTGTTAACGAGTATGGTAGTACAGAGGGTATCATCACCCTGCACGACTTGACCGAAAGTATCTTCGGAGACATCCTTGAAGAGGATGAAATGGAAGAAGAAGATATCGTCAGAAGGCAGGATGGTTCGATGCTCGTAGAAGCCTCGATGAACATCAAGGACTTTATGGAAGAGATGGGAATCTTATCTTATGAAGATCTGGAAGACGAAGACTTCACTACCCTCGGAGGATTGGCAATGTTCCTGTTGGGCGGTATCCCGAAAGCCGGAGATATCTTCACCTACAAGAACCTGCAGTTCGAAGTGGTGGACATGGACCGTGGACGAGTAGACAAACTGCTGGTCATCAAACGGGACGAAGAAGCATAAAGAAAATAATAACCCGAGCAATATTAGCTCACTATATTTATATTAACTTAAAGCACTTAACGATGAAAAAAGTAATTATGTTAGCAGCAGTCGTAGCTGCTTTGGCATCTTGCCAATCAAAAGCCAACAAAGCCGCAGAGGCAGAAGCAGACAGTCTTTCCATAGAAATGGCTCCGATCACAGAAGTGACCGAAGTTTATGAAGGAACACTTCCTGCAGCCGACGGCCCGGGTATCGACTACGTATTAACACTGAATGCTGCAACTGATGGTGTAGATACCACGTATACTCTGGATATGACTTACCTCGATGCAGAAGGTCAGGGTAAGAACAAAACCTTCTCTTCGAAAGGAAAACAACAGACTGTCCAAAAAGTAGTGAACAAAAAACCTACCAAGGCTGTTAAGCTGACTCCGAATGACGGCGAAGCTCCAATGTACTTCGTAATCGTCAATGACACTACTCTGCGTCTGGTAAACGATAGTTTGCAGGAAGCTGTCAGCGATCTGAATTATGATATCATCAAGGTAAAGAAATAAATAACCTAAACCCTAACCAGTAAATAAAATGCTCTGCGAATGACCGGTCTTCGCAGAGCATCTTTATTTCTATCCCAGCACTCCTTTCCCTTCCAGGCGTTTCAGACGAAGCAACGCTTCGATATAATAATAATCCGCATAAATAATAGAAGCATCTATTTCCGAATGCGCCGGCCAGTGTCCCGTGCTATGAAGCAGGAAAGCGGGATTGCTCTTACCACTCTGATAACGGTCAGAGCTTAAGCTTGCCAGCATTTCTATGGCGGCATCTTTATATCTTTTTCCTTTACCGTTCGGAAGATAGGTGGATAGTTCGAGCAATGCGGAAGCAACTACCGAAGCTGCCGAAGCGTCGCGGGGAGCATCCGGAATCCCCGGTGCGCTGAAGTCCCAATAGGGTATCTTATCCTCCGGCAGGCGTTCCAGATAGACATCCGTCACTTTCTGTGCAAAGTCCAGATATTTAGGATCTTTGGTTTCACGGTAGACTACCGTATAGCCATAAACAGCCCATGCCTGTCCGCGTGCCCACATGGTGCTGTCTGCATATCCCTGATGGGTGACTCCCTTGATCAGATTTCCTGTAATGGTATCGTATACCGCTACGTGATAGGAGGTATAATCCGGTCGGAACTGGCATTTCATAGTCTTATCGGCGTGGGATACCGCAATATCATACAGGTAAGGATTGCCCCCGTTCTTGGATGCCCAGAAAAGCATTTCAAGGTTGATCATATTGTCCATGATAGTATTGTGGGGCCAGTTGCGCGGTTCCACTTCGCGAGGCCATGACAGCATGGTGCCGACTACCGGATTAAATAAAGTAGCCAATGAGTCAGCCGTATCCAGAATTACCTGTTTATAAGCGGGATTCTTGGTCAGACGATATCCGTTGCCATAGCTGCAGAAAACGAGAAATCCCAAATCATGGTCATAAGCCGGAATACGGGAAAGGAATTCCAGTGAAGCGGTGAATTTCTCGGCTTCTTCCAGAATGTGCTTATCTTGTGTGTACTCGTAGTCATACCACAAGACACCGGGCCAGAAACCGGCACACCATTCTTCCTTCGTTGCTTTCCGACAGTTCCAATGATGCTCATCCGCCATGATGTTACGCGGCATCATCGTATAGTCTATCCCTGAATCTCCTTTCAGTTCGACCAATGTACGTTGGGTCTGTTCTGCGCAATAGCCTAAAGCCTTATTCACATCCAAAGTACCGGAAGTCCGATGGGCACAAGCATAAAAGCCTAGCACTACAACCAACCCTGCTACAATCTTCTTCATTTTTCGTTCTATATCTTCGTGTTAGTTCTTATTTTCTATTCTCATTTATTCGTTCGTCATCCGGAACCAGTCGACATCTGCCCAGCCTCTGTTTCCGTCATTAGGAGTGACACAGAACAATCCGACCTTGGCTCCAATCCATTTTCCCTGCCGGGCTGTGAAAGCATCGCCTACTGTGGTATATTTCTTTCCGTTCAGGCTATAAGCAAAGGTACAAACGGCCCCTTTGGTTACTTTCACCCTCAGATAAACGGTCTTCCATTCATTATCGGCAACACCCGGCATCTTCAGATATTCTACCGGAAAGCTCGCCAGTTCTTTTACTTGTTCGGGATTCTGTTGTTCCGCATCTTTGCATACGGCTTGCTGCAGGATAAATTTATCGCTGGCCTTACGGACAGACAAATAACTATAATCCCATCCCATCACGATAATACCTGCCTGTTCCCCATCCTGCTTAGCTGTAAACGTCAGCTTGGCAGTAGCTGTAAACTCCTCCGCCGGAAACTTCTGCATCAACAGATTGGGGACTTCCCAGAAGTTTACGAATTCTTTGGAAAGGCTGCCTGCGTATAGCCGGATATACCCCAAGTCGGTGGTAAAGCCATAAGTATCTTTCTTATTGGCATGCCATTGCCATTGCAACCCCAGATGGCGGGTATTGAATTCATCGCTCTCCGGAGGGGTCGCTACCGGATATGTTCTTCCTACATTCGGTTTCTTATAAGTAGTTACAGGTTCTCCACAGCCATCCATGTCCTTATCGGCTCCGATGACAGGCCAGTCATTGATCCACTTCATCGGATTCAGGTGAATAACACGTCCATAAGCACCCTGATCCTGGAAATGTACAAACCAGGATTCCCCTGTATTCGTATCTACCCAACCTCCCTGATGAGGACCGTTGACCGTCGTCTTTCCCTGTGCCATTACAATCTTTGACTCGTAAGGACCATAGATATTTCTGGAACGAAGCACCAACTGCCAGCCGGTAGCAACTCCGCCGGCAGGAGCAAATATATAATAGTATCCGTTCCGCTTATAAAGTTTCGGACCTTCTACCGTATGATTCTTACCGTCGTTTCCATCGAACACCATCACCGGGTCAGAAATCACTTCTGTTCCTTCGGCATTCAGTTCGCAGATGACCAGAATACTGTTCACTCCACTACGGCTTCCCGCGTAGGCATGTATCAGATATACTTTCCCGTCTTCATCCCAAAGAGGAGTCGGATCAATCATTCCTTTCCCCGCCTTTACCAATACCGGTTTAGTCCATTCCCCTTCCGGATCTTTTGCTTTTATCAGATAGATGCCGTAATCCGGATCACCCCAATAAATATAGAATTCTCCGTTATGAAAACGGATTGCCGGTGCCCATACTCCTTTGCCATGCTGCGCTTTATCAAAGAACTCTTGCGGTTCCTGAACCGGCAGGGCGTAATTCACAAGCGACCAGTTTACCAAATCATTGGAGTGAAGTATAGGAAGTCCCGGGATGCAGTTAAAACTGGAAGCTGTCATATAGAAGTCATCTCCCGCCGCGCACACATCCGGATCGGAATAATCGGCATAAAGAACCGGGTTCTGATAAGTGCCGTCGCCCTTGTCAGCCACCCAGGTCCTAGAGATTTCCTGTGCACTTGCCACAAAACAGCAAGCCATCATTCCTGCTATAAACAGAGTCTTTTTACGCATATTACCTAACTAATCAATTCATTCAAAAAAACTAAATGTTATTCCTAAAAACAGGCTCTTTTCACCTTTATAAAAAGCTAACCGCTCCGAAAACTGAATTCATTATCTTATTTCAACAATCTATTTACTGACCTATTTGCTTATATATACGAAGAGAGTTAGGTAATTACCTAACTCTCCCATGAATATTTTCCTATTTATCGATGATTCATCCATCACACATTTACTCTTTTTAAAGAAAATAGTTTTCTATAGAGAACGATTCTTTTCAAAAATCGTCTTCTATAGAAAACTATTAATTATCTTTGTACAGTTATAATTCCATCAAAACAGCAATTATATATGGAAAGAGAAATCATCCGCAAGATCATTATTGAGGGACAGGAATTCGTAAATGAAATACCTTTGATAAAACGTCCTTTCTTTTTTGAGAAGAATGGAAATTATGTATTTGTCGGTATCAGACAAGCAGGAAAGTCCTATCTACTATATCAACGTATCCAGCAGTTAATAGAAGAAGGGCATAGTATTGAAGAAATGGTATACATTAACTTCGATGACGAACGTTTGCGCCAGTTCACCACTCATGATTTCGACCTCATTCTACAAGCCTATGCCAGCATGTTTAATCTTCGTCCTATACTCTTTTTCGACGAAATACAGAACATAGAAGGATGGGAGAATTTCGCCCGGCGATTAGCCAATCAAAAATATAATGTCTATATCACCGGAAGCAATGCCAAAATGTTAAGTCGTGAAATCGCAACAACCTTGGGAGGACGTTATTGGAACGCTGATGTATACCCCTATTCTTTCTTCGAATATTTAAAAGCTAAAAATATCACTTTGGCTACCAACTGGATGTACGGAAAACAAAGTGCGGAGGTAAGTAAGCTATTCAATGATTATTTTTCATTCGGCGGATTTCCTGAATTGGTGGATATTATTGCAAAAAGAGCTTGGCTAAATGACATATACAGCAAAATATTTTTCAGTGATTTAATCGTACGCAATAAAATAAGAAACGAAGAAGCTATGGGATTGCTGGTCAAACGATTGGCAGAAGGTGTCAAACAGCCCGTATCACATACAAGATTAGCCAATTTGATTAGCACTGCGGGAATAAAGATTAGTAAAGCGACAATTATCGATTTCATAAAATATTTAAAGGAATCATGCCTACTTTTTCCGTTAGAGAACTATGCAGCGAAGTTTGCTGAACGTAATTCGAATATGAAATATTATTTCATTGATAACGGATTGCTTCACATATTCCTGACCGATGCTAATACCAGTCTACTGGAAAATATAGTGGCTATACAACTCTATAAAAAATACGGAAATGAGGTCTATTTCTATAACCAGAATATTGAAGTAGACTTCATTATTCCGGAGCAAAAGACTGCATATCAGGTCAGTTACTCTTTAATGGACGAAAATACCTATCAGCGGGAAACTGAAGCATTAATCAAACTCAATACAGTTTTTCCAATGGAACAAATGTATATCATTACCAAAGATGAAGAGCGTACTATTGCTCATGAAAAGGGCATAAACATAGAAGTTATCCCTGTTTGGAAGTGGCTGTTAAATGAAACAATTATAAAATGATCGAGTTACTTAGAAAAAGGTGCCCTCCTGAGAGTGGAGACCACCTTTTTCTAAGTAACTCGTAAATCCTAAGATTATTCTCTATATAGCATCAGTGTTCCCCAACCTAGCTGGTCAAAAGCTCCACTGTTAGTTCCATAACGGCTACTTCCATCTGCACCTGCCTCGGGACGCATTTTGTCAGCGGCTTGTTTGGCATACTTATACCCACTACTTACTTTCTTAATCTTCGCATAGTGATTGTAATAAATTTCCCATCCCGGACGAAGACTTCCACGTCCCGTATCATCCGCTACTGACGTATGAGTAGTACCATGATTCTTATCGGAACATGCACAATCAATGCAATACTTATATGGATTAAAAGGCATTTGTTGTTTTGTCAACAGCCATGCCCCATTTGCATTTTTCTGATCAGCTCCATCACGCAGATTGAAGAGTGCCGTATATTCACCCATCTTCATCATGGCATTATTATCGGCAGCAAAAAAATCAAGTTGCGGAGTGGTAGGATTACATTGATAAAAGGTATAAGCCATCTGACAAAGATTTGCAGTAACGGCTACAGACATCATAGCATGTCCCTGGTCACGACCACTTTCCTGATTCTGAGCAATCTCTTCACCGCTACCCAAAGGATCTGTAAATGTTCCCTGAATCAACTTACCTATATAACCATTACCTACACCATTATAGAAATAATTCACCACATAGTTCACCATGTCATCATTTTCAGTCAAGATGCCAATAGCCATATAAGAACACATATTTACCAAATCCCAGTTTGACCAATAGTGGTCACTACACTGGCCTCCATGTCCTTTCATAAATTCAATGTTCTTTGCGGCAAACACATCTACTATCCATTTCTTGAAATCAGTTTTATCCTTATCCGCCCAACCGTCATAAGTCTGCATAATCTCGGCAGCATTAGCAAAAGTATATCCCTGTGCACCAGCAGCCAGCATCTGATTGGCATCATTTGATTTGATTCCCTTACATTTATCAGCCCAGTCATTCATTACTTTAACAGAGGTCGCTGCATACTCTTTGTTGCCTGTTAGTTTCCACAATAAAGCTAATTGATAGGCAGCTGCTGCATCACGCATGGCATTCGCATAGTTCTCACTGCTTTCGCCGGTACCGGTAGGGTCACCCCTCACAATCCATTCTGTAGGACTAGCACTATAAGAAAGAGAAGTATATGCACTATTTTTCAATATCTCAAATTCCTCTTTCACAGCCTGCGGTGCCGTACCATCGTCCAGCATCGTCTTGACACGAGTAAAATCCGCATCATTAAACATCGCACAAGGGTGTTGATATGTATATTCTCCTTTCACCTCTTCATAAGGCATAGGCCAGCTATCTATATCTGTCGTTCCGTCTTCTATTTCACTGGAACAGGCAGTAAAGCCCATTACCAGTAAAAGTCCAAGTACAAATATTAAATTCTTTTTCATCGTTATTTTCATTTTTGGTTATTATTCAACTACTTACCTGCTGCAACTTCCGCCTCAGCAAAGTTTTCCATTTCTGCTACACTCTTGAAGGTACGGACCCAATACACATTATAAGTATCCGAAGTTACATTGGCTTCAGGAATATCTGCAACTTTTATCTGAAAAGTCTTGAATCCTATCACACCTAAATCATACTTATTCAACGCCGCTATGTCATAATAAATCAATCGGGTCCCATCAGCCAGTGTAATACCATCATTACATTTAGGTCCACCAATATTTACTCCTGACAAAGCAACCGCATCCAAAGTATTTGCCCCCCCCTTAGGTATATCACAACGCATTGCAAATACCGGATAAGTAGCTATATCCAGATACAATGGATTCTTATCATTCACCGGAAGTCTCAAGTCAGCACGTCTCTTTGATCCGCTCCCTAATGTTACGACCAACTTGCCATCTTTACGTTCAATCTTAGGACCATTAGTAGCTTGTCCCTGTACGGTCCACTCACCAAACTCATTCCGTGTATCCCAAATCCACCAACCGCTTTCTACAGAAATTGTGGTAGAGGCTGTTTCACCCGTAGCCCTGCAAGTGGCCGTAATCACTGTTGTACCGAAGCCTTTCGGTGTAACAATACCCAAATCCACCGTTGCTACATTTTCATCACTTGACACCCAGTCAACAGAACCCAATGTCGCATCAGCCGGTGTATAAGTAACATCCAGAGCTATATCTCCCATAGAAACACAAATCATATCAGTATAGGGTTCAATAGCAACATGTTCCACCGGAATATATTCAACAACTTTCAAGACATAGGAGCCATATACACCACTATGGTCATGTGTCAAAGCAGAAATTGTCACTTCTCCGGCCTTCAGACAGTTCACCAACCCTTGCGAAGAAACAGTAGCTATGTTTTCGTCACTGCTCTTCCATGTCAGATAAGAGTATGTGTGGTCAGCCGGTAATACTTGCGCTTCAAACTGGATTTTGTCCGTTTCGTAAATCACTTCTCCTTCCCGTGGATTTGTGAGTGTCAGACTGGTAGCTTTTATAATCTCGGGAACAATTTCCACTTTTACCGAAGCGGTTGCCCCAAAGCCAATCGGAGGAGTGGCACTGATAACAGCCGTACCTTCTGCCACACCGGTTATAGTCCCATCCTGTGACACACGTGCAATACTCTCATCCGTTGATTTCCATACAATTGTACGGTCTTCCAAATCATCCGGAGCTTCTACGGAATAGACAATGGTAGAATCCATGCCAATAGCCAACGGCAATGTCGCACTCACATCAAAAGTAATGGAGTTTATCAATTTCGCTTCAGACATGGCAGGAGTAAACTCTTTCTCCTTGTCACATGCAGTCAATACCATGCAAGCAGTAAGCAGGCAAGCAGACGCACCATACAAGTTTTTATATATTGAATATCTATTTTTCATACCTGTTATTTTTAATGAATAAAACGATCTGTTATTCTCCCCAACCAGGATTCTGTTTCAAATTCGGATTAAGCTGTAATTGGTCTGTAGGCAATGGATACAAATAATGTTTATCCTCCCATTTACGCCCGCTTTCTATGATCAGGAATCCATCACTATTCTTAGAATAAGAAGCATTCGGCCATCTGGTCTGATACTCCGTACCTGTCCACTTGATACCCAAAATATTCTGCGGCATTTCTGTTTCAGCTGTCTTCCAACGCTTCAAATCGTCAATGCGGAATCCCTCGTTAAAGAGTTCGACTGTACGTTCCCGACGGATTTCAGTACGCATATCTAATCCGTAGGTTTGAGCAAAACTATTTGTTAACTTTGGCATCTGAGTGTTGATACGATTGCGAACCAAATTCAAAGAAATATTCAAATCTTCATCAGAGATGGTCTCATCACGCTCAAACACCGCCTCGGCATAGTTCAGCAGCACTTCCGCATAGCGGATGATAGGATAATCATAGCCTTCATAATTTGTATTCACAGCACGTTCAGTAGCCCACTTCTGATTGTTATAACCACTACCACTGGTCGGAATCAATCCTTTAATGGAAGCCGATGCTCTATCTGCTGCATCACCTGTCCAATTGACACGAGAGTTTTCATTGCTCCAAAAATAGCCATAAGGCTTACATAATGTATAAATCATACGATTGTCGCGATTCAGATATTCGCTTTCTATTTTATCGTATCCCATAAACATATTAGGAGACTTGTCAATAGGAAGTCCGTCCTGGCAAAGATACAATGCTGCAAACTTGTGAGAAATCATTTGTGCATTTGCCAAACATTCTTTCGTGATATTCTTATTAATCGGATTCAGTGTTTCATCATGACGACGGGAGAAAATATATTCCGTGTTAGAGCTTTTTTGAAGTCCGGCAGGATTAGATTTTACATCCTCTAAAATAAACATATACTTCTGTGCGCTATCACCCAAAATAACAGGTGCATACAAACTGAATTTCTTACTATTAATCACTTCTTTAGCTGCATTGGCAGCAATATCCAGCAACTCTTTTCCACGTACCGTATTCCCACGGAATTTCTGCCAGGTACCTTCATATAAAGCTACTCTTGACAAAAATGCCCAAGCTCCTTCACTACCTACCCGACCACTCTCTACAGCGGAAGTAGCAGAAAGCAAACCGGCAGCATCCTTCAGATCTTGAATAATTAAGTCCGCCACTTCACTACGGTCATTACGAGAAGC
Organism: Bacteroides faecis; assembly: GCF_020091505.1. Classification (NCBI taxonomy): domain Bacteria; kingdom Pseudomonadati; phylum Bacteroidota; class Bacteroidia; order Bacteroidales; family Bacteroidaceae; genus Bacteroides; species Bacteroides faecis. The sequence goes on along the minus strand of NZ_CP081916.1, from coordinate 3,472,264 downwards.
TTTCAATTCCGGGTCAGTTACATCCAACGGTGTTTTAGTGATGATAGCATCACCATAGAGTTGCAATAACTCAAAATAGCAGTAAGCACGGAAAAATTTCGCTTCACCCACATACTGTGCGATATCAGTCGGATTATCGTAAGTTTCGGCTTTCTGTAAAAGTATATTCGCACGACGGATACGGTTGTAATTATCTGTATAATTATTGTCTGAAGCCGGAATACTATTTGTACCATTACTATACACATTCGTCCCTCCTTTGTCTACAATAAGATCAGAACGTTTATCAGAATGAGGCGCATCATATACGCTGTTTGAAAAGTCACGAGTCCAACTATAAAACTGATTAGCGAACAACTTATAATCTGTGACTGAGTTCCAGTAGTTACCATCAGCAATTTGGTCTTTCGGGTCCAAATCAAGGCATGAATGTGTCAGACATCCCAATATCAGTATCAATATTGCTTTTAATGTATATTTCATATTTGTTTTCAATTAAAAGGTTAAGTTTAATCCAAAAGTTACGGTACGCAAGAAAGGATAGCGCTTTGCATTGTCCACTTCACGGTTTGCTTCAGGGTCCCAACCATCATTGATGTTACTATGTTCCCAAAGGTCTGATCCAGTCACATAAATACGTGCCTTCGACAGTACTTTAGTCTTCGCCAATAATGAAGAAGGCAAAGAATAACCTAATGTCACATTCTTCAGACGGAGGTAGGCGCCATCTTCTACCGACCAAGATGAGCACTGATAATTATAGTCATTTATTTCAGACTTATTAGTCAGTGAAGGATAATAAGCTCCTGTATTATCCGGATTCCAAGTATTGCCTATAAATTGATTGCTACCATTCTGATAAACTGCGCGCATCGGAATTCTCCAAGTACTCTTTTCACGCCAGACAGTACGTTTTCCAGCACCCTGAAAAACAATAGACAAGTCTAATCCTTTCCATTCGAGTCCTGCATTCACTGAAAACTGTACCTTCGGATCATCTGTCCCTAAATAAACAAAGTCCTCCTCCGTCAATTTTCCATCTTTATTCACATCTTCAAACATGTTATCACCCAAACGTAAATTATCCAATGTACCAATTGTACTATTGTTTTTATATTGGTTTACATACTTTTTCAACTGCTCTTCCGTCTGTATCTTTCCACAATAACGAAGTCCAAATACAGAATTTAATGGATAACCTTCACGGTCGGAACGTACACCACTCTTTATTGCACCACTCCCCCCATTGTCAGTGAGTTCATTAGTTGTGTAAGTGAAAGTACCACCAAGGTGATAATTTACCTGACCTATTCTATCAGACCAGTTAATCATTCCTTCCCATCCATGAGCCTTAAAAGCTCCATAATTTGCTGTAGGTGCCTTATCACCCAGAATCCCCGGATAAATAACATCAATCAACATGTTGTTACTCTTCTTCCAAAACATCTCAGCAGTACCTGTCAACCGATGGTTAAGGAATCCAAAGTCAAGTCCGATATTATAATTATGAATACGTTCCCAAGTACGGTCAAGGCTTGGTAGTTTTCCACTGGTATCTACATAAGAAACTTTTCCATTACCAATCAAAGCACCTTGGCTTGGTTTAAAATTATAAAGTTGTGTTCCGTCGTAACGATCTATACCTGCTTGATTACCCACACTACCGTAAGAAGCTCTCAACTTGAATTCATCAATAAATTCAAGTTCTTTTATAAAATCCTCTTCAGAAAGCCGCCATCCCCCAGAGGTTCCCCAATAGAATGCCCAACGGTTCTCGGGTTGGAATTTTGAAGAACCATCATAGCGGAATTGAGCTTCCAGCATATATTTAGAGCGATAGTTATAGTTAGCACGCCCAAAGTAAGACATTACAGCCTCCTGCCATTTTGAGGATTGTGTATTCTTATCCTCACTAACCAAATAAATCAGGCCATTATTGCTATTAGGAACTTCCAAAGATGGTAAGATACCAGTTGTACGAAGATACGTATATTCATACTCTTTCATATTATATTGCAAACCAGCCATCAACTTCACATCATGAACATCGGCAAATATATGCGACCAGTCTACTCGCCCTGAAATAGAATAGAAATCTGTCCGTGAATTACTCTTCGTATACGAGCTTGCATCTTCCGTCGGGTCTGTACGTACTACCCGATCACCTGCATAATTATACCATTCGATCGATTTCTTCTGAGTATCCCTAGTTGCAGTGGAAGTGTTGTAGCCGGCTATTACGGAAGTACTCAAATCTTTCGTGATAGAATAATTGAATGTCTCACTGATATTAATAGCCGAGACTTTAAGTTTGTTATCTCCTCCCAATTCACAATACCAGTTAGGAGCACCCCACGTACCCCAGGCATACGGCTTGCCATCAACTGTTGCCGAAGGAAATCCCGGTTGCTGTGCACTGGTAGTCAGAGCAGAACCGACCTGTGTCGGAGCAACCTGATCCTGGCGGTTGTATGCTATTACTGATTCGATAGACATCTTATCCGAGAGTTTGAAAGTATTCGTCAATCGTAGGTTATAGCGGCTATTATTGTTATTTCCCCATTTCAAGTTGCTGTCATCAAACATATAGCCTAATGATAAACGGTATTTCGAATTATCGGAACCTCCCGAAATTGCCAATTCGTGTTGGGTAGAGGCTGCTGTCCCCCACATAATATCCTGCCAATTAGTATCAAAGAATACAAAATCAGCAACATCAGTAAAAGCACCCGTCCCGAATGGATTAGCTGTATGATCTAGGTTAATGTACTGATTTTTATAAGCCAACGCCAGCTTGGCATATCGTAGCCAAGTATCATCTTCTGTATACCCGTCATTAGTACGAGCATCTATTACAGCCGATGCCCATTCACCAATGTTCATTAAATCGGGAGACAGCCCGATAAACTTAGCCGTCACCGAACCACTATAATCCACTTGCACCTTACCCTCTTTGGCTTTCTTAGTAGTAACCAACACTACTCCACCTGCGGCCTTACTACCGTAAATAGAAGCGGAAGCATCTTTCAGAAAATTAATAGATTCAATATCTGAAGGATTTAACAGACGTAGTTCGTTTACACTTTCATATTCCACCCCATCAATAATAACAAGTGGACTGGTCGTATTCTTGGAAACAGCACCACGCAAACTCATTCCCCAGCTTTCGTCGCCCGGAGCCGAAGAGTTTCGTGTGATGATGACACCCGGCACCTGACCTTGCAGCGCCTGTACCGGACTTGACATGGTTCCTTTATTCTCTAGCATCTTATCACTGACCACCGTCACAGAACCTGTCATAGTCGCTTTTTTCTGTGTTCCATAGCCGACCACGACCACTTCGTCAAGCACTTCACTGTCTTCTTGCATCTTCACGTTGATCACCGTCTGACTGCCTACTTCTATCATCTGCTCTTTATAGCCGATATAAGAAAACTTCAGTTTAGCACCTTGCGGAACGTTCAGAGAATAGTTTCCATTAATATCCGTTATGGTACCTCCAGTCTGGCTCACCACACTCACATTCACACCGATCAGCGGCTCACCTGTAGCATCTACCACTTGCCCTTTCACCTGTTTCTGCACTTGTGACACTACCAGGTTATCATTTACATTCGCATAGCCCCATGCGCTTGAAACAGGACATAGGCCCAGCATCAATCCCAGAGCGACCACTATTGTCTTGCCCGGCTGCGAATTAAAAGTTAATCCTCTTTGTTTCATAATATTAAATTTGAGGTTTAAAAATAGTATTAAATTCTTGTTCTCTAAAATAAGATGAGGCATCTACACACCTTTGGTTTGATTTTAATTCCTTTTCCATAAGCACAAAAGGTTATTTATTAATGAATAAATTATATACGGTTGGATATTTTAGATACAACTTCTAAAGAAGTTACGCATATCACGACGTCCGAGAAACAGATGGTTTTCCACAGTCCGGCAGCTTAAATTCAGTTCGGTAGCAATTTCGGGTGAACTCTTGTCTTCAAAACGGTTCAGTGCATAAACCAGGCGACGTTGTTCGGGCATTGCCTCCAAACGCATCTGTTCCATCTCCATCAGATTACTGACAATGATGTTTTCTTCTGTTTCGTTGGTAGAAGTAGCCGTGAAATCGTACAAATAGCTGTCTATTTCCTGTTTCTTATAATAACGGCGTATATAATCGGTCACGATATTACGCGCAATAGTAAAAAGGAAATATTTCACTGTGTCCGGACGAAGCATCTGCTTATAATCCAGTAAACGTACGAATACATCCTGCGTCAAATCCTCCGCTTCATAGCGGTGAGTTATACGATAGGTAATATAGTTTAAGATTACCTGATGATATTCCTCGTAAGAACGAGTGATAATGTTGTCGGAAGAGTTAATTGTTGTCTCCATAATACTATCTTTTTCGGTTTCGATCACGATGCAAATATAGAGGTGATTTAAAAAGAATCCATAAGAAAAACGGGCAGATGGATTGCAACGTATCCAAATAGACTAATTAAAACATAAAACACTAATAATCAAAAGAATACTCATTCTTCATATAGAGTCTCATTTCATAATATGAGACTCTATTTATAGTTTTTCGCCTATATTTTCCTGCTCCTTCATGCGTACAAGACTAAAAGATTGTCTTTGTTTGATAGCCAAAATTCTTTCTTTTAATATGAGAGATTAACTATCATAAAAGAAAGCAATCAGCTGTAAACATTAAAGACCACACCACTTTTTCCTATTAACATTTATTATGTCAGTGGAAATTTGTATAAAGTATCAGTCGTCCTCTACACCTTATATTATAACAGATTAATTACTAACCGATTATGATTTCATATTTTCCAATTACAAAAAATCTACTGACAGCACTGACAACTGACACCTTAATGCCTATTTTAATAGTAAAACAGTATTATCCCCATTAGGTAAATGTAAATATAAGACACTAAACAATTATTATATTGTTCTCAATTATCAGTAAAACTCTATTTTAAGCCCTAAAAAAGGAGCATAGTATTATATTACTACAAGTAAACAAGTAGAAATCTACTGACAATAAAATTAATAAGTAGAAGGGGAATAGATGATTCATTTTTAATAAATTCGCATATAACACTATAAACCAAATACTTACAAATATGCCGTTATTTAAATTCACTGACAAAGAGGCACTAAGGTGTCAGTGGCAGTAGCAGTAGCAAAAACGAGAAGCGGATTAGGTACATATAATTTACATTTAACATACGAAGTTTAGAGTACTGCTCTATCTATATGAACACTGAACGACAGAAGTACGACAGATAAGGAAATGAAGTATAACAAACATGTGGATGAAGTACAACAGATACGCAAATGAAGTACTACATACAAGTAAATGAAGTACTACATGCTAGTGAATGAAGTACTACATGCTAGTGAATGAAGTACTACTATCAAGCGGATGAAGTACTTGTTTCTACTCTTCTTTCGCCGTTCCTCCAATACTACGAATATATTCGTTGGGAGTAACTCCCGTACTCTTCTTGAAAGAACGGAAGAAGGAAGCGCGGGAACTAAAACCGCAGAGTTCGGCTAATGCGGCGAGCGTATAGCGGGAATATTTGCTATCCACTACCAATCTTTTGAATTCAGCTACACGATAGTCATTAATAAAATCATAATAAGACTGATTCAAATACTGATTCAGCAGATAAGACAAAGAATGAGAGGAAGTACCTAACGCTACTGCCAGATCCCCCATTTTCAAATCAGGATTAATATAAGGCCGTTCCTTTTCGACATAAGCTACAAGCTTTTCATAAAGCTCTTTGCATTCCGTTTCACTCAGACGATTTGTTTTATATTTCTCTTCGACAGGTTGCTCCTGATTGTTATCTCCACACACTTGCTTTTCGGAAAAGCCATGTTCGTTCTCTTCCTGCCCTTCTGCGGGCGACAAAGCCGGTGACTTCACCAAAGTACTTAATCGTTTCCACAAGTAATATCTTACCAGCAGCACAATCAATACTAACGCAACGACAATCAATCCCCATCCCCACCAGGGAACCATAGGGCGCACTGTCACCTCGCAACTGGCTTCCGACTGGTCATTGCCCGGCAAACGGACACGGAAAGTATAGTCTCCGGAAGCAAGTCCGTAGTATGATACCTCACTCTGTGCAGTCAACAGTTTCCAGTCATTATCCACTCCATCCAGCCGATACTCATATAGCAAAGCAGAAGGAAGTCCATAGGCAAAATCCGTAAAATTGAAAGTCAGATTATTCTGGTCATATTTTAAAGAAGTTTCGGTTATAGAAACACCGTTTGCCTGTATATCCGTAAACACGATAGGACGAACCTTGCCGCGCAATTCATCTACCTCTTTAGGGTCCACACAAATCAATCCCTTAGTATTACCGAACCATAATAGTCCGTTTTCATCCTTATAAGCGGCTCCATTGGTGAAAGTGGGTCCGGGCACTCCATCATTAAAAGTAAACGCGTCATAATCCTCCTCGCCATCCTTCATCCGCAATAAACCATCATTGCAACCAATCCACAACCACCCCAGGTTATCTTCTACAATGGACATCAGCGAATTATCCGGGAGAGTGGAAAGAACGGATTTCTGCCGGAAGCGATCCATTGTCAACGATGAAATGAACAGGCTCCCTTTCTCACGGATGAAGAAAAGATTATGTTTTGAGTCTTCATAGATGGTCCTTACCTTATCACGATGCACAAACCCTTCCGGGAAGACATTGGAACGGAGACTTTGAGATGCAGGATCGTAAATGCACATTCCGGTTTCGGTTGCAATCCATCCTTTTCCGGTAGAGTCGAAACTAATCTCATAAACATTTCCTTCTGGCAGCTGGGAGTTGGAACTTGTATAATTTTTAATTTGCTTTGCCGATTTATTATAGCAGAATACGCCTTGAGACGTTCCCACCCACAGATTACCTTTTTCATCAGGCTTTATGCAGAAAATATGTCCTTTATGGAATAACTCGGAATCTCCTTCTTCAAAATAAGTAAGAGCAAGTGTCTGGGGATTCAGCACCATCATTCCTCCTCCATACGTACCGATATAATATTCTCCTTCGTAGAAACTGATCGTAAGTATCAGGTCGGAAGTCAGTACAGGTCTTACAAAGCTCTTTACGGTTCCTGTAGATTCGTTGATATAAAACAGCCCGTCACGCGAACCGATCACTTTTTCCTTTCCACGATTCAGGAACGAACGAACCGACAAATTGGTGGAATTAAATAGAGGAGGAAAAGAATAAGTAGAAAACAGTCCGTTCTGATAGAGTGAATAATCAAGTCCGGCCTGAAAATGCCCTACCCAAAGTGCTCCACGGTTGTCTACCAACAACGAATAGATTGAGTTACTGCGGATTCCTTCCTTATCGCGTATATCATGGCAAAAGCTACGGGTGACACACTGATCTTTATGAGAAAGAAAATGAACTCCATTACCGTCAGTAGCTATATACACATTCTCTTTTCCGTCTCCGGAGATATCGGAGATCACATCACATCCCAAAGAGGGAGCATGAGAGAAAGTGGACGTTTGGATGTCGAAACGAAGTACTCCCTGGCTCATAGTACCTATATAGAGCGTTTCCCCTATTCGGGTAAGACACCGGAAATAATCTGTTTCGGGTACATTTTCGCGGAAATGCCAGGAAGAAACTTTTCCATCTTTTAATGAGTAAGAAAACAATCCTTGCACGGTAGCCATCCAGAGCACACTTTTATCTTCGTTCAGACAAAGGTTCATGACACGGTTACAGGCGGCCAGCACATTCGGGTCTGTTTGTATCTGGATGAGTTGCCCATCTTTCTGAATAAAAAGTCCTTTTTCGGTTCCCAGATATAGCACGTCGTTGTCTGCCAAAAGGGTGTTTACGGCAAAGTCTATTTTCTCCGGCACGATTCGTTGTAATTCACCGTTGCTGCGGTTCAAACGCCAAAGTCCCACGCCGTTTCCTACCCAGAGTTGTCTGTTAGAAGTCTCTGCTATGCAGTTCACACGTTTCTTTCTTCCCGACTCAATGCCACGGAATTCAAAATGTTTCACTTTGACACCGTCAAAACGGTCGAGACAGTTATCCGTCCCTAACCAAACGAAGCCCTCCGAGTCTTTATAAATAGCGTTCACCAAGACTCCGGAAAGCCCGTCGGACATAACTATATTACGAAATACGTAGTCCCGGGCTTGCAAGGTATCGCTACAAGCCAGATATATGATTAGAAGAATCAAATATTTAATCGTGCTTTTCACTTGTCAATCATCATTAATTGCATGAAACATAAGACAAAGATAGCATTTCTTCCACAAAAATAAGAATCGCCTCTCCATATTTGCTAAACGTTTATAGACAAATACGAAAGGAAGAAAACATTTACTCAATACAATATAATAAATTATCAGTATCTTTCTTTATCCGCTATTTCATTCGTTTCTGCTTTCCAAAATAAGATACGGATTATCCTCGCCTGATACTTAACAGCGCAAAATTATTTAATTAAGCTACAAATCATTAATTAAAAGAACATTTTCTAAGAAAAATCCCTCAAAACCATTTATCTTTATTCCCGAATTTAAGAAAGGAGCTACATGGATTTACGTACGGCAAATGTAACAAGATATATTCTTCCGCTGAGAGAGGGAGGATCATTGCCCGCTTTGGCCGAAGCTGACGATGAATTTAAATATGTAGTCAAGTTCAGGGGAGCAGGACACGGAACGAAAGCACTGATCGCCGAACTGATAGGAGGAGAAATAGCCCGTGCACTAGGTTTCAGGGTGCCCGAGATCGTCTTTCTCCACCTGGACGAAGCCTTCGGACGCACAGAAGCAGATGAAGAAATACAGGACCTGCTTCAGTGGAGCCGCGGACTGAATATCGGATTGCATTTTCTTTCCGGCGCACTGACTTTCGACCCCATAGCACATTCCGTAGACGGGAAAACGGCCTCACAGGTGGTATGGCTGGATGCACTGCTGACCAATGTAGACCGTACCATCAAAAATACGAATATGCTGATGTGGCATAAAGAATTATGGTTGATCGACCACGGCGCGTCACTCTATTTCCACCATACATGGACCAACTGGCAGAAGCAGTCGCTTAGTCCGTTTACACAGGTCAAAGACCATGTATTATTGCCGTTTGCCGACCAGCTGGAAGAGACAGACGCAGCATTCAAACGTATTCTTACGCCCGAAAAAATCCGTGAAATAGTCAATGCTGTCCCCAACGACTGGTTGAACTGGACCGAAGGCAGCGAGACTCCGCAGGATTTGAGAGATATTTATATTCAATTTTTAGAAGAAAGGATCAAGCACTCCGAACTTTTTGTAAATGAAGCACAAAATGCAAGAAAGGTACTTATATGAATATGCGGTGATTCGATTCGTTCCGAAGGTAGAACGTGAGGAATTTATCAATGTAGGTATTGTTTTGTTCTCCAAACAACGTAAGTACCTGAAATCTCTATATACGATAGATGATAACAAACTCAGTCTGTTTTCTTCGGAAGTGGATACGAATTGCCTGAAAGAAGGACTGAAAGTGTTCGACAAAATTTGCCAGGGCAATAAAAACGGAGGGACTATAGCTCAGATGGATATCCCGGACAGATTCCGTTGGCTGACTGCCGTTAAGAGTTCGTGCATTCAGGTTTCACGCCCGCACCCCGGATTCTCTGAGAATCTGGACGCCACACTGGAACGGCTGTTTAAGGAACTGGTGCTATAACTAACCGAGTATTCCGGAAACAATAATTGAATGGTTATGGAATTTATTAAGATAACAGAACAACCGTCACTCTATAATGACCTTGAAAAGAAACCGATAGGGGAAATTCTTCAGGAAATCAATGCTGAAGACCATAAAGTAGCAGATGCAGTGGAAAGAAGCATTCCGCAAATAGAGAAACTGGTCAGTCAGATCATTCCCCGGGTAAAGAAAGGCGGACGCATCTTCTATATGGGAGCAGGAACAAGCGGGCGGCTGGGAGTACTGGATGCTTCTGAAATTCCTCCTACATTCGGCATGCCCCCTACGGTAGTGATCGGACTGATTGCAGGAGGTGATACCGCCTTACGCAATCCTGTAGAGAATGCGGAAGATGACACAAAACGCGGCTGGGAAGAATTGCAGCAATATAACATCAACACCAAAGATACAGTCATCGGAATTGCAGCTTCCGGTACCACCCCTTATGTGATCGGTGCCATGCATGAAGCGCGCAAAAACGGCATACTGACAGGATGCATCACCAGCAACCCCAACTCACCTATGGCAACCGAAGCCGATATCCCTATCGAAATGATTGTCGGTCCGGAATATGTAACAGGCAGTTCACGAATGAAATCGGGCACCGGTCAGAAGATGATTCTGAACATGATCAGTACTGCTGTCATGATCGGGCTAGGACGTGTCAAAGGAAACAAGATGGTCAATATGCAACTCACCAATCAGAAACTGATTGACAGAGGAACACGGATGCTTATCGACGAATTACACCTGAATTACGGAGAAGCCCAATCATTATTGTTATTACACGGCTCTGTAGAAAAAGCAATAGAAGCCTTTCACAATGAGGATGAATTGACGTAAAACGAATAAAGGGCTGTTAACGGGCAGTAAGACAAAAGCTCTGTTCTACAGCTTCAGCTGTCTGTACCTTCGGTTCCGTACTACGTCCATATTGCCAGGCTACGACTGTTATCTTTACCGGAAACTTTGTACGAGGAGGAATCCGGGTGAACACCAGTTTATTGCCCTTTATCTCAGCCGGTTCTTGCTTTACATAATAATAACCCCCTTTATTTCTACAGACCATTGCCAAGGAGCCGCGGCTATTACGGAACTCATCGCCAATACAGCCAACAAAGCGAAAAGAAAATATCTATTCATAATGCTTCTTTTTATTGATTTAACTCCATATATTACGAACATGTAGAACAAAATACTCAAAAAACAACTATATATAATGAGATATGGATGCAAAGATAGAGTTATCACACTAAAAAGGAGAATAACCTTGGGCTGAATAAACAAAGCTATCCGTAAAAATGGTAGCAAAACCCGTAATCTATATAAGAATAGATTACTTTACAGAAACTAACTTTGCATACAGGAAAATATGGATTATGAGGAATTAGATACGAACTGATTTTAATTTAAGATACTCGATTATGGAAAAAGTAAAATTGAACAATGGCATTGAAATGCCTATTTTAGGTTATGGTGTGTATCAGGTTACTCCTGAAGAATGTGAACGTTGCGTGTCTGATGCAATCAGTGTAGGATACCGCTCTATCGATACGGCACAAGCCTATCATAATGAGGAAGGGGTCGGAAATGCAATCAGCAAATGTGGTGTTCCACGCGAGGAGCTGTTTATCACCACCAAAGTATGGATATCAAATGCCGGTTATGACAAAGCAAAGGCTTCCATCGATGAGTCCTTACGTAAGTTGCAGAGCGATTATGTCGACCTCTTGTTGATTCATCAGCCATTCGGTGATTACTATGGCACTTACCGCGCAATGGAAGAAGCGTACAAGGCAGGAAAAATTCGCGCTATCGGCGTCAGCAACTTCTATCCGGACCGCTTCGTGGACCTTGCAGAGTTTTGTGAGATTACTCCTGCTGTCAATCAGGTGGAAACACATGTCTTCAACCAGCAAGCGAAGTTACAGGAAGTAATGAAAGAATATGGTACGAGAATTATGTCATGGGGACCTTTTGCCGAAGGACGGAATGACTTCTTCACGAACAGCACTCTCCAAGAAATCGGAAAAGAATACGGAAAATCAGTGGCACAGGTTGCATTACGCTATCTGATTCAACGGGACATCATAGTCATTCCTAAATCGACTCACAAGGAACGAATGGCTGAGAACTTCAATGTTTTCGATTTTACTTTGTCACCGGAAGATATGTCTGCCATTGCTTCACTCGATAACGCTGAAACCCTCTTCTTCTCTCATTATGACCCGGAAATGGTAAAATGGCTGATTAATTACGGAAAATAAAGAATTCCCCCCTTTCATCGCTTTTGTTTTTACGAAGCAGAATGAAGGGGGGGATTTTTATATGATAACTGAATACTATTTATAAGATCATTTCTCTATCGGAGTAAAGTGCAACGCAGCCCCGCCACTCGCCTTTAACTTCAATATAAGTTTGTCTCCGGCTTTCACCTTCTTATGTGCCGTACGCACTTTGGTACCTGTATTCAGTTTATCGTCATCCTCATACAAATGAGCGGTATACTTTTTACCCGGTTCCAGAAAATCCGTCATCACTGTAACGGTACGAGCTTCCGTATTTGTCATCGCTCCGACAAACCAGTCATTACCTGAACGGTGTGCCTGAATAATATATTCACCTATTTCTCCATCCAGCGCACGACTGTCATCCCATACACTCGGAATAGCTTTCCAGAACTCCAATTCTTCCTCTCCTTTATAGAACTCCGGTCTGTCATACCAAAACATGAACTGCAACGGACTATAGTACACTGCTGCCATAGCTAACTGATGAGCTTTCGTATTTTTCACCCGTCCGTTGAAATAGCACAGAGTATAATCGGCTGCACCAGCCAGAAAACGGGTAAAAGGCAGGATGGTGTTATGTGTGGCATCTGGCATTTCTTCGTTTCCACGGATACCTTCCTGTGTCATCAAGTTCGGATAAGTACGGCTAAACCCGGTCGGACGATATTCATCGTGAATATCTACCATCATTTCATACTCGCCACACTTGCGTACAGCATCGTGTAGCCAGGTACTCCAATGCTGATTGCCGATTTGTACGAAACCGAATTTTATACCTTTCAGTCCCCATCGCTTATACAACGGCAATAAAGAATCTAACTGCTGCACCAGCGCGCGTTGATTGACATATACCATCAAGCCGATTCCTTTCGATTCGGCATACTTGCACAGAGCCGATATATCAAGGTCTTTATCGGGAGAAACCGTAGAAGCATCCGAACTCATCTTCATCTCCGGTCCGTACCAGCCTGCATCCATATGTACATACCGAATGCCACGTTCTGCCGCAAAATCAACAGCAACCTTTACTTTATCCTGCTTCAGATCGCCTGCACGAAAAACTTTTCCCGGTTTAATCCAGGATGTATCTGCCAGTTTACAAGCAGGATTCAGATTCAGGACGAGATCATTATGGTTAATCAGGTCGACAGAACGTTCACCAACCATAATAACACGCCACGGAGTACTGTATGGAGATATAACATCGACACTACTATACAGACTTGTCACCAAAGTTGAAGGTTTTTCTGCGGACAAACGGAATTTACCACGCGCATAGTCCACCATTTCCGCTTCCAGCAACGCTACGGATAATCCGTCAGGCAGTTTTAAGGTCAACGGACGTTCGCTCTCTTCTTCTCCCCATCCTTCCAGCGGACGAAGCTCATAAGGTCCCTGTGCCCAACGTTCATAATAAGCTTTTGTACCCTGGGGCATTGTGAAACTGGTCTGTTCATCTGTGATATGGAGGAAAAGTCCATTGGTTGTTTCCGGAAAATGATAACGGAAAGCGACTCCTTCGTTGTAAGCGCGAACGATAATGTTCATCAAGTAGTTTTTACGTTTATCATAACCATCTTCCTTTTTACCTTCCCCTTCGCCTTTACTGAACTTCAAAGTCATTTCATTGTAATGATCGCGAATCACAGAGCGTTCTCCATACACAGGTTTCCATGACTCATCGATTTCCCGGCGTTCAGCACCCGTCATTTTCAGATTTTCACACCAGAAATGGCAAGTATCATTCGGAACGGCCAATGCAGACTCAAACAACTGATTCTTAATCTGTATTCCCAGTTCGCTCTCTTCCACCACAGGACGGTCTTTATAGGTCAGTGTGTAATACATTCGTGTATTATCCTTCCCCAACGCACGTTGATAAAATGTAAAACGATAGGCTCCGTCAGGCGATATTAATACCTGACGAGTCTCCGTCATCACATTTTGTGCCTCTATCAGCACCGGTATAGCCAGCAATAAGATCAAGATAATTTTCTTCATTCTATGTAAGTTCATGTTTATTCATTTTCTAATATATACGAACAAGATGATTATTCTACTCAATTCACTTTCTTTTCTTTCACACAAATCTGCAAATATAAGCAAATATCTTGCAAAAATAAGCATAACATCACATCCAAAAAGCAGCTACTTTTGCAACAATTCAAATAAATGATAAATAAAACTATGAACGAATTATTTAGTATTGCCGGTAAGGTAGCTGTCATTACCGGAGCAGGAGGTGTATTGGGCGGTAACATTGCCCAACACTTTGTACAGCAGGGAGCTAAAGTCGTAGCTATCGATATCCGACAGGAACAACTTGACAATCGCGTAACCGAATTAAAGCAATATGGTGATGACGTAATCGGTATTATCGGCAACGTACTGGATACTGCCAATCTGGAAAAAGTAGCCGAAGAGATTGTTGCCAAGTGGGGACGGATTGACATTCTTTTGAATATCGCAGGTGGAAACATGCCGGGAGCGACTCTCGAACCGGACCAGCACTTCTATGATATGGATATTTCTTGTTGGGAAAAAGTGACTAGTCTGAATATGAACGGTACAGTCTATCCATCCATGATTTTCGGCAAAGTGATGGCTAAACAGAAACAAGGATGCATTATCAACGTATCTTCGATGGCGGCTTACAGTGCTATCACTCGTGTGCCTGGCTATTCGGCAGCGAAAACAGCCGTAGCCAACTTTACACAATGGCTGGCAAGCGAAATGGCCCTGAAGTATGGTGACGGTATTCGTGTGAATGCCATTGCGCCGGGATTCTTCATAGGCGATCAGAACCGTCATGTACTCATTAATCCCGATGGTTCGCTGACCGACAGGAGCAAAAAGGTTTTAGCTAAAACACCCATGAACCGCTTTGGCGATATTAAAGAATTAAATGGTGCCGTACAATTCTTGTGCAGTGAAGCTGCCAGTTTTGTAACCGGAGCAATGTTACCTATCGACGGTGGTTTCAGCGCATTCAGCGGCGTATAAATTGATAGTTCTGAATTTATTATTCTAGTTCCTCAAAAGAAAAGAAACTATGATGGAAAAAACATGGAGATGGTTCGGGAAAAAAGACAAGATTACCTTGCCAATGCTCCGTCAAATAGGTGTAGAAGGGATTGTCACAGCTTTGCATGACGTACCCAATGGAGAAATATGGACAACAGAGGCTATCAGTGATTTAAAGTCATATATCGAGTCATATGGACTTCGCTGGTCTGTAGTGGAAAGTTTACCTGTATGCGAAGCGATCAAATACGGGGGAACAGAACGTGAACAGCTGATAGAAAACTACAAAGTCAGTCTTGCCAATTTGGGTAAATGCGGAGTAAAAACTGTTTGTTATAACTTTATGCCGGTTATCGACTGGATACGCACAGACTTGCAGCATCCTTGGGCGGATGGTACCAGTTCGTTGTACTATGACCGTATTCGTTTTGCTTACTTCGATATCAGAATATTGGGACGTGAGGGAGCAGAGAAAGATTACACCGAAGAGGAGCTTCATAAAGTAAATGAACTCGACAAAGTGATCACTGAAACAGAAAAAGAAGCTCTAATCGATACCATCATTGTTAAGACTCAGGGCTTTGTCAACGGTAACATCAAGGAAGGGGACAAAAATCCGGTCGCTATCTTCAAACGATTGCTTGCTCTGTACAAAGATATCGACCGGGAAACTTTGCGTGAGAACATGCACTATTTCCTGACCGCAATCATGCCTGTATGTGAAGAATATGATATCAACATGTGTGTACATCCTGATGATCCCCCATTTCAGGTATTAGGATTACCACGTATCGTTACCAATGAAAAAGATATAGAATGGTTTCTGAATGCCGTGGACAATCCACACAACGGTCTGACATTCTGTGCCGGCTCTCTGAGTGCCGGTGAGCATAATGACACACGTGAATTAGCAAAGAAGTTTGCTAAACGCACTCATTTCGTCCACCTTCGCAGCACTGCCTCCATAGCGGGAGGAAACTTCATAGAAAGTTCGCATCTTGCAGGAAGAGGACATATCATTGACCTTATCCGAATCTTTGAGAAAGAAAATCCGGGATTACCTATGCGCGTCGATCATGGCAGAATGATGCTGGGAGATGAAGACAAGGGGTACAATCCAGGCTATTCTTTCCACGGACGTATGTTGGCTCTGGCGCAAGTGGAAGGGATGATGGCCGTGGTAGATGATGAAATGCAGCGTCAGATGGAGTTATGATTCTTTTTCACCAGACATCCTATACAGATAAAAAAGAAGGGAGAATGTCGTATTTAACATCTCCCTTCTTTTTTATTTATATAGAAACGGTCATATTCTTCTAAAATGATTTATTTCTTTTGTGCTTCCTGGAAATCCGGTATGCGTTTTACATCCGCACCTTTCATTACACCTTTTTTAATCGCTTCATTGGTTTCTGAAATTTCTTTCTTAACACGCTTATAATATTCTTTGGTCAGTCCCTTCTCTACTGCTTCAGACTCTGTAGCTGCCCAGAAATACTGATAATCCATCAGCATCAAATCAGGAGCAACAACTTTAAAGAATATGCTGTCTCCTTCAAATTTTTCACGTAAATCACCTAAATAAATAGTATCTGCCGGATTTACTTCTTGTGTACTTGCATTTTTTTGTGAACTACTGCCACCGCAAGAGGCTAACAATAAACCTCCAAATAACGAAATAAAAACTAATAATTTCATATATCTATCATTTATAATATAAAACATGCTCAACGGTTCAACTATCAGGATAAGAATATCATCCTGTTACAGAGTGCACAAAAATAGTAATTTATAATATCATAATGATCATTCTCCTGCTCTTTTTCTATATTTTTCTACAAATTACTAGGGTAATACCCTTATTTCTCCTTAAAAAATGCTTCGCACATACTTATATCAGAGTCTATGATACTAAAAGAATGCGGCAAACCTACCGTTTCCCAATCTTTATCATTGAAAGAGCTATATTCGGCACCCGGAGAATCAAGGAGTAACAAAGAGTTTCCTACAAAATTAACTGTTTTTCTTCTACTATTTCCCAAAACATCTATTTTTTCTCTTAGGAGAGTATCGTATGGCTCAAACATCACATCCTGTATTGCCTTGGTTCTGATTGACCGGACTTTCTCTCTGGAATATAGGCAGATAAGTTCTGCTTGACTGGAGACAAACTTCCTTTTGATTAATAGCAAAGCTATCTTTATCGGCAATCAATCTATAAACGCAAGCTTTGTTTTTACAAATGCAACCTTTGTTTTTATAAACGCAAGTTGCGTTTATAAAAACAAAGGTTGCATTTTAAGTTTGGAATAAGCGCAAAAAGAGTTTGGTATTAGAGAAGAAGAAGTTTATCTCCAATACAACCGAACTTATCTGCCTATATTCAAGAAAAGAGATATTAATGAAAGATGAAGAGCTGTTTCACCTTTATACCTTTGATATACCCATTCGTAATAAAGCCGTCTTTTCAACAATCTTTTTACTATATTCATTTCAAACTTTGTATCTATTATACAATTTGAAATATGCGCAAAACTATGTTTTATTCCGTATTACGAATAATAAAAGAGATTTGCCTACCCGACCCCTAAACCATTCGATAACAACGCATGTATTCACGAACTTCGGTTTTAACTTTACTCAAAGGAGTCACTCGTGAATACAATATTTTCCACATGAGGTCCTACATAAATACGTGCCATGTCAGAAGTCTTGTACCACTGAGGTTTGTCCAGCATATGATCATCAATCAGTTTTCCATTTATTCTCAAGTTTTCGAAACGTATGTTCTTTACTTTACGTTTCTCATCATATCCTTCAATAATAGAAAGTTCCGCATTCTCTCCGGTATAGGATATATTCTTAAACAAGACGTCTTCAATACCTCGTCCAGGGGCTGTACAGTATTTCTCATTATAAAAGATACGTAAATTGACAAGTTGCCCCTGACGGAAATTCTCAACACGGATGTTTTCGAAACGAACATTGCGTATTAGATTATTATCACCGGCATTAATAGCCATACATCCTTGATAATCTATCTGTTTCTCACGATGGTCCAAAATATCAATATTGATATAATTCAGATCTTCCAGAACTTCGGGTGCTTTTGAATTACCATGGATTCCAATAAAAATAGGATGGGCCACATCTGCCCAAAGGGTGGAATTCTGCATGGTTATGTTCCGACAACCTCCTTCAAATCCCAGACGGGTTCCATACACAGTAGTACAATCATCTGAGTTGCGGCAGAAAACACCATCAAATAATACATTATTGCTCGCAAAAACATTCATGCCATCTCCCCATCCATAATAACTAATACTTTTGACATTACGGATCGTGACATTTTCCGATCCTCCTGTTGCACACTGTGTAGCTACAATTCCTTCTACATAGACATTACGGGAATTTGCTATACGAATGCCTCCTTTTATGGAATAATCGATAATTCCTCTTCCCAGCAATTTTACATCATGCACATTTTCAATCAGAATACGCCCCATTAAGACAGCTCCTCCCGCCAGATAGACAGTCTTACCGGAAGGAACTTTCAATTCTCCATTTTCTACTGTATGTATTCCAGGACCATAGTAAAGTATTTCCGGATCATCTTTGTCAGGGATCATTCTTTCCGGATGTCCTGCAAATAAGTGAAGATTATGAAAAATATCTCCGTTCACTTCCACTGACAGATTTCGCGGACGTTCTAATGTAAAAGTAACGGTATTACCATTGATCTGAAACGGGATATCATACGAAAGAGGACGGACTTTTGCTGTCTGCACTTCTCCCCAATTATAGGTTACAGCCACTTCTACCTTCCCTGTAAAATCAAAGGTTGCCATCGAAGCACGTTCTACATAATGTTTCGTATCTCTTACCTCATCTACCTTGATAAGGTAGGTAGACAATGTGTTCCATTCTTCATCCAGCTGACGGACTTTAACTGTAAAATCACTATTTAAGGCAACTCCTGCCGGAGCATTCCAAGTTACAAGCGTGTCTTTGGCAAAAACACAAGTCACACTACCCAATAATGCTGCAAATAATAAGAATACATATTTTTTCATGATAGTATCGAATAAAAATCTTTTTATAATACTACGAACAATAAAGAAAATCTACCTATTCTCTATCCGATTTATTCATGAAAACTTAGAAGATGAATTGAAATCGTCCCTGCAAAACACTAAAGTCGTTTTTATCAATTACCTTCACATTCGCTCCGGGAAGGAAATAGCTATAGTTCAGTTTGATTGCGATATGTTTATTCAGATAGTAATTAAGTCCTACGGAGAAATCTTTCTGCCTGCCTCCTTCAATTCCCGCAGAGGAATCATTCAAAGTGAGATAATTAAATCGCGCGCACAGTTCAAGGCTTTTTCCTTCCGGTCTTCCCGGACACGCCACTTCTTCATCATACAGATAATGATGCCCCAGCAATAACCAGGAACATTGTATATACGCTCCCTGTGCCACATAATCTCTAAAATTATGTTGTCTATTGACATGAGTACGGATGTATTCACTCTGCAGAAAGAATTTATGATAATAAATGAGCAACTCCGTTCCTATTTTAAACTGTGATACTGCATTATCTACATTTGCCACGACCAATGTACGATTATCAATGGTACTCACTCCCACAGATTTATAAGTGAATGTATCCTTATTTCCATCTTCCGGAAGTACACCATCCGGTGTACGACGGGTGGCAGCCACTCCCAGATGAATTAGTTTTCCTTTTTCATAAACAGGACGATACACCAAACGGGTATCAATGGCATATCCCTGCGACACATTTTTCAAGTTACTTAAATCATTATCGGTAAACAATCCGCCACACAGATAGTAATGTTTTGCATTATAAGAATAAGCCACTCCCATACGCCGACTATCCGTTAATGCCAGAACAACACCCGGTGATTGATTAAAGCGAAGATCAAACGTACTGCAAAGCATATCCAGACTAAACGGTTCATAGAACTGACCGACCTGAATGGAATGCTTCTTATAAGAATAGGTGGCAAAGGCATCCTTAATCGCAGCTTTATTCCCTGCATATCCCATCTCCAGTTTCATCTTCCAATTCCGGTAAGTAGCCTTCATACCTATACGAAGATCGTTAAACTCCGTTCCGTTTCCAAAATCCACCGGATTCTTTAAATAGATACCGCCGTCCATCAACATGCGTCCGGTTATCTTATACTGTATCTCATCCGTAGCATTTTGAGCTGTGATCGTCGGAACGACCAGCATAGACAACAAAAAAAGAAAGAATATCAAGCTATATTTCATTCGTTTCATCAGTCCTCTTTTTCAGATTTGTGACAGGGTAGATTCCATTCCTTCACCCACAAACTTTATCCCCCCGGATAATCCTGCTTCCCGTTCTTTCTTCAGTAGCTTCTCTTTTTTATAGCGCTGTATCAAATAAATCATGGAGCAAGTAAAAGCAACCGTGCAGATCAGCCCCACATAACCGGACAACAGATTGTAAAACTCCAGCCAGTTAATTTCTGTATGGGCAAACTCTTTAAACATCAGTACCAATACAGTGCCTGTATAACCGATGAAGTCAATTGTCACAATGAAAAAGCCTACATTGCCTTTTATCTTGAAACAAGCAATAAAACGGTCGAAGAAGATACTCTGAAAACAAAGATAAGCAACGTAAAGACACAGACTCTGCACAAACAGCCAAGTGATGGCATCCAATTGCAGAGAATCATAGTTGAACGAAACAAAACTCATCGTAGCTGTCCCCATCACTACCAGTCCAAGCAAAACGACCAATACTTTTATATTGCTTCTGACAAAAACCATTGCTCCGAATAAAGCGAGAATGATTAATGTGACCACCGTATCCACTTGTGCAAACATCCACGAAGAATGCCCGCTCATATCAATAATCTTCACAAGAAAATCTTCTTTTATGTCTCTAAGCACTACTAACATCAAATTGGCGACAAACAGTAAGATGAGGAAAGGCATGAAATCAATGAACAGTTCTTTCCGCTGTCTCCCATTCAAGGTGACCCGATGACTTTTTTGCTCGATATCCTGCTCAGTCGGTTGCGGTAAGCGGGTTAAGCTATAGCCTAGCAATGCCAACAAAGGAAGTGCAAAAGCACCGATCAACGCCGGCATCCAGAACTCACTGACATTCAAAGTATTCATCACAAAAAGTCCGATCGACTTCGCTGTCCCCGAACTGATCACAATACTGATTCCTAACAGACTCGCCAGAATATCCGTCGTCCTGCGCCCTTCAATAAAGCTGAAAATTACTCCCCACATACATCCCAATGAAAGTCCATTAAAAAACATTGCAAACATATTATAAGGAGCAGGAAGTAATCCAAATGCAACCAGCGACAGTTCTGCCACAGCAATAGAGACAAGAATAAACTTCAAACGATTCTCCCTTTTCAATTCGGATATCAATTTGATACCGATAAACTTAGCTATCAGATAGCCCAAAATCTGAATAATGGTAACCAAAACTTTATAGTCAAGACCGAAAGCTTCCAATCCGTCAAAAGTAGCAGCTGTAAATGGTTTGCGGAGCGCGTATACCAGAGAGTAAGAAAGAAGAGCTGCTCCGCCAGCCCATAAGATAAAGAGTAAATCAGACAGTTTCTTGTTAGCACTTAGTTTCAACTTTGCCTCAGTAATCGTTTTCATACTTTTCGTTTTTGATTTCTGAGGCAAAAGTAGCGTGGAACAGCGAGGAGATAAATGAATTATAGAGATTCATTTTCTTCATTATCAAGCAGAATCCGAGGTAATATTAATGTAATGTTTATGTAACTGCTTTTTCTTATAAATGGAATAAAAAAGAGATTTAACAGTCCTTTTTTATTCCATTATTTCATCTTATGAAATGATCCTTATTGCACAGCCAATAAAGTCGATTTAGACGTTACTCCGGATTGTACGTTTTTTCCGTCAATCATTATTGTGCAGGGAGCAGAAGAAAGAATATACCATTTTCCCTGCTTCTGTTCAAGCAACACATTAGCAGCTGCTGAAGTCCGGATACTAACATCCGGTGTAATCAACTGCGTCCCATTTCCCAAAAAGAATGTCCGGTTTCCCGCATATTCGTTACTGATTACAGCGTAGTCCGCTTTCACTTTCATCCCCCGATAGGTAGCGGTTTGCGACGAATCGGACAAAGAGAAAATATGATCTGTACGTCCGTTTTTACTTTCGACACAGATACCTGCAAAGTCTTTCAAACCGGCTTCTTCCGCATCAAAAAAGGAAACTGCCTCAATAGCCGAAGGTTCTTTCCGCGTACTAGGTTCATAAACAGCGACAAAAGGACGGTTCCATGCCTCTCCATGCTGGCGGGCGACAAAAGTCAAAGTAGGTTGCTCCTTTATATTATAAGGCATACCGGGAATACGGCTCAACCCTTCAGTCATCGGTGCCAATGCTGTGAATACTTCCCGTTCCGGCTCCCCCTTCATCCAAAGGTTCATAGAAATATCATCTCCGTCTTTATCCTTCATGTCAATTGTAAAAGTCACTTTCACATCTTTATCGGTAGCAGCCACCTTCTTATCATATAAGTAGGAATAAGCATAAAGATGAGCCCCTGCGAAAGCTAATTCTTCGGTAGGCTGTAAATTCAAGTCTGTACCATCAGCAGCCGTAAGCGTCATTGTCTGCCCTAAATTATGGTAGAAATAATCGTGCATTTTATCGCCTCCCTGTTCTTTCCGGCTTCGGAATACATCGATATAATACCCTGTCTCCGGCCCGGTAGTAACAATACTCATCATGCGAGTCTGATCTGCCCGGCTTTCCGGCTCCCGGAAAGCCACATTGCTATATGTGACGGAAGTAAATCCGCTTCCCGATTCAGCCGTGGCCGGAAAACAAGAAAGTAAGTCGAAAGAATGATTACTTTTCATCACCGGATAACTCGAAATACCATCTACACAAACTGTATTATGACTAGGAAACTGAGAGTAATATTCAGCATAATCCAGACCACTATATAAGAAAAGTCCGATACCCGCATCCGGTCCCAACACATATCCTTTCCCGTAAAGTTCCATCGAAATCCCGTTCGCATGCATATGATTACCTTCACTTGCATTCAACGAAATCATCAGACTGTTGCGTGAATCCATTCCATTCCGCTGTACCAGCCATGATACATTGGGAGCATAGAATAAAGGAGATACATAGTCTTCTATTTTCCCCGCCTGTACTTTCGGGTCCAGTACTAACGGTTTGTCTTCAAAGAACGAATTGACAGATACCCGGACATTCTTCTTACCCTCTTTTTCGTTGTCGGCTACCGGATTCAGACATTTCAACAAAGCTGTAAAGTAACGTTCTTGTTCCTTTTTTCCGTTCGCCTGCGCATTCTGTATCATCCGGATAAAGAAGTTCGTATTCAAATAACCCGGATGCGTATCTCCAAAACCACAGATCATCCTATTAGGAAAAAGATACTGAGGAGTAGCCGCTACAGCTTTTGCCAATACAGGCATTGCTGCTACCAAGTCATATTGCAGATTATGGTCAAACTGATTAGCGAAGTTCGCATAGTCATTGATTACTACGCTACTGTATCCCGGGCATTCCGCCCATATTCCTGTTTCGGAGTCAAAGCCATAATCAGCCAGCTTAGTCAGACTCCACTGGCGGATGCTCGAACGATTCATCACGTAGTCAATATAGTATTCGCGTCCTTTTCCATCCGTATACTCTTTATTATCTTCCAACACCAGTCCCACATTCATGACATATCGTGCCTGCAACAAATCCCAATTATTATGAGGTACTCCATTAGCTATAATATTATCTGCCCATTTCTTCAATGCTCCGGCATAAATTATCATCTTGTCCGGATAGTTGGATTTCAGATAATTATACAGGAAGTCATACAAAGGAACGACAATATGCAGGGCATCTTCATGAATCACTTCAAACGACGTCAACCCTACCAATGTCTGCTGATGCCCGTGATTCAGGTCAACAGGTACCTTTCTATAATAAATCCCCGTCATATAAGTATCGAAGACACCGGCAGCCAGTTTTGCATACTTTTCCTCCCCCGTCATCCAGTAGAGGAAAGCGGCATCACGGGCAATTCCCAGTATCTCACAATTCAGATTCTCAATATTACGTCCGGTCTTGGACGGATGTACACTCTCCAGCGGACGACCTTCCAAGGCATTGTTGCAGAAAGCCACATTTCCGTCTTCATTATCATCATAAGGTACTATATCCTCGAGTTTAGGGCGACCGTGTGTGGCAGCCGTTCCCCGTGTTCCGGTATAACGTACGGTCGGAGCAGGCGCCTTTTCACCTCCGGCATGGTCGAACACTTCTCCCTTCACGTACACTTCCGTCGCATGCGACTTCCAATACATTGCCAAACGGGATAATAACCAGTCCGGCTGACTTTCCGTACGACGTGTATATACATCTGTCCGTTCTTTCAGCTTATTAAAGACATCTTGTGCCCATGCCTCTTTCTTTATTAACTTCCATGTCTCTTTCTTTCCTTCCGGAGTAGTCAGTACTCTCGGATGCTCCTGCGGCATTTTTTCCGGCAATGGAATTTCTTGCCCGTGTATATTCAGGAAAAACAGCATACACAATCCTAACAAAATTCGCCTCATACTTCCATTTCTTAATTTACGTTTGCTATGTATTTAATACGAAAATAAGGAATTATTTACCTAACCGGTATCGGATGAGTTGTTTTTATTTTCACAGATGCCGATCCCCTGTTCCCCCGGATTCTTATATATGTTCAAAAAGATAGCCTGCAAGCATTCTACTTACAGGCTATCACAATCCCCTTTTTTCCCTTTATATCAGGGAGACAACTTACGTTTCCCCGTCCTGTCGAAACCCTTGCTGTACATTCTTACCATCGAAACTACAAAAAGTTCGGGCAAGAACCATTTCCCCATTCAGACTCAGCTCCGGCAGGACTCTATAAGTTACTCTACAATATTCTTGCGAATCTCCCCAACTATTGTCGGATTCATATGGGTATTCGCCCTTTTCCGATGCGAAGATAATTTTTTTGTATCATTATTATAGTTAATACAGTCAACGAAAAGTGTTAAAAATAAAGATTTCATACCATACTTCCGCAGGTTTACACCAAACAGGAATATTTATTTTCGCCAAACAAAGCTCCAATTCCAAACAAAGAATTATATTTGCAGAAATCTAACAATTCTGATACTTATGAAAATACTATCTATCCATGATTTACAAATAATCAGGAAGAGAGCGGAGCACAATCTTTCATTGCGCGAAGAAAGTAATGAAAAAGTTTCCGAAAAATGTTGCGGCCTGGCGTCCGGAACAAAACATCTCCAGATTCTTATATGCGGAGGTACCGGTTGTAAAGCTTCTTCCAGTCAAGGCATCATGGAAAATCTTCAAAAAGCCATTGAAAGAAACGGGATTACTGACAAAGTAGATGTCATCACAGTAGGTTGCTTCGGCTTCTGCGAAAAAGGTCCCATCGTAAAAATCATTCCGGACAATACATTTTACACCCAAGTCACTCCCGAAGATGCGGAGGAAATCATCAGTGAACACATCATCGGAGGACGAAGAATCGAACGGCTGCTCTACACAGACCCGAAAACCGAACAGACCGTCAGTGACTCCAAACACATGGACTTCTATCGGAAGCAACTTCGTGTCGCATTGCGCAACTGCGGATTTATCGACTCCGAAAATATAGAAGAATACATCGCCCGGGAAGGATACTTCGCATTAGCCGACTGCCTGCTCTGCAAACAGCCTGCCGACGTCATCGACGTTATCAAACGTTCCGGACTACGGGGACGTGGTGGTGGTGGATTCCCTACAGGATTGAAATGGGAATTTGCCGGGAAACAAGTATCAAATGTAAAATACGTTGTCTGTAACGCCGACGAAGGTGACCCCGGCGCATTCATGGACCGCTCCATCATGGAAGGCGACCCTCACTCTATTGTAGAAGCAATGTGTATTTGTGGTTATTCTATCGGCTCCTCCAAAGGATTGGTCTATATCCGCGCCGAATATCCGCTTGCCATCAACCGTCTTAAAAAAGCGATTGAGCAAGCTCGTGAGTATGGATTATTGGGAGATCACATTCTGGGGACAGATTTCTGTTTCGATATAGAGATACGTTATGGAGCAGGGGCTTTCGTCTGCGGTGAAGAAACCGCCCTCATACACTCGATGGAAGGAAAACGGGGTGAACCGACCTTAAAACCTCCTTTCCCCGCAGAATCCGGTTATCTGGGCAAACCAACCAACGTGAATAATGTAGAGACTCTTGCCAATATTCCTATTATACTGACGAAAGGAGCCGAATGGTTCGCCTCTATCGGAACGGAACGTTCTAAAGGAACGAAAGTATTCGCTCTTGCAGGGAAGATCAACAATGTCGGACTCATCGAAGTGCCAATGGGAACCACTTTGCGGGAAGTTATTTACGAAATAGGCGGAGGCATCAAAGGTGGAAAGAAATTCAAAGCCGTACAAACAGGTGGTCCGTCGGGTGGCTGCCTGACAGAGAAACATCTGGATACTCCTATCGATTTCGACAACCTACTGGCAGCCGGCTCCATGATGGGATCGGGAGGGATGATCGTCATGGACGAAGATGACTGCATGGTATCCGTTGCCCGTTTCTATCTCGACTTTACGGTCGAAGAATCCTGTGGCAAATGTACGCCCTGCCGTATCGGTAATAAACGTCTGCTGGAACTGCTGAATAAGATAACGGAAGGGCGAGGTACAGAAAAAGACCTGGACACGCTTTCCACTCTCGGAAAGGTGATAAAGGATACGGCACTTTGCGGATTGGGACAGACTTCCCCGAATCCGGTTTTATCCACATTGGACAACTTTTACGACGAATATCTGGAACATGTCAGAGACAAGACCTGCCGCGCCAAACAATGCAAGTCGTTGCTGACCTACACCATTAATCCGGAACTTTGTATCGGATGCCATCTGTGTGCCAAGAACTGTCCGGCAGATGCCATCAGTGGTTTAGTACGCAAGCCTCACGTTATCAATCCTGAGAAATGTATTAAGTGCGGCATGTGCATGGCACGCTGTAAATTCAAAGCTATTCTTGTCTGCTAAAATCTATTGCTATGGAAGAAAAACAAATCACCCTCCAGATAGACGGTCACTTTATTACCGTACCCGAAGGAAGCACGATCCTCGAAGCCGCTTGTAAAATCGGCATCAACATCCCCACACTGTGTCACATCGACTTGAAAGGCACTTGTATCAAAAACAATCCCGCTTCCTGCCGTATCTGCGTAGTCGAAGTGATAGGGCGTCGCAATCTGGCTCCCGCCTGCGCTACCCGTTGCACGGAAGGGATGGTAGTAAAAACCAGTACGCTGCGTGTGATGAACGCCCGGAAAGTAGTAGCCGAACTTATCCTGTCCGATCATCCCAACGACTGTCTCACCTGTCCCAAATGCGGAAACTGTGAACTCCAGACACTGGCACTGCGCTTCAACATCCGTGAGATGCCATTCAACGGTGGCGAACTTTCTCCCCGCAAACGGGAAGTGACCTCCTCCATTGTACGCAATATGGACAAATGCATCTTCTGCCGCCGATGCGAAAGCGTCTGCAATGATGTACAGACAGTCGGAGCACTGGGAGCTATCCGTCGTGGATTCAACACAACGATAGCACCGGCATTCGACAGAATGATGAAAGACAGTGAATGTACCTACTGCGGACAGTGTGTAGCCGTATGCCCTGTAGGAGCATTGACCGAACGCGACTACACCAACCGCCTATTGGATGACCTGGCCAATCCCGATAAAGTCGTAATTGTTCAGACAGCTCCCGCCGTACGTGCCGCCTTGGGAGAGGAATTCGGGTTACCTCCCGGCACGTTGGTAACCGGAAAAATGGTTTACGCCTTGCGCGAACTGGGCTTCGACTACGTATTTGATACAGACTTTGCCGCTGACCTGACCATCATGGAAGAAGGTTCTGAGATTCTGAACCGACTGACACGCTACTTGGATGGCGACAAATCCGTTCGGCTTCCAATCTTGACTTCCTGCTGTCCGGCATGGGTGAATTTCTTCGAACATCATTTCCCGGATATGCTGGATATCCCTTCTACCGCACGTTCTCCCCAACAGATGTTCGGCTCCATCGCCAAGTCTTACTGGGCAGAGAAAATGGGAATCCCCCGCGAGAAACTGGTAGTCGTCTCCATCATGCCCTGTCTGGCCAAGAAATATGAATGTGACCGTGACGAATTTAAAGTGAACGGCATCCCCGACGTTGATTATTCCATCTCCACCCGCGAACTGGCACGACTGATAAAGCGTGCCAACATCGGTTTTACCCTCGTACTGGACAGCCCGTTCGACAATCCTATGGGAGAATCTACCGGTGCCGGTGTCATCTTCGGTACGACAGGTGGTGTAATGGAAGCCGCCCTGCGCTCCGTTTACGAAATCTATACCGGAGAACCGCTGAAAAATGTAAATTTTGAACAGGTACGCGGACTGAGCGGTGTGCGGCGTGCTACCATCCATCTAAACGGATTTGAACTGAAAGTAGGCATCGCCCACGGACTAGGCAACGCACGGCATTTGCTGGAAGATATACGAAACGGACAGAATGAATATCATGTAATCGAAATCATGGCATGCCCCGGCGGCTGTATCGGAGGTGGCGGACAACCGTTGCATCACGGCAATTCAGACGTTCTTTATGCACGTGCCAACGCCCTTTACCGTGAAGACGCCAACAAACCTTTACGCAAATCTCACGAAAATCCGTATATTCAAAAACTGTATGAAGAATATCTCGGCAAACCACTGGGCGAGAAATCGGAAATGCTGTTACATACGCATTATTTCAACAAATCGATCGATTAACTTTAAACAAGTAGTATTATGTCAGATATAAAGCTAGCCTGTGATGTGGTGGAACAAGTCAAAACGATTTGCGACAAGCATGGAAACAATCCGGGCGAATTAATAAATATTTTGCATGAAGCGCAACATCTGCACGGCTATTTGCCTGAAGAGATGCAGCGTATCATAGCCTCGAAACTCAGAATTCCCGTATCCAAAGTCTACGGGGTAGTGACATTCTATACCTTCTTCACTATGACTCCGAAAGGAAAGCATCCTATTTCCGTCTGTATGGGCACGGCATGCTACGTACGGGGGTCAGAGAAATTATTGGAAGAATTCAAACGGGTACTTGGCATCGAAGTCGGAGAAACCACTCCTGACGGGAAATATTCATTAGACTGCCTGCGCTGCGTAGGCGCCTGCGGATTAGCTCCGGTAGTGATGATCGGTGAAAAGGTGTACGGACGGTTACAACCGGTAGACGTAAAGAAAATCATTGAGAAACTGGAATAAAACAAAAAGAAGGTCATCTCAAGATAAAGCTCTCACTTTGAAAATTTTATCTTGAGATGACCCTTTGCTTTTTATCTATATCATCTATCCAATACCGGACTTTTTTAGCTCAGCTTTTTTCCGTCATATCCCCACTTCACGTAAACGGCTCCCCAGGCAAATCCTGCTCCGAACGCAGTGAAAATCAGCTTATCGCCTTTTTTCAGTTTATTTTCAAAATCCCAGATACAAAGCGGAAGCGTGCCGGCACTCGTATTGCCATAACGCTCAATGTTGACCATAACCTTTTCCGATGGCACTTCCAGACGCTGTGTTACAGCAGTGATTATACGTTGGTTGGCCTGATGAGGAATCACCCAGTCAATATCTTCCTTCGTCAAATGATTTCTTGCAATAATGGCCTCGCATGCATCCGACATATTGGCTACAGCATACTTAAATACAGTACGGCCTTCCTGATAAATATACTGCATATGATTATCCAAAGTATAATACGAATGCGGACATACAGACCCTCCGGCTTTTATATGCAGGAAAGGTAGCCCTTTACCATCCGTCCGCAAAACGGAATCAATGATTCCTACATCTTCTGTCGTTGGTTCCAGCATGAAAGCAGCCGCACCGTCACCGAAGATAGGACAAGTTGCGCGGTCTGTATAATCAATGATAGAAGACATCTTATCAGCCCCCACTATGATTACCTTTTTATACTTCCCCGAACGGACAAAATTCGCTCCTGTCTCCATTGCATACAAGAAACCACTGCAAACAGCCTGCATATCAAAGGCAAAAGCATGTTTTAATCCCAGTCTTTCGCAGAGGATAGATGCTGTAGAAGGAAAACGATAATCAGAAGTAGTAGTGGCAACAATAATCAGGTCAATATCATCCGGATTGGTATTCGTGCGTTGTATCAACTGCTTTACAGCCTTACGAGCCATGTAAGAAGTCCCGAGTCCTTCCTCATTCAAAATGTGTCGTTCTTTGATACCAATACGCCCCATAATCCATTCGTCAGTGGTATCGACCATTTTAGAAATTTCATCATTAGTCAGCACATAATCGGGCACATATCCTCCGACTCCAGTAATTACCGCATTTATTTTATCCATCAAGTCTATTTTCAGAATTACAAAAATGTGATATCTCAAAAATATCGGGCGCAAATATACAGAAAAGAGAATGATATACAAGAAAGGATTACTAAAAATACCAGTCTCTTTTACCTATGAAAAGAACTTTTGGCTAAAGACCGAGAAGTTTTGACTAAAATTCAGATAAGTACATAATTGAAAAACAAACGAAAAGAACCCCGCATAGCATAAAATGGTTTCATATTCTGCGGAGAGAGCGGGATTCGAACCCGCGATACACTTTTGGCGTATACACGCTTTCCAGGCGTGCCTCTTCAACCACTCGAGCATCTCTCCTTTCAAAACTCAATAAAAACATTGGAAACACCCCGTTTCCGTTTCAGAATATCGGAGTCATCACCCTCCATAAAAACAAAAAAGCAGCCGAACAGCTGCTTTCCAGCGGAGAGACAGGGAACGATTAACTTTTAATTTCCCTATTCATTATCAGTATCTTACCAAAAGCCTCTGCTCCTATGACACCGAATAATTCACCGCGTATATGCTGCAACTTTCTTCCTGTTACACTCTTACTTACTTTTACAAAAGTAGCAAAAAAATAGCATAAATACAAATTATCCACTTGATTTAACGAATATAATTTCTATAATTTTCTTCCAATAACAATTGCAATTTAGAAAGAGGATAAAGGAACTTACCCCCTATGACAGTATAAGCTATCCCCCGTTCATCACGTAACTTTTGCAAAGTTCTGTTTGAGATATGCAACATGCCACATATCTGTTCACCGGTCATATAGACCTCACCAGCTATAGGAACAGGCAAATCCTGAAATTCAAGTATCTCTTTTGAGCATTTCTTAAGCATCCTCATCATCATTATGTACTCTTCTGACTGCCTTGTGATTACTCCGTCCATATGTTATCTTTCTTTTTGAATTAATATTTTGGCCAAATCACTCTCTTTATACATATATTTGCCGCCTATACAAGAATATGGAATAATCCCGTACTCCCTATAGCCTTGCAAACTTCGTTTGGAGATATTCAAAGCCAGACAGACCTCCTGGGCATCCAGTCACTTTTCCATTTCAACCGGACCAATTTTCTTTTTAACGGATTCAATCTGGGCGGATAAACTCTCTATTTGCAGTTTTAACTGTAAATACGCATGTTTCTCTATAACAACTAATTCCATAACAATTTGATTTATAATTTCACTATTTACAAAGCAAATAAAAGCATATTTCCACACTTGACAAAACATTCAAAATTAAAGTCATCCGTTGGCGTGCATTGTCACTCCAAATATACCAAATATCCTCATCCGGACAGATAACATATCTAACCATTTCCGTAACCCAGCCATCGGTTTCTACTCCTTCCATATTTTCATTCCATAATTATACCTATTATGACTGCTTATTTCCGCCAAAATGTCATTTACAAAACTGAAAAAATTCAAACTAAGGTTACTGCTACCACAAAATAAAAAGAAAAGCCCCGTTATCTGCATCCAAACAGTAACGGGGTTTCCCCTGCCATTTTTTATCACCCTATATCTTTATACCCTTATTTTTTTTCACATGCTCTTTTTCCTTTACGTCTGTTTTCCGCCGTATTTCCGAAAAGTGCTCTTTCAACAATTTCCCTGCCAGTTTCTTCGCCTTCTCCTGCATCACATCATACACATCCCATCTGTTGCGGCCCAGCAGTTTGTTTTCTATCTTCTCGAATTTATCGTAAAAACTGAAGTTGTCCGGGTATTCATCTATCAGTCCGTCTCTCGGATAGCCTTTATCCATGATATACAGCAGTGTCATCCAGTCATAATTATACGGACTCCGAGTAAGGCCCAGCCCCTTTCCGGAATCAGTCAGCCTATAATAGTTCTCCCATGTAGGAGCAAGATCATAACGCTCACTGTCCGTTATACTTTTCAATGCCGATTTGTCCACAAAAGCATCTGCCGGAATCTTCTCCAACGGCAACAAACAGCCGTAATCATCGCAACAGCGGTTTACTTTCCCTTCCATCAATGAAGGCCATCCCCGTAACTCATACACATTCAGATACTTTTCCTCAAAGTCCGGTTCAAAGAAACGCTTCTCTATATTCGTTGCCATAAAATCCCCGTATTGACGGTTTCCTACGTAATCCCTACCGAACAGCAGCACCCCTTTACCCGTCTCAACACCTGTATAATACGTGTTCCCATGCTTCAAATCATCCTGCATCTCCGCTATCACTTCGGGTGGTGCGGACTTTATCTCCCGCCACATCTCCGGTGTAAGTTGTCGGGGATAGTTCTCGTCCCTTGAAAGCGGGTCCATGTACTTTCACAGGCAATACACCACTTCCGACAGAGCCAGGTATCTATGCGGCTTAATCCCATGTCCGTCCATCGCCTTTTCCAGTCTTCGCAGATAATCATCATTATTCCCTTCCCGCAAACGCGGAATAATCCTCATATCAGGCACATTATAGTACATCATGCCCATGGTAGGCATTTCCGTTTCCTTGAGCGCCTTCTCCACATCTCCCAGCATAAACTCCAGAAAACCTTCCTCACCCGTACCTTTCATACTGACATGCACCGGGTTGAGATGTCCGTCCACTGTGACATACACACTGCCACTGTTCGTATTCTCTTTTTCCATTCATCAAAAAATTAAATGTTCATTCCTTGTTCTTTTCTCTTTGCCGGAATCCGCACCCTCATTTCCACGTTCGGGAACCGTACATTATCCGGTCGTGCCACCAGTGACGAGACTATCCGTTCCTGTTCTCCGGTCAGCGGCATAGGCTGCCGTTGCAATTTTCTCAGCCTGTTAAAGTTCCTCAGCGTAGGTGCCATGTCGCAACATGCCACACAAATCCCATATCTCACCATATCCGAAGAAACCGTCTGCCCGTCACCTATTTTTGCCCGGCATGCGGCATTCAGCGGAGCCACCTCATAAAACCTCAAACTCTCAGGTTTCCGCTTGCCGTCAAAAAAACGTTCGGCCAGCCCACTCAGAAACTCATCCAGCATCCTGTCCCCACCGTCTGTCTTGTCAAACAGCAATACCTTCCGCCCGTGTTCCACCGACATGTAGGTGGGAAAAGCAGCCAGCCCGCTGCGTATCACATCCCCGTTCATTCCGAAACGATGTCGCAGCCGCCTGTAATCCTCATTTTCCAGCAAATCCGTATGTTCCGCTGATAATGACAGATGTACAATCCCCCGTTCCTCACAGAATGCCGCATCCCGGAGTCTCACCACCCCCAACGGATATATATTCTCCCGTTCCAGTACAGGACAGAGCTGTTCCAGATAATCCGCATTGTCCGTACCGAATATGGGAGGAATCAGACTTTTGTCTTTAAAGTCGAAACGGAACATTCAGTGGTCGGGAATAAATTCCCGACCGGTCGTATGAGACCGCACGTTGTTACTGATATAACGGGAAAATCCCTCTTCCCCCTGTCCGCGCATACTCAGATACACGGGTCTGTAAAAGGCGTCCAATGTCATATACAGACTGCCGCTTTCCACCGCTTGCTTTTTCTTTTCTTCCATAGATTCTATAGGATTAATTGTTTCTTCTCCTTCTTCTGTGGGGTAATGGAAGCTGCATGCTTCACCTGCCGTTGGCTGTCAGACATCCGCTGTTCAGGAGCTTCCTGCCTGTAGTGTGTTTCCGGTAACCCGCCGGTCTGTTCCTCTTCCGAATGCGGATACGACACCGGATGTGACATTTCCATCCTTTCTATTCGGCTTATCCGTGCGCCCAACCTGAACTCTCCATCCGTAATATGGAACTCCGATTGTAACAAATCCGCCGCCATCTCCTTTGCCTCTTTCTGTAAGGCCGCATAGCCGAAGTCGTGTGCCGACAAAGGCGCGTTCATCCGTGCCCTCATGCTGTCTCCCAGCTTCTCCGCCAGTTCCCTGAACTCATACTCATAGCTGAACGGATGCACCTTGTCTGCCGCAACAATCCCGGCGTACCCGTTTTCCGAAATATACAGCAATGACGCTACATCATAGTTCCGGGGCGAGATACCCAAACCGAATTCTTTTGTCAGCCGGTCGAAGTTATGGAAATCGGGCCGCAGGTCGAACTTTGCCCTGCACACCCCACCGTCCAGCACACTTCTATCCGCAAACTTGTCGGAGGTGAAGTTCACCACCGACCTGCGCAATTGTGCGTCTGTGCTTCGCAAATCCGCTTTGGACAGCTTTTCGATGCAGTTGTCCGCCAGCCCGGCCACCCGTTTGGTAGGCAGGTCAATCTCATATATCCGCAAAGTTTCGGGTACTTTGGTCACGTTGAAGAAGCCGTCGGCCAGATGTTGCAGATAGCTGTTCCGTGCCTTCATACCCTTGGGGGTGTCGGAAAACAGTATCACGCCCTCTTCCGTAACCACCGCATATACCCGGTTTTTCGTCCCGGAAGTTTCCGTTACCGCCGCTTTCCGCCTGTCCGGTTTCCGGGCAATGCGGTTCCAAATATCATTCAGGATTGACATAGCTTGTATTTTTAGACATGATAACCGGCGACAAAGAAAAACATTCAGCCGCCAATCTGCAATACCTCATACATACGAGTCATCCGTTGGCGGCTGTTGGCGTACAACCTTTACGCCAGCCGTGCGTCCAGCATCCGGTTATAACTTTTGCGCAGGGAGTCGATGAACGGAGTGGTGTCCGTACAACGGTCGAACACCTTGCCACGCTTGGTGTACAGCGCATTGATTTTCAGACGGAACACTTCCTCGAAAACGCGGATAACATCCACAATTTTCAAATTCCGGCCTTCAGCCGTACCTATCGCACCGGCTGCCATCAGTGCGGCCACCAGTTCAATCAGGTCGCTGTCCGTACCGTTCCATGTCAGTGTGACGGAACTTTTGCTTCCGCTTCCCCGCACTGCTTCCGCATGGAATCCGGCAGACACAGTACCATGACGAAGCATCTCCTTCAGTATTTCCGCTTCCGCATCCAGCAACGCCAACGTCTTGTCGATAAACACGTCATACAGGATATTGCGGCAATCTTCAGCCATTCCGTTGCAGGCCTGCCGCATAAAGGCCAGCTCTATTTTTGTGTAGTTCAGACAACGTAGCTGTCCCGTCAGGTCCCCTGCCGGTGAAAGCGTAGCAAGGCAGTTCACGAAATCGTCATAGGCAGCCGGCAACTCACCTAGCGCAGGTCCGGCACCGTTTGTATAAGAGGCGAACAGATTAAAAAGAGAGGTTTCCACCAATGTCTTCATCGTATCATGTTTTTAGGTTCCACAATTCAACTCTCCACTCATCCTGCCGGAATAAAGACAAGTGCCATGCCTGAAACAGTACACAGATAAAACATTGGAAATAAACCATATAGAAAGCAGTAAAAATGATGTGTACATAAAAGCATTGTGGATTGGACATGATGTGTCCGAATTTCGGACATATTCTAATCCAGACGATACTTCCTCAGTTTCAGATAAAGCGTGCTCCGGCTGATGCCCAGCAGCCGTGCGGCAGCCTTCCTGTCATTGCCCGTTGCCTCCAATGCTTTCAGAATGGTTGCCCGTTCCATCCGCTCGTCATTAAGTGAATACTCTCCCGGTTGCCTGCCTTTATCGGGAATGTCTATCTCCCCGGTGGTTATCCAGTCATCTTTAGCCAATAAGGTGGCCCGTCTGACAACCATCCTCAGTTCCCGTATGTTTCCCGGCCACGAATAAGATTTCAACCGTTTCTGTACTTCGCGGTCAAAGCCTTTCACTTTCCTTGAGAACTCTTGATTGGCGGCATCCAGCATGAATTCCGCCAACGGGATAATATCCTCAATGCACTCTGCCAGCAATGGTACATGCAACGGAAATTCATTCAGACGATGGAACAGGTCTTCCCGGAAACGTCCTTCGGCTATCGCCTTCTCCAGGTCCTCATTGGTAGCAGCTACCAGACGGATGTCCGTCTGAATCTCCTCTTTACCGCCTACGGGACGGTAGCGTTTTTCCTGCAAGGCACGCAACAGTGCCCTTTGTACTTCGGCATTCAGATTACCCACCTCGTCCAGAAACAGTGTCCCATGGTTGGCGGCGGCAAACATGCCCGTCTTGTTTTCCGTCGCTCCGGTAAAGGCACCCTTCACATGACCGAACAGTTCCGATGCCGCCAGTTCCTTCGGAAGTACCCCGCAATCCACTGCGATGAAAGAAGCATCCGACCGACCGCTCAACACATGTATCTGCCGGGCCACATACTCCTTGCCTGTCCCTGATGCGCCACGTATCAGCACGGCTAACGTATCCACCGGAGCCACCAGCCGGATATGCTCCTGCAATCTCAATGCCAAAGGGCTTTTGCTTGTATAGAATCTTTGTTTTGTATTGCCGTCCCTTCTCTTACGTTCCAATGCTTTCCGGATAATACCGAGTACCTTTTCTGTCTGCACAGGTTTGGGCAGATAGTCCACGGCACCTTTTTTAACCGCTTCCACGGCACCGGGTATATCCCCGTAGCCTGTCATGATGAGGAAAGGAATACGATAGCCATGTGTATTCATCCATTCCAGCAGTTCCATGCCATTGCCGTTGTCGAGACGAAAATCCGATAATACCAGATCCACATCATGGTTGTCCAAAAACTCCTTTGCATTGTCCACGGATAATACATAACGAGCATTGATACCATTTTTCACCAGCCAGTTTGTGGTAGCACGTGCATACACACGGTCATCCTCTACTATCAATACAGTTTCCATATACTCTTTTCTTTATTCTTTTTGCTTTCTCTACAGCATGTTCCACAGCTTTAATCAGTTCCTCTATTCTTTCGTCCGATAAGCCACCCCATTTTTCGGAAGGCATGGAAGCCATTTCCCTCAGTTCACTTTGGGGAATGTTTATACGGATCATTTCCCAAAGCGGCGCGGCTTTGTGTATGATACTTCCCAACTTCTTATAATCTCCCGTGGAAAAAGCGTCCCTTATTCCGGCAAGTTCACCCATGGTATCCTTTATGAACAGGTCCAGCATCTCTTCCACGTTTTCCTCTCCTTCCATGATGGCAGCAAAAGCAGGTCGATCCATCTGTGAAACTGCCGCCAGCAACTCTTCCTCAGAGAAAGGCTTATACAGACAGTCGGCAAAACCTGCGGTAAGATACTCTCCCTTTTTATCGGAACGTGCCGTGATGGCTATGACGGGAATCTCCCATGCCCGGGGAATGTTCGAGGTCCTCAACAGCTCAAGGACCGAGAAGCCATTCGTACCGGGCATCTGTATGTCGGTCAGCAGAAGGTCGTATTTCTGTTTGTTCAGACAATCCATCAACTCCCGGACATCCGAGCAGCAGTCACAGTGAATCTGATTACGGGAAAGCATTTTACTGATGACTCCCAGCTGGATACGGTTGTCATCAATGACCAGCACACGGATATCAACGGGCAATTCACAAACAGGAGAAAACTTCTCTTCCGGACAGACGGGGTGTCCGGCCGGTAGCATAGGCAGGAAAACAGAAAAACGGCTGCCCTCACCGGGTACACTCTCCACTTCCACATGCCCCTGCATCAAGGATACGAGTCGGGCCGTGATTGCCAACCCCAACCCGAAGCCGGGGATATTACGCGCATTGTCGAGCCTTTCGAAAGCTCCGAATATCCGTTTTTTCTCCTCAAGGCCTATTCCCATACCCGTATCCAGGACAGAAATATGAAGATTTCCCGGCCGGTATTCCACCTCAAGAAACACCTTCCCGTGAAATGTGAACTTCAAGGCATTGGACAGCAGGTTGCCGACTATCTGCCGGATATGCGAGCTGTCACAGTTGACCATAACATCCAGACCGGAGAAAGATGCAGTGAACGCAAGTTTTTTCTGCCGGGCGGCAAGACGGTGGCTGTCCGCTATTTCTTCAAACAGAGTTTTCAAGCTGAAGAGTGTGTTTTTGGAGTGCGTCCCACCTTCATCCATCCGGTGATATTCCATCAGCGTGTCTACCAGAGCGAGCATATAATCGGACGAATGCAGGATATTGTCCAGATAACCGACCCTGCAACTACCATCGCTTTCCGAAGACAACTGTTCCGCACAGCCTCTGATAGCTGCCAGCGGAGCACGCAGGTCATGGGCCACTGAGGCCATCAGCTCCTTACGTGAACGGAGCAATTCTCTATTCCGATTGTCGGACTGTTCAAATTCCCTCTCATACCGAAGACGACGGTTCAAATCCCGGTGAATGAGGATATACAATACAATTGCCAGTAAAGAGATAGACAAAGCCAAGCCGGCTACCACATAGTAGGAATTATTCCGTTCAAGGACAAAGGTTCTGTAGCGTGCAGCAAAACGTTCGTTATTCTCCCGTTCAAATTCAGAGACTATGCTGTTCATCCTTTCGTTCAGTTCCATGCCGCCAACGTATAAGCTGTCCATCTGTGCCTGTATTTGCACTAATCTTTCAGCCTGTTCCAAGGACAGAGAGTGGAGCATACATGTTGCCATTCCGATTGAAGGGACAATGAACAAAGAGCAATGCCTACATTCGCCATCTTCCTTCTGTCGCTGACAGGCAAATTTATTCTCTTTTAATGGAAAAATATCCCAAATTCCCTTCTTAGAACTATCTCTCGTACCGGATTTAAACAAGACCATATTCCTCTTTTGCTGCACAGCTTGTCTCCCAGCAGTCAAAATAATGGAAGGGATACTTTCCTGTACAATATCGCCAATACTCTGCAATTCATTGAAAGTATGCATTGTCTTGGAAAGAAGAATTTCTTTATTCCAAAGAAGAAGACACAATGAGTCAATACGGTTTTTTTGTAAGGGAGTATGGACATACTCCTTTAGGAGTTGCAGACTGTCACAAACCCCATATCGTTTATAACTGTAGTTCTTCAAATCGTTGTCATCCCATGTTATGGCAATTTCCGCATGAGTAGAAAGATCCAATAGGCCTATGTAACTTTTTTCTGCTAGACTATGTATCGCTGCCAACTCCTTCTCTTCTTTGCGCAGCATGTGTCTTAGTACCTGTTCCTTGCGGAACTGATAGACAATGAAAGCTAACAGTAAAACTAAAATAGCATAACCGAAGCATATTTTTAACTTTAACCACATAATGATACCGACTGTAAATTTATATAATGTTCACATCAATAAGTGCAATATCTGAAAAGGCAAAATAAAAAACTTATTAGTATATAGTGACACTAATACTAAATCATCTTGTATTGATAAATTGCACTGATAATGTAGTGCTTTTAGCTGATTGACAATCAAATTTTACTATACATTAAAGCTCTTTTTGTTTTTATAATTACACGAACTTTTCAATTTTAACAATATTAAGAAGAGAAATAGAACATATAATTTGTATATAGTGTATCTAAAAGGAAATAAGAACAAATATTCACATTATAAAACGGAATAAAATAAGGTGTTTTTTTTTAAAATCCTAACAGTTTCATCACCGGACTTATAAAATGACCTATTCTGCCGATATAGGAATTTTCCTGTTGTTTCAAGTTTCGGAAGGCAGTCAATTCCTTTATCTTCTGTTCTTTTGTTGAAAAGTCTTTTTCTGTCTGTTCTATCCGGCTGATTTCTTTGTCGAGGGCATCAAGCTTTTCAGAATGATGGGGATAATATCCAAGAAACCATACGATGACAGAAGCTACAAGAATGACACTTCCCCTTTTATGCAGATACTGTTTGGCTTTTTCCCACATATGTATACAGATGGCGCGTGTAGTAGGCATCCGGTAAGGAGGCAGTTTCATTACAAAAGGAACATCCTCGTTCTTGAATAAAAACTTTCTGAACAATCTGGCCATGCATACCGCAGCTGTAATACCTGTAAGGCATAAGACTAAAAGCATGGTTCCCGCATATTCCGCAAAAAAAGTTCCGCATATTAATACATAGAGAGGCAGACGGGCACTGCAACTCATCAGAGGGACAGCCAGCATGGTTATCATGCGGCTACTCCGGCTTTCTATGGTACGGGTAGCCATTACAGCCAATACGTTGCATCCGAATCCCATAATCAGCAGAATGAACGACTTGCCATGCAAGCCCATTTTGTGCATCAATTTGTCCATAATAAATGCTGTCCGTACCATATATCCGAAATCCTCCATCAGTAATATGAAAAAGTACAGAATCAGAATTTGCGGCAGGAACACAATGATACCGCCCACACTGTTTATAATTCCGTTAGTCAGCAAATCCGCCAACGGACCGGGAGCAAAATTCTCCTGTACCAGTTGTTCCATCCAGCTCATCCAGGAGTCGATCCATCCTTTAGGATATTCTCCGATGACAAAAGTGGCTTCGAACATGAGCCATAGGAAGAAAATGAACAGAGAAAAACCAAGCAACTTGCTGGTGGCAATATGGTCAATCAACTTTGTTTTGTCTTTTTTATGCATGGGATTTTCATGATAAGTCTCCCGGAGTGCTCCTGATATAAAGCCATAACGGACATCTGTGAAAGCGGTTTCCGAATCAGTCTGCAACAAATCTTGAATGGTGTTTATAGCCTTTTCCCTCACTGCCATCAGCCGGGAATAATTCCCCCATCTCTTGACCATTCTTTCTATCTCCACATCCTTTTCCAATAGTTTGATGGCAAGGAAACGTTTGGAAAAACGCTCGGCTACGTTCCCGTAGATT
The DNA here is from genome assembly GCF_020091505.1 of Bacteroides faecis. Lineage (NCBI taxonomy): Bacteria > Pseudomonadati > Bacteroidota > Bacteroidia > Bacteroidales > Bacteroidaceae > Bacteroides > Bacteroides faecis. The sequence goes on along the minus strand of NZ_CP081916.1, from coordinate 3,431,008 downwards.
TTCAATTCCTTATGCATTCTATCAATTTCCGTTTCCAGCGTATTGCCATAGTTTATGTGTATATGGCGCGTCAGCGGTTCTTTGCCTCATACACTTCTATGATTTTTTTCAGCAAGCTGTCTATGCCGAAACCGGTTTTACCGATAGTGGGTATAATCGGTACACCTATCATCCGTGCCAGAGATACATAGTCGAACCTGTCGCCTTTCTTCTCAAGTTCATCATACATGTTCACGGCAATGACCATGTGGGTATCCATGTCAATCAACTTGCTGGTAAGATATAGATTCCGTTCAAGATTCGATGTGTCAATCACATTGACAACAATGTCTGGCTAGTCCTCTTTCAAGTATTTACGGACATATAGTTCTTCCAGAATATAGGTGGACAAGGAATAAGTTCCCGGAAGATCTATGATTTTAAATGTATATTCGTCCTGGGTGAACACCTCTTCTTTGGCATCTACCGTGACTCCACTGTAATTGCCTACATGCTCATACGCTCCAGATGCAAAATTGAACATAGATGTTTTTCCACAATTCGGATTACCGACCAGTGCGATATTGATAGTTTTCCCTCTGTCTTTAGCAAATCGAATAAAATCTTCGTGTGACAGAGTAGTAAGTGTATTAACCTGTGACTCCGTGTCTGTTATTGTACCATATTCGTGTTGATATTCATTCATGCTTACAACTTCCACCAGCTCTGCATCACTTTTGCTAAGAGAAACATTATAGCCCATCACCTTGTAATAGACAGGATCGCCCAAAGGCGCACTCCGGACAGCCTCCACTTCTTGTCCCTGTACAAATCCCATCTCGATAATGCGCTTTCTGAAAGGCCCTCTACCGAGTACTTTCGTAATGATTCCTTTGTCATCCCTTTTTAAATCAGAAAGTTTCATATCAATATTTTAATGTTTGATTTTTATCTTTTATCGGCAAAGTTAGAGCGGATTATTTGCAATCTTGTTGCATGTTTTTTTGTTGTTTCGATAAAAAACTGTAATTCAATAATTAATGTTATTTCTAAACATATTTGCAACAAGATTGCAAATAAAAAAATGTATTTTTGCAGTGCTAAAACAGATAAAGAATACTGCATGGAAAAGGCGGTATAAAATACCGCCTTTTCCACTTGATAGCTTTACTGATTGTTGAACTTTAAAAATTCATATCCATGTCAATAAAGCAATGTGAAGACAGACTGCTGGACAGGGGACTACGTCCGACCCCGGCAAGAATCCTAACTCTACGTAAATTATCCGAACTGGAATATCCTGTTTCTCTGCTTGAACTTGAGACTATGCTTGACACATTGGACAAGTCTACCATTTCCCGTTCATTGGCTGTACTCCTGAAACGTCATGCCATTCATTCATTTGAAGATGGAAGCGGATCAACCAAATATGAGATTTGCAGAAGTACGGTGGAACATTGTCCTATAGAAGAGCAACATGTACATTTCCATTGTGAAGCTTGCAACAGAACATTCTGTATGAAAGAGCATAAAATCCCAATAATCAGCCTTCCCAATGGCTATGCAATCGAAAACATCAATTATACCATAAAAGGGGTATGTCCTGAATGCCAATGTCAACAACGAAAGGTATTGACAAATTAGGAGAAAGACAATACCACATAGGTGTAAATATTGAGTTTAATATAGAAAGAGACTCCTTATAGTAATTCTTATGGAGTTACTCTTTCTTTATCATCATTGTTGTCAGTGGGCTAAAATTTCGGGCTCTGACTCTGTGATTAAAATGGTATACTCCCATTGTGCAGACGGCAGGCGGTCTTCTGTATAAACAGTCCATCCGTCTGATTGATCCATCACGACTTTCCAAGTACCCATATTAAGCATCGGCTCTATGGTTAATGTCATACCAGGAACCAATAGCATACCTGAGCTCTTTCTACCATAATGCAACACTTCCGGCTCCTCGTGGAACTGTATTCCTACACCATGACCGCAAAAATCACGAACTACAGAAAAGCCATTGCGCTTGGCATGGCACTCTATTACATGACCTACATCACCCAAAAAAGTAAACGCCTGAGCGGCTTGCACTCCCTTTTTCAGACACTCTTCAGTAACACGTACCAGCTTTTCTTTTTCTGAAGAGGTTTTCCCAATAATAAACATCCGTGAAGCGTCTGCATAAAAACCGTTAACTATCGTTGTACAGTCTACGTTTACAATATCACCTTCATGGAGCACCTGATTCTCATTAGGAATGCCGTGGCACACCACTTCATTAACCGAAATACAACAGCTATTCGGAAAACCGTGATACCCCAATGTTGCAGGAATACCCTGGTGATCCATGGTATATTCATACACCAAACGGTCTATTTCTGCGGTACTGATACCTTCCCGAATATTTTCCTCCACACAATCCAATACAGCTGTATTCAACAGTCCACTTTTCCTTATTCCTTCAATTTGTTCCGGCAATTTAATGAGTTTTCGTGAGGGAACCAGTCTGCCTTTTTTTCCCAATACATCACTTTTTTATCAACTTCTGTCAAAGGCATGCCCGGAATGGGATGCCATTGATACTTTGCTTTCTTCATCTTATTTAAATTTTTTAGCCAAAATACGGATTGAATTCAACACAGCTAATAAAGCCACTCCTACATCAGCAAAAACAGCTCCCCATAATGAAGCGTATCCCAAGACCCCTGCCAACAAAATGATAACTTTCATGCTGATAGCCCCAATGATATTCTGCCATACTATACATTGTGTGGCACGTCCTATTTCAATGGCTGTAGCCACCTTCGATGGTTGGTCTGTTTGAATTACCACATCAGCACTTTCAATGGCTGCATCCGACCCTAGACCACCCATGGCAATACCTACATTGCTAAGAGCCAATACAGGTGCATCGTTCATGCCATCGCCTACAAAAGCTACAGTACGAGTAGCATGAAATGACAACTTCTGAATATAGGTAGCTTTGTCTTCAGGTAGCAAGTCACCATGTGCCTGCGGAATTTCCAGTTCGCGAGCCACTTTTTCCACTAATGATTGCTTGTCGCCTGATAGCAGATGGATATCTTTTACGCCTAATTCCTTTAGATGCCGGATAGCTTGTACCGCATCCTCTTTCAATTTGTCAGCCAACCATACAGCTCCGGCATATACTCCGTCTATAGCACATACGACAACCGTCATTTCAGATTCAAGTACCTTAGATGGTACTACCGTCTTCCGCATCAAAAGTAGTCGTGGATTCCCTACCAGTACATTTTTTCCATCAATAATGGTTTCCACACCATATCCAGCTATTTCCTGCATGGATAAGGCCGAATGTAAGGAAATATGCTGCCCCCGCACATACTGCTGAATGGCTTGTGCAATAGGGTGAGTACTCTTCTGTTCAGCCGTTCCGATGATTGCAAGCAATTCCTCTTTCTTCAAGGTAGCAGCTTGGACAGATGCTACTTCAAACTGCCCGGTAGTCAATGTTCCGGTTTTATCAAAAGCAATGCTGTCTAATTTTGTGATAGCATTCAGATAATTACCTCCTTTAAAAAGGATACCCGCACGGGAAGCAGCACCGATTCCACCATAATATCCCAAAGGAATACTGATGATCAAGGCACAAGGACAGGAAATCACCAAGAAAACCAGTGCACGATAAAGCCAGTCGGCAAATACATAATCGAAAGAAGGAGCTAACCATTCCACCACTGCAGGTATTATAACTACCAGTGCCGAAAGGAATAGCACCAAAGGCGTATAAATCCGGGCAAAACGCCGTATGAACAGTTCTGTCGGAGCTTTCCGTGCGGATGCTTCCTGAACCAAAGAGAGAATACGAGCTAATGCACTCTGCTCGTAAGGACGTTTCACTTCTAAATCAACCTTCTGGTTAAAGGCAATCATGCCTGCCAGCACCTCACCGTTTACCTCAATAGAACGAGGCATACTTTCACCTGTCAAAGCCGAAGTATCAAACAGTGCCGATTCGTTTATCAATGTACCGTCCAACGGTATTCTTTCTCCCGGTTTCACCTCGATGCGCTCACCTACCTGCACCTCCTTGGGTGCCACTTCGATAAAAGCTCCATTCCGGAATACCTGGGCACGTTCCGGACGGACATCCAGCAGTTCTCCAATATTCTTAGTAGCACGTTCCACAGCTCCATGCTGCAACATCTCCCCTACTGTATAGAGTAACATTACAGCTACAGCTTCGGGGTATTCACCGATACAGAAAGCTCCGATTGAAGCAATGAGCATCAAAGTGAACTCATTGAAAAAATCCTTGTCACGCATGCTGTGCCAAGCAGCATGCAACACCGGCAAACCTACAGGCATAAAGGCAAGCAGATACCACACAGACTGGATTGTACCCTGAAACCAACTTAGCTGGATATAGCTCATCACGATACCTGCCAACAACAACATCCCCGAAACAAGAGAGCTCCATTTACCGGACACTCCATCGGCATGATGATGGGCACAGCAAGAGTCGGCATGAGGTGAAGATACAGATGGGGATACATACTGGGCTTGGCAGCAGGATTCTGCTGCATGTAGTTGTTGAAACGGATTAGAATGTATTGTTTTCATACTGAGATATATTTTTCTTTCACACTGCAAAGGTAGAACATATCTCATACAACTTGGTTGCAAAGCACATATCAGCACCTGAAAGAATAAAGACGGATGCCCTATAAATTAAGAGCATCTGCCTTCTTCTTTAATTACACGGTCACACTACATGCTTACGACTCTGATCCGGTCAGTAAAAGCGGACTAAGCAGCTTTTGCCCCTTCTCCCCATGGATATGACAATCTGCTTATACGCCATATCAGAAACGTCACAGGCAGCATATACTTCCGGAACAGAGAGCCAGTTTGTCCGTGATGATTTCATCCGCATTGTTTACTTGAACAACATCCCGGAAGAAAAAACTTCTATAGAGATCATATTTTTTCTGTTCTTTAATTATATACATTATCTGTAACAAAACACAGAGACATTAAAAAGAAAGAAGAGAAATACACATTAATAAGGTATTTCTCTTCTTGGCACAATCATCTGTGGTTTATTTATGTACGGAAAAAATGACTATTTTCTTTTAGTTACCTTGAGAATGTCCGTCATGGAGAGGGATTTCATAAAAATCTTCTGCCCCGATTTCTTCGATAATATGTGTACCATCTGATGAAATATATCCTACAGATGTAGCATAACGTTCCCAATCGGAAACTAACTCCTTCAGTTTGTCGGTATATTGATGAGACAAATCTTTTTTCTCGGAATAATCACGACTTATATCATACAGCTTCCAGTGCATACCGTCCCCATAAGGAGGAAGTAGAAGGGTCGCTTTCCACTGTCCCTTTATGACTGCCTTGCTTTCTGCCATTTCAAAACAGATGGCCTCGTTATCCGTGCGTGACGGTGTTTCTGATGAGAAAGTAGCACGGAGAGATTTTCCATAAAGTGGTGCAAGCTTCTTGCCCCTGTACACATCCGGTCTGGAAATCCCGACATAATCCAGTACTGTAGGAAACAAATCAGTGACATGCATCAAGTTGCTGGTATCTATCTTGCCTCGCTGTACATCCAGACCAGAAACAATCAATGGTACACAAATACCTCCTTCCGCTGTAGTCATTTTATAATACGCATAGGGCGTGTTGCAAGCCTCCGCCCATGCCTTTCCTAAAGATACATCAGTACATTTGCGATCATGACAGTTTTGTTACGGCCAAGAAAGTATATAACCGCTATGCAGGTTTCTCAAAGGAATGCCATACTCTTATGGTACTCTTCAGAGAACAGATTGAATCGTATAAAGAAAAGATAGGCAAAGGAAAGGCGGAAAGCACTTACCGTGGACTGGTTGCCGACTACAAGAGTCTTTTGCTTTTCATGAAAACCAAAAAGAACATCGAGGATATAGCTATTGACGAGCTTGAAAAGTCGTTCATTGAGGACTATTACACATGGATGCTCGGCACGGCAGGCAATGCGAATGCCACCGCTTTCAACCGTGTCAATACCCTGAAATGGCCGATGTACATCGCGCAGGAAAAGGGTTGGTTGCGAGTCCATCCTTTCACATCCTTCGAGTGCAAGCCGGAATACAAGAAAAGGTCTTTTCTTACTGAAGAGGAATTACAGAGAATCATCCACGTGGAGCTGAAATACAAACGCCAGCGTGCCATGCGAGACATGTTTCTCTTCATGTGCTTCACCGGTCTTTCCTATGTGGACCTGAAAGCCATAACATACGATAATATCCATACCGACTCCACGGCGGCACATGGCTGATGGGCAACCGTATAAAAACGGGAGTGGCGTATGTCGTAAAATTATTGCCTATTGCTATCGAACTGATTGAAAAATATAGGGGTACGGATGAAAAGAAAGACTCTCCTGAATGTGCCTTTCCGGTAGGTGAATACAATGCCATGCGGCTCAGCCTTGGAATCATAGGCAGGAAATGCAACTGCCGGGTCGAGGTCATCCCGTATCTTGCACGCCACGCATTTGCCGTTCTGGCCATACTCAAGAGGATGCTGCTGTAAACCCTTCAGAAAGTGTTTGGGCATAAGTCCATCACATACGTCCTGCGCATCCATTCACTTGTCCGGCGCAGACGGGGCAATCTTTTTCTGGAAGTCGCCCATCTGTACGACCAGCGTGCTGACCAGCTTTCTCAACTCCTAATACGCGCTTGTTTCAATAATTGTCAGTTCCATACTAAAATTCTTTTTAAGATTCTGAATATGCGACAAAGTAACGCACATCCTATATCCTTTCCAAACAGATAATATCAGAGTCTTCCGTTGGCGTGCATTGGCGTATCTAACGTTAAAAGAGAAGGCCCTTCACCTGCATCCATGCGGCAACGGAACTTCCATTCCCTTACTTGTTTTCCATAAATTTATAGGATTAATTTCTGGTGCATAATATTAATAGTCATTATTCTGTCTGTTTTTTTTGCTTGCATAATTGCAGCTAACAGTTATCTATTCCAAAACGCATTGTTATGGAAAATGGCAAGCTGTTTTGGTGGTTTATGGATATTGTGTATGATAATTGCCGTCTTCGTTTGTCGTAAACTTGAATGCTCTAATTAAAACAGTACGGTTGTCATGCTTTGTGTGTTTTATTATAAATATTATGAATTATTTGGAATTGATATGTAATATAGATAATTTTGCAGTCAAGAAATGGTTTCGGGAGGTTTACGTCTTCCGAATGAAAAGGGAACCCGGTGAAAATCCGGGACAGTACCCGCTGCTGTGAGTCCACAAAAACGGACATCGAACTTTTGCCACTGGTGTAATACCGGGAAGGCACGATGACCGGGACGAGTCAGAAGACCTGCCATGACTGGAATGAGATTTACACCTGCGGGATATACGGGTCGTAATCAAATAAGGAATAGCTCATTGGCCATTCAATATTTGAAGACAGACATATTCCCGTTCGTGTAAGTTCGCACGAACGTTTTTTTTGTGTTTGTTAATAATATGTTTACATTAAAATGAGTGACCTATGAAAAGAAAATTACGCTTTCTGGCAGGTGCCTGTCTATTTACCGCAACCGCCTTGTTCTCCGGCTGTAGCTCGGACGATGACTTTTTGATGGAACCGGTTGATTCCGGAACTTCGCAAACCCGTGCTGTGACAAATCCGGACGGTACTTTAACTGTCACTTTCGATGATTTCAATCCCGGCATGTTGGCAGGACCTACCTCGGCCGGAGAAAATCTTTATTCGTACCAAGGGTATCCTCAAGTAACCACCATTTATGACAATACTCCGGAAGAATATCTCTTTCTTTCAATGTTTAATACAGTAGGTGGAAGCACAGAGTATTCCAGCGGCGGCATCGCACTTTCCAACTGGAACATCCGCTCCAATCAATCGGGGAATACCGGAGACTGGTGGTATTCCTATCTGAACCAGTGTTCTGTCTATAACACTGCGGTGGAAGCGGAAGGACAGGATAAGGAAGCCGGGCATAGCGGCTCCAATTTCGGTGTCGTTTACGGATATGTGGATGCTTACAATCAGGCATGGATGGCTAAACCAGAATTTTATTTCAATGTTCCCCGGAAATTGGTCGGCCTGTGGATCTGCAACACCTCATACACTTATGGTGTCATCACTTATGGTAATCAGTTCGGTCCTACGGGGGTAGCGACTCCTCTGAAAGAGATGAAAGGGTATTTCCAAGTGAATCTGGAGTGTTATGATGCGGATGGCGGTCTGATCCGCACTTACAAACGCCTTTTAGCCGATTATCGTGACGGCCAACAACAGGTTGATCCTATCACGACATGGGATTATTGGGAAATCAATGCCGAAGAGGTGCAAAGTGTGAAATTCAACTTCGAGGGTTCGGATTCGGGAGCATACGGTTTGAATACTCCGGCTTATATCTGTATCGATGATATCACCATACAATAAAAAGAATACAGGGATATCCCTTCTGTCGGGGTATCCCTGTTATTTTTCTAAAATCCACACATTATGCATCGTTTTTACTATTTTATTATTTTTGCCTGTATGCTGTTTACCTCCTGCAACAAGGATGAAGTCATTACCGAAGAAGTAGGAGGACAACCTATAATAGAACTTGACAGCGAGACCGGCATTTACACGGTCAAGGTCGGTCATGAATTGACTATCGCCCCGACATACCAGAATGTTGAAGATGCTCTTTTTGCTTGGACGATAGACGGTACGCTGGTTTCTTCGGGTCCGTCTCTTCAACGTACATGGAATGAATGCGGGGATTTTTACGTCAAACTAAGAGTAGACAATGCGGTAAGCTATGCCGAAGAGGAACTGAAAGTAGAAGTGAAAGAACTCACCCCTCCGGTTATCTCACTGGCACTTCCTTCGCAGGGATTAAAAGTCGTCCGGAATACCGATTACACATTTACTCCCGATATTCAGCATTCGGATGTAGAAGGGTTCAAAATCGAATGGGTACGGGAAGGAAAAATCGTTTCCACCGAGAATACTTATACCTTCAATGAAAAAGAACTCGGTGTTTATACGGTGACAATCAACGCTTCCAATATAGATGGGACAACAACAAAGGACGTAAGCGTAGAGGTCGTGGAAACGATGCCCTACGTTGTCAAATTCCCGACCCCGTCTTACCAGCAAACATCCACGGACAGGTACACTTTTGCCGACCGTCCTGTTTTCCTGCGCCCATTGTTGGAGTATTTCGATAATCCCCGTTTTGAGTGGAGTGTGGACGGTCAGGTCATGGAAGGAGAAGTGGAACGCATGTTCAAGTTCACGCCGTCCGCACCCGGAGAATACACCGTCTCCTGTACTGTTTTGGAAGACACACCGACGGAAAAAATAAGTAGGAATATCGACAAAGGAAAGACGGCTGTCACTGCCACTGTAAAAGTCGTCTGTGTGGACAAAAAAGAGCAGGACGGATTCTTGGCTTCGGGAAGTTCCAAGCTCTGGAATAAAGTCTATGAATATACCCCGGCTCCCGGCCAATTTATCAACGAAACGAGCACGATAGGCGGTATGACCGGCAATGAGACATCCCCTGAAGCGGCTGTCGCATGGGCAACACAGCGTCTAAAAGACAAACTGCACGTCTCTTTAGGTTCTTTCGGCGGTTATATCATCGTCGGTTTCGACCACAGTATTCCCAATTCGGGTAACCAATATGATTTCTGTGTTCAGGGGAACGCCTTTGACGGAAGTTCCGAACCGGGTATCGTATGGGTCATGCAGGATATAAACGGAAACGGATTGCCGGATGACGAGTGGTACGAACTGAAAGGATCTGAAGCAGGCAAGGAAGAAACAATACAGAATTTTGAAGTGACCTATTACCGTCCGGAAGGCAAAAAAATGGATGTCCAATGGATCAGTTCCGACGGTAGAAACGGCTGGGTAGACTATCTGTCCGCTTATCATACACAGGACTATTATTATCCGGCTTGGATTTCGGAAAACAGTTATACCCTGACAGGCACTTGTTTGGCCGCCCGCAACACCCAAGATTCACAAACCGGTTATTGGGATAATCAGAGTTATGACTGGGGGTATGTGGATAATTTTGGAAACGACCAGATAGAAGGCGGCAGTACGGTAGATGGAAGCGGGCAAAGGAACGGTTTCAAAATTTCCAATGCCATCCATGCCGATGGAACGGAAGCCAATCTGCAATATATTGATTTTATCAAAGTGCAATGCGGTGTCTTGGCCAAAAGCGGCTGGTTGGGCGAAGTTTCAACGGAAGTATTTTCTTTTGAGGATTTAACAAAATAACAATAAATACAAGTATGAAAAATTATTTTCTTCCCATGCTCCTATCCTTGTTCTTTTTGGGAGCATGTGACAAAAACGATGAAATTATACCTGAAGATGCAGATGAGAATTTCATCACGTCAGTTGTGATGACTGTGGACGGAAAATCGTACACGGCCGATATTACGGACAATACAGTAACGATAACCGTTCCTTATACGGTATCGTTGAACAATGCCGAAGTGGAATTCAAGTACACCACTTCTGCAACAATCATACCTAATCCAAAAACGGTAACGGACTGGGATAACGAACGGACCTTCCGGGTGACATCCTATAACGGAGATGCCCGCGAATATGCCTATAAGGTGGTGAAAAGCGAAATAGAATCTGATGGAGATGTAGAGTTGAAGACCACCGAGGAGGTAGCTTCTTTTGCCGCAACCAAAACAACCGTTGTCAAAGGGAACCTGATTATCGGTTCTGATGCGGAAGAGGCAGAAAAAATCACTGACATATCTGCATTGGCATCTTTGAAAGAGGTTACAGGCAACATTGTCATTCGTAACAGTTACAACGGTGCAGACTTGACAGGGTTGGATAATATCGTTTCAGCCGGAGGTTTGCAGTTAGGTTCGGTCGATGTCGCCTCGAAAGCTACGGAGCTTCACATGATTTCCATGAAAGCTCTGGAAATGCTCTCCGGAGACATATCGGTATATAACGACCAAGTGACTTATGTCCTATTCGAGAAACTGGCAACTATTGAAGGAAGCGTGATGTTCAATGCGCCGTCGTTACAGAGTTTTGAGTTTCCGGTTCTGACCACTGTAGGTCAGGATCTGAATATCCAGGGACTCAATGAAGAAAACAAGGCAGCCGGAACAATCGCTTCTTTAGAATTATCGGAACTGACAAGTGTCGGAGGTGTCTTGTCCGTGAACAATCTTGCCAAACTGACTTCCATGAGCTTCCTTAAGCTGAAAGAGACCGGTGGCTTTGATTTCCACACCGTCCCCGTGATGTTGGAAACCATTAATCTACCGGAAGTCGAGACAGTAAACGGAAGTATTATTATGGAAGCCAACATGGAAACTCCTCCTACCGGTAGTTTTGTTCCCCAACGAAATGACGTGCTTCAGGCTTTCGGTGGAATGGACAAACTGACAACGGTGAAGGGGCAGATAAAGATAAAAAATTTCACGGCGCTCAAGCAGCTTCCTGACTGGAGTAAAATCACCACACTTGGAAGCATTACGTTGGATTATCTTGAAGACGTGAGCGGAACACTGATGTTGCCGAACGCCCGATTTGAAACCTTCGGAGAAACAGCTCCCCAGATTGAAATTATAAACAAGGTGCAGCTCTCCAAAATTGAAACAGCCGAAGATTTGTCAAATGTAAATTTTGTCATCACCAGTCTTACGAATAACAAGTTCCCTGAAATCATGTTCAAGAATATCAAAGACTTCACTTGTAAGCCAACCACTAACAATCCCGATTATACCATATCGACAATTCAACATGTACATGGAAATCTGTATGTGACAGGCCAAATGCGAAGCAAGGCAAAATTCCCTGACTTGGAAATCGTAGACGGATATGGATACATCCAAATGCCTATGATGGGGACTGTTTCAATGCCTGTATTGAAAGAGGTGGGTGGACAATTTTATTTGTCCGGCAATCTAACCAGTTGTGAGTTGCCTTTGTTATCCAAAATCTGTTGCTCAGCCTCTCCTGTATATTATAAAGAGGGAAAAGGTTCTTTAGCAATGACTTTACAAAGTAAATCACTGAATCTTCCGGAATTGCTTCACGTAGGAGGTGAAGGGTTGTTCGTTAATCAAGCAACAGGTATTACTTGTGCTAAGTTACAGACAATAGATGGTACGTTACAGATAAAACAAGCGAAATCTCTTTCTCAGGAAACATTTTCCATGGAGAAGTTGAAGACCTTGCATGGGGTTGTTTTTGACGGTTTGACAAAATTCACCGACTACACTTTCTTCGGTAAGTTCATAGAAAACGGAATGATTACGGAGGAAAGCTGGAGTGTGACGAAATGTGGGTATAACCCAACCTTCCAAAAAATGAGGGACAAACAATATACGCAGCAGGATTAAACCTTATACCTTAACCAGAGTACCCGTAATGATTCGGGTACTCTTTTTTATCTGAATGACAATGAGCAGAACAATACAACGGATTTGCCTTTTTCTTTTCTGCCTGCCAGTTTTCGGCAGTTGCATGAAATGGGATTATGGGGAGATGGAGAATTTCTCGGCATCGGCTTCCGGTCTTTTCATCACCAACGAGGGAAATTTCCAGTACGGCAATGCCTCGCTTTCCTACTATGATCCTGCCACGTGCGAAGTGGAGAATGAAGTGTTTTACCGTGCCAACGGGTTCAAGTTGGGCGATGTGGCCCAATCTATGGTTATCCGGGACGGTATAGGCTGGGTCGTGGTGAACAACTCGCATGTGATTTTCGCCATCGACATCAATACTTTCAAGGAAGTGGGCCGTATCACAGGTTTCACCTCACCCCGGTATATCCATTTCCTGTCGGATGAGAAAGCCTATGTGACGCAAATATGGGACTACCGCATCTTCATCATCAACCCCAAGACATACGAGATTACCGGCTATATCGAATGTCCAGACATGGACATGGAATCGGGTTCCACCGAACAAATGGTGCAATACGGCAAGTACGTCTATGTGAACTGCTGGTCGTACCAGAACCGCATCCTGAAAATCGACACGGAGACGGACAAGGTCGTGGACGAACTGACCATCGGCATACAGCCTACTTCGCTGGTCATGGACAAATACAACAAGATGTGGACCATCACGGATGGCGGTTACGAGGGCAGCCCATACGGCTACGAGGCACCGTCTCTCTACCGTATAGACACCGAGACTTTCACCGTAGAGAAACAGTTCAAGTTCAAGCTGGGCGACTGGCCTTCGGAAGTCCAGCTCAACGGTACACGGGATACGCTTTACTGGATCAATAACGATATTTGGCGAATGCCGGTGGAAGCCGACCGTGTTCCCGTCCGACCTTTTCTGGAGTTTCGGGACACCAAATACTACGGCCTTACGGTCAATCCCAACAACGGGGAAGTATATGTGGCCGACGCTATTGATTACCAGCAGCAAGGTATCGTGTATCGCTATTCGCCGCAAGGTAAGCTGATCGATGAATTTTACGTGGGAATCATTCCGGGAGCTTTCTGCTGGAAATAACGAGGAAGGAGGACAAAAATGAAAAGACATCTTATTCTATTGTTCGTGGGGGTAAGCCTGCCCTTTCTGCTTGCCGCCCAGCAAAAAAATTCCGTCAGCATTACCAAAAGGGTGCTGCGTATTCCGGAGGTTACGGTGGTAGGCAAACGACCGATGAAGGATATAGGCGTGCAACGAACCCGTTTCGATTCCATCGCCATGAAAGAGAACATCGCCTTATCTATGGCCGATGTGCTGACATTCAACTCATCCGTTTTTGTCAAGAACTACGGACGCGCCACGTTATCTACTGTAGCTTTCCGGGGTACCTCTCCCTCGCATACTCAAGTGACGTGGAATGGTATGCGCATCAACAACCCGATGCTGGGCATGACAGATTTTTCCACCATCCCTTCTTACTTTATCGATGATGCCTCGCTGCTGCACGGAACTTCGTCGGTAAACGAAACGGGCGGCGGCTTGGGTGGTCTGGTCAGGCTCTCCACTTCTCCGGCCAACCATGAAGGATTCGGGTTGCAGTACGTGCAGGGAGTGGGGTCGTTCAGCACGTTCGACGAGTTTCTCCGCCTGACCTACGGTAACAAACACTGGCAGTCCTCCACCCGTGTGGTATATTCCTCTTCTCCCAACGACTACAAATACCGAAACCGGGACAAGAAGGAAAACATCTATGACGAGGACAAGAACATCATCGGTTCCTATTATCCGACGGAGCGCAACCGCAGCGGGGCTTATAAGGATCTGCACATTTTGCAGGAAATTTATTATAACACGGGCGAAGGTGACAAGTTCGGGCTAAACGCCTGGTATATCAATTCCAACCGGGAACTGGCGATGCTCACCACGGATTACGGGAACGGCATGGACTTCGAGAACCGCCAAAGGGAGCAGACGTTTCGCAGCGTCCTCTCGTGGGAACGCGTGCGGGAGAAATGGAAGGTCGGTGTAAAAGGTGGCTATATACACACATGGATGGCCTATGATTACAGGCGGGACAAGGGAAACGGCGAAATGGCTTCGATGACCCGCTCGCGCAGTAAGATTAACACGTTCTACGGAAGTGCGGACGGGGATTATGCACCTTCAGAGAAATGGCTGTTCACGGCCGGTGTTTCCGTACACCAACATTTGGTGGAAAGCGCGGACAAAAATATCATCTCGCAGGAAGGTAACAAGGCTGTTGTCGGGTATGACAAGGGACGTGTCGAGTTTTCCGGTTCCGTTTCTGCGAAATGGCGGCCTGTCGATCGTTTTGCCGCCTCGCTTGTTCTTCGCGAGGATATGTTCGGTACGGAATGGGCCCCGGTTATCCCGGCTTTCTTCATCGACGGGGTACTGTCGAAGAAAGGCAATATCGTGGCGAAAGCATCCATCTCCCGAAACTACCGTTTCCCCACGCTGAACGATCTCTATTTTCTGCCGGGCGGTAATCCCGACCTAAAAAGCGAGCACGGCTTCACATACGACGTGGGGTTGTCATTCTCGGTGGGGAAAGAAAATGTATATGCTTTGAGCGGTGGTATCAACTGGTTCGATTCGCACATCGACGACTGGATCATCTGGCTACCCACAACCAAGGGATTCTTCTCTCCCAGAAACCTCAAGAAGGTACATGCTTACGGGGCAGAGACCAACGCCCACCTTGATGTAATGCTCGGAAGGGAATGGAAACTGGATATGAACGGAACTTTCTCGTGGACTCCCTCGATCAACGAGAGCGAACCTATGAGTCCGGCAGACCAATCCGTCGGCAAACAGTTGCCATACGTACCGGAGTTTTCCGCAGCGGTGACCGGATGTCTGTCATGGCGGACATGGAGCCTGCTCTACAAGTGGTGTTATTACAGCCAGCGTTATACCATGTCGAGTAATGATTATACCCTGACGGGCTATCTGCCTCCTTACTTCATGAATAACGTGACACTGGAAAAACAGCTCTCTTTTCGATGGGCCGACCTGTCGCTAAAGGGCAGCATCAACAACCTGTTCGATGAAGAATACCTTTCCGTATTGTCCCGTCCCATGCCGGGCATCAATTTCGAGATATTCATCGGCATAACGCCCAAGTTCGGAAAAAACAAAAATAGTAAACGATAATCTGCATCAATATGAACGCATTAAAGAATTTAAGCCTGATTCTGTTGCTTTCTCTGGCATTTACAGGCTGCCACAACAAAAGTTCAAAACTCAATGATTTCAACCTGCTGCTTTATGCTCCCGAATATGCCTCCGGCTTCGACATCAAAGGGGCGGACGGGAAGGAAAGCGTACTGATAACCGTCAGGAATCCCTGGCAGGGAGCAGACAGCGTAACCACATGGCTGTTTATCGTCCGCAACGGCGAAGAGGTTCCCGAAGGGTTTGCCGGACAGGTACTCGAAGGAGACGCCAAACGCATCGTGGCGATGTCTTCCACTCATATCGCCATGCTTGACGCGATCGGTGAAGTCCAGCGCATAACCGGCGTTTCGGGAATCGACTACATTTCCAACCCCGACATCCAAGCTCGCCGCGACAGTATTGGTGACATCGGCTATGAAGGAAACATCAACTACGAGTTGCTGCTCTCGCTCGATCCCGACCTCGTTCTGCTCTATGGGGTGAACGGCGCAAGCGCAATGGAAAGCAAACTCGAAGAACTCGACATACCGTTCATGTATGTCGGCGATTATCTCGAAGAGTCGCCTCTCGGTAAGGCTGAATGGATGGTAGTGCTTTCTGAAGTCACAGGGAAACGTGAGAAGGGTGAAAAAGCCTTTGCCGCAATCCCGGTCAGATACAACACTTTGAAAAAGAAAGTGGCCGACAGTATCCTTGGCACTCCTTCGGTTATGCTTAATGTCCCTTATGGAGACTCGTGGTTCATGCCTTCAACCCAAAGTTATGTCGCCCGCTTGATTGCCGATGCAGGCGGTCGCTATATCTACCAGAAGAACACGGGAAACGCTTCTATCCCCGTTGACTTGGAAGAAGCATACCTACTCGCGTCGGATGCGGACATGTGGCTGAACGTGGGAATGGCGAACTCCCTTGACGAATTGAAGGCATCATGTCCGAAATTCACCGATACCCGATGTTTCAAAAATGGAGAGGTGTATAATAACAACGCCCGTATCAACACAGCCGGGGGTAACGACTATTACGAGTCTGCTGTCGTGAATCCTGACATCGTGCTCCGCGACCTTGTGAAGATATTCCATCCCGAACTGGCGCAGGAAGAGTGTGTGTATTACAAGCAACTGAAATAGATGCGTTCCCGTTCGACTATATTGTCCTCCATATTGATTACGCTCACGGTCGGTCTTTTTTTACTGGACTTGGCCGTGGGAGCTGTCAATATTCCAATCCGCGATGTATGGGCAGCGCTGACTGGGGGAGATTGTCCCCGTGCCACGGAAAAGATCGTACTCAACATACGCCTCATAAAAGCTATAGTGGCACTGTTGGCCGGGGCTGCCTTATCAGTCAGCGGTCTTCAGATGCAGACCCTCTTCCGTAATCCTCTTGCCGGTCCCTATGTCCTCGGTATCAGTTCCGGTGCAAGTCTCGGTGTGGCACTCGTGGTACTTGCTGGGCTCGGTTCATCAATAGGCATTGCCGGAGCTGCATGGGTGGGTGCGGCTGTCGTATTGCTCGTGATAACTGCCGTTGGACAGCGAATAAAAGACATCATGGTAATCCTGATTCTGGGTATGATGTTCTCATCGGGCGTAGGCGCTGTCGTGCAGATTTTGCAGTATATAGCCAATGACGAGTCTCTAAAAATGTTTGTGATATGGACGATGGGAGCATTAGGGGATGTGACAGCGCAACAACTTGCCATCTTTGTTCCATCAGTATTAGTCGGGTTGTTATTGGCTGTAATAACAATCAAGTCGCTTAATCTTTTGTTGTTTGGAGAAGAGTATGCCATAACGATGGGACTGAATATTCAGCGTTCACGCGGCCTATTGTTTCTCTCGACAACGCTGCTCGCCGGAACGATAACCGCTTTTTGCGGTCCGATAGGTTTCATAGGTCTCGCTATGCCTCATGTCACAAGAATGCTTTTCCAAAATAGCGATCATCGTGTCCTTCTACCCGGAACAATTCTTTCAGGAGCATCGATATTGCTTCTTTGCGACGTCATTTCCAAAATATTCACCTTGCCGATCAACGCCATTACAGCTCTATTGGGAATCCCAATCGTCGTATGGGTGGTTTTACGCAACAAATCCATCACCGCATGATAGAATTACAGCATTTTTCCATAGGTTACAAAGAGAACTCGTTGCTCCACGAGGTAAATGCCACGATAAAAAAAGGTCAATTGACAGCCCTTATCGGAAGAAACGGGACAGGGAAATCGACGCTACTCCGCGCCATAGCCGGTCTGAACCGGTGTTATTCCGGAAAAATCATTCTCGACGGGCACGACATCGCCTGCATGAGAACCGAAGATATGGCAAAAACGCTGGCCGTCGTCACGACCGAGCGCACGCGCATCGCCAACCTGCGGTGCAAAGATGTCGTAGCCATAGGCCGTGCTCCTTATACCAACTGGATAGGCAGGATGCAAGAGGCGGATAAGGAGATAGTCATGCAATCGCTCATCTCGGTGGGAATGGAGGCTTATGCAAACCGCACGATGGATAAAATGTCGGATGGCGAATGCCAGCGTGTGATGATTGCTCGTGCATTGGCACAGGATACTCCTATCATTCTCCTTGATGAACCGACTTCCTTTCTTGACATGCCTAATCGCTACGAACTTGTGGCGTTGCTTCGTAGGCTTGTCCACGACGAGAAAAAATGTATCATGTTCTCGACACATGAACTTGACATCGCGTTGTCCATGTGCGATTCGATAGCATTGTTAGATACCCTGAATTTAAACTGCTTGACCGCGTCTGAAATGCGGAAAAGCGGATACATTGACAGACTTTTCCAAAATGAGAACATTCGTTTTGACTCCTTATGCGGTACAATGATTTTGAAACAATGAGTACATACACTGTAGAAAATTTTACTTCAGACATCACTGTTGAAGGATATATCGCCGAATTCCGTGACGAACCACATTTTCTTGAACTTTGCAAACAATGTACCAATTATGGCAAAAGTTGGGGGTGTCCTCCATTTGATTTTGATACGGAATCGTTTCTCCGGCAATACAAGTATGCACATCTTATGGCAACGAAGATAATCCCTGAAGACAAAGATATTCCGATTGAATATACACAAAAACTCATTTTACCGGAACGAATACGAATCGAGAGCGAATTATTGGATATGGAACGGAAATATGGAGGGCGTTCATTTGCCTATATAGGTAAATGTCTTCACTGCCCCAATAACGAGTGTACGCGTAACTGCGGCACACCATGCCGACACCCGGAAAAAGTGCGTCCGTCACTCGAAGCCTTCGGATTTGACATAGCCAAAACGCTTGCTGAACTTTTTAACATCGAACTTCTTTGGGGAAAGGATGGCAAATTACCTGAATACCTTGTTCTCGTAAGCGGATTTTTTCATAATGAATACGAACTTTGCAACATAGCATACTAATGATTCGGACATGAAACAAACAGACAAACTAACCACATTCGGTTCAATCTGTTTTGTGATTTCAAATGAATTATAGTTAGATATGTAAAAAGCGACGCCGGAGCTTGAAATAAGTAACGATTTATCGGTGTATCCTCCGTTAAACCGTTCATTTTCGGTTAAACGAAAACACAACATGCTGTCCGCTGGAGCGGAGCACGTTTCTTCAATAATTATTGTGTATCATACCGTTGTGTGGCTATTTTCCTGTGGTTTGTGGGGCTTTTCCATCAGATATTTGCCGGCTGTTCTCCTCATTAAAGGATAGATATATCTCCATGACCATGCGACTTACGCCCATAATTCGGGGATAAGGAGGCGAATATACGGAAAATCTGCCCTTTACATGCCCTATTGTCCATTAATGGATTAATACTTCTACACATCTGCAAATGGAGAATGACAGGTCTCGTTTTTTAATTTAATATCTTACTTGAAAAGAAATATAAGATATACCATTCCCCTGATTAAATTCAGTTTTTTTTCTGTGTTATATTACTTGTAAAATTCTATTATACCATTCAAGCAACAGCCCTTGAATCCCGCCGTATTTCAATTCTCTTTTTCCCATATAACGATTTTCCCATTTTTATTTATCCCGTCAGTAGCTCCACCTTGCCGGGTTCAGGGTGCGAAGCTACGGACGGGACCCCTAAAAATCTGCAAGGCCGCTTCGCGCCCTGCGGGTTTTGGCGAAAATTTTTCAATCCGTCCAGCCGGGCGGTTGAAAATTTTTCACCAAAAGCCTTGCATATTTTCTCCCCGTCCGTATCTGCCCCCTGAAACGAGCAAGGTGAAGCCACCGACAAGGCATAAAAAAAAAGTCAATGTTATGAAAAAGAGAATTGAAATACGGCAGGATTGGAAACGAGGCTTCGGCTCCGCTCCAACCGGCATTAAAAATTGGGTGAAGTGGTCGCTGGTCGGTTTCGTGGTCTATGTGGCGGTGCGTTTCGTGTGTGCCTTTTGGGGTGGTATTCTGCCCATGTTGGCAGTTTTGGCGGTGGTGGTTTTCCTCATCCGTGCCGTGTGGTGCATCCTTTGCGTGCTCGCTCTTTTCATCCTTGCGCTTTGCGTGATACTCTGACAGAATATGAATCATTTTAAAATCAAATCATTATGAACAAAGTACATTTATTGGGAGCCAACAGAAGTTACGACAGAGACGTTCAGACCGTTTCAGTCAACCAAGTGGTAGTATTGGATAGCTATGACAGCTATGTTGTGTATGAAGTAACCCGTGACAAGTGGGGAATAACCTATCATCTTGTCAATTTGCGGACATACGAGTTTCATACATCCGACCTTATCCGGCCGTTATCGGAAAAATTCGGAATAGGAATCTATTACGATGATGCGAACCCCAAGTTTTTAGATCCGTTGGAAACAGCCGCTTTACTCACCAAGGCAAAAGAGAAGAAAGCCGAAGAAGAAAAGAAAGCGAAGGAAACAAGAGAGGAATACGGACGTATCGCCAAAATCGGTGCGGAGCGTTTGCGCCCCCTTGTCCCGACGGATGCAAAGGCGGTCATTATCGGCACGTTACGGGTAAACGAGTGCGACAGCTATACGGACTATTATGACTACAGTATAGCAAGAACCGTCATTTTAGGCTTTTCCAAACATACACGCAACCTCTTTTCAGAAATGCGCAAGCATGCCGCCAATTTTGAGGGAACAGCCTATTTGGCGGAATATAACGCAGATTACGAACACCGGGAAAATTACAGCATGGGAGACGGTATGTATCTGGGCAGGAACAAGTACAGCGGTTGGACGGTTGAGAAAGAGCCTATCCACGACCTTGAAAAATTCATAGAACGGTATGCGCACACCGCAGGGGATGAAGCCAACCTTTGTATGAAAGCACCGCAGACGGACAGCGATACGGCAGAACAATCCACAGCAACCGCAGACTTTTCAACCCTCAGTCATGAAATCGTGGAATACAGCGAGAAGGCGATTGCCGTATTCGGTGACACCAGGCCGATAAAGGACATTCTGAAAGACCTGAACGGTCTGTTCCGTGCGAACCTCACCTATAAGGGCGAAAGGCGTGCAGGGTGGATATATTCCAAGAAGCAGGAAACGAAAGTAAGGGAAGCACTCGCCACGTGCATCCGTGTATGACAGCATGAACGGCAGGGCGGAACAATCCGCCCGCCTATCAACGAACCCATAAAAAAGTAACGACATGAGAACGGAAACAAGAACATACACCCTCTATCGGATAACCGAGTTATCCGAGGAAGCCAAAGAGAAAGCACACACCGAATGGTTGTACAACCGATATTTTTACGGTTGGACACACGAGAACCGTCAGACCCTTAATACCTTTTGCGAACGCTTCGGCATTGTGTGCCGTAATTGGAGATATGACGCATGCAATTACAGCTATGACTACCGCAGCAGGCAGGAAGACTGCATAGACAGGCTAAACGGTTGGCGGTTGGCGGCCTATCTGATGAACAACCATTGGAACGACCTATACACGCCAAAATATTTTTGGAAAGGGACGAAAGGACGAAAAAGCAGGATATTTGTAGATGCCTGTTGTCCCCTTACGGGCTATTATAT
Organism: Bacteroides faecis; assembly: GCF_020091505.1. NCBI lineage: Bacteria > Pseudomonadati > Bacteroidota > Bacteroidia > Bacteroidales > Bacteroidaceae > Bacteroides > Bacteroides faecis. The sequence goes on along the minus strand of NZ_CP081916.1, from coordinate 3,409,314 downwards.
AGATAACTGTATTCTTGATCCGATTTATCAGTTCTTGAAATCCCCCACCGAAAATATCACGTTTGACTGCCTTATGAACGAATGTCTCGACAGTTTTTTCCGTGCTTGTCGGGATGATATGGAAAGCACCCGGACTTTGGAACACTTCACGGAAGAAAGCAACGCCAACGGTTGGGAATACCTTTCAGACGGAAAACCATTCAATTAATTATCAACATTTAAAACTTATCATTATGAAGACGAACAAGAAAGTACAGACGAACAGCGTACAGAAATCAGAGAAAGAAAATGCAGTAAAGGTGACCGCTTTGGCAATCATCCCGAAACCGATGACACTACTCACACCGCAGGACGTGCCCACGGCTACCGAAGTGACAGAAGCACCCGAAACGGCAACCATTCCCACCGTTACGGAAGAAGCATCGCAGCAGGCCACTTTCAAGACACCGCTTGCAACGGCCACAGCCGAAACAGACCTTGACATCACTACCATACACCCAAGCACGGACAACCACCGCAAGACGTTCAATGACGCATCATTGCAGGAACTTGCGGAAAGCATTCGGGAAGTAGGAATCCTGCAGGCCATTGCAGTACGCCCACGCACGGAAGGCGGTTATGAAATTATATACGGTGAACGCCGTTACCGTGCCTCATTGCTTGCAGGAGCAAAGACCATAAAGGCAACCATATATAACAATGTGACGGACGATGAAGCGGAAGACATGTCGTTAAGCGAGAACTTGCAGCGTGAGCAGGTACGCCCCACTGAAGAAGCAAAAGCGTTCAAGCGGTTGCTTGAAAAGGGCAGATATGACATGTATTCACTGACCGCCCGTTTCGGACGGAGCGAGAAATATATCTATACCCGATTGAAACTGAACGAACTCTATGCGCCTGTCGGTGAACTGTTGGACAATGAAACAATCACTGTCAGCGTAGCCGAGGAGATAAGCACCTATGAGCCCGATATACAAAAGGACGTGTACGAGAAGCACCTCAAAGAGGGGAACGGTGAGGATTGGACGGGATATACATTGAACCTCTTCAAAAGGTACTTTGAAAAATACTATACCACCGACCTTGGGCAATACAAGTTCGACAAGACGGAATGCAATACATGCGTACACAACGCAGCCAATTACAACCTTTTTGCCGAGCATAACGGGTGCGGACACTGCACCAACCGCAAATGTCTGGAGGCCAAGAACGCAGCCCATGTGGCAAAAGAGACGGAGAAACTTTTGAAATCCGATCCGAAGCTGGTTGTCGCACGCCCCTACTACGGAAGCCGTAACGATATGGCACTACAGAAATTGGACAAGAAAGGGCATGAAATCAAGGAACTTGACTACAACGTATCGGCAAGGGAATTCCCCAAAGCACCCGAAGCACCGAAGAAAGAGCAGTTCACCCAAACGAAAGAGTACGAACAGGCGGTGCAGACATTTGAGCGCAGAAACGAGGAATATGCCCGAAAGGTGGAGGAACTTGACCGCATGAAGGAGGAAGGCAGGATAAAGACCTATGTAAAGGTGGGACAGACAGAACCCGAACTCTGCTACGTGGAGATAAACAGAAAGGAAACCGCCCCCGTCACTATCGGGACATTGCAGGAAAGGGACAAGCGTTTCAAACAGCTTTCCATCGAAAAGACCGTTGCCGATACGAAAAAGATTGTCCGTGAGAACGACTATCCCGAAAGCTCGTTCACGCAGTACGAAGACGGTATGGTTTATTTTGCCATGCTTGCCCAACTTCAAAGGAGACATTTCCCGCTTTTCGGCATCAAGGACCAGCCTTTCGCATTGGACGAGAAACAGCGGATGAAAATCGTTGCCAAACTGACGGACACACAAAAAACGGTAATCAAACGGGACTTCATCAGCCACTTCCTTTGTGAGAACGGCCACGGAGACAACAACGCATCCAAGCTGCTGAGGGACTTCGCAAACATGCACTTCCCCGACCAATACGGACTTGTCAAAGCCACCCACGAGGAAGAATATCAGAAACGGCATGAACGTTTGGAGGAAAGGATAAAGGAAATGAAGAAAGCGGAAAAGAAAGCTGCCAGGGAAGCCGAAAAACAGCAGACGACAGAAAAGACGGAAAAGAAGACCACCGCCCCGAAAACAGAGAAGCCCGAAAGCGGAAAAGCCGCCTGACACCAAGCGGAAAGCATGTGCCGGAAACAATATCCGGCACATCTTTTTCACCGCCCCAAGAGAACAGAGGGCAGGGCCGGACGACCCCACCCACACCGCCACCGTAAAACCTTTTAAAATATTTGCGAATGAAATATATAAGAATGTTCCCGGACGTGGAGTATTCCACCGACAGGGATTTTTTCCTTGAAAATCAGATTGTCTGCATTGTAAGCAGGGAGGGCACGAAGTTTTGCAGCCTGATAGAAAACCGTCTGTTCATGCGTTCCCAAAGCCGCCATATCAGCAAGCGGATGCAGCTGCATATCATGTGTGAAATCCACAAGGAAATCTGCCGCCTTCGCTATGGCGGCGAGCCGGTGGAATGACCTGCCACACCCCACACCTGAATACTTCCTCTCAAAAAAGTCGGGCAATCCCTATGCGGTTGCCCGGCTTTTTTCTATTTTTGCAGGGTTGAATCAAAAAAAGAAGGTTATAAGATTAAAGAATTTGAATGATAACATATTAGAATAGCTTTTAGCTGTTTATTCCCGAACACGAAACGACCAATTTTAATGCAGGAGAATAAACGAGCGGAGTCCTTGTCATATCCATTGGCACGGACTTAACTCGTCTCCTGCGAGGCGCTTGGTCGTGCCTGTGTTCGGACTTGTTAAGTTCCGTGCTTTTTTCGGTACTTAACAGTAATTACGGACAAGGCATTAACAAAAAAACTCATGGAAATATGTATGACAGGAATGTTGCCGTTACAGGCTGTACCATTGAAAAGACAAGCCGATACGACCGGTTCAGGGAAAACAATATCCGTATGGAACTCTACCGTATTATTCTTGCACTTTATGATGAAGGATACCGCATGTTTTCCTGCAATCTGAATACCTATATCGGATTATTGGCGGCAGATACGGCCATCATACTCCGTGAAGCGGACAAATGCCCGGAGATACATCTTTCAGCCGTCATCACCGGTACATGCTATCCGGCAGATACCGACAAAGTGTATTGCGCCTTATATGATGACCTGATAAAGAAGGCGGACAGCAAGGAGACGCTTTCAGAGAAAGACAGCCTCACCGGTGCGCTTGCCGCAAGCCATATCATCTGTTATTACGAGGACTTTTCTTTGGAAATGCAGCGGATACGCATGTCCGCCACTCCTTGTACCAATATCCGCAAAATGATATAGGCATCTATTCTTTATCGCAGGTTACAACAACTTTTCCAGCCGGACAATCCGTTTTTCGGTTGATGGATGCGTGCTCATGATATATTCGGTGAACGAAGGCCGCTCCCCACCCGTTTCCGCCACCTCCAGCCGACGCAGGAACGAGAGCAGGCCCTCCCCACAACCGTAACGTACCGCATACGTGTCGCAACGGTATTCGGCATATTTGTTGATATTCACGTCTGCTATCCGACTGATACCGTAAATCGTATGATGCAACAGTTTATAAAGGCTCCACCAGAGTCTGGCCATCCCCACCACGGCGAAACGGACAGCCGGGACCACGGCGATTATCAGATTGCCTGCCAATCCGAAAAACAGGGCCGGAATCAGGAACAGCCCGTACAGGCAGCGGTAGCCCAGCAACTGCATAGAGAAAAGAAGCACCTGATAGACAAAATCATAATGCGAGATGTGTCCCACCTCATGGCTGATTACCCCTTTGAGTTCCTCGTCCGATGCCGTCTGAAGAATACCACCTGTCAGCCCGATTGTATGGAACCCGAAAGTCACGGCATTCGTACGTGCGTCCCTGTTGCAGTAGATATTCAGCTTCCTCTCCATCCCCATTTCCGAGAGCAGACGTTCCATCCGCATCCGTTCCTCACCGTCCAACGGTTTGTAACCCTCTTTCATCCACATCATTCATACGTTCAATGGTGAAAGGTTTTATAATATGTAAACAAAACAATAATGAAATACAGCTGTTCGTATGAACTGTTTTTTCTTAGGGTATGTTCCATCTTGATTTATAAAAACAGGAAAAGATGAAGAACTGATTGGCTAGATATACGGTCAATTCTTCATCATTAGCTCCGGATGCAATTATGCAGTATCCTTTATTGTCTTTTCAAAATATAATGTTCAGCCAATTCACTGCCGTTGAGCGTTCCCAGACTGTCGGACAACGCGACTGAACCATCGAGAATTTTATAGAATGTCTTCTCCCCGGAAGAAGGAGTTACCAGTTCTATGATGTTTTCACCCACAATGTTATAAATGCCACTTTCTTCAAAGACGCCATCCTTCCTTCCCAAATATTCACTCCGCAGTTCGTAGGTTGTATCACTGTTGATTTTCAGTGTTGTCCTGATACCACTGCAATCGGCGCAGGGTAATGTGCCCTCATAAGTCCCATAAAAATTCTTATTTTTGGTATTGACTGTAGTGGTGGCCATAGTAGCGCTTTCTTTTTCCTGTTGTGTAGTTCTCTTCTGTGATCCGGTACAGCCTGACATTGACGTTATTATGGCTGTTGCTACCAATAAAAGATTGAATCTGTTAAATCTCATAATTCCGAATGTTTAATAAATTAAATATTATAAATCTTTAAATCAATCTGTTGTGGTTATACTCCTTACAAGAGACCTATAGCCAGATAGCCCCTCCTTCAGTATCTCCCGCCTTATAGGTATAAGTTATGAATTCCTCAAGCGCTTCTTTCCATGTAAGGTTGAAGGTTTTCATAATGGAATGCACGGTACGGTTGCTTTCTTCATCAAGACTATCTTCTTCGATTTGGTTAACATCTGCATCCGGTTCTATGTCAAGATATTCATCACGACTCCAGAATACCACTATAGGAATACTTAAGTTGATATCCCATGTGCCACGCTGGATCAATATTCCGGAAGGCTTGTAGAACGGATCAAAAGTACCAGTTTCCGGATTGGTCTTGGATTTGTAACCGTGATAAAGACGAATTTTCAAGTCAAATTCCTTACGATCTTTCAAAAAACGGATGACACCTTTCAACCCGACAGGATTGCTTCCTCCTGTTATTTCAGCCTCCTTGTCATGTCTGGTCTTGTCCCAAGGGGTAGTATCTACATAAAGATAGTCCACTAATTTTTGCGGATCATTGTCATCAGCTTCCGGCTGCCCGTCAAAGGTGGGTTTTACATTTTCTGGTGTAAAGAAATGTTGATGTATTTTATCCTGTCCATTTTCTATAAACTGGTTATTCATCAACTCTCCCTTACTATTGTAGTAATAAATAAACATCAGATAAATAGGGGCTGGAGTAAAGTTGTCTCCATTTTTATATTCTCCGTTTTTCTGTACGTAGAACTTGTTTTGACTGCCTTCGGCAAGTGTCCAGCCCTGGCCGGTCTTCAGTTCGTAGGTTATTTCTTGAATACGTTTCATGTGTCTGGCTGGAGATTCCGGATTCTGATGAGGACCACCGACTTTCTGTATTTCATTCCAATCTGCATGCAAGTGGCATTCCACAAGACGGATTGTCATTTTGGAAGGATCTTCATGCAATTTGTTTTTTGTCTCATTTTCAGGAATCACAGGATCTTTGCTGCATGAATTAAATAATAAGGTAAAAGATGCCCCCATCAGGAGCATTAATGCGATTTTACATACATTTGTTTTCATTTTACTTGTAATTAAATAGGTTTGTTGATTATGTCTCGTTATAAGTCAAAAGCTCCAACTCACTCCGCAACGCACATCGCGCCCCATGTCGTGCGCATAGTAACGCGAACGGTTGGTGTATTCTTTATATTCTTTGTTCAGAATGTTGTCTGCCGATATCATGAACCGTAATATGTGTCCACATCTTACGGGACATTCCAGATCCACATCGGCTCCAAAAAGATGGTATGCCGGAGGAGTGTACGGGATAAGATCCGTATCCGGGTCAAACCGGGTCTGTTTTGCCACGAAACGGTGCCGGACACCCAGACGCAACCGGAAATGCGACCGGGTTCTGTGGTTCCATGAAAGCTCATGGTTGAGACGGAAAGGGGGGATATAGGGAAGATAATTTCCTGTTGTCCGTTCGTTTGCCCGTATAAAGGAGGCGGTCAGATGGTAATCCCATGAATCTGCAGGCATGAAGTGAAAGTCAAAATCCATTCCGCGGAAGAAAGCCGGGGTCTGCCTGTATTGGAATATAGGATATGCCCCTGAAATGACAGTAATGTTCTCTTTTTGGGGCTCATCATAGATATAACCGCTTATCCATTGCAGATAACCGTCCGCATGGACGCTGAACACCTTGCCACTGTAACTGATAGAGGATATCCATTTATAGCTTCTTTCGGAATTCATGACCGAATCCCCTCTGACAAACATTCCTGATCCGAGTTCATTCCCATTGCTGTACAGCTCATACACGTGGGGGGCCCTCCAGGCCATCCCGAAATTGGTGGTAAGTTTCCAGTGTCCGGAAAAAAGGTGATGGGCTCCCAGACTGTATGATATGTTATTGAACTTTCTTGTTCCCCCATAGGGATTTCCAGTCCAGTCATAGCCGCTGGCACGGGTTTCCTGCCCGTCAAAGCGAACACCCGCTTCAACTCCTCCCTTGCTGTAATTATACTTTCCAATGCCATATATTCCTGCCTGTGTCTCCGTGTAATTGGGAATAACAGGAACAACACCTGTCCCTGCCCGGCTGTGATTGTCTATGAACATGATTTGTCCCCCAATCTCCGTTTGCCATGAATTATAATTCCACTTCCACCGGAGGGAGTTTTGAAATGAATACAAGTGCAGGGAAACAGCCGGGATGTCGGATCCCAGGCGGCGGATACGTTTTTCCTGCCGGTCATCCTTCTGCCAGGAACCCTGCCAGTAAAGATTTCCAACATCACACATGCTGAATCTTATTTTGCCAACGGCTGTCTGATGGGTGACCTCCTGATATGGATATGTGATACTTCGGGCGAAAGGGTCCGTATGCAGGGGACGTCCCAGCCGGATACGTTCCGCCAGCAGATCCTCACTTCCCATCTGGGCACTGAGCATTACCCCCATGCGGTTGTAAAAGCGGCTGTAGAACCCTTCTATTCTTAAACGGCCATGATCATAGCCGAGTGAAGCGGAGGTATGCAATTCCCTGGTTCCGGTATTGTTAAGAAGATAGTTCGCGGTAGAACGGTCTCCTGAATTCGAGCAGGTTCCCTGTACACGCCAGGCAATGTCACGGAGAAAAGGGAAGGTTCCCTCCATCTGTCCGGTAAGGACAAAACGGCGTCCGTTACTGCCATAAAGCATGGATCCCTTTCCTTTTAAGGACTTTGTCCGGAAAGGCAGGGCGGCCTGTTCCATGATAATAATCCCCCCCAAAGCCTCTGAACCGTACCGTACCGCATCGGATCCTTTCACCACCTGGATGGAATTGCTACCGTTCATGTCCACTTCCGGAGCATGATCGGCCCCCCATTGCTGCCCTGTCTGGCGGGTGCCATTGTTGATGATCAATATCCGGTTGCCATACATCCCCTGGATGACGGGTTTGGCTATTGCCGTCCCCGTACTGATGGAGCTTACACCACTGACCTGTTCGAGCAGGGCACCCAGGGAGGTCCCCAACGCATGATTGATTGCAGGGGATGGGATTTGCCCGCTCACTGCATTCCGGGTTATTCCGGAACGTTCACCGATAATGATGACTTCCCCCAATGTCGTCATTTCCGGAGAAAGACGTATCGTATAGGTGTTCTTTCTTTTAAACACATCCTTCAAGGATATATATTGAGATTTATACCCCAGACTCTGTACAAGGACTGTATCTGCGGAATTCCTTGAAGGAATAGTTACCGTTCCTTCGGATAAGCTGACAAGCACCTGCCCGCCGGCTAATACACCGGCTCCTTCAATAGGGTTTCCGTTTTCCCCGTCTATAATCAGCAGGGTCCTGGTTGTGTCTGATCGTTGCCGGTATTCCTGTGCATGCATATGTGCAGAAAATGCCATATACAGACAGGTAAGGAACAGACACACATATCGGAAATATGCATGAAATGTCATATTTTATAAAAGCGTTATAAATTGTTCAGGATAGTCAATAGGCATAAGAGCCCTTTACATGTCATCACATAGTGCATGTAATCCATAGAGAATTATGACATTCGGACAGGAGGAGCGCGAAGAGACAAAAGGAGAATTGTAGCAGTGACGCCCTGCTCCTCCAAAATAAGATATTTAACAGGCTTTACAGTCAAGGTATGGGTGTACTCCAAACTTTCCGCTTCGGTAAATAAGGATAAAGTGAAAAGACAGATAGCACATTTATCTGCTGAATCGTGATGAGGGAACTGTTGCCCGTCATGAATACATGCACGCTCCTTATGAACATGAAAGGCTTTCACAAAAAAGAAAGGCATCATGCTCAGTAACAGCAGGTATGCTACGGCTGTTCTATTTTTCATTATTCCATCCATATTACAAAGATAGTGGATTATATAGCTTCACACAATACCTACAAATAGGTATTTTTCGTTTTTTTTATATGGTCGGCAACGGCATGGAATATAACCACAGCCGTCATAAGCCTACCATACATTTTATATCCGTTCATCCGGGGGAGACGGTTGCCTCAGTAAAATAATGCCGTTTATTTGATGAATGTTCCATTTCTTAATTCTCTAAAAGCTTCCTCCAGTTCCTCCCGGCTATTCATCACTATGGGACCTCCCCAGACAATAGGTTCTTTCAGGGGAGGAGCCGACAACAAAAGGAAACGTGCGCCTTCCGGTCCGGCTTTCACCTCTACCGGTTCGTCCGTATCTTCTCCAGGAACGGGAACAGAATATAATATGGCACAACCCTTACTTTCCGCAGATTGCTGTCTCACTTCGGGGAAAAGCGAGCCTTCCAGCAAATAGAGAAATAGGTTTTCATCATCGCGTGCTTCGTTGTACTTCCATGAGGCGTCAGCGGGCAAAGTTACATCCAAATATGTTATCTGAACATACGAATTGTCCAGAGTCCCCCGTATCCCCCGGTGGCTGCCTGATAAGATCCGGACGGTTGCCTTGTCGGACATCACCACCGGGATGTCATCCGGAGCAATGTCCCTATATGCTGGTGGAACCATTTTTTTTGCAGCAGGTAAATTGACCCACAGTTGGCATCCGAGCATCCTTTCTGATGGCTGCGGCATCTCCTTGTGGAGTATTCCTGAACCGGCTGTCATCCATTGGCATCCCATGGACTGGATCACCCCTTTGTTTCCCAGGCTGTCCTCATGCTCCATTGTTCCGCTGACAAGATAGGTTATGGTCTCTATTCCGCGATGTGGATGCCAGGGAAATCCCTTTATATAATCCTGCGGATTGGTGGAGTCAAAACCGTCAAGCATCAGAAACGGGTCAAAGTCCACCACCGTCTGCTCTCCCAATATCCGGCGCAGATGTACACCTGCCCCGTCAACAGTCTTTCTTCCTCTCACAATCCGTGTCACTTTTCTTTTTTTCATATTGTTGTCATTTTAATATTAATTGTTTTTCAATCCATGCAAGAATGGTTTGTAGAATATAATTATCCCGAAGCGGATTTTCTCCGGAATATATAATTAAGTTGGTATCGCCAAATATTTCTGATACAGATGCCGTCTGCTTTTGACTATATATCCAATTCACCCTGCCTTGGTGAGAATTCACAGTCGACGACAACATGTACGTTATCCGAGATCATAGTCGGAATATATTTGGAACCTAGTTGGAAGTCCGAGCATCTGATCACACCCTGGAGCCGAAAACCTGCCGTCTCTTTACCGGACACCGGACTTTCCTTTCTGCCAATTAACATCACGTCAAACCGCACCTTTTTAGTAATTCCGTGGAGAGTGAGCTCTCCATATATCTCCCCTTTATCTGTACCGAGCATCTTCATTTCCGTACTTTTAAACACCATCATGGGGAATCTCTCCACATCAAAGAAATCGGATGAGCGCAGATGTTTATTTCTGGCTTCCACTCCTGTGCTCACACTTGCCGTCCGGACTTCCACCCGGATATCCGTATTCGTGCAATCACCATTCTTCTGCCTTACGGTAATGTCAAAGTCTGAGAAATATCCGCTGACAAAGGAGAGCCCCGCATGCTTCACTTCAAAACCGATACGGGTATGTTCGGGATCGTCAGTCCACATGACTGTCTGCGCATTGATACTAGCGGCTGTCATAAACAATAGGAACAATAAAATATTTTTCATAAACTGGATATTTCAGGAAGGCGGATGTTATTCTTTTATACAAAGGATAACATCCGTTTTCATTCTTTTATAACTGGATGCTTTTTTTGTCTGTTATACTATTTTTCTTTGAGTGTTTCCACAAGAAAAGATCCGTTATCCAACAGCCCTTGGAAGAAAACAGGAACGGTTTCTTTGCGGTTCCAGTCCCTTTGCAGTTCACAGATATACTGGGTTACGGAAGTCAGCCGAACTCCGGCCTGCTCCATCCGTCTGAGGGCCGTTTCATGAGCCAGCCTGGATGTTCCGCCGACAGCGTCAACAATAGTATATACTTCATAGCCCTCCTTCAAAAGATCCAAGGCTGGAAAACAGAGACAGACCTCTGTCCATAGCGCACAAACCACAAGTTTCTTTCTGCCCAGTGCCTTGACTGCTTCCTGGAACTCCTTGTCTTCCCATGAATTGACAGAAGTCCTGTCAATCTCAGGCTGCCCCGGAAGGGCCTTCTTTATCTGGGGGATAGTAGGCTGGTTAAGACCGGTGGCAACATTCACAGTAGTCAAAATAACAGGGACATTGAACCCTTTGGCCACACGGCAGACATTGGATATATTTTCCACCAGTTCCCGTCTGTCCATGGAAGCTATGGAATGAACCTGTATGGGCTGATAATCGATGACTAACAATGCGGAGTTTTCCGGTGTTAGCAAATGATCCGTTTTGGGATCTCTGATAGGTTTGATACTACTCATTACTTTATATTTTTATAGTTAAACAAATTGAGATAGCGGTATGTAGACCTCCATCTCGTTTATTGGTTGCAAAGTTAGTAAGCTTATGTCTGATTTATCTGTTCTTAAAAGAACGAAACTTAGTCAATTACAACACTTTTTATGCCCCGACATCTCTCTGATGATACCGATGCTATTATTTCCCAACATTGACACGTATATTATATTGTTTCGTATATAGTTTGGCTTTTTTGTATATTTGATCTTTTCTTTGTATCTTGCTGACCTTTCTCATATCCGTCATTGGATGTCAGACTTTTATCCGAGCTTACAGATGAAATGGTCATTTTAGGAAAATATATAGAAATAGTTTGTGCTTATGGAGCATACCAAAGAAACATTGTCGGCCTTGGTGCGGGAAATGCAGTCAGTCACCGCATACAATAGAGGAGTTTATATCCTGAATATTGAGATTTTTTTAGACAAGTACAGTAATAAGATATTGCGTGCCGGGGCTTTCTTTTATATACTGGTGGAAGCCGGAACAGCAGAATTTGTAGTTGACTGTCATTCTTATAATGTAGGAAAGGGGGACATGCTTCTTGTCGCTCCAAGAATGTCTGTAGAGTTAATGAAAAAAAGTTCCGACTTCGGTACATGTGGTCTATGTATGGAGCCTTTCTTTTTTGACTCCCTTTCCATAGGAAACTATGTATACAAACGGCTTTATAACAACAGTCATACGACATATGTCTTACGGCTGGAGGACAGCGATACCGTACATATACGCAAAACGTTAGACCTGATGTCCCACTACCTTACTTCTGACCATCCTGAGGAAATGGCTGGTTCGCTGGTCAATTTCCTGTTGCTGCAAATAACAGAAATCTTTCACAGCCAAAATGTACATCCTGCTGGAAGAGTCAGGCATTCCGATGCTTTGTTCCGCCTTTTCAGAAAATTACTGGCTGAGAATTACAGGAAAGTACATGATCTTCAGTTCTATGCAGACTCCCTTAACGTGTCTCAGACCTACCTGTCAAGAGTGGTACGCCAGATTTCTGGAAAAACAGTGAACAACTATATAACGGAAGCACTTTATAGGGATGCCAGACGTCTGCTGGTTTTTACAGATCTGACTGTAAAGGAGATTGCTGAACAATTAGGCTTTTCAGACCAGTCATCCTTCGGGAAATTCTTCAAGAAGAAATCAGGAACATCCCCTGCAAACTTTCGTGCCGGATATAAGAAACTCCACAATTTGTAAAAATGGATGCTGTATAGTATACGCAAAAGTTGGGGAAGGAAACCAGAAGACCCTGCCACGCAAAGAAATCTCTTTTGGGATATTCTATGGATACGGACCGGAACATGTTGACAAGGGAGAGTACATTCATAATTACCGATATTTTTTTTTGGGGGGGATATAATCAGACTTTCCATTCTAAGTGATAGTTTATGTATTCTCAAGTCTATTAAAGCAGACAATATCTACTATATTTGAGACATATTTTGAAAAGATCTGACTTCATCCGTATTTGCCTTTCATTATTTTACTATTTTCACACCGCTTTAATGTGAATATGTTAAAGTCAGTTTCCTTTCATTTACATTCGGCAAACTGTATGGAAGTATAAATAATATTCTTCCGGGCCTTATATATTGAACTGGTGTGGATTGAAAAGCCCATTGTCATACAGATTGGTATGGATAGAAGTCCGTTCCAAGGAGCCGGGATATCGGCTGGATATATATCAATTTGACTGTAAGCAAAAAAGCATGTACATCAGAATTAAAAATATTTTAATTGTAATGAAACATATATTTTATCATCTGACCGCTGTTATGGTCGTTGTGGTATGGGGAATGACTTTTATTTCCACCAAGGTTCTAATAGTTCATGGTCTGTCTGCTCAGGAGATTTTCCTTTTCCGTTTTTTGCTGGCTTATGCTGCAGTGTGTCCTATCTCTTTCCATCGTTTTTTTGCCCGTAATCTGAAAGATGAGCTATATCTGGTGGGTGGCGGAGTATTGGGTGGCTCCCTGTTCTTCTTTTTACAGAACATAGCTCTGGGGCTGACACAGGCTTCAAATGTATCTTTCATCATATGTATGGCCCCGTTATTGACAGCTGTTCTGACCGTATTGTCCGTTCGGACGGAAAAGGTCTCAAGAGGCTTCATATACGGATCTATTATTGCTCTGTTGGGTGTAGGCTTGCTGATATTCAACGGAAGTTTCATTCTTCGGATATCACCTTTGGGAGATTTACTGACTCTTCTAGCTTCCCTGTCATGGGCGTTTTACAGTCTTGTCATTCGGAGTCTCACCCGAAAATATTCTCCGGCTTTCATCACCAGAAAAATATTTTTCTATGGCATAATAACAATTCTTCCCACTTTCCTTTTTCTGCCCTCATTGACAAATCCTGCTGTATTACTGGACAATGAAGTGTGGAGCAATCTCCTTTTTTTAGGTGTCATAGCCTCGTCTGCCTGTTATCTATTGTGGAACATTGTTGTAAAACAGCTGGGAACGATACAGGCATCCAATTATCTTTATCTGAATCCTCTCGCCACAACGGTCGGAGCGACTATATTCCTACATGAGGAAGTGACTCCTGTTGCGGTAGTCGGGATCGTCTTGATTCTCTCGGGCGTATATCTGGCTACTAAAAACTCCCACCCACTCCCCCAAAGTACTACTTTAAAAAAGTAACCAAATACTCCTTTTTAAGTATTTTTAAATGCCTAACGTGCATTTTCCAGTTTACCTCTTGCAATATTGTACTTTTCTTCCATAGATACATGAATTTTCAATAAATCATCCAATAATGTTTGTTTATCCGTCACTTCCTACCTAATCACAGTCTCACGGTCGACAAAAGCGAGGAGCATACTAATATCCATTGCTTCAAACTTCTTTCTCACCTGAGCTATTCCTTTAAATTTCTCTTTCTGCCACCGAGTCTCTAATTGTTATTTTTTTCTTGTTATATTCTTTTTTCATTATTATGCTCTATTGCTATACTTACAATGAGTTTTGCTGTTTTTCCTTTATTGAAAACATCTGAGAATAGGAAAACAGATCTTTTAAAAGCAATAGAAGATGCTTGATTTGAGGGACATCAATAAATTACAAATAGACTCATATATAACAATAGCAGCTATCAATAGTCCTAATATTTATAATTGCTATTGTTTTACTAGGAATTTATGAAAATACTTTCCTTTGGTGTGCTAATCAGTGCAATGTTAAAGTTTAATAGGAATATACAGAATATCGGTTTCATGCCCTTATAAATTAAAAACAGTTGACAAATATAAAAAGTTAATTTGAATTACCTAGTGGATAAATCAAATTACTGCCATACAATCAAATTTATGGAACAAAGAACGGCAGGATGCCCCACCATTCTTATTTATAATCCACCATACCGTTTTCCGTATCAAATGTCATTGTCAGTTCCCTTTCCTGTCCGAAATTGTCCCGGACAAAGAATTTCAGTTCCGAGCGTCTGGCACTTGTCGAACGGTAAAAGAGGGTGAATATCTGCCTGACCGGATTTTCCCTATCCAGTTCCGGCACTTCCGCCAACGGCCTCACTTCCCGGTTGACGAGTCTTACGCCTTCACTGTCCGTCACCTCTCCCTTGCCTTCCATCTGGATGTAACCGATTTCATACTCCGCCTTTTCATAGTCCCCTTCACGGTCAAGATAAAAGCGTATCTCCACCGTTTCACCCGTTTCAATCTGTTCTTGCAGATACCATGACGAGAGGCTGAAATCATAATCCTGCCGGATGTCTATAGCATCGTTGCAGGAACCGAAGGCCAGCACCGCAAAGAGTGCGCCTATACATATATATAGTACATTTTTCATTTTTAAGTTTCTCCTTTCTCTTTTCATTAGTTAATGATAAGGCGGACTCCCAGTCCTACCTGCGTATGGAAATTACCCGCATCGGTTCCGAACAGGGCCCTTTCCTTGACTTGCAGCAGGAGCATCACCCGGTCGGTCAGATAAGTCTCAAAGGCCGCAGTCAGCCCACCGCCATAGATAAAGCAGTCACCGTTTGTCACCGTCGCCCCGTCAGGAAGCAGGGAGGTTCCCCGGTTGACCGTCTCGAAACCGCCCAATGCCGAGAGTCCGATACGTAGACATACATTCCGGCCCTTGTCCCACAATACGGGAATAAAGTAACCGAGTTCCCCTGCGAACTGCGCTTTGGGTATCGCCTTATTTTCATAGGTGTACTCCTTTATCTGATAATCCAGGCCATACAGCCAATAGGTACGGTTACGGTTGGTATGTGTAAAGGCCAGCGAGGTGAAGTAGTGGCGTTCACCGCCACTCTTCCATGAAAGGAAATGATTCACCCCGCCCGTCGTAAACTGTATGCCCGTCTGCCCCGGCAAGTCACGCTGCGCGTATGCTTCACCCGCAAGGAGCGACAGTACAGCAGCTGTCAATATGAATAATATTCTTTGCATATACATTATATATAAATTATTATTTCAGGTGCAGCTCACTGATTGGTTTTGCCGCCACAAGGTCTGTATTCTCTATGCGGAACGACTGGTGACGGGCACCACCCTTTTCGTAAATCTCCACTACCAGCAGCTTGTCATCCGGCAGTGTCAGCTTGGGCAACACGAAGATGTTGCGTACCGTGGCCTTACCGTCCACCGTTGTCAGACGGTTGTAAGTCCTTACCGGCTCTATAATATTCTCCTGCATGGCCGTGCGCCTGGTCACCTTCTTGTCGACCACCTTGAAACGGATATGGTCTATGTCGAACGATATGTCCGAAGTGTTGCGCAGGGAAGTATGCAGGTACAGCAGGTCATTGTTGATATAGATTCCTTTGAGCAGGGTCTGTATACCGTACTTCTTGCAGCCGATATGCCTGATGTCCCTTTTGTTCTTCTTATACAGCGTGTACATGATGCGGTTCACCACCAGCGGTGTCTCCCCGCCGAGTTCCTTCAGTTTCACGAACATGCGATCGTCAGCCGCCCCGCCCATCGGGTTCTTCCGCAGCCAGTCTTCCATCTCAATGGAAAGTTGTGCCGGTTCATTCTTATATACCACATTAAAGGAATAGAAGCAGCCGTCAGCCGTAATGACCGAGAAGTTCGTCTCGCCCTCAAAGCCCTTTACGGCAGACTTGATACGTACCACATTCTCCGCCCCCGTAGCTTTGTCGGCAATGATGTCGTAGGAGCCCAAATCCACATATTTCACTTCCGAAGGGAACAGGATATGTACGGTCTTCGAGAAAGTCACCTCGATGAGGTGCGGTGCGATAATCTGATTGGTGGGGAAAATCCTTGTTTCCACGGATTCCTGCGCCTTTACCGACAATACGGTCAAAAGCATTACTAATGATAAAATAATTCTTGTCTTCATCTGATTACTGTTTTTTTGAGATTAATAGAAGTTGATAATTTGCTTTCACGACCACCTTCACCTCACGCATCTTTGTGGCCAGGTATTGCGACCCGCCGCCAAGCACGCCCCTTGTCACGTCCATGACCAGTTGCTGCGAGGCACTGCGTGCGAATGAGATGCTTGTCCCGAAACTGCCCCCGATATTGGCGGCGGCTTCCTTCATGGCGGTACGTTCCGCTGTGTTCGGGACGAAAAGCCCTTCCTGCCCGTCCATATCGTAAGCCACCAGTTCCACCGGCAAGATATTGCCGCCGCTCTCTATGGAGTTTACCGTGACCGCCATCCGTTGCCCCTCGATACGCACCGTGCCATATAGCGGAGTATTGGCAGGCACAGGCACGCCGCCCACTTGCAGCGGTTCCAGCAGCCGGAACTTCAGTCATGCCCCGGTGGTCACCGTCTGGTCTTCAGCCACGCAGGCACGTATCGTATTGGTTCCGGCAGGCTGTCCGGCACCTACCGCCGTGGCAAAACCGTAATTGCGGGGTATCGTGTCGGGAGCCGATGGCGCAGCCAGCGACGAGACCACGCTTTCCGTGGCACGTCCGGCGGCTATGGCGGCAGGGTTGCCGGACGGACCGCCCGACTGTATGCTTTTCACCTGCCCGCCCGCCTGACCGGGAAAATAGCGTGCCGCCATCTCATACGACTTTTCCATCAGTTCCAGCGGATCTTGTCCCTTCCGTTCCCGTTCCAGCTTTTCATTAAGCTCCTTCACCTGCCGTTCCAGATCGCTTACCCTGGGATTGTCTTTCGGTTCCTGATAGAACGAGGCTATCTGTCTTGATATTTGTTGTTGCTGTTGCCGTGACTCCCGGATAGCGTCCTGTTCCGGTGCCGCCTTTTCCGGCTTCAGCCCGTCCGACGTGTCCGGTATCAGGTAATCGCCCGCTATGTCCTGCAAGGTTCTTACCTTTTCCTGCCTGCGCTTCTTCATCCGCTCCAGTTCGTAAGCCTTCTGTTTGTCGGTCATCGTTTCCGGTGCGATAGCGTCGGGTATCGTTGTATTGATGCCAGCCGTCCCTTCCACCGTTTCCGTTGTGTCCGGCTTGAAGATAAACCAGATGAACCCGGCGCAAAGCAGGGACAGAACAGCCGCCACGCCATAGAATTTCAGCTTGTCGGCAGCCTTGCGGCTTAACTGTTTCCCCTTTTCGGGTACGGACTCCGCTTTCCGCATTTCCTTATCCTTTTCTTTCTTATCGGATTGTGTCATTGGATATATTGTTTTTTAATGGTTGGATACTGTCCGTCTGGGGAAACGCAATCCTTTGGAGATGCCGTACCTCAATCGGAAATTTGTCTGTTCCGCAGAAACCGCCCACGATGCAGGCAAGGTCGATGGCGGCGAAGAGTCCGAGCAGGTAAAGGATGATAACCTTTTGCTGCCGGCAGCTCAACCGCAGCCAGCGTCTGCGGAGTCCGGCCATATGGCGGTCTATCCCCGTTCTGAACGGGTGGAAGACCTTTTTTATCCCCTTATCTTTCATACTGTCCGATGTCCCTGTTTTCGATGATGGTAAAACTCTCTATCAGAAAGCCCTGCGGGTTGTTGTCACTCCGGGTGACGTTCCTCAGACGGCAGGTGGTGACAAGCGACCTTTCGGTAACGCTGCTCGAACGGATGATGTGCTGCCGGCAATAAGCCTTCATCCGGTAGGGATAACTGTCGAAGTTTCCCCTTATGCTGTCCACCGTCAGTGTCTGCGAGATGTTTCCCGCTATCATCCGGTTGAAATAGCCTTTTTCCTGCAAGTTCCGGTAGTAGCCGATGGCGCTTTCATCCGAAAGGTAAAGGGCACGCTGCACATTGCTTTCAATGGCGCTCTTGTCCGGTGACAGGGAGAAGAACAGCTCGTGGAAACGCCTGATATGTTCCCTCGCTTCCACCGGACGGTTCTGCTGCACGTCCTGCGAAAGGGCCAGCATCAGTGATTTTCCGCCGTCCAACACATAGATTTTCTGTCGCTGCGCCTCGGCGAAATCATAAGCCTTTCATACGGCAAATACCGTTACCAGCGTACACGCCCCCAGGAATATCATCCCGAACAGCCGTAGCTGCCGGAACGATGTCTCGATGTTTTTTAATGATTTGAATTCCATTTTCTTCTTCTGTTTTTAATGTTGTCGTTATACAATTATTGATGTAAGGTTAGAACATTTTCCTGATACGTCCGGCTATCGCTCCGCCTGCTGCACCACCTACCGCCGCAGCACCGTTACCGGCCATCTTTCCGGCACCGTTTGCCTTCTGCCCGTAAGCTCCGGCACCGCCCGCCTGGATAATCCACGATGAAACGGTGGGGACACAGAAGTAACCGATGATACCTATAATCATGAAAATACAATATACTTTCCCCGACGAGTCCGGTATGAATGCCGGGTCCTGCATATTCTCTATGTCCTGCTGTAACATCAGTATCTGTATGCGTGAGAGGACCGCTCCGAACAGGTCACTCACCGGCAGCCACAGATAGATGCAGATATACCGGGACAGCCAGGTGGTCAGCGTGCTATGGAATCCGTCATAGACGGCCAGCGCGAAGGAGACAGGTCCCAGGATGGACAGTACGATCAGGAAGAAGGTCCTCAGCGTGTCTATCAGCAGCGAGGCCGCCTGGAAGAAGAGTTCCAGCAGTTCGCGGAACCATCCCCGGATTTTCTCGCCGAGTTCGTATATCTTCTTCTGTCCGTACATGTTTATCATCGTGTCCATGTCCCCCAGCGACCAGCCCAGTTCGTCCAGCCTCTTGTCATACGCCTCGTCGCTCACCAGGAAGGCCTTCGCCGGGTCACGCAGCATCGCCTCGCGTTTCAGCCTGTCTTTCTCTTCCTGGTATTTCCTCATGTCGAAGGTCTGCTGTTCGACCAGTGAGGAAGTCGCTTTGCATACGGGAGAAAGAATCCCGTTGATTGTACCCAGTACCATAGTCGGAAAAAACATGATGCAAAGGCCCAGCACGAAGGGCCGGAACAGGGGGAACACGTCTATCGGCTCGGCCCGGGCAAGGGACTGCCATACCCGGTAGGCCACATAGAACAAGGCACCGAGGCCCGCCACTCCCTTCGCTACCGAAGCCATGTCTTCACACAGCGGCATCATTTCATCATACAGCGAGCGCAGAAGCTCGTGAAGGTTTGTCCAGTCTATTGATAATAATAACATAGTCTTCTTGATTTAACGGATGAATGATTACCAGTAACGCTGCTCGTGTGTCCCGTACAGGGAGAGCACCCGTGCGGCATCCCCCTTTTCCTTGCTCCGCAGGTACGACACGCCGATGTTCTTGCGGGTATAGTACCATGTCAGGTTCTTGTATTCCAGCACCTCGCCGTATATCCGGTTGATGATGTCCAGCCGTTCCTTGTCCGTCATCGAGAGTCCGGTTGCCGTGGTCACTTCCTTCAAGTCCAGCAGCAGGTCGCTGCTTTCCTTGAGCAGTCTGTTGTACCCGAAAGCGATGGCCGATAGCTCTTCCACCGTAAAGTTGGGGTCGCCCGTCATCGTGTTGAAGTTCGTCACGTAGATGTCGCTGATGTCACCCACCAGAAGGATGGTCTGCTGCACCTTGCGAGCGCCCTTTACCAGGTCATGCACCGACTTCAAGGGTAGGCTAAGCATCCAACGCCCTGCCGTATTACTACGGTGGGTTTTCGGAAGCTCGCCCCCAAACCGGACGTACACGTCTCCGCGTATCCGGCTTTCTACTAATAATATCAATCTATTCATTGTTACTGAGTTTTTTGTAACACTTACCACATATGGCAATAGTCTTTCGTTTGCGAGCCATCATTTGTTTTTCGCAGGTAGTTTTCCCTTGAAGATTTTTTAATTTTCTCACATGGTGCATCACTAACTTATCGACTACTCCACATAATTCACATTTTTCCGCTTTCAGCCTATCTATAAGACTTGTGTTTGTAGGATGATATGTGAATTTGGGCAAGTTGTCTAAATCCTTAATGTTCATTGGATTTTTCTTTTTGAACCCACCATGATAAAAGGTCAAGTCTTTGGCAGTACCGTTCTTTAAATAGTATCTAACTGAAAAAAGTCCATTCTTGGTGTACTTTTTTCGGATTTGCGACATCGTTGTCCGATATTTCTGCGCAAATGTTTTGTACATACTATATTTCATGATATACCCAAGTTTTGACAGACTACTACAATTATTAGCCAAACAATAGTAATTGTAAATGCCCTTTATTTCCTTGTTGTACCTGTCAAGTATCTCAAAGTCATTGTTGTTTGAAAGTTTGGGACGGGATTTTGCTTTCCAATACTCCTTGCCGTTGTGTATCTTTATTTCTAAAACACGATATTCGAGCAACTTTTTCTTAAACGTATCCTTTCCAAGTGCCAATTGTATCCTCTTATTGAAGACACGTCTTAGTACTCCGTATTTGCTTCTTTTGGTGTCATTGGATTTCCTTACAAAAATCTCATATCCGAGAAATTTTGCAGCGTTTTCAGCATGGGTGATAAGTGTTTTCTCATCGGACAGTGTAAGAGCCAACTTTTCATAGAGGAAGTTCTTTATGTCCTCTTTGATGATGATAGCATCTTGTTTACTGCCAATGATTCCAATTAGAAAATCATCCGCATATCTCACGTATTTGAGTTTTCTGTAGTTCATATCCATTTCGTCACCATCAGAATACTGCAAACCTTCTTTTTGATAAGCCTTATATTGTCTTATCAATTCTGACCTTTCATTTTTGTCTTTTACCACTTTCAACTTTTTCAGAATACGGTGTCGTTTGCCTTCAAGTGATACTGCCTGTTTGGTTCTTTTCCGTTCTTTCCCCTTATCAAATTTTTCAGTGTATTCCTTCATGAATTTATCCAACTTATCAAGGTATATGTTTGCCAAGATAGGGCTGACAATTCCGCCTTGCGGTGTTCCGCTGTAGGAGTTATGAAAGTTCCAGTCTTCGATATATCCTGCATTCAGAAATTTTCTAATCAAGCGAATAAATCTTTCGTCAGCGATACGTTCTTTCAGAATACCTATCAGTATCTCATGATTGATATTGTCGAAAAATCCCTTAATATCACCTTCTACGAACCATTTCACGCCCGAAAATGTCTTCTGAATATCAGACAAGGCAGTGTGGCAGCTTCTTAGGGGTCGGAAGCCATGCGACGTTTTTTCAAACTGTCTTTCATAGATGGCTTCCAATATCATTCTGACCACTTCCTGCAATAATTTATCGTTAAAAGCTGGTACACCTAATGGACGCATTTTCCCATTTTTCTTTGGGATATACACCCGTTTTGAGGGTTGGGGCTGATAACTCTCATCTTTCAACGATGTTATCAGTTGTTCAATTCGGTTCAGGCTCATTTGGTCAATGGTTTTCCCATCTGCACCTGCTGTCATATTGCCCGGTTTCGCATATATGCGTTGGTAGGCAACGTAATACATTTCCTCATTGAAAAAGATACGGTACAAGCGTTCGAACTTGTAATTCAAATTTTCACTGTGTTCCGTTAGACTGTTTAATACATACTCTGGACTTCTCATAATGTCTCTCACATTTTCCGTTATTTGCATTAAAATTATTAGCTGCTTCCCTTCGCCATGTACAGGGCTTTCCCCTGCTCAGACTACTACGGAAGCTCCGTTGCCTTGTCGGATTTTCATAGGTCTGTACCTAATAGCCTTGCGGCGTTCCGATTTAGGCAATCCCCGTTTACGATATAATAACATGGCTATGATAGATTATCGGATATGACTTCCGCCCGTTACCGCTTACTGCGGTTGTGCCGTAATTTGTTCCTGCCTCTACTACACGACGCTCGCAACAGAGGTATTACGGTATAGCGAGTTAAGTTATCTTTCACTATAAAACATACTGGGTTCACTTGGACTATCATTCAATCAGTTTGGATTTTATCCTCGTATCTATCTGTTTCATCTCACCATTCAGTTGCAATTTGATAACTAATTGACTTATGGCTTTCCAGCGTGCTATACTCCCTGCCGTCCTTTCGTGGGCAGATAAGCTGGTGATGATAGGTAAATATTGGAACACTTACCTAATAGCTTGCCAATGCTATATTTATTATATCGCCTATACGGGCGCACCATCGTAATAAGCCTTCCCTTGCTTATAAATCTTTACAGTCTCCTGAAAATTACTCCACATGTTCTGTGCAGTTGTGGAAGTCTGTACGATTTCATTGGCCGAGTTCACGATACTCTGTGCGAGATTCGTGGGGTCTATCACCGTCCATTGCGCCTTGCTTGTCACTGAAAGGGATGACAATGCCATAAACAAAATTATCGTTCTCTTCTTCATGCCCTATCTCCTTTCTTTAGTCAGTAAATACCGGCTGTCGTCATCACGGGCAAACAGACCGTAACTGCCGAACAGCAACACCTCGCTGCCTGAAAAATACCCGATGCATCCGGCATCCCTGTTCCCGTGCAGGAAAAGATCGTCACCACCGCGCAGCGGGATATTGATTTCAACGTAGGCCCTTTCTCCGGCGAACAGCGTGGCCTTGTATCCCTTGAAGCCGTCCGTCACCCAGTTGGATTTACGGATGGTCAGCGTCGAGCTGCCTTCCCTGTTCATTCAGTGCCCGCAGATGCGGTCATGTTCCAGTTCCTTTCTCATCTCCCCAATCAGGTTCAGCAGGTCCAGATTGGTCAGGGTGGCGTCTCCGAGCGCTTCCCTGCATTGGCTTAATAAATCTTTCTTACTCATTGTGTTTTATGGATTAAAGGATTGTTTGTTTTCCTGCCGCTTGTTTTCGGCAAGCTGTCTGATAGCCAGCTCGATGTTTCCATCCAGCTTTTCCGTAAGCCTGGTAAGTTCCAGTTTTTCAGTCTCTTCTGTGGTGTAGCAGTAGGCTAAGCACCCAGCGCCTTGTCATATTTCTATGATAGGTTTCCGAGTACTCGCCTCCGAACCGGACTTACAAGTCTCCCTGTATCCGGCTCTCCACTAATTAATTCAGTCTGATTCTTCGGTCGGGGTCTATCTTTGCATGACACTTTGAGCAGACAGCCAAAGTTTTTCGTCTTCGGGCTATCATTCTCTTTTCCCAGTCGGATTTACCTTTCAGGTCTTTAAGTTTGCGAACGTGATGCATTTCGAGTTTATCGGTAGCACCGCATAATTCGCAGACTTGGAGTTTCAGCCTTTCCATAAGGCTGTTACGTCCACCTGTTATGGAAACTGTCCGTGGAATAGTGTCACAGTAAATATTACCTGCAACCTTTTTGCGTTTGAAACCATCATGATAAAATGATTGGTAAAGTGTCTTACCCTTGCTATTTTCATATGCCACTTGGAAAACCTTATTCTTTTTATATTTCAGAAGGATTTTCTTTACAGATGATTTGTATTTGTTCGCAAATACCTTATACATACTGTATGACATAATGTGATAGAAAGAATTGATGACATAGCTATTATTGGCTATTGAGTAGTAATTATAGAACCCTCGGATTTCGGCATTGAACTGACTGACTATTTCCAAGTCATCCAAGTTCAGCATGTACGTTCTGACGATAGATTTCCAAACCTCTTTACCATTGACAACCGCTATTCTTGCGACCTTGTAATCAAAGAGTTTCTTCCGCATCGTTTCAAAATTCAGATACAAGACAGGCTTGTGTCCGAATGCCCTAACCGTTCTACCGAACTTATCCTTGCGTAAATCATTACACCTGCGGATAAATACGTCATATCCGAGAAATTTTGCTGGCTTTTGCGCATTGGTTATCAGTGTCTTTTCGTCTGACAGTTCCAGTTTAAGAGCTTCATTCAAATAGTTCTTAATATCCTCTTTTACTGTTTTACAGTCTTCCAGACTACCGGTAATTCCAATCAGAAAATCATCTGCGTATCTCACATATTTTAACCGTTTGATACTGCTGTCCATTTCATTACGTGCCGGATAGTTGTTCCGTTCTTCTCGTAGCCGCTTAATTTCAGCGGTCATCTGTTCCCTTACCTTTACATCTTTCTCATTCTTTTGCTTCTTTGCCAGTCGGTATCTCCGCTGTTCGTAGAGCTTGTATCGAGCATCGCCTTTTCTCGTTACCCCTTTATTAAACCGATTGGTGTATTCCTTGATGTACTTGTCGAGCTTGTCAAGGTAGATATTAGCCAGTATTGGGCTGATAATCCCGCCTTGTGGAGTTCCACTGTACGTTCTATGAAATACCCAGTCTTCCACATATCCGGCATTCAGGAACTTTCGGATAAGCCGCAAAAATCTTTCGTCAGCGATACGTTCCCGAAGAATATTAATCAATACGTCATGATTGATATTGTCGAAGAATCCTTTAATATCGCCTTCAATAAACCATTTCACGGCAGTGAATGTCTTTTGTATATCTATAAGAGCAGTATGACAACTTCGTTTGGGACGAAACCCATGTGAAGTATGTTCAAAACTGCCTTCATAGATTGCTTCAAGTATCATTCTAACTACTTCCTGTACCAGCTTATCATCAAAAGAGGGTATGCCAAGCGGACGTTTTTTCCCGTTTTTCTTAGGTATGTACGTCCTTTTGGACGGATTAGGCTGATAAGTCTCATTTTTGAGACTATCAATCAATTGTTCAACTCGGTCAATGCTCATTCCGTCAATGGTTTTACCATCGGCTCCTGCCGTCATGTTGCCTGTCTTGCTGTAAATATTCTGATAGGCTACATAAAACATTTCCTCATTAAACAGCACTCTATACAGCCGCTCAAACTTATAGTTCAAGTTACCGCTGTGTTTACTCAGACTGTTCAACACATTTTCTGGATTTCTCATGTCTCTCACATCTTCCTTTAAATTGTTAAACTTAATTAGCTGCTCCCCTTCGCCATGTACAGGACCTTACCCTGCTCAGACTACTATGGAAGCTCCGTTGCCATGCCGGATATTCAGGGGCAGACCCCATAGCCCTACAACTGGCTTTCCGGTTTAGGCAATCCCCGTTTAGAAATTTGACGACTATTTGGCTCGATAGATTGTCGGATACGACTTTCGTCCTTTACTACTTATGGTAGTTGCCTTGCGGTAAGTTTATGCTACTCCTGCTACCTGTCATCAGTGTAGTACCGCAACATAACGGTATAATTCCGAAGAATTATTCAACTGTCTTCCGTCATTGCCCAAGGATACGACTGCTCGGACTATCGTTCAACCAATACAGGCTTTATCCTCATATCTATCATTTTAACTTGCCATTCGGTCGCAGCCTGACAGTTGGCTGACTTATGGCTTTACCAACGTGCTATGTTCCCTTGTGGGGTTTTCCCCTCCGGTTAGCGGTTGTTAATAGGCATTCTAAACACTTGCCCAGTCGCTTGCCAAAGCGACATTCGTCAAATTCCCTTTTACGGGCGCACAAGGTATTCTTCAGCCGAAACTTCTGTCGCATATACCGCACTTTGTGTACCGCCAAGCCCTATCCAGACCTCTTTATAAAGCCGGTTGGCCGCATTGGCAAGATTGATGGAAAGTATCTGTGAGCGTTCCTTGTCCGTCAGGCCGAGCAGGTTCTGTATCTGGTCGAACTTGTTCTGGTACTTTCGTTGGTCAAGCAGTATCTTGCAGTCCGAATTGTTGATGATTGTCTCCTTTACAACCGGACTCGATATGATGTCGTCCACTTCCTGCGTCACCACAACCGCTTCGCCGAAAAATTTTCTGACCGTCTTAAACAAATATTTAATATAAGAGGCCATACCTTCCTTGGCGATTGCCTTTCATGCTTCCTCAATCAGTATCATCTTGCGGATGCCCTGCAAGCGTCTCATTTTATTAATGAAAGTCTCCATGATAATGATAGTCACCACCGGAAAAAGGACGGGATTATCCTTCACGACATCCAGTTCGAATACGATGAACCGCTTGTTCAGTAAATCCAGTTCCTTGTCCGAGTTCAGCAGATACCCGTATTCGCCGTTCTTGTAATAGGGTTCCAGCACGTTCAGAAAACCGTCCACGTCAAAGTCCTTCTCGCGCACGTTCTTGTCCGCCAGCACCTTGCGGTAGTCTTTCCTTACAAAGTCATAGAACGAGTTGAAGTTCGGCTTTATCTTCCGGTTCTTCTTTATCTTCTCGATATACAGGCTGACTGCGTTCGAGAGCGCCACCTCTTCCGAGCGCCGGGGCGGTTCGTCCTCCCTTTTCCATAAGGTCAGAATCAGCGTCTTGATGCTGTCCCGCTTCTCGATGTCATACCGGTAATCCTCGGTGAAGAACGGATTGAAGGAAATCGGGTCATTTTCCTGGTAAGTGAAATAAACTCCGTCATCCCCGTTCGTCTTCCGGCGGATCAGGTCGCACAGCCCCTTGTATGAATTTCCGGTATCCACCAGCAGGATGTGCGTGCCCTGTTCCCAATACTGCCTCACCATATGGTTGGTGAAAAAGCTCTTTCCGCTGCCCGACGGGCCGAGGATGAACTTGTTCCGGTTGGTCACCACCCCTTTTTTCATGGGCAGGTCGGATATGTCGAGGAAGACGGGCTTTCCCGTCAGCCGGTCCACCATGCGCAGCCCGAAGGGGGAGAGCGAGTTCCGGTAGCAGGTTTCTGCCGTAAAGAAGCATAGTGCCTGTTCGGTGAACGTGTAGAAGCTCTCTTCCGAAGGGAAGTCCGCCTCGTTTCCCGGTATGCCCGCCCAGTAAAGGACCGGCAGGTCGGTGGTATTATGGCGGGGTGTGCATTCCATCAGCGCCAGTGCGCTGCCCACGTCGTTCTTCACCCGCCGCAGCTCATCCCCGTTTTCGGCCCATGCAATCACGTTGCAATGGCAGCGGACGGATTGCAGCCCGTTGGTGTGCGCCACGTTCAGGTATTCGTCCAGCCATTCCTTGTTTATCTGGTTGCTCCGGCTGTAGCGTGAAAGCGACTGCATGTTCTTCGCCGTCTTCTCAAAACGGGCGAGGTTCTCGCTGCTGTCGTCTATGAATATCCACTGGTTGTAGATATGGTCGCAGGGAAGCATGATACCCACGGGCGAGGCATAGCTCAGGCGGCAGTCCGAGCGGTCCGTGGAAAGACGCTCATAGCGTCCGTCGGTCCGTACCCTGCCCGGCAGGTCGTCGAGGTCGGAAAGGGTATGCAGGCAGAGCCGTTTGTCGCCGATACGCATCCCGTCCGGGTTCAGCTGCATGTCCTGCAACATGACGCTTCCGTCCGAAGACAGGGTCAGGTACCTCTCGATGATGCCCGGGCCGTCTTCCGTTCCCGTTATCTCTTCCGTGGACAGCCGCTCCAGCCTGGCAAGGCCGCTGTCATTCACGATACTCTCGAACTGTCCCACCGACTCCATGAAACGCTCCATCGTCTCCCTGTCCTGTATCTCCTTCGGCACCAGAAATTTCCGGCACAGCGTGTTCCAGTTGCTCTGCTGCCGGGAGCGTTCCCTGGTGGTCTTGGTGAGAAACAGGTAGCAGGTGTGGTTGAGGTAGGGCCGTTCGTTGAAGTGGCGTTCAAAACTGCGGGAGAGGAAGCCCGGGCCGTCTTTTCCGATGTCGGGCCTGTATTTCTCCGTGATGAAAATATCCTGCTTGTGGATGATTGAATAGTTCGGCAATACCTTGATTGCCTTGGCTCATGTGGCGTGCATCGCCTCATATTCCGCGGATGATACCGAAAACACTTCCGGCAGTGTCACCCGGAAAGCCACCGTGATGTCGGCGTCCTTGCTGACGATGCAGCCGTGCTCCACCGCCATGACGGGGAATTTGCTTTCCAGTGTGGATGTTGTCAATGTACTTCTCATGATTTACGATTGTTGTTTTTTAATCAGACGTGTGATACGTTTGCGTGAGAGGATTCTCCTGGGATGCTGCCGGGCGGCAAGGAGCTTCATCAGTCCGTGGCTGCCGAAACGCCGGTTCAGCGAAAAGGTCAGCCAGACCACTGCCGTGGCAGCCGATACCCCGAAGCCGATACACGTCCATTGCCCGATGCCCGCCGTGTACATGATGACGAACACCACGAACACGGCAAGCAGCCCGAAAGCAAAAATAAAAAGGTACTGGGCACGGAGCCCTTTGAACTCCACCTCACGGCCCACGCCTTTGTTTATCTCAAAGTCAGACATAAGCTATTGTCTTTTATCTGTTCTTAGAGGAAGAATGACCTCAGGATAGTGGCGGCCACTATCAGGAAAATGCAGGCTCCGAACCATGAGCTGGCGGTTTTCGAGGTGTCGGGGTCGCCCGAACTGAATTTCTGGTAGACCTTGACGCCGCCTATCAGGCCGATAATGGCACCCACCGCGTACACCAGTTTCGTGCCCGGGTCAAAATATCCCGTCACCAACTGCGTGGCTTCCGTGATGCCCGCCTGTCCGTTTCCTTGTGCCATTGCCGCACCCGCTGCCGCCAGTACGGCCAGCATCATAATCAATCTTTTCTGTTTCATTGAATTCCGTGATTTTTAAGTGATTTAAAAAGCCACGGGCTACCCCTTGCACTATCCCCATAAGGCAGCCCGCAGCCGCTTATGGTTTAATGGTTCAGGGGGTAAGTTCCGGCAGGCAATCAGCCGGAGTCAAAATACATCTTTCGCATGGTTACATGATTGAATGGTGAAACTTCATTGTTAATTCTCTCCCGGGATGAGGGTCTGAATCATCCCGAATCGTAATAGCCTTTTGCTCTCATTGTCTTTACTGTCCTTATCGGTTTATTTCAAATATTCCCCACACTTGAATCCCTTGCGGGGCATATAGTTCTCAAAGGAGGAGGATTTGAACAGCCACATCCGGTTCGCCCACCGGGCAAGGTCACGCTCGTACCGCGTAGGCGTCCGTTCATTTCCATAATCCCGGAAAGGGATGACAAAGGGGGTAATTCCCAGTTCCCTGAGTACATTTAACCGGAACAGGTCCTGCTCAATGGTCGAATTGAATCCTATCAGTACGTAACAGGTTATCTTGTAGGGCTTCACGTGCTTTACCATCTCTTTCAGGCGGTCCCTCAGGTCAAGCTGCGGCAGGTCCCATGCGATATGGATGTTCTGCTTCATCCTGAGCCTGTTCAGGTGCCAGGCCTGTTCCTCGTCCATAATCCTTACGTCCACGCCGTGCAGCTTCACGGGCTGGCCCGCTTTCATCAGATAGCTTACCGCACTCCTTCACTGCGGGTTCGCAAAGAAATTGTTGTCCAGCACCTCAATCCATTTCCCTTTCGGGTTCAGTTCCACCGGTTCCACGGTCTGAATGTATCCTTCTTTCTCACGGACGAGGCAGAAAGGACACTTGCGGATGCAGCCTCTTGAAAAGAACTGGAGCGAAAAAGGGTATTCGGGGTAAATGGAATAGTCCATCATCCGGCTGTTCTCCACTGCTTCGGGAAGCCTGCCGGCTATGTCATACCCGGTGCCGCCCCTTACCACTTCCCCCACATCCAGCAGGTCATAATCATAATCAGGCGTGAAGGTGAATACCTTGCTTGCCAATACCTTGTCATACCGCTGTCGCAGTGCCGCCCATTCCACCCGGTGCCCTTTTGCCTTGTAACAGGCCGAAAGGCGCATCAGTGCGAAATTGGGGAAGTTATGCCCGTCCACATCTACCAGTCCTATGTTCATACAAATAAAATTTAATGGTGAATAGTTCCTGTTGTCTTACCGGGTGAATGCCGCAAGCGGTCTGTCATCCCGAATCGTAATGGCCTTTTGTCATTACCGCTGTCGTTTTATGGATAAGTTAATGGAATGACTGTCTCTCCGGGAGTCGGTACGTTTCCCCCATAAGGGGAAGCCGCCGTTTGTCAACTTGAATCGAAATACGTCATAAACATGGATGATACGTTTTGTTGTTGGTATTCCTGCCGGTTCTCTCTTTTTACAGTGATACGGGCATCAACCCGTATCGAAATAGCCTCTTGCCATTGTTACCTCCTTTTTTAATCGGTTAGTCACTGTCCGGAGCAGCCCCGCCCATTTGCTCGACTTCATCCAGAAATTTGCTGATACGGCTGTCGCTGCCATTGATACTTTCCAGTATCGAGCGTTCAATCTGCGTATCCCTGATATGGTGGATCGCCCTTAAAAGGGACAATCGTCTGTCTGTCGGAATCTCCCTGCCGTTGCAGAGGTCGATGATTAAATCAAGCTCTTCCGGCCCTATGCCGGTTGCCCCGTCCGAATAATCTTCGCGGACACAGTTCAGATCTTCCAGTTCTTCGTTCAACTCGTCGGTATCCACTCCGTCACCGTTTCCTCTCTGTCCGTCATCGCCTTCATGTCCGCCGGAACTCCCGTCCGGGGAAGCCCGCCACTCTTCCACACGCTTGTCCCGGAACAGATCCGGGATGCGCTCCGGCGGCACTTGTGCAGCCTTTGGCGGTGTCGTGTCCCCGTTTCTGCCAGCAAAAGTAGAGGCATTTTCCTTACCTGCAATAGCCCCGGAACCGGTGGCGTTCATTGGCGGCTGCTGGCGTGTCCCATAGCTTTTCGTGACGACAAGGCTGTCCGTTTCCGACTGTTTTTCCACCGTTTTTTCACTGCTTCTCTCCGCAGTCTTTTCTGTGGGCTTCATCGCCGCCTTGACAGGTGGAAGCTCTTTCTCCTGCCTTTTCACGACTGTCGGAATCTCTTTCCTGCCCGTTTTCCCTTTCGCCTGTCCACGTCCCTTCTTCCGTTCCTCCTTCACCGGATCGAACCAGCCTGCCGCACCCCGCAGGGCTTTCGCCATGCGGCGGCGTGCCTTCCCGAAACATATCTCGCCAAGCTGCCCCCTGAACAGGAACTTGTCCATGAACAGATAGGCGAACAGCAGCCAGAACAGAACCGCTCCGGCTTCATAACATAATCGCATATCCATAGCTTAAAAGATTTTGTTGTAACTCTTCTGGCAGTATGCCTTCACCTCATCCGAATGTTTCTCGAAATGTTCCCGCAATACATTGTCAATGTAATTGCCCACCGTCAACTGCCGTTTACCGGCAATGCCGACGATGACCGATATTTTCCGGTGTAGTTCCTTGTCTATATAGACACCCTGCCTGCCTTCGCATTTGTAAGGGGTGAGGAATCTCCTCATAAATTCGGTCTGTGCGGCTTTCAACGTTTTGGATGCGGCCTTTTCCGGCGTCTCTTCCGCTTCAGATTCCGTCTTTGCCTTTTCAGCCGTTTCCCTGTCCGTTTCCTCTTTGGGGGGAATGGACGGTGTTACCTTTTCCGGCGGACTACCCGCCATCAGGCTGCGCAGGTAGGCTTCATCCACCGGATTCTGTCCACTCGTTTTCTTTGCCATGACTATACAATTTTGATTGTCCGCATGATTTCATCCATAAGCGCATCAAAGCCGCACTCCTTCGTAAAGCCCGCATCCGGTGCAAACAGGGTGCTCCGGTAAACCGGGCCGCCCGTAGTGGAGAGGTCTTTGGTGAAGTTACTGCGCACGGGGACACGGGTTTGGAGACAGTCCAGTCCCAGGAGGGAGAAACCTTGCTGGTAAATGTCATATAAGACGGTACGTTCCCTCCGGTCCACCATATTCCAGAACATGCACAAGGCTTTCAGATTGGAGATGCCGGTCCTTATCAAGCGGTCATTGACAGTCGTGGCAAAGTTCAGCGTGCTTTCCAGCACAAGGCGGTCTGCCTTTATCGGTACGAACAGATAATCGAGTGCACTGATTGTGGCAATCACCCCGTCACTGCCCATTGTTCCGGGCAGGTCGAACAGCACCACATCATAATGCACGTCTGCCTTTTCCTCAAACGCCTTTCAGTCCGTCATGCAATCCGCCGGGGTACTGCCGATAACAGGGTAAGCCTTCTTCTTCAACCGCCCGGCCTGTTCCACCAGAAGATTCTGATAGACGGGTGTGGTCTTTACCACTTCCATATCCCGTTTTTTCTGTTTGATGATTGAATGCTGCGGATAGTCACAATCCACTATCGCCACATTCAGACCTTTCACATAATGCAGTCACGACGCCGCATAAATCGCAAAGGTTGATTTACCCACGCCGCCCTTCTGGGAGGCGAACGAAACGAATACGGTTTTCTTTCTCTTTTCCATTGTTACTGATTTAAATGAATTAATTGATTTATAGACAGCCAGATGAACAGCCGTCTGTCTTTGGGGCCATCTGTCCGGTTACTCATTCTGTTATCTGTTTGTCCAATTAGCTATATAGTAATTTAATTATGCGGCTACTTGGCTATCCGGCTATCTACTTATATAGCTACTCTATTACATGGCTATTTAATTATGTAGCTATTCAGCTATCTGTCTATTCGGCTATGTAGCTATATAGCTATGTACATATTCGGATAGCTATTCACATATCCGATTGCATAGCCATTTATCCGAATAGCTGTTTATCCGTCTATACATTTATATATATGTATAGCTATATATCCGGATAAATGCCTGTTTGAATATCTACCTGATTGCATATCTGTTTATCCGTTCAAATAGCTATCCGGCTACAAATAAACCTCAAAAAGAGCATCCATGAAGTACCCCCGGCTCCAAAGTCATTCATTGGCGGGTGTTGGCGTGATACGCCATGATGCACGGACAGAAAAAACTATCTACCTTTGTCGCAGGGAGAGCGCAGCCCGTTCTCGGTAAGAGAACGTAAGACAAATCCTTCAGACCTTTAATCCGGCACAGCCGGATTTTAATATGCGTCAGCATATAGCGAGGTGTACTTTCAGCGGTTGAAAATATTTCCAACCGCTGAAAGTCCCGCCCCGAAAGGCCTTTCGGGGATGTCAGTTCTCCCAAGTCGAACCTTTTAAAATTTTCATGTTATGAAAGATGAAACAAGAATCCGTGGCGCCGCAGGGCGCAAGGTGCTGGCCGACCCGCGCACGCATCGCTATTACCTCTGTCTCAATAACGAGGAAGACGAAAAGTTTATCTCCATGTTCGAGCAATCCGGCATGAAGAACAAGGCCGAATTTATCTTCGCCCGTATCTTCGGTTGAGAGTTTAAAGTAGTAAAGATTGATAAGGAAGCGCAGGAATATTATGCACAGCTAACAGCTTTCTATCAGCAGTTCCGAAGAATAGGAAACAACTACAATCAGTGTGTAAAGACCATCCATACCATTTATGGGGAGAAGAAATCGCTTGCGTTTCTCTACAAACTTGCCGAAGAAACCCGTAAACTGGAAGAAGTATGCAAGCAGGTTATCGAACTTACAAAGCGGTACGAAAAGGAGTATCTCACTAAAAAAGAATAACGTCATGGTGCCGAATATTACATCGGGCAGTTCATTCTATGGAGTGATTGCCTACAATAAGATAAAGGTGGACGACGGTACGGCAAAGGTATTGTGACATCCGAAAATTGCGGCGGACACATCCGGCAATGTGCCGATTGAAAACTGCGTGCAAGCATTCGAGCCTTATATCGCACTGAACTCGCACGTCAGGAAACCGGTTATCCATATTTCATTGAATCCTTCCCCGAAAGATATTCTTTCGGAAGAACAAATGACCGTACTGGCGCAGGAGTTTATGGAAAAGTTCGGTTACGGGAACCAGCCTTATATCGTATGGCTGCATGAAGACATCAACCGCAAGCACATGCACATTGTTTCGGTACGTATCAACGAGAAAGGAGAAAAGATAGACCACAATCGTGAGGCTATCCGGGCACAGAATATCTGTCGGGATATGGAAGTGAAGTATGGGCTTCATCCCACACTCGGAGAACACGGTGAGCGGGAACTGTTGGCCTTGCAAAAAGTGGATTATCCGAAAGGTGACGTGAAAACGCAGGTAAAGCATACCGCCCGAACCTTGCTGGAATGTTACAACTGCCATTCACTTGCCGAATACAATACCCTTCTGAACTTGTATAACGTGACCGCTTATGAAGTTAGGGGAAGTTTCGACGGAAAAGAATACCACGGCATCATGTACGGAGCTTTGGATGATAACGGACAGCAGATAGGCACACCTTTCAAATCCAGCAAATTCGGAAAGGCATTCGGCTATGAAGCACTGCAAAAGAAGTTTACCGCTTCTACTGAAAAGGTGAAAAAGAATAACCTTACCGAAAGGGCGCGGCAGGAAATCATCAAAGCCATGCAGAATATCGGTACGAAAGAAGATTTCGCCCGAAGGCTGAAAGAGGCCGATATAGAAGTCGTTTACCGTACCAATCCCGAAGGACGTCTGTATGGCATCACCTTCATAGACCATACCACCCGGACGGTGTTCAACGGCTCTCGTCTGGGCAAAGCCTTTTCAGCCAATGTGTTCAACGAATTGTTCAACAACCCGGATGCAGACCGTGAAAGACTGATACCGCAACCGGAGCAGGAACCGTCCCGGCAGGAAAGGGAAGCGAAAGCGGAAGAAAGGCAGGAAGGGGCAGAATACCGGCAACAGGAAAATCAAAGCCAGCATCAAAGTGAATCTTCCGACAGTCTGATTGATACATCCGCACTCGGTGCCGTTGATATTTTCTCCATACTTATGGAAGATGACCATACACACGAGTACATTGATCCGGCTTTCCGTTATGGGCGCAGGAAAAAGAAGAAGCGCAGGCGCAGGTTATAATATAATAATGTATAGAACAAGAAGTTTAATTTTAATAGTTACAATTATGCAGAATGAAGATGATTTAAGAGGTCTTGCCAAAGTCACAGACTTTATGCGGGCCATTAGTTTTTTATTTTTGGCGATACACATTTATTGGTTTTGTTACGGCTGGCTCCACGAAATGGGCTGAACGCTCGATATAGTAAATAAGATACTATCCAATTTCCAACGTACCACCGGGCTGTTTTCATCCTTGCTTTACACAAAGTTGTTTTGTGTCCTCTTCCTCGGTCTGTCCTGCATGGGCAACAAGGGAGTGAAAAAGCATGAAATCACATGAAGGCAGATTATCATTGCGGCGATTGCGGGTACCATACTCTTTTTCCTGAATTGGTGGTTGTTATCCATTAGTGCATCATCCGGTGTGTGTGCGGTACTTTATACCACAACACTGACCGGTGGTTTCTTCTGTCTGCTGGCATCCGGTTTATGGATAAGTCGTTTGTTGAAGAACAACTTGTTGGAGGATGTTTTCAACCGGGAAAATGAATCCTTCATGCAGGAAATAGAACTCATGGAAAACGAGTATTCCGTCAATCTGCCGACCAAGTTCTGGTATAAAGGCAAAGAATGGAAAGGTTGGATTAATGTAGTGAATCCGTTCCGTGCAAGCATGATTTTAGGCACGCCGGGTAGCGGCAAGTCGTATGCCGTAGTCAACAATTATATAAAGCAGGCAATCGAGAAGTCCTATGCGCTCTATATATATGATTTCAAGTTTGATGACCTGTCAGTCATCGCTTATAACCATCTGATTAAGTATAGACACCGTTATGAGATACCACCTAAATTTTATGTAATCAACTTCGACAATCCAAGGAAAAGCCACCGCTGTAATCCGCTGGCTCCCGAACTGATGACGGATATTTCGGATGCGTATGAATCCAGTTATACCATCATGTTGAACCTCAATAAAAGTTGGGTACAGAAGCAGGGAGACTTCTTTGTGGAATCTCCGATAGTATTGTTTACGGCCATAATTTGGTTTTTGAAAATCTATGAAGGTGGCAAG
This sequence comes from Bacteroides faecis, assembly GCF_020091505.1. Taxonomy (NCBI): domain Bacteria; kingdom Pseudomonadati; phylum Bacteroidota; class Bacteroidia; order Bacteroidales; family Bacteroidaceae; genus Bacteroides; species Bacteroides faecis. The sequence continues at coordinate 3,373,228 of NZ_CP081916.1, read as the reverse complement.
TTCTGTACGTTCCCACATGCTATTGAATTACTTAATAAAAGGTATGAAGATGTCTTTACTATTCTGACAAGTTACCCCGATTTGGAGAACTATCTAAGTCCGTTTATTGACGCATGGAAAGGGGGAGCGAGTGAACAGCTTCAGGTGCGCCCATAAGGGCATATAATAAATATAGCTTTGGCAAGCTATTAGGTTCGTGTTCTTTGAAATAATAACCTATCACCAGCCGACTTATCCATTCAACGAAAGACGATGGGGAGTGTAGCATGTCGGTAAAGCCACAAGTGGACTAACTGTCAAGTCTTGACCGAGTGGCGAGATGAAACGATAGATATGAGGATAAAACCTATACTGGTTGAACGATAGTCCAAGCGGCTCGATGGTTAAGCCTTAACGGAAGACAGTTACAAACGTTATGCTGTGATACCCAACTTCTCCTTGTAGGTCGATTGGGCAAAAGAACTTATCACAGAGCAACTACATAAATAGTAAAGGACGAAAGTCGTATCCGACAATCTATCAAGCCAAAAAGTTATTATATGTCTAAATGGGGATTGCCTAAGTGGGGTAACCCATATGGCAACAGAGCTTCCGTAGTAGTCCGAGCAAGGGAAAGCCTTGTACATGGCGAAGGGAAGCAGCCATTATCGTTTAATGTTAATTTTGGAAAATGTGAGAGACATGAAAAGAAATCCAGAAAAGATATTAAACAGTCTAACACAACATAGTTCCGACTTGGAGTACAAGTTCGAACGTTTGTATCGGATACTGTTTAATGAACAGATGTACTACATAGCCTACCAGCGCATATATGCCAAACAAGGCAATATGACCAAAGGAGTTGACGGAAAAACCGTTGACGGCTTCAGTATATCCCATATTGAACAGTTGATTGATACGCTCAAAAACGAGACGTATCAGCCTAAACCCTCACAGCGAGTTTACATTCCGAAGAAAAACGGAAAGATGAGACCGCTGGGTATTCCGTCATTTATGGATAAACTTCTGCAAGAGGTTATCAGAATGATTTTGGAAGCTATATATGAGGGCAGTTTTGAAAACACCTCACATGGTTTCAGACCACAACGAAGTCCTCAAACTGCACTCTCAAGTATTCAAAAGTCGTTCAATGGCACTAAGTGGTTTATCGAGGGAGACATTAAAGGCTTCTTCGACAACATAGACCATGAAGTATTGATAGCCATTCTCTCAGAAAGGATTTCCGATAACAGGTTTATCCGACTTATCAGAAAATTCCTGAATGCGGGATATGTTGAAGACTGGGTATTCCACAAATCATACAGTGGAACTCCGCAAGGTGGTATTATAAGCCCTATATTGGCGAACATATACCTTGACAAATTCGATAAGTATATCAAGGAGTACATCACAAAATTCGACAAGGGAAAAAGACGCAAGGATAATCCGATTGCAAAACAACTCGGACATCGTAAAGCCAAGTTAGTTGAAAAACTACGAAACACTGTTGATGAAACGAAACGTAAACAATTGTTTGCAAAAATTAGAGAAATAGTCAAAGAACGACTGAAATATCCTGCCGGTGATGAAATGGATGACAGTATCAAACGACTGAAATACATAAGATATGCAGATGATTTTCTAATTGGAGTAATCGGTAGCAAGCAAGATTGTATCCAAATCAAAGAGGACATAAAGCAATTTATGGCTGATAAATTGAAGTTGGAACTATCTGACGAAAAAACTCTGATTACCAATACAAGAAAACACGCTAAATTTCTTGGTTATGATGTCTTTGTGCGAAAATCCAATGATACACGCAGAGATAAGAACGGTCATTTGACAAGGTCGTTAGACCACAAGATAGTATTATATGTGACTACCGAAACAATGCGAAAGAAACTTCTTGAATATGATGCTGTTAAAATTACCAAGCAGAACGGGAAAGAAGTTTGGAAGCCAAAAGGTCGTCCATATATGAGATGTCTTGATGATTTGGAGATTATAAGTCAATATAACTCTGAAATCATGGGGTTCTACAACTATTACTCGATAGCAAACAACAGCCCCGTTATTGACTCTTTCTACAACATTATGGAGTATAGTATGTACAAGACATACGCCGCAAAATACACTACTTCCAAAAAGAAGATTATTGCGAAGTACAAGAAAAACGGTGTATTCTCCATACCATACACAAACAAGAAAGGGTATGAGGTCAGACGTGAGTTTTATGACAAAGGTTTCAAACGCAAGGAACTACCGAACCGTAATTTAGATGACAGATTACCTAACACAGTCGCTATAACGGGTGGCAGAAATGGATTGATTACAAGACTAAATGCACGTGTATGTGAAAACTGCGGTGCAACCGACAATCTTGAAATGCATCATGTTCGCAAACTCAAAGACTTGAAAGGTAAAAGTGATTGGGAAATAAAAATGATTTCCCGTAACCGTAAAACATTAGCAGTATGTTCAGTATGTCATCACAAAATACATTCGGGAAAGTTAGACTGAATGATAAGGTGGAGAGCCGTGTACGGGGAGACCTGTATGCACGGTTCGGAGGCGAGTGCTTGGAAACCTACCATTGTAACAAATGGAAAGGCGCCGGGTGCTTAGCCTATGGCCAAATTGCAAGTGCTAAAATCCCGTTATCCAGACTGATAAGTCCGCAACTCTATTGGGTAATGTCCGGCAGTGACTTTACGCTGGATATTAATAATCCCAAAGAACCGAAAGTATTATGTGTGGGCAACAATCCCGACAGAATTTCAATCTATGGAGCAGCATTGGGACTCTATAATTCGAGAATCGTTAAACTCATAAATAAGAAGAAGCAACTCAAAAGTTGTGTGATTATTGACGAGTTACCCACCATTTTCTTTAAAGGTTTGGATAATCTGATTGCCACGGCACGAAGCAACAAGGTGGCAGTTGTATTAGGTTTTCAAGATTTTAGCCAGTTAAAGCGCGATTACGGTGACAAGGAGGCCGCTGTAATCATGTCAACTGTGGGCAATGTTTTCAGTGGTCAGGTAGTGGGTGAAACGGCAAAAAACTTGTCAGAACGGTTCGGGAAAATCCTGCAAAAACGAGAATCTATGAGCATCAACCGCAACGATACATCAACATCAATCAACACCCAGTTAGACAGTCTGATACCTGCATCCAAAATCAGTACATTGAGCCAGGGAATGTTTGTCGGTGCGGTAGCCGACAATTTCGATGAAACGATAGAACAGAAGATTTTTCATGCGCAGATAGTAGTGGATAATGATGCAGTCCAAAAGGAAACCGCAGCCTATCAGCCCATTCCGGAAATCAGCAGCTTTCTGGATGAGAATGGCAATGATACAATGGAGGAACAGATACAGAACAACTATCGGCAAATCAAACAAGATATTGTCGAACTTATTGAGAACGAGCTATTCCGTATAGAGAATGATCCGGCACTTAAGCACTTGTTGGGCGGTGATGAAGGTTCCAAGCCACAAGCATAGCCGTTTGTCGTAACAGTACGTTTCCCACGGCACATTACGGTAATCCCGGAAGTTACGCAGGCTTCACTTCCGCAGATTGCCGTAAAGAGCCGTTTTCAGGAAAGGATAAAAGCATGGCAGACACCCGGACAAGTCCGACCGGCCTGCCATGCTCCTATCTCTAATTGGGCGTTTTTACCATAATTATGGAAGTATAATACCATATCTCTTTCTTAATGCCTCATTATCTATAAAATTTAGATCATATTCAGAGGCGAAATATTTAAACGACAGATAAATAGAATTATAACAATATTGGAATGATTCATCTATTTTATTCATATTTTCAGGAGTATCCTGTTGCTCCATTTTAAAGGAGAAAGTTGAATAATGGACGAATTCAGAAAACTCTTTCCATAAATAATATGCTCTATCCCTATAAATCTTTATTTCACGAGAATGGTTGATTCGACCAACCAATGTATTGAAAGTCATAAATGACTTAAATTTAAACCTTGTAATCTCTTTAAAATATTTCTTATTTTTATCTTTATTGATAAATTGATTTTTTACTTTTTCCACTTCTTCTTGTTTTAAATAAAAAGGGTATTTACCATCAAAATGTTCATAATTAGAATCCGTTAAGTTTTGCAAAGAAACAAAACAATGTTTATATGCTTCGGCATTAATTTTAATAATCTCTTCTTCCTTATTGTTAGAAAGTTCCAAATACATAAGATGCATGAAATCATCCAATAAACTCCTAAGAATAATATATGGCGTTGATATATATTTGCTTTGCCTATTTTTCAGAATTGTAGATAAGTCTAACAATAAGAGGGCTTGTTTTTGTAAAATACCTAAATAATAATCCTGCATATCTTTTTCATCTTGACATTTACCTTGTAGCTGTTCAAGATTACTATTGGCTAAGTCTGAAATTATTTTAGCTAAGTGGGATAAGTTATTTGTATCCATTTGATATATTTTATAAAAATGTTCATGTACAAATATAGTAAAAAAACAATAACTTTTTGACTTTTATACTATTAGTTTCTGAATTGCAATCTCTAAATCTTATTTGTATAACTCGCCAAGAAATGCCAAATGCCGCCATTCATTCCCACTGCGTCCTAAACCATAATAACCTATCAATTAAACCTCTACATTCGCACCGACGGGCTAAAGTTTACCCGGTATTGATTAATTATTGTATCACTTAAATTATTGATTTTATGGCTAAGAAAAAGCAAGAACAACAAGAACAGAGCCAGGACGAGCATGTAATGGCCATCCTTGACAAGCGAACGAACAAGACCGCAGTCGTTTCCAAAATGAACGAGCAGGACGGCAGTCTCGAAATCGTGCCACCCGACAAAAAGAACAGCAGCAGTTTCCTTAAACTGGACCGTACCTCACCGCTGGAACTATTCTTCACTAATTTCAAGAACCAGTACGAAAATCCCACAAGTTTTAGTTTCTTCCTGATACCTCTCGCCGTATTGGACAAGACGCTGAATGCCGTAGTTCAGATCCGAAAAGGGGAAGACCCCGGAGTGGAAGGCAAAAAACTGGTGGAGAACAGCGAACTCAACGATGAAGGGCGTATCGCCAAACTTGCCCGCCGGTATAAGTTCGATGAACACCAGCTCCCGTGGAAAGAGCTCTCCGCACTGGGAATTGACAAGCAACTGCTGTTTGACAACCATTGCATGGGCGAAATGCTGAAAGGAAGAATTACCTCAAAGGCTTTTCCCATCAGTAAGGAAGTGAACGGTGAAAAGAAGGATATGGGAGAAGCCTGTTTCCTCTGTGTCAAAGGGGAGGACGGCAAGGTGCAACTGAAAACTCTAAGCAGGCTCGACAAACCGCAGTATGACCTGCCTGCCTATAAAGGAGTATTCACCGACGAGGAAAAGCAGTCGCTTAAAGACACCGGAACTTTGGGAACAGTCAAGGAGATGAAGGATACCCATACGGGAACGGTCTGCAACTGTTATGTGTCCTTTCATGAACCGAGCAACCGTATCATTACCATGCCGGTGGATGCCATCAAGATACCCGATTATATCTACGGAAAAAGGCTGGATGACAAACAGAAGCAAATTCTCGCGTCAGGCGGACAGCTTCCCATCAACGACATACAGCGCAAAAACGACACATTGCTTTCAGGTGTCGCTTTCGTTGATCCGAGAATTATGGACATCGCATTCAAGCAGTCCGGCGAACAACTGAAGGTCAACGACACTATCATGGGTGCCAAAATCACACCTGAACAGAAGAAGATGCTCCAGAACCATGAAATGGTGTTCGTTGAGAATATGCGCTACAAAGGCAGGGTGTTTTCCGATGATGTACGTTTCAGCAACAAGAGCAACCAACTGTTGATAGGGCGCAACGCCCGTGAATACAAACCGAAGTTGGATGAACCGAAAAAGGGCAAACAACAAGAAACCAAGCAGACACCCCGGCATGTTGATTCCATTAAGTCTAAAGGCAAGAAAAATAGTTTTTCTGTCGCATAGCCGACAGGAAAACGGCTTACTCTATTATATACCCGATTGTCGTTATGGATGTCGGGTATATATTTAATGTATCATCTAATAACCCAATAATTATGGAATTGAAAAGACAAAAGAATATCCAGTCCTCTCCAGGGCATTCCGAATATAAATCCTTTTATAAATCAGTCGGAGGAAATGAAGGAGAAAAATGTAATTATCCGACACGTTTAGACCTTTACGGAAAAGGCTGTTATCATGATTGTTCCTATTGTTACGCAAAATCCTTGTTGAACTTCCGCAAACTATGAGATGCGGAACATCCGGCAGTAGCGGATATTAATAAGGTATTAAAGGTTATCCGTAAAATTCCATCCGGTTCCATCGTCAGGCTTGGAGGTATGACTGACTGTTTCCAGCCCATTGAAAGCCGCTGCCACGTAACCTATGAAGCTATAAAGGAACTGAACAAACAAGGTGTCGGTTATCTGATAGTCACCAAGTCATCAATGGTGGCTAATGATAAATATATCAGATTAATGGACAAAAAACTTGCACATATCCAAATATCCATAACAACGATGGACGATGATCTGTCACGGACATATGAAAGGGCCTGCGTGCCGTCACAAAGGATAAATGCGCTTGAGAAATTACAGCAACATAATTTTGACGTATCTTTAAGATTATCACCTTTTATTCCGCAATACATAGATTTCAAAAAATTAAATACAATCAAATGTGACAAAATATTAGTGGAATTTCTAAGAGTGAATACCTGAATAAAACAATGGTTCAATATTGACTATTCGGAATATACTTTCAAACAAAGTGGTTATCAGCACCTGCCGCTTGAACTGAAGATTAAATACCTCGAACAAATCAGCGGATTTAAGCAGTTGACTGTTTGTGAAGATGTGACGGAGCATTACGAATACTGGAAAAACAAAATAAATCCGAATCCCCTTGATTGTTGCAATCTCAGCAAAAAATAACCTTAATATAGGTACTTTTCCCACGGCACATTGCTGTACCCCCCCGGAAGCTACGCAGGCTTCACTTCCGCAAGTTACAGCAAAGAGCCGCTTTTCAGGAAAAGACAAAGGCACGGCTGGCACCCGGATAAATCCGACCTTGCCAGCCGTGCCCTTGTCTATGGGGAATGGAACACATCATTCTTCTTCCTCAAAGGAAAGCTCTTCAACCTGCCTGTTTATTGCCTTGCAATCAATCGTATCCTTCAAATTGATTATATCCACAATCGAATAATGCCTTGTCCCGTTCTCTTCTTCCGCAAAACGTAACCGTCCGCTCAAACGCTGTTTCTCAATCTCTGCCGGATTGAGATTTATCAGTTCGCAGACTTCATCGGGCAGCATGGAAAGCGCCACATCATTTTCCTGACAGATATGTTGCAGGACGGCCAGCATGTTCAACGACTTCTTATAACTTCTCACGAGTGCAGCGAAAGAACCGCTTTCAATTTTAATCATCTTTTTCATAACGCTTATTTTTTAGAGTGTTCTTCTTTTTCCAGTAACATGGCACGGAGTACGTCCGAACGGCGGTAATATATCTTCCCCTTGTCTCTGTGAAAGGGAAGTGTCCTATCATTGCGCCGTCTTAAAAGTGTCCTGTCCGACATCTTGGTGAGCAGGCGCACGCCTTTTGAATCCAGTATCTCACTGTCCGGCAAATTATGTACGGCCGGAGCCAATAACTTTTCAATGTTGGTAACTTTAGCGAGTATGGCACTAAGCATGTGGGCTGTTTGTCCACCCGGTGCAGTTCTTCTGTTATTCATATTGACCTTATTTTTATTGTTTATGGTGCAATATTACGGAGATCTTATAAGGCCATTGGTTACTCAACCGTTGAGCAACCAATGCCAATATGGAAAATTGATGTAAAAAGCATCTATATAATGGATTTCCATGACGCTTCTATTGAGATAGAACAAGAGACTATAAAAAATGAGCTTTAATTTCGTCGTTACCAAACAAATATTTATATTTGTCCGTTGAACATTTGAGTTAAGTCTTTTATATACTCTTGAAAGGGAGTACAAATTGAGAAATGTAAAAATCAAATGGATACAATATTAGTAATCTGATGTCTTTGACAGTAGATTATAATTGAAGAATATATAATATGATAGTAACAAATTGTAATTATAAAATTATAGATTTAGATCATATACCAATACAGACGGATTGGAATATGGGAGATGAACGTGAGAACCGAATGCACAGTATTCATGCTTATCCCGCTAAATTTCCAGCATTTATAACAACCAAAGCCATTCAATATGCTACCAATTTGCAAATTCCTGTAAACATTGTTGCTGATATTTTTTGTGGTTGCGGTACTGTTGCATATGAAACAGTACGTAATAATAAACAATTTTGGGGCTGTGATATCAATCCTGTTGCTACTCTAATTGCAGAAGTTAAAAGTCAAGCGTATGATAATACATTGATTGAAGAATATTATAGTTGTATTGTAAAACACTTTACGTGCTATCAAGGGGAAATATGTGATGCAATATCAAACAATGAACGGATTTTATATTGGTTTAGTAATAAACAAATAGATGATTTGGTAAAACTAAAACATTCCATACATTTTGTAGTAACGGAAGGTAAATATAGAAAATTTTTCTTGTGTGCATTTTCTAATATACTCAAATCCTGTTCACGCTGGTTGACTAAATCTATAAAACCTCAAATTGATCCTCACAAGAAAGAGAAAGATGTCATATTAGCATTTCATGAACAAGTACTCATGATGCAAAAAGCTAATGTACAAAACTTAATTAAAAAAGAAAATCTTGCAATAATAGAAACGGTGAATTTTTTACAACGTGTTATTGATAAACCTTTTGTTGATTTAGTCGTAACAAGTCCTCCCTATGTGACTTCATATGAGTATGCCGATTTGCACCAATTATCAACATTGTGGTTGGACTTTACAAATGATTATAAAACCTTTAGAGAAGGTACTATCGGAAGTCTATATCACTCGCAAAACTTCGAAAATAACATAAAAGAACTTAACGGTATTGGTAGTAATATTGTATTCAAATTATATACTTTAGATAAAGCTAAAGCACGTGCTGTTGCTCAATATTATATTGATATGCAAAAAGTAGTTCGAAAGGTATTTAAAATGTTGAATGCAGGTGGAGCTTGTCTATTTGTAATAGGAAATACCGAATATAAAGGAGTGAAGATAGACAATGCTCGACATTTAATAGAGTCTCTTTTATCGAATGAATTTTATGACATAGATGTAAACAGAAGAAAAATATCTAACAAAATTCTGACTCCATATAGAGATAAATATGGTAAATTCACAACTAATAAAAATAGTCGTAAAATTTATTCTGAAGAATTTATAATATTTGCCCGAAAAAAATGAATGAAAGTTTAAAAATACGTCCATATGCTAGGTTACTCACTATGCTAGGAGATCAACTTATTAAGAATGAGCAGATTGCAGTAATAGAATTGATTAAAAATTCTTATGATGCAGATGCTGATTGGGTAAAGGTTTCTTTTGAGAACTTTTCTAAAGATTATAAGGTTACTCCTAGTTCACGAATAGTGATAGAAGATAATGGTACCGGAATGACAAAAACTATTATTGAGAAATCTTGGATGAACCCTGCAACACCTAATAAATTTTCGAGGGATGGAAAGGTGCGTAAAACAGCTTTAAAAAAAAGAATAATACAGGGCGAGAAGGGTATTGGCCGTTATGCAATGCTTAAACTTGGAAAAACAATAGATTTAACGACAAGGGCTCAAGGTACAAATAATGAATATTCGCTTTGTTTTGATTTAAAAGATTATGATGATAACTTTTTAAGTCAATCAGAACAAACGGATGATTTATATCTGGATTCTTTAGAGTTCAATTTAATTACAACTTCTCCCTCTGTTTTTACAAAAAGAAGAATAGACATAAATAACCAAATTTATGACGATAATGAACATGGAACACGTATTGTCATTAGCAATTTGAGAGGAACATGGAATAAGAAAAAAATTGAAGGTATAACTGATAGCTTTTTTCGTTTTGAGAATCTTTTTGATGAAATCATAGGAGAGCATAAAGAGAATGCTTCTAAATATAATTTTAATATTGGACTATATTTTGATGGTGAATTTGTAACAAGAGGGAAAGATAATACTAATATTACTTTAAAAAATCTATTTGAAACTCAGAGTGTTATTAAAATAACAAATGGTTTATATGATTCCTCTCAAGGATTATTTATATATAATCAGAATGATATACATAAGGAACTTAGTATAGAAGATAGTGCTATCAAAGGAAATAGAGTTTTTAGAGATCATTTCAGTACACTTGAGGATAGAAAAAGAATTTATAGACCAATCTCTGACTTTGGTGATTTCAAATTTGATTTTTACATATTTGACTTTAATGCAAAAGAACCGTCTAAATATGCTTTAGTAGAAGAAGCAAAAAAAATAGTAAAAAGACATCGTGTTTATCTTTTAAGAGATGAGATAAGAGTATTACCATATGGAGATCCTGAGGATGATTGGCTGCAAGTTGATATAAGTCGTGGAACCATCAGTGCCGGAAGTTTTTTCAGTAATGATCAAATCATTGGGCGTATTAAAATTACAAAGTTTGGTAACTCTCATTTAAAAGACAAAACGAATCGTGAAGGTCTCATTGACGATGAAAATTACACATCAGATTTTATTTGTATTATACGTACTTTTTTATCATATCTTAGGATTGTAGTGTACAAGAAATATCTAGATGATAATAAAGAAAAAGACAAAATAGAAAATACACGTCAAGAAAAAGTAGAAAAAGAAATTAAAGACTTAAAGGAGCATTTCAAAGAAAATAAGGAAGCATTAGGTTTAATTGGGCAATTGGAAAAATCTTACAAGATAGAACGAAAATATCTTGAAACAAGAGCAAAACAAACAGAATCTCTTGCTGCTGTAGGTCTATCTGTAGAAACATCAAGTCACGATATTATGCTAATGCTTAATCAAGGTGTTGATGAATTAATGGCTCTGATGAGTGCTAGCACTCTGCCTAATTTCAATCATAACAACTTGACAAGTGAATTACAGAAATTAATTGGAATATTTTCATATGTCAAGAATCAAATGAAAGATATGCAATTGCTATTTACATCTTCTAAGCAAAGAAGAAAGCAAATACGCATTAAGGATATTTTAGATAAAGTTGTTAGAATATATAAACGAACATTAGATAACCATCAAATTTCTGTAGAAATTATCCTGTTAGGTTCTCCACTAGTAGCTACATGTACAGACGCAGATTTACTTCAATTATTTATAAATTTATTTGATAATTCCATTTATTGGATGGATGTCAAGGGGCATTTCGATAAAAAGATTCATATTACTTTAGATGGTGATTCTTGTCAAATGATCTTCTCAGACAACGGGCCTGGCATAAGAGAAGATGATATTCCATATATTTTTGAACCATTTTATTCAACAAAAGGAATAGAAGGGCGTGGACTAGGACTTTATATTTCTAGAAAATTAATGGAAAGAAATGATTATTTCATCGATTTAGCAAATATAAAAAGTGAGAAAGTTCTTGAAGGAGCTAATTTCGTTGTAACATTTATTAAACAGGACAATAATGAATATTGAGGAATTATTTTCTGGCGTTGGATTAGTTATCGATGATAAAGTTAATGTAACTAATGGAGAAGATCGTATTACGAAAATTGTGGATCTTCTTGAAAATAAAAATATCCCTTTAATAAAAAGGAATTCTATCCCCAACCAAGAGATATTAGAGCATTGTAAGAATTTAAATTTTATTCTTCTTGATTGGGAACTTTATAGCTTGACCAGTGAAGATGGGATGCCTCTTCCAAATAGTCAAGTTATAGAAAAGGAAAATGAAAATTGTATTGTCGATTTTTTAAAGAAAATATTAGATAAATGTTTCCTTCCTATATTCATATTTAGTAATAAAGCAGAAGAAAGTATTATTAATATATTAAAAGAGAAGCGTGTTATAAAAGATAACATTAGTAGACCTATATTTGTAAAGTCTAAAAGTGACATTGTTATAGATAACAATGTTTTAGTTTTCCAAAAGATTGAAGAATGGATAAATGCTATGCCATCAATTTATGTTTTAAAAGAATGGGATAGAGCATTTTTAAATGCAAAAACTAATTTATTCAAGGATTTACTTGCAGGTGATGTTCATTGGCCTCAAGTGTTATGGGAAACTTCGGCTCTTGATGGTGTAAATGCGAATGAAGAACTTGCACAGGTTTTAACACAAAATATACTTGCAAGAATGCAACCTGTACAGTTTGAGAAGGATAAAATTATAAAAGATAACATTCAATGTGAAACTCTAAAAGTACAAACAATATTAAAGGCGCAACGTTTTACTGAAAATATTGATATTGAAAGTTCAAACACAGGTGATTTTTTTGATATAAATGGACAATGCAAAATAAATATTAGACCAGCATGTGATTGTGTAGGTCGTAACGGAATGAAAAAAGTATATTTAATAAATTGTCAACCTTTTAATCCTAAAATTGATTTTCAAGCGCAGTATGGCAATTTTTCAGAACGAAACAATGAGGCGAAAATAGGTCCTTTATACAAGAATAAATTCTATACATTTTCATTTAAAGAGATGGAAATAGCTGAATATAATGATATAAAACAATACAAAAAGGGACGTATTCTTATGCCTTTTATAACTTATATAACAGAAAAATACAGTTTGTATATACAAAGACAAGGATTGCCTCGAATTCCTAAAATTGCAATACCAAATTATGAAGAACAAAAAGAAGACGATAATGATAAGGAATTAGAAGTTTTAAAAGCTGAAAATTTAAAACTTCAGGAACAAAATAAAGATCTTCTAAAACAAGAGGTAATAACAAAGTCTTGTCGTACAACTATCCGATATGTACAACGTGGAAGGAAAAGAAAGAAAAAATGATATTCAATAATTTTATTTCATCAATAAGTAAGTTGTATATTACAGCTTGCTTATTATAAAAATTATAGTTATATTTGTATATGAGTTGTTTGAAACTATGCAAAGCTGTGCAACCTGAAGTAGGACTTCCATCACCAAATCGTTACCTACATCTTTTGTAAGCCCCCGATAAAGTACCCGTTGTCTTTGTATCTTTAAGTCTCGATCTTTGCCAGAAAAAAGACTATGCAAAAAATGAGTAAAGAAGAATTCATTGAAATCCTGTCTCGTCAACAGCGTAGCGGTTTGACGATAAAAGACTTCTGTATAAATGAAGCCTATACCGAATCAAGCTTTTACTATTGGAAAGGAAAGTTTGGCCTATCGAGGCGTTATCATATGGATAGGCATTCTTCCTCTTTAGAGGAGTTTGCACCGGTTAGCCTCACCTCTTCACCTGCTTCCCACTCTGCCTGTGATAGTGGCGCTATACAAACGGGTGAGATCCGGATAGAGTTCCCCGGTGGTATTATCGCCCACTTCAGTGGTATGGCTGAATCCCAGGCGGCCATGCAATTGCTCACTCAACTCTGCAATCGCCATGTTTTGCCTGAATGACACGATGCGCTACTTTCTCTGTCCGGGTAAGACAGATATGCGTAAAGGTATGAACTCATTATGCGGGGTTGTTCATGATAAAATGGGATATGATGTCCGTTTAGGTGATGTGTTTATCTTTATCAACCGCCAGCGCACTACAATGAAACTGCTACACGCGGAAGATGGCGGACTGGTTTTGTACATAAAACGACTTGAAGAAGGCACTTTCCGCCTTCCCTCTTATGACAAAGAAAGCAAGTCGTACCCTATGCAGTGGCGTGACCTGGTTCTGATGGTAGAGGGAATCAACGACGAACCTTCCAAAAGGCTCAAACGTCTGAAAGCGTTACGAAAAAGTGACATGCAGTACTGAAAAACAGCAGGTGAAACCTTGATTATACGGTTGCTTTTCTGTATTTTTGTATTGTTCAAAACAGGTATGACGAATGACTCAGACAGAAACATTAGAACTTTTGGTGGCCACACTCCAGCAGGCTAATAGCTCCCAGTCTGAGTCAATCGAGCGTCTGACCCGGCAGAACGAACAGCTGCAAAATAAGCTTCAGGAACTGCTGGCTCAGGTAGCCTGGTTAAATCGTCAGTTATTCGGCCGTAAGAGCGAGAAATTAGCCCATCTGGATCCGAACCAGCTATCACTGTTCGATCCACCTGTTCAGCCGTTGGAACACGAAATACCGGAAGAAGCCGCAGCCCAAGAACCTGTCTGCTCGACGACTCCCAAAAAGAAAGTGCGTCAGAACCGCAACATGTTGGATGGCCTTCCTGTAGTGGAGATTGTCATAGAACCCGAAGGAGTCGATCCGGATAAATACAAGCGCATAGGCGAGGAACGCACACGTACACTTGAATTTGAACCGGGCAAATTATACGTAAAAGAGATCATACGTCCCAAGTATGGCCTGAAAGACAATATAAGTTTGCCTCAGGGGCATCAGGGCAGTGTTATTATAGCCCCTCTTCCGCTATTGCCTATCTACAAGGGACTTCCCGGTGCCAGCCTGCTCACTGAAATCCTCTTGCAAAAATATGAATATCATGTACCATTCTATCGTCAGGTGCGTGAGTTTCACCATTTAGGCCTGAAGATCTCGGAAAACACGCTTCAGGGGTGGTTCAAACCTGCCTGTGAATTACTTAAACCTCTCTATGAAGAGTTGAAGAAACAGGTATTGAAGGCCGACTATATCCAGGTGGACGAAACGACATTACCGGTTATCAACAAACAGAATCATAAAGCGGTTAAGGAATACTTGTGGATAGTCAGGGCGGTTATGGATGGATTGGTCTTCTTTCATTATGATGACGGTTCCCGCTCACAGGAAACAGCCTGGAAATTATTACAAACCTTCAAAGGATATCTTCAAAGTGACGGCTATGCGGCCTACAACATCTTTGAGGGTAAGAAAGAGGTGTGCCTTGTCGGATGCCTTGCCCACATAAGGCGACATTACGAGGTTGCCAAAGAAGAGAATGAATCCCTGGCCGGATATGTTCTGGCTCAAATACAGCAACTCTATCGGATCGAACAGATTGCCGACCAGGAGGAACTCACTTATGAGCAACGCATGCTTAGAAGACAGGAACAGGCACTTCCCATACTTGAGCAACTGGAAAAATGGATGGAAACAGCCTATCCGAAAGTGCTTCCTAAAAGCCGGATGGGGCAAGCTATCGCTTACGCGTATCAACTTTGGCCACGTATGAGGAATTATCTGAAAGACGGCAGGCTTAAAATAGATAATAATCTGGCCGAAAATGCGATTCGTCCGGGCACTATAAAATATTTTGTGTAAATGTAAAATACGGGATTCAGTATGGGTTCCGTATTTTTTATTTAATAGCTTTGCAAAATGAAGAAAATTATGAAAGAGAAGAATCATGTAGTGCCTGATGAGGTATTAAGTAAGGAGTTCCTTAGCCAGTTCAAGACAGAAGCTGATGTCAGCAAGTTTCTGAAGCAGTTACACGCGCAGGTATTGGAGAAAATGCTTGAAGGTGAGATGGATGCGCATCTGGGTTATGAGAAGAATTCGGTTTCCGGTCATAACAGCGGTAATTCCCGTAACGGCAGCTACCCCAAGAAAATCCAAACTGAACACGGTGAAGCGGTCATACCTATTCCCCGTGACCGTAACGGTGAATTCAATCCCATAGTTGTTCCCAAACACGAGAGTCGTGGGCTTTCCATAGAAAAACTTGTTATCTCCCTATATTCCAAAGGAATGAGCGTGTCCGACATTGAAGAGGAGATGCGTGAAATCTATGAAATAGAACTGTCCACATCAGCCATTTCCATCATTACGAACAAAGTCAACCAGGCTGCTCAGGAATGGCAGAACCGCCCTTTGGATCCTGTCTATCTCATCGTTTGGATGGACGGTATTGTATTCAAGGTTCGTGACAACGGAAAAATCA
The DNA here is from genome assembly GCF_020091505.1 of Bacteroides faecis. Classification (NCBI taxonomy): domain Bacteria; kingdom Pseudomonadati; phylum Bacteroidota; class Bacteroidia; order Bacteroidales; family Bacteroidaceae; genus Bacteroides; species Bacteroides faecis. The sequence continues at coordinate 3,357,240 of NZ_CP081916.1, read as the reverse complement.
TCAACAAGACTGTCTATCTCTGTGTCGGTCTGAAACAGAACGGCTTGAAAGAAGTCCTTGGCATGTGGGTGGGAAAATCAGAAAGTTCTTCATTCTGGATGGGTGTCCTGACAGATTTGAAGGCCCGCGGAGTACAGGACATACTGATTACCTGCACTGACAACCTGAACGGGTTTACCGACACCATACGTGCCGTATTTCCTCAGTCTTCCACGCAAATATGTGTTGTACATCAAATCAGGAACTCCTGTAAATATGTCGTTTACAAGGACAAGAAAGAGTTTACAGCCGATATGAAGAACATCTATAACGCGCCCAACAAGGAGGCTGCTGCCGTGGAACTGGATAATCTGGAAAAGAAATGGGGAGGGAAGTACCCTTATGCCATCCTCTCATGGAGGAATAACTGGGATGACCTGACTGTTTTCTTCCAGTTTCCATTGGAAATCAGGAAAATAATCTACACAACAAATCTCATTGAAAATCTGAATGGAAAAATCAGAAAGTACACTAAATCAAAGCTTTCATTCCCGTCGGATGATGCTGTGAAGAAAATGGTATACCTCGCTTTGATGGAGATTGAGAAGAAATGGACAATGCCGATTACTAACTGGGGATTGATTATGAACCAATTTATGCTTATTTTTGAAAACAGAATCCAGATATAAGAGAACTTATAACTGAATCCCGTTTCTATTTACACAAAATTATGGATACTGCCTTCGTCCGATAGCCTTATCAAGAAAAAACTTCTTATTTTGTGGAAACCATGAAGCCGCGCAGAACACTGCCATAATCTGTTCGCTCTTGGCATCATGCAAAGCCTCCAACATTAACCCCCGGGAATGGCTCACGGAGGTGATTGCACTATTGCCGTATTATGCAGCCAACAAGGAGAAAGACCTAAAAGAGCTGCTACCCCATTGCTGGGAATCGGGAAACTCCAAAGAACTCTAATAATACTCTAACGAAAAACAAGAATATAAATACAGAATCACTATAGCTTTGTTCGATTTGCTATAGCGATTCTTTTTTATACGGGTACTTTATCGGGGGCTTACCATCTTTTAAACTCTCTGTATTTTCCTCATCTTTAGAGAGTTACATCGAAATACATTGTTTCCATGAGCTAAACTTTAGTTTCTGCAGTTTGGAACTAAAGTTTCTTCAGCTTACAAATTATTAGATAATTCAGTTTCTTTCGAAGACGTGTCTTTTTCTATAAGGCATAAAATTGTTCCTACTGTTTGATAATTCTCGTATTGACCTTCAATCCGTTTTTATCTTTGGAGAAAGACGATATATAGTTACACTCCTTTAATAATGATAAAAGGCTTCGGTTCAGTTCTGTGTCGGGTATAATTGGGTGTTTTCCGTTCTCCTTCATCTTGCTGTAGGGTAATGGCAACAATGCCAATAGCTCATCAATCACATCATGGTTATCCTGGTTTTGTCTGATAGTATGATAAATGACTGTTATTGCTTTCTCTAATACGGATGCCTTGACAAGAACCTTTTTCAGCAGGTCATAATCTATTTCTGTTTCATAATCTGTTAATATTTCACAGATAATATTGGCGAGTTTCTGACTGACATCTATGGAAGTTGCTTTCAGTTGTTGGAGCACAACTGATTTTTCTTTGCCGGATAACTTGTAGCTACCAAGCAAACAGAGAGCCAGGTCTTTGTTATAAGCTATTTTATCTTTGTCCTTTAAAAACTCATTTTTATGATGCAACAGAAAATTGCCATAGAGTATATCACTATGACGGCTGAGGTATCGGATATTATCCTCCGTATACTCAATGCTATTCTGATCTATTAAATAGCTGATTCGCTCATCTTCCAAATTTAAAAGTTCCTCATTCAGATCCATTTTACACAGGAAGGCTGAGAATATCTGCTTGTAGGAATTAATACTAATCCGGTTACTACCCATAATATTATTAAATAGCGAATGCTTATGTGGCTCACTTCCTGCAAATCTTCTTGTTCCCAGTATTTCCGCATGTTTATCTAAATATGCCCATAAGACATCGTCTATATTACAGTCGTTTTGTACATAGTAATTGGTTATATTATCCCAGTTAGGTACTAGTAAATCCAGTCCAAATGCTAAACCTTTCATGTCATCTTTCACCTTAGATACATCATTGATAGGATTAATATGGGTCTTGAGATATTTCTGTTTAACCTCCATTTTAACCTCCTTGTTATTTAAAATCTCCAGCATGGATTCTTCATCTTCATCGCATATATTCTGGAAGACATTTTGAATGCATTCTTCCATATTTTCTTGTATCCTTTCAATGACGTCTTTCCGTCCGACTCTTTTGATGCGCGTTAGGGTGATATTGTTTTCATTTGCACCTGCTCTATCGCTGATATGATTCAGTAATAAGCTTATGTTGTGTCTCGTCAAAGTATAGCTGTCACCTTTAATAATAAGTTCCAACAAGGGTTTGGAAGTATTTGTCAATTCCTCATAACAGCATACACTGGCAATAAAGTTGATTTTCTTATCGTCAAAGCAATCGTATCTGTTTGCTAAGTAATCATAATTATCTTTCAACCATGTTTTTTGAAACTCACCTATATGGCTGTTCTCACAAAACTTTAACCATGCTTCGATCAGAATGTCTCTGTACTCACAGTTCAATACCGAAGTCCAGCTATCATTGACGTTCCAATTGATATAGTGATTAAACACATTATAATTTTGTTTTCCCTCTTTGTAATATTGGGCCAGAAAATCCATTTTAGCTACGGGTTGTTCCAATCGTGCCATGAATAGAAGGAACCGTTCTCGTTCGATGTTCGTATGTTTGCCCAAATAATCCAACAGATTAATATTAAGCACGCTATCACTGAGATAAGCATAGGTTGGTAATTGTGCAACAAAACTTTGTATCTTGTCTATCTTGGCATTATATTCGGGACTTTTGTCCAGCTTCATGGCTATAAGCAGAAGACGGTCATTCTGAGAAATCGTGTTCGGATAGAAATAAGAAATGTAGTCATAATAGTCTTCATCAATATAACCACGCCGGATAAAGAGATCCATCATTGGAGCCAATTTGATTTTCTGGAAAGCTTCACATTCATTCATCTTAAACTGCATAAACAGTTGCTTCAAAGAAAAACTGTTGATACGATATTCTTCCTTTTTCAGTTCCTCCTCTTCCCTGGCTAAATCTTTGTCTTTTGTTGTAATAGCGGCTAACCGTTGGGCATAAGATGTTTTTGGATCAATCTTTTTCTCTATTTCGCTAAAGCGGATGTTTGTATGGGATGTATAAATACTATATGAATTAAAATATTTGTATTCTATTCTCTCTTTTTGGATGAGCTCATTAAATAAATCCTCATCCTTCCATATAGCACTCGTTTCATAATAGTTATCATTAATCTTTATAGAAATTAGATTGCCGTTGATATGGGTAACATATCCGTTTACATAAATCATTCGCAATTCACCTGCCTTCAGGTGTCGGTTCCTTTCCTTTGTTTCGCGACGTTTGGCCATCTCCTCCTTCCGTTTGTTCAATATCTGGAGCGCAAACTTGGTGAGTTCCTGTTTGGTTTCATGACATACGCATTGATAAACCTTTCCACGTCTGTTGTGTAGTGCTGAGAAATCATCAGGATAATAGTTCTTATACACAATCATGGCCAGTAGTTTTGAGTGGCTTAATTCCGTACCGTTGACAAAAAGCCGCTTGTGGTATTGGTGATACTCGTTTGCAATATTCTTCAACAAGCGCATATCATCTATGAAAAAGGCTATATCTTCCAAATCATCAGCTTTGATCTCCTCCTTATGCCCTCTCTTTTCCAATTCTTCTTTCAGTTTGTCTTTCGAGTTGGAAGGGTTGATAACCGGAATGACAGTGGTTATATAATCAAAGAACTTTGTCCGGGAGGAATCCTTGAACATATCATCTTTCACTGCATAGATGAATTTTATCTTTCGTCCTACGACAGCCGAATTGTTTAGTAAGAAGTTGAGTTCCCTCAATTTCAGAAAGATATCGGGGGTATCAAAGCGATCTAGGTCCTCAATGACCACTACGTCATAATCAGTTGCCTGGAAGAAATACAGAATCTCGTCTAGATGGCGGTTGAAAATGGAGTTTTCGTCTTTAATCTCAATCTCGCCGTCTTTAAAGTTGAGCTTATTCAGTTTGGTACTGCCATATATCCGGATAACATATTGTGCTATTGTATATAAGACAAATAACAGATATAGCAGAGCCACAATATCCCCTATTAGGTTAAAAACAAATCCTTGACTGAAAACACGATAAAACGAGTCAATTCTCATCCAACTAGGTTCGAAAAGGATTGCAAATGCAAGAATCGTTCCGATAAAACCACATGCTAATTTCGATATATGTTTTGGGGTAATGTGTGTGATCCGTTTGAAGCGTGAATTGGGTAGAGTATCAATCGTTTCTCGGTAAATTAATTGCTGGAGAATGCTGTATTCTATTCTTCGGTTCAGTATTTCTTTATAGTTTTCATTATCCCGGTCATCGAAGTTATCTTTACCTGTAGATTTTTCACTGGTTTGGTTATCCAGAAGTTCTTGTTGGTCTTCCGTTTCTTCATCCTTTGTTTTTTGATGTTTGTCGTCATCCAATGTTGCTAAGGATATGGGCAGATAGTTCCATTTTTCATCTTTCAAATACATCAGAGTGTGTAATACAGAACTTTTTCCTGACCCATAAGGACCGGTCAGGGCAATATTCAAAACATCCTCAGCCTTGAGTGCTTCCCGTAAATCACGGACAGACTCATAAGCGGACTCATTCTCCTTCAGCAAGGTCGGAGTTAAGGATTCTTGAAATTGTGATACCTGCTCAATTTGCGCCGAAGGCACTTGAGTGGATTCTTGTGTATTCTCCATAATGTTTTCTCAATAAAAATTATATAATTCTATATAATTCAATACTTCGCCCATTTTGTTTTTATAAGTAAAGGCTGTCCATTTATTCTGTGTTAAAATCAGTTCTTTAATATAGATATTAATTCTTTATGCAAATATAAAGTTTAAAATAGTGACAAACAAATGAATCTGCTGAATATATCATCTGGATAACCACTTATTTAATAAAAGAATATTCTAATTTTCAATCATTTTAGTAACTTCATATAGTGATAATCATTATTGGTTCGTATTTTATTCGTTTGTTCAACTATTTGCGGACATGAAGATTTTGGATGTCTTAAGATTGATTTTGAGCAAACATAATCCTCATTTTTATCGTTATAGCCTATGAATTAAGTAGGTATAATATGAAAAGATTATTATTTGTTTTGACTTTTATGTCTCTCACTTTTCCTGTTATATGGGGACAAACTAAGATACAGAAGTATGCAGGGACGGCCATGCCCTATCCTAATAGGACAGACTCGTCCATTACTTTTCGGGATGGTATGACCCCATTTTATATAAATCATCTGGGAAGACATGGAGCCCGCTTCCCAACTTCAAGAAAAGCCCTAGACAAAGTGGAGAAGGTATTGGTATCAGCCCAACAAGAGAATGGACTGACCTCAGAAGGCATGGCTTTACTCTCTATGATACGACGTTTATCCAGATTATTTGACGGTCAATGGGGAAAATTGTCAAAGTTGGGCGAGACGGAACAAGAAGGAATTGCCGGACGTATGATAAGGAACTATCCTCAACTATTCAGCAATTCTGCCAAGATTGAAGCAATAGCAACCTATGTTCCCCGCAGCATAAATAGTATGGACGCTTTTCTTTCTTGCATGATAAGGCATAATCCAGCTTTACAGGTACAGCGAAGTGAAGGAAAACAATATAATCATATCCTTCGTTTTTTTGATCTGAATAAATCTTATGTCAATTATAAAGAGAAAGGTGACTGGCTTCCTATATACAAAGCTTTTGTACACAAGAAAATATCTCCAGTTCCTATAATGAAGAAGTTTCTTCTTAATCCGGAACAATATCTGGATAAAGAGGCAGAGGAATTTGTCATGGCTTTATTTTCTGTTGCGGCTATTCTTCCTGATACAAGCATCCCATTAAATTTGGAAGACCTTTTTACACTTGATGAATGGCATCGTTATTGGCAAACCCAGAATTTGCGACAATATATGAGTAAGAGCTCTGCACCTGTCGGTAAGATGTTACCGGTTGCAATCGCTTGGCCTTTGCTTTCTGAATTCATTCGTTCTGCTCAAGAGGTGATAAGTGGGAAATCCGATTATCAGGCTAACTTTCGTTTTGCTCATGCAGAAACAGTTATACCTTTTGTGTCGTTGATGGGCATAGAAAAAACTGATGTACAGGTTTGCCGGCCCGATTCCGTTTCAGTCTATTGGAAGGATTATGAAATATCTCCAATGGCCGCTAATGTACAGTGGCTTTTCTATCGTGACAGAGACCAAAGAATTTGGGTTAAGATTCTGTTAAATGAAGAAGCAGCAGCGCTTCCTATATCAACCTCTTGTTTCCCATATTACTCTTGGGAAAAAACTCGTATATTCTTTAATCAGCGAATCGAAATGGCTAAAAAAACACTTTCAGTTTTCAATGAATAGAATAAGCCATTTTTTAGTTTTGATTATATTTGAAAAAAACATTTTTTCTATTTACCAATGAATGACAGATACATAGATAGTGGTGGTTACAGTTAAATAAGGTTGCCTAGGTGAGGTATAAATTGATGTAAGAATGAGGTTAAAGCTAAAAATAAGTATTATACTTACCCTAATATGTACCATGAGCCAATTTTATAACGCCTATCTTTAAATACAATAATCGAATCACATAAAATTCTCTTAAGGTTTCAACGGTAAGCGGTGAGGCAGACGGATGTGTTATCTTATGTTTGTGTAGTAAGTCAATCTGTTCCCATCACTTCTTCCCAAACTGAAAATGTAGTAAATGACCATTTTAATATAACTTGTGGATGAAATAGTGTATTCTTCTAAAACACAAGGACAATAATAATTTCATGATTGTAGAATATCTTCCAACTTGTAAAAGTAATAACAGTACATTGTTGAGTTGTCATAGGGGTGAGTGTTTCACTTTTGTATATCACTCTGATGACAATTTGGAATACCTGAGCTATCACTCCGAACAGCACCACCAACTCCATTTCTGACATCCATACATTACCCTTCGGGATATTCACTCTGCCGTTTTCTCTGATTGTTATAATTGTTCGTTCCATGAGTAATATAGCCACTGAGATTTCAGTAGATGACTGGTTAAGTCTGTTGCCAAACGTTATCAAATCCAGGTCTATTTTTCAGATGGTTATCATAACATACTTCTATGCAGTGATAATTTCGTATGCCGCAATACTCGGCTTATACTCTCAACGAGAATACGCCTACTGGGAGTAAGGGTCGCAAATCCATGACGTGCGCAATAAGACATTACTGCCCATGCGTGACCGGGCAATGTCCTTAAGTTTCGACAGAAAATTATGGATGCGGTGTTACAGGTACAGACAGATCTTGTCACGAAAGAGCACCTGGAGCTTACCATGACGAGAGCAACCTCATCCGTCAGCTTCGCCCTGCGCAATGACGCTGAAAACAAAGAGAGGATTTTCCGTACCTTGAAACAGGCAAACAGAAAATGAAAGGTTACCACCGAACTGCTCGGAATCGAACGTACAACACTGTATAGCAAACTGGAAGAAGTATGGATTGAAGTATAAATTCCAGCAATAATAGTCGGTAATTCACTAAGAATTGATATTACGCTTAAACCGGATTTATTTGGTGATGGCAAAAAGACCTCCACGTAAAAAACACAGGACGGGGTGATGTGCTTCTGATTTTTATTCGTAATTTTGTACTAAAGAGAGTGATATTGATAGCAATGCACAACAAAGCCCAGAAACGATTGCCAATCTGTTACTCTATTTAACCCTTCTTTCAAACTTCCTAAGACAAAGAAGATTAAAAAAAATCTTCCAGAAATACAACGAAAAGGTTTAGTATTGAAGAAGGTAAAAACAACAAACAAATCGTTATTATTTTACAATTTATGGTTACAATATATTTGGATAAACAAGTTTTCAGTCATCTATTTAATGCAAAAGAAGAAAAGTATTCTCTTTTGCGTGAAAAGATATTATCTCACAAAGATGAGTTTATTTTCTTCTACTCAAATGCTCATTTATTTGATTTGCAAGATGATAAAACGGATATTAAATATACTGAAATGGAATATATGCAATCGATAGTAAGTGGATATCATTTAATATACGAAAACCATAAACAGGAAGTTATAAAGCAATCCCCACGCAATGCTTTCGAAACTATAGGCAAAATAGAGGATTTCTCTTGGCTTGAAAATTTTGATTTTTCACAAATAACAGAAGAACAGCGGAATGTTATCAATAACATTGTTGATATTAGCATTAAGGATTTAAAAGGTGAATTAGATTTTGATTGGCTAAAAAAAAGAGCCCCAATTTCAGTCGATGAACTCCAAATGGACATATCAACTTTTACATCATTAATGAAATTCGTCTCCCACTATTTTTATGAGAATAAGGAGTCATACAAAATTATGAGAGACAATACTATTGCTAGATATAATCCGACATCAATTAAAGCGGAAGGTGAAAATATTTTTAACGAGCAGTTAGCCTCATCTCCATTAGGATTATCCTTTCTAGATATTATTCAAGCCTCTTTAACTCAAACAGGATTATCATACACTGATTTTGCAACGGTATATTATATGTCATATATACTTCTTGATCTATTTGGAGTTAATAAAGAAACCCGGAAGAAGGTTAAGTTTAGAAATATGCAAGTCGACTGTTACCACAGTTTCTTCGGCTCATACTGCGATTGCATGGTTAGTGATGACGAAGGTATGCGCCTCAAGAGCAAAACATTATACAAACTTTTCAATTTCAACACTAAAGTATATTCAATAGATGAGTTTATAGAAAAATTTGATGAAGCAATAAATAACAATAAAAAATCTGCGCGTGAATATTTTGATGAAGTTCTTAGCGATTATATTACAAGGCAAGTAACTAGAGTCGAAACAAAATCTGGGCAATTTTTAACTTACCTGAGTACTTCTTATAAATACTTCGGATATTTTAACTGCATGATAGAAAGAAAATCAAAAGATGAGACGGTTATTATACTCCATAAGAACAACGACTTGAAGCAACCTATTCTGGCGAAAGAATTAGAGATTATAACTAATAGGATTGTTAGAGTGTTTAATGATATGGGAGCTACCTTTACTTTATTCGATGAAGCAGTAGAAATCCCTCTATTAAAAGCTGACAATTGGAATAGATTTCTAACGTTAAATGATGCTGATGTGTGTTTAACTAAATTCAAAGATACACCTATGTTGTGTTTATGGATTAAGTTAAAGCAGCCAATATTACAAAATAAAAATTGAAGAAATTAAAGATTCCTGCAACAAGCCACTGACGAGGATATAGTGGTTTCCGATTTGTGTCTGCTCGCTAGTATGTATCAACTTGTTGCGTTGAATACGCAAGGAGAGCAAAAGTTTATTTTTCATCAGATTAGGATATATGACATCCAAAAATAGCGAGCCATCAGCTACGGATCCTATCAAAATAGTTTTTTATGCATTATTCTACAGTAAAAGCCAGTATTTACTTTTTTCACTGCTAGAAAGAACAAGAACTATAGAATAAGAAAACACAAACATCATATACTAAAAATATCATACATCCTCTCGAAAAAACAACAATCTTTGATTATAATTTTTTCCAGTGCTCGCATCTTACAGACCTATAGAACTCACTAAAAGAGTTTTCCAACAAAACACATATTAACAGCGATGTAGTCATATAGCTCAAAGAGCGAAGGCTATTGTATTTCCTCCATTCTAAAGAGAGGTTGTGCCAGAGTTTTGACACAACCTCCTACTAGATAATTCTAAATAGAGATATGAAAATCCATCTTTATCTGTGACATCTCACGTATCACTGTACGATCCAGCACACGTGCATAATGACGGGTCATCTGGACATTGGTATGCCCTAACATCTTAGCAACGCTCTCTATCGAGACACCATTGGCCAGAGCAAATGTGGCAAAAGTATGACGCCCAACATGGGTGGTCAATGTTTTTTTAATACCACAAATATCAGCCAGTTCCTTGAGGTATGCATTCATTTTTTGATTACAAAGCACCGGAAAAAGCACACCATGTTTCTTACAATATTCATTGGTGGAATACTTTTCCAAAATCTTCAATGGTATTTCCATTAATGGAATATTACACATGATTTTGGTCTTCTGTCTCCCCTTTCGTATCCACCTGACACCGTTCGAGTCCTCCACGATATGTTCCTTTCTCAAACCATGAATATCCGAGAAAGCCAAACCGGTGAAACAACAGAACACAAAAATATCCCGTACCTGACTTAACCGTGGAATATCAATTTCCTTCGATATCAGCTTCTGGATTTCTGAATCTTCCAAAAAGTCCGGTTCCACCTTATCCAATGAGAATCTAATTTCTAAAAACGGATCGTTCTTCATCCATCCCTTAGCCAAAGCAATACGGATAATCTTCTTAAAATTCTTCAAATATTTGGTGGCTGTGTTATGACAACACTTTTTCTCTGTCTTAAGCCAAAACTCGTAATCCTCAATAAACTGGCGGGAAACTTCATCCAAAAGAACATCTTTCTTATGATATGTCTCCCAGACAAAATCCCGGGTATGCTTCAAGGATGTCTCATAACGCTGCACGGTTGCAGGCGCCATGTCCGTACCGGACAATTGGACACATTTATCATTATGCTCACGGAAAACCTCAAACAGAGTACGTTGTACGGGGGCATCCTTACCCTGGAAACGATCCAGAACACTGTTGGCAGAAACGGATACCTCCTCTATTTCCAGTTCACGTTGAATCTTCATTATCCTCAAACGGATAGAGTCAAGATACAGATTCAGTTCCTTGTACTCACGCTTCTTTTCCAGGGCCTTTCCTTTTGCCGCACTCCAGAACTCCGGAAGAATTGTTTTCTTCACTGAAGCATCAACCCGGACTCCATTCACTGTAATTCTCATCATTATCGGAGCCTCACCGTTCCGATTCAATTTCGTCCTACGAATGTAGAACAATAGACAAAATGTTGTTCTTTCCATCTTACTTGTTTTTTAATCACAAAACTAAATTTCCAAGAGCAACAAGTCAAGATGCAAAGCACTGATAAACAATGAATTATTTACTTAATAGGTGTACCTGGCATTGAAGGCAATCAGGTACACCGAATAGTACACCGAAAGAATGCTTTGATATGCTTATTTTTGCTATGTACCAAAAACAAAAAATCCCCGTAAAGTATTAATTTACAGGGATTTTCTTTGTTTTGCAATTCTTTCCAGCGGAGAGACAGGGTTTTGAACCTATAACTCTAACCGCTTATATGTCAGCTACTTTGCTTTCAAAATTTCAAATAGGTAACGAAACAGTAACGATTTTTAATCGTTAAGCCTGTCCAACTTTGACCGTGTTTGTCTGCCTAACTTTCGGGTTCAAAGATACTGCATTCTTTTGAAACTCGCAAATATCTGATAATAAATATTTTTGGGTTAGTGCAAGGTGCAAGCTATATATATAAATATATACTTGCACCTTGCACTAAAAAAAAGCACTGGGGTACAAATGGTTAAAACAAAATCCGTATCTTCGTAACCGATTAAAAACAAACGTGTATGATAATAACTAACCGTGAAGAAGTAATAGATAAAGCGTTCGGCGTATTTGTCAGGATGAACTACGAGAAAGCAAGCATCATCACGCTTGCCAAAGCCTGCGGGGTGACAAAAACGGGTATCGTTTATTATTTTCCGCACAAGTTGGATTTATTCATGGCTGTGGCGGACAAATACGTGCTAAAAATGCACGAACCGGAAAACAAGTTTGCCGCTCCTGCCGATACGTTGACGGAGTTCATCGGGCAATACGTGGCGGGAGTAGCCGCTTCCATGAAAAGGATTGTTGAACTGATTGGCGATAATAGCAGCCCGCATGATTGTAGTCCTAACTTCTACTACTTTCATTTCCTGTCACAAGTGCGCATGTACTATCCGGGTATCAGGCAGAAAATTGAGAAAATCTACCGACAAGACTATGACCTATGGGAGAAAGTCATACAGAAGGCAAAAGAAAGCGGGGAAATCAGGAGCAACACGGACGTGAAGAAAACGGCTATCTTGTTCCGGCAAATGTTTTTAGGACTGTCATACGAACAAGCATTTCTGAACGGTCTGAACGTGGACGAACTGGCAGAAAATTTTCGCCATATCTATTCGCTGCTTAAAGCCTGATACTCTTTTGTTTTTTTAACCTCTATTATTTTTGAACAGATGTTCAAAAAGTGATATTTTTATCTTATCTTTGGAGCGAAGCAAAATTCAGCGACATGGATAAGGTTCAGAAACAGAGAGGAAGCATCGTTCTGTACAAGGAAGAAAGAAACGGTGCGGACTACATACGGATAGAGTATGTAAACAGTCAGGCTGTCGCCCTGCTGCTCGCCCAAGATACGGACGTGGAAAAGACAGGCAATAGTTCTGCCTACATACCTGCCACCGCTTTTAAACTGCCGGATTTCTATGACCGCTATTCGCCCCACGCCTATATTGATTACAGCCGGGTTTACGTGCGGCATCCCAAACCTAAAAGGGAATACATACTGCCGAGAGGCTACCTCGAACTGCTGGAACAGAAGCGGTACAGCCTTTCCACCATAAAAGCCTATAAAATCTATTTCAGCGACTTCATGGAATACCACAAGGGGCAAGACCTTGACCTGCTGACGGTCGAGGACATAAACAGCTATATGCTCCACATGGTAAAGGAAAAGCACATATCCGCCACCCAGCAGAACATGCGCATCAACGCTATCAAGTTCTATTACGAGAAAGTCCGGAAAGGCAAGCGGCAATATTATGGCGGGATAGCCCGTGCAAAAGAGTACAAGGCATTGCCCGAAGTATTAAGCCGGGAAGAAATGAAAAGCATCTTTGCACAGTTATCCAATCGGAAACACAGGTGCATGATTTCTCTTATTTACTCTGCCGGACTACGCCGAAGCGAACTTCTGAACCTGACACCCCAAGACATCATCAGCGAACGGATGCTAATCAGGATTGCCGGAAAAGGCAAGAAGTGCAGGTATTCCCTACTGTCGGAAAAGCTGCTCAACGAACTAAGGGCTTACTACCGGGAATACAGACCGCAAAAATGGCTTTTTGAGGGCGAACAGGCAGGCGAACAATACTCGCCCAGCGCATTGGTTAAGATATTGAAAGAAGCGGCAAGGAAAGCCGGAATAAAGCATCGGGTACACCTGCACATGCTCCGGCACACGTTCGCCACCCACCTGCTGGAACAAGGGACAGACCTAAGAACCATACAGGAACTTATGGGACATACCGATATAAAAACAACGGCAATTTATCTGCACGTATCGAACGCCTATAAAGCAAAAATCCCCAATCCGCTGGATTGTTTGGATGATGATTAGACAATGATTTAATAGTGAATAGGAACTACACCATAAGGTGCGTTTATCGAAAAATTAGCAACAATCAAATCATTATCGTTATTATGGATATAGAAAGAATACTTAAAACAAGAGAAAATGCAATATACTACGGCATTGGTGAATACCAAAAAGACTGCTTTGGTTGGGTTGGTGGAAATGCTCCAGCTTGTTTTGATGATAAGTATTTATCGGACAAAGATAATCTCTATTTTTATCTAACATTTCAAAACCCTCTAAATCCGAACAAGCAAATATCTATTTTCACTCCGGATTTTGATATTGCATTGGAATATAACACATATCCCGATTGTAAATTGTTGTTGGTTGAACATGAATTAAGTAGCCAAAGTAAAAGTGATAGATATAAACACCCCGAAATAGATGAAATTTATTCAATATACGAAATGAGTACGGAAAAAGATATGCCTGAAAAAAATTGTGCAATCAAGTTTGGGGGTAACGTAATGCCTATTCAATGGGGATTAGATAATGATGGTAAAGTGGTTAAAGATGGAAATAGCTTCATTTTTCAAATCAACGAAATTTGCATGAAAGATATTTCCGTTTTCATGGCTGGCTGTATATATGTTTATGGAAAAATTGAAGGTAATAAAGTCACAAATCCATTTGTGGCATACTGGGAATATTCCTAATAACGATAAATTGATTAATTATTTCAAATAGGTTGCTAACAACGAAAGATAGCATCTGACGATGCTCCTTTCTAACCATTAGCAACAATCAAATCATTATCGTTATTATGGATATAGAAAGAATACTTAAAACAAGAGAAAATGCAATATACTACGGCATTGGTGAATACCAAAAAGACTGCTTTGGTTGGGTTGGTGGAAATGCTCCAGCTTGTTTTGATGATAAGTATTTATCGGACAAAGATAATCTCTATTTTTATCTAACATTTCAAAACCCTCTAAATCCGAACAAGCAAATATCTATTTTCACTCCGGATTTTGATATTGCATTGGAATATAACACATATCCCGATTGTAAATTGTTGTTGGTTGAACATGAATTAAGTAGCCAAAGTAAAAGTGATAGATATAAACACCCCGAAATAGATGAAATTTATTCAATATACGAAATGAGTACGGAAAAAGATATGCCTGAAAAAAATTGTGCAATCAAGTTTGGGGGTAACGTAATGCCTATTCAATGGGGATTAGATAATGATGGTAAAGTGGTTAAAGATGGAAATAGCTTCATTTTTCAAATCAACGAAATTTGCATGAAAGATATTTCCGTTTTCATGGCTGGCTGTATATATGTTTATGGAAAAATTGAAGGTAATAAAGTCACAAATCCATTTGTGGCATACTGGGAATATTCCTAATAACGATAAATTGATTAATTATTTCAAATAGGTTGCTAACAACGAAAGATAGCATCTGACGATGCTCCTTTCTAACCATTAGCAACAATCAAAAATAGAAACAACATGAAAAGAGCCTTTGTATATAAAGATGAGAAATCCCACAAATTTTGGTGGATAGATTATAGTGATTGTAGTTTTGCTGTAAATTACGGCAAATACGGTAGCATAGGAAAATTTGAAGTAAAGGAATTTGATACACAAGAAGACTGTCAAAAGGAAGCCGAAAAGTTAATCCGCTCAAAAATGAAAAAAGGCTATATAGAAGACGGGAACTTTGATTTTATGAAGCGATTATATATTGACAGCGATGAATTTGGGCTTAATCCCAAAACATCACATCCAAGGTTTTCCGAACATTTCAGTGATGAAATATATTATTCAGAAGGTGATGAAGAAACTCCATTCGGAAGTGATGAAGGACATGATACGTTGATTTGCATATTTGAAGCCATTAGGAAAAATCCAAATCTTGACTTTTCCAACTTTCCACAGAAGTTGATAGAACAAGACTGGGATATGGAGTATGTTCCTATCACTACTCTCGATGCCGACGAAGTTAAAAAAATGGCAGCAGATAAGGAAATGGATATGATTCAAAGTGATATGGTTACCTATGCTACCGCTTTTGCGCAAATAAAAATAACCGGCTCTATTTCATTTGAGTTAAAAGAACGTGGAATTAAAGCTATTAAAAGATTAGCTTTGATTGAGGGTATGCCTTGGAATGAAAATGAAATCCAAAGCAAGATGATAGAAGATCTCCAATCATTTAGCTTTATTTTTTGAACGTATGTTGCTAACAAGCACCTGTGCCACCTAACGGCGGCAAGCTGCAAACCATTATGAACAATTAGAGTACACGATATGAGAAATGAAATTTTACAGTTGAAAGATTTAGGTCGTATGCCTAATGAAAGTATCAATGATTCTGATAGCATTGATGAGTTGATAAATGCTTATGATACTTTATTAGAACAAATACAATTCCCCATATCATTTGATGAAGCTATGGTGTTGGTACAAATCTTCCCTGAAAATGCTTTTTATGATTTGCAGTGGAGCTTACTAAGACTTGTAGAGTCCGTTTGTGTTGATGATGATAGGTATATTCAATTAATAAACTCTTGCCCAAGTCAAGAATGGCGGGACACTCTAAATGCTCGCTATGCAAATTATAAAAAGGCACAAGAGGTAAAGTAAGTTCATAACAAGCCGGGATAACGGACTAACGCCGTTCCCCGTCCAGCCATTATCAACCATAAAACGTAGAAATATGTACGAAGAATTTTTAGAAAAAAGCCTCAATAGCAAGAGGCAAGCAGTAGATGATACTTTTATTGCTAAATATGCTGATTTGTCTTATCCCGAACTGAATACTTTATGGCAGGAGGTCGGGTTAGGAAGTTTTTGTAATGGGCTGTTTAAGCTCATCAATCCATCCGATTATCAGGATGTGATAAACTCCTGTTTTGAAAAGGAGGATGACCAATCATTTCTACCATTCATGTGTACGGCTTTCGGCGATCTCTTTGCCTATGTAAAGAATCCGAGACTGAATAATTACGTCGTTTATCTGAATGTCAGATACGGAACATATTTAATACTTCCTGCCAATCTTCGTGCGATTTTTAATAAGGTAATGGTAAATGAAAGTTTCTTGAAAGGCTGGTTTGATTTAGAAAATTATCCTATAATACAAGAAAAACTCGGAACTCCAGATTATGACGAGTGTTTTGGATATTCTCTACTTTTGGCTTTGGGAGGAAGTGAAGATATTGAAAACATCAAGATAGTCAAGACTATTCCGTACATTGACATTTGTACCCAAACAATCGGCGAATTTGAAATTGCAGATAAATGGTGAATATAGAATAGGTTGATAACAACGCAGGATAACGGCAAGCCGTTCCCTGCTGAACCATTAGTAGCAATCAGAAACAAATAGTAGTATGGAACATTTCAAAGAAGTACCAGATGTAAATCGGTTAATAATATCTCCTCTCTATTTAAGAGAAGGATTAGAGTTTGCAAAAAATCAAGGCTATAATGATATTTTAATATCAACGGACGACATCGGCATCAGTGGTGTTTCCTGTAAACACACATTAAATGTAAGTCTAATATGTGAATATGATTTTATTGAAACCTTGATTATTTCAGGGTACGACTTTACAATAGAACCATGCAATTTAAATCAACTAAGTGTTTTACCGCACTTAAAAAAATTGGGACTTTGGATTGACAAGGTCTTTACTATTGATTTCAGTTTGTTTCCCAAACTTGAAGAATTGAAGTATTATCATACAAAACAAACAGAAAATGTAGATACTTTAATAAACTTGAAACGACTGCATATTTATAATCTCAAATCAGAAGATTTGAAAGAACTGAAAAGCATGAATTTGTTAGAAGAACTGACACTATGGGATGCCAAAAATATAAATTTGAATGGTTTATGTCAATTAACTAACATAAGAACGTTGGAGATTGTTCGTTCTCGAAAAATGATAGATATTAGAGGTTTATGTAATTCAAATAGACTTAAAGAATTATCATTATATTATTGCAATAACATAACGGACATTAGTGTTTTGAACCGTTTATCAAGAGTTAAAATACTTAGATTACGTAACTGTAAACGACTTCAAGATTTAACCCAATTAGTACCCAACAATACGATTAAGCAGATTAGTATTTCAAGTCTAAAAGACTTGAAATTTTTGGCAGGAATGAAGAAACTCAAATTCTTGCATTTTGATGATGTAATTGATGGAGATATATCCCCATTATTGGACTCTTCTTTAGAGTTTGTAGGTATGGTTTCAAAAAAGAAATATTCCCATACAGAAAAGGAAGTGAACCTAATACTGGAAAGAAACCGATTGAATAATAAATAGCTACTAACAAACCGGGCTAACGCTTACAGCGTTCCCCGCTTAGCCATTATAAACAGTAATGCAAAATATGAAACAGAAAATATACCATATCATTATCTTTTTACTCTTTTGGTTTTGTGGAGTAGCCTATTCACAAAATCCCAAAGCAGATATTTTGCAGCAAGACCTTTCGGGCTTGTTTGACAATTTAAGCATGATTGGCATATTAGGAGAAGATTGTAGCCGAATTGATATTCATATTACCGAAGTTCGGAAAATGGATAGTAGAGAATATGAGATAAAGGGTATCAGTCGTACCCGATTATCCGTAATCTGTCCGTTTAAGGGAAAGGTTTGTGTAGATAGCATTTCTTCCTGTTCCCAAATGATAAAAAGTGAATATACGGAATTGGACGGTTTCATATACGGGTATTACTCGTTTGCGGAATACGGAGATAAACGATATAGCGGTACATTCTCCGGTTCTTTCAAGCAGGGGTATCGGATGAGCGGACAGCAAATAGAGAAAGGACGGAATGAAATAGCAGAACTGAAATTGAACTTATCTGAATATCGGGGTAAGTGGAAATCCGCAAAGGGACTGACAAAAGTCTGTTCTTGGGCAGATGAGATTATACCCGATACTCCTGCAAACTTCTGCCTGTTTAATGATGCAGGCGAATGGATTGTATCACCGAAATATCGTAAGAATGGTTGGGAAAATCTATATAATGCCTATCACAATGAAAATCTGACAACGGACGAGATACAAAAGGCTCGTGAGGTGGAAGAACAGGAATGGTGGGTAAATAAAAGCCAATCATGCAAAGTAATTTGAGTTTATAACAAAGCGTGATAACGCCTAACAGCGTTCCCCGCTTAGCCATTACTAACAATACGAATAACTCTTTATGATAAAATTCATTTTAGATGCGATGTATTATCAGATATTCATATTTAATAGGGATAAATTTATATTGGAAAATCCACATGAGCGGACGATACAGATAATATGTGGAATATTATTTCTTCCTGTTATAGTATTGACGTATCTACTGATAAAGGAGAATTTCAATTATAAAACCCCTTTTGTGTTTTTTATCATAATCTATGTTTTACTATACAAGACATTCTGTTCGTATTATATCAAAAGGAAAAAAGGTATGGAAATTATAAGGAGTAAACCTCTAATATTTAATAGCCAAAAGATTTCTTCCTTCATATCATGGATGATTTATCCCATTTTGGTTGTATTACTTTATTTTATAATAACACATCGTCATTGGCTAAAAATTATACAATAAAGATTTAATAAGTTAGTAACAACGAAAGATAGCATCTGACGATGCTCCTTTCTAACCAATAGCGTACATATATGAATAATGTAACAAGAGTAAGAATTGTATATGAATGTAGCATAATAGGTGTTGTTTTGCTGACATTCTTAAAAGGTATGTTCCCATACATGGGAGCATGGTGGCGAGTAGCCCTTATTACTTCACTTGTAGGATTGTGGTTTTCACTATCTTATCTGAAACGGTATAATTATAAATGGGGGTTCAATTACATAGGAAATCATTTATACATTAACCTCTTATTGAAAGTACAGAAGTGGTTTCAGAACGCTACAATCATAGCCTTATTGATACCTGTATTCTTAAAAGACCTCTTGTATAATCAATATTGCTTAGTAGCATATATATTGCTTGTAGGTATGTTCTTGGGCGTGAAGCTGGCTACTTACACAGTAGAGTACGCTATATATAAAAGTAAATTCATTGGTAACAAGGAAAGATAACCCCTGAACGCTTTCCCTCACCAAACCATTATGAATAAAGGAATAAAAAAGACAGATAACTATTTTGAACGAGTGAAGCAGCGTGCAAACCGGACGAATTACAGATACTATTTTTTTGACTACCTATATTTCAAGGGAGAGGTTTGGGGCAAGAAGATAGGGCGGATGTCAGGTTTTATACTGCTGTTTTGGTATTGGTGGTGGGTAGTAGTTCTGCCCGGCAACTTTCTCCTGATTAACAATGTACCGCAATGGTCGTCCTTACATCTTGGCTATTTAGGTGCAATGTTTTTGCTTATTTGTGTATTTATTCTTGCACGATACAGGAAAGCCCGTGTACAGGCATTGTTGAACCGCTACCGCCGCTCTAAGCATATCAGCGCAGTACAGGCATATTTTCTGTTCCTGCTGCCCTTTGTACTTTTCTTCTTAGAAACATGGCTGTTCGATGAATGGGGTTGGACGGATTGCGTGAAGTGGAACAAATGATATGTCATTCATATATAAAACATCAGATATGGAACAACGGATTACATCATTATTGCTTCCCGCTCCCGAAGCGGAGTTGGAAGCGTCCTGCAAGGAACTGGACGAAAAGGTAACATGGCTGCTGCACAACAGCCGGAAAATGGACAACTACTTGGAACTTGAACCGTTCAGCAAGGACGGGCGGCTGTGCGCCCACGTGTGCGACACGCTCAAAAGCCTGCCGGAAACGCCGACACTGGCGGCATACAAGGACTACAAGGCAATCATTATCCTGCTGGGTATGTCCACCACCCATTACGCCATACTTGACGAACTGGCGGAACAGCACCGCAAGCGGGACGAGATACCCGAACTGACCGCCTACTGCGATGCGCTCCACTGGATGCGACCGGGACGGCAGTACCTCTGCAACGTGTACAACACGGTATGCCACGCTTTCCACCTGCTGCGGAGAAACCCGGTAAGGGGCAACCGACTGCTGGTGACGGAAAAGGAACTGCGCCACGCCGAACGGATGCTGCCGGAACTGGGCAGGCAGACGTTCACCGAAATGGTACGTCTGAAAGGCTACATGGTCTATGATGCCGAGAAACTGGCGGACAAATGCGGCATGGAATACGGCTCGTTCCGGCGAAAGGTAAAGAAAATGACCGGGTACACGGCTAAGGAATGGGTGATAAAGGAACGGGTAAAGGACGTGGAACACTACCTGTTGAACACAAACCTCACGCTTACCGAAGTGGCGTTCACCACCGGGTTCGCATCGACATCGAACCTGAACGACTTCTGCAAGGCGTATCTTTTAGATACCCCCGGAGAAATACGCAGAAAAGCGCAGGAAACAAGAAAATGCACAGTTACAAGAACGTAATGTGAAAAATCAAGAATAAAACTGATTTTTTATGCCCGTAACTTTGTGCTTCATAAAAGATAAGCACAAGGTTATGGAACATAAGATACCGTTGGAAACATACTTCGCCGGACTGCTTCAAAAAGTGGAATGGCAGATACAGGAATACGAGGACACCGCAGCGGACACGCTGACGCTCTGCCGCCTATGCGTGGACTACCTGCAAGAGATACTGGGCGAACTCAAAACCTTTATAATCTCCTACCCGTTCGCCAGCACGGAAGAAGAAATACACTTCTTCAAGGAACTGAAACCGCTTTTAGCGAGCAAAATCATCTATTACAATACCGTTTACAAGATAGAGGTGCGCTTCCCCAGCGGCAGCGAGGACGTGCAGCGGGACTACCTGCTGTCGGAAACCGACCGGATTTCAAGGTCGTTCCAGCGGAACTTGGCGTTCTACCAGTACCACCGAACGAAAGCCACCTACTTGGACAGGCAGTATTTCATACGTGGGAAGCCTGACATACAAATCATCGTGGACAGTTTCTATTACGAAACAGACCCACAGTTCAGCACCAGTCACGATTTCAAGGTAGCCAAGATTTTAGCCAACGAACTGCTGGAAATATACCTCACCAACCGTCTGCACGAGCTGGAACGCCGGGAACAGCGCAAGCGGGTGAAGAACGGCTTCATGGGCAGGCTGTTGCGCTGGACGGGGACGAAAAGGGCGTTGGTGGAACTTATCTACGCACTGGACGCCTGCGGCTGTCTGAACAAGGGAACGGTTGATATTAAGGAGATTGTAGCCTACTTTGAATACGTGTTCGACATAGACCTCGGCGACTTCTACCACACCTACATGGAACTAAAAGCCAAGACCAAAGACCGAACGGGCTTCCTCTCCACCCTGAAAGACAGGTTGCTGATGCGCATGAGGGAGCAGGATTAGGCAACCGTGCTTTAACAAAATTTATTTCGCCACAGGTGGGTACATCTGTGGCGTTTTATTTTTCAGGACACCCGAACTTTGCGGCAAATCAATCAGTTACCGTTATGGAAATAATAACATTCGAGTCCAAAGCCTACAAGGAACTGGACAACAAGATTACCGCCATTGCCGACTACATCTTCAACCACATGGAAACGGCAAGGCAAAGCGAGGAAGACATGTGGGTGGACAGCTACGAGGTCTGCACGTTCCTGAAAATAAGCGAAAAGACCCTGCAACGCCTGCGGGTGTCGGGGACTATCGCCTATTCCAACATCAGGGGACGCTACTTCTACAAGGTCAGCGAGATACGCCGGATGCTGGAAGAACGCCTGATAAGGAGCAACAAGGAGAACATCGACAACCTGATAACCAACCACCAGTTGTATGCTAAGGAAAGAGGAAATCTTAGAAAGGACAAGTAACGGGCTGGCGGTGTTCAAACACTACCTGCCCGGAAACTGGCGCATAGGTCGCAACTTCCTTAACCCGCTGTACGAGGACAGCAAGGCTTCCTGCAACATCTACTTCGACCGCCGGGGCGGTATCTACAAGATGAAAGACTTCGGCAACGACAGTTATAGCGGCGACTGTTTCTTCCTCGTGGGGCAGTTAAAGGGGCTGGACTGCAACCGGGCGGCTGACTTCGTGGAGATACTGGAAATCATCGACCGGGACTTGGGTTTGGGGCTGGCTTCCGGCACTCCGGTTTCCGTTCCCCCGGCAACCGTCCGCCGGGCAGTGCCGGACAAACCCGAAGAAACGTCCGAAAAGCCCGTCAAGCCCTACCAGTTCCGGGAACAGAAGTTCCCGCTTGCCGAACTGGTGTACTGGCAACAGTACGGCATCACGCCCGAACTGCTGGAACGTTACAAGGTCTGCTCGCTCCGGGAGTATCACAGCGAAACGGCAGAGGGCAAACCGTACACCTACACTTCATCGGTGGCAGAACCCATGTACGGCTACAAGGGCAAACAGCACATCAAGCTGTACCGCCCGTTCTCCACGCCCCGCTTCCTCTACGGCGGCAGCTTCGGCGAGAACTACAGTTTCGGGCTGGAACAACTGCCAGCCAAAGGCGACACGCTATTCATCACGGGCGGCGAGAAAGACGTGCTTTCGCTGGCGGCGCACGGTTTTCACGCTATCTGCTTCAACAGCGAAACGGTGACTATCCCTCCCACGCTGGTCTATCGGCTGACGTTCCGCTTCAAGCACATCGTCCTGCTCTTTGACATGGACAAGACGGGCAGGGAAAGTTCATGCAAGCAGGAAAAACTATTGGAAGAATTTGGCGTGAAACGCCTGCTGCTCCCGCTTCCGGGAACGAAAGAGGAAAAGGACATATCCGACTACTTCAAAGCCGGGAACACCCGTGAAGATTTCCTGAAGCTGTTTATCGAATTTTTAGACAACCTGTATAGCGACACATTGATTATGCTAAAATCATGCGAGATAGATTTCAACAACCCGCCCGCCAAAGCACAAGAGATTATTTCGGCGGGTGACGTTCCGCTGGGGACACAAGGCAACCTGTTCGGCATCACCGGGGGCGAGGGAACGGGAAAGAGCAATTATGTAGCCGCAATCGTGGCGGGCTGCATCTGCCCGGCTGGTGCGGAAGTAGATACGCTGGGCATACAGATAACCGCCAACGGCAGGCACAAGGCGGTCTTGCTTTACGATACCGAGCAATCGGAAGTGCAACTGTTCAAGAATGTAAGCAACCTGCTGGCACGTGCCAAACAGCCGGACAAACCCGATGAACTCAAAGCGTTCTGCCTGACGGGTATGTCACGCAAAGAACGCTTGAACGCCATTGTGCAGAGCATGGATAAGTTTTACTACCAGTACGGCGGCATCCAGTTGGTCGTCATTGACGGCATCGCCGACCTTGTTAAGAGTGCCAACGATGAAGCGGAAAGCGTGGCGGTGATAGATGAACTTTATCGGCTGGCTGGCATCTACAACACGTGTATTCTGTGCGTGCTGCATTTCGTCCCCAACGGTTTGAAGCTGCGGGGACATTTGGGCAGCGAGTTGCAGCGCAAGGCGGCTACAATCCTTTCGATAGAGAAAGACGATGAACCCGCCCAGTCGGTGGTGAAAGCCCTGAAAGTAAGGGACGGAAGCCCGCTGGACGTGCCGCTGATGCTCTTTGCATGGGACAAGGAAGCCGGGATGCACGTGTACAAGGGCGAGAAGCCCCGTGAGGAAAAGGAGAAACGCAAGGAAAGGGAACTGGTGAATGTCGCACATGACATCTTCGGGCGGCAGACACGCATCACCTACATAGACCTTTGCGAGCAGTTGCAGCAGGTATTGGACATCAAGGAGCGCACCGCAAAGAGCTATATCCGCTTCATGCGGGAAAGGGACATCATCACCAAAGACACGGCGAACCAAAGCTGTTTTGTCATCGGTTCATATCATCTTCAAAGGAACGCAAGCTGCCCGTAGGCGTATGGGCTGAACTTGTGTATTTTTAGGTGCTTGTGTCCTGCCCTGTTGTGATAACACGGCAGGATTTTTTCTGTTTGCACGTGATTTTTCAGGGTATTTGCTTAACTTTGCAGAAGTTACACGGAAAAGTAACGGCAGTTGGACGGCGGTTGCCGGAATATTGCCTTTATATATAACATATACGTTCGCCGAACGTCCCAAAGTAGAAAACTGGCACTTTTCAAAATGTGGGGATATTCAGCGCAGGATATGCTATGCGTTTGTCATAGCGTGGCTGCACTGTTTCCACATTTGGGTATGCCAGTACCTCTACTTTGAAACAGCGTCATGCCACGCTTTCTTTTTGGGGGTGGCGGCTAACGTGCCAAGACAGTAGGGATTTATATCACTTTAATACCTGACAATATGGAACAAATCAAAGCGCACATCGCCGTATCGCTGGACGGGCATACCGCCACGCCGGACTATGAACTGGACTGGATGCCCCGTGAGGTCAAGGAACTGGCGGCAAGGGAACACGCCGCCGCAAGCTGCCTGCTTATGGGGGCTAACACCTACAACTACATCTTTGAACACTGGGGCGGGTGGCCGCACAAAAGCAAACGGTCTTTTGTGGTGTCACACTACGATACCAACGTGACGCCGGACTGCGGGGTGGAGTTCCTGACCGAAGAACCGCTGCAAAGGGTCTATGAACTGAAACAGGAAACCGACATGCTGGTGGTGGGTGGCGGCAAGCTGCTTACTTCATTGATTAAAGCCGGACTGCTGGACAGCCTGACAATCTACACCGTCCCGGTCATGGCGGGCAAAGGCATCGGTTTTGTCGGGGAAACATCCGGCTCGCTGTGGAAGCTCTCGGAAAGCAGGGTGCTGGATAACGGGGTGGTCTGTTCGACCTACCTGTTTGGCGGGAACATATAAAAAAATGCGCCCGGTTTCCCTCCGGGCGCAACCACTAAAATTTCAATTATTATAAGCTGTAAAACCTATCACAATGAAATTTCAGCGGCAAAGATAAGCTATTTCTTCGGTTTCGCTTTCTTTTCGGGGAATGAAAAACCGACATTGAACTGCTCGTCCAGTACCAGCGAAGCATCGAAAGCCTTGCCGTTCTTGCCCTTGAAGCCCTTGATTAGCCCGGTCTTGCGTTTCGTCACCAGCTCGACAATCTGCTTGTCGGAAAGCTGCTTGTCGCACTTGTTGCGGAATATGGTAAGCGTGCAGTCCACGTTGGAACACTTCGCCACTTTCGGGTAGAACAGGATGCGCCCGCTGCCGCATTTCGGGCAGGGGCAGGTTTCACCAGCAGCGACAGATAGCTGCACCGATAGCAGTTCTGCGGTGATTTGCGTTGCGTACACCTCGATGCCCTTCCGGAACGTGTCCGCATCCATGCTGCCCGCTTCTATCTTGGCAAGGGCGGTTTCCCACATGCCCGTCATTTCGACATCGGCGATCTTCTTGTCCTTGACTATCTTGTAAACGGCAAGCCCCTTGTCGGTAGGCACAAGGTTCTTCTTCTCACGCACGATGTACTGGCGGGCGAACAGCGTTTCGATAATCGCCGCACGGGTGGCGGGCGTGCCTATCCCGGCATCTTTCAGGCTGGCTTTCAGTTCGGCATCTTCCAGTTCCCTGCCTGCGTTCTCCATTGCCGCCAACAGGCTGCTTTCCGTGTGCAGCGGTTTCGGCTTGGTCTGCTTTTCGAGCAGATCCACGCCGGAGAGTGGCAAATATTCTCCCTCTTGGAGTGGCGGCAGGCTGGCGGCTTCTTCATCCCCGCCCGTTTCCTGCTCGCCGAACACGGCACGCCACCCGGCTTCTTTCATCACAGACCCTTTCACCGTGAAGTCGGTATCTCCCCCTGACAGCAAGGCGGTGGTAACGTCTTTCACGCACTTGCCCGAAAAGGCTTCCAGCATACGCCCGGCTACCAGCTCGTAAACCGCCCGCTCGTCTTTGGAAAGTTCGCCGGGCAGGTTCTCGGTAATGATTAAGGCGTGGTGGTCGGTCACTTTGCCGTCATTCACGCTGCGGCGGTTCAGGGGTGTGCCGTCCAGCCCGGCGGCATACCCGGCAAAGCGGGGGTATTGCCCCAGCAGGGCGACACGTTCCGGCATTTCATCGAAAACGTCCTCCGGAATATAGCGGCTTCCGGTTCTTGGGTAGGACATCACTTTCTTTTCATACAGGCTTTGCGCTATGGAAAGCGTCTTGTCAGCCGAGAAGTTCAGCTTCGTGTTCGCTTCCTTTTGCAGCGTGGTAAGGTCGTACAAAAGCGGCGGTTCTTGGCAGGCTTCTTTCCTCTCAACGGATTTAACCACAAGTTGCCCGGCATCCTTTACCCGTTGCAGGGCGGCTATGGCTTCGGGCTGCTGTTCCCACTTGGCGGTCGATTGGGCGGTAAAATTTATTCCCCCGCTGGCAGTCGCCGCTTTGAGTTGCCAAAACTTGGCGGGTACGAAATTCTTGTTCTCCAAATAGCGGCTGCATATCATCACGAGCGTGGGTGTCTGCACCCTGCCCAGCGAGAACACCCCCTGCCCGGCGGCAACGCTCAACGCTTGGGTGGCGTTTATCCCTATCAGCCAGTCCGCTTCGCTGCGGGACTTGGCAGAGAGGTAGAGGTTATCGTAACGCTCTCCCGGCTGCAAGTTATCCAGCCCCTCACGGATTGCCTTGTCGGTAAGGCTGCTTATCCACAGGCGCACAAATGGTTTCCGGCAGTTCAGGTAATGGAAGATATAGCGGAAGATTAACTCACCCTCACGCCCGGCATCGGTGGCGACAATAATCCGGTCGCACTGGTCGAACACTTCCTTTATCACTTTCAACTGTTTCAGAACGCCGGGGTCTGCCTTGTAACCTTTCTCCGCTTTCACCTGACGGGGGATTAATTGAAAATCGGGCGGCAGTATGGGCAGGCTCTCCCTGCGGAAGTTCGCCACGCCGTAGGCTTCCGGCATGGCAAGCTGGATTAAGTGGCCGAACGCCCATGTCACCATATACCCGTTGCCGGAAAGATAACCGTCATTACGCCCGGTCGCACCGATGATGCGGGCGATGTCCTTTGCCACGCTGGGCTTTTCTGCTATCAATGCAATCATAATTCTTTACTTTTTAATGGTGGATATTACATTTTCATTCCTCTGGACTTCTTGGGCTTGTCAGCTTTCAGGCTCTTGTCCTGCGCTTTCTCCTGCTTCTCTTTCTGCTTGGGGGTGGGCTTGTCCTGACCCTGTTTCAACGGCTCTTTGCCCTGCTTGGTGGCTTCGTTGGTCTTGCCCCCGGAATTGACCGCTACCTGCGTCCGGTTCTCGGCGGCGGGGGTAACGTCTTTCGGCTGCACCTTGTCGTGGGATTTGCCCTGTGCGCCGGGCTGTACATGACCGTTGAACTCAACGCCCTTGCCGTCCTTTAGCCCGGCTACCTGCTGTTCTGCGGGCTGCTGCCCCTGCTGC
The DNA here is from genome assembly GCF_020091505.1 of Bacteroides faecis. Classification (NCBI taxonomy): domain Bacteria; kingdom Pseudomonadati; phylum Bacteroidota; class Bacteroidia; order Bacteroidales; family Bacteroidaceae; genus Bacteroides; species Bacteroides faecis. The sequence goes on along the minus strand of NZ_CP081916.1, from coordinate 3,329,342 downwards.
AAGAACTGGACGGCGGCACGGGGCAGGAACTCCAAGCCACGCTCCACCGCACTGACCTGCAAATAGGCACTGCGCTTCGTGCCGTCCCTGAATTGCAGGTTTTCCATTTTCACCGCTTGCCCGGCTTCAAAGGCGGCTTTCTGTTCCGGGCTGACTTGCACGTTACAGATTGTATCGGGGCATTTCCATTTGTCAGCCCGCATGTATTCCAGTTCGTGCGTGTACCTGTCCCGGCTGACAAACACGGGGATTTGCTCGCCGCTTTTCGGGTCTTTGATTTCAGCGATGCCGCCCAAGTTGCCAGTGCCTTGCAAGTTGCCCTGTTCCTGCTTGGTGAACCCGTGTTCATGGAACGGGCGTTGCAACAGTTTCTCGTCCTGCTGCACGCCGTGCAGCTTGGGTACTACCGTGCCGTCCTTTGCCTGATAGAAAGAGAGCTTGACATCGGTAGGTTTGAGGTAGAAGCCGCCCACCGTCCCCGAAACGGTGTAGGTATTTCGGGACTTGTAGCCACGCATCACCCGGTCGAAGTCCTTCGTGTTTTTCAGGGTGTCGGCGGTGATGCCGACTTTTTTCAGGTTCTCCCAGTCGATTTTTGCCGGGTCGAAGCGGTAACCCTGCTTGAACTCGTGGAAGTCGGGCTTCGGAACTCGAAGCATTTCAGCCCGCTTGTCGCCCTCCGGTGTAGGGTTGCGGTGGTTTTCCTCGATTGCCTTTGCGTCCCGCTCCGCTTCGGAAGCCTTGACGCTGAACAGTTCCAGCCCGGAAGTGTCCTGATACTTGCGGTAGAAGTTGGAAATGAAGTTGCTGAACACATCGCTGTTCTTGTCCACCTGCATGAACTCGCCACCGTGTGTCGGCGGCACGGTCTGCAAATTGCCCTCCTTGTCAATACCCTTAACGGCACTCACCTTTCCCTGCTGTTTATCCAAGACCAGCAGCACGTCTTTTTCCTGCCCCTCTGCGGGCGGGGTCATTCTGTTTGCCATAAATAATTGAAATTTTAGCGGTTACGGGAATAGTCCCGCCCAAAGGTAGCGACTAAATATGCTATATTTGGACGGGCGGCAAGGGCTGTCCGAATTTGTCCTGCGGTGTCCCGATTTGTCCGGGTGGGATGAAATTCCGCAACCATTGGTTGCAGAATTGAAAAGGGCATAAAAAAAGAGAGTGAATGATTTCACTCTCTTTCGATGAACCCTTTGTGAACCCTTTGGTCGTTTTTTGAAATAGCTAAAACTCAAGTAATTTGCATATTTTGCAAAAGAAAATCATTCGAGTATGAACCATATGTGAACCCTTTAATGGATTAGCGGGGAACACTGTTTAAGCGTCATCGCGCTTCGTTAGTAATCTGTTATTGCACTCGTTTCAAATCCCCGATAGATTGGAGTGACATTTCTATGTAGGGAATAGTTTTTAGAATATGGATGTTATCTATTGCTTCTTTACCACCCAATGCCAATGCCGATACAAGACATGGAGATTATAGAATAAAAATAATTCATCTTTCTTATTATCAGTCATTTGAATATTTTCTGTTTTTCTCTATTTTTGCCATTTTCTGTTATTCAGTACACTTTGAAATATCATTTTCTTTTGTACCTTTGCATCCGCAAAAAACAAAAGAAAATCAACTATTTAGTGTAATTACCCGGTTACGGCACCTAAATCGAGATAAAACCTCTAAACAATGGCAATGTTAGAAAATAAAACGAAAGAAAACCCCAAGCTGGAGCAAAATAAGCTCTCGGACGGTAGAATAAGCCTTTACTTAGAGTATTATTTCCTCCTCAAATTATTAAAAGTAATACTGTCAAAAAGAAATACCTTTTATTCTTACTCTTTTCGCCAGTACTTATATCTTGCAGTCAACAGAAAAAAGTTTAGTACGGTTTGGATATATAGACAAAAAACAGACTAAACTCCAAACATGGAAATTCAGATATTTTTTATACATTTCTCTTATATACAAATGATAGCCGAATTCAATTCATATATGAGTAACATAGACATAGACTTCTTCAAGGAGTTGTGTCTGAAACATGGAGAGTTACGACATTATAAAAAGAATGAGTTTATTCTCCATGAAGGTGATGCCTGTTCTTTCTTCGGGTTTATCTTATCAGGCGTAGTCAAATACAGTTGCACCAACCGGACAGAAAACAAGCCGTATAATGTCGGTTTTTCCTTTCCAAATGAATTTATAGCCGATTATCCCACTTGCTTATATGGCATGAAATCAGAATTGAATATACAGGCGATAATCCCGTGCGAGATTTACATCTGTTCTTCTACATTCTTACAGCAAAAATTCAAGGAAAATAATGAAAACCAACGGATAGCCCGTATCGCAGCCGAACAGATGTTTTTCCAATCATATTCACGTTATTTGGATTTATTCAGATTCACACCGGAAGAGCGTTACCTCCAACTTTTAAAAAAATGCCCTGCAATCCTTCAAATGGTATCACTAAAAGAAATAGCATCCTACCTTAAAATTACACCCATACACATGAGCCGAATCAGACGCAAGCAAAGTTTTGACAACAAAAAATAAACATAGGTTTAGAAATTTACATTATAACAATATTCCAAGAGTATCTTAATCTGCCAAAGAATTCTTCTTTTTATCTTTGTCTTATCTTTGGTTGGTTCAACGAAGAGACAAAATAAAGATTGAATGAGTTAAACAAGAGATTAAAAAAAAGAATATGAAAACAAAAGAAATTCTTGGAATACTTATGCTATTCCTCTGTACATTCAGCTTTATAAGCTGCGACGATGATAATGAACAGACAAATGAATTAACCCCCGAAGCACTTTATCAGACTTCATGGCGTGGAACAGGGCATTGTGAGGCTTGGACAGTACAAAATATGGGGGTCGGTATGCAATTTGTAGATACTCGGAAAGGGAAAGTAAATTGGGAAGGTTACGATGAAATTGATATTACTTATACAATAGAAGGGAAATATATCACATTTAATAGCAATGCTTTATATTTGGGTGGAGCCCCTTGGATTATCAAAAGCTATACCCAAAAACATATAACCATTATACAGAATGAAATTAGTCCAGATAAAGAGAAAGTAGCTACAATTGAATTAGAGAAAATAGATTAAACTGAATCATGGGAACATTAAGTTGCATAAATGTATGCTACAACAGAACAATGAGAACCGTGAGATTTGCAAATTGAGCAAAGAAAGTCATAAATACCTTGTAAATAAAGGAAAAAATGCAGATTCATCTAATATTCCTTTATGTGCTATTATCGGGCTGGTCTATGGGCTGAAACACAAGGAAAAGAGATTCACCTTGTTCTTTTGTATAGGATTGGTTATTGGGTTAGGATGAGCAATTTATATGCTACTGCTAATAAGGTCAATGTAAATCAAAGGAATATGAAACTGAAATATATATTGAATGCTATACTATTTGTTTTGGCATTATCTTTTTTGTCTATGTGTATATTTAAGACTACAGAGTTAAGTTTAAAATGTATGCAATTTGCTGTATCTATCTCTTGTATAGGAGCAATGTTTTCTACAAAAAGATATAGATACATATTTGCATCTATTGCTTTAATCATTATAGGAATATCTTTTTCACTTTAAATGTCCATAATAACGATAATGATTTGATTATTGAATGGTATAATAATAGTCCAGTCTACAGATAGCGACTAAAAACGGGGGCAAGGGATGCCCGAATTTGTCCTGCGGAGCTTGAAATTATCCGGGTGCGGTAAATCTCCAACTGTTGGTTGGAGATTTAAAACGGGTACAGACCGAAGTTAATCGCTTGCTTTAAACGAGCCATTTGTGAGCCATTTGTATATATTGTTTTCGGCTTATAATCAACAGTTTTACAAAAATCGCATTATACTTGTGAGCCATTTGTGAAGCGTTTATGAAGCGTATGGCAAGCCTTTGATTGAGTTTCCGTTATTCTCCTATTATCAGGTGACACGACAAAAAGAAAACATCTTCGGCAAAATCTTTGTTATGTTTTTGCAGGTGATTACATAATATACTATCTTTGCATATAGAAACAAAGGACATAAATATGGCTTCATTCAGAAAAGAGATACTTGGGCAGATTGAACGGATAGATACCGGGCGTATATTCACGTTCCGGGATTTATCGTTTGAAACGGAAAAGACCGCCAATGTTGCGGTGCTACTTTCCGAACAGAGCCGCAAAGGGGTACTGGTACGGGTTGAAAAGGGGGCGTACTACCGTCCCAAGAAATCAGTGCTGGGGCTGGGAAAGCTGCCTGTCTATCAGGATGAACAGTTCCGCTACCTGACTGAAAAACTGAACGGCTATATCACGGGGGCTTACATCTATAACAAAATGGGGCTGACCGAACAGGTAGCCACAACCATAACGATAGCCACTCCTAACCCGGTTCGCCGTTTCCGTTTCAAGAACTTGGATATAGAGTGCGTGAAAGCCTACTGCATGGTCTATCCGGATGAAAGCCTTGTCCCGTACTTGCGGCTGCTCGATGCGATAAAGGACATGAAGCGCATACCCGGAACAACCGGGCAGGACATCTACAACCGGGTCAAAAGCCAATATTTCAACGGGTACAGCCTGCCGGAACTGGAAAAAATCGTATCTTTGGCGAAAAGTTACCCGCCACGTGTCAGAAAGGTGGTGGCGGATATACTGGGCGACATCAGACAAACCGTATTGCAAACGGAAATGGCAAAGACCATTCTTCCCACGACACGGTTCAACTTGGATTATAAAACAGCATAGGACAGAAATATGAATTTACATTCGGACAAGGAAGCGTTCAAGGAAATCATCGCACTGGCGGCTGACCATTTCGGCTACGAGCAGTCGCACGTGGAAAAGGATTACTGGGTATCGAAGATACTGCGGGATATTTCCATGTCCGAATATGCGGATAAGACCTACTTCAAAGGCGGAACTTCACTTTCCAAAGCCTACGGGCTGATAGAACGTTTCTCGGAAGATTTGGACTTGTTCGTGTTCACGGGTGATAAAGGTGCGTCCAAGCAGGCAGAAAAGACATTGAACAAGAAACTTTCCAAATACATAGCCGAACTCAATAGTGACATATACAAGGAAGATTTGTCGGAAACGGGCGGTAATTACCGTAAACTGTATTTCTCGTATGACAATGTATTTCAAGGCGTGGGACTGAAAGAACATTTGGAAGTAGAGATAAAATCCTGTGACCTGCCGGACAAAAAACTGATGTTCTACCCGGCGGACAAGCGGGTTATCAAACCGATTGTGACCGCCTTTCTTGAAAGCATCGGGCAAGAGGAACTGATAAGCACCTACGGGCTGGAAAGTTTTGAAACGCAGTGTATCAACCCCCGAAAGACTATCTGCGACAAGGTTTCAAGGCTGGTAAAGCTGTCTTACAATGAGGATGCAGCCGCACTGTTGGCAAAGCATATCCGTGACGTTTACGACTTGTCGGCACTCTACCACAATCAGGAATATAACGATTACCTACATTCGGAAGATTTCTTGGATGCCATGTACCGGGTGACGATAGAGGACGGACTAAATAAAAACTCCCGTTCGCACTTGTCGCTGGCTGATGCACCGATATTCAAGGATGCCGAAGCGGTCATGGCGTTACCCGAAGTGGCTACGGCGTACACTACCGATTTGAAGAAACTGACTTTCGACAAAAGCAAGATGCCGCCGATAGGCAAGGCTGTGGAAGCATTGAAGAACCTGCACGAAATATTAGTGCGTTTTGAAGCCTACCGCACCAAAAAGCAAAATGAAGAACAACCGTAAAGCTACATCGGCTGTTCTTCACTCCATACATTATTATATATAGCTATTCTTCCTCCTTAATCAAGTGGCATAACTCCGGGTCGTTCTTAATCCGGGTTATCTCGTCCTCGACTATCTGCCTGACTTCCTGACGGATGCGGTCATAGTTGGCTTGTATCTCCTCCTGCATCCGGTCGTTGCCGTCCTTGTCGGTGAAGTCGATAATCTGCGGCAACTTCACGTAATGGGCGGTTTCCCGCTTCACCTTTTCGTTGTCCACCACGATTTCGCAGTGGAAAATCTTCTGCTCTATCCGTTCATCGAAGTTGTCCGCCACAGCACCCACGAACATACCTTGCGTGAGGTTGGATATTTTGCTGGCGGGTATCAGGCTGTCCATTTGGGTGCTTATCGAGGTGGATTTTTCCCGTTGGTTTATCGTCATGCTCTGCCGTTTCTGCAACACCTTTCCGAAACGCTCGGAAAGGATTTTCGCCGTTTCACCGACTACTTGACCGCTGAACACGTTACCCACAGTATTTTGGATAACCCGGCTTTCCTTGTCCCCGTAATCACGGGTAAGCTGGCTGTAATCCTGAAAGCCTAACAGAACCGCAACCTTGTTGCTTCGGGCGGTGGCAATCAAATTATCCAACCCCCGAAAATATATAGTTGGTAATTCATCTATTATCACCGAACTTTTAAGCTGACCTTTCTTGTTTATCAGCTTCACGATACGGGAATTATATAATCCCAGTGCTGCCGAGTAGATATTTTGGCGGTCAGGATTGTTGCCGACAACCAGTATTTTAGGCTCTTTCGGGTTGTTGATGTCAAGTGAAAAATCATCGCCCGTCATTACCCAGTAAAGGGCGGGTGAAATCATCCTTGAAAGCGGGATTTTTGCACTGGCAATCTGCCCCTGCAACTGTTCAACTGCCGAACTTTCCCAAGCGTCCACGAACGGGGAAAGGTAATTTTCCAGTTCGGGATAACTGCGCAAAATCGTGAATACATCAGCGTATTTCTTGTTCAACAGTTCTATGGCATGGGGAAACGTGCAATACCTGCCGCCTTGATAGATGCGCAAATACCAAATAATGGCTGCAAGCAGGATAATCGGGCTTTCCACGAAGAAGTCGCCCTGCTTGCTTATCCAGCTTCGATTGAGGTTAAGCATAATCGTGTAGCTGGCTTCATAAGCATCCGCAATGTCCGACATGAAGCTGGCGTTTATAGGGTTACATCGGTGGCTCTTGCGTGGGTCGTCAAAGTTGATAACGTAAAATTTCGGCTTGACCTTGTAGCCGTCCAAGTGGTTAAGCAAATGATTGTAAGCGATTTCCGAAAGGTCAGGAAACTTATAATCATACAGGTAGAGCGCAAAACCTTTCTCGATTTGCTGTTTTATGTAATTATTTACTACTGCGTATGACTTCCCGCTGCCCGGCGTTCCTAACACGATGCTCGCACGAAAAACGTTTACAACGTTAATATAGCCATTGTTCCACTTCTTCTTATAGTAGAACCGGGTAGGCAGATTTACAGAATACTCGTTCTCGATAAGCCTTGTTTCCTGCTGGAAACTTTCGTTCTCGGTATTAAAGACATCATCCATGAGGTTGTTTTTCAATAACCGGGACATCCACGTACCCGCCATGAGCATACAGATATAGCCCGCCGACAGCGTGGCGATATAAAACACAGTGTCCGCCGTATGTGGCAGCGGAAGTTCCAGCAGCCACCAGTTCAGGAAAAACAACACGACACCCGCCGCAAGGCTGCAATGTATCTTCGCCCACGTTATCTTTTCCTCTTTCACGCCCTTAGTGCCGATACACGACAGGGCGAGGAACACCACCGAAAATAGTTTTGTCCATAAGATAGACGAGAACAGCCCGGTGGTGCGCTGGAAGTTCCACAGTATCTTGTCTATCACCTCAAACGTCACTCCCCATTCTTTCAGGGTGGAGTAACAGAACCAGTACACGTTTATTCCCACGAATAGAATACTGACAGCCCGCATAAAGTCCATGACCCTTGCAAGCCCTCTCAAATCATCTTCCTGTTGCATGATTGTAATGTTTTTAAGTTAGTTGATGCGCCTTGTGCGCTTCTTTTTCTTCTTTCTCTTTTGGCGGTCGGTGTCCTGCGGCTCGTCACCGCCTGATGCACCGCCGCCCAGCAAACCGCCGAAAGCACCCAGCACGGAAGCCATGCCCGAAACGATGTCGGCTTTCGGCGTGAAGCCCGGCTGTTCCTGATGCGTGGGCTGGTCTTGCTGCGGTGCTGCCACTTCGGACTGGTGTATCTTTCCGGTTTCGCCCGAAAAACGTTCGTTGAACACGTTCGCCGAATACTCCTTACCCAAGCGTGAACCGTTCAGCACCACCCGGCTGTCGTGGTCGATGAACGTAACGCCATAGATGCGCCCGTTGTCGTTCTGACGGAATACCACATCAATGCCCTGCTTCTTTAGCTGTCGTTCCAGTTCCTTGCGGCTGCGGGCGGTCTGCATGGCAGTGGCTACAATCTTCCGGGTGCGCTCTTTCAGTTTCCCGTTCTTAATTGCTTCGCCCGATTTCTCCATTCTGCGCTGCACCGCTTCATAACCTACCGACTTGCCGATGCGGGAAGCCTTTACCGGGTTGCCCACCTTTTCGCCCTTGTCGTTCATGGCGGAATAGACAATGCCCTGATAGGGCTTGCCGTTTATCTCGCCTTTGACTTCCTCGGCGCACACGTTGTAAGCGGCAAGCAAAGCCTTGTACTCCCCGAACGACTGGAAGCGGTAGCCATAGCAAGCCGCTTTCACGGTGTTGCCGATTTGGTGCTTCACGTCCCCGGCGGCATAGTCCACCTTTTTAAGTTCGGGGCGTTCGGCACGTTCCTTTCGTTCTGCCGGGTGCAGGTTGTATTTCTGCTCCAGTTCACGGGTGATTTGCTTGCTGCGCCGATGCTCGAACTTGTCATTCAGCGGCTTGCCGTTCTCGTCCACCCGCAACCCCACGATGTGGATATGGTGGCGGTCGATGTCGGTATGCTTGTACACCAGATAAGGCTGGTCGCCATAGCCCAACTTCCGCATATACTCTTTGGCGATGTCGGAAAGCTGCCGGTCGGTCAGCACGTCTTCCGGGTGCGGGTTTATGGAAATATGAAGTATCGGCTTCTTGGTGGATAGCTGGACGGGCATCTGCATTTCAAAGCTGCGCATACACTCGCCGATAGAGAAATTCCCGTCCTCGCCCAACAGCATCCGGTTGGAGAAAAGCACCTTTGCTTCCCCGCTGTCCACCTTGTTTTGGTTGTATGCCAGTGCGCCGAACATATTGCCGCCCGTGCTTATTTTGGCAACCATAGTTCCCTGCACTCGTTTGTCAGGTCGATAACCTGACGGTTCAACACAGCCAGTTCGGTGGTCGCTTTCTCCAGTTTATAGAGAAAAGCCAGTGCCTTTTTCTCCGAAAAGTTACTATTCAGAGCCTTTACCACTTGGTTGTAATTGACCGCAACCGCCCGGAACTGGGCATAAAATTCGGTCAGCCGGGCGCAATATTCTACTGCCGATTTGTCCACTTTCACCACCCGGAACGGCTCGCCGAACAGCCGGGCGGCGATGAAACGGGACTTGCTCGTGACGCCCGACTGCTCCCATTGCGAGAGGAAGCGGGCATTCTCCCGGTCGTTCAGGTAAAGGACATGGCGATGCTTCGCCGGGTCTGCGAGGGCGGGGCGACCGCCCTTGTTGGTTCTTCTTGTTTCCATGCTTCTTTGGATTAAAAAATTACGACTTCGGAGTGATTTTTACCCCCGACAGGGGCAAGGCGTTTTCAGGCACGGAAAACGGTTCTATGTGCCATAGAACACACCTTGCTATTTTCTGACGAAAATCGAAATCCGTCACGGACGGATTGGGGTTAGCGTGGAACGGTAAGCCCAGCCATTCACCAGCCCTGTTTTACACCTGCGCCCCCTGCGGTTCGTTACTCCGCTGCAAAGTAACGGTGATTTATAATGCTGTAAAATAGGCGGTTGGTGGACAAAACGGGACAGCGCAGGACAAATCGGGACAAGGTTTTCAGGGGACGTTTTTTCTCCCTTTTTTTGCATCGGATTTCAAGATTGAAAGCAAGATTGAAAGAAATATTCCAATCAGGAAAGAATGATTGAAAGCAGGATTTCAATAAAACGTGATTGCAGGATTTCAATATTTCAAGAAAGAATGAAAGCTGGAAAACAAGATTGAAATAAAACAGTCTTTCAATATTTCAAGATTGCAATATGGAAACAAAGAAAGCTATATGGCTGGATTGATTGAAAGCAATAAATAAATCTATCAACCAATAATGAACGGAAGCAATATGGAAAACGAGAAAACACCCCTTTATGTCGCCTTTTCCACCCAAAAGGGCGGGGTCGGCAAAACCACCTTTACCGTGCTGGCGGCGAGTTACCTCTACTACCTCAAAGGCTACGATGTGGCGGTGGTCGATTGCGACTACCCGCAACACTCCATTGCCGGGATGCGAAAGCGGGATGCCGAGCAGGTCGGGGCGGATGAAGATTACAAGCGAATGGCGTATGAACAGTTCACCCGGCTGGGGAAGAAAGCCTACCCGGTATTGTGCAGTTCACCTGAAAAGGCGATTGCAACGGCTGACGAACATATAGCCGCCGGACACGTGCCGGATATAGTGTTTTTCGACCTGCCCGGCACGGTGAACAGCGAGGGCGTGATAAACTCCCTTGCGGGCATGGACTACATTTTCACCCCCATTTCCGCCGACAAGGTGGTGCTGGAAAGCAGCCTGTCGTTCGCAATGGCTATCCAAAAGCTATTAGTGAAGAATGAAGCCTGCCGACTTGCCGGGCTGTACCTCTTTTGGAACATGGTGGACGGTAGGGAGAAAACAGACCTTTACACCGCCTACGACAAGACCATTAAGGAACTGGAACTGCCGCTGATGAAAACCTTTATCCCCGATACCAAACGCTACAAAAAGGAACTGGTGGCGGATAAAAAGGCGGTGTTCCGCTCCACGCTCTTTCCCGCCAGCCGCCCGCTGGTAAGGGGAAGCAACTTGGAAGAACTGATAACCGAAATAGTGTACTACATCAAATTAAAATGATATGGCAAAGCAAAGCGGCGGGATGCCGAAGATAGACGAGGATTTCATGAAAGAGCTTATCTCGCAGGGTGTTCCCAGTAAAGAAGATAATAAACCGAATGATGCACCACATACCAATCTTGCATCACAAGTTACCCAAGAGGAACAGCAGACGGAAACGGTGCGGGTGGAGAAAACGACAAACCGCAAGCGCAAGGGCGGTTCGGGCGACTACCGGGAAACCTACTTTCAGAAAGTAGAACTGGCAGACCGACAGCCCTTGTACGTGAGCCGTACCACGCACGAAAAGCTGATGCGTATCGTGACAGTGATAGGCGGGCGCAAGGTGACGGTAAGCAGCTACGTGGAAAACATTCTGCTGCGACACTTCGAGCAGTACCAAGACGAGATAAACACCCTGTACGAAAGCAACTTCCAAAAGCCTGTCTGACTATGGTAATCTATTGCATACTTACCGGGCTTTTGGTGTACTATATCGCCCTATGGCTGTGGTATCGCTACACGGACAGCCGGACATCACCGGGCAGAACGGATGATGCGCCACTCCCACGAAACGGGGTTTCGGGCTACACGCTGATAGGTGAAAGCCGATACAAGGGCGGACTAATCGGGACAGCGCAGGACAAATCGGGACACATCCCGCAAGCGGCTGAAAATGATACTATTTTTGCGCCGCAGGCTGACGGACAGCCGGAAGAAAACATTCCGGAAGCAGCAGCCGAAGCGGAAGAAACGCCCGGTTACGAGAATGACGAACCCGACTACGAGGACGAGGAAATAGCCGGGTACATGGACGGTGACGATGATACCGGACGGGCTACGGGCGTGAGCTTCGATGAACTGGGCGAAGCGGTACGCACGGCGAACGCCGACAACCCAACCGAAGCGGAGAAACGGCAAACCGCCGGGACACTGGCAAGCATTGAGGGGACGAACCTCTACGATGCGGTGGTGGAGAACATCAACGGCGGGCTGGCAAAGGTGGCGGAACTGCTGGGACGCAACGAAGCGGAACTAGCTACGGCTGCTGTCCCTGCCGGAACTGGCGATACAAGCGAGGAACACGAAGCGTTCGACATGAACGATTTCCTATAATATAATAATGTATAAGCCTGACAGCATGAAACAACGGGATTACGGTTGATTGGCAACCTGAAAACCAAACAGACAAACGGGACTATCCCCGACCACTAAAATTTCAAATTATTCACCAGCCGGGAAAGGCGGACTATCCACCCGCCGCCCGGCATTAAAAACAAATCACAATGAGAAAGAAAATCTTCTTGTCGGCGGCTATACTTGCCGCCGTGGTAAGTGCCTACGCACAAGGAAACGGGCAGGCGGGCATCACCGAAGCCACGAACCTAATCACCGGGTATTTTGACCCCGGAACAAAACTGGTGTACGCAATCGGGGCGGTCTGCGGCTTGATTGGCGGGGTAAAAGTATATAACAAGTTTTCAAGCGGCGACCCCGACACCTCAAAGACCGCCGCCAGTTGGTTCGGGGCGTGCATCTTCCTGATTGTCGCCGCCACTATCCTACGTTCGTTCTTCCTCTAAAAAGGCGGCAATGTCTGAATATCCGGTAAACAGGGGTATCGGGAAGCCGGTGGAGTTCAAGGGGCTGAAAAGCCAGTACCTCTTTATCTTTTGCGGCGGCTTGCTCGCTGTCTTCGTGGTGTTCATCGTCCTGTTCATGGCAGGCGTGAACCAGTGGCTATGTATCGGTTTCATCGTGTCGGCTTCGCTGCTGCTCGTGTGGCAGACGTTCCGGCTCAACGCCAAGTACGGCACGCACGGGCTGATGAAAGCTGCCGCACGCAAAAGACACCCACGCTTCATTATCAGCCGAAAGGCGATACCCCGGCTGTTCAACTACAAAAGAAGAAAGGAAGAAAGAACATGAGGAATATGTTAAAGGCTACCACGCTGGAAAGGAAATTTCCCCTTTTGGCGGTGGAGAACGGCTGCATCATTTCAAAGGATGCGGACATAACGGTGGCTTTCAGGGTGGAACTGCCCGAACTGTTCACCGTCACCAGTGCCGAGTACGAAACCATACATTCGGCGTGGTACAAGGCGGTCAAGGTGCTGCCCGACTACTCCATAGTACACAAGCAGGACTTCTTCATCAAGGAGAACTACCAGCCCGACACCGAAAGGGACGAGCTTAGTTTTTTAAGCCGCTCCTTTGAACGGCACTTCAATGAACGCCCGTTCCTGAACCATTACTGCTACCTGTTCCTGACGAAAACGACAAGGGAGAGAAGCCGCCGACAGAGCGACTTCTCCACCCTCTGCCGGGGCAGGATTGTACCGCAGGAGATAGCCGACAAGGAAGCGGCGGCAAAGTTCATCGAAGCGGTCGGGCAGTTTGAAAGGATTATGAACGACAGCGGGTTTGTCACCCTTACCCGGCTGGCGGCATCGGAAATCACCGGGCAGGACGGAAAGGCGGGCATCATCGAGAAATACTTCTCGCTCTCGCAAACCGACACTACTTGCCTGAAAGACATCGGGCTGTACCCGGAAGAAATGCGGGTCGGGGACGATATACTGTGCCTGCACACGCTTTCGGACGTGGAAGATTTGCCCGGAAAGGTCGGGACGGACTGCCGATTTGAGAAGCTGTCCACAGACAGAAGCGATTGCAGGTTAAGTTTTGCCGCCCCGGTGGGCGTACTGTTGTCGTGTAACCACGTCTATAACCAGTTCATCTTCATAGACGACCACGCCGAAAACCTGAAGAACTTCGAGCAGACCGCCCGGAATATGCAATCGCTCTCCCGCTACTCCCGTGCCAACCAAGTGAACAAGGAGTGGATAGACGAGTACCTGAACGAAGCGCATAGCAAGGGGCTTATCTCGGTGCGCTGCCACTGCAACGTCATGGCATGGAGCAATGACCGGGAAGAACTCAAACGCATACGCAACGATGTGGGAAGCCAGCTTGCACTAATGGAGTGCAAGCCACGCCACAACACCACCGACACGCCCACGCTCTTTTGGGCGGGCATACCCGGCAACGAAGCCGACTTCCCCGCAGAGGAAAGTTTCTACACGTTCTTGGGGCAGGCTCTCTGCCTGTTCGTGGAAGAAACGAACTACAAGAGTTCGCTTTCGCCGTTCGGCATCAAAATGGTGGACAGGGTAAGCGGTCGCCCGCTGCACATCGACATATCGGATTTGCCCATGAAGAAAGGCATCACGACCAACAGAAACAAGTTCATACTTGGGCCGAGCGGGTCGGGTAAGTCCTTCTTCACCAACCACATGGTGCGCCAGTGTTACGAGCAGGGTGCGCACGTGCTGCTGGTCGATACGGGTAACAGTTACTTGGGGCTGTCCCAGCTTATCCACAACCGCACGCACGGCGAGGACGGGATTTATTTCACCTACACCAACGAGAACCCGATAGCGTTCAACCCGTTCTATGTCGAGGACGGGGTATTTGACATCGAGAAAAAAGAGAGCATCAAGACCCTGATACTCACCCTGTGGAAGCGGGATGATGAAGCCCCCAAACGGTCGGAAGAAGTGGCGTTGTCAAACGCCGTGAGTGCCTATATCGAACTGATAGGCAAAGACCGTTCGGTAACGCCCTGCTTCAACACGTTCTACGAGTTTGTCCGGGATGATTACCGCCGACAGCTTGAACAGAAGAACGTCAGGGAAAAGGATTTTGACATTGACAATTTCCTGAACGTGCTTGAACCGTACTATCGTGGCGGTGAGTACGACTACCTGCTGAACTCCGACAAGGAGCTGGATTTGCTGCATAAACGCTTCATTGTCTTTGAATTGGACAATATCAAAGACCACAAGATTTTATTCCCGGTAACGACTATCATCATCATGGAAGCCTTTATAAACAAAATGCGCAAGTTAAAGGGGATAAGGAAGTTAATACTAATTGAAGAAGCGTGGAAAGCGATTGCATCGGCGAACATGGCGGACTACATAAAATATTTGTACAAGACTGTCCGAAAGTATTTCGGGGAAGCGATTGTAGTCACGCAAGAGGTAGAGGATATTATTTCTTCCCCTATCGTGAAAGAAAGTATCATCAATAACTCGGACTGCAAAATATTGTTAGACCAGCGAAAATACCTGAACAAGTTCGACAGCATACAGAACCTCTTGGGACTGACCGACAAGGAGCGTTCGCAGATATTGTCTATCAACATGGCGAACCACCCCGGACGGAAGTACAAGGAAGTTTTCTTCTCGCTGGGCGGCACACAATCGGCGGTGTACGCCACGGAAGTTTCATTGGAAGAATATTACACGTACACGACTGAGGAAAGCGAAAAAATGGAACTGTTCGCTCTTGCCGAGAAGCTGGACGGCAACCTTGAACTGGCTATCAAGCGGCTTGCAGAAAGCAAAAGAAATCCCCAATCATCAACAACTTAAAAATTAGGAACATGAAATGGATTGACAATCTGATATACACGCTATTGTCCGCCTGCCTGCTGGCGGGCTGCGAGGACAGCGGAAGCAAGGAGCTGGAAAGGATGCAGGGCTATTGGGTACACGTCAGGGGACACCCGGCTTTCACACTCTCGGAAACGGGCGGCAGATACACCGTCACCCGGAAAGCGAATGTCAGGGGCAGAATACTGGAAACGGCTTACCCGGTAACAGAACGGAACGGCTGCCTGTTCATCGAAACGGGCTTCCGCATACAGTTCACCTATGACAAAAAGACCGACCGGATAACGCTCATGCCCGGCGGCGAATACAAACGAGTTACAAACCCTGAAAACAAAAGATAATGAAAAGAACAATTCTCCTTATGGCGGTGTGCCTTTGCTTCATCGGCAAGGCATCCGCACAGTGGGTGGTGTCAGACCCCGGCAACTTGGCGCAGGGCATCATCAACACCACCAAGCAGATAGTGCAGACTTCCACCACTGCCAAGAACACGCTGGACGGCTTCATGGAAGCGCAGAAGATTTTCCAGCAGGGTAAAAAATATTACGATGCGCTCAAAGCGGTACACGATGTTGTCAAGGGCGGCATCAAGGTGAAGAAGTCCATTGAGTTGGTGGCGGAAATATCCGAAATCTACGTGCGAAACTATCAGAACATGCTGGCAGACCCGAACTACACGCCGGATGAACTCACCGCCATTTCAGCCGGGTACGCAAAGCTGCTCTCCGAAAGTGCGGACGTGTTGCAGGACTTGAAGAATGTAGTGAACGTGACGGGCATGTCGCTGACGGATGCCGAAAGACTGGCGGTAATCAACAACGCCTATAAAAGCCTGCTCAACTACCGCAACCTCGTGAACTACTACACCCGAAAGAACATATCCGTGTCCTACCTGCGGGCGAAGAAGAAGAACGACACCGACCGGGTGCTGGCTCTCTACGGCTCGGCGGATGAACGCTACTGGTAACATATAAATCGGTATGCCTATGTTATTAGCAGCGGTGGATTTTGACAACCTGCACCAAGTGTTGCGGGTGCTGTACGATGAAATGATGCCCTTGTGCAGCAACATGACGGGGGTAGCCAAAGGGATAGCCGGGCTGGGAGCTTTGTTCTATGTAGCCGCCAAAGTGTGGCAGTCGCTCGCACGTGCCGAACCCATAGACGTGTACCCGCTCCTGCGTCCCTTTGCGCTGGGGCTGTGCATCATGTTTTTTCCAACTTTCGTACTGGGGACTATCAACACGGTATTGTCGCCAGTGGTGAAAGGGTGCAACCAGCTTATGGAAACGCAGACTTTCGACATGAACGAGTACCGGGCGCAGAAAGACCGACTGGAATATGAAGCCCTGATGCGAAGCCCCGAAACGGCTTACCTCGCATCGGACGAGGAATTTGACCGACAACTGGAAGAACTGGGCTGGTCGCCCTCCGACATGGTGACCATGACGGGCATGTACATGGACAGGACGGCTTATAATATAAAGAAGTCCGTCCGGGACTGGTTCAGGGAGTTATTGGAAATGCTCTTTCAGGCGGCGGGGCTGATTATAGACACGCTGCGCACGTTCTTCCTAATCGTGTTAAGCATACTGGGTCCGCTGGCGTTTGCGATTTCCGTCTATGACGGTTTCCAAAGCACGCTGACCCGGTGGATTTCACGCTATATCTCCATTTACCTGTGGCTGCCCGTGTCGGACTTGTTCAGCAGCGTGCTGGCACGCATACAAACCCTGATGCTCCAAAAAGACATCGAGCAGCTTTCAGACCCGGATTTCATCCCGGACGGGAGCAGCACCGTGTATATAATCTTTATGATTATCGGCATCGTGGGCTACTTCACCATTCCAACGGTGGCAAGCTGGATAGTGTCGGCTGGCGGTACGTCTGCCTATAACCGCAACGTGGCACGGGCTGGGTCAATCGCCGGGGCTGCGGTCGGTGCGGCAAGCGGGAAAGTAACCGGGAAACTACTCAAATAACCAACATCAATATTTAGTATATGGAATTTAAGTCATTAACGAACATCGAAACGAGTTTCCGGCAAATCCGGCTCTTTGCGCTGGTATTCATCTGCCTGTGCGCACTGGTGACGGGCTTTGCCGTGTGGAACTCGTACAGCTTCGCCGAGAAGCAGCGGCAGAAGATATACGTCCTCGACAACGGCAAAAGCCTGATGCTGGCACTCTCGCAGGACATGGCACAGAACAGACCCGTGGAAGCGAAGTCGCACGTGCGGCGTTTCCACGAACTTTTCTTCACCTTATCACCCGAAAAGGGGGCTATCGAAAGCAACATCAAACGCTCGTTGTTTCTCGCCGACAAGACCGCTTTCAACTATTACAAGGACTTGGCGGAAAAGGGCTACTACAACCGGGTGATTTCCGGAAACGTCACGCAGACGGTGGAGATTGACAGCGTGAAGTGCGACTTCGACCAGTACCCCTACAAGGTGAACACGTATGCCCGCCAGTTGATTGTCCGGGAAAGCAGCCTGACGGTGCGAAGCCTTGTCACCTCGTGCCGGTTGCTTAACGCAACACGGAGCGACAACAACCCGCACGGCTTCATCATCGAAGCGTTCACCATTACCGAGAACAAGGATTTGCAGACCATTAAAAGATAGCCTTATGGAAAGAAAACGAAATTACATCGAAAAGGTGCAGGACTGGGCAGACGACCGCCTGCGCCGAATGTGCGGACGGATTACGCCGGGCAAAAGGCTGGCGGTTATCCTCCTGATGTTCTTCTTTTTCGGCGGCTTGTCTATCTACATCACCGTTTCATCAATCTACAATATCGGGAAACGGGACGGGCAAAGGCTGCAAATAGAACACATCAGACAACTGCCGTTGCACGGCAATGACACAACCAAAAGTATCAACCCGTTAAACAGACCGCAATATGGAAGACGTACAGAAGAATGAGAACGGCACGACCGCACAGCAGGCGGACGGGAAGCCGAAAAAGGAAAATAAGCCCAAACGGGAACTTACCCCGCAGCAGGTGCAGCAGCGCAGGAAAATGATAGTCTTCCCGCTGATGTTCCTTGCCTTTGCAGGGTGCATGTACCTGATATTCGCACCCTCCGGCAAAGAGGACGTGAATGTGGAAAGCGTGGGCGGCTTCAATGCCGACATACCCCTGCCCGCAGAGGACGGGATTATAGCCGACAAGCAAAAGGCTTACGAGCAGGCGGTGACAAGCCGCAAACAGCAGGACAAGATACAATCCTTGCAGGACTTCGGTTTCACGCTGGATGATGATACGGAAGAACCACAAGAGGAAATCAACCTGCTGCCGGAAGAAGATCCGAAGCCACAAAGGGGCGGCGGTGCTTCTTCAAGGGCGGCTTACCGGGACATCAACCGCCAGTTAAGCACGTTCTACGAAACGCCCCCTGTGGACGAGGAAAAAGAGGAATTGAAACGGCAGGTGGCGGAACTGACCGACCGACTGAAACAGCAGCAGAACGCCACGCCTACGGCTGACGACCAAATGGCACTCTTGGAAAAGTCCTACGAGCTGGCGGCAAAGTATATGAACGGGCAGGACGGACAAAGGGGACAGATTGCCCAAATACCGACAGCCGGGCAGAACGGCGGCGGTATCGGCACTCCGGCTATTCCGGTGCAGGCTATCCGGGAAACGACCGTTTCGGGATTGCAGCAGCCCATGAGCGATGCCGACTTCATCCGGGCTTACAGCCAGCCACGAAACTACGGCTTCAACACGGCGGTAGGCACGGGGTACGCTATGGGAAAGAACACGGTAGCCGCCTGCATACACCAAGACCAAACGCTGGTGGACGGGCAGGCGGTGAAACTCCGGTTGCTCGAACCCATGCAGGCGGGAAATATCGTTGTGCCGAAGAATACCCTTGTGGCGGGAACGGCAAAGGTGCAGGGCGAACGGCTCGACATACTGGTGTCCTCGATTGAGTACGCTGGCAACATCATCCCGGTGGAACTCGCCGTGTTCGACACGGACGGGCAAAAGGGGCTTTCCGTCCCGTCCTCTATGGAGCAGGAAGCGTTCAACGAAGCTATGGCGAATATCGGAAGCGGGCTGGGTACAAGCATTTCCTTTGCCCAAAGTGCCGGGCAGCAGGTGGCTATGGACGTGACAAGGGGATTGCTGCAAGGAACGTCCGGCTACCTCGCCAAGAAGTTCCGAACCGTGAAAGTGAAGCTGAAAGCAGGCTATAAAGTCATGCTGTATGCCAAACAACAATAACCATTTTATCAACCGTTAAAATTTCAATTAGCAATGAAACAGATTTTTGGATTGTTCGCCCTCTTGCTGGGCGTGTGTGCGGCAAACGCACAAACCGCTGACACCGTGAAGTATGCGGCTGGCAACGACTTGTACCGGGGGATTACCCGGAAACTCCCGTACCGCCAAATGGTTACGCCCTACGGCGTGGAAGTGACCTTTGCCAAGACGGTGCATATCATCTTCCCCGCCGCCGTCCGCTATGTCGATTTGGGAAGCAACCACATCATAGCGGGCAAGGCGGACGGTGCGGAGAACGTAATCAGGGTGAAAGCCACGACAGAGGGCTTTCCGGGAGAAACGAACTTCTCCGTTATCTGCGAGGACGGCAGTTTCTTTTCGTTCAACGCCAAGTACGCCCGTGAACCGGAAATGCTCAACATCGAAATGAAGGACTTCTTGGAGAATGAAGATACGTCCGACTTCTCACATACCCGGATGAACATCCATTTCCGGGAACTGGCGGGTGAAAGCCCGCTATTAGTGAAGCTGATAATGCAGAGCATCTACAAGAACAATGACCGGAAAGTGCGCCACTTGGGTAGCAAGCGTTTCGGCATACAGTTCTTAATCAAGGGGATTTACACCTATAACGGGATGCTCTACGTGCACACGCAGACAAAGAACAGTTCCAACGTGCCTTTCGACACGGACTTCATCAGGTTTAAGATAACCGATAAGAAAGTGCCCAAACGCACGGCTATTCAGGAAACGGTACTGGATGCGGTACGCAGCTACAACGAGGTGATAGAGATTGCCGGGAAATCGACCGTGCGCACGGTGTACGCCCTGCCGAAGTTTACCATTCCTGACGACAAGCTGCTGGTCGTGGAACTCTACGAGAAGAACGGCGGGCGGCATCAGACCATACGGGTGGAAAACGCCGACATCGTGAACGCAGAAGTGATTGACGAACTAAAAATCAAATAGGGAATGAAAAGACACATCTTTATAATGATGCTCTTTGCGCTGTGCCTGACCTCGTTTCAGGCACACGCACAAAGATACCTGCCGGGCATGAAAGGCTTGCAGGTCACGGCGGGCATGACGGACGGGGTGCATTGGAACGCTGGCAGTGATTTCGCCTACCACATCGGGGCGGCGTACAGCGTTTACACCAAGAACGCCAACCGCTGGGTGATTGGCGGCGAATACCTGCACAAGAAGTATGACTACAAGGATATGCAGATACCCGTAGAACAGTTCACCGCAGAGGGCGGCTATTACCTGAAATTCCTATCGGACAGACGAAAGACCTTTTTCCTTTCATTGGGCTTGTCGGCTCTCGCCGGGTACGAAACAAGCAACCGAAGCGAAAAGCTGCTGCCGGACGGCTCTACCTTGCTGGATAAGGACTGCTTCATTTACGGCGGTGCGCTGACGCTGGAACTGGAAACCTACCTGACCGACCGGGTGGCTCTGCTGTTGAACGCAAGGGAACGGGCGTTGTTCGGCTCGGACATAGGCAAGTTCCACACGCAGGTATCTTTGGGACTGAAATTCATTATCAACTGACCGCTATATAATAATGTATATGAAGAATGTAATGTATAAAATCATCATGGGCTGCTACATCGTGGCCGCCCTCGTGCTTGTCACCGCCTGTAATGACAACTTGGATATTCAGCAGGCGTACCCGTTCAGCATCGAAACACTGCCAGTACCCAAAAGGCTGAAAGTCGGGGAAACCGCCGAAATACGCTGCCGACTGGTGCGTGGCGGCTATTACCAGCCGACTACCTATCAGATACGGTATTTCCAGCCGGACGGCAAAGGAAAGCTGGAAATGGATAACGGCACGGTGTTCCTGCCCAACGACCTTTACCCGCTGGAGAAAGAAACGTTCAGGCTCTACTACACCTCGGCATCGACCGACCAGCAGACGATTGACATTTATATCATCGACAGCTTCGGGCAGATGCAGCAACTTACACTATCATTCAATAATGACAACAGCGAAGAAGGAACGGAAACAATAACCCCCTAATAACAAAACGACATGGTAAAAATAGAATTGGATATAGAAGGCATCTCGTGGTACATAGAAACCACGTTGGAAACAGATACAGTTCCGGCAGTAGGTGACATCATCATTGTGGACAAGGACTGTATTTCCGAACGTGACAGTGCTGAATTATGGAAAACGCCGTCCAATCAGGTTTTCAAATGGGCGGACGAAGAAGATGATGCGCCCGTAATGGTATGGTTCGATTGCGAAACGGAAATGCTTGTCAATAAACGGACATGGAAATATGACATCGAGGAAGAAGAAACCGTGTGCATACTTGGTGTAAAATTTATTCACTATGAGGATTTATAGTTGCGACATCCGTTTTTATCATCCTCTTGGGAAACCGGGTATGGAATGATACGCAAAGCGTAAATATCGGGCAGACAGCCCGCCGGGAAGCATCGGCGGGCTGTTTCCATGATAGGGAAAACGAAAGGCTTCTTTGTTACTTTCTTCACCCGCTGGCAGGCTCACGGAAGAAAGTAACGGCGGCAAGCAGCCGCCGTCCTCTATCAACTGGTTTTAAGGCTCTTTATGGACGTGTATTTCTCTAACCACACCTTTACCTGCTCCATGTTATATTCGCCCGTGATGGTTGCCGTATGGTCGTCTATGGCTACAAACCGGACACTTTCATAGCTGTTTACCCAGCCTTGCAGGGAACAGACGCCCCACGTGTCTACATCTTCAAAAACACTGCGGTCTATCCGGCTGATTGGCTCGCCGAAAACTACCGTCATTATCTGAAAGTCCGGTTTGTCCTCCAACAGTTGCAAATGGTGCAGCGTGCCGAACTCGTCAATTTTGCGCCCCCACGCCCACACATCATTATACAAATCATCGCCCCACTGGTGCGGGTGGTCGAAACGGACTTTTACCTCTATGGTGTGTTCGTTTTCTTCTGTGTCCTCGATAACGCCCGTTACCATTAAGCCCGTAAAAATACACTCGCAACGCCTGCCGATAAGCTCCTTGTTTACTTCTGTCGTTTTCATGTCCCTGAAATTTACTTGTTTATTACTCCGTTCTTCTTCGCTACCCATTCGTCACGCCTGCGGCGGCACTCGTCCAGCGTTTTGGCTACCGTGCTGAAAAGTTCGCCGTCCGTGTGGCGGTAGTCATATTGATAATAAATTTGTCCCCTGAAAGCCCCTAAACGGCATTTCACGAACTTTTCTTCTCCCGGTGTCTGGGTGATGCTTACCCCGTTTTTGTTAAGTGACTGCATGATGTCTTATTTTTTATGGTTATAAACTTGGTTGTTTTAAGCGGGCAGGGCTTTGACACCCCGCCCGGATTGGTTGTTATGCCGCACGGAACACAAAGCCGTCATCAAACCAGTAATCGCACATGAACAGGTCACGGGCAAACTGTTTGTAATCGAAATAGGTCTTTGCGAACTCCGGCAGGTCGTAACATTCCTCTACAATTTCATAGGCGAAATCTTCTTCATCGTCATATTCCCCTTGATATTCATCCCGGAAATCACGTACAAGGTCGTCCGCATCTTCCTCGCCCAAATCATGGCTTTTATAGTTGCACCACACGAAAAAGGCTTCCTGCTCGGTGTCGCTCAAATCCTCCACCGCATCACGCAGGGCGAAGAAGTTTTCAGAAATCCAGCTTTCGTCGATTAAGCCCTCCGGCACGTTCTCCCAGTCCTGAAACATGTATTCCGCATCTTCCTCGTCCTTGTGAAGTTCCCGGCAGGCTTCATAAAATTCTTCCTTGTCCGAATAGTCCGAAAGGTCGAGCCATGCGCCGGACAATGAACCGTTGTTGTACTTGGCATAAGTGCCTACATAAACTTTTGCTTCCGATAATACCTTTGCTTCCATATTGCTGCAATTTTTTAAGTTTTTAATTTTATGCGGATTTGAGAGGTGAGGGAGTTGAAGTTTCACTGAACTTTTTTCCTGTTTCCCGTAAATCCGACTTTTTTTTTATGCGTCTTCCGGTCGGGTCGGTCGTTTTCGTTTCACATAGGCGTAAAAGGGTAGTGTTTAGAGTTTGCAAGGTTTTGGGCAAAAAATACCTCGCAAGGCAGGGAAGATTTTTTCGCCAAACCGAAACGGCTCGACCTTGCAAAATCGTGAAGAACACGTAACTACCTTTGCCTATTGAAATGATTAAAACGACTGTCCCGGCTGGGGGACTGCGTAAGAGGAAGATTTACAGATAGGGAAACAGGGGAAAAGTGCCTGTTCTCTTTCATCTTTTAGGGAACACTCCATGCGGGCGGGAAAGGCAAGGGTGTTGTGAGCTTGCTTGCAATACGCTTGTGCGGGTTTCCAACGGCTCTTTTCACGGAATACAGTCAGCCATGCCACGCACGGCTGGCGTTTCGGGGAATGTGCCAGTTGGAAAAGGATATAAAAAATGCGGGTAGTCGGTGGACTGCCCGCAAGGTGGAAGAATGTACTTCATTGGGATATAGTTTGTTAGGCGGAATTTCGTTACCGAAATCGTTACCTATTCGTTTTTGTCACGGTTATAGGTAACGAAACCTACCGGACGGCGTTCTTTCTGTTGTTTCGACTGGCTCAAAAGCTGGGTAAGGGCTTGGTACAGTTCGTTGAACTGCGCATCGGTGCTTACCTCCAGTTCCTCGATGCGCCTTGACAGTTCCTCGTAACCGATTGCCATTTGGCGCATGAGGACGAAAGCCCGCATGATTGAAATGTTTACTTCTATGGCTACCTTGGAGCGGAGAACCGAAGAAAGCATGGCTACGCCCTGCTCGGTGAAAGCCATAGGCATAGCAACGCCGAAGTTGTAATCAGGGGGTATCACATTTTGTGATACCCCTATGGATAACAGCAAGTTAGCTTCCTCTTGGGTGAGTACAAACATAAAATCACCCGGAAAACGCTCGATATTGCGCTTGACCGCCTGCTTCAAGGCTCGTGTTTCCACTTGGTAGAGTTCTGCCAAATGATAATCGAGCATCACCCGGCAACCTCTGACCTCAAAAATCTTGTTTTGGATAATCTGCAAATCCATAATCGTATATTTTAGGAGATTTAGCAATGTTGGAATAATAGCAAGGACTGGTCACAATTTGTGACCAGTTCCCAATAATCAAGATTACATGGCGACTTCCTTGTAAATTTTCTCGATGCCGACAAACTTCTTGTCAAGCCCCTGCATATCGCTGCCTATCTTGCTGTTGGTGATGCGGGCGTAGATTTGTGTCGTTTCTATGTTTGTGTGTCCCAGCATCTTGGACACCGTTTCAATGGGTACGCCCTTTGACAGCGTGGTGGTCGTGGCGAACGTGTGCCGGGCAAGGTGGAATGTCAGGTTCTTTTTAATACCGCATATATCGGCAATCTCTTTCAGGTAGGCGTTTAGCTTCTGATTGCTGATTACGGGAAGTATCTTCCCGTCCGGCAACTTGCCCTTGTACTTCTTCAAAATCATCTTGGGAATATCCAGCAGGGGAACATTCACGTCCGTATTCGTCTTTTGCCGCTTGGTGATTATCCAAAGGTTGCCGTCAAAGGACTTTTGGATATTCTCCTGCCGCAAGTTGGCGACATCGCTGTAAGCCAAACCGCAGAAACAGGAAAAGACGAACAAGTCCCTGACGTGTTCCAGCCGCTCGGAAACCATTTTCTTTTTAAGGATGAGTTTTATCTCGTCCTCTGTCAGATAACCCCTGTCCACTTTTTCCAGCCGGATTTTATAGCTGGCGAACGGGTCGCCCACCAGTATGCCGTTGTTACGGGCAATGATGATGATACGCTTGAAGAACTGCATGAACTTGGCGGTGGTGTTGTAGCCGCACTTACAGGCGGTACGCAAATACAACTCAAAATCGGTAATGAACATCGGGCTTATCTCCTTTATGGATATGTCCGATACATTGTACTTGCTTTGGATAAATTCAGCGAGGTGGCGGCGGGTCACTTCATACTTGCGGTAGGTCGCTATCGTCTTGGATATGCCCACAAGCTGCTTCACATCGTCATTGTGCTTTTGGAACAATGAAAGGATTGTTTCGTGGCTCTCACTGTGTCCCAAGAACTCGTTTTTCACTTTCTCGGCGGTCACGTAGTTGTCACGCCGCTGCATTTCGTGGTAAATGGTATTCAGGGAAGAACGTATGTCGTCCAAAAGGGCGTTTATCCTCCCGGCATCCCTGCCTTTGGCTTTGCCCGCAGCAATGCTCCAGTTGTCGGGCTGGATGCTCTGTTTCGTACTGAACTGGCAAAGTTTGCCGTCTATGGTGATGCGTGCCATAATCATAACCTCGCCGTTTTTCTTTTCAGAACCTTTCTTCAAATAAAAAAGAACCTTGAATGTCGATTTCATAACTCAAAATTTTTAGTTGCAAAATTAGTTTTTACCTCTCGTTTTCGAGTTATGCAGACTATGGACTAATATAGTCATTATCAGGTCATTTATGGACAAATCGTTACCGTTTTTGTCCGGCAGGGAATAGGTAACGATTTAGTAACGAAACTTTGTCTTTTACCGTACTTTTGAAGTCTTGGAAGCAGGACTTTCGGGCAATAAAAAAAGCCACAAATCATTGATTTGTAGCTTTTTGTCCGTTTGCTGACCATTTCTGTCCAGCACGTTCAGCGGAGAGACAGGGATTCGAACCCCGGGTACCTCGCAGTACAACGGTTTTCAAGACCGCCGCAATCGACCACTCTGCCACCTCTCCAGAACTTCCTTATCAGAAGTGCTTTTCGTTAAAAGCGGTGCAAAGGTACAAAGATATTTTAAACTTGCAAGAGTTTTCTCTCAAAAAATAATCGAATCTTTTCCTAAGGATAGCAATTAATAGGTATTTTATGTTGAAAAGCATAAAAGAGAGCATATTTATGCTGATTATATGAAAAATGATTGTAACTTTGTGCGCTCTAAAGAAAAGGATAACTACAACCTCTAATTTTATCATTTTATGGAATTAAACAAGATCTTTAAAGACGGTCTTTGGAGCAGCGAAATCAACGTTAGAGATTTCGTAAGTCACAATATCACTCCGTATTACGGAGATGCTTCTTTCCTCGAAGGACCTACTGAACGTACAAAAGCCGTATGGAACCGCTGCCTCGAAGCATTGGCAGAAGAAAGAGCAAACAACGGTGTCCGCTCGCTAGATAATGTTACCGTATCTACTATCACATCTCACAAAGCCGGATATATCGACAAGGAAAACGAACTGATCGTTGGTCTGCAGACAGACGAACTTTTGAAACGTGCCATCAAACCTTTCGGAGGTATCAACGTAGTAAGCAAGGCTTGCCACGAGAATGGCGTAGAAGTAGACGATCGTGTAAAAGATATCTTCACTCATTATCGTAAAACCCATAATGACGGAGTATTCGACGTATATACCGAAGAAATCCGCTCGTTCCGTTCACTGGGATTCCTCACGGGACTTCCCGACAACTACGCTCGCGGACGTATCATCGGTGACTACCGCCGTATGGCTCTTTATGGTATCGACCGACTGATTGAAGCTAAAAAAGAAGACCTCCGCAACCTGACTGGTCCGATGACTGATGCCCGTATCCGCCTGCGCGAGGAAGTAGCAGAGCAAATCAAGGCACTGAAAGACATGAAGGTAATGGGCGAATACTACGGACTCGACCTGAGCCGTCCTGCCTACACTGCGCAGGAAGCTGTGCAATGGGTATACATGGCTTACCTCGCTGCCGTAAAAGAACAAGACGGTGCTGCCATGTCACTGGGCAACGTTTCTTCTTTCCTCGATATCTATATGGAATATGAATTGAGCAAGGGAACCATTACAGAATCTTACGCACAAGAACTGATCGACCAGTTTGTCATCAAACTGCGTATGGTACGCCACCTGCGTATGCAATCATACAACGACATCTTTGCCGGCGACCCGACTTGGGTGACCGAATCTCTGGGCGGACGTCTCAACGACGGACGTACCAAAGTGACAAAGACTTCTTTCCGCTTCCTGCAAACACTGTACAACCTCGGTCCTTCACCAGAACCGAACCTGACTGTACTGTGGAGCCCGGAACTGCCGGAAGGATTCAAGGAATTCTGTGCCAAGGTTTCTATCGACACTTCATCTATCCAATATGAAAATGACGACTTGATGCGCGAAGTACGCCAGTCTGACGACTACGGAATCGCTTGCTGCGTATCTTATCAGGAAATCGGAAAACAGATCCAGTTCTTCGGCGCACGTTGCAACCTCGCAAAAGCCTTGTTGCTTGCCATCAACGGCGGACGTTGCGAGAATACAGGCACCGTGATGGTGAAAAACATTCCTGTGCTGACAAGCGACACGCTGAAGTTTGAAGAAGTAATGGACAACTATAAGAAAGTGCTGACAGAAATTGCCCGCGTATATAACGAAGCAATGAACATCATCCACTACATGCACGATAAGTATTACTACGAGAAAGCCCAGATGGCTCTTGTAGATACCAACCCGCGCATCAACCTGGCTTACGGTGTAGCCGGACTTTCCATTGCACTCGACTCATTATCGGCTATCAAGTATGCAAAAGTTACTGCCCGCCGCAACGACATCGGCCTGACAGAAGGTTTCGATATCGAAGGCGAATTCCCATGCTTCGGTAATGACAATGATAAGGTAGACCACTTGGGTGTTGACCTGGTATACTTCTTCAGCGAAGAATTGAAGAAACTGCCGGTTTACAAGAATGCGCGTCCTACCCTTTCATTGCTGACCATCACCTCGAACGTCATGTACGGAAAGAAGACCGGCGCTACTCCTGACGGACGTGCCAAAGGTGTCGCCTTTGCTCCGGGTGCCAACCCGATGCACGGACGTGACAAGAATGGTGCCATCGCCTCTTTGAGCTCTGTAGCGAAACTTCGTTACCGTGACTCACAAGACGGTATCAGCAACACCTTCTCTATCGTTCCGAAATCACTGGGAGCTACCGACGAAGACCGTATCGAAAACCTCATAACGATGATGGACGGCTACTTCACCAAAGGTGCACACCACCTGAACGTGAACGTTCTGAACCGTGACATGCTATACGATGCAATGGAGCATCCTGAAAAATATCCGCAGCTGACAATCCGTGTTTCCGGTTACGCCGTAAACTTCGTGAAACTGAGCCGCGAACACCAACTGGAGGTTATCAGCCGTAGCTTCCACGAACGTATGTAATCTTATATACTCTTATGATGATAAACGTACATTCATACGAAAGTATGGGAACATTCGACGGGCCGGGCTTACGGCTCGTCGTTTTTCTTCAAGGATGCAACTTCCGTTGCCTGTATTGTGCCAACCCGGATACGATAGCAGGAAAGGGAGGTACGCCTACCCCACCGGAAGAAATTGTCCGCATGGCAATGAGCCAGCGTCCCTTCTTTGGCAAACGCGGGGGAATCACTTTTTCGGGAGGAGAACCGACCTTTCAGGCAAAGGCACTGGTACCATTGGTTCGCGAACTGAAAGAAAAAGGAATCCATGTTTGTCTGGACAGTAATGGAGGAATCTGGAACGAAGAAGTGGAAGAACTGTTCAAACTGACCGATCTCGTACTGCTGGACATAAAGGAGTTCAATCCCAACCGGCATCAAGCGCTGACCGGAAGAAGCAACGAACAGACACTACGCACCGCTGCCTGGCTGGAAGAACATGGGAAACCTTTCTGGCTACGCTATGTACTAGTGCCCGGATACAGTAGTTTTGAAGAAGATATCCGCGCATTGGGAAAAGCATTGGGAACGTATAAAATGATTCAGCGTGTAGAGCTTCTGCCCTATCACACCTTAGGAGTACACAAGTACGAAGCCATGGAGCAGGATTACAAACTGAAAGATGTAAAAGAAAATACCCCCGAGCAAGTAGAACAAGCTGCGGAGGTATTCAAGGAGTATTTCACTACTGTAGTAGTCAATTAGAACGGAAATTCGTCACTTACTTCAAAACAGGGACATTCCTTGATCCGTTCCCAAGGATCTACAATCCCGTTGTAGTTAGTATCCGGACTCAAATCGCGGTGCCCTACCACCTTTGCTTCCGGATAACGCTGCAACAATTCCTTTACCAGATGATGTAACGCCTCTTTCTGACGGGGTGTACGTGTATCCGCAGCCTTACCGTTCTCATCCAGTCCGCCTTCGTAGCACACTCCCAGACTAATCGCATTATAGCCTCTCGCATGCGCTCCCGTTGTATCCTCATCCCGCATCGGTTCCACTTCTCCCGACTTGCGTATATAATAATGATACCCCCAGCACGAGAATCCACGATACCGATGCGCAGTATCCACATCTTTCGCCGTAAAGTCACGGTCAACACGAGTAGCCGAACAATGAATCACAATCAAACTAATCTTTCTCATCGTCTTTCTCCCTTTCAGTAGTTTTCACTTTACATACCTCCTTACAGGAAGCATTATAACGTACCTCTCTCACCACCCTATTCCGTTTCCTCTTACCGAAGAAAGGTATAAGATACATGATCACATCCAAAATCTTGCTTACTAATTCTTTCATTTCACATCTTCATTTAATTGCTTACCACTAAAAAAATCACACTGTAGGGTCCGGAGCCTCATCGTCATCCGATCCGCTGCCACCGGAACCTTTGTCCGGATCATCCCCGCTGTCGCCTCCTGCACCGGACTGTGCCACAGCGCGGGTCAAAACCTGCTGATAACTCAAAATCTTCATCAGCTCCGCCAAAGTTTTCCCCGGACGGAAAATGATAT
This sequence comes from Bacteroides faecis, assembly GCF_020091505.1. Classification (NCBI taxonomy): domain Bacteria; kingdom Pseudomonadati; phylum Bacteroidota; class Bacteroidia; order Bacteroidales; family Bacteroidaceae; genus Bacteroides; species Bacteroides faecis. Next base: position 3,299,008 of record NZ_CP081916.1, on the reverse strand, counting down.
GCGCCCCCTTGATCAATGAACCGGTAAATTCCTTCACCGATGTAGCCCCCTCACTATTCAACCCGATCTGCAAACTGCCCAAATCGCCCAAGCGAACAATGCGTCCGGCTTTCAACGCACGTTTTACCTCATAAAGAATACCTGAAATAGCAGCACGCACATCTGTCTCCGTACAAGTGGAACGACTCGTAATCGCCTCACATAACTCTTCAAAATCCAATTCACCCGATGCTTGCGCTTGCGCATAGTACTTTGCCGGTTCACTCTTCTTTGCCGGGTTCTTACGCGGCACTACTGAATAAGAAACTGTCATTGCCATAATAAAATAATTTTAAAGTTATAAACATTAAGAATGCATTCCTCTCTTGTTAACAATACAAAGATACACAACTATCAACAGTCCACATTCTCCAACGAAGTTCACTGATTTTCAGCGAATAAAAGTGAAGTCATTTCTTTGTCAAGTCCTCTTTTTTCAGTAACTTTATAGCATAAAACAAGAAAAAAGAATCATGAACCACAACGAAAATTATTTTATTATCCGCACGTATACCAAAGCGGAATTGGCCCATCTCTACAACCCCAATGTTTGCCTCAAAGTCGCCTTACAAATTCTGCGCCGCTGGATTGTCTGTAACCTCCCGCTGCTGAATGAACTCGAACATGAAGGCTATCGTGCACGAAACCGCCTGCTCTCTCCGAAACAAGTGGCGACCATCGTACACTATTTAGGCGAACCATAGTAACTTATTGCCATTACAGACAAAGTTCCTTTACAACTTTTCAAAAACAAGTTCTTTTGCACCGACAAATAACAACTACAATCAATATGAAACATTTCACCATATTCCAAAACTTCTATTATGTAATAGCAGAAATGACTGAAGAAGAAATAGTATCGGCCATCGCCAGTTCCACCTACCGGAAAAGAGTCGAAGAGATACGTCACATCTTTGCAGAGCAAGGAGAAAAGGCTGCCAATGAAAAGAAAAAAGAGTTGCCGGCCATCGCCTTTTCTGCCTGTTACAGAGGCAGGCGTACCAAAGACAATCTCGTCAAATATCTGGGACATATTGTGATAGATATCGACCATCTCAGTGAAGAAGAATTAGCGCGGATTCTCCCTATAATCAGAGGATGCAGGTACACCCGAATCGTTTTCATCAGTCCCAAAGGGATGGGAGTGAAAATTGTAGTGCGTGCATGCCATCCGGATGAAACCTTGCCCGAAACCCTTCAGGAAATAGCAAACTTCCACCATGCAGTTTACACCAAGCTTGCCTCTCTGTATGCCCAGCTCTGCCAGATAGAAATCGATACCTCCGGTCAGGATGTGGCGCGTACCTGTTTGTTCTCCTACGACCCGGACATTTATTTCAATCCGGATGCCGAGGCTTTCCTCATGGCACAACCTCCTATGTCCTACAAGCCTTCAAAGAATAAAAGTGCCTCCGGCCCCAAACAACAGAATCATCCGAAGGACAACCCGATGAATGAGGAAACAGCGCTCAACTCCCATTCCGACAACGCTTCTCTGGTATTGACTTTAACCTACTATCACAACAAGTCCGAAAAATACACAGCAGGAAACCGGAACAATTACCTGCATCATCTCTCATGCATATTCAACCGTTACGGCATTCCGCAGGAAGAAGCGTCCGCTTTCATCAAAAGCCAGTTTACAGACTTTCCGGCGGACGAAACAGACTCTTTGATAAATAGTGCCTACTCTCACACCGATGAATTTAAGACCTATAAGTTGAATAGTACACAGAAACGGATATTACGGATAGAGCAGCATATCAGCGAAAACTACGAGACACGCTACAACGAAGTGCTGCATATTATGGAATATCGCAGAAGGCATCCCGCCTCAGAGCAACCGGAACCTTTCCGCATTCTGGATGAAATGATGGAAAACAGTATCTGGATAGAAATTAATGAGCTGGGATATTCCTGTACTGTCAAAACGATCGAGAATCTGATCTACTCCGATTTCAGCCAGACGTACCACCCTATTCGCGAATATTTTGAATTATTGCCCGAATGGGACGGAACCGACTATATCCGTATCCTTGCAGATAGTGTCCAGACGAATCATCAGGAGTTCTGGGCAGAATGTCTGGAGCGTTATCTGGTAGCAATGTGCGCAGCCGCTACTCAGGAGAACATTGTCAATCACACGGTACTTTTGCTATGCAGCGAGATACAGAACATAGGGAAAACGACTTTTATCAACAACCTCCTGCCTCCCGAACTGCGTGCTTATCTTTCTACCGGACTAATCAATTCGAACAATAAAGATGATTTGGCAAAAATAACACAGGCTATGCTGATCAATCTCGACGAGTTTGAAGGCATGAGTGGTCGCGAACTGAATGCATTCAAAGATTTGGTAACACGCAAAGTCATCAGTTTCCGTCTGCCTTATGCACGCCGTTCGCAAAATTTTCCTCATACGGCTTCTTTTGCAGGAACATGTAATTATCAGGAAGTGCTTCACGACACGACAGGTAATCGTCGTTTCCTTTGTTTTCATCCCAATTCCATCCAATTTATTACCATCAATTATCCGCAGCTCTATGCTCAGATCAAATATCTGCTGAACAAACCGGGATATCAGTACTGGTTCACGCAGGCGGAAAATGAACGTCTTGAAGAGAATAACGAGGCTTTCGTCTTCCATTCACCGGAAGAAGAATTGGTACTTACGCATATCCGCAAGCCGGACCGTTTCGAGAAGATTCATTATCTGACTGTCAGTGAGATTGCGGAACTGATACGTGAGCGTACCGGTTACCAGTATTCCATCGGGTCAAAAATACAGTTGGGAAAGGTGATGACCAAACACCACTTTGAGTCAAAAAAAGGAAATAACGGGCGCCGCTATGCTGTGTTTATTATAGATATCGAACAGGTAAAATCAAACAGACTGTATGAGTAGAAGCGGGAAAGACCTATGAATTATGAATATAGCAAAATGCAGAGTCATCTTGACGGATACTCTGCATTTATTGTTTTTACAAAATCATTGAAAATTCTATTTTACAGCCTAACGCATTCATTATGCGATAGAAAGTAGATACTTTAGGTTCCGTCTGACCACTTTCTACTCTTGAAATATAAGAACGGTCAGAACCGATACGCCGGGCTAATTCAGCCTGAGTGATTTTAGCCTTTTTCCTCGCGTCTCCGATAATCTGCCCTGTGTAAAAGGCGTATGCCTTTTCTTCTGCCTCTGCACGTTCGGAAGTACCTTCTGCACCAAATTTGGCATCAAGGACAGCATCATAATCTACTATTTGATGATTGTTTATCTGCATAATATTCCTCCTTTATTTTTACTGCTTTATCAATTTCATGACTGGGTGTTTTTTGTGACTTCTTTTGAAAGCCATTGAACAACACGACAATATTACCATCATCAAAGATGAAAAAGACCCGGTATATATTGTTATTATACTCTGTACGAAGTTCGAAAACTCCATCCCGAATAAACTTCACAAATTTAGCGGAGAGTCTTTCTTGTGTTTTCAACAAGAGTAATCCATATTGAATTTTATCTTGTTCCTTTTCGGTTAAAGTCTCCATGAAAGCCTCAAAGTAACCTCCGTATGTACGGATCTTACGTTTCTTTTCCATAACGCAAATATACGAAACGTTGTTCAACTATACAACACATTTTCTCGTTTTATATTATTTTTCATCATCTTCACCTACAAAAGTGAGAGGAGTGAGAGAGGAATTGAAACTTTTTCTATTTTATTTCTTTATTTCTACTTTCTATATTTCTCTAAAAAAAATACGAATGTTAGAAATCCTCTCTCACTCCTCTCACTTTTTGCCTTTTCTTCCTCCAAAAAGACGGCGGGAAATCAGAAAAACACAACTGTCTTTTTTCGATTTCTCACCGCATTTTCAAATCAGCCTGTCAATTGAAGCAGACTTCAGGAAATATTTGTTATCTTTGATGTGCAAAAGATCAAAAGAATCAGATATGGACAACTTGATGCGTAAACTTCCTATTGGAATACAAACCTTTGAAGATATACGAAGGAAGAATTATCTTTATGTAGATAAGACTGCATTGGTATGGCGGATGGCTAATTTAGGGAAACCATACTTCCTGAGCAGACCGCGCCGATTTGGCAAAAGCCTGCTGTTATCTACCTTCGAATCCTATTTTCTAGGTAAAAAAGAACTATTCGAAGGTCTTGCTATCGAACAAATGGAAACAGAATGGACAGAATATCCGGTACTCCATCTTGACCTAAATGCAGAAAAGTATGATAAGCCGGAGAAACTAAATGATATTCTCAGCAATCATCTCACCCAATGGGAACTTCAATATGGAAAAGGTCTTGACGAAAAGACTCCTTCCGCACGCTTCGGAGGTGTCATTCGCAGGGCATGTGAACAGACCGGACATCAAGTAGTCGTACTGGTTGATGAATACGATAAGCCACTACTGCAAGCCATCACCAACCTCGAACTGCTTGAAGAATATCGTCAATCGCTGAAAGCTTTTTACGGAGTACTAAAAAGTACGGACCGTTATCTGAGATTTGTATTCCTGACCGGAGTTACAAAATTCTCACAAGTCAGCGTATTCAGCGATCTGAATCAACTGAATGATATTAGCCTGGACTACTCTTATGCAACACTTTGCGGCATCACCCGTGAGGAACTGACTGCAACATTTAAACCCGAAATAGAAACTTTCGGGCGGAAAAATCATCAGACTCCGGAAGAAGTAGTAACTGCGATGGAACGCAATTATGACGGTTACCATTTTCACCCGGACGGCGATGGGGTATTCAATCCATTTAGTGTATTGAATGCTTTCAGCAAACTGGAATTGGGAAATTACTGGTTTCAAACAGGTACACCTACTTTCTTGATCGAACTTTTGCAAAAAAGTGACTATGATCTGCGTACTTTGCTTAATGGCATCGAAGCTCCTGTTTCTTCTTTTGCAGAATATAGGGTAGACGCGAATAACCCTATTCCATTGATTTACCAAAGCGGATATTTAACAATAAAGGACTACGACAGAGAATTCCAAAATTATCTGCTTGCCTTTCCTAATGATGAAGTGCGCTATGGATTCATCAATTTTCTTGTGCCGTTCTATACACCAATGAAGAACAATGACCAAGGATTTTACATAGGCAAATTTGTTCAGGATTTACGGACAGGCGACTACGACTCTTTCCTTACCCGCCTTGAAGCTTTCTTTGGAGACATTCCATACGAATTAAATGACCAGACCGAACGGCATTATCAAGTGATCTTCTACTTGGTATTCAAATTAATGGGACAATTTACCGAAGCCGAAGTACGCAGTGCCCGTGGACGTGCCGACGCTGTAGTAAAAACACCGAAATATATCTATGTATTTGAGTTTAAGCTGAATGGAACAGTCGAAGAAGCACTAAAACAAATTGATGAAAAAGGATATTTGATTCCTTATCAGGCAGATCATAGAGAGATTATAAAGATCGGAGTGGAATTTAGTGCAGAAAGCCGGAACTTAAATCGTTGGTTAATAGAGACCATTGAGTAATGAAACCTAAGTGGCGGCAATCTGCACAAGTATTCATTCAGATTTCCGCCACATTTTTTATCAGCCCATCAATAAAAGCAGGCTATTCGGAATTTCCTTTCGAATAGTCCGAAAACTCTCCGGCACGTTCTTTCTTCTCATACGAGACCAACGTTTCCACACTTAGTGCTTTCCCGTTCTTAGGACTTATAACATCTATTACACCCGACAAAGAGCGGAATGTCTGCTCGCAGTTTGCATCTCCATTATAAGTCAACCGCCCCCTGTCAATAGCGCCCAAGACTACAGAAATGTACCGTTTCGGATCTCCCCGATATTCGATAATGGGGGGCGTCATATGTTCTCCTTCCCGAATCAGTTGGATGACAATTCTTTTTTTTGGTCAAGCAGATCCATCAGTTTTTCACTATGCACATCGATTTGCGCGTTTACTTCACGAAGTTCATTTTTCAATGAACAAAACAATTCATCATTCAATGAATTTTCCATAAAACTATTTTTATTGATTATAAAAAAGCCATTCCGGAAAGCACAGCTACTGCCTGCTTCCCGAAATGGTGACTAATACCTCCAAAACACTACGCTGTATTGCTCTCCACGGAACAATACGATATTTAAAATCTAAGGTTAGTTATCTTTCTGTTCCTTCAACCATCTTTCCACTTTTTCTACCATCGGCATTTCATACAGAAATATCCAGTCACTGTTGTTACTTAAAGCAGACAAGTGATGATGGTGGTTCTGGTCGGCAATATACCCCTCCGGACTCTCCATAAAACGAGTTTGCGAATAAGTCTTTTCAAATTCAGCACGCATACTTTTGAAGGAGTTACACACGTCACCTATCCTTACTAATGCTTGAAGACGTTCTTCATCGCTTTTTGTACTGTCATAAACCTCTAAAACTTCCAACAATTTCACCGGATAGTGAAACAGTTCGTTCGTCTGCTTATAAATATCCAACGTATAGCGATTGCGTAAAGCTGCCTGTTCAGCTACTTTCAAGCCTTTACAAATCTTCTCATAACGCGCCGATTCAATGCGGACGGTATCCAGTCTTCCCTGATATTTCCGCTTCCATTCTCCCGGTTTCTCCGAATCCGGCAAATCCAGCAACCGGAATGCTTCCGATACTCCCCATGCCGGATTTCGCGTGCCGGAAACGACTAATGCCTGATCAAAGAAGAAAGCAGCTTTCTCCATTTCCGTCAGAAACTCCATTTGCTGACCGGACAATCCGAACTCCCTTCGGGCGTGCGCCCGGATAAACTCGTCCACAGTCCGCCCGTCCGGATGCCAACTATATTCGCCCTGTGCTATAAGTCCGCGCATCACCGTTTCCCAATGGGCAGAGGCATCATCCCAAGCCGTGGCAAGGATGCCCTTCAACTGATTCTGAGAAACAAGTTTGCAGAAATCTTTAATATATTGTGCCCTGGAGTTGTTTCTGGGCATGAACGGGGTCTCGCCGGTCGCTGCTGCGGTAGCTCCCATTACATTCAGTCCATTCTTATGATACCATTTCAGGAGCATCTGATGGGACAAGACGGTAGGGTCTTCGTAATGCCAACGCATATAGATGCAATTCTTCGGGAACATCTTGATAGCTTCGTCCAGCCGGGAGGTATTCCAGTTCTTACGAATTTCATCATCGGTGAGCGGGCGATGCAACAACCACCAAAGGTCGGCATACTTCAAAGGCATATCATCCCAGAAGATGGGAGTTCTGCCATGTTCCACAGCAAAGTCGCAAACCTTTTTGAGCCAGATCATCTGCAATTCAAAAGCTGTTTTTCCGGTCGCTTTACAACGTTCGTCTATGCCGATAGCCGTTATTTCATCTCCACCAATATGGAGATACTTGCCGTCCGGCATGGCTTCCATCGCATCCCGGTAAAGATCAAACTGTAACTCATAGGTACGCGGGTCGGAAGGACAGAACTCCCAGTCACTATACGGATTTTCCCGCAGTTCCCAATGGCGTTTCAGGATAAAGCCGGCGTGTCCCAATCCTTGTACTAAGGGACTGATTTCAATATTACGCTCCTTGGCATAGCGACTGATAGCCTGCATCTCTTGTTTGCTGATGGCATTGGGGGCGCCCACTTCGGGACGGCGGGTATAGCGCAGCTTGTCTTCCACTTCCCAAATGATGGCATTTACCTTATAGCGGGCCAGTTTATCAATGGTCCGATAGTAGTATTCCGCCCGGTCCAGATGATGCTTCGTATCAAAGTGAACGGCACGGTAAGAGATTTCGGGATAATCCGTCATTCGGAGACATGGAATAGGGATACGAAGGTCACGACTATCCTCCATTAGTTGTTCCAAGGTCTGACAACCGTAGAACAATCCTGCTTGTCCACGCGATTGGATCGTTACTCCCCGGGATGTGATTTCCAGCGTATATCCTTCCGGAGATTCGGGTGTGTTCTGTTCCGACAGGGAAAGTGTAATACCTGCTCCTTGTTTTTCAATGCGGGGTAAAGCGTCCAGCAATGTTCCTAAAACGGGGATTTTACTTTCGCCTTTCGATACGATATATCCCAGTTCACTACCTGCTATCCCCTGCCCTTTCAATATCTCTATGTTCTGGGGTAAAGGGAGTATCTGAAAACGTGGGTCCAATCCCTTTGCCTGCGACATGGCGGAGACAAGTATAAACAGCAGTACGAAAGCTATTTTATTCTTTAATTTCTTCATTATCTATTTCTGTTTAATCATTTGCAGATAGTTCTTTCAATGTTCCTTCGGCTATTCCTACCCACTTGGCGGCTTCACGCCCCGAAGCAGAGGTGAAATTGCGGATAGCTGCGTCCAGTTGTCCGTTGTTCAGTATACGTGCCTTCTCAAAATCCTGAATGCCTTCCCGCAGCAGTTCCAGACGGATGCTGGAGATGGGAACAGCGGCGGCGGTATTTTCGCTGCGATAAATCATATTGAAGTCGCCGGACGCATTACTTCCATCCTGTGCACTGGTAGGGTCAGACTGTGTCCAGTAATCGTATGCCCAGCGCAGATATCCGTCAAATCCTTTTGCCAGCGCATACCACGCCATCCACGACATTTCTGCCGGATTGGTTTGCGCCGTAACGTAGTTGTTCGGGTATTGCTGCGAGCAACTGGTGTAGAAGGTAGAAACGGCATTGTCCGACTGGCGCTCGTAGCCTAAAATGGTCGAATAATCATACAGGCTGTTCTCTATCCCGCTGTCGACATTTCCTCCCGACAGTCCTATTTTCCAGTTCGCATCGTTCTCTTTGATTAAAGCTATGATTGACTTCATACCGTCTTCTTTAATCTCATCCATATAAAGCACGGTTTTGTCAAACCAGCCTTTTTCTTGCAGATGCGTCTTGAAAGAAGTCAGGAAAGCAGACCACACTGTGTTGTATTCTTCCGTACCGATGGTGAGTTCCAATGTCCGGTCCGTGCCCGACGCATCTTTATATCCGACAGACGTCTTCCATCCGGCCAAAGAAAAACAGCTGATCTGTTTATTGATTCCCCATTCCATCATTTTCCCGACATATTTATCAAAATCGGTATAGTCGAATATCCACTCGTCGGAACTGTTTTTCGACCACTTCACCATCGTTTGTCCGCTATTGAAAGCACCGTCCTTGATATACGTGGTGATTACCTTCTGCCCGGCATCTGCCAACAGTTGATAAAACGGCTTCATCATCGCAAAATATTCGTCGGAGAAAGGAACGACATTTTCTCCGTTGTCCCGACACAGAGTTGTCAATTGGAAAGGGAACTGCCATAAATCAAGATGGAAACTCCAATCGGCTACCGCAGGCAACTGATGATCTACGACAAGCAATTCCAGATTAAACTTCTGCTTCACTTCATTGGCTGATTTCACCTGAATGGTTCCGGTATATATGCCCGGTACGGCATCTGCCGGCGTGTTTATGGTCACCCATATCTTAACGGGATCTTGAGTGGTGAGCGTTGTGACGGGTACTTCGGAAAGAGCATCGGCAATCAAGGTAGTGGTGCGACTCTCATAATTTCCACAATCGAGTGCCTGATCGTCTCCCTTTATATAAGAAGGGAAACGAAGTCGGATATTGGAGGCAGAGATGCTGTTCGCGTCGCTCACCAGATCCGAAACTTCATAAGTGAGGTCGTCATATTTTTTATCTCCTGACCATAACACTATCTGTTTGTGTGTACGGTCGTTCTGCCAAAGGGTGTCTTTCCAAAGGGTGACGATCTTCGCTTCTTCCATCTGAGCTTCGTGTTGCTGACCTTTGGAGTATCTCACAAACTTACTTTCGAACGAACCCCGCAGGGTAGTAACGGCAGGATCTACGGGAACGACAGGTTCTTCCCAGTTGTCGGTTGGCAACCCCTCGGTACAGGCTATTACTCCATAAGCCAGTGAAAACAAAAATATACTGCTTAATAAGAATTTCTTCATAATTGTTGATTTATCTCGTTATAGTATAATCATAAAAAGGTGTACTCAAGTCTAATTCTATCCGGTACGTACCAGCTTCGTCGATAGTAATATCCGTCCCTGTCTCCGACAGTCTGACAATACCATCGGACGCCCCATACGTTACAGTCGGATCACCGGCAGAGACCGGAATAGTGGTAAATTTCAATTTTCCGGCTGCAAGTTCTGTCGTCAAAGACCACTTGCGGGTGTCAGAATTGTAGACCATTGCTTTCACCGTTCCTGCGGCTGTCCCCGTAACAGCCCATTGTGTCTCCAGTAAAACGATCTGACGGGTAGTGAGGTCAAAATTAACTTTCCAAATGCCGGGAGAAACAATCGAGGCATTACCTCCATCAGTTGTCCAATCTCCCCAGGGACCGTCACACGGATAATAGCCGGTTCCCGGAGAGGGTTTCTCCACCATCGCTAAAGTACCATAAGATTGTCCGCCGCCCAATCCGGCGCTAACATCAAAATAGGCGGACTGGTCGGATTGCACCAAGCCGATGTTGTTCCAGCTCGTATTTGTCAAGTCTATATATCCTTCAAACAGATTATTATAGGTAATGGAAGCAATGGTCTGTGCCGTTTCTGTATTCAGGCCATAGTAATCTCCTTTCTCACCCGACATTACCAAATACATTACCGGAGGAGGATTATAACTCATCTCCAGTAGAAAAGTCTCGGTTTGTACACCCTTCGTCCATTCCAACACAAATTGGTTATTCCTGAAAGTAATCACATCTCCCACACTTATATTGACCGTAGCCGAAGGGTCGGAAATGTCTATCTGTTTCACTATGGCAGTAGTGGAAGGCTGATTGACTGCCACCAACAATGTTTCACTCAACAAGCCATCTTCCTGCAACAGAGGGGTAGCCACATAGTCCGTTCCGTTCACTTCCAAGACTAATCCCGAAATAGGCGAAACAAGGGTAGGATTCTCCGGATAAGAATCTTCACTGCAAGAAGCGACTCCTATCGCCAGACACAAAGTGGTTAAAATCAAAGTTATATTTCTTTTCATATCATTCGTTCTTTTCGATTATGTTATTGACATTTAATTGTATCCGGGATTCTGAACAATACCGGTCATGATGGTCATCTGGTCGCTCGGTTTCGGTAGAAGATAATTGTGGTCGTCAATCTTTGCCTCCGGATAATAAGCCTCTAAAGTCTCCTTCAGAATATGACGACGGCACAAATCGAACCAACGATTACATTCAAAAGCCAATTCCCAGTTACGTTCGTCCAATACCGCCTTGTCAAACTGTGCCGGAGTCAGTCCCGATAGTTTAGTCAGTCCTGCCCGTTCGCGGACTTCATTGATAGCATCGTATGCAGCCTTTGAAGGGCTGCCTTCTGCCTGATTAGCGGCTTCCGCGTATATCAGCAACACATCGGCATAGCGTAACATACAGAAAAATCCGTCCGCTTTATTAGCTGTAGCTATCCCTGAATATCCTCCGCTCTTTGGACCCGCATCCCGGTACTTTCCCACATAAGGCTGTGCCACATTGGTATCTTCCCACGAAGCACCGTCTCTCATCCGAGTATAAAAAGTCCCGTTCAAACGGCTGCCATCTCCTACAGGAAAAGTTTCCAGAAAGCGTTTGTCACTGGTCCAATCTGCCCAACCGTTTTCTCCGTGATCCGTAGGACGCACGGCCTGATGGATATAACTGCCTGTTGCATTGTCCGAACTGGCATAAAGCGCAAAGATAAATTCGGAGTTTATTTTACGGTTGCTCCATAACCACAATTGGGAATATACTTTTTCTAAGGTATAGACCTTTTCACTAATTACTTCATTTGCCTTATCACGTGCCAGCGCATAACAGGAAGTCTCATTCAACGGAAATCCCGCCATTGTCAAATAGACTTTTGCCAGCAACGCTTTTGCCGCCCAACGGCTGGGACGGCTCGGATCATCCTGTGAAAGAGGCAATGTCAACTCTGCATTCTTCAGATCAGAAACTATCTGCTCGTAAATCCGGGCAACACTCGCCTGAGGCTCTTTTGCCGCATTATCCTGATTATCCTCCGTCAACAATGGCACTTCGCCAAACCAACGCACCAACTGGAAGTAATTAAAAGCACGCAAGAAATGGGCTTCCCCTCCAATCGGGGACAATTCGTCGGGAGATAATTTCGTGTTCTCACCGATAATCTTTATCAATGTATTGCACGCGCTAATACTTGTGTAATATGAGTTCCATAACTCATCCGTCACTTCGTCCGGATTTCCTACTGTGTTAATGTTAACCTGTTCGAATCCTTTCCATCTGATGACGGGGGTATTTACATCTTCGGCACCTGCACTGGCCGCATAGGGCATATCGGTACCATATAAAAGGATTAAGGGGGTATAGGCTCCTGTGATATAGCTATTGAAGTCGGTCAGTGTCTGGAAGAACTTATCGACAGTTGGCTGTCCGGTAAGATTCTCTGTCAAATCGGCACAACTCGTACTTAATATTATCGCCAATAATCCGACGCAGCTCTTTTTTATAAGTGTACAATTCATAGTCTGTTATTATTAAATGATCATTAAAACGAAATATCCAACCCTACAAGGAAACTCTTTGACGAAGGATACACACCACGGTCCACGCCTGCCGCATCCGAGTCTGCTCCCATACTTGCTTCCGGATCAAATCCCGAATAATTGGTTATTGTCCATAGATTATTGGCACTGACATAGATACGGGCGGAAGAACATCCTATTTTTGACAATATCTTACGCGGAATGCGGTAGCCTAATGTGATATTTTTCAGGCGCAAATAGTCTCCCTTCTCCACCCAACGGGAAGAATTAACATACTCTGCTCCCGAAAAAGCAGGAATATTTGTCGGATTTTCCGGTGTCCAATGGTCTTTCATAACCGTACTGGTCGGGAATGCATCCGACGAATAAGTCTCACGCCGGACACGATTCTGATTATAAATGTCATTACCGGCCACTCCCTGCCAGAAAATATTCAGGTCGAAATCAAAAATCGTAAATGTATTGTTGAATCCGAAACTCAATTTCGGTTGGGCATTACCGATAATACCTATATCATCCTTATCTATTTTTCCGTCGCGGTTGATATCTACATACTTAGCGTCTCCGGGCTTTGCTCCGTAAAGCGCAGCCGTCGAAACTTCTGATTTCTGCCAGACACCGGCAAAGGTATATCCGAGGAATGTGCCCATCGGTTGTCCCACCATCTGGACATAAGAACCCACCAATCCCGGATAATCGGCACCGGTTGTAATAAGCGTATTGGAGAGCCCGTCCAGTTCGAGAATCTTATTTTTATTGATATTCAATGTATAATTTATGTCCCATTTAAAATGTTTGGTAGAGACAGGAATGCCACCCAACATGATATCAAATCCTTTATTGGACACGGAACCGACATTGGTAAGGATGGAACTGACACCCAATACCGAAGGTACTTTCTGCCACATCAACAGGTCTGTGGTTTTCTTGTTATAATATTCGGCTGAGAAACTCAAACGCCCTCCCCACCATCGACTGTCTATACCGATGTTCAACTCACGGGTACGTTCCCATTTCAGATTTTCATTGCCTAAATCTGATATTGCCAAAGTCGGGTTTCCGCTATCGTCCATGCCCGGATAAAACTTTAAATGAGAAGAGTAAGCGGGCACTGCCGCATTGCCTACCGTACCGTAACTCCCGCGAATTTTAAACTCCGGTACTATATCTTTCAGCCTTTTCATAAACTTCTCTTCCATAAGATTCCATCCTAATGAAAATGCTGTAAAATTGTCGTATTTGTTTCCTTCTGCCAACTGGCTGGCTCCATCATAACGAACCGATCCGGAAAACATGTATTTATTCTTATAACTATAATTCACACGACCCATAAAAGACTGCATCACTGTAGTAGAATATTCCACCCAAGGGGCCTGCAAAATAGAGCCGAATTGCACTCCATTATATCCCATTCCCACCGGAATTCCTCTGGAAGATGCAGATGTGCTCTGATAATTATCCTTCAATACTTCGTATACTCCGGTAGCCTGAACGGTATGATCGCCAAAAGCCTTGTCAAAAGTCAGAATACTGGTACTTTGCAAAGCGATATAGCGTGATTGGGCCTTACTTCCGTTAATATCTCTAATATCGCCATTATTGACACGCTGATTATCAAAATACCCTTTGGCATCGCTGTGAGTCTTATATGAAAACAAAGAAGATAATTTGAGGAAATCCCAGAATTTATATTCTCCCATCAAAGAAGCATTAAAAGAAGCGACGGATTTATCGTCCACTATCTCCAAAGCATACCCCACCGGATTGTACAATGAAACCGGTCCTATTCCTCCACCCGGCTGTGTATATCCTCCTTCGCTATCGGGGTCATAGATGCGTTTCGTAGGCGACCATTGAAGTGCCGCATTAATAGCCTGTTCATAATCTCCATTATGCGTCTCGTCATAAGAGGCAAACGTATTCAGCGATAAATTCAAACGGGATGTAGCCTGAACTTTAAAGTTTGCACGAAAAGTATATTGTTTAAAATTGGTATTCTGCACAATGCCATCTTTATTGGTATATCCTCCAGCTATGAAATAAGAAATGCTTTCTTTCGCTCCACTGATACTGATGTTATGTGATTGGGAAACCGCATTCCGAAAAATCTTATCCTGCCAGTCCGTACTGTTTCCTTCCAACGGAATCTCATCCGGACCAAAAGCAGGATTGAGTCCATTCTCCTCCTGAGCCTCATTCATCAGCAGGGCATATTCTTTCGCATTCAATGCAGGCAAGGTTTTCCGCACTTCATCAAATGAAACAAAACCGTTGTAAGACACCTGCGGCTTTCCGGTTTTCCCATTTTTAGTTGTCACCAGAATAACACCGTTCGCACCTTTCGAACCATAGACAGAAAGGGCTGCAGCATCTTTCAATACCTCTATGGATTCTATCTGGTTAGGATTCAAGCTCCCGATATTCCCATCTTGAACACCATCGATTATGATCAAAGGATCATTTCCATAAGTCAGCGAGTTGGCTCCACGGATACGGATCGTTGCCGATCCCGAAGGAGCACCATTGGAATTCTGCACAACAACACCTGCCACACGTCCTTGCAAGGCCTGCGCAGTACTGGCATTAGGAGCTGACAATAGCTCTGCTGACTTTACGGAAGAAACGGAACCGGTGATATCACTTTTCTTTTGTACACCATACCCCACGACAACTACTTCATCCAATACTTTAGTGTCTTCCTTCAGGACAATCCGAAGCAGATTCTTACTATCGGCAGCTCGAAGTTCCACACTTTGATAACCGATATAGGAGACTGAAATCCAGGCATCTTCCGATACTTCATTTATAGTGTAGTTTCCGTCAAGGTCCGTAATTATTCCGGTTGAAGTTCCTTTCACTACCACACTGGCCCCAATGATCGGTTCGCCCTTATCATCCACGACTGTTCCTTTGATGTTCTTCTTTGTACTGCCGTCATGAGGTTTCTGCGTCTTTTTCAAGATGACTATCATCTTGTTTTGCAACTTATAAGTCAAATCCTTATCCAAGACTTTATTCAGCACCTCATCCAATGATGCATTTTTGAAAGTTGCCGTAATTCTTTTATTCTCGTTCACTTCATCTGTCTTATAGATGACAGATAAACCTGTTTGCTGCTCAACTTCTTTCAAGACTGTCTTCAGTGTTTCATTCTTGAATGTCTTGTTGATGACTTGGGCGTGTAAAGTCACTGTCGCCAGACAAAATGAAACTAAAAGAAGCAGCCGTAATAAGCTCTTTCGGTTGTTCATAGTTTTTCTCGATTTAATTTAATAATAGTTGTTACAAAATGGAAATTATTCTCTGATATATATATCCTTGCCTTTACGTTCGACGGTTATCGGGATAATCTCTTGCAAAGCCGTCATCACCTCTCCGATTGTTTCTCTGTTGCGCAGAGAAATACGGAATGTCTTGTCTCCTACAGCTTCCGATTCCAGCCGAATATTCACATCATATTGTCGGGATAGTTTTGCAACCAGTTCCTTCAATGTAATGTGATCAAATTCTATACGGTTCTCCGCCCACGCTTTTGATTGTGAAGCGTTTACTTGGGTACGGATGAATTTTCCTGTTTCTACGTCCAATCTCATGGACTCTCCAGGAGACATCATTATCGGACTGCCTTTATAATTCAGTTCGACCGACCCTTCGAGTAAAGTGGTGGAAATGAAAGGATCATCATCATAGGCGGATACGTCGAACTTCGTTCCTTTCACAACGATGTCATATCCATGTGTCTGCACGATGAAAGTAGCTCCCGCTTTCTTGGTGACTTCAAAATATCCCTCACCGTTCAGTTCGACTCTGCGATTGGCGGTATTGAACTTGTTCGAATACTTCAGTGTGGAGCCTGCATTAAGCCAAACGACTGTACCATCAGACAGAACGACTTTACTCTTCTCACCATAAGGAGTTTCGCATACAAAGTACGTTTCCGGTTGCAATGAGGAAGAGAGTTGCCGGACACCAAGGGTTCCTCCTACAGTCAGAAGTACGATGGCTGCAACAGCAGCCACTTTCCGCCAGACGGAAAATCTCGTTTTCGAAATACCCAGCATCGGGATAATGGCTTCCTGCGTGCGGATTTTGCGTTGTAATGTCTCCCACTCCTTCGTGGTATTGGAATCGGTAATGCCCGAGGCAATCCACTCCTTTTCCCACTGTCTGAATGCCGTGCGATTTGCTTCACTTTGTCCGACATACTCAAACAATAGTTTTTCGTCTTTTCGCCGGATTCTTCCTTCGAAATACTGAACGGCCAACTCACGAATGTTTTTCTTTTCTTCCATAATTTCACTTTCTATAAGATGTAACAACTATTATTTCTTTTACCCAACCACCCATACAAAGAAAAAAGCAGGAATTTTTCAGTTCCTGCTCTTCCAATCTAATTATCAATGGTTTATATTTTCCTCTTTTATTTATTATTCATAATCACCCAAGCAACAATCATAATATAAATGTCTACCGGATACTTGTCTTTGAAGTGTTTGGAGAAGCTTTTCAATGCTTTCGCAATGTGCTTCTCGACTGCCGTAGTCGATATCTGAAGTTTGTCTGCAATTTCACGATTCTTCAGTCCTTTGAAACGGCTCATCAGGAAGATTTCCCGCGAACGCTCGGGCAGCTGCCCGATGACAAGGTTGATTTGTTCCTGTAATTCGTCATATAGTAGTTTGTGCTCTGCATCTAGTGTGAAGTCGGCATAATAGAGCCTTTCTTCACCATCAATGGATGCAAGATATTCTATCTGATGTTTCTCGACAATGGAAAGATGCTTCAAATAATTCAGGCATCCATTGCGTACCATTGCAAAAAGTAAGGAGGTGACCGATACAGCCGACAACAACTCCCGCTTCTCCCAAAAACGCAGAAAACACTCCTGAATAATATCACGAGCCGTCTCTTCATCTTCCACGAAACGAATAGCATAGCCGCACAAACGGGGATAATAAGCCTTAAAAAGATATTCAAATGCCTGATTATTACCTTTTCTGATCTCGTCTAATAAGAACTTTTCATCTGAAAAATCAACCATAGTGTCGTATTTTGAAACAAAGGTATAAAGTTACAGATGACAATGATATTAATATTTTCTCAGATTTCCGATTTTTCAGCAGAGTTTCTGCATATAAAACTTTAAAAGCGATATTTTAACCGTTATTGGTAAAATATCGCTTTTAAAATATATAGCTCAACTATATTGACTAATAAGTAAGTCGGATACCCGCCTGAATATTGAAGTTGAACGGATTTTCCTTACGGATGGTCTGTACATCAGAACCGTCATCAAAGAAATAAGCAACACCGGGTTCTACGTATATACCTACCCGTTTGGTGGCATTAAACTGTGCGCCGACTGCACCGGAGACGGAGAATTGCAAAGGTTTCACAGTTTCCTTCTCTGTGCCCAGCTTACCATAAACACATTTCTCAATCATACCTCCACCGGATACATAAAAAGTAAACAGTTTCTTATCAAGGAAGTTCCAGTTTGCTTTTAACGGAATACCCAGATAATGCAGTTTCTGTTCTGTCTTCTGGTCGCTGTCCGCAAACTTTGCATCCGAAGAAAGCAAAGTGTAAGTCAACCCTGTCTCAACAGAAAAACCTTTCGCCAGACTCTTACGGACGGATAATCCAAAAGAGATAGGCTGATGGTGTTTCATATCAACCACCTGATTGGCCTGACGCAAATAAGGCACTCCATCTTCAAAGACCAACGTCTGGTCACTTGGTATGCTCAGCAAACCATTCGAAACCGATACCATGCTCACGCGAGACATATAGGAAGGAATCCCCGATCCTAACTCTGTAGAAGCACCTCCGGAATTACCTACCGAAAGTCCCATCGACCACGTACCTTTCTGTGAGGATGCCTTCTCAGTCGGAATATGCAGCTTATCTCTGCTGGAAGGACGGCGTGGTTTATTTCCCGGTTGTTCTGTATCCGTCTGCTTCTGCTGAGCAACCTTCGTTTCTTCCACCTGTTCCACTTCTGCTTTCCGGTCACCCGCCTTAGCTCCCACTTCCAAAGGAGCCTGTTTTTCTTTCTGAACAGGTGCATCTGCATTTGCTGTCGGTTGTGGAATATTCCGTTCCGCCTTCGCTATGCGATCCTTCACTACCGGACGTACTACCGGCTCTACCGTTGTTCCGGTCGCATCCGGTTGCTGTGCATCCGGCAAAATATCCGGAACAGAGGCTAACGCCGGAGTCTTGGCATGACGAATATCATCGGCAGCAGGAGTTCCCAAGAAATACAAACTGAGTGATGACACTAAAGCCAATAAAATGACAGCCGCAGCAGCTACTGTCCATTTACGATAAGGATATATCTTCCTCTCCACAGGAGGCATAAGTTCTTTTTCCAGTTGTTCCCAACCGGAAGCAGGCAGCGGCTCCGAGTAATCTCCGAGCTTCTCCTTCAACTTATTCATCCATAATTCTTTCTCTTCCATATCTCTACCTATCCGTTATTCATTATCCATTCTTTTACTCTCTTAGCCAACACGCTCTTCGCCCGAAATAATTGCGAAGCCGAGGACTTTTCATTAATACCTAATAACTGTGCTATTTCCTTATGCGACTTTTCCTCGAAGGTATAAAGGTTGAACACGGTACGGTATCCAGCCGGCAACTCTTCGATAAATCGCATCAATACTGCTTGCGGAATCATCTCAACAGCCGAAGCGTCGGGTTCCTCGTAGTCTTCGGGAACTTCCTCCAAAGGTGTCGACTGACTGATTACATCACTTTTGCGAAGATACTGTAAAGCAGTATTGACCATCACCCGTTCCATCCAAGCCCGTAATGAGCCTTCACCCCGCCAGGTGAACTTGTCGAAAGAACTGAATATTTTTATAAAACCATCGTGAAGCAGGTCCTGAGCTGTATCACGGTCGCCTGTATAGCGCAGACAGACGCCAAGCAAACGCCCTCCATAGTGCTCATACAATTCTTTGCGGGCTCGATTATTTCCCAGCCTGCATTGTTCCGACAACTCAAATTCTTCCATTTGCTTATACACGTGTTTACCTTATAAATGCAGCAAAGATAGAAATACTGCACAGAGAGAACAACTCTTTTGCAACTTTTGTTTCTTTAACAGATCCAAATGCAATATTTTCTCCCCTTCTGCATTTTCAAAATACAAAGCAACTAAATAGTATCAATTAAAAATCATTTTTATAGTATATGAAGAAATTTAAATTCATTGCATTTATAATTGCTGTTATGACCACCATGCCGATATTTCAGTCTTGTCTGGATGATGACTCTCCATCCGATTCGCTGGTCATCAGCACTATTAATCTGATCAGCCCGGATAGCAAGGATTTCTATTTCACCCTGGACGATGGAAAAACAATGTTCCCGAGTAATGGAAATGGATGGATCAGTGACAAGAGTAAAGACGGGCAACGCGCCTTTGTCATATTCAAAGAACTGGAAGAACCGGTGAAGGGATATGACTATAATATTCAGGTAAGAGAAATAAAAGAGATCCTGACCAAAGAAATCGTAACTATGGGAGAAGGAGAAAATACGGAAGAGAAGATCGGAGACGATAAAATCAATTCCACTTATATGTGGATTACCCAAGACAAGAAATATCTGACAATCGAATTCCAATATTACGGTACGCATAGCGAGGATAAGAAACATTTCCTGAATCTGGTCATCAACAACAAGGAAGCTGAACCTGCTGCCGATGATGCCAACGATGAGTATATCAATCTTGAATTCCGGCATAACGACGAAGGCGATACCGCCGACCGTCTGGGCGAAGGGTATATATCTTTCAAACTGGACAAGATTCAAGATCAGATGAAAGGTAAGAAAGGACTCAGAATACGTGTCAAAACCTTATATAACGGGGAAAAATTCTATGAAGTGGAATTCCCCTCATCCAATTAAATCTAGTAATTATAGAAACACTCTTTTTATTATAATATATAATTACGCAAAAGAGGGCGACAGTTGTGAAACTCTCGCCCTTAATTTTATCATGAAGTGATCCGTTTATTTCTTCTTATTATTTCTTTTCATTTTTGTCACCGAAATAATTCCAGACGAGTGCACTGACAGCCGCTCCTACAAACGGTGCTACAATAAACAGCCACAACTGCGACAACGCTTCTCCACCCTGGAACAATGCCGGACCGATACTACGTGCCGGATTGACGGAAGTACCCGTAATAGGGATACATACGATATGTACCAATACCAGCGAAAGCCCGATAGCAAGCCCTGCGAAAGCGCCCGCCCCTTTCTTCGGATCGGTAGATCCCAGCACCACTAATACGAAAATGAAAGTAAACACGACTTCTGCAATGAATGCCTGTAACATTTCGCCATCACCGAAACCATTGGAACCGGTAGCTGTCGGTCCGTCGTGCCCACCGGTAGTCACTAATGCGTAAAGAATAGCCGAACCGATAATCGCTCCTATCACCTGGAAAAGCATATACATGCCTGCATCTTTTCCATTCATACGTCCCGAAAGGAATACCCCTAACGTAATAGCAGGATTGATGTGACATCCCGAGATACCTCCGATAGCATACGCCATCGCCACTACTGAAAGTCCAAATGCCAAAGCAACACCGACTGTTCCTACTCCGGCTCCTACAGTACCGGCCATACTACCGGCAAAAACAGCACTTCCACATCCCATCAGAACGAGCACCATCGTCCCAATCATTTCTGCAATGTATTTTTTCATATTACTAAATAAAAATGGTTGATTCCTCAAATATAAAGAATTAAGACCAGAATTCAAAACGTATATGCCTAATTATTACTATCTTTGCGACATTTTTGAATAAAACCATCCAAACGATCCAATGAAAAAAGGACTATTTTATGCTATATTGGCCTCTGTACTATGGGCTATCGTCAATCCGTTCATCAAACAAGGGTTGAGCTATGACTTTTCTCCTATGAACTTTGCAGGTATCCGATTTACTACCGTAGGTATCATTCTTTTCGCTTATACCTGGCACAAGGGTATGTGGAAGGAGATTCGGCAACACAGTAAATTGTTTCTGAATTTGATTCTGATTAATATGTTTATGGGGTACACAGCTTTCTATTTTGGTGTCGATTTCGTAAGCGGAGCTATTTCTTCCATTATTATGGGAATGACGCCACTGATCAATGTACTGTTAGCTCATCTGCTGGCAAGCAATGACCGGCTGAATATTCACAAAATCATTAGTCTTATTATCAGCCTCATCGGCCTGTTACTTATCGTAGGTATGGGCAGCAATGGCGCACCACTGGACTGGAAAGGGATCACGGGTATTGTACTTTTACTGCTTAGTATCATTTTTCAGGGGTATTCCGCGATTTCCGTATCAGAAGACAAAGGTAAGGTAAACCCTATTTTCCTGAATGCTGTACAGATGTTCTTCGGGGGACTGCTTATCTACATGGTAGGACTAGGTACGGAAGGATATCACTCCTTTATCGGGAAACCTGCCGGATTCTATATCAGCCTTTCCATTCTGGTATTTATCTCGGTTTTTGCGTTCAGTTTCTGGTTTATCGCTTTGCAAAGTAAAGGAGCTAAAGTTAGTGATATCAATATGTGCAGGTTAATCAACCCGATATTGGGTGCCGTACTGAGCTGGATAATGCTTCCGGGAGAATATCCGACATTCAGTACCGTTGCCGGAATGATTATTATAGTCAGCTCCCTCATTATTTATTTTAAGGGAGCCGAAATAGCTCAATGGCTGAAGCACAATAGAGCCAAAAGCGACATACAGGGATAAGGAATCTTACAATAAATATTGAATGGATTGCAAAGACTGCATTTCTTTGGGTATAGCTGCCAGAATCTCTTCTTTCAGAACATTCAGCAAGCTATGCCTGATAAAATCCCTGCTGGTTGCCAGTACAATCTGCCGTGTAGGACGGGGAATAGCAAATGGGCGTACTAATTTCTTTTGTTCTTCTGTCAGTTGTGAAACAGCCAACTCGGGAATAAAAGTAATCCCTTTTCCACTTTCCACCATACGCATAAACGTTTCCATGCTTCCCAAATGGTAGGCCATCTGATTGACTTTTACCGTTTCCATCTGACAGAAACGTACCAGCTGGTCACGGAAACAATGCCCCTCGTCCAACAGCCAAAGGCGTTCGCCTGTTATATCGGAAGTACGGATCATCTCATGCTTGAACAGAGGTTCCTTGCAAGATACATACCCGAAGAATGTTTCATAGAAAAGAGTTTCTTCTTTCAGGAAGGTATCCTCCAGTTTGCTTGCTATGATTGCGGCATCAAGTTCTCCGGCATGCAACGCCTGCTGAATATCCTGTGTTTTCATTTCCGTGACACGGATGTCCAGTTCCGGATGCTTTTCCATCAGTTGAGGAAAGAAACGAGGTAGTAAATAAGGAGCTATGGTTGGCAATACTCCCAAACGGAATACACCTGCCAGCGACTGCTTTTCTTCACTGATTATTTCTTTCACCTGTGCAGTCTGCGCCAAAATAACACGTGCCTGATCAATTATCTTTTCTCCAATCGCTGTGGGACAGACAGGCTGTACGGTACGGTCGAATAACTTTACTCCTAATTCCTCTTCCAATTTCTGAATCATTGCACTCAACGTAGGCTGTGTCACCCGGCAATATTCGGCTGCCCGGGCAAAATGACGAAACTGGTCCACTGCTAAAATATACTCCAATTGTTGTATTGTCATCTATCAAATCAGATTAAGTTATAGATTTCTTCTATGCAAAGATAGAAATTTTCAGTTTGACAACAAGCATTTTCCGCCTTATCTTTGCAGTACAGAAAAAAAGAAAACGAATATAAATCATTAAAAACAAATAGAATATGAAAACTTTAGAATTTATCAAATTGAATGAATCGGGAGCAAACAACGTAGTAGCATCTTTGCAGCAATTACTGGCAGACTTCCAAGTGTATTACACCAACCTCCGCGGTTTCCACTGGAATATCAAAGGACATGACTTCTTCGTACTTCACAGCCAATTCGAAAAGATGTATGACGACACCGCTGAAAAGGTGGACGAAATCGCAGAACGTATCTTAATGCTGGGAGGAACTCCGGCTAACAAGTTCAGCGACTATCTGAAAGTGGCAAACATCAATGAAGTGGATAAGGTAAGCAACGGCGAACAAGCATTGAATAACATTCTGCAGTCTATCAGCTATCTGATTGGTGAAGAACGTAAGATTTTGTCTATCGCTTCGCAAGCCGGAGACGAAGTGACAGTTTCGATGATGAGTGATTATCTGAAAGAACAGGAAAAGATGGTTTGGATGCTGACGGCTTATAACAGCAAGTAAATATAAGGTTTAGATTTTAAGTGAAAAAGCGGGTGCCTCAGAGTTATATCTGATACACTCGCTTTTAATTTATAACCTTATCTCAGGTTCTTACTTCCGGACACAGACTTCACCGAAATATGAGTTGTTAGTCTTATGTCATCAGAAGAAGCACCAATCATTATCCGGAAATCTCCAGTTTCCACCACACGCTTCATACTCCGGTCGATAATGGACAAATCTTTTTCGGTTAGGGTGAAAAGAATTTCTTTCTCCTCTCCTTTTCTCAGAAAGAAACGTTCAAAATGCTTTAATTGCTTCAGGGGCTGGACTACCGAAGCGTACTCATCTTTCAGATAAAGTTGCGCAACTTCTTCACCGTCATAGTCCCCGGTATTTTTTACCTTAAATGAGACTTCGAAATGACAAGGGGATTTCTGTGTTATTTGCAAATCCGAATATTCGAAAGTGGTATAACTCAAACCATAGCCAAAACCATAGAGCGGAGAAGCGGCCATTTCGACATAATCATGATTGCGAGGAGCTTTTTTATTATAATAAACAGGTATCTGTCCAACAGAACGGGGAACAGAAACCGGTAATCGCCCGGCAGGATTATAGTCACCAAACAAGACATCGGCTATTGCATCCCCTCCTGCCTGCCCCGGATAAGAAGCGGTCAGCAATGCATCGGCACACTCGGATGCCCAGACTTTGTCTAACGGGCGCCCTTCTATATAGACAACAATCAATGGTTTTCCGGTGGTTTTCAGTGCATTCAGCAAGTCCTGCTGTTTTCCCAGTAAGGTCAGAGTAGCCCTGTCAAAGCCCTCACCACATTCCATATCGCTGATGCTCTTTTCGTCTGCGATTGCCGCGCCCGTTTCTTGATAGCTCGTCTTGAAATCACGTGCGCTGGAGCCTCCTACTACCGCTATTATGACTTCCGAACGGTGTGCTGCTTCAACTGCCTCCGCTATCTCATTCACAGTAGTATCACGGATAGCACATCCACGCACGTACTCCACTCTGGAGGGAGAGAGTTTAGAGATAACTCCATCCAATACGGTTCTTATGTCCTTATCTTCTTGTGGTGCTGTATAGTCTCCCAGCATGTTATAACGATTGTCTGCATTCGGTCCGACGACCGCCACTCTTTTTATTTTCTTACTTAAAGGAAGAATAGAATTCTTATTCTCCAACAATACTACAGACGATTGCGCTACTTTGCGTGCCAGTTTGACGTGCTCCTTATTACGCACCATTTTCGTAGTCGTTTTCGGATTTACATAAGGATGTTCAAACAATCCCATTTCAAACTTCATCCGTAATATCCGGTCTACAGCTGCATTAATCTGCGTTTCATCCTGTTTTCCAGACCTGACAGCTTGCAACAGATTCATAAACGCATCACCACCCAAATCTATATCGACTCCGGCAGATAGTGCCTGTACAGCCGCTTCTTCCATAGTGGAAGCAACGAAATGACTTTCGTGAATACCTTCGATACTATATAAGTCGGAAACAACAAATCCACGAAATTTCCACTCATTACGTAATAATTGTGTCAGCAAATAATGATTTGCCGTACAGGGAATACCATCTATTGAATTGTAAGAAGTCATCACAGAGAGTGCTCCTGCCTCTATCGCTTCCCGAAAAGGAGGAAGGAAGTTCTCATGCAGGTCCCGGGCCCCTACTGATGCATAGTTTCCGTTTTGTCCGCCTTCCGGCACCGCATAAGCCAGAAAATGCTTCAAAGTAGCTATGGTAGCATGCTCCCGGGATAAATCTCCGCTTCCTAATCCCGTGACCATCGCAGCTCCCAAGCGTCCACTCAATACGGGATCTTCGCCGAAGGTTTCCTCTACACGCGACCAGCGAGGGTCACGAGACAAATCCAGTACAGGCCCATAACTTATATGCGCACCCTGTGAACGAATCTCTTTAGCAATCGCCTTTCCCACTTCTTCTATCAATGTCGGCGACCAAGTTGCCGACATCCCTATGCCGGTAGGAAAGACTGTTGTCCCAATCGCCATATGTCCATGAGGTGCTTCTTCAGCCAAAAATACGGGAATACCCAAACGGGTATTTTCTATTGCATATTTCTGCAATGCATTACCGGCTTTGGCTGCCAGTTCGGGGCGAAGTCCGTTCTCCAGGGTCTTCCTAGTCCAGGGATCAGCACGATAAGTCGCCCACAGCATACCTGCGTTCTTTTCTTTTATTAGTTTTTTAAACTTTTCAGAAGGGTACACTTCATCGTCCTTTATTTCGTACATTTCCCAGCCAAGAGGAGATAATAGTTGTCCGACCTTTTCCTCTAAAGTCATGCGTGAAAGCAAATCTTTCACCCGTTCGTCAACAGACAGGAGCGGATTTTTATAAAGTGGCAGAGAGGATTGGGCAAAAGCCCCGATATTCATTATCAATCCTATGATTAAAATAGATAATCGCTGTGTCATAATGCTATATGATATAATATAAAAATAACTTCCTGCAGGTTCCATTGTTGTTTCATGCGATGGAACTTTAGTTTCCAAGCAGGAGAAACTTTAGTTTCATTGGGAAGAAACATTTAGTTTCATTACTTGAAACTTTTGGTTTCAACGCTTGAAACTATTAGTTTCAAGGCATGAAACTAAATGTTCCTCCGGTTGAAACAAAACAAAGGTACTATTCATTCAAAAAGAATGCACCAAGAGACCGCACTGAGATATAACAATCCCTTATGTTGCAGATAATTTATCTGCAACACATCTGCAACAAGTATCTGCAACACTATACACCACATTAAATCAAACCAATAAAAAGGCTGGTGACAGATGGTGCAGATAAAACAAAAAGTATTCTAGAGAGAGATTATTGACATCCTATCTCCGCTATTCCCAAAGAATCGCTTTCATCCACCATTCGAGTCGCTTTTAACCTAAGATAGCGAGCCTCAACCGGACTAAAGTACACATTCTGAAGAATCGGATTATTACGGATATTCGAAAATTCTCCCTGAGCTACGACTTGCATCGTCTCTTCGGTAGTACCGGCAGACAGTTCGTACGATGAAATCAGCCCTTTACTGTATTCACTTTGGTCGGGCAAATAGTAAAATGAATGAATGGTACGATTTTCGCCAAGGTCAATCACGATTTCTTTCCCTGAGATAAGAGCGGTAGTCTGATCGTTTTTGTCACTGCATTTCTTTGCTTCTTCTGCATCCACCCCTAAAATCGCAAAGGGGAAAGTCCTCAATTCTGAAGTTGCCGATGTATAATTCTCCGTTGCATCGGGTGCATAATAAGCTCCTGCCTCACTGATACACAAGCATCCGCGGGCATCGGTAAACCTTATGCGCAGTTCTTCCGTTTCGACCGTTTCAAAGCGTAACAGACGTTTGTAGCCTACGGTGGTAGTTTCCTCGTTACATTTAACCGGCAGCCATTGGTCTCCCTCCTTGTATTCTACAACAAAAGACTTCACCCGTTGCCCCAAAGGTATGTACTCTTGAATCATCACCCGGTTCATCTTCGTCGGCTGAGTGAAAGTAAAAGTCAGATCAGCGGAAGTCACTCCGTCGTTGGTCGCCCAATAAGTTTCATACTGTCCATCCGTTGCGGCACGAACCTTGAATTTTCCTCCACGCTCATCGGAAGCTACGACTTTTGCACTGCTCAACAAATTATCTGCCAACTCTTTCTGAACTCTTTGATGGAAAGAAACTGCATTCAATGAATCGGTCGGATGAATCAAACCGTTACGATCTACCGGGAAGTTCAATAATAAAGTCGCATTATGCCCCACACTACGATAGTACAAGTCCGTCAGTTGATCGACTGTTTTTACTTTATCATCTTCTTCAGGATGATAGAACCATCCCGGACGGATGGAAACATCACATTCCGCTGCTACCCATTGATTACCGTCGGCATGGCCATACTGCAATTCTCTATATTTGGGATATCCCGGATATACCTCGCCTGCCCGAAGGAAAGACCAGTTGGTAGCTCCGGCAAATCCACTCTCATTTCCTACCCAACGGCACCCCGGTCCGCCATCCGAGAAGATCACCGCCTGCGGTTGCAGTTCATCAATCATCTTGTAAGCACGCGGATAATCATAGTACGTTTTACGGTCGATGGTACGTACATCTTTTGCTCCTCCGTACCAACCGTCGCCTCCATTGGCTCCATCGAACCAGATTTCAAAGACGTCTCCATAATTAGTGAGCAATTCATTCAACTGCTTATAGAAATAATCCACATACTCCGGCGTACCATAATTTGCCTGATGCCTGTCCCATGGAGAAAGATAAACGGCAAACTTGATACCGTACTTCTTGCAGGCATCAGAAAGTTCGCGTACAATATCACCTTTACCGTCTTTGTAAGGAGTATTCCGGATGCAATATTCTGTCAGTTGTGTAGGCCACAGGCAGAAGCCGTCATGATGTTTGGCTGTCAGGATCACTCCTTTCATACCGGAGTTGACAAAGGTCTGCACCCATTGCTCACAGTCCAGACGAGCCGGATTAAACGTTTTCGGATCGGAGTCGCCATAGCCCCATTCCCGGTCATTGAAAGTATTGAGACCGAAATGCACAAAGGCATAAGTTTCCATCTTCTGCCAATTTACTTGCTTTTCCTGAGGAACAGGTAAAATAGCTTCCGGTGCGGGAACACTCTGACATCCTGCCAAAAATAGACTAAAGACTGCTGTAGAAATGCTGGTTACGATTGGGGGTTTCTTCATGGTATTTGATTCATTTATAGTTTTATCTTTTCAGATGATTTTATTTGTCGGTGCTAAGATAGGAAATATTATATTACTAATCAACCGGATCGGCACATGTTATCACCAACGGTTTCACGAGTGCCCGTCCGTTGATCACGGGATAGACACGTGTTACAGCCGGAAACCTGCCGGAATATTGATATTCAACAGGCATCACACCTTCTTCACGGGCTTTCACCATGCGGGGACTGGTAAACTTAATATCCGTATTTCCACCTATCACCACAAACATCAGTTGCATATCATGATCGGTATCATTTACATATTTCAATTTCATCGTTTTCGTACCACCTTTGCCTATCGTGCCGAATGCCATTACTTCAAAGTTCATCCAAAGTCCGCTACCATACTCATACGGATAGTTCTCCGATACCGGATGTTGGCAGGGAATGACAGTACCCTTTACCCAGATGCGGTTGTAGTTCGCATTGTTATTGCTCAAAACAACGACTTCCTTACTGAAGAATCCCGGTCGGTAAGCCGGATTGTAAGTCACTTTCACTTTCCCTGTGGCATTGGGGCGAAGCGGTTCTTTAGGATATTCAAACTGTACACAACCACAACCACTCGTTACCCCATTGATAGAAAGAACTTTCTGACTGACATTCCTAAACTCAAATTCATGTGAAACCAATCCGTCTTCTTCCTTTATTTCTCCAAAATCAAAGACGCGCTCTTCAAACACCAGTTCGTCAGAAAGCCGGGGCTCTTGCGCCATCGAAGGAAAGAGCACAAGGAATAAAAAGGTAATGGATAGAATCAATATTTTCATAATCTACAAGTATGGTACAAACATAATATTTTCCAAAGATAAGAGGGGACAAATAATTCTCTTTTCTCCATTTGACTTTGTCCCCTCCTCTATCAGATACGAAAATTCCGTTTATTCAGCATAAACGTCCAGCTCGTTGAAGGTACGGTAATATCCCCCCCATGAACCGCTACCATTGCTCCATTGCAAAGATAACCTCACATACCGTGCCGGAACCGCACCATAAAGTATGATATACTGATCTGTATTGTTCTCCACTACGGGAGCAGCAGCTCCCGCATCTGTCCAGTTGTTTCCATCAGTACTCAACTCTACTCCAATTCTGCTAAAGTTATAGTAAGAACCCCAACTCGAGGATGAATTTTTAAAATAAAGAGCAGTTACATTATTTGTAGCGTTCATATCAAGCGTAAAAGTAGGATTCTCTTCATTGGAGAATGACGCGCCAGAACCGGTATTTCCATCGAAAATGCGGGCTATCGAATTCGCATCTACCGAAGAATCGGTAGTTGTAGCCGTCCATGCAGAGCGGTCACTCACTTTTGCGCCTTTTATATCATCGGAGCCGGCATCTTCCTTAATCAGCCTTTCCTCCAGATTTACTACCACATAAGCCAGGTTTTTAGTAACGGTCACCTTTCCCTTTGTTGTCGACTCAAGACGTACAGGTATCAAGTAAGCTCCCTTTTCTGCCATACCGGAATACTTTTCTTCCGGTATGACGACTTCTATAGAGTCAGATGATAAATAAGAACCATTACCGACACTGACAGATGCCCTCTGCAAAACAGCTACAGAGGTCGTTTTATACTCCGTACCATTTTCCGTATTGAAAGCTTCCACCAAACCATTATCAATAACAGCAGTCACCGTTGCACTCCCATCCATGGGACGAGTAGCAGATACTCCAAACTTGGCGTAAACTTCATCACCAAAATATCCGACAGGCGTAGAAACCACCGTAAAGGTTTCGACAGCTGCTGAAGTATTATTAAACTGGCCTTTCGGAGGGAAATAAATTAGATTATCAGGATTACCCACAACATCATAACTCTCATCATCGCATGATTGAAAGCTAAAT
The DNA here is from genome assembly GCF_020091505.1 of Bacteroides faecis. Lineage (NCBI taxonomy): Bacteria > Pseudomonadati > Bacteroidota > Bacteroidia > Bacteroidales > Bacteroidaceae > Bacteroides > Bacteroides faecis. Next base: position 3,268,489 of record NZ_CP081916.1, on the reverse strand, counting down.
AGTCCGGCTACCGCCAGCAATCCTAAGATATATGTATTTATTTTCATAGCTATTCCATATTTTATTACTCGTTACACCTATTATTATCGTCACTATCCCATGCAATGGCACTGCTATAATTTAAGTTATAAGTCAGTCCGGCCCCTTCATTTATTTCACGGGCTGTATTGGTCCAGTCCATATCATAGCCATGTCCTGTTGCATCTTTAAAGATGTGTCCTTCGCCTTCATTCATCTTCCAGTATGCAACCAGACCTTCCGATTGTGAATCAACGCCACAAAGATTCATCTGTAGTTCGCCTGTACTCAAAGCACGGTTCCAGACACGAACTTCGGCAATACGGCCACGGAAATACTGAGATCCGCGATATCCTGTCCACGACATTCCCAGTTCAAAACGCTGGAAATCGACCGGTTTACCGTCACCATCACCTTGCGCATCTTTCACTCCGTCTACATACATAGTCAGTTTACTGCCATCATAAGTCAAAGAAATCATATACCAGCGGTCGGTACTAAAACGGGTGCTGGACACAATACTGCCACTGGGGCTTACCCACTGCAAAGCATTGATATCTAATCCATTCTCTCCAAATCGCAGCATGCTTGAACGCTGTTCGTCCGCAGAAGTGAAACTACACAGACGAGCTATACGATGCCACTCCTGAGAATAACATTTGATCTCATAGGTGAAGTTGGATAATTCCTGCTTCTTATCATCCGAGAAAATAAAGTTACTATAAAGATTCGTGTTACTGATATTCAATGAGGTGAAATGAATCACACGGGATATCTGCAGGAAAATAGTTTTCGATGGTTTCAATATGTCAAGCCCCTCCACTTGCGTCATAGTGACAGGAATGACATATACACGCCCTTCGGCAAAATCTTCCGTAGAAGTAACCTTGACTGTAACCGGTGTAGAGAAGGCTTTGCCTGCCTGAATCACGGCATCGGCATTTTCGAGAACCGCGGCACCATCCGGTATTGCATAATACTTAGTATTATGTTCTTGATTATAGGACTCTACCAACGATCTGTCAATAGCAAATTTCACATTCACATCCTTATCTACTTTGTCTGTGGTAGAGGCAGTAATTGCATACGAAGAAGGGGTATCCTCCACTACAAACTTTGTTACGGGTGTAGTTTCCGTTCCTGTGATAAAAGCTACATTTTTATTATAATCAAATTTATCACCCTCCGTACAACCCAGAATGGATAAACCTACTATTACTCCCAATAAGGAATGTTTAAATATATATGTTTTCATCATGATTCTTATTTATTCATTATTTATTCACTTATTGCAGGATTCATTATCTGAATGGCTTCCCTGAACTCATTGTAAGGTATACCTGACGATGAGTAATAGTTTCTTCCCAAGAAGAAAACTCCACAGCCGCCTTTACGACCTTTCGATGGCTCCCAACGTGCATAGTTCATCAGTTGGCCTCCGTCTGCATAGAACACTCCGAATGATTCACAATAAATCATCTTCTCGGGTGGAAAGTTGCTGGGTTGAGTCAAGAACCCGACCTGATTACTATAAGCTTGTTGAACGATATAATCACAATAAGGTATGATGTCTGTCGGTGGTGTTCCACTGAAATAGTCAACGATAAGCAACTTGTCCGGTTGTTCGCCTTCGGGACCAAAATACTTGCCAAGTTCCTTTATCAACCTTACCAGATCGGAGCTGCTCCATCCTTCCCAGTCGACGTCTACTCCATCAAGTCCCGGCTCCAACACTTGATTTACAATCCATTTGGCGTATGCAGCCATCGCTTCATCATCCTTATTTTGACTCAGATCATAATCAACACCATCAATGGTAAACTGGTGTCTGTAATGAGAAGCATCGGCATGCATGACAAAACGTGTACCCAGTTTCTGCTGACAGTATTGCATATCCGCATATGCTACCGGATGTGTCTCTGCTGTCGGTATTCCCATCCATAGGTTTACGATGTCTATACTGTCTGGCAGTCCTACCATACGTTCACCCCACGATGCGGGATCTTTATAGCCTGTCACACCTTCAATTGGTGACCACGCTTCGTAATAAGCATAACTTATCTCATGATCGCTTTTCTTGAAGGCACGCAGATTCTCAAAATACTGCTCGTCGTATGTCTTCAGCTTCTGAATTTCTAACGCTTCCACATCGGTATCACAACTATAGAAAAAGAATGTTCCGATAAGGAAAGTCAGTAAACCTGTTATTTTTGTTTTCATTGTAATTAGTGTTTTTAAAATTAAACAATGTCCATTTTCCTGTTATCGGGATCTTTTGTCCCACCAGAGTTTAGTTCCACCCGTATCCTGACCACCCAAAGCCGATATACCACTGGCAACGCCGCTGGCATTGTTGATCTTCTCGTCACGTGTATAAGGCAGACGGCGGACTTGCAATTCGGTATCAATCGTTCCATTACTGCTATTTCTCACTACAGGAATAACTTCCGGATAGCCTGTACGACGATATTCACTCCATCCTTCAGGACCGTCGGGATAAATGGCAATCCACTTCTGTGTGATGATACGTTCCAACTGTCCCTCAAAATCGGCATTATCATCCCATGCAGGAGTAACCTTGCTGCTGAAAGTATAATTATCACTACCTACATTATCTGCAAAAGCACCCGGAGTCGAGGTGTTGTCGGCCAGATAATCGTCTACACCGGCAGCATTGTTCTCTTCGAACGACATACGTACACCTTGTTCATAGAATGATTTGGCTGTACCACCCATCGTCCAGCCACGTAATGCACCTTCGGCACGCAGGAAGAACGATTCGGCAGCAGTCATCCATACTACCGGAGTGGAAGCACGGTTGATATTCAGGTTAGAGATCTTATTACCCTGATAGTTGCTCATGTTGCTTGTGGTGATACCGATACGTACGCCATGATATTCACCGTCGCCGGCTGTTGTAAAATAAGAGCTGATTCGTGAATCATTCAGTCCGTTCAAGTAGGCTACGATGGTAGCACCCGGACGACAGTCGCCCGAATTGAAGTTATAGGCGATCTCGTGCAACGGATGATGATATTCCAATGAGTTATGCGAAAGCTCGGCACGTTCCGCTTTACTTTCGATAAAGCCAAACATATTTTCCATCGATTTCTTTGCCTGTGCTTCTGCCAAAGTAGGATTCGCATAAGAGACACGTATAGCAAGACGCAAACGCAGTGTATTGGCAAACTTCACCCACTTCTCTACATCACCCCCATATACACAGTCATAATCGCTCATCAGCTTGGCATCCACATTTCCGTTCACATAATTGCTCAATACTTCGATAGCATTATCCAGTTCCTCAAAGAACTTATTATAAACCAAGTCCAATGCGTCGTATAAGCTGGAAGAGCCATAGTTTACATACGGAATAGGGCCGAAAGTATCAGCAATACGATGCATCCCTTCCACTTTTACGATAGTAGCCAATGCGTCAACTTCCGGCAACTCTTGCTCGGTAGCTATCTTGTGAATACTTTGCCACGGCGCCATAATGCCAGTATAGGCATAATCAAAAGTGGCATTTACCCATTGTTCCTGAAAGTTATACTGTCCGTTATGGTTGGTAGACCCTAAAGTAGCGGCTATGTAGCCCGAATAGAGATCGTGCGATAAGTTCTGGGCAATCTGATAGTCAGAATCGAGCTTGTCGCCATCATTTACGATAACAACCCGGCGCAGCATTTGCGAAAAGAAAGCACCTGTCTTCAGGTTGTCTGCTTCCATCATTTCCTCGGTGACTTCATTCGGATTTACATTATCCTCATAGTCGATACACGAAATGTTATTCAATAGCATCAAAGATATCCCGAGAATGGAAAGTTTGTTCCATGACCGTATTTTATTTAATATCATATCTTCTACAATTTATAAGTTTGATTAGAAATTAACTTTCACAGAGAATCCCAAATTACGCAGACTTGGTGACATAAACATGTCAATACCTTGAAAGTAAGTACCTGTACTTGCTGTCAGTTCCGGATCGAACGGAGCTTTTCTATAAAGGAAGAAGAGATTCTTACCGATGAAGGATACGTTCAACCCCTTAATCCAGTCCACATACTTGTTGATAGGAATATCATAGCCTAATGATAACTCAGCCAGACGGACATTAGTCGCACTATACGTATACATAGAGCCAATTCCCCCCTGAGCACCGGAGCCTCCAATCTTCGTATAGTAATCTTCCGCGCCGATAGGACGACCGTTGACAATAGCTCCGCCATTATCACGGGCATCGGCTGTAGCCTTTGAAGAGCCGTATGCATCCATTGTTGCCTGTGTCTGCGATACCACTACGCCACCGACACGTGCCGTAAACAGGAATCCTAATGAAAGACCTTTATAACTGAATGTATTGCCCCAGCCGAGGTTGTATTTAGGAGCACTGTTACCGGCTTTTACAAACTCGTCGGGCTGAGTGACTACGACCTGGTCCGAAGGATGGACATAGATAGCTCCATGTTCGTCCGTGCGAAGCGTATTCACATAAATATCACCGATAGATCCGCCTTCTGTCAGTATCATCTTATACATACTGGTTCCTCCCATATCGATTCTGTCCAGAGAAGTGAGTTCATGTGTATAAGGATCTTCATAGTTGCGCAGCAATTCCACTACCTTATTCTTGTTTAATGAATATGTCAGATAAGAACTCCAGCCAAAATCTCCCCATTTATCTTCAAAGCGCAAAGACAATTCAATACCTTTATTATCTACACGACCACCGTTGACAACTTCCGACTTATAACCGGTAGTGGAAGAAAGGGTACGCTCGAAGAACTGATTATAAGTGCGTGACTGATAAATAGATCCGTCCAGCCTCAAACGGTTCTTGAAGAACACAAAGTTAAATCCGGCTTCCCATGATTTGGTACGTTCCGGCTTCAGATTGGGGTTAGGACGGCGGGACTGGGTAACAGGAACTCCATCGACCAACGCATAAGTCGGAATGGCCAGAAATACGTCCGGAGAATTACCGACTTCCGAATAGGATACACGTACTTTCATGTACGGCATGATATCCGTACTGCAACGGAATATGTCTGTGATAATCCCCGAAAGACCGATAGACGGATAGAAGAAAGAACCGGTATTCGTGCCTTTGAAGGTAGACGACCAGTCATTACGAGCCGTCACATCCAGATAAGCCATAGATTTATAGCCGATTTGCGCGCTGCCGAATATAGCACGTTTCTTCAAATGATAGCCATATTGATTAGCCAGGTTCTTCTCCGAAGTGTCCACGTTTCCAAAAGTAAAGAGGTTGGCCACTGACTTCAGCTTACCTCCGAAATAATCGGACTGATAATCATTGTTTTCGAAGTTTGCTCCCACATTGGCCGTTAAATTAAGGGTATTGTCAACAAAGTACTTATTGATATTCAGTAACAGTTCGCCGTATATCTGCTGATTTTCAATATTACTCTTGGAGTAGTAACCATATTTTGAAGCAAACAAGGTGTTCGTTCCTGCATCATACATACGTTCACGGCGCTCGTTGTTGCGGTCCATCTTGGCACGGGCTGTCACATTAATCCAGTCAGCAAAATCATATTTTGCCGATGCAGTAGCCATATAACGGTTCTTATGATTAGGTATTTTGATATGCTCGGTAATCCAATACGGGTTCTGCAAAGCCAGACTGGTACTGTAAGGCCAATACTGGGTCAGTAAGTTTCGCTCTGAATCGTAACGCTGATATGCCTGAACCTTCGAGAAATCATCTCCCGCGGGAAACAGATAAAGAGGAACCAGCGGGTTATAATAAAGTCCCTGAGAGGTCATGTTCTGCTCTTTTACAGAGCTAAGCATAAAACTCAGGTCGAGAGTCAGCTTATCTTTCAACATCTTGGCAACATTACGGACGGTAACATTATAACGCTCGTAGTCATTATTATGAATAATACCGTTGGCATTCGTAGTACCTAAAGATAAGTAAGTCTGATTCTTGTCAGTACCTGTAGAAAGACTGGCCGCATTGGTTACATTTACGCCCGTCTGAAAGAAATCTTTAGGATCATAGCTGCTCGGTGTATTCAATTTGCTGCCCCAACTGTAGTAACTACCTACTTCGGTCTGCCCATAAGTATTCTGGAACTCAGGCAAAACAAGAGGAGCTGAGAAAGTCGTATTATTGGATATGCTGACCGAAGTACGCCCTTCTCTTCCTTTTTTAGTAGTAATCATTACTACACCATTGGCAGCGGCACTACCGTAAAGAGCAGCAGCTGACGGTCCGCTCAAAACGGATATGCTCTCGATATCCTCGGGATTCAGACCGGAAATAGGATCACCGGACTGACCGGCACCTTCGTATGAATCCGTAGGCTGCGTAGAAGCTGCACTCATATCACTCATCGGAATACCATCGACTACATAAAGAGCATTGTTATTACCATTCAAGGATTTGGTACCACGCATCACAACACGTGAAGAACCGCCTACACCGGCTGAAGATGAGTTGATCGTAACACCGGCAACCTTACCATTCAGGTTGTTGACGAAGTTGGCATCGGCAATGCGTGTAATCTCATCATTACTCACTTGCTGTACATTGTAAGACAATGATTTGGCTTCCTTCTTGATGCCCAGTGCAGTAACAACGACTTCATTCAGTACTTCCGTATCCTCAGTCAGCACAATATTCAAAACCTGCGCATTCTGAACCCTTACAGTTTTCGTGGCATATCCCACATAGGATACTTCCAGAACATCTCCCTTTTTAGCTTGCAACGAGAAATTTCCGTTTATGTCAGTAATAGTACCGACCGTAGAATCTTTCACTTTAACATTCACACCAATCAACGGATCTCCGCCAGCATCCTTCACAACTCCTTTTACCTGGATTTGTCCTTCCTGCTGAACAAGTTGCATCTTATTGGTCGACAAAATAATCTGTTTGTCAACTACGGTATACGTGATATCGGTTCCCTTAAAAATATCATCCAGAATATCCAGAATCTTACCGGATTTATTTCTCACAGAAACAATGCGGTTCTTCTGAATAGTTTTGTCATTGTAAAGGAAAACATAATCGGAAGTTTCTTCTATTTTATTCAGTATCTGTTCTACAGATACATTGTTCATAGAAATGGCAACATGCGTTCGTTGAGCATAGCCATTCTCTGCAGGAAGTTGTAAAACGACTGCAAAAAGTAGTGCCAGACTAATCCTCATAACTAAAGGTAGTTTTAGATTTAAAGCATATTTAGGACATAATGCAATAAATGAATGATTTTTTTTCATACATTTGCGGTTAACTAAAGTTTATTACTATAATGAACTATGGTTTGATTCCGGTTAGCGTTTGCAAGACTCCTTACCGCGAATCTGAAAATTTGGAGGGAAGACAGCTGTTGGTAGCAGCTTTCTTCCTTTTTTTACGATCTTTGTGTTATCTCATAGGCTATTCTCATTTTTATGGTTACTAATATAAATCTACAATTATTTTTTTCTTTGTAAATGTATCATCTGCCTGTTGTACCGCTTCCTCGGTTCTCCATTTCAAGGCAGCAGACTTAGCCAGATAATCCAATATTTGCGGCAGTGTTTCATTACGGAAAGTGGCGCGGTATTTATACTCCTTCCCTGATATATTATTAAACTGAATATCTACATTAAAATGCCGTGCCAGCCGTTTGAATATCTCATCCAACTCAGCATTTCGGAATATCAGTTTACCGTCTTTCCACGCCACCTTTTCATACACATCCACTTTTCCTTTCATCAACTTCTGATCCGCCTTGTTATAAAGTAATCGTTCTCCCGGAGCCAACTGAACAGTCGTCTTTCCGTCAGGTGAAATAACGTTTACTTTACCTTTCTCCAATACCGTCTCTATACTATTATCATCTTCGTAAGCATTTACATTAAATTTTGTTCCGTAAACATACACGCTTAAACCGGCAGGAGTATTTACGTAAAAGGGCCGTTCCCGGTCTGCCTCTACCTCAAAATAGGCTTCACCCTTCAATTCTACATTACGGTTATCTTTCTTAAAAACGGTAGGATAACGGAGAGTACTACCGGAGTTTAACCAGACCACCGAATGGTCAGGAAGTTCGTAGCGAATAATCGAGCCTGTAGCTGCCACAACTTCCGCATATTTTTCTTCGGCATCTGTCGCTCCCCAATATAAATATCCCAAAACCAAAGAAGAAAGCAACAAAGGTATAGTCAAGAATGCAGCATAACGCATCAACTGATTATACATACTCCTTCTTCTGTTGATCTTTATTTTGGTTTGTGCCTGTTGATAGGCGCCCAGCACATCAATGGACTCCATTTCTTTAATGTCTTCTCCTAATGCCTGTGCTTTACGAAGCAATGATTCCGGATTCATATTTTCCATATTCTCTTTCAAAATCTTATCTTTTAATTGCAATTACACTAATAGTACAACTGAAGCAATCGAAAAGGGACAGGCAAAACAAAGTTTTTTTTTATTTTATTTTTCAAGCTAACTTATTTTCTACAGCTTCATACCAAAAACAAAAAAAGAAAGGATATTTTAGGTAATGATGATTATCTTATTATATATTTGCAGCAAAATGAAAAACTACAGAATCTCAATATAATGAAAATATCTTTTTCCAAACAGACGAAAGAAAGGGCCTTCAAGCAGCTTTATGAGGAGTATTACGCCCCTTTCTGTCTGTATGCAAAAAGATTTGTAGATGATAAGGAAACCCGCGAAGACATCGTTTCGGATGTATTTACCTCTTTATGGGACAAGCTGGATACAGACTCTTTCGATTTGCAATCAGAGACAGCCTTGGGATATATAAAGATGTGTGTAAAAAACAGTTGCCTGAACTTTCTGAAACATCAGGAGTATGAATGGAGTTATGCCGAAACAATCCAGAAGAAAGCTCCTCTCTATGAAACAGAATCAGATAGTGTATATACACTCGATGAGTTATACAGAATGCTATACGATACTTTGAACAAACTCCCGGAAAACTATCGCACAGTTTTTCACAAAAGTTTCTTCGAAGGTAAAACACATGCAGAGATTGCAGAAGAAATGAACCTCAGTGTAAAATCCATCAACCGGTACAAACAAAAGACTATGGAACTTTTACGAAATGAATTGAAAGATTATCTACCTTTACTCTTATTCTTCCTTTCCCCCGAGATGTAAGTTCTGTGCCAAAATGCGGCACTCTGCACGATTAATCTTACCATTTTCCGTCCGAGGGATATGATTAACCATTCGGATATATTTGGGGCGATAATACGGTTCCAACACAGCCTGTATCCTGCCTTCTATCGCTGTCAAATGCAACCGTCCTTCTATTAATAAAGTTACAGCCTGTCCCAAACGCCGGTCCGGAACCGAAGTGATGACAAAGGGTACATCAATCAATGACTGGAGTCGTTTCTCCATTTCTTCTGCCTGAATTTTAATTCCTCCACTGTTGATCACATTATCTTTCCGTCCTAAAATCATAAAACTTCCATCGGAATAGATGCGTGCCATATCATTTGTCTGCAAAACCTCATCACAAACAAGAGGTGCTTCAATGACCAACGTGTTTTCAGAAGACAGAGATAACCTGACGGAAGAAAAAGGATAATAGTGTTCTGAAGCTGATGCTCCGTTCAACCGGCGAAGGGCTATATGAGATAATGTCTCAGTCATGCCATAAGTAGAATAAACTGCTCCCGGAAGTCTTTTGATTTCTGCTTCTAAAGCACTGTCAACTGCTCCGCCACCAATAATCAGAATATCCGTTTGCTGTAACCGTTCTTTTTCTACAGAAACTTGAAGCGTATTATAAACTTGTAAAGGGACCATGGCTGCAAACTTCAATGATTCGTTGATATCCGCCAATGGATGACCGGTAGCAGGACGGACAAATAAATTCAGACCTGCAATCAAAGACCGCACCACTACCATCATTGCTCCTATATAACGAAGATTCATACACAGCAGCGCTTTATCTCCCGGTTGCAAATTTAAAAATTCGCAGGTAAGACGTGCACTCTGCATCATCTGCTCCTTACGAACGGTTAATTCTTTAGGCGTACCAGTGGAACCGGAGGTATGAACCTTCATAAAGGGTGAATCATTAAACCACTCACGAAGAAAAAGGAACAAATCTCGTATGGCAGAAGGATATGCATTTTCGCCCTCTGCCAGAAGTCTGCTTATATCATCGGGAGTATATTCTCTTCCCTCTAACAGTAAACGTTGTTTTTGCCGGTCAAATATCATTGTCGGGAGTCGTCATTTACAAAACCACAAACAGTCTTTTCTTATTTCAAGGGGCATGTCTACATTGTCAGTAAAAAGCATTCCTGTTCCCAATCCTTGTGGAAGCGGATTGTTAAAAGTTGCGCACCATTGTGCGATGGCATTCAGACCTATATTCGACTCTAAAGCAGAGGTTATCCACCAGCCTATATTTCGCTTTTCTGCCTCTGCAATCCATTCTTCTCCCCCTGTAAACCCACCATGAAGGGAAGGTTTGAGAATAATGTACTGCGGACGGATGGCTGAAAGAAGTCTTTGTTTTCCTTCCAAGGTATTACAGCCTATCAACTCCTCGTCCAATGCGATCGGTAACGGGGATTCTGAAGTCAGACGTGCCATTTCTTCCCATTGACCGGCGCGGATCGGTTGTTCAATAGAATGTATGTCAAGTTCGGAAAGACGTTTCAGCTTTTCCATTGCATCAACCGGAGAAAAAGCACCATTGGCATCTACACGTAACTCAACTTCTCCAGCTGAAAAATGGGCACGTATATGACGGAGCAAAGCTAACTCTTCTTCAAAGTTAATAGCTCCTATTTTTAGCTTGATACAGCGAAATCCCTCTTTCATTTTTGCTTCAATCTGGACAAGCATTTTATCAAAATCTCCCATCCAAATAAGTCCGTTTATAGGAATACCTGCCTCTCCACGTGAGAAAGCTGTATTCCATAAGGCCCAAGTACCTTCAAAAAAGTGCCGGATAGCAGTCTCCAGTCCAAAAAGAATAGAAGGGTAATCACGTAAAGCCTCTCCATCCAACTTTCCTCCTTGTTCTTCTACCCATCGGCATACGTCAGCCAGTCTTTTCCCGTAGTCCGGGAGATCGTCACAACTCAATTTGGGTAACGGAGCACATTCCCCCACTCCCACACGTCCGGGAAATTCTGGCGAAGTAAAATGAACATACCAGACTTTCCGCGTAGTATATACGCCTCGCGAGGTTCCTGCAGGTTGCTTGAAATGAAGCAACCGAGGAACAATTTCTATCTTACAATTCATTTTCAATAAAAAAGAATGCTATAAAAAATATGATTACTATCTCAGCAGAATAACTCCAAACAATAAAAACATGTTTTCCCTTTTACAATTTATAAAGGGAAATTATTAAAACATAAAGAGAAATTCTCAAAAGATAGCCATGTTTTTATTTAGCCCGGAAGCTGACCTCATACATCTTTTATAGCATAAATTGTTTTTTTTAATTAAGGGAACTTCGGATATTTCTTAAAGTTGGGTTTGCGTTTCTCCAAGAATGCATTCTTTCCTTCCTGAGCCTCATCTGTCAGATAGTAAAGCAATGTCGCATCTCCTGCCAGTTCCTGAATACCTGCCTGACCATCCAGTTCCGCATTCAGTCCGGCCTTAATCATACGCAAAGCCAACGGACTGAGCAGCATCATTTCTTCCGCCCATTGCACATATTCATCTTCCAGTTGCTCCAATGGGACGACTTTATTCACCAATCCCATATCCAAAGCTTCCTGTGCATTGTACTTGCGGCAGAGGAACCATATCTCGCGTGCCTTTTTCTGTCCTACCACACGCGCCAGATAAGACGCTCCAAATCCGGCATCAAAGCTACCCACGCGAGGGCCGGTCTGTCCGAAGATTGCATTTTCCGAGGCAATGGACAAGTCGCATACCACATGAAGTACATGTCCGCCTCCGATAGCAAAGCCGTTGACAGCAGCAATTACCGGTTTAGGAATACTGCGGATTTGCTTCTGTACATCCAAAACACTCAGACGAGGAACACCGTCCTTGCCTATGTATCCGCCACGCCCTTTCACATTCTGGTCACCACCCGAACAGAAAGCTTTGTCACCGGCACCTGTGATCACTATCACATCAATATCCGCTTCTTCCCGGCAAATACGCAGTGCATCACTCATCTCTGCCGTTGTAGTCGGAGTAAATGCATTTCGATAACGTTCACGGTTAATAGTAATACGGGCAATTCCATTATAGTAATCAAAGAGAATATCTTCGTATTCTCTGATGGTTGTCCATTCTCTTTGTGTTGGCATAATCTATTTTTGTTTTAGTTGATGATAATAATCTTTCAAAATACGCGCATCTTTGTTCTTATTGGTGAATACTTCCATCAGAACCGGTTGTTCCAAGGCCTCCGGTTGTGCGAAGGTCTTCATCGCTTCGGCGAGTTGTTCATCGTTCTCTACCCGTTGGTAAAGGAATCCGCGTTCTTCTGCCCATCCTTTGGCTGATGTTTTATGAACAGCTGTGATGTACTTATGCGAAGTACCCGACATATCCAGTCCGGGTAATGTATGGAATATCTCCCCCCCTCCGTTATTCAACAGAAGAATACGTAAATTGGGACGGACATTGATGTTCCACAAAGCATTCATATCATAGAAGAAGCTAAGATCGCCTATAGCTATAAAATTCAGTTTATCCGAACCTGCGGCATATCCTATTGCCGTAGACAATGATCCTTCGATACCGCTGGTACCCCGATTGCAGCACACTTCAATCGTAGAAGGCAGCGAATACAACTGGGCATAACGGATCACAGAACTGTTTGCCAGATGTAATGCACAGGATTCCGGCAATGCTTTTATCAATGCACCGATAGCCGACATCTCGGAATATCCGAATTCCGGTTCGGGAATGGTCTTACAATAATTTTCCCATACACGAGGATATTCCGGCACACGGTTATCGAGCAAAGGAGCTATTTTCTCCAGAAACTCAAATGGGTCCATTTCGATAACGGTAGTCAGAGAACCATAAAGATCAATCACTTCTCCATCAGCAGATACATGCCAGTGTTCTTTAGGCGGATGTCGGCGAAGATATTTTTTCAATCGCTTGGAAACGACATGTCCACCATAGGTAATCAGCAACTCGGGAGTCATCTGATCGATCTTCTCTTCGGGCATTGCATAAAGCGCCGCATCGAAATTCTTTACCGGAATACCGGGCACTGTCTGATTACCAATGTGCTCCGTCAGCCAGGCGAAGTGTTTATACAATAATTTGGTATGCCGCTTCTCAAACAAGTAAATCAGATTCATCTGACCGACAATCATCATCCGCTTCTGATACCTGTTCAGCCGTTCGATCAGATCATTATAATCCCGGTCGTATACATTCAACCCCTGATAGCGCGTGATAACTCGTACTTCGGGCAGCGATTCCACCGTAAACTGGAATAAGGGTTCGGAAATAGGAATATTAATATGTACCGGACCTTTTCCATGATGGTTCGTCTCCAGCAGAGCTTCATTTACCAGGCGGTTGCAGTACCATTCATCTTCTTCTGTCTGAATCTCCGGCAGGTTTACCGACTTCTTGACCAATGTCTGAAAAACACCGGGTTGTGGCAAAGTCTGTCCGGCCATCTGTCCGATCCAGGCAGCAGGACGATCGGCAGAGATAACGACTAGAGGAATATTCTGATAGTACGCTTCTGCCACAGCAGGATGAAGATTGAGCAACGCCGTACCGGAAGTACAACAAATGGCAGCAGGATGCCCGCCATGCAGTGCAAGACCCATTGCAAAATAACCGGCACTCCGTTCATCCGTCATAGCATAACAAGTAAAACCCGGATGAGTAGACAATGTATGCACAAGAGGTGCATTACGGCTACCGGGGCACAACACTACTTTCGTAATTCCATGCGCCTCAAGCAGTGCAACTAGCTGAAGTATATTTTTCTTATCCGAATACATATTGATAGTGATTAGCTTGTTAGTGATTAATCATTATGGGGGGCAGACACAAGAATACGCCTCATCGTCTGCAATTTTTTTTCCGTTTCCTGCCATTCATCATTCAACTCCGAAGAGGATAACAATCCGCCACCCGCATAAAGTGTCAGCTGTTCGTCTTCAATGTGCATGCAGCGCAGATTCACATATAAATCAGTCCATCCTTCCGGATCGAGCCAGCCTATAAAACCGGAATAGTACTTGCGGTCATATCCTTCATTTTCCAGAATAAACCGATAAGCCTCCTCTTTAGGCAGTCCGCATACGGCAGGAGTCGGATGAAGAACTTTCAGAAGATCGCCCAGATTTCTATTATCTTTCAATGAGAAATGAAAATCGGTTTTCAGATGCGACAAAGCACCGGCATAAGCCGGATAAGGTCCCTTCTCTGTAGAATGAATACCCAACGAGAGAAGCTGGCGACGAATATAAGATGCTACATAATCTTGCTCCTGACGGTTTTTATCATCCCACTCTTGCGGCAGTTTACCATCCAGCAAAGGTTGGGTTCCTGCCAAGGCGACTGTGTTCCATTCATTTTTTTCGCCCGACAATATGATTTCAGGAGTACTTCCCAGCCAAATGCCAGTCTGAGGAGTGTAACACAGATAAATATAAGAATGAATATAGCGTTGACAGGCAGCACGAAAAACGGCTGAAGGGGAAAACTCCGGATGCTTTCCAATAGTAAGACTTCGGGAAAGCACCAGTTTATCAAAAGTAGCATCACGCAAGGCTTCGATAAATGTATGAAAACAGGTCGCATACTTCTCTGAACAAAGGGTTAAAAAAGATTCCTTCGGATAGGTTTGCAAGTTTAGTTCTTCCTCTTCATCCGTATCGGTTTCCACAGGCAGTGGCTGCCCTGTCTTATCCGACTGTATCAATACAATCGGACATGACTTCTCTACACAGAACGGAGCAATCACAAATCCCCTTTGTCCGTTCAGTTCTTTCAAATCGTAAATCAAGCGGACGGCTCCGGTGTCTTCTGTCAACAGACGAGGAAATCTCTCCCCCGGAACACGATAAACAGCAAATGGCTGTTTCCGCTGAATGAGTGCATCAATAGTTGTCAAGTTCTTTTTTTCGTCGGTCATCTTTTTTTCATCACACTGTTGACTACTCGTATGGAGGACACCAGTTTATTGGTTGAAGTAAAAACGTCCACATTCCACACATGGGAAGAACGTCCTTTGTGTACGATCGTCGCTACCGCCCGTACCGTATCACCCTCGTGTGCAGAAGAAATATGATTTCCGCTGACCTGCATTCCTACCACGATTTCATCCGGCTGGCAGAGAATCATCGAGCCAAGTCCGGCAACTGTTTCTCCCAACGCAAGTGTAGCTCCTCCATGCAAAATGCCGAAAGGCTGACGGGTCCGGTGATCTACAGGCATCGTTGCCTCTACGCGGTCTTCATCGGCATATGTATATTGAATACCTAAATTACCCATCAACGCATGGCGTGCCTGCGCATTCAACTGATCCAACGGAATCTCCGCTGCACGAACTTCCGCTATAATTGCCTTCTCGACAGCTACAGCCACTCCGTCTTCCTCATTGGAAGCAGTCACATAGTCCGCACATACCTTTACAGAATCCTGAGAATGCCCCATGGCTACTCCCAATCCGGCCAGTTGAATCATGGTTACATCGCATACCCCATCACCGATAGCTATGACTTCTTCACGCTTCACATCCAGTTGCTCCAATAAAGCACCCAGTGTATTGGCTTTATCAATCGCACATGGTACTACTTCCAGAAAATAAGGTTCGGAACGGAAAACATCCAAAGCACCGTTCAACCGTCTCTTCCAATGTCCTTCCAGACTGACCAACGATTCTTCATCATCGCTGACCAGCATACACTTACAAGGAGCAAAGTCGATTGCCGCAGAAAACTCTTCTTCCTTTATCACTTTCAGGTTATTCAGCCGGGCCTCATTCCGGATATGTTCATTCTCCGGAGTATCTGTAATAATCGTATCATCATGATAAGTGAACAGTGCGAAATTATTCTTTCTTGCCTTCTTTTCCAGATAAGGCAACATTTCCGGATTAATCCGCCGTTCAAACAAAATTTCTCCGTTTTGCGCATTAATTATCTGACAACCATTATAAGAGAGAATAAAACCACCATAATTTCCAAGTTCAAGGGATTTGGCCAAAGGCATCAGACCGTAAGTAGGTCTGCCGGATGCCAGCACGATACGTACTCCCATCTGCTGAACCTTCAGCAAGGCAGCTAACGTACGTTTACTAATTTCTTTTGCATCATTGAGAAGCGTTCCGTCTACATCAAGAACTAATAATTTATACTTCATGGATACACGATTTTGATTTAGATTACAAAGGTAGGAAATTGAGTGAACGACTGAAAGCGGAAAGAGATAAAAATTACTTTAATTTCACTCTTTCAGATGTATTTCCAGATAATCACGAAGGATTCGGGCATGATTGTACACCGGTTCCTTGGACGCATAAAGCAAAGTCACCACCGGATGAGGTTTGATAAGAGTCAGAAAATCGGCAACAGCCTGAGAGGCTTCCAGTTCTTTTTGATACATCACAACAAAGTCATTCCAGTGTCCCGGAATATCCTCATGAAACCAATTGCGCAATGCAGCGGAAGGCGTTATATCTTTTGCCCAGTAGTCGTACTTCAACCATTCTTTTTTAATTCCGCGCGGCCATAGCTTATCTACCAGCACCCGATATCCATCTGTCTCTGAAAAGTCTTCGTACACTCGCTTTATCCTAACTTGCACCATTTCCGTTTATATTTAAGTTTATTGTTAGAATAAACCGGGAAAACGGAAATTTGTTTAACGAAAAAGCCAAAATCAACCTAAGGACTCCTGCGCTTTCTTAAATTCATAGGGAGTCATACCCATTTTTTTCTTAAACATACTATACAAAATAGGCGTACTATTAAACCCGGCTTCATCGGCTATCGCACGAATGGTATAATTGGGATGCCGTTTCAATAATTTAATTGCATAGTTAATACGAAGTTCGTTAACATATCCATTGAAATTGGTTCCGGTATTTTCCTTTATCATCCGGGCAAAGCGCGCATTGTTCAAGTGTACAATCTGAGCCAGATCCTCTCTTGACAGTTCCGGAGAAAGATACAATTGATCCTGAACCACGATACGATTCAAGTCTTTGAAAATTTTCTTATTCTCAGCCTCTTCTTCATCATGGTTTTCGGAAACTTCATCTAAAGACAAATCAATTTTCTCTGATGATTCCTCGTCTGGTTCCAAGTCCAACGGAACAACTACCGGATCTTCAGTTTCCTCCTCTATCAATAATTCATCAGCGTCTTCTTTCCGAGCCAGTTTTTCATTAATAAACTTCGCCAGCATTTTGTTCTTATACTTGACTATCGTGCTATGCCGCCATATCCGCCATAACATAAATAATGTCAGAAAAGTAATGCATCCCAAAAACGCAAGTGATATGTTTCTGACTCTTAGCTGAAAAGTCTGTTCGGCGATATATTCCTCCTGCTCAGTAGCCTTATAAATAGCGTCTAATTCCAAAGCTGCATTTTGTTTATCCTTACTATTTACACTATCAGTAATAGATATAATAGACTCACGCAAAGCGGCTACTTTTTCAAAATCCTTCAGTCCTAAATAAGCTTTTACTTCTTTTTGAAGAATACTAATATACTGTAAGTTAACAGTATCCTGCTGCTGCTGCATAAGCTTCTTAAAATCCTGGCATCGATCTACTACTTTCCGATATTGTTTCGATTTCAACAGATAAGGGATTCCATAGGTTTGACCATCAGGGGTATATGCATTCTTTGTAGACAAATACTGCTGGTAATATTTTTCAGCCTGTTCATACTCTCCTTCCAGATAGCAAATATATGACATTTTAGCATACAAATAAGTATATTGCAAATCCAGAAAGGCTTCATTTTTTTCAGGTAATCGAGCTATACTTTTCAGCAGTTTTTCACGTTTCAGCCCCACCTCCAATGCTTCTTCAGTCCGGGAATCATTTAGCAGATAATCCATTTTCATCCCATAGAAGTATGAAAGCATAGCCATTTCCAATTTGGTTTCCGCACCTTGAAGCTGTTTGATAGCTTTGTCAAAATAATCATACGCCTCTTCCTTGAAAGATAATTGCCATTTATTTTCACCAATACAAAACAGCAACTTACCCTCCGCTCCTTTATCTTTCTCTTTTTGTGCCAATTTAAGACCACCAAGAGCGTATCTCATACTCTCTTTATGATCACTCATCAACAGAGCCAGTTCTGCCAAATCAACTGTCATCTTCAGCAAATGCTTAGGATCTTTCTGAGATATGGAATCTAATAAATATGACTTCCTTGCATACACAAAAGCTAATTTAGTCATATACATATTACGATAAGCCTTACTGCGTAATTCATTTATAATACGCAGAGGCAGAGTCTTTTTACTTTCAGCACCTTCCAACAAATTTAAAGCACGTTCAGGCTCTGACATATAGATCCCATTTATATACTTATAGGTATATAGTGAATCACTTTCCATAGTTTTGTCGGCAAAAAGGAACTGGTTAAACACAAATAAAAACAAACAAACACAAACAACCAAGTGAATACCTTTCATTATAATCCCAATAATTTTATTCCCCAAAAATAAAACATAGTTTTATAAAATGCAAGAATTGAATATATTGGAATGAAGTGAAATAAGAAACATTAGTGATTGTAAAACTATAATTTACTGACTCATCACCATTTGCGCAACCCCATAAAAGTTTAATTTTCAGCCGAATCCGCACATCCTATGGAGACACCACGAAAGTACTGAATAAAAACAACATATACTAAAATATAAGAGATTAGAGTCCTAACGCTTTATCAAACCGCTTGTCAATGCATGCACTTAAGTCAGTCGTGACGAATTTCCCATTATAGAAAAGACTGAATATAGTGGCTGGTGTAGGAGCATCCTGTGCCTGTTCCATCGTCTCTAATCTAATTATTTTCAATGGAATACCTTTACTTTCAGCGACATTCACCAACGAATTACGAACATGAAATTCTGCAAACGGACAACGATGTGTATAGTAAACCACTACTCCTTCTTTATCCGCACATACTCCACTTAATATACAATCTTTAAAAGCTGGATCGGGAGCCGCCGGATTTATCTTCAGAGCCAGAAGGCTGAACCCATAAGGAAGTTTTTCGACTGTTTCGAATCCTTGCCGTAACAGCCATTTCGCATCGCTCATAAAATGAAACTTTGATGTACCAACTACCGTAACCAACCCCTCTTTCCCCTGCGCCCTGGCGTCATCAATGGCGGATTGTAGTAGTGCTTTAGCATGTCCGTGTCCTTTATATTGTCCCGATACCCAAAAGCAGTTTATCATCAAGTAATTAGGAGCAGTCACAGGAATCCACGCCTTTTCGGCAGGGACGTACTCTATAAACACTTTTGCCCGCTCATCAAGCCGTCTGAAAATATAACCATTATCAAACTCTTTTTTCAGCCATGCTTTTTTCAGCTCATAGCTGTCCTTGCATTTCTTATCGGAGAAAGCACAGCAAATGTGTTCTTTTTCTATATTTTCTTTAGTCAGGGTGATATACTTCGCTTCCATCATATTCTATTTATCGGTATATAAATCAAGGACATCTGCTCTTGCAACGGCAAAGATACATAATCAAAAGTAATTAAGCACTGCCCTGTCTCGTCAAAATGACACAGTACTACGGATTAAAGTTTTGGAAACAGATTAGCGGATAAACTTAAATGGGTATATTTGTCTTTTGAAAATACATTAGAGATAATATCATGAATATCGAAGAGTTGAGAGAATATTGCCTGTCTGTAAAAGGGGCGACAGAGTGTATGCCGTTTGACGAAGATACCTTAGTATTTAAAGTGATGGGAAAGATGTTTACCTATACAGGATTGCGACCTAAGAATGGGGAGTTTTGGGCTAATATGAAATGTGACCCTGAAAAATCTACAGAGCTAATGGAGAAGTATAACGGTATCTTTTTCGGGCATCACTCCGATAAAAAATATTGGATAAGTATCTATCTGGAAAGCGATCTGGATGATAAACTTATCAAAGAACTGATTGACCATTCAGTGGAAGAAGTGATCAAAAAGCTTCCTAAAAAAAAGCAAGAGGAATATCACACAATGATTTAGCACAAAAAACGAAGCTGCTGACTGGCAAGTGTATATATCTGACTTTGCTGCTTCTTCCAGCAGCAAAGTCAGATTATTCAACG
This sequence comes from Bacteroides faecis, assembly GCF_020091505.1. Lineage (NCBI taxonomy): Bacteria > Pseudomonadati > Bacteroidota > Bacteroidia > Bacteroidales > Bacteroidaceae > Bacteroides > Bacteroides faecis. The sequence continues at coordinate 3,248,200 of NZ_CP081916.1, read as the reverse complement.
CTCAAAAACGTATATCCCATATACCGCATGCTTTTTCCAGTGCCACTAACGAAGCAGCATACCCTTTCATTGTTTCCAGATACTCCTGTTGCACCTCGTTGTAAGTACGCTGGGCAACCAGTACATCGAGAATACTTGTTTCTCCCCGTTTGTATTTATATACCATGCCATTGAGTACCTTCTGCGAATCTTCAAGTACCCCGGCTCTATATTGAGCCACCTTTTTCTTCTCAGCCTCATAATAAAACCAAGCCTGAGCTATCTCTGCCTGTATCTGCAATTCCATGTCTCTTTCCATTATTTCCGACTGGGCAATTCGGAATTTTGCAGCTTTTACAGCTCCTTTATTAATATTCGAGAATGTCAGAGGAATGGAGACACCTGCAGTAGTAGAGCGAGCCGGAGGAAGAAAACCTTTCCAGTCTCTTTCATAAGAAACCGAAACTCCGATATTAGGTTTTCGTTCCGCTTTCGTCAGTTTATATTCCCCGGTAGTAAGTTCCGTGCTCTTTTGAGCGACAAGCAGGTCGATACGATTATTTAGTCCTGCTTCGACCAGATCAGACAGGGCAAAGTCTCTGCTCAACTTCTCCCAATTTCCCAAAGGAACATGAAGTGTATCAGCAGCCATTCCCATGTGTTTATTCAACTGAATCAGAGCAGAATGATAGACTGCTTCCTGACTGTAAACAGCATTAAGCAAAGTAAGAGCCTCCAGTTTTGACTGTCGGACATCATTCTCGGTAATCTCTCCCGAAACATAACGCAAACTATCTGACTGACTCAGCTGATACATATACTCATAAGAACTTTTTTGTACTTCAAGCAAGTTGCGCTGAAGAATTGCATCTAGAAAAAGATCGGCAGCTTCCGCCCTCAAATCCTGAAAGCCTTGTTGCAAAACAAGTCTTTCCAACTCCGCCTGGGTCCGTGCCAACTTAATACGTGCCCCTCTTTTATTTCCCAGTTCTAATGAATAAGAAACTCCCAAAGAAAAAGTCTCATTACCCGCTTCAAACTCCAATTCAGGGTCCGGGAATATTTTCCGGGCAACCACTTCTGCATCAGCTATACTTACATTGAGTTTTTCAGCTAAATAACTCAGATTATTTTTTCCTACCCTATTCAGATATTCTTCGAAAGAAATAGACTGAGCCGGCTTTACTTCTGCCATTTGAGCAAAAGCCGGAATAAGCGCAACTTCCACAACTAACAACAGAAGCAGCACATTATAACGTATATTCTTTTTCATCGTTCTTCTTTTTATTTAAAACATTGTTCTCAACCAAATAATAGAAAGCCGGAAGCAGAAACATGGAAACAAGTGTTGAAAACATCAATCCATATACAATCACTGTTGCCAGCGGACGCTGTACGTCACTACCGATTCCTGTTGCCAACGAAGCCGGAAAAAGCCCGAGTATCGTAGTAACCGAAGTCATCAGAATAGGGCGGAAACGTTGACGCGCTCCTTCTATGACCGATTTCCGGAGTTCCATACCTTTTATACGTAATCCATTGATCTGCGATACCATGATAATTCCATTTTGTATGGAAAGTCCGAACATCGCTATAAATCCTACAGCAGAAGATACATTCAGCGTCATACCACGCACATTAAGAGCAAGCATACCTCCGAAAAGTGCTAAAGGGACAATAGATAATACCAGTCCCGCCTGCCGGAATTTTCCGAACGTGGCATAAAGCAGTATAAACATCCCCACCAGTGTCAGTGGTATAATGACGGAGAGACGTGTATAAGCCCGCTTCTGATTTTCGAAAGCACCACCCCATTTGACAGTATATTTATTCTTGTCATAATGTACATTCTCATTGATCGTCGCTTGGGCTTCGTTCAGAAAAGACGCCAGATCACGACCACGCAGATTCAGCTTTACCGTCAGATGCCGTCTGTTCATTTCCCGGGTTATCGTACTCTCCCCAAGACTCAATCTGACATCAGCTACCTGGGAAAGAGGAATTTTAGCACCGGTGGAAGAAGTCAACATAAGTCCGGCTATTTTCTCCGGAGTATTCCGCGCCTCTTCTTTATACTTACAAGTGATGTCATACTGGCGGTCATCCTGATAAAGTTGTGCAATCGCCTTACCTCCGATAGCCACTTCAATCAGATCCGCCACATCAGATACATTTAAGCCATAACGGGCTATGGCATCACGATTCATACTAATCTGTAACTGCGGCAAAGGCGGTTCCTGATCAATATCCAGATCGACAGCACCTTTCACAGTCCCCAACACCCGGGTTATTTCTTCAGCAATACGGCGTGTTTCACGAAAATCTTCGCCATATACTTTCACTACCAGTTCACTATGGGCCCCGGCTATTTTATCCATCACCCCATCTATCATAGGCTGGCTGAAACCGACTTTAAAACCTGAAAGTGACTTGTATTCTTCCTCCAGTTCGTTAATCAAATCTTTTTTAGTTTTTCCCTTCGGCCATTCCCCATAAGGCTTAATGCCGATAGATACCTCAAAGTGAGAAGGAGTGAACGGGTCGGTTCCGTCATCATTTCTTCCTGCTTGTACCATCATATAGGTAACTTCGGAGTACTTCATTGTACGGGCACGCAAGGTATCGGACAACTCCCGTGACTTTTCTACTGAAATTCCGGGTGGCAAATTAACTTGCAGCCAAATTGAACCTTCATCCAACTCCGGAAGAAAGTCTTTTCCTACAACGGCACTCAATACTATGCCTCCTACCAAGACCAGGCTTGATGACATAATGACCTTTGAGGGTGTTTCCAAAATTCCAGTAACGATACAAGTATATTCATCTTTTAGTTTATCCAGCCATTTATTCTTATATATCTTACGTGGTTTACGATATATGGCATAGGCAAGTCCCGGAATCAATAAGAGTGCAACCAAAAGTGCTCCAACCATCGCATAACTCATCGTAAATGCCATTGGGGTGAAAAGCTTGCGTTCTACACGTTCAAAGGCAAATAGCGGAAGATATGCCGTAATAATAACGATGGTCGAGAAAAGAATAGGACGTCCCACTTCTTTGGCACGCTGTGCGATGCTTTTTTCTTCAAGGTATTGTTCTGGATTATCTTCACGTTTCTTGAGGATCGTTTCCAGCATAACAATAGCGCCGTCTACGATAATACCGAAATCAATAGCGCCAAGCGACAGAAGATTAGCCGGAATATCCGTCAGATGCATAAGAATAAAAGCGATAAGTAACGATACAGGAATCGTTATAGAAACCAATAATGCGCCACGCCAGTTACCCAGAAACAATATAAGCACCAGAACTACCAAACCCATCCCCATCAACAAGGTATGAGACACAGTGCTCAAAGTAGTGTCCACCAAATCGGTACGATCCAGAAAAGTGTGTATCTTTGCTCCTTCCGGCAATGTTTCATTATTTAATTCATCAACCGCCGTATGAACAGCTTCCAATACTTTAGACGGATTCTCATGTTTCAGAAGAAGTACGATTCCTTCCAGACTTTCAGAATAGTCGCGGGTACGGTCTGTATACCCCAAAACTCCCTTTCTTTCAAGATTTCCATATTTCAAGGAACCGATGTCATTCAGAAAGACAGGAACTCCGGAAGTGGTACTCACTACAATATGCCCCAAGTCATCCAAGTTCCCGATCAATCCGATTCCCCGGACCACATAACCCAGATCGCCACGATTCAACACACTCCCCCCTACATTGGCATTGTTATTTTCAATAGCTTCAATAACCTGTTTGAGAGATAAATTATATTGTTCCAATTTGGAAGGGTCTATTTCAACCTGAAACTGAGTTGTGATACCGCCGAAATTAGTCACATCGGCTACTCCCGACACTTCTTTGATACGCGGAATAATTACCCAGTTCTGAAGATCGGTTAATTCACGTAATGAATGTTGGTCACTTTCCACGATATAACGGTACACTTCTCCCACAGGGGATGTCAGCGGATCAAGTCCCGAAGTAGCTCCATAGGGTAGTTCTACTTCATTCAACCTTTCCTGTACACGCTGGCGACTCCAATAATCTTCTGTCCCGTCTTTAAAGACAATGGTAATCATCGACAGTCCGAACGTGCTTTTACTTCGCATGACGTGCATACCAGGCAGACCATTAATGGCCCGTTCCAACGGAATAGTAATCTGTTGCTCCACCTCTTCCGCAGCAAGCCCGGGCACCTGAGTGACAACTTGAGAAGTGACATCTGCAATATCCGGATAAGCCTCTATCGAAAGCTGTTTCCATGAGTAATATCCAAAGATACACATCACCACAAACAAGCAAAGCATTACCCATCTTTTCTGTATAATTGAAAGCATTAATTCCTTCTTCATAATTTCTTATTTTAAATAATATCCTCCCTCACTGATTATCTTATCTCCGGGACACAGTCCTTGGCTAATTACAGCTATTCCGTTTTCTGTTGTCTCCACCATCACCGACGTCCGTACAAAAATTGCCGGAGCAATCTGCACAAATACATAACTATCCTTTTCGCCCTGTAATAATGCTTTTTCCGGAATTTGAATTTGTTCGACCGGAGCACTCAGGAAATGCATAGTAGTATACATGCCCAATTTCAAATGTCCGCCCGAATTATCGCAGACCGAAAGCACCTGAATGGAACGGGTTTCTTCATCTACCGCCTCCTCTACGTGATATACATTACCTTTAATAACCGTACCGGGTAATGCTGAAATTTCTATATCCAAACTGCTGCCTTCATTTATAAACCGGATATCTTTTTCCTTTACCTGAGCTGTAATCCAGACCTCCGACAAATCAGCAACGATAGCTATCGGCTCCGTATCATCCTTCAGATACTGGCCCGTAACGATATTATCCTTGATCACGACACCGGAAATAGGAGAACGAACAATCAACGGCTGCCCTAATATCATTTCCCCAAGATTGTCCACTTGATATACCCGTAATGCGGCTGAAGCATTCTCAAACTCCTTATCCGCTATCAATAAAGCATTCTGGGCTTCTTCCAGTTCCTTCTGTGAACTGACGCCATTCTTTATCAGGTCTTCTTTACGTTTCAAGTCTTTTTTCGCTAGTTCCCTCGATGAAACTGCCTGAAAATATTCTTTCTGTGCGGAAGTAAAGTCAGGAGAACTGATTTCAAATAAAGGTGTCCCCTGATGTACCGGTTGTCCGATTCGTACATAAGATTTTGTGACCCTCCCTGCAAATGGAGGAGCAACGTAAGCATAACGGGTAGGAATGGGACGTACCATACCGGATGTTATCACTTTCTTGGAATAGGGTTCCGATTCTGTCTCTGATACTTTGATTTTTTCAAGTAAGAAATGGTCTGTTACATAGACTGTATCACCTTCTATACGACAACCACTTTTTTGCTCTGATTCCTGCTTATTCCCACATGCGGTAAAAAACAATAAACTGCAAACAAAGAACATGTGTAACTCTCTCTTCATCATCATAATCAAACATAAGTTAAGTTAGTAACCGAATTTTCGGACGCAAAGATAGACGGCTTCTTTCGGAGGGCCTGTTAGAGAATAGTTAGAATCCTATTAGAATCTTATTAGAGACCATATTTTTCTTTTTAAAAACAACCTATCTGATTCCAGGAGTGTACACACAAATAAGGGATTGACTAAAAGCCAATCCCTCAACGGATAATATTCCAGAAAAAGTTTTCTATTTCCCAAATCGCCAAGCTAATATTCTGCTACTTTTCGTACCCTGATACATTCGAATAATCTTATATTCCGATGCGTGTACAACTTTCAGTTTAGCATATAGTTTATCCAGATTCTTCTCTTTAGAAACCAAACTCGTAAACCATCCACAATTTACCCGGTATTTCTGACTCTCGGAAATCATATTCAGCAGAAAACGTAATTCTCCACCCTCACACCAAAGTTCATTCGCATTTCCACCGAAATTCAGTTTGGCTTTCTTTACTGTTTCCCCTTTCAGACTACTTAATTTACGTAATGTCCCATCTTCCGCTTCTTCTCTCGAACTATGGAATGGAGGATTGCAAATCGTCACATCAAAATATTCATCGGGAGCGATGATTCCATCAAAAATCTTCCGGTTGTCTTTCTGAAGTCGCAAATCAATCTTATGCGCTAGTACAGGATTACAAGTCACTATCTTTCGTGCATTTTCTATAGATAGCGGATCAATATCAGACCCCACAAATGTCCATCCATACTCAACATGCCCGATAATAGGATAAATACAGTTTGCACCCACACCGATATCCAGACATCTACACTGTCTCCTTGGCTGGTCGTCACATTCTTCTTTTACCATCATATTTACTCCTTCGGGATCAATCAAATCAGCAATATAATGAATATAGTCTGCACGTCCAGGGATAGGTGGACACAAATAGTTCTTGGGAATATCCCAATAGCGGATACCATAATGAGTCACTAGCAACGCTTTGTTTAAAGCTTTCACCGCCTGTGGATTGAAAAAATTTATTGTTTGTTTTCCATAAGGATTAAGCTGCACAAACTTCTTTAATGATGGACAATTTTCCGTCAATAGAGAAAAATCATACTGCCCATTGTGCTTGTTTCTTGGATGTAATTCACTTCTTTCTGCCATGACGGCAAAGATACAGAGAATCTTTCTGTCTGCAAATGACTTTTTAATTCAAATAATGAGGATACAACACACCTTCCTTTTACTTCTTACATAACTTTCCGTCATTCGAGAGACACTATTCAACTTCAAGCATGGTATATACTACTAAACAATAATGTTCTATTTTTAAGATAACATCCAAAATACAGTTGCACTAAAAGTAACAAAACAGAGAATAAAAATGCATAAATAAGTGCAACAATATGCAAATTGTTTTCGTACTGGTTAATCATAAATACCGAAAAGACTAAGTTAAGCACAATGTCTATCTACCAGAGATTTCATTATTCAAATGACAGCTAAAAGAAGTAAAAGCATAGCAATATATTCAGCTTATTCTTTAAATAAAAGAAAGGATGATTTTCATTTTAGCAAATGCAGGCGATTTTCTATTCTTTATTTATCTGCGATACAATCACAGCATTCTCTGATTAATTAAATATTCTTTTTTGAAGAAAGTTCTTTTTTTCTGCGTCTGCGGCCGGAAAAATAAGTTCAACAGTCAACGAACTATCGACATAATACAAACAATTATAGTAGTTAGTAAATCTGCAAGATCTTTACGAAGCAATTTTGTTGCCTGTTGTATACGGTAAGCAATTGTTTTTATTGAAACCCCGGAATCCTCAGCTATTTCTTTATAGCTTTTTTTTGTAAAACGATGCATAACAAAAGCCTCCCGATAGGAAGCAAGCAATGCCTCTATGGCCTCTTTCACTCTTTTCGAAAGTTCCTGAAACTGGTATGCCTCCACGTCATGTATCAGTTTTTCCATCTCTTCATAAAACATAGTATCAGCATGGTTCTTCAGTTGCCTTTGCTTTATACAATTAAGAGATCTATGGTAAACTGATTTGAGTAAATATCTGCCCAAAGAAGTCTTGACCTGAAGCGTCTCGCGATGTTCCCACAGCCATAAAATAGCGTCTCCAGCTATCTCTTTCGACTCTTCATAGTCCACAAACCTATTTCCATACGCACAAAGAATCGGGTAGTATTTTTTTAATATACTATCGAAAGTTACCGAAGGGGCTGAGCGTACCAATTATTTCAATGCAAACATATACAGTGAATACAGCAGATCATTCGCCGATGCACACCATCTGAAAGGAATGGTCGGTTTCCAAGCCGAAGTGAATAAATGGCGGCAGTTACAGGCGTCCAAATTGGACTTGATTTCAGAATCTGTTCCTAATATTAATGCGGCTACGGGTGAATCGACAATCGATAAATCCAAACTGACACATTGGGCTACAGCCGGGTTCTTCGGTCGACTCAATTATGATTATAAAGAACGGTATCTGTTGGAGGTTAATCTCCGGTATGACGGAACTTCACGTTTTGCAAAAGATAAACGCTGGAACTTGTTCCCTTCCTTCTCTGCCGGATGGAATGTGGCACGTGAGGCATTCATGGAATCTACCGGCAATATCATCAATACTCTAAAAATCCGTGGTTCTTGGGGAGAGCTGGGCAACCAGAATACGGAAAATCTATATCCGTATATCCAGTTAATGAAGTTTGTTGCTCAAGATCCTAATTCCCATTGGCTAATCAGCAACAGTCGCCCCAACACAGCGAATGCACCGGATTTGATTTCAGCGTTATTAGGCTGGGAAACCATGCGGTCATGGAATATAGGCTTTGACTTAGGTATGTTGAATAACCGCCTGACCGTAAGCTTCGACTGGTTCAACCGAAAGACGATTAATATGGTAGGACCGGCTCCCGAACTTCCCGTAACTTTAGGGGCGAATGTACCTAAAATGAACAATGCAGATATGCAGTCTACCGGTTTTGAATTAGATTTGGGATGGAGAGATCGTATTAAAGATTTTGATTACGGAGTACACCTGTTACTTTCCGATGACCGTCAGAAAATCTTGAAATATCCTAATACTACAGGCAAAATAGCTACTTGGTATGTCAGTAAATATAACGGTGATATATGGGGATTTGAAACAATTGGCATAACCAAGAGTCAGGAGGAAATGGATGCTCATCTTGCTTCACTTCCGAAAGGTGGACAGGATGCATTGGGAACTAACTGGGGCGCTGGTGATATCATGTATCGGGACCTGAATGGCGACGGTAAGATTTCCGATGGAGCTACCCTTAACGATCCGGGTGACAAAAAGGTCATCGGTAATACTTCTCCACGGTTCCGGTTTGGACTGGATCTAAATGCATCCTGGAAAGGTTTTGATGTACGTTTATTCTTTCAGGGAGTGGCGAAACGTGATGCCTGGCTGAACGACAATATGTTTTGGGGAGCCACAGGGGGTATCTGGCAGTCGGCTTGCTTTACTTCTCATCTTGATTTCTTCCGCGAGGAAGGTGATGATTTCTGGAGCGCTAACAAGAATGCCTATTTCCCGCGTATATTGGTTGACAATTTTGCTAAAAATCAAAAGACGCAAACCCGCTATCTTCAGAATGCTGCCTATATACGGTTGAAGAATCTGCAGATAGGATATACCATACCTGCCCAGATTACTCGTAAAATTGGTATTTCCAACTTACGGGTCTTCTTCTCTGGAGAAAATTTGTTCACCCTTACGGGACTGCCCGAAGGATTTGACCCGGAAACGATTAATACCGGTTATGGAGCGAAGGACGGATCGAACAGTTCGGGAAAGACTTATCCGCTGTCTCATACTTTCTCCACAGGATTTAGTGTTAACTTTTAATTGATGACATATGAAAAAGATAATTAAATACTTATTTTTGCTGACAGGGGGAAGCTTTATACTCACTTCTTGCAACGATTTTCTGGATAGAGAACCTTTGGACAGTGTAACCCCGGACAACTTTTTCTTTACCGAAAATGACTTGGCTGCCTATGCTGTAAAGCATTACAACTTCACGACTCATGAGGGATTTAATGCCGGTATCTGGAAAAATGATAATGCAACTGATAATCAGGCCGCCACTAACTACGATAAGAAATGGATTCCCGGTCAATGGAAAGTTCCGGAAGCTTATGATAACCCTGCAAGCAACGATCCGTGGCATTTTGCAGCCATTCGTGAAGCTAATTATTTTATCGAAACAGTCGTTCCCCGTTTTGAAAAAGGAGAGATAGAAGGTTCGGAAGTAAACATCAAACACTATATTGGTGAAATGTATTTTCTTCGTGCCAAGAATTACTTGTCAAAACTGGAGACTTTCGGTGACTTCCCGATTATAAAAAACACATTACCGGATGAAAATGAACCTCTGACTCAGGCCAGCAAACGGGAACCCCGGCATAAAGTAGCACGCTTTATTTTAGAAGACTTGGATCAGACAATCGGTTTACTGACCAATAATATATCCGGTGGCAAGAACCGAATCACAAAAAATGCTGCCTTGTTATTGAAATCCAGAGCAGCCCTGTTCGAAGCCTCCTGGCTGACTTATCACAGAGGTACCGCCTTAGTACCGGGTGGTAGCGGATGGCCGGGAAAAGCAGAGGACATTGCAGACTTCAATATCGACACGGAAATTGCATTCTTCCTGAAAGAAGCCAAAGAGGCAGCTAAAGAGGTAATCGGCAACGCAGCTTTGATGCAGAATACAGCGAAAGATTGCATGGATGAAACAGTTAAAACGGACGAAGATAAATATAAAATGAGTAACCCCTATTTTGCTCAGTTCTCAGCGAATAGCCTGGAAGGATATTCAGAAATATTATTGTGGCGTGCATATAATCTGCTCGATTATAAAATTGTACATTCAGCTCCTTTCTATATCCGTGTCGGCGGAAATACCGGATTTACCCGGCAATATGTAGAAAGTTTCCTTTGTCGTGATGGCAAACCGATCTATACAACCGACCAGTACAAAGGAGACAAGTCATTATTGGATGTACGTAAAAACAGGGACTTACGTTTACAACTGTTTCTGATGACACCAGGTGAAACTCTTAGTCCGAATATGTGATGAATGGTACTCCTGATTTGCTTCCGGAGGTTCCAGGACTTTTGGATATAACGGAAAAGAGATGTGTAACAGGCTATCAGGTCCGTAAAGGACTCTCAGGAAACTGGTATCGTGATGGTAATACAGCGATTGAAGGTTGTCCGGTATATCGTGTAGCCGAGGCCTATCTCAACTACATCGAAGCTGACTGTATGGAACATAACGGCACTTCCATAGGTTCGGAGGCAGCAGGATATTGGGGAGATCTTCGTGAAAGAGCCGGATTGCCGAGAGACTACACAGTAACAGTGAACAATACCGATCTCTCCAAAGAACTTGACTGGGCAGCATATTCGGCAGGTAAGCAAGTCTCTCCTCTATTATACAATATCCGTCGTGAACGGCGTTGTGAATTGCTGGCGGAAGGTCTGCGCATGCTGGATTTGAAACGCTGGAGAGCACTGGACCAAGTTAAGCATTTTGTAATTCAAGGAGTTAACATATGGGAATCCGATTTAAAGGATCAGTACATGCAGGATGGAAAAAATCTTCTGGTACAAGAAGGGACGGAAGGACAAACTTCCAATGTCTCAAGCTATGTGAATAGTGGTAAATATCTATGCCCTTACCGCACTGTGAAGACAAATAATCTCATGTACGATGCAGGATACTCATGGTGTGAAGCGCATTATCTGAATCCTATCGCTATCACGCACTTCAGAATTACTACCTCCAATCCTAATGATCTGAATACTTCTATTATTTATCAGAATCCGGGATGGCCCCTCCAGGCCGATGAAGGATCTGACAATATAGAGTAGAAAATTAAAAAACGAAGAAGAAGAAGTTATTGCAAAAGACTGGATAACAACAATATATATTATCCTAAAAAGGGAAATAAGGATAATTACAACTTCTGCAATACTTCTTCTTTAACTACCGTGCAAAGCCACCCGCATATAATAAAAGACTGTCAAACGAACCAGGCAAATATTTAAGAAAGAATAAAGCTTAGCGTCCAATGTTTAGAAGTACGGGAAAATTTGTACCTTGCCCAGACAAAGTTCTATAGCAAAACAAAATAACCTAATTATTAATACGAGAAAAAACTCAATCAAGTAAACTCTAAGAATTATGAAACACCCCCTCATCTTCTGGAAAACGGTGCTCATCTGCCTGATGCTAGCCGGAAAAACAGGAACTTATGCAGACAACTACCAACCATCTTACTCTACAGCCGGCTTTTATTCACTATCCAACACAGGACGTACAATATATAGTATGAATCCCGCCTGGCGCTTTCATAAAGGAAACATCAAAGGAGCGGAGCAATCTGGATTTAATGACAAAAGCTGGGATGTCGTATCCTTGCCCGACGGCATAGAATACCTGCCTACAGAAGCAAGCGGATGCATCAATTATCAAGGCGAAGTCTGGTATCGCAAGCACTTTACTCCGGAACAAAGCTGGAAGGGAAAACAACAGTTCCTCCATTTCGAAGCCATTATGGGAAAGTCGAAAATATGGGTGAACGGAAAATTACTAAAAGAACACTTCGGCGGTTTTCTGCCTGTTATCGTAGATGTTACTCCGTATCTGAACTATGGCGAGGATAATGTGATTGCCGTATGCGCGGATAACAGCGATGATCCCTCCTATCCTCCCGGAAAACCGCAAGATGCACTCGACTTTGCTTACTTTGGAGGTATTTACCGGGATTGCTGGATGATAGTCCACAATCATGTATTCATCACCGATCCCAATTATGAAAATGAAACTGCCGGAGGGGGATTGTTTGTCTCCTTTGACAAAGTATCCGAGCAATCAGCATTATTAAAACTGGATGCCCATATACGCAATAATTCAGAAAAGTCATTCAGCGGAAAAATCGTCTATGAACTTTATGACCGCAACGACAATCGTGTCCTTTCGAAAGAAACTAATTTGTCGGTAAATAATGGGAAAGCCAAACAATCTTCATGCAAGGCAACCATAGAAACACCACATCTTTGGTCGCCCGACAGCCCTTACCTTTATAAGCTCCATGTTTATGTGAAAGATAGAGCCGAAAACATTATTGACGGATATTACCGACGTATTGGCATTCGCAGCGTTGAATTCAAAGGTAAAGACGGTTTCTGGCTGAACGGAAAGCCTTATCCTTATCCTCTCATTGGGGCAAACCGCCATCAGGACTACGCTGTAATAGGCAATGCTTTACCTAACAGCCTTCACTGGCGCGATGCAAAAAAACTACGTGATGCCGGTTTGCGTGTCATCCGTAATGCCCATTATCCACAAGACCCTGCATTTATGGATGCCTGTGATGAACTGGGACTGTTTGTTATAGTCAACACACCGGGGTGGCAGTTCTGGAATGACGAACCGATTTTTGCTCAACGGGTATTTAGTGATATCCGTAATATGGTACGCCGAGACCGGAATCATCCGTGTGTATGGATGTGGGAACCTATATTGAACGAAACCTGGTATCCTGCGGATTTTGCCAAGAATGTAGTGGATATTCTCAACGAAGAATATCCGTATCCCTATTGTTATGCAGGATGTGATGTTACTGCAAGAGGACATGAATACTTCCCAATCCACTTTACCCATCCTATAAATGGAGGCGGGGGAGCCTTTAATACCGAATCTCTGGACCCGAAAATCAGCTATTATACCCGGGAATGGGGAGATAATGTAGACGACTGGAATTCTCATAACTCACCCAGTCGGGCCAACCGTGGCTGGGGAGAAGTACCCATGTTGATACAGGCACAAGGATATGCCAAAAATGACTATCAACTCACCAGTTATGATGCACTATACAGAACTCCCAGACAGCATATGGGCGGTTGCCTCTGGCATTCATTCGACCACCAGAGGGGGTATCACCCCGATCCATTCTACGGAGGAATCATGGATGCTTTCCGACAGCCTAAGCTATCTTATTATATGTTCTATTCCCAGCGTCCTGCCGAACCCAACAAAGGACTGATAGCGGATAGCGGACCGATGGTTTACATAGCCAACGCCATGACTCCTTTCTCTCCGAAAGAGGTGACAATATATAGTAACTGCGACGAAGTGCGTCTTACATATTGTAAAGGAGGCAAACAATATACTTATCATAAGCCGGTAAATGAAGCCGGCATGCCTTCGCCAATCATCACATTCAAAGATGTCTTTGATGTCATGTATGACAAAAAGCTGGCGCGAAAAGGGAAACAGGCAGATTCCTATCTCTTGGCAGAAGGAATAATGGATGGAAAGGTGGTTGCAACACACAAAGTAACTCCTGCGCGTCGTCCTGCAAAATTATTACTTTGGGCAGACGATGAAAAAGTACAAATGAAAGCGGACGGTTCGGACATCGTGACTGTAATAGCAGCTATCGCAGATGAAAACGGAAATATCAAACGTTTAAACAATTACGAAGTAAAGTTTGAAATTGAAGGGCAGGGGCAACTTGTTGCCGACGAAGCAACCTTTACCAATCCCCGTCCGGTTCTCTGGGGAACTGCTCCGGTACTTGTAAGATCTACCACCACACCGGGAGAAATTAAGATTCGTACATCAGTGGTATGGCAAGGCAAACATACACCGGTTTCAAGCGAACTGGTTATCCACACTTTCCCCTCAGAATATACTCTGATCACGAATAAAGAAGAAATGATACAAGCTCAATCAACAGACAGACGTACCAATGAAAAAGCCAGTACCGTTTCATCCGATTGCGAGAAGCGTGTCCGTGAATTGCAACAGGAATTAAACCGTCTGAAACTGAGAGAAGTAGAGAAACAGCAGAGTGATTTTGAATAATCACCACATTATAAATAGGATAAACACAAACTTATTAAAATTGCAATAATATGAATAGAATATTATATACTTCATTTTTATTAGGAGCAGGCTTCACCTGCATAAAAGCCCAGTCAAGTACTCCTCCTAACATTGTATTGATTTTATGCGACGATATGGGCTTTTCCGACCTAGGTTGTTACGGAAGTGAAATCCAGACTCCCAACATAAATAATCTCGCCGAAAATGGTATCCGCTTCAGCCTGTTCAAGAACACAGGCAGAGATCTGTTTTTTGAGCATCAGAGCTACTGCGCCATTATTTCCGACCACTGGAAACTAGTACGTGGCAGCCGGAATGAGCCATGGGAATTAATAGAGTTATCGACCGATCCGTTTGAAACGAAAGACCTGTCTGCCCAGTATCCAAAACTAGTAAAAAAGCTGGAAATCAAGTGGAATAAATGGGCGGAACGGTCTAATGTGTTTCCACTCGAAAACAAGCCCTGGTCCGAAAGAATCAGATACTATATAGAACGAAACCCAGAGCAAAATGGAAAAGAATAATATTTTTTTTAGGAGATAGTCGTTTTTTTACTATTTTTGCGGTGAGTCACAAGACCGACATCTAATATATTTTCCATTATACACCTAATATTAATAAAAACACAACGACGATGAGAAAAAAATGCTCGTTTCTATTTTGTATTTTATTTACATTCCTTACGGGACATGCAGAAAGTATAGAATACACTAAAGGACTTTCTATTTGGTTTGATACCCCTAACACTTTGGAAGGACAAGCAATCTGGCACGGTAGAAAATCAGACACCAGTTGGGAATCACAATCATTGCCTATCGGCAACGGAAGTATTGGTGCCAATATTCTGGGTTCAGTAGAAGCGGAGCGTATTACTTTTAATGAGAAAACACTCTGGCGTGGCGGTCCTAACACAGCGAAGGGAGCGGATTATTATTGGAATGTGAACAAACAGTCGGCTCATATATTGGATGAAATACGGAAAGCGTTTATAGAGGGAGACCAGCAGAAAGCAGAAAAGCTGACACGGGAGAATTTCAACAGTGAAGTTCCTTATGAATATTCCGGAGAAAAGCCTTTCCGCTTCGGTAATTTCACCACCATGGGGGAGTTCTATATAGAAACCGGATTGAACACAGTAAAGATGAGCGAATACAAACGCATCTTGTCGCTGGACTCGGCAATGGCAGTAGTCCAATTCAAAAAAGACAATGTGGCTTATCAACGCAACTATTTTATTTCTTATCCTGCCAATGTAATGGTCATGCGTTTCAGTGCCGACCAACCAGGTAAGCAGAATCTAATTTTCAGTTATGCACCCAATCCGATGTCTACCGGACAAATCGCTATTGATGGCAGTAACGGTCTTGTTTATTCTGCTTTTCTGGAGAACAACGGAATGAAATATGCAGTGCGTATCCAAGCTACAGTGAAAGGCGGAACTTTGAATAATTCAGATGGAAAACTTACAATAAAGGACGCAGATGAAGCGGTGTTCTATGTCACTGCTGATACCGATTATAAAATGAATTTCGCACCGGACTTCACCGATCCTAAAACATATGTCGGTGTTAATCCACTTGAAACAACGCAGCAATGGATGGAGGATGCAGTAGCCAAAGGATATACCAACTTACTGGACGAGCATTATAAAGACTACGCCGCTTTGTTCAACCGGGTGAAACTGGAGTTGAATCCTACAGTGAAAACTGCAAATCTGCCGACAGAACAACGACTAAAAAACTATCGGAAAGGACAGCCGGACTACTACTTGGAAAAACTCTATTATCAGTTCGGACGCTATCTGCTGATAGCCAGTTCACGACCGGGCAATATGCCCGCCAACCTGCAAGGTATCTGGCATAACAACATAGACGGGCCTTGGCGTGTGGATTATCATAACAACATTAATATCCAAATGAACTACTGGCCGGCCTGCTCTACAAACCTGGATGAGTGTATGCTTCCGTTAATCGATTTTATCCGCACCTTAGTGAAACCGGGGGAAAAGACCGCTCAGTCTTATTTTGGTGCAAGAGGATGGACAGCATCTATCTCCGCCAACATCTTCGGCTTTACTACCCCATTGGAAAGTCAGGATATGTCATGGAATTTTAATCCGATGGCAGGTCCCTGGCTGGCAACCCATGTCTGGGAATATTATGATTACACCCAAAATCTGAAATTTCTGAAAGAAACCGGATATGAACTGATTAAGAGCAGTGCGAATTTTGCAGTTGATTATCTATGGCATAAGCCCGACGGCACATATACAGCTGCGCCATCTACTTCACCGGAGCACGGTCCGATTGATCAGGGAGCTACATTTGTGCACGCAGTAATCCGTGAAATCCTATTGGATGCCATCAAAGCAAGTAAAGAACTGGGAATAGACAAAAAAGAGCGTAAGCAATGGGAACATGTACTTGCCAATCTCACCCCTTATAAAATAGGACGCTATGGTCAGTTAATGGAATGGTCGGTTGATATTGATGACCCGAAAGATGAACACCGCCATGTAAACCATCTGTTCGGCTTACATCCGGGGCATACCGTTTCTCCTGTCACTACTCCCGAACTGGCAGAAGCTGCTAAAGTAGTATTGGTACATCGTGGTGACGGAGCTACCGGTTGGAGTATGGGATGGAAGCTGAACCAATGGGCACGCTTGCAAGATGGAAACCACGCTTATACCCTTTTTGGCAATCTGTTGAAGAACGGAACAATGGATAATTTATGGGATACACATCCTCCTTTCCAGATTGACGGAAACTTTGGTGGCACAGCCGGTATTACAGAAATGCTATTGCAGAGCCATATGGGATTCATCCAATTACTGCCTGCCCTGCCGGATGCGTGGAAAGACGGTTCAATTCAAGGTGTATGCGCCAAAGGAAATTTCGAGATAGGTATTATATGGAAAGACGGACTCTTGAAAGAAGCTACCCTCCTATCTAAGGCAGGACAGAATTGTACCGTGAAGTATGCTGATAAAACAATCTCGTTCAAGACTGTAAAAGGACATAGCTATCAGCTAAAATATGACAAAGAGAATGGATTAATAAAAATCAAATAACAACACTTAGACTTATGCCATTTTAAATGAATACAAAAACATTTACCCCCAAATCGACCATGAAAATTTATACTTGTCTTTGCCTGCTTTTTTTAGCCGGTTATCTGGTTGCCCAGAATAACACTTCGGCATTGTTGCCTATGCCCAATCAGATTACCTCAGTAAAAGGGAAACCCTTCACTGTCCGTTCCGGAAAAACGGCCATCTATATGGGTCAGCCGGAGTTGCAGTTTACTGCCAATACACTGCAAAATATATTATATGACAGAATGCAAGTAGAAATCCCACTTGCCTCCGAATCCGGCCATGCTGATATCCGCTTGTTAATTGATCCTGCAATGGATGGAAAAGAACACTATCGTATCGAAATAACTTCCAAAGGAATAACTATCAGCGGAGCTACCGCAGGAGCAGTCTATTATGGAATCATGACGATGGATCAGCTTCTTTTAGGTGACGCGTGCGCCACTGCACAAAAAGAGATTGCTCCTGTCCACATTGATGATGCGCCCCGCTTTTCTCATCGGGCACTGATGCTCGACCCTGCCCGTCATTTTCTTCCGGTAAATGATGTGAAGTTCTTCATTGACCAGATGGCACGTTACAAATACAACATACTCCAACTGCATTTGACAGACGACCAGGGATGGAGAGTCGAAATAAAAAAACATCCTAAATTGGTCGGCAAAGATTATTATACGCAAGAGCAGCTTGCCGAAATCATCCAATATGCTGCCCAACGGAATATCGAGGTCATTCCCGAACTGGATATCCCCGGACATACAGTAGCTATATTAGCTGCCTATCCCGAATTGGGATGTACTCATACCGATACGCTGCCTAAGATAGTAGGTAAAACTACAGATTTAATGTTGTGTGCGAATAATGAGAAAGTGTATTCCGTCTATCAGGATATCATCAAAGAAATATCTTCATTGTTCCCATCCGATTATATACATTTAGGAGGCGACGAAGCTGTAATAGAAAAGAACTGGACCAAGTGTACCCGTTGTCAGGCTATGATGAAAGAACTAGGTTATCAGAAAGCATCACAGCTCATGATTCCTTTTTTCAGCCGCATGCTTTCATTCGTCCAAGAAAACGATAAGACTCCTATACTTTGGTGCGAACTGAATAACATTTATCCACCTGCCAACGACTATCTCTTTCCTTATCCCAAAAACGTGACTTTAGTAAGTTGGCGCGGAGGATTGACGCCTACATGCCTTGAACTCACCCGAAAACATGGTAATCCGCTTATCATGGCACCAGGTGAGTACGCTTATCTGGATTATCCGCAACTGAAAGGAGATTTTCCCGAGTTTAATAATTGGGGCATGCCCGTTACTACTTTAGAAAAGTCGTATCAATTCGACCCGGGATATGGCGTGTCCGCTGAAGATCAGGCTCATATCACCGGAGTTATGGGAACTTTATGGGGAGAAGCCATACGGGACATAAACCGGGCAACTTATATGGCATATCCCCGCGCTTTCGCATTGGCAGAAGCCGGATGGACACAAATGAAATCCCGTAATTGGGAATCATTCAAACAACGTCTTTACCCCAATCTGACTAACCTGATGAAGAAAGGAGTTTCGGTACGTGTGCCTTTTGAGATAGTTGACAGGAAGTAAAATCTCAATTATAAGCCATTTAAGTGCTATTCCAACTAGACAAGCCAAAAACTATCTATTTTTAGGGATAGGACATTTATGTAGCTATTCAAATAGCATATAAAGTTGGAAGCATACTACTATTCTTTATTATACTAGTACACAGTCAGATATATATTATTATATTCTCAAAGTATTCTCATGCCTTTGAGAAAAAAGTCTCACCTTAATGAGAAAAAATACTCATCTCTATGAGAAAATTTTCTCATAGGGGTGAGAAGTTATTCTCATTGAAGTGAGAATAAAAGGTCTTTGTAGGAATCTGATAATGACTCAGTATTTCTCGTTTTATAGATGCTTTAATTCATTACGGAATAAAGGAATGGACACTTTTTTGATGCGGCAACTTTGATATTTCAAATAAGTTCTTGTGGAACTTGGTTGATTCTGTCTTTAAATAGATCCAATACTGTTTGTATTCACCAATAATCTCATTTTTACGTGTGCAAATATAAAACTATTTTTTAAAGAATAATATAATAACCTCATTTTTTCTTTATTTTCCTCCTAATAAAATGTTTTTTCCAACATATCCTCATCAAAATACTACAATTTGAGTATCTAATTTAGTACTCAAAACATAATAAAAGTCATTCTTATTCATAATACACTCATTGACTATTATTTATCTTTTCTCCCTCTAATACTATTAAGTTCCACAAGAACTAAGATACAATTTGTATTTTTATAGAAACAAAACAGCATAGTTCAGCATTGAAGAAAAAAAAGATATGACACGTCAACCTTCTAGTATAAATAAATCAACAAATCTGCTTATGAATTCATAAAAATAAGTCCATTTAATGTACGCATAACAGTACAAAAGCATACATGATTAAAGATCAATCAAGTATAAAGTAAGATAAAGTCCTATATCTAGGAAAACACAATGAAATATTGCCCATAAAAAAACAGGCAACCATATAAGATAACCTTAATCATTCACCTAAAATCAGATTCATGGAAAATACATCTTAGCAATCCGTTCAGAAACTTCATCAAGCGAAGTTCCCTACTTCTCCTTGGTGTAAATAAAGTTACTTAAATCGCTCCTTGACAAGGAGTATTAATACTTAAATACTATTTATGAAAAAGAAAATCACACAAACTTTACTGCCAATCATTATGGGATTATCCGTAATAACGCAGTTTGCCTGTTCGGATGACAATAAATCAGGCAGTAATTATAATGGCCCTCTAAAACTAACTACTTTTTATCCGGATTCAGGATATCTTTCCTCCAAAATTATAATAGAAGGTGAAAATCTGGGAACAGATGCTTCTAAATTATCAGTATACTTTAATAAAAAGAAAGGTTACATCTCACAAGCAGCCGGAAATATTCTGATGGTCTATGCTCCCAAATTGCCGGGAGATACCTGCATCATTTCTGTAGTTAAAGGAAATGATTCTCTTACCTTTGATAATAAATTCCGTTACATCTCCCGTTTTACAGTGGAAAATGTATGCGGTAAAACAGGAAGTAGATACAATATTGGCGGAGATCTCGCCAGTACAACTATTGAAGGCTGGAGATTGAAAGTAGGATGTTGTGATCCGGAAGGTAATTACTATTCATGTTATTCTTGGTTTGGACACAATGGGGGTCTTGCATTAATCAGTGAGAAAAAGAACCTGTCAAAGAAAATCATATCAGAACTGGTTAATGATGTAATGTATCATAAAGTAACAGAGAAACTGTATGCTGTAAGCACACAAAAAAACGTCATTTATGAAATTGATCCTTCCAACGACTGGAAAGTCAAGCGACGTTACTTGAAGCCACAGGACCCTCCCGACAAACAAGTTGACTACAACTCCACATCCTGTATAGCTTATTGTACTGTAGATGGTTACTTTTATGGCCGTACGGCAACCAAACAATTATTCCGCTTCAAACTTGAAGATATGGTGGAAAATATAAAGTCACTTGACCCACTATTATACTCCCACTTGACCCATCAAAAATATATTAGAATTAAGTAGAGAAAAATGCATTTTAACCCGGGTCAGTTTTAATTATAATTCTTTACAGTAGATACTACTTCTTTTTAGCATTAATCTTTCTTACAGAATCTCCCGTAAGTTCAATTTTGTGTGCAGTATGTACAATTCTGTCCAGGATTGCATCAGCTACCGTAGGATCACCAATTGCATCATACCAACTTTCAACAGGAAGTTGTGATGTTATTATGATTGATTTTAATCCGTGTCTGTCTTCTATTATTTCCATAAGGATTGACCTTTCCTTGGCATCCAGTCCTATAAGAAACAGATCGTCAAGAATAAGAAGTGAACACTTTTCAATTTTTTTCATCTCTGCGTCAATAGTCCCCTTGTTTTTGGCAAGTTTAAGCTGTCCCATAAGCTTTGACGCATTAGAGTATAAGGTCCTGACTCCATTTTTGCATGCTTCATATCCTATTGCTGAAGCTATATAGCTTTTGCCTGTTCCAGAGCTTCCTGTGATAAAAATATTCTGTCCGTCTCTTATAAAATCAAGAGAAGCAAGTCTCTCGAGCTGGTTTCTGTCAAGGTTCCGTTTTATTGTATAGTCTATTTTCTCCATATATGCCTTATATCTGAAGTTTGCAGACCTTATCAGTCGTTCAATGCTTACATTACGTCTGTAATCATACTCGCTTTCAAGAAGCCATTTCAGGAACTCATCGTTTGTCATACCATCAGAGGATGTTGTCCTGCAGTCATTTCTGTATGTTTCAAGCATACCGTAAAAACGTAATTTAGAGAGTAACTCCATTATTCTGTCCATATTTTTTTCGACAGTTCTGTTTGTTTTATTATTACTTGTCATTTTTTTCTATGTTTTTAGAGTTAAAATAATCCTTACCTCTGAGATTTCTGTGTTTAGTGGTAAGTTCGGGAGCCAGCCCTTCCATTTGTACATGAAACTTTTCATCTTCCCTGTTTACCAGAAGACTTTCAAGTTCGTTGAATCCGAACATGCATGATTCCATTGCTATCTGGCATGCAAGAACCACTCTGTCGTGTCCGAAACGTTCGACAAGACATAATATACCATCAGCTGAACGTACGGCCTGAACGGGATATTTTTTGGCAACAGCCACTAGCTTTATATACTCTTCCATTACCGGATCGATTTCACGTGCCTTTCGGTATACATCATCCATTCTGATTCTGTATTCATGTAGTACTCCGGGAAGTTTATGGGAAGGTTTTTCTGAATATGTGAAAGGAGTATCATCTCTGCGGTGTGTCGTTATATGTCTGAATTTATGATATATCTCCACTGTGTCCTCATCATACAGTAATTCTACAGTATCGCCGATATACTCTTTAGGGACACTGTAATAGTGATTGTTAAGCGATACATAACTGTTTCTCATGACAGTTGCCATTTTTCGGCTTTTTGATATAAATCTTGTAGTCGGTAATGTATGCAGCCTGTCTTTCTCTACCTCCAGGAAACGCTCCTTACGGCTGTAGCTGCGGTTGTACATTTTTCGACTGTTCAATGCATCCGTATGTTTCATTATTTCTATGTTCAAGGCTTCAAGATCATTGAATTTCAATCCTGTCATCTTTGAGTAGACCTCCCTGTAAAGCAGTCTTACGGCATTTTCAACCAAAGCCTTGTCTTTGGGTTTGCGAACTCTTGCCGGAAAGACAACACATCCGTAATGGTCTGCAAATGCAGCAAAGTCATCATTTATTACAGGCTCTATTCCACCGGGCTTTGTTACTGCAGATTTGAGGTTGTCGGGAACTATGGCATTGGGAACACCTCCAAAATAATGGAAAGCATTTTCACATGCCTGGATAAGATATTCTTTCTTTTGCGATGGTACAGCCTCGTAATAAGTAATCTGGCTGCAAGGAAGTATCGCAGCAAAGACTTCTACGGGAATCTTATTCCCTGTATTACTGTCTGAAATATAGAGTTTGTCACCGGCAAAATCCACATACATCTGATCACCCGCTATATGATCTATGCGTCCAACAGGTATTTTTACTTCCTTCTCACGTCTGATATATAAGCAAAATGAACAGTAACTGTAACCTTGAGGACGGTTTTTCAGATATTCCTCATACAAGGACCTTCTTGTTGTTCCACGGGATTTAAGTCGTTTAATGTACTCTGGTATATGTTCTTGAAGATACATATACTCTGCAGATCCTGCTGATTCGTTGTCTGTCTCAGCACTGAAAAGTTCATACAAATGATGCTCGTCCATTTTCAATAGGCGTTCCAGCTCTATACCCATATCTTCGTATATACGGACATACCGTTTTACTGTATTACGTGAAATCAGAAGGGAAGAACTGATACTACGGATACTCATTCCTGACTGGAAACACCGCAGTATGTGCTTGATTCTTATTTTCATTCTTTAAAATTTTTATTCGGTTAATAATACCGGGTTAAAATGCTTTTTAAAGTACAAAAACAAGACTGAAATATGGTAATTCTGTAGGGTCAGTTTTGGTTATAATCCAAGTGGATCAGTTTCGGTTATAAAGGTGGGTCAGGTGACTTTTATAATAATGGGTCAAGTGACTTTATATTTTCCATCTTATGCTAAACGTGTATTTCTAACAACAAGCCTCTGGCGATAGCTCGCTGGGGGCTTTCTAACCTTTGCACATATAAAACTATATCGGAATATTACACTACAAAAACAAGCTGCCGGTTATTACAAAATAATATTGTGTGTCTGGTTGATTGGTATGGTTCTTCCATAATGCGGACAAATCCTAGCAACAAAATGTTAAAATTAAATATATTATAAATATTAATATAATATATTTACAATAAGTGCATTACGAAATTTGAAACCTCAATTATTTATATTTAAAAACATACAATTTGCATATAAATGAGGCGGGATTAAGAAAACAGAAGTGTCAAAATACCAATTCAGAAATAAAAAATAATGTAACTTCTTTAGTCTTATTTTCATCTATTCACCACATAGCAAAAGTAGCAAAATATGCTGGCAAAAAGCTATTTTATTTTCTTTTTGCCAGCACCACCCTTCTTGTTGGTAATATAAAATCTTGACAATATAGAGATTGTACGTGTTT
Source organism: Bacteroides faecis (assembly GCF_020091505.1). Lineage (NCBI taxonomy): Bacteria > Pseudomonadati > Bacteroidota > Bacteroidia > Bacteroidales > Bacteroidaceae > Bacteroides > Bacteroides faecis. The sequence goes on along the minus strand of NZ_CP081916.1, from coordinate 3,224,002 downwards.
TCGTAAACTTAGGTTCGGTTTTGACTATTACATATCATAATTTTAGTTTTCGGCAAAAGAGATGCTTTTCCACGCATGGCCTTTCCATTCTTCCCTTTGCCAGAATTCATTCCAAGTCTCCCCCTTTTTGTTAGCATTCAGCGTAAGGTCTACGTTCTTGGCTATTGAGTCGGCAGAACCGAAAGTCGTGTTTTGGACACTAATCCCTCCCTCTGCCAGCAGATAGAGTTGGGAGAGAGCTTCACAACTTGTAAATACGTCGCGACCGAAATAAGTAGCTTTCGGAAGCCGGACACTAACCAGCGAACTACAATTCATCAGAGCCGACAAGCCGATTTCAGTAGCTTCCGGAAGTTCTATCTCCTTCAATGCTTTACAACCACTAAAAGCCATATCGCCCAGCGTTGTCACTTCAGGCAAATACACTTTCTCCAGCTTCGAGCAGTAGTTAAAGGTGCCGCCTATCCGTGAGGTGGCATCTTCGTCTGCAATCTCCCCTATCGTTGTTACTTTCGGAAGGTTTACTTCCGTCAACTGTTTGCACGTTGAGAAAGCAGAGCCTCCCACCGTTGTCACATTGGGTAAATCGACTTTTGTCAAGGAAGTGTACGAAAAACCACTATTGCCTATTTCTGTAAGTTCAGGCATATTTACCTTTGTGAGTTGGGAACAAGACGAAAAAGCAACGACACCAACTTTCTGCACGCCCGGCATTTCTACTTCCGTTAAACTACTACAGCCGGAGAATGCGCCTTGGTCTACTACCTGCACGCCCGGTGCTATTACCGACTTCAGGCCGGTACACTTGTAGAAAGCATACCCCCCTATGGCTTGCACCTCTTTCGGAAGCACGACCTTTTGGATGCCCGTGAAGTCGGGGCCTTCGTAAGTATAGAATGCATTCGCATCAACGCTGGCTAACCCGTCCTCATTCACTGGCCAGTCCGTCACGCCGGAAAAATCAATCACTTCCGCCTTGATGCCATTGAATATATTGGTCGTCCATCGTCCCACTCCCGAATAGTCGCCGACAAGCACGAAACGGGTGACACCTTCCTGGGCGGCTTTGCTGACAGCCTCGGCCAATTCTTCCTGCGAACCTCCCCCCAGTTGCACGGTGGCTTGTCCATCCTCCACTTCGACTATCGAAATCTCTACGGTCACTTCGCAGGTGGCAGTCTTTTCGCCCGCTGTGGCTGTAATGATAGCGTTGCCTTGGCCGACAGCAGTCACCAGACCTTCCGATGAGACAGTGGCAACAGCCTCGTCCGATGAACTCCAAACCGCTTCACCGGCACCTTCGGGAGCAACCGTAGCCGTGAGTTGGACCGTTTCGCCGACTTTGGTCATTGTCAAGGTAGCGGGCGATACCGTTACGGACTGTACCTCCCATGTTACCGTCACTTGGCACGTGGCACTCTTGCCGCCTGCCGTGGCTGTGACGGTAGCGGTGCCCCTATTCACTCCTGTCACCAATCCATTTTCTGATACAGTTGCCACTTGTGTGTCCGAGGAACTCCATGATACCTTTTTCTCCGTAGCTTCTTTGGGAGTTACTTCTGCTTGCAGTTGATAGGTCTTGTCACGTTCCAAACTGATACTTAAAGGTGAAATACTGATACTTTCCACCGTTACTATAGACGGTTCACTCTCATTGTCCGAGCATGCAGTCAGTGTAAAGGCTGCCAGTAGTCCGAACATGTACATCATTTTTGCTTTCATATTGATACTACTTAATACTACATGATTTCGCAATCCCTTGAAATCAACAATTTAAATATAAGAATACGTGGGATGCCTATGCTACATTCTAAATTGGAGGTCGTAGGAATAACCTTTACACACGAATGCAGTAATAGCAGCCCACGCTATATGCGTGAGAACCACTATGCCATCCTTGTGTGTAATTGTGAAATTTCCTATGTTTCCAATTCACAAGATAAGCATAACGCTTCTTCAAATTCTAATATGTCTTGGAGGGAGTTGCTCTCTCCAAATGCAAAAATATGAAAGACAAAGCAACATTATCATATTTTCACGTTTTTTTGTTGACATATTTAATCAATATTTCATAAAACAGAAAAAACATCTTATTACAGTAAAAATATTAATGACCAAGTTTACTGAAAAGTGATTAAATTTGTTATTATAAAGCATTAATTGAAGAACACAACAGAGAAGAAATATCAACTCTATATTTCTATCAGTCACACAAATTACTAGTTCTGCAAAATTTACATATTGATTCGTGAGAATATGATCGGCTTTCTCACCAAACAAAATCTGAGGAGTATTATTTAATATAATTTATACTTCTATTTTTGGCAAACTTGAAACTTTGCAATATTAGAAGCTGTTTAAAATTAGTAGAAAAATAATGTTATATGAATATATAATAAATTGAATATCAGTTGGTTAATCGAAATATATTTCATAACTTTATGAGTATCAATCAATTAAGGTCATGGAACAATACTCAACCAACCTTACTGATAAACAGTGGCAAGTTATTGAAAAAATCATCAATCCGCAAGAAAGAAAGCGAAAATATTCTCTCAGAAACATCATGAATGCGATTCTATATCTTCTCAAGACAGGCTGTCAGTGGCGCATGATTCCAAAGGACTTTGCACCTTGGGAGAGTGTATACTACTACTTCAGCAAATGGAAGAACGAAGGTGTTATTGAAGACCTTTTGGATAACATCCGTTCACAAGTTCGCACAAAGTCCGGTCGTGAGAAGAGCCCCAGTCTTGGCATCATTGATTCCCGTAGTGTCAAGACATCTCACCATGTGGATTCTGACAGAGGGCTTGATGGAAACAAGAAGATTAAGGGCAGAAAACAGCATATTATAGTTGATACTCAGGGCAATCTGATGGCTATAGCCGTACATGAAGCCAATGTCCATGACAGCAAGGGAGCACCGGAGGTTATTGAAAAACTGTCTTACAAATTCCCTCGTCTCGCCAAAATCCTTGCGGATGGTGGCTATAGAGGAAACCTCGCTGATTGGGTACTTGATAAGTTCGGATGGGAGCTGGTAGTTGTCCTCAGTTCAGATGAATGCCCGTCCAAATTCAAGGTAATCCCCAAGCGGTGGATAGTTGAAAGGTCATTCGCGTGGCTGGAAAACTTCAGAAGACTCACTATTGACTATGAGTATCATGCCGACACTGCCGAAACAATGGTTCAACTTGCTTTCTGTAAAATCATGTTTAACAAAATTATTGGATAATTTTTAAACAGTTTCTTATTATAATTACATTTTATTTATATTTAACAATCATTTTATAACCATAATTTTTTTTAACAAAATCACCCCTATCATTGTCAGCATGAGTTTATGTCTGGGCTTTATAGCTTGTGATGATAATGATGAAAATGATGACAGTGTAAATACTTCTATTGTAGTAAACCCAGCGAAAGTTTTTACAGGCGGACTCCCAAAATCTGTTTCAGGCATGTTTATTTCTCAGAATAAAGATGGACTGGTAACAAGCATTACAACTGATGAGGGCAAAAAGGCCGTCTTCGAATATTTTCCTGGTACACGAGCGGAGGCTTCAATAAATTCAGCCAGAATAACAGTGACGGACGAAAACGGTGATATGACTGAACTGAACTTGCAGCTCAACAGTGATGGCTATGTAAAATACTGCAAATCAATAGACCACGCTGGTATTCCCGACACCGATGAGTTTACTTGGGAGATGGAATACGATACCGAGGGACATTTAATTGAAATGAGATGTTCCGAAAGCGATGGTGAGTTAACGAAGATTACTTATAAGGATGGTAATGTCGTGGCTACTTCCACCCAATCTTTTTTGGATTATGATGGCGAGGATATAAATGGCGATGGGAAAATTGATAATAACTACATATGGCCTGACACTGAAATCTACTATACAACAGATGAGATTACAACTCCTATAGAAAACAAGGGATGTCTGATGCTGTTTGACGAACTACTGGATGTGGATATGGACGAGATGATATATGCTTACTATGGAGGTATGCTGCTCGGTACGGCTACAAAGCATCTGCCGCTTAGGATGCATGCTCCCTATGCACATGACTCACAGGGATTTTATTTTAGTGACTATGATTTTAAATGGACGTTAAATTCCAATGGTTACCCAACGGAGTTGATAGTGAAAAGACCTGGAGAAGGAACGTGGGAAGACAGATATTCATTTGCCTGGTAAAACTTGACCAACCTGCTAATTTTTGCTCTTGGTAAATATTTATAAGGAGAGAGGCTAAAGCATGTACAACCGTCTACAATAGCAGGTACCCCCTTTTTGAGCGTACAAGATTTTATGTGCTATAAAAAGATACAATTTACACATACATCATTGATATACAGTAGCATACAAAATCAAGCAAAAGCAATTGTGGCCAAAGCTATAGTCCGATTAGGACCAAATGGGCCAAGTTTATTTTATTTTTAATTCGTCCCAGTTTTAATGGGACACTAGTGATCTGATATGTTACATTAAAGACGGAAGGGTGTACATCGTAATTCACATTGTCTCATTGAATATTGTTTATTTTTTGGAAAAGAAAAACTTTCTTCATTGTTCCAAAGACAGTGCTCTCATTTCTAAAAAAGGGCTATATCTTCACAGACATGCCCTCTAAATGTTGTTAAACTTTAATTACTCCTCTCTTAAAATAGAAGAGGTTATAGAATTTATTTTGAGAATTTTATATTGTCAAATGAGGTGCCAAAACATCTTGAATATGGAAACTACTCTTTTCACATAGCTGTAGTAGGGATAATTTTTCAAGAAAAGAGTTTTTGACTCCCTCTACGGATAACGTTCGTTATTACTAAAGAACTTTGAGACCTTCCTAAAAGTCTCGAACTTCATTTTCTATTTCTTCGGGAACCTTATCGCAGCGTTCAAATTTTTGTACATCTGATGAAATATCTTTTATAGTCCAAATCATGGAAGTGGGCAAAAGATCGGTTATGATATAGGAATTGGCCCATTCACCATTGCCGAAATCATAGTCCCCACTAATGATATAGCCTAAATTCTTTTCTTTTTCAATCTCAAAACTACCCGTTTTGAGACTGGGGTACATACTGTCAAACTTATCATACATTTTATAAGTCTTATTCTTACGGTTGAATGTAATGTAGCAGTAACTGCCTGCTTGCAGGGGAGCGCCGTTCCATTCCACCAATTTCCAAGTCCCGTCCAGATTAGCAGCTGTAACGTTCAATGTAGACAGTACTTCCTCATCATCGTCACAGCCTGCGAAACAGAAAAGCGTCAAGAAAAGTGTCATTATTCTGAATAAGGGTTTCATATTTCTTGTTTTTATTTTTTAGTTTTTAATAATTACTTCAATTGTTTTTTCCGAAGGTTTGCCTATCACACCATCTATAATGAGAGAAAGATGTTTCTCCTCAGTATGGAAACTGGGCAATTTTTCCTTATCAAGTGTAATCACAAGATCACCTTCCTGCCCGGGAGCAAGTACTGCAGGTTCGGTATGGAATTTTAGGCATGAAGGCAGCAGTAACGCATTCAGTTTGAGTGGGTGATCTCCACTATTGGCACATGCTATGCGTTCAATGGTCGTCTTTCCTGCTTTACTGAATGACACCTGCTTGCGGGCAAGTCGTAGATGTCCCATATTTTGAGGCAGGTGATTCCATTCATCAGACGCACTGACATAGCCACATAGTGACAATCGTGCCACAGGTGAAAAATCAGACAGATTGGTATATACCAATGCTTCTGCATCAACTGTGCCTGGTCTGTTCCTGGGATGAAAAGTCAGGCTAATAATACTTTCCTCATTGGGTGCCAATGGCTTTTTGCAGAATCCGGCAACAGTACAACCGCACGTAGTGGTAACTTTGTTCAACGTAATGGTTTGCTGACTTACATTCTGAAAATGGAAGTATACGGTTTTGGGTTGACTTTGTTCATTTATGGTACCTACTGACAGGCGGCACGTATCAAAATGAAGAAATTCCCCGGCTTGCTCCAACAAAACAGGATGTACCTTGGCTTCTATCTCTTCACGGGACATTAACCGCCATTCCTGCGCTTTTATTACAGGAATGGAACCGGTTAATCCGCCCACAAAGACTGTCAGTATCATCAATTGTCGCTTCTTCATGTCCATTTAATCTCTCAATTATAACCAGCCACTACCACCAGCATTTTTACGAACAGTAACCGTTATTGTCTGTGATTTACTGCCAGCCTGGATAGTCACAGTCGTACTACCGTCTGCAATGCCATTTATAGACAGTATCGTCTTGTCTACACTTATAGTTGCAATATTTTCATTGGCAACGGTACAACTGTAACTCAGGCTTTCTCCATCTATAAAATAACGAGCCAGATCAATAGATGTACTTTTCCCCGTTGCCAGATATACATTTGGTACAATCATGTCTGAACCGTGATTACCAATAGCCTTGAGCAATGCACCGGCATCTACCAGCCTACCCATTTTCCCTTTACGTTCTATCAGATTCATCAAAGTTGGAGGGGCGCCAAAAGTCGTGTGATTGTAATAATACAGTTTTTCTACTTTTTCATCATATGTCTGATAGAAATCGTCTCTGGCTGTAATTTTCATCAGTTCTATGAATTCTTCGGCCTTGAAGTGGCGACGTTGCTTCACAGCATAGGACAGTCCCAAGGCCGCTACCCCTGATACATGCGGACAAGCCATAGACGTACCTTCCATATAGGCATAAGCATACTGACCGTTTTTAATAGCAGTGGAGAGTATCAGACCTTGTGTTTTCCCTTCCCAGGCAAACTCGTCATCTGCTACTCCAGGCGTTCCGTAATAATCGCCGTCACCGCCCGGTGCGCAAAGTGTAATTTCTGCACCATAGTTGGTATAGCTAGACGGAGTATAGTCGGCAGCGATGGCACTGACAGAAATACATTTGGAATAGCCTGCAGGAAATGAAGAAGAAGGCGCATATTCGTTACCTGATGCAAAGATAGCCAAACCACCGTCTATCACACCGTTGGGCGAGCCAGCATTGTGGATGAAGTAATCCAGTGCTTCTTTTTCCAGGGGATATTGGTTTTCCCAATCCTGTTCATTTTTCGGTCCCGGTACATATCCCAGTGCTTCGTTGGCATCCGGAGAGTTGTACCCCCAGCTACATTGCAGAACCACCGCACCGTTGTCGGCAGCATATTTAATGGCTTTCGCTTCAGCAGCCAAGGTGGCACCATACTGACCATCAAACAGCTGACAAGTCATGATTTTCACACCGCTTCCGGTATTACCGTCACCACCGGCAATACCGCTCACTCCTATACTATTGCCATTTTCAGCAGCAATAGTTCCGGCTACGTGAGTTCCGTGACCGGTGTCATCAGCTGATGTCCAGCTGATGACACCCGTATTCTTCACAAAGTTGTAACCGTAACGGTCACCTTTGTAGCCGTTTCCGTCTTTGTCTTCAGTAGAACCGATTTCTTCGGCTTCATTGGTCCACATATTGGCAATCAAATCCGGGTGACTCCACATCACACCTTCATCGAGTACTGCTACAATGATAGATGGGTCTCCTTTACACAGTTCCCAGGCTTCGCCGCAATTTACGTCTGCACCGGCAATAGCTTCGGCACGGTCTTTTTTCACGAAGTCGTAGTTACCCGCGTTCCGGTAATGCCATTGGTGTTTCAATCCCGGGTCGTTGAAGGTCAGTCCTTCGCTGGTACGAGTCACATGTTGCAAGTCACTGGCCGAGAGATACAACGTTTTTTTCTTCGGGTCGTAAGCACGTTGGAGGGTAGGATTACTTTGAATTTTGGAAATTTCCCCCAACTTTCTGAGCTGTCGGGCAGCTTCTTTCAAGTCAGCGTCTTTGTCAAAGCGAACGATATACCACAGGTGCATACCTGCTTCGCGGGTACGTTTTTCTGTTTTGGGATCTACCGGAAATACTCTTTCAAAGTGATAGGCACCCAGGATGTTGAGCACCTCATCGGTAGAAGGAATACCCGAGCGGGTGGCTACCCCGCCAACACGCGTCAGCGTTTGGTCCAGGATATCACTCATTTCAGGGACGAACTTGATGAGCAGTTCGCCGTCTGCTGCTCCCATCGGAATTTCAATTTCAGGAGCCTGCGGAGTTGCGCTATCGGCCCCCCATTCGTTGTCCTGGCAAGAAACAGCCGTCAGGGCATATGCAAGTGCATAGATATATACTTTCTTCATAGGTTACTTCTTTTGTTCTTCTGGTTTTATTGTTTCGTCTTCACCTTCCACTTCATATTTCTCTCTGTATTTAGGATAAGCATCGAAGTAATATTCAAAGTTGGTCGGTTCATCGCTGAATTTCACCGGTGTTCCCTTAGAGTCGATTCCCATTTCCTGCTGGTTGAAAATCAGTACTTCGGGGAACCAATCTAACAGGTGCGGATGGTAGCGCAACCAATTGGGTATTTTGCCGGTAAAGAAGTTCAGGTTCAGTGTCAGTCTCTTCATGTTCGGCAGAATCTTTGGAATGTTTTTGCCGTCATTCAACAGATAGTTCAACGTATCTCCGTATTGTTTCAGATCATCTGCCTGCCAGCCTGGTCTGCCTTCGTAAGTAGGCAGAGTACCTTCCAAATAATTATAAGAAAGTACCAGTTCTTCCAGATTATCCCACAAGAATAGTTGGTCTATTTCTGTTGGATCCTCGTTCATGTTAATATGGAAGCCCAGTTCTGTATCTTTGTTATATTGAGAATCTTTCAGATTGCTTACTGTCCAACGGCGGTTACCGCTCAATATCAGACTTTTCAGCTTGGGAAAGTTTTCTTGAGTCAATACAGCGGGTACACCGGTGAAGTTGTTGGCACTCAAGTCCAGACTTTCCAGTGAATTTCCCAGTCTATAAAAATCTTCAGGCAATGACACCAGACCATAACCGCCAATCTGCAGGTTCTTCAAGTATTCGAGTTCGCAAATATGATTTTCCAGATCGATGTTCAGCAGCATGGTGTTGGCATTACCGTATACTTGGAATGTTTCCAGATACTTCAGGTATCTCACTTCTTGCGGAAGAGATTCTTTGATGGTAACGGTACCGAAGTTCACTGAACGAACGCGGTCTACAGCTTCCGGCCCCGGCAGTCCCTTGTCTGTCCGTTTCCATAAGGTCACGTTATCCCAATACATCATATTTTCGCTGGAATTGATAGTGATATCCGAAGCCAGACGTTCGTGGATGGTTAGGACAGCCAGTGAGTCTCCGGCACGGTCGTCAGTAATTACCGGCGAAGCAGCCTGAGTTACCAGAATCGGAGTAATCGCTACCTCATCGGCTGATTTTCCGTCCTGCTCCATAGGAATGAAGTTAATTTTAGCCTGACGCTCTATCCATTCCGGGTTCATCTTCCAGTCAAAGCGTACCTTGTAGGTTTGAGGGCGGGCGCTTTCCAAATTAAATACCGGTTCATTCTTCTTTTCCAGAGAAATCCAGTTTTCCAGTTTCACACCTCCTTCTGTTGTAGTGAGCCATTCGTAGTCAATCTTAAAAGAAACATTGGCAGTGATGATAGCTTCAAAATATCGCTTGGCATACACGTCTGAAGCTTTAAGGCTAACTTCCGTCTCTTTAACGTGAATCATTTTGCCATAACCCAACTGGGTTACTGTGATTACCTTGGGAGCTTGTCCTTTCGGTATGAAGCGGATTTCTGCTTCACGCACTTCGTTCTTCAGAGCCTCGTCAATGGTGATGACACACTCTGTGTTGCCGAAACCGTTGGCCGGCGAAATGTTCAGCCACGGTTCGGATGATTTGGCCACCCATTCGCCTTCCGAGCTTACGGAGACCGTCTCCTTGCCTCCTTCTGCATTGGCAGCCACTTCAGTCTTGCTCAGGCTGAAGCCGCTGACAGCAGCGTTGTCGTCGTCATCGCAAGCGGTGAACACACACAGACAGAGGACTAATCCTAATGCTATTTTAAGTAAATGTTTCATTTTCCTTTTTTATTTAATCCAATAAATAATCGCATCCCTGAATGTTCTGCGTCTTGTCATAAATCAGTTGGTATTGACCTGCTTGGATATACGGACATACCTGAGTCAAATCAATAGAAATGTTCGGATTGTCCTTGATTTCAAAGATACGGATATACGGTGAAATGGTATCTTCAATCTTGCGCAAGTCGTTAGAACCGATAAAGAAGGCCATCAGGCTGGGGCAAGTATACAAGCCGGTAGGCCATTGGCTTAAGCAGCGATTACCGTTTTCATCACGTTGATGGCGGATACCAAATACGGTCAGGCCTTTACAGTTCAGCGGAGCAACCGGGAATTCAGCGAACCGGTTGTAGCTGAATTCTATACCATAGATATAAGGCATGTTTTCCGGTACGAAATCTTCAAAAGGAATCTCTTTCAGTTTGTTGAACTGGAAGTCGAGACTGGTCAGCAGGTGAGAGTTCGGCCCTACCAGGTCACCTTCCTTAATAGTATTCATACCGTTGGCCTGCAGAATCAAGATGCCCAGCGGAGAACCTTTTTTGATGATCACTCCAGGGAATTTTTCCAGGTGGTTGTACGACAAATCCAGATTGTTGGTGTTCACACCACGGTGGTTGTCACCGTTTTGCATACCGGTTATTTCATTGTGTGCAAAGCTGACAGAGCCGATGACATACTTGGATTTTGCGTTGAAAATATCAGGCATTTCGGTCAGCTTGTTGTAAGTACAAGTGAATGATTCCATGTCATAATATCCGCAGAAGTAACCATCTACCGCCTCGATTTCAGTGATTTGGTTGTAGTCCAGATAAACCTTGGTCAGATTAATTTCCTTACCGAAAGCGTTTGCCTTTGTGATGAAATTGTTGGTTAAGTCAATCAAGCCCAATTTCACCATCTTCTTCAACTGTTCATGTTCGGGCATTTCAGTCAGTTTGTTGTACCCCAAATAGAGCACCTGAATTTTCTCGCCGCTCTTTCCGTCGATGAAGTTATTCCAGTTTTCCAGCAAATTGTCACCTTCAATACTTTGGTTGCAAGCCACGTTCAACATCTGCAATTCCGGCAACTCTGTTAGCATGTTCATCGGCAGCGAGGTCAGCTGTGAGCAGTTGTAGATTTCCATATCGGTCAGCATGGTAAAGTTATTCCAGCTCCACGCAGTTTCTTCTTCTTCAAAAGCTTTGCGGTAAACAGAAGTTTCCTCATCCAGCAATTTTTCGCAGAAGTTATCTACCACAATCGGTGAGTTGGCAATGAAAAAATTCTCCAGCTTGGTGCAGCGCATCAGGGCTTTAGAGATACCTCTGATGTTGTTGGTCAGGTTACCGAACTGTACGTCCTTCTTGTCAATGCGGTTGCTCTTCTTGATAGGTTTGAAGTTAGGGTTGGCATTAATACCGTCAATCAGAATTTGTGAAAGATTCTCGCGGATGTCGCGATACAGGAATTTCTGTTCATAATCCATGCGGATTCTTTGACGCTGTTCCGGGGTCATTGAAGTTCCTACGCCTTCAAACAGGTGTCCACCGATGAGTTCATCGTGAGCACCGAGGTTCAGAATACGCAGTTCAGTCAGCTGTCCGATAGCATCGGGCACTACACCTTCGGCACCGAATCCGGAAATTACGAGTGATGCCACACGACCGTTGTCCAGTAACTGTACGCCCGGCTGGTCACCCCACATATCGATTTCCTTATCGAAGTTCCAGTTACAACCCATAGGAGCTGCTTCACCGTAGTATTTCCAGTTGGGTCCGTTCAGTTTTTCCCAGATCTCTTTCAGTGCCATGTAGTCCTTCAAATATTCAGCTGTTGCACTCAACTGGATGGGTACAGTGGCTTCTGACTCTTCGTTATCTTTCACGAAGAAAGTTTCTGAAGTAGGCACGGTAGCTATTTCCAGCAATTTGCCGGAATCGCACTTCTTATCAGAGTAAGTAGAATAAGAGCTAATCTGGTAGCTGCCTGTTTTCAACCACACGGTTGTGTCACAGAGAGCATAACCGTCTTTCAAATTTTCCACATACTTCACTTCCACTTTTTCAATGGTAGTCAGTTCTTGTGTAAAGAGGTTCTTTACCGTGATGTTGATACCCTTGATATTAGAGAACGGATAATCTTCATAACCGTTGGCGCGAGATGCTGCTTCAGTTTCCGGCAAGCCGTGTTTAATAAGTTTAAAGTTGACCAATCCGCGAGCTACAGCATCGGCAAACAGTTCCTGTACTTTCAGTCCGCCAGCCACTACGTTAAACTTATAATTGCTGGGTGTACCGGCATAAATCTCGTTATCCAGTTTGTCGTACAGATAATAACCAATCAGTTTATAGTTACCTGCCAGCAGTTCCAGTTTGTCACTGCGCAGGCCAAACTCCGCATTTTCAGCACTATAGCTGTTGAGCATCAAGGTTTGTTCAATGGTGTTTCCGTCATACAGCATCACCACCTTGATTTTCTTGGCATCATCCAGCTTATCCAGCATGTCGGTGCCTCTCGTCTCTATTCCCTTGGTAGCAGCCGATGCGCTCTTGTAAATTTTGAACTGCACATAGCCGAAGGCGGTTTGCTGCAATTCGTCATCGTCATCAGAGCAACCGGTGAATACCGTTGTCATTGCTATCAGGCAAATAAACAACGGAGCAAAGAACGTTTTAAAGAATGAAATATATTTGTTCATTTATTTTTTTATTTTTTCATTTTACGGACGAACTAGCAGTACGGTAACTTTTTGCCACATAGCATCTCTAATTACTACGGTAAGTTCACTTTCGATGTCTTGACAATTCCAAAGATCAATAGCTGTTGTAGTACCATCTTCTGTAGCAGCGCAATATGTATCTGTAACATCTTGTTTATTTAATTCTGCTGCAAATGAATCAACGTCAAAAGGAACGTTTATTCTTACAGATCGACATGTACTGGCTTTTACAGTGAATACTTTCGCTGCTTGCCATTCACTTTTGTAGGGCTCAGCTTCATCACCTGTTATTTCTGTACATTCTACTGTTTGACCATAGCTTTCCCAGTGCTGACTGATGATTTCTATAGCCTTTTCTTCTTCCCCACCGCCTGATTCCTTCTGCTTTTTCTGGATGAAATTCATCAGTAAGTTGCTTTCTGTATATTCATACCTCAACTCTTTCTGAGCCGGTATACCTTCTTCACTAGAAGCATTGCTTACAAACAATCCGAAATCTTCGTTTTCAGGATCCTCTGCAATTTTATCATATAACGCTTTGGGGAACACAAATACATAGCCTGTGCGTTCTTCAATATCACTTTCCTCCGGATCTAAAGGATGAACAGTAACTCTAGCTTTACCTGTTTTAGGATCTTTAACCTCAAGGTTCATCCAAGCATCTTCATCGTCAGCTAAAAAATATTCATAACCGGCATTGCCTTGCCAATCCGCATATTCTTCAACATAAATAGGATAGAACTCGTCATTGAAAGCTATAATAGTGAATTCAACAAATTTATTATAGCTATTAGATTCGCTGTTGCCAGAGATGCCTTGGTTAGTTTGAATGAAGGTTTTACCATCAAGTGAAACTTCCCAATTCCAAGGCTTCGGACCTTCATAGTTCATCGCTTCCGGATTCATACCCTTGTAATTTACAGAATAGGTAAATACGCACTTACCTTCTTCATCCTGAAAGTTGATATTGCCTACCTGTGCATATTTACTGAAGTCCGGGCGATTTTCTACTACCTTGATACCGAATTCTACCTCCTGATTGGCAGAGCCTACTATGGAACCTCCTTCGATAGATAGCCATTCAGGACGGTTAGTAGCTGAAAAACGGAAGTTTGCTATTGCTTTATATGTATTGAAGTCACTGTAACCGGCTTCGATACCTTCTTCTGCAGATACTTCTACCCATTCATCGCCTTCACCTTTTTTATAGAGTTTGAACGTGCGTCCGGCTGCATTACGGGTTACTTCAGCCAACACAGCTTCCTGTCCGTTCATGTTGATGATGATGGAAGCAACGGTTGCATTATCATAGTCCTGACCTTCGTCAGAGATGCCGATGGTTACGGTTTGTTTACCCGCCCTGCCCGAAATGGAATATTCCTTCACACCCTCTGCAGCTTTGGTAGCTGGGATTTCTTCCGTAATAAAATAGCACCATGTACTGGAAGATGTTAGTGTCCAGTCGGCTACAGCATCAAATGTCAAATTCTTCGTTTCACTTACAACACCGCCAATCGTTTGCTTTTCAGGAAAACTAACGTTTGCCACGTTGTCATCATCGTCATCGCAAGCTGTTACGGCAAAAGCCATCAGCAGACTGATGAAGAACCATCCCAACGTAAATTTGTTCTTTTTCATCTTATTCTATGTTTTTTGTTTCTAGTATATTATTTCTTCTCAAAATCTGTTTTCACCGTTTCAGATACCAGTATGCTGCCTTCCAGATAAAGTCTCTTGGCTTCGTCTGCGCTTACCCATTCGATAGCGCTGGCAAAGGTGCCTACTACATTGTTACCAGCCATGCCCGGTACATACAGCGTGAAGTACTGGAAGATGAACTGTTCGCAGGTGCTGTAGTAAGATACACCGCTGCTAGGCTGATAGAGGTGAAGATAGCCGTCGCCATAATTGGTACCGAAAGCTTCGGCTGTAGAGGCAAAGGTCTGTTCATCCATTTCAATCAGCGGATTCAGAATGTCGTTTGTAGTGAATCGGATTTTCACATCGTAGCCGTCGTAGAAGAAGTCCTTCATAATAACGGTGTTTTCTTCTTCGGGATCGATGACTGCCTTAATCAAACGGTTGTCTACGTTAGGCATAAATTCCTGCATATATGTAGAAGTAAGCACGGCATATCCGTTGAAGAGGTTGATATCGAACGGACAGCATTTCTGCAGGATTACCTTGGCTTCATAGCTCTTGTCATACAAATCCCATTGGTCAGCTTTCTGTGTGAGCAAGCGCAGGGTAAGCCCCAGCGAGTCAGTAGCTGCGATGGCATCGTAATTACCGCGGATGCGTACGTTGGCAGCCCGTTCACCGGCCTTGATAGTGATGGTGTTTGATTCAATGGTGTAGTGTTTTCCCTCAATGGCATTGCTCTTTTTGTCTATAACCTCCACGGCTACCGTGCGGTCATAGCTGCAGGCTTCTGTAGCGGCCACAGGAATGTCGAAGACTTCTTCATTGTTCTGTACGGCCAGTACAGTGAGCGTATCCGAGAACAGGATATAGTTTGGACCGTCGTAGCTGGGGCGCTCTGCATCGCCGCAACTGGTGATGGCGCACATCAGCAGTGCCAGCATGCTCATCAGTCCGTAGTTTATCTTTCTCATTGTTATACTTATACTTTATAAATGATGAATCTATTCTTATTTATTGCTCTCGTTAGGCTGAATCTGGCTACCCGGTGATTCCAGCTCGTGTTTCGGAATGGGCCATACAAAGCGTACATCATCTGCTTCAATCTTCAACGAGCTACCGTTGGCCAGTGATTGTTCCTGCGGTTTGCGTTCGAAGCCTTTGTGCCAGCGTTTCAGGTCTTGCAGGCGGAAGCCTTCCATATACAATTCGCGTACACGTTCTTCTTCGATAATTTCCAGCCAATTCTGTTCGCTTACAGAGATGTTTCCGTTACCGCCTTGGAAACGAGCACGACGTAAATCGCTAAGATCTTTGCCGGCACCGCTGTAATTCTTCTGATTGGCGCGGGCCTCTGCACGGATCAGGTATTGCTCTGACAGACGGAACACTTTCGGCATACAGACATGCAACATGTTCTGAGCCATAAAGGATTCATTTCCGAAGTATTTGGCTACCAACGGCCACTGCAATCCATGCGGATAACCGGTAGGCTGTGTCACGAAGTTGGCTGCAAAGCGCAGGTCTTGTTCTGAATAGAGGTTCAGTACCCAAGTTGCCGGTACATAGTCGGGCTTAAAGCTTTGAAAGTCGTAGTTGAAGAAGACCTGCCCCAAGGCGCCTCCGTAGTTGCTGACTGTCATTCCCACTTTCCAGATAATCTCGGTACTCTCGTCGTTCGACCACATATACTGATAAGCGTTCTGTGAGCTGGTTATCATATCGTTCACACTAGACAGTTTGTAGTATTTGCTGTCGATCACCTTGGAAGCGTATTTCTCAGCGTCCTTCCAGTTCTGCATGTAGAGAGCCACACGTGCACGGAGTGCATAGATGGTGTATTCGCAGAAGTAAGGTGTACTGTAGAGAACCCCATCGAAATCATCTTCCAGCTTCAGGTACCCAGCTGCTCTTTCCAGATCATCCAGGACAAACTGATAAGAGGCTTCCAGTGATGAACGGAGGGTAGGTTCGTCACCATCGTAGTGTGACTTCAGTACCACACCCAGTTCGTTGGCTGCTGTAGCCGGGTCGTAAGCCTTACAGAAGAGTTTAATCAATTCTGAATAAGCCAGTGCGCGGGCAAAGTATGCTTCTCCGCAGTATTGGTCCAGACGGTCCAGGTCATCATCGTTGGTGGTATTCTGGCGTACGCGGTCCACATTGTCCAGCATAAAATTACAGCGGGTAATGACGGTGTAGAGTCCGGCATAGACCGATTCATATTCCGGTTCGGTAGAAAGGATATTCCAGCGCCAAGTGTTACCGAACTGGTTGGAGTAGCCGTTCACCGCGTAAGCCAGGTCTACCTGGATATCGGGCAGCAAGGTGAGGTAACCACTGTATAACGCTCCGTTCAGCCAGGAAGAGTAGATGCCAATCACGGCCTGGTCTACTTCATCCACAGTGGTGATAGCCTTGTCAGTCGGTACCATATCATCCGGATACTTGTCCAGGCAGGCAGTGGTGCTGAATGCCATAGCGGCCATGAGCAGATATGTTTTTATATTTTTCATTTTTCGTTGTTTCATTAATTAAAAGATTAGAAAGAGAGTTCCAGACCGAACGAGTATTGGCGAGACATGGGATATTGTGCCTGATACATGTTGGTGAACGCTTCCGGGTCAAGTCCGCTGAACTTGGTGAAAGTCAGCAGGTTCTGCCCCTGCGCATAGATACGTGCGTTGGTAAAGAAGTTCGTCTTTTTCATCCAGCTTTGCGGAAAGGTATAGCTGATCATCAGGTTCTTCAGACGCAGGAAAGAAGCATCTTCCAGGAAGCGGGAGTCCATCTGCGGCGTTACACCCCAGCGGGGGATGTCGGTCACGTCGCCCGGTTTCTTCCAGCGGTCGTAGAGCAGACGCTTGGACTGGTTATAACCGGTATAGAGTCCGTTACTTTCTTCAAAGAAGCGGTCGTTGTTGAACATCCAGCGGTCGGCCACCCAACTGAACTGTGCGTTTACCGAGATGCCTTTCCAGGTCAGGGTGCTGCCGAAGCCGCCTTGCCAGGGAGCCAGGTAGTTCTTACCCACCATCACTTTGTCCGATTCGCGGAATTCGGTGGTGATGTTGCCGTCTTTGTCATACCACAGCGGGTCGCCGTTGGCAGGGTTCACGCCGACATAACGGTTGATGAAGAATTCTCCGTACGGATGGCCCACTACCCATTTGGTAGAGGTGTTGGGCAATTCATACTCCTGCACACCGTTATAGAGTTCCTTGATTTCATTCTTGTTGTACGACACGTTGGCATTGACGTTCCACACAAAGTCTCTCAGACGCAGCACGTCGGCATTCACGGACAGCTCCACACCCTGGTTGGTCATCACACCGATGTTGTCCCAGCGGTAGCCGTTGTTGCCTTCAGAATAGGACTGAGGTACTTCCATTAGAATGTCGCTGGTGCGTTTGTGATAGAGCTCCAAGTCCACGTTTACACGGTCGAAGAATCCTAGGTGGAATCCCAGGTTGGTGGTCCAGGTAGTTTCCCAGCTCAGTTTTTCGTTCCCTTTCTGCTGCGGTGCGATACCGGCTGTGTCCATATAGGTCCGTCCGCCACTCACAAGTGCCAGATGGTCGAAATTCGGGATTTCAGAGTTACCGGAAGTTCCTGTACTGAACGACACCTGTGCATTATGCAGCCACTTCACATCTTTCAGGAAGAGCTCTTTCTTGGCGTTCCACATTAAACCTACTGACCAGAACTGTCCCCAGCGGTGATCCTTGCCGAAACGGGAAGAAGCATCGGCACGGAGACTCAGGTCGGCATAGTAACGGTCGGCATAATTATATTCGGCACGGCCGAAGACAGATACATACGAATAAGCTGAACTGCTATCCTGCCAACTCGATGCCCGTGTACCGGAACTGATGTTGGTCAGGTAGTCGTTGTTCTGGTTGCGGGTGGTCAGGGTGAATCCTTCTGCCCGGTAGTCGATACCTTCCTGACCCAGCATCACGTTGAAGTGGTGGTCGCAGTTGATATCGAACTTGTAGTTCAGCGTATTGGTGATGGTCAAGTTCAGAATGTCGTTCGACTGACGTCCGGCTGCACCCAGACCGTTGTTCAGCTGATAGCTGGGGAATGACTGCATGAATCCGGTGGAGTGCGTAAAGTCTGCACCGAACTGTATGCGGTAGGTCAGATTTTCTATCGGAGTCACTTCGGCAAAGAGCACACTCAATACCTTATATTTCTTATTAGTAACCGGGTTATTGTCCATCCATTCGATAGGGTTCACAGTAGTACCGGTCCATCCACCGTTGGCATTGGTAGCCAATGAGCCATCCGAATTATAAGGATTCCAGTAGGGAAGCATGAAGCGGCAGGCAGAAATCGGTGATGACAGGCTGTAAGAACCAGCATCGGCCTGCTCCACTTCTTCATAAGCAACCATGGAGTTGGTACCCACTTTCAGCCAGTTACTGGCCTTAACCTCGGCATTAGCACGGATAGAGTAGCGACTGAAGATAGAACCTTGGGCAATACCGTCCTGGTCGTAGAAGCTTCCTGAAACGAAGTAGTTCAATTTCTCGGTAGCGCGGCTGATAGAAAGGTCGTAGTTCTGCAGCATGGCATTGTCGTTGAACACCATGTCTCTCCAGTTAACATCGGTCTTGCTCAGCAGGTCGTAATCCTGTCCGGAGTCCAAACCCACTTCTTTTTCAAACTGAATGCGTTCAGCAGTGTTCATCAAATTCCATTCGCCTTTGGCCAGCTGGGAGATACCCCACTGGGTGCGCAACGTGACGTGTGCCTTATCCATGGCTCTACCGCGTTTAGTGGTTATCACCACCACACCGTTGGCAGCACGGGCACCGTAGATTGACGTTGAAGACGCATCTTTCAGCACCGAGATGCTTTCAATGTCGCTCGGGCTGATGGTGTTAAAGTCGTTGCTGGAGATAGGTACACCGTCCAGAATGAACAAGGGCGAAGTTCCTGAGTTGATGGAGTTGGTACCACGGAGTTGGAAAGTGGCAGCTTTGCTGGGCTCACCCGAGTTGGACATAACCATCAAGCCTGGAGTCTGTCCCTGCAATGCTTGGTCAAAACCGGCAGTCGGTACGCTTTCTATTTTCTCTGATTTCACTGTAGAAACAGAACCGGTTACCGTTCCTTTTTTACGAACTCCGTAGGCCACTACCACTACTTCGTCCACCAGCTGTGCATCGCTTTTCAGCGTGATGTCCAGCTTGTGTGTCTGTGGAGTCACTACGTGCTGTTGCTGCTGCATACCAATGTACGAATATACCAAAGTAGCCTGCGCAACACCTTTGATCTCAATGGAGTAATTACCGTCTATGTCGGTAATCACACCATTATTAGTACCCTCTTGCATGATGGCCACTCCAATCAACGGTTCATTGCCTTCCTCGGCAATGACTTTACCTTTAACCGTAAAACTTTGGGCGAAAAGCAATTGGAATGCCATCACAACAAGAGAAACGAACAAAAGAATTACTCTTTTCATCTCTGATTTTTAAGTTAATGATATAAATGGATTGTTTTTAAATGTATATAATTCTTTTCATGTTATATTACTATAGTATGCGAAAAATGGATGAACACACTTGTTACATCTTGTCTCTTCGTTTAACGTTTCTCCAAACAGTCAACGTAACATCAAATATATTATTAGAATATTCAATAAAATGACTCATTATTTCATTTTAGTTTATATTAAAAAAGATGTGCAAATTTATAGTATTATTTTGATTATTAACCGTACAAAATAAAAACATAAAAAATGTTTTAAACTTTACGCACTGCAAAAATTTCTTTTTGTCAATTAGAAAGAAGTATTTTGTAGGTTGGGATACACTATTGCTTACTCTTAATCATATTTTATATTAAAAACCTGTATCTTGGTACAAATAGTTAATAATTATTAAACAACAAATATAACATAAATATAGGCTGATGAGAACTACTCTTTCTGCTTACTACAAGAAGAATTCCAATCCGGTATTGTGGATGTTTCCAGATTTACAGTCAATCTCAGATAAAAAAAGACGTATAGGGCGAATGTGGCTAGTATTCCAAGGTAAAAGACTAAAGAAATGTGCAATATCTTTTTGTTTGGTTCAGCTTAAGAAATTCTGTCAAGTATGAAAAGCGTTGCTGCTAATGAAAGTTATTTTTTATTTATGATGCTAAGTCATTGCTGTCCCATTAAAATCTAAAATAGTTCTTTGAAATATTTGAAATTTAGTTAGTTACAGATGACTTTCGAGCGAACGAACTTGAATTTGTAGCTTTGCATCTGATAAATTTGATAGTATATGTTCCAAGACAAATACGTTTTTGCTCAATTGGCTTCGTTTCTGAATTGAAGTAAGTTTAACCGCATTGTAGCCAAGTATGATAGTAACAAATATGTGAAGCATTTTACCTGCTGGAATCAACTACTTGCTCTGATGTTCAGTCAACTTTCTAATCGTGAAAGTCTGCGAGATTTAATAGTTGCGCTTGAAGCACATCATTCCAAATGTTATCATTTAGGAATGGGTAAAAACGTATCAAAATCATCGCTGGCACGAGCAAATCAAGATAGAGACTATCATATCTTTGAAGAATACGTTTACTACCTTGTTAGTGAAGCACGACAAAAGCGTGTTAATCACATTTTCAAACTTGGCGGTAACGCTTATGTTTTCGACTCGACAACTATTGACCTGTGTCTTTCTGTTTTTTGATAGGTTAAATTCCGCAAGAAGAAAGGGGGTATCAAGGTGCATACATTATATAATGTAGAAACACAAATCCCTGTCTTCTTTCGTATCACGGAAGCATCCGTACACGATTCTAAAGCTATGATTGAAATTCCTTATGAACCGGGTTCTTATTACATCTTTGACCGAGGTTATAACAACTTCAAGATGCTGTATAAGATTCATCAGATTGAAGCCTATTTCATTGTCAGAGCAAAAATTCATCAAATGGAAACGTAGGTTGCCTACGAACGTACTTTCAGACGCAAGCATACTTCCGACCGGATTCCATCATAAACAATATTATCTGGAGCCGCTTAGACTGGTTAAATATAGGGATGAAGAACAAGAGCGAGAATTTACATTCATAACCAATGCCACGCATATATCTGCACTGCAAGTTGCTGAACTTTATAAAAATCGCTGGCAGGTAGAGCTGTTTTTCAAATGGCTAAAGCAGCATCTTAAAATCAAAAAATTTTAGGGGACTACAGAGAATGCTGTTCGAATACAGATATATGCTGCAATATGCACTTACTGTTTTTTGGTGGCAATCATTCAACACGATATGAAACTGGATAGAAGTACATACGAAGTGCTACAAATATTTAGTATCTCATTGACAGATAAAACTCATCTGAAAGATCTCTTTAATAAAACTAAATTTCAACATGAAAAAGAACGATTTGGACCAAATGGACCAAGTTTATTTAATGTTTAATTTGTCCCAATCTTAATGAGGCACTAATGATATGTTACAAATAATGAGATAATCATAGATATCCACATTGAATAAATTCATTTCCAATAAACCAAATAGAAATCAGGAGCAAGAAACCAATAATATAATATAAAATAAAACGACTTTTTATGTAAGCATTAACTTGCTTGTTTTTTAAAACAATCTATGCCTATTGGAAATAATGAGAAAATAATAATTCTTGCCAATCCCAAATCAAATGAAAAATTATCATTCATAATACAAACGCTTTACTTAACTAACATTTGTTGATATGAAATAAATATAATATATTGTTAATTAGGAATATAACATCAAAAAAAATAATTTTGTAGTAATTGATTATAGCATTTAAGCGATTGCCACTATATTCTCAGAACCTAAAGTTGCAAAACTTATTGTATAATAGATAATTTTTACAAAGAATTTATATTGTAACAGGAAATTGGGGAATACAGGACTGTTTTTACAGTTACTTCCAAACAACTAAAACGAGATGACGCACAATTAATTATTAAGGCTTTAACACGTATGCCGAGTTACCTTAACGAAACATTATTGCTGAAAGCCGATAATATGTTTGTTAGCTATACGTTCAAGGCCTTAAAGTCACTATTAAACTGTATAACAAAGAGTTACAAAAACAATAAATGATAGATTTACTCGACATATCGGAACAATCGGAAGGCTGCGGCACTGAAAAGAAGTACCGTTTGGCGGACTATTTCAACCGTTGGTGGGACGAGTACGCCCAGCATCCGGCAGAGTATATCACCCCCGAACAATACAAGGCGGCAAACGCCATCCGTGTATGCCATACCGCCGCTTTGGGGATAGATACTTATGCCTGTCCCGAAGGTGGCGAAATCCGGGAAGTCTATCATAGCTGCAAGAACCGTTTCTGCCCCACATGCGGCTGACGTGACACGCTCAAATGGGCGGTACGCATGAAAGACAAGCTGTTGCGTGTCCCTCACCGCCACGTGGTGATGACCCTGCCCCATGTGTTGCTTGACTTGGTGAAGCGCAACAAGAAAGAAATACTCAACATCATGATGCGCACGTCGGCGGAAGCGTTGAAAATCTGGATGATGAAGGCTTTCGGGTTGAAAATGGGCGTGATAGCCGTACTGCATACCTATGGAGAAACCAAGCAGTACCATGTCCACACGCACATGATCCTGTCATGGGGCGGCATTGACGGGAACGGGAGGATTGTCGTTCCGGAAAGGTCAAAGGTGAATGACGCTTTCATCAGAAGCATATTCAAACACACGTTCGATAAGGCTCTGATAGAGTTGTTCGACAACGGAAAGCTCAAACATGACTTCCGCAACCGCATGGAGTTCATGAGCTTTATCAAACATGTGGTAAACAAGAAGCAGTGGATTGTCCATCTGGAGCCACCTCTGGAAATGCCCGAACAAGTGATACAATATATCGGGCGGTATTCCAAAAGGGCGTGCCTGAGCTAATATAAAATCACGGCGATAGAGGACGAGAACATCACGTTCCGTTACCGTGACTATCAAAACTCCCCTGACAGGAGGAACCCGGCGGAAAAGGTTGCATGTTTGGCGTCTTTCCATAATTCCTCTGGAATTAGAGGTGTCCTCACTCGTTTGTCCAGATACCTCAAGAAATACCTCATCTCCGCCATATTCCAGAAAAGAAAACCATCCATAGACTGTACCAACTTGCTGTTTATGCCATATTTCCGCAAAAGAGCTACCAAGATTACAGCTTCTTCATTCGTTTGGGTGAGCACACACGAGGTACCGCTCCCCCGATAATGAATCAATTCCTCAACGAGCGGCTGAAATATATACTTTGATTGATGGCGTGTCACACCAACCCAACCATCCTCTTCCCTCATTGAGATAATTGGTGTGCTTTTCATCCTTTTACTGATACCTCGCACAAATTCGTTGGCGAAATTAACTGGTTGGTGCGCACTGCGATAATTCTCAGTCATCTCGACCAACTTGCTGCCGGGCTCCTGTGACAGCTGGTACATATATCCGGAATCGGCCCCACGGAATTCATAAATGCTTTGGTCATCATCGCCTACTGCTATCACACGCATCTCTTCGTTTTTATTCATAAGGGCCTTTACAAGTGCATATTCTTCAACGCCCATGTCCTGAGCTTCGTCTATGACCAGTACCGTTTTGCCTATTTTGTTTGGTTCCACTTCTCCTTGATTAATCATCTCGGTAGCTTTTGCTACGACATTTTTGGCATCTTCAAGGTTTCCTATCCGCCCCAAGAGGTCAAAACAATAGGAGTGGAATGTCTTTATTTCAACAAAGTGAGCAGCGTTGCCTATCAGTTCCATAAGTCTTTGTTTGAATTCTGTAGCGGCTGCTCTTGAAAACGTTAGCATCAGAAGTTGCTCGTGTTTTACATCTTCAAGCAGAAGAAGTGATGCGAGTTTGTGGACTAGTACACGTGTCTTTCCGCTGCCAGGACCTGCCGCGACAACGATGCAACGTGAATCCTTGTCGGCAACAATCTCCATTTGACGTTTGGACAGCTGACCAAACAATTGTTTGTATTTCTGTGGTGTCAAGTTGTGCTGTATTTCACTAATTCTTTCTCCTTTAAAATATTTGGTGACAAATTTCTTGTAGTCCATTTGGAAATAGTCCTGAACATATTGCAAAGCTGAATTATAATCCTTTACCATCAGATTAGCATATTCACCCACAATATGAACTTGCTGAATCTTCTGCTTGTAGAATTCATTAAGCATCCGGTAGTCATCCTGTCTATATCTCGATTTGTTATCCTTTATTCTTTGTATATTCATGGTGTTATAAAGGACCAAGAAGCCGCCTTCGAGTTTGAGCGCACCGATTTTTGACAGATATAAAAGTGCTTCCTCCACGTCTTCCAACTGTAGATTGTCAAACCCACTAAAAAAAGATTGGGGAGTTGACTTTATTTGATTTAAAAGTTCTACTACAGAAAATTGAACGGCCTTATTCCCCTTTCCTGTATCAGCGGTTAGCCTGTATAGCCATTCTATGGCAAAACGGCTCACCTCCAATCGCCTTTCAAAACGTTTGATAGTTAATTCCATATCTGCCAGACGACTGATTTCCATATTGTGGACCTCATCCTCTTTCTTGCGAGTATATCCCTTAACGGTAAGAAAATAGAGTAGTGTACGGATATCTTTTTCTTTGGATGTATTGATTCCGTCATTCACAGCATTGTCATTCAGTTGCTTGCATGATATCCGCAAAGACCCGTCAGGAATGTGGGTAAGGATATATTGTTCGAGTTTTGCAAAACGTTCAAGGAGTATTTGTGATTTTCTTTCCGAGTCACCTGTATCCAACAAATAAGCAGATATATCCTTACTATCGGCTAATATGCCTTCCTGTCGCATTCGTTCCACCACGGATATGACTTCTCTTTTGCTTATTCCCAAAATGTCTGCCAGATAATCAATCCGCGACTCCGCTTCTGAATCTTGAGCTTTGGCAATATATTTCTGGGATATTAATGATTTAATGATTCGGACTGCCTTTTCTATTTCGTCACTGCCAAAGAGCAGCGATGCTGATATACGTTTTCTTGCTTCATCCATGTTCCTTACCGTAATGCCTGTGGCATATACATGAGGCATATTACTCCCTCTTACCAAGTATCCACTTTGTTCCAAAGCCGCTAAAGCTGTCCGAACACGTGTCTCAATATCGGATACCGAATCGTCCCAACCTGCCTGACGTGCAATTTCCAATGCAGAACGTGTCAGGATAATGCCGCAATACCTGTTCCTATCAGATTGGCATTATTTACAAAGTACTTCGGTCATAATTTGGGGTAATAAATGCCCTGAATTTATAAGAAAGAGGGACATTTACTGAATATCCCTACTTATATTGCTATTATAATAAGTTGTATTGCCCTCTATCTTTTTCTGATAGTATAATACCTGTCACCGTATCACCAGTTGTGAAAGCCGAGCAATCAATAAACTAATCTATTGACCACGGCAATCAATGACATGACGCTTTATAGTCAGTTACAGTTTCACAAGTTGCACCCACTCCAGTAGAAATTAAAGTTATGAACAGAAAAAATCACTACCCTAATACAAGTTGTATTTAGCCAACTCGTATTAGGGCAAGACAACAAGTCTATATCAACTTTTAACATATAGTCTCCTAAATATTAACCAAACATTTTTCTTAATAATGTCTTTATAATATCATAAATAAGCAGAATAATGAGCAATCCATGAGGGATAATTTCTACCATAACAACACCTCTTTCAGGCAAAGAAACAAGAAAAAGAGACCAAATTATGATATTAGTTAATAGGAACCAAAGCCATTCTTTCTTTGAGGCGGCTTGTTCAAAATTGAAACAGACTTTTTTTAATCGCAAATAAACAAATGCGATATTATAAGTATAGTATATCATACCAATAATAAACATTGTACTTTGTAATGCGATATCAAAACCATCAAAGATTAACATCACTACAAAGAAAGCAACAGACCAAAATATAAATTCACTACCTATTCTTATCATCTTTATTTAATTGTTTTATAGCTTCCGATACTCCACTAGAAATTGATGTATTTGCAGCTTCTGCAGTTCCAAAACCATAGCCTGCAGCCTTTTTCGCAGACTGTTCTGCTCTTTTCGCTCTGGATTCTCTTGGATTATTTCCTGCAACACGTCTATCGTGGTCAGCCAATCTTCGTAAAGTTTTTCCTTTTGCAGAGTTTTGATAAGAGGATTTTATATAATTACCAACTACTCCACTCGCTTGTCCAGCCATGACATCTGTTAGTACAGATTTTCCACCAACATGTCTTTTTTCAACTAATTGAGATGTTACACTTACCGTAGCATCTGCCGCCATATCACCTGCAACTGTTAATGTCTTAGCTACCTTGCCACCTGCCTGAACTAGTTTTGAAACTGTTACTGCCTTACTAACAACATTAGCTAATCCAACACCTGCCATACTTGTAACAGCTGAGGTCAAAATTGATTTCCCATCTACATTAGTAAGGGATTCCGACCAAGACTTTCCTTCCAACCTATTAACTGTAACCTGGGTAATATAATCAATTCCACACCTATCAAACCTGCAATCCAAGGAAATTCACCATCTGGATCTCTATGCTTTATTGGGTCATTAATACAATATGTATAGGGTGATACAGTATAAAGTTTCTCACTTTGTGGATCTATAGTCGTCCATCCTCCCAATGTAGCATCATACATCCTCGCTCCATAATCATACCAATCAATCCCGTTCTTTCTATCCAGTTCCTTACCATTATACTTATAAGGGTGAATAGCATTACTTACCGAACTTGGTAGCAGATCTACAAAGGCATAATAATGATTCACCTCTTTGAATGTCAAATTCTAATCGACATTCCGATTGTTTATTTGATAATTCTGAGAAAATAACAACATTTGTGATTGCTCAATATTTATAAAACATAAAATAGAGTCACCATCCACGAAAACGATACCCTCTCAGATCTTTATCGTGCACTTTATTATTGTAAAATATCTTAGACTTGTCGCCAGGAATATACTTTTGCGTTTCTGAGTCTACCGTTATGTAACTAAAGATGGTTGCATCATTGTGCAATATTCTGAAGTTTGTCGGTATTCCATTCATCTTCAAGAAACAAAAAGTAGAATCACTGAATAACCTATACATTGACATCCAGACATCTTGTTCTGGTAAATTTTGAAGAAATCTTTGAGGAGATTCACTGTCATACCTCAGGTAGGCATATTCGTGAGATCCAAGAATTATAGGTAGTGAGTCTCTCAAAACCAATTTTAGAGTATCCGTCTTGTTCACCAAAGCAAAACTTAAATTGCTCAAATTGTTATTTGATAATACTATAGTTGAATCCGTTTGATTTTTTAATTGAATAACTCCATAAAATCGGTTTATATAACGTTTCAGAGTATCTACTCCAAGATCCCCAAGTCTGGAAAGCAATGAATCCGCAACAACAATATAATGTTTGTCCATTGACATAAAAACAGGCTGACTTTGAGGAGAGCCTCCGGAAAGATACGGCCAAAGTTCCGGCATCTCTACTATATTATCATATTCCTCTCTATATTTCACCAAAACATGTTCTTTTCCATATTTTTGAAGAGCTAACAACCAAAAACCGTCATCAAAATCAAGAGAATTTGACTGAAAATTAGAATCAGCGACGATACCTTTCTCAAATAGTTCATTCCGCGACATTTCCTGTTCATCCAATTCTATAAAACAGAGATATTTATCTTTGTAACTCAACACTCTAGAAGGTAACTCGTCAGTACAAGACGCAGCAGAATCTGAGGGTCTGACACGATAAATAACATTAGAATCATTTGATACTATCTCTAATACTTCCAAATATGAATGGTGAATATAGTTACTGTCAATCAACATCGCAACTAGGATAGCTGCCCGTTGATGAATATCCTCAGGAGAGGTGGAGGGGGACATACATCCCCCTATTAAAATTAACGAAAGAATTAATCTACTTTTCATCTTTTCAGTTTTATTAAATCCTTTATATAATTATATATACCTGTTTTTTTCTACAACCGGTGTCTCCTTTATATTGCTCTTCGTATTATTATACTCATATAATATTCGATTTGCCTGAAAGTATACTAGATTCTTACTCTTTGGATTAGCGTTTCTTAAATCATTACCGTAGCCACCTTTAGTTCCTCCCGAATCTGGATGAGAATGTATTTGCACCTTACTTTCTCCTACAACTCCAAGATTATTCTTAGCAGAAATTCCATTTTGCACAGTATTTGGTTGTTGATCAGTTGCAATAATAGCTGTATGCACTCCACCAGATTCAAATACACTCAATGACCATTCTACTTTAGTATTTTCAGCTACAAATTGAAATAAATTGGACGCATCAGCAATGTTTGTACTGGCTCCGAATGATTTATAGCCATTATGAGATTGCTGAACCTTTACCATTTCTTCAAGCAACCCTTTTTCAGTCATTTCTATTTTATTTCCACCTTTGGGATTCTTGCTATCACCTGAATAGGTATATAATATATCGGTTTCGGTTGGTACATTCAAGCGAGTTAACCGTCCTGTTTCAGATACTATATAATCATCCTTTCCATCTAAATCTATCCTCAACACCGGATTGTTCTTACAATAAGTATACGGACTCCAACTATAATACTTCTTACTCATCGGATCCACCACATGCCATCTCCCTATCGCCGGATCATAATGTCTTGCTCCATAATCATACCAATCAATCCCGTTCTTTCTATCCAGTTCCTTACCATTATACTTATAAGGCTGAACACCCCTCGAAGCAGTAAACAATCCGCCGAATGGGTAATAATCATTAGTTTCTTCCACATAACCGTCCTTATCTGCTACCACACGGATATTTCCCTGATGATCTTTCAGATAAAAATGAAACTTCTTATCAGGGAAACTTATATAACCAGCCTCATTCAGCAACATCTTCAAAGAGCCGTTCTCATAGATCGCATTGCCACAGTAATCTGTTATAGAAGTAACACCGTTTATTACATGAGCTGTACGAAGTTTTCTACCATCCGACCCGTACTCATATTCAATCACGTTACCGTCGACAAAAATTACCTGACTTGGCAAATTTAAAAGATTATATTGAATAACAGCTATTTTTTTGTTTAAATCTTTAGTCAGATTACCGTTTTTATCGTAAGCGTATTCAATTGTTTGATTTGCACCGTCCTTAAATTCCATACCGTTGCCGAATACAGAATGGGTAGCGTTATCTTTTACCGCTTGCAGTTGGTTGCCATCATACGTAAGGTTCAGGTTATCAATCAAACCGTATTCCGAGGATGAAGTCTGACCATAACGGAGCAAACCAAGTATGTTCCCCTTTTTATCGTAGGCGGTTATTTGTTCATTGAATCGGTTAGGATTTACCGACAAGCTGTTCGTTTCTCCATAAATAGCATTCTTCATACGGTTAAGACCGTCGTATGTAAAACGGTAACCGCTTTCATTATTGGACGGACCCGCTTTCCAAAGCACACTGCTGATATTCCCATTGTAACAAGGTGTATTACCTTCCAATTGATCCTGATAATATAAAGTCTGATTAAAAAGACTTCCGCTGATGCTGCGCGTCCAAGAACGGATATTATAGCCGTAATCTGTTTTCAGCTTTGGGTTCCCGTTTCGGCGTTCCGATTTTAATCGACCGACTTCGTCGTAAACGTTATCAACCAAAGTGATTAAAGGGTCATTGTTCAATTGATAAGTGGTACGAAGCAAGCGGTCGGCGTGATCATACGTATGCTTACGGATTTCAGTGATCGTTTCTTCTCCGGGAATCGCGTATACTTGTTTCACTTCCGTTGGTTGACCGGTAAAGCTGTAAGCGATATATGTCTGTTTGGTACCGTTAAGTTCGTTGTTACCTTTCTGCTGGATCATTCGGTAGCGGTCATCATAATACATCACTGAGTAAAGATATCCTGTTACCGATCCTGTTTTAGAAAGCCGTGCTGTCAATGATCCGGTCTGTTGACCTCTACAGCCGCCGTCATAACGTTTACCGTAGGGGTCTGCCGATTCGTATGCGGTAGCTGTTCCGGAAGGGAAATCGTTCTGCCCGATGAAGTCATAGCTATCGAAGTATCTTGCTGTCAATATAACGGGAGTATTTAATGTTATCCCCGAGACTACATATCCTTTTGTAGCATTCGTCGTTTTATCCAGAGTAGCTTTTACGATTATCGTACTGCCTAAAGGGGTCATGCTATAATTCAGCACGTTTTTACAAGTACCTGTCAAAACGATTCTGCCAAATGCATCCGGAATACTGAACAGCCATTCTCCCTTATCACGCTGCATATCGTCTTGAGTGAAGATGGCCCTGTCGGCAGCATCATACACAGTATACACCGGTCCGCATCCGGGTAGTTTTTTATAAATACAGCGATTCTTGCTATCGTACTTATATATATAAGCATACTTCTTAAGAGCAACATTGTCTTCATTCCATGAGCCGCTACTGCCCGTCAGTACATCTGCAGCCAAAGGAGGAAGAACAAAACGCAAGTTTCCGGCATTGTCATACACATAGTAAGTATCCAGCCATTCTGCCCCATTCATCTGACGGGAAAGAATCAATCTCTCTACTTTGTCCTTAAACTCATAGCTGACGTTGCCGTCTTCATCCGTCGTTTTTACTACCCGAAGAGAACCGTTTCTATAATTACCGGAACATGTCAGCGTAGTTTCACTACACCTGTACAAGCGTGCATTCAATGCTACTTCAGTATTTGAATTGGTCAGATAATCAGCGCATACAGCTTTCTCCCCAGTATGCCAATCTTTTCCCGGTCCAAACTGTTGTTTGATTCTGCCTTCTGCAGAACCTTCATATATAGTCTGGCTGTAAGGGTAAGTATCATACCCATAAAGTTCACTACTTCTTGCAGACTGCTGAACTTGAGAAGGATCAACATAGGATCCGCCTGGATTTTCCATGGCTGTAGGCAACCATTGTCTTATCTCACGGTTCATACCGTCATACTCCTGCAAGGTAATCAGGTCATTCAGAGCGGGGGTGAAACCTTTCCTGATTTTCTCTGTCGGCAATCCCAAATGATTGAAATACTGTATTTCCTGCAGTTGCCCACTTTCAGGTAAAGTTTCCAGTGAATCAGTTTTCACCATGGGTCTCAGGGTGATAATATACGGTTGGTCATTGGAACCGCCGGCATACATAACAGGATCAATCGCTATTCCTGAAGTATCATCCTGATTAGATGGAGAGGTTCCGGTCATGCCACTCACCCGATGCTCATGACCTTTCTGCCCGAAACTGACAATGGAGAACAGGCTGAACAATATAAAGCATATATATTTTTTCATATCTTCTTTAGTCTTTAGTTCGTTTTTTGAATCGTGTTTCTATCTCTCATTTCCCCAAATGGTAAATATTTCTCTGTAGCATGACTTTCTTCAAGTCCGGATCCATATAATAACTGTCGGTAAGACGACTGTAACCGTCGTACTCGAAACGGGTCACTACATTGTTCGGATCGGTAATGGCAGTCACTCCCTTCATCGGTTCATACTCATAGGTAGTCACCCGTGCATTGGGAAGACTTACTCGCAGAGAGCTTATTTTATTCTTCATCTCATCCGTTGGTTCCACCCCTCCCGACCATGAATCAAGCACATTAGTGGCTGTAGCGGGGAATCCCATTTTCAGCAAGACCTGCTCACGAGTTGCATTCTCGATCCTTGCAATGGGAAAACGGTTCTGATATCCCCACAGGAAAGTAATCGGTGTGCCGTCTTTGCCTCTTATTTCGGCTACATTATTGTGACCGTCGTAAGCGGTATACACCACTTCATCGCAATAATCGCTCAAACGGTCTGTTTTACTCTGTATCCGTTGCGGGAAGCAAGTACCTTCTTTAAACAGAATACGTCTCTCTTCCGAACTCCCCCCTTCGCAACGCTTATGACAAGACATGACAGCGGGAAATTCATACAGATAATCGTATTCGTCAGATACGGAATTTCCGTCACTGTTCAGTATTTCTATCTTCTTGGGCTCCATCGTATAACTGTAACCGTATGAATAGGTGTCATAAGTATATCGTCTGGTTGTCACCAGACTGTCTTTTCGGTTACCTATCTTCATATACTCCGTGTTTGTTTCCTGGTCCAAGACGTAAAAGAGGTTATTATCCAGAAAGAAGGTCGTCTGCAACTGGCTGTTACCACTGGTCGGTTCATAATAATTGCTAGGAGCATACACTTCTTTACTTGATAAATCGCTGGGATGTTTCATATATTCGTTAATATCAACCTGCAGCTTCCGAACAGGGAGATAAACAAGTACATCCGAGCTGGTACCGATTCTTTTGTAAGAGTAGTCCGTGCGTGATGCAAGTTCGCTCCCTTTAAAACAATTCTTACGTGCAAGAAGACCATTGTATTGACCGCTATTGGTAAAATGCCTCAATAAATCGTCCGAAGGTTCCTGAGGATGATAAGGAGAGTGCCGGAATATTTTCCAAATCTTCTCCTCCGGTTGTGTATAAAGGAAATTTTTAACGATATTGTCATAGCTATTCCACCACAACACTCCTTCAAAGGGATGTGCATTAACGTAGTAGTAATAATCCGTTTTTATGCAGTCCATTTCTTTTCCGCAGACTTCTTCGCTTACAATATTATACATAACAGCACTGCCGTTACTGAAAGTAATGTTCGATTGAGGCATTGAGACATAGGTAGTCATATATTCAAACCATGATGATGTTCCGTAAGCATTCACGTTGTATGCCGACATAGATGAGCAATAATCACGCTGACTCACAATATGTTTAATGGCTCCACCACCCCATATCGGTTCATAATCGGGATCAAAAAGTTTCGTCAATCCGTATCTATAGGTCTTTATAGTCCGCTCATTCGCATGAGGATCATAGGTTTCGATGCTTTTTACACGTACTCCTCCTACGGGATGAAGATAGTCATCATTGCCTTTCGGACGATTATTGTCACGAAATGCCCCACAATTTCCTTCGTACACGAAATTGGTTTGTACCCCTTGCGGATCGATAATGCGGGTTAGTATCCCCGCCTGCGTCCATTCGGCATTGGGTTCACGGTTTACACCTTCATACTCAATAAGAGCCTTTCCTTTATTGAGATTACCCAAAGGCATGTATAGTATCTGTCTGAAACTGGGAACTGTAACTTCATTACCTACCCAATGGTCAGAACCATTACAAAATCCCCAATGATCTACGGCAGTAGTATAAATGGAAGGAACCTGATAAGTGTCCTTATAATGGAAAGCATACACTTTCGTCTCAACATCCGGTGCAGCAATACGGACGGAGTCCAGCTTGGTCAGCGATGTTTTATTATTATAGGGATTGATGAAGAACTCGATAGTACGAATTATATTCCCTTTCAAATCAGTCACTTCCATCTTTTTATACACATCCGAATGAGTAACATTTGTTCCGGTCTCTCTGTATGTGACGGACAAGGTATTATTAAAGAAGTGAACTTTCTCCAGACGCGCCTCACTGGCAATCTCATTGACATAACTGCTTGCGGGAGGATAGTGAACTCCCGCCACCCCTTCTGATACGCTTGTCAGTTTAGTAGACCATGTATCCGAATTAAACACATCCGGCTCTACCCGAAAATGATCACAATGGGAGTTTTGTTGCTTGGTCATGATGACGTAGGGACTCGAACTTTCAATATCGTTGATGATTACCCTGCCATCAAGATTGAAATAGTCACCCGGATGCATCCGGCTACGAGTAGTAGTGTACTCGAAAGTGACTAGCGGATTTGTTTGCCGTGGCGAACGGATGGATGTACACAGCCAGCGTGTAATAAATTTTCCGGCTTTCTCATGTACACCGTCAAATAAGTATTGAATGCCGTTAGCATCTGTGGCATTCATACTGCCGTAGTTAAAATAAACCCTGTCATTGGTTCTCGGAATAGTAGTCAGCGAAACGGTCGGTTCCAAAAAATACCCGCTTCCAGCGCTATGTGGAAGTTTGTAGACAAATTTGTCGGGCTGCGTATCGTGCTTGTTATCTACCCGGTCGGCATAGTATTGCAGGCGTTCCCGTTCGTCATTCGGAGGAGATTGATGGCGGTTCTTGAACCATCCATATTCATCATCATCAGCTGTATCTTTTATTTCACGCATAATAGAGGGTTCAAGATTTAGTGTCCATCCCGTTCCCGCAAATCCGCTTCGTTCTTTTGGCTTTAGTCCCGAAGCGTGATAAGACAAAGTAATAGGAATGGTAACTTCTCCCGCTACGATTTCATACAACGGAATGGTAATGCTGGGAACTCCCGTACAATAATCTACAGGATATGACTGATTTCTCTCCATAGAAGATGCTTCCGGAGAAATAGGCACAATGCGCGTCCAAACTGATTTCGTGCGCTTGCTGTCCATGTATATCCAATAGTGGAAAACAAATTAATAATAGAATAAATAATAAAATTCTAATTTCTTTTCTTTTGCTATGTGTGTATAAACTGTTCATAATCAATGATATTAAGAAAACCCTTTTTGCTACAAATAAATTTCCAATTAACTTATCCCCCCCTTGGAGATATAACTATCTTCTACAGGGGGGGCGTTCTACAAGTTCATCGAACTACCGCCCAACGCTCCCAACACTGCGGAAGCAACCGCGATAATCACTTTCAAAATTGTGTCCCATACTTTTCCTTTCATAACTTTAGTCTCCTTTTAATTAATAGTTAGTAGTTTAAATCTCTAAAAAAATACACGCGTGCTTGTCTAAGTCAAATAATCTTTGTTTCTTTGTACCAGTTAACTGTATGACGATGCAAATATACTAACTTGTTTGTGAAAAGCAATTAGTACAGCGTATTATTATTAGTATATCAAGATCGTTTAACTAACTAAATATATAACCGTTAGCACTAAAATAAGTATGGAAGGTTGGGAAAGAGTACAATACATTATGGAAGCGGAAGGGTATAATAAAAACTCTTTCAGTGTTGCAATTGGAATTAGTAATAATGTGACTATCACTAGAATAATCAACGAAAAGAGAAATCCGTCACGAGCTACGTGTCAGAAAATCATAGATCGTTTTCCACAATATAGTTTCGACTGGTTATTTTCTGGAATAGGGAACATATTGAATGAAGGACAAATAGTTAGTATTAAATCAGGAGAAGAGAGAGTAGAAACAGAAAATAATACTAACATACCATTCATATCTAATGCCAACCGATTAGAAACTACCGGTTTCATGAATGTCCCCTTAGTACATATCCGTGCCCAATGTGGATATCTGAACGGTTATGGGGACGAAGGATATTTAGAGAGTCTGCCAAGTCTACCCGTTATCGTCGACCGCACTTATCATGGGAAATACATGTTATTCGAAGCTGAAGGAGATAGTATGGACGATGGTTCCAAAGATTCTATTTGCGATGGAGATATTGTATTGGCAAGAGAAGTTAACAGAGATTTATGGAGATACAAACTTCATATTAGAGATTGGTATTTTATTATTGTACATCGCACGGAAGGAATAGCAATAAAAAAAATTGTTGACCATGATGTAGAACGTGGAATAATCACCTGTCATTCCCTTAATGATATGTTTCGGGACTATAAAGTACATTTAGGCGAGGTAGCCGAACTGTATAATCTTATTAAAATAGTGGATAGAAGTGCCCGATTGTAAACAAATTACCACTATCACACATTTCTTATTAACATATCATATTTTTACTATACCAAGAAAGGAAGAGAACTATATTCAAAAGAAGTTTTCTTCCTTTATCCCTGTGTAGATACATTGTTTCACTCTATAAATAGTTCGAACTATGAAAGCGATAAATTTATGCCTATTTTGTTTGTTACTGATAGGATGTGCAAACAAGCCTAAACAAGAAAAAGTTCCGCAAACTCTCATAAACAATACGGTTGGAATAAATGATACGCTGGGACTTTCTTTACACCCTGAATTCCCAATTTATTCCACAAAACAAAAACAAGTCACTTTCATATTGCACAACAATAGTGGTACTGATATTGGCTTTGGAGGATATTACAGCTACACTTATGAGGATGAAAAAGGAATATGGAGGGATGTTCCTATGCAGCTTGTTGTATTTGATGAAGAAATTATACTTTGGCAAGGTAATAAATATTATTACAATGCAGAATTATTCAGGCATACTCCCGGTCGTTATCGTTTTTTTCTTACAGTAAGAAGATATAGTAAAGAATATACTTTAATGACTGAATTTCAATTACAAGATAATATGATTGAACTTTTCAAAAGACATCCCTATAGCCAATTAAATGACACTTTATTACCATCAGAAGAAGAAGCCGTTTACCCACCAATCTATAATGTAATCGACCAAATGCCCGAATTTCCCGGTGGTATAGATAAATTGTTACAATTTATCAATGATAATATGAAATATCCAACCAAAGCACAAACGGAAGGAATACAAGGAAGGGTTGCAGTTCAGTTTATTGTAGATGAAAACGGTTACATAATAGAACCTAACATTGTGAGAAGTGTTGAGCCTTCTTTAGATAACGAGGCACTACGTCTCATAAAAATGCTTCCTCAATGGAAACCCGGTACACTAAAAGGGAAAGCGGTAAAGGTGAAATACACAGTTCCTGTAGCTTTTAAACTCAAATAATAGCAATCATGAAACATTTATTACTCGTATCATTAACACTTCTTTGTTCTTGTTATTCCGGCTCTTCCAAGAAAGGGCAAAAAGACAAAAGGGATAGTATTTGTTTGCAAAAAGAACTATATGCTTTACATAAGTATGTGGATAGCATTATTAAAATTGACACCATTTTGCAACAACGCTTTCATTGTTTTGGAGCTGGGCTAACCAAAGATAAAATATCTATTGACTTCCAAGATATACCGGAAGATTCTTTTGAGTTTTTTAAATCTGCATTCAAGAAAGAAATTGTTGACTCTCCATTATTGGAGTTCAATATAATGACAGATATCACAATGGATATTGAAATTATTCCGACAACAGAAGCTAAGCAACCGTCGCAATCAACATCTTTTGTCCTGCGACCTGTTTCGCGTAACATTCCAACTGGGAAAAACCTAAATCCCGATTCGCTTTCCATGCACGCAGAATACGCTCGCTATCCGCTATCAACTACGGAAGTAAAAATAGCAGTCTTCAATCACTCACAACAAAAATATACATGTGGAAACGATTATAGCCTTGCTTTTTATAACAATAGTAACCAACAATGGGAAGCATTACCCACCAGTCCAGCCTTTGAAGATATTGGTTGGGTATTACTTCCTAAATATCCCCCTCATCAGCAAACAATCAAACTATACACTTCCGAAGTCCCTAACCGTCCGGGTAAATATCGTATTTATAAAACATTCTATAGAGATACGAAAGAAGTGACTTATGCAGAATTTGAAATATTTTCAAATCTTAAATAAAACAAAAACACCCAATTTTACATTATCGGGTGTAAAATCGGGTGTATTCTTTATAAACCACTGATAATCAGTATTTATTGCGGAGAGACAGGGAACGATTAATTTTTAATTTCCCTATTCATTATCAGTATCTTACCAAAAGCCTCTGCTCCTATGACACCGAATAATTCACCGCGTATATGCTGCAACTTTCTTCCTGTTACACTCTTACTTACTTTTACAAAAGTAGCAAAAAAATGGCATAAATACAAATTATCCACTTGATTTAACGAATATAACTTCTATAATTTTCGTCCAATAACAATTGCAATTTAGAAAGAGGATAAAGAAACTTACCCCCTATGACAGTATAAGCTATCCCCCGTTCATCACGTAACTTTTGCAAAGTTCTGCTTGAGATATGCAACATGCCACATATCTGTTCACCGGTCATATAGACCTCACCGGCTATAGGAACAGGCAAATCCTGAAATTCAAGTATCTCTTTTGAGCATTTCTTAAGCATCCTCATCATCATTATGTACTCTTCTGACTGCCTTGTGATTACTCCGTCCATATGTTATCTTTCTTTTTGAATTAATATTTTGGCCAAATCACTCTCTTTATACATATATTTGCCGCCTATACAAGAACATGGAATAATCCCGTATTCCCTATAGCCTTGCAAACTTCGTTTGGAGATATTCAAAGCCAGACAGACCTCCTGGGCATCCAGTCACTTTTCCATTTCAACCGGACCAATTTTCTTTTTAACGGATTCAATCTGGGCGGATAAACTCTCTATTTGCAGTTTTAACTGTAAATACGCATGTTTCTCTATAACAACTAATTCCATAACAATTTGATTTATAATTTCACTATTTACAAAGCAAATAAAAGCATATTTCCACACTTGACAAAACATTCAAAATTAAAGTCATCCGTTGGCGTGCATTGTCACTCCAAATATACCAAATATCCTCATCCGGACAGATAACATATCTAACCATTTCCGTAACCCAGCCATCGGTTTCCACTCCTTCCATATTTTCATTCCATACTATATATATTACGACTGCTTATTTCCGCCAAAATGTCATTTACAAAACTGAAAAAATTCAAACTAAGGTTACTGCTACCACAAAATAAAAAGAAAAGCCCCGTTATCTGCATCCAAACAGTAACGGGGTTTCCCCTGCCATTTTTTTATCATCCTATATCTTTATACCCTTATTTTTTTTCACATGCTCTTTTTCCTTTACGTCTGTTTTCCGCCGTATTTCCGAAAAGTGCTCTTTCAACAATTTCCCTGCCAGTTTCTTCGCCTTCTCCTGCATCACATCATACACATCCCATCTGTTGCGGCCCAGCAGTTTGTTTTCTATCTTCTCGAATTTATCGTAAAAACTGAAGTTGTCCGGGTATTCATCTATCAGTCCGTCTCTCGGATAGCCTTTATCCATGATATACAGCAGTGTCATCCGGTCATAATTATACGGACTCCGAGTAAGGCCCAACCCCTTTCCGGAATCAGTCAGCCTATAATAGTTCTCCCATGTAGGAGCAAGATCATAACGCTCACTGTCCGTTATACTTTTCAATGCCGATTTGTCCACAAAAGCATCTGCCGGAATCTTCTCCAACGGCAACAAACAGCCGTAATCATCGCAACAGCGGTTTACTTTCCCTTCCATCAATGAAGGCCATCCCCGTAACTCATACACATTCAGATACTTTTCATCAAAGTCCGGTTCAAAGAAACGCTTCTCTATATTCGTTGCCATAAAATCCCCGTATTGACGGTTTCCTATGTAATCCCTACTGAACAGCAGCACCCCTTTACCCGTCTCAACACCCGTATAATACGTGTTCCCATACTTCAAATCATCCTGCATCTCCGCTATCACTTCGGGTGGTGCGGACTTTATCTCCCGCCACATCTCCGGTGTAAGTTGCCGGGTATAGTCCTCGTCCCTTGAAAGCGGGTCCATGTACTTTCACAGGCAATACACCACTTCCGACAGA
This sequence comes from Bacteroides faecis, assembly GCF_020091505.1. Taxonomy (NCBI): domain Bacteria; kingdom Pseudomonadati; phylum Bacteroidota; class Bacteroidia; order Bacteroidales; family Bacteroidaceae; genus Bacteroides; species Bacteroides faecis. The sequence continues at coordinate 3,184,167 of NZ_CP081916.1, read as the reverse complement.
GCCAGGTATCTATGCAGCTTAATCCCATGTACGTCCATCGCCTTTTCCAGTCTTCGCAGATAATCATCATTATTCCCTTCCCTCAAACGCGGTACAATCCCCATATCAGGCACATTATAGTACATCATGCCCATGGTAGGCATTTCTGTTTCCTTGAGCGCCTTCTCCACATCTTCCAGCATAAACTCCAGAAAACCTTCCTCACCCGTACCTTTCATACTGACATGCACCGGGTTGAGATGTCCGTCCACTGTGACATACACACTGCCACTGTTCGTATTCTCTTTTTCCATTCATCAAAAAATTAAATGTTCATTCCTTGTCCTTTTCTCTTTGCCGGAATCCGCACCCTCATTTCCACGTTCGGAAACCGTACATTATCCGGTCGTGCCACCAGTGACGAAACTATCCGTTCCTGTTCTCCGGTCAGCGGCATAGGCTGCCGTTGCAAATTTCTCAGCCTGTTAAAGTTCCTCAGCGTAGGTGCCATGTCGCAACATGCCACACAAATCCCATATCTCACCATATCCGAAGAAACCGTCTGTCCGTCACCTATTTTTGCCCGGTATGTGGCATTCAGCGGAGCCACCTCATAAAACCTCAAGCTCTCAGGTTTCCGCTTGCCGTCAAAAAAACGTTCGGCCAGCCCACTCAGAAACTCATCCAGCATCCTGTCCCCACCGTCTGTCTTGTCAAACAGCAATACCTTCCGCCCGTGTTCCACCGCCATGTAGGTGGGAAAAGCAGCCAGCCCGCTGCGTATCACATCCCCGTCCATTCCGAAACGATGTCGCAGCCGCCTGTAATCCTCATTTTCCAGCAAAGCCGTATGTTCCGCTGATAATGACAGATGTACAATCCCCCGTTCCTCACAGAATGCCGCATCCCGGAGTCTCACCACCCCCGACGGATATATATTCTCCCGTTCCAGTACAGGACAGAGCCGTTCCAGGTAATCCGCATTGTCCGTACCGAATATGGGAGGAATCAGACTTTTGTCTTTAAAGTCGAAACGGAACATTCAGTGGTCGGGAATAAATTCCCGACCGGTCGTATGAGACCGCACGTTGTTACTGATATAACGGGAAAATCCCTCTTCCCCTTGTCCGCGCATACTCAGATACACAGGTCTGTAAAAGGCGTCCAATGTCATATACAGACTGCCGCTTTCCACCGCTTGCTTTTTCTTTTCTTCCATAGATTCTATAGGATTAATTGTTTCTTCTCCTTCTTCTGTGGGGTAATGGAAGCCGCATACTTCACCTGCCGTTGGCTGTCAAACATCCGCTGTTCAGGAGCTTCCTGCCTGTAGTGTGTTTCCGGTAACCCGCCGGTCTGTTCCTCTTCCGAATACGGATACGACACCGGATGTGACATTTCCATCCTTTCTGTCCGGCTTATCCGTGCGCCCAACCTGAACTCCCCATCCGTAATATGGAACTCCGATTGCAACAAATCCGCCGCCATCTCCTTTGCCTCTTTCTGTAAGGCCGCATAGCCGAAGTCGTGTGCCGACAAAGGCGCGTTCATCCGTGCCCTCATGCTGTCTCCCAGCTTCTCCGCCAGTTCCCTGAACTCATACTCATAGCTGAACGGATGCACCTTGTCTGCCGCAACAATCCCGGCGTACCCGTTTTCCGAAATATACAGTAATGCCGCCACATCATAGTTCCGGGGTGAGATACCCAAACCGAATTCTTTTGTCAGCCGGTCGAAGTTATGGAAATCGGGCCGCAGGTCGAACTTTGCCCTGCACACCCCGCCGTCCAGCACACTTCTATCCGCAAACTTGTCGGAAGTGAAGTTCACCACCGACCTGCGCAATTGTCCATCTGTACTTCGCAAATCCGCTTTGGACAGCTTTTCTATGCAGTTGTCCGCCAGCCCGGCCACCCGTTTGGTAGGCAGGTCAATCTCATATATCCGCAAAGTTTCGGGTACTTTGGTCACGTTGAAGAAGCCGTCGGCCAAATGTTGCAGATAGCTGTTCCGTGCCTTCATACCCTTGGGGGTGTCGGAAAACAGCATCACGCCCTCTTCCGTAACCACCGCATATACCCGGTTTTCCGTCCCGGAGGTTTCCGTTACCGCCGCTTTCCGCCTGTCCGGTTTCCGGGCAATGCGGTTCCAAATATCGTTCAGGATTGACATAGCTTGTATTTTTAGACATGATAACCGGCGACAAAGAAAAGCATTCAGCCGCCAATCTGCAATACCTCATACATACGAGTCATCCGTTGGCGGCTGTTGGCGTACAACCTTTACGCCAGTCGTGCGTCCAGCATCCGGTTATAACTTTTGCGCAGGGAGTCGATGAACGGAGTGGTGTCCGTACAACGGTCGAACACCTTGCCACGCTTGGTGTACAGCGCATTGATTTTCAGATGGAACACTTCCTCGAAAACGCGGATAACATCCACAATTTTCAAATTCCGGCCTTCAGCCGTACCTATCGCACCGGCTGCCATCAGTGCGGCCACCAGTTCAATCAGGTCGCTGTCCGTACCGTTCCATGTCAGTGTGACGGAACTTTTGCTTCCGCTTCCCCGCACCGCTTCCGCATGGAATCCGGCAGACACGGTACCATGACGAAGCATCTCCTTCAGTATTTCCGCTTCCGTATCCAGCAACGCCAACGTCTTGTCGATAAACACGTCATACAGGATATTGCGGCAATCTTCAGCCATTCCGTTGCGGGCCTGCCGCATAAAGGCCAGCTCTATTTTTGTGTAGTTCAGACAACGTAGCTGTCCCGTCAGGTCCCCTGCCGGTGAAAGCGTGGCAAGGCAGTTCACGAAATCGTCATAGGCGGCCGGCAACTCACCTGCCGCAGGTCCGGCACCGTTTGTATAAGAGGCGAACAGATTAAAAAGAGAGGTTTCCACCAATGTCTTCATCGTATCATGTTTTTAGGTTCCACAATTCAACTCTCCACTCATCCTGCCGGAATAAAGACAAGTGCCATGCCTGAAACAGTACACAGATAAAACATTGGAAATAAACCATATAGAAAGCAGTAAAAATGATGTGTACATAAAAGCATTGTGGATTGGACATGATGTGTCCGAATTTCGGACATATTCTAATCCAGACGATACTTCCTCAGTTTCAGATAAAGCGTGCTCCGGCTGATGCCCAGCAGCCGTGCGGCAGCCTTCCTGTCATTGCCCGTTGCCTCCAATGCTTTCAGAATGGTTGCCCGTTCCATCCGCTCGTCATTAAGTGAATACTCTCCCGGTTGCCTGCCTTTATCGGGAATGTCTATCTCCCCGGTGGTTATCCAGTCATCTTTAGCCAATAAGGTGGCCCGTCTGACAACCATCCTCAGTTCCCGTATGTTTCCCGGCCACGAATAAGCTTTCAATCGTTTCTGTACTTCGCAGTCAAAGCCTTTCACTTTCCTTGAGAACTCTTGATTGGCGGCATCCAGCATGAATTCTGCCAACGGAATTATATCCTCAATGCACTCTGCCAGCAATGGTACATGCAACGGAAATTCATTCAGACGATGGAACAGGTCTTCCCGAAAACGTCCTTCGGCTATCGCCTTTTCCAGGTCCTCATTGGTAGCGGCTACCAGACGGATGTCCGTCTGAATCTCCTCTTTACCGCCTACGGGGCGGTAGCGTTTTTCCTGCAAGGCACGCAACAGTGCCCTTTGTACTTCGGCATTCAGATTTCCCACTTCGTCCAGAAACAGTGTCCCATGGTTGGCGGCGGCAAACATGCCCGTCTTGTTTTCCGTCGCTCCGGTAAAGGCACCCTTCACATGACCGAACAGTTCCGATGCCGCCAGTTCCTTCGGAAGCACCCCGCAATCCACTGCGATGAAAGATGCATCCGACCGACCGCTCAACACATGTATCTGCCGGGCCACATACTCCTTGCCTGTCCCTGACGCGCCACGTATCAGCACGGCTAACGTATCCACCGGAGCCACCAGCCGGATATGCTCCTGCAATCTCAATGCCAAAGGGCTTTTGCTTGTATAGAATCTTTGTTTTGTATTGCCGTCCCTTCTCTTACGTTCCAATGCTTTCCGGATAATACCGAGTACCTTTTCTGTCTGCACAGGTTTGGGCAGATAGTCCACGACACCTTTTTTAACCGCTTCCACTGCACCGGGTATGTCCCCGTAGCCTGTCATGATAAGGAAAGGAATACGATAGCCATGTGTATTCATCCATTCCAGCAGTTCCATGCCATTGCCGTTGTCGAGACGAAAATCCGACAATACCAGATCCACATCATGATTGTCCAAAAACTCCTTTGCATTGTTCACGGATAATACATAACGGGCATTGATACCGTTTTTCACCAGCCAGTTTGTGGTAGCACGTGCATACACACGGTCATCCTCTACTATCAATACAGTTTCCATATACTCTTTTCTTTATTCTTTTTGCTTTCTTTACAGCATATTCCACAGCTTTAATCAGTTCCTCTATTCTTTCATCCGATAAGCCACCCCATTTTTCGGAAGGCATGGAAGCCATTTCCCTCAGTTCACTTTGGGGAATGTTTATGCGGATCATTTCCCAAAGCGGTGCGGCTTTGTGTATGATACTTCCCAACTTCTTATAATCTCCCGTGGAAAAAGCGTCCCTCATTCCGGCAAGTTCATCCATGGTATCCTTTATGAACAGGTCCAACATCTCTTCCACGTTTTCCTCTCCTTCCATGATGACAGCAAAATCAGGTCGATCCATTTGTGAAACTGCCGCCAGCAACTCTTCCTCAGAGAAAGGCTTATACAGACAATCGGCAAAACCTGCGGTAAGATACTCTCCCTTTTTATCGGAACGTGCCGTGATGGCTATGACGGGAATCTCCCATGCCCGGGGAATGTTCGAGGTCCTCAACAGCTCAAGGACCGAGAAACCATTCGCACCGGGCATCTGTATGTCGGTCAGCAGAAGGTCGTATTCCTGTTTGTTCAGACAATCCATCAACTCCCGGACATCCGAGCAGCAGTCACAGTGAATCTGACTGCGGGAAAGCATTCTACTGATGACTCCCAGCTGGATACGGTTGTCATCAATGACCAGCACACGAATATCAACGGGCAATTCACAAACAGGAGAAAACTTCTCTTCCGGACAGACGGGGTGTCCGGCCGGTAGCATAGGCAGGAAAACAGAAAAACGGCTGCCCTCACCGGGTACACTCTCCACTTCCACATGCCCCTGCATCAAGGATACGAGCCGGGCCGTGATTGCCAACCCCAACCCGAAGCCTGGGATATTACGCGCATTGTCGAGCCTTTCGAAAGCTCCGAATATCCGTTTTTTCTCCTCAAGAGCTATTCCCATACCCGTATCCAGAACAGAAATGTGGAGATTTCCCGGCCGGTATTCCACCTCAAGAAGCACCTTCCCGTGAAATGTGAACTTCAAGGCATTGGACAACAGGTTGCCGACTATCTGCCGGATATGCGAGCTGTCACAGTTGACCATAACATCCAGACCGGAGAAAGATGCGGTGAACGCTAGTTTTTTCTGCCGGGCGGCAAGACGGTGGCTGTCCGCTATTTCTTCAAACAGAGTTTTCAAGCTAAAGAGTGTGTTTTTGGAGTACACCTCACCTTCATCCATCCGGTGATATTCCATCAGCGTGTCTACCAGAGCGAGCATATAATCGGACGAATGCAGGATATTGTCCAGATAACCGGCCCTGCAACTACCATCGCTTTCCGAAAACAACTGTTCCGCACAGCCTCTGATAGCTGCCAGCGGAGCACGCAGGTCATGGACCACCGAGGCCATCAGCTCCTTACGTGAACGGAGCAATTCTCTATTCCGATTGTCGGACTGTTCAAATTCCCTCTCATACCGGAGACGGCGGTTCAAATCCCGGTGAATGAGGATATACAATACAATTGCCAGTAAAGAGACAGACAAAGCCAAGCCGGCTACCACATAGTAGGAATTATTCCGTTCAAGGACAAAGGTTCTGTAGCGTGCAGTAAAACGTTCGTTATTCTCCCGTTCAAATTCAGAGACTATGCTGTTCATCCTTTCGTTCAGTTCCATGCCGCCAACGTATAAGCTGTCCATCTGTGCCTGTATTTGCACTAATCTTTCAGCCTGTTCCAAGGAGATCCTTTTATTCAGAGAGTGGAGCATATATGTTGCCATTCCGATTGAAGGGACAATGAACAAAGAGCAATGCCTACATTCGCCATCTTCCTTCTGTCGCTGACAGGCAAGTTTATTCTCTTTTAATGGAAAAATATCCCAAATTTCCTTCTTAGAACTATCTCTCGTACCGGATTTAAACAAGACCATATTCCTCTTTTGCTGCACAGCTTGTCTCCTAGCAGTCAAAATAATGGAAGGGATACTTTCCTGTACAATATCGCCAATACTCTGCAATTCATTGAAAGTATGCATTGTCTTGGAAAGAAGAATTTCTTTATTCCAAAGAAGAAGACACAATGAGTCAATACGGCTTTTTTGTAAGGGAGTATGGACATACTCCTTTAGGAGTTGCAGACTGTCACAAACTCCATGACACCTACGGCTATATTCCCTTATATCATTATCATCCCATGTAATGACAATCTCCGCATGAGTAGAGAGAACCAACAAGCTAATACAACTCTTTTTTACCAAACGGTATGTTGTTATTAACTCCTTTTCCTTCTTGCGCAATGTGTGTCTCAGCATCTGTTCCTGGCGAAACAGCCAGACAATGAAAGCCAATAGCAAAACTAAAATCGCATAACCCAAAAATATTTTTAATTTTAACCACATAATGGTACTGATTATAATTCCTATTCACCTCAAGAATGCTGTTTTTTATATTCGTATAACACCTGTACAAAAACGCGTAACAAAATTGCTGTGGGTGATCAATACCAATGTTTTCTTTCCTGCTAATTCAACAAGGCGTTCCAATAACAGGTTTTCCGTTTCATTATCCAAAGCAGAGGTAGGTTCATCCAAAAGCAGAATATTTCCTGAGCGTAACAGTGCCCGAGCAATAGCAATACGTTGCACCTGCCCCTCACTTAATCCGGAATTTCGTTCACCGCACAGCGTATCAATGCCTTGAGGCAGTGTATAAACAAAATCTGCCACAGCCGTATGAAGCGCTTCACGAAGTTCTTCATCTGTAGCTGCCGGATTGCCCATCAATAGGTTCTCTTTAATAGTTCCGCTGACAAGCATATTATTTTGTGGGACGTAAGAAAGATTGCATCGGGTTGCTGCTGAAGCAGCTATTCCCTGTTCGTTTGAGCTATCATAAAAAAGAACTTTACCACTATCAGGAGAAAAAAGTCCTAACAGTAACTTGAACAAAGTGCTCTTTCCGATTCCGGTCTCACCGACAATCGCTGTAAAGCTTCCTGGTGTGAAATCACAGCTGAAGTTTTCCAATATATACTGTTCCCTATCCGGATAAGAAAAAAACACATGCTCCATCCGAATTCCCACGGAACCGTCCATCAGCCTGTTAGGCAATTCTATGCTTTCTTCAGGAAAGGAACCTATTTCCGCCAGTCGTTCCACTGAAGTCAATGTCTTTGCAAAAGTAGAGAGCTGACGGCTTAATTCATACATGGGATGCTGTATCTGAGCAACCAGTTGCAAAAAGGTAGTCATCATCCCGAACGATACCGTACCAGCCAACAAGCCATAAACTCCCCATACAAAAGCTGTAAGATAACCCACCGAGAATCCTCCCTGCATAACGGTGCGTGAAAACATCGTAAAATCTGTGCGACGTATCACCTGTTGCTGTAACTTCATTTGCAAAGCATACAGCTTTCTTTCCATAGGAAGTATATATTCTAGAATACTTATTAACAGATGGTGCCGCAAACTTTCTTGCAGATGAATTTGTAACTCACTGTCTGTTCGGCGGATATCTGAGGAAAGTTTCCTCATTTTTTTTAAAAAAATCCGGCTTACCACCATTGCTACGGGAGTCAGCCCCACCATAATAAAAGCCAGATATGGCTCCATGGAATACAAGAAAAAGAATGCTCCCAGCAACTGACATATTCCGGATGCTACATACGGCATTTCCCGGCAAAGCATGCCTGTTACCACCGGCACATCCTGTTCCAATCGGTTAATCAAGTCGGCACTGTGCATCGAGTTGCGTTCATCCAGCTTGCTTCTCATCAGTTTGCCGAACAGATTCGATTCCAACCGATTCCTCATGCCGATTTCCATCCTGCTTTCCAGCCGCCCGTATGCCACCGCCAGCACCAACTGCGCCACCAGACATATGACCAGCGCCACTAGATATTCCCCCAGTAACTCTTCCTTTCCGTGGGTGGCCGCATCCACCAACTGTTTGCATACCCATACCATGCTCAACGAAACACTTGCTCTGACTATCCCTACCACACTATTTGCCACAATATCCAAGCGATGACATCTCGTCTGATTCCACAGCCACCTCAAACTACTCATCTGTTTCATAATCATCATCATTTTTTATCATCCAAACCATTCAGAAAAAAGCGACAGACCACCAGCAACCCTCTGCGAAAAGGCCGCAATCTCATCCATGTCAGTGAGAGGAAACGTTCCATTCGAGAGGAACAGTCCACTTCATGCCCTTTACGGATAATCTTCACTGCCTTGCCCAATACTACATCCCGGCTGCATACTTCCATCTGCGACAGATTTCCATCCCCCATAAGCAGCAAGGTATCCGTACCCATTTCGTAAATTCTGTGCAGCACAAACTCTTTCGTCGCGGTACCTACCAAGACAATATCCCCGATCCGGAAACTGAGGGCGGGACACAGTAACACCTTGTCGCGTGTCGGCATCAGAAACGGACACATGCTTTTTCCTGTTACTCTCAATGTCACAGAGCAGCCCTGCTTCAACAGCCGTACCACTTCATCCATCAGCATTTCACTTTCCATGCTTTCTATCTCCTTTTAAAACACGGAAAGGCCATCGGCTCCGCAAGGGCCGACAGCCTTTTCCTTTTAAATCATGCCTTATTGCATTCAATTTTCCTTTTCCAGATAGAAACGTCCGGAACCGGATGCTACGCTTTTCAGAGTGACCGTCTCATCAAGACCATAAGCCTGACCTGTCTGACTGTCCACCAGTCTCCAACCCTTCCAAGCAGCATTTCGGCTCTCAAAAGAAAGCTGTATATCCCCTACCTGCTTCATATAGAAGCCCAGTGGAATCCGTTCATCCGTTTGCTGATAGTGAATAGAAAGAGCCTTTCCATCTGCTACGGTATATACAGCTACTTCGGGATTGGCTTCCTCATCCAGCAACAGACTTGCATTTTTAGAATGGTTTCCCATCCTTGTATTTGAAGATAGCACAACGCACGAAGCAGTCTGCCGATTTACACGAGCAGACAAATACAGCGGTGAGAAACCTGATTTACGGATCGATGACCCAGCTACTGATGTTCTTTGTTCCAGCATATCATAGGAAAGACGTACTACGGTCGATTTTCCACTTACCTTAGTCTTGACAAACATCGCTTGCATAGGTGCCAGCTTCGTTGTTGCATCTGCCCGGGTACTTACTCCATTGGCTTGAATAGCCTGATAATCATTGTTAACATACACATAAGCAGCCTCTATCGATTCTTTGTTGGCATCCAGAAATTTCTGGATGTTGATATGCGCCATAAAGGGATTACCAAACAAAAACATGTCACTATTATCCAATTGCGTTAAGGTAATGGTAGAAGGCATCGAATTCTCAACCATCAATCTTCCGACTGATTTACGTGTAAACGTTTCTTCTTTTAAAGTACTACCTCCCAAATCATAGTAATGGTAAGTGGTATGTGACTTAGGAAAATGGAATGAACAAGTGGAAGAATTTGCTCCATCCGCTTCACCTGCCCTCATCGCAAATCCCTGACCTAATTCATAGACCGTAGATACGGCATTGAACGTTCTGGACCAGTTCGGTTGATTGATGATAGCCGGGTCGTTCGTTGAGACAGCACGGGTCAATGCTGTATTCTCAACCATTTTGCTGTAAAAACGCTGATAAATGACAGGGTTAATCCGCTGTTCACCGTATGTAAGAGCTAAATCTCCATCCGTATCCTTCAGTTCCTTAAAGTAATTTGTATGGAAGCCCGATTCATCAGTCTCCTTACGCATCTCGTTCCATGCAGCAAGATCTCCTTGATAGACAAACATATCACCTGTCTGCATATCCTTCAATGGAGCCGAGAACAGCTGATAAGCACCACTCTGAATATTCACATCCACAAAGGCTTTTCCCACATAATTCAGATATGCCTGACCTATAAGTTCAGCACCTGGTTCAAAATGTATATTCAAACAAGTAGCCTTATCATTACTATCCAATACGGGATACGTTGTAGCGCCGGTTGGTATGATTACATTGGTACATTCCCAAGGTATACCACGATCCCAGTTGCTCCATTGATTCCAGTCCGCTGATCTTGCACTCCCCTCCCAAGTAGTTTCCGTAGGATGCACCATAACATGAATAGCTCCGGCAGCCTCTTCTCCCTGTATACGAATATAATAATCTCCTACAGGCATATCTTTTATGGTAAAATGTCCATTATTTAATGAGAGTGTATATTCCGTCTCTTTATTATTTTGGTTTACATCATAGCATATTAACGTATAATCATTACCAGGCTTTCCACCCGCCACTTGAATAACAACCTCTTCCGGATAGCAGACATGCTCTGATTCGGCAGTAGCATACGTAATCTTATCGCCTATATCTTCTTCCGAACAATCAGGAACGCCGTTCTCATTACTGTCTCGACGGGTATAGGCACCAAATAGATTAACAGTCTTTAAAGCTCCCGCTACAGCCGGAAGTTCTATTCTCACTTCATCAAAAGCTATTCCTTTGGGAATGGTTGTTTCATAGTAATACTTATCGCTATATCCAATCAACTGAATATCCAATAGCTGTTGATGTCCATTGCTGGATGCGACTTCATTTCCATGATAATAAACAGACATTTTAGCCCCATCCAAAAGATCTACATCTGCCAAATGTTCCGGATATGAAACGATAAATCCAATTTGACGCTGGATACCAAACATTTCGTTGAAACGTACAGCTACACTCGTTTTTCCTATCACTTCTGTATAGGTTACGGTAGCACAGGATTCTTTGTCTGAATCCAAAAGTTTGCTTAAATGATTGAAACTTGTTCCAATGTTGGCCACTCCTATGGCTTTAGTTTCCGCATAATTAATTTCAGCACCGTAAGAAGCAGGAGTCAGCAGTTCGATACAAGCTTCAGCCGGATCTGAACTCACACAGTTATCACTGACTTTTTCCCAATAGGCATAATAGAGTTTATAAGACTTCAGATTGAGATCCAGCACACCGGCATGCCAAAGTTCTATTTGATCAAAAGACACATTCGTTTTAAAACCAATCCGCATTTTCTTGCTTTCACTGCCAATCAACCCGACATCAGCCACTTCGGAACCGGCAGTAAGACTGGTAGCCACTTCCTTTCCGCCCTTGTATAGCTTAACTACAAAAAACTTCAATACGTCAGCTCCTAAGATAGTCGTATTGGTTTCCATCACAAACCCGGTCTTGATTGCTTCAGAATTTTCATTGATTGACTTTTCTGTTTTAATAGATACCAGGCATTTACCTCCTATGAGTGTTAACACATTGGAATAATTCGCATAATTATCTCGATTATTGTCAACCAAATTTTCGGCACCCTCTATCTTTTCCAATATCTCCAACACATGTCCACCAGCCGTATTAGTACTAACGCTTGCTCCATAATTCTCATAATCTATAATCTGGTCGCAAGTTTCACCCATTTTCACATTTTCACGTTTTACGGTTACTTCTTGACTGATGGTTTGCGTTTGGCCTTCATCGTCCTTATAAGTATAAGTAGCCACTACCACATAGTCACCATCCACCGTCATCCCAATCAATTTGCCATTAGAAGTGATGCTGGCCTTGGCACCTTCAGGAGCACTTTTCAAGCTCCAAGATACCTTACCTGACTCAGGTACGAGAAACTGATAGGAATTTCCTGTAATTTTATCATTGGCTAACGTAAAATAACTGGAGGGATCCACCACTATCGGATCCTTGACAAATGCATAATGAATAGTGGTAGCACTGAGTGAAATATTCACCCCATTGTATTTGATTCGAATCTGTGAACAGGGTTTGGTAATGACCATACTGATCATACTATTTCCACCCCCAACTGCCGAAATACCCAAAAGCGAATTGATGGTAACCTCTTCAACCTCCTTATCATTCTTATCATAGGTAGTCAACTGAACACCACCTCCGAGATCAATAGAGAGTACATCAATGGCTGTAGTATAGAATCCTATTTCAGAACCTGCCGGAATTTCTTTTCCCAAATCCACTGTAATATACGGATCGGAAAGCAATCCAGCCAGTGTTCCAAACGTAACACCATTTGTTTTATCTGAATCAACCAGTTTACCAGCCTGCAGACTCAAAATTGCATCAGTCCACCCCCAATCAAATAATCCATTATAATGTATTTTAGACTTGGGGAAATAAGTACTTCCCTCCGTACAAGGCTTGACCTCGTTGTCGCCAACAAACGCATAGTAAAGACTTAAGCCAGACAACACCTCGGCATCCACACCTGCAATACCGATTTTAATTTCATCAAAAGGTTTGTCAAAACTGGTAGAGATAGAGAGGCTCTGCTTTCCGTCATTGTTGGCTGCCCCTAACAAATTTAACTCCAGGACTTTTCCTTCCGTGTTACCCCCTTTCGTTTCTTGTACCTCACCATTTAAGAAGGTTTTCAGCCAGAATCCCTTCAATACGGTAGCAGATAACAATTTTTTATTCGCCGCTTTATACACAAACCCAGCCGTTTGACCTCCGGCATAAACCCGATTCAAATCAATCACCGAAGCAATCTGATTACCTAACAGGTCAGCTCGGATTCCTCCGAAGTAAGTAGCATTATCCAAATCGGTATCCAGCATGTTATCAAAACCGTTAGTAGTTCCCAGAGCAGTAATCAAGGCATCGGAATAATCATTAACCATGCGACCCTCACCTACCAAAGGTACTCTTCGAGAAGCTACCCAATAACCTTCTGCATTTTTTGTTAGTCCGGCAACAGCGTCAGTTGTACTTCGTGTTACACTCTGTGGTGCTTCCGATACAGATATCAGCTCATCATCCTGGCATGACTGTAAGCATGCAGAGAATAAAACAAGCCCTCCTAAAAGAATGTCTTTTATCTTCATATCCTTATCAATACTATTTTCATTCGTTACTCATTATACTTTGAAATAATCACCGAACGGCTCAGCTGCGGGTCATCATAATACATATTATCCACACCGCCTTTGTCATCCAATACCAACTGGTCGGCCGATACGCCGAATTCTTCGGTCAATACCTTATAGACGTTCTTGGCACGATTTTCTGCCAACCAGAGATTTCGCTTCACACTTCCGGTATGTTTATCGGCATAGCCACAAATTAGGTATTTCTGTTCGGGAGTAGCTTTAATCATAGCTGCCACCGCTTTCAAGTTCACCTTTTCACGGTTTACCACTTTCACCTTGTCAATGACAAAGTTTACCAGGTAAGGAAAGGTTACAATATTTTGCAATACCTCAGCGGTTCCTTTCTCTATTACTACTGTATCTGTTTTCAAACTTCTCAAGCGGTTGATTTCATCATTCAGATAGGAAATCTGCCGATCATCCTGTTTGTAAATGGTGGTGTTGGTCATCGTTCTACCCCATCCACGCTCCTTGAAGTAGTAGGTCATACCCACATTGAGTGAGATATTCTCGTCGAACAGCTGATGATTGAACACACCATCGTATTTGGTTTCATAGAATAACCCCCGGAGTTTCACATCCAGTGAAAGATTCTTCTTGGTCGAGAAGAAACGACTGTACTGCAATTCCAAATGTCCGGACCATTCGTTGGCAGAACCATACGGCAAGTCATAGTGATGAGTGGCACCGACACCAATCGAAGCAATGAATTGGTTCAAATGTTTGGATGAACTGATTCCTTCATAACCGCCAATCAGCCGGGTGAGGTTAAACATGGCATTGAAACTTAAATCCCACCATTTGATTTTTTCCTTCCAGTATTTGTTACCATCCGCATCGGTATAAGTTTGGCTGCCACGTGTGTACAGACCTTGTACACCTTTATCACCTTTCGAACGGAAGCCTGTAAACTGCAGGTTCAGACCGAAACCGGGAATCACCCATTTACCCACACCCACATTGAATTGCGGAGTCAGGCGATCTTTGAATTTGCCTACCGGACAGTCGCCCCAAAAGGCATTGACGCCGGCATCTGCCATCACGAACCAGTTGTTCCAGAACGGATTGGTAATGACCCGTTCTTTATGATTCGTCACTTGTATGGTATCTACTTGAGTCATGGTGATGCTTTCTCCTTCCTTTACTTGCGCAAAAGCAGAAGAAGCTATTCCGCAGTACAGCATCATGCCGGCTAACACTCTTTTTGTCTTCATTGTATGTGGATTAAATATCATTTTCATTTTGATTTATTGTTGATTTTTGGAATTACGTCTTAACTTGAAATTACAGTCTATCACCGCTTGCAGCAGCAAGTCACCGTAACTACTACCAAAAGATTTATCTGCATCAGGTATGGTCACGATACCGGTACAGCCTGTCTGCTCTTTATATGTCACGATTTGATTATAAATGGCCATAGGATTACCTTCTTGACCTGTTTCAATGAACTGGGCCTTCCAATCATCATTACCATAAAAATTCAATGTTTCTGAAACTGTAACATAGTCACACAGTTTTGCTTTTTTCAGGTTAGAGAAATAATACTCATCTGTACCTATGTGAGATTTATGGGTTTTATTCATGAGTACAGCACCATTTTGCAAACTACTAACTGAAGATGAAGAAGTTGCTGAGGTTATAGGTTTAGTAAGATAACTATTGTTATTATCCGAACCTGTAGTCAAATCCTGATTTTCGCCCGCCCAAATAATAACAAACTCTTTATTATCTTTATTTTTGTCTACTTCCGACGACAAAAAATCATTAAATACTTCACAATATTCCTTTTTAATGTAATAATGATTTTCTTTTACAATTATTCCCGTCTCATAATAATCCAATATTTTACCTGATAGTTCAAACGCCCTCACACCTTTCTTTAAAAGCTTTTTAATATCATCCGATGTTTCTGTACCCTTGCATACATACGCCGGAATGGACATTTCCTTCAATAATGTACTACCGTCCAGTTTACTAATCCAATTATTCGGCTTGATGGTTTCCGGTTCAATATCCGGTTTAATATCCGGCAACTGGATTTTGATTTTGCTTTGAGCCTGTAATGGATTATTTATCGTTTTCACAAAGTCTGTAGCCCCCAAGGTATGTACCCGGATTTTCGCACCGGTTAAGTTAGGAATCGGTGGAAGAAAAGCCATCAGATTGATGCTTTCACCTTCGTATAAATCCACATATCTCTTTCCGTCATTATCTATTTGGACAAATACACTTTCCCATTCCTCACCTGTTGTATAGTCCTGCAATTCACCACGAGGATTTTCAATAGCTCCATTCGTCACCTTAGTAATCTTATAATTCAAAGTTTTCCCGTTCAGAGCTTTCGGCATCAGAATGCTGACCCCAGTCACCGTAACCGGCTGGATGATACCCGTTCCTACTTCATAACTACCCGCTGTAATGGTGATATCGGGCGTAGTCATAATCGGGTCGAAAGACAATAACACATGGTCACCTATTGGTTGGAGTTCGTTCTTGGCTATCATATAAGCATTCTTCATATCCGGTTTGGTCAGATATTTCCCATTCTCAGAAGAAATGACCGTACACACCTGATTGGTGATGTACTTCATTTTGAAAAGACCATCCTCACTGGTCGGATAAGAGTCTATGCGGTCTGCCGGATAAGCTCCATAAAAGGTAGCTGAAGTTTCCAGATTACTCCCCCATATCAAATAATTATTGCTATATGCCGGAACAATCTTAGCATGATGTGGATGTCCATCCGCATTCACCACCTCTACTTTATATGTAGCAGAATCCACATTCACTGCACCGGTTATATGTTCCACATTGGCAGAAGGCGAACAGATACCAATCAAATCACCCTCCACCCAATTGATTTGCAGGTTACTTTCATAGATTGTCCGTGTATCAGAGCCTCCACTCGCCACACTAAACAAGACGGGACTGCCCGGTTCTGCCGACGAGCCCCCATACTGATTATCATCGCTGCAACCGCTTGTCAGCACCCCTGCAAGGAGGAAGGCAGTTGCCCATAAACCATTTTTCTGTTTCATATACTTTATCTATTAAATGGATGTATCACTCTGTCTATCATTAATCCCAACCAGTATTATCACCCGGCTGAAGACCACCCCCTGTATTAAAATTCCAATCACCTCCATCTATCTGCTGATTGATGTCCACATGACGGTCTGTAGCCACATCTTGTCCTTTCTCTGGAGTCACTGAAGCAGCACAAATCGAGTTTTCCACTTCTACCTGTACATGCGTCGTTACAGGTGTCTCATACTTCTTTTTTCTCTGTTCGTTCATTTCTTATAACTTTACTTTAAACCTTGATCATTTCTTTTTCTTGTTTGCACCATAGTTATAGTTTCCGTAATAACCGTAATACCGATAGCCATAGCGATGACGGAAATCCGCCCCATTCAGTACGATAGCCATATTCTTCAATTTCTTTTCCTGATACAATTGTTCGATGTCCGGCAACTGTCGACGGTCCAGTTTACCCGCACGTGCCACAAAAACAGTCAGGTCAGCTATACGGTTAGTAATAGTAGCATCGGCTATGATACCTACCGGCACACTATCAGCTATGATATAATCATACCGCGAGCGCAGTTCATTGACCAGCTCATCCAGCCGTTCATCCATCAGCAGTTCCGCCGGATTCGGAGCCACGGTACCCGAAGCGATGATATCAAACTGCTCACCGCGCTGAATCACATCATCTACCCGGATGGAATTATCGGCTAGGAAATTCGTCATACCGGTTTTCTTCAATTTGAACAACCGGCTCAGTGTTCCTTTCCGTATATCCAAATCTAACAGAATCACCCGTTTCTTGGCACGAACCAGACTCATGGCCAAGTTACGGGAGATAAAAGTTTTTCCGGCCCCCTCATTCAATGAAGTAAACGTAATGACCTGAGTAGGATGATCCTTCCTGCTCATAAAATCCATATTGGTGCGCAAGATGCGGAACGCTTCAGACACCACATCATCATCAAGTTCGCTCACCGTCATCGGCAGCTTCTCCTGAACCACCTTCCGCTTCGTCTGCTCCTTGTCTTCCGGAATCTCACCGAGAAACGGTATGCTAATACAACCTTCCATGTCCTTTCGACTATGCACCCGCGTATCCAAAAAGAGAATCAGCAGACACGCCACTCCAGGCACCGCCAGACCCAGCAACACCCCCAGCAACAGAATACGGTTACGCTTGGGAGAAATAGGGGCATCACTGCCGTCAGCACTGTCAATGACCCGTGCATTGTTGTCCACCATGGCCTGCGACAAAGCATTTTCCTCACGACGATTAAGCAGAAACATATAAAGCGATTCCTTAATTTTCTGCTGCCGTTCAATAGAGAGCATCTGCCTTTCTTTCGTAGGAATGGATGCGACTCGGCTCTGCGCCAGCTTCTCCCGGCTCTGTGCATCGTTCCGTTTCATGTTGATGCCCACAATCATGTTGTCCACAGTCCGGATAATACTCTGCTTCATGGCATGAAGCGCATTGTTCAGTTCCTCCACCACCGGATTGCTGTCACTGCTTTCGTTTATCAGCTTGTCCCGTTTGAGCTTGATGGCATTATATTGGCTGATCTGGCTTTCGATATTCATATCACTGATACCTGTATTGGCAGGAATCAGGTCTGTCTCTTTTCTGGCATCCGTCAGATAATCCTTGATATACCGTGCAAGCTGCAATTGTGTTTCCAGTTCCAAGGCATCAGTATTGTACTTCTGAGATTCAGAGATAAACATGTTGGCAGAGGTTGCAATATCCACCATCTTGTTATCCCGTTTGAACGATTCCAAGTCTGTCTCTACATCACCCAGTTCCTGTCCGATGATGATCAGACGTTCATTGATGAACTCAGCGGTATTCACGGCTACCTGATTTTTGTCCCGAATGGCTTCCTCATTATATACGGTTATCAGCATGTTCAACACGTCTTCGGCACGAACCGGTGAATTGTCTTTCAAGGAAAGGGTGAGAATGGATGCTTCAGATTCTTCCTGCCGGATGCCCAACGCTGCCTGATAATAAGCAGTAACTGCATCCAAAGGTCTTTTCTGAACCAGAATCGACTTCCCCAGCCAAGCCCCCTTATAAAAATGAGTGGGAGTGACAACAATATGTAAATCACCAATAGCCACCGTATCATTCATTGCCACGGTAAGTACCTTATCCGTATCATTACCCGTCAATGGAGAAAGAAGCACTTCTTTTTCATTTTTGGGAATAATGGTAAAAGCGACACTCCGTTCAGGAGTAGCATCGATAAACCGGACTGCAATGGGGGAACGTGTGAAAAGTTCATTCCGTCTGAGTCCGTCCTGTATCTGATAACTGATGTCCGCATGCACCCGGCTTACCACCTCACGCATCAATTTTTTAGATCGGAACTGCAACAGTTCGTTAGCAACGTTCACCTTATTGACAAAATTATCATAACGGTTCAGTCCGCCCGCCGTATAAGGCTTGCTACTCGGATCCTTGATGATGACCGTAGCCTGCCGGAAATACACCAGCGACGAGCGGGCATACTTCAACCAGGCCAAGCTTCCGAATAACAGGACAGACAGCAGGAACCATTTCCATTTGGAAAGGAAAAAGACCAGCATGTCTACTAAATTAAGACCCTGTTCTTTTCCTGAAGCTGTAGATGTGTTCGTTTGATTCATATATGTTACAGATAATAAAAAAATCGGGTTATTTGGTAGCCCATAGGATAGAACAAATCGTGGTAACCAGCGAAAGCAGCAGAGTTCCATATTGGAAACCGCGGTCTTCATTACTCTTTTTCCGGAACTTGGGCTCTACGTATACAATATCGTTCTGTTGCAGATAGAATGCCGGAGAATAAAACAGAGATTCATCCCCAAAGTCGTGCATAAAAACTTTTCTTTCACCGTTCACAGTCCGGATTACCTGAATACGGTCCACGCGGGCATTCGAAGCCAGATCGCCCGCATTGGCTATGGCATCTACCAAAGTGACGCGGTCGCCGTCCACCCGGAATGTGCCGGTATTTCCGACTGCCCCCAACACGGTATACTTGAAATTCAGTATTTCTATGGATACCAAAGGCGATTTGATATAGTTGCCTTCTTTGATTTTCTGTTGAATCATTTCCGTAGCTTCATTCAAAGTCAATCCTCCTACATGGAGTTTGCCAAGAATAGGAAATTCAATATTGCCATCCACATCCACACGGTAGCCTTTTTCTCTAACCGTTGCCGTTCCTTCCGAAGAAGCGGAAACTGTTCCATCCTCTGTCAGATAAAAAGTTCCTCCCTGTCTGTTGAAAGGAATGGCCAACTCAGGATTCTTGCTGCTTACCTGAATGGAGAGCCTGTCATCCTTTTGAATGATGGCCTCATAACGTTCATTTTCCAGGCATTTGGCTTCACTCTGTATGTTTTTCCAATACACGAAATTTTGTGGGGAACAAGAGGATAGCAAGATAAGAAAGGCCATCCCAAAAATTAAATTATTTCTCTTCTTCATTATCAATTAATTTTATTTACACTAAGCTAAGGTGGCTTTGAATGCTACTTCACATGTTAAGGCAGCCTCCTGTTCCGGCTTGCATAGCAGAACACCAACCGGAATGACAGCTATCAGTTCAATTAACGTATTGCAAAGATGATTGTACAATACAATGTCTTTGTGTATGACTGAACATCCCGGCAGCAAGGTTATGAAAGCATTTTCACTCTCTTGCAGCATGAAACGGTTTTCTTTGGCCTGAACCAATCTGACAGCACCACCGAGCCGGGTTCGTTTATTCTTATAACAAGGTGTTTTGCCGCTCCATGGACTTCCATACACATAAGCAGTTTGTTTCTGAATACGAATAATGGGATTGTCATCGTTCAGCAATTCGCTGTCCGGAAAACAGTTGAGCCAAAGGGAGGCATGTGTGCTTTTTCCTGTCCCGCTTTTGCCCATAAACAGATAAGTACTGTCCATACGTGTCACAGCCGATGCATGAACCGAAATTCCTCCGTAGCTGAGTATCGCCTGCGAAAAGGCAATTCGCAGCATCGAACTGAGTGCCTCACCAAGATACCTGTCCTGCCTACAAAGCTGTACCTGGATAGAAGTGAAGGATTTATCTGCCTGCATTCTATGAACCATTCCGTCTTCATATTTCAGTTCGATGCAGTAGCTATCCGGGTTACCCAACAACCGAACCTGTCCCATGTCATTGTCAGAAACATCCATTTCCACCATATCATCCATAGATTCAGGAATCCGGGGTAACACATCCATGACAAACAGTCTTTCTTCTTTACAGCAAGACTTGGTACGGAATGTGGAAAAGGAAGGCAACAGATTGTCTAAATCCAAAATACAGGAAACGGAAAAACGAAAATCCGCTATACAATAATGATACGTTTCGTTCATCTTGCCTGCCCTTTCAATAATGTGGATACCATGCCTACACCTTCCCAAGGCGCATACCGAAAAACAAAACGGACATTCCGGAAGAAGGACTGTGCCGTAAACAGTTTCCGCTGCCACTCAGTTCTTGATATCGAACGGCAGACAGAAGAGTGACCGAAATTTCCACCCTGCTGTATGATATGAAACAAAGGCAAAGGAGATTCATGCTTGTCTATATCATCCGGCAGACAAAAGACCGGTACTCCAAGGTATTCCATCAAAACACTATGCAGCAGATTGCTCCACCTGACCAAGCCGGTTTTCCTGTATATTTCACATAGTTCATGCTTTTCCATGGTTCCGTGCCACTTATAATAAGCGCGTGCCATATCGCATAGTTGTCGCAGTCCGACCCCCAATCCCATGGCATGCTTTAAGATATGGACGTTCAGCATCAGCAGATTCAGCACAGATGAAGCTACTGTCACTTCTCTGTCATCCTCCTTCAAAAGTCTGATCGTGGAAAATCCAATCTTTTTTTCCAATTGATTCAGATAATCTTGCCGAAAAGGGCTATACAAATCCAACAGCCGGCTGTGATGTTCCACAATCACACCTTTCCAATCATAATGAATGCTTCCGTCTGCCCCTTTACCGGTCTGTATTCCTTGCTGCCGAACAAACAAGTCAGCCTTATTCCTCTCTTTCCTGCTCGGAAAATACAGGTCTATATCACCACATTCCCGCATCAGAGGATATTCATAGAGTGAGGCTACCCCCTGGCCTTTCTGTAAGACGGTCCGTATTTCCTCGTTCTTAAAGAGGGAACAAAGTTCATTTACCACCTCATTCATGTGTCGGTTCCTCTGTTCAATGGCATCCACCCGAACTACCCAACGCAACAGAATATCCTCAGGAGGAATCAGATGATCAGGCAAGCGGATAATTCCTCGGTAGACTATGCCGCTCACAGTCTGGCAAAGAGCCTGCTGATACACTTCATGCCATTCTTCAGAGGTCAAGGGAAAACAGGAAAGGCTTTCCAAATCCTTCTCCCATAAACCCGCTTTTAATAAAACGAGAAAGGCATCTGTGATGTGATTGCTATATTGAAGTTCGCTCATTTATCTTGTACCAACAAGTTATACTTTTTCCACTCATTCAGCTGTCTGTTGATGTCTCCCAGAGCCGTATCAATATTGACCTCAAATCGCTCACATACCCATTCTGCCAGTTCTTGATCAGTGAAATCTCCTTCACACATCCGTTGCCACAGACACGCCGCCGTGGCATTCAAGGTGAATACATCGGTCAGGTTGGCATGGCTGTCACGTACTTCCACCAAAACGTACTTATTTCCGATTTTTCTAAGCTTCAAATCATTCCGTACTCTCATCTCTTAAAACTTTTTACCCGAAGCAATTGCCCATACGGTTTGAAATATTATTTTAATATCTGTCCACAAAGAACGGTTATTCAGGTATTCCAAGTCCATGCGTAACCGTTCCAACATTTTCTCCATGGTATCTGTATACCCATTATAGAGTGTTGCCGTTGAAAACAATCCCGGACGTAATTGATATAGAAGCCTATAGTTAGGATTGATCGAAATAATCCTGTCAATAAAAAAACGGCGTTCCGGCCGAGGTCCTACAAAACTCATATCTCCTTTAAGCACATTCCAAAGCTGTGGCAACTCATCCAAGTGGTGCTCCCGCAGAAACCTGCCGATGCGGGTCAGCCGCTTGTCATGTTTTTGACAGAGCATCGGACGTCCGTCAGACTCGGCAGTTGCCGTCATAGAGCGGAATTTATAAAGAGTAAACGGCTTTCCCTGATAGCCGATACGTTCTTGCCTGAACAGGACAGGGCCTTTATCCTCCCGTTTGACCAATACTCCTATGACAATAAATGCCGGAGACAAGACGGTTAATCCGACTATACTTCCTACTATATCAAAACTTCTTTTTACCCAACAGGATGCCAAAGACATCCGCTGTTCCTTCTTAAAAGCAACAGTCATACTTTCTTCCGCATCCAAAACTACTTCTTTTATCCTTCCCATAAATTATTATAGATTCTTTTGCATTTGTCTATCATGTGTTCATTGGTAAAGATATCCCAATACCTGTTTTTTGCAGCCATGGAATATTTGTCATAAACGGACTCGTTGTCTGCTATATCCTGTATTGCACGAGCCAGTTCACCGGCGTTACCCGGCATTACATTCAGTCCGGACACACCGTGTTTATTCACCCACGACACACCCGACTGTGGAATCCGAGTGGCTACCACCGGTTTTCCGCACGACATGGCTTCTATCTGTACAATGCCAAAAGCCTCTGTCTTCTGTACGCTGGGCAAACAGAACACCTTGCACGCTCCGAAATAGGCCGGCAGGTCTTTATCCGGAATCCTGCCCAACAGTACAACCTTGTTTTCAAGCCCCAGCCTTTTAATTTGCTGGCTTAATGCCTGCTCCAATACTCCTGTACCGCCAATCAGAACAACATAATCATCCTTCAGAAACCGGGCAGCTTCCACCAGATGAGTAAACCCCTTGTAAGCCACCAGCCGTCCTAAAGAGAAGACTATTTTTTTTCCGCCATACTGCTGGCGTATCTTATCGACAGCTTCCGGTTCAGAAAGAATGGGAGGAACTCCTATCGGCAGACAGACGGTCTTTTGCTGTACGTTCTTCAAAAAAGGCGATTCATCCAAATATACGGGTGAAGTACCTACAATGAGGTCAGCCCTCCGCAACAGCCAATCCTGTAGCGGACGGTACAGCCTTAGCAGATATTTCTGCTTCTGAATGTCACTGTGCCAATGCAGCACCACCTTTCCTTTATATCCGGAAAGAGCCAATGCCAAAGCCGCCATCGGGTCGGGATGATGCACATGTACAATGTCGTAAGACGGACAGACTTTCCGAAGCACCGTAATCATGGAAGGAGCTATCATGGTAGCAGCAGCCTTTCCCCACGAATGGCATTCCATCAGTCGGGCATAGGAATTCAAACGGATCGTTTTTCCTTTGCCTGCAACAGTAGCACATAACATATCACAGTGAATTTTATTGGTGGAGAGTCCTGTCATCAAATCATAGGCTACTTTCTCCACACCTCCTTTAATCGGATAGAATTTGCCGAGTTGAAGAATACTTGGATTCTCTTTTTTCATTCTTAAATTTATTGTAATAACAGATCGAATAATTCTTTCCATGTGTTTGTGGCAGGTTCTGCAGGAACCTGATGGGGAATCTCCTTCAAAAAAGAAAAATCTCTCTCTATAAGACGCTTCATCTGCATCTTTAATGTATCCGAGCTTTGCGGATTAAAGAACGCCGTCTGTCGGCTTCCGGCAGCGGTTTCATGCGCATAAGGCAAATCAGCCAGCAACATCGGCTTGCCGAATGCCGCAAATTCGCTGATAGGCAGACCCCAGGTTTCTACCCTCGAAGGAAACACCAGACAATGAGCGCTGGCGTAATTCAGGTAAAGCTGCTCCCTGCTCATAAATCCGGCAAACTCGATTGATTTCAGATGCCCCCAATGACGATACAGCCACCTGGCATATCGGTTCTCATTACCGGATATGGTTAAAATCACTTTAAACTTTCCTACACCCAGTTCCCTTTCAAGCAAAGCCGTTGCACGGCAAAGCGTTTCAAAGTTCTTATGACAATCCGGGGTAGCAGCGAATAAAAAGTTATAAATGTGGCTCTGTTGATTATCTTTTATAATCGTTTCTTTTTCCATCCGTTCGGGTGTAGCCACGATAAACAACTCTTTCGGCAAACCAAACATTTTGGAAAACCCCTTCCTCAACCATTCAGCTTGCACTATCAAATAACGGTTTCTATGTATATTGATGCGATAAGCAAACCTTGTGAATAAAGTGAACAACACAATTTTATAGTCAAAAATCAAATCCTGCCACTTTCCTTTTAAGAAAGGAAAAGATGTCTGGCAATACACAGCCTGACGCTCTGCTTGTACATTAGGAGTCGTATCATGCATAGACAACCAAAGATATACCGGTGCAAGTTGCCGGGATATTCTACGCATAGTTACATACTCACACCATAATCTTTTTCCCCACCCTTGAATCATATCCGGCATTTCCATATACTCAACATTCGGATAAAACACCAATTCTTTCCGGTGGACCAATGCTACTATACGATAATCTCCATGAACAGCCAGTTCAGACAAGTAATTCAGGCATTGCCTAAGAATGGTTAGAGTACCTCCTTTTCGCAAAGTCACGGCAGATACGACTATCGTTTTCATGCTTTCATTACAGTCTGAAAAATATCCATCCATAATTGCATCACAGCTTCCTCTTCATAGCGGCGCGAAGCTTCTTTGGCCTGTTTTCCCATGGATAATCGCAGAACATTATCTTTTATAACTGTTATCAATTTTTCGGCAAGCCCTTCCACATCTCCCTCTGGTACAAGAAATCCCGTTTCTCCATCCGAGATAATGTCTTTTGGTCCGCACTGACATGCAAAAGCTACGATTGGAAGGCCAAGGGATTGTGCTTCCAAGAGCACCATAGGCAAACCTTCATAGTGTGAAGACATAGCAACCACAGATGCCCCTAAATACACATTTATAATATCCGATGTAGCCGGCATTAATCTCACACTGCCATCTAGATTCTCATGGTAAATCAAAGACTGCAACTTACTTTTTTCCTCTCCTTCACCGATAATATCCAATGTCCACTCTGGACATACACGGTTAACCGTCTTCCAGGCTTTGATTAAGCGATCAAATCCTTTCTGATAACTGTAACGGCCTATGGAAATTACTTTTCGGGTATTTAATAAAGAAGTCTGTTTAGTAGAAAAAGTATTCGCATTGGGAATCACACAGATATTATCCATATCCCCCCAGTTCGCTTTATCCTCTTCTGTCAACACGACAAAGCGGTCAAAGCGTCGGGCAATCCTCTCGTCTTGTTTGGTACGCCATACATCTACCCACCTCCACCAGCCTTTACGATTATATTGCAGGCGTTTGAACTTGGAGAAATGAATTTCCAGTATTTTTTTACTGTCGTCCTTAATATCCGTAATAAAGCCGGCATCGTTGTTAAACATCGAAATGGTGATGTCGGGGCGTTCCTGCATCAGTATTTTTGTCAGCCTTTTCTTATGCTTCCATTGTTTCAGCGGATAATGCAACAGCTTATTAAAAAGAGATTTTCCGTTGTTTTCCTCATAGTTTATACACAAATCCACGCAACGTATCCGTTGGTCCAGAGAGAAAAACGGAGGAAGTCCCTGCTGGTCTGTGGTCACAATAACGACCTCCATCCCCTGATTGACCAGGTAATTGGCTTTATTGGCCAAGACACGTTCCATGCCACCGGAATGGCAGGTACCGGCTATGTTATAGAGTATTTTCATTTGCCAAAGATATTTTCCGGTTGTAAGTATCATTTTCATCCTGATTCACCATCATGAATAAGGCAAAAATCAGGAAAATATCGGTAGACACTTTAAACCAGACCAGTAAATTGACTAACAGAAAGAGTCCGAACAGTTCTTTCTGTGCCTCAAACCGGCTTCTACAGATAAGGCAAGCCTTCCAGACCACTGCCGTTATTGCTGCCAATCCCACTAAGCCGGAATAGAATATGAAGCGCAGATACCCCACATCTGTACTCATATAATAACCTCCTACAAAGCGGCCGGTAAAATAGGGATCTATATTATAAGGATTGCTAAAATAACCGTCACCTATCAGCCAGGTTTTCAGATTGTCTGGAAATACATACATGTTCTGCAGTCTTTCATTAGAAGCTACCTGCCACTCCCCTTTTTCTATCAGACTGAAGAACCCTTCGAACGCAAAGCGTAAATTACTTCTGAAGATTGCATCCTGCTGATACAGATAAACACATAGAGGAATTGTAAGCAAGAGTACTCCCCCTAAATACAACCATAACTTACGGCTTTCAGCCGACAGCTGCAAGCACCAGATATCCGACTTATAGAGTAGATAACCAATAGCCAGTAACAAACCTACTGTAGTAGTACGCGCTATCATGTTTCCTACTACCGCAATGAAGACAAAGACCAGTATATAGAAAAACATCCAACTTCGAAAACGAGTCTGTTCCATGGATAACAGGAAAAAAGCTAGCAAGACCAAGGCGGCAGCAAAACGGCTGCCTGCCACATCGAGGCTGGCACCGATACCGTATAACCGTTCTACGTTGTGGGAATTCAGAAAGTCCTGTCCCTGCTCTATCACTGAATCAACGGCTTGCTTCAATTCCATAGAAGAGTCTATCCATAAGGCCATGATACACTGAATCAAGCAAACTGCAATAAAATAATTGCCTGCAAGCCAAATTGAGGCACTGCCATGCACTAATCGGATGCTATGTACCACTACATAGGCAGCTCCCATCCACACCCACATGGAGGTAATATAAGTGGCATAGGCATAATCGGGCGTTTCATTATAAGTCACCGCTATCAATCCGGCCAATGAAACGGAAACAGCTAGCAAAGAGAGAATCACCATATCTTTGCTGAAACGTCCGGTTCTGTATTTTCCCAAATTGATGAAAAACCACACGAGCCCCACAGCCGCCAAAAACTTCTTGGAATTCATCCCCGGGAAAGCCTTCAGTTCAATAGGAAACAGAAACAAACTCGTAAGTACAGTTACGCAAATTGTAGAAATATATTTTACCATGCTTCTACTCTTTATTTATAAAGAACACCATATACTAACTTCATCAGGATTTGGTAATAAAGCCGCACTATCCAAAACTGCTTTTTTGATGCCCAATATTGCAACATGCGGCTTCGGAAAGAAATATAATGATTTTGCAAGATATATGGATTAGCTTCGGGAAACCAAGACTGCCACAAAGCATAGCGTTCAGTATCTTCCGAAATCAGAAAGGGAAATTTGGCTTCGAGTTTAAAGAAGGCCAATTCTTTTTCCACTTGACTGCCCCATTTCTGAGCCACAAAGTTCGTAGTTCGTTCTATATTCCATTTCAAATCCTCCAAGTGCCGATAATTGATGCCAGCCGGTTGTCGAACCTGGGTAAACCCATGCTCATTTTGCCGTACATAATGGTAAAAAGCCTGTGGAAGATAACAGACTCTTTTGGCACAAGCCGCTAGGCGAATCATCGTCATATCTTCTCCCATTCCATGCCCGTCAGAAAAAGTAATCTGATTATCTGTATACAAACGACGGCTAACTAACTTATTCCAAACATTGTATTTCATGGATCCGCCTAACATTCCCTTTAACACTTCGATAGGCGAATCATACTTGGGCTGCTTCATATACCGTTCGTTGTGAGCAAACGATAAATACCAATCGCACCACACCATATCAGCCTGGCTCTGTTCTGCAGCCGCATACATCAGTTCCAACGCACCACCGTCTAAATAATCATCACTGTCACAATGAAAAACGTATTTGCCACTAGCTACTTGTAATCCCGTGTTTCGTGCAGAAGGCAAACCTTGATTTTGAGAGTGAACTAAAATCTTCGTCTGTTGTTTCCGTTCTGGATAATCATCCAGACACTGATGTATGTTCGAAATGCTATAATCAGGAGAAGCATCATCCACAAAAATGAATTCCACATCCTCCTTTAAAGTCTGTTCAAACAAAGACCGGGCGCAGCGTTCAATAAAGGCTTCTACCTTATAGACAGGAATGATTACTGACACTTTCAGCATAATATTTACTACTTTTTACCAAGCCACCGTTTTATACGTTCAAAAGAACGATTTCCTAATATTTTACGTCCCCAATATTTTATTCTCAGCACTATATATTCTTTTATATTTCTTGCCCTAATGCGGGAGGCAAACACAGCTACATTCTCTCCACAAGTTTCCGACAATTCAGGCAGCACAAGACATTTATTTTTATATTTATAAGCCAAGGCAACTAGAATAACTTGATCGTGTTTATGAAGAGCAAAATAAGGATATTGATTTTTCATTTCATCCTGATCGGGGTCAATAATAATTTCCGGGTGCGCTAGTGTTACATCAAGCCATTCATTGATGATTGGATTGCTTTTCCCTTTGACAAATAATAATCCTCCCCAAATTTTGTTGCATTCCCTCCATTGCTTTCCTTTCAACAAATCATCTAAAAATAAAAGCGTATTCTTTTTCCCCCAATGCTTAATCTTTGTTGAAGTGCTTCCGAACTTTGCCCATTGAGGATACTCATCTCTATATTTAAAGCATATCATGTCGTAGTCTTTCATTAATTCAAAATATAACGTCCATTCAATACCTTTATTTAAAGTACAACCTGCGTCAGCATAGCACACCACAGTGTTATCATCATACTTTAAGAGAATTTCTTTGATGATACATGGTTTCCATGCCCAATATCCTCCACCATAAGAATGACGCATCAAAATGGACTTTTTAATGTAACTAGGCAAATCTTGAGGAGCCATGGAAATTACTTCATCAAAAACTCCTATTCTTTTGGCTTGCTTTGTAATACGCCGAAGCGAATAAGCACAGTTTTCATCTCCGTAAGCAATAAATACTCTTTTCATCATTTTCATGCTACTTATACCGGATTCTAGTGTTTATGGATTTTAATCCAGCTACTATAAAAAATATCTGCTATAAACCATAGCCTAAGACTACAACAAATGCAGAAAAATATATCCACGAAACTTCCATTCCGTTTTCTTACTATTCGGTAAAACTCTTTACAGGAAAATAGCTGCTTTAAAAACTTAATTCTCGAAGAACTATTCTTTCTATATGGGCTATAGTATAAACTCCTACACACTCTAATAATATATTGTTCTGCACATCTCGTTAAATTATTAATATTAACATTGGTTAGTTTGTGTATAGTTTGAACTTCATTAACCTTCTGCAATAACATATAATAAGTATGGTATTCTTTTTCTGCTGGATAGTGTTTATATGATAATGAATCGGAATTACATACAACATATTTATATCCTGTAGCTGTAGATACTGAAAAACTATCTATATATTTGATATACTCCAAATAAAATAATAAATCTTCTAAAAAGGAAACTTGTTCATCAAAATATACCTGATATTTCTCTATAATTTCTTTAGAGACTAATTTTCCAACAGTAAAATTAAACCGAGTTAAATCCAACTTGCCAACACTTAATAAATCTTTTTCTTCAGAAAGGCTGTGTAATCCCTTAATAGTAGGACAAATAGTTTCAATGTTACCATCAGTTGTTTGTAATACCCTTGAGTATCCTTGAACAACCAATCCTTTCCACTTATCGATATTAGGTATTGACTCATATAATTTTTCTATATAATCTAAGTCAAGCCAATCATCACTATCTACAAAAGTAATCCATTTTCCAACGGCATTTCGCAAGCCTAGATTTCTCGCACTGCTAACCCCGAAATTCTTTGTATGAAATACATGTATTCTATTATCCTTTTTGCAGTAACTATCAATAATAAATCCTGTAGAATCAGTACTTCCGTCATCAATTAATAACAATTCAAAATCAGAAAATCGTTGCAGTAAGATACTATCAATACATCTGTTGATTGTTTTCTCGCTGTTATATGCTGGAATTATAATAGATATAATAGGAGCTTGAATCCTTAATTTCTGCATTGGCTATATATTTTAAAATACATTTTAGGAAAAAAAGCCTTTAAATATCCCATCAGCCATACAAAAGGATACCGATAAGGAAAACATCTCTTTTGCAACAGAAGCGTATTGTGTAAATTAAAGCCTAGCGGAGAATAGAGATATTTAATTCTCTGCTTAAGTGACATGGAAAGAAAATCGGCATATCCACCTTGTTGATGATCATTCTCACAAATTCCCACATAATCTTTTAAAACGATAAGTGGAAAGCCAGCTTTATACGCCAAATAAGTATAATCATGGTCACCTCCACCATGCAGATACTGTTCACATAGTATCCCCATCTTTTCTACTACATCATGAGAAATATAAGTCACATTTCCATGAGCACATTGACAGAACTGAAAACTTCCGTTAGGATATAAAAACTTATCCTTTAAAGTCCATTTACTGGTAAAATCAAATCCCCCATAGGTAAATTGTCCAGTTAACGAATCTTTAGTAGACCCCACATAAATACCACCTTTACCAAACTTTTCTTTAGAATATTCATCAGCTTCCTGCAACTCACTCCACAAGTCAGGTAATATTATTGTATCATTATTCAGCCATAAATATCCATCATAACCTCCATGCTCTATGGCAGCCTTCCAAGAATGAATCATACCACCATTCCAGAACATATTTCCGCTACCTGATAAAATAGATAATGGTTCTTTAGAAAAACGGGGTTGCAGTATTTTCAAAGTATCATCAGTACTTCCATCGTCAGTTAGGTAAACATCTACATTAAAGAAATGATATTTTTCTCTTTGACTAAAAACAGCATCCAAACATGCTATAGTTTTATCAATCCGATTATAAACGGTTATAATAACAGCAATATTTCTCATCATTAGTAGCAAATTGTAAATTTATTATTAGTAATCAATTTAGAACATTCCTCCTTTGAACGGATACATTGTAGAACCCTAAATGAACTTTATTAACTAATTTTGTATTTAACATTGATTGGATGAAAAGATAGAACTTTCAATCAATAGCCATATTTTGACTGCTTTTGTATCAAATAAATATCAGCGTACTTTAGTTGTCTATATTAAAACCATTTATTATTCTTATACGGTTCTTATACTTAATACTCAAAAAACTGTGCTCAGAAACTTTATTAGGGTTATCCTTAAATTCAACCCCCATTATATCCATAATAACATAAATCAAGTCGTCAGTCATAAAAGGTTTATTCCTGCTGTTGTTTATTCTTTCAACCATTTGAGGATTATTCTTCTTAAATTTAGGTGATACATAAATCCAAAATGGTATCTCAACCCCAACTTTTGTTGATTCCTTATTTGCTTTTGCATGCCCGGCATAGTCACAATCTGTTTGAAATAAATCTAATGCGTGGTCTGATAAATATATGACTAAAGAATTACTATCCTGATAACAAGATATAATACTGTTAACAACAAAATCATTATAATATATTGAATTATCATATTCTGCCAAAACCTGACTATTGTAACAATCATTATTACAAACGTAATCATCACAATCAAACAGTTTAAAGTTTTGAGGACTCCTCAGTCTAAAATCAGGGTGAGAACCCATCAAATGATAAACAATAAATTTAGGAATTCTATCTTTTATTTCAAATTTCTCCCTTAATGCCAATACTTCTTCATCATATTTTATCTCATTATTTTCGGTATACAATTCATCACAAAAGAATGATTCATCAAATAATTTTGCATATTTTACTATTACATTATTCCAAAATCCGTATTTTCCTTGATTAGAAAACCAATATGATGTATAACCTGATTCTTTAATTATCTGTGCCAATGTCTGCTCTTTATACCACTGCATCTTAGATTGATAATTATAAGTACTCATCATATATTTAAAGGAAGGTATGGTAGTAGTTGCTGGTGATACAACATTATCAAATACATACAGTTCTCCATTCTGGTTTCTTTTACCTAATAAGGGATTAGTATTTTTTTTATAACCATATAAAGAGCTATGATTCTTATTATGTGACTCACCGATAATTAATATAATATTATCTGGTCTACTATCTCTTTTCCTTTCCAAATGTGCATCTTTTATGTACTCTGATAAGTTTATTCTTGTATTTAAAACAGCTTTAATTTGTAGAGGTACAATATTTACATATAATTCCGGATGATAAGGTACTAATAAAAGCAGAAAGAGATAAGTACATGCTATCCATTTTAACAAGATTCCTATTTTACTTCTAATATACAGACCAACTACAAATGTTGCTGCATGAACAATAAAAACTAGAGAAACTGAACCTAAAATTATATGTAATACATTTACATGACGAAGATAACCTGTCAAAAATTCTACAGCCTCATTTAAATTTGTTTCCAAAAATAACACGCAAACCTCACTGACCATTACTTTACCATAAAAGCCATAACTTATAAGCGCTATAATTAGACTTAATTCATATATAATTAATAATAGTGAAGTATATATTATATTTAGTCTTTTAGACAAGAGCAGACAAGGTATAAATAAAGATACTGACTCAAATAATCCACAAGATATTGAGGTTACTATTGTTAATAATGAAATTTTTCCAGATAAGAGTATTTCAGTAGCACTCACAAAAAACATCAATAGAAAAATCAACAAATGCTCATTCAGAGTAATGATACTTCTCTCTTTGCATGCTTCCAAGATTCTTTTTACCATAATTTATAAAATTACACAAACAGACAGGCATTATATTCTCCATCAAATTAATAGAACATTAATGCTACTACTATTTTTTACAAAAATATTATTTTTACAAAACTATATAAAACAAGATTACTTACTATAGAATCAATTACATTAGAGCGCTCAACTTAGAAGTTAATTCACTTAAGCACTTCAACAGCCCTATATCTATCTGTAGATTATGTAGAACGATGATCAGTTAATATCATCACACTGTATCTGATATGCCTTATCAGTCGTTTAATCAGCAAATAGATATTATATCCAATAAAAACATTATGATTCAAGCCATAAGCTATCATTCTGATATAAAATGGAATATTCTGATTCCTACAAAACAAAAGGTTGACTTCTTTAAAAATCATATTCCATTTCTGTACTGCTACATTTTGAACTATCATTAAGTTCTTACAATACATTTTGCGACTTTCCAAATAAGTTTTCATCTCTATATTGTAAGATGTTAAAAAGGATTCTATTAAACGTACATTCTCAACCATGGCATATAAACGCTTAGGGCTACATGAATGTACAATTGAATTTAAATTTTCTTGGTTATAATAATAAAAAGCAGCGTTTACTGACCCTACAGCTTCAGCATAACAAAACAATTGGATGCTAATATATAAATCCTCCCACATGTCACAGCCCATACTGAAAGCCACACGCTCGTACAATTCTCTCTTAACTAGTTTATTCCAAAGATATCCTCCCAACTCGCCTGCAATAATAGCTTGAATATACGCTATTTTTGAGGAATAAACCGTTTGTACGCAGATTCTATTTTCACCATGACTAACTACCAAATAATTACAATAAACTATGTCATATTGCCCACCCTCAGCTTCCATTAATAGACGCAAAAGCATTTCCGGAGACACCCAGTCATCACTATCACAGAATAATATATATTTTCCACTTGATGACTGTAACCCTGTATGTCTAGATACGACACTTCCTCTATTTGTTGAGTGAGATATAATCTTTGTTTGATTTTTTCGATTTGGATATAAATCAAGTATTTTTTCCAAAATTAAAACTGTAGAATCAGTGCTCGCATCATTCACAAAAATATACTCAATATTGGACAATGATTGCTCAAACAGTGAAGAAGCACATTTCTTTATATAATTCTCAACATTATACATTGGAATAACAACTGATACTAACGGGGATTCTCTTTTCATAAAATTATAGAAAGGTACACTATTTATAAATTGCATCCAACTGCCTTTCAATTTTCATAACGTAAACAATACACTAATTCGACTCACGACCACGCTCAAAAGTTTTTAATACTCTTTTTAAATCTTTCAAAGAGCACTCGCGGAATTCTTCTAATCTATTATTAATACTATTCCAATCTATAAAAGAAACTCCACAAAATGAGTTTAAGTTTATTAAGCAATGTTGTAATCCAAACAAGTCCAACAATGAATGAAAACGTTCCATACCACGCTCACTATTGCCTATACATATAAAAGGCTTATTGAAAATAATAGCAAACACACAAGCATGGAAAGAATCTGTAATAATGAGTTTAGCATCTACAAATCCACGAAGCCAATTTTCCACTGGCAGCTGCGGAATTCCTAAACGATTTCCTAATGAATAATTTGTATTAAACGGAATCAACTTTTCCGATGCTGCTATCTGACTTATAAAAAGCCGGGTATCTGGTGTTTCATCTAAAATATAAACCATCAGATTCCCTTTGCTTGGGCTCTGGTCCTGTATCAGTTTTAAGTAATCATCCTTAGATAACAACAAGGTGGGATCTAATACATGACTGGCATTTACACCAAATATCCGTTTACAGATTTCCGTTCCAGACTGTTCTCTCACAGAAACAAATGAAAATTTCTGCAAAAGCTTTCTGCAATCAAGTATTTGATTAGTTGAAAACTCACAATTTTCAGTACCGAAAGAAGCTGCATAGGCTATTCGTGGATTAGAGCCTGTGTCATCCAAAAAAGATAAAAAATACCTTTCTAAGGGCAAAGCATAACAAGGTCGCCAAACCTGATCGCTGCCCACCATAAAAACATCATAGTCTTTCGCTAAAGATGCATTCCATTCTTCATCTGACAAAGGGCGCATTTCTATATGCTTGTAAATAAACACATCCGTGTATCTACGTATCCAACGATGAGGATGTTCAAATACGGGTAATCTCCACTCTCCCCCAAAACATTTCCTCAGTAACCGTTTTGACCAGACAAAGGGCATCTTCCAAACCGGATGAAGCGGATGAAACTCAACCTTCGGCTGCAAATGCTGCACATCATGCCCCATACGCTGCAATACAGTCTGTAGCGCATAAGCCTGCAAAATACCTCCGTAATTGGTATTCAATGGCAATGTAATGATAGCTATTTTCATAAAAGCTGATAAATCTTTCTTAGTATGCGGTCCTGTAATTTAGTAGACATCGTTTTTTTCCATGCCTTACAGAAGCCATTCTTTCCGAACTGACTGAAAAAGAAAGCCCGATTAACAGGTTGATAAGGGGATATATAATAGCTCGGATTGCCTTTAAAAGGGTCTTGCCTCAAAGAAATTTCCGATAAAATTGAATTATTGCTCAACCTGTTCACCTTTTTATCCGTATGAACTATTACTAAACTGCATCCTTTATCATCATCTATCTCGGGAGCTATCTTCTCAATCCCCCAAAAATCACCGATGGTCAGGTCACTTCCCGACTTGCCTCCTTTTGCCGGACAAGCGTAGCAGCTGGGACGCAATGAAAAATCGGCAAGGAATGCCTGCATATACTCGTTCTCCGGGAATATAGTCGA
Source organism: Bacteroides faecis (assembly GCF_020091505.1). Taxonomy (NCBI): domain Bacteria; kingdom Pseudomonadati; phylum Bacteroidota; class Bacteroidia; order Bacteroidales; family Bacteroidaceae; genus Bacteroides; species Bacteroides faecis. The sequence goes on along the minus strand of NZ_CP081916.1, from coordinate 3,148,323 downwards.
GAGCAAAACTGTATTTTTCTCTCCGTCGGTTGTCACCTCGGAGAGAGTGAGAGCAAAACTGTATTTTTTCCATCCTAAGTTCTTATTTCTGAAAGAAATAGCGTCTATCTTCCGCTTACGAATACCTGCCATGCTACCTCTTTCAGAAATCAAGGGATTAGAGTGAAGCAAAACTGTATTTTTTTCGCACTGACGTGCGATGGTTTCCTCTAAATATTTCTTCCAAACCAATGGGCTGGGCACACCATGACACACAAAATCAACAGTCAACAGATTCTCGTAATCTTTGTGCAAATACCGTTTAAGACCGGCTATCTGACAGGGAGTACCCGAAAACAGTACTTTTCTACCCGCCTTCAAGAATTTTTCGGCTTGCCGGTATGTATTTCCTATTCTACTCTGAAGGTACTTTGAACCCCGGAATGCCTGTAATCCTTCATGGGTTTCCGTAAAATCATGTACCACGCTCCAATCACTGTCAAAACGGGCACCAAAAACTACTCCACCATCATTTATGACGGCCTCAGCCAACAGTGTAAAAATACCTCCGGAAGAACTTGCTGCCCGTACCGATTCATCAAAATGTTGAGCTGCAAAAACCTTCAAAGGTTCGCGTACTTCAAAAGAATGAAGTTCTATACATACCGCTTCGCATTTACCGCACTCAATACATAGGTTACGATTGACTGTAGGATACAGAAAGCCCTCTTTGTCCTCATCCAATGAGATACACTGTTTGGGACAGATTTGCACACAGGCAGCGCAACCACAACAAGCGGATTTATCTTTTACCTTTATCATCCGATAATTCGTTTCTTCATCACTCTTACCCTATCTGTAATAAACTTACGCTCAGAAATCGAACATCCTACAAAATAAATAGAAAGAGAACTGCATACCACACAACAAAATATGATACTCAAGAAACGTACCCACCCCTCTTCCATTTGAAAGTAAACCAGTGTAGGTATAAGCGCAGCCATCAATGACACATACAGCACATTCAAACATACATTATATAAATACTGCTTTACTGAAAGCTGTACCATCCGTTGCAAAAACAAGAGTCGAAGTATCAGACACAACACCGATACAATCAAGGCCACTATAAACACACTCTCCGGTACACAACCTATCTTTAGACAAAGATATGAAACCGGAAAATTCAGCATCAATGCACCACCTACGGTAATCTGATAATCTCTAATCTTTCCTGTAGCATTCTGCAGAGTTATCAATGTATTAGATAATACATCAGACAATGACAATAACAATATCAGTCGCACAAAATTTACGGTATGTGGCGGAAAGTCGTTCAGCCATAAAGTCAGAATAAATTCCGTTTCAAATAGTATGGGCAATGCCAATAAAAACAGAATGTAAAAAGAAAAACGGGCCCCCCGCTCTACTAACGACATCATGTAGAAGTATTCTCCGGCAGCATACGATTTAGTAATTTGCGGACTTAAAGCGGCCATAAAATTACCAACAAAACTACCCACAGCCGTATTGACCGATAAGGCAACACCACGGGCAGCATTAAGCACCGGCCCCATGAAAAGATTTAAAAGCAAATTAACGCCTTGATCTTTCAGCAATCCAGCTGTACAGCCTATAAAATTCCACCCGGCAAAAGAACTCATTTCTTTCCAATTGTCTGAATGGAAAGCGAACTGCAATTTACACTCTTGAAAATGCCTACTGCAATATACCATGTTGGCTAATTGCCAAATCACGCTCACACCAACCAACAACATGGCATATATGATTAACCGATCAAACTGCCAAGGTGAATAAGCAATGAAGAGCACGACACCCAACCTCATAAGTACGTCAAAAATCCCCAAATAAGCAAAAAAACTCATCTTTTCATGTGAAACTATTGATGCACTGTAAGGCACGGAAAAGAGCCCCATCATAAAAGCAAAAACAGAAGCTTGAAAAACCCAATTGGCTGCATGCAAACGAACTGTAGGTATCGTCATCCTTTCATTTAAAAACCAAATGCCAATAGTTTCTGCAAGTAGGAGAACGGCAACTGCTAATATTGCATGAATAGTCAGTGAAGTAGAAAAAACTTGTTTTAATCGCTGCATGTCTCCTTTTCCCAATTCAAAAGTCAGAAAACGACCGGTTGAAGCAGATAGCGAATTGGAGATTAATGAAAACATAGCTACAAATCCACCAACCACATTGTAGATTCCATAATCTTCTACCCCCAACATGTTCAGCACCACGCGTGAGGTATAAAGCGACACCAACATACTGAACATCATGCGCATGTAGAGCATGAGTGTATTTTTTGCAATCCGCTTGTTGTTTGTTTTGGGGATATTGTATTCTGTACTCATCGCTTTGCTTTAGAAAAATAAGAATCCAAAAACGCTCGTAACCTTGATCGCTTCTCTGACTCTCCTGGTGAATACCGGCTACTAAAATAATCTCGACTGCTCCATCCATTACTCACCATTTCATATATCTCACCCCAATCGGGTAAGCCACCTACATTACGGTCATCGATAAACAAATCGGCTTTCAACTTTCTACAGGGAGCAGAATACGTCTTTGTCTCTTCATCAGGATGATTGGCATTCACTGCGTAAAACTCCAGTCCACGATCAGAACAAAAATTCACAGCTTCTTCCAATAGTTTACCTTCTCGTGCTGTCCATAATATCAGTTGATGTTGCTCCTTCTGTAAACGCTTCAAAGTAAGGATGGCAAACGGAATCTCTTTACCGAGATACGGATATTTATGCTCCACAATGGTTCCGTCAAAATCTACTGCTATGACCATAATCATTCAGGGGAATATATTTTTAATCTGAAATAGGCAAAAACGGAAACCGTATAACTAACGACTGTTTCTCCATTACTATGCGTTCTTTCTGTTCTGTAGGAACCTTCGCAGACTCTTCCATAGTGGCTAAAACAAGAATTATCTCATTACAAATATTCTCAATAATGTCTTGTACTTTATCCATATTTGAACTTTTTCCCTTATGGAGTATTCTACACCCTATCTCTTCAAGAATAAACATAGTAATATCTATGGCTTCACTGTATTTTCCATCCTTCACCAAAAATTTTGCCTGCGTAATCCATTTATCCAAACTTCGGGAAATGGCCAAGATATCTATTCGGTTTTCAGGTTGAAAAAAACAACTATCTATCTCCATCTGCCTTGAGGTCAGATGAATGAAGTTTGATGAAGAGGCATCATTTTGTTGCAGCTTGCGCAATTTGATATACTCTTCCGCATTTTCAAAAGTCTCCTTGCTGACTCCTGATATAGCTACGGTCATATTTCCTACAGATATGACAAGACGCTTTTCACGTGCAATACGCACAATATAACCTTCAAGACCGGCCAAAACACCTGACGTGACAGTGACCAAAGTATGCCCGGAAGAATAATATCCAAAACTATTAGGCATGAAACGAATCCTATCCGCACTCAATTGCGAGATTTTCATAAAAGGAAGCATCATTCTATGTGGAATGGATACTGTTCTTTTTGTATAATAATCCCTGACTAGATACATTCCGGGGAAGTTAGTATCAAGGAATTTCTGGATTGCATCACAACAATCCCCACGCACAAATATCAGTCCGGGTACGGAAGGTTTCTCTTCCTTAATTATATTTTTACCATGACGATTATACACTACCGTTTTATGGATAAAAGTTTGGAATCTCTCTTGCAGCTTCTTACTTACTTTATCAGCTTTGGAGCGATAAGTAAAAAGATAGAACCAAGGAGAGTTATCCTCAAATTCAGGAAACACTTCTTTTCCCGGAACAGCTTCACAAACTGTACCGGCCTGATCATTTTTTCCTAAATCAGATAAATCGTCTGTACTATACAGTGGCATTGACATTTTATCTGAATATGTATAGATAAGTAGTTCCAAATAGCAATGACTCATCTCGCTTTTGAAAACTTATTGAATCAAAAATACTATCCATCTAGCCTGTTAAAAAATCAAATTAGTAAACAAATCTCTATATAAATAATAGTCTATCCTCTTCTCAAGAGGGAGAACAGTCTTTTTTAATGAGGATTTTTTTGTTGATATATAACATATTACGTACAGAGACACAATAATCTAAGTAGTATCTGTATGGGATATTTAATGTATAGTAATTAAAATAGTAGCAAAATGAGGCAAAAACAAATTTTAAAGAATGGTCTGGTATGTGCTGGTGAACATCTGGAATGTGAAAATTATGCAGCTGACAAACAGGCCCTCATAAAAGTTGTAAGTTTAAAAGCCGGAGATTATTATTTCAGGGACAAAACAGAACACTCTGCATTAGTCTTTCTCCTTTCCGGAGAATTGGAACTGTCCATGGGCTATACCATCAATCAAAAGGTGGTCGGTGGACAAATGTATTTAATACCTGCCGGTGAAAGTTATTGTTCAAAGACTAAAACAGATACGACAGTATTTTATTCTCTTTTTGATTGGGAAATGCCTTTGTGCAACAAGTTTGCCATTAGACAACTGGTAAAGTACAAGCAGAATGACTGTACCGATACGGACAAGACTCGGTTATGCCTACTCCGACTACACAAAGTGTTGAAACAGGAAATTGAATCGGCCATTGAAACGCTAAACACAGGTTTAGGGTGCATTCACTATCAGAAACTCAAGCGAGATATCATCTTCATGGAATTACGCGGACTTTATGAAAAAGAACAATTGGCTGCTTTGTTCTCGCCCATACTCGGAATAGACAATGACTTTAAAGTCAAAGTACTGAGCGCTTATACCCAAACTGAAACAGTCAAGGAATTGATGGATATACTTCACATGTCTCCAACCACATTTAAACGCAAGTTTTACCAAGCGTTTGGAACCTCTGCCAAGCATTGGCTGATACAGAAGAAAAAAGAAAGAATATTTCATGATCTTATCTTCACTAAAACTTCCGTTGCAGAACTTGCAGACAAATACAAGTTCTCGGAAAACTATATGACGGCCTTTTGCTGCGAACATTTCGGAAAATCACCCAGAAAAATACGATTTGAATGGAGATCTTTCATCAAAGGGTAACTTTTAAATGTCAAGATCACTCGGTATAATTAGGGGCTTTCTCTTCCTAATTCTAGTAAACATTTGGTCCATTTTCGTAGATAAATGGACTGTTTTTGTGTGTTGTGGATAGTAAATTCTCGTTAATTTTGCACTTGAAAAGAGAATGAAGCATAATATTCTCCCTCTTGAGAAGAGGAGGAAACAAAAAGTATATAAATATAGATACTTTACATAAAATCAGCAAGCATAATCTTTGAAAATTAGAGTTTTTTTAATAAAATTCTGCAACAAGTCATGTTTGTTTCCTTGCAAAGGAAGCGATTACCTGAAAATTAGCGGAAGCTATCAAACCTGTATCCAGTGAAGTAAGATATATTGTCGTTGTTTCAAGATTATTGTGTCCCATTGCTTCGCTGATAACAGTATCATGCACTCCACATTGTCTTGCCTGAGAAGCCCAGGTATGGCGTGCAACATATGATGTCAACAGCTCATCAAACCCCATAAGTTCCGATATTTGTCTTAATCGATTGTTATGAGTCCGCAGGGCACTGGAATATTCCACAGAAACTTTTCTCTGTGGATTATAGAGAATGGGAAATAGATACGGACAGTCCGGATCGTTCACCTTGTATTTATGAATAATTGCCTTTGCTTTTTCATGCAGTTTGACAGTCAAATGCCGGTTAGTTTTTTTCCGTTTATAAGAAATAAAATCATTCTTCACTTGTTCTTTCTTCAAATAGGCAATATCTACAAACGGCATTCCCTGCATATAGATACTAAAAAGGAAGAGGTCACGTGCAAATTCCAACTTGTTCTTTCCTACCAAAGAAAAATGGGTAAGTTTTCTGATTTTTTCATGAGAAACAGCCCTTTTACGTGTTTTCTCCTGGCCTGTAAAAGACTTACGAAAAGGACGTCTGTCTATCAGAACAATCTCTTCATCCAGTGCATAATTATAGATAGCACGAAGTTGTCGATTATACAAGGAGATTGTATTCATCCCCAATCCAACGTTAATAAGATGTGCCTGAAAGTCCTTCATCAACCCTACGCTCAAATCTTCAACAGCAATATCTTCTTCCTCTCTAAACTGTTTAAAATGCCTGAGAGCGCAAGTATAATTGCTTGCAGTCTTCTTTTTACCTAGTTTTTTGAAGTGTAGAATTCGCTCTTCTGCTAGTTGAAAAAAATTCTTCCCTGGCTTTTTCTCTTTAAACTTTTTTTGTTTCATTTCCACTTTTACTTAATTAAATATTATTAATTATAAAAACATGCAATCCAAATTCTTATCCTCATACAACAATTCTAATCCAATTTGAGACAAATGATATTGATATTAAAATAAGAAATTATCTAAGCTCTTAATATTCATACATTATTTCTAGTCTAACTCCCCTTCTACTTAACGTAAGAGGGGGCAAAAAGGGCATAGCCGTCAGCCTAAACTTACTAAATTCAAAATAATATTAAAAATATTTCGCTTGGAGCTTTTTTACCCCATTCCTTTCAGGAGCAGGGTTCTATTTCGTATTTTTCAACATAACAAAGAAGTATTAAGTTTTTTTTAATTAATGGTAAATAAAAATTAACTACACTTTGGCATTTCCTCTTTTAACCGAATAGTTAACCAATCCTACAAATCCGTGAAACGGATAAACAAAGTAACATAGGATAACTTTTTGTTTTTTCCTTTCAAAGCAATGGTTTGCCGACACCTTATCAATAAGTTCTTTAAAATTCTTATAAGCCTCTTTTTCTTCTAATTAAATATATTACCAACATTCAGATAAACAAAGCGGGTATTCCTTAGACATTTTTAATCAATATAAATCACAAACTTGTTTGATTTGTATCAATTCAAAATCATCACCAACTTTGAAACGAACTTCAGGACAGTTAGTTATACAGTTTATATACAACAGACAGTCTTTTAAATACTATCAAGCAACAGCTCTTGAATCCTGCCGCATTTCAATTCTCTTTTTCCCATATAACGATTTTCCCATTTTTATTTATCCCGTCAGTAGCTCCACCTTGCCGGTTTCAGGGTGCGAAGCTACGGACGGGGCCCCTAAAAATCTGCAAGGCCGCTTCGCGCCCTGCGGGTTTTGGCGAAAATTTTTCAATCCGTCCAGCCGGGCGGTTGAAAATTTTTCACCAAAAGCCTTGCATATTTTCTCCCCGTCCGTATCCGCCCCCTGAAACGAGCAAGGTGAAGCCACCGACAAGGCATAAAAAAAAAAGTCAATGTTATGAAAAAGAGAATTGAAATACAGCAGGATTTGAAACGAGGCTTCGGCTCCGCTCCAACCGGCATTAAAAATTTGGTGAAGTGGTCGCCGGTCGGTTTCGTGGTCTATGTGGCGGTGCGTTTCGTGTGTGCCTTTTTGGGTGGTGTGCTGCCCATGTCGGCAGTTTTGGCGGTGGTGGTTTTCCTCATCCGTGCCGTGTGGCGTATCCTTTGCGTGTTCGCTCTTTTCATCCTTGTTCTTTGCGTGATACTCTGACAGAATATGAATCATTTTAAAATCAAATCATTATGACTAAAGTACATTTATTGGGAGCTAACAGAAGTTACGACAGAAGCGTTCAGACCGTTTCAGTCAATCAAGTGGTAGTATTGGAAGGCTACAGCTATGACAGCTATGTTGTGTATGAAGTAAGCCGCAACGGGTGGGGAATAACCTATCATCTTGTCAATTTGCGAACACACGAGTTTCACACTTCCGACCTTATCCGCCCGTTGTCGGAGAAATTCGGGATAGGCATCTATTACGATGATGCGAATCCCACGTTTTTAGATCCGTTGGAAACAGCCGCTTTACTCACCAAGGCAAAAGAGAAGAAAGCCGAAGAAGAAAAGAAAGCGAAGGAAACAAGAGAGGAATACGGACGTATAGCCAAAATCGGTGCGGAGCGTTTGCGCCCCCTTGTCCCGACGGATGCAAAGGCGGTCATTATCGGCACACTACGGGTAAACGAGTGCGACAGCTATACGGACTATTATGACTACAGTATAGCAAGAACCGTCATTTTAGGCTTTTCCAAACATACACGCAACCTCTTTTCAGAAATGCGCAAGCATGCCGCCAATTTTGAGGGAACAGCCTATTTGGCGGAATATAACGCAGATTACGAACACCGTGAAAATTACAGCATGGGAGACGGTATGTATTTGGGCAGGAACAAGTACAGCGGTTGGACGGTTGAGAAAGAGCCTATCCACGACCTTGAAAAATTCATAGAACGGTATGCGCACACCGCAGGGGATGAAGCCAACCTTTGTATGAAAGCACCGCAGAGAAACAGCGATACGGCAGAACAATCCACAGCAACCGCAGACCTTTCAACCCTCAGTCTTGAAATCGTGGAATACAGCGAGAAGGCGATTGCCGTATTCGGTGACACCAGGCCGATAAAGGACATTCTGAAAGACTTGAACGGTCTGTTCCGTGCAAACCTCACCTATAAGGGCGAAAGGCGTGCAGGGTGGATATATTCCAAGAAGCAGGAAACGAAAGTAAGGGAAGCACTCGCCACGTGCATCCGTGTATGACAGCATGAACGGCAGGGCGGAACAATCCGCCCGCCTATCAACGAACCCATAAAAAAAGTAACGACATGAGAACGGAAACAAGAACATACACCCTCTATCGGATAACCGAGTTATCCGAGGAAGCCAAAGAGAAAGCACACACCGAATGGTTGTGCAACCGATATTTTTACGGTTGGACACACGAGAACCGTCAGACCCTTGATACCTTTTGCGAACGCTTCGGCATTGTGTGCCGTAATTGGAGATATGACGCATGTAATTACAGCTATGACTACCGCAGCAGGCAGGAAGACTGCATAGACGGGCTAAACGGTTGGCGGTTGGCGGCCTATCTGATGAACAACCATTGGAACGACCTGTACACGCCAAAATATTTTTGGAAAGGGAGGAAAGGACGAAAAAGCAGGATATTTGTAGATGCCTGTTGTCCCCTTACGGGCTATTATATAGATAACTGTATTCTTGATCCGATTTATCAGTTCTTGAAATCCCCCACCGAAAATATCACGTTTGACTGCCTTATGAACGAATGTCTCGACAGTTTTTTCCGTGCTTGTCGGGATGATATGGAAAGCACCCGGACTTTGGAATACTTCACGGAAGAAAGCAACGCCAACGGTTGGGAATACCTTTCAGACGGAAAACTATTCAATTAATTATCAACATTTAAAACTTATCATTATGAAAACGAACAAGAAAGTACAGACGAACAGCGTACAGAAAGCAGAGAAAGAAAATGCAGTAAAGGTAACCGCTTTGGCAATCATCCCGAAACCGATGACACTACTCACACCGCAGGACGTGCCCACGGCTACCGAAGTGACAGAAGCACCCGAAACGGCAACCGTTCCCACCGTTACGGAAGAAGCACCGCAGCAGGCCACGTTCAAGACACCGCTTGCAACGGCCACAGCCGAAACAGACCTTGACATCACCACCATACACCCAAGCACGGACAACCACCGCAAGACGTTCAATGACGCATCCTTGCAGGAACTTGCGGAAAGCATTCGGGAAGTGGGAATCCTGCAGGCCATTGCAGTACGCCCACGCACGGAAGGCGGTTATGAAATCATATACGGTGAACGCCGTTACCGTGCCTCATTGCTTGCAGGAGCAAAGACCATAAAGGCAACCATATATAACAATGTGACGGACGATGAAGCGGAAGACATGTCGTTAAGCGAGAACTTGCAGCGTGAGCAGGTACGCCCCACTGAAGAAGCAAAAGCGTTCAAGCGGTTGCTTGAAAAGGGCAGATATGACATGTATTCACTGACCGCCCGTTTCGGACGGAGCGAGAAATATATCTATACCCGATTGAAACTGAACGAACTCTATGCGCCTGTCGGTGAACTGTTGGACAATGAAACAATCACTGTCAGCGTAGCCGAGGAGATAAGCACCTATGAGCCCGATATACAAAAAGACGTGTACGAGAAGCACCTCAAAGAGGGGAACGGTGAGGATTGGACGGGATATACATTGAACCTCTTCAAAAGGTACTTTGAAAAATACTATACCACCGACCTTGGGCAATACAAGTTCGACAAGACGGAATGCAAGACATGCGTACACAACGCAGCCAATTACAACCTCTTTGCCGAGCATAACGGGTGCGGACACTGCACCAACCGCAAATGTCTGGAAGCCAAGAACGCAGCCCATGTGGCAAAAGAGACGGAGAAACTTTTGAAATCCGATCCGAAGCTGGTTGTCGCACGCCCCTACTACGGAAGCCGTAACGATATGGCACTACAGAAATTGGACAAGAAAGGGCATGAAATCAAGGAACTTGACTACAACGTATCGGCAAGGGAATTCCCCAAAGCACCCGAAGCACCGAAGAAAGAGCAGTTCACCCAAACGAAAGAGTACGAACAGGCGGTGCAGACATTTGAGCGCAGAAACGAGGAATATGCCCGAAAGGTGGAGGAACTTGACCGCATGAAGGAGGAAGGCAGGATAAAGACCTATGTAAAGGTAGGACAGACAGAACCCGAACTCTGCTACGTGGAGATAAACAGGAAGGAAACCGCCCCCGTCACTATCGGGACATTGCAGGAAAGGGACAAGCGTTTCAAACAGCTTTCCATCGAAAAGACCGTTGCCGATACGAAAAAGATTGTCCGGGAGAACGACTATCCCGAAAGCCCGTTCACGCAGTACGAAGACGGTATGGTTTATTTTGCCATGCTTGCCCAACTTCAAAGGAGACATTTCCCGCTTTTCGGCATCAAGGACCAGCCTTTCGCATTGGACGAGAAACAGCGGATGAAAATCGTTGCCAAACTGACGGACGCACAAAAGACGGTAATCAAACGGGACTTCATCAGCCACTTCCTTTGTGAGAACGGCCACGGAGACAACAACGCATCCAAGCTGCTGAGGGACTTCGCAAACATGCACTTCCCCGACCAATACGGACTTGTCAAAGCCACCCACGAGGAAGAATATCAGAAACGGCATGAACGTTTGGAGGAAAGGATAAAGGAAATGAAGAAAGCGGAAAAGAAAGCTGCCAGGGAAGCCGAAAAACAGCAGACGACAGAAAAGACGGAAAAGAAGACCACCGCCCCGAAAACAGAGAAGCCCGAAAGCGGAAAAGCCGCCTGACACCAAGCGGAAAGCATGTGCCGGAAACAACATCCGGCACATCTTTTTCACCGCCCCAAGAGAACAGAGGGCAGGGCCGGACGACCCCACCCACACCGCCACCGTAAAACCTTTTAAAATATTAGCGAATGAAATATATAAGAATGTTCCCGGACGTGGAGTATTCCACCGACAGGGATTTTTTCCTTGAAAATCAGATTGTCTGCATTGTAAGCAGGGAGGGCACGAAGTTTTGCAGCCTGATAGAAAACCGTCTGTTCATGCGTTCCCAAAGCCGCCATATCAGCAAGCGGATGCAGCTGCATATCATGTGTGAAATCCACAAGGAAATCTGCCGCCTTCGCTATGGCGGCGAGCCGGTGGAATGACCTGCCACACCCCACACCTGAATACTTCCTCTCAAAAAAGTCGGGCAATCCCTATGCGGTTGCCCGGCTTTTTTCTATTTTTGCAGGGTTGAATCAAAAAAAGAAGGTTATAAGATTAAAGAATTTGAATGATAACATATTAGAATAGCTTTTAGCTGTTTATTCCCGAACACGAAACGACCAATTTTAATGCAGGAGAATAAACGAGCGGAGTCCTTGTCATATCCATTGGCACGGACTTAACTCGTCTCCTGCGAGGCGCTTGGTCGTGCCTGTGTTCGGACTTGTTAAGTTCCGTGCTTTTTTCGGTACTTAACAGTAATTACGGACAAGGCATTAACAAAAAAACTCATGGAAATATGTATGACAGGAATGTTGCCGTTACAGGCTGTACCATTGAAAAGACAAGCCGATACGACCGGTTCAGGGAAAACAATATCCGTATGGAACTCTACCGTATTATTCTTGCACTTTATGATGAAGGATACCGCATGTTCTCCTGCAATCTGAATACCTATATCGGATTATTGGCGGCAGATACGGCCATCATGCTCCGTGAAGCGGACAAATGCCCGGAGATACATCTTTCAGCCGTCATCACCGGCACACGCTATCCGGCAGATACCGACAAAGTGTATTGCGCCTTATATGATGACCTGATAAAGAAGGCGGACAGCAAGGAGACGCTTTCAGAGAAAGACAGCCTCACCGGTGCGCTTGCCGCAGGCCATATCATCTGTTATTACGAGGACTTTTCTTTGGAAATGCAGCGGATACGCATGTCCGCCACTCCTTGTACCAATATCCGCAAAATGATATAGGCATCTATTCTTTATCGCAGGTTACAACAACTTTTCCAGCCGGACAATCCGTTTTTCGGTTGATGGATGCGTGCTCATGATATATTCGGTGAACGAAGGCCGCTCCCCACCCGTTTCCGCCACCTCCAGCCGACGCAGGAACGAGAGCAGGCCCTCCCCGCAACCGTAACGTACCGCATACGTGTCGCAACGGTATTCGGCATATTTGTTGATATTCACGTCTGCTATCCGGCTGATGCCGTAAATCGTATGATGCAGCAGTTTATAAAGGCTCCACCAGAGCTTTGCCATCCCCGCTACGGCGAAACGGACAGCCGGGACCACGGCGATTACCAGATTGCCTATCAATCCGAAAAACAGTGCAGGAAGAAGGAACAGCCCGTACAGACAACGGTAGCCCAGCGACTGCATCGAGAAAAGAAGAACCTGATAGACGAAATCATAATGCGAGATATGCCCCACCTCGTGACTGATTATCCCTTTGAGTTCCTCATCCGTAGCCACCCGGAGTATGCCGTCCGTCAGACCGATGGTATTGAAACCGAAGGTCACGGCGTTCGTGCGTGCATCCCTGTTGCGGTAGATATTCAGTTTCCTCTCCATCCCCATTTCCGAAAGCAGGCGTTCCAGCCGTACCCGTTCCTCACCGCCCAGCGGTCTGTAACCCTCTTTCATCCGCATCAGCCATACGTTCAGCGGTGAAAGGCTGTACAGAATATAAAGCAAGACCATATAGAAAGGCAATGAACAGACCAGATGATGCGCAAAGCCGTATCGGGCAAACAATCCCGGCAGGAAGGAAGGGGACACCCATTCCACGACAGCCAGTAGCAGGACATAAAAGGCCGATATAAGAATAATGTTTACCACCGCCACATAAGAGAGCAGAAGCAATTTGAATAAAATGCGGAATATCCTGAGTGCTGTTTTCATACGTATCTGATTGATTAATTAACTTCCGGCTAAATATAGAAACAAATTCCGTGCAATAGGAAACAATTACTCATTCCTTTGTTTTCATTAAGCAAATTTCATAAAATCAAGAACGGCGGGATACCCCACCGTTTTTCCTGACCGGCCTGACAACGGCTATTCTCCAGCCGTATCATTCGCAGTGTCAAATGTTACTGTCAGTTCCCTTTCCTGTCCGAAATTGTCCCGGACAAAGAATTTCAGTTCCGAGCGTCTGGCACTTGTCGAACGGTAAAAGAGGGTGAATACCTGCCTGACCGGATTTTCCCTATCCAGTTCCGGCACTTCCGCCAACGGCCTCACTTCCCGGTTGACGAGTCTTACGCCTTCACTGTCCGTCACCTCTCCCTTGCCTTCCATCTGGATGTAACCGATTTCATACTCCGCCTTTTCATAGTCCCCTTCACGGTCAAGATAAAAGCGTATCTCCACCGTTTCACCCGTTTCAATCTGTTCTTGCAGATACCATGACGAGAGGCTGAAATCATAATCCTGCCGGATGTCTATAGCATCGTTGCAGGAACCGAAGGCCAGCACCGCAAAGAGTGCGCCTATACATATATATAGTACATTTTTCATTTTTAAGTTTCTCCTTTCTCTTTTCATTAGTTAATGATAAGGCGGACTCCCAGTCCTACCTGCGTATGGAAATTACCCGCATCCGTTCCGAACAGGGCCCTTTCCTTGACTTGCAGCAGGAGCATCACCCGGTCGGTCAGATAAGTCTCAAAGGCCGCAGTCAGCCCACCGCCATAGATAAAGCAGTCACCGTTTGTCACCGTCGCCCCGTCAGGAAGCAGGGAGGTTCCCCGGTTGACCGTCTCGAAACCGCCCAATGCCGAGAGTCCGATACGTAGACATACATTCCGGCCCTTGTCCCACAATACGGGAATAAAGTAACCGAGTTCCCCTGTGAACTGCGCTTTGGGTATCGCCTTATTTTCATAGGTGTACTCCTTTATCTGATAATCCAGGCCATACAGCCAATAGGTACGGTTACGGTTGGTATGTGTAAAGGCCAGCGAGGTGAAGTAGTGGCGTTCACCGCCACTCTTCCATGAAAGGAAATGATTCACCCCGCCCGTCGTAAACTGTATGCCCGTCTGCCCCGGCAAGTCACGCTGCGCGTATGCTTCACCCGCAAGGAGCGACAATACAGCAGCTGTCAATATGAATAATATTCTTTGCATATACATTATATTATATATAGGTTATTATTTCAGGTGCAGCTCACTGATTGGTTTTGCCGCCACAAGGTCTGTATTCTCTATGCGGAACGACTGGTGACGGGCACCACCCTTTTCGTAAATCTCCACTACCAGCATCTTGTCATCCGGCAGTGTCAGCTTGGGCAACACGAAGATGTTGCGTACCGTGGCCTTGCCGTCCACCGTTGTCAGACGGTTGTAAGTCCTTACCGGCTCTATAATATTCTCCTGCATGGCCGTGCGCCTGGCCACCTTCTTGTCGACCACCTTGAAACGGATATGGTCAATGTCGAACGATATGTCCGAGGTGTTGCGCAGGGAAGTATGCAGGTACAGCAGGTCATTGTTGATATAGATTCCTTTGAGCAGGGTCTGTATGCCGTACTTCTTGCAGCCGATATGCCTGATGTCCCTTTTGTTCTTCTTATACAGCGTGTACATGACGCGGTTCACCACCAGCGGTGTCTCCCCGCCGAGTTCCTTCAGTTTCACGAACATGCGGTCGTCAGCCGCCCCGCCCATCGGGTTCTTCCGCAGCCAGTCTTCCATCTCAATGGAAAGTTGTGCCGGTTCATTCTTATATACCACATTAAAGGAATAGAAGCAGCCGTCAGCCGTAATGACCGAGAAGTTCGTCTCACCCTCAAAGTCCTTTACGGCAGACTTGATACGTACCACATTCTCCGCACCCGTAGCTTTGTCGGCAATGATGTCATAGGAGCCCAAATCCACATATTTCACTTCCGAAGGGAACAGGATATGTACGGTCTTCGAGAAAGTCACCTCGATGAGATGCGGTGCGATAATCTGATTGGTGGGGAAAATCCTTGTTTCCACGGATTCCTGCGCCTTTACCGACAATACGGTCAAAAGCATTACTAATGATAAAATAATTCTTGTCTTCATCTGATTACTGTTTTTTTGAGATTAATAGAAGTTGATAATTTGCTTTCACGGCCACCTTCACCTCACGCATCTTTGTGGCCAGGTATTGCGACCCGCCGCCAAGCACGCCCCTTGTCACGTCCATGACCAGTTGCTGCGAGGCACTGCGTGCGAATGAGATGCTTGTCCCGAAACTGCCCCCGATATTGGCGGCGGCTTCTTTCATGGCGGTACGTTCCGCTGTGTTCGGGACGAAAAGTCCTTCCTGCCCGTCCATATCGTAAGCCACCAGTTCCACCGGCAGAATACTGCCGCCGCTCTCTATGGAGTTTACCGTGACCGCCATCCGTTGCCCCTCGATACGCACCGTGCCATATAGCGGAGTATTGGTAGGCACAGGCACGCCGCCCACTTGCAGCGGTTCCAGCAGCCGGAACTTCAGTCATGCCCCGGTGGTCACCGTCTGGTCTTCAGCCACGCAGGCACGTATCGTATTGGTTCCGGCAGGCTGTCCGGCACCTACTGCCGTGGCAAAACCGTAATTGCGGGGTATCGTGTCGGGAGCCGGTGGTGCAGCCAGCGACGAGACCACGCTTTCCGTGGCACGTCCGGCGGCTATGGCGGCAGGGTTGCCGGACGGACCGCCCGATTGTATACTTTTCACCTGCCCGCCTGCCTGACCGGGAAAATAGCGTGCCGCCATCTCATACGACTTTTCCATCAGTTCCAGCGGATCTTGTCCCTTCCGTTCCAGCTTTTCATTAAGCTCCTTCACCTGCCGTTCCAGATCGCTTACCCTGGGATTGTCTTTCGGTTTCTGATAGAACGAGGCTATCTGTCTTGATATTTGTTGTTGCTGTTGCCGTGACTCCCGGATAGCGTCCTGTTCCGGTTCCGCCTTTTCCGGCTTCAGCCCGTCCGACGTGTCCGGTATCAGGTAATCGTCCGCCATGTCCTGCAAGGTTCTTACCTTTTCCTGCCTGCGCTTCTTCATCCGCTCCAGTTCGTAAGCCTTCTGTTTGTCGGTCATCGTTTCCGGTGCGATAGCGTCGGGTATCGTTGTATTGATGCCTGCCGTCCCTTCCACCGTTTCCGTTGTGTCCGGCTTGAAGATAAACCAGATGAACCCGGCGCAAAGCAGGGACAGAACAGCCGCCACGCCATAGAATTTCAGCTTGTCGGCAGCCTTGCGGCTTAACTGTTTCCCCTTTTCGGGTACGGACTCCGCTTTCCGCATTTCCTTCTCCTTTTCTTTCTTATCGGATTGTGTCATTGGATATATTGTTTTTTAATGGTTGGATACTGTCCGTCTGGGGAAACGCAATCCTTTGGAGATGCCGTACCTCAATCGGAAATTTGTCTGTTCCGCAGAAACCGCCCACGATGCAGGCAAGGTCGATGGCGGCGAAGAGTCCGAGCAGGTAAAGGATGATAACCTTTTGCTGCCGGCAGCTCAACCGCAGCCAGCGTCTGCGGAGTCCGGCCATATGGCGGTCTATCCCCGTTCTGAACGGGTGGAAGACCTTTTTTATCCCCTTATCTTTCATACTGTCCGATGTCCCTGTTTTCGATGATAGTAAAACTCTCTATCAGAAAGCCCTGCGGGTTGTTGTCACTCCGGGTGACGTTCCTCAGATGGCAGGTGGTGACAAGCGACCTTTCGGTAACGCTGCTCGAACGGATGATGTGCTGCCGGCAATAGGCCTTCATCCGATAGGGATAACTGTCGAAGTTCCCCCTTATGCTGTCCACCGTCAGCGTCTGCGAAATGTTTCCCGCTATCATACGGTTGAAATAGCCTTTTTCCTGCAAGTTCCGGTAGTAGCCGATGGCGCTTTCATCCGAAAGGTAAAGGGCACGCTGCACATTGCTTTCAATGGCGCTCTTGTCCGGTGACAGGGAGAAGAACAGCTCATGGAAACGCCTGATATGTTCCCTCGCTTCCACCGGACGGTTCTGCTGCACGTCCTGCGAAAGGGCCAGCATCAGTGATTTTCCGCTGTCCAACACATAGATTTTCTGTCGCTGCGCCTCGGCGAAATCATAAGCCTTTCATACGGAAAATACCGTTACCAGCGTACACGCCCCCAGGAATATCATCCCGAACAGCCGTAGCTGCCGGAACGATGTCTCGATGTTCTTTAATGATTTGAATTCCATTTTCTTGTTCTGTTTTTAATGTTATACAATTATTGATGTAAGGTTAGAACATTTTCTTGATACGTCCGGCTATCGCTCCGCCTGCTGCACCGCCTACCGCCGCGGCACCGTTACCGGCCATCTTTCCGGCACCGTTTGCCTTCTGTCCGTAAGCTCCGGCACCGCCCGCCTGGATAATCCACGATGAAACGGTGGGGACACAGAAGTAACCGATGATACCTATAATCATGAAAATGCAGTACACTTTCCCCGACGAGTCCGGTATGAATGCCGGGTCCTGCATCTTCTCTATGTCCTGCTGCAACATCAGTATCTGTATGCGCGAGAGGACCGCTCCGAACAGGTCGCTCACCGGCAGCCACAGATAGATGCAGATATACCGGGACAGCCAGGTGGTCAGCGTGCTATGGAATCCGTCATAGACGGCCAGCGCGAAGGAGACAGGTCCCAGGATGGACAGTACGATCAGGAAGAAGGTCCTCAGCGTGTCTATCAGCAGCGAGGCCGCCTGGAAGAAGAGTTCCAGCAGTTCGCGGAACCATCCCCGGATTTTCTCGCCGAGTTCGTATATCTTCTTCTGTCCGTACATGTTTATCATCGTGTCCATGTCCCCCAGCGACCAGCCCAGTTCGTCCAGCCTCTTGTCATACGCCTCGTCGCTCACAAGGAAGGCCTTCGCCGGGTCACGCAGCATCGCCTCGCGTTTCAGCCTGTCTTTCTCTTCCTGGTATTTCCTCATGTCGAAGGTCTGCTGTTCGACCAGGGAGGAAGTCGCTTTGCATACGGGAGAAAGAATCCCGTTGATTGTGCCCAGTACCATAGTCGGAAAAAACATGATGCAAAGCCCCAGCACGAAGGGCCGGAACAGGGGGAACACGTCTATCGGCTCGGCCCGGGCAAGGGACTGCCATACCCGGTAGGCCACATAGAACAAGGCACCGAGGCCCGCCACTCCCTTCGCTACCGAAGCCATGTCTTCACACAGCGGCATCATTTCATCATACAGCGAGCGCAGAAGCTCGTGAAGGTTTGTCCAGTCTATTGATAATAATAACATAGTCTTCTTGATTTAACGGATGAATGATTACCAGTAACGCTGCTCGTGTGTCCCGTACAGGGAGAGCACCCGTGCGGCATCCCCCTTTTCCTTGCTCCGCAGGTACGACACGCCGATGTTCTTGCGGGTATAGTACCATGTCAGGTTCTTGTATTCCAGCACCTCGCCGTATATCCGGTTGATGATGTCCAGCCGTTCCTTGTCCGTCATCGAGAGTCCGGTTGCCGTGGTCACTTCCTTCAAGTCCAGCAGCAGGTCGCTGCTTTCCTTGAGCAGTCTGTTGTACCCGAAAGCGATGGCCGATAGCTCTTCCACCGTAAAGTTGGGGTCGCCCGTCATCGTGTTGAAGTTCGTCACGTAGATGTCGCTGATGTCACCCACCAGAAGGATGGTCTGCTGCACCTTGCGGGCGCCCTTTACCAGGTCATGCACCGACTTCAAGGCATCGTAATAGGCCTTCCCTTGCTCGTAAATCTTTACAGTCTCCTGAAAGTTGCTCCACATGTTCTGTGCCGTCGAGGAGGTCTGTACGATTTCGTTGGCCGAGTTCACGATACTCTGTGCGAGGTTCGTGGGGTCTATCACCGCCCATTGCGCCTTGCTTGTCACTGAAAGGGATGACAATGCCATAAACAAAATTATCGTTCTCTTCTTCATGCCCTATCTCCTTTCTTTAGTCAGTAAATACCGGCTGTCGTCGTCACGGGCAAACAGACCGTAACTGCCGAACAGCAACACCTCGCTGCCTGAAAAATACCCGATGCATCCGGCATCCCTGTTCCCGTGCAGGAAAAGGTCGTCACCGCCGCGCAGCGGGATATTGATTTCAACGTAGGCCCTTTCTCCGGCGAACAGCGTAGCCTTGTATCCCTTGAAGCCGTCCGTCAGCCGGTTGGATTTACGGATGGTCAGCGTTGAGCCGTCTTCCCTGTTCATTCAGTGCCCGCAGATGCGGTCATGTTCCAGTTCCTTTCTCATCTCCCCAATCAGGTTCAGCAGGTCCAGATTGGTCAGGGTGGCGTCTCCGAGCGCTTCCCTGCATTGGCTTAATAAATCTTTCTTACTCATTGTGTTTTATGGATTAAAGGATTGTTTGTTTTCCTGCCGCTTGTTTTCGGCAAGCTGTCTGATAGCCAGCTCGATGTTTCCATCCAGCTTTTCCGTAAGCCTGGTAAGTTCCAGTTTTTCAGTTTCTTCAGTGGTGTAGCAGTAGGCTAAGCACCCAGCGCCTTGTCATATTTCTATGATAGGTTTCCGAGTACTCGCCTCCGAACCGGACTTACAAGTCTCCCTGTATCCGGCTCTCCACTAATTAATTCAGTCTGATTCTTCGGTCGGGGTCTATCTTTGCATGACACTTTGAGCAGACAGCCAAAGTTTTTCGTCTTCGGGCTATCATTCTCTTTTCCCAGTCGGATTTACCTTTCAGGTCTTTAAGTTTGCGAACGTGATGCATTTCGAGTTTATCGGTAGCACCGCATAATTCGCAGACTTGGAGTTTCAGCCTTTCCATAAGGCTGTTACGTCCACCTGTTATGGAAACTGTCCGTGGAATAGTGTCACAGTAAATATTACCTGCAACCTTTTTGCGTTTGAAACCATCATGATAAAATGATTGGTAAAGTGTCTTACCCTTGCTATTTTCATATGCCACTTGGAAAACCTTATTCTTTTTATATTTCAGAAGGATTTTCTTTACAGATGATTTGTATTTGTTCGCAAATACCTTATACATACTGTATGACATAATGTGATAGAAAGAATTGATGACATAGCTATTATTGGCTATTGAGTAGTAATTATAGAACCCTCGGATTTCGGCATTGAACTGACTGACTATTTCCAAGTCATCCAAGTTCAGCATGTACGTTCTGACGATAGATTTCCAAACCTCTTTACCATTGACAACCGCTATTCTTGCGACCTTGTAATCAAAGAGTTTCTTCCGCATCGTTTCAAAATTCAGATACAAGACAGGCTTGTGTCCGAATGCCCTAACCGTTCTACCGAACTTATCCTTGCGTAAATCATTACACCTGCGGATAAATACGTCATATCCGAGAAATTTTGCTGGCTTTTGCGCATTGGTTATCAGTGTCTTTTCGTCTGACAGTTCCAGTTTAAGAGCTTCATTCAAATAGTTCTTAATATCCTCTTTTACTGTTTTACAGTCTTCCAGACTACCGGTAATTCCAATCAGAAAATCATCTGCGTATCTCACATATTTTAACCGTTTGATACTGCTGTCCATTTCATTACGTGCCGGATAGTTGTTCCGTTCTTCTCGTAGCCGCTTAATTTCAGCGGTCATCTGTTCCCTTACCTTTACATCTTTCTCATTCTTTTGCTTCTTTGCCAGTCGGTATCTCCGCTGTTCGTAGAGCTTGTATCGAGCATCGCCTTTTCTCGTTACCCCTTTATTAAACCGATTGGTGTATTCCTTGATGTACTTGTCGAGCTTGTCAAGGTAGATATTAGCCAGTATTGGGCTGATAATCCCGCCTTGTGGAGTTCCACTGTACGTTCTATGAAATACCCAGTCTTCCACATATCCGGCATTCAGGAACTTTCGGATAAGCCGCAAAAATCTTTCGTCAGCGATACGTTCCCGAAGAATATTAATCAATACGTCATGATTGATATTGTCGAAGAATCCTTTAATATCGCCTTCAATAAACCATTTCACGGCAGTGAATGTCTTTTGTATATCTATAAGAGCAGTATGACAACTTCGTTTGGGACGAAACCCATGTGAAGTATGTTCAAAACTGCCTTCATAGATTGCTTCAAGTATCATTCTAACTACTTCCTGTACCAGCTTATCATCAAAAGAGGGTATGCCAAGCGGACGTTTTTTCCCGTTTTTCTTAGGTATGTACGTCCTTTTGGACGGATTAGGCTGATAAGTCTCATTTTTGAGACTATCAATCAATTGTTCAACTCGGTCAATGCTCATTCCGTCAATGGTTTTACCATCGGCTCCTGCCGTCATGTTGCCTGTCTTGCTGTAAATATTCTGATAGGCTACATAAAACATTTCCTCATTAAACAGCACTCTATACAGCCGCTCAAACTTATAGTTCAAGTTACCGCTGTGTTTACTCAGACTGTTCAACACATTTTCTGGATTTCTCATGTCTCTCACATCTTCCTTTAAATTGTTAAACTTAATTAGCTGCTCCCCTTCGCCATGTACAGGACCTTACCCTGCTCAGACTACTATGGAAGCTCCGTTGCCATGCCGGATATTCAGGGGCAGACCCCATAGCCCTACAACTGGCTTTCCGGTTTAGGCAATCCCCGTTTAGAAATTTGACGACTATTTGGCTCGATAGATTGTCGGATACGACTTTCGTCCTTTACTACTTATGGTAGTTGCCTTGCGGTAAGTTTATGCTACTCCTGCTACCTGTCATCAGTGTAGTACCGCAACATAACGGTATAATTCCGAAGAATTATTCAACTGTCTTCCGTCATTGCCCAAGGATACGACTGCTCGGACTATCGTTCAACCAATACAGGCTTTATCCTCATATCTATCATTTTAACTTGCCATTCGGTCGCAGCCTGACAGTTGGCTGACTTATGGCTTTACCAACGTGCTATGTTCCCTTGTGGGGTTTTCCCCTCCGGTTAGCGGTTGTTAATAGGCATTCTAAACACTTGCCCAGTCGCTTGCCAAAGCGACATTCGTCAAATTCCCTTTTACGGGCGCACAAGGTACTCTTCAGCCGAAACTTCTGTCGCATATACCGCACTTTGTGTACCGCCAAGCCCTATCCAGACCTCTTTATAAAGCCGGTTGGCCGCATTGGCAAGATTGATGGAAAGTATCTGTGAGCGTTCCTTGTCCGTCAGGCCGAGCAGGTTCTGTATCTGGTCGAACTTGTTCTGGTATTTTCGTTGGTCAAGCAGTATCTTGCAGTCCGAATTGTTGATAATCGTCTCTTTCACAATGGGGGAAGAGATAATATCGTCCACTTCCTGCGTCACCACAACGGCTTCGCCGAAAAATTTTCTGACCGTCTTGAAGAGATAACGGATGTAGTTTGCCATACCTTCCTTGGCGATTGCCTTTCATGCTTCCTCAATCAGTATCATCTTGCGGATACCCTGCAAGCGTCTCATTTTATTAATGAAAGTCTCCATGATAATGATAGTCACCACCGGAAAAAGTATGGGATTATCCTTCACGACATCCAGTTCGAATACGATGAACCGCTTGTTCAGTAAATCCAGTTCCTTGTCCGAGTTCAGCAGATACCCGTATTCACCGTTCTTGTAATAGGGCTCCAGCACGTTCAGAAAACCGTCCACGTCAAAGTCCTTCTCGCGCACGTTCTTGTCCGCCAGCACCTTGCGGTAGTCTTTCCTTACAAAGTCATAGAACGAGTTGAAGTTCGGCTTTATCTTCCGGTTCTTCTTTATCTTCTCGATATACAGGCTGACTGCGTTCGAGAGCGCCACCTCTTCCGAGCGCCGGGGCGGTTCGTCCTCTCTTTTCCATAAAGTCAGAATCAGCGTCTTGATGCTGTCCCGCTTCTCGATGTCATACCGGTAATCCTCGGTGAAGAACGGATTGAAGGAAATCGGGTCATTTTCCTGGTAAGTGAAATACACTCCGTCATCCCCGTTCGTCTTCCGGCGGATCAGGTCGCACAGCCCCTTGTATGAATTTCCGGTATCCACCAGCAGGATATGGGTACCTTGTTCCCAATACTGCCTCACCATATGGTTAGTGAAAAAGCTCTTTCCGCTGCCCGACGGGCCGAGGATGAACTTGTTCCTGTTGGTCACTATACCCTTCTTCATGGGCAAATCCGAAATATCGAGGAAGACGGGCTTTCCCGTCAGCCGGTCCACCATGCGCAGCCCGAAGGGGGAGAGCGAGTTCCGGTAGCAGGTTTCTGCCGTAAAGAAGCATAGTGCCTGTTCGGTGAACGTGTAGAAGCTCTCTTCCGAAGGGAAGTCCGCCTCGTTTCCCGGTATGCCCGCCCAGTAAAGGACCGGCAGGTCGGTGGTATTATGGCGGGGTGTGCATTCCATCAGCGCCAGTGCGCTGCCCACGTCGTTCTTCACCCGCCGCAGCTCATCCCCGTTTTCGGCCCATGCAATCACGTTGCAATGGCAGCGGACGGATTGCAGCCCGTTGGTGTGCGCCACGTTCAGGTATTCGTCCAGCCATTCCTTGTTTATCTGGTTGCTCCGGCTGTAGCGTGAAAGCGACTGCATGTTCTTCGCCGTCTTCTCAAAACGGGCGAGGTTCTCGCTGCTGTCGTCTATGAATATCCACTGGTTGTAGATATGGTCGCAGGGAAGCATGATACCCACGGGCGAGGCATAGCTCAGGCGGCAGTCCGAGCGGTCCGTGGAAAGACGCTCATAGCGTCCGTCGGTCCGTACCCTGCCCGGCAGGTCGTCGAGGTCGGAAAGGGTATGCAGGCAGAGCCGTTTGTCGCCGATACGCATCCCGTCCGGGTTCAGCTGCATGTCCTGCAACATGACGCTTCCGTCCGAAGACAGGGTCAGGTACCTCTCGATGATGCCCGGGCAGTCTTCCGTTCCCGTTATCTCTTCCGTGGACAGCCGCTCCAGCCTGGCAAGGCCGCTGTCATTCACGATACTCTCGAACTGTCCCACCGACTCCATGAAACGCTCCATCGTCTCCCTGTCCTGTATCTCCTTCGGCACCAGAAATTTCCGGCACAGCGTGTTCCAGTTGCTCTGCTGCCGGGAGCGTTCCCTGGTGGTCTTGGTGAGAAACAGGTAGCAGGTGTGGTTGAGGTAGGGCCGTTCGTTGAAGTGGCGTTCAAAACTGCGGGAGAGGAAGCCCGGGCCGTCTTTTCCGATGTCGGGCCTGTATTTCTCCGTGATGAAAATATCCTGCTTGTGGATGATTGAATAGTTCGGCAATACCTTGATTGCCTTGGCTCATGTGGCGTGCATCGCCTCATATTCCGCGGATGATACCGAAAACACTTCCGGCAGTGTCACCCGGAAAGCCACCGTGATGTCGGCGTCCTTGCTGACGATGCAGCCGTGCTCCACCGCCATGACGGGGAATTTGCTTTCCAGTGTGGATGTTGTCAATGTACTTCTCATGATTTACGATTGTTGTTTTTTAATCAGACGTGTGATACGTTTGCGTGAGAGGATTCTCCTGGGATGCTGCCGGGCGGCAAGGAGCTTCATCAGTCCGTGGCTGCCGAAACGCCGGTTCAGCGAAAAGGTCAGCCAGACCACTGCCGTGGCAGCCGATACCCCGAAGCCGATACACGTCCATTGCCCGATGCCCGCCGTGTACATGATGACGAACACCACGAACACGGCAAGCAGCCCGAAAGCAAAAATAAAAAGGTACTGGGCACGGAGCCCTTTGAACTCCACCTCACGGCCCACGCCTTTGTTTATCTCAAAGTCAGACATAAGCTATTGTCTTTTATCTGTTCTTAGAGGAAGAATGACCTCAGGATAGTGGCGGCCACTATCAGGAAAATGCAGGCTCCGAACCATGAGCTGGCGGTTTTCGAGGTGTCGGGGTCGCCCGAACTGAATTTCTGGTAGACCTTGACGCCGCCTATCAGGCCGATAATGGCACCCACCGCGTACACCAGTTTCGTGCCCGGGTCAAAATATCCCGTCACCAACTGCGTGGCTTCCGTGATGCCCGCCTGTCCGTTTCCTTGTGCCATTGCCGCACCCGCTGCCGCCAGTACGGCCAGCATCATAATCAATCTTTTCTGTTTCATTGAATTCCGTGATTTTTAAGTGATTTAAAAAGCCACGGGCTACCCCTTGCACTATCCCCATAAGGCAGCCCGCAGCCGCTTATGGTTTAATGGTTCAGGGGGTAAGTTCCGGCAGGCAATCAGCCGGAGTCAAAATACATCTTTCGCATGGTTACATGATTGAATGGTGAAACTTCATTGTTAATTCTCTCCCGGGATGAGGGTCTGAATCATCCCGAATCGTAATAGCCTTTTGCTCTCATTGTCTTTACTGTCCTTATCGGTTTATTTCAAATATTCCCCACACTTGAATCCCTTGCGGGGCATATAGTTCTCAAAGGAGGAGGATTTGAACAGCCACATCCGGTTCGCCCACCGGGCAAGGTCACGCTCGTACCGCGTAGGCGTCCGTTCATTTCCATAATCCCGGAAAGGGATGACAAAGGGGGTAATTCCCAGTTCCCTGAGTACATTTAACCGGAACAGGTCCTGCTCAATGGTCGAATTGAATCCTATCAGTACGTAACAGGTTATCTTGTAGGGCTTCACGTGCTTTACCATCTCTTTCAGGCGGTCCCTCAGGTCAAGCTGCGGCAGGTCCCATGCGATATGGATGTTCTGCTTCATCCTGAGCCTGTTCAGGTGCCAGGCCTGTTCCTCGTCCATAATCCTTACGTCCACGCCGTGCAGCTTCACGGGCTGGCCCGCTTTCATCAGATAGCTTACCGCACTCCTTCACTGCGGGTTCGCAAAGAAATTGTTGTCCAGCACCTCAATCCATTTCCCTTTCGGGTTCAGTTCCACCGGTTCCACGGTCTGAATGTATCCTTCTTTCTCACGGACGAGGCAGAAAGGACACTTGCGGATGCAGCCTCTTGAAAAGAACTGGAGCGAAAAAGGGTATTCGGGGTAAATGGAATAGTCCATCATCCGGCTGTTCTCCACTGCTTCGGGAAGCCTGCCGGCTATGTCATACCCGGTGCCGCCCCTTACCACTTCCCCCACATCCAGCAGGTCATAGTCATAATCAGGCGTGAAGGTGAATACCTTGCTTGCCAATACCTTGTCATACCGCTGTCGCGGTGCCGCCCATTCCACCCGGTGCCCTTTTGCCTTGTAACAGGCCGAAAGGCGCATCAGTGCGAAATTGGGGAAGTTATGCCCGTCCACATCTACCAGTCCTATGTTCATACAAATAAAATTTAATGGTGAATAGTTCCTGTTGTCTTACCGGGTGAATGCCGCAAGCGGTCTGTCATCCCGAATCGTAATGGCCTTTTGTCATTGCCGCTGTCGTTTTATGGATAAGTTAATGGAATGATTGTCTCTCCGGGAGTCGGCACGTTTCCCCCATAAGGGGAAGCCGCCGTTTGTCAACTTGAATCGAAATACGTCATAAACATGGATGATACGTTTTGTTGTTGGTATTCCTGCCGGTTCTCTCTTTTTACAGTGATACGGGCATCAACCCGTATCGAAATAGCCTCTTGCCATTGTTACCTCCTTTTTTAATCGGTTAGTCACTGTCCGGAGCAGCCCCGCCCATTTGCTCGGCTTCATCCAGAAATTTGCTGATACGGCTGTCGCTGCCATTGATACTTTCCAGTATCGAGCGTTCAATCTGCGTATCCCTGATATGGTGGATCGCCCTTAAAAGGGACAATCGTCTGTCTGTCGGAATCTCCCTGCCGTTGCAGAGGTCGATGATTAAATCAAGCTCTTCCGGCCCTATGCCGGTTGCCCCGTCCGAATAATCTTCGCGGACACAGTTCAGATCTTCCAGTTCCTCGTTCAACTCGTCGGTATCCACTCCGTCACCGTTTCCTCTCTGTCCGTCATCGCCTTCATGTCCGCCGGAACTCCCGTCCGGGGAAGCCCGCCACTCTTCCACACGCTTGTCCCGGAACAGATCCGGGATGCGCTCCGGCGGCACTTGTGCAGCCTTTGGCGGTGTCGTGTCCCCGTTTCTGCCAGCAAAAGTAGAGGCATTTTCCTTACCTGCAATAGCCCCGGAACCGGTGGCGTTCATTGGCGGCTGCTGGCGTGTCCCATAGCTTTTCGTGACGACAAGGCTGTCCGTTTCCGACTGTTTTTCCACCGTTTTTTCACTGTTTCTCTCCGCAGTCTTTTCTGTGGGCTTCATCGCCGCCTTGACAGGTGGAAGCTCTTTCTCCTGCCTTTTCACGACTGCCGGAATCTCTTTCCTGCCCGTTTTCCCTTTCGCCTGTCCACGTCCCTTCTTCCGTTCCTCCTTCACCGGATCGAACCAGCCTGCCGCACCCCGCAGGGCTTTCGCCATGCGGCGGCGTGCCTTCCCGAAACATATCTCGCCAAGCTGCCCCCTGAACAGGAACTTGTCCATGAACAGATAGGCGAACAGCAGCCAGAACAGAACCGCTCCGGCTTCATAACATAATCGCATATCCATAGCTTAAAAGATTTTGTTGTAACTCTTCTGGCAGTATGCCTTCACCTCATCCGAATGTTTCTCGAAATGTTCCCGCAATACATTGTCAATGTAATTGCCCACCGTCAACTGCCGTTTACCGGCAATGCCGACGATGACCGATATTTTCCGGTGCAGTTCCTTGTCTATATAGACACCCTGCCTGCCTTCGCATTTGTAAGGGGTGAGGAATCTCCTCATAAATTCGGTCTGTGCGGCTTTCAACGTTTTGGATGCGGCCTTTTCCGGCGTCTCTTCCGCTTCAGATTCCGTCTTTGCCTTTTCAGCCGTTTCCCTGTCCGTTTCCTCTTTGGGGAGAATGGACGGTGTTACCTTTTCCGGCGGACTACCCGCCATCAGGCTGCGCAGGTAGGCTTCATCCACCGGATTCTGTCCACTCGTTTTCTTTGCCATGACTATACAATTTTGATTGTCCGCATGATTTCATCCATAAGCGCATCAAAGCCGCACTCCTTCGTAAAGCCCGCATCCGGTGCAAACAGGGTGCTCCGGTAAACCGGGCCGCCCGTAGTGGAGAGGTCTTTGGTGAAGTTACTGCGCACGGGGACACGGGTTTGGAGACAGTCCAGTCCCAGGAGGGAGAAACCTTGCTGGTAAATGTCATATAAGACGGTACGTTCCCTCCGGTCCACCATATTCCAGAACATGCACAAGGCTTTCAGATTGGAGATGCCGGTCCTTATCAGGCGGTCATTGACAGTCGTGGCAAAGTTCAGCGTACTTTCCAGCACAAGGCGGTCTGCCTTTATCGGTACGAACAGATAATCGAGCGCACTGATTGTGGCAATCACCCCGTCACTGCCCATTGTTCCGGGCAGGTCGAACAGCACCACATCATAATGCACGTCCGCCTTTTCCTCAAACGCCCTTCAGTCCGTCATGCAATCCGCCGGGGTACTGCCGATAACAGGGTAAGCCTTCTTCTTCAACCGCCCGGCCTGTTCCACCAGAAGATTCTGATAGACGGGTGTGGTCTTTACCACTTCCATATCCCGTTTTTTCTGTTTGATGATTGAATGCTGCGGATAGTCACAATCCACTATCGCCACATTCAGACCTTTCACATAATGCAGTCACGACGCCGCATAAATCGCAAAGGTTGATTTACCCACGCCGCCCTTCTGGGAGGCGAACGAAACGAACACGGTTTTCTTTCTCTTTTCCATTGTTACTAATTTAAGTGAATAAATTGATTTATAGACAGCCGGATGAACAGCCGTCTGTCTTTGGGGCTATCTGTCCGGTTACTCATTCTGTTATCTGTTCATCCGGTTAGCTATATAGTTATTTAATTATGCGGCTACTTGGCTATCCGGCTATCTACTTATATGGCTACTCTATTACATGGCTATTTAATTATGTAGCTATTCAGCTATCTGTCTATTCGGTTATGTAGCTATATGGCTATGTACATATTCGGATAACTATTCACATATCCGATTGCATAGCCATTTATCCGAATAGCTGTTTATCCGTCTATACATTTATATATATGTATAGTTATATATCCGGATAAATGCCTGTTTGAATATCTGCCTGATTGCATATCTGTTTATCCGTTCAAATAGCTATCCGGCTACAAATAAACCTCAAAAAGAGCATCCATGAAGTACCCCCGGCTCCAAAGTCATTCATTGGCGGGTGTTGGCGTGATACGCCATGATGCACGGACAGAAAAAACTATCTACCTTTGTCGCCGAGAGAGCGGAGCCCGTTCTCGGTAAGAGAACGTAAAACAAATCCTTCAGACCTTTAATCCGGCCCAGCCGGATTTTAATATGCGTCAGCATATAGCGAGGTGTACTTTCAGCGGTTGAAAATATTTCCAACCGCTGAAAGTCCCGCCCCGAAAGGCCTTTCGGGGATGTCAGTTCTCCCAAGTCGAACTTCCTAAATTATTCATGTTATGAAAGATGAAACAAGAATCCGTAGCGCCGCAGGGCGCAAGGTGCTGGCGGACCCGCGCACGCACCGCTATTATCTCTGTCTCAATGACAGTGAGAACGAGAAGTTTCTCACGATGTTTGAACAGTCCGGCATGAAGAACAAGGCCGAATTTATCTTTGCCCGCATCTTCGGCTGAGAGTTCAAGGTAGTGAGGATTGATAAGGAAGCGCAGGAATATTATGCCCGGCTGACCGCTTTCTATCAACAGTTCCGCCGTATCGGAAACAACTACAACCAATGTGTAAAGACCATCCATACCATTTATGGGGAAAAGAAATCGCTTGCCTTCCTTTATAAACTGGCCGAAGAAACCCGCAAGTTGGAGGAACTCTGCAAACAGATTATCGAGCTGACAAAACGGTACGAAAAAGAGTATCTCACTAAAAAGGAATAACATCATGGTGCCGAATATCACATCCGGCAGTTCATTCTATGGAGTGATTGCCTATAATAAGATAAAGGTGGACGAAGGTATGGCAAAGGTATTGTGACATCCCAAAATTGCGGCTGACACTTCGGGCAATGTGCCGATTGAACACTGCCTGCAGGCTTTCGAGCCTTACATCGCACTCAACTCACACGTCCGGAAACCGGTTATCCACATCTCCCTGAACCCG
This sequence comes from Bacteroides faecis, assembly GCF_020091505.1. Lineage (NCBI taxonomy): Bacteria > Pseudomonadati > Bacteroidota > Bacteroidia > Bacteroidales > Bacteroidaceae > Bacteroides > Bacteroides faecis. Next base: position 3,117,873 of record NZ_CP081916.1, on the reverse strand, counting down.
TCCCCGAAAGACATTCTTTCGGAAGAGCAGATGACCGTACTGGCTCAGGAGTTCATGGAAAACTTCGGTTACGGGAACCAGCCCTATATTGCATGGCTGCATGAAGACATAGACCGCAAGCACATGCACATCGTATCGGTACGTATTGATGAAACCGGAGAAAAAATAGACCATAACCGGGAAGCTATCCGGGCACAGAACATCTGCCGTGAAATGGAAGTGAAGTACGGGCTTCATCCCACACTCGGAGAACACGGTGAGAGGGAACTGTCATCCCTACAAAAAGTGGACTATGCGAAAGGAGACGTGAAAGCACAGGTAAAACATACCGCCCGAACCTTGCTGGAATGTTACAACTGTCACTCGCTTGCCGAATATGGCACTCTTCTGAACCTGTATAACGTAACCGTTTATGAAGTCAGGGGAAATGTGGACGGGAAGGAATACCACGGTATTATGTACGGAGCTTTGGATGATAACGGACAGCAGGTGGGAACACCTTTCAAGTCCAGCAAGTTCGGCAAGGCATTCGGTTATGAAGCACTGCAAAAGAAGTTTGCCACTTCTACTGAAAAGGTGAAAAGGAACAGCCTTGCCGAAAGGACAAGACAGGAAGTCATTAAAGCCATGCAGGACATCGGCACGAAAGAGGATTTCGCCCGAAAGCTGAAAGAGGCAGATATAGAGACGGTTTACCGTATCAATCCCGAAGGACGTCTGTACGGCATCACTTTCATAGACCATACCAGCCGGACAGTGCTTAACGGCTCGCGTCTGGGCAAGGCCTTTTCAGCCAATGTGTTCAACGAATTGTTCAACAATCCGGATGCGGACCGTACAAGGCTGATACCACCGCCGAAGCAGGATACACCCCGGCAGGAACAAGATACGGAAGAAAGACTGGAAAGGAAGGAATACCGGCAGCAGGAAAATCAAGGCTATCAGAGTGAACCGTCCGGCAGTCTGATTGATACGTCCGCACTCGGTGCCATTGACATTTTCTCCGTACTCATGGAAGATGACCATACGCACGAGTACATCGATCCGGCCTTCCGCTTCGGACGCAGGAAAAAGAAGAAGCGCAGGCGCAAATTATAATATAATTAAGGTATAGAACAAAAAGTCGAATTCTAACAGTTACAATTATGCAGAATGAAGATGATTTAAGAGGTCTTGCCAAAGTCACAGACTTTATGCGGGCCATCAGTTTTCTATTTTTGACGATACACATCTATTGGTTTTGTTACGGCTGGCTACACGAAATGGGCTGGACGCTTGATATTGTGGACAGGATACTGTCCAATTTCCAGCGTACCACAGGACTGTTCTCGTCCCTTCTTTACACCAAACTGTTTTGTGTCCTTTTCCTCGGTCTGTCCTGCATGGGCAACCAGGGGGTAAAGAAGCATGAAATCACATGAAGGAAAATAATTATTGCGGCCATAGCGGGTGCCATACTCTTTTTCCTGAACTGGTGGTTACTGTCCATTGACGCATCATCCGGTGTATGCGCCATACTTTATACTGCGACATTGGTCGGCGGTTTCTTCTGCCTGTTGGCATCCGGTTTATGGATTAGCCGTCTGTTGAAGAACAATTTGCTGGAGGACGTTTTCAATACCGAGAATGAATCGTTCATGCAGGAAACCCGCCTTATGGAAAACGAGTATTCCATTAACCTGCCGACCAAATTCTGGTACGGGAGAAAGGAATGGAAAGGCTGGATAAACGTGGTGAATCCTTTCCGGGCCAGCATGATTTTAGGTACACCGGGTAGCGGAAAATCGTATGCCGTGGTCAATAATTACATAAAGCAGGCAATAGAGAAGTCCTATGCTCTTTATATATACGACTTTAAATTTGATGACCTGTCGGTTATTGCCTATAACCACCTGATTAAGTACAGACACCGCTATAAGATACCGCCCAAGTTCTACGTGATAAATTTCGATAACCCACGCAAGAGCCATCGCTGTAACCCGCTGGCACCGGAACTGATGACGGATATTTCAGACGCTTACGAGTCGTCGTACACCATAATGCTTAACCTCAATAAGTCGTGGGTGCAAAAACAAGGGGACTTCTTCGTAGAATCCCCGATTGTCCTGTTTACGGCGATAATATGGTTTTTGAAAATCTATGAAGGCGGCAGGTTCTGTACATTCCCCCATGCGATAGAACTACTAAACAAAAGGTACGAGGATGTATTCACCATTCTGACAAGCTATCCCGAACTTGAGAACTATCTGAGTCCGTTCATTGACGCATGGAAAGGCGGGGCGAGCGAGCAGCTCCAGGGCCAGATTGCAAGTGCTAAAATCCCGTTATCCAGACTGATAAGTCCGCAACTCTACTGGGTAATGTCCGGCAGTGACTTTACGCTGGATATTAATAATCCCAAAGAACCGAAAGTGTTATGTGTGGGCAACAATCCCGACAGAATTTCAATCTATGGGGCAGCATTGGGGCTTTATAATTCGAGAATCGTTAAACTGATAAATAAGAAGAAGCAACTCAAAAGTTGTGTGATTATTGACGAGTTACCCACGATTTTCTTTAAAGGTTTGGATAATCTGATTGCCACGGCACGAAGCAACAAGGTGGCGGTTGTATTGGGCTTTCAGGACTTCAGCCAGTTGAAACGTGACTACGGTGACAAGGAGGCCGCCGTTATCATGTCAACTGTGGGCAATGTATTCAGTGGTCAGGTAGTAGGTGAAACGGCCAAAACATTGTCGGAAAGGTTCGGGAAAATCCTGCAAAAGCGGGAGTCTATGAGTATCAACCGTAACGATACGTCCACTTCCTTCAGCACCCAACTGGACAGCCTGATACCTGCCAGTAAAATCAGTACACTCTCACAAGGTATGTTTGTAGGTGCCGTAACGGACAATTTCGGAGAAACGATAGACCAAAAAATTTTCCATGCGCAGATAGTGGTGGATAATGATGCGGTACAGAAGGAAACAGCCACCTATCAGCCCATCCCTGAAATCAGCAGTTTTCTGGACGAGAACGGCAACGATATAATGGAACAGCAGATACAAGCCAACTACCGGCAAATCAAACAGGATATTGTGGAACTTGTGGAGAACGAACTAATCCGCATAGAGAATGATCCGGAACTCAAACACCTGTTAGGTGGTGATGGAGGCGCACAGGCACAAACATAGCCGTTTACAGTATTTATCATAACATATTGTGGCAAATTGGAGAGTGAACAGCCTCCAATTGCCACATGGATTATGTTACCTACATAGCAAATTATATGTATTATAGTTTATGTTCTACAATAGAATATTTACAATCTCTATTATTGAATGCAGGATATGTGCCTTCGAGTATAGTCACGATCCTATCATTTATTATTGAATTTTCAATAGCTCCAGATTGAAATGAAACTTTATTTCGATACGATTTATCTATCTTCATTTCGACTATTTGATCAGCATCACATACAACTGCTAAATTAGGATTATGAGTTACAATAATTATCTGACGCTTTTGCTTTGCTTCTTTTATAAAATGAACTAAATAATTGTATACACTTTCATTATCTAAATTTTCTTCTGGCTGATCTATTATTAATGGTTTATCATCCATATCTATAAACAAATAAAACAACAACAGTAAAGCTCCACGTTCACCTGGAGAAAGTGCAGGTAACTGCTTATCCCCCATCATTAATTGAAAAGATGGCTGTATATAATCTAATTGATAAATATAATCATATAATTCCTGTTTTGTATGTCCTTTCTTTAACTGAGACTCAATATCTCGTTCTTGGTTGTTCATATTATCCCTTACATCTGAAAGTAAAAGAGTATTTATATTATTCGTAAAATGCAAAATAGCCGAGCTATCATTGAAATCCACATGATCAATTTCATCATTTAAGCGATTAAATCCTTGCTCTTTTCCATTGAAAGAACCTGCACTTGATTGAGATACAATATCGAAAAAGCGAGATGAAAAATCCCGAACAATAAACGATGCACTAAATTGAATAGGATAGTCTCTCATTTTATCCTTAAATCTTTCAACAAAGTCTAAAACAGGTGCATACAATTTATTATAAGTCGACAGTGTAATTTTCTTTAAATCGACTAATTCTTGGACTAAATTATTGCGCATTTCTTGTGCGTTTTTCAATTCTTGTTCAAGATTATTGTTGATATAATGCTGTATTTTTTTGTAGTAATTTATAGTATCTTCAGTCTGGTCATCACCGAGAATATCGTTACACCTTTTATTCCATTTTTCAATTTCAGATAAATATTTTTGATACATCCGTTCAGGACCATTCAATTCATTCTCTTTAGCTTTTTTCTCTTCTTCCTTTTTCTTTTTTTTGTCATACAAATTATCATCACCATCTAAAGATTCCACTATTTCACTTCTTTGTTTAGTAAGACTTTTAATTTTATCCTCAATAAGATTTAGTCTAAAATCAACTTTAACTACTTCATTTATATCTAAGTTATATTTCAATAAGAAAGACTTATGTTCTTCCATTTTTTGAGAAATATTACTTTGCATAAGTACTAAACTCTGTTTTATCTGAGAAAGATTCTGTATATCTGTATTTAGTTCTGTTCTTTTTGCAATATATTCATCTATTCTCTGCTGTATACTTGTAACTTCTCTTGATATATTCTCAATACTCTTGATGACAGATTGCTTTTGTTCATTGACATTTTCATCATCTATAGGCTTTTTAACTTCTTCTGGCTTCTGAGATTGAACAACAACCAACTCTTCCTCTTTATTCTTTAATAAATTTTCAATTGTATTCTTAAATTCTGCGGTTTTCTTTTTTTCAAGATCTATTATTTCTAAATTTTGTTTTTCTATTTTGTTTTTAATTACACGTTCTGCATTTGAATTTTCAGAAGATAAATACTGTATAATTTCATCAAGGGTATTTTTCCCATATCTATCTGTCAATGGAGTATGCTGAAATATAATTTTCTTTATTTCATCTTCAAATTGTTTATCATCTTCTGTAACACATAAAGATTCTAAAAAACTCTGAGGGATATATTTTACTCTTTCAACATTTGTTTTATCACAAGAGCTATCTAATGTTATCCAATCAGAACAACTATTATCAGCCCATACTATTTGTGCCTGAATTTGCTTAGAACGATCATAAGGCTTAGGGGAACGAAATTTATATTTATTTAAAAATGAAAATTCATCATTATGGGTATTTGCACAAAGACTTATAATATCAGTAATTGCACTTTTACCACTACCTTTATTCCCAATAATAGCGACAAGTCCAGGATTCAATTCTATTTCAATATTATCATACCAGATTTCATTCATTGTCGCATTTGCTGTTCTTTTTATCTTTATTTGTTTTATAAATTTAAGGGGATTACTTTCTACTCGTTCTAATATTTCCGGATTATTAAAATTAACTCTCTCTGGTTCATTTAATATCTGCTTTAATCCATTGAAGTTTTTTTCAGCCTTTACCCAACATGAGCCTAAACCTATAACTGATTTTTCATGAGCATCTGAAGCGGTTATTGAAGGTTTACAAAACTCTGATTTATAAAACTCTTTTCCATCTTTTTCATTTCTTATTTCACAAATATCAATATATCCACCTTTGAATAATTCATCTTTAACTGGACCTAATGAATCATAAATAGAAACATTCTTTTTACTTGTTCCATCATGTTTCATTTCTTCATCAATACTATTAGATTTAGAACCTGCATGTACAGTTACAATACCTCCATATTGATGAATCAAATTTGCAGCAGTTTTAAAATCAACCTGTACTAAGAAAATACCTTTCTTAAAATAATACTCATCAGATTTATCTTTAGTACCATCAGCCTCTTTTCCTTTTTGAATAATCATTGATTCAGAGAGTCCTAAAGGATTGAGAATGTTTTCTGTCAAAAATTTGCCATCTAAATCAATATCGTTATAGTTGTCAGGAAAAAGCCCTATCATATGGACAGATTTTTGCCCATATTCTGTCCGGAATTCAATTCCTGACAAAACTATTATATCATTTAATTTTGCAAGTTCTTTTATTTTATCTATATTTTTAACAGTATGATGATCCGTCAAAGCGATAACAGAGAGTTTTTCTTCTTTAGCTTTATCTATAATTTCCTGACAATTCATTTTTCCATCAGATGCATCGGAATGTATATGCAAATCCCATTTATTCCAAATTGAGCCTATGTCTTTCATCGTTTTATATATTTAAGTTACACAAACTTATAAAATACTGAGAGTTAAACATTATCTTTGGCAAAGATAAGATTAAAGAAGTAATAAAATCAGTATTTCTCTTGTTTTATTTATAGAACTCATTTGCTGTATATACTTTATATCTCAATGAATGAAATTGGCTATATCAATTAGGAGATATACGTGTCAACCTATTCAGCCATTTCCCGTCAAACACCGCCATCCATACCCCACATCGGTAAAAATGTAATAACCTATCAATTAAACCTCTACATTCGCATCGACGGGCTAAGGTTTACCCGATATTGATTAATTATTGTATCACTTAAATTATTAATTTTATGGCTAAGAAAAAACAAGAGCAACAAGAGCAGAGTCAGGACGAGCATGTAATGGCAGTCCTTGACAAGAGAACGAACAAGACCGCAGTCATCTCCAAGATGAACGAACAGGACGGCAGCATCGAAGTCGTACCGCCGGACAAAAAGAACAACAACAGTTTTCTCAAACTGGACCGTACCACACCTCTGGAACTGTTCTTCACGAATTTCAAGAACCAGTACCAAAATCCTACAAGCTTCAGTTTCTTCCTTGTACCACTTGCCGTTTTGGACAAGACACTGAACGCGGTCATCCAGATTCGGAAAGGGGAAGACCCCGGACCGGACGGCAAGAAACTGGTAGAAAACAGCGAACTCAACGACGAGGGACGTATCGCCAAACTGGCCCGGCGGTATAAGTTTGATGAGCACCAGCTGCCGTGGAAAGATCTGAACGCACTCGGTCTTGACAAGGAGACTCTGTTCAACAACCATTGCATGGGAGAACTTCTCAAAGGAAGAATCACTTCCACCGCACTGCCCATCAGCAAGGAGATAAACGGAGAAAAGAAAGATTTGGGCGAGGCCTGTTTCATGTGTGTGAAAGGTGCGGACGGCAAAGTGGAACTCAAGACACTCACCCGTCTGGACAAGCCCCAATATGATTTGCCGGTCTATAAAGGCGTATTCACGGATGACAAACTGGCCGAAACGGGTACGTTGGGAGGAATCAAGGAAATGAAGGACACGCTTACAGGAAATGTATGCAAATGCTATGTCAGTTTCCACGAGTCCACCAACCGCATCATCACCATGCCCGTGGATGCCATCAAAATCCCGGACTACATTTATGGGAAGAGACTGGACGACAAGCAGAAGCAGATACTCGCTTCAGGTGGCGAAGTCCCCATCAATGACATACAGCGCAAGAACGACACCATGCTTTCCGGTGTGGCCTATGTTGATCCGACCATAAGGGACATCGCATTCAAACAGTCCGACAAGCAGCTGAAGGTCAACGATACGATTTTAGGAGCCAAGATAACCCCCGAACAGAAAAAGATACTGGAGAATCACGGCATGGTATTCATTGAGAACATGCGCAATCCCAAGACCAGACAGCTGTTCTCGGATGATGTGCGTTTCAGCAACAAGAGCAACAACCTGCTCATAGGACGCAATGCCCGTGAATACAAGCCGGCGGTTGAAACCCCAAAAAACAACAGGAAACAAGAAACAAAGCAGACGGCCCGCCATGTCGTATCTCCCAGACCGCAGGCCAGAAAGAACAGCCTCTCGTTCTCGTAATCCGGCAGCAGGCGGAACGTTTACCGAATCCATATACCCGGTTTCCTCTCAGGTTACCGGGTATGTCACAAATTATTTCCCCATTCAAAATCCAATGACAACAGATGATGATTACACAACATGACAACAACGGAGAACTGTCCTGCTTCAAGTCAGCTCTCCTTTTTTATTTGAGAGAAAGCCATCCGCACATGGCCGATGACAAGGGATTCATCCGGGAGCGGGCGGACAGTGCCGCAGAGGCTTACGAACATGCCATACGTGACGGCCTATCCGTCAGGCAGGCTTTGGAACAGGCTGACGCCGTTCTCTATCAGGACTTGCGCTTTTCTCGGTTCGATACGGTTTTCGAAGTTGTATCGGAGTGGTTTCCCGAAGTACGGCCCGAAAGACGGACGGATTTCTGCCTGAAGGTATTGTCACCCGCAAAGGCGGTATTCGGCAAATATTCCATAGACGACAGGTTTGAATCATCTCCGGCCTGTCATACACTTACCGTTGAACTTACAGGTTTCATACAATCTTATATAGAACAATATGGCGTATAACAGACGACAACATCTGGCGGACAACATAGCCGCACTTGAACTGATATTCATGCGTCCGGAGTTCTGTCTTACGGAACAGGGACGCAAGGTCTTGAACGGTTATTCGGGTTTCGGAGGACTGAAGTGCATCCTGAATCCGGCGGAGAAAGATACGGACATAGAAAAATGAAGGTCGGACAAAGAACTGTTTCCCCAGGTCCGGCTGCTGCATGAACTTCTGCGTGAGTATTCCAAAGACGAGAAAGAATACAAGTCATACGTCCAAAGTCTTAAGAATTCCGTTCTTACAGCCTTTTACACACCCGAGCCGGTGGTAACGGCCATGCAGGAAGCCCTGCTAATACCGGAAATCCGCCCGGAACGTTTTCTTGACCCTTCCGCCGGAACGGGCATGTTCATCAGCACTCTGAAAGATGTCCCCGAAATCCATTGTTTCGAGAAGGACAGGCTGACGGGAAGGATACTCTCATCCCTCTATCCGAAAAGCAAGGTGAACATAGAGGGTTTCCAGTCCATACAGCCTTATTATAACGGCTACTTCGATGTTGTTTCTTCCAATATCCCGTTTGGGAATACCAGGATTTATGACCGGGACTTTGACCGGAGTGACGACCCGGTGCGCAAATCCTCACTCGCTGCCGTACACAACTATTTCTTTCTCAAAGGCATGGATACGCTGCGTGAAGGCGGGATACTGGCCTATATCACGACTTCGGGCATCATGGACTCGCCACAGAACCGTCCCGTCAGGGAGTGGCTGGTAAATCATGCCAATCTCGTTTCTACCATCCGTCTGCCGGACAATCTGTTTACCGATGCGGGTACGGAAGTAGGCAGCGACCTGATCGTGTTGCAGAAGAATACCCGAAAGTCGGAACTGACCGAAAAAGAGCGGAACTTTATCGAGACCCGCATCATATCCGACAGTATCCATATAAACAACAGCTATGCCGGTTTGGACCACATCGTCCATACTTCCGTATCCATGGGTAAAAACATGTACGGACAACCGGCCATGAATTTTACCCATGAAGGGAGTATCGGAGCCATTGCCGAACATCTCAGGCAGTTATTGGCACAAGATGTGGGGAACCATCTTGACCGGAAACTTTATGAAGAAAACCTGTCCCGTTCTACCGTTTCCACTGCCCTGAAAACCGGACCGGAAGTCCCACCGGAAACAACAGCAGTGGAGCACCGGCAGGAGATGCAGGAAGAAAGTCTCTTGTCAACCAAGCCTTATGAACCCATACTTAATCTGTTTGCCGCCTATGCGGACGAAGAGAAAGCGGAGGGCAGATGATGGAAAGCCGACCATCACCGGGCCGGACAGCATCGGCATCCCGCAAAAGAAAAAGAAACGAACCGGAAATGTTCAATCTGTTCTCGCAAGAGAACATGTATGATGAAGCCGTCTCACAAGAAGAAATGACCGGGGAACAGGCGGCAGCGGAAGCGAAATGGCAGGAACGCAGACTACGGTTCGAGGAAGAACGGAAAAAAGAAACGGAACCACGTCCGTTTACCGGAGAAATACGCCCCGAATACAAGAACGGCTCTCTCGTGAAAGCCGGTGAGCAATACGGATATTTGCAGGGATTGGGTACTCCCGAAGTACAGTTCCATCCGCTCAGGCTGACTGTCACACAACAATACCGGGCCGCCTACTATATCCCGCTCCGTGAAGCCTACCACAATCTCTACAATGCGGAAGCCGAAACGGAAACCGAACAGCCGGAACTAAGGGAGGAACTGAACCGGCAGTATGACCGTTTCCACCGCATGTTCAGGGAGCTGAACGGAAAGGACAACGCCAAGTTCCTGCTGTTGGATGCAGGAGGACGGGAAATGCTCTCATTGGAGCGTTCCGTCAACGGGAAGATACAGAAAGCGGACATATTCACCGTGCCCGTATCGTTCAACGCCAACGAGGTGACACATGTGGATACACCGCAGGAAGCCCTTGCGGCATCCCTGAACAAGTTCGGCGAGGTCAATCTGGAATATATGGAGAATCTCAGCGACATCGGCAGGCAGGAACTGCTCGAACAGCTGGAAGAGCGCATCTTCTACAATCCCATGATGAAGAGCCATGAAATCAAGGACCGTTTCATAGCGGGCAATGTGATCGCCAAAGCAGAATGGATAGAGAACCACCTGAGAGACTATCCCGATGACGGCGCGAGCAGAAAATCATTGGAGGCCCTTCGGAAAGCCATACCGGAGCCTATAAGTTTCGAACAGCTTGACTTCAACCTGGGAGAACGGTGGATACCCATGTCCGTATATGAGGAATTCGCCGGATACCTCTTTGAGACAAAGGCCCATATCCACTATACGGAATCCATCGACGAATTCAGCGTAAGCTTCGAGAGCACCAACGCGAACATCACCGACAGATATTATGTGAAAGGGGAAAAGAGAGGCTATTACGGAAACGACCTGCTGAAACATGCGCTGCACAACACCGTACCCGACATAACCAAGACCGTACAGGACAAGGAGGGCAATGACATTAAGGTACGTGATGCGGAGGCCATCCAGCTTGCCGACACCAAAATCAACGAGATACGTTCCGCCTTCACCGGCTGGCTGAATGAACAGCTGCCCGAGTTCAAGCAGAACCTTGCGGACATGTACAACCGCAAGTTCAACTGCTATGTACGTCCCGATTACGACGGTTCCCTGCAAAGCTTCCCGTTCCTTGACCTGAAAGGGCTGGGCATACCGTCCCTGTACGATAGCCAGAAAAATGCCGTATGGATGCTGAAGATGAACGGAGGCGGGATAATCGACCATCAGGTAGGTACGGGCAAAACCCTTATCATGTGCATAGCCGCCTTTGAGATGAAACGTCTCGGACTGGCGAACAAGCCGATGATTATCGGACTCAAAAGCAATGTGCATGACATAGCCGACACGTTCAAGAGGGCCTATCCGAATGCCAGAGTGCTGTATCCGGGCAAGGAGGACTTTACGCCGGAGAAGCGTGTCGGAATATTCCATGACATCAAAAATAATAACTGGGACTGTATCATCCTGACACACGACCAGTTCGGGAAAATACCCCAGTCCCCCGAAATACAGCAGAAAATATATACGCAGGAAATAGACAGCATCGAAGAGAATCTCGCCGTATTCGAGCAGCAGGGCAATGAAGTAACCGGCTGGATAAAGAAGGGGCTGGAAAGAAGAAAGGAAAACCTTGAGGCCAAACTTGAAAAGCTGGAACAGGATATAAAGGACCGGACGGATGATGTTACAGATTTCAGACAGATGGGCATCGACCACCTCTTCGTTGACGAATCGCACAATTTCAAGAACCTGATGTTCAATACACGCCATGCAAGAGTTTCCGGTCTGGGCAACCCCGAAGGAAGCATGAAGGCCATGAACATGCTTTTCGCCATCCGTACCATACAGGAGCGTACGGGCAGGGATTTGGGGGCCACTTTCTTGTCCGGTACGACCATCTCCAACAGCCTGACAGAACTCTATCTCCTTTTCAAATATCTCCGTCCGAAGGAAATGGAGCGACAGGGGATTACCTGTTTTGACGGTTGGGCGGCCGTCTATGCGAAGAAAAGCACGGACTTTGAATTTTCAGTGACCAACCAGGTGGTGCAAAAAGAGCGTTTCCGCTATTTTATCAAAGTGCCGGAACTCGCCAATTTTTATGCGGAGATAACCGATTACAAAACGGCCGAGGACGTAGGAGTTGACAGGCCGGAACTCAACGAGCAACTGTATCACATACCGCCCACTCCCCAGCAGGAGATTTTCATTCAAAAACTGATAAAGTTCGCTGAAACCGGGGATGCGACCTACATAGACAGGGAGCCTCTGTCCGAAGCGGAGGAGAAAGCACAGATGCTGATCGCCACCAACTACTCGAACAAGATGTCGCTTGACATGCGGCTGATAGACCAGCAGTACGGCGACAGTCCGGGAAACAAGGCGTCTCATTGCGCGGCCAAGATTGCGGAGTATTACTACAAATATCTTGACCAGAAAGGCACACAGTTCATTTTTTCAGACTTGAGTACCTATAAACCCGACCAGTGGAACATCTACTGTGAGATAAGGCGCAAACTCGTGGAAGACCATAATATCCCGGAAAAGCAGATAAAATTCATTCAGGAAGCAAACAGCGACAACGCACGCAAGGAACTGTTCAAGGATATGAACTCCGGGCGCATCCGTTTCCTTTTCGGGTCCACACAGAAACTGGGAACGGGTGTCAACGCGCAGGAACGGGCCGTGGCCATCCATCATCTGGACATACCCTGAAGGCCGTCCGACCTGGAACAACGCAACGGACGGGCGGTAAGAAAAGGCAATATCATCGCCAAGCAGTACGCCGGCAACAAGGTGGACTGCTATATCTATGCGGTGGAGAAGTCACTGGACAGCTACAAGTTCAACCTGCTGCAAAACAAGCAGGTGTTCATCAACCAGCTCAAAAGCCGCAATCTGGCCGCCCGTACCATTGACGAGGGGGCGATTGACGAAAACGGAGGCGGCAGTTTCAGCGAATACGTGGCCATCCTTTCGGGCAACGACGACCTGCTGGAAAAGGCCAAGCTGGACAAGAAACTGGCGGTCCTTGAAAGCGAGAGGCAGGCATTCTACCGTAACAAGGGAAACGCGAAAGGCAAGCTGAATGAAAGGACTTCGGGAATAGAAAAAAACAACACCTTTATCGGGCGTTTCACCAGGGACTGGGAATATTTCAACAAGGTGATGCCCGCAGATACGGAAACCGGACTCCGTCCCAATCCCCTGAAACTGGACGGTGTGGATTCGGACAATGTGGAGATACTCGACAACCGGCTTGCCGCAATCAACCGGAATGTCCGGACGGAGGATGACTATATGAAAATCGGAACCCTGTCCGATTTCCGCATCCTTGTCCGTACCGAGAGGATTTGTGATGGGGACACACAGACCTTGCAGAACAAGTTCATGGTTGAGGGACTGGACGGTATCAAATATACCTACAACAACGGTTATATAGCCAAAGACCCGAAACTGGCCGTCATGAACTTCATCAATGCGCTGGAACGCATTCCCGCCATGATAGAGAAACGGGAAAAGGAGAACGCGGAGCTGTCGAAGGACATCCCGGTCCTTCAGGAGATTGTGGCGGCTTCATGGCCCAAGGATGCGGAAATCAAGCGGCTGAATGAGGAACTTGCCACGCTGAACCGGAAAATACAGCTTACCATAAAACCGGCAGGCGGGCATGAAAGCGGAACGGATGACGGAACGGAAATGAAAGGACAGAAAGCGACAGGCGAAAGTGACGATACACCGGACCTGCCACGGAAGGCAAGGCATGTACCCCCAATGGAAATTGCCGCCCCGTCAAACGGACTGAAAAAAATATCTTAAGTTTGCCGTAAAGAACCGCTTTTCAGAAAATGACAAAGGTATGGCCGGCACCCGGATAAATCCGCTCTGCCGGCCATACTCTTGTCTGTAACGGGAAGAAAGACACTCCGTCATTCCTCTTCCTCAAAGGAAAGGCTTTCCACCTGTCTGTTAATAACCTTCCAGTCAATGGAATCCTTCAGATTGATTATATCCACAATCGAATAATGCCTGGTCCCGTTCTCCTCTTCCGCAAAACGCAGCCGTCCGCTCAAACGCTGCTTCTCAATCTCTGCCGGATCGAGGTTTATCAGCTCACAAACCTCATCGGGCAGCATGGAGAGTTCTACACAGTTATCCTCGCAGATATGTTGCAGCACGGCCAACATGTTGAGGGACTTCTTGTAACTTCTCACGAGTGCGGCGAACGAGCCGCTTTCAACCTTAATCATCTTTCTCATAACCTTTTATTTTTAGAGTGTTCTTCTTTTTCAAGCAGCATGGCACGCAGCACGTCCGAACGGCGGTAGTAAATCTTCCCCTTGTCACGGTGGAAAGGCAACGAACCGTCATTGCGGCGTCTTAGAAGTGTCCTGTCGGACATTTTGGTAAGCAGGCGCACGCCTTTTGAATCCAGTATCTCGCTGTCGGGCAAGTTATGTATGGCAGGAGCCAGTAACTTTTCAATGTTGGTTACTTTGGCGAGTATGGTACTGAGCATGTGGGTCATCTGCCCACCAGGTGCAGTTCTTCTGTTATTCATAATGACCTTGTTTTTATTGTTTACGGTGCAATATTACGGTGATATTACAAGGTCATTGGTTACTCAACCGTTGAGCAACCGCCCAAAAAAGACAGAAAACGACAGAATGAAATAAAAAAGGCCGGAAGCAATCTCCGGCCATTCCTGAAAGAGCAGACATCCGAACCTCATGTCTGCCTTTGCTCATTCCAAACACCCTCTCCTTACATGGAAAAATGAAAATCCATCTTTATCTGTGACATCTCACGTATCACTGTACGGTCCAGCACACGCGCATAATGACGGGTCATCTGAACATTGGTATGCCCCAGCATTTTAGCAACGCTCTCTATCGAAACACCATTGGCCAGGGCAAAAGTGGCAAAAGTATGACGCGCAACATGGGTGGTCAATGTTTTTTTTATGCCACAAATATCAGCCAGTTCCTTGAGATAGGCGTTCATTTTTTGATTACAAAGCACCGGAAAAAGTACACCATGTTTCCTGCAATATTCATTGGTGGAATACTTCTCCAATATTTTTAACGGAACTTCCATCAATGGGATGTTACACATGATTTTGGTCTTCTGCCTTCCCTTGCGTATCCATCTGACACCGTTCGAGTCCTCCACGATATGCTCCTTTCCCAATCCGTGAATATCCGAGAAGGCCAGACCGGTGAAGCAACAGAACACAAAAATGTCCCGTACCTGACCCAGCCGCGGAATATCAATCTCCTTTGAAATCAGTCTTCGGATTTCCGAATCTTCCAAGAAGTCTGGCTCCACCTTATCCAACGAGAACCTGATTTCCAAAAACGGATCATTCTTCATCCATCCCTTGGCCAAAGCGATACGGATAATCTTCTTGAAGTTCTTCAGATACTTGGTGGCTGTATTATGACAACACTTTTTCGAGGTCTTAAGCCAGAACTCGTAATCCTCAACAAACTGGCGGGAAACTTCATCCAAAAGAATATCTTTCTTATGATATGTCTCCCAGACAAAATCCTGAGTATGCTTCAAGGATGTCTCATAACGCTGCACGGTTGCAGGCGCCATGTCCGTACCGGACAATCGGGCGCATTTATCATTATGTTCACGGAAAACCTCAAACAGGGTACGCTGTACGGGAGCATCCTTTCCCAAAAAACGGTCCAGGACACTGCCGGCAGAAACCGCTACACCTTCTATTTCCAGTTCACGCTGAATTTTCATTATCCTCAAACGGATAGAATCAAGATACAGATTCAGTTCCTTGTACTCACGCTTCTTTTCCAGAGCCTTTCCTTTTGCCGCACTCCAGAACTCCGGAAGAATTGTTTTCTTCACTGAAGCATCAACCCGGACTCCATTCACTGTAATTCTCATCATTATCGGAGCCTCACCGTTCCGATTCAATTTCGTCCTACGAATGTAGAACAATAGACAAAATGTTGTTCTTTCCATCTTACTTGTTTTTTAATCACAAAACTAAAATTCCAAGAGCAACAAGTCAAGATGCAAAACACTGATAAACAATGAATTATTTACTTAATAGGTGTACCTGACATTGAAGGAGATCAGGTACACCGAATAGTACACCGAAAGAATGCTTTGATATGCTTATTTTTGCCATGCACCAAGAACAAAAAATCCCTGTAAAGTATTAATTTACAGGGATTTTCTTTGTTTTGCAATTCTTTCCAGCGGAGAGACAGGGATTCGAACCCCGGGTACCTCGCAGTACAACGGTTTTCAAGACCGCCGCAATCGACCACTCTGCCACCTCTCCAGAACTTCCTTATCAGAAGTGCTTTCCGTTGAAAGCGGTGCAAAGGTACGAATCATTTTTAAATCTGCAAACAATCTGACATTTTTTTCGCGAAATAATCGTATTTTTGCAGCATATAATAAGTATAAAGATATGATATATCCTCAAAATTTTGAGCAAAAGATAGGATTCGACCAAATAAGACAGTTACTGAAAGATAAGTGTCTCAGCACTTTAGGCGAAGAGCGGGTTTCAGACATGAGCTTTTCCGAACAATACGAAGAAGTGGAAGAGAGATTGAATCAGGTAACCGAGTTTGTGCGTATCATTCAGGAAGAAGACGGGTTTCCGGATCAGTTTTTCTTCGATGTCCGTCCGTCATTGAAACGAGTGCGGATAGAAGGTATGTATTTGGACGAACAAGAACTATTTGACCTACGCCGTTCATTAGAAACCATTCGTGATATTGTACGCTTCCTTCACCGGAATGAAGAAGAGGAAGAAAACAATGTCCCCTATCCCAGCCTGAAACGACTGGCGGGAGACATTGCCGTATTCCCCCAATTGATCGGTAAGATAGACAGTATTCTCAATAAATACGGAAAAATTAAAGATAATGCTTCCAGCGAGTTGGCACGTATCCGTCGGGAGCTGTCCAGTACAATGGGAAGTATCTCACGTTCACTAAACAGTATCCTGCGCAATGCACAATCTGAAGGGTACGTAGACAAAGATGTAGCCCCGACAATGCGTGACGGACGTCTGGTAATTCCTGTCGCTCCGGGACTTAAACGGAAAATAAAAGGAATCGTACACGATGAATCGGCAAGTGGAAAGACCGTATTCATCGAACCGGCAGAGGTCGTAGAGGCCAACAACCGTATTCGCGAACTCGAAGGTGACGAACGTCGGGAAATCATTCGCATCCTTACAGAGTTTTCCAATATCCTGCGCCCATCTATTCCGGATATCCTCCAGTCGTATGAGTTTCTGGCAGAGATCGACTTTATCCGCGCAAAAAGTTATTTTGCCATACAGACCAACAGCCTGAAACCGGCAGTAGAAAAAGAACAACTATTGGATTGGACAATGGCCGTACATCCATTGCTGCAACTCTCATTAGCCAAACATGGAAAGAAGGTAGTCCCCTTGGATATAGAACTTAACCAGAAGCAACGCATCCTTATTATCTCCGGTCCGAATGCCGGAGGTAAATCAGTCTGCCTGAAAACTGTCGGATTGCTACAATATATGCTGCAATGCGGTATGCTGATACCTTTGCACGAACGTAGCCATGCCGGTATGTTCAGCAGCATCTTTATCGACATCGGTGACGAGCAGTCCATTGAAGACGACCTGAGTACTTATTCTTCCCATCTGACCAACATGAAAATCATGATGAAAAACTGCAACGAAGGCAGCCTCATCCTGATTGACGAGTTCGGAGGAGGTACAGAACCGCAAATTGGAGGTGCTATCGCTGAAGCCGTATTGAAACGCTTCAATCAGAAAGGAACGTTCGGAGTGATAACGACTCACTATCAAAATCTGAAACATTTCGCAGAAGATCATGAAGGAGTAGTCAACGGCGCTATGCTTTACGACCGTCATTTGATGCAGGCACTTTTCCAACTACAGATCGGAAATCCGGGCAGTTCATTTGCCGTAGAGATTGCCCGAAAAATAGGATTGCCGGAAGATGTTATCGCAGATGCTTCGGATATTGTAGGAAGCGAGTACATCAATGCCGACAAATACCTTCAGGATATTGTACGTGACAAACGCTACTGGGAAGGAAAACGACAAACCATCCGCCAGAGGGAAAAACACATGGAAGATACCATTGCACGTTACCAGGCAGAAATGGATGAACTACAGAAGTCACGGAAAGAGATTATCAAGCAGGCAAAAGAAGAAGCAGAACGAATGTTACAGGAATCGAATGCCCGTATTGAAAATACAATTCGTACCATTAAAGAAGCTCAGGCAGAAAAAGAAAAGACCCGTCAGGTACGTCAGGAACTAAACGATTTCCGCACTTCACTGGAAACGATGACTTCCAAAGAACAGGAAGAGAAGATTGCCCGCAAAATGGAGAAGCTGAAAGAGAAACAAGAGCGGAAGAAGAACAGGAAAAACGAACCGAAAGCTACTGCATCACAGACACCCGCCGTTCCTAAAGTCATGCCTCTCACTGTCGGTGAGAATGTAAAAATCAAGGGACAGACAAGTGTCGGACAAATAATGGAAATCAGTGGTAAAAATGCAACCGTTGCTTTCGGAAGCATTAAAACCACAGTGAAACTGGAACGTCTGGAACGAAGTAATGCTGCCCCGAAAACGGAAAGTATTGCCAAAAGCACGTTTGTCAGCAACCAGACACACGATCAGATGTACGAAAAGAAACTCAACTTTAAACAAGACATCGATGTGCGGGGAATGCGTGGTGACGAAGCGCTTCAAGCCATCACTTATTTCGTAGACGATGCTATCCTGGTCGGCATGGACCGTGTACGCATCCTTCACGGAACAGGAACCGGAATACTCCGTACACTCATCCGCCAATACCTGTCCACCGTACCAGGTGTCAGGCATTATGCAGATGAACATGTCCAGTTCGGAGGTGCCGGAATTACGGTAGTCGATTTTGACTAATCTGTAAACAAAACGATCGAAGAACTTGTTCTCTTTTAGAAAACCACTACCTTTGTTACAGTGGTTTTCTAAAACGAGAATAAAGCATGAAAAATAATCTGTTAAGCGAAAAGCTTATTTATACCGGGGACAGTCTGACCCCTACCCACCTACATCTCTGTACATACAATGCAACCGAGATACAGGAAAACTCCGGTGTCAGTTTTCAAAGCGTCAAAGAAACGCTGGATAACGAACGAATCAACTGGTTGCAGGTACATGGACTGAAAGACACGGAAACCATCCGCGAAATTTGCAGCCATTTTGAGATAGACTTCCTCGTTTTACAAGATATATTAAATGCCGACCATCCCACCAAAATAGAAGAACATGACAAATATATTGTCCTGATCCTGAAAATATTCCATCCCAATGAGCATAAAGAGGATGATGACCTCGACGGATTGCTCCAACAGCAAGTCTGTATCATCCTGGGAAACAATTACGTACTCACTTTTCTCGAAAAGGAAACCGATTTCTTTGATGAAATCAACTCCGCCCTGAGAAATGATGTGCTGAAAATCCGTAGCCGCCAGACGGATTATCTGCTCAGTGTACTGCTGAACAGTATAATGGCAAACTACATCTCAACCATATCTTCCATCGATGACGCACTCGAAGACCTGGAAGAAGAACTACTTATGATCACAAACGAAAACGACATAGGCATCCAGATTCAGGGCTTGCGCCGCCAATATATGCTGATGAAAAAAGCCATTCTTCCGCTTAAAGAACAATATGTAAAATTGCTGCGGGCAGAAAATCTCCTTATACATAAAGTGAACCGTGCATTCTACAATGACGTAAACGACCATTTACAGTTTGTATTACAAACGATCGAGATCTGCCGGGAAACATTATCTTCATTAGTCGATCTGTATATCTCAAACAATGACTTACGAATGAACGATATCATGAAACGGCTAACCATTGTATCCACCATTTTTATCCCGCTTACGTTTCTGGTCGGTGTATGGGGAATGAACTACAAATGGATGCCTGAACTGGACTGGCGATACGGATATTTATTTGCCTGGATTATCATGGCGATTATCGGTATTATTGTATATTTGTACTTCAGAAAAAAGAAATGGTATTAATTAAAGCACACCCAACCATGAAATCTATTAAAGAGTTATACAGAATTGGCACAGGTCCTTCCAGCAGTCATACAATGGGGCCCCGTAAAGCAGCGGAAATGTTTGTTGAACGTCATCCGGATGCCGCTTCTTTCAAAGTAACCCTCTACGGAAGTTTGGCAGCCACAGGCAAAGGACACATGACGGATGTGGCCATCATAGATACCTTACAACCTGCCGCTCCGGTAGAAATTGTATGGCAACCCAAAGTTTTCCTTCCTTTCCATCCGAACGGAATGACATTTGCCGCTTTAGATGCAAACAACAAGATATTGGAAAACTGGACAGTTTACAGTATCGGCGGCGGAGCTTTGGCAGAGAACAATGACAACCCGACCATAGAAAGCCCGGAAGTATATGGCATGAACAATATGACCGAAATTCTGCAATGGTGTGAACGTACCGGAAAAAGCTATTGGGAATATGTCAAGGAATGCGAGAATGAAGATATATGGGACTATCTGGCGGAGGTATGGGATACGATGAAAGATGCCATCCACCGCGGACTGGAAGCGGAAGGTGTATTACCCGGACCGCTGAACTTGCGCAGAAAAGCTTCTACCTATTATATACGTGCTACCGGATACAAACAATCCTTACAATCCAGGGGACTCGTCTTCTCGTACGCATTGGCAGTCAGTGAGGAAAATGCTTCCGGTGGCAAGATAGTAACCGCTCCTACCTGCGGCTCCTGCGGTGTAATGCCGGCAGTGCTTTATCATCTGCAAAAAAGCCGTGACTTCAGTGATATGCGCATTCTGCGTGCCTTGGCTACAGCGGGGTTAATTGGGAACATTGTCAAATTCAATGCATCCATCTCCGGTGCGGAAGTAGGTTGCCAGGGAGAAGTAGGCGTAGCCTGCGCAATGGCATCGGCAGCAGCCAATCAATTATTCGGAGGGAGTCCGGCACAAATTGAATATGCCGCGGAAATGGGACTGGAACATCATTTGGGAATGACTTGTGACCCTGTATGCGGTCTCGTTCAAATCCCTTGTATCGAACGGAATGCTTATGCAGCCGCCCGTGCACTGGATGCCAATCTTTATTCAGCTTTTACAGACGGCATGCACCGTGTTTCCTTTGACAAAGTGGTACAGGTAATGAAACAAACCGGACACGATCTGCCATCACTTTATAAAGAAACGAGCGAAGGAGGACTGGCCAAAGATTATCAGCAAATGTAAACGTATTATAGTGACGCTATCCTCATGGGATGGCGTCACTATCCTCTTGTCATAGTGACGCTATCCCGAGATGATACCGTCACTATAATTTCATACTGATAATCAATACGATACAGATTCATTTCATCCCATAGGCGGCCAATTCGTATCGTCACCGTCAGTGATATCCCTTTCATGCAACAATCCACCTTCCTGTGAGAAGTACAATGCAAATTTCAAATTTCCCTGTTTCACCTGAATCACAGACTCAGTCGAATGCTGCGGATACGTCAGTACAAACACATCTGTCACTACCCACGAACTGTAATTGGAATTACGAAAGCCGGTATATACAGCAGGTACTAACTGATCGATACTATCCAGTTCGTTTTCCGTCATTACCCAGTTGGCATTCGCATCGAACCAAACATCCAGCTCGTCACCAGTCACCCAGCAGTCAGCTACATAATAATTCCCTTTCATCTCCCACTCCACATTCTGGGCATTCGGATATAGTTGCTTCAATGCCTCAATAATGTTGGCAGGCGGATTGTACGTTTCATCATCATTGTCATCGCATGCGCTGAAAGAAAGGACAGCCAACATAAAAACGACTGCCCATGCGCCAAACTTAAACTTTAACATAATTAATTCTTAGGATTTAGGTTATATCATACATTCACTTAATCATCCGCTTTCAGGAATTTTCCTTTCTTATCAAATTTGAAAGAAACACCGGTACTTAGTTCCACCTCATACCCTTTCCGGTCGCGCTCCACTTTCGTCACAGGTTCTGTGAAGTTATGCTCCTTCAGATAGCTGGCAGCGAATGAAGGAACGACGCTTGCCGGAACAGCCTGTCCTTTCTTTGCGCTTACTTCCTCCCAGTTACCTTTACTATCAAAATCTATTTCCGTACCGTCCATCAATAACACTTCATATTTTGTAGACTCCATCATATCTTTATCAATCTTGATATGAGCCACCTGAGGTTTGGTAAAATGACGGTTGATAAAGTTGCGTGCCGGAAGCGGCAGTTGATTCATGTCTTTTGTAATCACATCGCCGGCAAATGAGAACTGTATAGCTACAATAGCCATCACAAGCAAAGATAAAATTTTCTTCATAATCGTTATTCTTTATCGTTAATACTATATCTAATAAGTTTTATACTGCAAATAACGATACAGATTTAGGAAAGATTTGGGAATAATCAAAGATCACATTCTTTTTTGTGTTCTTTAACTTTCAGCCCGGAATCTGCTCCACAAAAAAATCCGGATGCCCACATGGAAACATCCGGATTGCTCTCTTCACCTTAACTTATAACCTTAACTATTTACCTATTTATCTTTCTGAATATCCTGCCAGATTATAACATACGGGAACGGTACTATCACCTACACGGTAAATTCCGAACTTAAAGTAATAGCCATCTTCATCGTTACGTCCAATCAAAATCTTCTCATTATCCACAATGTGTTTGCTCACTTTCATCCCCTTCTCCTGATAATCCATCTGTACATCCAGCATGCCCGGCTTCACAATCGTTTCAGCTTCTTTACCATATACCGTCCAGTCGATATGAACACGGAAAGTAATCCAGCAATCTTTCGGAAAATCGGCAAAAGGCAATTTATAGGCAATGGTTGATGCCTTATACTCAGAAGTTACAGGTTTCATAACGGGGGTCTTCCCCGGGTTTGCATTGCAACGGTCATCTTTGTCTGTCAGCCATTTACGGTCGGAATTCGCCTTGATATAAAACATACCTCCTGAAAATCCAAATGCCAATGGCGGATATCCTCCTTGTTCTACCAACCATCCGTTGGGCTTTCCTGCTTTATATACAGGATTTCCATTTTTATCTTTTACCGGATTACCCTGTTTATCCAGTTTGGCTACTTTTTCGTGTCCTGCATTCTTCTTGAAGAAAGTCGTTTTTTCCAATTCTACAAATTCATCAATAGTCAGTTTCTTCACTTCCCCCTGGGGAGTTTGAACCAAGGTACGGTCAGGCATTCCATGCCATTGGGCAAAGATGGTAGATACATTACTGTCCAGAGAAGAAGGAATATAAACCGAAAACTCATAGTCACGGGAACTTCCTTGCGGACAAGCCCCCTTTCCGTGGTGATAAACTGTTTTTGTAATCTGCGCTTTCTGATAAACATCAGCCGGCAATCCCTTGAAATCGTCAGAAGTTGCATAGCAGTATGAAAATTCGGCACGTCCCTTCGTTTCGCCTTTCGCATACCCTTCCAGTGTGTTGTCTTCGGTCTTCAACTCAAAACGGCAGGAAGGTTTTCCATCAAACAAGTGAGTATAATCACGTTGAATGGCATGAGGTTTATTCGTTCCGACAGCTACCCAACAACCATCAATAATCTGATTGGCACGTGCAGAATCAGCCTGTACGTTGACCCGTTCGGTGAGTGGCACCAGTGTTTGCGTATTTTTAGTTTGAGCAGTCAACATTACGCAGCCTGCCGCCATCATATAAATAACCAAAATGTTTTTCTTCATTCTATCCGGTATTAAGTTTATCGACGGTGCAAAAATACAAAAGGCAACCCTTACGGCTGCCTTTCGTTTGTCTCAAATGCTTTCACATTTGTGCAATTCTTCTGTCAGAAATGTCTTATACTCCTATCTACAGGCTTAATCAGCCGTTTCTTCCGGATAATCCTCTTCAAGCATATCCACTTTCTTGATGCTCATTTTTCCATCGGCTGAAACTGTAATGGAGAGCGGGACATACAAGTCTGTCTGCGGATAGCAGACACTGGCCGCGTAAACGATTCCTTCCGGCGTGGTCTTATCATATACAATTCCTTCGAGTACGGACTTTGAAAGGAAGTTCGCATCGACTACGGATGAAAAATCATTCTTAGTAAATGTTTTATTAAGTACGTTCTCGCCTCCACGGGTGATACGCAACACTATCTTATTGTCTACATAGGTATCCCCCATTTCATTGGAGACGTGAGGCAGACTCTCGTCGGGAGTACGCGAAACCAGCGAGTGATAATCTTTCCCCTTAAATTTAATATCAGTTTCAGCTTTCGAACTTTGCATACGCTGCAATCCATGAGCGTCTACACTGTCTTGCGTTGCCAACACTGATTCTTTATTTGAACTTCCGTTCTTACCGCCACAGGCAACTACTGTCAGAGCCAATGGTAACAAAAGCAGATAAATTAGCTTTTTCATTCCGAACTATTCTGTTTAATAAATATAGAGCAAAGGAACAAAAAGACGGGGAGATTTACAAGTGTAACCGACATTTTTCCTACATTTGCAATCAAGAGTGCTAATATTAACACAACAATTAGAGATTTAATGCCTTGCAAACCTGACATCATGTATCAACGAATCATAGTCATTCTTTTTCTCCTTTGTGCATGTTGCATTCAAAGCAGCACCGCCTATGGACAAAAAGTAAATTACCAGCAATTCGACAATATTTATCTCGGTGCTGAAGCATCGGTGGTCAGTTGTTTCCTTCAAGACAGCGAAGGACTGATATGGATAGGTTCCAACAAGGGATTATTCAGTTATGACGGTTATTCCACACAGCAGCATTTCACTTACGGAGAAATCAATAACACCCGTATCTATTGCGGTGTCATTATAGATAACACCTATTTATATATGGGTACGGACAACGGAATCCTAATCTACAATTACCGGACTGACCGCTACGAACAACCGGCAACAGACTTTCCGACAGATGTACGCACAATGGCACTTCAAGGAGACACCCTGTGGATAGGCGCATTAAATGGCTTATACACCTATCAGCTGCAAAACCGGAAGCTAAGTCCTCTCGACACAAAGCGCAACGGACTACCCCATAATACCATCTACTCCATTATCCGCACCGGAGACAATCAGATTTATGTGGGAACCTACAACGGGCTGTGCCGCTATATTGCCTCAAACGGGAAATTCGAAAAGATTCCCCTTCCCGTCAATAGCAGCCAAAGCAACCTGTTCGTCAATTCCTTGCTGGAAGATACGGGCCGCCAATGTATCTGGATAGGTACGGAAGGTTACCTTTTCCAGTATTTTCCATCAACCGGACAGATGAAGCAGACAGAAGCCTTCCATAACAACTCGATCAAATCACTGGCTCTGGATGGAAATGGAGATCTGCTGGCAGGTACGGACAACGGCCTGTACGTCTATCACAATGATGTCACTCCTCTACAGCACATCATTCACGATTCCCGCAATATCCAGTCGTTGACGAATAACATCATCTGGAATATCTTTGCCGATCAGGAACATAACATCTGGCTGGGTACCGACTACGGCATTTCCCTTTCACGCTACAACAGCGCCCTGCAATTTATTCCGATCTCACAGATTACAGGTACGGGAGACGGAAATCAGTTCTACTCCCTGTTCCGCGACTCAAAAGGTTTCTACTGGTTTGGAGGTACCAACGGATTAATCCGCTTCACCGATCCTGCCGGAGACAAGCATAACGCTATCTGGTACAGAATGGGTGACAAGACTTATCCGTTATCACACAACCGTATCCGGCATATTTATGAAGATAAGGAACAGCAGCTATGGATAGCTACCGACGGAAGCATCAACCGCTACGATTATGCAACCCGCCAATTCGTGCACTATAACATTGTAGACAGTACAGGAACATATAACACCAACTGGACTTATTATATGTTCGAAGACAATGCCGGACATCTGTGGATTTCAACCTGTCTGGGAGGAATCTTTGTAGTAGACAAGCACAGGCTGATGCAGTCTGCCTCCGGACAATATGTAGCCGAACAGAATTACTCCGTCCACAACGGACTGTCCGGCATGTTTATCAACCAGATTATTCCCGATAATGAAGGCAATGTATGGGTGTTGCTCTACAATAATAAAGGGATAGACAAAATTAATCCCCGCACACGGGAAGTGACAAAATTATTTGCTGACGAATTAAACGGAGAGAAAAGCCCCAACTACCTGTTATGTGATGAGGACGGTATGCTCTGGGTAGGGTTTCATGGCGGTGTCATGCGTATCAATCCCAAAGACGAGAGCCAGCAAAGTATCTCTTTCGGAAGTTTCAGCAACAACGAGATTCTGTCCATGACTTCCGTAAAGAATCACATCTGGGTGTCCACTACCAACGGACTTTGGATAATCGACCGGAAAACAATGGATGCCCGGCTGCAGAATATGACAGACAAGCGCTTCACAAGCCTGCTATTCGATCCGAAAGAGAATTGCATTTATCTGGGAGGAGCTGACGGCTTCGGTATCTCACACCCCGATATACAAACCATACACCAACCGGAACGCCCGATCCTGTTGACTGCCTTATACATTAACAATCAACTGGTATCACCACGCACCAGAGATGACGTGCCCAATATCCGATATACCAACTCGATCGAATTAAAATATAATCAGAATAACCTGTCATTCGAATTATCCGATCTTCCTTATTCACTGGATGAGAAAAACAAGTTCGTTTATCGTCTGGAAGGAATGGACAAAGAATGGAACTTCCTGAAATCCAATATCAACCGCATTACATACAGTAATCTGAGCTACGGAAATTATCA
The DNA here is from genome assembly GCF_020091505.1 of Bacteroides faecis. Taxonomy (NCBI): domain Bacteria; kingdom Pseudomonadati; phylum Bacteroidota; class Bacteroidia; order Bacteroidales; family Bacteroidaceae; genus Bacteroides; species Bacteroides faecis. The sequence continues at coordinate 3,091,021 of NZ_CP081916.1, read as the reverse complement.
GCTTATTATCAGCAAACTGGGAAAAGACGGTCAGCCGTCCGACCAGCCTTATATTCTGAATATCCGGATTCTTCCGCCGTGGTACTATACAATATGGGCAAAAGCCATCTATGTTTTACTGCTGCTTAGTCTGATTGCATGGACAATCAACTTCTTCCGGGTAAAAAACCGCCTGAAAGCAGAACGCAGGGAAAAAGAGAAGATTCTGGAGCAGTCCCGCCAGAAAATGGCCTTCTTCACCAACCTGTCCAATGAATTAAAGACGCCTCTCAGCCGGATTATTGCTCCCATCAGCCAATTACTTCCGGCTACAGAAGAAGCACATGAGAAGCAAACACTGGAAGAGGTTCAGCGCAACGCCATGAAAATAAACTCACTGATTCATCAGGTACTCAACTTCAACCGGATTGAAGACAATAAAGATTCATTGCTTATCCTGTCGCGCATCGAACTGGTATCGTTCAGCCGCAGTCTATTCTCTGTATATGAAGAAGACGAACGGTTCACTTTCCATTTCGAAGCAAACAAAGCAAAGATTTATGCCGATATGGATGCGATCAAACTAGGAGTGATACTGGATAATCTATTGTCGAATGCCGTCAAGTTTACCTCCGAGGGTGGAAATATCCGTTTATCCCTTTTCTATCGGCAAGAAAGCGGTCTGCTGGAAATTTGCGTATCCGACACAGGAGCAGGTATCCCGCAACAGGATATTCCTTATATCTTCCAACGTTTCTTCCAGTCACCTCATAGCGGTAGCAAAGAAGGTACCGGTATCGGGCTTTACCTGGTAAAGACTTACACAGAACTGCATGGTGGCTCTATCAACGGAGTCACTTCCGAAAAAGGAAAGGGAACTTCCATCGGACTGAGTATTCCGGTCGCCGCAGTAGAAGAGGATGAAATACCGGCTGCACAGTCTAAAAAGCAGTTAGAGTCTCTTCCCGTACTTAAACCGATCGAAGCTGAGTCACAGGATGAGAAATTCCTTTCGAACATCATCCGTCTGATCGAAGATCACCTCTCCGATGCAGACCTGAATGTAAATGCACTTTGCGAACTGTCGGGAATCAGCAACAAGCAGATTTACCGGAAGATCAAACAACTGACCGGAATGTCTCCGGTGGAATATATCAAATCTATCCGAATGAAGAAGGCTGCCATGTTACTGCAACAAAAGAAATTCACCGTTGCCGAAGTGATGTATATGGTAGGCTTTTCCAATCACTCTTATTTCTCCAAATGTTTTCAGGCTGAGTTCGGAAAAACGCCGCGCCAATACCTAAATGATGAGTTGTAGGGGCATTTCAGGGCATTTCGTCCTATTTTTATCCTTATATGTCCAATCTGTGCTTTTATTAAAATGACAGATAATCTATCTTTGCCGCTATCAACAAACCAGTAAATTTGATAGCATGAAAAGACAGTTTATTCTTACCTGCATTTGCCTGTTATTCACCTTTGTCGGCACACAAGGGAAAACGACTTCCATACCTACTATATATATAGATGGAAACGGAGTGATGCGTTGGAACGACACTCATCGGGAAGCTTCCTTCTTCGGTGCAAATTATACTACCCCTTTCGCTCATGCTTACCGTGCTCTCGGATACTTGGGAGTAGACCGTAAGGCAGCTATAGATAAAGATGTGTACCATCTTTCCCGACTGGGATTCAATGCCTATCGTATTCACTTATGGGATGTGGAACTGACAGACGGAGAAGGAAATCTTTCAGAAAACGATCATCTGGACCTGATGGACTACCTGATTGCCAAGCTGAAAGAACGGAATATCCATATCGTGATTACCGCACAAACAAACTTCGGGAACGGATATCCCGAACGGAACGAGCCGACAGGCGGCTTTTCTTATAAGTACGACAAATGCAGCATGCACTCCGAACCGGAAGCTATTGCCGCACAAGAAAGATATCTCTATAGTTTGGTGAGACACACCAATCCCTACACCGGACTGGCTTACAAGGACGATCCGTCTATTGTAGGATTTGAAATAAATAACGAACCTTGCCATTCCGGCACAAAGGAAGAAGTAAAATCCTACATCAACCGAATGCTGAAAGCCATACGCAAAGCCGGCAACCGGAAGCCTGTATTCTACAATGTAAGCCATAACGAATGGACAGTAGAGGCATACTATGACACCGATATCAAAGGAACGACTTACCAATGGTATCCCATCGGTCTAGTATCCGGACAAACACAACAAGGGAACTTCCTTCCCTATGTAGACCGCTACGATATTTCATTTGCCGATAAAGTAAAAGGCTTCGATAAGAAAGCCCGAATGATTTACGAATTTGATCCGGCGGATATCATGTATTCTTATATGTATCCGGCTATGGTCCGCACTTTCCGCACAGCCGGCTTTCAATGGATTACCCAGTTCGCGTATGACCCGATGGACATTGCCTACGCGAATACCGAATATCAGACACATTTTCTGAATCTCGCCTATACCCCGCACAAGGCAATCAGCATGAAAATAGCTTCCGAGGCAGCACAAAGCCTGAAGAGAGGCGCATCTTACGGAAGTTATCCACAAGATACGTTGTTCGGTGAAGGTTTCCGGGTAAGCTATACAGAAGACCTCAGCGAACTGAACAACGGAAACAAATTCTATTACTCCAATACCACCCGTACGCAACCCAAAGATGCCTCACAACTGGTATCCATCGCAGGGTGTGGAAGTTCTCCTGTTGTGCGCTACGAAGGTACAGGCGCTTATTTCATAGACCGTCTGGAAGACGGAGTATGGAGACTGGAAGTGATGCCTGATGCAATCATCGTCAATGATCCGTTCGCCAAACCTTCGCTGGAGAAAGAAGTAGTGACCATCGCTTACGGTGCCTGGGACATGGCCTTGCAACTTCCGAACCTGGGAAATGCATTCACCCTTTCCGCCATTCAATCGCCGGCCAATTCAACACTTGCTTCCTCCGCCCACAGAGAGAACAGCAGAAAAGAGGAAGTGAAAGACGGAGTGATTCACTCCCTCCGTCCGGGCGTTTACCTGCTGCAACGCAAGCATTGTGCGCCGAAGCAAAACTGGACAGCCGATTCGCAATGGAATACGATCAGACTGGGCGAATACGCGGCTCCCGCACCACGGGCAACGAGTTACCGGGTTATGCATACACCTGCCACCACTGTGGAAGCCAACAAACCATTGAAGATCACAGCACAGATAACAGGTCCGGAATTTCCCGACTCCGTCATCATTTACACCGACAAGATCTCTTTCTGGAACGATCACAATCCGTCCGTCAAGATGCAGCGCACAAACGGCTATACATATCAGGCAACGATACCCGCCGAAGAGATAAAAGAAGGTTATTTCAGGTATAACATCATCGTCTGCCGGGGCGACAGTACCCGTACTTATCCTGCAGGGAGTTCCGCTACAGGAAGTTCTTCCGGTACAAACGGAAATCCGCTGGACTGGGACTACACCCTCAGCCAATACTGGACTACCCGTGTAGTCGCCCCAGGTAGTGCGATACAGTTACTGACTGTAACAGATACCCATAGCCGGATAGAAGCCTATACACTCCCCGAATGGAACGAGCTTCACCGGAGTTTAACCGATTCATCTCCGACAGAAAAGCCATTGCTCCGGTTCACCTTTACATCGAAAGGAGAGAATCCGCAATACTTCCTTCGCACATTTGTCAAAGATAAGATAGACGGAAGAAAAGGCAAAATAAAAGATTGTACCGTCCTCTGCATCCGGGTTAACCGGGCGAAGGCTCTTCCGGAAGGAATCAGTGCCGGTTTCGTTACATCGGACGGATACACGTACAAAAGCCCTTGTCCTTCTCCCTCACCGGAAGGAATCATACGAATCCCTCTGAACCGGTTGCGTCAGACAGACACGGCATTGCTTCCGGTAGCTTATCCCGTCTTCCTGAAACAGTACTTCCAACCGGAAACGGAAATACCCTTCCAGGCGGAGAAAATAGAAAAGCTGGAAATATCAATGCCGGGCAATGCCAGACCGGTAACAGAGATCGAGCTTGGAGAGATCTGGCTGGAATGATACTATTAACCGATATTTCAATAAAATAAATCTATTATCAATTACACAATAATTATGAACAGTAACATCTTAAATCTACGCCATCTGACTGTACTATTCATCTTATGTACAGCCTTTCTTGGAGGCGCAATTCCTGCCTTTGCCCAACAGGGAGGCAAGAAAATGACCGGACAAGTGATCGATGAGAACAAAGAACCGATGATCGGAGTGAGCATTCTCATTGTAGGAACATCAACGGGTACAGTGACCGACTTTGACGGAAACTACACTCTGAATGTACCGAAAGACAGTAAGGAACTACAATTCTCTTACGTAGGATACGAAACTAAAGTGATAGCTATCCCCGCAAACGGCAACGTACTGAATGTACAAATGAAAAGCGACTCACAAGTACTGAGTGATGTAGTAGTCATCGGATACGGAACGCAACGCAAAAGTGACCTGACCGGTTCGGTGACGAATGTCAGCAGCAAAGACTTCAACATGGGACTGGTAAGTTCTCCCGAACAACTGATTAACGGAAAAATCTCCGGTGTACAAATCATGTCCAACAGTGGTTCGCCTACTTCCGGAAGTACGATCCGTGTACGTGGAGGAGCTTCACTGAATGCAAGTAACGATCCGCTGATCGTATTGGACGGTGTTCCTCTGGAACAAGGAGGTATCAGCGGTAATGACGGCAATTTCCTGAGCCTCATCAACCCGAATGATATTGAAAGCATGACGATTCTGAAAGATGCCTCTTCAACCGCGATCTACGGTTCGCGTGCATCCAACGGTGTCATCCTTATCACTACCAAGAAAGGAAGTTCGGACAAAATGAAAATCACATTCAGCACTACCAACTCTATTCAGACCCGTACAAAGTTAGCGGACATGTTGAGTTACGACCAGTTCGTGAATACCATCCGGACACAAGGAACGGCTGCCCAACAAGCCTTGTTGGGGACAGCCCGCACCGACTGGAACGATGAAATATACCAGAATGCCTTCGGAACGGACAACAACCTGAGCATTACCGGAAAGATTGCTCCGAACTGGCCCATCCGCGTATCGGTAGGTTACTACAACCAAAGCGGTCTGCTCCGTACGGACAATGCCGAACGATACACCGGAAGTGTTACGCTCAACCCTTCTTTCTTTAAAGACCATCTGAAGTTGAATATCAATGCGAAAGGTTCCATCAATAACAACACGTTCGGTAATACGGAAGCCATCTGGGCAGCTTCTACCATCAATCCGACCATTCCGGTTTATTCCGGCCTGGACACTTTCGGAGGATATACAGAGGCGGTAGACAATACCGGTGCACCGGTAAACGGAGCAGTAATGAACCCGGTAGGTCTCATCCAAATGAACGACTCGCATAGTAATGTCAGACGCTTCATCGGAAATATCGATGCGGATTACCGTGTCCACTTCTTCCCCGATCTGAAACTGCATGCTACGATAGGTTATGATTACGCACAAGGTAAAGGGAGTGTATATGTTCCGGCAGAAGCTGCACAAAACTACACCACTTCCGGCCTGGATTACAGCTACGGTCCGCAAAAGAAAGAAAACCGTCTGCTGACTTTATACGCCAACTACAATAAACTGGTGGAACCGATCAAAAGTAGTTTTGACGTGACAGCCGGTTATGACTATCAGTACTGGAAAGCAACCAACCCTCTTTACAGTGAAATGAATACGCTCGGAGAAGTGCTGAAAACTTCGAAAGCAACCGATGAACGCCATGTACTACTCTCCTACTACGGTCGTCTGAACTACTCGTTCGACTCACGCTATATGCTGACTACCACCGTACGCCGGGACGCTACTTCCCGTTTTGCCAAGAATGTGCGCTGGGGTACTTTCCCTTCGGTAGCACTGGGATGGAGAGTGACGGAAGAGTCTTTCCTTAAAAACAACAAAGTACTCAGCAACCTGAAAGTTCGTGCCAGCTACGGTGTGACCGGTCAGCAAGACGGTATCGGCAACTATAACTATCTGCCCATCTATACTATCAGCCAGAATGGTGCCGAATCTATCATGGGTAATGATTACATTTATACTTACCGTCCCAAATCGTATGTTTCCGACTTGAAATGGGAAACGACTACTTCATGGAATGTCGGTTTCGACTTCGGTTTCCTGAAAGACCGTATTACCGGTAGTTTCGACTACTACACCCGCAAAACGGAAGATCTGATTGCAACCGTCCCCGCTGCAGCCGGAACGACTTTCGACCGTAACATCACGACTAACGTAGGAAATGTAGACAGTCAGGGTATTGAGTTCAGCCTGAACGCAACACCGATACAAACCAACGACTGGAACTGGGATCTCAGTTTCAATATGACCTGGCAGAAGATGAAGGTGAAAAACCTGTCGCTGGCTGCCGGAGCTGCTGCTACCAACACTTCCGTAGGTCCGTATATCGACAGCTATCAGGTACAGACATTAAGTGAAGGATATGCTCCTTACATGTTCTACGTTTACCACCAACTGTATGATGAGAAAACCGGTAAACCGGTAGAAGGTGCCTATGTAGACCTGAACGGCGACGGAGAAATCAATACCGAAGACCTGTATCGCTACCACTCTCCTGCTCCTGACTATATTCTTGGCTTCAGCACCTCACTACGCTGGAAGAAATGGACATTGAGCACCAGCCTGCGTGCCAACATCGGCAACTATGTATACAATGCAATGGCGATGAACACCGGAGCCTGGGAAACGGTAAGCTACAACTCTTATCAGTTGAACAACCTGTCGACGAGCTATCTGAAGACCGGTTTCCAGTCCCGCCAATACTTGTCGGACTACTATGTAGAGAATGCTTCGTTCCTGAAAATGGACAACCTCTCACTGAACTATAATTTCGGTGAAATCTGCAAAGGATGCAGCCTGAATGTCAGTGCTATGGTACAAAATGTATTCTGCATCACCAAATACAGCGGTGTAGACCCGGAAGTACCCAACGGCGTAGACAACTCTTTCTACCCGCGTCCACGTACCTTCTCACTCAACGTAGGTTTCAACTTCTAATTACTTAAAAAAGCGCATTATGAAAAAGATATTTTATACAGCCTTCTATTTTTGCAGCGCACTGCTGCTAAGTTCCTGCATAGGCGATTTGGACCAGTATCCGCATGAAGACGAAACAGCCGCCAGCATCTACACCAGCGCCGCAAACTATAAAGCCGTGTTAGGGAAAATCTATACGGCAATGGTAACTACCGGACAAGAAAAAAGCGGTGATCCGGATTTGAGCAGCAACAGCGGACAGGACTACATGCGTTGCTTCTTCAACCTGCAGGAATGCGGTACGGACGAAGTAGCCTCTACCTGGTTGTCCGGTGACAACGTGACCGGCCTCACCTACCTCAGCTGGGATGCCAACGACCCGTGGGTATCGGATATGTACTACCGTATTTATTACAACATTGCATTGTGCAATGAGTTTATCCGCAACGCTACCGACGAAAAGCTGGCACAGTTTACGGAACAGGAACAAAGTGAAATCCGTCATTACCGTGCCGAAGCCCGGTTTATGCGTGCGCTGTTCTACTATCATGCACTCGACCTGTACCGTAACATTCCGTTTGTGACGGAGAATGACCCGACAAGCGGTTATCTCCCTCCACGCTATACAGCCGCACAGATTTTCAGTTATATCGAAAGCGAACTGAACAGCACCGTGAATGATATGCTCGACAAAGCGGATTGTCCTTACGGCCGTGCTTCACAGGGAGCTGCGTATACCTTACTGGCTAAACTCTATCTGAATGCGGAAGTGTACACCAATACTTCCAAATATACCGAATGTATCAGTGCCTGCCAACAGGCAATCGCTCAGGGATATTCTCTGGAAGACGATTACAGCAGCCTGTTCAATGCGGATAATGACAAGCGCACTGCCAATGAAATAATCTTCACCCTGCCGGTAGATGCTACGCATACCGTATCATGGGGTTCTTCCACCTATATCATTTGCGGTGCGGTAAGTAATACTTCCGACAAGCAAGTACCCGAAGACTATGGAGTGAAAAGCGGCTGGGGTATGTTCCGCGTACGCGGTGAAATACCAGCTCTGTTTACAGGAGAAGCTGACCAACGCTACTTATTCTTTACCGACGGCCAGACTCAATACCTGGATAAAATAGATGATCAGTCAAACGGCTTTTTTGTAACGAAATGGACCAACCTTACAGATAATGGTCAAACGGCTTCCAATACAGCCGACGGCGGTGTGAACACCGATTATCCCCTGTTCCGTCTGGCAGACGTATATCTGATGATGGCGGAAGCCGTTGTACGTGGCGGCACAGGAAGTGACAGAGGAACGGTATTGGGCTATATCAACGAACTTCAGAGACGGGCATACGGTGACGATGAGCACAAAATAGCAGATTCCGACCTGACTCTTGACTTCTTGTTAAAAGAACGCGCCCGCGAACTTTACTGGGAAGGACACAGACGTACGGACCTGATCCGCTACGGCATGTTCACAACCGACAAATATCTGTGGCAGTGGAAAGGCGGCGAGAAAGGCGGTACAGCCGTAAACAGCAAGTACAATATCTACCCGATACCGAATACGGAACTTACAGCCAATCCGAACCTGTATAATGAAAATTATTAATTATCCTCTAATACGAACGATATATGAAAACAATAAATAGTCTGATCCTCTCTCTGGCAGCCCTCTTCGTACTGGGTGCCTGCGAAGAAGACGGAGATAAATATTACTTGTCGAGCCTGACAAGCAATGAACTCATTGCTTCGACAGACAACATCGTACTGACCGAAGCGACCGCACAGAAGAATGTGTTATCGCTGGCATGGACAGACCGTACACTGGCTATCAGCAATCCGAACTTTAAACCGACTAATTTGCTGAAAACCGCCATGCAAGTCTCTTTGAGCGAAGACTTCTCGGGTACTATCGTAGAGTCTGCCGAAACCTCCCTTTCGAAGACTTACAACGGTGCCGAACTGAACATTGTCGCTAATAATCTGGGAGTGGAAGCCAACGTGGCCGCAAAATTCTACTTCCGCCTGAAAGGAACGACGGGTAACAACATCGATCCGGCTTATAGCAACGTAGAAGCAGTAACCATCACCCCGTATGAGCTGGATATGCGCTTTGCCAACGTACTCGACCAGAATGCGACTGCCACAGGAATGACCCTGTTCTCCGCCAATACCGACGGTATATACAAGGGCTTCGTCGGTGTAGAGGGCTGGTTCAACTTCCTGGTACAGGAAGCCGACGGTACCATCTGGAGAAATGACAACGAGACCGGAATGCCGTTCCTGCTCACTACAGCCGGCGACTGGAAGTGCTGGTTCCCCGGAACTGCCGGTTGCTACTATATCACATTTGATACCAACAGCAAGCAATGGAACGGACTGCTGATTCCTTCTTTAAATGTCAGCGGAGACATCAATGCCACCATGACATTCGACCGTACCAGCCGGAAATGGACCGCTACATTCAATGCGGATGCAACCGGAACAATCACCGTCCGGATTGACGGAACGGGTAAACTGTATGACCATACCTGCGCCAACCTCAACGACAATGGCGGTTATGACATCGACGATACAAAAGCCAAGGACACCCCTGTCGCATTCAGTGGCAGCAACGCTGCATTGAGCTTTGGAGAAACTGCCGGAGATATCACTGTCAATGTTCCGCAAACAGGAGAATGTACACTGAGCATCGACCTGAGTAATCCGCAGCAATGGACAGCTACCGTAGAGAAAGGCGGCTCCGTAGAACCGGAACCCGAACCGGAAGAAGGACAATATCTGTATCTGCCGGGAATCGGTCCGGACACTGAATGGGCATACGACCACAAAATAGAAGTCTATTACAAAGAAGAACAGAAGTATGCCGGCATCGTAGACGTTAACTCCAAATATGGAAACTATGCGATGACCTTATTCTCATCGGGCAATGAGTGGGATACCAGCAGAATGTACACCATCGCCAAGGATGATGCTGCCAGCACAGCCGAAAGCGGTACGCTGATTAACGGACAAGGCACTAACATTCCTGCTCCCGATGCCGGACTGTATCTGTTCGATGTATCTCTGAAAGAGCTTACTTATAAGACGTATGCTCTTGGCGACAATATCTATTGTTACTACGGAATAGAGAATGACAACAGCTTCAACCCGATTGCAAGCACCGGAACTGCCGGCGAATACTCCGGTACCATCACACTGGCGACAGATTCCAAATGGGGAGCCAAATTCTATGTAGAAAATGCATGGACTGCTTTCTACGGAGGAAGCGACGGCAAGCTATATTACAATGGCGATGGTATCATGCTGAAGGCTGGTACTTATACAATTACAGTGAACCTGATTGACGGAACTTATTCCGCCGTTCAGCAATAACCTTTAGATAACGAAGAACAATGATGAAACAATTCAAAAACATATTGATGGCTTCCGCACTGTTGTGCGGAGCCTTCTTCACCGCTTGCGACGACAACGATGAAAAGCCGGTATTTCCGGAAAATCAAGAGAATGTGTATGATATGTCCGGCTTCGCCAAAGGAGCGGACGTCAGCTGGCTGACAGAAATGGAGAAATCAGGCTACAAGTTCTATGATGCCGAAGGCAACGACCACGAATGCATGTCCCTGCTCCGCGATCTGGGAATGAACTCGATCCGCCTGCGTGTATGGGTAAACCCCGACCAGGGATGGTCTGAAAACGAAGGCTATTTCAATCCCGAAGGCTGGTGCGACAAAGACGATGTTGTGACCAAAGCATGGCGCGCCCACAATCTGGGTTATCGTATCATGATCGATTTCCACTATAGCGACATCTGGGCCGATCCGGGACGACAGGAAAAACCTGCTGCCTGGGCAGACTTGTCTTTCGAGGAATTGCAGAAAGCTGTAGCCGACCACACGACTGATGTTCTGAGTGCCATCAAAGCAAGAGGCATCGATGTGGAATGGGTACAGGTAGGCAACGAAACACGTTCGGGCATGCTGAAACCCGACGGAGCGGCCAGCAGCGGAAACACTGCCAACTTTGCCAAACTGGTAACTTCCGGTTACGATGCCGTCAAAGCAATCTATCCGCAGGCAAAAGTGATTGTACATATCGACGAAGGCAACAATCCCAACCGCTATATCTGGCTGTTCGACGGACTGAAAGCAGACGGTGGCAAATGGGATGTAATCGGCATGTCACTCTACCCTGATCCAGAGACACAGGACTGGCGCAAGCTGAACAACGACTGCATAAGCAACATAAAAAATCTGATCGAACGCTATAATACTCCGGTCATGATGTGCGAACTCGGCATTAACTGGAATTACGAAGAAGCAGAAGCATTTTTTACCGACTTCGTGACAAAAGCGAAAGAAATAGACCAATGTCTGGGCGTATTCACCTGGGAGCCTCAGTGCTACGGTGGTTGGAAAGGGTATCACAAAGGTTTATTTGACGACAGCGGCAAGCCGACTTCTGCATTTAATGCCTTCAAACGATAAATTTATTGAATCCTTTTCATAACTTTACCCCGAATCCCTAATTTATATACCTGAAAAAGAAAAAATGAACATGAAACACCAAAAACAGTTGCTAACTGTACTTTTGATGAGCGCAGCCAGTATGCTGCAAGCACAGCGCAGCGAAACGCTGCTCGAAAAGAACTGGAAATTCAGTAAAGGAGATTTTCCGGAAGCTGCGCAGACTGACTACAACGATACTAAATGGGAATCGGTCGTTATCCCACATGACTGGGCCATCTTCGGACCTTTCGATGTGAAGAACGACCTGCAAAATGTAGCAGTCACACAGAACTTTGAGAAAAAGGCATCACTGAAAACCGGACGTACCGGAGGTCTTCCATATGTCGGAACCGGATGGTATCGCACCAGTTTCGATGTTCCCGCCGACAAGGAAGTCACTCTCTTGTTCGACGGAGCAATGAGCGAAGCGCGTATATACGTCAACGGACAGGAGGCTTGCTTCTGGCCTTTCGGCTACAATTCTTTTCATTGCAACGTTACCCCTTTCCTGAATAAAGACGGAAAGAACAATACACTGGCGGTACGCCTGGAAAACCGTCCGCAGTCTTCACGCTGGTATCCGGGAGCAGGTTTGTACCGCAATGTACATCTGATTGTGACGGACAAAGTCCACGTCCCCGTATGGGGTACGCAGATCACCACTCCCCATGTCAGTGATGAATTTGCCGCCATACGCCTGCAGACAAAGATAGAGAATGCCGGCGAAAAGACGGAAATCCGTATAGAGACAGAAATCCTGTCACCGGATGGAAAGGTAGTGACACGTAAAGAAAACAAAGGACGCATCAATCACGGGCAGCCGTTTGAACAAAACTTCATCGTCAATGCGCCTCAACTCTGGTCGCCGGAAAGCCCCGCTCTCTACAAAGCCGTATCCAAAGTGTATGCAGACAATCAGCTGGTAGATACCTACTCTACCCGTTTCGGTATCCGCAGCATTGAATATATTGCCGACAAAGGTTTCTATCTGAACGGAAAACACCGCAAATTTCAGGGGGTATGCAATCACCATGACTTAGGTCCGTTGGGTGCAGCCATCAACGTAGCGGCACTTCGCCACCAGCTCACACTCTTGAAAGACATGGGATGCGATGCCATTCGTACTTCCCACAATATGCCGGCTCCCGAACTCGTGGAATTGTGTGATGAAATGGGATTCATGATGATGATCGAACCGTTCGACGAATGGGACATCGCCAAATGTGAAAACGGATATCACCGTTACTTCAACGAATGGGCAGAACGCGATATGGTGAATATGCTGCACAACTATCGCAACAATCCTTGTGTGGTAATGTGGAGCATCGGCAATGAGGTTCCCACCCAATGCAGCCCTGTCGGATACAAAGTTGCGAAGTTCCTGCAAGACATCTGTCATCGTGAAGATCCTACCCGCCCCGTCACCTGCGGCATGGACCAGGTATCTTGTGTGCTTGCCAACGGATTTGCCGCCATGATCGATATTCCCGGTCTGAACTACCGCGCCAACCGCTATCAGGAAGCATACTCCAAACTTCCGCAGAATCTCATTCTGGGTAGTGAGACCGCTTCTACCGTAAGTTCACGCGGAGTCTACAAATTTCCGGTTGAGGATAAGAAAAGTGCGATATACGACGACCATCAATGTTCTTCTTATGATGTAGAGGCTTGTTCGTGGTCAAATATCCCTGACGAGGACTTTGCATTGGCAGACGATTACCACTGGACCATAGGACAGTTTGTATGGACCGGCTTCGATTACTTGGGTGAGCCTTCTCCTTACGATACCAATGCCTGGCCCAATCACAGTTCCATGTTTGGCATTATCGACCTCGCCAGTTTGCCCAAAGACCGCTATTACTTATACCGCAGCATATGGAATAAGGAAGCGGAAACACTGCATATCCTGCCGCATTGGACATGGCCGGGACGCGAAGGTGAAGTAACTCCAGTATTTGTTTACACCAACTACCCTGCTGCCGAACTGTTTATCAACGGCAAAAGCTATGGCAAACAAAGCAAGAACAACAGTTCATTGAAGAGCCGTTATCGCCTGATGTGGATGGATGCTGTATATGAACCGGGTGAAGTGAAAGTAGTAGCCTATGATAAAGACGGAAAAGCAGTAGCAGAAAAAGTGGTCCGTACAGCCGGCAAGCCTCATCACATCGAACTGGTCAGCAACCGGAATGAACTGACGGCAGACGGAAAAGACCTTGCTTATGTAACCGTGAAAGTAGTAGACAAAGACGGAAACCTCTGCCCTGCCGACAACCGCCTGATTAACTTCTCCGTCAAAGGAGCCGGAACATACCGTGCCGGAGCCAATGGTGACCCAACGAGTCTCGACCTGTTCCATCTTCCGAAGATGCACGCTTTCAACGGAATGCTTACAGCTATCGTACAAACGAATGAAACAGCCGGAGAAATTATTCTGACTGCCAAAGCCGGCGGAGTGAAAGCAGGAAGTATCCGTCTTCTGACGAAATAATCGGTCTACATAAAGAAATATATTTGAAAAATTGCTGTCACCTGTCACCAAACGAGTGATAATAGTCTGATAATTAAACCATAAGACCGTGACAGCAACGTGTGACAGCAGTGTGATGGCAAGTATTGCCGTCACACTGCTGTTTCACGTTGCTATTTCATCTTAGCTCCCTCCTGCACTTCTACTGATATCAAGTCAAGTTCGTTTCCCTATTTGAAACTATAGTTCCCATTGCTTGAAACTCTAGTTTCATACGCTCGAAACTTTTGGTTTCAAGCCTTTGGAACTATGGTTTCTTACTGATGAAACTACAGTTTCTCACCGATGGAACCCTAGTTTCAAGCAGTGGAAACTAATTAAGCTACAACGAGTGGCAGTAGCGTGACGGCAAATTCTGCCATCACACTGCTGTCACTCGTTGCCGTCACCATATTTATACCTAAAAATCAACCTGTTACCTCTAAAACAGTGACAGGTGACAGATAATATTTGTTTTTATTTATATAGGATGAAGAAAATATAGATGCTACTGATATTATTTACAGATAAACGTAACCAACAATCCTTTGTGATCGGTTGGCCATACATCAAGCGGCAATAAGAACTTATCTTTGGATGTCTCCTGCACGCGCTGTGCGCGGACAATAGAACCTTTCGGTCCGAAGATGACCGCCTTCCTTGCATCCAGTCCTTCGCCTTTATAGAAAATAAAGTCGATCCGGTCCCGCTCGTCTGCTTTGGGAGCCCATGTGATTTTCTCCGGAGTTTTTGCCGGATTGTCCGAAGGATAAGTAAAGCCGGGATGTGTCAAGGGATTGGGATATATCTTGCGGTAACTATCTACAAATCCGGCTTCTTCGAGCAAAGTCGTTACCGTCCAGGGCACAACGAAGCCATTGTGATCGTACATATCTTTATTCTTTTCTATCCAGTCACGGTGGGACGGTTCGTTAAAGTCACCGCCGATAATCACTTTATACCCTGCTGCCAGGTCTTTCTCAGCCTGAGTGATAAACAAACGGATAGCATCGTCACGCTGGGAAGCAACGTTTACTTTCAGTATCTCTTCTACCGATGCCGGCAACGGTATTTCCTTCCAGGTAGAACCGTCATAGCCGCGGGCATTGTAGTATGCACAATCCAGATAATCCAGATGTGACGTGTAAACCGCTACCTTATGCCCGTTTACCGAACTGGTCAGGCGGTAGATACTTCCGTGATCGTCTTTCTCGGGAAAAACAGTCAGGGAATCGGTGATAGGATGTTTGCTCAGCAACCCCGTGTCATAACTATAAAAAGAATAATACGAAAGCCCCTTCTCTTTCAGCGAAGCACAGACGCGGGCTGTGAAATTCGTCTTATTGTAATTCCTGACTTCACTGAAAGTTACAAAGTCCGGTTTCAGGCGAACAATCTCATTGACAATAGCGTCATATCCTCCCGGTACCATCGTACCTTCCTGCCATACATTCCATTGCAGTACTGTAAATTCATTACTCTTCTGACTTCGTGCAAAGACGGAAACAAATAGTAAAAGTGTCGTAAATAGTAAGTTGGTTAATCGCATTTCATTTATTATTTAGCGTGATGTATCTTTAAATAGCTTTCCAGAAAGACTGAAAATCACGGTATTTACCGTAGCAGACCAGTTCGTCTCCTTCTTCCACCTTTTCATCTCCGGGCAACTCATTCTTGACATGAAGCTCTGTCAGAGAAATGCCCAGACAATTAGTGACACTGTTCGCCCGCTTCAATGCGATAACTTTCAGATGAAACTCTTCATCCATATTCAGTTCATTCACAAAGTATCCTACAAACTTCTTCGGAACGGTAAACTTCACCACATAATAATCCTGGTCGATACGGAACGCTTCCATCGTCGCTCCAAAATCGAGCAACTGCACCAGGCTGCGGGCGGCATCCTCTTCCGGTGTCAGAATTTTCTCCAGACTGAAAGCCTCCAGCACCGCTTTGTGTACCGCATCAATGGCACGGGCAAAGATACGCGATACCTTTTTCTGCTTCAGCAATGCAACAACACGTATGGAGGCACCGAAATTCTCACCAATGGCAACAATGACGATATCTACACTATTCAAAGGCAGCACCGACAATGACTGCTCGTCCGTAGCATCAATGACAAAAGCGGTAGCAACCTTGTCTTTGATTGAATCTACACGGCTTTCACTGATATCCGCTCCAATAATCTCATGTCCCAATGCCGACAATTCCTCGGCAAGCACATGTCCGTAATTTCCTAAACCAATAATAATATACTTCATGATGTTAGTTTATGATGATGTTATCACTCGGATAACGGTATTTTGTATTCTTTTTCTGTTTGACGATTCCCAGCATCAGAGTGATCAGCCCCACACGACCGATAAACATCAGCAAAGATACCAGCAACTTACTCGCATCACACAGCTGAGGAGTCAGATTCAAGCTCGATCCTACCGTACTGAGGGCAGAAACACATTCGAAAGTCAGCGCCAGTAAAGAAGCCTCCGGCTCGAGTATGCTCAATATAAAGATAAAGAGAAACAGTACTCCCAGCGACATGACTACCGTCGCATTGGAACGCCGGATAGAATCGTGAGACAGTTCCCTGCCAAATACTTCCACCCGTTCACTCCCCCGCAATACAGCGACAAGATTCAGCACGACTACTGCAAAAGCATTCACTTTGACACCTCCTGCCGTAGACTGCGAACCACCGCCGACCCACATTAAGAAAAGATAAACCAACAGAGTCTGCACACTCAAGGATGCCAGATCGACACTGCTGAAACCGGCTGTTCGCGGACAAGTAGCATTAAAGAAAGCTTGCGTCCACTTATCGGCGACAGGCATACCGGCAAAAGAGGCATTCCACTCAAAAGCAGCAACAGCCAATGTACCGATCAGCAAAAGCAGGAAAGTCATGATTAATACGATTTTCGTATTCAGGTTATAGAGGTGCTGTACCTTATGCCTTTCCAGTTTACGGGTACGTACAAATTTCCAGAAACGGCGCAAATGGTATAATACGATATCTTTGAAATTAACCAGAATCGGGAAACCGATACCTCCAAATATGATAAGTAAGGAAACGGAAATGAACAACCAGTTGTGGTTAGTCATCACCATCGGATTTCCCAAGTTACCGGAAAGGGTGGAAAAACCCGCATTACAGAAAGCAGAGATGGAGTGGAACGCGGCAAAAGCCAGCTCTTCTTCCAGATTCATCCCCAGTGTACCGTGAATGCTGAACCAGATCGATATCATACCTATCCCTTCGATCACCAGCGTAAATCCCAATATATACAGCAAAGTGGACAGCAATGACCCCAGCGAATTGGAACTGACCATATCACGTACGACAAGCTGATTGTAAATGGAAGTATTTCCCATAAAGAACATGGCGAAGAAACTGGTCAATGTCATCACACCCAGTCCGCCAATCTGAATCAGCAGGATAATGACAACCAATCCGCTGGTGGTGAAAGTGGTGGATACATCTACCGGGACCAACCCCGTCACACATACGGCACTGGTCGCTGTAAACAGAGAATCGACCCAGGTGATGCCATTGACCGTACATCGCGGAAGCATCAGCAATCCCGTCCCGATCAGAATAATAGCCAGAAAGCTGACAGCCAGTATCAGAGACGGATTCGTGCGGCGTCCTAAAAGACGCACCAGCCCATTGGATAAGTTCAGCAGAGAAAAGATCAGCAACAATACCAAATGATAGAACTTCCCGTGAAGGAATTCCCAAACCTGCAAAATCGCTCCTTCTTCCTCCGGACGATGGAAGATGACAGGTACCAGAGTGAGATAGAGCAATCCGCTCAATATCCATGCCAGCCTTCGATATTGCTTTTTCGTATTCCGGTATTCCAGCGAAATATGCAATGTGACATCAATCAGGAAGATGATCCATACAGCTTTATACAAGACCTGTATCTGCTCTACTTCCCCCGGGGACAAGGGAAAACCATGTTCGTAAACTACTCCGACAATCAACAACAGAGATGCCAGATACGTGAGTGCTTCTACCAGCCCCAGTATGATGCGTATATAGGGTTTCAGAAGTTTATTCTGATATAACAGAAATTTATGATAAATCTTCATATCACATTTTTTATTGTCGTCTTTGCTATGTCGTGCAAACTTAATTAAAATAACAATCGGATTCCATTCTTTGTTGACAAAATTACACGAATATTAAAAATTTTGCCTACTTTTGGCAGCAGAAAACTAATAAACCACAATATCATGAGTGACAAAAGAAAACGGTATATCCTGCCGGAAGAAGAAATTCCACATTACTGGTACAACATTCAGGCTGACATGGTGAACAAGCCAATGCCTCCGTTGCATCCGGGAACCAAACAACCGCTGAAAGCGGAAGATCTGTATCCAATCTTTGCCAAAGAACTGTGCCATCAGGAACTTAACCAGACGGACGCATGGATTGAAATACCGGAAGATGTACGCGAAATGTATAAATATTATCGCAGTACGCCGCTTGTACGCGCTTACGGACTGGAGAAAGCGCTCGGAACTCCGGCACATATCTATTTCAAGAACGAAAGCGTCAGCCCGATCGGTTCTCATAAGTTGAACTCTGCGCTGGCTCAGGCATACTATTGCAAAGAAGAAGGCGTCACGAACGTTACCACCGAGACCGGTGCAGGACAATGGGGAGCCGCTCTTTCTTATGCAGCCAAAGTATTCGGACTCGAAGCTGCCGTTTATCAGGTAAAGATCAGCTACGAGCAAAAACCTTACCGCCGCAGCATCATGCAGACTTTCGGTGCACAGGTGACTCCTTCTCCGTCAATGTCTACCCGTGCGGGAAAAGATATCCTGACTGCTCACCCTACGTATCAGGGTTCTCTGGGTACAGCCATTTCGGAAGCTATCGAACTGGCACAAATGACTCCCAACTGTAAATATACACTCGGTTCGGTACTCAGCCACGTAACTCTCCATCAGACAATCATCGGTCTGGAAGCTGAAAAGCAAATGGAAATGGCAGGCGAATATCCGGATGTGGTAATCGGTTGTTTCGGAGGTGGTTCCAACTTCGGAGGTATCTCTTTCCCATTTATGCGTCACAACATTCTGGAAGGAAAGAAGACCCGTTTTGTTGCTGCCGAACCTGCTTCCTGCCCCAAACTGACTCGCGGTAAATTCCAATACGACTTCGGTGACGAGGCCGGATACACTCCGCTGCTCCCGATGTTTACATTAGGACATAACTTCGCCCCTGCCCATATCCATGCGGGCGGTCTTCGCTATCACGGCGCAGGTGTCATCGTTTCACAGTTACTGAAGGACAACCTGATGGAAGCAGTAGATATCCAGCAGCTGGAATCTTTCGAAGCGGGCTGCCTGTTCGCACAGATGGAAGGTATTATTCCGGCACCGGAATCTTGTCACGCGATTGCCGCCGCCGTACGCGAAGCAAACCAGTGCAAGGAAACCGGAGAAGAGAAAGTGATTCTGTTCAACCTGTCCGGACATGGATTGATTGACATGGCATCTTATGATAAGTATCTGGCAGGCGATTTAGTGAACTACGCATTGACTGACGAAGATATCCAGAAGAACCTGGATGAAATAGGAGACTTATCCAAATAAACTTCGGTATCAGAACCGAACATTATCATTATAAAGCCCGGTACACTGTGCCGGGCTTATTTATTTTCTGCATGCAGCATATCCATATACTCACCGGGGGACATCTTTTCAACATTCGCAAAATAGCGGTAGAAACTGGAACGGGAAGTAAAGCCGCTCATGAACATCAGTTCCTTCACAGAAAGGTCTTTCTGCAGTCTGGCCTGTTCTTTAAAATACTGCAAACGATGGAAATTGATAAAGTCTCTAAAGCCGGAAAAGCCATCGTAATGAAGAGCTTTATCGAGCCTGTTCTCATTCGTATTCAAGTCATTCAACAAGTCCTGCAATGCATATTGAGGATTGGTAAGACAATCACCCGGACAATATGCCACAACGAAAGATGATTCATCGGTACTTCTGTTAAGCGGGGTAACGCATTCGATCCCCCCTGGCTGAAAAGCCATATCCATTCGAGATTATCGCATAACAAAAGAAGAGACAGGGTAATGGCAAGCATTCCCCAGGCTTTCTGGAGTCTGTTATCAGAAGAACGGAAAAAAACAATAATTCCCAATACCAGACCCACAACATCCAGCAATAATTCAATGCATAATACTATGACATTTACCATCCTTTTTTTTAAAGGGGCAAAAGTATACTTTTTCAGAAAAGAAAGAGGAGTTCCTTTCTTTAAAAAACGTCCCATTTTAAGAAAATCAACTAAAATGGGAATCTTTTGGAAGGTACAAATTTCCTCCTTCTAATCGGAACAAATACCTTTGTCCGAGTATTCAATTCAAACAATACCAATTTAAATATGACACGCTACTTAAAGAATATGGAAAAAGAAATTATCATCAACAATCAACCTGATGAAATCACAAGAATTGCCCAATTCATCGACGAATTAGGGATGTCATTACAACTTCCGCCGAGTATTACAATGAGTGTTAACCTCGCTATCGAAGAAGCCATCTCCAATATTATCCATCACGGTTACCCGACAAACAAAGAAGGTGAGATCACACTCCTAACTTCTGTTGCCCCCGGAATACTCACCGCCCGAATCATAGACAATGGTATTTCATTCGATCCCACTGAAAGAAACACCGATGCTGACAACATTATATCGCTCGACCAACAGCTGACACAGGGATTAGGACTCTTTCTAATCCGGCGGACGATGGACAAAGTGGAATATCACTCTACGGAATCTCAAAATGAACTGACCCTTATCAAAAAGATCGATATGGACTTCAAACCGGAAGCTTCGCTCAAAACCAATATTTGCAAAATAGAAGAAGTGACCATACTAACTATTGAAGGACGCCTGGATACAGCAAACAGTAACGATTTCAATGTAGTCATCAGTCCGCTGCTAAGCATGCCGACTCCGAATATCATAATCAATGTCGAAGGTTTGCTCTATATCAGCAGTTCCGGTTTGCGCAGTCTGATTACCCTTCAGAAATGCGTCCGGCAACATCAGGGAGTGCTTGTCATAGAAGCAATGAGACCTGAAATCCTGAAGATATTCGACATGACCGGTTGTTCTTCCCTGTTTACCATTCGCTAAAACGCCCTGTCTTATGAAGAAATCAGGTATTATATCCTGTATTCTGCTGTTAACCGCTTTCTTTTCAGCAGGCACAACGAATGCGCAGTCTATCGTCCTCACTCCCAAGTGGACCGCACAGGCACAATTCGCCGGTTACTATGTAGCCGAGAAGATGGGATTTTATAAAGAAGAAGGGCTCGACGTGCGCATACAGCATCCTTCTCTCTCCGAAAGTTCCTTTTCTTTTCTGAAGAAGGGTAAAGCTCAGGCAGTTGTCATGAACTTGTCGTATGCGCTGACTGAGTTCTTTGCAGGCGCACGCGTAGTCAACATCCTGCAGACCTCACAGGAAAACAGTCTGATGCTGGTCAGCCATTCACCATTGAAAGGTCTTACTGCCCTGCAACATCAGAAAATAGCCGTATGGAATCATCTCAGTCAGGAATTACTCGGACAAGTTGCCAATAAATACCAGCTTCAGGTGGAATGGATACGCTTTAACGGCGGAGTGAATATCTTTCTCTCAAAGGCCGCGGATATCTGTCTGGTAGGAAGTTACAACGAATTCCTCCAATTGGCGGAATGCGGTATGAAAACAGATTCTACCCACGTCATGCATTTTGCCGATTACGGATACAACCTGCCCGAAGATGGCCTTTACGTTACCGAGGAATTTTACGAGAAGTATCCGGAAGCCGCACGAAAATTGGCAAAAGCCAGTATGCGTGGCTGGGAATGGGCCAATGAACACCGGGAAGAGACCCTCGACATCATTATGGAAGAGGTGCATCTACACAACATAGGAACCAATCGATATCACCAGCGTAAGATGCTGGATGAGGTATTGCGATTGCAAACAAACAGAGAGAGCGGCAAACGAACCTTCCGGCTAAGCCATGAAGGTTTTGACCGGGCAACAAGCATTTTGCTGCCTGCACAGAAGAAAACAGCCCATATCCGTTATGAGAATTTCGTAAAATAACCAGATCATTCCATGAAACATACTTTTTCACGTTCCTTCGCCACACGTCTGAGCATCTACGTGCTTTCATTCACGTTGATTGTCTTCACCACCATCATGGTGCTGGCATATAACTACAGCCAGGAGAAGGTCACCAATTATGCTATCGAACGAACCCACGGATTGTTGAATAACATGGTCACGGAAATCTCCAGCCAGTTGAGTTCTGTAAAAACAACCGTCAACCAATCGCTCTGGATGCTGGAAGGAGGACTGAATCATCCCGATTCACTGCGCCATATCATTACGGAAGTGGTGAAGAACAACCCGTTCATCGTTGGGAGCGGCATTGCCTTCCGACCGGATTATTACAAAGACAAAGGAAAATATTTCATGCCTTACGCCGCGTTCCGCAACGGGAAGGATGGAGAGATTGACTATCATGTATTAGGCAGCCAGAATTATGATTATCCCTGCATGGACTGGTACCTGATTCCCCAGTTACTGAAACAAGAATACTGGAGCGAACCGTATTACGATGAGGGAGGGGGAAATATAATCATGAGTACGTATGCCAAACCGCTATACAACAGTGACGGAGAAGTTTTTGCCATCTTTACCGCCAACATATCCTTATCGCAGTTTACCGATACAATCAGTCACCTGAAACCCTACGAATCAAGTTATACCTATCTGCTCAGCCGCAACGGAAGTTTTCTGACTCATGCGGACCGAAGTAAAATCATGAATGAAACAATATTCTCCGAAGCCTTTGACGGCAACAATCAGGCACAGGAGCAGATAGGACATGAAATGCTGGCAGGGCATACCGGAACGAAGCATTTCAATTATAAAGGAAAAGATTCATATGCCTTCTACACCCCTATCCAACATATAGGATGGTCGGTATGTACGGTCTGCCCGAGCAAAATTATTCTTCATGACCTGGACTCTATTTCCAGAGAGATTATCTATACCTTCCTTGCAGGTATGCTGGCACTGTTCCTGATGGTATACAGCATCATCCGCCGGCTTGCCCGCCCATTGGAGAAGTTCTCCGAATCGGCACGCCAAATCGCTCTCGGAAGGTTTGATGTCAAGCTTCCGAATGTACATTCGAACGACGAGATAAAGGATCTGCACGACTCGCTCTCCTATATGCAACATTCCTTGTCTGCTTATGTAACTGAGTTACAGGCAACCACCGCAAGCAAAGAACGGATTGAAAGCGAATTGTCCATTGCCCGGGAGATACAGATGGGAATGATTCCCAAAATATTCCCTCCCTACCCCGACCGTAATGATGTGGATTTACATGCAATCCTGCATCCTGCCAAAGAAGTAGGCGGCGACTTATATGATTTCTACATAAACGACAACCGCCTCTATTTCGTGATTGGAGATGTGTCGGGCAAAGGAATTCCGGCTTCATTGTTTATGGCGATTACCCGCAGCCTGTTCCGTACCTTGTCTCAGCAGGCTGTTTCACCGGCCAGAATTGTCACCGAAATGAATAACTCGATCTCCGACAATAACGAATCGAATATGTTCGTTACACTGATTGTCGGGATACTCGACTTGCAGACCGGAATACTTAAACTGAGCAACGCAGGACACAATCCCCCTTTCATTATTTATCCGGACGGAGAGGTCTCTCTTCTGGAATTCAAGACGTATCTTTTCGCAGGAGTAATGGAAGACGTGGTCTACTCCGATGAAGAAATAACGCTGAAAGAAGGAAGCAAACTATTCCTTTACACAGATGGAGTAACAGAAGCCGAAGATATAGACAAGCAGCTATACGGAGAAGAAAAGCTGCTGGAAGTTCTGTCTCAAAACACTTCATCGGATGTGCGCAGCACGGTCGACGCCGTAGTCAGTTCCGTAGCCGGACACGTCAAGGAAGCCGAAGCCAGTGATGATTTAACAATTTTACTAATACATTATAAGCCTTAAAAAGACAAACAATAAAGCACAATGATTATGGAAAAAGAAATAAGAATCTCCAACAATCTAAATGAGATTGCCACTTTAGCAAACTTCATTGAAGAGCTAGGTGAGGAACTGTCTTTACCTATGGAAGCAATCATGAACATCAATCTGGCATTGGAAGAAGCTGTTGCCAATATTATTATGTATGCCTACCCTTCCCAGGAGGAGCATATCATTCTACTAAAAGTGACGTCTACTCCCAAACAACTCGTTTTCCTGCTGACAGACAAAGGAGCTTCCTTTGACCCGACACAAGTGGAAGACACGGACATCACCCTTTCTCTTGAAGAACGTCCGATCGGGGGATTAGGAATTTTCCTTATACGAAGCATCATGAACGAAATATCGTATCAGCGTCTTGACAATGAAAATCGATTGACAATGAAAAAAGACATCTGACAACAGACGGAAAAAAGATCATGTAGTTTTCTATCCACAGACATGAGGTATTTAAAGGAAATTACTATCTTTGGTGCCATTATTAATCTCGTGAACTAATAATGAGCAAGCTTAAGAAGATAGTAATCTACTTGTTTTTCCTGTGCATAGGAATGCATTCCGCCTTTCCCGAAACTCCGGAACAAATCACATTTTCCTATATTTCCATCAATGAGGGACTGTCACAAAGTACTGTGTTCTCTATTGATCAGGACAAAAGGGGAAATATGTGGTTTGCCACTTATGACGGTATTAATAAATATGATGGATACGCATTTACGGTTTATCAACACAATGAAGATGATCCGAACAGCATCGCCAATGACATCTCCCGTATTGTAAAAACCGACAGTCAGGGACGGGTGTGGATTGGTACGCGGGATGGATTGTCCCGTTATGATGAAGAAAAAGACATCTTCCAGAACTTTTTCTACGAGAAGAAAGGAAAACACCTGCAAGTCAACGGCATCGAAGAGATTTCACCGGAGCAGTTGCTGATCAGCACTCCGGAAGGGCTGATCATGTTTGATATCAAAGGGTCGAAATTTATAGATGACTCTTTCAGCACTGCGATGCACAAGACCATAGCCTCTACTCTTTACAGACAAGACGATCAAATCTATATTGGCACTCCGACCGACGGACTGTACAATTATTCCATTACCCAGAAGAGTTTTGAGAAAGTGATCCCTGTTTTAGGAACCAAACAGATTCAGGCTATCCTCCAGCAATCCCCTACCCGCATCTGGGTGGCAACCGAAGGAGCCGGACTATTCCTCATTAATCCGAAAACGAAGGAAATAAAGAATTACCTTCATTCCCCCTCCAATCCGAAGAGTATCAGTTCTAATTATATCCGCTCACTGGCACTGGATTCACAGAACCGTTTGTGGATCGGTACTTTCAATGATTTGAATATTTATCATGAGGGCACTGATTCTTTTGCATCCTACAGCAGTAATCCCGTAGAAAACGGCAGCCTGTCCCAGCGCTCGGTCCGCAGTATCTTTATGGATTCGCAAGGTGGTATGTGGCTGGGTACTTATTTCGGCGGACTGAACTATTACCACCCTATCCGAAACCGATTTAAGAATATCCGTAACATTCCTTATAAAAACTCATTAAGCGACAATGTAGTAAGTTGTATTGTCGAAGATAAAGACAAGAATCTGTGGATAGGCACGAATGACGGAGGATTGAATCTTTATAATCCGGCTACGCAACGATTTACATCTTATACGTTGCAGGAAGATGAAAATACGAGAGGTATCGGCTCCAATAATATCAAGGCGGTATATGTAGACGAAAAGAAATCTTTAGTATATATAGGTACCCATGCCGGCGGACTAAGCATTCTTCACCGTAATGGCGGTCAGGTAGAAAGCTTCAATCAGCGGAACAGTCAGCTGGTGAATGAGAACGTCTATGCCATACTTCCCGACGGAGA
The DNA here is from genome assembly GCF_020091505.1 of Bacteroides faecis. NCBI lineage: Bacteria > Pseudomonadati > Bacteroidota > Bacteroidia > Bacteroidales > Bacteroidaceae > Bacteroides > Bacteroides faecis. The sequence goes on along the minus strand of NZ_CP081916.1, from coordinate 3,064,937 downwards.
AGGGAATCTTTGGCTGGGAACTCTTAGTGCACTGGTTCATTTTAATCCGGAAAAGCGGAGTTTTACTACGATTGAAAAAGAGAAAGATGGCACTCCGGTCGTTCTCAAACAAATCACGACTCTATTCCGGGACTCCCATAAACGTTTGTGGATTGGTGGAGAAGAAGGTATATCGGTTTATCAGCAAGAAGGTCTGGAGATACAAAAAGCCGCTATACTTCCGGCTTCCAATGTCACAAAGCTCTTCACAAACTGTATTTACGAAGCTTCCAACGGGGTTATCTGGATAGGTACACGTGAAGGATTTTATTGTTTGAATGAAAAAGATAAGCAGATCAAACGGTATAATACAACCAACGGCCTGCCTAATAACGTAGTATACGGCATTTTGGAAGACTCTTTCGGAAGACTTTGGTTAAGTACCAACCGGGGCATTTCCTGCTTTAATCCGGAAACGGAGAAATTCCGCAACTTTACGGAGTCGGACGGGTTGCAAAGCAATCAGTTCAACACATCTTCGTATTGTCGTACTTCCGCAGGACAGATGTATTTTGGCGGTATCAACGGAATCACAACTTTCCGTCCGGAGTTATTGCTTGACAATCCTTACACCCCTCCGGTAGTTATCACCAAACTGCAACTATTCAACAAAGTAGTCCGTCCGGATGATGAAACAGGTATTTTGACCAAGAATATCAGTGAAACGGAAAGTATCACACTGAAATCCTGGCAAACGGCATTCTCCATTGAATTTGTAGTCTCCAACTATATCTCGGGACAGCATAATACGTTCGCCTATAAACTGGAAGGGTATGACAAAGAATGGTATTATCTGACGGACAGCCGTACTGTCTCCTACTCCAATCTGCCACAAGGAACATACCAGTTCCTCGTAAAAGCCGCCAACAGTGATGGCAAATGGAATCCTATTCCTACAGCATTGGAAATTATCGTTCTGCCGGTCTGGTATAAAACCTGGTGGGCATTACTCATCTTCTTCGCAACCTTCGTCGGTTTCATCACTTTCGTATTCCGCTTCTTCTGGATGCGTAAAAGCATGGAAGCCCAACTCGAAATAGAACGCAGAGACAAAGAACATCAGGAAGAAATCAATCAGATGAAGATGCGTTTCTTCATCAATATCTCACATGAACTCCGTACACCTTTGACATTAATTCTGACCCCGCTGCAAGAGATCATTAATAAAATCAGTGACCGGTGGACGCGCAACCAACTGGAATATATCCAGCGAAATGCAAACCGGCTGCTTCATCTGGTCAACCAATTGATGGATTACCGCCGGGCCGAACTCGGAGTATTCGAACTAAAAGCGAAAAAGGGAAATGCCCATCAACTGATACAGGACAACTTCCTGTTCTACGACAAACTGGCACGCCACAAAAAAATCACTTATACTCTACATTCGGAACTGGAAGACAAAGAAGTTCTTTTTGATGCCAACTATCTGGAACTGATCGTGAACAATCTTCTTTCCAATGCTTTCAAATACACGGAAAGCGGACAAAGCATCACTGTAACGCTGAAAGAGGAAAATGGCTGGTTATTATTGCAAGTCAGTGATACCGGTATAGGTATCCCCATCAACAAACAGGGGAAGATATTCGAACGTTTCTATCAGATAGAAAGTGAACATGTAGGAAGTGGTATCGGACTTTCGTTAGTACAACGTCTGATAGAACTTCATCATGGACGTATCGAACTGGACAGTGAGGAAAACAAGGGCAGTACATTCTCTGTCTATCTGCCCCAGGATTTATCTGTTTACAAACCTTCCGAACTGGCTTCGAACGACGAACTGAATGAAGAGGAACAAGTATACTCTACCAACTCCAAAGCTATGTATTTCATCGACACGGAGAAAGTGGAAAACGAATCGGTGGAATCCGGTGATAAGAAACGCGGGACAATTCTGATCGTAGAAGACAATAATGAGATCCGCCGCTATCTCAGTAACGGACTGGCTGATTTATTCAATACGCTGGAAGCCGGAAATGGTGAAGAAGCACTGGAAAAACTGAAAGATAACGAGGTGGATGTGATTGTCACCGACGTGATGATGCCGGTTATGAACGGTATCAAGTTATGCAAAAATGTAAAACAGAATATCCGGACTTGTCATATTCCGGTCATCATTCTCTCTGCAAAGACCGATATCAAAGATCAGATGGAAGGTTTGCAAATGGGTGCGGACGACTATATCCCCAAACCTTTCTCGCTTGCCATTCTGACGACCAAAATACAGAACATGATGCGTACACGCAGACGAATGCTCGAGAAATATGCTAAGTCGCTGGAGGTAGAACCGGAAAAGATCACGTTCAACGCAATGGATGAAGCCTTGTTGAAACGCGCTATGGCAATTGTGGAAAAGAACATGGATAACATCGAATTCTCTACCGACGAGTTCGCCAGAGAAATGAACATGAGCCGTTCCAACCTGCATCTGAAATTAAAAGCAATTACCGGAGAATCAACCATCGATTTCATCCGTAAAATACGTTTTAATGAAGCAGCCAAGCTACTGAAAGACGGACGATATACCGTAGCGGAAGTCAGCACCATGGTAGGATTCAATACGCCGTCATACTTTGCGACCAGCTTCAAGAAGTATTTTGGATGTTTGCCTACCGAGTATATTAAAAAGTCTAAAGGATAGTTCGGCATAGACTATAAAGTTACCATTGACAACCTGTGACATTTTTGTGTTATATTAAAGTATTATATGGGGAAAAACAAAAATGTCACAGAGTTATGGATCAGCTATTTAAGTTCAGTCAGAGGTTATTTTTAAGAGAAGTTTACAGAAAACAAGCGGATGTTTTTGCTTTTTTCGGAGGAAAAATTGCACTTTTCTTATAATACAGTCTGTATCATGCCTTTACACCACATTTCTAAACACGATTTATTATTAGTGAATTACTGTGCTGCAACTGCCAAGAAGGACAAGAACAACCAAGCGGTTGCTGAACAGTATTACATCGGTTGCACAAGTGCGACAGAATAATTCTCTCAGAAGAAATGAGCAATAGGCCCAAGCTTTCAGTTAATGCATATGAAGCAAACAGCTAATTCTTCCGCATCATTTGGATGAAAGATACGGTAGTTCTCATTGAAGAAAGTATATTGTTATACAAATTTGATATATAATTCAATAAAACTAATAGTAGCCAAGTTGTTTTTGAATAAAGTATGAACGTTACAAACAAGCATTGGCTGCATTACTCTCTATTTTTGTATAGAGATATTAGAACCCTAAAAAATAAACCAAATGAAAGTAAAAGTTTATACTATGAACTCCAAAAAACGTTTTTTTTTCTATGCCGTTTTATCTTTCTTCTGCACGCTCATGGTCGATGCACGTTCAATAACCATACAGCAGAAGATTGACTGGCCTCAATTCATGAGTAACCAAGACATGATATGGGAAGTGCTACCCGAATATTGGCACGAATCAGCCTATCTGGGAAACGGCAGGCTCGGACTAATGATCTATAAAGAGCCGGAGAAAAACTACATACGACTCGAAACGAGCAATTGTGATGTACACGACCACAGGGAGAAAAGAGATGTATTCGGAATCCCCCGATTGCTTACCGGTCACTTTGCATTGCATCCCAAAGGAAAAATCATCAGTGGTAAAATGCGCCTTGATCTTTGGAATGCAGAGGCTACAACAGATATCATTACTACGAAAGGGAGTATTCATCTAAAAGCATTTGTCCATGCCAACGATATGATTATAGTTATAAAAGCAACGACAGAAGGAGAAGAGAAAGACTTTCAATGGGAATGGATAGCCGCTGAAGGTAACAGCCCCCGCTACCTTTTTTTCAAGAATCAAGGTAAAATGGACAAAATTCCGCAAGACTATCCGCTCAACCCCGTCGCTGAGATCAGTCAAGAAAATGGCATTCACTTATCTACCCAAAAGTTACTTGCCGGCGGCGAAACAGTAGTAGGATGGCAGGAAAATAAAGCAGAAAAAGGAGAACGCATTCTATGGGTAAACCTTACACATACATATCCGCAAACAAATGCCGGAGAAACATGTATGAAAGAAATAAAGAAAGCCAAACGACAGGGATTCAAAAAACTGCAAAGTACCCATCGCCAATGGTGGAATGCCTACTATCCGGCTAGTTTCATCACATTACCCGAAATCCAGAAAGAAAATTTTTATTGGATACAGATGTATAAACTGGCCTCTGCCACTCGTGGTGACCGTGCCTTAATAGATAATACAGGACCTTGGCTGACAGAAACTCCCTGGCCAAATGCCTGGTGGAACCTCAACGTACAACTGACTTATTGGGCATTGAATGCGTCTGATCATCTGGATCTGGCTGCTTCACTCGAAAACGCACTTTACAACCACACAGACGAGTTACGCTTAAATGTTCCTGCTGCTTACCGTTCCAACTCATTAGGGATAGGTGTTGCTTCCAATCTGGAATGTATGTCAACGGAGATAGGTATTCCCGGCAAAGGAAAAGCACAAGTAGGCTTATTGCCATGGGCATGCCATAATCTCTGGCTCATTTATCGTCACAAGATGGATGATAATGTATTACGCGACCAGTTATTCCCACTTTTAAAAGGTGCCATCAACTATTACCTGCACTTTCTGGAAAAAGGAGAAGATGGCAAACTGCATCTTCCTGCCACTTACTCACCTGAATATGACATTGTAGAAGACTGTAATTTCGACCTTGCCCTACTCCGTTGGGGATGCCAGACCTTACTGGAATCGACAAAACGTCTGAACCTTCAGGAACCATTGATCGAAACCTGGCAAAATGTACTCGATAATCTGGTTTCGTACCCTATGGACGAGAATGGGTTGTTGATAGGAAAAGATATGCCTTATGCTTTTTCCCACAGGCATTACTCCCATTTACTTGCTATTTATCCTTTATATTTGCTCAACACAGAACAACCCGGTGCTGTTGATACGATCGAGAAATCATTAGCCTTTTGGCAAAGTAAGCCCAAAGCGCTCCAAGGTTACTCCTGTACCGGCGCCTCTTCCATCTCATCTGCCATCGGCAAGGGAAATGACGCACTTTCTTACTTGAACAAGTTATTCGGGAAATTCCTCAGCCCTACCACTATGTATAAAGAAGCAGGTCCTGTGATCGAAACTCCATTATCAGGCGCTCAGTGCATCCATGACATGCTGATACAGAGCTGGGGAGGAAAGATCCGGATTTTCCCGGCTGTTCCGGATGCCTGGAAAGATGTCGCCTATTCCGGTTTGCGCACAGAAGGAGCATTCAAAGTTTCTGCCAGCAGGAAACAGGGAAAGACTGAGTTTATACATATAAAAAGCCTCGCCGGCGAGCCTTGCGTAGTAATGACTGACATTTCTGATCCTGTTTTTACCGGAAAAAGAGACTTCGCCATCAAATCATCCGATAATGGTACTTATCAGATCGACTTGAAAAAAGGGGAAGAAATCATCATTTATCCTAAAGATGCATCTCCGGATTTTAGCATCTCACCTATATCACATATGTCTCAAAACTATTTCGGTAAGAAGGCAAGATGACTCATTGAAATCAGCATGTAAAAGAGCTGCTCGAATGAACCTTAAAATCATCCATTTGAGCAGCTTAAATTGTACAAAAGGTAGCTTATAAGAGCATGTAGAGATATTACATTCTGACATCTAAAAAACTAGAATTCAGAGAAGAAACCAGCTTTTTACACAAAAATAGTATATGACTCAACAAAATTAATATCAAAAAAATCATTTTTGAACAAAGTGTGGACAACATAAATTAAGAATCATATTCAATGAGATTACATTTGCAACAGTAAAATAACACTTTTAATAATTATAAAACCTAATAAAGTATGAAGAACATCTTCTTTATTTGCATTTGTGCCCTATTCGCATTTACCGGATGCACAGATGACGATGATGAACTATTGGCAAATGGAGACTCTAATATTAATTTGCTTCCGAATCCCCAGCCGAATGACGTAATTAATGAAAAGTTATTCGATGTAATCAACCTGGATTATCCGGGACTGGAGAAAGTGAAAGAGTATTATGAAGCTAATGAGTATTATTACGCTGCTCATGAGTTATTAAAATACTATAGAAACAGAGCGGATATCAATAATCCGAATATTAATCTGATTAACCCTACTATCACTGCTTTTGATCAGAATATAGCCGATCAGGCACTGGAACATAGATTCTATGTACGTAATTTCAAGGAAAAAGAAGAAAATGGCAAAGAAGTCTATTATTCATTTGATAAAGACAAGAAAATAGACTGGACTTATGTGCCTACTGAAATTACCGACCAGGAATTTAAATCTCAGACTCACCGCCACCAATGGATGCTTCCACAGGCTAAGGCTTACCGTGTGAACCAAAATGAGAAATATATCCAATCATGGATAGAGGTTTATAGCGACTGGCTGAATACTTTCCCTTGCCCGGAAGGAACGGTAAGCAAAGATGCAGTTCAGTGGTATGGTCTGCAACCTGCAGAAAGGGTGCTTGACCAAATCGATATCATGCCTCATTTTATTCAATCCACCAATTTTACTCCTCAATGGCTTTCAACATTCCTCGTTGCCTTTGCCGGTGAAGTAGAATGTATTCGCAACAATTATTATACTGATGGCAGCAATATCTATGTAACTCAGGTACAAGCCATTACCACAGCTGGTATTTTAATGCCCGAGTTCAAAAATGCGGAAGCATGGTTGAGTGAAGGTTCGCAAAAGATCACAGAACAGATTACCGCACAATTTCTGGAGGATGGAGTTCAAAATGAGCTGGACCCAAGTTACCATATCGGAGTAGTTGCCGGCTTCTATAATATATATAAAATCGCTCAACTTAATAACAAGCTAAGCTTATTTCCTTCTACTTACATAGAACAGTTGAGAAAAGCAGCCCGCTTTGTTATGGATATCATCTATCCGGATTATACAATTGATAACTTCAACGATACACGTTCTGCTTCCTATACTAAAAACGTATTATTGAGAAACCTGAGACAGTACTCTGAAATGTTCCCGGATGATGCAGAAATGAAATGGATGTCAACAGAAGGCAAGCAAGGAACAACACCTGCCGGCCTGGTACAGATATACGACGCTTCCGGCTATTATATGTTGCGCAGCGGATGGGGAAAAAGCTCAACCATGATGATTCTGAAGAATAATAACAATCCGGATAACAAATGGCATTGCCAACCCGATAACGGAACATTCGGTATCTATCGCAACGGACGTAATTTCTTCCCGGATGCCGGTGTATACTCTTACGGAGGAACAAGTGCAAGTAATGAAGACCGCAAAACATTCCTCGCAACTAAGAACCACAATACAATGACAGCTCTAAGTGCAACAATTGCCGATGGATATATGAAAGGTGAATTCCTTAAGCATGAAACTAAAGGGAACACACAAATTCTGGTCACTCAGAATCAGATCAAAGCCGGTCTCACTCACCGTCGTGCCGTATTCTTTGTAGATAAAGAATTCTTCGTACTGGTAGATGAAGGATACGGAGATGGCAACAAAGACAAAATCAACCTGAATTTCCATCTTTGTTCAAGCGAAGCCAATGAAACTGTATATGATGATTTGTCCGCTTCTTACCAATATGGCGCACATACCACATTTGCAAACAATAATATGCTGGTTCGCACTTTTGCTGAGACTAACCAAGATTTCGACAAATCAAATGTCAGTTCTGACGTTTCCAATAAATTAGGAGAGAAGAATGCGTCACGCAAAGGGTATCAATACACGATACGGAAACCACAGAATGGAGCAGCCCGCTTTATTACTGTAATCTATCCATTCGAAGCTGTTTCTACACTTGACAAACTGACTATGGATGCTCAGTTTACCGATAATTCCAGCGAAGATGCAGGTACATTCCATACAAACGGTGCTGCTGTAGAAGTGACTATCAATGGCAAGAAATACGAACTGTCTTATACTTTATAATTTAATATACCTAAGAAAAAATGAGATCTAAATTACAAAACATTACTTCAAGATTCCTGGCAATCTTAATGGTAGTTGGGTTGTGTGTCACGAACTCCTCCTGTACGGACCCGGAGACAACTGACTCTACCAAGTTTGCGCTTTTCTATGCCGGTATCACTGACATAGGCCCCTCTATGAGTTTTAATTTGGACGCTCCTACTTATATTGGAGGTGCTCCTTCTGATTTTGCAATAACACGCGTAACTCTGAATGGCGAAACTTATGATACAAATAGTTTTGCAATAGACACAAATACAGGATCAATTTCACTTTCCAATACAAGCGAATTGCCTGTAGGACTATATACCTTAAGTGTATCTTGTTATTCTAATGGTAACTATTATGAATTTAAGGATATTGTAACGATTAATATGATGAAGCCGGTACCGGATAGTATCAGTGTAGAACCTAATAAAATAAGTGCAGAGTTTGCTGACATCATAAGTACAGAAAGCACAGTAGAGTTACCTACTGCACAAGTTACTACTGAAGGTGATCATATCTCTATTCAGAAATATATCATTGCCAATGTACGTAAAGACGGAGTACTGGTTGAGGAGAATGATTTCTTCACTATTTCCAGTACAGGTGAGATTTCTATTGTCAAAGGTGAATCTAAAATTCAACCGGGCAAATATGTACTTGATTTAAAATTAACCACAGCAATTGTAGACGAAGCAGCAGAAGAAGGTATCTTTGAAAATGCCATAGAAATAGATATAACTTCTAAACCTTTAACGTTGACTTATACTCCAAACACGGTCAAAGTAGAAGAAAATGCTCAAAATATATCTGCTGTACCGACATTAGTCGGCTCTTCCGAAGGATTGACTTATGCTATCAAATCAGTAAGCCCGACCTCCTCTTCCGTTACGATTGATCCTGTGACAGGAGTTATCACACTGGCAGCCAACAATCAGATGGAAATCGGCACTACCTGTGAAGTATCCGTAACTGTAACGAATCAATACGGAAGTACTGATTTCGAGAACGCATATACAATGACTATTGTAGAGTTTATTAATCCTATTACCAAATTCGAATACAGCGACACAGAAGAACTCATTCAAGCGACTGCTTTTGAACACCCCGTTAAGACAATAGATGGAGATGAAGTCAGCTTCTCATTTGTCAATCTGGACTCTAAATTAAGCGATTTGACTATCGATGCGACTACAGGTACAATTTCTGCTAAAAAAGGAAATAACATACCGGTAGGTCAACATACAGTTACTGTTTTGGCTAAAAACAACAAAAGTGAATTGCAGTCTTCTTTCAAATTAAATATCAAAACAAATCCATATTATTTCACTTATGTGCATTGGGGAAATAATTTAAATCTTTCACCTGCTCAAAATTATGCAAGCCAATATAGAGTTACATCCAACAACGCTCTGCTTTCTTTATCTATTCCAGTAGCAGAAACAGATATACCGGAAGGTGTAGAAGTAGAATGGACTATTGATAATAGCAGTTCCAGTATATCCGGAGGTTCCATTGATGAAAATGGTACGATTACCTTCACCGCAGGATGGACAAACGCTAAAGTTCTTATGATCCTCGTTAAAGCAACTACAGGTAAAGGTACTGCAGGTGAAATAACCATCAAGACTCCTGTATTTATCCATTGCTCGAGTGCTGTAGCCGGAGTTACAGTGAATTATACTCCATTCGTATTCCAGGTGAATCCACGTACCGGAGGAAGTTCCGTAGCCCCCACAATAACAGGTACAGACTTAAGTACATTTATTGCAGACTACCGCCGTACCTTTAATTACTATAATATCAATGGACCTGCAGAACACAAAAATGGTCAACCGGGTAGTGGTAATGACACCTTCATGTACAGCCTTTGGAAAGCATATTATGAGTCAATTGGAGTTGCAAGCGTAAATACCGGACAGAAGTGGCCGTTATCATATTACGACAATACCTCCAGGCTTGCCGCACCATTAGGATATGTAGATGCAACCAACAACTGTGCTGTTAAAATCAACCCAAACAAATGGCAGAATGAATATGGCTATGCTAACGGAGTAATGATTGGACAGATGACGTTCGTAACAGATGGTAATTCAGGTGGTGTCAGCAGCGGATCACAAATGTTCCCATTGGCAATCTGGTTTGATACGAAATTCCAATAACGAAATAAATATATATCATAATGAATACATATAAATCTATAGTGAACACATTGAGCAAAAGAGGGTATCTCACCCTCTTGGCTCTCTTGATAGCAATCACCTCCTTCGCTCAGGAAATTACAGTGAATGGTACGGTGCTCGACGAGACTGACACTCCTTTAATTGGAGCAACCATCCAGATAAAGAATACTCAAAAGGGTGTAATCACAGACTTTGACGGAAAATTCTCTATCAAAGCAAACAATAATGCAACATTGGTAGTCAGCTATATTGGTTACCAGAATCAGGAAATCAAACTGAAAGGACAAAAGAACCTGAACCTCAAACTTATTCCGGACAATGCTATGCTGGACGAAGTGGTAGTCGTAGGTTATGGCAGCATGAAAAAGAGCGACTTAACCGGCTCTGTTTCTTCCGTGGCAGCCAAATCTATCGAAGGTTTTAAAACCGGATCCGTAGTAGAAGCCCTCGGAGGTCAGATTGCCGGTGTACAAATCACCCAATCGGATGGTACTCCCGGTTCTGGTTTTGATATCAAGATTCGCGGTGTCGGCACAGTAAACGGAGATTCTTCTCCGCTTTATATCGTCGATGGCTTTGAAGTGAGTGATATTGACTACCTTCCTAATTCTGATATTGAATCAGTCGAAGTATTAAAAGATGCTTCTGCATCAGCTATTTATGGTGCTCGTGCTGCCAATGGTGTAGTTTTGGTCACTACAAAATCCGGTAAAGAAGGAAAACCAGTTATTACTTATAACGGCTCTGCCACTTATCGTAACATTCCTAAAAAACTGGATATGTTGAGCACATATGAATTTGCCGCATTACAAGTAGAACTCAATCCGACTAAATACGGAACAACCTACTTTCAGGAAGGAAATGATGCTGACGGAGTACCTTATCGTCATCAAACTCTGGAAGATTATCTAACCGATCCGGGAATTGACTGGCAGGGTGAATCGTTCAAGCCGACTTGGTCTCAGAACCACGATTTCAGTATCAGTGGCGGTACAAAAGAAACTAAGTATGCTGCCTCCTTCTCACATTTCGATGAAAATGGTATCTTCACAAACAGCGGTTATAAAAAGAATGCAGGTAAATTGCGTATCAACCAAAAGATTAATAAATTCATTACCTTCGATGCCACTATCAATTATGCAAATACTGTGAAAGAAGGTATCGGTACTTCAGGTACCGGAGGAACACTGAATATGCTATCTAATATTCTGCGCTTCCGTCCTACCGGAGGTAACAGCGTTACAAACGATGAACTTCTGAATTCTGTATTCGACCCATTGGAACTAAGCGAGAACACAACTTACTCACAAATTAACCCGATCAAACAGGCTGAAGCTGTAAAAGACCGGAGACAATCTGAGTTGTGGGGAGCCAATGCCTCATTGACTGTCCAATTGATGAAAGATCTTACGTTCAAAGCATCTGCCACCTACAATACAACGAATACAAGAAGAGATATCTTCTATGGTGAAGACTCCAGCCAGGCATACCGTAGCGGTGGTGTTTATGGTTCTACACAAATGCAGAAAGACTTGCGTTGGCAGAGCAGTAATACATTGACTTACAGAAAGAAGATCAATAAGAAAAATACATTTGATGTCATGTTAGGACACGAATTCGCATTCAGGAGTTCAGAACTTCTGTATGGACAAGCTAAAGACTTCCCATTCGCAAATCTCGGTAACGACAATTTAGGAATAGGAGCTACTCCTAGTAGTGTATCTACTTCCAGAAGTGACAAGAAACTGTTATCCTACTTTGCAAGAGGTAATTACAATTTCGATAACCGTTACCTGTTCACTGCTACCGTTCGTGCTGACGGCTCTACGGTATTCTCTGCAAAAAACAAATGGGGATATTTCCCGTCATTCTCTGCTGCATGGCGTGTATCGGAAGAAAAATTCATGAAGAACATTACTCCGGTATCAAATCTTAAACTCCGTCTCGGATGGGGTACAGTAGGAAATGACCGTATCACCAACTATCTGTCTATGGATTTGTATACATCGAGCAAATATGGACTGGGACAACAAATGGTAACTGTACTGAATCCGAAACAACTGGCTAACAAAGACCTGAAATGGGAAGGTTCTACTACTGCCAACTTAGGTATTGATGTGGGTCTTTTCCAGAATCGCCTGAATCTGACAGCGGATTTCTTCTTAAAGAACACCAAAGACCTGTTGCTTGAACAAAAACTTGCTTATGTAACCGGATTCAACTCACAATGGCAAAATATCGGTAAAATTGAAAATAAAGGTATCGAATTGAATATCAATTCTACTAATATTCAAACCCGCAATTTTTTATGGCAGACAGATTTCAATATTTCATTCATCAAGAATACATTGAAAGCGTTACAAGATGGAACATCATACATACAGTCGGCTACTAAGTTCAACAGTAATTTCAACGGAAATGACTATATCTCAATCGTAGGATCTTCTCTTGGACAGATGTATGGATATGTTTTTGACGGTATATACCAAACTTCTGACTTCAACATGCTCCCTAATGGTACTATGCAACTGAAGCCCGGAGTAGCAGACATCAGCAAACATGCAGGAAAAACAGCAGTACCGGGTATGGTGAAATATAAAGATATAGACGGAGACGGTATCATTACGCCTGACGATCGTACTACCATCGGAAATGGCCAGCCAGACTGGTATGGAGGTATCACCAACACTTTCAATTATAAAAATATTGATTTTAGTTTCATGTTCCAGTTCCAGTATGGCAATGACGTTTATAATGCGACACGTATGTTTAATACACAATCGCAAGACGAACGCAGTAACCAATTGGCTGAAGTTGCCGACCGGTGGACTCCGACAAACGCTTCTAATCGCGTGCCTTCTGCGAAAGGGTATGTGAAGTATGAATTATACTCACGCTTTGTTGAAGACGGTTCGTTCCTCCGCTTAAAAAATGTAACTTTAGGATATACACTTCCCAACAAGTGGACCAAGAAAGCATATATCAACCGCCTACGTGTGTATGGTACGGCCCAGAATTTATTCTGCCTGACTAAATATAGTGGTTATGATCCGGAAGTGAATATGAAAAGCAGCCCGCTCATGCCAGGATTCGACTGGGGTGCTTATCCAAAAAGTAGAGTATTTACATTTGGCGTAGAAGTTCAATTCTAAACAAAAAAGACAATGAAAAAATTCAAATACTACTTATGCACATTAGCCTGTGCAATCACCGTTTCATCTTGCTCGTTAGATGAAACCAGCTATACAGAAATTGAGAAAGGAAACTACATGAAGAATGCAGCAGAAGCTGAGAATGTGCTTCTGGGTGTATATCGTGACATGGTTCAGGATGGTATTTACGGTTTCCACTTATCCTTGTATTTTACTATTCCCAGTGATATAGCCAAAGTAACGGGTAATAGTACTGACGGACTCCGTCTGATTCCTTCTAATGCTTATACCAGTTCACAGACCGAAATCGCAACGACATGGGCTAACCTGTACAGTGCTATCTATGATGCGAACGATTTTATCGAAACACTGGGACAAAAAATAGGAACCTATGACGAAGGCAACTACAAGAAAGCAGCTGTTTATATGGCAGAGGCGCGTTGTCTGCGTGCCATGTACTATTTCGAGTTAGTACGCTGGTTCGGAAATGTAGCATTGATTACCAATACGGCTCAATCCCGTCAGCATCCATCTACCTTCACACAAGCTGATCCGGCAGATGTATACAAATTTATAGAAGCAGATTTGCAATATGCCATCGACAACCTGCCTTATGCAGTAGATGATAATATACGTTCCGACAACAGTTTCCGTCTCTCCAAAGGCGCCGCACTCGGATTGTTGACTAAAGTATATGCTACTTGGGCAGGCTACCCTGTACATGATACAAGCAAATGGGAAAATGCAGCGAAGACTGCTAAAATTCTGGTCGAATCGGGCAAACATCATCTGCTTTCCGACTTCGAACAATTATGGAAGAACACTTGTAATGGCGTTTGGGATGGAAACGAGAGTCTGATCGAAGTAAGTTTTTATGCTCCAACTGTTACCGGAGTATCAGCTAATGACCCTTGTGGACGTATTGGCAAATGGAACGGTGTACAGGCAAGCGGTATCAGAAGCGTTCGTAATGCCGGTAACTGGCGTGTTATCCCAACTTTCCTGCGTGACTGGAAAGATCGTGAAAGCGATAACAGATGGAAGTATTCTTTTGCTGATTACAAATATGGTAAAAACACCGAAACCGGTGAAGACGGAGTCAAGCTCGTAATCAATACTAGCGGCAATATTGAAGACGCTATTAAAGACGACGCAACAGACGCATTAAAGAAAGCGTATATCGATAACGTATGCCCGAGAAAATGGGATACAGAAGAATATGTGAACAGTGCCAACTACCTGGTTGATGCCAATCTTTCCAACATTAACTGGTACATATTGCGTTATGCCGATGTATTGCTTTTATATGCCGAAGCTTTGAATGAATGGAAACAAGGACCGACCGATGAAGCGTATAAAGCTATCAATATGGTACGCAGACGCGGCTTTGGTCTTCCGGTAGAAACCGACAACAGTGCTTCAGACTTATCCGGAATGTCTTATACCGAATTCCAGCAAGCTGTACGTAATGAACGAGCTTACGAACTGGCATTTGAAGGACATCGCCGACAAGATCTGGTACGCTGGGGAATCTATTATGAAAGTATCAGAAAAACATCTCAAGATTTAGTGGATTGGTATAGTGGCGGTTACGGATATTATGTTTGTGTCGATTATACCAAAAAGAACAAGAATGAGCTACTCCCCATACCACAACAGGAAATGGATATATGTACTCAATTTGATCAAAACCCGGGATGGTAAATAACCTCACCATAATATAATATGAAAGCGTTACCGAAGAAATCCCCTTTCTTTCGTAACGCTTTTATTTAATCATTCAGTCCACAGATTTCTATATACCATGAAAAAGAATATTAGCACAGCCATTCTTCTGATATCTTTAGCTATCAGCCAATCGGCATTCTCTCAAATCTATTCATTTGAGAATGGAATAGTACCCGAAGATTGGAAAGCGGATAAAGGGACGCTCAGCATCTCCTCCGAAAAATATAAGTCAGGTACTCAGTCACTCCAAATCAATTGGAAACAAGGAGATATCCTTACCATCCCCTCACCTGCCGGTATTTCCGAAGCATGCAAAAGTAAAAATGGAGGTATGAATGTATGGATTTATAATGAATCCCCCATCAAAGAAAAGATAGTCTTTTCTTTCAGAAATGAGGCTGAAAAAGAAGTATGCCAACTCCCCTTTCTACTCAATTTTAAAGGTTGGCGATGCATTTGGGCTAAATTTCAAGGAGACATGAATATGCCATCTAAAAGTAGTATTCAGTCTGTCGAAATACAATTTCCGCAACATACCAGAAAAGGAGTCACTTACATCGACCTTTTAGAATTTACACCTAAAGTTTCCTGGCAGAATATGTCAGATGCACAATATAAAGTGAACCGTACTGACTACAGCTTAATTCCCGATTTTACAGGCTATAGAAATGCTATTCCAAAAGTAGAAAAAGTAATCACAGATAAAGATGATCAGATTACGGTAATTACAAACAGACTAACAGCATGGTATCTTGGCAGCGAACAGCAATCATCCGAAAAGTGGGTGAAAATGAGAAAAGAAAATGAAAAGGTATTTATTCAAAATGGCCTGAAAGCTGCTCAAAAAATTAAAATACAATATAATGAAGATCGTACTCCTAAGGGAGAGCCATTATTTCCAATGGGTGCACCCAGTACCATAGATGGAATAGAAGCCAAGAAATTCAGAACAATCAACGAAAACATCTTGCTCCCGTTAGCACTGGATTACCGTAAAAATAAAAATGCCCAAAGTCTTAAAAAAGCACTTTATATTTATGACTGGTTCAACGACCAAGGTTGGGCAGACGGTAGCAGCATGGGAACCTTATGTTTTGAAAAGCTGAGAAGTTCGGGCTATTTTCATTCATTCTTCCTGCTGAAAGATCAATTATCTCCTGAACAATTAGAGCGTGAACTTCAGTCACTAAACTGGTTTACCATGTTCGGAATATGCTATCAACTTCCTTCGCACCCGGGCGAAGTAGCAGACAACCTACGCGCGCTGGCTATTCCCAAACTAATATATGCTCTATCACAAAACAAAATACAAGAAAGAGAAGTTGCCCTGACCGCATTCAAGCATTATATGGATAACGCATTAGGTATTGCACCGGGATTCTTCGGAACGTTCAAAGCCGATTTCTCCGGCTATCACCACAGAGGGCCTTATAATAGCGCCTATTACCCTCATGCACTTTACGCAGGTGCATTAATCGCCTATTTGTTACACGATACTCCTTATGCACTGTCTGAAACGACCTTGCATAATCTGAAACAAGGATTATTGACTTTCCGTTTCTTTTGTGCCGGTCTGGATGTACCTGCCGGAACAGTCGGACGCTTTCCGAAAGGACAACAGATTCTAGAGACTTTGTTACCAGCATTTGCCTATACCGCTCTGTCATTTAAAGAACCGGATAAAGAATTGACCGCCGCTTTTAAACGAATACTGGAATCCAGTGATAATAAACAGGCCATTACAGAATACATCAGCAATGTGAACTCCAATCTGGCATATACCAGCACCGTAGGAGAAATTGAGTTAATGGCTCAATTGGCATCAACTTCCATTACCAAAGAAAAACCTGTCACCGGTACACTCTTTATGCCTTATTCCGGATTATTGGTTGCCAAAGACAGTCTTTTCCATTTTAATATCAAGGGATTCAGCCGCTATATATGGGACTTTGAATCTTCTGCTACAGAAAATACCAAAGGACGTTATCTGGCATATGGTCAAATAGAATATTTTGACTTAAAAAACAGACACAAATCCTTTAACCCGCAAGAGCCTGACTTTGACTGGAATTATATTCCGGGAGCTACTACTAAAGTATTACCTGATAAAATATTACAAGATAAAGGTGGTTCCAGTTCCGGACATCGCAATTTCTCTGATGAAACATTCTTAACAGGGGTATATGCTTCTGATAAAAACGCCATGTTTTCTTTCAGAATGCACGACATCACATATGATCAATCATTCCGTGCCAACAAATCTGTATTTGTATTCGAAGATTTTCTGTTTTGCCTGGGCTCGGATATCCAAACCAAAGATAAAAGATATCCGACCGTGACTACATTGTTTCAGTCATTCAGCAGAAATACCGGTGAAGAAAGAATACCGGAAGGATATATCCTGACAGACCCTTCACTCATGTATGCAGTTAAAGGAGGAGCCGTCCGAACATCTTGTGAGGGATCACATACACGAGCTTATATAGAACACGGGAATGCTCCGGAAGCAGCTAAATATCATTATTATATACTCAAAAATAAAAACAACGTATTAGCCCGTCAGTTATTGTCCAATGAGAGTCCGATAGAAGTGATAGCTCAAGATAATGATGCGCATATCGTTACTCATAAAACGAAAGAAATCACATGCGGCGCTCTCTTCAATGCACAGAAGACGTATGATGGGCAACTGGTTTCTCAAGTGAATATTCCGCTTTCTTATATACTGGAAAAGCAGAAAGACAATTCATTTAAACTCTCTGTCTGTGAACCGGATATGAGAAGAATATCTCATGCACATATGGGGCTACTGACGGAAGAGGACGTGATACAACAAGAGAAGCCTTATGATACCCGGCTGACAATCAATGGACTATACAATGTGAAAAGTCCTCAAAAACCAGTGGAAGTATCCCTCGACAGGGAAAAGGATAAAACCTATATTACCATTTCTACTATCCGTGGGGAAAACTATACGCTTTTATTACAACAAGCTGATAATTAATATGAAGAATAGATTAATAACATTGTTTATTGTTTCCCTTGGCATAGCAGGTACCAATGCTCAAAACCATCTGACACTCTGGTATAAGTCTCCTGCAAAAGCATGGGAAGAGGCATTGCCTGTAGGAAACGGACGTCTGGGAGCTATGATTTTTGGAGATACTCAAAAAGAGAGAATACAATTCAATGAGAATACTCTTTATAGCGGAGAACCGGAAACGCCCAAAAACATAAATATAGTACCTGATCTTGCTCATATACGCCAGTTGCTCGGTGAAGGGAAAAATGCAGAAGCAGGCACCATCATGCAAGAAAAATGGATTGGCAGGCTGAATGAAGCTTACCAACCTTTTGGAGATTTGTATATCGACTTTGATTCCAAAGAAGCTGTTACAGATTATATGCACTCGCTGGATATGGAAAATGCAGTGGTTACAACTTCTTATAAACAAAACGGCGTAGACATAAGCAGAGAAGTTTTTGCATCCTATCCGGCACAAGCTATTGTCATACATTTGAAGTCTTCCAAACCTGTTTTAAATTTCACCGCCTATCTGGCTTCACCACATCCTGTAACCAAGGAGTCCGATTCGCAAGTAGTTTATCTGAAGGGACAGGCACCTGCACATGCCCAGCGGAGAGACACAGACCACATGAAACGCTTTAACACTCAACGTTTGCATCCGGAATACTTTGATGCTTCAGGACACATCATACAGAAAAAACAGGTGATTTATGGAAACGAAATGGATGGAAAAGGCACTTTTTTTGAAGCATGTCTACTTCCAACCCATAAAGGCGGACAATTGTCCATTTCAGACAATCAGATCACTGCCCGGAATTGCAGCGAAGTGACTCTCATGTTGTATGCAGCCACCAGTTATAACGGACCACGTAAAAGTCCGAGCAAAGAAGGAAAAAATCCGCATCAGGCGATCATGAACTATCGGAGAATCAGTGAGGGAGAAACCTACAAAGAATTAAAGAGGCAACACACCACCGACTATCAGGCTTTATTCAACCGAGTATCTTTCGATCTTCCTGCGAATAAACAGCAAAAAGAATTACCTACAGACGAACGATTAAAAAGATTCAAAGATGAAGAAGACCAGGCACTGATCGCACAATTATTTCAGTTTGGACGCTATTTAATGATAGCCGGCTCCCGGGGTGAAGGTCAGCCCTTAAATCTGCAAGGTCTATGGAATGACCAGATATTGCCTCCATGGAACTCAGGCTACACTTTAAATATCAACCTGGAAATGAATTATTGGCCGGCAGAGGTCACTAATCTATCAGAATGCCACCAACCTTTATTCAAACTTATTGAAGAGATAGCAGATAAGGGAAAAGATCTTGCGCGTGATATGTACGGTCTGAACGGCTGGGCTATTCATCATAATATATCTATTTGGAGAGAAGCATATCCGTCAGATGGATTTGTATACTGGTTTTTCTGGAATATGTCCGGTCCATGGTTATGTAATCATCTGTGGGAACACTATTTATTTACTAAAGACGCCAATTTCCTGAAGAAATACTATCCGATACTTAAAGGCGCGGCCACTTTCTGTTCCGAATGGTTAGTCGAGAACAGCAAAGGTGAACTGGTAACCCCTGTCAGCACTTCTCCCGAGAATGCTTATCTCATGGGCGACCATACTCCGGCATCCGTTTGTGAAGGAAGTACAATGGATATAGCCATTATCCGCTCTTTATTTTCAAATACCATTCAAGCGGCAGAAATACTTCAGACCGATATGGATTTCCGTTCTGAGCTAATCAAGAAAAGGAATAAACTGAAAAAATACCAGATCGGCAGTAAGGGACAACTACTGGAGTGGGATAAAGAATACAAAGAAAGTGAGCCACAACACCGCCACGTATCCCATCTCTTTGGATTGTATCCGGGATGTGATATTACAGATAGTACTCCAGAAGTATTTAAAGCAGCACGAAAATCTCTGGATGACCGTGGAAATAAAACTACAGGATGGAGTATGGCATGGAAAATCTCTCTTTGGTCACGTCTATACGATTCTTCGAATGCTTATGAAGCATTGAGTAATCTTATCAATTACATTGACCCTCATATGAAAGCTGAAAATCGGGGTGGACTATACCGCAATTTATTGAATGCGCTTCCTTTTCAAATTGACGGGAATTTCGGGGCAACTGCCGGTATTACGGAAATGTTATTGCAAAGTCATAAAGGAAATATCCATCTGCTTCCGGCCTTGCCTTCAACCTGGAAAGAAGGAAATATCAAAGGACTCAAAGCAAGAGGTGGATTTACTGTAGATATGGAATGGAAAGAAGGAAAAATAACAGTTGCAAACATCACCAGTCCATATGAACAGACCGTCGAAATTGTTTATAATAACAGTATAAAAAAGACTCATTTCAATGCAGGAGAAAGAAAAAAGATCTCATTTTAAATAATCGAGAACAAGGCCATAGCCCCCTTGAAAAGGGTATACTTGACAAATTTAATAGTTTTTTCAACAAAACTAATAGTCGTAAATCTGTTTCAATGTCCTTTTCAACATTCGTATCATTTTAAATTAAATAGATCACCTACTTTTGCATCAGTTACAAAACTTCTAAAAACAATCACTTAAAATGAATAACATGAAAAAGAAACTTGTTCTCTTTGCTTCAGTTGCCATCGCACTTGCGTCGTGCCAAACAACTCCAAAGGAAGACTACAGTTGGATTAAAAAAGGGTTGGATGTAGCTTCTGCCCAATTACACCTTACAGCAGAAGAAATCGACGGAACAGGTCAGCTTCCACGCTCTATCCGTACAGGATATGATATGGATTTTCTATGCCGTCAATTAGAAAGAGATCCATCTACCTTTCAAGACTCACTCCGCCCGCAACCCACTCCCGAACAAATGGGCAAACGTCGTTTATGTGTAGTATACGACTGGACAAGCGGTTTCTTTCCGGGTTCACTGTGGTATGCCTACGAGCTGACAGGAAACGATACGCTGAAAGCAGATGCCATTCAATATACTAATCTTCTGAATCCGGTACGCTACTATAAAGGCACACATGACCTGGGTTTCATGATCAACTGCAGCTACGGCAATGCCGAACGTCTGGCTCCGAATGATACTATTAAAGCTGTCATGAAAGAAACAGCGGACAATCTTTGCGGACGCTTCAATGATTCTATCGGTGCTATCCGCTCTTGGGATTTCGGAAGCTGGAACTTCCCGGTAATCATCGACAATATGATGAACCTTGACCTTCTGTTTACTGTAAGCAAATGGACCGGTGACAACAAATACAAAGATATTGCCATCAAACACGCTGTCACTACGATGAACAATCATTTCCGTCCTGATTATACTTGTTGGCACGTAGTCAGCTACAACAATGACGGTACGGTAGAGCGTAAACAAACTCACCAAGGAAAAAATGACGATTCTTCCTGGTCGCGCGGACAGGCTTGGGCTGTATACGGATATACTTCCTGCTACCGTGAAACAAATGATACCACTTTCTTAAACTTTGCAGTGAACATTGCTGACATGATTATGGAACGTGTAAAAACAGACGATGCCATTCCTTACTGGGATTATGACGCTCCAGTTACCGAAGAGACTCCTCGTGATGCTTCAGCTGCTGCTGTAACCGCTGCCGGATTCATTGAACTGAGTACAATGGTTCCCGATGGAAAGAAATACCTGGATTACGCAGAAAAGATACTAAAGAGTTTATCCAGCGATGCATATCTTGCCAAAGCAGGTGAAAATCAAGGATTCATTCTGTTGCACTCTGTAGGTTCATTGCCTAACGGCTCTGAAATAGATACTCCATTGAACTATGCTGACTATTACTATCTGGAAGCATTGAAGAGATTCATGGACCTGAAAGGTATCAATTACCAAAACATCTAATCAATAAAACCATCATTCTGATTATATCATGAATAAAACTATCAAATATATTGTCCTGCTGGCATTTGCATGTTTTGTAGGCAAGGGGTATGCACAAGAATTGAAAAGCGAAGTATTCTCGCTTCTCAATCTGGATTATCCGGGATTGGAGAAAGTAAAGGCATTGCACCAGGAAGGTAAAGATGAAGATGCCGCCAAAGCATTGCTCGACTATTATCGTGCCCGCACGAATGTGAAGACTCCGGACATCAATCTGAAAAATATCACCATTGGCAAGGAAGAACAAAAATGGGCGGATGACGGATTGCAGCACACATTCTTTGTACACAAAGGCTATCAGCCTTCGTATAACTACGGAGAAGATATCAACTGGCAATACTGGCCGGTGAAAGATAACGAACTTCGTTGGCAACTCCACCGTCACAAATGGTTTACTCCGATGGGTAAAGCATATCGCGTATCCGGTGATGAAAAATATGCCAAAGAATGGGCGCACCAATACATCGACTGGATCAAGAAAAATCCGTTGGTTAAAATGGATAAGAAAGAATATGAACTGGTAAGCGACGGAAAAATCAAAGGTGAACTGGAAAATGTACGTTTTGCATGGCGTCCACTGGAAGTCAGCAATCGTCTGCAAGACCAGACTTCACAATTCCAGCTGTTCCTCCCCTCTCCTTCTTTCACGCCGGACTTCTTAACCGAATTCCTTGTGAACTATCACAAACATGCCGTACACATTCTGGGTAACTACTCGGATCAGGGCAACCACCTGTTATTTGAAGCTCAGCGTATGATCTATGCAGGTGCATTCTTCCCTGAGTTTAAAGATGCCCCGGCATGGAGAAAAAGTGGTATCGATATTCTGAATCGTGAGGTTAACGTTCAGGTATATAATGACGGCGGACAGTTCGAACTCGACCCACACTACCATCTGGCAGCAATCAATATTTTCTGCAAAGCTCTGGGTATTGCGGATGTTAATGGATTCCGTAACGAATTCCCGCAAGACTATCTGGATACAATCGAAAAGATGATCATGTTCTATGCCAACATCTCTTTCCCCGATTATACTAACCCATGTTTCAGCGATGCCAAACTGACCAATAAAAAAGAGATGTTGGGTAACTACCGTTCATGGAGTAAACTGTTCCCTGAAAACCAGGCTATCAAGTATTTTGCAACAGAAGGTAAAGAAGGCGCATTGCCTGATTATATGTCGAAAGGTTTCTTGAAATCAGGTTTCTTCGTTTTCCGCAATTCTTGGGGAACGGACGCTACACAAATGGTAGTGAAAGCCGGTCCTAAAGCCTTCTGGCACTGCCAGCCGGATAACGGTACATTCGAGCTGTGGTT
Source organism: Bacteroides faecis (assembly GCF_020091505.1). Taxonomy (NCBI): domain Bacteria; kingdom Pseudomonadati; phylum Bacteroidota; class Bacteroidia; order Bacteroidales; family Bacteroidaceae; genus Bacteroides; species Bacteroides faecis. The sequence continues at coordinate 3,041,581 of NZ_CP081916.1, read as the reverse complement.
CAACGGTAAAAACCTTTTCCCTGACTCAGGTTCATATGTGTATGCAGGCGAAGGTGAAGTGATGGAACAACGCAACTGGCATCGTCAGACTGCCGTACACAATACTGTGACATTAAATAACAAGAATCTGGAAACGACAGAATCCGTGACTAAATTGTGGCAGCCGGAAGGCAATATCCAAACATTGGTTACAGAAAATCCCGGCTATAAAAACCTAAAACACCGCCGTTCTGTATTCTTCGTTGACAATACTTATTTTGTTATCGTAGACGAGGTGGCCGGTAGCGCCAAAGGTTCTGTCAACCTACACTATCAGATGCCTAAGGGAGAAATAGCCAACAGTCGCGAAGACATGACCTTCCTTACCCAATTTGAAGATGGAAGCAACATGAAACTGCAATGCTTCGGCCCTACCGGCATGACTTTGAAAAAAGAACCGGGATGGTGTTCCACTGCATACCGCAAACGTTACAAACGTATGAACGTTTCATTCAATGTGAAAAAAGAGAATGATGACGCAGTACGTTATATCACCATAATCTATCCAGTCAAGAAAAGCGCAGATGCCCCTAAATTTGCCGCTAAATTCAAGAACAAAACATTCAATGAAAACGGATTGGAAGTAGAAGTGAAAGTAAACGGAAAGAAACAGTCATTAAAGTATAATTTATAATATAGCGACCAGCGAGCCTCCGAAGCCTTTTTCCGTAGCAGGCATATATATCCATACGGAAATCAGGCTCCAGTGTCTCGCTGGTTATCACTGTAATCTGATAGTATTTCTATTATGAAAAACAATACCTCCACTTTACTTCTTCCACTGGCAGCACTGAGCCTTGCTTCCTGTGCCGGCCAAAAGAAAGAAGAAACTAAACGCCCGAATATCATTTTTATGATGACGGACGACCATACCACCCAAGCAATGTCGTGCTATGGAGGAAATCTGATTCAAACTCCCAACATGGACCGTATTGCCAATGAGGGTATCCGTTTTGACAACTGCTATGCAGTGAATGCTCTTTCCGGCCCTTCACGCGCTTGTATCCTCACCGGTAAATTCAGTCACGAAAATGGTTTTACCGATAATGCAAGCACATTCAATGGCGATCAGCAGACATTCCCGAAACTGCTTCAACAATCCGGCTACCAGACTGCAATGATTGGTAAATGGCATCTCATCAGCGAACCTCAAGGATTTGACCATTGGAGTATCCTGAGCGGTCAGCATGAACAAGGTGACTACTATGATCCTGACTTCTGGGAAAATGGAAAACACATAGTAGAAAAAGGATATGCTACGGATATCATCACGGACAAAGCGATTGAGTTTCTTGAAGGTCGTGACAGGAACAAGCCTTTCTGCATGATGTATCACCAGAAAGCGCCACACCGCAACTGGATGCCTGCTCCCCGTCATCTGGGTATATTCAACAACACTACTTTCCCCGAACCGGCCAATCTGTTTGACGATTACGAAGGACGTGGAAGGGCAGCCCGCGAGCAGGATATGTCCATCGAACATACTCTGACAAATGACTGGGACCTGAAACTGTTGACCCGCGAAGAAATGCTGAAAGATACAACCAACCGACTATATAGCGTTTACAAACGTATGCCGATAGAAGTACAGGACAAATGGGACTCTGCTTATGCACAACGCATAGCCGAATATCGCAAAGGTGACCTGAAAGGCAAAGCACTGATCAGTTGGAAATATCAGCAATACATGCGCGACTATCTGGCTACCGTTCTTGCTGTAGACGAGAACATAGGCCGCCTGCTGAACTATCTGGAAAAAACAGGAGAACTGGATAATACCATCATCATCTATACTTCCGACCAAGGCTTCTTCCTTGGCGAGCACGGTTGGTTTGACAAACGTTTCATGTATGAAGAATGTCAGCGCATGCCGCTTATCATTCGCTTTCCAAAAGCAATCAAAGCCGGAAGCACCAGCAATGCTATCAGTATGAATGTGGACTTTGCTCCCACTTTCCTCGACTTTGCCGGAATAGAAATTCCATCGGATATCCAAGGCTCTTCTCTGAAACCAATTCTGGAAAATGAAGGTAAGACTCCGGCAGACTGGCGCAAAGCTGCTTACTACCATTATTATGAGTATCCGGCAGAGCACTCTGTAAAACGTCACTACGGAATCCGTACACAGGACTTCAAACTGATTCATTTCTATAACGATATCGATGAATGGGAAATGTATGATATGAAAGCTGATCCGAGAGAGATGAACAATGTTTTCGGGAAGCCGGAGTATGCTGAGAAACAGAAAGAGTTGATGCGACTACTCGAAGATACTCAGAAACAATATAAAGATACTGATCCGGACGAAAAGGAAACAGAACTTTTCAATGGAGACAGAAGACTAATGAAGAATCGTTAAATAATAAATATAGGCACGAATGTCACGGATTTCACGGTTTTGCTTCGCTTTATCGTGTTCGAGAATCCGTAAAACCAATATCATTTATGCCTAAAAAGTATTATACGAAAGTTTCATTTGAATAGAAAAAGAATTAACCCAAAATAATTATATCATGGACAGAAGAAATTTTATAAAAAGCACTGGTTGGTCTTTTCTAGGACTGGCAGCTTCAGGCAGCCTGCTTGGTTCTTGCGCAGCAGGAAGCAAAGAAGCTAAAAAGAGAATGCCATCGGCGAGTAATCTGAAGATGTACTGGGGCGACTTGCACAACCATTGTAATATTACATACGGACACGGTGACATGCGCGATGCTTTCGAAGCAGCCAAAGGACAACTGGATTTTGTAAGCGTGACTCCCCACGCTATGTGGCCCGACATACCCGGTGCAGACGATCCGCGTCTGAAATGGGTGATTGATTATCATACCGGTGCTTTCAAGCGCCTACGCGAAGGGGGATATGAGAAATACGTAGCTATGACAAATGAATACAATAAAGAAGGCGAATTCCTTGCTTTTGTCGGCTATGAAGCTCACAGTATGGAGCATGGTGACCATGTTGCACTCAACTACGACCTTGACGCACCGCTTGTAGAATGTACTTCTATCGAAGACTGGAAACAAAAAGCCAAAGGGCACAAAGTATTTATCACTCCGCACCACATGGGTTATCAGGGAGGCTATCGCGGTTACAACTGGAAATGCTTTACCGAAGGAGATCAGACTCCTTTCGTAGAAATGTATTCCCGTCATGGTCTGGCAGAAAGTGACCAGGGTGATTATCCGTATCTACATGATATGGGGCCTCGCCAATGGGAAGGAACCATCCAATACGGTCTTGAATTAGGAAATAAGTTCGGAATCATGGCTTCTACGGACCAGCACTCCGGTTATCCCGGAAGTTATGGTGACGGACGTATCGGTGTATTGGCTCCGTCACTGACTCGTGACGCCATTTGGGACGCTCTTCGCACTCGTCACGTATGTGCCGCAACCGGTGATAAGATATTAATAGACTTCCGTCTCAACGATGCTTTTATGGGCGATGTAGTACGTGGCAACAGCCGCCGTATCTATCTGAACGTTGACGGAGAAAGTTGCATCGACTATGTAGATATCGTAAAGAACGGACAGATTCTGGCCCGTATGAATGGTCCATTGACTCCGGTTGCTCCCGAAGGTGACACGGTACGCTGCAAAGTAAAAGTAGACTTCGGTTGGAACCGTGAAGAAAGGTACGTACACTGGCAAGGAAAATTGTCTGTTGACAAAGGACGTATCCTGAGTGTAACCCCATGCTTCCGCGGCGCAGCTTTCACTTCTCCGCAAGAAGGGGAAACAGAATTTCACACTCATGTGAACCGTATTGTATCTGTAGGCGATAAAGAAACGGAACTGGATATGTACAGCAGCAAAAATCCGAATACGACTACCGCCGCCATGCAAGCTGTCATCCTTGAACTGGAAATGCCCAAAGATGGAAAAGTCATTGCCGAATTCAATGGCAAGAAATTTGAACATACATTAGGAGAGTTGCTTGAGGGGTCACGCTCTCACTTCATGATTGGCTGGCTGAGTGAAGCGATTCTTTTCAACCGTGCTATGCCCGAAAGTTGTTTCAAGCTGGAACATTACATGGAAGATAAAGAGCCTCAACGTGATACGGACTATTACTATGTACGTGTTCGTCAACGCGACGGACAATGGGCATGGAGTTCACCCATCTGGGCAGAAAGAGTATAAGTTGGTATATGAGAGGAAACAGTTGCTTTGTTTGTGCCAAGCCGTTGGCACAGTTGTGTCAAGCCGTTGGCACTACTATGCCAACGCGTTGGCACAAGCGTGCCAATACGGTGGCACAAACATGGCACAGTATAAACGAATTTAAAGCATACCTGGTTATATGAAAAAAAAATACGCTATAGGAATTGATCTTGGCGGGACTTCTGTGAAATACGCTCTTATTGACAATAACGGCGTATTTCACTTTCAAGAGAAGCTACCGTCGAATGCCGACGTATCAGCCGAAGCTGTCATCGGGCAATTGATCAAGGCAGTCAATGAAGTGAAAAACTTTGCCGACGCAAAGGGATATACAATAGCCGGTATCGGGATAGGAACACCGGGAATTGTCGATTGTACGAATCGTATCGTATTGGGAGGTGCGGAGAATATTCAAGGTTGGGAAAATCTGAAACTGGCAGACCGGATGGAAAAAGAGAGCGGCCTTCCGACCCAACTGGGAAATGACGCTAATCTGATGGGACTCGGCGAAACAATGTACGGAGCCGGAAACGGAGCCACTCATGTTATCTTTCTGACTGTAGGAACCGGTATCGGTGGCGCAATCGTAATTGACGGCAAGCTTTTCAACGGATATGCCAACAGAGGTACCGAACTGGGACATGTCCCTTTAATAGCCAATGGCGAACCTTGCGCCTGCGGTTCAGCAGGGTGTCTGGAACATTATGCTTCCACTGCTGCACTGGTCCGTCGTTTCAGCAAACGGATAGCCGAAGCCGGCATATCTTATCCGAATGAAGAAATAAACGGAGAGTTGATCGTCCGTCTCTATAAACAAGGAGATAAGATCGCTGTCGAATCACTGGAAGAACATTGCGATTTTCTCGGACACGGCATTGCCGGATTTATCAATATCTTCAGCCCGCAAAGAGTCGTCATCGGTGGAGGACTGTCCGAAGCCGGAGATTTCTATATTCAGAAAGTAAGTGAGAAAGCCCTCCGTTATGCCATCCCCGACTGTGCCGTAAATACGGAAATTATGGCTGCTTCTTTAGGAAACAAAGCAGGAAGTATCGGAGCGGCATCACTTGTATTTACTCAACTTTCCGCTCCTAACTTAGTCAGATTATGAAGAAAAAACAGGGCTCACCCACTGATCAACAATAGGACCGTCAGCCTGAAAGAACTCTTTCTAAAAAATGATTCTAATGAAACAACGATACTACTTACTCCTATTATTTACAGCACTGCTTTCCGGCACTGGATATGCGCAGAAAAACGTTATGCATTTAAGTCAATCCACGCTGATGCATGAAGTTCGTGAAACACCTTCTCCATTGGACGGACAACACATTGCTGTCAATCCGCCACGCTTTATGTGGCCGGATAAATTTCCTCATCTCGGAGCCGTACTGGACGGTGTAGAAGAAGAGGACTACAAACCTGAAGTTACTTACCGTATCCGGATCTCACGCGACCCGGAGTTCCAATCAGACGTAATCACCGCCGAGAGAAACTGGGCATTCTTCAACCCTTTCAAACTCTTTGAGAAAGGAAAATGGTATTGGCAACATGCCTATGTAGATAAAGATGGAAAAGAAGAGTGGTCACCCGTCTATCATTTCTATGTAGACGAACAGACACGAACATTCAATCCGCCTTCCTTACAAGAAGTATTGACTAAATTGCCTCAAAGCCACCCACGCATTCTGCTCGATGCGAAAGACTGGGATCATATCATTGAACGGAATAAAAATAATCCGGAAGCACAGCTATATATTCAAAGGGCGCAGGAATGTCTCAACCATCCGTTGAAACACCTGGAAGAAGAAATCGATACGACACAAGTAGTCAAACTGACTAACATTGTACAATACCGTTCTGCCCTGATTCGCGAAAGCCGAAAAATAGTGGACCGTGAAGAAGCAAATATCGAAGCTATGGTACGTGCTTACTTACTGACCAAAGAAGAGATTTACTACAAAGAAGGAATCAAGCGTCTTGCCGAAATCCTTTCATGGAAAAACAGCAAATACTTTGCCGGAGACTTCAACCGTTCAACCATCTTATCTATGAGCACTTCCGCCTATGACGCATGGTATAACTTGCTGACTCCGGAAGAAAAGAAACTGCTATTGAGAACTATCCGAGATAATGGCAAGAAATTCTATCATGAATACGTAAATCATCTTGAAAACCGTATTGCCGACAATCACGTCTGGCAAATGACTTTCCGTATTCTGAATATGGCAGCCTTCGCCACCTATGGAGAATTGCCGATGGCTTCTACTTGGGTAGACTACTGCTACAACGAATGGGTATCACGTCTGCCGGGACTTAACACGGACGGAGGATGGCACAATGGAGATTCTTACTTCCACGTCAATCTTCGTACGTTAATCGAAGTTCCTGCTTTCTACTCACGTATCAGTGGTTTCAACTTTTTTGCCGATCCCTGGTATAATAACAATGCGCTTTATGTAATCTACCACCAGCCTCCGTTCTCCAAATCTGCCGGACATGGTAATTCACACGAGACTAAGATGAAACCCAATGGAACACGGGTAGGCTACGCCGATGCACTGGCACGGGAATGCAACAACCCGTGGGCTGCCGCTTATGCACGTACGATCCTGCAAAAAGAACCGGACATCATGAAAAAGTCTTTCCTTGGAAAATCAGGAGATTTGACCTGGTATCGTTGTACAACCAATAAATCTCTCCCAAAAGAGGAACATTCCCTGGCGGAACTGCCTATGACGAAAGTCTTTAATGAAACAGGAATTGCAACCATGCATACTTCACTGGGAAATATAGAAGAAAATGCTATGTTATCATTCCGCTCCAGCCCGTACGGTTCTACTTCACATGCACTTGCCAATCAGAACGCATTCAATACCTTCTACGGTGGCAAAGCTATTTTTTATAGTAGCGGACATCGTACCGGATTCACTGACGATCATTGTATGTATTCATACCGGAATACCCGTGCTCATAATAGTATTCTTGTGAACGGAATGACTCAAACTATTGGTACAGAAGGATATGGATGGATTCCACGCTGGTATGAAGGAGAAAAGATTTCGTATATGGCAGGAGATGCTTCCAATGCATATGGAAAAATCACCGCTCCTATCTGGCTGAAACGCGGTGAACTATCAGGTACTCAATATACTCCCGAAAAAGGATGGGATGAGAATAAGCTGGATTATTTCCGTCGCCATATCATCCAGCTAGGGAATACCGGTGTATATGTGATTTACGATGAATTGGAAGGTAAAGAAGCTGTCACGTGGAGTTACCTTCTACATACAGTAGAGCTCCCTATGGAGATGCAGGAACTTGGCAATGAAGTAAAAGTCACAGGAAAGAACAAGGCGGGAGGTATATCTGTCGCGCATCTTTTCAGTTCTGCTAAAACAGAGCAAGCCATTGTAGATACATTCTTCTGTGCTCCGACCAACTGGAAGAATGTAACCAATGCCCAAGGAAAAGCGATGAAGTATCCTAACCATTGGCACTTCTCCTCCACAACTGTTCCTTGCAAGATTGCCCGTTTCCTTACTGTAATGGATACGCACGGAAATAACCGTCCGGACATGAAAGTCATCCGTAAAGGAAACACAGTACAAGTAGGTGACTGGATAATTACCTGTAATCTGACTGATAAAGGAAAATCAGCTATCAGCGTCACTAATAAAACGGAGAAAGTTTCTCTAAACTATGATGCTGGTAAAAAGGAAGGTGTAACTATTGTAACCGATCAGGTAAATGGCAAACAAGTAAATAAAGTTTTAACAGACTATTTACCGGACTTCGAAATATAATTATCAGTTCTCAATCATTAGCCCCCGATATTTATGGCATGCCAACATATCGGGGGCTATTATTATATATGCAACGATCAAACATTGAATCCTGCAAAAACGTTATATTTGCAGACAGAAATAAAAAAAGAAACAAAAAATGAAGTATATCGGAGCACATGTAAGCGCATCCGGTGGTGTGGAGTTCGCCCCCATTAATGCGCATGAGATAGGAGCAAATGCGTTTGCTCTATTTACCAAAAACCAACGTCAATGGGTGAGCAAGCCTTTGACCGAAGAAAGTATCCAACTTTTCAAAGAGAATTGTGAGAAGTACAATTTTCAGGCGGACTATATTTTACCACACGACAGTTACCTCATTAATCTGGGACATCCCGAAGAGGAAGGACTGGCGAAAAGCCGCGCTGCCTTTTTGGATGAGATGCAACGCTGCGAACAACTAGGTTTGAAACTACTCAATTTCCACCCTGGCAGTTCTCTCAATAAAATAGCGATAGAAGATTGTCTGGCACTTATCGCAGAAAGTATCAATATCACCCTTGAAAAGACTAAAGGAGTAACGGCAGTAATAGAAAACACAGCCGGACAAGGCAGTAATCTGGGAAGCGAGTTCTGGCAACTTAAATATATCATCGACCGGGTAGAAGATAAAAGCCGTGTCGGTATCTGCCTGGATACTTGCCATACATACACGGCAGGGTATGATATCGTAAATGATTATGATAAAGTGTTCGATGAGTTTGAGAAAGAAGTAGGATTCAAGTATTTACGTGGTATGCACCTGAATGATTCTAAAAAAGAATTAGGCAGTCATGTTGATCGCCATGATAACATTGGTAAAGGGTTAATCGGAAGTACGTTCTTTGAAAAATTAATGAAAGATTCAAGGTTCGACAATATGCCGCTTATTCTCGAAACACCTGATGAAAGTAAGTGGGCAGAAGAGATTTCATGGCTGAGAAGCGTTGAATAACAGAGATAACCGATCCCAATTATACAAAGAATATGCCAATAGCCGGAAGTGTATCATTCCGGTTATTGGCATAAATTAGTAACACAAATTCAGTAGATACTTCACTAATAAATATTTGCCATACTGACTAAAGGCTCATAGAGTTTCTCTATATCCTGTGAATCCATCTCTATCTGCACCTGATCGCCCGGCATCAGCCGTTGTCCTTTAGGAGCCCAATTTTTCCGGTCACGATGAACGTTAATAATAACACAACGTTCCGGCAAGCGAAGTTCATCTACTATTTTACCATCCAGATAAGAGCCACTCATGACCTCTACTGATAAAGTATAGCGGGGCTCTTCTTTAAAGGCAGGGGAGTTAATCATATCATCATATAAAATCACATTGAAGGGTTTTATCTGGAGCATCTCCGTGAAATAGTAAGTCAATCCCCCCACGACAATAGATGGATAAAAGACTTCCAGATGTCCCGTTATCTCTGTAATAAGTACGATAGCCGTCAGTGGAGTACGAACTACAGCTACAAGAAAAGCTGACATACAAATTAACATGATATAGCTGATGTTTTCATAAGCAATCACTCCCTGCCGGACCATTATCAAGGCTACGATTTGTCCCAGCAATCCTCCTGTTACCAATGTAGGGATGAAACTTCCTCCCGGCAAACCCGAAGAAAAAGAAAAGATACTGAATACAAAGTGTAGCAACATCATGCCTACAATCCAAAGAATATGTGTATCCGGACTCGTTGCCTGCAAAAGTAAGAATTGCTCTCCTCCACCAGTCAGATTGACTTCGGCCATAGAAATAAGGAAAGCGATAAAAAGGAGATATAGCATCTTCACATACTCCGGATGCTTGATGGCGGGATAAATCCGTTTAACTTGAAGAGTCGTGACGGAAAAGAACTTTCCGAAAACAGACACCACAGCTGCCAACAAGAGAAACAGCTTAACCTGTGACCAGAAAGTCATTCCCGGTACAATGGCATCGATCTGAAAATAAGGGCTGATCGGAAATATCCAACTGGCAACTCCACCCGCCACTACTCCTGCCAAAAGAGTAGTAATGGCTGTCTTTGGAGCATCAAACCGTTCAATAGATTCGATAACGAGTAAAGAAGAAGCCAATGGGGCAGCAAACGCGGCAGCTAGTCCCGCACCGGCACCTGCGGCCAATAACTGTTTTCGTTCACCAGTAAGCACTCTCCCCCATTTAGAGACCAAAAATCCTACATACGAACCAATCTGTACAGAAGGACCTTCGCGTCCTAAAGACAACCCGGTGCTTAACGCAAGTATTCCACCCACGAATTTAGCAACCAGTTCGATGAACGGATGTTTATATGCCACCCTGCCGTTAATTACTCCACGTGTTTGCGGAATGCCTCCACCCGTTATCAAGGGCATCTTCTTCACCAACCATGATACGAATATAAGAATCCCCCACATCAACAGGAATAGAGGAAGATACCAGTACCATTTAGGGTGCGAATTAAAGAAATCATGCCGAAGATTAAAGAAATACTGAAGCATATAATGATAGGGTACAGCAATAAGCCCTGTCAGTAATCCAACAAAGATACTGACAAAGTAAAGCCGCGCATCAATCAATTTAAGCTTAAAGATACGCCAGCGCCCTTTATCTTTTAATTTTTTTATCAGTCGAAACATTCAACAGGGGTTTCATTGTTTTAAATGCATGGATACAACAATGGAAACCCCGTTGAGGTTTTTGAATTTCCTTTAAAATTCAGGTGAATAACGATTTAAATAACATCTATTGTTATCTTCTTCAATGTCCCATCAGATTGAGACGCAATATAACATGTACCATAAAATAAGAACCCAGGGCATTATAATCTACGTCACGAATAGCCGAGGGAGTAATGGTACGTACCAATGAAATGTCCTGGTGGAGTATATCATATATTTTAAAACGAATCAATAATTGCTTCTTTTTCAGAAACGCCTTGGAAAGTTGACTATTCCACATAAAGTTCTCGCGTGCATTCCCTTCATAGTCATAACCTTCCCGGATAAAGTAAGTCAGGTCTGTATACAGTTCTACCCCCCAGGGAAGATAAAGCTGCAACTGTGTTCCGATCTGATAATCATAAGTCTCAGTCCTCTTTTCTCCAACATTATTATACGAGTTATTATAAAGCAATCCGGCAAATCCTGTAATCTCTACCTGACGGGTTCGATAAGTTAACTGTAAGCGTTCACGGGCCGTCAAATGCTTTACTGTACTTTTCATTGGTTCCTCTCTATTCAGCGTAGTATATCCATTTTGATTTCGGTATTGTACATAAGAATAGGTGCGGAATATCCAGCTACGATTCCTGAAAGGAGTGTTCAGAGAGAAAGAACCTAAGGCCCGCCAATTACCATTCATATTCATCGGAGTCGTAACACGTCCACCCGTTTCTTCATCATAGGTCACTTGATTGGTTACACTGTTGACTGTATTCTCCACCAAAAGGGAAGCCACAATGTTGCGCTGACGCTTCGTATGATACGAATTGAAGTTTAACGTAAAAGTATTCGTGTATGAGGGCTTCAAAGCAGGATTACCGATACGGATATTCAACGGATTCGTCCGATCTTCCACCGGTTGCAAATCACGGACATTAAGCTGACGTCCTTTTCCCCGATATACTATCTGTAAGCGGGTACGCTTCGAGAATTTATATCGGAAGTTAACCGTAGGAGAGAAATTCAGAACAGATCTCTTCAAAGGCTCTTCCGGGGGATCACTCAATAAAGAATGACTGACCGACTTTTGAGGCTCCAAATCTACACCTACATTATAATTATACTTCTTACGGGAAGTACGCACAGCCAAGTTGAGCAGATGATTGCTATATTGATTTTCAAACTGATTGCTAGCACTTTCATCATAGTCGGGAGTAAATTCTCCTAAATCCTCATTCCAATCATAAACAAAACGATCCGAATTATTCACCTTATACTGATAACTGTAACGAAGCTGAAGATGATGCATCCAAAGTAACGGTTCTACATATACAAGCTGTACCCTATAATTATACCCGTCGATATCATCTTCAATCTTTTGATTCTTACTATCTTCTCTGTCATTTTTAAAGTAATGTGTAGTAGAAAGATTCTTCCTGTCATTAGAAGAAGAATTCGTTCCATAATCTACTTTTAAGGCAACATTCCTTCCTTTCTGGCTAAGTTTACGGCTAAGTTGTAGCATCATTGTCACATTATACTGGGAATTGTGGTTTGAACCGGATGATACTTTCTCATTCAGCAGCACGTCATTCCCCCACCCTTCCTGAAAGCCTTTATTCTCTCTGCCATTGGCAGAGAAACGATATTGAGGACGAAATATCAAGGTAGTTACAGAGTCCATTTTCCATTCGAGGAAAGCATTAGCAACCAGGTTATTATTCTCCGTGCGACTATTATTCGTACTCCGGGTAATTGATTTGTCTTTTCTAATATAATTATCGACGGTGGTACGACTGTCTTCCAAACGATCTGTTCCGACATATTGGATGTTTGAACGGAGTTTGACACGTTTCCAGTCATAAGTCGCATTCACGCCCAAAGAACGGGATGTAGTCAGTCCCATACGATTGCGGATATTCCCAGTGGAACTTGAAGATTCTTTCTGTATTTCCGAGAATCCTTGATTATTGGTATTATTGAGATTACCGATGACGGTCAACTGAGAATTATCGCGGAAACGATTCAATGTATTCGCCACCTCATAGCGATCCTTACTGCCATATCCACCCATAAAATTCTCAAGCCAACCTTGTTTCATGCCTTTCTTTACCGATAAATCAAGGATCATTTCTTCTTCTCCGTCATCAATACCTGTCAGACGCGCCAAATCCGATTGTCGTTCATAGGCTTTCAGTTTCTCTACCATTTCTACTGGAAGATTCTTTAGTGCAGCTTTCGGGTCATCGGAGAAAAACTCCTTGCCATCTACCAGAATCTTCTTCACTTCTTTGCCGTGAATCAGCAACTTGCCATCTGCATCAATCTCTCCGCCAGGAAGTTGTTTCACTAATTCTTCGAGCATAGACCCCTCAGGAGTACGGTAAGCAGAAGCATTAAACACAGTTGTATCTCCTTCTGTTATTACCATTGGCGCTTGCCCTACTACCACCGTTTCATCCAGAGCATAGCTTTCCGGTGTTAAGGATATATCTCCCAAATGGGCAGAAACAGTCCTTTGAGAATTGAATACAAGCTGATAAACAGGCTTATATCCAACGAAGGAAACATGAAGAAGCAGAGACTTATTTGGAGTCTTTCTTATGAAAGAAAGCTGAAACTTTCCATTTATATCTGTAGCTCCACCCACTAATAATGTGCTGTCCGGTAAAGACAAAAGCCGGATCGTTGCAAACGATACCGGCTGATAGGTTTCAGTATCAACTACCCGCCCGGCAAAGCTCTCTTTGCCGGACTGTGCATAGACAGCCAAACTTATCAGTAACAAGACATAACAACTAATCAAACGATACTGAAAAGAATACATCTGTCTATGCGCTTTCGTGTTGAATCAGTAAAATAAAACTATAATAAACCTAATATCTATTACTTATTCTGACCTTGATGGGGAGCGTGTTATCTTTGTCTCTGACGATCTCCCTGTCCGGGTTTGTGACCCTGCCCGGGTCTTTGGCCTTTTCTGCGGTCAAATTCTTTTCTGAATTTATTCATATTGCTCTTCTCTTGCTGATAGATCTTCATAATTTGCTTCTGAGAGAGAATCTTACTGAACTCATTATAATACTTCTCACGGATATCCAGCATTTTACGGCTTTGTGCAAACTGACCTTTCAGCATCTTGGCTATTTCCGCATCAGTCATTACAGGTCTCGGAGTTCCTTTTGCAGTCTTCGCTTCAGTACCTTGAGCAGTTTCTTTTTTCACTCTAGGCTCACGATTCATCATACGGCAATCACGTAACTCCTTCAGATATTTCTCATAAATAGGAGTAAATTTAGCAGCTGTAGCATCATCCAACATGAGTGCTTTCACCATTTGGTTGGTCTGCATCTGCATCATTTGTTCCGGTGTAGGACGTTGTTTCTTTTCTTTATTATCCTTTTCCTGAGCGGAAAGAGTCATCTGGCTTCCCATAAACAAAACCGCCAGCACCACATAAATAAATTTAGTCTTCATAATCTTCACTGTTTAATAATTATTGATTGAGTTTTAGTTTAAAAATATATCGTTTTCAGAGAAGCTGACGATCTCTTCCAGCTCCTCATCTGATAATTCTTTGATCCATTTATCTACCGGATCAGCAGCTACATTATTATTTTCAATAGCGAGTCTGTTCGAAGTAGCCGGAACATCTGTATTCATATAGCGGAGAGACGGAGTAAACAAAATTCCCGCCAAGACCGCTGCAACAGCTATTACAGCAGGGATAATCCTCTTTAGCCGACGGTTTCTTCGTTGTTCGCCAACCGTACGTTCCAGAATCTTATGCTGTGCCTCCTCGAAAAAGTTCTCCGGAGTGCGATAAGGCGTCCGCTTACCAATATTGTCAAAATCAAAATCCTTATCCATGATGTTACCTATTTAATATGTATTCCTTTATTTTATCCTTCGCATAGTGATAATTCACTTTCAAGGTTTCAACCTTGCTATCCAACACACGTGCAATTTCTTCATATTCCAATTCATCGTAATAGCGCAAGTTGAAAACGATCCGCTGCTTTTCCGGCAAAGTCAATATGGCTTCCTGAAATTTCACAGCCAACTCATCTTCGTAGTCTATATAGTCAGAAGCTTTTAGCTTGTTCATCAGTTCTTCCTGAACCTCTTCTGCCGATATTACTTCTTCTTTACGACCATTCAATAACCGAAGACATTCATTAGTTGCAATTCTGTAAATCCATGTACTCAGCGAACTTTCATCCCGAAATTGGTCTAAATGACGGAATACACGAATAAAGACTTCCTGCAGCACATCTTCTGCATCTTCATGAGACACCACCATTCTCCGGATATAATTATATATCGGTCCCTGAAAACTGTCCACCAGTAACCTGAATCCCCGTTCGCGATCGGAAGAACAAGCTTTTCGGATTTTATCTTCGTTTATCATCTATTATTTCTGAACTTTGATTATTAGAACGTCGAAAAGGAACGAAGTTAAATGTGCAAAGAGCGATTTCACATTTATTAATAGAATGGAGAGAGTGAAGAATAAAAAAACGAGGTTGTGTCAAAACGCTGGCACAACCTTTTTTTATGCACAAAGCCCAGACTTTCACAAGCCCGGGCTTTGTTATTACCCAAAGTTTTTGTATCTTTAGGCATAAAGTTTTTCGTTATGGCAAAGTTACATTTTCGTCCTTACATTCCCAACCAAACAGTTCTTTTTCCCGGAAGAATTGATGAAAACATAGCAGCGAACGATCCGGTTCGCATAGTTAATACTGTTGTTGATAATCTCAATCTTGACAATTTCAAGAAGCTTTATAAAGCAACCGGTCGTTGTCCTTATCATCCTAAAATGATGCTTAAGGTGATTATCTACGCCTACATGAACAATATCTATTCGTGCCGCAAAATAGAGAAGCTTCTCCTACGTGATATTCATTATATCTGGCTTTCCGGTAATGAACATCCGGATTTTATTACCATCAACCGTTTTCGAAACCGTGTAAAAGAGGAAATAAATACCGTATTCACGCAGTTGGTTCTTGTCCTTGCCGACAAAGGTTTCATCAGCCTTGACGTAGAGTATATCGACGGTACCAAGATTGAGTCCAAAGCCAACAAATATACTTTTGTCTGGCGCAAGACAGTCGAAAAGAACCGTACAAAGCTGATGGATAAGATCCGCATTCTCCTGGAGCAGGTGGATGAAGTCATAGCCCAAGAGAACTCCATGAAAGATACACCCGTAGAGTTCACTCCCGCCATGCTCTCAGATATAGTGAATGAACTTAAAGAGGTGCTGGAACACCAGCCTGTAACAAAGGACAAGGAACAAAAGAAGGTCATCCGGGAAAAGAAGAAACAGGTCCGGGAACTTGAGGAGTACCGTGACAAGTTGATAGAATACGACAACCATCTTGATACTCTTGGAGAACGCAACTCCTACTCCAAGACCGATCCTGATGCCACCTTCATGCGCATGAAAGAAGACGCCATGAGAAACGGACAGACCAAACCCGGATATAATCTGCAAATAGGTACCGAGAACCAATTCCTCATAGACTTCCGACTGTTTCCCAACCCAACCGACACACTGACCCTCATACCTTTCTTCCACTCCTTTGAGCAACGCTATAACCGCTTACCAACTGTCGGTGTGGCAGACTCCGGTTACGGCTCGGAAGAAAATTATCGGTTCATGCAAGATAATGGGATAGAAGCCTTTGTCAAGTACAACTACTTCCATAAAGAACAGCGTCCCCGTTATACCCCCAATCCATTCCATGCGGAGAGTCTCCATTACAATGCGGGGGAGGATTATTACGTTTGTCCTATGGGGCAGCACATGAACCGTATAGGAACTAGACGTGACAAAACAGCAAGCGGATACATCACCGAAAGTGCCCGATATAAAGCACAAAGATGTGAAGGGTGTCCTTTGTGTGGCAGTTGCTTTAAAGCTCGGGGGAACCGTATGATAGAAGTCAACCACCGGTTAAACCAATACAAACGGCAGGCACGGGAAAGGTTACTCTCGGAAGAAGGCATCAGGCATAGGGGAAGGCGATGTATAGAACCGGAAGCAGTTTTTGGACAAATGAAACACAACATGGCATACAAAAGGTTCCGGCATGTGGGAGAAGACAAGGTTACAATGGACTTTGCCTTCTTTGCTATAGCTTTTAATATCAAAAAGATGTGTACAAAACTACTAAAAGCAGGAAAGAGAAGGAGTGCACACACTATATTTATCTTTATCAGACCACGTGTGACTCAAAATACGACGAATATTAAGCCTTATTACCTAATTACTGAAAAAATAGTCGCATAGACAAAAAAGAGGAACGACTATTTTATATGAAAAAAAGAAGGGGATGTGCCTTAGTTTTGACACAGCCCCGCTATTCATCCTTTTATATACAAGTTAGTTGCCCTAAAATCACCAGAACTTATTATGTTCTGCACTATATTCAAAGCCAACAGCTTTCAACTGACTGATAATATGTTCTTTACTTACGCCCATATCTTCGCAAAGCTCATCCAGTGAAGAATAACAATCGCGTAACTTCATATTGATGACACTAAACAGCATCATCGGATCTTTAGGTAATTCCATAATTCACAATCTTTTAAACCGGGGGCAAAGTTACAGCAATCTCACCGAATAGCAAAACAAATCAAGGACCGATTTCTTCTATTTTCAAAGAGATTCTCTCAATCAGTTTGCTAAGTTCTTCCTCCAAAGGTATCACATTGAAATCTTTCCAGAAATCTTCGTCATATCTGAAATTCATATCAGAAAAGATAGTACGTGTAGGTAATCTCTCTGCCCGAGGAAATGCAGTCACCTGTTCCGTATCCACTTTGCAAGTGATCATTTCAAACCAAATCTGCATATGCGGACTACCAGACAGCAAGCGCTTTCGTTTCACTCTGAAAGAAAGATCGCCGCGAATATGATGAATATAATAAATTCCTTGCCATGGCTTGTAAGAAATAGTATAAACCACCTTTTGCGGTATCATATTAATACCACGCGTACGCCTTTCTACAAACATTTCCGATGCTTTCTTCACACGTTGAGGATCGACCTCAAAACGAGCTTGCAACAAAGCATTTGTCTCAGCATCAATATACAAATCTCCACAGTAGAGAGGCTCGATTATCTCTTTCTTTTGTTCAAAGTGTATAACATTAACACAGCGATCATCAATGAATGTCACTCCCTGTGAAGTGTAGAGATAGCCGTTATCACCTGCATCAGGTATCAGAAATGAAGGCATATCTTTCATTATATCCATCTGAAAACATGCCTGAATGCCGGACTTTACCTTAACAAGCAGACTGTCCTTAGCTTCCACATTACTCAACCGACTCATCTTTAGCAGCTTTACCTGATCGGAAACAGAAGGGTGAGTAGCGATTTTATAAACTTTAAAGACTGCTTCAGTTAGATTCTGAACCTTATTTTTCAATAGAACCCCTTCACGGTAGAATGTTGTCAGGTAAGTGGGAGAATGAGAATAATTCTGCTCTCTTTGCCGTCCCATTTCCTTCAACAATTTATAAGGATCAACCCATTGAACCACCACTTCCTGCAGAGGGACCACCTTCGGTTCCAAACTCAAAATATTATGCCTTCCTGCCAAAACGGAAACTTCCAAAGTTTGTGAAACATATCCTATATGGGAAAACACGACCGAATCATTTTGCAAAGAATCCGGTAAAGAAAGTCTGAACTCACCTTCCTTATTAGTGACAATACCCACAGATGTCCTCCGAACTCCTACGGATGCAGAAGCGACAGGCATCCCGGTTTCCTTATCCAGCAAAGTTCCTGTAAGCATAATATTTACAGGCTGAGCAGATGCAGGGCCCGCATGCTGCTGTTTAATTTGTGTAAAAGGAGTTATCAGAATATGGGTGCCTATTACTTTAAACTCCAAACTGGTATCTCCTACAATCTCATAAATGGCCTGACGAATAGTTCGTTCTCCTTTTTGTATCTTTACCGTTGCGTCATTATTCACTACCTTGCTATCATAAATAAACAGATAACCCGACTGTTGAGAAATATAGCCTAACAGGGAGTAGACTGTTCCTTTCGTCTTGGGCAGACTGATCATGCTCTCCAGCACATCTTCTCCGGTTGCTCTTAACGTATTCGACACGAAAAAGAGTAAACACAGAATAGCCATATAGCGATAAACCAGCCTCATCTTACTTTTTTAAAAATTATTCTGCCAGCATAAATGTATCTCCCTGTCGTGTACACTTCAAGTTTAGTGCACATGCTATCAGTGTAGCCACCGTCTCTGGAGATTCGTTAGAAAACTCAACTGTCAGCTTTCTTTTTTCAAGTGCAGGAGAAGCTACACGTATCTGTAAACTTCCGGCATTCATATTCATTACTTTCAGAATGTGTTCCAAAGATTCATCCTTAAAACAGACATGTTTCAGATAACGGTTCAACTCTTCCGTATTTTCATTCGCACTAAGTAGCAGTTGCTGCGATTTCAATACCACTGTCTCACCAGCTTTGACATAGCATTCCTTATTCCCTTTTTTTAAGGTTACCCTAACAGTTCCACGTTGTACTGAGAGACGAAACGGAGCATCCTCGACACTCTTCACACTAAAAGCAGTACCCAACACCTCAATCTTCACTTGTTCGGTATCAATCCAAAAGGGTCGTTCCCTGTTCTTCGCCACATCAAAGAAAGCATCTCCCTGTAAACTGACTTCCCGTTTATCGGAAACAAAATGTTCAGGATATCGGATAGAAGTTTCCTTTGCCAAAAATACGACAGAACCATCTTCAAGAGTCGTAACCAATGTAGGAATATCTTGATTTTTCTGTGTAATAAGGCTTGGTAATTCTTCTCTTTGCCCAAATTCCCAATACAGAGTCCCCAAAACAAAACCTACTACTACCGCTGCAACAGCCCCATAGCGTACCCATATCGAAATTTTAGGTTTCCGATGATCTTCAACAAGCAAATGATCTTTGTCCAATCGGTCATACAACTGGTTCCAAGCCTGTTCCGTCTTTATTTTATGAATATCCGTTTTCATCATCTCATTTGAATATAATTTTCTATTTCTTTTCTCAAAGTTCGTAAAGTCTTCGTCATTTCCGCCTCCACCGTTTTAACGGAAAGAGAAAGCAGAAGTGCAATTTCTGCATATTTCTTTCCCTCCTCCCGGTGCATCTTAAAGATTCGCATTCTACGTTCCGGTAATTTTTCAAGGGTACTATTAATCAACTTCTGAAGTTCTTCATATTCCATCTGTTGATGAGGATCTGTAACCTGTTCCGAAGATGGTGCAGTCAATATGGACTCTCTATACCGTTCCTTCACCTCTTCATGTTCACAATATTGAATAGACTGATTACGCGTCGCTCTGTAGAGATAGCTTTTTACAGATTGAAAAATCTGTAATTGTTCCCTATCCTTCCAAAGCACATAAAACAGTTCTTCAACGATTTCCTCAGCTACCTCTATCCGTCCGGTAATGCTTGCCGCATACCAACACAGGGGAGAATAATAACAGCGAAATAATTCCTCAAACGCCTTTATGTCACCTGCTTTTATTTTTGTCAGTATGAGCAGTTCATTCAGCATACTACTATCATTTTACGATTGTTCCCAAATATAAGAAAACAATTCTGATTTTAATTAGATTGCTTTTTCAATTTATCGACAGCATGTTCCAAAGACTCCGTAGGTTCAATGATATTATAATTTCCCCAAAAATCTTCACTCCAGTAGTTTCCTACTTTATCGTAGAAAATCTGATTAGAAGCGAACACTTTATTCCTCGGAATCATTTCGGATGGATTCTCTCTCCTGTCCGTCACCACCATTTCTGATGTTACCGCATAATTCGTAGAGAAAAGTCTCCGTTTCCAGTCACATTTAAAACGAATATCATTTCGGATATAGTTCATATATGTCCTTCCATCAATCGTTTTATAAGTAATCAGAAAAGATAATTCCTGTGGTTTGAATCTCAACCCAAGTGGCTTTTGATGAAGAATAGCAGCAATCGCCTTCGATTTATTCTGCATATCCAGATCCATTTCGACACGTGTAAACGACAGGTTATCACAATCTACATACAATTTTCCATGAAATAACGCATAAGGTAAAAGAACTCTCGGACGGAAATTAATAACATATTGTATCCGGTTATCTATCAGTGCGGATTCACTCATCCAGAACTCATAGTTATTCAGTTCTTCCAGTTCCAGCAAGGCTTCTTTATTCTTCACGATATCCAAAACGACCGATATATTAGGACCACCCATAACCTTTACTGCTAATGTATCACTAGCTTTTTGACTTAACAAACGGCGTCCCTTCAGAACTTGCAATTTATCATCATCCGTAGTACGGTTGGTATATGCCGTTTTCGATACATCAAGTACAGCTTCCGATACACTGATATAACGGCGTCCTTTCTGCACAGTCTCCCGATAAAAACAAGTAAGCATGTTCCGGTTCGCACTATAATTTACCGGAATCTTCTCCATCGCCTTTTCTATGATCGTACGCGGATTATTGGCATAAACTACCACTTCATTCAACTGATTAGTATGAGGAATCATCCAGACCGTCAGTTTTGAGGCATTATGCTTATCCAAAGACACATGACTATTGATATAGCCAATATGAGATATTTCCAGTTCGCGCGGAACCTCCTCTTTTTTTACTTTCAGAGCAAATTCTCCCTCTGCATTTGTCACCGTACCAATATTGCTCCCCTGAACAGATACATTCACGTTTTCAAGCGTTTTTCTATTCTGCTTATCCTTCACCATCCCAACGATCGTGTAATAATCTCCCGCATCTTGCGCCCATATATCAGCATTCCCTATCCATAGAAAAGCTAATAACCATCCAACCCAAAGTATAACAGACTTTTTCATCTTAATAGAGTTTTAAAGTTAATAATTCCTGCTTCTATCAATAAGATCGTTCAAGCCGCCAATACCCTATTGTTTGAAATAAAAAAATCAGTATCTTGTCCCACCAATAAAAAATTGAATGAATACTATCAATACGATTGCTCCCTGCGGAATGAATTGTGCATTATGCTATGCCTTTCAGGATAGAAAAAAACCTTGCTCCGGCTGCCGGAGTAAAATGGCAGAAGTACGCAAAAATTGCCGAAACTGCTTAATTCTCTCGTGTGATAAAAAAGAGTACTATTGCTTCGAATGTTCAATTTTCCCATGCAGACGGTTAAAATCGTTGGATGCAAGATACCGTATTAAATATGGCATGAGCATGCTTGAGAATCTTATATTCATAAAAGAAAAAGGAGAAAAACATTTTCAGATTGCCCAAAATCAGAAATATACTTGTCTTGATTGCGGCAATCTCCGGACTGTACATTATAAATATTGTTTCAATTGTAAACAAGAAAATAATCACATAAACAAATGATTAATTATGATACGTAAATTAAATAAGACAGAATTTCATCAGGCAGTAGCTGTAGCATTAGAAGTGTATTTGCAATGCGGTCAAGATGATTTCGACGACGAAGGTCTTGAAGCTTTCAAAAGTTTCATCTTCAATGACGAGCGAATGAATGAACTCAGAATTTATGGGGCTTTCGAAGAAAATCGATTGGTTGGCATCATGGGAACCAAAAATAAGGGCAAGCACATTTCTTTATTTTTCATCAACAAGGACTTCCATAGAAAAGGAATCGGTAAACAACTTTTCGATTACTCACAATATGATTGTCCGGCAAATGAAATAACAGTTAACTCATCTACATATGCTATCAAGTTTTACGAATCACTGGGATTTGAAAAAACAGACGACAGACAACAAACAAACGGAATCAGATATACTCCAATGAAATTCGTCCCAAACAAATAAGAAAAGAAACGCCATCATTCCACTTTGATCTTGCCAGACTCAAATCTAATTGTTAATTATACTTTCATATATATTTCGTATAAAAATAGTTTCTACCTTTGTAGCCGTTATGATGAAATATATATTCTGTATATTATTTAGTATATTTCTGATATGGGGATGCAGTTTAATTCCCGATAAAGAACTACAGGAGTTCCGGACAGAAGCCGGTACTACAGCTATACAATCCCATACCCAACTACAGAATTATAGATCTAAAGCAGTCGTTAAACAATCGGGTAAAGAAAAAAGCTTCTTCCAAGCAGGGAAATATGATGGAAAATATGATTGTAATATTGCTGACGGCATTTTAGGAAACTCACTTTTATCTCGTACCACTTATTTTTCCAAAATCCTAAGATTCAGCGTTTCTTCCGTCACAATTCGGATACTAAGTTCCTTAAAATATCAATTTCCAAAAGAAAAATGGACTGGTCTCCCCTACTATACAAATCTCACCAAATTCTCATATAGATATTACGTCTATACACTAGGACGAATACTTATTTAATATCTCTTTTCCTTCTATGGGATGAGATGAGTGTATCTTCATGCCCATTTTATCCCTTTATATTCAAGGTAAGAAAGCAAGAAGAGTCTTTTCCATTACCGGGAATATGCATACGATTTCTCTTTTACATATTAATAACTGATATATAATGGAATTTATATTAGACTTTATTCTCCACATTGATCAATACATGATTAGTATAGTGCAGGATTACCATACTTGGGCATACGCTATCCTATTCATTATTATATTTTGCGAAACCGGGCTTGTACTCACCCCCTTTCTTCCTGGTGATTCTTTACTTTTCGTTGCAGGAGCCATTTCCGCATTACCCAGTATGTCGATCGATATCCATATTCTTGTTTTAATCTTATTTGCAGCAGCCGTATTAGGTGACTCCTGCAACTACATGATCGGACATTTTTTCGGACGCAAACTTTTTCATAATCCCAACTCCAGGATATTCAAACAAAGTTATCTTGATAAAACGCATGAATTTTATAAAAAATATGGTGGGAAAACGATTATTCTCGCCCGCTTTGTGCCTATCGTCCGCACTTTTGCTCCATTTGTAGCCGGAATGGGAAAAATGCATTACTATTACTTTATGATCTACAATCTGACAGGTGGGGCCATATGGGTAGTTTTATTTTGCTATGCAGGCTACTTCTTTGGCGATCTGCCGTTCGTACAGGAAAATCTTAAACTCTTGATTATCGCTATTATATTTATTTCAATATTACCTGCAATAATAGAAGTATTACGAGCGAAGTTAGGATCGAAGCAATAAAAAACTTTATTTATTTGTTTATTAATAACAACGACCATCAAATTAAACATCTCAAAAACAATTTAATGTACTCATATTTATGAAAAATTCTTTTTTTAGTAAATTCACGCCCAAAGAACCAAAGTTCTTTCCTCTGCTGAAGCAGTTATCAGATGTTTTATCTGCCTCATCCGTTCTACTTGTAGAAAGTCTGCAACATGATCTACCAACAGAAAGAGCTGACTACTACAAGCAAATAAAAGATATGGAACGCGAAGGCGACCGGTTGACTCATTTAATCTTTGATGAGTTAAGCACCACATTCATCACTCCCTTCGACCGTGAAGATATCCACGATCTGGCTTCCTGTATGGACGATGTTATTGACGGAATCAACAGTAGCGCCAAACGAATTGTAATCTATAATCCTCGCCCCATTTCTGAAAGTGGAAAAGAACTGAGCCGTCTGATTCATGAAGAGGCGATTAATATAGGTAAAGCTATGGATGAACTGGAAACCTTCCGCAAAAATCCAAAACCGTTACGCGAGTACTGCTCTAGATTACATGATATAGAGAATCAGGCGGACGATGTTTACGAACTCTTTATCACTAAACTCTTTGAAGAAGAAAAAGACTGTATCGAACTGATTAAGATTAAAGAGATCATGCATGAGCTGGAAAAGACAACCGATGCAGCTGAACATGTAGGCAAAATATTGAAAAACCTGATCGTAAAGTATTCATAAAATCAGAGCAAGACACATGGAATTATTAGTGATTATCATTATACTGGCTCTGATATTCGATTATATCAACGGCTTTCATGATGCGGCAAATTCGATAGCTACCATCGTATCAACCAAAGTACTGACTCCTTTCCAAGCAGTATTATGGGCAGCATTCTTTAACTTCGTTGCGTTTTTCATAGCCAAATATATTATAGGGGGCTTTGGTATAGCAAACACTGTGTCAAAAACGGTTGTAGAGCAATATATCACACTGCCTATCATTCTGGCAGGTATCATTGCCGCTATTTCCTGGAACCTGATTACTTGGTGGAAAGGTATTCCATCTTCCTCTTCCCATACGCTTATCGGTGGTTTTGCAGGAGCTGCCATCATGGCAAATGGTTTTGAAGCTATCCAACTCAACATCATTCTTAAAATCGCAGCTTTTATCTTTCTGGCTCCATTCATAGGTATGGTTATCGCTTTTGGATTCACTCTGCTTGTACTCTATATCTGCCGACGTGCCAATCCGCATACTGCGGAAATGTGGTTCAAAAGATTACAGTTGGTTTCTTCGGCCATGTTCAGTGTGGGACATGGCTTGAATGATTCCCAAAAGGTAATGGGTATTATCGCCGCCGCAATGATAGCCGCTCACTCCATGGGTTTAGGAATCGGTATAAACAGCATTTCTGATCTACCGGACTGGGTAGCGTTCTCTTGTTTTACAGCTATCTCACTGGGAACCATGTCCGGAGGATGGAAAATTGTAAAAACAATGGGAACGAGAATTACCAAAGTAACTCCATTGGAAGGTATGATTGCTGAAACTGCAGGAGCTTTTACACTTTATATCACAGAAATGCTGAAAATTCCTGTAAGCACGACTCATACGATCACCGGAGCAATTATCGGGGTCGGAGCAACCAAACGTTTATCTGCTGTTCGCTGGGGAGTGACTAAAAGCCTCATGACTGCATGGGTGCTTACTATCCCTGTCAGTGGACTCTTGGCTGCAATTGTTTATTTAATAGTATCACTATTTCTGAAATAAAAATCACATATAGGAATTAAAAAAACAAAGAGGTTGTGTCAAAACGCTGGCACAACCTTTTTTTATGCACAAAGCCCAGACTTTCACAAGCCCGGGCTTTGTTATTACCCAAAGTTTTTATATCTTTAGGCATAAAGTTTTTCGTTATGGCAAAGTTACATTTTCGTCCTTACACTCCCAACCAAACAGTTCTTTTTCCCGGAAGAATTGATGAAAACATAGCAGCGAACGATCCGGTTCGCATAGTTAATACTGTTGTTGATAATCTCAATCTTGACAATTTCAAGAAGCTTTATAAAGCAACCGGTCGTTGTCCTTATCATCCTAAAATGATGCTTAAGGTGATTATCTACGCCTACATGAACAATATCTATTCGTGCCGCAAAATAGAGAAGCTTCTCCTACGTGATATTCATTATATCTGGCTTTCCGGTAATGAACATCCGGATTTTATTACCATCAACCGTTTTCGAAACCGTGTAAAAGAGGAAATAAATACCGTATTCACGCAGTTGGTTCTTGTCCTTGCCGACAAAGGTTTCATCAGCCTTGACGTAGAGTATATCGACGGTACCAAGATTGAGTCCAAAGCCAACAAATATACTTTTGTCTGGCGCAAGACAGTCGAAAAGAACCGTACAAAGCTGATGGATAAGATCCGCATTCTCCTGGAGCAGGTGGATGAAGTCATAGCCCAAGAGAACTCCATGAAAGATACACCCGTAGAGTTCACTCCCGCCATGCTCTCAGATATAGTGAATGAACTTAAAGAGGTGCTGGAACACCATCCTGTAACAAAGGACAAGGAACAAAAGAAGGTCATCCGGGAAAAGAAGAAACAGGTCCGGGAACTTGAGGAGTACCGTGACAAGTTGATAGAATACGACAACCATCTTGATACTCTTGGAGAACGCAACTCCTACTCCAAGACCGATCCTGATGCCACCTTCATGCGCATGAAAGAAGACGCCATGAGAAACGGACAGACCAAACCCGGATATAATCTGCAAATAGGTACCGAGAACCAATTCCTCATAGACTTCCGACTGTTTCCCAACCCAACCGACACACTGACCCTCATACCTTTCTTCCACTCCTTTGAGCAACGCTATAACCGCTTACCAACTGTCGGTGTGGCAGACTCCGGTTACGGCTCGGAAGAAAATTATCGGTTCATGCAAGATAATGGGATAGAAGCCTTTGTCAAGTACAACTACTTCCATAAAGAACAGCGTCCCCGTTATACCCCCAATCCATTCCATGCGGAGAGTCTCCATTACAATGCGGGGGAGGATTATTACGTTTGTCCTATGGGGCAGCACATGAACCGTATAGGAACTAGACGTGACAAAACAGCAAGCGGATACATCACCGAAAGTGCCCGATATAAAGCACAAAGATGTGAAGGGTGTCCTTTGTGTGGCAGTTGCTTTAAAGCTCGGGGGAACCGTATGATAGAAGTCAACCACCGGTTAAACCAATACAAACGGCAGGCACGGGAAAGGTTACTCTCGGAAGAAGGCATCAGGCATAGGGGAAGGCGATGTATAGAACCGGAAGCAGTTTTTGGACAAATGAAACACAACATGGCATACAAAAGGTTCCGGCATGTGGGAGAAGACAAGGTTACAATGGACTTTGCCTTCTTTGCTATAGCTTTTAATATCAAAAAGATGTGTACAAAACTACTAAAAGCAGGAAAGAGAAGGAGTGCACACACTATATTTATCTTTATCAGACCACGTGTGACTCAAAATACGACGAATATTAAGCCTTATTACCTAATTACTGAAAAAATAGTCGCATAGACAAAAAAGAGGAACGACTATTTTATATGAAAAAAAGAAGGGGATGTGCCTTAGTTTTGACACAGCCCCTCCTTTTATATATTAATCATTTTACTTCACTTCCTCGAAGTCAGCATCCTGAACGTTATCGCCATGCTTGCTATTATCCTGACCAGCATTCTGACCTGCATTCATATCAGGACCAGCCTGTGTACCACCTTGGGCACCCTGTTGTGCATACATTTCAGCACTTGCAGCCTGGAACGCAGTATTGATTTCTGCCATAGCCGTATCAATAGCAGCCAAATCCTGAGCCTTGTGAGCATCTTTCAGTTTCTGCAAAGCAGCTTCAATCGGAGCTTTTTTATCAGCAGGCAACTTATCACCTAATTCTTTCAGCTGATTTTCTGTCTGGAAGATTACACTGTCAGCCTGATTCAACTTATCAATCTTTTCACGTTCTTTCTTGTCTGCTTCTGCATTAGCTTCAGCTTCAGCCTTCATCTTTTCGATTTCTTCCTTGCTCAAACCGCTGGAAGCTTCGATACGGATTGCCTGTTCCTTACCTGTAGCCTTATCCTTAGCAGATACCTTCAAGATACCATTCGCATCGATATCAAATGTAACCTCAATCTGAGGAACACCACGACGAGCCGGAGCGATACCTGACAAGTTGAACTGGCCAATTGACTTATTCTGAGCAGCCATCGGACGTTCTCCCTGCAATACATGAATCGTTACTTCACTCTGATTATCAGCAGCAGTAGAGAATGTTTCACTCTTACGAGCCGGAATTGTAGTGTTAGCATCGATTAACTTCGTCATTACACCACCCAATGTTTCGATACCCATTGACAACGGAGTAACATCCAACAATACTACACCCTTGATTTCATCTGTCAAAACAGCACCCTGTACAGCAGCACCGACAGCTACTACTTCATCCGGGTTCACGCCTTTAGAAGGAGTCTTTCCGAAGAAATCTTCTACCAGTTTCTGTACAGCAGGGATACGAGAAGAACCACCCACAAGGATTACTTCATCAATGTCAGAGTTGCTCAAACCAGCATCGCTCATTGCTTTCTTACATGGTTCCAGACAAGCCTGAATCAATCCGTGAGCCAATGATTCGAATTTTGCACGAGTCAGAGTCTTAACCAAGTGCTTAGGTACACCATTTACCGGCATAATGTACGGCAAGTTGATTTCTGTGCTTGTTGAAGAAGAAAGTTCAATCTTAGCTTTTTCTGCAGCTTCTTTCAGACGTTGTAAAGCCATCGGGTCCTGGGTCAGGTCAGCGCCTTCGTCATTTTTGAATTCCTGTACCAACCAATTGATGATTACCTGGTCAAAGTCATCACCCCCCAAGTGAGTATCACCATTAGTAGAAAGAACTTCAAATACACCACCACCAAATTCAAGGATAGAGATATCAAATGTACCACCACCAAGGTCGAATACGGCAATCTTCATATCTTTGTGAGCCTTATCCAGACCGTAAGCAAGAGCTGCGGCAGTCGGTTCGTTTACAATACGTTTTACTTCCAGACCTGCAATTTGTCCGGCTTCTTTAGTAGCCTGACGTTGAGAGTCAGAGAAATATGCAGGAACAGTGATGACTGCTTCTGTAACTTCTTGTCCCAGATAGTCTTCAGCAGTCTTCTTCATTTTCTGAAGAATCATTGCAGAGATTTCCTGCGGAGTATACAGACGTCCGTCAATATCAACACGCGGAGTGTTGTTATCACCTTTCACTACTTTATAAGGAACACGTTCAACTTCTTTTTGTACCTGATCCCAATTTTCACCCATGAAACGTTTGATTGAGAAGATCGTACGTGTAGGATTAGTAATAGCCTGACGCTTAGCAGGATCACCTACCTTACGTTCGCCACCATCTACAAAAGCAACTACAGAAGGAGTTGTACGCTTACCTTCGCTGTTTGCAATTACTACAGGTTCGTTGCCTTCGAATACGGCAACACAAGAGTTTGTTGTTCCTAAGTCAATACCAATAATTTTTCCCATGATCGTTATTCTTTTTATTTATTATTATTCAATTTCTTTTTGTCCGGTTGTTTTCTTTCTCTTTGTAAGAGCTTTCAAACGGACGCTTATTAAAAAACAAACCATGTGCCAAAAAGAAATCAGACGGATACATGACATATTTTCTGCCAAAACGACAGTTTCAAATCTAAATTACTGCTGGCAGAGTCATACAGAAGCCGGGCAGCAACTGCTTCTTTAAACAAATGGAAACGGCTCTGGTTCAATAAAGAAAACGAATTCATCAGAAAGGAATAAAAAAATATGGGGCTGTGTCAAAACTAAGGCACATCCCCTTCTTTTTTTAATATAAAATAGTCGTTCCTCTTTTTTGTCTATGCGACTATTTTTTCAGTAATTAGGTAATAAGGCTTAATATTCGTCGTATTTTGAGTCACACGTGGTCTGATAAAGATAAATATAGTGTGTGCACTCCTTCTCTTTCCTGCTTTTAGTAGTTTTGTACACATCTTTTTGATATTAAAAGCTATAGCAAAGAAGGCAAAGTCCATTGTAACCTTGTCTTCTCCCACATGCCGGAACCTTTTGTATGCCATGTTGTGTTTCATTTGTCCAAAAACTGCTTCCGGTTCTATACATCGCCTTCCCCTATGCCTGATGCCTTCTTCCGAGAGTAACCTTTCCCGTGCCTGCCGTTTGTATTGGTTTAACCGGTGGTTGACTTCTATCATACGGTTCCCCCGAGCTTTAAAGCAACTGCCACACAAAGGACACCCTTCACATCTTTGTGCTTTATATCGGGCACTTTCGGTGATGTATCCGCTTGCTGTTTTGTCACGTCTAGTTCCTATACGGTTCATGTGCTGCCCCATAGGACAAACGTAATAATCCTCCCCCGCATTGTAATGGAGACTCTCCGCATGGAATGGATTGGGGGTATAACGGGGACGCTGTTCTTTATGGAAGTAGTTGTACTTGACAAAGGCTTCTATCCCATTATCTTGCATGAACCGATAATTTTCTTCCGAGCCGTAACCGGAGTCTGCCACACCGACAGTTGGTAAGCGGTTATAGCGTTGCTCAAAGGAGTGGAAGAAAGGTATGAGGGTCAGTGTGTCGGTTGGGTTGGGAAACAGTCGGAAGTCTATGAGGAATTGGTTCTCGGTACCTATTTGCAGATTATATCCGGGTTTGGTCTGTCCGTTTCTCATGGCGTCTTCTTTCATGCGCATGAAGGTGGCATCAGGATCGGTCTTGGAGTAGGAGTTGCGTTCTCCAAGAGTATCAAGATGGTTGTCGTATTCTATCAACTTGTCACGGTACTCCTCAAGTTCCCGGACCTGTTTCTTCTTTTCCCGGATGACCTTCTTTTGTTCCTTGTCCTTTGTTACAGGATGGTGTTCCAGCACCTCTTTAAGTTCATTCACTATATCTGAGAGCATGGCGGGAGTGAACTCTACGGGTGTATCTTTCATGGAGTTCTCTTGGGCTATGACTTCATCCACCTGCTCCAGGAGAATGCGGATCTTATCCATCAGCTTTGTACGGTTCTTTTCGACTGTCTTGCGCCAGACAAAAGTATATTTGTTGGCTTTGGACTCAATCTTGGTACCGTCGATATACTCTACGTCAAGGCTGATGAAACCTTTGTCGGCAAGGACAAGAACCAACTGCGTGAATACGGTATTTATTTCCTCTTTTACACGGTTTCGAAAACGGTTGATGGTAATAAAATCCGGATGTTCATTACCGGAAAGCCAGATATAATGAATATCACGTAGGAGAAGCTTCTCTATTTTGCGGCACGAATAGATATTGTTCATGTAGGCGTAGATAATCACCTTAAGCATCATTTTAGGATGATAAGGACAACGACCGGTTGCTTTATAAAGCTTCTTGAAATTGTCAAGATTGAGATTATCAACAACAGTATTAACTATGCGAACCGGATCGTTCGCTGCTATGTTTTCATCAATTCTTCCGGGAAAAAGAACTGTTTGGTTGGGAATGTAAGGACGAAAATGTAACTTTGCCATAACGAAAAACTTTATGCCTAAAGATACAAAAACTTTGGGTAATAACAAAGCCCGGGCTTGTGAAAGTCTGGGCTTTGTGCATAAAAAAAGGTTGTGCCAGCGTTTTGACACAACCTCATACCTATATTATATAATATACTCTCAGTATTACTTTTCAAGAACCATCACCAACGCATTGTTCGCATCGTACAGACCAATGCCGCCACCGGACAGTTTATCAAATGACTTCACTTCATTCAAAGCTTTCAAAACCTTGCTTTCCACTTCCATATCGGGACAAGCCATCATTGTACTTGCTACTCCCGGGAAAGAGATTGATTTGGCATTGCTCGTACTGGTTTCAAAACCGCCGTTGATCAGGTTGCATCCTGCATTGCCATGAATTGTTTTCTTTTTCACGTCAAAAGCAATAAAAGGCTGCTTCTCCATTCCCGAAGGAATTGCTTCACCATTTACTTCTTTAATCTTCCATTCTCCGTTCAATACAGAAAGTTTCACATCAGCCTCCTTTTTTTCAAGAACAACAACCGGACGATTGGAATCGTTGCACAAATACATCTTATCTTTACCGGCTTTCTTATAACCTTTCACCTGTGCCAGAGCCCCCAGTACATTTCTCTCGGTAGTCATATCCGGACACATCATTTTGGTGCCGGCTATTCCTTTAAAGTCAATGCTACCCGGCTTTGCATTTACATCAAAGCTACCCATCATACGGTTACATCCACTGTTGCCCGACAGTCTGCCGGTTGCAGTATCAAAAGTAATAAAGGGAAGGTTTCTGCTTTCGCCCGGAGTTACTTTCGAGCCGTTAACTTCTATAATATTCCATTCGCCATTGATAGAAGACAAAGGGATTGCCTTCTCTACAGAGCGGCATGAAAACATTGCAAGTACTGTGCTGGCAATGCAAATTGAAACAAATACTTTTTTCATTTTGTTATAACGTTTAAGTTAAATCGTGGGCAAAGATATCAAAAAGATTGGAATATTCCATCTTATGCGATATAAAATACATACATTTGCCATTAGTTATAAAACAAACAATAGATTACAAAGTTCACCAAAAGTAAAAAAATATGAGAGTAACAGCCTTATTCTTTATTTTATTGTGTTGTAGTATATCCTATACCACAGCTCAAAACGATTATCTTGTCGCAACTTCTCCGAGTCAGGAAATTTCTTCCAGTAAAGAAGAATTATTCATTAAAGAGAACTTTCCCCTACAACTTCTTTGTAAATGGGCGCCGGGAATGAAATTCATGTTCGTCCCCTCCCAACGTGACATGTTTCTCCCCACACTTTCGGTATACGACACAGAAAAGGGTACCGACAACAGTTCACTGAAACATAAGATTCTCACCTTTGCCGGTACTGAAGAAAAAATTCAAGAATTATCAAATAGCACCAGCTATACCACCCGATTTATCTTCGAGTGCGAAGGAGGAAAGTATTATTATGAGATAAAAAACGTACGCCTGGAAGAAATATGTGAAAAAAATCCTCGTGCATATATCAATGGATTGGTTTATCTGAAGGACGTAGATACCGCTAAAGAACTGCTGACTGGAAAAAAGATATATATTCAATCCGATATGGCACGAGTGGACGATGCCAACAGTTATTCCGGTTACCGGGAAGTTCCCATTCCCGTCAACACGGAAGCAATCGTTACTGCAATAGGAGTCGGCAGTCAAGCATATCCTGTGAAAATTGTATTTCAAGACTCACAAGAGCGCTCCTATTATCTGGAAGTTGCTCTCTCACGCACCAATTCGGGTATGGACGTAAATGATTTTCAAGCAGAAAAGAAAATGAGATACTTCTCTAATGCCATTAGTTTCAGTAATAAAAAGTCGGGAAATCTGGAGGCACTGAAAGACAGATACATGGACTTGACTGTCTACCCCAAACAAACATTAACCGTCAAAAGAATATTCGGTCTTGAAAGTAAGCAGATGGAGGCTCGTGTACATTTGCCGCGCTATACTGTTTTGAAAATAAAAGAAATAACCACCTCCTCTCCCGGTAGTCTGGCCATTTTATCGTTGGAAGACCGGCAAGGGGCACTTTATATAACAGAAGTTGACCTAAAATACGATGTGATCGTTAAAAACGAGAATTATATTGAAGACCTTTTCGGTTTCGGGGATATGAAGCAGAAATATCCGGCTATCACCGAAGAACGCTGGAAAATCATTGCACAAGGCGAGCTGGAAGAAGGCATGAGTGCCGATGAATGCCGCCTGTCGATAGGCAATCCGGTTGACATACAACTAAAAAAAGACAGCCGTTTTGAAACCTGGTTCTACAACGGAAGAACACTGGAATTTGAAAATGGTACCTTGCAACGTTTCAAATAAAAAGGAGTACCGACGCTATGATTATCTGAAAATAATCACGTATATTTGCCAAACTAACGATTCTAAAATCTTAATTTTTGATTTATAATATATTAATTAAAAGAAATGGGTAGAGTTCTTATTATCGGTGCAGGCGGTGTTGGTACTGTCGTAGCACACAAAGTGGCACAAAATGCCGATGTATTCACAGACATCATGATTGCCAGCCGTACAAAGGAGAAATGCGATAATATCGTCAAAGCTATAGGCAATCCCAATATAAAAACGGCTAAAGTCGATGCTGACAATGTAGACGAACTGGTAGCTTTATTCAATGACTTTAAACCGGAAATGGTGATTAACGTTGCTCTTCCTTATCAGGACCTTACCATAATGGAGGCCTGTCTGAAAGCAGGAGTCAATTATCTGGATACCGCAAATTACGAGCCGAAAGATGAAGCTCATTTTGAATACAGCTGGCAATGGGCCTACCACGACCGCTTCAAAGAAGCCGGTCTGACAGCTATCCTTGGTTGCGGATTCGACCCGGGAGTCAGCGGCATCTATACTGCCTATGCAGCAAAGCATTACTTCGATGAAATTCAGTATCTGGACATTGTGGACTGTAATGCCGGTAATCATCATAAAGCATTTGCTACAAACTTCAATCCGGAAATAAACATCCGCGAAATTACCCAAAACGGACGTTATTATGAAAACGGACAATGGGTAACAACCGGTCCGTTGGAAATTCATAAGGACCTGACTTATCCAAACATCGGTCCGCGTGATTCTTATCTTCTTTATCATGAAGAACTGGAATCATTGGTAAAACACTTCCCGACAATCAAACGCGCACGTTTCTGGATGACTTTCGGACAAGAGTATCTGACTCATTTACGTGTCATCCAAAATATAGGTATGGCCCGTATCGACGAAGTTGACTATAACGGAACGAAAATCGTACCATTGCAATTCCTGAAAGCCGTATTGCCCAATCCGCAGGATTTGGGTGAGAACTACGAAGGAGAAACTTCTATCGGCTGCCGTATTCGTGGTATCAAAGACGGAAAAGAACGTACTTATTACGTATACAACAACTGCAGTCATCAGGAAGCTTACAAAGAAACTGGTATGCAGGGTGTAAGCTATACCACCGGAGTTCCGGCAATGATCGGTGCAATGATGTTCTTCAAAGGCGAATGGAAACGTCCGGGTGTGAACAATGTAGAAGAATTCAATCCGGACCCATTTATGGAACAACTCAACAAACAAGGATTGCCTTGGCACGAAGTGTTCAATAAAGACCTGGAATTATAAAGAGATTGTTTAAAAAGAAAGTTTATGATTAACGTAGGAGATAAAGCACCGGAAATCTTAGGCACCAATGAAAAAGGTGAAGAGATCAGACTAAGTGCTTACCAAGGAAAGAAAATAGTGCTGTACTTCTATCCGAAAGACAGCACATCAGGTTGCACGGCACAAGCATGCAGCCTGCGCGACAACTATTCCGAACTGCGTAAGGCCGGTTATGAAGTAATCGGCGTCAGCGTAGACAACGAGAAGTCGCACCAGAAATTCATTGAAAAAAACAATCTTCCCTTCACACTGATAGCCGATACCGACAAGAAACTGGTAGAAGAATTTGGTGTATGGGGAGAAAAGAAACTGTATGGCCGTGCTTATATGGGAACCCTCCGTACGACCTTCCTGATCAACGAAGAAGGAATTGTAGAACGGATTATCACCCCGAAAGAAGTGAAAACCAAAGAACATGCCACACAGATTTTGAATCAATAAATCCATCAATTAGAAGAATAAGGTATGGCAAAGAAAGACGAACTTAATTTTGAAACAGATAATAAAATGGCATCAAGCGAAAAACTAAAAGCCTTACAGGCCGCCATGGAAAAGATAGAAAAAAACTTCGGTAAAGGTTCTATCATGAAAATGGGCGATGATAGTGTTGAACAAGTAGAAGTGATTCCTACCGGCTCCATTGCTTTAAATGTAGCACTCGGCGTAGGTGGGTATCCCCGGGGAAGAATCATCGAAATCTATGGTCCGGAATCTTCCGGTAAAACGACATTGGCTATCCATGCCATTGCCGAAGCGCAAAAAGCCGGTGGTATCGCAGCTTTCATTGACGCTGAGCATGCTTTCGACCGTTTCTATGCAGCGAAACTAGGTGTGGATGTGGATAATCTCTGGATTTCCCAACCAGACAACGGTGAACAGGCTTTGGAAATAGCCGAGCAACTAATCCGTTCTTCCGCTATTGATATCATTGTAATTGACTCTGTTGCAGCATTAACCCCAAAAGCAGAAATTGAAGGTGACATGGGTGACAACAAAGTAGGTCTACAGGCACGCCTGATGTCACAGGCTTTGCGTAAATTGACCGGTACAGTCAGCAAGACACGTACGACTTGTATCTTTATCAATCAACTTCGTGAAAAAATTGGTGTTATGTTTGGTAATCCGGAAACAACAACAGGTGGTAACGCATTGAAATTCTATGCTTCTGTACGTATAGATATCCGTGGCAGCCAGCCAATCAAGGATGGTGAAGAAGTGCTTGGTAAGTTAACCAAAGTGAAAGTAGTAAAGAACAAAGTAGCACCTCCTTTCCGCAAAGCTGAATTCGACATTATGTTTGGTGAAGGTATCTCCCACTCCGGAGAAATCATCGACTTGGGTGCCGAATTGGGAATTATCAAGAAGAGTGGTTCATGGTATAGCTACAATGATACTAAACTAGGTCAAGGACGTGATGCAGCCAAAGTTTGTATCAAAGATAATCCGGAACTGGCAGAAGAACTGGAAGGACTGATCTTCGAAGAACTGAAGAAAAAATAATCCGGGGCTCTTAAAACGGATACTAAAAATAAAAGTGGAGGAATCACCGTATGAACCGATATTCCTCCACTTTTTTATGCTATATTACTCTCTATTTGTCTACGGCTTTACACAAAGTAAATGTAAGCCAATGTGCTCAAACTAATTACTACCCAAAGTAGTACTCCTTGAATCAGAGGTTTGACTCCGACATTTTTCAATACATCGATAGAAAGAGAAGCACCGATAAAGAACATTGTAATAGTCAGTGTTTTGCGGGCAATTCCATTGATAGCTGCGCCTAAAGCCGATACTCCGTCAAGCAAATAGGTATTTACTACCATTGCCAGGATAAAGAAAAAGATAAACCAAGGAATACTAATTTTCTGTCCTTTGCTCTTAAATATAAAGGAAGTGGCGAAGGCTATCGGAATAATCCAAAGCGCACGAGTCAGCTTAATAGTAGTAGCCACCTTCAAAGCTTCCTCACCATAGGCAGCACCGGCTCCTACTACGGAACTCGTATCATGAATAGCAATAGCCGCCCATGTACCAAATTCATGCTGACTCATATTTAATGCGTGACCGATCATCGGGAAAATAAACAGTGCGATAGCATTTAAAACGAAGATTGTGCCCAATGCAACAGACATTTCACTGTCCTTAGCTTTCAGCACCGGTCCTACTGCTGCAATAGCACTACCACCACAAATAGCAGTTCCCGAACTGATGAGATAAGAAGTATTCCGGTCGATCTTAAAGAGTTTGCGTCCGATGAACCAACCAATCAATAAGGTACCCACTACCGAAATAACGGTAAACTCCATACCTTCTTTGCCGGAAGCCAGAGCTGAATGAAGATTCATCCCAAATCCTAAGCCAACAACTGAATATTGCAATAAATATTTGGAAGTCTTTTTATTAAATTTCGGATGAGCCTGTCCACAGGTCAACGCAAAAATCAGTCCCAAAAATAAAGCAACCGGAGGAGTAACCCATGCCGACCAAGCCTGTAGCCCCGGAATATAATCTAAAAACAGAAAGAAAGTCAAAGTAGAAAGCAGTGCGACATAAATTGTCTTGTTGTTTGCCTGCAACGTTTTTGTAGCTGTTGAAATCATATTTTTATCTTTAATTATTTTTCTGGGCACAAAAGTACGGCAAACAATCAAGACAGACTAATCGTTTCTAATTATGAGTTATAACTTTTAGTTATAAGAAGAGGGGAATCACTTTTCAATTCTATACCGTCACAATATCTTTTCCAAAAGGAGACAATGCCAAAGCCGCCAATTTGAAGTGTTGTAAACCAAAGGGAATACCAATAATAGTGATACACAAAATTGCTCCAAAAACTAAATGTGACAGACAAATCCAAATGCCTCCCAAGAATATCCATAAAATATTCATTAATACATAAAGGCAGCCACCGGAACGCTGTCCACTCCTCACTTCTTTCCCAAAAGGCCATAAAGCAAGCCCGGCCAACTTTAATGTCTGTATGCCAAAAGGGATACCGATAATGGTAATCATCATCAGCAAACTTGAAATAAGATATTCCACTGCGGTAAAAATTCCACCTAGCAATAGCCACAATAAATTCATCAAACAGCCCATATTATAGTAATATCTAATTATTTTTAAGTTTCTTCATTACTACCCCATCAGGTCTACCGTGATAATATCGGTCTATCACCTACTGAAACATTTTATCAGTAACCACTTCATTAAAGAAAGTCGTGGGGAGAAACAAAGATACAGAAGATATGTGAAAATACAATTAACTTTATTTACTTTTCAACAAAGTTTCTTTTTATGTAAAAAGTGCTTTTTGACATCACATAGCATCCGGCGTGATTACAGATTCTTGCTATGGAGCCCCGCAAATCTCATAAACACTTGGGATAATCCCCCCTCCTGCCCTTGCAGCTGTACAAAATTAAATTCACGCTGCATCGGCATTCCTTTTATCTCAACTACCCGCAAATTGCCCGCAACAAGTTCCTTATGAACCGACCGAATGGAAACGATCCCCATACAATCGGTATGTTCCAAAAATAGTTTAATGCTTTCCGTACTTCCGAGATACATAAGAACATGCAATGAAGACAGCTTCATATTATGCTGTGACAAAGCACGTTCGAATACATCCAGCGTACCCGATCCTCTCTCACGCAATACCAGAGGAATATCCGGTAACTCCTCAGGAGTAATTTCATCTTGAACGGCGAATTTGCTATGCGCATTTACCACTGCAACGAGTTCATCTTGCAGAAAAGGGAGATATTTTAAACTAGGTAAACGAAAGATACCTTCTACCAATCCCAAATCAATTCTGTGTTCTTGTAAAGCCGCTTCTATCCCACGGGAATTTCCATTCAACAAAGAAAGGCTGACCTTAGGAAACTTTGCAATAAAGTTGGCTAATAGTGGAGGCAATACATATTGCGCAATAGTCGTACTAGCCCCCAACTTCAACTCACCAATATATTCGTTGTGCAGCAAATGCATCTCATATTCCAGGCGTTTGTAGTCCTCCAATATCTTTTCACTGTGCTTGAGCAGCAGTTCACCGGCAACAGTCAACGAAATCTTGCTACCCTGACGTTCGAACAAACGAACCTGATAGTAAGTCTCCAGTTCCTGAATATGCTTCGTAATAGCAGGCTGGCTGACAAACAACTCCTGCGAAGCCTTTGTAAAACTCAGATTCTTCGCTACGCTCTGAAATACTTTTAAACGAAAATCGGACACCTTTTAATTAAAGATTAAGAATTAAAAATTGAGAACTAAAGACAAAGATCATAATTCATCAGCTCTGATCCCCAATGCCTGCATAACAGGAAAAGCCAACATATCCCACTTATATTCAACCGATGCTTCAGGCTCATTCATACGGAACTGAATGATCTCTTTACCTTTCACCTCATGCAAAGCATCAGTCACTTTCTTCCCATATTCCTCATTAAAAGACACGACAATCATCCTTTTCACATCTGCCGAATCGGAAACGATAGCCACTAAATCCAGAAACAGTTCTTCCCTCGATACCATCCCTTCAGAAGGAACACTTGCAAATGAATATTCTCCATAAGGACTTTGAAAAGCGACTCCATTCAGCTCTTTTTCCAGATCAGAAGGATGGCAATGCGCAAGATGACTTGAGTCTTTGTCGTAAGCAAAAAGGAATTGCACTTCATTTTTTCCTTCTGTAATGCCCGCATCCAAAGTCAGATAAGTAGTCAGCATAGAAAGGTCTATCTCTTGTAAAGAACGCTGCAAGGTCTCTTCAAAATAACCTTTCATATCTGTAATTACAAAATTCAAGAAAGCAGCATCAATCAACACTACTGTTTCAGACAGTTTTATTTGAGGTTTATCATTCATACCTTATTTATAATATGATTACAGCGGATAAAGATACTACAATACTTTTATTTATCCGCTTCATTTCACGGCAAATTCGTCAGTTATGTTTAGGTAAAAATGGTCATTTTGTCCTTTAACTCCTTAATAATCATGCTATTTTGTCATATTTTTATACTTGGCAAATCTTTTGCGCCCTCTCAAGTGTTATTAAAAACGTGAAAAAAGAAAGGAGAACAACGATATGAACTTTAACAATTTTACCATCAAATCTCAAGAAGCGGTACAGGAGGCTGTTAATCTGGTACAAAGCCGGGGCCAACAGGCTATCGAACCCGCTCATATCCTGCATGGAGTTATGAAGGTAGGCGAAAATGTAACCAACTTCATCTTCCAAAAATTAGGTATGAACGGTCAGCAAGTAGCTCTCGTGGTTGATAAGCAAATCGACTCACTGCCAAAGGTTTCTGGTGGCGAACCTTACTTGAGCAGAGAATCTAATGAAGTATTACAGAAAGCAACGCAGTATTCTAAGGAAATGGGTGATGAATTCGTTTCACTGGAACACATCCTGCTGGCATTGCTGACCGTAAAAAGCACCGTATCCACCATCCTAAAAGATGCCGGAATGACGGAAAAAGAACTGCGCGATGCCATCAACGAACTAAGAAAAGGAGAAAAAGTAACTTCACAATCCAGTGAAGATAACTATCAGTCTTTAGAGAAATATGCCATCAATCTGAACGAAGC
This sequence comes from Bacteroides faecis, assembly GCF_020091505.1. Taxonomy (NCBI): domain Bacteria; kingdom Pseudomonadati; phylum Bacteroidota; class Bacteroidia; order Bacteroidales; family Bacteroidaceae; genus Bacteroides; species Bacteroides faecis. The sequence goes on along the minus strand of NZ_CP081916.1, from coordinate 3,000,804 downwards.
GGCCCGCAGCGGTAAACTAGACCCGGTAATCGGACGTGATGAAGAAATCCGCCGGGTACTCCAGATATTGAGCCGTAGAACCAAAAACAATCCGATTCTGATTGGTGAACCGGGTACAGGTAAGACAGCTATCGTAGAGGGACTGGCACATCGTATCCTCCGGGGAGACGTGCCCGAAAACCTGAAAAACAAACAGGTCTATTCTCTTGATATGGGAGCACTGGTAGCAGGAGCAAAGTATAAAGGAGAGTTCGAAGAACGTCTGAAATCAGTTGTCAACGAGGTGAAGAAATCAGAAGGTGATATAATCTTGTTTATTGATGAGATTCACACACTGGTAGGCGCCGGCAAGGGCGAAGGTGCAATGGATGCCGCAAATATCCTGAAACCGGCATTAGCACGTGGAGAACTACGTTCAATCGGTGCGACAACCCTTGATGAATATCAGAAGTATTTCGAAAAGGATAAAGCACTGGAACGTCGTTTCCAGATTGTACAAGTAGATGAGCCTGACACTCTGAGTACTATCTCTATCCTTCGTGGATTGAAAGAGCGCTATGAGAACCATCATCATGTACGTATCAAAGACGACGCCATCATAGCAGCCGTAGAACTTAGCAGCCGCTATATCACCGACCGTTTCTTACCGGATAAGGCAATCGACCTGATGGATGAAGCTGCAGCTAAGCTACGCATGGAAGTAGATTCTGTCCCAGAAGAGCTGGATGAAATTTCACGTAAAATCAAACAGTTAGAGATTGAACGTGAAGCCATCAAACGTGAAAATGACAAGCCAAAGCTGGAAATTATCGGTAAAGAACTGGCAGAATTAAAGGAACTTGAAAAATCTTTCAAAGCCAAATGGCAGAGTGAAAAAACGCTGATGGATAAAATCCAGCAGAACAAAGTGGAAATCGAAAATCTGAAGTTCGAAGCAGAAAAGGCGGAACGTGAAGGAGACTATGGAAAAGTAGCCGAAATACGTTACGGAAAGCTTCAGGCCTTGGATAAAGAAATAGAAGATACACAAGAAAAGCTTCGTGGCATGCAAGGTGATAAAGCCATGATCAAAGAAGAAGTGGACGCTGAAGACATCGCTGATGTTGTTTCTCGCTGGACTGGTATTCCTGTCAGCAAAATGTTGCAAAGTGAGAAAGATAAATTGCTGCACCTGGAAGATGAACTTCATCAACGAGTTATAGGTCAGAACGAAGCGATTGAAGCAGTTGCAGACGCAGTACGCCGTAGCCGTGCCGGATTGCAAGATCCCAAACGCCCGATCGGTTCATTTATCTTCCTTGGAACAACCGGTGTCGGTAAAACAGAATTGGCAAAAGCTTTGGCAGAATTCCTCTTTGACGATGAATCGATGATGACTCGTATAGATATGAGTGAGTATCAGGAGAAACACAGCGTTTCTCGTCTGGTCGGAGCACCTCCGGGATACGTTGGATACGATGAAGGCGGTCAGCTGACAGAAGCCATTCGCCGAAAACCTTACTCTGTTGTTTTGTTTGACGAAATCGAAAAAGCGCATCCGGATGTGTTCAACATTCTGTTACAAGTACTGGATGATGGACGACTGACAGATAATAAAGGAAGAGTAGTCAACTTTAAAAATACGATCATCATCATGACTTCAAATATGGGAAGTTCTTATATACAAAGTCAGATGGAGAAACTGAGCGGTTCGAATAAAGAAGAAGTGATCGAAGAGACGAAGAAGGAAGTGATGAATATGCTAAAGAAAACCATTCGTCCGGAATTCCTGAATCGTATTGATGAAACAATTATGTTCTTACCGTTAACGGAAACTGAAATCAGACAAATTGTGCTCTTACAAATTAAAGGTGTACAAAAGATGCTTGCAGAAAACGGAGTAGAACTGGAAATGACAGATGCTGCTTTGAATTTCTTATCCCAGGTAGGATATGATCCTGAATTCGGAGCTCGACCGGTAAAAAGAGCTATCCAGCGTTATTTGCTGAACGATTTGTCGAAAAAGTTACTGTCACAGGAAGTTGACAGAAGCAAGGCAATTATTGTAGATTCAAACGGAGATGGGTTGGTATTCAGAAACTAAATTATAATTAGTTGTTATAAAGACAGCCGATATGTTCTTAAATGAACATATCGGCTTTTTTATACTCCGGAATATATAATTCTTCTTACTTCTGGCTGACAATTAGGATGACTCATTACTAAAACATAGGTACCTTTCTTAGGAATATCCAAAGTGAGAGAAGGTAAGGTAAACCTCTGTTTCTCTTTCAGTTCCCCTTGCGAATCATATAAAAACACCATAGTACCTACCAACATTCCAGTTAAGCACAATGTTCCTTTTTCATTATCAAGGTAAACGTTTACCTCTTTATTTGTTATTACATCCATATTTTTACGTATATTAGCAGTTACAAAGATAGAGAAAAACTATGTTTATCTACTATATAAACAATAAAATATTCATGCAAACATAAGATTGCTTAAAGAACACTAAAGGGGATTTGTCGCTTACATATACTTTTATAAATAAAAGAAAGCGTGACAATTTGAACTATTGTCACGCTTTCCTTAATACATTTTCGTATTAAAGTCATTAGTGTTTCATGACTTATTTTTCATCAGTTACAGCCTCTTCTGCAGTGTCTGTTTCTGATTTAAATTCTGTAATTCCGTTAGAAACTAAAATGTTGTACCAAGAAATCAATTTCTTAATGTCTGCAACATATACCCGTTCACGATCAAAATTTGGTAATACTTCTCCTAAATACTCACGGAGCTGTTCCGGAGTGGCTTTTTTAGGATCAATAGAAGCTACTCCAGTATTTTCTTTTCCCTTCATTGCTTCCAACACGTTATACAGAGGCACTTCCGCCTCATCCGTATACATTGCTATATCTGCCAAAGAGATAATTTTCTCATTACCATAAGCGGGGAAACGTTTTTTATCTGCACTGATTGATTCAACAATCAACATATTTTTTCCTTGCGAAATTAGTTTGTACAATCCCGGTTTACCGGAGATAGACAGGATAGTCTTCAACATAGTATATATTCTTTTGTTTATTAATTATTTTTTTGCGGAGCAAAGGTAATGATTATTTTTAGATAGCAAAGAAATAAACGTCAAAACCTGTGGAATTAAAGGGGTTTCATCATCATTCACGATTACAAAATCAGCACGATTTCGCTTTATCTCATCACTCATTTGTGCCTCGATACGTTTCATTATCAATTCCTTTGAAGAATGATCACGTTTCATTGCCCGTACCACTCTTACTTCCAACGGTGCATATACCATTACCACAAAATCGACCTCCTCTTTAAAACCGGCTTCCAAAAGAATTGCCGATTCCATACCAACGATACCGATATCACCTTTCCGAAGTGTCCATTGCCTGAAATCTTCTTTCACCTTCGGATGAATGATAGCATTTACCTCTTTCGCATGCTGCGAATCACCGAATAAATACGATGCTAATAAAGGACGATTTAACTCTCCATTCTGAAAAACATCCGGACCGACCAGAGTACAAAGTTCTCTACGTAGCACCTCATTGGTATGAGTGATGCGCTTCGCCTCAATATCCGAAACATAAACGGGAATTCCCATCATTTCCAGTAATCTGGAAACTACACTTTTTCCACTACCGATTCCACCGGTAATACCTATTTTAATAACCATCGGAAGAAACTTGTTCTATCAGAAAATCAACTTGCTCGGGTACTATACGAATCTGGTTAATCCCACGAGGAGCTGATTTTAACTTTACCGTATACTTATCAGATCCTAGTTTTAGTAGCTCTTCATAAGAAACACTTATCACAAAATCGCTGGCTTTAATGCTTCGAAAACGTTTCAAGCCTACTTGAAAAGTTATTTGAACCTTTGAAGGAAATGCACGAAGTACCTTATCTGCCGGAAAGTTAACCCCACGCAATGGAACTTCGACCGTCTTCTCTGTGTAAATATCTACAGGAAAAGTCAGTTCAACCGAAGCGGGAACATACTTCACTCCTTTTTTATTATTCAAAGCCACCCGCTGACGAATCGTATCCGAAATATTTTCAAGGTTTACTTCTTGGGTATAAGCAGCTTTTATAGTATCTAAAATTCCAGCCGGAGCATATACTAATACAGAATCCGGACTACAAATTGTATCGGAAACATAATATTGAAGTCCGGCAGTCACTTTCCCTTGAAAATGAACAGGTACTAACTTAGATTTTCCTGTCGAATAGATATAATCTAATGTATCAGGTTTTATCGAAAGTATTTTAGAAGAGGCATTCAGCTGGCTGAGTATCTTCTTTTCAAATTCAGAGACAAAGATCTTCACATGATTATTTTGCCCTTTATAATCTGGAAAACTTAAGTTTACCGGAAAAAAGCTTTTTCCCAGCATATAATTGAGAAGCACCGTCCCTTTGTCCTTTACCCGGACACGAAGTTCGGAAGGAGGTTCTGAAGTAAGTACTATATTATTGGGGACATCCTTCATTCTCACCGGGATAGAGAATTCCGCTTCATAGTCGTTATTGAGGGTCTGAATCAGCCAGAATCCACCGGCAATCAGGAAAAAAAATAAAAAAATTAAGAACTCCCTGCTTTTATCACTAAGCAGGAAATCCTTAATTCTTTTGGATAGTCTTAAATATGTATATCTTAATTTCCTACGATCGAGCATAGGGTATTTGTTTACTAAAGATTACTTAGACTGATTGCCGGCAGCCGAAGCATCAGCAAAAATAGAGTTCTTATCTATTTTAATCTTCACGTTAGAAGCAATTTCAAGTACTATATAATCATCAGTAATCTCTTTGATCGTACCATGGATACCACCTGCAGTAATTACTGACTGATTTACCTGAAGAGATTTGCGGAAATTAGCAATTTCTTTCTGCTTTTTGTTCTGAGGACGGATCATAAAGAAATACATGATAACAAACATAGCTATCAGCATGATCCACATCATACTTCCACCTCCCGCTGCGGGAGCTTGCAATAATACAGTCAATAGGTTCATAAATAATCAAGTTTTAATTTCTACTATATGGACAAAGGTATCAGTTTTTAGTCAACTTACCTTCTTTTTTCAATTGATTAACTATTCCATCCAACGTTCCGTTGATAAAGCTTCCGCTCTTGGCAGTACTATACAACTTCGCGATTTCTACATATTCATTTAACGAAACACTCACCGGAATGTTCGGGAAACTTAAAATTTCTGCTAAAGCAGTCTGCATAATGATAATATCCATAAATGCAATACGGTCCAAATCCCAGTTTTTAGTATTCTCGCTCACAAGGTGACGATAATAGTCGGAATTCAGAATAGTACGACGGAATAAACGACGTGCAAATTCCTGATCTTCGTCATCCTTGAATTCCGGAAGCAATTCTTGATTTGCTCCATTCTTCTCTTCAAAACGCTTAATCGTTTTCAGCACAAAGGTATCCACAATCTCTTTATCGTCATTCCAATACAGACTCTGGTCTTCCAATACCTGATCAAGAGAATCATTATTGAAGATGTATGTCTTATAGAGTTTTCTCCACAATTCACGGTCAGCCTCATAGGAATTATCACTGGAAGCCATATAATCTTTATAAATATCGCTTTCTACAATTTTCTCATAGAGTTCCTTGACGAAATCCTGATCATTAGCCCAAGTCCTTTTCTGATTGGATATAAACTCGGTTAATTGTTTGTTCACCTCCAACTGTGCAACAAACTTATTATCCACAAACTTTGTATTGGGATATAACTCTTCTTTAGTAGGAGCCAGTTTTGCTTTTGCCGCATCAATGCGCTTTTGTGCATACTCTGTCAATGCCATCATCAGCATTAACAAATAATTATAAAGGTCATACGCCTTTGAAAGGCTGAAGAATAACTCTTTCTCCGCTGAGTCTAGATTTTTGCTGCCGTTCTGGTAATAGGCATACACTATTTGTATAATCTTAAGACGAATAAGAACTCTGTTGATCATAATTCAAATTAATACTGTTATTATCGAACTGCAAAAGTAGATATTTTTAATGAGTTTCCACAAATAAATCACATTTTTTAATGCAGTATTTGATTCTCTGCGCTTTTTCTTTTGACAGTTTAAAAAAAATATCCAATTTTGAGGCCGATTATTAACGGACCGAATGATATGGAAGATTTTAAAAAGAAAATGAACGCAGACATGAATGATAAGGAGATTGTTTTCTCCAAGTCCATCAAAGCAGGTAAACGCATCTATTACCTTGATGTGAAGAAGAACCGTAAAGATGAAATGTTTTTAGCAATTACGGAGAGTAAGAAAGTAGTGATGGGAGAAGGAGATGACTCTCAAGTTAGCTTTGAAAAGCACAAAATCTTCTTATATAAGGAGGATTTTCAGAAATTCATGGCAGGATTGACAGAAGCCCTCAATTTCATTAACCACAACGACATGAATGATTATATCAGCCGCCTGAATGAAGAGGCAGATATAAAAAGAGAACAAGAAGCGCTTGCCGAAGAAGCTAAAGAGGACAAGCTGGAAAACGAAATTAAGATTGATATTGACTTTTAAAGAGGTAACTCTTTGATATTTCAAAAAAAAACTGTACTTTTGCACCGCTTTTTTGCAACATCATGTGATAATCCACATCGTGTAATGGTGAATTAAGCAAAATAACTTAATTTAGAGTAACACAATTTTTTAAGAAATGAAATCAATTGAAGTAAAAGGAACTGCAAGAACTATTGCAGAACGCTCTTCAGAACAAGCAAGAGCCTTGAAAGAAATTCGTAAGAACGGTGGTGTACCTTGTGTACTTTACGGAGCTGGTGAAGTTGTTCACTTTACAGTGACTAACGAAGGTCTTCGTAACTTGGTTTATACTCCGCACATTTACGTAGTAGATCTGGATATCGATGGCAAAAAAGTAAACGCTATCCTGAAAGATATTCAATTCCATCCGGTAAAGGACAACATTCTTCATGTTGACTTCTATCAGATTGACGAAGCTAAACCTATCGTTATGGAAGTTCCAGTACAATTGGAAGGTCTTGCAGAAGGTGTTAAAGCCGGTGGTAAGCTTGCATTGCAGATGCGTAAGATTAAAGTGAAAGCTCTGTACAATGTAATTCCTGAAAAACTGACTGTTAACGTTTCTCACCTGGGATTGGGTAAGACTGTTAAAGTTGGCGAATTGAGCTTCGAAGGTCTTGAACTGATCAGTGCTAAGGAAGCAGTTGTATGTGCTGTTAAGCTGACTCGTGCAGCAAGAGGTGCAGCAGCAGCCGCTGGAAAGTAATTTGAGATTATCCCTGTAAAGAGATATAGCAAACGCAGATTAATGCAGATTAAAGCAGATGTTCAGTCTGCATTAGTTTGCGTTAATCTGCGTTCTCTTTTTATATTAACAAACTGTTTTTACGAAAAAAACAATGATTAAATATCTAATTGTCGGACTAGGAAACATTGGACCTAAATATCATGAAACCAGACACAATATTGGTTTCATGACAGTGGAGGCATTAGCTAGAATCAACAACGCCCCTTCTTTCATTGACGGACGCTACGGGTTTACTACTAGTTTTTCAATCAAAGGGCGCCAGTTAATTTTACTCAAGCCATCAACTTTCATGAATCTGAGTGGACTAGCTGTTCGTTACTGGATGCAAAAAGAAAACATTCCATTGGAAAATGTATTAATAGTAGTAGACGACCTGGCTCTCCCCTTTGGTACTTTACGTCTGAAAGGAAAAGGAAGTGATGCCGGACATAATGGCCTTAAGCACATAGCAGCCATTTTAGGAACCCAGAACTATGCCCGTTTACGCTTTGGTATCGGTAATGACTTCCCGAAAGGCGGACAGGTTGACTATGTACTCGGACACTTTACTGATGAAGACCTCAAGACAATGAATGAAAGACTGGAGACCGCCGGAGAAATCATCAAAAGTTTCTGCCTGGCAGGTATAGATATTACCATGAACCAGTTTAATAAAAAATAAGAGCATTTACAGTCGGCTACTTATAGCGCATTTGCAGTTGGTTTTAGTCAGTACACCACTAAGATATTGTACATCATAAATTAATAAATCATCAATAGACATATGGCAGAAGCAAGAATAGATAAATGGATGTGGGCCGTTCGTATTTTCAAGACACGCACAATTGCTGCTGAAGCTTGTAAGATGAATCGTGTCACCATTAACGGAGCATATGTAAAAGCCTCTCGCATGATAAAGCCAGGTGATGTGATTCAAGTCAAGAAACCGCCTATCACCTATTCATTCAAAGTGCTACAAGCTATCGAAAAGCGAGTAGGTGCCAAACTTGTACCCGATATGATGGAAAATGTAACAACTCCCGACCAATATGAACTATTGGAGATGAGTAAAATCAGCGGATTTATCGATCGTGCACGAGGAACCGGACGTCCAACCAAAAAAGATCGCAGAAGTCTGGAAGAATTCACTGCTCCGGAATTTATGGACGACTTTGATTTTGACTTTGATTTCGACGAAGATAAATAAACACTAAATAATATAAATGATAAACGGCGAACAAACCTGTACCTCTATGTTACAGTTTATTCACCGTTTATCATTTATCAAATACTCCGATTACAGATTTGCTTTCACCGCATCAATCAATTCCTGATATTCAACATCCGTCAAATAAACCTTTCCCGGGTTCATCTGGAATATACCTCCATAATCAGGTCCGTCGACATATTTCGGAGCCAGATGAAAATGCAGATGAGATAATTTATCTGAATAAGCACCATAATTTATTTTTTCCGGCTGGAAAGCCTTCTGCATCGCACGAGTAACACGTGCCACATCAGCCATAAATGCATTACGGTCTTCATCACTCAATTCATTCAAATCATTCGCGTGATCCTTGTAAGCAACGAGGCAGCGCCCCCGATAAGTTTGCTCTTTAAACAAAAACACACGTGATACACTAAGCTGCGCAATCTCAATCATCAGATTATGCAACGTTTCATTGTTCTGGCAATACAGACATTCTTTTGGATCGCTCTTCATGATATTATTATTTTTATGTTTTGACAAAGCAAAAATAGTCGTTCTGCTTTTATTTCACCTGTATTTTTTCGTTTTTTTGATCGACTAATTGGTACACATGCTCTTTTTCACCGACAACCCACACTACATCACCCTCTTCGAATGGCGCATTTACATCCGGTACCATCAGCGTCCCATCTTTCCGTTCCACACCGGCTATCATACAATGGTATTTATCCCGTATACCGGATTCACGAATTGTTTTACCCAGAAAAACAGAGTCCGTATCAACAATAAACTGCTTTAAAATCATCTCTCCTTTTTCATATACATCCCAGTCTATTTTAGCACCACTTTGCATCGCACTGCTAAATACGTTCAGCTGTTCATCTGTACCTATCACCTGAATCTTATCCATAGGGAAAAGGCGTACAGAACCACCGGGAATATTAATCCTCCTTTTTCCTCGTAAGATAGAAGCAATATGAATTCCATATTTCTTACCTAAATTTAATTCCATCAACGTTTTTCCCGCCCAAGTTGATTCACCCGGAATCTCCAAGTCTGCCAAATGCAAATCATGTGACAACAGGCGTCCGGCATATTCCGGCTTCTTTTCTCCCAAATATTCTGCACGTACCTCTCTGGAACGCAAGTTTTGAAAGAAACGCCGTTCAATTAATATAGACTGTTTTTTCAAACGACGCGACCATACCATCAACAGAACAGCAAGCACCGCAACTCCAATAATCAATCCAATAGATGCCTTAAACAATCCCGATATCACAAAAATAACAAATAATGCCGCTATCATTATACGTATGACAATAGTAGATACCAATGGCGCACGATTAGCACGATTATCATGCCACAGAGTCATAAATTCCACGGAATGGTTTTTCTTCACCATAATGGCGCGCAGGAAAGGCGCAATACAGAGAATGATAAAAACAGCCCCCAATAATGATGCCCAGAAATGAGGCAAATTCTCTTTAAAAAATGGCACGACAAAACGGAAAGACAGTGCAATAATAGATATACTGACTATTGAATATACTACAGTAATACGCACCATTGCCAGCAACAGCTTCTTCCACAAATTCTCATGATTAAGCACAGTTTGCGATCCTGAAGAATAGCGCATCAAAAACTTCCGCCAGGAAGCAGGTAAATGAGCATCTACAAAAGAGGAAGCAGGTTCAGCCAAGCGAATCATATAAGGAGTCAGGAAAGTGGTTATCACTGAGACAGCTACCACTATCGGATATAAGAAATCGCTCGTCACATGCAGAGATACACCTAAGGAAGCAATAATAAATGCGAATTCACCAATCTGGGTCAAACTGAAACCGCACTGCATAGCAGTCTTCAATGGTTTACCGGAAAGAATCACACCGAATGTTCCGAATGTAGCCTGCCCCAAAATAACCGCGATCGTAATCACAATAATAGGTATTGCATATTCAATAATCATTGCAGGGTCGACCATCATACCCACCGACACGAAGAAAATAGCGCCGAAAAGATCTTTTACAGGTTTCACCAGTCTGTCTATAGATTCCGCTTCGATCGTTTCCGCCAGAATAGACCCCATAATAAACGCACCGAATGCTGCGGAAAATCCTGTATTGGCTGCCATTACCACCATGCCGAAACACAGCGCCAATGATACAATAAGCAAAGTTTCCTCTCCCATCAGCTTTCTGCAACGTTTCAAGAACTCCGGAATCAGATAGATACCTACTACAAACCACAGAATGAGGAAAAACAGCAATTTGCCAATACTCTCCAGCATTTCGGTACCTTCAAAATTATGACTCACCGCCATTGTAGAAAGCATCACCATCAATACAATAGCCAATATATCCTCCAAAATCAGAATACTCAGCACAAGTCCGGTAAACTGTTTTTTTCTTAATCCCAAGTCGTCGAATGCCTTATAGATAATAGTAGTAGAAGACATCGCAATCATACCACCCAAAAACAGGCTGTCCATTCGATGCCAGCCGAATCCCATGCCGACGCCTATTCCCAGCAATATCATACAAAAAATAATAGTACAGGCGGCAATGATAGCAGAGCCACCTACCTTAACTATTTTCTTAAAACTAAACTCCAGACCAAGAGCAAACAACAAGAAGATAACACCAATGTCCGCCCATGTCTTAATATTGGCGGTATCCATCACTGATGGTGTAAAAGGCATGTGCGGACTTGCCAGAAACCCGGCAACCACATATCCCAACACCAAAGGTTGCTTCAACTTCTTAAAGAGTAAAGTCATAACGCCGGCACAAATCAGTATCAGTGCAAGATCGGCAATGAGTGTAGGTAATTGAGACATTGTTTTATCGTATTTGGTGACAAAATTATAATAAATCTATGGTATAAACAATATATTCACAAATATGTTTTAAGTCAATAGCCTCAAATAGATTGCATAAAATATCTAATTATTTACATAAGACATAATTAAGCGGAAAAATCTGCAGCCTATCTATTATAGATAAACTACCGACTTCATTTCATGATACCAATTCTCCCGCCATAACCTTTATTTTCTCTTTGAATTTGATAAAAGTCATAGATCTCTGAAAGCTAACTATCGAGCTATTCTAAAGGAGTAAATTCTTTATATTCTCTGGACATATTTATTTCCCCATATTCTCCCCATCGGTCATAAATGGCAAATTTCTTGGTTGTAAGTTCCTCTATATCCCAATAATGATCCGAACCAAAATAAATTGTACTGGAATTCTGATCATAAAAAGCCCATCTCACATTGACATCACGCCGTTGCTCTTTTCCGTTTTTATCAGTAACAATTGAAGTTTGAGTACACGTACCATCGTTTCTAAACTTATACAACCCTTGAATCGTCTCTTCAGCATCATTGACTATTTTTTGACTAGCCCACGTTACACCACATATCAAAGATATGACATCATCTTCCGCCTTTGTATAATATCCGGTCTTCTCCACACAACCTGTCATAAGAAAAGGCATGATAAAAACGAGCGATACAAAAATCCATTTTTTCATCAACGTAAGAATTTGAAGTTTGCAATACGGGGAGCATTCAAACTCGTCGTTTCAAAATTCCATTCTGCATAATCACCCTGAGTTGTAGACCATTCAAAACAAGGATTGATATGATAACCAATTCCACAAAATAAAATTCTTGCTGTTTCCTTGTTATCATTACTTCTAAGGTGGCAGATCACGTAAAATGCCCAGCCTGCATTCTTATAAGATTGTGGATTTAATTCTATGGATGTTTCGATATGATTGCCTTTATTTATATAATAATTCTCTTTGTGATCCGTCACATCAAGTGATGCTACTGTAGAAGAATACCTGGTGCGCCCGTAAAAGGGAATTTGACGAATGTCGCTTTGGCAAGCGACTGGGCAAGTGTTTAGAATGCCTATTAACAACCGCTAACCGGAGGGGAAAACCCCACAAGGGAACATAGCACGTTGGTAAAGCCATAAGTCAGCCAACTGTCAGGCTGCGACCGAATGGCAAGTTAAAATGATAGATATGAGGATAAAGCCTGTATTGGTTGAACGATAGTCCGAGCAGTCGTATCCTTGGGCAATGACGGAAGACAGTTGAATAATTCTTCGGAATTATACCGTTATGTTGCGGTACTACACTGATGACAGGTAGCAGGAGTAGCATAAACTTACCGCAAGGCAACTACCATAAGTAGTAAAGGACGAAAGTCGTATCCGACAATCTATCGAGCCAAATAGTCGTCAAATTTCTAAACGGGGATTGCCTAAACCGGAAAGCCAGTTGTAGGGCTATGGGGTCTGCCCCTGAATATCCGGCATGGCAACGGAGCTTCCATAGTAGTCTGAGCAGGGTAAGGTCCTGTACATGGCGAAGGGGAGCAGCTAATTAAGTTTAACAATTTAAAGGAAGATGTGAGAGACATGAGAAATCCAGAAAATGTGTTGAACAGTCTGAGTAAACACAGCGGTAACTTGAACTATAAGTTTGAGCGGCTGTATAGAGTGCTGTTTAATGAGGAAATGTTTTATGTAGCCTATCAGAATATTTACAGCAAGACAGGCAACATGACGGCAGGAGCCGATGGTAAAACCATTGACGGAATGAGCATTGACCGAGTTGAACAATTGATTGATAGTCTCAAAAATGAGACTTATCAGCCTAATCCGTCCAAAAGGACGTACATACCTAAGAAAAACGGGAAAAAACGTCCGCTTGGCATACCCTCTTTTGATGATAAGCTGGTACAGGAAGTAGTTAGAATGATACTTGAAGCAATCTATGAAGGCAGTTTTGAACATACTTCACATGGGTTTCGTCCCAAACGAAGTTGTCATACTGCTCTTATAGATATACAAAAGACATTCACTGCCGTGAAATGGTTTATTGAAGGCGATATTAAAGGATTCTTCGACAATATCAATCATGACGTATTGATTAATATTCTTCGGGAACGTATCGCTGACGAAAGATTTTTGCGGCTTATCCGAAAGTTCCTGAATGCCGGATATGTGGAAGACTGGGTATTTCATAGAACGTACAGTGGAACTCCACAAGGCGGGATTATCAGCCCAATACTGGCTAATATCTACCTTGACAAGCTCGACAAGTACATCAAGGAATACACCAATCGGTTTAATAAAGGGGTAACGAGAAAAGGCGATGCTCGATACAAGCTCTACGAACAGCGGAGATACCGACTGGCAAAGAAGCAAAAGAATGAGAAAGATGTAAAGGTAAGGGAACAGATGACCGCTGAAATTAAGCGGCTACGAGAAGAACGGAACAACTATCCGGCACGTAATGAAATGGACAGCAGTATCAAACGGTTAAAATATGTGAGATACGCAGATGATTTTCTGATTGGAATTACCGGTAGTCTGGAAGACTGTAAAACAGTAAAAGAGGATATTAAGAACTATTTGAATGAAGCTCTTAAACTGGAACTGTCAGACGAAAAGACACTGATAACCAATGCGCAAAAGCCAGCAAAATTTCTCGGATATGACGTATTTATCCGCAGGTGTAATGATTTACGCAAGGATAAGTTCGGTAGAACGGTTAGGGCATTCGGACACAAGCCTGTCTTGTATCTGAATTTTGAAACGATGCGGAAGAAACTCTTTGATTACAAGGTCGCAAGAATAGCGGTTGTCAATGGTAAAGAGGTTTGGAAATCTATCGTCAGAACGTACATGCTGAACTTGGATGACTTGGAAATAGTCAGTCAGTTCAATGCCGAAATCCGAGGGTTCTATAATTACTACTCAATAGCCAATAATAGCTATGTCATCAATTCTTTCTATCACATTATGTCATACAGTATGTATAAGGTATTTGCGAACAAATACAAATCATCTGTAAAGAAAATCCTTCTGAAATATAAAAAGAATAAGGTTTTCCAAGTGGCATATGAAAATAGCAAGGGTAAGACACTTTACCAATCATTTTATCATGATGGTTTCAAACGCAAAAAGGTTGCAGGTAATATTTACTGTGACACTATTCCACGGACAGTTTCCATAACAGGTGGACGTAACAGCCTTATGGAAAGGCTGAAACTCCAAGTCTGCGAATTATGCGGTGCTACCGATAAACTCGAAATGCATCACGTTCGCAAACTTAAAGACCTGAAAGGTAAATCCGACTGGGAAAAGAGAATGATAGCCCGAAGACGAAAAACTTTGGCTGTCTGCTCAAAGTGTCATGCAAAGATAGACCCCGACCGAAGAATCAGACTGAATTAATTAGTGGAGAGCCGGATACAGGGAGACTTGTAAGTCCGGTTCGGAGGCGAGTACTCGGAAACCTATCATAGAAATATGACAAGGCGCTGGGTGCTTAGCCTACCCATTATCAGACTGTTTTTTCTTCAGTTCAATTGGTGAATCATTCTTTATTTGACTAATGTATATTTCATTTTCTGTTATCATAACAATATAGTCCACGCCATGAGAAGCCGCCAACTGTCCGGAGCAACTATTTATTTGATTAAGACTTTCTTTAAAGATACTAAGATTAAGGGAATTGACGGAGTTTAGCTCTTCTACATCTGCGTTGGTTATATAAGATAATACAGAATTACGTTTATTAGAGTTGATATAATATTCATGTGTAGTTTTATTTATATCAACAAATTCATTTAACACCGCAGCATCTTGTTGGTAGTTACGACTTGCTGGAGTTGGAACACTAAAATTATCTCTACAGCTCTGAAAAGATAAAGATAATAAGATAATTACTGAAAATAAAACAGACTTCATAGTTGATAGTTTTTTTGTGTACAAATAATAATCTTTCAAAATTAAGAAACTGTCTTTAATCCATACTATCAATTAGATGAAAAGAAGTTAATATTAAAAAGAATTATACAACCACAATCATTTCACTTCTCACTTTTACATCCATTTAAAGTTTTATCCGATATCCAAAATAAATAATACAAGAGGGTAATCAAAACCCTTATAAATGAAAAATTACCCTTGCCACAGATTGAACTGCACCCCAAAAGTTGGACACAAAACTTTAGGAGTGCAGTTCAGATAATTGTAGCGAGGGTAATTTTATTGAGAGGAGAGTTTTGACATCCCCTTTATTTTCTAAAAGGTGGTTTCACCACTATTGCCTTCAGTTTACGTCCGCGCATATCAATACAGATCTCCGTACCTACTTTAGCATATTCCGGTTTCACATACCCCATACCAATACCAATCTTACGAGTAGGAGACATCGTTCCGGAAGTCACCACTCCTATACTCTCTCCTTCTGCATCCACCAGTCCATAGCCATGACGAGGAATTCCCCGGTCGATCATTTCAAATCCAACCAATTTACGGGTAGTTCCTTCTGCCTTCTGTTTTTCCAGCATCGGACGGTTGATAAACTCTTTGCCTTCCACAAACTTAGTAATCCAGCCTAATCCTGCTTCGATCGGTGAAGTTTTATCATCCAAGTCATTGCCATAAAGACAAAACCCCATCTCCAGACGAAGCGTATCACGAGCACCCAGTCCTACCGGCTTTATCCCGAACTCCTCTCCCGCCTCAAACACCGCTTTCCATATCGTTTCTGCAGCATCGGGATAGAAATAAAGTTCAAAACCTCCGGCACCAGTATATCCGGTATTGGAAATAATCACATTCTCCTTTCCCGCAAACTTACCAACGGTAAACGAATAATAAGGAATAGCTGACAAATCAATATCTGTCAGTTTTTGCAAAGCAAGAACAGCCTTCGGACCTTGAACGGCAAGCTGTGCCATGTTATCAGAAGAATTTTCCAATTCCACCCCTTCCGTATTATGGGAAACACACCAATTCCAGTCTTTCTCTATATTGGCTGCATTCACTACCAACAGATATTTTTCCGGCTCATAGCAATACACAAGCAAATCGTCTACAATCCCCCCTTCTTCATTAGGGAAACAGGTATATTGTATTTTTCCGGGAACAAGTGCCGCCACATTATTGGAAGTCACCTTCTGAAGAAAGGATAACGCTTGCGGACCTTTTACCCAAAATTCCCCCATATGGGATACATCAAATACACCGACTGCATTGCAGACAGTCAGATGTTCATCAATAATTCCAGAGTACTCGATGGGCATATTATAACCTGCAAATTCATGCATTTTAGCACCTAATGCAATGTGTTTCTCTGTAAACGGAGTGGTTTTCATTTTTTATGTATTAAGTTTTAAGTAATATTGAACATTGATATTCGTGAAATATAATCACTTGGAGGCTACCAGTTCTGCAATCTTCACAATGACATTCATCGCCTTCTCCATATTGGGGATAGGAATAAATTCATAACGCCCATGGAAGTTGAGACCACCTGCAAAGATATTCGGACAAGGCAAACCTTTAAATGAAAGCTGTGCTCCATCCGTACCTCCACGAATCGGCCTTACATTCGGCTTCACACCTACTGCTTCCATTGCAGAGAAAGCTGTGTCGATGATATGCATCACCGGTTCTATCTTTTCGCGCATATTATAATATTGGTCACGTAACTCCAATGCAGCTGTACCTTCTCCATATTCGGCATTGATCAGGGCAACCAAACGTTTCATTTCTTCCTTGCGTTCCTCAAATTTAGCACGGTCATGATCACGGATAATGTAGGATACTGTACTTTGTTCCACATCTCCCTGAATACCGATCAGATGATAGAATCCTTCATAACCTTCGGTCTGTTCCGGAGTTTCCATAGAGGGCAGCATCGCAATAAACTGATTAGCGACACGAATCGAGTTTATCATCTTATTCTTTGCATATCCCGGATGTACGTTACGTCCTTTAAAAGTAATCTTTGCAGCGGCAGCATTAAAGTTTTCAAATTCCAACTCTCCCACTTCACCACCATCCATGGTATACGCCCATTCACAGCCAAACTTCTCTACATCAAACTTATGGGCACCTTCACCGATTTCCTCATCCGGATTGAATCCGATACGAATCTTTCCGTGTTTGATTTCAGGGTGTTCTTTGAGATAAGCTATTGCTGATACAATTTCGGCAATCCCCGCCTTATCATCCGCACCAAGCAAAGTTTTTCCGTTTGTTACAATCAGATCCTCCCCTTTATGATCGCGCAGTTCCGGAAATTGTGCAGGAGAAAGGATTATATTTTCCTCTGCACAAAGCACTATATCCGAACCATCATAGTCTTTTACAATACGTGGAGAAACATCTTTCCCGGTCATATCCGGACTTGTGTCCATATGAGCAATGAACCCGATAGTGGGTACTTCCTTATCTATATTGGCAGGAAGCGTGGCAAAAAGATAGCCATGTTCATCCAATGTAATATCTTCCAATCCCAAAGATTCCAGTTCCGTCTTCAGATATTCGGCGAATACCATCTGTTTTGGAGTACTGGGAGTAAGCCCGGTCGATTCATCCGACTGTGTATCAAAGCTTACATACTTCAAAAATCTGTCTACTAAAGTCATATCTATTTACGATTTAATGATTTACAATTTACATTTTGATAGTTTATAGTGCCGTAAAGGTAAAAAAAGAGCCGTGAATTGACAAACAATTCACAGCTCTTTTTTCTCAGTATATTACTTATTGCTTATATTTCACACTTCACTTCAGAATTTTAATTCTCTGCCATTTCTTCTTTAAAAGTGACTGCTGCCATCAAAACAATGCGTACAAACCTTACATTTCGGCAATCCGATGGCTTCAATCAATGTTTCAAGTGTATTGAATTTCAATGAAGACAGTCCGAAACGCTCGGCTATGATGTCAACCATCTTTTCATATTCAGGCGAACCTGTAGTAGCATATTTTTCCAGATTCTTATTTTCATCGCCTTCCAATTCCTTAATGATGCGGCGGGTAATTAATTCCAAAGCATTCTTTGAAGCAGAGAAACCCACAAACGGACAGGCGTAGATCAACGGAGGACAGGCGATACGCATATGCACCTCTTTTGCTCCATAATCGTACAGAATCTTCACATTATCACGCAACTGTGTTCCACGTACGATTGAATCATCACAGAACAACAGACGCTTTCCCTGAAGCATTGCACGATTCGGAATTAACTTCATCTTTGCAACCAACGAACGCATTTCCTGATTACTCGGTGTGAAGCTACGAGGCCATGTCGGTGTATATTTTGAAATGGCACGATGGTAAGGAACCCCTTTGCCTTCGGCATATCCCAATGCCATGCCCACTCCCGAATCGGGGATACCACAAACACAATCTACTTCTGATTCATCCTTCTGTCCCATCTTCATTCCACTGGTAAAGCGGACTTCTTCTACATTTTTACCCTCATAACAAGAAGTCGGGAAACCATAATATACCCACAAGAAAGAACAAATCTGCATTTCTTCATTCGGCTGGCGAAGCTGCTCGATACGGTCGGCATACATGCGTACTATTTCTCCCGGTCCCAAGTATCTTTCGATCTCATAATCCAGATTTGGAAAGCTGGATGACTCACTGGTTGCAGCATACGCATCTTCTTTCTTTCCAATCACTACCGGAGTACGTCCCCATTTGTCCCGGGCGGCAATAACACTGCCATCCTCCGTAAGAATCAGCATCGAGCAAGAACCCTTGATGTGCTTGAATACATTTTCGATACCTTCAGTGAAAGTTCTTCCTTGTATAATAAGTAGTGCGATAAGTTCCGTCTGATTGGTATTGCTCGAACTTAGTTCGGCGAAGTGCATATTTTGATTGAGAAGTTCTTCTTCCAGTTCCTGGATATTTGCTATTTTAGCGACTGTAACGATGGCGAAGCGCCCGAGGTGAGAATTGATAATGATAGGTTGTGCGTCTGTGTCGCTGATAATACCGATTCCGGCATTGCCTTTGAATTTGTCAAGCTCTCCTTCAAACTTGGATCGGAAATACGTACTTTCCAGATTGTGAATGGAGCGAATGAATCCTTTCTCCTGACTATAAGTCGCGAGTCCGCCCCGCTTTGTACCCAGATGTGAGTTATAATCTGTACCATAGAATAAATCAGTCACGCAACTTGATTTCGAGACTGTTCCGAAAAAACCTCCCATGTTGTTCTCTTTAATTGATAATGTTAAAAAAAAGATGGCGCAAAAATACAAAAAAGAATCCATCCGATAAAAAAAGCACTCCGCAAAGTTTTAATTTTCTTTGCGGAGGACCTCTAATTTTTATTAAAAACACACAGGAAGATGAACAATCGTTTTAGCTGCGACTCATTTCCATTTCTTAATTGATTTCCGATCGGATGGACTCGCCTCGATGAGACTCAATGCAAAACCGCCGCTACGTGCCAATTGGGCAGATATCTTCGTTTTATTTGTTACAATCCCCTTCTTTATCTGATAGGAAGTCGGATTCTTTTCATAATCAGCATCTTTTCCGTCGGCATAAAGGGTAGCGACGTATTGTTTACCCGGCTCCAGAAAATCAAGGGTAAACGCAGCCGTACGTGCATTTTCATCAGTAATACCACCAACAAACCAGTTATTGGTTCCTTTCGCTTTGCGGGCTACTGTTATATAATCGCCCGGTTCAGCTTCCAGATATTTGCTGTCATCCCAGTCCAAAGCTACATCTTTAATGAACTGAAAGGCGTCCGGATGGCGCTCATAACTCTCAGGCAGGTCAGCAGCCATCTGCAAAGGGCTGTACATGGTAACGTAAAGCGCCAGTTGTTTTGCCAAAGTAGTACGTACAACGCTATGATCCCCTTCCAGAAAAGAAATTCTTGTATCGAAGATACCCGGTGTATAATCCATCGGACCACCTATCAGACGAGTAAATGGAAGCAAAGTAGTATGAAAGGGTTTGTTACCGGCAAAAGCTTCATATTCCGTTCCACGTGCCGATTCATTACCAATCAGGTTAGGATAGGTACGACACAATCCGGTAGGACGTACGGCTTCATGTGCATTCACACAGATCTTATAATCGGCAGCTTTTGTCACAGCATATAAATAATGGTTATTCATCCATTGTCCGTAATGATGTTCGCCCCGAGGGATGATATTACCCACATAACCGCTTTTTACAGCATTGTATCCGTTGTCAGCCATAAATTGGTAGGCTGTATCCAAATGTCGCTCATAATTACGAACGGAAGCAGATGTTTCATGATGCATCATCAGTTTCACACCTTTCTCTTTGGCATACGCATTCAGCATCTTCACATCAAAATCCGGATAGGGAGTGACAAAATCAAATACATAATCTTTGGATTTGCCAAACCAGTCTTCCCAGCCTTCGTTCCAGCCTTCTATCAGTACCTGATCGAAACCATGCCGGGCCGCAAAGTCAATATAACGTTTTACTTTATCATTGTTGGCTGCATGACGTCCGTTGGGCCTTGTCTTTGAATAATCTGTCAGTCCGAGTTTCACGGAATAAACATCATCCGTATATGCCCAACTACTCTTTCCGGTGATCATTTCCCACCAAACACCGATATACTTTACAGGTTTAATCCATGAAACATCTTGGTAAGCACATGGCTCATTCAAATTCAAGGTCAGTTTGGAAGCCAGAATATCGCGTGCATCATCGCTCACAATCACAGTACGCCACGGAGACTGGCAAGGTGTCTGCATATAGCCTTTATCCCCCATTGCATCCGGTGTCAACCATGATTCAAAAATCAGATTCTTGTCATCCAGATTCAGGTGCATGCAGGAGTAGTCCACTAAAGCGGCTTCGTGCAGGTTAATATACAGCCCATCAGCGGTCTTCATTTGCAAAGATGTTTGCACACCTGTCGGTGAGAAAGAAGTTTGAGAAGCATTGTCAGTAATAGCTCCCTTCATCAGCCCCCGGATTTCCGTAAGTTTGGATTCTGTATAATCATACTCTTGGGTATCATAGTCTCCCGGAATCCAAAATGCAGTATGGTCACCTGTCATAGCAAACTGCGAATGCTCTTCTTTAATAACAAAATAGTTCAGATTTTCCTGCTGTGGAAATTCATAGCGGAAGCCCAATCCATCATTATAAAGACGAAAACGGATGATTATATTCCGGTTCTGCGCTTTCTGATTCAATGTGACAGCCATTTCATTATAGTGATTACGAATGGATTTAACCTCTCCCCACACCGGTTCCCACGTTTCGTCGAAAGTGGAAGTTTTTGCATCAATACATGCAAATCCACCCATTAGTCCCGGATCGTTCTTCAATTCAAGTCCCAATTTTGATGGTTTTATCACTTCCTTTCCTTTATAAGAAAGTTCGTACACTGGCTCCCCCTGAGTATTGACCGAAAAGTCAAGCTTTAATTGTCCGTCAGGAGAAGTAATACTTTCTGCCATTGCCGTTGTACCCATAAAAAAAGAGAGTAACAGACAGAGTACTGTCGTAGTTAATATTCTCATGTTCTTCATGATATAAATGAATTAGTTAATAATCGTATGGCAAATGTAGTGAGGAATAGCAAGCATCATTTCGGATTATAATTAAAATATAGTATTCCCGGATATCAAAAAACATATATACATCTAATAATCAAAGATATAATAATTCCCTCCAATAGAAAAAATATAGTGCTTGCATGGAGCGATATAGCACTTTATCACATCGCAAAACGGGATTTTTCTTTATTCTCCCGCCCCTATTCAGAAATAAAAAAAATATTTTAGTCTCATAGTCTCATCCTATATCAGGTAATATATAGATAATCAAAACAATACAAAATGAGAGATCCATTTAAAATGGTTATCTCTCATCATTTCTTCGTAAGCGTCTCGGCGATGCCGTCTTTTCTTTAATTCTACTTCTTCATATCTTTGCTTTCATATTAATCAATTCCTACTTATATGACTGCACATGCTTTATACACTCAAACCCTGTCTGAGTATAAATCCCGTCTGATATCTTCTCCCTGTTTAACTCTTCGTAGTTATTGTCATGAGTGTCATGTTAATTATCATGGTATGGAACTCTGGCTTTCTCGGCACGGCATTCGCATTCGTGAACTTCGTTCTTCCCTTTCGGCTTCTTCCTCCGAAAAGCCGGTGCCCTGCTTCAGTCCTTTGGTTCCCTCATCTGCGCCTTCGGCCCGTCCGTCCTCTTCTTCGGATATGCTTTATGGTATCAATATTACTTTTCCGGATGGGGTGATTATTTCCATCAAGCAGGGAAGTTCTTTTGGTATTCACCGTTTTATTGACCTTTATAACCGTAAGATACAGGAGGAGCAGTCATGTTTGCTTTAACCGAAAATATGCGTTATTACCTGTACCAGCATTATGTCGATATGCGTAAAGGTATGACAGGACTTTATCAGCTGGTCAAGTCCGACATGTCACTTTCTCCCGTTTCAGGAGATGTTTTTGTTTTCTTTTCCCACAAACGGGACATGGTTAAAATTTTACGTTGGGATACGGATGGTTTTATTCTTTACCAGAAGCGCCTGGAAGAAGGTACCTTCGAAGTCCCGCGTTTTAATCCTTCTACGGGTGCTTACGAGCTTTCCTGGAAGAGTTTCTTTTTGATTATGCAGGGCGTCTCCCTCCGGTCAGCCAAGTGCAGGAAACGATTTCGGCTGAAGTCATAGAAACACCAAATGATTGATAAACAATGTGTTATAACGTAGATTTATAATAAAAAGCTTTGTTGCCCGGTTCTTTTTTCGTATCTTTGAGGTATGAAAAAAGACCGGGTCATAGAGCTTCTGGAGGAACAGAACAGACATTTCAAGGAACAGATTAAAGCTGCTGACAAGCGTGAGCAACAAAGTCAGCGTCTGATCTGTGAACTGACTTCACAGGTTAAGCAACTGACCGATGCCGTTCAATCTCTGGAAGAAGCGCTGACGCTGAAGAACGGCAAACTGAAAAAGCAGGAGAACATTAGCCGCAGTTTGAGTAAGCTTATCAGCAATGAGTCTGAAAAGCAAATACCTGATAAGCCGCAACCCGCTTCTGAGACGGCTCCGTCCCGTCCGTCCGCTTCCCCCAAAGAACGGGGGAATAACAACTCCAAACGTAAAGAGCATTTTGAACTGGAAGAAAAGATAATCGAAGTCAATCCCGACCATCCCCTTTTCAGTATGTCTCTTGCCAAGTTTATGGGATACCGTGATTCTATCCGATATGTCTATATTCCGCCAAAGTTCATTAAGTACATTTATCGACAGAATATTTATAGCTTTAATGAAACGGTCTTCAGCGGTTGCGCCCCCGCCGCCCCTTTTCTGAATTCCCAATATGACGGTTCGTTCGTTGCCGGTTTATGCCAGTTGCGATATATCTACTCCATGAGTGTGGAACGTATCGTTAACTTCTTTCGGGAGAACGGGTTCGAACTCGAGAAGCCCACCGCCCATCATCTGCTGGGTAAAACGGCTGTTTTGTTCGAAAACCTCTATGAAGCACTCAGGGAAGTGGTGCTTGAAGATCCCTACCTCTGTTGTGACGAAACATATCACAAAGTACTGGTTCCGGAAAAGAACAGTAAAGGCAAAGGGGTACGAAAAGGGTATATCTGGGCAGCGGCGGCGGCGACCTTAAAGCTGGTGTTCTATTTCTATGAGGACGGATCACGCAGGCAGGAGGTGCTTTTTGATTTCCTCAAAACCTATAAAGGAACAGTACAAAGTGATGCATACGCCCCATACAGGAAACTGGAAACCGACCAATATCACAATATCACGAGGATCGCATGTCTTCAGCACGTCAAACGAAAGTTTCTTGAACAGGATAAGGAACCGGACGCCCGAAAGATAGTTGAAATGATAAACCAACTGTACCAAAAGGAACATGAACATCGGACAGGCTATCAGGGATGGACAATCAAAGACAATCTTGCACATAGAAAACAGTATGCCCCGCCAATACTCAGGAAGATAAAAAAGAAATTATTGAGCCTGCAGGCAAAGCCGGACTTATTACCGAAAAGCCAAATGGCGGAGGCCATTAATTACACACTATCCCAGTGGAAGGCCATAGAGGATATCTTTACCAAAGGGGAGTATTATCTGGACAACAACCTTGTCGAGAGGTATAATCGGTATATATCACTATCCAGAAGAAACTCGCTTTTCTTCGGAAGCCATAAGGGAGCTGAAAGAGGGGTAATACTATATTCATTGGCATGTTCGTGCAGGATGCATGGCATAAATACATTCGAATATATAGCCGATGTGATTAACAAAGCGGCGAAGTTACCACCAAATACAGACAGGAAAATATATAGAGATTTATTGCCACACAAATGGAAGGAAAACAGAAGTAGAATCTGAAAAGAAAAGGATTATCAGATTTTTTGAAGAAAAACACGGCATCGCCGAGACGCTTACAAAATAGTTCCATTTCTTACTATCTCTCATTCATATTTCAATTATCTCTCATCAATCTTAGAATCAGCAATCCATTACCCTACAATAAGCCTTACAGAACATAAAATCCACCACTGTTTTTCATATAACATATAGTATGTTTGTATGTGTATCACCTATTCATACTGCATATTTGAAGGAATGTTAGCAGCGTTCCATCCGGATGAACAGGTCTCATCACTCTAGTGAAACGTTCTCACCACCTGGATGAAGAGATCTTCTCACCCGGGTGGAACGATGAAGATAAAAGGTAAAAAAGACACAAATACAGGCAATGTATCATAGAAAAGACAGCCGGACAACATACAAACAACTGCCAGATAGCAACAAATACAGTATAGATAAAGATATATATTCGCATAGTTTGGACTGAATACTCCAAGAGCTTACATCTTAATTGGATAATAGAGACAAAAAAGTTCAGAGAATGCAATGATATTAATATATAATTGATAATTTTGTAGACTAAATATATTACTTGAAAAACATATAATCTGATATTACTACTATGAAACGAAATCTTAGATACACGGCATTATTACTCTTTATGTTATCTACAGTTTATGCCTCCGCCCAGTCTCTACGAAAACTGATGGAAATGCCTCCCCGTATTATTGAATCGAAATGGGAACAAACTTCAGACGGAGGAACGGAATTAAACTATTACAACGAAGACTTGTGCAGCTATTATCTATTCCGCGAAAATGACCGTTCGTACAATTTGAATCCCGGAAAGAACACGGTATTCAGAATAGAAAAAGGCTCTAATGCCAGCAATCCATTTATAGGTTCAAGCAGATATATGTTCTTCCGCGGACAATTCCCCAAAGATTTTCAGATCAGCACTCCCTATGCACTCCCTGTTAAGGCCGGCGAAGAAACCCAATGGCAAATCGCCCTTCAGGAATCTGCCAAAACAATGATATTCCGAATTCAGGAAGGAGACACCGTCTATGCAACCCGCAGAGGCGTCGCCTGTGTGACAGCACTGCCACAGCAATTGCTGATATACCACCCCGACCACACTTTTGCCGCTTACCTCATGATGCATCAAAACTTCATCCATGCGGGTGAAGAAGTCATGACCGGACAACCCATTGGGATAGCCGGAGTACTCGGAGTATCCGTCTCTTATTTTTTTCTTGATAACAATAAGTTTAATTCAAACGGCCCGTTGGGGTATCCATATTCCCATTTTACCCCTGTATTCCGTACGGACAAGGGAGATGTAAAACTAGAAGAGAAAGCAGTCTATAAATCAGCTATAGATGACGAGTTGATTATGCTCGAAATGACCAAACGGGAGAAAAAGAAATTTCAGAAGCAGAAATATTCAAAATAGAGGGAAACAATATGCGTACATTTTATCTGATCCTGTCTTTTGTCTGCCTTTGCGATCTGCTTCATGCACAAACCGTACGAATCGCCTATGAAGGTGACCCGCTTACGGACAAAGAGCGCCAGAAAATTGAACTGACCCTTCAATATGAGGTCGAATTCTACTCACAATTCGGACTTCCCGATACGCTTAACCTTAAATTAACTGTATTCAATAAAAGAGAAGACGCTCTGGTTTATCTCAATAAATTCAATATACATCCCCCTAAAAGCACAAACGGTATATACATCTCCAGATTACAGAAAGCCATCATATTGAGCAGGGAGAAAGAATACCAACAAGGTCTTGGTGTCATCTATCACGAACTGAGCCACCACCTCACCTTACAAATTACGGCAGGGCGCCCTCCAATTTGGCTCAACGAGGGACTTGCTGAATACTTTGAGCACTGTAAAGTCAATAAAAAAGGACTCCAACATACATTTACCGAATACGAAAAAGGAAGAATCCGCACCATATATATGCTGGGGGACATTGATTTACCTACCTTCATCAACAGCCGCCAAAACGAATTCATGAAGCAACAAAGAACCGATGAACAATATGCTTATATCCTCTCCCATGCGCTTGTCACTTTCTGGATTGAGAAAGCTCCCCGGCAGATATTCCGTGATTTCGTACTTTCCCTACAAAACAAAGACGACTCATCCACTGTTTCTGAACGGATAGAGCAGATTTACACCGGAGGGTTCAAACAATTTGAAAAAGATTTTGAAGCCTTTTGCAAATAGTTTTATCTTTTTCTATCTTTGCACCGGCTATGGGATTAGCCTTTAACCGCCCTTTGGAGCTGATGATCCCTACAATTTGAATGTATAACTCTTAAATTGTCAGCTTATGCTCAAAACTCTATTATTTATTGGAATGGGAAGTTTTACCGGAGGTGTACTACGCTATCTCATCTCACGCTACGTTCAGAATTTCCTGATTCCTTCCTTCCCTTTGGGAACGTTTCTGGTCAATATACTCGGTTGTTTTGCCATCGGTCTGTTTTATGGACTCTTCGAACGGGGAAATCTGATGAGCCCCAATCTGAGAATGTTTCTCACGGTAGGATTCTGTGGAGGATTCACCACCTTTTCAACGTTCATGAATGAGAACTTTCTGTTAATTAAAGATGACAATTTCTTCTACCTCTCTCTCTATGTAGGCCTCAGCTTATTTGTAGGATTCATTATGTTGTACTTGGGACATTCATTGATAAAATTATTCTGAAATGTAATATGATAAAAAGAAATGCAGCCAAACCTGTCCGTGTAGTTCCTCCCATGATGGAGGAACAGGAAACCAGTACAAGCACATTGCAAGAATTGCTTGAAAAAGAAGAAACAGTCTCAAACCTTATATTCTGCAAAGGAAAAGAAGAAGGAATCAGCAAATCTTACAAGAGTTTCAAGAATTGCACATTCCGGAATCAGACATTCAGCGAATGTAAGTTCCGTTCTTCCCAACTGACAGATGTACGGTTTGAAAACTGCGACCTGTCCAATATATCTTTTGCCGAAAGTTCTCTTTACCGGGTAGAATTTATTTCTTGCAAATTATTGGGAACCAATCTCTCTGAGACGACTATGAATCATGTTTTGCTGCATGACTGCAACGCCGCTTACATCAATCTGGCAATGAGCAAAATGAATCAGGTACGCTTCTCGCACTGCCATCTCCGAAACGGCAGTTTCAATGATTGTCGTTTCTCTTCCGTCGCCTTCGAAAGCTGCGATCTGGTAGAAGCCGATTTTTCTCACGCTCCGCTTCGGGGAATCGATCTTCGCACTTCGCGTATTGGCGGGATAACACTCAATATCAGCGATCTGAAAGGAGCTGTCATTACTTCTTTGCAGGCTATGGATTTGCTTCCATTGTTGGGAGTTATTATCGAGGATTAGAATTTCACAAATTTCATCTATCCACATTCAAACAAAAAGCATCGTCACATTGTTATTTTATAAGACCGGACTAATGACATCTAGGGAATATGATTCGAAAGAATACCTATTTATAGTGATTTCCCACTCCCCGTCAAGTCCGTACTTTTGCAAAAATATTATTCAAAACAATAGAAACGATGAAAATAGAAAAAATTGTAGCTCGAGAAATTCTCGATTCAAGAGGTAATCCCACAGTAGAAGTTGACGTAGTATTGGAATCTGGTATCATGGGACGCGCATCTGTTCCGTCAGGTGCTTCCACAGGTGAACATGAAGCACTGGAACTTCGTGATGGCGACAAGCAACGTTACGGTGGTAAAGGCGTACAAAAGGCGGTTGATAATGTAAATAAAATCATCGCTCCGAAACTGGTCGGTATGTCTTCTCTCAACCAAAGAGCAATCGACTACGCAATGCTGGCACTGGACGGCACTAAGACTAAGGCTAACTTAGGCGCTAATGCCATTCTTGGTGTGTCTCTCGCTGTAGCGAAAGCAGCAGCTAACTATCTTGACCTCCCACTCTACCGCTATATCGGCGGAACAAATACTTATGTAATGCCTGTACCGATGATGAATATCATCAATGGCGGTTCACATAGTGACGCTCCTATCGCATTCCAGGAATTCATGATTCGTCCGGTAGGTGCACCCTCATTCAGAGAAGGTTTGAGAATGGGTGCCGAAGTATTCCACGCATTGAAGAAGGTACTGAAAGACCGCGGTCTCAGCACTGCCGTAGGTGATGAAGGTGGTTTCGCTCCTAATCTGGAAGGTACAGAAGATGCTCTGAACTCTATCATCGCAGCCATCAAAGCTGCCGGATACGAACCGGGCAAAGACGTAATGATCGGTATGGACTGCGCTTCTTCCGAATTCTATCATGATGGTATCTATGACTATACCAAGTTTGAAGGTGAAAAGGGTAAAAAACGCACTGCTGAAGAACAAATCAATTATCTGGAAGAACTGATCAACAAATTCCCGATTGACTCTATCGAAGACGGTATGAGCGAAAACGACTGGGAAGGCTGGAAAAAACTGACTGAACGTATCGGCGACCGTTGTCAGCTAGTAGGTGATGACTTGTTCGTAACAAACGTCGACTTCCTCGCAATGGGTATCGAAAAAGGTTGTGCAAACTCTATCCTGATTAAAGTAAATCAGATTGGTTCACTGACAGAAACACTGAATGCTATCGAAATGGCTCACCGTCATGGATATACGACTGTTACTTCTCATCGCTCCGGCGAAACAGAGGATGCTACTATTGCGGACATCGCGGTAGCTACCAACAGCGGACAGATCAAAACCGGCTCATTAAGCCGTTCAGATCGTATGGCTAAATACAACCAACTGCTCCGTATCGAAGAAGAACTTGGCGACTTAGCTGTATACGGATACAAGAGAATCAAATAACTTTTATTTTCTTTTTTAGATATCTTTCCCCGGGCAATGCGTTGTCCGGGGATTTTTTTTATATATTTGATGTTTTACAAACGACCTGAAGCATTTGGTTACGTATCATATAGTAAACAGGAATAAATAATGATGAATCAGGAAAAAATACAGGAACTGGTAAACCGGAGTCAGCAGAATGACAAAAGGGCATTCGCTCTATTGGTTTCGGAATTCCAGCCACTAGTGTTCCGACTCGCTTTCCGGTTACTTTGTGATGAAGATGAAGCCAGAGATATAACACAGGAAACGTTTGTAAAAGTATGGTTATCCCTAAAAACGTATAATCAGGAAAACCGCCTGTCAACCTGGCTCTATAAAATCACTTGCAACACCTGCTATGACCGCTTGCGTTCGTTACGTCATTCTCCTCTGGATAATGAATCTGCTTTTTCCGGTTCGGTAAATATTCCTTCAGACGATAATATTGAAATATCTCTGTCCAACAAACAGTTGAAAGAGCTTATTCTGAGGTATACCAGCGAACTGCCTCCCCAACAGAAGTTGGTCTTTATGCTTCGCGATGTAGAGGAACTGGAAGTGGCGGAAGTACAGACTATCACCGGATTATCGTCCGAAAAAATAAAAAGTACCTTGTATCTTGCCAGAAAGAATATACGTAATAAAATGAATCAAATAGATCCCGACTTATGAAACAAGAAGATAAACAGTACGAGAAATGGCTGGCTGAAGTCAAAAGCAGACAACCGATATTGGATAATCCGGAAGAACTGACAGCATCTATCCTCGACAGGATATCCGGAATCTCGCCCCCAAAGAAACAGAGAAAGTTTCTCATAGGAGCATGGGCATCAGGCATTGCCGCAACATTATTACTTTTATTATTCATCAATGACACATGCTTCACTCCTGTATCTCAAAGAACAGGAAAGCAAAATGAATATGATAATTGGTCGAACAGCATTCCATTACCTGCCAACTGGGAAGAAATGCGACTTCAGGAAAAGAACATTTATCTATCCTCTCAGTATACGCAACACCGGAAGTTCCGAAAAGCGCAAATCTTACAAGTCATTAAAGAAAAACGATTAAAATAGACAGGATATGAAAACTAACTATTTCATAATGGCAATGCTACTGCTACTTAGCGTGACTTCTTGCAGCACCTACTACCGGATGAGTTCACGGATAGAAAAGGATGGAAGCATGTATAGAGAAATTTACGCACAGGGTGATTCAGCCTTCCTTGCAGGAGATAAGACACACAATCCATTTCTGTTTCAACCAGATGCCAACTGGCAACTAGTAAATCTGGACTCCACAATCAAATTCAACTTTTGGGGAGAAGAGGAAAAGCTGAACGTCAAAGCCTGCCAAAAAATTTCGGTAACGGACGGAGAATACTTCACTGTTGCCAAAAACAAAGAACACCTAAATTCTATGGCTATCCCCATGGAACAGCTAAAAAAGAAATTCAGATGGTTTTATACCTATTATATATACACCGCTACTTACAAAGAACTTCAAGATAAAGGGCCCGTACCTCTTAGTGATTATCTGAATAAAGAAGAGCAAATAATCTGGTTTCATGGAAACGACGATGCTTTTAGAGGCATGAACGGCATCGAAATGAATGACAAACTGGATAAACTTGAAGCTAAATTCGGAGAATGGTATAATCGCAGCATCTATGAAATTAATTGGGAAGTCATCCATCACTTCGTTTCCCAACAAAAAGATACTGCCTGTCTGCATCGCTTGGAGGAATTGAAAGATGCTGTCTACAAAAAATATTCATCGGAAAAAGGATATAGTTTGGAGGATGCTGATCTTGAAGAAGTCTGCAGCTTATTTGATAAGGTTTGCAGTACGAAATATTTCTCAGACCTTTATAACACAAATAAGGAAATGATGGAAACCTTTTGTGAAGAGAAAATCAATATTGCCGAAGCCTTCTACCATGCCATACAGTTTGAATTGACAATGCCCGGCAGGCTGCTCACATCCAACGCCAAAGTTCAGAAGGACAGTTTAGTGATCTGGAAAATAGACGGTTTCCGACTTCTTGCCGATGATTATGTACTCACAGCAGAGTCACGGGTTATCAATTACTGGGCATTCGGGATTACCTTATTTATTATTCTGCTTATCTTAGGGCTCTGCATAAAATTATATAGAAGTTAGATTGACTTTAATCAGGATATAAAAGAAAAAAGCATCCAAGTAAATACCTGGATGCTTTTTTGAGCCTCTTGTCGGATTCGAACCAACGACCCCGAGATTACAAATCACGTGCTCTGGCCAACTGAGCTAAAGAGGCGGGTGGGTAAGCTTACTATATCGCGCCGCTACAACCAACTACCTTTGCTGCGATCAAGCCCTGGAGGATTCGAAGGGAGCTGGCCGTATAGGACTTACCCGTTTTGCGGTTGCAAAGGTAGGCATTTTTATCAATTCTGCAATAGTTTCAGATAACTTTTTTACATAAAAGAAAGTAACACACTACATTTCAAGCAATTAAAAACCTAAAAAAATATTCGGAGAGCAACTTTTACTGCTTTATTAACTTTAACAACCATATTCCCTTTACCAACCGATATTATTTGTACCTTTGTGCGCAATTTATTAACGAAGATGACAGAGAACAGAAGCTATTTACAGAAATATGCCATGCACTTTGGCACGTATATGGGAATCTATTGGATATTGAAGTTCATTTTATTTCCGTTGGGATTCCACATCCCTTTCCTTTCGCTATTATTTGTAATTCTGACGTTGGCAGTGCCATTCATTGGCTATCACTACGTGAAGATGTATCGTGATAAAATATGCGGAGGAAGTATCCAATTCTCACATGCGGTTCTTTTTACCATATTCATGTACATGTTTGCTTCCTTATTGGTAGCCGTTGCACACTACGCTTATTTCCAGTTCATTGACCACGGTTTTATCATCAACTCCTATATCCAGTTATGGGACGAACTGATGACCAAAACACCCGCTTTGATGGAAAATCAAGAGATAATAAAAGAAACGATAGATACCGCCCGTTCACTTACGTCCATCAATATCACCATGCAACTCTTGTCATGGGACGTATTCTGGGGAAGTTTACTGGCCATTCCTACCGGATTGATGGTAATGAAGAAAGCACGACCGGAAAACAATACCCCGGTTTAATCATAATTCGTAATTCATAATTATAAAAAATGAATATATCAGTTGTAGTCCCATTATTCAATGAAGAAGAGTCACTGCCCGAACTCTACGCTTGGATAGAACGGGTAATGAAAGCCAACGGATTCTCATTCGAAGTGATTTTCGTTAACGACGGAAGTACAGACCGTTCATGGGAGGTGATAGAAAAACTCAAAGCCCAATCGGACTGCGTAAAAGGCATCAAGTTCCGCCGCAACTACGGTAAATCGCCCGCACTCTACTGTGGATTTGCAGAAGCACAAGGAGAGGTGGTGATCACAATGGATGCCGACTTACAGGACAGCCCGGACGAAATACCGGAATTATACCGGATGATTACGGAAGACGGATATGATCTGGTATCCGGATGGAAACAAAAAAGATATGATCCGCTATCCAAAACACTACCGACCAAGTTATTCAATGCTACCGCACGCAAAGTATCAGGCA
This sequence comes from Bacteroides faecis, assembly GCF_020091505.1. Lineage (NCBI taxonomy): Bacteria > Pseudomonadati > Bacteroidota > Bacteroidia > Bacteroidales > Bacteroidaceae > Bacteroides > Bacteroides faecis. The sequence continues at coordinate 2,967,557 of NZ_CP081916.1, read as the reverse complement.
TTCCAAATTTGCACGACTTCAACTGCGGCCTGAAAGCCTACCGCAAAGATGTCGTGAAAAACATCGAAGTGTATGGCGAAATGCATCGTTATATCCCCTATCTGGCAAAGAATGCCGGATTCCAGAAGATAGGTGAGAAGGTGGTACACCACCAGGCACGTAAATATGGTTCTACCAAATTCGGATTCAACCGTTTCTTCAACGGATATCTGGATCTGATTTCTCTTTGGTTCCTTTCCAAATTCGGAGTGAAGCCGATGCACTTCTTCGGATTGCTGGGATCACTCATGTTCTTTATCGGAATGATCTCCGTTATCATTGTTGGTGTAAGCAAACTGCATGCAATGTACAACGGTCTCCCCTACCGGCTTGTAACCGATTCCCCTTATTTCTACCTATCGCTTACGGCGATGATTATCGGTACACAGCTATTCCTTGCCGGATTCTTGGGAGAACTGATTTCACGTAATGCCCCCGAACGGAACAATTATCAGATAGAAAAGAAAATTTAATTCACGCCCAATAACCGAGATTATGAAGAATTTAATTCGTATCTTTTTAATATTAGTAATTGTTGGTGCATGTATAAGCATCGGCAGTTCGTGTTCGGACGAAAATGATTGTTCATTGGCAGGACGTCCTATGATGTACTGCACATTGTATACTCTTGATGAAATAACCGATGACAGAGTAAAAGACACACTGGACTCATTGACTATTACAGCATTAGGGACAGATTCGATCATTCTCAACAACGAGAAAAATGTGCATACCCTGATGTTGCCGTTGCGATATACCAGTGATACGACTGTATTTGTTTTCCGTTACGATCCGAAACGCAGACCGAACGACGTTGATACATTATATATTGTACAACAAAACACACCTTACTTCCAGTCTATGGAATGTGGATACATGATGAAGCAAAACATTCTCGGCACTAGATTCGGAAATACCAGAAATAGCTCAGAAAGAATAGACTCACTTCGTATATTAAATAAAGAAGCCAATACAAATGAAATTCAGAATTTGGAAATATTCTATAAGTATCGCGACCGTACACCTCCTACGATTGAGTAGTGTGTTGCTCCTACTTTGTATTGGACTACCGTCAATTGCACAACAGCAACAACAACGACCGGCTCCCGTACAGAAAAGAGACCAGAAGAAGAAAGAGGTTGTAGTCGACACTATCCCGTTTTATAATGGGACGTATGTCGGCGTGGACTTATATGGCATCGGAAGTAAGATGTTAGGCGGCGACTTTATGAGCTCCGAAGTCAGCATAGGTGTCAATCTTAAAAACAAATTCATCCCAACTATCGAGTTTGGTATGGGAGGAACAGATACATGGAATGAAACGGGAATACACTACAAAAGCAAGGCTGCCCCATTCTTCCGGATCGGCGTGGACTATAACACGATGGCAAAGAAAAAAGAAAAGAACAGCTATCTGTATGTAGGTCTTCGCTATGCGTTCAGTTCATTCAAATATGATGTGTCTACCATGCCGGTTGATGACCCGATTTGGGGAGGAAGTATCGGAAATCCAAGTCTGGAAGACGACTATTGGGGAGGAAGCATCCCTTTCAGTCATTTGGGGATGAAGGGGTCTATGCAGTGGTTCGAATTAGTGGTAGGCGTCAAAGTACGCATTTATAAGAATTTCAATATGGGCTGGTCTGTACGCATGAAATACAAGACAAATGCTTCGACCAATGAATACGCCAATCCTTGGTATGTACCCGGCTACGGAAAATTTAAATCAAATAACATGGGAATTACCTATTCCCTCATTTACAAATTACCTCTTTAAAGAATAATGACAGGACTAGAAATTTGGCTGCTTGCAATAGGTTTGGCGATGGATTGTTTCGCTGTTTCAATTGCAAGCGGTATTATTTTGAAACGTACTCAATGGAGACCGATGCTGGTCATGGCTCTGGCATTCGGGCTTTTTCAGGCTCTCATGCCTTTTATCGGATGGATGTTTGCAAAAAGTTTCAGTCACCTAATAGAAAGTATAGACCATTGGATTGCTTTCGCTATTCTTGCCTTTCTGGGCGGTCGCATGATTCTTGAATCTTTTAAAGACGAGGAGTGTCGCCAGACATTTAATCCGGCAAGTCCGAAAGTTGTGTTTACGATGGCAATAGCGACAAGCATCGATGCTCTGGCCATAGGTATCTCCTTTGCCTTTCTCGGCATCAACGACTATACTGAAATCCTCTCCCCCATCCTTATCATCGGATTCGTCTCATTTGTCATGTCACTGATCGGCCTTTTCTTCGGCATCAAATGTGGCTGCGGATGTGCACGGAAATTAAAAGCAGAATTATGGGGCGGCATCATTCTGGTATTTATCGGATTAAAAATATTGATAGAACATTTATTCTTCCAATCATAGAAACTTGTTCCTCCAATTATAGAAAAAAGAAAAGTGTATGAAAACAAAAAAAAGCTTCCTTTGGCTGGCTTTCCTGATCCTGGCAACGATCTGGATATTAGCCAGGCGTAATCAAAAGACTGATTTTAACACTGCCAGCGGTTTTGTCTTTGGAACAGTATATAAAATTACATACCAGTGTAAAGACGACCTGAAACCGGAGATAGAAGCGGAACTGAAACGTTTTGATCAGTCTCTGTCACCGTTCAATGACAGTTCTGTCATCAGTCGTGTCAATCGTAATGAAGAGCTGGTAACAGACAGCTTCTTCCAGACTTGCTTCAATCGCTCTATGGAAATCTCCCGCGAAACGGAAGGAGCTTTCGACATTACAGTAGCACCTCTTGCCAATGCCTGGGGGTTCGGATTTAAGAAAGGAACTTTCCCGGATTCATTGATGATAGACAGTCTGTTACAATTCACCGGCTACGAAAAGGTTAAGTTAGAGAACGGCAAGGTTATCAAGCAAGACCCACGTACGATGCTCAGTTGCAGTGCTGTGGCAAAAGGATATTCTGTAGATGTAGTAGCACATCTGCTTGACCGGAAGGGTATCAAAAACTATATGGTCGACATAGGTGGAGAAGTAGTGGTAAAGGGTAAGAATGCGACAGGAGACCTGTGGCGCATCGGTATCAACAAGCCTTACGACGACTCACTGGCCGTGAAGCAAGATATACAGACTATACTCAACCTGACAGATGTGGGTATGGCTACTTCGGGAAACTACCGCAACTATTATTATAAGGATGGCAAAAAGTATGCTCATACAATCGACCCCAGAACAGGATATCCGGTACAACACAGCATTCTATCTTCTACAGTGGTTGCAGAAGACTGTATGACAGCCGATGCTTTGGCTACCTCTTTCATGGTGATGGGGCTGGAAGAAGCGGAGAAATTCTGTAAAGCAAATCCAATGATTGACGCTTACTTTATATATAGCGGTGAAAACGGAGAATTTAAAACTTACTATACGGATGGTATGAAACGATACTTCAAATAGAGCATTCTTTTATTTCTGAGTAAGACTCCCATGCAAAATAAATCAAACTTGTATTAGAGTACTTCCCGATAAGTACAAGACTTGCTTGTGACAAGTACTTAAGTGGTCCGGTTCTTGTACAACGTTTGGGTCGAAGATGTACAACATTGGAATGAAAGATGCAGTACCTTTACTCCACACACTATTACAGAGTACTCACCGCCTTCAGCCCTTTCAGTTTCGCTCGCAAACGCCCTTGCAGAAGGGGATACCGGCTGAAGGCACTATTTTGCAACTTGTCTCTGATAAGCTCAGGGAGGGGGGGCAGTAGTTTCAGCCCTTTCAGCCTTGATCCTACATAAATTCTTTGTTTGTTTTGCCTATGGTTACTCTACCTGCGAGTGATCGTTACTTTATATACGGGCTGCACTCCGCAAGACCCGAGGTGAATCTCACTCACCACCGAGATGAAGGATACTCACCTCCGAGGTAAAAGTGGATGGTATACTAGCTTATTTTAAATGAATAAACCGATCTATAGCTCAGAAAAAACTGAGGTTCCATTTGCCTCAAACAGAGATTTTGTTTATCCTCAATAGAACCTCTGTTTGAAGTAAATACAGGCTCTATTGAATCAGATATTATTAGCTTCCGAATTTATGGTCTTCCCGACTGAAAGGGCTGAAACCACTGCCCCCCCCTCCCTGAGCTTATCAGGGACAGGTTGCAAAATAGTGCCTTCAGCCGGCATCCCCTTCTGCAAGGGCGTTTGCGAGCGAAACTGAAAAGGCTGAACGCGGAGTGTCAGTTCTTTGTTAGGGAGGTAGGATTTTGTCTCTTTTGGCGTAATAATGAAGAAAAATGAGAGCCGGTGTCATTCTGCGCTGCGAAGGAGAATTCACTGTAAATCTCTAAATACAAACGACATAGTTTTATGCGGAAGAAGTGGATCGTATTAAGCATAAATCATTTGTACTACCTGTAAACAAGAAAAGCCCGGAAAAGATTTGCATCGCCAACAGAAAAAGTATACTTTTGTAAAGTTCTAATTGTGCATTTGAGATAATGCCATGGAACATACATATTGAGAGACGTTTTCATGCGTTCATCTTCGACCTTTTGAATCTCGCAAATCCAAAACTCAGAGAAGATAAGGCAACAAAGGCGTCTACGTGGTATGATTGTATCATTTTATACTTGTCAATGAACAATTGACAAGAGGAAGTGTATATCATACAGGCGTGGGCTAACTGGCGTTGCTTATCCTCTGAGGAAGGCAATGCGAGAGCCTAAAAGGTGGGATAAGCAGATATCAGGCTCCCACGTCTTCTCGTATGTATACACATCAACATGACACACACTGCTGAGCATGGGGACCTATCAGCAAAACACAACATCCTTATGATTCATATCGGCAAACAAATCAGACAGAAAATGGAAGAACGTCAGAAGACAGTAGTCTGGCTATCAAAACATTTATCATGCAGCAGAGCAAACGTATACAAGATTTTTGAAAAATATTCTGTAGATACAGAAATGCTTGCCAGAATATCCGCTATCCTAAATTTTGATTTCTTCTCACTCTATTCGGAAGATATAAAGAAAAAAAACAATCAAGAATAATCAGCGCCAACAGTTCAAGAAGTAAGATTTTGGCACATCATGTCTCCGATTGGTTTACATGTCAACCAATCGGAGGCATGATATTTAATATATAATTCTATAATTCGTTATGTTTGCACTCAAAGATATTCATTATAGATATAATCATAATGAATGGCAGTATCCGAAAAGCCCAAACAGAGTAGGAATTATTAAATAGATATATTAATCATGGGATTCTGGAATACTTTTTTCAGCGGACAACGATGCGAACATTGCAACAGCTATAACACTGCAAATATCGATTTCCGAGATTTATCCAGCGAAGATCAGGATATGTATTGGGATACGGTAGGTAATGTCCGTCCGAAAGATATTTACCGATGCAAAGATTGCGGTCAATTGACTATTATTTGTCAGGATGGAAGAAAGTATTGGACACATCCTGCTAAATAACAACTCAGCTAAGATGATTATATTGGAAATTATAGGAGGACTTCTCGTCTTATTCCTTGCTGCACAAATTCTAGGGCGACTTGCACGTTTCGTGTGGATACCTATTTTATCATCCGTTATAGCAGGATTGGTTGTTGGTATCAGCAACCATTCACTTTGGGGAGGAATTGGAACCGGAATAGCGGTTCTCATCGTATTTGGTATATCGAGTGCTATTGTTGGAGGCAATTGACCTTTACATATTATAAAAGACATGGAGAAAAGAACCTTCAGATATGAAAAACTAAAAAGATGCACATGTACTCTATATATGACGGAGACCTGTAATCTGAATTGTGTCTACTGCTACGAGCACATAAAAGGCAAAGATTTAATGCCCTTGAATATAGCTCAAAGTGGCATAAAATCCACTTTCGAACGCGCTAAAAAAGAACAAATAGATTATGTCGAAATACTATTTCATGGTGGAGAACCATTTATAGCATTTCAACGGATTAAGGATATTTGCGAATGGTTATGGGCACAAGAGTGGCCGACAAAATATATTTGTTATGCAACAACCAATGGCACTCTTATACATAATGAAGTGAAAGAATGGCTCATGAAAAATAAAGAAAGATTCATTGTCGGACTAAGCTTGGACGGAACCCGTGAAATGCATAATCGCAATCGTTCAAATTCTTATGATAAGATTGACATCCCCTTTTTTATTGAGAACTGGCCTGAACAGGGAGTGAAAATGACTCCTTCACCCGGTACACTGAAATCCCTGGCAGAAGGTGTTATCCATATACATGAGTTAGGTTTCAGCCGCAATAATTGTACTTTTGCTTGTGGAGTGGCTTGGGATAAAGACGAATTTGGGAAAGCAATAGATTATCAACAAATACTCCAGGAACAATTGATGAAACTTGCCATATATTATTTGAACCATCCTAATATATTGCCTGTGGAAATGTTAAATATAAAATTTATAGCTGTGGCAGCAGGCATAAACAATATGCTCGATAAATTATGTGGTGCAGGTACTATTATGCGCTGTTGGACACCGGATGGGCAGTGTCTTCCCTGTCATTTATTTTATGAAGTCAGCAAAGAGAAAGGGGTGAAATTAGATGACATTGACTTATCTTCACCCTGTCATCTGTCAGATGAGCAGTGCAAGGGATGTATCCTTGAGACCATCTGTCCTACCTGCTATGGTGGCAACTATATTACATATGGCGATATATCAAAACGTGACCCCTACACTTGCATTATTACAAAAATTCGCGCATTAGCAGGTTCATGGATGATAGGCCAAATGCTGGAAACACCCGAAAAATATTATGCTTTAAAAGATTTTAGCAATGAAGAATTAGCAATGACTGCCAAAGGAGTCATTCAAACACAATCCTTTCTTGAACAAACAGGATTTATGGAAGAACTTCAAAATGGATAATTGTCCTTTCCGAAAACAGGGCAAAACATTAAAATATTAATATTATGAATTTTAAATTAAGCAACTTATCTGTCATCAATGAAAAATACGACAGGATAATAGAATTACTGAAAGATACGACTTGGGAAATATGTTCCAACAGTTGCGGTTGTTCTGGTGATTGTGGTTCTAACTGGATGCAATCATAAGACATATAAACAAGAATACTATGAAAGAACATATAGATGTAGCTAAAGATTTTATCGACTTTATATCTGAAAGTCCTACCAAATATCACGCCATAGAGAATGTAAAATCTAAACTTTTACAGCATAAGTTTGAATCACTGTCTATTGACGAAAAATGGGATTTAAAACCACATGGAAGATATTTTATCGAACAGGACAACTCGGCATTAATTGCATTTTGCATGAGTTCTCGTGAGCCAAATATACAAACAGTCATAGACGAGGGAGTACGCTTGGTATGTGCACACACAGATTCACCAGCTTTCAAAGTAAAACCAATAGCGCAAATGGTGAGTTCTGACGGCTACATTCGGCTGAATACTCAGGGGTATACATGGCCTATTTTATCAACATGGTTCGACCGCCCTTTATCATTAGCCGGAAGAGTTGCATTAAAAGGCAAATCCCCTTTTCAGCCAATAATACGTCTGATCGATATAGAAGATCCCATACTGATTATTCCCAATGTGGCTTTTCATTTGACAAAAGGAAAAACAGAAGGCATAATTTCCAAGCAAAAAGAAATGTTGCCAATCATGGGTATGAGCTACAAAGATATGAGTGAAAATATACTTTTTGATCTTATGGCTCACAAATTAAATGTATCGAAAGAAGATATTCTGGATTATGAATTATACCTCTATCCGATTGAAAAAGGACGATTAGTTGGGGTGAATTCAGACTTCATAGTTACTCCTCGGCAGGATGATTTAGTGATGGTATATGCAGCATTACAGGCTTTAACTGACGCCAACTCTGAACTTTCAAAGACCAAACTACCGGACATCGAAACGGAAATACAACTATCTGATGCAAACGCGGACGATGCAACAAGAATGATAGCCTTTTTCGATGCCGAAGAAGAGACAAACTCTACTTTAGGTGGTGCTGATACTCCACTCTTGAGAAATGTACTAACCAAAGTAGTAAAAAGCATAGGAGGCAATGAGGAAGATGTTATAAAACTAATCAACCATTCATTCGCAGTATCCTTGGATACCTCTTTTGCCGCACATCCTAACTACATGGAATGCAGCGATCCAACATGCAGCCCGATAATAAATAAAGGAGTAGTCATAAAATATGATGCAAATATGCATTATGCTACAACAGCATTTTCTTCTGCCGTATTTCAAGAAGCATGCAACCGGAAGAATATTCCTTTTCAAAAAGCCGCCGCTAATTCAGACCTCAGAACAGGAGGTACAATAAGTGCATTTATGCAAACACAGGTGGAGATTAAATGCGTAGAAATCGGCATTTCCACCTGGGCCATGCATTCAGCATACGAAAGTTGCGGAACTGCTGATCTATTCAATCTAATCGGAGCTTTAAAGAGCTTTTGGTTGATGCGTGATTGAAATTCATTGCTGCCAGGCATCAATTTTATAAAGGATGATTTATAACGGAAGGTTAATTGCCTTTACCACAAACAGGGCAAATCATTAAAATATTAACATTATGAATTTTAAATTGACTAACTTATCTTCCATCAATGAAAAATATGGTAAGACGATGAAACTATTGCAAGACACAACTTGGGAAATATGTGCCAATAGCTGCGGATGCTCTGGAGATTGCGGCTCCAACTGGATGCGCAGTTAATTTGAAGCAAGTATATTAGAGAAACATCGGAGATAAAATCAACCATATTTTATCTCCGATCATTTGTTATTGACTAAAGACCTTTTTATTTCATAAACACAAAGTAGACAGCTGCAATCAGGCAAACGAATGCTGCCAGATGATTCCAGTGCAAAGTCTCTCCTTTAAAGAAAATGGTTGTAAAAACAGTAAAGATAATCAATGTTATCACCTCTTGAATTACTTTCAGCTGCATCAACGAGAATGGGCCACCATTCCCCTCAAATCCGATACGATTCGCAGATATCTGACAAGAATATTCGTTTAACATAACGTACTTGCCCATGACAAGAAAACATATTATATTTGCACCAAATATAATGCAATTACCATGAACCATAAAAAAGCAATAGCCTATATTAGAGTTTCCACAACACACCAAGATGTTGAAAGACAAAGAATAAAGTTTAAGGAATATTGTAAAAACAATAATTTACAGGCTAATGAAGAGATTATTGATTTTGGTATATCTGGTGCAAAATCCGATAGACCTGGCTATTTAAGACTACAAGCGCTTACAGGTAAAGATGCAGATATACTAGTCGTTTCAGAATTATCTCGTCTTAGTAGACAAGAAGAAATATTAGAAACTATAAACATAATCCAAAATATTGTATACAATGGATTATCACTAATTTTCCTAGATGCTCCAAGTAAAGTATATGAAGCTCATTCAACACTAGATATTACAGAATTAATTATATTACTTGTTGGAGCTTTTAGGGCTGCACAAGACCGTAAGGAAATAAAACGTAAAAATCAAGAAGGGAAACAAGCGTTATTAAGTCAAAATCCTTATGCTGTTGTTGATGCTAAAATTCCTTATGGATACAATGCTATTTACAATCCTAATGGAAGTAGACCAAAGAAAATACTTATCGAAAACGAAGAAGAAGTAGCCAATGTTAAGAAGATATTTCAATTAGCTCTTGAGGGTTATTCTTTAGGAAAAATAGCCAAATACTTCAATAATAGAAATATATTATTTAGAGGAAACTTTGTTACAAGGCAATTATTAAGCGTATTAGTTCGCAATATTTTATATAAAGGAATTAGAAGAAGAATTCACAGCTTCGACAGAAAAGACAATCCCAATATTATTGAAAATAAAATCACTCCTATTATTTCTGAAAGTGATTTTGAGCGAGTAAACCAAATGCTCAAAGATAATCATAAATTTTGCTCAACTGGTAATAATTACTTCAATACACTTAGAGGTATTATAAAATGCAGATGCGGAAGAGGAATGATGGTAAAAGACAAAGGTTATGCATCTGGTATAAAGAAAATGGTCTATAGATGTAATGATGTGAGTGCTAAAGACAATCCAATACATTGTCAATACAAAGATGAAATATCATATCAATTTACCAATGAAGTCATATTCAATGTTTTTAAGTACATCCATAATACAGATGAAATATTCATTTTCATGGCTAAAACTGAACAAAAAATATACGAAATAGATGAAGAAATAAAAGGTATTGAACGAAAAATAGAAAATAAAAACATTGAAATAGAAAGTCTAAATAAAGACAATAAAAGATTAATAGAAAGGTATATTCATGCCAAAAGTCAATCCATAGCTAATGCTATACAAGATGAACAATTGACTATAGAAAATAAAATTCACAAATTAGAAGATGAAATATCCCATTGCAATAAAGAGAAAGTAAAACTTATAACAAACAAAGAAAGTCTTATTAATTATATAGATACAGAAGAACTGTCTAGTTTAGGTAATGAAGAAAGAGCAGAATTATTCAAAAAGCATTTAGAGAAAGTTATTTATTTACCAGTTACTTTGATGCAAGGATTCTATATCATTACTTTCAAAAGCAAAATGCAAAGAATTGTGGCTATAAGAAAAACAGCGAAGAGCCCAATAGCGGCTATTCTCCCAGATGGCTATACAGTAGATATGAATACTAAATTAATAACAGAATATTACCAAAGTATACAAACTGGTGGTTGCTCTTATCCTATTTCTTCAAGTTTTAAGCAATTAACAATCCAAGAATATTTTAAAAAATTACCACAGATTGGTAATTTGGGAATATTGGAAATTGATTATTCTTACAGAAAGGGGAAATGAAAAACAAACAATTATCAACGATTGCCAATGAAACATATTCTTCACGAATAATCATTATCAATACTTCCAGTCGTTTTTTTCAGTTTGTGGTACTAGTATTAGGTCACTCCCTAAAAACTTAGTACCTTTGTATCAATATATTACAAATAGTATATAAGATAGCACAGACACAAAAGATACACTATTTTATCATCATTTTTTATTTTAGATTTTTATCGGTTTGACTTAACCGATTGAAGAATAAACTTTTAGCGAATTATTTAAAAAATAGAGGTAACGATTTAGCAACTATACAAATTTCAGCGTTTTGCGTTGCTTCGCTGTCAAATAACTCTTTCATTTGCAAATATAATATCTTTTTTCCGAAAACACGAACTGTCAGCGGCTATTTTACAAAGACACTTGCGAAAAAAGAAAATTATTCGTTCCTTTCACGGGCTGAAATATTAGTGGTATGTTCACGTTATCATTTTGTTACTAGGATTTGTCCGCATTATGGAAGAATCATACCAATCAACCAGACACACGATATTATCTTGTAATAATTGGCAGCTTGTTTTTGTGGTGTAATACTCCGATATAGTTTTATATGTGCAAAGGTTAGGAAGCCCCCAGCGAGCTACCGCCAGAGGCTTGTTGTTAGAAATACACGTTTAGCATAAGATATACATATGCTGTTTTATCTTTTCCGTTTAAATGTTGTAATTCAAACTGGATTTTGTCTTCACGTGCCAACCATCCGATTGCACTGGCTAATTCCTTATCGTCCAATCCAGTACCTTCTTTAACTTCTGTCAGTAACCACTTTTTGTGTGCGTCCGTGCTCAGGAAACGCCATAAAATCCCGGCGTTTTCACCGATAATGTGTTTATCCATACTTGTTGTTTATTAATTGATAAAATAGCTTCAAAATGGATAATGAGAAGCGCTTTTATATTAATAATGGTATGCACTGTAAATATCCCAGCGTTTGTCTTTTATCCTTTTGAGAGGTTATGTTTTTTATAAAACGTCCCAAATTTATAAATATATCTTGTATCTAAGAATGGAATAAAATACTAAATAAAATTTATCCTCCCTATTATTAGTAAAAATTAACAGTTTACATAATCTACATATCAATCTCTTTTCATTCGCCAAATGGGATGACTATCTTAGAGGATATAATTTAGTAATATACAGTTGAAGTACTCCAAGTTCATTTCTTTATTCATAGCTACAAATCTGTATTTGCTTTTGGGTATAAGTCGTAAAGTCCTTTTTCATCTTTTTTTAATTCAAAATTCCCAGATTTTAATTGTTCATTCCATAAATTGAACGTTTCGGAAATGAACTTGTATAAATCTTCTGATATATATATCGCTTCCGTTTTTTATGAGGAAAACCAATTGACCGTTTTGGAATGACAGATGTTTTCTAGCTCTCTCAAGTGCTTTCAAATAGGCTACTTGATTAAAGGCGTATTGCTCATTAAAACCCTCTCCTGTCAACATATCTATAGCAGAATATGACATTTCTCCTTTTGTTTTTAGAAAGGTTGTGTCTGTTATAGAAGCCTTATATTTGTTTGCATCTTCCCACGTTACAAAATTAGTTATTAGTGAGTTACCGACAGCTATGCAAATCGACGCAAAACGCAGAAACAGAACTGTTTAGCAAGAAATCTGCACCCGTTACGGGAGTAATGAGGTGGTAACTGAACTCTTGCGCAGTTTGGCTTTATATTGGCTTTCTGTTGGCTCTGCCCCATAGAAAAACAAAGCGTAACGAACGCTGTATCAGCTAATTCGCTACGCTTTGCCCAAATTTACTTTTTCGCTATGTGTTTATTTTAAATAGTACTATGCAAACGTTCACCTATGAAGAAATCAGAGAAAAAGCACTAAAACAAGGAATTACAGATAATAAGCTAAGGGTTGGCTTATGGGCTAGCTCAAATGGCTATATTAAAAGCAAAAGGAAGATACAAGGAAAAGTATATACGATTTATTTTGCACCACAACATTAATTAGATTCAGATACATCATTTATAAAATAAACCTATGACCTATGATTATCCATATTCCTACAGGACAGCGATTTAATAATCGAAAAGAAGCAAAGATTTACTTTGGTAGTGCTTATTACTACAAGATAGAAAAAGAGAAGAAAGATTTACTATTTATAAACAATATTCAATCCGCTACTAATGAATATTCTACCCAAATTCTGCAAAAGCAGTGCAACCGTAAATTATTCCATTCTAAATAGATTCAAACCTGCATATATTTATAGATTTTTCTGCTTGTCTCTTTCAAGGGATGATTGGTATAATGTGAGGATTACTTTAGATGAATTAAAAAGAACAAGTGGAGATAAATCACTAAGCAGTTTTAATAAGAAATTTAAAGAGTATTTGGACATCAAGCCTTATTTTGTGGACAATGGTTTTTATTATCCAACTAGACGCAATATTTATCATATTCCTGCAATGGAAGAACAATGTATCACTATCTCCAATAAGTTTGCATTAATCAAACTGGATGCAGCAACGAAAGGTTTCTTTATCCAATTACTTCTATTATCCCAATATGGCAATATAGAGCTGATTAAGAAAAATATAATCAAAGCAATCAGAATAGATAAAAAGACTTATGATAAGTATATAATAGAACTTGTTGGCGCTGATTTAGTATCAATTACTACTCCCTTAACTTTACATACTGAAAATATTCTATTGGAAAACGACTTTTCCAAGCAGAAAAAACTACCCACGAAGAAAGTAAATAAAATAGCAGAGATAGACGATAATGGGAATATCATAATTCCCAAGTAAGGGGAAAAAATGTTCTTTATTATATAATATATTAATGTACTACTTTTCCCCTATATATACCTGTTTTGTAGAATAGGATGCAATAAAAGTGATTTTTTCCATGTAAGGCAAAGATGAATGTTGTTGCCAGTATCACAAGTCATTTTTAGCTTTACATAGGTAAGGTGGTGGGGAAAAAGTGTCTAGTAATAATTATATAATATACCACACATTTTCCCCTATTACTAAAGAAATCGAACTTTATATACATATAAAACTAATATTTCAGGGTGGCAGATTGGCTATCCTAGTTTTTAAAGATTAAAAGTTATATATATTATTTTCTAAATTGGAGAGTATAGCATGGAAAATGTCTCCTATAAGACAAAATAAGACCGATATGGGAAGCATAATAAGTAAAGTGTATTACTAGCCAACTGAATACAAAAATAGCCGCAAGCGACTGTACGCCTAAAAACAGTCAAATGCGGCTTTTTTTATTGAACTGCTAAAATCTCCATAAGTACGGAGAATATAGCGGTTCGCAATTTTAAATATGAGAGTTAATTTTCCCAATGGAAGTGTGGGAAAATACAAATATAGCCTGTTTGGTTTATCCAAAATTCAAGGAGTAGAATACTTGGCAAACAGACTGTTCTTGATTTTTATGAATACCCAAAGTTACTCATTATAAATGAAGTAAAAAAATAAACAATTCTCTATTTCTGATATTACTACTTAGTATATCTTTATATGGTAGTATAATACCCTGTTTTCTATTATAGTACATAGTAATACATGAGCACGCAATATAGTACAGGTACTTTATATATAATACCCCTACCCATTAAAAACAGGAGCTTAAATATATATCAGCTTACTTCTCCTATGATTTACTGAATTGAAAGTTATGTGAGCGCGTGAAGAGTACCCTTTTACGCCGCCCTAGGGTAGTTGGAGAGAAATGAAAAATATTTCAATCCACGTAATCAATTTATAAATCATTTAAAATCTTATTCGTTATGAGAAATCTACAAATTATTGGCAATGTGCCACAGGTAAGAAGAGAAAGTAACTTTGGTTTGTATGCAGAAGAGGCAACAGTTATCGAAGAACAGCCAAAAGTAAAGAAAGAGAATCCTCATTTCTTGGAAGCTAATACAATGGAAGTAACAATGCAACATTTGAAAGAAGATTGTATTACACCCGTATTTGCCAAAGATAATGAGCTTACAATTCCTCACCCTGCATTTATTGATACTGTTTATGATGCTGCAAATACGTTTTTCAGTGGTGAAAGTATTGATAAGCCCGATATTCGTGTAAGTCACATTATTAAAGGGAGAATACCAGAGGCAATACATAAACCTGCAAATCAACTTCTTGAAAGTGATAAGACTATCTACTACGAAAGATGTGCTTTTATTATTCAGATTCCTACGATTTACGAAACGGTGAACGGGAATAAGCTAACTCTTACTATTGGTGGTGTGAGAGCTTATAATCACACAAATCTGTATTCAAAGAAAGGAGCAGAGCGATTTAAAGTATTTATAGGCTTCATTTGTAAGGTTTGCACAAACTTGTGTGTGTCAACAGACGGTTTTCTTAGTTGTTTGGAAGTTACTAATACAAGGGATTTATATCAAGCCGTATTAGAGATGTTCAACAAATACGACACAGCCAAACACATACACTTAATGCAAACACTTGGTAACTCATATCTCACAGAACATCAATTTTGCCAATTACTTGGGAGAATGAGACTTTATCAATCATTGCCACAAGGTTATCAGAAAGATATTCCTAAAATGCTTATTACTGATTCGCAAATAAATGCAGTTGCAAAAGCATATATCAATGATGAAAATTTTGGGAGCTTGGGTAATGATATAAGTATGTGGAAATTGTACAATTTATTGACAGGAGCAAACAAGAGCAGTTATATAGATAGCTTCTTGGATAGAGCGGTAAATGCTACTGAAATAGCAACAGGAATAAATGCCGCTTTGCATGGAGACACTAAATATAAGTGGTTTATTGATTGATTAAACAGGGGAATATTCAGTAATGGGTATTCTCCTATTTTATTAACTACGTAAAATAAAGAATCATGTTTTATTATAAGATACTCGTTTGGCTCTTTTGGGTGGTATTGTCTTTTATAACAGGTTGTGTTCCGTTAATCCTACTTATTCTTTTAGTTGGTTTATGGGATGTTGAGGAAGCGAATAAACGTCACTAACTACTTGTGTATTCAAAACTGGAATGTGTTCAAATAAATCTGCAAAGGTGGTTTGAACACATTCTTTCATGTTATCAATTTAATCAAAGAATAAAATGAAAACAGCCGTAATATATGCTCGTGTTTCGTCAAGTAATGACAGACAGGACACGAGTAGACAAATAGAGGATTTAAAGAAATATGCTATCTCACAGGATATAGAAATAGTAAACATATTCCAAGAGCATATTTCAGGTGCAAAGAAGATAGAGGAAAGACAGGTTTTAGGGGAATGTCTGGAATACTGTAAACATGAATCTGTGAATATCCTACTTTTATCTGAATTGTCAAGATTGGGAAGAAGTACATTACAGGTTCTTCGCTCTTTGGATATATTGCATGAATCGAAAGTATCGGTTTACATACAGAACTTGGGCTTATATACTTTGCAACCAAATGGGGAAGTTAATCCAATAGAGTCTATCATGGTGACAGTACTTGCAGAAATGGCAAATATCGAAAGAAGCAATATCCAATATCGTTTGAATAGTGGTAGAGCGAATTATATTGCTAAAGGTGGCAAACTTGGTAGAAAGACAGGTTCAACCAAAACGGATGATAAGAAAAAAGAAGAATACAAAGAAGTCATTGCTTTACTAAGAAAAGGCTATTCAATCAGAAATATAGCTAAGCTACAAAGTATTGGTATTTCCACCGTTCAACGGATAAAAAATCAGTTTATAAAGCCATAAGCATAAAGTATCGGTGGGGTGGAAAATTTCAGAAATCTAGTTTTTATATGGGCAGTCTTGAATTTTTCCACTACCATAGATTTACAAAGCAGAGATTGCTCTCAACTTTTAATAAACAATAGTTCTTGCTATTACAAACGCTTTTCGTAACTTTGTGGCAATTTCAGATACCTAATGTGTTGGGACTGAAAGGACATATTAGTTAACGAAGAGCGTTTAAGATATTATCTCATATTGGAATCTGGACAATTTCGAAGGTTGAAGATAATGGGCAAGAACGCTCACGTCAATGTTATATACCTATCTTGTTAAGATAGTCTATATATCGTTTGGCGTGGGCTATTGTTTATTATTCAACCTTGGGCAGTCCAGAGCCTCAATATGATAATATTCAATAGTTTCCACGCCTTTCAATTTTTAATAGTATCTGAAGGAAACAGGGTACATAAAACGATATATAACTACGAATCAGACATTAGAAAACAACTTTTGCTACTATCTTTCAAGTAGCCAACTCATTTTTTGAGCAGCTTATACTACAAATTAAATTATTAACAAAAAGATTATTTACAGAATATGAAAACATTTAGATTTTTTGCGACTTTATTAATTATTACTTTATGTGCTGGTTTTACTTCTTGTAGCGATGATGATGATGAAAATGAAAGTAATTCTCCATTGGTAGGTACGTGGATAATGACGAAATCTATAAAAGATGGTCATACATGTATTCCTGGACAAAATGGATTTGACAGCGGATTAGGGCTTGTTTTTTCAGCTAATGGTACATTCTATAATTTAGTGGAAAATGAAAAAGCAGAAGATGGTAAGTACTCCTATGATGAGAAGGGGAATACTTTAACGCTTATATACACAGATGATGAAACATTATTCTGTTCTGTTAAGTCATTTAGCGAATCTGCTCTTATCATTTCATATACAGAAGGTTCATCTGCTCGTGAAGATTATTTTGTTAAGCAGTAAATAACCTGTTGGTTTATTGGAAAACAGCATTTGAAGAAATTCATTTGCTGTTTTTTTATCCTTAATCTTGTTATATTGTCAATAATATGTATTTTTGCACCCCGAAATATGCGCTCTTTGAAATGCTTAACTTTAAAAACAAAGGTCACTAGCAGCAACGCTTTATTGTGTCAAAAGCACTTTAAATGTTATCCATTGGGGTAACTCGTGACCTGTAACCTTTTTAAGACAGAGACACAACGTCTATTTTTTATTAAATAAAATTCCTATATGATTATATCTAAATTAAAAGATATTAAAAATGAGGGTGTTAACGTTTGTTTCATTCAAGGAAACAGACAAGTGTCTAATAAAAATGTAAAGTCTAAGACTACATCCATTAAAGAATATGGTATACTTGTACCATTGATGTATGTTAAAGGCACAAAAGCTGTTGAAGACGGTTGCTCATTAATGACAAGTAAAGGGGATGCTATTCCTAGTGAAGAAGCTGACAAATATATTGTTATTGTTGACGGGCAACATAGATATACAGCAGCAATAGAGAATGGTGTTTCTGATGAAGAAATATATCTTTTTGAAAGCTATGCTAAAGCTTCAACAAAAGAGTTGTTAGCAGAAGCAAATGTTGAAGTAGAAAGGTGGAAAGGTGAGGATTATATTGCAGGTGCTACTTTGGCTAAGCCAGAGGATGAACTTTTGCAATTTGCAAACTCCTTATCTTTAAGAGGATTTCCGATTAGTACAATTAGCCTTATTTTATGTTGGGATAAGCACAAGTTTACCTCAAAAAAATTAAGTAAGCTAATGAAAGGTGAAACTGTAAATATAGAGTATAAGCTTGAAAGAGCTAATGCTTTTTTGGATGCTATGTCTAATTTTACAGATAAATTTGTTGCTAAGAACTATGCTATTAATGTCGTTATAGACTTATCAAGTGAAATGGGTTACAAGCCTGTTTGTGAAGCATTGTCTAAAATTTCAAGAGCTACTATACAAAGAATCGAAGGGATGACTGGAGAGGAAAATGTAAAAAACTTCTTGAAGGATGCAATAAATAAAGAGTTAGGTAAGCAAAAGTTTAATCATTTAAAACCATAGGTTATGTAACCAAAGTTTAAAAGCGCATATTTCATAGCCGATTATCAGAAATGGTAATCGGCTTTTTCATGAAATTATTTCAAGAAAACGAAATAAACAGCCAATATTAAACATATACATGCTGCAAAATGATTCCAATGCAATGTTTCTCCTTTAAAAAGAACCATAGTAAATACTGTAAATATCATAAGAGTAATTACTTCTTGAATAACCTTTAATTGCATTAAAGAAAATGGTCCCCCATTACCAACAAAGCCAATACGATTTGCCGGTATTTGACAAGCATATTCTGCAAGTGCTATACTCCAAGAAAATAATATAACGGCATAAAGAGACCAATTAGATATAACTTTCATTTCTTGTAGTTTCAAATGACCATACCAAGCAAAGGTCATAAAAACATTAGACACAATGAGCAATAATATTGTATAAACAGCTTTCATATATATTTTTTATTTACATAAGGATATTGAAATCTTGAATCTATTTTCTCATGGGTATTTTCGACAATTTATATTCAAAGAAAGCAATTGCCCAACTAAAGGTAATCACACCTATCAGTGGAAGAGCTGCAAACCAAGAATACTCCTGCTTCATCTTTAGATGACCATACCAGGCGAAGGTCATAAAGACATTGGATACAATGAGTAATAAAATTGTATAGAAACCTTTCATCTTATTATATTAATTGGGTAATTATCATTCTATTTTATCCGGTAATAATTCTTCTTGCACATTTGTCATGCTCCCCCATAAGCTGTAGCGAGCTTCCGGATTCATCGCTTCCAACTGCCGCAGAATACCTTTCATATCGCTTCGGCTGGACTGTGATTCATATGGACAGTTCTTCACTTGCTTCCGATAGTCATGCAACATAGCCAACTCAACCAAATCAGCCTCATGCACCATACACATCGGTCGGATAATTGTCATATCAAATTTCTTCATAACCAACCGGGGAGGCATTGTACTGAAAGCTCCCTGATAAGTAATGTTCATCAACAATGTTTCCAGAATATCATCCATATGATGTCCTAAGGCAATCTTATTGCACCCTCGCTCCTTGGCAACCGTAAACAAAGCTTTCCGTCGATTCCAGGAACAAAGAAAACAGGGAGACTTACGTGTATCCGTAGCAGGATCAAAAGAGGTTTCGTACTGTACGAAAGGCACTCCAAAAGATTCACAATATGTCTTCAGATATTCGATATCACTCTGATAAGGAATATTCTTCATCACCACATGGACAGCTATCACGGAAAAACGAGGTTTGTAAATACGCGCCCGCTTGCCCAACAACTCGACAAGTGCCAACGAATCTTTCCCTCCCGACAGTCCGATAAGGATTTTGTCCCCTTCTTCTATCAGTCCATACTGCACCACTCCTTTATTGAATCGCCGTTCAATACGGCGGATCGTCTTCTCTTCTTCCGTAAATTGTGTCATATCTTCAAAAATCGGCTGCAAAAGTAAGCGAAAAGAATGATTTAAAGAAGAATTAACATAATAGAATCTCTGAAAAAGGGTTTATTTCTAATAAATTTGTACTTTTGAACAATTGATGCATGGATTATTGAATAAAACAATGAAAAGAAAATATATTCTATTTTTAATTTGCAGCTTCTTCCTTGGCGGAGCATCTGCACAAACATTGGAACAGGCACGCGCCTTATTCACAAAAGGCGACTATGAACAAGCCAAACCTGTATTTCAGAAATATGCCAAATCTCAACCGTCCAATGGCAACTACAGCTATTGGTATGGTGTCTGCTGCCTGAAAACCGGCGAGCCGGAAGAGGCAGTCAAGTATCTTGAGACTGCCGTAAAAAGACGGGTAGCCGGTGGACAACTGTATCTGGGACAAGCCTACAACGATACGTACCGCTTCGAAGATGCAGTCAACTGTTTCGAGGAATATATTGCCGACCTCACTAAACGCAAAAGATCGACAGAAGAGGCCGAAGCTCTGCTGGAGAAAAGCAAAGCCGATCTGCGTATGCTCAAAGGAGTAGAGGATGTTTGTATCATCGACAGCTTTGTGGTAGACAAGGCAAACTTCCTGAGTGCGTACAAAATCAGCGAAGAGTCGGGCAAGTTGTTCATGTTTAATGAGTTTTTCCAGACTGAAGGAGATCATCCGGGAACAGTTTATGAAACAGAAATCGGAAATAAAATCTATTATAGTGAAAAGGGAGAAAGAGGAAATCTGGACATTTTCTCCAAAAACAAATTGCTGAATGAATGGAGCAACGGACGTCCGTTACCCGGTAGCATCAACGAGTCCGGAAATGCCAACTACCCGTTTGTACTGTCGGACGGTGTTACCATCTATTATGCAACTGATGGTGAAGGATTAGGAGGGTACGACATCTTTGTCACTCGCTATAACACAAATACAGATTCGTATTTAACACCGGAAAATGTAGGAATGCCATTCAATTCTCCTTACAACGATTACATGTACGTCATCGACGAATACAATAATCTAGGTTGGTTTGCCTCCGATCGTTTCCAACCCGAAGAAAAAGTCTGCATCTATGTATTCATTCCCAATTCATCCAAACAGACTTATAACTATGAAGCGATGGACCCGCAGCAAATGATCCGTCTGGCACAGATTCATTCGCTAAAAGAAACATGGAAAGATGAAAATACAGTTGCAGAAGCATTGCAGCGTCTGAAAGAAGCAATCAATCATAAACCGCAGGAACGCCGTGTAGTTGACTTCGAATTTGTCATTGATGACAACACAACTTATTACCTCCTGAGTGACTTCCAATCTCCTAAAGCCAAACAACTTTTCCAAAGTTACCGGCAACTGGAAAAAGATTATCTGCAACAGGAAGATAAGCTGGATGGCCTCCGTCAACAGTACGCAACTGCCAACCAACAAGGAAAAGAAAAACTGGCTCCCGCTATACTCGATCTGGAAAAAAGGATTCTGCAAATGAATGTAGAGCTGGATGCTCTCGGAGTGAGTGTGCGCAATGCTGAAAAAACAAAATCAAAATAATACAGAGTTATGGACATACTAATTATCGCCGTTCTCATTATTGCTGCAGTGATACTATTTTTAGTGGAACTGTTTGTCATACCCGGAATCAGCCTCGCCGGTATTTCGGCATTGGCTTGCATCCTCTATGCTAACTACTATGCATTTGCCAATATGGGCATGGCGGGAGGATTCGTTACTCTGGGAATATCAGCTCTTGCCTGCATCGGGTCACTGATCTGGTTCATGCGTTCGAAAATGCTGGATAAGCTGGCTTTGAAAAAAGATATCGATTCGAAGGTAGACCGGAGTGCGGAAGAAAGTGTAAAGGTAGGCGATAAAGGTATCAGCACTACCCGTCTGGCCCAAATCGGTTATGCTGAGATCAACGGTAATATCGTGGAAGTAAGATCCATCGATGGTTTCCTTAATGAGAAAACACCGATTATCGTAAGCCGCATTACCGATGGCACCATTCTGGTTGAGAAACACAAAATATAATATTCACTTAATATAATTATCAATGGAAACATCTTTGTACTTACCTATCGTTCTGATTGTTGGAGGTATTATTTTCCTAATACTATTTTTCCATTATGTGCCGTTCTTCCTTTGGTTGTCGGCTAAAGTATCAGGCGTTAACATCTCGTTGATTCAACTCTTCCTGATGCGTATCCGTAATGTTCCGCCGTATATCATTGTCCCGGGCATGATTGAAGCTCACAAAGCCGGACTGAAAAACATCACCCGCGATGAATTGGAAGCCCACTACCTTGCCGGAGGACATGTAGAAAAAGTTGTTCATGCGCTAGTATCCGCATCGAAAGCAAACATCGAACTGTCTTTCCAGATGGCAACTGCCATTGACCTTGCCGGACGTGATGTGTTTGAAGCTGTTCAGATGTCTGTAAACCCGAAAGTGATTGATACTCCTCCTGTTACTGCGGTAGCCAAAGATGGTATCCAGCTGATAGCAAAAGCTCGTGTAACGGTACGTGCCAGCATCAAGCAGCTGGTCGGTGGTGCCGGAGAAGATACAATTCTCGCCCGTGTAGGTGAAGGTATCGTTTCTTCCATCGGTTCTTCCGAAAACCATAAGTCTGTACTCGAGAATCCGGATTCTATCTCTAAACTTGTACTTCGTAAGGGATTGGATGCAGGGACCGCTTTTGAAATTCTGTCTATTGATATCGCGGATATCGATATAGGTAAAAACATTGGTGCAGCTTTGCAGATTGACCAGGCTAATGCAGACAAAAACATCGCACAGGCTAAAGCAGAAGAACGTCGTGCAATGGCTGTCGCTTCCGAACAAGAAATGAAAGCTAAGGCACAGGAAGCACGTGCCAAAGTAATCGAAGCGGAAGCGGAAGTACCTAAGGCAATGGCAGAAGCCTTCCGTAACGGCAATCTGGGTATAATGGATTATTACCGTATGAAAAATATCGAAGCCGACACTTCAATGCGCGAAAACATTGCCAAACCAACGGCTGGTGGTGCCACCAACCAGCCGTTGAGTAAATAGTCTACCAAACGCCGGAACCCGATTCCTATTCAGTTCATCAGCGTATCTTCTCTTTGACAAACTTGCAAAAGAAAAGAAAGATACCTCTTCCGAACTAAAATCCGGTTCCGGCGTTTCTATTTATATACGACTTATTGTAAAACTAAAACCGTTCAATAACATGAAAAAGTACTTTCCATCCTCTGAACTGATTATCAACGAAGACGGCTCGGTATTCCATCTTCACGTAAAGCCTGAATGGCTGGCAGATAAAGTGATCCTTGTAGGAGATCCCGGACGTGTAGCACTCGTAGCTTCTCACTTTGAAAACAAAGAATGCGAAGTGGAAAGCCGCGAATTCAAAACAATCACGGGTACATATAAAGGTAAACGAATCACAGTGGTTTCTACCGGAATTGGTTGCGATAATATCGACATCGTTATGAACGAACTGGATGCGCTTGCCAACATCGACTTCGAGACACGGGAAGAAAAAGAAAAGTTCCGCCAACTGGAGTTAGTACGTATCGGTACATGTGGCGGATTACAGCCAAATACTCCGGTAGGCACCTTCGTCTGCTCACAGAAATCTATCGGTTTCGACGGATTATTGAATTTCTATGCCGGACGTAATGCGGTATGCGATCTTCCTTTCGAACGTGCTTTCCTTAATCACATGGGCTGGTCGGGAAATATGTGTGCCCCTGCGCCTTATGTTATCGATGCCAGTGAAGAACTGATTGACCGGATCGCTAAAAAAGATATGGTACGCGGTGTAACTATCGCTGCAGGAGGCTTCTTTGGACCGCAAGGACGTGAACTCCGCATTCCATTAGCAGACCCGAAACAAAATGATAAGATTGAAGCATTTGAATATAAAGGCTTTAAGATTACCAACTTCGAAATGGAGAGTTCGGCACTTGCAGGACTTAGCCGACTGATGGGACATAAGGCGATGACCGTCTGTATGGTGATAGCCAACCGACTAATCAAAGAGGCTAATACCGGATATAAGAATACGATCGATACACTGATTCAGACTGTGCTCGATAGGATATAGGATAATATCAATTACAATGTAAGACCTTCACTAAAACCATTAATGATCCTTTAGTGAAGGTCTTTTTATTGATTCATATATAAAGTTTCAAATAAGAGGAATATTTTAGCCTTTGGTGCGATGAGGAACAAAGGTAAAGAATCTTTTAAAGTAATCTCTCAAAGATTCATTGCACACATAGATATAAGTTCCGTACATACCTCTTTCCAAAAGAGTAGCATAAATATTCTTTATATAATTACGCAATATTTTTTCATCCACCTTTTCTTTGCCTTTGGCATCTTGATACATATCCTTAGATACAGTAATAATATTATTTATAGGATCATAGTCTATCTCCCAACCTATTATCACACCTGCATAATTTAAATCATACCCCTGCGTCGTATGTATACAGCCTATCTCATTAATTGAATTTTCTGAGTTTATCCAGTCTCTTTGGGTAGTATTCCAAATGTACTTATGCGCATTATTTACCTCGTATTTGTTTTCTATCTCAATATCATATAATCCTTCTTTTTGAATTTTAGACAGTTTCATTTTGTGCGTCTTCCAAGGCCAGGCATACCCCGCCATATTCCGACAGAGCCCCATTTTATTATTTTTTTCTTTAATTGCAGATACCATGTCTTCAACATCCTCAAACAACAGTAGTTCATAGGATGAACCAAAAGTGAGCATTTCTTCTTGTTGACACTCCAATATATTGTTAATATATTCTATGTAATCATTTCCACCCTTACACCTCATCTGAGAAGTAAGCTTATAGTTCCGGGTATCCTCTTGCTGAGACAATGAGAAAAATCTTAGTGCTTCCACATCAGAAGGCTTCACCGATTGTCTGGAATCATAAAAGAATAGCTGATACCGGCTTTTTTTCAGTATCCAGTCCAATTCCGTCGCTTCTTCATCTAACTCTAATGTCTTGTTAGCTTTATCATACGATCCATAATTAAATAATGCACGACGACGCCTCAAACGATGTGATTCATCAACAATCAGAAGATCATATAAACCTTCACCCGAGTTGGCAACATCTTCGGGGCTAAGTACCATTTTAGAATCAAGTCCCTGTATTCCATCAAAAACTTTTTTCAATGTCTCACGAAAACTTTGTGTAGGAACTACATACCCAACTCTTAAGTTCGGGCTCAAATGGCCAATTATATAACTAAGATTCTCATCCAATGCTTCTTCTTCCGCAGTCCATGCAGGTGAACTCTTTGCATCAATCAACAGCTTCAGCAAATAAATTCCAAGAATAGACTTACCGGTACCTGCCCCTCCATCAATTATAAAAGAACGGGATTGATTATTATTCCCTAAATCATATTTCAGATCGGTAAGAATTTGCACAGCAACATTAAATTGGTCCAAATTCAAAATCTTATATGGAGAATATTTAAATAAGTCTTGATTCTCAAGAAGAGTAATTCCATGCCTGACAACACCTTCATCCTGAAGAAGCTGCCAAATGTGTCTGAACTCTCTCTGATATTCATCACGCAAATAATAGTTATGAACATGCTGGCCACCATTGCCATTCTGGAGTCTATATTTACCATCAGCTACAATATATCCGATAAGAAACGCTTCAAGATCCAGGATTACAGATTTATTAAAGACTTTATTAAAGATAATATATATGTTTTTCAAAGCTCTGCGTTCGGTATTATTCCAATGATCACAAATCCTGGTACATATATTTGTAGACTCTCCTATATAGGCTTGTCCCTTTTCGTCATCCTCGATAATATATACAACAGGCCATCTATCTTTGAAGGCAGCTTTTACTTTAGAAAAATGTTCCTTCTCAAAGGTACATTTTAAGATTTGAGTTTCTTGTTTGAATATCATAGTTCAGAATATCATTAAGTATTTCTTCTTTGTTTCATTTTGTGTTACAATACCGACACAATGCAAATATCGGAAAATAAAATAAGAAATGACTTGAACCATACGTCAAAATGTATGCCTCAAGCCATTATTTTTACTTGTTAACTCAAATTTTACACAAGCAAATTTATATAACGATTAATCTCTTAATCAATAGCCAATTGTAAATCTCTCCTGATGATGTTTGGGATGTTCCAGCTCGTCAATCATCGCAGCCGCATAGTCTTCTACAGAAATATGGCTGTTACCCACGATGTCCACAATCATATCATCTTTGCCCAAACGATAACGTCCGGTGCGCACTCCCGGTCTCATATCTGCTGCCGGAGAGAAAAAGACCCAGTCTATCTCTTTCTCCTTCATCAGGAAGTTCAAATAAAATTCTCCTAAAGCTTTAACTCCGGGCAGGATATTTTCAGGAACTTCACCCGAATCCATCAGTCGCAATCCCGGCGCAATAAACAGTGATCCGGCACCACCCACCATCAGAAAGCGATTCACCCCTGCTTTCTTCACTCCATCAATGATAGTCAGATACACTTTGATGGTTTCGTCATATATATCAGGATTATTCCATCCCGGATTGAATGCACTGATTACAGCATCGGCTCCTTTACAAACTTCGCATACTTCATCGAGTGAAGAGACATCCGCTTTCTTTACTTTCAGATGCTCGTTCTCTATCTTTATTTTTTCGGGATGACGAACTACGGCTGTCACTTCAAAGCCACGATTCAACGCCTCATTCAACAGAGCAGAACCAACAAAGCCGCTAGCCCCTATGAGGACTATCTTTTTCACTTTCTCCATATTCCAACAAAAATTAGATTGTTATTATTACTTTAATAACAATCTAACTTTCAGAATGTTGGTTTCCTTTTAGAAAATTAATTATCCAATATAGGTTTCTATCGTTTCTTTCAGCTTCTCCAAAGAATATGGTTTGGAGATAACAGCATTGCATCCTGCCTGAATAGCTTGTTGTTGTTCCGTATAGAACGCATAGGCTGTAACTGCAATAATAGGAACCGAAAGAGAAATAGTTCGAATCTTCTCTGTAGCCTGAATGCCATCCATCACAGGCATACGAATATCCATTAATATCAAATCCGGTTTTTCGCGAATAAAACTATTGATTGCTTCCTGTCCGTTACGCACCCACAGGATGGTATACTCTTTCTTCAGTAAGATATTCAGCTGGGCAAAGTTCGATTCGATATCCTCCACTACCAAAATCTTTTTATGGCGGACAGATTCAGAATCAATCTTAGTAGACAGAGTCTGTTCGACGACTTCCGCCGGTATCTCCCGATAAGGCAGGTAAAGTGCAAATGTACTTCCTTTTCCCTGTTCTGAACTGACTTCAATACGACCACCCAAGCGTTCTACAATACTTTTACAAATAGAAAGTCCCAGTCCGGTACCTTGTACAAAGTCATTCAGTTTTTCAAAACGAGTAAAGATTTGAGGAAGTTTCTCTTCCGGGATTCCACAGCCTGTATCACTGACAAACAGCTTCAGCCAATCTCCCTCCTGCTTCAATCCTAACGTGATACTCCCCGTTTCAGTATTCTTAATGGCATTGGACAAGAAATTGAATAGTACCTGCATCACGCGGTTTCGGTCAGTAGAAGTCCAGAACTCTCCTTGTGGACGGACCACTTTCAAGTCCACATTCAACTTCATCTTCAACTGATGCACCTTCTCTACTTCGTCTACCAAGCCGGCTATTTCAACCTGCTGAAAATGCATTTCCGATTTACCGGATTCTATACGGGACAAGTCCAGAATATCATTGATCAACTGCAACAGCAGATTACTATTCTTCTGAATAATCTCCAGGTATTCATGTTTCTCCTCTTCATTTTCCGTTACAGCCATAATCTCCGAAAATCCCACAATAGCATTCAGCGGAGTGCGAATCTCGTGACTCATATTCGCCAGAAATACAGACTTCATCCGGTCAGCATCCTCTGCACGACGCTTAGCTTCTATCAATTCCTCGGAACGGCGAATACGATCACCGATATCGTGTATCAACGCCAGCACAGTGTTACCTTCAAACGGAGCAATGCGTGCCTGAAAATAATGTTTACTTCCATCTACTTCCAATGGATACTCTATTTCTTTCAGCTTACCGTCCTGCAGACATTCCCGAATGTTACAGAGAAACAAATCACTTACTTCCGGAGAATAAATACTTCGTCCGTCCGCTCCTTTCAGTACTTCTACCGGATGTAGCAGAATCGTACCCGGCGCCATCAAGACATCCGTTATAAAGAAGTCCTCGTCAAAGATGAAGATAAATTCGGGTAAAGCTTCTATTATTTTACGGTTATGTTCTTCTAAATGCTTAATATGCTGTTCTTTTTCACATTGGGAGGTGACGTTTACAGTATATGCCAACAGTTTATCCGGATCTCCTTCTTCATTCCCTTTATAAGACAGAAAATGATCCTCCAACCAAATCACTTCACCATGCTCTCCTACACAACGAACCTGAATCTGAGATGTCTTGGACTCCGAAGCAAGCATATTAGCAAAAGCCGTCTGATAGGTATTCATATCTTCGGGGTAGACGAAACGATAGAAATCATCAATATCTTTAAAGACCACTCCTGCCTCTTTCAGTCCTAACATACGGAAGTAATCGTCGGTGAAACTACATTTCCCTGTCGGAATGTCATATTCCCATAAAGCAATTTGATGTGCGGCAAGTACAGAAAGTATCTTTTGCGAATTCTCCCGTATGATTTCATTATTCTCATTCGGTGAATATAAATTTGTATCCGGCTCCATAGGCTATAATTGTATTTTGTATGTGTATTGTTTGAACGGCAGCAAATATAAACAAATAAAGCACAAGTTGTGTCTAATCTTATTTTTTTTACTCAGAAACAATTATCTTTGCATCATCCAAAAAGAAATATAATGAATCAAGATACTATCTGCGCTATTGCTACTGCTCAAGGAGGTGCTATCGGGAGCATCCGTGTTTCCGGTCCGGAAGCTATTTCTATAACAAGCCACATCTTCCAACCAGCCAAGCCCGGCAAATTACTTAGTGAACAAAAGCCTTATACGCTGACATTCGGGCGTATTTATAATGGAGAAGAAGTCATAGACGAAGTCCTTGTGAGTCTTTTCCGTGCTCCTCATTCCTATACGGGAGAGGACAGTACAGAAATCACATGTCATGGTTCTGCTTATATTCTTCAGCAAGTGATGCAGTTGTTGATTAAGAACGGTTGTCGTATGGCTCAACCGGGAGAATATACCCAACGCGCATTCCTCAACGGAAAGATGGACTTAAGTCAGGCAGAGGCTGTAGCCGATTTGATTGCATCTTCTTCCGCAGCTACCCATCGTTTGGCTATGAGTCAGATGCGGGGAGGTTTTAGTAAAGAGTTAACAGATCTACGCAACAAGTTGCTAAACTTTACTTCCATGATCGAACTGGAACTTGACTTCAGTGAGGAGGACGTGGAGTTTGCAGATCGTTCGGCATTACGAAAACTCGCAGATGAAATAGAGCAGGTTATCTCCCGACTGGTCCATTCATTCAATGTAGGGAATGCCATTAAGAATGGTGTTCCGGTGGCTATCATCGGTGAAACGAATGCGGGAAAATCGACTTTACTGAATGTATTACTGAATGAGGATAAAGCAATCGTCAGTGATATTCATGGTACCACACGTGATGTCATTGAAGATACTATTAATATAGGTGGCATCACTTTCCGATTCATTGATACTGCTGGAATCCGGGAAACAAATGATACCATTGAAAGTCTTGGTATCGAACGTACATTCCAAAAATTGGATCAAGCGGAGATTGTACTTTGGATGATTGATTCATCTGATGCATCTGCCCAGATAAAGCAATTATCAGAAAAGATCATTCCTCGTTGTGAAGAGAAGCAACTAATTGTTGTATTCAACAAAGCGGATTTGATTGAGGAAAAGCAGAAAAAAGAATTATCTGCTTTATTAAAGGACTTTTCTAAAGAATACACGAAATCTATCTTCATATCGGCAAAAGAACGTAGACAGACCGACGAGTTACAAAAGATGCTTATTAATGCAGCACATCTACCTACGGTAACACAGAATGATATTATTGTGACAAACGTAAGGCATTATGAAGCTTTAAGTAAAGCTTTAGATGCTATTCATCGAGTGCAGAATGGGCTTGACACGCATATATCCGGAGATTTTCTTTCACAAGATATACGGGAGTGTATTTTTTTCATTTCAGATATTGCAGGGGAAGTGACGAATGATATGGTGCTCCAGAATATTTTTCAGCATTTCTGCGTGGGCAAGTAATCACAAACAAATTATTATCAATATATTACGCAATAAAATACCACAAATTATTGGCTATAATTAAGTTAGAGTATATTCTCTTGCTTTCTTTTATTTGCCGTATTTTCTGTGCATTTGCATATGCTTCCTCAAGTTTTGTCCCCCGTTTGTACTCGACCAGTCAGACTGGGGACAAATTATTGTCCCTCATGACTATTTTGGTGTAATAAGCAATCAAAACCTTGTATTTACCATTAAGGTATAGCAGTAACGATACCGATACAATATACGCACTCACATATTATACTATTGATATATAGCCAAATATGATATATTATATTGTAGCAAAAGTTACAACAAACGGTATTTCATCAACAATATCCCACAAGTATTTTATGATTATTTCTGTATCAAAATTTCCAAGCACTAGGACGAAAGCAAGATTCAACAAGAGAGTTCATCATGATACTATCCACATTTACATAACACGAGTAGTGTGAAATATTTTATAACACCACAGAAGTGTTTATTACTCAATTGATTATAGAGACAATTTAATACCTATTTTGTCGCAAAAAAGATGTTTTTTTGCGACAAAATCAATCTATATGAAACTGAAACAATGACTGAATTTACAGTGCGATATATAAAGTCGACATAAAAACATATTTATTTCCGACTTTATATTGTAATGTCCGCAAAATAGCGTTTTTAAGCTTCCACATCATCACATATCGACCAGTTGAAGTATCTGTCGTTTTTCAAATTCATCCAGTAGTCAACACCTTGACTTTTAACTCCGAGTTTATGGAGTTTCTCTGCCATAAGAATTGATAACTCTGCACATAAAATCACATTCTGCTCAAGATCTCTAAATTCATCCAACGTGAGTTTATCTATCAAAAGTCGAAGTTGTGGTAGCAGTTCTAGATCTTCCATTGTATTCAGATAGTAACGCACATAATACTGCATATAGTCCAAAACCCTTCTATAAGAATATCTATTTCTGCAAAGAAGTCTTGTTACCAGCACATTAATATAAGCAATATTACAATAAATCCCCTCTTTCTTTACTTTTGCTGCAAGATCCTCTAGACAAGCTTCCACTTCACTGTTAATATCAGAAAATATAGATTTATCTAACTCCATATAGTCAGTTAGCAATTTATACTTCTCTTCAAGTGAGTTATACAATATATCAAGTCCTTCTTTATCTGAGAGTTCTCGCCGATGTAGATCAATGAATTTCATCATCTCATACACCAAATCCTCGTAACGCATTATTCTCTCAAAACCATCACCTTTGATACGCTTTAATAAAGTCTTTGCACTTGCCTCTAATTTGTCATACACAGTATGTACTTCTTCTACAGTCCACTCCAATGTGTCATCAAGGTCTACAATTGGGATATAGCCAGCTCGTACAAATGATCCATCCTTCCTTATTCCATTTTCCCATAATAACCCAGAATCTAACAAAGCATTTTTTACTATTGCCAAGGTTTTCTTGTCTGACTTGGCATAATAAACCAATCCGTTTACAGAGGAAGTTTTTATGCCTAAATACGAAATCAATGCAGGGATTTTCTTGGCAATATCTTTGTATTGTGACTTGTTGATTACTCTATAAAGATTCCCAAGTAAGATAAAATCATTGCCATTGTCCATCTTGCTGATATACTCTGTCAGTACCGGCTTTATTGCAGTTGAAACTTTCCTGCTATGCTTAGTCCGCAAATGATAGAACAAATCCTGGACTATATGATACTTACCGTTTGTCTTGACTACTTCAAGGCAATCATTGATTACTATCGCGACCAAATCTTCATTCATTGTGCATGACAGACCTACGCATATAAGTTTATAAACGGCATCGGACTCACGTATTTCATCGAATTGAGGCAAAAAGTCTTCTTTCCATAGTTTCAGAATGAATGCGTCCCAATGCGAAGAAGGCACTGCCTTGATTATCTCACTGAGAAGATGGCAGATGTTGTGAAAAGTCCAATATGACAATGGGGGTTCCTTATTAGTTATCAGCTTAAACATCCTTGCTACAAATTCCGGTAATTGGGCATGGAGCACCCCACTATAAGCAAAATCCTGTCCTATTCGTCTTAGAGTATTCGAATCATTAATTGTCGAACTATAGAAGAGAACCGGATAGGGATATTTCTCGAACAGTGCATGGACAACCTTATACCACTGTACTGTTGAGACAATACTCCACATATTTATTTGTGGCATTAACGGAGTTTCCAACATAAAATTCAGACACCTCACAGCATCCTCCACTCTGATTTTCTTATCTTCATCAGCCTCATTCCCATAAGTATAGATTCTCTCTTTGGGTTGAATCAGACTTCCAAAGTACCAATCTCTAAGTGAAAATATACTATGTTGAGCCAAGTCGGTAAACTCATCCACCGAATATGTTCCCCGTATGCTTCCCGACAAAATATTAGCCAGTTGTGTAGCCCTGAACCGTTCTATAGACGGATGTATCTTATCCAATAAAGATTGCGACAGAATCCCGTCGATAGCCTTTCCGTCCACCAGACTAAGAAGCATAAGTTTCTTCATGATAAAGTCTTCCGACGGGTGCCAAGCTTTTAACGCCCCGTTTAGCTGGCCAAATTCAAATGTGAAAGCGAGCCTTACACAACGTTCATAGACAGCCATGTCAGAGTCTCCTTCTACCGGAGCAAGTGGAGAGACAAGCGTGAGGTGGCGATTCTTCAGCCTCTTCACACGCTCCTGTTCCGCATCATTTTGCAGCACCTTTTCAATCTTATCAATAAGGTCAAGCTCTTCGTTCTCATAATCCTCCTGCATCTGTTCCAAAGCCATCAACGCCATTTGGGCTTCAAGTTCGCCTATTTCTTGCCTTCGAACCATCGCATCAATGAAATGAGACTGATAGTGAGTTCCCCGCACAAGCCTCAGATAAGCATCGTAGCGTATCAACCGATTGGCAGCACTCTCGTCAATATCAACATCGAGCATATGTTTGCCCGTGAGTGTATAAGCTTTTGCCCAAAGACTGAAAGTATCGTGAAGGATATGTTGTTCGTTCTGCTTTTCCACACCGGGCAATTCATCTTTTTCTTCCTTTTCCGCTTCCTCGCTCTTCGTTATAAGCCGTTGCTGCTCATTGATCTGTTCTTTTATAGCTTCATCTACGCAGTCTTCATGCCAAGAGCGGCTGTCTTCATCAGCAGCTTTCAGATAATCAAAGAACGCCTTAAACAGTTTACTTCCACGTTCTGGGTCATCATTACCAGAAACCTCCGCTCCTATCAATTCCATTACTTTGCCTTCCGTCAGCAGAATTCTGTATATACGGTGATTCTCAAAATACTGGCGTGTGGCGTCGTCCTGTTCGTCACCTCTCGCATCAATAAAAAACACTTTAATATCTTTTGCCTGCGGATAATCCTGAGTATTATTTTGAGAATTCATCTCAATGATTTCACGCACCCAATTTATCCAGGCAATAAAGTTGGCATCCTTACCGGAGAAACCGACAATACACAAGCAATCCTTCAACAGCGAGATTCTCATCAGTTGCATAAAAGCCTCGTGCTTGGCTGGATAATCGTCATAATCTTCTTGGGTAATGATATATTTCCTGTGCTTGTCACAGTCAAAGCCGTTCGACTCATGCTCGAAGTCTATGCTGCCATGAAGTTTGACTATCATCTCACGCATGTTGCGAAGCGACAAATCGGCAGCACGATTGCTTGCATTAAACTTTTGCATCCCATTCATCATGGCCACGTGCTCCAACAGATTATCATAGTTTGTCGTAAAAATGGCATTCCAATTAATCTTGAGCATAGAGGCCAGAAAATTCGTACTTACGCCGAGCGACATCGACTTGCCAAACAGGGTTGCAGTATTATCGTTGCTAAGTTGCGGCGTATGCGATTCGATATAAGCCTCTACTGACTCTCTCAGCCCCGTCCTTTTCTCAAACTGGGCTGGAATCCGAAGTACGCCTTCGCGCTCAATAATGTTCCTGATAATGTTTTCAATCTCTTTCTCTGAGTTTTCTCCGCCTTTTTCTATCGTATAATGACAGTAGAACTGCTTATCCTGCTCCACCTTAACACCTTTCGCTTTCAATTCGTCGGCATAAAGGAAAGCCACCATATCTTTTATCAAGCCATACCAGTCTTGATAAAGCTTGCATGCACAACACGATGCGCCACTCCCTACCAAAAGGCTCATCCTGCCATTTTCGATATGCGTCTTCATCGCTTTTATAGCATCAACGACATCTATATCTTTAAATTTACCCATTCCTGAATATCTGTTTATAAATATATTCTTTTATTGTGTCACAAA
Organism: Bacteroides faecis; assembly: GCF_020091505.1. Taxonomy (NCBI): domain Bacteria; kingdom Pseudomonadati; phylum Bacteroidota; class Bacteroidia; order Bacteroidales; family Bacteroidaceae; genus Bacteroides; species Bacteroides faecis. The sequence continues at coordinate 2,932,696 of NZ_CP081916.1, read as the reverse complement.
CACTCTCCAGCTGCCTTCCTTCTCTCCGCGTTCTACATATTTTTTGGAAATCAGCTGATCCAACAATTTCTGTATAGCAGTCACACTGATGCCTGTTTCTTCTTTCATGTCCGAGAGCGTCAAAGTCGGTTGTGTCCGCATAGCGTTCAGTATCTTCGTATAATTAGGTGTTCGGAATGCAATCCGTTCTCCATCATACCACCACACATTTTCATTCCTTTCGCTCAAAAACAACACATCATTATAGACCTCTGTAGCCACTAAATCATTGAAATACTTCAAAAAAGGACGAATATCCTTGATATTTGCATGAGCACCATCACTGGGAACAGGCCCTACTTCAAGATCCGCCTGATGCAAAGCTTCCAGATACTCACTTTTTTTACGGCTACGAACTACAATCATTGGATAATCATGGCGGGTTAAAATGAAATTTACCATCAATCGGGCGATACGACCATTCCCATCCTCAAAAGGATGAATACGTATATAGCGGTAGTGGAACAGGGCAGCCAACTCCACCGGTGAGAGTTTTCCCTCTTGTTCTGCCGCATTATACCAGTCAACCAAGTCCCCCATCAGTCCCGGTGTTTCTTCCGGTGAGGCATATTCAAATCGGTCTCCATATCGTGTAATGACACTGTTAGGTCGAGTCTTATACTGTCCGGCATGAATCACATAACTTGTTTGTATTCCACCGGGTAAATTACGGTACACAGTGTAATCCTCTCGCAATAGAGTCTTATGCAATGTCCAGATAAAATTCTGCGTCAGTGGCATTCCTTTCATGGCTGCCTCTTCTCTCATCATCCGTAATCCAACATTACTGGCTGTCATTTCTTGTACATCACGCACATCTGCTTCTCCAATCACCTTACCGAAAAGCAGCAGGATTTCTGTCTGTCCATAAGTCAATGTATTACCTTCGATATGATTACTGTTGTAGTTGAAGTCCACGGTAAAACGGCGACTAAGCCTTTCCCTATCCTTCTCCGACAACGGTTGCAAATTCTGCCATGCGGCTAATGCTTTCTTTATATTAAGATACTTCATACGGATTTATATTTATCACTTGACAATGCAAATGTATAAAAAATCGCCGAAATGGTTATAATGATACAACCATTTTTCCGATTTACTTCACAAAATATCTACTTATAAATCCCTGAATAAATATGCTGTCCAAAAGAAAATAGAGTTTTATCACAAATGCTCGCTACTTTAAGGCTGTAAACAGTTTAGTTTAGAACTTGAAGAGATATACAATAAACAAACTAAACCTATTTTTCGTACCGCTATTGAAGTTTCCGCAGAATACATAGAAGCAACAACCATGTATCACTCACAAGGCAGAGTATGACACAATGAAAAGATATTATGTATTTGCTTTTATTTTCTTTTGGACAGCATATTTTTGTCCCCCGTTTGTCCCTTAAAGGTATTTTAATACATAAACACATATTGATTACCAGTATATTACACACTCAAAACACATATTGCGTCGGCAAGTGATGTCGCATTATTAACCGTAACTATTTAGAACCAATCATAACGAAGTCGCTGATTTTCAGCGATTTTTTTTTACCATTAGTCCAGCTAAGTCCAGTTGGATGCAGTTATTCACCATATTTTTCTACCGTATTTCTACCGCGGAACAAGTACACAATTAACCGCAATGTCACACTGACGTATTAGTTTACGTGGGTTGACAATGGTTTACGTGGGTTGACAAAAAGGGAAATTAAACAACGTATGTTTTACTCAAATATGGAGAAAAAAGAAAATGGAAGTAAAAAGAATTTGTCAATGGTGTGGTAAGCCTTTTATCGCTCAAAAAACCACCACCAATTATTGTGGTCCACAGTGCTCCAAACGTGGATACAAACATCGCATGAAAGAGCGAAGAATGGAGCTGAAAGAGAACCAGCAATTGCAGGAAGTAAAAACCAAGCTTGAAAATCAAGAGTACTTCACCTTTGCAAAGGTTGCTCAGTTGATGGGTGTCACTCGTCAATACATTTATAAACTGGTCAAGGAGGATAAGCTTCGTGCATCACGCATCAGTACCAGAATGTCTATAATACGCCGTTCCGATTTAGAGCTGATGCTGAAATCCAAACCTTATGAACGTGTCATGCAAAAAGACGATTATGATGTTGCTGACTACTACACCGCTGAGCAGATTGCTGAAAAATACAAAGTCAAGCCGAAATGGGTCTGGACCTACACCAGAGAAAACAACATTCCCAAGGTGAAAATCCGTCAGTTCAATTACTACAGCAAAAAGCACATTGATGCTGCCTTTGCCAAGTACAAGACAGATGAAGCATTGAGTGAGTGGTATACTCCAGAGGAAATTGAAAAGAAGTATGGAATGACTCGCGTTGCAATCCGTTCCCAGGTTTATCGTAATAACATCCCATCAAAGAAAGAGAATGGTAAGGTCTACTATTCCAAGGTTCACTTCGACCTCTCGAAAACATCTGAGCAGGAAAGCACTGCCGAATACTACACTGTACAGGAGGCCATGCAGAAATGCAACCTTTCCCGTGACTCTGTATATGGTGTTCTGCAATTTCATGAAATCAAACGAGAGAAGAAAGGTCGGTTTGTGAGGTTCCTGAAAGTGGACTTTGACCATGTTATGGGTGCAAGAAAATAGACCATCCGCAACAAATTGAATATAAATGGAAAATTAATCTATGCTGAAAGAAATCTGCATATCTCCATTATTCACATTTGCATCAGTTATTCATTTATTAATTTCTAAAAAAGTACAACTATGGATTGCAAGACAATTACATTGAGAACAAGAGTTCTAAAACATGGCATGTTGGGTTTCTATCTGGATTTCTATCCTGGTTATCGTGACAGAGAAACTATGAAGGTGTATCGCCACAAAAGTATCGATATTCAGATATACGCTGAGCCAAAGAACCAACGAGAGAAAAATTTCAATGCACAGATGACCGAGAAAGCCGAAGCTATCCGCTGTCGCATCTATGCATCAGTAGTTAATGACAAGTATGACTTCTTTGACAAGGACAGATTCAAAGGTGATTTCCTGGCATACTACAAAAAGCAGCTCTCCAAGCATGATCCGAAATGGGAGTTCGTGTATCTCCACTTCTGCAACTACGTGAAAGGTAAGTGTACATTTGAGGACATCACCCTTGAGCTATGTAATGGTTTCAGGGAATATCTTCTCAAAGCCAAGCAGTTAAGGCGCAAAGCAAAGGTATCAAAGAACTCAGCTTCAGGATACTGGTCAACTTTCCGTGGCTTCCTTAAGATATTATATCGCAATAAGCTGATTAAGGAGAATCTCAATGACTTCCTTGATAAAATTGAGACCGACGATGTAATTAAGGACTACCTCTCTGTTGAAGAACTGTATGCCCTGGCGGAGACTCCATGTGAAATTCCTGTGCTTAAAACGGCATCGCTATTCTCCTGTCTGACCAGTCTGAGACGAAGCGACATCATAGCACTCAGATGGGAAGATATTGTTGACTACTCTGCTGGTGGTAAGTGTGTACACATCATCACTCAGAAGAACAAGTCGGAAGATATTATTCCTATTGGCGAGGAAGCACTGGAGCTGATTGGATATGATCCGGAGAAAAGAGGTGTTGTGTTCAAAGGATTAAAGGTAAGCTGGACTCAGTTTCCTATGAAGAAATGGATCAGTTCGGCTGGCATCAGAAAGAACATAACCTTCCACTCATATCGTAGAACATTTGCGACGCTTCAAGCAGCTGCAGGTACAGACCCTAATACTATCCGCAGTATGATGGCCCACAAATCCATTACCACAACACAGAGATATGTGAAAGTGGTGGACAAAAACAAACTTGAAGCCAACAGTAAAATCACGCTGAGAAGACCTGCGAAGAAAGCGAAATAAACTCGCCTGAAATACCCCATTTACCCTCCAAAGTATGATTATTTGAAACAAATCATACTCTGGAGGATTTTTTCATCATATTTTGAACGAATTACCGCAACTAATTGCAACGTATTGGAATAGAGGATATAATTTTGAGATGAAGTTAAATTTAAAACAGCTCATAATATGAATTATTCTACTCAAATTCCAATGCGAAAGTTGTGTTTCATACTTTCTCTTTTGTCTGTTGCTTTTACCATTGTCAGCAGTTATCTGTTCATGAAACATCAGATTAATGTGATGCAGTATTCCACACCTGTTATATTGGTAACAGTTCTGGCTATCATCACTTGTGGCGTACTGAACAAAGTTTTCAAAAAGTTGCTGTCTGAGTTTGGATTTAAGAGCACACCCATCACTCAGGAGCCAGCTACCATCATTGTTCCTATTGAGGAAGCACCTGTTGAAGATCATCAGCCCGAAGATACAATCCAGGAGGAGAAAGAGCCTGTAACCCCACCTATCAACATTACCATCAATCTTGAAAACAGTGGTAGTGTGCAACCTGCAACTGCAAAGAGTAACATTCTAGATAGCTACGAAGAGGCCATGGAAATCAACGAACGTAAAAGCAGAGAGAGACGCATCGAGATTATGAATGCAGTACGAGAGTACACGATAGAAGTTATGCCTGAATTCCTGAGTAAGGAGGATCTGGCTACCCTGCTTGAGAATATCAATTACATGTCTTGTGGCGATACAGATAAGTACGTTCCATTGCGCTCTAAGATTGATAACCCTCTAAAATCACCAGACTTGCGCCATTTTGCTTGGAATATCGGGCACAGATTAAATATTCCCATGAGAGACAGAGCACTTTTTATAAAATCAGTATTCCCATTCGAGCTAAGAGAAGCTACCATAGAGTATCTGGAAAAGAATCTTCGTGACTCTGTTCCATCAAAAATCAAGATTGATGTACCTAAAAAAGGTGATTATCGCTTCAAATGCATGATGAAAGAGGCAGCATAATGCACCAACTGAGATTATTTTGATCTATTCGGATAATTAGTTCCTGCTGACGAAAATCTGCAAAATTCCATTGTATTGGTTTGCAGCATGTTTAACTAAATTATAGTTTAAATTATGTTGCATAAAGAATTAACATTTAATGATTTGCCAACCGTGGTAAATCAATTGTGCGAGAAGATCGCAAGTCTGGAATCTATGATGGAGAAGCATTTTGCAACTCCCGTCCAAAAGAAAGAGAACACGCACGTACCTATGAGTAGAGAGGAAGTGTGTGCCTATCTGGGTGGTATCACAAAATCATCATTCTATCACAAGGTCAAGTTCGGAAAACTCCCGGTAGTCAAGCAGGGCAAACGTCTCCTAGTCTATCGTGACGAGCTTGATAAGTGGCTGGAGGCTGGAAGAAAAAGTGATCCTCTCAAGAGTATTGAAGAGGAACACGATGCTATGCGTGCATCCATTCGCCGTAGACCTGAACCTTTAAATTTTTAGGCTATGGAGAAGAGAGCGATATTAACGCCTGAAGAGCTGCAGGCTTACATGGATGAATCTACCATCAGCCTTTCACAAACCTACATCAAGGCACCAGAAGTGCTGAAAGTTGGTGACTCTGTTTTGGGTACATTAGGAAACTTCAGTGTATCCATCGGTAAGGCCAAGAGTAAAAAGACCTTCAACGTATCAGCGATGATTGCAGCTGCTCTGTCTAACGGATCTGTGCTCCACTATCGGGCACAGTTTCCTGAGGACAAGCGTTTCATCCTTTACTTCGATACTGAGCAAGGACAGATACATTGTCAGAAGGTGTTGAAGCGTATAACCAAGTTGCTCAATCTTCCTGAGGATGCCGATCCCGATAACCTGCTGATGGTCGCACTTCGCAAGTATGATCCGAACACACGTGTGGCAATTATCGAAGCCTTGATTGGCACAATGCCCAATGTAGGACTGGTGGTCATTGACGGAGTTAGAGACCTTCTTTATGACATCAACAATCCTCATGAGGCAACAGCCATCTCATCCCTGCTGATGCGTCTTACTTTTGACAAGCAGATACACATTCACACCATCCTTCACCAGAACAAGGGTGATGAGAACGCTCGTGGTCATATCGGAACAGAGCTCAATAACAAAGCGGAATCTGTCATTAAGGTGGAAGTTGATAAAGATGATAAATCCATCAGCGTGGTCGAATCGGTACTCAGCCGAGACAGAGACTTTGAACCATTTGCCTTTTGTATCAATGAGGACATTCTTCCAGAACTTGTAGAGGACTATTCGCCAACAGAGAAAGGTCCAGGCAGACCGAAGAAACCACCATTCGACCCATACTTTGACATTAGCGAGAGTGTACACCGAAGTGCGTTGGAGGTGGCATTCAAAGATGGGAGTATTGGCAAGTACCAGGATCTGCGTGATAAGTTGCAAGAGGGATATGAAAGCCAGGGTATAAAGATGAATCACAATAAAGCAGTTGCCTTGGCTAAGTTTCTACGCAACAAACGGATGATACTTCAGGATGGTAGGCAAAACATCTATAATCCTGACTTTGTTTACTAACATCAACTTTACTTTATTCAAGGGGCATATATACAGGCAATAAAGCGTAGTTACCTGATTATGAGTAATAATATAGCAGTCTTGTGTAATCCCTATCCAATTAAAATTACAATTATTAATCAAAGTTGTAGAAGCACGATAGCAGGGTCTAGCAGAAATCTGCTAGCAAGATATGCCAAGGTATAACCTCAATTAATTGAGATTACCCCATTGACGCTCTTGCCTGCTCAATGCTTCACAGGTGCAGTGCTCGCAAGCTTGCACATAAATATGTATTCACAATGAAAAAGAAAATATCCAAGAAATTACTCTCCCCAGCTGACAAAAGAGAGACCTTCATCGGTGCTAAAGTAACGGCCCAACAGAAAGAACAAATTAAAGAACTAGCCAAGGACAAGGGTATGACTGTAAGCGATTACCTGCTTGCCCGTGCTCTCAATTACGAACCTAAGTCCAGACTTGGAGAGGTGGAAATATCGGCACTTCAGAATCTGAATATGCTCAGAGTGGATATCCTGCGTTGTACATCCGCACTTGAAGGTGCCAGTCTGTCGAAGCGTATGGCTATATTCAACGACGTAGCTTTTATGAATAACTGGATTGACAAGGTGACCACTATGGTTGATCGTCTGAATCTCATACTTGACCAGGCCAAGGCACCTAATGTTGTTCCGTCTAACCCTAAACCTCAGGAGTCATGATAGCCATAGCAAAAGCAGTTTCATACGGAGTCAATGATCTCCGATACATCACTGGTGAGTCCAATAAAAAGAAACACCCGGAGAAGATTTTCAGAATGCACGACAACCTCTTGCCATCCAAGATGGACGCATACGGAATATGGAGTGCTATGCAGCTTCACCTGGGGCAATACCGAAAACTCAAGAACTCCGTTATCACCATTCGTATCAGTCCCTCTCGTGAGAATACGAAACATTTCAATGAAGATGATTGGCTAAAGCTATGGCAGGACTTTGTCACAGAGTTTGACAAGCCAAGGATGACAGACAAGAATGGAAAGGGTGTCTCTGTACAAACGAACATCGCAAATAGTATCCACACAGTCTGGCTACATCACGACGCTGAGGGTGGAGTCTATCATCTGCACGCTGACGTCTGTCGCAGGGACATAAACGGCAAAACGAACGATGATTCCATGATTCATGAACGTGCACAGAAGGCTGCTGAACGAGTGGTTATCAGCCGTGGCTGGGTTACGGCTGCTGAGATTCACAATATAAACAAGCGTCAAGTTAGTAGTGACTGCTACTCTGTCTTGAAAGCCATGTCAAAATGGTCGTGGGAGGATTATAAAATCGGTATCACTCAGAAGGGCTACAAGGTAAACGAACTCAGAGATGAGAATGATATACTAAGAGGCTATTCTATTATGAAAGGTCATACCAAGTATAAAGCTTCTGATATTGGTGTCGGTCGTAACTTGACAGCAGGAAAACTGGGTCGCACCTGGAGCAGGCTCCATCCCGAAATAGAATACTCCATTCGGGAAACTCCCCAAAGTGCAAAAGTGCAAAGTGCAACAGCAAATCATTCACCAGAGCAACCTGAGAAAGTCGCTGAATATACTCAACGCAAACCAGGCTTTTATGCTTACGAGCTTACCCATAATGGTACTGACCACCGCTTTTATATTCCGGAGAAAGTGCTTGATCTGTTCAATGACGAGTTCGATTACAGGTCTGTAGCAAACTGGCAGGAGCTGACACATATGGCCGTGGCAATCTTTGTCGGGCTCATTGGTGGTGACGAAGTAGCTGTGACTGGTGGAGGTGGTGGCACGCAAAGCGACCTTAATTGGAGAGATAAGAATGAGGATGACTTTAATTGGGCACGTCGATGCGCTCGTATGGCTGGTCGCAAGTTAGGCATCCAGAGTAAAAACGGATTAAAACGATAAGATTATGGGAAAGAGAGTAAATTTATCAAAGATTGAAAAGCCGGTGAAAGATGATAACAATTCTGATGGCACAGTTACGCTTACTGGAGAAGAGTTGAGAATATTTTTAAATGTGTTGCATAAAATCGACGACAATCTCATGGGACTCGCGACTTTGAATCATAATGTTATAGTTGCAAAAGAACAAGTTAGAACTTACACTGATGGAATGTAAGCAATCAGTAAACCCCGTCTTGCGGGAACTTTAAAGATATGGAGATGTGTCTTAAAAATTTGGACTATTCTCTGAAAAAGTCCCAGTTTCTAAGAGACATCTCTTATTTTTTAGAAGATTCTTAAATGACAGCTTGGTCTTTTAGCGCGTGCGGTAGCAGCTCTGCCAAGTCCTTTGAGTAATTGTTGTCGTACTCATGAACATGATTAAGAAAGTAGCTCATCCATTCCTTGAAGTCTACACCAACCGCTTTGCAACATCCCATCAGAGAGTAAATTACAGCGGCATCTTCGGCCGCTTCGTGATTGCCACAGAAGAGATAGTTCTTTCTTTCCAAAGCTACGGGACGGACGCTATTTTCAATGAGATTATTATCGGGCAAATATCGACCATCCATGGTATAGCGCACCAGCTGACGTGAGTAATTCAAGAAGTAGCCGATAGCTTTACCGATTGGGCTCTTGGGAAGTACCTTACTCTGCTCACATATACACCACTTTTCAAAAGCGCGGATAATGGGATAAGCAAGTCGCTTACGTAACTCCATGCGTTGGATGGTATCCATATTTTGATCATTTGCCATTCGCTCCACATCATAGAGCATACCGATTTGGGCTAAAGCATATTCAGCTCTAGCCTTATCGTGGGTTAATGCCCTGTCAAAATAGCGTCTGGCATGACTCCAGCAACATAAGGTGGTTATACCTTTGAACTTTTCCAAGATACTATAGCCGGCATAGCCGTCTGTCTGTATGGCTCCTTGGTAATCTTTAAAGAGTTGTATAACTACTTTTTGGCCTCTCGAGCCTTCATTATAGGAGAAGAAGACCATATTGTTTACCACACTCCGGACCAACCATAAGTATCCTTTTACTGTTTGATGCTTCTCATTATTTATAATCGGAACCGTCGTTTCATCAGACTGAACGTAATCAGTGGCTAAGACCAGTTCTCTTAATCGATAATAAGTGGGACGCATTAAATCTGCCACATCATGGAACCAGGATTCGATAGTTGATGGTGGTATGCTAAAGCCTAAGCGCTTATACATCTGTATTTGTCTGTAGAAAGGAAGGTGATCCACATACTTCCCAACCATAAGGTCTGTCAGCAACGAGGCGCTTGCATAACTTTTAGCGATTGGCTCATTCTGCACAGGAGCGGTTTGTATCTCCTTTGTATCTTTGCGCATTCCTTTATGGCGGATGGTCACTCGGATATATAATTCTGCGGGGTTAAACTCTAAATGCTCAGATGTCTCTGTGTCATCAAACAGCACCCATTCATCTTCATGCCCTTTATAACCTTCAGGATAGATATGTTCTTCCACATGTCGAAGTTCCTCTGGTAACTTGTGCCGAACCGGAACTCGTTTTTCATGCTCCTTGACTATTACTTTTTTGTAATCGGTAATTTCTTCAATGGCTTTTCGAGCGGTTTCCTCCTCCTCAGGTGACATCTCAAGCTGTTCAAAGTCAAGCTTGAGTTGATTGGGGTCATCAGGTATGCGTCGTTTCTCTGACATAGCTCCCCACATCTTACGTTCCAGATAGAGTAGCTTTTGTTCCAGTTGAGCAATACGATTATCTTTGGCTTCAATCGTTTTATCTCGTTCTTGAAGAGCTTCTTCTTTTTCTGCCAGTTTAGCCTCGTATGCAGCCTTCATATCCTTTGCGTCGGTCAACTCCTTCAGCTGTTGTTCAGCTTTAGAAGCACGGCGATATTCTGTATCGCGGTCGCGAAGCAATTGGTCGATGAGGGCTTGTCGGCTTGAGTTTTCTGACATCTTTTCGTTCTTTATTTATGGTGCAAAAGTATGAAAAATGCCCATTTTACTAGAATTTTCACTACCAAAAAACTGCAATAAATGCTACTATTTCTTAGGCTCCCAACGACTACATCGCTTAACTTCCGAAGGGGATAATCCTTTTACAATCATTATTAAGTCAGACCAGTCTATCCCTCTTGAAGAAGCAGGGTCATCAGAGTCGATTTCAGGCAGCTTAAAGACTCCACGCTCCAGTTTCATATTATAGATGACTAGTCCACCATATTCTGCATGGAGTATTTTCATTCCTGTCAAATTCTTATTGATAAAGATATAAGCATCACCATCCTGGACATTTTTGCCCATGTGATTGGTTACTATCCCACTCAGAGAGTAGAAGCTCTTGCGCATATCTGTCGGATATGGATACAGCAAAAAACGAGTTGAATCATTCAGACAGAACATAGGCTATTGGCATAAGAGGATTAGTGTGCGTAACATTTCCAACGTCATATCACTCTTTACTTTAAGAGTTACTCCGTTTTGATACACAATCTCACAAGCAACATTATTCTCTGCATTCAATTCCGAAGTGGTGGCAGAACCCATCATGAGCTTTCCATTATGACGGCTCATCTGTATGGGTACAAAACCTTTTTTCTGCGGCAGCATAGAGTCTGTGAGCTTTTTACGCCAATAGTAGAATTTGCTTTCTTCAAATCCGGTATTGCTACAGTAGTCACGGATGGATAGGCCTGTAGACTTCCAATCCTCATGAATCTTCTTGAATTCATCTAAAGTTAAGTTCTTCATATCTTTTACGTTTTATAATTCACACGCAAAGGTATGAAGAACTATTATGGTCTAGGATACGGGGTTTACTGATTGCTTACTTTCTGTTGATGTCTCTGTCGTTGGTTCTGTAGCAGAATCTGTTAATTTATTCGTAGCATCGCTATAGTAATCATTTTCAACTTCAATAGGTTCTTCTTCCTCTGGCTCAACGTTGAAAGTCAAATCCAACGACTTGAGGTAAGCACAGAATTTCTCATCGTATGCAAGCGAAGAGCAATACTTTTCGATACAAGATTCAACGGAATTATTAATGTCTAGCACATCCTCGCAAACATCTGTATCGACAAAGCACCCAACAAGGTTTCTTATGCTGCTACAGAATTTTGTAAATGTACGGTTATGAAGCCAAGAACCCACATAATACAAATGTGAATCATCGTTGTAGATGCGCATTACATCATTATGTATAGTCTTATAGCCAAGGTCTATCTTTTCGCAGACACTAAAGCGATATTTGGAAATCGTTTCGTTATATTTCTCGTATAATTGCTGAAATCTAGCTGGATTTTCTATAGCAGCAAGCACTAAGAGGCGAGGACGAAGTATCGGTACCATTTTTACCGTTTCATCATTTTTACCAATAGGTGTGGCTATAAAATCATCCTTAGTCAGACACTCTATTTGAAGAATCTGGCAGACTTTCTCGAATGACTCCGAACTTGACGGAAAACTGGTAGTTTGCATTACAAACTCATCACCCCAAAAGATATTCCTCTCCTGTTTTGCGTCAGGATGAATAGCAAATAGTTCTGAGATGTGCTTTTTCTGTCCCTTACCGTTTCTCCATGTAGAGGTTGACGTATTTCTGTATTTTGCAACCAGTTCGCTATCGTGTGTGGGAAGCAGCAAGCATCCAATTGATAACCATACGGCGATAGTCAGATTCTTCTTCTCGACGTTCAGTTACCCTTGCAAGATAATAAAGGCAGTCTTCAAAAGACAAAACGGTACAGAAATGAAGTCTCTCAAACAGATCTCTTGCGTCACGATTATCTATACTTTCTACAATTGCCTTACATGGAACCTTTTCTTCCCATTGAGGTGCTTTTGCACGAACAGCATAACTTGCAGTAATACGAGGTGCATACAACAATTCCGGTTTTTGAACAGAGTTCTCTGTTGGTATGCATACAAGATTGTTAAATAGACCTTCCTCAATCCATGTTTCGTATTCTGACAAGCGACGAGAGAAACATTTCGACCAGAAATAGCAAGCAAATGTGCGGTTTGCGAGATATTTCAAGTCCTCTCGCGTCATATTCTGATGCAAGTTTTCCGCCTTGAAATATTGCTTGATGATATCCTTGTTGCCTTCGAAGATGTAAGTGTCAGAAAGATACGGCAATTCAGACACACCATTTGCCTCAAAGTCGCACGTTGGAGAATATGCTGTTCCAAGTGTCAGCTCATGAGCAAACTTGTATGTCGTTTCATTCGACTTGACCAGATACTTTATCTGCTTACGAAGTGTGTCATTTATGTCATACTCACTCTGTATCTTGGTAACTTCACGTACAAACTGAATGTGAGTGCCAGCAACGCTATTCTCATCGGCAGCAAACTTTGCAAGATAATCCATAACCTTTGCGTCAATCCACATTTGCTTTGTGGTAATGAGATTACGATTACCGTACTCTTCAGAGATAGCAAGAAGCAAGTCCTTGTTTGCCTTTAGGATATCGGGATGAACCTCGTTGGCGAGAGTGATGTACTTGAATGGTTCAGATACAGAATCCTCATCCACGTTGACGATTATTACCTGATCAAGAGTCTTATAACCGGCAGATTGAGTACGAACTCTCAACTGCATAATTTGGTGTTTCCTTTCTGCCCATTTGTCCTTCAGGTCTTTAAGGTGCTTGGTCATCATCGCTACAACCGAATCCAAAGACTCAGTTTTAATAGTTGAAAGCTTAGGCAAGATGTCTGAGAAAAGAATATCCTTGTTATCGGACTTAAGATCGAGTTTCCTGAACAATTTCATCCACTCTGCCTTCTCGTTCTCATTGGCGGTTTCGATGTAAGACGAAGACACAAACTGCGCCTCCTTTACATACTTAGTTACCAGCGCCTCAATTTGCTCGTGCTGATATGTGTCAGAAATGTAAAGAGATGCACCATTAATAAGCGCGTTGTTCTTGTCGAGCAACGGAATAGCCTTGAACTTATCAACAGATGCAATTTGCTTCTGGTTTACCTTTACCCATCGCCAGAAATCAACGTTATTGTTTATAACATTAACCGATTGACGCAAGTTTGCGTTCTGAGCAAGAATGTCAGTTGTGGTATTGATGTCAAATTTCACAATCTTGAACAGCTGACGCATATCTTGAGAGAAATCATCGGTATATTTCTGTGAGAGCACAACATACGTCTTTGGACACCATGCTTTCTCGCACAGAGTCTTTGCGTCCTCGTTGTATTCGATATACTGGATATTCAGTTCCCTTGCTCTTACTATGGTTCCGTCATAAGCAAGTAATGGCATATCCTTGATGTCGTTGAAACTCATAGTATCATCAAAGAGCCTGTCTGCGTCTCGCTTCAAGTATTCCAAGAATGTGAGCATAGTTGCCTCGTCAACAAGACTGGCATAGATAACCGCCTTGTTCTTGATTACAACATCTGTGAAAAACGACTTGTCTGTGAAGGTCTTAACGCCAAACTGCTGACGCAAGAACGATTCCATTTTCTTTACCTCTTCCTTCTCACGACCTTCAAAGTAAGCATTTGAGAGAGCATACATCATGCTATCCTGCAACCAAGTATGATTGATATTGTCGGCATAGGTACTGTTCTGAGCATAGGCATCCTGATTGAAGTATCTTACGTCATCGTTGCAAAGATATACCTCATTTATGTGGATGTCAACACAACGCAAGACATAATCCTTGAAACAGTTTTCTTTCAACTGCGCTTCACAAGCGAACACATATTCAACAAATGATTTGTTGGCGGCATAATTGTTTTCTATGGCTGCGTTTACTTTTGCTCGGAAATCGGCATCGCCAACTATGACAGTCGTGACGAACGAGTCCTTGGTAAATTCGTTGAATCCAAGGTTAGTAAATATTGCTGTTATGTTATCTTTCTCGTCATCAGCCAGGCTGTCAAAATAGATATGCGATAGTACGTTGATAACATTCTCGCCCAACCATTTCTCACGTGTTAAGTCATGAGCATCTTTGTTGAAGAAGTAGTGGTAATTGGTATAGTCGGTACTTGCACCGCCATCCTCGGTAATATACGGAACCTTAGTCTTGTTAGCCTTTAAATCAACTTCCTTTACTGCAAGATAATGATAGAATGCAACAGAATTGCTTGGTACGTTAAGCAACGCCATAGCATCCTCGTTGGATAGAATGTAATCTGTAATCATAGAAGCTGCAGAGAAAGACAGGAAATACTTGTCTGCAAATGATTTCCAATTTTCATCTTCCTCAAAATTTGTTCTTGATGACTCACAAAGATGCGGTACAAATCTACGCAAGAATCCTATTCCATTACAATTCGTGTCAAGATCATAGTAGAGACTTCCTGCTGTAAACAAATCGCCTTCGTACTCAATAAATATTTTTTTCTTCGCAAACTCGTTTAGTTCATCCTCACTCAACCAATGTCTTATAAATCGTGTATTGTTTTCGGGTACTGTCAACCATGTCTGGAAATCAGTTTCCTCACATTTCTTTACAACAGCATTAATCTTTACATCAAGGCTCGAAGGAGAATGCTTGTACAAGAAATCCATGAATGCCTCCGATTGTCTTAACTTGTCAACTGGCAAGGAGTAGTCACCCAACTCCATAAGAATTATGAAGTCTTCGTCTGAAATGACTCCGTTCGCTGTCATGCCAGTCATGTCGTTGATAATATTGTCGATGCATTCAAAGGTTTGTTCACCATCCTTATCCACGCATGGAACAAAAGGCTCTTCTTTTATGAGTTTTTCAAATTCTTCCTGGAACTCCTCTATAAACGTCTTATACACGCGCCTCTTCTTGCACTCATCAAAGTCTGGGATAAGTGCAAAGATAGAGTCAATGTCGTATTCTTTACTTTCAATAAGCTGCTTAATCCAATAAAAAAACTGTTTACCTGCAATACGAGCAATAACGTGATTGAGTTCGATATCCTCAATATCATCACGCTGTCCGTTGGGCACCATATCGGTGTTCATTAGGAAATTGAAGCCCCAATCAGCTCGCTTGGCAGGAAGATAGCAATAGAGCATAGCGTCATCAACAGCTTTCAGTTTACTTCCCTCTTTCTTGCATGCGAACTTAACTGCAGTTTTGTGGAAGTTCATGTACTTCTCTGGTATCTTCTCATAACCATCCGAACGAAGAGAGTCTGGATTTTCCAAGACATCGTTTATCTTATCTGTAATGTCCTCAGGAATATCATTTACAAGAGAATCTGATACACACCAGTCTTTATTGTCTTTCTCACGTACAATCGGTTCATTACGACCATCAATAAAGATGCTAACTTTCTTGATGTTCGGGATAAACAATATGACGCGCTCTGAGTCAAATACATCAGTAAACAAATCGATGTAGTTGTCATCTCTGTTTTCATCGGTCAGAATTTCCGTATCTCGTGGTTGGAGAGCGAACTTTACTCTGAACTCTTCGTTAGGATGCTGACGGAATACAGACTTGATTTCATTATCGATCTCACTATGTTCCGTCCAGATTGGCAATATCTGCCATGGTGTATTGATTACATCCGTAGCAGACTTGTCGAACCTGAATGTGTAATTACCAGTATTGAGAAGAACATAGTCGTTGTCAAGGAAAACGGTCTTAAAACCAATACCTTTGTAGCCGATGGCTTCGGTATTGTCAGCCTTCTCGCCATCATTTATATCACAAATAGCTGCAATATTCTTCGGATTGAAATATTCACCTGTATGCTCGAAGGTTAAGTAGTTCTTGGTAATATGGAACTCCACATCAACAGGCAAAGGTTGAATCTTGCTATCAACTTTTGTACGACGAGGATAGTCGTTAGCATTCTGCAACAACTCATAGATGAATACTTCCTTACCGCTTTGTGTAAGCTGCTTTTTGAGAGTATCAAGCGAACGAACAATCTTCTTTGCAGCACCTGCAGGATAACGCATAATGCCCTCATAAAGACTGCTCACAATGTCTTTGGGGTAAACTGGTGTTATTTCCTCATGCAAGTCAATACCAAACTTGAGAGGATCGGTTTCAAGCAATACCCAAGTGAACTTGTAGTATGCATAGCGGTTGAACTCCTTGTTGCTTCTGAATGAGATTGACAGATTCTTTACACCACGTTCCTTATCTTCAATCTTTGTAAAATCAGTATTACGGATATCTGTTATCGTAAACCGACCTTCATTTCTTTGAGGCGCGAACTGACCAATAAACTGATTGTTATCAAGACGCAATCTGCGTTTAATTTTAATGACTTCCTCGTAATCTACGTATTGGGTTGCTGCACGATTGTATTGTGGTCTTCTTTGCTCTTCGTGAGATTTTGGTTTAGCTTTTTCAATTACATACCTTGTGGGTTTTTCTCCCGAGAAATCTGTCCAAATAAAGAACAATTCCGAATCATTCAAGAACTCATTGAACCACTCATAGCCCAAATTCTTGAAATTGATTCGTGATTTCCAAACTTCTCGCTGGAAGTCAAACATGCTCACCCACCCCATCACCTTTTTCAGGTAATGAGACTTTGTCCATTGCTTGATAAATGGAACGAAGTTTATCTTTTATTGTTTCGTCTAACATGGTTGATTCGTTAATTGTCATTCTTAAACCTATCATCCTTCTGCACTAACTCAAAGAATGGCAAATCTCTAATACCATCTACCTTTGAACCTATTTTACAAACACTTTCGAAGAGCTTAGCCTTGTTAATAAAGTCCATATAGCGTTCTCCATTAGGATCACTAGCACCAAATATGCTGGCAATTTCTGCTTTGCTGATAGAATTAACGTGATGAATTACCCAACTCAAAATAAACTGAGAATAATCTTCCTGCGCAGTCTTGAAATCACTGATATTTTGGGTGGACAGTATCATACCAACGCCAAACATTCGTCCTTCGCTTATAATGCTACGAAACGAATTGAAGTCTTTCTTCAAAAACTGATGTGCTTCATCTACCATGATCATAGCACGCAATTCACGGTAACCATCCTCTTGCTTACTACCACCAAGTTGACGCATTTCAGCATAGAAAAGATCAAGTATTAGGGATACTATTACTTTCTTTGTGTCGTCTGGATATAGTGTAAGGTCAATTACACGAACACTATTTAGCCATTCAAACAAGGATACACAATTACTGTTGTCGGTTGTGAATATTGTGTAATCTTGAAGTTTATCAAATAGAGCATAAGCTTTATCATTGGCATCATATGTTTCAAAATATTTATCAATAACTTGCTCCATTGTTGGAACAGGCTTATCCCACGTATTTGAATCCCTTGTAATACCAGCATCATTATATGTGTCAATAATAACCTGCTTGATGTTACTCTGTTGTTTCAATCCAAGCCCATAAGCTTTTGCAAACGAATCAGCTATTCTATCTGCTGTAATAGCGGGCAAATTCATGCCTTCAACCTCATCATTTACTACTAGCTTCAGAGGATTGAATGGATAGTTGAATTTATATGACGTTCCGCCAACAGCATCTAAGAATTCCTTATCCTTGTAGTCTCCCTTGTAGTCGAACACAAGCATACCAACAGGTTTACCTCCCACATTATGCACAGATTCCTTTGCGAACTGCGCAATAACAGATCGAGCAAACTGGGTCTTACCAGTACCCATTGTACCAATAATTCCCATATTAGGATGTGAGACCATTCTGGTATTATTGGGTTCAAAAAGGATATTCTCTCTTGTCACCTTTGAATAGCCAACTATAATCTGAATTGGTTGGTTCGACGAAATCTCCGAGTCTGGAGAATTTACTTCAATGATCTCATCCGTTGTTTGTTCACCCTCCTGTGTATCAGAAGAAATTTTTGCCACGTTACTCGATGTACTATGTTGATCTTTGGTTTCAGTAATATCTATGTCCTGAGCTTGAGCAGAAGAATTTTGGTTCTCAAAACTTTTAACTGGTATAGTACCTGATGGCATCGTGGTTGGTGAATCAAGGATTCCTAAATCTTTATTCTTCCAAAATGCCTTTACCTCATCGGCAACGATTATTGGCGACTGTATAAGCTGGTTAATTGCAGAAACATCATCGCTTATAATACAAGAGTTACATGTATTCAATGAAACCTCAATATGACAAACTAGGATATCATCATTAATCATATCAACAGAAGCTTCAGGAGCACTAGAGCCAGAAAACGCAACAGTTGCAGCATAACCCATTTCACGACACTTCATTTCATCTGCTATGGTATAATCCAAATTGAGTAACCGGAATCGGCAATTATCTATGAATTGATATTCAGCTTCATCTAATAGACCATTTGCCCAAAGTTTATCTGTGTTAGTAAGTATCTGTGATGCAAAAAACGTCTTATAAATATCATTTGCAAAACCACCTTCATCCATCAATGTTTTCTTGAGAACGTTATATGTCTTAACAACTTGTTCACTGGCGGTATGTGTGAAGTTGCTTCCTATAGAAGCTTTAACTTCAACAGGATAGTAATACAACTTTATTGCTCCTTGAACATCTTCAACACCGACTAGAAGCAAATCATCAGACATCTGGCCTTTCACGCCTAGGGCTTTCTTTGAGAACAAAGAATCTTGCTCAAGACCTATATTCCCTGTTACACGAAGTATTTCTTCGAGCGAAATAGGGACCCATACAACATTTTGGTTTCTAGACAAAAACCTCTTCATCATAATGCAAGCAGATACTATGCTCATCTTTTCTCGAATCTGCACATCAGTTTTTCTGATAACATCTAGTAACCAACTTCCATTCAAACTATTGAAATAGTTCATCATAGTACTCATGAACAATTCACGCTGATTTGTATTAGTAACACAGCTGTCATAATAACCAGCCAACATATTGTCATATTGCTTGGTCTGTCTGGTTACAGTAATACTATCATATTTTGCATTTATCGTATATTGGTCCGTATAGTGAATGACATAAAGATCTTTCTGACGATAGAAGAAATCTATATCAACTTCAGGATTTAAGAATGTTACCCAATTAGACTTGTCGTATATAGATTGTAAAAGCAAGTCGTCCTTAAACACATAGCTTTTGGCGAAGCACGTATCTGGAGAATAACTATTTGCCCAATGAGTGCGCTCATTAGCATACAGACTATTCATGTCGATAGCAATTGGATAAACCTTTCCATACTTGCTGAGATCTGTTGCAAATCCACGTGTACCAAATCCAACTGTATATGTTTTGCCCTTTTGGTTGTTAGTTGATGGGATAGAAATCAACCCATTCAAAGATAATTCACTTCGAAGTGCAGACGTTGGTGACTTAGAGAATTCCAAGCCTGTATCCATTTGATAGAAAGAAATGTGACAATAATCAATTTCATTATTACATTCATTTATATCATGCTTATAGAAATCAATTCTTGTAAAAAACTGTCTTATAATTTGTAATGGGCTGATATCTTTATTGCCCATATCTAAATATGTATCAACTTTGTCGAGCTCTTTACAAATCAATTCTTCTGAATTTAATCTATTAAGCTTTTCAAAGAATGTTTCTACAGCTAGATTCTTGACATACTCATGAACTTCTACTCTCTGAATTGCTTCAGGAGAATTCTTCATTTCGCTTTTAACGTATTCAAAAAGCCCCTTGACAACATTAGTATCGTCATAAATACCGATAGTACTTATTATAATAGGACTATCAGCAACCTGAAATAGATAACTGAAATGTTTCTTAAATTCCTTTATTTTACTTGTCACCATTTTAGTGGTGATATTGTATGTGCGAACCTGTTGTGCATTGCTGGCCTTCTCATAAAACAACCATGTTTTAAGGTCATCAGTAAATTCATCACAATATGGCTGCCTATCTGAATTTTCATAGGACATATATGGCATCAGGTAGAATGGCGAAACTAGTTTAAGTATTTTGGGATTCTCAAACATTTGTCCTTTGTACCTGTTTTTATATTCCATCATGTAGGCAATCAGTAGAGGATGATAAGGAGTTAGCATTACCTTGTCACCATCTTCAATAGTCCCCAATTTCGTAAGAGAGTACTCCTTTTCATCCATCAATTCATTTGGAGTAATTGACATGATTACATTATGTACCGCATCAACATACTCTTCGTATAACTTGAAGAGTTCATCATCTATATAACTCAATGTAGGCACATAGCCTTTTTCAGAGTAGTACACATAGATAGCATCTATTTTCTCCTTTACTAATGTAGGGAGTTGGAGTTCTACTGGCTCTAACTTGCTATCAAAACTTGTAAGACAACGCTTCATGCAGTATATGTTCTCTGTTGCCATTTTTCGTTCCAGTTCAAGATAGCTAAAAAATTCTTTATCAGCATTATATTCGTTTGAACCAACTCTTACTTTGTTTCCGCCAGGGAATTTAGCAGAAGTACCATTACTCCAAACCTCTCCAATCAATTTTGGCGGTTTAACTGGAACAATTCTTTGCTCATCAACTTCAATTTTGAATATAATCTTTTTATCCCCAAATGTGATTGGTAAGTCAACACCATCGCAGAAATCGTTAAGGTCAACTTTAACACTATAGTCATCATCCCATTCAATATCTCCAAGAGTATTTGTAAAGTCGATTTTCTTTGATCCTCTTCCAATAGAGATAGAATCAATATCTTCAGGTGTTTTTATTACGATATTTGCTTTTGAACTTATAGAAAAATATGGTTTGATTTCTTCAAAAGTACCATGAGGAGCTTTTACTCTCATCATTATGAAAGTAAATTTATTACTATCCTTACCTATTTCACATTTTACAGCATTATCAGCTAATTCTATTCGTACTGATGAACCTACAACCTTGTACTGAGTTGTAGGATTGCCCTTCACATTTATATCCTTGAGTACCGTACAATCAGAGATAGGTTTATTAAAATCAATTCTAACGCTTGTTGTTATATGGTCGGTATTATCACAAATGATCGCAAAGACTTTCTTAGATTTTTGCGTCATTTTAGGAAGAGGACTATTTATTAACTCAGCCGAATGATCATTAGCTATTTGAAGAGACACAAATTTATAATTAGCCTGCTCAGCTTTCTTTTCGACACTTTTCTTGATCTCTTCGTAGTCAATCTGCATCCACGTATCTGGATTCTTAACAATCTTATTTGCTAAGGCATTGTCATATATTTTAATAAGTTCTGTATATGCCTCAGTTGAATATGAATTAAGGATAGTCTTTATTTGCTCAAAATGATATGAGTTTCCTTTTATACGAGCCTCCATATCTTTTGAGTCAATTGTTATCAGACTTGGGGTTGTACAATATTTGTCAGGGAAATAACCAAACTTGTCATACTTACCCGAAAGTTCAACTGGATGTGATTGTAAAACGCCAAGAATATCTTTGAACATAAATAGGTCAGCTTCATGGTGAGCAATTCGTTCACGAATAGTTTCTGCATACCTTTTTAAGCACATTCTATCGTAATCAAGAATCGTTAGGTTGTCCAATTGGGTCAACATATTCTTGAAAATGGTATCTTGGTGTAAAGGTCCTCCCTCTGCTAGTAGATTTACTCCAGTTGATGTTAAGGATTCTAATTTATTATTGCATAGAATACAAAACAAAGTTTTGTCACTATATTGAGAATCAGGCTGAACTACAGCATTTCTAAGCGTAGTTAAATAACCATTATCTATTACACTTTCGTTACCAACAATAATTTCTGCCCCATCAGCATTTGGCTGAAAGCACTTGGTATTAAGCACATCGACATCCATCCATTCCTGACGGTTTTCGAAAATTCCTGTAACAGTTATATCATGAGCTGTCAGATTTTCTGCAATAGCATTATATAAGCCATTTCTATGTTCAGCATTTTCAAACAGAACATAAAAATATTTTAATCCAAATGAACCAGGCTTGTGTGTTGTGAAATAATCTGTGATTAGTTCATCAACGAGATATTTATAAAACGATTTTAACATATTGTGCTTCACCTGAGTCGCTTTTGCGCTCTAATAAGTTTAATTTCAGTAAGTAATTCTCAATTGCGGCTTTTGTGTCGTAGTCAAAGGCTACACCATATTTACCAAAACCTTCATAAAGATCCTCAAGTTTCATACGGGTACCTTTTGAGATCATCGCCATAAGAAAAAATAGCATTTCGTCATCAAGGTTTAGAATCTCCCTGCCACGTCTTGTTGATAGCATTCTTATTTTCATTATATTGTTGACGCGTATCTTCATCTTTGATTCATACTCCTTGGATTGTAAAGTTGTGCAAAGCAGTCCTAGCTTAAGAATAAAATCATCGTAGGAATTGACTTCGGTAGACACCTCATCTGGGAATTGAAACTTTGCTACTTCACGTTTTTTGAGCTGTTCGCGTTTATCACGCTGATAAGAACATATGACATCTTCAAGCAGCATTTTAATTTCATCGTTGAAATCCTGTTCTTTAAGTTTATTGTATACATCATTATAAAAACCTATGTTGCCATCTAGTAAACTATTAAGAATGTCTAATGCCTCAATTCTTCCAAACGATTTCTCTAAAGCTTCTTTGTTAACGTATTTATTCCAGCCATTAGTGACAGCCTCTCGACCTTCAGATGCATGCTCAGAAGTAAGGATATAATACATCTTTTGTGGTTTCTCAGGAACTATATTGTATTTGCGATAATCAAGATACACAAGTGTCTGAGACAGAGAATAACACAGGTAGAAGTGGAGGAATACATGAATATATTTCACAACAATGCTATCATCACGTTTCAAGAACCATTTAAGGTCTTCACCAAAAGCCTCCTTAATAAAAGGGAGAATAATATATTCATTTTCATTTGAACCTCCTGTGCCAGTTGAGCTACTGAGTGCAGATATAATAATTTCATTGAAGAGATTAGGCTTCTTTGATAACATATCGACAAGTAGATCTTTTGGACAAAGCATAGAAGAGAGGTATTCTGCAATGGATCGCTGACCATGTTCATATTTCTTGGAATTTGTATTACCATCAGTGAGAGGTAGAAATTTCAAAAAAGAAGGGTCAATGATCGTTAATGAACCATCTGAATACATTACATCCTTCATTATCTCAATAAACTCTTCAACCTGTTTCTCTTTCATATGCTTCTGTTGTAATAGATAGTTACGTACAGGTTGAATAGCATTGTTTTCAAAATCTGATATTGCTTTTGTTTGTCTGTCTTTACTTTTTCTGAAAAACTCTCCAGTTATACCTCGTAAGCCACAACTTCTATCATAGTTAGAAGTTGAAGGATTACTGGTAAACGGCAATACTTGCACAGACGATCTAAAAGCATCTGTAAACTCTTTATCCTCTAACAATACATTTTCCACAACACCGTTTTCAAAACGAATTCGAGACGCTGTAGGCAATGCTTTATCTTTTGTGGTATCCTTATAATAGGAACTATAGAAATTCTCTGTATTAATCATGATAGCGTTACGACGTTGTTAAGTTTTGATCTAAGACAAACTGTTTTTTCATCAGATGATATGATTACTACCTCCTTATCGCCTGAACTATATTTAATTAACTCACGGATGAAACGGCTGAATTCCATATTCAATTCACTTTCATAGGTAATTGGAAGTTTCCCTTTCTCAAGTGAACAGATGTATTCGAACAATTGGTAATCCATTTTAAGTTCAACTGGATTATTCTTAACATCCCATTGCATTGGTATATATAATAGGAATTCATTTCTAAATTGTCCGATATAAGGTGCGTCTACACTTGACATTGACTTGTCTATTCTTGCAAAGAGTCTGTATTTACTTCCTTGAATATTGAGAGGAATTAGATCATTCACTTGGGTGTATGCTCCATAATGGCGTGGAATACTCAAATCGACTTTTTCTTCTAATTCAAGGATTATTTCATTTCTAGATTCTTCATTGTTATATAATGAGAGATTCCTTAGGAACTGGCGATATACATCAGATTCACTATGATAATCAAGAAGATGAGAAACTCGAAATATAAATTTTGAGATTCTCTCTGTATCTTTACCATGATTTTTGTAGTAAAAATTAATTTTCTCCTTCAGTGATTCATAGACACATGACAGCTTGTTTTTATCTAGCATATCATCATGCAATTTATAGGCTGTAAACATAACTGCCAAAGACTTATTATGGTCAAGACTACTCACTCGAAGAGGATCTAATTGACATACCATTTTTTGAATCTTACTAGAATTACCTGAGAATATAAGACTTGGCAATAACGATTCAAATAAATGACGGCCTTCATTGTACTTTTCGGAGAATGGAAATACAATTATAGAACATACAAAGTCAAAGAAATCTCTTGGCGTAAAGATTAGCTGAAAACGTACCATGCACTCTATTATGAGCATTACAATACTCTTTTTTACTACAAGCAAAGAAAGTATCTCGAAGTTTAATACTTCTGGATACATTGCCCCATAATGGCTATCCTTTTTTGTTTCCTCATACGCAGCATAAAATGGATTGCAGCAATCTGCTTTTGTGATTTTATTCAGAATTTCACTTATAAATGACGATTCTACAGGATATTCAGAGCCATCTTGTGTGAGCTCAAAATTTTGCTGATTACTGAACGAGACAAATCTTAGGTAATCTGTTTGATTTATACTTTCATAGTGGTCACTTAGAACCTGCTTTGCTAAATTCCCAATTTCTGAAAAGTTTTCATCATCAACAAAATCATTAAGTTTACCAAGATTTATGGCAAGAAGGGTTTTAGTTGAAGTAGTCTTGATATGCTGGTCGTCATAGTTGCGTAATGCGATCTTAAGCGTTTCTATAGAAGACATATTTGGAGAGCAACTAGCTGTAGCATCATTATAAAACTCAAAATCATTGTAGTCATTCGTATTTTTGAGTTTACTTATAATGTGTGACTTTCCATCACCAGCATTACCAATAAGTAACACTAAGCCACCTCCGTTTTGTTTGATGGCATCCATGTGTTTCTTAAGATTTACTTCTATAAGTCTATCAACATTCAGATATTCAGCCAATTCATTTAATTGACATCCGTTCTGAACTGCGCCTAACGAGCCATGGCTCAGTTGTTTAAATATGTCTGTTATCTTGCTCATATTCTATTTTGCCAAAGGATTGGATCTATAAGATCCTCCATTTTATAGTTGTACATCTGTATTAACTCATCATAGTGATTGGGGAACATTTCTAGTACATCTAGGGCTGTTTGTAAAGTTCTACAAATCTTTCGGACCTTGCCATTCTTATTTGGATGTGCATAGAAACCTGCACTAAGGTCCTTTTGGAAAGCATCAAACGATTTAATTTCATCTAAAACCTCAAAACCAGAGTGCTGTTCCCAGTAAGTTTGATTTCTGTAACAATATTCCCAAAATGACATTTTTTTGTAGAATGCCTGCTGATTACACCATCGAGCTATCTGAATATAAAAATTAGGAATTGGAGCCTTATGATAATCTTCATGCCTCATTACATAACCGACACAGCCATAGGACATAAGTATCTTTATTCTTTGGAACAATTCCCATATATCCTTGTAGAATTTATCTTGACTATGCTCAGCTTGCTTATATCCACAAAACAAATAAAACTTTGTTCCTTTTTTAGGATTATAACGTTTCCAAATTTTGAGTGACTTTTCAATTAGTTCATGGTCCTTCCAATTATCAAACGCAAAAATAAAATCTCCATGATAACGTGAACGTGATAACATTTCTGCCATTTCTTCACCATAAGGACTTTCTGCCAACATACGCTCATCAAGACCTTGACGGAATTGAAATGGACGTTTTGTCTCTATAAGTTGTTCCAATAGTGGTCGCCATATTGATGGATCAGATGCTAGAAAATTATCATCCCATAGATATATATATGGACGAATAAGTTTACCATTATCATCCCGTTCCTCATCTAAAAAACATTGTAGTTTAGAATATGGCAATATATGATTCTCAAGTTTATTTACGCAAAAAGGACAATGTCTTACACATCCACGAGTTAAAAATCCGATCGAATATTTCTGATAATCCTTATATTTCTCTCGTTTAAAACCTTTTTCAACTTGTTGATTTACAAAAGAGTCATACAGATGATAGTATGGCATTTGCCTAGCCATGTTTATACCATACTCTTTGCCTCCATGGAAGTTTCTCAACGAATTTAGGAATTCATCGTTTTCTAAGCGATTCATGTCATCTTCACGCATTTTGCGATATTCCATTACATTTGCTTCATTAGCATAGAAACCTGTTCCTCCACAATGGAATTTTCGCTCTTCAGATGTACCTTTAGCACGTATATACAGTTCAGGTAACTCGGTATATGTGAATACACGAGACATGTATATTTTTGTATAATGCGATGTATCTGCTTTGGGATCTAGTATCAACTCAAATTGAATTCCGTTGTCATGGAAGAATCCTGCTAATTTAAGCAACACAAGATTAGGATGACGTGTACCATTGTCAAGCAAGTCAGCATCTATTAATCCTATTATTTTTTTATTCTAGCCATTATTATTCCTCCAATGATTTAACAAAAGCTTGGCCTTTCTCTGTTAGCACATAACCACCAGTCTTTAAAGATCCTTGATACTCTATCAAAGCTAAAGGCTCTGATGATAGCTGTTTAATGGTTCTTTCTAAAGTTGCTTTGGAAATTTCGATATTTTCCAATAATGATTTGCGCTTAATAAGAGGCGACTTTGATATTGCCAATAAGACAGTTTGTGCATTATCATTTATAGCCTCATTTATAGCCTCATTTATAGCCTCATTTATAGCCTCATTTTTCGCTTCACCTATAGTTAAAGAACCCTCAAAGCCCTCATGACAAGGGATTTCTATCAAGAAGTAGCTTCTTTCTTCATTGGTTTCAATCACAGCTGGAGCAGAGCCATTTCTGCGTAATTCGTCCTGAATGGTTGGGATGCCAGTACCACGACCTTCCGACAACTGCAACTCTTTAAGGTAATCACCCAAACGACGGTTACGATATCGACGTGACTTTAGACGTTCTGCCTTTTGAATAGCATCCAAACTTATAGAGCGATCTGGGCCAGTATAGCTAAGAATTGATATTTTATCTGGTTCAATTGTTATCTCCACTGGCTCACGCTCTTGATAATCTCTATGATATAGTGCATTAACTACAGCCTCTTCAATCGCCTGGTAAGGATAGTTGAAATAGGTTATAGACTCCGCTTTATCTTTAGGTTTGATGATTCTCT
Source organism: Bacteroides faecis (assembly GCF_020091505.1). Lineage (NCBI taxonomy): Bacteria > Pseudomonadati > Bacteroidota > Bacteroidia > Bacteroidales > Bacteroidaceae > Bacteroides > Bacteroides faecis. Next base: position 2,905,072 of record NZ_CP081916.1, on the reverse strand, counting down.
TCTTGATAACATTTGTTTTGATATAGTCCAATGCTTGCTTAATCATTTCAGGTACAGGACCTACGATCTTTGGAACCTCAATCATATTATTGGGATTCTTGATGCAGCCCTCTGGAAAGATTACAATATCAACCTGCGTGGTTGGGAAGAACTTGGCTGGATTTTTAGAGAACATCATAGCAGCTACATTCTTCACTAGCTGACATTCAGTTGGTCCAACTAATAAGTCCATTTGAGACAATATCTCAGACATTGACAGCTTTTCAAAATCAGCTACCAAGCGACTATTTACAGTTTGTAGATAATCCAGAACCAATGCTCTAGAAATATCTGTCTGTTCAATATTTTCATTCCCTCTTTCATCAAATGGAAGGCGACTTGCCAATTCACGCAATTCATCCAATACTTCGCCTTTTGCCTCTATGGTATTGGTACCATTACGCACATACCATTTACATGGTGATTGATTGCTCGCTGTAACACGTTCACGCACATTATACGGACGATTTACACCTGCTGGTACCCAGATAAGCAATACATATTTATCATCTACCTCCTGAACATCAACTCTTGGCATGTAATAAGGATCAATCTTATTGTTATAGCCAATCATTTCACGCTGGATTTTGTCAAGCTCTTCAACAGGAACTCCTGTTACAGGGCGTTTTGCGATGCCTGTATTATCTTCCTCTTCTACACCTACAACAATGTATCCTCCTCCAAGATTATCAATATCGTTGGCGAAAGCACAAATAGTACGATAGATTTTATCAGGATTCCAACCTTTTTTAAATTCAATGCGGGTGGATTCTATTTTGCGTTTGTGAAGTAGATCTTCTATGTTAACTGGAATAGCCATGTGGATTACTTAGTTAGATTTATCTTTTTCTACATGAATCAACTCTCTCACATCAACATTCAAGAGCTCTGCGATGCGAAACAGTGTTTCCAAGTCTGGTTGTGAAGCATTTGTACACCAGCGAGACACTGAACATGCATTCTTGCCTACCTGCTGAGATAGCCAGCGAGCTGTTTTATTTTTTTCAACCAATACAATTTTAATCCTATTTAGTTGCTTCATGACTGAATTTGTTTATAGTTTAATGCAAACATATTAAAATTTATCGTAATGGGCGAATAATTTTCAGGTTAATTTGAATAGTCGCATAAAATTGACTAAGTGCCATTGTTGATTTTAATAAAAAAGTATTTATAAGTCGTGGAAATGTGGTGTTTTTGATAGATTTCCACGAGGGATAGCGCATTTTCCTTTTTATGTTCTTAAAGAGATTTGCTGACAAAAGAAAAATAGAATGACTTTACTTTAATGTCGTACCCTACATATACGGATAATAAAGTAAAGCTATATTCAAAAAGAGGGAAAAGAAGAAAGAGGCTTTGCCTCTGATATTTTCTTTTGTTTGATTACTTGTTAAGTGTAAGGGGGTACTTTCAAAGTACATCCTTAGCAATAATGATAAATGAGGAACAAATCGTTATGCATATGTCACCCATCAAAGGGGTGTCCATTTCGGCTACCCCTTGAATTGCGACCTCTCCCTGATATTTTTCTTTTGTTTGCTTATTGCTTTAATCACAAGATGGGGTCGTTTCAAAGGACATCATCTATTACATTTCACCAAACCTTGAACCAGTGTCGCAAATCACGACGGTGCTTTTAGAAATATATGGAATTGTAGGGAGGCCCTGTAACGGGGCGTCCAAAAAACGATGACCCCTTATAACATGGAGTCACATTTCGTTACCCCATACTATAGTACATAATAAACAACGAGGAACAAATCGTTACATATATGTAACATATCAATCCCAAAGGAGGTTGTGTCAAAACGTTGGCACAACCTTTTTTTTACGTTTTACAGTCCTGCTATATTTTCTTTTGCTTATGATGCTTTTTTCTGATTCATTTGGTAAGACGTTGCTATCTTCCACTTGTAGCGGTTTATAAATAGCCCAATAAGCATAGATTTAGCAAATGTAATGAGTCCCTTTCCTGCCTTTCTCAGTTTTGCACACATCTTTTTGATATTAAAAGCTATGGCAAAGAAGGCAAAGTCCATTGTCACCTTGTCTTCTCCCACATGCCGGAACCTTCTGTATGCCATGTTGTATTTCATTTGTCCAAAAACAGCTTCCGGTTCTATACACCGCCTGCCTCTATGCCTGATTCCTTCTTTTGAGAGCAACCTTTCCCGGGCTTGTCGTTTGTATTGGTTTAACCGGTGGTTGACTTCTATCATACGGTTCCCCCGTGCTTTAAAACAACTTCCACGCAAAGGACAGCCCTCGCATCTTTGTGCCTTATACCGGGCACTTTCGGTGGTGTATCCGCTCACCGTTCTGTCACGTTTGGTTCCTATGCGGTTCATGTGCTGCCCCATCGGACAAACGTAATAATCCCCTTCCGCATTGTAATGGAGACTTTCCGCATGGAACGGGTTGGACGTATAACGGGGACGCTGTTCTTTATGGAAGTAGTTGTACTTGACAAAGGCTTCTATCCCGTTCTCCTGCATGAACCGGTAATTTTCTTCCGAGCCGTAACCGGAGTCTGCCACACCGATAGCAGGTAAGCGGTTATAGCGGTGCCGGAAGGAGTGGAAAAAAGGAATGAGGGTCAGCGTATCGGTAGGGTTGGGAAACAGTCGGAAGTCTATGATGAATTGGTTTTCAGTGCCTGTTTGCAAATTATATCCGGGTTTGGTCTGCCCATTCCTCATGGCGTCTTCTTTCATGCGCATGAATGTGGCATCAGGATCGGTCTTGGAATAGGAATTACGTTCTCCAAGGACATCAAGGTGATTGTCGTATTCCATCAGCTTGTCACGATACCCTTCAAGTTCCCTGACCTGTTTCTTTTTCTCCCGCAGGGTTTTCTTTTCTTCCTTGTCCTTTGTTGCAGGCCGGTGTTCCAGGGCTTCTTTAAGTTCATTCGCTATGCCCGAGAGCATGGAGGGAGTGAACTCCACGGATGTGTCTTTTACGGAGTTCTCCTGTGCAATGGTTTCATCCACCTGCTCCAGAAGGATGCGGATCTTATCCATCAACCTTGTACGGTTCCTTTCGACTGTCTTGCGCCAGACAAAAGTATATTTGTTGGCCTTGGACTCGATCTTGGTACCGTCGATATACTCCACGTCAAGACTGATGAAACCTTTGTCGGCAAGGACAAGAACCAACTGCGTGAATACGTTGTTTATTTCCTCCTTTACACGGTTACGAAAACGGTTGATGGTAATAAAATCCGGATGCTCATTACCGGCAAGCCAGATATAATGGATGTCACGCAAAAGAAGCTTCTCGATTTTACGGCAGGAATAGATATTGTTCATGTAAGCGTAGATAATGACCTTGAGCATCATCTTAGGATGATAGGCTGAGCGCCCAGTTTCTTTATAAAGCTTCTTGAAATTATCAAGATTGAGATTATCAACAACTGCATTGACGATGCGGACAGGGTCGTTCGCAGCTATGTTTTCATCAATTCTTTGTGGAAAAAGAACGGTTTGGTTGGGAATGTAAGGACGAAAATGTAACTTTGCCATAACGAAAATGTAATGCCTAAAGTTACAAAAAAATTAGGTAATAACAAAGCCCGGGCTTGGGAAAGTCTGGGCTTTGCGCATAAAAAAAAGTTGTGCCAGCATTTTGACACAACCTCTTGAATTGAGCCCTCCCTGATATTTTTCTTTTGGTGGATTACTGCTTAAATCACAAGATGGGGTACTTTCAAAGTACATCATCCGCATTTTTGTGATATTACTACTTTAATCGCAAGATGGGGTATTTTCAAGCTACCTCATATGTTGCATTCCACTAATTCTTGAACCAGGGTCGTATATCACGACGGTGCTTTTAGAAATATATGTAATGACAGTGAGGCCCATTTAGAAGGCGTCCCCAAAACGATGCCCCCTTTGGAATCTAAACCGAAGCCTAAAACAAGGCGGAGGTTTTAAGACATGCCATCCTGAATTATAATGTCACATTTCTCACATGGGTGAAGCCGTGAAACACGGCGCCATCACTTTTTTGAATATGATGTCGCAATTTGCTACCCCATACTACTGCATTATGTTCGTACACCATACCGTAGCTTTCATTCCGCTAGTTATCATGCCTTGTATAATCAAGGAGTCTCTAAAAATGAAAACCGAAGCCCTAAAACAAGGCGGTGGTAAAAAAATACCCCCTCTGGAATAGAGTTTAAAAATTACACAAGGATGAGGCCCTGAATCAGGGCGCCACATTTATACTCATCACAACCGATGAGATTCAGCAGAGAAATATTTGATTTTTCTTTTGTCTGCCAAGCCTATATACAGTCATAGCCCCTAGTCTCTATAACTTACTATATCTGATTATTTAGGGCTATAATCGGCTTAACTTACTACTTGTATTTATTTATACTACGGCTTTTATATCAGGAACTGTCACTAATGATGACCTGATTCTTGCAGTTATAACCACATATCTAAATCAAGTATCTGGTTACATCTTGGAACAGTCGTTCTGTACAACACATGTTGATTTTTCTATTGTATGCTTAATAAGTAGGTAATTATCCTGTGATGATAAACAAAATGTAGTCTATTTGTATATTGGCAATATATAAAACTCGGTATCTTTATCTATTAAGAGCGTGGAATGTAAATAATTTGCATATACTACAATTTCTTAATTTAGTCGACTGCGGAAAGTTATGCAGTTAAATTTGCGTGAAAGTCTCCTGCAATTAGTTGACATAATCGGCGATAATTCCACGTATATTTCGTACCTTTGCAAAAGGAAAAGTAGAAGTGAACTTCGTGGCAAATTTAAAGTTTTGCTGGTTCTTATGAAATGAGGGAAAATTGATGCTAAAATATTGATTTTCACAAGAATAAAACAAATTCGACCGCTATTCTACCGTTTAAAGCGTAAATTCCTCATTTCGAATATTATAGGCATGGTGCATCGGGAAATAACAATCCCCAATATATTTATTAACACCCTAAATATCCCAATATATGTTTTCCCCCACAATTGACAACCGTCTTCGAGCAATCGATTATAGTAGCAATTGCCGTGAGAAAATAATAATGATATTTTTCTGGCTATTACTCCTCATACCTATTTTCTAATAAATATTCAACAATTTCTTTATCTGCCGGTAGCCACATAACTTCATCAAGGGAGCTTAGTACTAGCCACCGTGCAGATTTATGTTCACGAAGCTCCAATTCACCGACTAAAATTGTACACAGATAACAGTGCATAGTAAGGTGAAAAGATGGATAGTCAAAATCAGTAGTACATATAAATCCATCAATACTAATGTCAACACCTAACTCTTCTTGAATTTCCCGTCTGAGTGCATTTTCATGGCTTTCGCCTTTCTCTATTTTACCACCAGGAAATTCCCACAAACCTTCAAACTCGCCATAACCACGTTGGGTTGCAAAGTATTTTTCATTATCATAGATTATAGCTGCTACAACTTCTATCTGTTTCATAGCTTATATTGCTTTAACATATTGTGCCATTGCTGGTTGTTGAAGTTTCCATGTGATATTCATAGGGAAGTCGTCATGAGAAGACATATACTCTACTAGACCAAAACAATGGAAAGGACAAGTATTACCATAACCATCCTTTTTCTCTTCACGAACAAAGAGGATTATTTTGTTTTGTGTATCAGCTTGCTTAGTATATCGCTGTCCTCCATTATTTTGATGAGAGTCTGTGTTTTGTGACTGCCAATGGAAATAGTGTTCATTAATGAAATAATCATTATACTGTGTTGAAGGAGAAAAATCCTTATCTGATTTATTAAGCGTTACAAAAAGTAATGTAGCATTGCATTCGGACAAATTAAAGACTCCCGTTACAGAACCTTGCATCTTGCGCGCTTCCGTTTGCCTACCGACAAGCGTAAAAATTTCCTCACGGGTATAGCAACCGTATAATTCAAGTCCAGGCAAAACATCCTCTCCTAAAGGCATCGTTTTTAGTTGAAGATGCGCAAGCAAATAAGAAATAATTTCCGAAATCTCTTGCTTAAAATAGCTGTACATTTCCTTATGGATCAATTCAAGCGCTTCATAAATACTGGCAAAACCTGTTTTATCCAAACGATCCTGAAAAAGAGCGTAATATAGCATCAAAGCATACTTATAATTTTTAGTATCAAGATATTGCTTACTTCCATCGATAAAGAGTTCTATAAAATGAAGGAATGATACAGTATTGTGGTGCAATAAGTTAGCCATCCCTTTCTCCAACCGTTTGGTTATAACATCGTCTTTGTACGCGATACGACCTGCAGCGCGCTTAAGCGATGTCCAGCAATTGTTACTATGATAAAGAGTACGAATATCTTGTCCATTATTCTCTAAAAACTGAGAAATGGTAGGTATATTAAGGTAACTATTGATTTCTCTGATAATGCGATTCTTGTTATAAATAGCACTCTGGATATTATCAAGAATATATTGTCTTGCTTTCTTCTCCATCACGATACTGCAGCCTGATGGCAACAAAGTGAATCCATCTTTGATTTGCTTAACAATATTCTTTTCAGGATTGAGCATCAAAGCACGGAAACGACTAGCAAAGTCATACTTACGATTAGATTGTGCTACGAAGTCAAGTACAGTGAGTTCCGTCTTACCTACAGAAAGGCGCAAACCACGTCCTAACTGTTGAAGAAAGATCGTTAAACTCTCTGTGGGACGTAGAAAAAGTACAGTATCCACTTCAGGAATATCTACACCTTCGTTGAAAATATCTACTACGCAGAGATAATGAATAGCTCCCTCACGCAGTTCTTTAGCAAGTTGCTTGCGTTTATCAGATGGTGTATCCGATGTTAAACTCTGAGCATTAAATCCATACAGACTCAACTGTTCTGCCATAAAATCGGCATGACGTTTGTTCACACAGAAACAGAGTGCACGGCACATATATTCATTAGCGAGGTATTTATGCAACGCTTCAACAATATACCCAGCTCGTTCTTTGCTGCAAAGTTTATCCGCAAGACGCTCGATATTGTATTTTTGCCCATTCCAAAGAGCATCATCACTAAGATCAGTAGAATCTGTTACGCAAAGATATTGAAATGGTGTGAGCAATCCTGCTTGTAAAGCTTGTGGCAAGCGAATTTCTGCACTAATTCGTCCACCAAAATCTGGTCGAAGATCACGTCCATCCATACGCTCAGGTGTAGCAGTAAGTCCAATAAGGAGTTGCGGTACGAAGTGAGCAAACAATTTTCGGTAGCTTTCTGCCTGACTGTGGTGAGCTTCGTCAATCACGATATAATCATAAAAATCAGCACCTAGTTTCTCAAAAAAATCTTCAAAACGGGAGTTTAACATAAAGATGGAAACAAACAAATTTTCGTATTCGCTTTCATCTTGTGGGCGGCAATTGCCTACCCACAAAGTACCGAAATTTGCATCACCAAGCACACTACGATAAGTATTCAACGATTGGCGAAGAATTTCCTCCCGATGAGCCGTAAATAAAATGCGGCTTCTAGAGTGTATGCGACGAAATTCCTGATAGTCAAAAGCTGAAATCACTGTCTTTCCTGTACCAGTAGCCGCAACAACTAAATTTTTGAAATTCTTAAGCTCTTCACGTTCTACACGTAACTTGTCAAGAATTTGTTTTTGATGAGGAAGAAGAGTAAAATGTCGATATATCACTTCATTCGAAGTATCTCTAAAGATATTACGATGTATTTCTTTATTAAACTTTTCTATACCTCCAAGCCGGAAATCCTCAAAATTAGAACTATTCCAGTACATCTCAAATGTAGCAAGAGCAGTTTTTATTATATGTGGATTTTCAACACTTGTAACGCGTATATTCCATTCAAGACCTTCAGTTTGAGCAGATTTTGAAAGATTTGACGAACCGATATAAGCAGTATTCATACCGGAGTTGCGCACAAAAATATATGATTTGGCATGTAGACGTTCAATATCTGTATTATAAGAAATACGTATTTCAGTATTCGGCAACGCAGCAAGCTGCTCTATTGCTTTAGCCTGTGTAGCTCCGCAATAAGTAGTTGTTATGATCCGCAAACGATTCCCTTCTTTTTGGCAGAATTTGAGCAAATCATTGAGCAATATACGGACACCTGATACTTTCAAGAAAGATACAATGAAATTTATCTCATTAGCACTTGCTATTTCACGGCGTATTTCTTCTCCTAGAGAAAGCAAGCTACTACCGCCCGTAAACAGATTACTTACGCGAAAGCCAGAGATGGGACGAATAGTTTGTATGCGACTTTCTGCTTGTAATAGTGCTTGTTGTCTGCTCATTACCTCCGTTAACAATTTTGAAGGTTCAGCTATCTGAATTTCATCAATAACCCCAGCTTCTTTCAAGATATTATTTATAAGATTTACGCGATCTTCTTGATTTTCGATCTCCTCAAGTTTCTGGCGAATCACCTTCCCCAAATAATTGGCTAGTATTTGTGGAGACTCTGCCTCATCTATATTTTGTAACATACAAACCATACCTTGCTCTTCAATTTCATGAATATGCAGCTTTGTTATCTGGTTGATAACATGTTCGTATATACCCTTCTTTAGCATATAAAAGATTTATTTAAATTGTTTTTCCTGCACTACCGAGACTTCCATAAAGTTCATCTCACCTTCAAAGACAAAAGTAAATATAAAAAGACAGAAAAGCTAATACAATTACTTTTTTCTGAACGCCAATAATACCCTGTTTTAAATAGATGAGTACATCCTTAAACAATAAGCCTACAAAATATTCAGCTAAAATAGCTGGAAGAAGATTAGGTCTATTTTAAATAGAACAGTATCTTTGTGCATCAATAAGTTTTTATGCTTTATACTCTAAAGCAAATCTTTTGACTTTACAGAATAAACAACATAATATGGCAACAATAGAAGAACTTACAGAAACCATTGTGAAATTCAGAGACGAACGGGACTGGGCCCAATTTCACAATGCTAAAGATTTATCATTGGCATTATCCATTGAAGCAGCAGAACTGAACCAACTCTTTCTCTGGAAATCACCGGAAGAGGCAAATGTTGAAAAAATAAAAGAAGAATTGGCAGATGTCCTCAATTACGCATTACTCATTGCTAATAAATATAATTTTGATGTCGCCCAAATCATACTGGATAAAATAGAGAAGAATGCGCAAAAGTATCCGGTTGAGAAAGCCAAAGGATCTGCTAAGAAATATAACGAATTATAACCGAACACCATGACCGGCAAAAGAGTATTATACCAAGAACCGCAGGCTACGTTTTTTCATGATGTAATGACCAATCTGTTTACAGACAAAATAACAAAGGCCGCCACCTATTATAACTTACACCCAAGCAATTCAGAACTAATGTCATGGGGGAATAATGCCCCTAAAATAAAAGACTTGCTTCAGTTGAGCGGAGTTACTGATACATATGTGACATTCGAGTACCTCGTTCCATACAACATGAAACGCATTGACTGCATCTTATATGGTAGAAACTCACAAAATCAGGGAAATGTAGTCCATATCGAATTAAAACAATGGGACAACAAAGGGGTCCGGGATGCTGACTGCGAAGGAAACTTCAACGTCGACGAAGATTCAGACACCACATTCCAGGTACAGGCATACACAGGCGGAGGACACCGGCTGGTATCCCACCCTTCCCAACAAGTAAGAGGATACAATGATTATCTGACCGGATTCATAGAAATATTGAGCAGCAAAGAACTTCATATCGAAGGACTCGCATACTGCTACAATTACCGCAAAAACAAAACACCCAATACCTTATTTGATGAGAAATACAGCGAACTCCTGCAAGCATACAAAACGTACGCCGGCGACGAAGTGCAGGAACTCGCCCAACACCTGCAGCAAGCATTAGGCAACGGCGATGGCGAAACGATCTTCCACAAAATGATCAACAGTCCCATACGCCCTTCTAAAAAACTGCTGGAATCGGCAGCCAACCTGATTCATGAGGGTAATGTATCCGCATTCGCCCTAATCGAAGAGCAGATTATAGCGCGCAATGTCATTCTTGATAAAATCCGCAAAATCGGTAACAAGAAAAGTATCATTATCGTAAAAGGAGGACCGGGAACCGGAAAAACAGTGATTGCCTTACATATCCTGGCTCTATTGGCGGGAAACAAGAAAAGTTATAATATCCGTTATGCCACAAAATCAAAACCTTTACTGGAAGGGGTAAAAGACCGGTTGCCGCGTGGCAGTAAGGCTAAACTGCTATTTTCAAATGTAACTCAGTTTATTCCGGCCAACTGTGAACCTAATAATATAGATGTATTGCTGGTCGACGAAGCCCATCGCATCTCTAATAGTGCAAACAACCAATACACGCCGACTGATAAACGAACCAATCTTACACAGATTCAAACAATCGTCCAAGCAGCCAAGATATCCGTATTCTTTATCGACGACAAACAAGCCATTCGAAGCGTCGAGATCGGATCTTCCCAACTCATTCGGGAATGTGCCAAAGAATACAATGCCGATATTGCAGAAGTCGAATTAAAATCCCAGTTCCGCTGCAATGGTTCGGACAACTATCTGGACTGGCTTGAACAAGTTATCTATAATGAACCTGTAAAATCATCCTTCAAAGAAGATGAATTTGACTTTAAAATATTCGACGATCCTCAAACACTGTATGATGAGATAAAGAGAAAAGACAGTATAGACGGGCAAAGCGCACGCCTGACTGCAGGATTTTGCTGGCCATGGTCAAGTTCTCTGGATGAGAACGGAGATTTTGTAAAAGATGTTACCATCGGGAACTTCGCAATGCCGTGGGAAACCAAAGATACTATTACCAATATTCCCAAGGGATATGTCAAGTGGTATGAATGGGCATATAAACCCGAAGGCATCAAACAAGTCGGATGTATATATACGGCGCAAGGTTTTGAATTTGATTACATAGGTGTCATCATCGGTCCTGATTTACGGTATGACACAGAGCAACAATGTCTGATTACAGACATTAAAGAAATCAAAGATCCTATGTTAAAACGAAATGCGGCATATTTTGATAACTACGCCCGCAACATCTACCGTGTTTTAATGTCCAGAGGAATGAAAGGTTGCTATGTATATTGCTGTGATGAAAATTTAAAAGAATATTTGAGAGCTAAAATTAGAGATAGAAAATAAGAAAGTATGGCAGGCTGGCTGGAACTTGTTTCAAACAGGTTCCAAACAAAATAAAGCGTTTGTTTTCCGTATCATTTACAAAAAACTGTCCTACAGACGACATCAGATACGAAGATAACCACTACCGTTATACACAATCAAAAAAAACAAAGTATGTATCTTACAAGTATGACTCACGAGGAACTGTATGCCGAAGTGCATAAGGACCTCATCGAAATATCGACCAAAGCAAATATGTTCATGGATAAGGTTCGTAAGAAAACAAAGAACATGCTGCCATATCCTTTGGCGACCCAGCGTATAACCCTCACCACCACCCGAAGAAATGTGTGGACAGTGGTGGGAAAACACAATTCATATATGCAAGGCGTAGGATTTCAGGCTTACGCCCCCATTGTCGGCGCTTCAAGCAATGGCTATATCCAAATGTCGGGTTTCAAGCCCCGTGATATGGTGATGCATTACACAGCGCATTTCATGCAACGATATAAAGAACGTTACATCGACCATTATCAAATAGACCGCAAGGGAGAAAACTTATTCGAGTACTTTGTATATAACAATCCGCAAGTCTTGTATACCCGCAAGAATAATGGCGGCTATTTCATCGTTTCCGACCATGGTATTGCAGTAGCCGATTTAAGCAACGACCTAAAACTCATGACTCATGTCACTTTTCTGGGAGATGATGAACTGACGCTAAAGAAACAGCTCATCTATGATGAGGAAATCAAAATCTACAAAGGGGCACTTGAGCTGAAACGGTTAAAATCAAGAAAACAAAAAGATGATCTCGTCACGATTTGGAATGTTGCCAAGAAGCATAATGCAGGTATTGAGATGGTAAAACGATGGTACCAATGGAATGGAGTAAAAGTGGATGAAGATTATCTTCAACAATGCATTGATCTCATTGAGAAATATAATGTCCAGTCACTCGATCAATTTGCGGAACTTATGTCCCGACAATAAAAAGGACCTTCATAAAATCTTTTTTATTAAAGATTATTACACCAACATATCCTAAAACCTCAGAACTATCGGGCACGAAGTTGCCAGAAAGCTACGGCAGTCGCAGCGGCTACATTGAGCGAATCGACGCCGTGCGACATAGGAATACGGACTACGTAGTCAGCTTCGGCAATCGTTTCCGGCGAAAGTCCGTCCCCTTCGGTACCCATCACGATAGCCAATCTGGGTTCGGTTGTCAGGACAGGATCATCAATGGAAACAGAGTTATCCGTGAGTGCCATGGCAGCTGTACGGAAGCCCAGCTTGCCCAAGTCGCTGAGAGAACCGTCCATCCAAGTCCATGGTATAAGGAAGACCGTTCCCATCGATACTCTGACCGCACGACGGTTCAGCGGGTCACAAGAGTTACGCGTCAGTAGTACAGCATCAATTCCCAAGGCGGCTGCCGAACGGAAAATAGCACCGATGTTGGTTGTATCAACAACACCGTCGATCACGACGATGCGCCGGGCTCCCCGACAGACTTCTGCCATACTGCGCACCGCAGGACGACGCATGGCACAAAGAACACCACGTGTCAGAACATAACCGGTCAATGTAGCAAGCAGTTCCCTGCTACCCGTATAGACAGGCACATTGCCACAACGTTCAATGATGTCGGAGGCATCGCCAATGATATGTTTATGCTCACATAAAATGGCTAAAGGTTCATAACCGGCGTCCAGAGCTCTCTCTATAACCTTTGGACTTTCTACGATAAAAATACCCTTGTCAGGCTCGATACGATTGCGTAACTGAGCCTCGGTAAGAGTACAGAATATCTCAACTCCGGGATGAGACAAAGAGGATATTTCGATAACAGGCATATTCTTATTTATTACTTTCGGTTTGACATACAATCGCTACCTTGATGACGCCGTCCAGCTTGTTTTCAAAGATACGATATGCCTCCTCAATCTCGTTCAGCGGAAAGCGATTGGTAATAAGAGGAGTGGTATCTATCTTCCCTTCCTCAATCAGCCTGAGAATCTCTGCGCAGTCACAACCGTCCACTCCACCCGTTTTGAAAATCAAGTTCTTGCCATACATCTCAGGCAAAGGAAAAAGCAGAGGTTTGTCGTAAAGAGCCACAATAGTGACTATCGCATTGGGACGGGCACAGTCCCACGCCATCCGGAAACTATCTTCGGTCCCCGCCACTTCCAGGACAACATCAGCTCCACCGTGATCACTGTTTTGGAGTACAAACTCCTTGCAGTTCTCAGGTGTCGTTATCAGTACATTGGGATAATGTTCACGGACAAACCGAATCCTTTCAGGGGACTTTTCACAGACAATGATACGTTTCGGATTCTTCAGCATCGAGCAGAGCAAAGTGCAAATTCCAGTAGGTCCGGCACCAATGAGGAGGACAGTATCTTTCTCCGTAATCTCCGAGATACGAGTTGCCCAGAAGCCTGTGGCAAGGATATCACCGACAAAAAGAGCCTGTTCATCACTGACTGTATCGGGAATACGGTTCAGTCCCTGATCGGCATAAGGTACTCTGACATATTCCGCCTGTCCGCCGTCGATACGGCAGCCTAAAGCCCAGCCACCGTTGGGGTCGGTACAGTTGTTGACATATCCGTGATGACAAAAGAAACACTCCCCACAGAAAGTCTCGACATTCACAGTCACTCTGTCGCCGGGACTGACTGATGTAACTTCAGCTCCCACCTCTTCCACGACACCTACCATCTCGTGTCCAACCGTTATTCCGGGTACTGCACGCGGCACACTACCGTGTTTGATATGCAGGTCACTGGTACAGATACTGCCAAGAGTCACACGCACGATTGCATCCCGTGCATCCGTAATTTCCGGTTCCGGTTTTTCTCGCAATTCAAATTTTCCGTGTTCAATATATGTATATGCAAGCATAATCTCTTCTTGTCAATTAATAGATTCATTCTAGTGCAAAGATAGTGATATAGATAAAGAGATAGATAAGATGAAGATAAAATTACTAGAACCTCCTCAACTCTTCCATCATTGCCGACCGACGCTTATATATCGTCCTAAAGTCTTCAACCAATTGTTTTACAGCAACCTTTCCTCCATTAAGTTCTTGCATACAAAGCAATGCCCGCGCAATCTGCTCATAATATTTCCGTCCTATATTCCGTTCGGCATAATCAATCAATATAGAAATATACATGTCAATCAATTGCTCCGAATGACTGTTTTTCAGATGATGAGCATACTGCATCAATGCTTCCAGCTGCCCAAAACCGGCAGATGACAACAAATGGAATAAACGTTCATCCTCTTTTTCTTCCACATAAATTTCGGCCTCTACATTTCTGTCAAAAGAAAAATAGCCATTAAACGGTACCTCTTTCATCATCTCGTCCAAAAAAACTTTCCATTGCTCCTTCGGGATCAGCGTCTTCAGTTTATGATAATATTCCAACTGCTCTCTACCGGATATAAACAATAGGCGACACGTATCAATGACTTCAGAAGTGCGATTCGTCCTCTCAAAAATCTTCAATTTAAGCTTTAACCATTTACCTGTAGTTCCGTCATATTCTTCTTTTTTCGAAAGTTCTATCCCTTCATCCAACAATCGGACAGCCTCGTCATACTGTTCACGCTCCATCAATTTCTTAACCTCCATTTCTCTTATTTCAGATAAATACAGATATTGGCGAATCGTATCATCCGCTTTTTCCTGCTCTTTCTGCCCCAGCAACATATCGACCTTACGAAGAACCAATTGATACAAATCATAAGAATCTTTTCTCTCTTCGAGAAGCTTGTCTATCAATTCCAGAGCCTTATCCGCAGATTGGATGGAGAGATTGATTTGCATCATAAGATCATCTACATCATAGATATCATAATCATGATAAATCGATATCCCGGCAATTTGGCAAAGCTCTTGCAATATCCCGGTCTTTTGTTGCTGAGTGGTTTTCGGATGTCGAACCACTTTCAGTATCAAATCTCCTGCCTGTTCACAATAGTCTGAAGCGGATATATCATCATCATATAATAGTTCATCATCATAATTTTCTCCTATCGAACGAAGTGTCTGAAGAGCTATAGCAATCGTATCGTCCAAACTCTCCAACTTCAAGAAGAAATCTGCTTTCTCCAAAAAAGTATCCAATTGACTGAAAACAGTTTCCCAATCACGGCTAAAGTCATCATAACGATTATGATAGCGCGATTTCTTACTCTGAAAGGAGTTCTCAAATATCTTTTGAATTTCTTTTCTGTAATCTTTATCTTTGGAAGTCTTTGACAATTCTTTCGTAATAAACCGGTCCAACAGGGCTGTTTTAAATTCCTGATTCGTAGAAGCATATTCACATATAAACCGTGAAAGTTCCTGAGGCTTAATAAAAGAAAGACATTGCTGTATATCCACATCAACCGGACTATACAGGACTGTATCCTCTATCCGTTCCAAATCTACAGATTCCTCCACATCCATTTCTTCATCTCCATCATCCTCCAATACCGACATTTTCGAAAAGACACTGCGACTCACCTTCTCACTATTATCACGAATAGCGAATAATGTTGCTACCACATGCTTACAGATTCCCCCGTCATACGGACAATCACAGTACCATGAGTCTACTTTGTCTCCTTCCAGAGATATTTCCACAGTATAACTACGGGTACCGTCAACGGTTGCAGTCCATTCGCCGGACGAAGCCTCTTCCAAATCAGATACTGCACCCAGTTCATAATATTCTTGGCCACGCATTAATATCTTAAACGGCACTATGGCCTCAAAATTATCTAATGTAATCATATATTATCCTGCTCTTTAATATAACCTTCCTGTTCATACCCTCGCCTATACTTATGTATCATCTCAACCAACGGTTTCAAGCGCTCATCTGCCACCTCCATATATCTATACCGCGAATACTGAACATCATACAGTACGTGATTCCCATTTTGAAGCCGCTGTTCCACATCAGCAGGAATATAAAACTCCGCCCGTTCGCCCAATTCCGAATAGAACTCCGATAAGAATATAGACACTCCCGCCAAATCAAAATCTCCGAAATGAATATAACGGTTGGGAATCATCTTTAACCAAGCGCATAGATCTTTCGATTGGGGATAACGAGATACAAAGAGTACTTTCATCCCTTCAAATAAATACTTCTGGGCACGGATATACCGGAAATTCTCTCCGTTCTCCATGCCGACCACCACTACATCCTCGGGAATACGAAAGGATTCGTAATCTTGCATGAATATGCAAGTACCTCGTGCCGGAGAAAGCAAGTAAGGTTCCTCATGAAAAACAGCTTCTATCGGCTCGTAACAATTAAGAGGGAAACCTTTAAACGCACGGGTATGCCTAAGTTTAGAGTTAGCCCCCTTTGCCACTTGTTCCGAGCGTGCCACTTCCTTCTCACGAGTCTTTATTTCGATCCAGTCTTCCAGACTCATACCGGATGTATAATGCTGCGCCATATAAATGCGACATCCTTCAGGATCAAGCATCCGAAAAGTCCTATTTCTACCGTGTGACACGACAGCTAAGAATCCTTCTGTTTCTAATCGAAGAGATACTTCGCACACAAAGCTGGAAAAAGGGATGGACTCCCCATTTAGCAATCTCAACAATTTGCGAGCCTTTGTTACATTAAATTCACCTATCATTGTCTATTTCTGATTATAAGTCAGTAACGGAACCACCTGCGTATTCGAATGGCCGTCTTTACTCAGTAAATAAGTATACCGATAGTCCTCCACATTATAAGTAGTGGGCGAACTGTTCACCAACAGAATATTCCGGCAATTGGCAAAGTCCAGAATACCCTTCACATTATTAGGATGCAGCTTGCCGATTTCATCCATCATGCAATGAATTTTGAAATCACCGAACTTGCGTGACGCCTTCTCCTTAAACACATTAATCAACATGATATTCACCATTGCCTTCACCAGAATATCCGTGCCGTCGGAGCCCACATTCGCAATCTTTTCCACCCAGCCCGTATCATTATCATTCTCTTTCACACGAAATTCCAATTTGAATGTATCTGCCAATGCCAGCCGTTTACGTCCCGGCTCATCAAGTAAATATTTCATAAACGATAACAGATAGCGCACTGCCGTGGCATTCACATCTTCACGGGAAGTTTGCGAAAATAAATCCACTTTCCCCATGTTATGCTGATTTTCATCATTAAACCGCTTGATTTCCAACAATAATTGCATCAGTTTATCACTACTTTGCAACGCTCGGAGAGCTATTTCTTTAATCACTCCCGCAAAATTACGTTCCACAAAATCATCATTGATAGCCTGAATCGTTTTATGTATCTCGCTCTCATTGCGTGTCAAGTCGCCCACCTCTTTTGATATCCGACGAATAATGTCCGTATACCGTTCACTGATATGTTTCTGATATTCAGAGATTTTATCATTATCTACAAATTCACACAGATTCGAAGCAAAGTCATAATAATCCTGTTCTCCGATCAGTTCAGTACGGAAATGGAATGTATTCTTGGCCGAGAAGTTTCCGTTGAACTGTGTCACCACTTTCTTAAAATCTTCCGTCTTCCTGATGGTGGATACGATAAGGGATTTCAATTCTTCAACGATCACATCGCAACCTTTCCGGGTAGGCTTCTCACCTACCTCCGCCATATCAGGCGGACAAAAGGTTTCGTCTTTGCGAAACATATCCACTTTATTCAGTCCATCCTCCAATAGACGCAGTTCCTTCCGAATCCGGTCCAGAATCTCCTCCATGCCTTTTATCTGTATCTGCAACTTCTCCTTTTTCAAGGCAAAACGTTCGTCTACTGCATCAAGTTTCGCATCCAGTTCTTTTTTCCGGTTTCTCGTAGCCGGTTCTTTATCAAAAAGTTCCGCCTTATCTCTTTCATAATAAAGCACCTGCGGACGGTATTCATGAATATAATCCAACTCCTTCCGGATTTCAGCAAGCCGATCGTCATACTTCCGGATCGTAGTCGTATCAGCTCCTCTTCCGTTCAATTCATTCTCTTGCGCTTGTTTCAGTTCATTCTTCCGTTCCCGGGTTTGCAGCTTTCGACTGTCAATTTCCTGTTGTACACCTGCAACAAACAGCTCCTGTTCATTCTGTAACTCCGCTTTAGCGTCTTTATATATTTTCTGGCAGACTTTCAATTTACTCTCACGCTCGGCCAGTACTTTCTTCTTTTCCTCCGTCAGCACATATATCCGATGAGCCGTCTCCTCCAGTTTCGCCCGGAACTCCTCCGTCCTGCTTCGCTTCCACTCCTCTTCCTTTGTTTTCCATGAAGCATGATCCGCCTGCAAGTTTTTCAGTTTGGCAGGTATCTGCATCCGTTCGGCTTCTCTCAGATGTTGTTCTTCCAGAATGACACGTATCTGTTTCGCATATTTTTTCTCCAATGAAGAAACAGCCTCACTCTCTTCCTCCGTCAGTCTTTTCAGACGACCCGTACAAAGTTGCCATGCCGCTTGCCGCCCGTCACGTTCCCGTTTCATCTCTTCGGGGGTACGGACCGAACGATCGATAACCGACAAATTAAGGGAAACTCCGAACAACGTAGTTTCCTCTTTCGCCAGTTGAGGATGCAGTTCATGGCTGTACAATACCGACTCTTCATCCGCCACTTTACCTATCGTCTCCTGCCAACCCGGTTTATTCTGTTCCAGCCATTCGCACAAAGAACCTTTCCGCTTCTCAATCAACGCATCCAACACCTGAAGCTGTTCTTCAACGACTCTTCTCTCTTTTCGTATATCTTCCGCTTTCGTCTGAAACTCCCACTTCAGTTCTTTTACTTTCCACTCGCATTCCTGCCTCAATCGGTTGATATCCGCTTGCTGCTGACGAATGCCGAGTTCCAGTTCCTTGTCTTTCTTTCGCAATTCATTGATACCCTCCTCGCAATCTTCCATCTCTTTCTGATGAGGACGTTCGTATCTTACTTTCTGAAGTTTCAGATTCCACTGTGCTTGTTCGTCACGCAACTGCTGCATACGATTATCCACCGTCTGAATCTTCTCCTCCTGCACCGTTCTTATTTTTTCCTCTTCCTTGCGGACCAGCTGCATCAGTTCCTCTTGCTTCACCGCAATCTCCGATTTCCGGGCAAAGATTCGTGCCTGCTGAGTATTCTCAAATGTACGGAAGTCAGCCTCCAGATTATCGGACAGTAAACGATATTTCCCTATCACATCCTCATACGCC
Organism: Bacteroides faecis; assembly: GCF_020091505.1. NCBI lineage: Bacteria > Pseudomonadati > Bacteroidota > Bacteroidia > Bacteroidales > Bacteroidaceae > Bacteroides > Bacteroides faecis. The sequence continues at coordinate 2,885,651 of NZ_CP081916.1, read as the reverse complement.
CTTGTCAGTTCCGACTTCATCCTCCGAACCTGTTCCAGTTCCTGATTCAAGATTTCCTCACGAGCCACCCGCCGTACAATCTCGTCTATCTGTAACCGTTCATAATGCAAGCGTTTATCACGTATCTGTTTCAGCAAATCATTGATCACACCGATATCCGTAATCAATCCGTCACGTTCTTTGGTATACTTCTGCTGTAATTCTCCCATAAGCCGCAACAAGCGTTCCCGTTCCGTCTCCTTCCGGGCAATGTCCTCTTTCACCTGCGGAATATCATGCAAAGCCCGCTTTTCCGCAAAGTTCAGTTCGGCACGTCCTTCGTCAATCTGTTTATGTGTATAAATCAAGTCCCGATAAGCATTCATCACTTTCCCCGCCATTTTCCGGACAGGCACCTCGCCATTCTTATTTTTCTCGAACCACAACATCACATCCCTGTATTCCTGCTCGAACTCCTTAATCTGACTACGATAAAAATCCAGATCAACAGAGATATCCTCGTCGCTCATCGAACGGATAATAGTATCTTTTATAAAGTCTGCATCCAACTTGGAATTCAGAAAAACATTCTGAATGGTACGTGGAATATTTTGATATTTGGCACTTTCCACGATAGCAAACTTCCGGAAGGGTATCATTTCCTGTTTACGATTATTACCAAAGATAATATCACGATACATCTCATAGCTCGTCACCTGCGCAGTCGTCTGAATCTTTGGGCCTATATGTTCACGGACACGCCCCCATTCGGCATATACCGCATTGCGCCCGTCAATAAACCAATCCCGCTGAAAAGGCGCGTCCACAAACCGGAAATAGACTCTGCCCTGCGACTTGGCGGCTACCACACAATAAGCACCGTTTTCACGCATCACCTCATATATAATGTAGGAGTTACCATATGGGAAGTAGAAAGCATCGAAACTTTTCTTCTCTTTCGGGATGCCGAGTTTCAACTTATCGGCATTGTAAAAAAAGAGCAGAGCACGAAGCAGCGTACTCTTCCCCACTCCTTGCGTACCGATAAAATGCACATTTCCATCCAGCTTCACCTCTGCATACGGAATATGGGCACTGTTCAGAAAAACAATTTTACTCAGGTATCTCATTTTGCACTTCCTCCGAAATAGTGATACAATCAATCAAATCTTCTATATAATGAAAAGCGGTCAACACCTTATAGGTCCCGTCAAGTTCATTCTCCTTCTCTATCAGTCCCATGTTTTCCAATTCCTTCAGCAGCTTGGCCACCACTTCATCAAACTTCTTCTTATCCGCAAAAAGCTTGACAGCCTTTTCTTTCAGCTCGATATCGCATCCTATCTGAATTTCAATATCGGCGGCCCGAAACAGAAAGCCCGGTCCGAACGCCGAATGGTACGTTTTCAGGAAGCTCAGATAATCAATCCACTTTTGGGCAGCTTCCAATTTGCGTTCCAAGTCAACTTTCGTTTCTTTGCGGACAAAATAATAATAGCCATCGCCTCCTTCAAGATAGAATCCGATGCCTTTATAGTAATCATAATAATCGGGCAAGTCTTCCTCTATGGCGTCATACAGGCGTTTCACTTGTGTAGAAACACTGTTGGAAGAGATGAAACCTCCTTTGCTAAGTATATTAAATATTTCTTCGGTATATTTCATGGTCATTCGTTATTTCATATTCAATATTCATCATCTGGAATAAATCAGAGGGTACTCCACTTCACCGGAAGTTTCGTAAGTATCCGTAAAGTGAAGTTCATCGGCATACTGCGAAGCCAGTTGGCAGAAAAAGATTAGTTTCTCACCACGGGTCACTTCCTTCCGGAAGCGATAGTTCATCACAAAATAGAACAGATGGGCACTGGAAGCCATAAAGGCATTATGCACTTCCTGCAGATTTACACTATCTATCGTTTGCGACTGACCGTCCAGATATTCCTCCGGAATAGCATCCGCCAGTTGCTTCATCCCCCGTGAAGAGTTCTTTTGTCGGGCTGCCAGCTTCTTCATCAGTTGAAAAGCCTCATCAGAGGTTCGCAGATTATCAATGGAAAGTTTGATGCGATAGCCCACCTGAGGCTCCATCCAAACAGGATTCTTTTGCGCTACTACTTGGCGGATATCGGTATGTTCTTCCAACAGAAACTGATCTTTCAGATATTTCAGTTTCTTCACTTTCTCCAGAATACGGTTCTGATAATCAATCAGATTCAGGTAATGTATGATTTGTTTTTGTATTTCAATCAGATTATGATACGAATCATTCAGTTGCAGTTTCACGTCGCTCACCACATTCCGCATCTGTACATCCATCGCCACCCGGAAAAAAGTAGGCTGTCCGTAGTCTATCAGTTCTTCGCTCTTGCGAATCAGCAGGGCGATATTATTCCGTTTCTCGTCCAACCGAAAAAGTTTGGTCTTTTTGATCCGGTAATTAGGTTCATTCTTGTAGGTGTTGTCCATGTTCCTTTTCAGGTCCATCACATTGCGGACGGTGGTAAGGGCGATGTTCTTCAGGCAGCGTTTCACTTCCCGCTGATAGTTGTATTTACGCTGTTCATTGTTCTCCTTCAAGTAATAATCGATGTTTTCATTCAACCGCGTGAGATAATCCTGCACGAAAGAGACATTGATTTCTTCATTGACTTCGAGTACATCTTCAAAGAATTTCAGATAGATATCCTCCATCTCCAGAAAGTCGCCTGTATCCCGAATCACTCCATAATCTATCAGATAGCGGATACGTTCTTCTTTGTACTCGGTCATTTCGAGTGCATAATCGTAGCGAAACGAAAGAGATTTCCGCTTGGCAAACATTTCTTTCAGGAGTTCTTTTTCCCGATCAAGACTCTTGACCAATTCTTCTATGGAACGAAAAGTGCTCATGTCGGTTTTGTCTTATCAGATTCACATATATACCGGTTCACAGTATTGTTTCTAATGCAAACGTACATAAAAATATTTGATTTATATGTACGTTTGCTTCTCATTCTTGAAAGAAAGCCTTACATTTGTAGGGAATACAAAACTTGTATCCCTTGCTATCATAAATAAAACAAAGTATACTAATGAAAGAAGAACCCGACAGCCTGTCTGTCCCTTACAATTTTGCCCGTTGCTTCAACGACCAATGCCCACAAGCTTCCAAATGCCTACGCCACATAGCTGCACAAAATAACGGAGCCGACTATCTTTATATCACCAACGTTAATCCGGCACGCTATCCTGCAGACGGGAATCAATGCGAATGTTTTAAAACGGCTGTAAAAGTCCATGTAACATGGGGACTTAAACGATTGCTTGACAGGATTCCTTATGAAGATGCAGTCAGTATCCGATCACAGTTGGTCGGACACTATGGGAAAACAGGATATTACCGGCTCTATCGTGGAGAACGAGGCCTTATGCCCAAAGATCAAGCTTATATAAAACAATTGTTTCGTAATAAAGGAATAAAAGAAGAACCTACTTACCAACGCTACACAGAAGAATATATATGGTAAATTGCTGTCATCTGTCACCCCAAAGGGCATAACAGACTAATTATGAACGAATCAGCCCGTGACAGCAGGAGGTGATTGCATTGTGACGGCACTCTTGCCGTCACAATCAACTACAGCCAAGTATCTTTGCAGTATCACATGAGGTTATATCGCCAGACCACACTTACGGTACTTGTTCCCGCTACCCGGCCACTAACTTGACGACATGGTAAAGCGTACCGCTACGTACATGCTTGGAGGGGATTTCCTGCTTTTTCAGTATTCTTCCAAATGAATTAACCCTTTTAACGGACATCGGTATCGAACTATTTCTCTGAATATCCTCCATAATCTCCGCCGGAGACAACCACTCCCCTTCTTCAGGCTGTGCAGCACGAAAATAACGGAAAAACAACTGTTCTTCCGGAGGAACCTGCTCAAATTCACGATTGTTTTCCATCATAATCTTTTCATCCTCCTGATCGAACCAATAGCGTTCGCCATGTTCCAATTCATACATGGCTTGCGCGTAAAGCTGCTCATAATCTATCGGACGATTCGTGTCAATCACTCCCGTCACTTCGATACAGATAAAACGACGGCTACCGGAAGGATCGGTCAACAGGTCTTTTTGATTACTCGTAGCGATAAATGAAGCATACCGCCGCATTTCGAGCACGGCATTGGCATGAGGTTTCCGCATATTTACCACAGGCTTTTGCAGAATATGTTTCAAGAAGCCTTGTTGTGTCGAACTGACCTGATCAAACTCATCAATATTGATGAGCGCAAAACGATTGAGATAAAGTTCCGCATCTTTCTTTCGCGAGAAATCAATGCTGTCAGTATAATAGGAACGTTCCGAAGGCGGCATTATACTCCGGCAGAAGGTAGATTTTCGCGTCCCTTGCGCCCCGACCAGTAATGGCGAAACACTGTTCGCGTATTTCTTATCATACCCTCTCCAATGAGAAACCATATTGAGAAACCAGCGGTGAAACAAGTCTGTCCAATACGGATTCCGGCAAGGCACAGTGGCTGCCAGTTCACGGATACGGTCTTTACCGTCCCATCCGGGAAGTCGATAAAGAAAATCCTCCAACGGATTGAATACAGGCACGCGATTTGAATAGATATAACGACTGATGTCCCTGTCCCACAACGGAATACCCTCCATTTGTGCATCCAGAGCAATGCTGTTCAGCGCCCGTTTGTCGAGAGGATTGAAACGAAAACGAAAAGAAAGCCTTTCCCGATATTCCACCTCGGCGATTTGTGTGTTATAGCGAAACTCATAACGGCGTTTCATGAATTCTTCGGTCTGCAAGGCCAACTGCTGCTCTTTGCTCAAACTGATATTCTTGCCGAAACCTTTACATTCGAGATATACGTTGCCAATCATCTCCCGGATCAGCACTTCCTGTTTATACATATAGAAATGAAAAACGGTACGTTTCACGACTTCTTCCTGAGGCAATCCCGAAGCAAAACAATTTCTGGCCAATTGTACGACCAATGGTTGCCATTTATCTTCCCGTAACTGGAGGCCTGCTTCGCTAAGATCTGTATAAGCTTTCCGAAAAGCAGCTTCAAAAAGCATCAAAAAGGCATTTTCCGCATCATATCCCGGCACGGCACGAGTCAACGGAGACTTCTCCGCCTGCACTGCCTCCCGAAAAGTCGTTTCTTCGGGCATCACTGTCGGCTGCGAGAGATAAAATTGCACGGAATTCGGACGATACATAATATCCGGATCATAAGATAATCGCGAATATTGCTCCAAAGTCGGCTCTTTGGGAAGTATATCAAACGGGATTTGGGGCTGATAACATTTCACGGCCAGCCGATAGGCGTGAGCGTGAAACAGTTCCGCCTCTTCCCGTGTCTTGGGCAGTGAGTTATCCGGACGGGTAAAGGTGGTCCATATCTTCACCGTTTTTCCACTCGAACCCATAAAAGCACAGCGGGTCTGCGGTTGTTCACTCGCTTTTTGTTTCACCAGAGCTATCTCCGATTTATTGGACAGGGGACCGACAGTCAGTTCAACAATGCCATTGTACGCTTTCATCTGCTTCTGCCCGTTTACTTTTCTAAATTCTGCGGCAGGAATTATCTCAGGAAGCTTGTCGGCAAACATACACCGATCATCAGGAAGCATATACTTTAATCCTTCCCTGAAAATGGAAACCGGGCGGGATTTTATTTCTGTTTTTACTTTGTTTACCAGTTTTTCAAGATCCATTACGCTGAGCGCTGTTGCATCTCCATTTCTACGGAATTGGGTAATTTTCATTTATATAGTAATAGGTTGTTTGTGTCAGCGTCTTCGTGTCGTTGAGACTGCTAAATTACTCATTATATCCGGGACCGACAAGAAAAAACGAAAGTTTAATATACAACCGACTTTTTAGTCAGCCTCATAGAAAAGAGAAGACACCAAAGAAGCAACCTAAGCCGGAGCATGATAGGATAAGACAACTAAATTAGTTCCCTCACCTTGAAACCATAGTTTCAGCGAAGAGAAACCATAGTTTCAAAGGCTTGAAACTTTAGTTCCAACAGCTTGGAATCATTAGTTTCAAGCGTTTGGAACTATGGTTTCAAGCATTTGGAACTTTAGTTTCAAACTGCAAAACAAACTGTTTCTTACAGTAGAAAAGATAGTTACACACCGTGATGAAATCAACGACTTCAAAACATAACCCGAATCACCAATACAAGGGTGACAGCATAATTGCCATCACAGTGCTGTCACCTACTGCTGTCACATCATTAAGTATTTATAATCTGATAGTTATAGTAAAATCGGTGACAGATGACAAATATATTCTTCTTTTTAATTTATAGGGAGTGATAGACAGACGGATTCAAATTTCACTGATATCTAGCTGTCAAACTTGAATGCTCCATATCTCTTTTTGCTAAAAGGTAAGAACTTTACCATACCAAGCCAACAAGGATACCAAAAATCTTATACGAATGATTCATTTCAGACCGTTCACTTATTCGATGACGGGAAGTATCAGGATTTCCTTGATTGGTTTTGCCCTATCATTTTCCTCCAATCTCCAACACAATCTTTCAAAGAACAGTCCGCCTATGCCGACATAGCATCTCGACGAACAGCCTCTTTTCAGTTATCCCTGCCGCAACATTTCTTATATTTCTTTCCGCTCCCGCAAGGGCAAGGATCATTCCGCCCGATTTTCGTTCCGGAGAATGTATCATAAAACATACCATCAACCATTGTTTGCATTTCAGGAGTGATATCCATGCCTGCTGCTTTCATCGCTGGTCCGGCAACGATACGAGGAAGAGTTTTCACCGATTCACCCCTACCAAGTAAAGCAGATGCTTCGGTGGACGGGTGACCTTTCAAGAACCAACAGGGACAATAATTACAATAGTTTACAGCTATTCCAACCACTTCCTGAAGTTCTTGCATAGAACGAACCTTCGTGTCTTGTTTTACCGACAAAAATAGATAATTCTTAATATAGGATTACTATTTACGGGTAAGGATTTGCTGATAAAATTAGTATTTATATCTTTGTGACTCTTAAGACCCAAATACAAACCAATTAATGAAAAAATTAGTATGCGCTCATTCATCCTGCTTCTCTGTCTGATCCCCACTATTATCTGTGCACAGAATTTTTCTCTTGAGGACCAACTCAAACAAGCTATCAAAGGCAAAAAAGCTGAAATCGGCATTGCCGTTATTATCGATGGAAAAGATACGGTAACTGTCAACAATGACATTCATTATCCATTGATGAGTGTGTTCAAATTTCATCAGGCGTTGGCATTGGCTGATTATATGGGAAAGCAGCAACAGTCATTGAACTTTGAACTGACCATAAAGAAAGAGGACTTAAAACCCGATACTTACAGCCCGCTACGGGACAGTTTCCCACAGGGAGGATTCAATATAGACATTGCGGATTTATTGAAATACACCCTGCAACAAAGTGACAACAATGCTTGTGATATTCTGTTTCAGTATCAGGGAGGAGTAGATGCGGTAAACCAGTACATCCATTCTTTAGGCGTTACCGACTGCGCCATTGTCTGCACAGAAAACGAAATGCATCAGGACGAAAGTCTGTGTTATCAAAACTGGACTACGCCTCTGGCTGCCGCCAGACTCCTGGAAATATTCCGTAAAGAAGCACTATTCCCGCAAGAATACAAAGACTTCATCTATCAGACCATGACAGAATGCCAGACCGGACAAGACCGACTGGTTGCCCCATTGCTGGACAAAAAAGTAACAATCGGCCACAAGACAGGAACAGGCGACCGGAATGACAAAGAACAACAGGTAGCCTGCAATGATATCGGCTTCGTCCTCCTGCCCGACGGACACGCTTACAGCATAGCCGTTTTCGTGAAAGACTCTGCGGAAAACAATCAGGAAAACAGTAAGATTATCGCGGACATTTCCCGCATAGTCTATGAATATATAATATTAAAATAGGCATGAAACTACATCATATCGCTATCTGGACTTTTCGTCTGGAAGAATTAAAAGATTTCTATGTCCGTTTTCTGGGTGGAACGAGTAATGAAAAATACATCAATCCGAAGAAGGGATTCGAGTCCTATTTCGTCTCTTTCGGAGAAGGGCCTTCTCTGGAATTGATGAGCCGGACAGACGTACAGAATACTCCGATAGAAGAGAACCGTCTTGGGCTGACGCATCTTGCCTTCACCTTTCCCAACCGGGAAGAGGTGCTCCGCTTCACAGAACAAATGCGTTCCGAGGGATACCCCATAGCAGGCGAGCCACGTACTTCGGGAGATGGTTATTTCGAAAGTGTAGTTCTTGATCCTGACGGTAACCGGATAGAATGCGTATGCCCCCCGCAGGCAGACGAACCACAGGATGATTGTTCGTTTGAAACGGAACGCTTACTCATCCGGCCTTTCCGGGAAAATGATGCAGAAACATTCTTCGCTTGTTGCCAGAATCCGAATCTGGGCAATAATGCCGGATGGGCTCCCCATAAATCGATAGAAGAATCGCGTGAAATCCTTCAGAATGTGTTTATCGGTCAGGAGGATATCTGGGCTATAACACTGAAAGACACCCGACAGCTCATCGGCTCCATCGGCATCGTCCCCGACCCGAAGCGGGAGAACCCGCAAGTACGTATGCTGGGATACTGGCTCGACGAGGCTCACTGGGGAAAAGGATATATGACGGAAGCGGTACAAGCTGTGCTTAACTATGGTTTCAACGAACTTCAGCTCAGCCTCATCACCGCCAACTGTTATCCGCACAACAAGCGGTCTCAGCAAGTATTGGAACGCAACGGCTTTATCTGTGAAGGCGTACTGCATCAGGCGGAACTTACCTACAACGGAAATATATACGATCACCTGTGCTATTATCTGCCTAATATATGCCGACCGGCTCCGGAAGACTACGACGAGATTCTGCAAGTATGGGAAGATTCCGTACGCCATACGCATCACTTCCTCACGGAAGAGCATATCCAATTCTACAAACCATTGGTACGCAACCACTACTTATCGGCTGTAGAACTGTATATCATCCGCAATGCCAATGGAAAGATTGTCGCCTTTATGGGACTGAGCGACGAACTCATCGAAATGCTGTTCGTAAGCCCCGGCGAACAGGGAAAAGGATATGGCAGACGATTGCTGGAATACGCCACCCGGAGAAAACAGATGAATAAAGTAGACGTAAACGAGCAGAACGACAAAGCGCTCGGATTTTATCTCCGCATGGGATTCCGGATCATAGGCCGAGATGAAACAGACGGTATGGGCAAGCCTTATCCGATTCTCCATCTGCAACTGCCGGAAGCAGAGAACGGCAACAAGTAAAAACAACTCATTCCCCCCAAAAATGAGAGCCATATGAACCTGCGTGCAAGACTATCCGAACGTGTACACATCGAGAATATCAGAGAGATACTTCATTACATACAAGACGACGAACGCCTCAGAGAAGAAATCTACCGGCTGATATATGATGAGGACAGCATCGTCTCTTACCAGGCACTGTGGGTTTGTACCCATTTCTCGAAACCGGAAGTAGAATGGCTGAGCGGGAAACAAAATGAATTGATTGACGCAGCGCTTACCTGCCCGCATTCAGGAAAACGAAGAATGCTCCTGAACCTGCTATGTCAGCAACCGCTAGCCGACCCTCCACGGGTGGACTTGCTGGATTTCTGCATAGAGCGTATGGTATCCCGGCAGGAACCGCCCGGAGTGCAGTCACTTTGCATCAAACTTGCCTACCAACTGACCCGTTCCATCCCGGAGCTTCAACAAGAATTGCGCACAATGCTGGAAATCATGGAACCCGAATTACTGGTTCCCGCTATCCGCTCTGTGCGCAAAAATACGTTGAAGGCAATCAAGGCAAAGAAGAACTAATAATTCTTCATCAGTTCCTTAAAATACCATTGCATCTTCCCGAAATTCTCAAGGGATATATACTCATTTTCGTTATGTATCGTACGCTGCTCGTACTGGTTCAGACAAATAGGCAAGAAACGGTAGATGTCATCGCTCACCGTCTGATATTTGTAGGAATCGGTACCCCCGATCGTAATATAAGAGGTAACGATAGCTGCGGGATATATTTTTGCCATCTCTTCCTTGATAATCCCGAAACCTCTAACGTTTTCAGGAGAAATGCTTGAAGGCTCACGTTCCGATACCACATGGATGGCAACATCGTAGCCTTCACACAACTTCTTCACATGCTCTATCACCCCGGCAACCGATTCACCGGGCAAAATGCGGAAGTTTACAGTAACCTCAGCTTCCGAAGCCAATACATTGGCCGCATCGCTGCCTTTAGCCATCGTGATGGCGGTTGTGGTGCGTACCAGCGCATTGGAGGCGGGAGATTTTTCCATAGTCTTCAGCAGTAACGGTTCGAGCAGCCATTGATTGGCTATCGCCATCCGCGAAAAGAATCCCATTTCCCCTCCTACATTATCGAAAAATGCAGCTATGGGAGAAATGATTTCTGCCGGGAACTGGTTGTCGTTCAGCTTCTCTATGATTTCTGCAGCATACACCAGAGAACTCTTTGAAGGTGGCATCGAAGAATGACCTCCCATCCCTTTTATCGTAAGGCGCAAGGTCAGAAAGCCTTTTTCTCCCACTCCCACCAATGCCAACGGTTCTTGTATGGATTCTATTGCCGAACCGGGAGCTGCAATGATGCCTCCTTCGTCATAAACCGCACTGAAGCGCAGCCCTTTCTGCTTAAAATAACCGGCTATATTGAAAGCTCCCTGACGTCCGCTCACTTCCTCGTCTTGCCCGAAAGCAAACCAGATATCTCTTTCCGGTTGGAAGCCTTCGGCTATCAGGTTATCCGCTCCCTCCATCAGCGAGAAGAGCATACATTTCATGTCAAGTGTTCCACGACCGTATATGCGTCCGCCTGCAACAGCTCCCGAGAAGGGAGGATAATCCCACTTCTCCGAATAAGTCCCGATGGGAGGCAACGGTTTGTCGTGAAACCGGAAAACCGTATCTGCAACAGTCGCCGTAGACGGATCATATCCGACTACCGGAACCACATCGTAATGGGACAAGAATAATATCGGTTTCAGATCACTGTTCCTGCCTTTCCAATGAAACACCAGCCCATATGTATTAATGGTATCTGCATCCATCACCCTATATACCTCCGGATAAGAATCGGCCAGGTACTTCATAAATTCATCGAAAGGCTTGAAATCAGTCTCTTCATACACTTCATTACTGATTGTCGGGATTCGTATTCCTCCGACAAAACGACGCACGGATTGCTCCGAAGGAGCTGTGTTCACCAATTCTTTATCATCCACATTCCTGGTCACTTTACCAAACTTATAGGTTACGGTCCGTACTACCAAAACCAGAATAAGTATAAGCAACAGGATGAATAAAGCTGCTAAAATCTTTTTCATTTTCATATCTCAACGTTTTATAATATTCATCCGCATCACAGTATATTCAGATGGAATATATGGGAAATGCCTGTCACGGAAATCTGTATACCAATACAGAACGTAAAAAAGCAACGAGTCTATTTATGATCTGATTGCCTGCCGGTCCCAGTCTCTGAATAATCCTCTGCCCCTGCGAAAGGAATACATACAGGATAGCGGGCATGCAAAGATACCTTATTCAATATCCGTATATATGTAAAACATAAATGGAATCTTATTGTTCTGATACCAAAGTAACTTATCATAAACCCTTAACTGAAAATTATAATTATGTGCACAAGAGTTGTTTATTCGGGAACAAATGGAATGGTGGCAACCGGTCGGTCTATGGACTGGAAGACAGATATGCATAGTAATCTTTGGGTGTTTCCCAGAGGTATGGAAAGAAATGGAGAGACGGGAGAAAACTCCTTGAAATGGGTCTCTAAATATGGCAGTGTGGTGACTTCCGCTTTTGAAATAGCCAGTACGGACGGAATGAATGAGAAAGGACTGGTCGCCAATCTGTTGTGGTTGCCTGAAGCTAAATATCCGGCAAGAGATAAAAGCAAGCCGGGACTTGCCATTACAGCATGGGTACAGTATATGCTGGATAACTTCGCCACTGTAGACGAGGCTGTCGCATTCATTGACGAGGATACTTTTCAGGTAGTATCGGACATGATGCCGGATGGTTCCCGTCTGGCGACCCTGCATTTATCAGTTTCCGATGCAACAGGTGACTGTGCCATATTCGAATATACAGACGGAAAACTGACTGTCTATCACAGCAAGGAATATAAAGTAATGACCAACTCCCCCACTTACAACAAACAGCTGGCCCTTAACGAATATTGGAAATCAATAGGTGGATTGAGCTTTCTGCCCGGAACCAACCGCCCGTCAGACCGCTTTGCCAGAGCCAGCTTTTACGTAAACGCACTGCCTGAAACGGATGATGTGAGGATCGCTGTGGCAAGCGTATTCAGTGTTGTCCGCAACGCATCGGTCCCGTACGGCATATCTACTCCCGAAAATCCGGAGATTTCGACGACACAATGGAGAACGGTATCGGAAAGCAAAGACCTGATGTACTTCTTCGAATCAAGTCTGACACCCAATACTTTCTGGGTGAATCTGCGGGAAATGGATTTGTCAGAAGGTGCTCCGGTACTTAAATTGTCTATTTCCAACGGAGAAACTTATCATGGTAATACGAGCAAAGAATTCAAACCGGCGCAACCGTTTAAGTTTATGGGAGTGAGAGGGTGAGAAAAATAAGAAGCGAATACGGGAGGTTGTCTTCATTAATCAAATGAAAACAGTCTCCCGCATTATATTACTAAATATTAATTGAAGTAATACAGGAACACTGCGATTCCTTCCAGCGCTTTTTTGGGCTGGTCTTTGATTTCAATAGCAAACTTGATTTCTGCTTTTGCCACACCACGCAAGTTAGTCAGTGAGTGCAAAGTAGTCACCAGACGAATACTTTGTCCGGACAGCACAGCCTGACCGAATTTCATCTTATCCATACCGTAGTTAATCATCATTTTCAGATTATTTACCTGAATAATCTGATTCCACAAGTAAGGAAGCATAGACAATGTCAGATATCCGTGAGCAATTGTGCTATGATAAGGACTATCCACTTTAGCACGTTCTGTATCTACGTGAATCCATTGATGGTCCAGTGTTGCATCTGCGAAAAGGTTGATGCGTTCCTGAGAGAGTTCGACATAATCGGATACACCTATCTGTTGACCTACTAACTTTTCAAATTCTTCATACGAGTTGATAATAACTTTCTCCATAGTCTCATCATTTTATGGGGGTTCTACATATAATTATGAGGGCAAAAATAGGAAAAATAAATGATATGCCGTCTATTTACCGCACAAATGCAAAAACAAAATACAAGAAAATGCTTTATCCGTTGACTGCCTTTTTTAGTGCATCGCTCAGTATGCTGTATCCTTTACCATTCAGATGTAAATCGTCAATTGTCAGCCCGGGATTCAATCGCCCGTGCTGAAGTAAACGGTCGAACACATCCAGACAGACAATTTCCGTTCCTTCCAGTCTGGCATGTATCTTCTGATTAAGCATACGGATAAACTTGTTTACTGCCGTACTATAATCATCATAATCGTTGCGGGGAAAAATACAAAAGAGATAAGTTTTCAGAGAAGGAATGGCAAGAACAGCCTTCACATAGCGTTCCACATATTCATCTGCATTTTCATCGTTCAACCGGTAAATGTCATTGGTACCGAACTGGACTACCACATAACAATCGGAAGTATCCACCGAAAAGGATTCGACATATGCCAAACCTTCTCCGGGAGCACCGTAATTCATACATTCCCATTGAGGAAAATAAATATTCAGTGCCCAGAATGCCATGTGACTGTTACCTACGAATGCAAATTTGGGTCTGTCTTCCATCTTATTGTTCTATATTCGTTCCAATTACAGAACAAATATAGAACAATATTTCGTAGATTTACCTTATTTTTGTATCCATAATTCTGTTATGACGAATCAATGATACATTTTTTCGACCAACCGGTTTCCCATATTGCACTACCGGAAAGGTTTACATATCCTTTCAACTATACTCCTCATCCGCTATGCGTATTAGCGGCTGAAGAAGTCAAAGCATATATTTCGACACAAAAGGAGTGGCAAGAGGAATTGGCTCCCGGCAAAATGTTCGGAGTACTCATAGTACAACCCCAAGAGGAGGAACCTTCTCCAATTGGCTATCTCGCTGCCTTTTCGGGCAATCTGGCAGGAAAGAACCTGCATCCGTACTTCGTACCTCCTGTATATGATTTGTTGCAACCACAAGGATTCTTCAAAATAGAAGAAGAACAGATTTCTGCTATTAATGCCCGTATCAGTGAATTGGAAGTTAACCCTCATTATCTGCATTTAAAAGAAAAGCTGAATGCAGAAACAGAGCAAGCCAATCTGGAACTGACTCAAGCCAAAGAAAAACTAAAGGCAGCCAAAGAAGAAAGAAAACTTCGCCGCAACTCATCCCCTGCCCTGTCAGAAGAAGAACAGGCCATTCTTATTCGCGAAAGTCAATATCAGAAAGCGGAATTCAAACGATTGGAACGGGGATGGAAAGAACGGATCAAAACTCTGGAAAAGGAGATCGCCACTTTTGAAACGGAAACAGATAAACTGAAGACCGAACGGAAGAAACGCTCGGCAGCTTTACAACAAAAATTGTTCGAACAGTTCCGCATGCTGAATGCAAGAGGAGAAATAAAAGACTTGTATACTATCTTTGAGCAAACCGTGCACAAAACTCCCCCTGCCGGAGCAGGAGAATGTGCCCTGCCTAAATTGCTGCAATATGCTTACCTTCATCAACTAAAGCCATTGGCAATGGCAGAATTCTGGTGGGGAAACTCTCCGAAGACGGAAGTCCGGCATCATGGTTATTATTATCCTTCGTGTAAAGGAAAATGTGAACCGATTCTACAACACATGCTGCAAGGATTGAAGGTAGATGAGAATCCACTCTCGGCCAATGCCCACAAGAAAGAAGAATTAGAGATTGTATTTGAAGATGAATGGCTGGTGGTGGTCAACAAACCATCCGGCATGTTATCCGTTCCCGGCAAGGAAGAGGAGACAGATTCCGTCTATCACCGTGTAAAAGCCAGATATCCGGAAGCTACAGGGCCAATGATCGTACATCGGCTGGACATGGCAACTTCCGGATTATTACTGGTCGCCAAGACTAAGGAAGTTCATCAACATCTGCAGGAACAGTTCATGAATCGCAGTATCAAAAAGCGTTATGTAGCCTTACTGGACAGGAGCGAACAGAATGGATTACCGGAAGAAACAGGAACCATCAATCTTCCCCTTTGCCTCAATCCGCTCGACCGCCCCCGCCAAATGGTCAGTGAAGAATACGGCAAGCCGGCTGTTACCGAATACCGGATTCTGAACTATTCCGATAAGTACATACGCATCGCCTTTTATCCATTAACAGGACGTACCCACCAACTACGGGTACATGCCGCCCATCATCAAGGGTTGAACTGCCCCATTCTGGGCGATGAACTCTACGGAAAAAAGGCGGACAGGCTCTATCTCCATGCCGAATATCTCGAATTCCGCCATCCCGTTTACGGAGATATTATCTGCATACAGAAGGAGGCGGAATTCTAAGAATATTTTCTTCGGCTGTTTTCTTTTAATTATGAAACGGCACTTGTCAGCACCTGCCGTTTCAACCTGCGATAGACGTAAATAAATGCAGGTATCAGAAACAAATCAGCTGCTACCCATGCCATCGGATCACCGAAACAGACGGCTATAAAGCCAAAAGCCGGTACGGCACAAATACTGACAAGAATACGTGCAATCATTTCCGACACTCCGGAAAACATGGCAAGATTGGTGTAGCCTACTCCCTGAATAGTATATCGCAGGATACAGAGTAATCCAAGCATCGGAAAGAAAGAGACTGATATATGCAGGAAAAGTTCTGTTTTCTCCAGAATCTCAACTTCCGAAGGGTCTACAAAAATCAGAGCAAAAGACTTGGCTCCCACCATCAGGATCAGGAAAGTCACGGCTGTATAGACAACCATCATCAGCGTACTGGCTTTAATCCCCGACCAGATACGTTCAGGCTTTCCGGCACCGTAGTTCTGGCCGCTAAAGGTAGCCATAGCCATACCCAAACTCTCCAATGGACAGAGGAAGAACATCTTGATGCGCATGGCAGAAGTAAATGCCGCCACACATGCCGTACCCAGCGCATTGTTTGCACTCTGAAGCATGATACTTCCGATAGCCGTAATGGAGAATTGCAATCCCATGGGAACACCAATGGAAAGTAACGTTTTCGCCAGTTTAGACTGATATTTCCGCTCTTTCGGTGTGCCGCGCAGGATGTCAAACTTCCGGTACATATAAATATAGCAAAGTAAAGCGGAAACTCCCTGCGAAAATACCGTAGCAATGGCAGCTCCCATCACTCCCCAGTCTAATACCAGAATACAGAATAAATCGAGAATGATATTGAGTATCGTAGCCAACACCAGAAAATAAAAAGGTGTCTTGCTATCCCCCAAAGCACGGATGATACTCGACAACAGGTTGTAGAAGAACGTACAAGGTATCCCGATAAAAGTAACAAGCAGATAAGCGTACGCCCCTTCAAAAATATTCTCCGGTGTACGCATCATCTTCAGGATATCCGCGCAATAAATACTAGTCAGAATAGCAATAACCACAGACATCACAACTGCGAGTTGCAGACTGACAGAGACGTAGCTACGCATCGTACTATAATCTCTTGCCCCGAACTTCTGAGCTACGGGGATACCGAATCCTCCGCAACATCCGTTGCAGAAACCCAGAATAAGGAAAACGACTGATGTGCTGGCTCCGACAGAAGCTAACGCATTAATTCCCAAAAACTTTCCAACGATTGCAGCATCAACAAGCGAATACGTTTGCTGCAACAGATTGCCGAACAAAAGCGGCAGAGTGAAATTAAAAATCAGAGGTAATGCCGGCCCTGCCGTCATCTCTTTAGAAGTTGCCATACGTCTATGTCCTAAAAATTGGCTGCAAAGATACTGAAAAATCCGGTTGAGAGATTCTAAACCTATGCCCTCTTTTTATTGACATAAGTCAAAAAAAGACGAAATGGCGGAAATCTCCTATCTCTTCACCAGTCTTTTCGGCGAACCATGCCAGGAACAGCCCAAACAATAGACCTCCGTCATATCAAAACCATCGGTAGAAGCTGCCGGATCTTTAGGCACGACTTCTCCATTTTCGAGTACATAGACCAAAAGGCGCTCTTTACGGTCATTCACTACATATAGGGCAGCAATCTTGCACTGCGGACATAATAACTTTCTCATGCCGCAAAGATACGCATAGTTTCCAGCAACAACAACCATTCCTCTTGAAGTTATTTGCAGAATATGCAATCCGTTTATTATCTTTGCCCTATGGAAACTGATAAAAAGCCACGTATTACTCAGGAAAAGAGAACAGTAGAGATCATGATTCGTCTCTATTGCCGGAAGAAAGAGAAGAATGCAACTCTTTGTCCGGAGTGCGAAGAACTGCTCCGCTATGCACATGCCCGTCTTGATCACTGTCCCTTCGGAGAGAAGAAAAGTTCGTGCAAGAAATGTTCCGTACATTGCTACAAGCCTGCTATGCGCGAACGGATGCGGGAGGTTATGCGGTTCTCCGGTCCCAGAATGTTGCTCTATGCTCCGATGGAAGCGATACGCCACTTATTCTCCTGACCGGTAAATTTATCCTAATGATTTTTCCAGAATCCCGGATAGAAAAGTAACAGCACACTAAAAAGTTCCAGTCTGCCTATCAACATCAGGAAAGAAAGAACCCATTTGGCCAAGTCCGGCAGAGAGTTCCATGAATATGCCGGGCCACAGCCACCCAATCCCGGTCCCACGTTACCGATGCTGGAAATTACCGTACTGACTGATTCAGAGAAACCTACTCCTAAAAACAAGAGAATCGCCCAGCCTATCAAAACAATAATCAGGTAAAAAGCAAAGAACAGTAATACGGTCGTTACAATGGACGGAGATACCGTCTGTTTGTTAATCCGCACCGGAAGTACCGCATTGGGATGAAGCAGATGCTTGAATTCATTTCGGATGGAACGAGCCACAATCAACAGGCGCATATTCTTGATACCTCCACTGGTAGAACCTGTACAACCTCCCGAAAGCATCGCTATAAATAACAATAACCATGTAAAAGGGGGCCACAAATTATAATCATCCGTGGCAAAACCGCAGGAAGTATGTACCGTAGCTACCTGAAACAATGATTTACGAAAAGCCAGTTCCCAACCATAATTATTCTGAAATACCAGTGCCAAAGTGATCAGCAGTGTCAATATCCCGACAGATGCCAGAAACCAATGCGTTTCTTCATCCTTAAACAAACGGCTCACTTTCCCTTTCAGACACATCAGGAATAAAGAAAAATTAATGCTCGAAATAATCATGAAGATAGCAACCACATACTCTATATACGGAGAATTCCAGTAAGAAATACTGTTTTGTTTGGTAGAATACCCTCCGGTCGCAGTAGTAGCAAATGATTGACAAATGGCATCGAACAAGTCCATTCCTCCGAACATCAGCAGAATGGTTTCCGAGACAGTCAATATCAGGTAGATAGTCCACAGCCATTTGGCCATTACATTAATTTTCGGATGTGTGCGGTCATGAGTTACTCCGGTAGTCTCAGCAGAAAAAAGCTGTACTCCGCCCGTAGTAAAGATAGGAAGAATGGCAATCGTAAAAAAGACAATCCCCAACCCGCCGATCCATTGCGTGAGGCTACGCCAGAAAAGCATTCCATGCGAAAGAGATTCGATATCATCGAGTATTGTAGCTCCTGTGGTGGTGAATCCGGACATCGTTTCGAAGAAAGCATTGGTAATGGTATCAATGCTTCCACTAAAATAGAAAGGCAGCATCCCGAAAACCGTAAAGAATAACCATGAAAGAGTTACCACGCAATACCCGTCCCGGCGACTCATCCGGTTCTCCGCTCCCCGTCCGTAAAGTAACAGCAATCCACCTGCTACGGCATTAATCACACAAGTATAAAGAAAATACTTATAGTCATCCTCTCCGTATCCCAACGAAATACCGGCGCACAAAAGAAACATTCCCAGCTCAATAAAAAGCAATGCCCCAAGCACTCGCCCTATCATCTTCGGATTGATCATACTATTGCTTTTGGCACGTGCATACACACTATTATCTGATATATACTCTTCCATAACTCATGAATTACTCTGCACGACTCCCATAGCCAATAGTATGCCAAAACAACGGCATTCTTTTTAAACAGCTATCTATCAGCCCAATATTATTTCCACTTTGAAAAAGCATAAAGCCTCCACCCTACCAAAATGGAAAGGTTTCCTATCAAAATGAAAAGGAGGACTTTCAAAATGGAAAGTTCCCTTTCAAAATAGAAAGATTTGATTATCTTTGTTCCAAAAAAATGAAACGAGCCATTATCATAGGTGCTACCTCCGGTATCGGGAAAGAAGTTGCCAAATGCCTTTTATCCGAAGGATGGCAAATCGGAATAGCGGGCAGGCGCCAGTCAGCTCTTGATGATTTCCGGCAAATCGCACCGGAGCGGATAAAAGTTCAGGCGCTGGATGTCACTCAGGAAGACAGTGCCGGAAAGCTGGATGCGCTTATTCATCAGTTAGGCGGCATGGACTTATTCCTTCTCAGCTCCGGCATCGGTTTCCAGAATATGAACTTGAATATGGAAATCGAGTTGAATACTGCACGTACCAATGTCGAAGGTTTCACACGGATGGTGGATACCGCATTTTCCTATTTTAAGCACAACGGAGGCGGACATCTGGCTGTCATCAGTTCGATTGCCGGTACCAAAGGATTGGGAGTTGCCCCTGCCTACTCTGCCACAAAGCGTTTTCAGAACACTTACATCGATGCTCTTGAACAACTTGCCCATCTGCAAAAGTTAAACATTCACTTCACCGATATCCGACCGGGATTTGTAGCTACCGACTTACTGAATGACGGAAAGCATTACCCGATGCTGATGAAAGCCGGTCAAACTGCCCGTCACATTGTCCGTGCACTTCATCGGAAACAGCGGGTAGCCATCATCGACGGACGCTACCGCATACTCGTATTCTTCTGGCGAATGATTCCCCGATGGATATGGAAACGGATGCCGGTAAAAACAAAATAGCAAGATTGGATAACCGAATACCGATGAAAAGCAACTATATTTGTAAGCAGATAAAAGAGAGTTATTTATCATACTTTTAATCACTTAAATAAATAAAAGATGGAACAGAAAATTTGTCAGAGTTGTGCTATGCCGATAGATGAGTCTACATTCGGAACAGAAGCCGATGGCAGTAAAAATCAAGAGTATTGCCATTATTGCTATGCAAACGGGCAGTTTACCAAAGAATGTACCATGGATGAAATGATTGAGCTCAACCTGAACTACCTTGATGAGTTTAATAAGGATTCGGAAGTGAAGTACACGATAGATGAGGCGCGGGTAACGATGAAAGAGTTCTTCCCTCAACTTAAAAGATGGAAACTATAAACTAAAAAGGGACTGACCCGAAAGTTCTTCTTCCAAACGTTTCTTTGTTACCAATATCCATTGCCACAAAGAGAAAATAACTTTTCGTTCTTTTAGGTCAGCCCCTGTTTATCTAATTATCCGCATTCATCTCCGGATGGCGTTCAAGCCATCTCACAGCATAAGAGCAGGTAGCTTTCGGCTTCATCCCGTTGGCGAGTGCAAAGTCATAAGCAGCTTTCACCAGTGCGGCAGCAATCCCCCGTCCTTCTATCGGTTTGGGGACGATGGTATGAATAATATCGAGATAATCACCTAACAGGCGATATTCTACAAAAGCGGTGCGACCGTCAACTTCCGTCTTGAACAGTTTCTGTTCGGGCTGATGAGTAATTTCGTAATCCATGATGTCTATTTTTTAAGTTGTTCAATCCATTGCAGCCGGCTCGTATCATAACCACGACGTTCGGCGGCAGTGACCAATTTCTTTTTTATTTCTTCCGTCAACTGCGGGGTACGGCTCAATATCCAAAGATATTTATCGGTACTGCTGCCGATAAGGGCATAGTTGTAGTTCTCCTGATCCAGTTCCAACACATAATAGTCAGAATAGAAATTCAGAAAAAAAGAAACTTTCAGCTTACCGGGCTGCGCGGGATCGGGAATCTTGGCATGTCCGGTGGCTGTCCGGCAAATATCGTAAGGTGAGTTACGCTTGCAACCCCGATTCTCTACGCGGATCGTCCCATCGGGACGGAGGATATAAGTGGCAGTCACTTCTGTCAGTCCACGTTCAAAACGATGGTCATACCGGGCGATCTCGTACCAGAGCCCCATATATCGCTCCAAGTCAAGATGCTCTACCGTATGACGATCCGTTTCTTCAAAAAGCTTCTTGATGGTGGGCACGGAAAAGTGAAATCCGGCTTCCAGCAAGCGCGTAGGACGTACATTCTGTCCGGCTGTCAGAAAAGAGGCGGCTTCACCATACAGTAAACGAAAGACAGTCTGAGGAACAATAAAAGTAGTCCAGGCATGATACGCCTTTCCCATCGCGCGTGTAAATGAGAGTTGTGAAACGGATTGAGGAGCAACCAGATTGAAAACACCTCTCAGTTCTTCATTCTCTATAAAGAAGACCATAGCGCGACAAAGGTCGTGAATGTCTATCCACGGAAAAGGTTGCGTACCCGGCCCTATGGCGGCGGCAACTTTCGTTGCACGCAGCGGTCGGAGCATCTGCTGCATCGCTCCTCCATCGGAAGAAAGCACGACCCCGAAACGTGTAATAACAAGTCTTGTCGGTTGCGGACAACGTTTCGCTTCCTTCTCCCACGCATAGCAAAGGTCAGACAGGAAACCATCGCCACGAGTCTGAGTATATTCGTCCGATTCCACCAAAGAAGGATAATAACCTACGGCGGATGCCGAAATCATCAGTTTCGGTTTGGTTTTGACAGCATTCAAGGCACGGATAATACGGTGTGTCACTGTGATCCGGCTATTGAAAAGTTCTTGCTTATGCTCCGGTGTCCAACGCTGATTAATGGGAGCGCCTGCCAGATTGATAATGACATCGCAATGCGTCAGCGTCTGAACCAAAAGTCCGGACATACCTTCCCGAAACATCGCCCTTCCCAGAGGAATGATCCGGTGTCCACCCTTTTCGGTCAGATAGCTAGAGAGATGTTTGCCTATATATCCGGTGGCTCCGGTCATTGCTATATTCATCTTGATTCTTCATTTTTTCAACTATACTAGAAAAACGTATTAAAAGCAGAAAAGGTTCTTTTATTATACGAATAAATATTATTCTAATAAATAAACCTTATCTTTGCACAGACATACAAACTATAAAAACAAAGACTTGTGACTAAAATACACATACTTCTAGTTCTATCGATATTCTTACTCTATTCCTGCTATTCAAGAGAACAGACCGAGGCATCATTCATACAAGTTGAATCCCTGCTAGAAGAACATCCCGACAGCGCATTGCAATTACTTCAAACATTGCCTACACTGCAAGAGCTTTCTCACAAAGAATCTGCCCGCTATGCCCTACTTTTAGCACGTGCAACAGATAAATGCGAGAAATCACTGCTACCCTGTGATTCATTACTGAATCTAGCTTTACGCTATTATGATGACGACGAGAAAGAGCGGGCTGTAGCTTTACTCTATAAAGGACGGTTGGAAATAGAAATAAATAGCCCCAAAGAGGCTATTACCCATTTGCAAGAAGCGCTGACCATATTGAAAGACTATCCGAAAGAAATTGAGATCAAACGACATACGCTCAGCTCATTGGGAAATACATATTACAGAACAAGCTTCTTTGAAGAAGCTATCAAAGCGTATCGGGAACTATATAAATATTGTATAACAGATAAAGACAAATACATTGCACTGAATGATATAAGTTCATACTATTGCATGACTGATAATAAAGATTCTACAATAACAATACAACACAAAGCATTAGAGTATGCCATAGCTTCAAAAGATTCTTCTATGATTGCCATAGCTAAACTCAATCTAAGTGTTTATTATGATGAATTTGAAGAACTCGATTCAGCTTTATATCATGCATATAGTGCCCTCCAATGGTTTCCATCAGGAAAGATACCGGGGAATTATTATGGCAATCTTGGAACCTTGTTGTTTGAAAAAGGAGATAACCTCGATTCAGCTATCTATTATCTCAATAAAAACATAGAAAACACTACGGATATAACGGGAAAAGCAGCCGCCTTATTAAGTTTATATGATGTTGAAAAAGAACGCGGAAATTATAAAGCTGCATCTGACTATTTAGAAAAACATATAGCAATACAGGATTCTTTGTCCAGCACTGAACAATCAACCGAAATACAACAACTCATTAATAAATATAATATCAAAATCCATATTAGAGAAGAGCAAATAAAAGAGCAGCATCGACTCCAACTCATAATTACACTCTTTATTTTTTGTTGCTTACTTATTATATTATTCTATCAATACCATCTTAACAAAAGAAAAAGGATACAACTTATATATCAGCAGAATTTAAAACAAACCCAATATAAACTATCTTCAATGCAGACTATCATTGAAGATAATCAATCAATAATCAGCTTACTGCAAGAAGAACAACGCAATCTGAAACAAGACCAAGCAAATAAGATAGATGAAATACAGGAAAGAGAATGTACAATAGAAAGACTTAGACAAGAAAAAGATGAACTGAGAAATTGGTTGTTTACCCAAAGTGATATATACAAGAGGATCATCGCCCTTTCGAAACAAGAAGTATCTGACAGAAAAGCAATGAAGGTATTAACAAACACAGAACTAAAGAAACTCCAAAAGACTATTTTCGAGATTTATGCCGATTATATATCACACTTGCAAAAAAAGTATCCTAAGTTGACCGAAGAAGATATCTTATATCTCTGCCTAAATGAAGCAAAGTTGCAACCTCTAACTATTGCGCTTTGTTTCGGTTATAACAATACGCATCCCATTAACCAACGCAAATTAAGGATAAAAGAGAAAATGAAAGACGAAGAAATGTAAGGTGTGACTACCAATTTCACTATCTCACTAGTTATCAACATATTACAAAATAGGAATGTGACTGCAAATATTATTCATCTAGACTAATACTCCATACCTTTGCCTCCATAAATCAATAAAAGAATTGAATATGAAAGCAAAATCGTTATTTATCCTATTATCGGTATTATTTATTATACCAATGAATGCAGCAACGCTGGAAGCACAGAGGCATAGATCGCATTGGAGAGCCCGCGACAGAGAATCCAAAGCATCCACACGTTCTCCCCTTACTTTTGATATAAACGTGCAAGAAGTAGATAACTGCCTACAAATCATCTTTCTGTCACCTCTGCCGGATGCAGAAATCACTATTACAGATAAAAACGGGAAAACCATAGTTCATGAACCTCCTACCTTCATAAACAAAGGTAAAACATTGTATATAGAAACTCCAAACGGTTATCCTTATACAGTAAAGATTATCTCTCCCATAATGGATATAACAGGAGATATTGTAGAAGAAGAAAGCGAATAAAAAAATAAAAAAAGATGAGACTAAACATTTATTTAATCGGAGCATTCTTCGGAATGTTTATTCTGTCATCGTGTGGCAACGATGATGATGAAACTCCCACTCCTAAAGATGATTCATGGTATTGGGGATACTTTAAAGGTACTATAAACGGAAAAGAAATAGCAGTAGAAAATGTAGGACATGGTGATTGGCCAGTTCATACAGTGAAAACAAGCGCATCTCCTCCAGATAATAATACTGATTCTATAAAAGGAATGATGACAAGCGTTAAATACAGTAGTGATGAATTGCTTAGCATAACCATCTATCATTTAAACAAGGGAATACGCTATATAACAAAGTCAACAAAAACAGATTGGATATATGATGGCATTCAAATAACACGAGATACGCATAGTGACAAATATGAGGACAGATATATTTACTATATCCCCCAAAAAGAGCAACCATTCCAAGTAAAAATTACTAAATTGACCTATGCAGATCAGTGGCATCCCATTGTTGAAGGAAATCTTGATGGAGTACTTTATCGTTTAGATAATCCAAAAGATTCTATTATAATCAATGGTTCTTACGGAACCAGATAATTTTTATCTATTACTAACTTTCATAAAAAACATGCATTATAGCATTTTCTTTTGTCTGAACTTATCAAACTTAGTATTAATGGAATAAAAACGTTCTCTTTTTGTGGAGAACATAATTACAATTTACGTATGAAAAAGAATTTTTATTTTTTACTTTTTAGTATTGCAATGTTATTATTTGCATGTACGAACGACCAAGAATCAGATTTATTGCCATCTAAAGAAGCAAAAGGCACTGTTGATATGTTGAATTTTGCTACGGAAGAGGAATTTTTCAATGCGGTTGAGTCGCCTGAGGCTACTTTAAAAACAATTTCAACCCATAGTGATTTTAAATCACTGTATAATGAATATGAGGAAGCTTGGGAAATAGAAGAAGAATATTATGCTTCTGAAGAAAAATATAATGAGTTCAAAATGTTGTTTCCTCATTTATATTTTCCAGAATATAAAGATGACTATTCTTTTTTCTTACCAGTAAGTAATGAATCAGTTGCAAAATTATTGAATCTTGAAGGGAATGTCAGAATAGCAGGTGAGGTGGTTAATTATATTGATATCAAAACACCACAAGATCTTTTAAAACTGGGACAGTTAGCACCTGATGATATAGATAATCGGATTATGACTCGGAATGGAGGCTATCTGAATGACATCCCTAATCAATATGGACCAGATGGAGATCGTAAATTTTGGGTTACAACAGTTGCAGGGGGATTAAATGGAAGACCCTATACTACAATAGAAGTCTATTTTCGGAGAAAAGGTGCTGGTGGACACTGGAAAAATTATAAGTCAAGAGTTACAGTTATTGGAAGATTACAATATGCAACAGGAGAAGCCATGATTTTTCCTGTAACTTCCGAGAAGTATGGAAAAGCTCCTTTGAAATTTGAATTCTTATCTTCTGCTGCACCTAATGTGAATCCTTTTCCTTGTAGAGGAAATAATATAAAGATCAGTTATCAAGGTATTCATGAAGATTATTACATGAATGTAGATATTAGCCCTAAGCAATAATTAACACTATGAAAAACAGCATTCCTGAAGGATGACCGTCTATATAAGAGACCGGATGATATTTCATCCGGTATTTTTCATAAATGAATAACTAACTATTTCTAAACAAAAAGATTATGCGAAAAATCCTTTTATTATTATTTCTATTAGCCTCTTTTCCTATGTGGGCTCAAGTTATTAAGAATTCTGGTATTATTATTAATGCCGGTAAAGAGAAAATATCCTCCAACCTTCCTTATAGTATTGAAGGAGTAGCTACTCCTGTTGATATGGATAATTCTTATCTGAAAGGTAAATTTTCAATGGAACTGGGATACCGTTTCAGATTACAACCAAAGCAATCACGCTTTTTCTATGATATAGACTTATTGGGAGGATATACGAAAAGTGAATATGCCGTAAATTTTAAGTCGTTTGGGAATACACAGTATGGAGAAAGATCGGGTACGAACGACTTACTATCATTTTCTTTGGCCGGTAGTGTCAATTTCAACATCTTTAGAGGATTGAATGTAGGATTGGGAGTACAGCCAACCGCATACATTTGGGATACTCGTTTCTTCGACATACCCGTTTTTGCTAAAGTGAGTTATGACTTGAAATATGTGGAATTGGCTTTTTCCTATAAATGTGGATTGAGTAAAGAGTACAAAATATCTCCTTTCAAAAGTAGCCGTTTGTCACAATGGCAATTCTCAGTCTATGTTCCTTTATGGAAACGATAGTGCTTTTGTATGATAATGATGTGAAACCTGAACCTATGTCACCGAATTAGTGTCAACTAATATCGAATGATGAGTAGCTGAAATATAAAAAAGGTTGTGCCAGAGTTTTGGCACAACCTTTTTTATGACATATTTTCTCTCATATACCTGTCAAAACCTCATAGAAAATATCAAGAGTTTCTCAAAAAACATTTGATGAATTTCTTAAAACGTTTGACGGGATTAAAAAACTTCCTGAAAGATCTCGGATACATTTTGGACTGTTTTTTGCCTGTCTCCAGTACATGCCACTCAATCTCCATATGATACTATCCGTAGATAAACACAGTGATATAGATACAAATGCAATTATTGATAAAGCAATAAAGCGGTATTTTGTTCAACCGGTTTAGTTTAGTTCTGACTAATAAATATTATATTTGCATGAGAACATTTATAAAATCATAAATAGAGACTATATGATAGAAGCACCCGAAGCCCGTTATCTCTGCGAACAACTCACTGAGACAGTTGTAGGAAAAAGAATAACAGATGTATTTATTCAATTCAGCCCTCACAAATTCGCTTGGTTTAACGGCAATTCCGATGAGTTTGCCGAATGGCTGGTCGGTAAGAGAATAAACGGTGCGCAGTCTCAGGGAGGCATGGTAGAGATAACAATAGAAGATAAAGTGCTCGTACTCACAGACGGAGTAAATCTGCGTTATCTGACTCCGGGGACCAAGCTGCCAGCCAAGCATCAGTTACTTATCGCATTCGAGGATGAAAGCTGCCTGATAGCTTCCGTGCGGATGTACGGCGGACTCATGTGCTATGACAAGAATGCCGCTACGGGCATGCTTTCCGAATATTACCGGATAGCGAAAAGCAAACCGCAAGTGATGACAGATGCCTTCAGCAAAGAATATTTTCTCGGACTGATTAATGAGGAAGGTGCACAGAAGAAATCTGCCAAAGCCTTTCTTGCAACAGAGCAGACTATTCCGGGATTAGGAAACGGTGTATTACAGGACATCTTGTATCATGCCCACATCCATCCGAAGAAAAAAATAGCCACATTAACAGACAAAGAGAAAGAATATTTGTTCTATCAAGTAAAGGAGACCATGAACGATATCTACCGGCAGGGCGGACGAAGCACGGAATCGGACCTATTCGGAGCGAACGGCAAGTACGTTGCTTGCCTCTCTAAAGATACGGCAGGCAAAGCCTGTCCCCGCTGCGGAGAAACCATCGTCAAGGAGAATTATCTTGGCGGTAGCATTTATTATTGCCGTGGTTGCCAGATATTGGAATAAGAACCCAACCAATGACTAAAAGAAAACAGAAAATGAAGAAATTTACCAAGATCAACTACATTCTAACCTTTATATTAGTATTCTGCATCGGAGCTACCCTCCCCATCCTGATCGGTAGCAGCCATGTAGACGAGCAGCATTCCGCCAAATCGGAAGTGCCTTATTGCGTCACCTCACCCACCGTCCCCGAACAGGTCACCTTTGACGGAGAGACAATCGACCTCCGCCGCTACGACCGTCGTGAGCGGATGGACCGGGAGATGATGGCATTCACCTATATGCACTCCACCACTATGCTGCTCATCAAGCGTGCCAACCGTTACTTCCCGATAGTGGAACCGATTCTGAAAGCGAACGGTATCCCCGATGACTTCAAATACCTGATGGTTATCGAAAGTAACCTCAACAACATAGCCCGTTCTCCCGCCGGTGCAGCCGGATTATGGCAGTTCATGCCCGCTACGGGACGCGAATTCGGACTGGAAGTGAATGAAAATGTAGACGAACGTTACCACATCGAAAAAGCAACAGCAGCAGCCTGCAAATACTTCAAACAGGCTTATGCCAAATACGGAGACTGGATGGCAGTATCCGCTGCCTACAATGCCGGACAAGGACGAATTTCGTCCCAACTCGACCAACAGCTTGCCAGTCATGCGATGGACTTATGGCTGGTAGAAGAAACTTCCCGGTATATGTTCCGCCTGCTGGCAGTCAAGGAGATATTCAACAATCCGCAACGATATGGATTCCTGTTGAAAAAGGAACACCTATATCCGCCTATCCCCTACAAAGAGATCACCGTCAGCACCCCCATCGCCAGCCTGAGCGATTTTGCCAAACAGCAGGGAATCACGTATGCCCAACTTCGGGATGCTAACCCTTGGCTGCGCGAACAAAGTCTAAAGAACAGGACCGGAAAAACATACGTTCTCAATATACCGACACAAGAAGGAATGTATTATGATCCAAAGAAAACCGTGGCATACAACAAGCATTGGGTAATAGATTGAGAAGCAAGCATTCTATGAATAACAAGTAACTGATTATTCGCATGAAACTGAAAGAAAGAATCCATCATTTCCTGCATAACGAAAAACTGAAACATAAGTTATACGTTATCATTTTTGAGTCGGACACTCCTTCGGGAAAGCTGTTCGATGTGATTCTTATCGGTTGTATCCTTGCCAGTGTGTTGCTTGTCATTATAGAAAGTCTGAAAGGACTCCCCTCCTATCTGACTACTCCATTTGTCGTAATGGAATACCTATTTACCGGTTTCTTTACTTTTGAGTATCTGACACGGATCTATTGTTCTCCCCGTCCCAAGAAATACATTTTCAGTTTCTTCGGTATCGTGGACCTGCTGGCTACCCTGCCGCTTTATATCGGTTTACTGTTTCCGGGAGCACGCTATCTGCTTATCATCCGCGCATTCCGGCTGATACGGGTATTTCGTGTCTTTAAACTGTTCAACTTCTTAAACGAAGGCGAACGGCTGCTCACCGCACTGCGGGAAAGCAGTAAAAAGATTGCTGTATTCTTCCTGTTTGTCGTGATACTGGTTACTTCCATCGGAACGCTCATGTATATGATAGAAGGGAATATTCCCGGCTCTCAGTTCAACAACATCCCGAACAGCATTTATTGGGCCATTGTCACGATGACTACCGTAGGATACGGAGATATCACTCCCGCCACCGGACTGGGAAAGTTTCTTTCAGCATGTGTCATGCTGATCGGCTATACCATCATTGCAGTACCTACCGGCATTGTGTCCGCCTCTATGATGAAGGACTACAAACGGAGAAGAGACAAAGAATGTCCGAACTGCCATCGTTCCGGACACGAAGACAATGCGAAGTTCTGCAAGTATTGCGGACATGATTTAAATCCGGACCTGTGATTCAGATCAACGTCGTCTGAATATCCGTTCAAACAGGAAAATAAAGATACATCCTGCCCCATAGCAGACGATATCTTTCCAATCGAACGTAGATCCCAGAATAATTCTTAATGCACGGTTGGTGATTCCCAGCGTTTCCACCAATTGAAAATATTGCAGAATTTCGACAAAGCAGGCGAACAGGAAGACATAAAACGGCAGGCGGGGAATCCCTGTCGGGATGAATATACGCACGAAGCTATACACCAGTACTACCACCAAAGCATCTCCCATATAAGGACGTACGAAACTATCACGCACATACAAGGCTATGAGCACCTCTATACAAAATATCATCAGAAAACTAATGATGTAAAATATCCTTTTCTCCATTTCTTATTCAATCTTTGGCGTGATGCACGGTTTTGACTGCGAATATACGATAAAATGCAGACGCTACGTTCAAATATTACTAAATTAATAGCACAAAAAGAGAAAAGAATTGTATATTTATAGGACTAACCGTTTTTTAAGAAAAAGACAGAAGAAACAAAAGAACAGAAGAAATAAGAACAGAAAAACAAGAACTAAAGAAAGAAACAAACAAAGAAAAGAAAGGAGACCGAACCTATGATGTTGAACGTTGATTTTATGTTAAGATTACTGGTCGCAGGAATACTGGGAGCCATCATCGGACTGGACCGTGAATACCGTGCCAAGGAAGCCGGATACCGCACTCACTTCCTCGTATCATTGGGCAGTGCCCTGATTATGATTGTTTCGCAGTACGGATTTCAGGAGATCATCAAAGAAAACAGTGTGACACTCGACCCCAGTCGTGTAGCGGCACAAGTAGTAAGCGGCATCGGATTTATCGGTGCGGGAACCATTATTCTACAGAAACAAATCGTCCGCGGACTGACTACAGCCGCCGGTATATGGGCCACAGCCGGCATCGGTCTGGCAGTCGGCGCAGGAATGTACGCCATCGGCATAGCCACTACCGTGCTGACTCTGATCGGACTGGAACTACTCAGCTATATCTTCAAAAGCGTAGGCATGAAAAGCTCAATGATCGCATTCTCTACCAACAACAAAGATACTTTAAAGCAGATAGCAGACAGATTCAATTCAAAAGATTATATGATTGTCTCTTACGAAATGCAAACACTACATCCGGGTGAAATGGAATCCTATCAGGTCACAATGGTCATCAAATCGAAACGGAACAATGATGAAGGACATCTGCTTTCGTTGATGCAGAACTTTCCGGATGTAACGGTGCAGCGGATAGAATGAAGAAATTCATCATTTCTCATTTCCCTGCTTTTCCGTCAAATACTTCCAGTAGCGAACAGGCATATCCTTTTTATGCTTTCTCGGATTCATACGTTCCTTGATGCAGATAGCCTTGAAATACGTTTTCCAGAGTTTCTGAAAGATCTTCTCGTTCTCATCCATCAGACTCTCGTCCAGCATGCCCGTAATCAAATGAGCGGCCTTGCTGTCGTCATCAAAAGAGATCGTAGTCACTTCCTGCAAATCATAGTAAAAGCCATAACGTCGCTTCATATCATAGACAATCCACTTCTGATCGGCAAAGCGGTCCTTGAAGTGCTGGATAGTCAGTGGTAAGGCATTGTACTGCGGTTCAAAGGCAGCAAAGAAAGTACCGTCCGCCGCTTTCTGAAAACGTACGAACTGCATCAGATGCACCCGTTCGCCATCCACCTTCTTCCAAATCTGAGCAAGCTGAAGTACATCCGGATCACCGAAGTTAGTCTCGATAGAGCGAGGAGCGTCGATCGCCTTACGGATATAACGAAAAATAAGCATCCCTATATCCGGCAATTCCGACAACCAGCTCTGGGTGAGGCAGCCGAGCGCGGAAGCGGAAACCTTCTTCTGCAAACCACGCCACACACGGGCGGCTTTCTCTTCGTCGGTGACCACCGTATGCAGCTCATCGTAAAACAAAGGCAACGCATCCCCTTCCGACAACAGGAAATCGGGAAAGGTCTTACGAAAATAAGCGTCGAAGACAGCAGTCAGCAACCCGTCAAAGGTTTTATCGTAGATATAAACATTCATTATCTCCCGGTTTTACAATATATTCCAGACATCTTCTTTATTTCTATTCTCCGAAATCCAGTACCAGCTGCCGGTCGTCCACCCTCTTCTTCGGCTTCGGGAGCAGCAGGCTGCGTACCCGCTGCGGAGAAAGCTCGTTCACCGTCTGCATCTGCAAAGGCAGTTCCCTGCACGTAATGAAGTACTGCGCTTTTTTCATCACTACGCCTATCTTCTTCAATTCATAAAAGCCCAGACGGGAAAAACGGCGGGATGCCACAATCAGCTTAGCCGACTTCACCCCGATACCCGGCACACGGAGCAACAGTTCATAATCTGCCTTATTGATATCGACCGGAAACTGCTCCGGATGACGCAAAGCCCATGAGAGTTTCGGATCTATCTCCAGGTCGAGATCGGGATAAGCGTCATCCACTATCTCGTCCACTTTAAACTGATAGAAGCGCAGCAGCCAGTCCGCCTGATAGAGACGGTTCTCGCGTACCAGAGGCGGTTGTTTCAGTGCGGGCAGCCGCGTATCGTATGTGTTCACGGAGACATATCCGGAATAGTAAACACGCTTCATCGTCGGTCGCCCATAGAGAGCCGACGAAAGGAAAAGAATATCTTTATCCGACTCGGAGGTAGCTCCTACAATCATCTGCGTGCTCTGTCCCGCAGGGGCAAAGCGCGGAGCGTGGCGAAACTTCTGCCGTTCTTCTTTGCTTTCGAGCACTCCTTGCTGAATATACTTCATCGGGGCGAACACACTCTTATGGTCCTTTTCGGGAGCGAGCAGTTTGAGGTTTTCCTCTTTGGGTATTTCTACGTTGACGCTGAGACGGTCGGCATACAGACCGGCTTCATTCACCAGTTCCCGGCTCGCTCCGGGAATGCTTTTCAGATGGATATATCCGTTGAAGCGGTGCACTTGACGCAGATCTTTCGCCACGCGTACCAGCCGTTCCATTGTATAGTCGGGACTACGGACCACACCGGAACTGAGAAACAAGCCTTCGATATAGTTTCGCCGGTAAAATTCAATTGTCAGTTCCACCAGTTCGGACACAGACAGGGTGGCGCGGGGAAGATCATTGCTGCGCCGGTTGATGCAGTAGGCACAGTCGTAAATACAATAATTGGTCAGCATGACTTTGAGCAGGGAGATGCACCGTCCGTCTTCGGCAAAACTGTGGCAGATTCCCCATCCTCCTACGGTATTGCCCAGCATGCCCGGTTTGTTGGAGCGCACTGTACCGCTGGATGCACAGGATACATCGTACTTGGCGGATTCTGCCAGAATCTTTAGTTTAGCGAGGACATTTTCGTTCATGGACCCAATCTGATTAGAGTCGCAAATATACGATTTTAATCGGAATGCTTGGGTGATAATGAACCAAATCACACGCATTTTGTTCTTTATAAACAAAACAATCAGTCTCTCTATATATAAAAAAGAGGATGCCCGTGGGAAAATGTGAGGGGCATCCTCTGCAAAGAACAGAAGGCGGAAAAAAAGACTTTCACAAGCATCGTTTTCCATCTGTTCACGTGGGGTTTTTCTTCACATTTAAGTGAAAAAAAGGGTTCATTACAGAAGTCCGGGCTTTCACAAGCACGGGCTTCCTCTTTTTACTCATCATGCAGGGTACCTCATCTTATTATTAATAGAATAGAGGAATAGGGAAAACCCCGCACGAGAAGTGGGAAAATATTATTCCGCAATACAGATACTTACCCGGTTTTCTTCCGGCACGCGGTAAGGCTGTACAGTATCTCCTTTAAAGTCCGTTACGATTCTGCTTGCTGCGATGCCTTTGGCTTTCAGTGCGTCGGCAACGTTCTTCGCACGTTTCTCGGATAAGGCCAGGTTGATTCTCGGATTACCGGTTTCTTTGTCGGCATATCCGGTGATGGCAACTTTGCTGTTCGGATACTTTTCCATGTATGCCACCATCGCGTCAATCTTCGACAACTGGTCATTCTGAATTTT
This sequence comes from Bacteroides faecis, assembly GCF_020091505.1. NCBI lineage: Bacteria > Pseudomonadati > Bacteroidota > Bacteroidia > Bacteroidales > Bacteroidaceae > Bacteroides > Bacteroides faecis. The sequence goes on along the minus strand of NZ_CP081916.1, from coordinate 2,851,426 downwards.
CGCAGAATTTAAAGCAAAGAAAATATTTTGTTTCATCGGTTCCACTACTACTGCCGGTTCCGGTTTCGGCTGTGGCTTTTCTACCACAGGCTGAGGTTTCGGTTGCTCCACTACCGGTTCCGGTTCATAGTATACCGGGGCTGTTTTCTTATAGCTCTTGCCTAATTTGATATTCAGACCAACCAGAACATTGAACTGCCAGTCACAGTTGCCTGCCTTTTTGGAATTGAATTTGTCGGAAAGAGCATTTGCATTTCCTTCAATATTGATAGCCAGCCGGTCATTGAGGCGCAGGTCGCATCCCAGTCCAAAGCGTCCGGCTACAAGGTTTTGTTTGTCTTGCCACAGATACTCCAGTTCGTGAGATCTTGTGTCCAGTGCATTTGCTTCGTCGTTATCGAAAGCATGATTCAATCCTACGCCGCCAAAAATATATCCGTTGAATACACGTTTCGGATTAAAACCACAAAATAAAGTACTGAGGTCTGCCATAAGGTCCAGATTGCCTTGCAGATATTTGTATTGATAGGTTTGAGAAGGAGTGACCCATCCTGCCTTTGCCTGCCAACCGCTTACGCCTAAACGGGCTCCAAATGCGGGTGCAAACTTATACCCTACATTGACGGCTGCTGCCGGAGAGATCAGATCGGTAAAATCGGCTTCGCCTACTGTGTGAGCAGCTCCCGCCTGTACTTGCATAAACCAATGAGGTTTGAACACTGTCTTACCTTCTTCCTTGATTCGCTGTTCCTGAGCGAACGCCATAGTACTACTGACAGTAAGCAGAGATAATAATAGCAAATTTCTTATTTTCATAATATTTTTATTTTAAGTCTTATGAAAAACTTTGTGAAAAAGGGGGGCCCTTCTGTAGAGCCCCCTTTTAGATTTATTCTGTCTAAGAATCATTTCAAAGACATTTACACATTATCAACTGTTACTTAACAGGTTTCACCAAAATAGTCAACTGAGAAGTAGCAGTACCCCAACCGTAATTTACAGTAGCAGGGATGAAGATCTTATATTCAGATCCTACCGGTGAATTAACATTCACATACTTAACAGTATTACCTTCCTGAACCAAAGTAGCACCGTTAGGCAACTTACCATTAGCCAAATTGGTAGTAGCTTTCGTTACATCCAATTTAACTTCACCGAATGGGCCATAGAAGTACCAGTATTGTCCAGCAACCCATTGATCAGTTGTTTCTGTGTAAGTAGTCCATACATAGCATCCGCATCCAGCAGTTTCTCCATCAACTGATCCGTTGAAGTTAGGATAGTCAGAATGTTCATGTTTAACTTCTTCCCAAGTACCATCAATCCATTCGTACTTAGCCGGAGTATACTCGATACCTGCTACGTAAGTGTATTCAACGAGTTGACCTTCTAAGATAACTCTATTGGTGTATTCAGTTTTTCCAATCTGATCTACTTTAGCAAAAGGATGAATTTCCCAACCCTTAGCGCGAAGTTGAGCTTCAATAGCCTTATCAGCATCAGCTTGCGTTTCTGCTTCAGCAGTGAAAGTAGCTCTATCTTCTTCAACCCACTCATACTTCATGAAACCAACTTTCTTATATTTAAGATAGCTATATGTTGCAGTTGCAGTATACATAGTTACAGGCTTAACAGCTGTGAAAGAAACTTTCTTAGTTATCACATTCAACTTAGCTTCTTGTGTCTGTACATAGTGGCCGTCAACATATTCATACTTCGGAGTATACTTGAAGTCCCAATAAGATACACTTCCTGTAACAGATTCCTGATAAGGAGCAGTAATCGCTTCACCTCTCCAGTCTGTCAATAATTTATTATGCTGGAAGTTAGCGATATCACCACCAGTCTTAGCATCCTGCAAAGAAATTTCACCTGGCATATTCAGATTAACAGGACGGATAAAGTTAACCACGAAGCTATGTTGTGAAAGCTCATCACCGCTCTCCAATTTATAAACATGTTTAACTACAGCCTGCAGACCACCTTCGCTATTCAATGCTTTCTTAACCGCATCATCATTCTTATCCAAAGAGATTACAGTTCCATTGATCTTAACACCTGACAATACAGTCGTAGTAGCCTTACCATTAGATCTAGTTTCGATTATCTCATAGTAATCTTCAACACATTTAGGAAGTCCGGTTACTGTATGTTCTGTATAAGCTGCTTCCAGATCTTGATTGAACTGGCAGTTTTCAGGATCTTCATCATTATCAGTCGGAACTGTTACATTCACATCAAAATCATCAGCTGAAGTACCGGCCAAGGTCCAATAAGTATCATTCTTAACCAGTTTTTCTTCAAATGTCGGCAACTTCACATCAATTGTGAATTGGAATGTTACAGCAGCAGGATATTCAGAAGAAGCCAGTTTGTTCTTCACTGTAATGCTTGCTACGAAAGTAGAAGTAGAACCAATCTTACCAAGTTCACCATGTTTGAATGACCAAACAATCTTCTTAGTTGCAACTCCGGCTGAAGTAGGACCGTCTACGATGCTAGGAGCTGACATTCCATAAGCACTACCGTTCTTCGTTACAGCAGTTGTAGCAGTAGAAGCGTCATACAGATTCCAGAATTCTTCGTGGCTCATACCAACTTCACCAAGACTGTTTGCAATCTTACGGTACAGGTTCTCACGAATGTATTCTTCGTTCATTTCATAAGTAGCAGCAGTTGTTGAGCACTCGTAAGTCAATGTTCCCAAAGTCATAGGCAGAGTCATATCATCACTCTTAGTAACTCCGATTTCTACTTTCACGAAACCACGACGTACTACATTACCGTCAGCATCAACCAGTTCAACTTTCAAGATCGGAGTACGACCGATAGCTTCTTTGCTGAAATCTTCTGCCTGATACAAACCAGCTTCAGCATCATTACATTTGATCCATTTCTGCTGGTCAGTAGTAGTAGCACCTGTTTCAATCTCATATTTAGAACTTGCTACAGCAAATCTATATGATAAGCTGTAGTCCTCGATCGGGAATTTACGGTGAATATTAGTTTCTTCATTGTCACCGAAACAAGTTGCAACCAAGTCTTTCAAGTTGAATACTTCGTTGTAATACATCTTGTATCGAGGTTCTTCTAGTTTACAAGCATCAAATGTTGTTGCGTAATGAGCATCAGCTCCCCATTCTGTTAAAGTAGCATCATCGGCAATACGTACATCTGATGCATCCAATATATCATCGTAGATAGATACGTATGGAGAAGTTACCACTGCACCTGTTTCGTCTTTATCAACAGCTTCACCTTTCAATGTAGCCTGCAAAGCGATCATATTCACATCGCTCTTTTCCGGCTGAGTTGAGTGAGCGTTCAGACGAAGCAGTTTGAAGTCAACTGTACCCTTTTCAGCATTAGCAACCGGTTCGCCACTGATTTCAACCCATTTGCTGGCAGCAGCACGAGTGTTGATCACTGTAACAGTGCGATCAATGTAGCTATAGTCAGCGTTAGCCAACTTGAAGCTAGCCGGATTGAAGTGGTAGCTGGCAGTTGCCAAAGCAGCTGTAGAGAATTTATAAGTAGTAGGGATTTCTGCATTTTCACTCTTGTCCATCGCACCATACTTCAACGAGCTGAACTTAATAGCTTCAACACCGTCTACAATATAATCAGGAGCAAATGTGATGCTTGACAAACGAGCTACAACCAATATGTGCAATTGATCCAAGTCAGGTTTGATTTCTTCTCTGATTTGTTTCTGAATTTCAGCAATAGCCGGTTTGATATTGTCCTTGATATCATTTTTAATATCAGTCAACTGATTATTGATACGTTCTTCCAGATTAGCCATATCTGTAGCAGTCTGGTTCTTCAGATTTGTAATAGCTTCTGCATTACCGTTAATCAGTTCTTTCAGTCCGCCTTCACCGTTGATTTCATTCCACAGTTTCTCAATTTCTGTTTGAGCAGTGGCGATATCTTCTACGGCTTTCTTTATAGCTTCAGCATTAGCAGTGTAATCAAGACAAGCTTCTTTATATTCTTCTAATGTAGCCGACTGAATTTTCAAGTTTTCATATGCCGCCATCAAAGTTGCAATAGCCTGCTTCGCATCGCGCATGTCTTCGGCCACCTGATCCGGATCCAGATTGTTCAATCTTTCTTCGATACCCTCAATTTTACCTGCAATTGCAGTTTGGGCTGCTTCAAAAACTTCCCTGTCAACTTTTCCGTCGATAGACTCTTGCAACAGTACCTTCAACGCTTCCACCTGCTTTTTAGCTTCTTCTATTGCTTCAGCTTTAGCATTAGCAGCAGCCTCCTGAGCGGCAGCAGCATCAGCTTTCGCCTGAGCAGCATCAGCAGCAGCCTGGTCACCGGCAGCCTTAGCAGCTTCAGCTTCAGCCTTAGCAGCATCAGCAGCTTCTTTGGCGGCATCGGCAGCCGTTTGTGCAGCCTTAGCAGCAGCATCTAACGTAGCCAGCTGTTTTTCAAGAGCTGTAACGGAGCTTTGATTTCCGTCAATTTGTTCTTGTAGCCCCTTGATGTCGTCATCATAGTCTTTACAAGAAGTAAATGTACCCGCTGAAGCCGCTAATAGCGCTCCAAACAGGACGACACTTAAATACTTTTTGTTCATAATAAAAAAACTTTTAATTTATAAATTAAAAAAATAATAAAAATATAGTCTTCAAATTCTTCTTCTCAAAATTCATTTCTCATTCCTTTCATTCCTTGTGCGACCTCCTTTTCTTAATTCATTCGACCTTTATTTCCCTTATACAATACACTTAAAAGCATATTCACCATACAACTTCAGCCCGTTACTTTGTAGGTAACGGGCACACCTTTGTCCCGGCTTCCGAAAAGCCGCTTTTATGAAAAACCAAGCATTTTGATCATGAAACATTTTTACCCCTGCTTTTGAGCTACGGCAGAGGGGAGGAAATTCTTTGTATCTTAATCAAAGGTTAATAAGGCCCTGGCAAAAGAAATCCGTCGTTTTATCGTATTATTTCTCTTTTTTTAGTAGTTTATCAGAAAAAATATCTTTTTTGTTTGCATGTTTTCCAAAATATATCCATCTTTGCAACGCCATTTGGCTCCGTTACCTACAAAGTAACGGTCTAGTTATCAGCAGCCTACTCCTATAATAGATCGTTTTACAAAATTAATAATCTGATTATTAGCTTCATCAATTTTCTTACTACGGAAAGGCTTAAGATACGTCTCGGTCACCGTAATCGAGGAATGCCCCATCGCTTCAGAGATAATACCCGGATGAATCTCACAATAGTAGGCTGTCGTGGCCCATGTATGGCGGGCTGCGTACGAGCTCAACCTATCATTCAACCCCAGCATTTTGCCCAACAACATGAGTTGCTGGTTGAAGCTGCGCAAGGCCAACTGATACTCGTGATAGGCTTCCTTCGTTCCTTCACCGCTTTTCAACAGCGGGAAAAGATAAGGAGAATCGGTATCACGACTCATATACCTTTTCAACAAGATCATCGCTTCCGGTGTAAGTGTCACCGACAAAGGGCGCCCCGTCTTCCGCCTGCGGTAAGTGATCACGTTATCCCTCAAATCACTTTTACGCAGATAGGCAAGATCGACAAACGGCAAGCCGCGAAGCAAAAACATTAATATAAACAGTTCTTGTGCGCGCCGTACAGTAGTAGGTACGGCAGAAGATGAAGATAGTTTAGTAAAGACTTTCTTCATGTCTTCATCACACAGTGCCCTCTTATGGTCTGCACGCGTACCTGTATAGACGTAACGGAACAGATGAGGTGTATAAATAATCATCCGACTATTAACCGCACGGTTGTACACCGCACGGAATGTCCTTAGATAGGTAGAAACGGTATTCCAGCTACATCCTCTCCCACGAAGGTGTACCTCAAACCCTTTTAGCCACTCCGGGGTAACTTTATCAAAAGAAAAATCCCCTTTCCCACAATAAGCAATGATGGCATTGGTACTGCTACGATACACGTGCGCAGTACCAAAGTTTCCCCCCATCCGTAGCTCTTCGGCTACCTGCTTCATAAATGCTACTACTTTTAACATTGTACTAAGTATTAAAATTTACACTCTAAATATACAAATATTTTAGTAACTTGGAACCTTATATATGTATATTTTATTCATTGTTTTGACTTTCGCCGGACAGATGGATTTGATCCGGCAGAAAAGAAAAGAACAAACGAGAGAGAGGTTGAGTTCACGATACCCCTAAAAGCCCTAAACTCCCAGTCTACGAACATGCGAACAGGGACTAAAGAAAAAAATCATGAATATATCTACACAAAACAACAGGGAAAAAGAAGAATTGAAAGCTATGCTTACAGAGGTGAAATTTAAAATATATTTTTAATTACAAATATAAGAATTAACCAGAAAATAATTTAAATATTTTATTGTAACAAATATATTTTTAGTAATTTTGCAATGTCTTTACAGAATTGCACTACATATTTGTAACAATAAAATTATATTAAAATGAACTTAGAAAACGAAAACGGAGAGATTACATGGGACATCAAAGGATTCAAGGCTTTCTCCGACCTGGCGATGACATTCTTTCCGGAATACAGCAACATAGACGCGGCAAGCAAAAGAATGCGCGCAGAAATAGAAAATGACGAATCACTATTCAATGCCCTAAAACAGGCACACTATACGCACAACACCACACGTCTCAGCCCTAACCAGCAATATATACTGATATCCCTCTGGGGACCGTCTCACATTCATCTGCACTTCCGCTTCGGCACGCAAGAAACAGGGGAAGAATGAAAGGGGCAAAAAACACAGAAAAAGTGAGTCGTCCGAACAATATTAATATAGATAATTATATTTATTAATAATATATGGGCGGGTGTATGGGCGGGTCTCTTTTTTTAATGCTCATAACAGACTAGACTTCAATCAGTTGCATCCACTCAAAAACGGGCGGTTGTATGGGCGGCTTATTTTTCTGCAAATCCTCAAAATAGAGGCTCTAATTTCATCAAACAGAACCTCCATTTCTACTCAATAGAGGTTCTATTCTTAGCCAATAGAACCTCTATTTTTCCCGGCGACTTTCACCGCAACCCTCCTGCCCTCAAATACAAGTTTACACTCCATCTCCTCTTTTTGGCTTTTCCCCATACCATTCAAGTCTTCCTTCCTGTCACTCTCCCCTGTTTTCGACATAAACCGAATGCTATTCTCATTACATTCCAACATTATTTTCAACTCGTTCCGTCCAAATACGCCAGCACCGTCCATATTCGCCAAAACCGTCCATACGAACTTGACAAAAGATTCTCAATTTCGTACCTTCGGGCCGGATTTAAAGATCATTTGTCCACAACCAATAATATTAATTTAATAACGATTCAATGAAACAAATTACCGAGACATCCTTTCAACAAGGCTATTTCAAAATTCCCAGAACACTACTAAAACAACAGACAGGAAGCGGACAGCTGGAAAATATGGGAGCTTTCTTCCAAGTCCTCTCGCACGCCAACTATTCGGAAACAACCTACAACATTCACGGACTGACGATCTTTTGCCAACGTGGCGAATCACTTATCAGCAACCTGCATTGGAGTATTTTATTTGGATGGACCCGGTATAAGACCGCCCGTTTCTTCAAAAGGCTGGAACGCGAAGGCATCATCGAGATCCTCCCCCACCCGGAGAAGACTTTCCATATCCGCATCATCAACTACGACCTATGGACTGGAAGTGCACAGCCTGCCGACTCCTCTCAGAAAGAGGAAGAATCATCCAAAGCTTTCCACACCTTTTGGGACAACTACCATCAGATCATGCGGAAGCCCAAAGTCAACGTCGCCCGTGCCCGCCACGAATGGGAGAAGCTCACGAAAGAAGAATGGCAACTTGCCATCGACCGTATCGAAGATGTCTACTACCACACCAACGACACCCGCTTCATCGCCCACGCCTCCACTTACCTGAAAGACAAAGCTTTCCTGAACGAATACATAGACTAACCCCGACACCTCAAACATCATGAACCAACAAGCCACCGAACTCGAAGAAGCCATCATAGGCGCCTGCCTGATAGAGCAGGAAGCCCTGCCACTCGTCGCCGACAAACTACGTCCCGAAATGTTCTACGACAACCGTCACCAACTGATCTTCGCCTGTCTGACAGCCATGTATCAGGCCGGCAAAAAGATCGACATACTCACCGTCAAGGAAGAACTCGTCCACCGGGGCAACCTGGAAGAAGCAGGCGGCGCATTCGCCATCGCACAGCTGAGCAGCAAAGTCGCCTCTTCCGCCCACATCGAATACCATGCGCAGATCGTCCATCAGAAATACCTGGCACGCGAAGCCGTTCTCGGCTTCAACAAGCTCCTCGCCTGCGCCATGGACGAAACAATGGACATCGGCGACACACTGATAGACGCCCACAACCTCCTCGACCGGCTCGAAGGCGAATCCGGCCACCAAGACCACATGCGGGATATGGAAACACTGATGGCCGACGCCCTCAAAGAAGCCGAAGACCGCATCGCCAAAAGCGTGAACGGCGTCACCGGCATTCCCACCGGTTTGAACGAACTGGACAAGAAAACAGGCGGTCTGCAAGACGGAGAGATGGTGGTTATCGCCGCCCGTCCCTCGGTAGGAAAGACGGCCTTCGCCCTCCATCTGGCACGCAGTGCAGCATCAGCAGGAAAAGCGGTAGCCGTGTACAGCCTCGAAATGGAAGGGGAACGCCTTGCCGACCGGTGGTTACTCGCTGCCAGCAACATCAATCCATACCGGTGGCGAAACGGGCTTGCCAATCCGCAGGAAGTAGCGGAAGCACATACCACCTCCGGCGAGTTGTCGCAACTGCCCATTTACGTGGACGACAACTCCTCTGTCAGCATGGAGCACGTCCGCTCCAGCGCACGACTGCTGAAAAGCCGCAAACAATGTGACATGGTCATCATCGACTACCTGCAACTTTGCGACATGACTACCAAGCAGCTCAACCGGAATCGTGAACAGGAAGTAGCGCAAGCTACCCGAAAAGCGAAGTCGCTTGCCAAAGAGCTGCATATTCCGGTCGTACTGCTGAGCCAGTTGAACCGTGAGTCGGAGAACCGTCCCGGAGGCCGTCCGGAGCTGGCACACTTACGTGAGAGCGGGGCTATCGAGCAAGATGCGGATGTCGTAATGCTGCTCTACCGTCCGGCACAGCAGCGCATCACCATCGACAAGGAAAGCGGGTATCCGACAGAAGGATTGGGAGTGGTCATCGTAGCCAAACAACGCAACGGGGAGACAGGAAACGTCTACTTCGGGCACAACCAGTCTATGACAAAAATATATGATTACATTCCGCCATTGGAATATATGATGAAACATGCCAGATAGGGAGATATCAAGTTATATATATTATTACATTTTATAGTATAAATACCGGCTCTTTTCTTTTCTATTTTATTTTATATATTAGGGGAAAATAAAGTGCTATTTACTTGACTTCGCCTCTCAGATTTCGTATCTTTGTATTGTTAGAAAAAAGCATCACATAAGTATTAACCAAACCTTAACTTTTTAGAAATTATGAATGTATTAGTAGAACGCTATCAACGCAGAAAGTATGTAAATCAGGAAAATGCTCCCATGTTGTATTACATCCGTCAGAAGTCGGGCAATGTGAGGGTGATGGACATCGACACGATGGCTACCGCTATCGAAAGCAAGTCGGCACTGACCGCCGGAGATGTGAAGCATACCATCGAGGCTTTTGTGGAACAACTGCGGGCATCGCTCACACAAGGCGACAAAGTGAAAATTGACGGACTGGGTACGTTCCACATCACGCTGACCAGTGACGGTACGGAGCTGATGAAGGAGTGTACGGTACGCAGCATTCGCCGTGTCAATGTGCGGTTCGTTGCGGACAAGGCGCTGAAGCTGATGAACGCAAGTCACACCAGTACCCGAAGCGAGAATAATGTGGATTTCGTGCTGGGTGGTAAGAGTGACGAAGACGGAGGCGGAAACGGCGGCAATGGTGGAAACGGCGGTTCGGGCGGCAACACTCCCGGAGGGGATGATGGAGACGAGGCACCGGACCCGACAGTTTAAGACTGTAAACTACACATGGCGGGGAGATTTCAGCCCCGCCATGTTTTTTTCACTAATATGATTGATTACTCTACCCGATTCTATTTTCTTTATTCACCAATGATTCAATAAATATATGTTAGACAAAATACTTGATATTATTATGACGATTCTCCCTTTCTTCGGAGGTCGCAAGAAACGCCAGCAAATGGCGCAGGAAGTGAAAGAGTTCAGCGAACTTGTGAAGGAACAATACGGCTTCCTGATGGCACAGCTCGAAAAGGTATTGAAAGATTACTTCGACCTGAGCGACCGGGTGAAGGAGATGCATGCGGAGATATTTTCCTTGAAAGGCAGGTTGTCGGAAGCGATGGCATTGCAGTGCGTCAACAAGGAGTGTATCCAACGCAAAAACAGTACGGACGCATGAGGACAATCAATCTAATTGTCGTCCACTGCTCCGCCACCCGGGAGGACAAGAGCTTCACCGAGCATGACTTGGAGACGTGTCACCGCCGTCGCGGATTCAACGGAACGGGGTATCATTTTTATATCCGCAGAAACGGTGATATCAAATCTACCCGCCCTATCGGACGTATCGGTGCTCACGCACGAGGTTTCAACAAGGAGAGTATAGGGATCTGCTATGAAGGTGGGTTGGACTGTCGGGGAGTGCCCAAAGATACGCGTACTTCGTGGCAGAAACATTCGCTACGGGTGCTTATCCTCACATTGCTGAAAGATTTTCCCGGTTGCCGCATTTGCGGGCATCGTGATCTCAGTCCCGATCTCAACGGGAACGGTGAGATAGAGCCGGAAGAATGGATCAAGGCGTGTCCTTGCTTTGAGGCAAGTAAGGAGTGGAACCGGGAGTAAATAAAAGAATTCCCCTTATCTCTCGCCTGTCCGGTTGTGAGATAAGGGGAATTTTCTTTTTTCTGATATCTTAGTAGACTTCCAAATCTTATTTCTTAGAAGCTTCCAAAGATGCTTTACGGAATTCTTTCATTGCTTTTTCGATTTCCAAAGAAGCTTTACGAGCGCGAGTTCCTGCTGCTTTGTTACCGTTTTCAATCTGAGCGTTAGCATCTTTTGCGAAGTCAGCATACAGAGCTGCTACTTTTTCTACCAATTCTTTCATAATCCTTTTATTTTTTTCGTTAATAATGTGCCGCAAAAATACACTGTTTCCCGAAATAAACGCATAAAAACGATATTTTTTTTGAATTTATCTGCGAAAATAAACTAAAAAAAGGGCTTTTCGCCATTTTTCCCTACCTTTGTAGCCATGAAAACGCTTACAGATACGGATTATATACATAGTTTGATAGCTGAAGGAGAGCATCAGCAACAGGACTTCAAATTTGAAATTTCAGACGCACGGAAAATCGCAAAAAGCCTCTCGGCATTTGCCAATACCGACGGAGGGCGGTTATTGATAGGCGTTAAAGACAACGGACGGATAGCCGGAGTACGATCTGAAGAAGAAAAATATATGATAGAAGCCGCTGCACAACTTTATTGTATTCCGGAAGTTGAATATACTTTACAGACATTTATCGTGGAAGGCAAGCAGGTACTGGTGGCCACCATCGAAGAAAGCCCGCACAAGCCTGTGTATGCAAAAGATGAAAACGGGAAACCTCTCGCCTATCTCCGCATCAAGGACGAGAATATCCTGGCGACGCCTATTCATCTGCGTGTATGGCAGCAAAGTGACAGTCCACGGGGAGAACTGATCCGATACACGGAACGGGAACAGCTCCTGCTCGACCTGCTGGAACAGGGTACTTTGCTTTCTCTCAACCGTTATTGTCGCCAGACCGGACTTTCCCGACGGGCAGCCGAACATCTGCTCGCCAAATTTGTTCGTTATGAAATAGTAGAGCCTGTATTCGAAAATCATAAATTCTATTTTCGGATAAAAAGCGAATAATGCAAGAGTTATCATTTTAGAAATGAACTAAATTATAAATTGAGGATTAGGCACGGATTACACGGATTAACACGGTTATTTTACGTAATCATAGCACTAAAACCGTGTTAATCCGTGTAATCCGTGCCTAAATATATTCTTTTCCATACAAATATGAACTTTATCAACGAGATTAACGATATTCTCTGGACTTATATCCTGATTATCATGTTGCTAGGCTGCGCAATCTGGTTCAGCGTGCGGACAAGATTCGTACAGTTCCGCATGATTCGCGAAATGATTGTATTGCTCAGCGAATCTGCCGGAAAAGGAAAGCACGGAGAAAAGCATGTGTCTTCTTTTCAAGCGTTTGCCATCTCCATTGCCAGCCGCGTAGGTACGGGAAACTTGGCAGGGGTTGCCACCGCCATCGCTATCGGAGGACCGGGAGCCGTTTTCTGGATGTGGGTCATTGCCCTGCTGGGAGCTTCAAGCGCATTCATCGAATCTACACTGGCGCAGCTGTATAAAATACGCGGAAAGGATTCTTTCGTCGGAGGCCCTGCCTATTATATGAAGAAGGGATTGAAACAGCCTTGGATGGGGATGCTCTTCGCCGTACTTATCAGTATTACGTTCGGTTTTGCCTTTAACTCGGTACAAAGCAATACAATCTGTGCCGCTGCCGAACATGCTTTTGGTTTCGACCATACGGTGTTGGGAGGGATACTTACCGCACTGACTCTTCTCATCATCTTCGGAGGAATTCGCCGCATTGCCCGGGTAAGCAGTATTATCGTACCGATTATGGCATTGGGATACGTAGGACTGGCATTGGTCATCGTATTACTCAATATTACTCAGTTGCCGGGAGTCATCTCACTGATCGTAAGCCACGCTTTCGGCTGGGAACAGGCATTGGGAGGAGGAGTCGGAATGGCACTGATGCAAGGCATCAAGCGGGGACTTTTCAGCAATGAGGCGGGTATGGGATCGGCACCGAACGCAGCGGCAACGGCAAACGTCACTCATCCTGTGAAGCAGGGGCTGATACAAACGCTGGCTGTATTCACCGATACACTACTGATTTGTACTTGCACGGCGTTTATCATTCTTTTTAGCGGTGCTCCGCTGGACGGTTCTGCCAACGGTGTTCAACTAACTCAGCAGGCGCTGACCAATGAGATCGGCGCATCCGGAGGGGTATTTGTTGCCGTAGCACTGTTCTTCTTCGCATTCAGCAGTATTCTGGGGAATTATTATTATGGAGAGGCAAACATTCGCTTCATCACCGAAAAGAAATGGGTACTGCACTCCTACCGGATATTGGTAGGCGGCATGGTACTCTTTGGCTCTGTTGCGACTCTTGATATGGTATGGAGCCTGGCAGATATCACGATGGCGCTGATGGCTATCTGCAACCTGATTGCCATTCTTTTTCTCGGGAAGTACGCAGTACGGCTGCTCTCCGACTATCGCGCCCAAAAGAAAGCAGGCATCCAAAGTCCCGTTTTCAAGAAAGAGACTATGCCGGAGATCGAAAAGGACTTGGAATGTTGGTGAAAACCAACAGTTTTTACTACCTTTGCGGCAATTTAGCGGACGACTTGTTTGATAGTATCTTTCCGCAGACTCTATCTGTAATTTGTAAATCATAAAATTAGATATAGGACAATGAGCTTATTTGGTTTATTTAAAAAAAAATCCGATGAAACAAAAGTCGGCAACGTAGAAGATTTTATATCACTGACAAGGGTTTATTTCCAGTCAGTCATCGCTACCAACTTAGGTATCACTAATATCCGTTTCTTGCCGGATGTAGCAAACTTCAAACGTTTGTTCAAAATACCGACGCAAGGCGGCAAACTGGGACTGGCAGAGAAATCGGCTTCACGCAAAATGTTGATGCAGGACTACGGATTGAACGAGAGTTTCTTCAAAGAGATAGATGCTTCTGTCAAACGTAACTGCCGCACACAAAATGATATTCAGTCTTATCTGTTTATGTATCAGGGCTTCTCGAATGATTTGATGATGCTAATGGGTAACCTGATGCAATGGAAATTCCGTATGCCGTCTATCTTCAAGAAGGCTTTATACGGGATGACGCAGAAGACGGTTCACGATGTTTGCACCAAGCAGGTATGGAAGGCGGATGATGTACACAAGACAGCTGCTACCGTACGTCAATACAAGGAACGTCTGGGATATTCGGAACAATGGATGACGGATTATGTGTATAATATCGTTCTTCTGGCCAAGAAGGAACCGAAACGGAAAGAGGATGACACGGAGACGAAAAAATAAGTCGCTCGAAATGTTAGAAAGAAAAAATAAATCGTAAAGAAATACACGATTGGAAAAGCGGGGCTTTTGGGGCTTCGCTTTTTTTATTATCTTTATGTACTTTTCTCTTTTGCCTTGATGCAAAAGAAAAAGTACCAAAAAGAAAAAATCAAGGCTGCGTCTGCCCGGCTACTCAGGTCTCATTCCCGGCTAAAGGGCAGAAACTCGCTACGCTCAAACAGTCTGCCCTTCTTGACGCCGTGAATAAGACCTTCGCTTGACGCCGGGCAGACGAGGCCGGGGGGGGACCTGCGGGGCGTTGGAGGTGTTGGGGCTGCTGGTCGTTAATTTATTAGTCGATAATTTACTACACTAGTCAATAATTTGCTAGTCGATAAAAAGATAGGATGCTTATGAAACAAAAGAAAATGCTTGTACTTACTTTTTCGCAGTTGAAACAAATCTATAATCAGGAGATGCCGGAGTTGGTGAAGATGGCTGTAAAGAGTCCTACGGTGGAGGATTTTAAGGCCGGGTTGCTGATGTATCTGGATGCTTGTGAGGTAGTGAACGAGACGGCGAAGGAGGCGAGGGAGCAAATTCGACTCTTACTCCATTATGATGGACAGGATGTCCATGAACTGTCTACGGGACAGGATATGTCAGTACAGACGATTCGGTTGCTATATCAGTTTCTGACGGAAAGGTTGGAGAATATAGAGATGCCGACGGATTTGTTTATTGAATTGTTCCAGTTGTTTAAACGCTTGCAGGGGGAGACTGTTCCTTTGCCGTCGCCGCAACGTATCAAGAGCCGGAATGACCGGTGGGCTACGGGGCTGGATGAAGAGGTGCGTGAAGAACGCGATGAGAACAAGGAGCGGATGTTGCATTTGCTGATTCAGAAGATAGAGAACCGGAAGTCGAAGCCTTCGGTACGGTTCCATTTTGAGGAGGGGATGAGTTATGAGGAGAAGTATGAATTGGTGAGCAAGTGGTGGAATGATTTCCGTTTCCATTTGTCGATGGCGGTAAAGAGTCCGGCAGAGCTGAATCGTTTTTTGGGGAATTCGCTTTCGTCGGAGACGATGTATTTGCTGAATAGGGCTCGCAAAAAGGGGATGCCGTTCTTTGCTACCCCTTATTATCTGTCGTTGCTGAATATTACGGGATATGGGTACAATGATGATGCGATCCGGAGTTATATTCTTTATTCACCGCGGTTGGTGGAAACGTATGGCAATATTCGTGCATGGGAGAAGGAGGATATTGTAGAGGAAGGGAAACCTAACGCGGCAGGATGGCTTTTGCCTGACGGACATAATATTCACCGGCGTTATCCGGAAGTGGCGATCCTTATTCCTGATACGATGGGACGGGCTTGCGGAGGTCTTTGTGCGTCTTGCCAGCGTATGTATGATTTCCAGAGCGAACGGTTAAACTTTGAATTTGAAACGTTACGTCCGAAGGAAGCTTGGGACAGTAAGCTGCGACGGTTGATGACGTATTTCGAGAAAGATACGCAGTTGAGGGATATTCTTATCACTGGCGGAGATGCGTTGATGAGTCAGAATAAGACGCTCCGGAATATATTGGAGGCTGTCTACCGCATGGCAGTACGTAAACAAAGGGCGAATCTCGAACGTCCGGAAGGAGAAAAGTATGCGGAACTGCAACGGGTAAGGTTAGGTTCTCGCTTGCTGGCTTATTTGCCGATGCGTATCAATGATGAACTGATCGATATTTTACGTGAGTTTAAGGAGAAGGCTTCGGCTATTGGTGTGAAGCAGTTTATCATTCAGACGCATTTTCAGACACCGCTAGAGGTGACTCCTGAAGCCAAAGAGGCGATCCGGAAAATTCTTTCTGCCGGATGGATCATTACGAATCAGTTGGTATATACGGTGGCTGCTTCGAGAAGGGGACATACGACACGGCTTCGCCAAGTGCTTAATTCGTTGGGAGTGGTATGCTATTATACTTTCTCTGTGAAGGGATTCAATGAGAATTATGCAGTGTTTGCACCGAACAGCCGTTCGATGCAGGAACAACAGGAGGAAAAGATCTACGGTCAGATGAATCCGGAACAGGCGGAAGAGTTGTATAAGCTGCTGGAAACCAAAGTGGATACGGAAGAAAAAGAGGATGTTGCCAGACAGATAAGGCGCTTTATGAGAAAGCATCATCTGCCTTTCCTTGCTACAGACCGTAGTGTATTGAATTTACCCGCGATCGGCAAGAGCATGACTTTCCAGCTAGTCGGATTGACAGAAGAAGGAAAACGTATTCTGCGTTTCGAGCATGACAGTACCCGTCATCACAGTCCTATTATTGACCAGATGGGACAGATCTATATCGTAGAGAACAAATCATTGGCTGCCTATCTGCGCCAACTTGGCAAAATGGGGGAAGATCCGGAAGACTACGCATCCATCTGGAGCTATACAAAAGGAGAAACCGAACCTCGTTTCAGCCTTTACGAATACCCCGATTTCCCCTTCCGTATCACGAATAAAATGAGTAATTTAGGTATTAATACCTAATACCTAGCTCTTCACCCGTATTACTATATTAGCAATAATTGCAGTCAAACCTCCAGTGGTGATTCCTGAGGAGAATATACTCCGAATCGCTTCTGGAGCTTGTTTTAAAACATCCGGCATCAGTTCTACACCCAGACCTAAAGAGAGGCTGACTGCCAATACCAGAGTTTCTTTGCGTCCTATTTCCTGCGAAGAGACGATACGGATACCTGCGGCTGCTACGGTACCGAACATCAATAAGGTAGCACCACCCAATACCGGATCGGGCATCAGGGAAAAGACGGCTCCTACAATGGGGAATAATCCGAGGAGGACAAGCATGGCGGCAATATAATAACCTACATAGCGACTGGCAACTCCGGTCAATTGAATGATACCGTTATTCTGTGCGAAGATGGAGTTCGGGAAGGAGTTGAAAACACCTGCCAGGAAAGAGTTGAATCCATCTGCCATCACACCGCCGGAAATACGTTTCAGATATGAATCCCCTTCAATCGGAAGTCCGGAAATCATGGAATTGGCTGTCACATCTCCCGTAGCTTCAATGGCGGTAATCAGATAGACCAGACCGATGGCGATGAACGAAGAGATATTAAAGTCAACACCATATTTAAAGGGCTGAGGGATGTTGAAACTCATCAGCATCTCAACATTGAGCGCACTCATATTCACTTTGCCCAAAGCGAAAGCCAATCCATAGCCCAGACAGAGACCGAAGACAATGGAACTCATGCGCAGGTATTTGTTTTTGCAGCGATTGAAGAATAAGACGCTCAGCAAGACGAGTGCTGCAATAGAGAGATTTTCCCACGAGCCGAAGGAACCGTCATCCATTGCACTATATCCGCCGCCACAAGAAACAATACCGACTTTAATCAGACTCAATCCGATGAGCAGCACGACAATACCGGACACCAGCGGAGTGATAATATTGCGAAGATACTTGAAAGTACGGCTGACAACCATTTCGATGGGAGCGGCAGCTATACAGGAACCGAATATAAGGGGAAGTCCGCCTACCAATCCGGTAGCTATAATGGGCCCGATAAAAGAGAAACTGGTGCCTTGAATACAAAGTAACCTGGCCCCTATCGGACCAATTCGACGGCATTGTATAAACGTGGATACACCCGAAGCAAAAAGGGACATAGATACCAGAAAGCTTGTTTTTTCAACATCCAGTTTCAACGCACCTGCAATGATAAGAGGAGGTGTTATGATGGCTACAAAGATGGCCAGCAGATGTTGCAAGGCAGCAAACAGGGCATCTTTAAATGGAGGGCGGTCTTCTACGCCGTAGATCAAATCTGTTTTCATTCGATATTTTATTCAATAATTTATGTATATCCGTTTCGGGATTTCGTATCTTAAAGTTTAGTTTAACGTCCACTTCAGAGCCAGTGTCGGAATCACATAGAAGCCGTCACGACCACCGAAGTTATTGCTCAGTTCCACTTCGGAGCCAACACTCAGGTTAAAGTTTTTATTTACTCCTTTTATACGGTTCAGGTTTACCCAGAATTGAGGTTCGGACAGGAAGATTGTTTTTCCATAGTTCGTTTCTTCTCGCCACCAGTCGGCAAAGCCGGAGAAGGTGAGCAGGTTCTTGCAAAAGTTCATGTACCAGGTTCCTGTCAACTGGAAGTTATTCGAAGAGCGATGTTTCTGAATATACTTGTACATGGCTGTCAAGGTGAAGCCTCTTGAAAAAGAAGCGTTATTATAGGTATAGGTGGCTCCTGCCAGATAAGCGTTATTGTAGGAGAATCCTTTTGCTAATCCGCCATTGTATTCGAGATGGGCAGAGAAAGGACCCTTCCAGAATTTCAGTTCGCGGGCTATCTCCCAGTATGCGGCAGCGACACCTTCGGAAGTATAGTCCATATCAATAAAGAAATAAGTACTTCCCCAGTTATCGGGATGGAACTTCTCCACTGTAGAGGTTAACAATGGACGCCCTTTCAAATCTTTATCATACAGGGAACGTCCGAAATCATAATGTAACTGAATGTTTTGTGCCTGTAATTCCGGTACGGCAGAAAGCAGCATACACAGGAAAAGAGCAGAAATGATCTTTTTCATGACAAATGTGTTTAAATGAAGGTGCAAAAATAGTTAAACCTATACATATATTCACATTCTGACACTACTATTTTAATCCAGACGATTATTTCCTGTATCCCACCAAAGTCGGGTACCTCCATGATCCGGTCCGTTCAAGGCCTCAACAAGAGCTGAGTATTGTTCTTTATCTTCTGTCTGCAGGGTACCGGGGAAGTTGAGACGGCGTATCATCGTCTCCGTATCGATACACCCGTTTCTGCTATGGTTAAAGCGTACCGGAAACAGACGCGGATATCCCGTACGACGTTGTTCAGCCCATGCCTCACAGCCTTCCGGAAACATGGCAATCCATTTCTGTGTAATGATCTTCTCCAGTTTCACTTCTTTATCATCTGCCGGATTCCATTTAGGAGAAACCCGGCAACGGGCAGGAATGTTGTTTTCAGCATCATACGTATCAGTAAAGTCAGCGGCTGTTCGTTCGCTGTTCAGATAGTCGTCCACCTGATAAATCCCGTGCTGGTGCAAGGACGCTTTTACACCATTCAGATAACATTCTTCTTCATCCTCCGGAGTCCAGCCACGCAAAGCCGCTTCGGCACGGAGAAACCAGATTTCGGCAGAGTTCATTAAAGGAGCATCCGTACTCTGATCGACAGCCAATTTAGATAATCCTGCATAATGATTGTGTGCAAAACAAGTTCCCTGACGGATTCCACGATACTCCCCTGCATAAGCCTTGTCGGTACAGGCTTCAAAGTAGACTTTCAGCCGGGGATCATCATAGCCTGTGAGAATAGATTCCATTGCAGCGCTCATATAAGTTTCGTTCCATACACGGTTGAGTTCTCCCAACGGATTGGTAAATCCGGATTGCGTCGAGACCGCTACCCGCTCATCTTCGGCTTCAAAAACACCAAATTCGTTCTCCAATCCTTTCCGAAACTCGGTATATGCCTTATCCGGATCAACTGCCGAAATACGCATTGCCAGACGCAGACGCAAAGAATTGGCAAACTTGACCCAAGAAGAATACTGACCGTCCAGCAACAGATCAAAACGGGAGAATCCGTTGGATTCAGGCCTCTTTTCTATGTAACCGGCAAGAGAGACAACAGCCGAATCTAGTTCATTAAAGAACTCATAGTAAACTTCTTTCTGCGTATCAGGGCGATATTGATTTCGGGCATTCGCAAAGTTCTTATAAATAATAGGGCCGTAATAGTCCGTCACCCGATGCATAACTTCTACTTTCAGCACTTTGGTGATACCGAATAAAGCAGGTTCTGTATCACGGGTGGCATTCTCCGACTGATAGATTTGTGGAAAAATATACGAATACATATGTGTCCACATGGCACTGTTCCAGCCATCCTGCATGTTATAGTCCGAGTTATGCGTACCTCCGTTCAGCGGTTTGGCATCGTGCATATAGCCGGAGAACATATCCGCGTTCAGATTCTGTATCAATTGGAAAGGCCAGTTCTTGCCTTTACCGAAATCGTAGTTAAAGTAAATACCTTGCTGGATAATTCCCAGACGGATGCCGAAGCCATTATCATCAATCACCAAATCCTCATCCGTAATACCCGACTGATCGGTATTAAATTCACGGAACTTCCCTGTACAGCTGACAGAGAGCAGCAGAATACCCAACAAGTATATATAAATATGTCCTTTCATCATCTTCCCTCCTGCTCTTAAAATTCACATTTCAACGTAAAGCCCAGACTGCGGGTGGTAGGCATGCCAAACACTTCAATTCCCTGATTGTCATTTCCCGTAGAAAGTACCAGATCAGGATCGAAAGGGGCTTTCTTGTACAAGAAACAAAGGTTACGGGCTACAAAGGAAAGTTGCAGGTCCTTCAGTACGTTCGTTTTCTGTATCCATTTTCGGGGGAAGCTATAACTCAGTGAGACTTCCCGCAGACGGAGGTTGGTCGCATCATACATATAGTATTCGGTCACTCCGGCACGTCCGCCGACCACATTCTTATAGAATCCCTTTACATCGCTTATCTGCCGGCCTTCCAACGAGACATATCCTTTATCACGGGCTTGTGCCGTAACCTTCGAAACTCCATAAAGATCCATCTCCGCCTGAGTCTGCGAAAGGATTTCACCTCCATATCGCCAGTCGAGCAGGAAGTAAAGGCTAAAACCTTTGTAAGAGAAAGAATGATCCCATCCCAACATAAAAACAGGATTGGCATTTCCCACTTTTACGGTATTCCCGTCACCCTCTACCAACGGAAGTCCTTTATAATCTCCCTCCGTTCCATACAGAATATGACCTTCTTCATCACGTATAAAGGCTTTACCGTAAATGTCGCCGATCGAACCGCCTTTCACCAGTTTCATCGCATAACTGGAAGAGAAGCTGGTAGGTCCGTAAGCAAACTCCTTCAACTCTTCATGAAGTTCTACGATCTTATTCTTATTGGCAGAAAAGTTCATGGAAGTCTTCCATGTAAAGTCAGAAGTCAGTACCGGAGTGGCATCCAGCGTGATCTCCCATCCCTGATTCTGAATGTCTCCCGCATTTACATATCGATAGGCGTATTTATCTCCAGCAAGTGCCGGGAGTTTGAAAAACTGTTCATAAGTGTTGGTACGATAATAAGTCAGGTTCAATCCCAAGCGGTGCTGCAAGAATTTCCATTCCATACCCAGTTCGACAGAATGTGTCATTTCCGGTTTCATCTCCGCAAAAGGAGCGGCATCACTTGCCAGCATTCCTCCGCCGGCAGTCACATACGATACGGGATAAGTAATGAAGGGAGGTACCCCGTTGCCTACAATGCTATAAGCTCCGCGTAACTTTGAGAACGAAACCCATTCGGGCATCTTCACCCACTTATCGGGGAGAAAAGATACTCCGATGGAAGGATAAAAGAATCCCTTCTTTTCGTATTTTGTATAAGCTAGCGTAGATGACCAGTCATTACGTGCGGTCAGATCTAAAAAGATTCCTTCTTTATAGCCAGCCTGTGCTGTTGCAAAAACAGACTGCAGTTGGTAGTGAGCATCTATTTTCTGGTCAATACTGGCAGAACTGCTCATCACGATATTAGCAAGGTTGAACACATTGGCAAATTTTAGAGAAGCATTCTTCGAATCAATACGGGTGGAGTTAACAACCTTATCATTAATACTGCCGCCAATAGCTATATCCAACGTAAAATCATTCAGTTTCTTCTTAGCCATCGCCATCACGTCTCCATACATCAGCGTTTCCTGATAATCCATTTCAATATAACGCCCGTTCATTCCACACAGTGCCGTAGCGGTAGAGGCATAGAATTTCTGACGTAGTTTATCGGCTGAATAATCCATATTGCCACGAGCTTGAAGCGTCAGCCAACCGGTCACTTTCAAATTGGCGGAAAGAGAGAGGATCAATCGCGTACGCGCTTCCTTACTCTGTATACGGTTTTGTATCCAATACGGGTTCTGCTCGAAGTCCTCGGTAAAAGTATGCCAGTTTTGTGTATTCAGTTTTCTTTCCTCATCATAGTGTTCATAGTTATCTTTATAATATGACAAGTCTTCGCCACGAGGAAAGCGGTAAAGCCCTACCAACGGATTCATATAGAAACCTCCCGATACAGGTTTATTCTTCACCGTCTGCCTCATGACGTTCACATTACCATCCAGTTTCAGCAGGCTATTGAAGAGTACAGCGGTCTCCCTCAGATTGATATTGTGCTTGGAGAGTTTGTTTTCATTCAGAATACCACGCCCGGTCGTATTGGCATAGGAGAAGTAAGTTTGCAGTCTATCGTTTCCGGAGTTGACGGATACGGAAGTGATCGACGTCAGTCCGGTACGGAAAAAGTTATTCAGATTATCATAAGCCATGAGGTTTTCTTTCTCCCCCCAACTGTCTGTCACATCACTTACCCCATAGTTATTCTGCATTTTGGGCAGACAGAAAGCCTTCTCAAAAGTCAATCCGGTAGAGAAATGAATATCTCTCCGCCCTACGGAGTTTCCTTTTTTGGTCGTAATAAGAATAACTCCGTTGGCTGCCTGACTACCATACAAGGCTGCGGCTGGAGCTCCTTTCAGGATGCTGATACTTTCCACATCTTCCGGATTCAGATTGGAGATACCGTCGCCTCCGTCCCTGTTTCCGGCATTTGCCGTACCGCCAATAGCCGAATAAGCCTGTTCCGAAGTGGAGTTCGACATAGGAACTCCATCTATCACATACAAAGGCTGATTGTCTCCGGCTACCGAGCGCACCCCACGAATACTGACTTTCGCCGACCCGCCCATACCGGAAGAGTTCTTGCTGACCTGCACACCGGCTGCCTTCCCCGCCAAAGCAGTGATCATATTCACTTCTTTCACGCGATTCAATTCTCCTCCCCTCACCTTCTGCACAGCATAGGCCAAAGAAGATTCTTTCTTTTCAAGCCCCAAAGCGGTAACAATCACATGATCAAGCAGCTGAATGCTTTCCTTCAGACATATTTCAAGCATCGACCTGCCCTGTACGCCGACTTCCTGAGACTCGTAACCCACGAAAGAAATTTGCAGTATAGCACTATCCGGAACGGATAAGAAGAAATTCCCCTCAACATCTGTCACTGTTCCATTCGCTCCGCCCTTCTCTCTGATTGTCGCTCCGATCAACGGTTCACCATACACATCAATAACCCGTCCCCTCACCGTAAAATTAACAGAAGAGACTCTCACATTTTCTTTCGGTTCTGACTGCGAAGCATAACAACCTTCTTCAAAGAAAAATAACAAGCCTATAAAACAGCAACTTATAAGTATTCTTGTTTTCAAAAGTATTCCAATATGTTGTTTTGTCATTACCGTGCAAAAATAGCCAAAATTTTTTAAAACTGTTTTTTTCTGTAACTATTTTGAATGAAAAGAATAGATTCGTTATTTTTGTAAGAAATTACAGAAGCATGGAAATTGAAATCGAAAAACATCCGCTGGAACCTTTTCTTCCCCCGAAAGCAAAGCTGCTGATGCTGGGAAGCTTTCCGCCACAAAGGAAACGGTGGTCGATGGATTTTTACTATCCGAACCTGAATAATGATATGTGGCGCATTGTCGGACTTTTATTTTTCGGAGACAAAGAACACTTTCTGAATGAGAGCCGGAAAGCATTCTGCCGGGAACAGATCGTTGATTTTCTAAACGAAAAAGGAATCGCCCTGTTCGATACCGCCTCCTCTATCCGGCGTTTGCAGGATAATGCTTCAGACAAGTTCCTCGAAGTAGTACAGCCGACGGATATTGCAGCATTACTCCGCCAACTGCCCGAATGCAGGGCCATCGTCACCACCGGACAAAAAGCGACGGACACACTCCGTGAACAATTGGAAGTAGGCGAACCCAAAGTAGGCGATTATGCAGAATTCGTATTCGAAGGACGAGCGATGAGA
Organism: Bacteroides faecis; assembly: GCF_020091505.1. Lineage (NCBI taxonomy): Bacteria > Pseudomonadati > Bacteroidota > Bacteroidia > Bacteroidales > Bacteroidaceae > Bacteroides > Bacteroides faecis. Next base: position 2,827,158 of record NZ_CP081916.1, on the reverse strand, counting down.
CTCTACAGGATGCCTTCTTCCTCACGGGCATACCCTCTTGCCTTAGACAAAAAAGCGGCTGCCTATCGGATTATGTATCAAGATTTGCAGATGCTTGTTTAAGTATTAAGTTCTAAGGTTTGAGTTTTTAAGTATGAATCAATAAACAACATATAGTATGACACCTTTATTTTTGCAATATCCGGCATGCAGCACATGCCAAAAAGCCAAGAAATGGCTAACAGAAAATAACATTGAGTACACTAACCGGCTTATTGTGGAAGATAACCCTACGGTGGAGGAGTTGAAAGCATGGATTCCGCGAAGCGGACTACCGATAAAGAAATTCTTCAACACTAGTGGTTTGGTATATAAAGAGCTGAAACTGAGTGAGAAGCTGCCAACTATGACCGAAGAAGAGCAAATCACCTTATTGGCAACTAACGGTAAATTGGTGAAACGTCCGTTAGTAGTGACCGACAGCTTCGTTCTGGTAGGTTTTAAGCCCGATGAATGGGAAAAATTAAAATAATTGGAAATTTATTTACCCTAACATTTGCAGGTTCGGAAGTTTATACTACCTTTGCAGCCGCAAACACGGGAGTAGCTCAGTTGGTAGAGCACCGGTCTCCAAAACCGGGTGTCGGGAGTTCGAGCCTCTCCTCCCGTGCAGAAGTAAACCGCAAACAGTCCATGACTATTTGCGGTTTTTCTTTTTATTACCACTTCCTTTCATCCGCATTGCAATATTCATTCTTATTTCATACTGATTTTGGAACGAACTCAAATTAGTTAAACGAAATAGTTATCTATTCGATGATTACATCTGTTTTTACCAGTGTTCTATCAATCGACTCATGTAGGCTTTAATCCTTAGGTGTTATCCCTTTAGCAGTCTCAACCAGACGGACAAATTCTCTTCTGTATCCTTTATCATCATTATTCAGTCCTTGTTTGGCTAGTTCAATCACCTTATCATAGCTTGCATCCCCTTTGAAATCAGAGTTCCGGAGCAACTGACCGAACATAGCTACGGCAGAGGCAAAGCGGAAATCGGAAGAAACATTATTTCCTTTGTTATCCACGAAGGGAAGCTCCATCTTTTTGCTGACGTCTTTATCCGGAGCTTTATAGCGTAATTTTACGGTCAGCAATTCATTGGAACCGGTTGGTTTCACCGTTTCTTTTTGTTTCTTTTGATATTTCAGATCATCCACCTTTCCTACATAGTCATTCTTCACGCCTACGGGAATCACTTCATAGAAAGCGGTTACCGTATGTCCGGCTCCCAGTTCACCGGCATCCTTGGCGTCATTATTAAAATCTTCATCTTTCAGCAAACGACTCTCATAACCAACCAGACGATATGCCTGTACCTGAGCAGGATTAAATTCGACTTGCAGTTTCACGTCCTTGGCTACCGTATGAAGTGTAGCTCCAAACTCACCCACCAAAACGCGATTGGCTTCCTGCAAGTTGTCTATATAGGCATGATTTCCATTTCCTTTTTCAGCCAAAGCCTGTCCTTTGTTATCTTTGTAGTTACCCATTCCATAGCCCAACACACTCAGAAATACTCCGCTTTTACGTTCTCTTTCTATCAGTTGCTCCAAGCCTTCCACAGAAGAAACACCCACATTGAAATCGCCGTCGGAACAAAGGATAATACGATTGTTTCCTTTAGGAAGGAAGTTTTGCTTAGCCACCTTATAAGCCAGTTGGATACCTGCACCACCAGCGGTAGAGCCACCGGATGTAAGCTCGTCTATCGCATCTCGTATTTTCTGTTTGTCACTGCCCGGAGTCGATTCCAGTTTCACACTGGCATTGCCTGCATACACTACAATCGCTACCCTATCCTTATCACGCAAGTTGTTCACCAATAACTTCAGAGACGACTTTACCAAGTCCAAACGGGTAGGTCCCCACATCGAGCCGGAAACATCAATCAGAAACACCAGATTGGATTCCGGCAGGTTGTCAGTCGGTATTTCTTTCGCTTTCAGTCCGATACGTACCAGACGGTGAGCCGTATTCCAAGGGCAAACACCTGCTTCCATGGTTATCTTCACCGGATCAGTTCCGGTCGGCTTTGCGTAATCGTAAGAGAAATAATTCACTAATTCTTCTGTACGGACAGCATCGGCAACGGGTAATGTACCGCTGTTGATAAAGCGGCGCATATTACTGTAAGAAGCAGCATCCACATCAATGGAAAAAGTAGAAAGCGGAAACTCGCCCACTTGCTTGAAACCATTTTCATGGATTGATTGATATTCTTCCGTATTTACCGCGTCCATATATACAGCCGGTTGTCTGAGGCTTGCCAGATCTACGGTCGAGACAGCTCCGGTGACTGTCATCTTCCGTTGAGTGCCGTATCCAACGACAACACATTCTTCCAGTATTTCCGACGAACTTACTTTAAGGCTTACATTGATCTTTTCCGAACGCACGACCCTTTCTGCTTTTTCAAAACCAATATAACTAAAAACAAGCGTTTCTCCCTTTTTTGCCTCAATACTATACCGCCCTTGCAGGTTTGTAATAGCCCCGCGAGAGGTTCCTTTTACAGTCACCGAGCACCCTACCAACGGAGAACCGTCCGATCCATCTGTCACCGTTCCCTTTACAATCAAAGGTTGTGCCCATACCGTACCCAATGTGGTAATCACTAACATCATTGCGAGCATCATTGCTCTGAATTGGTTTGTCTTCATAACTTTATCTTTTTAAAATGTTACAACTAATTCGCTTTTACTATAGAGATGCAGATTCCACACGGATTCCATAAACCAATCGAAGTTTTTTTTATTTTTCTTCTACACGTTGCTATTTCTAATTGCTATGTCTATCTTTGACAGCAAAAAAAGTTCTGTTTTTCAAAAGAAACATATCAAAGTTAACGGACGAGGAACTACTGACGCACTACATGAAGTCCGGGGATTCGGAATATTTCGGTGAATTATACAACCGTTATATCCCGTTAACGTACGGACTGTGCCTGAAATATCTGCAAGATGAGGACCGGGCGCAAGAAGCAGTCATGCAGATGTTCGAAGACTTGCTGCCTAAGATCAGTAACTATGAAATAAAAGTGTTCAGGCCGTGGCTCTACCGGGTAGCGAAGAATCACTGTCTGCAACTGTTACGAAAGGAAAACAAAGAAATTCCGTTAGATTACACCATTAATATTATGGAATCCGACGAATTTCTGCATCTATTAAGTGAAGAGGAAAGTTCGGAAGATCAGCTAAAGGCATTGCATCATTGTCTGGAAAAGCTGCCCGAAGAACAACGGACCAGCATTACACGTTTCTTCTTAGAAGAAATGTCGTATGCGGATATTGTGGAACAAACCGGATTTACGCTCAATAACGTGAAAAGCTATATCCAGAACGGAAAGCGAAACTTAAAAATTTGTATCAAGAAACAAACCCTATGAAACTATTGGACTACATACGAGGACTCCGCAAAGGAAAAGAGGCGCATCGACTGGAAAAAGAGTCGATGAAAGATCCTTTTCTGGCCGATGCTATGGATGGGTACCACCAAGTAGAAGGGGATCACGAACAGCAGATTCGTCAATTGCAGATGAGGGTAAACGCTCATTCGGCCAAGAAAAGAAATAAGTATGCCATCACCTGGAGCATCGCTGCCTGTCTGATGATAGGAATCGGAATCAGCAGCTATTTTCTGTTACTGAAACAGAGTATAGAAGATAATGTATTAGAGCAAGTTTCTTCCGTATCCATACAAAAGATGACCCCAGATTCCAGCCACATCCCTACCGAAAAGGAAATAGTCGGAAAAGATATAGTGGCCAAGACCAAAGAAGCTTCTAAATCCCGAGAGATTCCTGCCGCAGCAACTCCCGCAACAATACCTGCCAAAGCATCTACGACCGTTCCTACACCAGCTCCGGTCATGGAAGAAGTGATTACTCCAACTGAAGTTTCGGAAGAGGTGACTGTAGCGATGGCTACAGATACTTCAGTCTCCGAGTCTGACAGAAAAAAGATGAAAATTACTAAATTGACTGCCCAAGCCAACAACATCATCAGAGGAAAGGTAACAGATGAAAATGGAGAACCACTCGTTGGAGCTAATATCTGTTATAAAGGAACCAATATCGGAACCATAACAGACCTCAACGGAGAATTCTCATTGATCAAAATGAAAGGTAATGAAGATTTAACCATCAATTATATCGGTTATAATCGCATTGATATGCAAGTAGACACCAGTCAGACAATGCTCATAGCTATGAATGAAAGTGACAGACAAACACTGGATGAAGTCGTGGTAGTAGGATATGGCACACAGAAAAAAAGGACTGTAACAGGAGCCGTCTCCACCGTTTCAATAGAAGACTTGAAAAAGGCTCCGGGTATCTTGCAAAACTCCGATACATCAAAAGAATCCGATACATTAAAAGGCTCTGGCAATTCGCAGAGTTCTGTTGCTCCGAAGCCCGTGATGGGAATGAAACAGTATAAAAAGTATCTCAAAAAGAACTTGATTCATCCCACAGACGAAGCTTGCGCTAAAGTCAAAGGAAAGGTTGTATTGACTTTCCGCGTAAACAAGGAAGGGCGTCCTTACTTTATCAGAGTCAAAGAAAGTCTTTGCAAATCATTAGATAAGGAAGCTATACGCCTGATTCTGGAAGGACCAGACTGGACTTATGGAAACAAAATTGCAGAAGTAACCGTCAAATTCTAAGCAACATCAAAAGTTTGATTCATTTCTGTATGGAAATGAATTAAATAAAAAAGTAGGCAGTATCTTTATTGGGGCCGACTAAAAAGTCGTTAGTATCTTAAATCTCCTCCCTTCGGGAAGGAGGAGTACCCGTAGGGGGAGGTGGTAGGTGAGTATATTAGTCCTTCGTATCCTTTTGTTACAAATCAGAAGTTAAAAACATCTATTATAGGGCCTGGGTTCAAGTTATAAATGCGACAGTTGATTGAGAATTTAGTGTAGAAGCATAATTTTAGAGAGAAGCTGATGAAAAAAAACTTCATCTTGCTTCTCCCTTGGAATAAAGTTCCTATCTTGCCTCCTCAATCTCCTACCAAATCAGTTGCAAGATGAAACAATTAACCGAAGGACAAAGATACAAATTAGAAGCGTATCTGCAAGCAGGTAAAAAGAAAGATGATATTGCCTCTTTATTAGGTGTACATCGTAGTACCATTTATCGTGAGTTACGTCGTAATAAATTGCGGGCTTCCGACAAGTATGACGGAGATTATGCACAATATAGGTATGAGTTACGCAAATCACAGCGTTCTCGTTACGTAAAGTTTACAAATATAGTCGAAGCTCATGCTCGTACCATGTTGATTGATCTGAATTACAGCCCTGAGCAAATATGTGGACGATGCAAGCTCTTAGGCTACCCAATGGTTTCTCATGAACGCCTGTATCAGTGGATATGGAAAGACAAACAAAATGCCGGAAATCTATTCTGGTATTTAAGAAGAAGAGGCAGGAAACATAAAAAGAGAGGGAACAAGAATAAGGATCGTGGTTGGGTGAAAAACCGCACAAGTATATCGGAGAGACCTCCTATTGTGGATACAAGAAGCAGATTGGGCGATTTGGAGATTGATACAGTTATTGGAAAAGGACAGAAAGGAGCTATTCTGACCATTAATGACAGGAAAGCAGGATTTTTATGGACAGCAAAATTGCCCAGTAAAGAAGCAAGGTGGGTAACAACAGCGACAATTAACATATTAAAACCGTATAAGGGATATATACACACTATAACATCCGATAATGGAAGCGAATTTGCAGGGCATATGGAAATTGCAAAAGAACTGGGTATTAAATTTTACTTTGCAAGACCATATCATTCATGGGAAAGAGGATCTAATGAGAATCTAAATGGAATACTTAGACAGTATATACCTAAAGACAAAGAGTTTAAATATATTACGGGAGAAAGATTGAAGGAAATTACATACGAAATTAATATAAGACCGAGAAAAAGGCTAGGATTCATGTCGCCTAAAGAAGCCATAGCCTTTAAAAATATGAAACAGTTTAAAAAATATATGGAGAAGTTTAAATAGGAATGTCGCGTTTATAACTTGAATTCAGCGGGGATATATACATTCGAGAATTAAGTAGATTCTATTGTCATCTGTCAGCTTTTAGTATTTAAACATCTACAAAACAGTCGTTTATATCATGACAATAAGACCTGATAATAAGGCTGACAGTAGAAAAACAGGCGTTTTATTGTCAGCCTCTTTTTTCAATTCTGATAGGAGGCATCAATGATTTCTCTTATTCTTGCGAATCTTGAAGGGGATAAATGACAGGGCGGATGTTTTTGCTTGCTCATCTGTAGAAAGCTGCTGTTTCGTGTTTATAGAATTGTCGTTTCCTTGCTTGGAACTGTTGTTTCTTCTATTGGAAACGGTTGTGCCAAAGGCTTGGCACAGCTGTGCCATCGTATTGGCACGGTTGTGTCACTACGTTGGCACAACTGTTTTACCGGTATGGCACAACTGCTTTGATTGGTTGTCATGAGCAAAGTGAGCGCTCAAAAAATACAAGGAGAAGGAGAGGATATTTAAATTGCAGGATTTATCTTTGGGTAATGGGCTGACAATAAAACGCCTGTTTTTCTACTGTCAGCCTTATTATCAGGTCTTATTGTCATGATATAAACGGCTGTTTCGTAGATGTTTAAATACTAAAAGCTGACAGATGACAATAGAATGCCCGAAAAACTCTTATGTAGAAGCAACTCGGACCCGTTGATTTCTCTATATGAAATAGGGGATCAATCCGAAATCCCGGTTGTTTTCAGTTTGTTTCTTTCTGTATGGTTTTGAATGATGAATGAAGAACTGGCTGCGCTATCACGCTGCAAAGTAATTCTTCGTTCATCATTCTTCATGTCCACTAAATCCAAGTCCCCTTACGCCACAGAAACTCAAGCGGTCCCTGCTTATGACGGGCAAGCCACCAGCGGCTGAATATCAGCTGTACGGTGAAGATAAGTAATGCGATCAGCAAGCTTCCTGTTGCACCTGCATATTTGTACATGGCCAGTCCGAATCCATAATAGATAGTTACCCCCATGATGGACTGCGAGATATAGTTCGTCAGACTCATACGGCCATAAGGAATCAGCAGACTTTGCCAGCTATATCCCGTATCTTTTTTAAACCAAAGCAAGGTAAAGACGGAAACAAGAACAATCATGAAAGCAAAGTTGGCATAAGACGGGACAGCTATCTTATACGGAACCAAGATGGACGGATTCGTGATCAGTTCAGGAACAAACACCCTCAGACAATGGAGAGGAATAAAAGCGATTGCAGCACCTGTCAGCATCCTCTTCCAAAAGCGCAGGGACTCTTCGCTTTTCATAAAGTACTTCCGGCGTCCCAGAAGCATTCCGAACATGAATAAAGCTGCCGTCTGGAACAGGCGACCGTTCTCTACCTGCCAGATATTGCTATATAATTGTCCGTCAGTGATATTGGAACGGAGTACTTCAAAGAAACTGCCGGTAGCCGTCACTTCCTCCGCAAGCTTGGCAAAAGGAATATAATGACCTGTCACCGGTACATACTCCGGATTGATCATTGCATAGATGGCACGCCCCCACTCGTAGGGTTGCAGAAGCAAGATAACGGCAATCCAGAAAACGGCTTTATCTTTGAGTTTACAAACCGGAATCAAGGCAAAGCCGACTACTGCATAGAGCAGCAGAATATCCCCGTTGTAGAACAAGGCATGCAGCTGCGCAAACAGGAAAAGCAAGCACAGCCGCCACGCAAAGCGCCCGCGAAAGTCAGTTCCCCGCTTCTCCGCATTATGAAACTGAATATAAAAACTAAAGCCGAACAATAAAGAGAACGTAGCGTACGCCTTCCCTGCAAACAGGAAAAACATGGTGTCCCACGCATACTTATCTACCGTCTGCAACCATGCAGGCAAGGTACATTCCAACGGTAAAAACAGATTATAATGTTCCAGATTATGCAACAATACAATAGCCAGCAAAGCAAATCCGCGCAGAGCATCTACAACTCCGAGCCGTTCAGTCGTTTTAAGTGTTTGAGTCATCAGATATAGTTATTCAAGATCAATTTATAATGACGCAAAAATAGCAGAAATATCTGAAGTACAAAAGTTTATAAATATTAAAAGCTTTTTATATCAACTCATAGCTAGCCATCTGTATCGGCATGTCCAGATTGTGAAGAACCTTCTCCAGCAGAATGCCTTCCCGGTTGTCATACTCATAGCCGAAGGTTGCCCGGATACCTTGCAAAATAAATTGCGTAGCACGGTCCAACGCCATCGGAAGGCTGTCTCCCTGCATCAAAGAACCGGTGATCACACTCGTAAAAGTATCCCCCGTACCCGGATAGTGTGCAGGCAGATAAGGACAAGTCACCTTCCAGTAGCGGTTGCCCTGACGATTGTAGGCATATACGGAAGTCTTATGGGGCTCATCGTGCACCGGAACACTGGTGATAATAACCACCTGCGGACCTTTGTCAGACAAGAGACGGAGATATTCTTTCAGTTCCTCGTCGGTATTGTCCGCTTTATACGGTTTGTCCAGCAAATAAAACAACTCAGTCAGATTCGGAGTAATCACATCCGCCTTGGTTATCAGATGACGCATTTCCTTCACCATATCCATATCAAAGTTGGTATAAAGCCGTCCATTGTCTCCCAGCACCGGATCGGCTACTATCAGACTATCCGGCTGACGGAAATCCTTGATAAAATCGGAAACAATCTGAATCTGTCGCGGAGAGCCCAGATAACCGGTATAAATAGCATCAAACTGTACCTCCAGTTTCTTCCATTCGGCAATGATTTTCGGCATTTCATCCGTCAGGTCCAGAAAGGAGAAGCCGGGATACTGGGTGTGATTGGACAACACTGCCGTAGGAAGCGGACAGACCTGAAAGCCCATCGAGGACAATATAGGAATAACGACTGTCAGAGAAACGCGTCCCATCCCCGAAAGATCGTGAACGGCAGCTATCTTCTTTACTTTATTTGCATACATATCAATTTATTATTAGACGATTTTTGATTCTTGTCTGTCAACGGGATCTCAAACAGAGACTCTATATAATGAAAACGAAGGCTCTGTTTCTGACCAACGGAGCCTTCGTTCGATATAAACAGAAGCTCTGTTTTTTCTTTGTCCTAACAAAACTAAGCTTCTATTGTTTTAAATCCAAATTTATTTTAGAATAATAAAGCCGGAATTATGTCAATATGACTAAAACCTCCCGTGCTCCATGCGCTCCCATGACCAATGCCTGTTCGATATCCGCCGTCTTTGAGGGACCGGAAATAAAAGTACCGAACTGATATTCCTGTCCGTCCAGTTGGCAATAAGCGTCATACATGGTATCCACAATCTTGTTCCGGTCGATCAGAATCACCAGACTCTCCGAGATAAAATAAATCGCTTTATACTTCACCTGTTGCGGTATCCAGATCGCACCGTTCTCGGCTACCCCGATCTCTCCCCGAACGACGGCAACTTCCGTTCCGTCCAGTTCTTTCGGGTCGTCCACCATATCCGGATTGAAAGTTGCACAAGATATATCCGGCAGTACGGAAGCAATGCGCATCGCATCCGGATACGTCCGGCGAATGACAGCATTCACATCTTCCCCTTTGTCCAATACCACTGCCGTACCACCGACAGCACGGCTGATAGCGCAGAACTGCTCCACTTTGTCGGGATACGTCAACCGTTTCATATCTGCTATATCCGGCTTTTCATAATGCGACTGCGTATGCTTACGGATGCTCGCCAGTATTTCTTCTCTGCTACTCATTTTGATTCCTCCTTTCCCTGTACCTTGTTTTTCTTCCACATTTCATTGAATGACTCTCCGGCAAATTCCGGCAGTTCGCGTCCTTTGCCCCAATCGTCCAAGTCATTGTATTTCATAAAGCGCGGCAGACCATTCACTATCGGAGCCGCCCACAAAGCCGCATTGAACAGTGCGGGACGTTCCATCAGGAATTTCATTCCACCGGACATTATCTTCTTTCCGGTATTCGCCTTTCCCAATGCGTCGAGATCCTGACGCCACCTGTAAATCTGTTCCGCCAAGTCCACTTTTACCGGGCAGACATCGGAACAGGACATGCACAGCGAACAGGCGGAAAGATTATCATAATACTTCTCCGGATCGTGGGCCATCCCCAGATTGATACCGATAGGACCGGGTATAAAGTAAGTATAAGAGTATCCCCCACTCCGTCGATAGACCGGACAGGTATTCATGCAGGCACCGCAACGGATACAGTTCAGTGTCTTGATATGACCGGGCTTGGAGAGCAGTGTACTCCGACCGTTATCTACGATAATAATATGATATTCACCGCCTTCGCGGGGACGACGGTAATGAGAAGTATAAGTAGTCACCGGCTGTCCGGTTGCCGAACGTGCCAGCAGACGGGTGAACACTCCCAGCGCCTCCAAGTCCGGCACGATCTTCTCCATACCGAAAGCGGCGATATTCAGTTTGGGATAAGAAGTACCCATATCGGCATTTCCTTCATTGGTGCAGACGACGATGTCTCCGGTAGAGGCTACGGCAAAGTTGGCGCCCGTCATGGCAGCTTCCGCATTCAGGAAGAGATGACGCAGGTTCTTGCGTGCGGCATGTGTAAGGTAGGTCGGGTCGAAGTTTCCTTTTTCCGTACCCATCTCCTTTTCAAACAATTCGCCTACCTGTTCCCGCTTGATGTGGATCGCAGGCAGAACGATATGGCTCGGTTCGAGATGCATCAGTTGCAGGATACGCTCGCCTAAGTCGGACTCTACCACATCAATTCCACGTTCCATCAGGAAAGGGTTCAGACCACATTCTTCGGCAAGCATCGATTTGCTTTTGATGAAGTGGTGCACGTTATGCTCATTCAGAATCTCGTACACAATGGCACAATATTCATCTGCATCTTTTGCCCAATGTACAATCGCCCCGTTGGCAGTAGCGTTCTTCTCAAACTCCAGCAGGAGTTCTTCGAGGTGGCTGCTGGAATACAGTTTCAGTTCACAAGCCTTGTTGCGCAGTTCCTCCCATTCGGGAACTTCCTTGCTCATCTTGTCCCTTTTGGCACGGACCATCCAAAGGGTTTCGTTATGCCATGCTGCCATCTTGCTGTCCTGCAAGAACTTTTCGGCAGCCTTCGAATGTTTGGTACTCATGATTGCGACGCTAAGATTTCTACAATATGGATAATTTGAATCGGCAGATGTTCCCGTTTGATGACACCTTGCATATGCATCAGGCAGGAACTGTCCGCTCCGACAATGTATTCGGCTCCGGTAGCCATGTGGTCTTTCACCTTATCACGCCCCATGCAGACGGATACCGCCTGTTCTTCTACGGCAAACATTCCGCCGAAGCCGCAACATTCGTCTATATGGCTGGGCTCGAACACTTCGATGCCTTCCACCATATTGAGCAGATCACGCAGTTTGTTGTAATAAGGGATGTTCAATTCGCTGGGAGCGGAGATGAAGAGTTCGCGCACACCGTGGCAGCTGTTGTGAATGCTGACTTTGTGCGGGAAGCGTGCCGGTATCTTCGCCGGTTTGAGCACATCATGGATAAACTCGCAGAGATCATAAATCTTCCCTGCACTCTGGCACACATGTCCTTCGGTCCCCAAAATCCGGGGATGGTTTTCTTTCACAAATGCCACGCAACTGGCAGAAGGGCCGACAATGTAATCGTACTTCTGGAACAGATCTTCAAAACGGAATGCCAGCTTCATCGACTCGTCTTCAAAACCGGCGTTTGCCATCGGTTGTCCGCAACAGGTCTGATCCAACGGATAATCGACATCTACTCCTAAACTTTTCAATAGTTTATACGATGCTACCCCCACATTGGGGTAAATAGCATTGATATAACAAGGAATAAATAAACCTACTTTCATAATTATATTACGTAAAATTTAGATGCATCCTCTGCTACTCCATCCGTTCTGTCTGTTTAGCGGATGTCGATTAGTTTGTGTGTTTGCAGGCTTAGTCTCCATTTGGGGTGTCGCATTACACAATCCACTGTCAAAGCAGTGTTATAACAAGAACAAGGCTGGAGGAAAAAATGTTCAGCGGAAAGTCGTTCATAAATGCTTATATCTTGTCCTTCGTAGACCACTTTCACCTCATCCATCCGGGTAATGGCCAACCGGGCGCCTTGCTTTGGCGAACAAGTCACCCAGTCGATAGATGCCGGCAGAGGGCGTGTCCCGTTGGTTTCGATACAAACATACTTGCCTGCTTCGTGCAGACGGTCGACCAGCGCGTCGTCTATCCAGAGCGACGGTTCTCCGCCGGTGAGGATAACGGTTGCAGCCGGATATTTGCTGACTTCGGCTATGATTTCGTCGTCCGTCATCAAAGTGCCCTCTTCGTGCTGCGTGTCGCAGAAACTGCATTTCAAGTTACAGCCGGAGAAGCGGACAAAAACAGCCGGTGTTCCGGTATGATAGCCTTCCCCCTGCAAACTATAAAAGATTTCGTTAATCTTTCTCATCTTTCAAAAAAAGTTTTGTTTGGTGCGCGTTTACTCTTTCTCGTCTTCGGTACGGTCTTTCTCGTAGATAACGATATTTCCTTCGGACTCCTGCACTTCTACTTTATAGCATTGCGGAATCTGTTTGCAAACCCAGCGGGCAATGTTCTCCGCTGTCGGATTGAATGGAAGTACTTCATTCAGGTTCTGATGGTCCAGTTTCTCCGTGACCACTTCTTTGATGCGGGTGAAATCCACCACCATTCCTTCGGAGTTGAGCCGTGAAGAACGGCAATAGACAGTGATAATCCAGTTGTGACCGTGTAGACTGGCGCATTTACTGCGATACGGGAGTACCAGTTTGTGAGAAGCTGATATCTCCATGCGTTTGATTACTGTAAACATGGCTGTATATATTTTATATGGTTACATGCATCTAATGTCACCTCGATGCAAGGACAAAGGTAATATAAAAAGAGCTTTCATCCCGCAAACCCGATTATTTTTTCCTGTTTTTACACTATCTTTGCCGAATGAAAACTCTGTATATTGTTTTAGGAAGCATATCTCTCGGACTCGGCATTCTCGGCATCTTCCTGCCGTTACTGCCTACTACTCCTTTTCTATTACTTACCGCCGCACTTTATTTCAAAGGGTCGCCCCGATTATACAATTGGTTGCTGAATCACCGGCACTTCGGTCCGTACATCCGCAACTTCCGTGAAAATAAGGCCATACCGCTCCGAGCCAAGATCATCTCCCTTGTGCTGATGTGGGGAACGATGCTCTATTGCATCTTTTTCCTGATTCCGCTTCTATGGGTGAAAATCCTTCTGGGACTAATAGCGGCAGGCGTCACCTATCATATTCTCTCTTTCAAGACATTGAAATAATCCGAAAGTCCCTGACGGGCGTCAACCAGTTTGTCTTCCCAATGTTTCACGGAGTTTTGCCCGATAATGTCAGTCACGTACTTCACGGAGATAAAAGGGATTTCCTTGGAACGGCAGACGAAGGCCTGCGCATACGCTTCCATATCCACAACGTCTCCGCTGACATGAGTCAGTTCCGTCAGGAAACCATCTCCCGTATTGCAGATCCCTTCTTCTGTCCAATGTTTGCAGAACCCCTTTGTTTCGAGCAAAGCGGAAGAGTCTATTTCACATTCCATACCGAACCCGGCAAGCTTCTGCATGTCGCGGTCTATAAATTTACGGCAGACAAAGATATCTCCTACCTGATGGCTGACCGTTCCCGCGCTTCCGATATTCAAGACAAGATCGGGTTGCACCTGGCGAATCGCCTCTGCCAGATGAAAGGCAGATTTCACTTTTCCGATGCCCGTACGGATATAATAAGGCTCCACATCCGGCCACTTAATTTCTACAAACTCGCCTTGAACGGCATACGTTACTAATATTTTCAGCATAAGTTTTCTGTATATAATGACATTAATTAAGTGCAAAATTAAGCATTTACGCTTAATTTGGTTCAGGATTGCTCTAAAATGGTCATTTTTTAATCATAGATGTTTCTCCCGTTCGTTAACTTTGCCTACATAACTTAAAAACAAAACACCATGACAAAAAACTCTATTACAGACAACCGGATGGTTTGGCTGGACGTGATTCGTTGCGTTGCCATGCTAATGGTAATCGGCGTACATTGTATTGATCCTTTTTACATTTCCCCCACGATGCGGGTTATTCCTGAGTACACACATTGGGCAGCGATCTACGGTTCACTTCTGCGTCCATCGGTTCCCCTGTTCGTGATGATGACCGGACTCCTTCTGCTTCCCGTCAGACAAGAACAGCCTTTGGGCACTTTTTACAAGAAACGTATTTTCCGCGTACTTTTTCCGTTCCTCATCTGGTCGGTGCTTTACAGTATGTTCCCCTGGTTTACGGGACTTTTAGGTCTGCCCAAAGAAATCATAGGCGACTTCTTCTGCTACACTCAGGGACATGAGTCGCAAAGTCTCATGGATTCGCTGAAAGATGTGGCCATGATTCCGTTCAATTTCAGCCACAAGGAAAATCACATGTGGTATATCTATCTGCTCATCGGATTATACCTCTATATGCCTTTCTTCTCTGCATGGGTAGAGCGGGCAAGCAACAAAACCAAGCAAGTATTCCTGTTTATCTGGATCGTCTCTCTCTTTATTCCTTATATACGCGAATATGTAGCCAACTGGCTCTTCGACCGCAGCGGTTATGTTTTCGGTACCGATACATGGAACGAATTCAGCATGCTTTACTACTTCGCCGGATTCAACGGTTATCTGCTGCTGGGACATTACGTGAAAGAAAACAAGGACGGAAATATACTAAAAATCTTCTGGCCTTTTAGTGGTAACGGAGAATCCGATCGTCATAATAGCAATTGGAGTGTGTGGAAGACATTCCTTATTTGTGCCGTAATGTTTGCCGTCGGTTATTACGTGACGTACACAGGATTCAGTACGACTGCTGCCAATCCGAATGCTACGGAGACTGAAATGGAACTTTATTTCACGTTCTGTAGCCCGAATGTGCTGTTGATGACGTTAGCAGCATTCCTGTTGATGAAGAAAGTGGTAGTCAATACGCCTGTCGTAGTCAAAGCATTAGCCAATATGACAAAGTGCGGTTTCGGAATTTACATGGTACACTACTTTGTGGTAGGTCCGTTCTTCCTGCTGATAGGTCCTTCGGAAATTCCTATTCCATTGCAGGTTCCCTTGATGGCTGTTTGCATTTTCCTTTGCAGTTGGGCATTCACGGCAGCAGTATATAAAGTGATTCCGAAGAAGGCTAAGTATTTTATGGGATAAAAAAATTAAAAGAATAGGTATTATGAAGATTAAAGTTGGTCTCATCGGTTTTGGCAGAATGGGGCGATTTTATTTAAAAGAAATGCAGAAAAGCGGGCGATGGGAGGTCGCATACATTTGCGACATCAATCCCGATTGCCGGGAACTGGCGAAGAAATTATCTCCCGAATCGAAGATACTGGAAAACGAACAGGAAATGTTCGATGATGAAAGTGTGCAGGTAGTAGGACTATTTGCTCTGGCAGACTCACGAAAAGACCGGATTGAAAAGGCCATCAAATACGGCAAGCATATCATCTCCGAAAAACCCGTTTCAGACACTATCGACAAAGAATGGGAAGTAGTGGACATCACTGAAAAAGCCGCTTGTTTCTCTACCGTCAACCTGTATCTCCGTAATGCCTGGTACCATCAGGCCATCAAGCAATTTATAGACCGGGGAGAGATCGGTGAACTGGCCATCCTGCGCATCTGCCACATGACTCCGGGACTCGCACCGGGGGAAGGGCACGAATATGAAGGACCCGCCTTCCACGACTGCGGAATGCACTATGTAGACATCGCACGCTGGTATGCCGGATGCGAATACAAGACGTGGCATTCACAGGGAGTCAACATGTGGAGTTATAAGGACCCCTGGTGGGTGCAATGCCACGGAACATTCCAGAACGGCGTTGTCTTCGATATCACCCAGGGATTTGTCTACGGACAATTATCCAAGGACCAGACCCACAATTCATACGTGGACATCATCGGTACCAAAGGAATCGCCCGCATGACACACGACTTTAAAACCGCCGTTGTCGACCTTCGCGGAGTCACACGGACAGAGCGGATAGAGAAACCCTTCGGAGGGAAAAACATCGATGTACTGTGCGACCTGTTTGCCGACTCCATAGAAACCGGAACCAGAAACCCCAAACTCCCGCTCATACGAGACTCCGCCATCGCGTCCGAATACGCATGGACCTTTTTGCACGACGCCTATACGCACGATTTACCCGCGATAGGAGAACTGGAGACACTGGAGCAAATATGGGAAAGAAGAAGAAATATGAAAAACGGATACGGATTACTCCAAAAGCCATAATAAGTTTTTAATGATATAACAGGCTGAAATTAATTACTAACTCTTAAAAATAAAACCATGTCAGACTTTTCAAGAAGAAAATTCCTTAAAACGGGAGCCGCCGCTTTAGCAGGCATCACCATTGCTCCCAGCTCTATCTTAGGTATGAGCCACGGGCACGTTTCACCAACCGACAAACTGAACCTCGCAGCCGTAGGTATCGGAGGTATGGGACACGCCAACATCAACAATGTGAAGGGCACCGAAAACATCGTAGCCCTCTGTGATGTGGACTGGAAATATGCCAAAGGCGTATTCGACGAGTTCCCCAAAGCTAAGAAATACTGGGACTACCGCAAGATGTACGACGAAATGGGCAAATCCATTGACGGTGTCATCATTGCCACTGCCGACCATACTCACGCCATTATCACGGCAGACGCCATGACAATGGGCAAACATGTATATTGCCAGAAACCGCTGACACACTCCGTATATGAATCCCGTCTGCTGACCAGACTTGCCGCTTCCACCGGAGTAGTAACCCAGATGGGTAACCAGGGAGCATCAGGCGAAGGTACCGACCTTGTTTGCGAATGGATCTGGAATGGAGAAATCGGTGAAGTGACTAAAGTGGAATGCGCCACCGACCGTCCTATCTGGCCGCAAGGACTGAATGCACCCGAAAAGGCGGACCGCATCCCCAACACATTGAACTGGGATCTTTTCACCGGACCTGCCAAACTGAACCCGTACAACAACGTTTATCATCCCTGGAACTGGCGCGGATGGTGGGATTACGGAACCGGCGCATTGGGTGACATGGCCTGCCATATCCTGCATCAGCCGTTCAGAGCACTGAAACTGGGTTATCCTACCAAGGTGGAAGGTTCTTCTACTTTATTGTTGAGTGCCTGCGCTCCTCAGGCCCAGCATGTGAAAATGATTTTCCCCGCCCGCGACAATATGCCGAAAGTTGCCTTGCCGGAAGTGGAGGTACACTGGTATGACGGCGGTATGATGCCCGAACGTCCGAAAGGTTTCCCGGAAGGAAAACAGCTGATGGGCCCCGGTGGTGGTCTGACCATTTTCCACGGAACAAAGGACACATTGATTTGCGGCTGCTACGGAGAACAACCTTTCTTGTTGTCAGGCCGTGTGCCCAACGCACCGAAAGTATGCCGCCGTGTCAAATGTTCCCATGAAATGGACTGGGTACGTGCTTGCAAGGAAGACAAATCCAACCGCGTGATGCCGAAAGCGGATTTCTCCGAATCGGGACCGATGAACGAAATGGTAGTAATGGGTGTATTGGCTATCCGTCTGCAAGGCTTGAACAAGACACTGGAATGGGACGGCGCCAACATGTGCTTCACTAATATCGGTGACAATGAAACACTCAGAACCTGTATCAAAGACGGATTTACGATTCATGACGGTCACCCGTCCTTCAACAAGACCTGGACAGATCCGATCAACGCGAAACAATTCGCAGCCGAACTGGTGAAACATAATTATCGTGAAGGCTGGAGACTGCCCGATATGCCACGATAACACGATAAAAGTAAGTTAGGAATTAAAGATTAAAAAATAAATAGCAATTATTATGAAGAAAGTATTTTATCCATTAGCTTGTTGTCTTGCAGCGGGAGTTCTGGTTTCTTGCGGTGGTCAGAAGAAAGCCGGAACAGCTCAGGAAGAGCAGTCGGCAAACGAAGTAGCATTGTCATATTCAAAATCATTAAAAGCGGCAGAGACGGACAGCCTGCAATTGCCGGTAGATGCGGATGGTTACATCACCATCTTTGACGGAAAAACATTCAACGGATGGCGTGGTTACGGTAAGGACAGAGTGCCTTCCAAGTGGACTATCGAGGACGGCTGTATCAAGTTCAACGGTTCCGGCGGCGGTGAAGCGCAGGACGGTGACGGCGGAGATTTGATCTTCGCTCACAAATTCAAGAACTTCGAACTGGAAATGGAATGGAAGATTTCCAAGGGCGGTAACTCCGGTATCTTCTATCTGGCTCAGGAAGTGACTTCCAAGGACAAGGATGGTAACGATGTACTCGAACCGATCTATATCTCCGCTCCCGAATACCAGGTATTGGACAATGACAATCATCCGGATGCCAAACTGGGTAAAGACAATAACCGTCAGTCGGCTTCTTTGTATGACATGATTCCGGCTGTTCCCCAGAATGCGAAACCTTCCGGCGAATGGAACAAGGCCAAGATCATGGTTTACAAAGGCACCGTTGTTCACGGACAGAATGACGAGAATGTTCTTGAATATCACCTGTGGACAAAACAATGGACGGAAATGTTGCAGGCCAGCAAATTCAGCGAAGACAAATGGCCGCTGGCTTTCGAACTGCTGAATAACTGCGGTGGTGAAAACCATGAAGGATTTATCGGAATGCAGGATCACGGTGACGATGTTTGGTTCCGTAATATCCGCGTGAAGGTTCTGGATTAAAATTACTATTCTATTGCTAATCTGTTTTAAACAACTCCATTGAAGAGCTGTCTCAATGATAGCGTTCTTCAATGGAGTTCATGTAAATAAATTCACAAATTAATGTATCATACGATGAAAGCCAGATATTTATTAGTACTATTCGCTTTATTAGTAGCCTTGCCACAAGCAATGAACGCCAAAAAGAAAAAAGAGGTTTCTATCCAACTCTATTCTGTCAGAGATGTAATCAATAAAGGAACTGATCTCAATGTTGTTCTTAAAGATTTAGCTGAGATGGGATATACCAGTATTGAAGCAGCCAATTATGACAACGGAAAGTTCTATGGTAAAACTCCCGAAGAATTCAAGAGTGCAGTAGAAAAAGCCGGTATGACAGTGCTGTCTTCACATTGTTCAAGAGGATTGTCAGGCGAAGAAGTGGCTTCCGGAGACTTCTCCGAATCTTTGAAATGGTGGGATCAAAGCATAGCCGCCCATAAAGCCGCCGGTATGAAATATATCGTAAACCCGGGAATCGGTGTTCCTAAAACAATGAAAGAGATGAAGATGTATTGCGACTATTTCAATGAAATAGGCAAAAGATGTCAGCAGAACGGTATGAAATTCGGATATCATAACCATGCACATGAATTTCAGAAAGTGGAAGACAAAGCGGTTATGTTGGACTATATAATTGAAAATACCAATCCTGAGTATGTCTTCTTTCAGATGGATGTATATTGGATAGTCAGAGGTCAGCACAGTCCGGTAGATTATTTCAATAAATATCCGGGACGCTTCACCATGCTTCACATCAAAGACCACAGAGAACTGGGTCAAAGTGGTATGGTAGGATTCGATGCCATCTTTAATAATGCAAAAACAGCAGGAGTGAAAAATATCGTTGCCGAAATAGAAGATTATAGCTGCCCTGTAATGGAAAGCGTAAAAAAGAGTATAGATTATTTGCTGGAAGCTCCTTTTGTGAAGGCTTCTTATAGTAAATAAGAGTATGTGGTAAGTATCCTTATGCGATAAATCCACTTCTTAGGAAATAACAGAAAAGAAAACTTACGTCAGATAATGTATCAGCATTCCATCTGAACGAAGTCCAATTCTCTGTGTCATGAATGAACATATCATACCTCCTTTTTGCAAAAATAAGCATTTCATTGGAGTTTTCAGTAAATTTGCGGTTAATAAGTAGGAATAAGCCGCATATTTTGCGGCTTATTCCTACTTATTAACCGCATTATCATGACCTACCAGTCATATATTATCAGTTTCTTTATTCTAGTTATTGCATTTAATACCATTGTATATTAGTTTATGTCTGACTTCTTTTTTCATATTTTAAATCCTGAAGAATACTTGCATTGGCACGAATGGTAACATTGTAGTATTACTATTCACTAATCATCTTTCTTATCAAATCTCTATTCTCCAAATCATCCGCATCAATCACCTCGCCATATACCGACCTTACTTTTGCGTTCTTCCTCATTAAGATACACAGTAGTAACAGTACCGGCAAACAACATATTCAGTCGCAAACGGCAAATTGCTATCTGGCAATAGCCCATTCCCAAACAGGAAACACTTCTACGTCTCCCGATACTACAAAAAACAATTGATTCCCTAAACGTATTTAGGTAAAACTGCAATTTTCCCGAATCATACTTCGGTATTCAAACGCCTGCGTGCAAAGAGCCCCAAAGCAAGTACGACACACAACCCTGCTCCCCATATCCATAGCAGTAAATCTCCTCCTTCGGTCTTTCCGTAAGAATGCAGACCGCTCAGGTAGTAATTCACTCCAAACCAGGTCATGATGACAGAAAGAATAGCAACCACTGAAAGCAGATTGAAACACCAGGTTGTCTTGCCTTTCAGCAGAGGGATAAAACGGATATGGAGCACCAGTGCATAGACAACGATGGAAATCAGAGCCCATGTTTCTTTGGGATCCCATCCCCAGTATCTTCCCCACGAGACATTCGCCCAGATGGCACCCAGAAATGTTCCTGCTGTCATAAAGAATAGACCGAGGATCATTGCCATCTCATTCAGTAAGGTAAACTCACGGATACGAAATTGGAGCTTCACCCGGTTGGTGGCAGAGAGCAGACTCATCAAAATGAGATTAAACAGTCCCGTCAGAGCGCAAAGCGCAAAGAATACATAGCCTATCATGATAATGGCGACATGAGACATCAGCCAGTACGACTGAAGTACCGGCACCAAAGGAGTAATTTCGGGATTCAGGTGGTTCAATCCTGCCACAAAAAGCATTATTCCACCTAATAACCCTGCAAGTGCGGGGAGAATACGGAACCGGCGGGCAAACAGGAGTCCGCCACCTACCAGCATCCATGAAGTACAGATCATGGACTCGTAAGCATTTGCCCAAGGTGCACGCCCGCTGATATACCAACGCAACAATACACCGGATGTATGAGCCAAAAAGGCGATCACCAGAAGAGCAATTAAAATGCCGCATACCTTTTTTCCCCATTTAAAGTCTGCAATAATCTCACCACAGGCTATAAAAAGTAAAATTCCGCCTAAGATAAGATAAGCCAGACGACACCAGAAAAACAAATTCAGCTGATTATAAAGAAGTTCCGCTTTCACTCTCTGGTTGTCAATAGCGGGAGTCTTACTCTTTGCCTGCTGAAAAATATTCATCATGCCGACAATCTTGTCCGCTTCCTCCCAATTGCCGGAACGAACTCCATTCCCCAGCTCATAGATATACCAATCCATGATTTTGGAAACAAACAAAGAATCTTTTCCCTGAAAAACATTCAGTTCATCTCCTGCCGAATACCATTTCCCCTGTGCATCATTCTCGTCCGGGAAAAGTGGCAGTAACTGATGTTGCATGATACGATATACGATATTCACAGATTCATCCAGTTTCAATAAATCCGAGTCCATCCGTTTCCGTTCCGAAGCGGGTTTGGCGTAGATATCATTCACTTCATCGGTCAGGATATAGTTGCCTTCCGAATCGAAAACGTCCTCCCAGGCAATGTATTTACCGCTCCTGCCAAACCGCTGGAGTAGTTCTTTGTTATCGACTTTAATAAAAGGATAGGCTCCCCATTCGTCGGGAAAAGAGAGCAGGTTCAGGAAAAACTGGTCAGAGTTGATGCCATTCAGTTTATCGGCTCCATAAAGCTTACGCAGAATAGCGGAGGTATAGCTATTGACCGGTTCGAGGCGCCCATTAGGATTCAGCACTACCAGGCTTCCGAATTTCCCGGCGTGCTGAGAAGACACACAAGGTTGCTGTGCGTGTACTGTCTGCCCACCGGCTACACCGGACAAGGCCAAGAGAAACAGTACACAGTAAGGCATGTTTTTCTTCATCTCTCCCAATTCCCTGCGCAGACGACCGAAACGGGATTTCTTACTGAATAATGTAAGCACAAAGCCTGCAAACAGCAAAAAGTATCCTATATATGTAAGTTGCATTCCGGGACGATCGTAACTGACGGACAGAATGGTTCCCTGCTCATCCGGATCGAATGACGACTGAAACAACCGGTATCCGTCTATATCAATCACTTTATTCATACGGACAGTTGCCTGCACTGGAACCTCATCCCCCTTCTTTATCACCAGATCGCTCTCGTAAGACATCGGGCTATGGGAACCCGGATAGCGTTGCAACCTGAAATCATCCAGAGTAACGGAGAAAGGCAGGGAGGTTTTACCCATCCCTGCACCTTCATCGTGCATCATGCTACTCACCGTTTCCCCCTCACGGATGTGCATGATTCCTGTTACTCCTACATAGTGAGTAACAGCAGCCCCCAACCAAATAAATACAAAAGCCCCATGAAAAATCAAACTTCCTTTACTGATTCTTTTGAAATAGCTTCCCTGAAGAAACATGGCCAGCAGATTGACAGCCTGCAACAACTGCAACAGGATGAACCAGGGAGCATAATAAAAGTGTTCGCGGGCAACAGCAGGTCCATACGAGTTTTCCACAAATGTGGCTGCCGCCAATATAAGTGCATAGAGTCCCGCCAATACATACATTAACACCGGTGAAGCTATCAGTCGAATCAGTTTCATTCGTTTTTCCGTTATAAGTGATTATCTTCTATCAGTAAGATATGCTTTTTATAAATGAGCAATACCTTCAATCTCTACAAGTAATTCCTCCCTGCACACATCTGCATAAAGATAGGCGACAGGAACGCCCGGACAAAGTTTATCCATATCTTCTTTCACAATCTGCGCATCTTTCTCGTTTTTGAGATATACGCGGAGAAGCTCCAGCTTACCGGAATGTTCCGGTAGTTTCTCCTTTCCCTCTTCCAGACCGATCAGATGCTGGATATTTTCAAGAGTAATCTCTGTTTGCCAAAGCACATCTCCGGTCACCATACTTTCCTCGCCCCGAATAGCAGCCGTCCCGGAAATATAAATCACTTCCTGCTGATGGTCGGACAGTGATTTGCCTCTTTCAAATTTAGGGGTTCCTTTCTCCGTATCCGGTCGATGACTAATCAGTACCTCATCCGAATAAACATGTGCGGCTCTTTGCCAGTCATTATCCAAAGGAATAATCCCAATCTTTCCGCTCACTGCATTGAAGTCGATCTGTATACCACCATGCTGCGCTCCGATTCCCGTTGCTGCCGGATACCCCGACTGCCACTCCGAAGTAGCATAGAACTGGGAACGAACATCATTAAAATCCTGATAGCACTGATTGCCATGTGCAATATCCGTGATGCCTTCCAGATAATTCCATTGACGGACGATATCACCAAAATTCATCTGTTCCGCCTTCAGGATTTCTTCCGCTTTCCGGAAAGTCTGTTCCGACTGTTCACGAATGGGGAGATTCAAATCATCAGCGCAAAGTCCTCCCGCTATGATTTCCCGATAATCGGCAGACGTTATCCGCAGATAGCGGACAGAAGAGGCAAAGCGCTCTTCCAGCATCACTGCCTCATCAACCGATAACGGTAATGAATGTACTTCCAGCACCAACTCACCTTCCAAAGGCTTTTGGGCCACCACCGAAACAACCGGTCGGGGAGACGGAAAATGGCTGTCTGCCCATTGTTCCAGAAAAGTTCGTTGCTGCCGGTATTCCTGATTATCCTTACAGGCAGTAAAGAAAATAAGGCGGACGACTCTCTCCCTACGAACGGCGGACAGAAGTAATTCTTCTGCCATCCGTTCCCAAGTTTTCCCTTCCGCTTTATAGATTTCACATTTTATTCGATGATACTTCATATTGAAAACCTCAGTGATATTTCATGCACGATGCATGGATTAATGAAAAGAAGCTACTCCTGCCGGTATATCCGCACTATACACGGAAGACATTGTCTGTAGCTCCGGAGTGTTCTCCAGAGAGTAGAGCACATTCTTCTGACGGTCTACCAACAGCAAATGCACTTTATCTTTCGGATTCACATGTCCTGTCCAGTTCGTAATCAGAAAACGTCCGTCGGAGAAATACTGAAAGCCGCCGAGGAATTTCAAAGGCTTTCCGGGAATATCCGCATTCGACAGTTCCCAAATCGTCTTTCCTTCTCCGGTTACTTCTATCAAACGGGGATTTCCGTCCTTATCTGCTACGGCAATCAACGTATGTCCGTTAGGCAGGCGGGTCAAAGAATGCGGACCGCCGGGAACATCCAGCTTCCACACGACTTTACCGTTCGTATCATATTCCTTCACACACTGATCTCCATAATGTGCCACGAGAAAATGTCCGTTATCCAACCGGCGGGCATTGCGCATAAAGGCGAATCCGCCATCTTTCACGCCTTCCGGCAAAATGCAGACTTCCTTCACAATCTTCCCCTTCGGAGATATCTCCAGCATCCGTCCGGACACACATTCACCGACAAATGTATTGCCGTTCTTCAAACGTTGACAGGCAAAAATCGGACTTTGGGACTCATAATGAAAGATGGTATCGTTCTGACGAGTCATCTCGAGCACTCCGTGTCCGGTGGTGAAAAGGATATTGCCATTAGGCAATATCCATAAGTCATTTGAATCGGGGGCTTTGTGTTTCCATACAATCCGGTTGTTTTCCATCACAAATACGATCCCTTGCGAATAATCGGCTCCGGCAAATGTCTTTGTCTGTGCAAACAGAGACACAGAGAACAGAACTGCCAAAATCGAAATATATATTCTTGTCATAAATAATAAGTCTGAATTAGTATTATTATAAAGAAGCTTTCAAGCACCGATTACTCACTACAGGGATAATACATATTCCTCCAACTCTTCCAGTTCCTTTTCAGTAACAGGCTTATGAGGTCCGTGTATCTTCAGCATATCTTTCATCGAGTAGCTGCGTCCGTCATAAAGATAAGGAGCCGTACGCCAGCATTCGTTCAAAGCAGGAACGTCCATCGACAACCCTTTATCCGGTCCGGTGGTCCAGTCTACCTTATACTGTTTCTGGTCTGTGTAGTATTCGCCTGAATGACAGCTTGCACAGTTCTCTTCAAATATCTTCTTTCCCTTCTTCGCTTTCCCGGAAAGTTTGCCATTCACCAGATAAGGGCTTGGCAATGGTTTCAGAGATTTCAGATATTCGTCGATAGATTCATAGATTTCATCATTTCCTTCCATAAACAGAATGTACTTCACACCCGAACGTACTGCCACTTCAGCATTCTTACGGATACCGGTAGCCATACAAGGCGGAGTCTGATGTGAAAGCAACAGTGTCTTCGTGTTCTTCGGATTTCCCATGCCGTCGTTCAGCAAGTCCCAGTTAAGTCCGTCCATGCGCGCATCGTTCGGATGGCAGGTAGCGCAACTCTGCCAGTTCTGGAAGCAGATTGTCG
The DNA here is from genome assembly GCF_020091505.1 of Bacteroides faecis. Classification (NCBI taxonomy): domain Bacteria; kingdom Pseudomonadati; phylum Bacteroidota; class Bacteroidia; order Bacteroidales; family Bacteroidaceae; genus Bacteroides; species Bacteroides faecis. Next base: position 2,801,441 of record NZ_CP081916.1, on the reverse strand, counting down.
CATCATGGAAATACATGTCTCCCTTGCCTACTTTGGTGAAAGCCAGCGGAGCACCCAAAACTTGTTTATTGAGATTCTTGCCGTTCATATCCATAGAAACCAGTTCCGAAGTATAATAATTGGCTGTATAAATCTTATTGCCGGTAGCAACAACCGAACGGGGACCTTTACCCTGTGTAGGGATAAAGTCGCGGATGCCATACAAAAAACCGGCATCATTCGGTATATTATTCCAGGACTTCACGGAAGGTGTCACCATCACTCCTTGTTTTGCCTTCGCCAGACGTTCGTGCAGGGCAATGCGGTCAATGCGAACCAGCTCCTGACTTCCGGCAGCAGCTACAATAATCTGCTTGTCATCCGGGGTGACAATCACCGACCACGGATTGGCAGCTCCTTTTTGGGGAGTATCCAACAATACGGAAGTCAGCAGCTTTCTCGCCTTCAGATCGATAATGGACAACGTATTCGTAGCCATCCATCCGCGATCCAGCTGATTGGTAGGCAACTGATAACGGGCAATCAAGTGAGTGACATACGCATACGCACGATTCTTGTCTACCGCTATCGATTTCACATCTGTAGAACCGTTGGGAAGCATGATACGGCTTGCCACCTTCTTTGAAGACACATCGACAATATCGAGCTGGGCTGCAAGCGGATAGGCTGTAGACGGCATTTCCGGCATATTGTTTGCTATCAGCAGACAAGAGTCACCGGCAAAGGAAGCCATTGCCACCGGCTCACGTCCGACAGTGATTTTCGCTTTTACCTTACGTGTTGCGGGGTCTATCTCCCACAGCTCGTTGTTGAACCGTTGTGCTACCCAAAGTGATTGAGACAAAGGGTTGTACAAAATATCCGAAGGAGTAGCACCGCTTTTTGTTTTAGACTGTATCGAAAGTTTTTTTCCGTCCAGTTGGTACATCATGCCGTAGTTTCCGTCGCACACTACCCAGAGGTTTCCGTCAGGGTCTTGTGTCATGGCGTTGACCGGAGAAGAGAACTCCACTTTTTGTTCCATCTCCTTTCCGTCAGCCGACATTTTTATCAGTTCGCTACCTGCTCTGTTGGTAACAAACAAGGATTTTCCATTATCCGCCAAAAACAGACGATCCGGCGAAATAACTGTCTGATCAGCATCTTTCGCAGCAGTGCAAAGAAGTACAGCTATGATACTAACAGGTATTAATATCTTTTTCATTATTTCTGTTGTTTAGTTTGAAGGGATTGAATGTACTGGCGAATATTCTCCTGCTCTTCCGCACGAGCTGCTTTCCTTTTCTTGTCGTAGCGGTCGTAATATTCGAGGTCATGTTGTGACCAGTTGTTCGCTTCACGGTAATCTCCGATCTGAGGAACGAGCAAGTCGATCCAGAGAGAAACTTTACGTATCTCCTGCGGAGTCAGTTTGGTGCCTCCATGACCTTCTTCCAGGCGTTTGATCAGATTACTTGTGTTAGACCCTGCAAAATAAGGAGGTAACAAAGTCGGCTCGGACAAAGCGCTGATCCAGTTTACTTCCGGATGATGGGCATTGCCTCTCCACGGACCATCAGGACCATCCATACGGGCATGCGTCAGACTCAGATAAGACTGTGCATATTTTCTCTTGCTTCGCTTATCAAGCACCTGCAACTCGCCTTTCAGACTCATCGGCTGTTTCACTCCGTCATGGCAAGAAATACAATGCTTGTCCCAAATCGGCTGAATTTCTTTCAGATAGCTGAAGTTACGTTCTCCCATTTCATCTTCCGGTATCAAAGCCTTGATACCTTTGTTCATTGCCATAGATACCGGATGTCCTGCCACCGGAACGGTGTTCTTATGTTCATGACATCCCACACAACTCTGTACCTCGTTCGGCTGAAGGGTAGACCAGCTGCGCATAGTCTGTACCACACGGCCATTTTCATCCAATGCCTGGAAATATAACGGTCTGCGTGCAGGAACTTTAAAGAAAGCGGAGCCATCCGGATATACATCGGTCACCCCTATCACTCTCTTCACATCCCAGGCAGCATTACCTACTCCTACCGGAGAACTGGCCAATGCACCTCCTCCTTTATCATCACCGTTCACTTCGCCGATACCTGCCGCACGGAACTGTATTTCTACCACACGAAGCTGCTTGATCGTTCCCGGTTTCACACCTTTCAAACCATTGCCTTCGTAAATGTTCTGCATATAATACACACCGTCATTCTTCGTATAGTCTACCGAAGACGAACGCTGGAAGGGACGGGTGCGCGGAGCCACCAATATAGGCTGGTTGCAGGATATCTTCGAATCGGAAACGAGCAATTCACGTTCTCCGTCTACATTCATCCAATAGATTCCAAATTCCATCGGATGCCCAACATAATATCCCAGCGGAGTATAAGAAATAAGAAAATCCGTTTCATTCATCGGGAAAGGATGCTGGTACTGATCAGTAAACTGTCCGTAGCTGTCGATACGTTCTGCTTCGGGCTTGCGAAGCGGAGCTACGAACATCGTTCCTTCATTCTCGTCACGTCCGGCTTCGGGATCGATAATACCCAATTTACCATGTTGAGGAGTATGATGTCCCATAAATACAGTCATCACTTTACGAGTACCGGGAATCTGGCGGGTTTGTGCCACCGTCGTCGGGAACCAGCTGTTCATACCGTAATATTCCGCCTGTCCTGTTCCATCAGGATTCATCTGGAACAACGGTTGTGCCCATACCTGTCCGCGGTCGTTATAATCCCAACGGGTATAAACGATACGACCGTCATCGAGCAATGTAGGAGTAACGGTATGCACCTGGTCGAAACCTACCTGGCGCATATAGCGTCCTTCTCTGTCACACAAGTACATATTGCTGACTTCGGTAAACCAGCAGTCTACCGCACTTCCGCAACGGGTGGAGTTGAAAAGGATATTTTCATCGGGCAAATAGATTCCTTCGATATCAGCATGTCCCTTACCGAAAGTCAACTGCTTGATATCGCGAGTCTTCAGGTCCATCTCATACAAATGGAAATCGTCTTCCTTAGCCGACTTCTTCCATGAGAAAAGCAGATGCTGACCATCGAAATGCAGATTCGGATCACGATATACACCATCTTCATCTGTCATCAGTGTTTCCTCTTCCGCCCAGATGCCGTTCATCTTAATCTTCGACAATGTACCGCCTGCAATGTAATTACATTCGGCACGGGCATCCGAAGCTCCTTCGGTATAAGCGAAGAAGGAAGGACGCAGTGTTCTGAACTTTGTGAATACAATTTCCGGACTGTTGGCAGTGAATGAAGCCAGACGCTTTGCACGTCTTGCTTCACATGCTTTCAGATAGGCCTGAAAAGCGGCTGTAATACTTTCCGGAGTATCATTAACGGTAGTAGTGACATTCAGCTTCTGCAAACGCATGGAAAGCTGACGGCTGAGAGTGCCTCTAAACCAATTGACATCTTTGCCATCTTTTTCATTCTTCGCATCTTGTCCGTCTTGCAGCCACCAATCGTAATAGACCGGATAGGTGTGCATCAGCATCCGGTGCGTATCTCTCATTTTACGATCTAATTCTTCTCTATGATTATCTTTCTTCCTTATCGCCTGCACTTCTGCAAACTGCTTTTGCATTTCGGCGATAAAACCGTTTGTGTCGATCGGCTGAAAAGAAGTGTCTTTCGTTTGCCAGGCAACGACAGAGACGAGCATGCAACATGCCATCCCCCACTTCAACAGCTTCATTAATCTTGATTTTATCATTTTGATTTCTTATTTACCTTAATTACCATCCTGAAAAAGAGATATTACATGCCTTTCTTCAATTCTTTATAGGCTTCCACAATCTGAATACCGCTTGAAGTACCGATACGGGTAGCTCCCACCTGAATTAAAGCCAAAGCAGTCTCCAGGTCACGGATACCGCCCGCAGCTTTCACACCAATTTCCGAACCGACTACACGACGCATCAACGCTACATCATGCACATTGGCTCCCGCTGTGCCGAATCCGGTAGAAGTTTTCACAAAGTCTACACCGGCCTCTTTGGCAATGCGGCATACTGTCTCTTTCTCTTCGTCAGACAGATAGCAAGTTTCAAGAATCACTTTACAGATCACTCCGGCAGGTTTGCAGATAGAAACCATATCTTCGATTTCTTTCTTTACGATGTCAGTCTGTCCTTTCTGTAAAGCACGGACATTGATCACTGTATCTATTTCTGTGGCACCTTTGGCAATGGCATCACGAGTTTCAAATGCTTTGCATTCTACCGTATTCTGTCCCAGAGGGAAACCGATAGCTGCTCCTACACGTACTCCGGAACCTTCGAGCAATTTCACGCAAGTTTCTACTTCCGCAGGATTGATAGCTACCATCGCAAACTTATACTGACGGGCTTCGGCACAAAGTTTTTCTATATTTTCGGCTGTTCCGAAAGGTTTAAGGAATGTATGGTCAATCATTCCTGCCAATTGTTCTACTGATAAATTTGCAATTACTTCGTTTATATTCTTAGTTTCCATTCTTATAAGGTATTTAATTATGTTAGTTAAAAAATCAATACACACTTCAATACTTCGCCACGTTTCACTGCAGCAAAGGCTTCTTCAATTTCTTCTATCTTGAAACGGTGTGTGATAAAGTCGGATGCAGAAAGTCTGCCTTCCTCAATCCATTGAGCCAGCGTGGTCATAGCCGCTTTCTCTTCCGAACGGGTAGGCCACTGATGCATGTGCAGGTCAAAGTTATAAGGTGCTTTCGACAAGTCGAATGTCGGATTTTTCGTCATAACACCATACACACAGACGTCTCCGCCCATCTTTACCAACGGCAATACGGAATTGACTACTACATCGAGTCCTACGGCGTCAATCACTGCATCGTAAGAGCGGTTGGCGGCTGCTATAAATTCCGGTGTGCTGATTTCGGCAGGTGTATATCCATTGTCGGCTCCCATACGGCGGGCAACTTCCAGTTTGGCAGGAAGCATATCAACAATATCAATCTGCCCCAGGCCGAAGAGTTTGCCCAGCTTTACGAAGCTCAATCCTACCGGACCGGAACCTACTACAATCACTTTCTTTCCCGGAGTCAGGTTGAAATCCTTGAAAGCTCCCAGTACTTCACGCCAGGTACAGGAAATTACCGCTTCTTCCGGCTGCACATGCGAAGGAACCGAATTCTGAATTTCAAAGCTGTCCCAGCATCCCTGTTCGGGTGTGGCAAGTCCTTCTTCCTTCAGCACTTCGAAGTCATTCACTACTACATATTCGCTGAAACCGCCCCAGCCGCTATTAATGCCTTGCGCGCCAAAGTCGGAAATGAGGCCGCCGATCGCACGATCGCCTACTTTAAAGTTGCGAACCTTCTCGCCTGCCGCTACTACGATTCCGGCATTCTCATGTCCCAGAGCCAACGGATATGCATCTACGCCGGGAAAATGTCCGGCAATCAGTTTACTGTCGGTAGCGTTACACAATGCCACCATTTCTGTTTTTACCAATGCCTGATATGCATTGATTGCAGGTGTTTCCACCTCTCGTATTTCAATTTTGCCGGGAGCCGGCACAATCACAGTTTTCATTGTATTCTTATTCGATTATATAATTTATAGTTCAGTTTTCGCTATCTCGGTGTACATCTCACACAATGCATGATAAGCCTGATCGAAAACAGGCATCCAGGCTTCATACTTCTTCACGTTCTCCGGAATCGGCTGTACGGTCTGTTCAATACGAACAAAACGGTCGATCACAGAGAAGTCCTTAAATATACCCGCACCGATACCTGCCAGAATAGCAGCTCCCATCGAAGTCGCTTCTTCCAGATAATTGGGTACGCGGATTTCCGCCTGATAGATATCTGCCATCATCTGACGCCAGATCGGATTCTGTGCACATCCGCCAATCACTGTTACCTGATCGATAGGAACATGCTTGCGGAAGATGTTCACAATAAATCCGAGATTTAAAGTGATGCCTTCCATGACGGCGCGCAACATATCTCCGTGTGTATGCCCCAGCGTCAGACCGATGAATGCACCTTTGGCATCAACATTCCAGCGAGGAGTACGCTCACCCAGCATATAGGGTAAGAAGAGTAGCTTGTTGGCACCGATCGGAGATGAGATAATTTGTTCGTCAATCAGTTCGAATACGCTGCGTCCTGACTGAGCCGCCAGTGTCCGTTCGTTTTGACACAACTGGTTAATCATCCAGTTGTAAGAAGAACCTGCCGCCTGCATTGTTCCCGACGGATGCAGCATACCCGGTACTACGTGCGCCCAGTTCATCGTGCGACGCTGTTCGTCCACAATCGGCTTTTCCACCGTCAGTGCTACCCAGGATGAAGACCCCAGATAGTTGTATGCATTGCCCGGAGCCACACAGCCTACTCCTACTCCGGCACAGCTGCCGTCGCCACCACCACAGATGACGGGAGTTCCGGCAAGCAATCCTGTTTCACGGGCTGCTTCGCCTGTCACTTCCCCGATGACATCGATAGAAGAACGGACTTCCGGAAATAAAGAAAGATCGAGTTCTGCCGCTTCAATGATTTCTTCGCTCCATTGCCAACGATTCAGATCATAGGCGTTCGTACCCGAAGCATCTGAAGGGTCAGTGGCAATAGTACCACACAAACGGTAGTTAATATAGTCTTTTGCATTCAGCATCTTTGCTGTCTGCGCGAAGATTTCCGGTTCGTGCTTCTTCACCCACATCAGTTTTTCTACAGAGTAGGAAGCGCTGATTCTGTGTCCCGTGATCTCATAGAAATGCAGCGGGTCTATCTTATCGGTCAACTTTGCTTCTTCTTCCTGCGAACGCTGGTCACAGTAGAGCATGTGCGGACGAAGCGGCTGACCGTTCTTATCCACACAAAGACATCCCATCATTTGTCCGCTAAGTGCTACTCCTGCGATATCATTGGGCGATACCAGTTCGAGAAGTGCCTGTGTTGTGTCTACAATAGCTTTCCACCAATGGTGCGGATTCTGTTCCGCCCGGTTGCCGGAAGCGTAGTCGGTAGGGTAAGCAGCAGTACGCGAAGCTACCAAAAGCCCCGATTCATCGAACAAAGTTGCTTTGTTCCCGCTAGTACCCAGATCGTGTGCTAATATATACATGTTATATTTTCCTTTTTCAGTTAATTGATTTAGAGTGCCGCATTTGTATATCCGGTAAGTCCGACAAAGATTCCTCCGGCAATACCACCCAGAATAATCACCAGCCAACGGGGAAACGCTTCTTTCAGTAATCCGCTGCGCGTACCTTTCGGCGCACACAGCACATCAGCCAGAATAAAGCCCATCGCAATTGCCCATCCCATGTCTACCCAGGGAGCACTGCCACGGTTTCCCTGATGAATGAGACTGAATTGCATCGGTAAACCGTCGGCATCATTCAGCAGCCCGGTAGAAAAACCGAAACCGGGAAGTTTGTGATTCACCAGCCAGAAAGTACCAATGATAAGGGCAGCTGCCATAAAACCGCCTATCGGACCGAAGTCCTTCACCAATTTAGGCCAGCTCATCAATACGGTAAACGTCACGGCAAAAGCACCGAAAATACTTGTTATGATTCCGGCATTATACATGCCCAACCATTCATTGTAGGTTTGCAACCATTCACTCATTGTATCCTCCTCCTTAATTTATTTTCCGGGCACAATCGCACGAACGGATTTTCCATACCACAATTCCGGCCAATGCGCCGCCAATCAGGCAGCATACCAGCGTGGGTACGGCATAAAAGAAATTAGTAATATCTCCCTGAAAGCGGACAATTCCCCAAGTGATCCCGGCAGAACCAATGCACCAGCCCTGATCCAGCCATATTTTTCCCGGAGGATTCAGAATCGCTCCATTATAGTGATTCATATACCACATGATGCCGATAATCAGCGTTGCCGCCAGCCAGCCTCCCATCAGACCGTATGTCTTCCAAAGTTCGGGCCAGATGCCGAATGCAAAGCCGCCACAGATAGCAGAACCGGCAAATGTCGATAGATAGTGTTTCATATTATTAATAATGTGTTTTATTAGATTGATGATAGTAGATTTGCGCGGGATATTACTCCAATGCCAGTTTAGCCAATGTGAAAGGCTTATCGTGTTTGGTATTCACCTTGTCCGGTCCGGTCACCAGGTCGAAGCAGGATACAATCACCTGACCGTTCCATACGATCGGTTCGCCGGGCTGATCCAGTCCGCCATCGCTTCCGTCGCAATCGGGACTTTGCGCAATGCGCTCAATCTTTCCGTTTTTATCTACACGCGCAACGGCATTTGCAGAGAAGTCTGCTACCCAGATGTTACCTTTATCGTCGATACACATACCGTCTGTAGTACGAAGTTGAGTCGTATCCTGTGCCCAGACGTCGTTGCTGACTACTTTTCCTTCCGCGTCCATCTTGATACGATGAATAGCACCGTCACCAAAGTTGCCTACAAAAAGGTCGCCTGCCTCGTTAAATACAATTCCGTCCAGTCCGTACTGCACTTCGGGATTTTTGGTGATTACCGTAGTCAGCAAGTTCTTATCAGCCGAAGTGTTGGTTACTACAATGTCACGATCGTTCATGTCAAAACAGTATACGCCACTGACAAGCAGACCGGAAGGGTCTTTTATCTGCGACAATGAACTTTGAGTCACATATAATTTTCCGTCACGAATACGAATACCGTTCGGATGCTCCAGACCGGATGCTACCGTAATGGTTTCTTTCAACTGGTCATTTTCAAACTTCAAACGAAGTACACGTCCTTTGTTCTTTGCTTTCTCTGCACCGCTCCAGCCTTGATTGTCACTGATAAACAAGTCACCTTCTTCGTTGAAGGCAAGCCCCATCGGAGAAGCCCATCCGGTTTCTTCCAACACAGGAACATCGAGCCATTTCGAAACCGATCCGTCCTTAGTAATACGCATCAGACAAGCAGGCTGTGTGATATCTGCAAAATTGGGACATGCCAGAATCAAATCTCCATTAGGAGCAATAGCCATACCGTCCGGAGTCGGACAATAATCAGGCAATGATACAAACAGTTCACTCTTTTGCGGAAGAGTATTCTCTCCTGTCTTTTGTTTGGGAGAAGTACATTGAATACAAGTTGCTCCAATCAAAGAAGCAGAAATAAGAGATAGTAAATAATACTTTTTCATGGTTAGCTGATACAAATATTTATGTTTATAATTTGAGTCCGTTAGTTCGGTACGCAAACTTACTGGAAAATCTCTGTAAAAAAGGAAAACGACAAATCAATAAAGGACAATATTTGTTCATTATGACGCAAAAATGCCCTATTTTCCATCTGAAAAGGAAATTTTCCTTCAACAAATAATTATTTTCATCTCTTGATTATCCACCGACAGGAAACTCAATAATAATAGAAACCACATTATTTTATGAACGAATTAAAAGACCGAAACCACTAAAAAGAAGAGTTTATTTAGAATGCACCAGGGTAACGAAGAGAGGGTTAGCAAACAAGTGATCACCAAGAAAAGATAAAGAATAAAGTCATGAGATTCATGAATAATGCAGTTTGAAAAGGGGAAATGTATAAAGCATAGCTTTGAGTGAGCCAAAGCTATGCTTTAAGAGTCGTAAAGCTTAGCTTTGGCTCATGCAAAGCACTAAGTTATCAACAGGTACAATAAGTACACTTTTCTAAGGCTTCCTTTAGCACACACACGCACGAACATTAATTATATACGCGATATATATACGTGCGCACATACGCACGCCTGTGTGTGAAAAAATTATAGGGTGTACCTAATGTACCTTTTGTACCTGCCGGGTTGTTCATAAAGAAAAGATTTACACAGATAGCCTCATGTATTTTATCTCCTTCACCCATGTAATCCACTATTTTAAGGCTAAAAAGCATATTTTCTCCCGAAAAGTTTTTGTAATATCAGAGTTAATCGTATTTTTGTGTACAATTTTGGTGTAGTAATGACAGAAGAAGAAAAAAAGTTATTGAGTACCTTTGAAACGCAGCTACGGCATTTAATGTATTTGCACGATGAATTAAAGCGTGAAAATGCCGGGTTGAGAAAACTTCTTGAAAACGAAAAGTTAAAGAACGAGAAGGTGCAAGCTCAGTATGATGAATTGGAAGTCAACTATACAAACCTAAAAACAGCTACGACAATCAGCCTTAACGGCAGCGACGTAAAAGAGACGAAGCTGCGATTGTCAAAATTAGTGCGTGAAGTCGATAAATGCATCGCTTTATTAAACGAGTAAAGAAGAAAGATGTATGAACGATAAAATAAAGATAAACCTGCAAATAGCAGACTCAAACTACCCGTTAACCATTAACCGACAGGAAGAAGAAATGGTACGGGAAGCAGCCAAGCAGGTAAACATCAGGCTTAATGCGTACCGGGAATACTATAAAAACCTTGAACCGGAAAAGATTATTGCCATGGTAGCCTATCAGTTCTCGTTGGAGAAACTGCAATTAATGCAACGTAACGATACCACTCCGTATACGGAAAAGGTAAAAGAACTAACGGAATTGCTGGAGGATTATTTCCAAAAAGAATAATGCCACCGAGCTATTCACTGATAAAGAAAACACCACGCACTGCAGAATATCCGAGCAATGACTGTTTTGATATTTGGCGGTGCGTTTTTATTTATATAACTAAATTAATGTAAGAATGATAGCAATAATAGCAACAGCAATTGCTTGCTTCGTCGTAGGAGGAATCCTTTCATATGTACTTTTCCGGTACGTACTGAAGTCTAAATACGATAGTATTCTGAAAGATGCGGAAACTGAAGCTGAAGTAATTAAGAAAAACAAATTGCTGGAAGTAAAGGAGAAATTCCTGAACAAGAAAGCTGATTTGGAAAAAGAAGTGGCACTGCGTAATCAAAAAATTCAGCAGGCGGAAAATAAACTGAAACAACGCGAAATGGTGCTTAGCCAGCGTCAGGAGGAAATCCAGCGCAAGAAACTGGAAGCCGAAGCTGTAAAGGAAAACCTGGAAGCACAGCTTGTGATCGTTGATAAGAAAAAAGAAGAACTGGACAAACTGCAACATCAGGAAATAGAAAAGCTGGAAACAATCTCCGGTCTGTCTGCCGATGAAGCAAAAGAACGCCTGGTCGAATCACTGAAAGAAGAAGCTAAAACGCAGGCACAGTCATTTATCAATGACATCATGGATGATGCGAAACTGACTGCCAGCAAAGAAGCAAAACGTATTGTTATCCAGTCTATCCAACGGGTAGCTACCGAAACTGCCATCGAAAACTCCGTGACAGTATTCCATATCGAATCAGACGAAATCAAAGGACGTATTATCGGACGTGAAGGACGCAATATCCGTGCACTGGAAGCCGCTACCGGCGTTGAAATCGTTGTAGACGATACTCCGGAAGCAATCGTTCTTTCTGCTTTTGACCCGGTTCGCCGTGAAATTGCCCGTCTGGCTCTTCACCAACTGGTAACAGACGGACGTATCCATCCGGCACGTATCGAGGAAGTCGTGTCTAAAGTACGCAAACAGGTCGAAGAGGAAATTATCGAAACCGGTAAACGTACGACAATCGACCTTGGTATCCATGGTCTGCATCCGGAACTGATCCGTATTATCGGTAAGATGAAATATCGCTCTTCGTATGGCCAAAACTTGTTGCAGCATGCCCGCGAAACAGCCAACCTTTGTGCTGTGATGGCATCGGAACTGGGACTGAACCCGAAGAAGGCAAAACGTGCAGGTCTGCTGCATGATATCGGTAAAGTACCCGATGAAGAACCGGAATTGCCACATGCATTGCTGGGTATGAAACTTGCCGAGAAGTACAAAGAAAAACCGGATATCTGCAACGCTATCGGCGCTCACCACGACGAAACGGAAATGACCAGTTTGCTGGCTCCTATCGTACAGGTTTGTGATGCTATCTCCGGTGCACGTCCGGGCGCACGCCGCGAAATCGTAGAGGCGTATATCAAGCGTCTGAATGACCTTGAACAATTGGCCATGGCTTATCCGGGCGTAACCAAGACTTATGCTATTCAGGCAGGACGTGAACTCCGCGTAATTGTAGGTGCGGACAAGATCGACGATAAACAGACTGAAAGCTTGTCCGGTGAAATCGCCAAGAAGATTCAGGATGAGATGACTTATCCGGGACAGGTGAAGATCACCGTGATCCGTGAAACACGTGCGGTTAGTTTCGCTAAATAAGTAAATATTCAAAAGAAGATTCAATATAAGGGCGAAGCAATTCGCCCTTTTTTAGCTTATCACCATTTATCTTTCATGTTGGCGGTATCGCACAGCAACATGCAGTCTAAAAGTATCAGCTTATGAAAAAGTTTCAATTTGAAGTCTGTGCCAATTCAGTAGAAAGCTGCCTGGCAGCACAGGCAGGCGGAGCCAATCGGGTAGAGTTATGTGCAGGTATTCCGGAAGGCGGAACGACCCCTTCTTACGGAGAGATATCGACAGCACGTGAGATGCTGACAACGACTCGTCTGCATGTCATCATCCGCCCGCGTGGAGGAGATTTCCTTTATTCTCCCATCGAAGTGAAGACGATGCTGAAAGATATCGAAATGGCACGGCAATTAGGAGCTGACGGAATTGTATTCGGTTGTCTGACAGCAAACGGAGAGATCGACCTTCCTGCGATGCAAGAGTTAATGAAGGCCTCGCAAGGCTTATCGGTTACCTTTCACCGTGCTTTTGATGTATGCTGCAATCCTGAAAAGGCTTTGGAACAGATTATCGAACTGGGCTGCAACCGCATTCTTACTTCCGGTCAGCAACCTACTGCCGAAATCGGCATTCCTTTACTCAAAGAATTGCAGCAACAGGCTTCCGGAAGAATCATCCTGCTTGCCGGATGTGGCGTAAACGAGAAGAATATCGCTCGCATTGCCTCAGAAACCGGTATACAGGAGTTTCATTTCTCTGCACGTGAAAGCATCAAAAGCGATATGAAGTATAAAAATGAATCAGTATCGATGGGCGGCACTGTACATATCGACGAATACGAACGAAATGTTACCACCGCCCAAAGAGTGACAGATACCATTCAGGCTATAAATAAGGGATAATCGTAATATAGATACCCGTAATAATAGCTGAGGTGATTACTCCTGAGATATTGGCTCCCAAGGCATCTCCCAGAACGAACGAATCCGGATTGTCCTTGCTTACTATCTTCTGGGCAACTTTTGCGGTGGTAGGTACGCAACTGACAGCAGCGATACCAATCACCGGATTGTAATTTCCCCGCTTGACAATGTACATAATGTATCCGCCGATAATTCCTCCGATACCGGAAAGCAATAAGGCAACGATACCTAATACCAGCAATTTCAGTATTTTCGGATCAAGCAACAGATGCGCGTCGCAAAGCACACCCAGCAATACGCCTAACATAAAGGTTGAACCATACAACAACGGACCGCTGACAAAATCATAAATGTGCTTCATACCCGATTCGCGGACAGCAACTCCTAAAAACAGGGAAAAGAACAATGGAGAAGCTACCGGAAACAAGAAGCAGAGTACTGCGCAAAGAACAGCCGAAAAGGCCAGTTTCACTTTGGCGTCATAGTTCTTCGGTGCCTTCTTACTTACCATCTTAATGGCACGGAAACGTTTAGGAACTAATAGTTTGACCAGATAAGGATAACCTCCATACGTCAGTCCCAGATACAGATAGGCAACTACCGTGATAGGGACAAACAAATGCTTTGCCAGAGCCAGCGAAGTAAACAATACCATCGGGCCATCCGCACCACCTACCATAGCAACGGAGGCACTCTCCTTCAAAGTCAGTCCAAGGGCGGAAGCGATGGGTACCGTAAGGAACGTGCCAAGCTCGGCACATAAAGCAAGGAAAATACTCGCAAACGGTTTCTGAAGCAAGAAGCCCACATCCAGCAGTGTTCCGATGCCCATAAAGACAAAGCAAGCTATAAGCCCGTTACTGAATGTCAGCGTATAGACAGGCTGCAGAAAGTCTATCTGCATCGTATTCATCAGATCATCCGTATCCGAAAGCATCGGGTCGAGAAAAAGGTTGCCTAATGTGCCATCCGGCATCATCAATGTTCCGCAGTTGATAGCTACCATGCCTAGCCCCATCGGGATCATGACCATAGGCTCGAGCACTCCCTTCCACCCGAGATAGATAAGTAACAACCCCAGAAGTACCAGAAAGACTCTGGCAGAAGCCAGCAGCCAGCCACTTTCCATCATTGTTCCAATGCCCTGAAAGAGGGTGGCAAAATCAATATTTTCCATAAATAAACGTTATTTTATTGCTTGTTGGTAGTAGATTTCTTTAAATTCTTTTTGTTGGTATGTGCCAGCTCTTCTTCTTTGAGAAAGAACTCACGTGTATCCCGCGGATAATAATAATCCATCAGGTTCTTTTCTGAAGCACCCGGACTTACCCCATGATAATAACCGGAATAGCCGGAAAAATTCCGGTTGATTCCACGACTGAAATCTTCGCGGTAATCTCCCAAAGTCTCTTCGGCTTCAAGCGGCATCTGCCTTACAAGCCTTTCTACTTTCTGCCGATGTTGTCGCCAACGGTGTAACCTCAACAGTTCCAGACGATGAGAACTATAAAAATCAAAAGAATCTGCCGCATAGGCAATCAGCTTGATGACCGCTGCAACAAAAAAACCGATGAGAAAGGTTAGTCCCATCATAGCAAAAGTAGATATTAATAAATCAATCATAGCAATATAAATATAGGTTATATAATAGTATTCAAAAAAAAGAAGAGGCGCCCAATGGTATAATCATTATAAAATTTAGACACACATGAAAGTTTAATCCCATCGGGCACTCCTCATCATCCATATAGAAACAATCGGCAGATGTTACTTGCCTGAATCACTTCGGTATACATCTTTGCTTCTATACGACGTAACTCCCGTTTCACAACGAAAAACACAATATTTTGATCCCGACACCTTAACTTGGTATCCGGGAAGTATATCATACGTTTATAGGAACAATAAATAATAAGGAGGGGCAGCGAGAAAGACATTTCTCACCCTGCCAAAGGAAAACAATGTAGCCTAAATAAGAATATGGGCTAATGTATAGACGTAGTATTTACACGAATATTTTGTGTAATTGACATCAAAGCAAGTATGGCTCAGACGTTTCTCCGGAAGCATCGTATTCAACGAGCTCAATATCTGTAGAATTGCAGTATTGGTAGTATTGAACCTCAAATTCTTGAAAGGAACAATGCTTCTTGGAAAAGAGAGATTATCAAAAATACAGTCGCTAACTTTACTGCCGTAAGTTCCGTCAGTCAGCAACGAATGAGTTTCTTTACATGATTTATCAAAACCGGCAGAAGAGATACAGCAATTTGCTCCCTCATTGTAGGACATATCAATTGCCGGGACTCCAGTTTCTTTCTGAAATCCCTGCAATTCTTTGTTGGAAATATGAGTAAATCCCAAAGCCAGAAATGCGCATGCTAATATGCCAAAAATGTACTTTGCCATAATTTGCTGCAAACGTAATCATTCTTTTCCAAAAACAATGTATGAATAATAAGAATTAACGATTATTGCACTCTGGCTTCACCTTATAATCCATGTATTACTTTCATCAATTGCTCTCCCAGACCAATCGTATATCCCTGAGAGACAAAGACTACCCGGTTGAAAGTATCGGCAATGATGAATATCGGCAAACTATTTTTATGTTTCAGTTTCATATTATCCACTATCTGTTTGCAAATTCCATCCGTATCTATACCATAAATAACGGTAGAAGGCAACTCAGGAAACTCGGAAGGATGGAACTTCTTACATTGTGCTTCATCCGGGAAAAGCAATACCATTTTCCGGTTCCATTTCTCTAAGTCAGATTTTAAAGCTGCAATATCATGCAAAGCATGGTTGGTGGGTTCTTGCCCCGGACCTAGTATCCCGACTATAAAGTAGCCGCGGCCACAAGCTTGCAACAAACTTTGCCTATCCAAAAGTGTTGTCTTCTGCCCCATTTCTTCCACTGGAGTAAAAAGAGACTCGGAATTAAACCCGCCAATTACAGCAACTTTCTCACCTGATTCACGTAAATGATAAGAAACTTTTGTAGCTTCCAATTTCAAGTCATCTTTCTGCATCGGCAATACAAAAGATGAAATTCTAGCCAACACACCACCGTCAGCCAATCGCGTACCTGTCACCTGCAAATAATAACCGGCATCCAATACTCCTATATTCCTCAATTGAGGATTATTTTCATCACAATCAATTAATATCGGCCTTCCATCTTCTATTCTGGAGATCGTAAACTTACTATAATACTTCACTCTGTCATCACCATTTGCAATGGGTTTGTTTCCATCATACATCCGATATATTCCTTTGGGCGTTTCTACGCTTTCTGCTTTATCGAAGTTAACATCCACGGATTCATTCCAAAAATAACCGTTATCTTCAAAAGTCATATAATAAGATACACTCCCATTCATACTATTTATATAAGCAGGAATATTCATGCTACGTGCCAACGCAACAAAGAATATATCCCGCGAATGTGAATCAGCCACCCGAGAACGCCAGACTCCTTCCGGGGAAACAGGTATCCCCTGAGAATTATGCGTTCCGTCGACAGTCACATAACGGTTTACCCACTCTACCAAAGCTTGTGGACGATTACGGAATGTATCTACTTCCGCTTCCGAAAACTTTGACTGGAAGAAAGATCTGTAAGGAGTCAATGTCTCCATAGAAATACGTGGTTTGAAAATTTCATGTATTTTTAATTCCGGAGGATCACTCATACAAACAGGCCCCGGTAAAGCGCACACGTATGAACTATTAGAATCATCTTCTGTATACATGAAATGATCCATCAATACCTCATAAGAAACATCACGACGGTCTTTTTCGTTAATGATAGATAATAGCGCAGCAGCTTTCAGCAATTTTCCTTGTCGATCAGCCTCCTGCAGAAAACGAATTAACACATCATAATTTCCTCTGGCATCCACTAAGAAAGAACATAAACTTTTCTTCACACTAGAAGTTTTTGTCCCTTTCCATCCGGAAACTATAGAATCAATCTGCGCAGCAGTCGGAAAAGTAGCGATATACGAATTGCGGATAGAGTCTTCCAGAGCCATCCGCCGGTCATTTTCTGCCCGTTGCTCCGGTGTTACTTCAGGCAAATTGGCATTCTCTACAGGAGGAACCATATCAAGATCCACTTCAAAGATATCTCCTTCTTTTTTATCCAGTACTAAGGCCAACTCCGATTGTTTTCCAAATGATAATTTGGTAAAGCCGAACTTTCCTTCACTGGAAGCCCATACCAGCATATCTCCTTTTCCGGCTGTCAATGATACTTGCCCGTCAGCATCCGTATATTTTGTAGCTACTGTATAGAACTCGGCGTAATTATATACCTTAAAATCAACTCTGGCACCGGAAATAGGATTTCCACTCACATCCGTCACAGTCACTATTGCTTTTGCTGTCGGCGCATAATTCTCTGTCACATTGATTTCCGTATAATTAGGAGTTTCAAGCATAATTTCTTCCGGACCGTTATAGCGACCGAATACCTTTGTATGCATCAGCATTCCCCGGCTAGCAGGAGCATTGAACCATCCCAGATTCAAAACCGGTTCCGGCTCGCAAGCCCCAATAAAATACCACTGGCCATCTGCCCATGCTTCCACCCAGGCATGATTATCATCCGTATGCGCCCAGCGGGGAGTATATACCTGCCGTGCCGGAATACCTACCGAACGCAATGCAGCCACAGCAAACGTGGATTCTTCTCCACAGCGTCCATACGCCGTCTTCACCGATGCCAGCGGAGAACTCGTACGCGCATCGCTCGGACGATACACCACCTTTTCGTGGCACCAGTGATTCACTTCCAGAATGGCATCTTTCATGGAAAGATGCTTTACCCTATCCTTCAATTCTCCATAAAATACCCGGCGGGAGTCATCCAAATTCTCATTATTCACCCGAATAGGTAACACAAAATGCCGGAACAATTCGTTCGGGACCTTATCTCCCCAAGGCATCTCGGCACGTGTCTGACCGGATAACCGAACATTCTCCAAATAATAATCTCCCGAATAATCCGTTACATCCCCTATCGGCATATACGCATAGAGAAACATCAAAGCTTCCTGCTCATACACAGACAAGTCAGGATTCGACAAAACAGTAAATAAGTCTCCACGAGGAAGCGCCTGTTTTTTTTGTTCAAAGTCTTTGGTTACTTGATTCCGATAATCCTCTTCTTTCAGGAAATGAGCATTGCTACAGGCAAACAGCACAATCGAGAGAATCAAAACAGATACTAGATGGATGAATGTTTTCATAAGAGTGTTTGGTTTATTTTAGATAATAAGATTGCTGTCTCACAAAAATACAAGAATATTTTCTGAATGCCTAGATAACTACATAAAAATGTGATGGATAAGAATAATATTGTCATCAAAAGAAAACAGCGGGAAAATTGTAACAGGTTTGTAACATCTCCGTGTTCGAACCTCTTATAAAAAGAAATTTCATAAGAAAAAGAAGATTTTTATGTTTTACAGCATATAATTCAAAAACATTTTGTATCTTTGCAGTGTTAATAAAGAAAACAAGATGTAAAACCGCTCTTCAAAACGTGGAGGGCAAAAAAAGAGGAAACAAATTATGAAAAAGAATGCAAATGAAAAAATCATGATGTTACAGTACCGTATTAAACGTTATCAAGCAATGGGAAACGGTGCTATGTGCCAAACCTTGAATGGTAAACTTCAAAAACTGCTGACGAAGCAGCCTGCCATGTAATTAAACACACTAATATATATCATGAAAAGAGCGGAGCAACCGATTGGTTCTCCGCTCTTTCTTTTTTATTTTCTTCTTATTTCTTCTTCAAAGTCACGTCACTGATTTCTACTACCCCACCTTTATTCTGTCCAAGGATAGCTACGTAACAATCCTTCAGGATAGCAGCATCATCATCCGTATCAGACACTTCCATATCAGGATTGGACTTCTTACTGCTGATAGTATTCACCACCTGTTCCATGTCATAGTAAACAACAACCTTTGTCCATTTGCCCGCATCCTTGATTTTGAAGTTATACTGTGCACCGGAAGCATTAGGCTGAGCATCAGCATCATAATCTCTACGCATAAAGAAGGTAGTGTTCAGCTTACCGTTATCATTCTTTTCTTCATTCGTCTGCTTGATATATACACTGACCGGAGTCCCTGCTTCTTTCACTTTTGCATAGAAAGTCAGCACATAGATACCTTTCTCCAAGCCGTCGGTAATACGTTGTCCCAGAAAAGCTTTATACCAGGAAGTATTCTTTTCTGCACCCGAATTATCTATTTTCATGGCATTCGGATATTTGGCATCCCCGGTTTGTTCCCAAGCGATGGTTGTCACACCGTCTGCCTCATTATTCATGATGAACCACTCACCTGCTGTAGCCTTGTTAGGGTTGGTAACCTTATTCGTTACTTCCGTAGCAAACTTTTCATTCTTGATCAGATTCTGAGCACTTACGCTTACTCCGGCGACAGCCAAAAGACCGACTAATAATACTTTTTTCATCTTACTGCGATTTAATTGTTTATACGTTATTTCTTGTTTCTACTTTATCTGCTAAATTCTATTTCACTTGTTGAATAACAAACTTATAATTTCCAGTCTCTTTTTTCTCGTTTGTTTTTAGTGTGATGCGATAAATCTCCTTGCCCCATACATTAGAGAGGCGCGGATCATCCAATTGGATGGTTTCCAGTTCAGCTTTGAATTGGACCGGATAGTCCAGTTCTACTTTCTGCCCTTTTACTTCAATCTGAATTTTACCCGGTGAAGGGAAAGTCACATTCCCCCAAGTCATAAAATTTACCTGATTGGGAGCTACAACTTCGTTCAGAGTGTAACTGTCAGTGATAGTCAGCTTACGGTCGTCCAGTGCATACGAACGGTTCCAGTTCTTCACTTTCGCCTCAGCCGGATAAGCTTTAGCTATATCAGTAGTGAAAACGCGTTTCTTTTCGTCGCAAGTGGTGTTTGTCACCTTATACTCCTGACCGTATTTCTGCGGTATACCGTTAATCATCGGCAGGTTATGATAATTGCTCTGCATGGTCCAAATGGTGTAACGGTCTTTGCTGAATGTCTGTTTGGTATACGTACCCACTCCGGCGTCGATAAAGACAGGAATCGTATTCATGTATAAAGAGAAAGTTCCCACGTCATTATGATTATGACTTTCGTTATTAAAACCACCTTTGGCAGCCACAAACATTCCATTCTTATTCTTCATGTAGCAGAATTCTGTTTCGGGATACCAGGTTACGTCAGGCATATCATGCTTTGGCGTTTCTTTGGCAAGATCATTGCAGCAAATCAGAGACTGAAGGGAACGGAATGCATCGTTTCCCATTGTTGCATAAGGTTTTCTGCCATTCAGCAGATAAGCTGCAAAATGCATCATTTCATCGCTGTTGACAGCCTTACCAAAACGATAGATCAACAGAGGATCACCACCGCCTTGTGCGGAAGCATCGGCAAAGTTCACTACCCAGCCATTACCGACATAAGAACGGGACATATACTCTCCCATACGACGAATCATCGGTTCATTGAACAGAGATATGTTGCCTCCTGTACCATCGGAAAGTATTTGCAAATAATCATATAGCTTACCTGCCGCATGTCCCCAATAAGAAGTTCCCTCTTCGCAAGCTCCGTCAGACTTCACAAAGTTGATAAACTGATCGACCGATTTCATCGAACGATACACCGCTTTTGCCAGACGGTCTTTATTATTTTCCATCAAAAGAAAACACTGCAAAGCATTAGAATTACACCAAGGATTCCAGTTGTTGATAATCTCACCCGGCTGCCAGTTGAATGCCATCCACCACATATCATCATCATTCATATATGGATCGAGGATACGTTCTTTAATCGCTTTACGCATTTGCAGAGAAACAACCGGATTGATTTTGTCGAAAGGCTTACGGAAGAAATAATGCACCCAAGCCATCAATGCACCATATCCACCGGAACCAAGATCAATAATTTGTTCACGGAAATCGGGAAGAGAACGCTTACTACTTTGTCGGGGCAGATGAGCAGACAATACCCATGAATTCATCTCGCAACTCATGTAAGCTCCGTTCAGCAACTGATCGATGAAACGCCCCTTGCCTTCTGCCAGTTCTGCCAGCATCAGCGTATTCAATGCCTGACGGTTAGCATCATAGGGAACTTCCATTATTTTACGATTACCGGTACGTTCATATTCAAGATAGGCAGTAGCGGGGATAAGTTGCCACTTGTAATCGAGAAGCTTCTCTCCTGCTGCGATAAGACGTTGCTTGTTAGGTCCCATCAGTGAGTCCCATGCGGCACGGTCGGTGTAAGCCGGGTAAGGTACCCACGCCTGCTTCATTACCAATACACTTTTCAACGTAGTTTCGTCTGCTGCTTTTTGCAGCATATTGCGTTCAGTATAGGCATTCGCTTTGAAAGAAAAACTTCCAAGGACAACTACCAAAAGAAAACTAATAAAATGCTTCATTCGATTCATGGTATTTTTGTTCGTTTAAGTATGGCAAAGATAGTACATCTCTGAAAAAGTAAGGTGAGCAAATCATACGAACCTCATGACAAAAAAGTACAGACTTCAAGAAAAAGTATATAAGTGCCTTATTATCCCCAGTAAACAGACGCTCTGTTCAGAGCAAACAGAGCCTTCATTCTAAGTAAACAGACACTCTGTTCCAAGTAAACAGAGGCTCTGTTCGAGCTTCCGTAAAACCGTCGTTACTATCAATCTGAAGGCTGCTTTATTCCCAGTCGCTAAACTCAAAACTCAGTTGTTCCCAAACTCCGCGCTGTTCGTCCGTCTCTTCTTTCGGATTGGATACGGAAAGTCCGATGAGCCGTATCGGATGTTGTTCGTACTCCACACTTTTTAGTAATTCTTTAGCAAGGGGCAGCACACGGTCTAAGGTAGTCAGTTCCTGCGATTGGGTAATACTTCGGGTAATCTGACTAAAATCATGAAACTTAATTTTCAGAGTCAATGTATTCCCTTTAAACTCTTTATGCTGAAGCCGCTCAATCAGTTCTACCGCCACATGATATAGTTCGATGATAACGGAAGAATGGGCGGAAATATCCTTTTCCAATGTCCGCTCACAGCCGATAGACTTTCGGATACGAACCGCCTCTACGGGACGTTCGTCAATGCCACGGGAACATTCATAATAAAGCGACCCGACCTTTCCAAAATGGGCAGTCAGCATTTCAAGCGAACACTTACGTAGCTGAAGTCCATTATGGATACCCAGCAGATGCATCTTCTTTGCCGTCACAGGACCCACTCCCCAAAAAGATTCAATCGGAAGACGGGCTATGAAATCAAGCGCTTGTTCAGGATGAATAGTGCACAAGCCATCCGGTTTTCGATAGTCTGAGGCGATCTTCGCCAAAAACTTATTATAAGAGACACCGGCTGACGCGACCAAATTCAGTTCTTGACGGATGCGGAGCTTTATTTCCTTTGCTATGTCTACCGCCAAAGAGATTCCTTTTTTATTCTCCGTCACATCCAGAAAAGCCTCATCCAAAGAAAGAGGTTCGATTATATCGGTATATTCATGAAAGATTTCATGTATCTGACGGGAGACGGACTTATAAACATCCATTCGACCATGTACAAATATCAATTGCGGACAAAGTTTCTTTGCCTTCTGTGAAGCCATAGCTGAGCGGACGCCATAGCGCCGGGCTTCATAACTCGCCGCCGCTACCACTCCCCGCTCCTCGGCATGCCCCACTGCCAGAGGTTTGCCACGAAGTTCCGGATTATCGCGCTGTTCTACAGAGGCGTAGAAAGCGTCCATATCGATATGTATGATCTTACGCTGAGACATTATCTTCGATTATCAGAGCAAACTTACTACAATTTTCCGAATAAATAGATCTCTAGAATAATATGCATTTATTTTTTTAGAGACACAGGTCATAAAAAAGATTCGATATCATTGCGATCCCATTTCTAATAATAGTATATTTGTATATTGTTATCCATAATCTGTCAACAGGAAAACATTTGAGGTACAAACCATAAAACAAATTTAGTATTATGAAAAAACTACTATTCTATTTATTCATTCTATGCAGCACTTCCGCAGCTGCTCAAAATGGAACGACTTTTGAAGTTGAGCAACTCTCCAAACCCGAAAAGTTGCATCCTGTGGCTTCGCCCGATGAAATCTACAGATACCTGATGTTATCTGATAATGAATTAACCATTAGAATTACAGAAAAAGACATCTGGAAACCTCCATTTAATGTAATTGCCAAAAGTGAATCTCCTGACAGTTTAGTACATTTTGGGTATAATTCTTTTTTCCGCGGCATGTATCAGGCTTATGCAGATCATAGACCGTTCGTTTTATCACCGGATATGATTTGGTTACTGATTAGCCAAGGTTTTGCCCAACATGTGAATGCCAACCATGAGTCTTTGAGAAAATATTTTGTAGATTTCTCCGGGAAACAATCTTTAGTTGTACAATCCAATAAAAAACTGGAAGACCCGAGTCTTTCATGGGAAGAAATGCTCCCTCAGTTTACGGAACAGATAAGAAAAGAAGTAGGAGGTAATCTGGTCGAAACACTCACTTGTAATTTCTCTACAACGACTTCTTTGGAAAAGACCGTTTCTGAGATAACAATAATGGAAACGGTGAAATCATACTTCGAATTTATCACCATAATGATTGCTTGCGGTATTCCGGAAATCACGCTTGAAGGGACACCACAAGACTGGGAAAAAGTTTTAAATAAAGCCAGAGAACTAAAAGAATATAAACTTGAATGGTGGACATCACAACTTGAACCTCTTTTGGAGGAGTTTGTGAAGGCATCAAAGGGGACCGTTAACCAAGAGTTTTGGCGTAATATGTTTAAATGTCATTCACCAAAGTCATGTGGAGCTCCCGAGACTTTTGATGGATGGATCATTAAATTCTTTCCTTATGACAATGAAGGAAAAAGAAATAATCTAAAACAGATTGTGGGTCGTAAAAAACTTCCGAGCGAGATAGTAAAAGTGGATTTAAAGTATATTGAAGCATACAATGATACCGTGATTGAAACACCACTGGAACTGTGGTCCGGTTTCATCGGACTCAAACAAAACAATGAGAGTTTTGCCCTGAGACCACAAATCGGCTGGATGGTCAGAAAGAAAAGCACAGATAACACCAGACTCATAAACAGATTGAAAGCCGACGCCAAAACAGGAGGTTTTGGCGGGGGTATCAACCTTAGAGTGAAAGAGTTCCCTTCCATACTGCTGAAACTTGAAGAAATAAAACAGCTGGAGCTTACCTTCATTAATGAAATTGATATACCGGACGAACTTTCAAAAGTGAAAATCGAAAGGTTAGAGCTATCCGGCAAGATTACGGAAGAAGGAATACAACGCATCAAAAGCTTGTTTCCAAATACAAATCTGAAAATAAACAGAAAGAATATAACAGAAATATCACCTGGTAATTCCCAAAGACACAAAGAAATAATCGGTATTACGTATGAATAGAAATAAGGGCTGAATTCACAATACAGAATTCAGCCCTCTTTTCAGTTAATATACTTTGAAAACTAACCTATAGCTTATTCAAGTCTGACCCTCATCTCTGTCACAGTCGGCTCTACGAAAGACTGACGTCCACCGTTTTCACCACGCAGACCATTGTTTGAAGTTGCATCGTTACGATTCGGCGACTGATCGCGCACATACCATACTCCGTCACGTTGCTCGGTGTCTTCACCATTCATTTTCCAATAACCTACCAGACCATCTGATTTCGAATCAACAAACATCATATTTTCGCGAATCTGATTGGCAGTACGTGCAACTGACCATAAACGTACTTCGCTCATATATCCATTCCATTTACGGCTACTGTCATAGTCATAAGCATAGCCGATACAGAAACGTTCGTTCAAGTCGAATGTCAGTGAGCCAACAGTCTTATCGGCTATTTTCTCACCATTGAGATAGAGAGTAGCCATTCCCGCAGAAGCATCATAAGTGAACGCCACATGATACCACTTATTCAACTGGAACACAGACACATCAGGCATCTGCAACGCAACACTACCCGCCATCTGAAGTTCGTTGTCCGGGTGATTCAAGTCACCGGTACGCATAATTAAAGTACCTTCATTACCCATAATCGTACCCAAATTCTTCCAGCGCAAAGCATAAACCAATGCTTCAAAAGTGACGGAACCCGTTGATTTGTACACTGACGGCAAACGCACATCAAACCACCCCGGATTCACACGGTACACCTTATCAATGATAATCGGCTTCCTCACAACAATGTAAGTAACACTTGTACTGCTGATCTTTTCCACATCCGTACTGTTCACTAACACAGGCAGAATATAAGTCACCCCATCTTCACCTTTGGTAATATTCTTCACTAACAACTCACATGGATTGGCATAAAGTTCTCCTGCCTTAATGGTCGACGAAGCTCCCAGCATTTCATAGTTATCAGCAGCCAGAAGCTGTCCGGTCGTCCCATGTTTTTGATTATATTCATCCACTAGGTCCTGTCCGCCTATCTGATAGCTCACCTTTACATCACTCTTCATCATATTTGACAGACGTGATATCAATTCACAGTCATAAGTATCCGCTTCCACTTCCACTCTTATCACATTACTCTCAAAATAAAGTTTGGATGTCAACAGATCACTTTCACTATCGTTACAACCAGCACCGAAGAAAGACAATGCAACCAGTGCACTTGCATATAAGATTTTGATACGTTTCATTACTGTTCTGTATTTTCATTAGATTGACTGTCCATATATTCCTTATAGGCCTCTTGATTGATTTGTATCGCATGGCGCACAAAATTGTAATCACGGGCATTATCATAGTCATTATCGAGTCGGAAAGCACCTACGCCGCCCTTCGGGCCATTGACATGGTTATAGGCTGCCTGAGTCAGCAAAACACCACCGGACACCCATGATGACTCGAAGTTCTCGGTAAAGATATGCTTACGATAGTCATAGTATTCTCCACACCAACTTTGCAAGGTACTGACTCTCCTGTCAAGATTGGAATCTCCATACGCCTGAGTAATGAAATAGTCGAAATAGGGAGCCGATTCCTTGTTCGAATTCCAGATTTCACCATCTATCATAAAATAGTAGTACTTGCCATTCGGACGTTCAGTTGCCTTCGGACCAAAGTATTTTCCTATCTCTTCTACCAGATAATGCAGAAATTCTCCACGCGGACCACCACGGCGGTCTTTCAAACTTCCGACATATCTTCCTCCGTCACCACCGTTATCCGGCTCCCAGTCAATGTCCAGACCATCATAATCAGTAGCTACGATAGTATCCACCAACGCCTTTGCATATTTTTGAATCGCTGTAATGTGATCTTCCGCACCCTTCTCTCCACTGGTAAAGCCCCAATATTCTTCTGTAGCCTTTTTTACCAGTTCATTGATCTCTTCACTGGAGGCTTCCGGGTTTTCAGCCTGTACTTTCTCTGAAACGGAAGTAGGCGTAATACCTGTCCCGATATTATGCAAAATATAACAGACAGTGATCTTACCACCTTTCTTCTTCTGGAAAATCTCCTTATCAGCCAATTTTGCTTCATTCAAACCAAACGGACCGCTCCACATCGAAACCATATCGATACTGTCCGGCAATGATGCCAAATATCCCTTACGGATAGGGCCTTCGGGTGACCAGTTACTAAACCATCCGAAAAAAATGGGACGACCGTAATCCTTGCTTGTTGCCTTCCATGCACGAAGATCCGCATAATATTGTGCGCTTTCTTCGTTATCCATCGTATTGTAACCACCGATATGCTCAAAGTCTTTGCTTTCTATATCGACACACGACGCAAACACCATCCCAATAATAGGAAGTATATATAAGATTCGTTTTAACATTTTCATATAAATCACAGATTAATAGATTCTATTTTTACAATCCCACCATAGCTGAGTGATTGCTTTATCTTTATCAGCACCACCCAAAAGATTCAAAGCTTCTTCATAATTGGCTCTGTCGTCTGCCGACTGAGAGAAGCTGAGAGGATACACCATACGGCGGATACCACCTTCACGGGTCACACCCTGCCCACGATTTGTCTGCACCTGGTTCAGTTTCGGATAACCTGTTCTGCGCCATTCGGTCCATGCTTCGTGTCCGTTAGGATAAAGAGCAATCCACTTCTGAATAATGATTTTCTCCAGTTTTTCTTCCGTCCCACCGCTGAATTCGGGTGTCGCGGCAGTAGGAGCAGCAGCGCTGTAGCTATAATATGAAGCTCTCATATTATGAGCAATCGGAGTCAAGCCGGATGCCAAATAGTCATCTACAGACGAACTGACACCGTTTTCATCAAAGGATGTGGCAACACCTTGTTCATACAGTGCCTTCGCATCTCCAAACTCTGCTCCCCATCTCAATGCAGCTTCCGCTCTGAGAAAATACACTTCAGAAGCACGCATCCAGTAAGTAGGCGTGTTCGAAGCAATATTAGGCTTGGAGAAGTCGGTGTAAATCGTGTTTTGCTGATAAGCATTGCCGGGAGGAACTGCCTGATATTTTTTACCGTCATAAGCCTCTGTTGCATACGCACTGGCGGAAGCTTCAAAATAAGCACCCAGACGCGGATCTTTGTAACCCAACAAATAAGAAAACATGGAGGATCCCATACGACATTCATTATATTGGTTTGACAACCATTCTATGTTGTTACGAAATACCATTCCGGCTCCACTGCTCATCTGCGCTTCGTCCGCTTTAGCAGTCATCACGCCGACTTCGTGCTTCAAAGCTTGCAGTACATATTTCTTCGCAGTCGTTTCGTCAGCGTAACTGATACGCATTGCCAGCCGTAACATCAGCGAATTGGCATATTTGACCCATTTTCTCGTATCACCGCCATATACGGCATCATAATCGGCAACAATGGTTGCTCCTTGTTCTACTCTGGCTGTCAATATCTCAATAGCAGCAGTCAGGTCAGCAAACATAGCATTGAATGCGTCTTTCTCACTGTCAAAAGGAATAACCAAAGCAGGCTCACCCGCATGTGTATAAGGAATCGGTCCAAATGTTTCGAGCGTCTTATGCCATGCCGAAATCTTCAGAATCTGAGCCAAAGCGAAAACTTCCATTGATCCGGTTTTCTCGGATTCTTGTCTGATTTCCTTCCATGAGGAAAGCAATTCTGTATACGAATTCTTATAAGTAGCAGCCACCCAAGCGTCCTGTAAGTAATAGGTAGTATTGTTGCTACCGCTATACCAGTTGTTATTCTGTCCGAAAAATCCGCACCACGAATCGGCTGACAAATTGTAAGCAACCTGATATTGATTAATAGCCTCTGTATCGTCAGCTTGTGTTCCTACGGGAACTACAGCTCTTTGCATTGCTGTAACGGCGCCTCCGATGGCAACACCATCTCTTATCCCCATTTCGTTGGTCATCTCGAATGGATTGGTGTTTATTTCTTCGAAGTCACAAGCAGTAAAAAGCGCCAAAGCGCAAATGCCTGCCAATAGTTTATATTGATTTATCTTTTTCATGGGTCAATTATAATTTAAATTTAATACCGAAACCGAAACTCCTTACACTCGGTTGCATGAAATAATCATTACCTTGACCGTATGTTCCTACAGACGGAGTCAGTTCCGGATCATGCGGAGCCTTACTGTAGATCATCCAAGGATTGTTGGCAATGAATGACAAAGTAACATCTTTCAGTATATCCTTAAACCAAAGGTTAGGGAACTTATAACTCAAAGTCAGTTCCTGCAGACGGATGTTGGTAGCACTATATACATAATATCCGGAGGTAGTATAGTCTCCCGTACCTATCAACTGATAATATTTCTGAGCATCCACTCTTCCCTGTCCGGGCAATAAGACACCACCTGCGTCACGCGCTTCAGCAGATGTTTTTGATACTCCGAAACGGTCGAGGACAGCTTGGGTAGAAGAAGTTACCACACCACCGAAACGTCCGTTGATCAAGAAACTCAAGCCAAATCCTTTGTATGATAATGAGTTGCTCCAACCCATATTAAAGTCCGGTGCGGTCTTTCCTAAGAAAACCGGTTCACCCTGCTCGAGTCCGAACGAGCCGTCTTGCTTGATTTCAACAT
This sequence comes from Bacteroides faecis, assembly GCF_020091505.1. Taxonomy (NCBI): domain Bacteria; kingdom Pseudomonadati; phylum Bacteroidota; class Bacteroidia; order Bacteroidales; family Bacteroidaceae; genus Bacteroides; species Bacteroides faecis. Next base: position 2,772,220 of record NZ_CP081916.1, on the reverse strand, counting down.
AGCCCTGGCTATCCTTCTTCAAGAAGGTATTGGCATAAATATCATTGATACTGCCCCCTACTTTCAGAATTACACGCCCGTTGTCTTTCCTTACTTCCGGGACGTTAATAGGTTCCGGGCTCATACTGGTATGGTAGTTTTCCACCATTTCTTTAATCTCGTTCACATTGCGGGAGAAGGTCAGGTTTGAAGAGAAGCTAAAATCCTTGAAGCTGTCTCTATATCCCAATGAGGCTTCCCATCCGTGATTCTGTACGTTACCTGCCTGCAGATAAATTTGTTTGTAACCCGAAAACTCCGGCAAGTCTCCGATAAATGTCTGATTGTATGTATTCGACTTATAATAAGTGACTTCTGCACTCAACTTGTTCCAGAAGCGAACACTCAATCCGAATTCATACGAACGGGTACGTTCTGCCTTGAAGTCGGTAAACGGATAGATACCTGTGGGAGATAACGCACCGCCCACTATCGGAGTGGTAACTGTTCCCGGAGTAAGTCCTGATTTAGATACCGGAGAACCTACTTCCGTATAAGACCCGCGCACCTTTAAATATGAAATAAATTCGGGCAGTTTCACCATTTCAGAGATAATGCCGGACAAACCTACCGACGGATAGAAGAATGACTCTTCATCGGTGTTTACCAACCTTGAGTTCCAGTCATTACGTCCGGTCAAAGTAAGATAAAGCATGCTTCTCCAACCCAGCTCGACATTAGCAAAGATAGCGTGATTGCGCACGCGACTGTCACCTCCATCTTCGGAAATACGACCGTTGGACGGGTCGATGTTGCTGGCTGCAAACAGGTTTGTCACTCCGAGCAATGTTCCTTTATAACCTCTTGCCAGCGACCAGTAGTTAGAATAACTATAACCCAAGTTGGCAGAAACATTGAAGTCATTAAACTGCTTATTGATGTTCAGCATAAAGTCAGCGTATTCCTGACGGTCTTTATAGTTGCTATAGTCATAAAGCCCCTTTCTGCCTTCGGCGAATTTTTGATCGGAAGTAGCATAAACCTTACGTTCGAACTGGACATGAGTATCGTCCATACGATAACGTCCGGCAAGATTTATCCAGTCTGTGATCTTATAAGTCAGTCCGACGTTGAACATATAACGGCTCTTTTCATTGGTTGCTATATTGCGGTAAGCAGTCCAGTAAGGATTCTGTGAACCATAAGTAGCATCGGCAATAGGCCAATACTGTATCGGAATGTTACGACTCTGATCGTAACGTTCAAAAGTCTTGATATCATCGAAACTTTCGCCACGCGGGAATAGATAAGCGGATATCACCGGATTCCAATATTGTCCCTGCGATACCATGTTTTTATCTTTCTGCTTCACGTAGGATGCACCTAAATCCAACTGCAATTTATCATCCAGAAAAGTAGCTGTATTACGAATCGTAAAATTCAAACGATCATAAGCATTGTTAGGAACAATACCTTTTGAATTCGTAGAAGATACGGAAGCAAACGTCTGGTTCTGCTTTGTACCGGTCGACAGTGTCAATGAATTAATGAAATTAGTTCCGGTATTAAAGAAATCACTCTTAGGATCATATGAATTAGGTCTGGACAGCTTATCGCCCCAGCTTTCGAACATACCTTCTTTATTTCCATAGGTATTCTGGAATTCAGGCATCATATATGCCTTACTGAATTCGGATGAAGAAGAAAATGATATCTGCAATTTCCCTTCCTGTCCTTTCTTCGTAGTAATCAGGACGACACCGTTTGCCGCGCTACTACCATACAGAGCAGCAGCCGAAGGTCCGCTCAGAATAGAAATACTTTCGATATCTTCCGGGTTAAAGTCGGCAACACCTTCTGTTCCGGCTTTGCCTTCACCCATGATACCACTGTCGGTGTTTCCCATATTGGTATTAAACAAAGGAATACCGTCAACTACATACAGTGCATTATTGTCTCCTTCGATGGATTTTGCACCACGCATTACTACACGCGTTGCACCACCGACACCGCTACCACTTTTGTTGATACTCACACCCGCTATCTTACCGTTCAGCGAATTAATGAAGTTAGCGTCTTTGATAGCGGTTATTTCATCTCCTTTTACTTGTTGCACATTGTAAGACAGTGCTTTCTCCGCACGCTTGATACCTAATGCCGTAACAACGACTTCGTCCAGTACCTCAGCATCCTGCTTCATGGTAACCGGATAAAACTCTTTATCGGAAACTGCAATCATTTGAGTTGCATATCCTATATAAGATACTCTCAGCCTGGCATTGCCGGGACCGCTAATAGAAAAGTTTCCATCAAAATCGGTTATTGTACCCGTAGAACTACCTTCCACTGATATATTTACCCCAATAAGAGGTTCACCATTCTCATCGGTCACTTTTCCCTTAATCATTTTCTGAGATTGTTGAGATTGCGCAGCAGGTTTCTTTTCGGTAACTATGATATAATTACCCTGAATCTGATACGAGAAACCAGTTCCTTTTAAGATTGCGTCGAGTGCAGTTGCCACTGATGCGTTTTCCAAGTTTAGTTCGGCTATTTTCTTTCCTTTCAGTTCGGAATCACTGTAATTAATAGACATCTTCGACTGCCGTTCCACAGCTTTCAACGCATCTACTGCAGTGATATCTTTTTGCTTGATAGTTATTTTACTATCATTTTGAGCAAAAGCGAGGGTCTGCAGCAACAATAGACCTAAAAAAATGAGAAATACTCGCTTTTGAGCAACATTATCTGCTATTTTTTCATAAATTTGTAGCATCTTTTTAGTATTAGTTAATTGGTTATTATTTTATGATCAATTGAAATAGCGTCAAGACACGCTAATATTAAAAAGAGAATGATTTCACATCCGGGAGAAACGGCCATTTCTTCCGGATATTTTTTTGCATAATGTATTAAATTAAAAAAGGTTCAACAATTATTCTTTATTCGTTATCTGTAATATAGCATTTATTTCCCCTGATTACATATTTGACATCTCCCGCTACTTGAGTTATAATCTGCATAACTTCTTCCAAAGTGGCTTTCTGTTGGAAACGGAAACTATACGTTTTATCATTCAGGCTGTGAAGGCTATAAACAAAGGTATAAGGGAACTTACGTTCGAGGCTTGTGAAAATCTCGTCCAGATGTATATTGCTGAAAACCAGTTCTCCACGCTGCCAGGCAGTCACATCTTCCATTCGCGGCGTTTGAAGGCTACGCTTTCGGGTCTGTTTATTATACGTTATCTGCTCATTAGGTTTTAAAATCACATTAGATAATAGGTTATTAAATTCTACTTTCACACTTCCTTCCAGCAGAGTTGCAGTCAATTCATCATTCTCCGGGTAGGCATTCACATTAAACTCTGTTCCCAAAGCAGTAATTTGAAAATCATTGGCTTTTACAATAAAGGGATGTTCTTTATCCTGCTTTACCTGAAAATTTGCTTCACCAATCAAATATACACTGCGCGTTTTACCGGTAAACTGTTCGGGATACAGTAAAGTACTTTTCGAATTCAGCATCACCCGTGTACCGTCAGGCAATGTAAATTCACGTATTTCCGCTGTCGGTATATAATATTCTACCAGATCCTTTTGCGGCTTGTCCTTCTCCAGCATCAGATAGATTGAAACAGACGACACTGCCAACAAGAAAATAGCTGCCGCTCTCCATATAAGCAATTGATACTTCTTATCGGAACCGGCAGGCTGCATTCCTATATTTCGTTGCATCCGTTGTATCGACTGCTGCATGCCACGGGGTACCTTCTGTTCTCCCGCTTGCTGCCACAACGCATGGAGTGCTTCTTTTTTTTCTTCCGCATGGTTCTCATCTGCCAACCATTGCTGCACTCTTCTCCGCGTGCCCAATGAATATTCATTATGCCCGAATAACTCTATAATATGCTGAATATAATTTTTCATCCTCGTTTTTCTCCTTTATACTTTAAATACAACTAAAACAAAAACACTACTTAAATGAAAACAGAAAAAATAAAAAGAGGAGTACTTTCTTCAATTCTATAAGCACCAGATAAACCTGATGCTCCACCGTGCGAATAGAAATATTGAGCCTCTCCGCTATTTCTTTATAACTAAGTTCTTTAAAACGGCTAAGCTCGAATATTAATCTCCGGCGTTCCGGCATTTTCTCCAGAGTCAGGCGAATGACAAGCAGCATTTCTTCATAATATATGTTTTTCAGCGTGTCCTCACTTTCCATCAGTTCATGAAGTACCGCCTTTTCAAGATACCCTTCCTGATAGTCCTGTTCTATTTGCTGGTGTTTGAAGATATTCAGAATAATGTTTCGAGTCATTATAAAGAGATAGTTATCCAGTTCCTTTTCATTGTCTAGCCATATCTCGGGTTGTAACCAAAGTTTATAGAAAACATCTTGCGCTACATCCTCTGCATCAATCTCTGACCTAAGCAGCATCTGTGCATAATTCTTTACTTTTGGGAAGTTTTCAGTAAAGAAACGCTGAAACTTTAATTCAATTTGTTTCACATTGATTTCCATTTTTGCTAAGATAATTATCGGTTACAAATATAAATTTAAGCATTCTCAAAGATTAGAAGGCAATAGCGTCTCAATATTAAGACTTGTTTGCGTATATTTGCAATTATTCCGCATTTCAATTACAATCATAAAATTATTGACAATACAAAACTTCTTTTATAGCATACCAAAAGAGAACAAACGTAAATACATGTATAAGAAATTGACTCCTTATCTAAAAAAGAGGAGAAGAGCCGGTCAGTGGTAAAAACAGAGAAACAAGAGGAGTATAAAGAAAAAAATAAAGCTCTGAATACTCAGAGCTTTATTTTCTAAATCGTGGAGCTGGAGGGAATCGAACCCTCGTCCAAACGAGGAAATCATAAGCTTTCTACATGCTTATCTTTGCCTAAATTTTCGTGCAGGAGCAGAACCAAAGCCATCAATTCCTGCCTTATCCTCTAAAGTTTCATCAAAAACGCGAGGCCGCTTCTGACTATCCCCGATATTACTGCACCACTGAACCGGAATGCTTCGGAGCAACAGCTTCCGAGTGATGTCTCGTCCTGACACCTAGTGTCTGGATTAAGCTAATCTACTGTGATTCGATTAAGCAGCAAGAGCGTAATTAGTTTCGCCAGATAAAGTTTTGATAACTGAGATTTAAGTGGAAATTACCGACCCACTGCATGCTTACCTACCATTTCTGCCCGCTGTCAAATCCAGTCAACCCCATGACTTTATAACGGTCTGAAATTTTAAATACGCTGCAAAGATAAGAAATGTTTTCCTATTCCCGGCTTTTCATTAGCAAATATTATATTCACCTCACTTGTATGGACTCTCAGTGCAGGCAATTTGTACGAAAATTGCTGTTATTTTCCGATAAGTGGCATTATCTTTACAGGCAGAAATCAAAAACAAGATATCATATACCATGAAGAAACTTTTATTCACCGCACTCTTTCTGGGAAGCAGCACATTGTTATCTGCACAGAAGGCAACTAAAACACCTGCTGTTTATAAACCTGTCCGCACAGAAATGTATAAGAAAGGATGGATTGACTTTAACAAGAATGGAATCAAAGACGTGTACGAAGATCCGACTGCCACAATCGACGCACGTATAGAAGACCTGCTCAGCCAAATGACACTGGAAGAAAAAACATGTCAGATGGTGACGCTTTATGGATACAAAAGAGTATTAAAGGATGATCTGCCTACTCCCGAATGGAAAAACCAACTGTGGAAAGACGGAATCGGAGCTATTGACGAACATCTGAATGGTTTTCAGCAATGGGGACTTCCTCCCTCCGACAATGAAAACATATGGCCCGCCTCCCGCCATGCCTGGGCATTGAATGAAGTCCAGCGATTTTTTATAGAAGAAACAAGACTCGGCATTCCCACCGACTTCACCAATGAAGGGATTCGCGGAGTGGAAAGTTATAAAGCTACCAACTTCCCTACCCAACTGGGGCTGGGACATACCTGGAATCGCCGGCTGATTCACCAAGTAGGGCTGATCACCGGACGGGAAGCACGCATGTTGGGATATACCAATGTGTATGCACCTATATTGGACGTAGGTCGCGACCAACGCTGGGGACGCTACGAAGAAGTATACGGCGAGTCTCCTTATCTGGTTGCCGAACTGGGTATAGAAATGGTACGTGGTATGCAACACAACCATCAGATAGCAGCAACCGGAAAGCACTTTATCGCCTATAGTAATAATAAAGGAGCACGCGAAGGCATGGCACGTGTCGACCCGCAAATGTCGCCACGTGAAGTGGAAATGACCCATGTCTATCCTTTCAAGCGGGTTATCCGCGAAGCCGGATTATTGGGAGTCATGAGCTCATACAATGACTATGACGGATTCCCGATTCAAAGCAGTTATTACTGGCTTACCACCCGTCTGCGCGGAGAAATGGGTTTCCGTGGATATGTGGTTTCGGACAGTGATGCGGTAGAATACCTTTATACCAAACACGGAACAGCCAAGGACATGAAAGAAGCGGTACGCCAAAGCGTGGAAGCCGGACTGAATGTGCGCTGTACTTTCCGCTCACCGGATTCGTATGTATTACCACTAAGGGAGCTGGTCAAAGAAGGAGGACTGAGCGAGGAGGTCATCAACGACCGTGTACGGGATATTCTGAGAGTCAAGTTCCTCGTCGGATTATTCGATCATCCTTACCAGATTGATTTGAAAGGGGCTGATGAAGAAGTGGAGAAGGCAGCCAATGAGGAAATAGCTTTGCAGGCTTCCCGGGAATCTATCGTACTACTGAAAAATGATAAAAACATATTGCCGTTAGATGCTTCGGGCATTCAAAAAATAGCAGTCTGCGGTCCGAACGCAGACGAACATTCGTATGCACTGACTCATTACGGTCCACTGGCTGTGGAGGTCACTTCCGTACTGAAAGGTATTCAGGAAAAGATGAAAGGAAAGGCAGAAGTACTCTACACAAAGGGCTGTGATCTGGTAGATGCCAACTGGCCGGAATCGGAACTGATTGATTATCCTCTGACCGATGAAGAGCAGAAAGAAATAGAAAAAGCTGTCGACCAAACGAAACAGGCGGATGTAGCTGTAGTCGTTTTGGGAGGTGGGCAACGCACTTGCGGAGAGAACAAATCCCGCAGCAGCCTCGATCTTCCCGGTCGTCAGCTCGATTTGCTGAAAGCAGTAGCAGCTACGGGAAAGCCGGTTGTACTCGTTCTTATCAATGGTCGTCCGCTTTCTATCAACTGGGCAGATAAGTTTGTTCCTGCCATAGTCGAAGCATGGTATCCGGGTTCGAAAGGTGGAAAGGCGGTAGCAGATGTACTTTTCGGAGAGTACAATCCCGGTGGAAAACTGACCGTCACTTTCCCGAAAACGGTAGGCCAGATACCTTTCAACTTCCCCTGCAAGCCCTCTTCACAAATAGACGGAGGCAAGAATCCGGGAATGGAAGGCAATATGTCTCGTGCCAACGGTGCATTATATCCGTTCGGATACGGACTGAGTTACACCACTTTTGAATATAGTGATTTGAAAATCTCTCCCGCCATCATCACCCCTAACCAGCAAACATTCGTCACCTGCAAAGTGACAAACACAGGCAAACGGGCGGGAGACGAAGTAGTGCAGCTTTACGTACGCGATGTACTAAGCAGCGTCACTACTTACGAAAAGAACCTTGCCGGATTCGAACGAGTTCACCTGCAACCGGGTGAAACGAAGGAAGTAACTTTCCCTATTGACCGCAAAGCACTGGAATTGCTCAATGCCGATATGCACTGGGTAGTAGAACCGGGAGATTTCACGCTGATGGTCGGAGCTTCCTCTACCGATATCCGTCTGAACGGCACACTGACGGTAGTGGAACCCGGTCGTATACCTACCACCGAAGCTGATAAAGACAGTAGTCCGGTAAGCGCCAGTACCAACGCCGAAACAGCAAATAATGTAATAGACAATAATTTAACTACTTCCTGGGAGGGTAATAAAGGAGATTACATTACCTTTGCCTTACAGAACGGAGCCAAAGTAGACGGTGTATCCATAGCTTTCAGCCGCGAAAATGGACTGGATACTAATTTCGAGATACAACTATCCAGTGGTGGAGGACAGTTCCTCACCGTCTATTCCGGTATCGTAAAAGAGTATAACAAGCTCTTGGATTTTCATTTCAAAGGGACAACTGCCAGTGATTTACGCATTGTGCTGGGTGACGACCGAATCGGGATCACAGAAGTGAAATTGCCGCAGTTAAAGAAATAGCAATCAAACTGAAAAGAATCTATATATGCTAAAAATTCTTGCAACAATCTGTATTATCGGTATGGCCACATCTAGTTGTACATCAAAAAAAGCTTCCCGAACCGAAAGTTCCCATGAAGCAGAACCGGAACTGACAATGATTGTCGGTACTTACACTTCGGGAGACAGTAAGGGCCTTTACAGTTTCCGGTTCAACGAAGAAAACGGAACGGCAACTGCGCTCAGCGAGGCGGAAGTAGAAAACCCATCTTATCTTGTACCGTCTGCCGACGGAAAGTTTATTTATGCAGTCAGTGAGTTCAGCAATGATCAAGCTGCTGCCAACGCATTTGCTTTCAATAAGGAAGAGGGCACTTTCCGGCTACTGAACACGCAGAAAACCGAAGGCGAAGATCCTTGCTACATCATCACCAACGGCAGTAATGTGATCACTGCCAATTACAGCGGAGGAAGCATTTCTGTTTTTCCGATTGATAAAGACGGTTCGCTCCTCCCCGCTTCTACGGTAGTGAAGTTCAAAGGCTCGGGAGCAGACAAGGAGCGTCAGGAGAAACCGCACCTGCATTGTGTCCGCATCACACCGGACGGTAAATACTTGTTTGCCGACGATCTGGGTACGGATCAGATACATAAGTTTATCATCCATCCGAACGCCAAACCTGATAATGAAGAGATCCTCCTGAAAGAAGGAAATCCGGCTTCTTATAAAGTAGAAGCAGGGTCGGGTCCCCGCCACCTGACTTTCGCACCGAACGGACACTATGCGTATCTCATTAACGAACTGTCGGGGACAGTAATCGCATTTGAATATAACGACGGAAACCTAAAAGAAATCCAGACAATAGCTGCTGACACAGCAGGAGCCAAAGGAAGCGGGGATATCCACATCAGCCCGGATGGTAAATTCCTGTATGCAAGCAATCGCCTGAAAGCGGACGGAATAGCGATCTTCAGCATTCATCCGGAAAACGGCATGCTGACAAAGGCCGGTTATCAGCTGACAGGGATTCATCCACGCAACTTTATTATTACTCCCAACGGAAAATACCTGTTAGTCGCCTGTCGGGACAGCAATATGATTCAGGTCTATAAAAGAGATGCAGACACGGGATTGCTGACAGACATACATCAAAATATAAAAGTAGATAAGCCCGTGTGCGTGAAGTTTATCCCGTGAAACGATATCTTACAGGCTCTTACATGAACACTTGTTGCCTGCTGCCTTGAATAAGCCCGGCAAAGTTATGCTGTATAAGGGGAAAACTTCCTTTTCTCCCTATGCAAACTTATCTTTTATCGGATATAAACTATAATTGCAAGCTTTGATTGTAAAAACGCAAGTTCCATTTTTATAATCAAAGCTTGCAATTATAAAAATGAAACTTGCGTTTATAGTTTGCTTCAGGACAAAACCAACTTTGCTATGGGAACAAAAGAAGTTTGCAAAGCAGGAAGCAAAACTTGGTCAGTACCAAACCGGAACTCTTAACCTATCAGGCTACGGAAAGCCTGAATGCCCTGATGATTGATATCCAATTTCTCCACCTCACCCAGCAAGCGAACAGATTTTTCTTTTTGATTCAATCCCCAGTAACCCAATGCCATCATATATTTGCAATGGATGACATTACGTATTGTCAGATCATCTTCCCAAATTAATAAATCGGGTAGTGATACTGCAAAGTAATCCATCTTAATCTTGTCAAACAAATGCTTTTCACCATAAGAAGTCAGTTTATGAAAGCGTCCGTTAGCCTCATCCATACGACCGAGTTTCAGTAATGCCAGTCCCTGATAGAATATCTTATCAGGTTTTGCATCGTTGTAGTACATAGCTGCAGCCGGTTCGGTAGGACCGACAATGGCTTGTTCCCAACATTCCGCCGCTTTGTCACTCTGCCCCAGACCTTCATAAGCGCAACCCATAAAGTAATAGAAGTCATTCTCCTGCGCACCATATAGTTTGCCTTCACCCAAGTGGTGCGGATATTCCAGACATTCTTCCAGAAGCGGGATAGCCTGACTGTAATTACCGGCTTCAAGTGCTTTCTTCGCCAGTTCTACGCGGGCAAACTGATACTGTCCCGGCACTTTTCCTTCTCCACCTTCCCACGGATGGAAGATGTGTGCATCAAGCAATGTTTTCGCTTTTTCGTACTCTCCTGTCTGATTCAACAAAGTGATTTCTTCCAATACCAGATCGTCACGTTGTGCTATCAGTTCGGGATATTGCTGTAAGAACGCCAAACGTTCGGCATGTGAACGGCGGACACGCTTGTAAAGCTGATCTAATTCCATCAACACACGCGCGTCAGTCTTATCGAGCCGGAAAGCACGCTCCATATACTCGATGGCTCTTGCTTCTTCGTTCTTCTTGTTAAAGTTGGCCAAAGCCAGGTTGCGCCATATCGTCGGAAACTTGTCATCCAGTTTAGCCGAAGTTTCCCATGCTTCAAGTGCCAAGTCGTACTGGCGCTTGTCGTAATACAAATTGCCCAGGTAATAAGGAGCTTTCGCATCATTCGGATTTTGCTCCATAGCACACTGCAAGGCAAGTATTGCTTCCAGGCGATTAGGGAAACAGTAGTCGGAACATGCTTGGGCTGCATCGGCAAGTGCTTGCTCTGCACCGGAAAGTTTCCCTTGGGTCAAACACCATCCCAGATAATAATAAGTCATCGGAGTCACACTACCCTCAGTAATCGCCACATTCCATAAGCCGGCAGCTTCCGACCAGCAACCGGCACTACAATAATCGAGTGCTATTTCATCATAGTTGTGGGCTTCGCCACGCATCATTGTCCGCAAAGTCAGCAAGTCCTCAGCGGCATGAGTTATCAGATACTTTTCATAACGGCAACCAAAGTTGAACTGATCAATAGCCAATGAGTCTTCAATGACCTGCAAAGCTTCTTTCGCTTTCCCCATCTGACGAAGAATAGCAGTTCTCAGTGCACGTGCCTTGTGATGATGCCAGTTGCGGATAAGCGAGCGGTCCACTTCATCCAAAGCATCTTCCAAGCGACCTTGCATAGTAGCAATCTGAGCACAGGCAAAATAGCCTGCATCCTGCCATGCTGCATTCCAGCATGATTTATAGAAACGATCGTATGCTTCATTATATCGTCCCTGATACTTCAAGGCAAGTCCGAGATTGTAAAGAGGTTCTCCGTCATAAGGATTCGGATTGCGTTTCTGCAAGGTCTTCACTGCTGTAAGCAGATATTGTTCGGCTTTCCGGAAACGCCCCTTACGGATATACCACAGTCCAAGCGCATTATTATTGCGTACGTCAATCGGATCACGACGCAAGGCTTCTTCGTAATAATCTACCGGATTGTAAGTAGCATGTCTGTATTGCTCCAAGTGTAAGCCCGTCAGATAGAGTTGCTCGGTTGTCTTTATTTCTTCCGGCAACAGGGCTGCTTCGGCAGCATCGGGAATCGGTTTTACCTCTTCCGGCTCGGCATGCCAGTAAAGCAGTTCCTTACCGTTTGCTGTGATTTCGAGGCTCAGTTTATTGAACTTCTCACCTGCCACATCAACCGTTTCATCCAGCAATTCTTCCGGAGTGATGACTACTTGTTTGCTGTAATATACTGTGCCGTCCTCCCCTTTCAATACTACCTTAACCGTTTGTTCGGAAGTGGCGAATATCTTGAAACGCACCTTATCTTCACCCTCCGGTTCTATGTTCATCAAGAGGTCCTTGCTTGCATTCTTGACTACTCCCAGTTCACGATAAGGCAGAAAATACTGCACGAAGCTTTTTTCCTCGTAAGGCTGTAACCAGGTAAAGTCCGGTTGATTCTCGGTGTAGACACCTGCCATCAGCTCGATGTATGGGCCGTCTTCATCAGTCAGATTACGATCCCAGGCACGACCGAAATCGCCGTTTCCCCATGTCCACTGCTTCTTACCCGGAGAAATATGGTGATTGGCTACGTGAAGCATACCTGCATGCGTATCGTTCTCATATCCACCTTCGAAATTATACCGGGAATTGACAGCCATGTACGAAGTAGGTACTTTGATATTTTTATAGTTAGAGATGTCTACTCCGGCAGAATAATCCATTTTGTAATAAGTGCCCGTGGCAATAGGGAAGCTGGATACGGCCCGCTTTCCATGATCGAACACCGCATTAATATCGGGTGGGAATACACTCTGATAATGGTCGTTCACCGCTACGGCAGGATTTGCCCACCACAGGAAAGTTTGCGGTACTTCGGTACGGTTGTAGAGTACTCCCTTGATTTCGAGAAAAGCATGTCCCGGACGAAGAGTGAAACCTGCCATCCCTTTCTGATGAAACATACGTTCCATTTCATTGACCCACACAGTTACGCTGCCGTCTGCATTTTCTTCAACCGCCGTATCTACGGGCATGTAGGTACTGGGACGGTGATGCTGGGGCCAGTTGAACTCGATGCCTCCCGAAATCCAGGGACCTGCCAGTCCTACCAGCGCAGGTTTAATCACATGATTATAATAGATAAAGTGACGTTGCTTGATTTTGTCATAAGCCATTTGCACACGACCACCCAACTCGGGAAGAATCATCACTTTGATATATTCATTTTCAATAAAGATGGCATCGTATTCCTTATCCACCTTTTCATCGGACATTGACTCGATGACAGGATAAGGATAAACCACTCCGCTACTTCCCTGATACACACGCTTCTCCAGGAAAATAGGATTCTTCTCAGGCTTACCTACCTCATACGTAGGGATTACAACCTTTTCTTTCCACGCTTTTACCATAATATAATTAGTTTTATTTTATTAAATCTTTCTCCAACGTCTCCAGTGACTTTCCTTTGGTTTCGGGCAATGACCGACAGAAGAAGACAAAGCCTACGAGACAAATAGCTGAATAAATCCAGAATGTACCGTAACTACCCAGTGCGCTGTTCAGCAAAGGAAACGTGTATGTCAGTGTGAAACTACCTACCCACAAAGCGAAAGTACAGGTTGCCATAGCGACACCACGCACACGGTTAGGGAATATCTCAGCCAGCAATACCCATGTGATAGGTCCCAGTGACATGGCATAACAGGCTATTGCCAACACCACCAGTACGACCATAAAGAATCCGCTCACCTGGAAGAAATAACAAGTGCCGAGAACCAGATAAATGCCGGCCAGTCCGCCTGCTCCCAAAAGCATCAGTACACGGCGTCCCAGACGTTCGACTGTGTAGATAGCCACAAACGTGAAGATCACATTTGCCACACCGGTCACTACAATATTAAAGAGCACATCTCCCAGCGAATAACCTGCCGACTGGAATATTTCCTGTGCATAATTAAAGATCACATTCGTGCCGCACCACTGCTGAAACACAGCCACTATGATACCGAGTACCAGCACTTTTCGGAACGGACGACTGAAAAGCAATTTCAATCCGCCTTCTGATTTGGAAGAACCGGTTTGCTCCACCATCTGAAGTTCCTGTTCCGCATAATGGTTTCCACCTATCTTGCTGAGCACATTCCATGCCCTCTCTCTCTTTCCTTTCATAGCCAGCCAACGGGGACTCTCAGGAATAAAACAGGCAAGCAACAAGAATACTGCCGCCGGAAACGCTGCTCCCCAAAACATCCAGCGCCATCCCATCTGTCCATTCCATGAAGCACAGATATCGGCAGGAGTAAAGTCGGCAGGAATAGGCTCGGCTATCAGCCAGTTGGCTATCTGCGCACCGAGAATACCCAGTACAATAGTCAGCTGATTGAGTGAAACGAGTTTCCCTCTGATAGAAGTCGGTGCTACTTCGGCAATATACATCGGAGACAATCCCGAAGCGATGCCGATACCGATACCTCCCAGAAAACGGGCCACCAGAAACCAGCTAAATACGGAAAAAGCTCCGGTAGCGTATGCAGAAGATAAAAAGATAAATGCGGAAATCAGTAAAAGAGGCTTCCGCCCGTAACAGTCTGCCATCATACCGGCTACCATCGCACCGATCAGACAGCCAAGCAAGGCTACACTCATCGCCAATCCCTGCATCGTCGGTGAATCGGCAATATCGAAATAGAGTTCATAGAAAGGTTTCGCTCCGCCGATGACCACCCAGTCATATCCGAACAGAAGACCGCCCATCGCGGAAACCAGACAAATAGAATAGACAAACTTTTTATTATAACTTTTCATACCACTAGAAGATTGATTAATTGGTGTTGCAAAGATAGGGGGCATCCCAGGTACAAAAAATAGAATTTCATTTTATAAAGATGGACAATCTTATTTTCAATGTATTATTTGACAGATACCATACATTATTATATATTTGTGCAGAATAACCAATTATATGCTATGGTAAAACTAAAAGATGGATTTACCGGAGAAAGAGCCCTAGTCCTGCCCCGTATGATCGTTGACAAGATGGAAGAAGACCCGCTGACCTCCATGCTGCATATCACCGACATCGGATATTATCCGAAAGCCAAGTATCATTTTCGGGAACGGAAAGAACCCATCAATCAGTTCGTCTTTATCTATTGTATAGACGGGGCCGGTTCTTACCGGATCGGAGATCAGGAATATAACGTCTCTGCCAACCAGTATTTCATCCTTCCGGCAGGTGTCCCGCATTCATACGCCTCCAATCCTTCTACTCCATGGACTATTTACTGGATTCACTTCAAAGGAACAGCAGCTCCATTCTATGCCAAGGATGCCGGCCGTCCGATGGACATCAAACCCGAACGACATTCGCGCATCAGTACACGGATCAATCTGTTTGAAGAGATATTCAACACACTGAAGAACGGCTACAGCAATGAGAATCTGCGTTACGCGTTTTCGATGTTCCACTTTTATCTGGGAACATTACGCTATATCCAGCAATATCGCAATGCAGGCACCAACCAGGTGGAAGATGAAAGGATAGTGGATGTTGCCATCCACTATATGAAAGAAAATATGGAGAAACATCTGAGTCTTGAAGAAATCTCGACGCAAATCGGATATTCTCCGTCGCACTTCTCAATGCTGTTTAAAAAGCAGACGGGACATAGCCCGCTCACGTACTTCAATCTGCTGAAAATACAACAAGCTTGCCTGCTGCTGGATACCACCGATATGAAAATCAACCAGATATGCTATAAAATCGGTATTGAAGATACTTATTATTTTTCCCGCCTGTTCAGCAAAATCATGGGAATGTCACCAAGGGAGTATCGCAAATCAAAAAAAGGGTAGGAACTTCTCCTACCCTTTCTTGTCTTCTTATAAGTCATCAAGGCTGAACCGCGTAAAACGGTTTACTTTTTCTCTATAGTCAGAACAAACTGACGCAGATATACTTGCTGTTCTTCATTGCTCACATTGGTGAACCGGACAAACTTCAACGGAGTTTTCTGCAAATCAGCCGACAACCTGCTTTCTTTCTGCTTCATATCGATCGTTTTCCATTCTTTGCCATCCGCAGAGATTTCAAGACGTCCCCATGTACAAGGAGCATCCTTACCAAAGTTTATCTGAATATTCTCTCCCGGACAGATCGCATCCAGTTCTATTTCAACACTGTTTCCGGGTGCCCATTTCACGACCTCATTAGCAGGAGAGATAAGTATACGATTGGCTTTCACCTGCAAAGGCAAGTTCTTTATTTGCTCCACACTACTGATTATCTTATGTGGCATATAGTCGGTAACAGCATCCAGACGGGCATTATACTTTTTATTGTAGTAACTCACAACAGCAGCGAAAGTCTGGTCAATCAATGGTTTTATCACTCGTGTGGCCGTCTTTACTCCCGGCTGATAAGGGTTCTGATTAGATGTCTGGTCAATATAAAACATCTGTTGCTGCAAAGCTTTCACATGATTGTATTTCCGCAGAAAATAAGATTCATTCCGACCTTCTACCATTTGCAGCACTTCTTCTCCTGTTTCAGCCATCAGTTTAAACTGACGCAACCAAGGAGTAATTTCGGCAATCAACGGTTTGTTTTCCGTATTGGTCAGCAGTATATCAGCGGACTCTTTCATACGCTCGAAAGTATTCCGGAGGGCTTCGAAATCCGCCTTATCATAGCTGCCGTCTTCTTTAAAACTTTTAAGGAAACGATCGGCGGCAGGCTGAATGTCCTGAGATTCTTCACGACGGTAGCCATGTCCGTTAGGTCCTAAGTCGGAATTATGGATAGCAAAGCATTCGAGTTCACCCGACGCACTTGGCAGAATGGTACGAATCGCATCCTTCCACGTTTGCCAAGTATCATACTTGGCAGGATTCCAGGCATAGCTTGCCACACTATAGATAGCAATTTTAGATGACTCGGCATGTTCCATCGGGTTCGTTACGAAACCTGACATTTCTTTGGCAATCGTCGTATCGTTACCATACACAGGACCGAGGAGCAAATGGTCGCGCACATAATCGGACACCGGAAAATTCCACCAGATGTAAGCCGGACGTTTGATCCGTTCATTAATCCACGCCATGCCATCACGGGTAATGTCAGAAATGACACGGTCTCCCGTCCACATAATCTGAACGGAAGGGTTGAGCTTTTCACCCAGCGTAGTCAGATAATTGCCGTTAGGATTCGACCAGCTTTTATTATATTCCGTAGGACACATGACAAGTTGATTGACATCAGGCTTCGTCTGCGCAAAATTCTCATCAATATAGTTCAGCAGCTCCGCCTGCTTCTGAGGATTGGTACCTTCACCGGAAATATCATCGAAGAATACGGCAAACGAACGAACGCCGAGCTGGTACATCTTCTCAAATTTGGAAAGCAAAAGGTCGCGGTCTTCCTGATTCCATTTGATATCCTGTCCCGGATGGATTGCCCATACAAAGTCAACTTCGTTCTCATTGGCTACTACCACCAATTCTTGCAGTTGGGCAGCTTCTTTGTCGGGATATGGCAGGCGCCAGTTGGGTGCACTATGATACGGATCGTCTTTCGGACCGTATATATAAGTGTTCATCTTGTTTTTACCATAAAACTTCAGCTGACTGAGGCGTGCCTGATGGCTCCACGGAGTTCCGTAGAAACCTTCTACTACCCCCCGATATCGTACGGAAGGATAATCTTTGATTTCTACTTCGGGCAGTTTCCCGTCTTTCAGTAACTGCGCGAAAGTTTGCAAGGCATAATAGGTACCTCGTTCGTCATTTCCGGCCAGTACGATTTCTTTTTCATTCACAGAGAGATAATAGCCTTCCTCACGGTTAGGAATCCGGCGGCTATATTTGCGTACGCTCTTGTCGCCTTTCTCACCAATGGAAATAAGTATTCCCTGCTTACTGCTTTGCTTACCGGAAAGCAATTCTTTCAGTACCTTTACGGCATGCGGATTCGCTTCTTTCTCACCATTTAGCTGATAGACAGCAGGCAGATCAATGGTCTTGTTTTGAACAATAAGTTGTTGAGGAGGGGGTTGCAGACTTACATTCTGCGCAAAGACAGTTACAGCACACAGGAGGCAAGCTCCCAATAGACAGATCTTGTTGTTTTTCATAAGTTGTAATAATGGGGGTTAGTTATCATGACTTATATTATCGTACAAAGAAACACTAAATTATCAAATTACGCAAATTTATAGGGAACGTTGATCAAACAAATCAAAAAGAGCAAACAAAACAATCAGAAAGACACACTTTTCTAATTTATTATTTCTATCTTCGTCCGCTGTTATACTTTTTATTCAAATACCCCCAATTACCATGAAAATTAAACACTTTTTACCCCTGCTATTGCTAGTTCTTAGCAAGCAAATGTCAACAGCGCAAGAAATTGCCATCATCCCACAACCGGCTCACCTTACGGTAAAAGACGGACGTTTCGAATTTGGCAACCAACTGAAAGCCAAAGTCACTCCCTATCAGGGAGACAGTGTCCACATGGTCTTCGAATCATTCAAAAAGGAGTTTCAGAAAGTAACCGGCATCAAAGTCTCTTCTACTCAAAAAGAAGCCAAAGCCGCCATTATTCTGAATTTGAATCAGCAACTTCCGCCCGAAGCTTATAAACTGAACGTTTCAAAAGAACAAATCCGGATTGAAGCCGCCCGCCCTGCAGGTTTCTATTATGCGCTACAAACACTAAAGCAGCTGATGCCCCGCAACGTAATGGCAGGCGTAGCACCGTCCGGCCATCAAGAATGGAGCATCCCATCTGTTGAGATTGAAGACGCTCCCCGTTTTGAATGGAGAGGTTTTATGCTGGACGAAGGCAGACATTTCTTCGGTAAAGATGAAATAAAACGAGTGATCGACATGATGGCTACTTACAAAATGAATCGATTCCATTGGCATCTGACAGAAGACCAAGGCTGGAGAATCGAAATAAAGAAGTACCCCAAACTGACGGAAACCGGTGCATGGAGGAATAGCAAAGTGCTGGCGTATGGTGACGTAAAACCTGACGGCGAACGTTACGGCGGCTTTTATACTCAGAAAGACATCAAAGAGATTGTAGCTTATGCGAAAAAGAAATTTATAGAAATCGTTCCCGAGATCGATATCCCCGGACATTCACAGGCTGCTGTCGCTGCTTATCCGGAATTTCTGGCATGCGACCCGGAAAATAAACATGAAGTATGGTTGCAACAGGGAATCTCTACGGATGTAATCAATGTGGCCAATCCTCAGGCTATGCAATTCGCCAAAGACGTGATAGATGAACTCACCGAATTGTTTCCATTCAACTATATTCATCTGGGAGGCGATGAATGTCCCATCAACAAATGGCAAAAGAATGAAGAATGCAAGAACTTGCTAAGCGAAATAGGTTCTACCAATTTCAGGGACTTGCAGATTTATTTCTATAAACAACTGAAAGATTACATTGCCACGAAACCTGCCAGCCAGCAACGCCAACTGATATTCTGGAATGAAGTGCTTCACGGAAATACCCGCATTTTAGGCAATGACATCACCGTCATGGCATGGATCGGAGCGAATGCTGCCGCTAAACAAGCAGCCAAACAAGGTATGAACGCTATTTTAAGTCCACAAATTCCTTACTATATCAATAGAAAACAGTCGAAGCTTTCCACAGAACCGATGTCACAGGGACATGGAACTGAAACAGTGGAGGCCGTATACAACTATCAGCCGCTTAAAGATGTGGATGCCGACTTGCAACCTTATTATAAAGGTGTACAAGCTAACTTCTGGACCGAATGGGTCACTGAGCCCTCAGTGCTCGAATACCTGATGTTACCACGTCTCGCTGCCGTTGCCGAAGCTGGATGGACCCCACAGGAAAAAAGAAATTACGAAGATTTTAAAGAACGGATTCGCAAGGATGCAGAGTTGTACGATCTCAAAGGATGGGATTATGGCAAACATATTATGAAATAAGCCAAAAGGCTTTGAATAAAAGAAACAAAGGCTTTATGCGTCGACCGGACCATGAAGCCTTTGTCTATAAACCTTGCTAACAAGGCTGTTCCATTT
Source organism: Bacteroides faecis (assembly GCF_020091505.1). Lineage (NCBI taxonomy): Bacteria > Pseudomonadati > Bacteroidota > Bacteroidia > Bacteroidales > Bacteroidaceae > Bacteroides > Bacteroides faecis. The sequence continues at coordinate 2,752,526 of NZ_CP081916.1, read as the reverse complement.
ATTTTTTATTTTGAGCCATGCGATTACCGGTTGCCTGCGACCTCACTACAATTCCATTTCCATTCTTCGTACATTTGATACATTCTTTCCGCAACGTACCTTCTTTCAGATTGAAAATAAGATTCGGATTGAAATGCTGACCGTTAATACGGGTTTCAAAATGCACATGCTCCGTAGTCGCACGACCGGTACGTCCGGTCAGTCCGACAGGTTGCCCCGCTTTCACTGTATCTCCGCTCTGCACCAGATTCTTGAAGTTATGGCTATAAATCGTTTCCAATCCGCTCGGGTGACGGACTACTACCAGATTTCCGTAAGCATAATATGGCTTGGACATACGTACCACCCCATCAAAAGCAGCACGAATGGTATCTTTTGCACACGTTTTTATATCTGCTCCCGAATGCCCTCCGCGAGATCCATAAGCCGAAATGACTTTAGCTCCCGGTAACGGAAATGCATACTCATGTTCCTTCAAAGAATCCAAATGCAAATATATATGATTGCTTTTCGCAAACAGTCCGGGAGTAGCAACCCGTACATGGTTCACCTCCATAGAAGAGAAGGAAGATTTACTTTGCGCATGAGCCATAGCCGGCAAAGCTAAGACTGTCAATAATATCAGTATGTTTTTCATGTATTTTTCCCCTTGTTATTCAAAATAGATAAGTTCGCCGCCATCCGATCCAGCATAATCCTTCAATAAGGATTGAATCATTTCAGCAGCTTCCTTAAGTCCTTCTTTTCCGTTATATCCGTTGACTATTGCAAGAATATGACTGGTCCCGATATCCATCTTTGTACGTTCATGATCGCTTGTCGGCGTTCCGATTCCTCCCAAAGAATCTCTGTACACAGGCAGTCCTTCTATGTTCAGCACCCCCCGTCCGATACCTTCAAAGGGTTCTTCCGCTTTGCCGATACCGAGTTCAAGACGGTTACCCTGTATCTTGTCCGCATCGAAACCACCAATAGAATGTCCGGTACGAAGAGAAACCAGATTGATAAGGTCTACCAAGGTATCGATCTGATACAAAGGAATTCCACGCATCAGACGGCGGCGCAATGCTTCTGCCGACGGACGATAGCGCCCCGGATCTTTACCACAACGCTTGTAAGCCTCACGGGTAGCAGCAATCACAGGTTGCCGCTTGATGTCTTCCATTTGAGTAGTGGTAGTCAAATCTTCTGTGAAAGCATTTATTTCTTTCCAAAGCCCCTCGCAGAAAGCGGTATTTTTCACTGCAGCATATACGGCTGCCCCGGCAAAAAAAGGGCAGGCATTCTTTAGCTCCTGAGATACTTTTATTTCAAACATTCTTTTATTCAAGTTTATGTCAACCTACATTCAAATTTATATCCACTTATATGGAAAGTATTATTCATGAATCATGATCCCCGACAGAATCCGTCCGGACTTAATGCCCAGACGCCTTGCCGAGAAGAAATCGTCGTAATGAATATACGTACATATCTGCGCAAGTTCCACCTGTCCGGGAGGTACTCCGAAAGCAAGCAGTTGCAATCGGTTCGCTTCCCATAAATCGATATGATGCTTTCCGGTTTCCTCTTTCCTGATAGAAATACGGGGCATGTCAAAACCATTCTTTTGAAATGCTTCGTACACCTCTTCACCCACTTCAAAAGAAGTCAATGAAATACTCGGACCGATACAGGCAACCACATCTTCTCCACTTGTGCCAAACTCTTTTTCCATCCGCAACAAGGTATCACGTACAATATACGCTACCGTCCCCCTCCATCCGGCATGGATGGCAGCCACTGCGCAATGCTTCGTGTCATATACCAGTACAGGCACGCAGTCCGCCGTCGATATGCAAAGACAATATCCCGGCTCGCGGGTAATTAGCGCATCTACTCCACACAGCATATCCTGTTTTTGCCGAGGCGAAGCAGACAAATAAACATCCCCAATCAGCAGGCAGTTCGTGTCATGAGTCTGCAAAGGAATAACCAGTTCTCTGGGCATTTGCGACATACCTTCCATCAGCAGACTTTGATTCCGTCGCACTTTCTCCGCCTCATCACCACTGTAAGGCGTGCAGTTGAACGACGCATAAGCTCCCTCACTGCATCCTCCCTGCCGGGCAGTTACAAAATGAGAAATGTTGGAGTATGAGCTTAACGACTCATACCCCAACATTCTTTTATCTCTTGTGATTGAAATCATTTTTCCTCCCAATCCTCTTCTTCGTATTCGTAGTCAAGATCATCGTCTTCGTCGTCAGCCTCTTCTTCATATTCATATTCGAGGTCTTCGTCCTCACCCATGTCTTTGAGTTCCTGCTGCAGACGGGTCACGTCTTTCGGACGGTGAACGATGTCTTCTATCTTGTTACTTTCCTTATTCAGTTCCTCCCACAAAATGTCTTTCAACACTGAGATTCCCAAACCGGAAACAGAAGAAATGAATATATGAGGAATGCCTTCGGGCAATGTCGGTTCAATCTCGTCCATCAGTTCCTGATCGAGCATATCGCTCTTTGTGATAGCCAATACGCGCTGTTTGTCCAACATTTCGGGATTGAAGGTACGCAATTCATTCAGCAATACTTCATACTCCTTGCGGATATCGTCGCTGTCCGCCGGAACCATGAACAATAATAATGAGTTACGCTCGATATGACGCAAAAAGCGCAGTCCCAATCCTTTTCCCTGACTTGCTCCCTCGATGATTCCCGGTATGTCCGCCATCACGAATGACTTTCCATCGCGATAGGAAACAATTCCCAGATTCGGTTCGAGTGTGGTAAACGGATAATCAGCAATCTTCGGTTTTGCCGCTGAAATAGCAGAAAGCAACGTAGACTTTCCTGCATTCGGGAAGCCTACCAAACCGACATCTGCCAACAGCTTCAGCTCCATGATCACCGTCATTTCCTGCATCGGCTCGCCCGGCTGCGCAAAACGCGGAGCCTGACGGGTAGCTGTCTTGAAATGACTGTTGCCCTGACCACCACGACCGCCTTTCAGCAAGATCACTTCCTGTCCGTCATCCGTCACATCACAAAGGTACTCTCCGGTTTCGGCATTATATACTACCGTACCGCAGGGAACTTCGATCACTTTATCTGCGCCGTCTTTTCCGAAACTACGGTTCTTGCTTCCCGATTCGCCATGTCCTGCCATCGCGTGGCGGTCATATTTGAGGTGAAGCAATGTCCAGTAATTACGGTTACCGCGCAAGATAATATGGCCTCCTCTTCCACCATCGCCCCCATCGGGACCTCCGTTAGGACAATATTTCTCGCGCCTCATGTGCGTAGAGCCTCTTCCGCCCTTACCTGAGCGACAGTATATCTTTACGTAATCAACAAAATTCGATTCAGCCATACTTTTTATTTATTATAATTTGTCTACTGCTTCGCAGATATCAGCGAAGATACCATCCATAGTACCCAAGCCGTTGATGTGTTGGTACTTCTTCTCGTTCTTGTACCAGTCGATCAGCGGTGCTGTCTGTGAATGATATACATGCAGACGTTTTTTGATTGTTTCTTCGTTGTCGTCAGCACGACCGGAGTCTTTGCCACGTTTGATCAGACGGGTCATCAGTTCATCTTCCGGAACTTCCAGATCTACCATCACAGTAACATCCTGTCCTCTTTCCGCCAACATCTTCTTTAATGCTTCCGCCTGTGCAATTGTTCTTGGGAAACCGTCGAAAATAACACCTTTGCTGTCTTCAAAGCTGTCGAATACGCTTGCCAGAATATCAATCATCAATTCATCCGGAATCAACTGACCCTGGTCGATGTATCCCTTAGCTGTTTTGCCCAGTTCTGTGCCGTTCTTGATTTCTGCACGCAATACATCTCCCGTAGAGATGTGGTTGATTCCATACTTTTCTACAATACGTTCGCTCTGTGTTCCTTTTCCTGAACCCGGAGCACCGAAAATTACAATGTTCAACATTTTGTCATTTACAATTTAATGATTTACAATTTACCATTTAAAAACTGGCCCTATTCTTTTTTATATATAATATATCTTAGTCCACTACCGTATAAATGTCGGGATAATTACGTCCGAAGCCGTCATAATCCAATCCGTAGCCAACAATAAAATCGTTCGGAATTTCCATTGCTACGTATTCGATGTTCAGATCTACTTTCAACTTTTCCGGCTTCACCAGCAAAGAGGCGATATGTATAGCTTCGGGATTGCGGGTCCCCAATGTATCCAGCAGGCGTTGCATCGTCAGTCCGGTATCTACAATATCCTCTACGATCACCACCGTACGTCCGGCAATGTCTTCGTTCAGTCCGATCACTTCCTTTATGACTCCGGTGGAGGTCACTCCCTGATAAGAAGCCAGCTTCACGAATGAGATTTCGCAAGGAATCGTGATATGCTTCAACAAATCGGCGGTAAACATGAACGAACCGTTCAACACACTGAGGAAAAGCGGATTTTTACCTGCCAAATCGCGATTAATTTCGCTCGCTACGCGAATCACTTCTTTCTGAATATCCTGTTCCTTGATGGAAACAGTAAACTGCTTGTCTTTTATCTGTATGGTATCCATAACCGGTCATTTTAAAAAAGTTGTCGCAAAAATACGATTTTTTATTCTACCCCGTGCATCATCTTCTGTAATTTCTTCGAGAGAAGGAACAGAATCAGTGAAGCAACACCCGACATTACGACGAATACCATGAAGAAATCGTACATGGTAGCGATCTGATAGCCAAAGAGTGATTTCACTTTTCCGTCTTCGGGATACAAACCGCTCAACATACCTGCAAATTTATTGGCAGTAGCGGTAGAAAGATACCAGATACCCATCATTAAAGAAGCAAAACGCAATGGGCTTAGTTTGTTTACCATCGAAAGTCCGATAGGAGACAAAGCGATTTCACCCATAGTGTGAATGAAGTAGAGTCCCGTCAGCCAAATCATGCTGACCTTCACTCCGGGAACAGCATCTTTCACTCCGAAACAGATAAAAAGATATCCCAGTGAAAGAAGCAGCAAGCCGATAGCCTGTTTGGTAGGAGAAGCCGGTTCCATCTTCCGTTTGTTCAGGAAGCTCCATATTCCCGGCATAATGTAGGCAAGGATGACAACGAAAAGCGGATTGAAAGACTGGAACCAGGATGCCGGCATTTCCCAGCCGAGAATATCACGGTTCGTCTGTTCGGCTGCGAAAAGCGTTAAGGAAGCACCCGCCTGTTCATAAGCTGCCCAGAAGAAGATAACGAAGAAAGCAACAATATAGATGACAAAAATCCGGCTGCGTTCTATCTTCGTGAGCGAACCATCCAGCAAAATGAGTACAGGGAAAACAATACATGCAGTAAAAATACCGATACTCACCCAGTCGCCACTAAAGGCATAACTGAAAAAGACCAATAAGGCAATGGTAAGAACAGTGATAATGACCGTATTGCGTATTTTTGTCCCCTTATCCATTTTAGGATGTACGATATGTTCTGCTTTATCTTCCTTCTTTTCACGTTTGGCGTCAGGAATAATGCCGATAGGTTCACCGGAAGGTGAGAACAGGTATTTGTTCTTTTGGGTTTCGAAAAGAACGACTGTAAACAGTGTCATGATACCAGCAGCGAGGAATCCCCACTTAAAGTCGTTCGGATCTCCGGTATCACCCAAATAACCGCAAATCAAAGGTGCTGCGAAAGAACCGACATTCACTCCCATATAGAAAATGGTGTATGCAGCATCCAGACGTCTGTCACCCGGCTCATAAAGTTGTCCGACCAGAGAAGAAACGGTAGGTTTGAAACAGCCGTTACCTAAAATCAGAAATCCGAGTCCGCCATACATCAACCAGTGTGCAAGGTCCGTATTATTCAATGTGGAAGCACTCATAAACATCAGGAACTGTCCGACAGCCATCATCACCGCTCCCCAGAACACGGAACGACGGATTCCCCAATATTTATCAGCGATATATCCGCCAATCAAAGGGGTCAGATAAACCAGTCCGGTATAACTACCGTAGATAGATGCCGCTGCCTCCTTATCGAAAAGCAATGCCTGCGTCAGGAAGAGAATAAAAATCGCACGCATTCCGTAATAACTGAAACGTTCCGCCGTGCTTGTCGCGAAAATCAGATAAAGGCCTTTCGGATGCCCCTTCAATGCACTCATGAATTTATGTGTTTAGTAGTTTATGGGGTACAAAGGTACGAAAAAGTAGTTTAAAATGCTTCAAGATAGGAAAGTTCTTATAGAATAGAAGGGTATAGAATTAAGTGCAAAACATCTCCAGCATCCACTTGATTAAGTTTTCAACCATGTAATTAATTCAGTGGATGTTCACCTTAAATGTTAATCGGTCATCATTTAGCCAAAACTAAATTCAACATCGTCGATCTTGACAAAGAGCATGTTGTCTTTTTCTCTGAAAGAAATTTTGTTTTCTCTGGCGAGCCAGCCAATAGCAACAGCTACTTCTTCAAATGTCAAACCTAACTCGCGGCAGAGTTCAAACATTGACAATTCACCTTTCTCATTTAAGATACGCCATACTTTTCCGGCATTTAAGCCAATTCTCGTATTTTCCATCATGCAAACTTTAAAAGATTAAACAATCCGTTAACTATAATCTAATTGTTGTGAGCACAGGAAATAATGCAAAGCACATTATGTACTACAAAGATAACATTTTCTTCGAAATAATCAAATAATCAACAGAGTAGCTACTACAATCAGTTATATTCCGGCCAAATTCCCCGATTCCTGCTAAAAATGGTACAAATTAAAGAAACGATTCAATTCTTTTTATAAGTTTGCAGACGCATACTCCGATAAAAGTCCGACCGGAATAAAGCATTAATTCAGAGTTTTTGCGTAAGTTTGTAGGTCGAAAAACTAAAAGAATATTGCAATGAAAATATTTCCAAGCAGCAGCATTAAGAAGTTAGATGCTTATACCATTGAACATGAACCAATTGCATCAATAGATTTAATGGAACGTGCCGCACAGGCACTGACCAAAGCCATTACCAACAGATGGAATCCGGAAACTCCTGTCACCATTTTTGCCGGACCGGGAAACAATGGCGGAGATGCCCTTGCCGTTGCCCGCATGATGGCAGAAAAAGGATACAAGATCGAAGTATATCTCTTCAATACAAAAGGAGAACTTTCTCCCGACTGCCAGACGAATAAAGAACTGGTAGAGATGATGGAAGAAGTAACTTTTCATGAAATCAGTACCCAGTTCGTTCCGCCTACGCTGACGCCCGAGCATCTCGTTATTGACGGTCTGTTCGGTTCGGGACTGAACAAACCGTTGAGCGGAGGTTTTGCTGCTGTAGTGAAATATATCAATGCTTCTCCTGCCATGGTAGTCTCCATCGATATCCCTTCCGGACTGATGGGAGAAGAAAATACATTCAATGTAAAAAGTAATATTATCCGTGCGGACGTCACTTTCAGCCTGCAACTTCCGAAGCTTGCTTTCCTCTTTGCCGAAAACACAGAATTCGTCGGTGAATGGGAACTGCTGGACATTCAACTGAGCGAAGAAGGAATCGAAGAAACAGAAACCAATTACGAAATGCTGGAAATCGCAGAAATCCGCTCACTGATTAAGCCACGCCGGCAATTCGCTCATAAAGGAAACTTCGGCCATGCCCTGCTGATAGCCGGTTCGAAAGGAATGGCAGGGGCATCGGTATTAGCCGCCCGCGCCTGTCTGCGTTCGGGGGTAGGTCTGCTGACCATACATGCACCGTTATGCAACAATGATATCCTGCAAACTTCCGCGCCCGAAGCAATGGTAGAAACAGATGCAAGCGAAACATGCTTTGCCGTACCTACCGATACCGATGATTATCAAGCTGTCGGCGTCGGTCCCGGACTCGGTCGCAGTGAAGAAACGGAAGCTGCCCTGATAGAACAACTGGAACACTGCCAGACTCCGACGGTAGTAGATGCCGATGCGCTCAACATTCTGGCAAATCACCGGCATACACTCACCCATCTGCCGAAAGGTTCCATCCTCACCCCTCACCCCAAAGAACTGGAGCGCCTGATCGGCAAATGCCAAGACTCTTACGAACGCCTGATGAAAGCCTGCGAACTGGCTCACACCGCTAAAGTGCATATTATTTTGAAAGGAGCTTACTCCACCATTATCACTCCCGAAGGCAAATGTTACTTCAATCCGACTGGCAATCCCGGTATGGCGACAGGAGGTAGCGGAGACGTATTGACAGGAGTGATTCTGGCACTACTTGCACAAGGCTATCCTGCCGAAGACGCTGCTAAAATAGGTACCTATATTCACGGATTAGCCGGAGACATCGCCCAGAAAAAACAGGGCATGATCGGACTTATCGCAAGTGATATCGTAACCTGTCTGCCAGCAGCATGGAGGCTTGTAAGCGAATAAAAGTTAAGAACTTACAGTTTATTCAATAACTTCATTAACTTTGTTTTTCAAAATCAGCTAAAAAGAACCGAATATGAAAAAGTTAATCATAGCAACAGGACTACTAATGGCCACTTCTGCCCACGCACAAACAGAAGTGCTGACAGGAGTGACACGAGGAAAAGATTACGGAGTAGTGTACGCCCTTCCCAAGACTCAAATAGAAATAGAGATAAAAGCGAACAAAGTCAACTATAAGCCGGGAGAATTCAGCAAGTATGCCGACCGCTATTTGAGACTGACCAATATCTCTGCCGAACCCGAAGAATATTGGGAACTGAGCAGCGTGAAAGTGAAGCCGGTAGGAGTACCCAACAGCGAAGCTACCTACTTCGTCAAACTGAAAGACAAAACGGTAGCTCCTCTCATGGAACTGACTGAAGACGGACTCATCAAATCAATCAACGTACCTTACAGTGGTAACAATACCACCAAAGCAGCAACCAACACTCCTGCTTCACAAAGGAAAGCCAACCCGCGCGACTTCCTCACAGAAGAGATTCTGATGGCAAGCTCCACTGCTAAAATGGCCGAACTGGTAGCAAAGGAAATCTATAACATCCGCGAAAGCAAGAATGCATTGTTGCGCGGACAAGCCGATAACATGCCTTCGGACGGCGCACAGCTCAAGATCATGCTCGACAACTTGAATCTTCAGGAAGAAGCTATGACCGAAATGTTCTCAGGAACCCGCGACAAGGAAGAAAAGACATTCACTGTCCGCCTCACTCCGGATAAAGAGTTTGACAATGAGGTCGCTTTCCGCTTTTCAAAGAAGCTGGGCGTAGTTGCTAACAACGATTTGGCAGGCACTCCATTCTACATCAGCCTGAAAGACCTGAAAACGGTGAAGATTCCGCAAGAGGACGGAAAAAAGAAGAAAGATATGGATGGAATTGCCTATAACGTACCGGGACAGGCAATGATTACGCTGACCGACGGCAAAAAGAAATTATACGAAGGAGAAATACCTGTTACTCAATTTGGTATCATCGAGTATCTGGCTCCTGTATTATTCAACAAGAACTCAACCATCAAAGTTTACTTTGATCCGGTGACCGGTGGACTACTTAAAGTAGATAGAGAAGAAGGTAAATAAAACTCTTTAATAGTAAAAATCATGGGTGGAGAAGGACACATGCTCGACATGATACGCCGGCTAAAAGACGGCAAAGAAGCTTCCCGCTTACGCCGGGAACGGAGAAATGACAAACTAGGAAGACTCAGAAGAAACAATGATCCCTATCTCTTACCGAACACGACTCCGGAAGAAATGGAACGCATCATTAAAGATTCGGAAAAGAAAAAAGAAAAAGACAACAACTATTTCGTATGGGGAACGCTTATCATTATGGGCGTCCTAATAGGATGCGCTGTCCTTCTATGGGCTTTATTTAATTGATAATGGACAATGAGGTTGAGCCAACCGGATATTATCTTATACTAAGCATTCACTATCCATTATCAATTATTCATTATCCATTTAATAAATCCGTCTTTCTGTAATTGGGTAAGATAGGTTGATATACGAGACTCGTAGCCTGCTTCACGCTGAAAGTGGTCTGCGAGTTTTTCTATGATTTCACGCACCGTCCGCTGACCGTCTATCAATTCCCATACAGCCGTTCCGTGTTCCTCCAGACGCACATGAATATCCTTTGACATTCCTTTCGGCAATAAGTAACGACTCATCCACGAACGCTTAAAACGAGGAAAGGAGAGCACAATAGTCTCCCCTTCCCGTTCAGCTTTAATATGTTCGTTACGACAAGGGATAACCTCCAAGAGGTTTATTTTCTCTTTCGTAGCCATATCTTTTCTCTTTTATATCTTTATTCCTGATAGGATCTGATTATTTCTGAATATTTGCTTCTTCCAGTCCGTAGCCTTTCTTCTTGTTCTCTGCTTTCAGCATCAAAGCAACAATCAAGGCCAATACACCGAACATAGCAAAAATAGTCATCGGCAATGTATAATCATAGGTCTGCGCACCGTCTACTACCGGGCCCTTGCAATAAGAATTCAATACCCATCCGATCAGCAAAGGTACTCCCATCAATCCCCAGTTCTGTACCCAAAAGATCAGTGCATAAGCCGTACCCAACTGTTTCTCCGGAATAATCTTTGGAACTGAAGGCCACATAGCCGAAGGAACCAGTGAGAAAGCAAATCCCAGCACAATCATGATAACGGTAGCAAACCACCATACATTCAGAATAGGAAGAGCGAACATGGAGTGTACGAAAATCAGCATCACCGACCCGATTACCATCAACGTAGCTCCCTTACCGATACGGTCATACAAAGAACCGAACAACGGTGTCAAGATGATCGCACCAATCGGCAACAATCCGGGAATGGTTCCTGCCAGTTTCGGATCTACATGATACTTCTGCACCATCAGGTCAGCCGCATACTTAATGAATGGGAATACAGCCGAATAGAACAATACACACAGTAATGCGATCAACCAGAATCCTTTGTTGGTAATGATATATACAATATCTTTCATGCGGAACGGCTCTTCCGGTTCCAGTCCTTCTGCATCCAGAGAGGCATCCAGCTTCTTATCATAGAAAGTATAGATAAAGAATGCAATCGTACCTACACACAACATGACGAGACAGAACAGAATCGGAGCAGGAATATTGGTATGGAATGCACCGCCCTCATCTGTATATCCGAAAAAGTCGGCCAAAGGAACAGTAAGCACCATCGCTAAAGTAGTTCCAATACGTGCAGTAGCCATTTCCAGTCCCATAGCAAGAGCCATTTCCTTACCCTTAAACCACTTTACAATAATCTTCGAAACAGTGATACCCGCAATCTCGACTCCTACACCAAAAATAGCATATCCCAAGGCAGCCAGTGTGACCTGCATCTTGAATCCGAAAAGCATTGCACCTTCCGGGAAAGTAGTAGAAATAGCATAATATTTCAATCCGCAACCGAACACCATCAACAAACAGGCTCCCATTCCGGTGAAGCGAACTCCCATTTTATCCAGGATGATACCACCAAAGATAAGCATCAGCAGGAATACATTAAACCAGCCATAAGCACTAGTAAAGAAACCGTAATCTAAACTGTCCCAAAGAAGTTCTTTCTCAAGCATGGGTTTCAGGGGAGACATGACGTCTGTGAGGAAATAGCCGCACAACATTGTAAAAGCGACTAATGCTAGAACACTCCAACGCAACACTGCGGAGTCATTCAGCTTTTGTTTCAATTGTTCTGTCATTGTAATATTTAAAAGGAGTTAATAATCTCGTTACGGGCAACAAAGTTAACTAATTATCATTTGTTTTACTAAAAAAGAGGCATATTTTATGAGAAAAAGGTTAACTGACAAGATATTCCTGCATGGAGACAGGCAGACAACACAAAATAATAAAGACAGGCGCGAATCACACGTATTACACAGATTCCGTTAGAATCCCAGTAACTCGCGTCATTCGCGCCTGTAACGGTGAGGACGAATCAGAAGTTTGCCGATGATACCCTCACACAATAAGTTTAAACCGAATATCCTATCACTGAACTATTCTGCTGCAGGAGCAGGAGTTTCAGTAGCCGGAGCTTCTGTTGCAGGTGCAGACTCTGCAGGAGCAGTAGCGTCTGTATTAGGAGCAGCAGTACCGGTAGGCATGTTATACGGGTTGGTTTGTTGTTCTTTCTGTGCTTGTTCCAACAATACATCTTTAGCTGCAGAAGAAGTAGGAACAACATAAGCGGTAGCAATGCTCATTACAACCATGAAGATAGCTAAGCCCCAAGTTGCTTTTTCCAGAAAGTCTGTAGTCTTGCGCACGCCCATAATAGCGTTTGATGAAGAGAAACCGGAAGCAAGTCCGCCTCCTTTTGAGTTCTGAATCAGCACGATGAAGCACATCAGCAAGGCTGCAATAACCATTAAGATAACGAATAATAAGTACATTTTTAGTTATTTTGAATTAGCGTTAATAATCAATTTCTCCAAAAATCTGATTTGGTCTGCAAAGTAAGCATTTTTTTTTGGATATTTCAAACTTAATTTTTTAATTATTTCAAGAGCTTTCGAATATCGTTGCTGTTTTACGTAGATTTTGGCTAAAGTTTCGGTGAAACAACTGTCATCTTCCTCTTCTTCAGTGTTTGTTTCGGTCGTTTCGGTCGTTCTGCCTGTTTCGTTGGTTTCAGTCGAAGAAGCGGTCATTGTTCGCTCTTCTTCTCTCAAGGGTTTCAGATACACGACAGCGTCACTCTCACTTTTTTCTATAAAGTTGTCAATAAGTTCATGTCCTTTCAGCTTGGGCATAGCCTCTGCCGGCTCGTCTGCAACGGGAGTCTCTTCGAGTAAGTATGAAGTATAGTCCATAGAATAATCAAAGCTTGTCTGACTGGTCACTTCTTCGGGAGCTGTAGAAAGAAAGGCATCGATCAAAGCCAGTGTCCGGTCGACGGTAGGCTCATCTTCCAATACTTCAGTGAGAGGCAGGTCTTTCTTCCGGGTTTCGACAGCAAACCGTTCGCCTTCGATCAGGTGAAACAGTTTCCGTCGGTCGGCAATATACAGAACGGCTTTCCGCAGCTCTGCGCCGAAATTGATGTCGTGGAGAATATATAGGTTCTTGAGATACAACAACCGGAGCGACTGAAAATACGGATACCTCGCGAGCTGGTTGCGCAGTTCGTACAAAGTATCTCTATTCAGCGTCTCAGGATGCTGAATCCATTGTTGCAAGTTAACAGAAGTCATTAAATTACCAGTTCGCTACAGTTGCATTAAATATTTGGTCGGTTATCTCTTTACTCATTTCCGCAATCAATCCATCTTGTACGGCTGTCAGCAACTGACTGGAATCATAGGTACGGAAAGCTGAGAATTGCTGCTCGAAGTCTTCGGCGTGATTAGTGTTGTTGACAAAACGTACATTGACCGTAATGGTCAGTTTCGTTTCCGAAGAGTATCCATCGGCAGACACTGCCTGGTTGTACTGGTTGTAGCCTGTGATTTCTCCGTCAATCTGCAAATCCGCATTCTGGTTCGGCTTCAGCAGTTGCAGGCGGGTCTGTCTAATGAAGATATCCTTCAGGTCTTCATTAAATTTAGTAGCCAACGGAGCATACACATACTCCGACTTAATCGGAAAGTCGGCAATCGAAATGGTCTTCACCTTATCATAATTGATAGAAGAGCCATTAAACTTATAGGACACACTACAAGCAATGATGACTGCCGGCAAAACGATCAGTATCAGCGGTCGTGCTATTTTCTTAATCCAATTCATATTCTTTTATTTTTCTGTAAAGGGTACGCTCGGAGATATTCAGATCCTTCGCCGCACTTTTCCGCTTGCCATGATGCCTCTCAAGTGCTTTGCGTATCATTTCTTTTTCTACTTCATCAAGCGAAAGGGTTTCTTCCACATATTCCTCCGTATCCTGAATATCGTCATCATCTTCTTTGGGACAGACAGACGGTTGTACCGCATGGATGATAGCAGGTACGGAAGGCTGATGTGTAGTCGTCACTACCGGAGTAGCTACCACTTGCCCCATCTGTCCGACTTGTCCCGCACGTTCGGCCATCATATTGTGCACCATCTTTTTCAGTTCCGCCACTTCCTGACGCATATCGAACAGGACGGAATAAAGTATCTCGCGTTCGCTCTCGAATCCTTTGCCCTCACGTGTTCCGAACAGTGCCGGAAGGCGTTGGGTATTCTGTACCGGAAGATAGGTCCGCAGAATAGCAGCCGTAATCTCACGGTTCGTTTCTATAATCGAAATCTGCTCTGTGATATTCTTCAACTGACGAACGTTTCCCGGCCACGGATAAGCTACCAATTCCTTCTTGGCATCTTCAGTCAGCTGGATAGCCGGCATCCGGTACTTCTCGGCAAAGTCGGCGGCAAACTTACGGAACAGCAACCACACATCGTCTCCCCGCTCACGCAAAGGCGGTATCTGAATAGGCACCGTATTCAAGCGATAATATAAATCTTCCCGGAAGCGTCCTTCGGCAATAGCTTGTGTCAGGTTCACGTTGGTAGCCGCTACAATACGCACATCCGTCTTTTGCACTTTGGATGAACCTACCTTGATAAATTCACCGCTTTCGAGCACACGGAGCAGACGCGCCTGTGTAGGCAACGGCAACTCTCCTACTTCATCAAGAAAGATAGTACCACCATCAGCTTCTCCAAAATATCCTTTCCGCTCACCAATAGCACCGGTAAATGCTCCCTTCTCATGTCCGAAAAGCTCGGAATCGATCGTACCTTCCGGTATCGCACCGCAGTTGACAGCAATATACTGTCCGTGCTTTCTCCGGCTATATTGATGAATGATCTGTGGAAAACTTTCTTTTCCGACGCCACTTTCTCCGGTAATCAGCACAGACAAGTCGGTAGGCGCTACCTGAATGGCAACATCTATGGCACGTGACAACGCTTCGGTATTACCAATAATGCCGAAGCGCTGTTTCACTTGTTGTATTTCCGCTTTTGTCATTGCTTCTTAATCTTCGTCTACTGTATCCAGTTTTAGTTTATCACTATCATCCCGTTTCTCGTAATACTGCTTCCGCAGCGGATTTACCCGTGCCGCTTTCTCGCGCTGGCGGTTACGGAATACATCAATCGCTACATAAATGGCCTGACGGAAAGAATCTTCGCTGGCAAGTCCTTTACCGGCGATATCATAGGCTGTTCCATGAGCCGGAGAGGTACGTACCACCGGAAGTCCGGCAGTATAGTTCACACCATCTTCCATAGCAAGAGCTTTGAACGGTGCCAGTCCCTGATCATGATACATAGCCAATATTCCGTCGAAATGAGTATAATTGCCCGATCCCATAAAACCGTCTGCCGCATAAGGACCGTAACAGATGATGCCTTTCTCTTCCATTTCTTTCATGGCAGGAATAATCACTTCCTGTTCTTCCATACCCAGCAATCCGCCGTCTCCGGCATGGGGATTGAGTGAGAGCACGGCAATACGCGGAGCACCAATACCGAAATCCTGTTTCAGGCAGTGATGGAAAATAGCCAGTTTCTCCTGAATCAGTTCCTTTGTGATCGTTGTAGCAATCTCCCTTACCGGAATATGTGTTGTCACCAAAGCCACACGGAAATCATTCTTCATGAGAATCATCAGCGACTTGTTTCCATTGCCCAGCCGTTCTTCAATATACTCTGTATGACCGGGGAAAGAGAACTCTTCCGACTGGATGGTATGTTTGTTGATCGGAGCGGTCACAATAACGTCGATCAGCCCCTCACGATATTCTTCAATAGCACGTTCCAAAGCGCCCAGTGCAGCTTTACCTGCTTCGGGATCGGGTTTGGAGAACTCTACTTTCACTTCATCATCGGTACAGTTCACTACACTCAGACGATTGTATCCGGCTTCGGAAGCTGTATTGACAATGCTGAAATTAGCCTGCACATCCAGCGCTTTACGATGGTAGGCCGCCACTTTAGGTGAACCGTAGATGATCGGAGTACATAGTTCAAGCATAGTAGGGTCTGAGAATGTCTTCAAGATCACTTCATAGCCTACCCCGTTGATGTCTCCCTGGGTAATGCCGATTCTTATTTTGTTTTCTTCCATGTTTTTATTTTTTAGTTGGTTCCGCTTCTTTGGTCACTCCCAAAGGAATCTGGCTCTGCGGAGCTTCTTGCGGAAGTCTCAGCGTATAAAGAGATGATTCCATCTGACGAACTAAGTTGCGTTTCATTTTATCAGGTGAGTATACAAATATTTCTGCTGTAATGATACGTTGGTTTTTCTGATCCAGACGAGTGTGGGAAACAAACGGACCACCCATGAAGTCTCCCTTCATGCGCCACAATCCACGTGCTTCCATCGTGTAGTCATTGTGTACGCTGATCGGACGGACGTCAGTCAGCAACGAATCCGTCGACATATAAACGCCCTCTTTGAATCCGGGGATATTGACCTGCATCACAGAGTCGCGTTTATGAACAAAGTATTCTTTAGTAAATGTATCTTTATCCGTATAAGGATAAGAATACATCACGAAATTACGATCAGCAGAACCTGTATTGGTAGAAGCCCAAAAGAAATCCTCACCTGTCTTCGAATTGTTCAGTTCCGAAGGTATCCAGATATCACAGCCAAACAAGCTATCTATCTTCTGAGAGATAAAATTACTGTGTTTTTCTTCCAGCAACGTAATCTGACGGTTCATCTCGGCACGAGTAAAGAAGTCGATAATCGTTTGTTTGTTCTCTTCCACGAACTTCTCAAACACTTCTTCGTCCGGAGCCTGAATAGTCAGTATCAACTGTGGAGAAGCATAAACGTCTTTCGCATATTTGAAAGTACCTTTCGTATAAATATCTTTTATATCTACTATGATAATGTTGCGGATCAGCTTCAGGGTAGAGTCGTAATCTTTCGGTGAAGTATACATAATCCGGAAAGAAGGTTCCGACTGGGGCAATCCCGGCATGTCAGAATCAAGCACATCATGCAAGGCCCTTCCGGCGGCACGGTCCCATACACCCGCATCCACTACTACCAGCAGTTCATACGGACGGCCACTAGAGGTATGATTCCCTTTCAGTCCACAAGAAGCAACGACCAAAGCTACTAAAGCCATGCTTAAATAAAAGAAGTACTTTTTCATGATGTTCGATTTTATATATTAACTTTTACTATTTTCCTCCTGTTTCGCAGTCGACAGCATGCCACATGCCGCAAAGATGTCTTCTCCCCGTGAGGCACGAATGGTAGTGAAAAGCCCGTGCGTGGTCAGATAATCACGAAAACGGGTCATTGTATCCATATCGGCCCCTTCAAGGTTTACTCCCGGAATGGCATGGAAGCGGATCAGATTGATCCGGCAATCCAGTCCGCGAAGCAGTTTCAACAACTCCCTGGCATAGATTTGCGAATCATTCAGCCCCTTAAAAACAATATACTCAAACGAAAGTCGACGCTGTTTACTAAAATCATAGTTTTTTAACAGTTCTACCATTTCTGTCATTGAAAAGGCTTTCTCCGCCGGCATCAGTTCCGCACGTTGGGGCAGCACCGGAGAATGCAGGCTGACAGCCAGATGGCAGTCACTCTCTTCGATAAAGCGCTGCAATCCTTTCCGCAATCCGACCGTAGAAACTGTTATCCGTTTCGGGCTCCATGCGTAGCCATAAGAAGCAGTCAGTATATCCAATGCTTTCAGTACTTCATCCAGATTGTCGAGTGGTTCGCCCATTCCCATCATGACCACATTCGTCAGTTTATCCCGTTCGGGCAATGAATGAATCTGGTTGATAATCTGCTGAGCGGTCAGGTTGGCGGTGTAGCCTTGTTTCCCTGTCATACAGAACTTACAATTCATTTTGCAACCTACCTGTGAGGAGACACATAAGGTCGCCCGTTCATCGTCCGGAATATATACCGACTCTACGAAATGATTCCCGCCTACAGGGTACAAGTATTTCACCGTACCGTCTACAGAGCGCATTTCATCCACCGGGGCTTCCGCACCGACCTCATAGTTCTGCATGAGCAACTCCCGGTGTTTCAACGACAAATTAGTCATTTCATCAATCGAGGTCACCTTCTTATCGTAAAGCCAGGATGCGATCTGCTTGGCGGCAAAGCCGGGCATACCCAGACGTTTTACCAGCGATTGCAGCTCTACCAGCGTCATTCCTAAGAGAGGATATTTAGACATCATTCTTTCTGTTCATGGTTTATATTTGCAAATGTAAGGAAATAAAGTCGATTTCCGTATAGCGAGGATGTAAAAGTTAGCAAAAAAGGTCGTTCCCGAAAGAGGAACGACCTTTTGCAGTTATCGTTTTTACGACTGATCTTAGAAGAACAGGTAACGTGTATCCTTTACATTTCCTTTCAGATACAGGTCGTTCATCAGACGGCTTGCGAAGCGTGCATGCATGTTGGCCAGTGTAGCTTCTTCATCTTTAGCGTTGAAGGTATCGCTCAGTTTGTCTTTGCCATACATCTGCAGTACAAATACGCCTGCATTACCTTTGATCGGAGCACTCAGCTTGTTCATTTCGGCAACAGAAGCATAAGCACCTACCAACGGTTCGCTGCTACGCAATGCTGACACATAGGCAGGAGCGGCAAATGTAACCAACTTCAAAGAATCGCTTACTGCACCGGATATCGCTTTGTACTGGTCGAGAGAAGTCGCGTTAGCGGCTTTCATGTCAGCCATAATCTTTTCAGCTTTCTTATCTTTAACAATTTCAGCTCTCAACTGATCCTGTACAGCTTTCAAAGGACGATATCCTTCCGGAGTAACACCTACCAAAGCCACTGCAACCATGTGATCGCTTTCGCCACATTCGTACAAACCGGAAACATCACCCGGTTTAGCGGAGAATGCCCATCTTAATGCTTCTTTAGTACCTCTTACACCACCGATCGTATGTTCTGAGCTATACAAGTCTTTTCTGTCCAACAGTCTGTATCCGGCTTCTTCAGCATTAGCGGCCATCTTTTCTGCAGTAGGATTAGCAGCGATGAACTGGCTGAAGTCATTGTAAGCACGGTTATATGTTTCTTTGCTGAACTCAACTTCACGTTTCACAACAGCTACTTTATATTTATCCTTCACGGCTTTCTTGTTAGTCACCTGGAGGATTACATTAGCCTGACCTAACGGCAGGTTCACTACTTCGTTCACACCTGTATTGTTGATAGCAGAGATAAACTTCAGGTTGTCACCATCGATCTGCGCTCCTTCATATTGTGCAGAGCTCATCCAGTTGCTTTCACCTGTCTGACCATATTTTTTAGCCAGATCCGCGAAGTTAGCACCTCCTTTGATAGCAGTATAGATACTGTCTGCCAAGGTTTTTGTCTTCAATGCATCTTCTGCAAATACCTGGATCTGACGGAACTCGATAGAGTCGGCAGCGGCAGTCTTGGCAACTACTTTGAATGAATTGATAGTATTGTCGGCACCATTATAGTAAGGACCATAAACTGAACCTATAGAAGCAGAATCCAGACGGGCAACTACATCAGCCGGGAAAGCTGTCTTGTTGTAGAACAAGTCTACATAAGGAGCCTCCGAACCTACAGAACGGATAAAAGAAGTATAATCGTCTGTTGTGTTAGCCAACTGTTCGGTAGCTTCGTCTACTTCCTTCTGGATAGCAGCTCTGTCTTCGGCACTTGCAGTCACCTGAACATCGATGTACTTGATATCACGGCTTTCCTGATATTGCTTGAACTGTTCTTTCTTCTTGTTATAAAGGTCTTTCAGTTCCGATTCTTTCACTACGATTGTAGAGTCTACTACAGAAGAATAAGGAACGGCAGCCATCAACAGGTCGTATTGATTCACCCTTGCATCGAAAGCATCCTGTGCTTCTACCGGATTGGAAAGAAGTGCTTTAGATACCAATGCCTGATATTTCTCAGCCAGACGGCTCTGAACCAATGTTTTCTGGATGAATGACCAGTATTTGTACATGTTGTTATACTGTTCGGCATACTGAGCAGGCATCTGAGATTCGCTCATCTTGGCATAATCTACCAGGAACTTATTCAGCATATCCTTATCGAAAGCACCGGTCTGCGGGTTGCGGAAAGGAGTCTGTTGCAACAAAGGATGCACGCCTGCTTTCAGGATATCCTGAATTTCAGCAGCAGAGACTGTCAATCCCAATGCTTTTGCTTCTTTCTCAACCAGTTTGTTATTTACGTAGGAACGCCATACTTCGTCGCGCACCTGATTGGTCTGTTCGTCGTTCAGTGCAGTCACTCCACGAGAGAGCTTTATCACCTCGGTATATTCTTCTACCAAATTCTGATACTCCTGAGCGGAAAGAGCATCTCCGTTCACCTCACCTACGTCATGTGCCTGGTGCGGTTGCATTACCTTCCACGCGTCACCCGCGATGAAAGCAAACAGCGCCAAACCGATAACAATCACCAATAGAGGTCCTTTCGACCTAATGTTTTGTAATGTTGCCATTTTGATTAATACGATTTATGTTTATTATTATTTCTTTCCATTGTCATTTTAGCGCACGAAGATACAAAAAATGCTAATATGCTTCTATTTATTAGCTAAAAATTTCACGGTTATCGCCATTATTCCATGACTTTTAAGCGTACAAGTTCTATTTTTGTCGCTGTCACCTTGATTATTTTAAACTCATAACGACCGACACGGACCAATTCATGTAGTTTCGGGAAACTCTGATATTGGCTCAGTATCAATCCGCCAACTGTCAGGTAGTCGTCCGATTCGGGCAGGTCAAGTCCGAACATTTCATTGACCTTTTCTATTTCCAGGCGGGCGGACAAAACATATTCATTTTCATCAATCTTCTTGCTGATATATGAAGTATTATCATGTTCATCTTCTATATCACCAAAAATCTCTTCTACCAAATCTTCCAATGATACAATGCCGGACGTACCACCAAACTCGTCTACCACTACCGCAATCGTCTTCTTTTGCAGCATGAACAGTTTCATCAGTTTGTGAGCGGACATTGTTTCGGGCACAATGGGCACATCTTTCACGTTATCGTGCCAATCTTTCGGAGCACGAAACATTTCCGACGAATGGATATAACCGACCACATTATCTATATTTCCGTCATACACAATAATCTTCGAGATGCCGGATTCTATAAAACGGTTCTTGAGCTCATCCAGTGAGGTTGTGAGATCAACAGCCACCACTTCGGTACGTGGAACGATACAGTCACGTATCTTTATGCTCGAAAAGTCGAGTGCATTCTGAAAGATCTTCACTTCCGTGTCCAGTTCTTCTTCATTTTCGGCATTATCGATGCTACTCTGTATAAAGTAGTCCAAATCGACTTTTCCGAAAGCGATATCCGAAGCTTCCTTGTTTACCTTCATTCCAAAAATACGAAGAAACAGGCAGGATACTCCGGAAGCGAACTTGGATATAGGATATAAGACGATATAACAGATAAAAAGCGGAATAGCGGCAACATTCAATACCAGATTGGGATTGATCTTAAACAATGTTTTAGGAAGGAACTCTCCAGTCACCAAAATAATCAGAGTGGAAATGACGGTCTGAGCCAGTACCATCAGAAAGTGGCTATCAATAAATCCGGCCAACAGATTATCACCGATAATCTGTGCCATCAATATACCATAGATAACCAATGCTATATTGTTTCCTACCAGCATGGTAGAGATAAATTCGTTCGGGTGCTTAAAAAAAACAGAAAGGATACGGGATGTGACTCTTCCCTTACGTTCCATTTCAAAGCGTAACTTATCCACTGAGACAAACGCGATCTCCATTCCTGAGAAGAAAGCGGAGAAAGCCATCGTGATGAGTAAAGAGATATAAATATTCATAGTTTATTTCACAGAATCTTTTTTCGTAGAATCCGGTGGCAATGTTTTTACTTCCGGCTGAGCGGTTCCCTCGTTTTCGTCTACATAGAAAATACCTTCAATATTCTGAATGACATAAACGGTCATTTGTTGATTAGAGTCAAAGCCGTGTCCGGTAATCACCCGGTCCGGCTGCTGGATGCGTATAAACTTATCGGAATATACTTTCTGAGTAGATTCGTTCCAATAAAGTAACTCGGTATTAAAACGCTCCCCTTTCCGGTTTTGTATATCAACGTTTCCTATCAGTTTCCAGAGCTTCTGCTTATCATAATAATAAGCGGTATCTGCTTTAATGCTGGCCTCGATATTAAAGATAGAATCAAACTGTTCCAGATACACTCCTTTCTCGAACGCCCAATAAGAAGGTTTCTTGCGGTCGTATACCGTCCACTCTTCCGTGTTTACCCGGTAGCGTGTCACTCCCGAATCGGATATAAGGGTCGTTACTCCCAGTGTATTCATCACCGGCAATGAATCACGTTCAGTTATAGCGTCGCCCAGCGCATTCTTCTTGCCGCCGCAGGAAGAAAATGAAAGAAGCATAACAATTGCCCCGAAGGCAATTGTTATGCTTATGCTTTTATGCAACAAACGGTTACTTCGTTTTCGCAACATAAATTTTATCTAATCGTTGTAGACTCTCCGATCCAGCCACCGATAGTAATACGGTCGCCTGCTTTATAACCTAACATAAAGAGGTCTTTCGCCTGCGGAGTATGACCGGAATAAGTGCCAATCAATTTGTTTGCTTCTTCAGCTACACTTGGATCCACTGCTTTTGCACGTTGCAGCTTATCTATTACAGCAAAGTAAGTACATTTGTTCAATGCAGACTCATCACTCCAGTTAGGACTCATTGCATACAGGTTGGCAATCAGAATATAAGGAGCACCGTAGTTCTCGTTGAAACTAATTGCTTTCTGGCAATATGATCTGGCTTGAGACAACTTCTTGGCAGAAGCCAATACAGCTGCGGCAGCGTATGCCTTTTCAGCCTTCTTCACGTTGTCTGTTTCCAGTTGGATTGCTTCGTCAAAGAACTTCACTGCACCGTCAATATCACCTTTCTTGAATGCCTGATAAGCACATCCGGTAGCAGCTTCAGCAGTCGGCTCCATCTTATAAGCATAGAAAGATGCTTGCAGATAAGCTTCACTTTCCGTACATCTCATCATTTTCATGATATCGATTACTTTTTTCAGATAAGCCAAGTCTGTCTGGTTAGATTCTACTTTCGGACCATAGATACCTTGCAGTGATTCACAGTCAGCAGTACCACTATTCACAAACAAAGCAACGAGATTATCTTTGATACCCATCAGGTTTTTCTTCTTTGCTTCGCTAGTTTCCGCAGCAATAGCATCATCCGCATATTCTGAAGCGAGCAGATAATCCTGGATAAATTGTTCTTTATGATTAGGATCTGCTTTCAATTTGTCCAATGACATCTGAAGAAAATAGAACAAAGTAGCTCCAGCAGATTCACCTTTCACCGCATTTACAGACTGGCTCAACCATTGATAAGCCTGATTAGCATCCACTTTCGGAGCTAAAGCGATATAGTCTACAGCCTTAATTCCCAGTGCTTCGTCGGCAGAAGAAACCTTTGTTCCTTTTGAAAGGAATTCTTCTGTGTATTTCATACGCAGGTCGTGCGTATTCATTAATTCATCAAAATACTTCTTATATTCGGGACTATTTTTATCCTTAATCTGTGCCATCAGCCCTTTAAGGATTTTATATCCGTCAGTAAAAGTGTAGAAACGCAATGTCGGGCAATTATCCAACACAGCTTTCCAAGGAGTATACGCATCTTTAAAATTTCCTGCACGCACAGCCTCATGCGAGATACTACTGTTCGAATTACAGTTAGTCGCATCCTGTGCTACCACAGTGGTTGCTCCAGCCGAAAGGAACAACATAGCCACAAGCGTTTTAATTTTCATTGTATCTAAATTTTAGTTGTTTATATAATATCGTCTATTCTCTCTCACTTTATTATTCTACCCTACGTTTGAAGAACCAACGTTCGTTGAACGTAAGTCCGATACTCACACGGAAGATATTTTCATTCACCATGTTCGTCTCCAGTCCTTTCACACGAACAAACTGTCCGCTGATACTAAGAATGGAACGCGAACGGGGAACAGGCAGACCGAAACCGGCAGTTACACCATATTCACGTGAAGCCTTTTTCCCATCAATCTTATAATACGGAGTCGTATAATAAGCTCCTAAACGGTATTTTATGTGGGCGAAATAGGAACGTCCTATCAAATTAGGAATGTATTCCGCACCGACTGATATTTTTGTACGATCACAATAATCGAATGTTTCATTAAAGTCCTGACGCACATTTTCATCATTGGTTACTACTCCAAACTTTGTTTTTGACCACTGCTGCAAACTGTAATCGGCACCGACTGTCAGACGTTTATCATAATTGTAGGTAAAGCCGATTCCAAAAGTATTGGGCAACTCTAACGTAGCATCCAAATTGTCCTGATATGAGGCCTGATTGCTAGTCTGTGCAGCCATTAGGACAGTTGATGAATAATCGTTATTCAACTTATGTTTAGGAGAATATACTGCACCAACCGTCAAAGAACTCTTTTTATTCAAAGCCTGTGTATATTGTGCACCCAAATCCAACTTATAGTCCGATATTGAAGCTACCATTGTCCGTTGATAAGAATAAGAGGAAGATTCTCCCGGATAGTACACTGCTCTTCCGCGGGTTAGATCTCCCCAAAAGTAAGAAGCATTCACACCAATAGACAAATTCTTAAGCACTTTTACACCAATACCTGCGTACATTTGATGCAAGCCACCATCTCCGGTAAAACTTCTGCTGGTAACCAAACCGTCATTCCCAGTCTGGCTATCCGACACACTATATCCGATATTAGAATATGGCAGCAATCCGACACTCATTCCCATCCACGGAGCTAACCGAAACTGCATAGCGAGATAATCGAAGCTGGCATTCTTGGCGTTCATCTTCACACCGCCATTACTAATATTCATATTCTGTAAACTGACACCTCCCTCGAACAGGAACGTCAATGAGTCAATGGCCGTATATGAAGCAGGATTCGTTGGATTGATCTGCGCCCCATCCCGGAGTCCGAAAGCAATTCCACCCATCGCCTTGCTATTTCCGAAACTTTGATCGGATAAGTCGCCATAGCCATATCGTGTGTAAGGAGAGTTTGTATTATTTTGAGCGATTGCCGTTCCGGTAACCATCATGAGCAATAGCGCCCAAATCGTGTGTTTAAATCCTACCATTATTATAGTTTAAAATTCTATTTAATCCTTTCAACACTAAAAATCTATCTGCAAAGATGACACTTTTTACGCTGCTATCAAAAGAAAAATCATCTCCGCCCGTTAAAAAAACCAAAAGTTCAGGATATTTATGCTTCATAGCCTCAATATAGCCTGAAATTTCATATTCCATCCCTTTCAGCACTCCGGCACGGATGGCCGTTTCCGTATCCTTTCCCATCGGGAGTTTCCGCCCGTTGGCATCTATCTGTGGCAAACGCCCGGTAAACTGATGAAGTGCCTTGAAGCGCATCTGCATGCCGGGAGAAATATTACCACCGTGATACTGCCCCTTCGAGTCGATAAACTCATAAGTGATGCAAGTGCCCGCATCAATGACCAATATATCATTATGGGGAAAACGCTCATTAGCCCCTACTACCGCTGCCATCCGGTCATACCCCAATGTATCGGGAGTTTCGTACAAATTGGCTACCGGCAACGGAGTCTGATGATTGAGCCATAACAAAGGGAACGGCAAAGCAGCCAGATCGGCCAGTATCCGTTCGCTCAAATCAATGACAGTAGCCACGATACCTTGTTCAACCGGGTATTTGGAACAAAGAGCTTTCAAGCAATCTAACGATTGATTGGAGTCGGTCACAACCTCCACCATCTCATTGCCATCAAAGAGAGCTACTTTTGCAGTCGTATTTCCTATGTCAATAATTAAATTCAATGTTCTCTTTTATCAATTGCGGGCGCAAAGGTAAAGTAAAAAAAGAAAAGTATCTGCATGTAGGATGAATTATCTGTTTATTTTCCTTTTGGCAACACAAAAAAAGTGAGTCGTCCGAACAATATTAATATAGATAATTATATTTATTAATAATATATGGGCGGGTGTATGGGCGGCATCATTTTTCAGAAGCCAATAATCCACTATCATACAACTAGTTACAAAGGCTGAAAATGGGGCGGTTGTATGGGCGGCTTTTCCTCGTGCTATCCACCAGAAAACAGAGCCTCCATTTCACCCAAACAGAGGCTCCATTTGCCCCGGTCAGAGCCTCTGTTCAGACAAAACGAAGGCTCTATTTTTCGAATCCAACTATTCTTCGTATATTCGCTGCCAAAATAAAACAAGTCCTTTCATGAAACGGCCTAATTTATATATACTTTTACTTTTTTTCCTGTTGCTCCTGCCCTTTGGACAAACAACTGCCAACGGTAACGACTCTATCCGACTCAGTCTGCTGACTTGCGCCCCCGGAGAAGAAATATACTCCCTGTTCGGTCATACTGCCATCCGCTACGAAGATCCAGCCAACGGAATCGACGCCGTATTCAACTACGGGTTATTCAGTTTCAACACCCCGAATTTCATATTCCGTTTTTCATTAGGCGAGACAGACTACCAGCTCGGAGCCACCGATTACGCTCACTTTGCCGCCGAATATGCTTTTGACGGGCGCAGTGTCTGGCAACAAACACTCAACCTGAGCAAGGAAGAAAAAGCAGAACTGATCCGATTGCTACAAGAAAATTACCGCCCCGAAAACCGGGTATACCGTTATAACTTCTTCTACGACAACTGTGCCACCCGACCGCGCGATAAAATAGAGGAAAGCATCATCGGAAAGGTGATTTATCCGTCTGAGTCCCAAGACGGCTCACGCTCCTTCCGTGACATCGTGCATCAATATTGCAAAGGGCACCCGTGGGCCCGCTTCGGCATCGACCTCTGCATCGGAAGCGAAGCAGACCGGCCTATCACGCAGCGTCAAATGATGTTTGCCCCCTTTTATCTGATGGATGCTTTCGCAGGTGCCCAGATTGCCAATGACTCCATTCAGCGTCCGCTCGTATCCGACAAAGCACTGATCGTAGACGCTGTCTCCGATGAAGAAGAAGGCGGCTGGATGCCCACCCCACTGCAATGCTCTCTCCTTCTTTTCATACTTACCGCAGCGGCAACCATTTACAGTCTCCGCAAAAGAACGGGACTGTGGGGAGTTGATCTGGTGTTGTTCGGCACCGCAGGCATCGTAGGTTGTGTGCTGGCTTTTCTGGCACTGTTCTCCGAACACCCCGCTGTCAGCTCCAATTTCCTGTTACTGGTCTTCCATCCGGGACAGCTTCTTTTTCTTCCATACATCATTTATTGTGTCCGAAAAGGGAAGAAATGCTGGTATCTGACATTGAATTTGATCGTTTTAACACTTTTTATAGTGCTTTTTCCACTAATTCCGCAAAGATTTGACTTTGCTGTTGTACCTTTGGCACTCTGTTTGCTGATACGTTCAGCGAGCAATTTGATTTTGACCTCTAAAAAGAAATAATGAAAGGACTACTCACTTCCCTGATTACCGTATTGACCTTCACCGGGCTACAAGCTCAGTCGTTGCCTACTGCCCCTAAACTTGTGGTAGGGCTCACGATTGACCAACTGCGTACGGACTATCTGGAAGCCTTCTCGTCACTCTACGGCGAAAGAGGCTTCAAACGGCTCTGGAAAGAGGGAAGAGTATTCCACAATGCAGAATATACATTCAGCGGCGTAGACCGTGCCTCTGCCATGGCAGCCATCTACAGCGGATCGACCCCTTCCGTCAATGGAATTATCTCGAACCGATGGATGGACGTCTCGACCCTGCGCACTGTCAACAGTACGGACGACCCGGCCTTCATGGGATATTATACCGATCAGACCTGTGCCCCGACGAAATTATTAACCTCTACCATTGCCGACGAGCTGAAAATAGCGACACAAGGCAAAGGTCTCGTATACGCCATCGCCCCTTACTGCGACGCAGCCATCTTCGCTGCCGGACATGCAGGAAACGGAGCATTCTGGATCAACCCCACAACCGGCAAATGGAGCGGAACGACCTATTATGGCGAATTCCCCTGGTGGGCAAGCCAATATAACGACCGCCAAGCCATCGACTCCCGCATCTCCAGTGTCACATGGGAACCTGTTTTTCCACGTGGCATGTACACTTTTCTGCCAGATTGGCGGGATGTGGTATTCAAATATAAATTTGATGACGACCGTAACAATAAGTTCCGCCGCTTCATCACCAGCCCATTCGTCAACGATGAAGTAAACGCCCTCGCCGAAGAAGCAATCGGAAAAGGTTCGGTCGGCATGGATGACATTACTGACTTATTGGCACTTACTTACTATGCCGGCAACTATGCACACAAATCCGTACAAGAGTGCGCCATGGAAATTCAGGATACGTATGTACGCCTCGACCGCAGCATTGCCAACCTGCTTGACCTGCTCGACAAGAAAGTAGGCCTGCAAAATGTACTTATTTTCGTCACTTCCACCGGATATACGGACAGCGAATCAACCGATTCGGGATTGTACAAAATACCGACCGGAGAGTTCCATCTCAACCGCTGCACCGCATTGCTGAATATGTTTCTGATGGCTACTTACGGAGAAGGGAAATATGTAGAAGCCTATCATGACCAGCAAATATACCTGAACCATAAACTACTGGAACAAAAGCAACTGAACCTGACAGAAGTGCAGGAAAAGTCCGCCGACTTCCTGATGCAGTTCAGTGGAGTAAACGAGGCATATTCCGCCCATCGGCTTCTCCTGGGTTCATGGACTCCGGAAATATACAGAATACGTAACAGCTATCACCGCAAACGTTCCGGCGACCTCGTAATCGATGTATTGCCGGGATGGACCATTGTCAGCGAAAACGGCAATGAAAACAAGGTGGTACGCCACTCCTATATCCCCGCACCGCTGATCTTCATGGGACATTCCGTGAAACCGGCCATTATTCAGACCCCTGTAACCATTGACCATATTGCGCCTACACTGGCTCATTTCATGCGCATCCGGGCTCCCAATGCCTCTTCTTCTGCCCCTATTACCGATCTTCGGTAAAAGATTCCTCACAAAAACCATGCGCAAAACATAAATAAATCAGCATTTTAATGTAACTTTGCGCGGATTTTATAATCACTCTGCACAGCTTGGCAACAGGTTTATGCCGTTCCTCTTTCCCGGAAAGTGAAAAAAATGCCGTGCAGACAATCAAGAAATAATAATAAACTAAATAATATAACATGGGATTTAATGAAATTTTAAGCTCGATTTTCGGAAACAAATCCACGCGAGACATGAAAGAAATCAAGCCCTGGGTAGAAAAGATCAAAGCTGCCTATCCGGAGATTGAAGCACTGGACAACGACGCCCTCCGTGCCAAAACGGAAGAACTCAAAAAATATATCTATGAGTCGGCGGCTAACGAACGCGCAAAAGTGGAAGAACTCAAAGCGAGCGTTGAAAACACAGAACTGGAAGACCGCGAAGACATCTTTGCACAAATAGATAAGATAGAGAAAGAAATTCTCGAAAAATACGAGAAAGCACTGGACGAAGTGTTGCCCGTAGCTTTCTCTATCGTCAAGGCAACTGCCAAACGATTTGCAGAAAACGAAGAAATCGTAGTAACTGCGACTGAATTCGACCGCCATCTGGCTGCTACAAAAGATTTTGTACGTATCGAAGGCGATAAAGCCATCTACCAGAATCACTGGATAGCGGGTGGTAACGATATGACATGGAACATGGTTCATTACGATGTACAGCTGTTCGGTGGTGTCGTTCTGCACAAAGGTAAGATTGCGGAAATGGCAACAGGTGAAGGTAAAACACTGGTAGCTACCCTCCCGGTATTCCTGAACGCATTGACCGGAAACGGCGTGCATGTGGTAACCGTGAACGATTACCTCGCCAAACGTGACTCCGAATGGATGGGCCCGCTTTATATGTTCCACGGCCTCAGCGTAGATTGTATCGACCGCCATCAGCCGAACTCCGATGCTCGTCGACAGGCATATCTGGCTGATATCACATTCGGTACAAACAATGAATTTGGTTTCGACTACCTGCGTGACAACATGGCAATCAGCCCGAAAGACCTTGTACAACGCCCACACAACTATGCCATCGTCGATGAGGTTGACTCCGTATTGATTGACGACGCCCGTACTCCGTTGATTATTTCCGGTCCGGTGCCGAAAGGTGACGACCAACTGTTCGAACAACTTCGCCCGCTGGTAGAACGCTTGGTGGAAGCTCAAAAAGTGCTTGCTACCAAATACCTGTCCGAAGCAAAACGCCTGATCGCCTCCAACGACAAGAAGGAAGTGGAAGAAGGATTCCTTGCTCTTTATCGTAGCCACAAGTGTCTGCCGAAGAACAAGGCATTGATCAAGTTCCTCAGTGAACAAGGTATCAAAGCCGGTATGCTGAAGACCGAAGAGATCTACATGGAGCAGAACAACAAGCGTATGCACGAAGTGACTGAGCCGTTGTACTTCGTCATCGAAGAAAAACTGAACAGTGTAGACCTGACAGATAAAGGTATCGACCTGATCACCGGTAACTCTGAAGACCCGACGCTGTTTGTTCTTCCGGATATTGCCGCACAACTTTCCGAACTGGAAAATCAAAATCTGACCAACGAACAACTGTTGGAAAAGAAAGATGAGCTGCTGACCAACTACGCTATCAAATCGGAACGCGTACATACCATCAACCAGTTGCTGAAGGCTTACACGATGTTCGAAAAAGATGACGAATACGTTGTTATCGACGGACAGGTGAAAATTGTAGACGAACAGACCGGACGTATCATGGAAGGTCGCCGCTACTCCGACGGATTGCACCAGGCAATCGAAGCAAAAGAACGTGTGAAAGTAGAAGCTGCCACACAGACTTTCGCCACGATCACTTTGCAGAACTACTTCCGTATGTATCACAAGCTGTCCGGTATGACCGGTACTGCCGAAACGGAAGCAGGCGAACTCTGGGACATCTACAAGCTGGATGTAGTCGTTATCCCGACTAACCGCCCGATCGCACGTAAAGATATGAATGACCGCGTGTACAAGACCAAACGCGAAAAGTATAAAGCCGTTATCGAAGAAATCGAAAAACTGGTACAGGCAGGACGTCCGGTACTGGTGGGTACGACTTCGGTAGAAATCTCCGAAATGCTGAGCAAAATGCTTACCATGCGTAAGATCGAGCACAGCGTATTGAATGCGAAGCTGCACCAGAAAGAAGCTGAGATCGTAGCAAAAGCCGGTTTCAGTTGCGCAGTAACTATCGCTACCAACATGGCAGGTCGTGGTACCGACATCAAGCTGAGCCCGGAAGTAAAAGCCGCGGGCGGTTTGGCCATTATCGGTACGGAACGTCACGAATCCCGTCGTGTAGACCGCCAGTTGCGTGGTCGTGCAGGACGTCAGGGTGACCCCGGTTCTTCTGTATTCTTCGTGTCACTGGAAGATGACCTGATGCGTCTGTTCTCTTCCGACCGTATTGCCAGCGTAATGGACAAACTCGGTTTCCAGGAAGGCGAAATGATCGAGCACAAGATGATCTCCAACTCTATCGAACGTGCACAGAAGAAGGTGGAAGAAAACAACTTCGGTATCCGTAAACGTCTGTTGGAATACGATGACGTGATGAACAAGCAACGTACCGTTGTTTACACCAAGCGTCGCCACGCTCTGATGGGCGAACGTATCGGTATGGATATCGTAAATATGATCTGGGACCGTTGCGCGAATGCAATCGAGAATAACGACTACGAAGGTTGTCAGATGGAACTGCTCCAGACATTGGCTATGGAAACTCCGTTCACTGAAGAAGAATTCCGCAATGAAAAGAAGGATACTCTGGCAGAAAAGACATTCAACATTGCCATGGAGAACTTCAAACGCAAAACGGAGCGTCTGGCACAAATCGCTAATCCGGTCATCAAGCAAGTATACGAAAACCAGGGACATATGTACGAAAACATTCTGATTCCTATCACAGACGGAAAACGGATGTACAATATCTCTTGTAATCTGAAAGCTGCTTACGAGTCCGAATCAAAAGAAGTGGTGAAATCGTTCGAGAAATCAATCCTGCTGCACGTTATCGACGAAGCATGGAAAGAAAACCTGCGTGAACTCGATGAGTTGAAACACTCTGTACAGAACGCAAGCTACGAACAGAAAGACCCGCTGTTGATCTACAAGCTGGAATCCGTAACGTTGTTTGACGCTATGGTGAACAAGATCAACAACCAGACTATCTCTATTCTGATGCGTGGACAGATCCCTGTACAGGAAGCTCCGGCAGACGAGCAACAGGCCCCACGCCGTGTAGAAGTACGTCAGGCAGCTCCCGAGCAGCGTCAGGATATGAGCAAGTATCGTGAGCAGAAGCAAGATCTGAGCGATCCGAACCAACAGGCTGCTGCCAGTCAGGATACTCGCGAGCAACAAAGACGCGAACCGATCCGTGCGGAAAAGACAGTAGGACGTAATGATCCTTGTCCATGCGGAAGCGGTAAGAAGTATAAAAACTGCCACGGACAGAATGCTTGACAGCAGTCCGGTGTAAGATTATAATCTAAAAGAAAGCCTCAAACGGTTAAAAACTGTTTGAGGCTTTCTTTTATTCATTCAAAATACTACTTTTGCTTAAACTACTAAAGATATCAAGACTATGGCAAAATTCTATTCACTGGCATTGGTTTCTCTGCTATTGTTAGCGCTCGGCAGCTGTCAGAGCCTGGAGCAG
The DNA here is from genome assembly GCF_020091505.1 of Bacteroides faecis. Taxonomy (NCBI): domain Bacteria; kingdom Pseudomonadati; phylum Bacteroidota; class Bacteroidia; order Bacteroidales; family Bacteroidaceae; genus Bacteroides; species Bacteroides faecis. The sequence continues at coordinate 2,719,824 of NZ_CP081916.1, read as the reverse complement.
ATTTCTATTGACTACATGCAGCCCGGAGACATGACTTTTCCTTCTCAGCTCCGCAAAGTGGCTATCGTGAATAACACCAGCACCGAACCGGATAACAAGCTGATCACACAAACCGAAAAGCCTAAGGAAAATGTCCCCGAAATCAGTCATGCCACAGCCTATGCAAATGGCAATGTTAAGATTGCAGCCGAATCACTGGCTGAAGAAATCGCTCATCAGAACTATTTCGATGTAGTGGTGATCTGTGATTCCGCCTTACGGGCTAATGATAAGTTTCCACGCGAAAGTACGTTGAGTCAGGAGGAAGTCCAACAGCTGGCATCAGACTTGGGAGTGGACTGTATCATCGCCATGGAGAACCTGCAATTCAAAGCGACTAAAACGGTGCGTTACATCCGTGATTTTAACTGCTATCTGGGTACAGTGGATGTAAAAGCCTACCCGACGGTCAAAGTATATCTGCCTTCACGCAGCAAACCGATGACTACGCTGCATCCGACCGACAGTATCTTCTGGGAAGAATACGGAGAAACGGTAACAGAAACATTTGCACACATGATTCCGGACGCGCAGATGTTGCGGGAAGCTTCTGAATTTGCAGGAACTATTCCCGTCAAACAACTGCTGCCTCTCTGGAAGACGAGCAAACGATACCTGTACACGGGCGGTTCGGTACAGATGCGTGACGCAGCCATCTTTGTACGCGAAAACTCATGGGACAGAGCCTACGAGCTCTGGAAACAGGTGTACGACGGAACCAAGAAGGACAAAAAAAAGATGAAAGCCGCACTTAACATCGCAGTATATTACGAGATGAAGGACAGCCTCGCACAGGCAGAAGAATGGGCAGTCAAAGCACAGCAACTTGCTCAAAAAGTAGACAAGAAAAACATTGCCGAAAATGCTACGTATGCTACCATCGATGATGTGCCGAATTATTATATGACAACCCTTTATGCAAACGAATTGAAGGAGCGTAACAGCCAATTACCCAAGCTAAAAATGCAAATGGAACGATTTAATGATGATTTTTAAGGAAATCATGCATTGATTATTATTTTTTTTATACCTTTGAGGTAACAAAAAGGAAGAACCTATGAAACTGAGCCAACAATCTCTATCTACCATCGAATCGGCTATCCAAAAGGCAGTCGGCAAATATGTATGTGGCTGCGACCAGACAGCCGTAACCGATATTCATTTACAACCGGACCAAACATCGGGACAACTCACTATTTTTAACGACGATGATGAGGAACTGGCAAATGTGATGATTGAAGAGTGGGCGACTTACGATGGGGATGATTTCATGGAGAATGTGGAGCCAAGCCTGAAAAGTATCCTATGCCGAATGAAAGAGGCGGGCGACTTTGAAAAAATAACGATACTGAAACCGTATTCATTCGTATTGGTAGATGAAGACAAGGAAACTGTTGCCGAATTGTTGTTGGTAGATGACGATACGATACTGGTGGATGATGAATTACTGAAAGGGCTGGACAAAGAGTTGGATGAGTTTCTAAAGAATTTGCTGGAGAAATAAATAATCATAACCATATAAGAATAATCGGAAGTAAACAGGCAATCCCTTTTACTTCCGATTATTTATTTAAAGTTATATGTAAGAGCTCTACAGGAGGCGGCTCATTCAACTGCTGACCGATACACGGTCTTTGCCGTCTCAATCACAGATGGTCCGTTCTTGCCGGATACATCGACAGTTTTACTTTTCTCCGCCCATGCTTTCTCCATGCCATAGAAGTGGATCGGTTCTGCCGTAGATTTATCGAGTTTACCGTCCAGTTCCTGCTGTTTCTGTTCAAAGAAGGTATTCCAACGTTGATAGTACAAGTCTTTCAAAAGGCCACTCCATTCCCGATGGGAATAATCATGCAGACCTCCTTGATTGGCAGCTATACTGTCACCCCAAACGGTGATCAGTGCAGAAGCATTCCATTCATAAAGTTTCTTTTCTTCTTCTGTAGTTCCCAAGGAACGGGCAGCAGATAACCATGAAGATACAGAGAACTCTTTTCGGGTGGACAGTAAACTGTCTTGAGATAATATCAATCCTAAAAATTGTTGTGTCTGCTTTCTGAAGCTATCCTTGTCTTTCCGGTCATAACTTTGGGAGATTTCTTCAAGCAATACATTCGCCTTATCTGCCAGACTCTGACGTACGATGTCCACCAGATCATATTCAAAGTTATTATTTCCTTTATACCGATCTGCGACAGAAAGTAGTAGCTGAGCTGCTTTCGCTGTTGAGTCAGGTGAATAGAATAACTTGGCATATCCCCAGGTTGATGTTCTGTCCAAATGAAATCCCGGACGGGCACATAACAGAGATTCGACTGTACCTTCTCCCTGATAATTCTTCGGAGCATTATAAACAGTATGCTCCAACGCACGCCACGCTTCTGTTACTTCCGGCGACAAATCATCTCCATAACGCGCCTTCAGATATCCTTGCAACCATATGTCCGGTGAGAATCGTTCTTCCCGCCAGGGAAGCTCATACAGCAATTCAAACATCATCGGATTGTTCTCTATTCCTTCCGGGGTAGCTCCTACCCCCCGCAATGTTTTCCCGTTGATATGTGCACAGGCGTTATAATATCCATTCACCAACTGCTCCATCCGTCCGTGCAGACCGACATTACCGCCAAAGTTAAGCAGCATACAATAAAGCCAGTCATGTTTTCCAAAGCCTTTCTCCCGATACCACATCGACTCCGGATCACCCCATTGCGGTAGCTTTTCACTATACAAATCCAGTACCAGCAAATCACCGGAATCGAGCGTGTTGACCATCGCTTCCCGCGGATTCGCCTGCCATGCCTGCATCACCCACACAGCCTCCGGATTCGCTTTCTTCATAGCACCCATAATAGAAGTTCCCGCCTTTGCCAAGTCTACTCCTTCCGTATTTCCTCCTTCATGAAAGGGGTCCATACTGTAATACTTTGCTTTTCCGTACAGTTTCTCCAACTCCTCATAATACATGGCAGCAAATGAATCGAAATGTTCATCTTCCGTAGAAAGAAAAGCCGGACGAGGGAAACCGCACCATTTACCGGGATCGGCAATCTGATATCCCAGTTTCTCTCCGATATTACGGGGGACCATTCCTGCATATCCGGGGAATACCGGTTCAATGCCCAGCTCCCTCATTCGGGCAATGATCTTCTTTTGCAGTGCTTCCTGTTGCCGATACCAACTGTCGGGATTCGGGCCGCCCCATCCTTCCAGATTATTCATCTGCCACCATGCCATAAAGGCAGGACCGGAAATAAACTCATTGACCTCCTCCGTCGTATATCCGATACGCTTCAGCAAATTATACCAGACAACCTCCATCCCTGTTATACTCAAAGGCATATTGATGCCGTGCATCGCCATCCAGTCTATTTCTTTCTCCCAGCGTTCCCAGTCCCAGAAAGCCATGGAGTAGGAATAGGTACAGTAATTCAGGTAATATCGATTCTTCATAGCCGTTGTCTGTCGGATTTTCTTTTGAGGCAGAGGCAGTACTTCCGGCAATTTCTGCGAGGGATTATTCCACGAAAGATGAATACCTGCCACATATTTCAGGTACCAATTCAAGCCTGTAGCCAGTGAGAGATCAGAGTTCCCGGTTATCAGTACTTTGTCATCCTTGGAGTCTATCTCAAAGTAGTCCTTTGCCGGATCGGCTTCATCAATAACCAACCGGAAAAGGATTTGATCTTTCGACGTATTCTCCGTCACACGTGCTGCCAATGAATCGATTGGAGCAGACGTAGATCGGCAACTTGTATACATAACAACAGAACCAAATAATAAAAGTAATAGAAGACGCATGTTCATAGTCATTATTTTTTTAAGGGTCATCAAATGTGTTTGAGCATTTGAACCCCTAAATATATTTCAAATTTCCGATTACTGAAAATAAAATATAGTTCTTTTATACTGATACACATAAAATAACCTCCAATATATGAAAAGTCGGAAAGATATAGCATTGGCTCTAATAAAGAAAGAAGATGTGGCAAACAGTTATTTGCACATCTTCTTTCAATTTGTGTTTCAGTTAATTATTACTCCCATCCCGGATTATTGGGGGCCAGTTCTGGGTTTAATGCGATTTCATTAGTAGGCACCTGATACAGATAATACTTATCTAACCAACCTTTACCTGCTACCAAAGGATCATTATACATATAGATAAAACCTTCTTTCTTTCCTGTTGTATCGGCGTATCCTTTTTCAAGATCAACAAACTGTCCGGAATCGCCAATCTGCTCTTTAGTAGCCCATTGACCATACTGTATCTTATTGATAAACCAAGGTGCTTTTTTCCAACGGCGCACATCGTAGAATCCAAATCCTTCGCCCATCAATTCTACTATGCGCTCGCGACGAATCTCCCACAATACAGGGTCTACGGTCTGGTCGCGCTTCGGATCAAATCCGGCATTTATCTCGGCCACTTTCATATGGGCAACTCCCACCCGATCGCGTAACTTATTGATAGTAAGATCAGCAACAGTCTGATTGAAGCCTTCGGCACCTGTACCACCTTTTTCAAATTTAGCCTCGGCATAATTCAACATCACTTCATCAATCTTGAACAAAGGTACATCTGAGGTCCCTTCATTCTCTTTCGAATTGTCCCATACATTATAGTATCTGTACACATAGTTACCGCTACGGGCTACGAGGAAACCTTGTCCGCCATTGTTGGTGAAGAAGTGAGGCATTCCTTTCAATATAGCAGCAGACCAGTTCATCAATGGGAACACTTTATGTTTACCGGCTTCCCCATTTCCGCCCCCGAAACCTGTGTAACGGGTAATGCCCATGATATCCATAAACTCACGGTCCTTGGGATCAGAAGTATACTCCCAACTGGTATTATCGGCACTTGGGATCACCTTATAAGGGGGAGCTACAGTCTCCAGCAGACGAAGGTCACGATTGCGGAAAGTAGCATTCATACTATTATCCCCGTCCTGCGACCATTCATATTCCGAGCTGTTATGAATCGTTTTACCATCTTTACAAAGATACATGTCGATGATGTGTTGCGGCATTTCCACATTATGGGTGGATGTCCGTTCAACATGCGTCAGTACATAATTTGTCAGTTCTTTTTCTACATATTCCTTATACAGAATGATGCCTTTCATTCCTTTCAGGTCAGATGTCAGCATCTCTCCCCAATCACTGTTCAGTTCGGGATAAGAATCCATCAGTTTCTTGGAATAAGTGATACAAGCATCAAAGTACTTATCTTCGTCCCCCAAAGCATGATATTTACGCCATGTACCTTCAAAAAGGCAGAAACGGGAAAGAAGAGCACGGACAACATGCACATTGATCGTATTTTCACCGTCACCTTCTTCTTTTATATGCTCTTCAGCGTATATCAAATCGTTCAATACATGATCGGCAACTTCTTTACGAGGTGTACGGGGACCATATGCTATTTCCTTATCCGAATCACCCAGTACACGATCTACCCAAGGCACATCACCAAAACGAGCTATCAGTTCCGAATAATAATAGGCACGGAAAAAATATCCCACCGAACGCCAATGCTCCTTGTCCGCATCCGTCATCCCTGAGTTATCGATATTTGCCAACATGACATTGACCCGATAGACGAAACTGAATGCCCATCCATTGCCCGATGACGAACTGGATACATTCTGAAAAGCATACGGATTACCGTCACCCTGACGACGCATCAGATAACCTGCATAAATATCGCTTGTATAGGATGTGGCACTGGCATAGGCTCCGTTTGTTCCGGGAATACGCAGGATATTAGTATTTGTAAATACTCCATATAATCCCCAGGCATAGGTCTTGAAAGTATTATAATTACTGAACACTGTCTGCTCCGTTAACGAAGTATCCGGATAGCGTTCCATAAAACTATCGTTGCATGAAGTAAACCCGATAGCTGCTGCCGCAAGCATAGTATATATTATTTTTTTCATAACCAATTCTAAATTAAAGAGTAACATTAAAACCAAAAGAAATCGTACGATAGAAAGGATATCCCCAAGACAGGCGTTCCGGGTCATAACCCTTCATCAGCTTAGTAAATGTGTGAAGGTTCTCACAACTTACGAACGCTTTCAAACTCGTTAATGTAATAGGTGCTAACCAGCTCTTCGGGAAATTATAACTCAAAGTCACATTCTTGACACGCAGATAAGAGCCATTCATCAGATACTTCGTTTGCGCACGTGTATTGTAACCGGAGTTGTTTCCTTGCCCGTAAATACGGAAATATTCCGCATTCGGATTGGCTGCCGTCCAGTCACCATTGGCAGAATCTACCGGTTTCCAATAATCCAGCTGGTCTTTAAAGAGTGAACCAAACTGTCCGGAATTAAACGGCCAGCGGCGTGCATCACTGATCCATACATCACGTTTACCTACTCCTTGCAGCAAAACACTCAGATCAAATCCTTTGTAATTGACTCCCAGATTTATACCATACTGCAAACGCAAAGAGTTATTACCGATTATCTTGCGGTCTCCCGGATTGTCAAAGGTTCCGTCTCCCGTATCAATACGATTCGTACTCGATTCATCATCACGCAAATTCTGGTACTTGATGTCGCCGGGACGCGGACTTACTCCATCCACTGTCACCACTCCTTCTTTCAATTTCCAGGTATTTGTATCTTCAAAGTCATCGGCTGTATAGTAACCATCCGTTACATAACCCCAGATAGAACCGATTTCATATCCTTCATAATAATTATTCGTGCCATCACTTTTCAGGATAATCTTGGATTCATTATGGTATTTGGTAACGACTGTTTTAGAGTCATAAAGATTGAAGCCTACATTATAGCCCCATGCACCGATTCTATCTCTCCAGGTCAATGACAATTCCCAGCCTTTCGTACGCAAGTCGGCGGTATTCTGCAAAGGTGCGGAAGCACCTACCACTGACGGCAACTCAGCTCCCGGAGCAAGCATATCTTTCGTATCACGGCGATACCAGTCGAAAGTACTTTGCAGACGTCCGTTCAAGGCAGTTATATCAAAACCAAAGTCCAATGTTTCTACCGTTTCCCAAGTAAAACTATCACTGACCAGTCCCGGAGCATTCAAAGTCAGCGGCTTCGCTCCATTCACCAGCCATGCCACATCCTTCTTTTCCACTTGCGACATGGTTGGAACAAATTTATAAGGGTCAATGCCTTGATTACCTATTTGTCCCCAGGTTCCGCGAAGTTTCAGATCGCTTAGCCAGTCACCTACAACCGGTTTCATAAAGTTCTCGCGGGCAATGTTCCAACCCACAGATACAGAAGGGAAGAAACCGAAACGATTTTTCTTCGGGAATTTAGACGAGCCGTCATAACGACCATTGGTCTCAAACAAATATTTGCCTTTATAATCATAATTAACACGATAGAAAGCACCACGCACGGTATACACGCGATGATCATCTGTAATAACCTTATTCTCACCGGTAGCCGTACTATGTGACGGATACTTCTCGTTAATCATATCATAAGAATAAGTATACAATTTCTTCCAGTCACTGGATTCCTGGTTGAAGCCGCCCATTAACGACAAGTTATGCGTGTCATTCCATGAATATCTATAATTAGCATACAGGTTGATGGCATTATAATCAGTACTTTGGTGAGTCGTCTCCAGAGAAGAAGTAGTGGCAGTCTGTATTTTTGCCAGCTCAACCGTTGTATAATCAATGGAAGCCTTATTCACATTCTGATTACTCCATGTCTTGTCAAATGTATATTCAAATGCCACTTCAAGCCCTTTCAATGGTTTCAATACCGTTTTTGACAGGATACGGGCATTGTCTCTGATTGTATTGTTATCCGTTGCCATTCTCAAAACGTTGGAAGGCGTATTCGTCATCAGGCTGGTGCCGTCAGGCAAAGTCAGGGAACCTTCGGGATATACAACCGGCAAACGCATATCATACAATCCGGTCTTATCCGAAGTCACAGGCATATTCTTGTCACTCTGAGCATAGCGTATATCTACAGACTGAGTCAGCCACGAGGTGATTTCGGCAGAAATATAGGCACTACCCGACAAACGTTTGTAGCGGTCTTTATCGGTGATCAAAATACCTTGCTCGCTATTATAACCAAGGGACAGACGATAAGCCAGCTTATCAGTACCACCACTCAATGACACATTATGTGCTTGCAGAAAACCGTAATCATCAAGCATATTGGCATACAGGTCTTTCTCATTCAGGTAATAATTCAATCCTGTTTCCGGGTCTACATATACTCCGTCTCCGGTAGTCTGGAATTTACCCGGATTCTTACGATATTCGGTCAGGTAGTTCATCCAAGTTTTGATATCTTGCCCGGTGTAATATTTACCGGCATTGAACTCGCCGTCCAGGTAAGCCTGCATCCACTCCAGCCCGTCAGCCTGTTCCGGACGATTGATAGAACTCTGAAAACCAAAATTATTATTATAATTGACATGAAACCCGTCGCCTTTCTTCGCCTTCTTTGTAGTCACAAGTATTACACCGAAAGCGGCACGCGCACCATAGATAGCGGCCGAGGCGGCATCTTTCAACACAGAAACACTTTCGATATCTTCGGGATTCAACATATCGATATCCCCCGGAACATTATCTATCAACACCAACGGACCACCGCCATTGATGGAAGTCGTACCACGAATATTGAATGATTTGCTCTGTCCCGGACCGGCAGCATCATTATTAGGAGTAATCTGAAGTCCCGGCATCGCACCCTGCAAAGCACTCATGGCATTTACAACAGGACGGCTCCCCAGTACATCATCCATCTTTACTTGAGATACCGCGCCGGTCAGGTTCGCTTTCTTCTGTACGCCAAAACCAACTACTACCACTTCGTCCAGACTCTGTGTGTCTTCTTTCAAGACTACCGACAGCGTCTTTCCCGGAGTTACTTTCAGGGACTGTCCTTGATAACCAATATAAGAGATTTCAAGAATGGCGTCTTTTGAACCGACATTCAAGATAAAATTACCGTCCATATCAGTGATCGTGCCATTGGTAGAGCCTTTTTCTATCACACTGGCACCGATTACCGGTTCACCTGCCGCATCCACTACTCGTCCGCTTACTTTTACCTTTTCCTGATGCGCCTGTTCGACAGATGCCAACTCCGTGGACAGAATGATCTTTTTATCTATTACCTTATATTCTACACTCGTATTTTTAAATACTTCGTCAAGAACTTTAAAGATATCATTACGGTTAGCGGAGATTGTCACCAACCGTTTCAAATTTATATGAGCATTGTTGTAGAAGAAACTAAATTCTGTTTGCTTCTCTATCGCTCTTAATACATCCTCAACTGTCTGATTACGTACATTCATCGTAACCTTTGCAGATTGAGCATAACTATCTGTCGCATTAGTTAATCCGACAAAACAAAATAAGAATAAAATAACCAGTCTCATAGTACGTGGGATTTTTTTCGAGGTTAGCCAAAAAGACTTTACCACCCTTAAAACTTGGATGCTAAAATTGTTTTGCATAATTTTGTATTGATTTAAGTTGAAAATGAGTTAACTATGCTTGTCTGCCAACAAGCATTTTCAATTGATTCATTTTAGTATGGGGAGATCTGCCAAAATCTTCCCATACTTTTTTCTAGGTAAGTTTTGCTTTCATACTATTAAATTGTTAAAGGTTAATCAATAAATTTCTATTATCTCTTTTTTTCTGTCACTTCCATCCTTATCATCATTGATATGTTGCCAACGTATTTTGGAGGATACTTTAAAATATTCCAGGATCTTCTCCAAACGTTGATTTGTAAAGGTTCCCGTAAACGAACTATTCTTCAGTTTTTCGTTCTTAATAACAAATTTCACACTATATCTTTTTTCCAACATCCATAATGCTTCTTCCAAAGGTGTATTATCAAGAACAACTTCTCCATCTTTCCAAGCCAACTCTGATTTTCCCGAAGTTTTATAAAGGCGGACTTTATCAGTCTCCGAATCATACACCAGCTTCTCTCTTGGAGATAAGAACACATGTTTCACCCCAGCGTCTTTCTCGAACATAAAATCTACTTTTCCTTCAATCAAAGTTGTAATAACCTCTGTATTCTGTTCATATGCTTCCACATTGAAACATGTACCCAATACTTCTATCTGTGATTGATGTGTAGTAGAAAGGATAAATTTCTTTTCCGGATCTTTGGCCACTTCAAAGTATGCTTCACCACTCAACGTCACTTTACGGAAATCTCCATTAAAGCGAGAAGGATAAGACAAAGAAGATTCCGAATTTAAATAAACAATTGTACCATCGGGTAATGTCAACGAAGTTGTCATTCCAGGACTGGTCTTAACTTCCATCATCTCCGCTACCTCACCGGTATCCCCTTTCCAGTTCTGCCATATAAATAAGGTAAGAAGCGGAATAAACAGAATTGCAGCAGCACGTTGTGTCCACTCCCACCACACTGTCCTTCTCACTTCACGGTCCGACATTTTTCCCTTTACTTTCAGTAAAGCTTTCTCCGTATCAACTTTTTTCATTACCTGAACCGTGTCCACAGCCAAATAAAGGGCAAAAGTCTGAGTAGCAACTCGTTTATTCTCCTCCGACTCATCTATCCACGCTTCCACTTCCAGACGTTCCTCCTCGCTCAGCCTCCCCTCACAATAACGAGGAAGCAATTCTTCTATTCTATTATTATCTAATTCTTTCATCCTTTATTCTACCTTTTATTATATGACAAGACCAAACCATGACATTCCTAAACGAAAACCTTATTTTTTTCAGAAAATCTTTATTTTATTATAAAAAAGCTATATTTGCAGTAAATTAGAATTTAATAAATGAAGGAAGTACACATAAAGAGGAATGACCCTCAATTATCTGAAATACAGCGTGGAGGCCTAAAAGCCTTTGAAACGCTATTCAGGCAATACTATGCAGTGCTATGTGCCTATGGTCATAAATATGTTGACTTCCACGATGCAGAAGAAATTGTGCAAGACTCCCTTCTATGGATATGGGAAAACCGGGAAAACCTAATTATTGAATCATCATTAAGTTCTTATCTCTTTAAAATGGTACATCACAAGGCTTTAAATAAGCTTGCACACATTGATGCCATCAAACGTGCTGATACGCGTTTCTATGAAGAAATGCAAGAGATGATACAGGATATGGACTTCTATCAAATTAAAGAGCTAACCAAACGTATTGAAGAGGCGGTTACTGCATTACCGGAAAGTTATCGGCAAGCATTTGTTATGCATCGTTTCCGGGATATGAGCTACAAAGAAATTGCAGAAACATTGGAAGTGTCTCCAAAGACTGTAGATTATCGTATTCAGCAAGCACTCAAACAATTACGCATCGATTTAAAAGATTATCTGCCATTGCTGCTTCCTTTACTGTTTCCTTAATATAAGTGACTCCTTCCAATAAATTGGATTCGTACCTATTAAATCTATACCATCCTTCAACTAAATAGAGAAAAACGGTCTCTTTTTAGGTAAAGTTCTTTTTTGCTCTATCAATTAAAGCTATAAAACAGAAAATAGTAAATCTGTATTTATCTATAGTACAAGCTGATACAGATCATAAATTCTCAACCATTCTCATCATGATGAGAATTTTTTCTCACCACAGCGAGAACTTTTTCTCATCGCAGTGAGAATCTTTTCTCATTGGATTGAGAATATTGTCTCATCGTAATAAGCTGACCAAAATCTTGGAAGTCTGCAATACATAAAACAAACAATCATAAAGGATAAGAAGACAGATACAATCCTATTCTTGCCGATAAGGCAGCGTAAACCAGAAAGTAGAACCTTTGTTTTCCTCTGATTCAACTCCAATCGTCCCTCCTAAGCGATCGATAATCATCTGACAAATGGAAAGTCCCAAACCTGTTCCCTGAACAAAAGGATTGTATTTCACAAACCTTTCGAATACATGCTTGCATTGCTCTTCCGACATGCCGCAGCCTGTATCCGAGACATAAAAGCAAATTGTATCGGCATCCTTCAGACGATATCCCATTCTGATAGAACCTGTCTGAGTAAATTTAATAGCATTGATGACAAAATTGGAAATCAGTTGTATCAAACGATTCTTATCTGTATAAAGGGTACATTCCGGCAGACGTTCGATAAAAGTAAGAGTGACAGTTTCTTTTTTCAAGCGAAGCCTCATACTCTGTTCAATTTCTTCCATTGTCTGATTGACATCTATCAATGAAGGGCAGAAGTCAAAAGTGCCGGCTTCGATTTTGGACATGTCCAGAATATCATTGATCAGTTGAAGAAGCAAGTCGGTATTTGTTTCGATGATGTCTGCATATTCGCGCATCTCCTTACGATCTTCTATATCCGGCAACATATTCGAGAAGCCGACAATCGCATTCAACGGAGTGCGGATTTCATGACTCATATTAGCCAGAAAGGCGGATTTCAACTGATTCGCCTGCTCCGCCTTTTCCATTGCCTCACTCAGACGAGTGTATGCCTTGCGAAGAATACGTATATAATAGATGATCGCTGCTATCAAAATAAGAAGGAAAATGGAACAGGAAAGGATTTCAACGCAGTATTGATGAAATATACTTTTAGGTTCGTTGACATAAACAGCTCGTTCGGGATAAAGGTGATAGGGAATATTGTAGGATTCCAGCACCGGATAACAGAGGTAGGCACTCGCCTTTCCTCCTATACTTTCGGGAATGTCCTCCGCCTGTTCTCCATGCAGCACACGGCCAATAATTTCAAGCAAGGAATCGCCGAATGATTCTGCAGAAACGTAATAGCCTCCTGCAAAAGTATTATTGGACAAGTCTTCGGAAGAAAGCAGGAACAAGGGAGAGGACGTAAAATTGGTGATAATCTCCTGAATATGATCAAAAAGATAATTATTATCTTCTTTATTATGCGACTCAAACCATGAATAATAAATAATTCCGGTGTTTGCTTTATAGCTGCGCAAGGTGTCCAGAAGCATTTCTGTTGACAAGTGAGTGGTAGAAAGCAATTCTAAAGGCAGGTTTGGGAAATGCTTTTCAACAGCTTCTTTCACGTCTCCGCGGGTTTCTTCACTGATGTAGCGGTCGTCCGAGATAAATGCCAGGCGATCCATATCAGGTATCAGGCTATAGATCAGTTCAACGGTTTCCTTCACATAGTAATGCTGTTTCAGGGTAGTCAGGTTGTAGCCTTTTCTCCACTCTTGGGCGGGGACGCTGTTGGTCTCATTCAACGGGGCATGAGAGAGCAGAATATCCAAGGTAGCAGGCAGGCGGTCACGGGAGTTCGTTATGATCACCGGAACATCTTTCCACAGGTCGTCAAATAAAGGACGGCAGACAATCCAGCCCGGATCGCCAATTATCACAATAGCGGCAGGAGGAAGCGGATATTTCTGACGCAGATGCTCGATGACCGCATTTACCTCCATCGTATCCTGCAAGGCCGGGACAGACAATGATTCCGCTCTGGCGGTTATTCCCTGTTCCTGAAGAACATCGTGCACATACCAATAGAAGTTTTTGGCCCAGGGAAGGTTGAAGTTAATAGAATTCAAAACTAATATTTCTTTATCTGATTTCCCATTATCTGCCAACATAGGGGAAAGGAGTCCTTCGAAAAGAAGAAAGAACGCACCTGTTAAGCATATTCGCAGTAATTGTTTCATTTTGCTGTGTGATTAAAAGTGGAAGCAAAGATAGTATTATTTTTATCTTTTAAAAAGAAAGGCATCCCAAATCTATCGGGATGCCTCTCCATTACATATTTTTATGTATCAGTTCATTATGCCTTTTTTAAAGCTGCGATGCTTTCTTTCAAAGAACTGATGATACTTTCCGCATCGGCCTGCTTCTTACGTTCCATTTCGAGAACGGCTGCGGGGGCATTATTGACAAATTTCTCATTGCTGAGTTTCTTCAATACACCTTGCAGGAATCCTTCCTTATGTTTCAGTTCAGCTTCCATACGGGCGATTTCGGCTTCTACATCAATCATGTTGCCCAATGGCACAGCGTATTCGGTAGTTCCTACCATGAAGGAAGAAGCACCTTCCACCTTGCTCTCTACCACTGTGATAGAAGAAAGGTTACACATCTTCTGGATCACCGCATTGAACTCTGCAACCGGATTTTCGCCCAACACCTGCAAATCAAGCGGTTCTTTCTGAGCTATGTTCTTTTGCAGACGGATGCTGCGGATATTACTGATAACTCCCTTGACAACTTCAAACTGTGCAACGAATGCGGTGTCTACATAAGTATCCATGCTCAATGCACTTACCATCAGACTTTCTCCTTCTTCCGCATTACGTTCGTACATCTGTTGCCACAATTCTTCTGTGATGAACGGCATAAACGGATGAAGCAGATGCAACAGGTTATCGAGGAAGCAGAGAGTAGCGTCATAAGTGGTACGGTCAATTCCCTGTCCGTAAGCCGGTTTAATCATTTCCAGATACCAGGAAGAGAATTCATCCCAGAATAATTTATAAACAGCCATCAATGCTTCGCTCAGACGGTATTTGCTGAACAAGTCCGCTACTTCGGCAGCTACCTCGTTCTGTTTGGATTCAAACCAGTGGACAGCCAGTTTAGCGGCATCCGGAGCCTGAATATTATCGTCAACCGTCCAGCCCTTGATCAGACGGAAGGCGTTCCATATCTTACTGCAGAAGTTACGTCCCTGTTCGCAGAGCGCGTCGTCAAAAAGAATATCGTTTCCGGCGGGAGCTGCCAGCATCATTCCCATACGGACACCGTCAGCACCATATTTGTCGATCAGTTCCAACGGGTCGGGTGAGTTGCCGAGTGACTTGGACATCTTACGTCCCAGTTTGTCGCGAACGATCCCTGTAAAGTAAACGTTCTTGAACGGCATCTTTCCTTCATATTCGTAACCCGCCATGATCATACGTGCCACCCAAAAGAAGATGATATCCGGTCCGGTCACCAGGTCGCTGGTCGGATAGTAATAGCTGATTTCCTCGTTACCCGGATGATTGATTCCGTCAAACAGGGAGATAGGCCACAACCAGGAAGAGAACCAAGTATCCAGACAGTCTTCGTCCTGACGAAGATCATCCATCGTCAAAGCGGCGTTTCCTGTTTTCTCTTTGGCTTTAGCCAGCGCTTCTTCGGGAGTGGCGGCTACCACATAGCCACCTTCCGGCAGGAAGTAAGCAGGAATACGATGTCCCCACCACAACTGGCGGCTGATACACCAGTCTTTGATGTTCTCCATCCAGTGCCGGTATGTATTCTTATATTTGGCAGGATAGAATTTCAACTCATCGTTCATTACCGGAGGCAATGCCATATCGGCAAAATGCTGCATTTTGAGGAACCACTGCATAGACAATTTCGGTTCGATCACTACATTGGTACGCTCTGAGTAACCTACTTTATTTGTGTAGGCTTCTGTCTTTTCGAGCAATCCGGCAGCATCGAGGTCTTTCTCAATCTGCTTGCGGACGTCGAAACGATCCATACCGATATATAACCCGGCAGCTTCGCTCAAAGTCCCGTTATCGTTGAAGATGTCGATGCTGGGCAGATTATACTTTTCACCCAACATATAGTCATTTACGTCATGGGCCGGAGTTACTTTCAGACAACCGGTACCGAACTCAATGTCCACATAATCGTCTTCGATGACAGGGATAACACGGTTTACCAACGGAACGATTACTTTCTTTCCTTTCAGCCATGCGTTCTTGGGGTCGTTGGGGTTGATGCACATTGCCGTATCGCCCATGATTGTTTCGGGGCGGGTCGTTGCTACTACTGCATAGCGGCCTTCCGGATCACCTTCCACCTTATAGCGGAGATAGAACAGTTTTCCGTGCTCTTCCTTGTAGATCACTTCTTCGTCGGAAAGGGCAGTCAACGCTTTCGGGTCCCAGTTTACCATACGGACACCACGGTAAATCAATCCTTTGTTGTACAGGTCTACAAATACTTTCAATACGCTTTTGCTGCGTTCCTCATCCATAGTAAAGGCGGTACGGTCCCAGTCACAGGATGCACCCAATTTGCGGAGTTGCTTCAAGATAATGCCTCCGTGCTCTTCTGTCCAGTCCCAGGCATGTTTCAGGAACTCATCACGGGTCAGGTCTGTCTTCTTGATGCCCTGGGCAGCAAGTTTGTTTACAACTTTTGCTTCGGTAGCGATGGAAGCGTGATCAGTTCCCGGCACCCAGCAGGCATTCTTGCCTTCCATACGGGCACGACGAACCAAAATATCCTGAATGGTATTATTAAGCATGTGTCCCATGTGCAACACACCGGTGACGTTCGGGGGCGGAATGACGATGGTGTAAGGTTCACGACCATCGGGTTTCGAACTGAATAAACGGTGTTCCAGCCAATACTGGTACCACTTTCCCTCCACGTCAGCGGGATTGTACTTACTTGCTAATTCCATGTTTCTTTATGTATATGATAATGTATATTCAAAAAATAACGGCTGCAAAATTAATAATTTTAATTCAAATCTTGCCACCCACAGGATGTTTCTGTGCCCGGAAAGATAATTTATATCCCTCATAAACAGCAATTCCATAAAATAAGGCGGACATCGACACCACATTCTTCACCATGACAGAAAAGATTTCGCCATAATCGACTCCCGTCAGCACTTCGAAAAACGTCATATCATAATCCTTGGCAGCAAAGCCGATGATGGATAAGAAATCACCCAATACACAACTGATCAATGCCAGTACCGCTCCCAAAATACCGAAGACGGGACGTATCCCCTTCCCCTGCCGCATGGCGAAACCGACCAGGAATCCGACTCCGATAGCCATATATCCCATCTGAAGACCTGTAGAAACGGAGATAAGACTCCATGCCACCGCCCCCAAAATACACGCGACGGATGCATACAGCACTCCTTTGGGAAGATTTTCTTCGGCGAGAAGTTCTTCTTCCGTCATTGACACCGGAAAGTCGTCGGGCTTGGGAGGAGCCATCTTCAACAGTTCTTCATCCTTCTCGAAGTTTTCGCATTCTTCGTCAAAGTCAGGAAGCTCTCTGGTACGTTTGCAAACAAGCCCTTTCCCATTCACGAAATCACGTGACACGCAATTCCGGCAATACTTTTCAATTTCTTCTACGGTAGCCATCTTTCGTTTAACAGTTTTTTTGCAAATATAGAGGTATTTTTTCGCGTGACGTTTATTTAATGCATATTTTTGTTGACTAAAATCTGCACGGATGATGAAACGGAAACTGATAATTAGATATATACCCCTGGGAGTACTGCTGCTTCTGGTATGGATGACACAGTCGATTCCCGCTTTGGGAAACCTGTATTCACAAACCGTTTATCCTGTCATCTCCCGCGTTTTGTCATTCTTCTCCAACTTATTCCCTTTTGCCATAGGGGATTTATTTATTTTCGGGAGTATCACGGGAGTCATCGTTTATCCATTTTATGCCCGTATCCGCAAGAAACTGCCGTGGAAGAGGATTCTGCTGCGTGACGGAGAATATCTGTTATGGGTTTACGTATGGTTCTACCTCGCGTGGGGGTTAAACTATTCGCAGCCAAACTTTTACCAGCGTACGCATATTCCTTATACAGCTTACACACCGGAGATTTTTCAAGAGTTTGTGGATAACTATATCGACTCACTGAACAGTTCGTTTGTTCCCGTAAAAGGAATCCATGAGGAACAGGTACGTGACGAAGCTGTCAAACTTTACAATCAATTAAGCGACAGCCTGGGAGTACACCGCCCTCCATTTCCCAATCCACGGGTCAAGACGATGATATTCACCCCATTCATATCAATGGTCGGAGTGACGGGAAGCATGGGGCCTTTCTTCTGCGAATTCACTTTAAACGGAGACTTGCTCCCCATCAACTATCCGGCAACGTACACTCACGAACTGGCTCATCTACTGGGAATTTCGAGCGAGGCAGAGGCCAATTTTTATGCCTATCAGGTTTGTACCCGTTCACAAATAAAGGGAATCCGTTTCAGCGGCTACTTCTCGATTCTGAATCATGTACTGGGGAACGCCCGACGGCTGCTGAGTGAAAAAGAATACGCCGATATAATCAACCGTATCCGACCGGAGATTATAGAACTGGCGAAAAAGAATCAGGAATACTGGATGGCTAAATACAGTCCGTTGATCGGTGATGTTCAAAACTGGATATACGACCTCTACCTGAAAGGAAACAAAATAGAAAGCGGAAGAAAAAACTATTCGGAAGTGATCGGGCTGTTGATTTCGTATCAAGTATGGAAAGCGAAAACCGCATCAGACCAATAAAAAGACTTTTATTAACTCCCTTGCTTTTGTTTTCGTACCGATTAAGGCTATAAAAGACAAGGAAGCATTATCTTTGCAACATTATTTATAAAAAAATCAAAGGAATGATACATACAAGAGAAGAACAGATGGAAGCCTTCGGCCGCTTTCTGGACATCCTCGATGAGCTTCGGGTCAAATGTCCGTGGGACCGCAAGCAGACGAACGAAAGTCTGCGCCCCAACACTATAGAAGAGACTTACGAACTTTGTGATGCCTTGATGAGGGATGACAAAAAAGATATTTGCAAGGAGTTGGGAGATGTGCTGCTGCACGTAGCATTCTATGCAAAGATCGGTTCGGAGACAGGTGACTTCGACATTAAAGATGTCTGTGACAAGTTGTGCGACAAACTGATTTTCCGCCATCCTCACGTATTCGGAGAAGTAAAAGCTGAGACTGCCGGACAGGTATCCGAAAACTGGGAACAGCTGAAACTGAAAGAAAAAGACGGAAACAAAAGTGTATTAAGCGGTGTTCCAGCTGCACTCCCTTCACTCATCAAGGCTTACCGCATTCAGGACAAAGCCCGCAATGTAGGTTTCGACTGGGAAGAACGGGAACAGGTATGGGATAAGGTAAAAGAAGAAATCGGAGAATTCCAGGCAGAAGTAGCCAATATGGACAAAGAGAAAGCAGAAGCCGAATTCGGCGACGTCATGTTCAGCCTCATCAATGCGGCACGCCTCTACAAAATCAATCCGGACAATGCTTTGGAACTAACCAATCAAAAGTTCATCCGCCGTTTCAACTACCTGGAGGAACATACGATTAAAGAAGGGAAAAACCTGAAAGATATGTCTCTTGAGGAGATGGACGCTATTTGGAACGAAGCTAAGAAAAAAGGACTGTAACCCCATCCTCCTTCCTTATGGAACGGGTATAATACGTGTCCAAACTCTGTTATTCCCACTTCCAGCAGTCTATTCTTTTAGTAAAACAACAAAGGTAAGCTAACAATTCATCCGGAAACAAAAATCAGAGGCTCTATCCGCATAGAATAGAGCCTCTGATTTACTCTGACAGAGCGTCTGTTTCATCCCAACAGAGCCTCCGTTTTATTTCTTTCTTTTCGGGTCATTTCCTCCGTCATTGCGGTTCATGCCTTTCAGCATTTCCCGATGGAAACGCATCTCCGCACGTTGAACGAGGTATATCTTCTTGTTGGAAAGTATCTTTTTAAACCGGTCCAGATAAGACTTATCAAGACGGTCGGCAGCGATACGGTTGTCACATACCTTTGCTACAATTTCTTCGTACTGGGCTTCTGTTGTTTTATCGTCTTTACCTTGACGCATCAAACTCCACGATTCATCGTTCAGTTTCTTCTTCTTCTCCTGCAGTTCAAAATAAACCGGGAAGAATTTGGCAGCCTCTTCCTTTGTTAATCCGGCCTGCCCAATAATAAACGCTTTCTGTTTATTCCGGAATTCCTCACGGGACAAATGCTGGTCACATCCATCGGCAGCCCAAAGAACAGGCATAAAGCCACATAACAAAACGATTAAAGTGATTAGTTTTCTCATTTTCTATTATTCAATCTGTTTTAATAAATCATTCTACACTCGCGTCACTCAGATAGACGTATAACGAATAATCATCCAACATCGCACGGTCCAACGCTACATCAATCATCTCGTCGGATACTTGTTCCGTATCCGTCTCCATAGCCGTTACTGCCACCGTTATATCATCTGCTGCCGGTTTATGGTCTGACGACGCCACCCGGATAATCAGGGCAGCTCCTACAAACATAGCCGCCATATAGAATAATGGTTTCAATCTCGTCCATGTCGAAACAGGCTCTTCCTTGAAAACGACTTTCTCTTTTTCAGGAAGTTTGTTCATCACCTCTGAAGTCAGATTTTCAAAGTAACCGTCGGGCACTTTGAAGGAATGCTCCTTTCCGATTTTCTTCAATAGGGTATCTTCTTCTTTCATACGTTTTTCTCCTCTCTTTTGATTAGACAATGTCTGCTTTAAAAGGTTTAATCTACTTCTTCCAAAAACTTCTCTATTTTCTTCACGGCATGGTGATAGGAGGCTTTCAGGGCTCCGACCGAAGTCCCGAAGATCTCTGACATATCCTCGTACTTCATTTCCTGATAATACTTCAGGTTGAACACCATCCGCTGTTTCTCGGGCAAAGTCAGCAATGCTTTCTGCAATAGCATCTGCACCTGGTCGCCCGAATAGTACGGATCACTCTCCAGCTTCTGCACAACTACTGCCTCGGGGTCGTCAATAGCCACCATCGTTGTAGCACGCTGCCTGTTCAGAAAAGTAAGACATTCATTCAGCGCGATACGGTAGAGCCACGTAGACAGCTTCGCCTCGGCACGGAAATAATCAATATTCGTCCATGCCTTAATGAAGGTATTTTGCAGAAGATCGTTCGCATCTTCATGCGATAGTACCATCCGGCGGATTTGCCAGTATAACTGCTCGCTGTATTGCGCCACAATCAACTCAAATCCTTTCCGCTGCGTACTCTCCTCCTGAAGGAGTTTCAGAACTTCACGTTCGTTATAAGGGGTCATAATCTCTCGTATCTGTATGTTTATTTATGGTTTTTCTTTTACTTCTCATGTACCGCTCCTCCTTCGAGTTCAATACACATATTTTCTCTTGCTAAAATTGTTTGGGGAAAGATGGCCGCTGCTTCATTCAACAACACAGTTTCATCCTCATAGCGTGCGGAAAAATGTCCGATTACTAATTGTTTCACTTCGGCATTCAATGCCATCTGTGCAGCTTGCGCAGCCGTTGTATGGTGGGTTTCCTTCGCCCGTGCCTGCTCAGTCTGCGCAAAAGTTGCTTCGTGAAAAAGAAGGTCTACCCCCTTTATCTGATCCACAATCTCCGGTCGGTAAATTGTGTCGGAGCAATACGCATATTTTCGTGCGGGAGCAGACGGACGGGTCAAGCGGTGATTCGGAATGACTTCTCCTTCGGGAGTCACAAAATCAGCTCCGTTTTTAATTCGGTTCAGTTCGTAGACAGGTACCTTGTAGAAGTCTACCATATCTCTGATTATATGATTGGGACGTTGCTTTTCCTCAAAAAGAAAGCCGCAACAAGGAATGCGGTGCTTCAGAGGGATGGTAGTCACACTCACCGAACGGTCGTCATAAATCAGTGCCGGTTGCTTTGTCTCAAACTCATGAAAAAAGACTTTATAGGCCAGTGTTTTGCAAAAGAAAGAGAGTAATGGGGCAAACAGTTCTTCCAGTCCTTTAGGTGAATGAATATGTAAATCTGCCGTTCGTCCCAACAGTCCGAAGGTAGAGATCAGTCCCGGCAAACCAAAACAATGATCGCCATGAAGATGAGAAATAAAGATATGATTCAGACGGGAAAACTTCAGGCGAGAACGGCGCAACTGCATCTGAGCCCCTTCCCCACAGTCAATCATAAAAAGCTTTTCACGCAAGTTCACAACCTGCGATGTCGCAAAATGGCGAGTGGTGGGCAAAGCAGAACCGCATCCAAGTATATGTAGTTCAAATTTCTCCATAGCGGCACAAATGTACACAAGTTTTTTGATATTTGCGCTATCATGGGGCAAACAAAAAAAAGCGCCCCGATCACCGGAGCGCTTTTCCATTATATAGAAATAAGAATTATTTCTTTCCTTCCAACTGTTCCTTCAAAGCAGCCAAAGCGTCGATGTCGCCCAGCGTAGTTGAAGCAGCCTGGTTCTGGATCATCGGAGCATCTTCTCTCTTGTTAGAAGACTTCTTAGCACCAGAAGCAGCTTTCTTTTCTGCTCTTTCTTCAGCCTTAGCTACATCTTCGAAGATACGGCTGTGAGACAGGATGATTCTCTTAGCGTCTTTGTTGAACTCGATTACTTTGAATTCAAGTTTCTCATCCAACTGAGCTTGTGAACCGTCTTCTTTTACAAGGTGTTTCGGAGTTGCGAAACCTTCTACACCGTAAGGAAGAGCTACAACAGCCCCCTTATCCAACATTTCGATGATAGTACCTTCGTGTACAGAGCCTACAGTGAATACTGTTTCGAATACATCCCAAGGATTTTCTTCGAGTTGTTTGTGACCCAAGCTCAAACGACGGTTTTCTTTGTCGATTTCCAGTACCTGAACTTCGATGTCAGCACCGATCTGAGTAAATTCTGACGGGTGTTTCACTTTCTTAGTCCAAGAAAGGTCAGAGATGTGGATCAAGCCGTCAACACCTTCTTCGATTTCTACGAATACACCGAAGTTAGTGAAGTTACGTACTTTTGCAGTATGCTTGGAACCTACAGGATACTTCTCTTCAATCGTTTCCCATGGATCTTGTTTCAGTTGTTTGATACCCAAAGACATCTTACGTTCTTCGCGGTCCAAAGTCAAGACTACAGCTTCTACTTCGTCGCCCACCTTCATGAAGTCCTGAGCAGAACGCAGGTGCTGGCTCCAAGACATTTCTGATACGTGGATCAGACCTTCTACGCCTGGAGCAATTTCGATGAATGCACCGTAGTCAGCCATCACAACAACTTTACCTTTCACCTTGTCACCTACCTTCAAGTCAGTGTCAAGTGCATCCCATGGGTGCGGAGTCAATTGCTTCAAGCCAAGAGCGATACGTTTCTTTTCGTCATCGAAGTCAAGGATAACAACGTTGAGCTTCTGATCCAGTTCAACCACTTCTTTCGGATCGCTAACGCGGCCCCAAGAAAGGTCTGTGATGTGGATCAAACCGTCTACGCCACCCAAGTCGATGAACACACCGTAAGAGGTGATATTCTTAACAGTTCCTTCAAGAACCTGTCCTTTTTCGAGCTTGCCGATAATTTCTTTCTTCTGTTGTTCCAGTTCAGCTTCGATAAGAGCTTTGTGAGATACAACAACGTTTTTGAATTCCTGGTTGATCTTAACCACTTTGAATTCCATTGTTTTGCCAACGAATACATCATAGTCACGGATCGGTTTAACGTCGATCTGAGAACCCGGCAAGAATGCTTCGATTCCGAATACGTCTACGATCATACCACCCTTTGTGCGGCACTTGATGAATCCCTTGATAATTTCTTCATTTTCCAGAGCAGCGTTAACGCGATCCCAAGAACGAGTAGCGCGGGCTTTTCTGTGTGACAGAACGAGTTGTCCTTTTTTGTCTTCCTGGTTTTCGATGTATACTTCTACAGTATCACCCACCTTCAGGTCCGGATTGTAACGGAACTCATTCAAAGGAATGATACCGTCTGATTTGTAACCGATGTTCACAACTACTTCACGCTTGTTCATTGCGATTACGGTTCCGTCAACAACCTCACGGTCGTTCACCTTGTTAAGCGTACCGTCGTAAGCTTTTTCAAGTTCTTCGTGGCTTGCGCTTGTTACAGCTTCACCGTTTTCATAAGCATCCCAGTTGAAGTCTTCAATAGGAGCTACGTTCTTTAAGTTTTCCATTAATAAATAAATTGTTTAATACTTTAATTGAATAAGACATTATATTATCTATAAATCGGGCGCAAAGGTAGAAATATTTTCTTGACCGACAAAAGAATAGCAAAAGAAAAGAGGAACATATTCGTATTTTTTGTAATATTGCAAATCTAACATTATATTACTACGGACATGAACGGAACATTGGACAAAATCAAGGTGCAGTTTGATTATCTGCCACTTATAAACTTCGCGATGCAGCAAAATAAAGTATCGGTCATCCACCGGCTTTCGATTGAAAACATGACGTCCGAGCCATTCAGAGACATTCAGGTGCTAATAACTGCCGAACCCGACTTCGGCAATATCACCCCTGTGGCTGTAGAAGCAATTCCTGCCAATGATTCCGTGTGCCTGCAGTCATTCAGCCTTGTCCTGTCCGCCAATTATTTCGCCCAACTGACCGAGCGTATGTCCGGAAGCCTGAAAATAGAAATCCGCTCCGAAGCGGAACTGATCTTTACCCAGACATATCCTATCGACATACTGGCATACGACCAATGGGGCGGAATCAATATATTCCCCGAAATGCTGGCTGCATTCATCACGCCCAATCATGCCGTGCTTGCTCCTGTTATCAAAAGGGCCGCCGCCATTCTGGAACAATGGACCGGAACACCGTCGCTGGACGAATATCAAAGCCGTAACCCGGACTGTGTGAGAAAGCAAATGGCAGCTATCTACACCGCCCTCACCGAACAGCAGATTATCTACAGTACTGTTCCTGCCAGTTTCGAAGAACACGGGCAGCGTGTCCGCCTGACAGATTCCATACTGGCACAAAAGCTCGGAACCTGTCTCGACATGGCATTGCTATACGCTTCCTGTCTCGAATCCATAGGACTGAATGCTCTCATCGTCATCACCAAAGGACATGCTTTTGCTGGTGGCTGGCTGGTGTCGGAAACCTTTCCGGACGCTACCATCGATGATGTATCTTTACTGACTAAACGGACAGCCGAAGGAATCTATGACATCACTCTGGTAGAAACCACCTGCATGAGTATGGGGTACAATACCAGTTTCGACAATGCTGTGAAAAGTGCCGACGGCAAACTAAGCGATTCGGGAAATTTCATCCTTGCAATCGATGTCAGAAGAGCCAGACATTCGGGAATCCGCCCTATCCCCCAGCGGGTGTTAAACGGACAAATCTGGGAAATAAAAGAAGAAAAGGAAGAGGATCTTTATAGGAATACAACGCATGCTACCCCGCAAAGCGTGAATCCGTATGACTTGTCGGGCAGCGAAACCCAACCGGTTCTCACCAAGCAACTGCTTTGGGAAAGAAGTCTACTGGATCTAAGTTTGCGCAACAACTTGCTGAATATCCGGATTACCAAAAACACGCTTCAGCTGATTCCGGCAAACCTTGCCTGTCTGGAAGATGCGTTAGCGGAAGGGGATGAATTTCGTATCCTCCACCGTCCAGCCGAATGGGAAAACCCGGTAATGGAATTTGGCATCTACTCATCCATACCGGCATCTGATCCGATTACCGATTTTGTAAATTCGGAGCTTTCACAGAAAAGGTTACGTTTTTATTTACCGGAGAATGATTTAGGTAAGGCACTGACCCACCTGTACCGTTCGTCCCGTACCTCTATCGAAGAGAACGGGGCCAACACGCTTTACCTGGCTCTCGGTCTTCTGAAATGGTACGAAACTCCCTCCAGCGAACGTCCCCGCTATGCACCGATATTGCTGCTGCCGGTTGAAATCATTCGCAAGTCAGCCGCCAAAGGGTATGTGATTCGTTCGCGGGAAGAGGAAACGATGATGAACATTACCTTATTGGAAATGCTTCGCCAAAACTTCGGTATCTCCGTGCCGGGACTCGATCCGCTTCCGGCTGACGAAAGTGGAGTCAACGTCAAGCTGATTTACTCCATCATCCGGCATTGCATCAAGAATCAGCGTAAATGGGATGTGGAAGAACAGGCTATTCTGGGTATCTTCTCGTTCAACAAGTTCATCATGTGGAACGACATCCACAACAATGCTCCCAAACTGGTCCAAAACAAAATCGTCTCCAGCCTCATCAACGGAAAGATCGAATGGGATGCAGTCACGGAGGAGATGGATGCCACCTACTTGGACCGACAGTTATCTCCGGCAGATATCGTACTGCCCATCATTGCCGATTCGTCTCAGCTGGAAGCAATCTACGAGGCTGTACACGACAAGACTTTTATCCTGCACGGACCTCCGGGAACCGGAAAGTCCCAGACAATCACGAACATTATCGCCAATGCACTTTATAAAGGGAAGCGCGTATTGTTTGTTGCCGAAAAGATGGCAGCCCTCTCCGTCGTCCAAAACAGGCTGGCAGCCATAGGACTTGCCCCGTTCTGTCTGGAAATTCACTCCAACAAGACGAAGAAGTCCACCGTTATCTCGCAACTCAAAGCAACAAGTGAAATCATCCGGCAAACCGCTCCCGAAGAGTTCCGGAAAGAGGCCGAACGTCTGCTTCTGTTACGGACAGAACTCAATAAGTATATCGAAGCCTTACACAAGGAATATCCTTTCGGACTTTCGCTGTATGATGCTATCATCCATTACCAGTCCATAGAGACCGAGCCTTACTTCCGTATTCCATTATCTTATCTGAATACATTGGATAAAGATAAATTCTCACATTGGGAAGATGCTGTCGAGTCTTTGGTAAGAACTGCCAATGCCTGCGGACACCCGCATCTTCATCCGCTGACAGGAATCACTATTCACAAATATTCGTCTGCCCTCAAAGAAGAAGCAGCACAAACGCTCACGACTTTCATCGGCTTGCTGACTGCCATACAATTGAAACTATCCGTCTTTTCCGCTTTACTGAAAGACACGGATATTCATCCTACCCGCAAGGATTTCGAAATAATCGCCGCCATTATCCGAAAGATACTCGATATTCCGGAACTCACGCCCGAACTGCTGACCACTCCTTTATTGAATGAAACACTGGAAGAGTACCGGAAAGTCGCGGAACACGGCAAGAAACGCGACGAAGTCAAAGCAGCAATAGAAAACAGATTCACCAAAGATATCCTAAAAATAAATGCCGGTCCTATGTTGGCCGAATGGAATCGTGTATCCGCCCAATGGTTCCTCCCTAGATATTTCGGACAAAGGAAGATTATCAAGGAGCTTCGTGCGTATGCTCTGAGACCGGTAAAGCGGGAAGCCGTCAACCCTCTGCTCCATCAGGTCATCCGTTATCGGGAAGAACTGGAATTTACAGACAAATACGTCGCCAAGCTACCTTCTCTGTTCGGAAGATTCGGGAGAGACGAAGAATGGGAAACGATCAATCAGATTATCTGTGAAATGTCTTCCCTCCATTCCCTGTTGCTAAGTTATTCGAAAGATGTGGCAAAAACATCCCGGATCAAACAGAACTTAGCGTTGCAACTGACGGAAGGTATCCGGACATTCAAAGATATTCATTCCCACTCCCTCAATGAATTGTATCAGCTGTCCGAAGCGCTTACAGCCACCGAGCAACAGCTCTCCGGCACTTTGGGTATAGCCGCAGAGTCACTTTACGCAAACTCTGCCGACTGGACAAACATCGCTTTGCAGAAAGCCGGAACATGGAAAGAGAATCTGGATAAACTCAAAGACTGGTATCAATGGCAGCAAGCTTCAGGCAAACTGAACGAACTGGGCCTCGGATTCATCGCAGAAAAGTATAAGGAAAAGAATATCCCTACAAACCTGCTCCTGAGTGGCTTCCGCAAAAGTTTCTACCAAACCGCCACTCGCTATATCATTGGCAAAGAACCGACACTGGAATTATTCAACGGCAAGATATTCAACGATATTATAGCCAAATACAAACAAGTATCCGCCAACTTTGAGAACATTACCAAGAAGGAGTTGTTTGCCAAACTGGCGTCCAACATTCCATCCTTTACCCACGAAGCTATCCAGAGCTCAGAGGTCGGAATATTGCAAAAGAACATACGCAACAATGCGCGCGGCATATCCATCCGGAAACTATTCGACCAGATTCCGACCTTATTGCCACGTATGTGTCCCTGCATGTTGATGAGTCCCATATCTGTTGCCCAATATATTGACACCGACGCGGAAAAGTTCGATCTGATCGTCTTCGACGAAGCTTCACAGATGCCGACTTA
Source organism: Bacteroides faecis (assembly GCF_020091505.1). NCBI lineage: Bacteria > Pseudomonadati > Bacteroidota > Bacteroidia > Bacteroidales > Bacteroidaceae > Bacteroides > Bacteroides faecis. Next base: position 2,691,879 of record NZ_CP081916.1, on the reverse strand, counting down.
CGAAGCAGTAGGCGCCATCGCCCGGGGAAAGAATGTGGTCATCGTAGGCGACCCCAAGCAGATGCCGCCCACCAGCTTCTTCTCCGTCAATACCGTTGACGAAGACAATATCGAGATGGAGGATCTGGAAAGTATTCTTGACGACTGCCTCGCCCTGTCAATCCCCTCCAAATACCTGCTGTGGCATTATCGGAGCAAACACGAAAGCCTGATTGCTTTCAGTAACTCCGAATACTACGACAATAAACTTATGACTTTCCCGTCTCCGGACAATATCGAGTCAAAAGTAAGAAGGATTGCTGTCGACGGTTATTATGACAAAGGAAAATCACGCCAGAACCAAGCGGAAGCGCAAGCCGTAGTAGACGAAATAGCAAGGAGGCTAAGAAGCGAAGAGTTAAGAAAGAAGAGTATAGGCGTAGTCACTTTCAGCGTAGTCCAGCAGGCATTGATTGAAGATTTATTATCCGATCTCTTCATCTTCCACCCCGAACTGGAAACCTTTGCACTGGAATGTGAAGAGCCTCTGTTTATCAAAAACCTCGAAAATGTGCAGGGAGACGAACGGGATGTAATACTGTTCTCTGTCGGTTATGGTCCGGATGCCGAAGGGCGCGTCAGCATGAACTTCGGTCCGTTGAACCGGGCGGGAGGTGAAAGACGACTGAACGTAGCCGTCTCCCGTGCCCGATACGAAATGATCATCTTCTCCACACTGAGATCGGATATGATTGATTTAAACCGGACCTCCTCCATCGGAGTAGCCGGACTAAAACGTTTTCTTGAATATGCGGAGAAAGGAATGAAACGCCCGCTGAATACCAATACCTCCAGCAATATCTATCTCCCGGATGAAGAGACTTCCATCGAGAAGATTATTGCCGACAAGCTGCGTTCTTTAGGATATACCGTGCATACGGATATAGGTTGCTCCGGATACAAGATCGATATAGGTATTGTCGATGCCCAAAATCCGTCCAGTTACCGGTTAGGTATCATTTGTGACGGAAAGAATTACAAACGTACCAAAACAGCCCGCGACCGGGAAATTGTTCAAAACAATGTGCTGAAAGCACTTGGATGGGATATCTGCCGTATATGGACGATGGACTGGTGGGAAAAACCGGATGAAGTAATTGCAACCCTACGGAGAAGAATCTCACAGCATGCGGACAGCAATCAGGAGAACGAAGAAGAAACTGTTCGGACGGAAGAACAAAAAGACACGGCGAAACCGGAGATTCTCAAAGCGGCATATCCTGCCATCTCCAAAAAACAACTCGCATTCAGTCTTGCCGCCGCCATCAAAGAAGACAGATACAAAAAACGAAAAGTTGTGTATCAGGAAACTGCATTAACCGCAGGGCAATACCAAGCAACAGATTTCTTTTTTGAAAGAAGTATCCCTATACTCCTCTCTCAAATCAAAAGAATCATGGAAAACGAAGCCCCGATCAGCCAATCCCTGATCTGCCAAAAGATAAACGCTGCATGGGGAATATCACGCATGTCCCAAACCGGTTCTCACCTGGATGCCCTTATACGCAGGCTGAACTTTTACCGTAGCAGACATAACGGGATCGACTTCCTGTGGCTGGACGAAGCACAGTACCGAACTTATTCACAGTTTCGTACCGATTCCAATCGTGCAGCTACAGACCTGCCCCCGGAAGAAATCGCAAATGCAGTGAAATACGTACTGACCGACTCCGTCAGCCTGCCCCTTCCGGACCTGGCCAAAGCCTGTGCCAAACTATTCGGATTCCCCCGTATGGGATCAAACATCGAGGCATCCATGCAAAGAGGCATTCAGGAGGCAGTGAAAAGAAAGTACGCTAAAGTGGAAAGCGGACGGATAACAATCATCGGTTAAGACAGCACAGCATGTGAAACACAACCGATCGTCGCCATCTGTCAATCCCCCTTTTGCAAGCGTTTCAAAGCAGCAATAGAATCGGATACATAAGTATTGTCCGGTTCTATGGAACGCCAATAGCAAAGCGTTCCTATCAACCGCTTCAGATAGGCAGGATCATGAGAGCCGATTCTTCGCTGATGTTCTGCCAGCCCTTTTGTCAGAATGAAATAGACATTCTTGCGAATCTCCCGTTTTCTGGCTTTAGGGATGGTCAGCTTCACACCCGAACTGACAGAGATACCTGTGATAATCTTCCTGTCATACTCATTCAGGAAACGGGTTTTCTCGTGATTCGGCTCAAACTTCTCTTCCCTGATGATTTCTTTGACCCGGACAAGCACCTGTTCTTTCGGAAAAACATCGCCCGAAAAGGTAAGGTCGTCGGCATAGCGAGTATAAGCCAGCCCGAATTCCTCTGCCATCGCCGCCAGTTTCCGATCCATCTCATAAGCAATGATATTACTCAATGCCGGACTGGTGGACGCTCCTTGCGGCAGATGCCGGCGCCTGCAGCACAACTCACCCAACACCTTCGATATATTCTTAGGATAACCTATATTTTCGAAGGTTTGCTTCACCCTCGGACTGCGTATAGAAAGAAAGAAATCGTGAATATCCGTCTTCAGGACACATCGTTTCCCCAGATGGGGGCGGACATTATCGACAATGGAATGCTGACGCCGGAATCCGGTAGCGACGGGATGCACATTGACGGGCAGCAATATACGGTGATAAATAGTATCCTGAATAGATTTCAGTTCTTTGTCCGGAGCAGAGATCATACGGTATCCCCCTTTCCGCTTTCTTATCCAGAATTCCCGATAATGGGAAGAGACATCTTGCAGTATTTCCTTCAATCTCACCGCCTCTACTCCCAGCAAACCGGCACACCACACCACCGCCTCTTCATCAAATACAGGATACGTTCTCGCTTTAGGAGTGGTTACTCCCAAAGCATGCCTGAGCCATGCACCATGTTTCCATTTGTTTCCGGCAGTTTCTTCGTTTGCAGTATCACCGCTGCCTGTTGCTTTCCATCTCTTGTATCCTTCCTGTTTCCGACTCGAAGAAATCATTTTATAAACCAGAAAACCGGTCACAATCAGTATCGTAATTAGAAGTCCGTCCATCTTGTTGCTGCATATATAAAAAGGAGAGGAAGAGGATGAGATTTTACTAAAATAAATAGAGGTATTTATACCAGAGATTTATTTTCCAGGAAAATACCTGTGCCTGCGAGGCGACTACACCTCTTTTCTGCTAAATTTTTCCTCATCCTCTTCCTTACAAAGATATGTATTTTCTGCACACTATGCAATAGTTGAGAGGAAAAACTATCGGTTGAACAACTCGAAAGTAAATTTACATCCTATCCCGCTGAATTTCCAGTTTTCACTGCTGACGAAAACTCCCACATCAAAGATATGCGTACCGATACCATACCCCACTTCCAGATAGGGCTGGAGATGCGGCATAGACAGTGCACTGATATAAAGACGTTCGTTCTGCACATAGCGGGTATATTTCATCAGATGGCGGAGAATCAGAAAAGGGGCTTCATAAGTGAAGTGTCCGCGTACGTAACGGCGGGAGGAGTTATACCAACGTCCGTCGAGCACCTGAAACACACCGCCGATTTCATCATTCCACCCGACAGGAAGGTTGTGCCGGGCAAAATTGGCAAAGTCGACAAAATACAGTTCATCCTGATTGGTGAATGCTCCGAATCCGAAACGGTAATAAATATTTCGCATCAATCCCAGCTGAATCTTATGTTGAAGGTCGAACTCCACCCGTTCATACTCTCCGGTACTCTTGAATACTCCCTCTATTCCCCGTTCGTAATCTACCGAAAATGTCGGATAGTCAGAACGCAGATTGATTTTACGTTTTCCGTTCATATAGTAATAAAGCGCCGGAGTCCATTCTACACGGATGCGCGGGGCGAAACTGATATAGGTATTTCTGAACCGTTCCATAAATTCCGGAGGAGGCATCGGATAGTCTCCCGTAATCACGAAGCGGGACTTCTCGACGGCTGTTCTCTTATGTGCCGAAAAACCGAGACTGATATCCAGTCCGTTGATTATTTCAAAACTATGACGGAAGTTGAAATACAAGTCTTTGAAATAGTCCAGATGAATGAGGTCGAAATTAAAAATACTATCCGGCATCGCTTTCAGTTCATCCAGCATCTTACTGCTATAGATGCGGTTACCATTACCTACACTCAGCCGGAAGAAGCCCCGCTTCTGCGGCCAGTATTCGAAGTCGGCATTCAACGACCAGTAGAATTCTTTCCGTGTAAAGTTATAACCCAGCTTGGGCACGATACGGAGCCACTTGTCTCCTCTGAAAATCCGGTTGTAACGGAAGTCTTGCCGGTAAGATAATCCATTGCTTCCGCTATAACTGAACAACAGCGGATTGATAAACGGCGAGAAACGGACACTCCCGATATTGGACAGATTGAATTTATAATCTTCCACCATCAGGTCCCCCATTGTTCCCCAGAAAGCCTGACTCTTGGATTTCCGCTGTACCGACACGGTATCGCGTCTGTACGTATAGTCTTTATAAAGTTGCTTTTCGCCCTCACTCAAAGGGATGGGACGCAACACTCCGAATGTAGAAGCATCCGTCTTATAAGCATTTGTATCGCATTGCAGGGAAAACGACTCCGACAGATTATACTTCTTCTTTTCTTTCTTCCGTACTTTTCTTTCTTTCAGTTCGATAGATTTATAGTCCAGCGAAGCGGTATAGTTGCCGTCTACCTTGTTTCCCAGAAACTTAAAAAGGGCTTCGACATCATAACGCACCGGAAGAAACTCGTCTTTCTTTCCCACTTCCCCCATCTTGATCCAACAAGTGAACGTGATCAGTTCCGACCGTCCCGAAAAGCGTATTTCCCGCACGCTCCATACATTGCTGCTGACAATCATATAGCCGCCCACCAGCTGATCGCTCTTGGTACGGGGAATGAAGCGTATCCGGTAATCGAGATTATTAGGGTCACCCATCACGCTGTCAATCCGGTATTTATAATACTTCTTTCCGTTTTTGGCAAGCGGTGACAGCAAGCGTTCATCGTTGAGGAGGGAGGACGAATAGATATTGACATTAAAATATTCGAGCAGTCCCGGCAAGCCCCTGTTCCCTCTCACGGTACCTTGCGACGCCTTTACTTTCTGATCATAGATATTGGGGGCTGTATAATGCAGGTCGCTGTACGTTTCAAGCAGATACTCGCGTACTCCTTTCTGCAAGCGAAACATCGAAGGTACATACCGGAGAATGAAATTCTTCTTCTGAATATTCATCTTGCCCTTTATATATAGGTTCGCGCGATAGTCACTCACGATACTTTCATAAGAAGGGGCAAAAGTCATGACACGTTCGATGATGGAATCAGCAGATATCTCCTGACTGGTATAAGGATTGAGAACAAGATTAGCTGCCCCCTTCGGAATAAAAGAGAACAAGCACAACATACATCCTATCAATATCTTATATTTCAATCGTCGTATCTCCTGTTTATTGTAGGCAAATATAAAAAAGAATATCGAAAAGCAAGGGAATTAAGCTGCAAAAAAGAGTTAGCGGAGAAAATATCAGATTTCTCTCCCAATCAATTTAACATGAGTTTTGCTCTCATGCTCTAACTATCGCTCTACATTCCTTTATTCATCGGTATTTCAGTTATGAGAGATCCGATGGTAGCAGAGTGAGAGCAAGCAGTTGCTCTCACTCTGCTACCATCACATTTTATAACATGTTTCTTACATTATCTATTGATTGACAGCATGTTAACGCTTGATGTGTCAACTATTAATGATTGACATGTCAGTTATTAACAATCGAAAAATCAGGCGTTAATAGCTGATGACTCATGTATTCTTGACTGAAAAATGATTTAGTACTTCCTGAAAGAACAGGTTAAGCAAAACAGTAGCTATGGTCAAGTTAATCAGGTAGATAGGTGCTTCAGAAAACTTCGACAGGTGTTTCAAATAGTTTCAAACGCTTGAAACACTTTGTTTCACCGTACGAAACACTTTGTTTCATTGCTTGAAACACTTTGTTCCAAGGCATGAAACACTTTGTTTCATCGGTTGAAACTAGTCTTGGAACTACACTGTATTAAAGTTACTCTTACTTGTCTCTTATTTTTCACTTTATTCTTGCCAAAAAAGAAAAATATAGTACCTTTGTAATGCATTTCATACCAGAAGGCGGGTAAACCTGCCAATTTCCGTGGCGGGCATTTTTATGTCCGTTTACGTTCATTCTATATGGCGGTTCCGTACCCCCGTGTAGAATGTTAATGCATCTACTGCCTTCTGGTGAAATGCAACGGGAAAGGCGGAACCGCTCTTATTATTTTAGAAAATCTTCGCCTACCACATACTCATAATCATCATTATGGAAACAGAACAAGTTGCCGTTCAACCAACGGTGGGAAGCATCGCACAAACTCCCCAAAATGCATTTGTTGTTCCTAACGGAGAATTAAAGGACTTCTACCTCAAATTCGCCCTCCTTCTGAACCCGAATTCCTGCTCCGCAAACCGTACCGAATTCGAACTCTTAAACATTCTTCTGAAAGACTTGAAAAAAATTGTGGGAGCACTCACTCACCTCACCATGCATGCCTGGGATGATGGTATACCGGAAATCCTGCTCTCATGCGGTGCTTACTCCCTACAAGACGACTTAAACAAAAAAACACGTATGCAAATGAACGCCTCGATGGGAAAGCATTTACAATTCCTCACCCAAATGGCTATGGACAGTCCTGCAATGAAGCTACTATACAGAAACATGAACAAGCATTATATGCAGGTAGAAATTTTAGTCAAACAGATGGCTACAGAAATCGAACGACAGAAAAAGGAGAATGGACAACAGGAAATAATGAAAACCATCCCTTAATGGGCCATAATCAAAAAAACCGTGATGAGCAAAAGGTGATTCAGAGATAAACCAACCCAACAAAGAGGGGGTATCTTTCAGAAAACAGTCTATTTTCTGAAAATACCCCCTTAAAAATAGGGGTACTTTCAGAAAAAACATATAATTTTGCGCCATCAACCGATAAAAAGAGGACTATTTATGTCAAAAATGAGATTTTACGCTTTACAAGAACTTTCCAACCGGAAGCCGTTGGAAGTCAGTGCCCCTTCCAACAAACTCTCAGATTATTATGGTAGCCATGTATTCGACCGCAAGAAGATGCAAGAGTATCTTCCGAAAGAAGCCTATAAGGCAGTTACCGATGCGATCGAAAAAGGTACACCGATCAGCCGTGAAATAGCCGACCTGATTGCCAACGGCATGAAGAGCTGGGCTAAGTCGCTCAACGTCACACACTACACCCACTGGTTCCAGCCTCTGACAGACGGAACAGCTGAAAAACATGATGGATTTATCGAGTTTGGCGAAGACGGCGGAGTGATCGAACGATTCTCCGGAAAACTGCTGATTCAGCAAGAACCGGATGCCTCTTCTTTCCCTAACGGCGGTATCCGTAATACCTTCGAAGCTCGCGGATACACTGCATGGGACGTTTCTTCTCCGGCATTCGTGGTAGATACCACACTTTGTATTCCCACGATTTTTATCTCTTATACGGGCGAAGCACTGGACTACAAAACTCCGCTTCTGAAAGCACTTGCCGCTGTAGACAAAGCCGCTACGGAAGTCTGCCAGCTATTCGACAAGAACGTAACACGCGTATTTACCAACTTAGGATGGGAACAGGAATATTTTCTCGTAGACTCCTCCTTATATAACGCACGTCCCGACCTTTGCCTGACCGGACGTACTTTAATGGGACACTCTTCTGCCAAAGACCAACAGCTGGAAGACCACTATTTCGGCTCTATTCCTCCACGGGTCACGGCATTCATGAAGGAACTCGAAATCGAATGCCACAAACTGGGTATTCCTGCCAAAACCCGTCACAACGAAGTAGCTCCCAACCAGTTCGAACTGGCCCCTATCTTCGAAAACTGCAACCTGGCAAACGACCATAACCAGCTTGTCATGGATCTGATGAAGCGTATCGCACGCAAACATCATTTCAACGTACTACTGCACGAAAAGCCTTATAGCAGCGTAAACGGCTCAGGCAAACATAACAACTGGTCGCTCTGCACAGACACCGGCATCAACCTGTTTGCTCCCGGAAAGAACCCGAAAGGAAACATGCTGTTCCTCACCTTCCTGGTGAATGTACTGATGATGGTATATAAAAACCAAGATTTACTTCGCGCCTCCATCATGAGCGCCAGCAACAGCTACCGCCTGGGAGCCAACGAAGCTCCTCCCGCCATCCTTTCCTGCTTCTTGGGCTCACAACTCTCAGCAACCCTCGACGAAATCGTGCGTCAGGTAGGCAACGAGAAGATGACACCGGAAGAAAAGACAACGCTGAAACTGGGAATCGGACGTATCCCGGAAATTCTGCTCGATACCACCGACCGTAACCGTACTTCTCCTTTTGCCTTCACCGGAAACCGCTTTGAGTTCCGTGCCGCCGGCTCTTCCTCCAACTGTGCCGCAGCCATGATCGCCATCAACGCTGCCATGGCAAACCAGCTGAACGAATTCCGCGCATCAGTAGAGAAACTGATGGAAGAAGGGGTAGGAAAAGACGAGGCTATCTTCCGCCTGCTGAAAGAAACGATCATCGCTTCCGAAGCCATCCGCTTTGAGGGCGACGGCTACTCCGAAGAATGGAAACAGGAAGCCGCCCGTCGCGGACTGACCAACATCTGCCACGTGCCGGAAGCCTTGATGCACTACGTAGACAACCAATCGAAATCTGTACTGATCGGCGAACGTATCTTCAACGAAACCGAACTCAACAGCCGACTGGAAGTGGAACTGGAAAAATACACCATGAAGGTACAAATCGAGGGACGTGTATTGGGCGACCTTGCCATCAACCACATCGTACCGACTGCTGTCACCTACCAGAACCGGCTGCTCGAAAATCTGTGCAAAATGAAAGAAATCTTCTCTCCCGAAGAATTTGAAGTACTGAGCGCCGACCGCAAAGAACTGATCCGCGAAATCTCGCACCGTGTGACCTCTATCAAAGTACTGGTACGAGAAATGACCGAAGCCCGGAAAGTAGCCAACCACAAAGACAACTACAAAGAAAGGGCATTCGAATACGAAGAAAAGGTACGTCCTTACCTCGATAAAATCCGCGATCACATCGATCATCTGGAAATGGAAGTAGATGACGAAATATGGCCGTTGCCTAAGTACAGAGAACTATTGTTCACCAAATAAAAAAGTCCTCAAGATTGCACGAAAGAACCTGCTTTTGTGCAATCTTTTTATAGTTTCGTTCATTTTCTCATTTTTTCTTTCTACTTTTGTGCTGTATAACACAGTTTTGTAGCACCCATGGTAAAAATGAACATGTCAGACATCGATATTTCGGAACCGTTATCCGATCTGTTAGCTCCTTTGAATAATGAACAAAGGGAGTTTCTGATGAACAATTATACGATACAGACCTACAAAAAGAACGAAACCATCTATTGCGAAGGGGAAACTCCCTCTCATTTGATGTGCCTCATTACCGGCAAAGTCAAAATTTTCAAAGATGGTGTAGGAGGTAGAAGTCAGATTATCCGCATGATCAAACAGCGGGAGTACTTTGCGTACCGTGCATACTTCGCAAAGGAAGACTTCGTCACTGCCGCCGCCGCTTTTGAACCCTCTGTTGTCTGTCTCATCCCTATGACTGCCATTACCACGCTAGTCGCTCAGAACAATGATTTAGCCATGTTTTTTATCCGCCAGCTTTCTATTGATCTGGGCATCTCCGACGAACGTACCGTCAGCCTGACACAGAAACATATCCGCGGACGTCTGGCAGAATCGCTGATTTTCCTCAAAGAAAGCTATGGCCTGGAAGAAGACGGATCGACACTGAGTATTTATCTTTCCCGTGAAGACCTTGCCAATCTGTCGAACATGACCACCTCAAACGCCATCCGTACCTTATCACAGTTCGCAACAGAACGCCTGATCACCATCGACGGAAGAAAAATCAAAATCATCGAAGAAGAAAAGCTCAAGAAAATAAGCAAAATAGGATAAAACAAACCTGATACGATCATAAAAGTTATCTGAAACTTTAACTGGAAGCCGGCGTTCATCACACCGGCTTTTTTATTTATATATTATTGGAACTTATCAATTAAACAAGTACATTTGCCCTGTCAATATATTAATAACTTAACACAAATCTCAGACCATGAAGAAAAGCATTTCCCTTCTTCTTTTATCCTTACTCATGATTGCCCCCAGTTGTCAGAAGCCAAAAGAAACCACGAACGAGTACAACATCGTTCCTCAACCCAATCAGCTTGTCCCCAAGGAAGGCCGTTTTGAGCTGAACAAGCAAGTCCGGCTGGTCACACCGTCCGATGCCTCGGAAGTGAAAAAGGTAGCTGACGGTTTTGCCGAACAGTTGAAACAGACTGCCGGAATCTCTCTGACGGAAGCGGAAAGTGCAGACGGAAAGCCTGCCATCAGCTTTGTAGTACAGGAAGATATGCCCAAAGAAGCTTACAGGCTTTCGGTCACCCCTACCCTCATTACGGTCACCGCTTCACAGCCAAATGGCTTTTTCTATGGTGTGCAGACTATTTATCAGCTTCTTCCTCCTGCCGTCTACGGAAAGAAACTGAACAAAAAGGCCGACTGGTCTGTCCCTGCTGTAGAAATCGAAGACGCCCCGCGCTTTGTACACCGCGGACTGATGCTGGACGTCTGCCGTCATTACGCACCGATAGAATATATCTACAAGTTTATCGACCTGTTGGCTATGAACAAAATGAACGTCTTCCACTGGCATCTGACGGACGATCAGGGATGGAGAATCGAAATCAAGAAATATCCGAAACTGACAGAAATCGGCTCCAAGCGGGAAAAGACGCTGGTAGACTATTATTATGTAAACTACCCGCAAGTATTTGACGGTATAGAGCATGGAGGGTATTATACACAGGAGCAGATTAAAGAGGTCGTAGCTTATGCGGCCAGCAAATATATCAATGTAATTCCCGAAATAGAAATGCCGGGACATGCACTGGCAGCTCTCGCTGCTTATCCGGAATTGTCATGCGACTCTACACAGACCTACAAGGTATGTCCTACATGGGGCGTGTTCGAACAGGTATTCTGTCCGAGCGAGACTACTTTCAAATTCTTCGAAGGAGTAATGGATGAGGTAGTCGAATTATTCCCGAGTGAGTACATTCATATCGGAGGGGACGAATGCCCCAAGACGGCTTGGAAGAACAGTGCTTTCTGCCAGCAGCTGATTCGCCAGTTGGGATTGAAAGATGATGTGACTCCCAGCAAAGTGGACGGAGTGAAACACAGCAAAGAAGATAAACTGCAAAGTTACTTCGTCACCCGGATGGAGAAATACCTGAACGGTAAAGGACGAAATATCATCGGCTGGGATGAAATTCTGGAAGGTGGTCTGGCACCGAACGCCACCGTTTTGTCATGGCGCGGTGTGGAAGGCGGAATGAATGCTGCCAAAGCAGGACACAATGCAATCATGGCCCCTATGCCTTATGCTTATCTGGACTTCTATCAGGAAGATCCGGAAATCGCCCCGACTACTATCGGCGGATACACTACGCTGAAAAAGACTTATAGCTACAATCCGGTTCCGGATGATGCCGACGAACTGGTAAAGAAGCATATCATCGGTATGCAAGGTAACCTCTGGAGAGAATACATGAAGACCTCGGACCGTGTAGATTACCAGGCATTCCCACGTGCAATGGCTATCGCAGAGACAGGATGGACACTGGATGCCAACAAAAACTGGAAGAGCTTCTGCGAACGTATGGTCACGGAGTTTGAACGTCTGGAAGTAATGGATACCAAGCCTTGTCTCAACTTTTTCGATGTAAACGTAAATACACATGCGGATAAAAACGGTCCTCTGATGGTATTGCTGGAAACATTCTATCCGAATGCGGAAATCAGATATACTACAGACGGCAGCGAACCGACAAACGGCTCTGCACTGTATGAACAGCCTTTCGTGCTTGAAGGAAACATTGACTTGAAAGCCGCTGCCTTCAAAGACGGCAAGATGTTGGGCAAAGTAACCCACAAACCATTGTATGGCAATCTGCTGGCTGGAAAACCATTTACCGTTAATTATGCAATGGGATGGACGGGAGATATATTCGGCGAAAACGATGTATTAGGAGCCGACCCGACCACTTTCGGTCTGACGAATGGAAAAAGAGGGAACAATGCCTCTTATACTCCTTGGTCCAGCTTTGCTATCGTCGAAGGAAAAGACCTTGAATTTATCGTCAATCTGGACAAGCCGACAGAGGTAAGCAAAGTCATCTTCGGTTCTTTGTTCAATCCTGCCATGAGAATGCTCCCTGCCGGAGGAATCGCTGTAGAAGTATCTGCCGACGGCCAGCAATATACACAAATAGCAGAAAAGACCTTGAAACATGATTGTCCGGAAACAGGAAGAATCGCATTCACCGACTCTATTGAATTTGAACCGGCACAAGCCACTTTCCTGAAAGTAAAGATCAAGAATGGCGGTACGTTACGCAATGGCGTCAATTTCGAAAAGAACAACGGTCCGGAAGTTATCCCTGCCGAATTGTGGATAGATGAAATCGAAGCATATTAATGCTTGTGATATAAAATGATATAAAAAAACGGTGGACATTCAGCTTATTGCTAATGTCCACCGTTTTTTTATTTATTCAGTGCTTATTTATACAGTGCAACGCATTCCGCGTTCCGCCTGTGATATCTTTAGATGATTCCTTTTGCAGAAAGATAACGTTCCGCTTCAATAGCAGCCTTACAGCCACTTCCTGCCGCTGTAATAGCCTGACGATAATGCGGATCAGCCACATCTCCCGCAGCAAATACTCCGGGAACTTTTGTACGGGGGCTGTCGCCGTCCGTAATAATGTAACCTACCTCATCGGTATCAATGTATTCTTTGAATATATCTGAATTCGGTTTGTGCCCAATAGCCAGGAAGAATCCGTCGATAGGCAAACTGTAACGTTCTTCGTCCGCTTCACCCCAGCGCTTCACAACATTCATACCTTCCACTCCATTGTCACCAAACAGGCCGACTACATTATGTTCGAAAAGTACTTCAATCTTTTCGTGCTTCTGCACACGTTCCTGCATAATCTTCGATGCGCGCAAATAAGGTTTGCGGACCACCAGATAAACTTTGGATGCCAGACCGGCCAGATAAATAGCTTCCTCACAAGCTGTATCGCCACCGCCAACGACTGCAACGACTTTCTTACGATAGAAAAATCCGTCACAAGTAGCACAAGCACTGACTCCCATGCCGGCATATTTCTTTTCATCTTCCAGCCCCAGATATTTAGCCGTAGCGCCGGTGGAGATGATCAATGCTTCTGTCTCAATCACCTTGTCACCATCAATCGTTATTTTATAAGGAGCTTTGCTTAAATCTGCCGCCGTCGCAATACCAAAACGAACATCTGTTCCGAAACGGCTGGCTTGTGCACGCAAATCTTCCATCAACTGCGGACCACTGATTCCTTCCGGATAACCGGGGAAGTTCTCCACGTCCGTAGTAGTTGTCAACTGACCGCCGGGCTGCAATCCTTCATAAAGCACCGGACAAAGGTTAGCACGTCCTGCATAGATCGCTGCCGTATAGCCGGCAGGTCCCGAGCCTATAATCAGGCATTTTACTTTTTCTATTTCTGCCATTTTATTGTTATATTATCGTTTTATTATTCCAGATATCTTATCTCCTGTTCAAAAAACATATTATCTCAAGTCTATCACTTCCGCAGTCGGATACGCTTTTCTGTCGAAAGTGAAAACATCGTCTGCATAATCCAGTCCGGTCTGATAAGCCGTCACGGTAATCTCATTACGTGTCTTTTGGCCACGTTGCTGAAGTTGGATGCAAACAGGTTCATACGCATTCTTCGTCACATAAAGAGTAATACTTTCCAACTCTTGCTTCTTATCATTAGCAGTCAGAACCACTTCCCAGACAGCTTTTCCCTGAAACGTCTTCACTGTTCCCAGCTTATAAGAGAATCCTTTCTGATACATATAAAGAAATGTATACGGATTGATCTGCTGCAACTCTTCCTGAGTAGGGGTACTGACATTCACTTCATCATTCCTTACCATATAACTCCACTGCGTTTTTCCATCAAACCAAGTGGTCGTTTCGGAAGTCTTCAACATGAATTTCTCGCCTTTCAACTGGATAACACCGTTCTCCCGTCCTTCCAGACGACCATCATTGAGTGCCTTCAATGTAAAATCAGCTCTAACACCACCGGCTTTCTTAAATGCTTCGGCTGTCCTCTCAAGAACAGCTTTAGCCTGCGACTGCTGTTGTTGAGCAATCACAGGCAGTGACAGTAAAGCTATTAAAACACTAAAAATGTATTTTCTCATTTGATTAATAAACGATCTGTTATTGTAAATTGTTCAAACGCATTTCGAGGTCATTCTCGTCGATACACAGTACATCACGCGCCTTGCTCCCCTGGGTAGGCCCGACAATTCCGGCTTTTTCAAGCTGATCCATGATACGTCCGGCGCGATTGTAGCCGATAGCAAATTTACGTTGAATTAACGAAGTGGAACCTTGCTGATGGATGACCACCAGACGAGCCGCATCTTCAAACAACGGGTCGAGACGTCCCATATCAATATCCCCCACTTCACTGCCACTGTCTTCGGTCACATATTCGGGCAGGAAGAACGGAGTAGGATAGCTCTGCTGACGGGCAATAAACTTCGTGATCTCCTCCACTTCCGGTGTATCGATAAAGGCACACTGCACACGCACCGGATCGGCACCTTGCAGGAAGAGCATATCGCCCTTACCAATCAGGCGGTTCGCACCCGGACGGTCAAGAATCGTACGGGAGTCCATCATGGCAGATACACGGAACGCAATACGTGCCGGGAAGTTCGCCTTGATCGTACCCGTAATGATATTCGTCGTCGGACGCTGCGTAGCGATGATCATGTGAATGCCGACCGCACGTGCTAACTGAGCGATACGTGCAATCGGAAGTTCGACTTCCTTACCGGCAGTCATAATCAAATCTCCGAACTCGTCAATTACCACTACGATATATGGCATAAACTTATGTCCTTTCTCCGGATTCAGGCGACGGTTGATAAACTTCTCATTATATTCCTTGACATTACGCACATGAGCCATCTTCAAGAGGTCATAGCGTGTATCCATCTCCACACAAACCGAATTCAGCGTTTGCACTACCTTCGTCACGTCTGTAATAATCGGCTCACCTCCATCGGGAAGTTTGGCCAGGAAATGATTTTCAATGACAGAGTAAATGCTGAACTCCACCTTCTTCGGATCGACCAGGACAAATTTCAGTTCAGCCGGATGCTTCTTATATAATAAGGAGGTAATGATTGCATTCAAACCAACAGACTTACCCTGACCGGTAGCACCTGCCACCAATACATGCGGCATCTTGCAAAGATCGAACATAAAGACTTCGTTTGTAATCGTCTTACCCAGTACAATCGGCAAATCGAACTTGGATTCCTGAAACTTCTTGCTTCCGATCACGCTTTGACCGGATACGATCTTCGGATTCTTGTTCGGAACTTCAATACCGATGGTTCCCTTACCCGGTATCGGAGCAATGATACGAATGCCATCTGCCGACAGACTCAACGCGATATCATCTTCCAGACCACGAATCTTCGAAATACGTACTCCTTGTTCGGGGGTAATTTCATACAGAGTCACCGTAGGCCCTACCGTTGCCTTGATCGTACTGATTTCAATACCAAAGCTGCGCAAAGTATTAATGATACGGTCTTTATTCGCATTCTGTTCGTCCATATCAATCGTCGGATCGTCATTCTCAAAATGCTTCATCAGATCGATTGTCGGGAAACGATAGTTTTCCAGATCCTTCATCGGATTATAAGGTTCCTGTTCCGGTCCCTGATATTCTTCTTCGGTCGCAGCCGTCTCTACCTGAAACCCGGGTTCATCCTCACCCGGCAATTCGTCCTGAGGCGCAGGAGTAACCGTATCAGCCACAGTCGGTTCAAAGACCATAGTCACTCCTTCCCCTTCATCAGCAGAAGGAAGTTCCTCGTCCGGTTCCGGTTCGTTCACCGGAGATTCTTCTTTCGGTTCCTCTGCCTGTATGTCCATCACAGGAGCAGGAGGAGGTGTTTGTTTATAAGTACGTTTCAGATTGAACTCAACTTCCTGTGGTTGCGAGGTTGTAAATTCCTGCGTTCCTTCTGTCGCTGCCACTTTTTCCTCTTCTTTCTTCTGACGTTTCAAGAAACTCAAAGCAAAGAGCTTGCGCAGCCAGATAACCGTTCGTGCACTTACATATATAAAGAAGCAGACTGCCGTTATCAGCAAAATCATCCACACACCGGGAACTCCCACCTGCGAAACCAACCAACGGCTTACATTATAACCGTGCATACCTCCCAGATAGATGAAAGAATCCTGATAATGATCCATCAGGGCGAACCCGAAAAACACGGAGAACCACACCAATAATAATGTACAACCGATAAACCATTTCCATAAGCGGACAATGCGTACCCGCATCAACTTCAATCCTGCCACTGCCAGAAAGACAAGGATAAAGAATGAAGATATGCCAAAGCAGTCATTGATCAGATAACTAGCCAACTGTGCTCCACGAGATCCAGCATAGTTTTTTACATTGTTATTAACAGCTGCCAGGTCTGCAGAATTGCCGCTGTCGATAATACTTTGGTCGGCTGCCCCCGTAAAGAAGAAGGAAGAAAAAGCCAACAAAAGATAAACAGAAAAGATCACCAGCATCAATCCAATTACAAAATGAATGGTTTCATTCTTAAAAATTGATACAATCTTTCCTGGAGAAGACGGAGCGCGTTCAGCCTCCTTATCTATTTTCTTTTTTGCCATGAGTCTTTATTCTTTAATAAATTGGAATCCGTATTATAAGCCGCAAAAATAATAAAAAAATAACGAGCGCTACTCTCATTCAATCCTTTTTCTTACCTTTGCGATTCAAATCAATCTGATTATGGAAAAAGAAAGCCAAACGATATTTGAAAAGAATGTGATCGAGTTCGTAACGGTAGCCGCCGAATTTTGCGCATTCCTCGAACGTGCCGAACACATGAAGCGCAAAGCTTTTGTCGACACGTCTTTAAAAATACTTCCCTTGCTCTATCTCAAAGCATCCTTGCTTCCGAAGTGTGAAACAATCGGAGACGAGGCACCCGAAACGTATGTAACGGAGGAAACGTATGAGATTCTACGCATAAATCTGGCAGGACTGATGGGAGAGAAGGATGATTATCTGGATGTTTTCGTACAGGATATGGTATACAGCGACCAGCCTATCAAGAAATCCATCTCGGAAGATTTGGCAGATATCTATCAGGATATCAAAGATTTTATTTTCGTCTTCCAACTGGGACTGAACGAAACCATGAACGACTCGTTGGCCATCTGCCAGGAAAACTTCGGTCTGCTGTGGGGACAGAAACTGGTAAACACCCTGCGCGCCCTTCACGATGTGAAATATAACCAGCAGGATGAAAATGACGAAGAGGACAACGAAGAAGAGAATAACGAACTAAGCGATGACGACTATTGTTGTGAAGAAGACGGATGTCATTGTCACGACCACAGTCACGAAGACGGTTGTCACTGCCACGACGACGAATGCCACTGTCATGACGACAGCTGCCATTGTCGTGATGACGAATAAACGAAAATGATAGTAAGAAGAAGTATAAATAAAGACGAACTAAAGGAACTCCCGAAAACTGTTTTTCCGGGACGGATCCATGTTATCCAGTCGGAAGCGGAAACAGAAAAAGCGGTAGCCTACCTGAAATCCCAGCCAATACTGGGTATCGATAGCGAAACGCGTCCATCCTTCACCAAAGGGCAAAGTCATAAGGTAGCACTCCTCCAGATTTCCTCGGACGAATGCTGTTTCCTGTTCCGCCTCAACATGACGGGACTTACCCAACCTTTGGTTGACCTGCTGGAGAATCCGGCTGTCATTAAAGTAGGATTGTCACTCAAAGATGATTTTATGATGCTGCACAAACGTGCGCCTTTCACCCAACAGAGCTGCATCGAACTGCAGGACTATGTCCGCCAGTTCGGCATACAGGACAAAAGCCTGCAAAAGATTTACGCAATCCTGTTTAAAGAAAAGATTTCCAAATCACAACGGCTGTCCAACTGGGAAGCAGACGTACTAAGTGACGGACAGAAACAATATGCAGCGACCGACGCCTGGGCCTGCCTCAATATCTATAATCTGCTGCAGGAACTGAAACGAACCGGCAACTATGAGGTCGAAAGCCTCCCTGCAGAAGAAGAGGTTAACGCAAGCTCCCTCGCCAATCGCTGATAAATAACCGATAGAAGACTAATTAATAACTGATCAAATAGCACTATCTCCACTCCTTTTTTTCGAGGACCGGAGAGAAAACTGAAATTTTAATAACATGCATAAAGTATACCTCAAACCCGGCAAAGAAGAGTCTTTAAAAAGATTTCACCCCTGGATTTTCTCCGGAGCAATCGCTCGTTTCGATGGAGAACCCGAAGAAGGTGAAGTTGTAGAAGTATACACTTCAAAAAAGGAATTTATAGCCGAAGGACATTTTCAGATCGGAAGTATTGCCGTACGTGTGCTTTCTTTCCGTCAGGAACCTATCGACCACGATTTCTGGAAACGTAAACTACAGATCGCCTACGAGATGCGCTGCGGTATCGGTATCGCAGTCAATCCGACCAATAACACCTATCGTCTCGTACATGGTGAAGGAGATAACCTGCCCGGACTGGTCATCGACATTTATGCCCGGACTGCCGTCATGCAAGCGCACTCCGCAGGAATGCATGTAGACCGCATGACTATCGCCGAAGCCCTGTCGGAAGTAATGGGTGACAAGATTGAGAATATCTATTATAAATCAGAAACCACACTACCTTTCAAGGCAGACCTTTTCCCCGAAAACGGTTTCCTTAAAGGAGGAAGCAGTGATAATATCGCACAAGAGTATGGTTTGAAATTCCACGTAGACTGGCTGAAAGGGCAGAAAACGGGATTCTTCGTAGACCAACGCGAAAACCGCTCACTGCTGGAGCATTATGCTAAAGACCGTTCAGTACTGAATATGTTCTGCTATACCGGTGGCTTTTCTTTCTACGCCATGCGTGGAGGCGCGAAACTGGTACATTCCGTGGACAGCTCCGCCAAAGCAATCGATCTGACTAACAAGAACGTAGAACTGAACTTCCCCGGTGATCTTCGCCATGAAGCTTTTGCCGAAGATGCCTTCAAGTATCTCGACCGTATGGGCGACCAATATGATTTGATAATTCTCGACCCTCCTGCATTTGCCAAGCATAAAGATGCTTTGCGGAATGCCTTGCAAGGTTACCGGAAACTGAATGCCAAAGCATTCGAGAAAATCAAACCGGGCGGCATCCTGTTTACATTCTCCTGTTCACAAGTAGTGACCAAGGACAATTTCCGCACAGCAGTATTTACTGCCGCTGCCATGTCAGGACGTAGCGTACGTATCCTGCACCAACTCACACAACCTGCCGACCATCCGGTTAACATATACCACCCGGAAGGAGAATACCTGAAGGGACTGGTACTCTATGTAGAGTAATGCAGATATAAATGCCATGAAACTTACTTATTCAGGAGCGAATAACAGAAAAAGAATAGCTTCAAAGTTAATTAGAGTTAACAAATAGAAGATTTCCGGCAATTCATTATGTTTTATAACATAAAATGCTCTATATTTGCACTGTGTTTTTCATGGTATTAGATTTAAGGTTAATAAAGATTGGCTGTCTGGGATAGATAGCCTTCTTTTTTTTATATACCTACTCCCTTTCCACTTTTTACCGGCAATTCCTCATCATTCTTCGCATTTATGGCTTTTTTATCCCCTTTTTATCGATTAACTTGCTCACCCAATCAACGAAAATATTATATTTGCATCTATTATTAACGAAAAAGAGAAACACAAATTAGAAAAGTCATGAGTATAAAAGTTCGTTTGATCATTATGAACTTCCTGCAATTCTTTGTATGGGGTTCATGGTTAATTTCACTGGGAGGTTACATGGGACGAGAACTCCACTTCGAAGGAGGGCAGATCGGTGCCATCTTCGCCACCATGGGTATTGCCTCTTTAGTTATGCCCGGCATCATTGGTATCATCGCCGATAAGTGGTTTAATGCTGAACGTTTATACGGACTTTGCCACATCGCAGGGGCTGCCTGCCTTTTCTACGCCTCCACCGCTACAAGTTACGACCAGATGTATTGGGCGATGCTGCTCAACTTATTGGTATATATGCCTACCTTATCGTTAGCTAATACCGTTTCGTATAATGCACTGGAACAATATAAATGTGACCTGATCAAGGACTTCCCTCCCATCCGCGTATGGGGAACCATCGGTTTCATCTGCGCCATGTGGGCAGTAGACCTTACCGGATTCAAGAACTCCAGCGCACAACTCTATGTAGGCGGTGCGTCGGCACTATTACTGGGATTGTATGCTTTTACCCTGCCAGCATGCAAGCCTGCCAAAACAGAAAAGAAAACATTGCTCTCTTCCTTCGGGCTGGATGCTTTCGTATTATTCAAAAGAAAGAAAATGGCTATTTTCTTCCTGTTCTCCATGCTTTTAGGAGCAGCATTGCAAATCACCAATACATATGGTGACCTTTTCCTGGGCAGTTTTGCCAATATTCCGGAGTTTGCAGATTCCTTCGGAGTGAAACATTCGGTGATCCTATTGTCCATCTCACAAATGTCTGAAACATTATTTATTCTCGCTATACCATTCTTCCTGAGACATTTTGGTATCAAGCAAGTGATGCTGATCAGTATGTTTGCCTGGGTATTCCGTTTCGGACTGTTCGGCTTCGGTGATCCGGGCTCCGGTCTGTGGATGCTGATTCTTTCCATGATCGTGTATGGAATGGCGTTCGACTTCTTCAACATTTCCGGTTCGTTGTTTGTTGAACAAGAAACCAGCTCCTCCATACGTGCCAGTGCTCAGGGATTATTCTTTATGATGACCAACGGACTGGGCGCTATCATCGGAGGATATGCCAGCGGTGCTGTCGTAGACGCTTTCTCAGTATATGCTGATGGTAAACTGATAAGTCGTGAATGGCCGGACATCTGGTTTATCTTTGCAGCATATGCACTGGTGATCGGCATCCTGTTTGCTCTGGTATTCAAGTACAAACACCAACGAGAGAGTAAAGTAAATTAAGTAATAAAGAACAATGGACAAAAAAGTAGAATTACAAGTTTTAAATATCACAAATAGCCAAGCGCAAGTAGGTGCCTTTGCCATGCTGTTGGGCGAAGTGGACGGTGAACGGCAATTGCCTATCATCATCGGTCCCGCCGAAGCTCAGGCAACCGCCTTGTATCTGAAAAGAATTAAAACTCCCCGCCCCCTGACACACGATCTGTTTATGACAACTCTTGGTGTGCTGGGAGCCAGTTTGCTTCGCGTATTGATTTACAAGGCAAAAGATGGTATTTTCTACTCTTACATCTACTTAAAAAAAGACGAAGAAATTATACGTATTGACACGCGTACCTCAGATGCTGTAGCTCTGGCTGTCCGTGCCGAATGCCCAATCCTCATTTATGAGTCTATTCTTGAACAGGAATGTCTGCACATCTCAAACGAAGAAAGAAGGCACCCGGAGGAATTTGACGATGAAGACGATGAGGGAGAACCGGAAGATGAAAAAAAGCGGAACCTGCCTCGCAACGTCACTTCCATGTCACTCGAAGAAGCCTTGGAGCAAGCGATAAAAGACGAGAATTATGAACTGGCCGCCAAAATACGCGACCGGATCAATTCCAGAAATCAAAACCAGTAATCAATTATGCACGTATTTTATACTCCCGATATACAGATAAGCAACGAACTTCCGGAAGAGGAAGCACAACACTGTACCCGTGTACTGCGGTTGGGTATCGGAGACGAAATCACTCTCACTGACGGTAAGGGGTATTTCTATCAAGCCGAAATCACGGTTGCAACCAACAAGCGTTGCCTTGTAGCCATCAAAGAAACAATATTTCAGGAACCGCTTTGGCCATGCCATCTGCACATTGCTATGGCACCAACCAAAAATATGGATCGCAATGAATGGTTTGCAGAGAAAGCTACAGAAATCGGATTTGATGAACTGACATTTCTCAACTGCCGTTTCTCCGAACGCAAAGTGATTAAAGCCGAACGAATCGAAAAGATTCTGATATCGGCCATCAAACAGTCGCTCAAGGCCCGCCTGCCTAAGCTCAACGAAATGACGGATTTCGACAAATTCATCACACAAGAGTTCAAAGGACAGAAATTCATTGCACACTGTTATGAAGGTGAAAAACCTCTGCTGAAAAATATACTGAAAGCAGGAGAAGACGCTCTCGTTCTGATCGGTCCCGAAGGAGACTTCAGTGAAGAGGAAGTGAAAAAAGCTATCGAATGCGGATTCACTCCCATTAGCTTGGGAAAATCACGGCTTCGAACAGAGACAGCAGCGTTGGTGGCTTGCCACACAATCAACTTATTGAATCAATAATAACTTTTAAATAGTATGAGTATGGCAAAGAAAATGATTTCACGGCTCTCGGTACTGGCAGTACTGATGGTGTTTTTGGCAGCATGTTCCAAACAAACGGAATATACGAACGTAATACCGGCAGATGCTACGGCTGTTGCCTCTATTGATTTGAAATCGCTGGCCAATAAGGCGGGGATGAATGACAAAGAGAATGAAGCTGCTAAACAGAAACTGCTGGAAGCACTGAAGAGCGGAATGAATGCCGCAACTTTCCAACAACTGGAGAAAGTGATAAACAACCCGGGAGCATCCGGTTTAGATCCGGAAGCACCGATCTATATCTTTAGCTCTCCCCAGATTTCCGGTGGCGTATTCGTTGCCAAAGTCAGCAATGAAGATGACTTGCACGCATCGCTTGACGTAATGACAAAAGAACAAATCTGCCAACCAGTGAGCGAAGCAGACGGATATAGCTTCACTACCCTGAACGGAAATTTGCTTGCTTTCAATGAAACCACTGCAATCATTATCTCCGCCAACAGAGCTTCTCAGACAGAAGCAGCCAAAGAAACCATCACCAAACTGATGAAGCAGACTGCCGA
This sequence comes from Bacteroides faecis, assembly GCF_020091505.1. NCBI lineage: Bacteria > Pseudomonadati > Bacteroidota > Bacteroidia > Bacteroidales > Bacteroidaceae > Bacteroides > Bacteroides faecis. The sequence goes on along the minus strand of NZ_CP081916.1, from coordinate 2,668,658 downwards.
CAACAGCATTGCTAAATCCGGAGCTTTCCAGAAAATCGCAAAACAAAAAAGTGATATCAACTTTTTCGCCTCCATGTCAGCGATTCCTTCTACTTACAGAAGCCAGATCAGCATGGGACTTCCTTCTGAAATCAAGCCGGAAGACATTACTATTGTAGGCGGATTGAACTTTGAGAAAGGCAAGATCGCCCTCAAAACAGAAAACTACACGGAAAATGATGCTGTAAAGGCTCTCTTGAAAAAACAAATGGAATCATTCGGAAAGACAAGCGGCACATTCGTGAAATACTTCCCGGCATCCACACTAATGTTCGTCAATATGGGTGTAAAAGGAGAAGGACTGTACAATCTATTAAGCGAGAATCAAGAATTCCGCAGCACAGTGTCAATTGCCAAAGCAGATGAAGTAAAAGAACTGTTCAGTTCATTCAACGGTGATATTTCTGCCGGATTAATCAATGTAACCATGAACAGTGCTCCTACTTTCCTTGCTTATGCCGATGTAAAGAATGGAAATGCTCTTGAAGCTCTTTATAAAAACAAACAGGCATTGGGGCTCAAGAAAGGAGAAGACATCATGGAACTGGGTAAAGATGAATATGTCTATAAAACAAGAGGAATGAATATATTCTTCGGCATCAAAGACAAACAAATGTATGCCACTAATGACGAACTGCTCTACAAGAGTATTGGCAAAGCTGTTGACAAATCCATCAAAGATGCTCCATACGCGGCAGAGATGAAAGGTAAAACTGTATTCATGGCTATCAATGCAGAAGCCATACTGGATTTACCGGTTGTCAAAATGCTGGTAGGTTTCGGAGGCAAGGAATTTAAGACTTATTCTGATCTCGCTTCCAAAGTTTCTTATTTATCCGTAAGTTCGGAAGGAGAAACAAGCGAAACAGACCTTTGCCTGAAAGACAAAGATGTCAATGCCCTCAAACAAATTGTAGATTTTGCCAAGCAATTTGCCGGCATGTAACTCGTAAACGGACGGTATGAATAGTATTCACTTACAGCAAACACTTCCTCAAGTGTTTGCTGACCGTAATTCGGTGACCTCTGACATATGGCATCAGGACCTTATCTTCCAAAAAGGAGAAATGTATCTGATAGAAGCTGCCTCCGGCACCGGAAAATCTTCGTTGTGCAGCTATATTTACGGCTATCGCAACGACTACCAAGGAATTATCAATTTCGATGAAACCAATATCAGAGCATATTCCGTGAAGCAATGGGTAGACTTGAGAAAGCATTCACTGAGTATGCTTTTTCAAGACCTGCGTATCTTCACTGAACTCACAGCTCTTGAAAACGTACAACTGAAAAACAACCTTACCGGATACAAAAAGAAAAAAGAGATTCTTTCATTGTTTGAAAAACTGGGTATCTCAGACAAACTGAATGTGAAAGCCGGAAAACTCTCTTTCGGGCAGCAACAACGGGTTGCCTTTATCCGTGCATTCTGTCAGCCGTTCGACTTCTTGTTTCTGGATGAACCTATCAGCCATCTGGATGATGAGAACAGCCGTATCATGGGAGAAATCATCATCGACGAAGCCGGGAAGCAAAGTGCCGGAGTCATCGCCACATCCATTGGAAAGCATATTGAACTACCTTATAAACAGGTACTCCAACTCTGATGGATCAGTGTTTCACCTTCCCTTTTTAATTTAATTATAAATTGTAAAATTGTAAATAAGATGTCTGCTCTTGTCTGGAAACTTCTCCGCCAACATATCAGTATCGGCCAACTGACCGGTTTCTTTTTAGCCAACCTGTTCGGCATGATGATTGTACTGCTCAGCGTACAGTTTTATAAGGATGTCATCCCCGTATTCACCGAAGGAGACAGCTTTATGAAAAAAGACTTTATCATAGCAACCAAGAAAATCAGCACACTCGGCTCCTTTGCCGGAAAAAGCAACACGTTCTCTCCCGAAGATATCGCCGATCTGAAAAAGCAATCGTTTACCAAAACGACAGGGGCTTTCACCCCTTCTCAGTTTAAAGTTTCAGCAGGATTAGGCATGCAGGAAGCTGGTATTCATCTCTCTACGGATATGTTCTTCGAATCAGTTCCCGATGAGTTTGTAGACATCAAACTCGATAAATGGCATTTCGATGAAGAAACGCATACGATTCCCATCATTATCCCACGCAATTATCTGAATTTGTACAACTTCGGTTTTGCTCAAAGCCGCAGTCTGCCCAAACTGTCGGAAGGACTAATGGGTCTTATCCAAATGGACATCATGATGCGAGGTAACGGACGGGTAGAGCAATACAAAGGAAACATCGTCGGTTTCTCCAACCGTTTAAATACCATTCTCGTACCCCAGTCTTTTATGGACTGGGCCAATAAGAATTTCGCTCCCAATGCAGAAGCACAACCTGCCCGCCTGATCATCGAAGTAAACAATCCGGCTGATCCTTCTATTGCCAGCTATTTCCAAAAGAAAGGCTATGAAACGGAAGACGGAAAACTGGATGCCGGAAAAACCACTTACTTCCTTCGCCTTATCGTAGGCATTGTATTGGGAGTAGGTCTGTTCATTAGTATCCTGTCGTTCTATATCCTGATGCTAAGCATATTCTTACTACTCCAAAAGAACACAACCAAACTCGAAAGCCTGCTTCTGATAGGATACAGCCCCAACAGAGTAGCATTGCCTTATCAGATATTGACTGTAGGGCTGAATATCATCGTATTGATTTTATCCATCGGATTAGTATGCTGGCTGCGCAGCTATTATGTAGAAAGTATCCGATTGCTCTTCCCCCAACTGGAAACCGGTTCGTTATGGGCAGCCATCAGCATGGGTATTTTCTTATTCCTCATCGTATCAGTCATCAACATACTGACTGTCAAGCGAAAAGTTCTTTCTATCTGGATGCATAAAAGTTAAAAACACATTATATGAAAAACATAACTACTCTTCAATGTAAAAGAAGTATTACAGCGTTTTTAGGAGTACTCCTATATTTCTCTTCACTATCTGCACAAACCATGCAAGATACAATCATCGCCCACTTCAGCCTGATGGAAAGAATTCCTAAAGAAAAGTTATACCTACATCTGGACAAGCCTTTCTATGGAGCCGGAGAGAAAATCTGGTTCAAAGGATATCTGGTAAACGCCAACACTCATCAGGATAATGCACAAAGTAATTTTATCATTACGGAATTGATCAACCGTTCCGATTCCATTGTAGAACGAAAAAAAATCCGCAGAGATTCTTTGGGATTCCATAACGCCTTCACACTTCCTGCGACCCTTCCGGCAGGCGATTATTACCTGCGAGGATACACTAACTGGATGTTGAATGATGATCCTGATTTTTTCTATTCGCGCAATATCAAGATAGGAAACTCTATCGACAACACCATCGTATCAAACATCGAGTACCAACAAGAAGATGATACACATTATACAGCCAAAATCAAATTCACCAGTAACGTGCAGGCTGTTTTTGAAAACACAACAATTAAATACTTATATCTCGAGAATGGGAAAATAAAAAACAAAGGAAAAAAAAAGACGGATGAAAACGGCTGGATCTCCATCTCCCTACCCGATTTAAAATCTCCGGCAACACGCAGAATAGAAGTAGAATTTGACGATCCGCAATATATCTATAAACGTACCTTCTATCTGCCTGTCTTCACAAACGATTTCGATGTGAAGTTTTTCCCCGAAGGCGGTGCCCTGCTCAGCATTCCTCATCAGAATGTTGCCTTCAAAGCGCAGGGAGCAGACGGATTCTCGAAAGATATCGAAGGTTTTCTGTTTAATTCAAAAGGAGACACACTTACTAATTTCCGTTCTGAACATAATGGCATGGGTGTTTTTACGATGAATCCCATCGATAATGAGACCTATTACATTACAGCTAAAACCAACGACAGTATCACCAAACGATTTGACCTTCCTGCCGTAGAACCGAAAGGAATTAGCATCGCTATGTCACACTATAAGCAGGAGATTCGTTTCGAAGTCCAAAAGACAGAAGCTACCGAATGGCCTCAGAAGTTATTCCTGCTTGCGCATACCCGTGGCAAACTTTCCATTCTACAACCCATCACTCCGGAAAGGACTTTCGGAAAGATGAACGACAGTCTGTTTACAGAAGGGATTACTCACTTCATGCTAATCGACCAGCAAGGAAATGCGCTCAGCGAACGATTGATTTTCGTACCGGATCATAAACCGAATCAATGGCAAGTCACGACAGACAAACCGACTTATGGAAAAAGAGAAAAAATATCTTTGCAGATCGCTGCCAAAGACCATGAAGGGAATCCGGTAGAAGGAACTTTCTCCGTCAGCATTACCGATCGGAAAAGTATTCAGCCCGACTCTCTTGCTGACAATATACTGTCCAATCTCCTATTGACTTCGGACTTGAAAGGATATGTAGAAGATCCGGCATTCTATTTTCTGAATCAGGATGCCCGGACACTCCGATCCATTGATTATCTGATGCTGACACATGGCTGGCGCAGACATAAAATAGAAAATGTGCTCCGCACTCCTTCAATGAATTTCACCAACTATATAGAAAAAGGACAAACTATCAGCGGACGAATCAGGGGATTCTTCGGAGGAAATGTTAAGAAAGGACCAATCTGTGTACTGGCTCCCAAATACAATATCGTCGCTACCACCGAGACAGACGAAAAAGGTGAATTCATCGTAAACACCTCATTCAGAGACAGCACGACATTCCTGGTTCAGGCACGTACCAAAAAAGGTTTTGCCGGTGTGGACATTGAAATTGATACTCCCCCATATCCGGTTCCTACACATAAAGCTCCTTATTTTAACGGAGCCACCACTTTTATGGAAGACTACCTGCTGAATACCCGCGACCAATATTATATGGAAGGGGGAATGCGTGTGTACAATCTGAAAGAAGTGACAGTCACAGCGAAACGCGAACGTCCGAGCTCGAAAAGTATCTATACAGGTGGCATCAACACTTATACTGTAGAAGAAGACAGACTGCAAGGATATGGTCAAACAGCTTTTGATGCAGCCACCAGACTACCCAGTGTTACGATCATGAACGGAAGTGAAATACACATCCGCAACAATCCCGAACCGGCAGCCATTGTCATTGATGATATTGTATATGATGATGCGTCCGACATTCTGAAAGATATACAAATTAGTGACATGTCCAGTATCAGCCTGCTTCGCGGGGCAGATGCCATCATACTGGGTCCCCGCGCTTCCGGAGGTGCCATTGTGATTACTTTAAAAGATCCCAGGAATCTCCCTGCTAAACCGGCACAGGGAATCATCACTTATACACCGCTAGGGTACAGTGAGTCCGTAGAATTTTATCATCCCACTTATGATACTCCCGAGAAAAAGAACGAACAGCGCTCTGACTTCCGGAGTACCGTTTATTGGAATCCGGAGTTACGATTGGATGCAGAAGGTAAAGCGACTATAGAATATTATACACCGGACAGTACAGCACCCGAAGATATTATTATCGAAGGAGTAGACAAGAACGGAAAAGTGTGTCGTCTTCAACAAACAATCAATAAGTAATCAAAACAGATATCATTTAAATAATCAGATAAAAGCATCCGAATATCTATTGGGTCAAAATTATTTTGTATTTTTGCCGACATAAAAGAATAAAGCTATGCCGGACTATGATTTAATCACCATACTAGGACCAACTGCCTCAGGGAAAACTCCTTTTGCAGCAGCATTAGCCCATAAGCTGAATACAGAAATTATCAGTGCCGACTCCCGTCAAATCTACCGGGGAATGGACCTCGGTACGGGGAAGGACTTGGCTGATTACACAGTCAACGGACATCCGATCCCCTATCATCTGATCGACATTGCCGATCCCGGGTACAAATATAATGTCTTCGAATATCAGCGGGATTTCCTGATTTCTTATGAATCTATCAAACAAAAAGGCCGTCTGCCCGTTTTATGTGGAGGGACAGGTATGTATCTGGAGTCTGTGCTGAAAGGCTATAAGTTAATGCCGGTACCGGAAAATCCGGAGTTACGTGCCCGTTTCGCTGATCACTCTCTCGAAGAACTGACAGAAATCCTGAGGCAATATAAAACGTTGCACAACTCTACGGATGTGGATACAGTGAAACGTGCTATCCGCGCTATAGAAATTGAAGAGTATTATGCCAAACATCCGGTTCCCGAACGGGAATTTCCGAAGTTGAACAGCCTCATCATCGGAGTCGATATCAACCGGGAGTTACGCCGTGTGAAGATCACCCGACGATTGAAACAACGGTTGGACGAAGGAATGGTAGACGAGATAAGGCGGTTGATAGAACAAGGAATTTCACCGGATGACTTGATTTACTATGGACTGGAATACAAATTCCTGACGTTGTACGTCATAGGCAAACTGACTTATGAAGAGATGTTCACAGAACTGGAAACAGCTATCCACCAATTTGCCAAACGTCAGATGACCTGGTTTCGCGGCATGGAACGAAGAGGATTTACCATCCATTGGGTCAGTGCAGAGTTGCCTATGGAAGAAAAGATAGCTTTTGTGATAGAAAAACTGCGAGGGAATTAGTATCTTTGTCAGTCATTTACGAATAGTCTGTGAAAGATAAAAATGCGATTGTTAGTTAATACAGTTAGGATAGAAAAACGGTTATGAGTGTAGAACCTGGAAAATGGGGAGTAATTTACAATCCCAAAGCAGGTACCCGAAAGGTACAGAAACGATGGAAAGAAATCAAGGAGTACATGGACAGTAAAGGTGTCAACTATGACTATGTACAATCCGAAGGTTTCGGTTCTGTAGAACGTCTTGCCAAAATACTGGCGAACAACGGCTATCGCACAATTGTCATTGTAGGCGGAGACGGTGCTCTGAACGATGCTATCAATGGTATCATGCTTTCTGACGCCGAAGACAAGGAGAACATCGCCCTCGGTATCATTCCGAATGGTATCGGAAACGACTTTGCCAAATATTGGGGACTCAGCACCGAATACAAACCAGCCGTGGATTGTATCATTAACCATCGCCTTAAAAAAATAGATGTGGGCTTTTGCAATTTCTATGACGGCAAGGAACACCAACGCCGTTATTTTCTGAACGCAGTCAACATCGGACTAGGTGCACGAATCGTGAAAATCACCGACCAGACCAAACGCTTCTGGGGCGTGAAATTCCTGTCATACGTTGCCGCCCTATTCTCGCTGATATTCGAACGGAAACTGTACCGGATGCATCTTCGCATCAACGATGAACACATCCGCGGACGCATCATGACCGTATGTGTAGGAAGTGCCTGGGGTTGGGGACAAACTCCGAGTGCCGTACCTTACAATGGTTGGCTGGATGTATCTGTCATCTACCGTCCGGAATTCCTGCAAATCATTTCGGGATTGTGGATGCTGATTCAAGGAAGAATTCTGAATCATAAAATGGTGAAAAGTTACCGGACAAGAAAAGTAAAAGTGCTCCGTGCACAGAATGCTTCCGTCGATCTGGACGGTCGTCTGCTGGCAAGACACTTCCCACTAGAGATAGGTGTATTATCAGAAAAGACCACTTTAATTATTCCAAATTAGTCAATAAAATCGGGAAACTGACGAAAAGGCAGCCCTCAACTTTTTAAACTATAGATAAGTAATTAGTAACTTGTAATTAATAAAATGATCGAACTTAAGAACAATCCTGCCGGCAATTTCTTTCTGCTGGCTGGTCCATGTGTAATAGAAGGTGAAGAGATGGCAATGCGCATTGCTGAGCGCGTGGTCGGAATCACTGAAAAATTACAGATTCCTTATGTCTTCAAAGGTTCTTACCGCAAGGCAAACCGTTCGCGTCTGGATTCATTCACAGGCATCGGTGACGAGAAAGCGCTCAAGGTACTGAAAAAAGTACGTGATACTTTCGGAGTTCCCACGGTGACGGATATACATTCAGCCAATGAGGCTGAAATGGCTGCCGAATATGCTGACATTCTCCAGATTCCGGCTTTCCTTTGCCGTCAGACGGATTTACTGGTTGCCGCTGCCAAAACCGGAAAGACAATTAACATCAAGAAAGGACAGTTCCTCTCCCCGCTCGCTATGCAGTTTGCTGCAGATAAAGTGGTGGAAGCGGGCAACAAAAACGTGATGCTGACCGAACGAGGAACAACCTTCGGTTATCAAGACCTTGTAGTAGACTATCGGGGAATCCCGGAAATGCAAACGTTTGGCTATCCGGTCATACTGGATGTCACCCATTCATTACAGCAACCCAACCAGACCAGCGGAGTGACCGGTGGTATGCCCCAACTGATCGAAACCGTAGCCAAAGCCGGCATTGCCGTAGGAGCCGACGGTATCTTTATCGAAACACACGAAAACCCCGCCGTAGCCAAGAGCGACGGAGCAAACATGTTGAAGCTGGACCTTTTGGAAGGACTATTAACTAAATTAGTCAGAATACGGGAAGCTATTAAATAATTCTTTTTTCTGCCTGTTTGTGATTATGCACAAAAGAATACGACAGATATTTCAGACAACTTTTTTATAAACTAAATAGAACATGAAACATTTATTACGTGGATTTTTTATTGCAGTTCTCTTTATATGCTGCAACTTCCAACTCGTGTCTGCACAACCCATGCAAACACTGCCTGTGGACAAAAATGTCCGCATAGGTAAACTTGAGAACGGGCTTACTTATTACATCCGACACAACGCACTCCCAGAAAAACGCGTCGAATTTCACATTGCACAAAAAGTGGGTTCCATCCTTGAAGAACCGCAACAGCGCGGTCTGGCCCACTTCCTTGAACACATGGCTTTCAATGGAACAAAGAATTTTCCGGGTGATGAAACAGGACTAGGTATCGTACCTTGGTGTGAAACCAAGGGTATCAAGTTTGGTACAAACCTGAATGCATATACCAGTATCGATAAAACTGTATACCGCATCAGCAATGTGCCTACTGACAACGTCAGCGTAGTAGATTCTTGTCTGCTGATCCTGCATGACTGGTCAAGCGCCATCAACCTTGCCGACAAAGAAATCGATAAGGAACGTGGTGTGATCCGCGAAGAATGGAGAAGCCGCAACAGTGGTATGCAGCGTATCATGACTAACGCCCTGCCTACGATGTATCCGGATTCTAAATACGCTGACTGTATGCCAATCGGAAGTCTGGACGTTATCAACAATTTCCCTTATCAGGACATCCGCGATTATTATGCTAAATGGTATCGTCCTGATTTACAAGGCATCATGATTGTCGGTGACATCAACGTGGACGAAATGGAAGCAAAACTGAAGAAAGTTTTTGCAGACGTGAAAGCTCCGGTACATCCTGCCAACCGTATCTATTATCCGGTAGCAGACAACCAGGAACCATTGATCTTCATCGGTACGGACAAGGAAATCGAGACTCCTTCTATCAGCTTCTTCTTCAAGAGCGAAGCGTTCCCCGATTCACTGAAGAATACAATCAACTACTACGGTATTCAATATATGCTGAGCATGGGTATCAGTATGCTCAACAGCCGTCTGGCAGAAATCCGTCAGCAGGCTGACCCTCCTTTCACTGGTGCAAGCGCAGGTTATGGTGACTTCTTCGTCGCTAAAACAAAAAGTGCTTTCGGTATTGATGCCAGCAGCAAAATTGGTGGTATCGAACTTGCCATGAAAACAATCCTTGAAGAAGCTGAACGCGCACGCCGCTTCGGATTCACTGAAACAGAATATGACCGTGCTCGTGCCAACTATCTACAACGCGTAGAATCCGCTTACAACGAACGCGAAAAGATGAAAAATGATACTTATGTCAACGAATACATCAGCAACTTCCTTGACAATGAACCGATGCCGGGCATTGAGTACGAATATGCAATGATGAACAAGTTGGCTCCCAACATTCCGGTGACAGCTATCAACCAGGTGATGCAACAGTTGATTACTGACAACAATCAGGTAGTACTGCTGGCAGGTCCGGAGAAAGAAGGTTTGAAGTACCCGACTAAAGAAGAAATCACAGCTTTACTGAAACAGATGAAATCTTTCGACTTGAAACCCTACGAAGACAAAGTTTCTAACGAACCTTTGCTGAAAGAAGAACCGAAAGGCGGAAAGATCATTTCTGAAAAAGCCGGAGACATTTACGGAACAACGAAACTGGTTCTGTCCAATGGTGTGAAAGTATATATCAAACCAACAGACTATAAAGCAGACCAAATTTTGATGAAAGGTACCAGTCTCGGTGGTAGCAGTCAGTTTGCTGACAAAGAAATTCTGAATATCTCTCAGATCAATGGTGTTGCATTGGTTGGTGGTATCGGCAACTTCAACAAAGTAGACTTGGGCAAAGCACTTGCAGGCAAACGTGCTTCTGTAGGAGCCGGTGTCAGCGCTACGACTGAAACGGTTTCCGGTAGCTGTTCTCCGAAGGACTTTGAAACAATGATGCAACTTACTTATCTGACTTTCACTGCTCCCCGCAAGGATAACGAAGCATTCGAATCATACAAGAATCGCCTGAAAGCAGAACTGCAGAATGCCGATGCTAATCCGATGACTGCATTCAGCGATACTATTTCTTACGCTTTGTATGGCAACCACCCGCGTTCTTTCAGCATGAAAGAAGAGGATGTAGACAAGATCGACTACGACCGTGTACTGGAAATGTACAAAGACCGTTTCAAAGACGCCAGTGACTTTACATTCTACTTTGTAGGAAACGTAGACATTGAGAAAATGAAACCGATGATTGCCAAATATCTGGGTGGTCTGCCGTCTATCAATCGCAAAGAGTCTTTCAAAGATACAAAGATGGAAATCCGCAAAGGACAATACAAAAACGAATTTGCTAAAAAGCAGGAAACTCCGATGGCTTCCATTATGTTCCTGTTCAGCGGCACTTGCAAGTATGATTTGCGCAACCAGATGACTCTCAGCATCCTTGACCAAGCTTTGGATATGGTTTACACCGCAGAAATCCGTGAAAAAGAAGGAGGTAGCTATGGCGTGAACTGTAGCGGAAGCCTCAGCAGATATCCGAAAGAACAACTCGTTCTTCAAATTGTATTCCAGACTGACCCTGCCAAGAAAGATAAACTGTCGGGCATTGTTATCGAACAGTTGAACAAAATGGCAAAAGAAGGTCCGTCTGCCGAACACATGCAGAAGATCAAAGAATATATGCTGAAAAAATACAAAGATGCTCAAAAGGAAAACAGTTACTGGCTGGGTAACCTGGACGAGTACTTCTACACAGGTATCGACTATACGAAAGACTATGAAACGTTGGTTAACAGCATCACAGCAAAAGATGTACAAGAATTCCTTGCTAAATTGATGAAACAGAACAACGAAATCCAAGTCATCATGACCGTACCTGAAGAAGAAGCTAAATAAACATCTTATAGCATACCAACAGTATGATGATATTCAACGAATTACGCAAACATGGACGGCTTGCCTCCAAACGGCATCCGATGTATGAAAAGAACAAAGTTGCCAAAATATTCGGATATATCGGGGTTGCCTTTTGGGCAGGATACCTGATCTTCTTCGGCACAACGTTTGCATTCGGCTTTGCAGATATGGTTCCCAACCGGGAACCGTATCATGTAATGAATGCAGTTGTCCTGATTTTTATTTTAGCACTTGATTTCTTGTTGCGTGTTCCGTTCCAAAAAACACCGACGCAGGAGGTAAAGCCTTACCTCCTGCTGCCGGTAAAACGGAATCGTATTATCGATTTCCTGCTCATCCGTTCGGGATTAAGCCTCTTCAACCTGTTCTGGTTGTTTATGTTCATCCCTTTTTCCTTCATTACTATTACCAAGTATTTCGGTATCTTAGGTGTATTCACCTATCTCATAGGCATTTGGTTATTAATCGTAGCCAACAACTACTGGTACCTGTTATGTCGCACACTAATTAATGAACGTATTTGGTGGGTGCTGCTCCCTATCGCTTTTTACGGTGGGCTCGGCTGCCTTGCCTTTATTCCCGAAGACAGTCCCCTATTCTACTTCTTTATGGACTTGGGCGACGGATACATTAACGGGAATATTCTCTATTTTCTAGGTACTATACTCGTCATAGCCATCTTGTGGCTGATCAACCGCAAAATCATGTCCGGTCTTATCTACGCAGAATTAGCCAAAGTAGATGACACTCGCATCAAGCATGTTTCAGAATACAAATTTTTCGAGCGATACGGAGAAGTTGGTGAATATATGCGGTTGGAGTTAAAAATGCTTTTACGCAACCGGCGTTGTAAAGGTGCGCTACGAAGCGTCATTCTTGTCGTCATCGCTTTTTCTTGTATACTGAGCTTTTCAAGCCTTTATGACAGCAGCACAATGACTACTTTTATTTGTGTTTACAATTTTGCCGTATTCGGCATGATCATTCTTTCACAGCTTATGTCCTTCGAGGGCAACTACATTGACGGCCTAATGTCCCGCAAAGAATCTATCATGAGTCTGTTGAAAGCAAAATATTATATTTATACTATTGGCGAAGTCGTTCCCTTTGTGCTGATGATTCCCGCCATAATAATGGATAAAGTACCTTTATTGGGTATTTTTGCCTGGTTCTTTTACACCACCGGTTTTATCTATTTCTGTTTCTTCCAACTGGCTGTTTACAATAAACAAACTGTAGCTCTAAACGAAAAAGTGTCAAGCCGCCAAACCAATAGCGCCATACAAATGGTTGTCAACTTCGGAGCTTTCGGAGTTCCCTTAATCTTGTATTCTACATTAAATGCACTTTTGGGTGAGACTGTAGCATACTCTATCCTGCTCGTCATCGGACTCGGATTCACCATTACTTCTCCGCTTTGGATCAGAAATGTTTATAAGCGCTTCATGAAACGAAGATACGAGAATATGGAAGGCTTCAGAGACAGTCGCCAATAAGAGATTTACAATTGAACCGATTTACCATTTTACGATAAAAATACCAAGACAATGATAAGCATCAATAATCTTCAAAAGAAATTCGGCGAAAAGATGGCCGTGAACATAGACCACTATGAGATCAATCAAGGCGATATGCTCGGATTGGTAGGAAACAACGGTGCTGGTAAAACAACACTCTTCCGGTTAATGCTCGATTTGCTGAAAGCGGATAATGGCAATGTAGTCATCAACGATATTGACGTCAGCCAAAGTGAAGACTGGAAAAACGTTACAGGTGCTTTCATTGACGACGGATTCCTAATCGACTACCTAACTCCGGAAGAATATTTCTATTTCATAGGGAAAATGTACGGACTGAAAAAGGAAGAGGTAGACGAACGTCTTGTACCGTTCGAACGTCTGATGAATGGAGAAGTAATCGGGCAAAAGAAATTAATCCGCAATTATTCTGCCGGCAATAAACAGAAAATCGGCATTATCTCCGCTATGCTTCATTACCCTCAACTGTTGATACTCGATGAACCGTTCAACTTCCTTGACCCCAGCTCGCAGTCTATTATCAAGCATATGCTTAGGAAATACAGTGAAGAACATAATGCAACAGTAATCATTTCCAGCCACAATCTGAATCATACGACAGATGTATGTCCACGTATTGCCCTGCTGGAGAATGGTGTCATTATCCGGGATATTATTAATGAGAATAATTCTGCAGAAAAAGAACTGGAAGACTACTTTAACGTAGAAGAATAAAGCAAATTACGATACCTGATGAAAGATAGCCGATGAGAGTAAAATTCAAACTTATCCTCATATTGACAGGACTGATCTTTATCCTTAGTTCCTGCCGTACATCCGCTCCCCGTTTGGATTATCAAGCACTGGCACGTGCTTCCATCCTGCTGGGTGTAGATATTAATATGGAAGATGACCATAAACTCTATTTGGAATCAGCCGAATGGATAGGTGTTCCTTATCGTGGAGGAGGCAATTCAAAACGTGGCACTGATTGTTCGGGACTTACTTACCAGATATACCGGAAAGTTTACCGTATGCAAGTCCCGCGGAACTCTGAAGACCTGAGAAAAGAAAGCACTAAAGTAGCCAAACGAAATCTACGAGAAGGAGACCTCGTATTCTTTAGCAGTAGCCGTTCCAAAAAGAAAGTAGCTCATGTAGGCATCTATCTTAAAAACGGGAAATTCATTCATGCCAGCACCAGCAAAGGAGTTATTGTCAGTCGTCTGAGTGAAGACTATTACACCAGACACTGGATATCCGGAGGAAGAATACGCTGATTACCAACTAAAAAGATATAGAATCATGAAATCATTTATTGGAGCAATCATATTTATCTGCGTAGCATTAAGCGCAAATGCACAACTTTTATGGAAAGTTTCTGGAAACGGACTTAGCAGCCCCTCTTACATCATGGGGACTCACCATCTTGCTCCGTTAAGTATCAAAGACGGTATCACCGGACTACAGAAAGCAATGGATGAAACGCAACAAGTATATGGAGAACTGAAAATGTCGGAGATACAATCTCAGGCTACCATCCAAAAGATGCAGAAAATGATGATGATCGAAAGCGATACGACTCTAACCACTCTCCTTTCACCGGAAGAATACGAAACAGCTAATAAATTCTGTAAAGAGAACCTGATGATGGACCTGAGTATGGCACCCAAAATCAAACCAGCTTTCTTACTGAACAACATAGCAGTGGTGGCATACATCAAACATATTGGAAACTATAATCCTCAAGAACAGCTTGATACTTATTTCCAAACTCAGGCAATACAGAAAGGAAAAAAAACAGATGGGCTGGAAACCCCGGATTTCCAATTTAACCTATTATATAATGGACTATCCCTGCAACGCCAAGCACAACTGCTCATGTGTACCCTCAACAACATCGACAAAGAAGTGGAAAGCCTCAAAAGACTGACGGACGCCTACATGAAACAAGATTTAGAAACCATGCTTAAGATCAACGAAGAACGCAAAGGGAATCAATGTGACGCACTTCCCGCAGAAGAAGATGCCATGATTTACAACCGTAACAAAACATGGGCACAGAAATTGCCGGCAATCATGAAAGCCGCTCCCACCTTTGTTGCAGTCGGTGCTTTGCACCTGCCGGGTGATAAAGGATTATTAAACTTACTGAAAAAACAGGGATATACAGTAGAAGCAGTGAAATAAAAAAGGTGTTCATTATATTTGCCGAAAACATCTTCCCATGAACTATAAAACTTATTTATTTGATTTCGACTATACATTAGCCGACTCATCACGGGGTATCGTTACTTGTTTCAGGAATGTACTCAATCGCCACCAATATACGAACGTCACTGACGAAGCGATCAAACGTACTATTGGCAAAACACTGGAAGAATCTTTCAGCATACTGACCGGAGTCACCGACTGGGAACAGCTCACAGTTTTCCGACAAGAGTACAGACTGGAAGCAGATGTTCACATGAACGTGAATACCCGTCTTTTTCCTGATACACTCTCTACTCTGAAAGAGCTAAAAGAACAAGGTGCCCGCATCGGTATTATCTCTACTAAATACCGTTTCCGTATACTCAGTTTTCTGGATGAGTATTTGCCGGAAAACTTTCTCGACATAGTGGTAGGCGGAGAAGATGTGCAAACTGCCAAACCTTCACCGGAAGGAGTAAACTTCGCTCTCGAACACCTGGGCAGTGCTCCGCAAGAAACTTTATATATTGGAGACAGTACAATAGATGCCGAAACAGCACAAAATGCAGGAGTAGACTTTGCAGGTGTCCTTAATGGGATGACTACCGCTGATGAACTTAAAGCCTATCCCCATCGGTTTATCATGGAGAATTTATCCTGCTTGCTACAAATATAATTATTGAAGTGGACGAAGACAAAAGATACTTCAAAAATTCATGTGAAAGCTGTATCTCCAAAAGGAAAACAGAGTATATGTAAAATGCTTTAATAAGAAACAGCAAAAAATAAAGGAAAAATTTGTCTGAAACAAATAAAAAAAGTAATTTTGTGCCCGATTATTCCGCAACGGGTTCGACAAAGAGTTCTTTAAGTGATTAAAGACCACCCGCCGGAGCTAACTTATACATTATATATAAGATGTACGCAATTGTAGAAATTAACGGTCAGCAATTTAAAGCAGAAGCTGGTCAGAAGTTGTTCGTTCACCACATCGAAGGTGCAGAAAACGGTTCAACAGTAGAATTTGAAAAAGTTCTTTTGGTAGACAAAGACGGAAACGTAACTGTAGGTGTTCCGACTGTAGAAGGTGCAAAAGTTGTTTGCCAGGTTGTTTCAAGCTTGGTTAAAGGCGACAAAGTTCTTGTTTTTCACAAGAAAAGAAGAAAAGGTCACAGAAAACTGAACGGTCACCGTCAACAGTTCACTGAGTTAACAATCACAGAAGTAGTAGCTTAATCATTTAAAAAGTAAGAAGAAATGGCACATAAAAAAGGTGTCGGTAGTTCTAAGAACGGCCGCGAATCACATAGCAAAAGATTAGGCGTAAAGATATTTGGTGGCGAAGCTTGCAAAGCAGGTAATATTATCATTCGTCAAAGAGGTACTGAATTCCACCCGGGTGAAAACATCGGAATGGGTAAAGACCACACTCTTTTCGCTTTAGTAGATGGTACAGTTAGCTTTAAAGTAGGCAAAGAAGACAGAAGATACGTTTCTATCATTCCTGCTGAAGCAACAGAAGCATAATTGCACAACTGAAATATTCAAGAAAGGAGATGTAATCCAAAAGGATTGCATCTCCTTTCTTTATTTATGCAGATTTTCATTGCTCGCTTATTCGTTTTTTCTTTATCTTTGTAGCCTTAAAAAGAAAGTTCATAAAAAGTATAGATATGCTTACCATTAAACAGATTACAGAAAATACAGAGGCGGTACTCCGCGGGCTGGAAAAGAAGCATTTCAAGAATGCAAAAGAGACGATTGACGAAGTCATCACCCTCAACGACAAGAGACGTACTACGCAAAACCTATTAGATAAGAATCTGGCAGAGGTTAACTCACTTTCCCGTACTATCGGTCAGTTGATGAAAGAAGGAAAGAAAGAAGAAGCCGAAGCTGCACGTGCACGTGTTGCCGAACTGAAAGAAAGCAACAAAGCACTGGACGCTACTATGACACAGGCTGCTACAGACATGCAGAATCTACTTTATACCATCCCCAACATCCCTTATGACAGCGTACCTGAAGGTGTAGGTGCCGAAGACAACGTCGTAGAAAAGATGGGAGGTATGGAAACAGAACTTCCCAAAGATGCACTGCCTCATTGGGAACTGGCTAAAAAATATGATTTAATCGATTTTGACCTCGGTGTAAAGATTACAGGGGCAGGTTTCCCTGTATATAAAGGAAAAGGTGCCCAGCTGCAACGCGCTCTGATCAACTTCTTTCTGGACGAGGCACGCAAGTCCGGATATACAGAGATCATGCCACCGACAGTAGTCAATGCAGCTTCCGGTTATGGTACCGGACAACTTCCCGACAAAGAAGGACAAATGTATCATTGCGAAGTAGATGATCTTTATCTGATTCCGACAGCCGAAGTGCCTGTTACCAATATCTACCGCGATGTTATTCTGGAAGAGAAACAGTTGCCGATCATGAATTGTGCGTACACACAATGTTTCCGTCGCGAAGCAGGTTCTTACGGTAAAGACGTACGTGGTCTGAACCGCCTGCACGAATTCTCCAAAGTAGAATTAGTACGCATCGACAAGCCGGAACACTCCAAAGAATCTCACCAGCAAATGCTCGACCACGTAGAAGGTCTATTGCAAAAACTGGAACTTCCATACCGTATTCTCCGTTTGTGTGGTGGCGACATGAGCTTTACCGCTGCGCTATGCTTCGATTTCGAAGTATATTCCGAAGCACAGAAGCGCTGGCTGGAAGTAAGTTCCGTATCCAACTTCGACACCTACCAGGCTAACCGCCTGAAATGCCGCTACCGTAGTGCAGAAAAGAAAACAGAACTTTGCCATACACTGAACGGTTCAGCATTAGCATTACCACGCATCGTCGCCGCCTTACTGGAAAACAATCAAACCCCCGAAGGTATCAGAATACCTAAAGCATTGGTTCCATATTGCGGTTTCGACCTGATAGACTAAGAAACTTTTTACTCCTGTAAGAACAAGACATATTTGCCCCTTACAGGAGTTTTCTTTATTTATTAACCTTTAACACATTTACCCCCATGACAAAAAACACAAAAAGTTTTGCATTGCCATTGGCATTCATTGGCGTCATGTTCTTCTCATTGGGCTTCGCCCTTGGTATCAACTCCGTACTAGTCCCCGTTTTGAAAGGGTCGCTGGAAATCAGTTCAGCCGAATCGTACTTGATCATTGCCGCTACTTTCATTCCATTTCTTATCTTTGGTTATCCGGCAGGACTTACAATTAAAAAGATTGGATACAAACGGACAATGGTCCTTTCATTCCTTATGTTTGCCATAGCTTTCGGGCTTTTTATACCATCGGCAAGTTATGAAAGTTTTCCTCTATTTTTGCTGGCCTCCTTCATCAGCGGAACCGCCAATGCCTATCTGCAGGCTGCCGTAAACCCATACATCACCATTCTGGGACCGATAGACAGTGCCGCCAAACGCATTAGCATTATGGGTATATGCAATAAACTTGCATGGCCAATCCCCCCTTTATTCCTGGCGTTTCTTATCGGAAAAGAAGTAACTGATATTACCGTCTCCGACCTGTTTTTGCCCTTCTACGTTATTATCGCCGCATTCATTGCATTAGGAATTATTGCTTATATGGCTCCACTACCAGAGGTAAAAGCTGTCGGCGAAGACGATAGCGAAGAGGCAGCCGAAGCCTGTCCTTATGCAGCAAAGAAAACATCCGTCTGGCAATTCCCGCATCTATTATTAGGATGCCTCGCCCTCTTTTTATATGTAGGTGTAGAAACTGTATCACTTGGCACATTAGTCGATTATGCCACTAGCCTCCATTTGGAAAATGCAGCAATGTATGCCTGGATCGCTCCGATAGGCATTGTCATCGGCTATATTTGCGGTATCATCTTCATCCCCAAATATATGAGTCAGGCTACAGCATTGAAGATTTGTTCTATTTTAGCAATCATCGGTTCCGTATTAGTAGTACTTACGCCTGCCGATATATCCATCTATTTCATTTCCTTCATGGCGCTGGGATGCTCTTTAATGTGGCCTGCTTTATGGCCTTTGGCTATGGCAGACTTAGGAAAGTTTACCAAATCCGGTTCATCTCTTTTGATTATGGCAATGGCAGGTGGTGCCGTCATTCCTACTTTATTCGGTTATTTAAAAGACATTTCAGATATCCAGAATGCTTATTGGATTTGCCTCCCCTGTTTCCTGTTTATTCTATATTACGGAGTGGCGGGATATAAAATCAGAACGAAATAAATAAAGATATCCGTATAGATATGGGAAGCCGCTCATCAAAAGAGTGGCTTTTCTTTTTATATTTCGTAAATAAGCTGTATCTTTGCCAAAATTTACAACATTCTGATAGCAGTTACGTAATAATACCAACAAAATAATTAGATAATGAACAAAATCATTAGCAAAGAACGCTTTTCTGAGAAAGTGTTTAAACTTGAAATTGAAGCTCCTTTAATTGCTAAATCCCGCAAAGCCGGACACTTCGTCATTGTACGTGTAGGCGATAAGGGAGAACGTATGCCTCTGACGATTGCCGGTTCTGATTTAAAGCAAGGTACAATCACTTTGGTGATACAGGAGGTCGGGCTCTCCTCTACCCGTCTCTGTGAATTGAACGAAGGTGATTATATCACCGATGTGGTAGGTCCGCTTGGACAAGCTACCCATATTGAGAATTTCGGAACAGTTGTTTGTGCTGGTGGTGGTGTAGGTGTTGCTCCGATGCTTCCTATAGTACAAGCATTGAAAGCTGCCGGCAACAGAGTGATCACAGTATTGGCCGGACGTAACAAAGATCTTATCATTCTGGAAAAAGAAATGCGCGAGAGCTCCGACGAAGTGATTATCATGACGGACGACGGCTCTTATGGCCGCAAAGGCTTGGTAACCGAAGGCGTAGAAGAAGTAATCAAACGTGAAAAAGTTGATAAATGCTTTGCCATCGGTCCTGCTATCATGATGAAATTCGTTTGTCTGCTGACTAAGAAATATGAGATACCTACCGATGTTTCATTGAATACCATTATGGTAGACGGGACAGGTATGTGTGGTGCTTGCCGCATCACTGTAGGAGGAAAAACGAAGTTCGTATGTGTTGATGGTCCGGAGTTTGACGGTCATCAAGTGGACTTTGACGAGATGCTGAAACGTATGGGTGCGTTCAAGAAAATTGAGCGTGAAGAGATGCACAAGCTCCAACCCGAATGTGAAGCGACCAAAGAAATGGATGAAAAAAGTCGTAACGCTGCCTGGAGACAGGATTTGCGTAAATCGATGAAACCGAAAGAACGTACAGCTATCCCCCGTGTCGAGATGAACGAGCTCGATGCCGAATACCGCTCACATAGCCGTAAGGAAGAAGTAAACCAGGGATTGACTGCCGAGCAAGCAGTTACAGAAGCCAAGCGTTGTCTGGATTGTGCCAATCCGGGATGTATGGAAGGCTGTCCGGTAGGCATTGACATTCCACGTTTCATAAAGAACATTGAGCGCGGTGAATTCCTTGAAGCAGCCAAAACACTGAAAGAAACAAGTGCACTTCCGGCTGTATGCGGTCGCGTTTGCCCCCAGGAGAAACAGTGCGAATCCAAATGTATACACTTAAAGATGAAAGAGAAACCGGTGGCCATCGGTTATCTGGAACGCTTTGCTGCTGACTTTGAACGTGAAAGCGGGCAGATTTCAGTACCTGTCATTGCCGAAAAGAACGGTATCAAAGTTGCGGTTATCGGTTCGGGTCCTGCCGGATTATCATTCGCAGGCGATATGGCAAAATACGGTTATGACGTAACAGTATTCGAAGCACTGCACGAAATCGGTGGTGTATTGAAATACGGTATCCCGGAATTCCGTCTGCCTAATAAGATTGTAGACGTTGAAATAGACAACCTCGCCAAAATGGGTGTCACTTTCATTAAAGACTGTATTGTAGGAAAAACAATCAGTGTGGAAGATTTGAAAGAAGAAGGTTTCAAAGGAATATTCGTTGCCTCAGGCGCTGGCCTGCCTAACTTTATGAATATACCGGGTGAAAACTCAATCAATATCATGTCTTCTAACGAATACCTCACTCGTGTCAATCTGATGGATGCCGCTAGTGAAGACTCCGATACTCCGGTAGCTTTCGGTAAGAATGTAGCTGTCATCGGCGGTGGTAATACTGCTATGGACTCTGTCCGTACTGCCAAACGCTTAGGTGCCGAACGTGCCATAATCATCTATCGTCGTTCGGAAGAAGAAATGCCGGCACGTATCGAGGAAGTAAAACATGCCAAAGAAGAAGGAGTCGAATTCCTGACCTTACACAATCCTCTCGAATATATTGCCGACGAACAAGGTTGCGTGAAACAAGTTATCCTCCAGAAAATGGAATTGGGCGAACCGGATGCTTCCGGACGTCGTAGTCCTGTCGCCATTCCGGGGGCAACGGAAACAATTGATATCGATCTGGCTATTGTCAGCGTTGGCGTATCTCCGAATCCGATTGTGCCCAGTTCGATCAAAGGACTGGAATTAGGCCGCAAAGGAACCATTTCCGTAGATGAAAATATGGAATCTTCTATTCCGATGATCTATGCAGGTGGAGACATTGTGCGTGGTGGAGCTACTGTTATTCTTGCAATGGGCGACGGTCGTAAGGCAGCTGCTGCCATGAATGAGCAACTGCAAAGCAAATAAAAAAAGACCTGATTATAGCAGAAAGGGGCTGTATCAAAACTAAGGCACATCCCCTTCTTTTTTTCATATAAAATAGTCGTTCCTCTTTTTTGTCTATGCGACTATTTTTTCAGTAATTAGGTAATAAGGCTTAATATTCGTCGTATTTTGAGTCACACGTGGTCTGATAAAGATAAATATAGTGTGTGCACTCCTTCTCTTTCCTGCTTTTAGTAGTTTTGTACACATCTTTTTGATATTAAAAGCTATAGCAAAGAAGGCAAAGTCCATTGTAACCTTGTCTTCTCCCACATGCCGGAACCTTTTGTATGCCATGTTGTGTTTCATTTGTCCAAAAACTGCTTCCGGTTCTATACATCGCCTTCCCCTATGCCTGATGCCTTCTTCCGAGAGTAACCTTTCCCGTGCCTGCCGTTTGTATTGGTTTAACCGGTGGTTGACTTCTATCATACGGTTCCCCCGAGCTTTAAAGCAACTGCCACACAAAGGACACCCTTCACATCTTTGTGCTTTATATCGGGCACTTTCGGTGATGTATCCGCTTGCTGTTTTGTCACGTCTAGTTCCTATACGGTTCATGTGCTGCCCCATAGGACAAACGTAATAATCCTCCCCCGCATTGTAATGGAGACTCTCCGCATGGAATGGATTGGGGGTATAACGGGGACGCTGTTCTTTATGGAAGTAGTTGTACTTGACAAAGGCTTCTATCCCATTATCTTGCATGAACCGATAATTTTCTTCCGAGCCGTAACCGGAGTCTGCCACACCGACAGTTGGTAAGCGGTTATAGCGTTGCTCAAAGGAGTGGAAGAAAGGTATGAGGGTCAGTGTGTCGGTTGGGTTGGGAAACAGTCGGAAGTCTATGAGGAATTGGTTCTCGGTACCTATTTGCAGATTATATCCGGGTTTGGTCTGTCCGTTTCTCATGGCGTCTTCTTTCATGCGCATGAAGGTGGCATCAGGATCGGTCTTGGAGTAGGAGTTGCGTTCTCCAAGAGTATCAAGATGGTTGTCGTATTCTATCAACTTGTCACGGTACTCCTCAAGTTCCCGGACCTGTTTCTTCTTTTCCCGGATGACCTTCTTTTGTTCCTTGTCCTTTGTTACAGGATGGTGTTCCAGCACCTCTTTAAGTTCATTCACTATATCTGAGAGCATGGCGGGAGTGAACTCTACGGGTGTATCTTTCATGGAGTTCTCTTGGGCTATGACTTCATCCACCTGCTCCAGGAGAATGCGGATCTTATCCATCAGCTTTGTACGGTTCTTTTCGACTGTCTTGCGCCAGACAAAAGTATATTTGTTGGCTTTGGACTCAATCTTGGTACCGTCGATATACTCTACGTCAAGGCTGATGAAACCTTTGTCGGCAAGGACAAGAACCAACTGCGTGAATACGGTATTTATTTCCTCTTTTACACGGTTTCGAAAACGGTTGATGGTAATAAAATCCGGATGTTCATTACCGGAAAGCCAGATATAATGAATATCACGTAGGAGAAGCTTCTCTATTTTGCGGCACGAATAGATATTGTTCATGTAGGCGTAGATAATCACCTTAAGCATCATTTTAGGATGATAAGGACAACGACCGGTTGCTTTATAAAGCTTCTTGAAATTGTCAAGATTGAGATTATCAACAACAGTATTAACTATGCGAACCGGATCGTTCGCTGCTATGTTTTCATCAATTCTTCCGGGAAAAAGAACTGTTTGGTTGGGAAGGTAAGGACGAAAATGTAACTTTGCCATAACGAAAAACTTTATGCCTAAAGATACAAAAACTTTGGGTAATAACAAAGCCCGGGCTTGTGAAAGTCTGGGCTTTGTGCATAAAAAAAGGTTGTGCCAGCGTTTTGACACAACCTCTTTCTTATCACAAGATACTTCTTACTTCACTACGCTATTCGTCGCAGGGTCCGGGAAAATCACCGTCGGTTTAAACGACTTCGCTTCCTCAAAATCCATCAGCGCATACGACATGATAATCACAATATCATCCGGTTGCACCTTACGGGCGGCAGCACCATTCAGACAAATCTTGCCTGAACCGCGTTCACCTTTGATAATGTAGGTTTCAAAGCGTTCACCATTGTTATTATCAGCGATATACACTTTTTCTCCCGGAATCATGTTGGCAGCATCCAGCAGGTCTTCATCAATCGTGATACTACCCATGTAGTTCAGATTTGCCTCTGTAACACGTGCACAATGAATTTTCGACTTCAACACTTCAATCATCATAAGGTTTCGTCTTTTAAAATTTAGATTTCTTTATATTTTATATTATCAATCAGTCTGACCTCTCCGCAGAACACTGTGATACAGCCTACTACATACTGAGCATCCTCCCAACTGTTTACCTTTTGCAGCGTGTTTCCGTCAACGATTTCAAAATACTCCAAACGCAATCCCGGAGCAGCCTCTATCGCTTCTTCTACCATCTTCTGCGTCTCACTCACTGTGTGAGAGGTTGCAAAGGTACGACTTTTAAATAATGTCCGAGAAATATTTAAAGCATTTTCACGTTCTTGTGCCGATAAACGTTTATTCCGGCTACTCAAAGCCAGTCCGTCTTCTTCACGAACAATAGGGCAACCTACTATTTCCAGTTTATAATTCATCTGGCGAACCATCTCCCGGATAATTGCCAGTTGCTGAAAATCTTTCTCTCCGAAATAGGCACGATCCGGCTGTATTGCATCAAACAACTTGCTGACAATCTGGCAAACTCCATTAAAATGTCCCGGACGGAAAGCTCCTTCCATTACCGTATCCAACGGAGCATAGCTAAATTCACGCGTATCCGGTTGCGGATACATCTCTTCTACCGAAGGAGCAAAGGCAAATGCCGCACCGCAATCTTCCAACAGGCGGCAGTCAGCATCCAGTGTACGCGGATACTTTGCTAAATCATTTTTATCATTAAACTGAGTGGGATTTACAAAAACACTCACTACTGTTACACCATTCTCACTTACGCTGCGCTTTACCAGTGATGCGTGTCCTACGTGTAAAGCACCCATTGTGGGTACTAGTCCTACCTTCTTACCCTGGGCTCTCAGTACCGTCAATTCGGCCTGTAAGTCCTTGATAGTGTGTATTACTTTCATTTTTGTTAATTGGTTTATGTTTTGGTCGTTTGCAAAAACTCTGCAAAATAAACTAATATTTGCCACATAAAGAAAGAATATGGTATTTAAAGTTCCTTTTTTTTGCTATCTTTGCAGAATATTATAGTGAACTATTGTTATTATGACAAAGGCGAATAAAGTTTTATTTATTACTCAAGAGATTACACCTTACGTTTCAGAATCCGAAATGGCCAATATAGGTAGAAACCTTCCACAGGCAATACAAGAAAAAGGCCGTGAAATCAGGACATTTATGCCTAAATGGGGAAACATTAACGAGCGCAGAAATCAACTGCATGAAGTAATTCGCCTCTCCGGTATGAACCTGATCATCGATGATACTGATCACCCCCTTATTATAAAAGTTGCTTCTATTCAATCCGCACGCATGCAGGTATATTTCATCGACAACGATGACTATTTCCAGAATCGTTTGCAGACAGCGGACGAAAATGGTGTAGAATACGATGACAACGACAGTCGTGCTATCTTCTATGCACGTGGTGTACTGGAAACAGTGAAGAAACTTCGCTGGTGTCCTGACGTTATTCATTGCCACGGCTGGATGACGGCATTAGCTCCTCTTTATATTAAGAAAGCCTACAAAGATGAACCCTCTTTCCGTGATGCAAAAGTTGTATTCTCGGTATATGAAGATGATTTCAAGAATACACTTAGTGATGACTTCGCAACCAAACTGATGTTGAAAGGCATTACCAAGAAGGATTTGGCATCTCTGAAAGAACCGGTAGATTATGCGGCACTTTGTAAACTTGCTGTTGATTATTCCGACGGAATTATACAGAACAGCGAAAAGGTAGACGAATCCATTATTGAGTACGCTCGTCAGTCGGGTAAGTTGGTTCTCGATTATCAGAGTCCGGAAAACTACGCAAACGCATGCAATGAATTCTACGATCAGGTATGGGAAACCACTACAAATAAAGAAGAAGAATAAAAATCTAGATACGACAATCATGAAAGCAAAATATGCCTTGATAGCTTTATTGGCAATCACATTTTTCGGATGCGATGATAGTACAGGTGGCTTGGGATTAGGAATGTTTCCGGGCAATGACCAAAATATCAAAGGAAAGTTATCCACATTTGATGTAATTACTGAATCTGTTAAGACAGGTGACATCTATGCGAAAACTAACATCGGTTATATTGGCAAGTTCACAGATGAAACATTCGGTACTTATCAGGCTGGTTTTTTGGCCCAACTAAATTGTCCGGATGGACTAACTTTTCCTGAACCATACAAAGAAGTTACAGATGCAAGTGGTAATGTTATTTCAGCCACAGGAAGAATGGTTGTCGACGATAAAGACCCAGAAAATAAAGATGTTACTTTTATTAAAGACGGAAATCAAATCATAGGTAACATACGTGCAGTCGAACTCTACCTATGGTATGACAGCTACTTTGGAGACTCATTGACAGCTTGTAGATTAAGTGTATATGAACTAGGAGGTAATGGAAAAGAGACATTAAATCTTGACAATGCTTATTATACAGATATTAATCCTGCAGATTTTTACGACAGTCAGAATATATTGGGAACCAAAGCATATACAGCCGTAGATCTTTCTGTAAAAGATTCCATTCGTAACCTAAGCACATATGTTCCAAGTGTGCATATTACTTTCAAAGAAGATATAGCAACAAGAGTTGGTGGAAATATTTTAACTGCTGCAAGAAAAGCTAAAAATGCTGATAAGGAATTCAATAGCCAATTATTCAGAGAAGCTTTTCAAGGTATTTACGTTAAGAGTGACTATGGTGATGGAACTGTCCTCTACATAGATCAGCCACAAATGAATGTAGTATATAAATGCTATGCAACAGATTCTATTACCGGTAAAAAATTACAGAAAAAAGACGGAAGTGGTAAAGACTCGACTTATTACTCTTATCGTGTGTTTGCTACGACTCGTGAAGTAATCCAAGCCAATCA
This sequence comes from Bacteroides faecis, assembly GCF_020091505.1. Taxonomy (NCBI): domain Bacteria; kingdom Pseudomonadati; phylum Bacteroidota; class Bacteroidia; order Bacteroidales; family Bacteroidaceae; genus Bacteroides; species Bacteroides faecis. The sequence continues at coordinate 2,641,746 of NZ_CP081916.1, read as the reverse complement.
ATTAAAGAATGATCCCGAAAGGATAGATGCATTAATTAAGGAAGATAAAAACACTTATTTGAAAAGTCCGGCAGGTATTTTCACCGAAGCTACACTACCAATTTCAGATATACAAAACGAATTGACAGGCGATACCTTAAATGCAGTAAAACTAACATTCACCAATTACAATCAAACAGGTGATAAGAAGTTTGGTATGGCTATACCATCTACTGTAATGCTTGTACGTAAGAAATTCCAAGATAGCTTCTTTAAAGACAATAAGTTGAGCGACGGCGTATCTTCCTATCTAACTTCACACACAAGTAGTACAAATCAATATGTATTCAGTAATATCACCAAATTGATAAATGCTTGTATCGCAGAAAAGGAAGAAGCTAAAAAGAATGCCGGTAGTTCATGGGATGAAGCTGACTGGTTACTAAAAAATCCGGATTGGAATAAGGTAGTACTTATACCTGTACTTGTGAGTTATGACTCTTCAAATACTACAACTGGTCAGGCCAATATTATTAGAATACAACATGACTTAAAACCGGGTTATGTACGTCTGAAAGGTGGAAGTCTAGGCAAAACAAATCCTGATTATAAGTTGAAGCTTGAAGTTATTTCTACAGACTTCGGATTAACAACTAAGTCAAACTAAAAAATATATAAAAACGGCGCGGGTTACTTCAGTAATTCGCGCCGTTTTTATATATAAAGCCATTAGAAACCAAACAACAAAAACAATTCAATAACGATTACCTTTCATTGGAAGTAATAGCAAACAAGACCTTCTCGGACAATCTCATTCCTATATAACCTCCTAATATAAAAAAACAACCGTGAGGTGATTCTCATCTCCCCACGGTTATAACCAGTTAATTTACATTTTTTTATTCTTCTTTCTTTGCGGCAGCCTTCTTGCGTGTAGCTTTTGCTTTCGGTTCAGCTACTTTCTTCGGTGCAGCAGCCTTTTTTGCAGCCGGCTTCTTTAGTGCGGGCTCCTTAGCTATCTCTTTTTTTGCAGCAGCCTTCTTGGGAGCAGCAGCTCCTTTTTCAGCCTTAGCCTGCCATTTGGTTACTTCCTTTTGCAGTTCAGCGATTTCCTCACCCTGATTCTTAATCGTAGTCAGCAGAGAGTTCAGTTCTTCATTATCTACGTCAACAGGATACAGTGAATCTACTCGTTTGATAAAGTCGCCCAAGATATTCATGTAGTTAGTGAAGGCATCGTAAGGAGAATCATAGATGCCACGATTCAGCCAGATACCTGTATTCTTGGTAGTCATGAAACGGAAGTTGTTGCTGGCCTGCAGATAATCCCAGTCCTGTTTGATACGACGGTCATCACACAGATGAACACGTTCTGCTACGCTATACAACTTATTGAAAGCCTCACGCTGCAGAATATTACCCAGCCAACTGCTTGTATCTCTCTCTTCGTCTACCCATGACATTGGATAAGGAACATCCAGTTGAGACACTGATTTCAGTTTGGATACAATCTCTGTCGGAGTAGAGAAAGTGATACCTTTCGATTTTGCACATTCAGGCAGTGCCTTCAGGAATTCCAGGATATTGGAAGAAAGTGGCTGAGCCATACCCAATGCACTCAATTCCATAAAGATATTAATCACCTGCTCTTCTTGCGGCAATGCATCAATCCAGCTAATATACTTGTCAGCAAATAATGGATATTCCGGCCATTCCGAATTGGAGAAACGTAATCCTATATCATCAGAAAGTTTAAAATCCCTCAAGAGCAACTTAAGCCCCGGAGCCTGATTACAATGATATACATAATGCGGGCTCTTCCATCCCAAAATGTGTTTAGCACCTTCCGTCAGCATTCCCTTGAAGCCCATAGAGGCCACCATTCCACCTATTTCATCCGAATAAATCAGACTGGAGTTACGAAACACCTTCGGTTCTTTGCCAAACATCTGTTTCATTTTATCACGCTGACGAAGCACTTCTTCACGGAAGCAGTCTTCGTTAGCCAGAGATGACAAGCCATGTGAATAAGGTTCACACAAGAATTCACAACAGCCGGTATCATTCAGCTGATGCAGCAAGTCAATCACTGCCGGAGCATGAATTTCAAGTTGCTCCAAAGCTACACCCGAAATAGAAAGCGCTACTTTGAAAGCTCCTCCCGAGTTCTTCACCATCTCGATCAGCGTACTGAGAGCAGGTATGTAAGACCGTTCGGCAACCTCATTCATACCGGTTTCATTCGCATAGTCGTCATAGTAATAATGATCGGTGCCGATATCGAAAAAACGGTAGCGTTTCAAGTGTATAATCTGATGTATTTCGAAATAAAGACAGATCGTTCTCATAGTCTATATTATTTTATTGTTTACCATAATTTTTAATAACCTCATCATAGATACCGCGGACTTTATATCCCACGTTCTCCCATTTAATCTCATCCACTTCTTTCTTACCCTCTTCCTTCAGATATTCGTACATAGCCGGGTAAGTACAGATAGAATAAATGGCATCCGCCATGGCGTGAATATCCCAGTAGTCCGTCTTGATACACTTATCCAGAATCTCGGCACAACCGGATTGCTTGGATATAATGGAAGGCACGCTGCATTGCATGGCCTCCAACGGAGAGATACCGAATGGCTCGGATACAGAAGGCATAATATATACGTCACTGGCTTTCAGCACTTCGTACACCTGTTTTCCTTTCATAAAACCGGGGAAGTGGAAACGATCGGCGATACCGCGTTCGGCTACCAGGCGGATCATCTGATCCATCATATCACCGCTACCAGCCATAACAAAACGGACATTACGCGTGCGGTGCAAAACCATTGCAGCAGCTTCTACAAAGTATTCCGGCCCTTTCTGCATGGTAATACGTCCCAGGAAAGTAACGACCTTCTCGCTCGGATTCTTTTGAGGAACGATATCCTGTATCTCTTGTGACAAAGGAGAAACGGCATTATGCACAGTAGACACCTTCTTCGGGTCCTGAAAATATTTATGGATCACAGTCTGACGGGTCAGTTCACTCACACACATGATGTGGTCGGCATTATCCATGCCATTCTTCTCAATGGCATACACTGTCGGATTGACATTGCCGCGACTACGGTCGAAATCAGTAGCGTGCACATGAATCACCAATGGTTTGCCAGACACTTGCTTGGCATGAATTCCTGCCGGATACGTCAGCCAGTCGTGAGAATGAATGATATCAAACTCCTGCTGACGCGCTACCACCCCGGCAACGATCGAATAGTTATTGATCTCTTCATGCAGATTGTCCGGATAACGTCCGGAAAATTCGATGCATCCCAGATCATTCGTATTGAGATAACTGAAGTCAGCGTAGATATGGTCGCGCAAGTCATAGAACAACTGCGGGTCCATATAGCTTCCTACACGTCCTTTCACATAATCCCAACCGACATTCTTCCACACTACCGGTGTGCTGTTCATACCGATAATTCTTAAAAAGCTCTGATCTTCGTCTCCCCATGGTTTGGGAATACAGAATGTTATTTCCAGATCATCCTGCTGAGACATTCCTTTTGTCAGACCATAACTGGCAGTCCCTAACCCTCCTAAGATATGCGGGGGGAACTCCCATCCAAACATTAAAACTTTCATTTTCGTTCCTCCTCTTTTTAATAATACTTAGACAGTAGCTTTAGAATACGCAGTACTTCGGCGACATTCATGGCAAACGATACAGCTCCGCGTCCTTTAAAAGGCGGATTACCATCGAAAAGTTCAGGCAACGAACTGATACAATGAATTGTCAGTTCATCTTCGAGACCAATAAGCTGGCGTTCAATGAACGACAGACCACTCATCTTATAAATTCGCAGATAGGCTTCCATATAGAATCCCATCAGCCAAGGCCAGGCTGTGCCTTGGTGGTAAGCATAGTCACGCTGTATCTGAGGACCAACATAGTTAGGGTTATATCCCCCACTCTTCGGGCTCAAGGTACGGAGTCCCTTGGGGGTAAGCAACTCTTTGGTTGCAATATCGAGCACTTGTTTCTTTTGCGCCCGATCCAGCGGAGAATAATCGAATGCTACGGCGAATATCATGTTGGGGCGTACGCTCCAGTCCATCATATTTCCATCCACATAGTCAAGCAAATATCCATATTCATTGCGGAACACTTCGATAAATGATTTTCCCGTCACTTCTGCCTGCGCATCAAGCGCATCCGCCAGAAGAACGTTTTCACCTTCACGAACCAGATCAGCAACAAAACGAAGCGCATTGTACCACAAAGCATTAAACTCTACGATATATCCCGTACGGGGAATCACCGGATGTCCGTTTACAGTAGAGTTCATCCACGTAATCGCTTTGTCGGTGCCATTAGCGTAAAGCAGTCCGTTTTCATGCAGGAAGAGGTTTTCATGTTTCCGCTGACGGATAAATTCCATGATGTCCTCCAGCAGTTCTCCGTATTTCTGGCGGCATTGTTCGCGGGATGTCTCTTTGGCATACTGCTGCAAAGCCCAAACAGCCCAAAGCAGTACGTCCGGATGTTCCATCTCGTAAATTTTGTATCCAGCCGGTTCATCATTGATGAAACTGCGAATCGCTTTTTCCGCTGTCTTCATCACATCTTCAAACTGGTCCACCTCGTCCAGTGCCAGTGTCAGTCCCGGCAGAGATATAAACATATCGCGGGCACGGCATTTGAACCACGGATAACCGGCAAGGATATAATGTTCGCCATCCTGCTGGTTGTGGAACTGATGAGCTGAGTTTTTCAGACAGTGATAGAAGCTATCGCGAGGCGTACGGTCTGCCACTTCGGCTTCGAACGTCTGTTTCAATCTGCGCGGAGTCACTTCGGAAGTACCCGCAGAGAAAACGATGCTTTCTCCTTTCTTTATATCCACTTCAAAATATCCCGGAACATAGAGGTCTTCGTTGAAATCATAACCTCGTTCCTGTTCTTTCGGATATTCAAATCCACGATACCAATCGGGCTGGAAATGGAATTCGCACGACTTGTTCAACTGCATGAACAGTTCCGGATAACCGGGATACATACAAGTCTTGATCCCATTTTCCACAAGCTGATAATCTCGGCTTGCCTGCGCATTTTCGTGTGTATACTCTCGCACACTCCGGAAAGCGAGGAATGGTCGGAAGCGCAAAGTCGTCGCTGAGTGCGCATCCAACAAAGTATAACGAATCAGGATTCTGTTTTCATGATGTACAAAGATTTTTTCTTTGCGTAACACTACTCCTCCAACACGGTAAGTTGTCGCCGGGATATGTTCACAATCGAACTCACGGATATACTTATGTCCATTCGGACTAAAGTTGTTTCCCTGATATTTATGCAATCCCAAGTTAAACTCCGCACCATGTTGAATTACCGTTTCATCAAGAGAAGATAGCAGCACATGATTTTCATCGTCTATATTGGGAACAGGAATTACCAACAGGCCGTGATATTTGCGTGTGTTACAATCAACAATCGTTGTACAATGATAAGCTCCTGCTTTGTTCGTCCGTAGAATCTCCCTTTGCAGGGTTTCTTCCAGATTCGTCATGAGGGTCTTGTCAAATCGTAAATAACTCATAGTTGTGCATTATTTAAAGGTTAATTATTGGTCACTATCATCCGTATATATCTATTGCTGTTCTGTATATATACCATCCAGAGCACTGTATATATAGGTATAATGCCCAAATGTACAAATTCTAGATAAAAACAAAAATAAAAAGGCTTTTTATTTTCAGTTTTTGTGCAAATATTCGTAGTATTGCGTAAAATATCTAAAGAAAAGAATGTAATGAAGCGAGATATTCAGCGTATCATGCTAGCTGCGGTGGTACCGTTGTTCCTTATTTTTATCCTGTTTCTGCTAAAGTTCATGGAAGTTGGCATGGACTGGGACTTCTCCCACATGGGGGTATACCCTATGGAAAAGCGGGGAATAGTGGGTATTTTTACTCATCCGCTGATACACAGCGGGTTCAGTCATTTGCTGGCCAATACGTTGCCATTATTCTTTTTATCGTGGTGTTTGTTCTATTTCTACAGGGGAATAGCGGGACGTATTTTCATGATTATCTGGATCGGGGCCGGATTGCTGACATTCATGATCGGCAAACCGGGATGGCATATCGGTGCCAGCGGACTGATCTACGGACTTGCCTTCTTTCTCTTTTTCAGTGGCATCCTGCGCAAATATGTTCCTCTGATCGCTATTTCACTGCTTGTCACCTTCCTGTACGGAGGAATCATCTGGCATATGTTTCCTTATTTCTCTCCCGCCAACATGTCATGGGAAGGACATCTCAGCGGAGGAATCATGGGAACACTCTGTGCATTCGGTTTCTTGAACCACGGGCCTCAACGACCGGAACCTTTTGCAGACGAAACGGACGACGACGAAGAAGAAGAATCTCCGGAAGAAGATATCAACGATCACAATACAACCGACTCTACGGATATTACCTCACAAATCCCGGTTACGGCTTATGCAATGCCTCAATCAGCAAGGTGATATTGGCAGTAAACAACCTGACAGAGATAGCTAGCAGAATGATGCCGAAAAACTTGCGGATGATGTAGATTCCCCCCTTTCCGAGAAAACGTTCCACACGTCCGGTCATACTTACGACAAAGTAGACCCACAGCATATTCAATATTAAGGCTATAATAATATTTACGCTGGCATATTCGGCACGAAGCGAAAGTAGCGTAGTAAAAGCTCCGGCCCCTGCCAACAAGGGAAAGACCAGAGGAACAAGCGTCGCTTCTTTAATCGGCCCCTGATTTTTGAAGATTTCTATATCCAGAATCATTTCCAGAGACATGAGAAAGATAACAAATGCACCGGCTACCGCGAATGATTCGATATCTACGTGAAAGAGCTTCAACATCATATCCCCTGCATAGAAGAACCCTATCAGTAAGGCAAAGGAAATAACAGTAGCCTTCGTTGCATTCACATCTTTTCCCTTTTCCTTCAGATTAATAATAATAGGTATAGAACCAATAATATCTATTACTGCAAAAAGTACGATAAACGCACTGATCATTTGCTGCCAATTAAAGCCCGTAAACATAATTCCTCCTTTTTTTTGCAAATATACTCTATTTTTATGCATTCAAACAATAAAAAAAACAAAAAGAACGAGGATATGTTGATAGCAGTGTTCTATTATGAGTAAATTTGTACGATTAATAAGAGAGATTACAACGCATGGAAACAATGTTCGATACTTTGCTCCAATTACCTTTATTTCAAGGTCTTTGTCATGAAGATTTCACTAGTATTCTGGATAAAGTCAAGCTACACTTTATCAAACATAAAGCTGGGGAAACCATCATAAAAAGTGGTAATCCCTGCACGCAACTCTGTTTTCTGCTGAAAGGTGAGCTTTCGATTGTCACTAATGCAAAAGACAACATTTATACGGTAATCGAAAAAACAGAGGCTCCCTATCTGATAGAGCCCCAGTCACTATTCGGCATGAATACCAATTACGCATCTTCCTATGTGGCACATACCGAAGTCCATACTGTATGTATCAGCAAAGCATTCGTACTCAGTGACTTGTTCAAATATGACATTTTCCGCCTCAACTATATGAATATTGTCAGCAACCGGGCACAAAATCTCTATTCCCGTCTATGGGATGAACCGACGCTGGATTTAAAAGGCAAAATTATCCGCTTCTTCCTGTTGCACTGTGAAAAGCCACAAGGAGAAAAGGTCTTCAAAGTGAAAATGGATGATCTGGCACGCTGTCTGGATGATACACGATTAAATATTTCAAAAACACTGAATGAATTACAGGATAGTGGCTTAATCGAGTTACACAGAAAAGAGATTCTGATTCCGGATGCTCAAAAACTACTTTAAGAGATTGATTTTTCGGGTAGAACAATCTAATATAATAATAAGGTAGAATAAACTCAAAAATACAGTCTCCCATTATATCCAAAAGAAAAATCGACCTATTTTTCTAAGAGATTAGTTGAAATACAGCATTACTTTTCATTCTGAAGAGTAAAAAAGACATTATGCAAAATTGAATGATTTTGAAGAAGTTGTAATAGGACTTGGTATTTTCATACCCAAAAGTATATTTTCTACAGTTTCCATAGGCTATTCAAAGGTTATTAAGTACATGTATATTCTTAGACGGTGTAAAGTTATTAATAAAAACGAAAAATACAATATCTTTTTTATTTTAATTATCAATAAGCACTATTTTTTTAGGATATCAATTCTACTAAATAGTTCACAAATTGTCATCTCAAATATTTATACGCTCAACAATGCATTGTGTTTCAAGTATTTACACAATCACATACCAAGTCCTATTACGACTTAGCCCAATTAACCAGTATGATTATAACCTTAAATTAACATTTATGAAAACTCCTAGTAACAAACCTCCGCCTTTCAAAAACGGAGTATTTGCTCTCATTTTTTACTTGCATTTCAGCACAGCTCAGAATAGATATAATATGTATTCTGAGTTCATTATCAACTTCAATACCCCCAATTTAAGAAGATGAATAATAGCAGTCAAACACACCCATATATTTTCAAACTTACTCATACATACAAAAACAAACGTATACCCCCTTGTATGCATACCCTAGTTCTACCCATATCGTAGACACATAAGAGTAGGTTTCCCTATCATTTTTTTTAACCAATCTAATTATTAACCTTTTATCACAGAAAAACAATGCGAAAAAGAAGAGTTTATTGGACGCTGTTCATTACAGCTTTCGCGTGGTTAGCTTCCTGTTCAGATGACGACATCAATGGAAGCAGCGGGTTCAACCCAAACCAGCCTATTGAGATTACAGAATTTTATCCTGATTCCGGAGGTATAGCCACTCCGATGATCATCGAAGGCCGCAACTTCGGTACAGACACCACTGGCATGAAAGTCTATTTTGAAGATGTAGACGGGATCAGACATCCTGCCGGATTAGTCAGCAGTAACGGTAGCAGAATCTATGCATTTGTTCCCAAAGGACTCACCTTCAAAAGAGAGATGAATATTCTTGTAGAAAGAAGAACGCCCGACGGTCAAGAATACATAGGCAAAGCACCAGACCAATTCCTATACAAGACACAAACCAGTGTTAGTACGGTAGCAGGACTTGCATCACCGGACAATAATATAAATACCGTTGGTGGTGACCTTGCCACATGTACTTTCTCCTCTCCTTTCTATCTCTGTATAGACGGTGAAGACAATATATTTGTGGTAGACCGTAAAGGAGACAGTGGAAAAGCCAAACAACCAAACACAACCTGCCGCAATGAAAAAGGTGAAGGCGTAAACGGAAACATTTCAATGATTTCCATCGCCAGCAATTCTTCCATTGTATTAAAATATGGAACTGCATATATTAATGCCCCGGCTTATTCTGATGAAAAAGATGCTGAAGCTGTTTACATTCCGGATGATGCCGGCATGAAGTATTATGACATGCAAAAACTTCTAAACTATGTTCCCCGATATAGAACAGTCTTGAAATCAGAAGAACTCAGCACTGTAGACGAAAACAACTGGAAGCATTGCTTTGTAATCAACAAGCAGGATCACATGATCTATACGGTCATGTGGAAAGGGCAATTGGTTCGAATCAATCCTAAAAACCGTACAGCAGAAATTTTGCTAAAGAAAATATCTAATGTAGCAACAGGCGACGGCGGTGGAGCAGGAAGTGACTCCTATATCGCATTCAGCCCTATCAAAGGAGAAGAAAACGTACTCTATGTATCTCTTGCAGACTTTCACCAGATTTGGAGAGTGGACGTATCCAAAATCACTCCGGAGGATAAAGACACTTATAACGGAGAGCCATACGCAGGAAAAGCAATCTACGAAGGAGTTATGAACGGGAAGGGCTGGGAAGACGGCTTGCTGAAGAACGCCAAATTCAGACATCCGCGCCAGATCTGTTTCACCGACGACGGAAAAATGTACATTGCTGACAGTGGTAATTCCTGCATCCGCGTAGTAGATACTACTATGCCGAAAGAAAGAGCAGCCGTAACCACACCTATCGGTCTGCCGGGAGCGGAAGGTTATAAGGATGGAGGTCCGGAAATTGCCAAATTCCACTTCCCTTGCGGAGTAGCAGTCAACAGTGATGGAACTATTGTATATGTAGCCGACACACAGAACAAAGTGATTCGTAAATTATCCATTGAATAACCTTATACAAAATACAATATGAGAAATAATTTTCTACTGATTGTACTGATCATGGCGCTTATACCGCTGACGAGTTACAGTCAAGACAATAAGAAAAAACAGTTTACTGTAGCGGGGGTCGTAATAGACAAAACCGGTGAACCGCTACCGGGTACCACCATTTATGTTAAGAATGCACCGGGAGTGGGAACCTCAGCAGATATGGATGGTAAATTCAGTATCAAAGTAGATGCCAACCAAATATTAGTCATTCAGGCTATTGGAATGAAATCTATCGAGAAACTGGTGACTAAAGATGAAATGACACTCAAAGTTACACTGGAAGAAGATGACACCAAACTTGACGAAGTAGTGGTCACAGGTATGACTTCACAAAAAAAGATATCAGTAGTAGGTGCAATCAGTACCATTGATGTAGCCCAGCTCAGTACTCCCGGTACTTCCCTCAACAACATGATCGGCGGACGGTTGGCTGGTGTCATCACCATGCAGAGTTCGGGCGAACCGGGAAAAAACATCTCTAACTTCTGGATTCGTGGTATCAGTACTTTCGGAGCCAGCTCCGGTGCATTAGTGCTGATTGACGGTATCGAAGGCCGCCTTGAAGACATTGATCCTGATGATGTAAAATCGTTCAGTATCCTGAAAGATGCCTCCGCCACCGCTGTGTATGGTACCCGAGGTGCCAATGGCGTGGTCTTGGTTACCACTAAACGTGGAGAAACAGGCAAACTTACCATCACAGGACGAGCAACATTAAAGGTATCGCATATCAAACGTCTGCCCGAATACCTGGGAGCTTATGACTACGCTCTCCTTGCCAATGAGGCACGTGCCATGTCGGGTGAAGACGACCTTTACTCCCGTCTGGAACTGGATCTGATAAAATACAATTTGGATAAAGACCTTTACCCGGATGTTAACTGGATAGATGAAATAATGAAACGCACATCTATACAGCAGAACTATTACATCAATGCACAAGGAGGAGGCGACATAGCCAGATATTATCTTTCATTAGGGTATCAGGATGAAGGAGCGGCCTACCGGCAGGAAGACAACCTGTTCAAAAAGCCCTTGTCATATAAAAAAATAACATACCGTGCCAATATCGACATGAATCTGACCAAAACAACCAAAGTTTATTTTGGTCTGGACGGATATATTTCCAACTATACCAGCCCGGGTGGACAAAACACGAATACGGTATGGTCAGCAGTCCGTCAGCTAACTCCACTGATGTTTCCTAAAACCTATTCAGACGGCACCTTCCCTTCTTATGGAAAACATGACCTTGCTTCTCCGTATGTCATGCTGAATAACACCGGATACACGCAAGATGAAACTCAGCGTAATATGCTTACACTCAAACTTGAACAGGAATTCGGAGGATTCCTGAAAGGAATGACAGCGTCGGTACAAGCGATGAGCGAAAATATCAATTATTTCAATGAAGGACGTTACATATGGCCTGACCTCTACCGCGCTACAGGAAGAAGTTCACAAGGTGTACTCATCAAAACATTGCGTACTGCCAAAGAGAACATGAAATATACACAAAATAACAACAGATACAGAAAATACTACATGGAAGCCAAAGCCAACTGGGACCGTACATTTGGTTTGCACTCACTAGGAGCATTGGCTTTATATTACATGGAAGATGTTCATAACACCCAATGGAAGTATGACGCAATGGGTATCAATGCCATTCCTCAACGCCGTCAAAACTTATCAGGACGTGTTTCCTATGGCTATAACAATTGCTATTTCATTGATGCAAACTTCGGTTACACTGGTTCTGCACAATTCGAAAAAGGAAAAAGATTCGGTTTCTTCCCTTCCATTGCTGTAGGCTGGGTACCGACATCCTATAACTGGGTCAATGAGGCCATTCCCTGGTTAAGCTTCCTCAAGTTCCGCGGCTCCTACGGTCAGGTAGGTAATGACCAGATCAGTGGTGACCGGTTCCCTTATTTGACATTAATCAATGACAATGCCGCCTCTTACTGGGGATATCGTGAACGGGGTATTACAGAAACCGTGAAAGGAGCCGACAACCTTCAATGGGAAGTAGCAAAGAAGCTCAACTTTGGTATCGATGCCAAGTTCTTCCACGACAAGCTCTCTGTCACTGTCGACTTTTTCCGCGATACACGTGACCACATCTTCCAGGATCGTGTGACGCTGCCTAAGTTTGTAGGTATGGTTACCGTCCCGAAATCAAATGTAGGAAAAATGCATAGCTATGGTTCGGACGGAAACTTCGAATTCTTCCACCAGATCAATAAAGACATGAGCTTCACTGTACGCGGCAATTACACTTTCTCTCAGAATATTATTGATTACTATGAAGAAAACAAGTTACCTTATGATTATCTGAGTGTAACCGGAAAACCCTTTAACATCCTTCGCGGATATATTGCAGAAGGCCTCTTCTCCAGTAAAGAAGAAATCAACACAAGTGCCGACCAAAGCGGATTCGGCCGCATTCGTCCGGGAGATATCAAATATCGTGACGTAAATGGAGACGGTATTATCAATGACGATGACAAAGTACCTTTGTCCTATTCCAACCAACTCCCCCGGGTAATGTATGGGTTCGGAGCCGATTTTCATTGGAAAGACTTAACCCTCAGCTTCCTTTTCAAAGGTTCGGCAAAAGTAGACTACTACCGTTCGGGACTCGGTAATGACGCAGGATGGATTCCCTTCTATAACGGAGAACTCGGCAACGTTATCAAGCTGGCCAACAATCCCAAGAACAGATGGACGCCCGCATGGTATTCAGGCACCACCGCTACGGAAAATCCCCATGCAGAATTCCCACGTCTCTCCTATGGAGGCAATACGAACAACTCCCAGCTTTCCTCTTTCTGGAAACGGAACGGTTCTTTCCTGCGCTTTCAGGAACTCAGTCTGAAGTACAACCTGAAGACTCCATGGATAAAAAAGACAGGACTATCTTCTGTCGATCTGGAGTTTGTTGCCAACAACCTTTTTACTATCGACAAAGTGAAGTATTTTGATCCGGAACAGGCATCTGCAAACGGGGCCGCTTATCCGATACCGGCAACTTACACGTTCCAGGTTTATCTTAAATTCTAAAAATAATATAGAACACTCATGAAAAAGTTATTCAAAATAATATTGGGAGCAACAGTAGGAAGTACACTACTACTCAGTTCCTGCAATTTTCTGGATGTAGACCCATACTTCGAAGCTACTTTCAAAGAAGACTCCATCTTTCACAGCAAGAAAAATGCTGAAGGTTATCTCTGGAACACTCCGAAAGGTTTTCCCGACGCAGGGGCTATCTGGGGAAATTCCTGGAATCCGGGGGAATCTGCTTCGGACGAAATAACACTTAAATATCAGACAAATGAATTTTGGGGACTACAATTTTCCGTAGGTACCATCAACAGCAGAAATCTGCCTATCCAAAACCAATGGTACGACATGTATGTCATTGTAGCAAGATGTAACAAAATGCTCAAAGAAGTCTACAATGTACCTGATATGAACGAAATGGACAGAAGACGTTATATCGGATATGTTCACTTTATGCGTGGGTACGCTTATTATCATCTTTTGATGAACTGGGGACCGTTGATTATCGTGGGCGATGAAGAACTGAGCACCTCCGAACCTGCCGAATATTATAATCGCGAACGGGCTACCTATGATGAGTCTGTAGATTATATATGCGATGAATTCCGCCTGGCAACTCAAGGCATCTATTCGGCGGATGAGCAAAGCGTCAACTATTATCAACGTCCGACCAAAGGAGCAGCCATGGCACTCATCGCCCGTTTGCGCCTCTTCCAGGCTTCACCGCTTTTCAATGGCGGAGCTGCAGCCCGTAAATGTTTCGGGACCTGGAAACGTAAAAGCGACGGAGCCTACTATGTCAATCAAGAGTATGACCCGAGACGCTGGGCCGTCGCAGCAGCTGCCGCCAAACAGCTGACCAAAATGGGATACGAGCTACATACAGTGGAAGCAGATGCCCAGAACCCATATCCTCTGGCCTCCAATGTCCCTACTGCTAACTTCCCTGACGGAGCAGGCAATATCGATCCTTATCACTCTTACTCCGACATGTTCACAGGAGAAGGTATCATACAGACTAATAAAGAATTCATCTGGGCGATGGAATCCAGTAACGTCACTAACTATACCCATCACTCATTCCCTGTCAAGTTTGGCGGATGGGGTTCAATGTCTGTGCCGCAGAGGGTAATTGATTGCTATCTGATGGCAGATGGGCGGACTATTCATAATTCATCGGCAGAATATCCATATGAACCGGACTTCAGCAGACTCACCGGCGAATCCAAAAAACTGGGGACATACCTACTGAGGGAAAACGTACCTATGATGTACGCCAATCGTTCGGCACGCTTCTATGCCTCGATAGGTTTTCCGGGTCGCTACTGGCCGATGAGTTCAGCTTCTACCGACGCCTCCTACGTCAATCAGCAATTCTGGTATTCTCACGATGATACCAATGCCGGAATTGCCGGTGCCGGAAATAACGTAAACGACTACAGTGTCAGCGGTTATGTTCCCGTCAAATACATTCATCCGGACGACTCATGGGCTAACGGCAAAGGGAGTGTAAAAGGCGCATTCGTCACCAGCCCTAAACCGTTCCCTATCATTCGTTATGGTGAAGTGCTACTGGAATATGTAGAAGCATTGAACCGTGTAGAAGGTACAGTGACCGTAGAAGTATCCGACAATACAGGTACACTTATTGAGGAAACCGTTAGCCGTGATCCGGCAGAAATGGCTAAATATTTCAACATGATACGTTATCGCGTCGGCTTGCCGGGAGTAGATGCCAACGACATGGCAGAAGCAGACAATTTTGAAAAAATCATCCGCAATGAACGTCAGGTAGAGCTCTTTAACGAAGGATACCGATATTTCGATACGCGCAGGTGGGGAACCTATCTGGACGAAGATGCCAACAGCTCCAACTGGCGGGGACTGGATGTGACAAAAGACCGTACAAACGCCAACGGTAATGAAGGATTCTGGAATATTGTGACGATCAATACACAAAATGTGCGAGACCGCATTGCACTGCCTAAAATGGTATTCTTACCGATCCGCCATGATGAATTGCTGAAGGTTCCCAATGCCGACCAGAATTTCGGATGGGACAGATAATATCAAAACATGAATAACAGACTGAATATGAAAAAGAAATTTAATATAATGCTCTGCACCCTTATAGGTGTATTAAGTGCTTGCAATGAATACGATTTCGACCAGGAACAATACCGGAACGAAGTAGGCTTACTCAGTAATTCGAGTCTGATCTACGACCGGCAGGTGGCTAATGTAGGACAAGAAAAAGATACGATCTATCTGGTTGCCACGGTTAGCGGCTCACAAATAAGCCCTAACACACACCATGTAGCTCTTCTGGAATCGGACTCTTTGCTGAAAGCATACAACAAATCCAACTTTGATATAGAAAAAGAAAAATTTGCCAAACTGCTTCCCGATGAATGCTATGATTTTCCCAATAAGGAACTGGATATTCAGGCAGGCACTTCCAAAGTAATGTTTCCGATCTATCTGAAAAATCTGGAAAAGATTTCACCGGATTCTATTTATTTTCTGGATTACAAGATAGATCCGGAAAAAACACCTAATTATAATCCGGATAAAAGTCATGTATTATTGCGTATCTATAAAGAAAACTATTACGCAACGACAAAGACTTCTACCTACTACAATTATACAAGCAGTACGATTGTAATTCCTAACCCCAGTGGTAGTCCCGAAGTCCGTAGACCGACAAATGCCAATCAAGTATTCCCGATCGGTGCCAATTCGGTACGCATGATGGCAGGTGATGAAGATCTTGGCGATTATAAGACAGCAAGAAGCAGAATTGTATCTAAGAGTATCATTCTGGAAATTGGCGAGCAGCAACCGGAGAATCCTCAGGCCAGAGAACTTACCATCAGAGCGCATGACAGAGTTAATGATGTGGAAGTGGATCCGGTCGATGTAGTACAACTTACTCCAATCGATGATTACGACAACACATTCCTGTTAAACGCTATCCGTACTCCCGACGGACGTGCCACTTATTACAAAGAGTTCCGTCTGCATTATAAATATCGCCTGGAATCCACCGCCCCTTACCGGGAAGTGAAAGCCAAACTACGATATGAATTTAACCCAAGAGTAGATAACTTGTAATCAAATCAAATGAGTATGAAAAAAAATATATTAATCATCGGGCTCGCAAGCATATTCGGAATTGCTTCCGGACTTATCTCTTGTTCGCCCGATTACGAAACCGAGTTTAAAGTAGAAACGCTCGTAGTTCCTGATAAAAGTCAGGCACCTATCACTTTCCCACTTCTGGGAGGAGAACATGAAATTGAAGTGCAGACCAATGTACCACTCGACAGATGGAGTGCCCAGTCCAATGCAGAATGGTGCAAGGTAGTACAACACGAGGGCAAAGTAGTCGTATCTACCAGTGCAAACAATATATACAAACAACGCCGGGCAGAAATCACTGTAGCCTATGGTCATCAAAGCTATTCCATCACTGTCTCGCAGTTTGGTAAAGAACCGGCCATCCTGATAGGTGACAAGCTACAACAGGAAGGATATGTAGAAATAATAGATGCAGAAAGAGAAACATTGACAATTCCTGTAGCAACCAACCTGAATCTGGATAATATCATTATACCAGACACTTGCGACTGGATACGTCTGGCAGAGCAACCTGCCACATTTGATGCAAAGACGCGTGCAGCGGAAGACGTAAACAAACAGGAACTGAAATTTACGCTGGATAAAAGCACCGAGACTGACGTACGTTATTGTACGATTATCCTCCAGTCTTCCCAGAATTACAGCTATACAGCTTCTTTCCTGATAAAGCAACAACCCAGAGGTTATATAGTCGAAATCGATGAAGACAAGAAGATTTATGAAGTGAAGGCAATGGGAGAAACAATCACTATTCCTTTCAAAGTGAATTCTCCTGCCGGTGAAGTGTCATATACCTATGAAATCGAAGAATCCGCCCAATCCTGGATCACTCCAGTATCACTACCCGCTTCAAGAGCACTGCGTGATGTCTCCGAAAGCTTTATCATTAAAGCCAACACTGAAGTTGAGAATCAACCTCGTGAAGGAAAGATAACCTTCAAGAGCACCAATAGCACCGACAAAGTACCAAGTCAGTTCATAGTCACAGTAAAACAGGCCGGATTTATCGCGACACCTCCTTTAAATGTAATCAATGCTACTGCTACTCCGGGAGCCGGAAGTATTCAGCTGCAATGGGAGATACCTGAAGATGTAGACTTCAACAAGATAAAGATTACCTATTACGATAAAGTCACGAAAGAAAATAAAGAGATCGTGATAAATGACTATAAGACAACATCCTATATCATAGATGATACTTACCAATGTGCAGGTGAATACTCATTTACTATCAACACCTATGGTCCTACGGGTATGGAGACAGATAGTCCGGTAACAGTGACAGGCATTTCCGGCGAAGCTTCCGAGATGGAACGGGTTACTCTTACTATCGACATGCTTTCCGACAATGCCAATCATGTCGGAGACGGAGGTGGTTTACCGGCATTGATTGATGGCAAAGTCAGTACTTATTATCATACTAAATGGAATGCTCCTGTTACAACAGAAGCCCATTATGTCCAGATCAAACTGAGCAAACCATTAAAAGACCTTTGTTTTGAATATGATGCACGTCAAAGCGGAGTGAATAACGGAGGCGACGTAAAAGCCGCAACGATATATGGAAGCATGAACGGTGAGTTCTTTGAAAGTATGGGTAGTGAAGAGTTCAATCTGCCGACAACAAACGGTGGACATGCTACCGCTAAAAACAATGTGAGCGGAAAACAAGCCTATAACTATATCCGATTTACTCCTACGGCTCGCCGTGACAAAGATCCATTAAATTATACTGTCGCAGGCAGCGCATGGTGGAATATGTCCGAGATATACCTTTACAGAATAAGACATGATGAAGCCTGGGCAAGAGAACAGCTAGGCATTTAATAAAACAAGAAAAGACTGACGAAGAACAAAATAATATCAGATTAGACACATTTTCTTATCGAGTTCTTCGCCAGTCTTACTTTTTATAAAATTAGATGATAAGAATTATGAATATAAAATCCAGAAAATCGGGCTTCTTATTAACTATCTTGTCAATGATTATTACAACCACAGGTTGCCATTCCCGGCAAGAGCCCAAAGTAGACATCACTCCTCATCATATCAATCTTCAGGCAGACAGTTTCTACCAGCAAGCAATGACACTAATGGAATCTTCTTATGACGTAGACTCCACTCGAAAATGCATCCGCTTTCTGGATAAAGCTTTGGCAATCGACAGTCTAAATCCCGACTATTATGGCATAAAAGCCAAGCTTTTATCTGAAATGGGAGAACTGGACTCCGCCCTGCATGTACAAACGCTCGCGATGAAGAAAAAAGCAATTACCGGTGAATATCTGTTTCAGCTAGGATTACTTCAGGCTGCCAAAGACATGTACACCGAAGCTCACGAAAGTTTCGGCCAAAGCAGAGCCTTTCTTCAGGCGGTATTAAAGCAATATCCTGACAGTCTGGGAGCTTTCATTCTGGCAGAAGCAGCCAATGCCCTCTACGAGAAAGAAGATTCACTGTTTATGAGAGATATTGATGAAATTCGCAAACGTTTTCCCGAAAGACTAATGGAAATAGAAATGACCCGAAGAGTGAAACCGCATTCATTGGTCAATCAAATAAGAAACATTCAGATAAAAAAGGATTATAATATTGATTTTGATTTGGATAGTCTGGTTGAGGAAACGGTGAAACGAGTACGGGAGTAACAAGAAATAAAGACTAATCGACGAAACGAAATCAAAGCATGACATATCATAAGTTCTCCACTTCAAGTTCCAACTTTCCTCTCCTTTTCTTTGTTCTTTCAGCCGGAATAGACTACTTTTGTCTTATTCCGTGAGCAATGAACTAAAATAACAGGAATTATGATGAATGATGCTAAGAGAATCCCTTATGGAGTTTCCAATTTCGTGGAAGTGGTGGAACAAAATCAATATTATGTAGATAAGACCATGTATCTGCCTTTACTGGAGAAGCAACCCAGCAGTTTATTCTTTATACGCCCGAGGCGTTTCGGCAAAAGTATTTTCCTGAGCATGCTTCGTGCCTATTATGACATCTCGCAAAAAGAAAAATTTCAAAAACGCTTCGGTGATTTATGGATAGGCAGCCGGCCCACTCCTTTGCAGGGAGCATTCCAGATACTTTTTCTCGATTTCTCACGCATAGCCGGAATTGATGGAACATTGGCACAACACTTTGACGATTATTGCTGCGGCGGACTGGATGATTTCGCATCTATTTATGAACCATACTATTATCCGGGCTTTGCATTAGAAATGAAGCAATTGGAAGGCTCCACCAATAAACTGAATTTTCTGGATCGGAAAGCCCGCAACAATGCCTCCCGCCTCTATCTGATTATCGACGAATACGACAACTTCACCAACGTAGTTCTTAACGAACAAGGAAATGAAGTCTACCATGCCCTGACGCATGCCAGCGGATTCTATCGGGAGATTTTCAAGAAGTTTAAAGGCATGTTCGAACGTATCTTCATGACGGGCGTCAGCCCCGTCACATTAGATGATCTCACCAGCGGATTCAATATTGGATGGAACATCAGTACTGACTTTCAATTCAATATGATGCTGGGCTTCAGTGAAACGGATGTGCGAACCATGCTCCAATATTATAAAGACGCAGGACAACTGTCGGCAGATACGGATATAGATGCGATGATTCAGGAAATGAAACCGTGGTATGACAATTATTGCTTTGCGGAAGAAAGCTTGGAACGTGATCCGAAAATGTTCAACTGCGACATGGTATTTTATTATCTGCGCCATTATATAACGTTGGGGAAATCTCCTAAACAGATGATTGACCCTAACACCCGCACGGATTATAACAAAATGAAGAAGTTGATCCGACTGGACAAACTGGGCGGGAACCGCAAAGGTGTGTTGCGCAAAATCACCGAAGAGGGAGAAATTATCACTAACTTAGTGACGACCTTTCCCGCTACCGAAATTGCCAACCCGGAAATCTTCCCCAGTCTGCTCTTTTATTATGGCATGCTGACCATCACCGGCACACGCGGGGTCCGTCTGATACTGGGCATTCCCAACAATAATGTACGTAAGCAATATTACGATTTCCTATTGGAAGAATATCAAGAGAAACGGCATATCGATTTGAATAGCTTAGGAGATTTGTTTGATGATATGGCATTCGACGGCCAATGGCAAAAAACACTGGAGTTTATCGCCCATGCTTACAAAGAAAATTCTTCAGTACGTAGTGCCATTGAAGGTGAACGAAATATCCAAGGATTCTTTACTGCCTACATGAGTGTGAATGCTTATTACCTGACTGCCCCGGAAGTAGAGCTGAATCATGGCTACTGCGACTTATTCTTAATGCCGGACCTGTTGCATTATGAAGTAAACCATAGCTATATCATAGAATTGAAATACCTTTCGGAGAAAGATTCCGATGCGAAAGCCGAAACACAATGGGAAGAAGCCGTTGCACAGATCAGAGAATATGCTGCCGCTCCCAAAGTACGTCAGTTTGTACAGAACACGAAGCTACATTGCATTGTGGTACAGTTCCGTACCTGGGAATTGCAACGGATGGAAGAAATCCCCATTGATTTATAACTGATATTTGCTCCCATGCTACCACAAATGACTTCAACGTCCCTATTCATCGGACCTCCAGCGATGAGAGATCCAGTGGTAGCAAAGTGAGAGCAAGCAGTTGCCCTCACTTTTTTAAAACCAGTTACTCTACTTTCGTCAAATGGTAAAGCATTCCCTTAGCAGACT
Source organism: Bacteroides faecis (assembly GCF_020091505.1). NCBI lineage: Bacteria > Pseudomonadati > Bacteroidota > Bacteroidia > Bacteroidales > Bacteroidaceae > Bacteroides > Bacteroides faecis. The sequence goes on along the minus strand of NZ_CP081916.1, from coordinate 2,620,588 downwards.
TCCGGCAAGGAATATTCAGTTTCTGAAGCGTACGACCGAATACCGCTACCTTATTGATAGCCAACTTGTCACGTGTCTTTGTCTGCAAATAATTCAAAATTTGCATGGACGTCATCCACTCGCCTTCCTCCTTCTCTTCTGCCGGACGAAGATAACAATGAAACAACTGCTCCAACGGGCTTGCCTGCTCAAACTCACGGTTCGTCTGCTTCAAAATCTTTTCATCCTCATCATTCAGCCAGTAACGTTCGCCTTTATAAATAGCTTCCATCGCCTGGGCATAAAGCTGTTTGTAATTGATGGTAGTATTGGTTTTAATAGGAGCTGTCACCTCGATACAGATGAAACGACGGCTACCACTGGGATCGGCAAGCAAATCTTTCTGATTGCTGGTACCGATAAAGGAAGCATAACGGCGCATTTCACGGATAGTATTACCATGAGGCTTGCGTAAGTTGGCGACAGGCTTTTGCAACAAATGTTTCAGAAACCCCTGCTGACTGACATTGATCTGATCGAACTCATCAATGTTGATCAGAAAAAAACGTCCCAAATAACGCTCCGCTTCCTGCTTACTCTTAAAATCGATACTGTCTGTATAGCCGAAACGCAATTCCGGCGGCAGGATAATCCGGCAAAATGTGGACTTGCGATACCCTTGCGGGCCGACAAGCAAAGGTGACGTACTGTTTCCATGCTGCCGGTCCACTCCTCTCCAATGCGCCACCATGCTCAGAAACCAACGGTAAAACAACTCCCTCCAATACGGATTCGTACAAGGAACCAGTCCGGCCAATGCACGAATACGGTCTTTCCCGTCCCAACGACCGACATCATAAAGATATTCTTCTACAGGATTGTACAACGGAACATATTCCGAATTCAGAAAACGGTCTACATCACGATCCCAGGCATTGATGCCCTCTTTCAAAGCACAGATAGAGATACTGTTGCGCACACGTTTGTCTACAGGCTTAAAGTAGAAGTGAATGGAATCACGCTGACGGTATTCCAGATCATCCAGCACGGTATTATAACGAAATTCATAACGACGGTTCATAAATTCTTCCATCAGAAAAGCCGTCTCCTGTTCCCTGCCTATGCTGCTTTTCTTGCCAAAACCCTTGCATTCCTGATAAAGATTATGAATCGTCGAACGTATGGTCCGTTCATCCTCTTCCCGATAATAATGAATGAGTGTCTGTCGGACTGCTTCTTCTTCGGGAATGCCGGACTTAAAGCACTGTTCGGTAAGATGTACAAGCAAAGGCTGCAAATCATCTCCACGTTTCCAGTTTTCCATTTCCTGAAACGCACGGTTCAATGCTGCCTCGTAAATCTTCGTGAAGGTTTTCGCAGACTCATATCCCGGTTGCAGCCGTGATAAGAGATTTTTCTCACCCTGTTTGCGCTGCCGGAAAGTTTCTTCACCGGGCATCGTGAGCGGTTGTTCCAGACAGAACGGCACTGCATCAGGATTATAATAAGGAGACTCATCCAGTGTCATGCGACACTTCTGTGTCAGCACAGGTTCTTTCAGGGCAATATCGTAAGGAAGTAATATCGGTTGGTAGCATTTCACCGCCAGCCAGTAGGCATGGGCATGAAATAATTCCGCTTCCGCTTCTTTTTCGGGCAGTCCTCTGTCATCCGGTAAGGCAAAACGTACCCATATCTTCACGCTGCGATCACTGGAACCGCAAAAAGCGGCAAAGGTCTGAGGCAAAAGTGCCGCCTGCCGCTTCACGAATTCCATTTCGGACAAGCCTGCCAGCCGCTTCACTTCCAACTGTACCAAGCCGTTATATTGTTTCATTTTTCGTTCGCCTTCTTTGGTGCGGGTATATTCTACAGCAGAATAGATATATGGCAATTTGTCTATATGTTCGTACTGACTGTACGTACCTTCCAGCATCGGTATAAGTTCTCGCAAAGCCGTAATGTGTCCCGATTTTGTTTCCGTTTTCATTTTGTTGAATAATGTACCTGCTTCACATATGCTCAGAGCTTCTTTTCCACTCCCGCTGTCTTGTCTGATTAAAGTTATTTTCATTCTATTTTTTTGTCTGTTTATCTACCAATATTGTTTATCGTTTAAGTCCTGTAAAGGTACGATAAAATATGACGAGGCACAAACTTTTCTCCGGATAAAATTGCCTGTTATCCTATATTATCCTTACAATAAAATACAACAAAAGTTCCAATAAGAGTTTCATACGCTTGAAACTATTGGTTTCATTACTTGAAACTTTTAGTTTCATTGCTTGGAAACTATAGTTTCACCGCATGAAACCAAAGGTTTCAAGCGTATGAAACTAACAAAAGCTCCTTTGATTGGAGTGAATGAACCACATGATTCGATTCATTCGACCATATCAGGTATTTCAATTACCCTGTTCTTTCAAGTAGCACTAAATCATTTATCAGTCAATAATACATGAATTATCAGCTATTAACAACTGATTTCTCAATTATTAATAACTGAGAAATCAATTGTTAATGGTTGACACGTCAGACATTAACACACTGTAAACCAAAAGATAACATTGAAGAAACAATAAAAAATACAATATAGTAAAGTGAGAGCAACAGCTTGCTCTCATACTTGCCACCACACTTGCTACCATAGCTAAAACCACGATGAATAAAGGGATACAGGCAGAAAGTGAGAGCATGGGAGCAAAATCTATGTTTAATTCACTTGGAGAGCAAATTTAAGTATGGAGTTTATTTAGTCCGGTATCTTAAATTATCAAACAGGCGCTCTATCAATCTTCTGTCTTTTACAATCATATCGGCAGTTCCTCCTAATTCATATTTAAAGTCCAAAACCTCCTCATAGTTAGTCGTGAGTCCATTGGGCAGTTCTACATTAATCAGATAAGTTTCAACAGTGCTTTTTTCTGTTTTTTGCGTTTGGGTGACCAGGGAGATGGAAGATACATATCCTTCGATATATCCGTACTCCATATAAGGATAGTTCTCCAGTTTAATAACGACTTTACTGTTTTGTTTTACTTTTCCGGCTCCGCTGGCCGGCAATAGTACCTGCCCATATATATGGTTCTCTTTCGGTATGATTCCAAATATAGATTCCCCTGCCTCAACGAATTGTCCGTCCGCAATAAACTTCAAGAATTCGACCCTTCCATCAAAAGGAGCCTTGAGCACATATTTCTGTTCCCATGCAGCAATGTTGGATCGAAGGCTTTGATAAGTAGACAAAAGTTCTACTTGCAGATTTCGTTCCTTTTCCTTCTGTTCAATCTCCAGCTGTTCCAGCTGATGGTATGCCTCTGTTATTTGCATTCGGGTCGAAGAAATTTCCCTGTTTATGTTCTGTACTTCTTGTACAGTGGTCAAATAATTATTCTTCACTTGATCAGTCTCATACTCATAAGTCGCTATTTGTTGCCGATCGAGTGAAGTATAGCGTTTAAGCCATTTTTGAGCGACGTCCATTCTGTCTTTTGCCGCTTTCCGTGCCTCCTCCGCTTCACCAACAATCTCTTTTTTCCATTGAATGCCTGCCGCAATATTATCCTTTTGTTTTTCATACACGTTCCGACTCATATAATCACACCAGGCTTTTAGAGCGGCAAGAAAAGCATAGTACTGGGAATTAATTTCCCCCAAAGACATTTTATCGGGAAAGCTGTCTCTGAATGTTGGTAATTGCACATCCTCCATGCTGATTTTGCCCATTATATCCGCAATCTTCTGTACATCCTCTGTAGAAGCAGGGTTTTGCACGACAGCTATATACTCTCCCTTCTTCACTTCCTCCTGTGCTTTGTGCGAAAGAAGCAGCAAATTCCCCGTACTGTTGGCAACAAGTCTTATGGTCGGGTTCTGCGCATTAATTTTAATTTGCCCGGTCACCATGTCCGGGTATTTGATAATCCATCCGAACAATAGAAATAATGCTGCAAATACAATGACTGCCAATGCCACCCATTTTCCGAAAGCCATGGGCATCCGGTCAATAATCTCATCCAGTTCTTCGCTTCTTCCGGATGGTTTAGTCTGTGCTTTCTTCTGTGGAGAAGGTATTTGTTTCCGGCTCATACTGACTTTGAATTAAATTATAATAATACTGTTTATTTGTCATCAGGCTTTGATGATTGCCTGTCTCTATGATTATTCCTGCTTTTAACACAATGATTTGATCTGCCCTGCGAATCGTGCTAAGCCGATGAGCTACCACAATGACAGTCCTGTTTTTGAAAACATTATTTAATGCCTTCACTATTTTTTGCTCATTAATGGTATCCAGTGCATTCGTCGCTTCGTCCAAAAACAGATAGTCCGGATCTTTATAGAGCGCCCTCGCTATCAACACCCGTTGCCGTTGCCCTCCACTTAAACCTCTGCCCATTTCTCCGATCATCGTCTGGTATCCCTGTGGCATGGCTTCTATTTCATGACTGATATTGGCTACTTCAACTGCTTTCTGCAACGCATCATAATCAATATTGGCATCATCCAGTACAATGTTATTCTGTATGGTATCGTTAAATAACTTTCCATCCTGCATCACGCACCCACATTTGGCTCGCCAATTGCGCAGACTGATATTATTCACGTTCATATCTCCCATACAGATTTCTCCATAAGAGGGCATGTAAAGCCGTAACAACAGTTTGAGTAAAGTGGATTTGCCGCATCCACTATCGCCAACGATAGCGGTCACTTTTCCTTTGGGAATCTGCAGCGTGATATTTTTCAAAACCAACGGAGCATTTCTCGAATATTGAAATGATACATTCTTCAAATATAAACTTTTGTCTAAAGGTAAACTGAGACTGTTGCTCACCACCGGCGAAGAATCGTCTTCATCTTTCAACTGATGAATTTCATTGATACGCATAAAACTGATTTTAGCATACTGGGCAGATTGCATAAAGCTGACCAACTGCGCCACAGGTCCATTCAGCATACCTATAATAAATTGTGTTGAAATCATGACCCCGAAAGTTATATCTCCATTGATTACAGCAATGGCACAGTAGAATGTAACGGCAATATTCATCATACTATTAATGAATTGCGCACCGAGTGACTGTGCATTATTGATTTTCAACACTTTCAGATTCAGCCGGTATATCCTTGCCTGAATAGCTTCCCATTTCCAGCGTTTAAGGTCTTCGTAATTGTTTATTTTAATTTCCTGAACATTTTCAATGGTCTCCACCCAATAGCTTTGGTTCTTGGCATTCAGTTCAAAATATTCCCAGTCGAGCTTTTTACGTATACTCAGAAAAGTGAAAATCCACGCCACATAGATTCCGCTGCCCGCTATGAATATAAAAAAGATCATAGAATTATAAATCAACAGTATAATGCTGAATACAACGAATGTAATGATGGAGAAGAACATCCCCAAAGAATTATTCATCACAAAACTGCGTATTCTTTCATGATCGCCTGCTCGTTGAAGGATATCACCGACCAGCTTATTTTCGAAGAAAGTCACCGGTAGCTTCATCAGTTTGATCAGATAGTCCGATATGAGAGAGATATTGACACGGGTAGAAACATGCAGCAATACCCAGTCTCTTAATACATTGGACAGTGTTATACTGAGTAAAAGAACAATATTGCCGATTAGCATCATATAGATGAAAGATATATCCTGAGTATATATACCTATATCTATTACAGACTTTGAGATAAACGGAAGTACGGCTTGCAGTCCGGTAGCTATCAGCATGATAGCGAACAATATGCCGAATGCTTTTTTATATGGTGTAAAATAGTTGAGAAGGTTTTCGAAACTTTTGAATCTTTCTATCCGTTCATGAGCTTCTATTTGCTTAAAGTTTGCCATAGGCTCCAATACCATCAGCATCCCGAATTCTTCCCCTTCCTTATACCATCTGTCTTTGAAATCCTCTTCCGGGTAGGAAAGCAAGCCTTTGGCAGGATCTGAAACATATATCTTCCCTTTTTTTGTTTTATACACAACAACGAAGTGGTGTTGGTCCCAATGTATGATACATGGCAGTGGAATCCTGTTAGTCAGATTCTCCATAGTCGCCTTTACAGCTACAGTTCTTAGTCCTATTTTTTCGGCAGCATAGCTAATATCCAAAAAGGAAACTCCTTCTCTGGTTATCCCGCATAAATCCCTCAAATATTGTAACGAATAGTATTTGCCGTAATATTTAGCTATCATTTTGATACATGCTGGGCCACAATCTTTTGCATCCATTTGGTACTCCCAGGGAAATTGTCTTGTTTGCATAAAAAAAGATTTATATTTCTTTGTAAAGATGGGAATTTATTTCTATATTTGGAGAATCACACAAATAAAATTTAATACTTATGAAGCAAAAATTAACAAGAGCACTTATTGATGAGATTCGGAAAGAGATGCCGGTATTGAGTCAAAATGAAGAAAAAGGAGTAATCGGAGGTACCTTATATGTAATTGGAGAGGATGGGCGTGTACTTTACTCAAACGAAACAAATTCAGATGAAGTTCTTGTATCAATGGGATCATGGGATGGGGCTCCAACAATGAAATTACCTCAAGGTACATCTTTTCAAATATCTTCTGGTCAATTGGTTATTGAAGGTACTAGTGAACAGAATCGAGAAATCTATAGTTTTTTAACTCAAAATACTTCTGTAGAATGGTCTATGTGCGTGGATAGTTCAACTTATCATTTTTTCGCAGGTACCAATCATCAAGAAAAAGAAGTGTCAATGGCGTATAGTGGATGTGATATAAAATATCATAACCATCAGAGTGAATATGCTAACTATCCAAGTGATGCAGACTATGAAACAAAGAGTAAATTACAAGAAATTGGATATAAAGAATTTTATATTTATCATGAGCCAACTGATACCTATATTCCATATTGAGAATAACAATTATGAAAAATAGAATTATATCACTTTTCGTATATTTATTACCCGGTTTGATCTATGCTCAAAATAATGCAGACGACAAATATGAGATTCTGTCTCTAACTGACATGTTTAGTCTTTTCAAGGATAGTAAAAATAGTGTTCCTCAAGATTATGACGAAATATATGTTCCCGGTTACTTCTATGAGCCTTCCTTTATGTATCCTTCACCTTTAAAGAAAGAATTTTGTTGTGTAGCTCAATGGAGAATCCCAAACAGAAACTGTAAGTATCTATTTTTAGAAGATATATTTCCGCAAAACAAAGATTCCTTAAAACAAGCTTCTCTTGAATTACAAAAAATAAAAGAGAAATATGGAATGAGAGAATCAGCTATGTATCAAGATGTGCCCGCAGGTTATAATGGTATAATTGCCAAATGGTTCACTGGCAGATTATTCGTTTTGCATTGCCCAAGAAAGCTATTTAATACAATTGTATCAAAGAAAGCTTCACTCATATCCATTCATAAAGGCAGGATATCTGACGAAAAACAAATAACTCCAGATGAGGGTAAGTTTGAATCTTCTTGTTTCCCACAAAAAGGAGGTATGATATTAATACGCGAAGACGGATGTTGGTATGATGACATTAAAAGGAATATAGATTTTTTAATCTCTCCTCTTATTAATGAAAATTTTCCTACAGAATTTAGCAAACATGTTGGGAAGGAATATTCATTTCTATTGGAAGTAGCCCCTAAAACAGGACAAATTATTCCACACCTCTTATTGCCGAAAGCATTATCTACCGACGAGAAAATGATTGTATCTTATTTAGAAAAACAAATAAGGAAGTTTCCTGAAAACAGTTTTGGCCCCCTGATAACCATTGACAAGAAAATGTTATATGGTCGATATTTAAAATTTATTGTAAAAGATGAAAAGTTTAAGATTGAAGACTACCTTGAATATTGATATTAAGTCAAGAAACAATACTAAGTCACTGATTTCGGACACTGCTTATTGAAATTGCCACAAAGAAGGACTACAACCATTCTGCCATAGTACAATTCAATATTGAAGATTTCCCTATTAAAGCGAGTTAATATAAACGAAGTATGAAAAATATTTTTTTGGTGAACTTTATATTATTACATGGATATTCATTAGACAACTCTAGTCTGATGTTTGGTAAAATGGGGTATTCTTTAATTCTTTTCGAATATTCTCACTATTTTAAGGATGCTTTAGCTGAAAAACATGCTTTTGAGTTATTGCAAGAGGTACTAGCTTCTCCTATGAAAAGCAATACATTTAATGAAGGAAAAATGGGAATAGCATGGTCACTTATTCATCTTATCGAAAAAGAATATATTGAAGCTGATTATCTGGAATTATATGGTCAAGAACATAAAGAAATAGTAGCATTCATAAAACAATTAAAAACAGATATGAACAATATTGTATCTAAAAGCGACGCTATATCTTTTTTAATAACTTCTAAATCATATATTCCAGAATCTGATATTGATGAAATAGTTCCCAATTTAATAGAGAACCTCTGTGATTATTTGAAACTAATTCCTAAAAGCTTGTTTGAACGTAACTTATTCTATTACCATGCTACGAAAGTGCTTTGTCAATATAATCTTTATGAAGAATTAAATATTCGAGGAGAAACATTAATTGACATAATAGTACAAACACATAGAAAATTAATCAGTGATAAATATGTTTGTACCAATATATCGTTTGGAGTCAATCTTTTGCAATATGGCTTGTACCATAAACGCAAAGATATCATAAAGTTGGCAAATACGATTACAAAATGCTACTTTTCAAATATGGTTTTGGAAACCCTAAACTTAAAAGAGGCAATTGACACGATTTACAATCTGAATAAATTGCAACTTCTTAATAAAAAAAGCGAATGGTCATCTTTAAAAGAAGAATTATCAAACTTACTGTTTAATAAAGAATCTTATTTATACAAAGGAAATCGACTGACATTAAATAGGCTAAAAGGAGGAATTCCTCAATTACTACTTATGAAATGTCTTAATTTTCAAGATATAAGATCCACCGGACACTATTTAATGCAACAATGACAGAAAAGAATATTGTAATCCTCAGAATAGAAACTGGAAATCCGTCCGGTGTTGTACGCTATATTCAAATGTTAACAGAAGGCATGAGGCATATAAACGGTATTAAAGTTCACATCATTTGTTTAAATACCAGTCTGATATTTCCAGAATTAGAAGTGATGGAGGATAGGATAATTGCTAATATCCCATATCCATCTAAATCCAAGCCTCTGAGAAATGAAATATATTGGCTTACTAAGTATTTTAACGTCATATCCGACCTAATATCCCCTTATTTAAAAGATAGGAAACAATTAATTTGGCATGTACAAGAATTATTACTATTTAAATTAGCCGATATTTTAAAATCGTCTTTGGGCGGATATACTTTGACCCATTTACATATCATTCCTTGGAAATTAAGCCTTGAATATAACGAAAGCCAGTTTAGAAAACAGTATTCTCAATGGTTGAATAATACATTCAATTTAATAAACGATAATCAACTAGAAAAGATTGCATATCCCTTATCTGATAGAATTATATGTGTCTCTTATTCCGCAATGAAACACATTGTTTCAGCATATGGTATTCATCCGGACAAAATATCTGTAATATATAATGGTATGGATAATACGGGGATTACCTTGCAGGAAAGAAAACATGGAATACCAGAGATTCTTTTCGTAGGTAGAATCAGCCGTGAAAAAGGAGTGATTTGCCTACTTAATGCGTTGAACAAAGTATTTAATAGAGGGTACTTTTGTAAACTGAAATTAGTTGGACAATGTACTGGTTATATGTCGACACATATTCATAAAGCGTACAAACAACTAAACATTGAAATATTGGGGGCTGTTTCTTTTAATGAACTGAAAGAATTATATTCAGCAAATACTATAGGAGTCATTCCTTCTTTGCATGAACAATGTAGCTATGTAGCTATTGAAATGTCAATGTTTGGTATACCAATGATTGTATCGGACGTAGACGCACTTTCCGAGATGTTTGAAGATGAAGTGAATGCTTTAAAAATTCCTTTAATATTTGATGAAGATTTTGGCTTAGAGCTAGATGAAGAAAAATTAGCGGATGCCATCATGCGTTTGATAGATGACGAAGCCTTAAGGTTAAAACTAAGCGCAAATGCAATCAAGAACTACCAAGAAAGATTCACACTGACAAAGATGATAGATAATACGATTAATGTATATGAACAATTAATAGAACAAGACAATGCCTGAAATAACAGTTTTAATGCCTGTCAGAAATGGCGAAAAATACATAAAGAATGCTATTGACAGTGTCTTGAATCAGACACTGACCGATTTTGAATTTCTTATTATAGATGACGGTTCAACAGACCGGACTGTGAAAATCATTCAGGACTATGCAGATGAAAGAATACATTTGGTCAAAAGAAAACATCAATTCATTCAAAACTTAAATGAAGGATTGCAGTTAGCTTCCGGCGCTTATATCGCACGCATGGACGCAGACGATATCATGCATACAGAACGATTAAGAATTCAATTAAAACGAATGAAAAAAAATCCGGATATCACAGTTTGTGGTACATGGGCTAAGATTTTCAGCGATAAGGGCAACGAAAGAAAAATTTCTCATCTTGGATATGGAATTATACATGAACCTGTATTGGAGTTACTAAAATATAACATGCTACTTCACCCTAGTGTGATGATTAAAAAAGAGTTTCTGCTTAATCACCATATTAAATATCAAAATTACCCCTGTGTGGAAGATTATAAATTGTGGTTTGATATAGCGAAAGCTGGAGGAATATTATTTGTAGAACCACAAGAACTATTAATGTTTAGAAGAAGTGATACGCAGGTCACCGTAACGAAGAAAGAGGAAATGTCTTTAGGTTCAATACGCTTGAGAAAGGAAATTCTTCTCTATCTTCTCTCTGTATATAATAATAAAACATTAAATAGCCTATTATCCGATTTTGAAAATTTAGAAAAGAATAAATGGATGTCTAATGAAGACATATTTCGTTTTTTTGTGAATCTATTTAATAGAATACAACGCGATACGATGGTTTAATCTTTCAATTGAAAATTAATAAATTATTTTAGATATAACTAGGACAATCATGAATATCGCTTTTTTATCTTCATTAAACCCTAATGATCAAAATAACTGGTCAGGTACTCTTTACTCTCTATACACTTCACTTCAAAAGAAACATAGGGTGATATGGGTAGGCGAAACTGTGTTTGCTGAGGTTTGGGAATTCCACAAAGCCAATTTCAAAAACAATGAAACATTCTTTCCTGAAAATTATGCGTTGCTTTTTGGTAAATCGTTTTCTGACCTATTGAAAAAGGAATGTTATGATGTAATTATATGCCGAGATTATTTTTTTTCCGCATATCTCGTTTCGGATGTACCACTTATTTATATTGGAGATACTACATTTCATCTGTTTAATCAATACATGAGCTGGCAGGACGAAAGTCTTGCCAAACTAGCCGAACAACTGGAATCACTCGCTATACAAAAGGCGGATAAAATTATTTATTGTTCGGAATGGGCAAAACAGAGCGCAATGCAGGATTACAATGCTGATGCCAAGAAAATAGAAGTGGTTGAATTTGGAGCGAATATCATAGAAAACATCCCGATTCCAGATAACGTATCGCCGATAAATGCACCATGTAACCTCTTATTTATCGGAAGAAATTGGAATATGAAAGGTGGAAACAAAGTACTTGAAATTTATCATAATCTAAAAGGAAGGGGATTTCAATGTACGCTCACTATTATAGGAAGTGAACCTCCAATGTCCTTACCAAATGATCCGAATATTGAAATATACCCTTTTATTGACAAAACAAACTCCAATGACAGGTTAAAATTTCATGAGATCCTGACACGATCGCATTTTCTGATTCTACCCACTCGTTTTGATTGCTTTGGAATAGCTTTCTGCGAAGCATGCGCCTATGGTATTCCATCGTTAGGTACTAATGTAGGAGGTGTATCACAAGTTATCAAAGAAGGAGAAAATGGATTTCTGTTCAACATCGACGCTTCTTCGCTGGAATATGCAGATAAAATTGAAGAGACATTTAATAACCATACAACATATTTCGAACTAATGAAAACAGCACGAAAGGATTTTGAAGAACGTTTAAACTGGGATATATGGCTCGATAAAAGTAATAAGATCATAGAACAGCTCGCATCCGAGCATCAACCGGATTTTTATCTACCGGTTTATGTTATCAATATGAAAGAAAGAGTGGAACGTAAGCAACATATAATTAAGGAGTTCGACAACAAGGAAGAATTCGAGTTAAATTGGGTAGAAGCATCGGTTCATCCTATCGGTGCAGTAGGATTGTGGAATAGTATGATCAAAATCATAAAAATGGCAAAAGAGAAAGGAGATGACATCATTGTCATTTGCGAAGACGACCATTATTTCACGGAAAATTATTCTCCCAAATTACTGTTCAAAGAAGTTACAGAAGCTTATATACAAGGAGCGGAAGTACTTACTGGTGGTATTGGAGGATTTGGACAAGCGATTCCTGAAGGATATCATCGCTATAAAGTAGACTGGTTTTGGTGCACGCAGTTCATTGTTGTTTATAATCGTTTTTTTGATAAGATGCTGGATTATTCATTTCAGGATACTGACACAGCCGATGGAGTTATATCCAAACTAGCCACAAACAAAATGGTTATCTTTCCTTTTATCTCAGAACAAAGGGACTTTGGGTACTCGGATGTTACTCAAAGTAATATGGAACAGCAGGGTAAAATAAGAGAGCATTTTGCAAGAGCGAATAAACGAATGGAGTTTGTCTCCCAAAGTAATATGCAGTCCAACATACCAAAAAATTATTTCTGAAGTCAAACACAGATAAGATTCGCAAAAATAGAAAATACTAACTCAAACTATAAATTATTACCAATCAAAGTTCCTCTTTATGAGTTTATAAAATTTCTCATTATATGGCTTGAAAAAAGCTTTAAGCTTATTACGAATATCACTAGGTAATTTTACATTATATTGTGAGACAAACTTATCATCTAAATTTATTGTATTCCAATCCACATAGGAAATATTTAGAAATTGTTCAATCTTTCTGAGTGTAGATATGCGATTGTTTTTTAATTCACGATGTTCAATAACTAAAATATTCTCCACAGGAAAAAACTGATAATAACGCTCTAATTGTTCATAATAAAATCCACGATGTAGAAAATCAGGAAAAAAATCTATTGGCGTATTCTCCTGATTTCTTATCTTTTCTATTTCCTGATTGACCCAATACGAAAAGGGAAAATTCTGAGTATCAAGTAGCTTCTTTAATAAAATATTCAATTGTTCTTTATCAGAGAAAAGTTCATATTCATGTAAAAGCTGGCTTTTCCTCCAATTTATCAACATGTTATATTGCGAATAAGCTCTATCAATGGGATTTTTAACAAGAAAAATAAATTTCAAATGAGGATTGTATTCAAAAAGTCTTTCAGGAACCTCATGCCAATAAGAATACCAAGTAGTAGATTCAAACAAAAGACTATCGGATAAAGAATAACGGAAAGGAGGATATTCCTTCCACATATATTCCATAAAAAATGGAAATCCTTTCGCATATTCAGTTGGGTAAAGAAAAAAACCGGGCTCTTTAAAAAATGATCCCCAACAAGAAGGATGATGATGAAGGTAGTCATGCAAAGCAGTACTTCCTCCCTTTTGAGTTCCAATTATCATAAAATCTATTTTTCTAAACCAATTCGTTATCTCGTCCAATAAAGGATACATTAGTTTGTACGGACGTAGCTGAGAACCAAAAGTTGTAGCGCATTTCCAATAGCACTGAGGAGAATAAGATAAATACAAGTCAAATATATTTCCCCATACTGGTTTAGTGTTGAATCTCCATTCTCGTTCTCTCGAATGTTTCCAAGCAACCCAAAACTGTCCTTCAGTTTTTTCTAATTCTTCCGATAATACATCAAGTAACGTAGGAAGGTGGAAAACAACGACAGCAGCCTTTCCAAGCAGTCTTTTATCTAGAGTAACCTCCCATCCTTTTGATTCGAAACCTGAAGATAAGTGAAAAGGCAAATATTCTGCATTATTATACAACAAAATTAACGAACTATTTTTCATACATCCCAATCACTATTCTCTACCACATTCTTCATAACCGCTAGTTTTTTATAACTACTGCAAAATTAACATTTTATTTATTGGAACAAATCAATTCTCCCACTTTTCTATCAAAAAACAAGACAACTAACCAGTTTGAATAGCATTTGCCGTAATATTTAGCTATCATTTCGAAACATACTGGTCCACAATCTTTTACATCCATTTGACACTTTCAGGAAAATTGTCATGTTTACATAAAAAAAGATTCATATTCTTTACAAAGATGCGAAATTTATTTCTATCTTTACAGAATCACACAACTTTAAATTAATACTCATGAAGCAGAAACAGACTTTTATATGGTTTATGTGCTATTGTTTTATAATCAGTAACACAACATTGGGTCAAACTAAAACCCTGCCAATCTCGAACATGATTTTGAATTTTAGTAAATCTGAAGTAAAAAATACACCTATGCAATCCATAGATGGCTTTGAAGTAGACGCAGTTGTAGTTAATAAAGATCTTTTTCCATTTTCAGAACCAAAAATAAATTTAGAATATGACAAAATAAAATGGAGTTTATTGTATACCCCTTCTTCCAGCGATCCTTTAAGACGTACCCTCACTTTAATGCAGATCGAAGGCGAAAATGGAATTAGTCTTATAGATGAATTAGCCGATAAATATGGAAAAAACAGCAATGGAGTTCCTGCTGTCTGGTATTCGGGAAAGATTGATGTTTTATTATGCCCGTTAAATATGTTTGGAGAAATTGTATCTAGAGAAAAAGCTGTATTAACTATTTCTAAGGGTATTGTTATCTCACAAGAAAATGTACCTATAAAAAAAGGAAGCATAGAAAAAAAGTCACAGAAAGCAATGATGTTAGATGGTTGCTGGCATGATAGTATGCGATATAATGATTTGGGGGCATTAGAAAAGTTTGTAAACCAAGATGCTGTAAAATCATCGATAAAAGCATTTGCGTTATCTATTTTAATTGTAACCGATAACCAAGGTAAAGAATCAGGATATATTTTAGCCCCTCAAAAAACAGAAAAACAAGAAGAGAAAATATTGGTTAATAATCTTCTAAAGCGTATTAATCAGCTACCTCCTTGGAGTTTTGGATGGTTGGAAACAATAAATGGTTCAATTTTTCAAGGACGATATTTGAAAGCGGACTATTCGCAAAATACGGGCTGGAGATTTAATGATTATTTTCATTAAAACGACTCTGTCATAAAAAATAAAGTTATGAAAAAGTTTCTTTTGCTAAGTATCTTATGTTATACTTATACCGTTTATGCCCAACATTATATTCCAGTAAAAAAGATGATATCTAACTATAAAGAGCAAAAAGCTATCGATGCTTTGAAGAATTATGATATTGTTTATAACATTGAAGAATCTCCCGAAGCAGGAGTATTTATGGAAAAATCTCTATTACCATCCGATTTACCAAGACCTAAAGATATTCGTGCAGAATGGCGTTTTGAATATTCTTCAGGACAAAAGGCTATGTTATACTTAAAGAAAATATATTCATCAAAAGAAGGAAAGTCGAATGAAGCATTGATCTATAAGAATAAGTTGGCTGAAAAATATGGAAAAGACGATTTAGGGATTCCTGCAATATGGTATTCGGGGAAGATAACAGCCTTATCGTGTCCCAAAGACTTATTTGGAGAAATTGTGACGAAGAATGTAGCTGAGTTTGACATAGAAAAGGGACAGGTTATATCACAAAACTTTCTAAATATTGCAAAAAACGGAACGATGGAAGGTCCTCGCTGTCCTCGTCCTACTATCAAGTATTCGCCTATTGCCAGTACAGATGGTTGCTGGTATAGTAATCTTCAATATAAACTGGATTTATTAGAAGAGTTCGTTAATGATAATTTGAAAAAGCATAAAACATCAACCACAAAATTTGGCGTAGATATCTTGTTGGTGACGAATAAAAAAGGGAAAACGACCGGATATTTATTATCACCCAATGAGATCATGAATAAAGAGAATCAAGCTCTGACCGAACAATTAATAAAACAGATCAGCAAGTTGCCTCGTTGGAGTTTTGGATGGTTACAAACGATAAACGGTTCTATTTTCCAAGGACGGTATGTAAAAGCAAACTATTCATCGGATACAGGATGGAAGCTAGAGGATTATCTTCATTAGAACAAAGAGTAACTTCTACTCAAAAGTAAAAGCTACTCTTCATTCCGTATAAGATTGGGGATATTCAGTAAATTTCCCTATTTATTTGCTTTAATACGTTGCCCGTCCGCCTGAACAGCGTACAGTTCCGCTCCTTCAATGTCTGCTCCGGCAGGTACGGTAAATACAAACCGATTGGCAAACCATACTTTTTTGCCACCCTTGATTAATTCGAAAGCAACCGCCTGTTCGCCATTAGTCACTGTGTACGTTCTTCCGAAAACAGAATAACTTACAGTCTTAGTGATTTTTACATTGTTCTGGAATGTTTCGAAATACCCTACATCTCCCCCATCTTCGGATATACCTTTTTGGTTGCCTCCGGCTCCTGCCTGATATCTCCGGTCTTCAATATATTCAATAGGCGGACACTTGGTGGGGAATGTTTTCATATAAGCCAGCGTCTGATTAATCATATCCTGTGTTACGGTATATGAAAAGCTTCCGTAAGCATACAACTTGAAACTGACCGGAATAAAGAATCCCCAAGCATCAAAGAATTCGGTCATATCCATATTGGCAGCTTTTGCTACGTTGCGCGCATACATCAGCTGTGCTGCTCCCGGATCATTGAAAGGTAACCAGAATTCAGGGGTACGTCCTTGTTCAAATATCTTGCGGATGGTGTTCGGTTTCTTACCGATACGTTCGAAATAGGTCCACAATTGTTGGTTGAGGCGCATGTGCATTTCGGAAGCTTCTCCCTGATACAGTCCGTATTTGTTGGCATCATCGGCTGTCATATCCTGAGGAGTAAATGCCAGCGTGTTCGGATCTCGCGGATGCATGAATCTGCTCCAAGGGGTCGGAGGCGCATATCGGTAAGCAGCCAATGTTCCGATAGAACTTCCACGTGAGCCCCACTGATTTATCTTGTATACCACATAATTAGAAAAGAGATTATTACTTGATTCCGTAGTGCTAGGCCAATTGATAGCCCCCTGATGCATGTGCCCGAGTTCATGTCCCGGTCCCCATTCATTATCTTGATTCTTGTCCATATCGCGCGGATCGAAATTATTTTTGAAGCCCCATCCGTCTTTTGTACTTACATCACCGGCTGCCATATTAATGTAATAATTGGTAGCATAAAGTCCGTCAGTGAAAGTCGTGACATGCATCAATGAATTGAATTCTCCCGTTTTTGAATAGGTATCGATAGCAGCCAGTTCCTGTTCCCAGTCTATCAGGTTATCCCATCGTTCCATTCCTCTTACTACCCCATACTGTTTGAAGTTGTCCTGATTTTGCAATAAGTCTTTCAATGCTGTAAACAGAATCTTCCTGCCTTTCAGAACAAACACACATTTATCAGCCCCATCCAAAGTAACAGATTTTGCCTTCCGGATATATTCACGGAACTGGTCATCGGTTTTATCTACTGTCAGATCCCATACATTGAAGCCTACACGGGCGTGTTCCGCTGTCTCCACATACTGAGGCGGAAAGTGTATTTTCACTGCCGGCATGCCACGGGGATCAAGTTTCTGGTAGATAACAAACAGATTTCCTGCACGTGAGAAAGAAAACTTGTTGATTCCATTTTTCAGAAACCGTTCCTCACCGTCAGGTCCCAGATCAGAGCAACATCTCAGTGAAATGGATTCACCTTGCGGAATGCCGTCCACCAAAACGACCATCTCTTCTCCCACATTCGTTATGATACCGGTAGGGTTGCAGAGAGGTGAGTAGTAATTGGTTCTCAATTTATCTCCCCAATATTCGGGCACGCTATATGCTTGATAAGACTGTATCCTGAATCTCTTTTCTGCTTCGGGATAAGTATTGCCCTGCAAAGACCTTGCCAGCACATTGAAGAATGCCGGAAGTCGGTTGATGACTTCGTCGGAAGCGTCCGGGCGGAGTTCACTGCATGAAAGGTCGGTGAATACAGTTGTCAGTTGTTCATCAAGCGGATTTTCCATAGCATGGAAAAATTCCATCTCGTCACAACTAACGAAATCATTCAATCCACTCTTAACTACAAATTTAACAGCTGCGGGTACAACCGGATCGTTCAATAATATCCTGTGACTGCCTCCTGCTCCTTTAAAATCATAATCTTGTATATGAACAAAATCCGCACTTCCTTGAGGCTTGATGTAAAGTTCGAATGCTCCGAAATTACCGTTACCATTTCGGCTGTGATACAGGATATAGTCTAGCGAAAGCTGATTCTGGTCGAATTGATATTCAAGAGTAACGGGGAATTTAGCAGCTTGACTCCATGTGGAGTGATAACAGGTTCCGCCGAACTGACCGTCATAAGACTTCGATATATCCTGTCCCGGCTGATGGTCAGTGTCGTATCCGCCGGTAACTTTCAATTGTACATCTTTCTCCGGATTCACCTCCGAAATATCACTCGATTTCTTTTGTTGTTTGATTTCCGACTGGTCATAAATGTTTGTATTTTCTTTGGATACAAACTTGATCGTAGCATTCCTTTCTGTAGCCAGAGGATTGGAAGCTATGGAGAATATTCGTGTACTGGATGCCAGATCGGCTCTTGTATCAGGTACTTCTTTCTCGATAATCCAGTCTTTGGCTTCCTCCGGAATAACTACTTCATAGTCAGTATTGGAAAGCAAGTTGACTTCCTGATGATCTTTTCCTGCCCCCGCCACCTGAATGACACGGCTCTCTTCAGCCACTTCAATGATCAGGTCACCGCCTGTCTGCACAACTCTGAGTTTAGCAGTCAGTGCATTATTGGTGATAGTAATATTTCCTTCTCTGACTCCTTTTTCGGGACTGGATGTTGCCGAAACCGTCAGTTCTGTATCCGATGCTGTCCTTGCCGTCAGCCATTCTTTTCCCTCGGTTACCGATGCATTCCACTCCCGGTTCGATTTGACAGGTACGGCTACTTCCCCACCCTCTTTCTTGAATCCGATGGATTTCTGGACTTGCAGTACCGGTTCTCCCTGTAACTCCTTATCATCACTCTTGCAGGCATATAGAGCAGTGACTCCCACCAGCAAAATAAGAGAGAGACATAACGTATGTTTCATTTTATCCAATAACATAGTATTATATTTTTTGTTGTTTTTCCATTTCGTAGACCAGACTATCCAGATCGAAATCAATATTATATTCATTCTCTATCTGAATCTTTTTGATTTGCTTCACCAGTGAGTGTGGCCTCAGTCTGCGGATCATCTCTATTTCCAGGAGTCTGTCCGGAAAACGTTTGCGAATAGCATCGATATCTTTCATATAGAGGCTGTCCGCTCCCAGATAAAGTGCATTGGCTGATTCCTCAAGAATAAATGCACCCAAACTGTCGGGATATTGTTCGAGCACTGCCTGTAGAATTTCCATACTTTTTTCAAAACTTTGATGTGCCTCAGCATTCATATCTCTGGCTGCCTGAAACAATCCCAACTGAAACATATATTCTCCTGTTATCGCTTTTTTCTCCATAGCAAGTAGCTGTATACATAATGCAGAATCCAGTTCACCCATTTCAGCCAGCAACTTAGCTTTGGTACCATAATAATCGGGATTAAGACTATCAATCGACAGTGCCCGGTCTAAAAGGCTGATGCACTTCCGGGTGGAATCGACATCATAAGATGATTGTAAAATAGCTACCGCCTTTTGATAAAAACTGTCAGCACTGAGATTTACAGGATGAGGACGAATGTCCGGTTTCTGCTGTGAATGACAACCGATAGCTATGCAGATTACCAGCAAAACAGATAGTATGATACTCAGTTTCTTTGTTTTCATGTATATGATTCTAAATAGTCGGATAATATAAATAAAAAAAATGAACTGGCAAGGAGTTTTATAAGAAAATGTGCCTAAATTTCAATCTTATTCACTCCCCGCCAGTCTTTCACTTAGTTTGTCAGATGCCTAGTTCTTTTCTTGCCCAAGCCTCATCATGATCGTTTATCTTATAAAGATAGATACCAGCCATATTCCACCAGCCGTTTCCTCCGCTCGGATCTATCGGATCGGCATCACGACGAGCTTCCGGAATAAAGCGAATGTATTTATATGGTTTGCCGGCTTTTATATTCTCATTAGGTTCAACGTGCTGTCCTCTGCTGCCGGGCAGTGTATAAGTCTCTTTACCCATCAGCGTCCAGGTATTGCCATTGTCGCTTCCCCAGATACCTACACGTTTTACGTCCCCGGCACCATTACCATTATTTCGGCCATCATACTCAAAACGCAAGGACTGCAATGGCAATTCCGACATATTGATTTGCAGATAATGAGGCTGCTTATTGGGTGATGTTCCGCTCCATATTGTATGATAATAGGTATTTATATTATCATCGACCAAAGCTGCAAGTGATCCTTCGGACGGTTCGGTCGCATTGGCAGAGAACATATCGACTGTAAGAGTAATGCGTGCCTTGATAACAGACTCTTCGGAAGTTCCTCTTACAGTTGCAGGCTGTTCCGTCTCCATACCTGTAGGACCGTATGTTTTGATGGTAAACTCATATTCACCGCCACATTTGAATGTGTTTTCTACAATGAATAAGGTAGTAGTATTATCAGCAATTTCCAGTTCTTTATCTTCTTTCGTTACAGGATCATAATAGATGACTTTCATCTTTGTAAAATTCACATTTACAGGCATTTCCCATTTCAACTTAATAAATCCCGCTCCCGGAGTAGCTGTTGGATTTTTCACGCCTTCAGGAGGAACCGGAACAAATTTCTCTTGCGTAACAGTGACAGTGAACTCATTAGGCTCTATCGGATCAGTGCTTCTGAATGTGATATGTCCTACTCGTTCTTCCTCTATAGTATTAGGTTGGATGATGAAACTTTCGGAAGCATCGCGCATACCTCTCGTGGCAGGCAAAGGCGTAATCCATTCGCGGGCAGAAGCCTCCACTTCATAAGTATACGCATCTGCAGGCCCATTTACTTTGAATGGAATCGTGATCGTTTCTCCGGTAGCTTTCACCTGATATTCCTTCTTTGATTCGTCAATGTCAACAATATATCCTCTCGGCTGCTGCTTGATAATGAGTGTACCGACACAATTATAGTTTTGTGATGACTGCAGAGTGACTGTACAATATCGCACAATGGTATCGGTATTCTGATCCAGAGTAAATGTCAGGTTCTTCTTGACTGTGTTCTCTGCTCTTTCCGCTTGCTGTGATTTCTTTGCCTTCGGCTGCTCCGGTTCGTTAAAACGTACCCAATCACAGGTATCCGGCACGGTAATAACATCCAGATTCAGATTGGTACTTACCGGAATAGTCAGAGAAGTCACTTTAGAATCCACTACTTTCATTCCATCAGCCGTCAACCCTTCCACTTCTATCACCGGTTCCAGACCGAACTGTTTGACATTAATGGAATAGCTCTGATGACCGTAAGCTATCGTGATTTCCGCTATGCGCTGTTTATAATCCTCATTCTCGTCGGCAGATACCGTGACTTTACCTTCTTGTTTTTGTAGCTTGCACCAGCCGGCATTCGAACTTGCCGTCCAGTTATCGAACGCCACGTTGGTCTCCACTTCTATCTCATGTTCACCGCCGGCAAGGGGAAAAACGACAGCCGCCTGACTCTCGCTGGGGACGGTCAAAGTCAGCACATTGAACTCTGTTTCATAATCGGGACCGCAGGAAGAAAGAGCGATAAATATCCCCAAGACTCCTGCCAGTCCGATAGTTAGTATATTTTTTTTCATATCATTAGATGCATTACAAGTTTTCTACTCTTGGATTGAATTGGTATCTCAGTTTAGCATTTACCTCCCTGTATCGGTCGGTAGACTGCAAACGGTATTTGTAATGGAGACGGAACTCCTTATAATAAGTGGCACGTCCGTCGGGTGTCCGGATGACATTCAGCAAATACGTATTGTCATACTCTCCGATGGGAGTCAATTGCATTACGTCGATATCCTTATATGGCAGGATAGTGAGCTCTTTTGCCAGCGGATTCTCGGGTAACTGTTCTCCCATTTCCAGAATAATGCTTCCTTTATTGATGATATCCAGTGCAGTGGTATAGTCACTGAAACTTTCATCGCCTGCCATCAGACGTACGGAATTCTCTGAAATAGGAAATACACGATTGGAATTCGTCGGACGACGGACTTCACTGGTTCCATCCGTATTCGGAATAATAATGGTACTACTCGTATAATTGTAATATGTTGCCGTTTGTGTGGATGCATAATAATTTTCCTTATGAATGCGAAGCAGCACGTGTCGCTTCTTCGGATTACAGTCCGGTGTCTTCAGCGAATCAATCTTATATTCGAGAAAATAAATGGAGTCGGGTGAAATCTTATCCAGATTTTTCAGATACACCGGAAACATCGCTTTGGAAGAGCCGGCAGGAATAGTCATTTCCATAGTCGGAAACTCATAACATTCTTCCGGCAAATACTTCGCGAAGCGTGCTTTATTGATATCGAAATTAGATTTGTTGTAAGCTCTCAACAATGTATCGGAGTTTTGCAGTGCTACTGCAAACGATTCATCGGAAGCCTGCGAACCACTTAATGAAGCCACCACGAAAAGGGTATCTCCTCCCTGCTGCAACTCGGCTACCTGGCGATCGTACACCAGGCTCGAATTACTGAGCAAATTTACTTCTTTGCGGAATTGTTCCTGAGCGAAATCATAGTTATCGCAACCACTTATTACAACCAAAGCAGAGCAAAGAATTATAGTTACTATCTTCTTCATATTTTCTTTCTGTTATTCTTGTTTTTCATTATCTGTCCCATCCCGGATTCTGATCCATTGCGGGAACTTTCAGTAATTCATCATGGCGAATCGGCATAAATACCATTTTGGGCAGTGCAACACGGTCACGGATATTCTGCTGATCGATCGTCACAATATTCCAGAATCCCGGATTGCCACTGACGTCGGTACGATCTTTTTGTACATCCAGTCCCCGCCAATTGGACATATTTGCATCATCTGTGAGGAAAGTACCCCATCTGCGGGTATCGAAATAGCGGTAGCCTTCGTTGAAGAGTTCTACTTGCCGTTCGTTACGGATAATCTGTTCAAATCTGTTCGCGTCGTTCATATCACTCAAAGCCGGACCGGGCAACCCGACACGATAGCGGATCATATTGAAGTATTTAGCCATTTCCTGAACATCACGGCTGACAGTAACTTCGACATCCGTACCTGTCATATCAGGGGTGGTAACGGTTACTGTACCCGTTACGTTGTTCAGTGCCTCCACATATTCCAGCAAAACTTCCGCATAACGGATGATGGCAAACGGTTTGGGACTGGTTATGAATGAACCTTTCACATTCCCTTTTCCACCAGCCCATGAATCATCCGGATGAATATACTTGACAGGAGTATAACCGCTGATATTATAATCGTTGACATTGCTCCCCGCACCAGCCAGTCCGGCTTTCGAATCATCGTGCGAATACCAGAACTGCTGATTGATATAGCTTGCATCAGAAGAAGCTGAATTCATAGTCCACTGGCGTCCGGGAAATCCGATGGAAGCATAAAAACGTGCAGAACGATTGTCATACATCTTCGGTACATCTCCCCTCAACTGGTAGCTCCCCAATACTTTATTAGTGCCAATTGTCTGGCTCAAATCCGCCACATACGGATAGTCCGCCGATGCATTGTGTATGTCTCTACCGTCCATCATCAGGAAGCAATCAACCACTCTCTGGGGTACGGACATACCGCCCCAGCCTCCGAAACCTACCGGGAACGAGTGCTTCGTGTAGTCACGCACATTGACGGATGACATTGCCCAAATAAACTCTTTGTTAGTGGATATAATACCTTCACCGTTGAACATATCAGTAAAAGAGTGGAAAGGATCAATACCACCTGCACCATCGGGGAATGGAGCTGTAGGAACATTATCTGCCAATGGATATGGATGCTGGTTGTCCGGCATCACCGTAAACAGCGAATAGTAATCCATATCAATCACCTGTTTTGCAGCAGCGGCTGCTATCGCCCAGCGGTCGGGATCGTAAGTCTGGTTTACGTAATCGGCACCGTCGCTTTTACGTTGCCAGTTGCTGAAACATTGACGGGCAGCATCACCGCCATTAAACAACGGAGAAGCCTGGAACAGGCGCAAACGGGCTATCAGTGCCAAAGCCGCTCCTTTCGTAGGACGATCAGAATAACTGATACTCTGTTCGGTCGGTCCGTAAATGCCTTGCGTAGCAAGTTTGAATTCATTGCATATATAATCCACAGATTCGTCGTATGTAGACCGTTCCCTGTTATAGTATTCCGCCGATTCGGAAGTGCTCAGCACTTCATCCCCCACAATCAGCAGCGGACCGTAGTTCATCAGTAAATGGTAGTAGGCATAACCGCGCATAAAGTGTACATATCCGATATAGCGTCTTCTGTCAGCTTCCGTCATATCGGGCACTTTGCCGACATTTTCCAACATCCGGTTGCATCTTGTCACTACTACATACATAGTATACCACAAATCCCGCGGCAGGTTTCTGCTGTTAATTTTACCGATACTGAACTGCGCTCCCCAGAATTCGCTAGTTTGCCATCTGACGGTTATCTCGTCCGAAGCAGTTTCTCCCGGATTCCATGAGTTTCCCCAAATGGCACCAGCATCTGGAAAACGGGTCGGGGTATTCCAAAGATATCCTTCGGCATTCTTCATGCTATGGAAAATGGAATCTTCCTTGAATGTAGCCTGGAAATAGCTGTCTACATCCAGAAAGTTGCAGGAGCTGAACAGTAAAGAACTGCCAATGACCGCTCCCAAAAGTATTTTAATTCGATTTTTCATGAATTTTCAATATTATGTGATTAGAATCTTAAGTATACCTGGAAAGCATAAGTAGCAGGTATCGGATAGACAGCACCATTTGCCGAAGCCTGTTCAGGATCAAAGTATTTCACTTTGTCGATAGTGAACAGATTGTTGGCAACAAATTCCAGATCAACGGAGGACAATCCAACCGATTTAATCCATGGCAGATGTTTCAGGCTGTATCTCAGACTGACTTCCTGAAGGCGCAGGAAAGACCCGTTCCGTCTCCAAAAAGAAGAAAGCTGGGAGTTGTTCGTGTTTTTGCCATAAGAAAGCCGTGGAAATTCCGCATTCGGATTCTCTGTAGCAGTAGTTCCCGAATACCATGCAGGGGTCCATCTGTTCTTGGGATTGTTAGCTAGTTTGATCACATTTCCCAAGTCTCCGTTATAAAACGGAATCCATCCGTAGTCATTGCCAAGTCCTACACGATAGTAATCCACTTTCGCAGAACCCTTGAACAAGATACTCACGGTCAAATCTTTCCACTGAAAATCGCCGCCGAATCCATACATCATTCTAGGCAACTGGTTGGAGTAAGACAAAGGCACCTTGTCGTCTTCATTGATAATGCCGTCTCCGTTCACATCACGATATTTAATGTCACCGGGACGTATCGTTCCGAATCCACTTTGGTCAGGACTGGTATTGATCTCCTCTTTACTGGCGAACAGCCCCTCGGAGATGTATCCGCGCAAAATATTAAAAGGCTTGCCAGTCACACTGAGATAATCATAAGGTAATTTGTTCTCTTCAAAATAGTCAATGACGTTTTGTGAGAACGTATAATTAGCACGAATGGTAAAATTCATATCCTTGTTGATCTGGTGGAAAAACTCAATGTTTCCGTCCGATCCCACACTATGCATACGTCCTACATTCGATTTCGGATAGGTCACCATACCTACAAAAGAAGGCAACGTCACACGATCCTGAAAGATATGATCACGAGTATCCCGGAAAATGTCGACAGTAAAAGACAGCTTGTCATGAAAGAACTTGGCGTCGATACCCAGATTTGCCTTCTTCGCTACTTCCCATTTTAAGTTGTCGGCTCCAGTATAGGTTTCTGTGATACCATTATAGCGGTATCCCCAGGCAGATCCGGCGTGATTGTCAATCATAGTCATATAAGGGAAACGTCCTACGCCTGTATAATCGTTGACGGCAACAATCTGGTCGTTTCCTACAATACCGTAAGAACCGCGAAATTTCAGAAATGTGAACCAAGGCAGTTTCTCAGACCACCAGTTATAAGAGGAAGGAACCCATCCGACAGCAATGGAAGGAAAGAAACCGAATCGTTCGCCTTTTTTAAACTGGGCAGAACCTGTATAACCAAAATTCGCGTCAATAAAATAACGGTTTTTATAGTCGTAAGAGATACGTCCGGAGAGATTCTGATGACGCTTGGGAATGCTGCTGATGCCCAAATCATCAATGGCTCCCCATTGAGAATCCTTCTCATCTTTCATATAGTATTCGAGCAACGCACCGAAAGTATGATCGCCGAATGTCCGGTTCCAATTAGCTTTTGCTTCCAGGTAGTACTGTCTGTAAGCGTGTTCAGCATCTCCGTATGCCAAACTTTGTTGTGAAGAGCGCAGTGATTTAATCAAAACTCCCTGTGCCGTTCGCCCGGTAGCACGGTAAAGATCCGGCCAGATAGAACGGTACTCACTGAAATAACCGATATGCTCTGTCATCCCTTGTACGGATAATGTCAGTCCTTTCAAGAATCCCTTGAATTCTTGTGTCAATTTAAGCGTCAGCATGTTTCGGTTATCCTCACTTTGCATATATCCGGTATTATTCAGCATGACGTAGGGAGAAGCCAATGTACGCTGTCCTCCATATACGGGTAACGTACCATCGGAGTAAGTAACCGGAAACAGAAGTGGTGTCAACTGCTGGACAGCAGACCATACTGCGTCTGTATTCATTCCGCCCGGGCTGACATAGGAATTGACATATCCGTCCACACCGAAATACAACTGGGTTGTTTTGGTCAGATTCATGTCGATATTGGCACGATAGTTCAGCTTGTTTACGCTCAATGGTTTCTTAAACAGGTTTTCTTCCTGACGATAAGCAGCACCTTCATCCTGATAACCTATCGATAAAAAATATCTGGCAACATCACCTCCTCCTTTAGCACTGACATAGTAATTCTGTTGGATAGAATTATGTTTCATGATTTCATCCATCCAGTTTACATCCGGGTAGAGGTCCGGATCCAACTTATTTTTGATAAGGTCTAGTTCCAGACGGGTATACAGATCATCTTCTCCCGACATTGCTCTGGCTTCATTGGCAAGAAGCGCGTAATCATAAGCTCCCAGATATTCGGGCAGACGTTTGATATGGGATATTTTCATGGTAGCACGTCCGGTCACTTCCAGTTTTCCGCTGGTACCGCGTTTGGTAGTCACCAATACTACACCATTGGCCCCGCGTGTTCCATAGACAGCCGTCGCTGCAGCATCCTTCAGAATGCTGAATGATTCAACGTCATCGGTATCAATATCCTCCAGTCTTCCTTCGATACCATCGATCAGCACCAATGCTCCGGTACCGGCTCCGAAAGTACTGATACCACGAATCCAAAAGTTAGAGATATTTTTCCCCGGTTCACCCGAACTCTGCATAGTGATGACACCTGCCATTCGACCTCCGATCATATTATTAAGAGAGGTGGCGGGAGTTTTCAATTGCGCGACATCGATTGTGGTAATTGCACCTACTACCGAGACTTTTTTCTGCGAACTCATACCCGTTACCACTACTTCGTCAATCTTAGTCTCGTCTTCTTTCATGACAATCTTAAGTTTCTCTTCATCTTTGGTAATCAGCATCTCGACATTCTTCATACCGACCGACTGGAATACCAACGTAGCATTTTTCGTCACTCTAATTTTGAATTTTCCGTCCAAATCCGCTACCACACCGACTCCCGGTTCATTCTTTACATAAACAGCCGTACCTACCAATGGCTCACCGGATGCATCCACAATCACGCCCGCCACTGTAAACTGTGTCTTCGTTTCGTTCTGACTGTAACCTGCCAATGGAATGAGTATCATCAGCAGCACAATCAATAAAAGATTTTTTTTCATATATGTATTATAAAAGGTTATTCTATAGACAATTTACGAATCACTTTATTTCCGGTATCAGCAACATACACGATTTGTCCATCGGCGCTGACAGCAACTCCGAAAGGATGATTGAACATAGCGATGTCCGGACCACCATCTTTATAGCCCTTCATTCCCGGAAGTCCGATAGGGGTACTTACGGTAGCTTTGTCTATTGACAATCTTGTATCAATCACTCGTATACAATTGTTACCACAATCAGCGATATACAACTTACCGTCTTCCGTAAAACAGATCTGGTGGGGATTATTAAACTTGGCATTTCTCAGTAGACCGTCTTCCCATCCTTTTCCTGCAACTTGTCCTTCTACTATAGCTTTTCCGGCATAACCCTCACCAGGATAGGTATTTTTATCTTTACCTTCCAGATTACCGACATCTACTCTCCATATCTGATTACCTTCAGCCATTGCGATGTAAAGCATATTTTCCTGTCCTTTGACAGGGCTGAATGCACAGTATGAGTCACAGGCATCAGGTCTGGTGGAAGTACCTACCTTCTTAAGCAGGAGTTCACAAGTACGGGTATTCGGTTTTATCCTGACCAGTTGGCCTCTTACCATCACCGTATAAATGTAATGGTCGAGCTTGTTCACCACGAAACAGTGCTTATAATTATTATCGGCGATATCCTTTGTTGCATCATCCAGCAACACTGTCAGACGACGAGGTGCATAACTTACACTTTTAGACAAAGCATAGAACCCCATACCACCATCTTCAGGAGCATACATCGTATTATCTATATCCGAGAAAGCAGGAGCATTCAGTATGGCCGCCGTACCATACTGTAGTACAAGCACTGAATTACTCTTGACAGAAGCCATGACAACATTTCCATTCGAGTTCTCTCCTTTATCATTCTTACAGGTGACGGATGGGTAATTATCTCCTCCGTGCCAAACATGACGTTCGGTGATAAAGATATTATCCTCATCATCCAGACAAATGTAGTTGGGTGCCGACAACGTAGAAGTAGCTATATCCCCTCCCACAGTAGGCTGGTCGGCATCCGGTGAAGCTTGACCTATTACGGTAGTTACACTTGTCTGAGTCTTGTAGATAAATTGTTTTCTGGCTTGTCCTTCATATTCTTTCCCGTCGGGCATCGTTCGGGCAACTAGAAGATTCATTTCTTTCTTGTACGTCAGTCCTGAAGGAACATACAAGTAGATTTTGTTTCCATTCGAGCTGACTAAGCCTGCCGGATGCTTTATTCCGTCTACATCCTCGAAGTAAACTTTCAGATTGGTAGTGTCTGATCCGAAGTTTCTGCCTTCGACGATCATAGGGGTGGCAATTCCACCGGAATCCGGATAAAATCCGGTCACTTCAATAGGTTGATCCGGATTGAATACTGCACTTCCTATATTCTTACTATCTGAACATGAAGTCAGATAAATGAATACGGCGGCAAAGAATGTCAAAAAAATAGTTCTTTTTTGCATTGTTTTTCTGTGATTAAAGGTTAATTATTAGTTTGGTTAATATAGACAAGTAGAAAACTTACTATTGTATCTAACATTATTTATAATGTGGTAGAAATAAGATGTGCATTTTTACTCTTATACGTTTGTTTTTGGGTGTGTATGCTTTATCTTAATATTTAGTAAGCTTGGGAATATATATAGTTGTGTTTGACTGTTATCATTCATTTGTTTTTCTTGGGGGTATTGAAATTTTTAATGAATTCAATCTTCCTTCAGCACTGTTCTGAGCTATGCTGAAGAAACGATAATAAAATTTTAATTTTACATCGGAGGAGGTCTATAATTTTGCATTATCATAAATAAGAGTTTTTAAATTCAGTCGTGATTGACCGATTGGGATAAGTCGCTCTAGAACTTGGTATATTAAACACAAAACATTGATATACAACAATATAAAACACACGAAAGATTACATCTCTCTAATTATGACCCGAACAGTAGAATGGAAAAACGAAAAAAGTATCGTTTGTCGATAATTAAAATAAAAAAAACATTGCGTTTACCAATTTTATTAATAACTTTACACCGTCTTAAGTAGCACACAAACTTAATAACCTTTGAAAAGCCTATGAAAACAGGAAAAAACACACTTATTGGTATAAAATTACCAAGTTCTAGAGCAACTTATCCCAATCTGTTAAGTGTAAATACGAATAATGACAATCAAGCACAACTATTCATTTTCAAACATATTAAGTAACAAAACAATGATAGCCCCAAGGAATAAATGCATAAAAAACAAAACGTATGCCCTAATTTCTACCATATATAATTAAGATTTCACCTCTTACCAGCAAGTTTAGATGAATCAAACTATAATAAGAGCAAATGATATATTACATAAAAAAATTCCAGTAACTTTCGATACTGGAATTTTATATAAACCAAAGAAATATCTTATTCCCACTCGATTGTTGCAGGTGGTTTAGAACTGATATCATAGGTTACACGGTTCACACCTTTCACCTTATTAATAATATCATTCGAAATCTTGCCCAGGAATTCATAAGGCAAATGCGCCCAATCCGCAGTCATGGCATCAGTAGAAGTCACAGCACGCAATGCTACCGCTCTTTCGTAAGTACGTTCATCTCCCATAACACCTACAGACTGTACCGGGAGCAAGATAACACCTGCCTGCCATACCTGATCATACAATCCCCAATCACGTAATCCCTGAATGTAAATATCATCAGCATCTTGCAGGATACGCACTTTTTCCCGGGTGATGTCACCAAGGATACGCACAGCCAATCCCGGTCCCGGGAAAGGATGACGGGTAATCAGATGTTCCGGCATACCCAACTCACGACCTACACGGCGAACTTCATCCTTAAATAACAAACGAAGCGGTTCGCACAATTTCAAATGCATCTTTTCGGGCAAACCTCCTACATTGTGATGGCTCTTGATCACCGTACCTGTAATAGATAATGATTCAATGCAATCCGGGTAGATAGTACCCTGAGCCAACCACTTCACATCTTTTATTTTGTGAGCCTCCACATCGAACACATCGATAAAGCCCTTACCTATAATCTTACGTTTACCTTCCGGTTCGGTCACACCAGCAAGCTCTGTAAAGAACTTCTCGCTGGCATCCACACCAATCACATTCAGACCGAGACATTCGTAATCGTTCATCACATTTTTGAACTCATTCTTACGCAACATTCCGTGATCTACGAAAATACAAGTCAGGTTCTTGCCAATGGCTCTGTTCAGCAATACAGCAGCAACCGAAGAATCGACACCACCACTCAAGCCCAACACAACCTTGTCATCACCCAACTGAGCTTTCAACTCAGCAACCGTACTCTCGATGAAAGAAGCCGGCGACCAGTCCTGCTTACATCCACAAACATCGACTACGAAGTTCTTCAATATCTGCGTCCCGTCTTCGCTATGGAATACTTCCGGATGGAACTGAACTCCCCACACATTTTCACCTTCCACCTGATAAGCAGCGATATCTACTTTATCTGTCGAGGCAATCTTCTTGAAGTTGTCCGGGATAGCAGTAATCGTATCACCATGACTCATCCATACCTGCGTATTCTCACGCACTCCTTTGAACAGCACATTATCCTTGCAGAAAGAAGTCAGATGCGCACGCCCATATTCGCGTGTACCAGCCGGTTCTACCTTTCCATTGTTGGTATACGCCATAAACTGTGCACCATAGCAGATACCCAAAATAGGATATTTGCCACGAATCTCACTCAAATCTACCTTGAAGGCATCTTTATCATAAACCGAAAAAGGACTTCCGGAAAGGATGACTCCTTTAATTGTTGTATCTTCTTTAGGAAACTTGTTATAAGGAACAATTTCGCAATACGTGTCCAGTTCGCGTACGCGACGACCAATCAGCTGTGTTGTCTGCGAACCGAAATCAAGAATTATTATTTTCTCCTGCATATCAATGGTTGGATTTTGAATAAATGATTTGCAAAAGTAGAAAAAAGTAGGCAAAAAGATAGAAGAATAAACAAGAAAATCGACATTTATGAGAGAAATATATCATCGGGCAAGATAAAGTCCGAAAGAAAAAAGCGAATTTGAGAAGGCTTATATATTATTAAAGAGGAGGTTCTAAACAGAACCTCCTCTTTAATAATTATGGATACTTATTTCTTCTCTTTCAGCAGATCGCGAATCTCAGTCAGCAACACTTCTTCCTTGGTAGGAGCAGGCGGTGCAGGAGGAGCAGCCGGAGCTGCCTCTGCCGCTTTCTTTGTAGTCAGCTTCGTGATGAGACGTATAAATAAAAATATAGCAAAAGCTATAATCAGAAAGTCAAAAGTTGCCTGCAGAAATTGTCCGTAATCCAGAGATACGGCAGGAGCAATCTCTTTACCATCGGCTCCGACTTCTGCCGCTTTCATTACCCATTTCAGATCTGTAAAGTTCACACCACCAACCAGCAAGCCAATTGGAGGCATAATAACATTCGCCACCAACGACGATACTATCTTTCCAAACGCGCCGCCGATAACTACACCGACAGCCATGTCTATGACGTTCCCTTTCATGGCAAACACCTTAAAGTCCTGTAAAAATGTGCTCTTTCCCATCTTTTTTCAATATTTAATGTGAATTTAATATGCGAATATAAAAACATTTTCGTAATTTTGCACCGCATTTGAAAATAAAACAAATGCGCAAGCTGAGAGATATTTGAACAAATATTATAAAACCCTTAAAAGTTTAAACAAAATGATTAAAGTAGGTATTAATGGATTCGGACGTATCGGACGTTTCGTTTTCCGCGCTGCAATGAAAAGAAACGATATTCAAATCGTAGGTATCAATGACCTTTGCCCGGTTGACTACTTGGCTTACATGCTGAAGTATGACACAATGCACGGTCAATTCGACGGTACTATCGAAGCAGATGTTGAAAACAGCAAATTGATCGTTAACGGTCAGGCTATCCGCATCACTGCAGAAAGAAACCCGGCTGACTTGAAATGGGATGCTGTAGGTGCTGAATACGTT
This sequence comes from Bacteroides faecis, assembly GCF_020091505.1. Taxonomy (NCBI): domain Bacteria; kingdom Pseudomonadati; phylum Bacteroidota; class Bacteroidia; order Bacteroidales; family Bacteroidaceae; genus Bacteroides; species Bacteroides faecis. Next base: position 2,587,342 of record NZ_CP081916.1, on the reverse strand, counting down.
GTTGAATCTACAGGTTTGTTCTTGAGCAAAGACAAAGCTCAGGCTCATATCGAAGCTGGTGCAAAATATGTTGTAATGTCAGCTCCTTCTAAAGATGACACTCCGATGTTCGTTTGCGGTGTAAACGAAAAAACATACGTGAAAGGTACTCAGTTCGTTTCTAACGCTTCTTGTACTACTAACTGTCTGGCTCCTATCGCTAAAGTATTGAACGACAAGTTCGGTATCCTTGACGGTTTGATGACTACAGTTCACTCTACAACTGCTACTCAGAAAACAGTTGACGGTCCTTCTATGAAAGACTGGAGAGGTGGCCGTGCTGCTTCTGGCAACATCATCCCTTCTTCTACTGGTGCTGCTAAGGCTGTAGGTAAAGTAATCCCGGCTTTGAACGGTAAACTGACTGGTATGTCTATGCGTGTTCCTACTTTGGACGTATCTGTAGTTGACTTGACTGTTAACTTGGCTAAACCGGCTACTTACGCTGAAATCTGCGCTGCTATGAAAGAAGCTTCTGAAGGCGAATTGAAAGGTATCCTGGGTTACACTGAAGATGCAGTAGTTTCTTCTGACTTCTTGGGTGACACTCGTACTTCTATCTTCGATGCTAAAGCTGGTATCGCTTTGACTGATACTTTCGTGAAAGTTGTATCTTGGTATGACAACGAAATCGGTTACTCTAACAAAGTTCTTGACTTGATCGCTCACATGGCATCAGTTAACGCTTAATTAGAAGTCTAAACATATAGGAAACCGCTGCGGGAAACCGTAGCGGTTTTTTTGTCTTCATTTTATATATTGTTAAAAAGCAAGGTATTATCCGTGGTATAACCTACAATTTTAGTAGTTTTGTACTTCTATGAAGAGAATTATGAAGAGATTATTAATAACATTGATACTAGTTTACACCATGAACAATATACTGAACGCTCAGAATCCTTTCTTCGGTCAGTATCAGACACCGCATGGTACTGTACCCTTTGACCGGATCAAGACAGAGCATTATGAGCCTGCCATCCTCGAAGGAATCAAACAGCAGAACGCGGAGCTTGATGCTATCATACAAAATCCGGAGAAAGCGACTTTTACAAATACAATAGAAGCCTACGAACAATCGGGAAGGCTGCTGGACAGAGTGACTGCCGTATTCGGCAATATGCTTAGTGCTGAAACCAATGACGACCTACAGGCATTGGCTCAGAAAATCATGCCGTTACTCAGCGAGCACAGCAACAATATCACACTGAATGAGAAATTGTTTGCCCGCGTGAAAGAAGTGTACGCCCAAAAAGAATCCTTGCAACTGACTCAGGAACAGACCCGTCTGCTGGACGATATATACGACAGTTTTGTGCGCCACGGTGCCAACCTCGAAGGGGAAGCACGCGAACAATACCGACAGCTGACCAATGAACTGAGCAAACTGACACTCGACTTCAGCGAAAACAACCTGAAAGAGACAAACAGGTATCAGATGCTTCTGACGAATAAAGACCACATTGCCGGACTGCCGGACATCATAGTAGAAGCCGCCGCCGAAACAGCCAAAAGCGAAGATAAAGAAGGATGGGCTTTCACCCTGCACGCTCCAAGCTATGTGCCTTTCATGACTTATGCCGACAACCGCGAGTTGCGCCGCAAGCTCTACATGGCATATAATACCAAATGTACACACGATAACGAATTCAACAACATCGAAATCGTAAAGAAGCTGGTAAACACACGCATGAAAATAGCCCAGCTGCTGGGATACAAGGATTATGCGGAATATACCCTCAAAAAGCGAATGGCTGAAAACAGCGACGCTGTATACAAACTGCTCAACCAGCTACTGGAAGCCTACACTCCCACCGCACAGAAAGAATACCTTGAAGTGCAGGAACTGGCGCGTCAGGAGCAAGGTAACGACTTTGTTGTCATGCCTTGGGACTGGAGTTACTATTCCAACAAACTGAAAAACAAGAAATTCAATATCAACGAAGAAATGCTCCGTCCTTACTTTGAACTGGAACAGGTAAAGAAAGGAGTATTCGGACTGGCAGAAAAACTTTACGGAATCACATTCCGGAGAAATACGGAAATACCGGTTTACCACAAAGATGTTGAAGCCTACGAAGTATTCGACAAGGACGGTAAGTTTCTGTCCGTATTGTACACCGACTTCCATCCCCGTCCCGGAAAACGCGCCGGAGCTTGGATGACCAGTTATAAGGAGCAATGGACAGATACCGCAACCAGCGAAGACAGCCGGCCTCATATATCCGTAGTGATGAACTTCACCAAGCCGACTGAAAGCAAACCCGCTTTGCTGACGTTCAACGAAGTGGAGACATTCCTGCATGAGTTCGGACACAGCCTGCATGGTATGTTCGCCAACTCAACCTATCAGAGTCTGAGCGGAACAAACGTATATTGGGACTTTGTAGAACTTCCTTCGCAAATCATGGAAAACTTTGCCATCGAGAAAGAATTTCTCAATACCTTTGCCCGTCATTATGAAACCGGAGAAGTGCTTCCGGACGAACTGATACAGAGACTGGTGGATGCTTCGAACTTCAATGCAGCCTATGCCTGCCTCAGACAAGTAAGCTTCGGCCTGCTCGATATGGCATGGTACACCCGCAACACTCCTTTCGAAGGCGATGTAAAAGCCTACGAACAGGAAGCCTGGAAAAAGGCACAGGTATTACCGATAGTACAGGAAGCGTGTATGAGCACTCAATTCTCCCATATCTTCGCCGGAGGATATTCCGCCGGATATTACAGTTACAAATGGGCAGAAGTGCTGGATGCGGATGCTTTCTCACTGTTCAAACAGAAAGGTATCTTCAACCGGGAAGTGGCAGACTCATTCCGCAACAACATCCTGTCTAAAGGAGGAACCGAACATCCAATGGTACTTTACAAGCGTTTCCGCGGACAGGAGCCTACCATTGACGCATTGCTGATCCGAAACGGCATAAAGAAATAAAATAAAAAAAGAGAGAATTGGACATGAAGAAGAGATTGATACTTAAAGTATTAGGATTGCTGTTATTGCTCCCTATGTTTTCCGGATGTAATGATACGGATGATGTAGCCGGCATCTTCACCGGTAAGACATGGAAACTGACTTATATCACCAAAGCAAACGGTCATGGATGGTATAACTTTCCTGATATAGCAGACGAAAGCAACGTCATGGAATATATAAACGGAAAGAAAACTTTCATGCTGGTTTTTTCAGGCAGTGTAGAAGACGATATAATACAAGGTACATTCACAGGCAGCGGTGCAATCAACACCAACGGAACCTGGAGTGCGAACGGTAAAAATCAGGAGTTTGGAATGAAAGTGGAAAAAGGAACTCCTATCGACAGCAAAGACCGTATCGCCGAAAAGATCCTGGAAGGAATGAGAAAAGCAAATTCTTACAAAGGATCGGACAGCCGGAACCTGTATCTTTATTATCAGACTGATAAAGAAGACCTCTGCCTGGTATTCGCTCCAAACTAAGATTAGAACTGAAACAAGATGGACACGGAAAAGAAACAATTGGAACTGGACAAACGTTACATACGTATGGCAAGCATATGGGCGGAAAACTCTTATTGCCAGCGTCGTAAGGTAGGAGCTTTGATTGTAAAGGACAAAATGATCATCTCCGACGGATACAACGGTACTCCTTCGGGCTTCGAAAACGTATGCGAGGATGAGAACAACCTGACAAAGCCCTATGTCCTTCATGCGGAAGCAAACGCTATCACCAAGATAGCACGCTCGAACAACAGCAGCGACGGCGCTACAATGTACGTCACCGCCTCACCTTGCATCGAATGTGCAAAATTAATCATACAGGCAGGAATCAAACGAGTAGTCTACTCCGAACATTACCGCCTGGAAGATGGAATAGAACTATTGAAACGGGCAGGAATCGAAGTCATCTATACAGAACTGAACGAAGATTCTTCTCCAAACAAATAATAAGACGAACGTTTTTAAAAAGGAATAGACATGAGTACAAGAAACTCTTCACGTTTTACACCTATCATCATAGCTATCAGCGTGGTAGCCGGTATTCTTATCGGTACGTTTTATGCCAAGCACTTCGCCGGCAACCGTCTGGGAATCATCAACGGTTCTTCCAACAAGCTGAATGCGCTGTTGAGAATCGTAGACGATCAATATGTAGACACTGTAAACATGACCGACCTCGTGGAAAAAGCTATGCCGCAGATTCTGGCAGAACTGGACCCACACTCTACTTACATTCCCGCACAGAATCTTGAAGAAGTCAATTCGGAACTGGAAGGCAGTTTCAGTGGAATCGGTATCCAGTTTACAATACAGAATGATACGATTCATGTGAATGCCGTTATTCAGGGAGGTCCATCCGAGAAAGTGGGACTCATGGCAGGTGACCGGATTGTCAACGTAGACGACAGTCTGTTTGTCGGCAAGAAGCTGAACAACGAACTGGCCATGCGCACGCTGAAGGGTCCTAAAGGATCGCAGGTCAAACTGGGTGTCAAGCGCGTTGGAGAACCTAAATTACTGGACTTCACCATCACCCGCGGAGACATTCCTCAGAACACTGTGGATGCCGCGTATATGCTGAACGATGATATCGGTTATGTAAAGGTCAGCAAGTTCGGACGTACCAGCCATGTAGAATTGCTGAATGCTCTGGCTCAACTCAACCATAAGAAATGCAAAGGACTGATTATCGACCTTCGCGGCAATACAGGAGGATATATGGAAGCTGCTATCCGCATGGTGAATGAATTCCTGCCCGAAGGCAAACTGATTGTATATACACAAGGACGTAAATATCCGCGTTCGGAAGAATTTGCCAACGGTACGGGTAGCTGCCAGAAAATGCCATTGGTCGTATTGATTGACGAAGGCTCTGCTTCCGCCAGCGAAATCTTTACCGGAGCAATTCAGGACAACGACCGAGGTACAGTGGTAGGACGCCGTTCTTTCGGAAAGGGATTGGTACAACAACCGATCGACTTCAGCGACGGCTCTGCAATCCGTCTGACGATCGCCCGCTACTATACTCCTTCGGGACGCTGTATCCAACGTCCTTACGAAAGTGGTAAAGACAGGAATTATGAACTGGACTTATACAACCGCTACGAACATGGTGAGTTCTTCTCACGCGACAGCATCAAACAAAACGAGAACGAACGTTATCTCACCAGCCTGGGACGTACTGTTTATGGCGGTGGTGGCATCATGCCGGACGTATTTGTACCACAGGATACCACCGGAGTCACTTCTTATCTGTCATCCGTAATCAACCGCGGACTGACTCTTCAGTTTACTTTCCAGTACACGGACAACAACCGGAAGAAACTGAGCCAGTACGAAACGGAAGAAGAGTTACTGAACTACCTCCGTCACCAAGGTCTGGTAGAGCAGTTTATCCGCTTCGCCGATACCAAAGGTGTAAAGAGAAGAAACATTCTGATCCAGAAATCATACAAACGTCTGGAAGCGAATATCTATGGCAACATCATCTATAATATGCTGGGACTGGAAGCTTATCTGAAATACTTTAATAAATCGGATGCTACCGTACAGCAAGGTATAGAGCTGCTCGAAAAAGGTGAAGCTTTCCCGAAAGCCCCTGTCGAGACAGAAGAGGAAGTGACGAAAGAAAAGAAAGATGGAAAGAAAAAAAGAACTGCGCAAGCTTATGGCATCACTGAAGATCCAACACGAATCTTCGACTTTGCAGAAGCTGCAATCAGCTAAAATACTTGCCGCCCTCGAAGCCCATCCGGCTTTCAGGGCGGCAACTACTGTATTGCTCTACCATTCGCTCAAAGATGAAGTAGACACACATGCATTTATCCGGAAATGGAGCAATGAGAAACGAATATTGCTCCCGGTAGTTGTCGGCGATGATTTGGAATTACGCCTCTATACCGGTCCCGAAGATATGGCAACCGGCACTTACGGTATTGAAGAGCCCGTTGGAGAAACATTCACAGACTATGCCAGCATAAACTTTATCGCTGTTCCCGGTGTTGCTTTCGATCGGAAAGGAAACCGGCTGGGACGAGGAAAAGGCTATTATGACCGACTGCTTCCACGTATTCCCACAGCTTACAAAGCAGGTATCTGCTTTCCATTTCAAGTAGTAGAAGAAGTTCCGGCAGAAACATTCGATATCTGCATGGACATAATTATAACAAGTAATGAGGACGAATTATCACACCCACACCACCCGCTGCCTTCATGCGACAGGGAGTGACGAAGAATTTGTTTTAAGCGCCATCAAAGGCGGTTATCAGGAACTTGGTTTCTCTGACCACACTCCGTGGAAATACCACACCGATTATGTGTCCGACATCCGGATGACTCCCGAACAGCTACCGGGCTATGTAGAAAGCCTACGCTGGCTGCAAGAAAAATACAAAGACCAGATCAGCATCAAAATCGGACTGGAATGCGAATACTTTCCGGAATATATTCCCTGGCTAAAAGGAATCATCAAAGAGTACCAGCTGGATTATATCATCTTCGGAAACCACCATTTCCATACAGATGAGAAGTTCCCTTATTTTGGACGAAACACCCATACGGTAGATATGCTCGAACTTTATGAAGAAAGTGCAATTGAAGGAATGGAGAGCGGGCTATTTGCTTATCTGGCACACCCCGATCTGTTCATGCGCTCCTATCCCTCATTCGACCGCCATTGCAAACTGATCAGCAGGCATATCTGCCGGACAGCTGCCCGCCTGAATCTGCCTCTGGAATATAATATCGGCTACGAAGATTACAATGATAAACATGGGCTGATAACCATTCCCCACCCTGCTTTCTGGGAAATAGCGGCACACGAAGGCTGTACTGCCATTATCGGAGTGGATGCTCATAGCAACCAATATCTGGAAACTCCGTTCTATTATGACCGGGCAAACGAAACACTCCGGAAACTGGGAATGAAAGTGACAGACAGGATTCCTTTCCTCAACGAAAAATAATGTTTGTAATAACCGTAGCCCCTACCCTCTGATTCAGAGTACGCACCAACAACTCCCGCCCCATCATCAGTTCCTGACGAAGGGCAGCAGAGGTGAGATGTACATACAGCGTCTGGTTACGAATATAAAGATTACTGGTATAGCTTGCCGCCGGCCCCAACACCTGCGGCCAGGCATCCAGCAACCGCTGCTCGTTCAGAGGAGACTCCAGACTCTCCTGACGCAGGTATTGCTGAATTAGTTTTCCTATCTGTTCGGCATCGTTCCGCTTCATTGTCCAGCCCCCATTTCATTGATGACACCCTGATCTACGCGGAATATTTTATAATCACTGCCTACCTTTTGCAGAATACGATCCAAATGCTCCCGGTTAGTGTCCGTTATAAATATCTGACCAAAGCTGTCACCGGCTACCAACTTGACAATCTGTTCTACCCGCGAAGCGTCCAGCTTATCAAAGATATCATCCAGCAGCAGCAAAGGAATGGTTCTTCCCGTACGCTTCAGGAAATCAAATTGTGCCAGTTTCAATGCCACCAGATAAGTTTTATTCTGTCCCTGCGAACCTTCCTTCTTGATCGGGAAGTCGCCCAACAGCATATTCAGCTCGTCTTTATGAATCCCCCGCAAAGAGAATCCCATGATCTTATCCCGCTCACGGCTTTGCTTCAGCACTTCCAGCAAAGAAGCATCCCGTGCATGCGAATCATAGGATAATCCTACCTGTTCTTTATCTTGGGAAATAAAGGAATAGAACGACTGGAAAATAGGTATAAACTCTTCGATGAATGCTTCCCGTTTACGAAAAACAATTTCGCCCGCCTGTGCCATCATCTCCTCCCAGACCAGAAACAACTCTTCCTCTATCGGAGATTCACTTTTCAATAAGGTATTGCGCTGTGCCAATGCCTTATTATAGCGTATCAATGCTTCCAGGTATTCCTTATCATATTGAGAGATCACAACATCCATAAAGCGGCGACGTTCGTCACTTCCTCCAGCTATCAGCTCCGAATCGGCAGGCGAAACCATCACCAGCGGCAGGAAGCCGATATGATCGGAGAAGCGGCTGTATTCTTTCTTATTTCGCTTGAACTGCTTTTTCGAACGGCGCTTCATCCCGCAATAAATCTCCTCCGGTGTACCATCTTCCGCTTCATAAAAGCCTTGAATGACAAAGAAATCCTGCTCGTGCCGAATGTTCTGCGAATCAATCGGATTGCCCGAGCTTTTGCAGAAAGACAAGAAATACACTGCATCCAGCAAATTCGTCTTTCCCATTCCGTTCTGTCCGAAGAAGCAGTTCAGTTTGGCGGAGAATCCGATCTCCACTTGCTCCAGATTCTTATAGTTTAATATGGATATCCGTTTCAGTATCATTGTATACGCGTTAATTTGTTCACAAAAGTAGCAAGTTTTTCGAGGTTTTCGAGCGTAAAACAAAAAAAGATGCCTCTAAATTTCGTTTGTAGATATAAAAAAACTACTTTTGCGAGTCGAATTATCAAACGATGAATAATAACAAAAAGAATCATATAAAAATGGCAGAACAAAAGAATCAGAATGAACATCTGAACGTAGAAGATGCACTGACACAATCGGAAGCATTTCTTGTTAAGTACAAAAACGCAATCATCGGCGGTGTTGTAGCCGTGATTATCATCGTAGCAGGTTTTATCATGTACAAGAACCTCTATGCTGAACCACGTGAAGAAAAGGCACAGGCTGCTCTTTTCAAAGGACAGGAATACTTTGAACAAGATGCTTATGAACAAGCACTGAACGGTGATAGTATTGGTTATGTAGGTTTCCTCAAAGTAGCTGATGAATATAGCGGCACTAAGGCTGCTAATCTGGCAAAAGCTTATGCAGGAATTTGCTACGCACAACTAGGTAAATATGACGAAGCTGTGAAGATGCTTGATGGTTTCAACGGAAACGACCAGATGGTAGCTCCTGCAATCCTCGGTGCAACAGGTAACTGCTACGCACAACTGGGTCAGCTGGACAAAGCCGCTTCTACCCTGATATCTGCAGCAGACAAAGCTGACAACAACTCATTAAGCCCTATCTTCCTGATGCAAGCCGGAGAAATTCTGGTAAAACAAGGAAAATATGACGATGCCGTTAATGCCTATACCAAGATCAAGGATAAATACTTCCAGTCTTATCAGGCTATGGACATCGACAAATACATCGAACAGGCTAAACTGATGAAGAAGTAATATTCCTTATTATATACATAATAGAAGATTAGGCACGGATTACACGGATTTCACGGTTTTTAGTACGTCACGTACTAATGCAATTATGCGAAGCTACCGTGAAATCCATGTAATCCGTGCCTTTTATAAATCCTACATTTATAACCCCTTTAATTACTACAATTATGGCAACAGCATACCATAACTTATCCGAATACGATTTCAATTCTGTTCCAAACGCTGAAAACATGAAATTCGGCATCGTTGTATCCGAATGGAATTTCAATATCACCGGAGCTTTGCTGAACGGCGCAGTCAATACATTAAAAAAACACGGAGTAAAAGATGAAAATATTCTGGTAAAAACTGTACCGGGAAGTTTCGAACTGACCTTCGGCGCCAATCAAATGATGGAAAATTGCGATGTGGATGCAATTATTGCAATTGGTTGCGTCATTAAAGGAGATACTCCACATTTTGATTATGTCTGTATGGGAGCGACTCAAGGAATTACCGAATTAAACGCAACTGGCGACATACCAGTCATTTACGGATTAATTACCACTAATACGATGGAACAAGCAGAAGATCGCGCCGGTGGTAAACTGGGTAACAAAGGAGACGAATGTGCAATTTCTGCAATAAAAATGATCGATTTTGTTTGGAGTTTAAATAAATAGTCGTATCTTTGCACCGCAATTGAGAAACAAACCTTCTCAAAAGCAAAAAAGGGCAAATACCAGAGTGGCCAAATGGGGCAGACTGTAAATCTGCTGTCTTTCGACTTCGGTGGTTCGAATCCATCTTTGCCCACAAAAATTGCGGAAGTAGCTCAGTTGATAGAGCATTAGCCTTCCAAGCTGAGGGTCGCGGGTTTGAGCCCCGTCTTCCGCTCTTCAAAGAGAATCTGAGAAATTAGATTCTCTTTTTTTGTATTACTTTAAACCTCTAAGAACATGAAAGATTCTCCAACGCGGTCACGCGTACTGCAATTGGCACACCCCCCTATCCCAATTGTCCGCATCGGAATTATAGGATTGGGGAATCGAGGGTTAGTCACCCTGCAGCGATATCTGCAAATAGAAGGAACGACCGTCAAAGCCCTCAGTGAAATCAGGGAAGGCAATCTGCACAAGGCCCAACTCATACTAAAAGAAGCAAAGCAACCCGAAGCCACAGGATATACCGGACCGGAAGGCTGGCGAAAGATGTGCGAATGCAGTGATCTGGATTTAATATTCATCTGTACAGACTGGCTCACTCATGCCCAAATGGCATCTTATGCAATGGAATGCGGCAAACATGTAGCCATAGAAGTCCCGGCTGCCATGAACATAGCTGAATGCTGGCAACTGGTAGATACCGCAGAAAAGACAAGACGTCACTGTATCATGCTGGAAAATTGCTGCTATGATCCCTTTGCTCTGACTACGCTCGAAATGGCACGCCAAGGTGTGCTCGGAGAAATTATGCATGTAGAAGGTGCATATATTCACGATCTCCGCTCTATGTATTTTGCCGAAGAGAGCGAAGGCGGCTACCACAATCACTGGGGAAAGAGATATAGTATCGAGCATACAGGCAATCCCTACCCGACTCATGGTCTGGGACCTGCTTGCCAGATTCTCGATATTCACCGTAGCGACAGAATGGAATATCTCGTATCCATGTCTACCCATCAGGCTGGCATGAGCGAGTATGCCCGGAAGAGATTTGGCGAAGATTCACCGGAAGCCCGGCAGAAATATAAACTAGGAGATGTCAACACCACCCTTATCCATACAGCCAAAGGAAAAACGATCATGCTTCAGTATAATATATCCACTCCCCGACCTTACAGCCGTTTGCAAACAGTATGCGGTACACTCGGCTTCGCACAAAAATATCCGGTACCTTGCATCACACTGGATTCCCACGGAGACGCTCCGCTGGAAGGAGAAGCATTGGAGGAAATACTGACCCGCTATAAACATCCCTTTAGCGCCACCATCGGTGAGGAAGCGCATCGCAAAGGATTACCCAACGAAATGAACTACGTTATGGATTACCGGCTAATATACTGCCTGCGCAACGGATTGCCTCTTGACATGGATGTGTACGATGCAGCCGAATGGTCGTGCATCACCGAATTAAGCGAAAAATCGGCATTAAACGGCAGTATACCTGTAGAAATACCAGACTTTACCAGAGGCATCTGGAAAGAACATACACATTAGCATTTATTTACCCCCAAAACCATAAAAACACATGAGAACATTTTTATCACTAAAAACATGCTTGTTGGCTGTACTTTTACTTTGCACAAATAGTATTTCGGCAAGCAAGATTATTTCCGTATCCGATTTTGGCTTGAAACCCGACAGCCGCATCAACTCGGTTCCATTTATACAAAAGGCAATCGAGGCTTGCAGACAACATCCCGGCTCCACCCTCGTCTTTCCGAAAGGAAGATATGACTTCTGGGCACAGCATGCCATTGAAAAAGACTATCATGAAACGAATACCTACGACATTAATCCGAAAATTCTAGCTGTGCTACTGGAACAAATCAATGATCTGACGATTGACGGCAATGGCTCTGAATTCATCATGCACGGTCGGATGCAGCCATTCACGCTGGATCACTGCCGGAATATTACTCTAAAGAACTTTTCCGTTGACTGGGAAATACCATTAACTGCACAAGGGATTGTCACTCAGTCTGCTCCCGATTATCTTGAAATTGAGATTGACTCCCGTCAATATCCTTATATCATAGAAAACAAACGCCTGACTTTTGTCGGTGAAGGATGGAAAAGCAGTCTTTGGGCTATCATGCAGTTTGATCCCAACACTCATCTTGTCCTGCCGAACACAGGCGACAATTTAGGATGGCGTTCATACGATGCCATGGAAGTAAAACCCGGACTAGTGCGTTTATCCGATCCTAAAAGAGAAGCAGAAAAATTCTTCCCTGTACCAGGCACGATCCTTGTGTTACGACATAGCACCCGTGACCATGCCGGTATTTTTATCTATCACAGCATGGATACTAAACTGGAAAATCTGAAGTTATTCCACACCTGCGGACTGGGCATCTTATCACAATACAGTAAGAATATATCATTTAATGATGTACATGTCATTCCGAATGCTTCTAAAAAGCGCGTATTGAGCGGACATGACGATGGTTTCCACTTTATGGGATGCAGTGGACTTCTCAAGATCGAGAACTGTAGCTGGGCCGGATTGATGGATGATCCGATCAACATTCACGGAACATGTTCCCGGATTATGGAAGTTCTTTCTCCTACCCGTATCAAATGCAAGTTTATGCAGGATATGAGCGAAGGTATGGAATGGGGCCGTCCGGACGAAACAATCGGATTTATAGAACATAAAACCATGCGTACCGTAGCTACCGGCAAAATGAATAAGTTTGAAACACTGAATAAAGCTGAATTCATCATCGAGCTATCAGCGCCACTTCCAGCCGGAGTGGAAGCGGGATATGTAATAGAGAATCTGACCTGTACACCCGATGCGGAAATACGTAACTGTCATTTTGGAAGTTGCCGGGCACGTGGTTTGCTCGTATCTACGCCTGGTAAGGTTATCATTGAGAACAATGTATTCGAATCCAGCGGTTCTGCCATTCTGATTGCCGGAGATGCAAATGCATGGTATGAATCGGGAGCGGTCAAAGATGTGCTGATACGCAACAATGATTTTCGCTATCCTTGCAATTCTTCACTCTATCAGTTCTGTGAAGCAGTGATTAGCATTGATCCTGAGATACCGACACCCGAGCAAAAATATCCATATCATCGTAATATACGCATTGTGGATAACACCTTCCATCTTTTTGACTATCCGATTCTCTTTGCACGCTCGGTAGACGGACTCACTTTCTCTTCCAATATACTTATACGCGATACTACTTACCAGCCTTATCACTATCGCAAGGAGGGTATCACACTGGAAGCATGCAGATCAGTGGTTATTTCGAACAATAAAATCGAAGGAGATGTATTAGGACGTACCGTTAAAATTGAAAAGATGAGACCTTCAGATGTAAAAATCAGCAAGAACCCTTTCTTCAAACTAAAAAAATAAGATATACAAAAGTCTGCAAGCAGCTAAACGTATTCGTATTCATACCTGAATATGGATACGTTTAAGCATTATCCCATAAATACAACGAATAAAGGCAGGTTCTCTTTTATAAATTTCAATGCTAAAGTTATCTGCCGTTCTATCGCTTTTTCACTGACCGCACAACGTTCTGCGATTTCCCGGTTAGACAAATGCTCTTCACGGCTCATTCTAAAAATCTGCTGCCGCCTGGCCGGAAGCTGCGAAATCAATTTATCAATATAGTTCTTCAAATCAGCAGCATCCAGTTCCTCTTCTATATCATATGAATTCTCAATTCCTTTTAAAACCGTCATCTTAAAATTCAATTCATTAAAATACCTGCGCGAATAATTGAATATGATATTGCGGGTAATCATAAAAAGAAATCCATCAAAATTTTTTGTAACATCCAAAAATTCTCTTGACTCCCAGAGTTTCACGAAAACATCCTGCACTACTTCTGAAATCGCGGAAGACGAAGTAATATAAAGTCGCGCAAAATTATAGACCTTCAACCAATAAAGGTCATACAGCAAAGAGAATGCAGATGCATCCCCTACTTTTACCTTTTCTAAAATTATCGTCTCCTTCATTTGTTTTCAATTGTGTTACAAAAATAAGGAAATAACCATTAGTCACAACATTTTTTCTTGATTTTTATTCAGAATAAAGTTATCTTTTTTCCATTAAACAGATTCTCTAAAAAGAACCTTATTATTTTTATATACCAAGTTCTGATAGAACTTTATCTTTTTTCCTATCTATACATCTTGCTTTTACTTTCTCCCATATCTGTTCTTTTATTTTTAAATCTATCGTTTTATTTCCAGATTCATTCCATTGTATTTTCAATTCTTTATCCACTGATTCCAGCTCAGCATAGCCTCTTCGCTGCTTTTTAGTTAGCCGCCCCGACAGCAAACCTTTAATCAAATTCATTTTTATATCTTTATCCATGCTATTTCACTTTACTATTATTCTATTTATAATTACTCGTATATTATAAATACACTTGAGTCAGGTCTATCCCCACATCTCTTCCACAAAAAAAATAGAAAAATGCATATTCATATCATAATCATCTTATAACAAGAGCATTATAAATAGAAAATAAAGAAAATATTTTCCAACGAACTGTTTTTTTTATCTTAGTTCTATCAGAACTAAGATGGTACTTTGCCGTAGCTTCACTTGCTCTTTTACTAACAATAGGAGGACTTTGGGTGAATTCGGTCAGGAACAATATCGAGGACGAATTCATAAAGGTAATAGCCCAGCAGAACCAAATGTACATTTTGCCGGATAGCACAAAAGTATGGATGGAACCGGGAAGTTCCATTAAGTATGCAAAAGCATTTAATCAGAAAAGAGAAGTCTGGCTGGAAGGCAACTCATTTTTTGAGGTATACAAACAGGAAGGCAGTTTCTTCCAAGTGCATATCAACAAAGCGTTTATAGAAGTAAAGGGAACCTGTTTCCAGATCCAACAAACGAATGCCGAAAGAAACGAAATCACACTGTTTCATGGTAAAATAGAATTCAATGTAGAATCTACAGGAGAGAAAATTGTCATGTCTCCGGCACAAAAGGTAATGTACAATCCAAACAATGCACAAACGCAAGTCGAAAATATAATGAATATCAACTGGAAAGACGGAAGATATAATTTCAAAGATACCCCATTGCCCCAGCTCATTTCTATTGTAAATCAAATATACCAGTCAAACATTATTTTAGTAGGAAAGTTTACCGAACAATCTTCATTCACAGGAAGCATCCGCTATGACGAGAGTTTGAACGATGTAATCGAAAAACTCTGTTTCAGCCTCAACCTTACATATAAAAATCAGAATAATGAGATAGTAATATATAATTAACCATATTTCTAATAATTAACCCAATATTTAACCTCACAACAAGTTAAATCATGAAAAAAAATCACAGTTGTTATTGGAGGCGGTATCTAAAGCATATCGCACTCACTTTGCTCTTCTACCCCTTATCAGCTCTTGGAGCCCAGGGACACATATCCATTAAGGGGCAATCAATCACTATTATGCAAGCTATCCAGCTGATAGAAAAAAACAGTGACTATACGTTTTTCTACAATGCTGCAGACTTGGAAAACAAGCAACGGAAAGATATTAATTGTAACGGTTCCATTGACGAAATCCTGAACGAAGTTTTCAAAGATAGCGGTATTAGCTACATTGTGAAAAACAAAGAGGTTATCCTCAATGTACAAAAAACGAATAGTACCCAGCAAAAGAAAAAACGTACTGTGACGGGTACTATTTTAGATGCAGTAGACGACAGCCCCATCATCGGAGCTAACATCACCATTAAAGGCGATAAAAACACCGGTACAATCTCGGACATTGACGGAAATTTCAGCCTTGCCATACCTGACAACAAGACGATTCTTGTGGTTACTTATATCGGATACAAAACCCGCGAAGTTCCTGTAGAAGATCTCGGAAATATCAAGATTGTACTGGAAGGAGACGATCACACTTTGAATGAAGTGGTCGT
This sequence comes from Bacteroides faecis, assembly GCF_020091505.1. NCBI lineage: Bacteria > Pseudomonadati > Bacteroidota > Bacteroidia > Bacteroidales > Bacteroidaceae > Bacteroides > Bacteroides faecis. Next base: position 2,571,510 of record NZ_CP081916.1, on the reverse strand, counting down.
AGTCGGTTCCGGTACTCAAAAGAAAGTCAGTGTGACGGGAGCCATCACAAGTATCAAAGGTGCCAGCCTTAAACTGCCCTCATCCACTCTGTCCAACTCATTTGCCGGAAAGTTGGCGGGTGTCATCGCAAAAACAAATTCCGGAGAACCTGGTTCGGGTGCCGAATTTTATATTCGTGGTATCGGAACTTTCGGCGGACGGGCAACTCCTCTGATTCTTCTGGATGACGTAGAAATATCATCCAGTGACTTAAATTATGTACCGGCAGAGAACATTGAAAGCTTTTCTATCCTTAAAGATGCATCTGCTACCGCTATTTATGGTTCACGTGGTGCGAACGGTGTAATGATCGTTACAACCAAAGGTGGAGAATATAACAGTAAAACATCCATCAACGTTACAGCAGAAAATTCTTTCAACTATCTGGATAAGTTCCCAGAATTTGTGGACGGAGCGACTTATATGGACATGTACAATAAAGCCGCACTAGCCAGAAACCCTTCTGCTTCGCCCAAATATAGCGCTACGGACATGGAACGCACTGCTTCCGGAGTGAATCGTTATCTTTATCCCGATGTAAACTGGCAAGACGTATTATTCAAAAATATGAGTATGCGCCAACGTGCCAACGTCAACATTTCAGGTGGTGGTTCTAAAGTGAAATATTATATGAGTTTGGATGTCAGCCATGATTCAGGCTTGCTGAACACGGAGAAAGCATATTCGTGGAACAACAATATTAATATAATGAACTATACGTTCCAGAATAACATTGCTTACAAACTGACTCCGACGACAACGATCAAAATGAACATGAACGCTCAGATTCGCCAGAAGAAAAGCCCGAATGTATCAAGTGAAGATCTGTTCAAACAGATTCTGACGACTACGCCCATAGAGTTTCCTGTTACCTATCCAAGTCAGGATGATCGTATCATGTACGGTAATAACATCATTTCAGGGAATACATTATATACGAACCCTTATGCAAAAATGATGACTACTTTTGCCGAAACAAACGAAAATACACTTAACACAGTTATCAAGATAGACCAGGATCTGGATTTTATCACTAAAGGACTTAAAGTGAACGCTTTTGTAAATTTCAAAACGTGGTCAAGTTCTTCTTTTAACCGCAGCATCGCTCCTTATTACTACCGCGTAAAAAGTGGAAGCTACGACGAAACCGACCTGGCAAATACAGACTATGAACTGGAATTACTGAATTCGGATGGTAGCGATTACATCAGTCAGTCGGCTATTGGAAAGTCATCCGACCAGACATTCGAATTGCAGTTCAATTTAAATTATGCCCGCCAGTTCGGGTTACATAATGTAGGTGCCATGTTGCTCTACAAACAACGTGAATACAGAAGTGATGTATTGCCTAACCGCAACCAGGGACTTTCCGGACGTCTGACTTATGATTACGGACAACGTTACCTGATTGAATTTAACTTCGGCTACAACGGTACAGAACGTCTGGCCAAAGAAGACCGTTTCGGATTCTTCCCTGCCGTATCTCTGGGATGGGTGATAAGCAATGAAGCTTTCTTCGAACCAATGAAAAATGTAGTGGACAATCTGAAAATCAGAGGTTCTTACGGTCTTGTGGGTAGTGACGACCTGGCGACAGCCGGAGGAAGTTATTACTTGTATATAGATAAGATTACAAATAACGATCTGTCATATCTGAAATGGACTTCCGGACAAAATATGGACTACCAATTGGGAGGTCCTCAGATGGCATATTATGCAATGTCCGGTCTGGGATGGGAAAAGGTAAAGAAGCTCGATATCGGTGTTGATTTCACGCTGTTCCGCAATTGGACATTTACATTCGACTATTTCTACGACAAGCGTTACGACATCTTTATGAACCGTGAAGCATGGCCGCAGTCTTTGGCATACCATATAGCCAAACCCTGGAGTAACATTGGAAAAATGGATAATAAGGGAGTGGAATTCAGCATTAATTATGCCAACAACTTCTCTAAAGATTTGTCAGTCAGCCTGCAGGCAAACTTCACATACAACAAAAACAAAATGGTCTATGTAGACGAACCGGAATATCCGACTATATGGAAGTCAGAAACCGGAAAGCCTTATTCACGCATTACCGGCTACATCGCAGAAGGTTTGTTTAAATCGCAGGAAGAAATAGACAACAGTCCCGCACAGAACCTGGGGTCTACACCTAAAGTCGGAGATATTAAATATCGTGACCTCAACGGTGACGGAATCATTGACTCGGATGACCAGACGATGATCTCCAAATATGGAAGTACTCCCCGCTTGCAATATGGGTTTGGCGGAACACTCAACTACAAAAAGTTTGATTTGGGTATCTTCTTCAGTGGCTCTGCCTTGCGCTCTATCATGACAAACGGCATTGATCCTTTCCAAGAAGGAATTACCGTCGGCAACAGAAATGTATTGAAATATATAGCCGACAATTATTGGTCGGAAGAAAAGCAGAACTGGGATGCAACCTATCCTCGCTTGGGACTACTTGCAACAGACGTTGCCAACAATACGGTAAACAGCAGCTACTGGCTAAGAAACGGCTCCTTCCTCCGCCTAAAGAATGTAGAGATAGGATACAAAATACCTTACGGACGCATTTTCGTCAGTGCAGCCAATCTATTCACATTCAGCCCGTTCGACCTTTGGGACCCGGAACTTTCATCCTGGAACAGTTATCCTATGCAAAAGACTGTCAATGTGGGAATTCAACTTCAGTTCTAATTTATTATGATAAAAAATATGAAACTAACACGCATTTTTCAACATATAAGTATAGCAGTTATGATAACTGCATTTAGCTTAACTTCCTGTGATTATCTGGACGTTGTTCCACCTGAACAACCCAATATCGACGATGCTATGTCAAGCCCCACCAGAGCTTTGGGCTTCCTTTATTCCTGTTACGGAGGCGTCGGTACAGATTTACCTTCCGCCTATCTGGGAGAAATAAATTCTACGACAGACGAATACGTACTTCCGTATTCATGGAACACAGATGGCTACTGGGGCGCATATGCTTTCAATACCGCATCATCTACTAACCAAAACTGGCTATGGTCAACTACCTATCAATATATAGGTCAATGCTACCTCTTTTTACAAAAGCTGGAAAATGCAGGAAGCGACATTGCATCCGATGCCGAAAAAGAACTATGGAGAGCTGAATGCCAGTTTCTGGTAGCTTATTATCACTTTGTGACCTTAAGAAGATATGGCCCCATTCCAATCACGGACTCGTATATTCCGATGGATACCCCAACGTCAGAGTACAATGGACGTTTCCACTTTGACTATTGTGTAGACTGGATTGCGAATCAGCTGGATGAAGCAGCTAAAGTGCTTCCAGCCAACCGTACTGTTACTAATGAATGGGGACGTGCTACCTCTACTATAGCGAAAGCCGTAAAAGCCCGCTTGCTACTTTATGCCGCATCTCCTTTATGGAACGGAAGCTTTCCTTATCCTAACTGGCAGAATGAGAATTTCGAAACTCCGGGTTACGGCAAAGCACTGGTTAGCAATACTTATGATAAAAGTAAATGGGAAAGAGCACTGGCAGCATGTCAGGAAGCACTGACATTGGCTACCACTTCCGGCGACCGTGAACTGTACGATGACGATGAATATTATTCAAGACAATCATTGAGCTTGCCTTTCGTTCCCGGAGTAGCGGACGTAGATGATAATAAAGAATTTCTGAAAAACGTAATGAAGATGCGCTATGCAGTAAGTACACGCGAATCTGAAGGAAACAAAGAAATTATCTGGGGATTATCAAACCAGTTTGATTTTTATTCCCGTTATCCACTTCGCATTCTGAAGAAATCTGATGGTACCTGGCATGCAGGTTACAGTGGCGTGTCTCCTACATTATATACAATCGAACATTTCTATACAGCTAACGGAAAATTACCGGAAAAAGATCTCGATTTCACTCCGTCTTCGGAATGGTTCGAGTCGGCAGGACTTTCTTCCCGCGAAGACATTATCAAGTTGAATGTAGGTCGTGAGCCCCGTTTCTATGCATGGATGGCTTTTGACGGTGGCGACTACGGAACAAAATTTGCCGCAGGTTCTCCGCTGAAGCTGGAAATGAGAAATGCAGAAATGCACGGTTATAATCCGTCTCTGTTCAACCGAGACCATAGTGTCACAGGATTCCTGACGCAGAAATTCGTTGATCCGGTAACAGAATTCTATACAGCCGGCGGTTCTACAAGCGGAACAAGTGCACCTACTATTTTATTCCGTCTGGCTGAACTCTATCTGAACGTGGCAGAATGCCAGGCAGCATTGGGAAATACCCAGGAAGCCATTGATGCGTTAAATCCTGTTCGCGAACGTGCCGGTATTCCTAAATTAACGATAGCTGATGTCACAAGCAATATGACTATCAAGGACTGGGTACACAACGAGCGTTTTGTTGAATTATGGAATGAAGGCCATCGCTTCTTCGATGTCCGCCGTTGGGCAGAAGGAGCAAAATACTTCGGAGCAGGCAAACGGGAAGGTTTGAATGCAGAAGTTCAAAGCCCCACATTTGAAGAGTTTAACAAGCGGACCATCGTTGATGCACCCTATGTTTGGGAAAACCGCATGTACCTGAATCCGGTATTCTATAACGAGGTATACAAAAATCCGCAGATGGTACAAGCGCCCGGATATTAATTATTTTTTATTCATTCATAACAATACATAGAATATATGAAACATATATCAATAGCCTTGTGTTTGTGCGGGATGATTCTGATGAATACTTCCTGCGACAATTATGACGATACGTATCCACAGGAATATGAAAAAATACTATCATTGCAAACCACCGGTGAGCAAGCTGTAGATCTTTACAAAACAGGAGAAGCTACCAACTATTCAATCACGGTAATCAAATCCGGAAGCAACCCCACACTGACAGCTTCTGCTCATATCGGTGCAATGGATGCAGCCAATTTCGAACAGTACATCTCCGAAAGAGGTTTGAACTATGTAGCAATGCCTGCTGACTGTTACTCATTCAATATGGAAGACCTTGATTATTCTTCTGCGGAAACCTACAAAATCATCAATCTGCAGTTGAACACCAGCGAAATAGACCGTTTTGAGCAGACTCTTGAAGAAGGACAAACATGTGTTCTTCCAATCATGCTGACCAGTACATCCGATTCTATTCTGGCTGATAAGAATACATTAATTCTGAAACCGGAGGTCATTATTCCATCTCTTTCTGTCACCGAATCCAGCTCAGGAACCGTGACTAAATACTTGCCACAAAGTGGAGGTACAATCAGTCTTTCTTTAGGACTGCAAGTTGAAAACCAATGGAGTTTCACCTGTAAAGTGGCAATTGACGAAGCTACCACTACATTACAAGGAGCGACATTAGCATCGGATATCATCTCATTTGAACCGGGAAATACTTCTTCCGTACAAGTCAATATTCCTAAATTTACGCAAACCTCCGGTAATGTCGGCATCAAGATTCTGGAAATAAATGGAAAAGACGGTTTCGAATTCAATCCGGACCCATTTATTCTGGTTGCCTCCGTCGAGAAATACAATCTGACGACAGACATGCTTTCCAGCAACGCGACAGAACCGTCAGAGGGTTCATTGGCTAATTTGTTGGATGGAGATGTAGGTACCTACTTCCATAGTGCATGGAGTGTATCGGTAGCTGACAAACATTATGTACAGGTAAAACTACCCGTATCTACCAAGACATTCCGTTTCACCTATACCAACAGGTCCAATAACGGAAATGCTGCTCTGGCATGGTTCAACTTATACACCGGAGCCACTGAGAACAATTTGCAACTCTACAAGCGTTTTGCATGGGATGTGGACAATCTACCGTCCGGTGCCGCAGGTGTTTATGTTTCCCCCGACATCACAATAGACAATGCAGCAAGCACATTACGCTTTGAATGTGAGCAAAACTGGACGGGTGGTTCTTTCTTTGTATGGAGTGAATTCAGTCTGTTTATACTGTCTGAATAATAAAAAGGAAACAGAGGGCGAGTCGGGAGTCTGACTCACCCTCCCCCTCCTATCTTAAAAACTAATACTGCAAAAAGATGACAATCAAAAGATTTCTTATTAACCTATTAGCCCTTTTTTCCCTATTTACAGTGTCACTGGCATGTAAGGATAGCGAAAAATCACTCATAACCCCCTCTTTCAGTATCAACGAAGAGTACCTGATACAGAATCTGGACAAATCGAGTACATCTGTCCAGATCCCAATCAACACATCCCTGGAGTTAACTCAATGGAATGTCTCTTATGAGGCAAACTGGTTGCAATGCTCGAAACAAAAAACAGCGGCAGAAGGAACCTTCCTGAAAATTACAGTGAACGAAAATACAGGCGAGGCCAAAAGAACAGCCAGTATAAAAGTTACATCGACCACTGCAACCTATACCATCACTGTCAACCAATATGCTAAAGGTGAAGTGATTGTAGAGGGAGACATCAAGGTGACTCCAACCGGTGGCAAAGCAAGTGAACATCAGAGTGGACAAGATATTGAGAACACCTATGACGGCAAATTTTCGACTGATGGTGCCGATCCTTTCCATACCCCATGGGGACAATCCGCCAAATTCCCTGTCACGCTGGAATATTATTTCAAAGGAGATACAGAAATAAACTACTTAATTTATTATACCCGATCCGGTAACGGAAATTTCGGAAAGGTCAATGTATATACAACCACAAGCCCCGACCGGTCGGACTATACACTGCAAGGAGAATATGACTTTAAAGAGCAGAACGCTCCATCCAAAGTCTCATTTTCAGAAGGCATAAAAGCGACTGGAATCAAGTTCGAAGTCTTAAGCGGACTCGGAGATTTTGTAAGCTGTGACGAAATGGAGTTTTACAAGACCAATACGGATAAAACGCTGGACAAACAGCTGCTTACCGTCTTCACCGACATCACCTGTACGGAAATAAAAGACAATGTCACCGATGAGCAGATACAGGCTCTGCCGGACTACTTCGTCAGAATAGCAGAAGCAGTCCGCGACAACACATACGACAAATGGGAAAAAGAATTCCGTATCCGTAATTATGAGCCATACAGTAATATCGCCGAGTGGGCAGACAAACTAATGACCAAGAAATACAGTGATCTCGACAATCCGACCGGCATATCAGTGAAAGCAGGAGATGACGTTATTGTATTGGTAGGTGACACATACGGACAGAACGTTTCAGTGCAGTGTATCTGGGAAACGGGCACCGAATACAAACAAACAGCCTCTTCAGGAGATGTCTATATGCTAACCCCCGGCGTCAACAAACTGACAATGAAAGGAGAAGGCCAGTTGTTTGTCATGTACAACACCGACCTGGCTTCAAATTCAGCAAAACCTATCAAGATTCACATACCTCTGGGAAGTGGTACAGTAAACGGCTTCTTCGACCTGAAAGAACATAAGACAGACGAAAAGTACGCTGAACTGTTAAAGAAATCAACACACAAATACTTCTGCATACGCGGAGAAAAGATCATGTTCTATTTCCACCGCAACAAATTGCTGGAATATGTACCGAACAATATCCTCTCTGCCATCCATTTATGGGATAACATTGTCAGCTGGCAACAAGAATTAATGGGAATCGATGATGTACGCCCATCGCAGGTCAACAACCACTTGTTTGCCATCTCACCGGAAGGAAGCTATATGTGGGCATCCGACTATCAAATCGGATTTGTTTATACCTATTTAGGTAATATACTGCTAGAAGATAATGTAATGGCAGCGGAAGACAACGCATGGGGACCTGCCCATGAAATCGGACATGTTCATCAGGCCGCCATCAACTGGGCCAGCTCTACGGAATCATCCAACAATCTGTTCTCCAACTATATTATCTATAAATTAGGTAAATACAAATCGCGCGGCAACGGACTGGGAAGCGTTGCAACCGCCCGTTACGCCAATGGCCAGGCATGGTACAACATGGGAGACGCGACCCACCAGAACGAAGATACGGAAACTCACATGAGAATGAACTGGCAATTGTGGACTTACTATCACCGTTGTGAATATAAGACTGATTTCTGGCAAACTCTTTTCAAACTGATGCGCGAAGTGAATATGACCGAAGGAGAAGACCCCGGAAAGAAACAACTTGAGTTTGCTAAAATGGCAAGCAAAGCCGCCAACGAGAATCTGACTGACTTTTTCGAAATGTGGGGATTCTTCGAGCCTGTCAATACCACTATCGAGCAGTACGGAACATACAAATACTATGTAAGTGACGCGATGATTCGTGAAGCCAAAGAATACATGGCACAATTCCCTGCTCCGAAACATGCTTTCCAGTACATCGAAGACAGGAAGAAAAGTGAATTCCCATCGGATGACTACCGTTATTCGGCAGTCGGAGATGTCGGATACTACACGCAATTCAAAGAAAACCAGAAGATTACCAAAACAATCACGGCAGAGATAACGGGACGTAAGGTTTCCATCCGAAACGGAGATGAAGCGGTTGCTTTCGAGATCAGAGAAAATAATGAAAACGGAAAATTACTTTATTTTTCTACCTTCACGACTTTCGAGATTCCATCATCCGTATCAATGGTAAATGCCAAAACATACGCCGTACAAGCTGACGGAAAACGTATTTTGTTATAAGAACAAATTAACTTAACACACATTGCAGCTATAAAAACGGCATCGCCCAACATGGGGCGATGCCGAAAATATCACGATAGCGCAGGAAATAGTGAGACTCTTTTTCTACCAAAAAGATGAATGGACAGTGAAAATATCTACAATAATTACACCAGATTGATTAATTAATTAGTATTTTTGACACCGAAATGAAAAACCAATTAATAACCCCCAATTAAAAACCTAAAAGAAAGATGAAGAGACTACTACTTAACACACTCATCGGTCTTGCATTGTTGACCTGCCAGACCAGTTTTGCTCAAAAGACAAAAGCAAAATTCTCACCGATTAAAGTGGAAACTCCGGCTCGTCCGGCAAATCAGCAAGACGTTATCCAACTTGTCACTCCAAAACTTGAAACTGTCCGTGTAGGCTTTATCGGGCTAGGAATGCGTGGTCCCGGTGCCGTTGAACGCTGGACACATATTCCGGGAACTCAAATCGTAGCTTTGTGCGATCTCCTCCCCGAACGTGTCGAGAGTGCACAAAAGATTCTGGAGAAAGCCGGTCTGCCTAAAGCCGCTTCATATGCGGGAGACGAGAAGGCATGGAAAAAACTCTGCGAACGGGATGACATCGACATCGTATATATAGCTACCGACTGGAAACACCATGCGGAAATGGGTGTATATGCTATGGAGCACGGTAAGCATGTGGCTATCGAAGTACCTGCTGCCATGACACTGGACGAAATCTGGAAACTAATCAATACTTCCGAAAAGACTCGCAAGCATTGTATGCAACTGGAAAACTGTGTATATGACTTCTTTGAATTGACATCACTCAATATGGCACAGCAAGGTGTATTCGGTGAAGTACTTCATGTAGAAGGTGCGTATATCCACAATCTGGAAGACTTCTGGCCGTATTACTGGAACAACTGGCGTATGGATTACAACCAACTGCACCGTGGCGATGTATATGCCACTCACGGCATGGGTCCGGCTTGTCAGGTACTTAATATCCACCGTGGCGACCGCATGAAAACGTTAGTATCTATGGATACCAAGCCTGTGAACGGTCCTGCATACATCAAAAAGAAAACCGGAAAAGAAGTGAAAGACTTCCAGAACGGCGACCAGACATCCACTCTCATCCGTACCGAGAATGGCAAGACAATGCTGATCCAGCACAACGTAATGACACCACGTCCTTACAGCCGCATGTATCAAGTGGTCGGAGCAGATGGTTATGCCAGCAAATATCCGATTGAAGAATACTGTCTGAGACCTTCGCAAGTAGACTCAAATGATGTACCGAATCACGAAAAGCTGAATGCACACGGTTCCGTATCCGAAGATGTGAAAAAAGCATTGATGGCTAAATACAAAGACCCGATTCACAAAGAACTGGAAGAAACTGCCAAGAAAGTAGGCGGTCATGGTGGTATGGATTATATCATGGACTATCGTCTGGTATACTGCCTGCGCAACGGCCTGCCACTCGATATGGACGTTTATGACCTGGCAGAATGGTGCTGCATGGCTGAGCTGACCCGACTTTCTATCGAGAATGGTTCTGCTCCGGTAGAAATACCCGATTTCACCCGTGGCGGATGGAATAAAGTGCAAGGCTACAAACATGCTTTTGCCGAATAAGCCATTATACCTTATTAATATGTAAACTTACGGATAGCCCGACTGAGAAAAAGTGGGGTTATCCGTAAGTTTATGTTCGGCGCTCCACTGATTATTATAATCACCTATATGAAAGCAGATATTTTAAAACCCTCTAGACAGACTATCCTTCGGGAAGCCAAAGATTATGTGATGATCGCCGTAGGTATGATACTATATGGCATCGGATGGACCGTTTTCCTACTCCCCAACGACATTACGACGGGCGGAGTGCCGGGTATTGCATCTATTGTATATTGGGCAACGGGATTCCCGGTACAGTATACATATTTCAGCATTAACTTTTTCTTATTGTTGCTTGCCCTCAAGCTGTTGGGATTAAAGTTCTGTATTAAAACCATTTTCGGAGTATTTACCCTGACTTTCTTCCTTTCCGTTATCCAGCAACTGACCTCCGGCGTCGCCCTTCTTAAGGACCAGCCTTTCATGGCATGCGTCATCGGAGCATCGTTCTGCGGCGGCGGTATCGGAGTCGCCTTCTGCGCCAACGGAAGTACCGGCGGTACGGACATCATTGCCGCTATCATCAACAAGTATCGGGATATCACCTTGGGAAGAGTCATACTGATCTGCGATATGATTATCATTACCTCCAGTTACTTCGTTCTGAAGGATTGGGAGAAAGTAGTATACGGATTTGCAACCCTTTACATTTGCAGTTTCGTCCTCGACCAGGTAGTGAACAGTGCACGTCAGTCCGTCCAGTTCTTCATCATATCCGGCAAGTATGAAGAGATAGGACGACACATCAACGAGTACCCTCATCGTGGAGTAACGATTATCAATGCAACCGGCTTCTATACAGGCAAAGAAGTGAAAATGATGTTTGTACTTGCCAAAAAGCGGGAGTCTACCATCATCTTCCGGCTGATCAAAGATATCGACCCCAACGCATTTGTATCGCAAAGTGCCGTTATCGGAGTTTACGGAGAAGGCTTCGACCACATCAAAGTAAAATAAATAAAGAAACAAGATTGAGAAACATGAAATATAGATCATATCACCTATTACTGGCAGGAATATTCTCTCTGTTAACAACAGGCGCTATGGCCGAAAAAACATCCGATAAACCTTACTGGCAGGATGTACAAGTCGTATCGGTCAATAAAGAATATCCGCGTACCTCTTTCATGACGTACGACAACCGGACAGACGCATTGACCGGAAAGTTTGAGAAAAGCAATTATTATCAATTATTGAACGGCACCTGGAAGTTCTTCTTTGCAGACAGTTACAAAGATCTTCCGGCCAATATCACCGATCCTTCCGTGAACACTGACTCCTGGAATGATATCAAGGTTCCGGGCAACTGGGAAGTACAAGGATATGGAGTGGCCATATACACCAATCACGGTTATGAATTCAAGGCACGCCATCCGCAGCCTCCCATACTTCCGGAAGCCAATCCCGTCGGAGTCTATCGCCGTGATATCGACATCCCTGCCGATTGGCAAGAACGTGATATCTACCTCCACCTCGCCGGAGCCAAATCGGGAGTATATGTATACGTCAACGGACAGGAAGTAGGATACAGCGAGGATTCCAAAAATCCGGCAGAGTTCCTGATCAGCCCATACGTAAAACCGGGCAAGAATGTACTTACACTGAAAATCTTCCGCTGGAGCACCGGATCTTATCTGGAATGTCAGGACTTCTGGCGTATCAGCGGCATTGAACGGGATGTATACCTGTATTCACAGCCCAAAGCTGCCCTGAAGGATTTCCGTGTGAAATCAACTCTGGATGACAGCTATAAGAACGGAGTATTCGCTTTGAACGTTGATTTACGGAATCATCGTCCGGCTGCAACCAATCTTACACTGGTATATGAACTGCTCGACGCTCAGGGAAAAGTAGTTGCCAGCGAAGAGAAGACAACTTATGTCCCCACCAACGAGACACGCACCCTTTCTTTTGACAAGAATCTGGCAGACGTCCGCACATGGACATCGGAACAACCGAACCTCTACAAACTGATGATGACTGTCAAAGAGGACGGCAAAGTCAACGAGATTATTCCTTTCAATGTAGGATTCCGCCGCATCGAGATCAAACCAATCGACCGGAAAGCCGCCAACGGGAAACCTTATGTATGCCTGTTCATCAACGGGCAACCCCTGAAAATGAAAGGAGTCAATATCCACGAGCATAACCCGGAAACAGGACATTACGTCACTGAGGAACTGATGCGCCGGGACCTCGAACTGATGAAACAGCATAATCTGAACAGTGTACGTCTCTGCCATTACCCGCAGGACCGCCGTTTCTATGAACTTTGTGACGAATATGGCCTTTACGTGTACGATGAAGCCAATATCGAAAGCCACGGTATGTATTACGACCTTCGCAAAGGCGGCTCATTAGGCAACAATCCCGAATGGCTGAAACCACATATGGACCGTACGATCAACATGTTCGAACGCAATAAGAACTACCCCAGCGTCACTTTCTGGTCGTTAGGCAATGAAGCCGGAAACGGATACAACTTCTACCAGACGTACCTCTGGCTGAAAGAAGCTGACAAGAACATCATGGAACGCCCCGTAAACTATGAGCGTGCCCAGTGGGAATGGAATACCGATATGTACGTACCGCAATATCCGGGAGCCGACTGGCTGGAAGATATCGGTAAGAATGGCAGCGACCGCCCCGTCGTTCCGTCAGAATATGCGCATGCGATGGGCAACTCTACCGGAAACCTGTGGGGACAATGGCAAGCCATCTACAAATATCCGAACCTTCAGGGAGGATACATCTGGGACTGGGTAGACCAGGGCCTGCTCCAAAAAGACAAGAACGGAAGAGAATACTGGGCTTACGGAGGCGACTTCGGAGTAAATGCCCCCAGCGACGGCAATTTCAACTGCAACGGGCTGGTCAACCCCGACCGTAGTCCGCATCCGGCAATGGCAGAAGTGAAGTATGTACATCAGAACATCGGTTTTGAAGCGATCGATGCCGCATCGGGCAAGTTCAACATAACCAATCGTTTCTATTTCACTAACCTGAAAAAATACCAGATACACTACAGTGTAGTAGCCAACGGAAAAACGGTCAGAAGCGGAAAGGTATCACTGGATATCGCTCCACAAGCCTCGAAAGAGTTTACCGTACCGGTCAATGGTCTGAAGGCCCGTCCGGGAACGGAATATTTCGTTAACTTCAACGTAATAGCGGTAGAGCCGGAACCACTGATTCCCGCAGGATACGAAATCGCATACGATCAGTTCCGTCTGCCTGTCGAAGCCGAAAAGAATACTTATAAAGCAAACGGACCCGCATTGCAGACCCATACCCAAGGAGATGAACTCACTGTTTCTTCTTCAAAAGTAAACTTCGTATTCAATAAGAAGAGCGGCCTGGTCACCTCATACAAAGTGGACGGAACAGAATACTTCAAAGACGGATTCGGCATCCAGCCCAATTTCTGGCGTGCGCCTAACGACAACGATTACGGTAACGGTGCTCCCAAACGCCTCCACGTATGGAAACAGTCCAGCAAAGACTTCCACGTGACAGATACGAAGGTAAGTACAGAAGACAAAGCTGTCCTGTTGCAGGCTACCTATCTCTTGGCAGCCGGCAATCTGTACGTTGTCACCTATAAGATATACCCGAGCGGAGTGGTGAATGTGAATGCCAGATTTACTTCTACCGACATGCAGGCCACCGAGACAGAAGTTTCCGAAGCTACCCGCATGGCTACCTTCACTCCCGGAAGTGATGCAGCCCGCAAAGCTGCTTCCAAGCTGGAAGTTCCCCGCATCGGTGTACGTTTCCGTCTGCCGGCCCGGATGAACAACGTGCAGTATTTTGGCCGTGGTCCGGAAGAGAATTACATCGACCGCAATCATGGAACCATAGTAGGTGTCTATCAGACTACTGCCGACAAGATGTACTTCAACTACGTACGTCCTCAGGAAAACGGGCACCACACGGATACACGCTGGCTCACCCTGTCTCCCAACAAAGGAAGCGGACTTGCCATCGTAGCCGACAGCCTGGTGGGTTTCAACGCTTTGCGCAATTCCATCGAGGATTTCGACTCGGAAGAAGCACTGCCCCACCCCTATCAATGGAATAACTTCAGCCCGGAAGAGGTAGCCAATCACGATGAAAATGCCGCCCGCAACGTATTGCGCAGAATGCATCACGTCAATGACATCATTCCGAGAGACTTCGTCGAAGTTTGTGTCGACATGAAGCAGCAGGGAGTAGGCGGTTATGACAGTTGGGGAGCACGTCCCGAACCTTTCCACCAGATTCCCGCCAACCGCGAATATAACTGGGGATTCACCCTGGTACCGGTTCGCTCGGGCAGTCAGGCTGCCGAAGCCGCCCAATATGATTATCGATAACCTTAGTATAAATTTAAAGAAAAGACTCATGAAAGATTTATCAAGTATTGTAGCTAAGTTCAACACCCAAGGCACTATCACCGAAATCAAGCCTTTGGGAGCAGGACTCATCAATGACACATACAAAGTGAATACACAAGAAGCAGACGCCCCCGACTATGTTCTGCAACGCATCAACCATACCATTTTTCAGAATGTAGAAATGCTTCAAGCCAATATTGCCGCAGTCACCGGACATATCCGCAAGAAACTGACCGAAGCCGGAGAAACAGATATCGACCGCAAAGTTCTCTCTTTCCTCGAAACCGGAGAAGGAAAGACTTACTGGTTCGACGGAGACAGCTACTGGCGTGTCATGGTATTCATCCCGCGTGCCCAAACGTATGAGACCGTAAACCCCGAATATTCCAATTATGCAGGTGAGGCTTTCGGAAACTTCCAGGCTATGCTTGCCGACATTCCGGAAACGCTGGGAGAAACCATCCCTGACTTTCATAACATGGAATTCCGTCTCAAGCAGCTACGTGATGCTGTCGCTGCCAATGCTGCCGGACGAGTAGCCGAAGTACAGTATTATCTGGACGAGATAGAAAAACGTGCGGATGAAATGTGTAAGGCAGAACGCCTGTACCGCGAAGGAAAGCTTCCGAAACGTGTATGCCACTGCGATACGAAAGTGAACAACATGATGTTTGATGAAGACGGAAAAGTACTCTGCGTCATCGATCTGGATACGGTAATGCCAAGCTTCATCTTCTCCGACTACGGCGATTTCCTCCGTACAGGTGCCAATACCGGCGATGAAGATGACAAAGACCTGGATCGTGTAAACTTCAATATGGAGATATTCAAGGCATTCACCAAAGGATATCTGAAAGGTGCCAAGTCTTTCCTCACTCCTATTGAAATAGAGAATCTGCCTTATGCTGCTGCCTTATTCCCTTATATGCAATGCGTACGTTTCCTTGCCGATTACATCAACGGCGATACTTACTACAAAATCAAATATCCCGAACATAATCTGGTTCGTACCAAAGCACAGTTCAAACTACTCCAAAGTGTAGAAGAACATACCCCGGAAATGACCGCATTCATCAACAACTGTCTGAGAAATGAAGAATGAAAAATAAATGTGAGAATGGAGGGGAGTTTATCTGGTAAACACTCCATTCTTCCACTGGTAAATAATGGGACGGCGGAGAAACGGTTTAAGTTTTTCTGCCGTTTCTTTCGACATATAGTCGGGAGTGGACAGAGTGACTGTCAGTTCTGTGTTTTCTTTGCTCAGTTCCACTTTCATCAATAAGATATCTGCCGAACGGGAGGCTTCATCAAATTCATATATGGAAGTGGAGTCGGGAGTTATCAGAAAATCGCTCATGACCGGAAGGGTAATGAATGAATGGTCAGTCAGCAGTTTCCAGTCCGTTGTATAGAAGCGGATGCTACTGTCACATGCCGGAGCACATGCCGTAGCTACTGTACAAATCACGTTTGTCGTATCATTCAAAGCCAATACTTTCATTTGCCAACTGGTTTCCGGTGTCATCTGCATCCGAATATAGTCCTTGCTCAGGTCGGTCATTTCCGATTTCTGTCCGAAGCGGTTTTCCACTTGCGCTTTCATCTTGCTGCTCAGGAAGTCGATGCAGTCTTCACGATTCACCTTCGTAAGTAAGGGACAAAGTGAATCCGGAATATTGATAAAAAAAGTCTTGGCTTCCTGTGCCTGCAGCGAGGTAAAAGAGAACAGACCGATGGCGAAAAATACGATGGCAAGAGTTATCTTATTTGATTTCATATTGTACTTATTATTTAGACCCCAAATATAAGAATATCATTCCGATTAACACGAGGATAAGGTCAATCGCTTTGCTTTTTAAATTCTTTTCACGGAAGAAGAGCGCTCCGAAAATGAAAGACACAATCACACTTCCCCGACGCACCATCGAAACGATGGAAATCATGGAATCGTCATAGCTCAGTGCATAAAAGTAGACAAAGTCCGCTGCCGAAAGGAAAACGGAGATCAGGATGATGGTCCAGTCCCAGCGGAAAGGAGTCGTTGACTTCCGTTTGGGCCACCAGAGGAGGAACACGATGGTTCCCATAATAAAGAGCTGGTAGACATTATACCACGATTGCACCAGCATCGGATTCAGTTGTTTCATCAGAAACTTGTCATACAGTCCGCTGATGGCTCCCATCACTGCCGCCAAGACAATAAAGAGAATCCATTTGTTATGTTTGAAGTCGATTCCTTCTTTCTTACCCGAACGGCTCAACATGAAGAAGGAAGCTACTGCCAGCATTACTCCGATCCATTGGTAAAGATTCAAACGTTCGCCAAATACCAGCATCGCTCCGACAAGCACCATCACGGGACGAGTAGCATTGATGGGCCCCACAATGGTAATAGGCAGGTGCTTCATTCCGAAGTAACCGAATATCCACGATGACAGCACGATAAACGACTTGATGATAATATATTTATGCTGCTCCCACCCTGCAACGGGAACATTAAAAATGGTTCCCCCAAGGATATCAGGCTCGAATGCCGATACCAAAATGAACGGCAGAAAAATCAGACTGGAGAAAAGCGTATTCAAAAACAATACAGGCAACACCGCATTATCTTTCAACGACTGTTTCTTGAATACATCATAAAATCCCAGCAAAGTAGCCGAGAGAAAAGCTAATAATAACCACATGGTGAAATAAGTATTAAGTATCAGGTATTAAGTATTTCTTCCGGATATTCCACATTGACAAGGAAGAGCGCATTTCCCGGAGCGGAAGTTCCGGCTTTGCAACGGTCCCGTTGTTCTATCACTTTGCGAAAACCTTCTACGGTCAGTTTGCCGCGTCCTACCTCGAGCAGTGTTCCTACGATGGCACGCACCATGTTACGGAGAAAGCGGTCGGCACGGATGGTAAATACCCAAGTGGTATCTTCCCCCTCCATCTTTGTCCATTCGGCATGGGAGATGTGGCAGATATTGGTCTTTACGTCCGTATGCAGTTTACTGAAACTTGTAAAATCGATGTATTCGAACAGCGTTCGTGCCGCCTCATTCATGAGGTCATAATCCAATGCCCCGTACACACGGCAACGATACTGACGGTTGAAAGGATATTTGGCAGTCGTCACATAATACTTATACGTCCGGGCAGTCGCATCAAAACGGGCATGCGCATCCGGTTTCACCCGGCGGATACGGTAGACAGAAATATCGGGAGGCAACAGACGGTTCAACTTGTCGGCAACGGTCACTGTATCGAGCACTTCTTCCTGATCAAAATGTGCCACCATCAGCGAGGCATGCACCCCCGCGTCTGTTCGCCCGGCACCTATCACTTCCACATCACGACGCAGAAAAGTAGACAAAGCTTTCATCAAGCATTCCTGCACACTACTCCCGTTGGGTTGTATCTGCCAACCGTGATAGTTGGTTCCATCATAAGCCAAATAAATAAAATACCTTTGCACGCCGATTCCTTATTTTAGGGTTTTCGAGTGCAAAAGTAGTCATTTTTTTCATTCATACGTCGAAGGAGTCGTACCAAATGCATCTACAAAATGTTTGCGGAACGTCGGGATATCATTGTACCCCACCATTTCGGCCACTTCCTGCACCGCATATTGTTTCGTTTTCAACAGCACTCCGGCACGACGCATACGTACACCTCTGATCAGTTCTATAATGGTATAGTCGGTACTTTGCTTCACTTTTCGGTAGAGAGTGGGCTGGCTCATATTCATTTCCGCTGCCAGTTTCTTCACACTGAAGTCCGCCTCGCAAATATTCTCTTCTACAATTTTGATAACGGCTGTGATAAACGGATCTTCCGTCTTCACTTCCTCACCCGTCTGTTCCTGCTCGTTCGCGGCAATCGTATCTGTTCCCGGCAACTTGAACAATTTCGTATACATCTGCTTCAATGTCTGGCGACCGTTAATCAGATTACTGACTTTCGCTTTCAGAATGCCCGGAGTAAAAGGTTTAAGCACATAATCATCCGCACCCAACTCTAATCCGCGAATAATGTCATCATCCTCCACCTTCGCTGTCAGCATAATAAAAGGAATACTGCATGTTTCCGGATTCTCCTTTACCTCACGGCAACATTCAAAGCCGTCTTTAACCGGCATCATAACATCACTGATAATCAAATCGGGCATCTCCTTGATTGCCATATCTACCCCCTCCTGACCATTCGTTGCCATCAGCAGGTTATATTCATTGCCAAACAGCACTTTCAGATAGAGGCGGATATCTTTATGGTCTTCTACAATCAATATCGTCTTTTTATTTCCACCCACTGCAGAGGGTGCTGCTTCTTCAGGCGTCTCCTCCGTAAAAAGTGGTAATTGCTGATCTTGTTTTACTTCTGTATCCTCTATTATCACCTCCTGTTTCGATGGTTCTTCAGCCGATGCCGGCTCTGCCACATCCGGCAGTTCCTCCGGATCGGTAAACTGAATATTCGGGTTATTTTCGAAGACAGCTCTGTCGACAGGAAGATTCACCGTCACTTTCGTACCTTTTCCTTCGGCACTTTCAAGAGCAATCGTTCCCAAATGCGCTTCCACCATCTGCTGCATGATAGTGAATCCTAATTGTGCAGCTGATAAATCATGCCCCAATCCCTCATCCTCTCTCATCAGTTGTTCGGCGGTTCTCACTTTTTCTTTTCCATTATCTTCTATTACCAGACTGACATAATGCCTGTTGTCACTTACGATCTCACAGACAGATAAGGAAACGACTCCTGCATAATGCGTATGAGTGAAAGCATTCGTCAGCAGATTATGAATAATAAATTCGACCTTCTTTTTATCCACATAGAATTCCGTCTCCTTCTTGATTCTCTTCTCGCAATGAAAATCAATGGTGTATGCCTTCAACAGATCTCGGATACCCAAAAGAGAACTGTCGATCATCTTGTCTACCGAATACGGAGCAACCTTCAGTTTTTCTTCCAGATCTCCCTGTCCATATACCGACATTAGCTGGTCGCAAGCATCCACCATACGAAGTGAATTCCGGTATGCCACTTGCAGAGAAAATTTCGAAATCTGAAAGTTATCTTTCTGCAAATCCTTCAGCGGAGCGATGATAAGCGACAACGGAGTACGCAGTTCCTGCACAAACAGCATAAGCAAGCGGTTCCTCATCGCTTCTATCTCTTTCTTCTGCTCCCGCTTCAACTTTTCCATGTTTAGGTTTTCCTTCAATATCATCTCCCGATCGCGATGCATCTGTTTACGCTGATCCCTCTTTCTGAAATAGCCATAGAAGAAATAAGATAATCCGAGCAGTAACAAACCATATATGATATAAGCCCATATCGTCTGATACCACTTGCCCTTCACTACGAGAGGAATCTCGATCAACTCTCCCTCTTTTCCATCCGGGAAAACAAGTTTTGCTTGCAAAGTATATTTTCCGGCAGACAATCCATTGAACCACAAACCTTCCGCAAGTGGTATCATCTTCCAGTCTTTATCCACTGGAAGCAGACGATAGGCAATTTTGCGCTGTGCCAGTCCGTAGCGCAAGTCGGAGAAGTACAAATGAAAATCATTATTATCGGAAGCGAACGCCAGCTTCTCCTGCCTTTCCGGAGAAACAGACAGAATTATCTGCCCGTTCCGTTTCTCTCCGGCCAGCACTGTTTCTCCGCCGACTTCCACGTCCGTCAGCATCAGATGCTTCTTGCCGCTGTCTCCTTTCGTAGCAGACGGATCAAAGAAAATCAGTCCCCACGAATTCGCCCATAGCAAGCGCCCATCATTCAAACGGCATACCGCACTACAGTTTCCCGCTGACAGATAATTATAGAAAGCTTCCTGTCCGTTTCTGATTGTCATCACGCCGACATTGTTTCCTGCCCAGGTATTTCCGATATGATCATCGACCATACAACTGACGTGTCCGTTTGTCAATCCGTTCCGCAGGGTATAAACCGATTCTATTTTTTCTTTTTCTCTTCCGTCGATGCGGACAACGACATTCAGATAAGCCGCATAAATCTGATTATAATTATTCACATAGATGGTACGGACACCGGCTTCCTCCAACCCGTTCTCCTTTTCGTAGTTTCCTTCCACCCGTATCTGGTTACCGGTCGTTTCAATCCTCTTCAGTCCTTTGTCTGTACCGATCCACACATTACCTTCCTTATCTTCGGCTACTGCAAATACACTCTTGATTTCACCGGGCAGTCTTATACTCTTACATCCGTGAGTTTTCGGGTCAACCTGTATCAATCCATTCGAAGTACCTACCCACAAACGGTTCCAGGAGTCCAGGCAGAAACAATGAATAATTGTTTCCATTTTCCCGCCTTCGCTGTTTTTCAATTGAAAAGTTTCTATGCCTTCCGTAAGCGGATTGACAACGACTACTTCTCCGAAATTATTGCCCAGCCAGATATTTCCGTTCCTACCTTTATATATATGGTAATGCCCGGAGAAACCGGGCCCTTTTTTCCAAGGCTCAAAATGTGTATCCATCGAAAGCATCGGAGTAGTACTTCTCATAATGCCCCCGTCAGTCACCGTCAGCCAGACATATCCTTTCAAATCTTCAACTATACCGTCTACTCTGGACTTAAAAATCTGCCGCACCCGGCTATACATACTATCGCTGATATCAAATTTCACCACTCCGCCACCAAAGGTACCCACCCAGAGAATCTGCTGTTTATTATCCCATAGCAGACTGGTCATCTTATTTTCAATTCTCGAATGGAATGCTTTCTCATTCTGCGTCAATAGTGTCAAAGTAAACGGACTCTCACACAAATACTGGTTCTCAAAATGCAATTTGTATAATCCGTCCCAAGTAGTCAGATAAAATGTCTGCTTATCTTTCATCACCATATCCGTGACATATGAATTGGAGAAATCCGACTGATCACCTCCTTCGAGAGAGATCACCCGTTCCTTATGCGTTTTAAGGTCATAACATACAATGTCATTCCATAATCTGCAAATCCACAAATATCCCTGCCGCAAAAAGAGTCTGTTCACTACATTATATTCTCTGATCAGAGCACTCTTTTTCGTTACAAAATCATAATGCATCACCTTTTCACGATCAACAGAAAAATACAGATTTGTTTTTCCGTCCGTACAAAGATTGGCAACTTTCCCTTTTATCAAAGGTTCGGGATTCAATGTACAGAGTACAAAATCATCTTTTCCTTCTTTCTTACGGATGGGATGTGATTCAAACAATCCTTGCGAAGTAGCCAGATACAAGTTTCCGTCATACCAACAAAAATCATGAATCTCTTTAAGTTTCAATGGCCGGTCAAAACGTACAGGCAAATATTTTTCAATCTCTTTGTCAAAACAAGTCATTCCTCCCTGATAAAGTAAAGCATAATATAAACCGTCGGGAGCTTCCTTCAGCGTTTTTACAGCCTGATGCAGAGGAACAGAGAGAGAGTCGATGCTCATAATAAGGGGATAATCACGGAATCTGAAGCCGTCATAACGGGAGATTCCCTTATCGGTGGAGAACCACATAAAGCCTTCGCTTCCATAACAAACATGATAAATTGTATTATTTCCGACTCCGTTTTTAATGACTAGCGGTTCCAGGTCCCAGTGGATATCTATAGAGTATGTCGGGAGAAAACCCGTCAGCAGTAGCAACAGAAAGAAGAACTTCCTCATATCTTAATTGTATTTTGTTTATGTGTATTGGCAGATAAAGATAGATAATTTAATCATTAGCAAACCGTATAACAACTGTTTTTTAGCAATAATTCACAATAAAATAAAAGCCCGCCGATCCGTAAAAGAATCGGCGGGGCTCCTCATTGTTTGTTTCTTAATTGTCTGAATGACTAAAGCGATACTATTGTTTGCTGTTTGGTTCCTCTTTTAGTTTGATGGAATCTCCTTGCACGGCGCAAGGAGTCCTCTTATATAGTTGTATATATTGTAACGTAATACCTAAAATCAATCAATTAGTGTAGTATTTTAATTGGCTGCTTTGGAAAGAGTAAAGCTATAAGTTCCCTGATTGTTTTTAAAGTTGTAATTGCCTTTAAAGTTTACCGGAACCTTTACGAGACAATTGTTCTGGTCGCTCACACGGAAATAAAGATAAGAAGTTGAACTGAATACGCTGCTGCCTTCGGCAGTGGTAGATAAAGAAGCTCCGTAACCTTGCCAGTTGAACAGATCAGTTGAAGAAGAATATGTAGTACCTATATAGTATACGGCATCTTTATCTATATTAAAGTTGAGTGAAACACACAATGCGAATTGTTCTACGAAAGCACCGCTTCTGGTACGGGCCTGATATTCGGCGGTCATCTTTACTTCTTTTCTGTCACTACCTGTACCGTAGTATCCTTCGGAAGTTTCAGATTCACAGTTACGAACCGTATTTCCGTTCTGACGAGGTGCTTCAAGTACACTTGCCATTTCTTCTGCAGTCACAGAAGGTACATCGCCTACTTTTGAATCAGTAGTTGCAGTTTGTATACCATATAAAGATATCATGGATTCAAAGCTTGAAGAGTTGTCTTCAAAACTATCACTTTCAGCATTAGAACATGCTACAAAAGTTAATGCCAATACACATGCGAAAAAGAATTTAATTGATTTCATATTAGTTCCTCCTAATTATTACTTGTTTGTTTAACTTGCTTGCGAATTGTTGTTTGCCAGTTCGCGGTCATTTTACACTTCTTATTGTTTATTTGCTCATGTTCCTTAGGAGGGAATCTTTAAACTTAAGTTGTCTTATTTGTCTTTCCTTATTTGTTTGTACATTGCAAACATAGGTGTTTTATTCAATAGAAAAAACTTTTTAGAAGGAAAAATGAATGAATTACCACTCTTTAACGAAGGGAATACAGCTTATTCAAGCGTTTGAATAAGATATGCAAGTATTAAAACACCACTCATCTGCAAATCATTCAAAACAGGCGATAAAAACACCATCTATCACCCATGAATTATACACCACCTATAAAAGAATGATTTACCACTTCACTTATTAATTTCCATTGCAAGCGAAGAAAAGAAAGATGAATCCACCAATTAACGTCTATTCAGATAACAGCTACTTTTGTAGCATCAACAAACAAAACCCATCATGCGATGAAAAAGAAAAGAATCTTATTTTTGTTCGTTACCTTGTTTGCTTCTACCTTATTATATAGCCAGGTAGTCGGAGTGAAAACGAATCTTGTAATGGACGCGATGAAAATGATCAATCTCGGAGCCGAAGTCGGTCTGAGTAAGAAGTTAACTCTGGACTTGTATGCCAACTATAATCCGTGGAAATACAAAGATCAGAAGATGATGAAGATGCTCGCCATCCAGCCGGAACTCCGCTACTGGTTCTGCGACAAGTTCAACGGACATTTCGTGGGATTCCATGTACATGGAGGCGTTTATCAGGCTGCCGCCATCAATATGCCCTGGGGCATCTGGCCGGAACTGGAAGACCACCGCTTCAAAGGACACTTCTATGGTGCAGGCATTTCCTACGGTTACCAGTGGATTCTCGCCAAGCATTGGAATCTGGAAGGAAATATCGGTGTAGGTTATGCACGTGTCAAGTACGAGCAGTTCGAATGCAAGACATGCGGTGAGAAAGTAAGCGAAGGACATAAAAACTATGTAGGTCCTACAAAAGCTGCTATCAGTTTAATCTATTTATTCTAAAACAAAACAAATATGAAAAAGATATTATGCATACTCTTCTGCCTGCTGCCTGTATTGGGCGGGAAAGCGCAGACACTCTACAGAGATCAGGTGCGTATAGAAAAAGAATCTATCACGCGTAATGAAGATAATAATGTGCTAAGCATCGATATGGATATCGTGATGCAGGAAAATCTGAAACTCTCCTCCAATCATGTAGCTACACTCACTCCATTTCTCGAATCAAACGGACGTACCAAGATATTGCCGTCTATCGTAGTTTACGGACGCAAACGTGAAATAGTAAATCGCCGCAATAATATAACTCCGACTCCGGAGAGCATTTACAGCACCATCCGTCGTAAACATAACAAAGAGCAGATTGTAAACTACCGGCAACAATTTCAGTTCGAAGCATGGATGCGCGATGCGGAAATGAAACTGAATATTGATGTATGCGGCTGCTGCGACCTGCAAGAGGAGACCGGTGGTGAATTAATCACCCGTCTGAACATTTCACCCCTGCAGATACAGCCGTCCATTTCTTATATCACCCCACAGGCAGAAGCCGTGAAGCACCGTGCCATCGAAGGAAGTGCCTTCCTTGATTTCCCGGTCAACAAGACTATCATTTATCCGGAGTATCGCCGTAACACAGCAGAGCTGGCCAAAATACGTGCTACCATTGACAGTGTACGCAATGATGACAAGACTACACTTAGCAGTATAAGAATTCACGGTTATGCGTCACCGGAAGGCAGTTATGCCAACAATACCCGACTGGCGAAAGGTCGTACACAGGCATTGGTAGATTATGTGACCAGTTATTACAAGTTCGATACGAAACTGATTACTTCCGAATATACTTCCGAAGACTGGGACGGATTCCGCAAGTTTATCGTGGCATCTTCATTGGAGAAGAAAGACGATATCTTGAAACTGATGGATGATTCCACGTTGGATATAGACAAGAAAGAACGTCAAATCGCCCAATTGGCAGGTCCGCAAACCTATAAATACATATTGGAAGAATGTTATCCGGCTTTGCGCCATTCAGATTACACGGTCAACTATACCGTGCGCGGATTCAATCTTGAAGAGACCAAAGAGATTATCAAGACACGTCCGCAACTGTTGAGCCTGCAGGAAATTTACCGGATCGCAGAAAGTTGCCAGCCGGGAAGCGAAGAGTTCAACCATTCATTCCAAGTAGCAGCCACCATGTTCCCGGACGATCCTATTGCCAACCTGAACGCAGGGGCCATGGAGATTCAAAAAGGCGGCGACCTGACAGCAGCCAAGAAGCATCTCGCCAAAGCTGATCAGAAAGCAGCAGAAACACAGAATAACCTGGGAGTCATCGCTCTGCTGGAAGGCAACTATGATGCAGCGGAGAAATATTTCAATGCAGCCAAAGCAGCCGGTCTTGCTACTCAGGCTGACGCAAACTTGAAAGAATTAAAAAGAAAGAAGAATTATCCCACAAAATAATAAGACACAGACAAGTTTTGTTTTTACCCCAATAATTTTATTATTAATAATTTAAAACCCAAAAACAAACAGGAACGCACCACCTGAGAAGGCAGTGCGTTTTTTATATTATATCATTGGTTTAACAATCTCTACTTTTAAACCAAGCGCATCAATGATACGAAAGAAAAGTCCAACTCCCGGCTCAATAGCCCCTTTCTCAATTCTGGATATATAGGATTTGTCAGTACCTACTTTCTCAGCCAATTGAGCTTGTGTCATTCTTTCCTGCTTTCGTGCATCATAAATCAACTGTCCCACACAATAAGAGTATGCCTCTTTACGAAACTCCTCCCTCTCCGGTGAGCCTACTTTGCCGTATAGTTTATCTAATACAGCATCCATACTTCCAACGTTAGGGTTTACTTGCATAATATTCATTTTTAAGTTTCACTGCCTTTTCAATCTCACTTTCGGGCGTCTTCTGTGTTTTTTTCTGAAAGCCATTAAACAGCATCACGATATTACCTTCATCAAAAATAAAAAAAGCCCGGTAAATATTTCCATTGTGCCCTGCTCTTAACTCATACACACCATCACGGACTAACTTCACAAAGTTTTTATTTAACCGCTGTTGAGTTTTAAGCATATCAAGTACATAAGCAATTTTTTTCTTTGCGCCATCATCTAATGACATAAAGAAGTCTATAAAGTATTTTTTATAATATAGAATTTCTCTTTCGCTATTCATCATACAAATATAGTCAAAGTTTACATATATAACAACTTGCAATTCTCTTATTTATAGCATTTAACACTCACCAACATGAATATTCATAGTGTGCATTTTTTATATTCAGATGATTCAGCCTCTTCAGCCACACTCCACAACCGCCTGCCAACGGGCAAAAGCGGCTGAAAGCACCCATCGAAAATGACACCTTCCGGCCTTCAGCCCCTTCAGCCGAAAAATCACCGGAGCGTCGGCTGATCTCTGGATGTCCCGTAAAATCCGGGGACAGGCACATAGATCGGCTGATTGCGCAGACCAATATTCTGCAACTTACCTTCCCGGCAAATTCTCCGGATATGAATCATAGCCGTAGAACGCAACATGCCGCACAATGCCTGGAAGTCGCTGCGCTGCATCATCTGATGTGTACTGAAATATCCCTTCAGCAACATGTCAATTTCCACTTCCGACAGTTTGGCTGAATGAAAATTCTTCTTCAGCTGCTTTACCTTAATTAATCCGATTGAGTTTTTCAATTTCTGATCCGAGCGAAAGCGGATCGCTTTCAACTTTATTTTCATATTCCGGCGTGGGGTATCGGCAGCGATCTCTTCCGTAGCAGTCAGCGTGGGATAAAAATACCCGATGCCGTCCAGATGGATCTGCCGTCCTTCGCCCAATTCCTCTCCCATTACTTGCGAAAGCGCATCCAGCACTGCCCTCACATCTACCTCGTTCAGCGTGCAGCGGGATTGAATCTTACTCCTGATTTCGTCCGTATCGACCTGACCATTGTAAGCAATACGAGGATGGAATCTTTTTTTCTTCGGTTGGTCCGGTGATACCGGATTCTCATACCAGTCAAATAATATAGCCATAGCTTTTCTTTTATATAAGTACTTCTGATCTGTTATTCCTATAGAAACTTCCGATGAAAGAAGCCTCATCTTCAACGGCTAACGAACTATGACTGCCCGGCTAATGGAGATTAGCCGATTGACTAATGAAGGATAGCTGTTCAGCTAATCTTCATTAGCCTCTGATGTTTGCGGCTCCAAAGTTATAACATAAAGGCAGGAAAACCTAATGTTTCCTACGCTATTTCATAAACAGAAGTACTTGGAAGATTCTTGCGGAAACACTTGCAAACCCCTATCCTCAGATGGTAACTTTGATGCACGAAACTTATAAAAAACAACAGATATGATGGAAAAAGTAACCCAAATGATTGCCATGCTGATAAAGGCGTGGAAAACAGAGAACGTATTTATGCCAAACGCCGCAGCCATTACCGGCAGCACTGAAGTCAAATCTCCGGAAGCCCCTCCCCTGCCGGCAGCACCGGAACCCCCCGTCCCCGCTATGCCCGAAGCGAAGCAGCAGCCCTCCAATGGTTCCGCCTGCCTGACGGAGCGGGTAAACTCCTTTTTGCGGGCCAACTATGACTTCCGCTACAACCGACTGACGGAAGAAACCGAATTTCGCCCATTAAGCGGAACCAACAAAGAATTCCGTCCCATCGGGAAACGTGAACTGAACACGCTCTGCATGGAAGCTCATGCGGAAGGTATCTCCTGCTGGGATAAAGATGTGAGCCGCTACATCTATTCCACTCAGATCGGAGAGTACCATCCCTTCCGGCTTTACATGGACGAACTGCCTCCCTGGGACGGCATCGACCGATTGACTCCGCTTGCCCGGCGTGTATCTGCCCTGCCCTTATGGATAAAGGGATTCCACACATGGATGCTGGGACTTGCCGCCCAATGGACAGGAAAAACGGGCGTCCATGCCAACAGCGTAGCCCCCATCCTGATAAGTGCTGAACAGGGACGGATGAAGTCAACTTTCTGCAAGTCTCTGATGCCCAGAGTGCTGCAACGTTACTATATGGACAATCTGAAACTGACATCAGAAGGACAGGCAGAACGGCTTCTATCAGAAATGGGACTCATCAATCTGGATGAATTCGACAAATATGCGGAAAAGAAGATGCCGCTTCTGAAAAATCTGATGCAGATGTCGAGCCTCCACGTCTGCAAAGCTTACCAACGTAATTTTCGGGACTTGCCACGTATCGCTTCTTTTATCGGAACTTCGAACCGTTTCGATCTGATGAGTGATCCGACAGGCAGCCGTCGTTTCTTCTGTGTGGAAGTAGAAAAGCCGATAGATTGTGAGGGAATCGAGCACGAACAGATTTTTGCCCAACTGAAGGCGGAGCTTGCCGACGGGCATCCGTATTGGTTCAGCAAAGAAACGGAGCGGGAAATTCAACAGAACAATGCTCCCTTTTATCGCACCAGCTCAGCCGAAGATGTATTTTTCAGTTGTTTCCGCATGGATGCCTCGGCAGAAGAGAAATATTTGCAACTTTCCGCAGCCGACATTTATAAAGAACTGAAGAAACGGAATGCCGCCGCTCTACGAGGTTTCAATCCGAACCACCTGGCACAAGTCTTAATAAAACTAGGAGTAGAACGGAAGCACACGGAATACGGAAATGTATATTTGGTGGTACGCCGATAAGTCAATTTTAACATCCCGGCTGAAAGCACTGAAAGCAATATTTTTTATTTCCCGGTAGTGCTTTCAGCCGAAATGCCGATAAACAGAGGGATACGGCAAGGCTGAACAAGCTGAATCCCAACAGGTGGCATCCTTCAGACTTCCTCACAGCGCACCATGTCCCAGCCGCGAAACTGGATCAGCAACCGGTGAAAAGTCGTCCTCGACGCCAATTGTCGGGCCACTTTATCTTCGCTGTATTGAAGAAGTTGGCGATGCCCTTCGTCGGCTTGCATTGCAAGTTCCGCATCGGTAGCGGTGCGGGCAGCGTATTTGAGTTCGATGATGTAGCTGTGCTCAATGTCCGATAGCGCTGCTTGTCGGGCAACAGGAAGAAATCGCAGTAACCATAGTTCATTTCCAGTTCCGGTTCTACCAGATAATAGGAAGCAAGAGCAAGATAGGCTTTGAGGAAGCCTTGCAGATTTCGCTCTCCTTCCATGCCGTCACGAACGGAGGAGTTTTCGCGATAAGCACAGGCGATGGATTCGAAAAATGGCTTCCAAACACCATCGTAAGCGAGATCGTCTATCTGATCTTTCAAACGAGAAAGATCTAACGGATGAGCCTGCTGATAATATTCGCGCAGAAAGCCGAAATATTGCTCACGCACACAATGATTGGGAATGCACATTCGCAGGCGATCTCCGCGTGTGCCACACATGGTGAGCAATCCGTAATAATAGAGCAGGCTACGAAAATTGTCGACATCCGCTACCCGTTCTGCCGGAAACGAAGTATGGAGGTTCACCAAAATCTCTCCTTTCGTCGCTATCTCCTCAATGGTACTCATGCGGCTTCCTTCGTGAGCGCTGTCATGGTCGATACGGGCAAGCATCTTTAACTTACTGTAATCGGTACGGATGTTTTTGTCAACCATTTCTTCGGGGGAACGATGAAAATCAAACTGGCTACGTAAATAATATAAAGTCATATCACAATTAAAAACTCTATCATCTCCCAAGCTCATTCGTGCAAAACAATAATTATCATACCAAGGCTTCATTTCCGCTATCATCGCCTCAATATCACCGGGCAATGCATCGTTTTCCTGATAATACCGAAACATTTCGCGTACTTCCGTTTCACTGAATCCCATCATAGCATTAAAGCGGGAATCAGTCGATATATTCCAGTCTATATTGTATCCGCTGGACAGGTCATCCAGCGTGACCGGACTAACCCCCATCAGGAATATACGGTCGAACATACCTTTATATTGCTTGAAATATTCACGATAAAAGCCACTGGCATGTGTCAGATCGTGAAACATCTTCTGACCGTGTTCGCTCAATATGACATTCGTGAAGTTATCGTATTCATCTATAGTAAGGTATAAGGGATACCCCTTGGCTTTTGCCTTCAGTTCGATATAAGACAACTTTGCCTTGGCGCTGCTTATACTTTCGACAGTCGACTTGAAATCCGGATCGTAGAAAGAAGCGTAATCATCTGCGAACTGATTGATGACAAGACTGGAATATTCATTGAAACTAGCCATCATGCCATCTCCCGGAACGGAACAACCGGCTTTCGAGAAATCGAAATAAAGTACCTGATAGTGGTTTCTCTGATCGGTGGGATGAGCGCCAATCCACAAATCACCGAAATACCTGTCGAAGTTGTCCCGCTGCAACAGGTCATAATAAGTACGCATCATGCTCAGGAACAGGCTTTTCCCAAAGCGACGGGGACGGGTAAGGGAAAGATAACTCGGCATTCTTTCGATAAGAGGCAGGTATATGGTCTTATCCACAAAATAAAAATTGTCGTTCCTCAACCGGTTGAAATCCGATATTCCGTAAGGTATTCCTTTCAATCGATTCATATTGGCTGACCTTTTTATAATTAACATGAACAAAGTTAGTTTATTCCATGAGATTAAACAACGATTTGCAAAGATATTGTTTTCTATCTGCTATGGCTCCCCCTGTTCAGCACCCATTCTTGATACTCATTCTTGCTATCGATTACCATTACTCTCATGTAGTGGATTCACCTGCCACTAAAAGCCCAATCTGAGATGATGGCAGAATCATTCAAAGTCGAAGACAGAAGGGCTAATTTGCTCAATCAGTACAAATAGTTGCATATTCTAACCAAGAACAAAGAAATAAAATAAAAAAAGATCGGATTTTATAACGGTGGTAAAAGCAAAATAAGGGTGGCAAAACATTCATCCGAGCTGAAAATCGTTCAAAAAGCGACTGATTCACCCATCAAAAAAAGACCATTTCAAAGATTGACAAAAACACCTTAAAATTTGAAAAAAACACCGATTAGCAATCTCGCATTTCCCCCATATCTTTGCAATGTCGATAAGGGACAAAGGTTCCTTAGCCAAAGACAAGAGAATTAAAACAAACAAGTATAGTAACAAACAAATAAAAGTAACATTGCCTATAAAGAACAAACAAAAAGAATGCCCCCCTCGGAAGTATCTCTTATTCCTTATCATATAATAGGGACTTCCAACCAAAAGAACTGATGTTTAACAAAACAAACGACCCTCATCTCTCGGATGACTCTCACCCCAAAAAATCAAAAAACAAAAAACAGCATTGCTATACATATTATATAGTATATGCGACCATAAAAAAGAATTATTGCATCACACATTAAAATCAAAACGAAAATGAAAGTAAAAAATTTATTATTAGCAGGTTTGGCAGTAGCAGCCATGACAGCTTGTAGCAACAATGACATTGACGAGATCGTTGATAACGGAGTTCAAACTCCAACTGAAGAAGCAAGCATGAAACTCTATTTCAACTTCGCAAATCAAACGAGAGCGAATGGTGACGATAGTGGTGACAAAGTAGATGGTGAAGAGGTAGAATGGAACGTAAGCCAATCATCAATTACAGTAGTACTTCAATATGCAAATGGAGGAAAGAAACTTGTATACGACAATTTGACACCTGTTACAGAGACTGCTGACGGTTCGAAAAAGTATACTACAACACCATTTATTGTAGATGCAGGTAATGATGTTACAGTATATGCATTTATCAATCCTAATAACCTAAATATTGATGCGAATGTAGATCCTGCAACGTTGACTCTTACTAATGCCCTTACATTGCCTTCAACTGGATTAGATTACCTTATTGGTAGTCAAGATGTAGCCGGAATTGCCACACCGAATAAATTCATGATGAGTGGTAAAACGGTAGTTAATATAACAGCTGGATCAACAACAAATAAGGCTGAGATTAGTGTAGATCGTGTAGCTGCTAAACTAGACGAGAAAACACAAAAGGCCCCATTTACGATTGATGCTAAGGGTGTGACATATACAGACAAAGACAATAAGCCTGCAGCAGTTAAGATTCAGTTATTATCTCATTCATACTCAAACTTGTCAAATAACACTTTTGCTTTAAATGAAACAAGAGAAAAGAGTTATTTTAATAATGAGACTGGCGCTACCAACTATTTACAAGCATATTCCGAACAAGGATCATACCCTTTAGATACATACTACAAATGGCTTACAAAGAAGGCAGATGCCAATAATGAAATTACCTATTGCTTAGAAAACTATGGTAATGGTAATCCTACAAAAGTTCACTATAAAGGTCAAGTTTATATTGGTGAAAACGCTATCGAATCAGATTTCTATATCAGAACTGTACAAAATCCTGAGGCTTACTATATATTTAAAGATTTAGCAGAAATGAAGGCATATTACAATGACGCTGCAATCAATGCCATCACAGCTGAAACGTCTCGTGAAGATCTAGCTAATTTAGGTATTAAAAAGTACGATGGAGGTATATGCTATTATGAAGCTACTATTAACACATTTGTTCCAGATAAAGCAGCATCAATCCTACGTAACAACTGGTATAAATTAAATGTAAGTAAGATCAAAGAGATTGGTACTCCGACACCTGCTCTTGATCCAGAAGATAAAACAACAAAATTGGTAGTTGAAACAACAATCAATCCTTGGACTATCCAGGTTAATGATTTTGAACTCTAATTTCTAAATAATACATCGGGAGAGGCTTTCTCCTCTCCCGATACTTTTTCTTCTTCTCTACAGAAACAGAGCATTACATTCAAACAAAACATACGCTTCCTGAAAAAGCATAAAAAAAGAAATGATGAAACAAATACTGACTACCATACAAGAAAAGACAAGCAAAATATTGTCTCTTGCAATATTGGCTGGTACAATCGCCTCCTGTGATTCGGTACTGAATTACAATGAAGATTGTGACATCGAATATTGTGTCAAGTTCAAGTATGACTACAACATGGAAGAAAAAGACGTATTTGCCGAGCAGGTAAGGACCGTCACTCTTTATGCTTTTGATGACAACAATAACCTCGTTTACCAGAATACCGATGAAGGTGAGCCATTGGGTGAAGGAAACTACGCAATGAACGTCGTAGGAATAGATCCTTCCCAATATCGCCTAGTGGTATGGGCAGGATTAAATGACGAATCATTCGCAGTTCCATTGCTATACCCAAATCAATCAAAAATAGAGGAACTAACGGTAAAAACGTTACGCAAACAAGCTACCCGAAGTGCCTCAGAAGATGAAAAGGATCAATATATAGTAGAAAACAGTCTATACTCACTTTGGCATGGTGAAGTCAAGAAAGGACCTACTACTCGTAGTGGAAGACAACAAATCACCAATGTGTCATTAGTAAAAAACACCAATACTATTCATGTTATCGTCGCACAGGTAAATCAGTCTAATGGCCCTATAACAAAGGCACTGACAGAAGAGACTTTCCAATGTGCAATCTATGATGATAATGGATATATGAATTATGACAACTCATTGCTAGAAGACAATCTATTAACATATAAGCCATATAATACAAAAGCCGAAATTGTAACAACAAAGGCTTTTAGCGCAGACAAT
The DNA here is from genome assembly GCF_020091505.1 of Bacteroides faecis. Taxonomy (NCBI): domain Bacteria; kingdom Pseudomonadati; phylum Bacteroidota; class Bacteroidia; order Bacteroidales; family Bacteroidaceae; genus Bacteroides; species Bacteroides faecis. Next base: position 2,537,461 of record NZ_CP081916.1, on the reverse strand, counting down.
GAACCAGCTAAAGAATACAATGGTATTACTAGTGATTTGAGCGTTGCCAGACTCGTAAAAGGACAAACACCTGAATTAACGATTAGAAACTCTCAAACACAAGAAGTTTTATTCCACAGTGATGATTTAATAAAATACTTCGAAGAAGTAGACGCTGAAAAATATAAAGATAGAAACTATTCCCTCCAAGAATACTTGGATCGTGAAGACGAATATACCATCAAGATTTTTGTAGACGAAAAGCTTGCATTAATCAAAACTGTAATTGATGTGAACGACTGGATCATCCAAATTAATGATATTGAACTTTAATACAAAAAGAATGAAATACTCTAAATTGACATATTATTTGCTGACTATCCTCTGCATGATGGCAACGTCTTGTGTCACAGACGGAGTTATGGATGAGTGTCCAGACAGCAGTAAAAACACTGAAATGGTTACAGACGCACGCGTTAGCCTCGTTCTGAATTTTGCTATCAATAGTTCTGCTACAAGAGCAGGAGAAATTGATGGTAGCACAATAGACGGAGAACTAAACGAAAGAAAAATAAAAGATGTACATATATACGCATTCCAAAACAATAAATTTAAGGAAGAAGTCAAGTATGTATCAATATTTGGTACAGATGGAGATAAAACGCGAATCATACAAGGAACATTGTCTGAAAAATATAATCCAGAGATTGCTGTCAAATTTGTAGTAATAGCAAATGGTGAGAATAAAAAAGTCATTACTCCAAATATTCCCAAACTAGATAGTAATACAACGCCAGAAACGCTATTCTCACAATTAGTGTTCGATTATAATAGCAATGACAATTGGAACACTTGTATTCCAATGGCAGGAATATGTGAAATAAAACCACTTCAAGAAGGAGATTACAATACAGCTGAATTACAATTAACACGAGCCATTGCAAAAGTTAATGTAACAGTAAATGAAGGTAAAGGGCTTGAAGGAGTTGAAATTACAGAGATTACACTACATAACTATAACACCCAAGGATATTGTGCTGTTCAAGAAAACAATAATCTTCCATATATACCAGCAACCTCACAAATATCAACTTCTACCTTATCATCCGGACCTTTAAGAGGAAAAGAAGGAAATTGCTTTGAAAACCATTTTTATATTCCAGAGCACAAAAACATAGGTATAGCAGAAGATAATAGAGTATACTTGCATATTAAAGCAAATGTTTATGATATGCCTAAAGAATATGATTTAGCATTCACTCATAACGGTAATATCCATGACGTCTTACGTAACTACATTTATATATTTAATATCAAAAGTATAAAAGCTCAAGATGCGTCATTAAGTTTGGACTATACTGTAAAAAAGTGGGATTTAATCTCAGTCGATGTACCATCTTTTAATTAAGGAGAAATTAGCATGAAAAAGCAAAACAATATATCAATATATACAAAACAAATATTTAGTCTTGTATTGATGAGTATCCTCTTCTTTGCATGTCAGGAAGAAGAAATTATCAAAAACAATACTGTAGAAGAAGGTATCCCTGTAGAAATAGCCCTCAACGTATCAGCACCAGAAATGACAACAATGACAAGAGGATTACGTGATGAAGAAGAATTTCAAATCAATGACCTATACTTGTTGATATTCGACTCTGAAGGCAAAACCAAAGCAGGTACACAATATTATAGTGCAGAAGATTTAAATGGTAAAATAGAAGGAGGGCAAGCAAGCCCAACCCATGGAACTATTAGTGGTATCAAAACGACTAGTGGAAAAAGTTATATTTTTGCAGCTGCCAATGTTGGTAGCAACCAATTAAGCGGAGGAAAAAGTATAAAAGAGCAATTGGAACAGGTTAATAATATTAGCGACCTAAAAGCGGTAACTGCCACTTTAAACTCAAACACATCAACTGCACAAGTTGACCGGACACAGGCTGCATTAGTCATGTGCGGAGCCTACACTCCTGCTTCTACCGGTCAAACGCAGGAGAATGAGGGGGAATGTAATATTACCAAAGGTACTAATACCTTAAATGGAAAAATAGTATTAGAACGCTTAGATTCCCACATTACATTTAAGATATCTTGGGGAGGAAAGAACTCTAAAGTGACCTCTTTCGAGTTAACAGGATGGAAAGTATACAATGTGCCTATAAAGTCATATTTATTGTCACAAGAGCAAGATGCCGTAAAAAGTGATAAGAATGATTATGCTATAAGTCCTTCAGAGCAGAAAGTTACAACAGATGAAACAGGCAAGTCATGTTCTTTCGATTTCTATATGCTTGAAAATAGAAAGCATGCAAAGCTATATAATGGAAAAGCCATATCAAGCTATGCAGAAAGAGAAGCGGAAGTCAAGAATAATAACTTAAATACAGGTGAGTACAAATTTGTAGAACCATACGCTACCTATGTAGAAATTCAAGCCAATATGGAATTAGAAAGCAGTAATACTACAACCGATGGAAAGAAAGTGGCGAATGTGAAATATACAATACACTTAGGAGGAGGTGAAAGAGATTATACTAACTTCAAGAGTGAACGGAACAAAAAATATACATATAATGTAACAATCGTTGACACTGAAGATATTCGTGTTGAAGTCCAAAATAAAAATGAAGTACGCCCGGGAGTAGAAGGAGACGTCATAGATGCAAAAACAAAGGTATACACATTGGATGCACATTACAACTGTTTTATTATAGGTTTAACCAAAACGCAAGCCAAGGAATTAAGTTTTATGGTAAAAACTCCCTTTGGAACATCTGTCACTAATACTTCAAATGAAAGCGAACGTAAGATGGGAGATTATAAATGGATTAGATTTAAACGTTGTACAAAGGAGGCTCTTGCAACATACCCTAAGAATGGAAGCGGTTTAATTGATTTATTTGGTTTAGCATCAGATATTACAAGCCAAAGCGGAAACAATTATACTACATTCTATTATACAGTTTTTGTAGACGAATATTATTATGATCAAGTTCCAGCTGGAGAAAATTGGACCCAACCATATTGGAAGTATTTTGTAAACAAAGAAAACAGATATGTCATATTACTATTCACTCCTGAATATAGTCTAGATAAAGAAAGTAGTTACGCAGATGCTCAGTATCTAATTACTCAGAGATCAATCCAAACTTATTATAGTACCGAGAAATTTAATAGTGGGCAAACAGCATTAGGAATGGAACATGTTAATGAAACAGGAGAACCATCAACTGCTACTCCTGGCATTAGCGATCTCAGCAATTCTAATGGCTATTACAATATGTACAAATATATAAATAGGAATAACTACAAGAATTGGAACAATCATGCATCTATTACTTCACCAAATACCGCTGGATATACGTTCAATATAACCAAAGACAATGCTTGGTCAGACTGTCTATCAAGAAATAGAGATGAGAACAACAATGGGGTCATTGAACCAGAAGAATTAAAGTGGTATTTGCCCACCAGAGATCAATTAACTGGTATGTTCTTAGGAGCAGAAAGTCTTACAACCCCTTTATTTGATGCAGATTCGTATCCTCAAGGTAGCGTATCACTCAATGGGGATACTAGATTCCATTATCTTTTGAGTAATAATCAGAAAATATGGGGAGAAGAAGGATGTTCTATAGGAGATAGAGGCTATGCAGGCCAACCAAAACAAATAAGATGCGTCCGTAATCTGAATCTAGATATGAATAGTAGTAATGCAACCACTGAAAGTAAAAAAGTAGGCAATGTATTTACATATAATAGTACTAACCATGTATTCAATTTGGAACAGATGGATGCAAAAAACATACGCGGAAAAGTTAATGGAGAATTAGGATTACATGATAATTTCAGCATTAGCAACAGACCATATAAAGCGTTTCAAATGGCAAAGAATTTTCATACAGCAGAAGAAGGTTATGGACCTTGGGGCGAATTCGTAAATATTGATCAGAATCATAATAGTTTATGTAAAAACTATTATGAAAAAGCCAACAGAAGTGATAAAGGAAAATGGAGAACACCTAATCAAAGAGAATTCATGATTATGTATACTCAAGACATAAATTTTATACGCTATACAAAAAATGGCGGTTGGTATAATGATGATATAGATTATAGAGCATATACTAGAACCGAATGGAAATACAACAAAGCAAGACATTTTGGCTACAATAATGGAATACTATTTCTTGATCAACCGACAAGTTACAATATATCTTTGCGCTGCGTCCGTGATGTTGACGTAGACTCAAATGGCAATATTATCAATGAATGATAACTAACAAAAACCTAAAAAGGATATAATATTATGGAACCAAAAGACATCCTACAACTAGAATCATCAGATGAGCGACAAGCCTATCTGTTTGAAGAGAATGGACGGTGGTACGCTTATGAGCATTCAGCCCACCGGATCAACAAATTTGTAGAAGGCTTTGTAGACTTCAAACACAAGGTGCAAGATGTCTGCGGTCGAATCAAAGTGGAAATAGATCTCAGTGTATTGGAAAAGTGTTCCATCACACTGTGTGAAGATTCACTGCTTGTACTTGATTGTCCTGCAGCATAAAAGCTGTAGAAGAGTATAAGTTTCATAACTTTTATTTAATATAATTACACAATATATTGTTTGTTTTGTTTGTGTTCCTCAGTCCACTCAGAGGCAGCTTGTGAAAGTAGCGCTGAGTGGGTGGGGATTTTTTGTGCATAAGTTAAACAAGTTGGCTATCTATGTATTACATAAAATGTGTAACGCAAAATATGTAGTAGCCAAGAAGCCTAATCTTCCTTCCCCGTACACGGTTACAATATCTCCGAATCCTTCTGCGACCAAAAAAACAGAAAAATGATTTCTTCTTTGCAAAATGAGCGTAACCTGATCCTGATAACACCCCGCAAATAGAAATTATTTATTTTTTGACTAATAATCTTTGTTTATCTCCTATAAACCTGTATATTTGGAGTATGATAACTGATACTCTTATATTAATACAGAATTACTATGAGCCATACCATTTTCCTAATCATCGCCCTCGTCACTACAGGAATTTTTCTTATTCAATTCGTATTATCGATCTTCTTCGGAGATATGGATGCAGATGTAGATGTGGATGCTGACATCAGCAGTGTAGTATCTTTCAAAGGTCTCACCCACTTCGGGATCGGATTCGGATGGTATATGTATCTGGCAGGAAATGCCGATATAGCAAGTTATGCAATCGGGATTCTGGTAGGTCTGTTCTTTGTCTTTGCCGTATGGTTTCTTTATAAGAAAGCCTATCAGCTGCAACAAGTGAACCGGTCTGAAGAGACCGATCAGCTGGTAGGACGGGAATGTACCATCTACTTCAAGCAAACCGACAACAAATATACAGTACAGACAAGCCGGGACGGCGCCATGCGCGAAGTGGACGTGATTTCCGAAACCGGCAAAGCATATCAGACCGGAGACAGAACGATCATCAGCAGCTACAAAGACGGAACTTTATACATTAAATAACTATTCAAATACACAATTTTATGACACAAGAAATGCTAATCATGGCTGCTATCCTAGTGGCGGTCATCCTACTTACCTTTATCGGCATCCTGTCGCGCTATCGTAAATGTAAGAGTGACGAAGTCCTCGTAGTATACGGTAAAACAGGGGGAGAAAAGAAATCAGCCAAGTTATATCACGGTGGAGCTGCTTTCGTATGGCCGATTATACAGGGTTACGAATTCCTTTCCATGAAACCATTGCAGATTGACTGTAAACTGACAGGAGCACTATCTGCCCAAAATATCCGTGTGGACGTACCGACCACCATCACCGTAGCGATCAGCACAGACCCGGAAGTGATGCAAAACGCTGCCGAACGTATGCTGGGACTGACGATGGACGACAAACAAAACCTGATTACTGATGTAGTATACGGTCAAATGCGTCTGGTCATTGCGGACATGACAATTGAGGAACTGAACTCCGACCGGGACAAATTCTTATCGAAAGTAAAAGATAACATCGACACGGAACTCCGCAAGTTCGGTTTGTATCTGATGAACATCAACATCAGTGATATCCGCGACGCTGCCAACTACATTGTCAACCTAGGTAAGGAAGCCGAAAGCAAGGCGCTGAACGAAGCACAAGCCAACATCGAAGAACAGGAAAAGCTGGGTGCTATCAAAATTGCCAATCAGATAAAGGAACGCGAAACAAAGGTTGCAGAAACCCGCAAGGACCAGGATATCGCCATTGCCGAAACCAAAAAGCAACAGGAAATCTCTGTGGCAAATGCAGATAAGGAAAGAATCTCTCAGGTAGCCTTTGCCAACGCAGACAAAGAATCGCAAGTGGCAAAAGCGGAAGCAGAAAAGAACATCCGTATCGAACAGGCAAATACCGAAAAGGAAAGCCGCGTTGCCGAACTGAACTCCGACATGGAAATCAAACAGGCAGAAGCTGCAAAGAAGGCAGCTATCGGACGAAATGACGCGCAAAAGGAAGTGGCTTTATCAAATGCCGAATTAGCTGTCACACAGGCAAATGCCGACAAGCAGGCCGGTGAAGCCGCCGCAAAATCGGAAGCTGCCGTACAAACTGCCCGGGAAATAGCCCAGAAAGAGGTGGAAGAAGCAAAAGCGAAGAAAGTAGAATCTTCATTGAAAGCAGAAAAGATCGTTCCTGCAGAAATCGCCAGACAAGAGGCTATCTTACAAGCAAACGCCATCGCTGAAAAAATCACCCGTGAAGCTGAAGCACGCGCAAAAGCAACTCTGGCACAAGCGGAAGCAGAAGCAAAAGCCATCCAGCTGAAACTGGAAGCGGAAGCGGAAGGTAAGAAAAAGTCATTGCTTGCAGAAGCAGAAGGTTTTGAGGCAATGGTAAGAGCTGCCGAATCAAATCCTGCCATCGCCATACAATACAAGATGGTAGACCAGTGGAAGGAAATAGCCGGAGAACAAGTGAAGGCTTTCGAACACATAAACTTGGGCAATATCACCGTATTCGACGGAGGAAACGGAGGAACAAGCAACTTCCTCAATACGCTGGTGAAAACAGTAGCACCGAGCCTCGGTGTACTGGACAAACTGCCAATCGGCGAAACAGTAAAGGGAATCATCAACCCGGAAAGTAAAACGGAAGAGAAACCTGCCGGAAAGACGGAAGAAAAGAAAAAATAAATCTTCTGACATCACAAATGAACTGCCGATAGAATATCTTAATATCTATCGGCAGTTTGTAGTTTTAATCACACTAATTATACCCAATAGGATACAATTAGAGAATTATTGCCTATCCACAAGGAAAACTAAAGCAAAATAACATATCTTTGCAGGCAAAAAATTAAAAATGAACCGCTATAAACTCCACTTTCTGCCTTTATTTATATTGATCACGGGATTTATCACGCTTACTGCCGGCTGCAAAAAGAAAGATATGTCTCTCAAATTGAATGAACCCCGCAACATCCGCGGTGTGGTCAGTTACAAACGTTCTTTCCCCGACTTAAACGACACGCACTTAGCTGTGGCAAAGACCATCGGCATCTGCCCGCCAGAAGACAGGGATGCTGCCGAAAAGATGAAAGACAAGCTTATCCATATCACCGACAATCAATTTTATGCGATAGACTCACTGACACATTCCATCCCCTACCTTATACCTCGTGCCAGCGAATTACTCGATACCATTGGTGCCAATTTCCTTGATTCACTGACAGCAAAAGGTTTGAACCCAAACCAAATAATCGTCACTTCCGTACTGCGTTCACAAAGTGATGTGAAACGTCTGCGCCGCCGCAATGGAAATGCTTCCGCAAACTCCGCCCATTGTTATGGTGCAACCTTCGATGTTAGCTGGAAACGATTCAAAAAGGTGGAAGACAAAGACGGACGTCCCTTGCAGGATGTCAATGCCGACACGCTGAAACTCGTTCTGTCCGAGGTACTGAGAGACTTGCGCCAAGCCGATAAATGCTACATAAAATATGAATTAAAACAGGGATGCTTCCACATCACAGCAAGATGAACTGTATTTCCGGAAATTTGAATGAGGGAAACACAAAACCTTCAAACTAAATTTTGTGTTATAACGGGAAACGGCTATCTTTGTATGAATCCAACGTTAAAAGAATCAGATCATGAACAAGCTATACCCCATTGGCATACAGAATTTGAAAGTCTACGAAAAGACGGTTACTTCTATGTTGATAAAACCGCTTTGATTTCTTCAGCAATGAAACAAGAAACATCGAGAAGTGGATAGTAGAATAATTGCAATAAAATTCACCCGTAAACAGCCGAAGAATCCAAAACGTTTCACTAAATTTGCAGAAATTTTTCTTTAATACGATTCAATGATAGAGAAACTGATTGTTCTTGAGGATATTGACCCGGTTATTTTTTACGGCGTAAACAACGCCAACATACAGTTAATTAAAGCTTTATATCCAAAGCTACGTATTGTTGCCCGCGGCAATGTCATCAAAGTGCTGGGCGATGAGGAAGAAATGTGTGCCTTCGAAGAAAATATCACCAAACTCGAAAAATATTGTGCCGAATATAATTCGCTGAAAGAGGAAGTCATCATCGATATTATAAAAGGGAATGCTCCGCAAGCGGAACAGACCGGAAATGTGATTGTTTTCAGCGTTACCGGCAAACCTATCATCCCACGAAGCGAAAACCAACTGAAGCTGGTGGAAGGCTTTGCCAAAAACGATATGGTATTCGCCATCGGTCCTGCCGGCTCGGGAAAGACATATACTGCCATTGCCCTCGCCGTTCGTGCACTGAAAAACAAGGAGATCAAGAAGATTATCCTCAGTCGCCCCGCAGTAGAAGCCGGAGAAAAGCTCGGTTTCCTGCCCGGAGATATGAAAGATAAGATCGACCCGTACCTGCAACCATTATATGATGCACTACAGGACATGATACTCGCAGCCAAGTTAAAGGAATACATGGAACTGAACATTATTCAGATTGCCCCGTTAGCATTTATGCGCGGACGTACGCTGAATGACGCAGTCGTGATTCTCGACGAAGCGCAGAATACCACTACACAGCAAATCAAAATGTTCCTCACCCGCATGGGTATGAATACCAAAATGATTGTGACGGGAGATATGACACAGATCGACCTCCCTGCCTCACAAACCTCGGGATTGGTGCAAGCACTCCGTATCCTGAAAGGTGTGAAGGGAATCAGCTTTGTGGAGTTGAACAAAAAAGATATTGTACGCCATAAACTGGTGGAACGCATCGTAGATGCTTACGAAAAATTCGACAAGGAGGCGAAAGCCGAAAGGGAGAAACGAAAGAATGAACAACTGATTATCAACGGCGAACGACCGGTGAAGCAAGTCAACAACTAATCGTTTCTGTGATTTGTAACTTGTAATTTGTAATTATAATAAGACAATGAAAGCATTAACAAAAACAGATTTCAACTTTCCGGGGCAGAAGAGCGTGTACCACGGAAAAGTGCGCGATGTGTACAACATCAACGACGAAAAACTCGTCATGGTAGCAACCGACCGTATCTCGGCTTTCGATGTGATTTTACCTGAAGGTATCCCTTACAAAGGCCAAATGCTGAATCAGATTGCAGCCAAATTCCTCGATGCCACTACTGACATCTGTCCGAACTGGAAAATGGCTACGCCGGACCCGATGGTAACTGTCGGAGTATTGTGCGAAGGTTTCCCGGTAGAAATGATTGTACGCGGTTATCTGTGTGGTAGCGCATGGCGTACTTACAAAAGCGGTGTACGTGAAATCTGCGGTGTGAAACTGCCGGACGGTATGCGCGAAAACGAGAAATTCCCCGAACCGATCGTTACTCCCACTACTAAAGCCGAAATGGGACTGCACGACGAAGATATCTCTAAGGAAGAAATTCTGAAACAAGGACTCGCTACTCCCGAAGAGTATGAAATTCTAGAGAAATACACACTGGCTCTTTTCAAACGTGGAACTGAAATCGCTGCTGAACGCGGCCTGATTCTTGTTGATACAAAATATGAATTTGGTAAGCATAACGGTACAATCTACCTGATGGACGAAATCCATACACCGGACTCAAGCCGTTATTTCTACTCAGACGGCTATCAGGAACGCTTCGAAAAAGGTGAACCTCAGAAACAGCTTTCTAAAGAATTCGTTCGTGAATGGTTGATGGAAAACGGTTTCCAGGGAAAAGACGGTCAGAAAGTACCTGAAATGACTCCGGCTATCGTACAGAGCATCAGCGATCGTTATATCGAGTTGTTCGAAAACATCACCGGTGAGAAATTTGTGAAAGAAGATACCAGCAATATCGCTGAACGTATCGAAAAGAACGTAATGAATTTCTTGAGCAAATAAGAATGGACTACCCACAACAACATATCAAGCCTTACAACGAAGACGGCAAAAAGACCGAGCAAGTGGAACGCATGTTCGACAACATCGCACATGCCTACGACAAACTGAATCATACCCTTTCTCTGGGTATCGACCGCAGTTGGCGTCGTAAAGCTATTGCATGGCTCCGTCCCTTCCGCCCGCAACACATCATGGATGTCGCTACCGGCACGGGAGACTTTGCCATCCTCGCCTGCCGCGAACTAAAACCCGACGAACTGATCGGAACGGATATATCGGAAGGCATGATGAACGTGGGTCGTGAAAAAGTAAAGAAGGAAGGACTCTCGGACAAAATTTCTTTTGCCCGGGAGGACTGCACTTCTCTCTCCTTTGCCGACAATAGATTTGACGCTATCACCGTAGCATTCGGTATCCGCAATTTTGAAGACCTGGACAAGGGGCTTTCCGAAATGTGCCGCGTACTGAAACCGGGCGGACATCTGGTTATCCTGGAACTGACTACTCCGGACCGCTTCCCCATGAAGCAATTGTTCGCCATCTACTCGAAAATAGTGATCCCATTGCTAGGCAAACTCCTCTCCAAAGACAACAGTGCCTACCATTATCTGCCGGACACTATCAAAGTATTTCCCCAAGGGGAAGTCATGAAAGGAGTCATATCGAAAGCCGGATTCGGCGAAGTTCATTTCCGACGGTTAACATTTGGTATCTGCACACTTTATACGGCGACTAAATAATGAAGAATGATGAATAATTAATTTAATCCTTTCGTGTCATGGAAAAATACGGTTTAATCGGCTACCCTTTGCGACATTCGTTTTCAATCGGCTACTTTAACGAAAAGTTTAGATCCGAAGGCATCAATGCGGAATATGTGAATTTCGAGATTCCCAATATCAATGACTTTATGGAAGTTATCGAAGAGAATCCCAACTTGTGTGGGCTTAATGTTACCATCCCTTACAAGGAACAAGTGATTCCTTTTCTGAACGAACTAGACCGGGATACTGCTAAAATTGGTGCGGTAAACGTCATCAAGATTATCCGCCAACCGAAAGGGAAAGTAAAGCTGGTCGGCTACAACTCCGACATAATCGGTTTTACACAATCTATTCAGCCACTGCTACAGCCACAACACAAAAAAGCGCTGATTCTTGGTACCGGAGGCGCCTCTAAAGCTGTCTACCACGGACTTAAGAACCTGGGCATCGAAAGCGTATTCGTATCACGGACCCACAAAACCGACGATATGCTGACTTATGAAGAACTGACTCCGGAAATTATGGAAGAACACACCGTAATTGTCAACTGTACTCCGGTAGGAATGTATCCCAAAGTAGATTTCTGTCCCAATATACCTTACGAGCTACTGACTCCAAACCATTTGCTTTACGATTTGTTATATAATCCGAACGTCACTCTTTTCATGAAGAAGGGAGAAGCACAAGGTGCTGTTACGAAAAACGGTTTGGAAATGCTGCTTCTACAGGCATTTGCCGCTTGGGAAATATGGCACCGATAAGAAAGGTGCCGACATCCGTTTTCTGGTAAATTAAGAATAAAGGCGTGTATTCAATTAAGGGGATTTATGATGAAAAAGAAAGTAGTCTATAGCATTATTATTATCATGCTGGTGTTTACCAGCTGTACTATCGGCGGGAGTTTTTATATGTTGAATTTCTCCTTGACACCGAATGCCAAAATATTGTCTAAAGATGCGGATTCTTATCCTTTTATGTACAGAAACTATCCCTTCCTGCGTCCGTGGGTGGATAGTCTGAGACAAGCAGATGCGCTGAAGGATACTTTCATTATCAATCCACAGGGTATTCAGCTGCATGCCTTTTATGTTGCTGCACCTGCACCAACCAATAAAACGGCTGTCATCGTGCATGGATATACCGACAATGCAATCCGTATGTTTATGATCGGGTATCTGTATAATCGTGATCTGGGATATAATATTCTGCTTCCCGACCTGCAACATCAGGGAGAGAGTGAAGGTCGTGCCATTCAAATGGGATGGAAAGACCGGATCGACGTTCTGCAATGGATGAACATTGCGAATGAAATCTTTGGAGACAGCACTCAAATGGTGGTACATGGCATCTCCATGGGAGGTGCCACCACAATGATGGTATCGGGCGAAAAGCAAAAGCCCTTTGTGAAATGTTTTGTAGAAGATTGCGGTTACACAAGCGTATGGGATGAATTCTCGCACGAACTCAAGTCTTCTTTCCATCTGCCTGCTTTCCCATTAATGTATACTACAAGCTGGCTATGCGAAAAAAAATACGGATGGGATTTCAAAGAAGCTTCTTCACTGAAGCAAGTGGCGAAATGTGAACTGCCCATGCTTTTTATTCATGGAGACAAGGACACATACGTACCTACATGGATGGTTTATCCACTCTATGAAGCAAAACCGGACCCCAAAGAACTCTGGATCGTACCGGGAGCAGCCCATGCTGTTTCGTACAAAGAGAATAAACAGGAATACACCGACAAAGTAAGGGATTTCGTCGGACAGTATATTCATTAAACCTATTATATGAAATCAATATCAACACTTATACTTGCTATTTTTCTACTGATTCCACTGCAAGCCCAAGATAAAGTATATACGGTAGACAACTTGCCGAAAGTACATCTGCAGAATAAAATGCAATATGCATGCAACCCGGCACGGATACTTTCTCAAGCAGCTTGCGACACGATAGATTCTATGCTTTACGCACTGGAACAACAGACAGGGATTGAAACAGTAGTTGCCGTAGTACCTTCTATTGGCGATATGGAATGTTTTGACTTCTGCCACCAGCTACTCAACCAATGGGGTGTAGGCAAGAAAGGGAAAGATAATGGATTGGTCATCCTGTTGGTTACGGACCAGCGCTGTATTCAGTTTTATACCGGATATGGTTTGGAAGGAGTACTTCCCGATGCGATATGCAAACGCATTCAGACTAAATACATGATTCCCTATCTCAAAGACGATAATTGGAACGAAGGGATGGTAGCCGGTATCAAGGCAACCTGCCAGCGACTTGACGGTTCGATGAAAAATGACTCGCTTTCCGAATCGAATAATGAATCAATGGATTTCATATACTCTATTATCCTGTTTGCCGTAATCGGTGTAGGAATCGCCTTTTTTGCTGCAAGAAAACAAAGCCGTTGCCCCAAATGCGGGAAACATACGCTGCAAAGAAGCGGAAGCAGAGTTGTCTCACGGGTTAATGGAGTAAAGACAGAAGATGTCACCTATACTTGCAAGAACTGTGGAAATACCATCATACGCCGTCAGCAAAGCTATGACAGTGACTACCACCACAGAGGTGGCGGCGGAGGCGGCCCGTTCATCGGTGGCTTCGGAGGCGGCGGTGGCTTCGGAGGCGGTGGCGGAGGCTTTAGCGGAGGCAGCTTCGGCGGAGGAATGGGTGGCGGAGGAGGAGCCGGTTCACGGTTCTGACCCCAACAGATAATATTAAATAATCAAATACTCATAAAAAAGTAAGAAACATGAAAAAGTCAATTATCATCATTTTAGCCGTTGTGGCTATCCTTGTTATATGGGCAGTCAGTGTATATAACGGCCTTGTTACCATGGATGAGAATGTAACCGGTCAATGGGCGAATGTAGAAACTCAATACCAACGTCGGGCAGACTTGATTCCTAATCTTGTAAACACAGTGAAAGGATATGCTTCGCATGAAAAAGAGACGCTGGAAGGAGTGGTAGAAGCACGTAGCAAAGCTACCCAGATCAAAGTTGACGCCGACGGACTGACTCCGGAAAAACTCGCTGAATATCAAAAAGCACAAGGCGCTGTTACTTCCGCACTTGGTAAACTGCTCGCTATCAGCGAAAGTTATCCTGACCTGAAAGCAAATCAGAACTTCCTTGAACTACAAGCTCAACTGGAAGGTACTGAAAACCGTATTAATGTAGCTCGCAAAAACTTCAATGATGCAGCACAATCGTATAATACAAATATCCGCCGTTTCCCGAAGAATATATTTGCAGGAATGTTCGGATTCGATAAGAAAGCATACTTTGAGGCGGAAGAAGGGACTGAAAAGGCTCCGAAAGTAGAATTCTAAAAAAATGATTTCTTAAAAAGCTTCTTAGCAAAAGTTGGAAGAACCGCCACAACAGCACTTCCATAAAAGAGCGTTAAAAAGGAACTTTAGCCCACGTTCCTTTAACGCTTCTATTTCTCTCATTCTTCTCTTTATCAGCACAATGCTGAAAAAACGGCAAGTCACCAATTAACACTTTTAGGTTTTATTCCTCTTCCGAACGAAGCTTGATAAACAAATAGTTGGCTGTACGAAAAAAAAGCAGTACTTTTGCAGCCGTATACAAAAAATAATTCTTTAACTCATGAGTAATCAACGATACATGATGCGGGGTGTAAGCGCATCAAAAGAAGATGTGCACAACGCCATCAAGAACATCGACAAAGGAATTTTCCCAAAAGCATTCTGCAAAATTATTCCTGACATACTGGGTGGAGACCCGGAATATTGCAACATCATGCATGCCGACGGTGCCGGGACTAAATCTTCCCTTGCCTATATGTACTGGAAAGAGACTGGCGACCTGTCTGTATGGAAAGGTATTGCACAGGACGCATTGATTATGAATATCGACGACCTGCTTTGTGTAGGTGCCGTAGACAACATCCTCGTTTCTTCAACTATCGGACGTAACAAACTGCTGATTCCCGGCGAAGTAATCTCCGCTATCATCAACGGCACAGACGAATTGCTGGCTGAACTCCGTGAAATGGGGGTAGGTGTATATGCTACCGGCGGAGAAACTGCTGACGTCGGCGACTTGGTACGCACAATCATCGTAGACTCTACCGTAACTTGCCGTATGAAACGTTCAGACGTCATCAATAATGCCAATATCCGTCCGGGAGATGTCATTGTTGGCCTCGCCTCTTACGGACAGGCTACTTATGAAAAAGAATATAACGGCGGTATGGGCAGCAACGGCTTGACAAGTGCACGTCACGACGTTTTCGGCAAATACCTCGCTGAAAAATATCCGGAAAGTTATGATGCCGCTGTCCCCGAAGAACTGGTCTACTCCGGAAGATTGAAATTGACAGATACTGTAGAGAATTCTCCAATTGACGCAGGCAAACTGGTACTCTCTCCTACCCGCACCTATGCTCCGGTAGTGAAAAAGTTGCTTGACGCCTTACGTCCGGAAATACACGGTATGGTTCACTGCTCCGGTGGTGCGCAAACCAAAGTCCTGCATTTCGTAGAAAATGTCCGTGTAGTAAAAGACAACCTTTTCCCCGTTCCTCCTTTGTTCAAGACCATCCAGGAACAGAGCGGCACAGACTGGGCAGAAATGTACAAGGTATTCAATATGGGACACCGTCTTGAAGTATACCTGTCACCGGAACATGCAGAAGAGGTTATCGCTATTTCCGAATCATTCGGTATCCCTGCACAGATAGTAGGACGTATCGAAGCATGTGACCAGACAGAATTAATTATTAAAAGCGAGTTCGGAGAATTCAGATATTAAAGAATGGCAGATAACAGCACCATATTAGAAAAATTGGACGGACTTGTAGCCCGTTTTGAAGAAATATCTACCCTTATCACCGACCCGGCAGTAATTGCCGACCAGAAACGTTATGTCAAACTGACTAAAGAATACAAGGATCTGGATGACTTGATGAAAGCCCGCAAAGAATATATTCAACTGCTGGGTAATATCGAAGAAGCCAAAAATATTCTGTCGAATGAGTCGGACGCCGACATGCGTGAAATGGCTAAAGAGGAGATGGACAATAGTCAGGAACGTCTTCCGGTATTGGAAGAAGAAATCAAACTGATGCTTGTTCCTGCCGATCCGCAAGACAGCAAAAATGCAATCCTCGAAATCCGAGGCGGTGCGGGGGGAGACGAAGCCGCTATCTTTGCCGGCGACCTTTTCCGTATGTATGCCAAGTTTTGTGAGACCAAAGGATGGAAAATGGAAGTATCCAACGCGAATGAAGGAACTGCCGGAGGATACAAAGAAATTGTTTGCAGTGTCACCGGAGACAACGTCTACGGAATATTGAAATATGAATCGGGGGTACACCGTGTACAACGTGTCCCTGCTACAGAAACACAGGGACGAGTACATACCTCCGCCGCCTCAGTAGCCGTGCTTCCCGAAGCTGAAGAATTTGACGTAATCATCAACGAAGGAGAAATCAAATGGGATACTTTCCGAAGCGGTGGTGCAGGCGGCCAGAACGTCAACAAGGTAGAATCCGGCGTGCGCTTGCGCTATATCTGGAAGAACCCTAACACAGGCATTGCAGAAGAAATTCTGATTGAATGTACCGAAACCCGTGACCAGCCGAAAAACAAAGAACGTGCTCTGGCACGTCTGCGTACCTTTATCTACGACAAAGAGCATCAGAAGTATATCGACGACATAGCTTCCAAACGTAAGACAATGGTATCTACCGGCGACCGTTCGGCCAAAATCCGTACTTACAACTATCCTCAAGGACGTATCACCGACCATCGTATCAACTATACAATCTATAATCTTGCCGCCTTTATGGACGGAGACATTCAAGATTGTATCGATCATCTGATCGTAGCAGAAAACGCGGAACGTCTGAAAGAAAGTGAACTCTAAAAAATTATAGTATAGACATGAATAAACAACAGTTATTTGAAAACATAAAACGCAAGAAATCATTCCTTTGCGTAGGACTTGATACTGATATCAAGAAGATTCCTGAACACCTGTTGAAAGAAGAAGACCCGATTTTTGCATTCAATAAAGCGATTATCGACGCAACAGCCGACTTGTGTATCGCCTACAAACCCAATCTCGCTTTTTACGAAAGCATGGGCGTTAAAGGCTGGATCGCATTTGAAAAGACAGTAAAATATATCAAGGAGAACTATCCTGACCAGTTCATCATTGCCGATGCAAAACGTGGGGATATCGGAAACACTTCTGCCATGTATGCCCGTACTTTCTTCGAAGAACTGGATATAGATTCTGTAACCGTAGCTCCTTATATGGGTGAAGACAGCGTGACACCGTTCCTGACTTACGAAGGCAAATGGGTGATCTTGCTGGCATTGACTTCCAATAAAGGTTCTCACGATTTCCAGTTGACAGAAGACGCAAACGGTGAACGCCTCTTCGAAAAAGTGTTGCGCAAATCGCAGGAGTGGGCAAATGACGAACGTATGATGTACGTAGTCGGCGCTACTCAAGGACGCGCTTTTGAGGATATCCGCAAAATTGTCCCCAACCATTTCCTCCTTGTTCCGGGTGTCGGAGCACAAGGTGGTTCGCTTGAAGAAGTTTGCAAATACGGAATGAACAGTACCTGCGGCTTGATTGTTAATTCTTCCCGTGGAATTATCTACGTTGATAAAACAGAAAAGTTTGCCGAAGCTGCCCGCACCGCTGCACAAGAAGTACAGGCACAAATGGCAGATCAACTGAAAGCGATTCTCTAAAGAAAAGGAATGCCTTACGAAAGAAAGATAATCAACGATCCGGTATTCGGATTTATCAATATCCCAAAGGGGTTACTGTACGACATCGTACGGCATCCCCTTTTGCAGCGTCTTACCCGCATCAAGCAGGTAGGTCTCTCGTCAGTGGTATACCCCGGTGCGCAACATACTCGTTTCCAGCACTCATTAGGTGCTTTCTACCTGATGAGCGAAGCGATCACTCAGCTAACCTCCAAAGGCAATTTTATCTTCGACAGTGAAGCAGAAGCCGTACAGGCAGCTATCCTGCTGCATGACATCGGACATGGTCCGTTTTCTCATGTACTTGAGGATACGATTGTACAGGGAGTTTCTCATGAAGAAATCTCTCTGATGCTGATGGAACGAATGAACAAAGAGATGAACGGGCAACTTAGTCTCGCCATCCAGATATTCAAGGACGAATATCCGAAGCGATTCCTGCATCAACTCGTCAGCGGCCAGCTGGATATGGACCGCCTCGATTATCTTCGCCGTGACAGTTTCTATACCGGTGTTACAGAAGGAAACATCGGCTCTGCCCGCATCATCAAGATGCTTGATGTAGCCGATGACCGACTTGTCATTGAATCCAAAGGCATCTACTCCATCGAAAATTTCCTGACGGCACGCCGCCTGATGTATTGGCAGGTATACCTGCACAAAACATCAGTAGCTTATGAACGAATGCTTATCAGCACGCTGCTTCGTGCCAAAGAACTGGCATCGCAGGGAGTAGAATTATTTGCCTCACCGGCATTGCATTTCTTTCTATATAATGACATTAATCATACGGAGTTCTATAACAATCCCGATTGTCTGGAAAATTTCATCCAATTGGATGACAATGATATCTGGACTGCCTTGAAAGTATGGAGCAATCATCCGGACAAAGTTCTTTCCACACTCAGCCTGGGCATGATTAACCGAAATATCTTTAAAGTGGAAATTTCTTCCGAACCTATTGGCGAGGACAGAATAAAAGAGTTAACTTTGCAAATCAGCCAACAACTAGGCATAACCCTTTCCGAAGCGAACTATTTTGTCTCTACCCCCAGCATCGAAAAGAATATGTACGACCCGGCAGATGACAGTATTGATATTATCTACAAAGACGGCACTATCAAAAATATTGCCGAAGCATCGGACATGCTGAACATCTCATTATTGTCCAAAAAGGTAAAGAAATACTATCTCTGCTACCAGAGATTGCATAGATAAGTATAAAATATTCATTCAATAACACGGAAATCTGAAAAAAAAATCCGTTATTTGTGAACTAATTTAATTTAAAATAAAGACATGGAGTTCTCGGCTAAGCAAATTGCAGCATTTATCCAAGGGGAAATCATTGGAGATGAAAACGCAACGGTACACACATTCGCTAAAATAGAAGAGGGAATGCCCGGAGCTATTTCTTTCCTGTCGAACCCTAAATATACGCCTTATATCTACGAGACACAATCAAGCATTGTATTAGTTAATAAAGATTTTGTCCCTGAGCATGAGATTCATGCTACTCTGATCAAAGTAGACAATGCTTATGAAAGCCTGGCGAAGCTGCTCAATCTCTATGAAATGAGTAAACCCAAGAAACAAGGTATCGATTCACTGGCTTTTATTGCCCCCAGTGCTAAAATTGGCGAGAACGTATATATCGGTGCCTTCGCCTATATCGGTGAAAACGTCATTATCGGAGATAATACCCAAATTTACCCTCATACTTTCGTTGGAGACGGTGTGAAGATAGGCAACGGTTGCCTTCTTTACTCAAATGTAAATGTTTATCATGACTGCCGCATCGGTAACGAATGTATCCTGCATTCGGGTGCAGTAATCGGCGCCGATGGATTCGGCTTCGCTCCTACCCCGAACGGATACGATAAGATTCCGCAAATCGGAATTGTGATTCTGGAAGATAAAGTGGATATAGGTGCCAACACCTGTGTAGATCGTGCTACTATGGGAGCTACGATTGTACATAGCGGTGCTAAAATAGATAATCTGGTACAGATTGCCCATAACGACGAAGTCGGCTCACATACAGTAATGGCGGCACAAGTCGGTATAGCAGGTTCTACCAAAATAGGAGAATGGTGTATGTTTGGTGGTCAGGTAGGTATTGCCGGACACATTAATATCGGCGACCGGGTCAATCTGGGAGCACAATCAGGCGTACCAAGCAGCATCAAAGCAGACAGCGTACTGATCGGAACTCCTCCCACAGAACCGAAAACTTACTTTAAAGCTGCTGTTGTAGCTAAGAATTTGCCGGATATGCAAAAAGAACTACGCAATCTGCGCAAAGAAGTAGAAGAATTAAAACAACTATTAAATAAGTAAATAAGTAACCAATGCTGAAACAAAAAACGCTGAAAGATAGCTTTTCACTGAGCGGGAAAGGTCTTCACACTGGACTTGATCTCACTGTAACTTTTAATCCTGCCCCGGACAATCACGGATACAAAATCCAGCGTATTGACGTGGAAGGACAACCAACTATCGATGCAGTAGCCGACAATGTGACGGAAACAACCCGTGGCACAGTATTGTCGAAGAACGGAGTCAAAGTAAGCACTGTAGAGCATGGTATGGCAGCCCTTTATGCATTGGGCATCGATAACTGCCTCATCCAGGTGAATGGTCCGGAATTTCCGATTTTGGACGGTAGTGCACAATATTACGTACAAGAAATAGAGCGTGTAGGAACAGAAGAGCAAAGTGCTGTCAAGGATTTTTATATCATCAAATCTAAAATTGAATTCCGGGATGAATCAACAGGGTCTTCTATCATCGTACTACCGGACGAGAATTTTAGTCTGAACGTACTGGTTTCCTATGATTCAACCATTATTCCTAACCAGTTTGCAACGCTTGAGGATATGCATAAATTCAAAGACGAAGTGGCTGCCAGCCGTACTTTCGTCTTTGTTCGCGAAATAGAGCCGCTTCTCTCTGCCGGCCTCATTAAAGGTGGAGACCTGGACAATGCGATCGTTATTTACGAGCGCAAAATGTCACAGGAGAGTTATGATAAACTGGCTGACGTAATGGGAGTTCCTCACATGGACGCAGACCAGTTGGGCTACATTAATCACAAGCCATTGGTTTGGCCGAACGAATGTGCCCGTCACAAACTACTGGACGTTATCGGTGATCTTGCTTTGATTGGTAAACCGATAAAAGGCCGCATCATCGCCACCCGCCCCGGTCACACGATCAACAATAAGTTTGCACGCCAGATGCGGAAAGAGATTCGTCTGCACGAAATTCAGGCACCGACCTATGACTGCAACCGCGAACCGGTGATGGACGTGAACCGTATCCGCGAACTGCTGCCGCACCGTTATCCTTTTCAATTGGTAGACAAAGTAATTGAAATGGGTGCCAGCTATATAGTAGGCATCAAAAATATCACAGCAAACGAGCCTTTCTTTCAGGGACATTTCCCACAGGAACCAGTGATGCCGGGCGTACTTCAGGTAGAGGCAATGGCACAGGTGGGCGGTTTGCTCGTTCTCAATTCTGTTGACGAACCGGAACGCTATTCCACCTATTTCATGAAAATAGACGGTGTGAAGTTCCGCCAGAAAGTAGTACCGGGAGATACACTGCTTTTCCGTGTAGAATTACTAGCTCCGATCCGTCGTGGCATCTCTACAATGAAAGGTTATGCATTCGTCGGCGAAAAAGTTGTTTGTGAAGCAGAATTCATGGCACAAATAGTAAAAAATAAATAAACCCAAACTAAAGACATGGTAAGTCCTCTAGCGTATATTCATCCCGAAGCTAAAATCGGAGAAAATGTAGAAATTGCGCCTTTTGTATTTATTGATAAAAACGTAGTTATTGGCGATAATAATAAGATTATGGCTAATGCGAACATCTTGTATGGTTCGCGTATTGGCAATGGAAATACGATCTTTCCGGGTGCTGTCATCGGAGCAGTTCCACAAGACCTCAAGTTTCGTGGAGAAGAATCAACTGCTGAGATCGGAGACAATAATCTGATTCGTGAGAATGTTACAGTCAACCGTGGTACGGCAGCTAAAGGGCGTACCATTGTAGGAAGCAACAACTTATTAATGGAAGGAGTGCATGTAGCACACGATGCACTGATCGGTAACGGATGTATTATCGGCAACTCTACCAAGATGGCAGGTGAAATCGTTATTGACGACAATGCTATTATCAGTGCCAATGTATTAATGCATCAGTTTTGCCATGTAGGCAGCCATGTAATGATTCAGGGCGGATGCCGGTTCAGTAAAGATATTCCCCCTTACATCATTGCAGGACGCGAGCCTATCGCTTTCAGTGGAATCAATATCATCGGGCTTCGTCG
Organism: Bacteroides faecis; assembly: GCF_020091505.1. Classification (NCBI taxonomy): domain Bacteria; kingdom Pseudomonadati; phylum Bacteroidota; class Bacteroidia; order Bacteroidales; family Bacteroidaceae; genus Bacteroides; species Bacteroides faecis. Next base: position 2,515,251 of record NZ_CP081916.1, on the reverse strand, counting down.
CCGTGGTTTTTCCAATGAAGTGATTGAAAGTATCCACAATGCCTATCGTATCATTTACCAAAGTGGATTGAATACGACAGATGCATTGAAAAAAATTGAAGATGAAGTTGAATCTAGTCCGGAAATAGACTATATTATTAACTTTATCCGTAATTCAGAACGTGGTATTATTAAATAAACAGTTCAAAATAGTCATATTATGATATACAGATTTACTATCATATCTGATGAAGTTGACGATTTTGTCAGAGAAATACAAATTGATCCGGAAGCTACATTCTTTGACTTCCATGAAGCAATACTGAAATCAGTAGGGTACACAAACGACCAGATGACTTCTTTCTTCATCTGTGATGATGACTGGGAAAAAGAAAAAGAAATTACTTTAGAAGAAATGGACGACAATCCGGAAATGGATAGTTGGGTAATGAAAGACACTATTATCAGCGAACTGGTAGAGGATGAAAAGCAAAAACTGTTGTATGTATTCGACTACATGACAGAGCGTTGTTTCTTCATCGAATTGTCTGAAATCATCACCGGAAAAGAGATGACCGGTGCCAAATGTACCAAAAAATCGGGTGATGCTCCGAAACAAACGATAGACTTTGAAGAAATGGCTGCCGCAAGTAGCTCACTCGATCTGGACGAAAACTTCTATGGTGATCAAGATTTCGATATGGAAGATTTTGATCAGGAAGGATTCGACATAGGCGGTAACGCAAGCAGCTCCTACGAAGAAGAGAAATTCTAATTAATTGACAGTTGACAATTGACAGTTGACAATTGGCTGCACACTAAGAATAACAATAAAAATTAGTTGTCCAGTCACTTATCACCTGTCAATTGTCAGTTGTCAATTATCAATTGTCAATTAATCCATGCCCACTCTCATCGTTTTAATCGGACCTACAGGAGTAGGAAAAACAGAATTAAGCCTGCGACTGGCAGAAAGCTTTCACACCAGCATTGTCTCTGCTGATTCAAGACAACTTTATGCTGAACTAAAAATAGGAACAGCGGCTCCTACCCCAGATCAATTAAAACGTGTACCTCATTACCTGGTAGGTACTCTCCATCTCACCGATTATTACAGTGCCGCTCAATATGAGCAGGAAGCTATGGAAATCCTTCGTCAATTATTCACAAAACATGAGGTAGTAGTACTGACAGGTGGATCTATGATGTACGTAGATGCCATTTGCAAGGGCATTGATGACATTCCCACCGTTGATGCGGAGACGCGTCAGGTAATGCTACAAAAGTATGAGGAAGAAGGACTGGAACAACTTTGCTCAGAACTACGCTTATTAGATCCGGAATATTATCGTATAGTAGACTTGAAAAACCCCAAGCGTGTGATTCATGCACTGGAGATTTGCTATATGACTGGAAAGACATATACATCTTTCCGTACCCAACAGAAAAAACAACGTCCCTTCCGTATCCTTAAGGTCGGACTGACCCGCGACCGGGAGGAACTCTATGATCGCATTAACCGCCGTGTAGACCAGATGATGGAAGAAGGATTACTGGACGAAGTACGTTCCGTACTTCCTTACCGGCATTTAAACTCTCTCAATACGGTAGGGTATAAAGAACTGTTCAAATACCTGGACGGGGAATGGGAGCTTTCTTTTGCTATCGAAAAGATAAAGCAAAATTCACGCATTTATTCACGTAAACAGATGACGTGGTTCAAAAGGGATGAAGAAATACGCTGGTTTCATCCGGAACAAGAAACGGAGATACTTGAGTACCTCCGCATGGAAAAAGACACTATGAAATAAAAACTATTTCAGTTTATAAAGTTAAGTTTTGAACCTTTTACTCATTTGCCCAATTCCGGCACCTTTTGGTAAACTTCACGATAAACACTATTACCCAACTGAAACAGAAGCGTCATCTTCTTTCCGTCAATCCGATAAGATATAGGAACAATAGCATTCGCTGATCTTCCGTGTTCATTTCGTAGTTTCTCACAGTAAAGACCTTTGGTAATGATACTATACTCACCCGAACGAGTAATTTTGTAAGGACAAAATACACCGTCCGAATTGCGGCCATCTATGTCAACTGCATTTTTGACATAAGCATCTACGTTGAAATAATTACCATCTTTATCCAGCACCTTATATCTAACCACTTGCGAAGTATCATCACTCTGGACAAGTTTCCAGATTCCTTTTAAGTTTTGACTCATACAAAGATCAGACACAAGAAAAAGAAATGAAACAGCTAGTAAAATCTTACAAAATTTTGTTTTCATAATAAATAGAATTTTAAGTTTAACAAATAGTTAATAATATGTATGTCGCTTTTATTTCTTATTTAAATTCGCATTTTTGCATATTAATATATAAACGTTCAACCCCTACTTAGATAAAGCCTACCCTCATTTGCCCTTTAAAACAACTTTGAGTGCAGATTTCACTTTGACTTCAATGGTCGGTTTATCATTATAACCTATCAAAAGCACCCCTTTCTTAGGAGCTTTTATCGTAAAATGACCATTCGCATCTGTTCTTTCCATGAATCCCGTTCCTTTTACATTCACAATAGCCACAGTTGGCTTCCCATCTTCGCCGTACACTTCTCCTGTGACGGTAATCCAGTCGGAACGATATTTATCAGTTTTCAGACGGACTACCTTCTTCTTGCCAAAATCATCGACGGAAACTGCCTTTATCTCCTTGGCAGACATTCCTTTCAATTTTGTTTTCCTGATTTCATCGTCATCTATGCAATAAATCACTTCTCCCTCTACCCCTTTTGCCACACTTTCTGCCAGTTCCAAAGCATCGGCATAAGGCTTTTTCGAGCCATTCTTTTGAAATTCATACTCTCCTTCCGTAAGCAAAGTGATAAGTACCACGCCATTTTTCCCTTTTTCTCCATAAGCATCTATAGCTGCTTTATCTTTCAATACAGTAAAGCTTTTAATACGTTCGGGAGAAAGTGTAGAAATAGCATCAGACTTCACTTCCTTACCATCAATGATAATCAAAGCCGCATTCATTCGTTTTGTTTGGTCCGCATGCCATTCAGCATCATGAGGCCCACCTATTACAAAGGTATTTTCCTTTTTGGGCAGTTCACTTTCAGTTTTTATTTTTGTAGGATTCGGAAGGTTTTCTTTGTTTGGGTACTTTCGCTCTGCTTTCAAATTGACAAGAATGACTCCATCTTTTCCCCTATTGCCATAGACTGCCATAGCTTGCTTACCTTTCATGACAGACAGGCTCCTGATACGATCAGGAGAAATGTTGGATAAGGGATCGTCTCCCAAGGCTTCTTCACCATCTATGAAAACCAAAGGTTGCCCTCCGGTAGCAGAATGAAATTTAACTCCCCAATTCTTGTCTCCACTGTTTAGTGCATCCAGTCTCATTTTCACATTAGCACCGATTGCGTCTTTATTCGAAAACATCTGTACTTCCGTTGATTTAAGCTGGATGATCATAGCACCGTCTTTAGCTTTCTCCCCATATATTTTTACGGCATTCTCATTCTTCAATACAGAGATATTTTCAATACGACTAGGGTCTAAAGCATCTACCACCGCACGATCCGATTCTTTTCCATTAATAATAATCAAAGGAGTTTTCTCATTCGACAAAGAAGCACCGGATACGCTGATCGAAGTAGCCTTTTCACCCTTTACAATAAATACAGAATCCTTCGACATAACCTTGCCTACTACAACAACCTTGTTCTTTGCTGTATCGGCCACAGATGCTTCCACTACATTTTCTTCATTTCTTGCTTCTAAAATTGCAGCCAAATCATTAACTTTGACCGCAGAAATCTCATCAGCCTTTTCAGAGATTTCGGGACGGGCAAAAGCAGTTACTGCAATAGCTGCCAGCGGAAGCACATATAAGTACTTCAAACGCGCCCAAGGATTCGATTTTTCTTTTAACATCATAGTGATACGTTTTTTAAGTTTGCTGTGATTAAAGCTGTTGGCCATAGAGTAGAGCCTTGTGCCAACAGCTTTTTTTATTAATAATAACTGATATTCTTTTGCATTCACCCCTTCATTGATAACGGTTTCATCCGCTTCGTATTCATGAATATTCTGCAATTCCTGCTTGAGCAGCCATGCTCCGGGGTTGAACCACTGAAAGAAGATACAAACATCGGCAATCAACAAGTCTATAGAATGACGGTTACGAATATGCGCTGTCTCATGAATCAATATTTCCCGTCCATTCTCTTCCAGATCCTTCCGGCTAATGACGATGTATTTCATCCAACTAAACGGAGCAATAGCCTGGTCGTGTACTACCAGCGTAATGCCTCTTTCCAGCTTCTCCCGTTTGCCGGAACAGATTAGCCTGATCAGACACAACAAAGAATAGATATTGCGACAGACGAGAACGACAATTCCGGTCAGATAGACCAATAAAACTATTTGTATCCAAGAAAGAGAAACCGAATCAGGTACCTGTTGCCATTCTCCTGTTTCGACTTCGGCAGGAACAGCATTCTCCATCTCTGCCATCATCAGTAATTGCTCGATGGAAAGAACAGCCTGTTGCACTTCAACCTGATGCCGTGTAGTCACTTCGATACAAGGAATGAGTAATGAAAGAAGCAATACTCCCAGCAAAGCAACACGATTGAAGCGATGAAATGTCTCCCTGCTCAACAATAACTTGAAAAACAGATAAAAGAGAACGAGGCAAACGGCTGATTTTAATATATAAATGAAGAAAGCTCCCATGATACAAAGTTTATTCTATGAATATTTCCGGTTTCGCCGGTTCTTACTTCTGTATCAGTTGTTTCTTAAATTCATCCCAATAGTTCGGATTCTTTTTAGAAACAAGTACCCAAATTCTATTCTTGGCTTTCTGGCCGAATTTCTTCTCCAGCCCCGTACTTTCAGGCAAAATAGCATGCGTTTCTATGATATCGTCTTTTGCCAGTTGCATGAGTTGCTGATAGGTGATTTCCTTTCCATCCAACAAAATCAGTTGACCACTATACCCTATTCCGCCTTCTTTCTTAGCATACATATCAAAAAAGGCATCTACATCATTCGTCTCTATAATCGTCCGTGAAGTGGTTGTAGTCGAGGAAGTTACAAAAGAGTCAGCAGCATTGGAAGCAGCCTTGCTGACATTACTTCGTTTCTCGCCATAATTCTCATTCAATGACTTCAACATACCTTTTTTCACGTCCTCCACGAATTCTGCCAAACGTTCCGCAGTCCATGGAACAGAAGAAGAAAGGCGCAGCAATTCCCCGTTTTCTTTCTTATATATTGCTTTAGTGCTTACCAAGCCATCCCCGTTCTGATAAGATTGTGCGCTAGACCAGCCAAATCCTTCAGGCAACCGTAACTTTTCCGAATCCAATCTTAGTATCTGCACTGTATCCGATTCGGTATAACTTTCCTTCACGGGTATCTTCTCGAAGTGCAACACAGGATGCAAAGAATCAGTCTGACAGGCAGGCAGCGTATCATTCGCTGCAACATTGCTCGTCTCCTTATGATTATCGGCCCATGCACTGCAAGTAAAAAGAAACATTGTCACAGTAGCCAACGGCAGAGCAATCGAATACTTCAACTGTTTCATGGAATTAGATTTTTCTTTTGACATCATGTTTATTTGTTTTTAAGTAAATTGTGTTTATTCATAGTACCATAATAGTCTCGTTTACTTCCGATGTGCCTGTTCCACTTCCTGAATCAGTTGTTTCAGCTCATCCAAAGAAATGTCTTCCTCTTTGACCAAAGACGAAACAGCACTCAAATATGAATTATTGAAATACTTGCTGATTACATTCCGCAGTGTTCCTTTACGGAAATCTTCTTCGCTGACAACGGGATAGTACTGATAAGTATTCCCAAAAGTATGATGAGCTAGAAATCCCTTATCTTCAAGCCCGCGAACAATTGTAGATAACGTATTGAAATGAGGCTTCGGTTCCTCATAGAAAGCCAACATTTCTTTCACAAACAAAGGGCCTTTCTCCCAGAAATACCCCATCAATTCCTCCTCTTTTACTGTCAATCCTTTCATATGTACAACATTGTTTGTTGCAAATAACGAGAAGTTTTAGTTCATAAACTAATTTTCATAGTTAAAGTAAACTAAAAGCTTTAGTTTATCTTCTTTTCTAACAATTCCAATGAGCTATTCCTGTTTCAGTATTCAGAACAGACTCTCTCTTCCATTTATCTGCTTATCCTTTATTTCTCAGCTCCTAAAAAAATAGAAAAAGATATTTTAGTCTCACGGTCTCATCAATTATAACATAACTAACAGACTATAAGCCATATAAATAATGAGAGATACTTTTCACACCAACATCTCTCATCATATTCTCCATGAAATTGCGTAAGCGTCTCGGCGATGCCGTCTTTTCTTTAATTCTACTTCTTCATATCTTTGCTTTCATATTAATCAATTCCTACTTATATGACTGCACATGCTTTATACACTCAAACCCTGTCTGAGTATAAATCCCGTCTGATATCTTCTCCCTGTTTAACTCTTCGTAGTTATTGTCATGAGTGTCATGTTAATTATCATGGTATGGAACTCTGGCTTTCTCGGCACGGCATTCGCATTCGTGAACTTCGTTCTTCCCTTTCGGCTTCTTCCTCCGAAAAGCCGGTGCCCTGCTTCAGTCCTTTGGTTCCCTCATCTGCGCCTTCGGCCCGTCCGTCCTCTTCTTCGGATATGCTTTATGGTATCAATATTACTTTTCCGGATGGGGTGATTATTTCCATCAAGCAGGGAAGTTCTTTTGGTATTCACCGTTTTATTGACCTTTATAACCGTAAGATACAGGAGGAGCAGTCATGTTTGCTTTAACCGAAAATATGCGTTATTACCTGTACCAGCATTATGTCGATATGCGTAAAGGTATGACAGGACTTTATCAGCTGGTCAAGTCCGACATGTCACTTTCTCCCGTTTCAGGAGATGTTTTTGTTTTCTTTTCCCACAAACGGGACATGGTTAAAATTTTACGTTGGGATACGGATGGTTTTATTCTTTACCAGAAGCGCCTGGAAGAAGGTACCTTCGAAGTCCCGCGTTTTAATCCTTCTACGGGTGCTTACGAGCTTTCCTGGAAGAGTTTCTTTTTGATTATGCAGGGCGTCTCCCTCCGGTCAGCCAAGTGCAGGAAACGATTTCGGCTGAAGTCATAGAAACACCAAATGATTGATAAACAATGTGTTATAACGTAGATTTATAATAAAAAGCTTTGTTGCCCGGTTCTTTTTTCGTATCTTTGAGGTATGAAAAAAGACCGGGTCATAGAGCTTCTGGAGGAACAGAACAGACATTTCAAGGAACAGATTAAAGCTGCTGACAAGCGTGAGCAACAAAGTCAGCGTCTGATCTGTGAACTGACTTCACAGGTTAAGCAACTGACCGATGCCGTTCAATCTCTGGAAGAAGCGCTGACGCTGAAGAACGGCAAACTGAAAAAGCAGGAGAACATTAGCCGCAGTTTGAGTAAGCTTATCAGCAATGAGTCTGAAAAGCAAATACCTGATAAGCCGCAACCCGCTTCTGAGACGGCTCCGTCCCGTCCGTCCGCTTCCCCCAAAGAACGGGGGAATAACAACTCCAAACGTAAAGAGCATTTTGAACTGGAAGAAAAGATAATCGAAGTCAATCCCGACCATCCCCTTTTCAGTATGTCTCTTGCCAAGTTTATGGGATACCGTGATTCTATCCGATATGTCTATATTCCGCCAAAGTTCATTAAGTACATTTATCGACAGAATATTTATAGCTTTAATGAAACGGTCTTCAGCGGTTGCGCCCCCGCCGCCCCTTTTCTGAATTCCCAATATGACGGTTCGTTCGTTGCCGGTTTATGCCAGTTGCGATATATCTACTCCATGAGTGTGGAACGTATCGTTAACTTCTTTCGGGAGAACGGGTTCAAACTCGAAAAGCCCACCGCCCATCATCTGCTGGGTAAAACGGCTGTTTTGTTCGAAAACCTCTATGAAGCACTCAGGGAAGTGGTGCTTGAAGATCCCTACCTCTGTTGTGACGAAACATATCACAAAGTACTGGTTCCGGAAAAGAACAGTAAAGGCAAAGGGGTACGAAAAGGGTATATCTGGGCAGCGGCGGCAGCGACCTTAAAGCTGGTGTTCTATTTCTATGAGGACGGATCACGCAGGCAGGAGGTGCTTTTTGATTTCCTCAAAACCTATAAAGGAACAGTACAAAGTGATGCATACGCCCCATACAGGAAACTGGAAACCGACCAATATCACAATATCACGAGGATCGCATGTCTTCAGCACGTCAAACGAAAGTTTCTTGAACAGGATAAGGAACCGGACGCCCGAAAGATAGTTGAAATGATAAACCAACTGTACCAAAAGGAACATGAACATCGGACAGGCTATCAGGGATGGACAATCAAAGACAATCTTGCACATAGAAAACAGTATGCCCCGCCAATACTCAGGAAGATAAAAAAGAAATTATTGAGCCTGCAGGCAAAGCCGGACTTATTACCGAAAAGCCAAATGGCGGAGGCCATTAATTACACACTATCCCAGTGGAAGGCCATAGAGGATATCTTTACCAAAGGGGAGTATTATCTGGACAACAACCTTGTCGAGAGGTATAATCGGTATATATCACTATCCAGAAGAAACTCGCTTTTCTTCGGAAGCCATAAGGGAGCTGAAAGAGGGGTAATACTATATTCATTGGCATGTTCGTGCAGGATGCATGGCATAAATACATTCGAATATATAGCCGATGTGATTAACAAAGCGGCGAAGTTACCACCAAATACAGACAGGAAAATATATAGAGATTTATTGCCACACAAATGGAAGGAAAACAGAAGTAGAATCTGAAAAGAAAAGGATTATCAGATTTTTTGAAGAAAAACACGGCATCGCCGAGACGCTTACGAAATTGCTCTGATATCGCCTATCTATCATACTATTTTGCCTTATCTCTCATGCAAATAGAAAGTAGATATGTTAGTGTTCATGTAGTTCCAAGATTAGTTTCATGTAGTTCCAGGATCAGTTTCAACCGGTGGAACAAAGTGTTTCATGCCTTGGAACAAAGTGTTTCAAGCAATGAAACAAAGTGTTTCGTACGGTGAAACAAAGTGTTTCAAGCGTTTGAAACTATTTGAAACACCTGTTGAAGTTCTTTGGAGCACCTATCTACTTGATTAACTTGACTGTAGCTACTGTTTCGCTTAACCTGTTCTTTCAGGAAGTACTAAATCATTTTTCAGCCGACAATGCATGAGTTATCAGCTATTAACGCCTGATTGTCCAACTATTAACAACTGACACATCAATCATTAATAACTGACACAACAGGCGTTAACATCCTGAATGCAAGGAGTAAGTAGAAAAAAAAGATGTATTATGGCATACATACAAAGTGAGAGCAACCGCTTGCTCTCATACTGCCACCACACTTGCTACAATCGCTGTAAGGCCGATGGATAAAGGGATACAGACCAATAGTTAGAGCATGAGAGCAAAACCTATGTTTAATTCATGTGGAGGGATATTTCTATCCCAGTAACTTATCAATGATAAAATGACCGATGAAAAATAAATCACCCATGAAGACAACACTGAATATCAGAAAAGCGATAGCGGTACTCCAGCGATAATCCCCTTCGTCCTCCCCGCGCTTGATACGCAGCAGGGAGCTATACAAGCAATCGCCCGCAATGAACAGCACAAACAGACTCGGTATCAAGTCACCCCACGATACCAACCACAAGTTATCACCCTTTCCCATCAGGAAGGTCAATGCTACGGCCAACAGGAAGACAGAAGCATACTGCAAATCTTTTCTCTTCGAATTCATAGCGGTCATATTTAAAGTACTTTTCACAAAGATATCGAATCTCTTCCAATAATCCTTATCAATTCCATCTAAAAAAGATTATGTCTGATCAGAAGGTTCGGACGGACCGCTCCCCGCTCTGGCGGATTTCTTTTTCAGCCGGCCACTCTTTTTCAGCGCCTCGGCAATAATCCACTGAAGTTGTCCGTTTGTACTGCGAAATTCATCGGCGGCCCATTTTTCAATGGCATCCATCGTCTCGGCATCTACACGCAAAACAAAACTCTTGATTGAAGATTCTTTTTTAGCCACTACTTTCTTACCTTCTTTTTTTATTGATTAATGATTCAACGTACCTGTATTGACTACCGGCTGCGCAGCTTCATCCGCACAAAGAACTACAAGCAGATTGCTGACCATCGCTGCCTTCTTGTCCTCGTCCAATTCCACAATTTCCTCTTCAGAAAGTTTATGCAAAGCCATACGTACCATAGATACGGCACCCTCCACAATCTTCTCACGGGCACTGATAATAGCCGAAGCCTGCTGACGACGCAACATAACCGCCGCAATCTCAGGAGCATAAGCCAGATAGTTGATACGAGCCTCCACAATTTCCATTCCAGCCATTGCCAGACGCTCGTTAAGCTGATGCTCCAACTGGTCGTTGATTTCATCCCCTCCGCTGCGTAAGGTCAACTCATCCGCATTCGCCTCATTATCATCGTAAGCATACAACCCCGCCACCTGACGAAGAGCAGCATCACTCTGCACACGAACAAAATCTTCAAAAGCATTCATTCGTCCGGCAACGGTTACGCTCATCTGTCCGGTTCCTTTGTTATCCGCCATCGTCTGCGCATCGATTTCGAACATTGCCTTATACGTATCTTTCAGTTTCCAGACAAGCACCAGCCCTATCAAGACAGGATTACCGATTTTGTCATTCACCTTTATAGGTTCTATATCCAGATTACGGGCACGCAAAGAAAGTTTCTTCTTATTCATGAAAGGATTCACCCAGAAGAAACCGGTTTCCGTAAACGTACCCTTGTACTTTCCGAAGAATACCATTGCCCGGGCTTCATTCGGTTCCTGAGAAAAATATCCCGGAATCATCATAACAGCCGCTGCAATAAAGAGGATCAGCAGCAAGAACAAAACAATACTCCCTTTAAAAAGGAGAAAACTCATCACAACCAAAAGGGGGAGTATCGCCAAATTAATAAACAAGGCTACAAACCCATTAATAACCACGTCATTGTACTGAAATTCTTTTGTATCCATAGCATTATATTTTGATATTATTTTGATATCACAAATATATCACTTTTTAATTTTATAATGCAAGAAGAAAGACTCTTTTTTCTCGGTTATACATCATTTTTAACTAAACAGCAGTCATCCGATACTAAACAAATTTAAAAGGTGAAGAAAATAAGGGGTTATCTCAAACTAAAACGGACATGTATTTTGAGGTATTTAAGTTTATTGTTATTTTTGCAGGGTATGAACTTAATACCTTAGACAAGTAAAATATAAAACGACCTATAAAATGAGAAAAGTAAGTTTAGCCCTGCTCCTCTGCCTTCTCTGCCTCGCCGGAATGGCACAAGGACAAAAGGCACTTGATTTAAAAGATATTACCTCCGGACGTTTCCGCCCGGAAAACATTCAGGGAGTCATCCCTATGCCCGATGGGGAGCACTACACACAAATGAGCGCCGACGGTACGCAAATCATCAAATACTCATTCCGTACAGGAGAAAAGGTAGAAGTGATTTTCGACGTAAACCAGGCACGTGAATGTGACTTTAAGAATTTCGACAGCTACCAGTTCTCACCCGACGGTGACAAACTGCTGATTGCTACCCGAACAACCCCGATCTACCGGCATTCTTACACAGCTGTACATTATATATACCCTTTGAAACGAAATGATAAGGGAGTTACGACAAACAACATTATTGAACGGCTGTCCGACGGCGGACCTCAACAGGTCCCCGTCTTTTCTCCGGATGGGACGATGATCGCTTTTGTGCGTGACAATAATATATTCCTCGTGAAGTTGCTCTACGGCAACAGCGAAAGTCAGGTTACCGAAGACGGCAAGCAAAACAGCGTTCTCAATGGTATCCCCGACTGGGTATACGAAGAAGAATTCGGTTTCAACCGTGCTCTGGAGTTCAGCGCCGACAATACCATGATTGCTTTCATCCGCTTCGACGAATCGGAAGTTCCTTCCTATTCCTTCCCGATGTTCGCAGGTGAAGCACCGCAGATTACTCCTTTGAAAGATTATCCGGGCGAATATACGTATAAGTATCCGAAAGCAGGATATCCGAATTCGAAGGTAGAAGTACGTACGTACGATATCAAATCACACGTGACCCGTACGATGAAGCTCCCGATAGATGCAGACGGATATATTCCCCGTATCCGCTTCACGAAAGACGCCAGCAAACTTGCTGTCATGACACTGAACCGTCACCAAGACCGTTTCGATCTTTATTTTGCCGATCCGCGTTCAACTCTCTGCAAATTAGTGTTGCGTGATGAATCACCTTATTATATTAAGGAGAATGTCTTCGACAATATCAAGTTCTATCCCGAAACTTTCAGTCTGCTTAGTGAGCGTGACGGTTTCAGTCATCTGTACTGGTACAGCATGGGTGGCAACCTCATCAAGAAAGTGACCAACGGCAAATATGAAGTGAAAGATTTTCTGGGTTATGATGAAGCAGACGGTTCGTTCTATTATACCAGCAATGAGGAAAGTCCTTTGCGCAAAGCTGTCTATAAGATCGACAAGAAAGGCAAAAAACTGAAACTGTCTCAACGTGAAGGCACCAACACACCGCTTTTCAGCCAGTCGATGAAGTATTACATGAACAAATTCTCGAATCTGGATACTCCTATGCTCGTTACGCTGAACGACAATACAGGCAAAACCTTAAAGACGCTCATCAACAACGACCAACTGAAGCAAACGTTATCCGGTTATGCGATCCCGCAAAAAGAGTTCTTTACTTTCCAGACGACGGACGGAGTGACTCTGAACGGATGGATGATGAAGCCGGCCAATTTTTCCACATCCAAGAAATATCCGGTACTGATGTACCAATATAGCGGACCGGGTTCACAACAAGTACTGGATACTTGGGGAATCAGTTGGGAAACTTACATGGCAAGCCTCGGTTACATTGTTGTATGCGTAGATGGTCGTGGCACAGGAGGTCGCGGAGAAGCGTTCGAGAAATGCACATATCTCAAAATCGGTGTGAAAGAAGCCAAAGATCAGGTTGAAACGGCTCTCTATCTGGGTAAACAGCCTTATGTGGACAAAGACCGTATCGGAATCTGGGGATGGAGCTATGGCGGATACATGACATTAATGAGCATGAGCGAAGGAACTCCGGTGTTCAAAGCCGGTGTAGCTGTTGCCGCACCTACCGACTGGCGTTTCTACGACACCATATACACGGAACGCTTTATGCGTACTCCGAAAGAGAATGCGGAAGGATACAAAGAGTCATCTGCTTTCACACGTGCTGATAAACTGCATGGCAATCTGTTGCTGGTACACGGCATGGCAGATGATAATGTTCACTTCCAGAACTGTGCAGAATATGCCGAACATCTGGTACAGTTGGGCAAGCAGTTTGATATGCAAGTATATACCAATCGCAACCATGGCATATACGGCGGCAACACCCGTCAGCATCTATATACACGATTAACCAACTTCTTCCTGAATAACTTGTAATGGCTGACAGAGTGCGTAAGCCCGAGTGGCTGAAAATAAATATCGGCGCCAACAACCGTTACACCGAAACTAAAAGAATAGTCGACTCCCACTGCCTGCATACAATATGCAGCAGTGGGCGTTGTCCCAATATGGGAGAATGCTGGGGAAAAGGAACCGCCACATTTATGATCGGGGGGGACATCTGTACCCGTAGCTGCAAATTCTGTAATACGCAAACCGGACGCCCGCATCCGCTGGATACCAACGAGCCCACGCATGTGGCAGAGTCTATCGCCCTCATGAAACTAGATCATGCGGTAGTTACCTCAGTAGACCGTGACGATCTGCCTGACTTGGGAGCCGGACATTGGGCACATACGATCCGTGAAATCAAACGACTGAATCCGCAAACCACTATCGAGGTGCTGATACCCGATTTCCAGGGTAGAATGGACCTGGTCGATCTGGTCATAGAAGAGAATCCCGACATTATCTCTCACAATATGGAGACGGTAAGACGTATCAGCCCGCTGGTCCGCAGTGCTGCCAACTACGATACCAGCCTGCAAGTAATCGGTCATGTTGCCGGAAGCGGAATCAAATCGAAAAGCGGTATTATGGTCGGGCTGGGAGAAACTCCCCGGGAAGTAGAAACAATCATGGACGATCTGCTGGCAGTCGGCTGCCAGATTCTTACGATAGGACAATATTTGCAGCCTACGCACCGGCATTATCCGGTTGCCGAGTATGTGACGCCACAGCAATTTGCCGCTTATAAAACAATCGGATTAGAGAAAGGATTCAGCATTGTAGAAAGCGCTCCTCTTGTCCGCTCGTCCTATCATGCAGAGAAACACATACGATAGAAAACAAAACACATTCCCTATTTGTTTTATAGGTAAAACCGGCAAATAAACATAAAGATGGATCATAAAGGAACACTTTCTTCCGCGTTTAACATGTCATTGGGTTTTATCCCCGTTATTATTTCCATTTTATTGTGTGAATTTATAACGCAAGACACGGCTATTTACATCGGTACTAGTATAGGTATCGTAGGGATATACCTATTACTACACCGCAAAGGAACGCTGATCCCTAATTTTATTCTTTATATAGCTACCGGAATGCTGGCACTGCTCTCGCTCGCAGCCTTGATTCCCGGCGACTATGTTCCGCCCGGCGCCCTGCCCCTTACGCTGGAAGTCAGTATCCTCATTCCGATGCTGATACTCTACATGCATAAAAAAAGATTTATCAATCACTTTCTGAGACAGATAGGCTCCTGCAACAAACGCTTGTACGCGCAAGGAGCAGAGGCTGCCGTTGTCTCAGCACGCTTTGCATTGATCTTCGGCATATTGCATTTTATCATTATCAGCATTGTGGTAGCCTGTCAGGACCCTTTAAGCCAGACAAGTCTGATGGTACTTTACAAAGTATTTCCACCTGTCGTATTTGTGATGGCTATCCTGTTCAATCAGATCGCTATCCGGTATTTCAACCATCTGATGTCGCACACGGAATATGTACCTATAGTCAACACCAAAGGAGACGTAATCGGGAGAAGTCTTGCCATAGAAGCGCTCAACTATAAAAATACATATATCAATCCGGTCATAAGAATAGCCGTATCCACTCACGGGATGCTGTTTCTTTGCGACAGACCGATGAACGCTATTCTGGACAAGGGGAAAACGGACATACCAATGGAATGTTATCTCCGCTATGGTGAATCGCTCACCGAAGGAGTCAACCGTCTGGTACACAATGCGCTCCCACAGGCAGCAGAAGATATCAAGCCACAGTTCAACATCGTCTATCACTTTGAGAATGACATAACCAACCGGCTCATCTATCTCTTCATCGTCGACATTAAAGATGATTCTATCCTTTGTACTCCCCGCTTTAAGAACAGTAAGCTATGGAATTTCAAGCAGATAGAAGAGAATATGGGCAAAGGCTTTTTCAGCAGTTGCTTCGAAGATGAATACGAACACTTGAAAGATGTTATTTGTATAAGAGAAAAATACAAGGAATCTTAGATAA
This sequence comes from Bacteroides faecis, assembly GCF_020091505.1. Taxonomy (NCBI): domain Bacteria; kingdom Pseudomonadati; phylum Bacteroidota; class Bacteroidia; order Bacteroidales; family Bacteroidaceae; genus Bacteroides; species Bacteroides faecis. The sequence continues at coordinate 2,499,630 of NZ_CP081916.1, read as the reverse complement.
TTCGGGAACATGTCCTTTCCAGTCTTTCACTGTACGAGTTTGTATCAACTCACCTTCACAAGTGATATTGGCAGCAATGCATAGTTTTGTCTGCGGACGGCAGTTCTGCAATATATCCTCTATCATCTTATGATTCCGGTAAGGAGTTTCGATAAATAGCTGTGTCTGGCTTTCGGCGTAGACGCGTTGTTCCAGTGTCTTCAGTTTCCTGGCCCGTTCGCCCGGTTCTATCGGCAGATAGCCGTGAAAGGCAAAGCTCTGTCCGTTAAATCCCGAAGCCATCACAGAAAGAATGATAGATGACGGGCCTACCAGGGGAACCACTTTCAACTTCTTGCGCTGGGCAATGGCAACTACATCTGCTCCCGGATCGGCAACGGCAGGACAACCTGCCTCTGAAATCACCCCCATTGAGGCTCCATCCGCCAAAGGTTTCAGATAACCGGAAATGTCTTCGGGAGAAGTATGCTTATTCAGCGGATAAAATGTCAGCGAATCAATGTCAATCTCCCGATCAACCTTCTTCAGAAAGCGACGGGCAGAACGAACATCCTCGACAATAAAATGCCGGATACCACGAATAATCTCCGTATTATAAGAAGGCAACACCTGTTCAAGAGGTGTATCGCCCAATGTGACAGGCAACAGATAAAGAGCAGTTTCCACTTTGAAAATGAAGAATTAAGAATGAAGAATTAAGAATAATAAATTTGGCGGATCAGAGTTTCAGGTAGCCCGATTCCTCAAACATATTCTGATAATCGGTAAGCTCTAACAGATCCTTTATTTTAAGGTCCTTATGCTTTTTCATATACGATGCGATAATCCGCGCACCCACCCACGAACCGATCAATGCAGGCGCTTGTCCTCCCAGCATGTCAACAGTCGGCGCCGGTTTCATATAGTAACGGATCACCATCGGGTCTCGTGCATGCAAGTGATTGTTTGCACAGATATACTCCCAGATGTCCTTCTCATTTTTCTTGCACCAGTCGTTTTCCTGCTCCGAATACCCCATCACCTGACCGATATCTTCATAACCGAGCAGATGCTGCACGACGTAATTGATTTTGCCGGAATGCATCATCAGATCGACCAGGCAAGTACCTTCGTGATAGTTCAGTCCGTAACGGCTGAGAAGATAGAATGAGAAACAATCCGGTACAATCCGTTCCGGGCGCATCGAAGCACATTGATAGTCGTAATAGAAACGTTTATAAAGAGGATAGTCTTCTCCCATATACTTATCGAGGCTGATCCCCAGCAAGGTATCCACCAGAATAATCGATTCATTGAATGCGGATATCTGCGAATAAATAAATGGTACTTTCGTGTCGGGAACCTCCTTCTTCAGTTTCCGGAATCCTTTGGTGAGTCCTTTTTCTACTCCGTCAAGATTAGGATATTTCGCTTCGACATCGCTCAACAAACGAAGCAATGTACTGTCCGAATAGAACTTTTGCAGTCGTTGTGAAATGGTGTCGTCCTTCACCGTACCGATAGAAAGCACATCTTCTATCAGAATCTTTGTCGGCTGCCGATAGTCCATAGTCAACTTCTGCATAGCAGAAAAGCTGTTGGAGCGAACATATTCGCTCAACAGCTTATCGTATCTCAGAACAGAAATCCCTTCATCTTTCTGCTCCGCAACCTTTCCTGTGCTTAAGCCGCAGGAGGCGAAAAGCATACCTATTAATATAGTAAGAAGAGAGATCCGTAGTTTCATAACTTTTTATCCGTAAATGATATTACCATTTTCGTCCATGTACTCATCCAGTCCTTTCTCGTAAGTAGCCATTGCACGAAGACTCATACCTACGCTGGAGAAACCACCGTCATGGAATAAGTTCTGCATAGTCACCTTACGGGTGAGATCGGAGAACATGACGATACAATAATCGGCACATTCGTCAGCCGTTGCGTTTCCGAGCGGAGACATACGGTTAGCAAAGTCGTACAGTTTATCCATACCTTTCACTCCCGAACCGGCTGTAGTGAATGTAGGCGACTGTGAAATCGTATTCACACGTACACTATGCTCACGTCCGTAGATATAACCGAAGCTGCGTGCGATAGATTCCAGCAATGCTTTGGCATCTGCCATGTCATTGTAACCGTAGAAAGTACGCTGTGCAGCTACATAACTCAAAGCTACAATAGAACCATAGTCTGCAATAGCATTCAGCTTCTTGGCAGACTGGATCATTTTATGGAATGAAACAGCTGAAATATCCAATGTTTTATCCAGCATTCCATAGTCAAGGTCATCATAAGTACGTTTCTTGCGCACGTTAGGAGACATACCGATAGAGTGCAATACAAAATCAATTTGTCCACCCAGTACATCCATAGATGTCTTGAATACGTTCGACAAATCTTCCACACTGGTAGCATCTGCCGGCACTACCTGACAGTTCAGTTTTTCAGCTAATGCATTGACTTCTCCCATACGGATAGCCATCGGAGTATTTGATAATGTAATGATCGCACCTTCTTCTACGGCACGCTCTGCTACTTTCCAGGCGATAGACTGGTCGTTCAGGGCACCGAAGATAATTCCTCTTTTTCCTTTCAACAAGTTGTTACTCATATCTTCTAATAGTTAAATTTTGTGCAAAGATAGTATCTTTCTGCATAAAAACACGAGAAGTGTGCAAATATTAGACATAAATGACAAAAAATACACGTATTCTATCAATAACTCCACATCCGCCTGCAGTTTCCCCCCTATCTTTGCCAATGATAATTAAGAGGTTTTTTCATAATATTTATTTAAGGTTAGAATTAGGTTAACATGAATTGGTCTTATTCCTTTCCGGCAGGCCGCCTGCGAGAGGTCGCCTGCCGAGGGAGATAAGCGTTATGAGAAAACCATCTTAGCAATCAGAAAAGAGAAATACCAGAAAAACAATAAATGTATAACCCTATAGAAATAGTTACTAAATGAACACAATGACAAGAAGACTCCTCTGGATGGTCGTATGTTGTTTGCCGTTTATCTCGGGATGCAAACAAAGTGAGTGTGCAATAAGCGAGAACGCAATAGACGACGCCATTTACCAGAATTTACCTTTCGATATGCCGAAAGTGCAACAGCCGGTTTTTCCCGCTTATGAGGTAAATATCTCTAAATTCGGAGCCAAAGGGGACGGAATGACCCTGAATACGAAAGCCATCAATGATGCTATAAAAGAGGTAAACCAGCGTGGCGGAGGTAAGGTGATTATCCCGGAAGGTACCTGGTTGACCGGCCCTATCGAACTGCTCAGCAACGTGAATCTTTATACGGAACGGAATGCACTGGTACTCTTTACGGGGGACTTCGAAGCATATCCTATTATCCCGACTTCTTTCGAAGGACTGGACACCCGCCGTTGCCAATCACCGATTTCAGCACGCGACGCCGAGAATATAGCCATCACAGGATATGGAATATTTGACGGCAACGGAGATTGCTGGCGCCCGGTGAAGAAGGAAAAGCTAACTGCTTCGCAATGGAACAAACTGGTAAAATCGGGCGGTGTGCTCGATGCGCAGGAAAGAATCTGGTACCCTACGGCAGGTTCGCTGAAAGGTGCAATGGCTTGTAAAGACTTTAATGTACCCGAAGGCATCAATACAGACGAAGAATGGAATGAAATCCGTGCATGGCTGCGTCCGGTATTGCTCAGTTTCGTAAAAAGTAAAAAGGTACTGTTGGAAGGTGTCACTTTCAAGAACTCACCGAGTTGGTGTTTACATCCGCTATCTTGCGAAGATATTACGGTAAATAATATTCAGGTGATCAACCCCTGGTATTCTCAGAACGGAGACGCACTCGACTTGGAATCTTGCAAGAACGCGCTGATTATCAACAGTGTATTCGATGCGGGAGATGATGCGATCTGTATCAAATCCGGTAAAGACGAAAACGGTCGTCGTCGCGGAGAACCTTGTCAGAATGTAATTGTAAAAAACAATACAGTGTTGCATGGACACGGCGGATTCGTGGTAGGCAGCGAAATGTCCGGTGGTGTGAAGAACATCTATGTAGAAGATTGTACCTTTCTGGGCACTGACGTAGGTCTGCGCTTCAAGAGTACCCGCGGACGGGGTGGTGTTGTAGAAAATATCTATATCAACAACATCAACATGATCAATATACCGAACGAACCGCTACTGTTCGACCTGTTCTATGGTGGCAAAGGAGCCGGAGAAGAATCGGAAGAAGATCTGCTGAGCCGTATGAAAACAGCGATTCCTCCTGTTACCGAAGAGACTCCCGCCTTCCGTGATATCCATATTTCCAATATTATTTGCAGAGGTTCGGGCCGGGCAATGTTCTTCAACGGACTTCCGGAAATGCCTATCCGCAACGTAACAGTGAAGAACGTGGTAATGACGGAAGCTACCGACGGGGTTGTTATCAGCCAGGCAGACGGTGTCACACTGGAAAATATTTATGTAGAATCCACCAAAGGAAAGAATATTCTGAACGTCAAGAGTGCCAGAAACCTGAAAGTCGACGGCGAAACTTATGAAGAGATTGACGCAAAAGGACAGATATTGAATTTCAAATAAGAGATTCCACCACAGATACATAGTTATAAATGCTGGTTTTAGAGAGAGGGAAAGCTTTAAGGAACGTAGACTAATCCTATTTCATTTTGCAGAGAGCTGTTTGAACCTACGTTTTTAAGAGAATAAAATAATCAGCATTAATCTATGGCGTCTGTGGTTAATCGCAGAAAACCACAAAATCATTATATAGAGTAAAAAGCTCAAATAGCAGACTAATTTATCCTCCAAAGATAAGCCGGTCTGCTATTTTTTCAACTACTTTTGCAAAGAGAAATACGACGTATCACATCATGTATTAAAATCATGAAGAAGAATATTTTTATCATAGCACTCCTTACCGGATGTTGCTCTTTATCTGCCTGGGCTCAAAAACAGGAGAAAACCATTACTGTAGAAGTAAATAATAACTGGAACCGGGCAAAGACGGATGAACCGGTAGTAATCAATTTACATGATCTGCATACCGGATTTAAAGTAAAGTCCGCCGTAGTCATGGAAGGAAGTACTGAAATCCCTTCTCAGCTGGACGACCTGAACAGAGACCGCAAGATGGACGAACTTGCATTCGTCACCAGCCTCCCTGCTCACGGTAGAAAATCCTTTCAGGTCACACTGTCTTCCGAAAAGAGTACGAAGACTTATCCGGCCCGGGTTTATGCCGAAATGTTTATTGCCGACCCGAGAAAAGGAAAGCATCAATCGGTGCAAGCGATTACTGTGCCCGGCACCAGCAACATATACAGTATGGTTCGCCCTCATGGTCCGGTACTGGAATCGGAACTGGTAGGTTATCGTCTTTACTTTAACGAAAAACAGACTCCGGATATCTACGGTAAGTTCAATAAAGGACTGGAGATCAAAGAATCTCAGTTCTACCCTACTGATGAACAGTTGGCAAGAGGATTCGGTGACGATGTCCTCCGAGTATTCGACAGTTGTGGTCCGGGGGCTTTCAAAGGATGGGACGGGAAAAAAGCAACTCATATAACTCCTGTAGATACCCGCACGGAGCGTATCATCTCTTACGGTCCGGTACGTGTCATTGCAGAAATCGAAGTGACAGGCTGGAAATATCAAAATGCGGAGCTGGACATGATGACCCGTTACACACTCTATGCCGGCCACCGTGATCTTCGTATTGAGGCGTTCTTCGACGAACCTATCAAAAACGAAGTGTTCTGTACAGGCGTTCAGGATATTGTCGGTACTGCGGAGTCTTACTCGGATCATAAAGGACTTGTCGGCAGCTGGGGAACAGACTGGCCGGTAAACGATACCGTAAAATATGCCAAAGAAACAGTAGGACTTGGCACCTGCATTCCCCAACGATATGTAAAATCGGAAGAGAAAGACAAAGACAACTACCTTTACACCATCACATCTCCGGGAAGCAAATACTTACAGTATCACACCACTTTCACTTCTATGAAAGAAACTTTCGGATATAAAACATCGGAAGCATGGTTTGCTTACCTCCGTGAATGGAAAGAAGAACTGGCACATCCGGTAACGGTGAAAATAAAAGATATTCATTAAACAGAGCGTACAAATACAACTAAACAATCAAATACCGGAGTGTTTACCAGTTTTTATACCGACTCCGCACAATTATTACTCCTTTGTGCGGAGTCTTTTTTTTACCTTTGCCCCATGGAGAAACGCTGATTGAATCTTTAAATATTAAACTATTATACCTATATCATGAAACGATTGACACAGACTTTAGCTTTCTGCCTGCTGACTGTTTTTACAGCAGTGGCACAGAAAAACTATGTATCCGAAGTATGGGTTTCCGATCTCGGAAACGGTAAATACAAAAATCCGGTGCTTTATGCCGATTATTCCGATCCGGACGCTTGCCGCGTAGGAGATGATTTCTATATGACTTCTTCCAGCTTCAACTGTCTGCCGGGATTGCAGATTCTACATTCCAAGGATTTAGTGAACTGGACGATCATCGGAGCCGCGGTTCCCTACGCCCTCACTCCTATTGAAACACCGGAACGTCCGGAACACGGCAACCGTGTCTGGGCACCCAGTATCCGCCATCACAACGGAGAGTTCTATATCTTCTGGGGAGATCCGGATCAAGGCGCTTTCATGGTAAAAGCCAAAGACCCGAAAGGTCCGTGGACGGAACCTGTTCTGGTAAAACCGGGAAAAGGAATCATCGATACCTGTCCGCTGTGGGATGAAGACGGAAAAGTATATCTGGTACATGCCTATGCGGGAAGCCGCGCCGGACTGAAAAGTGTAATCACCATCTGTGAATTGAATAAGGAGGCGACCAAAGCCATTACGCCCTCACGCATTATCTTCGACGGTCACGAAGCACACCAGACGTGTGAAGGCCCGAAGTTCTACAAAAGAAACGGTTATTATTATATCTTCCATCCGGCAGGCGGTGTGCCAACCGGTTGGCAGGTAGTGCTCCGTTCTAAGAATGTGTATGGTCCTTATGAATGGAAGACTGTACTGGCGCAGGGTGATTCTCCCGTCAATGGACCTCATCAGGGAGCCTGGGTAGATACTCCTTCCGGAGAAGACTGGTTCTTCCACTTCCAGGATGTAGGCGCTTACGGTCGCCTTGTCCACCTGCAACCTATGAAATGGGTGAATGACTGGCCTGTAATAGGTATCGACAAGGATGGTGACGGCTGCGGCGAACCGGTATTGACCTACCAAAAACCGAATGTAGGAAAGACATATCCCATCTGTACACCGCAAGAAAGTGACGAATTCGACGGATATACGCTCTCTCCGCAATGGCAGTGGCATGCAAACATCAATGAAAAATGGGCATACTATGCCGGAGACCAAAGTTATGTCAGACTGTATTCTTATCCGGTGCCACAGGATTATAAGAATCTGTGGGATGTAGCTAACCTGTTGTTACAAAAAACTCCTTCCGACAATTTCACCGCCACAATGAAACTGACCTTTACGCCTAACCCCAAACTGAAAGGTGAACGTACAGGTTTGGTAGTAATGGGCAGAGACTACGCCGGACTGATCTTGGAAAACACGGACAAAGGTCTCGTTCTGTCCCAAATCGAATGTAAAAAAGCAGATAAGGGACAACCGGAACAGACAAACTCTTCAACCGATCTTACTCAAAACACAGTTTATCTAAAGGTACGCTTCAGTTGTGACGGTAAAAAGATCAAAGCCAGCGAAGGAGGAAACGACCTCATTATAATGTGCAACTTCAGCTATAGTCTTGACGGAAAGAAGTTCTCTCCATTAGGCAACCCTTTCCAAGCTAAAGAAGGACAATGGATTGGCACCAAAGTCGGCATGTTCTGTACCCGTCCGGCTATAGTTACCAACGATGGAGGATGGACAGATGTAGACTGGTTCCGGATTACAAAGAAATAACCTATTGATCCGGATTCAGTAAGAAGGCATTGCGCAAGCAGTGACAATAGGTTGGCACAACTGTGCCATCGCATTGGCACGGCCTCTTCTCCAGATGCCTTGACTGGAGCATTCTACAGTTATCAGTAATCCGTTTTTTATTCCTATCTTTGTAAGCAGAAAGAAAGGAAAACAGGATTAACATTTAAAACAAGAAGTTCAATGAAGAAACTAGTCATTTTCGATTTGGATGGTACATTACTAAATACCATTGCCGACCTTGCACATAGTACAAATTATGCCTTGAATAAGTTAGGATATCCCACACATGAGATCGAGAAATATAACTTCATGGTAGGAAATGGCATCGACAAACTTTTTGAGCGTGCCTTGCCGGAAGAAGAAAAGTCCAAAGAGAATGTACTGCGCGTACGCAAGGAATTCGTCCCTTACTATGACATTCATAATGCCGATGACAGCTGCCCTTATCCCGGTATTCCGGAATTGCTCTCATACTTACAGGATGCAGGTGTCCAGATTGCCGTAGCTTCCAACAAGTATCAGGCAGCCACTCAAAAATTAGTCGACCACTATTTCCCGGAAATTCATTTTACAGCTGTACTCGGACAACGGGAAGAAGTCAAAGTTAAACCCGATCCGATTATTGTATCCGATATTCTGGAAGTTGCCAAAGTAGCCAAAGAAGAAGTGCTGTACGTAGGTGATTCCGGCGTGGATATGCAAACGGCTGCTAATGCAGGAGTAACTGCTTGTGGAGTGACATGGGGTTTTCGTCCGCGTACGGAACTGGAGGAATTCAATCCTTCGTATATTGCAGATACTGCCGGAGAAATCAAAAAACTTATTCTATAGTATAAGAAGAATGACCGTACGATATCTCTATGCAAGTCATATTGGCATAGATACACCCTACGGTCATTCCTCAATATCTCCGGGAAGGGCTTTTGACTGCGCTTTTTGTAAGGTGGCAAAAGGCTTGTCAAGCGTGCCTGCATTTGAATCATCAGCGTTGGTAGCTACCAAATAATTCGTAGCCGAAAGAGACAGGAAACACCCCATAAAAAAAAAGACTAATACCTATATGCTTCCTCATTTGCCTGTATTTTAAAACCTATTGATAACTAATTTCCATTTTACTGTTAATTGTGTGCTTCTGTGTAACCTGACTCCTCTCTTCTACCATCAAACAAATACACCGTAACGGGAGTTTCTTTCCAGTTACCGTTTTCATGCCGCTAAATTACAGCTTTCTTTATAGTTTAGAATGTACATACGTACACAAAGCCTAGAAAATCGTATTTCACCTGAGATTTACATCAAGAATGAACGATAATACATCGTTTCCTTGTTTTTCCGTACGCTATTACATCCTCTATTCTAAAAAGAAAATTAACTTTGTAACCATTAATAATAATGTAGAATCGTAGAAATCAAATATGAAAAATGCACTGCTGATATTCGCATTCTTATCTTTCTATCTCAGTTCAGTACATGCATCTGTCGAGATACGTTCGAACAAACTGACTACCGGTGACGGACTGGCGAATAATTCCATCCGATATATGTTTCAGGACAGCAAGGGATTTATGTGGATGGGAACCGTCAACGGATTAAGCTATTATGACGGTAACTCTTTTGTCAGTATCTACCCGGACCCTAATCTGCCGGTTTCATTGGCCGACCCGCGCATCCGGAATATGGAAGAAGATTCTAACGGCTTTTTATGGATCGCCACTCTCTCTTCTTTGTATAGCTGTTACGATTTAAAACATGGGCGTTTCGTCGATTTCACCGGTTGCGGAGAATACAAACAGAGCTATTCGAAAAAAATCATAGCATCCGACCAGTCTATCTGGTTGTGGGATAACAATAACGGATGTCGTCGTGTCGTCTATCAGAATGGCCAGTTCTCGTCGCAGGCATACAAAAAAGAATTAGGCAACCTATCTTCTGATGAGGTATTGTTTGTCTACGAAAGCAATGACAGTCCCGGACATGTGTGGATAGGAACCAGGCAAGGATTATGGAAATACCATGAAGGCAAACTGGAAGCAATGGATACACAGGGAGAAAGCTGGGAACATATCTTTTCTTATGACCAATATACCTGCATCATTACCGGAAAAAAAGAAATCTACCGCCACTCTCTTTCCAATAACCGACTGGAGAAAATCGCTTCGTTAACCGAACTCGGAGATACAGGTGTTATCACCGGAAGCCTCCGCCTGCAACATCAATGGGTGATGTTTACCGCCACCGGCAGTTACATCCTGGATCCCGTTACGGGAAAACTGCGCCGGTTCTCCCGCCTGAATATAAAAAACGGTAATGTCACCAGAGACAATAAAGGGAATGCATGGGTACACAACTATACCGGCAATGTATGGTATGTCAATACCAGCACAGGGGATATCAAACCCTTTCAGTTTCTTTCATCCGAACATTTGGGATACATCGATGTGGAACGTTACTCTATTATCCATGACTCGCGGGATATCATCTGGATTACGACTTATGGAAACGGGCTCTTTGCCTACGATCTGAACACCGGTGGTCTGCAACACTTCACTTTCGAAGTCAGTCACTCCAGCCACATCAATTCCAACTATCTGCAATATATCATTGAAGACCGTTCAGGGGGTATCTGGGTCAGTTCCGAATTTTCCGGATTATCCCATCTCGAAATTCTGAATAAAGGTACGTTGCGTATCTATCCGAACGGTGAAAATGCTTCCGACCGTTCCAACACCATCCGTATGCTCTTACGGGGTAAAAACGGGAATGTATTTATGGCAAACCGCATGGGTACCTTATATGAGTATGATGCCGGACTGAAAAACATACTTCGCAAAGAGAAGTTCACACATAACGTATACAGTATGTGCGAAGATAACGAAGGACAACTCTGGTTAGGCATGCGTGGTATAGGGCTGCGTATCGGCCCTGACCAATGGTACCGGCACAACAGCAAAGACCCAGGCTCGTTATCAAACGACAATGTGTATTTAATCTACCGTGACCGCAAAGGCCGGATGTGGATAGGGACATTTGGCGGAGGACTGAATCTGGCTGTCAAAACAGACAACGGCTATCAATTCAAGCATTTCTTTCAAGACAGTTATGGGGAAAAACGGGTACGTGTCATTCAGGAAGACCGCAACGGCATGATGTGGGTAGGTACCAACAACGGTATTTATATCTTCCATCCGGATTCACTGATCCACGCACCCAAGAACTATATACTTTACAACCACGTTAACGAAACATTCCCCAGCAATGAAATCCGTTGTCTGGTAAATGATCACGAAGGAAACATGTGGATCGGCACAACGGGAACAGGCTTTGCTATCTGTAATCCGGGAGACGACTACCAGCATCTGACTTTCGATTGTTACAGTATGAAAGACGGATTGCCCAACGGGGTTATACAATCCATTGTGGAAGACCAAGACCATAAAATGTGGATTGCAACCGAATATGGCATTTCCCGTTTCACTCCCGCCACCAAGCAAATAGAGAACTATTATTTCTCTTCGTATACACTGGGAAATGTGTACTCTGAGAATACAGCCTGCATAAACACCGACGGAAGACTGCTTTTCGGAACGAACTACGGTCTGGTAGCTCTCGACACCCATAAAGTAGAAAACATGGAAAAGCCTGTATCGACTGTATTTACGGGACTCCATATCAATGGCACACACATGCTGCCCGGCATGGAAGATTCACCTCTTGACGAAACAATGTCTTATACACGTGAATTAAAACTGAAACACTACCAGAATTCATTTGTCATCGCTTTTTCAACCTTCAATTTCTTAAGCGGAGCATCCAAATATTCTTATCGGATGCCTCCTTATGATTCGGAATGGAGTATTCCCTCGGCACAGAATCTGGCAACGTACCGCAATCTTCCTCCCGGCAAATATCAGCTACAGGTGAAGGCTTGTAACGTAGCCGGAATGTGGGGAAAAGAAAGCACCCTGGAGATTATAATAGCCCCTCCTTTCTGGCAGACAACCTGGGCCTATCTGATTTATCTGGTACTGATTGGAATTGCCGGCTATTTCAGTTTCCACATCATACGCAATTTCAACCGGCTGCGTAACCGCATCGCTATTGAGAAGCAATTGACTGAATATAAACTGGAGTTCTTCACCAACATATCTCACGAATTCCGTACTCCGCTTACTTTAATTCAAGGTGCTCTCAACAAGCTGGTCAATATAGAGAATCCTCCGAAAGAAATGCAGCGTCCTTTAAGAACGATGGATAAAAGTACGCGGAGAATGCTACGTCTCATCAATCAGCTGCTGGAGTTCAGAAAGATGCAGAAAAGCAAACTGGCTTTATCTCTGGAAGAGACGGATGTCATTGCTTTCCTTTATGAAATATTCCTGAGTTTCAAGGATACAAGCGAATCCAAACACATGGATTTCAGCTTCGAACCGTCACAACCTTCCTATAAAATGTATATTGATAAAGGCAACTTAGACAAGGTTACCTATAATCTACTGTCCAACGCTTTTAAGTACACGCCTTCTAATGGAAAGATTATATTCAAAGTAGACATTCTGGAAGACAAGCAACAACTCCGCATCCAAGTAATAGATAACGGAATTGGCATACCTAAAGAAAAGCGTTCCGAACTGTTCAAGCGTTTTATGCAAAGCAGCTTCTCCCACAGCAGTGTCGGAGTAGGGCTCCACTTGACGCATGAATTGGTCAATGTACACAAAGGCAGCATCAGCTATGAGGATAATGAAGGGGGAGGTTCCGTCTTTACCGTCATACTGCCAACTAATTCAGAAATCTATCAAGAGAAAGATTTCCTGGTCCCCAACCAGCTATTAATCGAAGAAGAGGAGCAACAACATGCCAAAGAGTTTATCCGGGAAGAAAAGCCGGAAGATACCTTCCAGCCTCCTGTCGATCCGTTGAACAAACGCAAAGTCCTGATTATAGAGGATGATACTGATATCCGCGAATTCTTAAAAGAAGAAGTGGGAATTTACTTTGAAGTAGAAGTAGCTGCCGACGGAACATCCGGGTTTGAAAAGGCAAGCACGTATGATGCAGATTTAATTATTTGTGATGTCCTGATGCCGGGAATGAGCGGATTTGAAGTGACACGCAAACTTAAAAATGAATTTACAACCAGTCATATCCCCATCATATTACTGACTGCTCTCGATATAGAAGAGAAATACCAGGAAGGAATTGAATCCGGAGCTGATGCGTATATCACGAAGCCATTCAATGTCTCTTTACTACTGGCAAGAATCTTCAAGTTAATCGAGCTACGGGATAAACTGCGCCAAAAATATTCCAACGAACCGGGATTGGCTCATTCCATTATTTGTACCAATGACAAGGATCAGAAGTTCTCGGCGAAACTAAATGAGGTATTGAATGAGCACATGACCGACACAGAATTTTCGGTCAATGACTTTGCCGGAATAATGGGATTAGGGCGTACTGTGTTCTATAAAAAAGTGCGGGGAGTAACCGGTTATTCTCCTTATGAATATTTACGTGTCATGCGATTGAAAAAAGCTGCTGAAATGTTATTGACAGAAGATCTCACTATAGCCGAAGTCGCCTACAGCGTAGGTATCAATGATCCGTTCTACTTCAGCAAATGTTTCAAAAACCAGTTCGGGGTATCTCCTTCCGCCTATCGGAAAAAGCTGCCGGAGGGTGAAAATACACCGACAAATGATACCGACGTATGATCTTACATGTTTTCCGTACTAATTTAAAGGGTGTTTATTGGACTGATGTGCTTTCTTTGCCAATGAAAAATTAATCATTAACAAATCATGAGAAACAAACTCTTTTTATTTGTATTTCTGTTTGCAGTGCTGGCTATTGTTGATAGTCACGCTTTCGAACGCAAAAAATACAATTTCAACAGTGAATGGCGTCTGCAAATCGGAGACTTTCCCGAAGCTAAACAATCTCAATTCGACGATAGCCGGTGGAAAGCAGTCACTTTACCGCATGCCTTTAATGAAGACGAAGCCTTCAAAGTATCTATCGAACAGCTGACGGACACAGTGGTATGGTATCGGAAACATTTTCGAATTCCGGCTTCCAGTAAAAAACAAAAAGTATTCATCGAGTTTGAAGGAGTGCGCCAAGCCGGTGACTTCTATTTGAACGGGCAATATTTGGGCAAACATGAAAACGGAGTAATGGCGGTAGGCTTCGACCTGACTCCCTACATCAAAGAAGGGGACAATGTACTGGCAGTACGTACAGATAATGACTGGATGTATCGCGAAAAAAGTACCAACTCCAAATTCCAGTGGAACGACCGTAACTTCAACGCAAACTACGGCGGCCTGCCCAAGAATGTATTCTTGTACGTTACAGATGAAGTGTATCAGACTCTTCCTTTATACAGTAATCTGAAAACTACCGGAGTTTATATCTATGCTAAAGATATCGACGTAAAAGGACGCACTGCCACCATCCATGCAGAATCGGAAGTAAAAAACGACAGTCGTGAACCACGCCAACTCAGCTACCAGGTAGTCTTGCTGGATGCTGACGGCAAACAGGTGAAAAGCTTCGAAGGTGAGAAAGTAACCTTACAAGGTGGCGAAACTAAAATAGTGAAAGCTGCTTCCAAAGTAGATAACCTCCATTTCTGGAGTTGGGGATATGGGTATCTTTATACTGTTCAAACGATTTTAAAAGACAATAAGAATCAAGTCTTTGATGAAGTAAGTACGCGTACAGGTTTCCGCAAGACACAATTTGCAGAAGGCAAAATCTGGCTGAACGACCGTGTGATCCAGATGAAAGGGTATGCACAACGCACCAGTAATGAATGGCCGGCGGTGGGCCTCTCTGTTCCGGCGTGGCTAAGTGACTACTCTAATGGGCTGGTAGTAAAAGGCAATGGCAATCTGGTACGCTGGATGCATGTTACCCCATGGAAACAAGACGTGGAATCCTGCGACCGCGTAGGTCTGATTCAGGCAATGCCGGCAGGAGACTCCGAGAAAGACCGTACAGGACGCCAATGGGACCAGCGCACAGAACTGATGCGCGACGCGATCATCTACAACCGTAATAATCCGAGTATCTTATTCTACGAATGTGGAAACAAAGGTATCAGCAAGGAACATATGATAGAGATGAAAGCTATCCGCGATAAATACGATCCTTTTGGCGGACGTGCTATCGGCTCTCGTGAGATGCTGGACATCCGTGAAGCAGAATATGGCGGAGAAATGCTTTATATCAACAAGAGCGTACACCATCCGATGTGGGCCACAGAATATTGCCGCGACGAGGGTCTGAGAAAATATTGGGATGAATACAGCTATCCTTTCCACAAAGAAGGAGATGGTCCGCTACATCGTAATCAACCTGCAACAGACTATAACCACAATCAGGATATGCTGGCTATAGCAATGATCCGCACTTGGTATGATTATTGGCGCGAACGTCCGGGAACAGGTCGCAGAGTCAGTTCCGGAGGTGCCAAAATTATATTCTCGGATACCAACACACACCACCGTGGTGAAGAAAACTATCGAAGAAGTGGAGTAACAGACCCTATGCGTATCGAAAAGGATGCTTTCTTTGCACATCAGGTCATGTGGAACGGATGGGTAGATACGGAAGAGGATAATACCTATATCATCGGCCATTGGAACTATCCGGCAAATACTGTGAAACCTGTCTATGTAGTATCTACCGGGGAAGAAGTAGAACTTTTCCTGAATGGTCAGTCGCTAGGTAAAGGCAAACGCGAATATAATTTCCTGTTCACCTTTGATAATGTTGCTTTTAAAGCCGGTAAACTGGAAGCTGTCAGCTACAACAAGGCCGGTAAGGAAATAAGTCGCTATGCAGTAAGCACCGTTGGTGAACCTGCCAGACTGAAACTGACTACTATACAAAACCCGGAAGGATTCCATGCGGATGGAGCCGACCTGGCGCTCATACAAGTAGAAGTGGTAGACAAAGACGGAAAACGTTGTCCGCTCGATAATCGCATCATCCAATTCGACCTGAAGGGAAATGCTGAATGGCGTGGAGGTATCGCACAAGGAAAAGACAATTATATTCTTAATACCAGTCTCCCAGTGGAATGTGGTATTAACCGTGCTCTGATCCGCAGCACTACCCAAGCCGGTAAAATCACTCTGACCGCTAAAGCAGAAGGGCTTCCCAGCGCTACAATTACATTAGAAACCCTTCCCGTCAAAGTTAGCAACGGACTGAGTACGTATTTGCCTCAGATGACTCTGAAAGGTAATCTGGATAAAGGTAAGACTCCCCTTACCCCATCTTACAAGGATACGAAACGGGATATACGAATTGTATCCGCCAAAGCCGGAGCCAACAATGAGACTGTAGACCAGAGCTGCGATGATAATGAAAGAAGCGAATGGATGAATGACGGCAAACTCAGCACCGCATGGATTACATATACGCTCGAAAAAGAAGCTGCAATAGATGATATCTGTATCAAATTGAATGGATGGCGTTCACGCAGTTATCCTTTGGAAGTATTTGCCGGTAATACCATGATCTGGAGTGGAGATACGAATAAAAGTCTGGGATATGTTCATTTAAATGTGGAGAAGCCGGTACGTTCCAATCAAATTACCATCCGTCTGAAAGGTAATACCAGCGATCAGGATGCTTTCGGACAGATTACTGAGGTAGCGGCAAAAGCAGCAAATGATATGGAACTCGAAGCGAAAGCGAACAAAAATAATGCTAATCTGAGAATTATTGAAATAGAGTTTCTGGAAACAATCAAATAGAATAAAACATTCTCATTTATAAAAAAGAGGGTTGTAAAGACCCTTATAAATTAAAAATCACCCTCGCCACAGATAGTTGTAGCGAGGGTGATTTTGCTGAGAGGGGAGTTTTGCCACATCCCCTTTTATATTTTTCAGTTCATTAATTTCCATCCGGCTTTTCATTCTCCGTAAATGAACCCAAATTCCATTTGAAAGACTCAAAGCTGTCCGGTTGTGCCGGATCAAAACCGCTATAATCCGGTCGCAGGTATTTCACGATCTCCAGATCAGCCTTTTTCATTCCTTCAATTACGCATTTTGAAACTTCA
Source organism: Bacteroides faecis (assembly GCF_020091505.1). Taxonomy (NCBI): domain Bacteria; kingdom Pseudomonadati; phylum Bacteroidota; class Bacteroidia; order Bacteroidales; family Bacteroidaceae; genus Bacteroides; species Bacteroides faecis. The sequence continues at coordinate 2,482,589 of NZ_CP081916.1, read as the reverse complement.
TAAGCTCCGTAAGTACTAAAGTGAGTATTGTCTTTAAGAGTTCTAGTCTGACCGGGAAAAGTTCCTGCCGGATAGTGTACGAATGCTTTTGTAGAATTATCCACACCTAAAGCATTGAAAAGAATAGCAGTCATACCATTTAATTCTATCAGAGGAACGTTCTCTTTTGCAGCTACCCAACGGACTGCATCAGGATAATCACCATGAGTATTTACCGACTTTCCATTCTCGTCAAAACGACGACGGCTTGTAGGAGTCACCAATATCGGATGAGCACCTTTAGCACGGGCCTCGTCTATAAAGATTTTCAGATTATATGCAAAAGAGTAAAACGCTCCTTTACCGGGTCCTTTCTGCTTTTGGTCATTATGTCCAAATTCAACCAACAAATAATCACCTTCTTTAATCTGACTCAGTATCTTTGCAAGACGCTTTCCACCGATGAATGTATTTGCAGACAGTCCTGACTCCGCATGATTGGCTATACAAACCTGATCTGTAAAGAAGCGGGGAATCATTTGCCCCCAACTTGCCCACGGTTCATTATCCTGATCAACTACTGTGCTATTCCCACAAAGATAGACTGTAGGTATGTTTTCAACCCGTTCTATCACCAAAGAATTCACACGGGGCAGATCACCATTAAACTCCAACGTCAACTTATCATCCCAGTTCAATTTCTTCTTTTCCTTCTCTTTTATGCTGACTCTTTCTTTTCCCGAAATCACAGGGTTACGTTTATTAATGGTAAACGTTTCTGTTATCATCTCTCCTTTTTTAGTCGAAAGGTTCTCAACAAACAGCCTGCGCGATTCACCACGAACTGTTGTACTGGCAGCCTCTTTTTTACTCCCCAAGGTGACGGTTACTTTATAATTTCCATCCGGTACATTCAGTGAGAAAAAGAAAGGTTGATTACTCTTCCCATCCCATGACGGTAATAAATCATATCCATAGCCCCGTTCATTATTGAACAAAGTTTCAGAAGTCACTTTTATATAACCGTCTTTTACCTTTTTATCAATAGAAAAGTCGAATTTATAAACTTGCGCTTGCATCAGGATACTACCTGTCATCAAAATAGCACTGATTAATAATGTCAATCTCTTCATTTTTGTTATTCTATTTATTTATTAGTTTCTTTACTTCTTTGGCATAGCGTCTGCCTAAAATTATCTGGCTTGCCGCATCAAAATGAGGATCAGTCTCGTCCTTCAAAGGAGTAAGCCCTTCGGAAGAAACACAGGCACTATGAGGCAAAAAGGCGGAAATCTCTTTTATCATATCATTAAAAGGTTTTGTTCCCTCGGGGATATGAGGTTTCCTGGTCCAGTTCCATTGCGCAATCTGCCCTACTACAACAGGCAAATCAGGCATTCCCAAATCATTACGCAAATCCGTCATCAACTGAGTGATTTTCTCTCTGTATGCTTCGGAATGGTGACAATCCGCTTCTCCCTGATGCCAGATAATCGCTTTCAACGTACCATATTTCATTGCCTCTTTGGTACGTCGTACTGCTTCATCATAGTATCCGCCGGACTGTTTGGCATTTTTAACCCAGGAACGGATAGAGGACCCTCCGCGAGCATTGACTATCAGCCCTATCGGATGTTTTTTAGTAGCCATTTCCTTGGCGAAACCATATGCAGGTCCTAATTGTTGCCAGCCAAGTCCTTTTCCTATCGTAGAATAGCGATTCAAAGGATTCACTGCTGGTTCGAATTTATCTTCCGCATTCAGCAGATATACATTTCGTAAGGTGTCCATTACTTCCGGTGATAATTTTCCTCTCCCTGCCATATTCGACTGTCCAACGCAAAGATACAAATCAAGATTCTTCAACGGTTTTTCAGCATGTGCTGCCGAACTTCCCCATGATACCCCTTTTTCTTCCGTAATCTTAATTTTCTTATTCACAAAAGGCGGTTTCGGACCATACTGACCGGAACGTACCAAGACTGTACATTTTCCTTTTAACGGAATCATTTCCAAAGCTTCCTCTAATGTGAAAAAATCTCCGCTTCCATCGGTAGCAACAACATAATCATAACGCCTGATCTCTTTGCCCAAAGCCGGAATCTTTTTGCCGACTTCTTCAATTGCCAATGAAGCCACTATTCTCGCTCCTTTTATGTTCAGATGAGTATCATCTTTGCGTTTTCCAACCCACATAAAAAGCTCTTTGGATTTTTCCGGTCCCATCTGCTTTACCAAATCGTGAGTAATCTTATTCATATCTATAAAGACTACTCCCTTCTCTTCAGCTATCCGTTTCGGAGAAAGCAGATAATCTCCATGGGTATCTATTAAAGAATCCGTATATAGTCCATTTTCGTTGCAATAAAATTTACGGCGAACCATCGAATTAAAAAGCACAGGGATTCCTCCTTTTGAACGCGTCTCGGCAACAAATTTCCTTAAATTATCATCAAAAGTAGTACCCGGTTCCGTATGAAGTTTCGGATCTTCTTTCTCATCATTATGTCCGAACTGGATAAAGACATAATCACCCGGCTGAATCCGGTCCAAGACTCTCTCCCATCGTTTCTCATTGATAAAACTTTTCGTACTTCGACCACTAGCCGCATGATTATCGACAATCACTCTGTCTGTCAGGCAACCGGCAAGCATCATTCCCCAACCCCGTTCTTTATTGTTCTTATTTTGAATAGATCTGTTGGCCATTGTCGAATCACCAATCATAAAGACAGTGACAGGTCTATTACTTATAAACGAAGAAGTGGAAAATAGAATAATTGCAATCAACAGTAGTTTTGTTTTCATTACCATTATATTATCAGATTACACTTAAAATGACATAGCAAAGATAACCAGGAAAGGGGCTTGTCTTGGGCACATGTTCATTCGTATTTCAATGCAAAAATAAGCATACTTTCGCTATCAGACCATAGACAATTGTACACAAATACAGGATAGATCATTCACATCGAACACCGAAAAGAAGATTTAAAGCAAAATATAGAATAATCAGTTACTCATCTTTCTTCTGCTGCCTCATTATCTCCTTGTTCTTTCATTTCACCGCGTTGATATACGGACGGTGCTACCCCAAACTGAGTCTTAAAGCACTTGCTAAAATAGAACGGATCACTGATACCAACCTTGTAAGAAACTTCCGCAACAGTCAGATTCTCGCCGGACAATAATAGTTCAGCCGCCTTTTTCATTCGTACCACCCGCAAATATTCATTTGGAGAATAACCGGTCACACCACGCAGTTTCCTATAAAACACCGTTCGTCCTAGCTTCATCAACTGCGCAAATTCATCTATTGAAAATTCCGGACGGGAAAGATTCTGTTCCAGTACGGCAGCCAATCGGTCGGCAAACTCCTTATCACGATCGGTAGAGCATACGGCAGCACGTACAATCCCCGGCTCACTGGAGAACTTCTCCCGCAACTTGTCACGCTGTTCTATCAGCCGGAAGACACGTGCCAGCAAAAGCTTTATACTGAAAGGTTTCGCAATATAAGCATCAGCACCGGATTCAATACCTTCCAGATGTTTCTCCGGAGAATTTAATGCTGTCAGCAGGATAATAGGAATATGACTGGTAGCAAAATCTGATTTTAATTTCTTTGTAACCTCAAACCCGGTCATTCCCGGCATCAGTACGTCACAAATAATCAAATCAGCATCATAAGTACGAGCCTTTTCAAATCCGGCTGTTCCGTCAGCAGCTACTTCTACTTCAAAATATACGCCAACCTCTTCTTTTAAGAATTCACGGATATCATTGTCATCTTCTATAATCAGAACTTTACGTTTATTCAAAGGCTCCGCTATTTTCTCCGGCTCCGGCAGTTCTTCCGAAAGTTCCAGCAAATGATGCGCCTGTCCGCCTGCCTCTTTCAACAAGACATTGCCGGGGATGAGGAAATCTTTTTCCGAATAAATTGTTTTATCTGTCGGGATACAAACTGTAAAGACAGAGCCTCCACCTTCATTGTCTTTGTATTCAATTGTACCTTTATGAACTTGCACCAGTTCATGACTCAAATGCAAACCAACCCCGATACTATCTCCGGAGAAACTACTCTGCATGAATCTCTTGAATAACTCATTTTGTTTCTCTTTAGGAATACCCACTCCAGTATCGGACACTTGAATCTGCAACATCTTGTTCACTTCATCCACAGTGACAGAAAGTATAATCGTACCGTTTGAAGGAGTATATTTAAAGGCATTAGACAATAAGTTATAAGTCACTTTATCCAGATTGCCCTTATCAAGAAACATTTTGTAAGATGGTATAGACGGAATAAAACGGAAATTCATGTTCTTTTGCTCCGCAACATCGCCGAAACTCAGGAAGATTTCATAAAGAAAAGCAATCACATCCGTCTCTTCCAAAGAAAGTGCCAGTTTGTTATTCTGCATCTTCCGGAACTCCAATAACTGGTTAATCAGCCTCAACATGCGTTGAGTGCTTTTATCCATCGTTTTGAGCGGATGTATCAGATCACGGGGAATATCAGATACCCGCTGAATCTTTTCCAATGCCCCCTGTATCAAAGTCAACGGAGTGCGGAACTCATGAGAGATATTGGTGAAGAAAACCAGCTTATACTCTGTCAGCTGTTTCTCCACATTAATACGGTTACGTAAACCATTGAAATTACGCACAATACGGAAAGCAAAATACAAAGTTACAATTAGCAACAATACATACCCCAACATTGCCCAGTTCGTTTTCCAAAAAGGAGGCACTATGACAATCTTCAAGGTCGTTTCGCTTTCGTTCCAGACTCCTGCTCCATTACATGACTTCACGTGAAGTATGTAAGTACCGGGATTCAGGTATTTAAAAGAAGCAAAATTCAATGGTGAAGGAGTACTCCAACCTTTATCATAATTTTCCAGCCAGTACATATACTTGGTACGTCCACTATCCGAATAGTCAAAAGTAGAGAAATCTATTAAGAATGAATTTTGAAAATACTTCAAAGTGATTTTATCCGAATAAGCCAGAGATTGTTTCAAAGGAGAGTCCTCCATAGTAGGATTTACCTGAGTACCATTCACATGCAGGTCTGTAAAAACAACAGGAGAAAAAGTTTCACTGTCCTGTATCTTATCCGGATCAATGACAAGCAGCCCATAATTAGTACCGAAAAGTAATTTACCGTCTACCCCCACACAAGCACTGTTCTCACTATAAACATTACCTAATGTATAGGAAGAAAAGAAATAATTCTCAAAGGAGTGATTGTTTGGGTTGAACTTAGAAATACCATATTCAGTGGCAACCCATAAGTTTCCGTTATTATCTCCTAAAATAGACTGAATCACATCATTGACCAACCCTTCAGAAGTTCCGTAATGCTCATATTTCAATGAACGGTAATTATCTTGAGGCTCACAGAGATTCAAGCCGGAGCCGGAAGTTCCCACCCACATACGTCCTTTTGTATCCCGGTAAATACATCTGATTTCATTGCTGCAAAAAGTTCCGTTGGTATAATTGAACAGATGATAATCATCACTATTAGCTATCAATGAATCCGGATGAAAGATGCAAACGCCCTCACTGGTACCCACCCAGATCATGCCATTATCGTCTTCTTCTATCACCCGTATCATACGCAGACCAAATTTCTGCTGTAAAAAATGACGGAAGTTATATTTACCATCCTGCATCGGTTCGGCCAGTTCAAGCCCGCCTCCAAATGTACCGATCCACATCCTGTCTTTTCGATCCTTATAAAGAGAGAATACATTATTATCTGCTAATGAAGCTGGATTTGAAATGTCATTGCGGTACCATTCTTCTCCTATTTTCAATCCGTTTCCACGGGTTCCTACCCACATCTTACCCCTATTATCTTCTGCGATCGCATAAATATTGGAATGGAAATATTGATTGGTCATTTTAGAATGAAGATTCGAATCAAATGTGTACAATCCGCCTTTACGCGTTCCAACCCAAATATCTCCATCCGGCATTTTTGTCAGCATACGAATTGTATTCGAACGGTCAAACAACTCACGGGACTCCGGGTATATGCGTGAAGTACCCTCATTCAATACAGAAATGCGGGACAAGCCGGAATATTCGGAACTTACCCAAATGCCACCGGCACGATCTTCCATTACATACAATAGAAAATCAGAACTTATGTGACTTTGATCATTTATATTTGCCAGAAAATGTTCTAGTTTATCCTCTGTTGTATCATAAGCAAAAAGTCCGTTACCATAAGTAGAAATCCAGATAATTCCCCGGGAATCATGAACCATGTGATAACGTTCATAATCAATATACCCCAGTTTATCCTCAGGAATCAATTGAAATTCTTTTTTTGCCCCATTCTTGGCAAGAATGTAAGTGACATGACCGGTATGATTATATATCCAAAAGTCTCCGTGATTATCACGAATGACTTCACCGTTTTTAACATTGAGGTCTGCATCCACGCTGATCCGATGCAAATTAAGATCATAGTTGTAAACTCCCGTATTAGTCAGTATTACCCACTTATTCTTTAAAAGAAAATTGCCTGTAGGAGCCGTTTTACCTGCAATAGTCGAAAGAGCAGCTACCTTTGTTATTTTCTGACTGGCAGCCTGGTGGCAATAGACATCGCCGTCTGCCGTTAGAAAATACATATTATCTTTAAATGCCAGAGAAGAAGTAAAATGAAGCAAACGATCTTCCACTTTATACTGACCGTCAGATACAGATACCAATCCACGTTGCGTTCCAATCCAAATTCGCCCACCGGCATCTTCATTAATAAATTGTACCCGGTTATCCGGCAAATTACCACGTTCCGTCTTAAATTCAGTAGATACCATTTTCCTGTCTTCCTGGTGGACGATTCTACGACATCCATTGGCCGAATGCCGAAGCCATACATCCCCATTGGCAGCAATAAATACAGCTGAGTAATTCTGCTCCAACGCACCGGTTCCTGTATAATCAACAAAGCAAGCACGCTGCAAATCATAACAACTGAATAGTTCCGGAGTAGTAGAAATCCACAGAAAACCATTTTTATCTTCAGTCAGGTCATAAATCCGGTTATCTGCCAGTGAGACTTTCTCGCCGGACTCCGGACGGAAGGTCAGGAAAGAATTGCCATCATAGCGACTTAATCCGTTCAAGGTAGCTAACCACAGAAAGCCTTTACTGTCCTGATACATGTACCGAACCGAATTATTCGGTATACCGTCACTCGTTCTCATTTGTTTAGAACGGAGTTCAATACCCCCATAAACCGTATTGAAGATAAGAGTTATGAAAAGTGCGACAAGTAATAAGCGCTTTTGTGTCATAATAGATTCCAAGATTAATGATAAATGCCAGACAAAAGTAATCAAGATAGTTGAAATAATAAAGAAACAATCATAAAATAGTATTAGGAGGATGCCTGTTTTTTATCAAACATCCTCCTAAGTCTGAATCTGCTTAGAGAGTTTTAATCCATATGAAATACTTCCGGCAGAGGAATCGAAACGGGTGAATTATCCGGATTCACTTCCATGATATCTGCCATATAGTCCCACCATTTCTGTACAATCTCTGTAGTTCCCAAGTCCTGCGAGCCTCCCTCACCTTCCGTTTTCTGGAAAGCAAAAAGGATGTTGGTTTCTCTATCCCAATATATAGAATAATCTGATACTCCATTTTTTGAAAGCAGGGCTTTTAGTTCAGGCCAGATAGCGGCATGTCTTTTTTCGTATTCTGCTTCATAACCCGGTTTCAAATACATTTTAAAAGCTTCTCGTTTCATGGTTCTTATAGTTTAAAGTTATTCTTTCGTGTCTTCCTTATCTACGGCAAAAATAGGAGCTGTTGTCTTTTGCTTTTCCTGATAATACTGCACGGCACTATCATTCATCTGAGGATGCTGAGTGTTCAGCAAACGAATCATTTCCGCACCGGCCCAAAGTACCGGTCCATATCCGTGCGCCGCATATACATTGACCGGACGATAATAATAGAAAGCCGGATCAAAAGCCATGCCAGTCCCCACACAAGTACCTTCTACCTGTCCTTCTTCGTTTATCTTTCCGGCTACGGCATGCCATCCCAACTGGGCAACAGGACCATAAGCAATTGCGTCAATCCAACCTTTATTGATAGCATGTGCCAGACAATATACATAAATCGCAGTGGCAGAAGTTTCCAAATAAGAATCATTCCGGTCGAGCAACTGGTGCCAAAGCCCTTCTCCGCTTTGCAAAGCCGTCACTCCACGTACATGGGCACGGAAATAATCCATCACTTTCGGACGCTGAGGATAATCTTCCGGTAATACATCCAGCAATTCACAAGCTGTCAGCATCGCCCATCCATTCGCACGTGCCCAACAAAAAGCCGGATGATCCGTACTGCTCTCTACCCATCCATGTCTGTACAATCCTTTTTCAGGAATAAACATGCGATCGGCAAATTGCAGGAATTGCTTTACCGCTTCAGCCAGATATCGGTTCTTTGACTCTTTATCATAACAACTCATCTGTGCTACTGCCGGAATCCCCATAAACATGTCATCCAGCCAAAGAGTATTCCGCTGAGGACGATTACGTGCAAATGTCCCGTCCGCCAGACGATATTCTTTATTGATAATAAAATCAAAGTAATTCTGAATTAATCCGTCAACAGGAAGTGTCTGGTCTTTCAACCGTAGTTTGATCATGGCAGCACATACGGCTCCCGCATCATCTAATGCATGAGGAGTCAGAATTTGCAGCAGCTGTGAATCTGTCTTCCCTTTTTCTGTATAGACACGTTTGAAATGTGGAGCAACTTCCGCCAAAAAGCGAAAACGGTTTTGAACATAATCAGCATAACGCTGATCTCCCGTCGTTTCGGCAGCTGCTATCAAAGCGGAGTAAGTGACACCCCATTCGTAACTTGCCAGACGGAAAGCTCCCCGCTCCAGCTGTGCCTCATCCCCCATTGTTGTATAATCCGTAATCACTTTACCGGTATTCTTATCAACCACACGGGCGGGTGTTTCTTTATCTATATAATTAAATACACGATCTATGTCCTTCTTAACTTGCTCGGGCGACAAATCTCCATAAGTACCCTGATAAGCAGGTTGCAATAAATGCAAGGGTGTATTTGAATCATTGACAACTGTTTTCTTTTTCTGTGCAACGGCAGGCAGTGCTACCAATAATGCGGCAACGGTAATAATACGATAATTCATCATTTACTTTTTAGGTATTTTACATCCTCTGAATTCAGTTCCCCGCAGTTCCGGACCAAAGTAGAATCCAGGCTGGGTAGGCTGATTATAAGCAACATTCTGAGTCGCAATACTGATACGGTAAACAGGATCTTCCAGAAAAGTATGAAACCGGTAATCAGTGGGAATAGTAGAAACATACAGTCTCAGAGCTGTATTATCGGCTGTACGCAATAAGACTTCTTCACGCCAGTCTCCTACAATATCTCCTTGCAGACATGGGGTTGACTTCGTACCATTGTTAGAAAGTGCGCCTTCAAAAACAGCGATACGTTCACAAATCCCTTTTTCCCAATTATATTTGCTGACTACATTTCTATCCAACAATTCACGCAACAAATCACCATCCCACCAGACAGCCATATTAGTTGATAATCCTCTGACTCTGGAAGCAACCACTTCTCCTTTTACATTTCTGATGCCTTTAGAATCCAAAGACCACATTTCAACTCCGGGATGAGTCGGATCAATATCGGCAGCCATACAACGACCTACATCCGTATTACTTTTTATCTGGAATATGACTTCTCCTGTAGCTGCATCCCGAAAAGTAGAGCCATCCCTTCTGTTCTCATGGCAACTCCAGACCTGCAATCCCGGACGGGACGGATCAAAGTGAGTCAGATGCATAGCATCACCATGTCCCATACGAGTAGAATAAAGTCCTGTCCCGTCATTGTTTATCGTACATTGTCCATATACAATTTCATCACAGCCATCACCATCTACATCAGCTACCCGAAGATTGTGATTACCTTGTCCGGCGTAATCTCCGCACCCGGGATTATTACTGTCAAATACCCAACGGTTCTTCAGATTTTTACCATCCCAGTCATAAGCGGCCAATACCGTACGCGTATAATAACCGCGACACATCACCACACTCGGATGTACTCCGTCCAGATAGGCAATGCAAGCCAGAAAACGATCACTACGATTGGCACGCCCGTCTCCCCAATCCATCAGATTGCCACGTTCGGGCACATAATCAATTGTCTGCATCGCTTCTCCGGTCAGTCCATTAAAAATGGTCAGATATTCCGGTCCGGTCAGAATACGTCCCCGCTCGTTCCGATAATCCGCATTTGCATCTCCGACCACTTTTCCTGTGCCATCCACAGCTCCATCACCTGTTTTCATCACTACTTCCGCACGACCGTCACCATCCAGATCAAATACCATGAATTGAGTATAATGTGCGCCTGCACGTACATTACGTCCCAGATTAATACGCCACAGTTGCTGTCCATTCAACTTGTAACAGTCGAAAATCACAGGACCGGTATAACCATCATGGGAATTATCATGTGCATTGGAAGGGTCCCATTTCAGAATAATCTCATACTCACCATCTCCATCCACATCCCCAATGCTGGCATCATTCGGAGCATAAGTATATGCCTGTCCCGACAGAGTAGTCCCTCCTTCGGGACGTACCAACGGAATATTCAGATACCCTACCGGAGCATCAGCCGGCAACTGATAATTGCTTTCTGTTTTACCTTTTATAGCTTTTACTGTATAAAGTGCGGGGGCTGTCCCCTGATAAGAGTCCTGAAAGAAAGTGGCGTTTTTCAGCGGATGTTTATTCACCTTTTTACCATCCCGATATATATCAAATGATTCATCCATTGGATCTGAAGATAAATAACGCCAAGAGACAGCGACAGTTGAGGGATTCTCACGAATGGCAATTACGCCGCGTTCTAAATGCTCGCGTTTCAGTTTTGTGAAATCATAGTTTGGCTGGGCTGCTATAGAAGTCGCTATTACCAACAAACTAAAAAAGATACTTGTACATTTCATAGTCTTATCATTAATCAAAGTGTTCTTGTCATTTTTAGAATTACATCATGCAAAAGTAAGCGATATGGTTTATGAATAAAATAGAATATCGTACAAATCTATGTATAAATTGCCTTTTTAATCACTACAACTGCTTTCTGAAGGCATTATGGACAAATTTAAATACTTGTGGACAATATTCCATTGAAGAGGAAAAAAGAATCCTCTATCTTTGCCTGTGAAATTAATCATAGTAGCTAATTTTATTTATAAACAGTTTTTATACCATGAAGAAATTACTCCTCTCATTCATTACAGCAACCCTTCTGAGTAGCATACCTTGCAGTTCAGTCATTGCACAAGAGTTGCCTGCACAAAAGGAGACTTTAGCAACCATCGTAAAGGTAAACGACTACTTTATGAAAAAGTATGCCGATTATACCTTACCCTCGTTTTTTGGAAGAGTTCGTCCCAGTAATATCTGGACTCGCGGAGTTTATTATGAGGGACTGATGGCTTTATACAGTATTTATCCGCGCGAAGATTATTATAGCTATACTTATGACTGGGCTAACTTCCACAAATGGGGAATGCGTAACGGAAACACGACCCGCAATGCGGATGATCAATGCTGCGGGCAAGTTTATATTGACTTATACAACATGTGTCCTTCCGACCCGAACATGATCCGGAATATAAAAGCCAGTATCGACATGGTAGTAAACACTCCGCAGGTGAATGACTGGTGGTGGATAGACGCCATACAAATGGCAATGCCGATTTACGCCAAATTCGGAAAGATGACCGGAGACCAAAAGTACTATAACAAGATGTGGGACCTGTATACTTACACCCGTAATACTCATGGAGAAGCCGGTATGTACAATGCCAAAGAAGGATTATGGTGGCGTGATCAGGATTTCGATCCTCCTTATAAAGAACCAAACGGCAAAAACTGCTACTGGTCCAGAGGCAATGGTTGGGTATATGCAGCCCTTGTACGTGTATTGGATGAAATCCCTGCCGATGAAACACATCGCCAAGATTATATCAATGATTTCCTGACCATGAGTAAAGCCTTAAAGCAATGCCAGCGTACAGATGGATTCTGGAATGTAAGCCTCCACGACGAAAGCAATTTCGGAGGAAAAGAAACTTCAGGCACAGCACTGTTTGTATACGGAATGGCTTGGGGAATCCGCAACGGATTACTCGACCGTAAAGAATATCTGCCTATCGTACTGAAAGCATGGAACGCAATGGTAAAGGAAGCAGTTCATCCGAACGGTTTCCTTGGTTATGTGCAAGGAACAGGAAAAGAGCCGAAAGACGGACAACCTGTAACTTACAAAAGTGTTCCCGACTTTGAAGATTATGGTGTAGGTTGTTTTCTACTGGCAGGTACCGAGGTTTACAAATTAAAATAAGAGCATTATTTATCAAGTAAATGAAAAACAAAGTACTTCACTGTTTATGCTGGCTCACAGCCATCACATGCAGCCTGCAGATGCAGGCACAAAACAATGTTGCTTCCCCTATGAAAGATGTGAATCAGGTGGCAGACAACACATTGGACAGCCTGAACAAAGCACGTACGGCACGCCCCATTGCCGGAGCAAGCCGTAAAGGCAACCATCCGGTTTTATTTCTGGTCGGCAATTCTACCATGCGTACCGGAACCTTAGGGAATGGCAATAACGGACAATGGGGCTGGGGATATTACGCAGCTGATTATTTCGATTCCAATCGGATCACCGTCGAAAATCATGCCTTGGGAGGAACCAGCAGCCGTACCTTCTACAACCGCCTTTGGCCGGATGTAATCAAAGGTGTACAACCCGGCGACTGGGTTATCATCGAACTGGGACACAACGATAATGGCCCTTATGACAGCGGACGTGCCCGCGCCTCCATTCCGGGAATTGGTAAGGACAGCCTGAATGTTACTATCAAAGAAACCGGAGTAAAGGAGACCGTATATACTTACGGAGAATATATGCGTCGTTTTATCAACGATGTAAAGGCGAAAGGAGCACATCCTATCTTATTCTCCCTGACTCCCCGTAACGCCTGGGAAGATAAAGACAGTACCATCATTACTCGTGTCAATAAGACATTCGGTTTGTGGGCAAAGCAGGTAGCAGAAGAACAGAATGTTCCTTTTATTGATTTAAACGATATCAGTGCCCGCAAATTTGAAAAATTCGGTAAGAACAAAGTGCAATATATGTTCTATATCGACCGTATTCATACCAGCGCTTTCGGAGCTAAAGTAAATGCAGAGTCTGCTGCTGACGGAATACGTGCTTATGAAGGTCTGGAATTAGCCGACTATCTGAAACCGGTTGAGAAGGATAAGGACACCGGATCGAGCCGCAAAGAAGGACGTCCGGTATTATTTACCATTGGCGACAGTACCGTTAAAAATAAAGATAACGATAAAAACGGCATGTGGGGATGGGGCAGCGTAATAGCAGATGAATTCAATCTGAATAAGATATCCGTAGAGAATTGTGCCATGGCAGGTCGTAGCGCCCGCACTTTTCTGGATGAAGGTCGTTGGGATAAGGTATACAATGCACTCCAACCTGGAGACTTTGTTCTGATCCAATTCGGGCACAATGATACAGGAGCGATAAATACCGGAAAAGCCCGTGCCGAATTGCCCGGTTCCGGAGGAGAGAGCAAGGTCTTTTTAATGGAGAAAACAGGAAAATATCAAGTCGTTTACACTTTCGGCTGGTATCTCCGTAAATTTATCATGGATGTTCAGGAAAAAGGCGCCATACCTATCGTTTTAAGCCATACTCCACGTAACAAGTGGAAAGACGGAAAGATAGAACGTAACACGGCATCCTTTGGTAAATGGACACGTGAAGCAGCCGAAGCTACCGGAGCTTATTTTATCGACCTGAATAAAATAAGTGCTGACAAGCTCGAAAAGAAAGGTATCAAGAAAGCGGCAGACTATTATAATAACGACCATACACATACTTCCTTAAAAGGAGCACACATGAATGCCAAAAGTATCGCAGATGGATTGAAACGAACTGATTGTCCGTTGAAACAGTACTTGAAATAAGAGACAGACTCATCTGAGATTCATAAAGCGGTTAATGCATTTCACAGACAGTGCATTAACCGCTTTCTTTTTGTCACGCCTCAACCTTATAGTCCCAATAAGGATAACTTAAGTTTTCCTTACCAATATTTAGTTCTCCATATACAAAACACTAGAATCATCCATCGGAATAACCTCTTGCATATAGATAGCATCAAGGCTCCAAAGCGCCGCGTCATTTGTACTGATGCTGACGCATTCATCCAAAGGGGCCGGAACTTCGGGAGGAAATAGCGTAGTAATTTGGAAAGGAGGTGCCGGTGTATGTTCCAATCGGGTAAATAAGTCATCCCATGCCTCTCTAGCCATCATTGCATCCCGCTTGTGATAAGCAGCGTATGCCATCAGACGGGAAATCCGGAAACGGCTATGATTCAATTCCCACGCCTTCTGCTTATAACGTGCTGCATGGTCCAGCCACGCATCTTTCCATTCAGGAAGGTCGATCATACGTATCATTTCATTCATCACTTCAAAACCACCCATAATGGTCATTAAATGGTTTGAGGATTCCAGCTTAGAATCGCATTCAGTAGTAATAATTCCCGTTGACGGATCAAAGCCCAACGCTTTAGGTCCGGTAAAAATACGATTGGGCAGAGTCGCTATACTTTTCATCCCGGTTACGATCTTATCCCGATAAGCTGTATTACCAGTACGTTCCCACTCCGTCATCCAGTTGCCGGCATAGGCCAGCCAATCCGGACCGATACGCAGTCGGGCAGGTGCTGTACAAGGATATTCACTACGAGGTTGTGCCAGACGCATGGGATCTAGTTCATATAGTTTTTGATCGGCATCCTTTACTTCAGTCATCAGATCACCACAACGATCATCGGTGGTGAGATAGTAATAGAAACGGTTCCACGCAGCCTGACTGATTCGAGCTTCTTTGGCACCACAACCCCAATGGCTGACGTTATGCCGGCTACCTAACCCTGCATTCGGTCCGATATGGTAAGCATCCACTTCGGCTGTATGACGGGTCATTGCTTCTGCCATACGCCAGATATCTTCACGACCTGTACGCAAAAAGTTATACCACAACCACATATTAGAAGCAAGTTCCGTATTATCCCAGGCAAATCCGCCGATATCATAACGCCACGTATGGCGGACGGGGTCATAAGCATGCATTACATCTCCATAATTCCAGAATCCATACCACTTGTTCTGCTCTATGGCCTTACTATAAAAATTGATATATGCATCCAAGCGATCTTCTACCCGGGAACGGAAAGAAGTACTCCGATCCGGAAGACTCCATACACCAAAAGCCTGCTGCGCATGAAGATAATCCGGCGTAGGCAACAATATCCCGAGCTCAGAAAGCGATTTAGCAGTATCGGCAAAAGCCTTTTTTCCAACATAACCTCCTTGTGGAATAAGTGTCAGCGTAGTAGTACGGGCGATACCATAGGGAGTACTCATTCCGTCCTGAACATCTTCGTAACTGGCATTTAAATCATGAGCTACATTATCGTAGTGACGTAAGTCCATCGGTTCTCCTTCAGGGCTCCATAACCATGCAGTGATTGTTGCAGACGAAGTTTTAGCACCCGATATTTCTATAGAAGAAGGATAAGACTGCCAAAAATCATGCAGGCAAAGTCCTAAACCACCCGTAATATCACCGACAAAAGCATATCCTTCACTACGGGTTCCCGAAAAAGTTCCTATCCAGGGATTATTCTCATTGGCACGTTTGCGGATAGAGAATGCATCTGCAGAGAGCTGAGACAGACGATAGTCGTTCCATGAAGCCCAGTTATCTATTAAGTCACGATTCTTCTTGTCAAAAGTCTCATACGGTGGAATACGTTTGCCTTCCATCTGTTGCTGTTGAAGAGAAAGCTCATCATCCGTGTCAAGTGTCAGTTTGCGCCGTCCCACCAGCGGTTGCACCGGTTCACTCCAAACACCTCCATCAGCACAGGAGAAAGCAATATGCCGGTTATAAAGTTCTTCCCGCATAGGGGCTTCCAAACGAATACCCAAAGCACGAATAAAATCCTTATTTTGATCTCCGTCGTACACAAAGCTATGTACTATCTTGATTTGCTCGCTTCCGGCATAAAAGTAAAGACGGACTACAAACGGAAGCCACTCCCGTCCGGCATCACTTCTGTGAATACCCTCCAGTTTGACAAGCGCCCGTACATTACCGGTACGTTCTACTGTAGCCGATTTTAATCTTCCGGTATAGTTGGTAAAAGCTATTTGTGAGGTATTCTCCAAGATCGGTTCACTTTGAGTATTACAGACAAGGCGTGCATTTTCTCCTACTTTCACTCCTTTATGAAATATACTATCTATCAGAAATTCTCCCTGACGAGGGATGCAGGCGGAAATAAGACCTGTCTCAATACGAATATTCTGTGGCGTTTCAACAATCGCGATTGATGATTTACCGCTACCATCATCGCCAATCTTTGCATTAGCTCTTCCTTTTGATCTTTTCCCGACCTTTTTGAGTAATAGTTTATCAGTATTTCCCGGAATAACTCCGGCTATCCCATTCCATTTCACAGAGCCATCGGGCCAGTAAGCCAATACCCAAGTATCTATCGGAAGAGTCTCACCTCTATCAGTAATCAACTGCAAAGTATTTTCCGGATATAATTCCCCTTCACTGAAAGGAACACCCAAACTTACCGTTCTATCTTGCTGAGGAGTATTACCAATCCAGTGCAATGGAATTTCTGAGATTTCCTGTGGAGAACATTCATAATGAAAATTAGCGATACGAGTCCGGGATAAGGTGGTGCGAAAACCGAACCAGCCCTCTGTCAGGGGGGCGGCATCGCGGAAATCCACCAGTCGCACTCCATTTATATAATAACTAACCCTATTATTTTCATTCGTTATCTTGATATGATACCACTTGTTAGCTTCCAGCAAATGGTCCGCATCCGTATATTCTTTTAAGATTGCAGGACGGGCTTTTGCATTTGTAATAGCCGCCTCATTGCCGTCATAACGGCGAAAACGTGTAGTAGAATTATGATTTCCACCATATCCCATATAGTAGAGTTGTAAAGAGTAACAGTTTAGAAAAATCCCACTACGCCATTTCTCACGTTTCCATATATTATCGGGATACTGAGGGTCCGAAGCCATCCAAAAACAATTCAAGTCACTCAAACGATCGCCCTCAACCTCAACAACCACACATGCGTCATACTCAATGGTTACTTTACCACTCATCTTCTCTTTCCTCCAAAGAGTAAGCCCTTTAGGAGAAAGAATTTCAACCGTATCCCCTAAAAAAGTTACTTTATAATCCGGAGATTCAGATTCTACTTTCCAGTATTTATGAAACTGGCGGGCGTTGAGTCCGGAAGTTTTATTGTTTTGTGCGTTCAATGCCAAAGTAATGAGCAAGAACAAAAGAACAGATATGTTTTTCATGTGACAAATTTAGTATAAGGAGTTCCATTATAAGGAACGTTATCACTGGTTTCACATCACAAAATTAGAAAATACCACCCGAATGATAAATAGAATATCATTCATTTAAATGGATATTTGTTCAATAAACGGTCTTCTTCCAGCAAACAGCGATATCATTGATTGTATTGAAAGTGCCCAATATAACAAAATCGACCTGATAGCCAAGCTTTACTTGATATCAGATCGATTTATTTATCTTCAGTGTATATCTATTTCTGAAACACAAGCTCACCCATACGGTCTGCCGTACTAAAAACAATAGAGCAAAGGCCATCTTTTATTTGCAACACTTCCATTCCAGCCAGTTGCACGATCTCCGGTTCAGCTCCTGTTTTACTACTCAAGATCTCTAACGTGGCATTCGCCTTTACACCAACGGACAAATCACCATCGCAGGATAAAACATATTGCCTTCCTTCCAATACGTTGGTAATAGCAACACTATTGGTATCGATGAACAAGCTCCAATTATTGGCTTTATTCAATTCAATCATGTTTCCCCATACAAAACGCTGATTATCGGTGCTCAGCACACTCGATACCACTACTACATCAAGTGATACACTGTGCCCTTCCAAGTCGGTTACAGTCAAGACCACTTTACCGTATTTCACTCCTTGAATGTATATTAAATTTTCACGATACTTGGCGGTAGCATAGCCTTCTTCAGAAAAAGAAAACTGATATCCACCGTTTCCGCCTTCAATCTTTAGTATGCCTTCACTTCCTTCTTTGATTTGAATGGCTGTACGATCAAGTTTCAGTTCAACAACCGTATCTTCGTCTTTACAAGACGAAAAGAGACTGAGCTGAGATAATATCAAGACAAAAGATATTATATAAATATTAATAAACTGTTTCATATTATTCTAAGTTTATCTGTTTTATCTTTTAAATTTAAACGCAATGGATTTTGTAACGTTTCCGTTTGCATCTTCAATGACTGCTTTCACTTCAAGCACACCACTAAAGTCTGACAAGTCTATTGAGTTCTTATCAAACTCCACCGTTTCTTCACCGTCTACAATCACATACATCTTCGTGAACAATGCCGCTTCGGGGCCCACTACACTGGCTTTACTGCCAACTACAACAATTGTCGGCTTTTTCAACCAGCCAAAATCAAGATCAGTAGGTTCACCTGTAGCAAAGCATCCCATTCCCCAAAAACGTAATTCCGCATCAGTAGTCAGTTTTCCAAAATTAACATCAGGCAGATCTCCATTGGGCTTACGATCTCTCATCAATTCCGCTTCTTCCAGACTGATAAAGTCAGCTTCCACCACTTCCTCACTACCATCAAAAGAGTTGTTGGATACTTCACTCTTCGCCCTGTTCACTGTTACGATATGCTTACTTCCCGATCTTGAAACAAAGGACAGGTTGTTCTTAATAATATGATCATATCCGCTCACATCAGTCGGAGGAAGTGCCAAAGGCAACTCACGGTTTGTCATATTATAGTTTTCTCCACTATTGACAGCCGTATTGCTCTCGAATATGATTCCGCCCAGATGATGATTGGCATAAAAACCTCTCAATCTATTGTAATAAGCCAAACTATTGCGTACTTCATGTTGAGGTATTATGTCAGGTGTAGCTGGAAGGTTATCGGCAGACATTCCGTAACCACCGGCTTTAAAACCGGTACCGTCACCAGCCGCTTCTTTTGTGCCGGGCTTGTATCCGTTTAAGAACGACCAGCAATTGATTATCTTCACTGCCTCAAAACAATTGATGAGATCGAAACCATCATCGCTATTATACCAGGCACGACATCCTTCGAACACATTTCCCGTACCTTTACCTTCACCGGCAGAAGATGAGTTGATGTGACCGCCGAAACCATCGACATTACCACCTTTGCCTCCTTCTGAAACCGAATCATAATTGTTGTAAGCATCACAGTTTAAGATGTGATTATTGCTTCCGCCAAGCAAGTAGAAACCGATTGCCATACCGTCATGCGTTCTCAAATCTTCAAACTTGTTATTATTGGCTCCTTTAACAATACGGAAACATTCTGATTGCGTATGGTCGGTAATAGTGACTTGTGTGCCAATAACATCGAATCCTTTAAGATAAAGATTAGAACCGGTTACATAAAACACCGTAATACGCTGATCTTTAGGTTTTACTTGCGAAAGATCGAAGACAGGTCTCCCCTGTCTATTCGGATTGGCCAGATAAGAAATAGGCTTGCCTGCCTCACCACTTTTATTCAAGTGGAACACACAATGATAAAGTCCGCTATTAGTAGTAGTCATCGGTAGTTGGTCGGCAGGAACCACATAAGTTCCCGGATTGATATAAACCACATCTCCCGCAGCTACCACTTCCTGCACTTTTACTAAAGTTGCAAAAGGTTTATCTGACGTTCCCGGATTAGAATCACTTCCCTCGGGGTCCATATAATATGTCTTTTGTGCACTCATGGGGACTGATAATATCAGTCCCAAAAGTAAATAAGCTATTTTTGTTATATCCTTCATAATTTTCTTTTTTTGATTGAAAAACATGCTATTAATGAGAAGAAGACTTACCTTGCAAGTCCCAAGGTACGAAATAAGCACCACCCATAATCTTGGCCTTTACTTCCGCTTGTTTAGCCAGATCGGATTCATATTTCTGCCCGACAAAATCTGCTATGAATGAATAGTCATTCCAACGCTTTGCCACACGAATCATAAGCGGATAAGTCTTTCCTTCACAAGGAAACTCCAAGAAGGCTTCTTTCACCAATTCAATATCATTATGCTTTTTGATCTTGTCTTCATCACTCAAACCTTCCAATCTTTGTTCAGCTATAATCTCCTCTTTGATGTCTTCCGGAGTCTGCCACATATCGCGCTTGCCCAGTCCTAAGATACCGCGAACACCATTATCAGCATACGTGCGGCGGAATCCCGCATAAAGTGTTGTCCACAATCCCCAGTTGCAATTCAGTCCTTGCCATTGTTCGCCCAATACTACACCGGCTCCGTAGAAGGGGTCGACACCTGTATTCATCAACACGGATGCCGGCTCAAAACGTCCCATATTATTCAGTGCTTCAATCGCCATAAAATAAAGATCAGAAGTGTGATAAATCATTATATATGTATCGTCATGAGCAACAGTATGTCCGCTCTTTCTAAAGCCACGGTATTTGCGTATCGCATATTCCACATCCTTTTCGATTTCCTGAATAGCTCTGAAACGCGCATCGGATGTTTTAATTGCCGTTGCATCAGCAGACGGATTGAAAGTAGTATCTTCAAAACGTTTTGATCCTGGCACGGAAGCACGCATCATATAGCTTCCGCTACGGTCGAAATGATTCAATAACGAATTCTGTTGATTATATTTATAATCATACATAATAACAGATTCGGTTGCTGTCAGCATCGGCATCTCGGAGTCATATTGCTGACCGTAATTACTCCCGTAACTTCCCGAACGCATATACTTGATATTAGCAACATTTCCCTGATACTCAGCCAAAGCAAAGGTCCTGCTCATTTCTCCAAGAATTGTTGTAGCCGCCTTCTGATAATCTCCTTTCCAAAGTGCGATTTCTGCTTGCAGTACAAAATATCCGGGAACCATCATATTCCATCTTTTATATTCATCGTTTGTAGAAGTAGCCCCGTTAGCAGGATCAAGCCACTCATTCCATGACATATTGTATGTACCGTTTATTCCATCAAAGCCAGTATTCAACAGTTTGTCGCATTCATCGACAAGCTCACTCAAGTTCTTAGGAGTCCGGCTGACGATATCTTTCATACTTTGCATCGGATCATCGAACCATATAGCTTGTCCATATATCTTTGCCAACATGAGATAAGTCCATGTTTTCAACCTCACTGTGCTACTAATCAGACCTCTATAATCATCGTCATCTACGGTAGTGACATGTGTATCTCTGTATTCTTTTGCTTTCTGCAAATAATCATTGCAAGCAATGATTACATCATAATACTTGGCAGGGTCGGCATATGTGTTACCGCTCAAATCATCATCATAATTATAAATGCTGTAAAGGTCAGCCGGTGTATTTTCGGTAGGTTCCAACAGTTCGCCACGCATATCGGTCAGATAAATAGCTTTGTCTCCAATAGCTTGTATCTTTGTGATAATACCCAGAAAACCGGAATAAAGCTCGCTGCCTTCCTTGATATATCTATCACCATTCAAGGTCGTATCATTATTCGGCTCGAAGAAGTCACTACACGAAGCGAACATCATCGCCAGTACCCCCATAAGTATTATTTCTATCTTAAACTTTTTCATTTTCATTAGAATTTTAAATTAACGCCCATTTTCACTGTTTTGGGTTGCATTAGCTTTGCATTATCAAAACCTTGCATATTCTCAGCATAAGAATAAGAGAATTCTGGGTCCATTCCCAGATAATCTGTAAAGGTCAACAGGTTCTCGCCCGTCACATATATTGTTCCCGAACGAAAGAAATTCCAAAGTGTTTTAGAGAAAGTGTAGCTGAGTGTCACGTTCTTCATTCTCAGGTAAGAAGCATCTTCCATCCAGCGAGAAGAGAAATAGCTGTTGCCCACAGGATCTTTCCATGTTGCCTTCGGCATATCGGTCTTCTGTCCTTCCACTGTCCAACGGTTTACGGCTGCAATACTCTGGTTGTTAGTAGTAGACATAGCCTCCAGTTGTTGTCTGACAGCATTGTATGCGATGTTGTCTTTTGAATATGAGAACTCTGCAGAAAGTGCGAATCCTTTGTATTTCAGTTGTGTATAGAAACCTCCAAAATAAGAGGGAGCAGCACTGCCAAGAAGAACACGGTCTTTATCGTCGATGCGGTTATCGCCATTCTGATCTACAAAACGTACATCTCCGGCATTATAACGACGTCCGGTACGGTTGCTGAGATTTGCAGCGTCAGCTTCAGCTTGTGTGGAGTATACTCCATTTGCCTGATAACCGTAGAATTGGTAAGGAGCTTCTCCGACACGGTTGACCATCTGCACACCATTATCGTAACTCAACACGATTTGTTCCTCACCACCTAATGACTTGATCTTATCTCTGGAGCGAGAGATGTTTCCACCTACGATCCATTCGAAATCACGGGTACGAACCAATGAGGCCTGCACTGCCAACTCTATACCTGTATTCTCTAACTTACCTACATTCGCATAATAAGGAACCGATCCATAAACAGATGAAAGAGGCATAGCAGATATCATATCGCTGATTTGATTATTGTAATAATCAAAAGTTAGGTTCAAACGATTGTTCAGTACAGACAAGTCCAGTCCGAGATTCAAAGAAGCATTCTTCTCCGGTTTCAATGATACGTTCGGGATATTAGAACGAACGATGGTTGACAACTGCATGTAAGGTACTGTGGAATAATAGTATCCACCCATCTGTGAAGAAAAGCGTGAGTTACCTGTCAGTCCGTATTCGACACGTACATTCAGCTTATTGAGCCATGTAACATCGAGAAGTGGTTTCCATCCTTTGCCCAGCAAGGTTACTCCTACTGACGGATATGTATAGAAACGGGCAACATCCGTACCGGTAGAAGAAGCTGCATCAACGGCTATATTCACAGATGCCTGTACCATATTATTGTAAGTATAGTTGGCATGTCCGTAGAAGTTTGTCCAGTTCCAGCTATTGATATAACCCAAGAAACGTCTTCCGTCAGTCGTGCTACCCAATGTCTGGTAGAAGTCATTACCGGTGTTGCGTCCTTCTCCTGCATCATATTCGTTTTTAGTAGTCATCAACTGCCATCCGGCTATTGCATTCAACTGGTGAACATAATTAAACGTTTTCTTATAACTGGCATTCAAGTTGGCAAAGAAGTTGGTCGTTACAGCTACTCCGTCGCTTACCGCATTATTCCGCACACCGTATTTATCACTTAGCGGTACTATAGTAGCTTCACTTGCTCCAGGGATAAAGAGATGTTCGTTATCGTAATTATAATACAAACCTACTGTTCCAGTTAGTGTCAGTTCTCGAAAAGGATTGTATGCGATACCGGCTTTCATATTCAGATCATATTGGCGATTACGAGAATCCAACGTATTAATGATAGCTAAAGGATTGCTGACGCTGTAATCTCGGCTCTTGCTCCGTCCGTAGAAATGAGATGCGTAAGTTTTCAGTGTATTTCCCTCGCGGTCTTTTTCGTATGGATTTAGGAAAGGAGATCTTGCGTAAGCTGCCAATATAGGATTCGTCGTAATATCCATACCCTGCGTCTGATAATGTCCGTTCATATAAGCTAAACCTACCGTTGCAAAAATATTCAGTTGTTTATTAACCAATACATTAGCATTCAGTAATGTATGAAAACGTTCCATACTTGTATTATCCATCAGACCATTCTCGCGATAATACCCTAACGACAGGTCGTATTTAGCAATATTGTCACCACCTTCTACTCTGAAAAGATGATCGGTGGACGCTGTGTTCTTGTAAATCAAATCCTGCCAGTCTGTATTATTGTTATACAAATAGTTGTAACGTGGATCGTTAGGATTCTGCATGAAGGGGAAATTTGTATAGAAGTTCTGCGGATCCTTAGAAATAGTCATACCCATATCTGCCAGATACTGCTTGTAATCATCCAGTCCCATCACCGGCATCCGCTTATCGTTCCAGTTGATTCCGTATGATCCATAGTAACTCACCCTAGTCTCCAAGTCATTAGATGCGGTACCGTCTGTTTCAATCAAGATTACACCATTGGAGCCCATTGAACCATACATAGCTGCTTCCGCACCTTTCAATACAGTGATATTCTGTATATCCTGCAAATGATAGAACTGAAAGATATCACGGGTAAAGCCGCCAATCAGTTCCGAAGGTGTTTTATCAGGCATATGAGGTACTCCGTTTATCACAATCAGAGGAGCGTTATCACCAGTCAATGTGCGGATACCGCGCAAGTTATAATAACTGCCTTCTCCCGGCATACCACTACTGCGTTTCATTTGCAACCCAGCAATTTGTCCTGTCAATGCACGATCGATCTTTGTCGTACCCAACATAAAATCTTTTTTTGTGATATTGGTAGCTGCTGTATAATCTTCCAGCTGCATTTCTCCTTCCCGACGGAAGGGAAGAACCATCGTTTCATTGTATTTATATTGATTTTCCGGAATCAATGTAATTACAATATTCGGTCTTTCTTTTACAAGCTGCTTCACTGAGAAATACCCCGGAGCCCATACGGAAATTTCCTTGGCCTTTGAAAGATCTTTCACTTCAAACTGGAATGTACCTTCTTTGTTTGTAGTAACATTCATCGTGTCTAACACTGTGACAATGGCACCTTCTACCGGTTGATTCGTCGCTGACAAAATCTTACCAGTCAATTTCTGCCCTCCTTGTCCCCATGTATTTGCCACTCCACATACGAGTAGCACAGAAATATTAAGTATTTTTTTTATCTTTTTCATATCCTGTTTATCAAGGTTAATACAAATCTACTGTTGGGCGGAAACACCATGTAGTCGGCTCCATTTCACCTCTTGCCCCTTTCGTAAATTCAATCGTAACTTCAAGTTCTTCGGTTTTATCAAATATGACAACTCCAAGATCCGTAGAACCATCACGGTCATACCTGCTATCTCTATAAAGCTCACTATATCCACCACCGCCACGGTCATGATTAGAGCCTTTCATTGTAGAAGATGGAATAGGACCACTTTCACATTTGGGAATCTTCTTCCCATTCAAGTAGAATGTTGCATTCACTTGCGAACGAGAACCATTAAATCCCATATAGAAATTATATGACCCTGCAGGTATTTTGTAAGGCACTGCAGTATAACCGGTAGTCGAAGCTTTGTCTTCTACTAATCGATAGCATTTGAATTTAAAAATACCAGGTTGATCAGTGTCAACGACCCACAGCATCATAGATCTACAGTAAATAGCCGGCAGCCATGGCTTTGGCTGATTTGCACCCACATATTGTTTCACACGATTCATTTGTACATTCTCACCAATATCTTTCAGATAAGTACTGATGTAATTATATCCGGGATAATAGTACTTTTTATCTTCATCCGTCAATTGGTCAAACGTTTCAAAACGTTCCTTGATTCTCCAAATCAATATCTTGTTGGTCGGTATTTTCAGTGAAGTTATCTTATAAGCAACACCGTTACTCAACTCTACCGGATTATCAAGATCTACCTTATTTACTGTTGTACGCCATTGTTGATCAAAAACAGAATAAAAGTCCTGCGTTGAAGCCGGATCACTCTCGTTATAAATAAAATCTTGTTTTACATACTTTTTACTAAAAAAAGCAGTCTGGAATATCCAGTTGTTCAGAATAGAATCTTCACGTTCCATATTCCACGATTTCAACTTCTCTTTCGCTTCTCTCAGTGCATTCTCTATCAAGTCATTAGAAGGTACCAGCAATGTAGCAGTAATGTTCTCTGAATAAAGGTCTAACTTCTTATCTGCAAAATACTGACTCTTTTCTGTGAATACAGAGTCATATACCGTATTTCCTGTCTTATCAATTCCTATAGGTGTACTTGCGGCTTTATCAAATACTCTTTGCGTACGGCTCAACACCATTTCTTTAAAAACAGAGTAATCTTCGTCCGGCAAATCCTTCAAATACTCTATCAATGCTTTAGGAGTATTAATATAATTTTCCAAGTCATAAATGTAGGCATTATTAGTTTTAATCACCTTCTTCACTTTCGAACCATTGAAATAAATTCCCGGTTCCATACCATCCATCGGTTCATTGTAGATTCTTACGGTCACATACTTGCCGTTCCACATCAACAGGCGTTGTCCGTCTTCCAGATTACTGGGGGAAAGAAGAGCATCTGTTATATGTGCTTCCGCCTTAAATATTTCTTCAGCGGTTGCCTGTCCTTCACTGCCTTCGGCTTTAGTAGTTACCGATTGATCGGTATTGGCAATAGATTCATTACCTACCACCATGATGGTGTACATCAGGTTTTTCTCCTGCCATGTTTTAATCACACCTGTCTTGTCGAACAGTGCATACATGTTACTATAATCCTGAGCTGTCTTCAGGAAATCAGCTGCCGGCTCATCTACAGCTTCAATCTCTGTATTTTCAATCACCGTATCCCACTTGGAATAGTGCGAATCCCAAGTATCCGTACAGGCACAGAGTCCAATTGAAACCAAAGCGGATGCTATGATATATCTAATTTTCTTCATGGTTATTATTCTATTACAGGTTCAAACAATATATAATCAAAATACATACGGAATTTATTGTGCGAACTGGCTGCGGGATCTACCACAACTACGTTCAATGTATGAGAAGTCGTCGTTGTAAATTCAAACAATGTTTCTACTCCACTCAGGTCCGATGTCAACGGTGTATTGAAACAATCTTGCACATCCCCTGTCTTTCCATCATAAATACGTTTGTTATCGCCACCTTTAAGTCGTTTCGAATCTAATCTGAAATTGGTCAAACCGGCTTGGCTGCCCTCTTCTCTCGCACCGATAAATTTCATTGACGGATCGTATGCATAGTATAAAGTAATTCTATACTTTCCGGCTAAAATAGGTGGAATAGTCAGGTCCAATGTACCGTTGTAGCCGATATTAACTACCAAGGCATCGTTGTTCATCAACTTAGTCCAGTTGCCTGAAGTGCTGGCTCCCTTTGTGCAATACGACAGATAACTCCAGTCGCTTGCCAACGTGCCACCAGGTCCCATTTCGATCTTATAGGACGAAACTTGCGGAACAATTTCTTGTCGGCCAATGAACTTGGTGAGTGCTGTATACGTATCCGCGTCATCTCGCGAAACTTGCTGATAAAGCTGCCCTTTTCCCTTTGCCGCAATGTAAGAAGACACTTCGGGGTAATCGCAGAAATCGAAGATTACAGGTATCGGCTCAAATTCGGTTTTCACGGGCAGATATCCGTCAATCGGTTGGATATATCCGTTCTTCACGATCTCGTCAGCTTGTTCCTCAATAAACTTAACGCCGTCGTTCAGTCCGCTTTCGGAAATCAGGATCAAATCGTTTGTAGCTTTGGTGTTCAGCATCTTTCTATATTCCCACGTTTCTCTGTCGAAAGGTTTGGGAAATGTACGAAGAGATTCAAGGGTGCGTTCACCGTTCATAATATGATAGGCCATAAACCGGTTCAGTTCGTTATTGGGAAGCTCGTAATCGTTGGTCAAAGCCCCCACCTTAGCAGTCAAATCACTAAAACTGTTGATTCCTTCCTTAGCAAATATAGCATCGGATACGGCAAATACGGTGAAGTATTTCCGCAGTTCAACTCTCATTCCCAACGGACCTTCGAGTACAGAATTGACTACACTTAACGAATCGCTCCATGTTGTTTTCTCCAGCGCTTCACAGAAAATTTTATAATTCCCTTTCTCTACAAGTTTTGCATAGATAGTTTCTACGGCAGGACTCAATACATCATCGAGTACATATACACGACCATTGGCTGTACGAATAGCTAACTCGCTGACATGAGCTTCCTTATTAATATAGATAGATTTATCACCACCTTCACTACCAAAAGAAACTTTCAACGCATCTCCCGAGAGTGTTCTACCCGGCAGTTCACCGCTTTTTACAAAATCCTCCCTGTCAATAGAGTCGTTAATAACATGATATGTAGCAAGAGTACGGGCATATTCATATCCCAAATCTTCGATAGAAGTGACTCCCTTCTTTTCGTAAAAGCGAAGAACTGCATCATTAGTAGGTGCCAATACTGTGAAAGCATCCTCTGCGCGGTTCACAGCATTGAACAAATCTCCATATTTCAAAACTTTCACCCATTCGGAGAAATCGTCCGGACGACTCTGGAGATAGGTTGCAGCAGGTTGTACATCATATACCTTAAATACCGTATCCTTGTACGGATCATCACAGGAATAACAAGTGATGCACAAAATCATTAAGCAAAATCTTACAATATTCTTCATAGTATATATTAATTTGCAGTTACATCATAATAAGGATTCTGTATTAACATCGGGTTAGTGTCAATCTCACCCTGATTAATAGGCAAATACCATGCATCGGTATTCTTCAGAACCGAACGTATCCAACTGGCACTCACCGTAGAGTTATTCTCAATGATCATATTGATAAACTGATCTTTATATTTAAAATTCTGCGATCTGCCGAAGCGTAAAAGGTCATACCAGCGTTTGCCTTCCGCAGCAAATTCAAGATCACGCTCCTGCAACAAGTATCCAAGCATATTTTCTTGTGATACGGCATTCGTCTGAACACTTAGCGTGGTAACGTTGGCACGGGTACGTATCTTATTGATAAGTTCTAAAGCCTGTGCAAAATTCGCTTCTCCACCTTTCCAGATCAATGCTTCAGCTTTCATCAACAATACATCTGCCATGCGGTAGAGTATCCAGTTGGCATCTTTATAAGAACGTGTTGTAGACAATCCGTCCTTACCGCCGATTCTGAACTTGAAGGGAAGATAACCTTCCGTATTGGAGTTACCAATAACAGTTCCCGAAGAAAGAATAAATGTATTGCCATAACCACGAACGGTATTGGAAGTCACCCATGTATCGGTTTGTTCATCAAACAAACGTTTACACATTGCATTCGAGAACTGAAGAGCGGCGACAGTAGATTGTGTCCAAGGGTAAATATTCGATGGAGATGGATATGTACTCGCTGTAGCATCATCATCAGGAGATTGATTGCGCGACTGATCAAAATTCAGTTCAAATATAGAACCGTTGCTGTTGCCCGGGAAGAAGATGCTGTACCATTGTTCCGGGTCTTCTACAAATGCCGGACGGAAAGGGGAGGTCGAATTAATCAGCATATCGGCATATCTCACACAGCCATCATAATCTTCGCTCCACAAACACACGTCTGCCATCAATGCATACAATGCCCACACAGTGACACGTCCTTTACTCATGCCGGTCCAGTCTTCATCGTCATACATTTCTTTAGCGGCTCCTGTAGAAAGTGCATCCTCAATGTCCAGTTTGATCTGCGCAATAATCGCTTCTTCCGAAGATTTGGGCACATCGACCGCATATTCGTCCGTCATGTAGGGTTCCACAATCAGGGGAACTTCTTTAAAGTTGCGCACTAGCGTAAAATATGTCCAAGCCCGCATAAAGTAGGCTTCAGCCATGTTTGAGTTCATTACTGATTCATGATAGGTCTCATCCTGCCTCTTTACTTCCGGTGCATATTTAATAATGGAGTTCGCCACATTCAGTATGGAATAGAAACTCGCCCATTTACATTCGTTTGATGAAGAGGTCAACTGGAAATTCTGTAATTCCTGTTTTGACTTACCCGAATATGCATAAATGGATGCCCCGCGAAGTTCGCCCCAATAAATTAACGTAGGAACTGTCAGACGCATATTGTGGTATCCTTGTGCAAGCACCTCTTCCACCTGTTCCTTTGTTTTCCAGTATTCCGGAGATACCTGTTCGTTCTTCGGCAACACGTCCAGCCAATCATTACAACTGGAAGTCAGTAAAGTTGTTCCGGCTATTACTATGTATATTAATAATTTCTTCATGTTGATATCGTATTAGAAACTTAAGTTAAAACCAAAAGTATATCGTCTGGATACAGGCGTCGTTGCACCATCAATTGCAAGATCTGTCGGTCTTGACGGAAGGTTTACTTCCGGGTCCTGACCAGTATAAGAAGACCAGGTAAACAGATTGTATCCTGTAACGAAACATGTCAGTGAAGTGATACCCATCTTGTTGCAAATGCTTTTTGGGAATGCATAATTCAGTGTCAACTGTTTCAGACGAAGGAAGGAAGTATCTTCCACAAAACGGTCAGAACCTAAAAAGTTGAATCCTTCGCCATACAATGCACGCGGTATATCTGTAATATCACCTTCGTTTTTCCATCTTCTCAACACAGCCGTACTCTGATTGGCATTACCGTTCATAGACTCATTATTCATACGGGCCGTATTCACGACTGACTGTCCGAAACGTCCGTGGAAGAAGGTGTTGACAGAGAATTGTTTGTACTTAATAGTCAATCCGGCACCACCGGTCAATGTCGGGTTGGCATTTCCCAGATAGACGATATCATACTGGTTAATCACACCGTCATGATTGATGTCTTCATACATCGCATCTCCCGGTTGACAGGTTGCTGTCAAGTTCTTCATCACGATTGGTCTACCTTTGGCATCATTCATTACTTTTCCTTCCGCATCACGTGCGTATGTGGCATCCGTGTTCTGATATACTCCCTTGTAACGGTATCCATAGAACGAACCGATAGGACGTCCAACCTCTGCACGGGCAGCGTATTCTCCATTCTTTGGCGAGTAATTCTCCTGTACCATATTGGCAGGCAGTTCAGTAATCTTATTCTCATTACGGCTAAAGTTCACATAACCGTTGATGCGCCAGTCTTTGTTCTCAAATAAAACAACATCTGTACGGAACTCCCAACCTTTGTTCTCCATTTTACCCGAATTGAAATAACTAATCGATCCGAAACTAGTCGTTGAAGGTAGTTTGTAGTTCTTTTGCAACAAGTCTTCCACCGTCTTATAATAATAATCGAATGTAAATCTCAAACGACCTTTTAATACAGAAGCATCCAAACCATAGTTATATTCGGTAGAAGTCTCCCATTTCAAATTATCCAACTGCATACGAGCTTGCTTGGTGGCCGACATATTCATATAGTCTGTTCCCTTCACATAAGCACCCAGATAAACAGAAGCACCGCTGGGAGCACGTCCACTCTGTCCGATACTGAAACGGAATTTCGCTTCGTCCAACCATTTATCTCTTGCCGTTTTCATAAAAGGCTCATTCTGGAAGTTCCATGCAAGACCCACAGCAGGGAAGTAACCCATTCTTTCATTACGTCCCATAGCAGAGTTACCTTCGGCATTGAGAGATCCGTGTACCACATAACGATCAAACAAAGTATAGTTCAATACTCCTACAAAAGAGACATTACGTGTTTCCGATTCGCTTGAATTCATGTCGCTGATAGTAGTTCCCACTACCGGATCGGAAAGATCAGAAGAGGCATTACCATATACTTCGCTATTATAGCCTGAATTGACATACTGACCAGTACGAACTAATACATTCGCAATGATATTATGTTTGTTATTCCAGTTCTTGATATACATCAACTTGTTCTCTGTCTGTAAAGCCAACTGGTCGGAATAAGCGTCTGCACTCTGATTAGCATATTTGTTAACTTGTTCTACTCCTGTCACTACTTGTGGGAGGAAACGACGTGTTTTAATGGCACGCATATTGATAGAAGCCCAACCTTTATAAAAGAATCCCGGCATTATCTCATAATCGGCACGGAATGTAATCTTACCTTCGCGCTGTACAGTTCTGTTGATAGCTTCATGTGCCATGGCAACAGGATTATAGTTACTCTTTCCATTAAAGGATCCTTCAAAATTCGGATCATGATAAGTAAAGTATTCATCGGTCAATGCACCTGTCAGGTCGTTTACTGTAAAAGGTGATTTGTTCGGCATTTTACTCAATGCCTCCGAACGGATAGTATTAACCCAGTTCGCATCCGTATTGGTCTGTGAATAAGAAAAATCTGCACCGAACTTTAACTTATTAGAAAACTGATAGTTAATGACCATTGAAGTATTCAAACGGTTCATAGACGTACCGATAGTAGTACCGATATCACTCATATATCCTAACGAAAAACGATAAGTCGCTTTTTCACCACCACCGTTCATTGAAAAACTGTTATCAGAAACCAATGCCTTTTGGCGTACATAATCCAACCAATTGGTATTTTGGTTATATTCATCATAGTATCTCCAGTCCGGATTGTCACCGATTGCCGGTGCATCAGATAACATATTCAGATATTTATTTCCCGGATTATTCAGACCGATGTATTTGGCAGAATTCCAGATAGATTCCTGCATAAGAGAAGTATATTCCTTACCGTTCAGCATCGGAATAGTACTCGGATCCTCCTTCATCGTCCATTTAGAGGAGAATGAAAAACGAGTTTTACCAACCGTACCTTGTTTTGTCTTAATAACCAATACACCGTTAGCACCCTGAGTACCCCAAATAGCAGTAGCCGACGCATCTTTCAATACTTCAACTGAGGCTATATCATTAGGTGAGATATTTAAAAGGGCACCTAAGTCTTCTTCCGTAGCTGTGCTAAAATTGAAGTCATCACTGATTTCTGTCGGATAAGGCACACCATCGATAACAATCAACGGATCAGAAGATGCATTCAACGTACTTGTACCACGGATTCTGATAGCACTACGGCTACCGGGGTCTCCTCCCAAAACAATATCCACACCACCCAACTGTCCTTGTAGAGCTTCCTCTATGGATACAACAGGCGCAGCAGCAATCAGCTTTTCCATATCGACTTTCTGAGTAGCCGAAACCATTTCTTTGTCCGAAATACCCAAATCATTTCTATTTAACCTACGGGCTGAAACGACAACTTCATCCACAGCCATCGATTCTGACTCCAAAGTCACATTCAAAAGAGTTTGCCCCGTATACTTTATACGCTTTGTTTTCATTCCGATGTAGGAATAAACAATCGTCAGATCTTTCTCTCCTCCAGGGACTTTCACATTATACTGCCCGTTCAGGTTTGTGATACCACCACCCAACGAACGGTTCTGGTTGTTTACTAGATTGACATTTACACCAACCAGTGGCTCGGCAGTTTTTCCAAACAATTCGGTAACCGTACCGGATATAACCTTCTGTACCTGCCCTGCCATTTCTATAGAACAGGACAGAAAAATGGCTACCAATGTATAAAAGACTTTATTTGTCTGATTCATGATTAATTAGATATTCAGTTAATTAAAAACAGCGTCTATCAGGTGGAAAGCACCGTCCATAAAAGCAAATGGGAAATTCTCGTATGATACTACCTTACACGCATTTCCATACCGACCGGTGGTTTGATTCTGCAACTGCAAGGTAATAGAAGCACCATTATCAGTATACTTCACAGGAATATTATTGCTGTTACGATACTCTCCCGATAACCAATCGGGTGATCCAAGATACGGACAGCCTGATGCAACCGGAGCATTGGTAGGCGTAAAGAAATAATTAAGTAAATATTCTCCCAACAAGCGTTTGTTTGTAACCTCACCTTGAAGAGTGGGCGAAGGTAAACTCAAATCAATCGTACCTTTCACTCCCGGAATCCGGTCATTATCCAAAGCCTCTTTCAAAGCTTCATTAGTCGGAATGAACCCGATAAGACGCCCTGCCAATCGATAATCCCAAGCAAGTACACCGTCTATGGTAGCAAATATTTCAGCCTGTCTCATTAAATAGGCAAACACGAAATTGGGATATTTCGTTTCCCCGATAGAGGTTAACATCGTCTTCAGGCTTGTATATTCCAATCCATCCAACTTTCCGAATACACCGAAATCACTTTCATATTCATATACTTTTCCGTTTGTCCACACACCGCCACCATCGTTGGTCACCTCTTTCACTTCAGTAAAAAGCGTAGGAATCACCGTTTGCGGATCTTGCCCTAACACACTATTAAACACGTAGTTCGTTGTCATCTTTCCGTCTTTTATAAACCAGTATGTTCCGCCATCCTGAGTAGCATGAACTGCCCAAGGAGCGTTAAAATTAACTTCACCTACTACGGTTCCGCCACTAACGATTCTTTTCAGATCTGATGATGATACAGCCACATCGCCATCTTCTCCGGAAGTTGCCAATGTATTGCCTACTCCATCAGACATCAGACGCATATCACTGATTTCATATCCGCTATTTTTAGTGATCAACATCGTATAGTTGGTTGCAGTGGTAGTATATGCAGCCATCTGATTACTCTGATAGATAGCATACAACGAAAGCAGATAATCTCTTTTAAGGAAAGACGGTCCCATTACAGTGCTGAATATTTCAGGCATCGGGAAATTACTCAATCCGTAGAAGCTGCCGTTCACGCAGATGCTCTTATCTTTCACATCGCTCAACTGGAAATCATAGTGTGAACCCAAAGAGTTGGTTATTCCGCTTATTTCGTCTGGGAATACAATAGATCCACCATATACTGATTGATAAAGTAATATTTTGGTAATCAACGGGTCCAAATCGGTCAAAGAAGAATATCCTCCAGCTTTCCAATATTTATTGAAGAAAGTATTTAATGCCTGATTGGACGGAGCAAAGATACTATAGGATATAGAAGCCAATTCCGGATAAAGACGGAAATTGGAAGTCGGCCATTCCAAAGCAATATTGGGAAGTCCGTTTGACGCATGTTCATGAAGGAAGAGACTATCTACTCCTACTGCATTTCCATAATCGGCAGACAAGTCCTTATCATAGGTATAAGTACTGTATTGGCTATAGAAGTCGAGGAAATCGGAATAATCTGATTTCTTCTTCAAAACATCATAAATAGTTTCCAATGGTTCCAATACTCTGTCTACATTATATATATAGCCGTTGTTTGTTATGATTTGGTATTCTTTAACGCTTGCATTCGACACATTGAACCCGTTATCTCCCGTCCATGTAGAGTTAGGATAGAAAAATTCATAATTCTTCTTTGCATCTATGCCTTTAGATGCAAAGATGTGGTGAGAGAATACAGGTAAAAACCGCTCCAGGTGATAGACGGTTACTGTGTTTTTTGTTGCCGGATCCACTTCCTTCGTAGTAGGGCTGGTACTGTGTGTGCGAAATTTGTAATACATACCCGGTTGCAATACACCCAGTTCATCATCTTCATCGTCGTCTTTGCTTGTTGCACTGTCCTCGGGCCGGAAGTTCTCGAGATCGGTTTTACTATAAGAATAGTAGATTAAGTGATAACCAATCAATTTCTTCAGATCATCTGTCGGTATGTCCTTGACTGAAACATAACCGTGTTCCTCCAGATAAGTGGTAAACGCATCATTGTCCGGAGCCATGACAGTTGCGACACTCTTACCATCAAGAATAGGCCTGAAACCTGATAGCTCTGCTGCTTCCAAAAACATGGAGAACTTACCTCCATATTCATTAGAAAGAACTTCCCAAGCTGTACCTTTCAGCCATGCCGGTTTTTCATAGTGTTCATCCATCTTGTCTTCACAGGACAGGAAAAAGGAAGAGAGGAACAATAGTAGCAGCAAATGCCGCTTTCGAATCATTGCATTTCTCATAATACTAAAAATTATATTAAGTTATAATTAAAAATCTGCTAAAAAGGGAGATTGATATCGTGAATAGCATAAAAGACTTACATTTGATATTAGCAACTGCATAGATTTGCAGGCATTCATATAAATTTCGTGGTTTTTCATAATTATATCAAAACGTTAAGTTAAACAAAAGTTAGATTAATGACTTTGAGCAAAATATTTGTGTATAAGCGTATTATGAAAAATGTAAGATTGCCTGTGGACAATTAATAAGCAACTAAAAAGATAAGAAGTAGTTATTCTGAAATCAAATCGATATGCCTTACTGCAGCATAAATTTATAATAATTGGTTCAATATTTCCCTGAATACTTTATCTGCGTGTTCTTGCATTATTTTTATATAATTAAAAATGGGACGATTACTTTTCATACTATGTCCTATACAGTATTCTATTTTCTCGATTTGTATTCCCAAATTATATCCATGTTGTGCAAATGTTTTTCGAGCAGAATAATAAGTGACCTTCTTGCTTATACCAGATATTTCCGCCACCTTATTTATATTACGGAAAATTAAACTATATATCTGTTTATAGGATAAATATTTTCCGAATCTAAGTTTACCTTCCTTCGACAGGTATCTGTTAATAATCTCTTTTGCCTCAGGTTGCAAAGAGAACACGATTTCATTTGCCCCTTTTTTTCTGTTACGAGTTTTATGACGTATATATCTTATATAATCTTTATCTTTAAAGTTGTATTCCAGTAAATCTTTCAGGTTAATCCCACCTAAATAGTAAGTAAGCATAAAAATATCTCTGGTTATGTTCAAAGATGATTTCAGGAATTTCGCATCTCTAATACTTTTTAATTCATCTATTGACAAATCAAGATCCCTAACAGTACTTATTGGCATTTTAAAAAGTATAAAGGGATGAATGTGATAAGTTACATAATTCATTTTACTTGCATAGTTCAATATTACTTTTATCAGAGTCAGATAGATTCTTATCGTCGTATCACTTAAATCTTCCTTATATAGGTACTCTGCGAATTCTTGTATATGAAGAGGAGTTAGTTGAACCAAAGGAAAGTCTCCCTTCATATATTTAATCAATCTTTCACTTGCTATTTTGTACAAGCTATAAGATTTTTGTCTTTCTTCCCCTGCCATGAAACTTAAGTATTCTTTTGCTATTGTTTGAAAAGTTATCCCTTTCTTCTTTTGTTCGTAAGTGATAATATGTATCAGTTCAGTACATGAGATTGTAGACAAATAACTAATGGAAGCGAGGATTTCCTCGTATTCATCGATCATTCTACGTAAACACGAATTTATGTTAACTGCATTTTCGTGTCTGACAACTCTGCCATTTTTTAGCTGACTTGCGGAATCCAACGTAAATTGAGTCGGAATATATCTGGTCTTTGACCGATGAGCTACTGCTATTCTTATCCGATGTCTGCCATTCGCCAACTTCTTAGTCGGCACAATTACAATTGAAAAATTTGCCATATTACTTTTAAGGTTTTGTTTTATAAATAACTATCCTCCATACAACGAAAAAGGAATAAAATGCCCCCCAAACCTTGTTTCTTGATAAAAAAATGAGTTCATTGCATGGATTTCCGTGCAAAAGACGGTATTTTCCATGCTTTTGTACGATTCTTCATTGGTATTTCTTCACTAACTCGCTATGTTTGCAACAGTTTTTCACAGGTCTTTATAATAAAGAACTCTTTGAAAACAGAATCTAACTTTTGTTTAACTTAACTTAATTGGATTATATGAAAAGAGCAACCAATGTGACAACTTGTTTATGCACACAAATTTCATCTGATAATAGAATTCTTATCAGCAATGGCATTTGTGTGCAGCATTAATTTCATGAGTACGCGAGAAACATCTTAGTTATTATTGAAATATTTATTTTTTTATATTATGAAAAACTTAACGATTATGCGAAGGCTGCTATGGCTGTCTTTTATTCCATTTTTCCTATGGTCCTGCGAGGATAAGATGGATGAACATTATGAAGTTCCCGGGTGGGTAAAAGGAAGCGCTTGGGAATTACTTTCGGACGAAAGCATGGATGGACAATTCTCCATGTTCCTTGAAGCAGCAGAGCGTGCCGGTTATTATGAGATTATGAACGGGAGAGGATTAATGACCGTTATGGCACCAGACAACAATGCTTTTACCGCTTATCTGTCGGAACATAATTATTCGACAGTAAAAGACATTCCTGCCAGAGAGCTGAAAGAACTAATCGGATTCCATCTATTGTATTATTCCTATAATAAAGGTAGTATGGAAAATTTCCGTCCTGAAGGTGAGGGAGCCTATGATGAAGGTACTGAAATTCTTGATCCGGGATTATACTATAAATTCCGGACACGTAGTTCAGGAGAACCGACAAGAGAAGTTGACCCTTTAACCGGTAAATCAGTCACCGTCTATCATCTGGAACGATTTGTCCCAGTCTTTTCACACTACTTCTTCTCATCTAAGAAAATTGATGCTAAAAAGAATTACGAAGCTTTCTATCCCAATTCAACCTGGACCGGTAATGATGGATTTAATGTTTCGGAAGCTTCAGTGAAAGAATATGGCTTAATAGCCAACAACGGCTATATTTATACAATCAACAAAGTTCTGGAACCTTTAGGATCAATTTATGACCAACTTAAATCTAATCCTGAATATTCCGATTTTCTGGCGATGTATGACAAGTTCTCCATC
Organism: Bacteroides faecis; assembly: GCF_020091505.1. NCBI lineage: Bacteria > Pseudomonadati > Bacteroidota > Bacteroidia > Bacteroidales > Bacteroidaceae > Bacteroides > Bacteroides faecis. The sequence goes on along the minus strand of NZ_CP081916.1, from coordinate 2,444,106 downwards.
TATACGCCTAACGATGAACTTACCCAGAAATATGGCAGCGCATTGAATGCAGATACTTTATACTTGCATAGCCACAGATCTCCATTAGCTCCCATTGCTATGGAATGGTACAAATATGACTATCAACGTTTGGACACATTAGCTTATCGTGCATATAGTCTGTTTGCTCCTAATAATACAGCATTGAACGAATTCTTTAATTCATACTGGAAAAACAGCGGATACGCTGATTACAGTTCACTTGACCCATTAATACAGACATTGTTCCTTAATGAATATGTATATAGTGGTTCAGTAGCTTTCCCGGAAGAAATTGTGAATGGCACCGTTACCACCGCTTCGGGTACAAAATATAATTTTGATCCCTATGCATCGGACGTCAATAGAAAAATGTGTGTGAATGGCAGTTTCTACGGATTGGGCAAGATTCAGACTCCGATTCTTTTCAATTCAGTATCCGGTCCGGCCTTCCACGAAAAGAGATTCCTGAATTTCTTATATGCAATGAATGGCGCAAACCTGCTGAGTTCATTCGGATCTGAAAACGAAAAATACACATTATTGATCCCTGACAATTCCGGATTCGAATCAGATGGTATCTTCTTGAATTATTATGCCGAAGGAGGAAAGCTCGAACAAAAGCCCGAAGGAGAATGGGAAGCCGTTTCTTCGGACGAGTTACAACGCATTATACGTGCACATACTGTAATGAGTGAGGAAGTCGAACTTAAAAAGCAAGGAACACAAGTCATCCCTATTCAATCTGCCTTCTGCTACTGGTTTGTTAAAGATGGAAAGATAACCTGTAACAGTCATTTCAACGGTATATTGGAACCGGGAAGTACGATCGATCCATTTGTTGAATTCGAAGAAGTCACCAATAGCGGTAAACCATGGGCAAACGGAAAGACCTACACTTATAAAGCGAATGCAATATCCGGATTATTCGAGGCAGAAACAGAAGACGGTCAGGGAAACAGCATGCAAAAAGCATTGGCTATCTGTCAGGATGCACGTTATCCTTATTATTGTTTCGCACAATTATTGAAACAGGCAGATATGATTTCCGGAGAAACAGTAGCGGGATTAGCAGGCCGTACCATTGCTTTTATTCCGACCAATGAAACGATCAAGAATGCATTAGCCGGCAAACAGATTCCGGGAGCCGACAAGCTTACGGTTTATGAGGATGGTACATTAGGTCTGATTGATTCTGGTAACGGACTGACCGGTGACGAAAAGATTGAGCTGAAGAAATACATCAGTAACTATTTCCTAGTAGCCTCTTCTGTACCTTCAGCTTGTTATCCGGGTTCGAAGATGGAAAGTGGCGAATATGTCAATTACAGCGGAAATACAATTATTTATAACGACCTGGGGACCTCTCTCTCATTCCAGCTTAAGAATGGTACAAAAGTGGTACAGGTATCTGGAAAATACAACTATTTCCCATTCTGTTATAATGACGGATGTTTCCATTTTATCGAATCTCTTCTTATGTAATTTGAATTTTAAGAATTATGAAGTTAACAAAATTATATTTTTCTGTAGTCATACTTCTTTGTACTGTAGGAGAAGTAGTGGCACAGACGCAGCAGATTATCATCGGTAATGTGACGGAACTCATTGGGAAAAGTGCAGAACCTTTGATCGGTGTTAATATTAATATTATGAACTCGCAGGAACGCTCTCTGGGAGGTACTGTTACCAATATGAGCGGTCAGTACAAGCTGGCTATTCCTGAAAAAGAGAAAGACCTGACTCTCGTGTTTTCTTATATCGGAATGAAAACAAAGAGAATAAAGTACAACGGACAAAAGTCCTTAAATGTCACCATGGAATCTATGTCTGAGGCAATAGGTCAGGTAGAAATTGTGGCTGAACGTAAAGACCGTAATGATTTAGGAGTAGGTTTGAAGGAACAGACTTCGGCTACGCAAAAAATCAATATGGAAGATTTGGTAGCCACTTCGCCTGTAACATCTGTCGAAGAGGTTTTGCAAGGACAATTAGGAGGTGTGGATATCACATTAAGTGGTGACCCCGGTGCAAAAAGTACTATTTTCATTCGTGGTGCCAGTACATTGAATGCCTCCTCTGACCCTCTGATTGTGATTGACGGTGTACCTTACTCGGACAGCAATACCAGTGACTTTGATTTTGCAACAGCCAATGAAGAAGATCTGGGAGCCTTACTTAACATTTCTCCGAATGACATCGAGTCTGTAGAAGTATTGAAGGATGCCTCGGCTACAGCCGTATGGGGAACCAAGGGAGCCAATGGTGTATTGATCATTACAACCAAAAAAGGATCAGTAGGTAAGACACGCTTCTCTTTCTCCTCCAAATGGACTGCTAAAGTAGAGCCGAAGACAATCCCGATGTTAAATGGTGACGAATATGTTGCCTTGATGCAGGATGCTATCTGGAATAGTGCCAACTATGTAGGTGTAAGTCAAGCCTCCAATTATCTGCGTTTGTTGTTCAACACACCGGAAATCGGAGATAACCCGGACTGGCAATATTACGATGAATATCATCAGAACACAGACTGGTTGGATTTGGTACGTCAGAATGCCTTATCTTCCGATAATAGTTTCTCTATGAGCGGAGGTGGTAACAGAGCAACTTATCGTCTTTCTTTGGGATATGCAACCGATGACGGAACAACAATCGGTACTTCCATGGACCGTTTCAACTCTACATTGCGTATTGATTACAATTTCTCGAAGAAATTGAGATTTGGCGCCAATGTTACCTATACTCAGACTGACAAAGATGCGAACTGGGCAACAACCGTTCGTTCCGAAGCCTTCAAAAAGATGCCTAATAAGTCACCTTATGTAATTGATGATGCAACTCATCTTCCGCTGGATCAATACTTCACTCGTCAAACCACAGACTGGGAAGGCGTTTTCAAAAGTAATGATACAGGAAGTAGTGCTACTAACTACAATCCGGTAGCTATGGCAAAAGAATCCAAAAACAATACCCTTCAACGGGAAACCAGAGCAATCATTGATGCCAACTACAAAATATTGCCGGGCTTCACCTATAGTGGTTATGTATCTATAAAGATGAATACATCCAAAAACACTAAATTCCTGCCGCAATCAGTAACAGGTGCCGTCTGGATGAACTCTTTTGCTAATCAGGCTTATGATGGAATGTCCGAAAGTTTGTCTATTCAAACTGAAAACAAACTTCAATTCATGAAAAACTGGAACGGCAAGCACAACCTGATCACCAATCTTCGTTGGAATACCAGCCAGTCGACAAGTTCCAGTTACGCAAGTAAAACATCCGGAATGGCTTCTTCCGGCCTGTCCGATCCTACAGTAGGAACATCTGTACAGAGTATGGGTTCCGGAGAATCTGAAGGCCGAAGTGTTTCAGGAATGGGAATGATCAACTATACCTTGTTAGGACGCTATGTATTCCAGGCATTATTAAACATAGAAAGCAGTTCGGCAATGGGACGCAACCAACGCATGGGTTATTTCCCGGCATTTGGTGTAAACTGGAATATTCAGGACGAACCTTTCCTCGCTGCTGCAAGAGAAAAATGGCTGGATATGGCCAAAATACGTCTTAGCTATGGAGAAAGTGGAACTCCTCCCAAAGGTAACTCTGTTTATATGGGTGCATTTAAGTCAACCGGAGATAATTATATGAATATGTCTTCCATTGCCCCCAGCCGTATGCAATTGGATCAATTAAAATGGGAATCTCTTAAGGAATACAATATTGGAGTTGATTTAGGTTTCTTGCATAACCGTTTGAGATTTACTTTTGATTACTATTGGAGAGACAGAGAAGATATCTTAAACAAAAACTTCAGAATACCTTCTACAACAGGATTTTCCAATATTGCATACTTCAACTCGGGGGCTACCAGAAACCAGGGATGGGAATTCCGTACAGACCTGGTATTCTTTGAAAACAAAGACTGGCGTGTAAGCGGTTATTTCAATGTATCACGTAACAAGAATAAAATTACTGAATTGCAGTCCGGCGTAACAGAAGGTATAAAGAATGCCGATGAAGTGAAAAATGGAGAATATGCATACATCACACAAGTTGGCCGCCCTATCGGCTCCTTCTTCGGTTATCGTTATAAGGGCGTTTATCAGAATAAAGATGCTACTTATGCCCGTGATGCAGAAGGTAATGTAATGAATGACCTGAAAGGTAATCCGATTGTTATGAAAAACGGTTCATATCTTTGCTATCCGGGTGATGCAATGTACGAGGATATTAATCATGACGGTGTTATCAATAAATATGATATTGTTTACCTGGGAAACACTCAGCCACTAGTCACCGGAGGTGGAGGAGTAACCGTCAAATATAAACAAGTAAGTCTAAGCGCTTTCTTCCATGGACGTTTTGGCCAATCCATCGTCAATATGGCTCGTATGAACAACGAATCCATGTATGGTTCCAGCAATCAAAGTAAAGCTGTACTTCGTCGTTGGAAAAATGAAGGGGATAATACAGACATACCGCGCGCCTTATACAACGAAGGACGTAACTATCTGGGATCAGACCGCTTCGTAGAAAAAGCTTCTTTCGTACGTCTGAAATCAATGACATTAAGCTACGGATTCCCCAGAAAAATCTGTAATAAATTCAATGTCAATTCATTAAGTGTATTCGTAACAGGATATAACTTGTTTACATGGACTAACTATACAGGACAGGACCCTGAAGTATCTGTTAAAGACAATCTAGCAATAGATACAGCTACCACTCCTGTCTCCAAGAGATTTTCTTTCGGTTTAAATATGAGTTTCTAATACTATTCAGATATGAAAAAGATATTAATATGTTTATTCGCTTTCGGGAGCCTACTTTGCGGCAGTTGTAGTGACTGGCTTGAAGTTTATCCTAAAAATGAGCAGATAACAGCTAATTATTGGAAAGCAAAAGAAGATGTAGAAGCTGTTTTAGCTTCAGGATATTCCTCTTTACGTGCCTGTACCCGTACACTGGTTGATTGGGGAGAACTGCGAGGTGCTTCTATCTACGCCTACAGTGATACTAAAAAACAAAAATTACAGAACTTCCAGATTACAGCTTCTGATGCCTTATGCAGTTGGGCCTCCATATACAACATACTGAATATGGCCAATTCTGTAATAAAATATGCACCGGAGGTACAAGCTAAAGACAAGACCTATTTGCAAGTCACGATGAACTCGCATTTATCCGAAGCCTATTTCTTACGCGGTCTGTGTCATTTCTATTTAGTTCGTAACTTTAAGGAAGCTCCTATTGTAACAGAACCTTATGTAGACGATTCCGCTCCTTACGATATCGCTAAATCTTCAGAAGAAGACATAATCGCCCAGATTAAGTCAGATATTCAAACTGCACTGGATACCGGAGCAGCTAAAGAGTTTTTTGAAGATGACAAATGGGAAGGTGCCAGCAAAGGACGTGCTACCAAATGGGCACTGTATGCCCTGATGGCAGATGTTTGCTTGTGGAGTGAAGATTATGACGGCTGTATAGAATATGCCAATCAGCTGATTAACGCTACAGCTTCACGCCGTCCGGTATTCATGGCTGTTCCCGAACAGTGGATCACCATCTTTACCCAAGGAAACAGTAACGAATCCATCTTTGAGATAAATTGGGACGAAAAGAACTTCGCTCAGCAGGAAGAAAATAAAGGCACCTCACCTTCTTATTACTTCACACTCAGCGCTACCGCTCCATACTTATATACAGAAGCAATGTGCGAAGATTTATATAATGAGAACATTGAGAATGGTGCCGGTGACCTCACCGCTTCCGTACGTGCAAAGTGGGGAGCTTATGCAGACTTGGACGCCACAGGAACAGCCGATAAAAAACAATATTGCATCTGGAAGTACAAAGGATCAGAATATCAGGATTTAAGTCAGGTACGCCCGAACGACGATGCCAACTACATCATTTATCGTATGACCGAAATATTATTAATGAAAGCAGAAGCATTGATCTGGAAAGGTGCTGCCAATTACGAAGAAGCATTGGAAATTATCAATAAAGTGCGTAACCGTGCCCGGCTCAAAGATCTGGACTTGACAGCAGAATCTGTAACAGAAGAAGAGATGTTGCAAGCTGTACTGCATGAACGTAATATAGAATTTGCCGCAGAGGGGAAAAGATGGTATGACTTAGTCCGCTTCGGCAAAACGAAAAATTACAGATATAAAGATTCATTCATTGAAACGATTGTAACATACAATTCAACCGCCAACGTTTCTTGGATACGTTCCGTATTGAGCAATGAATATGCTTGGTATCTGCCAATCAATCAGAGTGAAATTGATTCTAATTTATTGTTAGTTCAAAACCCGTATTATGCAGGTGTAACCGATTAATTATATTACTATGAAGAATTTGATTAGAATTTGTATATTGATCATTGTCGCTGCCGTTTATTCCTGCGACGATCCTTATAAGGATGAAACTTTTGCAGTGTACAACATGCAACCTATTTCATCTTACCTGAGTACCCGTCCTGATGATTTTTCGGAATGGATCAAGGTGATGAAATATGCCGATATGTACAATGCAGTGAATCAAGCAACTGCCAAGTTAACGCTGTTCGCTCCCACCAATCAGGCGATGGAAGCTTTTTATCAGGAAAAGAAAGTCTCCTCAGTAGAAGAACTGGGAAAAGTCTATGTAAGACAGCTGGTACAATACCATCTGGTAAATGACACGATCACATTGGAAGAATTCTCCAAAGGCGGAGAGCTGGAAGACAAGACGCTGTCCAATGATATACTGGAAGTAACCTTTAATGCAGACGATGCCTCCGAAGGGGGATTCAACTCCATGTATATGAATGGAGAAGCCCATGTGAAGGAACTGGCTATACATACTTCCAATGGTTTTGTTTATGTATTGGACGATGTCATGCGCCCGATGGTCGAAAGTGTCTATCAGAAATTTTTCGAGAACAATAAGAATAATATTCTTGCAGAAGCCTTGAAACGAACCGGATGGCACGATACATTGAATATAATTGCCGATACCATCACGATGCCCGATGGCACCAAACAGGAAGTACGCCGGAATTATACCATATTGGGAGTACCCGATGATGTTTTCCAGCGTGAAGGGATTTCTTCCTGTGACGACCTGGTGAAGAAACTGGGAGCCGGAGAAGACTATGAAAATAAGAACAATGCGTTGAACCGCTATGCAGCTTATCATATCCTGAACGGACGTTATAAAGTAGACAATCTGAAGAAATTTGACGTAGATACAGTAGCAACTTGTAAGATATGGGGAACTGCCTGCGAAAATGCAGCAATCAAAATATCCAAAGAAGCAGATGGCAACTATTACCTGAATTACGATGGTGGCAGTGAAATGAAAGCTGTTTTCCGTGAAAGTGATTGCGACTATCAGACCAAGAACGGTTATATACAGCAACTGGAAGGCTTACTTCCTGTTTGCAAAGACCTTAAACCATTTATTCTTTACTGGGATTTGGCCGATTATCCGGAAGTAGCCAACTATATCGGTTCCAACGGAGCAGACGGTCAGATTTTCCAGCAAGAGATAGATGCAAAGACGGAACCGTCGACAGAACTGAAAGATGCAAAACTATCATGCTATGAATATAAAGTAGGTTCTCAAGGAATGCCTGAAAGTAATTTTGGCAATTTAGCCTATAGAACCCTGCGCAGTAATTCAAACTATGATAACCAAGATAAAACCAGAAGATTCCTGCATGGTGATTTACTGACTGTTTCATTGGGGTATAAAGGATGGGTAGAAATGAAGTCTCCTGTTATGATTCCCGGAAAATATAAAGTGACTTTACGCTATTTTTACGCAAACAGTATGAAGAATTTCCGTTCCTACGGTAGTGGAAGTAACGGAGGGCAAATAGATGTCGAATTCACTGAAATGGAGAAAGCCGGTTCCGTATCACGTCTTTTATATTCCAGTCTTCCGGACGACAAAGATGCTAATGGTAATTATTTGGTAACTATGGGGCTATTTGACACCGTTCTATACGATGTTGTAGAAATCCCTGATATGAAGGAATATACAATGAGAATCACTTTGAATGATCCGGCAGCCAGTATTTCAAAAGACTTCCGTATCCAAGTTGATTATATTTTGTTTGAACCAATAAATTGAATCAGATTATGAAAGCATATAAATATATCTTATCCGCTGCAATCATATGGGGAGGATTGATGTCTTCCTGTACGGACGAATGGGATAACCATTACAATAAACAGGCAGCTATCATCAACAATGAAGAAATGACTATTGTCGATGCGCCGGCCATTGAATATTTAGAGTCACAGCAGTCATACAGCTCCATATGCAATTTATTCAAAGAGACAGGAGTCTTTAAGGAGATGGAAGCTGCCGGAGTATCTTACACTCTTTTTGTGGTTGACAATGCACTCATGACCGCAACGAAAAGTTCGGATGACGGCATAGACGAAGAGAAAGTTTATATGGCAAAAAGCCATATAACGACCGCCTCCCTTTCACCTAATACCATCGAAGACGGTCAGCGTCTGATGATGTGGAACGGAAAATATGTGATGATCAACAAGATGGTATCAGAAGATAGCGGATCACAAGAAATTATTTTCAACAGTAACTGTAAAGTTAAAAAAGTAGTGAAGGTAAACAATGGATATGTTTATGAATTAGACAATGTCATTGTTACTCCTAAATCTTTGCTGGAAACTCTGGAAGGATTATCAGACGAATATTCCATCTTTAAAAATGCGGTTCTTTCAAGAAACATAAAGATCTTTGATAAGAATAACAGCCTTAGCATTGGAGTAGATGAATCCGGTAATACGGTTTATGATTCTGTCTTTACGGTGAAGAACCCTTATTTCCTGGATAAAGGCTTGGATTTGGCATCTGAAAGCAAAAAGATAACAATGCTTATTCCATCTGACGAATTGATCAAGAAAGCATTGGATGAAGGGAAAGCGAAACTTAAAAAGTGGAACTTGGAGCGTCCGGATTCAATTTTGGAAAACTGGTGTTTTCAGGCCATGTTTTTCAAAGATGTGGAATATGACGCCGAAGCTTTCGGCAATCCGCAAAAACCGGACTTGACTTCCGCTTTTGGTAAACAGTGGAGAACTACAGTCAATAAGGTAGACCTCGATAATCCTGTGAGAATGAGCAATGGTATAGCTTATTATGTCACTTCTCTGAAACTGCCACAAAAAGACGTGCTGATATGGCGTTTTAAGGATCTTTTCAAATGGTTCAAATACATGAGCCAGGATGATAAGGACAAATATTTTGCATGTACCAACTTAGCTCCGTACGGAACCGGCGGACCTACACGTACCGATGTTAAAGCATGGACTCCGGGATACGGATGGCCGGAAATCAGTAATGAATATGTATGGTTTGTACGTCAGGATGCAAATAATCTGGAGACAATTCTGGATTTCACCGCCTTCAAATTTGATTTGCACAGCGACAATACGTATGATGCCGAACCTTACATCATTCCTCCCGGCGAATATACTTTCCATTTTGGTGTCGGCAAAAATGCGAACATGAAAAATGATTGTGATATTTATATTAATGATAAGCTGGTGGGAACAATAGTCAGGTCCAAATGGAGCAGCTATAGTAATGACCGAGGTGGCGGAGGTGCACCGGAGTTCTACCCATCCAGTCTGAACAATAAATATGACAGAGACGGTGGAGAAGTCGGTGTCTTTACAATCGAAGGAGATGAACCTGTGGAACTTCATCTGAAGTTCGTGGCAAGGCACAATGGAGGAACAGCCTTTACTCCGAACCATTGGTGCATCCGCCCGACTGCAAACTGTTATTAATCTAGATAAGGAACGATATGAAAAATATAAAAAGAATACTTGCGGTTGCATTGCCATTGTTGTTTGCAACTTGCATGTACGGACAGAAAAACTACAAACTGACAGGTAAGATCATCTCTGCCACTAATAAACCTATAGCAGATGCTGTAGTGTCTGTACAAGATACCTTGAATGCAACTACCAAAGCCGATGGAGAGTTCACTTTTAAATTAAGAGACAAATCCGGAGTGATATCGGTTTGGGCACCCGGTTACCTTCCCGTTCGGCAGTTGCTGAACGGAAGAACGGAAGTGGTGATCATGATGATTTCAGACAACCAGTATAAGCACAACGAGCAAGTTGTATTGCCCTTCCGGGGAGATAATACGGAAATTTCCGATTATACTACTGCAACAAATATTACCAAAAAAGATTTTCTTTTGGGAAGCTCTAAGATTGACCGGGCTTTGGCAGGACAAGTAGCAGGCTTACAAGTAAAACGCGGCAGTGGTATGCCGGGTGAAGGCAGTTATTATAACCTCCGGGGTATCCGTTCACTGACAGGTGACAATGCGCCATTGATCGTAGTCAATGGTGTACCTTACTTGCCGGACAAAAACGAATCACCGATAATCGGAGGTCTGACCCGTGATATTTTTCAGGCATACAATATTAATGATATTCAGAACATTACAGTGCTGAAAGGTGCGGAAGCCGCTATGTATGGTTCAATGGGATCGAACGGAGTTATTCTGATCCAGACAGATGGTGCCAGCTCCAACGATATGGAAACGAAGGTAAGCTACTACGGACAGTATGGCGTTACCTGGAGTGACAAACGCATTCCTTTGTTGGCCGGGAAAGATTATTTGAACTATCTGACGGATGCAGGTATGACATATTATAGTGATATGGATAAATTCTATAGCAACTTTCCTTTCCTGAAGGACCCTAATAATCCATTATACCTCAACACCTATAATAATCAGACTGACTGGCAGGATTTGATGTACAATACCGGTTATGCGACAGATCACCTTTTCCGCGTGGAAGGTGGTGACGAAATCGCAAAATATGACCTTTCGTTAGGTTATTCCAAAGAAAACGGTTTATATGAAAGCACCAGTACAGAACGTTTCCATACTCAGTTGAATGGTAATATCCTCGTAAGCAAGAAAGTGGATATCTTTGCTACCATCGGATTTGCTTATATGAACGGCCATTTCCAGGAACAAGGCATGAACATCAAGACCAACCCGATTCTGGCAGCTTATGCGCAATCACCGGTACTCAGTCCATACAACAAGGATAAAGACGGAAATATATTAAGTACTTATTCACCTTACTATTTCGGTAAATGTACCACCATGGATTTTGCGATAAGCAATCCATTAGCTATCGTCAATACCTTAGACGCACATAATCGTCAATACGATTTAAATCTGAGAGCAGGTGTAAACTATACCCCGCTACCGGGACTGGTATTCACAGGAATGATAGGAATGTACTACAATTATGACAATGAAGCTATGTTTATCCCCGGATTGACAGACAAAACCATCGTTCCGATATCCGACACTTATGGTACAGCCAACAACATGGTTCGTTCCGGTGTGGGCGAAACCAGCAACCTGTATCTGAATCTGAATGCACGTTATTCAAAAATGTTCAATCGCATTCACCAGTTGAATGCAATCGCCGGTGCACAGATTCTGACAACCAAGAACGAATTCGATGTGGGTGAAGGACGTAACACAGACAATGACTTTTATCAGACACTGGGTAACACACAGGCTGACGGACGCCGTTTCTACGGTTATGTTAACAAATGGAACTGGATGAGCTATTACGGACATGCTGATTATACCTACAATAATCTGGTACAGGCTTCTGTCAATGTATCAGTAGACGGAGCCTCATCTACAGGTACAAGCGCCAACCGGTTCTATGTATATCCGTCGGTAGGATTAGTCTGGCTGGGCAAGGGCTGGAAACCTCTGCAAAATTCAGAATGGATCAACAAGCTAAATGTACGCGCTGAATATGGTCTGACCGGTAACACCCGCTTTGCAAGCAATATGGGTACGTTCTACTATTCATCAGCCGCTTATCAGGATATTTCCGCCATTGCACGTGTCAATGTACCGAACACTCATTTAAAGCCGGAAAAGAATGCTTCTCTCAATTTGGGACTGGATCTGTCATTGTTCCGCAACCGCTTAAATGTGAGTTTCGATTATTACAATAACAAGATCAGTGATATGATCTGTATGCAACCGACATCATCTATATACGGTTCCGCACCTTATTATGCGAATGTCGGTAAGATGGATAACAAGGGAGTTGAACTCTCCGTACAAGCCTCATTGGTTCGTACCCGTGATTTCGAATGGATTATAGGTGGTAATATCGCCCATTACGATGATAAAATCACTTCTTTGGGTGGTGAAGAAAGAATCATCAATGGCAACTGGATCACAGAAGTCGGAAAGTCGCCTTATCAGTTCTACGGCTATCAGGTAGCAGGCGTGTTCTCCACTCAGGCAGAAGCTGATGCGGCCAGTCTGATGGCAGACAACGGTAACTATTTCCGAGGCGGGGATATGCATTATGTAGACCAGAACGGAGACCATAGAATTGACAGCAAAGACCGTGTAGCTTTGGGAAGTGCAGCTCCCGATTTCTTCGGAGGCTTCTATACTCAGTTCAAATACAAAGGATTCGCACTCGGTGCTGAGTTCAGCTACTCCAAAGGCAACATGGCCTACAATGCCGTACGCAATCAACTGGAAGGTATGAATACATTAGGCAACCAAAGTATCGCCGTATTGAATCGCTGGTCTTTGGACGGACAAGTGACCAATATGCCACGTGTACAGCACAACGACCCTTATCGCAGTACTTCATTCTCTGAAAGATGGCTGGAAGATGCTTCTTATCTCCGCATGAAAAGCGTGACTTTGAGCTATAGTTTTGACAAGACCGTACTTAATTTCTTCCGTTCAGGCACATTGTATGTATCAGGCGAGAACCTTTTGACAGCAACAAAATACCTGGGACTGGACCCGGAATTCTCTTACTCGTACGGCGAAACATCTCAAGGACTGGATTATGCAAAGATGGTACAACCGAAATCTGTAAAATTTGGTGTTAATTTGAAATTCTAACGACAATGAAAAAGAATATACTATTAAAAAGCATGTTGTGTGGTATAGCCATGATGGGTCTTAGTGCCTGCTCCGATTTCTTTGAACCGGAGAACAACACAATGCTGAAAGGAGATGACTATATAAAAGAAGCCAGCGAAATGTATGCAGGCTTTCTGGGAGTCGCAACGAAGATGCAGGCTATTGGCGACAAAGCCATTTATCTGACTGATTCCCGGGCTGAAATGCTGATCCCTACCGACAGAGATGTCGACATGTATGCACTGTCCAATTATGAATCGGATCTGACAGGCAACACATATGCCGATCCGGCCAAATACTATGATTTGATCATCTCATGCAACGATTACCTGCAGAAAATCTACGAATTCAAGCAGGCACATTTGTACAGCATCGACATGGAGCACTACAAAGGATTGGTTGCCAGCACTGTAAGAGTAAAAGCATGGGTCTATTTCACAATGGCGAAAATCTATAATGAAGTAGTCTGGTTTGATGATCCCATGTACGAAATGAAAGATTATTCCCAATACCCCAAACTGAATTTAGACCAGACAATAGCCAAATGTGTGGAATATCTGAAGACAGGTTTTGACGGAATCGACGGAAATCATACTATGCCATGGACAGAATGGATCGCCTCAGACAGTTCACTTTCAGCAGGTGACTACACATTTTGGGATCTTATGACTCCGGAGTATTTTGCACTGTCTGCCGAACTCGCTTTGTGGCAGGGAAGATGGCAAGATGTGGTGGACCTGGTTCTGCCTAAAATGAATGAAGCATTCGCCTCCTCTTCTACTTATACCAAATGGATGTGCCAATCTAACTACCACAACGCATATTCGAAAATATTCAGAGGAGATAATCCTTACGGATCGGCAACTGTTTCGGTAATCACTTATGAGTACAAGAAAAACCAGACGAATGCAACCAAGCAGAATCTTTACTCCGCTCCTATTCTGAGACCATCAGAATTGGGTATAGCCCGGTATTCTGACAAAGACTTTAACCCGAATGCTTTTACTTCGGAAGATTCTCGTGACGGACGGTTCAATTCTCATTTCAGCCAAGACTCATATGGAAACTGGAGAATGCAGAAATGGAGCTATGCTGCCGATAACTTTATTTACATTTATCGCAATGTGGAACTTTATTTCATGCTGATCGAAGCATTCAACCACCTTCCCGAACGTTCGGAAGAGAGATATGTATTGATGAACGAAGGAGTGAGCAGCTATTATCCGGACGGAGGAGTCACTTATCCCGGATTCACCAATGACTGGACACGTGTAGGCGGTGCCGTTACACATACCTATGCGGATACCGGTATCCGTGGCACATGGGGAGCATCTGATACAAGTAAAGGTCTACTATGCCGTGACATGAAAAAGGAACCGGGCAACGAGCGTCATAATGACATCGAACTCCTGAAAGAAATCTGTCTGGAGATGCCCTGTGAAGGTAAAACCCTTCCGGTAATGATACGTATGGCAAAACGTTACAATGACCCCACTATCATCTCAGATTTAGTTTGTTCCAAATACAGCGAAGAAAATGCAGCAATAGCCGCAAAAGTACGTGCAAAGATTGAAAGTGGCGACTACTTCGTCCATTGGGATATCGACAGCACCTCTTCTACTCATTAATTAAAATTCAGCTATTGTCAGTTGATACTTTTCCCGGAAAAGCGTCAACTGACAATAGTCTCTATAAAGCAAGCTGACTACAAGAATCTAATACAAACACCGGAAGCAGTCAGAGAGAAGACGAACACTAATACGATTGAAATATGAAAAAATCAGCTGTTTTACTATTACTGACACATTTATTAGTGTTGCCTTTAGTTGCCCAATCCCAACCGGCAAAAGTCTTGTCTGACTATATAAAAGAAATCAACCAATTCAACAAACGCAATCCTCAGGAAAAAGTATACCTTCATTTTGATAATACCGGCTACTTTCTGGGCGATACCATCTGGTTCAAAGCATATACCGTTTTAGCTGAGCAACACCGCTTCAGCCCACTAAGCAAAGTACTGCATGTTGAACTTCTGACCCCACAGGGAGAAGTGATAGCCAACCGAAAACTCATGATAGAGAACGGTCAATGTCATGGTGAATTTCCACTGAAAAGGATTTACCGGAGTGGTTTTTATGAGGTTCGTGCGTACACACGAGGGATGCTAAACTTTGGAGACGACTGTATATTCTCCCGCGTTTTCCCTGTTTATGATGAACCGGAAACGGACGGTAACTATGCAGAAAAAGCAATGGACAGCGGCTTTGGAGTGAAGAACGAACGCAAAAAAGAAAAGAAAGGAGGAAAAGTAAATCTGGCTTTCTTCCCGGAAGGCGGCAATGCAGTAGTCGGAATCGCTTCCCGTATCGGCTTTAAAGCATGGGGAGCAAAAGGAGAAGACCTCCAAATAACAGGTGCCGTCTACAATTCATCAGGCAATTCAGTTTCCTTCCTTTCGACCTATCATCAAGGTATGGGATTCTTTGAGCTATTGCCGGAAACAACCTCTTACAAAGTAATAGTCGAACATGAAGGCAAACAATATGACTTTAATTTCTCAGATATCCTCCCGGCAGGATACGTGATGCGTATCAATGATACTAACGAAGAATCATACCAGATAGAGATATCCAAATCCTCCGTCCTCCCCCGTGACACCATAGCGGTATCCGTATCTTGTCGTGGCACAGTCTATGCAGTAGAAGCCATGAGGCTGGCAGACGCCCCCTATGTTTTCCGGTTACCCAAATCCCGGCTTCCGGCAGGTTGCATACAGTTTACATTATATGATAAAAAAGGAAATATCCTTGCCGAACGCCTGTCGTTCAACACTCGTCCTTTAACGTATTACCGGCTATCTGCTCAAACAGAGAAACAGACTTATGTACCTCTCGAAAAGGTAAACATGTTTCTTTCCTTGAACGATTCCATCGGAAATCCCGTTGAAAGTTCTTTTTCTCTTTCTGTACGCGATGCCGGTACGGAGATTTACACTTCGTACCAGGATAACATATTAACCGATCTGTTACTTTCTTCCGATATAAAAGGATATGTGGCCAATCCTATGCAATATTTTGAGAAGGACGACCGCGCCACCCGCATGAAGCTGGATTTACTGATGATGGTTCAGGGGTGGTGTCGCTATGACTGGCAGACGATGGCAGATGTATCACCTTTCAGGGTAAAACATTATATTGAACAAGCTCTTCCGATAAACGGTAAAATAATGGAGCTACTGAGGAACAAGTCAAAAGCATACGCAGATGTCATCTTCTGGATGAATAAAGATAATGCAAGTTTTCACAGCCACTGCCAAACAGATGCTGGCGGACATTTCTACTTTATGTTACCGGATAGTGTCAAACTTGAAGGGAAATGGCAACTCAGCCTGTCCGTCACAGAAAAGAAAAAGCTAAAGCATTGCCGGATCATGCTGGACCGCCATTTCAGCCCTGTTCCACGCAGCTACTCCTACCCCGATTTACTGGTGAAAGATACGGTTACAGTGTTCTCTGACGAGTTTGAGGATAGCTTAAAACAACATTCTGTTGATGAGATGCAATATCTGCCGCAAGTTATCATTAAAAAGCAGCGAATAAGAAAAGAAATATCTCCGGAATTTGTTTATGATGTGGAAAAGGATGTCAACAAACTAATGGACTCGGGAAAAAATTATCCCGGTACTTTAGGAGAATATATGGAGAACAATATACCCCACCTTAGAAAAGATAGTGCAGACGGTCCTTATCAATATGCCGGCAAAGACATTGTTTACTTCTTCGATATCCAAAAAGGATCAACACGCTACCCTGCAAGGGGGCTACCACCAGAACAGATGCCCATTGAGAATATCCGGCAAATAACTCTTTATGATCAGTATGCACAACTGTGGGCTGTCAAGAAAATCAAAGAAGAGGGAATAGAAGCCGCATCTCCGTCTGATATAGACTTGCCAACAGTAGCTTCACTACTCCACACCCCTGTCATCATCATGGTCCATCCATACAATGACGGTTTACACGACGGTTATCAGAAAGGAATCCGCCACACTTTTTATGATGGTTATTCTCAGGTGAAAAGGTTCTATCACATAGATCATAGCAATAGTGTACCCGGTGACATTGATTTTCGCCGTACCCTGTATTGGAATCCGGAAGTAAAAACCGACAGTCAAGGCAAAGCGCAAATTAGTTTCTATAATAATACTACGTGTAGGCGGATGAAGATCAGTGCGGAAGGACTGAGTGACAGTGGGATACCAATTATAACAAAAGAGTAAAGAGACTCATGCTAAATAAACATTTAGTTATCATATTATATTTCATCATCAGAATTCCTTTTTCTCTATGCGCATCCCCAATATCACAAGATGAAAAGGAAACTGATTCACTTTATCAAAACATATCACTTTTTTCCGCCCTCCATCCGCAGGAAAAAGTCTATCTACACTTCGACAACACTTCCTATTTCATGAAGGAATCAATTTGGTATAAAGCTCATATAGTGAATGCCGAAACTCTAATTCCAGAAGTGAAAAGCAAAGTGCTTTATGTTGACCTATTAAGCCAAGAAGGAATTCTGGTGAAACGCAACAGGCATTATATAGAAGAAGGAATGTGTTCAGGAAACTTCTATCTTCCGGACACCTTAAATGCCGGATATTATGAAGTGCGCGCATACACAGCCTGGATGCTGAATTTCGGAAGGATAACAAGCCCGCTTCTTATCGAGAATTTCCTGTACAAAGACGGAAGTATCTTAAGTGATTTTAAAAATGTAGAAAAACGTACGAGTGAAGTTCCTTCTATTTTTTCTCGCGTACTTCCCGTATACAATGCCATAGAAAATGAAGAATACCCAACCAAACAAATGCGGACACGCCCACGTATTAACAGATCATCTCCAAAGGAAGAGAAACAGCGTATTAAAGTTGGTTTTTATCCTGAAGGCGGACATCTGATCGAAGAAATTGATAATAGAATTGCCTTTGAATTACGTGATAAGGAAGAGAAAATAATCGCTCCCAAATACATACTCATAGAAACCAACAATTATAAAGTTCTGGATACACTACAAGTAGTACACAACGGACGGGGAACCTTCAATATCAATCACCTCCATTGGGAAATAGGATTAAAAAATTGCCACTTAACAATTTCCGATCAAAACCAAATATATGAATATCCTTTGCCCACACCTGAGAAAGCAGGAGTAGCCTTGCAGGCTGATATAAATGAGAATCAGATAAATATCCAAATTCTTTCCAAAAATATCACATCTCCCTTGTTTATAACTTTGCAACAAGGAGGAAAACCTGTCCATTACCAGTCACTCGGTATCAAGGACCGTTTCCAACTATGCTTCAACACTGATTCTCTTCAACAAGGCGTACACCAGCTAACAGTCTTTGATCGTGCAGGACATATCTTTGCAGATCGATTATTCTTTGTCAGAAAACAAGAAACAGTGTCCATCACTTTACATGATCACGCTATAAAAGACAACCACCAACCATACCATCCTGAAAAATATTCATTCAAAATACAAGACAGGAATGGTAAAAGTCTTCCGGAAACATCATTTTCCGTAGCAGTCAGAGATAATGATATGGAAGATTTACACTACAGCCAAGGAAATATTCTCACGAATCTGCTATTGTCTTCAGAAATACGAGGTTTTATACAGTCACCGGAATATTATTTCGAATCTCAAGACCTGCATCACCGCAAAGCCCTGGATTTATTAATGATGATTCAGGGATGGAGACGATATGACTGGCAAACCATGGCAGGAGTAAAAACATTCAAACCACACTATCCGATAGAACAGAAACTACAAGTAAAAGGAACTGTCTATAAAAGAAGAAGTTCAAGCGGCGAACTAAAGAAATGGAACAAAGAAGTTTTTGTTCGTTGTCAAATATGCTATCCTGACGGCTATACCTATGATGCAGTTCAGCAAACTAAAAATGGTGACTTCTCCTTCGATGTAGTTCAAATCTATGGTAAACATACCATGTTCATTCAAGCATACAAAAATAAAGACAAAATAAGAAAAGAACTGGATTATCACAAGCGAGGAGATTCCTTTTTCTATGACCACTATGTTTGCAAAGACCGTGTATTTTCTCCGCTGCCTAAACAATATAATTATTATGAAACACATGAGAAGGAATTATCGACATTTTCTTTTCTCGAACAATCCATTGACCAGGTTACTATTAAAGACAGAGGCAAAATTAAGATAGATTTCACAAAACCTGATTTTTGTTATGACTTTATTGAAGCAATAGACTATATCAATGATTTTGGATACGAATTCAACAGATCCACATTTACAATACCTCTTTACATTACAGAACTTGTTTCACCATTAAAGGGTATATTGTCGGGAACTACTCATATTTGCAGTGGAAACGGTGAAGATATTGAGCAATACTATCCCGATTCTCACTTATCATCCTCAGACAAAATTAGAAGAAGGGATATACTTAGTTTTAAAAGATTGAAAACGATATGTGGCTATTTTGATATCAGGGACCGTTCACGTCTCATAGGCAAAACAGAAGCCCACTCCGGTAAATGGGATTTTTATATAAACTACACACAACGGTCAAAAAAAGAATATCTTCCCGACATGGTAGGCGACCGTTGCTACTTCTATGGATATGCACCACCCGTACAATTCTATTCACCGGATTACAGTATGCAACTACCGGATAAACCGGATCACAGGCGTACCTTATATTGGAATCCGGATATTAAAACGGATAAGAATGGAAATGCATCTATACAGTTTTACAACAACGCTACATGCAAAAAGATGATTATTTCAGCAGAAGGAATAACAAAGGATGGACAACCTTTTTATTTGAATACAGCGAAATAAGAAACAGTAATGCAACTGTTTGTTCCAGTATATTAATAAGCTAATCTATGCAATAAAGAAAATTGACTTAAAATAAATATAGTGGAGCTTATCAATGCACCAAGAGAGGCATACTCTTATAAAATTTCGCTACTATTCTTATTATCACTTGTCACTTTTCATCCCAACCACCTTTAAATCAACAAGTAACGAGTGACAATAGCCGGTGATAATAAGGTGACAATAGAAGATTTCAACTTTCTATTGTCACCTTTCTCCCCTGCTCTTTTATAGTTTGGCAACCAGATACACCGTCCCCTTATTCGTATGTTTGCAGGGAATCTTCTCCTTCTGAAGCAGCCTTCCGAAATGGTACGCCTTCCCCGAAGACAATGTGATAGTCGCTCTTTTCTGTAGATAATCCAAAATCTCTACCGGAGACAAGTACTCCCCTTCCCCATCCTCTTTGGCAGCTTTGAAGTAGTGATAGAACAACTGAATAGCCGGCGGAGTCTGTTCAAACTCCCGGTTAGCCTGTGTCAGGATAGCCTCATCCTTATCATCAAACCAGTATCGTTCGCCATGATAAATTTCGTACATCGCCTGCGCATACAATTGCTGATAATCGATAGGACGTGCCGTATCGATCGTATCCTTTACTTCAATGCAAATAAAACGGCGGCTGCCGGAAGGATCGGTCAACAAGTCCTTTTGATTGCTTGTTGCAATAAATGAAGCATAACGCTGCAACTCCTGCACCGAACTTCCATGCGGCTTACGAAGATTGACTACCGGCTTTTGCAGAATATGCTTCAAGAAGCCTTGCTGAGTCAAAGTCACCTGATCGAACTCATCAATATTGATCAGCGCAAAACGATTCAGATACATTTCCGCATCCCGTTTGCGGCTGAAATCAATACTATCCGTATAATAACCCCGAAGCTCAGGCGGTATCAAGTCCCGGCAAAATGTGGATTTACGTGTTCCTTGTGCACCGACCAGCAATGGTGAAGTACTGTTCGCATGCTGTTTGTCAAATCCTCTCCAATGCGCCACCATGTTCAGAAACCAACGGTGGAAAAGCATTGTCCAGTGTGGATTGTCACAAGGAACCCGACCTGCCAACTCCGCAATACGGTCCTTCTGGTCCCAATTAGGAAGATGGAAGATAAACTCTTCCAACGGGTTGTAGACAGGGACACGGTTGGAATGCAAGTAACGGTCCACATCCCGGTCCCACACTGCGATTCCTTCACTTTGCGCATCCAGCAAAATACTGTTCTGTGCTCTCTTGTCCAACGGACGGAAACGGAAATAAAACGAACAGCGCTCCCTGTATTCCACTTCACTCATCTGAGTATTGTAGCGAAACTCATAACGCCGGTTCATAAATTCTTCGGTCTGCATATTGAGATACTGCTCTTTTGTCAGACCGCCTTTCTTTCCGAACCCCTTGCACTCCTGATACACATTCCCTATCATCTCACGAACCAGCACCGACTGCCCGGAATCATAATACCGATGTATGGTCCGCCTGACCACCTCTTCTTCGGGAATACCGGAAAGAAAGCAGTTCTCCGCCAGCCTTACAACCATCGGTTGCAAATCATCATTCCGCCTCCATCCTTCCTCCATCGACTGAAAAGTTTTCCGCAAGGCAGCCTCATACATCAGTGCCAGCGCATCTTCTGCCGCATATCCCGGAACAGCGCGGTTCAATGGGGATTTTTCCGTCACCGTTCTCTCCCGATAAGTCATCTCCTTAGGCATCCCAAACGGTTGAGAAAGATAAAAAGGCACGGCGTTCTTCCGATAGAAAGGTGCCGGATCATAACTCAGCCGTGAATACTGCTCCAAAAGCGGCTCTTTCAACTGGATATCGAAAGGGATCTGCGGCTGATAACATTTCACAGCCAAACGATAAGCATGTGCCTGAAACAGTTCCGCTTCTTCCTGTGTTTGCGGCAATGTTCCGTCCGGACGGGTAAAAAGCGTCCATATCTTGACTGAATTTCCACTCGACCCCATATAGGCAAACATCGTTTGTGGCAAGTCTGCCGCTTTTTTCTTGACCAATTCCACCTCTACCTTTCCAGCCAACGGGCCAACGGTCAATTCAACGATACCATTATAAACTTTCATCCGTCTCACGCCATTGACACGCCCGAAAACGGCAGCGGGCATTATTTTAGGAAGCTTTCCGGCAAAGCTGCAAGGCTCTCCGGGCAAAACAAAATGCAGGGCTTGGCGTAGTCCGGTCACCGGGCGAGTCTTCGTCTCTGTTTTTATCTTCTCCATCAACAAGTCAAAATCTAATACACTCAGTGCTTCAGCGTCTTCTTTTTCCCTGATTTGTGTGATCTTCATTTATTTTCTAAATTATTTATATATATTCTTCAAAGATAGGCATAAAAAGAAGAGGATGCAACCTTTTCAACAGTTATTATTTAAAGTATATCCATTCCTTTTCAACTTTGTCTGACGTACTGGAAATAACGGTAAATAAAACGTTCATTAACTTGTTTCGAACGTTAGATTAATATATCTTTGCAGTGATAAGAAATCGTTTTACGTACATGGTCCCATCGACTCACGTACGTGATCCTTCGGGTTCACGTATGTAGTCCGAACGGTTCACATACGTGGAACGAAAACGTGCAACTAACAAAATATATTAGTCGAGCCTTGCCTGCATGTTAAGGTTACTAGTCTTTGTCTTAATACACGCGGTATCAATTAAGTAACACAGGGCATTAACCAACAAAAAACAAGTAACGCTATGGCAGCAGATTATGACTTTCGGAGAAAACCGAATGAGAAAGGAGATGAAGAGCTCCAACCATTATATCCTCGTATTGTATCTAAAGGTACCATTGATTGCAAACGACTGTTTCGTGAAATATCCGAAGCGTCCACCTTTACCGAAGGTGACTTGGCAGGTATCATGGTATCTCTTCAAGAAAAAGTATCTTACTATCTGAGTGAAGGGTATCACGTGAAATTAGGAGAAATCGGATATTTCTCCGCAAGCTTGAAAGCACGTCCGGTTATGGATAAGAAAGAAATCCGTTCTGTCTCTATTTCTTTTGACAATGTCAATTTCAGAGCTACGAAGTGGTTTCGCCGACGAAGTTCGGGCACGGTGACCCGTGCCAAATTCGGATTTCAGGAATCATCAGATATGTCGGAAGAGACACGCCGCCTGCGTCTTGAAGCATTCTTAGCTAAAAACCATTTCATCACCCGTAGGGAATACAGCGGATTAACAGGTTTATTGAAAGGAAAAGCACAGCGGGAACTGAATCTTCTGGTAGAAAACGGAGTTCTTAACACTCGTGGGTATGGTAATCGGATTATATACTTAAAATCTGAAAATCAACCTATTAAATAAGAAAAGTATAAAACAGAGGTGATAATAGAAATGCTTGAAAATTCTATTATCACCTTATTATCACTTCCTATTATCACTTTTTATTTATCATTCTCACCTGATTACTAAACATTTATCTATCACAAGTGATAAGTGACAATAGAAAGAGACTTTTTTTCTATATGGGATTGTATTCAGTAAGTAATATTGTTTTTCTCACAATGAATCATCTATTCACCTACTTTCTGTTTCAAACGGAAAGTGGACAACACCTTCTTGCCGGAAGAAATAGTCACAAGGAAATCATAGTCTTTGGCTTTCTCAAAATTAGCCTTAGTCACAAACCGTACATCTGTTTTTTCATACGGTGTCAGAGGCGGCACTGTAGCAGAAGCTACTTTTATCATCTTGCCATCCTTCTTATATTCGATCTTTACCAAAGCCTTCTGTGAACTGACCTGTCCAAAGTTCTGCACTTCAATATTTCCTTCCCAGCCTTTATCCGATTGGACAAAAACAGGTGCACGTGCCGAGAGGATCGGTTCAATATAATCAATGTAGGGTAAACGCGCATACCCATACAGCATTTTTCCGTTCTTATATTTCCCTATCAGTTTCGGAGCAAATTCATCTTCAGTCATTCCGTTTCCTTTTCCATCGAAAGTCACGATCAGATCATTACCATCTGTTTCAGTTTTCAGCACTTTACTTCCCCTGCCGTAATTCACTTCGGTGGAAGCACCAAAACGCAAAGAATTCAGATCGATATCGGTTTGCGGATTGAAGCCGTCTTCTGCTTGTATTTTCAATCGGATAGTTTTAGTTTGAGCTGTTATGGGCTTTTTGTCCAAGATAGCCAGCAATACTCCCGGGGTCAGCGGAATACTGATATTCTTCGAACTGTGATTATCGAATGGCTTATCTTTATTTTTCAGCGTATCGATCACAGCAAAATTGGCTTGAACAGCACGTCCGTACTTATCCTGATACATTTTGATACGTTCGTACTTGAACCAGTCTTCAGCGCGGCCATCTTCGTGAACAGCAATGCCCGGCATATACGCTTCTCCGGGATCTGTAACCCAGTTTACACCATCTTTGGAACGGAGATAGAAAGCTATGCGCCCCAACCAGTCATTTACAATCATATGATACTGAATATGGTCACGCCAAATGACAGGATCTTCAAACCGTCCTTTCACATTCGGATAAACACGGCTGTCCGTCAACTGGTTATATTCCGACAAGCCATCCCGGCTGATCCAGATTCCACCGCCACGACAAACCATGATATAAGAGCTGTCTTCCCGTTGGGCAAATGACAGATTGGACAATCCCTCTATAATCCGGCGATCGCGGGCATTGAAATCAAACTTTCCATATTCCCATTTACCATTGATATCATCAGAAACATAGCGACCGTTAATTACGTAAATGACATATCGCCCGTCTTTTGCTCTGAATATTTCAGGATTATGACCTTTGCCGATGATATTGACAGGTTTAAAAGGTCCGGTCAAGTTATCGCTTACCGTATTGAATACCCATGAATTGCCCCACTCCATATGTCCTTTTGGGGAAGCTTCCAGCCAGCCGCAGACCATAAGATGGTATTTTCCGTCTTCTCCTTTGCGGATATTTCCGCCCCAGTAAGACCAGATGCGGTCTTCAATGCCATTATCAACATATCGCGGACGCACACCGGCGGTTCCCCACGTATCAGATGACAGCTTGTTTCCTTTCATTGGTAAAAAGCGATCCATAAAGCGGGCACCATTTACCAGCTGATCCCACTCTTTAGGGCGCTCCCGTTCCGTCACTTGTGAGAAAGTGACATTACTGATGAGCAACAATGCCCCCATTAATGCTAATTTAAGATTCTTTCCGTACATGTTTTTCTTCTGTTAGTTAGTTTGATAGTTCGTTTGATTTACACTATAGTATAACGGCAAAAGTAAGGCAATCTCCCATTAGTCGATGATAAGAAAAGGGAAAAAGGCACGTAATGCTTTACGTAAAGAATCCAAACATTAGACATTCATACTCTCATTCTTTATCTTTCTTTAAAATAAAGTTTTCTATTTGGTCGCAAATTTGCTCCATCCCCTTGACGGAAGGATGCCCGCTCTGTTTATCAATATCATGCAATTCGATGCAATCTATGCCATAGTGTTTGCAGGTTGCTCTGACTGATTCGTTGAATTCTTCTTTCAAACCGGAATTCAACAGGAAGTAGATTTCAACATTTGGATAACGGTCAATCATGTGGTTGAGCATATAAGCCATAGCGGGACGGAATCGGTACAAATCCTCTTTGGTCCATCCGCCGTATTTATATTCTCCGAGGGGAGCACCCGCCCAACAGTCATTCGTAGCACCAAAAATAAAAATGACATCCGGACATCCCAGTTCATCCATACGAGTGATAAAGGAACGGTCGGAGTAATCTGCCTGACGGTATCCAGTATTGCAAATGGTAGCTCCCGAAAAAGAATTATTGACACAAAGCCGATAATCATTCTCTTTGATAAATTGATGCCACCAAGTTTGTCGTACAGAGACAACGTCAGTCTTATGCCTCGGAATAGTATAATACCATATACTATTGGTATCAGGCTGCAAGTAGCCTTCGAATGTGGAATAGGAGTCACCCAGGATAGAAACTGACTTTTTACTTTGAGCAAAGCTTAGACTACTACATAGAGTAATTATAAGCAAAAATACACAGGACTTTCTCATCTTTTATTTTTTTATGAATATAATTCGTCTTATCAATATTCTTTCATCAAGCAACGGACAAACTGCGGCTCTTTTGCCAAGTCACCCTGTGTCTTTATTTTCACTTTCCCGCCCGGTATCTGGAAATGCACTTGTTCAAAGAGAATATTGCGTCCATCGTCGATCAAAACAGTGGAGTCTTTACTCTGAATTGTGATATTCTTCAGTGTAAAACCTTTCACATCTGTCATCCGTATCAATTTATCGGTCTTTCCCATCAGGTTTTCTATCAAACAATTCTCTGCCGGAGTTTCGGGGATACCATTCAAATCAATAAACAACAATGATATCACGGGCTGCGATATTCTTGAAAGAAGGAGTCAAAGGAGTGACGGGAAGAGCCGGCAAACGCTTAGCCAAATCACCGACATGTTTTTCTTCTCCCAACATGTCCCACCAGAAAGCAATTCCGGCTAGATTCATCCGGATTTTACTCCACATACTGCTCTATCGAAACGGAACACTGATGTTTCCATATTTCACAATCGGTCGTGGGAGCTATCAGTCTCCCATGACCGGTCAGTGCTATATTTTCTTGATTATCAGCATATACCAGTGCTCCTAATGAATAGACTTCAATCCCTTCATAACGAGTCAGGGCAACAGGCAGATAATCTTTGATGTTTCCGCTAAAATGCAGTTCCGCACCTTCTTCCAAATGCAGGTTCACATTACTCTTTAACTCTATACGACCGGTTTTCCAGACTCCGGGAGGTACCACTACTTTTCCTCCACCTTTACGACTCACTTCGTCTATCGCTTTCTAGATTGCTTTAGTAACCATCTTCTCAGATTTGGCACCTGTTTCCACGATGGAATATGTGAGGTCTTTAAAGACCGGACGCTTCATTTCAGGCATCGCCCAAGGAGCCTGAATGGAGGCTATTTCTTCTGTCACAAGCTCAGGGCCTACTTCTCCCGCAACGGTATATATTCACGTGTTTGTGAATGGACGGATAGCACTAAAGGAAAAACCAGCATTCCCAGCAATAATCTGTTTGAGATTCTCCGGAATGGATTATTCGTTAATGTGTTCATCGCCTTCTTTGTTTTCTTTTATTTAATGGTTTCCTGATATTCAAACCAGTCATATGCTGCCTTGTTCCTGGATAGCTTTCCATTACTTGTCGCGTAGACTCCAACTCCCGAACCATTGAACTTATTAAACTTATTGTCCGATATTACTTCCAGCGTTTGGGTTCCACCGATATTCGTCATATTATCGATCGTTTCGCCAAAACTAAAATCAACATTCAATCCGTTTGCGGTAACTTTCAGATAAACGTCTTTCTTAGCATAAGGAATGCGGCTTACGACTTCCTTTTTACCTAAATGCTTTTTAGTCAATACAATACCAGATTTATCTTTCATCAGTGTATAATATCCGGTAGCCGTACGGTAAACGACCAAACCCGCCTGTTCATTTTCTTTTTTCGTCTGAAATTCCAGTTTAGTCATTGCTGTGAAATCATGATGTTTTATCTTCTGTACAATCATGGCGGCATTCACCAGACTGTCGATGACTTCAGGCTGCAACGATATATTTAAACAGTTATCTTCCAGAGTATAGAATTTCTTTCGGGGGATTCTTACAAAATACCATTTTGATGCCAGATTCTCTGTTTCAAAGTCATCTCTTACAGGTTCAACCTTCACTGGTTGCCACGGCAGATCCGGACGTTCCTGCTCCGGCAGCACGATTCCATACCCCGGATTGAAAATAGGAGTCGAATTTTCAAAATTGACTTTACATAAGAAAGTTTCTCTTGCAAGCGGATTGTACCCTTTTATCATTCTTTTTCCCAAAACAACTGAATACCATTCTCCATTTTGAGTCTGTACGAGATCAGCATGTCCCAATCCCTGAATAGGATAGTTTTCACCTAAATGGCGGTGTGATAATACCGGATTGGTTTTATCTGCAACATAAGGTCCCCACAAAGACTTACTTTGATGCACCGTCACTGCATGATGATAACTTGAACCTCCTTCGGCCATCAGCAATAAATACTTCCCGTTTATCTTATAAAGATGAGGTCCCTCTGCATAAGTTGCATTATTCGCATGCCCGTAAGTCAGAATCTTACGCTCGCCCACCAATTTATTCCGGCTGAGATCCAACTCTTGCATCCATATAGCACATTGGGCCGGCCATGAGCTTTTAAAATCCCATGTATTCCCGATATAATAACATTTTCCATTATCATCCCAAAATAATGACGGGTCTATTCCGGGCGCATCTTTCAGCCATACAGGATCAGACCAAGGACCTTTAGGATCAGCAGCTGTTATATAAAAATTACCGCCACATTTTGATCCGGTTGTGATTAAATAAAACAGACCTTCATGAAAACGTATAGTAACTGCCCATATTCCATCATTATCATTCAGTCCATTCATGTCAATCATGTCCGGACGGCTAATACCATGTCCTACAATCTCCCAATTGACCAAGTCTTTACTATGATAAATGGGGATTCCGGGATACCATGTAAAAGAAGAGGTGACCATATAATAATCATCATTCACCCGGCAGATCGAAGGATCAGGATTAAAGCCCGGCAGAACCGGATTTTTAAAAGTCTGGGCTTGCGCCAGCCAAACTGTAGCCAACAACCATATACAAATAAACAGTCCCTTATTCATAATACTTACTATTTTCATTTTTTTATTCAATTAATATTGCAGCAGGAAACTCTCCGCGACTTTCAAGAAACGGTCATGTCCCTTACTGTTCAGATGCGCCGTATCCGTATTGTTTTT
The DNA here is from genome assembly GCF_020091505.1 of Bacteroides faecis. Lineage (NCBI taxonomy): Bacteria > Pseudomonadati > Bacteroidota > Bacteroidia > Bacteroidales > Bacteroidaceae > Bacteroides > Bacteroides faecis. The sequence continues at coordinate 2,415,316 of NZ_CP081916.1, read as the reverse complement.
ACTTTTCTGGAAATAGATTTTTCTGAAAGTATCATTATCCGCATAGATACTTCCTTTTCTTGCACAATCAAAAATAGGAATACTGTAATTGCCGCAAACTTCAATCATGGCATCAACTACCTTTTCCGAATCGCTTCCTTTGAAGTTTTTGCAATTCCAACGGGTAAAGAAAAATATTTTTGCCGTCGGATATTTCTCGACCAGTCCTTTACACAGAATCTCCATTTTATCTTTGAAGTTATCAATCCCCCCGATAGAATCCAGTTTAAAAGCATCATTATGTCCGCCGATGACAATGACATAATCAAGGCTGTCCGCCATTTCTGCATACCGAAGATACATTGCTTTCCCCCAACGCGGACTGGAATAAGCGATGCTATTTCCATTCTTTCCATAATTAAAGTACTCCATGCCATGCTTCTTCGCAAACTTATAGTGCCATGTATTCTCAAACGGTTCTTTATGATTCCGCACATAGCTATCGCCAATTACTCCGATTCTCTTGCCATTCAGTTCGTCGACAGTCGTCTTACTATTCTGCGCATTCGCTGCCTGAGCGGAAAATGCACAAACGATTAACAATAAAAAGATTTTTAAATGTGTCATTTCTTGATGTATTTTTCATTTGATGGCAAAGATAAAGGTAGTTTCTATATCAGCACATGGAAATTCATACGTTTTCCATTAAAATTATACGCTTTTTATCTCACTGCTCGTCTTTTTTGGCCTAAATACCCCAATAAACGGACGATTTTCCATCTTTCTATACTTATTTACCATTGGAGCACGCCATGACTTTGCCTATCTTTGCCAAGAAAGTTATCCATTTCTACAAAAGACTACCAACGTATGAAAAAACATCTGATTGCCTGCGGCATTTTATCTACTATGTTTATGGCAACTAGTTTTGCCCAAAAAGACATCGACCGTCCTATCATGGGATGGAGTTCGTGGAATACCTATCACGTGAATATCAGTGAAGAGTTAATAAAACAGCAAGCTGACGCTTTAATCAAGCACGGGCTGAAAGAGGCAGGTTACAACTATATCAATATAGATGACGGCTTTTTCGGCTACCGGGACGAGACAGGTAAAATGCATCCGCACCCCGACCGCTTTCCGAACGGGATGAAAGTGGTTTCTGACTATATCCATTCTCTGGGACTAAGAGCCGGAATATATTCGGATGCAGGAGACAACACCTGCGGTTCCATCTATGACAACGATGCAAACGGAGTAGGCTCCGGACTGTATGGACACGAACAGCAGGATATGGATTTATATATCAAAGAATGGAACTACGATTTCATTAAAATCGATTATTGTGGCGGACGTGAACTGGGACTGGATGAAGAAAAACGTTACAACGCAATCTGCCAGGCTATTGCCAACACCGGAAGAACGGATGTATCTATCAACATCTGCCGATGGGCATTCCCCGGCACCTGGGCCAAAAAACTGGCACGTTCCTGGCGTATCAGTCCGGATATCCGCCCCAAATGGAATTCTGTCAAAGGGATTATTGAAAAGAACTTATATCTTTCTGCTTACGCTACCGGCGGGCATTATAACGATATGGATATGCTCGAAATCGGACGCGGGCTGAAACCCAACGAAGAAGAAGTTCACTTTGGAATGTGGTGTATCATGAGTTCTCCCTTACTGATCGGATGTGATATGAATACAATTCCCGATTTTTCATTGAAACTACTTAAAAATAAAGAGCTTATCGCACTGAACCAAGATGTATTAGGATTACAGGCACACGTCGTACAACATGAAAATGAAAGTTATGTGCTGGTTAAGGACATCGAACAGAAACGTGGATTAACTAGAGCGGTAGCCTTATATAATCCGTCCGATCAGCCCTGTGACTTTATCGTTCCTTTCGAAACTCTGGAACTGGGAGGTGAGGTAAAAGTACGGGATTTAATCAAACAAGAGGATCTTGGGAAAATGAAAGGGGAAATCCGGCAGACGGTTCAGCCACATAGCGTACTGATATGTAAAGTGAAGGCTGAAAAGCGACTGGAACCCGTTTGTTATGAAGCCGAATGGGCGTATCTGCCTTGCTATGACGACTTGGGCAAAAAATCCAAACCGATTGTCTACGTACCTGACGCTGATTGTTCCGGTAAAATGAAAATATCCAGATTGGGCGGTCGGGAAGAAAACTTCGCCGAATGGAGTGAAGTATACAGCGAAAAAGGAGGTAAGTATAACATGACTATCTTCTACAGTTGTGACAAGAATCGCAAACTGGAAGTGTCCGTCAACGGAACGGAAACTGTGCTCAAAGATTTGAACAGCAACAAGGAGGTGAAATCCATTACGATCCCTGTCACCTTACAAAAAGGTTATAATACGGTGCGAATGGGAAATGATTTCGGATGGGCACCGGACATAGACCGTTTTACATTATCCAGGCAATAACTTTCTCTGATTATATGGAAACAGAAAAACTTAACGTGTAAGAATAACGATATGAACAACAAAATTATAAGTATGTTTGTGCTTTGGGTTTTCTTTACCCTATGGAACGGGGTAACCTTGCAGGCACAGGCACCTCATCCCGAACGTATCTACCTTTCGGGAACAGGTATCGATGATACCAGGACCTGGGACTTTTTCTGTTCTGCGGGACAGAATAGCGGTAAATGGAAAAAGATCGAAGTTCCCTGTAATTGGGAGCTACAGGGATTTGGAGAATATACCTACGGACGTTGGTACACGGTGAAAGGACAACGCCCCAGTGATGAAACCGGAATCTACCGCTATAAATTCGACGTCCCTAAATCATGGGCAGGGCAACGGGTAAAGATCTTCTTCGATGGAGTGATGACGGATGCCGAAATCATCATCAACGGCAAACCGGCAGGCGAACTGCACCAAGGGGGATTCTATCGTTTCAGTTACGACATTACCGAATTACTTAACCTCGGGAAAAAGAACCAGCTCGAAGTAAAAGTAGCCAAAGAATCAGCCAACAGATCGATCAATGCCGCCGAACGGAAAGCAGACTGGTGGTTATTTGGCGGAATCTACCGTCCTGTATGGCTGGAAGTTCTGCCACAGATACACATGAAGCACTTTGTTTTAAGTGCAGACCACAAAGGGAAATTCCAAGCTTCCATAGATATGGAAGGAGATGCCAAAGGGCATGAAATCGTCGTATCCGTCCGTTCATTAAAAGATGGGAAAACCGTATATACTTCCAATGGACAAACAACAATCACTCATCCAATCAACAACTCCGGTAAAGAACAGATGATCAGCGGTGAATGGACAAACATAGTCCCCTGGTCTACAGAAGCCCCCAACTTATATGTAGTCAAATTGGAACTGAAGAATCCCGAAGGCAAAATCGTACAGACCAGGGAAACACGTATCGGCTTCCGTACCGTAGAGTTCTTTCCGCAGGACGGAGTATACCTGAACGGTACTAAATTAGTGATAAAAGGAATCAACCGTCATTCATTCTCCGTAGATGGAGGGCGTACCACCAATGCAGCATTAAGCCGCATGGATGCCCAGCTCATTAAAGAAATGAATATGAATGCTGTCCGTTCGCACTATCCGCCCGATGAACATTTTCTCGATATGTGCGACTCACTGGGACTTGTCTACATGGATGAGCTGGCAGGCTGGCAAAACAGTTATGACTCCAAAGTCGGGGCAAAACTCGTGAAAGAAATGATTGAACGGGATGTTAACCATCCATGCATCATCCTTTGGAGCAACGGAAATGAAGGTGGCTGGAATACGCAAACCGATCCTTTATTTGCCCAATATGACAGGCTGCAAAAGCGTCACATGGTGCATCCCTGGGCTGACTTTAATGAACTGGATACCCACCACTACCCTACTTATCTGACAGGAGTGGCACGTTTTACGAATGGTTATAAGGTATTCATGCCGACCGAATTCATGCATGCCATGTACGATCAGGGAGGGGGAGCCGGTCTGCGTGATTTCTGGGATCGATGGTGCACCAATCCATTGTTTGCAGGAGGATTTATCTGGGTCTATTGCGATGAAGCTCCCAAGCGCAGTGATAAAGGAGGAATACTCGATTCCGACAAGTCAAATGCACCTGACGGAGTAGTGGGACCACGCCGCGAAAAAGAAGGAAGCTATTACGCTATCCGTGCACAATGGTCGCCTATCCAGTTGAAACCTCTTCTCATTACCAACCACTTCGACGGCAGTTTCCTACTGACCAATGAATATACCTTTACCAACCTGAAAGACTGTCGTATGTCTTACAAAGTTCTGACATGCGGCACTCCTCTTCAAGGAAACACAGAAACAGGAAAGGTAATCGCCGAAGGAGGAGTTCAACTTCCATCCATCAATCCGGGAGAAACAGGCACTGCCCGTTTTGAACTGCCCGATTCATTCCGGGAAGGGGATATACTTGAACTGGAAGCATTCGATAAAGAAGGAAAAAGTATCTGTAACTGGACTTACCCGATTCATCTGGTAAAACGATATTTTGAACGCAAGCTGACACAGGCTGCGCCCACTCCTGCTCCCCCAAAGGCAGAAGCCCGGCAAACAGCTGATGCCATCGAACTAAAGAGCAGTAAAGTCTGCGTAACCTTCGATGCGGCAACCGGTATGATTCGTCACATTACATCCGGTGAGACTGAGGTTCCATTCAAAGATGGTCCGGTGGCAGTAGGTATGAAGATGCGATATGAACCTTCGCTCAGCTATACCCGTCATTCCTCCGACGGAGCCATTTATTGTGCCAAATACAAAGGTGCAGCAGATTCGATTGTATGGCGCCTGACAAATGAAGGTTTGCTCTACATGGATGCTATTCTGTTGAACCGTGGTTCCGGTGGCAGCGGCTTTGACGATGCTTTTATGGATTCCCAGATTTTCAATCTCGGACTTACCTTCTCTTATCCGGAACAAAATTGCTCGGGCATGAAGTGGATGGGACGTGGTCCTTATCGGGTCTGGAAAAACCGTATTGCAGGAACAAACTACGGCATCTGGCACAAAGACTACAATAACACCATCACCGGAGAAAGCTTTGAGAATCTGATATATCCGGAGTTCAAAGGCTACCATGCCAATCTCTATTGGGCAACTCTGGAAGGTGAAAAGACTTCGTTTACTGTTTATTCCCGTAATGATGGCATCTTCTTCCGGGTATTTACTCCCGAAGAACCCGCAGGACGTGTGAAAGATACAATGCCTGCATTCCCTGAAGGTGACCTTTCATTCTTACTCGATATTCCGGCTATCTGCTCGTTCAAACCCATCGAACAGCAAGGTCCCAACAGCCAGCCGGGAAATATCCGGATCAAATCGGGAGACGAAGGGCTTCATCTGAATCTGATGTTTGACTTCCGGTAATCCTAAGTGAAAACACTTAAAATAAAGATAAAACAATGAATGTAAAATTGAAATTTATACTTGTATATTTAAGTTTGTATGCTTCCTCATATACAATCCAAGCACAAAATATACAGTATGATCCTTTACTGGACCCGGCTGTAGAAATCCCGGATGCACCGGTAAGGAATGGAAACGGAGAGTATATCTGGTATCCGGGACAGCTGAGTGCGCATCTTCAGCAGAAAAGACTAAAAGAATCGGAGAAACGTTGTGTGAACGTAGGGTATCCCGGCAAATTTTATGCTCCGGTATATCATACCTCATTCTGTAAAGAAGTAAACTTGCCGGCAGAAACGCTAATGGAATGGACATCTACCGGAAAGGTAAAAGTATCTGTCAATGAAAAAGAAGCAGGCAATTCCGACAAAAGTTCTCTTACACTGCCTAAAGGAAAATCAACTTTATTATTTAAAGTAGAGACTGATAATAATCTGCCTGCCATTAAGGTATCCTTCAATGGAGAAGTCTCAACGGATCATTGGAAAGCAAGTATGGATGGTATTGAATGGAATATTGCAGAAACATCTCCGGTATTCGGCACTACAGGCAGAATGCCTTTGGATGATCCGGAAACAGAGGTTACCATTCATCCGATTTCAATCTTACCTATACGAAACGCAACAGTTGAGAATCAGAAAATAAAGATTCAAAAGAATGGATATATTCTAGTTGACTTTTTCCATATTGAAGTCGGAAAAGTCGCATTCACTGCCAAAGGTGAGGGAAAGCTCACTGCTTTTGTAGGAGAAAGTCCGGAAGAGGCATTAAACGAAAACACCAAACTCTTCGAACAATATCCTATTGAATCCTATTCTTTGACAGAAGGAGAACAGCAAATTATCCTTCCGGAAAGGGCGGTCCGCTATCTGAAAATATTTAGTGATAAAGAATGTGAGATATCTGATGTTAAGTTTAAGGCTAAAATATGGCCCGTAGACTTCCTGATGTCCTTTGAATGCAATGACGAACGTATGAATAACATCTGGAATGCTTCGGTTGCCTCCCTGCATACCAGCACGCACGGCTTTTATCTGGATGGTATCAAGAGAGACTATCTGCCTTGGTCAATGGATGCCGTTTTAAGTACCTTTGCCGGAGATTATCTTTTTGGAGATGAACAGGTTTCGCGCAACAGCCTTTCAGTAGCTATGCTCCCGCTAAATCCGCAAAAAACAGATTTAGGAATACCGGATTATCCGCTTCATGCTTTGATAGGTTTTAATCATTATTACCAAAGATATGGAGATTTCAATACGATCCTCTCCTATCGTGACCGCATAGAACAACTGCTGAAACTCTACGAGACTCTTCAGGATGAACGTGGCTTTATCTCCGCCAATGTCGGTGTCAGCTGGGGATTTGTACCGGGATGGGCTACCAGAAGAGGCCCTGACAAGAAGGGAACTCCTACGTATGCACAAATAATGCTTTATTATAATTACAAGATTGGTACAGACTTCTCCGAAAAATGGGGGGACAGAAAATCAGCAAAACATTACCGAATGAAAGCTGAGGCTTTAAAGAAAAGTATAATCAAACATTTCTGGAATGAAGAACAGGGATTATTCATAAACGGATATACCAAAGACGGCAAACTGGATACAGTGATTTCACATCATGCCCAGTACTGGGCTATCCTTGCCGATATATTTCCCAAAGAACGGTATGATCATCTGTTTGAAGTACTCCCCACCATTCCTTATTACCATGATTATGTAAGTTATGAGAAAGGATATGAGTTCCTTGCTTATTCAAAAGCAGGTAAGGTCAGAGAAATGTGGGACTTCCTTTTTACTGTATTTGGTGACTGGCTTGCACAGGGACATACCCGTTTTCCGGAAAACTTCTCATACAAGAAGCCCAAAGATGAACAACTGGTCTTCTATAAACGTCCTTATGGTCTAAGTTTATGTCATGGCGCTAATGGAGTTCCGGGAGTAGTGGCTGTTTTAAATGGCATAGCAGGTTTCAGCCAATCTCCAACAAAATCGAATCATTATATCATACGTCCTGAACTAATGGATTTGAAATGGGCAAATATCGAATTCCCTGTCAAAGAAGGTAAAATCAAGTTGAAACTATCCAAAGAAGGTAAAAATCTGATTGAAATACCTGACGGATGTAAAGTGGATTTCATTGATAAGAATAAGGCCAAAAAGACATTTACGAGAAAAGGCAGTTATAGCATATAAATAAGGGGATGTCAAAACTCCCCTCTCAACAAAATAGCCCTCGCTACAACGATCTGTGGCGAGGGCTATTTTCAATAAAAATAAGGGGTTAGACAACCCTTATTTATTATTTCATTTATCATTTGGTCATCATCTTCTTTTCCGCACTCTTCAATCCTTTCAGAGAAGCTTTGACCTTCACATCACCACCGGTTTGACTGGAACGTAATATAGCCATCACAAACCCTTGATGCAGCTTCTTATGATTTCCGGAGAAAAGCTCATCGGTCATGTGATCACCATTATCTACAGCAATCAGTCTGGCTTCACCTGAAACTTCAAAAGTGACTTCACCTTCGGCAGCAGGTACTACCCGTCCTTTACCATCAACAGCATATACCTTCACATACTGCAAGTCCATTCCATCTGCCTTCCAGTCTGCATTTTCCAGTTCTATTTTCAGCGCTTTTGCCTTACCTGTCGTTTCCAACAGATGACGTGCCACTTCTTTTCCATTGTTACGGGCTATCGCCAGTATATTTCCTCCTTTGCCATAAGGTATGTCTTTCCAATAGATCATATTGCGGCTCTGTATATCATCTCGTTTATTCTTCTGAATGCCGAAAGACTTTCCATTAACCAGCAATTCTACTTCGTCAGCATTTGTATAAGTGAACAGGTTCTGCTTACTTCCTTCAGGTCTGTTCCAATGAGAAGAAAGAGGCATACGGCCCACTGTGACATCATTCCATTCAATACTTTCTTTCTTACTATCTACTACTCCGATATGAACCAGAGGTTCATCACTAAACGCACTTTTTATCAAATACGCTTGTGGATAAGGTTCCAAAGCATGATTAAAGAATGAATAATTCCAACCTTTTTTAGGCCACCCATTCGATTCTCCCCAGTATTCAATAGCTCCCCAATAAGCAAGTCCTACCATCTTATCCTGATCCATACCAAAGAAAGGAGCAGTAAGTTCACTACTTGTTGCCTCACTCTGATAAACGATCAATCCGGGACAAGCTTCGAGATACTTAGCATAATCAACATATTGATAGTTGAAACTGGCCACTTCGGTCACTGTAGACAGCTCAGGAGGAAGGATTTTCTTATTGAAGTCTGACTCTTTTCGACTAATGGCACCTGCCCGCGAAGGATACATAGCCACCGTTGTCTTACGGGTAGAGTCATAACGTTTCACAAGCACATCGAAAATTCGATAAGTCGTAACACCCCAATCACCGGTAGGAAATCCGGCCAGATCTTCCCGCATCTGCAATTCGTTGCCTATACTCCACATAATAACCGAAGGATGATTTCTGTCACGCTTGATCCATTCGGGAATCATCTTATACCATAACTGAGTAAAAGGCACCCGGCCTCCCCAGTAAGATTTATCACTCCACTTATCAATCAATTCATCTACAATCAGGATACCATGCTTATCTGCCAATTCAAGGAAAGACTTCGAATAAGGATTGTGCGATGTACGGACATGATTATAGCCGAACTTCTTAAGTAATTCAAACTGTCGTTCAATAGCACGGTCGAATGCGGCTGCTCCCACAGCACCTAAATCGTGATGATTGGCAATACCTTTCAAGAATAACTTCTTACCGTTTAGTTTAAAGCCAAACTCCGGAGAATATTCAAGTGTACGAATACCAAAAGTCTCAGTTACATTATCGATAACTTTCCCCTTATGGAGCAATGTTATTTCTGCTTTATAAAGATTCGGAGTTTCACAAGACCATAACTGAGGATTGGAAACAGTAACTATCGGAAGAGGTACCTCAACGGTAGCCAACTTGTTTTTCTTAGGAGCCATTCCCTTTGTTTCCGTTACCAGTTCACCTTTCGGAGAAAAAATTCTGGCATTGATTTCTATATCCAGCTGCTTCCCACGAATACCTTCCAACTCAACCTGTACATTAACATCAGCACTTTGTTCAGTTATTTTAGGAGTAGATATAAACACTCCATGACGGGCTATGGAAACGGAATCTTTTACCAACAGATGGACATCCCGGAACAAACCTCCTCCTGTATACCAGCGTGATCCTCCTTTATTGCCTGTAGAAGCACTGACAGCTACTATATTATCTGCATCATATCTAAGCAATTTGGTGATATCCGTTTCGAATCCAAGATAACCATAGTCTGTACTTCCTACTTTCTGACCGTTCACCCAGACATCACCCACTAACATAATTCCCTCAAAATCAAGCAGTACTCGTTTTCCTTTCCACTCAGGTTCAGCTTTGAAAGCCTTACGATACCAACCGGTTCCCATCGCTTTAAAGCCACGCGCTCCACCCGCACCCTGGTTCCACGGCTGTTCTATTTGAAAGTCATGAGGCAAATCCAGCACACGCCAATTACTATCATCATAGTTCAAGGAATACGCATCCTTCAAATCACCAGTCTGGAATTTCCATCCGAAATTAAACAATCGGGACAAACGCACTTGTTCACCAGTATCTTGTGCGATGAGCAAACTAAATTGAAGAGTCAATAAAGATAATAAAATCAGTTTTTTCATTTTGTGCATATTAATAATTTCATAGTGTCACAAAGATAGGTTCGATTTCAATATCAGTACATAGAAGTTTGTACATTTACATAGATTATTCATCACTTATCACCCGTAAAAACGATAAAGTCTCAGGTAGCCGCAAACTACCCGAGACTTTCGTTTAAATATGATCACTTACTTTTTATACAAACCAGACCCTAAATAAAAAAATCAATTAAACAAGGAATGATCCGGCAGTTTTCCCAAAAACAGAGATGAACCCAAAAACAAATTAAAGTTCATATATGAACTTTTTTACTCAGTCTTTATGATTCTCCATTTGATAAGTTATCTTCTTTTCTACTACATTTTCAACATTACTTACTTTCTTCACAAACTTCTTAACCGACCCGACCTTTACATTTTTGATTTGCACATTCTTTACAGGCAGTTCAGCATTTCCTTTCAGCTCATAAACGGCGTCTGCCGACTCACAGTTTACTTTATCCATATAGATACCATCAATGCGAGTGATTCTCTTTTCGTATGTCGGCACTAAATCTTTCCACTGATAAAGTACCTCCGTATCTATTTCAAGTACCCGCTGTGCTGTACCTGCCTCTACATTTTTCATATAGATATTCTCAATAAATCCTCCTCTGCGATGATTGGTCTTCACAAAGAAAAGACGCATCACAGAATTAGGTGCCGTACAGTCGTGCATATAGATATTCCGTATACCACCGGAAATCTCACTACCGATACCCAGTAATGTGTGTCCTTTCAATATCCGGCAGTTACGGATAACTATATTCTCGCAAGGTGTATTCAACCGCCACGCATCCTGATTACGACCCGCTTTGATTACGACAGCATCGTCTCCCTGGTCAAAAGAACAATCTTCGACCAGAAAGTTACGGCTCATCTCAAAGTCAATGCCATCATTATTATGTCCATGTGCCCGTACATCCAGATTACGTACCATTCCTCCGTCGCACATATAGAGATGAATTGTCCAGAAAGGACTCTCACGTATTTTAAATCCGTCCAGCATTACATTCTTACAGCGATTGAAATGTATCAGATGCGGACGCAAATGATTTTCGCCAACAGCCATCTGACGTTCAATGACAGGCACATTGGTAGAAGCTTTTGTATACAAATCCTTCAATGCTTCCAGATGAGGTGCAGGGCGTTTAAACCATACTTTCCATGTTCCCATCTTCGGCTGCAACGTTCCTTTACCACTGATTGCCACATTTTCACATTCGAATGCATACAACAGAGGTGAATAATTATAGCACTCCAGCCCTTCCCATGAAGTCATGACTGCCGGAAGATAATCTTCCGGATTATCGGTGAAACTCAATACAGCATTTTCTTCCAAACAGAGGTTTACATTGCTTTTAAAGTGTACGGGGCCCGTCAGCCAAGTGCCTGCCGGAACAACAACACGCCCGCCGCCCGCTTTATTACATGCGTCAATAGCAGCAGCAATCGCCTGGGTATTATTTACTTCCCCACCCGGTACAGCTCCAAAATCAGTAATTTTAAAATCCTGCTCCGGATAAATAAAAATCTTGATCGGCTGCATCGGAAAAGGAGCTTTTACTTTGACAGTCTTATAGTGATCTCCTGCCACAACCATGGTAACGGACAACAGCCCGAAACACATGCTTACCATCCATCTTAAAAAGTTCTGTTTCATTATTATATCGTATTTAAATTTGTCCAATCCATTTTATTTTCGACTTTTCAAAGTCACCTTTATCACATCTCCATACGGATCGAAATCAAAAAGAACCTTGTCACCGGTAACCTGTACAGGCAATTTTCTTTTCCCTTGTTTTACAGTCACTTTCTTTATATCCTTACCGGTAATCACCATTGTCAATGGTTCTACAAAGAGTTTCTGATCCAATTTCAGTTCCGGAGTTATCAACAGGGTATTCTTTTTATTCACAACATCCAGTTTCGTTTCTTCTCTTTCTCTGATATAAGAAGCTACTTCCCGAAACGTTCCTACCCATATTTCATTCTCTCTCACTTTTACCTGATCCCAATGATCCCACAAGCGTTGAGGATTGCGAAAAGCATCATAACCATAAGTTAGGCCATGTGTCATACCTACTCCCCAGTCATTTGTTTCAATCAGGGTATTCATCCATTTTTCCAAATCCTGCAGAGTCGATTTACTTCCAATCGAACGTTGATGAGTTCTTGTTCCTACCCGATTCTGTACGGCAATCCTCCGCCCTTCCGCTTTTTTATTATTATTGGGATAGCAGAAAGTACGAGGCATTACTCCTGTATTTGCAAAGATAGCACTATCATTCTTTAAAATATCCTCTTTGATTTCTTCAATCGGGAAACGTGCGAAGTTTTTATGCGCCCAGCCGTGATTGGATATCTCATGCCCCTTATCAGACATTTCCTTAAGTTGAGGCCAAGTCATTCTTGTAGTGTCGGTTATATTCCTGTTATCTTTGTTTATATTGGAGCCGCATATCCAGAATGTTCCCCGAAAACCTCTCTTTTCCAGTTGGGGAGCAACCAGTGTATAGTGCTCCGCCAATCCATCATCAAAAGTATAGCTGATGGCACAGGCCTTGTCCTGTTTATATCTGGCAACGTATACATTCCAATCTGCCCCCGACATATAGCCGGTGCAGAACAACAAACTCAAAATAAAGAGTGAAAACTTTTTCATCGTTCTATCGTTTTATTGGTTTATCTTCACATTATTCATTGTCAATGAATGGATGATGCTCTGATCCACATTTCCTTTCTTAGCCCGTACTGTCAGATTCTCAAAATGGAAATCGGACAATTTATATTGGTTGGACTTCTTCACATTAAAGAAGACATTGCAATCGATATCAAGGTTGCGCATCGTAATATTATTGGAATAAGAAAGGGGAATATCCTTGCGGTCTTTCAAGTCGTAGAACTGTGTCCAAGGAGCTATATTCAGACAATTCTGCACATTCCCTGTGATATCTTCTACCAAAATATACTCATATTTTTGCGGTGTATCCGGGCGCATTTTAAGAGTCAGGAGAGCACGTGCCTTATCCACCTTACAACGGCGGACAATCACATTCCGACTATGAATGGATTCACTGCCACAGGTGAAGGCGCTATGACAGAATCCATAAGTACAGTCTTCAATAATAATATTATAATTTTCTCCATTATTGTCATCTTTATCCGCCCAAGGTCCTTTTCCGCCTTTTAAGGCTACTGCATCATCATTGACAGACATATAACAGTTCTTTATCAGCACATTATTACAAACATCCAGATCCACCGCATCTGTACTGGGAGCTTTTACGGGGCTGGCAGGCGAGGTAATGCGGAGATTCAATAATTTCAGGAAACTGCATTTATAGAAATGAGTGCTCCAGAAAGGAGAATCCATAATCCTGATTCCTTCAATCTGAACATTTTTACAGTTGGACATATAAATAATGCGAGGACGCATTTCTTCCATATTCGTGCAATCCGGGTTTATGGAACGGCGCAACCAGAATGACTTCCAATACCGGAGCCCGTTTCCATTCAAAGTTCCCTTTCCCGAAATAGTAAATCCATCCAGTCCGTCTGCATTTACCAAAGCCATAAAGTAGTTCAAAGTTTGTCCCTCCATACGGGTCATTTTCACCGGGAAATGACTGATGTCATCACTCCCCTTTAATACCGCATTTTCCTCCAGATATAAATGAGTATTATTCTTAAAGAAAAGCGATCCGCTTAAAAAGGTACCTTGGGGAACTACTATCACTCCACCCCCATTCTGTGCAGCCAAATCAATTACTTCCTGTATCTTCTTCGTCTGCACCACCGTACTGTCGTTCACTACCCCATAATTGGTTATACTATATTTCTTTCCTAAAGCATTCACATTCACTTCCTTGTTTTCCCTGAACCATTCAGGGATTGCCTTGCCGTCAGGAAAAACCTCCTGAGCCACCATTTGTGTACAACACAAAATCAATACCAGTCCTACAATTTGTTTCATTACCTATTTATCTTTTTATACTTATCTATTATAAATCAACACCTCACATTGAAAACACCAATACTCCTGCGGTTGGGATCTCTTCAGTTCCTACCAGCACCTTACTTACCTCCGGTACGTTGAATGTATAAGGACGGTCGGAATAATTCAGCACAATCCCCAGCCCGTTCCGGTATTCCAGCGTTACTCCATAAGGCAAATCCATCACAGGAATTTGTAGCTGTGCATATAATTTCTTCAGGATATCCTTTTCCAACGCACCATTGTGGCTGTCCACTCCGACATACGTTACAGTGCCTTTACCCAGTTTTCTGAATGTGACGGCAGGACCACCTTCATAAAATTCCCGGGTGTACGTCGCCCAGACCTGTGCATCTGAGGCGGGAATCAGAATTTCACCCCATGTATTCCACGTATATTCCTTTCCGTTCATGACGACAGTACCCGGATTCTCCGGTAGCAGCAGGTCATAAAAGTTCATTTCATTGCCGGTCAGAGGAGTAACCATAGAACCGAAAGGAGCTTCCGGTAAACGTCCATAACGGTCTTTCTGGGCCGTGCGACAGGTCAACACAAGATTACCGCCATTCTTCACGTAAGCAATCCATCGGTCTACCAATGCCTTATCAGCCAGTTGGTAAGCAGGAGCTATCACTACAGGATACTCCGTCAACTCCTTCTGTTCGGAGATAAAATCAACGGGAGCACCAAAGGACTTCAAAGTCCGGTAATACTTCTCTATATGTGCAAAAGTATCCCATGTACGGTTCTGTTTCTGCCGCTCGATACTCCAGGAATTCTCGTGGTTGAAAAGGATGGCGGTATGACGTGCCAGATAGTCAGCAGGCTTCGTTTCGCGCGGAGCATAATGTTTCCGGAGTTCCTTTATCTCTTTTATAAAGGTTTCATATTCCCTTCCGCCGGGAGTGACGCTTACCCCATCCGTTCCTACTATTCCATAATGATACTGCTCTGTACCGTACAGAGGCTGGCGATAGCGATACGTACAGATAAAATCGCTTCCACCGGCAAATACACTCCACATCCACAGACGGACAGCCCCCGGAAGCGGTTGCGGATTAATGCCACCCCAGTTCACTTGTCCCGGTTGCAACTCCATCACTCCGTACGTACCCTGTATAGGACGGAAGAAGTCATTCGCCCAGGCAATACGCAATGGATTTCCGACCCGATATCCGCGGCGTCCGATCCCCTCGTTGTCGCCATACACCATATAACGTGTATAACTCTGGAAATCGAGCGCAGGACTACCGCCGATATGTCCTTCATCATAGTTGGGGATATAGTTGGTAGTAATCCACTGGTTCTTTGCATATTTTCTGATCAGCAGGCATTGCTCATTCAGAAAATCATTGGTCTGCGCAGCGGCAAAACGACGATAATCCAGAATCTGATGATGATTCATAAACATCTGGACACGCTTAGGAAGAGTGATTTCATCAAAAGAGGAATAAGCCTCACTCCAGAAAGCCGTTCCCCATGCATCGTTCAGCAACTGAATGTCATGATTGTATTTTGTACGGAGATAGTCGCGGAAAGCAAGCTCCGCTTTCGGATTATAATCAAACTGTACGGCTGGTTCATTATCAAGCTGCCATCCCACAATACGGGAATCACTTCCGTAATGCTGTGCCAGTTTCTCAATCATCTTATACGATAATTCCCGATAGAGCGGCGAAGCAAACGAGGCATGCTGGCGGGCACCATGGTCGAGAACGGTACCATCTTCATTCTTCAACAGAATTTCAGGATATTTCCGGCTCATCCATACGGGCGGAGTAGCGGTAGAAGTACACATGATGACCTTCAGATCATATTTGGCTGCAAGAGCCACAGCTTTATCGAGCCAGGAAAAATCGTATCGTCCTTCTTCCGGCTCCAGCTGCGCCCATGCGAACTCTGCAAAGTGGGTAAACTCGAATCCCAGTTCATGCATCTTCTTGAAATCACGCTCCCACTGGCTTTCATCCCAATGTTCGGGATAATAATAAACCCCTGTCAATGTCAGATCCTTATCATTGAACCAAGAAGAAGTTTGTGCTTTTGCAGACTGCATTCCCCCGGAAAGGGCTAAAATACCGGCACAAAAGACTGTCAGAATTTTGCTCTTCATATTCTCTGTCATTATAGTTATTACACTGTTTTAGTTATTCATAAATCTTCCATTCCCACAAGCCGGCATCTCCCCGACGGATATGGAGACGAAGATAGCGGGCTTCACCGATGGCACCGGCAATATGCGGAGACCGTGCCTGTACCTTGCCCTGTTCGGCACATGTCTGCCAATTCTTTCCATCTGCGGATTTCTCCAGCCTCCACGCATGCCCTTCTGTGGGACGGGTAAAGAAGAAATGACATTCACTTACTGTCCGTACTTCTTTCAAATCTACTGTAATAAAGGGACTGCTGTCCGTATCAGCCGCCAGCCAACGGGTTCCGTTTGATTCGTCCGCCACATGGGCAGCCTGATAAGTATGTGTACGGGTATAATTCTTCACTGAGCCTTTATCCGGCAGGGGCTGGTTGGGTTGTGTCTCTATGCTGACCGTCGAAGTACGCGGCGCTTTCTCGCTGGAAGCATAAAAGTGCGACTGCAATGCCAGATTTTTTCTCGTTTCCTGCGGAGCAGCCAAACAGCCTACTCCCCGTGCGTCCGGTACCAGCGTCCTGATGGTCCCGTCTTCATCAAATTCCATCCGGTTGGCATATACCTGCCGGGTGGTACCTCCATCTCCATATTCAAGATAGACGAAGATATATGCATCGGTTCCCTCATCATAGAACACATTGCCATGCCCCGGTCCCCAAACCTGATTTTCAGGGGCAGAGAATAAAAAGATATCATTGCCTTCCGGTTTGACAAAGCCTATCAACGGAGACTCACGACTCATCATGTAGGCATTGGCATAATTCTGATGACCGCTTAAGGTATATACATAGTAGTAAATACCTTTTCGCTTGAACATCAGCGGGCCTTCAGAGTATCCCTGACGGGCAGTTTTGATACTGACCGGCTCACCCTCTATGTGCAGCTTATCATCCGAAAGACGGGCGGCAAACCTGCGCCGCCAAAAAATATATCCCTTCCCATCCTCATCGACAAACGGTTCTCCATCGATATCCGGTACAATAGCGGGACTATCCGCTTCCGCTGTTCCGGGCACAGACAGTCCTTTTCCTTCAGCAAACCGGAAAGGGCCATCCGGACGATCGGCCACAAGCACATACGTACCCATCTTCTCGTCCGGTTTTACAAATGTCACGTACAGATAATACCTGCCGTCCTGTTCAATCACTTTTCCGGGAGCCCAATACCGGAAATATCCTTTCTTCTTTTCACCTTTGTCATTTACATATTCATATCCTTTCGCCCAGTCGAACCCGCGAATGTGGGAACCTTCAAAACTCCAGTTTACAAAATCTTTCGACTTCCACACTACCGGAGTGCCGGCACGTCCCAATCCGTAGTCCAAATCTGTCGTACCATACAAATAGTACGTATCGCCGAACTTGGAGACAGAAGGGTCTGCCAGATTATCGGGGATCAACGGATTGTAAGCCCGGTTGGCAACCAGCGCCTCTACTACGGAAGCATCCACCGCAAAAGCGGTTCCGTGACGGATTCCTCTCGGAAAAGAAACCTGATCGGACACGTCTTCCCACGTTTCACCATGATCCAGCGAACGGACTGCACCGTAGCGATGATCACGATACTTATCAAAATATACATAAAGCGCATCACCGACAAAAAGAGGTGCCGGTCCTTCCGCCCAATACTTTCCCGTAATGGGGACCGATACCTTCGTTGGAAAACCTTTGGCCAGATCTTTGGTACGTGTCACACGCAGGTTTTTCTCCGGAGGATTGGAGTTCTCATTCTTAACGACCATGATCAGGTCTCCCTCTTTCGGGTCTTTCACGATAGCCGCATCAATAACACTAAAATCCGGATTGAAAAACATCTTTGTCTTTGAGAAAGTGCGGAAATCCTTCGTAGTGACATAGTACATGCGATGGTTCAGTCCCTTCTCACTTTCGCTGGTGGGCACTTCTTTGTGACGTCCGGGGATAGTAGTCGCCCAAAAGATATAATACGTTTCCGAAGCTTCGTCATAAAAGAGTTCCGGCGCCCAACAATTATGGGCCTTCGGTTCATGCATCATCACCGGAATGGCTTGTTGTTCACTCCAATGAATCAAGTCACGGGAAGAGGCATATCCGATAATCCGGTCCGTCCAGCTGGAAGTCCAGACCATGTGAAATGTTCCGTCGGGAGCTTGGCATATACTGGGGTCACGCATCAATTTATCTTTACCAACAGCCGGAGTCAGAAAAGAGCGTCCGCCGTTCAAAGGAGTCCAGTTCAGTCCATCATAACTGTAGGCAAGATGCAGACCGTCCTTACTGTCATTGATAAAATAAGAAAAGAGATAAGCAGTCTCACCTGCCGAGATTGTCATTACTGACCAGAGAGTTAAAGCCATCCAGGCAAATACTTTTTTCATGGTTCACCTTAAGATTAAAAAGTTTACTTCGCAAAGATATGGCATCCATCAGAAAATCAGAAATCAATGATAATGGAGATATTATCACATTCATGTAGTTTCGTACACCAACCGTCAGAAAAGCCATTTTTAGCACAATATTCTATGTATCTGTACATCTTTCTATTTTATTGATTCTCCAAAACCCCTACTTTAGCACCAGATTTTAAAACATAGTGAGAAACATATCAATCCTACATATCATGAAACAACTTTTAGTAAGTATTGCCATTGTATTCGCCTCTGTACTGACTGTAGGAGGGCAAAACTCTTCTTTCAGCCTATCCGGGACATGGGATTTCCAGATTGACCGGCAAGATGCGGGTGTGAAAGAACAATGGTTCAATAAATCGCTCGACGAATCTATCAACCTGCCCGGTTCCATGCCCGAAAAACTGAAAGGGGACAACGTAACCGCACGCACCAAATGGACAGGAAGTTTATATGACAGTTCTTACTATTTCAATCCTTACATGGAGAAATACCGGATAGAAGGGCAAGTCAAATTACCTTTCTTCCTGACTCCCGACAAACACTATGTAGGTGTCGCCTGGTATCAAAAGAAAGTGACAATTCCATCCGACTGGAAAGGGGAGCGAATCATTCTTTTCCTGGAGCGTCCGCATATCGAAACGACCGTATGGGTAAACTCTAAGAAGATGGGTATGCAGAACAGTCTTTGTGTTCCTCATGTATACGACCTGACTTCGGCAGTCACTCCCGGCAAACCTTGCCGGATCACTATCCGGATCGATAACCGGATTAAAGAAATCAATGTCGGTCCGGACTCACATAGCATCACCGACCAGACACAGGGCAACTGGAACGGTATCGTAGGCAAAATCGAACTGCAAACAACACCTAAAGTCTATTTCGATGACATACAGGTATATCCCGATCTGAGCAACCGGAAAGCGCTGGTACGTATGAATGTGAAATCCTCTTCCGCTGCCAAAGGAGAAATAACGCTTTCTGCCGAAAGCTTCAATACAGATACCCGGCATAAGGTAGCCCCTGTTCAACAGACATTCCGTATCCAGTCAGGAGACAATCGGGTAGAAATGGAACTTCCGATGGGAAAAGACTTCCTGACATGGGATGAATTCAACCCGGCACTCTACAAGCTGACGGCTACACTGAGCAGCGGCAAGCAGTCTGAAAGGAAGCAAGTGCAGTTCGGCATGCGTGATTTTAAGATAGAAGGAAAATGGTTCTACGTCAACGGACGGAAGACAATGCTCCGCGGTACAGTGGAAAACTGTGACTTCCCGCTTACAGGCTATGCGCCGATGGATGTGGCTTCATGGGAACGGGTTTTCCGCATCTGCCGCAGCTACGGACTGAACCACATGCGCTTCCACTCTTTCTGTCCACCGGAAGCAGCTTTCATTGCTGCCGATCTGGTCGGTTTCTACCTGCAACCCGAAGGTCCCAGCTGGCCCAATCATGGTCCGAGACTGGGCAACGGACAGCCTATCGACAAGTATCTGATGGACGAAACGATCGCTTTGACTAAGGAATACGGAAATTACGCCTCTTATTGCATGCTGGCGTGTGGCAACGAACCTTCCGGTCGTTGGGTACCCTGGGTAAGCAAATTCGTCGATTACTGGAAAGCAACCGATCCCCGCCACGTATATACAGGAGCCTCTGTGGGAGGCAGCTGGCAATGGCAACCTCACAATCAATATCATGTGAAAGCCGGAGCACGCGGTCTCAACTGGGCCGGCTCGCAACCGGAAAGCATGTCCGACTACCGTGCCAAAATCGATTCCGTGAAGCAACCGTATGTATCTCATGAGACCGGACAATGGTGCGCATTCCCGAATTTCAGCGAGATACGCAAATATACCGGAGTAAACAAGGCCAAGAACTTTGAAATCTTCCGGGATATCCTGAATGACAATCACATGGGCAGCATGGGACACGACTTCATGATGGCTTCGGGCAAACTTCAGGCAATCTGCTACAAACACGAGATTGAAAAGACACTGCGTACACCCGATTATGCAGGATTCCAACTGCTGGCACTGAATGACTATTCCGGTCAGGGAACTGCATTGGTAGGTCTTCTGGATGTCTTCTTTGAAGAAAAAGGCTATATCAACGCAGATGAGTTCAGACGCTTCTGCAGTCCGACCGTCCCATTGGCACGCATTCCCAAATTCGTGTATACCAACGATGAGACTTTCCATGCCGATATCGAAGTGTCGCACTTCGGGGCAGCCCCCTTGCAGGGAGCCAAAACCGTGTACAGCATCAAAGATGAATATGGCAAAGTATACGCTCACGGAACAGTAGGTACTCAGGACATACCTGTCGGAAATCTTTGCCAGCTGGGAAGTGTAGATATGAAACTGAACGGCATCACTACACCGCAGAAATTGAATATGGAGATTCGTATTGAAGGCAGCAACGCTATCAACGACTGGGACTTCTGGGTATATCCTGCACAGGTAGAACTGACTCAGGGGAATGTATATACTACCGACACACTAGATGCGAAGGCCATCTCCATTCTGAAAGAAGGAGGAAACGTACTGATTACGGCAGCCGGAAAAATCCAGTACGGCAAGGAAGTGAAACAATACTTCACCCCTGTCTTCTGGAACACTTCCTGGTTCAAGATGCGTCCACCCCACACCACGGGTATCTTCCTCAACGAATATCATCCGCTTTTCCGTGAATTCCCGACAGAATATCACAGTAACCTGCAATGGTGGGAACTGCTGAACAAAGCACAAGTGATGCAGTTCACCGGTTTCCCGGCAGACTTCCAGCCGACTATTCAGAGCATAGACACCTGGTTTATCAACCGGAAAATCGGAATGTTGTTCGAAGCCAACGTATTGAACGGCAAAGTGCTGATGACCAGCATGGACATCACTTCAAAACCGGAAAAACGAGTAGTTGCACGCCAGATGCATAAAGCAATTCTGGACTACATGAATTCCGACGCTTTCCGCCCGACAGCGAACATTGCTCCGGAACTGATTCAGGAACTATTCACCAAAGTAGCAGGAGACGTGAAATCTTACACCAAAGATTCGCCCGACGAACTAAAACCGAATATTAATTAAACTTATTGATTACTGATATGAAAACAATCTTCGCAGGGCTTCTGCTCCTGATGGCAACGTCTATCGGTGCTCAGGAACAAGCCCGGACATTTCAACTGGCAGACGCTCCCCGCTACAGCGAGGAAACAGGATATGGATATGACCTCGCAGCTACGCCCGAAAAAGGAAGCAAAGCTCCTTTCTTCTTCTCGGTCCGTGTGCCGGACGGCAACTACAAAGTAACCGTACGTCTCGGAAGCAAGAAGCAGGCAGGCGTAACCACTGTACGAGGTGAATCACGACGTTTATTTGTCGAGAATCTACCCACCCGGAAAGGTCAGTTTACAGACGAAACATTTGTCATCAACAAGCGGAATCCACGCATTTCCGACAAAGAATCGGTACACATCAAGCCGCGTGAAAAGACCAAACTGAACTGGGACGACAAGCTGACACTGGAGTTCAACGGTGACGCTCCCGTATGCCAAAGCATCAGCATTGAACCTGCCGACCCGTCTGTGATTACCGTATTCCTATGCGGCAACAGTACGGTGGTCGATCAGGACAACGAACCGTGGGCAAGCTGGGGACAAATGATTCCTCACTTCTTCGGCACCGACGTCTGCATAGCCAATTATGCCGAATCCGGCGAATCGGCGAATACCTTTATCGGAGCCAAACGGCTGGCAAAAGCGTTAAGCCAGATCAAAAAGGGAGATTATCTTTTTATGGAGTTCGGCCACAACGACCAGAAGCAGAAAGGACCGGGCAAAGGAGCTTACTACTCCTTCATGACCAGCCTGAAAACATTTATCGATGAGGCACGTGCCCGCGGAGCGCATCCTGTACTCGTCACTCCTACCCAGCGCCGCAGTTTCGATACGAACGGGCACATCCGCGATACTCATGAAGATTATCCGGAAGCCATACGCTGGCTGGCAGCCAAAGAAAATGTTCCATTGATCGATCTCAATGAAATGACGCGCACTCTGTATGAAGCACTGGGACCGGACACTTCCAAACGTGCTTTCGTCCACTATCCGGCAGGCACTTATCCGGGGCAGACCAAGGATATCGCCGACAATACGCATTTCAATCCTTACGGTGCTTATCAGATAGCCAAATGCGTCATCGAAGGAATGAAGAAAGCCGTACCCGAACTGGCGAAGCATCTCAAAATAGACCCGGCATATGATCCCGCACATCCGGACGACGTGAATGCGTTCCACTGGAATGAATCACCTTTCACGGAAATAGAGAAACCGGACGGCAATTAAAAGAATCCTATATTAAAGAACTATATGAGAATCAAAAACATCCTTCCCCTACTGCTGGCAGGCTCGTTTATGGTAGCGTGCACCCCGGCAAAACAAGCCGGAAACAGCTTCGAATGGGGACAGGTACCTCAGCAACCGGACTTGTCGTGGGCAGACAGCGTAGGTAGTCGCCAACTTCCCGGAGACAAGATGATTATATCCGCCAATTCTTTTGGCGCAGTAGCAGACAGCACTGTACTCAGCACGGAAGCCATTCAGAAGGCAATCGACAGTTGCGCTGTCTCCGGCGGAGGAACTGTAATCCTGCAACCGGGGTATTACCAGACAGGCGCCTTGTTTGTGAAAAGCGGTGTCAACTTGCAGATCGGCAAAGGGGTGACTCTGCTTGCCAGTCCCGACATCCACCATTATCCCGAATTCCGTTCGCGCATAGCAGGAATAGAGATGACATGGCCGGCAGCAGTAATCAACATTGTTGACGAGAAAAACGCTGCCGTCAGCGGAGAAGGTACGCTGGACTGCCGGGGAAAGGTTTTCTGGGACAAATACTGGGAAATGAGGAAAGAATATGTGGCCAAAGGGCTCCGCTGGATTGTGGACTACGACTGCAAACGGGTACGGGGTATCCTCGTCGAACGCAGTTCGGACATCACACTAAGCGGTTTCACTCTGATGCGTACAGGGTTCTGGGGATGTCAGATTCTTTATTCCGACTATTGCACCATAGACGGATTGACGATCAACAATAACATCGGCGGTCACGGCCCGAGCACGGACGGCATCGACATCGACTCCTCCTGCAACATTCTGATCGAAAACTGTGACGTGGACTGCAACGACGACAATATCTGTATCAAATCGGGAAGGGACGCAGACGGACTGCGCGTGAACCGTCCGACTGAGAATGTGGTAGTGCGTAACTGTACCGCCCGCAAAGGAGCAGGACTTATCACCTGCGGCAGCGAAACTTCGGGCAGCATCCGCAATATATTGGGCTATGACCTCAAAGCGGTCGGCACATCGACCGTACTGCGGTTAAAAAGTGCCATGAACCGTGGAGGAACCATAGAAAATATCTACATGACCCGCGTCAGCGCGGAAAATATCAGTCAGGTATTGGCGGCAGACTTAAACTGGAATCCGAGTTATAGCTACAGCACCTTGCCTAAAGAATATGAAGGCAAAGAAATTCCGGAGCACTGGAAAGTGATGCTGACTCCGGTAGAACCGCCCGAAAAAGGATATCCGCGTTTCCGCAATGTATATCTGTCGCAGGTAAAAGCGGAAAATGTAGA
Source organism: Bacteroides faecis (assembly GCF_020091505.1). Lineage (NCBI taxonomy): Bacteria > Pseudomonadati > Bacteroidota > Bacteroidia > Bacteroidales > Bacteroidaceae > Bacteroides > Bacteroides faecis. The sequence continues at coordinate 2,390,995 of NZ_CP081916.1, read as the reverse complement.
TGAATTTATCTCTGCTTCCGGTTGGAATGATACGTTACGTCTGGAAAACTTCTATCTTTACGGCATCGAAGCGCAGACCAATAAACCGGGAAAAATCTGCTATACGAGAAACTTTAATTTATCGGGAATCACATTGGACGTCAAAGACAGGGATGCCATCGAATTAAAGGAAAACGAACAAAGTAATATCCACTTCGACTATGTTAAAACAACTACTGACCGCCGTACTGCTGGCAATCTGCCTCATTAGCGTACAAGCGCAGCCATTGACTCCTCCCGCCGGAACCTTCCGTCTGGGAATTTCGAAAGGAGCCGACAGTCATTGGCTGGCTCCTCAGGAAAAAGTAAAAGGAATCACTTTCCTGTGGAAAGCCTTGCCGGATACCCGTGGCTTTATCCTCGAAGTAACAGTCGCTTCCTTACAGCAGGCCGACACCTTATTCTGGAGTTTCGGAGACTGCCGTCCGGACATGGATATCAATGTATTCAGTGTAGAAGGACAAGCCTTCACCTGCTACTACGGTGAAAGTATAAAACTCCGTACCTTGCAGGCCGTCACTCCCACTGACGACATCCGTCTAAGCAACGGTCATCAGGACAAGACCCCTTTGCAGCTCTACGAATCGGGAAAACGAACAGACCGCCCTGTTCTTGCAGGTCGCTGTCCGCTCACAGCAAACGGGAAGCTTTATTTCTGTTTCTACGAGCAAAACGCCCAAGCGGATTATAATTATTTCATGTTGCCGGAGCTTTTTAATAAAATAAAGAATGAACTCAAAACCAAATAAGAAAAGAATATATCTATTACTCACTCTGCTGGCCAGTTGCCTGTATTTGCAGGCAGCAACCTACAACGTCAGAGACTTCGGAGCAAAAGCGGACGGAAAGACTATTGACTCTCCCGCCATCAACCGTGCCATCGAAGCCGCGGCACAAGACGGCGGAGGCACCATATATCTTCCTGCCGGAGAATATGCCTGTTATTCCATCCGGCTGAAAAGCAACATCCATCTCTATCTGGAACAGGGCGCACGCATCATCGCCGCTTTCCCGGGCAAGGAGGAAGGATATGACCTGGCAGAGCCCAACGAGCATAATAAATATCAGGACTTCGGACACAGTCACTGGAAGAACTCGCTCATCTGGGGAATCGGTCTGGAAAATATCACCATCAGCGGTCCGGGACTGATCTATGGCAAGGGACTGACCCGTGAAGAAAGCCGTCTGCCGGGAGTAGGCAACAAAGCTATCAGCCTCAAAGACTGCCGGAATGTCACGCTGAAAGATTTCTCCATGCTCCATTGCGGACACTTCGCCCTGCTAGCCACCGGTGTGGAACATCTCACCCTGCTGAACCTGAAAGTAGATACCAACCGCGATGGATTCGATATCGACTGCTGCCGCAACGTACGCATCAGCCAATGCACGGTCAATTCTCCGTGGGATGATGCCATTGTTCTGAAAGCCTCTTATGCATTAGGACGTTTCAAAGATACGGAAAACGTAACGATCAGCGATTGCTACGTCAGCGGATTCGACAAAGGAAGTGTACTGGACGGAAGCTGGCAACTCGACGAACCACAGGCACCCGACCACGGATACCGCACCGGACGTATCAAGCTCGGAACGGAAAGCAGCGGAGGATTCCGCAACATCGCCATCACCAACTGTATATTCGAACATTGCCGGGGACTGGCACTCGAAAGCGTGGACGGCGGTCATCTGGAAGACATCGTTATCAGCAATATTACCATGAGGAATATCGTGAACGCTCCTGTCTTCCTCCGGCTTGGCGCGCGAATGCGTAGCCCCGAAGGTACTCCCGCAGGAAGCATGAAACGCATTCTTATCAGCGACATCAACGTATGGAATGCCGACAGCCGTTATGCTTCTATCATCAGCGGCGTGCCCGGAACCTATATCGAGGACGTGACTTTCCGCAACATTCATCTATATTATAAAGGTGGATATAACGCGGAAGACGGCAAACGTGTTCCGCCCGAACAGGAGAAAGTATATCCCGAACCCTGGATGTTCGGCACGATTCCCGCCAAAGGATTTTATATCCGCCACGCAAAGAACATAACTTTCGACGGCATCCGCTTCCACTTTGAACAGCCGGACGGACGTCCGCTCTTCGTGACTGACGACGTAGAAAACATTGAATACTATCATACACCCACAGAATAATGAATAAAAAACAACTGATATTCCTCTGCATGCTCGCAGCAGGCGGAAGTGTACAAGCACAACAGTGGCCGGATGCTCCGGCAGAAGCCCGCCCCGGTACCAGATGGTGGTGGCTGGGAAGCGCTGTCGACGAGAAGAACCTGACTTACAATCTCGAAGAATACGCCCGTGCCGGCATGGGCACCGTAGAAATCACTCCCATTTATGGAGTGCAGGGCAATGACGCCAACGATATTCAGTTTCTTTCTCCCCGATGGATGGAAGTGCTCAAACATACACAAGCGGAAGGAAAGCGCACCGGCATCGAGATCGACATGAATACCGGAACAGGATGGCCCTTTGGAGGACCGGAAGTCAGCATCGAAGAGGCAGCCAGCAAAGCTATCTTCCAGACGTATGAGATAGAAGGAGGCCAGGAAATCGTACAGGACATCAATGTAGCTGACAAGAAACAGCAACCTTATTCGGTATTGAGCCGCGTGATGGCCTATGACGGAAACGGGCGGTGCATCAATCTGACTTCCCATGTCAGGAAAGACAAACTGGAATGGAAAGCTCCCGCCGGAAAATGGAAAGTGATAGCCCTTTATAACGGCAAGACACGGCAGAAGGTGAAACGTGCCGCTCCCGGAGGAGAAGGATACGTGATGAATCATCTTTCCAAAAGTGCGGTCAAAAGCTATCTTTCCCGGTTCGACCGCGCTTTCAAAAGCAGCAAGACGAGTTATCCGCATACATTCTTCAACGACTCCTACGAGGTATATCAGGCAGACTGGACAGAAGATTTTCTGGATCAGTTCGCCCGCAGGAGAGGATATAAGCTGGAAGAACACTTTCCGGAGTTCCTGGACGAAAGCCGTCCGGAAGTCAGCCGCCGCATCATATCCGATTACCGGGAAACGATTTCCGATTTACTGCTGGAAAACTTTACCCGTCAATGGACGGACTGGGCACACAAGAATGGAAGCATCACCCGCAATCAGGCACACGGATCGCCTGCCAACCTGATTGATGTTTACGCAGCCGTAGACATTCCCGAATGTGAAGGATTCGGCCTGTCTCAATTCCATATCAAAGGATTACGCCGGGATTCACTGACCAAGAAGAATGATTCGGACCTGTCGATGTTGAAATATGCCTCTTCTGCTGCCCATATTGCTGGAAAGCCCTATACTTCTACCGAGACATTTACATGGCTGACGGAGCATTTCCGCACTTCCTTGTCGCAATGCAAACCGGATATGGACCTGATGTTCGTTTCCGGCATCAATCATATGTTCTTTCACGGAACTCCCTATTCGCCCCAAGAAGCCGAATGGCCGGGATGGCTGTTTTACGCCTCTATCAATATGAGCCCGACCAACAGTATCTGGCACGACGCTCCTTCTTTCTTCGATTATATCACCCGTTGCCAGAGTTTCCTGCAAATGGGTAAACCGGATAATGACTTCCTTATCTATCTGCCCGTCTATGATATGTGGGAGGAGCAGCCGGGACGTTTGCTGCTATTCAGCATTCATCACATGGACAAACTCGCCCCCAAATTTATAAATGCCATCCACCGCATCAACAACAGCGGATATGACGGAGATTATATCTCTGACAACTTCATCCGCAGCACCCGTTTCAAAGACGGCCAGTTAGTCACTTCCGGCGGAACCGGCTACAAAGCACTGGTTGTGCCCGCCGCCCACTTAATGCCGAATGACGTTCTGGCTCATCTGCTGAAACTGGCGCAACAAGGAGCTACCATCGTATTCCTCGAAAACTACCCGACAGACGTGCCGGGATACGGTCAGCTGGAACAGAAGCGCAAGACTTATCAACAAACGCTGCAAAAGCTGCCTTCCGTATCATTCTCCGAAACAACGGTCACCCCGGTGGGAAAAGGCAAGATCATTACAGGAACGGACTATGCACGCACTTTGGCGAGTTGCAATATTCCGCAGGAAGAAATGAAAACCAGGTTCGGACTGCAAGCTATCCGAAGGGTGAACGATAACGGCCACCATTATTTCATCTCTTCCCTCCAAGATAAAGGAGTGGATGATTGGGTGACACTGGGAACAAAAGCCGAAGCCGCTGCCCTCTTCAATCCCATGACAGGCGAATGCGGAGAAGCACGTATACGCCAGACCGGAGATCAGACACAAGTCTACCTCCAGTTGAAATCCGGTGAATCGGTGATTTTGCAGACTTATCAACAGCCGTTGACAGGCGCCAAGTCATGGAAATACATTCAGGAACAACCGTTCAGCCTCAGCCTGAATCATGGCTGGAAACTGCATTTTGCCGAAAGCCAGCCGGAAATAAAAGGTACATTCAACATCGACCGCCCTTGTTCGTGGACGGCCATTGACCATCCGGCAGCCAAAACCAATATGGGAACCGGTGTTTATTCATTGGACATCGAATTGCCTGCCTTGCAAGCTGACGACTGGGTGCTCGACTTAGGAGATGTCCGCGAAAGTGCCCGTGTCCGGATCAACGGACAGGAAGCAGGCTGCGCATGGGCAGTACCTTATCAGCTAAGGGTAGGCCATCTGCTGAAATCAGGAAAAAACCACATCGAGATAGAAGTCACCAACCTTCCTGCCAACCGAATAGCCGAACTGGACAGGCAGGGAGTGCAGTGGCGCAAATTCAAGGAGATCAATATCGTCGATCTGAACTATCGTCCGGCTAACTACGGTCATTGGGCTCCCATGCCTTCGGGACTAAATAGTGAAGTCCGGCTGATTCCGGTAGATTATTTATCTTTTTAGACACACTGAAGTTATTATCTAAATCTACTCTCAGTTCAAGATAAGGCAATATACCTTGATTCCCCTCTTTTCAAAAAGGAGGGGATTTTTTTGCTCTCAACAGTAATTATGCACGACTTTTGCTCCCATGCTCTCACTATCCGTCTGTATCCTCCTGTTCATCGGCATTACAGTGATGAGAGCGAATGTGGTAGCAGAGTGAGAGATAACTGTTGCCCTCACTTTGTATCATCCAGGTTTCGCAGAGCCCTTTACACCAGGGGAGTCAATCGAAGTAGTTTCATATAGGGAAACTAAAAGTTTCAAGTAATGAAACCAAGAGTTTCAAGCAGAAGAAACTGTTGTTTCACCGCATGAAACCGGTATTTGAACTATATCGAATGAATAACCGCTAAGAACCTGCGATCTGAACAGTGAGAGCAACAGCTTGCTCTCACTCTGCTACCACATTCGCTCTCATCACTGTAATACCGATGAACAGGAGGATACAGACGAATAGTGAGAGCATGGGAGCAAAACTCATATTAAATCTATTGGGAGAGATAAATTAGTTGAAACAGAGTTAAGTTCAACCGATTTCCTCTTCATTCGACTTCGTTTGTTCTGTTTGTAATTCTTTCAATTTTATGATTTCTATAGCATTCTGAACATATTCCCATGTCAATACCAAACGGGCCATAACACGATCCGAGCAGGGTGATGCATCATCTACAAACTCATCAATAAGGACATTAAGGAAACAAAGTGTGCAATTAAGATCCTGTTTTGACGACTCATCAATACTTTCAATTTGTCCAAAGCTGGGCCAGTTGTCTTTAAGAAAGGCAAGTTTATCGGTGGTGTTCTGCAAATCAGTCTTCATCAAGCAGGTACCGGAACAAGTAGGGTCATCCATAATTATTTGTTTTTTTATTTGTGTGTATTTCCGCACGCTTTCAAAAGAAAAGCGTGGAACTGCAATATATGTTTTGAAAAGAGGAAAAAGAACTAACAAATGAAAAGAAAAGCATAACAAGTGCAAATATAATCTCTAATATACAGCATTTTAAGTGGTATCAGATTCGGGATTGAGTTTTTAATTTGTCTTAATTTGTTTCAAGTTTCTTCGGGATATATGGGAACATATACGGGAATTTATTTACCTTTGCAATGTGAATCAAAAACGCATTGCCGATGAAAGTTTCCGTCTATCTGAAAAAGAACAGTTCCTCGACCTCGAACATCTGTTTCCGTGTCCGTGAGAGGAACGTGGATATAAAGGTCGTTTCACCTCTTGTAGTCCATGACAAGTACTGGGATGCAGATATCCTCAGTTATAAACGCACGACAGCCGTACCTGCCGTTGAGCAGAAACGCCTGCCCGAGCAGATTGCCGCTATCATCGAGAAAGTGGAGAAGACCTTTTCGGACAAGGCGGACAGCAAATGGCTGAAACAGGTTATCGAAGATGTGCTATATCCTGCCCGTGTCTTCGAACGCAACCATCCAAACCTGCTCTACCGTGTTCATGAATATCTGGAGAAGTACGAAGGGGCTGATAGAACCAAAGAGCATATCATACGCTTTGAGCGCAAGATGTCCCGCTATCACGACTACCAACGGGAAATACTGGGCAATCGTGATTTTACGCTCTTTGTGGAGACTGTCACACTGGAACAGATGAACGGTTTCCGGGATTATGTCGCAAATGAATATCTGCTGCGTCAGGAGTATCCGGAGTTCTATACTCCCCGCATACTTATCAACCACAAGCCCAAGCCGCTCTCCAACACGACCGTCATCAATATCATGAACTTCTTCTGTACATTCCTGCACTGGTGCAAGAGGATGAAGTATTCCGACAATGAGGTGTATGCACTCTATGGCTGCAAGGAACCGACATACGGAGATCCGTTCTACCTTACTTCGGAGGAAAGGAATGTCTTGTACTATGCGGATTTGAGTGTTCATCCTAAATTGGCGGTCATCCGGGATATATTCGTGTTCCATTGCTATATCGGCTGTCGTGTCGGAGACCTTTACCGGCTGACAAGGGAAAACATCAAGGACGGATTTCTCGAATATATGCCACAAAAAACGAAAAAGTGTCAGGCAAAGACAGTCAGAGTCCCTTTGCACGAAAAGGCTTTAAAGATATTGGAACGCTATGATGCAAACGCGGACAGACTATTTCCTTTCAAGCCCATACACACCTATAATCTGGGCATACGTGAACTTTTGAAACATTGCGGCATAGACCGCATGGTTACCATTCTTGACACGCATGGCTATAATACCGTGCAAAGACCATTGTATGATGTAGCCAGCAGCCATACGGCACGCAAGACTTTTGTAGGCAACCTGTACAAACAGGTTCCCGATCCGAATCTGATTGCTTCCCTGTCGGGACACGTGGAAGGAAGCCGGGCGTTCAGGCGATACCGCAACATAGACGATGATATGAAGCGAAAACTGGTAGAAATGATAAACTAAGGAGGACTTATACATGAAAGTAACGGCATTTATCAGAAAGACATCGGCCAAGAACAACGTGACGGATCTGGCACGCGTCTATTTCCGTGTTCGGGATATTGGCGGAGTCGATATAAAAGCGGCAAGCGAGCTTTCCATCAACCCCAATCACTGGAGCGCGGATAAACAAGGCTACAAACCTCGTGTGGCTCTGGTATCGGAAGAGAAGCGAATGAACTTTGACAGAGACATCCAGCAAATCACCCACCTTATCACAAAGGAGTACTACCGTGGAGTGGACGGAAACTGGCTAAAAGGGCTGATAGAGGAATACCACCATCCCAACATCAACGCAAGGGGCGGCAACAAAGCCGAAGAATACCATCTCGTCTACCAAATCAGCCGGTATATCGCAGAAAATAATTTGGCAGATGACAGCTACAAGCACCATCTTGGCAATATAGACAAAATAAGCCGTTACGAGCGTTTCCAGCGTGAAGTACTGCATCGCAGGGGCTTTAAGTTGTGTATTGACACGGTTACCGCCGATGATTTGCGGGAGTTCAAGAACTGGCTGCAGGAGGAACATAATCTTGCCGGACAATACCCTTTGTTCTACAAGGACGTGCAAAAGCAGAAATACGAGCAAATCCGCTCCGAGAACAGCATTACGGGCTATTTCTACCGGATAAGAACGGTTATCAAATGGTGTATTAAACGTGGGCTGACAAGAAACAATCCGTTTGACCAGTACCAGATTACCCAGCCGATGTACGGCGATCCGTTTTATCTGACCCTTGAAGAGAGAGACAAGGTGTACTATGCCGACCTGAGCGGTCTGGGTGCCACCTATCCGGTTTATCGGGACATATTCATGTTCCAGTGCCTGATCGGTTGCCGCGTCAGCGACCTGAACAGACTGACCAAGGCGAATATCGTTGACGGTTGCGTGGAGTACATCCCGCAGAAGACCAAACTTGAACACGCCAACACAGTACGTGTGCCACTCAACCGAAAGGCATTGGATATACTGGAACGTTACAAGGATCTGGAAGATGCGCTGCTTCCACGATTCTCGCACTTCGGCTATAACAAGAAGATAAAGGAAATCCTCAAGTATGCAGGCATCGACCGCATGGTAAGAGTCCTTGACCCGAAGACACGCGAGGATGTGGCACGGCCTCTATATGAGGTGGCAACCACCCATACGGCACGAAAGACTTTTATAGGCAACTTATACAAGCAGGTCAAAGACCCGAACCTGATCGCCTCCATGTCTGGACACTCCGAGGGTAGCCGCGCCTTCGCCCGCTATCGCAAGATTGATGATGAGATGAAAAAGGAACTGGTAAACCTTTTGGATTGACCGTTTTCCTCTTTTCTAATATCCCTTTTTATGCCGACCAATAATATAATACACTATGAATACGGGTGAACGAAAATTGACATACGACCAGTTCAAGGCGGATATCCTTCATTGGAAGAACACGCACAGAGAGGAATACAACCGTTTCGTGCGTCTGATGACAAACGGGGACGAGAAGCAGTACCTTGACATCTGTAAGGCCATATTCAGACAACTACCCAGAATCAAGACTGAATGGGAGTTATGTTGGGATGATGACAGTAAGGGGAATTTTGAAAATATAGATCTCCTATTTAAAAAGGATGCAGTACCCAAGCGGATAGTGGAGTTATACCGTGAACAGAGGAAAGGGAATAATCCTTTGCCTGATATTGCTCCGGCCACATTATGGGACAGGATAAAATCCATTTTCAGTAGTAAGCCCGAAGAACCGCGCATTATCCTTTCAGCACCTCTTGTGTTGAGCTGGCTGTATTACGGAAAGAGTTTTGAGGCGATGGTAAGCATGGTCAGCAAACAGGCAGGGAGTCTGGAAGCAGATGAAGCGGACAGACAAAGCTGTTCTTTTGTTACCCGACAAATCATTAGCGTCTCCATTAAAAGTGGTTTCCGTACCCGTGCCGACTGGGACGAATACTTCGCCATGAACGAAGCCATTAAAGAAAATCGCATCGGTGAATGGGCGTTGCAATCCGCAACAGCCGAAATGGAATCCGATACAGACAGTAACGTTGGTGGCGCGGAATCAACAGATTCCGGCATTGATGTAGTATCAAAGATACAGCGTACAGCCGGAAGGAAGAAGATACAGGAACGACCTCTTATAGATTATCTTAATTGCAAGAACAAAACGGAGGTCTTGCAATGTCTCCGCAGTTTTGTTTCCATTAACAGGAGTGCCGTCCATCAGGCATTGCCGTACTATGTACTGAAAGAATTGCGGCTGGTGGACGGTATGCATACCGCCAAAGAATACAGCGTTGGATTGACCCTGCAATTTCCGGATTTGCCGTCTTTGAAGAGCGAAAGTGCCATACGACAGGCCGTTGGATCTCTGAAAACGGCAAGGCACATAATCAAGGACGGGAAAGACCAGTCCGCACCACTTATAGAAAGTGACGAAAACCGGGAACTATTCCGGACATTGACAGAGGAAATCAGTGGCATTATCAGAACAGATGGAGAAACAGATATTGCAGAATAAGGTAAAATAAGGCTATTTTATATTGTCATGCAGTCTTAAATTGTCATGACGATTTAAGACAAAGTATTATATATCAATTAGTTTTAATTCATACATACTTTTGCACCGTCAATCCTTTCCCCGAAGGTTGGCGGTGCTTCTCTTTTACAAGCCATCGGAAGTGAGGCATCAGGGAACTTTTACAGATGGGCGTGATAAATTTCAAAACTGATATTTATGATTACCATAGAAAGCCTGGTCGAACAGGGAGCGAATGTAAAACTGGAAATTACTCCCTCGGACCTCAAGATGTTTGCCGAATCCATCGTACAGCGTACCATCATGGCACAGCAGGAAGAGCAGAAGATAGTAATGCAGCGTGAAGCGGAAGAAGTCTATTTCAACACGAAGCAAGTCCGGGAATTGCTGAACGTATGCGAAGGCACTCTCAACCTGTGGGCGAAGCGCGGCTACCTCGTGCCTGTCAAGGTAGGCAACAAGAACATGTATGCCAAGTCCGATGTACGCCGCGTGCAGACCGGGGGAAAGTCCGAAAGTGTAACGTCCTATTGTAAGAAGAAAAATGGCTGACATGAAAAACAGCCGGCTTGGATTATGTAACCGGATCCGCATGGAGGCGAAGCATACCGAAGACACAAGTTTCCCTTTGGATGCATTCCCTCAGGCTGTACAGTCCGTTATACTTGACATGACCAAATACGAGAACTATATGATTGAGTTCATCGCGACATCCATGCTGTCGGCAGCATCGACAGCCTTGGGCGGTACTTACCGTATCCGTATCAAAAGCGACTGGCAGAGCAACGGCGCACTGTACATTATTCTGGTAGGCCGTCCAGGACTGGGCAAGACCCCACCGCTGGAAGCCGCATACCGTCCAATCCGGAAGCATGACTATGCCCTTTTCAAGGCGTATAAGGCAGAAGTGGAAGCATGGAAAGCGGCAGGAGAAAACGGAAAGAAACCTGTTCTTCATCGTACCATCGTATCCGACTTCACACCCGAATCGCTTCTACAGACACATAACAACAATCCACGGAGCGTTGCCATTCTGGTGGACGAGATCATGGGCATGTTCAATTCCGCCAACCGTTACACGAACGGGCAGCTCATAGAGCAATTGCTGACCGCATGGAGTGGCGGAGCCTTAGATGTAATAAGGGTAAGCAATTCCACTCCTGTACATATAGAACGCCCATGTATAAACATCATCGGGACTACACAGACCAAACGTATTCACGAACTTCTCAAAAAAGGATTCGAGGAAAACGGACTGCTTGACCGTATCCTGTTCGTGCTTCCCAAGTCTCGGGAAGTGTCAAAATGGACAAACCGGGATGATGACGGAGAAAAGACCTCTTTAGCAGCAAAACGTTGGGAAAAGATACTGAACAAGGTGCTTGCCTTGGATTATAATGCCGAAACGGAAGGAGATGGAATGGAAGAACAAATCGCCCATGTGCTTTCTATGAACAGTGAAGCCAAAGAGTATTTCTTCTCTTGGTGGAACGAAAAAGTAGAACGTATCAACCAGATAGAGGATGATGCCGACGTTGACAGTCGGGAGATGAAACATCCGGCTCACGTGGCACGGCTGGCTCTTATTATCCAAGTCCTGCGGTATGCTTCCGATGAAAGCCACCTTCAGTTTGTGGATCTGGTGTCGGTGAAAGCCGCTATCCGGCTGAATGACTATTTCGAGGATTCATACATACGCATCCGTTCCTTCGTGGCAGACAATACCTGTGAAGAACCTCCCAAAATATTGTTGTCGTTGTTACCCAATACCTTCGATACGAAAACGGCCATAGCTGCCGGTAAGGAACTGCAGAACATCAGCGAGCGCACGGTGATGAACTATCTCAGGGAGTTGTGTCACAGCAGGCTCTTGAAAAAGTCCAAAGCCGGGCATTACGAGAAATTAGTGTATGAATCTAGTAAATATTCCATGAACGAAAAAGAATCATCAACCCAAAACTACAATGAATGACCTCGCGTTGCAGCTTGCAGTTTCTTCAGTCTTGCAGTCTTGGGACTCTGAAAACGATGTTTTCTTGCAAAACTGCAAGGACTGCAAACTGCAAATGGTGCTTCGATTTGCAGTAACTATACAGACAGAAATATGAGTGAATACAGATTCCATCTTCAAAGATACAAGACAGGTTGCAAGGTCACTTGCCCAAAATGCGGCATGAAATCCTGTTTTACCCGATATGTTGACGAGAAGGCACAGGTCTTGTTCCCTGATAACGTGGGCAGATGCGACCATATCAACAGTTGCGGCTACCATTATACCCCAAAGGAATGTTTTCAGGACAACCCGGCTATCAAAGAAATGTTGGTTGAACAAGAGAAGAATGGCAACAATATACCAACAGCCGTCGCACCAACGGCAAAGCCGTTGCCTAATTCCGTACCAAAGGCTTCTCATCTTCCCTCAGATTGGGTAGAGCAATCCATGCGGAGGTTTGACATCAACCCATTATACCGATACCTTACCACAGTGGCAGGAAAGGATAAAACGGACAGGCTGTTCAATCTTTATAAGGTCGGTACATCCAAGATGTGGAACGGGGCAACCGTTTTCTGGCAGATAGACATCAACGGTAATGTGCGGGCGGGCAAGATCATGGGCTATGATGCCAAGACCGGGCATCGAATCAAGCATCCGTTCAATCAGGTAAACTGGGTCCATTCGGTTAAGAGGGTTCCGGATTTCCACATGAAGCAGTGCCTGTTCGGTGAACACCTGTTGTCCGATACTTCAATTCCGGCAAGTACTGTTGCCATTGTGGAAAGCGAGAAGACAGCACTGGTTGCCGCCCTTTTTATTTCGGATTTCGTCTGGCTTGCCACCGGCGGAATGCACGGCAGTTTCAATAGTGAAGCCATGCAGGTATTGCAGGGGCATGAGGTTATTCTTTTCCCTGATCTCAGGGCTACAGAAGAATGGCAGCGTAAAGTACCCATGCTTCAATCCATTTGCAGGCGTGTCACTTGTTCCGACCTGTTGGAGAAGATAGCGACCGACAGGCAGCGCGAAGCCGGGTTGGACATTGCCGACTTCCTCCTGATGGAAGATACGCCGCAGATGGTTCTAGCAAGGATGGTGGAACGCAATCCTGCATTGCAGTTGCTTATTGACGAACTGGATCTGGCACTGGTGGAGTAATCTGAAGGCTTGCTTCTGGAGTTTGCAGAAAAGTCCATAACACAATAAGGACTTTTTGCCTGACAGCAATAAAGGTCCGTCTGAATCCGGCAGAATCTGAATTAGAGTGAGCAAGCTCAAAACAAACATCAATCATTTATCAAAAGAACATTCATTATGACAGTAGATAGAAAACAGGCCATGCATGTTGACGCCTGCAAATCATTCAGCACGGCAGAGGCTAACGAGAACGAACGGCGTTGGAACGAGGATAAGATTGACAGGAAGAATCAGGATCCGACCAACCACTACGACAAGACCAGAATGAAATTGAATTTCGAGATCGGTCCTGACGGTAAAATCCATCCGTTGGGTTATCAGGAGAAGTCACTCGAAGTACGTTTACAGGAACGGTTGGCCGCTTTAGGTTGGAAGCCGTTCAAACCGGACAGCAAAATCCAGCCGAACTGTTGTGCGAAATTCGTCTTTGGAGGAAATCATGACCGGACGCTTGAAATGGCGTTCGGAAACCAAAATATCAATTTGGAGAAAGGTGCGGACAACAGTCATCTGCGTCGTTGCAAGGAAATCGAAAATTGGGCGAAAGACGTTTATGATTGGTGTGTCCGAAGATACGGACAGGAAAACATTGTAGGATTTCAGGTACACCTTGACGAGAGCAGCCCGCATATACATGCCCTGATTGTTCCGGTAGGTATTCGCCCCAAAAGCGGTCGTGAATGTGTGATGTGGTCGGCAAAGTTCGGGAAAGACCGGTTTGAGTATGGAAAGATTTTAAAAGATATGCACACTTTTTTGTATGAAGATGTCGGCAGCAAATACGGCCTTGAACGTGGGGATAGTATTGACGGACGTAATGTACAACATCTTTACAAGCGCGATTATATTCGTAAGTTGACCAAAGAAGCGAAACAGGCTGAGAAAGCGGTCAAGGGGCTTCAATCTATGATGCGGAATCTGGAATCAAAGGTTTTCAGTTATAGACTGCAACTTGAAAAGGCGGAAAAGGAGTTGGCTTCCGGCAGGATTACACTTGACAGATATGAAGAGCAGAAAGCGGATATACAGAAACTCATTGCCGAATATCAGGCCAAACTTGAAGACAAGGCAGACAAACTACACGCAAAGGAGCAGGAATTGGAGCGACTGACCGCAGATGCGGCAAAAGCACGTTCGGTTGTCCAGCCGTTCCGTAATCACAAGGTAGATTTCACGCCACCTCGAATTACCGAGAAAGTTCCCTTGTTTGGTACGGATAAGTGGGTTGAACGTCAGAACCAGCATATCGCCAAACAATTCACCGAGATTATCCGCAAGATAGAATCACTATACAGAAATGATGCGGTACGGCAAGTCGAAGCAGTCCAGCACAATGTGCTGGCAGATTACGGTGAGTTTTACAAATTGAAAAGGGAGAACCAGTCCCTTTCCGAGATTAACCAAGAATTGGAATCCAAGCTGAATACTTTGTTTGAACAGTTGGCTATACCGTCAGTTCGCAACTTGATTTTTGCCGTTGCCGATGCACTTATCGGAGGGCAATCGGTATCAATTTCCTCCGGTGGCGGTGGTTCTACTTCCGATTTGCCTTGGGATGGCCGAAGATCGGATGAAGAGGAAGAGGCATATAGGCGCAGATGTCTATCATACGCAGTACAGGTTGTACGCAATTCTCAAAAGCAAACTATGTGTAGAAAAAGATAACATAACTCCCATGTTAGATTTTGTAATCTTCCGATAAAGCACTAATAGCGTGTTCTTCGGGGAGGATGGATGTCATGACAACATATACTCTTTCATTGAACTGAACAAGTGGATAACCCCGACATTCTTTCATAAGCAAACTCGACAAATTTAAGATAACCGTTTGGATAATAATATGGCATGTTATGCAGATGGAATCTTAATGATGATTCTTAATTTATCAAGAAAATGGTAGTTAGTATCATTGCTTGATATAAAAAGAATGAAATCCGACTCACGAGATTTCATTCTTTTAGGCAAAACCTATAAGGTCGTATGCAGAGCTATGTGTGTGAAGTTATTGCGAGCCTTGCTACTACATTGTTTCCGAAATTCGCATCAAGTGTACACTTCCTGCGAAACTTTCGCGCCTAATTCTTTTGTTAAATCAACATTAGTCCATTTTGTGAACATAAATTTATGTCTACGAAAATACCTTTCTATCAAAGTTTGTTTAGCTTCATCTATTTGCAAAACCTTACACATAACTTTTCTATCATTATGGGTTATATACGGGCATGCTAATAAGTCTAAAGCAAGAATTATTAATTCAGCATCTTTCCTTTTATCGGGCAAATTTACAGACTTATATTTATTGTTTATTCCTTCTATTAGATATTTTTTGTCGTTTCCAAATGCTTTTGTATTGCCATAATAATACATCAGAATAATAATTGATAGAGCATTAAGCTTGGATGTATCAAATCTATCATTCCCTCTACCAGAAAAATAGTTATTTAGAGAGTTAGAATCTATACCATAATGTCTTGGCATAGATTTCAAAGTTATTAAAAAATACAATGTTTCTATTTGTGCGTTAATGTCAAATGAAGTTGTTTTGAATACTATTGTTATTTCATTTTGTATCTTTTTGGATATTTCATCTCGCAATGCAGATGAGAATCTTTTGATTATCCTTCCATCTTTCTCTTTATAATTACTCCCCAAATAGATAATCATATTATTCAATATGTTCATCATCTTAAGTGTGGTATTCACTCGTTTGCAGTCAGAGTACAAAAAGAATATTACATCTATCATCCCATCAAGATATCGATGTAGCATCTTCTCCATTTGGTAAATTTTCTTTTGGCATTCGTTCTTACGTTTATGTTGTTCAACGGCTTTAGTTAATACGTAGAAATTTTTATCAAACTTCTTCAAAAGAGACTCGAGCTTTGTAGAGATTACGGCCAAAGTATAGTTCATGATATCCTTGCTTTTTACATCATTCTCAACCATTAATGATTTGAACGCTCGATTAACTTCTTTAGAATTGATGTAAATAAAGTCTTTACATTCTAATGCTTCCTCAATTTTTCTATCATCAACATCATCTATTTCCTCATCTTCAGCGATTTCATCTTCCAATACATCTTCTATATCTTGGTGAGATTTACGCATTCTTATAAAGTCTGATAATAACGCATCAATCTTAATTTTGGACACTGAAATAGGTGTAATAAATGGACGTTCCCAATCATCACTTTTTTCTTTACTAATACATAGTTTATATTCATGTAGCAAATGTTCAAAAGCAGACATGGCCCGTTCAAGGATTTTTGTATCATTATAATAAAAGAAAACGTCATCAACATATCTATAACAACTATAATGCTCGTTGTTTTTATAGCCTGCATCCAAAAGAGTCTGCTTTACTTTTTTATCTATATATTGAAGAATTATTTCCGCAAAAATTCTGGAAAATTCCGGTCCTATAACAATACCATTTGTTTCATTATAATTCATTCTTCGCATTATACCGTCCCAATCATCTCCGAAAGACTTACTTTTTCCTCTAAAATGCTTTTTATATTCGTCCTTGCCTCCACTAACAGCCCAAGTGATAGAATGAGTGTATATGCTATCAAAACAACTTTGAATGTCAAACTTGTGCAAATGTTCAAATCGCTTCTCTGCATTTTGATATCTATAATCTTCATAGAACTTATAGATATTAGAGTATTCTTTATAACTAAAATATGTCTTGAGATTTTCGTATTCATTGAAGAATAACTCCAGTTTGTCTATCTTTTGACCTAGTAATGTATGGTGTAATCTGTCTTTGTAATAAAAATAACAAGCCACACGTTCAGGATGCCTCAATGAGAACTCATCCTGCCCACAATAATATAATATTAAGCTCTTATATTTTTCATAGAATGATACTATTTCCATTTGGTTCACAGGATGGATCAATGCAAGTCGACGGAGTTTGTGTGGTTTATGTTTAATCTTATATAAAAACGGAATACTTACTATCTTATCTTTAAATACAATCCTATTATTTGCTAATGTTATTAGATCCCTATTTAAATAAGGCGAGAATATAAAATTTAACACAGCTAAAGCGTCTTTCTTGATGCCTTCTTTCCATGACAATTCGGTACCGTCAAACTTAACTTCATTACTAACAAGAAATCTATAAAAGTAACGATTAGTAAATATTACAGGCAGTTCATATGGAAGAACATCGGATAGCAACACACGTTCTTTTTTGTATTTTAGACGTATTTTTCTTCTTTTTTTCATGACAACCAATCACTTATTTCTGCCAATCTTTGTGGGCTAAATTTAAACATAATATGGTCACGCCAACATTGTTTAAAGTCTATTTCGCTTATCTTCCGTTGGATTGATGCTATGTATTTTTGTCTATCGTTTGACCCTTTTAATACATTTACATACGGTATTATAACCTTGCCAGATAGATAAGTAGTTAAATCCTCTAAACTCTTTAAGTCTGTCAAAAGATCATTGCCAAAGAATAACCCTGCCTTTACTCGTTCTTTAGACTTGGTTAATCTATAATTACCTGATATTAAATCAAGCGAGTCTAATAGATCTCTTTTGGCCCGTTTAATATCTATCGCACTTGTTTGTTCAAAATGAGTGAAGGCTGCATCTATCTTATGTTTAATTTTTGCCACTTTTTTGTCAGTCATCCCAAATTCCACATTACTAACATTACTAGTTTTGGTAATAGTAATATTATAGCCTAAATATGTAAATTGCTGTTTAGCTGTACTATTGTAGAAATCAATAAGCTTACACTTATTTTCTTTAGGGTCATTCTTTTTAAGCTCTAATCCATAGTTCTGAAATAGATTCTTTAATCCCTTATAATATTCCGATATGCGTTGATTATTAGGAAGTCCAGCTAATATTATCAAAATATCATCCACATAACGAGCATAAAATATAACCTCTTCTCTATTTTTAATATGCTGATCAATATCATGCATATATATTTCCGAAAGATACGAACTTATACCAATCCCTCTAGGTACACCATAATCTGTTTTGATTTTATTGAGGTCTTTTTGTTTATTATATTCTGCCAATATCCCTTTAATCATTCCCTTCGTCTTGTTGTTCACTAGGTTATTAACATTTATTTTATCCAATAATGCTTGCTGCGGAATAGACTCAAAGAAACCGGTAATATCTGTACGAATAAGATAGAATGGCGTTGTTGTATTCAGAAGCAATTTAACATTAGACATAATCTGATGTTTATTTGCCTGTTTTACATTAAATAATCCTCTCAATATTCGCTGTAGATTCTTAATGGCATAAAAATACTCCCATTGACTGGTGTCGATTGTAAATATCTGTTTATCATCATCTATATAATTTGTTATAGGGAATACAAATCCTTTATTATTGGCAATGTGAGCATATTCGCTTAATTCTTTGTATAATTCTTTATCTCTGTCTGCTTGTTTGGCTTTTATTGAGAACTTAAGACTTTCCAATGCAATTGCCTCTTCTTCTGTTCGATTATTCTTTTTCTTTTTTGTTATTTCATTGACCTTACTTTTCATCATTTTCATCTTCACGACAATATCTCTATAAGGTTCGGGCATATCATCAAATGCAATATGTCCCTTACGATTCTCCTCGTGAAAGATAGAGAGGTAATTCTCAACTGAAAATGATTGATCAAACATATTCGAATAAATCTTATTGTTTATCGTTTAACATCTAATTGCTTTGTCGAATTTCTCAAACAGGAAGAGATTATGAATTTATTCATCCTGCTCCTCTATCCACTCTCTCAATTTTGCTTGTAGCAACTGCTTATCTGGAAGGTAAAGGGCATATTGTTGTGCATAGATATTAGAATCTTTCGGCAGAGTAAGTTCTACCAACGCATCTTTCTTTTCTTTACAAAGTAGAATGCCGATTGTCGGTTTTTCAAAATCCTGTTTGACATAACGGTCATAGTAGTTGACATACATCTGCATTTGTCCCAAATCTTGATGAGCCAGTTTATCTACTTTCAGGTCAATCAGCACATAGCATTGTAAAAGTCGGTTATAGAAAACCAAGTCGACATAAAAATTTTCTTCATCGAAAGTAAATCGCTTCTGACGTGCCTCAAACAAGAAACCTTTCCCTAATTCTAATAAGAAATGCTGCATCTTTCCTATTATAGCATTTTCCAACTTGGTCTCAGAATATGATACATCAGATTTAAGTCCCAAAAATTCTAATGTTAACGGATTCTTGATGATGTCATCAGGATTATTAATAGTTTGTCCCTCTTGTGCCAAACGCATGACTGCCTCTTTGTCTCTGCTAAGAGCCAATCGTTCATACAGGCTTGAATTATATTGCCTTTGCAGTTGTCGAACACTCCAATTCTGCTTTTGGCATTCGATTTCATAGAAACTCCGTTCTGCTTCGGATTCGATACGCATTAACACCAAATAATGAGACCAAGAAAGCGTAAACGGGTATGTTTCAGTCAATTTTGTTGAGCTTTTTACCGTTTTTTGAATTTGGTCAACAGTGTTGACCAAATTATCATCCGACGATTCGGTCAACACTGTTGTGCCGATCTGTTTTACCGAATATATCGTGAAAAACTTACGGCATCTTTTCAAGGTTTCTACCGACCATCCATCGCCAAGTCTTTCTGTCAATACCTCTGATACACCTTTCAATAACTGTTTACCGTATGTTGCACGTTCTTCACCTTCTTGTACGACATTTACAATAATGCGCCCTATTTCATATTTGGTGATGACTTCGGTAATATTAACTACTCGTGCAACATTTGCTCGTGCATTCGTAATCAATCGCTCGATGCGTTCCGCAATATCTGCGATGATGTGGCTATCTATATTTTGTATCTTACTCATGGTCTTTAGAGGTAGCTTTACTTATCAAATCTTGAACTTTGACACCTAAACATTCTGCTATTTGGAATAGCGTTTCAAGGCTCGGTTGACTGGTATTAGTACACCATTTAGAAACCGTAGCTTGATCCTTTCCCAATTGTTCTGCCAACCATCTATTCGTGCGTTTTGTCTCCGCCAGCACCACTTTTAGACGATTCATATCTTTATTCATGCGTCATAAATTTATCGTGACTACAAAGATACGCATAATTCAAATATTTAAAGATATAAAGATGAAAATATCTCCTATAAGATAATTATTTTGCGTTTTTAGGAAATCATATATTGATGATTACCATTTACATTAAAGCAATACGAGATCTATTACATCCCAAAATACATTATGCGGATATATCGAAATGGAGAGTTTTTCGCCATATATTTGAGGAATAATAGATTGAATAAAAGTAGATGGCGTTTTTTCAACGACTTTTGAACAAACTGTATTCAACCGTTTCCGGCCTTGAATTGCTTTCTATACTTGGACGGCGGCATTCCCATTGTACTTGTAAAGACCCGCACGAAATGCGGCAGGTCGTTGAAGCCTACAAGATAACATATCTCCGACACTCCTTTTTGCGAATGTTTTAGCAAATCGCAAGCCGTGTTCAAACGGTATTGTGTGACGAACTGTGAAAAGGTCATCCCTTTGCACCGCTTAAAATAGGAACAGAACGCCGAACGGTTCATGCCCACTTCTGCCGCAATATCATCCAGCGCAATGGAATGAACGTAATGCTTCATCACGTATGCGCAAATCTGCTGCATACGCCGAACGTTCTTCTCGATGCGCATCGGTTTCCCTGCAAATATATGGTCGGACGAAGTGAAAATGACAGGTAGCAGACGGAACATTGCACTTAAACGTCCCAGTTCGTCCATACCGTTCATTTCGGACAATGTCTTACGGATAACCCGCACACTTTCCGGTCCGAACTTCAACGCATCGGTCGGAAACATCACGTCCGCCAGTCTGTTCCGCAATTCGGGAAAGACCTCCATACTCCGTTCCACCAACGAATGCTTGAACGCTACCATCAGGTAACGGACACAACCGTCCTCGTCCGCACTGTCGGCTGCGTATTCCCAGCGATGAAGCATCGACGGCGGTATCAACGCCACATCGCCCGCTTCAAAGTGCTGTAATGTATCGCCTGCCATTCGGTTGCCCTGTCCATGAACGACATAATACAACTCCCATGCATCGTGACGGTGCAGCTTGGCTTCGAGGCTCGGCTCCGTTCGCTGGTCGATGAAGAAAAACGAATGGTTCTCCGCTTCGGGCAGTTCGTATGGTATGGCTGTATCTTCCATAAATAATTGCTTTAATTTATGCGATTGCAAATCTACAACAATTATATGAAACGATAAAACAAATTCAGAACAATAAAGCGACGTAACTTTGCAACCGGAAACAAGAAATGTAACTTAAAAATGTATTGTTATGGAATTATACGAAGTATTGGAGAAACGCCGCACATACCGCGACTATTCCGACCGTGAAGTGAGTGATGAAATCCTCAAAAGAGTAATCGGTGCGGCATTCAAAGCCCCGACAAACGATCACCTGCGCCAGCTTGAATTCATCGTGGTGCGCGGACGCGAAAACATCGCTAAAGTAATCGCCCCGCTCGCCAAAAATATGGCTGCCTTCAAGAATCTGGTACATGAAGTGGATGAATCGGGCGACAAGGATAAGATGGATATGTTTGCCGATGCCCTGCCCAAGCAACAGCGTATGCTGATGCAGAGCGGTCTGCTGATTATCCCGTTCTTCCGCCAACAGACGTGGCCATTGCTCAAACCTACGGAACAAAGTTCGCTCAACTACTTTGCTTCGGCATGGTGCGCACTGGAAAATATGCTGCTCGCCGCCACTGCCGAAGGCTTGGGAACCGTGTTCCACATTCCCGTTGCCGACGAAGTGGAAAAAATTAAGAAGATTGTCGGTGCTCCGGAAGACTACGAATTTACCTGTCTGCTTACGATGGGTTATCCCGCAGAAAATGCCTTTCTGCCCAAACAAAAAGAAATCGACATCGAGAAGCGGATACATACGAATCTCTGGTAACACAGCAACATGAAAGGACATATTCTGATATTGTCGGCAAATATCCTGTTCGGTGTCAGTATGCCGGTATTCAAATACCTGCTGACTTCAGATGTACCACCGGAAGCAATTACCATCATGCGGGCGATTTTCGCCTGCATGATGTTTTGGTTCGTGTCCCTCTTCATGCCGAAAGAAAAAGTTCTGCCGAAAGATTTGAGAACACTTTTCATCTGCGCCTTGTGCGGCGTGGGCATCAACCAATGGCTGTTTGTCGTAGGGTTGAAAAGTTCTTCGCCTGTCGATGCCTCCATTATCGCTACCGCAGTGCCTATTTTCGTATTATTGCTGGCTGCCGTCGTCCTCAAAGAGCCTGTTACGGCAAAAAAGTCATTCGGCGTATTTCTTGGCGTAAGTGGAGGAGTGTTGCTCGTGTTCAACTCCGCACATACTTCCGACGGAACTGCCAGCCTTTGGGGAGATACACTGATGCTGCTGAATCAGTTGATGTATTCCGTCTATCTGGTCTTGTCCAAACCTTTGTCCCGATACTATTCGTCCGTGACAATGATGAAATGGATGTTTCTGTTCTCCACATTGACACTCGCTCCGTTTTGTCTCCCGCACGTGCAGCACGTCCCCATATTCCATCGGGAAACTTTCGACATAACGCAAATGTGCGCACTCCTTTATCTGCTGTTTGGAGCCACGTTCGTCGCATTCATGCTTATCCCGATGGCATTGAAACACATCCGTCCCACTACGGTCAGCATGTACAATTATGTGCAGCCCATTGTTGCCTCCGTAATAGCCATTGCTGTCGGGCAGGACACTCTCTCGATACAAAAACTGTTGTCGGCGGCTTTGGTATTTGCCGGTGTTTACTTGGTGACGAAGAGTAAGAAAAAAGAAGAGATGAAAAATTTAATATTACACAAGACATGATTATAAATACAGGAGGACGGACCGATACCGTCAATTATTACAGCGATTGGCTGTTGAACCGATTCGAGGAAGGCTTTGTCTATTCACGTAACCCACTGTTCCCGAATCATATTACAAAATATACGCTCGACCCGTCAGTAGTGGATTGCGTGGTGTTCTGCTCTAAAAACTACCGCCCGATTCTGTCGGAACTTCATCGGATTACCGACCGTTTCAATGTATTCTGTCACTACACTATCACGGCATACGGCAAAGACGTGGAACCGAACGTACCGGACATCGACCAGAGTATCGACACGCTTGTCGAACTCTCTGCAAAAGTCGGAAACAAATGCGTTGCATGGCGTTACGACCCTGTACTGCTGACCTTGAAATACACAGTGGATTACCATCTGAGAATGTTCGATTACATGGCTTCACGCCTTGCACCGTATGTGAACTTCTGTGTATTCAGTTTCGTGGAAATGTACAAGAGGCTCGAATACAATATGCCGGAACTGATTCCGCTGACCGATAGGGATAAGGAAAAGCTGGCAGAGGGAATGGGCGCAATTGCCCGGAAATACGGGCTGCACCTGCAAACCTGCGGGACATCGGAGAATTACAGCCGATACGGAATATCCGTTTCTGGTTGTATGACTACCGCCAATCTGGGAAACGCGTTGGGTTGTCGATTCAAGAATATGGCACACAAGGGAACCCGCATCGGATGCAATTGTATGCCTACACGCGACATCGGAGCATACAACACGTGCTTGAACGGTTGCAGATATTGTTATGCCAACAAGAAGCCGGAGTTGGCAGTGGAGAACTACAAACTCCACGATCCGGCATCTCCGCTCTTGATAGGACACGTGAAACCTACCGATATTATCAAAGAAGGAAACCAAAAGAGCTTCATCATCTGAAACTATGTAATGGAAAAAATAATTGTAGCGGAAAAAACAGTCGAAAGCTATCTGACCAAATCCAAAATCGGTCAGTTTGCCATCAATCCCTATGTAGGCTGTCCCCATGCCTGCAAATATTGCTATGCGTCATTTATGAAACGCTTCTCGGGACATTCAGAATTGTGGGGCGATTTCATCGACATCAAACAGGCAAGACATAAAATAAACGGCTCTCAAATAACTGGGAAAAATGTCTTTATGGGAACCGTGACGGATTGTTACAATCCGTATGAGGTAAAATACGGTATCACTCGCTCCATCTTGGAGCAATTGGTCGGTGTGGATTGCCATCTGCAAATCGCTACCAAAAACAAATTGATACTCCGTGATTTGGATTTACTCAAAAAGATGAAGCGTTTGAGTGTGGCATTGTCCGTCAATACGCTGGATGAGAATTTCCGCCGGAACATGGATAGGGCGAGTACGGTGAGGGAGCGATTGAAAACACTTCGGACACTTCACGAGAACGGAATCTATACCATACTGTTCATGTCACCGATTTTCATAGAGGTCACGGACTGGAAAGCGATTATAGAAACCAGCCGTAGTTTTGTCAGTGAATATTGGTTCGAAGACCTGAATCTGCGTGGAGGCTATAAAAACGTTATCATGCAATACGTTAAGGGACATTATCCTGATTCCTATCCACTATACGAGCGGATATATATACAAGGCGACAAAACGCCGCTGACGGAAATGGAAAATGAAATCATCGCCTACTGTCATGATAACGACATTTTATTTAGCAATTATTTTCATCACGAAGAGGTAATCCGAAATCCTAAGAATAAGATTTTAGGGAAAAACCGACGTTGAAAACATATCAAGAAAAATTGCAAATAAGGATTTACGACGCATTGCATTCTATTGATTAGAAATTAATATACTCATAAGCAAATAATTCAATATGAAAGAACAAATCAAGAAGTCTTCTCTTTTTTTGAAGGGAAACAACACCTGACCCACTTCGCTACTGAACAGGATGTAGCGGAAGAACTATTCGAGCTACTCTCCGAAGCGAGAGAACTTTATCTCCAAAATGTGATTGTGGATGGCAAACGGTACAGCCGCTATGTGGATGATTTCATCAACAGTCATCGGTACATCAATTGCGATAATGCGGTTTGTCAGAACTGCCACGAAATGAACATCCACATCGTCAAGGGACTGCTGACAGAATGCGCCCACCTTATTCAATCTCTCTTTTCCGAATCAGACTTTTCTTTTGAAGAGTGCATGGATCTACGAAGACACTATGACAGATCAGAACCGTTGCCGATATCTGTAACCCATCGTACCGATAAAATAACAGATGCCTCGCCGCTTTCTTTCGGTTGTAACATCACTCAAGAACAGATGACAGGTATTGTGTCTTGTGCCAATACTTATCATCTGTTTTGTGTTTCAGAGGTTTGCGTCGAAGATATGGAAGCTCTCTTTTCCTGCAAAAAGGGCTTTCATATTCGAGTAAACAATCTCCGTCATGTGGTTATTCTTTTCGATGCGCTACTCGAAAACTCATTCATCCAATCCCGTTGGCAGTCGGTTCTTGACAAAGGCAAGTTTCTACAATCCAGGGACGGTTCACGGTTTGTTTCTGCCTCAAGTCTTTCATCTGCACTCTCTGCAATTAGAGGTAATATGACATCAGTTGCCTATGGCATTAAGCGAACTATTGGCCAATTGAAAGAATGATAATATTTCGATGATAGACTTATGATCGTTTCAGTTACGTCCAGTTTTACTATTTACCAATTGAATAAAATCTGCGGTTCGTTGATTATAATTGATCCAGTCTGTAGACAAACCGTAAAATGCACATAGTTCAGTATATAATTCATCTAATTTAGACTTGTCTGTTATATCTGCACCCTGTTTGACAACATTAAGAAATCCCATATCGTTGAAGGGGAGATGGGGAAATTTGAAAGGAAGAATGCGCTTTCCGTCCATTGCCCATGCTGCACCCATCTCATTGGTACACACCTCACTTCTTTTATAATTCTCAGAAATTATACATAAAATGAAGTCGCAACCTTTCATGTTTTTGACAATCTCATTTCTAAAATCCTCACCAGTACGAATCGCAGAATGATCTAATGTACAAAAAATATCAGTTCTCTCAAATTTACATCCCAACATTAGAATTTCCTTAACAAATCCATTTACGATATCTTTATCTTCAGAGGAATGGCTTATGAATATCTTTTTAGGGTGGTTGTAAAGGCTTGCTAAAATCCGATAACAAGTTCTAATATCTCCAAAAGAATATGCTGATATGAATCCATTAAAATTAATGGTAGAAAGGGCATTATTTAAAATATCTGCGATTTCCGGCTGCTCTTTTTGTAGGTTGGGTATTAATTGCTTAGAGATATTTATTAGCTGCATAGTATTATGTCCTATTGGGGAATTATAATTAATCCTCATTTGTTGTAATACTTTTATTCCCTGATTTACCAGTTCTCTTATAGTATTCATAATTTTTCGTATTTTTTATTTTTCAACTTATTCAAAAAATCCCCTTATTTCATAGTGTAACACAAACTTATATAGACATATCACCAATGGGTAATTTTTCTTTCTTGTTAGCTCGATGCAGTGTTTATCTGCTCTGCATTTAACCTAAAAGCGTTTGCGTCAATTCCCATTTGGTAAATCTTAATGTCTGGATTCAGTTTCCGTGCAACGCTTATTATTTTTGATTTCTCATCTGCATTCATGTTGATTCCCAAATAGACAGACTCAAAACACTCTCCTCCGATTTCAGGAAAAGCCCGAACCTCTTTCCAATCAATAGGCCCCTTATCATCATTTTGACCTGGCAATAAACTCATATATGTTGGCCAAGGATCTAAAATGAATAACCTCACCTCTTGTTCATGCTCCCATGCTTTTGCTTTTGTGGATAATTGATAATGGAAGAAATCTTTTGCATCCCTGAAATAATCAGGTTTTTCCACAATATCCTTATACTGTACTTCCACTTCCGCACAGCCAATCATAATTCCACCCTGCATACGAGAAAGATATTTTCTGACTTTCTCCATATCCAAACCAATACAGATACCTTTATGTTTGCTATAATAGCTCCACATCAAGATTGAATCATATATTTTGGAAAGGCTACATATCCACACCTCTTCTCTGGTTCTACGAAATGGATCTCTTCTTAATTCTTCGATTATTTCCGGAGTCCATCCACCACACGCTTCCTTCGGAACATTGGAGAAATCAATTAACGATGGATGGCAATCAAACGGGTCGTTCAACTGCGTGGCATTGGTAAATTGAAGGTTACTATAATGTAGCATCATCAATCCACCGTTAAAATCAAGATACTTATATAATTTGACTGCTCCCATAAATTTATTATTCCGTCCTCAATAAGTCATCCACGGTTACACCCAAAACTTTGGATATTTGAATTAGCATCTCTACATTGGGCTGTGTTGTATTGGTAACCCATTTAGAAATTATGGCAGGATCTTTATCCAATTGTTCTGAGAGCCATTTATTACTTTTGTTTTTCTCTGCGAGAACGACTTTGATTCGGTTCAGTAATTTACGTTTCATGTTATATGTATTCTATCCACACACTTACAAAGATAAGAATTATTTGAAGAATATATTTGATTAAACAGGATATATTTTGTAGCAAGCTGCAAGAAAATGAATAAAACATCAATTTTGGTTATACGATTTTATAGTACCTACTTTTTTAAAGAATGTCAATCACCATTTTACACCACAAATACAGACGATTACTTTTGGGAATATTATATATAGTTATGGGAACTATACGGTATCAAATATACAATAGAATAGCATGTGATGACAGTGTATCAGATTGATATAAAATAAATTTAGGTTCAAGCGTGGAAACTATTACCACATTACCCCTCGCTGGCTCTAGTAGGGCCGTACTCGAATAATAAGCAATAGCTCCACACCCATGAGGCATATAACATATATATATACAACAGAGACGTGGAGAATGGTTACTTATTATCTGCGAGCTTCAAATTTACCAGATTTGCGAAACAGATAATAAATACGCTATCCCCAAAATAAAAAAGCGTAGCTCCTTTGCAGAGATACGCCACAAATATAGTTATATTTTCCGATATTGAAACTTTGGTGAGTACTATTTTGCCATCTGATTTAGTTGGAATACTGCCATATCGCTATTCGTCCCTATTCTGAAAGGAGGTCCTCACAAAGATAATCCGCTGGATAAGCAGACAGCAAGTAACTCCCAACGCATAATAGAAACCGTGATTCAGCGATGGTACAAACAACTTCGTCACATCGGCTATCAATAAAGCAAAAATCATATACAAGGTAAATACCAGCCATGCCGAACCGATGTGAAACATGGATTTCGACAATAGAACAGGCATATCAATGTGACGGGTCAGCATAGCGATTACCAGCGAGAACGCTACCATCCAGTAGATGACAGACAGCAGCACCTTCATCCCCAGTGAGAAACCGGAGAGCATCTGTAAAGCACGGATAAATATGAGACATTGCCTCCTACATAGGCAAGTATAAATATCAGGAAAAATATTCGCAGAATCGTTATGAGTTAAAATGGTTATCAAATACATTATCGCCCTTCTCCGTAGTCAGGCAGTGGAGTGTCTGCATATTTTTGTGAGGTATTTGTCAGGAATCGAAGTCTATATTTGCTAAAATAAAGATTATGCAGCAGAAACACCATGTTTCTACTACATAATAATTATAATTAGGTTTATGCGAGACATTCAGCAATACTGCTATCTATTGTTGACCGCCTGCTCCAGTTGCTTCAAAGCTTTCTCCAGCGTAGCACGTGGACAAGCGATATTCAACCGCATAAATCCTTCACCCTCTTTGCCGAAAGTCGTTCCTTCATTCAAAGCTAAATGAGCATCTTCCACAAACAGGTTGTTCAGTTCTTTCTGATTCAATCCCAGTTCGCGGCAATCCAAAAAGATAAGGTAAGATGCTTGCGGACGGATCATTCTGATGGCAGGAATATGTTCCTTCAGATAATTTTCGGTAAAGTCAATATTTGCTTTTATATAAGCTATGACCTGATCCAGCCATTCAGTACCATGACTGTACGCCGCCGCTACACTGAGATAAGCAAACAAGTGTCCTTCGCTAAACTCGCCAGCTTCCATATATACCTGAAACCGGTGACGAAGCTCGTCATTCTCGATGATTGCATAAGAGCTTGCCAGTCCGGGCATATTGAATGCCTTGCTCGGAGACATAAATACAAGTGAATTCATTCGCGCTTTCTCCGAAATCAAGGCAAAGGCAGGATGCTTGTAAGGAGGTAAAGTCAAGTCGGCATGAATCTCGTCAGAAATCACCAAGGTACCGCTTTCGTAGCAGATATCAGCAATCTGTGACAATTCCTCTTTCGTCCATACCCGTCCGCCCGGATTATGGGGATTGCTTAGAATAAGCAGTTTACATCCTTGTACATCTTTACGGAAACGGTCAAAATCAATATGATATTGTCCCTCTTTCAGCACCAGCGGACTGAATACCACTTCACGTTCATTCTTCTGCGTCACCAGGAAGAAAGGATGGTACACAGGAGGCAGCACCATCACTTTATCTCCTTTCTCCGTGAAGCAATGGATAGCAAAAGCCAGTCCACGGACAATACCGGGAGTAAACGTCAGCATTTCTTCACGAATCTCCCAGCCATGCCGTTCTTTCAGCCAGTTGACAATGGATTCCGCCCACTCTTTGCAAGCAAAGGTATACCCCAACACTTCATGATCAAGACGTTTCTTTAAAGCCTCGATAACAAAAGGAGCCGTACGAAAATCCATATCGGCCACCCACATCGGAATCAAATCATTACGTCCCCAACGTCCTTGTACGGCATCCCATTTTACGGAATCCGTACCGTTACGGTCTATTATTTCATCAAAATTATAGTTCATACTGCATAAGTTTTTATGAATCTTGAAGCAAAAGTACACAAAAACTCTGAGTTTGTATCTTAAAACTCTGTAACAGACGTTTTCTATCCTGCCGGTCTGTCAAATTTGTCTCGTTTCTGATACTCCCTTACCCCTCAATCGGAAGGTCTTAAGATTCGTTTCATGTCTTACTTTGTTATGTCAAATTTCACATCATATACCGGAGCTATGCGTATCGACCGGACGCCTTGCGAAGATAACTCTAACTTCTTTCTGACAGATGGGTCCAGATAAATATTCACTTCCGGTGCAAAGGGAATTATCTGCAATAAATATTCCTGACTGCCCTGCCGCTTCATTCTGCCGGTGTCAAACATCATAGGACCTCCCCAATAGTAATCATCGGCTATCAATGCACCTTTATTATACAGAGCTCCGGTATCTCCCGTATAGTCTATCATCAAATAGGCATTTTTCACGGAAACAGGCAACTGAGGAACACTAACCGCATAATACAATGATGAGGGGACAGGCTTGAAATTCACAAAATACTGAGGTCCCGGACAAGACTCAGGAGTTTCTTTCAATCTGTTGTCTTCAGGATAAACCGGTTGCTGCGGAACATAAGAGTCCGGGTTCTGCTCTTTCCGGCAAGAGACCTGTAAGGGAACTGCCGGAACTTCAAAACGAATGACTTGAAATTCTCCCTGCTTACGTTTCTTCACACTGATTCCCTCCCGGACTTTCCAGCGGCTGTCCGCCGGATATATCTGCATTTCAAATTGATTCCTGTCGACATTGCGAACGGTTATTTCTTCCGAAGAAGGAATGACCTGCGAAGAAGTGATACATAAGAGATCTTCATTCCCTTTCTGTAGCTTCCAGCTCCTACGGGCTTGCTCCTGAGTCAGCAGCAGAATTTTAGTCTGCCTGCCATTCACTGCCGACAACACGATCAGATGTTCTTTTTCCTGTCCGCACTTCAAGAGGTATTTATCGCCTGTATTCTTTACCGGACGACCATCCATCATCACTTTCTTCAACTGACCGGCAGAGAAAACCAGCTCTGAAGCAGTGGCCGGATGAGAAAGAAACACGTAAGTCGGCACCTTGTTTTTCAGAATATAGAGTGGCTGAACCGTTGCATAATGCAGTAAATGCCCGTTAATGTCTATATTGAAAGGCATAATCAGTTGCTCGCCGGATGCGATGTTCAGTGGCGGGAAAAGCAATTCTGTACCGCCTTGCTGCTGAATACGGATACGAATATCACTTAAATCCTTCATTTCCAGCAAACGCTGATAGTTATTGATAAAAACATAACCGCTATTTCCATGACTGCGCACGCTCATTCTCAACGTTTCATTATCACCCGGTTTCAACGGACGTTTGTCGGGGAAAGTAGTCACTGTAGTTGCCAGGTGCGGTCCGAAATCATTCAGGAAGGCATGCAGAGTTTTCAGATCGTAATATGATTCATTCAATTGCCCCCACTCTCCTATCGGTGCATTAAAATCGTAATTGATAATCGGATAGTCGTTGGGGTATTTGGTTGCTTTCGATTCTTGCAGCGTGCTGTATTTGCCTATGGGATTGGAGCCGCCATGATACATATAATATCCCATCATATTAGCTCCCGAACCTACTTTGACATAACTCTGGGCTACCACATCTTTGGCAGCGATCACAGGACGGCGATGGTAAGTGATCTGATTTCCTCCTCCCATCTCGGCTGTGCTATAAGGATATTGAAGTCCTTTGGACGTCGTATTTTCCTGCTCGCCCAGCAAATCGGCGCCCACAGCAGGATCACTAGCCCAGGAACTGAACAAGTAATTTCGTGACAAAGCCAGTTCGGTGACTTTTGAACTCCAGGGAGCTTCGGGATATCCTCCCCAGACAGGAATCAGCTCGGTCTGCTTCAAATCCGACTTAGGCCAGCCGGTAGCTGTATAATAAGGAACATCCATGCCGGATTGTATGGCTATCCGCTTCAGGTTCAGCATATGATTTAACCGCGTTCTGCTATCAAAACGATATTCGTTCTCGATCTGCAAGCCGATGACGGGACCTTCATTCTTAAAGTACATTCCTTCCGCCTGTTTGCCTATTTCATTGAAAAACCGCTCCACATGTTTCAGATAAACCGGATTATCTTTACGCACTCCTCCCTCAATGCCCATCAGCCAATCGGGAAAACCACCGTAACGAACCTCACCATGACACCACGGTCCGATTCGCAGCCACACATACATGCCATGCTGATGACATAGTTCCAGAAAATGACGCAAATCCTTATTACCTTCCCAAATATACGTATTCTCCTTTTCTTCATGATAGTTCCAGAAGACGTAAGTCGCTATGACAGTTACCCCGGATGCTTTCATTTTCAGGATGGATTCTTCCCAGTCGGCACGGGGAACACGACCGTAATGAATCTCACCCATTACAGGATACCAGGGTTGCCCGTCTTTCAGATAATACAGGTTGTTCAAAGAGAAGGAATGACCGGAAGGAGAAAGGTGAGTCCCCTGTTTCAAATATCCTTCTATCAGTGGAGATTCCTTTGGCAAAACAACTGTATAGTCTTTTTGCGACCATACATACGTACTCATTAACAAGCTTATGCAAAGCAGTAGCAATCGGGATAATCGAAAATTCATAATACGTCATTTTTAGTTACATCACAAAGGTATGCCTAAATAACTCCCCCGAAGAGGAGAAAATGAACGGATAGCAAAACAAAATGAAAAAGACAAAAGGAAATAGACAGCCAAGGGTACTTTTCAGACAAAAGCCCATCCTTACATACTTTCCATGTATTGTCTGGGAGTTTTTCCGTATTTCTCCACAAAGCATTTGGAGAAATAAGAAGAGTCGGAAAAACCGACCATATACATGACTTCCGAAATCATAAACTGTTTCTTGGCAAGAAGCATCGCAGCCTTTTTCATCCGTATACCTTTTATATATTCAACTGTGGTATAGCCGGTCAGTTGTTTGACACGGCGATAAATCTGTTTTGAATGATAACCTGACAGTTCTGACAGTCTGGTTACATTCAAATCGGAGTTTGAAAGATTTTGCTCAATGACCTCCGTTATGTAAGTCAGGAACTTCTCATCCGGAGATTCTGTGATTACCGTATCTGTTTCCAAAGAAATGCCTTCCTCTTTCAGTTTACGCACTAACCGGTACTTATTACGGAGAATCCTATCGATATGCGCTACCAGCTCTTTGATATCAAAAGGCTTGGAGATAAATGCCTCGATTCCCAGTGACAACAGATTATATTCGGTCTTCTTGTCATCTTTTGCCGTCAGCATGATTACAGGGATAGTAGATGTCGTCAGGTTCGCCTTCAGTTGCTTTACCATCTCTACCCCGTTCATTACAGGCATCATAATGTCCGCAATGATCACATCGGGAGAATACTGCAGAGCCATCTCCATCCCTTTCTTGCCATTGTAGGCCAACAGGCATTCGGCATTATGCAGGCTATTCTCTCCCGAGTGATGATAATAATTCTCATCTGCCACATACAGTTTTCCTTTTTGGGAAAGCAGTTTCTCTTTATTGACTACGAAAACTCCTCCGCAATAAGCTACCAGATATAAATTACTATGATTATCGCCATTGATATAGTAAGTCCAGTTTGCATTCCGGGTATGTGTAGAATCTGCTATCTGATAATTCTCAAAGGTTTCCGTTGCATAGTCAAATCTGTTTATTCCACCATATGCGAATTGTAATACAGAGAAATGCCCGATCCTGTACCCAGCCATATATTCCCATCCCTGTCCTCAAAAATATGCCATATTATATTGTTTACCAGTGATTTCGTATTCTGAGAACTATGAACCGCATGCTCATAACGATTCAAACTTTCATCATAGATATACAATCCATTGTCCGTACCCAGCCACAACAAGCCATCAGCACTGATGTGCATATTCTTAACAGGAGTATGGGGGAACGGTGTGATGCGGGTAAACTTCCCCGACGAAATATCATATTTCCACAGTCCGTTCTCCCTGCCTATCCATACCCACCGGTTAGCGGAATCGACTTCTAATGAAAGTATTAAAGAAGATTCTTCGGAAGGCACAGACAAATATTCATAAGTATCTGCGGATTCATCATAAAGGTACAGCCCTTGATAGTTGGCAATAAGGAAGCGACTTTTGTCCAGCCTGACAATCGGATTAGTAGGCAATTGAGGTATTTTATCGACGGGCTGAAACGTATTCCGCCCGGTATCATATTTAATGAGACCGTTCAATGTGCCCAACAGAATGACCGAGTCATTCATCTGCTCAATGGCTCTTATGGACATAGTGGGAGAAGAAAGCAACTGACACGTATCTGACTTCAGATCCAGCAAATAAAGTCCTTTTTCTGTTCCCAAATAAAAATGGACATCATCTTGTTTCAGCGTACAATAAATGAAAGTTCCTTTTAAAACGTCACTGCCATCCAGCACCTTGTGTCTGCATACTTTCTGACCATCAAACATACTCAATCCGTTGGAAGTCCCCATCCATATAACGCCTTTCTCGTCCTGAAAAAAACAGTGGACAAATGCTCCTCCCTTATCGAAGTTCACAAACTCACGTGTCCTTTCTATCTGGGCATAAGAAGAGATACATAGCTGCAACAGCAAGAGGGAAACCAACATGTGTTTTATCATAATATTCAAGTATATATTCGTTTTACTCCTACAAAAATAGTACATTTGTACTCAATTCAAAAAGGAATCTATGACGAAAGCTTTATTTTTTGATATAGACGGAACGCTGGTTAGTTTCGAAACACATCGTATCCCGTCTTCTACTATTGAGGCATTAGAAGCCGCCCACGCAAAAGGGCTTAAAATATTTATCGCTACCGGACGTCCGAAAGCGATTATCAACAATCTTTCCGAATTGCAGGACCGGAACCTTATCGATGGATATATAACCATGAACGGGGCCTATTGCTTTGTCGGAGAAGAGGTGATTTACAAAAGTGCCATTCCGCAGGAAGAAGTAAAGGCAATGGCTGCTTTCTGCGAAAAGAAAGGAGTACCCTGCATCTTCGTGGAGGAACACAACATCTCTGTTTGTCAGCCGAATGAGATGGTGAAGAAGATTTTTTATGACTTCCTGCATGTCAATGTCATCCCAACGGTTTCGTTTGAAGAAGCAAGCAATAAAGAAGTAATCCAGATGACTCCTTTCATCACGGAAGAAGAAGAAAAAGAGGTGCTTCCCTCTATACCGACGTGTGAAAT
Organism: Bacteroides faecis; assembly: GCF_020091505.1. NCBI lineage: Bacteria > Pseudomonadati > Bacteroidota > Bacteroidia > Bacteroidales > Bacteroidaceae > Bacteroides > Bacteroides faecis. The sequence continues at coordinate 2,355,768 of NZ_CP081916.1, read as the reverse complement.
AGGACGCTGGTATCCGGCCTTCGCGGATGTCACAGCCAAAGGCGACACCAAACAGAAAGGCATTGACGAAATAATCCGGTATTTCGGTATCAGGCTGGAAGAAACGATGTCATTCGGCGACGGAGGAAATGATATCAGCATGCTTCGTCATGCAGCTATCGGGGTTGCCATGGGACAGGCCAAAGAGGATGTAAAAGCCGCAGCTGATTATGTGACAGCCCCCATTGATGAGGACGGCATCAGTAAGGCTATGAAACATTTCGGTATTATCTAATTTTATTTATCCGGTCGGTATCTCTGCCTATCCGTCACAAGTTTTATGAGCGTAGACATTAATAACGCAGCTTTTCAGGACGCCCTGAACCTTATCCAATATACCCGCCAGTCGGTTTTCCTGACCGGAAAAGCGGGTACAGGTAAATCTACATTCCTACGTTACGTCTGCGAACATACCAGAAAGAAACATGTTGTACTCGCACCTACCGGTATTGCCGCCATCAATGCCGGAGGGAGTACAATGCACAGTTTCTTTAAACTCCCTTTCTATCCGTTACTGCCGGATGATCCGAACTTAAGTCTTCAGAGAGGACGCATCCATGAGTTCTTCAAGTATACCAAACCGCACCGGAAGCTGTTGGAACAAATAGAACTGGTCATCATAGACGAAATCTCGATGGTACGGGCGGACATCATTGATGCTATCGACCGTATTTTACGCGTATATTCTCATAACTTACGGGAACCTTTCGGCGGAAAACAGTTATTATTGGTAGGTGATGTTTTCCAGCTGGAACCTGTAGTTAAAAACGATGAGCAGGAGATTCTGAACCGTGCCTACCCTACTCCGTACTTCTTCTCTGCAAAAGTATTCAGCCAGATCGACCTGGTATCCATCGAACTTCAGAAAGTGTACCGACAGACTGACCCCGTTTTTGTCAGCGTTCTCGACCATATCCGTACCAACACTGCCGGAGCCGCTGATCTTCAGCTGCTGAACACCCGATACGGAAGTCATATAGAGGAATCGGAAGCCGATATGTACATCACACTTGCCACCCGAAGGGATACAGTCGATTCGATCAATGAAAAGAAACTGGCTGAACTTGCGGGTGATCCGATCACTTTTGAGGGAAACATTGAAGGAGATTTCCCTGAAAGCAGTCTGCCAACCTCACAAGAACTCGTCTTAAAAACGGGTGCTCAAATCATCTTTATCAAGAATGATTTCGACCGCCGATGGGTAAACGGCACTATCGGAGTGATCGCCGGTATCGACGAGGAAGAAGAAACGATATACGTCATCACCGATGACGGCAAAGAATGTGATGTAAAACGGGAATCATGGCGTAACATCCGCTATCGCTACAACGAAAAGACGAAAGAGATTGAAGAAGAAGTCCTAGGCAGTTTCACACAATACCCTATCCGGCTGGCTTGGGCCATTACCGTTCACAAGAGTCAGGGACTGACTTTCAGCCGTGTAGTCATTGACTTCACAGGAGGGGTGTTTGCCGGCGGACAGGCGTATGTAGCCCTCAGCCGCTGTACCTCACTGGATGGTATCCAGCTCAAAAAGCCTATCCACCGGGCAGATATCTTTGTACGACCGGAGATTGTAAACTTTGCCGGACGGTTCAACGACCGGCAAGCTATTGACAAGGCACTAAAACAGGCGCAAGCGGATGTTCAATACGCTGCTGCCGCACGTGCATTCGATAAAGGGGATATGGAAGAGTGCCTGGAACAATTCTTCCGCGCCATCCACTCCCGTTATGATATAGAAAAACCTGTTCCCCGCCGTTTAATCCGCCGGAAACTTGGTATTATCAATACTTTGCAGGAACAGAACAAAAAACTGAAAGAACAAATGCGGGAACAGCAGGAACGTCTGCGACAATATGCACACGAATACCTGTTGATGGGAAATGAGTGTATCACCCAAGCTCACGACGCCCGTGCCGCCATAGCCAATTACGATAAGGCGCTTAGTCTCGATCCTAACTATATAGACGCCTGGATACGAAAAGGAATCACCCTGCTCAACAGCAAGGAGTATTTTGATGCGGAAAACTGTTTCAATACGGCTGTCAGCCTCCACCCGGCAAACTTTAAAGCGGTATACAACCGTGGCAAACTCAGACTAAAACTGGAAAATACCGAAGGGGCCATAGCCGATCTGGACAAGGCAACCAGCCTGAAACCTGAACATGCCGGCGCACATGAACTTTTTGGTGACGCCCTGCTGAAAACAGGAAAAGAGGTAGAAGCCGCCATACAATGGAGAATAGCGGAAGAACTCAGAAAGAAGAAGTCATAAATAAGTACAAACATCCCTTTCGGAAAAGATACAGTTCTTTCCCCACTCAAAATGCTTCAGAAGCCTTCCGATTGTGAAAGTTGCTGAATATCACTTTACATCAAAAACTTTTTATTAACTTTGCCTTCGTATGTACGTCAAACTCTTAAAAGAAAAGCAAATGAAAAAAGGTTTGAAAATCGCAGCTATCATCGTAGGAGTAATTATCATTCTGATGCTCCTCCTTCCTTTCGCCTTCCAGGGAAAGATAGCAGGTATTGTAAAAACGGAAGGCAATAAGATGCTTAATGCACAATTTGACTTTAAGAAACTTAACATTAGCCTGTTCCGTAACTTCCCACAGGCTTCTGTCACTCTCGAAGATTTTTGGCTGAAAGGTGCAGGAGAATTCGCCAATGACACGCTTGTACAAGCCGGAGAAGTAACCGCCACCATCAATCTGTTCTCTCTTTTCGGAGACAGCGGCTATGACATTTCCAAAGTATTCATAGAAGATACCCGCCTGCATGCCATCGTTCTGCCGGACGGACGTGCCAACTGGGATATCATGAAACCCGATACAGCAGCTACACAGGAAACACCTGCCACGGAAGAAGAAGCTTCTCCTTTCAAAATTAAGCTGCAACGTTTCGTTATCAAGAACATGAATCTGATCTATGATGATCAACAAGGAAAAATGTATGCTGACATCCGTGATTTCAATGCGCTTTGTGCCGGAGATTTAGGCAGTGACCGCACGACTCTGAAATTAGAGGCTGAAACTAAATCACTGACTTATAAGATGAATGGAATTCCATTCATCGCAAATGCCAATATCTCCGCCAAAATGGATGTGGATGCCGATCTTGCCAACAACAAGTATACTTTGAAAGATAATGTTATCCGCCTCAACGCTATCCAGGCAGGTATCGACGGCTGGGTTGAACTGAAAGATCCTGCGATCGACATGGATCTGAAACTGAACACGAATGACGTAGGATTCAAAGAAATTCTTTCGTTGATTCCTGCTATCTACGCAACCGAATTCTCCAGCCTGAAAACTGACGGAACCGCCACTCTTACCGCATCGGCAAAGGGTATGCTACAAGGTGACACCGTTCCTGCCTTCAACATCGATATGCAAGTCAAGAACGCCATGTTCCGTTATCCGGCATTACCGGCAGGAGTCGACCAGATCAATGTCAGTGCCAATGTTCAGAATCCGGGTGGAAACATCGATCTGACCACTATCAAGATCAATCCGTTCAGTTTCCGTCTGGCAGGCAATCCGTTCAGTTTGATTGCAGATGTGAAAACCCCGGTCAGCGATCCTGACTTCAAGGCTGAAGCAAAGGGAGTACTCGATCTGGGAATGATCAAACAAGTATATCCACTGGGGGATATGGAACTGAATGGTACCATCAATGCCGATATGCAGATGGCCGGACGCCTTTCTTATATAGAAAAAGAGCAATATGACAATATGAAAGCATCCGGAACGATCGGCCTGACCAATATGAAACTGAAAATGCAGGATATGCCGGATGTGGATATCAAGAAATCGCTCTTTACCTTCACTCCGAAGTATCTGCAGCTAAGTGAAACAACCGTCAACATCGGCAAGAATGACATTACCGCCGACAGTCGTTTCGAAAATTATATCGGCTACGTCCTGAAAGGTACTACGCTGAAAGGAACGCTGAACATTCATTCCAATTATTTTAATCTGAATGATTTCATGACGGCTTCTGCAGACAGTACTGCAACTGCCGACGCTGCAACTACAGACTCCACTACTGTTACCGGTATCGTTGAAGTTCCTAAGAACATCGATTTCCAGATGGATGCCAACCTGAAGCAAGTATTATTTGACAAGATGACATTCAACAATATGAATGGTAAACTTGTGGTGAAAGACGGAAAAGTGGACATGAAGAATCTTTCTATGAGCACTATGGGTGGCAATGTGGTGATGAACGGTTATTATTCTACCGCCAACGCCAAGAAGCCGGAAATGAAAGCCGGGTTCAAACTGACCAACCTCAGTTTCTCACAAGCTTACAAAGAACTGGACATGGTACAACAACTGGCTCCTATCTTCGAAAGCCTGAAAGGAAACTTCTCCGGAAGTATCAACGTACTGACTGATCTGGATGCCACAATGAGTCCGGTACTGGATACCATGCAAGGAGACGGCAGCCTGTCTACCCGCGACCTCAGCCTAAGCGGCGTGAAAGCGATTGACCAGATAGCCGATGCCATCAAGCAGCCGAGTCTGAAAGAGATGAAAGTGAAGGATATGACGCTGGACTTCACCATCAAAGACGGACGAGTGGAAACCCAGCCGTTCGATATCAAGATGGGCGACTACAATCTGAATCTCTCCGGTAGCACAGGACTTGACCAGACTATCGACTATACGGGTAAAATCAAACTTCCTGCCTCTGCCGGCAATATATCTAAAATGATGACCCTCGACTTAAAGATCGGTGGTTCATTCACTTCTCCTAAGGTCAGTGTCGACACCAAGAGTATGGCAAACCAAGCTGTGGAAGCCGTAGCCAACGAAGCAATCAGTAAATTAGGAGAAAAGCTGGGACTCGACTCTGCAACCACTGCAAACAAAGATTCTATCAAACAGAAGGTTACAGAAAAGGCCGCCGAGAAAGCTCTGGAACTCTTGAAGAAAATCAAATAAAAGAAAGGAGAAGAGATTATGCTTCTGAAGCTGTATGATAAAAACAACAACCCGCAAGACCTGCAACGGGTAACCGACATCCTGAACGATGGCGGACTGATCATCTATCCTACGGATACGATGTACGCCATCGGCTGTCACGGATTGAAAGAGCGTGCCATCGAACGTATTTGCCGTATCAAGGAAATCGATCCGCGCAAAAACAATCTGTCCATCATCTGCTATGACCTGAGCAGTATCAGCGAATACGCCAAAGTAGGCAACAACGAGTTCAAGCTCATGAAGCATAATCTCCCCGGTCCGTTCACCTTTATCCTGAACGGAACCAACCGGTTGCCCAAAATCTTCCGCAACCGGAAAGAGGTAGGTATCCGCATGCCGGACAATAACATCATCCGTGAGATTGCCCGGTTATTGGATGCCCCCATCATGACGACCACGCTGCCGTATGACGAAAATGAAGACCTGGAATACATGACTGACCCTGAACTCATAGACGAGAAATTCGGAGATATGGTGGATTTAGTTATCGACGGAGGAATCGGAGGGATAGAACCCTCGACAGTAGTCAAATGTACAGAAGACGAGCCGGAAATCGTCCGACAAGGAAAAGGATGGCTGGAAGAAATCTAGCATCGGGGAACAGTTAACATATAGAAAACATATAAATTAGGCACGGATGACGCGGATTTCACGGTTTTTAGAGATTAAGTTGAGTATCTAAAACCGTGTTAATCCGCGTCATCCGTGCCTAAAATCCTCTTACTTGATCAAAGATTCGGGATCTAAGTGTGTAGCCTCAATATCTTTGAAGTAACGGTAAGTACCCACTTTCAGTTCTACAGTAGCAGCATCGTCACAAACGATGATACCTTTTTCATGCATCTGCAATGCACTGATAGTCCACATCTGTGTGATAGCACCTTCTACTGCATGATACAAAGCACGGGCTTTGTTATGTCCGTTTACAATGATCATCACTTCTTTTGCAGAAAGTACCGTACCGACTCCAACTGTCAGAGAAGTCTTTGGAACCTTATTGATGTCATTGTCGAAGAAACGGGAATTAGCAATGATAGTATCCATCGTCAATGTTTTCTGACGAGTGCGGGAAGTCAGTGAGGAACCCGGTTCGTTGAAAGCGATGTGTCCGTCAGGACCGATACCACCCATGAAAAGATCAATGCCACCGTAAGACTTAATCTTTTCCTCATAACGTGCACACTCTGCATCCAAGTCAGGAGCGTTACCATTCAGAATATTTGTATTCTCCGGTTTGATATCAATATGACCAAAGAAGTTATTCCACATAAAAGAATAGTAGCTTTCCGGATGTTCCTTCGGCAAACCAACATATTCATCCATATTGAATGTTACTACATTTTGGAAAGAAACAATTCCTTTCTTATTAAGGTCGATCAAAGCTTTATACATACCCAGAGGAGAAGATCCGGTAGGGCAGCCCAATACAAATGGTTTTTCGGGGGTTGGATTGGCAGCTTTTATTTTTGCAGCAACATAATGTGCAGCCCACTGAGATACGGACTGATAGTCCGGCTGAATAATAAGTCTCATAAGTCGATTGTTTTATAGGTTAGTCAATTAATAATTATCTCACTCATCGTTTTAACGGTCTTTCTTCAAACGGTCCGCCATCGCATGCGCTAAATTCTCGCACTGGGTATAGGTAATGTCTTTCATCGCCTGCTTCATCTCTACCGGATCGCCCACCAGTTCGAACTTGCTCTTTTCCGCAAATTCAGCCATACGCTTCACAGCAGCTCCTGCCCATGTGAAGGAACCGAAGTAGCCCAGATAACGTCCCTTAAGTTCGCGAACCAGAATCTTCGATAACAACGATTCCACTTCCGGGAAAATCTGATTGCTATATGTGGGAGAACCGATAATCAAACCCTTATAACGGAAAATATCCGCAATGATATAAGAAGGATCACTTTTACTCACATTGTGCATAACGATATTTTTGATTCCCTGTGCGGAGAGTTCTTCAGCAATAGCTTCCGCCATCTGCTCCGTATTTCCATACATGCTGCCATAGGCGATCACCACCCCCTCATCCGCATCGTAGCGGCTCAAACGGTCGTAAATTCCGATCACCTTGGCTATATTTTCTGTCCATACCGGCCCATGCGTAGAACAAATGGTAGTAATAGGCAGTCCTCCCAACTTTTACAATGCTTTCTGTACCGGACTACCGTACTTGCCTACGATATTGGAGTAGTAACGAACCATTTCCCCCCAATACTTATCTACATTGATACGGGTATCCAGAAATCCGCCGTCCACTGTACCAAAACATCCGAATCCATCACCGGAGAAAAGGATTCCGTCTGTTTCATCGAATGTCATCATTGTCTCAGGCCAGTGCACCATTGGAGTCATATAGAAACGAAGCATATGCTTGCCTAAGGCAAGGAAATCTCCGTCTTTCACCAGATACTGCTCGCCGGTCACACCATAGAATCCTTCAATCATGCCAAAGGTCTGCTTATTACCAACAATGATAATATCCGGATAGTGCTGTTTAATCAATCGGATGGAGCCCGAGTGATCCGGTTCCATATGATTTATAATCAAATAGTTAATAGGGCGTTCACCGATTACTTGCTTGATTTTACGCAAATAGACTTCAAAATAACAAATATCCACAGTATCCACCAACGCCACCATTTCATCATCAATCAAATAAGAGTTATACGAAACTCCATAGGGTAATGGCCACAACGCCTCAAAACGGTGTTTATTACGGTCATTCACTCCCACATAGTGGACATTTCCTTTAATTCTTGTTTTCTGTTCCATTCTTCAACTTTAATTAATTTCTGCTCACCAGCTATGATTCCCTTAAAAACAGAGATTTACTCTGTGGTGAAGTTATCTTCCGCAAAAATAACTCTTTTTTCTGAATCCCTGTACTTCTTACCTTGATAAGCTCCCCTTTCTTTCATTCTTTTTTGCAAACGAGTTACAAATTCATAATTCTTCAGCCCCCAGTCCGGAGCAATCAGTAATTCCTTGGGAGACTGCGAGACAAAACGTTCCAGCACCAGATCCGGATGAAGATGCTCTACATAATCAATTACCAGGTCAATATATTCGTCTACTTCCCTAAACAGATGAAAGCCTGTCGGGTTTTCTTCGTATTCATGCGCCATACGAGTACCACGGATTAACTGTAACTGATGAATTTTGAGAGTAGACAGAGGAAGTTCGGAAAGCATTCCTGCCTGCGCCACCATTGTGTCATGTGTTTCTCCAGGAAGACCAAGAATGATGTGTCCGCCTGTCAATATACCACAGGCAGCAGTACGCTGAACCGCTTCTACTGTATCCGCATAAGTATGTCCGCGATTGATGCGCCGCAAAGTCTCATCACTCACACTCTCTATGCCATATTCCACCATCAAAAAAGTATGCTTATTGAGTTCTTCCAAATAACGGAGCAGGTCTTCCGGCATACAATCCGGACGTGTACCGATCACCAGTCCTACTACCCCATCCACCTGCAATGCTTCCTCGTATTTACGCTTTAATCCCTCTAATTCCGCATAAGTATTGGTATATGCCTGGAAGTATGCCAGGTATTTCATTTCCGGATATTTATGGGCAAAGAAACACTTCCCTTCCTCCAGTTGGGTAGCGACTGACTTTTCCGTCCGACAGTAGTCCGGATTGAAAGTCTGGTTATTGCAATAAGTGCAGCCTCCCCATCCTTTTGTTCCATCCCGATTAGGACAAGTAAAGCCGGCATTTAATGATATTTTCTGCACTTTGTAAGGAAAATACTTTCGCAGAAAGGTCGGAAAATCATTATATTGTATTTGATGAGACATATCTATTTAATTCATTTGTTATTTGTGTGGCAAACATAAGAAAAAACAGCGAGTTACAGAAAGATGCCCCAAAATATCTTCAATATATTAAAAAAAACATAAAGTGCATAAGATAAATTAATATTTATTGCGAAAGCAGAAAGTATTTAGTTAGTTTTGTGTGATTTTAAGCATTGACGGGAGGATACTTGTGAAAGTCTTGTGCAATTATTCCCCAATTATGATTTCATCTCACCATACCCCATGCGACTCTCGTCAATAAACTATCCTCTTTATGTTCTAAAAACAGAATGTAAAGAGGATTTTTAGCATAAGTAAGCCGGAAGGATACCTAGAAAGAGGAAAAAATAGGCAAACTTTCGTATTATCTGTTCAATGTACCGCCCGGAGTTCTTGTTTTCCATCCTTTTGCTTATTTTTGTTCGAACAAAAACACCAATATTATGAAACACATATTGTTCCTCCTTATTTCTCTTCTCAATTATTGCATACTAGTAGCCCAACCTACCTATCAAATCAAACATTATTCCGTTAATGATGGAATGTCACAAGGAATAGTCCAGACTATTATACAAGATAAAAAAGGATTTTTATGGTTCGGAACCTGGAACGGTCTGAACAAATTTGACGGGTATACATTCAAAAACTATAAAACATCCTATAAAGATGCTTATATTCTAAATACCAATCGAATCAGCCAGATAGCGGAGACTAAATATGGAGATATCTGGTGTCAAGTCTATGACGGACGTGTGTATATGTTCGATAACCAAACGGAGAAGTTTATCGATGTCCTGAGCTCTGTGGCAGAATCCATGATAGTGAACAATTATGCCGACCATATTTATACTCTCTCAAAAGGTGTTTCCTGGATCACATTTCAAAATGAATGTGTCGCCGTCCGTATTGACGATCAACTTTGCAAACAGGGGAAAGGAATTACTTTATACAGTGCTTTTAAACAAAACCTAAAAGGAGACAAAATCTATACAGTTTTTGAAGATTCCGAAGGTGATGAATGGATACTGACCAACAAAGGTATTTCTATTGTAGGGAAAAAGCAGGTAGACAGCGATTTCCCGTTTCAATATATCAAAGAAGCGGATGGAATTATTTATTTAGTTTCCCAATCGGACAAATTGGCCTCTTACAATTTTAAGAGCAGACAATTCAAATTCATAGAGATTCCTTATCATGTTTCGATGATTAACGAAGTCAAGAAATTTGACTCCAATACACTTTTGCTGGCTACAGACAACGGGCTGATTATTTATAAGATAAAAGAAAAAAAATTCCAGTTAATTGATATACGCACATCAACACAACCTTCCAGCGTCGTACAGTCTGTTTATCAAGACCATTACAAGGAACTATGGATATTCCCCAAAACGACAGGAGTAATCCGTTATAATCCATCTACCGAGGAAATGCAGCATTTGTTCACACCAGCCAACGAAGTGATCAGATATGAACGGAAAAACAAGAATGTAATCTTTGAAGACCAGCAACACACGTTGTGGATTCTCCCTCCTGAAGGGAATCTGTCTTATTATGACCGTGAAAAGAAAGAACTGAAATCCATGCTGAAGGACAGCAACAATCCGAAGTCTGTTTTCAGTCCGCTCGTCCGTTTTTATACATTAGACAATCAGGGTAATTGCTGGCTGACCAGTGCACGCGGCATTTACAAATTGTCTTTCTTCCCGCATACTTATAATCTGGTGCATATTGACGATGGATTTGAGACCCGTGCTTTTTTATGCGACAGTGAAAAGAGGGTGTGGGTTTCTTCGAAGGCACAGGTCATCAGAGTGTACCAACCGGACGGACAGTTGGGAGGCTATCTGACACCACAAGGAAAAATAAGCAAAGACAAGCATAGCTTTACAAGTGTATATTGCTTTCTTGAAGACCATGAAGGCAATATCTGGATAGGAACAAAAGAAAACGGCATTTATCTGTTAAAGAAAAAGTCGCCGGATTCCTATTCCGTACAACAATTCACTCATCAACCGAATATGCCATACAGTTTGAGCGGCAACAGTGTATATTCCATTTTTCAAGATAGCCATAAACGTATCTGGATAGGCTGCTACGGTGGAGGAATCAATCTACTGACCTGCAACAAGAACGGAAAGACAGAATTTATACACAGCGATAATGAGTTGAAAAATTACCCGACCGGCTACGCTTCAAAAGTCCGCCACATATCCGAAGCACCGGGCGGTGTGCTGTTGATAGGAACAACCAACGGACTACTGACTTTCTCCAATCAATTTGAGAGACCGGAAGAAATCAAGTTTTATCGTAATTGTTGCGAGTCAGGAATAAGTACCAGCCTGAGCGGAAACGATGTGATGCATACGTACACTGACAAGCAAAAACGAACCTACATAGCCAGCTTTACAGGAGGTATCAGCCAAATCGTGTCCAAGAATCTACTCAGCAATAAGATTGAGTTCAAGACATATACAACCGATGATGGCCTTGCTTCAGACTTGGTACAGGCCATACAAGAAGACCAACAAGGTAACTTATGGATCCTTTCCGAGAATGCAATTTCCAAGTTCGACACACAAAGAGAGGCTTTTGAAAATTATGGACTGAACTCTCTACACCAGGAATTCAGTTTTTCAGAAGCAGCTCCAGTGATCAACGCACGAAATCAAATTGTATTCGGTACAGATAAAGGCTTCATTGAAATTTCTCCCAAAGAAATGCAGAAAAGTACCTATGTTCCCCCTATCGTCTTCACCGGGTTGAAAGTGCAAGGTCAATCTTCTGTCATCGCCATTGACGATCTGGAAGAATTACGCCTTAAACCTTCCCAGCGGAATGTTACTTTCCAGTTTGCAGCACTTGATTATGTCGATTCTAAAGAAATCCGCTACGCATATCGATTGAAAGGATTGGAAGAAGAATGGCATGACGGGGACAAAAACCGCTCTGCCAGCTACATCAACCTGCCGAATGGCAATTATAAACTGCAAATCAAATCTACCAACAGTGATGGCGTATGGATGAACAATATCCGCACTTTATCTATCAACGTACTGCCTACTTTCTGGGAAACGGGCTGGGCATGGCTTCTTTACCTTATTCTCTTTATTCTCTTTACAGGTACTATCGTATATGTACTCTTTTACATTTATCGTTTACGCCATCAAGTAGATATCGAGCAACAATTATCCAATATCAAGCTCCGTTTCTTTACCGACATATCTCACGAGCTTCGGACACCACTGACCCTGATCAGCAGTCCGGTCAATGAAGTACTGGAAAATGAAGATTTATCCGCCACAGCCCGTGAACATCTGGCTGTGGTACAAAAGAACGCCGAACGTATGTTACGTCTCATGAATCAGATTCTGGACTTCCGCAAAATACAGAATCAGAAGATGAAAGTGCTTGTGGAGAAGACAGACCTGATTCCACTTCTTGAAAAAGTAATGATCAACTTCCGCTTGATTGCAGAAGAAAAGAAGATTAATTTCCGGTTAGAGAGCGAACTTAAGTCAATATATGCATGGGTAGACCGCGATAAGTTCGAAAAGATATTCTTTAATCTGATATCCAACGCATTCAAATATACACCAGCTGAAAAGGCGATTATAATAGAAGTGACAAAACGGATGGATAAAGTGACGATCTCTGTTGTGGATGAGGGCATCGGGATTGAACCAACTAAACTACGCAATTTGTTTCAACGCTTTGAAACACTAGCCCAACAAAATATGCTCCAACCGTCTTCCGGCATCGGTCTGTCATTGGTAAAAGAAATGGTCGATATGCATCATGGTACAATCAAAGTAACAAGCGAACCGGAAGCAGGAAGCCGTTTCGTGGTAACTCTGCCTCTCCAAAAAGAAGTCTTCGAACAAGATAGTCAAGTGGAATTTATTCTGAATGACAGCCAAAGTCCGGCTACTCGTCCGGACAGTTGCCTCCAGACTGAGAAAAGACCAGAAGCGGAAGACAAAGAAGATATGGTAAATAATACGGTTCCGGATACGTTTACTATATTGGTGGTTGAGGACAACGAGGAACTAAAAGCTTTCTTAAAGAACATCTTATCTGAGAATTACACTGTTATCACCGCTCCGAACGGAAAAAAAGGATTGCAACACGCAGTTGATAATATACCCGATCTTATCATCAGTGACGTAATGATGCCGGTTATGGACGGTCTCGAGATGATTCGGCAAATCAAAGAAAACAACAACATCTGCCACATTCCCATTATTGTATTATCGGCAAAAGCCTCTTTGGATGACCGGATTGCCGGACTGGAGCAAGGTGTAGATGACTATATCACGAAACCTTTCAGCGCTACATATCTGAAAACACGTATCGCTTCACTGCTCCGCCAACGCAAATCCTTGCAGGAAATCTATATGGCCAAACTGACGGAAGGAAAAAAAATAGCTGTCGCAGAAGCTCTTACCCCGTCGCAACCGCAGATTACTCCTTATGACGAGCAATTCATGCAAAAGGTAATGGAGTTCATAGAAGAACAGATGGATAATGCCGAACTGACCATCGACGAATTTGCAGAGCATCTGATGCTTAGCCGTACCATCTTCTACCGAAAACTAAAGTCCATCATCGGCCTGACTCCTGTAGATTTCATACGTGAAGTACGCATCAAACGTGCAGCACAGCTAATAGACAGCGGGGAATATAATTTCTCACAGGTAGCCTATATGACCGGTTTCAATGACCCGAAGTATTTCAGTAAATGCTTCAAGAAGATAGTAGGTATTACGCCTTCCGAATATAAAGAAAAGAAATAAAAGAAGAAAGGCTTTCCGCAAAGTCCATATAAGAACAATTTCGGACTCTACAAGAATGAACTGAATTGTACGGTTATAAACTAATGTGCTATTACGGTACATTAGCCGACCATATGTATTCATTAATCATCATAATCAGTTGTTTTCTTTCGTCTCACCCAGGTGAGACGAAAGAAAACAACCAAAACCATAGAAGATTTTGACTAGCAGAATACGTATTTATCACTAATTTCCAACAAATTAGTAACAGTCCCGAATCTATTTGTTCCACTAATTTCCGGAAAGTAGCATCTTTCCGGAATCCTTTTTATATTCTTTTCCGTTAATAATGACACCTGTAGCATTTTCTATCTGTATGGCCGGAATCTCGGAATCCTCCACTTTGATATTCTCCATATTTACCTGAGAAGCCTGATTGATTACAATACCTTTCTTGGCATTAGTTACAGTCATGTTCTTGATAAGGATATTCTTTAGAGGCATTTCCGGCAGTCCGTTGAAATAGACTGCCCGGCCCGCACCTCTGCAAAGAACATTTGAAATATAAATATTCCTGAAAACAGGAGTTTCCTCATTTACATCCGGTATCGGAGTTTCCGGAGAGTCATTGACAGCATAATACAAATCCATCGTCAGAGCATCATTGGGAATATCAATCATATTGATATTATCTATGAAAATATTCTCCACTACGCCACCACGTCCGCGTGTACTCTTAAACCGCAGACCTACATCTGTGCCCACGAAAGAACAGCCCGATACATATACATTCCGAACACCACCGGACATTTCGCTGCCGATTACGAATCCGCCATGCCCATGCAAAACTGTATTATTCTTAATAATCACGTTTTCACAAGGTTCCCCCCGCCTGCGTCCATCCTCATCTTTACCCGATTTCAGACAGATAGCATCATCCCCCGCATCAAAGAAACAATTAGTGACCAGTACATTTTTACACGACTCCACATCCAACGCATCGCCATTTTGCGAATACCAGGGATTGAATACCTTCACATCGTTCAAAGTCAAAGATTCGCAGGACAAAGGATGGATACACCAGCCCGGTGAGTTCTTGAAAGTCACCCCTTCCAGCAGAATCCGTTTACTTTTTACTATACTCAGCATAACAGGACGCAACCAGCTTTTCATGTAAATCCACTCTTCATCGGTTATTTCTTTCTGTCCGCTATTTTGTCCGGTCATAAGTACAGAGGCTTTCAAAGCACCCGCATCAGGATACCATACCTTTCCATTCTCATCCACTTTACCACCCGAACTCACCAGATTTTTCCATTGCCGTTCCGTCATCTTATCTTTCTTGACCGGACGCCATCTATCTCCTGCCCCGTCGAAAACACCACTGCCGGTGATGGCTATATTCTCAGCATTCATTGCCGAAATCGGCGATTGGCAACGCTTGGTGTCCAGCCCTTCGAAAGAAGCTTCGATGATGGGATATAGAGATGTATCGCTGCTAAATACAATAAGAGCATTCTTCTCAGTATATAGATTAACGTTACTCAAAAGTACAACGGGCCCCGTCAACCATAACCCTTCGGGTATGATAACTTTCCCTCCTCCTTTGGAGCTTACCGTTTTGATTGCATTGTTTATCGCCTCTGTATTCAAGGTAACACCATCACTGAGTGCGCCGAAATCACGGATATTAACCTCATAATCGGGAAAGGAAGGTTTGCTCACTTCAGGCATCGAAAACGGAAGATTCTTGTACACATCTTCTTTCTCTTTAGTTCCATTTCCCGGATTCGAATAAGCCAGGCATGATATAAACATCAATAGACCTGTCATCATAACTCTCAAATCCTTTTTCAAAAGTGTATTCATCTTTTTAAAATTTATATTATCGACAAAAATAATGGAAGTACACTACCATTAAGTTCAAATATTGATAGATAAGGAGTAAAAAATAGTCGTTCGTCATTCATTTGCTAATAATACGCATCCGAAGAATTGTCCATAAAAAAGCCATAGCAGAAAATATTATGAATATTCCCTTACTATGGCCTTTTATTTAATCCTGAAAACGCCTTTAATCTATGGTTAGAGTTTCATCATCTTGCCAATCTATAGTTCCGGCAGCACCGTTCTGGTCTGTCCAACCTTTGGTTTGTCCGAGCCAGGAGTTATTGTCCAGAATATCCTTCGATAGCCCCATCATATAATAATTAGATCTCCAGCCCATCTTAATCCATTCATTATTATTATTCTTATCCGGTTGCGCATTGGGTTCCCCATACTGGAAGTTAGCTTCCCAAAAATCGGCAACCTTTTTAAGTTGGTCCTGAAAATCGACTGACTCAGGGTCAGCAAAAATAGTCTTACGAAGATCTGCCAATACATCTTTGCTGCCAGGTGTATATCCATCTTTTACATCTACATATTTAGCTGTACGATATTTCTCAGTCAACGGAGTTATGCCCAAGAAAGAACAAGTATTTGTAGTGCTTAACTGCATATTTTCCCCTTGTCCTCCATCATAAAGCATCCAACGCCAAATATCCCAGTACCGTTTTCCTTCAAAAGCCAACTCAACCTGACGTTCGCGTAAACAAGCAGCGAGTGCTGAAGCACGATCTGTCACATAAGTATCCAATCCATAGTTGTTATCTGACGGAATACCGACACGGGCACGCAATTTTCCAATTGTTTGTTTACATAAGTCTATCTGATTGGTCGCCGCATAACATTCGGCCAGATTCAACTGTAATTCCGCGTAACGAAAATCATAAATATGTACACCTGAAGCTTCATAGTTATTATCCGAAGCCGTATTGAGCCCACTCATCTTACGTACACACACCGGACTAGTTATATTTACGCCTTCACTATATGCAAATCCACTAGTGGTTGATTCTGAAGTTCTCCAACGATAAGCCCAAACGGTATCATTAGTCAACGCTTTATGTCCCCACTTTAAACCACTGAATGCAAATGTCTGGTAAAAACGTGGATCACGATATTCCATGAAACGTAAACTTCCATCTACCACTCTGTGACTAGCATCGGGAAGGGTTCCATCAGCCATCGGGAATACATCTATTAATTCAATAGGTACACCTTTTCCACCGCTACCTCCCTGAGAAGTCAGTCGAATAGACTTTTCCCAACGATTGTTTTTGTAACCCAACGAAGAATTACTTTCCTTTGCCAATAATCTGACAACTAACGTCTCTCTATTGGAATGTTCGTTATCATCATCAGCAAGTATCTTGCCCCAAGTTACAGCATCAGTCACACCGTTCAAGCCACTGGCAGTAATGCCCGACATAGCGTCTTGAGTGGCTTTCAATGCTTGTTGCCAACGGATATTACCAGCATCATTCCAATTTTTATTAAAAATAGGGCTGGCATAGAATAGCAAGACACGACTTTTATAAGCTAATGCACCACCCCGTGTCAACCGACCGTAGTCGTTTGTCCCCCATTCGTCCGGCAATAAAGTAGACGCCTCGGTCAAATCTTTCACTATCTGATCTATACACTGAGTTACAGAAGCTCTTGGTAGTCCTGCATCGGTCGCTTCCGCATTCAACACGGTTGTCACAATAGGTACACAACCATACATACGAACCAAATCGAACAATTGCATGGCACGCAAAAAGAGTGCCTGACCTTTGGCTTGATCTTTAGTCTCCTGCGAAACGGAGGAAGCATTTATATCACGAAGTAAAACATTACAATTACGAATGCGTGTATAGGCATTATTGGTAATGCTTGAACCTAATGCCTTTCCAAAATAACCGGCAAACAACGGATCATAACTTTTACCACTGGAAGCATCAGTCTGTGTCTTTATATCATCAATTGTCGAATATTGGGTACTCGGGTCAATCCGGCTGGTAGAAGTAATACCCCACATCTCATCTGTAAACTCATTGAAGTCCTGCGCATAAGCTGTATGCAATCCCAAGTACTGAGATGCCGGAGAAGTGTAATTCTCAAAGCAATTCTGATAAAGCCCTGCCAAATACCAGGTAATTTTGGTTTCGGAATCAAAATCATCATAAGCTCCATAATTATTCATATCCAAAAAGGAATCATTACATCCGGACATGAACATTCCCAGAGCTAAAGTTCCCGCATATAATAAGTTTTTCTTTTTCATCATTGATACAGTTTTTAAAATGTAACATTAACACCTAATGACCATGTTCTCAAAGTAGGATATTCTGTAGAAGAAGAATCATACATATTACGATAATGATCAGGGTAAGGGTTGTATAAATCCCATAAATTATTACCTGTCAGATTCACACGGACAGCCGACATCTTCAACGGAGCAATCCATTTCTTAGGGAACGAGTAGCTGACAGACAAATTACGTATATAGCAGCGGAACGTACTGATCATCCAGAAATCTGAATTGGCAATAGCTGAACTGGAGATCAAAGATTCTGCTCCTAAATTGGGATACTTGCCATACGGATTGTTTACCTCATCAAACATATCTCCCCAAAAGGAATCCGGTGCCCATATCATCGTACTCTTGTTACCCCCCATAGAAGCACGGTCAATAAAGCGTACACCACCCCATGAAGTTGCAATGTTGGCACTTATAGAAAGTCCCTTCCAACTAGCACCCAATCTAGTCGAAATATTATAGATTTTGTTTTTCTCACATAATTTCCCATAATCCTGTTCAAGAACAATCTGTCCGTTAGGACCCTGCTGTACGCCATTCACCATTTCACCTCCTAAGTCCTGGTAAGCGACCATGCCCGGACGCAAATCATCCTTGCTGGTTTTATCAAGATACTTAGTTTGTCCTCCTTCAGGTGTCCATGATTCCAGATAATACCAATAATTATTGATATCTTCTTGTGTACGCAAAATACCATCACCCATCGAAGTACCTTTCCATACTTTAAATCCCCATACAGGCAGATAAGTAGACATTCCTTCCTCCCAACTTGAGCTGCAAGGATATTTATTATAGCGTAAACCGGGAACCCATTCTTTCACTTTACTACCACTTAAACCAAAATCCATACCAATATTGTAGTTTACTTTTCCGATTTTATCACGCCAAGTCAAAGAAAGTTCACCACCATATGTATCAACACGACCAAAATTCTCTTCCGCATACGAACCACCGGCATAAATAGGTATTCCTGGTTGGCTTGCCATAAACTGATTCAGAATGTTATCATTAATGTCATAGTAAAAATCGAATACAGCACTTAAACGACCATCAAAGAAACGAGTGTCAAAACCAAGATTGAACTTATCGGAAACATCCCATTTCACATTACGATTAGGAGATGCCTGTGGTATGAGGCTGGTACCCGGTTTACCACTCTCAGCTCCGAACTGCATACCTTTCAGATCCATCTTATATTGTTCTTTCCATTTCCACATCTTGATATTATCGCGTCCCGTACGTCCCCAGGATGCGCGTATCTTCAGAAACTCGAACCAAGGAAGTGAACGTTTGAACCATCCTTCTTCGGAAAGAATCCAACCGGCAGAAATACCGGGAAAAAATCCCCAATAGTTTTCAGGAGCAAACTTCGTAGAAGCATCCGAACGGAAAATAAACTGTAACATATAACGGTCGGCATACGAATAGGCGATACGTCCCAGATAAGAAAGAGAACCTGATTCTCCTTTCAATGTTACTGTATTATCAGAAGTCAATGCAGATTTGCCATCTGTTCCTACGATAGAAGGTCCCCCTACCCCCAAATAAGTATCAGAAATATCGTGCGCCAGATCAGCATATTCAATATCACGGGAATCATAGAATGATTCGTAACGTTCAATAGACGCCATTGCCGAAATGCTATGTAATCCAAACGTACGGTCATAATTTACATAAAAGTTCATTTGCCGTCTGTCCGATTGTTTATCTTTGAATGATAAGGTACTGTTTTTATCGAAAACCGATTGTTTAAAAGAACTGTTCGGAATGGTATATACCAAATGTTGATTAGCAGGCATTCTGCCACCTACATAAGCTAATTCATACGGAAAACTGGCTTGTTCTGTAGCTTCGCTTGAATGTGAAGATGAATATGTGGCGCGGAGTGACAGTCCCTTCACAAATGGAACCTCATAAGTCAATGAAATATCAGCATTCCAGCTATTGGTCCTGTTCTTACTGAATGAGCCACTGTTGCTCAATGCGAAATAATTCCAGGAAGTAACATAGTCACGATTAAAGTTCGGACTAGTATAAGTATTCTCTATCGGTCCCAGCCAATATTCCTGATCGACCCCGTTCTCATCCGGCAACATCACACTCCAAGGCATATGATTCGGCATATGATGCAAGGCACTATAGTCCGATTTTTCTGTACTTCCACTCATTCCGTACAGTTTAAAACGCGCTCCTTTTGTATATATCTGGTCAGACTTTCCTTCATTACCGGCAACAGTGGCAGACAATTTGATGTCATTCGTCAAACGCACATCAACACCGGCACGATAAGTATAACGCTTGTAGCTTTGTTCCCCCAAATTCGCTCCTTGGTCATAATAAGTAGCACCTGCATAATAAGTAGCACGTTCACTGCCACCATTAACGTTCAGAGTGTGTGTCTGTTGAAAAGCGGACGACCAACCGGCCTCATCCAGCCAGTCATAATTCAGGTTATCCATTTCAGCCAATTCCATATCACTGTAAAGTACATCCAAATCGTCATATCCACTCGCCTTGTTGGAACCGATTGCCAAAGCATTATAGAAACGTCCGTAATCAGAACCTTTCAACACCTTAGAGTGGCTGACTGCGTCATTTACCGCAAATTTCCCGGAATAAGAAATAACTGGTATTCCCTTTTTACCTCTTTTGGTTTTTACCAGAATTGCACCATTGGCAGCACGCGAACCATAAATTGCCGCACTCGCATCACGTAAGACGGTAATGCTCTCCACTTCCGAAGGATCAAGCATATTGAATTGTTCCATGCTCGGCTGCCCATTAGTACCCAGCTGAATGACGTCATCGATAATAATCAGAGGAGTCGAGTTACCACCGTCTTTGGAAATACCGGTAAAAGTACGATTCTGACGAATATAAACTTCATTAGCATTCGTACCCGGACGACTGGAACCCAATTCT
Organism: Bacteroides faecis; assembly: GCF_020091505.1. Lineage (NCBI taxonomy): Bacteria > Pseudomonadati > Bacteroidota > Bacteroidia > Bacteroidales > Bacteroidaceae > Bacteroides > Bacteroides faecis. The sequence continues at coordinate 2,335,040 of NZ_CP081916.1, read as the reverse complement.
ACTGTTAAACCGTTAACCATTCCTTGCAATGCTTCCGAAAGATTGGATACAGGAAGGTCTTCCAACTCTTCAGCAGAAATGGTCGAAACAGAACCGGTTATATTCTTCTGTTTCATACTACCATAACCAACCACAACCACTTCATCCAGTTTTTGGTTATCCTCCTGAAGAACTATATTTAATGTATTACTTTTAGGAACAAAAGTTTGCTTAATATAGCCTATATAAGAAACTACAACCTTTTTCCCTTCAGGAACATCCAGAGAGAAATGACCGTCAATATCAGTGATAGTACCCGTCGGAGAATCTTGCAACCTTATAGTGGCACCAATAATCGGTTGACCACTTTCATCCAATATCTGCCCCGTTACTTTCCGGGGTTGTGCGTTAACAGATAATGCAAATGCGATGAAGCATAACAGCATACCTATCTTTTTAACGGATGAAGAACTTATGTACTTCATAAATATAACGTATTTATACATATTATTTCCTTTATTAAATGCGCAGTTCATCTTCTCCATTCGGGAGCTCCCACGCTAGAACAACCTTCAAATAATTCATTCAGTTTAAAATTGTTATTAGCCGGATCGGTAAACAAACCAGTTGTCGACATTTTAGAATCACTCAGCCCAAGACTGCCCTTAGTTGATGAATGATCACTTGTCTGAAAACTGTTAACCGGACTAAAGCGATAACTTCCCGTATAGTCATCCTGACCACCAGAACCCAGTTCATTAAACTTCGGAATATTATTGTCTATTTTCATAGAGCCACCAAAAACGCAATTCTCTATTTTAATGGGAATATTTGCAGCTACTCGGAATAAAAATGCATTTTCCATAGGGGCATAGCAGAATGTCGTGTTCGTAATTGATATATTTTTACCACTATCCGTATTACGCAAATCGGCAATAGCACAAATATTAGTTATGGTACATCCATCAAAAGAAACATCATTTACATAATTTCCTTTTTTTCCATCTGTAGAAACAATACCTTGATTACCTATTGCATTGATTGTACATTCTTTAAATAAAATTGCTTCAACACTTCCGCCTGCTTGTTTCGAACGAACAATAGCACGGAAATTCTCGATATAACAATTGGTAAAATCGACCGTATTGATCAAGAAGACTTTAGATTCCGGACAGATCACCTGTTTGCCGCTCAAACTGTTGTTAGTCATTTCCGACAAAGGTTTTGCAGCCTTTAGATTGATGCGTTTGAACGTTATCTTATCTATCATACCATCTTCTACCACACGAAAAGCATTATCAAAGCTAAAAGTAGGATACTCCTCCAATGTTTGCGGAGTTACAAAATTAACAGAATGAGCAAATTCAATAATCGATTCACCACTATTCAACACATATGTTTTTCCTGCCGGAAGAATAAAAGTGGTGCCTTCTGCTATAGAATTCCAATCGAGACTGTTGAAATAATTCGGGTCAAACGGTTCGTTACGCAAGTCTACACGATTTGCCGTTCCATAATCCGCATCCAAATTCTCTGTAGTTTCTGTTGTTACTTCGATACGTGCCTGATAAGTTTCAGAGGTCTGCTCAGCCCCTGAATACAGACTGACACGATAAGATGTTTCAGGAGTCAGATCACCTATAATTTTCGAACCAGCCAGGTACTCTTCCGAAGAAACCTGATATACCTTCATTTCCTGTGAATCGTCTTCTGCTCCGACCGGAACTGCGGTCAAAGCCGTAATAACAACCGTATCATTGGGGGACCATGAGATAAGAGCCTGCGTATCAATCGTACGAGTTTCCTTCAACTCAATAGACAAAGGACGATAAAGAATCCCTGTCACCTCCGTCTCCCAATAACCGGACAATCTTCCATTACCTATACATTTTACCTTAAATTTGTAATTTTCTTCCCAATCCAAAACAATAACACAGGAAGATTGGTCAGTTGATACTGTTTCTGTTTTATAGAGCTCTTCCTCCTTATTAGTCACCTTATATACTTCGACGACATATTCAGTCGCCCCTTCTACACTCTTCCAACTAATATAGGCTTTGTTTTGTACGACCTCCATCGTTGCCACAGGCCGTAATAGAACTTTAGCACCTGAATCGTCATTGTCCGAACAGCCTGTCACCAGAAACAAGAAGCTACTCAACAGGAGGCCTACCATCATTAATTTCATTAAATTCATAGTATTTAATTTTAATATTAACATTTCATTGATCTTACTTCTTGAAGTTGTATGAGATGCTTTCATTCACCAAACTATTGATATATACTTCTAAAGCAGTATACCCAATATCCGTAGTTTTGTTGCGATCTTCCGAATTAGTCGGATCCAATCCTACTTTCTTTTCCCAAGCATCATCCATACTATCTTTATCTGCATCTGTAATAACTCCGGATGTATTATATGTCAACCCTTCAAATCCTTCTGCTTCTTCCGGACTATTGATTATCCCAGGAAGAGGCCCACTTTTATCATCACCGGCTCCCGTATAGGTGCAACTTCCCCCCTTCACGTCTTTAATGATACGTGCATCCACTTTATCCCGTGGAAAGGCACCAGCGCCATTATCACCGATTACCGACTGGAAAGCCTTTTCGGCAGATTCGTAATTCTCGGACAAGGTATATGCTTCCCAATCAAACCAATATTGTTCGTAATTATCTTTACCAGAAGATACAATAAAAGAAGAAGCTTTCATTTCATCAAGACTATAAGGGTAGTTACCATCTGTATATATACCCTTCCAGTTGTCAGAAGTGAGATCAGAATTCCCTTCCATTACATTTCCATCAAAAAACCACTTGGATGCAGCACGCAAAGGAGCCTTTTCCGGATCACGTGCACTTGATTGACGGAAGAATTTCGGTTCCTTCACACGAGCCGTTGTAGCAGGTCCCGGTTTATAGTAGTTATTCACAAAGTTACATGACCATCCATGATGTTCCGAATCTTGTGACTCGTCCATTCCTCCATAAGTAGCCATTTGGCTCCCCCAATTATAGTTCACATTATTAATATATTCCATATATACATTGATATCCTGTCCGGGGTCTTTGCCTCTCGCGCCATTCATCAATGGAGTACGGCTATTACAATGAGCAAACAAATTATGGTGGTAAGTAGAAGAGGTACCACCCCATGCACCGCCATAGCCACGGGAACCTTTCTTATTTACAGAATAATAAAGTCCTTCACTGGAGATGCACCATTGTACTGTAGAAAAATGGGTATCAATAAAATCCGTATTTTCTTCACTTGCCCAACTAAATGAACAATGGTCAATGATAAAGTTATTAGCATTTTCCACACGGAGGCATGCAGCATTATGATCTTTTCCACTCGCATCCTTATCCCCTACACGGAAACGCACATGGCGAATAATAAAATTTTCAGAACCTCCAAAATTCACTTCATTCTTTATCACACAAATTCCACCTCCCGGAGCAGTCTGTCCGGCTATTGTGAAATTCTTTGCTTTACAACGTATCTCCGACTTCAATTCTATTTTACCGGAAACGGTAAAAACAATCGTAGTAGCCTCATTCTCTGAACATTGTTTCAATGCCCACCGAAAAGATCCTTCGCCATCATCATTGGTGTTTGTTACTTTAACTACGACTCCGTTACGACCCCCTGTCGCATTTTTCCCAAAGCCTTCGGCAGTAGGAAAAGCTTTCAATACTTCCGGTGCTTTCGCGTAAGGGCCCAAGTCCATATTAGTGAATCCTTTGACATCAGTACATGCTCCTAAAATCGTAGTACAACCTACAAAAAACAGACACTTAGTAAAATAATACATAACACCTTCATGCTGTGTTTTCCATTTTTCAATTAATGCATAATTTCTCATCCATCTTAATTTAAAGTTAATACATCTTACTATATACTTTTCACAAAACATCTGTTAGGCACAAATCAGAGTTGAATGTTACTCACTTTTTCACCTATTAACAGAAAAGTTTTACGCAAAGTAAGTTATATCAAATACAAAGAGAGGGGACTTTTTGAGCATTTAGGTGCACTATTTTATCACAGAAATATCATGTACAAGATTTTAGGATTAAAATACCAAAAATTCCATATTTTACTTTACACTACTATTTTAGAAATTATTCCCTGCTAGTACTCAATACCCTATCTGGGTATAAGTCTGACCTGCTTCAGTAGGTACATCATATTGATATGTCTTCATCAAACTGATACCTTTCAATGTAGCCTTCTCACTTACCAACGGACGGGCAATGTGTTGCTTGGCAAACAAAGGATTCGGATTGTCGTTTTTGGATTCAGAGTAATCTTTACCATCCACTTTCAACATATTATGAGTCCGTAAACGTAAATTTCCTCCAATAGTAGATTTTACAACCACTGATTCTATTTTTCCGTCTTTCCATTTCAAAGAAACAATTTCAAATCCTCCACGCGTTTGAAGTCCTTTCACTTCCCCATTCCTCCATGCATCAGGCAGAGCCGGCAATAGATGAACAGCATCGTCATGACTCTGTACAAGCATCTCGGCAATACCGGCAGTACAACCAAAATTTCCATCGATCTGAAAAGGAGGATGTGCATCAAATAAATTAGGATAGGTTCCTCCTCTCTGCCCTTTCTGCACTAATGGAGATACCAGGTTCAACTGATTTGTAATGAGCTTCAATGCATGATTCCCATCCAGACATCTTGCCCAAAAACAAACTTTCCACCCCATGGACCAACCAGTAGACGGATCACCTCTCTGCATCAGTGTATTCCGGGTAGCCTCGAAAAGTATGGGAGATGAATAAGGTGAAATCTGAAAACCAGGGAAAAGTCCCCATAAATGAGAAAGGTGCCGATGATGATCGTTTGGATTATCCCAATCTTCGAACCATTCCTGCAATTGTCCATATTGTCCGACCTGCATAGGAGGAAGTTGTTTTTTCAAAGAGCGGATAGTATCGCAGAACTGTTCGTCTTTTCCATTTAAAATATGTGCAGCAGCTTCCGTATTTGTAAAAAGATCAAATACTAACTGATTATCCATCGTAATGCCGGCAAACAAGTTAGCTTTTCCTTTCCACTGACGAGGAGCATTCTCGGGAGAATTACTAGGAGTTACCACCATATATCCTGTATTAGGATCCCTGACAAGGAAATCCACAAAAAATTCCGAAGCACTTTTCATTATAGGATATACACTAGCCAAAAAATCTTTATCACCTGAATAAAGATAACGTTCCCACAAATGATGACACAACCATGCATTGCAAGTAGGCCAAGTACCACAATATGCTTTATCAACGGCACCGTTCATCCGCCACAAATCAGTATTATGGTGCAGTACCCATCCACGGCAACCATACATTTCACGGGCTGCCTCTTGTCCATTCTCATACAATTCCCTTATCATCTGTAAAAATGGCTCATGCATTTCACTCAAATTGGTAACCTCTGCAGGCCAATAATTCATTTCTGCGTTGATATTCGTTGTGTACCGGCATTTCCACGCCGGATTCAACTTATCATTCCAGATCCCCTGTAAATTCGCAGGCTGCCCTCCAGGCTGTGAAGAAGATATGAGCAGATAACGACCATACTGGAAATAAAGTGATATTAACTGCGGATCATCAGAAACAGCAAATTCTTTTACTCTTACATCTGTCGGTTTATCAGCCTGAGAAGTATATCCTAAGTCTAACGATACACGATGATAATATTTCTGATATGCTGCGATATGCTCCTGAAGTGCTTTCGAATAGTTCTTTCCAGCATTTCTAAGATAAACCTGATTCCGTTTTACAGCATCAGCAGAAATGTCTTTATAGTTAACAAAATTAGTCGCCATAGCAATGTAAAGCACAGCACTATCGGCATTACTAACTGATAATACTGAGTCTTGTGCTATACTTTTTCCTCCTTGTAGTTCAAGCTTCAAATCAGCAGCAAATCGTATCGCTCCTTCAGTGAATTGATCGCCTTTAGTAATGCCACTCATCTTTATAGTATTTTTGCCGGAAACAGAAACTTCTACTGCTTGCGGACAAGTCAATGCTGCAGTAAAGGTCAACATACCAGGCTTGGAAGCAGTAAGGCGAACAATCACCAACTGATCCGTAAAAGAAGTAAAGGTTTCACGTTTATACTCAACGCCGTTCACTCGATATGTAGTTATAGCAAGGGCTTTATCTATATCCAACTCACGACGATAATCCGTATGGTTCTCCTGCCCTTGAAAATGCAAACGCAGACTCCCGACTGTTTGATAAGGCATTCCAAAGCCATTTTTAGAAAGAATCTTTTCACCGGCCATTAATTGCGCCTCGGCATAATTTCCATCAAAAATCAGTTTCCGAATAGCTGGAAGAGCTTCTTTAGCTTCTGAATTATAGTTTTTATAAGGAGAGCCTGCAGAAACTGTTTCTTCATTCAATTGAATTTCTTCATTGACCGGATCTCCATATACCATTGCACCTAAACGACCATTCCCCAAAGGTAGCGCCTCCTCCCAATGTTGAGCAGGACTATCATACCATAGGATAGCCTTTTGTTGTGATTGAACCGTCATCCCGGTACACATAACCAATACAAGACAAAGGGAACATTTTCTAAATAAATTATAAGCCATATATATACAATTTGAGTTAACAAACGATGATATGGCAAAGTTAAGGCAGAGAAATCTTCTTATAGAGTAAAATTTGGTAAGATTGGAGGAAAAAACGCCCATGAGGCAGTTTGTATTTATATGAATTTAAATGCAAACCGCCTCATCAATACCTCAAAAACAGCTGACTAGGGTAAAAATCAATCATTTGTATTATCAAACAGCCGTTTCTTATATTCCTAACCGTTCCTTCAATAATCGATAACCGGAGAGGCTTACCCGAAGTTTAACCCCGTTCTTCAATAAAAGCTGATACGTTTCTTTTCCAAACAATTCTACACGGGAGATTTGCGTAACGTTGACAATTGTAGAACGATGAACACGAACAAAAGTGTCGGAAGGCAGATGAGTTTCAAAATACTTCATAGTCTGTTCTTTCAGATATTCTCCCGAGGGAGTAATCAGCATAACATAATCTCCGCATGCCTGTATGTAAGTTAATTCATCTGTTTTAATCAAATGAATTTTCGAACCGTCTTTCACTGTTATACGGTCAATCTGCTCAATCCGCGGTTCTTCCGGCAAACTAACCGATTGACGCATTGCCAACTCTTTTTCCAGTTCTTGATTCAGCGCATCTTCTTTGGCAACAATCAAACGATACCAAAGTATGATCGCGACCCAGGTCGGAATGCCAAACAACAGACGAAAAGGAATAGTAGATGCAAAAGCGATATATGGTATACCTACTATTCTTGTCATGATATCATTAACCATAAAGCTGCCGGCTATCCAGATCAATATCCCTGTCACCAGAATAATGACTTCCGTCTGAAAGATAGACACCACTCCAACAACGAACCAAGCCAAATAACCTAATGCCATCAACCAACCGATTGTTGCTATTCCGTCTATGAAAGCAGGTACATAATCCGCGCCCGTGTATACACTCATTATCGCCACCTGAGCTGCTACCAACACCAGTGCTGCCACCAACATCGGGACCCAGCGATAAGGATAATCTATAATCGGATGTGTTTTCATACGTTAGTCTTTAACCTCCAGTCCCCCAAAAGAAAGCCTTCCCCGAATGACTAACACCCTTTCCTTATCAATATTCCCATTTTGCCAACGTTTATCATCGCATCCGCCAAAGAAAGCATTACATTTAAATACTACTTTCCAATCAGAAGGGACGTATATCTCAATTCCTCCCCAGCTGCAATCCAGGTCGATATACGTTTCCCCCGGTGCGATATGGGTATGTCGCAGGTCAATTGTTGTCCCTCCGCATGAAGTACGGACAACTCCTCCTTTGAATAGTTCGTCAAGTACTACATGACGAGCGGCTCCAAAGGTGTTATCAGAACGCAGAAAACCATCTTCCGATTCGTATTTTTGCTGTTCGTCAGTAAAGTTCATCCCTGCCTGACTGCACCGTCCGCGCTGCATCCATTCCTTATGGTGACGAAACATACGCTGTTTGTCATCCCATGGTCCTCTGCGACGAGGCTTGAAGAAAAATAAGACTCCGACTATGATCAGGGCAAATGGCCAAACCATTGCCTGAGAATTCTCAGGCAACCACGAAAGACCTCCTATCAGGAAATAAACACCTATTAATAAAAGGATAATTCCACCAATATAATGACAGCGTATCATCGAATAAATTCCTAATACAATCAGTAAGGAATGCCATGATACTATCATACTGAACAATTCATCAGTCATCCACCCCATATTGCGGGCGAATAACAGAATTCCTGAAAGGATAAACAATAAAGCTATCAGAAATTTTCCTGAAAAGCATGTAGCAGATGAGAATTTAGATTTCTGTTCCATCGTTTCTATGATTAATGATTGATGGTTCAAAGATACGTCATTTCTTTGTGCCCTCAGAGGCTTTTCTGTTGATTTCCGGTCAGAAAACCGATGAATACCGGATAAAAATCGGTAAATAAAGCACATTTAATTATGCTCAAACCGAATCTAATAACAAAAAATACAATGTGAAAAACAAATATTGCACACCTGGATATTTTCTTCGTTATACATTTGCCCCATAAAATGAACACAATATGTGAATACAACCCTATGAATAAAAAGACTAATGCCATGAATAAACTATTATTAGGTGCTTTCCTTGCATCCATTTTCCTCTCACTCACAGCCTGTTCGGAAGAGAATCCGGAGCAAGACACCAATCCTCCGGCAGAACAGCCAGGAGATTCTACCGATCCGGAGGATTCGGGAGATGATCCATTACCAGAATATCCAGCTCCGGACCGTTCGACAATCGCAGCTTTTCCCGGTGCCGAAGGGGCAGGAAAACTTACTACCGGTGGAGCCGGGGGGACAGTGTACACAGTAACCTCTCTCAAAGACGATGGTTCAGAAGGGACTCTTCGCTGGGCGATAGAGAAATCGGGTAAAAGAACAATCGTATTTGCTGTAGGCGGGACTATCTCCCTGACAAAACAACTGCAAATAAAGAATGACGATATAACCATTGCCGGTCAGACCGCCCCCCAACCGGGTATATGCCTGAAAGACTATACGCTGCGCGTTAATGCAAACAATGTCATTATCCGTTTTATCCGGTCACGTATGGGAGATGAATGCAAAACGGAAGATGATGCTATGAACGGATATCAAAGTTCATACCCCGGCAAAAAGAATATTATAATCGATCATTGTTCTATGAGTTGGAGTACAGACGAATGTGCTTCATTTTATGGAAATACGGACTTCACTATGCAATGGTGCATCATCAGCGAAAGTCTGACCAATTCAATACATACTAAACAGCAACACGGATATGGTGGAATATGGGGAGGCAGTCCCGCCACCTTCCATCATAATCTGCTGGCTCATCACAGCAACCGCACCCCACGCCTATGTGGGAGTCGTTACTCCAATAGAGCAGATATGGAACAAGTAGATCTTTGTAACAATGTTATCTATAATTGGACCGGCGAAGGAGCGTACGGAGCACAAGGAGGAAGTTATAACATTATAAACAACTATTATAAGCCAGGTCCTGTTAATGCAGCGAAAAAGACTCATTGCCGTATTTTCACAGCTTATGTAGATGATGGTAAAAATCAACAGGCCAAAGGAGTATATGGCAAATTCTATGTAAACGGGAACTATTTTGAGACATACGATAAGTTGTCTGCCTCACAAAAGACGGAAGCAGCCAATGCAAACGCAGACAATACATCCTCTACTGCCTTTGTCGTAAAAAACAACGAAATATCCAGCCAAAATTTGCTTGTATCTTCACGTTTTCCTATCTTAGATGATTATTCGTTCGTTCAAACGGCACAAAATGCTTACAAAGCTATATTACAGTATGCAGGTGCTTCTAATATACGCGATAATATAGACAAGCGTATTGTAGATGAGACGGAAAAAGGAACATTTACATATACAGGCTCAAGTGGTGGAGCCAATGGGCTGATTGATACACAAACTGATGTGGAAGGCTGGAGTGAATACGTATCCGCTGCCACCACCCAACAGGATAGTGACAAAGACGGCATACCTGATGAATGGGAAACAGCAAACGGACTGAATCCCAACGATGGCAATGACGGAAACAAATATAACTTAAACAAAGAATATACCAATCTGGAAGTGTATCTGAATAGTTTGGTAAATTCCTTATATCCAACCAATAACTAAGTAGCTATGAACAAAAAAATCTTAGTAGGCCTATGTGCTTTATTTATTCTTCCTTCCATGGCTGGTGCTGTGGGACTGGCTACACCGTCAAAAGAGTATTCTACTCCCGACCGTTCTCAAGTTCCTGCTTTTCCGGGTGCTGATGGTGCAGGGAAATATGCAACAGGAGGTGCCGGTGGAACTGTATACACTGTAACCTCACTGGCAGATGATGGTTCGGAAGGAACTTTCCGCTGGGCCATCAATAAAAAAGGGCCACGTACCATCATTTTTGCAGTCAGCGGCATCATTGAATTACAGAAACCTTTAAAGCTCAACAATGGAGATGTGACAATCGCAGGTCAAACAGCTCCCGGAGACGGTATCTGTCTGAAGAATTATACATTCTCCATTCAAGCAGACAATGTGATTGTCCGCTTTATCCGTTCACGCATGGGAGCGGACATCAAGCAAAAAGGTGATGACGCAATGAATGGTATTAAAGGAAACAGCAACATTATCATAGACCATTGCTCCTTGAGCTGGTGTACGGATGAATGTGCTACCTTCTATGACAACCGTAACTTCACCCTCCAATGGTGTATCATCAGTGAAAGTCTCGCTAACTCTATTCACGAAAAGGGAGCACACGGCTATGGTGGTATCTGGGGTGGACAGAAAGCTTCTTTCCATCATAATCTGCTTGCACATCACACCAATCGTACTCCACGACTTTGCGGCAGCCGCTACACCGGCAAACCGGAAGAAGAAAAAGTGGAACTATTTAATAATGTAATCTACAATTATGGCAGCGATGGAGCTTATGCCGGCGAAGGCGGGTCGTACAACTTTCTCAATAATTACTATAAACCAGGCCCCTATAGTGCCACCAAAGGTTCATACCGACGTTTATTCACTGCTTATGCAGACGATGGCAAAAATCAAAATGAAGCAGGTGTATACGGAATATTCCATTTCAAAGGAAACTTTATGGACGCCACCTGTCCCAGCCTGACGGATAAACAAAAAGAAGCGCTTTATAAAGTCAATATGGATAACACATTTGGGTTAGTTGTCAAAAACGACTTCGCACCGGAAAAGAATTTATTATCCAAGAAAGCATTTGACATAGCAGAACACACTTCATTGCAACCGGCAAAGAAAGCCTATAAAGATGTACTTCAATTTGCCGGAGCCTCTCACCGCCGTGATGTTGTAGACCAGCGAATCGTAGAAGAAACCCGCAAAGGAAACTATACTTATGAAGGTTCTCATGGAAGTACCAATGGAATGGTTGACCAACCAATAGACGTAGGAGGCTGGCCTGAATATAAATCCGAACCGGCCCCACTCGATACTGACGGAGATGGCATACCGGACGAATGGGAAAAAAAGCACAATCTGAACCCGGACGATCCGAATGACGGTGCTCAATACAGTCTGAACAAAGAATACACCAATCTTGAGGTATATTTGAATGAACTGGTGAACCATCTGTATCCTGCGGATTCTAAAAAATAAAATTAAAAGCCCGAATAAACAGTTATAAAAGATTAAGACGAGAGTACATTCTCCTATAAACCCTCGTCTTAATTTATTTTCTGCCGGAAAAACAAAAAATACTATCGTAAAAACAAATATTACACATCCCACAAGCCTCAAAAACATAATTTTGCACCAGTGAGAACTCTAAGAGTGGATACACTCGAATATTAATAATCTAATATAAAAGAACAAAAGATGCCTAAAGGAATGAAAAACATGCGCACTTTGCTGCTAATGATTTTCGCAGCATTATCGCTCAGCGTATCAGCGCAGACTATTACCTTAAATGGTAATGTGAAAGACACAACCGGAGAGCCGATTATCGGTGCTTCCATCGTAGAAAAAGGAAATACTACCAATGGTACAATCACCAACCTGGACGGTAATTTCTCTCTAAAGGTTCCTGCTAACGCAACTGTCGTCATTTCATATATTGGTATGAAAACGCAGGAAATCGCAATCAAAGGAAAAAGCAAAATTGACGTTACACTATCAGACGATGCGAAAGCATTGGATGAAGTTGTCGTTATCGGTTACGGTACCGCCAAACGTAAAGACATTACAGGATCAGTAGCATCAGTCAATTCAGAAACTTTAGCAGCTATTCCTGTTGCATCTGCCACGGAAGCATTGCAAGGGAAAATGGCTGGTGTACAAATTACAACTACAGAAGGTTCTCCTGATGCACAGATGAGTATTCGTGTACGCGGAGGCGGTTCAATCACTCAAAGTAATGAGCCTTTATTTATTGTAGACGGATTTCCTGTAGAAAGTATCTCAGATATTCCACCTACAGATATTGAATCAATCGATGTATTGAAAGACGCTTCTTCAACTGCTATCTACGGTGCACGTGGTGCTAATGGTGTAATTATTGTTACTACCAAGAGTGGTAAAGAAGGAAAAGTCAGTGTTAGTTACAATGCTTATTATGCGTGGAAAAAAGTAGCAAAAACATTAGATGTACTTTCCGCAAGCGATTATACCAAATGGCAGTATGAACTGGCTCAACTAACAAATAAGAATGATGATTATATCAAGTATTTTGGGAATTATCAAGACCTTGACATGTATGACAACGTAGCTACCAATGACTGGCAGGATTTAACTTTCGGACGTACCGGACATTCATTTAATCACAATCTCAGCATCAACGGTGGTAGCGATAAGTTCAAATATTCGTTCAGTTACTCTCATATTGACGATAAAGCTATCATGCAAATGTCTGACTATGCACGTGATAACCTCAATTTAAAGTTGAATCATAAGCCTCTGAAGAACGTTTCTTTAGATTTCTCAGCACGCTTTTCCAAAACAAAAATCAATGGTGGAGGTTCCAATGACGCCAACAGTTCATTGAACACAGACAAACGTCTGAAATATTCTTTGTTGTATACTCCATATCCTGTACCTGGTATCTCTGATGCACTCAATGCAGACGAAGAAGATGCCAATTCTCTATTGATAAATCCGTTAATCTCCCTAAGAGATAATGACACCCGCAAAGAACGTATCAACTATAACCTTGCCGGCTCTATCACTTGGGAAATAATCAAAGATTTAAAACTAAAAGCAGAAGTTGGTTATGACGATTATCGAAACAATGCAGACCGCTATTATGGTGTAACGACATACTATGTAAGAAATAACGTGGACGATGAGGATAAAAGCAAGCCTGCTATTTCTTTCACCCGTGGTACAAGAACTGCCTTCCGCAGTACAAACACCTTAAGTTATGACTTCAAGAAGTTCTTTAAGAATAACAAAAACCATTTAAATCTGCTGGCCGGTCAGGAATATATTGTCACCAGGGAGAGAGAATTAAGAAATGTTGTACATGGTTTCCCGACTGAATATACGGCAGACGACTGCATCAACTATTCTACAAAAGGAAATCCATATGAAGTGACCAATTATGGTTATCCGGATGATGTATTGTTCTCATTCTTCGGACGCGCAAACTATGACTTTGACAGCAAATACTTGTTTAGCGCTACTTTCCGTGCCGATGGTTCTTCGAAGTTTGCCAAAGGTAACCAATGGGGATTCTTCCCATCTGCTGCCGTCGCATGGCGTATATCTTCCGAATCATTTATGGAGAATACCAAAAATTGGTTGGATGACTTAAAGCTCCGATTCAGCTATGGTACAGCCGGAAACAATAATATTCCCTCGGGACAGATCTCTCAATTGTATGAATTAAATAAAACTCCATGGATCAATGGTGTCAATTCCTATATTGCTCCAAGCAAATACATGGCAAACAGCGATCTCACATGGGAAACGACCATTACAAGAAATGTTGGTTTGGATTTCACCACTTTAGGAGGCAGATTAAGCGGAACAATTGAAGGCTACTGGAATAATACAAAAGACCTGTTAATTATGTTCCCGACATCCGGAACTGGTTATAACTACCAATACCGTAACATGGGCGAGACTGAAAACAAAGGTCTTGAAGCCAGCGTCAACTGGGTAGCCGTTGATAAAAAGAATTTCGGTCTGAGCATTGGTGCCAATATCAGTTTTAATAAAAACAAGATCAAATCTCTCGGTTCTTTACAGAAGCTAACTAACGAACAAGCACAATCTTATTGGGCTTCAACAGAGATAGGTCAGGATTTCTTGCCGGAAGTAGGTGGTTCTGTTGGAAAAATGTATGGTTATGTAAGTGCCGGACGTTATGAAGTTTCTGATTTTGAAAGTTATGATGCAACAACCGACACCTGGACTCTAAAGAAAGATATCAACAAATCTTCTGCCGTAGGAACTGCGCGCCCGGGTATGATGAAACTAAAAGATTTGGATAATAGTGGAGATGCGAATGGTGAAAAAGATAAAACGATCATTGGCGATGCCAATCCCCTGCATACAGGCGGGTTCAATATCAATGCCCGCTTATATGGTTTCGACTTGGCAGCCAACTTTACATGGAGTTATGGTAACGACATCTATAACGCCAATAAGATCGAAACCACTTCTACTTCCAAGTACTTATATAGAAACATGACTTCTGAAATGTCCGCAGCAAAACGTTGGACTAATATTGACGGAAACGGCAATTTGGTAACAGACATGAACCAATTGGCGCAAATGAACGAGAACACCACCATGTGGTCACCTTACATGAGCAAATTCGTATTCTCGGATTGGGCTGTTGAAGACGGTTCTTACCTTCGTCTGAGCACTTTGACATTGGGATACACTCTGCCTGTCCATCTAACCAAGAAAGTTGGAATCAACAACCTTCGTTTCTATGTAACGGGATACAATCTGTTCTGTATCACGGGATATAGCGGTTACGATCCGGAAGTTTCTACTTGCCGCAGAAATGGCAGCCAACTGACTCCGGGTGTAGACTATTCAGCATATCCTAAGAGCCGTCAGTTTGTAATCGGTTTGAACCTTAATTTTTAATCAGTAAAACTAGTAAGTAATGAAAAAAATATTATATACCGCATTAGCAGCATCACTATTTGCTTTTTCTTCTTGTGATGACATATTAGATACTTCCAAAAAGTCATCTATGGAAAAGACAGAAGTTTTTTCTAACGAGGCTTTGGTCAATGATGTAGTGATGGGATTGCACCAGTCATTCGGTGAAACAAACTCTTATCGCGGACGTTATATTGCCTACTTCGGAGTCAATAGCGACTGTGAAATTTGGAACAATACGGGTAAAAAAGGAGCTTTCACTGATAAAGAAGGAGCCTTGGTAACATATAATGCCACTACCGATAATCAATACATGAATACGGACAACAACGTTTGGGCCAAACTTTATGAAGCCATAGAACGCGCAAACAGCGCTATAACCGGTATGGACGAGTACAGCGATATGAGCAGCACCAATATGCGCCAATTTTACGGTGAACTATTGACCTTAAGAGCTTTTATCTATTTCGATCTGATTAAAGCGTTCGGTGATGTCCCTGCCCGTTTTGAGCCCAACACCACAGAAACGATCGACTTGCCTAAAACCGACCGTATGGTTATCATGAGAAGACTGTTGGACGACTTACTTACAGCACAAGACTACGTAGGCTGGCCTAACGAGAACAGTTTTACTAAATCAACAGAACGAGTGAGCCAAACCTTCACTAAAGGATTACGCGCGCGGATTGCATTATTTGCGGCTGGTTACTCACAACATCCGGATGGAATCCGTTACAATACAGAGGATGCAACAGAAAGACAGGAACTCTATACAATTGCAAAAAACGAATGTCTGGACATCATCAGCAAAGGGTATAACACATTAGGTACGTTTGAAGCTAACTTTAAAGCACTATGTGCTGAAGGAACAACTGCAGGAGCAGAGTCTATTTTTGAGATTCCATTTTCGGCATCCCGTGGACGTGTCATCTACACTTGGGGAGTGAAGCATGAAAAGAAAGACCAATGGACAAAACTAGCCAAAGGAGGTATAAACGGCCCTATTCCGACTTTGTTTTATGATTATGATGTAGAAGATATTCGTCGTGATATCACTTGTGTACCTTTCAAATGGACAAGTGACAACGATGGAGACATTGCCTGGAAAGCACCCAATAAATGCTGGGGTGGATGGAGTTTTGGTAAAGTTCGTTTCGAATGGATGAACCGTGTAGTTGACTCTTCAAATGATGATGGTATGAACTGGCAAGTGATGCGTATGGCTGATATTTATTTAATGGCAGCAGAAGCTATCAATGAACTGGAAGGTCCTAAAGGATCATCTGATGCAGGAAAATATTTGAAAGCAATCCTCGACCGTTCATATCCGGCCGAAAAAGCAAGCGCTATATTAACGAAGGCAAAAGCCAGTCAGGATGCATTCTTTAACGTAATTGTAGACGAGCGTAAATTTGAATTTGCAGGAGAAGCAATACGCAAAGTCGACCTGATCCGTTGGAATCTTCTAGGAAGTAAAATGAATGAAGCCAAAGAGAAAATGACACGATTATATAACCGTGAAGGTGAATACGCTGATCTTCCTTTGAAAATCTATTATAATGAGGGCTTGGATGGAACAGATGCAACTTCCTACAAAATGTATGGATTAAACCATGGAGATACAGATGAAATAGGACAAACATTAGGCTACTCTAAAAGTAAGGAATGGATTGTACCGAAAGAATCTGCAGATCAGGCTGCTGCTTTGCTGCTTATCGACCAATTGTATGATAACAATCCCGATACCAAGCAATTCTGGCCTATCTGGAAAGTATTTATAGACGGAAGTAACGGTGTGCTAACAAACGATTATGACTATTAATGATGAATGAATTATGAAAAAGAATTATATATATACAGTATTATTTAGCCTGGTTCTGTCTGCCTTTACAGTAAGCTGTTCAGAACCGGATGACGAAGTCACGACGGGAATATTTGACCGATTATTCTCACCGACAAATGTAGAAGCTGTTATCCAGAAAAAGACAAATGTAAAGTTTAAATGGACAGCAGTGACAAATGCCACATCATATACGATCGAGCTTTATGAAAATCAAGATATGACTTTCGAAGGTACTCCGAAAACATATGAAGGGATTACGGACAACACATATACTGTAGAAGGGCTATTGGGTGAAACTCAATATACAGCAAGAATCAGAGCCTTGAGTGAAGAGATCAATGAATCAAAATGGTCGGCTGTTTCCTTCATGACAGAAGCTGAGAATATCTTCAATTCTGTGAAAGACGAAAATATAGAAGCACATGCAGTAACGCTTACATGGGATGCTATTGATGCAACGGCAACCAAAATCGTGCTGAGTGCAGATGGAAAAGCAGACATAACATATACTCTGAAAAGTACAGATATAGCCAACAAAAAGGCTTATATAGACGGACTGGAAGAAAGCACATCGTATACAGCCAAGTTATACAATGTAGATAAGCTCCGTGGTACCGTTACATTTAAAACAGCCATTGACTTTCAGGGAAAGACTCCTGTATATGAAGGTGATGATCTTGTTACCGTACTCGAAGGAGCAGCAGATGGTGCAAACATCGTTCTTGTCTCAGGCTCGTTTGTTTTGGGAGATTATGCACTAAACAAATCTGTTATCATCAGTGGTTATGACAAGGCCAATATGCCTACCATCTATGGTCGTCTACAACCCGAGGCCGGAGCTTCTTCCATAGAAATCAATAATATAATTTTCCGAGGTGACACTCCGGGAGCAGAAGAGTTGGTTTCTAATTTCATAGAGTTGCAAAGTGGAGCTAATATTTCGACTTTAACAGTCAGCGGTTGCGAAATCAGAAACTATAAGAATCAGATTCTTTACTGTAATGCAACGGCAACTTTAGGAGCGGCCTTATTTGAGAACTGTTGGGCAGATAATATTACAGGTTCCGGTGGTGACGGCTTCGACCTTCGCGCCAATACGACATTGGGAACATTGACGATCCAAAACTCAACCTTTAGTAATGGTATACGTACATTCTTACGTTGTAATATGACATCAGCCACTGTAAGCGTCACCAATTGCACTTTCTACAAAGTATGCTCTTATGATGGCGGCAGCAATAATAATGGATTGTTCTTAATGGATAAGGTTTCTACTTCTACAGGCAAACTAACTGTTGAAAAATGCGTATTCTCACAAATCGGTGTCGGAACATTAGGATACTGGGCAAAGAAGGGAAAGATGAAAGCTCAAGCTAGCTATTCAAAAAATTACTACCATGACAGTGCAAACCTATGGGATGCAACCAATGGACTTTATACAGATCCGTCAGCATGTAACGCTACAGAAATAGATCCTAAATTCACAAATCCTGAAAGTGGAGATTTCACTGTTGGAGCAGAAGATATTAAAGATTCCAAAGCTGGTGACCCTAGATGGATTAAAGAATAGTTCTGATAATCAATAAACCCCAAGTGTCTAAAACAGACACTGCATTATAAAAAAGATAGCGATGCCCGTATTCAGTATCGCTATCTTTTTTTATGACGCTAAGGCAGTTAGAAGTACCTCATTCAAACACATCTTGTACATCTCCCCTTCGGTTCTTGTACATCTTTTCCTCCAACCTCCTACATCTTTGAGTCCACTCTAGTACATCATCATGGCAACTCTTGTACTTCTCTCGGTTAACTCTAGTACAAACTTAGATAGCAAGCCTACTTTACACCTCATACACGAAACCATCAACCATCTACTAAATAAAGTAAGATTCAGAGCATTCAGTCCTTTCAGTTATCTCTGCAAAGCCCTGACAGAAGGAGATACAGCTGAAAGCAGTGGTTCCAAATGGTGACTTTCAGCATTCAGCTCTTTCAGTTTCAAAAACAGAGCTGGCATTTACTCCAATCAGAGGCTCTATTTACTACAAGTAAAAGGTCTGTTTTAATCAAGTAGAGGCTCTATTTATCTCCCCCCTTGTCGCTATCATTCTCACCCCGTATGTCAGCAGAGCTTAGCCCGGACGTCAGCAAGGGTAAGCCCGGACGTCAGCAAGCCTGAGCTCGGACACTAGTGAGCCCAAGCCTACATGTTAACTAGCCTTTGCTGCCAAATAGAATATATAGTCATCAACCATCAAAGAAAAAAATCCGAAACTACCAATCTGAAAGAACTGAAACCACCCCTCCCCTCTCAGAGTACACTCACGCAAGGGTACAAAATTGTGCCTTCAGCCGCTATCGCCTTCTGACAGGGCATTTCCGAAGAAGACTGAAACAACTGAACACCGATTATCCAATAAAACTTCTCTGGTACTAAAAGTGCCCAAAAACTCCTGTCACCGTCCCACTTTTTCCCGATACTCCGTCGGAGTCATACCGACCTGTGCCTTAAAGCATTTACTGAAATAACGCGGATCATTAATACCGACCATATAAGAAATCTGAGTCATATTAAACTCTCCTGTTTCAATTAACTGTGCAGCACGCTTGATGCGCATTTCCTTTATGAACTCGATAGGGGCCAGTCCCGTAAGCGTTTTCAACTTCTTGAAGAACACCGAACGACTGACAGCCAACTCACGAACCAAATCATCCACCACCAATTCTCCGTTATCCATATTCTGCTCCATCAGTTCAACCAGCTTATCCATAAACTTACGATCGTTAGGAGACATTTCCGGCATTACAGGCTTTTCTGCCACACCACTCTCCGACTCCGACCCGGTAACTTCATGACCGGATAAAACCTCTTCCTGAACACCCGGAACTTCAGATACCATCACATGTGTCAGGCTATCACGATAGAAATTCTGAAGTTTCTTGCGCTGTATCAGCAAGTTCTCCACACGGGCCTGAAGATAAGTAGCACTAAAAGGCTTGGTTATATAATCATCCGCTCCATATTCCAGCCCTTCCAGCTTACTTTCTATGGTTGTCTTGGCAGTCAGCAGAATAATAGGGATGTGGCTGGTCGTCATATCCGCACGGAGCTCACGCGTCATTTCGATACCATCTTTCTCCGGCATCATCACGTCACTGATGATAATGTCCGGCAGATACTTCAAAGCCTTATTCCATCCTTCCATACCGTCAGAAGCCTCTACCACCCGATAGGTTGAAGCAAAAATACTACGTAAGAAAGAACGTAATTCCTGATTATCCTCCACCAGCAACATGAGTTCTTTCGAACTGCTTTCCTCAGCCTCTTCTTCAGCGACAGATATCTCCAAACTAGGTGCATCTACGATAGCAGCTTCTGTCTGAAGCGAAGAATTAGCGATATCCACAATACGTTCCATACTCAGCGGAACAGCCGAATCGTCGAGAATAAACTCTACTGCACTATTATAATGCTCTTTTCCCTTCAGAAAATCAACTTTGAAACAACTTCCTTCCCCCAAACGGCTATCAACGGAAATCGTAGCCTTGTGCATTTCTACCAGTTCCTTTACCAAAGAAAGGCCGATTCCGGAACTTGCCTGATTGAATATATTCTTATCTACCAAATTCTCAAAGCGTACAAAGAGAGACTTACGTTTGTTTTCGGCAATACCAATTCCCTGATCTTGCACACCAACCGATACCGTGCCCTCATCTTCGCGGATAAAAACGGTAATCATTTTCCCGTTAGGCGTATATTTAAAGGCGTTGGACAGAAGATTAAATACAATCTTTTCAAACTTATCAGCATCTACCCAAAGGTTCAAAGCCTCCTTCTCCGTCTGGAAGAGGAAATCGATATGATGCTCCTCCGCCACTGATTCAAAATTGTCCATAATCTTACGGACAAAGGCTACCACATTCAACTGTTGCACCTGCATCTTCATCTTCTTATTCTGAATCTTACGGAAGTCCAGAATCTGATTCACAAGGCGAAGCATACGATTGGTATTCCGCTCCACCACTACCAGCTGCTCCCGTGCATCAGCCGGCAACTTATCATTCTTCAGCACTTGTTCTACCGGACCCGCAATCAACGTCAGAGGAGTACGGAGCTCGTGAGATATATTCGTAAAGAAACGTAGCTTAATATCAGAGATCTGTTGTTCGACAGACACTTCGTGCTTCAAACGATAAATGGTAAACAGGATATAAACCGCAACGAAAATAATCAATAATACAAAGCAGACATACAGCACATACGCTAAAGGCGTCTCCCAGAAAGAAGGGAGAATCGTGATATTCAAAATGCGCTCATTGTCCACCCACACCCCGTCACTATTGGTAGAACGGACACGAAATACATAATCTCCCTTCGGCAAGTTGGTATAGGTCACACTTCTTTGCCGGTCGGCAAAAGTCCACTGCTTCTCGAAACCATCGAGAATGTACGCGTACTGTATATTCTGCGGATTCGTATAATCGAGCGCAGCATACTGAACTGAAAAGATATTCTCATCATGAGAAAGCACCAATTCGTGTGTATCATCCAAATCGACTTTCAATATGGATTTCTCTCCCGGAATCACATCTTCATTCGCCACCATCAGCTTGGAAAAGACGACAGGAGGCACATAACTGCTCTTCCGTATAGAATCCGGACTAAACATGAATAATCCGTTACTGGTTCCAAACAACATATCCCCACCGGATGTCAGCGTAGAGGCCGCCTCGCTGAAACGTACCCGGAAACTGATACTGCGTTCATCGTAATTCTCAAAACGCTCGCCGGATGGGACAAACTTACAGATTCCATTTTCTGTACTGATCCAGAGATTCTGCTTATGATCTTCACGGATAGAAAGCAGGACGTCCGAAGAAAGTCCGTCGAGCACTGAATAGGATTTAAATTCACCGTGACCGTCTTCGCTGATAGAAATCAGTTTATTCAGTCCCCCACCGAAAGTTGCCAGATAAAGTTCCTTCTGCCGGGTAGCGATGATCCAGTGCACATCATTATTGCTCAGACTCTTCGTGTCGTTCGGGACACGGGAGAAATGGTGGAACTGAATATCTTCCGGCTTCTTGAAGTTCTCGTCAAAAGCAACGGCTCCCGTGGTAGTACCTACCCAAAGTCGTCCGTTATTATCTGAAGTGATAAAACGCGTTTTGTAACAGACATCAATGGGATATCCTTTCAGATTATTCCGGTGATTGATAAAGATTGTCTCTCCTTTTTCTCCCTGGGCAATATAGTTGATGCCACCTGCAAAAGTTGCTGCCCAGATGCGGCCATGATGATCTTCGTAAACACAATATACATTGTTATCACTCAGACTGTATATATCGTTGGCGTCATGCTGATAACGAGTCAGTTTGTAAGACATACCCGTAGCAGAAGCCTGTTCGGCACGCACCAATCCGTTTCCTTTGGTAGCAATCCAGATAATTCCTTTCGAGTCCTGCAAAATAAAATAGGCAGTGCCTTCCATAGGCGCACCTGTGAGCGAAACGGTTCCATTTCCTGTCAGATGTCCTATATACTTCCGGTTCGAATCATACAGGCGGATCATGCCGTCTTTCAGTCCGACCCATAAATTTCCCAGCTTATCTTCGCAAACCGACCGTACTTCATTACTCAAAGATTCGTATTCATGCGGAACTGGAGTCAGCATTGAAAACGGTACATTGCGGAATGTGACTTTCTCCAGCCCTTTGGAATGGGTGCAAAGCCATAAATTGCCTTGTTTATCAGAAAAAGCCGCATGTATTTTGTTAGAGAAGCGCCAGTTATTGCTCCCCAAATCATCGTAGAAAGGAACGAGACAATTCCGTTCGCGGTCAAAACAGGAGAATCCTCCGCCATAAGGATGCACCCATACATGTCCGTGTATATCTTCATGAATATGGAAAGCAGGACGCGAACGGTCAGCGTTACTATATTCCACCCGCATTTGCTCACGCTTTACCACCCCGGTAGCAGGGTTAAAATGAACAACGACTCCCGGCTCTTCCTGTTCGAACCAAACTTCCGATGTACGGTCTACATAAGCCGAAAGAATCGGCTGGTCCGACAACTCCTTGCAGGTCACAGGGGAATAGTGTATATGCTTGTTGGTTTTCAGGTTAGAGAGAAAGAATCCGTCCGAGTCGGTTGTAACGACGGTATTGTCATTGCCCACAGCATGTATGGAAGTTATACGGGCTTTTGTGGGAAGTTCGTGCAGACGAAACTCCCCGCTCTTTTTCTGATAGCACCAGATTCTTCCCCGATCGGAAGTAAAGCAGATATCGTCTTCACATTCTCTGACTGCATAAAATGCCTGGTTCATGCCGTCTTGTTTTCCCTGCGTCTCCACAAAGTAGTTCACAGGTTGCCGCTCACCGGGACGTATCATTCCCAGCCCATTATCAGTCAGCAGCCAGTTATTGCCGGCTCTATCCTGATAGACCTGATAAAAGTGATCGGCAGGAAACAAACCGGACTTAGTGGAATAAATCTCCGGTTTCGTCGTATAGTTTTTCTCAGGAAGCGTCACAACACGGATAGCTCCGTCATTCTCCGTCAGCAGCCAGACTGTACCATCAAGCAACACCTGAATAGAATGAATATTGTAGGTGCTTCCCTCTTCACCCGCAGCCGGGACTTGCTCAAACGTCTCCGTTTTCGGATCGAAACGATGGACACGGTTGTCATAAGTCAACAACCATAGAAAACCGTACCGGTCTTCATACATCCGGTCGGCACGGTTATTGGTCAGACTGATGTAATTGCCCTGACGTGCTTTATAAGTTTTAAAGTTATAGCCATCAAAACGATTGATTCCATCCCAAGTGGCAAACCAGAGGTTGTCTTTGTGATCCTGTAATATGCTCATTACTGTGTTTTGAGACAACCCATCCTCGGTAGAATAATGGGTGAAAAAGCTGTGTTGTTGTGCCTGCACCACATGCACAGTCAGGCACAAAAGAATTAGATATAAGATTCTTTTTATCATTATTACACACATATTGAATGGTGTAAAGATAATAATTAAGCTGAACTTACATCTATATTCAGTGTTTATTTAACAGAATCTCTCTTTTATTTCTGATCAAATAATGTTACTTTTTGATTGGGTCAGCGTTTTACTTCCACCATCCGGTTTCCGTTCTTTACCGGATTCCAGCCGTCTTCACCTGCCAGAACCGTTTCTATTTCGTAGCCTTTCAGATTCTTCAACTGATGGGAAAAAGCCGCGCGGGCTTTCGGATTGGCTCCCTCGCCACGACTAGCGTATTCGGCATAAAACACTGTTTTCTCCGCCTCTTTCTTTCCCCAGTTGTTCCAGCCTTCCGGAAGGATATGCTTACCCAGCTCACAACGAATAAACACAGCCTGAGCATACGGACGCCACGGACGGGACAGATATACTTTGGCAACTTCCGGATCAGCGGTCAGTTGGCAATCATAAAAGACATAGCCAAACTTTTTACCCTGATCTGTAGAAGGGGCCGTCACGTAACCATCACGTTTACTATGGATATGACAACGATTGAAGACAGCGACAGACCATCCGAAAATAAAGTCAACCGTTCCTTCAATATAGCAATCTTCATAGTATTGGCGGCTCTGCTTACCATACGTATAAAGTGTATCCTGATAACCCAGAAAGCGGCAATTCTTAAAGAATGCACGGTCAGCAGATACAAAACAAGCTACCGCCTGCCCTACCGGCCCTGCCGAATTTTCAAAAGTGATGTTCTCTGCATAGAAATCCGGAGCATAGATGTAGCAGCTTGACGATCCCGAAGTTCCCATATTCTCACCAAATACATTCTTCTTGTTGGCAAAATCATCGTTTGTCAGCACCGCACCGTCCTCTCCTATCAGGGAGATGTTTATTTTGGATTCCGGAATAATGATCTTCTCTTTGTACGTCCCTTTACGGACTAATATAGTAGTACGCACATTCTTGCGAAAATCGGGCACTGCATTTATCGCTTCCTGCACCGTGAAGAAATCACCCGTTCCGTCTTGTGCCACTACGTAATCATAATGACGAACATATTTTCCCAATTCCGGTATTTGTCCGGCAATCGCATCTACTGTCAGCCCGGCAATGGTCCGTGCTCCGTATATATTTAAGTGAGTATTGTCTTCCCGTCCTTTCGGGAAAGCCGGGATTTTACCGGGCTCGACAAACATATAAAGTTTCTTCGACTCTACCGGTCCCAGTCCCTGTACCAAGTCATGAGTAATTTTATTCATATCGATAAATACAACTCCCATCTCCTTTGCAACATTACGCGGAGAATCTAAATAAGCACCATGTGTATCGAACAATACACTTCCTTCTTTGGGTAATTCCTGCTCGCCCGGAGTCTGACGGGCATCTTTCGCAATCGACGCATCTTTCGGCTGAACGAAATTACGGCGGACAATCGAATTGAATAACACAGGGATACCTCCCTTGGCACGAGTTTCATTTACAAAACGGCGAAGGTTGTCATCAAAGGTCGTTCCCGGATCGGTATGGCGTGCAGAATCGGTCTTTTCGTCATTGTGCCCGAACTGGATAAAGACGTAATCTCCCTTCTTCACCTGAGAAATCACTTTCTCCCATCTGCCCTCAGTAATGAAACTCTTCGAGCTGCGTCCATTGGCAGCATGATTGTCAACACGGATATCTTCTGAAAAGAATCCGGGAAGCATCATCCCCCAACCACGTTCGGGATTTCCACCGTCCAGTTTTTTGTTGGCCATCGTAGAATCACCTATCGTAAAAATCGTTATGAAAGGCTTGTCCGCACGGAATGCGGAGAAAAGGATAAAAGCTGTTACTAACAATAATAGCGGTCTGTTTCTATGTATCTTCATATCTGTATTGATCTTGTGGCTTCTTGTTTTAATACAACATTTATTTATAAGGATACCAATTACTGCATTCCTTAAATATATTCTGCGGAGTATATTGCACTGCTTCTTTATCAGTCAGTTGTTTAGCCCACTTCACACGTCCGGAAGTATCCGCACCTTCACCCGTATTTTTAAACTCTGCATAGCGGGCAGTCTTTTCATTTTCCGGATTCTTCCAGTTGTGCCAGCCCTCCGAACGGATATGTCCGCCAAACTCACAATTAATAAAAGCCGTAGCGGCATAAGGTCTCCAAGGACGACCCAAATAGACTTTCTTTATACCGGGAGCAGCTGTCAGCCTGCAGTTCTTGAAAACATATCCGAACTCCACCCCTTTCGGAGTAGAAGCTGCGGTGATGTATGAATCGCGTTTACTATGCAGCTCGCAGTATTCGAAAAGAGCGGTAGAAGGCCCGAAGATAAAGTCTGTAGTTCCTTCGATATAGCAGTTGGTAAACAACAAGCGACTGCCCTCCGAACCTGTATAAATAGTATCCTGATTTCCCAGAAAACGGCAGCCGACAAACATCAGCCGGTCTCCTTCGGTATGGAGCGCCACTGCCTGTCCCAAAGGAGCGGCATTATTCTCAATCGTCAGATTTTTAAACGTAATGTCACTACCTTCTACTTTTACTGTATAAGTACGGAAAGTGCCCATTTTATTGATATTAGCATGGTCATCATACGTAATAATTGTATTTTCGGCCTCTTCACCCACCAGTTGAACATTCTTCACCCACGAAGGAATCACCAGTTTTTCTTTGTATATGCCTTTCTTTATGTAGATAGTCACCGTATAGTCCATAAAGGCACGTACTGCCTCCACGGCTTCCTGAATATCACGATACTTTCCTGTTCCATCACGTGACACGACCAATGTGTCTTGCTTTTGCTGTTGCGCACAGGTCAAGGTTCCTCCCGAACAGAATAGAAGAAACAATACCATTCCTCTTAAAATACTCCTTTTCATCGGTAGAAATTACTTTTGCAAACGTTCATATTCCAGACTTGCCATTATAAATGGTCCTACTGCTTTCGGATCGTTATTACGGATCGTTTCATTAATATAATAGTCATAATCACCGGAACGATAGACCTTTCCTCCCAGCCCTGCTACCGCACAAGCCTTCGTAATAGTCACCACTCCCTCTTTATCTACTTCAATGAAATTCTTCAGAAAACCCTCATAACCTTTCAATGCCACGTCCAGATAAGACTGGTCAATATATCCCATACGCACTGCTTTAAACAGGCTGTAAATGAACATGGCAGAGCAGGATGATTCGAGATAGTTACCCTTATCACCGCTTCTGTCCATCACCTGATACCATCCGCCGGTTTTCGGCTCCTGCAATTTCTTGACCTGAACGGCTACATTATTCAAAATGGCAAGCAAGGAATCTCTCCCTGCCTCATGCTTCGGGATAAAATCCAGTGCATCTACCAACGCCATCGCATACCAGCCTAACGCACGTCCCCAGCAATGTTTTGACTGCCCTGTCACTGGGTCTGCCCAACGCTCCGTGCGACTTACATCACACGCATGGCGATAAAGACCGTTCTTCGGATCGTAAGTATGACGGGCGCAAGTGATAAACTGATTGATAACGTCCGCATAATCCTGCGGGCGATTATTACGATATGCATATTCCGCATAAAAAGGAGCTCCCATATAAAGCCCGTCCAGCCACATCTGATGCGGATATATTTTCTTATGCCAGAATCCTCCATCTTCATTTCGAGGCTGTCCGGCAAACTGGCTATAAAGTAAGTCTAATGCTTTCTTATACTTTTCATCTTTTGTCTGTTCATAGATACGAAACAGAATCTTCCCGGAATTGATACGGTCCAGACTATAATCTGTCAACTTGTATGCAGTGATACTTCCATCCTCATGCACCATCGTATCTGCATAAGCAATTGCATAATCACGTATTTTCTTGTCTCCATAAGCATCATATACATCAAGCATCGCCCCCAGTTCCAGCCCGTGACAATAATCCCATTTCAGTTTTGGCTGGAAATCGAGCTGCCAGGATTCCGGGCAACGGATCATCTCCGATTCAGTCATCCGCACCGACCAAGGCAGTTTTTCATCCACCTGCTGTGCCGACAGTGAAATGGGGCTTGACATTATTATTACTAATATCAAAAAATTATAAAAAGAGCTTCGTCTCATGGTTTATTGTTTTAAGGATTATACATGCTATTTTTTCATGCTACGAAAGTAGTGTATTTCTTCCAAACAGAGTGGGACTTTTTAGTTAAGAAGGTGTATTTTTTGTTTTTCGTGCACGGAAACGACCAATTTTGTGCACGTAAACGTCAAAAATGTCCATTTTTGATGCAATAACTGATAAATTAAGAGTTTCGTTTTGGAATAAAGCGGAAAAGGTCGTACTTTTGGCACGGTTTACAACTAATACCCTCTGGGGAAACACAGTAATTTATCATTAAAAACAGAGAAAAAATAGAACAGAATGGAAGAAGTATTCAAGTACATTATCGGTCTGGGAGCGGCAGTGATGATGCCGATCATTTTCACAATCTTAGGAGTATGTATCGGTATTAAACTCCCTAAAGCACTTAAAAGTGGCTTATTGGTGGGAGTCGGTTTCGTTGGTTTATCTGTAGTCACAGCCCTGTTGACCAGTAGTCTTGGTCCGGCTTTAAGTAAAATGGTAGAAATCTACGGATTGGAGCTAGGTATTTTCGACATGGGATGGCCTTCTGCGGCAGCGGTAGCCTATAACACCTCAGTCGGAGCCTTCATCATCCCTGTCTGTCTGGGAGTCAACCTGTTGATGCTACTGACCAAAACCACCCGTACTGTAAATATTGACCTCTGGAACTACTGGCATTTCGCATTTATCGGAGCTATCGTATACTTCGCTTCCGATAGTATTTTCTGGGGATTTTTCGCTGCTATCATTTGCTATATTATAACGTTGGTAATGGCAGATATGACTGCCCCTGCCTTCCAGAAGTTCTATGATAAGATGGACGGTATCTCTATCCCGCAACCTTTCTGCCAGAGCTTTGTTCCGTTTGCTATTGTTATCAACAAACTTTTAGATAAAATTCCGGGATTCGACAAACTGAATATTGACTCTGAAGGAATGAAAAAGAAATTCGGCCTGATGGGCGAACCGCTGTTTTTGGGTATCGTAATTGGTTGCGGTATCGGAGCTTTGGGCTGTGCCAGCTGGAAAGAAGTTTTGGACAGTATTCCGGGTATCCTTGGACTGGGTATTAAAATGGGAGCAGTAATGGAATTGATTCCACGTATTACCAGCCTTTTCATCGAGGGTTTGAAACCGATCTCCGATGCTACCCGCGAACTGATCGCTAAAAAATATAAGAATAATACAGGTTTGAGCATTGGTATGAGTCCTGCACTGGTTATTGGACATCCGACAACCCTGGTTGTATCTCTGCTTTTGATCCCTGTTACTATTTTCCTTGCAGTCATTCTTCCGGGCAACCGTTTCTTGCCTCTGGCCTCTTTGGCGGGTATGTTCTACTTATTCCCGATGATTCTGCCTATCACCAAAGGCAATGTAGTGAAATCATTCATCATCGGACTGGTAGCATTGATCGTAGGTCTGTACTTCGTTACAGAACTGGCCGGATTCTTCACAATGGCTGCCAAAGACGTATATGCCGCTACAGGTGACCCTACGGTAAATATCCCCGCCGGCTTTGAAGGCGGAGCGCTCGACTTCGCTTCCAGCCTCTTCTGCTGGGGTATCTTCCACCTGACTTACAGTCTGAAGATTATCGGTCCTGCCATACTTGTAGTACTTGCATTGGGCATGGCAATCTACAACCGTATCCGTATGACAAGAAATGATGCAAAAGATGCAGTAAACAATTAAGTAATCATATAATCCAAAATAAAGATTCGAAACATGAAAAAATTAGCAATTGCAATGATGTTGGGTATCGCAGCTATGTCTGCTTCTGCCCAGGTAAATTACAAGATGCAAGTGGCTTGCAATCCGCAAGACGTGAAAACGTATGATACAAACCGCCTGCGTAGCAGCTTCCTGATGGAAAAGGTAATGGTTCCTAACGAAATCAATGTTACTTATTCTATGTATGACCGCCTCATCTTTGGGGGTGCCGTACCTGTAACAAAAGAACTGGTACTGGAAACAATTGATCCTCTGAAAGCTAAATTTTTCCTGGAACGCCGCGAGCTGGGTGTTATCAACATTGGTGGCGAAGGTATCGTAACTGTTGACGGCAAAGAATATACACTGAATTTCAAAGATGCATTGTATGTAGGAAGAGGCAAGCAGAAAGTGACTTTCAAGAGCAAAGACTCCAGCAAACCTGCTAAATTCTACATCAACTCAGCTACCGCTCACAAAGAATACAAAACTCAGCTGATCACCATCGACGGTCGTAAAGGTTCTCTGAAAGCTAATTCATTCCCTGCAGGAAAGATGGAAGAAAGTAACGACCGCGTTATCAACCAGCTGATTGTTAATAATGTACTTGAAGAAGGTCCTTGCCAACTGCAAATGGGATTGACAGAACTGAAACCGGGCAGTGTATGGAACACCATGCCGGCACATACTCACACTCGCCGCGTAGAAGCATATTTCTACTTCAACGTACCGGAAGGCAATTCTATCTGCCACTTCATGGGCGAACCTCAGGAAGAACGTATCGTATGGATGCAGAATGAACAAGCTATCATGTCACCGGAATGGTCTATCCACGCAGCTGCCGGAACAAGCAACTATATGTTTATCTGGGGTATGGCTGGTGAAAATCTTGACTATGGCGACATGGATAAGATCAAATATACAGAAATGCGCTAATCATTGCGCAGTTTTTTAACACATATCAAGTGATCCGAAAAGCTTCATCCTTTCCTCAAAACAGGAAAAGGATGAAGCTTTCCGGATTTGTCATATTCTTCCCCCAAAGAGACCAAATGTTACGATAATACATTACTATGTACAAATTATATGTATAATGCAACGAATTATACATGATTTTGACCAATTATTACAAAAAAAAATCAGCTGAAATACCGACCTTTGTCAGCAAATCAAAATCTATTTAAATCCATTATCATGAATGCATTTCAAAAAACAGGCGAAAAAATGACAAACTACAGATGGACGATCTGTGCGATGCTATTTTTTGCTACTACAGTTAACTATCTCGACCGCCAGGTACTTTCGCTGACCTGGGATGAATTTATCAAACCGGAATTTCACTGGGATGAATCGCACTACGGTACTATCACTTCCGTATTTTCTATTGTTTACGCAATATGTATGTTGTTTGCCGGTCGCTTTGTGGACTGGATGGGAACGAAGAAAGGATTCCTTTGGGCTATTGGTGTATGGTCTGCCGGTGCCTGCCTTCACGCCGTTTGCGGTGTTGTTACAGAAGCTCAGGTAGGACTTCACAGTGCTGCCGAACTGGCCGGAGCTACCGGAGACGTTGTTGTGACAATCGCTACTGTCAGTATGTATTGTTTCCTGGCTGCACGCTGTATACTTGCTCTCGGAGAGGCCGGTAACTTCCCCGCTGCTATTAAAGTAACTGCCGAGTACTTCCCTAAGAAGGACCGTGCCTACGCTACTTCTATCTTTAACGCCGGTGCTTCTATCGGTGCTTTGATCGCTCCGTTGACAATTCCTATCCTTGCTAAGGCTTTTGGTTGGGAAATGGCATTTATCGTTATTGGTGGACTCGGCTTTATCTGGATGGGGTTCTGGGTATTTATGTATGATGCTCCTTCAAAGAGCAAATACGTAAACAAAGCCGAGCTTGAATATATCGAACAAGACCAGAATGAAGCCGGTGCCGGTCCGAAGACTGAAGAAAAAGACGAGAAAAAGATGAGATTCTGGCAATGTTTCAGTTACAAACAGACTTGGGCATTTGTCTTTGGCAAATTCATGACTGACGGGGTATGGTGGTTCTTCCTGTTCTGGACTCCGTCTTACCTGAATTCTCAATTTGGCATCAAAACATCTGATCCTCTGGGAATGGGACTGATCTTCACACTTTACGCAATCACCATGTTATCAATCTACGGTGGTAAGCTTCCTACTATCTTTATCAACAAGACTGGTATGAATCCTTATGCAGCGCGTATGAAAGCGATGCTGATTTTCGCATTCTTCCCGCTAGTAGTACTGCTGGCACAGCCTTTGGGAACATTCTCTCCCTGGTTCCCTGTTATCCTTATTGGTATCGGGGGAGCAGCTCACCAGTCCTGGTCAGCTAATATCTTCTCTACTGTCGGTGATATGTTCCCCAGAACAGCGATTGCAAGTATCACAGGTATTGGCGGTATGGCCGGCGGTATCGGCTCCATGATTCTACAGAAAGTAGCAGGTAACCTATTCGTATACGCTTCCGGAACAACGATGCTGGACGGTAAAGAAGTGGAAATGACAAAAGATCTGCTGGAACAAGGAGCACAATTTGTACATCCTGCCATGACATTCATGGGCTTCGAAGGCAAACCAGCCGGATACTTCGTCATCTTCTGCGTATGTGCAGTTGCTTACCTGATCGGTTGGGTAATCATGAAAGCACTGGTACCTAAGTACAAACCTATCGTATTGGATTAATCCCAATATAATAATATAGAATAAAAACAGGAGGACGACTCATACAAGTTTGTCCTCCTGTTTTTATTAACCAATTATTTATTCAAAAAAGCTCAAAAACAAAAAAGCCTCTTCTCACGAAGAAGGCTTTTTAGGTTTACTTATTCTTCATAGCCATTCTGCCTATTTTACAAAACATATTGTGCATTCAAACAATGAAGGATAGTAAACGTTAAGATGAAAAAAAGGGAAGTCTCACGACTTCCACAATTCTTCTAACCTTAAATCTAAATCTCTATGAAAAAAACGTATTGCAAAGATAGGGGTTTGTTCAACAAATAGGTGTTAATGAATTGCATAAAGAGAGAATAAAAATTAACGACTGCAAAAATTACGCAATAATCCGAAGGCTCTCTATTAATTTTAATAAACTTTTATAGAGTGGATTACGCTCAAGCAAAGCCGGCACACCTGTCAGAAGCATTTGTTTTCTTGCACGCGTCAGGGCGACGTTCAATTTCCGGTCAATCAGAATTCCATCTTCTTCTGTCAGATTAGAAAGGAATTTCAGTTGATACGGATAGTTCACACAGAATGAATAAATAATCACATCCCGCTCACTTCCCTGAAAGCGTTCTACGGTATCGATCAATATCTGATTCAGTGCAGGGATGTCAAGAGCCTCTATTTCTTTCTTGATTAAAGCGATCTGACTGCGATAGGGAGTAATGATTCCCAATGTACGGGAAGCATCAAAGGTCTCTGAATGTTCTTTATATACATCTGCAGCCAAACGGGCGGCTATCTGTGCTTCCGAACGGTTTGTCTTTGCGGAAGATCCCATCGGTTCGGGTTGCGAAGGGTAGAAAACCAGTCGGTCGATATGTTCGGAGTCTTCCAGTTGATGCGGAAGCCCGACAGGCAGCAGGCGGCCTTCATAGAAAGCACGGTTTGCAAACAGAGCAACTTTAGGATGCATACGCCCCTGACGGCAAAGCATATCGTAAAGATGATGGGCATCAGTATGCTGGCGGACTGTACGATACAGTCTTTCAAACAAAGAATCCTTCAGGTTCTTCAACCCGATAGCGGACAGGGATTCATCATAAATTTCCGATTGTTCAGAATTCTGCAAGACGACGGCAGGAAGTTGTTTATGATCGCCTATCAGAATAAATTTGTCAACAGCATCTTTCCCATTTTCTCCCCGGGCACAAAGAATGCCCAGTAGCTGCGGTTCCAGTATCTGAGTAGCCTCATCGACAATAGCCACATTGAAATGTTTCAATCTGAAAAGTTCCGGTTTGGCGGAGATAGACGCTACTGTACCTACCAATATACGACAGCGGTTGATACGTTCGTAAACCTCGCTACGACGCATACAGGCAGCCAGTTCATTTTCTATCAGATGCCCCCGATAGCTCTCGTCGCACGAAAGTTCGCTTCCTACACGAATAAAATCGACTTCCGGACGAATGGAGGAAAGGGCTTTGCAAATTTCATCAACCGCACGGTTGGTATACGAAAGCAATAAAATCTGTGCATTTTCATCCTCGTAAAAGGTTTCAACCATCTTTTTCAGTGCACAGGATGTTTTACCGGTTCCCGGGGGGCCTACCAACAGGAAGTAATCTTTTGCAGCTTTGGCTTTCAAGGCAATACGGAGAAAATCATTAGCAGCTTCGGCTATCTGCGCATTCAATGTCTCATCAAACTGTGGTTCCCGCTGAGAAAGCAGCAAGTCACGACGTTCTTTGGTAGCAGACATAAAAGCATAGAGCCCTTGATACATGCTGCGGAAAGTAGTATCCATCGCATCGTGTTCGATAGCGTAAAGACTATCAGACGGAAGAACTGAAGAGTTCTGCTGTGTAGCACGAAGGCGGATACAGATTTCATTCTCATTCAGAAAGTCGATATTCCCTTTAAATACCATCTTATTAGTAACGTTGTCCGCATCCGAATTCCGTTCATAAAGTACGATAGCATCACCTTGACGAAAGTTGGGAAGAACGTTTGACGCATCTTCTGCCGGCATTCCCGGAGGTGCCGACGGTACCAGCAGTAAATGGGCTTTATGCTCATCAGCCGCGTGATTCTCTTTAATTCTTAAATCATAGATAATCTCTCCCGATTCACATTTCTCCGCTAAAGTGGAAAGCCATAGAGAAGCTGCTCCTGTACGCCCTTCATAATCCACATCACCGGATTTGGATGTATAAAGCTCCTTTGTTATAAAATTATAGAGGGCATAGAAATAGCTTTTTTCCAAAGAAGAAAGAGAACTCAGTTTCTCTTGAAAGTTATCAATGGAAGGGCGCAGATACGTTTCCCAGAAACGTCCGGACAGCCCTCGCTCATTTAATACGGAAGCCTTGATTTCTTCCAGCTTCTGTGCCGTGTATTCAAGACTGTTCCGCAACTGGACACCATATTCGTCCGCCACAATCCGGTTGCGCAAATCGATCACCCGACGGACCATTGCCCACGAAGGACGGGAAGGATAGAGCAATGGATAGCGGGTATAGAGCAGATAGGCTTTCACCTTCCGGTGATCCATCCCCATTGAGTATTGCAGAACAGCCTGATAAAGCAACATCTGCACTTTATTATTCTCTTTCGGCTCTATTTTTCCACGAATCGCATATTCGTCAGCTTTACCCGATTTCATTTCGATGAAGGAAGACATATCGCGTTGCATATAGTCGAGTCGTCCTTGCAGACCGAGTGCTTCGCATATATAAGAAGGTTCGAGCACGGCATCCGTTTTATCCAGTTCATAGCCGGCTGCATGAAAGGTGTCATTCACCGTCTCACGAATATGA
Source organism: Bacteroides faecis (assembly GCF_020091505.1). NCBI lineage: Bacteria > Pseudomonadati > Bacteroidota > Bacteroidia > Bacteroidales > Bacteroidaceae > Bacteroides > Bacteroides faecis. Next base: position 2,299,662 of record NZ_CP081916.1, on the reverse strand, counting down.
TCGAAATGAAGTTTGCAGTCATCAAAGAACTGCCGCTCCTTCTCCCGGTCACGCAGATCGGCACAAGCCGCCAGCTCAATAGGATAACGGCGGAAAGCTTTCCGCATACATTTCAGATAGTCGACCTCTCCCTCTGCATGTATCCACTCATCGAGGAAAAGGTTGGCTATATTTCCTAAAAGTAATGGACGTGCATTCTCTATCGGCTGTAGGCGGGAAAGGAAATAGTTTGCCGGATGATGTCCATAATCCCGATAACATTCTGCCAATGAACTGATATCAATCAGGTAGTCCGGTTCAAGGACAATGAACGAAGGGGTGAGAAAGCCAGCTTCGTCAACAGAGACATCCAGCAAGTTGAGTTGTGCATGACGCCAAAGTAACCGGCAAGTCTCCGCAAATTCTTCATTTATCTGAGGAATATTATAACGAACGCGCAACGGTTCATCCGCTATTTCATCCAAAGGGGTCACATACAGATACTGCTCATCGGAATACTGAAAACAGACACGCATCCGCTGGACGCGCTTGTGTGCCGGAGGAGCCACGATATAAGTGGCATCCGTTCGGGGAAGCAGCTGATACAGTTCCTGTGGAATATCTTCCTCAAAAAGTTTACGGATGAAGAAAGCCAATGTCTTCGCATCCCGCAGAAGATGTTCATGGGTAGGTTCCTGCTGTCGGTTCAGAATCGCATTGGAAGTCAGCCGGAAGGTATGTAGCCTGTTCTGTTCTGCCGCAGAAAGCCCCACTTTAGCCGCTACAAAACTAATTCGTGCGGAAAGATCGGTCATCTGCAAAATCCCATTGTGCATATGTAAGCGACAAAGCCTTTCGAGCAAATCGCGCATCTGTTTGTAACCGACTGTCAGTTGCAAATGATCTGCTTTACAAACAGCTAAAAGGATTTCATAAGATTCTCTTCCTTCATTTTCCATACGACAAAGGTACATGATAAAAATTACATCTGAAGAATATCTTCTTCAGATGTAGAACAACGAACGATAAATAATTAGGTTTATCAGACTTTTGCCACGCCTTCTTCCTCTTCTTCTTCCAATTCAGGCACCTCTTTCTTATCCTTTATCATCAGAATACTCATTTCATAAAGCAGATAAAGCGGGATAGCTACCACACTCAGTGTGAACGGGTCGCCAGTCGGAGTGATAATAGCCGCAGCGATTACGATGATGACAACTGCATGACGGCGATATTTGCGCAGGAAAGACTTATTGACTACTCCCAGCAAAGACAACAACCAAGTCACCAAAGGAAGTTCAAAAGCCAACCCCATACAGAGAATCAGCATCATAAAGTTATCGATATACGAATTGAGCGACAGAATATTCTCGACTTCCGAACTCAACTGATAGGTAGAAAGGAAACGGAGCGTCAACGGATATACCATAAAGTACCCCATAAGCACACCGATAAAGAACATACCGGTTCCTATGGTCAATGCTTTCCTCACTCCTTTCCGTTCATTCGGATAAAGGGCCGGATTGATAAAACGCCAGACCTCAAAGAAGATATAAGGCATAGCTGTCACTACCGACATCCAGAAGGCTGTCGACATATGTATAAAGAAAGGAGCTGCCAAATTGATATTGACAAGCGTCACCTTAAACTCCTGCGTAAAGAATTCATCAGTCAAATCGAATTTCTGACCGATATAGCGTAGTAAGTCGTAAAATACAAAATCATTATGGCAAGGCGCCAGTATTATATGGTCGAACAAATAGGGCATCGCTATGAAATAGCCGATTGCCAATACAAACCATACCCCGATAACACGAAAAAGTACCCGACGCAACTCATCCAAATGATCCCAGAAGGTCATTTCTGCCATTGCTTATTATTTCTTAGCTGAATCTGCCGGTGCGTCGATTTCGTCTTTTGCCTTATTGATTTCTTCTTTTGCCTCGTTCACGCCATCTTTAAAGCTCTTTACTCCTTTTCCTAATCCACGCATCAATTCGGGGATTTTCTTACCACCAAAAAGGAGAAGAATAACAAGAGCAATAATGATCCATTCAGAGCCACTAGGCAAAAAGCCTAATAATAATAAGTTTGTCATATGTTTATTTATTATAGAGGTTTATTAGTTGGTGCAAAGATAATTATTTTAATGGATAATGGACAATGGATAATGGATAATTTGCTATGCAGATGATTGTGCAACTCGTTTTTTATTCATTATCCAATCCATTGTCCATTATCCATTAAAGAAAGTAGACTCGTTTTACCCGGTTCGAAATACTGGTCAGCACTTCGTAAGGAATAGTATCCAGTTTATCCGAAAGAGTGGTTATCGGCAGGTCATCACCAAAAATGATAGCCTTGTCGCCTTCTCTGCAATCGATATCTGTCACATCAATCATACAGACATCCATACAGATGTTTCCGACATAAGGGGCTTTCTTGCCATTCACCAGACAATAGGCATTGCCACGTCCCAGATGACGATTCAAGCCATCGGCGTAACCGATAGGAATAGCTGCAATGCGGGAAGGGCGTGCCAGATGCCCCATCCGGCTATAACCTACCGTATCTTCTTCGGGTACATCCCGAATCTGAAGGATTGTCGTTTTCAGCGTACTTACATTATTGATAATCGAATTGTCGATCGGACTTACTCCATAAAGTCCTATTCCCAGGCGTACCATATCAAACTGTGCACCGGGGAAACGTTCAATGCCGGCAGTATTGCAGATATGACGCAGAATCTTGTGAGAGAAGGCTTCCTGCAATTCCTGAGAACCTTTCTCGAACAGCTCAATCTGTTGACGGGTAAAGAAGTCGAACTGCGCCGAATCACTTCCCACAAAATGAGAGAACACCGACCGGGGAATAACTGCATTCTGACTTTTCAAACGGCGAATCAACAAGGGAATTTCATCAATGGAAAATCCTAGACGATGCATACCCGTATCCAGTTTCACATGAATCGGGAAGTTGGTTATTCCTTCTTTTTCTGCTGCTTTAATCAGCGCGTCGAGCAAATGGAAATTATATACTTCCGGTTCGAGTTTATAATCAAACATCGTTTTGAACGATGTCAGCTCCGGGTCCATGATGATAATAGAAGAAGTGATACCTGCTTTACGAAGTTCGGAACCTTCATCGGCGACAGCTACAGCAAGGTAGTCGACATGGTGCTCCTGCAACGTTTTGGCTATCTCGTATGAACCGGCTCCGTAAGCTGCAGCTTTCACCATGCAGATTATTTTTGTCTCCGGATGACGGAGCATGGAACGATAATGATTCAAATTGGCAATCATCGCGCCCAAATTGACTTCCAGAATCGTTTCATGCACTTTCAGTTCCAGTTCTTCCGACACCAGATCAAAGTTAAACACACGGGAGCCTTTTATCAGGATAACTTCCGAATGCAGGGATTTGAAAAGACCTGATCTCAGCAACGCGTCCGTATCCGGAAAGAAATATCGTTCGGGCGTACCTTCAAAGCGGGCGGCACACGAAGAAATCTCCGCTCCTACACCAATCAGTTTGTTAATGCCCCGACTCTGAATCAGCTGTGCCACCCGACGGTAAAGCGTAGCTGTATTCTGTCCTGTCTCGAGAATATCCGATAAGATGAGTGTTCGTTTAAACCCTTTCTTCTCGGAACGGCGTACCAGAAAATCAAGCGCTATATCTAAGGAAGCCAGATCTGAATTGTAGCTGTCGTTAATCAGAACACAATTATTTTTACCTTCTTTTACTTCCAGACGCATGGCGATCGGTTCGAGCCGTGCCATTCGTTCGGTTATCTGGTCAGCAGGTGTCATCAGATAAAGACAAGCTGCCAGACAGTTCAACGCATTCTCGATGGAAGCATCGTCTATAAAAGGGATGCAGAAGATGTTATCCATATCCAGATAGCGGTAAGCGATCACCGTATGGTCTTCTTTTTTGGTCACTTTACTGATATAAAGCGGGCGTTCTATATCCTTGCAACTCCAGGCTATTTCACGTGCTGTCAACATCGACTTTGCCACGCAATTACTGATCAGCTCGTTATCTCCATTATAGATCACTACATCACAATCTTTAAAGAGGGTGAGTTTCTCCATACATTTCTCTTGCAATGAAAAGAAATTCTCCTGATGGGCACCACCTATATTGGTCAGAATACCGATAGTCGGTTTAATCATCCGCTTCAATGCTCCCATCTCTCCCATTTCGGAGATGCCGGCTTCGAAGATACCCAGTTCGGCTTCTTCATTCAGTTGCCAGACAGACAAGGGAACACCGATCTGCGAGTTGTAACTACGGGGCGAACGGACAATGCAGCGGTCCGGGCTTAATAATTGATGCAACCACTCTTTCACAATGGTCTTTCCATTACTACCCGTGATGCCGATTACCGGAATCTTAAAATTCTCCCGATGGGCCTCGGCCAGTTTTTGCAAAGCCTTCAATGGATTCGCTACAATTAAAAAGTTAAGATCACCTTCCAATTTCCACTCTCCGCTCTCCATTCTTTTAAAGTCCTTTTCCGTCACCACAAAATTACGCACTCCCCGGTCATACAGTTCGGGGATGTAACGTGCACCATTATTACGTTTGGTGGTTAGAGCAAAAAACAGGGTTTCTTCCGGAAAACTCAAAGAGCGGCTATCTGTAAGTAGCCAATCAATCGTCGCTTCGCACTCTCCTACACGGCGTGCACCGATATATTCGGCTATGGATTCAATCGTATATGACATAGTTCTTTTTCTTTTTGAAAGTCTAAGTACGGGTATTTTCCGTTAAGTCGTTCGATTTTTAACACTATTTGTCCTAAAAAGCGTTGATACGCTTCCGACTCCGGATGAAAAGGCTTGTGTGACAAGTCTCTGGATATATCTTCTACGGCAGTAATCAGCTGCTTTGTTTCAGCAGAGAAGAAGGTTTCCGAAAAACGTTCCCACAGATAACGGACAGTCATCGGTGACGGATGGAGCATATCATCGGCATAGAAACGATAATCACGGAGTTCATCCAACACAATCTCATAAGAAGGGAAATAGAATACATGTTCCGGAAACCGTTGTTGCAGGCGGTCGATTGCAAGCAACAGCGTCGATTTACTCAACTGGTTAGCATGCATCCCGTCTCGTATATGCCGGATAGGGCTAACCGTGAATAAGATCTTCAAGCCGGAGTTACGTGCAACGATACTGGTAATAAGCGAGGTATACTCGTTCACGATCTCATCGACTGAAAGAATCCGACGGTTGAAGTGACTTTCCGACAGTTTATGACAATTAGAGACTACTTGCCTTGTTTCTTTCTGCTCGTACACGTAAGCAGTACCGAAAGTCAGCATCAGCCAGTCGAGCTCATGAACAGAACGGTGAGCCTGCGACAGGCGAGCGTTTATCTTTTGAAGAACTCCCTCCGGAGATGACGCGGAAAATGAACCATGATGCATCGGACTATGCCAGCACTCCTTATACAGGAATAAATCTTTCTCCTGATATACCTTTCCCTTCAATATCTCCACTAAAGCGGCAGAGACAGACAGCGGATTATAGAGAATCCCGAAAGGGTTCATGTCAACACGGAACTTATTTTCAGCCAACAGCGAGCCTATGTTTTCAGCAAAACAAGAGCCCATCAGAAGAATCCGTTCTGAATGACTGATAAGCGGTGAACCCGTCGGCAGTTCTACCTTTGTTTGAAAATCCATATATTCTCCTTCTTTCGATTGTTTCTATAGAGCAAAAGTACGACAAAGATAAGATATTCCATTTTATCTTCAGCACACAAATAATGATATTCTCTACTCAAACACCCTAAAGCCACTTTGCTACGACGTCAGCCATTAATTGGAAAGTTACCTTCCATGCAAGGAAAAGAATCACTCGACTTAAGGAAAAAGTGTCTTCACCCGTTAGAAATCTATAAACGCAACTTGCAATTATAAAAACGAAGCTTGCGTTTATATAATCAAAACTTGCAATTACAAAAACAAAGCTTGCAATTAGACTTTGGAATGGGAGGAAAATAACTTATCTTCCTGCGAAGTAGAAGTTTGCTATAAAGGATAAACAAGTTAAGTCCACATACTTCATACGAACAAGCCGGTTTAAAAAGCTGTGAACGACGGGATTCCTTCCGACAGCTTAGCTTTAACAATAAGAATTTAAGCAAAAAGAAAGGGCTTCCGCTTTCTTTTTCGTATTTTTGCACCAAATTTTCTCGAATCATGAAGAATGAACCGATATATAACTTGCTAAACTCAATCAATAGCCCTGATGATCTGCGCCGTCTGGAAGTAGACCAACTGCCGGAAGTATGCGATGAATTAAGGCAAGACATTATTAAAGAACTCTCCTGTAACCCGGGGCACTTCGCTGCCAGCCTCGGTACTGTGGAACTGACTGTAGCCCTGCACTACGTCTACAATACACCTTATGACCGTATTGTATGGGACGTAGGACATCAGGCATACGGCCACAAAATTCTCACAGGACGGCGTGAAGCATTTTCCACTAACCGGAAACTGGGAGGCATTCGTCCTTTCCCTTCTCCTGAAGAGAGCGAATACGATACCTTCACCTGCGGACACGCTTCTAATTCCATCTCTGCCGCCCTCGGCATGGCTGTTGCCGCTGCCAGAAAGGGAGACGACCAACGCCATGTGATAGCCATTATCGGAGATGGTTCGATGAGTGGAGGACTGGCTTTTGAGGGACTGAACAATTCTTCAACTACCCCGAACAACCTGCTTATCATACTGAATGATAATGATATGGCCATTGACCGTAGTGTCGGTGGAATGAAACAATACCTGTTCAACCTGACAACTTCGAACCGCTACAACCAACTGCGTTTCAAGGCTTCCCGACTGCTATTCAAGCTCGGTATCCTGAACGACGAACGCCGCAAAGCACTTATCCGTTTCGGCAATAGTCTGAAATCAATGGCTGCCCAACAACAGAATATATTCGAAGGGATGAACATCCGCTACTTCGGTCCTATCGACGGACACGACATAAAGAATCTTTCACGAGTATTGCGCGACATTAAAGACTTGAAAGGTCCCAAAATACTGCATCTCCACACGATTAAAGGAAAAGGATTCGCCCCTGCCGAAAAACACGCTACCGAATGGCACGCTCCCGGCAAATTCGACCCTATCACCGGAGAACGTTTTATAGCTAATACGGAAGGAATGCCTCCCCTGTTTCAAGACGTCTTCGGAAATACATTAGTGGAATTGGCAGAATCGAATCCGAAAATTGTAGGTGTAACACCCGCCATGCCTTCCGGTTGTTCGATGAACATTCTTATGTCTAAGATGCCTAAACGGGCTTTCGACGTAGGTATTGCCGAAGGCCACGCCGTCACTTTCTCCGGAGGAATGGCGAAGGATGGTTTGCTCCCCTTCTGCAACATCTATTCATCGTTTATGCAACGGGCTTATGACAATATTATCCATGATGTAGCTATTCAGAACCTTCCTGTAGTTCTCTGCCTCGACCGTGCGGGCCTGGTAGGAGAAGATGGTCCGACGCATCATGGTGCGTTCGACATGGCTTATCTGCGCCCGATACCTAATCTGACCATCGCCTCCCCCATGGATGAGCATGAATTACGGCGACTGATGTACACGGCACAGCTGCCGGACAAAGGTCCGTTCGTACTCCGCTACCCACGTGGCCGCGGTGTGTTGGTCGACTGGAAATGCCCGCTCGAAGAAATTCCCGTAGGCAAAGGACGAAAATTGAAAGATGGAAAGGATGTGGCTGTCATCAGCATAGGTCCTATCGGAAATAAAGCAGCCAATGCCATCGCCCGTGCCGAAGCAGAATCAGGAAAAAGCATCGCCCACTATGACCTGAGATTCCTCAAACCACTGGATGAGGAACTGCTGCATGAAGCAGGCCGAAAATTCCGTCACATCGTCACCATAGAAGACGGAACGATTCAGGGAGGAATGGGAAGTGCCGTACTCGAATTTATGGCCGACCATGCATATACCCCGACCATCAAACGCATCGGAATTCCGGATAAATTCGTGCAACACGGTACGATACCCGAGCTATATCAGCTCTGCGGAATGGATGAAGACAGTATAACAAAGGAACTGCTGAAACAATGTGAGCTTCTGCCCAGCATGAGCAAAATAAAAGAATTAACGAACTGAAAATGAAGATTATTATCGCAGGTGCCGGCAATGTAGGCACCCACCTGGCTAAATTATTGTCACGGGAAAAACAGGACATTATCCTGATGGACGATGACGAAGAAAAACTAAGTGCTCTTAGCGCCAACTTCGATTTGCTGACAGTCACAGCTTCTCCTTCTTCCATCTCGGGACTGAAAGAGGTAGGTGTGAAAGAGGCGGATTTGTTCATCGCAGTCACTCCCAACGAAAGCCAGAATATGACTGCCTGTATGCTAGCCACGAATTTGGGAGCTAAAAAGACGGTCGCCCGCATCGACAATTACGAATATCTTCTACCCAAAAACAAGGAATTTTTCCAAAAGTTGGGTGTACATTCGCTGATTTATCCGGAAATGCTGGCTGCCAAGGAAATCGTATCTTCCATGCGCATGAGCTGGGTACGTCAATGGTGGGAGTTCTGTGGAGGTGCCTTGATACTGATCGGTACCAAGATGCGCGAAAAAGCAGAAATATTGAATATTCCTCTTCATGAACTGGGTGCACCCGATATTCCCTACCACGTGGTAGCCATCAAACGAGGTACGGAAACCATCATTCCACGCGGAGATGATGTTATCAAACTACATGATATTGTTTATTTCACTACTACACGAAAATATATTCCTTATATCCGAAAAATAGCCGGTAAAGAGGACTATGCCGATGTACGCAACGTTATGATCATGGGCGGAAGCCGTATTGCTGTCCGTACCGCCCAGTACGTGCCGGATTATATGCAAGTGAAAATCGTAGATAATGATATCAACCGCTGCAACCGACTGACTGAATTATTGGACGATAAAACAATGATAATCAACGGGGATGGCCGGGACATGGACCTTCTCATCGAAGAAGGATTAAAAAATACCGAAGCATTTGTCGCTTTAACGGACAATTCGGAAACGAATATCCTCGCCTGCCTCGCCGCCAAACGAATGGGAGTGGAAAAGACGGTAGCGGAAGTAGAGAACATCGATTATATCGGCATGGCAGAAAGCCTTGATATCGGCACCGTCATCAATAAAAAGATGATTGCTGCCAGCCATATTTATCAGATGATGCTGGATGCCGATGTATCCAATGTGAAGTGTCTGACATTCGCCAATGCCGATGTAGCAGAGTTTACCGTGCCCGCCGGAGCAAAGATTACCAGAAATTTAATCAAGGACTTGGGATTGCCTAAAGGAACGACCATCGGAGGAATGATCCGTAATGGCGAAGGAGTGCTCGTAACGGGAGATACGCTGATTCGTCCCGGAGATCATGTTGTTGTATTCTGTCTGAGTATGATGATCAAGAAAATTGAAAAGTTCTTTAATTAGCAAGTATTAGGTGTTAAGTATCAGGTATTAAGTATTAGGTACTAACCGTAGCCGCTTATACTTGGCGCATAATACTTAATACCTAAAACAGACTGTTTATGATTAATTCGAAGATGATATATCGCATCATGGGGTTTCTGTTACTGATAGAAACAGCTATGTTAATGTGTTGTGGTGGCGTTTCACTATTCTATAAGGAAGACGACTTAAATAGTTTCCTGCTTTCATCAGCTATCACAGCCTTCGTAGGGGTGATTATGCTCGCTATCGGAAGAGGGGCTGAGAAATCACTCAACCGCCGCGACGGATATGTTATTGTCAGTGTAGCCTGGATCACATTCTCTCTTTTTGGAATGTTGCCTTATTATATAGGTGGTTATATTCCAAATGTTACTGATGCCTTCTTCGAGACTATGTCCGGATTTAGCAGTACAGGTGCCACCATCATGAACAATATAGAATCAATGCCTCACGGCATCCTCTTCTGGCGGGCAATGACACAATGGATAGGTGGTTTGGGAATTGTGTTCTTTACGATTGCTGTTCTTCCGATTTTTGGTATGGGAGGTATCCAGGTATTTGCAGCCGAAGCCAGCGGTCCTACTCACGACAAAGTACACCCACGTATCGGAGTTACTGCCAAATGGATCTGGGGAATCTATGCCGGAATGACCGGAACACTGATTATCTTACTGGTATTTGGAGGGATGGGGCTTTTCGACAGCATCTGCCATGCTTTTACTACTACCAGTACTGGCGGATTCTCTACTAAACAAACAAGCATTGAATATTATCACTCGCCTTACATAGATTATGTGATATCTATTTTCATGTTTCTATCGGGAGTCAATTTCACTTTATTATTGTTGATGTTCAACGGAAAAATAAAGAAGTTCATTCATGATGCCGAACTGAAGTTCTATTTCATATCTGTTGCTTTTTTCACAATTTTCATTGCTGTCTGGCTTTATCAGACCAGTTCGATGGGAGCAGAAGAGGCATTCCGAAAGTCTCTGTTTCAAGTTATATCACTGCAGACTTCCACCGGTTTTGCTACTGCTGACTATATGCTCTGGCCTTCTATTCTTTGGGGCTGTCTTCTTATCGTTATGATAATAGGGGCTTGTGCAGGTAGTACGACAGGCGGTATCAAATGTATCCGCATGGTCATTCTCTTCAAGGTTGCCAAGAATGAGTTTAAACATATTCTGCACCCCAATGCTGTATTACCCGTACGAGTGAATAAACAGGTTATCTCCCCTTCTATCCAGTCCACCGTACTGGCTTTCACATTCTTATATGCAGTTATCGCTATTGTCAGCATACTTATTATGATGGGATTCGGAGTAGGATTCCTTGAATCAATCGGAACAGTCATATCAAGCATCGGTAACATGGGACCGGGACTCGGCACGTGTGGCCCAGCCTTCTCGTGGAGTGAATTGCCTGATGCAGCCAAATGGCTACTCTCCTTTCTGATGCTTCTCGGACGTCTGGAGCTATTTACGGTATTGCTGCTGTTCAGTTCCGACTTTTGGAAAAAGAATTAATTGAACATCATATATAAAAAAGGTGCCGACTATTAGCCGGCACCACAATACACCAATTCAAACCTTTACTAACTTATCTAAAACCAATATTATATCTTTCTCAGAATAATCTTTCTTACTACTGGTTTGTTGATTTCGTAAATCTTGGAAACCAGAACATCCATCTCTTGTTCACGTGCATCACGAATCTCTTTAAACATCATCTTTGAATAAAGATCTCGACGTCCCTTCAACCACATGTTCTTCTCTACATTTTCATCCATCACTTCAATAGCCTTTCTGTCATTAGCAAACAATAAACCTTTTTGTTGGAAGAAACCAAACTGGCACCACGCATATTCTCTAAATGTTCTTTCAAGTTCCCAACGGTACTCATTGAGATGCATGATAGCTAATGCCTGCTGGTATTGTGGAGTTTTAGATTCTGCAGCCAAGTTTATACCCTTTGCCAAATCAGCAGCATCCCAGGTTCCTATTTCCTGATTGTCAATCAACAGTTTATATTGCCCCTTCAAACCGGTAACTTTCAGCAATTCTGTGTTCATTTCTTCCATAAAAGGAACTTCTTTTATAACTTCTGCCTGACTCTTCTTAGATCCCCAACCACGTGCAATAGTATCCAAAGGATAAGGCAATGCCTCTGCCAGATAATCAAAACTAATATCTTTGCCTATCTTCTTTATATTCGAGATGGTACAACCTTCTGCCTTCACTGCTTGTTTCTTATTCGCATTGATTTCCATGTTGGCCACATCTTTACCAGCAAAACCTTGTGCTTTCAGGAAAAGATAAGCCATCACCATATGACCGTCATTGTCCGGATGGATACGATCGTTACCACAAAGAGTAAAACTAGGATCTTTTTGTTGAAGTTCCTGATTTATAGCTACCATAGGTGCATTCCAATCTGTGAATTCCCAACCATTTCTTGCAGCAGATTCTCTTTGATATTCTATGATTCTCTTAATAGTCTCATTTTTTTTCTTAAAGACCGTATTGTCCTTTATTTGCGCAGTTTCGTCATAAGGAGAAGTTCCCGTCATTACAATACGAGTATGTGGCAACTCCTTGAAGCGTTTTTCCATCTGCTGGAAGTTTTTGATGCTTTCCTGATACTTCTGTTCACCAAATTCTTTCGCATTATCACCATTATATTCATAATAACCGGAATCATTCATACCGAAAGTTACCATCAATACAGTAGGATTTTTGCTAAAAATGTCGCCATCCAAACGTTTATTCATATCATACGCTGTATCACCTCCGATACCTCCATTGAATATGCGAATAGGCATATTCGGGAAACGGGTCATGTAATACAACCAGATAAATGAATGGTAACGACCACCATCCGTAATACTATTTCCTAAAAACACAGCTCTGTCACCTTCCTTAAAAGGTTTCACAGTCTGAGCAAACGCAGTAGTATACGCCATGCAAACTGCTGCAACTAATACTAAAAACTTTTTCATTTTATCAATCTATATTTTACAAATACTGTTAATCTACTATGAGGGATAATTTAATAGTATAAACTAAAAATTTTATCACCATCTACTTTCTTTTTATTTTAAATTCTTCATTTTAAAATAAGAAAACTCTGCCGGTACATCCTTATCTCCATAATGTAGTAATCCCGGACGCTGCACTCTATCCCAACGAATCAAGGATTTACCCTTGAAAGGGGTATTCTGCACAGATTGCCATGTTTTTCCATCCAGACTTTTATAAAAGTGGAATATACACCCCTGTTCAACTTCCAATTTCAAATATATCTCTTTACTTGCAAAAGCTGAATCATAAAGTACTGACTCAATATCGTCTTTCACCACTTTCAAAATAAGTTTATCTCCTTCAATTCCCCAAGCAATCAGGTTTTTATCATCGCCATACAAGGTCAATCCTTTCAGTCCTTTGCCTGTGTTTATTACTTTCGTCTCACAGCTATACTGTGGAGATTGAGGACGTAAACATAATGCTGTACCATATTTATTGTTATTCTTTGGAGTACCGGATAAAAATAACTTTCCTTTCTTTAGCACAGCGTGTATATCTGAATAAGGATAATTCCACGTCCAATCAACTTTCAATTGATTCCCCTTAAAATTATCTTCAAAATCCGAAAGAGGCTCTTGCTTTGTACCGACAAAAGGTACAGGCTGTTCAGCTATAGCCAAATTCCCAGTCTGGAAACGCACCCAATGATCATCCGTCATTTCCATTTCTTGCAAAATCGGTTGACGCCCGATAAAGAAACCATCTCCCTTCAAATAAGCGTGACACATATAAAACATACGACCATCAGATGTTCTCACCACAGTACCATGACCACATGATTTATAATCTCCTTCTCCGCCATGAAGAATGGGGTTTCCAGAATATTTTTCATAAGGTCCACCATAATTCCTTGCACGTGCTACATATACATCATAGTCACTAGAAGGACCACAACATCCATGGGCAGCGTATACTATATAATAGTAGTCGCCTTTTTTAAAATGGTACTGTCCTTCCATACCGATTCCCTTTTCATCTACTAAAAGAGTAAAAGGTTCACCATCCAAATGCAAACCATCAGCGGACAGTTTACATCCTAACAATTCTATCGGACGCGTATCCAAACCATAAGCTTTCCAACTGATATACAATTGCCCGTTATCATCATAAATAAATGCATCGATAGCTTCCTTTCCATACTCTACAATCGGACCATGATCGGTAAATTCATGTAAAGGAGAATCAGACGTAGCTACTCCAATATATGATATTCCAGTACTTTTTTGGCGGGCGGTATAATAACAATAAACTTTATTATTATGATAAAACAATTCTGGTGCCCAAAATGAATTAGAAGTCCAGGACGGTTGCTTGGTAAAAACATGCCCTACCTGTTTCCAGTTTACCAGATCCTTGGAGGTAAACATTGGATAAAAAGGTGCCCATTCCGAAGAGGTACCCGTAGCATAATATGTATCTTCAACCCGAATGACGGAAGGATCGGGTACATCTCCCCGAATAACAGGATTTGTGAAGTAGTTGTGTTCTTGTGCCACCATTTGCAATACAAAACAAATACCAAACAAAAAGAGTCCTATCTTTTTCATTGCATTTTATTTCTTAAAAGAATCATACACAGCAACTGCTACACGTGAATCTGCACAACCATAATATAAGTACCATTTCTGATTATGGAATACTAAACCTTCTATAAATACTGTTCCCGCGGGATATTGTCCGCTCTTCTCAAAATCTGATTCCGGAATATAGAATGGTTTATCCAATTGGTCAATCAATTTAGTCGGATCTTTAGCATCAAATAATGCTTGCCCGGCACAATAAGAATTAGCAGTATACAATGTATCCCCCTCTGCACCTGACTTATTCTTACCATTATAAAGCAATAAAATACCTTTATCAGTCATGATTGCAGGTGGACCACACTCTGTCAGGTCACTATCAAATTTACCTTCACGAGGAGTAATTACTTTCAGAAAGTCTCCTTTTTCATCAAGCATTGGTTCCCAATTAATCAAATCCGTGGAAGTAGCTACGTTTACAAATTTTTCTCCCCAATACATCCAATATTTTCCATCAATTTTAGCAATCACTTGTTTGCCATCTACCAATTTTGTGACAATAGAAGCTGATTTGGAAAATTCATCAAAAAAACGTCCGCCATATGCTTTTGCAAAAGCCGGACCATATTTTTCCCATATCTGAAGATCACGAGAAGTAGCTACGGCAAGACGGGCCTGCTTACGATTCCATTGTGTATAAAGCATTACATAAAGGCCATCCTCTGTCACAGCAACTCGCGGATCTTCACACCCCCCTGGCCATTCCAATTCTTTCTGGTTATCATCTGCCGGATAAAATACAGGAACAGTCATCCGGTTAAAATGCAAACCATCATCAGAATAAGCATACCCTAAGCGAGAAGTGCGTGAACCAATTCCTACCGCCGAATTATCTTCTGCCCGGTAAAGCACAACCACTTTACCATCATAAATTGTAGCAGCCGGATTAAAAGTATCACTAGATTCCCATGCTACCGAATCCTGTCTCATTGGGCAATAAAAAACAGTAGTGGTATCAGGAGAAACAATTGGGTTAATACCTTCCGGGCGTTGAAAATCCGCCCATGCCCAATCGGGAAATTCAGATGTTTGCTTCTTCTCTCCACAGGAAGTAATCACTGCTGCAACCATCAATAAATAAGCTATATGTTGAAATTTTCTTTTCATGATTGTTCTTTATAATAGTTCATTAATTAAGGAAAAGATGGTGGAACAACCTTTGCTCCCCACTTCATATCCGGTTTACCCGAAGTACTGTATTCGATAGTAGCTCCGCTGTTGAGTTGATCCCAGTCTATCCATGTACTTTCATGTGATTTTCCGTTTAGCTTCATGGATTTGATATAGATGTCCTTTTCTGAACCTCCCTTTATCACAATATCACCTTTTTTCAAATGCACCTTAACAGATGAAAAGATTGGAGTATTTATCGTAAATCCCCCCACGCCCGGAATCTCCGGATAAAGCCCGATACAAGCAAACACATACCAAGCCCCCATTGTACCCAGATCGTCATTTCCCGGAAGACCGTCTATCTTACTTGAATATTGCTCATTCAACACACGATTAATGATTTCTTGTGTTTTGTATGGACGACCAATCCAATTATATATCCAAGGTATGTGGAAACTCGGCTCATTGCCGGAAGCAAACCATGCATCGTTATATCCGGCATCCAGGCGCGTAAAGAATTCATCCAACCGTTTCTCGGCTTTTTCCTTACCACCTATTATTTCTACCAAACCGACAATATCATAAGGCACCATCCAAAAATAATTCTTATAAGTAGATTCACGGAAGTCTTCACCAAGAGATTTCCATGATCCGTCCGGATTACGTGATTGTAGCCAACCTGTGTCCGGATTATACAAATTCTTCCATGAACGGGCAAAATGGAAATAACGCCAACTGGCAAATTCATCTCCCACTGCATGCAATGCAAACTGTCCGATAGCAAAATCTGCTGAGGTATACTCCAATTGAATAGATGCATTATAATAACCCTTATCCAAATATTGCTTCAATCCCGGGCGAGTCTCCACATCTTGCGACTTAGAACCCGGTTCCTCCGCCCCTTTTCTCATAATCTTGAAGATAGGTTTCGGATCATAGTTACGAGCTCCGAAAGCATAAGCATTAGCAATCAGAATAGGAGTCGGATCTCCCTGCATTACCCCTGTTTCAATATTAGCCATCACCCAACGAGGAAAAGAACCACCGGACTGTTCTGCAAATAATTGATGGGAAATAACAATATCGGAAGCTACCTCCGGATCAAGCATGGATAATAATTGAATCTGTGTACGATATGTATCCCAATTACTAAAAGAAGTATAATGTTTAGAACGTGACTTATGCACTCTGAAATCCGCTCCCATATATTCCCCATTTACATCGCTACAAACATTCGGGTGAATAAATGAACGATATAAATGTGTATAGAATTGGGTCGTACGATCGGGATTGGTACCCTCCACTTCAATCATACCCAAATAATGATTCCATTTTGCCTCCGCTTGATTCTGTATCTTTTGGAAATCCCATTCTGTATTTTCGGCTTTCAAATTTTCACGTGCATTCTCTACTGAAACATAAGAAACTCCAATCTTATATTGAATATTCTTCTTTTTGTTTACATCGAAAGTAAAGTATACACCAGAATACTCTCCTTCCGCAAAAGTTGTATTTGGCATCAATTCTTCTCTTTTCCATGTACCGGTTTCTAAAGCATCGGTATCAAACTCTGCAACAAAATAGACTTTATACGGAGTACGAAGTCCACAGAAATTTCCTCCTTCTGCATAACCTTCACACTTATTCGGGGCAGTAATAACAATAGCAGCCTGTTCAATAGGAGTTGCAGAAATACCTCCACCGATGATTATTGTACCATATTGTTGATCTGCCGGATATTCATAGCTAGCCATCCCCGTTCGCTCGGTCACTGTCAGTTTTGCTTTGATATCCTCTTGCACCATAGCCTCATAATAACCGGCATGTCCTTTTTCTTCAGATATATTTATACGATAGTTAAGGATATTATCTGGAGACATTTTCAGTTTTCCTTTCACTGGAAAAGTAGGAAAATTTCCCATATGCTCACAACCACCACCACTCAACTGATTGATGACAAACCCCGACCTTTTAGAGAAATAAGATGGAGTAAATTGCACCATTCCGTAAGGATAAGTTGCTCCCGGATAGAGATATCCGGAAGTCAGTCCGGTACCTTTTGTTCCAATCAATGTATTGACTTGGCAAGCATAATCATCAGCCACAGCTTGTGTTGCAACCATTCCTCCTAAAATAAGAGAGAACAATAAACTAAATAAGAATTTATATTTCATTCCGGATGTTCTTTAGTAGAGTCTATTTCGAATAAGAAACAGGAATACCACTAATAGTATCCTATTTCGTTATTCGAATAAAATCTATCGTATTATTGAACTTTATTCTTTGATTCTTTATTCTTTAGACAAAGAGAAAGGAGCAGCATACTTCGAAGTACATCTTTCTTTATTAGGTTGGCTTCCCATTTCAAATTTTAAGACTCCTCCTTCTGCTATATCATCATAATGGATATAGTTTTTATCTAAAAGTCTGCCATTCAAAGTAGCTGATTGTATATACAAATTTTCTTTACTATTTTCCGGTGCTTCAATCACAAACTTATTGCCATTTTCCATGGTTATGGTAGCCTTCTTAAATAATGGGCTGCCAATCACATATTCATCTGTACCCGGACAAACAGCATATATACCCAATGAACTCAGAATATACCATGAAGACATACCGCCTTGGTCTTCATCACCCGGATAACCTTTCTCTGTTGAGTTATATAATCTTTCAACAATCTGACGTACCCAATATTGAGTTTTCCACGGCTGACCTGCATAGCAATACAAATAAGGCATGTGTTGAATCGGCTGATTTCCGTGTGCATATTGTCCCATATTAGCTAGCTCCATTTCTTTCATTTCATGAATAATCCCGCCATAAGTACCTGGTTTAATTACATTAGGAATAGTAAATACAGAATCTATTTTAGTAGTAAACTTCTCATCACTTCCAAACAAATCAATCAAACCTTGTACATCATGGAACACTGACCATGTATAATGCCATGCATTTCCTTCACAGAAAGGTCCACCCCATTCTAGTGGATCGAATGGTTCCTGCCATTTACCATCAACACCCTTTCCACGCATAAATCCGATAGACTTATCAAAGACATTTTTATAGTTGAACATCTGACGGGCAAATACTTCCTGGTAATGTTTATTTCCAACCATTTTAGCAAGTTGATATCCGCAGAAATCATCATATGCATATTCCATTGTTTGTGCACTAGAACCCATTGATTCAGGATAAGGGACATATCCTAACTGGAAATATTCTTTCCAGAATCCACGTCCGTTAGCACCACCCCAAGGACCTTTATTCATTGCCTCATGCGCATAAGCCTCCAGCGCTTTTTCAGGATCAAAATCACGAATCCCTTTTGCCCATGCATCTGCCAGCAGTGAAATAGAATGATTACCTAACATTCCTCCTGTTTCACCCGGGGAAGACCATGAAGGTAACCAACCGCATTGTTCCTGTGCTGCCAGAAGAGCATTCATATAACGTCCCTGCATTGTTGGATGCAAAATGTTTGTCAAAGGAAATTGAGAACGGAATGTATCCCAAAATCCATTATCAGTATACATGTAACCATCATAAATCTTACCATTATATGGGCTATAATAATACGGTTCACCATTTTCTTTGCGTTCGTAGAATTTACGAGAGAATAAGTTAGCACGGAAAAGACAAGAGTAGAAAGTCTTCATCTGTTCGTCCGTACATCCTTCAACTACAATTCTATTCAGTACTTCATTCCAAGTCTTCTGACCACGTGCTTTCGTTACTTCCAGATTCTTATCTTTACCGAGTTCTTTATTTAAAGTTATCAGAGCCTGCTCTGCACTTATGTATGAGGAAGCTGCTTTAGCCTGAACCTTCGAGCCTTTTTTAAATTTAATAAATGCACCATATCCTTTACCTGATCCATCTAATTTCTGTGGAAACACTTCATCCTTTTGGTTTTCCCATACGCCGTAATCTTCGAAAGATTTATCAAATTGAACAACAAAATAGTTACGGAATGATTTTGAATCGTTCACAAAACGTTGATTATTTACCCAACCGGAGATTTGTCTCTTAGCCGGATCAATTTTGATTTCACTCATATCCGTATATCCGTCAAGTACCAAATAAGCATCTCCTGTAGTAGGATAGGAAAAACGTAAATGTACACCACGGGTAGTCGGAGCCATTTCAGTAGTAATGCCATTATCGAATGTTACTTTATAATAATGAGGTTTAGCTATCTCATTATCGTGACTAAACTTAGTAGCACGGGCATCTTGATTTACAACCAACTCCCCTACCATCGGCATGAAAGAATATACAGCATAATCACTCACCCAAGGACTACATTGATGTGATTGGCTAAAAGCACGAATCTTATCAACAGCATACATATACTTAAATCCATCCCCATTTTTACCTGTTTGCGCAGACCACATATGCATACCATAAGGCATACCTGTAGTAGGATAAGTATTACCGTAGCTCAAACCAAAATTAGAATCGGTACCTTGTAACGTATTCACATACTGTACCAGATCTTTTAGCTGAGCATTCATCACAGTCGAATACAAAAAGAAGATAATTAAATAAACTAGTTTCTTCATGGTTTATTATTGAATTTATTAATTAAATAAAGACTTACTATTTATTGACATAAGTAATACCTTTCCAATCATCAGTACGGAAAGGAGACATTGGCAGATCCGCACCGTTATACATATTGCATATCGGATAATCAGCCCATGCATAACGTACTGCAACCGGGAGGGTAACTTCAGGTGAGGAAACAACAACTGTATTTCCTTCGATCACAGCATCTGCCCAATGAAATTTATGGTCTACACCAGCAATGGTAAATCCTTTCGGCATTTCGCCATTCGCCGTCTTCAGACCACCATCAATATGATCAAAGAAGATACGAATTTTATTTCCTTCAATCTTATAAGATTTATATATCGGACCGGAATAAGGAATCTTCTCGCCATAAGTCTGCGCCCGGGCCGCTAATGCCAAGCGTCTACCCACTTCTTGCTTGTTCTTCGGATGAATATCAAACTCCTCACCTATATCAATTGCCACAGCCATACCTGTATTTTGCAAATGTAAAGTCCGAGTTTGAGCTTCTCTCAATTCCGCCCAAGTAGATTCAACAGGAGCTGTTTGTTTCGCTGTAAAACTAGCTAACTGCACCATATAGAAAGGGAAATCATATCCCCAGCGATTTCTCCAATCAGTAATCATCAACGGCATTAAATCACGATACTGAAAAGCCTCTCCCGCATTTGATTCTCCCTGATACCAGATGGCTCCTTTGATAGCATAGGGAATCAGTGGATTAAGCATAGCATTAAATAAGAAAGTAGGAGAATTTGGATTCCATGACATATCAACAGGCATTGGTGCAACCTCTCTCATATCTAAAGAAACCTGATATTTCCAATTACCAGCCAACTGGATAGCTTCTGTATCGGAAAGATGAAGTGAAATACTTTCAGGACTTCCATTGATACCACCAGTACCACCAGTATCCATTACACGTACAGCAATCACCGCTTTTCCCTTCTTCACAAGTTCTTTCGGAATCTTATAGCTTCTAGGTGCCATCCATCCTTCTGTATGTCCTATCTGTATACCATTGAAATAAGTAAAATCATTATCATCAATAACACCTAAATTCAAGATCAAGTCTTTTCCTGCCCAACCAGCCGGGATATCAATTGTTTTCCTAAACCAAACAAGCCCACTAAATCCTGGTAAATCTTGTTCTTGCATCAAACCTGGAACTTTCATAGATTTCCATGCCGCATCGTTAAAATCAGGAGCTGCCCATATAGCCTCCCCATTAACACACCCCTTGTCAATTCTTTCAACTTCAGATTTCCAAGTCTCAACATCTTCTTCAAACTTTTTCTTGCGTCCTTCCTGAGATGCAGGCAAACCGACCAATGCTTCGAGTCTTTTCTTCATACTCGGTATAGTGGCTAACGCCTCGTTACTGGTCCATGTTTCTATGATTGTTCCTCCCCAAGATGTATCAATCAACCCGATTGGCACATTACGGTATTTATTTAAATCACGTCCAAAGAAGTAACCTGCTGCAGAAAAGTCCGCTACACTCTTTGATGTACACACTTGCCAACCATTCTCTTTTGCTGTAATATTCTCAACAGGTGTAGGACTCATCGCATTTTCTACCAGTAAGAAACGAATATTAGGATAATTATTTGCCTCTTCTTTCTCCTGTTCATAGTTCTTCACCTTGCCCCAACCTTCTACCTGCATTTCCATGTTGGATTGTCCGGAACATATCCAGACTTCACCAATCATTACATTAGAAAGTTTCACCTTTTTACCATCAGAAATTGTAATATTATAAGGGCCACCCGCTACTGGGGTAGCAACTTTCGTACTCCATTTTCCTTGTTCATCAGCTTGAATAGTATATTTCTTCTGATCCCATGAAGTCGTAATTTCTACTTTCTTATTAGGCTTAGACTCGCCCCAGATAGGGGCTTGCGTTTGTTGCTGCAACACCATATTATCCGAAAATATCGGAAGCAATTTCACTTGTGCAGAGAGTGTAGCACTCCCTAATAGAAAGAATAGAGAGATTGCAAGATTCTTATTCATATTAACTACTTTTTTATAGTATACAATGTTTCAATTTATTTTATGACGAACAAATATACAATAACCACTAAACTTACTCCTTAAAAAAGTAAAAAGAGAATAATGTTTTTATAGCAAACATTATTCTCTTTTTATCTAAGCTCTACTTATTTACTAGAAGCCCAACTGAACTCCAAAGTTTATAACACGCTGATTCATATAAGCATCACCTGCTGTATTGGTCTTAATTTCAGGGTCTTGCTGATATTTATCATAACCGGTAAAAGTCAGTAAGTTATAAGCATTTACATAAAAACGGACATTGTCTAAGAACTTAGGTAATGCTGTCTTGGGAAGTTGATAACCCAAGTCAACAGTCTTCAAACGAATATACCATGCATTAATCAGCCAAAAATCCGAATTATAAGCAGAAGCACTGTTTATTGTACCATCTTGCATTGTCAAACGTGGGAACTCAATACTTTCTCCATTTTCATAACGTTCCTGTGTCCAACGCTTTTGGTGAAGTGGCTGGAACTGACTCTTACCAGACTCAATCCCTGTTCCATTGATAGCAAAACTATAATCAAACGATCCTTGGAATAATACACTGATACTAAACCCTTTCCAACTTCCTCCAATCGTCCATCCCAATGTTGTAGTAGGTAAGTTCGGTTTACCAATAGCACGTTTATCAAAATCATTGATAGTACCATCACCATTCAAATCTGCATACTTTAAGTCACCTGCCTGCACAGCAATATCAGGTTTAGCCGGAGCGTCCGCAGCACCAGAATTAATCTTTTCAATATCTTCCGGTGTATAATAGCCAATCCAATGATAACCAAAAGGCTGCCCAATCTGTCTACCCGTTTCTCTCAACCATTCATATTTCTGTTGAGCCTCAGCTTTATAATCGACTCGATTTTTAGCATAACCAAATACAAAATTGGTATTAAAGTTGAAGTTACCAAAACGGTCTTGATAACCAATCTGTCCATCAAAACCTTTATTGGTAGTTTCTGCTACATTTTCAGGAGACAAGCCGATACCTAATATGTCCGGAATATCATTTCTAGTAACTAGCTGATCATAACGTTTATCTATAAACCAGTCGAAAGTCAAGGAGAATTTATCAAACAAATTCATATCTACACCAACATTAAACTTTCTCGCTTTCTCCCACGTTACATTTAAATTTCCTAAATCACCTTCTTTAATGCCACTAACACCAAAGTTGTTACCTTCACCAAAAGCATAAGAATCACCTGTTTTATATACCTGCCGATACAGATAACGATCGCCGCTTGCTACATCTGACCCTACAAGACCATAAGAAGTTCTAAACTTCAATAACTGCACATTCCTTCCCAACCAGTCTACATTCTTGAAAAAGTCTTCTTGAGAGATAGCATAACCTATAGCCAATGCTGGAAAGAATCCGAAATTGTTATCTTTACCAAAACGATCGGTCCCATTATATGCCATGTTCAAATCTACCAAATATTTATTTTTATATTTATAGCCTAGCTGCATCGTATAACCTTCGAAATTATTGGGAACAGCTGCATCCTTTTCATTTGTTGTACTCTGACGATTGTACAAAAACATAACATTTACATCATGTGCATTATTGAAAACATGGGCATATTTCAAAGATGCTTTGATATTCAAATCTTTGATAGCTTTATCTGTACTGTTATATACAAAATACTGCTCATAATCATAGACTCCATTCGGATTGATATTATACAAACCTGTTGTAGAATCGTAATGATAAGTCGGATATCGTGTACGCATCACTGCACGATAATTTTCATCACTACTGGAATATGCCAATTGAAAATCAGCTGCAAGCCCTGGCGTTAAGAAGTCCATCTTCCATGTTGCACCATACAAAATATTATTATCATTACGTCTAGTACGTTTATATCCTTCATTTGCCAACCGTGCGTTCAATGTCGGTTTTCTATCTTGCGTATCATATAAATAAGCAAATGAACCATCCGGATTCAAAAGTGGAGCCGAATAAGGGTGCATCTTAGAGAAATCATAAAGCTCACCTGTTACATTCATATTGTACGGTTCATTGATATCCATGAAGCGCGAAGAAACATCTAAACGCATATTGAAGTTATCAGTCACATCAAAATCAAGATTAGTGCGATAGTTGAAACGACGATAGGAATAATTAGGATTCACACCATCACCAGAATTCCCCCCAAAGTCTTTTACCAAGCCATTCTGAGTAAAATATCCCGCAGAAACAAAATATCTCAATTTCTTAGAACCACCTGAGACATCAACATTTATGTTCTCCTGAAATGCCATTTTCTTAAAAATCTCATCATACCAATTGACATCAGGATGCCCATAAGGATCAGTATGATCTCTGAAAGCGATCATATCGTCTTCAGTATACGGGAAATCAGACAAAGTACCATCATTCGTATGTGCTTCCTTTACTAATTGTAAAGATTCGTAAGCGTTCAGAAATTTAGGCGTACGAACTGGGGTTTGCATACCTGTTTCCAAACGTACATTAATTTTCGGTTTACCTTGCTCCCCACGACGTGTTTTTACTACTAATACACCATTAGCACCTTTGATACCATAGATGGCCGTAGTAGAAGCATCCTTCAATATTGATATACTTTCAATTTCGTTGACATTAATTTGAGACAACTGTTCATAAGTATACTGCATGTCATCCACCATAATCAACGGTTTGTTACCATCATTATTCAAAGAACTGACACCGCGGATAAAGAAGTCGGAAGCATCTTTACCAGGTTGCCCAGACTGTTGCTGACTAAAAAAACCCGGCAGCTTTCCTGTCAAAGCATTCTGTACACTACTAGTTGGAACATTACGAATCTCACGTGCCTGTATTCCACTAACTGCACCTGTCAACGTTATACGCTTAGCCTTACCATAACCAACGACAACGACTTCATCCAAATTTGTTTGATCAGGAGCCAATTCTACATTCAGCATTTGCTGACTATTTACTTTAATGCTTTGTTTCTTAAAACCGATATAAGAAAACTCCAATACAGCACCTTTGTTTACATTTAATTGGAAATTACCGTCAATATCGGTAATTGTACCCACTGTTGTACCTTGTATTTTTACATTTACCCCCGGCAACAACTCACCGTCGGCTGAAGAGACAATTCCCTTCAAAACGAACGATTGACCGAACGCCGACATAAAAAGGCTTATACATACTAATATTAATAATAGTCTTTTCATAATATTACCACTTCGGATTTTGAATCATGTTATCATTCTTAACTACCTCATTATATGGGATCGGATATAAATAGCGTTTCACATCAAACGTCGTACTTAGGACATCCACTTCATTGAAACTCGTAGTATTTCCTTTTACCCTAATCTCCAAACCTTCCAAAGGATTCTTAAATATCTCTTCAGCAATTCTCCATCTGCGAATATCCCAATATCGTTGTTCTTCAAATGCCATTTCAATACGCCGTTCGTTTTGAATCACTTCACGCATCTCTGCCTGTGTCATATTTTTCTTAAGCCCATAAGGAGATTCATCATTACCTGCTTCAATACCAGCACGTGCCCGTAATGCAATGATAGCATCGTACACATCCTGAGAAGGAGAAGAAAGGTACTCATTCATTGCCTCTGCATAATTCAACAACATCTCTGCATAACGAAACATAACCCAAAGATGTATCTTATTCCCATATTGAGACTCTTCACCGAATTTACCCATAAACTTACACATATAATAACCCGTCTTAGAATATTCAGCAGAGTTAGATGGATTATTAACTCCTCCGATTGAAATATCAAGCGTATTATTCAACCAAGATGACCCATGATGCAGTATTGTATAATCCAAACGCGGATCACGGTTTTCATATGGATTACTCTGATTAAGAGTATATTTACTACCTTGTCCAGCAAACATACCATCCTTCATAGGGAAAGCGTCTACCAAATTTTGAGTTGGAAGCGTACGTCCTTTACCTAAATTGTCACCAGAAAATCCTAAAGGCCCATTATTGCTTTCTATAGACTTATCTTCACCCCCCGGACGATAAAAGATGACTTCAGGATTATTAGTCTTATTATAAAAACCTAAAAAGACGTCACGAAAATCCCGATTATCGCCATCAGATGTAGACTGTGTTAAACCATATGCCCCATTACCATTCGGACCGTACTCATCAATAAATGTCTTGGCAGCTTTAGCCGCATCATTCCAACGCTCTCTATCATAAGAAGCATAGCCTATCAATTCATTACCAATCTCAATAGGACGTTCATTAAATAAAGGACTCGCTGCATATAATAGCACTCGAGACTTTAAAGCTAGACAAGCCTCACGAGTAGGAGTATGTGCATATTGTTCAAAATCAGGCATTGGATTGGTACGCAAATCATCTTTAATATCATCTAATTCATCACAAATATACTGTACACATTGCTCAAAAGTATTTCTTGGGATCTCCATATCATCACCCAATATATGTACATCATCCCCCATCAAAGGAACACCACCATAGCGTTTCACTAATTCGAAATAGAAATAAGCTCTCAAGAAACGCGCTTCTGCTTTCATTGTAACATTCAATGGTTTTGTTTCTCCCTTTGCGTTCTTATAAGTCAGCATAAAAGGGACAACATCAATATGATTAATTAGAATGTTTGCCTTACGGATTCCTGAATAATACTCTTTCCATCGCATGTCCGATTCAACACGTGTACTCGCAGTATACCGTCCCATTGCCAACTTATAAACATCCGGGTCAGAAACATTTATAGATATAGCATCATCAGACGCAGCATCTAAATAATCACTTCCTACACGATTGTGCCCGTTTTGCAACGTAGCATAAATATTATTCATAAACTTTACCGCATTCGTACCAAGAGAATCGGTTTTTGAAAATACAAAATCAATTGATACCAGTTCAACTGGCTCTGGTTCATACCCATCGGTACAGGATACAGCTGTAAACAACAATCCAGCTCCGATTAGCGTCAAATATTTATTTCGTATCATAGATATCATAGTATATTAGAATTTAACATTAATACCTGTGCTGATGCAACGTTGTAGCGGATAGTTACCGAAGCTAACTTCGGGGTCAACGAGTTCATTAGCAGCTTTTGTGAATAAGTTTTGTCCACTTACGAAAACCTTCACACGTGCTCCACCTAAATAATTACGACAGAATGAATCAGGTAAGTTATATCCTAAACTAACATTTTTCAACCGAATATAATTACCGGAACGTAACCAAAAAGAAGACCCCCAGCCATTACCTTGATTATACTTATTACCACCAGCACTCAACCTCGGGAAAGTTGCTGTAGCAGCAGTTTCTGGAGTCCATCGATCTAACATGTTTTCATATGCCTGTCCATAAACTTGTCCTTGAGTTTGAAAACCTTCCAATAAATTCCAATCACTCATTAAAACATCTTTATTGTACACTCCTTGCCAAAACATTGAGAATTCTAATCCACGCCATTCGAAACCTAAATCAATACCAAAATAAGAGAGTGGTTTATCGCCACCAATCATTACCTTATCAAAGTCATTGATAACTCCATCGTTATTCTGATCTTTGTACTTGATATCACCAGGCTGAATATTGTTAAATCCTTCAATTACAGGACTCTTTGTAATTTCGTCTTGAGAAGTGAAAAAACCTTCTGCCACCAAACCGAAGATTGCCCCTTTGGGCTTACCTGTAGTACGCAGATATTCATAAGGCACTTTTTGTTCGTCTTTATATAACACTTTACTTTGCTCACAACTCCAGTTAGCAGATGCATAATAATTAAAATCGCCAACGTGATCTTGATAGGTAATTGAGAATTCACCTCCATACCAACGTTCTTTAGCAATATTTTCATCTGGATAATTCTGGCCAATTAGTTCGATACTTTTTCCACGAGCCTGCAACAAGTCATAATATTTATCATTAAAATAATCAGCAGTTACCTGTAATTTATTGTTAAACAAAGCTATATCTACACCAATATTCAGTTTATTACCTTTTTCCCACGTTTGATATAAATTCGCCAGTTTATCTTTTTCTGTAAAACTTCCTGAACTTTGTCCTAAATTAGTCCCCAACCGATAATCATCACCTCCTGAGGAATAAGTCTGATAATACGTATAGTACCCAGCATTGTTCATACCATTACCTGTTTTACCATACACACCGCGTATCTTTAGTTGATTCAGCCACTCACAGTTTTCCATAAAATTCTCTTTGCTGATATCCCATCCTAAACCGAAAGCATAAAAGGTTCCCCACCTTCTGCCTGGAGCATAACGATTGTAATAACTTTCACTTAATGCTACCTGTGCAAAATATCGCCCCGCATAATCATAAGAGACATCACCTATAATATTTGATGGATATTCAGGAAGATCCCAGTTAGTAAGAGTATTTCGCGTATCTCCTAGAACACTGGCCTTAAATTTGTGCTTACCAAATTGACGTTCATAATCAACAGCAAGTTGACCATACATCTGCCGATAGGTAGACACAGAACTAAATGAATTTGATTGCGTTTTCTTTTCTCCATACCGAGTATAAACGTCATTGCCATCCTTATCAATAGTATAATCAAAAACTTCAGAAGTTTTTGTTCGTTTCGTAGTCGAACGATTCTGAGAAGTTACACTACCTACCATACGAACAGACAAGCCTTTAACTAACTTGCCAAAATCATAGCGCAAATTAATAGCTCCCAATACATCCCGAGCCCCATCTGTTATATAACCAGAGTTAATAGTCTGCGATAGCAAATTATTATTGAACGACTGACTACCTCCCCATGATCCATCCGGATTTGTCACAGGATATGCATTACTTGGAGTAGAATAAATTGAACTGAGAATATCATCATACCCATTTCCAGTCCCTCCTGGTTGGGTACCTTCTTCTATACGTCCCATCAAAGTAACTTTTGCAATCAAATCATCAGTTATATTGATGTTCACTTTAGAAGAAATCATATAACGATCAAATGTCATATTTGTATCGTGAGCATCTCCACCTGGATTTTTAAATAATCCATTTTCACCTACATAGCCTACACTAATAAAATATTGTGCGTACTTGTTACCACCTGTAGCATTCAAATTATAAGACTGAGTAGTCGAATTTTTGTTCATCAGTTCATCACACCAATTCACACTTGGATGTGTATACGGGCTGGAATGATCACGAAACTTAATAAAGTCATCATAAGAATAAAAGGGATTTTTACCATCATTCAGCAACGCCTCATTCAATAAATAAGCATATTGAGAAGTAGACAGCGGATTTAGTTTTTTCACAGAACTCTGCACACCAAACCGTCCAGTAAACGATAACTGAAATCCCTGTTTGATAGGATCTTTAGTAGTAATTACTAATGCACCACGAGAACTGCGCATCCCCAAAAACATAGATGACAAAGCATCCTTCTGAATTGATACCGATTCAATAGCATCAGGATCGATAGAATACAATTCTCTTTGCACACCATCCACTACCACCACCGGTGCATTGTGGCGTGATAGAACATTAAATTCCGTATTATCACTATATGCCTCTTTACCCAATGTAGGGCTATTAAAGTTAAAGATGGTTCCAGAAGAACTGGATTCAATTTGACTCTTACGTGCACCACGAGTACGTACAATATCTAATCCTAGTAAACGCCCTTGTAATGAAGGAAGAATAGTAGTTCCCATCAATGAACTAACCTGATCTGTATAAACCGTAGCAGCTGAACCTAAATAGCTTGCTTTATCTTTCGTATCATAAGGTCCATTTATTACATCTGGAAATTTCACGAACTCTTCTGTCAACGTTACTTTAAAAATACGTTCCAGATTTCTTAGCTTGTTCACCTTAATCTCCTTATGTAAAAAACCTGGATGAGAAAAACGAAGCATATCGCCCTTCTTATACTGAAATTCAAAAGCTCCATCATCACCTGTCACAGTCTTAAAATCAGTATTCTTCATCGTGATTACAACACCCGAGACAGGATTGCCATATTGATCGATTACCTTACCTGTAATATTAGCCGTTCCTCCTGCTTCTTGAGCCACCGCATTCAAATGTCCCAAGCCAAATAGTAGCCACATTACAAACCATGTGAAACAGTACCGACTATTTCTTTTATTCAAAATATTACGCATATAATCTTTTTTAAGGTTAAACTCTATTCACATTGAAACTCAAATACGAAAGGCTCTTTTATTCCTTCTTCTACCTCTTCTCCTTCATTATCTCTACTGTCATCTGACTGGGAAATAGATACTGTTCCATCTTCATTTGTGAAAATATACTCTATACGAGAAATTGTTTCACCGTCCGGAATGTTAAAAAATCCACCAGGCCAAAGAGTTACATTATATCTTGGCAATTTCGTTTCTCTTTTCATCAGTGTTTTCGCACTCTTTTCATTGACTGTATATATCTTTCCTTCTATCGTATAAGCAGTAGCTTCTATATACACATTCTCAGCTTTTATCAATTCATTGGTATTAATATCCCCTTGAAAAGTGAATGTTACATAATCATCTTGTAAAGCAGACAAAGGTTCAATTTGATAATAGTGCGTAGAACAAAAATCAATCACAGTACCTGATCCTTCTACCACTTCAAAGCAATCATCAGCATCCTTAACAGAATAATGAGCCTCGTCTCCTCCAATCCCATCACTAGAGTGATTGATAAAAAAACTTGGTCGGAATTTTAAGTTACTTTTTCCTGAATTACACTTAATTGTTACTGTATAATGTATTGTTCCATTTACACTAGAATAGTTATCTGATTTAAATGCAATCCATTCCATATCGTTCAAGACATTGCCTCGTACACCATATTTTTTTTTCAATGCCGCTGACCAACTCATACCTTTATAATTTGCAGGCTGTTCAGTATCCGGAATTACTGTCATTTTGTGATCCACTTCCGTTTCATACCTATCTTCTCTGTATGTCACAGTTGCATTCTGACGTACATTCCAACTTCTTGGAGCCAAGAATCCAACAATAAACGTTTCATTGCTTGCATCACCATCGATGTTTATTTCTCCACTAAACGTAAAAGTTGCAATTTCACCAGCCTTAATATAGGCAACCATCTCTCCAGCCTCGTTCTCTTGTCTAACATTTACCTCCTTAATCAAAAAGGAACATCCAAAGACTATTAAGGAAAGTACCAACAAAAAAGAGATTTTTATTCTATGTTTTTTAAAATAATATTTCATAAGCTTTTCTTTTTAAATCATTCTTCTATTTTTTCAAAAGAATAAACATAAGAGTTGCTCGAGCATCCCGGACTAATTGTAAGGGTTATATGGCGTTTCCCTTGTACAATCGGGTAAGTGATTTCAGTTATTGCTTCTCTTTCAGCACCTTCCTCCTGAAAAGTTAAGAAAAAAGGATATGTCAAATTATCAATTCTCCATGTACCATTTTTCTTTACTAAAAAAGGGAGATAGTTTTCAATATTATATGTATTATCTTTATTCATAATCAGACGAAACTGACTAAAGTCCATCACTTCAGATATATCCGTTCCATTGCGTATAACAGTTTTTAATTGCCACTTCCCATCTAACTGCTTTGGTACTTCCATATAAGAATCAGGAGTTATTTCATCTTTAAATGTATTGCAAGCACTCACAATACCTAATAAGACGAAAAGTAAAACCGTAGTTTGTATTTTAAATCTCATATTTCTTATTTTTAATATAACAATCATTCCTATTCATAATAAGGATTCTGCAACAAATCCGGTGATTTCACAGTCTCTTTATAAGGTATTGGATAAAAATACATCGCTTTACGGAAGGTATGCTGACGAGTATCAATGATTCTTCCTGTCTTCTGCTCACCATTTCTTGTGATTTCAAAACCATGCATCATCCTATTATCTGTATCTTCAGCAATCATCCAACGACGTACATCAAAGAAACGATGTCCTTCAAACGCTAAATCCAACCGACGTTCCAACCGGATAGCTTCTGTCATATCAGCCTGACTCATATTATTTTCAATTCCATATGTTCCATCCTCGCCAGGCTCTATGCCAGCACACTCACGTATCTTTCTCAATACAATATACGGGCTAATTTCTTGATCTCCTAGTACATCTTTATGATCAGGTCCATAATATTCATTAGCAGCTTCTGCATAATTCAGCAAAATTTCAGTATAACGCATCAATGGTCGTGCTTGCGAACCTCCATAAAGCATTTGATTTGCCATTGAACCAAATTTCAAGAATTTATGTGTATAATACCCTGTCGGAGTCCCTCGATAGATAGCGTCCTGTTGTGTTCCCACAGATATATTAATTTCAGTATCCTGCATATTACTCTTCATTATGCATCCATCATAAGTAACAGTGAACATGAAACGAGGGTCACGTTTGTTAGCAGGATTCGTAGGGTCATAATCTGGACTATCCTTAGTCGGTGTGCCATCTGCCATTGGGAAAAGTTCAGCCAAATCATGATAAACATACCCTCCAATACCATTTCCTCCTGTACTAGGAGGAGCAAACCATCGGTTTGTATCTATACTAGCTCCTGCTTTCTTTTCAAAGATTGTACCGCAATAAACCTCCGTTCCCACTTTTCCATAATAATCAGCAGGTAACAACTGTGCATAATATCCCCATCCCGGATAAGCCTCATTATTCTCATCTTCATTACGGATGTACAAATCATACTGCTTCATCTTTATCACATCAAGGGCAGCATCTACAGCTATCTTCCAACGCTCCTTATCATAAGTAGTATACCCTAACAATTCTTTCGGAAAATCAGTAGGCGCAAAATCACTACCGTTGAATAATTTGCTAGCAGCGTACAAACGTACACGTGAAATTAAGGCTTTACAAGCTCCTCGGGTTACACGTCCAAATTTGTTTCCACTTCTTTCAACTGGCAATGTTTCTGCAGCTTTATTAGCTTCATCCACAATATACTCAACGCAATCCGCATAAGAGTTACGCTCCTTGATTGCTTCTTCTACAGTTTCATAAACATCATCACCAATTAAAACCACACCACCATAATGTCTTAATAGCATTGCATAATACCAAGCACGCAAAAAGCGTGCTTCTGCTTTATACTCTTCCTTTGCCGCTTCAGCCATTCGGGATCCATCTGCATATTTAAAAAACACATTTACTCGACGAATATTTCGATATGCAATTCTCCAAACATCGTCCTCAGAAATAGTAACAGGATTGACTGTTCCAGTAGCGAACATTACATCTGTCGTAAGCCCGGTACTAGCTTTATACGCAGCTTCATCACAACTAGTCTGCAATCCTCCATGATCATTATACTGATCTTTATACCGATTATGTTGGATATCAAAACCAATATCCACATAAATCTGGTTTAAGAAATCTGCCGTATAAGTACTATCAGCGAATACGGTTGCCTGATCTAAGTCCGTGGTTTCTGTCTCACCCAGAAAATCATCTGAGCAAGACGAAAAAAGCCACACACCTACAATAGATAGGAATAAATAAAATAAGCTTTTCATATACATAGAAATAGCGGTTAATAAATTTAGTTGATAAACTCTAAAAACGGTAATATTCATTATTATTAGTTCTTTTTAATATGTGTACTACTTTGTTGTTATTTATATAATAACGATTTAAAAACGATATACCACTAAAACAATTACATGTTTTTTATTAATAAATTTACTTGTATGCAGGAAAGCTCAGAACATATTAAAAAAGAAAGCCATTTCTCCCTTTTATGAAGAAACGACTTTCTAAATCAATTTACCAAGATGAGTCCGTCAGTAGCTATCACTCATCTTCATCATATATACTTTCCCAATTGAAAACACGATAGAAATAAGGGCGGCAAAAGTCAGCACTACCCGGAAAATCAAAATTATCTCCAACAGTATCAGCATCAGTATTAGTAGAAAATACTAATTCACCTTCTCGTGCAAGTTCTAAATGCAGATTTACTCTTAGTAAATCTTTATAATACTGATTACCTATCTTATCTACAGAATAAGGTACATTAAATAAAATCTTTTGATTAGTAAAAGGTCCATAAGGTGTTTCACTACGATATAGATAAACAGAATGACCATAAGATTTGGCCTGTCCTACCATATAATAGTAATCTCCTTTTCTAAAGATCTGTGGCATACTACATACATAATTATTTTCCATTATAGTAGAGCGAGTCCTCTCCTCTTTCGTCGGATACATCTTTTGCCATATAAAGTTACCATTTAAATCACGTATGTAATACTCCCACTCTGAAGCCAAGTCATGAGTAGTGGTACGAGCTACTAATGGTCGATTATTCTCTGTTACGTAAAGATAAATATGCCCATCTTCATCTTTCCACATAGTAGAACCATAGCCAACATCATCTATATTAAATTCTTCATTTTTACTAATTATTTTAAGATAAGTACTATTACCGGGCTGTCCTTCCAAACTATAAACAGCTAGACAAGTACCAGTTCGAGTCATTTTCTCCTCATTATATTTCCCCCATAACATTTGAAGTTCTTCAACCCCATTATTATCAAATACCGTAGCGCCACCTATTTGATAAAAATACTCTTCATCTGTTTCTCCCATAATAGTCTCATCTGGAGCTATGTGTGCATACGCTTGATAATAGCCTTCTCCATCTGGATCATTAGTCTGCACATAATCAACCAACCATCTTAGGTCATCATCCGTTTCTCCGAGACTACCACTAACAGTCGTTTGGACCATAATACTATTATGTGGGAAATTACAATTCCCCCTTGCTCTTGTTTCAGCATCTACAACTCCATAATAGCTATCATTAAAAGCCCAAAAAACATTTCCATCAGACAATAATGTAGATTGCACACCAATTCCACCATTCCATCCCAATGTACGGGTAAATAGCTTATCATACTTTTTGTCTTTATAAACAAAAACCTCACCACTATGCTGACCCACATTAGGAATTAGCTGCAATTCCCATGCCGAATCCATATTTGGAGGAGTAATCGTTACATCACTATCCACTATTTCTTCATATGCAGTTTGCGCTGCATCATAATCGTTGCATGCAACTAATACCAGTCCTGCAACGAAAGTTGTACATAGAGCACTATATATATTTCTTGTTTTCATAAGATTTATCAATTATTATCAGCCACTCAATTATTTTCGTTAGCAATAGCCACTGGAGACATTACCTCTTTCATTTCATACCAATCATTCGAATTATAATTATAACGATAATTCAACGTAAACTCTTTCTTATCAGGATTATAGTATGATGGAGTATCTTCAATATTTAACACAGTAATTCCACCATTTACATCATACCATTTATCTAATGTCACTTTTTGGCATTTTATATATTCTCCAGTTGGCAACCCATTACTCCCAATAATAGCAACATCAATCATTTCCTCAGGATGAACTGTAACAACGATCCCTTGTTTACGAAGCTCCTTTCTATCCGATGTAAGGGTAGATCCTGTTAAAATACGAATACCATGTTCCGTAACTGGAGCAACCAATTTAGTAGCATTTATTGGTTTATAATCAGGGGCATCATTCTTTTTGTCCAAAGGCTCCCAAGTATCCTTAACCACTCGCAAACTTGTTCCATTCATTGTATAATAGCTTTTTTCCTTGGTCGTTGCATAAGCATTTTTCATAAGTATCTGCATCAATACGTTCCTTCTTTCAGAAGAAATCATGTAATCAGAAACAGAAGCTATTCTTAAAGGAAGAAAGTAATTATCTTCAGGTTCCAAACCATCAATATCCACTTGAATTGGGAATAAAGAATAAGATGAATTTACATTTGGATATAATTTTATAGCCCAATCATCTACCTTATAGTGGTCTTTCGGTAATTCTAAGACATAGTTTTTATAATTATCCCCATATCTCTTCTGATTATAGTCTGATAATACAGTTTCATTCCTTTCTAGTTCTACTGTTACTTCTTTTTCAATTGGAGTCGTACCACTTGCATAAACAGAAAGGTATCCTATCCCTTCCCCGCCAAAAGAAAATTCTTGCTTGAAGATATTATCTTCTCCGCTAACAATATAAATTTCCTTACGATACTGTTCATCCTGATAAAATTCTTGCTCACAAGACGTTAGAACACCAGTAGTTGTCACACCTACCATAAGTATCAATTTATTGATAATTTTCCTATATTTCATAATTTATTCATTTAAAAAATTATTTATCCCAACCCGGGTTTTGATCAAGAACAGAAACTTTTCTAATCTCATCTAGATGCAAAGGCAACCAT
The DNA here is from genome assembly GCF_020091505.1 of Bacteroides faecis. Lineage (NCBI taxonomy): Bacteria > Pseudomonadati > Bacteroidota > Bacteroidia > Bacteroidales > Bacteroidaceae > Bacteroides > Bacteroides faecis. The sequence goes on along the minus strand of NZ_CP081916.1, from coordinate 2,263,487 downwards.
ACCATCTTAGGTTTGAAATCACGTTCAGTTATTGATTTATACTGAATCACGGTAGGTTGGTAAAATCCCTCCCATTCAGCTTGTTCTACATTCAATCCCATTAAAGGTTCCCTTTCTAAATCTTCAACAATTCCCCAGCGCCTAATATCATAATAACGTTGTCCTTCCCAGAATAACTCAATCAAACGCTCACGTTGAATGACTTTGTTAAAAGCATCTGCTGTAGCTAAATCATCTGTTGTCAATCCTGGAATACCTGCACGATAACGAATCTGATTAAAATAATATTTGATAGCTTCTGTATCACGAATATAAGTTTGACCATCAATCTCATGCGCTTGAGTTAAATTATTCAAGGCTTCTGCATAAGCAAGCAATATTTCTGCATATCGAATAATCGGAAATGGCTTATCTTTTTGACGTGCACCACTACCACTCATGGCATCTTGTGGATTTATATATTTTCGAGAAGTATATCCAGTTATATTATAAACATTATTATTAGAATGATTTTTACCTGAATTAGCTCCATTCCAATAATCAATATTAACATTTTTCTTTGCACTTTCAGTAGTAGATCCCATCGGCCACCAAGCATGTGAATAGCCAATATTCACATAGAAACGTGGTTCACGGTTAGTATATGCCAAGTATGTTCCCTGGCTGATTTTATAACCTTCAGATAAAACTTTATCTTCTGTCGTCACACAAGTCTTATCATAAGGACGGGCTATATATGGATATGTACTACTGGAATTTTTGATATCACGCCCATCTGCCATATAAAATTGGTCTACTATATGCTGAGGCACACACAAACAAGAAGAACCTCCAAAATTCAATGGGAATACATAACCCATATGGCTACCCACTTGAGCTGTAGAACTGCACCAAATGAACTCAGGATTTTGATTAATAGAAAGCTCTCCATTGAACATTTCGGCATAGGATCTATAAGGGTCTACAACTTTTTTATCTCCCATCCCTACGCCATTTGGAAATTCAGCAGTAGGAACTCCTTGGGGAAGTGTGACTACATATGTACCATAATTTCCAGATTCAGGATGTTCAACATCAGTGGAAGCAGAAACTGTATATAATTGATATCGTCCTAAATCAATTACTTTTTTCGCTGCTGCAGCAGCAAGTGCCCATTTACGTTCATCATATGTTTGAGAAACATAATATTCTCCATCTGTACAACGCGTGAAATCACCAAAGAATCTACGGGCAGCCTCTCCACCATTATACAATGGGCTAGCAGCTTGTAATCTCACACGAGCAGCTAAAGCTAAGGCAGCTCCTTCTGTAGGAATATATTGATCCATCGAAGTGGTAACATCAGGTAAATTTTTAGCAGCCTCATCAAATTCAGAACAAATATAATCCACACATTCATCGTACGTATTGCGTGTTCTTGCATAATATTCCGCTTCCTCATTATTACTCACAACTTCATCACCCAGCAAAATCATTGGACCATTCTGTTGCAAAATCAAATAATATGCATAAGCTCTTAAGAAACGGCATTTTGCACGAAATTCCATTCTTTCAAAACTATTCATATCACGAACACCATCAATATGTGGCAATATAGTATTCACCTTACGAATCACCTTATAACATTTAGGCCAAATATTGAAATCCCATGTCCAACCGCCCATTGAACTAGAAGTAATCTCATTATTCATTAACTTCGTTCCAGAGAATTGTATAACAACCATGCCATTCCAATCACCACAGCTCACAGCCTCGTCTGAACCTGTAACTCCAGGAGTGTTCCCATATTCCCAATTTTTATCGACAACAGGAAGCAGAGCGGCAGCTCCATTAAAATAACGTTCAATATTACGCTTATTTGCATAAATAGAATCTTCTTGAAAGGTATCCTCAAAATAATCATCTATATTCAAATAATTACAAGAAGCAAAAAAGCCGGATACCAATAACAGAACCGATAATATAAAATATTTTTTCATGGACTAATTTCTATTAAGTTTACATATAGTATTAGAAATTCAAATAAAGCTGCAATGAATAACGTGCAGGCAAAGGATAAGCCTGTCCACAAGAGGTCGCTTGTTCTGGATCAAAGATCTTTACAGAATCCCATACTGCTAAATTTTCACACATCAACTGAATATTCATGGAATTAATACCCAAAATACGTTGTAATGCAGGAACTTTTAGATTATATGCCAAGCTCAACTCCTGCAAACGTAAGTAACGGGCATCACCCATCCAAAATGTAGAAGGTTTCGTATTATTCTCATTTTTCCCATAATACAAACGTGGAAAACGAGCATTTGGATTCTCTGTAGCCTGATTTCCTGAATATTCAGCAGAAATCCAACGATTCTCCGGATTATAAGCAATAGTCATTATATTTCCTTTATCCTTCTGATTAAATGGCATATATCCATCGAAACTTTTACCATCCGAACCACCATATAAGAACTTATTACGTCCTGTCCCCTTGAACAAGACATTTAGTGTCCAACTTTTATAACGAAACTCAGCACCAATACCATACATCAACTGTGGTACCCCTGAATAAGCAAATAAAGGTACTTTATCATCATCAGTAATCTTGCCATCACCATTTATATCTCGATATTTAATATCACCAGGGCGTACCGTACCAAATTGTGTAGGACTCATTTCTACATCTTGTTGATCTTTAAACAATCCCATAGCAACAAATCCACGTTGTACATTATTGGCGTAACCATTATTTTCCAAATATGTATAAGGCTTTTTTGTATCTTCCCAATTTAATATCTTATTCTTGCTTAAAGTAAAATTACTACGTAATATCACATGTGCATCCTTTCCTATCTGTTGATAGAATTCCATATTTCCATCAGCACCCCAGCTCTTCATACGACCTATATTACCATAAGGCATTTGAATCAAGCCTACATAATCAGGAATTTGTTTACGTTCCTGAAAAATTCCATCCCGTGTATCCTTAAAATAATCTAAAGTCAAAGTAAATTTATCCTTAAATAAATGAAGATCCATGCCAACATCAAATTTCTTTGCTTTTTCCCACATCAAATTATTGGCACCAACTTGTTCTTCTGTTAAGCTACCAGTCCCTCCCCAAGGATTTGAAGCATTTTCTTCTTTTATTAGGGTCAGATAAGGAAAACGTCTAGAACTGATGCGGTCATTACCAACAACACCATAAGAAACGCGAAGCTTTAGAAAATTCAACCAACTTACATTTTCACGCATAAATTCATATGAAGATGGTACCCATGCGAAAGCTCCTGCCGGAAAGAATCCATATTGTTTACCTGGTTCAAAGTTTTCAGATCCATTCAAACCAAAGTTCAAATCCCAAAAATATGTATCTTTAAAACCATATGTAAAACGACCAGAAAGACTTTGATAACGTTTTGGTATAGCATTCATGCTTTTATCCGCACCAGTTTCAGATGTATCTTCTATATAATAAAACAATAAACCGCCTACACGATGATCACCAAAGGTACGGTCATAATTAACATTTGCCTCTAAATATAGCTTCCTCCAAACCCAAGCAGCACTACTATATGTAACGTTCTTTTCATCAGCTATTTTCTCAAAACTCAAGGTACCATTAGGGTTACGCTCCTTCAATGCCTCATTTAGTTCCGGCATTTTATAGCGCGCTTCTCCGAATAAGCTTTGTGTATCCCATGATCCCTGTACTTTAGCTGATAGCCCTTTAGTAATCATCGACAAATCCTGTGTAATACCTAAAGTAACTAAATTCCTGGTATTCTGTTCTCTAGCATTACCTGTATAATTCAATAGAACATACGGAGATATTTCATCCTTAGTTCCTGCAGCAGGATAATATCCGTTTGAATAGCGTAATGGATAGCTTATTGGAGTAGTCTTTGCCTGTGAACTCCATAGCCAATCTGTCAAACTGACTCCTCTAGAATATTCCCCCATGCTCGGGCGAGTATTCACCGACATATAGCCAGTTGTTCCAATATAGACTTTAGTTGTTTTAGTCAAATCTATATCCAAATTCAAACGATAATTATAAGTATCATAGCCTACACCTTTATTGTATTTACTATCTTTGGATGGATTATAAGCCGCAGATTCTTTCGACATTCCTAAACTTGCAAAATAACGGGCAACACTGCTACCACCTTGAGCACTTACATAATAAGTTTGCTGGAAAGAATTGGGATTTAAAATAACATCTTGCCAGTCAATGTTTGGGTACAGATCCGGATCTAAACCATATTTTATAATATCCATTTCTGTCTTGTTATAAATAGGAGATAATCCGGTTGCAACAGAAGCTTCATTTGCCATTTCAGCATATTGAGTGGCATTAACATATTCAGGTAAACGTTTTAAATGTGAGATTGTCATATTAGCACGACCACTGATCTTCAATTTGGACTCCAAACCACGCTTCGTCGTTACCAATACTACACCATTTGCACCTCGACTACCATACACCGCTGTAGCCGCAGCATCTTTCAAAACAGAAAAGCTTTCAACATCGGCAGCATCTATCTGACTCAAACTACCTTCCAAACCATCAATCAACACTAATGCACCACTATTAGCACCAAACGTACCAATACCGCGCACCCAAAACTCGGAAATATTTTTGCCCGGTTCACCGCTAGATTGAACTCCAATCACACCTGCAACACGACCTGCTAGTGTATTAACTATATTTGTAGCAGGAACCTCTAGCTGTGCTGGATCCATCGTTGTAATTGCACCAGCAACACTGACCTTTCGCTGTGTACCCATACCTACTACCACTACTTCATCAATATTCTCCGTAGCCGGTTTTAAGGTAACTTTAATGTTATCAATTTTATTCGTTAAACGTTGCTCATAGTTTTCATATCCCAAAAAAGACACAACCACTATATCATATATGTTCACCTTTAACCGAAATTTACCATCAATATTAGTAGTTATTCCCACACCCGGTTTATCTTTAACATATACATTTGCTCCCGGAACCGGTTCATTAAATTCATCGAAGACTGTACCAGTCAACATGAAGCTATGCTCTTTCTGTGCGTGTACTTGTGCTACAAACGCAAGAAGCAAAGCAAAAATTACAAATATTCGATTCATATTATATTAAATATAAAGTTTCACTAATTATTTATTCGACAGCCAATCGACGAATAGCACGGTTCTCTGAGTCACCGATATACATTACATCGTCGTTATCAATACAGATTCCCAGTGGTTTTTTAAATTGAGCATCTTCTGCACTACCATTTACATAACCTGAATTTTGAGGTTTTCCTGCTAATGTAGATACATAACCTGTACTCATTGTTATCTTACGAATACAGTGATTCTCGGTATCAGTCAAAATTATATTGCCTTCGGAATCGACACACATCTGTCCAGGTTTATTAAACATAGCCTGTCCTATCGGTCCGTCCAAATATCCGCTTTTACCTTCTTGACCAGCCCAACATGCCCATTCTTTAGTACGTAAATCATATTTATAAATGCAATGTTTATCGTTATTTGAGAAATAAAAAACATTCTCATCTTGGGGATCGAAAACAAGTCCATAAGCACTACCATCCTTGGTTCCAACCAAATCCCCATTCGTTAGATTCTCTCCCCTAGCATTCTCTACATCAATCCGTACCAGATTTCCACCCAACATTCTTGAATACATTTTTCCATCTGGTCCCATTGTAAAATTACACTTGGCTGCCCATACTCCAAATCCTTCAATATTTGGGAAATTTGAATCATCCCATGAAACAGAGCTTATAGCTGTAGTTGGTGCATAATCCGTCTTAGGGTCAAAATAATTAACATCATGACTATCTCTATTGGCCCAAAACTGATAAACGATTCCCTCCTTACTATTATATCCCAAGATAGGAGAGTTAAACATCGCATTAATATCTGATTTTAGAGATATTAATTTATCAGCCTCCTCATTCAACATAAATGCAGCAAATTTTCCATCATTATCTACTAAAAAGAAAACATTTTTATCCTTATCTACACAAATACACCTGTCAATATTTGCTCTAAATTGTGCTTCCGAAAGTGGTATAGTTCCTGTTGGATTCACCTGCGCTGATGTACTTCCTCCCACTAATGTAGTAACAGTGGTCTGGATATAATAATTAAATGTCTGATTGTACTCTCCCATTTGCTCCTGCACTTGTACTTTAACAACACACTCCGGGTCCTCTACTGTAGATGCACGTTTTGGAGCCAATACCAACATTCTATCATCCTTCACTGAAATTACAGAAGCCTCTTTATCATTGAAAAAGACCTTCACATTTTCCTTACTATTCCCAAAATTTGATCCATTAAGAATCACTTGAGTGGCAAGTTTGCCTTCATTCGGATAGAAATCAGTCAACACAATCGGCTTATTCGGGTCATAGCCCGAAGTTGACTCTTCATCGTCTTTACAAGACGCAAAGCAGCAGCCTACAGCTATGCAAACAAGCCACTGCCATTTAAAACATTTTTGTAATAAGTTTCTCATAGAAAATACCGTTTTTAAGAATTTATATAATAATAATGATCATAGTCTTACTTTTGTTATTTTATGTTTCTTTCTCATACTTTTCGCTACAGTTAATATTAAGACGACTAGAATAATACTAACCACTAAGTAATATTCATTTATTTTTTATTTTCTATAACATATAAGAGGAAAGGTAGAAAGCTATTTCCTGTATTTATCAACTGTCTCTTGTATACCAACCGGAAAACCAAAAAAGTTAGAAGAAATCTTATACAATGAAGGACAATCATCGTTTTCTTTAGATAAGTCATTCCATTCTTTCCACAAACTATCAAATATGGTAATATACTTATCCATTTCTACCCGATTAAAAGGCTTTTTTGTTGTATCTGCCACATAACCACATAGCATAATCTGCCACGAAACAGAAAAAAGCTCATATTTAATGCGCCCATACGAACAGGAAGTACGAATGAAATGATTCAATTCTTCTGAAGGAAAATGTAGTTTTTGAGAGATCTGTTCTATTTCCTTCCAAATACGGACAGCTTCTTCCTTTTCTTTCAGATAAGCATTTACCTGATTTCTTTCAATCATACGATCAAAATAACTCTTTTGATATACATCTCCAGTTATGGTATCATCACGTGTCCAATTAACATAAGTATCTCCCATAGCACTATATTGCCCTTTTATCACTCCATCTTCTGATAACAGGCAAAGCCGACGAAACATCTCCCATTCCGACTCGGGAAGCCCCTTTGCTTTTGCAAAATCATATAGTATTTCCTTTTCTGTTTTCAAAGGATTACTAGCCCAATGCGACATGACATAAGCATTTAATTCAACCCAAAACTCATTTTTGATATAAGGCCCTCCCCAACCACCACCACGTGACCAAGTCCAAATACCCTTAAACAAGGGATTATCTTTCACTTGGTTTAAACAATACGGATTCTTTATACCAGGTTTCTTAAATTCTTCAAAACCACCAATTACTCCTTTGGCGATATAATTTGGATGCGCTCCCTTTCCTTCATATTCACGTTGGCATTGCACTTCTACTACTTGTTGATGTTTACCAATACCTATACAAGGATTAAAAGGAACACCATATTGTCCTGATTCTTCCAGCCAATATTTGTCCAGTGCACTATAATTCATATCAGGATTTACAATTGCTGATCTCCAAAAATCTGTCATGGTGTGTTTGATAGAGAAATAAAGATTGGGATGCGGCTCTATACTGTCTGTAACAGATAAATAATATTTTGGGACCGAGTGCAATTGTCCCATAATATCCCATGTACGATAAAACAACTTCTTATTACGTCTTTCACAAACTTCTTTCCGCAATAAATTAACTAACGTAATATGGTCATGCATACCGTTTTGTACCGGATGATTACCTACGTAATAAGGAGCATCATGCAGATAAGTTTCTCCTGTACGAATCACTAATCCATCCAATTGTGGAAACGTTTTAAACATTTCCTCCATCAATTCACGAATACAAAACTGAGTGTAAGGTTTCGAGATATCAAGTTTTCCTTGTTCGTTAGTAAGTTCTGCTCTATGTTTTTCTACCAATGAGGAAGGAAGTACTAACATATCAAGCATGCAGTATACCTGAAGACCTTCCTTTTTTGCCGCATCATATTTTTTATGGATTATTTCTGCTTTCTCTGCCACCCAGCGCCCGGCTTCAGTAGTATCCGGAAATAAAGAAGGATCAAAACTCTTCCAGTCAATTCCAAACTGCGCAGCCTCAAACAAGAAAAAAACTTTTGCTCCATATTCATTTGTTTTCAAGAAAGAAGGATCGAGAAACTTTGATTCTGTCATAGCTTCACCCGGATTATGGTGTACCATATCCATCACAACAAATTTCTGTCGTACACAACCTGTCAGCAATAGATTAGCTGCATAACATGATAAAAAAATAAAATAAATATATCGCTTCATGTGTTGTTTTATAGTATGATTTTTCTCCTACTTCTATTTAGCAAATGGATCTCTTAATTTAGGAGCTTTTTTACCTGTAATAGCTTTATATATATGCTCCGCCAATATGAGCGAACCGTTCTTATTCAGATGCACATTATCCCATACATAGCAAGTTGAATCAACTTTATGCTCTAATGGGCTATACAGATCTACCAATTTCAGATGGAACTTTCTTGCAACGTTCTTTTGGATCGGATAAATTTCATCTGTTATTACCTCATTGCGGATTCCATATAAATTATTACTTGCCGGAATACAACGACATATAATGATTTTCGGTTTAGATCCACACTTCTGGAAAGTAGTGATCATATATTCTAAATCAGTTTCAAATTCATCCTTATATTTCCAATTTTCTGGTTTGGAATCATTAGTACCAAGTTTAATAATTACAACGTTCGGTTGAAATTTCTGTGCATTGATAAATGCATCGGTACTCATATAAGGATGATCACCTTTTCGCAATAAAGTATGGCCCCACTTTCCAAAATTACCAACTTCATATTGATCTCCAAGCATACGAGCCAAAGGAGTCGGATAATTGTCAACCCCTTCGGTGATACTATTGCCAATGCAAGCTATTTTAATCTTATCCTGCGCTACACCGCAAACAGATATGAGCATCAGAAATGCGAAAACTAATATTCGAACTATTTTCGTCATATGATTTTGTATTCTAGTCACTATTTTTCCTGTTTCAACTGAAAACAAAACCTCTTTACCTTTTAAAAAACAATCCACCTATCTTAACCTACGATATTTTGCAAGCTCCCTCCGACTATAGTAAGAGTAATGAGGAGCCAATTTTAGCCGGAGGATAAAATTGAAAATCAATCAAACACCAATCCTAACCTTTTACCTAAATTAAACCCATAAAAAACAATGTTTATATTAAGAACGAGTAAACAGGCAAATACCACTAAAAAGAAATAAAAAAAATATCCATAAATTTTGATTCATAGGACAAAAGGTCTTATTCTCCAAAGCCTATCTCTACAAAACCTACTTTACTTACGCTTAATATTGAGTAAATATTCTGGATACAAACCTCATTACTTCAGGTAACTCCATCCGCCAGTAAGTCCACGAATGCCCACCGTCTTTCACACGAAATTCATGACCAACCTGATGTTGCAACAGCGTGTTATGTAGAAGACAGTTCGTTATCGATAAAAAATCATCGTCACCACAACTGATATACCAGCGAATCCATTTGATGCGGTCTAACTTTTCTTTCGGGGATTTCTCCAAGATAGTTTGTATATCCATTTGTCCGAGAATTTCCGCTTTCTTTTCTTCCGATACCTTCGATAAATCCGATTGATTCTTCATTTGATCGAATGTCCATTCCCCTCCAACAGCACTCAACGGAGCAGCAGCAACGAACATCTCCGGATAATGAAGCGCATAAAACAACGCTCCACCACCTCCCATCGACAAGCCGGAGATAGCACGGTAACGACTTTCAGCACGCACCCTGTACGTTTTTTCTATATGTGGGATTAATTCCTTAAAAAAGAAATCTTCGTAATTATACGTTCCGTCCAGCAAGTTAAAATAGCCTTTATGAACCGTGTCAGCATCAGGCATAACAATAATCATCGGTGCTGATTTCCCCTCAGCAATCGCCTTATCAGCAATATACTGAACCTGACCAAATTGTATCCATCCCGTATGATTGTCACCTAACCCGTGAAGCAAATACAATACAGGATAACTACCATCTCCTTCCTCATAGCCTGCCGGCAAATAAATGGAGTAACTGCGTTCCATTCCCAAAATCTCACTTTTCACAGTACGTGTCTCATATACTTTCCCTTGTTGAGCAAAGGCCGTAGCAACCAGACACACCGCTAAAAGCGCTGACAATAAATGTTTTCTCATACGTATCTATTATTTCATGTAAATATAGTATTTTAAATTACCTGCGTTTAATTGGATTGTTTTCTTTTCTATACGAACATTCTTCCCATTCATCTTACAAGCAACAGCCCCATCGGGAATACAGAGTGTAGCAGTAACTCCTGCAGGAATATCGACTTGAAGAGTCATAATATTATCTGTCAATTCCCAATCAACAGCAATCACACCATACGGAGTGTCTTTGGTCATCTTAGCCCAAGTCACACCTTCCGGTATTTGTGGATCGATAAATACATGCCGATAACCGGGTGCTGTCTCATCCATTCTTAGTCCTCCTATTGCCTGATAAAACCAGGCTCCAATTCCATTATAGCAGTTATGCACCCTGCTCCGTTCACCATTCCAAGACTCCCAAGTCGCTGTAGCGCCATTATCTATCATATACAAATAACCTGGATAATCACGTTTCTTCAGCATTTGATATAAAAAGTCAACTTCCCTGTTACGAATAGCCCACTCTGTCAGAATAGGGACACCTACCAGCCCTACAGCAATATGGCCCTTGTACTGCTTTTCAGTATCAGTCATCATCTTTCTTTTCACATCATCGTACAAAGAATCCGGTACAGCTCCTACAAGCATCGGATAACACATGTCTAACTGTGAACCGGTAGAATAGATGCCTTCACTCGGATGATAAAACGTCTGATGAATCAACTCATTAAGATTTTTCCTGCGCACAGCAAACTCTTGTGCTTCCTTTTCTTCTCTAAGTATCAGGGCTATTTTCTCCATTGTCCCCAAACATTCACTGATAAAACAATTATTCACCAGATCAACAGAAGATTGCGCTCCTGCATCCACTCCCATCGGTGCAAGCCAGTCACCAAGATACCAATCACGATATTGAGTGTCAGGCCAGCGTTTCAGCAATCCATCCACTGTATATTTATCCACATATGAGAACCATTCTTTCATTTTTGGATAATAGTTCTTTATCAATCTCGAATCATCGTAATTCACATACGTTCGCCATGGCGCCTGCACAATAAATCCACACCAATACGGACCGCCGCCACCTGCACCGGGATTAGGACCTACATGAGCCAGACTTCCCCCGTCGCGCATTGAATCTCCCCATGTTTGTATCCAGTTTGTGAAAGTCGGCGCTACATCATACATTGTTTGCAAACTCATTGTAGACGAATTTCCATCGCCACCATAGCCTGCTCGCTCCAGATGCGGACAGTCGACCATATATCCGCTAAATGTCAGACACTTCATGGTATATTGAATCATATTATGAATGGCGTTCAAGTCTGCATCCGAACATTCGAAAGTCGCGGTCTGCCGATAATCGCCATAAATCTGGAGAGATTTTATCCATTCAGTTTTCGGTCCTACCGGAAGGTTGGAGATACGGACATAACGATAAGCATGATGATTGAACTTATTCCTAAAATATTCTCCCCTCCGTCCACCGGAAATATAAACATCACTCTCACCCTGTTTGTCAAAATCTCCTTCCTTAGTCAGATTATCACTATATTCCATCGTAACCTCATGCCCCACAGGTAACACCGGCATCTGCATTTCAAACCATCCGGTCTGTATTCTTCCCATATCTACCAACCAAGTACCTTCACTAAGTTTCCTGATAGAAACAGGTTGCAATGTGTGATGTATCTTGTTAGCTTCACACATTTGAGGTGAAACGATGTGTTCCGGTACATTTACTTCCACCACAGGGTACCATTTCATTTTATCCAGAGAATAGGTTGAAAATTCTGTCGGCACTATTCGCCCATCCACTCTTTCACCACCAAATTGCAAAGCACACCAATTACCTATATCTGAATAACCACTTTCACGTCCGCTCCAAGAAGTGTCGGTTGCAGTTAATACTTTCCATTTTCCATCTTTCAGCATATCCAGTTCCGCTTTTACCAACGGACCGTCATAAGCAGCACCAAAAGTAGTTTTCTTATACCAACCTTGTCCAAGCCATATCAACAGATCATTCTCTCCTTCTTTCAAATAAGAAGATACGTCATAAGTGACCATTAACGAACGTTTATTCAGCTGTGAAACAGCAGGGGTAAGAACATTCTCCGTAACTTTCTTTCCATTGACATATACTTCATGATACCCCAGAGAATTCACATAAAGAAAAGCTGTTGCCAGTTCATCTATTTGCACTTTTTTGCGAAGTAAAGGAGCACAAACTTTGCCTCCTTCCGGGGATGAACCGATATAGGCGCCATGTATCTGTTCCTTATTCAAAAGACCAATAGAAAAACGTGCCACCGTACTCCATTGGGAAACATTTCTTTTCCGGTCCCAGGCACGTACCCTCCAATAGCATAAAGAACGCGAAGCCAGAGGCAAGCCTTGATAAGGTACCATCACAGAAACATCAGATTTCAACTTTCCCGATTGCCATAAGTCCGCCTTCCCCCCTATTAACAGAAGACTATCTGACGCTACCTGAATTTCGTAAAAGGCTTGTCTATCCACCGCCCCATCTCCTTTCAATTTCCAGCTAAAACAGGGAGTAACGTTGTCAATCCCCAAAGGATCAACCATATTCTCACATTTTAACTCCACCAAAGAGAAAGGCCCCCTGTTCTCTTTCCCATGTACAATCTTTGGCAGACACCAAAGACAGCATATTATTCCTATGCCTAGTAACAGTTTTTTATTCTTCATAAATAAGTTTCTATGAATATTACAGCTATGGATCATCAGTCCAATACTCTCATAATAAATAATAAATGACTCAATCTATCTTTGTTAACTTGACTTTATGAGTTGTCGGCTTATTCATTTTATAGATTGTATCGACGATGGTCTTCATATATTTACTCCACACTTCGCGTATCTCAGGATACATCGCTTTGGTATACCACTCATAACTCATTCTCAGAAAACCATCTTTAGGTAAATACTCCCTAAGTTTATTTACGGCCTCCTCATTATCAGCAAACAACAGACCTTCCTTTTTCAAGAACGAGTATTCCGTCCACAAATATTCTCTGAAACGTTTTTCCACTTCAAAACGTTCTTCGTTCAGATACATGATTTTCATAGCTTGCTGATACTGGGGTGTATTGGGATAATCGGCCAGATTGATACCATCTTCCAACTGCTCAGATGAAACATTATCAATAAACAATCCGTCTATTGTCAACCGATAATGACCTTTTCCCAGGTTAGTCACCTGCAAACGCTCTTGATTAAATTCTTCCATAAACGGAACTAAATCCATAGCATCGCGTTGTGACCTTTTGTTTCCCCAACCATGTCTTGGAATAGAGTCCAAAGGATAAGGAAGTGAATTTGCCAAATAATCAAAACTTAAACTACCTGCTTCTTTCTTCAGTCCGGAGACTTTACAATTCCTATGACTTAATAGATTCTTGTTATTTGCATCAATCGAAACATCCGATACTTCGACCCCATCCAATCCCTGCGCCTTTAAAAATAAATAAGCCATCACCATCTGCCCGTCATTATCAGGATGGATTCTATCCACTCTACAAAAAGTGAATGTTGAGTCTTTCTTTTGCTCTTCCAGACTTATTTGCACCATCGGCTGATTAAAATCCACAAATCCCCATCCATTCTTCTTAGCCGCTTTGCGCTGGGCATCAATTATCTTTAAAATAGCATCATTTTTATGAAGAAAAAGCAAACTATTCAATTTCGTCGTTTCATCATAAGGTGAACCACCTATCAGCACTTTGGTCATTTTATTCTCTGCCAGCAAGCGTTTCTCTATTTCCCGAAAACTTTCCAATGATTTTTCGATCCGTTGCTCCGACAACTCCTTAGCATTCTCCTTCCAAAAAATATCATACCCTGTGTCATTCATACCAAAAGTCAGAGTCACATAAGTCGGTTTTCTGTCAAAAACATCGTAGTCCAACCGATCTTTAATATCCCATGCACTCTCCCCGCCAATTCCGGCATTCATTATTGTTATCGGCTTGTTTGGGAAACGAGTCATGTAATACAACCATACAAACGAATGATAATGTCCGCCATGGGTTATACTATTTCCAACAAAAACTACCCGTTCTCCTTTTTTAAAGGGAGGAATTGCCGATTGTGCGCACAAGCTATTACAACAAGTGCAGACTAGAAACAGCAGGAAAAATACCTTTACGTTTATTTTACAGTTCATTTGATTATATGCTTTATTACAAATTTAATTATTTATCCTTCAAAACATTCTCTTTTCCAACTTTGAATGAAAAAGAATCTTGTTTAAAAAGACGATTCAAGTTTACTTAACCACTAAAACAGATCTTTTATTTTTCCTGCAACTTCCACTAGGAAAAATCAATTTCTTATTGTCACTTGTCACTTTTCAGAGATAACCATTTATCAATCAAACGAATATCGGTGATAATAAGCAGTGACAATAAGAGTGATAATAAGATTTTCGAAGTTTCTATTGTCACTTCCAGTCTACCCACATCAAGTATGCCCACTGATTTATACAACCTTAACGTCCTATTTTTCTTCGTTCTGTCCGTACACAAAACTATTTATCATAGCACATATTAAAACAAATGACGGTAACATTAATACATAAAGAAGCTTTGACGAATAAGCTTTGTCAGTAATATGTCTTCGTTTCACGTACATGGAGCATTCGGACTATGTACGTGATCTGATGGGATTACGTATGTGAAACGATGGGATTACGTACATGAAACGAACTATTGCTAGTACCAAAAGGCATTAAGCAAGCATACATACTAGATTAATAAGTCAATCATTGTCTATTAAATCAAGCAGGTTATTCAAGGTAAAGCGTTCACTTTCTACTCCTGAGCATAGTAAATACAGTATATAAGAGATATAAAAAAACACCAGAAGATAGCGCAGCAATGCTGAACTTACTATCTTCTGGTATTCAAAATAAAAAAGTAGTCCTTAGTTTTCTACATATATCATATATCCA
Source organism: Bacteroides faecis (assembly GCF_020091505.1). NCBI lineage: Bacteria > Pseudomonadati > Bacteroidota > Bacteroidia > Bacteroidales > Bacteroidaceae > Bacteroides > Bacteroides faecis. Next base: position 2,248,149 of record NZ_CP081916.1, on the reverse strand, counting down.
ATTTCTTCTGTTCAGCCTTACCATACTGTTTAAGCAAAACACTGACTCCCTCTTTCAACATTTCCGGTTCTGCTTCAACAGAAATAGTCCGTTCTTCACCCGGCATCAAAGTTATATAATTATCAGACATGATAACAGGAAGAATTCTTTCTTGAGTGGCCGTATTCACCAATCTTATCCGGTTAGCACAAGCAACTGTTTTCGAATGATTTTTCACCGATAATTTCATCTTCCCTTCAGATATCATCGACTTGTCAACTAACTTGCAAGACAATTCTGCTTCCGGTAACGTATTCAAGGCCGTATAATCAAGATCAGTCACACCGTTTCTCCAGTAGAAGTTATCTGAAATCAAATTACCATTTGCGTCTGTCAGTTCTAACCGGATGAAATGGAGTGGAGTCAATTCCTCAACATTTTTTTGTTTCTTACCATAGATTTCAAATTCATACAGTGAATATCCAAAGTCTGTAGCACGGCTAACTCCTTCCATTTTCACATAACGCGCAGTAACCGGAGAGAGTTTGATCTCATCTGTACCGCCTTTTCCATCTTTGTTTGTATAGACAGTTTTCCATTTCTTCGCATCATTCGAGACTTGGATTTCATACTCTTTGGCACGTGCAGTTTCCCATTTCAACACAACATTCTCTATTTTTTCTTTCTTACCCAAGTCAACATAAATCCATTGAGAATCGCTCGCATCACTTTCCCAACGACTCCCTGCTCCTCCGTCAGCTACTAAAGAAGCCGGTCTGGATGCTGATGATGAAGAAGCTACCACATTCTTGCCAAAAGCCAGATTGTATGGATTGAAGTTTAACGTGAATGCTTCCGCAATGTTACTTGCCGGTACGTCCATCTGTTTTGTACGTCCATAAGCCGCAACCTCTTTTCCATTCAGGTTGTAGATAGTTGCTTTAGCATAAGCGCCCTTCAAGTCTTTGGTAGTGGTATTTACTGCTTTTATACTATTATTAGAAGAGTTCCACTGGAGATGAAGATGTTCGCAAGCCTTCTTTGCTCCCCAATAAGCTCCGGTAGGATCATAATAATAGTCATACGTCTGCCATACGAATGATGGATATGCCGGATGACTCATCCAGATCAGAAGTCCGGCTGCATCATTCCACATTTTATCATTCCATGCTTCATACATTCCTTTCATTACTTCAATATTCAGCAACTGGGCTTTCTCACAGAACTCTTCCAGACAGGAAGATTCCCCGAATTGTGTATTTACTGATTTTTTATAATTGATAGGGTTGGCATTGGACGCTTCTTTACCAAAGAAATGCTTATTCCAAACGTTATCATCATCATCTTTCAATTGTTCATCAGTAGGCAGAGGCCACCATGAGTCTTGGGGTATAAACAGTTTCACACTCTCAAATGTCGGAAAGGTAGCCGTTCCTATTTCAGTACGCAGACCATAGCCATGATCTATACCATACGGATAAGCCGGTTCATTGAATGCCAGATTACTGCCCGAAGTCTCAAAATGATGTTTAGGCGGCTGATTTCCCCACCATCCACTTCCGGATAAACCGTCCTGATTGGAACAAGACTTATACATTCGGTCGTTCTTGTCTTCTTGAGCTATCATCTCACGCAAATAATTATCCAAATCGGGCTCCGGATGTGTTTCATTAGCACCGCACCAGATAGCAATAGAAGGGTGATTCCTTAAACGTCTCACTTTATCAAGAGCATTCGCTTTGAATGCTTCCGGCTGAGCTACGCTATTATAAGCTACATACAGCCAGAAATCATTCCATACCATGATTCCATACTTATCGCAATAATCATAGAATTCATCATCAGTCACACAACCTGTCCACAAACGGATCATGTTGTAGTTCATATCTTTATGCAACTTGATTTTGGTTTCGTACTCTTTGCCATGACAACGAAGCAGATACTCGCTCATTCCCCAGTTTCCACCTTTCAGATAAATCTTCTGTCCATTGATAAAGAATGTCAGAACCGGGTAATTCACTACGTTGTTGATCATCTTATATTCATACTTTTTGATACCAAAAGTAATATCCTTTTCATCTGATACTTTTCCATCTATCGAACAAGTCAGTTTACAGGTATAAAGATTCGGTTCTCCATAGCCGTTAGGCCACCAAAGTTTCGGATTACGAATAACTAATGCAGCAAAATCACTTTTATCTACCGACAACTGTGCTGTTTCTTTTCCTCCCACCCGAATGTGCTTGGAAAAGGTTATATTTCCCGGCTGAATAACACCGGAAACTTCCACTTCTTTCGGAGCAGAAGAAGCATTCTTGATTCCTGTAGAGAAAGATAACTCCGCTTGTTGCAAAGTCGGCAATTCCGAGCGAATCCACGGGTCTTCCATCACAGCATCACCTGTAATAGACAGATATGCATTTCCTGTAATTCCGGCAAGACGCCCCGGAACATACGGCATCCAATCCCAACCGGCACCTGCCAGATAGCTGGGACTACAAGCAACACCATACGGATCTTTTCCTTTACGAGTCTTTTTCTGGTCGGGATCAGTAATCAAAACCGCAACCGCATTCTTTCCTGATTTCTTAATCAGATGTGTCACATCAAATTTGGAACGCAACATATGCCCGCTTACATCTTTAGTAGATGTCTTTGTCCCCGATATTTTTTCTCCGTTAAAATAGAAATCGGCGAAACGATTGGTATTGTCAAAATGAAGCCAAACACGCTTACCGGCTGAATAAGATGCCGGAAGTTCAAATTCCGTACGATACCAGAAAGGACGGTTATAAAACGCCTCGTCTACTTTGTATATATTATCAGCATAGTTAGGATCGGGAACGATTCCGGCTTCAACATATGCTGTAAAAACTGCTCCGGGCACTACTCCTTTCACATAGTCCGGCATTTTAAAACCTGGGGTAGAGATTTGTTCTCCTCCCATATTATTCAAATCTGCCTGCGGTTTGACTTCCCATACTATCTTGGGATTGGAACTGTTCAATGACATGGTAGAAGTCTGAGCATGCCCTATTCCATTCAGTACAAACAAACTTGATGCCAGTAAAAGAAGTCTAAACTTATTCATCATATTATTCAGCTATTTTAAATGTTAGATAAAACTCCCCATTTTGTATTGGGCTTATCGCCCATAAATAATTCCAATGTTCCTCCTGCTGCAATCTCAGCAAAGTCAAGGTAACATTTATTGTACTCCTTGCCATTCAGTAAGGCTTTTTGTATATATAGATTATTTGTGTTGTTATTGTGAGCAATAATAGTAAATACTTTTCCCTGATGATATTTTGAATCCAGCTTAAATTCTACCTTGTCAAAAACAGGACTGGTTATTTCCATACGTGTATTACCGGGACAGGAAGGATGAATTCCGGAAGCAGCCAATATATACCACGCAGACATCTGTCCGACATCTTCATTGCCAACAATTCCTTCTACTTTGTTCGCATAAGCATTTTTACAGATATATCGTGTCCACTTCTGTGTATACCAAGGCACATCCAGCTGATTAAAAAGGAAAGGAACAAAATGTACCGGTTCATTAGCATGATTATAATAATTATTCCATAACATATCAGAAGGAGTATGATCAAATAAATTAGTCAGATTAGCTATTACCTTTTCCTTGCCACCCATCAATTCAACCATTCCCGGAACATCATGCGGTACAAACCAACCTTGCTGATAAGCATTCGACTCAATGCAACCATACCATTCTTCGGTCAGTGCATTCTCCGGCCATGCTTTCCATGATCCATCTGCATTACGGGGACGGAACCAGCCTTTTTCCACATCAAACATATTATGATAGGCTTGCCCTTTTTCATAAAAGAGCTTTGCATCTTCTTCTTTTCCCAACGCCTTTGCCAACTGAGCCACACACCAGTCTGCATAAGCATATTCCAGAGTATACGAAATACTCAACGGTTCAGGTGTATATCCCAACAAATCATTCCCAAACTTAGCCGACGTGTTGACTGCATACTGATATGCTTTTTCCACATCGTATGTGCGAATTCCTTTCATATAAGCGTCTGCCAGCACCGACAATGCAGGATTACCTATCATACAACCGGAATAAGAATTCAGAAGTTCCCAACGTTCGTAATATTCCCGTCCACTCTGATCTGCCATCGTTATCAGTGAATTCAACGCATCACTCACCAAATGCGGATTGATCATCGCTTGTAAAGGGAACTGGCTACGGAAAACATCCCAACCACTAAATATGGTACGTTTGATAAATGTACCATCCTGTTCATGTATCTTTTTATCTCCGCCAATGTATCGCCCGTCTACATCTGTATAGATACGCGGATCAATCATAGTATGATACAATGATGTATAAAAAACAGTTTTCTCGTCATCCGTTCCACCGGATATCCGTACACGGCTAAGCTCTTGATTCCACAAATCATTTGCTTCCTGTTTTACTTGAGCAAAGTTTTTAGAAGCAATCTCCTGTTTAAAGTTGTTGGCTGCTCCTTCCATATCGACAAAGGAGATACCGACTTTCATCTCAACTTCTTCTCCTTCTTTCGTCGGAAATTCGGTGAAGAATCCAAGATGCTTTCCTTCCAGCTCTTTTTTATCTTTAATGACCGGAGCTTGTGATACACGTGTCAGATAAGGAATACTCACCACTTCATCACGCTTCCGAACCCAGTCATCGGGAATATCTGCACTCCAAAAACCATAATTACTCAATGGTTTGCTAAATTGTGCATAATAATAAACAGTATAATCGGAGTTTCCCTCACCGTTTCCCCATCCGCCACCATCGGGTGTACACTTCATCCAACCTTGGATGGTATGATCATCCAATACTTTCACATATTGCGAAGTGGAGGTTCCTCCCACTCTACGTGCCAAGTCTATCTGAATACGAGATTGCTCACTGGAAGGGAAAGTGAATTGCAATATTCCACAATGAGGTGTCGCACTACTCTCTACTTTAATCTTATAATCAGTCAGTTCTACTGAATAATACCCTGCTTTAGCTATTTCGGTTGCTTTATCATAAGCAGAACGATAACCTTTTATACTTCCATCTTCTTTACCCGCAATTTTTTGCAATTTGCCCGTTGTAGGCATCACAAGGAAATTTCCTAAATCCCCAAACCACCCTACTCCACTCATTTGGGTAAAGGCAAAACCTTCAATGGTTTTATGTTCATCACTATAACCGGAACCATTGTCACCGCCGGTTATTGTATTAGGACTTACTTGTACCATGCCGTAAGGAGTAGTAGCGCCGGGAAATGTCTTACCTAATCCATGATAAACACCGGCAGCTCCTACACTGGTACTGGCACCTATAAAAGGATTTACATAATCAGTCGGAATTAAATCTTCTGTTACCACTCCTGCCGAAGAACAAGCTGTCAGCCACAAAAAAGAGCAAGCTATTAAAAGATTAGCGCTAGCTTTATACATAAAAATATTACAGTTTACTATTATTAGAATATGTTCAATTCAAGTTCAAAGCAAATGTCTTTATACCGAAACGAGGGATAGAAATACTAATTTCAGATTTTCCGGCACGTGTTTTTATTGTCTTTCTGTCGATAATTCTACCATTCAGATCTACTTCTTCTATACTAGACAGCGGTATATCAAAAGTGATATTGTGCTGCTTCTTGTCACCTTCCGCATTAAACAAGCGTAATATAATTTTCCCATCTTTCATATTGGCAGCACTCACCTGATAACCGCTGTTCTTTAAGTTTACCAATGATCTTGACTCCAATTTTACAGATGGATGATAAGAACATAACAATGGTTCATTCCAACAATCACTCTTCGTTGCAATAGCAGCCTTGTCCCATTTTCCACGATGAGGAACAATAGCATATTTCATTCTCAATGGTCCCGTGATCTTATAGTCAGGTCCCCAAAGTCCATTACCAGAATATTGAGCAGTCAATCCTAGCGGATAATCCTCTCCATGTGAATAGGAAGTTGTATGATCTGAGAATAAAGCCAATGCATAATCCCCTTCCTGCTCTGCCAAATCAACCCAATGGAGAATAATGTTATGCTTAATCTGATCCCAACTATTGAAAAATGTATTATCTAACTTACTTTCACAAACATCAAACGGTGCGTTTTTATAAATACGGGGAGAACGAAGATCTACAGGGAAAAGTACACTTAACTTAAATCTGTCATCACAATAAGCTCTGCGATTATCCCGCCAACTATTTTCTTTATATTCTCCTATACCTACATTTTTCTTCCAGTTAATAGTAAGATCAAAATCAATACGTTTCTCCCCTTGGGCAATGCTTATAATCTGTACAAAAGGATGTGAAGCGATTTCTCCTTCCAATTTTACCTTTGTCTCTTGTATATTACTCCGCAAAACCGTCATCTTAGCTGGAGTCTCTGTAGAAGACCGAAACTTACCTTCGTCATAAAAATAGCCTCTCAGCTCACCAATCGAATAGTCACCCGTCTGTTTGGCAAACTCCTTGTTTCCTTCTTTTTTGGCTACCAGACTTTTAATAATTCCTCCCTTCGACAAGTCAAAAACAATTTTATACATATCATTTTCAACCACATATTCCCGTTCATTTATTATCTTTTCGTTTCCTGAAACCGTTCTTTTACCTGTCTTTACTTGCTTTATACAGTATGTGGAGTAGCCGAAGGGAGGAACATCTGCTTCAAACAACAATCTAATTTTTCCACCTTCTTTTCCTATTGAATAATCAACTTTTTTATTTCTACAATCATTGACTTCCAAATCAGTATCTGCATATTCCTGTGGAAGTACAACATTGACCTGCTCTGTTCTTCTTATCCCCAATGTATTATAAACACGTACAAATCCCTGAGCATTTTCAGAATTAATAGTATCGTTATCAAAACTGCATATAGAAGCGGAAGTAATTTTATCAGCCACAGTATTTGTCTCATCTGTCCATCGCTTTATTTGATCCGCCCACGTTCCAAATTTATTTAGTCCATTATAAGGTACAATCCAGGAATCATGATGTTGCGCAAGCATCAAAGTACGCCATGCCTCATCCAAATCTTCCTGAACACAAGTGTAACCATTGGCAAGATGAGCAATAACAGACATCTTCTCTGCCATTATTATTTTATTCTCAGAAGTACGTACTTCTTGAGCAATTCTCTGCAACACTTGGCTTCCCCACATTAAGTTTACACGCATATCTTCCTGCGAGAAATGCCAGTCATCATTCGTTTTACCAATGGAAATATTCTCAAAATAATCTTTCCACGTCACATAAATTGAATTACTTTTTATATTCTTTCCACTTCCCAACCATGGACCATTTTTCCATCCGGCATCTTGGAAACACATTCCCACAGGATGTTCAATCCCTGCATCACGACAAGCATTCAGATAAGATTCTTCATTACACCAAGCAGTTGTCTGCCAAGTAGAATTCTCTTCCAATTTCTCGCAAGCATAGCGAGGAACAGTAAGAATGGGAGTTCCATCCGGGCCTACCCAATTGACCAATTCGCCGCCATAAGCGTTAGTGTATCCTCCCCAACAAGTATTCGGGCATTTGAGTACAGCATACTTAAAACCAAATAGCTTCAATATCTGAGGCAAACAACTTGTGAAACAAGGTTCTTCCACAGAATAAGTGGTAAAAGTCACTCCCGGAAAATGTTTATTTATCTTAGCAATACCATATTGAAACTGACGTATAATGCTTTCGCCCGATATATTATAACAATAAGGCTGAGCATAAGTAGGATTTGTAAACTCTACCTGTTTACTTACTACTATATTTTTTAATTGTCGATAGGCTTCAGGAGTCTGTATTTGCACCGTATCCCATGTTTCAGGCTCTATTTCCAGACAAATTCGCCAATCCGGATGCTTGGACAACTGGTCGACAATAAACTGAGTTTTCCACTTCACCGGATAATGCCCGTATATCCCTCCATGATATCCATCAACAAAATAAGCTTGTTGCGAATGAACATGCGTACATATAAAAACAAGTAGTAATATGATGTTATAAAGTCTATTCATGGTATTTTTAAGCCTATTTATTTTCGCAATTCTCTATCCGACTCATAAATTCAGATAGTTTTTGCTTAGCAAGTTCTCTATCATCCTTAGGAAACGACCAATCCACAAGAGCCACAACATTTTGATACTCAATAAATTCCTCTCGTATTTCCCCATTATTATTCACATCCAAAAGGAAGTCTTCCTTCTCTTCTGAAGTCAATTCACCTGCAAAATATTTATTTAAATTAGTTCCCATTATTCGTTCCTTTTTACAAAAGAACGATTATCCTGGTAAATACCCCTAAAAAAATATCAATAAAATTATTAAAAGTCATGCTGCAAGGCAAATATTTAGTTTTACCCTTAACTTTTTGAGTGCTATCCCCATCTGACATTCTACTGTATTTACTGAAATACCCAAACGTTCTGAGATTTCTCTATATTTTAATCCTTCGACACGACTTAATAAAAATATGTCACGACATTTCCGAGGCAAACTATTGATTGCATTGCGAACGAGAATTTCCGTTTCATTTCCTTCCGAGATATCCGATACATCAAACCTGTCTAAAGATTGTAACTTCAAAGACATTTCTATTTCGAAAGATGTTTGTACAAACTCAATATATTTCTGTTCAAACATTTTATGTTTCAAATGATCCAAGCATCTGTTCTTTATTAACCTGAAAAGATACGCGTTCATATTTTCAATGCGATCCATAGAATCGCGCTTCGCCCATAAGTCGGTAAACACATCTTGTGTTATGTTTTCGGCATCCTCTTCCAGTATCACAAATTCCTTTGCAAACCGAACTAATTTTGAATAATAAGTAAGATACAATTCTGAAAAATCCATAGTTGTGTTTCTTTAGATTAGTATTCAGTTATCAAAAATCTTGTGATGCAAATATAGAGATGAAAAAAGCCTACTTCTTATTGGAAGTAGGCTGTAAAGTAGATATTTTTAAAGGTATTTTTCAGATAACATATTATTATTCAATATTTTACCAATTTACCATTTTAAGGTTTTGGTAAACCAAATAGAATCATTTTTGAGACAAAGAACCAAGCTTTTTCACCTCTTCTTCGAAGATATTTCCATCTAATACAGACATCCTCTTCACTTTACTCTTATAATTATAGATCGTTTGTACTGAGTAATGCAAGAAAACAGCAATTTGCGAAACATCTGTAATCCCCATTCGCATCAAAGCAAAAATACGCAATTCTGTATTCAACTGGTCTTTGTCCAGTTTATAACAATCTTCCGGTTTCAACAATGAATTGAACTCTTCGACAAAATTAGGATACAATTTTAAGAACGCTTTATCAAAATTGGTATATAATCCTTCCAGTTCCTTTTCAAAAGGACGAGAAGAAGATTTGTATAAATCATCTACTTGTCCGGTTTTTATTTTTCGATTTACATTTTTCCTATATTCATCCAGTTTATTAATGTAAACGGCACACTGGTTCATAAAATAGCCTACATATCTTTCTTTTATTAAATTAGCCTCATCCAAATTCTTGTTCAACGCAACCAACTCTTCATTCATAACATTAAGATTCTTCTTTGCACGGGAAACAATCTTAGTCTGTTTATAAGTGAAATATAAAGTGATAGCAAGAGCTACTACAAACAGACTAGTGAGCAAAATATAAAAACGAAGATTCTGCTTTTGCTTCTCTAGCCTATATAAGTAAGTATTCTCTATAATAGGATGAATACGGGCTATTACCGTATTCTTAAAACGGGAATTATAAAAGATAGCATCACTCAATGCTACTTTGATATAATTATAAGATCTATCGATATCTCCTTTATGGTATAAATTCACAGCTAAAGTCAATAAAGCCTCATTTTCTTTCACTGCCAATTTTATATCGGTCATAGCAGCTAATATAAGATACTTTTCCTCTAATTCAAGCTCTCCAACCTGTCTATACGCTCTTGACAGTCCCATAGACATCATCGCAAACCCATGAGTACCAGTTTTTTCCTTTTGATAGATTTTAGTCAGTATCTTAAGTGCTTCTTTTGCATTTCCCTGATCCTGAAGTTTTATAGCTCTTTCTTTCGAATATTCCTCCGAGGCATCATACAAAATACTCATGACTGTATCTCGATATGCCTCTTTTTCAACCAAATATTCACTGGCGAACCGAACATCATCTGTATATTTAATCAGGTTTTCATAATACCGAATACGATTCCAACAATACAAAGCTTGTAAATGACTTGGTAAATCCGAACAATTGATAGACTTGAAAATATCATTAGCTTGAACAAACAGCCCCGACAACGAATAAACAAAAGCCAACTGTAACTTGCCTTCCAATAAGTAGGTTTCATTACCCAGTTTTTTAGCTATCTCAATATTTTCATTAATGTATTGTTCTGCAGAATCGCAGACAAACGTTTCATATTGGTGGAGGATTTCGGAGTTCAGACGGTACATATCGTCCAATGTCTTCTGTTCTTTCTTTTTCGCTTTCAGCTCTTTGATAGTAGCTTCTTTCTTTTCTGTATACACAAGACGCTCAGAAATCACTTTATCTAAAACTTTCAACAGAGAATCATTCTCGCTATTTGCATGAAGATCCAACAATGAACCTAGTAAAATTGTTATAAAGCAAAGTGTGTATTTCATATCAATGTGTTATATACAATTTGCAAAAAAATGAATTTTCTTTGGGTAATTCGTCAAAAAGAACGTAAATCGTTCTTTTTATTACATCTTTTAACCAAATGCGAACTGATTCATACTATAAAAGAAGATAATTCTCCAGAGCAATATGAAGATAAAAACGGACTTGAAGTAAAGCAAGTTAAAAAATACTTTTTTGTAATCCGGACTTTGCAAAAAATATGAATATTAATCCTATATTTGCAGCCGTTAAAAGAGAAAGATGAAACAAAGCTTAAAATACGGACTATTTCTGGTACTTGCTTTGCTGATCCATGTTGTTCCCAATGAAACAATGGAAGATAACTGCAGAGTAGCCCCCCCGACATATCGCCAGGAGAAATGCTACGTATCTCAGGACCACCCTGTTCATAATGCTCTTGAACGCCTATATTATTTTTATTCTACCCAATCTTGTGATATGAGTCATGCAGATGTTGCACATGTCCCCACGGATAAAAGCGTGCAACTGCTGATTGCTTATTTTCGTGAATATAAAAGCCAGCAAAACACTTCGCAAACTCATTCACTTCATATTCCCAAGTACTTTTACGATCCTATTACATATTATATATATGGCCTAAGGAAGATCGTCATTTAGACGGTACAATCTTTTATCTTATTCGTCAATTCATTACAGTTGGTTTCATCCGGGTGTGGAAAAACTAATTGTTTATCTCTATATAATATTCAATCTAAACAGCTATTGAAATTATGAATTTTACATTTTTAGTTGTTGTTTTACTGACAGCGCTTGCTTTTGTCGGTGTAGTAATAGCCCTTTCACGAGCTATTTCACCACGTTCGTACAATGTACAAAAGTTTGAAGCTTATGAATGTGGTATACCAACGCGTGGCAAATCATGGATGCAGTTCCGTGTAGGTTACTACTTGTTTGCCATCTTGTTTCTGATGTTCGACGTGGAGACAGCTTTCTTGTTCCCGTGGGCAGTGGTCATGCATGACATGGGGCCCCAAGGACTCGTTAGCATTCTCTTCTTCTTTATTATTTTAGTTCTGGGTCTTGCTTATGCCTGGAGGAAAGGAGCTTTGGAATGGAAATAACCAAAAAACCGAAAATAAAATCAATTCCGTATGATGAATTCATCGATAATGAATCATTGGAAAAGTTGGTCAAAGAACTTAATGCCGGAGGAGCGAATGTTTTTCTCGGGGTTCTGGACGATCTGGTCAACTGGGGACGCAGCAATTCACTGTGGCCGCTTACTTTCGCAACCAGCTGTTGCGGTATCGAATTCATGGCACTGGGTGCCGCGCGTTATGATATGGCCCGCTTCGGGTTCGAAGTAGCACGTGCCAGTCCGCGTCAAGCTGATATGATCATGGTTTGCGGAACAATCACGAATAAGATGGCACCGGTACTGAAACGCTTGTATGACCAAATGCCTGATCCGAAATATGTGGTTGCCGTAGGTGGATGTGCCGTCAGTGGAGGTCCTTTTAAAAAGTCATACCACGTGGTGAACGGAGTGGACAAGATTCTTCCGGTAGACGTATATATTCCCGGATGTCCGCCGCGCCCGGAAGCTTTCTATTATGGCATGATGCAATTACAACGTAAAGTGAAAATAGAAAAATTCTTTGGTGGAACGAATAGAAAAGAGAAGAAACCGGAATTTATGAAATGAAGAATGAAAAATGAAGAATGAAGAGTTTCTATGTAGTTCCGAAATTCAGATAATTCTTCATTCCTAATTCTTAATTTAAACAATTATGCAAGAAATACAATTTATAGCTCCTGCAGCGTTACACGACGAGATGCTGCGCTTGCGAAATGAAAAACAGATGGACTTCTTGGAAAGCCTGACCGGTATGGACTGGGGAGTGGCAGACGAGAAGGACGCCCCGGAGAAACTCCGTGGTTTAGGCGTTGTCTACCATCTGGAATCGACTGTTACGGGAGAACGGATAGCACTAAAAACAGCCGTGAACGACCGTGAACGACCGGAAATTCCGTCAGTCAGCGATATATGGAAGATAGCCGACTTTTACGAACGCGAAGTCTTCGACTACTATGGCATTGTTTTCGTAGGTCATCCGGATATGCGCCGCCTTTACTTACGTAATGATTGGGTAGGATACCCCATGCGTAAAGATAATGATCCGGAGAAAGACAATCCGCTTTGTATGGCCAACGAGGAGACGTTCGATACAACACAGGAAATAGAACTTAATCCGGACGGAACCATTAAAAACAGAGAAATGAAACTCTTCGGAGAAGAAGAGTATGTAGTCAACATTGGTCCGCAACACCCTGCAACGCATGGTGTAATGCGCTTCCGCGTTTCTCTTGAAGGCGAGATCATTCGTAAAATCGATGCTAACTGCGGTTATATCCACCGGGGTATTGAAAAAATGAACGAAAGTCTTACATATCCGCAGACACTGGCGTTAACAGACCGCCTCGATTATCTGGGAGCACACCAAAACCGCCATGCTTTATGCATGTGTATCGAGAAAGCAATGGGCATTGAAGTGAGCGACCGTGTCAAATACATCCGTACTATCATGGATGAGTTGCAACGCATTGACTCTCACTTACTATTCTACTCCGCGCTTGCCATGGACCTCGGAGCACTAACAGCTTTCTTCTATGGATTCCGTGACCGTGAAAAGATTCTCGATATTTTTGAAGAAACTTGTGGCGGACGCTTGATTATGAACTACAATACTATTGGTGGTGTACAAGCTGACCTTCATCCTAATTTCATCAAACGAGTGAAAGAATTTATCCCTTATATGAGAGGAATCATTCACGAATACCATGACATATTTACCGGCAACATTATCGCTCAAAGCCGTATGAAGGGAGTCGGTGTCTTAAGTCGTGAAGATGCAATTTCATTTGGTTGTACCGGAGGTACAGGCCGTGCTTCAGGATGGGCTTGTGATGTGCGTAAGCGAATACCGTATGGTGTATATGATAAAGTAGACTTTCAGGAAATTGTTTATACGGAAGGCGACTGTTTTGCCCGTTACTTGGTTCGTATGGACGAAATCATGGAAAGCCTGAAGATTATTGAGCAATTAATAGACAATATTCCCGAAGGACCCTACCAGGAAAAGATGAAACCTATCATCCGTGTTCCCGAAGGCAGTTATTATGCTGCCGTAGAAGGAAGCCGTGGAGAATTCGGAGTTTTTCTCGAAAGTCAGGGTGACAAGATGCCTTATCGCCTGCACTATCGCGCTACGGGATTGCCACTTGTTGCTGCAATCGATACGATTTGTCGCGGAGCAAAGATCGCTGACTTGATTGCCATCGGAGGAACACTGGACTATGTAGTACCGGATATCGACCGATAAACAAGAGATAAAACAAGTATTAAGTATAAAGTATTAAGTATTAACCGACTATGCAATATGATATACGCTATATTCCGCATGGAATTAATACTTAATACTTAAAACCTAATAATTAAAATATATATGTTCGACTTTAGTATAGTAACAAACTGGATACATGAGCTGCTGCTCTCCGTCATGCCGGAGGGATGGGCTATCTTTATAGAGTGCGTAGCTGTCGGCGTGTGCATCATTGCACTATATGCTATTCTGGCTATCGTATTAATTTACATGGAACGTAAAGTCTGTGGTTTCTTCCAGTGCCGTCTCGGTCCGAACCGTGTCGGTAAATGGGGTTCTATTCAAGTGATATGCGACGTACTCAAGATGCTGACCAAGGAGATTTTCACTCCAAAGGATGCCGACCGCTTTCTCTACAACCTGGCTCCATTCATGGTAATTATCGCCTCGTTCCTCACTTTCGCTTGTATTCCTTTTAATAAAGGAGCGGAAATTCTGAATTTTAATGTGGGCGTATTCTTCCTGCTGGCAGCTTCCAGTATCGGTGTAGTAGGTATTCTGCTTGCCGGCTGGGGTAGTAATAATAAGTTTTCTCTGATCGGTGCCATGCGAAGCGGTGCACAGATTATCAGTTATGAACTGTCTGTAGGCATGAGTATCATGACGATGGTTGTACTGATGGGTACCATGCAATTCTCTGAAATTGTAGAGGGGCAAGCCAACGGATGGTTTATCTTTAAAGGACATATTCCTGCCGTGATTGCTTTCATCATCTATCTCATTGCCGGAAATGCAGAATGTAACCGTGGTCCGTTCGACCTTCCTGAAGCTGAAAGTGAATTGACAGCCGGATATCATACGGAATATTCCGGTATGCACTTCGGTTTCTTTTATCTAGCGGAATATCTGAATTTGTTTATCGTAGCCAGTGTAGCCGCTACTATCTTCTTAGGAGGCTGGATGCCGCTGCATATCGTTGGTCTGGACGGATTCAACGCTGTAATGGACTACATCCCCGGCTTCATCTGGTTCTTTGCCAAGGCATTCTTCGTTGTGTTCCTCTTAATGTGGATCAAATGGACTTTCCCACGTCTGCGTATCGACCAGATTCTGAATCTGGAATGGAAATATCTGGTTCCTATTTCTATGGTAAACCTATTGTTAATGGCATGTTGTGTCGCTTTCGGCTTCCACTTTTAAACGGTAAGACGGCGCAACCGGGTTTCCATTTGGAATAATCATATAATATAAGAATTATGGAATATAAAGATCAAAAATATACGTACTTAGGAGGACTGATACATGGTATCAGCACTCTGGCAACGGGTATGAAAACCAGTATCAAGGTATACTTCCGTAAGAAGGTGACTGAACAGTATCCTGAAAACCGGAAAGAGCTGAAAATGTTCGACCGGTTCCGTGGTACACTGGCAATGCCCCACAATGAGAATAACGAACACCGCTGTGTAGCCTGCGGATTGTGTCAGATGGCTTGTCCGAACGATACAATCAAAGTGACCAGCGAAACGATTGAGACAGAGGACGGTAAGAAAAAGAAAATCCTGGCAAAATATGAATATGACCTGGGAGCTTGTATGTTCTGCCAACTGTGCGTGAATGCTTGTCCGCACGACGCCATCATGTTCGACCAGAATTTCGAGCATGCTGTCTTTGACCGGACGAAGCTTGTCTTGCGACTGAATCATGTCGGTAGTAAAGTAATTGAAAAGAAAAAAGAAGTTTAGATATGGGATCAACACTTGAAACAGTAGTATTCTACTTTTTGGCAGCATTTATTATTGCAATGTCCATCATGACGGTGACTACCCAACGTATTGTCCGCTCAGCCACCTATCTGCTCTTCGTGCTCTTCGGCACGGCTGGCATCTATTTCCTGCTGGGTTACACATTTCTGGGATCTGTCCAGATTATGGTTTATGCCGGTGGTATCGTCGTTCTTTATGTATTCTCCATCCTGCTGACCAGCGGAGAAGGTGACCGCGCCGAGAAACTAAAACGAAGCAGGCTTCTGGCAGGACTCTTTACGATGATTGCAGGTCTGGGAATTATCTTGTTCATCACTCTGAAGCACAACTTCCTGCAAACCGGAAATCTGGCACCGCAGGAGATAAACATTCACGCTATCGGTAATGCCCTGCTAAGCAGTGACAAATATGGTTATATATTACCTTTCGAAGCAATCAGTATTTTATTGCTGGCTTGTATCATCGGTGGTATCATAATCGCCCGAAAGAGATAAATAAGTAAGTATTAACTATTAAGTATCAGGTATTAGGCTGCGCAATGAACCGCAGGGAATTAATACTTAACACTTAAAACCTAATAATTTCAGATATGATACACATGGAATATTATCTGGTAGTTTCTACCATCATGATGTTTGCAGGAATCTATGGATTCTTTACCCGCCGTAACACGCTGGCTATCCTGATTTCTGTAGAGTTAATGCTGAATGCCACGGACATCAACTTCGCCGTGTTCAACCGTTTTCTCTTTCCGGGAGGAATGGAAGGTTATTTCTTTGCACTCTTTTCCATCGCCATCTCGGCTGCGGAAACAGCAATCGCTATCGCCATCATGATTAACATTTATCGTAATCTCCGAAGCATTCAGGTTCGCAATCTGGACGACTTGAAGTGGTGACGCGTTTCATCACCGGAGGAGCTAAGAGTTTCATGCCTTGAAACTAAAAGTTTCATACCGGGGAAACAAGAGTTTCACGCCGGGGAAACAAGAGTTTCGCACCGGGGAAACAAAGGTTTCATACCGGGAAACACAACGGCAAGTCCGGTAATGACGGCTATAAGCTAAAAGATAAAGAATGAATTATAATAAAACAAGTAATTAAAACAAACTGTATGGAACTAACAATTCTAATACTCCTTCTTCCCTTCCTCTCCTTCCTCATTCTGGGAATCGGAGGAAAATGGATGTCTCATCGGACAGCGGGTACTATCGGTACGCTGATACTGGGAGCAGTAGCAGTACTATCATACGTTACAGCTTTCCAATATTTCTCCGCTCCACGCCTGGAAGACGGAACATTTGCCACATTGATACCTTATAATTTTACGTGGCTTCCTTTCACCGAGACTTTACGATTTGACTTGGGCATTCTGCTCGATCCCATATCTGTGATGATGTTGATCGTCATCTCCACCGTATCACTGATGGTGCATATCTACTCCTTCGGTTATATGAAAGGCGAGACTGGTTTTCAACGTTATTACGCTTTCCTGTCACTCTTCACCATGTCTATGCTGGGACTGGTTGTGGCAACAAATATTTTCCAGATGTATCTTTTCTGGGAACTGGTGGGTGTAAATTCTTACTTACTGATCGGATTCTACTATACCAAACCTGCTGCTATTGCGGCTTCCAAGAAAGCGTTCATCGTCACTCGTTTTGCTGACCTGGGTTTCCTGATCGGTATTCTGATCTACGGATATTATGGTGGAACCTTCGGTTTTACCCCGGACACAGTTTCATTGATTAGTGGCGGAGCCTCCATGCTTCCATTAGCGCTCGGACTGATGTTTGTCGGTGGTGCCGGAAAGAGTGCCATGTTCCCATTACACATTTGGTTACCTGATGCCATGGAAGGTCCGACTCCGGTCAGTGCCCTAATCCATGCTGCTACAATGGTCGTTGCCGGTGTGTATCTGGTTGCCCGTATGTTTCCGCTTTTCATCGCTTATGCACCTGATGTGCTGCACATGATTGCCTGGGTAGGTGCCTTCACGGCTTTCTATGCTGCAAGTGTAGCTTGCGTACAATCGGACATCAAGCGTGTACTGGCATTCTCTACGATCTCACAGATTGGCTTTATGATGGTAGCTTTAGGCGTTTGTACTTCTATGGACCCACATGAAGGAGGTTTGGGCTACATGGCTTCCATGTTCCACCTCTTCACACATGCCATGTTCAAAGCATTACTATTTTTGGGTGCCGGCAGCATTATCCATGCGGTACACTCCAACGAAATGTCAGCTATGGGAGGATTACGCAAATACATGCCTATTACTCACTGGACATTCCTGATTGCCTGTCTTGCCATTGCCGGTATTCCTCCATTCTCCGGTTTCTTCTCCAAAGATGAGATTCTGGCAGCATGCTTCCAATACAGTCCGGTAATGGGTTGGGTAATGACAGTGATTGCTGCAATGACAGCATTCTACATGTTCCGTCTCTACTATGGTATCTTCTGGGGGAAAGAGCCGTCCCGGGCAAGTTCCCATTCGGATCATACACCGCACGGAAACCAGGAAGCGGCACCTTGCCACCTACATGAAAGTCCGTTGGCTATGACATTTCCATTAATGTTTCTGGCTGCTGTTACCTGTGGAGCAGGTTTCATCCCTTTCGGACACTTTATCAGTTCGAACGGTGAATCCTATTCTATTCATCTTGATCCGTCAGTAGCTATCACAAGTGTTGTTATTGCAATCATTTCTATAGCAGTTGCTACCTGGATGTATAAGAATGCCAGACAGCCAGTCGCCGATTCGTTGGCCAAACAGTTTAAAGGCTTACACAAGGCGGCATACAATCGTTTTTATATCGACGATATATACCAGTTTGTAACACACAAGATTATCTTCCGCTGCATTTCTACTCCTATCGCCTGGTTTGACCGTCATGTTGTAGACGGATTCTTTGATTTTCTGGCATGGGCAACGAATACAACCAGCGACGAAATTCGTGGTTTACAAAGCGGTCAGGTACAGCAATACGCATATGTGTTCCTTTGCGGAGCGTTGGCGCTTATCCTGCTGTTGGTTCTTTAATATAGTAAATAGTAAATCTTTAATTAGTAAATCATAAAGATGAATTTTTTATCAATCTTCGTACTCATCCCCTTACTGATGCTTGCCGGACTTTGGGCAGCACGGGGCATAAAAGCAATCCGAGGGGTTATGGTTACCGGCGCATCGGCACTTCTGATAGCCTCCGTCGTTCTTACCTTCATGTATTTGGGAGAACGCAGTGCCGGAAACACGGCAGAAATGTTATTCCGTGCAGATACGGTTTGGTATGCTCCGCTCAACATCGCTTATTCGGTAGGTGTTGACGGAATTTCGGTAGCGATGTTATTATTGTCTGCCATTATTGTGTTCACAGGTACGTTCGCTTCCTGGCGTCTGCAACCTCTGACAAAAGAATATTTCCTCTGGTTCACCCTATTGTCTATGGGAGTATTCGGATTCTTTATATCAATCGACTTGTTTACCATGTTCATGTTCTACGAAATCGCGTTGATTCCTATGTACCTGCTAATCGGCGTATGGGGATCGGGACGGAAAGAATATGCAGCCATGAAACTGACACTTATGCTAATGGGTGGTTCCGCTTTCCTGCTGATCGGTATCCTCGGAATCTATTTCGGTTCGGGAGCTACTACCATGAACCTTCTGGAGATTGCACAGTTGCACAACATACCTTTTGCACAGCAATGCATCTGGTTCCCGCTGACCTTCCTTGGGTTTGGCGTATTGGGTGCTCTTTTCCCATTCCATACATGGAGTCCCGACGGTCATGCTTCCGCACCGACTGCCGTATCCATGCTTCATGCCGGAGTACTAATGAAATTGGGAGGTTACGGATGTTTCCGTATTGCCATGTATCTGATGCCGGAAGCTGCTAATGAACTTTCATGGATCTTCCTGATACTGACAGGTATCTCTGTTGTCTACGGAGCTTTCTCCGCTTGCGTACAGACAGACTTGAAATACATCAATGCTTACTCTTCCGTATCTCACTGCGGACTGGTACTTTTTGCCATTCTGATGCTGAATCAGACAGCCGCAACAGGAGCCATTCTTCAGATGCTTTCCCACGGATTGATGACAGCCTTGTTCTTCGCCCTGATCGGTATGATCTACGGACGTACGCATACCCGCGATGTCCGCGAACTTGCAGGGTTAATGAAAGTGATGCCGTTCCTCAGCGTTTGTTATGTGATTGCCGGTC
The DNA here is from genome assembly GCF_020091505.1 of Bacteroides faecis. Classification (NCBI taxonomy): domain Bacteria; kingdom Pseudomonadati; phylum Bacteroidota; class Bacteroidia; order Bacteroidales; family Bacteroidaceae; genus Bacteroides; species Bacteroides faecis. Next base: position 2,228,142 of record NZ_CP081916.1, on the reverse strand, counting down.
TTGCCAATCTCGGTTTGCCGGGCTTAAGTGGATTCATTGCTGAAATGACCATCTTCGTCGGATCTTTCCAGAACAACGATGTATTCCACCGTACACTGACCATCATCGCTTGTTCATCCATTGTTATTACGGCAGTTTATATCCTGCGTCTGGTAGGCAAGATTCTGTACGGCACCTGCACTAACAAACATCATCTCGCATTGACAGATGCGACCTGGGATGAACGCGTAGCTGTTATTTGCCTCATCGTTTGTGTAGCCGGATTGGGTATGGCTCCTTTCTGGGTAAGCCACATGATTGGTGAAAGTGTACTCCCTGTGGTCTCACAACTCATCCCATAACCTTTAATTTTTAATCTTTAATTCTTAATTTATAAAGATGGATTATTCACAATTTCTACATATGCGGGAAGAGCTGTCGCTCATAGCAGTTTTACTACTGCTATTCCTTGCCGATCTCTTCATGAGCCCGGACGCACACAAGCAAAAAGGAACGACACCTGTCTTAAACACCATGCTGCCTGTTATCCTGATGGCAATCCATACAGCGATCAATCTGGTTCCCGGGACAACTGCCGATATTTTTGGCGGCATGTATCACTATGTGCCCATGCATACGGTTGTCAAATCAATACTGAATATAGGTACACTGATCGTTTTCCTGATGGCACACGAATGGATGAAACGCGATGATACTTCATTCAAACAAGGCGAGTTCTATGTACTTATACTCTCTACCTTGTTCGGTATGTATCTTATGATTTCCGCAGGACACTTCCTGATGTTCTTTATCGGACTGGAAACAGCCTCCATCCCTATGGCAGCATTAATTGCTTTCGACAAGTATCGTCACAACTCTGCTGAAGCCGGTGCCAAGTACATCCTTACCGCCCTCTTCTCCAGTGCACTGTTGCTCTTTGGTCTTTCTATGATTTACGGTTCCGCAGGAACACTCTATTTCGAAGACCTTCCTGCACATATCGACGGAAATCCGTTGCAAATCATGGCATTTGTATTCTTCTTTACCGGTATGGCGTTTAAACTTTCTCTGGTCCCGTTCCATTTATGGACGGCAGACGTTTACGAAGGCGCACCAAGTGCAGTTACTGCCTACCTGAGTGTCATTTCTAAAGGTTCGGCAGCATTTGTGCTGATGGCTATCCTGATCAAAGTATTCGCACCGATGATACATGACTGGCAGGAAGTGCTTTACTGGGTGACTATCGCCTCTATCACCATTGCCAACATATTCGCTATCCGTCAGCAGAACTTAAAACGACTGATGGCGTTCTCCAGTATTTCACAGGCAGGATATATCATGCTGGGTATCATCGGAGGAACAGCACAGGGAATGACTGCTTTGGTATATTACGTACTTGTATATGCTGCTGCCAATCTCGGCGTATTCGCTGTGATTACCATCGTAGCGTTACGTAGTCAGAAGTTTACACTCGAAGATTATGCAGGACTTTATAAGACGAACCCGAAAATGGCTTTCCTAATGACTATTTCCCTGTTCTCGTTGGCAGGTATCCCGCCGTTTGCAGGATTCTTCTCAAAGTTCTTCATTTTTATGGCAGCTTTCGAGGCAGGTTTCCATCTGCTGGTATTCATAGCATTAGCCAACACTGTAATTTCATTATATTACTATCTGTTGATCGTAAAAGCAATGTATATCACGCCTTCCGATCATCCGATTCCAACTTTCCGCAGCGACCGCTGCACGAAGTGGGGACTGGCACTCTGCACACTGGGTATTATCGGACTGGGTATCGCAAGCATCGTATATCAGTCTATCGATAAACTATCATTCGGAATATAAGAAACCGACTCTCTATAAAAGTAACGGTCTTGATGAGGAAATCTCATCAAGACCGTTACTTTTATAGCATTCTTACTTATCTATTTTTCTGAAACCACCACGAAACAAGGAAGACGGAACCAAAAACGCGAACCTTTTCCCGGCTCGGATTCCACTCCTATTTGCCCACCCATTTGTTCCACAATACTTTGACAGATAGAGAGACCTAAACCGGTACCATGCACAAATGAATTCAGCTTCACAAAACGTTCAAAAATATGTGACTGGCCTTCTTTGTCAATGCCAACTCCCGTATCTTGCACATAAAACTCCAGTTCTCCTCCCTCCTGTTGATAACCTACACGAATACTGCCTTCCGAAGTAAACTTAATCGCATTATTTACAAAATTGGAAATCACCTGATGCAGACGATTGCGGTCACTGATAATTCTACATTCCGCAAGATGCGGATCAAATACCAGTTCCACATTCTCCTTCACCTTCATCTGCATGGAACGGACAATATCTTCACAAAGCATATTCACATCTACATCTCCACTAGTGAATTCAAATGTACCTGCCTCGATCTTCGATAAGTCCAGTATATCCGAAATCAGTTGTAAAAGCAAGTCATTGTTCTCCTTGACAATCTGGATATATTCCCGCCGTTCCTCGATACTTTCCGTATCAACCAGCAAGTCTGAGAAACCAACAATCGCATTCAGTGGCGTACGGATTTCATGACTCATATTGGCAAGGAAAGCACTTTTCAGTCGATCCATCATCTGCGCCTTATCACGTGCCAGAATCAATTCTGCCTCCGTCTCTTTCAGCTCTGTAATATCATAATTGATCCCTATGATCTCTATTTCATTTTTCTCAGGCAGATAGGTAGTAACCACCACATTCATTCGTATCCAGTTCCACTCATCTTTATTACCCGGACGTTTCACCCTCATTTCTCCCTGGAAGTGTTTCCGGTTCCCTGTTCTTACTTCTTTATAAAAGTCAAGGATAGACTGACGATCATCCGGGTGCATATTGCGATAAACTCCCACAATATCAGCTAACGGAACATCTTCGTCCTCTCCCAAATTCTTGTACCATTGTTTAATGGCGTATCCTTTCCGATTCAAAAGATTCAACTTCGCATATCCTACTTTCGCATAGTCTGATATCAGGAGGAAGAAATTCTCAAAATCATGGATACGATTCATGGCATCAATGCTTTCCGTATTATCAATACTAATCAGGATATACCCATTAAAGTTTCCTTCATTGTCATACAGTTTGCTAACTTTCGTATATATATCAATGGTACTGGAGCGATTAGGCTGGTAATATCCTTGTGCACGTTCAAAAGAATAGCTTAAACGGAAATCCACCAAGTCTTCATCCCGTACCCGGTCACGAATATCCTGCGGCACATTGGGATTATCAAAGAAATTGACTCCGATCACATCGCTCTTATCTGCCACAGCAAATATCTCCAGATCTTTATTGTTCAAGTCGATCAAATATCCATCTTTATCATAGATCTCCACCCCTGCCGGAATATTGGCAAAAATGCTTTTAAAGAGTTTCTCGCTACGGTCCAATGCCCGGTTCGCTTTTACAGCTTCCGTAGAATCCGTAAACAGACCGACTACTTCATCTTTCTCAGGCGAATAAAGAATCCAATGGCTATACAATCCTGTATTAGGAAAGTATTCATCTTTCTCCTTATATGAGTCACTTTCCAACACATCAACCAGGAAATCCAGTTTTGATGAAGGATCACGATATATCTCGGAGGCTAAAGCCCCCATATATTCTTGCAGCGGATTTCCAAAGAAACGGGTACTGATCTGGTTAGCATCCGTTATCCGGTAATCACAAGGCTGATTCTTTTCATCGCGAATGATAGACATACGTATATATCCCATCGGCATAAAGTGGAAAAGATTTTTCAGGAAAGACTGCTCCCGGGTTACACGGTCTTTGGCTTTACGCAATTCGATGCAAATACTAATGATATTTCCCAATGAAGAGAACCACTGAAAATCTTCATTACTCCATTCATGATAAGTATCTACCAGATCAATACCCATGTATCCCCACACATGATCGCCCGCCATCAGAGGAGTGACCATCAATGAGGTGATACCTTGAACGACAAGTATCTGATATTCATCCACCGCCTCTTCCGGCAACTGCTTCAATGAGTGCAGTACAATAGGTTTGCCGGATAAGATTTGCTGGCTCCACCACTTCGATTCATCAGTAGGTATACATTGCAGACTATCTTTCTCTGCCGAAACACCTTCGGAAACAACTTCATAGATACAACTATGATGAGTCTGTGTTTTATCATACTCAAAGATATAAACACGCCCCCTGCCATGATAAATATTCAGTATATCTTTTAGGATATCCGAGATACAAGATTCTATCTCATCATCCCGAAGAAAACGAAGCAGAGATTGCGAAATAAAACCTTGACGACGAAGCAGATCATTCACACGCCGCAAAGCGTTTCGCTGTTCCTCTTCTTTGGGAGCCTCCACCCGTTGAATCACTCCGAAAGACCGGTCTCCGCCATTGTCTCCCGTACCGGCTTCACGAAAAGCCAGGCGGGTATGCAACCAGACTTCACCATATTTTGAATGAATGGGAAAGGTTTGTTCGTAAAAGTCTTTATGAATAGATGAGTTTGCGCGAAACTCCTGAAAGATTTGATCACGATAATCCTCACGCACCATATTTATAAATTCTGCTGCTGAAATAGTATCACCTTCCAATCCTAACAGGTCGCAAAGAAAATCAGAACATAAGTAATATCCTGCCGATATATCTGCTTCCCACCATCCTACTTGGGCTAGAGAAGCCATTTTTCGGTATCGTTCGTTGTCTGTTTGCATATTTTATGTCTTGTACAGTAATGAAAGAACAAATATACGAAATAGTATCAGGCAAATCATATAAAACCTGAAATAATTGCTATTAAAAAGAAAGAGGTTAAATAAGAAAATATAAATGCGGCAAGGGAGGACATTACAGTCACCTGCAAAGCCTCCCTTGAACTCTATAAAAACGGATTTCGAATTTGTATATTAGAATGAAGATAAATTAGATCCTGTCCAGCCGAACAAAGAAGCATCCGCACCGGTATTGTTTTCAGATTCAACCAATGTGTTCAAGTCACCATTCAGCTTATTACCTCCTGTGATGCTCAGCGTATTAGTAATATTAATACTGGAATTGGCGTCACCCGCACCTTTACTGTCCTTCATATCGATCAAATCGATTGTTCCGCCTGTACCTTTCACTAATGCATTCTTGATAGTAGCTTTCGCACCGCGACGTACTTTAATCACATCTTGCATACGGTCTACGTTATCTGTGGTATTGGCAGCATTGTTTACGATCGTCATGTTTTCTACTATAAAGTCAGACTGACGCAAATGATCCGGATACAGACCATCCATATTACCGTCAGCTTCGATACCGCGCGGATCGGCTTCCGTACTTGTATAGTCTCTTTCCCAAACGCCATAACAGTTCTTCAATGTACCACAATAACCTTGTGTAAAGTCGAACATATCGTCGTCCGGATTAACAGCCAACAAGTTAGTTACGTTCACCGTACCACCAAAGAATTCGATTGCATCGTCAGCACTTTCCAACACATAGATATTTTCTATTTTTGTTCCGTTACCAACACCGTTCAAGGTCAGTCCGTTATGTTCGATATCCGCAGTAGAGCGGGCACCTGCATAGCAGATTTTCACGTAAGTCAATGAACCGGAGCAATCATTGTCTACATTACCGCCGTATTTATAGTCATTGTTGATTTCAGTCAATGCTGTATCACTCTTATCGGCCTTCGAACCGGAAATAGGAGCTTTACCATTGATGATTACTCCACCCCAATATCCGGACACCGGACTTGTTGTATTTGCCGTAAAGACGATTGGTTTATCCGCCGTACCATCGGCATAGAGTTTACCTCCCTGTGCAACCAACAGATAACTGCTGAAACCTTCACGTGCCTTGATGGTAGTTCCGGCAGGAATATTCAAACGACCTCCGTCGGCAATGATGACTGTTCCGTTCAGAATGTATTCTTTCGCATCCAATGTCTGTTCACCGGTCAGTGTTCCGGACAGAATATTTTCGCCTACCACGATAGAGCTACCTGTTCCTTCACCATTTCCACCGTTTCCATTTCCATTACCATCTCCGTCACTATCACTACTACATGCAGTGAATGTCAGTGCAGTTGCCATAGCGGCAAACGTCATCAAGTTTACAAACAATCTTTTCATTTTACTTTAATAATTAGTTAATAATCTTATTTCATGATCCGGTTTAAAATGTGCACGACACTCCCAGACTGATATTTATTCCTTTTTTGTAATCGCTAAGTACCACTTCTTCTCCACTTTCATTAGCCTTGCGACTCAACTTATACGATGGGTTCAGAAGGTTACGGGCTTTCAGTGTAAGTGAGATATACTTATTCAGTTTGGCCTGCGAGACGAAGTCAAGTGTCATGATTTCCTGTTCCATGATATCCTGATAGCCTTGCGTACCGATGGTATAAATTTTATCGCTGACATAGTTGAGCACCAATGTATTGATGAAACTATGATCTCCTTTTGTGTAGTTATGAGATAAGTCAAAATTAGCAATCCAGGGGGCGGCACCTTCCAGTTGCGACCCGGTGGTAACGGTTGCCAAAGGCATTTTCGCATTCGTATAGATATACGATCCGTTCAAACCGAAAGAGAGTTTATTCATTCCGTTTGCCGCACTGCTTACCGGGCGGACAAACAGGTTTTTGCGTACCTCCACTTCCGCTCCGGCTACCGTTGCCTTATCTGCTATGTTCTCATAAGAAAGATATCCTCCGGCACTTGCTACCTCAATGCGTGAGATCGGATTCTTGATGAGTTTATAAAAGGCTGTCAGAGAAATCAGTTCAGTCGGAGTAGGATTAAAGTCCCATTTCAAATCGACGTTATAGTTGTCCGAGGGCTTCAGGTTCGCATTACCCTGACTGTTAAAGTTCACTCCTACGTAACGATAAGGAGAAATTTCCTTAGGTTGCGGCAACGTATAAGTTTTACTTGCACCCAAACGTAAGGAGTGCTTCTCACTCAGATTGTATTTCAAATTCAAACTTGGAAGAAAAAAGTCCTTTTGAATCGTGTTGTTCCCTTCCGAACCACCTTTATTCACATTATAGTCTACCTGAATATCTACATTATCATATTTCATTCCTACATTTACAATCCACTGGGGAGTAAACTGGTAAGTAGCTTCCGCATAAGCGGAATGAATATTTTTCGTGACCGAATACTTATCGATGTTCTTCTGAACGGCAAACCATCCGGAAGAAAGATTCGTCTGATTATAATAGTCGTCGAGCGAAAAATTGTCGAGTGAAGGAATGGAAGAAGCGTGTCCCACAGTCAGATTGTATTCAGTCGCTTTAAAATTATCATCAACAAACCGGCCCGCATAGCCAAGACGTATTTGAGAGATTTCTTCTACATTATCTTTCAGACGATAAACAAGTCCTGCCTTTACATTGATGTCATCTTCATCCAAAGTGGAGAAGTACCGTTGTTGGGAGTTACCTCTAAGTAAGGTGTAGCCTTCTTCTGCCTTTGTTATATTGTTGATCCGGCGGTCGGGTTCGTTTCCTTTCACAATATTATAAGAAGCACCGGCATCCAGACTCAATGTTTTGGTCAGTCCCCAGTTAGTCATCAGCTGGTTAACGATCAGCAAGTTGTCATTCGTTTGCTGGCGACGGGTAAATCCTTGATTATCATAATCATCACTAAAGATCGAGTTTTTACCGGTATAGTCACCCACAGATTGCACATTGGCATGAATCATCATAAAATTGTAACTCACATGATGACGGTTCTGCATATCATAATCCACATTGGCCAGTGCCAGCTGACTGATATTCTCGGTGTACTTCTTACCCGTCATATCTTTGTACACCGTACCACTTGTCGTTGTATTACGAATTGTTTCATCCGTATATTGATAATCTGTCGTATGTCCGGCAGTCAGGAAGAAAGAGAGCGGATTCTTGTCTTTTCCTAGATAAAACCGCTTTCCACCGGAGATGCTGTAACTTCGGTTCATCTGAAAGCTCTGACTGGAAGGGTCCAGTTTATTCTTGAATCCCCAGCTATTTTCATCGGCAGGTTCTGTTGTATTGGCAAAACCCAGAAAATTGACTCCGTCGAGTTTCAGAAAGTCGGCTGTCACTGTCTGAGTGTTCAGTCCACCGGAAATACCGATATTCAGGTTTCCGCTACCGATCAGTTCTTTGGAAACAATGTCGATCGTCGCACCGCCCACATCACTGATACCTCCGGCATTAAATGCCTTATTAACGCCAACAGACTGAATAATATCCGTACCGAAGAAGTCGAGAGAGATATTCTTATATTCCGGATCTTCCGAAGGAACAGAAAATCCGTTAAAGGTAGTCGCGTTATAGCGGTCGCCCAGTCCGCGGACAAAGACATTCTTGACTCCATCCTGTTTAGAAACCCCCACCACTTTGGTTACAGCTCCCTCCGCATCGGAAACACCTTTGCGGGAAAGCTCCTTGACGCTGACAGCCTGCACGGCAATGACTGCTTTTTGTTGTTCGAGCAACAACATATTCTCATTCTCGCGATTCTTCTTTGCTACCACCACTACATCCGAGAGTTCATGTGTATCCGTCTCCAATTCCAGATCCCAAATCACCAGTTTCCCGTTCTCCACACGAACTTTGCGGCGTACTTCCGTCTTGTATCCTATATATTTTATTTCAACATCATACATACCTTCCAACACACCGGTACTGTTCAACTCAAAATTACCGTCCATATCGGTCACAGCTCCGGCAGGAGTTCCCACCAATCGTATCGTTGCTCCAATCAAAGGTTCTTTGGAGAGCTTGTCTTTCACCGCACCTTTAATCTTGATATTGGCAGCCAATGCAGGAAGAACACACAACAAACAAAAAAAGGCTGCAACAGAAAATCTAAAAAGAAATAGTTTTTTCATCGAACTTCGCTCTACGTTTTTAATTACGTCGGCAAAGGTAGAAGGAGGAGGTTACAATACGAATACGAATCAGATACAATGGTTTGAAATAGCCGTTTCAGGTTTATTACATCGTGTTACAAACTTGTTATCAACGACTTACAATACAGCTTTAATCCACTTCTCTGTAAGATTTAATCTGCATAACGGATAATAGATTTTAGTACCCCGAAGAATAAATCTCAGGGAACAGGACTCTAAACTATTATAATAGGGTGGATACAGAAAAGCTAGATCAGTTTCTTTTTCTTCCGGTAGTTCTCGCGAAACTCTTTAGGAGAACAATCTTTTTTCTTCTTAAAGATACGATTAAAATTAGAAAGGTTATTGAACCCGCACTCATAACAGATTTCTGCGATAGACATCGTAGAATCTACCAGCAACCGCGAAGCAAAACCCAACCGGATATCAATGATATAGTCGGAAAGGTTTTTCCCCGTGCGCAATTTAAAGAAGCGGCTGAACGACACATCAGTCATTCCGACCATACCAGCCAACTGCCCCAATCGAATTTCTTCCTGATAGTGAAGATTGATATACTCCTGCACCTTTTGTACACGACGACTATCGGAATGGACATCAATCTTAGCAAAAGAAGAACTGGATAATGTCCGGGCTTCTTCCTCAAAGAGAGAGAGCTCATAGAGAATCGTCATAAATTTGATAACTGCATAGAATCCTTGCTTTTCAGAAGCAAGCGTATCCAGCATGGGATAGATCTTGAGTATAGCAGACATCGGAAAACAGAGTCCTTTCTGAGCCTTATCCAGCATCCGGCGAATAGAGTCGAACTGGTTTTTATTGATAAAGCTCTTAAAGAACAGGTCTGAAGAGAATTGAATAGTGATCTCTCGTATCTCTTTGGAACGACATTCATTTTGTTCCCATACATGTTCCAGATCTTTGCCTGTGATCAGAACCAGATCATAATCTCCTATCACTTCAGAGGAATCTCCCACAACACGTCTTACTCCCGCAGCCTTCTCTGTAAAGTTCAGTTCAAATTCAGAATGATTATGAATCGGATAAGTAAATTCCGTTTTATAACGTTCTGCAATATAGAAACAGTCTTTGTCAGACAAAGGTGTAATCTCACGGATAATCTGGTTGGGTATAGGTGTATTCATAATCAATTATAGTTAACAGTATGTATCGTTTATATAATATGCTATTTTTTGAATCAATGTTCTATCTTCACTCCTATCCGACGCAGGTCTTCACCTGAAGGATTTTGGAAGATTCGCAGACCGAACTCCGGAATGATGGCCAGCACATGATCGAACACGTCTGCCTGTATGCCCTCATACGCCACCCAAACTTTGTTGGCAGAGAAGAAATAAAGTTCCAATGGAATACCTGTCTCTGTAGGCTGAAGTTGACGTACCATGCAAGTCATTTCCTGATTAACGGTAGGCAAACTCCGCAAATAATTTGTCAGATAGGCACGGAAAACTCCCAGATTGGTCTGTCTTCGTCCGTTCACTAACACGGAATTGTCAATATCATGTTCCTTATTATATTCTTCTACTACCCTCTCCGTCTCCTCTACATAATTTGTCAATAACTGTATCTTACGATATTTCTCCAGCATTTCCGGAGTGCAGAAGCGTACACTCGTCATATCAATATTAATGGAACGCTTCACTCGACGTCCACCGGATTCCTGCATCCCTTGCCAATTCTGGAAAGAATCGCTTATCAGGAGGTAAGGAGGAATAGTCGTTATCGTATTATCAAAATTACGTACCTTTACAGTATTCAGGGTAACCTCTATCACAGTACCGTCCGCCCCATATTTTGGCATAGTAATCCAATCGCCCACTTTCAGCATATTGTTGGCAGAAAGCTGGATACCGGACACAAATCCCATGATACTGTCTTTGAATACCAACATCAGGATAGCGGCAGATGCTCCTAATCCGGTCAGTAAGACCATCGGACTCTGATTGATCAAAATACTGATAATAATGATAGCTCCTATAAAGAAAAGAATCACTTGTGCCGTTTGCAAAAGTCCTTTCAACGGTTTGTCCCTATACTGCTCCCGCTCACTGTATACTTGATAGACAGCCGTAAACAAAGCACTGATAAAACGAAGAAAAACAGCAATGATATATATCAGGCAGAGACGGCGCAGGAAATCAAGTAAATCAGAATCCGCATGCTCGGGGAATGCGATAGGAATGGCAATATAAATCAAGATAGGTGCTACCATCCGGCTGACATTCACCATCACTTTATGGTTGAATACAATATCGTCCCAAGTAGCTTTAGTCTGCTTCACCAACTTGGCCACTACCCGCAGAATAATTTTTCGACAGATCAGATTAGCCAATAAAGCAATTCCTATAATGAATAGCAATACGATCAGATTATCTATTTTGTCCGCCCAGACCTCATCCACTCCTGCCGAGACCAACGTACGGTTAACCTCCTGCATCACAGCGTTCCCTACATTTTCCGTTTCTCCATTTGCTAACGCCACACTCACCGTATCAATCACTTCTTTCATAAAATAGTTCCTCTTTTAGTTTACTGTCCTTTATTCTTTTATTTATTCCCTTCGGTTTATTTTTCCTTTGCCAGATATTCCTGAATATCCTGCCTCAGCCAATCGTAGTGGAAGAGTCGCTTATAAGCAACATTCTTCTTCAACATAATCTCCACATTCACCTGGCTATTCTGATAACAAGTCAGTTCATTCCTGAATTGTTCATTATGCTCTGCCAGTCGTTTGATTTCCTGTTCCCGTTCCCGGCGTAAGGCGGTACAGACAGGAATCAAGAGTTTCATTACCACATTATCCATCACATGATGCCCCTGCATATACAGATAGGTAGTTTCCGGGACAAGCCCCAGTTCCTTCAATTCCGGCCGCAATGCGTTGACTTGGCCGACAGAACCGGGGAAACGTGCCTTCAGTTCAGAGAGTTTCTGATTGACACGATGTTGCAGTGCTTCCAGACTGTGTTCCGGATGTTTAAGACTGATCTCACGCAAAGCTGTATAAGTATGGAAATCGTACATCGGAAAAGTATAAGTATCCCGTTGACGATAGAACCACACGTTCCATAAGAAAAGCGGATATACGATTTCGGAGTATCGCTTCAGATAAGCGTTGAAATCCAGAATAAAACGATCGTTCAATGTAGCCTGTACACATACTTCGTGAAGGCTTTCGGCAAAGCAGTGATAGTTCTCAATGGCGTATGTATAGGTCTGGAAGATATATCTGTTCCGGTTGATTTTACGAGAAGTATTCGTAGCCCCCTGCAACAGGAAATCATAATCACTGTCTACGCAGGCAATCAGGCTTCTTCCAAGTTCGGCAGTATTCAGCGTGTTCATAAGCACCATCTTCTTACCTTTCGCCAACGAAGTAGCCGAAGGGAGCATCACTTGAAAATAATGCTCGTCATTTTCAAATTCTTCGAGTAATGTGCGCCAAAAGGCAACATCATCGTAGCTCTCTACATAAGCAATGATGCGCCGGCGTGCCTTTTTTGAATATAGCTTGTGAGCAGCATTGAAGTAAGAAGAAGTCAGATTATCGCGTAGTGAAGTTGCCATGTATAGATCGTTATTAACAATTAATAGTCGGGTGGATTTTAAACCCATCCGCTTCCGTAGAAATATCGCTCACCTCTGTCACTGCATCCAGCCAGCCTTCCATGATAACGGCAGGCGAATGGGTGGTCAGAATGATTTGTACGTTGGGATTCAGTTCCCGGATCATTGAAATCAATTTCTGTTGCCACTCAATATGCAGAGAGGCCTCCGGCTCATCCATAAAAAGAACACAATGGCTGTTGTCCTGCACAAGTACCGTTAGTAGAATCACCAGCATTTGCTTTTCACCGGACGAGAGTTTATATGGAAACAGCAGTTCTCCATCCTGATAAAAGGCTATATCATTCCGACGGCGATCTATCTTTTTACGGGTGTAACTGAAAAGTTCGTCAATCATATCCTGAAAGCGACGCTTGGCAAGGGACAGAGTAGCCGCTTTATTGCGCTGTTCTTCGTCATTGCTGGAAAGCATCTCAATCATCTTATTACCGATATTAACCTGATAATCAAGATAGCGGCGTTGCAACAGATATAGTTGCCAGTCCAGTTCGGACTTCACATTCTTATCTGCCATGCGTGCCGTAAAGTCACCCATAATCAAAGGACGGTCGTAGCTACGAATCACATCGTAAGGGATGTAAGTCGCTTCGGGATTATCAAAGAAAAGGTGTACCCCGTTCTTCGCATCGCTCTTCATTTCACCGGAGAGTTGTATATCGCCCGAAAGCTGTTCGAGGTATCCCACCGAACGGTTCAGAATAGTCGTCTTTCCCACTCCGTTGATGCCGGAAAGAATATTCACATCCGGGCGTAAATCCCATCTTATATTAAAGCGGCCCCAGAGTCCGTTGATCTCGATCCGCTGGATATAGTCTGCCTGTTGTTCCATAATATTCAATTTTAATCAAGGCAAATATAAACAAATCATGCGACAAATTAGTTACCTTTGCAGCAGTTTTCAATAAAGGTAACAATTAAAAGGTATACACGAACTTATGGGTAATAATAAGAACCCGCACGGCCATCTGTTTGCACTAACTGCAAACGTAATGTGGGGATTAATGTCTCCTATCGGAAAATCGGCACTTCAGGAGTTTTCTGCAATCTCCGTCACTACCTTTCGTATGGTAGGAGCTGCAGCTGCATTTTGGATACTTTCCATCTTTTGCAAGCAGGAACATGTGGATCATCGTGATATGCTTAAGATTTTCTTTGCTTCCTTGTTTGCACTGGTTTTCAATCAAGGAGTATTTATCTTCGGACTTTCCATGACTTCACCTATCGACGCATCTATCGTAACAACGACCCTGCCGATAGTGACCATGGTCGTAGCTGCTATCTATCTGAAAGAACCGATTACGAATAAGAAAGTGCTGGGTATTTTCGTCGGTGCCATGGGAGCGCTGATTCTTATTATCAGCAGTCAGGCGGCAAGCAGCGGCAACGGAAGTCTGATTGGTGACCTGCTCTGTCTGGTTGCGCAGATCAGTTTCTCTATCTACTTAACGGTATTCAAAGGTCTGTCACAACGATATTCGACAGTGACTATTAATAAATGGATGTTTATCTACGCTTCGATATGCTATATTCCTTTCTCCTACTATGATATTTCAACTATTCAATGGGCTGCTATTCCAACGATTGCCATTGTGCAGGTACTGTATGTCGTATTGGGAGGAAGTTTCCTGGCTTATCTCTGCATCATGACAGCTCAGAGGCTACTTCGCCCGACAGTAGTAAGTATGTATAATTATATGCAGCCGATTGTGGCTTCGATTGCAGCGATTATCATGGGAATCGGGAGCTTCGGCTGGGAAAAGGGAATTGCCATTACGCTCGTGTTTTTGGGTGTGTATATTGTGACACAGAGTAAGTCTAAGGCGGATTTTGAGAAAGCGGGAAAGGAGCTGTAGGAGTTCCCTAATTCCGATTAAAATAAAGAGACTGACTAAAAAGTCAGTCTCTTTCTGCTATATATTCAATAATTCCTAGTTAGCCAGAATCGTTATCTCAGCACCGGATGCAAAATCCTGTCCGTTCTGTTCACTTAAAGCTGTAAAACGGATATAGCGTGCTTTCACCGGTTTGTCAAACAAGACTCTCTTTTCTTTGGAGTCCCTTGCGAACGTTCCTTTATTAACAGGTTCTCCCCACTCTTTACCATCCATGCTGACCTGAATAGAGTAATCTTTGATATTACCGTTACCGCCATTCTGACGTGGCAAGTAAGTGAATCCTTTGATTTCTTTCACTTCACCAGCATCCAAATCTACCCAATGCGGATATTTGGCTACTGTCACAGAATACATGGTATGCCAGATAGTATTCGGATCGCCGTCAGTCAGATGAGAAGCATCGCCTTCACCCGATTCCTGACTACTGGCGTACACAACTTGCGTCTGAATGCTTTCTATTTTCTCAAACTTCATTGTGCTGCTGATATCCTTACTATCCTTATACCATGCCTTGATCGTACCTCCGTTACGCATAGGGACAGGTTCTGTGTATTCCTGCACTTTCTTACTTCCGTCAATGCTATAACAAATGACAGCATCTTTCTTTGCCGAAGTCAATTCGACCATTCCAGCAGGAGTGCGGGTGATAGATAGAGGAAGATCTCCCGCAGGGGCAACATTGGCAACAACACTCAGTTCCTTACCGGCAGGACGAATGATGAAGCCCATACTGTGCTGGTTGGCAAACACACGGTCGTGTACAAGAGGACCTCCCTGACCACAACTGTTACCACCCAAACCGGTCACTGCACAATCCAAATGCAGATAGGTATCGCCTGCCTTCGGCAACTGATAAGGATGGGAAGCTAGAATCAGATCGAGAGCCGAGTACTGAAGTGCCGAAGCCGAAAGACGGTCGGTAGCTACGAAGACAGCTCCATTGCCTGCCTGATTGGTCAACGCACACCAACGAACATCTTCGTGATTGCCCATATCCTGAGGTTTCGGGAAGTTCACGAACTCACCTGCTACGGTATTCGTATACTGTTCGATAAACTGTCCGCTCTTACGGTCGGCATAGTTATCTACCGGTCCGCGTCCATAGTAAGTGAAGTTACTGTATTGTTGGGGAACTTTCATCACATAGCCCAAACGCGGCAGCACCAAACTTGAACGATTAGAAGTAATGCTGGACTGCAATTCGATAGAACCGTCCGGATATACTGTCCATATCTGGTTAGTGATAAATTTAAAGTCATTGCTACCGAATTTTCTGTCGGTCAGTTCTTCGATGCTATTCTTACCGGAGCTTGTACCGCCCTTAATACGTGCGGCATTCGGTGCCTGAGATTCTACCGTAAAGCTCAAGACCAAAGTTCCATTGCCTTTATTCAGCACTTTATATTCAGTTGCTTTATGAATCAGATTGTGCAAACCATGTTCGAACCAGGGAGCATAGAACCAGTTATCATTGTTTGTAAAAGCACGGAGAGCATCGAGCTTCGGACCGTTGCCATCGGAGATAACTGTCTCGTTGCCATACTTCAGACTGTAGATACTTCCGGTTTGCGGGTCAAATATGGCTTCAAAGTCAGCTCCTTTTATAAAGATACGCTTCGTATCCTTGTCCAGCACGAATCCATCCAGTTTTCCTGCATCGGCTGCCACCTCACGGATGGATGGGCGGTCTGTAGCCTCCTTCAACAAAATCTGTTCCTCTGCCATCGGGAAGCCTTTGGCAGCCCAGGGTCTTTGACCTTTCAATATGAATTGGACTTTTACAAAGTACTCTGCATCTTTTTTAAGAGAGGCATAATTATAAGGAAGCGTAATCTGCATGCGCTGCCGTGGAGCTACGTTAATATCCATCGGCTGACTTGTCTGTATCGCTTTACCATCTTCATAGAGTGACCACACCAACAAATAATCCTCTGCCAAATTCTTAAAGTAGTACTTATTGAAGATTTCGAATGCTCCTTTTTCAATATCCAGCGCTTTCACTCCGATGTGCTGATATACCTTTTTCACTTCATAGTACTGAGGCTTCGGTTCAAGGTCACCAAACACGATGCCGTTCATTACAAACTGTCCATCATTGGGAGTATCACCAAAGTCGCCCCCATAAGCCAGATAACGAACACCTGTCTTCGGGTCATAATTGTACATAGACTGGTCTACCCAATCCCAGATAGCACCGCCACAGAAGAAATTGGTCGATTCCATCGCCTCCCAGTAATCAATCAGATTGCCGCAGGCATTCCCCATTGAGTGAGCATATTCGGATATATGGAACGGATACTTGATGTCATATTTCCCCTGAACGGCTCCGCGTACCCAGCCGATAGACGGATATTGGTTGGAGCCCATATCTACAATGTCATTATTACGTTCATATTGTACAGGGCGGGAAGCATCAAACTTCTTCAAAGCATCATAAGCAGCCACAAAGTTCTTCCCCGGTCCGGCTTCATTGCCCAACGACCAGATAACGATAGACGGATTGTTGACATTGGCACGCACCATTTCCATCACACGTGCTACGTGTGCATTTTTCCATTCTACCGGATGAGAGAGAGAAGCAGCACCATAATAATATTCATGAGATTCTATATTAGCCTCATCTTCCAGATAAATACCATATTTGTTGCACAGGAAATACCAATACGGATCATCCGGATAATGTGAATTACGTACATGATTGATATTGGCGCGCTTCATCAACATAATCTCTTTTTCCATCATCTCACGGGTAATGGCATGCCCCACTCCCGGATTGGATTCGTGCCGGTTTACCCCTTTCAGTTTGACCGTCTTTCCATTCACATAATAATATCGTCCGGCAAGCCCGAATTCATCTTCGGAGGCAGGAGTATCTTTAATCTCCACCTTCCGGAAACCGACAATAGTGGAAACCATCTCAATTGTTTTGTTCTTCTTATCCTTCAATTCGGCTACCAATGTGTAGCGATAAGGAAACTCCGCCGACCATTTGTTGGGAGCTTTCACCTTAAGGACAGTCTGAACAGTGCCTGTTTCATTCGGAGCGATTTTGTCGATAACAGGAGACAGGAATCCATCTACTAATGTATTCTCATCAGAGTAAAGTTTGTTAGCATATAAAGAATAATATACTTTGTAGTCTTTTATCCCTTTCTTACCCAGATTACGGATCTCAGCATTGACTGTCAAAGAACCGTCTGTATAAGTAGCATCCAGATCGGGGGTGGCAACCAAGTCACGGAAATGAACTTTAGGAACCGAATACAAGGCAACCGTGCGGAAGATACCCGGCAAACGGAACATATCCTGAGCTTCGAGGAAGGAACCGTCCGAACTACGGTATACTTCAGCAGCTACGGTATTCTTACCTTTCTGCAAATAGGGAGTGATATTGAAATCAGCGGTATTGCGTGAATTCTTGGAGAAGCCCACATATTGACCGTTAATCCACAGATAGAAGAAGGAATCGACACCATCGAAACTGATAAAGGTCTCACGTCCGTCCCAGTCTTGCGGAATTTCGAAATCACGGCGGAAGGAACCCACTTCATTCCGGTCCTTATAAGTGGTCCAGTTGGCAGGAGGGGTACGCATCACACCCCCACGCCAGTCGTCCACTTTCACGCTATGCTGAAAGATCACCGGTTGGTTGACGTAAATAGGGGTTCCATACTTCTGGCTTCCGTCTTTTTGAATGCCATAAATGTTCCAGCTAGAAGGTACGGGAATCACATCCCATGAAGTTACATCATAATTCGTCTCATAGAAATCTTTAGGGCGGGAGTCCGGATCGGGTGCCCAGTGAAACTTCCAGTCACCATTGAGTGACTGCCAGAACTGACTGTTCTCCGGTAATACCTTTCGGGCATTGTCCAGATGCTGGAACGGGAAGAAATAAGCATGCGGCTGTTCCTTGTTCAGCGCCAGATTTTCGGGAGATTCCCACTCTTTTCCTGTAGGGGCATTCACTGATCCATAAGCGAACCCCTCTAACGGTTGGTCTGCGAAGCTTTGTATTGACAAACTACAACACAAAAGCCCGGTTAATAAGGTTTTGTTCATCAGGTGTTAAAGTTAACAATTGGTTATTACTAATTAGGGTATATTTATCGGGGGTAAATGTTCGGTCGTTTTTTAATCCATCACTGTTTCCGGTTTATCATCGTTTTAATTCATCAAAATAGGTATCCAGCAGGCTCTTAGCAGCTATAAACGAAGTAAGATTTCCCTGCAACACTTGTTGTTCCTTCTCCTGAAGCATCGCTTCAATCTGAGGATTGTGATAGAAACTATCACGGAGCTGTTCATTAATTGTCTCGTACATCCAGTACTTACTCTGCTCATTACGGCGATATCCAAAATAGCCGTTTTTCTTCACAAAGTCGATATATTCATACACCATGTCCCAGATTTCCTTCACGCCGATATTATAAAAACCGGAATAAGTCAATACTTTCGGAATCCATCCCGATTCGGGAGCCGGAAACAGATGCAGCGCATTGCGGAATTGACTGGCAGCCAGCTTGGCAGGTTCCAGATTATCTCCGTCGGCTTTGTTGATCACAATACCGTCCGCCATTTCCATGATTCCGCGTTTGATTCCCTGCAATTCATCTCCCGTACCTGCGAGTTGAATCAGCAAGAAGAAATCCACCATCGAATGAACCGCCGTTTCGCTTTGTCCTACTCCAACGGTTTCCACAAAGATTTTATCGAATCCGGCAGCTTCGCAAAGCACAATGGTTTCACGGGTCTTCCTTGCAACTCCTCCCAATGAACCCGCTGAGGGGCTGGGGCGGATAAATGAATTAGGATGTACGGAAAGCTGCTCCATACGTGTCTTGTCTCCCAATATGCTGCCTTTACTGCGTTCACTGCTCGGGTCAATGGCCAATACCGCCAACTTGCCGCCTTTTTCGAGCACATGAAGGCCGAATACATCGATTGATGTACTTTTACCTGCACCGGGCACCCCACTGATACCTACCCGAATGGAATTGCCGGAATAAGGTAAACACTTCTCAATCACTTCCTGAGCGACAGCCTGATGTTCGGGCTTCACACTCTCCACCAATGTCACAGCCTGACTGAGAATAGTGACATCACCTTTCACAATACCTTCTACAAATTCCGCAACCGAAAGCTGACGCTTTTTAGGTTTACGTTTCAAATAAGGATTCACAGATGAGGGTTGTTCGATGCCTTTATTGACAACGAGTCCTTTATATTCTTCGTTATTTTCAGGATGTTCCATGGCAATAAGAGTTAGCGTTTGATATTTATTTCAACTTTCGGACGCAACGGGTCGTTTGTAATCATCAAGATACGTAAATGATGTTTCTTATTACCTACATCCCGCTTGTGGATTGTCACTTTCAACTTGGTCATTCCGTCCGGTGGAATGACCGTTTTTTTCAGTCTTACTCCTACAGAAGAGTTGAATACCTGTAGCTTGCTGATGACTAACGGGGTCTTGCCCGCATTAGCGATCAATATATCATGGCTGACTTTATTCTTCTTGATCAACGGAATACTCAGGTCAATATTCGTCTCCGAGATGTGGATGGAAGGAGCATTCAAAGAATCTTTCTCCGTCATACGCGAGAAATCGGGAAGAAGAATGGCTGAAACGGGTATCTCATTGTCTTCACTCACTTTATCACCGGAGAAACGGGACAGGTAGACAGAAGTCTGTGTCAGTCCGAAGTCTTGCAACTGGCTGGCATCCAGCGTCAGTTTAATCGTTCCTTTTTTACCTTTCAGCAGTACTTTAGGTTCCGCTTCCATCTTCAGATAAGGAGGTAAGTGCATCAATACCGGTTCGTAAGGGCGGTCGGAAAGGTTGGCAATGCTGAATGTCATAGACGGTTGCTGTCCACGATAAACATCGGGGAAAGAGAACTCGTCACGGTCAATGCGGATATTACCGATAGCATAAGGAAGAATCTTTGAATAATCTTTGATTTCCTGCACTACCTCACCGGTGAATTTCAGATAAACCAGATTCGGGGTGGCATTGCTATAGATACCTATTGACTTATCAAAACGCCCCAGTGCTTTCGCATCAAAAGAAGCTTTTACGGTTCCTTTGGCACCCGGAGCAATCGGTTCCTTTGTCCAGTCTGCTACAGCACAGGCACAGGAAGTAGTGACATTTGTCAGCACTAACGGCTCGTTTCCGGTATTGGTGATCGTATATTCCACTGTTACCGGCTTTTTCCATTCTATTTGTCCAAAGTTGTGCGTCTCCTTATTAGAAGAAATACGAGGTTGGGCAACAGCCGCCAAAGTGACAGTAAGCAGTGTAAATATCAATAGTAAAGTACGTTTCATGTGATATATTTTATTTTGGTCCACAAATGTAGGAGTTTTAGATGAGTTTTTCATCACAGATTACATAGATTAACACCGTTTGAGAAAATACTTTACCCGGTGACGGCTCCTGCAAGGCAGTATTCATCAACAAAAAGTTCCCCACCGATGAGGGAGGCCTTCATCGGTGGGGAACACCTTCTTCATCGGTGGGGAACGCCTTTCTCATCGGTGGACAAGAAATCCCCTCCCTGAACTATTTGATAATTATTGTCATTGAAGCAGAATGGGAAGCGTATTCCGGCGCATAGGCGCATTGCATCGTAGCCAAGCCGGTCTCATAGGTTCCTGCTCTGCTGATGCGATAGCCATACTCCAATACATACACTCCTTTGCCCAGATGGTCGAAGAAGAAGTTAGTGGAAGCATCTTTGATATCTACATAATAACCGATTCCATTACTCCAATTGTAACCGGATACACTGCCGATCGGTTCGAAGCAGGCTCCCCGCTGGTCTTTCAACTGTACAAAGTCCATCGGACGGTCTACACGAATGCTCAAACGGGAAACGATCTTATCGCCTACCTGAAGAACCGTCTTTTCAGTAACAGGTTGCAGTTGAGGGGCATTGTTCACCATACGTTCTACATAGAGTTGTTTTTGTACATTCAGCTCTCCTCCCTGTTGTCTCACATCGCTGACCGGTGATTCATATTCCGCATAAACAGCTCCCCACGCAATGCCCGGATTTCTCTTTTCGACTTCTATCTTACGAGCGTCTACCACATTCTTCTGTGTAAACGAACGTTTGATATAGCCTAACCCCGGCACAGTCGTCTTACTTGGAGAAACGGTCTCCAGTACCTCATCAGCAATAACAATACGCACATCTCCCTGATTATCGAGCAAGTTTACGCCTTTCATCAGTAAAGCATAGACAGCATCGGCAGTAGCTACCGGAGAATTCCACTGCTGCGTCTGTTTCTGCTTCAGCAGCCAAAGTTTCATTTCTTCTACAGTATCGTTATTTCCGCCTATCAATTCCAATGCTTCCATCACGTCTACATGAGCCTGCATCTTCATTCCACCCCAAGCGTACGGGGTTTCATTGAAAGCGAAGAACATTCCCTGTTCGGCTGTCTTCGTCAGATGCTCTTTCAGGGAAGCAACAAATTCCTGAGCTTCTTTCTTCCGTCCTGCTTTATCCAGAATAATGGCAGCTATCGCTTTCGTATCCATCGAAGCGGTCGTGAGCATTTCACCCACCTTGGAGAGATAATAAGTATAGGCAGATTTATTGGCAGCAGGGACTTGTTCACCCGAAATTGCGACCAGATACAGATATTGCAGGATACTTCCGGAAACACCTGTAAACTTCACACCGTCTTTCTGTGCTTTGAGAATTTCTTTATACTCCTTCAAAGCTTCCTGATGGAGATAGGTAAAGGCATTTTTCTGTAAAGCAAGTGCTGCACCATCCAGTTTCCCACCGGTCATCATAGCAAGACGGGCGTTCAATTCGGCAATGTACGTAGTGACATAGCGGCTGCCGCTCATTCCTTTGTACCAGGACCATGCTCCGCTTGAATTCTGCAATTCCTGTAATCTTGTCAAAGCGGCAATGTTATTGCTACGGATATTATTCAGATCAAACAGAGTGGCGATGCGTTCTTTCTGCTGTTCTTCCGTTTGCGCCTCGAGCACCCATGGAGACTCAGACAACAGAATGTTCTTCACCTCCTGATTTTTTTGCAGGTTGCTCAGGAAAGTTTCTTTATTGCCACCCTGAAGTTTCCAGCTATCGAATACAGCCTTGATGCGTGGCTGGCTATTCATTATATAAGAAGCCAACGTATTGGCATAGTAGGCGGTAGCCCATGAAATAGCATTATTGTTTTCCGGGAGACTCAATGAAGGCAATGCTTGAATAGCATACCAGGCCGGATTTCCGGTAAACTCGACAGTCAGTTTACGGTCAGTCGCAGTTTTACTGTGATGATTGAACAGGCTGTCGAGAGAGAAAATACGTGTCTCTTCTCCACGGACAGGCATCGGAAGAGTTTCTACCAAATGCTCTTTGTTGCTAAGCACCGGAAGCAACTGCTGCTCACCATCACTGAATGTACCGCTGTCAGCAATCATCCGGCAGCCCAGTATCTCGTATTTATCACTCACGCTAAACATGAAGTTAACCCCTATTGTCTTTCCGGCTTCTACGGTAAACTTCTGTTTCTGTGTACTGATCACCTTTTCCGTCATCGGGTCAAAGAGAATCATGCTCACTGTACCGACCTGCAGCTTTCCGGTCATATTGGAAATAGAAGCAGCAATAGACGTCTTATCTCCGACACGAACAAAACGGGGAAGATTGGGAGTCAGCATAAATTCTTTGCTCGTAGTAGCTTCACCATCCAATGTACCCGTCAGCATTCCTTTCGTATGAGAATATCCGCGGAAGTTCCAACGGGTCAGACTCTCGGGCATAGTGAAAGAAAAGGAAACTTCTCCCTGCTCATTAGTACGGAGTTGCGGGTAGAAGAAAGCTGTTTCCGCCAAATTGGTACGCAAGTCGGCAGGGGCTTCAGGGAGGGTTTCCTCTTCAATATTTCCTGCCGCATCCATTGCAACTTCCATTGCAGCATTAGAAGCTACAGCTCCAACCATTTCCACTTTCCCTTTTGCAGCATATGTATTTGTACCTCTAATACGTATAGTCCTAGATGATGCTTGATCCATAGCATCACTAACAATTACCGGTACCCCTCCCAACTGGGCAGACAAGAAATGCTCAATGGATAGTTGCGTCACAAAATGATCATACTCCATTGCCGGCACCTTGAGATATTTTTGATTCCACCAGTAATTGAACGAATTATTGCCGAAATATCCACTCATCCAATTGGAATAAGGGATGAGCTGATTATAATAAATACTGAAATTCTGCTTTCTATTCCATATCTTATCCAACGAAGCGTCGTACATAGTCGCTAACATTTCTGCCTCGGCAGCCTGTCCTTGCGGTGTCTTAATCGTCAGCTTCCATTCCTCTTTTTGTCCGGGACGCAGTTTATCACGAAATACTTCCCACTTCATTGTCAACGTCTTGTCCGGCAGGCGTTTCTTCAATCGGACCTGTTCCTGATATACCTGTCCGTCCCTTACCATGCAGAAGTTGACAAAGACACCTTCTCCATAACTTTCCTTATACGGATATTTAAAGTGTACAATCGTATCGGACAAGTTCATGACTTTACTTTCCAGCAGTTCATTTCCGGAAAATACATTCATCATCACATAAGCCTCTTTCTTCGAAGTCCCGAAGCAGAACATTGCCGGATGCTCAGCATCAAATTCCGTATTTGCCTCATAGAACCACACAGTCGTTTCAATCGGCGGACGCTGATCTTTCGAAGAGAAAAGAATCGTATTCGCATCAGCTGTCACTTCCTTGCCTTGTGTATCTTTCACCGTTGCTTTCAATACATAAGGTCCGGAAGGAAGATTTCCCCAATGAATCGTCATTTCTTCGTTAGAAGTGAACGTTCCTGTTGCCACCGGCTTCTCATCCAGTTTCTTGAAATCCGCATCTTGGGCTTTGTACAAATTGAACGTACCCGTCACTTCAACAGGCTGACCATTCAGATTCTGTACCTTAAATACGGTATGAAACGGCTTATCTTTACAAGTCTTATCAGCTAACTCAGTCTGCAAAATCAACGAACGGTAACCTGCTGCAATCACATCTGTAGAAGACTGCGTTTCACCCGCCACATTGGTTGCAGTAGCTTCTATCGAATAACGGTAGTATACTCTGGCATCATTCTTATAAGCATCATTTTCTTCCAGACGGACCGGTATCGTAAATTCCCCGTTCTCATTGGCAGTCACCTCACCGGAAGCGATCTGTGTGCTTTCCGCAAACCGCCACAAACTAAAGACAGAACGCTTCACGGTATATTTCACGGGAAGATCCTGCAATAAAACACCGCTATAAGACTGTATCTTACCTTTTACCTCTACCTGATCTCCCAGTTGATAACTTCCTGTCTGTTTCTCAAAAGTGATATCGAATGTCGGGCGTTTATAATCTTCCACGCGAATACTTGTCCTGCCATTTCCGGCCTTCAACGAGAACATCCCATTCAAGCAGGCCGAAGGCAATGCAAAATCTGTGGCAAACGAACCGAATTCATTGGTACGTACCTTTTTCTGTCCGACTTCCTGATCGTTCGCATCTGTCAATATCACAGTATATTCTTTGTTCGGAAGCACATTCGCCGTATCCGATTTTTGTGCATAAGCAATTCCTTTCACATACACAGTCTGTCCGGGACGATACAAAGAACGGTCTGTCAACAGGGTCATTTGTTCCGAAACCTTATTTTCATCTCCATAATATCCATAGCTTCCGCCATAGATACCTTGAAACGGCATGGCAATATCCGCACCTTTGGTAGCTTTCAAATATCTGTATTCTGATTTCCAAGGGAATACCACTTTTCCATCTGCTCCTGCCGTAAATTCCTGCAATACTTTTTCATCATTTGTATAAAGAGTTATCTTTGCATTCGGAACAGGATGGCCCGTTTGTCCGTCCAGTGTCACTACCTCATACTGATTTCCCGGCAAACGACAAGTCAATGCCTTGAGACGCGTGACATTAAATTTACTTTCACTGTCTCTCTTTGCACGAATATCCGGAACAATACGCATTACATATTCTCCAACTTCCGGTGCCTTGAATGTAAATACTGTATCCTGTGTCCGGTAATCTTTCGGACGGAGAACTGCAAAATGCTGCTCCTTTGTCATTTTCTTAGCCTGATAGAGCCGAAGCGTAAATCCGTCCAGATTCTTGTGCGAAGCCCTTATCTCTATTTCCTCACCGGGAAAAGCCGTAGCAGCCGCAGTCACATTCAGAGAAGGTGCCAGGATATCTTCGCGAAGGTTCTTCAATGCATTGATTCTGCGGTAACCGGGATACAAACGGATCGCCTCGTCACAAAGTTGCAAAGCAACAGTTTCCTGTTCTTTCCCAATCGCATTATTAGCCTGAGCCAAATACACTTCAGCACAAAGATCTAACGACTTATACTCGGTTTTCAATGCATCCAGCCCTGTTTCATAAGGATCGAATGTCATATAAGTACCGCCTTTCTTCACTCTAAAAGGCTCACGAAAACTCTTCGAGGTGCCATGCTTCCAATTCAAATAATTCAGACTTGTCAGCAAACACCCTTCCTTATCCCCCTTGGCTTTATAAGAAGTGAGCATCTGATCATATATACGTTCAATATCCTGTTTCACCAACGATTCTTTTTCAGAAGAAGTTTCCTCCGAATAGGCCTCTATCGGAGTCGTACGATCCAGCCCCTGTATCCGCTGCAATGCTTCAATGCTGCGGGAAGCCAGTAAATGATACATATCATGATGATAGTATTCACTTGTTTCGCCCAACTCTACAAAAGGAATATAAGTACGTGAAGAAGTATTGAGCAATAACACAGAATCTGCCATTGCTTCTTTGACATTCGTCCTGACTTTCTCTACAAACATATTGGCTGTCCATTCTCTCATATCTGCCGAGGGAGCTTCGCCTGCAATTTCCGTCCGCTGCCGGAGTTGCCATTGGTTATTAGCGGCATAATCTGCATACATTCCTGCGATCAATGAATGCAATATAGCCCGGTCCATCGGTTTGTCAGCTTGCTTAGCCCATTGTTTCAACTCCTGCAGGCCTGTATAAAGGCTGTCAGGAGTCAGCATATCCCGATACTTCATCCGCCACATATACGCTTTCAACATTTGCGGAGAGTTCTTTTCCATCTCTCCTTTCTGATAGATCTCGCCTGTCAGCTTTATCACTGTTTGAGGCAGGCTTTTCTTTTCCGCCTGCTCCACTTCTTTCCACAATTTGTCGAACGTTTGTGCCTGCATCGCCGGAATCACTCCCAACCATAACAGCACCAGCATACACATCTGCTTTATTTTCATAATTTATCCAGTTTAAGTTTGATATATCTCTCTGTATAAATAACAAAGTAAAGAAATAAAGTTTAAAGATTTGTACTTTTTAGCTTAAAAAACACTTTTACAGAGAAGTAAGCAGTAGTAAGAGAAGATAAAAAAAGTGGGGATAACGTTTTCAATCACGCATCCCCACTTAAGCTTAGTTAATGTACTGAATCTCATTTTTCAATTCTGTACCCCCATGAAAGCATTTCGTTGCGACCTACTTCACTGAGGATTTTTCTAATGAATGAACTCATTTTCTTTGCCATAATCTTTAAACTTTTAAAATTACTAATACCTGAAAACTAAAAAATCAAGCTTTTTCCTTGGGGAGTATGCCAAGTGTTGAATATCCCCAAACATGTACATCGGCACTGCCGATCTTTCTAAACAATCTTTCTAACTTTTTCATTTTGTTATCCTCCTATTTACATGTTTTACAACACAAAAATACGACCTTTGTTTATACGTTATACCTAAAAAAGCCAGAATTTTATGTTTTACAGCATATTAATTGATTTGCATCAATTAATTTATTTGTTATGAGACAGAATTGTAATATCAATGGCAGCAACTATGACAAAAAGGCACGAAAGATTATCTTTCATGCCTTTTACTATATGACGCCTATTTATATAATAGGAAAAGAATACTTATTTCATCGGAGTCTGTGCTAAAGTAGCTACCAGAAAATCGTAGAACTTCTGTACAGTAGGAATCAGTGCTCTTTCGTCCGGTGAATGCGGTGAACGTAACGTCGGACCAAACGAAATCATATCCAGCCCCGGAATAATAGCACCGATAATACCACATTCCAATCCCGCATGAATTACCTTCACAGCAGGTTCTACACCAAACTGCTGTTTATAGGATTCCTTCATCGCATGCAAAATCGGTGAGTCAACATTCGGCTGCCATCCGGAATAACCTCCGGTCATTTCTACCTTCATACCTGCCATTGAGAAGCAGGATTCAAGACTGGTAGTCAGATATTCTTTCATGCTATCACTGGAGCTACGAGCCAGAATCTTAATCGCTGCCTTACCTCCGCCAATCGTGATGATAGCCAGATTGGACGATGTTTCTACCGTATCGGGAACGGTCGGGATCATACGAGTCACGCCATTCTGACAAGCAAAGATAGCATCAATCAGATTATCCTGAATCTCTTCGGGCACTTCACCGGCAGGAAGTTCTACACGCTCTGCCGTAAAACTGATCGGAGTTTCAATCGCAGCATATTCTTCATTGAACAGGTCTTCGCAATATTTCACCAGTCCCAGCAGTTCTTCTTCGTTTTCAGCAGGAATGGCAAGTACGGCACATGCTTCACGAGGAAT
The DNA here is from genome assembly GCF_020091505.1 of Bacteroides faecis. Classification (NCBI taxonomy): domain Bacteria; kingdom Pseudomonadati; phylum Bacteroidota; class Bacteroidia; order Bacteroidales; family Bacteroidaceae; genus Bacteroides; species Bacteroides faecis. The sequence continues at coordinate 2,200,048 of NZ_CP081916.1, read as the reverse complement.
AGCGTTGCGCATATTACCCCCGTCCCAACTTACCAAGCGAGCTTCATAGCTGGCAACCGCTTCACGTACGAAACGAACCAGCAGTTTATTGGCATTGGCACGTCCCTCATTGATTTCCAATCCGGAGTGTCCGCCGCGTAAGCCTTTCAGAGTGACTTTAACAGCGATATCGCCTTCTTCGGGAGCTACTTCTTTATATTCCAGCGTAGCAGTCACATCCATACCTCCGGCACAACCGATATACAGTTCACCTTCATCCTCTGAGTCAAGGTTCAGCAGGATTTCTCCGTTTACCGTACCCGGTTTTAAGCCGAATGCACCGTACATTCCGGTTTCTTCATCTTTGGTGATCAGTGCTTCCAGAGGACCATGTTTCAAATCATTCGCTTCCAGCACAGCCATGATAGCAGCTACCCCAAGTCCGTTATCTGCACCCAAAGTAGTGCCTCTGGCTTTCACCCAGTCGCCATCTATATAAGTTTCGATAGGATCTTTTTCAAAATCATGAACCGTATCATTGTTCTTCTGAGGAACCATATCCATGTGTGCCTGAAGAATTACACCTTTCCGGTTTTCCATGCCCGGAGTTGCCGGCTTACGGATAATCACATTACCCGCTCCGTCTACAAAAGATTCCAATCCCAAACCTTTTCCGAAGTTCATCAGGAAGTCAGTCACTTTCTCCATGTGTCCGGACGGACGGGGAATCTGAGTCAACGAATAAAAATGCTTCCACACATTCTGTGGAGCTAAAGAAAGAATAGTACTCATAACAAATCTATTTTTTATTAAGTGATTACTTTCGCTGTCTATTGGTAAACGACAAAGCCGCCAAACCATATACACCCAACAAAACTACCAAAAAAGTTTGAATACCGTGCACAATTAGAGCAAATATTCCGGCATCCGTTACATTTACTCCGTAAAGCATCATCATGGAGATGATGGCAAAATGCCACGGTCCCGCCCCGTTAGGAGTTGGCACAATGACAGCAAACGTGCCACCTACAAACATTACTAAGGCCGCCATTACCCCCAGATGAGCCGTAAAAGCGAAGCAATAGAACGTAAAATAGAAATGAAAAAAATAACAAGCCCAGATGGCTAATGTATAAAAGATGAACAAAGGAATATTACGTACACCTCTCAAAGACATGATCCCTTCCCAAATATTCAGAACAAAGCCTTTCACCTGTTCATAGAAAAACAGCGTCTTCCGTAAATAATAAAGGAGGACCGCTACCCCGATAAAGCAAAATAGGACGATATAGAACCATACTGAAGTCAGAAGGTGTATCAAAGAAGGTATTTTGGTACCTGTGTTTTCCAGGAAAGTGACAAAGATCGGCATTTGCAGCAGCACGGTCACACCGGTAATCAGAAGAATGGTCAGTGTATCTACCAGTCGTTCCGTCACCACTGTCCCCAGCGACTTGGCAAACGAGACATTATCGTACTTCGCCAATACACCGCAACGACTCACCTCCCCTATCCGGGGAACAATCAGACTGGCAGCATACGAAACAAAAATGGCATTCACGCAGTCACTTCTCTTGGGAAAAGCATCCAACGGTTCCAGCGTCTGCCGCCACCGCCATCCGCGGAACACCTGGGCAAGCACTCCAAACAAGAGAGAGAAGAGCATCCACCACCAGTTCGTGCCATGCCGCAATACCTCGCCGGCTTCGGCGAAATCAAAGTCGCGATAAACCCAATATAGAATAAAGCCGCCTAAAACGATCGGTAATATCAGTTTCAGCGTCTTTTTTAGTAGTTTCTTCATCCTTAATTCTTCATTCTTCATTTAAAAGAATTACCTTTGTCGGCTGCAAAAGTAATTATTTAGTTGGTAAATGAAATTAGTAAAGCCTAAAAAGTTTCTCGGACAGCACTTTCTGAAAGATTTGAAAGTAGCGCAGGATATTGCCGATACAGTCGACACCTTTCCCGAATTGCCGATATTGGAGGTAGGACCGGGCATGGGGGTATTGACACAGTTTCTGGTAAAAAAGGACCGGTTGGTAAAAGTCGTTGAAGTGGACTACGAATCGGTTGCCTATCTCCGCGAAGCCTATCCGTCACTGGAAGATCACATTATCGAAGACGATTTTCTGAAAATGAATCTTCACCGGTTGTTCGACGGAAAGCCTTTCGTTCTGACCGGTAATTACCCATACAACATCTCCAGCCAGATATTTTTCAAGATGCTGGAAAACAAAGACATCATCCCCTGCTGTACCGGAATGATCCAGAAGGAAGTAGCCGAACGTATCGCTGCCGGACCGGGCAGTAAAACCTACGGCATCCTGAGTGTACTGATACAGGCATGGTATAAAGTAGAATATCTCTTTACCGTCAGCGAACATGTTTTCAACCCGCCTCCCAAAGTTAAAAGCGCCGTCATCCGGATGACACGCAATGACACGCAAAATCTGGGATGCGACGAAAAGCTGTTCAAACAAGTAGTGAAGACCACCTTCAACCAACGGCGTAAAACATTGCGCAACTCTATCAAACCGATTTTAGGCAAAGACTGTCCGCTGACAGAGGACGCCTTATTCAACAAACGCCCGGAACAGCTATCGGTAGAAGAATTCATCAGCCTGACAAATCAGGTAGAGGAAGCACTGAAAGCAGCCAACACTTCCGGCAACTGACAGTCTGTGAGAGGAACCTGTATGTAATTTGTAAAACGTTTAATCGCAAACAAAAAGATGAACGAGGAATACATTGACAACGTAAAACACCTTATCGAGCAGAAGGATGCCGATAAGGTAAAAGAACTTCTTGTCGACCTTCACCCCGCCGACATCGCTGAACTGTGTGATGACCTGAATCCGGAAGAAGCCCGGTTTATCTATCGCCTGCTCAACAATGAAACCGCAGCCGACGTACTTGTCGAAATGGATGAGGACGTTCGTAAGGAATTCCTCGAAATGATCCCTTCGGAAACGATTGCCAAGCGCTTTGTGGACTACATGGATACGGATGACGCCGTAGACCTGATGCGTGACCTCGACGAAGACAAACAGGAAGAAATTCTTTCGCACATCGAAGACATCGAACAGGCAGGCGACATTGTAGACCTGTTGAAATATGACGAAAACACCGCCGGTGGTCTGATGGGCACCGAAATGGTAGTCGTAAACGAAAACTGGAGTATGCCCGAATGTCTGAAGGAAATGCGCCAGCAAGCCGAAGAACTGGATGAGATATATTATGTATATGTCATCGATGACGATGAACGTCTAAGGGGAATTTTCCCGCTCAAGAAGATGATCACCTCCCCTTCTGTATCCAAAGTGAAACATGTGATGCAGAAAGACCCGATTTCGGTACACGTAGACACTTCCATCGACGAAGTGGCACAAACCATTGAAAAGTATGACCTTGTTGCCATCCCTGTAGTAGACAGTATCGGCAGACTGATAGGACAGATCACTGTCGACGACGTCATGGACGAAGTTCGTGAACAGTCGGAACGCGATTACCAGTTGGCATCCGGTCTTTCGCAGGATGTAGAAACCGATGACAACGTACTGAGACAAACCACAGCCCGGCTACCGTGGCTACTGATCGGTATGATCGGAGGAATCGGAAACTCCATGATATTGGGAAACTTCGACGCCACTTTCGCCGCCCATCCCGAAATGGCATTATACATTCCGCTGATCGGTGGTACGGGAGGAAACGTCGGAACACAATCTTCCGCCATCATCGTACAAGGACTTGCCAACAGTTCGCTGGACGCAAAAAACACATTCAAGCAAGTAACCAAGGAAGCGGTAGTAGCTTTAATCAATGCTACCATCATTTCCCTGCTGGTATATACCTACAACTTTATCCGGTTCGGCGCGACGGCTACGGTCACTTATTCCGTATCCATCAGCCTGTTTGCCGTAGTAATGTTCGCCTCTATCTTCGGTACCCTCGTTCCGATGACACTGGAGAAACTAAAGATAGACCCTGCCATCGCGACAGGTCCGTTTATAGCCATCACAAATGACATAATCGGCATGATGTTGTACATGGGAATTACGGTTTTATTATCCTAAAAACACGATAATCAAAAAAAAATAAGCAAAAGAGTATGAAGTAATCGTTTTATTTCATTATTTTGTGACCCAAAACTAATATACAATGATGGACGCTCATGACACTAATCTTCCCTTGAACCAAGGGGAGTTAGAAGAAGAAAAGAAAACAGTTGAGGTTTCTGAAGCCATTACAGAGACTCCGGCTGAAGAAGGTACCGAAAAAGTTACTGAAGAAGTTACTGCCGAAGTTCAGACTGAAGCAGCACCTAAACCTGCCACAAAGGAAGACGTACTGAACCGATTGAAAGAGCTTGCGCAAGACTCGGAAAATGCGAACAAGCAGGAAATTGACAACCTAAAACAATCATTCTACAAGTTGCACAACGCCGAAGTGGAAGCTGCCAAGAAGCAGTTTATCGACAATGGAGGCGTTGCTGAAGACTTCACTCCGAAGGATGACCCCACAGAAGAGGAATTCAAACGCCTGATGGGATCTATCAAAGAGAAAAGAAGCCGGCTGGTTGCCGAACAGGAACGTCAGAAAGAAGAAAATCTGCAAGTCAAGCTTTCCATTATCGAAGAACTTAAAGAATTGGTAGAATCGGGTGATGATGCCAATAAATCTTATACAGAGTTCAAAAAGCTGCAACAGCAATGGAACGAGACCAAACTGGTTCCTCAGGGCAAGGTGAATGAACTTTGGAAGAATTACCAACTGTACGTAGAGAAATTCTACGATCTGCTGAAACTGAACAACGAATTCCGTGAATACGATTTCAAGAAGAATCTGGAAATAAAGACTCATCTTTGTGAAGCTGCCGAAAAGCTTGCCGACGAAGAAGATGTAGTTTCCGCTTTCCACCAGCTTCAGAAGTTACATCAGGAATTCCGTGATACGGGTCCGGTAGCTAAAGAATTGCGTGACGAAATCTGGAACCGCTTCAAAGCTGCTTCTACGGCTGTCAACCGCCGTCACCAGCAACATTTCGAAGCGCTGAAAGAATCGGAACAGCACAATCTGGATCAAAAGACTGTCATTTGCGAAATTGTAGAAGCAATCGAGTACGATGAACTGAAAACATTCTCAGCCTGGGAAAACAAGACACAGGAAGTGATTGCTCTGCAAAACAAATGGAAGACCATCGGATTCGCTCCTCAAAAGATGAACGTGAAGATATTCGAACGTTTCCGCCACGCCTGCGATGATTTCTTCAAAAAGAAAGGAGAATTCTTCAAAGCGCTCAAAGAAGGAATGAACGAAAATCTGGAAAAGAAGAAAGCACTTTGCGAAAAGGCAGAAGCTCTGAAAGACAGCACCGACTGGAAAGCAACCGCCGATGCGCTGACTAAGTTGCAGAAAGAATGGAAAACCATCGGTCCGGTAGCCAAGAAATATTCGGATGCCGTATGGAAACGCTTCATCACCGCCTGCGATTATTTCTTCGATCAGAAGAATAAGGCCACTTCTTCACAACGCTCTGTAGAAGTAGAGAACATGGAGAAGAAAAAAGCGTTGATTGAGAAATTAGCTTCCATCGACGAAAATATGGATACGGATGAAGCCGGTACTTTGGTACGCGACTTGATGAAAGAATGGAATTCCATCGGTCATGTCCCGTTCAAGGAAAAAGATAAATTGTACAAGCAATATCATGGCTTGATCGACCAACTGTTCGACCGATTCAACATCAGTGCGTCAAACAAGAAGTTGAGTAATTTCCGCTCGAATATCAGCAATATTCAAGGAGGCGGCTCACAATCTCTGTATAGAGAAAGAGAAAAACTGGTACGTATTTATGAGAATATGAAGAATGAACTTCAGACTTATGAGAATAATCTGGGATTCCTTACTTCTTCTTCCAAAAAAGGTAGCAGCTTGCTGACAGAACTGAACCGCAAGGTAGATAAGCTGAAAGCTGATCTCGAATTGGTATTACAGAAAATTAAAGTAATCGACGAGTCATTGAAAGCAGAAGAATAATCTTCTCTTAAAATAAGAAGTTATTCATAATTCACTTATATAAAGCCAACTAAGTCATCCCGGTTTAGTTGGCTCTTTTATTTTCCCCGCTTCTCTTATATAGAAAGCCATTCCTATTCCGGGGTCAGTCAAAAAACAGGTTTGAGCTCTATACTGTACAGAAAAGAATATATTTAGGCACGGATTACACGGATTTCACGGTTTTAGTGCTATGATTAATTACGTAAAACAACCGTGTTCATCCGTGTAATCCGTGCCTAATCCTTAATTTATAATTTAATTCATTTCCGTACGGAAAGAAACAAACTGAAAACAACCGGAGCTTTGGATTGATCCCCTATTCCATATAGAGAAATCAACAGGACCGAGTCACTTCTACATAAGAGTTTTTCGGGCATTCTATTGTCATCTGTCAGCTTTTAGTGTTTAAACTGCTATAAAATAGCCGTTTATCTCATGACAATAAGACCTGATAATAAGGCTGACAATAGAAAACAGGCATTTTATTGTCAGCCCATTGCCCAAAGATAAATCCTGCGATTTAAATATTCTCTCCTTCTTTTTGCGTTTTGGAGCACTCACTTTGCTCATGACAACTAATCAAGGTAGTTGTGCCATACCAGTAAAACAGTTGTGCCAACGTAGTGACACAACCGTGCCAACACGGTGGCACAACTGTGCCAAGCCTTTGGCACAACCATTTCCAATAGAAGAAACAACAGTTCCAAGCGAGGAAACAACAATTCCATAAACACGAAACAACAGCTTTCCACAGATGAGCAAGCAAAACATCCATCCTGTCATTTATCCCCCCTCAAGGTTTACGAGAATAAGAGAAATCATTGATGCATCCTATCAGAATTGAAAAAAGAGGCTGACAATAAAACCCTATTTTTCTATTGTCAGCCTTATTATCAGGTCTTATTGTCATGAGATAAACGGCTATTTTATAGCGGTTTAAATGCTAAAAGCTGACAGATGACAATAGAATCTACTTAATTTTCTAATGTATATATCTCCCAATAGTAATAGAATTGAAATTCATCTTCGTATAGAGAAAGGGATAATCCAGACAATAGTCCACCAAATGACCTGATATTCAAAGCCATAGATAAGAACTGAATACAATCAAGATTCAGATATGAAATACTTCAACTAAGTTCTGGTAGAACTTAGCACATTAAACAGTCAATTTATCCGTCCACTTTCACATGAATGTATCCAGTTCGACCAATAGACTCACTATTTTTTAAATTAAAAACCAACAATTCGGTTGCAAATATAGTAATTAGTTCGAAAAAGCCATGCAATTCATCGATATTATTTCAAAATTAAATTATAATCAAGTTTCTTATTTATTCCCACGACATCAAATAATGGGTAGAAACAGAGTGTACATATAACAAAAGAAAGCTTCAAAAACAAAAGCTATACATTCTATTTATCAGCATAATAAGCTTTTCATTCCCCTATATTTCATCATATTTAAGTTCTACCAGAACTAAGACAAAGGATTTATTATTTTTTTGACTTTAAATCAGCACAGTTCAGCACACAGAAAAAAAAATGTTTTAACTTCAAATTTCAATGCCTATGAGAAAGAGATAAGTATTTCAATTCCAAGAGTACCCACAGGTACTTCTATTCGTTTTTACCCTTTTTACCTTTAATAAAACTAATATTAATTTATGAAAAAATGCTTTGAATTAACACCATGTCTGCTGGCATTCTTATGCATTACCAGCTGTGTAGAAGATGTTGATAACGAACGCTCCAAAGGAATGTTCTCAGCATCACAAAGTGGATTCACCACCATTGAAGTTTATGATTTAGGCCCCCTCAACAAGATCGATTTATCCATTGCCAAGGCAGGATTGGAGGATGCCGGAGGAACAGTCACTTTTTCGGTAGAACAATCTTTGTTAGATTCTCTGAACAATGCAGACGGAACTGCCTATCAACTGCTACCTTCCGAATGCTATACGATTGAAAACGCAACTTATGACGTAACCTCCGGCGGAGACAGGCGCGTAACAGGAGGCAGCCTGGTCTACAATCCTCACAAAATCTACAACCTTTGCGGTTTCGATGAGCTTAAATATGTGCTTCCATTACAGGTATCTTCTACAGGAACTCCCATGAATTCGGACCGGACAGCAGTGCTCTATGGATTCATAGTTAAAGAAGCCATTGTCAGACTCGCATCTACCGGAGGAGACTTCGTCGTAGAAGGAGGAGCAACTACTTCACCTATGAATCTGAACACAGAAATAAGTTTTGAGAATGAATGGGACCTGACTACCACATTTGCCGCCAAAGGAGCGGACTATGTAGATCATTACAATTCAGCAAATTCGACCTATTATATACCATTGCCCTCCGACTTTTACACTCTTCCTGACGTCACCATCGCCAAGGGGAAAGCAACGGGAGGCTCCGTCATCAGCCTGCTGGGTGAAACACTTCCCCCCGGAAATTATCTTCTTCCGGTTTCACTCAGCGGACTCAGCGGACAAGGAGATGCCAGCATCAACATAGACAAGCAAACGGTAGCCAACTATTTTGTAATCAAACAAGGTAGTCCCATCAACAGAGATCACTGGACAGTTACCGCCAACACGGAGGAAAAGACAGGAGAAACCTCAGCTGCTTACCCTCACAACGGTCAGACGGTGTCGTTGATTGACGGAGAAGTTAACACTTTCTGGCATAGCCAATGGCAGGGAGGCGAAGTAGCACCACCGTATGAAATCATACTCGACATGGGTAAAGAGAACAGTGTCAGCCAATTAGGACTCATTGCCAGACAAAACGCACTGACCTCAATGAATCTTGAAATTTATGCAGGAAATGACGGCGAAACATGGAACCTAATTGGAAAATACTTTTTTGACGGCAGTATAAAAACAGAGCAAATGGTCCCTGTAAAAACATGCGACGCACGCTGGCTCCGGATCTACATTCCAAGTCTGGGCAGCGGTTCATCCGTAGGACACCTGGCAGAACTATATGTATACGGCACGGACAAGTAACCTTAATTATTTTCTAATTCTTACTTAAAAGAAACATTTATGAATAAGATATTAAAAGTAACGTGTTTCATCCTGTTTGCCTTATTGGCAGGAATAAACACAATTTATGCACAAGGACAAAGTCCGACAGGGCTTGTAGTCGATGAAAACGGACAGCCGATGATCGGGGTGCAGATAAAAATCGAAGGAACCACGGTCGGCGCCATCACCGATGTAGACGGTAACTTCACCATCAAAGCCACAAAAGGCAATATACTTATTTTCTCTTATGTGGGCTACGAACAACAAAAAATCACTTATAAGGGAGAAAAGGTACTGGCAATCAAGATGCTTCCAAGTACGGAAATGCTGGAAGATGTGGTTGTCATCGGTTACGGCAAACAAAAGAAGAACAGTGTAGTCAGTTCTATCAACGCTATCGGACCCAAAGAACTGTCGGTTTCTTCCAGCCGTAATATGACTAATAATTTGGCAGGACAGGTGCCGGGACTGATCGCAGTACAGCGTTCCGGTGAACCGGGATACGACAACGCCGACTTTTGGATTCGCGGACAGAGTTCTTTCAAAGGAGGTACGAATCCGCTTGTATTGGTCGATGGTGTTCCCCGGCAAATGCAGGATATCGAAGCAGATGAAATCGAATCTTTTACTTTGCTGAAAGATGCTGCCGCCACAGCCGTATACGGAGCCGAAGGTGCAAACGGAGTCATCCTGATCACTTCCAAACGAGGAAATTCGCAGAAACCCAAAATCTCGTTCCGTGCCGAAGGTACGATTCTGGAACCGACACGCCTGCCGACATTCATGAACTCCGTAGAGACTTTGAACCTGTACAACGAAGCATTGAACAACGAGGGGACCGCCAGCATCCGTACAGACGAGGAGATTGCCAAATATGGTCCCGGAGCCGACCGTGATCTATATCCGGATACCGACTGGTTGGGTACGATGCTGAGAAACCATACTTATAATATGCGGTATACCCTGAATGTAAGAGGAGGAACTGAACGCGCCCGTTATTTCGTATCCGGCGCCTTCTATCAGGAAAATGGTATATTCAAGGATTTCGGTAATGATTATGACAACAACATCGGACTGAAACGCTACAATTTGCGCAGCAACATCGACTTTGACGCAACTAAAACGACAACTGTAAAAGTAGACCTCAGCGGACAATACCTGCAGACCAACTATCCGGGCACAGGAACCAGCACTATTTTTACTACCATGTGCCGTACTCCGTCTTATATCATGCCGGCTGTGTATTCCGACGGTACCATCGCCGGACATCCCCGCCCATCCGGCAACCGCTCCAACCCGTACAACCTGCTTGTTAATTCGGGATATGCCAAAGAGTGGAGAACTTCTATCCAGTCGAAAGTGGAGATAGACCAGAAACTGGACTTCCTGACCAAAGGCTTAACATGGAAAGGACTGATCAGCTTTGACGCAGACATGTCGTACATCGCCAAACGTACCAAAACACCGACACAATATCTGGCAACGGGGCGCGATGAAAATGGAAGTCTGCTATATAAGACTGTAGTAGAGGGCAGCGATGTATTATCGGAAAATCTGAGCAACAGTTCAAGCAAACGAATTTATTTCGAAACGGCTATCAACTACAACCGTACTTTTGCCGAAAAACATGACGTAGGCGCTATGTTCCTGTATATGCAGAAAGAAACACAATACCACAACAATGCCCTGCCCTATAGAAAACAAGGGTTGGTAGGCCGTGTGACTTATGGATATGACGGACGCTATTTCATAGAAGGAAACTTCGGTTACACCGGTTCCGAAACCTTCGCAAAAGGCTATCGTTTCGGATTTTTCCCTGCAATGGGTCTGGCATGGTACATCAGCAACGAGCACTATTACCCAGACGTATTAAAAAAGGTAGTAAACAAACTGAAATTAAGATTCTCTGTCGGTCGTACCGGTAATGACGATACAGGCGGTAACCGGTTCTTATATCGTGGAACCATGAAGCAGGATAACAGCGGCTACAATCTCGGATTCAGCAACAGTGGCGCAATGGGTGGAGTAGGCAACGGAATCACCGAAGCCCAGTTCGAATCACCCTTCCTCTCGTGGGAAATCGAAGACAAACGAAACTTCGGTATCGATTTAGGCTTGTTCGACAACCGCATCGACCTGCAAGTAGACTATTTCAACAACCAACGCAAGGCGATTCTGCTGCAACGTAATACAGTTTCTAACGTAACAGGATTCCAGCAGATGCCGTGGCAAAACTTCGGTATTGTTAAAAACCAGGGTGTGGACGCAAGTCTGAATCTTAATTATAAGGTAGGGGAAGTAAATCTGAGCGCACGCGGCAACTTCACATTTGCGCGCAACGAAATTCGCGAATACGACCAAGTACCGCAAGTCTATCCGTGGCTTGAAAAGAAAGGCACACGCCTCAACTCATGGAAACTGTACATCGCCGACGGACTTTATACGGCTGACGACTTTAACATCACAGGGGAAGGTCTGAACCGCCAGTACGAACTGAAGCCGGGAGTCGTATCCGGTTTGTCGAGCGGAGTCCGCCCGGGTGATATCAAATACAAAGACCTGAACGGAGACGGCAAAATCGACAGCAACGACCAGATGGAGGATGTAGGAAATCCTTCGGTACCGGAAATTGTATACGGCTTCGGACTCAACGCCGAATGGAGAGGATTCTATGCAGGTATCTTCTTCCAGGGTTCCGGAAATACATCAACTGTATTAGGAGCCAGTTCCAACGGAGCATTCTTCCCTTTCCAATGGGGAGTAGAAGAATCTGCCGTACGCTCCGAAGTGGCTAACAGATGGACAGAACAGAACCCAAGCCAAAATGTAATGTTCCCCCGCATGCATTCTAACAATTTCGACAATAACACAGTTGCCAGCACATGGTGGTTGCGTGATGCCAGCTTCCTGCGCCTGAAAAACGTCGAAATCGGATACAATTTCAAGGAGAAGACACTGAAGAAGATCGGCATACAGGCCTTACGCGTTTATCTGCAAGGAAACAACCTCTGTGTATGGGACGATATCAAGATGTGGGACCCGGAACTTGGAAACACCAACGGCGGTTTCTCATATCCTCTAAGCCGTACTTTCACATTCGGTCTCGACTTTACTTTCTAATAATCTATATAACACATTATATATATGAAGACATTGAAGAAATTATCAATCATACTGGCCGCAGGACTAAGCACGATCTTCTTTTCAGGTTGCAGCGACTATCTGGACGTATCGGATGACCTGGCGGCAGAACTGAGCATGGAAGAAGTATTCAACAACACCGGTTATGCCCGACGCTTCCACCGTTACATATACTCCGGAATTCCGGATGTGTCAAACATCATCATTACCAGTTCTTACGCAGCCCTGACCGGGCTCGACAATCCCTGGCCTGCTGTTTCCGACGAATTGAAAAGCGCGCAAAACAACGTTAAGACAATTCCCGTAGTAGGTTATCATGCCGGTTCGGCTGATTTATCCCGATGGAGCCTGTACAAACAAATCCGTCAAGCAAACGAATTCCTAGCATACTCGCATACCATCCCCCAGCAAGGTGATGTAACGGATTACATTGACGAAGCCGAACTGGCACGATTGAAAAATGAGGCCCGTTTCCTACGTGCCTACTACCACTATCTGCTATTCGAATTGTACGGACCCATTCCCATTATGACGGAAATATCAGACCCGTCGGCAAGTGATCTGGACTACTACCGGAACTCAGTGGATGAAGTAGTAGCGTTCATCGATTCCGAATTAAATGAATGCTACAATGAACTGCCGGAGAAAGAAGTGAATGACGACGGCACTCCTAACGAGAACCGAAGCGCAGCACCTACCAAAGGAGCAGCATTGGCCATTTTGGCTAAACTTCACGTTTACGCCGCAAGTCCCTTGCTGAACGGAGGCTATTCCGAAGCAGTCGCCCTGAGAGATAATCAGGACAAACAACTGTTCCCGGCAAAAGACGACGGAAAATGGCAGACTGCCTTAAACGCCTTACAACGCTTTATCGATTATGCAAAAACTCACTATTATTTGTATAAAGAAAAAGATAAAGACGGCGAACTGAATCCGGAAGAATCTTTGTACCAACTCTTCCAGGTGAGTCTGAACAACCCGGAAGCTATCTGGCAAACCAGCAAGAATTCATGGGGAGATGTTGGCGGAGAAGGAAGAGAACGCAGGTGTACCCCACGTGCGATTTATAGCGGATTTGGCTGTGTAGGTGTTTTACAAGAAGCCATAGACGACTTCCTGATGAGTGATGGCAAAAGCATTCACGAATCCGATCTTTATACCGAAGAAGGCATCGGTGAAGACGGTATCCCCAACATGTACAAGAATCGTGAACCACGCTTCTATCAGGATATCACCTATTCCGGCAAAACATGGCAGAAAACAACCAAACAGATTTATTTCTACAAAGGTAGCGGAGACGACAACTCCAAAGCGGATATGAGCTATTCCGGCTATCTGCTTTATAAGGGAATGAACCGTGACCTTTTAAATCAAGGCAGCAATGCCAAGTCAAAGTTCAGAGCAGGCATGCTGTTCCGTCTGGCCGATTTCTATTTGCTGTATGCCGAAGCATTGAACCATGTAAATCCTGCGGACGAACGTATCATCGCACACATTGACAGCGTCCGTTATCGGGCAGGTATTCCTCTGCTGAAAGATATCAAACCGGAAATAAAGGGAAACCAGACATTGCAGGAAGAAGCTATCCGCAAGGAACGCCGCATTGAGCTGTTTGCCGAAGGACAACGCTACTTTGACGTACGCCGCTGGATGTGTGCCGACGAAGAAGGATACAAACAAGGTGGGCCGGTACATGGAATGAACATGAATGCTGACAACCTGGAAGGGTTCATGGAGCGTACCCCATTCGAAACCCGCATCTTCGAAAGACGTATGTACCTCTATCCTATCCCGCTAAATGAGATTCAAAAATCAAGTAAACTTGTTCAAAATCCGGGATGGTAACCCCCTACGTCATAACACAGACACAATAGGTATCTCATCATAGATGCAAACAAACATCACCTGAACGGTGCAAACGTAAAAAAGAGTTTTCCATTGATTTTGGAAAACTCTTTTTTACGTCCATCTTCAGAGAGAACAATAAAAAAACCTGCTAAAACTTTCATTTTAGCAGGTTTCTAACTGATCATTGTTGTTGATTCTGTTGGGCTACCTGGATTCGAACCAGGAATGACAGGACCAGAATCTGTAGTGTTACCATTACACCATAGCCCAATAATTTTCGTTTGCGGGTGCAAAGATACAAATAAATTGGGAATTGCAAACAATTCTGCTATTTTTTTTGCAAAAAAGCTCATTTTGTCCCTCCGAATAAAAGCATCTCCCCTAAAAAACACAAAAATTAAGTCATAACTTTCTTGTATCCAATAAATCACCGTATATTTGTCAAAAATATCACGTTTATAATCAGAAACAAAGGGGAATCCTTTTTTGTTATAAACCAAAAGACAACATGAATTATTAATTTCAATTACAGGAATGAACGATACGAAAATATTAATTGAAAAAATTAAAGAGGGAATTCAAGAGAAAAAAGGTAAAAATATCATTATTGCTGATTTAACCGGTATAGAAGATACCATCTGCAAATATTTCGTTATATGCCAGGGGAACTCTCCCAGTCAGGTGAGCGCTATCGTAGACTCTATCAAAGAGTTTACACGTAAAGGCGCCGACAGCAAACCTTTCGGCATAGACGGACTCCGAAACGCAGAATGGGTAGCGATGGATTATGCCGATGTACTTGTACATGTTTTTTTGCCGGAAGTAAGATCCTTCTATAATCTTGAACATCTTTGGGCAGACGCCAAACTTACTCAAATCCCCGATTTAGACTAATCCACAATTATGGACAACAATAATACTAACAACAATAAGCCTAATAATAAGGTGAATATGCCTAAGTTCAATCTGAACTGGCTATATATGATTATTGCCCTCATGCTTCTCGGCCTTTGGTGGAGCAGCGATTCAAGAGGAAGCGGAAGCAAACTCGTTCCTTACAGCGACTTCCAGAAGTATGTCACCAATGGGTATATCAGCAAAGTGCTGGGTTCTGAGAAAACACTCGAAGCCTACGTAAAGCCGAATGCCGTAGGTGCTGTATTCGGTGCGGACTCCATGAAAGTGGGAAGAAACCCGATTATCACCAGTAACCCTCCTTCCAAGGACAGACTGGATAAATTCCTGCAGGATGAAAAAGCTGCCGGTCATTTTGACGGAATTGCGGATTATCCTGCCGATTCGGATATTTTCCCGGCAATCCTGATTAATATTCTTCCACTGGTTTTACTTATCGCCCTGTGGATCTTCTTCATGCGCCGCATGAGCGGCGGCGGTGCCGGCGGTGCCGGCGGCGTATTCAATGTGGGAAAATCGAAAGCCCAGCTTTTTGAAAAGGGAGGATCTATCAAGATTACTTTCAAGGACGTAGCCGGTCTGGCGGAAGCCAAACAAGAGGTGGAAGAAATTGTAGAGTTTCTGAAAGAGCCTCAAAAGTATACCGACTTAGGAGGAAAGATTCCTAAGGGTGCATTGCTTGTAGGCCCTCCGGGAACCGGTAAGACATTACTGGCCAAGGCTGTTGCCGGTGAAGCAAACGTACCATTCTTCTCTCTGGCTGGTTCCGACTTCGTAGAAATGTTTGTCGGTGTGGGTGCATCCCGCGTACGTGACCTGTTCAAGCAGGCAAAAGAAAAGGCTCCTTGTATTGTGTTTATCGATGAGATTGACGCAGTAGGCCGTGCACGTGGCAAAAACCCTGCAATGGGTGGAAATGACGAACGCGAAAACACCCTGAATCAGTTATTGACTGAAATGGACGGTTTCGGCTCCAACAGTGGTGTGATTATCCTTGCCGCCACCAACCGGGTAGACGTACTGGATAAAGCATTGCTTCGTGCCGGACGTTTCGACCGTCAAATACACGTAGACCTGCCCGACCTTAACGAACGTAAAGAAGTATTCGGCGTACATCTGCGCCCGATCAAGATAGACGACACAGTAGACGTGGATCTGCTGGCACGCCAGACTCCGGGATTCTCCGGTGCGGATATTGCGAATGTCTGCAATGAAGCTGCCCTGATTGCAGCCCGTCACGGAAAGAAATTCGTAGGCAAGCAGGATTTCCTGGATGCTGTAGACCGTATCATCGGTGGTCTGGAAAAGAAGACCAAAATCACCACAGAAGCAGAAAGACGTTCAATCGCTTTACACGAAGCAGGACACGCCTCTATCTCCTGGCTGCTGGAATATGCCAACCCATTGATCAAGGTTACGATTGTTCCTCGCGGACGTGCATTAGGTGCTGCCTGGTATCTGCCGGAAGAACGTCAGATCACTACCAAAGAGCAGATGCTTGACGAAATGTGTGCTACTCTAGGAGGACGGGCAGCTGAAGACCTGTTCATCGGACGTATCTCCACCGGGGCCATGAACGACCTCGAAAGAGTGACCAAACAGGCATACGGCATGATCGCTTATCTAGGTATGAGTGACAAATTGCCCAACCTGTGCTATTATAATAATGAAGAATATTCTTTCAACCGTCCTTATAGCGAAAAGACAGCCGAACTAATCGACGAGGAAGTGAAGCGGATGGTGAACGAGCAATATGAACGTGCTAAGAAAATTCTGTCTGAACACATGAAAGGACACAATGAATTAGCCCAACTGCTAATCGACAAGGAAGTAATCTTTGCCGAAGACGTTGAACGTATTTTCGGTAAGCGTCCCTGGGCATCGCGCTCGGAAGAAATCCTGGCTGCCAAAGAAAGCCAGGATGCTGCCAAAGCAGAGAGAGCATTAGCCGAAAAACTGAAATCAGAAGAACAGGAAATCAAGGAGGAGGAAGCTGAAAATACTGCTCAGGAAGAAGCAACTACAGAAACGAAAATCACTGCGGAAGGAAAAAAAGTGACCGTAGAAGGAAAAGTGACTATAGAAGCCAAATCCAATGAGAAAGGACAAACTACCGAATCCAACTAATTAAAACACGAAGATCGTGATTAGTAATTTTATAAAACGGGCCATTACGGGTATACTCTTCGTAGCCATTCTGGTAGGATGTATACTTTACAATTCTTTCAGTTTCGGCATTCTGTTCATGGCGATCAGTGCATTGACTATCTATGAATTCGGACAGTTGGTCAACAGCCGTGCAGAAGGTGCTAATGTAAACAAGACCATTATTATGCTGGGAGGAGCTTATTTATTCCTCGCAGTAATGGGATTCTGCATTGACGCAGCCGACTCTAAGATTTTCATTCCTTATTTGCTGTTGCTGCTCTATTTAATGATCAGTGAGTTGTATCTGAAAAAAGCAAATCCGATGCTCAACTGGGCATATTCCATGCTTAGCCAGCTCTACATAGGGCTGCCGTTTGCATTGCTCAATGTACTGGCATTCCATAATGATCCGGAATATAGCAGCGTAAGCTATAATCCGATTCTGCCATTGTCTATCTTCATATTCCTTTGGCTGAGTGACACGGGTGCATATTGCGTCGGTTCATTAATAGGTAAACACCGCTTGTTCGAACGTATCTCTCCTAAGAAATCCTGGGAAGGTTCCATCGGTGGCGGAGTGGTAGCTATCGGAGCTTCTTTTATTCTGGCACATTATTTCACGATTATGTCGATGTGGGAATGGGCAGGTCTGGCTTTGGTTGTTGTCATATTCGGAACATGGGGTGACCTGACAGAGTCATTACTGAAACGCCAATTACACGTTAAAGATTCGGGAACGATTCTTCCGGGACACGGAGGTATGCTTGACCGCTTTGACAGCGCTTTGATGGCCATACCGGCAGCAGTATTTTATCTGTATGCACTGACTTGGTTCTAATGGAGACAAAATAAACAAAAAGGTCGGAAGCTGCTTTGATGCAATTCCGACCTTTTTTTTCACACACAGTGTTCGTCAAGGTTTAGTTTTCATAAAAGTTTGGCTATTTAATAAAAGAAGTGGAATGTACGTCCTTCGCTTTCTCCGGAACGCCTACCGGATGGTCCAAATCGAGAACGATCACTCTTCCTTCTCCATTCTCCTCTGAATTGATTGTCACCTTGAATCCTTTCCATTCTGTTTCCGCGTCTTTTGCTGACGGATAGAACTCTTCCAGATTATAAGAAACTCGTCCCCATCCCCGGTATTTAGTTACATCATCATACGTATTGTAACGCAATTCCAGATGTATATAACCGTCTTCATCCACATTCAATGTTTCCGGTGTCTCCGGAGTTTCCGGTTCTATCTTATTCTGCACAAGACTAATACGATGCTTTTCAGTATGAGGTAAATACTGATGGAAGATTATATTCAGGAACTTTCCTCCCAGCCACATATCTCCCTGATAAATCACGATAGGATCATTTCCGAATTCTTCTTCATTTTCAGCAGTCATATCTTCCACCTCTTTCGTCAACACTTCCTGGATGCCTTCTATCT
Source organism: Bacteroides faecis (assembly GCF_020091505.1). Lineage (NCBI taxonomy): Bacteria > Pseudomonadati > Bacteroidota > Bacteroidia > Bacteroidales > Bacteroidaceae > Bacteroides > Bacteroides faecis. The sequence continues at coordinate 2,181,484 of NZ_CP081916.1, read as the reverse complement.
TTACCTGAGCACCATTATCCGTATCAGCCAAAGGGTTGAAAAAAGCAACTACACGTTCACCGTCTACCGGTTTGTACCAAGGAATAGAGCTGGCAACCGGATCAATCACTCCCCAGCGATCACCTTCCAGATAATAACCTCCGCCACCGGTTGCATGAACCGTGGCCCAATCCCATCCCAAGTCTCCAATTGAATACCCATCGTCGTCACATGATTGCAGTGCGGGTACCAATGCGAGCAATAACATTACTAAAAACCAATTAAATTTTTTCATATCTGTTCCTCTCTTTTTAATTCTTCTGCTATATAAATAAAAAAGCCGGGCATTTACTGCACCGGCTTTACGTTTATTCAGAAAAAGAAAGTTATTTTTTCAACAGTTCCAGCATTTCATGAGCAGCATGCTGTGGGGCACCCGCGGGTCCCAACCGATCTGCCATATACTCATACCCTGCAAGCATCCGTTTTTTATATTCCTTATTTTCAAGAAGTTTGCTTAGTTCCTCCTGCATATTTCCGACAGTCATTGTATCTGCCACTAGCTCCTTCACTACCTCACGGTCTGCAATCAGATTAACCAGCGAGATAAATTTCACTTTCAGAATATGGCGGCGCAAAAACGAAACGAACTTTCCAACCGGAGTATAATAGCAGACCACCTGAGGAACACGGAACAAGGCTGTCTCCAAGGTTGCCGTACCCGACGTTACCAAAGCCGCCTCCGCATGCTGCAACAAGCGATAAGTCTGGTCAAAGATTATTTTTACTTTAGCCTGTCCTACATATTGCTCGTAGTACTCCGGAGCAATACCGGGAGCACCAGCCAGCACCAGCTGATAAGCGGGAAATGCAGAAGCCGCCTTCAGCATATCCGGCAGATTATCTTTAATCTCCTGCTTCCTGCTTCCTGCCAATAATGCAATTACAGGCCGATCTTCCAGTTTATTATCCGCAATAAATGCTTCCATATTTTGGGGATGGGCTTTCTGATAAGCAGTCACTTCATCTACCGTAGGATTTCCTACATAATGTATAGGATACTGATGTTTCGCTTCAAAAAACTCCACTTCAAAGGGAAGTATGGAGAAGAGTTCATCCACATCGCGTTTGATATTCTTGATGCGATACTCCTTCCATGCCCATATCTTCGGAGAAATATAGTAGAAAACAGGAATCTGAGTCCTGGCATGTACAAACTTAGCTATGTTAAGATTGAAACCGGGATAGTCTACCAGAATCACGACATCAGGATTCCAGCCAACAATATCCTCCTTGCAACGTTTCATATTCGCAAAGATCGTACGCAAATGAAGCAGCACGGGGATAAATCCCATATATGCCAGTTCTTTATAATGCTTCACCATCGTCCCTCCGACGGCAGCCATCAGATCTCCACCGAAAAAACGGAAATCAGCTTGAGGATCTTCCGCCTTCAAGGCAGTCATCAGATGAGACGCGTGTAAGTCTCCGGAAGCTTCACCGACAATCAGATAATACTTCATGGGAATTTTGAATTAGGAGTTTTGAATTTCGAAATCAGCAAAATGCCGTATATATCAGAATTCTATTTGTTTACAATAGTCATTCAGTTCATCGATAAAGCCGTAGGCAGTCATATCAACTGTCGTTGGCGTGATAGCCACATATCCGTTTTCCAGTGCCCAATGGTCATTATTCTCGTTTTCAAGTTCATGATCAGTAAATGAACCGGTCAGCCAAAAATAATGATGGTCGTCCAGACGGGGACAAGTCACCCATTCGTTCTCCCAACACCCTTTCGCCTGTTCACAAACCTTCACCCCTTTCAGATGAGGAGTATCCGGGAAGTTCACATTGAGGCAAGTCAACGGAGGCAAGCCTTTTTCCAATATCATGGCAGCTATCTTGCGTATATAAAGACCCGCAGGTTCAAAATCAGCATCAGGCTGATGATTACACAGAGAAAAGCCGATAGAAGGAATCCCTTTCAGACAACCTTCGATCACGACTCCCATCGTTCCCGAATAATGTACGTTAATAGCAGAATTATCTCCATGATTGATACCGCCTACTACCAGGTCCGGTTTTCGGTCGAGTACAGCCCCCAATGCCAGTTTAATACAATCGGTTGGTGTCCCCGTACATTTATATACAGTCAGACCCACTTCTTTTTTGACCAGCTGATAATGAACCGGATGAGTTACTGTCAGTGCACTGCCACTACCGGAGCGCGGAGAATCGGGTGCCATTACTACAATTTCCCCCAACGGACGAAGAAACTTCACCAGTTCACTAATACCTTTAGCCATAACACCATCGTCATTTGAAACGAGGATCAACGGCTTCTTACTTTCCATATATTCAATCCTTTCCTTTTTATGTTCGCACAAAAGTAGCAAAAAGTAACCGTACCGCCAACCGGATATCTTCGAATATCCATTAATTACATCGCTATCTGGCGAATATACACCCGTTTACAAATCTTAATCTTCTGCAAGCGAGTAAAAAAAGAAAGAGATATCCAATATAAATATGTATATTTGCACGCTCGAATAGAGGAAGTTTGATGATAAAATCAGCCAGGTTTCAGAACTGTTTCGTCCGGCAGTTATTAACAAAACAGGTGACTTATCAACAGAAAATGCAAAGTTTCTCTTTTTTCGTAGGCGCTCTAAGGAATTATCACTTATTTCGCTGCCAATAAATTTAGAGTATATGGGAAAAATAATTGCTTTGGCCAATCAAAAAGGGGGTGTAGGAAAGACCACGACTACGATTAATCTCGCAGCGTCACTTGCTACACTCGAAAAGAAAGTACTCGTAGTAGATGCCGACCCGCAAGCAAATGCCTCTTCCGGTCTGGGAGTGGACATCAAGCAGTCGGAATGTACTATCTATGAATGCATTATTGACAGAGCCAATGTACAGGACGCTATCCTTGACACAGAAATCGATTCTTTAAAAGTGATCTCTTCGCACATCAATCTTGTAGGAGCAGAGATTGAAATGCTAAACCTCCCAAACCGCGAAAAGATACTGAAAGAAGTACTCACACCCTTGAAGAAAGAGTATGACTATATCTTGATAGACTGTTCTCCTTCACTCGGCCTGATCACCATCAATGCCCTGACAGCAGCCGACTCCGTGATCATCCCCGTGCAAGCTGAATATTTTGCTCTCGAAGGCATCAGCAAACTGCTGAATACAATCAAGATCATCAAGTCGAAACTGAACCCTGCGCTGGAAATCGAAGGTTTCCTGCTGACCATGTACGACTCACGTCTGCGTCAGGCAAACCAAATTTATGACGAAGTAAAAAAACACTTCCAGGAACTAGTATTCAACAGCGTGATCCAACGAAACGTAAAACTGAGCGAGGCTCCCAGCTACGGTATTCCGACTATTCTTTATGACGCGGACTCTACCGGTGCCAAAAACCACCTCGCCCTTGCCAAAGAGATTATCAACAGAAATAAATAAACGAAGAAGATATGGCAACACAAAAAAGAAATGCATTAGGACGCGGACTTGACGCCCTGCTCTCGATGGATGATGTGAAAACCGAAGGCTCTTCTTCCATTAATGAAATAGAGTTGGCGAAGATTACCGTCAACCCCAATCAGCCTCGCCGCGAATTCGATCAGACGGCCTTACAGGAACTGGCTGATTCAATTGCGGAAATCGGTATCATACAGCCTATCACTCTACGCAAACTCTCAGACGATGAATATCAGATCATCGCAGGAGAACGCCGTTACCGTGCTTCACAAAAAGCGGGACTGACAACCATCCCCGCCTACATCCGCACCGCTGACGACGAGAACATGATGGAAATGGCGCTGATTGAAAATATCCAGCGTGAAGACCTGAATGCGGTGGAAATAGCATTGGCTTATCAACATCTGCTGGACCAGTACGAACTGACACAGGAACGCCTGAGCGAACGTATCGGCAAGAACCGGACAACTATCGCCAACTACCTGCGTCTGCTCAAGCTACCGGCTCCTATACAGATGGCTCTGCAAAACAAACAGATCGATATGGGACATGCACGTGCATTGATTTCATTAGGCGACCCTAAACTTCAAGTAAAAATATTCGAAGAGATACAAGAACACGGATATTCTGTTCGCAAAGTAGAAGAGATTGTCAAATCACTGAGCGAAGGAGAAGCTGTGAAAAGCGGCACACGGAAAATCACTCCGAAACGCAGCAAACTACCGGAAGAGTTCAACTTACTGAAGCAACAACTCACGGGATTCTTCAACACCAAGGTACAACTGACTTGCTCCGAAAAAGGGAAAGGAAAAATCAGCATTCCTTTCAGCAACGAGGAGGAACTGGAACGTATCATGGAAATCTTCGATACGCTAAAAAAGTAAATGACAAGAAAAAGTAAGAAATATCAGTTACTCATCATCACCCTGCTTCTCTGTTTTCTACAGGTGGCAGGGATTGATGTGTATGCACAGGAGCCTGTGACTCCGGTACAAAAAGACAGTACTATTCAGAGTCGGGAAGCACCGAAAGCACGTGCACGAAGGCATCGCGACCCTGCCCAGGTGACGGATTCGCTAAGAAAGGATTCAATCAAGATATTGCATCCGGAACGTCTGCAAGCAACCGACAGTCTGTCTGCCGCTAAAATACAGATAGCTGACAGCCTTGACGCAGCCAACAAAAAAGAACTAAAGAAAATAGAACAGCCGACGCCTATTGTGGTGAAAACCGATACGGTCCCCCCTCCTGTACAGGACCTCAACAAGAAGCTGTTTGTTCCTAATCCGACCAAAGCAACATGGCTCGCAGTCGTATTCCCCGGTGGAGGACAGATTTATAACCGTAAATACTGGAAACTGCCTATTATATACGGAGGATTTGCGGGTTGCGCATACGCCCTCAGCTGGAACGGAAAGATGTATAAAGACTATTCACAGGCTTATCTGGACATCATGGACAGCAATCCGAATACCAAAAGCTACGAAGATTTGCTTCCTCCGAACGCCCAGTACAATGAAGAGCAACTGAAAAACACCCTGAAACGAAGGAAGGACTCATTCCGTCGTTTTCGGGACCTTAGTATATTTGCATTTATCGGAGTATACCTTATTTCTATCATTGACGCTTATGTCGATGCAGAATTATCCAACTTCGATATATCACCGGACTTGAGTATGAAACTGGAACCGACGGTCATTGACAACAACAGCCAGTTCCGTTCCAACAGTTACAAGAACAAGTCGGTAGGATTGCAATGCGTACTACGATTTTAAAAGAACACAATTTAGATTGAATTTATTATTAAAGCATGAAGAAATTAGAAAACTATTGTTCGATTATTTTCCTTTTCCTGTTGGCAACCACACAGGTAAAAGCTCAAAGTGTAGATGTAGTTATTCGTGAAAACGGAACCGAACGCAAAGAAAGCATCGATCTTCCAAAGAGTATGACTTACCCGCTCGACAGCCTGCTGAACGACTGGAAAGCTAAAAACTATATTGATTTAGGCAAAGATTGCAGTACCGCGGAAGTGAACCCTTTATTCAGTGATTCTGTTTATATCGACCGCCTTTCACGTATTCCGGCTGTCATGGAAATGCCTTACAATGACATTGTACGTAAATTTATCGATATGTATGCAGGACGTCTGCGCAATCAGGTTTCATTCATGCTGAGTGCCTGCAATTTCTACATGCCTATTTTTGAGGAAGCACTGGATGCTTACGGACTTCCTCTGGAACTAAAATACTTGCCAATTATCGAATCCGCACTGAATCCTTCAGCGGTATCACGTGCCGGTGCTTCAGGATTGTGGCAATTTATGATTGGAACGGGCAAGATTTATGGTCTGGAATCCAACAGCCTGATAGATGAACGCCGCGACCCGATCAAAGCAACTTGGGCTGCTGCCCGCTATCTGAAAGAGATGTACGATATTTATGGAGACTGGAATCTGGTTATCGCAGCCTATAACTGTGGTCCGGGTACCATCAACAAGGCAATCCGCCGTGCCGGAGGAGAAACGGACTATTGGAAAATATATAATCTGTTACCTAAAGAAACACGCGGATACGTACCTGCTTTCATTGCCGCCAACTATGTGATGACTTATTATTGTGACCATAACATCTGCCCGATGGAAACCAATATTCCGGCAAGTACAGATACAGTGCAAGTTACCCAAAATCTGCATTTTGAGCAAATTGCCGAACTTTGTAATGTTCCGCTGGATGAAGTGAAAAGCCTGAATCCTCAATATAAGAAACAAATTATTCCCGGAACAACCAAGCCTTGTACATTACGTTTACCACAAGGAGCTATCAGCGCATTTATCGATAAGCAGGATACCATCTATGCACACCGTGCCGACGAGTTATTCCGTAACCGGAAAACTGTTGCCGTAAAAGAGATAACTCCGGCCACCCGCCGACAGACAAGTGCTATCGCCGGCAAAGGTAAATTGACTTACTACAAGATAAAAAGTGGAGACACTCTCTCATCAATTGCCGAAAAGTTAGGCGTACGTGTCAGAGATATACAGCAATGGAACGGGATGTCCAACACTAGAATTTCAGCAGGAAAACAATTGAAAATCTACAAATAAATGACTTCCCGCTTGCTCCATTCGGAAATTTGCTTATTTTTGCAAAAATAAGCGAATGAAAGGATAACGAATATGGATAATATAACCCCCAAAGAAATAGCAGATGAAGAGATGATCAATCAGGCGTTCCAGGAACTTCTGAATGATTATCTCCATACTAAACATCGCAAACGAGTTGAAATCATCACGAAAGCTTTCAACTTTGCTAATCAGGCACACAAAGGAATCAAACGCCGCTCCGGCGAACCTTATATCATGCACCCGATTGCCGTTGCACAGATAGTATGCAACGAAATCGGTCTAGGGTCTACCTCGATCTGTGCAGCGTTGCTGCATGACGTAGTAGAAGACACTGACTATACGGTGGAAGACATCGAAAATATTTTTGGACCGAAGATAGCCCAGATTGTAGACGGACTGACCAAAATCTCCGGTGGAATCTTCGGAGACCGCGCCTCGGCACAGGCAGAAAACTTTAAAAAGTTACTGCTCACCATGTCGAACGATATCCGGGTTATCCTGATTAAAATAGCTGACCGCCTGCACAACATGCGTACATTGGGCTCCATGTTGCCCAATAAACAATATAAGATAGCAGGAGAAACTCTCTACATCTATGCTCCGTTAGCCAACCGGCTGGGTTTGTACAAGATAAAAACAGAACTTGAAAACCTCAGTTTCAAATATGAACATCCCGAAGAATATGCCGAAATAGAAGAAAAGCTGAATGCTACCGCTGCCGAACGCGATAAAGTATTCAACGACTTCACAGCTCCGATCCGTACTCAACTGGACAAGATGGGGCTGAAATACCGGATTCTGGCACGTGTAAAATCGATCTACTCCATCTGGAACAAAATGCAGACCAAACACGTCCCGTTCGAGGAGATTTATGACTTACTCGCTGTCCGAATTATCTTCGAACCACGTAACGTAGAGGAAGAGCTCAATGACTGCTTCGATATCTATGTTTCCATTTCCAAGATATACAAACCTCATCCCGACCGCCTGCGTGACTGGGTAAGTCACCCTAAAGCAAATGGTTATCAGGCATTGCACGTCACCCTGATGGGAAACAACGGGCAATGGATTGAAGTGCAGATTCGTAGCGAACGGATGAATGATGTAGCAGAACAAGGTTTTGCCGCTCACTGGAAATATAAAGAAGGAGGAGGCAGCGAAGACGAAGGCGAACTGGAGAAATGGCTGAAAACTATTAAAGAGATACTAGACGATCCACAACCGGATGCAATCGACTTTCTGGATACAATCAAACTGAATCTGTTTGCTTCCGAAATCTTTGTATTCACTCCGAAAGGAGAATTGAAAACAATGCCTCAGAACTCTACGGCGCTGGATTTTGCCTTTTCATTACACACAGATATCGGCAGTCATTGTATCGGTGCCAAAGTCAATCATAAGCTGGTACCACTAAGCCATAAACTACAAAGCGGCGACCAGGTTGAAATACTAACCTCCAAATCGCAACGTGTACAACCACAATGGGAAGTATTCGCTACGACCGCCCGTGCCCGTGCCAAGATTGCAGCGATTCTTCGTAAAGAACGTAAGGCGAACCAAAAAATTGGTGAAGAGTTGCTCAGTGAGTTTCTGAAAAAAGAAGAAATACGTCCGGAAGAGGCTGTCGTCGAGAAATTGCGTAAATTACACAACTTCAAGAACGAAGAAGAATTATTGGCTGCTATCGGCAGCAAAGCCATCATTCTGGGAGAAACGGACAAGAACGAACTAAGAGAAAAACAAACCAGTAACTGGAAAAAATACCTTACTTTCTCCTTCGGAAACAGCAACAAGGAGAAAACGGAAGAGAAAGAACCTCAGGAAAAAGAAAAGATCAATCCGAAAGAGATTCTTAGACTGACAGAAGAAAGTCTGCAAAAGAAATACATCATGGCTGAATGTTGTCACCCGATTCCCGGTGATGATGTTTTGGGGTACGTTGATGAGAACGACCGGATTATCATTCATAAACGCCAGTGTCCTGTTGCCGCGAAGCTGAAAAGCAGCTATGGCAACCGCATATTAGCGACCGAATGGGATACTCACAAAGAACTTTCTTTCCTCGTATATATCTATTTAAGAGGTATAGACAGTATGGGACTTCTGAACGAAGTGACTCAAGTCATCTCCAGACAACTTAACGTAAATATCCGTAAACTTGCCATTGAAACAAACGACGGGATATTCGAAGGAAAAATCCAGTTGTGGGTACATGATGTGGAAGATGTAAAAACAATCTGCAATAACCTGAAGAAGATTCAAAATATCAAACAGGTGAACCGAGTAGAAGAATAAATCCACCCAAACATCACCAACGCTTAGGTTATAAATGAAGAATGATGAATGAAGAATTGGCTGCGCTATCACGCTGCAAAGTAATTCTTCATTCATCATTCTTCATTTATATCTACTCTTCCCTGAGACTTAATCTCGTCCGTCCAGTTCTTTCTTGATAGCCAGAAGCTCTTCCTTAATACCTTTCAACCGATTCACAATCTCGTAATTGCGGACCGTAGCCTCCTTATTATCCTTCAAACGCTGACGGGCACCGGGAAGTGTCATACCTTTCTCCTTCACCAAATGATAGATCAGGCCAATTGTCTCCACATCCTCTTTACGATACTGACGTATTCCCCTTCCTGTGGTTCTGGGAGAAATCTGAGGAAACTCCTTCTCCCAAAAACGAAGCAAGGAAGCATTGACTCCAAACATCTCAGCCACTTCGGCTATGGAGTAGTATAATTTTAGCTCTTTGTCTGTATTTAGCATAGAAACCGTTGTTTTAAGAGATTAATCGAACACCTTACCATGGTTGGCAGCTAACTGGATCATCTTCTCATAATCTTCCGCACTCAAATCCATGAAATAATAGTTAACAGGATTCACAACCTTTCCTTTCACATGCACCTCATAGTGAAGATGAGGACCCGTACTCTTTCCTGTACTTCCCACCTTTCCGATCACTTCACCACGCACCACTTTTTTCCCGACTTTCGTATTGTAGCCTTGCAAGTGAGCGTAACGAGTCAGATAACCGAAACCATGGTCGATCTCAATTGTATTGCCATATCCTGTTTCCCATCCCACTTTCACCACCGTCCCGTCTCCGGTCGCATAAACATCTGTCCCCGGATGAGCGGAGAAATCCATTCCCGAATGGAATTTTGTGGTGCCATATATCGGATCAATACGTGTCCCGTATCCGGAAGCAGTCTTACGAAGGTCTTTATTGGAAATAGGCTGAATAGCGGGAATACACTTCAACATTTCATCATGGTTCTTGCACATATCTATCACATCGTCAAAAGACTTGGACTGGATATAAATTTGTTTCGATAATACATCCAGCTTTTGAGTCGTATTTACGACCAGCTTGGAGTTTGCCAGATCCATCAGTTCTTCATAACGGTTTGTGCCTCCAAAACCAGCCTGACGGATAGCCGGTGAAACAGGATCAGCCTGCAGAATCACCCGATACAGGTTATCATCACGCTGCTGAATATCCTGAAGCACCCCCATCGCATCATCCAGACGGCGGGAAAGTACGTTATATTGTGCCAAAAGACGACTGTTTTCGATTCGCAACTCCTTCTCCGAAGGCGATCCGAACACCAAAAGTAAAATGATGAAGCACCCTGCTCCAAGTCCCATACCGATAAAAAGCTGGCGCAGAATGCTAAGCGCACGTTGCCGTACGGTAGGGTAAATTCGATCATAAGTCTGCGTCCTTGGATTGTAGATGTAGTAAACTTTGCGCATCTTTTTGGAAATATTTCGCTTGTTAATACGGCAAAAGTAATAAAAACAAGCTATCTTTGCACAGTTTTTTGAGAATATTAACCTCAACAATAGATATATAGAAGAATATGTTGACTGCAAAAGAGATCAGAGATTCTTTCAAGAATTTCTTTGAGTCGAAAGGACACCACATCGTTCCCTCGGCTCCGATGGTGATAAAAGATGACCCTACCCTGATGTTTACCAACGCAGGGATGAACCAGTTTAAAGATATCATTTTGGGTAACCACCCGGCGAAATACACAAGAGTCGCGGACTCTCAGAAGTGTCTGCGTGTAAGCGGAAAACATAATGACCTGGAAGAAGTGGGACATGACACGTACCACCACACGATGTTCGAAATGCTTGGCAACTGGTCATTCGGTGATTACTTCAAAAAAGAAGCTATCAACTGGGCATGGGAATATCTGGTAGAAGTATTGAAACTGAATCCGGAACATCTGTACGCCACTGTATTCGAAGGAAGTCCTGAAGAAGGCTTGAGCCGTGACGACGAAGCTGCTTCTTACTGGGAACAGTTCCTGCCGAAAGATCATATTATCAACGGCAACAAACATGACAACTTTTGGGAAATGGGTGATACAGGACCTTGCGGACCTTGTTCGGAAATCCACATCGACCTTCGCCCGGCAGAAGAACGCGCTAAAATCTCCGGTCGCGACCTAGTCAACCACGATCATCCTCAAGTGATTGAAATATGGAACCTCGTGTTCATGCAATATAACCGCAAAGCTGACGGCAGCCTCGAACCACTTCCTGCAAAGGTAATCGATACAGGTATGGGATTCGAACGCCTCTGTATGGCTCTGCAAGGTAAAACATCCAACTACGATACGGATGTATTCCAACCGATGCTGAAAGCTATTGCAGCGATAGCAGGCACAGAATACGGAAAAGACAAACAGCAGGACATCGCCATGCGCGTGATTGCTGACCACATCCGTACGATTGCCTTCTCTATCACAGACGGTCAGTTACCTTCCAATGCCAAAGCCGGTTATGTCATCCGCCGTATCCTCCGTCGTGCCGTTCGTTACGGATATACTTTCCTCGGACAGAAGCAATCATTCATGTACAAGCTGCTTCCGGTGTTGATAGACAACATGGGAGGCGCTTATCCGGAACTGATCGCACAGAAAGGTCTGATTGAAAAAGTAATCAAAGAAGAAGAAGAAGCATTCCTTCGTACGCTCGAAACAGGTATCCGCCTGCTGGATAAGACCATGGAAGATACCAAAGCCGCCGGAAAAACTGAAATCAGCGGTAAAGACGCCTTTACTTTATATGATACTTTCGGTTTCCCCTTGGATTTGACCGAACTGATTCTTCGTGAAAACGGAATGACTGTCAACATCGAAGAGTTCAATGAAGAAATGCAACAGCAGAAACAGCGTGCCCGTAACGCCGCCGCCGTTGAGACGGGTGACTGGGTAACTCTGAGAGAAGGAACAACCGAATTTGTCGGATATGACTACACTGAGTACGAAGCTTCTATTCTTCGTTACCGTCAGATCAAACAGAAAAACCAGACTTTGTATCAGATTGTACTGGACTACACTCCGTTCTATGCAGAAAGTGGTGGTCAGATAGGTGATACCGGTGTGCTGGTCAGCGAATTCGAGACTATCGAAGTAATCGACACCAAGAAAGAGAATAATCTTCCGATTCATATTACCAAAAAATTGCCGGAACATCCGGAAGCTCCGATGATGGCTTGTGTAGACACCGACAGACGTGCTGCCTGCGCAGCCAATCACTCGGCTACTCACTTACTGGATTCAGCCTTGCGTGAAGTACTGGGCGAGCACATCGAACAGAAAGGTTCATTGGTAACACCCGACTCACTGCGTTTCGACTTCTCTCACTTCCAGAAAGTGACAGACGAAGAAATCCGCAAGGTAGAACATCTGGTTAATGCCAAGATCCGCGCTAACATTCCTTTGAAAGAATACCGCAATATTCCTATCGAAGAAGCCAAAGAACTGGGAGCTATCGCTCTCTTCGGCGAAAAGTACGGAGAAAGGGTACGTGTGATTCAGTTCGGTTCTTCTATCGAGTTCTGTGGAGGTATCCACGTAGCCGCAACCGGAAATATCGGTATGATCAAGATCGTATCCGAAAGTTCTGTTGCTGCCGGTGTACGTCGTATCGAAGCTTACACAGGAGCACGTGTAGAAGAAATGCTGGACACTATTCAAGATACACTGAATGACCTGAAAGCGCTCTTCAACAACGCACCGGATCTGAGTGTTGCCATCCGCAAATACCTCGACGAAAACGCAGGATTGAAGAAGCAGGTAGAAGACTTCATGAAAGAAAAAGAAGTCGCCCTGAAAGCAAGACTGCTGAAGAATATGCAGGAAATACATGGCATCAATGTCATCAAATTCTGCGCTCCGCTACCGGCAGAAATGGTAAAGAACATCGCTTTCCAGCTTCGTGGCGAAATCACAGAAAACTTATTCTTCGTAGCCGGAAGCATAGACCACGACAAACCAATGCTGACAGTAATGCTTAGCGACAATCTCGTAGCCGGCGGGTTGAAAGCTGGTAACCTGGTGAAAGAAGCAGCCAAACTGATTCAAGGCGGTGGAGGCGGTCAACCTCATTTCGCTACTGCCGGAGGCAAGAATGCAGACAACCTGAGTGCCGCTATTGAAAAAGTACTGGAACTTGCAGGGATTTAATCTGTAGACAAATAGAGATCAAGCATAAAAGAAGGAAGACAATACTCTTTTATGCACTTATTGAGGCACGGATGACACGGATGACACGGTTTTAAATACAAAAGAACCGTATTATCTGCGTCATCCGTGCCTTAGTAATATGATTATAGTAATCATCCGGATCGATCCGCCCCCGGTTGCTTTCAGTTTGTTTCTTTCTGTACAGAAAAGAATATATTTAGGCACGGATTACACGGATGAACACGGTTGTTTTACGTAATTAATCATAGCACTAAAACCGTGAAATCCGTGTAATCCGTGCCTAATCCTTAATTTATAATTTAATTCATTTCCGTACAGTATGGAGCTCAAACCGGGGTTTCGGACTGCCCCTCCATCCTTTTTTCCTGACACGTCACCTTTACCTGTACTTTTGCCACCGATGAAGATATCGTCCGCCACCGATGAGGACACCCTTCGCCACCGATGAGAACACCCTTCGCCACCGATGAGGACACCCCTCGCCACCGATGAAGACACCCTTCGGAACCGGGGAATTGCAAAGCCGTCCACACCCCATCCATTCCCCACCAAAAATATTTGTGATATAAGTCCAATTATCACGAATATTTCTTACCTTTGTAAACAGATTAATTATTTTTCTTATCCTTCAAATAATAAAATAAGTAATCACCAATACCCGTAGACCGATGAAAACACCTATTTACCTACTTCTAATCGTTTGTATTTTTGCATCCTGCAACACCAAACAGACACAAGCTGAAATTGATTACACATCGTATGTAAATCCTTTTATTGGCACCGATTTTACAGGAAACACGTATCCCGGCGCACAAGCCCCCTTTGGCATGGTACAGCTTAGCCCGGATAACGGACTTCCGGGATGGGACCGCATCTCCGGATATTTCTATCCGGACAGCACAATCGCCGGATTCAGTCACACACACCTTTCCGGAACAGGTGCCGGAGACTTGTATGATATTTCTTTCATGCCGGTCACACTCCCCTATAAAGAGGCGGAAGCACCGCTAGGCATCTACTCCAAATTCTCACACGATGACGAAAGTGCCTATGCAGGCTATTATCAGGTACGCCTGAAAGACTATAATATCAATGTAGAACTGACTGCAACCGAGCGTTGCGGCATTCAACGCTACACCTTCCCTAAGGCTGAAGCAGCCATTCTCCTGAATCTGAAGAAAGCGATGAACTGGGACTTCACGAACGATTCCCATATTGAAGTAGTCGACTCCGTCACTATTCAGGGATACCGTTATTCCGACGGTTGGGCACGCGACCAGCGAATCTATTTCCGCACCCGTTTCTCCAAACCTTTTGATAAGTTCGCTCTGGATACAACCGCCATTATCAAGGAGAATAAACGCATCGGTACAGCCACCATCGCCCGTTTTGACTTCAAGACAGAAGAAGGAGAACAAATTCTGGTCAACACAGCCATCTCCGGCGTCAGTATGGAGGGGGCGGCCAAAAACTTACAAGCCGAAGTACCCGAAAATGACTTCGACAAATATCTGGCAGAGACTAAAGCCAACTGGAACCGCCAACTCGGTAAGATTACAGTAAAAGGTGATAACGAAAACGACAAAGTAAATTTCTACACCGCCCTCTACCACTCTATGATTGCACCGACCATCTACAGCGACGTAGACGGAGCCTATTACGGTCCCGACAAAAAGGTACACCAGAGCGATGGTTGGGTAAATTACAGTACTTTCTCTCTTTGGGATACTTATCGTGCCGCCCATCCTCTTTTCACTTATACAGAACCGGAACGTGTCAATGACATGGTAAAATCCTTCATTGCCTTCTTTGAGCAGAACGGACGCCTGCCCGTATGGAACTTCTACGGCAGCGAAACAGACATGATGATTGGTTACCACGCTGTCCCTGTCATCGTTGACGCTTACCTGAAAGGGATAGGTGATTTTGACGCAGATAAGGCATTGGCAGCTTGCGTGGCAACAGCCAATCTGGATAATTACCGGGGAATCGGCCTTTACAAAAAGCTGGGATACATTCCTTACAATGTGACCGATCATTACAATGCAGAGAACTGGTCACTGTCCAAAACTCTGGAATATGCATTTGACGATTACTGCATCGCCGAAATGGCCAATAAGATGGGTAAAAAAGAGATAGCCGACGAATTCTACAAACGCTCGCAGAACTACAAAAACGTTTACAACCCCGCAACTTCGTTCATGCAACCTCGTGATGACAAAGGAAACTTTATCAAAGACTTCAAAGCCGACGAATACACTCCGCATATCTGCGAAAGTAACGGTTGGCAATATTTCTGGTCCGTACAACATGACGTAGACGGCTTGATTGAGCTCGTAGGAGGTAAAAACCGCTTTGCAGAGAAGTTGGACAGTATGTTTACTTATCATCCGGCAGAGGACGACAAACTTCCGATATTTAGCACGGGAATGATCGGACAGTATGCTCACGGCAATGAGCCCAGCCATCATGTCATCTATCTTTTCAATGCCATAGGACATCAGAACCGTACACAGGAATACATCGCCAAAGTGATGAACGAACTTTACAAGAATGAGCCTGCCGGCCTTTGCGGAAACGAAGATTGCGGACAAATGTCCGCCTGGTATGTGTTCAGCGCAATGGGATTCTATCCTGTCAATCCGGTCAGCGGAAAGTACGAAATCGGTACTCCCCTATTCCCGGAAATGAAACTGCATCTGGCAAACGGAAAGACATTTACAGTGCTTGCTCCCAAAGTGAGCAAGGAGAACATCTACATTCAATCGATCAAAGTAGACGGTCAGCCGTACGATAAGACCTACCTTACTCATGAACAGATTATGAACGGAGCTACTGTCGAATTTGAAATGAGTAAGACTCGCTCCTAAACTAATCTACCGAAAGAATGAATGAAAACTTTGACTTAACCTACAAAGCTCTATTCCGCAGGTACTACCCCAGCCTGATATTCTACGCCACCCGACTGGTAGGAGAAGAAGAGGCGGAGGATGTGGTACAGGATGTGTTTGTAGAGCTTTGGAAACGAAAAGACAGCATAGAGATAGGAGAGCAGATTCAGGCTTTCCTCTATCGTGCTGTCTATACACGTGCCCTTAACGTATTGAAACATCGTAATGTGGAAGATGGCTATTGCGCTGCCATGGAAGAGATTAATCAAAGGCGTGCTGAGTTTTATCAGCCGGACAATAACGAAGTGATTCGCAAAATCGAAGACCGGGAATTGAGGAAAGAGATTCACGATGCGATCAATGAGTTGCCGGACAAGTGCAAAGAAGTTTTCAAACTCAGCTATCTGCATGATATGAAAAACAAGGAGATAGCCGACATATTGGGAGTTTCACTTCGCACGGTAGAGGCACATATGTATAAAGCATTAAAGTTCCTGCGGAATCGTCTCGGACATCTTTGGTTCATTCTCCTCTTATTTTTATTGGAATAAAGTTAAGTGTTTTTGGGGTTTCAGTTGTATTACTTATATGAAGGAAAAGAAAATGAGAAATCTGAGCGAAGAAATAATAGACAAATATCTGACAGGAAAGTGCTCGCAGGAGGAGTTGATCGAGGTAAATGCCTGGATGAATGAATCAGAAGAGAACGCCTGCCAGTTGTTCCGCATGGAAGAAGTGTTCCATCTGGGCAAGTTCGATACTTATGCCGACGAACAAAGAATGGCTAATGCGGAAAAAAGGCTTTATAGAAAACTGGAGCAAGAGAAAAAAAAGAAAGACAAAGTGCTGTATATGCATCGTTGGATGAAATATGCAGCCATTATCGTTGTTGCTTTATTAATGGGCGGAGGAGCCGGATACTGGTTCTACAACCAGACGGAACATCAGATGCTCGTGGCCGTTGCCAATGAAGGTATCGTGAAAGAAGTTGTCTTACCGGACGGAACCAAAGTCTGGCTGAACAATGCCGCCACTTTGAAGTACCCGCGCGAGTTCTCCGAAAAAGAACGTAATGTATATCTGGACGGAGAAGCCTATTTCGAAGTAACCAAGAACCGCCATAAGCCATTCACGGTAGAAAGCGATGCCATGCGCGTACGTGTATTGGGAACCACTTTCAACTTCAAGTGCGACAAACGTTGCCGGATAGCAGAAGCGACATTGATCGAGGGAGAAATTGAAGTGAAAGGCAACAAGGACGAAGGACAAATCGTTCTCGCACCCGGTCAACGCGCCGAACTGAACAGAAACAGCGGACGGCTGACTGTGAAGCAAGTCGACGCAAAACTGGATGCTGTATGGCGTGACAATCTGATACCATTCAACAAAGCAAATATCTTTACCATCACCAAGGCACTGGAGCGTTTTTATGACGTGAAAATCATTCTATCTCCCGATATCCGGTCGGACAAAACCTATTCCGGTGTATTGAAGAAGAAGGCAACCATTGAATCGGTGTTGAAATCCTTGCAGAATTCTATACCCATTGAATATAAAATCGTAGGAAACAATATCTTTATCTCTTCTGATAAGAAATGAGTCCTGCCAAACTTAAATTAATTAATACCATGAAATTAAGAACACTTCTGATAGGATGTTTCGGAGGATTTATAATGCTCAACTCCTGCACAGAATCCCCCAGTGTAAAAGATTATAGTGCTTATGTCAATCCCTTCATAGGCACCGGCGGACACGGACATACTTTTCCGGGAGCCGTAGTTCCGCATGGTATGATCCAGCCGAGTCCGGACACCCGGATTGATGGCTGGGATGCTTGCTCCGGTTATTATTACGACGACAACACGATCAACGGATTTTCGCACACTCACGTCAGCGGCACCGGCTGCTGTGACTACGGAGACGTACTACTGATGCCGACTGTCGGCAATCCGCAGTATCTGACGACCGATCCGGAAAGTCAGAAACTTGCCTACGCCTCCGGCTTTTCTCACGAGAATGAGACAGCGGAACCCGGATATTACTCCGTTTTCCTTGACACCTATCAGGTAAAGGCGGAGATCACTGCTACGCAACGCGGTGCCATCCACCGCTACACTTTCCCCGAAAGTGCCGAATCCGGATTTATCATCGATCTGGATTACAGCCTGCAACGGCAAACAAACTACGAGATGGAAATCGAAGTGATCAGTGACACTGAGATTTGCGGACACAAGAAGACAACTTATTGGGCTTTCGACCAGTACATTAATTTCTACGCCAAGTTCTCCAAGCCCTTTGCATATACCCTCATCACTGACTCCGTCACAATGGACAACAGCAAACGTCTGCCTGTATGCAAAGCATTGCTGCACTTCAATACGAAAAAAGGGGAAGAAGTATTGGTTAAAGTCGGAGTATCCGCTGTCGATATTGCCGGTGCGCGCAAGAATGTAGAATCCGAAATACCCGAATGGGACTTCGATAAGGTACGCAAAGACGCCCGTACTGCCTGGAACAATTACCTGTCTAAAATAGACATCACCACTTCCGACAAAGAAGATAAAACAATATTCTACACCGCTCTGTATCATACGGCCATCAGCCCGAATCTGTTTATGGATGCAGACGGACGTTATCTCGGCATGGACCTTGAAGTACATCAGGGTGATACCATCAATCCTCTGTATACTACCTTCTCTTTGTGGGATACTTTCCGCGCACTGCACCCGTTGATGACCATCATTGACCCGAATCTGAATAATCAGTTCATCAATTCACTGATAAAGAAACATCAGGAAGGCGGGATATATCCGATGTGGGATTTAGCTTCCAACTACACAGGAACGATGATCGGATATCATGCAGTCCCGGTCATAGTGGATGCCTATATGAAAGGTTATCGCAACTTTGATGCTCCCGAAGCATACAAAGCCAGTCTGAGGGCAGCCGAATATGACACCACAGGCATCAAATGCCCCGATTTGGTATTGCCTCATCTGATGCCCAAAGCGAAGTATTACAAGAATGCAATCGGTTACATTCCTTGCGACCGTGAAAACGAGTCCGTAGCCAAAGCACTGGAATATGCTTACGACGACTGGTGCATCTCCATCTTTGCCGAGGCAATGAATGATTTCGAGAATAAAGCCAAATATGAACGCTTTGCCAAAGCTTACGAATTCTATTTCGACAAATCGACTCGCTTCATGCGTGGATTGGATTCAAAAGGTGAATGGCGCACTCCGTTCAATCCGCGTGCCTCCACTCACCGGAGTGATGACTATTGCGAAGGAACTGCCTGGCAATGGACATGGTTTGTTCCTCATGATGTGGACGGACTTGTCAACCTGATGGGAGGTGAAGATGCCTTTGTTGAAAAGCTGGACTCTCTGTTTACGGTAGAGTCAAGCCTCGAAGGCGAAACGACTTCGGCAGATATCAGCGGGCTCATCGGCCAATATGCGCACGGCAATGAACCGAGTCATCACGTCATCCATTTATATAACTACGTGAATCGCCCGTGGAGAACGCAGGAACTGGTAGACAGCGTGTACAAAAGCCAATATGCAAATAGCGTAGACGGACTTTCCGGCAATGAGGATTGCGGGCAAATGTCTGCATGGTATATACTCAACTCTATGGGATTCTATCAGGTATGCCCGGGCAAACCGGTATATTCTATCGGACGTCCGGCCTTCGACAAGGCCGTCATCAATCTGCCGGGAGAAAAGACATTCAGCATTGTAGTAAAGAACAATGCAAAGCCCCATAAATATATTGAAAGCGTTCTGTTGAACGGCAAGCCGCTGGATACGCCTTTCTTCAATCATCAGGATATTACAGCAGGTGGAGTGATGGAAATCAAGATGACTGACCGACCGACAAAATGGGGAGTCAGCAAGTAGTTATCAGCAGCCAATCATTAAAACAAATACCATGAAAAAACTATTATTAGTAGCATGTGTACTCAGTTGTACACTCTTAGCCAAAGCAAAAGACTGGACACAGTATGTCAATCCGCTGATGGGCTCTCAGTCTACTTTTGAGTTATCAACAGGTAATACCTATCCGGCTATTGCCCGCCCCTGGGGAATGAACTTCTGGACTCCGCAGACCGGAAAGATGGGTGATGGCTGGCAATATACCTATACAGCCAATAAAATACGCGGCTTCAAGCAGACACATCAGCCCAGTCCGTGGATCAACGATTATGGCCAGTTCTCCATTATGCCGATAGTAGGCAAGCCGGTGTTTGACGAAGAGAAACGCGCAAGCTGGTTTGCACACAAAGGAGAAGTTGCAACCCCTTATTACTATAAAGTATATCTGGCAGAACACGATATAGTCACCGAAATGGCACCTACGGAACGTGCCGTACTTTTCCGTTTCACATTTCCGGAGAATGATCACTCTTATGTTGTTGTAGATGCTTTCGACAAAGGTTCTTACATCAAGATTATTCCCGAAGAGAACAAGATTATCGGCTACACGACCCGTAACAGCGGCGGCGTTCCCGAAAACTTCAAGAACTATTTTATCATTGAGTTCGACAAGCCGTTTACCTATAAAGCAACAGTAGAGAATGGAAATCTGCAAGAGAATGCGGCAGAACAGACTACCAATCATGCCGGAGCCATCATCGGATTCAAAACCCGAAAAGGAGAACAGGTGCATGCACGCATCGCCTCTTCGTTCATCAGTTTTGAACAGGCTGCCGCCAATATGAACGAATTAGGCAAAGACAACCTGGAGCAACTCGCCCAAAAAGGAAAAGATGCATGGAATCAGGTGCTGGGTAAAATAGAAGTAGAAGGCGGCAATCTGGATCAGTATCGCACATTCTATTCTTGCCTGTATCGCTCGCTGCTTTTCCCGCGCAAATTCTATGAACTGGACGCGAACGGTCAGCCTGTCCACTACAGCCCGTACAACGGACAAGTACTCCCGGGATATATGTTTACCGATACCGGTTTTTGGGATACATTCCGCTGCCTCTTCCCGCTGTTGAACCTGATGTATCCGTCGGTCAACAAGGAGATGCAGGAGGGACTTATCAATACTTATAAAGAAAGCGGTTTCTTCCCCGAATGGGCAAGTCCGGGACACAGAGGTTGCATGGTAGGGAACAATTCTGCCTCTATTCTGGTAGATGCTTATATGAAGGGAGTGAAAGTAGATGATATCAAGACGCTATATGAAGGGCTGATTCACGGAACAGAGAACGTGCATCCGGAAGTCTCTTCTACCGGACGTTTGGGATACGAATACTATAATAAGCTGGGATATGTACCCTACGATGTAAAAATCAACGAGAATGCTGCCCGTACGCTGGAGTATGCATACGACGACTGGTGCATCTACCAGTTGGCAAAGGAGTTGAAACGTCCGAAGAAAGAAATCAATCTGTTTGCCAAACGTGCCATGAATTACAAGAATCTCTTCGATAAAGAATCCAAGCTAATGCGTGGACGCAACGAAGACGGCACGTTCCAGTCTCCTTTCTCGCCTCTGAAATGGGGAGATGCCTTCACGGAAGGAAATAGCTGGCATTATACCTGGTCCGTTTTCCACGATCCTCAAGGGCTGATAGACTTAATGGGCGGAAAAGAGATGTTTGTCACTATGATGGACTCTGTATTTGCCGTACCACCTATCTTCGATGACAGCTATTATGGACAGGTAATCCACGAAATTCGTGAAATGACAGTAATGAATATGGGTAACTATGCGCATGGTAATCAACCGATTCAGCACATGATTTATCTGTACGACTATGCTGGACAACCGTGGAAAGCCCAATACTGGCTCCGTCAGGTAATGGACAGAATGTATACTCCCGGCCCCGACGGCTACTGTGGAGACGAAGACAACGGACAGACTTCTGCCTGGTATGTGTTCTCTGCTTTAGGTTTTTATCCCGTTTGCCCGGGAACAGACGAATATGTGATGGGAGCTCCTTTATTCAAAAAGGCTACGCTTCACTTCGAAAATGGAAACAGTCTGGTTATTAATGCGCCTAATAACAGCAAGGAGAATTTTTATATTGACTCTATGAGCTTCAATGGGGCTGATCACACCAAGAACTATTTACGACACGGAGATTTGTTCAAGGGAGGCACTATTGAGGTAAAAATGAGCAATCAACCGAATTTGAACAGGGGAACGAAAGAAGAGGATATGCCCTACTCTTTTTCTAAGGAGTAATCATCCACATCTATACGAAGTCTTTCTTCCTCCGGATGATGGTTTTCTCTCTTCTTCTGAACGACTTTATCCGGATAATGATAAAAACGATAGCCTGAAAGTAAAGTAATTTGCTTTCAGGCTATTTTTCGATTTCTATTCACTACTTTTGCAGGACAAACAACTATAATCATGAAAGAAGAAATTGACTTTACAAAAGTCCCTTATCAGTACGCTATGTGCCTCAACCGGAAATGTTCGAAAGCAAACACATGTTTAAGACAACTTACAGAACAAAGCGTGCCGGAAAAGATTGAATATTGGGATATCCTCAGCCCCAAACATCTCGCCGCTCTACAAGGAGATTGCCCTTACTATCGTTCTAACACCAAAGTGCGTTATGCAAAAGGATTCATCAAAATATTAGAAGCCCTGCCATACAAACAAATGCAAGCTGTCATATCACATCTAATGAGTTTTTTTGGCCGGAGAACCTACTACCGGGTCCGCAAAGGTGAACGTCTCCTTACCCCCTCCGAACAACAAAGAATATTGACCATTCTCAAGAATTGCGGAGTTACTCATCCACAGGACTTTGACGTATACGTTGAGGATTACGACTGGTGACCGGCAGTACTCCGAAACGGCACAACTGTTATCATAAGGAGACACAACCATCACACTACGATGACACAACAATGCCACCTTGGTGGCACAACCGTGCCAAGCTGTTGGCACAAGACTCCCCTTAGGAAGAGAGAGAGGCAGACATTATAGGTAAAAGAAAAAAGAGCCGGGCTTTCAGAATGAAATGTCCGGCTCTAAAATTAACTAATTTACTAATGACTCAATTTTACTGAGCGTTGTATATATATACCTCAGTGACATCAATGTATGAACTAAAGCCTGCTAATAATTCAACTTTGACATAACGAGCAGTTATAGACGAGAAGAATTCGAAATAATGATTACCTGCACGAGGAGCTTCCAGTACTCCCTGCGAAGTCCATGTTTCATTATCCAAAGAAGTTGAAATACGTACTTTCTTGGCAGCATACGTATAATAATAATCCATACCTAAAGCTAAGAAAGTCTGTGGAGACTTCATATCGATAACAAACCAGAATGGATTCGAACTATATACATCTGATCCGTAACTACCTCCATTACCATCAATCAAATAACTAGCGCTACCAGAGACACCGGAAGGTATTTCTGCTCCCCAACCATCTTTCGACAATTCAACCCAATTACTACCAATAGCAGACAAATATTTGAAGTTTCTAACTACTTTATCTACATTAAAGGTTAGGATATTCTCTTTGCTATTTACTTTCACAACGGGGTCCTCGCTTTCCACCGATGCAGCTACAACAAGAGTGTGAAACTCTGCTTCCGTTGTTGTCAGCAAGAAATCGTCAGTAATAGACCATGTAATCTCTGCTGACTCTAATTCACCGGCAGGTATAGTAATTTCAGCAGGAGTAACAGTAATTTTATTCATGAACTTTTCGTCCAAACCTGTAGTAGCCAACTTCACCTTTACATCTTTTCTTGCCGGTTTATCCAACTTCATTTTGAAAGCATAAGATATAGGATCAGTATTGACAATCGCCCCTTGAGAGAAAGCTCGCTCGAATGAAACGGTGTTTCCGTTCTCACCAACTACAGAGCATGAAGCGATATATGCTTCCTTTTCTATCACAATTTTAGATTCTATCGACTCCGTTCCTATTTTATAACCTTCCACACTGGCTTTCACACCGAGCTCGTATGTTGCCGCATCATAATTGGATGCTGCAAAACTAAAATCTTCGTCCTTCAAGGTCACTGTGACAGATGCATCTGTTGAACCGGCAGGAAGAACCACCTTAGTATCACTGATTTCTACATTTTCCTTTGGTATATTAGTATTTATAACATCAAAAGTAACTGTGGCATCTTCCGGTGATGCAGCAAAATGGAATGTATAGGTTCTGGTTACAGGACCGTTCAGTTCTAAAGTACCATCAGATTTGTAAACAGCAGTCAACGTCGCTTTGGACGCTCCTTCCGCATCATTAATCGTTATAGCAGGCTGATTCACCGGATATTTCACCAAATCCACTACCTCATCATCCTGACAGCCAGCAAAAGTAACGAATGATCCTATTGCTAGAGATAAAAAGAGTTTATAATGTGCTTTCATATTCTTGTTTTTTATTTGTTTTATTTCTCCATAGCGACTATGTTACTAATCGCTATGGAAGCCATACAATTTCTACTTTATTTAAAGATCATCCGGATATTGGTATGGAGTCGGATCGTTCTTCTTGTAAAAGACTGTGGGGTCTTTTAATGGCGACCCATACAGAGTTTCGGCCCCATCCAAACGCCTAAAAATACTATAGTAATTATCAGGACTCGGAGCAAATCCCATGTACCAACCATATCCATTGTTCATCAGACTCCGAGCAGTTGATGGCGTCAAACTACTACCCCCTCCCAAATTAAATTCCATCGCTATACCTGCACATTGTTTTTTAGTCATATTCCCTATCGGATATGCACTACTTCCATAATTAGGCACAACAATATCAATCCACTCACTCGCATCTACACCATCGACAGTAGCCACACCGTACATTTGACCATACGCAAATACTGTTACCAGCTTATCAGGCATCGCTAATTTACTTTCATAACATAAACGAGCAGCAGCTGCCGTACTTGGAGTAGTAAGGGAAGGATTATTCAAATCCGGATAATTGGAATATTCATCATCGTAATTAACCCCATCCAAATTATAGGCTTTACAATATTGAGCAATTTCACGAGCGAAATCTTTAGCACCTTGATCTGAAAGTTGAGCTAAACCTGTTATATCATGATTACCAAGTAATCCTAACAGCACTTTTACGCCACGTCTACGAAGAGGCTGCAAAAAAGTTTCATTATTATCCAATAAATATTGTACGTTCGGATTACACTGTACACGCGGACGTCCAGCTTCAGAATCATAATTGATATTAGCTGCAAACAAGACAATAACATCCCATATAAGTTTTCCATTTTCCAACTGGAAAGAAAGAGTATTCAATGGGTTAACATCATTTACCTCGAAGAATAAGTAGCCTTTTACCGCATCTTCTCCTTTATAAGTATCACCGGCATTTCTCATGTCTTTCACCAGATAGATGCAGTGTTTCGCACTTTCATCTTTAATAGTAATATCACTACTCTGATCGCTGATGGCTACGGGAATAGCATAAGTCTTGTCATCCTGCAAACCTTCTCCTGCCCGGATAGTCATATCTACCTCAGCCGATTTAGCATTTGCATTCACCGTAAGCACTCCTTCGTTGGCAAACGTAACCAAGTCTTGCGGATACAATTCAAAATCTGTATTATGCGCTTTATTGTAAGTTTCCAAATAAGCAGCATCTATTTTCACTTTTGCCGATGTAGCCGTATTAGGGGTTTTGCTCAAGCCCATCTTTACTGTAGTAGCATAAGTCTCACCGTGAAGTTCGACAACTTTAGATACTAAATTTGACTTTCCATCACGCAGATACGCATTATTTTCGTAAATGCCACTGTACGCCGACTCATCAATATTCTTTCCAACCTCAAGATCATCGGCACAAGAGGTCAAGAATGCAGTACAGTTCACAATCATGGCAGCTAACAAACCCGAAGTTATATATTTTATATTCATAATGAATTCTTGAATAAAAGGTTAAACCAACAATTAATTTATCTTAGGAAGCTCCACTTGTACCCAAGTAGGATCACCCGAACCTGTAATATCATTACCATGGCCAGTCTGATCGGTAATTACATTTCCGGCACCTTCATTAAACTTCCAGTAAGCAACCAGCCCTTCACTGGCAGGATCTACTTCATAAGGATTGGTAGCGATTTGCTCTGCAGTTCTTTGTACTGACCATACACGAACTTCTGAAATATCTCCCGGCAGCCAACGAGTATTATCCCATGCACGACCAATATAGCAACCACTATTTAGAGAAATATTGCCTGAAGCAGCTTCGTCTTTATAAACGGCAACACCATCCTTATAATAGATTCGCTCTTTTGTCGTATTATCATAAACAACAGCAATGTGTACCCACTCATTAACAGGCAAACCCGCAACGGTATTCGGACCCGGGAAGTTTCCTCCGGGAGCTACTACCTGAACCTGGTCACGTGGTCGGTCAGCATCACCTACACGTATAAGGAATTTACCTTCAATACCGAAAACAGAACTCAATGCATTATCACGGCCTGCAACCCAGTCCTCACTACGAACCAAAGCTTCAATAGTCACAGTAGAAAGACTGCTCACACTGCTCTTCCAGTTTATCGGGAAATAGATTTCTTTGATATTTGCCACTACATTGATAAGTGCAGCACCCTTAAATATGAAATAAGCAGTACGGGCACTTTCGAGCACCTCAATATTGGATGCATCTAAAATGGTAACAGGTAATACATATCGTTTTGACTTATCCAATTCATTGGTGTTTTTAAAGTCAATCACGATATTATCACTGGAGACGTCTCCCGCTTTAATAGTAGCAGTTTTATTAGGAATACTGTAAAAACGTGCATCCAGCGCAGTCGCATTATCATTATAAATCAGATTGTATGCTGCGGTCATAGCAGGGGCGGCATCAAAACTAATCTGAATATCCTGTTCTGCCGGTGATGCTATACGATAGCTTATTTCACGGGTAGCCTCTGTTATACTAGGCTTAATCAGCAAATCATCACAAACAGGAGTCGAGCTGACATAGAGTTTATTGTCATAATGATGCTCTTCATTGATATCTTCATTCTTACACCCACTCACTGTGACGGTTGTAAGAGCCAAAAACGCAAGACAATATTTATAGAGTTTCATTTCTATTCTTATTTATTTGGATTCATAATACGAATAACTTCACGCACATATCCATAAGTATTGTTATAATAATCATTATGGACATTCATAATAAAGATACCTTTCCGAGTGTAATTAGGGGATTCTTCTACCATCCACCGAGCTGCTCCCGGAGCTGCTACAAGCTTGTTGCCTTTTTCATCCACCGTACTCCAGTAACCTTTCACTTTATCTTTATCATCAGCCTGCGGCAATTCCACACAAACAATAAAGCGATCAACAGGAACAGGACTTACTCCACCTTCTGTACCACCTACTGCATCTATGCCTGCCTGAATAGCCAAATATGCTTTCAAAGCAAGATCATCAGCATTGGTTGAAGCAGCTGTTTTCAACATGATGAAGTCAAACTTGCTCAACATACTCATATTCTCCGGCACCAAATACTGTACGTTTCCGTAGAACACCAAAGTCTTGTCATCATGACTGCTTTGCCAGTTCATCACTTCACCAAAGAACTTCTGCTGACGGCCATTATATTCTTTCAAAGCTGCCTCCGGAAGACTCACCAACGAACGTCCTGTATAATCAGCAATAATACCATCAAAATTATATTTATCACAAAGTGCCAGCATCTCATTGGTACGTTCACCAATATACTGAAGAGCATCTTCTTCGGTCAATTCCGGTTCAGCTTTTACTTTCTCCTTCCATGCATTTTCAATGCTGGAGTAATCAATGCTGTAAATTGTACGGGTGCCTTTCTCACGTATCTTCACCATTTCTGCCTGAACTTCAGGGCTTACTTCCGGATTGTTCAGACAAATAAAATCAACGCTGTCCGGTACAACTGTCAGGCGTTCCGCCTGTTTGCCGGGTGAACCTTGGGGGTTCTCAAAAGAGACAAAAGTGAACTTATGTTCTTCAGACTTATATCTGTTCAAATCCTTCAGATAGTCAGCATACAATTGAGGATTCTGCTCTTCGAATGTAGGTGTATTCAGCTGGAGACTTTCCACATCTGTCCAATCACTACATGAAGTCATTGTCAGGGCTGATGCCAGAAACAGCAGAGCAGACAATCTATATTTCAGGTTATTTTTCATATATACTTTCCTTTAAGTTTAATATTATTTTTTAGAAGCCCACCATACATCCGTAGCCATATTGTCGGCACCGTGCAAGTAGTTGGCAATAGCATATTCTACATTTGCCTTATTGCTGACAAACTCATCCAACGGATAAGGCATACGGCGTGCCCCCTTCTCTGAATCAACTACGCCACCACTCTTGTTTTCCTTCACCGGAATCAGTTTCGGATAGCCGGTACGACGGAAATCTGCCCAAGCTTCATTACCCAATTGCCAGTTAGCAATCCATTTCTGCACGATAATGCGTTCTTGTTTTTCTTCTTTGCCGGCACCATCATTCCATTTAATAGTAATATTAGAGAGAGCATTCTGATAGGTGTTCGTTCCTGCCGGATCAGTATAGGCAGTCGGTTTATTGACATCATCCTTCAGATAATCTTCCGCACCGTCCGCACCCCACTGTTCAAAAGACAAACGGATACCTTGATTGTAGAATGATTCAGCTGTACCACCCATATTGAAATTGAAAACAGCTTGTCCTTCAGCACGTAAGAAAGCCACTTCGGCTGCATTCATCCAATACAGCGGAGATGTAGGAGCTATATTCACACCGGAATATTTATGTCCGACTGTCTTCAACTCAGGAATCACAATACCTCGGCGCATTCCTACATAGTCGTATCCTGCCCATTCGGATTTAGTGAAGAACTTTTCACGTCTGTTATCCTTGTAACCGTTCATATAGCAGATGATATCGGCTGCAGCATGTGTATCACCACCTGTCAGACAGGCAACTCCACCATGATCGGAAGTCTGCACCTGATTATAGCGGGTAGCTACATATATAGGATTTTGTGAAGTCTCGAAGTAGTTCCATGTTGCATTGTCTGCATTAGATTCGATGACACCTCCGTTTGCCGGTTTTACAGCTTCTTCTGCCATCTGCTGAGCTTTCACCGGGTTGGCATAAGCTATACGGATAGCCAGACGCAGCTTCAATGAATTGGCAAACTTGATCCATTTCTTGACATCACCTTTGTATATATAGTCAGCTGTAGGAACGAGCTGTTCGTTAGGATGCTCATTGAGCGTAGCAATAGCCGCATTCAATTCTTCGAAAAATGTATCATAAGTCACTTCCTGAGAATCATAAGGGGTGGCAATCTCACCATTCGCACCTATCTGAGAATAAGGAATCGGACCAAAAGCATCAGTCACGCGATGCATAGCTGCTACCTTTATCACTTGTGCAATAGCGTATGGCACCGGGTCGTTTGTATTCTGTGATACAAGCTTCACTTGTGTCAGGTTAGAGTATAATGTCGGAATAATCTTATCACTTTTCAGAAATACACGGCTCCAGTCATCTTTCGGATTAAAGTTTGAGATGCTTTCTGTAAAACCGGCATTAGAATCAGCAAAATATCCGCCTAAGGGTCCACCCAACAAGCAGTCTGTAAACTGGGCCGTATTTACGTCCGGCGATACCACACAACCTGCCAGGTTATTCATAGCCGATCCTAAAGCATATCCATCCGCTGACAAATCAGGAGCTTCATATGGGTTGGAATTGATATTCTCATAGTTACCGATACACGAAGACAGTGCAAGGGTAAGAGATCCAAATACTATTTTATTTATTATATTTTTCATACCTATCTTGATTTATTTAGAATTTAAAGCTCAGATTAAAGCCAATATTACGCAATGAAGGCATCATAAAGTAGTCAATTCCCTGATAGAAGTTATCAGTAGACGCTACACTTTCAGGATCGAAAGGAGCTTTGTTGTAAATCATCCAAAGATTACGTCCGATCAATGAAACTTTGATATCACACACATTGCCCAACCATTTTCTCGGAATAGTATAACCGATAGAGGCTTCTTGCAAACGAATATTAGTAGCCGAATAAATATAATACTGAGGAACCGCTGTACCACCAGCTACAACGGAATACCAGCCTTCCGGATTTACACGGTCATTTCCGTTTACTGATACATAGCCTTTGTCACGCGCTGCAGCAGATGCCTCCGATACTCCGAAGTTATCCAGAACGGCTTGTGTACGGGAGAATACAACTCCACCCAGACGGGCTGAAACCAAGAAAGCCACATTGATGTTCTTCCAGCTGAAATTGTTGCGCCATGCCAAGTTTCCTTTCGGCAATACACTACCTAACTTGATGTAATTATTAGCTTCCAGACTTTCTGTTACAACACTGTTATTCTCATCGATATAAACAGCTCCATTGGCATCTCTCTTCAAATCCATCAAGGAATAAATGTCACCCATACTTCCACCTTCTTTCAGAATAAAACGGGTACTACCCAGACCACCCATATTCAAAGAAGAAATAGAGAATTTTTCATGAGTGATAGGATTAATGGCATTATCGGCCAAAGTCAGAATCTTGTTCTTATTCATCGAATAAGTAACTCCTGTATTCCATGTAAAGTCTTTCCACGTATTATTGTAGTTCAACGCTAATTCAAGACCTTGATTGCGAACGGCACCCGTCTGAATGTAGATACGGGCATATTCACCTACCGGCAACTCAGGATTGAATGTCTGATTCATTGTCTTAGCGTTATAATAAGTAACATCGAGTTCGAAGTTCTTCAAGAAACGCATATTCATACCTACTTCAAAAGAATTGGTACGTTCCGGTTTCAAATCGTATACCGGGAAGTCAGTCAAATTACTCCACTGACCGATACTGGTATTCCACGCGAAAAGAGGATTAGCTATATATCTTTCAAAAGCTGTACCTACAGAAGCAAAAGAACCACGTATTTTCCAATAAGACAAATAGTCCTTATTCAATTTAGGCATCAATTCTGACAGAACGACAGACATACCCACTGAAGGATAAAAGAATGATTTATTGACTGAGTTACGGCCTGCCAACTGTGAAGGCCAGTCATTACGACCAGTCAAAGTCAAATAGTAAGTACTTTGGTAACCAACTTCAGCAGATGCATAGATAGACTGAGTCTGTTCGCGCCAGCCCGACTGCATTTTGCTTGTTTTAGTCGTACTCAGGTTCTGAATATAGAAACCGTTTGTCAATCCGGCTTTTTCACCGGCAAAGGTTTTTGAATCATCAGCAATAGGTCCGCGTACAGCTATTTCATCATATCGCATATCAGTAAACGATCCACCCACATTAGCCTGCAAAGACCATTTCTCACCGAAAGTCTTGTTTACACTTACCAGGAAGTCTGCATACAGCTGCTTTTCATAGCTTCTGGAAATACCATAAAGACCACGATCAGACAATTCTGTCAACTGAGTATTTGTACTGGCATACGCTTTTTCCGTATAATCATTATTTGAATTATCCAGTCGAACACGTCCGGAAACATTCAGCCAGTCAAGAATCTGATAATTCAGGCTTGCACCCAACATATAACGGTCTTTCTTATTTTCGCGCAAGTTACGGTAGTTCACCCAATAAGGATTTTGCATCGTCATATTACCATCGCCTGTCGGCCAGTACTGAGTATAAATTTTACGTGCAACGTCATAGCGTTCGTACATCTTTATATCTTCCCAGTCATTGCCACGAGGGAACAAGTAAGCTCCTACCAACGGATTGTTGTAAGTACCCTGATTCACCATGTTGCGGTCTTTCTGCAAAATGTAGCTGGCATTTACATCCAGTGTCATCTTATCATCGAGGAATGAAGTAGTATTACGCACGTTGAAATTATAACGGTCGTATTTGTTATTAGGAACAATACCTTTTGAATTAACAGCTGCAGCCGAAGCATAAGTCTGGTTCTTTTCCGAACCGGTAGAGAAAGACACACTTTCCGTACCTATAACACCTGTCTGAAAATAATCATCACGAGGACTATATCCGAAATATCTGGCTTCTGTCAGTTTAGGCCCCCAGCTACGACTGGAGTTATCATCTTTTACCCCACCAATACCTGTACCATAACGAGTCTGAAAACGAGGCATCACAAGAGGAGAGTTAAACTCAACATTACTGTTCACGGTAATGTTCACACGGCCTTCTTTTCCTTTCTTAGTAGTAATGATAATCGCACCATTAGCTGCATCAGAACCGTAAAGCGCAGCGGCTGCCGCACCAGTCAACACTGACATTGATTCAATATCTTCCGGGTTGATGTCAGCAATCGGCTCCGTATTTCCTTTAGAAGAAAATTCTGTTCCATTCACTTTATTAGCATTGGAGTACATCGGAACACCATCTACTACGTATAATGCATTGGAAGACTGCATGATAGATTTTGTACCACGCATTACAACCTTAGACACACCACCTACTCCCGACGAAGAAGCATTGATGTTGACACCTGCTACTTTACCACTCAATGAGTTAATAAAGTTAGGGTCCTTATTGGTAGTTACCGCATCGGCATTAACCTGCTGTACATTGTACGACAGAGCTTTTTCCGAACGTTTAATACCCAAAGCCGTAACCACAACTTCTTCCAAAACCTGAGCATCTTCCTTTAAGGTAATATTAATAGCAGTCTTTCCTGCTACAGCCTTTTCCTGAGTTTGATACCCAACATAAGAAAACTGCAAAACAGCATTAGAACCTGTAACGACTAATGTATAATTACCATCAAAATCTGTAATAGTACCATTAGTTGTTCCTTTTTCCAGTACAGAAACACCAATCAGCGGTTCGTTATTTGCATCCATCACCTTACCTGTTACTTTCAGTTGTTGCTGTGCCGATTTTGTCGCAGGTGATGTGTTTGCTTTCGACAAATAAACGACATTGTCATCAATTTTGTAAACGATGTCTTTCCCCTTCAAAGCCTTATCCAGCACTTCTACCAGAGAAACATCTTTAACATTCAATGATTCTATACGCATTGAAGCTAAATTGTCATCATAAAAAAACTGATACTTAGATTGAGACTGGATTTGCTTAATCACAGTTCCTAAAGAAGAATTGGAGATCCTAATTGTTAACTGTGCTATTGCAGATTGTGCCGGAAGGGCAAATAGCATCAAGATCAACAATGCCCGAAAAATCTTCGAGCCTCTACACGAGTCATTGATTCTCATACATTTGAATTTAAGATTAAACATTAGTTTTTATATAAAAATTAGAATCGATATTTTATGTATTATTTTGATTCACATTTATATAACAACCCATACCTTGAAAAACACTTAGAAGTTTTTGAAAAAAAATAAATATAATCTCATATTTATTTTTCCACAACAAGCACACCCCACACATTCAAGCTGGGAATCAACCATTTACAAAAAAAAAGAAATCGTCTATAGAATTTGTTCTTTCGGGTAATTCACCAGATATAATGTTTTTGTAGCACGAGTAAATGCCGTATACAACCAACGAAAGTAATCCGGAGTCAGATATTCATCCGTCATATATCCCTGATCAAGAAAAACATTCTGCCACTGTCCGCCTTGCGCCTTATGACAAGTTACCGCATAGGCATATTTTACTTGTAACGCATTATAATGCGGATCTGCTTTCATTTTTTTCATTCGGTCCCGCTTATTAGATATATCTGCGTAATCTTCAAGTATGGTATAAAACAGTCTGTCACTATCTTCTTTAGATAATGCGGGAGCATCCGAATGCAATGTATCCAGCAACAGATTAGCATCCAGTTCAAAATCATTCTGATCCGGAAATCTGAGAGTAACTTCCGCAAAACGAAAACCATATATTTCCCTTGTCCGGCGGACACGACGTACCACTGCTATTTCTCCGTTGGCAATGAAGTCCATTTCCTTGTATTGCTCCGTCCAATAATAGTTGTTTTTGGCTATCATGAGCATATCTCCCGTATTCAGTTCATCTTCTCGCCAAAGAATCTGTGCACGTATTCCGTTATTATATAGGTTCGCGCGTTTATTAGAACGACAGATAACAATCGTTTCATCCATACCGTCATGATCATAGCAACTGGTGATTGCATCAATCAATTCTGCACCCGGCACCACTTTTATATCTGGAAAACCTGTAACCTTTATTTTAGGTAAAGAATAGCAATTATCCTCCGCTATCAACTGACGCAGTTGCGTTGCGTTCCATAAAATACCGGATTCCTGTATCTGGCGAACAACCTGTGTCAAATCCACTTCCCGCACTTCCAGTCCATACCCTTTCAAAGCATCTGCAAAAAGTGCCGGACTCAACTCTTCACCTACCGGAGGAAGCTGTGCAGTATCTCCCATCAGCAAAAGACGACACCCCTGACCAGAGTAAACAAACTGTATCAGGTCATCCAACAGTCTTCCTGTCCCAAACATGCTGCCAGACAATCCTTCATTGGAAATCATAGAAGCCTCATCCACTATAAATAAGGTATTTGTAGCAAGATTGTCATTTATCGAAAAATTACTGGTTTCATTAGAGAACGACTGCTGCCTGTATATTTTTTTGTGAATTGTAAAAGCCGGGTGACCGGCATATGTTGAGAAAACTTTTGCAGCACGACCAGTAGGAGCCAGTAATACAGCCTTTTGCTGTAACTGGTCCATCGTCTTCACCAATGCCCCTACCAAAGAAGTTTTACCGGTACCGGCATAGCCTCTGAGGATAAATACTTCATCCGCTAGTGTAGAAAGCAGAAACTCTGAAAGAGATTTTACAGCTATTTCCTGCTCAAAAGTTGGTTGATAAGGAAAATTTTCCTTAATTTGCCTTTCTAAATAGTTATTTATCATTTTTGTACGAGAAAAAAGTTCCCGGAACTATCGTATTTAAATTTATTTATTCTATTTTTGCGATGCGAATATAACAACTAAAAACATAATTTATCATGAAAACAGTATTTAATATTGTATTAGTACTCTGTGCTGCTGCATTAATCTACATTTGCTATAGCAGTATTATGGGTCCTATCAATTTTGAAAAAGCAAAAAAGGAAAGAGAACAGGCTGTCATTGCCCGTTTGATCGACATCCGTAAAGCACAACAGGAATACCGTTCGTTGCATCACGGAATGTACACAGAACATTTTGACACACTGATCGATTTCGTTAAAAATCAAAAATTACCTTTCGTCATGAAAGTAGGACAGTTGACAGACAAACAACTGGAAGACGGATTGACTGAAAAGAAAGCAATGGCTATCATCAACAAAGCTCAGAAGACAGGTAAATATGATGAAGTTAAGAAATGGGGACTTGAAAACTTTAAGCGTGACACCATGTGGGTAGCCGTAATGGACACCGTTTACCCAAAAGGTTTCAATCCGGATTCAATGAAATACATTCCTCACGGAAATGGTGCTATTTTTGAAATGAATGTTAAAAATGACACTGCAAAATCAGGTGCTCCTGTGTTCTTGTTCGAAGTAAAAGCTCCGTATGAAACTTACTTGGGCGGACTTGACAAACAAGAAATTATCAATCTGAAAGACCTGAACGAAAAACTGGGCAGATACTCCGGTTTGATGGTAGGTTCTATTGACAATCCTAACAATGGTGCTGGTAACTGGGAATAATGATTGATTTTACAAAATCAAAACAATATACTTTATCCATCCGTCTTAGTACGGATGGATTTTCTTTTTCTATCTACAATCCGATTCACGACAATTCACAGTCGCTATTCGAAAAAGAGGTAGACACCTCTCTGTCTCTGACAGCCAATCTTAAAAACGTTTTCCACGAATCGGACTTTTTAAGCTACTCTTACAAACGGGTAAATATCATGATGGCAAACAAGCGTTTTACCATGATACCACTGGAACTGTTTGAAGAAGAGCAGGCAGAGCTTTTATTTTATCACAATCATCAGAAACGGGAGAACGAAACAGTGATTTACAATATTCTGAAGAAGAATAACGTAGTCGTAATCTTCGGCATAGACAAAAGCACCTATGCTTTCCTGAACGAACAATATCCCGAAGCCCGTTTCTATTCTCAGTCTACCCCACTTATAGAGTATTTTTCCATAAAAAGCAGACTCGGAAATAGTAAGAAAATGTATGCTTCAGTACGCAAAGATGCTATTGACATTTACTGTTTCGAACGGGGACAGCTCTTGTTGGCCAACTCCTTCGAATGCATGCAAACTGAAGACCGTATTTACTATTTATTGTATGTATGGAAACTGCTCGAGTTCAATCAGGAACGGGATGAACTGCATCTGACCGGGACACTGTCAGATAAAGAAACATTGATGAACGAATTGAAAAAATTCATCATGCAGGTATTCATAATGAATCCTGCCAATAATATTGATATGCAAGCCTTATTAACATGCGAGTAATCAGCGGTATTTATAAACGAAGAAGATTTGATGTACCACGTACATTCAAAGCACGTCCTACAACAGATTTTGCTAAAGAGAATCTGTTCAATGTACTTAATAACTATATCGATTTCGAAGAAGGAGTCACTGCACTCGATCTGTTTGCAGGTACCGGCAGTATCAGTATCGAACTGGTATCACGGGGATGTGACCGTGTGATCAGTGTCGAAAAAGACCCGGCTCACCATTCTTTTATCTGCAAAATAATGAAAGAAGTACAAACAGACAAATGTCTGCCTATTCGTGGTGATGTATTTAAGTTTATCAATAGCGGACGTGAGCAGTTCGATTTTATTTTTGCCGATCCGCCTTACGCTTTAAAGGAGCTGGAATCAATACCGGAACTGATATTCAAAAACAATCTGCTCAAAGAGGGAGGCCTGTTCGTATTGGAACATGGAAAGCAAAACAACTTTGAGGAAAATCCGCACTTCATAGAAAGAAGAGTATATGGAAGTGTGAACTTCTCTCTTTTCAGATAAGAGCACATTCTTCTAAAGCAGCGGAGCCAACAAACGAACAACAGACTCTGCTGCCTTCTGTCTCCACGGACGCCTTACCCAGTTTTTCAGAAAGATCTGTGTACTTTCACGCTGATCCTGAAGGAATATTTCTTTCATTTCCAGAGCCGTTTCTACATCATACATAAAGGCATTTACTTCAAAATTATGCTCAAAACTGCGAAAATCGACATTGGTAGACCCTACTGTCGATAGCATATCATCTGAAACCATCAGTTTGGAATGTAGAAATCCCTTTTTATAAAAATAGACTTTGACACCCGCCTGCAACACATCCCTCAGATAAGAATGTGATCCCAGATGAGTGATTCGATTGTCAGCACGTTCGGGCAGCATCAAACGTATATCCACCCCTGCCAATGCAGCTGTTTGCATAGCAGCCAGCACTTGCTCTGTCGGCAGGAAGTAAGGAGTTTGCATATAGAAATATTTCTTGGCTCCATTGATCGCCATCGTCAATCCCTGCATTATTTCTTTCCAGGGACCGATAGGTTCGCTGGTGACTACTTGTACTAATGAGTTTCCACAAGACTCTATCTTTGGGAAATAACGTGAAGCGGTAATCAATGTACGGTCAACGAAATACCAGTCGAGCAGAAAAGCAGTCTGCAGACCATGTACAGCTTTTCCTTCTATCAGGATATGCGTATCACGCCAGATTCCCCATGAGAAGCCGCGCATATAACGCTCTGCCAGGTTCATTCCTCCGACAAAACCGATACGCCCGTCTACTACGACTATTTTTCTGTGGTTACGATAGTTGACCCTGCTTGTAAACAAAGGGAAACGTACTTTCAAGAAACTCCTGACTTCAATACCGGCATTACGCATTTCTTCGAAAAAACGGTTAGGTACATGCCAGCATCCCACATCATCATAAATCACTCTTACTTCAACGCCCTGAGATGCCTTTTCAATTAACACATCCCTTACCAGACGCCCTATGGCATCATCTTCAAAGATGTAGTACTCCATGTGAATATGCTGCTTTGCCTTTTGGAGTTCACGCAACAATGACTGTAGTTTGGTATACCCTTCCGTATACACGGCAATACGGTTTCCTTCGAATGGGAAAGCTTGATTGGTATGCTGAAAAAGTTGGATAAGACGAGCATATTCTTCGGGTACAGCCGAACAGTCCTGAGCCAGATATTCCGCCATAGGTTTCTTCAACAGACGGTCATAACTTTTTTGACCGATAATACGTTCCCGACGTTGGCTCCGTCCGAAAAAGAAATAGAAGACAAGGCCTACGATAGGAAGGAACAGTAATATGAGTATCCATGCCATAGTCTTCACCGGATTCCGGTTATCAAGAATGATAACGACAATCGTACTGATAATGGCTCCAAAATAAACAATGTCGAAAGCAACCGTAGCTATCTGGCTAACTATTATGTTCCAATCAATCATAGGAATCTCCTTTTTATATGGATACTGAACAACAAATATAAAGCAAATTATCGGATAAACAAAAAAGTCCTGATAGCAAGTTGTATCCATTGCTATCAGGACTTTCCCGTTTTTTTTATTTAAAGTTATTCATAACTTAGAAACGCATAGGCCGAACACCACCTCCGCCGTAGCCATGTCCACCTCTAGGACCACCGCCAGGACCACGTCTACCCGGTGCTTTTCCACCAAATGTATTAAAGCGGTATACAAAATGTACCATGAAATAGCTTCCCAAAGTGTTATATTCCGTATCACTCATCATTGTTTCACTTATAGAACGGGACAAACTACTCTGCTGTTTCAAGATATCATAAATTTTAAAACGAATAGTTCCTGAATTATTCTTTAAGAAATTCTTTGAGATCTGCGCATTCCACAACACCTCATTATTATTCAAGCCACCAGTGTATCCATCTTTAAATCGACAGTTTATATCTGTAGAAATTGAGATTTGCCATGGAAGATTTACATTAGTATTACCTCCAATATAATAATCAAAAGTCTCACGATTACTATTTTCCTGCTTACTATTTCGAACCAAATTATAATTAACAGAACCACTCAGAGACAAATCAAATACTTCACTACGATAACTACCAGTAAATCGTTCTCCTAAACCTAAGTTATGTGTTGTACTCAACTCTTGATCTGCATTCTTACTATTTCCAACACTCGTATAACTTACTGCATCACTATATCTTGCATTCGTATTAGATGAAATTGTAAACTTCTTATTTTTCAAAGGAGTATTGAAAGAAAAATACCCTCTCGCCTGCCAATTACCATTTACATTCTCTTTCTTATAGACCCGGGCACCGGTTTCAGGGTCGTATGACATTCTATTAGCTACAGAATTTAATGTATTCGTATAGAATAAATTGGCTGTATAGCTACGCATAGATTCTGGTACAAATTTTCTATAATCAAGTGTAAAATTGTTGTTAAATGATGGTTTTAAATTTGGATTACCATATCTCAGATTCATTGGATCAGTAATATCAATAACTTCCTGTAAATCCTCGATATTAGGAGTACTACTCCGCCCACGGTAACGGAACATTAACACATGCTGCTTATCAAACATATAGCGAAACATTACCGAAGGAGCCCAATTCAATACATTTTGTTCCGGATAATTCTTTTTATAATTAGGCCCAATAGTCGTTTCACTTAATGATGTTTGAGGTGTCAATCCAACTCCAACACTATACATCATTTTAGGATGAATACCACGCACAGAAACATCTGCCGTATGAGTATCATAAAAATTTTCCACACGCGTACTCAAATCATTATCATATCCACGTTCTATATACTCCGGATATGGATAATAATTTATACTATCATAGACCAATGATTGCGACAACTGTTTCCGATGGGCAAACTCATAACGCAACTGCAAAAAGTGATTCTTAAAAACAGGTTCAGTATAAGAAGCAGATACACTCCAGTTGCGGCTGTCGCTATTGCGGTCCGTATATCGTGAAATATCAGAAATACTGTCCTTCTCGAAAAACTCGGTTCTTGAATCGGAATAAGAATCTGATTCGCTATCACTATAACCAAAACGTGCTCCTAAAGATAAATTTCGTCCTTTACTATTCAATCTCCGAAAAGCCATTAAACTACCATTAAAAGATGCATTATGACTTTTAGAAGAAGAGGCAGCCTCCCTTTCATTAACAGGGCTGTGAGAGTTATTTTCAGTTTTTGACCAAGAGCTATTACTTGATTCTGTTTGTGAATAGCTACCATTAGGACGAAAAATTATTGTAGTTAATGTATCAGGACGCCATTCCAAGCGAAAATCAACCCTGAAATCATGACGATTACGATTTGATAAGTTCTCACTTTGAGCAAAAGACGAAGTTTCACCTAAGAATGTTTCTGAAGAAGATTTGCGACGGGCATCATTATTGGAATGCCCGTATTGAACATTTCCACCGACTTGCAGCTTCTTCGTATCTTTAGCAAAGTTAATACCTAATGATTGTGCTGTTGTAATACCAGAACCGGCATTGCCACCACCTAATCCTTGTCCGGCATCACCAAATTCAGAAAAACCTTTATTATTAGTATTATTAGCAGAACCTATTATTGAAAGACTGGCATCATCCTTAAAACGGCTAATCATCACTCCGCCTTCATATCGATCCTGACTACCATAACCAGCAATCAAATTACCAATCCATCCTTTCTTCATCCCTTTCTTGACTGTTAAGTCTAAAACGGGCTCTTCATCTCCGTCATCAATTCCTGTGATACGTGCCATATCACTTTTCTTATCGTAAGCTTTAACCTTCTCAATCATGTTAGCCGGCAAATTCTTCATGGAAACTTTGGGGTCATCCGAGAAAAACTCTTTACCATCAACCATAATCTTTTTAATTTCTTTCCCATTTATAGTAATCTTCCCCTCATCACTAACTTCAGCACCCGGTATTTTTTTTACTAAATCTTCTAACATCGATCCTTCCGGTACAGGGTAAGCAGCTGCAGAATATTCCGTTGTATCGGCTTTTACTGTAACAGGAGGAGCCTCCGCCGTAATCACAGCCTCACCCAGCATTACCGCATCGGGGTCCAGGGAGATATTCCCCATTTTCTTTTCAGTCACGTTATTGGATAATTGTACAGGAACAAATTTCGTGCGGAAACCGATGTAAGAGACCTTCAATATATACTTTCCCGCCTTCACTTTAGGGAGTGTAAACCACCCTTTATTACTACTTGCTATACCGGCTGCATAAGCGCTATCCGGTAATGATAGCAATTGAACAGTAGCCTGTGCTGCCGGCTCTTGAGAGTCAGACTCGATAACACGACCCGAAACAGTAATCACCTTATTCTGTGCAAAAATAGAGAAGGTGCATAATAATGTAAGCACCCACCAAGCTGATAATCTTTTCATTTACCTTAATTACGATTAGTAGAGTAATAACAATGTCTTTTTGACAAATAGAATCGTAAAAGGTTTAATTTAATAGAAAATTATCTTTTGAAGAATCGATCAACAAGCGCTTTTTTAAGACCAAACTCCAAACAAAGCACATTAAATATTAAAAAGGTCAGAAAAGAGGAAGTGTCTACATTAATCACATCTCCTTGCAGGACACGCCACAACATACCTCCAAAAACAAACAGGAAGGTCAGAAAGACAGCATTACGAACAGCCGTATTACGAATCTGCTCCGTCTCGCGGCTTTCGTTCTTGCTCAAAGCAAAGATTATCAACAAGCATCCTGCCATCATCAACAGCTTCGTACATTCCTTGTAGAGCAGCAGGTTACGGTCGGTAACCAACCCTTGCATCACCAAAATAAAAGGAAGAAACAAAGCCAATAACAACACCACATATCCCAAAGGACGACAAAATACAGGAAACAATGCTTTCATAATTAAACGTTTTAATGAGACAAAAGTAAGGAAAAAAAGATATTTTATATACATTTGCACCAAGAAAAAGCAAAAGAATCATGAGTAAACAAGAAGTCATTCTCTGCGAAAGCTTGGAAACAAGCCTCGGTCGTGCCATTGAAAGATGTCCGCATGACAAGTTATTCATCCTCACAGACGAACATACCCAGCGTCTTTGTCTGCCCTCATTGAAAGAAGTATCATTTCTGAAAGATGCTGTCGAAATCAATATCGGAGCCGAAGATGTGCATAAGACGCTGGAAACTCTGGCATCCGTCTGGATGGCACTGAGTCAGCAAGGGGCTACACGACATTCATTGCTCATCAATCTTGGTGGCGGGATGGTAACCGATTTAGGAGGTTTTGCCGCTGCTACCTTCAAACGTGGAATCGCTTATATTAATATTCCCACTACGCTGTTGGCCATGGTCGACGCATCCGTCGGCGGTAAAACAGGAATCAACTTCAACGGACTGAAAAACGAAATCGGTGCATTTGCCCCCGCAGACAGTGTATTGATTGAAACCGAGTTTCTACGCAGTCTCGATGCACACAACTTCTTCTCCGGCTACGCCGAAATGTTAAAGCATGGATTAATCAGCAATACCGCCCACTGGGTAGAATTGCTGGATTTTGATACAGATAACATCGATTATGCAGCCCTCAAAGATATGGTAGGACGTTCGGTACAGGTAAAAGAAGATATAGTGGAGCAAGACCCCTTTGAACATGGTATCCGTAAGGCACTGAATCTGGGACATACGGCAGGACATGCCTTCGAAAGTCTGGCACTGGCTGAGAATCGTCCCGTACTGCACGGATATGCCGTAGCTTGGGGAATCGTTTGCGAACTTTATCTGTCGCACCTTAAAGCAGGCTTCCCGAAAGACAAAATGCGGCAGACCATTCAATTCATTAAAGAGAATTATGGCTCATTCGCGTTCGATTGCAAACAGTACGAACAACTTTACGCATTTATGCAACATGATAAGAAAAACACTTCAGGAACGGTCAATTTCACTTTACTGAAAGAGATCGGAGATATTTGTATCAACCAGACCGCTGATAAAGATACCATTTTTGAAATGCTCGACTTCTATCGCGAATGTATGGGCGTCTGATCTGAGACACCTTATAATTATAAAGGAGAATGGGATTCCCTAAAAGGTTTCCCATTTCTTTTTTCCCTTTCCCATTCTCCTCTCCCCACATATGCCTTTATTCCCCACAGGCATCTTCAATATTATCCTAAGTTACTCATCCGGTATTGGGACAACGACATTCCGGTATGTTTCCTGAAGAAACGCCCCAATGACGATTGATTGGCAAAGTTTGTTTTAACGGCAATTTCCTGAATATTCATGTTCGTATTCTTCAGCAAAGCCTTTATTTCCAGCACGATGTATTCAACAATCCAGTCTTTGGCTGACTTGCCGCTCACTTCTTTGATCACCATTGTCAGGTATTTGGAAGTGATACACAGTTTATCAGCGTAGAAAGCTACGTCTTTATTTTCTTTGAAATGCTTCATTATCAGTCCAAAGAATTTATTGGCTAATTCCTCTTTGCGAGTATCTTTCCGAGTGTTCACCAAAGCTGCCTCCTTTTCATAAGCATTAAACAATTCCAGATACAGATATCTCAATAAATGGATAATCAGTTCACGCCTGTATATATCATCAGACGTCACTTTATCCTTAACCATTCCCAAATAGTTAATCAATCGCCGGGTATCATTTTCCGTCTGAGGATACCAGTAATGGCTCCTCATGTAGAAAAAGAAATGAGGCGAAAATCGCGGCACACCACTCAATGTATCGCTAAACATTGTAGGCGATACTACCAGCGTGGTAGTCAGAAAGTCATCACTAGCCTCGGTGAATGAAACGAACTGTCCCGGCAACAGAATAATTAATTCTTGTGGCTGTATCCAATGCGAATCATCATATACATTAAGCCTGGCCTTTCCACTGAAGCAATATATGACCAAAGCTGACTGAATATTAGAAGGATAAGTGCTTAGGGGAAGATACTTCAAATTCTGAAAATACTTAAAATCATCACCTAAGACATAAGCCTCTAACGTTTCTCTATTTTTATTATACACATTTACCCCCTCATTAAATAAAACTAAATACAAAAATATACTATCCAAAACTACTCTCACTTGTCCTATGCCAATATGGTTTCATTTTAAAGAAATTACGAACCATTTATTCACTTAATTTTATAAACAAAGCCCTGTTATGTTAGTTTATGAACACCTATATTATTTAGATTTATTATAGACTGCAGGACCTTTATATCCCGAAAACAAAAAGATATCCTAAAATCAGCTAATGGAAAAAAACGGGCTATTTTATTTGCTTTTTAAAAATAAAGCAGTACTTTTGCATCCGCAATTCGGGATGTAGCTCAGCCCGGTAGAGTACGCGTCTGGGGGGCGTGTGGTCGCAAGTTCGAATCTTGTCATCCCGACTACCGACAAAGCATTAATAATCGATGGGTTATTGATGCTTTTTTTATTGAAACGAGAATGAAAGAAGACCCGAGACATATTCACATCAGCGAATACAACTATCCGCTACCGGATGAACGAATCGCCAAATTTCCTTTAACAGTCCGCGACCAATCAAAATTGTTGGTATATCGCCATGGTGAAGTTACCGAA
Source organism: Bacteroides faecis (assembly GCF_020091505.1). NCBI lineage: Bacteria > Pseudomonadati > Bacteroidota > Bacteroidia > Bacteroidales > Bacteroidaceae > Bacteroides > Bacteroides faecis. The sequence continues at coordinate 2,136,996 of NZ_CP081916.1, read as the reverse complement.
GATGTTTTCACATCTTTGCCTGATTATCTTCCGAAAGGAAGTCTGATGGTATTCAACAATACCAAAGTCATTCAGGCACGCCTGCACTTCCGGAAGGAAACGGGAGCATTGATCGAGGTCTTTTGCCTGGAACCGATTCAACCCAATGATTATGTATTAAATTTCCAGCAGACGGAACACGCTGCATGGCTTTGCATGATCGGCAATCTGAAGAAATGGAAAGACGGAGCCTTGAAGCGGGAGATGACAGTGAAAGGATTCACAATCACCCTGACTGCTACACGGGGAGAATGCAGAGGCACCAGCCACTGGATCGATTTCTCCTGGAACAATCCGGAAGTAACCTTCGCCGATATCCTCGAAGTCTTCGGAGAACTGCCGATTCCTCCATACCTGAATCGGGACACGGAAGAGAGCGACAAAGAAACCTATCAGACTGTTTATTCCAAAATAAAAGGCTCGGTTGCCGCGCCAACAGCCGGACTGCACTTTACGCCCCGTGTACTGGAAGCATTGCAGGAGAAAGGAATCGATCTCGAAGAACTGACACTACACGTAGGTGCCGGAACATTCAAACCGGTAAAAAGCGAAGAGATAGAAGGACATGAGATGCACACAGAGTACATTTCCGTCAATCGGGCAACCATCAAAAAACTGATCGACCATGACGGATGCGCTGTTGCTGTAGGAACAACTTCGGTACGTACTCTCGAAAGCCTGTATCATATCGGAGTGACATTGGCCGAAAATCCGGACGCTACGGAAGAGGAACTACACGTCAGACAATGGCAGCCTTACGAGAAGTATGATCAGATTCCTCCCGTTGTCGCATTACAGAAAATATTAGGTTATCTGGACAGAAACGGGTTGGAAACACTTCACAGCAGCACTCAGATTATTATAGCTCCGGGATATCAGTATAAAATAGTGAAAGCGATGGTTACTAATTTCCACCAGCCGCAAAGTACACTGTTACTTTTGGTTTCCGCCTTCGTGAAAGGAAACTGGCGCACGATTTATGATTATGCACTGAGTCACGATTTCCGTTTCCTGAGCTATGGAGACTCTTCTTTGCTGATACCATAAACAAAAAAAGTAAAGATACAATGCCAGGCGATAACAATCAAGAAATGTTTCCTATCGTAGACGAACAGGGAAATATCACCGGAGCCGCTACACGCGGAGAATGTCATAGCGGAAGCAAGCTTCTGCATCCGGTTATTCATCTTCACGTTTTCAATTCGGAAGGAGATTTGTACCTGCAAAAGCGTCCGGAATGGAAAGATATTCAGCCGGGGAAATGGGATACAGCCGTTGGCGGACATGTCGATTTGGGCGAGAGCGTAGAGATTGCACTCAAACGGGAGGTCCGCGAAGAACTAGGTATCACGGACTTTACTCCCGAACTGCTAACCAGCTATGTATTCGAATCGGATCGTGAGAAGGAACTCGTCTTCGTTCACAAAACGGTTTACGACGGTGAGCTACATCCCAGTGACGAGTTGGACGGCGGTCGTTTCTGGACCGTCGAAGAAATAAAGGAAAATCTCGGTAAAGGCATCTTCACTCCCAACTTTGAGGGAGAATTGAAGAAAGTATCCCTTCTTCCGTCCCTTTATCCTTCTTCCGTTCCTACTCCTCCTCTATCCAAGTAACAATTTTCTCAGAGAACGGACTCTCTTTGGGTGCAACAAAGCCAACCCAGCTTCCGTTCTCATCTATCATAAACTTCTGGAAATTCCACTGGACAGGTGCATCCTCTTTTCCGTTCTGCTTCTTTTCCGTCAGCCATTGGTAGAGTGGCGCCATGTCTTTGCCTTTGACGGAAATCTTAGCCATCATCGGAAAAGTAACATCATAATTCAATGAACAGAACTGAGCAATCTCTTCGTTGCTGCCCGGTTCCTGCCCCATGAAGTTGTTGGCCGGAAAGCCGATGATTACAAAATTCTTATCCTTATATTTATCATACAGCTCTTGCAGTTTGGCATACTGTGGCGTCAATCCACACTTAGAAGCTACATTTACTACCAACACCTTTTTCCCTTTCAAAGATGAAAGCGGAAATTCCTTACCATCAATTGTCGTCACATTGAAATCGTAGAAAGATTTATTCTGCGCTTCCAGTGAGATTGCACATACCATAGTTATTACCATTAAAATAAATGACTTCATACTGAATATATATTTAGTTTGCTATATAATAAACGAGCCCAAACAAAAAAATGTTTTGCCGTATCATAACAATTCCAATTCTTTTCGTATCCAAGCCGAATGGTTCGAAAAGATACATTCTTAGAAGATAAAAACGTTTTTTTTGCCGTCACCCGTCACTTTGGCTGTTTTTCAGCATTTAAATTATTGCTATTCATTACATTAACTAGGTGACGACAAGCAGTGACGATAAAGTGATGACAAATGAATTTGAGTTTTTACCATCACCGCATTTTCTTATACAAATCACGATAACAAACTGGATATCAACACTTCCCGCACAAACCAGCAAGTTTATATCTGATGACCTAAAAGTATCTATTTACTTTTGATACATACCTTTTTTACTAAAAACAGATGCACTCTTTTGCCTATTTGTCAGACAGTACCGTTCAGCAGATCAGATGGTATCATTCAAGAGGTCAGATAGCATTGTCCAAGAAGTTGAAAATCTCCCTGTATTTTATTCAGACCTAACTCCCATACAAAGATATCCTACCAGGCTTATTACACTTAGCAAGAAAATTCATTCCTTTTTCTTTGCAATCCTCAACAATTCACTTACCTTTGTTCTTTGAAAGCCGAAGAGAAATGCGGCATATTGAAACGTTTTTGCGCTAAGAAAAGTACCAAGTTTAATTAATGCAAATAAACAGTGTTTCAATAAATGTGTTCAATGCGTACGACGTAGGGTCGGGCGTGTGAACGTATTTATTAAACACTGTGGGTACTGGTACTACCTCTTAGCGGATAAATATGAACTCAGCGCCCGACTTCTTTTATATACGTGGCATAGTATACATCAAGATGCGAGCGATCATAAATATTTAAAGAGACATGAACAGACCAGACAAAGAAACATTGCGCCGCGTCATCCACAAAATGCACAAGCAGAATGATTGCGAAAAGTTTACCGAATTAGCATCCGTATTTACAGGTATGCGAGGAAAGCTCAATCCCCACTCCGTAGAATTTTCTTCTGACGATCCTTACCACTCTTTTCCCCTTTCTATAAAGTGCATTCACTGCGTCATCCGGGAAGAAGAATATCTTTACATATTATGTTATAGCGGAAATCTACATATACTGGGGATTCACGAACGTGGACATATACTGATTCCCATCGAAGAGCAACTGAACTTGCCGGAACTTTTCTACTGGACCTGCTACTCATGGTGGAACCTTCTCCGCATAAAGAGAACAGGCAAACAACAAAGCGAAGATTTCACTGATTAACTTCGCGTTGTCATACAATCATACTATTACTACTTATCTTAAAATCACACCATCACTATGACTAATTGGCTAACGATCAAACAACTATCGGCAAAGCGCGGCATTGTTGAATCACCTCTCCGAAGCTGAATAACTTTGGAGTATATCAACTCTCTGCACAATGCCAACTTTATCATTCTGCACGAAGACAAGAGCATTGAATTAACATCGGAAATAGCAACGTTTGTCATTCTGCGAATATAGTTTACGTATTTCATTATTTCAAAGAGTAATCCTAACCAGATTAAATATGGAGGTAGCAGACTGAAGAACCGCTTGTGAAAGTAGTTCTTCCGGTCTGTCTCCCAAGAGGATGCCATATTACCCCATGGCATCCTCTTTTATTATTTATTGACATATATTGTTTCAAACAGTTTCAAATGCTTGAAACACTTTGTTTCACGCCGAGAAACACTTTGTTTCATTACTTGGAACACTTTGTTTCAAGGCATGAAACACTCTGTTTCAACGGTTGAAACTGATGGCGGAACTACTTCTTCCTGATACCGGATGTACTTCCTCTCCCTTTTCATCTTATTAACATTTTATCAGTAGGGAGATTCTAAATGTCCCGTGTCTTTATCTGCGAATAAGCAACTCATATTTTATAAACGATGAAAACAACAACACTCTTATTTATTTGCTTGTTGCTTACAGTCGGCGGACAAGCACAGGAAGCGGAAAAAAGACCTGTATGGAAAGTGGAACTTGCCGGTGCACTGAACAATTACTCGGCGTGGGAAGTGGAGCCGACCATCACTTATCTGCCTATCCCCTATGCAGGCATCACTATGGGGTTCCTTTTCTGCAACACCATAGAAGACGAAAGCTATTCGGGCGTATCCAAAGACCAGAGATGGAGATGGAGTTCAGATGACGACAGCCCGCTCTGCCATCACTTTGCATTGCGTCCCGCCATCCAGTTGGCTACCCCCGCCCTCAAACTGGGAAAAGATAAGGATATGGGACTTTCCTTCATCCTCTCTCCGGGGCTGACTATCCCGCTATCCGTCAACCAGCGGTTGAACATCAGCTACTATCCCAACGTCTCCGGCATATGGAGTTCGCAAAGATTCGACCAGGTCAAGAACCGGGGAGGAAGAGCGATATTCTATCACATCAAAGGCATGTTTACCCTCGACTTGGGCGAACAATACACGCTTTCGGCAGGATACACTTTTTCCGACTTCGACATGTATAGCGGTGGACGCAACATGGTAGTGGAAGGGAAGAAACTGACCATGCCTGCGTTCCGCTTTATGCATTCGTTCTTTGTGAGTCTCGGATACAGATTTTAAAATGAATCAAGAATCCCAAACCATTCAAACCGCAATTTAGTCACTTCACCTCGCAATCTTTCCGCTTCATTCATTCCCGATAACCACGAATGAAGATAGTCCTTAGTTTTGTAGCATGAAATAATAACACCCAGATAATCATGTTTACAGCTATTGTACGTTTTTCAATCAAGAAGAAACTGTTTGTAGGACTCACTACCCTCTTCTTGTTTATCGGAGGTATCTACGCAATGCTGACATTGCCCATCGACGCCGTGCCCGATATAACCAACAATCAGGTGCAGATTGTAACCGTATCTCCCACCCTTGCGCCACAAGAGGTAGAGCAGCTCATCACCATGCCTATCGAGATAGCGATGAGCAATATAATGAATGTTGAGAATATCCGTTCTGTCAGCCGCTTCGGTTTATCCGTAGTAACGGTTGTTTTCAAAGAGAGTGTTCCTACGCTCGATGCCCGGCAACTCATCAACGAACAGATACAAACCGTATCCGGAGAAATCCCGCCCGAACTGGGAACACCGGAAATGATGCCCATCACCACCGGACTGGGAGAGATTTACCAGTATATATTGAAGGTAGCTCCCGGTTACGAAAAGAAGTATGACGCAATGGAGCTCCGCACCATTCAAGACTGGATGGTAAAGCGCCAGCTGTCCGGCATTCCGGGCATTGTAGAAATCAACAGTTTCGGCGGCTATCTGAAACAATATGAAGTAGCTGTCGATCCGGATGCTCTTTTTTCATTGAATATCACCATTGGTGAAGTATTCGAAGCCCTCAGCAGCAACAACCAGAATACAGGCGGAAGTTACATTGAAAAAATGAAGAACGCCTATTATATCCGTTCGGAAGGTATGATTACCGATATCAAAGACATCGAACAAATTGTGGTAGCCAACAGAAACGGGATTCCTGTACATATCAGTGACGTAGGAGTCGTCCGGTTTGGCGCTCCCAAACGCTTCGGAGCTATGACAATGGACGGTGAAGGCGAATGTGTAGGAGGAATCGCCATGATGCTGAAAGGCGCTAACGCCAATGTAGTGACACAAGAGCTTGAAAAGCGGGTAGAGAAAATACAGCATCTGTTGCCCGAAGGAGTCAGCATCGAGCCCTATCTGAACCGTTCGGAACTGGTGAACCGGAATATTTCAACCGTTGTCAACAATCTGATTGAAGGAGCAATCATCGTCTTTCTGGTTCTTATCCTCTTCCTCGGAAATATACGTGCCGGACTGATCGTCGCATCCGTCATCCCACTCGCCATGCTGTTCGCCTTTATCATGATGCGCATCTTCAATGTCACTGCCAATCTGATGAGCCTCGGCGCCATCGACTTCGGTATTGTGGTAGACGGCTCTATTGTCATACTGGAAGGCATCCTCGCCCACATTTACGGAAAACAATTCCGTGGACGGACGCTGAGCCGCGAGGAAATGGACCGGGAAGTGGAAAAAGGAGCTTCCGGAGTAGTCCGCTCAGCTACTTTTGCCGTACTGATTATCCTGATCGTCTTCTTCCCTATTCTCACGTTGAACGGAATCGAAGGAAAATACTTCACTCCGATGGCCAAAACTCTGGTCTTTTGTATCATCGGAGCATTAATCCTGTCGCTGACCTATGTGCCTATGATGGCATCGCTCTTCCTGAAACACCATATTGTAGTGAAACCGACACTGGCCGACCGCTTCTTCGAAAAGCTGAACAAAGTATACCAGCACGGCCTGCGCTTCTGCCTGCATTACAAATGGCGTACCGTCATCGTAGCCTTTACCGCACTGATAGGTTCCCTGTTTCTTTTCACCCGGCTGGGTGCGGAGTTCATCCCGACATTGGATGAAGGAGATTTTGCCATGCAGATGACATTGCCTGCCGGCAGTTCGCTGACTGAAAGCATAGAAGTTTCCCGGTTGGCAGAAAAGACACTCATGGACAAGTTTCCCGAAATAAAACACGTCGTTGCCAAAATCGGGACAGCCGAAGTTCCTACCGACCCGATGGCGGTAGAAGATGCCGATGTGATGATTATCATGAAGCCTTTTAAGGAATGGACGAGCGCAGAAAGCCGTGCAGAAATGGTAGAAAAGATGAAGGAAGCACTGGAACCGCTTGCCGAACGCGCCGAATTTAACTTCTCACAACCTATACAACTCCGCTTCAACGAGCTGATGACAGGAGCGAAAGCAGATATTGCCGTCAAGCTGTACGGTGAAGACACCCACGAACTCTATGAAAGGGCAAAAGAAGCTGCCGCCTATGTAGAAAAAGTTCCGGGAGCAGCAGACGTAATTGTAGAACAAACGATGGGACTTCCGCAACTGGTTGTCAAATACAATCGCAGCAAGATAGCACGTTACGGAATCAATATCGAAGAACTCAACACGATCATCCGGACAGCGTATGCCGGAGAGTCGAGCGGTGTTGTCTTTGAAAACGAACGGAGATTTGACCTGGTAGTCCGCCTCGACCAAGAGAAAGTGGCAGATTTGAATCTCGACAAACTGTTTGTACGCACTTCGGAAGGAATCCAAATCCCCGTTGGCGAAGTAGCCAGCATCGATCTCGTCAGCGGCCCGCTCCAGATCAACAGGGATGCGACCAAACGACGCATTGTCATCGGTGTCAATGTACGTGATGCGGATATTCAGCAAGTCGTTGCCAATATTCAAAAGACACTGGATAAGAACATCAAGCTAAAACCGGGATACTACTTCGAATACGGCGGTCAGTTCGAAAACCTGCAGAATGCAATCAATACCTTGATGATTGTCATTCCGGTAGCATTGATGCTCATTCTGCTGATATTGTTCTTCGCCTTCAAGAACATCACCTATACGCTGATGGTGTTCTCCACTGTTCCGCTATCACTTATCGGTGGCATCATCGCACTATGGCTACGAGGACTCCCCTTCAGCATATCGGCAGGCGTAGGCTTCATTGCCTTGTTTGGCGTCGCAGTGCTGAATGGTATTCTCATGGTAAATCATTTTAATGAACTTCGTAAGCAAAACACCTATTCTATGACTACGAACCGAATCATAACCCGGGGAACCCCGCATCTGCTTCGTCCGGTATTCCTCACCGGACTAGTGGCATCGTTGGGCTTTGTCCCAATGGCTATCGCAACATCAGCCGGTGCCGAAGTACAACGACCGTTAGCAACAGTCGTCATCGGCGGACTAATCATTTCTACCATACTGACTTTGCTCATCATTCCGGTATTCTACAGGATTGTCCATTCATTTGCTACACTGAGACGTCCGGGAAGCAAGTTTCATCTGCCGTTTTTCATCCTGCTGCCTATGTGCCTGCTGATTCCCTTTGATGCCTCCTCACAACCGGCAAAAGCCATCAGTCTGGAACAGGCTATCGGAATAGCCAAGCAAAACCATCCCCGCCTGCAAATAGCCGCTAACGCCATCCGACAGGCCAAAGCGACACGCGGAGAGATTGTAGAAGCTGCTCCCACCTCTTTCAACTATTCGTGGGGACAACTCAACGGAGAAAACAAAAAAGACAAAGAACTCTCTTTCGAGCAGAGCCTGGGTTCACTCCTTACACCTTTCTACAAAAATGCGTTAGTCAACCGGCAGATAAAAACAAATACCTACTACCGCCAAATGGTAGAAAAAGAAGTGACGGCAGAAGTAAAACGGGCATGGGCCTACTATCAATACGCCGCCAACCTCTGCTCCATGTATCGCGACCAAGACAAAATGGCTAAAGAATTACAGCGCATCGGGGAATTGCGTTACCAGCAGGGAGAGATCACCCTACTCGAAAAAAATATGATGACAACCATGGCCGCCGACCTTCACAATCGCTGGTTTCAGGCACAGGAAGAAGAAAAAATGGCCTTGGCACGCTTTCAGTGGAGTTGCTATTCGGACCTCCCAGTCATGCCCGAGGATTCGACTTTGTCTCTCTTCTACACCGGAACAACAGACGGAAGCTTGTCCGAAGCACATACCCGCTATTTTCAGAGTCAGGCAGATGAAGCCAAAGCAACGCTCCATGTAGAACAAAGTCACTTCTTTCCGGAACTCAGTATAGGATATACCCGCCAAGACATTCTCCCGTTAAAGAACCTGAATGCCTGGATGGTAGGAGTATCCTTCCCGATCTACTTCTTGCCGCAAAGGAGCAAAGTGAAGCAAGCGCGCCTGGCCGCTACTTCAGCACAGATCCAAGCCGACTCCAACATTCGGGAACTACGAAACAAGGTACTCGAACTGGAAGCTTCTCTCCGCAGATATAATGAGAGTTTACGCTATTACACCTCTTCTGCACTGAAAGAAGCGGACGAACTGACCAAAGCTGCCAACTTGCAGTTGCAGCAAAGCGAGACGGGTATTGCCGAATATATTCAGTCGATTGCAACCGCAAGGGATATCCGCCGTGGTTACATCGAAACAGTCTATCAATACAACATTGCCGCACTGGAATATGAACTCTTCAAATAAACGAATGTATATCCCAATTATAAAAAAACAGCATATGAAAAAGATATTTTATCCTGTCCTTCTGCTCGCTCTGACAGCATGCAAAGGAAATCAGCAAACGACGGATACTGAAAGCGTCACAGTCCCTGTCTCCGAAGTTGCAGCCGACACGACCGCACAACCGGAAGTAGACGCCATTACTTCCGCAACTTCAAAGCCCAACCAAGTTTCATTCAACGGGCGGATTGTCCTCCCGCCTCAACGTCAGGCAACCATCGCTCTGACTATGGGAGGAGTAGTGAAGAATACCTCACTACTTCCGGGACAATATGTATCCAAAAACGCAGTTATCGCCACATTAGAGAATCCGGAATTTATCACCTTGCAGCAAACGTATCTGGACAGCCACGCACAAACCGAATACCTTCAGGCCGAATTCGAACGTCAGAAGAACCTTTCTGCCGAACAAGCAGCCTCACAAAAGAAATACCAGCAAAGCAAAGCGGATTATCTCTCCATGAAAAGCCGTCAGGACGCTGCTGCCGCCCAGCTTTCACTCTTAGGCATCAGCCCGGAGACATTGCTTAAAGACGGAATACAGCCTCTGCTGGAAGTAAGGACTCCTATCAGCGGCTATGCTGCCAACGTGGCCATGAATGTCGGGAAATATATCAATCCCGGAGAAGCGCTCTGCGAAATCATCGATAAAAGTACCCCGATACTCTGCCTGACTACGTATGAAAAAGATCTTGCAGATATGCAGACAGGCAGTCCGGTACAGTTCCGAGTCAACGGAATGGGCAAACAGACATTCCATGGCACAGTAGTCTCCATCGGACAAAAAGTGGACGAAACCAATCGTTCACTCGAAGTCTATGCTTCCATCAAAGAGACGAATCCGCAATTCCGACCGGGAATGTATGTCACCGCACACATCCAAAAGCATTAAATTAATTATCTTTGCAGCATGATACTGAAAGCAATAAAAAAAGATAAGTACTTCCTTTTCACAGTCATCATTTCTTTAATGGTGGCTGTGCTCATCCATTTCCCGGAGTCAGTATCGCTCTTCGACCGTTTTGAGAGCCATACGCTTTTTCCCGGAATGCAGTTTATGGACGTAGCCAATGAAATCTTTTTCACCTTCCTTTCGCTGCTGATCCTTTTCGCCGTCAACACACGTCTGTTCCACTTCAACCAGGCTACCATCAAAATTACGGGAACTAAAATAGTCCTTTCCTTTGTCCTGACCTGGATTCTCAGCAACCTGCTGGGACAAGTTTTCGTATTCCTTCACAAGTCTTTCGACATACCGGCTATCGATGCAATGGTACATCACTACCTGCATCCTTTGCGCGACTTCATCATAGCTTGCCTCGTCACCAGTAGCTGCTATATCATCTATCTCGTCCGCCGCCAGCAATCCGTGCTTGTCGAAAATGAGCAACTGCAAGCCGAGAATATCCGCAATCAATACGAGGTGCTGAAAAACCAGCTCAACCCACATATGTTATTCAATTCTCTGAATACATTGCGTTCGCTGGTACGAGAGAACCAAGATAAAGCACAGGATTATATTCAGGAACTTTCCCGCGTACTACGCTATACCCTGCAGGATAACGAATCGCAGAGTGTCACCCTCCGGGAAGAACTGGAGTTTGCATCCGCTTACATATTCTTATTGAAAATGCGTTATGAAAACAATCTACAATTCGACATACAGACAGACAAGGCTCTCGAAGAATACCGGGTGCCGCCAATGTCGATACAAATGCTGATAGAGAATGCTGTCAAACATAACGAAATCAGTAATCGCAAACCGCTTACAATCCATATTACGACAAACAAGAAAGAAGAAAAGCTTTCCGTCAGCAATGCCATCCAACCGAAATGGACTGCGACTCCGGGCACAGGCATCGGCTTGGTCAATCTTGCTAAACGCTATCGGCTTCTATTTAAACAAGATATACAAATCACGGAGGATGAGGAATTTACCGTATGTATCCCCCTTATTGATGAAAAGCAATGAAAACAGTCATTATAGAAGATGAAAAGGCTGCTGTACGCAACCTGACTTCGTTACTTTACGAAGTCAAACCGGAGGCAGAGATTGATGCTGTGCTCGACAGCATCGGTTCCACAATCGAATGGTTCGGTTCCCATCCGATGCCCGATCTGGTGTTTATGGACATTCATCTGGCAGACGGGTCTGCCTTCGAAATCTTTGAGCATATAAGTATCACATGCCCTATCATTTTCACTACTGCTTATGACGAATATGCTTTACGTGCCTTTAAGGTGAACAGCATCGATTATCTTTTAAAACCTATCGGAAAGGAAGATATTGAGCACTCCTTCGAAAAGCTGAATAGCCTGAACGCCTCCGGTAGTTCTTCTGTCGGAAAGCAGTCTTCACAAGACATGGAATGGCTGCAACTGATCCATTCACTGAAAAAACAAGAAAACTACAAAACCCATTTTCTTATTCCGCTCAAAGGGGATAAACTGTTACCGGTCTCAGTAGATATGATTCAATTATTCTACATCAAAGATTGCCAGGTAAAGGCTGTCCTGACCGATGGGACGGAACACTACTTTCCACAAACTTTAGACGAACTGGCTGAATGCCTCAACCCGGCTCTTTTCTTTCGTGCCAACCGCCAATATCTGATTTCAAGGGAAGCTATCAAAGATATTGATCTATGGTTCAACAGCCGGTTGTCCATCAATTTACGCTATCCCAGTATTTCTGAAAAGATATTGGTGAGCAAGGCACGGGTGGCAGAGTTTAAAGAATGGTTCGCGAGGAAGAAGTGCAATAAGTGAGTCCAGCACAATTCAATCGAAAAACAACCCACTTAATGCCGCATTATCGCCCCGAACCTGATTAATTCTGATCCTTACAGGCTGGTCGACATTGAAAACAATGTATTTCCCGCCTTGATACTCTCTGACCATATATACCGGCATAATCAATTTCTTTGTCTCCAAATTGAAAACCTCTATGGCAGAACGCCGTCCTTTTCTATCCCAATCGACAAAATAAAGCGCCAATTGATATGCCCGGTCTTTTTCACCGGACAGGTCGATGGTCATGGTCTGCAGACAGACTAACGGATCACGCGTATGTGCTGCTCCCAGATTTCTTCCCGACTCCTCCTTGTCCGACTCCAGTGCCCGGATATCCGTAGTGGAAGTTATCCAGTGGGTATTCCCATTTCTTGAGAATTTTACATCCCGGATAAAATCCGGTAGGCGGGTCCGGTCTGACAGACTATCGTAGCTACACAATATATAGCCTTGTTTACCATATTTATTCCGCCAGTTACCTTTGGTTTCGATGTCCTCTCTGAACGTTTCATTTTCATAGACGAAAGGTTCATCCACCGATGGGGACATCTTTCCCGAATGATGAACCTTCATCCGATGCTCACCCGGAGAAATGCCCCTGCAATAAATGAAATCCTCATCCTTCCCAATAGAAGCTATCCGCTTATGGTCCAATGTCACTTTGTTTATTTTATATCCGCCTTTAGGTATCGCAATATCTGCCGTTGTATTGGCAGGTACGGTAAAAAGGTATTCGCCCGACTTCAGATCAAACGATACCACGATATTTCCATTAGGAGTAGGTACGGTACCTTTTGCCCAAGTGACACCGGCGGAAAGATGGGGTTTAATGATAAATGTAGCGAATCCCGGACTGGTCGGCCTGACACCCAGGATTTCTTCACTAAGCCATTTGGTAACTCCTGCACTCCACGGGTGTGTCAGGCTGGTATACCCGCATTGATTATTGACCGGAGCATCATTGGGACGGGAAATTGTATTCCACGAAGGACGGAAGACTTCAAAAAAAGTAGTTCCTCCGTAGCGGATCTGCCCTCCCCAACAATCATCGATGGTTGCCAAAGCCTTATCATATTCCTGTATTTCGGCCAGGGACTGTATGATAAAATATTGATTGAACGGAGAATAAGACAGTCTCTGCATACGGTCGGAAAGAGCTTTGGACAAAAGCCGCCGTTGCTCTTCTCTATTCGCAAATCCGGCATTAATAGCATCGGCTGCCGCATGTACCCCCAATTTGTCTGTCCAATCCGGATTCATACGCAACGAATCAATCTTTTCCCGGGCATATCGCTGATATCTGGTTGCCAGTTCTTCATAACCCGCATGGTCAAGAATGGAAGCAAACTTATTCCATGCCTGTATGGAAAGCATTCTATAAGCATGCTTCGCCTCGGCAGTAGGACTCTCAAATCCGCCCAAACGTTCATCCCAGCCATAAAAAGCAATGACCGGGTCTTTATCATAATGATGGTAGGCAATGTCCAGTTTCTGACAGGCATTTTCCAGCATCTCATCCAGCAAAGCCTTGTCACCGGTATACATATAATAGTCAATCAGACTCAATACCCAATAAAGGGAATAACTGGCAATGCCATTATATTGGGTGGAAGTATAGCGGAGGTTTTGCTTCACAAAATCATAGTTACCGAAAGCCACCATGGAGGCAGCCTGAGAGGTATGCGCATCCCCCGTCCATGAATGTCGGTCACTGCGTTCCATCAATATAGCACCAAAATAATTCTGCAATAAATTCAGTTTGACTGTGTAGGCCCCCGTATACCAGATGCGCGAAAGCAACGTATCACTGCAGGCAAAACTACCTTCATAATTGACAGGCTTCACCTGGCAGACCAGACGGACCGAAGATATCCGTGCAGGCTTATTCAAAGAATGGATATGAATCCATGCAAAACGGACACCTTCATAGAGCTGGTCATTCAACTCCAGACGCCATGTGTTGCCATGCCGTACAGGCGAAGCTGTCTTTCGGGGATGCTGAGAGCCTACGTTAAACACTGCCGGTTCATTGAACTCACTGATACTCATTTCTACTTCCCCATCCAGATCGGCAGACTCGAACTCAAACCAGGCGGCACTCACCCTACCAAAGTCGAACATCAATTCACACGGTCCGTCCACCCTCAAATTGGCTGCGTCCACTACTGAGACATTTTCACTCTTGTCCGCCTCCACGCTGACAGGGGCAAGTACATAGACTTGAAGACTGTCCGTCCATTCAGGATTGTTCCATCTGAAAGCCACCAACGGGTCGGGGGAGTGTGGTACCTGCTTGCCTGTAAAGCTGCCATTTACAGGCGAATAAGGCGCTTCGATACCGGATACATCACAGAGAACCGTCTGTGCATGACAGGAGAGCGATACAATATATAATAACAGAAAGAGAAAGTATCTGGCGGACATAAGAAACAATCATCGTTTGAACATGCACTTCGTTTATCTATCTCAATTTACCAATGCACCAGCGGAAATTCACTGATTCGCAAAGTGGTACAGCCATACGGAATCAGGGTGATCTCTTCTACAGGGCAGTTGCTCCTGCAAGTGGAGAAAGGAATAGGTCCCGCCATTTCGTTATAAAGCTTCCAATAAGGGAGTTCCTTAGCTTTCACCTTGATCCGGACAGGAGCATTTTCTACATTCCAGGGATACTTGCTCTTCTGTTTCTCCGGGTCGATGCTCACACTGAAATGTTCGTCCGTCTTATTCCGGTCAAAAGTAAGAATACCATAATTCCATTTATCGGGAGAAGTCACTTCATAATAATATTTACCGAAACGAGGCACTTCCGCTTCCGGAAACTCTTTCTTCTGCCAGTCTTCCCGCATCTTCAGTCCATACACCAGAGGGCCACGTTCCACTGCTACAGAATTTTCGAACCAGTTACTTGTAGTCACCTTCATCGGAAGGTGCAACAATACACGGTCCTCATTTCTCCATGCACGTTTCAAAACGGCAACCGTATTTCCTTTAGCAGTCATCTGCCGCACTCCATTCACACTAATCACAGCCTCTTCACACCACCCCGGTATCCGCAGATGAAACGGAAATTCAATGCTTTTCTTCTTATCTGCCTTGTCCGGGAAACTGACTGTAAACTGTATCTTATCATCCATAGGATAGAATGTATCTTCCACAATCTTTATCCTGTTGCCTCCGCCCGCCTTCACCGTAACCTCAGAAGGAGAATAAGCCAGAGCAGCAATGCCCTGATCCGGTGTGGCAAACCAAAGACTCTGTGTAAATTTAGGCCATCCCTGATGCATATTGGAGAAGCAACAAGGATATCCGGTCAACGAACCGAATATAATGTCCGTTCCGTCATGGAATGCATCTTCATAGAAATTATGAACGCCCCGGGTTATCTTTACCTGATTGGCCTGCTGGAAATATTGCTTATGCATGAAATCATCCGTTATCTGCGTAGGAAGTGCATTAAAGGCTATCTTCTCCAGATGATCCGCAAAAGTCAAGTCTCCGGTAATCTCCATCATTTTCTCCAGCGAGAACATCATTTCCACTGCCGAACAAAGCTCGGAACCTTGCGTAGGGACATTGCCGTGCAATCCTTCATCACCTCCGTACATGCCTTGAGGCTGTCCGTTATAATGCCGGAGATCGGCAAATGCTTTCTTTACTGCGGCAAGATACTTCTTGTCGGGGTCCTGCTGATAATAAATAACAGGTTCTTTGATTCCCTGGGCCAGATTCACACAGTGAATGCTGTTCTTGCGGGAAAGGTCGTTCCGGTTAAGGAACATATCTACAAAATTGTAACTCTGCTGATGCAATAGTTTCCCCAGATCAAGCAAGAAAGAATCTCCCGTAATATTATAGAGCCAATAAACAGCCTGCAGGTTATCACAGGCACGAAATTCCGCCCAGAAAGTCCACTTTCCCAAAGGAGTGGCAGGCAGCGTTGCCAACTGATAGCGGAAGTATTTTGTCATAAAATCGACCACCCGTTCATCTCCGGTTGCCGAATAATATTGCTGCATGATCTTCAGGACAACCATTCGCGGCCACCAGTCGGATGAATTATCACGCTGAAGGCCGAACTCCGGACTGTAATCCTTGGCAGGTCCGAAGAAGCCATCCTCACGCTGGCTTGCCAGACTCCATTCAATCCACGGCTGTATCTTTTCCTTCATCTCCTTATCATCCAGGATATATGCCAGGGGCAGAAGCCCGTCAATCCAGTAAGGTCCTCTCTCCCATTGGTCACCGTCTCCCCCCAGCCAGCCGTTGCGCGTACCCATGACTTCCGGATACAGCACATCCATCTGACTGGAAGCGCCGTTTCGCTGCCGCTGCAACATTTCCAGCAACCAGCCTTTAGCTTTTATACTCCCCAACGGCAGTTCCATATAGGGTTTGCGAACCAACGGATATCTGTTGTCCGAATAACATTCCGGAAAAACGTGCAGTGCCCAGACATGACTATACAGGGTGACAGCACCAATGATCAATAGTAGTTTCTTTTTCATATATCACAAATATACGTCAAAATTTCAAAAGTCGGATCATAAAGCTTTCTTTAATCCCTCCCATTTTACCGTCCATGAACCGTCCTGCGGGAATCCGGGGGCATGCACATCAGGAGCACCATCCCATCCCGCCGCCATCATGGCTACAGCATACAGCAAACCGCCATTACCCGGAAAATATGGAAAAGGAGCCCTGCCACCACCTACCAGTCCATGATCTTCAAAGGCAAACTCGGTAGCATAACTCAACAGATATTCCAGTGCCTTTTCCGGTTTTCCCAAGCGGGCAGCGGTCATTGCGAGCATGGGGAAGTCCCATCCCCACGTTTCGTGGAACTGCCATGCCTGCTCTACTCTGTCAAGAGTTCTCTGCATAGTAGGTATATCGACCCCATCTCCCGGAAGCATTCCGTAAGCCCCTATCAAAGCCGGGTGTTCAAAATTATACTTTGTCCACATATCCGTGATGTTTTCCCACGAAACATACACACCATCCTTGACGGGTAACTTGGACAATTTCGTTCTCACTTTCTCATATTCCGGATTCGCTTTTACCTTCAGACGTTTCTCCCAGTCCTGCGCTATCCGCAATCCGGTCAGCCAATAGCTCAGTTCGAACGTAGGATTGTAAGTGATTCTCGGATCACAATTTTCGGACACCACCTGAACAGGATAACCTAGAATATACCGCTTCTCTTTCTTATTATAATAGGCATAAGAAGCCATAAAGTTGGCTGTTTCAAATACAACCTCCTTCCATTTATCCAGAGTTTCCCTGGTAGGATGTGCCCGATAATCGAGTTCGGCAAAGAAAATTGCATGCGGCTGTTGCCAGATCAGCAGGGGATTTGTCTCATTAGGCCACTCCCACCAAGTCCGGTCTCCGATTGTTTTAGGCCAACGTACTCCCTTGTATCCCTGCGCTTTAGCCGATTTCTTGTACATCTCCAGATTATCCGGATAAACTTCCATCATTTTATCCATCAACGGCCATCGGTTCCATAAAGCATAATGCGTGCAGTGCCACCAAATCATTTCGTGGTGATATTTGCCATACCATCCATTATTCACCAGTCCGCTTTCCTGCGGAGGAAGAGAACCGGCCTCATTCACAGCCATTATATATTGCGAAAGAACAATTCTTCTTTCCAGCTCTTTCCAGCGGGGATCTTTACTTTCCGATAAGTCGATAGCACCACCACTTTGCCAATAATCTGCCCAGTGTTTAATGCTTTCCTGCTCTGTCTGCGCAAATGTAGGAAGTGGCGACTGATCCTTTTCCTTATCAAAGCAAACAATGAAGCAGATTTCATCTGACTTTGTCACAGGCATCAATTCATACCGATGCCCCTTTATCTTCTTAAAGTCCACCTGCTGATCCCATGACATCCTCACATCATAACGAGTATCATCCATTGTGCGTTGAAAACAAGCCTGCCTGCCATTTACCGTTTCATTGGTCTGATGTTTGTCCGGCTTTTCCCAGTCCGCGCCATTGCCAAACTCGTGCAGACTGGCATACGGAAAATCTATAAAAATACCGATCGATCCTTCCGCTACCTTTCTGGATTTAATGCGCACAGCAATCGCATCCTTCGAAGGATGCCCGATGGTAGTAACCGTTACCGGTTCACTGGATACACTAAAAGTACTGGTCGATATTCCACTCCATAAATCCAAGACCTGTTCCGGAGTTTGCAAATCGCCCAATGAAGCAATAGATCCGTTTTTCTTCTTCAAGACCAATCCTACACGTCCCAGATGGATTCTCTGCGGATTCTGTACCATCCAGTTTCTCAAATCCTGCTGTTCCGGATTTTGCACATCGTATCGCACCATTCTGCCTTGTGTATCCCATTCCTGCCCTTTGAAGTCTTCCGGTCTTTGTCCGTTGGGGCTAGGAAACTGGTGCCAGCCCCAATTGGACATGGTATTGGCACTGTTAGAGAAAGTTTGAAGGCCGGTAATATCAAAGCCGAATGCAAACTCACCGTTACCCACTTGTGTAGGACCATACAGGTTACGGTCTTTAATCAACAAGTTGTGCCTCGTCACAAGTGCTTTCCGATCTATTTTCCCTGACACTGTTTGTGCATTGCCCACCATCAGGGGATAACCTAATATACCCAATACTAACAAGAAATATATCCTGCCTGAATGAAAAGAGGTTTTGTTTCTCATAAAAAATAATTAGATAATTATTAATACATAAATATAAGCAACTTATTAAAAGCTCTTATTAAAAGAAACGCAAAAGTTTATTTTTTGCCCCCATATTTTTCTTCTTTTTCGTGGGGATAAAAAAAATCTTTTTGCGTTTATCCAATAAAAGCCCCCAAGTGATGAAGAATGACATATCTATATATAGAGACATGAAAATGCTGAATGATGAGAATTTTATCCTATGGTGTCTGAATCCGACAAAAGAGTTGGACAGACACTGGCGGACATGGGTGGAAGAACATCCGGACCAGACAGCGATCATGGAACGGACGAAAGAAACAGTCTTGTCCATACGCTTAAATGAGGATAAAATGCCGGAAGACGAACGCCGGCAATTACAAGCACGCATTCTGCATGATATCAGAAAAAACAAGAATAACATATGAACGATTATTTGTCAGTACACAGATAATGAGATCCTATGCATAAATGGCCATTTTAAAGTTTTTCAGTTGGATTTCAAGGTATATTTTTAGTGGTAAAGATTGGACGACAGTGACAGAACGAAATGTTTATAATTTACTTATTTATTAAATCTAATTTATTTATGAAACAGAAAAAAGCTAAAAGTAATAGGCAAAGTCTGATTTGCCTGCTTATTTGCTCTTTGATGGGTTTCTTTTCAACCTCTTGCCAAGATGACAAGAAAAACTCAGAAGTTTATGATCCTTCGCAGCCTGTGGTATTCACAGAATTCACTCCGACCGAAGGAGCACTCCGCACCCGCCTCTACATTTACGGCAGTAATTTTGGAAATGATGTTTCTAAAATTCATGTAAGTATCGGAGAACAAAGTGCCAAAGTAATAGGTGCCAACGGCAATGCCATTCATTGCATGGTTCCCCGACGGGCTTTCAATGGTGACGTTAACGTCAAGATTGAAAACGAACAAGGAGAAATGGTGATTGACTACACATTCGAACAGAAGTTCAGCTACCAGTCTAAAATCATGGTATCCACGCTCTGCGGAAAGGTCGATGAACTAGGGCACTCGGCCATGAAGGACGGAAGTTTCAAAGATGCCGAATTTACCAAACCGTACTGGCTTGCTTTGGATAAATATGGGGACGAAAAAGCACTGTATTTGACGGAGCAGGAACTTGCATTGCGCAAAATAAGCCTGGATAATGAAGACGTCTCAACAGTGGTTACCAACGGACAGGGCGGCTTCTTCAGAATGCAGGGGCTGACGTTCCATCCCGACGGAGACACACTCTTCATTGCTGACGACAACGGTCGCGGTGACAAAGGAATGATGGCTGTCGCCTATCTGCTCCGCTCCAGACATTTCAACAGTGCCAATCCTTATGTTTATGACCGATGCAGCTATTCTTGTGCAGTACATCCTACCTCCAAGTCAGTATACTACAATACCTATTTTAAAGCTGCCATCATGAAAGCTAAGGCTCAGTTCAACGAGCAGACACAGCAATGGGAATCCAAGCAGCTGTTTAATGTGATAGAAAACGACCGGGAAGGATGGTCCAGTTCGCTGGTGTTCCATCCGGAAGGAAAGTACCTCTATGTGGTAGGACTTGAAAGTGTACTTAGATGTGACTATAATAATGGAGAATTGCAACCTCCCTATAAGGTTGCCGGAGAACTGTTTACTAGTGGATACAAGGATGGAATGGGAAGCGACGCACGTTTCAGCAGCCCGTGCCAAGGTGTATTCGTTAAAAATAAAGACTATGTCAATGCAGGAAAAGAAGATGTATATGACTTCTATCTTTGTGATGCCGGCAATCATTGTATCCGCAAAATTACTCCCGAAGGAGCCGTGTCTACCTATGCAGGTCGGGGTACCGCATCTGCCGACGGAAAAGTCGATGGATATATTGATGGTGACTTGCGCACGGAAGCCCGTTTCTTAGAACCTACAGGAATTGCCTATGATGAAGACAATGGTACTTTTTACATTGCAGACCGAGGCAACAAGCGTATTCGTTTTATAGCCATTGAATAAAATATAAACAGACATTGAAGATGAAAAAAATCATATTATTTACCCTATTATTAATAGGATACTCAACCTGCATGTATGCGCAGAAAGTTATTGAGGTGACCGGTCTCGTCACAGATGCACAAGAAGAGCCCATGATCGGTGTAAATGTGACCGTACAAGATGCGCCGGGCTTAGGTGCAATCACTGATATAAACGGTAAATACAAAATCAAGATAGAGCCTTATCAACGCCTAGTTTTCTCCTATATCGGATTCGAAAAGAAAGTGGTATTGGTGAAAGAAGAAAAGATAATCAATGTGGTACTGAAAGAGGCGGAATCCAATATTCTGGATGAAGTCACTGTAACGGGTACCGGTGTACAAAAGAAAGTGACTGTGACAGGAGCTGTCACGACAGTAGACCTGAAAGACCTGAAAACTCCTACCTCCAGTATCACCAACGCGTTGGCCGGTAATGTGGCAGGTGTGCTTGCCCGGCAGACTTCCGGACAACCGGGAAATAACACTTCCGAATTCTGGATTCGTGGAATCTCAACTTTCGGGGCCGGAACAGGCGCATTGGTGTTAGTGGACGGATTCGAAAGAAGCATGGATGAAATTAGCATCGAAGATATCGAATCATTTTCTGTATTAAAAGATGCGTCCGCCACCGCCATCTATGGTTCACGCGGTGCCAACGGTGTCGTTTTAATCACAACCAAACGCGGTAAGGCAGGTAAAGTGCACATCGATGCCAAATATGAAGCCAGCTACAACTCCCGCACATATACACCCGAATTTGTAGATGGATATACCTATGCCAAGTTGATGAATGAAGCACGCAACACCCGCAACCAGACTCCTTTCTACAGTGATGAAGATTTGATGCTGATCCGTAGCGGATTAGATAAGGACCTCTTCCCTAATGTGAACTGGATGGACCAATTACTGAAAGAAGGCGCATTGACTCAACGGGCATCGATCAACATCAATGGTGGTGGTACTACCGCACGTTACTTTGTATCTGCCAGCTACATCGACGAAGGCGGTATGTACAAAGTAGATGATACCATGAAAGACTACAATACAAACGCTAATTACAAACGTTGGAACTATCGTCTGAATGTAGATATGGACCTGACCAAAACGACTTTAGTGAAAGTAGGGGTATCCGGTTCGCTCGAAAAGCAGAACCAGCCCGGCTCGGACTCCGGACAAATCTGGGCATCTCTGATGGGACAGAATCCGATTTCAATTCCTATCATGTATTCAAACGGTTATGTCCCGGCATACGGAGGAGGCGCTCAGAGCAGCCCATGGGTATTGGCTACCCAGACCGGATATATTGAAAACTGGAAGAACTCCATTCAAACGAACATCACACTGGAACAAGATTTCAAGTTCATCACTCCGGGACTAAAATTCATCGGTCGTTTTGGTTATGACACCTATAATGACAACTATAACCGCCGTGTAAAATGGCCGGAACAATGGAGAGCAGAGAAACTTCGTGATTCCGATGGCAATGTTGTATTCAGACGCATCGCTGAGGAGTCGTTAATGCATCAAGAATCGAGTGCAAACGGTTCGCGCAAAGAATTTCTGGAAGCAGAGCTTCACTACGAAAGGGCATTTGGCGATCATCGTGTAAGCGGAGTATTAAAGTACTCACAAGACAAAAACATTGACACTTCCGACCATGGAGATGATATCATCAAGGGAATTGAAAGGCGTCATCAAGGTTTGGCAGGACGCTTTACGTACGGATGGAAATATCGCTATTTCTTGGATTTCAACTTCGGATACAACGGTTCCGAGAACTTTGCCAAAGGACACCAGTTCGGTTTCTTCCCCGCTTACTCCGTTGCATGGAATATAGCAGAAGAAAGCTTTGTCAAGAAGAACTTACCCTGGATGAACATGTTCAAGCTTCGCTATTCTTATGGTAAGGTAGGTAATGACTATATGAATACCCGATTCCCCTATTTGGCAGAATTTGCAACCTGGAAACCGGACCCTGACAAAGGAGATATCGCCAATCAGATACCGCCCGCAGATCAGTCATATAACTGGGGAGATATTGGAAATAATATGATTTATCAGATATTGGCTTATTCGAGAGTCGCTTCCAATGCCATCACCTGGGAAATTGCAACGAAGCATGACATCGGTCTGGATTTCTCGTTGTGGAACGACAAACTAACCGGATCAATAGACTACTTTCATGAACAACGTGACGGCATCTTTATGTCACGCAATAACATTCCGCAAATCGTAGGCCTGACATCTTCGCCTTATGCCAACATAGGTTCAGTGCTCTCCAAAGGTTTCGACGGTAATGTAGGATATCATGAAAAGATAGGAAATGTGAACCTTACAGTACGTGGTAACATAACCTACAGCAAAAATGAAATCAAGGAAACAGATGAAGCATATACGAACTTCCCCTACCTGCGCCAGGCCGGTTTCAGAGTCGATCAGGCAAAAGGGCTGGTTGCATTAGGTCTGTTCAAAGATTATGAAGAAATCCGCAACAGTCCCAAGCAGCAATTCGATGATAGTAGCAAAGTGATGCCGGGAGATATCAGATATAAAGATGTTAACGGTGACGGAGTCATCAACGACAACGATGTTGTTCCCATCGGTGCAACGACCCGTCCGAATTTAATCTATGGCTTCGGTGCATCCGCTCAATGGAAAGGGCTGGATTTCAACGTACATTTCCAGGGAGCCGGCAAGTCATCCTTCTTCATTGACGGATTCACAGTATACCCATTCTCAAGTGGTGACTGGGGAAATGTACTGAAAGACGTAGTCGAATCCAACCGTTGGATACTGGGTGAGAATGAAGATGTAAATGCCAGATATCCACGTCTGAGCTATGGAGGTAACGCCAACAATTACCGTCCTTCTACTTACTGGCTGCGCGACGGTTCATACATCCGCCTGAAGACATTGGAAGTAGGCTACACCCTTCCTAAGAGCATCACTAACAAGATCCGGTTCAATAACATCCGTTTCTTCCTCATCGGAACAAACCTGTTGACCTTCTCTAATTTCAAATTATGGGACCCGGAACTGGGTAGCTCCAACGGACAACAATATCCGTTATCTAAAACGTGGACATTAGGATTAACTGTTAACTTATAAACTTTTGATGAACATGAAAAAAAAGCATATTTTAGCTGCAACACTTATAGGGGCAATGGGACTGGTATTTTCTTCTTGCTCTGATTATCTGAGTGTGGAGCGTTATTTTGGCGACCGTCAAAATGAAGAACGCATTTTTAAAAGCAGGGATTATACCGAACAATGGTTGGCGCAAGCCTATCTCTATCTGACAGGAGAAAACATGGATATAGCAGAGAAAGACCACTGCCTTACCAACTTTGCCGACGACATGTATTATGGAGACCGTGGTGAAGAATACAGAGAATTCATCCACGGGGAATATAATGAAAGCAGGTTTCAAGGTTCATGGCTACAATCGTATGCAGGAATCCGACAAGCCTCCATATTAATAGACAATGTTGACATCAACGAAGACTACACACCGGAAGAAATCAAAGACGTCAAAGCGCAAGCCCGTTTTTTAAGGGCATACATGTATTGGCTATTGCTCCGCAAATATGGGCCTGTTCCCGTTTTACCGGAAAGCGCCATCGACTATAACGCATCATACGATGATCTTTCATTACCAAGAAATTCCTATGACGAATGCGTGGACTTTATCTCCAAAGAAATGCTGCTGGCAGCGCAGGACCTCCCTTACAAACGTGATATCATCAACATCGGACGTCCTACCAAGGGAGCGGCTCTGGCTGTTCGCGCAAAAGCATACCTGTATGCCGCCAGCCCCTTGATGAACGGCAATTCCGAAATGGCTGACTTTGTAGACGACAAAGGACGCAATTTGATATCTCAAACACCGGACAACTCCAAATGGGCAACCGCAGCAGCTGCCGCTCTTGATGTCATCAACCTGAAGAACAACGGCCAGAGTGTTTATAAACTGTACACCGCAGCGAAACGTAACGAAGGCAGTGACGCATATCCGAAAACCGTTGTGCCTCCATTTAATGAGAAGTATTCGCACAAGAACTTTCCGGAAGGATGGGCAGACATCGATCCGTTTGAATCTTATCGTTCTCTTTTTAACGGAGACTTATATGCATCTGAAAATCCAGAGCTGATCTTTACCCGCGGACAAAATAATACGGATATTGCAAATATGGTGCGTCACCAGTTGCCTACCAGTGCAGGTGGATACAACTGTCATGGAGTCACCGGAAAGCAATGTGACGCCTACGAAACCAATACCGGAGAACCATTCGACAGAAAAAAACATCTTAAAGGCTATGTAAGCGAGGCAGAAGCCAACAACGGCACTTATCCGCACCTGAGAAAAGGAGTCAACCTAGAATATGCCAACCGGGAACCTCGTTTTTACGCATCAGTGGCATTCAACGGAGCATTCTGGTCTTTCTCCAGCGCCACGAATGCCGAATACAGATACCGGCAGATCTGGTATTACCGTGGTAATAGTGACGGGCGCAACGACAGCCAGTTATGGCTGCGCAATGGCATCGGTATGATGAAATACGTCAGCCCCAAAGATATACAGAACAATGGCGGAACTGTTTATCCTAAAGTGGAACCGGCCATCCGTTATGCGGATATCCTGTTGATGTATGCTGAGGCATTGAATGAGTGTGACAGCCATTATCCCGTAAGTTCCTGGGACGGTTCAACCACTTACGATATCTACCGCAATACCACGGAAATGAGCAAAGCAGTGTCACAAGTACGTATCCGCGCCGGAGTACCGGACTTTGCAGAAGATGTATATCTTTCTCAGGATGCCTTCAGAACCAGTCTTAAACATGAACGTCAAATCGAACTATTTGCCGAGAATCAACGCTATTATGACTTGAGACGCTGGAAAGACGCACCGACCGAGCAAATCGAACAAGTATACGGCTGTAACACACTGATGCCGGCAGAACAGG
The DNA here is from genome assembly GCF_020091505.1 of Bacteroides faecis. Taxonomy (NCBI): domain Bacteria; kingdom Pseudomonadati; phylum Bacteroidota; class Bacteroidia; order Bacteroidales; family Bacteroidaceae; genus Bacteroides; species Bacteroides faecis. The sequence goes on along the minus strand of NZ_CP081916.1, from coordinate 2,111,230 downwards.
CGGACTTATTCCATACTCAGGTAGAAGTTCCGAGCCTCCGCTCTACTTTCTCCCGCAAAATGTATTTCTGGCCGATCAGTCATGATGAATTAAAGAAAAACAATCGTTTAACTCAAGCACCGGGATGGACATCCTATGACTAATAAAAATAAAAGAGTACAGACATGAAAAAGATATATAGTTTTTTAGCTATCGCAACGACCCTGTTTATGTGCAGTGCATGCAATAACGAATGGGAAGATGAACTTTATACCCAGATGGTTTCTCTCAAAGCTCCTTATGAAAACCAGGGAGTCACCAATATCTATTTGCGCTACAAGCCGAATGGCGAGGTGACGTACAAACTTCCCGTCATTGTCAGCGGTTCGAAAGTCAATGAACAAAATCTGGATGTACATCTCGGAGTAGATAATGACACCCTAAAGATTCTCAACGAAGAACGTTACCAGTTCCGTACCGACCTGCATTATCAGCAACTTTCCGAACAACATTACGAATTCACTTCCCCGACATGCCACATACCGGCCGGAAGTTCGATGGAGATGTACGAGATCAAATTCAAATTTAAAGATCTGAATCTGGTAGAGAAATGGGTATTGCCTATGAAAGTAGAAGAAAACCCGTCTTACATCGTGAACAGACGTAAGGGAAACGGTAAAGCCTTACTTCGCGTAATGCCGTTTAACGACTACTCAGGTACCTACTCCGCTACCTCCATGAGAATCTATCTCGATCTGACAGGATATGATAAGCCTTTAATCATGAACACCCGCACCGCATGGGTAGTAGATGAGAATTCCATTTTCTTCTATGCCGGAGTGACAGATGAAGAGGATATCAACCGTGCTACTTATAAAATTATAGCCACTTTCAAAGAAAACGGCAAGTTGGACGTACGGCCCGCAGACCCGGCCAATCCTATCAATTTTGCATTGATAGACAATAATCCGACTTATGAGATACGGACAGAAGCAGATCCTACCCTGCCCTACCTGACTCACTATTATGTCACCATGTACATCAAATACAGTTACGATGACATCACATCGATGAAAGGTACTCCTATTCGCTATAATGTAGAAGGAAGCATGACAACGGAACGTAAGATCAATGAATTGATTCCGGATGAGGATCAGGCAATTGAATGGTAAAATAAAAAACAATAATAATAACCTAGAATAAATTCAAATGACAATACGTTTTAACAGTACTCTCTCTTCCTGTCTGATAAGTTTGTTACTCATTGGCGGAAGTACAGCTTCCGCCCAGACCAACAAATCCGTCTTGCAAGATATCGGCATTGAAGGAATGAAAGCGGAAGGCTGGATGAAAGAAGCACTGACTACGCAAAGAAATGGATTAACCGGTCACATTCAAGTGGCCGGTGCTCCTTTCGACAAGGAAGGTTGGGGAGACGCCACCCAAAAGAAGATGGATCGCTGGGAAGATTTCGAGCAGACCGGCTACTGGGCAGACGGTGCATTGCGGTGTGGTTATCTCATTGACGATCCGGAGTTAACCCAACGCGTAAAGGAGTGGATTGACTTTCAGATCGATCATCCTAAAGAAGATGGATTTATCGGTCCGGAATTGCATAATTTATGGCCGCATGTCGTCTTCTTCAGAGTAATCATGGCAGAATATTCCAGGAATCCGTCACCCAAAATCATCAAGGCTCTGTCCAATCATTACAAGAATGCCGCACGCTCCCAAACTCTGATCAAGACAGGAGGACCGGAATGGGATTTCAACGAACGCACTATGTTGCATATCGAAATGTTATGCTGGCTGTATCAACAGACCAATGACGCTTTCTTTATCGAAAAAGCAGAAAACACATATAAAGCATTTTGTAGCCGGAAAAGTCCGTTCACCATGCAAGCTTTCTTGTCAGATGAAGTGCCCATCGTACATTCCGTCAGTTCTTTTGAAACATTAAAGATCCCTGTGATACTGTATATCAACACAGGTAAAAAGGAATATCTCGATGCGGCCATCCACGGGATTCAGAAGGTATACAAGTATCACGGACTGGCAGATGGTATACCATCCGGCAACGAAGCCCATGATGGAAATATGCCTAATGAAGTGCATGAAACGTGCTGTGTGAGCGACGCACAATGGGCGCTGGGATATTTCTTACAGGCAACCGGAGATGTACAATGGGCAGATCTGATGGAAAAGATCTGTTTCAATGCAGCTTTCAGTGTAGTATGGAAAGACTTCAAGTCGCTTCAGTATTATTCAAGTCCGAATCAGGTAATAGCCAAAAATAATTCCAGCTTTTGTATGTATGTCGGCGGACAAGACCGTATGGCTTACAGAATAGCACACGGACCGGCATGCTGCAATGGCAATATGAACCGCATGATTCCTCTCTTCTGCTCTCGCCAATGGATGAAAAAAGGAGATAACGGGATTGTAGCGGCTATGTACGCACCTTCCTCTTTCACTACCAAACTGAAAGGAAGCAAGAACGAGATCACCATACAAGAAGAAACGAATTATCCTTTTGAGGAAACGATTCGTTTCCGGATGAAGATGAAGCGTTCCACTCCTTTCTCTTTCTGGCTTCGCATTCCGCAATGGTGCAAAGGGGCTTCTATTACAGTCAATGGGCAGGCTGCCGATATCGTCTGCAAGGCTGGTACTTTTGTAGAAGTACAACGCAAATTCTCCGACGGAGACATCATCGAATTAAAATTACCGATGAAAGCAAAATCTGTATCTATGCCATACGATGGAGTAGCTTTTGAAAGAGGGCCGCTGGTATTCTCTCTGAACGTCAAAGCCCAAGAAGAGATCACGGAAACCAGAGAACTTGACGGCATCAAGTTCCAGTCCCGTATCCTAACCCCTTTGTCTGAATGGAATTATGCACCGGTGGATACAGAAAATATCGAGGTAGTCAACAGCAATGATTACAGTAATATCTGGAATCCGGAAACGACTCCTGTCAGACTGAAAGTAAAAGCTGTGACTGTCACGAACTGGCAACTATACAGAGACAACTTTACTCCCTATATGCCTTCCGTCATCCGGAAGGGAGAAGAGAAAGTTATAGAACTGGTTCCTGTCGGAACAACCGTGCTACGTATGACAGTTTTCCCAGATATCAGGCGCATTCCTGAATAAAAAATTCCATCAAATGAATATGAATCAAATGAATATATCTAAAACAAGCCAAAACAGTTGGATATCAAATCTGATAAAGCCCACTATTTATTTGGTATTATTAATACCGCTAAGCCTTTTTTACAGCTGCTCGGACGATGATGGTGTACCGGAACCACCACCGGAACCACCCTATACCAGTCCGGCTTCAGTAAGAATCGGAGATGATATCACCAATGTACCTTCTGCCGGAGTAATCACAGCACAATATACAGACGCTCCCTCCGGTTCGGACATCAGCAAAATAGTAGACGGTGACATAAATACAAAATTTGTCACCTCCCATAACAAATTCTATATTCTATGGGAAGGAGATGAAGAGATAGCCATCAACTATTACACGCTGACATCCGCCAACGACGCACCGGAAAAAGATCCCCAATCATGGACGCTTTACGGGTCGATTGACGGGAAAGCATGGACTCGCATCGACCAGCAAAGAGATCAGGTATTCTCTAAACGGCAAGAAGAGAAAAAATACCAATGTGAAAATACCACTGCATACAGACATTACAAGCTGGAGATACAGAGTAATAATGGAGGCAGTGACACCCAGATAGCAGAACTGGTTCTAAAGAAAGTAGCGATAGCAATCAAATACTGGAATATAAATATGCCTGCCGCAGGTGTCTTAACTCCCGAATTTGCAGACTTCCCCCAAGGGACGGAACTCGGATATATGATCGACAACAATGCGGACACGAAATTCATCATTCCCCACAGCAACTTCTATATTATGTGGTCGGGGAGTGAACAGGCCATTGCCAATCATTATTCTTTAGTGTCAGCCGCCGATTCACCGGAAAAAGACCCCAAATCATGGACGCTCTATGGTTCGAACGACAACGAAGAGTGGGTGGCAATCGATATTCAGAAGAACCAGGTATTTTCGGCACGAAAGGAAAAGAAAGAATTTCTTCTCAATAACAAGAAGGAATATCTGTACTATAAACTGGAAGTGACAGAAAATGGCGGAAGCAACACCACTCAAATAGCCGAATGGAATCTGCATGGATATACCGACGTTTCAAGAATACTGGAACGCAGTGAAGGAAGTACTTTTAGCTCCATCACCCCGATGGGAAAACACTTTGAGAACAGACCCGAAACGACGGACGAAGTCAGGACATGGTTGCGCACTGCTTCCAACGAACCGACCATCACCGATGGTGACGGCAGATTTCAATGGGTGGAACATCCGGTGACCTTGTATCCTTTCGGTCGCCCGCTGCCGGCTGACATACACCAGCGAGGCATCGGAGACTGCTGTGCTGTTGCCTCATTTGCTTCTATGGCATTTGTACATCCCGACTTTATACAGTCCATCATTAAAGATAATGGGGACAAAACGTATACCATCTCCATGTACGATCCGATGGGTAAACCTATAGAAGTGTCCGTTACTTCCAAATTCCTTTCCAACGAGAACGGAGACCATTTTACGTCCTGCGGCAAAAATGTCGTTCTCAATTGGGGAACGGTGCTCGAAAAAGCGCTCATGAAATACAGGCATGTATATTGGAAAAATTACAACCTTGGCGGAATCCCTCAGCAAGAAGTAAATCCTCTGTTCACTGGGAAAGGTGACCTGGTATATTGCTGGGGACCCGGAAAACTGACAAACGAGGAAATGACTAAAGTCGTGAGAACCGGTCTTGCACAAGGATACTTCGTGACGGGAGGATTCAACAAAGCCCAAAATATCGGAAACCAGGGAACAGTGACAGGGCACTGCTACAGCGGGATGTATTCTTCCGATCCCTACGCTCTGTTTGCCATGCGTAATCCATGGGGAGGAGACGGAGAAAAAGACGGAGTGCTGAATATCCCCAACGATAATCGTATTCCGCCTACAATCGACATCATGCTTATGCACCCCGGTTCGGCATCGGAGAAAAGCAATGGTGTATTTGAAGGGTACATACCGCCCCGGTGGTAATCTGAACTACCAAAGATAATTGAGTCCACTTTAAAAGTCAATGTATTTTATCTCTCAACAACCATCAGTTAGGAGATAAAACAGGCAAAGACTTTTAAAGTGAACTCAAATTTCATTTTAACTATAACATAAATTCTACTGAAAAGATGAGATTCATTACTCTAATCATTGCAATCACTTTATTCCCGTTGACAATCAATGCGAAGAATAAAAAAGAATTGTCGTTCAAGGAAATCGAGACCGGCTTTTTACAAATCCCTGAGGATACTCAAATAGCTGTATACTGGTACTGGATTTCGGACAACCTGTCCGAAGAAGGAATTATCCGGGATCTGGAAGCCATGAAAAAGGTAGGAATCAACAGAGCCTTTATCGGCAACATCGGTCTGGATGATGTAAAGTATGGCAAAGTCAAGCTCTTTTCGGAAGAGTGGTGGAAGATTCTGCATACGGCACTGAAAAAGGCAAGTGAACTGAATATCGAAATCGGCATATTCAACAGTCCGGGCTGGAGCCAGTCCGGTGGTCCATGGATAAAACCGAACGAAAGCATGCGCTATGTGGGCTCTTCCCAACTAAAAGTGAAAGGTCCGCAAAACTTGCAGACCAGCCTTCCTTCCGTTGCAGAAGATGCAGAGGATATACGTGTCCTCGCTTTCCCTCAACCGGCAGAAAACGTCTACCACAAAAGATGGACCATACAAAAACGGGAAGGGAAAGAAGAGAGCCTAGACATCAAAGTACCGGATAACGTAACGCTCAGAAGCATTACCATCGCCAGCCCTTCACTACTCCGGACCACAGCTGATCTATACGTGAAAGAAGGAGCAGATTATCGCCTGCTGAAGAGAATCGGAGTAGACAGAGTGAATACAGGACTGAATGTGGGATTCCTCCCTTACGCTCCCGTGGTTACTGCTTTGCCGGAAACGAAAGGCACTGACTTCCGTTTATTTGTCCACGCTTCCGGAAATGCGGACATGATAGTCGATCTGTCCTCCCAACCCATAATAGAGCGTTATCCGGAAAAAACATTGGCAAAAATGTTCCAATATCCCTTGCCTATGTGGCATGAATATATGTGGGACAAGCAACCGGAGGTTTCTGACAGCAATATGTTGATAGACCCCAAGCAAGTAATAGACATAACTCCATATTTCAAAAACGGGCAACTCAACTGGCAGGTTCCGGCAGGTGAATGGACCATTATGCGGACAGCCATGTGCCCTACCCGGGTCACCAATTCTCCCGCCAGCCCGGAAGGTAGAGGACTGGAAGTAGACAAAATGAGTAAAAAGCACGTCGCCAAGCATTTCGACGCACACATGGGAGAGATTCTTCGCCGTATCCCTCCCGAAGATCGTACCACCTTTAAAATAGTGGTACAAGACAGTTATGAAACCGGAGGACAGAACTGGACGGATGATATGCTGGCAGCCTTCAAGAAGAAATACAAGTATGACCCGATTCCGTACCTTCCTTCCTTACAAGGCATTGTGATAGGGAGTCCGGATATGTCCGACCGTTTTCTTTGGGATCTTCGTCGCCTGGTAGCCGACCGCATTGCATATGATTATGTAGGAGGACTGCGAGAAGTCGGTCATCGTCATGGTCTGACTACCTGGCTCGAAAACTATGGTCATTGGGGGTTCCCGGGTGAATTCTTACAGTATGGCGGTCAATCAGACGAAATAGGCGGAGAGTTCTGGAGCGAAGGTTCGCTGGGAGACATAGAAAACAGGGCAGCCTCATCCTGTGCGCATATCTATGGTAAAAGAAAGGTATGGGCAGAATCATTCACGGCAGGTGGCTCCAACTTCAGCCGATACCCACATACATTGAAACAAAGAGGCGACCGTTTCTTTACCGAAGGAATCAACAGTACAATGTTGCATGTTTACATCCACCAGCCCTGGGAAGATAAAGTGCCGGGAGTCAGCACTTCATTTGGTAATGAATTTAACCGCCACAACACTTGGTTCAGCCAGCTGGATGTATTCAACCAATACCTGAAACGCTGTAACTTCATGTTGCAACAAGGAACCTATGTAGCCGACGTTGCCTACTTTATCGGAGAAGATACTCCTAAAATGACAGGAGTCTGCGATCCGGAGCTGCCACGCGGATATTCTTTTGACTATATCAATGCAGAAGTGTTACTGACAAAATCCTCTGTAAAAGGTAATAAGCTGACTCTGGAAAGTGGAATGCAATATCGTGTGCTCGTTCTTCCCAAACAAAAGAGTATGCGACCGGAATTGCTGAAACAAATAAAGAAGTTTGTAAAAGAAGGGCTTGTTGTATTAGGCCCCACCCCGGAATATTCTCCGAGTCTGGTCAATTATCCTACCGCGGACAGGGAAGTTCAGAAAATGGCTTCCGAACTTTGGGCCCACTCATCATACGGAAAGGGAAAGGTCTTTTCGGAGAAGTATTCGTTAGCAGATGTGTTCGCAGCTGTGGCATTATCTCCCGACTGCAAAATAAGCGATGGGGCTCCCATTTCCTTTATTCATCGGACAACCGATGAAGGGGACATTTATTTTCTCTCCAACCAAAGCAATGATTTCACTTCTTTCAAAGCCACCTTCAGAGTATCCGGCAAGCAACCGGAACTATGGAATCCTCTTACCAATGAGATTCGCATCTTGCCGGAATATACCGAAGCAAATTCATCAATCACTATTCCCCTACAGCTAGAATCATGCGAAAGTACTTTCATCATCTTCCGGAACGCAGAGGAAAAGACTGTAACCGGCAAGAATTATCCCCAGCCGTATGTTCTTACTACCATCCATACTCCGTGGAAGGTAAAATTTGAGGAAAGGCGGCAAGGTCCCAAAGAAAGTGTTGTCTTCAACACTCTGACAGACTGGATAACATCAGAAGATCCGCGTATTAAATATTACTCTGGTACGGCAGATTATACAAACACATTTACCATCAAAGAAATTCCCAGCCAACCTACTTACATTAATCTGGGAAAAGTAGTGGCAATGGCAAAAGTATATCTGAACGGAAAATACGTAGGGGGTGCATGGACCTATCCATACCGTCTCAACATCACGGACTATCTGCAAAAAGGCGAGAACACAGTTAAAATAGAAGTCGTAAATAACTGGGTGAACCGCCTGATCGGAGACCTGAAACTACCTGCAGAACAACGTTCCACGTGGACTATGGTAAATCCGTGGAGAGATGATTCTCAGCTACAGTCCTCCGGTTTATTCGGCCCTGTCCGAATAGAATCTCATGATTATGAATTGCTCAAATTCAGCCCTCTCAGTGATAATTAATGCACTTTTTTATTATCACTTATCACTTTCCAGGTTAACAGTCTCATCATCAACCCATATGAAGTGATAATAGCTAGTGACAATAAGGTGATAATAGAATAAATCAGATTTCTATTATCACCTTATTATTTTCTCTTTTTCCACATAACTTTCAGATACACAAGCTGATCCTCTCCTCTTCATCAATAATCAATCGTACCTCACCAGCGATTAAGATCACCCTTCAAACCAATAAAGAGACGGTAGAATTAGTAGTAAACGAAGCCTTCAGCAAGGCGTTCCGGCTGTCTGAGCAATGTCTTTTGGCAGTTACTGAAGATCATCTCACGTACATAGTCTGGTCGGTCCACATACGTGAAACATTCGGATTACGTACGTGAACTCAAAGGATCACGTACGTGGAATGAATACGTGTTGCTTACAAAGTATATTATGAGAGCCTTGCCTATATATTAAGCTTACCGGGGTATACACTAACAGATGCCTAATCAAATCATCTCCGGCCCTCGAGTCAGATACATCTGCCCCAAAGCCTTACATTCTTCAGCTCTATCATAGCCCGGGATACCAGTTTTCGGGACCCTTTCTCTGTGATATGAAGCATTTCAGCTATTTCCTCGTAACTTAGTTCCTGCATATATCTGAGATAAATAGCTTCCCGCTGTCGTGCCGTCAAACATTGAAGCATCTTTTCTATCCGATTCAGCAAATTCTTCCTTTCCTCTTTATTTATCAGCAAATCCAGTCCCGTAACATGTATTGGAAAATCACTCTCATTCAGATTTTCTATGTTATAAGTCTCCATGTTCTTTCTTGCATTCGAAACGACTTTGTTCTTCAGGCACTTCAATAAATAGAATTTCACTTGTTTGTTTTCGCATATATTCAGCCCGGCATAATGATCCATTATATTAAGAAAAACATCATGAATGATATCCTGAAGATCTTCATGCGATACTCCCAATGCTTTTCCATAAGCATACAAATCATTAACGTAGCTGTCATATAAATATAAAAACAAACTTTCCTTTTTTGTGCTTTCCATACTAAATTCAATTAAAGTGAATACTTCGAACTCATGTAATACTTTCTAACGAATGCAAATTAACCTACTATTAAATGACTTTTAGTGCCGCCTGCTGACAAAATGAAAAGCCAGGGCAAAAATGTCCGACAGGAGAACAGTCGGACATTTAAGACACAAACTAAAACACTGATTATCTATAGTTTACAAATACTATATGCGCAAAGAGAGCACAAAAGGAAAGAGAGGATACGAATACAGAAAAGAGGGAGGAAAAGTCATTTCTTATGCAATTCCCTGTAGTCTTTAGGAGTCACACCAAACTTACGAGTGAACTCTTTATAGAAATAAGAACGGCTGGCAATCCCTACATCCGAAATGACATCCTGAATAGACAACTCATCATTTGACAGCAAACGTGCAGCTTTCTCCATCCGATAGTTCTTTATCAAATCACTGGGAGACATACCGGAAATCTCTTTCAACTTGCGGTAAAATTGACGGGGACTCATCGCCATCCGGTCGGCAATGAAAGTAGACCCCAAGTCCTCCTTATCCAGATTCTGCTCTACTATTTGCAGGAACTTCCTGATAAAATCGGCCTGTTCCTGAGTGTAGCATATGATTCGTTCTGACAAGCTGCCCAGTTCTTCGACATAAATCTGCTTGGCCTCCTGTTTGCCATACACCGACTTATGGACCACATTGTTCAAAAACAGAATGTCATAAGGAAGCACAATATACGAATCGGACCACTTTATAAGTTCCTGCTGAACTGTAGAAGAGGCTTTCCAGCTAAGCATAGGAACAAAGGCTGCCTTCGACAACAGAGAACGGTGCTTATTGACATACTCCATAAAGGTTCCTTCAGCGTCAGCATACATCAGCATATCCACAAGAAATACGGTAGGAGTATTCTGTTTCACATATTCGAAAGCGGCCTGAATCGTTTTGACGCGGTGAACCACAAATTCATCTGAAAGCAAATTACTAATAAGCCACACCATTTCATCACAGTCTTCGAGCAATAATACCGTTTTCTTCACAGACGATGATTCGGTTGCTTTTACAGGAGAAAAGGTAAGAGTCAGATGTTGTTTTTGTTCTCTGTCTTCATAGCGAATACCATCGCAGACCTGCTCCAAAGCTGCCTGTGCAAAATGCTGAAAGATCCTCATCTGGAATGCCTCATCCATCCGGTCTGCCTCCATAGCAGGCAGCTGACCTGATAAAGCTTCATACAATTCCTTCACCGATCCATCTTCCGAGATTACAGTCAGGAGCATCTTGCCTTCTTCTTTTGTCGCATCTATGGTGATGCCTGCTCCGTCTTTCCTGTGGCAGGAAAAGAAATAAATATAATAGAAGACATAGCGCAGAGCATTTCTGTATATCTCGAAACTGAAACTATCCGACAGGGCGATATGAATCTTCGAAACATCTTCACCGCGCTTTCTAAATACTTGCAGTACTTCTTCTGCCAATTCTTTTAAGCACAGACATCCTGATATGGTAAAATTGACAGGCGACAAAGTAGTGAGTTCTTCATTGGAGAGGGCATCGGAAGAGAACAGTAACGACATCACCGTTTCACGCACCAGTTCTATCTTTGCATAACGCTGTTCATATGTCGTATTCTCCGCCCGCAAATGGTCACACATCTGATAAATTAAAGTAAGACCGTTCACTAAATCCCTGCCCGGACTTTCACCTACTGTTCCCGAAGGAATATTCTTGTTCTCCGAGTCGCGCATCATTTTTATCATCTGCTCGTTCCGGAAGTATCTTCTCAATAAATAAGCCACATAAAGGATGATCAGTATGGCCAATAGCGTATAGATGATACGTGCCAGAGTCGTCTGATACCAAAGAGGGGAAATATGCAGGGGAATGGAAAAGGTTTTGTATGCCGTATCAAACACATCTTTTTTATAGCGTACTTTAAAGACATAGTCGCCCACCGGTACTTGTGAATAAGAAGCTTCCGTGATACTGTTAAATGGAGTCCATTCCTTATCATAGCCTTCAAGCATATAAGAATATTCGACATCCGCCCCCCTGATATAATCGGGGACGACAAATCTTAAAGAGAAAGCGACAGTCGAGCTTTTTAGCTCTATGCCTTCTTCTTCCGTACAATAATCTGCCAACTTAGCTTCAGTACGTCCGATAAACAATTTACGCAATATGATATTGGGGTAATATTCCGGAGCAATGGCATTCTCCTGTTCCATATAAATTATACCGTCGACCCCTCCGAAAAACAGATTCTCGGTATAAGGGCATTTGTAATAGGCATCGTCGCTAAATTCTCCGATTTGTACCCCACCGGTATAATAGTACGTATGCGAAGAACAATTGACGGGATTATACTTGATAAGTCCTTTATTAGTTCCCAACCAAAGAAAGTCATTCGCGTCTTTCAGGATACCGTGAATCATATCATTCAACAATCCCTGTTCACGTCCGATATATCCCGCCTCTATTTTGCTCCCTTTAAACGTCAGACAAACCAGTCCCGAAGTAGTGCCGATATACATCCGACCGTCAGGGAACCGATACATACAAAGAACATCATCTACCGCTTTATGCAACAGCGATTTGAGAGAGATCACCTGATATTCCTCCGTTTGCCTGTTAAATCGCACAAGGCCACTCCCACGGCTACCCAACCACAGAATAGAATCCCCTTCGGGTATCATGGAAAAGAATGTGTGTATTTCGTTCTGTTCATAAAAGAAATGATAATCCTTCCGTTCCTTGATGCGAATCCGACCGGTAGTTTTGTCCAGTGTCACCTTGCAAAGTCCGCCATTGGAAGTTGCCAGATAGAGAACAGAATCATTGGCTTCATGAATGGCATGTATTTCCATGTCATGCCTGCCTACAGTATCAACCACCTGTCGGAGGCAATCATCCTTAAATGAATAATATAACAAACCGTAAAGACCGGAACCCACCCAGAAACCATCCATATAGTGACTCTGCTGCAAAGCATATACCTGAAATTCCTTATGCCCCTTGCTATAAGAAGAGGCATGTTGCTTGAAATCGGGGAAGTAAACGACCGCTTTCGCCGCATCCACTCCATTCCGATAATCGGGTACACGCAACAACCCGTCTCCTTTGGTTCCAAACCACAAGCCTCCGTATTTATCAGTCATCAGAGAACGGACCTGCCTGCTTAAGTTAGGTGACAGGTCACTCATCATCAAATTGGTAGCTATAGAATACTTCTTTGCATACATGACAGTCCCCTGTCCATCGGTTCCAAGCCACAGTATTCCTTGCTTGGAGTCTTTATACACATCAAAGATCCGCACATTCTGATCGACAATCTCTTCTTTATATTTCTGTGAGGTACGTAAACGAATCAGTCCGTTCGTCCAAAAGCCGATAATTATATCTTCATAAAATGGTACAATACCTTTGATCTCCCCATATTTCTGAACCAAAGAAGCAATATTACGGATGTATATCTTTGATTTACGGGAAATATCGTACATATACAAGTCTTTATCCGCGTCTACAAAGCAAAACACATCGTTCTGATAGTAGACGTAATCAATCGGCTTGGAATGGAATGCGTAAGTGAAGAGATGGGAGGAGACATCTAAAGTGTCCTGATCGAAAGAATCTACCGAGAACTGGTATATTTCGCCTGTGGAAGAATTGGGGAATACCCATAACTTCCCGTCGTCCGTAACAAAAGCGCGCATCGTAAGGTTGTCTATCACCATGGGAGGGCGCTCCACCTCCACAAAGCGGTCATAACGCGTATTATAATAGCGTATCCAGTCGTAACCGATGACCCATGTATTTCCATTCCGGTTGGAATGCAGACAGTTTTCGCTGGGAAGTTCATAAGTACCGACTACTTTACGAAGGACAGGAGAGAAACGATTCTGACCTGCCCCCGTAGTTATCCAAAGACAATTGCTGTCTGCCTGACGAATACGATAAATTACATTATTGCTCAGGTTGGTTGAAAAATCGGAACGATAAACATCCATATCCCTTCCATCATAGCAATTGACTCCATCATACGTTCCAAACCACATCAAACCGGCACTATCTTGAAAAACCGATATCACTGCACTATTAGATAATCCTTGTTGGTAACCTACTTTTGAGAAGAAAAAGGAATCATTCTCAGAATTACCAGCCAGACAATCAAACAAGCAAAAGTAGGAGATGAATATCAAAAGAGAGAATATTTTCATTACAAAATACAAGATTTCTCTATGGTTAATGGAACAAAGTTATACTTTAAACAATAGAAAACAAATTATTTTCGTGTAATTTGCACCATTACGCCACTTTCGCAGATATCAATCGTCAAGTTAACAAATGAGTGAAATACGAGTGGACAAGGAACTTTTTTCACCTGGGCCGACTATATTTCACAGTCTTTCCCGGTGAAGAAATAGAAGGAGCTACCGCCTCATCCGACACCGCCCGTTTGTAATTAGGCTTGCTGCTCATGACAAAACGGAGTTTTACTCCATCACGAATATCATCATACGTCAGATAAGACTTATCGTACTTCTTGCCATTGACATACAGTTCTTTCACATACAGGTTCTCCGGCGACCAATGATCCGCTGTCATCTCAATATTTTTTCCATTGCTCATCCGGACGGTAATAGCCTCTGCACAAGGCGAACCGATATTATAAATATTACTGGACGGAGCAATCGGATAGAAACCGATACAGTTGAACATATACCATGCCGACATTTGTCCGCAATCGTCATTGCCACTCAAAGCATCCGGTGTGTTTCCATAGAAACGGTCCACGATGGTGCGTATCCATTTCTGGCATTTCCAAGGTTCTTTCAGGTAATTGTAAAGGTAAGCGACATGATGGCAAGGCTCATTTCCATGCCAATAGGCACCGATACGTCCCTGAATATCATGCGCGCCGGGAATATCATCCGGCAGTTCTACCGTGAAAAGCTCATCCAGCCGCTTGCGGAACAGTTCCTTACCAGCTTCATTGATATATCCTTGCACGTCTTGCGGCACATACCAGGTATATTGCATGGTGAACCCTTCTGTAATGTCTCCCCAGCCATGTACCGATCCCGGACCCTGATAGGCAACCGGAGTAAACGGGGTGCGCCAGTCTCCTTTACTGTCGCGTCCGCGCATATATTTCGTTTCGGGATCAATCAATGTCTGATAAGACAAGGCACGGTTGAGGAAATAATGGTAATCGTCTTCTTTGCCTAATTTCCTGGCTGCCTGTGCGATGCAATAATCATCATAAGCATACTCCAGCGTTTTAGAAACGGACTCGGCCTCCTTGTCGAAAGGTACATATCCCATAGCACGATACTCCGGCAGACAGTCGTAGTTCGGATTCATCGCTGTGGTCTTCATCGCTTCGTAGGCACGCTCATAATCGAAGCCTTTCACCTCTTTCACAATCATGTCTGCCAACACCGAAACGGCATGATAGCCAATCATACACCAAGTTTCATTGCCGTAGAAAGACCAGACAGGAAGCATCTTCTCCACACTCTTGTCATAATGAGCCAACATAGAATTCGCAATGTCCGCATTCACCTCTTGCTGAACCAGGTTAAACCAAGGGTGCAGAGCCCGATACGTATCCCAAAGGGAAAACACCGTATAGTTCGTGAAGCCTTCCGCCTTTTCTATGTTCTTGTCCAAGCCACGGAATTGTCCGTCCGAATCCTGAAAGATAAAAGGATGCAGGGCTGCATGATAGGCGGAAGTATAAAACGTTTCCTTTGTCTTTCGGTCAGCAGTCAACGTATATTTTCCGAGTTCCTTTTCCCAGAGTGCTTCCCCTTTCGCCTTCAACTCGTTGAAAGTCAATCCGTCGAGTTCCTTCATATTATTCCGGGCGCCATCTGTGCTGACTGCCGAAACTGCAGTTTTCACAATCACCTCTTCTCCTGCCTTCGTATCAAAAGAGAGACAAGCCATCAGATTCTTTCCCCAGGCTTCGTAAGAGCTGCGGAACCGGGAAGTATTATAAATCACCGGCTTCTTGTCCTGCATAAAGCGCAGTCCGGTCAGTTTCTTTGAGAAAGTAGCTGTCAGGTATACATGGCGTTCCGGTCCCCACCCTTTCACCAGTTTGTAGCCGGTGATAGTCGAATCGTTTATCATACGCAGATTGGACCATTCGCAGGATTGCCACAACGTATGATTCATGTCAATCATGATGAATGCACTGTCCGACTCAGGATAAGTAAAGCGAAACATACCGCTGCGCACACCGGAAGTCATTTCGGCCTTCACTCCATAGTCTGCCAGTTCCACAGCATAATAATTGGGGGAAGCCCACTCTTTATCATGCGAGTAACGCGAACGGTAGCCTTTATCGGGGTCTTCATGCGTACCAGGTTCCAGTTTCATTTCCCCCGTTCCCGGTATAAACAGAAAATCGCCTAAGTCCGGAATCCCCGTTCCGCTCAAATGCGTCAGACTAAATCCCATCAGCGTCAGATGGTTGTATTTGTATCCGGAAGCTGCATCGTAAAAACGGCTGTCCGTATCGGGACTCATCTGGATTCCTCCGAAAGGAATCTGTGCACCGGGATAGACATTTCCGTAACCATCCGTACCGACAAACGGATTCACATAGTCCGTCAGCTTTTCAGTTTGAGCCATGCCCGGCAAGATACTCACCAGACACGACCAAACCAAAAACAATCTTTTTCTTCCTACTTTATTAACCATATCTATTCACATTATACCTGTATATCACCTACGGCAACCTGATATTCATGCCATAATTCGTCTATACTATATTCTTTTCCTAAGATATGCTTGATGGCTCCGTCAAACGACCAGGGAATCACTTCCAGTGTACTCCGGTTGAATTTACGTAAAAATTCGGGGTCCTTGTTGTCGCGCAGCCAAACAAAGAAATAGCCTGCCGTGCGATAGCCATCCATATAGTTTCCCCCTTTCGGACGTGCATTCGGTCCGTCGAATCCACCGTTAGCCACACGTACGGCATCTGCCATTCCTTCAATAAATGCCCAGAATACGCGGTTGGTTCCGTAAGAGCCGATTCCCTGTGGTTCCAGCTGGTACGCGTGAGTCAGTTCATGCAGCAGTACACCACGTGTTTCAAAGAACAACTTGGCTGTATCGTTTTCAGCAAATGACTTTTCAATGTGACGAGTACTGTAGAAGATCGTAACATCTCCATTACCACCACCTTTGGCAGAAATACCTTCGATGTCTTCGAGTGTATAATGTATCTTGCTCACCGGAGTGATGCTGTCTTCCGGCGAATTGTAAAGAGTGGCCAATACAGTACGGGCCTGCTCCTTGATATAAGACTCCGCATCCGGAATAATCCGGTGATAAATGTCCGAACCTTTCGTTTCCGGAGCTTTATCTTCAAACAAGATCGTTCCTACATTGTAGCTTTTCCATACGTCCGGTTTGGATTCTGCCTGCTTCTTTGCACTTGCCGCACAAGCTCCCATGCCCACTATCAGGCCAATTGCATATACCAAATGTCTCTTTTTCATATTCTTTTCTTGATTATTTATTGATGCTGTTAATTGATTCCGTTCGTTAATGAGTAAGGTTTGTCCTCAGCTGATAATCCCCGACGTTTATTCGGCGATGACGCCATTTTAAATTCCAGTACGCCTCCTTTCAGGATATCCGCGTGTGTGATGTACATTTTATCATAAGACTCTCCATTCAGTTTCAGCGACTGCACATAACGTTTCTTGTCGCTGACACCGGGTGCCTTGATCTCTAATGTTTTCCCATTGGGAAGCTTCAATTTGACATAGGGCAGATAAGGTGCACCCAGCACGTACTGATCTGTGCCCGGACAAACCGGATAAAAACCCATGACAGAGAATAGATACCATGCCGACATCTGTCCGCAATCATCATTTCCTCCCAGTCCATTGATGTCATTCTTGTACATCTTGTTCAGAATCTCACGCAGCCAATACTGCGTCTTCCACGGTTGCGAAGTCCATGCGTACAGATAAGGAACATGATGGCTCGGCTCATTGCCATGCACATATCCGCCCACCAGGCATTCTTCCGTAATATCCTCATTATGTTCATAATACTTCTCCGGCAGATGCATGGAGAAGAGTTCGTCCAGCTTCTGCACGAATGTCTTTTCTCCTCCCATCAGATCCATCATACCAAACACATCATGCGGTACGTGGAAGGAGAAGTTCCATGAATTACCTTCGATAAAGCCTTCACCATAAGTTTGCAACACATCGAACTCTTTTTTGAATGTACCATCACTATAGCGGGGACGGGCAAAGCCGATACTTGTATCATAGATATTACGGTAGTTCAGAGCACGCTTCCGATACGTTTCGGCCAGTTCTTTATTACCCGCATTCAATGCCGTCTGATAAATAGTCCAGTCGTCATAGGCATATTCCAGCGTGGAAGAAGCCGCCGTACCGCTCTTGTCCAAGGGGATATAGCCCAGCTTCATATAATCGGCTACTCCTTCGTAATAAGGTACGGTAGAAGTACTGACCATCGCCGCCAACGCCTCGTCAGCATTCGAAAAGACTCCTTTGGTTATCGCATCGGCCAACACCGATACAGCATGATAACCGCTCATACACCAGTTCTCATTTCCCATCAGACTCCAGACCGGCAACATGCCGTGTACACTCTGCTGCTCATGCTTGATCATAGATTCTACCATATCCGCATTGCGTTCCGGTTTCACCAGATTGAGGAACGGATGTTCCGCACGGTATGTATCCCAAAGCGAGAAAATCGTATAGTTAGTAAATCCTTTGGCCTGATGGATATTGTGATCCAAACCACGATAAGAACCGTCCACATCCATATATACGGACGGATTAATCATGGTATGATAAAGCGAAGTATAGAACATTGCCTTCTGGTCGGGGGTACCTTCTACTTCGAAATGATCTAGCTCATTGTTCCAGTCTGTCCGGGCAGCTTCAGCCAGCTGTTCAAAGCTTTTTCCGGAAGCTTCGGCACGGAGATTTTTAACAGCCCCCTCCGTACTGACTGCCGAAAGCGCTACTTTCACAACCAGTTCCGGGTCCTCAGCCGTATCGAAGTTGAAATAGGCAACAATCTTACGTCCGGTGATTTCGGGAAAATTCTTTTCCATGTTGAAGCGACGCCAGAATCCGTTGTACAGTACCTTTTGCTTATCCTTATAACCGTAGTCCTTGATCGGTTGTGACAAGGAAATAGCAAAATAGGTATAATTCGTGCGTGCCCATCCGTTAGTGATACGATATCCTGTCAGTAATGTATCATTTTCCACCCGCAGGTTTGCCCACAATACTTTGCCGTCATAATTATAGATACCATGCACCAAGTCCAGAATCAAATGACCGTCTTTTCCTTTCGGGAACGTATATTTATGTACACCGACCCGCTGCGTGGCAGTCATCTGAGCTTTAATGCCATAGTCGTCCAGCATTACCTCATAATATCCGGGAGTTGCTTTTTCGGTGGCATGACTGAAACGCGAACGGTATCCTTCTTCCGGATGATCCGCCCGTCCGGGGTTCAGCTTCAGATCACCGACAGCAGGCATCAGCAGGATATCTCCCAAGTCCGAATGTCCCGTACCGCTGAGGTGGGTGTGACTGAAACCGACAATGGTCTTGTCCCGATACTGGTAACCGGCACAATACTCATAAGCGTTTTTCTGATATGCACCGTTTATATTATGTGGTATTGTATCTGTGTCCGGACTCAATTGTACCCATCCGAAAGGTGTACAGGCACCGGGAAAAGTATGCCCCATACCATTGGTTCCGATAATCGGATTAACGTAATCTACCGGTTGCTGAGCTACGGCAGACAAGGTTGCCGCCGCCATAGTCATCATCAATACTTTCTTTTTCATCTTATTCATACCTGCTTATTTTTTATCACGAGAGAAGGAATAGGGGAAATCGGATTCGTTAATACCTCTTCCTTTATTCGGTTTATTATCCATATCAAATACCAGATGTCCGCCTTTCAGCAAGTCGAAGTGATTCAGGTAATTCTTTGTATAGTTCTTGCCGTTATAGTTCAGCGAACGGATGTAACGATTGTCATCACTGTTCTTGGGAGCGGAGATTTCCAGTTTCTTGCCGTTCTCCAGTGTGATCGTCGCTTTCTTGAAATAAGGAGCACCCATCACGTACTCATTGCTGCCCGGACATACCGGATAGAACCCCAAAGCGGTAAACACGTACCAGGCAGAAGTCTGTCCGTTGTCTTCATCGCCGCAATAGCCGTCGGGAGTGGCAAAGTAAAGGCGGTTCATCACTTCACGCAGCCAGTACTGGGCTTTCCAGGGTTCGCCTGCATAGTTATACAAGTAAATCATGTGCTGGATAGGCTGGTTGCCGTGCGCATAGTTCCCCATGTTAGCAATCTCCATTTCACGGATTTCATGAATCACGCCTCCATAATAGCTATCATCAAATATCGGTGGAAGGTTGAATACTGAATCGAGCATGCTGACAAACATCTTTCTTCCACCCATCAGATCGGCCAGTCCCTGTACATCATGGAATACAGACCACGTATAGTGCCAGCTGTTTCCTTCGGTAAAGGCATCTCCCCATTTGAACGGGTTGAAAGGAGTCTGGAAAGTTCCATCAGCATTCTTTCCGCGCATCAGTTTAGTCTCCGGATCGAACAGGTTGCGATAGTTCTGGCTTCTTTTCTTATAAACTTCCAGTTCTTCCGCCGGACGGCCTAACTTTTCACCCATACGGTAGATGCACCAGTCATCATATGCATACTCCAGCGTACGGGCAGCATTCTCGTTAATCTTCACATCGTAAGGTACATAGCCCAGTTTATTATAATATTCGTATCCACGACGTCCTGTTGTAGAAACTCTCGGGTGTACACTGTTGGCTCCCTTGAGCAAACCTTCATACATTTTCTCTGCATCTGCCTTGGTCACGTTCTTCATGAAAGCATCTGCCACTACAGAAGCCGAATTGTTTCCGACCATACAACCACGATGTCCCGGACTTGCCCATTCGGGGAAGAATCCGCTTTCAAGGTATGTATTCAACAGTCCTTCCTGCATCTTCTCGCCCATCGAAGGATATACCAGATTGACGAAGGGGAACAGGCAACGGAATGTATCCCAGAATCCGGTATCGGTAAACATATAGCCCGGACGGATTTCACCGTTATAAGGACTGTAATGTACGGTTTCACCCTTCGCATTCACTTCATGGAACATACGGGGGAATAATACCGAACGATACAGACAAGAATAGAAGGTACGCATCCGGTTCTCATCATCGTCTTCGACTTTGATACGTCCCAGTACGTCATTCCAAGCTTTACGTCCGGCTTCCTTGGTCTGTTCGAATGTCTTGTTTCCGATTTCTTTCAGATTCAGTTCCGCCTGTTCGGGGCTGATGAATGAGGAAGCCACTTTGGCATGCACCTGCTCGCCTTTCTTTGTCGAAAAACCGATGGCAGCACCTACGTGATTGGATTGCAGTTCAAGATGTGTCTCTACCAGATGGTAGTCCGCCCATACTTTATTAAATGTAAAAGGCTTGTCGAACTCTATCACAAAGTAGTTCCTGAAATTCTGCGGAACACCGCCACTGTTACGTGTCGTATAACCTACAATCTTATTTTCTTCAGGAATCACCTTCACATACGAACCACGGTCGAAAGCATCTACTACCACATAAGCATCGGATGCTTCGGGGAACGTGAAACGGAAGTATGCACAACGCTCTGTCGGGGCAATCTCCGTTGTCATGTTATACTCTGACAGATAAACGCTATAATAATAGGGAGTTGCTTTCTCTGCTTTGTGCGAAAACCAGGAAGCACGGCTGTCCTGATCTATCTTCAGCTGTTTGGTCATCGGCATGATGGAGAACTGTCCGTAGTCATTGATCCAGGGACTGGGCTGATGGGTCTGCTTGAAACCTCTGATTTTGTCAGAAGCATACGTGTAAGCCCAGCCGTCGCCCATCTTTCCGGTCTGCGGCATCCAGAAGTTCATCCCCCAGGGAAGTGCGATGGCAGGATAAGTATTTCCGTTGGAGAGCGAAATTTTGGAGTCGGTTCCCATCAGGGGATTCACGTAATCCACCGGTTGCTTTTGTGCAAAAACAGAAGAGACTCCCAATAGCAGGGTCATTGTGACAGACAGTAGTTTCTGTTTATTCATGATATAAAAGTTAAACTATTAATATTAGATTAGCAAGTATTATTCACGTTACAAATTAACGCATCTTTCAGCAATTATCAGTCCTCTCATACGCCAAAATCAGAAAAAATGCCTGTATAGTCATTCAAAGGATAAGAGTGTCAATGAGAGTACAAATTAAACAACTGAGAATCAAAGCATAATGAATATCGGTGTATCATGAGAGTACAACCGGGAGAGTCACTATTCAAGTAAAAGAGAGAGGATAACTAAGCTTTACCCTCTCTCCAATTCCACTCAAAGCAAATATTTACCGGCAATTATCTGATTAATTCCATCCCGGATTCTGATGTCCTTCCAAAGATGGGTTAGCCTGAATTTCGTCCAACGGAATAGGCCATAACAAAGCATATTCGGGAATAGCACCAGCTCTTGTGCTTCCATCCGGCTTGTTCTGAATCTGAGCAGATGAAAGGGCAGTCCATTTCAATTTTCCTGCTTCAGCAGATGCTTCCGGATATAAACGGGTACGACGAATATCATCCCAAATCTTAAATTCCAATGGCAATTCGTGCAAGCGTTCAGTCAGGATAGATTGAACCAAAGCGTCTCCCGTAGCTGTCTCATCAGCCAATCCAGCACGTTTGCGTACCTGATTGAGGTAATATTTAGCGCCACCAACAGCATCCCCTTCATGTCCTGTCCGTGCCAGACCTTCAGCAGCAATCAGCAAAACCTCCGCATAGCGGAATACCGGCATATTATAATCACCATCATGACCATTAATCAGAGCACTCTCATCAAACCATGCCCAGTTTCCTACATTGTTCAGTGTATGAGTCTTTCCGCTTGCATCGGTATATTCCTTAAAGAAGAATTGCTTCTCATGTCCCCGGATATCAGCAGGATCATAGCTGTCAATCAACATATTACATGGAAGATATGCATTATACAGCACGTCTCCTCCCGGATGGAACACTCCCCATTGGAAAGCATCCGCTCCGATAGAACGACAGGCGTACGAGTTACCTACACTGTAATCACTATAGTTATATTCTTTGGCATAGATGATTTCAGCAGAAGACTTCGTAGTCTTGATCACGTTGTATGCAGAATTCAGACCGTCAGTTGTTCCATTCGGATCTATCAGACTGTGAGGGCCTTCATTGATTACTTTCAGAGCCATCTGTGCCGCTTTATCATAATAATCCGCTCCACCATTCAGCGGTGCACCTGCCCATTGCAGGTAGACTTGTGCCAACAAGGTTTGTGCCATCGCTTTGGTGACATAGCAGCCATTATCATAGAATGTCTTATTAGGCAATGCGTCTCCATTGACGATATCCAGCAAGTCGGTTTCGATATTCTTATATATTTCCTCGGCAGAAAGACGTTCTTTGTACATACCTTCCGTAGAGGTGTAAGGCTCGGAGATGTAAGGCACGCCGCCAAATTCCTTGACCAGCCAGAAATATCCGTATGCCCGGAAGAATTTA
The DNA here is from genome assembly GCF_020091505.1 of Bacteroides faecis. Classification (NCBI taxonomy): domain Bacteria; kingdom Pseudomonadati; phylum Bacteroidota; class Bacteroidia; order Bacteroidales; family Bacteroidaceae; genus Bacteroides; species Bacteroides faecis. The sequence continues at coordinate 2,088,138 of NZ_CP081916.1, read as the reverse complement.
CCCTGAGCCACATAATTATTAATAGTGGCTTCGTCCAGCACACTAGTCATTGTCGGGATGTTGGCAATCACGAAATTGGCACGTGAAATACCTTTATAAAACTCATGCCAGTATTTCATAGCAATATCATCAAAGGATTCAATATTGAAATTACACCCTTCGGATGCAGTAGTAAATGTTCTGTCCTTACGCTTGTCAACATACAATCCGGATACGATACCACCCCACATGGTCGCTTTAGGAGTCCAGCCACCCCCCACATCCGTATTATGCAGATAAGGTACACCGCCGAAATACAGTGCGTTGACACCCGATTCCGCATCGGCTTTCGTCTTCCAGAACTGGTCGGATGACTTCATGTCCAATGGTTCTTCTTTCAGGAAATTGTCGCATGAGTTCAACAACAGAGAGAGTGAACACATACAGAATGCAGATATATATACTTTTAATAGTTTCATAATTCTTATGGTTTTTATAACGATGAATTAAAATGCTACATTAAGACCGAACGTAAAGGTTCTCGGACGCGGATAGGTGAAGAACTGGCGGTTGGCCCCCCATTTGTTGTCACCCAAACGGGAAGAGTTGTCCGGATCGTATCCGTTATAGTCCTTGGAAGTAATCAGGAATGCGTTATTCACATTCGCATACAAGCGCAATGAAGAAAGACCGATCTTCTTGATTAGGGTCGGATTGAAGGTATACCCAAGCTGAATCATGTTACAACGTAAGTAAGAACCATTGCAAACCCAGTCATCATCTGCCTGATTGTTAGCTCCCTGCCCGAAGTTGTTCAGGCGGATCGCCTGTTCCTTGCCCGACGGATTGAGAGTAGGATGCCACGCTTCTTTGTAAAGACGGTCTATACCGTTGGTCAGGAAACGGGCGACAGTAGAGTGATAGTATTCCTGCATTACATCTACCCCCCATGTGAACTGGAAGTCAACTGTCAGGTCAAATCCTTTATAGTTAAAGGTATTGATAAACGACCCCATCCAGTCGGGCAATCCGTTACCGATAATTTCACGTTTCTTATAAGTCACCTTTTCACCGATAGTAGAAGGTATGTTCATCGTTTCCGCATCCCAATTGGACGGAATACCATCGTAGATGCCGACACGCTTATAACCATAGAAAGAAGAAAGTTCTTCGCCTTCACGAATCAACATATCATAGCCTACAAAACCATCTGTCGTAATCTGACGTTTACCTGTAACCGGATCTACGGAAGCGCTCTCATCCAGCTTCTCAACGCGGTTTTTGTTGAAACCCAGGTTAATAGTGGAAGTCCACTGGAAATCATGTGTCTGGATAGGATAAGCTGTTACCAGAATATCCACACCACGGTTGGAAACTGCTCCGATGTTATCCATGATGGAAGAATAGCCGGTTGATTCGGGAACGGGACGGTCGAGCAACAAATCCGACGTATATTTATAATAGTAGGAGATATCGAAATTCAGTCTGTTGTTAAACAAGCCCAGTTCGAATCCTAAATCCCACTGTCCTGTCTTTTCCCATTTCAAGTCAGGATTAGGCATGTTATCCAGATAAGAAACAACGTGCAGAGCATCACCGATAATGGTATTCGACTGGCTTACAGTAGCCAATGACTTATAAGTACCAATTTCCGAGTTACCTGTCAGACCATAGGAAGTATGCAGTTTCAGCTTGCTGATCAACGAATTGTCTTTCAGGAAATCTTCATTGGAAATCATCCATCCCAAACCGACTGACGGGAAGAATGCGTATTTGTTGTTCTGTCCGAATTTAGAAGAGCCGTCATAACGACCGGTTACAGTAGCCATGTACTTATTGTCATAAGAATAAGCCAAACGCAGGAAATAGGAGTTCATAGCCCACTTATCATAATCATTGCCCACAGAAGGACGGTTCGTTCCGGAACCCAGATTATAATATCCGTAGAAGTCATCGATATACTTGCTGTCGGAAGCATTGAAAGAAGTATAATGATATTCCTGCCAGGACATACCTGCCATCGCATTAATATGATGTTTATGAATGTCCGTCACATAGGTCAGATAAGTTTCTTCCTGCCAGTACAGAGAGTTGGAGTTACTTGCGGAAGCCGAGCCTTCCGAGCTCTGATTAATCATCGGACGCGGAGTGAAGGGGGTATAGCTGGCATCTCTGTTATTATGGTAATCGACACCGAACTGAGTCTTCAGATCCAGTCCCTTCATCAGATGGAAAGTCAGAGCGGCATTACCAAATATCTGTGTACGATATTGCATGGCATACAAGCGTTCGAGCAATTCCACGGGATTACCTACCCCCTCCGGGCTGAATCCTTGTTTTCCGCTGTTAGGATTCGACTGGTCGTTGAGGATAGAGCTCGTATTGATAATGTTGGTCTGCGTATATTCGCCATCCAGCTTGACAGGCAGGAAAGGCAACTGTTCGATCATGGTACGCAACGCACCTTGTCCGTAAGGATTGTCAGAGGTTCTATTACCCCAAGTGTGATTGACCAGCAAATTGACGGAAGTAGACAGCCAGTCAGTCGGTTTATCGTCATACGCCAGTTTCGCATTGATACGTTTAAAGAAGGAGTTCAGCAAAACACCCTGCTGATCGGTATAATTGATAAACGCTCCGATAGAAGAACCTTCGCCTGTACGTTGAATACTGATCTGGTGATTATGAGAAATTGCAGTACGTGATGCCTCATCCTGCCAGTCTGTATTATACTTCGGCGAACCATCGGCATTGAACAAACGTTCGTCTGTGAATATCTGTGAGAGATCTGTCGTAAAGTTCTTGCCTTGAAATTCGTTAGCATTCTCGAGTCCCTGCTTGAAGGTCGACATCCATTCGTTAGCGTCCATTACATCTATTTTTCTGGCCATCGTACCGATAGACAACGAACCGTCATAAGAGACATGCACCCCTTTTCCCGCATTACCGCGCTTGGTGGTTACCATGATCACACCGTTAGCACCACGGGCACCGTAGATAGCGGCAGAAGAAGCATCTTTCAGCACTTCGATAGACTCAATATCATTCGGGTTGAGCAGATCGAAGTTTGACATCACTACTCCATCGACCACATACAGCGGAGACGCTGATGCGTTGATGGTAGAAATACCACGAATGATCACACGTGACTCTCCACCCGGCTGTCCGGTATTAGAGAAGATATTCACACCTGCCACTTTGCCTTTCAGTCCGTCGAGTGCATTAAAAGACTGTGCTTTCAACATATCTTTCCCCTTAGCTGTGGAGATAGAACCGGTCAGGTCCGACTTACGCATCGTACCGTAACCTACAACGACAACTTCGTCCAACGCTTTCGTATCGGACTGCAGGACTACGTTCAGCACATTGCTCTTTAATTCCGATACCTTAAATTCTTGTGTAATGTAACCAATATACGAAAATACCAGGGTAGCACCGGAAGGTACTGACAGTGTGTATTTTCCGTTCACGTCGGTTATCGTTCCCGTACTACCGTTTTTCACCTTTACAGTACCGCTGATAACCGCCTCACCTAGATCGTCGGTTACCGTTCCGGAGATTGACTTCACTGACTGAGCACTAACGCCCAAACTCAACATCATACCTATTATATACAAGGTAAGATACTTTAGTTTTTCATTCATAATTATTAAATTTGATTAGTAAAAAGGGTTAACCTATTCGTTATTACTAAGATTCCAGGAGCAAATTAAGAGATTTTAAGCAGGAATGAGTTGCTCTGCTTCGCCAAAAAACAGACAAAGTAGAGTGCAACGCCAAAGCATAAACCGTCACAGGAGAGCACAAGATAAGAATCTAAATACTAGACTATTGCAAGGAAAGACGCACTATAAGAGCACATATGAAGGAGAGCAAGAACAACCTATTGAAACCAAGAAATATCTAAAAGAACAGGAGTCGGAAAGGTTTAACAGTTGTTACCAGCCCTTAAAATCCATTGTTCCCGATAATCTTTCGGGGTCATTCCGAACCGACGGGTAAACTCTTTATAAAAATAAGAACGGCTGGCAATACCGACTTCCGCAATCACATCCTGAATAGAGAGTTCTTCACTACGCAGGAGCAAGGCTGCCTTCTCCATACGATACCCTCTTATCAAGTCACCGGGTGCCATATCGGATATTTCCTTGAACTTACGATAGAACTGGCGGGAACTCATCGCCATACGTTCGGCTATCAACGTAGAGCCCAGCTCTTCGTTATCCAGATTTTTTTCGATCACCTCCAACAGCCTGCGGATAAACTCGGCTTGCTCGGTGGTGGTACAAACAATCTGTCCTGCCAAATTGCCCAGCTCTTCCATGTAGATTTGCTTCGCTTCCCGTTTTCCATAGATTGCATTATGGACTACTTCCCGCGTAAACAGAATATCGTATGGCAATACAATATAAGAGTCTGCCCATAACAGTAATTCACGCTGGATCGACGAACTGACTTTCCAGGTAAGCATCGGTATAAAAGCAGTCTTTGAAAGCAGGCTCCGGTTACGGTTGACATACTCTATAAAGGTATTCTCCGCACCTGCATACATGGTCATATCAACCAGTAACAGAGCAGGAGCCGAGCGACGGATCTCCTCAAATGCGAGTTGTACACTCTTGACTTGACGAACACTGTACTCATCAGCCAGGAAATTACTAATCAGCCAGGTCATTTCATCTCTGTCTTCAAGCAATAACACACTCTTCTTCCCCTGCTCGTCGGACTCTTCCAGAACGGACGGTTCTAAACTGATTGTCAACCGACCGGCTGCTTCGTTGCCTGTATATTGGACAGAAGCATGAATCCGCTCCAAAGCCGACTGCACGAAGCAGCGCAGCAGCTGGTCGGCAAATTCACAGTCGGCATCTTTCAGCAATGCAGAAGAGGACTTGCCGGAAAGAGACTCGTACAATTTACTCACAGTATCATCTTCCGAAGAGAATGTCAGGAGCATATTGCTTGCTTTTTCCTCCACACCGACTGTCACTCCCTGCGTTTTTCCGGCACCGGCTATCTGAATATAACAATAGTACAGGATACTGTACAAGGCATTTTTATAGACAGGATACGTAAAGTCCTCCCGTATCACCGACCGGACGGCTGAATGGTCGATCCCCTGCTCTTCCAGTGTGCGCAATACTTGTTGTGACACTCCTTGTATAGTCATACGGGCGGAAACGATAAACTTATCCGGAAAGAAATGTTTCAGTTCTTCCCGCTGAAGCAGATCCGGATTGAGGAGAGCCGTCATCACCGTCTCACGTATCAATGCTACCTTCTCAAGACGCTGCTCGTAGGAAATATTTTCCGCGCGCAATTCGTCACAGCTGTTATAAATGAGCGTAAAGCGGTCGAGCACATCGTCGCCTACCCCGTTCACTCCGGATTGCTTCCGCAACTTTTCCTTATCGAGCAGCCGCTTCAGCCGCCGCTCGTGGATGATATATTTGCGGAGCAAATGAAGCAGATAACCAATAAACAGCAGCCCCAGCAGAAGATAAGAGATATAGGCTGCGGTCGACTGATACCACGGCGAGAGAATATGGACGGGAATGGAGAAGAACTTATATTCCGTATCGAACACGTCTTTCCGGTAACGAATCTTAAAAGTATAATCGCCTGCCGGAACATCCGTATAGGAGGCTTCATTCGCACTGCTGAACGAAGCCCACTGCTCGTCGTATCCTTCGAGGATGAAGGAGTATTCCACTTCCTCCCCCGTCAGGTAATCGGGCACAGCAAAGGACAGGGCGAAAGAAGCCTGTGCACCTTTCAGTCGCAGACCTTCCTCTTCACCCGCATAATAATCTCTCAGCACAGCTTCCGTTCTGCCAATCCATAAACGGCGCAGCAGGATGTCCGGATAAAACTCCGGTGCCGCAGCCACTTTACGGTCCAGATAAAGCAGTCCGTCAATCCCCCCGAAGAAAAGATTTCCTGTATAGGGGCACTGATAATAGGCATCATCGCTGAACTCTCCGATCTGCACACCGGCACTGTAATAATAATCGTGCGAAGCGCCATTACTGGGATTATACTTGATCAGTCCGCGATTGGTGCCCAGCCACAGGAAGTCATTGCCATCTTCCAGCACGCCATGTATCATATCATTGAGCAGACCTTGCTCCCGCCCGATATAGGTGGCTTTCATCTGTTTACCCTCAAATGACAGGCACACCAGTCCCGAAGTGGTTCCTACATACATCTTGCCCTCATGATCGCGGTGCAGACTCAAAATGTCGTCCACCGACCTATGCAGCATTTCTTTCAGTGATATGACACGGTATTCCTCCGTCCGCTTGTCAAAGCGGACCAGCCCGCGCTCTCTGCTTCCCAACCATAACAGGGAATCTCCTTCTGCCAGCATCGGAAAAAACATCGCGATCTCCTTCTGCTCATAAAAGAAATGATAACGCTTCTGTTCCTTAATCCGGACGTAACCGGCCTTTTTCTCCAGTATCATTTTATAAAAGCCGACTCCTGCCGTCACCACATAGAGCGTGGTATCATTCTCTTCGTAAATATCGTGCACATCGATAGCAGGCTGTCCCGAAGGATTTTCCACCGGATGCAAAGCGTCGTCTTTGAATGAATAATAAAACAGCCCCGGATTGCCCGCCCCAATCCAGAAACCATCCATATAGCGGCTCTGCTCCAGTTTATAGACATGAAACTCTTCATCCCATTTGACGTAGGATGACGCCTTTACTCTCTTTCCGGGAGCATAAACGATGGCTTTTGATGCGGAACTTGTCAGATCATCCTGATATTCGGGCACATGAATCAATCCGTCTCCCTTTGTGCCAAACCACAGTCCCCCATACTTGTCCGTCATCACCGAACGCACCTGGCGACTCAGTTCAGTAGAGATACGGTTCAGCATCAGATTGGTGGCAATCGCATATTTCTTGGCATAGATCACGGCTCCTTGTCCGTCGGAAGCAATCCACAGCATTCCCTGGCGTGGGTCCCGATAGATTCCATAGATGCGTATATTGCGGTTGACCACTTCCGCCTCATATTTTTTCGAGGTGCGCAGACGCACCAGTCCATTGGCACGGAAAGCGATGATAATATCGTCATAGAAAGGAATGATTCCCGTAATCACTCCATACTTCTGCATCAGCGATGAAATATTGCGGATATAGATCTTCGACTTTCGGGAGATGTCGTACATGTACAAGTCACGGTCGCGGTCGACGAAACAGAATATGCCGTTCTGATAGAAAATATCCCCGATGTCCTTGGAATGAAATTCGGTGGTCGAGACCGACAGCCGGGTCGACAAGGTATCCGCGTCGAAGGCATTCAGTGAATACTGCTGTACCTTCCCCGAATGAGGCGGAAACAGCCAGAGCGTACCATCATCCATCACAAAAGTCCGCTGCTCCATGCTGTCAATGGGAAGTGAGGAGGTTGGCTGTAAAATGAAACGCTGATAGCGGGTGTTGTAGTAATAGATTCCGTCGCCGGTGAATACCCATGTATTGCCCCGGCTGTTGGAGTTCACGTAGTAATCATCCGGAAATTCATAGTTGCCGACAATCTGCCGTGACACCTTCGAGAAGCGGTTCACTCCCAGATGGGTAGAGACCCACAAGCAACTGCTGTCTGCCTGTGCAATAGAGTGAATCACATTGTTGCTCAGCGTCTTGTCTTCCGAGAAATCAGTGCGGAAGACTTCCATACTTTTCCCGTCATAACAGTTCATTCCGTCGTACGTACCAAACCACATCAGCCCTTCATTGTCCTGAAAAAGGCAAAGTACGGCACTGTTGGACAATCCCTGCTGGTAGTCTACCTTCTGGAAAAAGTAAGTATCCTTGTCATTTGCAGCAAAACCTGCCAATGAACAGAACAACGCGACCAAAAGTATCTCCGCCCTCAGATGTATCTTCCATCTATCCTCTATAACCCGCTCTATTCTCATTTATTTGTGTTTATCGAAAGGGGAATGATCTTAGCCCCCTTCTCCTTTTTTCAACAGTTCTATTTCGTATTCCAGCCGCCCGATCCGGCGATTGAGTGACATGATCGTCTCATCTTTACGCTCCAACTGTTCGAGCAACTGCTTGACATAAAGATGATCTCCATTCTCTACGGCAATGCTTTCCGCCGGCGACGGCGGCAAGTCCACATCATTCAGATTGAAATTCCGACGTACATTGAGCAGCCATTCGGACTTGTTTTCCAGATCCGCATGCGTGAGCAATGTATTCAGCATCGTGTCCGCAGGCAAGCAGAACAGCTTGCAGAGTTTCATCAATATCTTGAAATCGGGAGCAGTCACTTCTTTTTCATAATTAGAAATCGTATTGGGCTTCACACCTAGCTTCTCTGCCAGCCCGGACTGGGTCACTCCTATCAACTTTCTGACAAACATCAGGTTTCTTGAAAATAATATCACATCTTCCGACATATTCTCTTGCTTTTATCAATACTAATCTCTACTTTTACCGCCGAAATGAAGAAATACACTCCCCATTGTCAGGTAATTGAGGACAAATATAATGAATTAATGTAAATAATAAGCTAATGGAACAGAAAAGTAATCAACAACCGTACTCTCACCTCATCCCGCCGAGAGGATGGAAGCAAAAAGTAGCCCGGCTGGCAGGAGTTTCCGAAAAGACAGTGTACAATACACTCAGTGGAAAAATACGGGGCCCCAAATCACGGAAAGTGATCGAAGCATACCGAATTGTATTCGCCCGGGAAGACGAAGAGGACTTAAAAACAAAATACTGACATGGAAACAAGAAGATACATCAACGTCAGAACATGGAGTGAAAACTGGTTTGAGACCCTCTCCGCCTCTGAAAAGCTCGTCTGGATTTATTTGAACACCAATTCTTCGACCAATATGCTGGGAGTATACAGCATGACTGTAAGAAGAATCGCCTACGAATGTCACATCAGCGAACCTGCCGCCCGACGAAACATCAAGAAACTTGAAGATATCAAAAAACTAATATACTCCGACGGGTATATCATACTCATCGACTGGATGGCGCAACAGGCCATGAATCCCAGTATGAGAATCTCCGCACAGAAAGAATACGACAAGCTGCCGAAAGAAATCTGTGCCCAACTATCGGAACAGACACACCAATCCATTAAAAGTATCAGACAAGACGCGAAACAGGCTGTCTCTTCTCTTCCCGTCCCGGACTGCCATATTCCGCAGGAAAAGGAAGAGGAAGATGAAAACCCGGAAAAGGAACACGAAAAGAAAGCATTGGAACAAGAACGGGAAGGGATGGAACAGAACCCCCAAATGACCGGGCAGGAAGCCAAAATGACCGAACAAGAACCGCCCACTTCCGGTCAGCAACAGGAACCGGACCTCCCTCTCCCGCTACAGGAAACTCTGCAAAAGGCTATTCTAAATAAATCCTGGCTGAAAACGCTCTGCCACAATCATCGTCTGAAAGAAACCGAGATAAAAGAATGGCTGGAACACTTCTGCCGGAAACTGCAGAACGAAGGCACCGAACGAAAATCCATACGCGACTTCCGCCAACATTTCGCCTCCTGGCTAGACATACAACTCAACCACTCCAACTATACAAAAAACTACCGGCATGACAACCATACATCCCACTCCGCACACACAGAATCAGCTAACGTCAACGGCAAACTCCCGTCAGACATCGATAGCCTTCTTCAATCCCAAGCCTCACAACGTATCGAACAACTCCGAATTGAAGGAATTCTTCCAAAGGTATCCGAACCCTAACGACTTTCTGCGTGCCTATCCCGTCTCGCTGCAATACCGTATCCTCACCGCCGGTCTGACTCCCTCCCTGCTCGCCGACAAGCAGGGAATCCCCTCCCTCTCCCTGCTGATCAATCTTTACGGCGAACCGACTCCGACGGAATGGCTGAAATTACAACTGACCAGCCTGAACAGCCTTGCCGAAACACGCCTGCAAATGTCGGAAACCCAGCTTTACGAGACCATCGCACTGATTCTCTCCACCTATCCGCAGCTGACGGCAGCAGATATCTGCCTTTTCATCGCCCGCGTCAAAATCGGTCATTACGGCCCGTTTTACGGCTGCATCGACCCGCTGAAAATCATGGCATTCCTCCGCCAGTATGCTGCCGAATGCCGAAAAGGGAAATCGACCGCACCGCAAAGCCCTCCTCCCGTCATCTCCGAAGCGGAAGAACGAAAAGCCGTGACTTACGAGATGTATCAGGAAGTATGCCGCAGAGCCGCATATGGAGATCCCGAAGCCATCCGCGAACTACAACCGCCATCCGCAAAATAACCAATCATTTTCACCGGCGATGAAGGTCCTCCTCATCGGTGCCGAGGGCTATCCTCATCGGTGCCGGAAGGGGGCCTCATCGGTGCCGAAATTCAAAACATCATTGATCATGCCTTATACCCTACACATTCACATCAAGCCCTTACTTGCCGAATATCTGTACGGACGTTATTCCGACTTTATCGAAGAGGGCGCCCTTCATCTTCCCGCCGGCTGCTACCTGTACATCACCCTGCAAGAATTACTGGGCCGACGTCCCGCCAGCGCTCCGCTCCGCGAAACCGGCAACCTCTGCCTCCGCCTCACCGCTCCGCACCGGGGGAAAAATCCTGCTTACTATAACTATCTTACTCAAGATGCCATCAGCCTCTTCGAACAGCGTACGCTGAACCAGCTGCAACTGGAACTCTTCGACCGGATGCTGGACGACCGTCGACAACTTGGAGTGCCTTACATCGAATCTGTCCGCTGCTTCATCGAGCACTATCACATCAGCAGTATCAGCGAAGAAGGACTGATGAAGGCTTTCTGGAGATGGAAAAAGAACATAAAGAAACGGTCGCCTTCATACTAATCACATGGTTTCCCGATACTAACGCACACTTTCGTTTATTTATCACTACCTTTGCAGGATAATTGACAAAACAAAATGGAAAAGAAATACATTTCACGAAAAGAAGCTGCCGAAGTATTTGGCGTACACCCGCAAACAATCGCCAACTGGTTAGAAAAAGGAATATTACTGGGACATGTCGCCCAAGGAAGCACCTTCATTGATATTCAATCGATAGAACAACTGAAAGCATCCTTCGGCGACATTGTAGAAGCGGAAGCGAAAATACAACAGTACAAGGTCGAAATCAAAGAACAGGCAGCAGAATATAGAAAGCAGCTGGCAGCATGCAACGAGGCGCAGAAACAACTCTCCGATGACACCTGGATATACGGCAGCGTTTTCAGAAATGCAAGAATGCTGGCACATCTGTTCGTAAACGCATTCACCGCCCTTTCGACGAACAGCAATGAAAGGGCTCAATACATCGTCGTCAGATTTCTTATGGGTTACAGAATATCGGAAATTGCAGCCGAATTTCATCTTTGCCCCGAACGTATCAGACAGATCATCGAGAAAAGTATCAACCGCCTCAAATACGCCAACAAAGTTGGGGTCATGAACAATGATTACTACCGCACGCGAAAAATAAATGATATGCTTATGGAGGAAAATATGCAACTAAAGGCCCAATATATCCAGCTGAAGGAACAACTGGAGAAAAGGCTGTATAGTGCCAATGATCCCGACAACATCTTGAATACCAAAATTGAAGGCTTACACTTATCACCCCGCACCTATCACGTTTTAGACATAAATGAGATCGAAACATTGGGAGACATCGCCTATTCCAAACGAAACAAATTTGAAAAGTTACGCGGTATAGGAGCAAAGAGCATGAAAGAGCTCGACGACTTACTTGCAGCGAAAGGACTGCACTGGAAAATGACTCCTGAAGAGTATTGCCTGTAACTCTATTCTGCCGCTCCCCGGCCACTTTCTGTCCTCTTCCTTACCCGTTCGGGAAGAGGACAGGATACAGCATCCTTCAATGAGAGCATAAGATTCTAATAATCAAATCCATAGCATTCTAGCGTCCTATCATCCCCCCCATTTATCCTGTCTTTGTACCTCCCCTGCCGAAGCCCTACCTTTGTATCGTTAACGTTAGCAAAGCACTGAGATTTCAAAACAAAACGTATGAATTAAAAAAACAAAGAAAGGAAACAGATTATGGCAATCTTATTCAGAAAAATCACAAGACCGACAGACCTTACAGACAAGAACTCTGCCAAAAAGACTTATCCGCAAATTACTTACCAGTACAGCACCCCAAGTACCCTGGACGAAATAGCCCGGGAAATAGGACAAACTTCCGGTGTGAGCGAAGGTGAATCCATCAGTGTCCTCAAAGATTTCAGAACGCTGCTGAAGAAGAAGCTGATTGACGGACGAACCGTCAACATCAGCGGACTGGGCTACTTCTACCTTGCCGCCCAAAGCAAAGGGACTACGCGAGCGGAAGATTTCACCGCAGCAGACATCAGCGGATTACGCATCTGCTTCCGCGCCGATAAAGACATCCGGCTGAACACCGGTACTGCCACCCGTACCGACGGTCTGAGTCTGAAAGACGTAGACCGTGTGAACAATCCGTCGTCGGGCGGTTCGGGAAACGGAAGCGACCCCGACGACAACAATCCGGGCGGAGGCGACGGAGGAGACGAGGAAGCACCGGACCCGACTGTATAACAGGCTATTTATTTCAGACACGAATGACGCAAGATGACACGGTTTCAATCTCATCACACCGCTAAAGCCGTGACATCTGTGTCATCCGTGCCTATTCTCAATCCCCCTACTTCATGGAAACATCGAATATCATCACCCTCATCAGTGCCCTGGGAGGAGTGGAAGCGCTGAAATATCTGATTCACTTCCTGACTCACCGCAAGACGGAGGCACGACGTGAAGAAGCCTCCCTGGATGACCTGACCGCCGAAAACCACCGGAAACAAGTGGACTGGCTCGAAGAACGGCTCGCTCAACGGGACACGACCATCGACAACCTGCAAAGTGAACTGCGAAAGGAACAGGCCGAAAAACTGGAATGGATCAACCGCTGTCACGAAACGGAACTCGTACAAAAGGAACTGGAAGTAAAGCAATGTGTCATACATGGATGCACCCGCCGGACTCCTTCTTCCGACTACTAATTCTCTTAATAACCTCTCACATCCTCTAACAAATACACAACGAATCATGAGAACAATCGACTCTATCATCATCCACTGCTCCGCCACCCCTTACGGGAAGGATTTCACCGCTGCCGACATCAACAGATGGCACCGCCAGCGGAACTTCAACGGCATCGGATACCACTTTGTCATCCGTCCGGACGGAACCATCGAAAACGGACGCCCGGTCGGCAAACCGGGAGCACACTGCTTGGGCTGGAACAATCGTAGCATCGGCATCTGCTATATCGGCGGACTGGATGCCGACGGTCGTCCCGCCGACACACGTACCGATGCACAAAAGAAAGCAATGAGAGAACTAATCGCCCGTCTGCAAAAAGAACACTTCGGCATACGAACCATCATCGGGCACCGAGACACCTCACCCGACCTGAACGGAAACGGACAAATCGAACCGGAAGAATTTATTAAGGTATGTCCCTGTTTTGACGTCAGAAACTGGTTACAAAGTACCGCATTCGCCACCCTGTACACAGGGGCGTTTCTGCTGGCTGCAACGGCTTGCGGAAGCCACAGGAGCCTCAGCCATTCGTCCGAAACATGTGACTCTTCGATGAATTCACAGACTACGAAGACCATCCGGCAGCAGCTGGCTACCCAAGCGTTACAAAAACTGGTATCAGACTCTTCAACTATCACGCAAGATGCCACGGAAGAGTATACTGAACTCACGACCATCATCCGTCGGGGCAAAAAAAGCAGCAGTGCATCACAAAAACATCAGCACGCACACAGCACGGACAGTATGAAAGTGACAAACAATCATCAGGAAGAAGCGGCAGACAGGACGGAAAGCGTTCAGAAGCTTTCGCTGCAGGAGGAAAAAAAGAATAAACATGACAACTCCGGGAATCTGACTTTACTGCTCATCGGAGGAGGAAGCGTCGCCACTGTATTGCTTTATCGTCAGATCCAACGGAAAAGGCAAAGAAACAAAGATAGCAGCCACTACACGGAGGCTTGATAAGAAGCAGGAAAAACTATAGTATAATCAGGGCTGACTAAAAAGTCGGTAGTATCTTAAATAGTCAGCCCTTTACTCTTTTGGATCAGTCTCTTATCGGATCATTTTATCTTCTCTCACAATATACTCCGAACTCTGCAATGGAAGTAGTACCATTAGAATTTAAGACAGTCATTCGTACCGCATCCCCCCAAACCGTATCGAAACGGTGGATTTTCACACGCAGACCGGTAGGAGCCTTACCCTCGTAAAGAAGGTTCCATGTACCACCCGTACGGTATTCCAGACGGTATTCCTGCAGACGGTCATTGTTACGATCCGTAATAACCACCATATTGAAAGGTTTCTCGCGCTCGAAAGTCACCGAATACCAGGGCACCTTCACTTCAGGATTAGAATTCCAGCAAGTCCCGAAATCATCGTCATTGGCAAAGTCCATGATAGCATAGTCACTGCTCCATGTACCTTCGGCAGGCTGATATTTGGCAATGTTGGAAGAGATAATAGGAGCATCCGCTTCGGGAACCGTTGCCACACGACCATCGTTCTTCCACAGTTTACCTATTTCCTTCAGAGCTTTCAATGCGTTGGCATCCATCAAGCCGTCTCTGTTAGGAGCTACGTTCAGGATAAAGTTACAGTAGGATTTTCCCATCGGGATGATGTTGTCATTGACCATTTGTGCCGGAGACTTCACAGGGGTAGTCGGGAAACTTTCTTTCCAGAACCAGTTCTGCTGTAACGGCAGGCAAGACAAGGCAGGCAGACGGTTGGTATCTTTCGAGATATGCTGTCCGGCTCCTTGTTCGTAAGACTTGATGTCCGTGTAAAACAAAGCCTCGGCAGGATATTTTGCTGCATTCAGATCCATCACCAGACAGTTGGGCTGGATTGATTTGACCAGACGATAAATATCTTCAAAAGGTACGTCATCGTAAAAGATACGTGACCACGGAGCATCCCAACCGTCAATGATCAAAGCTGTTATTTCACCATAGTTGGTCAACAGTTCGCGAAGTTGCTCCTTGATCATTTCGATATGCTGCGGAGTTATACACTTGGGACGCAGCCGGGCATGCGTATCGAGGATCGAATAATAGAGCATCACTTTCATCCCTTCGGCACGGAATGCGTCGGCATATTCTTTTACCACGTCACGTTTGAACGGGCTGCTCATTACACTATAATCGGTCGTTTTAGTATCCCATATACAGAAACCGCTATGATGTTTCGTTGTCAGACATCCGTAGGTCATATTGGCTGATTTTGCCGCTTTTGCCCATTGTTTGCAGTCCATCCTGACAGGGTTGAAAAGCTCGGGAGCAGCATCCGGGTCCGGCCAGTCCTCATTAAAGAAGGTCGGCATGTTGAAATGAATGAACATACCACAGCGTAAATCAACGAATTCCTGTTGCAGCTGGTGCAACGACTTGGTTTGAGCATTCAAGCATAACACCGAAGTTACACTTAGGATCATCAGTAAAAACAGTCTTTTCATCATCTATTCATTTATTAATTATTAATTAGTTAAGTACATCAGCATCATCAGCTTATACTATCTTATCCACATTCATTCTCAGTCTCTCTG
This sequence comes from Bacteroides faecis, assembly GCF_020091505.1. Lineage (NCBI taxonomy): Bacteria > Pseudomonadati > Bacteroidota > Bacteroidia > Bacteroidales > Bacteroidaceae > Bacteroides > Bacteroides faecis. The sequence goes on along the minus strand of NZ_CP081916.1, from coordinate 2,072,516 downwards.
ATACTTCATCCACATTCCACCTTTCGAAGTGGCTTCCGTATCGGGACACAAAAGATAGATGTAGAATTTATCTCCTGCACTCTGACGGTCGTGACGAACGACAAAAAGTCCTTTCTCATTGAACCAAGTATCTATAAGGTCTTTACAGTAGGCATTTATCTCGGCCACTTCCGTCGCATTAAGAGTACCGCCGCCACAGGTCTGTCCGCTGCCGGATATGTTCTTAAATAGGACACGGTCTTTATCGGAATTATTCATCAGGATGCTTGCTCCTTCTTCACTGCTCGGGAAAGCGAGGTTTGCAAACCACCATGTCCAGATAACGAGCGGTCTTTGTTTCGGACTTCCACTCCATCCGTAGTCATAACTCATGGCATTTATATCGGCGATTGTTCCGCCGGAGCTTGTAGCCTGTCCGCCTGTTCCCGCCCATATTTCATCGCAAGCGGCACCGTGATCCTGCGCTTTTCCCAGTGTGAATTTTCCGCCGGAGGTCACATAATCGAAGTCATTGACCGCTCCCTTGTTGGAGGTCAGGGTTACATTTGACATACCGTCTACCGCCACCGCATCACCGGTGCAGTCAATGGCTTTGAAGGCATACGTGGCACCGTTCACCGATTTAATCTGTTCCACCGGCGTATCCAGTTTGAAGATTTGCCCTTCTTTCGTCAATTTCGATTCATAGTATTGCGTATGGCCGTTCGCATCGTTTCCATCTTTGTTTTCAATCGTTATTACTTTGACAGAAAGATCGTTGACACCATTCAGTACCAGGCCATAATAACCGATAAAATTGCCGGAAGCGTCACAGATGGACTGATTATCCAATAAGTTTTTCTCGAAGAGTTCGGTAAAGTCCGCTTTTGAAGCGACTTTGTCATGGATGTATGCCTGTGTAGTCGGCTGCAGTTCAATGGTATTGCCGGTAGATTCACCGTATAAATTCAGCTGCGGTGCCTCTCCTTCTGCCGGGATCTCTGATACGACAAACTTGGTATCTACAAATTCACTTCCCAGATTTTGCAGATGGACATCGCAATTCTCAATATCCAGTGCCACTTCCTTACCTTTGGCAGAGAATGATGTTTTTCCTTCTACCGCCATCTCCAGAAAGTCCGAATCCAGTGTTACTGTTCCGTCTTCATGAAACTGGAAGTAAAATTCGTGTCCCTGATAGTCGGCTTTCCAACAGCCATCGGCTGTGCCATACAATATTTCTTTAACGGAGGAAGCCTTCAGACGGTCACCCTCTCCGTAGCCCACGTCATTCAAATCCAAGGTATTGCAACTCCAGAAGCCCGTGCACAGCACAGCTAATGCAAATAATACTTTCTTCATCATAGTTGTTTTTTAAAGGTTGCTCTATTAGTTATTTTGCAGGAACACTTCTACCTCTGTCTTGTATTCGTTCCAGAGTTCTTCCATCGTAATATCCGGGTAACTCTCCTTCAGGATATATTTCACTGCATCCTCCAGACTCCACTGGCTGGTCAGTTCGTCCATCAGCACTGTCCACGGCAACATACGCACGAAGTCGCCATTATAAAGACGCAGCCAGCTCATAAAAGCACCGGAAGTATTGTAGTCAACCTGCCAGACAAAGTATTTATCACTCTGCGGATTCCGGTAAGACTTGGCGATAGCGGCCTGATACTCTTCTTTTTGCGTAGCCAGAATATATCCTTTGCTCGCTACTTTCACAGCGTCCGGCCATCCTTCCTGATATCCCTGCCGGTCACAATCCTGCACACCTTCCATGATGTATTTCCCTTGTTTGGGCATCCACTGCACGCAGTGTCCCATCTCGTGCATAAACACATGCTGCATGTCCGGCAATTTCCACCACGCATCGTTCGGATTGCTTTCCGAAGCCGGATAAACAATGCCTCTTCCTTCGTTATGGGTGGGGTAATCTATCGCATACGCTCCTCCGGTCTGGTCTTTCTTGATAAAGACACGCAGTTTGCCGTAAGGGTCGAAAGCCAGATTGTAGGGGTCGAATGACATGGCCGCACAATCCATATAATACCATTTCCGGAACTCTTCCTGAGTAGCAGCCTCGTCTCCGTTACCTATCAGATTATACAATGCAGAAACGGGACGTATCTCCGAATCACTCTCAAAGGAAATCTGAACTTGTGCCGCCTGGCTGGTTTTAAAATACTGCCAGGCAGCATAGTTCATATCCACTTGAAGTTCATACTTATCCGCCTGATCGCTCAGATTCATCCAGTCACTTGTCTGCCGAGCACCGTCGGCATCTTTGTAGATAGAGCGGAAACGAAGTTCCTCTACACCGTAACGGTCTGTAACCACTACTGTACGATATTTACTCAGACGCAGAGTGGTCGGCTCGTTGCCATAATCCCGCCTTTTCACAGTCAGGTTGCCAAAATCACCGACATTCGGGATCATGACGCGCTTTATCTTTTTGCCGGAGAGCAGGGAGTTGAATTCTACTTCCACTCCCACATATTCATCTCTCTTTTCCCAGCCGGAGTTACTGCCGTCCCACGTGAGGTAAAGTTCATTCAGCACCTCATCATATTTCGCCTCTTTGAGAGGGGCAGCCGCATATCCGGCTACGGTATTCCCGTCTTTCAGTACAGGCTGATAATCTTTATAGATGTCAGGAGTTGCGAAGCTGTCTTCCTCACCGTAGCAGGCAGCCAGTGTCAGTGAGACAAACAACCCGAAAGCTATATCTTTCCAATGTTTCATAATCTTCTTGTTTAAGCGTTATTGTTCGAATATCGTATTACCATCCCAGGTTTTGTACCAGCAACGGGATACGACGGAGGTCATCATAAGGTATCGGCATGAAATATTGCTTTTTCGTAAATGCCACACGAGTCTCAAAAGAGGTTCTTTCGAAGAATGCCGGATAATCCTTGTCCATATTCATACCGTATACTTTGCCTCCTTCGCCTCCGGTGTGATATGCCGGATAGATCCAATGTTCGGGATCATTCTGTCCTTCCGCCACTTTCCAGCGACGCACATCGAAATAGCGGTTCCATTCGAAGACTAGTTCAACCAGACGTTCGCGGCGGATACGGTTCAGCAGGTCGGTCTGTGTCTTCGGACAGGTTATCTTGCCGGCTGTTGCGGTAAACGTATATTCGGGAATGCCTGCACGGACCCGGATTTTATTCAGATAAGTCAGGGCATTGTCGAGATCGCTGCACATACAAAGTGCTTCGGCATATCCCAAATACATATCTGCCAGACGAAGTACCGGAGAGAAGTGTTTCGAACCGTTGTTGTTGGAGGCTTTCGCACCCCGACGGATCAAGTATCCCGAATCCGGACAGTCGCCGGAGGCTTTGGACTTGCCGCAGGTTCCGTTTGCACCGTTGGTGAAGTCTGTACGCATTTCCTCATTGTACTTACCTTCGTTCAGCCAGATAGAGCCGCTATAGGTAATATTCACATAAAAGCGCGGTTCACGGTCTTTCCACTGTTTCAGCACTTTGGACTTATCGGCGTCAAAGTAAAGACGGGAAGGGTTGTTGGGATCGTAATATCTTCCGGATGTGAAGTTGTTGGCACCCGGTACGCCCTCGAATTTATCATAGCCGGGATCTTCTTCGATGGTCAGTCCGTCTTTTGTAAAGAACAGGTCTACCGTTTCCTGTGTTGTATAATAGCCACCGCCGCCAGTCACGTCGGTATCCTGGAAGTCGGTAAACTTAGGGCATACCCAGTAGGTATAGTCGTACAAATCTCTCAGCTTCACAAAAATCAGTTCATCAACAGCTTCCCAGGTTGTGGTGAAAAACTCGCCCGCAGCCCTGCACGAAGCATAAGGGTCCAGCTTTCCATTCGTATAGACCTCGGTCAGCTTATATCCCTGTCCGGTGGCGAAGGTCATAAACCGTTCATACGCATCGCGCGCCTGAGTCCATTTGGAGTGATCTTCGGTCTGAGGGAAAAGTTGTTTGCCGTCTTTATTCTTGACTGACGCCTGATCCGTATTTCCGTTGAAAAGCGGACTTGCCCAGTAGAGGTACAGCTTTGCCTTGAGTGCCATACAAGTGGCGACATCCATACGTCCCAGGTTTGCCTTCCCGGCTCTCTGGAGCAAATCGCCGGAATCAATGGCGCTCTGCAATTCCGTAGCAATGAAGTTTACGCATTCGTCTACCGAATTACGTTCTTTAATCAGCTCTTCCAATGAAGCGTCCAGAGGAATGGGATCTTCGCCAATCAACGGAATGGGACCGTAAAGGCGCAGCAATTCAAAATAATAGTATGCCCGCAATGCACGTGCTTCCGATTTCCACTTTCCACGTGTAGAGGCGGCGGCTTCTGTACATTTATCTACGTTCTGGATGAACGTACTTGCTTTGGCTATTGCCTGATAGTACTTTGAGAAGTATTCACTTGCCTGAGCTGAAGCGGAGTTAAAGGAGCCGTTGGTCCATTCCGCATACGTTTTGTTCCAGCGGTTTGCTCCGTCCAACGATGCTTCCGTAAAGATACCTCCGTAGGTGTTCGGATGAATGGCATCTGTCACTTCACGCACGTAGCTGTATACATTGTTCAGATATTCTTCCGTCCTTTGCTTGGAGGCAAACGTTTCGTCCAGTCCAAACTGTACACCGGGAATCGGTTCAAAGAAATCACTGCAAGCAGTCAGTCCGACACACATCGATGCAGCCAACAGGTATTGTTTTATTCTATTCTTCATAACGATTATTTGACTTTAGGGTTAAAAACTAAACTTGACTCCGACCGAATAGCTGGATACATTCGGATAAGCTGTTCCGTTGCTCGTATTCAGTTCCGGGTCCCACAGCTTGAAGTTAGAGAAGGTAAGCAGATTCGTACCCATGAGGTAGACGCTTGCACTTTTGAGGAAACATCTGTCCAGCAGCTTTTTCGGTATATTGTAGGATATGTTCAGTTGCTTCAGACGCAGGAAGCTGACGTCTTTCACCCACCACGAACTTTTCTGAACATTGTTCGTGTTGGCGTCACTGCCGACATACATGCGCGGATAGAACACATCCTGATTGGTCGGATCGTCGGGACTCCAGCGGTCGTGGATGTTGGCAAAGACATTGTCACGGCCTTCGTCATCCCAGAAAGGCTTGATACAAATGCCGTCCAGATAGCGGTCGGCCTGTCCGGTTCCCTGAAACAGGGCGCTGATAGAAAAGTCTCCGATCTGTAGGTCGGCACCGAATCCGTAATAGATTCTGGGGACATCACCGCGTCCGATGACCGTCTTGTCATAGTTGTCAATCACACCGTCTCCGTTCAAGTCCCGGTATTTGATATCGCCTACATGTACGGTTCCGAACTGGGTGGCATGGTCTTCAATCTCCGCCTGACTGGTAAAAAGTCCGTCGGCTATGAATCCCCAAGTCGCATTTACATTCGTACCGCGTGTCTCCATCCAAGGATAGTCTACCGGCGGTTCGTCGTTCTCTATAATCTTGTCTTTATTGAAAGTCAGATTGCCACGTACCGTAAGGAATGTCTTCTTGCCCAGCCGTTGTGTATAGTCCATCGCTACCTCGATGCCTTTGTTTTCTACGACACCCAGATTAGCATAAGGGTTTTCGATCCATCCGGCGTAGCTGGGGATTGTACTGCGTTGCAGGAAAATATTGTCGCGACGTTCCTTGAAAAGATCGACTACAAAGGACAGATTATCATTCAGAAACTTGATATCGATACCCAAGTCTTGCTTTCTGGATTTAGACCAAGTGACATTTACACCGTACTTTTCTTCTCCATAACCGTTGGCACTTGTATAATTGGTTCCGAACATGGTTCCTGTCAGACCGGTGAACACACCTTGATACATGAAACGTCTGCCTGTTGCGGTATCACTGCCGACCCATCCGTCCGTATAGCGGAATTTCAGGAAGGAAATGTATTTGCGGACCGGATTCCAGAAGGATTCATTGGAGACTGCCCATCCCAGACCAAAAGCAGGGAAGACACCATAACGCTTGCCCGGGCTGAAATTCTCCGAACCATTGATACCGAGATTGAATTCTGCGAAGTAACGGTCGTTCCACGAATAAGTGGCACGTCCGGCAAAACCGCGTTGCTTGTAAGGCATACCGCCAATGACATCCGTCGCATTCAAATCCCAATATACTTTCTGATTGTAAAGCAACAGACCTCCTACCCGATGAGCACCGAAACTACGGTCATAGTTCAAGGATGCTTCTGTATACACCGTGCGGCTGCTCCATTGCTCCGGTGTCTGAAGTGACAGGCTACCATCCGCTTCTTTCAGCACCGAGTAGAGGTAATCGCCTGTTTCTTCATCAAACAAGGTGTCTTCTATCCAGATTCCGTTTTCGTCCGTTTTACCGGCAAAGGTGTACATCGGTTCATTCCGGTTATACTTTCTCTTACGTGAATTGTAAGTATCGAAAGCTACCATGGCAGAAGCGGAAAGTCCTTTGCTCCACTTCCAGAAATCCAAGTCCTGCTTCACGCGGATATTAGAATTTAACTGGCTGGAAAATTCATCATAATAACCTCCGCGAGCCAGCAGACCGTAAGGGTTGAACTTTTGCTGTGAGTTGATACCGGACACGGTACCGTTGGGCAGCAACAAAGGATAAATAACCGGATTCACATCCATACAGGCTGCGTACAGTGAGCTGGTACTGCTCTGCGGATAATGTCCCTGTCCCAGATATCCGGAAAAACCCAGATCAACCATCGTTTTGGAAGTCGGCTTCAGATTCAGGTTGGAGGTGAAGTTATAACGGTCGTACTTCATCTGAGTATTGTAGTTCTCCAGCTTGAAGTTGCGGGTCATACCGGTTTCTCCATAGTAACTCAATGAAGCATAGTAGTTTGCATTAGGCACCCCCCCACGGATATTAATATTCCCGCGACGGTTGTGTCCCCAGTCGTTGAACAGGTTATCTGCCCAGTCGATGGCCGGATACAGGTAAGGATTATACAAACGGGGATTGTCATTCGGCAATAAACCGTTGGACTTCTTTGTCGCTTCGATATAAGCAGCCGAGTATTTAAGTGTACCGCTTGTATTCATCTGCGCCTCGTTACGTGCATCCATGTAAGTGTAGGCATCTGCCATATCTACCTTCTTGGTCAGACGGGTAAAACTTTCGTAATAGTCCACACTAAACTGCGGTTTGCCTACTTTACCGGGTTTGGTTTTCACAATCACGACTCCGTTGGCACCACGTACACCATATACTGCAGTTGCGGAAGCGTCTTTCAGCACTGTAAACGATTCGATATCTTCAGGGTCGATATTGTTGAAACTACGTTCTACCCCATCAACGAGCACAAGGGGACTGGAACTCTGTCCGAGCAAGGAAGATAAACCACGAATCCAGATATCCGATTCATCGTGACCGGGTTCGCCGCTACGCTGAACGGCAACCACCCCGGCAATGCGTCCGGAAATAGCAGAAGACAGACTTGCAGCAGGCATCTTAATGTCTTTCACATCCATCGTAGACTGAGCGCCTACCACGGATACTTTACGCTGATTGCCGTAACCCACTACTACCACTTCATCCAGTGACGACACATCTTCCACCAAAACGACATCTACGATTTTTTGCTTTGCTACCTTTACCTCTTGCGGCTTATATCCTATATAAGATATGAGCAGAATAGGATTCCCTGTTGAAAGCTTCAAGGTATACTGACCGTTCATATCGGTAATGGTACCATTCGTTGTACCTTTTTCCTGAACACTCACCCCTATGAGCAGTTCTCCTTTTTCATCAGAGACACGGCCTGTGACGGAACTTCCTTGCGCCCATACTGTTACGCTACACGTAAGTAACAATAGCAGTAGCCATAATGACCTGATGCGATGTTTTTTCATTTCAAACAAATTCATACTACTTGTTTTTAATTAATTAATAAGGTTATCAAATACGTTTATCACGTTGATGCAAATTAAAGGAATAGACGAGGAAACCGAATACTCCTGTACGCCAAAAAGCAGGGAGGAAAAAGAATGTCTGTTTAAAGTACAAATGGTAAAACAGAGTACAGCATAGCACTCTATATATCAACAATATAGATAGTCCTTTTGAAAAAGAGAGTACAAGGGCGTTTTCCATGACAAACAGCATAGTCCAGCATAGAATTGAGTCTTTACCGACAGCCTGTACCCGACTGCCGGTCCGGTCTTATTCCTCATTCCCGGCCCTTACGTCCGTCATTCTCCAGAGTTTTTTCTCTGTACACTTTCGGAGTCATGCCAAACTTACGGGTAAATTCCTTATAGAAATAAGCACGGCTGGAAATACCGACATCAGCAATGACTTCCTGTATCGACAACGCTTCATCACGCAATAACCTGGCAGCCTTTTCCATCCGATAGTCTTTAATCAGATCACTTGGAGACATTCCCGATATCTCCTTCAGTTTACGGTAAAACTGACGGGGACTCATCAACATCTGCTCCGCTACAAAAGTAGATCCCAAATCTTCGCGATCCAGATTCTGCTCTACCACCTGCAGGAATTTCCGAACAAAATCTGCTTGCTCAGCAGTAGTACAGACAATGGAATTGCTCCAGCCCTCCAGCTCTTCCAGATATACCTGTCTGGCTTCCCGCTTCCCATAGAATGTTTTATGAATAGTTTCTTTCAGGAAGGGTATGTCATAAGGAAGGACAAGATAGGAATCTGCCCACAAAATCAGTTCGCGTTGCATAGACGTACTGACTTTCCAGGTCAGCATCGGAATAAATGCAGTCTTTGAAAGCATTGAACGATTCTTATTGATGTATTTCATGAAAGTGCTCTCCGCATCGGTATACATCAGCATATCTACCAGAAACAATGCCGGAGCTGAAGTATGCATCTCATCAAATGCCGCTTGTATACTTCTCACCGGACGTACTTCATACTCATCGGATAGTAGTCCGCTTATCAGCCAAATCATCTCCTCTCTGTCTTCCAGTAATAAAACCGTTTGACGAGTTTCGTTCTGCTCTGCGATAGCAGCCGGATCAAAAGTAATGGTCAGCCTGTTCACCTGCTCTGCATCAGTGGCATAAAAGAGAGTGCAGTTTTGCTGTTTCAATGCCGAAAAGACGAAACGCTGCATCGTCCTGATACGGAACTGGTCATCCGAATCTTTTCCTTTTACGGGCAAAGGTTCCTGATCGGATAGTACATCATACAATCCCTTTACCGTATGGTCGGAGGAAAAAAATGACAGCAGCATTCTGTTATCTTCCTCTTTTGCGGTCAGAGACACTTCCGCCCCGTTCCGGCTGGCTATATAGAGGTAGCTAAAATAAAGAATACAGCGTAATGCGTTTTTATAGGCAGGAAAAGTAAAACTGTCCGGGATATCCAGACGAATGAGAGACATATGGTAACCTTCCTTTTCCAGTACACGATGTACTTCTTCCGCCAATTTCAACATATACAGCCGGCCCGTAACAGAAAATTGCAACGAGGACAACAGGCGGAAGCACTCATCTCCGACACCAACGCCAAAAAGCAATGCCATGACGGATTCACGAATCTGATTTACTTTCGCAGTATGCTCAACCGGTGAAAGACTCTTGTCATTCAACCGGTCGCATGCCTGATAAATAAGAGTACAATTGTCGAGTACTTCACGTTCTTTATAACTGTCTGCCACCAGAGAAGTGTTACGGTGCTCCGTTTCCAGTAATTCCTGCAACACCCGTTCGTGACGGAAATACTTGCGGAACAAGTGAATCACATAGATCGCCAATACAAGCCCCAGCAGCAAATAAATAATATATGCATACACCGTCAGATACCAGGGCGGCAGAATGTAAACCGGAATGGAAAAGGTTTTGTATTCCGTAGCAAATACATCTTTCTTGTATCGTACCTTAAAGAGATAGTGCCCGGAGGGAACATTAAAATAGGATGCTTCGTTGACACTGCTGAAAGCTCCCCAATCCTTGTCATATCCCTCAAGTATGTATGAGTATTCCACGTCACCGCCACTGGCATAATCGGGCACCACAAAGAAAAGGGAGAAAGACACCTTCGCACCTTTCATTTCCAGACCTTTCCTGTCGGGCAAATAGTGGTCCTGCAGATTGACAGATGTCTTCTCAATCACTAACTTACGCAACAATATTTCCGGATAATATTCGGGGACCGCAGAAACTTTCTTATCCAAATAAAGCAATCCATCGATTCCTCCGAAGAAAAGGTTACCGGTATAGGGACAATGATAATAGGCATCATCACTGAACTCTCCGATCTGTATGCCGCCACTATAATAATAAGCATGCGAGAATGAATTATCCGGATTGAACTTGATAAGCCCCCGGTTAGTCCCCAGCCAGAGTAATCCGTTATCATCTTCGAGAATACTATGAATCATGTCATTAAGCAATCCATGTTCGCGTCCGATATAGTCCGCTTCAAGCTTGCGTCCTCTAAAGGTGACACGCACCAAACCGGAGGTAGTACCTACATATAATTGATCTTTTTTATACCAATGCAGACAGAGAATATCATCAACCGACTTATGCAACATTTCATTCAATGAGTAAATCTGATACTCATCCGTCTCTCTGTTGAAGCGTATCAATCCCCGCTGCCGACTGCCTAGCCACAATAAGGAGTCACCTTCGGATACCATACTATAAAAAAGATTGAGTTCCTGCTGCTCATAGAAGAAACGATAATGCTTGCTCGACTTTATCCGAATATCTCCCGGTTTACCTTTATCAAGTATCACTTTACAAAAGCCACTTCCTGATGAAGCTACATATAATGTAGTATCATTCGCTTCAAATATAGAATGTACCTCATCTATCTCCTGTGTCTTTTCCAACGTAAGTTCATGCAATCGTCCATCGTCAAAAGAATAATAACATAGCCCCGATGATGAACCAGTACCTATCCAAAATCCATTCATATAACGGCTTTCCGTCATGGCATACACTTGAAATTCCCGATCCAGTTTGACATAAGAAGACACATTCTGCTTGCCATCAGGTGAATAAATTTCTGCATTGGCAACCTGTACACCATCGCGATAATTCCGGATGTGCAACAGCCCGTCCCCTTTGGTGCCAAACCAAAGCCCTCCATACTTATCGGTCAAAACAGATCTTACCTGCCGACTCAGATTCGGTGACAGACTATTCAGCATCACATTGGTAGCAATGGAGTATTTCCTTGAATACATAATTGCTCCTTGTCCGTCAGACCCTATCCACAATACTCCCTGTCGGGGATCATTATAGATGGCAAAAATCCGTATATTACGATTAACTACTTCTTCGGCATATTTCTGTGACATGCGCAGACGTATCAGCCCATTTGTCTGGAAAGCAACCATAATATCTTCATGGAAAGGTACAATACCGGAAATTGTCCCATACTTCCGCACCATATCGCCAATGTTACGTATATATATCTTCGACTTTCTGGAGATATCATATACAAATAAATCCTTATCGGAATCATAGAAGCAGAATACGCCGTTCTGGTAACAGACGTATTCTATCGTTTTCGAGTGGAAACGGGAAGGGGTGACATCAAGCCGGGTACTCAACGTATCCTGATCAAAAGAACTCAAAGAAAAACGGTAAAGATCGCCGCTCTGATAAGGGAAAAGATATAACTCGCCCTCATCCGTCACAAAAGCACGGGTATCTACCTTCAGCATATGAATGTCCGGCATCGGCACATTGACAAAACGACGATGATGGGTATTATAATAGGAAATCCATCCATACCCCAAAGCCCAGGTATTCCCCTTCGGATTGGAGTGAATTACAAAATCACCGCCGAACTCATAGTTACAAATCACTTGACGCGAATCTTTGGAGAAACGGTTGGCACCTAAATGAGTGGTAACCCACAAGCAACTACTGTCAGCCTGCTGGATAGAATGAATGACATTATTGCTCAAAGTCTTTTGTTCCGAAAAGTCCGAACGAAAGACTTCCATACTTTTCCCGTCGTAACAGTTTACACCATCGTAAGTACCAAACCACATCAACCCCTCATTATCTTGAAAAAGGGACAATACAGCACTATTAGATAACCCTAACTGATAATCCACCTTGCGGAAAAGATAAGTATCCTTTACATTATCAGCCAAGACAGCAAATGAATGAATCAATATAACAAAGATCAGGAGTAAGTATTTTTTCATAGCATATTGATAACTAAACAGATGTATAATGTGACAAAGGTATATTTTCAGTCGCAGATTTCCAAAACTTTCTTCTGTCTTCGCCAAGACAACTCCTATATTAACAGTTAAAACGGAACAGGAGACCATAAAAAAAGGAGAACTTATAAATAAGCTCTCCCTTCTCTATATCTTCACAACAAATAAATCGTTGTCTACTTGGCTAGTTCATTGATTACATCCATAATCTTCTGTCCGATCTCCTCAGCAGCCTCCATTGTGGAAGCCTCGCTATACACACGAATAATCGGTTCCGTATTACTCTTACGCAAATGTACCCATTTATCCGCAAAGTCAATCTTTACACCGTCGATATCATTGATTTCTTCGTTCTTATAGATTTCCTTTACTTTAGCCAGAATAGCATCTACATCAATCTCCGGAGTCAGGTCTACACGGTTCTTGGCGATGAAGTAAGGAGGATAAGTAGCGCGAAGTTCGCTCACTTTCTTTCCTTCATGAGCCAGATGGCTGAGGAATAAAGCGATACCTACCAAAGCATCACGTCCGTAATGGCTGGCCGGATATATTACTCCACCGTTTCCTTCACCACCGATTACGGCATTTGTAGCTTTCATCTTGGTTACTACATTTACTTCTCCTACAGCTGAAGCGCTATATTCCATTCCATATTTACGAGTTACATCGCGCAACGCACGGGTAGAACTCAAATTAGAGACCGTATTACCCGGAGTATGCTTCAATACATAATCGGCTACAGTCACCAATGTATATTCTTCACCATACATGACACCGTTCTCGCAAATCATAGCCAGGCGGTCAACATCCGGGTCTACCACAAAAGCAACATCGGCTTTTCCACCTTTCATCAGGTTCATGATATCACCCAAGTTCTTTTCAAGCGGTTCGGGATTGTGCTGGAAATTTCCAGTGGGTTCGCAATAGAGTTTCTCTACATGCTTCACGCCCAGACGTTCTAAAAGTTCCGGAAGGATAATACCTCCTACAGAGTTCACACAGTCGATAGCTACACGAAAATCAGCTTTCTTGATCGCTTCTACATCCACCAAATCGAGAGCCAACACACTGTCAATATGTTTTTGATTGTAAGTCAGATCTTTGCGATAAGAGCCCAGGTGGTCTACATCGGCATAATCGAATTCTTCAGCCTCAGCAATGCGAAGCACTTCGTTACCTTCTTCCGCATTCAGAAATTCGCCGTGTTCGTTGAGTAGTTTCAGTGCATTCCACTGTTTGGGATTATGAGAGGCTGTCAAGATGATACCGCCACAGGCACCTTCCATCGTCACAGCTAATTCTGTAGTCGGAGTGGAAGCCAGATCAATGTCTACAACGTCCCATCCCATTCCCATCAATGTACCAACAACTACGTTTTTTACCATTTCACCAGAGATGCGAGCGTCGCGTCCCACTACAATCTTGTTGCTTTGCGCTTTGCAGGTCTTACGAATCAAAGTAGCATAAGCCGAGGTGAATTTTACAATATCAAGCGGATTTAGTCCCTCACCCGCTATTCCGCCAATAGTTCCGCGGATTCCAGAGATAGATTTGATTAGAGTCATAGGTTTTTAACTAAGATTTATATTGGTGTTTTAATTCAGTGCTTTGCTGAATGTCCAAATATCATAATAGTATGGATTGACGTATTGTTGCGCTGACGAATGTCCTACCTTGGAAGGAACGATCAAACGTACGTGAGCATAGTTGCGCACAAACGGTAACGCCAGCAACCAGCCTGCAGGTACGGCTGTTGACTGGTAGTAGCTTGCCCAGTAATAGTCCATCTGAATGAAAGTACCATACACATAGCTGCCTTCAGCTACATAACGGAATACAGCAGGATTCGTATAAAGCTGATTTGCATCTCCCCACTCTTCCAGAAAAACATTGAAACAAGTAGTGTCACGTGTCATTATATCTTCCTCGATATAACGAACACAAATCTCATTGTTGTTTGCAAAAGTATCCGTTTTGTTTTCAGCACTTCCACGATCTACAATCTGCATATATACACCATCGGAAAGGGCTACATATTCATTCCGGTCCAAATTGGTGACAGTATCATTCTTCTCAAATTCGTCCTGTGAAATGATCCGGATTCCTTTATCCTTGATGAATTTATTCACCGCATTCTTTTCGTCCTCCAACATTTCAGCGTAAGTCTTTGAATCGTCGCATGCCTGGAATATACTTCCGGCTGCCAACAAAGAGAGAAATAAAAATACAAGTTTCTTCATTATCTGTTATTTAGCTATATTCTGCACAAATGTATCTCAAATTCATTGAAAGATGAAAGGGGAAAGTTGAAAGTTGGTAACTTTTAACCTTTCTCTGTCTACTTTTAACCTTCCATTCTCAACTTTTGGCTGTCAACAAAGGTTTATATTTCTCCAGTGCCTGTTCGAAAACGGCTTTCGCCTCCTCTATCGTTCCGAAAAATTCACCGCCCGAAGCGTTCAAATGACCACCCCCATTAAAGAATTCGGCAGCGAGCTGATTGCATGGGAAAGTACCGACTGAACGAAGAGAAATCTTGATCATCGGCTTCTCTGTATCTTCCCGCAAGAAACAGGAGAAACAAACGTTTTTGATTGTGAGGGGAATATTCACAAAACCCTCACTATCACCTTTTATATAGTCAAACTTACTTTGTTCTTCCTTTGTCAGCGATATCAATGCGGCATTGTAATCTGAGTAAACCACCATATTTGACAACACATACCCCATCAGACGCAATCTGCTCTCCGAATAAGTATTGTACACTTTGCGATAGATATCGTCTTTATCAATCCCTTTTGAAAGGAGTTCGCTAATGATAAAATAGATCTCGCGATTGTTGGAATTGTAAGTAAAGCCACCTGTATCCGTCATCATACCAGTATAGATACATTCTGCGCCTTCCTTTGAGATATCACTAAAGTACCCCATACGGCAAATCAGACGAAATATCAATTCTGAAGTGGAAGATATCTTAGGATAAGACATGGTGATCTTACAGAATTCTTCGGGATAAAGATGATGGTCGATCATCACTTTGCGCGCGGGAGAAGCAGCAACAGCATCTGCCATGTCATCAATACGCTTTAAGGCATTAAAATCCAGACAGCAGATCACATCAGCTTCGGCAATCAGTTTGTCCGCAAAGTCTTTATAGCGATCATATAAAAGGATGTCCTTACTTCCCGGCATCCAACGCAGGAAATCGGGGAAAGCGTTAGGAACAATTACATTTACTGTTTTCTCTTGTGAATCGAGAAAGTGATAAAGCCCCAGTGAAGAGCCGATAGCATCGCCGTCGGGCGATACATGAGAAACGATTACTATTTTGTCAGCGCGTTCAAACCATTTTGTAAAATGGTCGATTTTAGCCTGTTCGATTACTTTAGTCAACATACCATATTCTTTTTCGAGTTGCAAATGTACGATAATTCTTTGTACTTAGAGCAAAAACCGCACAGAACCTTCTTCGGACAAAGAGAGAAAATGTAAACCCAGCCTCTCACATTCCTCCCGGAAGAGCCGTTTGCGATCATCTGAGAGGGAAGCATCCAATAGGATAAAGGATGGAGAAAAAAGTCTGGTCAGTTCTTCCAGACGACCACTATAACCTTTGCACAAGTACATGTAATTAATAGATAACGGTGAAACGGCAGATTTGTTTCGCCAACGATTGTCAGTCACCATGCAAATGCGACAACCGTGATAAAATACGATCTGCTGATGACGGGAGAAATCAACTCCCTGACAATCAGTCGTAATTTCTACCGGAGGCAGGAGTTGATGACGACTCCAATAATTAGCAGCTACCATCTGCAATCGATGCTTATCTGGCAAAGTATCAGCATAGCTCAACCAAGAGCGCCTGTCCTCTCCGATGCAATGCACCACCGGACAACCACGGACATTATAAAATACAAGGCTTGAATGAGGACGGTCATACCCATACATTACTGTGTGACAGATACCCAGACACAACAGGAAAGAAAGACAAATGACTAAGTTCCGGAATCTCCGGGTCTTTGAATAATAAAAGAAGAGTAGAAAGAATATATAGATGCCCAGTACTTCCAACTGATAAACCCAGATACCATCCAAAGAGGCATAAGGCAGTTGTTCAATCCATCGGACAAAACCATTCAGCGCTTTCAATAAGAATCTGGCTACTTCTGCCACAAGGTACTGAACGGCAGGCAACGGAGTCAGACAAAGCATAAAGACGGTAGTATATAAAGCCAGGGTTACCAAAGGAATAACCACTAAATTAGTCAGCAAGAAATGAGTGGAAAAGCGGGAAAAATAAAGCAGCACAAGTGGGGCGGTCCCTATTTGCGCCGCTATGGATACGCTCATCAATCCCCATACATATTTTCCTATTCGGTTCTTCACAGGTAACAGCCGACCGACAGGCTTCTGAAGCAACAAAATAGAAAGCACCGCGAGAAAAGATAATTGAAAACCAATATCGAATAACCAGGCCGGATTACCAAGCAACATTACCCATGCAGTAGCAGCCAGTGTATTCAAAGACAATGACCGCCCCCCAAACAGATCAGCAATTGTCAAAATTGAAAACATACTTACTGAACGGACTACAGATGGAGACAGTCCCGTAAAAAAGGCAAAAGACCACAATAAGACAAGAAGCAGCACGGAACGGAAATATCGGATGCCCCGCCACCTCCGTACAAGAGGTTTCAGAAAAAGAAGAAAGAACAAAGCATATAAAAGTCCGATGTGCAAACCGGATAAAGCTAAAATATGACTGGCACCGGATACAGAATAGCTTTCACGGATAGATTCGCTCAAATCGGCTTTTTCTCCTACAGTCAGCGCAGAGAGTACAGCCAACTCATCTCCTTCAAATCCCAGCTTTCGATAAAGGTCGATCACCTTTTCCCGATAAGAAATGGCAGTATATTGAATGAAATGAAGAAAACCGGAAGCATGAGAAGAAGCCGCAGCGGATGACGACACCCGCACCCACTTTCCGGAGGGTACATAGCCCGTTCCACTAATACCATGCCGCATCAAATACCGGACATAGTCAAATTCATCGAAATTCCCCCCATTGACAGGTGAAGAAATACGGACAGATACAAACAGCTCATCTCCCACCTTCAATTGAGTGACCAATGAATCTTTCTGTAAGTAAAGAATCGCCTTCCGTCCTATCGGACATACGTATGATGAATCATGCTGTCCTTCAAGCCATACCCTACAAAGCAAAGTTCGTTCTTTCGCTTCAGGAGTATCCGTTAACTGTACCCGATAGACAGTTTCCTTTTCCGGAAAGTCATACACCGTTTGTTTTAATTGCCAGCTGATACTTCCCCATCCTCCTGCGAAACAAAGAGCAAAGACAGAAACTCCGAAACACCACCGGAGAGAATAACGCTCCAAGTAATAAAAAGCAATGGACAGACCGGTAAAGAGACAAAAGGCCAGAATGCTCCAAAGTAGCTCCGCCGATTGATCAAAGAACCAATCTCCACAAAAAACGCCTGCTATCCACGGGATAATCAGGCGTATATAAGGATACTGATGTAAACAGGCAGTATTCAATGTATTCGTTACAGCCTGTGTAACTGACGAATCATTTCTTCCGGGTCCGGTGCTCCAAAGACTGCATTACCGGCTACCAGTACATCTGCCCCTGCTTCCACCAGGCGGGCACCAGTTTCCAGATTCACTCCACCATCTACTTCAATCAATGCTTTCGAACCTGTTCGTTCTATCAAGGCACGCAGTTCACGGACTTTCTCTACAGAATGTTCAATGAACTTTTGTCCGCCAAATCCTGGATTTACGCTCATAACAAGCACCATATATACATCCTGAATAATATCCTGAAGTAAAGCAACAGGAGTTGCCGGGTTTATAGTTACAGCCGGCTGCATTCCGGCTTCTTTAATTAGCTGAATCACCCGGTGCAGATGAGTACAAGCCTCATAATGGACATTCATCGTATGTGCCCCCAATGCCTTTACCTCGGGAATGAACTTCTCCGGGTTGACAATCATCAGATGTACATCCAACGGTTTGTCAGTCAGCTTCGCCACATACTTCAGTACCGGAAAGCCAAATGAAATATTAGGAACAAATACCCCATCCATTATATCAATATGCACCCACTCCGCTTCACTGCGGTTTATCATTTCAAGGTCTCTCGCCAAATACCCAAAGTCGGCAGAAAGGATGGAAGGAGAAATAATCGGTTTCATCATTCTATTGTTTTAAGTTCTAAGTTAGCTTGACCGTGGTCAGTTCATTCTATCAATTCATTTTATATCCATCCGACAAGCGGAATCCACGAAGCAATTCATCGGTCTTCAGACGTTTCTTGCCGGGAAGCTGCAAAGATAGAACAGAAACAAATCCATCGGGCACAGCCACCTTTATATATTTCTTGCCATCTGTCACAACTGTTCCGACAGCCAGCTGATGTGCCTCATAAATCTTCTCGCTCTCAAAAATCTTCATTACTACCGCTTCTCCTTCCGGACTGACTAATTCACTCCATGCAGCAGGATAAGGCGACAGTCCACGAATGAAATCATAGACCCTCTTCACCGGAGAATGCCAGTCAATCCGACAAGTCTCTTTAAAAATCTTTGGAGCAGGGCGAAGTTCTCCTACCACTGCCATATCTTCCTGAGCAATCGGCTTCACTGTATCATTCAATATAGCATCTACGGTTTCAAGTACCAGTTTTCCACCAAGCACCATCAGTTTATCATGCACCACTTCCACATTATCCGTATCTGCAATAGGTACACGTACCTGCTGAATCACTTTTCCGGTATCAATCTCGTGTTGCAGGAAAAAGGTGGTGATGCCTGTCTCTGTATCTCCATTAATGACCGCCCAGTTAATAGGAGCTGCGCCCCGGTACTGGGGAAGCAGCGAAGCATGCAGATTGAAAGTACCCAACCGTGGCATGTTCCAGACTACTTCCGGCAACATACGAAAAGCAACCACAATCTGAAGATCCGCTTTCCAGTCACGAAGGGCCTGCACAAAAGCCTCATCTTTCAGTTTCTCCGGCTGCAGCAACGGCAAATTCTGTTCGAGTGCATATCGCTTGACAGGAGAATATTGAATTTTATGTCCGCGTCCGGCCGGTTTATCGGGCATCGTTATCACGCCTACCACGTTATAGCCGCCCTCTACCAATTGACGCAGGGCCTCCACCGCAAAATCGGGAGTACCCATATAAACGATTCTTAAATCTTCTTTCTTCATCATCTTAAGTATATTATTTAGGCACGGATGACGCAGATTTCACAGTAGTCAGAAGTTACATAGAACAACAAGCTTAATCCGTATCATCCATACCAGAAAATGTACACCTGCGGTTAATCTTCGGAAAAATGTACCAATACCTGACGGTACGAGTTAAATATCTTCGATTTGGAGACAAATCCCTGATAGCGCCCTTCCTCATCGACAACCGGAAGATTCCATGCTTTGGTATCATCAAATGTCTGCATCACTTGCTCCATTCCATCCGTATCGAATATCTTGGCAGGAGCAGATGTCATTAATTTATTAACAGTAAAGCGATGATAAAGTTCTTGCCGGAACATGATGTTGCGGATATCATCGAGCAGGACAATTCCCAACAATTCGCCGGTCTTTTTATCCGTCACCGGAAACACGTTACGATGGGAAGTAGCAATGGCTTTCACCAACTCGCCCAAATCCATTTCCGGATGCACTACCACGAAGTCTTTTTCCACCACATTCTCCATTTTCATCAAGGTCAATACCGCCTTATCCTTATGATGTGTGAGGAGCTGCCCTCTCTTGGCCAGACGCATCGAATAGATACTATGAGGCTCGAAAGCAATAATCGTCAGATAGGAACTGACAGATACAATCATCAAGGGAAGAAACAGGTCATAACCTCCGGTCAGTTCGGCAATCAGGAATACACCTGTCAACGGAGCATGCATGACTCCACTCATAACACCCGCCATTCCCATCAATGCGAAATTCTTTTCGGGCAGATAAGCAGAAAAGGCTAAGTCATTACTGAAATGGGAAAATACGAATCCGGCAATACAGCCCAGATAAAGCGAAGGTGCGAAAATACCACCGCAACCACCGCCACCGTTCGTCGCACTGGAAGCAAACACTTTCAGTAAAATAATCAGCATCAGATAAACCTGCAACAGATTACTATAGCCGTAGAACATAGAGTTGTTCATGACCGTATCCCATTCCGCTGCTGAAGTTCCGTTCAACAAAAGATTGATCGTATCATAACCTTCGCCATAGAGCGGAGGGAAAAGGAAGATCAGCACACTTAGCATCACACCACCAAAAGCTAGCTTCTGGTAGGGGTTCTTGAGTTTCCCGAATACCCCTTCTATAGAGTTCATTGCCCGTGTGAAATAGAGAGAAATCAATCCGCAGAAAATACCCAGCAGAATCACATAAGGGATACGTTCCAGTTCGAAAGCCTGGTCGAGGTTGAATTTGAACATGGCTTCTGTCCCGGTCGTGATATAAGAAACGGTTGCCGCCGTTACGGCGGAAATCAGCAAAGGAAGCAGAGATGACATCGTGAGGTCGATCATCAGTACTTCCAACGTAAATACAAGTCCGGCAATCGGAGCCTTAAAGATACCTGCAATTGCACCTGCCGCACCACAACCGACTAGCAACATCAGCGTACGGTGTTCCATCTTGAAAACACTTCCCAGATTGGAACCGATGGCAGATCCTGTTAAAACAATCGGGGCCTCCGCTCCAACCGATCCACCGAAGCCGATCGTGATAGCACTGGCAATCGTAGACGACCAGATATTATGCCGTTTGATGCGTCCTTGACGACGCGATATCGCATATAGAATTTTGGTAACTCCATGGCTGATGTCATCCTTCACAATATTGCGCACAAACCATCCGGCCAGAAAAATACCGATTACCGGATATACCAAATACAAGTAGTTGGCTGATGTCGCATTAAAGTTGTCAGTCAGGAAATTTTGTATCTGATGAATAAGGAACTTCAAAAATAAAGCAGCAATCGCAGTGAAGATTCCGACCAGGAAACTTAATATAAGGATAAACTGCTTTTCCTTGATATTGGCTTCCCGCCATCTGATACAACGCTGTAACAAGCTCAGTTTCTCCTCTCTCTTCATTTATTCACGAATTATCTTGATCACTCCGCCTTTGTCTAACTTTATAATACTCGAGGGCTTTGGACGGCTCATATCATCCTGCCGGAAACCGACAATATAATCAACCGCCGCCTTGACTTCGTCGCTGATCTCACTAAAGTTGGCTGCCCCCGGCTCTCCGCTGATATTGGCGGAAGTAGAAACAACCGCCTTACGGAATTGCTGACAAAGTCGTCTGGAAAAATCTTCATTGGTCACCCGGATACCTACGCTGCCATCCTCTGCCAACAGGTTCGGAGCCAGATTTCGCGCACCGGAATAAATAATAGTCAATGGTTTGTCGGCTACTTCTATCAGATCCCATGCCACATCAGGAACATCCTGTACATAAAAATCCACCTTCACGGGAGAGTCCACCAGTACCAGCATAGCCTTACTATCGGCACGTTTTTTTATCTCATACACCCGGCGTACAGCCTCTTCGTTAGTAGCGTCGCAGCCTATACCCCATACGGTATCGGTGGGATAAAGGATAACACCTCCTTCATTCATCACCTGACAGGCTTTTTTAATATCTTCTATCATTTCTTGAACTATTTCTGTTGAGAATAACACGCAAAAGTACTACTTTTGCATCGAAATAAAAAAGATTAAGGGAAAACAATGGAAGAAATCGTATTTCATCATGCACTGCCTATCCAGTTGCGCTTCAACGACGTAGACAAATTCGGCCACGTCAACAATACCGTTTACTTTTCTTTCTATGATTTGGGGAAGACTGAATACTTTGCTTCCGTATGTCCGGGAGTGGACTGGGAAAAGATCGGCATAGTCGTTGTTCATATCGAAGCCAACTTTGTAAAGCAGATTTTCGCATCTGATCATATCGCTGTACAAACCGCCGTTTCTGAAATTGGGACTAAAAGCTTTCATCTCATTCAACGGGTGATTGACACGAAAACGCAGGAAGTCAAATGTGTCTGCCAATCGATCATGGTTACTTTCGACTTGGAAAAACATGAATCGATGCCGCTAACCGAAGATTGGATAGAAGCAATCTGCAAATTTGAAGGAAAAGACTTACGCAAGAAGAAAAACTGAAAGAAATAAGTTCCCCGGTGCCGGGGATACTCCTCATCGGTGCCGGAGGGGGCCTTCCCCGGTGCCGGGACCATTCCTCATCGGTGCCTGACTTTGGAGAGCCCAAACCTGAGTGATAAAAAAAGTTTTATACTGAATCATGTCCGCTATATAATAGAAATTACTTGCCTATACATTATATTATATATAATTCCTCTCTCCAAAAGTGAACGGCAACCATGTGAATACTCTCTTAATGAACATAAAGGAAGTTTGCCACCTTACGCTCTCCTTGATGATCATAGTTTCTGTTATCACAGGGAAAGTTCACAATTCCCTCTTCCGGTGCCCCGGACAGCCATAAGGCGGTAGAACCTCCTCCATCCAGATTCAGCGCATCTTTTCCACCCAATACATGAAGCAGATGTGCCAGTTCCGGAATGTTGATTCCGACAGCATTTTCCGGAGATCGCCCATCGACAGTAACAAACAGAATCTTTCCTTCTTCAGTCAGACAAATAGCACTACGCGGATGCCTGGTTTCTATAAAATTGGCATCGCACTGACTCCAATCATAGTACTTCCCGTCTTTCAACATCAACGGACCGGAAGCTAACACGGAACCTTTATTTTTCTTGTAGTTCTTCTCGATCTGCCTGTCCCAAGGAATGAGCTTCACTTTTCCTTTCTTCTCATAAACCGCTCCTGTCACCCGCAACTTCAATTCATCCAACGAAGTAGTGTCCACAACCTGACTTCCCACCTTCAGAAAACAGACAGAGTTTCCTTTCGTCATATCGAAATAGGAACCGTTGATGGCTCCGATTGCCTGATGTTTCGGGGCAATCCGGCTTATTTTCTCCAATTGTCCGGTAAAGGCAATACCGACCTTTTTGCCAGCCTTCGGATTTATCTCCAATATATTAATGGACTGAGTGCCTTGATAAAGAAAAGGGATGGAAGCCCGCTTATGTACAATTCCATTTTCTACGGTCACCACTTCCCAATGAGCTGTCACTATTGCTATAGAATCAGCAACAGTCTGTGCATTTACGACTTTAACGGACAACAAGATTAGAACAATGATACCAACAAGATTTCTTCTCATAAACAGTCTGTAAGTTTTGGGTTCACATTTTGTGTAATAACTAATCATACAAAGATAGACTTCTCCTGTCATATTACCAATATACCCGGATATAAATTAATTCATTTGTACGGATTTGAGGCAAACTGAATCGGAAAAGAATATATTTAGGCACGGATGACACGGATGAACACGGTCGTTTTACGTAATTAATCATAGCACTAAAACCGTGAAATCCGTGTAATCCGTGCCTAATCCTCAATTTATAATTTAGTTCATTTCTGTACGAATTTACTCCATTTGAATACCAACCCCGTAAGGAGCTAATTCCGCAGGTTTTGAAATATTTTCGTCATAACTACTGTACCCTTCCGCTTTTTTTCGTACTTTTACCCCTTGTTGGAAAGTAGTGCCTTTCCAGCCCCTGAGAACAGAAAAAGAAAAAACAATATATAAAATGAATCACAAATGGAATTATCAACCCATTACACCCGAACAGGCAGAGACAAGCCAGATATTGGCCCAGGAATTAGGCATTAGCCCGATACTTGGACAACTTCTGGTGCAGCGGGGAATAACGAAGGCAGCAGATGCCAAGAAGTTTTTCCGCCCGCAGTTGCCCGACCTGCACGATCCGTTCCTGATGAAGGATATGGATATTGCAGTGGAGCGTCTGAACAGGGCGATGGGAAAGAAAGAGCGTATTCTGATTTATGGAGATTATGACGTAGACGGTACTACTGCCGTAGCATTGGTCTACAAGTTCATTCAACAGTTCTATTCGAACATTGACTATTACATACCCGACCGCTACAACGAAGGGTATGGCATTTCTAAACAAGGAGTCGACTACGCCTCTGAAACCGGCGTAGGATTGATTATCGTACTCGACTGCGGCATAAAAGCAGTAGAGGAAATCACGTATGCGAAAGAAAAGGGAATCGACTTTATCATCTGCGACCATCATGTACCAGACGATATCCTCCCCCCTGCCGTCGCTATTCTGAATGCCAAACGTCTGGACAACACTTATCCATACACACACCTTTCCGGCTGTGGAGTCGGTTTTAAGTTTATGCAGGCATTTGCAATCAACAACGGTATTGAGTTTCATCACTTGATTCCGCTGCTCGACCTTGTAGCGGTGAGTATTGCATCGGACATTGTCCCCATCATGGGTGAAAACCGTATTCTCGCCTATCACGGTCTGAAACAACTGAACAGTAATCCCAGCGTTGGCATGAAAGCCATCATCGACGTATGCGGACTTTCCGAGAAGGAAATTACCGTCAGTGATATTGTATTTAAGATCGGACCACGCATCAATGCGTCCGGACGTATCCAGAACGGGAAAGAGGCCGTAGACCTGCTCACGGAAAAGGACTTCTCGGCAGCATTGGAGAAAGCCGGACAAATCAACCAATACAATGAAACCCGGAAAGATCTCGACAAAAGCATGACAGAAGAGGCCAACAATATTGTTGCCAATCTGGAAGGACTCTCCGAACGCCGTTCCATCGTGCTTTACAACGAGGAATGGCATAAAGGTGTCATCGGCATTGTAGCCTCCCGTCTGACAGAAGTTTACTACCGACCGGCAGTCGTACTCACCCGAACAGATGACATGGCAACCGGTTCCGCACGTTCCGTTTCCGGATTTGATGTGTATAAGGCAATCGAATATTGCCGTGATCTGTTGGAGAACTTCGGCGGACATACGTATGCAGCCGGATTATCCATGAAAGTGGAAAATGTGGAAGTCTTTACCCGAAGATTCGAAGAGTATGTGTCACAACATATCCTGCCGGAACAAACCAGTGCCGTAATCAACATAGATGCGGAGATTGATTTCAGGGATATTACATCAAAATTCTTCAATGACCTGAAGAAATTCAATCCTTTCGGTCCGGACAACATCAAACCGATCTTCTGCACACATCATGTCTATGATTACGGTACCAGCAAGGTGGTTGGACGCGATCAGGAACATATCAAACTGGAACTGGTTGACAACAAATCGAATAACGTTATGAACGGTATCGCATTCGGACAAAGTTCTCATGTGCGCTATATCAAGACGAAGCGTTCATTCGACATCTGCTATACAATCGAAGAGAACACGCATAAGCGTGGCGAAGTCCAACTTCAAATCGAGGATATAAAGCCGATTGAATAAGTATCAGGAGATATTAAAACAATACTGGGGTTATGACTCCTTCCGCGACTTGCAGGAGGAGATCATTACCAGTATCGGCGAAGGCAAAGACACACTGGGACTGATGCCTACCGGAGGCGGTAAGTCTATTACATTTCAAGTGCCCGCTCTCGCTCAGGAAGGTATTTGTATCGTCATCACCCCACTTATCGCCTTGATGAAAGATCAGGTGCAGAACTTGCGAAAACGGGGAATCAAAGCCCTTGCCATCTATTCGGGCATGACACGGCAAGAAATACTTACCGCACTCGAAAACTGCATCTTCGGCAATTACAAGTTCCTTTATATCTCTCCGGAACGGCTGGATACGGAAATATTCCGTACCAAGTTGCGTTCGATGAAAGTCTCCATGATTACGGTGGACGAAAGCCACTGTATCTCACAATGGGGATACGACTTCCGCCCGGCATATCTGAAAATCGCAGAAATACGGGAGCTGTTGCCTGGAGTACCGGTACTGGCACTGACAGCTACAGCAACTCCCGAAGTCGTAAAAGATATCCAGACCCGACTGAACTTCCGGGAAGGAAATGTCTTTCGCATGAGCTTTGAACGAAAGAATCTGGCATATATCGTACGCAAAACGGATAACAAAACCAAAGAATTGCTGCATATCCTCCAACGGATATCGGGCAGTGCAATTATCTACGTCCGCAACAGACGCCGCACCAAAGAAATCACCGAACTGTTGACAAACGAAGGAATAACCGCCGACTTTTATCATGCCGGCCTGGACAATGCCGTCAAAGACCTTCGGCAAAAACGCTGGCAAAGCGGAGAAGTCCGTGTCATGGTGGCAACCAATGCTTTCGGCATGGGTATCGACAAGCCCGATGTACGTATCGTGCTGCATCTCGACCTGCCCGATTCACCCGAGGCCTATTTTCAGGAAGCCGGACGTGCCGGAAGAGACGGAGAGAAAGCTTATGCCGTCATCCTGTACGCCAAATCCGACAAGATGACACTCCACAAACGTATTGTCGACACCTTTCCCGAAAAAGAATACATCCTGAATGTCTACGAACATCTTCAGTATTATTATCAAATGGCGATGGGTGACGGATTTCAATGTATCCGGGAATTCAATCTGGAAGAATTTTGCCGGAAGTTCAAATACTTCCCGGTGCCGGTAGACAGTGCCCTGAAAATACTGACACAGGCTGGCTATCTGGAATACACGGACGAACAGGATAATTCATCACGAATCCTCTTTACCATCCGTCGGGACGAACTGTATAAACTACGGGAAATGGGAAAAGAAGCGGATGCCTTGATACAAACGATTCTTCGTTCGTATACGGGAGTTTTCACTGATTATGCCTATATCAGTGAAGAATCGCTTGCCCTACGCACCGGACTGACACGCCAGCAAATCTATAACATACTGGTAACATTAACCAAACGCCGCATCGTCGATTACATTCCCCGCAAAAAGACTCCTTATATTATATATACACGCGAACGATTGGATCTGCGCTTTCTGCACATTCCCCCTATTGTCTACGAAGAGCGCAAGGCACGCTATGAAGCACGTATCAAGGCTATGGAAGAATATGTCACTACCGAAAACGTATGCCGGAGCCGGATGCTTCTCCACTACTTCGGAGAGAAAAACGAACATAACTGCGGGCAATGTGATGTCTGCCTCAGCAACCGTGCCAGCAACGACTTATCTGAGAAATCTTATGAGGAATTGAAAAGGCAAATACTGGAGTTGCTTGGTCAAAGTCCACTAACTCCTGCCGAAATTGCCGATAAGATAAAAGCGGAAAAAGAAGATATCGGGCAAGTAATCCGATATTTATTAGACGAAGACGGACTGAAGATGCAGGACGGAATGCTACATATTTCAAAATAAGTTATTACATTTGCAGACAAACTCTAAAATAACGCAACCATGCCGAACTTTTTTAAATCTTTTTTCTCCGGTAAGTCTGAAACACCGGAAAGTGAAAAACAAAAGAACGATCAGAAAAACTTCGAAATATTCAAATATGACGGCCTGCGCGCACAGCGCATGGGACGTCCGGATTATGCCATAAAATGCTTCACCAAGGCACTTGCCATCGAAGAGGACTTCGAGACAATGGGTTACCTCAGCCAACTCTATATCCCAATGGGAGAAACAGAAAAGGCTCGCGAAATTCTGGAAAAAATGGCAGTGATGGAGCCCCATGTCACCAGCACATTCCTCACATTGGCCAATGTCTGCTACATCCAGGAAGACTACAAAGCTATGGAAGAAGCTGCCAGCAAAGCAATCGCCATCGAAGAAGGAAATGCAGTCGCACACTTCCTGCTGGGAAAAGCCCGCAAAGGACAGGATGACGAAATCATGACCATTGCCCATCTGACGAAAGCCATCACTCTGAAAGACGACTTCATCGAAGCTCGTCTGATGCGCGCAGAGGCTTTGCTACAAATGAAGCAATACAAGGAAGTAATGGAGGACATAGACGCCGTAATCGCCCAGAATCCGGAAGAAGAGACCGCCATCCTGCTGCGTGGCAAGGTGAAAGAAGCCAACGGACAGGAAGAAGAAGCAGAAACGGACTACAAATTTGTAACGGAAATAAACCCATTCAACGAACAAGCCTACCTCTATCTGGGACAGCTTTATATCAATCAGAAGAAACTGACAGAAGCTATCAGCCTGTTTGACGAAGCCATCGAACTGAACCCGAATTTCGCCGAAGCCTATAAAGAACGCGGACGTGCCAAGCTATTGAGCGGTGATAAAGACGGCTCCGTAGAAGATATGAAGAAGTCACTGGAGCTGAACCCGAAAGATGAAGCCGGTCTGAACGGAGAATTCAAGAATCTGGGACCGAAGCCGGAAGCACTTCCGGGAATCTTCTAAGCAGACAGCAGTATATACTCATTTTCAACTGAAACATTACTGTCATATCAGGTGACCTTTTCATCTTTTTTAGGGAAGAAAACAAAAAAAGTATCGCTTTTTGTTTGCATCTAACAGAAAATTATTACTTTTGCCCCAGAATTAGAAACCAAAGCAGAAACAAAGATTCGTATGAAATCATTTTCTTATGCATATTACTTCTTTTTTTACTTTTACTTTAGCCAGAAAGTAGAGCGGGAGTTTGTATGTATCAAGTGACATGATGCTTAAGGACTGAGATGAAGAAATTAATCATATAAATCCCGCTTCCATATGGACGCGGGATTTTTTTATATAACCCTATTAGAACAATGAAAAAGATAGCAATTCAAGGAACACTCGGCTCATATCACGATATCGCCGCACACAAGTACTTCGAGGGAGAAGAAATAGAGTTAATCTGTTGTGCCAGCTTCGAAGACGTGTTTACTTCGATACGGAAAGACAGCCAAGTTATCGGAATGCTAGCCATCGAAAATACGATAGCGGGAAGCCTGCTGCACAACAATGAATTGTTGAGACAAAGCGGCACACAGATTATCGGTGAATACAAGCTGCGCATCTCACATAGCTTCGTCTGTCTGCCCGAAGAAAACTGGGAAGACCTGACAGAAGTCAACTCCCACCCTATCGCCCTGATGCAATGCCGTGATTTTCTGAATCAGCATCCGCAACTCAAAGTAGTGGAAGGAGAAGATACGGCACGCAGCGCGGAAATCATCAAGAAAGAAAACCTGAAAGGGCATGCAGCTATCTGTTCAAAAGCTGCGGCAGAACGGTATGGAATGAAAGTGCTGCAAGAAGGCATCGAAACCAATAAACACAACTTCACCCGTTTTCTGGTAGTTGCCGATCCATGGCAGGTAGACGAACTTCGCCAGCATCACGCAAAAGCGACCAATAAAGCAAGCATGGTATTCACATTGCCACACACAGAAGGAAGCCTGTCACAAGTATTATCCATTCTTTCGTTCTACAACATCAATCTGACAAAGATACAATCCCTGCCGATCATCGGACGGGAATGGGAATATCAATTTTACGTTGACGTGTCTTTCAATGATTATCTGAGATATAAACAATCTATTGCAGCAATTACTCCATTAACCAAAGAACTTAAAATATTAGGCGAATATGCAGAAGGAAAGTCAAACGTATAAAATCGCTCCTGCCGAAAGATTGGCAAGTGTCAGCGAATACTACTTCTCGAAGAAACTGAAAGAGGTAGCACAAATGAATGCAGAAGGAAAGGACGTTATCAGTCTGGGTATCGGAAGTCCTGATATGCCTCCTTCCAAAGAAACAATCGAAACATTGTGCAACAATGCACACGATCCCAACGGACATGGCTACCAACCGTATGTGGGCATACCGGAACTTCGGAAAGGTTTCGCAGCCTGGTATCAACGCTGGTATGGAGTAGAACTGAACCCGAATACGGAAATACAGCCACTGATTGGTTCTAAAGAAGGTATCCTTCATGTCACACTGGCTTTCGTTAATCCGGGTGAACAGGTATTGGTACCCAATCCGGGATACCCTACTTATACTTCACTGAGTAAAATACTCGGTGCGGAAGTGATCAGCTATGACCTGAAAGAAGAGGATGGATGGATGCCCGACTTTGAAGCATTGGAAAAGATGGACCTGAGCCGCGTGAAACTAATGTGGACCAACTATCCGAATATGCCGACAGGAGCCAACGCCACTCCGGAACTCTACGAACGTCTGGTAGACTTCGCACGCCGCAAGAATATCGTCATCGTGAATGACAACCCGTACAGCTTTATCCTGAACGAAAAGCCGATCAGTATTCTCAGTGTACCGGGAGCCAAAGAATGCTGCATCGAATTCAACTCCATGAGCAAAAGCCACAACATGCCGGGATGGCGTATCGGAATGTTGGCATCGAATGCAGAATTCGTACAATGGATACTGAAAGTAAAAAGCAATATCGACAGCGGAATGTTCCGTGCCATGCAACTGGCAGCTGCCACAGCTCTGGAAGCCGAAGCGGACTGGTACGAAGGCAACAACCACAACTATCGTGGCCGCCGCCATCTGGCCGGTGAAATAATGAAAACGCTGGGGTGTACCTACGATGAAAACCAAGTGGGAATGTTCCTTTGGGGAAAGATTCCCGCTTCCTGCAAAGACGTAGAGGAACTGACTGAAAAAGTATTGCATGAAGCAAGAGTCTTCATCACTCCGGGATTTATCTTTGGCAGCAACGGAGCAAGATACATCCGTATTTCTCTTTGCTGCAAAGATGCCAAGTTAGCGGAGGCATTAGAAAGAATCAAGAAACTTTCTTAAAAAAGACCGATTAGAATAACTCAAAAGGCAGACCTGACAAACGGCTGTCCCAAAGAATAAGAACAAGAATAAAATAAAAACAATAAGAATATGGAACTCGAATCAATTTTATTACCAGGTATTGAAGCTAAAAGACCGATTGTTATTGCCGGTCCGTGCAGCGCAGAAACTGAAGAGCAAGTAATGGACACCGCCAAACAGCTGGCAGCTAAAGGACAAAAGATATACCGCGCCGGCATCTGGAAACCGCGTACCAAACCGGGAGGTTTCGAAGGAATCGGTGTAGAAGGACTTGCCTGGCTGAAGGAAGTAAAGAAAGAAACAGGTATGTATGTTTCTACCGAAGTAGCGACTGCCAAACACGTTTACGAATGTCTGAAAGCCGGAATCGATATCCTTTGGGTGGGTGCACGTACCACAGCCAATCCTTTCGCCGTGCAGGAAATAGCCGATGCATTGAAAGGCGTTGATATCCCCGTATTGGTAAAGAACCCGGTAAACCCTGACCTGGAATTATGGATCGGCGCACTGGAGCGCATCAACAATGCAGGTCTGAAACGTCTGGGAGCTATCCACCGTGGTTTCAGCAGCTACGACAAAAAGATATACCGCAACCTTCCGCAATGGCACATTCCTATCGAACTGCGCCGCCGTCTGCCTAATCTGCCGATTTTCTGCGACCCGAGCCACATCGGAGGAAAACGCGAACTGATTGCCCCGCTCTGCCAACAGGCAATGGACCTCAACTTCGACGGTCTGATCGTAGAAAGCCACTGTAATCCGGACTGTGCATGGAGCGATGCTTCTCAGCAGGTAACTCCGGATGTACTCGACTACATTCTCAATTTACTGGTGATCCGTACAGAAACCCAGACCACAGAAAGTCTGACTCAGTTGCGTAAGCAAATCGACGAATGTGACGACAACATTATTCAGGAACTGGCAAAAAGAATGCGCGTAGCACGTGAAATCGGTACTTATAAGAAAGAACATGGAATCACCGTTCTTCAAGCCGGACGCTACAATGAAATTCTGGAGAAACGCGGTGCGCAAGGAGAACAATGTGGTATGAGCGCAGACTTTATGAAGCTTATCTTCGAAGCAATCCACGAAGAGTCTGTCCGCCAACAGATCGAGATTATCAATAAATAAAAAGCGAAAGAGAAATCAAGAATCAAATGGAAACTAACAAATAAACTGAGGCCGACCAGAAAGTCAATAGTAACTCAAAACTCTCCAATAAATAATAGATATGAGAATATTAATCCTCGGAGCCGGCAAGATGGGCTCCTTCTTTACTGATATACTGAGCTTTCAGCATGAGACAGCCGTGTTCGATGTCAACCCGCACCAGTTGCGTTTCGTGTATAATACCTATCGCTTCACCACATTGGAAGAGATCAAGGACTTCGAACCGGAACTGGTTATCAATGCCGCTACAGTAAAGTATACGCTGGACGCCTTCCGCAAAGTATTGCCTGTGCTTCCCAAAGACTGTATCATCAGTGACATCGCTTCCGTAAAGACAGGACTGAAGAAGTTCTACGAAGAAAGCGGATTCCGGTATGTCTCCAGTCACCCGATGTTCGGTCCGACATTTGCCAGCCTCAGCAATCTGAGCAGCGAGAACGCAATTATCATCAGTGAAGGAGACCACTTGGGAAAGATTTTCTTCAAAGATCTCTACCAGACGCTACGCCTGAATATCTTCGAATACACGTTCGACGAACATGATGAAACGGTAGCATACTCGCTCTCCATTCCGTTCGTTTCGACTTTCGTTTTTGCTGCAGTGATGAAGCATCAGGAAGCTCCAGGAACTACTTTCAAGAAGCATATGGCTATCGCAAAAGGACTACTGAGCGAAGATGATTACCTCCTTCAGGAAATCCTGTTCAACCCACGCACCCCGGGACAAGTAACCAATATCCGGACGGAGTTGAAAAATCTTCTCGAAATCATCGAAAAGAAAGACGCGGATGGCATGAAAGCCTATCTTACGAAAATTCGGGAAAAGATCAAATAAGCCTTTTGAATGAAGAATGAAGAATGATGAATGAAGAATTAGCTGCGCTATCACGCTGCAAAGTAATTCTTCATCCATCATTCTTCATTTCTATGCCCTCATAGGTTAATTCTTATATCGGACACACATTAGGGGGCAGTCCGAAAAGCCTGTTTGAGCTCCATACTGTACCGAAATGAACTAAATTATAAATTAAGGATTAGGCACGGATGACACGGATTTCACGGTTGTTTTACGTAATCATAGCACTAAAACCGTGAAATCCGTGTCATCCGTGCCTAAATATATTCTTTTCCGTACAGAAAGAAACAAACTGAAAACAACCGGGGTTTCGGATCGATCCCGCATTAGATAAGATTTAACGATCCCCTGCAAAAAAGTTCTTTGCAGGGGATTTTTTTATATGTACCTTTGTATCCGCAAAAACGGAATGACAGGAGAAAAGAAGAATGATAGATCAAACCACCATAGACCGTATTTTAGATGCCGCACAGATTGTAGATGTAGTATCTGAGTTTGTCACGCTGCGCAAACGCGGAGTGAATTATGTAGGTCTGTGCCCGTTCCACAACGAAAAGACTCCGTCATTCAGTGTCTCTCCAGCCAAAGGACTTTGTAAATGTTTCAGCTGCGGCAAAGGTGGAAACTCAGTCCACTTCATCATGGAGCACGAACAGATGTCGTATTACGAGGCACTGAAATATCTTGCCAAGAAATACAACATCGAAATCAAAGAACGGGAACTGACCAATGAAGAGAAACAAGCGCAGACAACGCGTGAAAGTATGTTCATTGTCAATAACTTCGCCCGTGATTACTTCCAGAATATCTTAAAGAATCATGTAGACGGTCGCAGCATCGGTTTGGCTTATTTCCGCCAGCGTGGATTCCGTGATGACATCATCGAAAAATTCCAGTTAGGCTACTGTACGGAAAGCCACGATGCCATGTCACAAGAAGCATTGCGCAAAGGCTACAAAAAAGAGTTCCTTGTAAAAACAGGCATCTGCTACGAGACGGACGACCATCGTCTTCGTGACCGCTTCTGGGGACGTGTGATTTTCCCTGTTCATACGCTCTCGGGGAAAGTGGTCGCATTCGGCGGACGTGTATTAAGTACTGCCACCAAAGGGGTGAAAGTAAAATACGTCAACTCTCCCGAATCAGAAATCTACCACAAGAGTAACGAGCTATACGGAATCTATTTTGCCAAACAGGCTATTGTCAAGCAAGACAGATGTTTCCTGGTCGAGGGATACACGGACGTTATCTCTATGCACCAATCGGGCATAGAAAACGTAGTTGCCTCTTCGGGAACCGCACTGACTCCGGGGCAGATTCGTCTGATTCATCGTTTCACCAACAACATTACCGTACTCTATGACGGTGACGTAGCAGGTATCAAAGCCTCTATCCGAGGGATTGACATGCTGCTGGAAGAAGGCATGAATATCAAAGTATGCCTGTTGCCGGACGGAGACGACCCGGACTCTTTTGCCCGCAAACATAATTCGGAGGAGTTTCAGACATTCATCCGTGAACACGAAAAAGACTTTATCCGCTTCAAGACGGATCTTCTGATGGAAGATGCGGGTAAAGATCCGATCAAACGAGCGGAACTGATATCTAATATCGTACGAAGTATTTCCGTCATACCGGAAGCCATTATACGAGATGTCTACATCAAGGAATGTAGTCAGCACCTGCGCATCGAAGAAAAGTTACTGGTAGCGGAAGTGGCCAAGTTAAGAGAGGCGCAAGCCGAAAAAGCGAACCGCCCCAGCTACAACAATACAACTTCAACCGCCAACAGCAGCTCCGAAGCTTCTAATGTATCCGGTATTCCGGGTTATCCCGGCGGCTCAGGTCCTTATGGTACCGGAATGCCACCGGAACCCGTTTATGATGATCAAGGTAATATCGTATCCTTTGCAGATCCGATGCCTGCCACTTCAGAAGGCGCAACAGGATTTCCTCCCGGAGAGGTTTCTCCTTCCACTAATACAGCTGTTTCCAGCGATTCTTATACCTCTTTTATTCCGCAGGAAGGAAAAGAGGGCCAGGAGTTTTACAAGTTCGAGCGACTGATCTTACAAGCAGTGGTCCGTTATGGTGAAAAGATCATGTGCAACCTTACTGACGAGGAAGGAAATGAAGTTCCGGTAACCGTTATCGAATACGTGATTAATGACCTGAAAGAAGATGATTTAGCTTTCCATAATCCGTTACACCGGCAGATTCTGACAGAAGCCGCTACGCATATACACGATACCGGATTCATCGCAGAACGCTACTTTCTGGCACATCCCGACCAGACCATCAGCAGATTGAGCGTGGATCTGATCAATGTACGTTACCAGCTAAGTAAATATCACTCGAAATCACAGAAACTCGTAACAGACGAAGAGCGTCTCTACGAACTCGTCCCGATGCTGATGATCAATTTCAAATATGCGATCGTTACGGAAGAGTTAAAGCACATGCTTTATGCACTGCAAGATCCGGCATTAGCCCATGACAATGAGAAATGTAATTCGCTGATGCAACGTTACAATGAATTGCGGGAAGTACAAAGTCTGATGGCGAAACGCCTGGGCGACCGTGTTGTATTACGCTAAATTCCTCATCGGTGCCGCTCCCCCTCCTCATCGGTGCCGAAGCACTCCTTCCCCGGTGCCGGAGGCAGCCCTCATCGGTGGGGAACTACATCGTCCACATTTTGTAAAGCGTATTACACCCTGCCGTGCTGAATCAGATTCATAAACTCTTCACGAGTCTTGGCCTGATTGAAAGCTCCTGTAAAGTCTGAAGTAGTAGTAATAGAATTCTGTTTTTCCACGCCGCGCATCTGCATACACATATGCTTTGCCTCCACTACCACCATCACTCCCAATGGGTTCAGTGTTTCCTGGATGCAATCTTTGATTTGCAGCGTCATGCGTTCCTGCACTTGCAGGCGATGGGAAAAGATATCGACTACCCGGGCAATCTTGCTCAATCCCGTGATGTAGCCGTTAGGGATATATGCCACGTGTGCTTTTCCGTAGAACGGCAACATGTGGTGTTCGCAGAGAGAGAAGAAATCGATGTCTTTCACTATCACCATCTGACTGTATTCTTCCTGAAACTTAGCCGAACGCAACACTTCATGAGGGTCCATGTGATAACCTTTCGTCAGACTCAGCATAGCCTTGGCAACACGCTCGGGGGTCTTCAGCAAACCTTCCCGTCCGGCATCTTCACCCAACAAAGTTATAATACTGTGATAATGACTTTTCAACTCCTCCAGATTCGGAGAGACAATTTCTTCTTTTTCTAACATGATACAATTATAAAGGAATATTGATCTGGTCTTTGACGATAGAGACCTCTTTGAATACACCGGTTGCCTTGAGTTTACGCATCATCGCGTCCGCCTCTTCAATGCTCCGGAAATCACCCACACGACAGAGCCAGCGGGGAGGATTGAACGAAGTGTAAATCGTCAGTTCGGGGAAATACTCTTTGATGCGGGAAGCTACACGATAAGCATCATTCTTTGCCTCACGGGTATTATTGCCGGCATACGCCTGTATTCTGAATCCGGCTGCCTTCAACACTTTCTGTTCGCCCATAGAAGGACGTTCCACGCCTATCAATGCCTCTATCTTAGGGTCTTGATGAATCGTCACCTTTCCCTGTCCCGGCACTGTACGCTCCAGACTCTTGATGATGTTCTGCGCCTGTGCACCAACAGCGGTAAAAGCCAGCATCCATAAAAGTAAACCTAGTTTTCTCATTCGATAAAAGTTTAATTTCAGGCACGGATTACACGGATTTCACGGTTAGCTGCGCACAGTCTTTAAATCCGTGTCATCCGTGTCATCCGTGCCTAAAAATTATAATTATGCATTGAACGCATCGATGATACCCTTGAAGTCAGAAACTTTCAGAGCAGCACCACCAATCAGTCCACCGTCTACGTCGGGGTTAGAGAACAGTTCTTTCGCATTAGAAGGCTTGCAGCTACCACCGTAAAGGATAGAAGTGTTGTCAGCGATTTCCTTGCCATATTTGTCAGCTACGATTGAACGGATGAAAGCGTGGATTTCCTGAGCTTGTTCAGGAGTAGCAGTTTTACCTGTACCGATAGCCCAAACCGGTTCGTAAGCAAGGATGATCTTAGAGAAGTCTTCAGCAGACAGAGAGAATACAGATTCCATCTGAGCAGCTACTACTTCGTTCTGCTTGTTAGCTTCGCGTTCTTCCAGCACTTCACCGATACAGAAGATCGGAGTCAGACCGTTAGCCAAAGCCAATTTTACTTTT
Source organism: Bacteroides faecis (assembly GCF_020091505.1). Taxonomy (NCBI): domain Bacteria; kingdom Pseudomonadati; phylum Bacteroidota; class Bacteroidia; order Bacteroidales; family Bacteroidaceae; genus Bacteroides; species Bacteroides faecis. Next base: position 2,035,295 of record NZ_CP081916.1, on the reverse strand, counting down.
TCTTCAAGGATAGCAACAGTTTCACCATAGTAAGCACGGCGTTCTGAGTGACCCAGGATTACATATTTTGCACCTGTAGAAGCTACCATTTCAGCAGAAACTTCACCGGTATATGCACCGGATGCTTTGTCTGCACAGTTTTCCGCACCTACACCGATCTTAGCTGCATCTACCAACGGAGTTACAGAAGCGAGGTGAATAAACGGAGTACAGATGATTACATCACAGTTAGGCTTTTCGTTAGCCAATGCTTCGTTCAGTTCTTTTGCCAAAGCGATACCCTCTTGAAGGGTTTTGTTCATTTTCCAGTTTCCTGCAACAATGTTCTTTCTCATTTTGTTCTTTATTTAAAGGGTTAATAAATTACTGTTCTTTCATTTCCTGTTGCTGTTTCCGCTTTTCCCGCTTCCGTTCGCGGCGGCGGATAATCAGGATATCCACTCCCAGCACCAGTACCAACGGAATCACAAACCACAAGAATACATACCCGATCGTATGTATATCACTTCGAACCTTCTGCTGACCAAGCTGAATATTTTCCAGTTTGTCAGTCAGGACGTATTCATCAGGAATGTCTTCATCACTCCATTTGTTCAGAATCGTACCATTCTTTATCAGCATCAGTCCCGGATTAGAGCGGATCATCGTCTTCAATGTGATGTCGTCCATCTGGCAGAAAGGATATTCCGCACCGGTCTTATCCTTCCACAACTCTATCTGCTCTTCCGGTGAGGAAGTAAGACAGTAGAATTTATAGCCATGCTCTACCGAATAATCATATATTTCATTAATCAAGTCGATGTTACTATCGTCCGCTTCTTCGATACGATGCGCCACCAGCAGGAAAGTATACCCCATATCCGTCAGCACATCCTCGGTGATATCATCGCCCGTACTCAGCTCCATCATGGAGAAATCGTGAATCGAAGGCTCGTATCCTTTTTCTTTCAGAACGGTACGGGTATCGACAAAGGTCCACGTACTATCCGGATAATTCTCCAGCGTAAACTCCTTCTTTTCGCCATTCTTTTCCAGAATAAAGACACTCTCATATACACTCGGCTTCGCACCGTCGGGGATACTCATGCCCTGCATGATATTCTGTCCGATCTTGTAAGGACGAAAATCGAGGACCGGCAGACGATCCAGACAGTAGAACGACAATGTGAATACAAAGAATATCGTGTACAGAGAAATCAGCCATTCCATCTTCAGAGTCACGAATCTGACCAGCATTTTCCTCCATTGGAATACAGCGATTGCTGCAATCAGCAGTACTATATTCTTGGCGAATGTCTCCCAGTTAGTCAACACCCATGCGTCACCGAAACAACCACAGTCTGACACCGGATCGAAAATCGCCAGATACAACGTCAGCGGTGTCATGAAAATCATCAGCATCAATGCCAATGTGGTGGAAAGTGTTCTCTTGATGCCGAAAAACAGGAAGATACCAATTGAGAATTCAGCAGCGGATAATAGGATACCTCCCAATAACGGGAAGAAAGAAGGGAACCAGGAAGTCATTCCGAAAGCAGCCAGATAGTCCTGTATCTTATACTGAAAACCCAGCGGGTCAACAGCTTTCACAAAGCCGGAAAAGATAAACGAGGCTGCTAAGAGAAAACGACAGACGTTCGCTCCTATCTTCTGGATGATATGTAAGTTCTTATCCTTCAAATTCTATCTTGATCAATCCGAAAACAGAATAATTAATCATATCCATATAGTTGGCGTCGATACCTTCCGAAACCAACGTATTTCCCGCCAGACTTTCAATCTGCTTGGTACGGTATATCTTCATCAGAATCAAGTCTGTGTAGGAACTCACACGCATGCTGCGCCAAGCTTCATCATAGTCGTGATTTTTGGCAAGCATCAACTCCAGTGCTTCCTTCGCATACTTATCGTACAAAGACATCGCCTCTTCATTGCTGATATCGGCAGATTCGGCATAACCCAGTTCCAGCTGAATCAGTCCGACAATACCATAATTGACAATCGCAATAAATTCCGAACGGATTCCTTCGTCAACCAGAGTCACCCCTTTGGTTTCGATACTGCGAATCCTGTTAGCTTTGATAAAAATCTGGTCAGTAACCGAAGCCGGACGCAGGATACGCCACGCAGGCCCGTAATCGTGCAGCTTCTTGGAAAATAAGTCACGGCACAATGCGATGACATGTTCAAATTGTTGCTTGGTATCTTTCATCTTATTCCAAATAGTGCGCAAAGGTAACAATAATTAAGTAAAAACAGAAAGAGGGCACTCTAAATTATATTAAAGTGCCCTCTTCTAAAGCTATCTTGTATTACATCTTTATGAACAGCGTAAAACTTGTCCGATACGCAATGTAGTCGTCGGCTTGATACGGTTCAGCTTACACAGTGTGCTGACTGATACTCCACGTACTTTAGCGATACGTGACAATGTATCTCCACTCTTCACTTTATGGTAACGGATTGTTCCGTCAGCTACCTGAGTGTCATGAGAACCGGCACTACGCACCCCTTTCGTTTTGCGGAAAGTATAAGTATCGGCTACGATATCCTGTTTCGGGAAGTCGAACATATAAATCGGGTTGATTGCAATTCCCAGGAAGCGGGTTTCGAAATGAAGATGAGAACCGGTTGAACGTCCGGTGTTACCACCCAGACCGATCACTTCGCCGGCTTTTACCAATTGATTTTCTTCAACGAGTTGTTTGGACAAGTGTCCGTATATGGTTTCCAATCCATTGTCATGACGTATCACCACATATTTTCCATATCCTCTGCGTTCATATTTCACGATACGCACTTTACCATCGAAAGCAGCAACAATTGTATCACCGATATTAACTTTCAAGTCGAGGCCGTTGTGCATTCTTCTCCAACGGGGTCCGAAAGGTGAAGTAATCTTCGTACTCGGAGTCGGCATATGGAAACCTGTCAAGTCGATGGTGTAAGTATCCGGAATAATGGCATTTCCATAAGAATGCGCATACTGGTTGTTCCAGTTCGGATAAAGACTTAAGGCGGGATATTCCGACTGTTCGGCACGGATCTGTTTCTGCAGTGCCAAAGAGTCTACGGTTTTTAATTTCTTGTCTATCGGAGCTTGGCGGGCAATCAGGTCTTGAGAGAAAGAGCTCAGGCTGACCATAGCTGCTACAGCTACCAATCCTGTTTTAATAATGCAATTGAAATTCATTCGTTCTTGTCAATTCAATTAATACTCGTCATTCGCATACAGGTAATCAAAAGTCGCCTGTTTGTAGTCGAATATTTCTTCAGGTTTAAAAAATCTCGTTAATTCGATAGCCGCAGTTTCCGGAGAATCGGAAGTATGAACGATGTTTTCTTGAAAACTCATACTATAATCCCCACGAATGGTTCCCGGCGCAGCCAGACGTCCATTAGTTGGTCCCGCCAACGTACGGACTGCTTGAATAGCATCCACACCCTCATAACAACAAACAATGACAGGAGTTGCCATCATCGAATCTTTCACGCGCTGAAAGAAAGGCTTGCTGCTCAGGTGGGCATAATGTTCGCTTAATAATTCATCCGTCAGTTGCATCATTTTCATGCCGGCCAACCGTAGTCCTTTACGTTCAAAGAGATGAGTAATCTCACCAACCAATCCCCGTTGAAGGGTACACGGCTTCAAAATAACCAGCGTTTTTTCGATCATGATGTGTGACTTTCAAAAGATTAAACTATACACTTACTATAAAAAATTCCCCCAAAGATAGTATTTTCCGACGAAAGGGCAAGTAAGTCATTAACTATTTTTCAGAAGTACAGAGATGAAAAGGACAGAATAAGCGACGTTAAAGCCCTATAAATAGGAGGGATAAGAATGAAATATGTTTTGCAACACATTTCCGCAAATAAACTGCATGTTTAACCGTTTTTCAACTTATAGCCGCCCAGTTAACATTCGTTTTCCGAAGAGATTTCAGTTGCCGCCACAGGATTTCGTTCTCCGGATGCTGAGCTGACGGGTCGTTATCTACGATCTCTTCGGCTATCGAACGGACATATTGCAACAGCTGACCGTCACGGGCGATGTCCGCAATCTTCAGATCGAAGGCAATGCCGCTTTGCTGCGTACCCTCCAGATCACCGGGACCTCGCAGTTTCAAATCCGCTTCCGCTATTTCAAAGCCGTCATTGGTGCGCACCATTATTTCCAGCCGTTTCCGCGTGTCTTCAGTCAGTTTGTAGTTCGTCACAAGGATACAATAAGACTGTTCAGCACCACGTCCCACCCGGCCACGCAACTGATGGAGTTGTGAAAGTCCGAAACGTTCGGCATTCTCAATAATCATTACAGAAGCATTGGGTACATTCACTCCGACTTCGATAACGGTGGTGGCAACCATAATCTGAGCTTCCCCGGAAATAAAAAGCTGCATCTGCTCATCTTTCTCCGCAGACTTCATCTTGCCGTGAACTTTGGCAACGGTGCAGCCGGGAAATTCTTCCAGAATATGCTGATAGCCTTCCTCCAGATTCTTGAGGTCGATTTTCTCGCTTTCCTTTATTAAAGGATAAACGATGTACACCTGACGCCCTTCTTCTATTTGTTTGCGTACCGAGCGATACATACTTTCCCTGCGGTTATCAAACTGATGGATGGTCGTTATCGGTTTTCGGCCCGGCGGCAGTTCATCAATGACAGAAACATCCAGATCACCATATAACGTCATGGCCAATGTACGCGGAATAGGCGTGGCGGTCATCACCAGCACATGTGGCGGCTGCACATTCTTTGTCCAAAGACGGGCACGCTGTGCCACACCGAAACGGTGTTGTTCGTCAATAACCACCAGTCCCAAGGAAGAGAAGTTCACCGTGTCTTCAATGACCGCGTGCGTACCTATCAGGATCTTCACGTCTCCCGTCAGCAGTCCGGACAGAATCGCCTCCCGCTTCTTTCCTTTGACAGACCCGGTCAGCAGTTCGACACGGATATCCATACCGAAAAGCAATTCCCTGATTGTTTCGTAATGCTGATTGGCCAGAATTTCGGTGGGAGCCATCATACATGCCTGAAAACCGTTATCCAAAGCAAGCAGCATACTCATCAATGCCACCAGCGTTTTACCGCTGCCGACATCTCCTTGAAGCAGGCGATTCATCTGCCTGCCGCTTCCCACATCATTCCTGATTTCTTTCAGTACCCGTTTCTGAGCACCGGTCAACTGAAAAGGAAGATTCTGCGAATAAAATGTATTGAAAATATCCCCCACCCGTTCAAAGATGTATCCGCGATATCTTCTTTGCCGGTCTTTCGCATAGCGGAGAATATTCAACTGCACATAAAACAGTTCTTCGAATTTCAGACGATACTGAGCTCTGCGCAGCAAATCGGGATTGGTAGGGAAATGAATATTCCGTAGTGCTTCTGTCAGAGGCATCAGATGATGGTCCGACAAAATCTTGGGAGAAAGCGTTTCCGGCAGCGGTTCCTGTATCTGCTGGATCACCGTAGCCATCATCTTCTCAATCGCATGCGAATTGAGAAAACTCCGTTTCATTTTCTCCGTCGTATTATAATAAGGTTGCAGTCCGACGGAAGAAAGTTTCAGATCATCCGGCTTATCGATGTCGGGATGTGCCACATTGATACGACCGTTAAAAACGGTAGGCTTACCGAAAATGATATATTCTTCGTGAAGTTTGTACTTACCTAATATATACTTGATGCCTTGAAACCACACAAGGTCGACGACTCCCGTACCGTCTGAGAAATGAGCAGTCAGGCGTCGCTGCCGTCCTTCTCCTATCGTCTCGAAGCCGAGAATTTCTCCTTTCAACTGGATATACGGCATGTTGCCATCTATTTCGTGAATGTAATAGATGCGGCTCCGGTCAACATATTTATAAGGGAAATAATAAATCAGATCGTACAACGAGTAGATTTCCAACTCCTTATTCAATACTGCGGCCTTCTGAGGCCCTACACCGGAGATAAATTTGATGTCGCGTGTGGTTAAATCGAACATTTACAAGAGAGCACTCCCGATCTTCAGGTCAAAGGGAGTTGTTATTTTTATGTTTTCACGATTACCTTCTGCCAGATATACGGGTACGCCCATTGCTTCGACCACCGAAGCATCGTCCGTAAAGAACGGAGTAAACTCCTGTCCATAAGCCTGTTTCAGCAGCTCCACCTCAAAAACCTGAGGAGTCTGCACTAACTTATATTCAGTACGGCTCACCGTTTCGCTTCCGGCATCCGTCAGATGGCGCAGCGTTTCGACTACATCCACCACCGGAATCACAGCTTTATGCTGTTCCGCCAGCTTGTAACACCGGCGAATCACTTCAAGGGTTACAAACGGACGAACTCCGTCGTGTACTCCTACCAGACCGGGAGCCTCCACGAGTGCCAGCCCATTCTTCACCGAATGAAAGCGGGTCTCGCCACCATCCGCAATGAGGTGTTCCACCGAAAAATGATGTTCTTCGCAAAGCTGTTTCCAAAAGTCCTGCTGTTCGCGGGGAAGTACCAGAATAATCTGAAGCATCGCATCGTACTTGCGGAATGCTTCCAGCGTATGCATCAACACAGGTTTGCCACCGACAGGAAGAAATTGTTTGGGAAGATCACTTCCCATTCGCAAGCCCTTTCCACCGGCGACAATAATCACAGATTGTTTCATAGACAGCTTAGCGTTTTACGCACATCGCTTCTACCAGTTCGTCTACTTTTTCTTTGCCTACCAGCATATCTACGATAGCCAAAGCAAACTCCATAGCAGCCCCCGGTCCCATACCTGTAATAATGCTTCCGTCACGAACTACGGGTTCACTGACACATTCCGCACCTTCCAGATATTGTTCGAAGCCGGGATAGCAAGTTGCTTTCTTTCCTTTCAGCAAACCTAATTTGCCCAATACCATCGGAGCCGCACAGATCGCTGCGATCGGTTTTCCTTTGGCAGCAAAGTCAAGAAGCAGTTTTCGCAGTCCTTCATGTTTGTCGAGCGTAGCTGCCCCCGGCATTCCTCCCGGCAACAACAGCAGATCGGCATCAAAAAAATCGCAGTTCTCAAAGTTTATATCACAGAGCAATGACACATCGTGAGCGCCCATTACAATTTCATCCGGAGTGACAGATACAATTTGCACATTCAGTCCGGCACGTCTCAAAGTGTCGACAGCAGTAAAGGCTTCTATTTCTTCAAAGCCATCTGCAAAAAAAGCATATACAGTTCCCATAATCCTATATTTTTGATTAGTGATACTATCTCAGGTTAAAATAATAAGTGATGGTTCCAGTCTGGTTGTTCGGTCCTTCCACGGTGTTGAAGCGAGCCTTCTTCGCCGCGTCTTCCGCTGCCTTCCGCAGGGTGGAGTTCACGGTGTTCGTTTGAGGATTGATACTGGTTCCAATGACTACTCCCGCCGGATTGACGGTGATATTGACTACCACACGTCCTTCTTCGGGCACATTATAGGCAGGCTTTGGCAGACTGCCCGTACCTAAAGAACGTCCGCCGAGGTCAAATGTTCCGTAACCTCCGGTTCCGGTCTTCGCTCCGGTGGATGAATTACCGTCCTTGCTGCCCTCCGTTCCCGTGCCGCTGGCGGAAGTACCTTTGCTGCCTCCCATCTGCGCTCCCTTTCCGAAAGCGTTGGCAACCTTTTTCTTCGCAGCTTCTTCGGCGGCTTTCCGTTCACGTTCCGCTTTTTCTTCGGCAAGACGTTTCGCTTCGGCAGCTTTCTCTGCCTCCGTCTTTTCGGGTTTCTTCACCGGTTCTTTGGGCTTCACTACCTCTTTGGGTTTCACGGTCTCCTTTTTAGGTTCCGTTTTCGGTTTCAGCACTACCGTTTCTTCTTCGGTCTGTGTCAGCAGATCCTGTTCCGAGGGCAGTTCCGGCTGCGTTTCCGCGGGTGCAGGTGCTTCCGGTTCTTCGGGCAGTATATCCACGTCCACCAGCGAAGGGTCGTCAAAGCCTCGGGCAGACTCCACATTTCCCAGCATCACAGGTACGCCGCCTGCGTCTTCATCCAGCTGGGGAACCGTAAAGCTCACCAGAATCAAAAGAGCTATCACTGCCACGTGTACCAACAGTGCACCCAGCGCGCCGACGAATTCACCCTTTTTTCTTCTGTCGTCCATAATTGTTTCTTTTTTTAGTAGTTAAGTAGCAACTACTTACTTTATTTGTTTTCCGGCGGGCGTGTAGCCAGCACCATTTTAAAATGATTCTCATTCGCAATGTTCAGCACCCGCACGATTTCACGGTAAGGCACCGACTCATCTGCATACAATGCCACATACATCTCCGGTTCTTTCTCCGCGCAACTTTGCAGGAACGGAGTCAGTTCGTCCAACGACAGCGGCTTTTCCTTCTCATTGCCGAAAGCAGCGTAGAAGTTCAGGTCTTTATCGATCACGACTCTTGTCAGCGGTTTGGCCGAAGTCTGCTGTTTGCCTTGCGGCAACAACACCTTTATGGCATTGGGCGACACCACCGTAGAGGTAATCATAAAGAATATCAGCAGCAGGAAGATGACGTCCGTCATGGATGCCATACTGAAATTGGGCGATACTCTATTTCTTCTTTTTAATCCCACTTTATTATTGATTAGTGGTTAATGATAGTGATTAACGTCTCAGGGTTACTTTTGGGCAGGCTCGTTCAAGAGATCCATAAATTCCATCGTACGAGCTTCCATTTTGTTTACTACACGGTCTACCAGCATCACCAGGTAGTTGTAAGCAAACATGGCGATGATACCCACGATCAGACCGCCTACGGTGGTGATCATAGCTTCGTAGATACCGCCGGAAAGCAAGGTTATATCGATATTTCCGCTTCCCGCATTCGCCATTTCGTAGAATGCGCGTACCATACCGGTCACCGTACCGAGGAATCCGAGCATCGGAGCACCACCGGAAATGGTTGCCATCACCGTCAGTCCTTTTTCCAGTTTGGCCACTTCGATGTTACCGACATTTTCAATGGCAACCTGCACATCGTTGATAGGACGCCCCAGACGGCTGATTCCTTTTTCTATCATGCGTGCCGAAGGAGTGTTCATCGTGCGGCAATACTGGATGGCCGCTTTGATTTCACCGCTATGGATATAGTCCTTGATCCGTTCCATGAACATCGGGTCTTCTTTTCCCGCTTTACGGATCATATAGTTACGTTCAAATAAGATGTAGAAACAGACTACAGACAGTACACCCAGTACAATCATAATCCAACCACCCTTGACAGCCATATCAAGCATATTCATCTCGGGAGCGCTGACCGGAGTCAGCACCGGGTTGGCAGTTGCCAGCGAGTCGGCCATATTCATGGCACCCTGGGCCAATAACATCAATACATTCATTAGCGTAGACAGTTTTTATATTCCTGAATAGTACGTTCCAGTCCCAGATACAATGCGTCGCTGATCAAGGCATGACCTATGGATACTTCGTCCACCCAAGGAATGTTTTTATAGAAATAGTTTAAATTCACAAGACTCAAGTCGTGTCCGGCGTTCAAGCCGATACCCAGTTTGCGGGCTGTTTTGGCTGCTTCCACAAATGGGGCAACAGCCGCTTCCGGATTCTTCGGATATGCCGTAGCATAGGGTTCCGTATAAAGTTCCACACGGTCGGCACCTGCTTTTGCCGCATATTCCACCATCTCCGGATCGGCGGCAACAAAGACGGAAGTACGGATGCCTGCGCTGTTGAACTGATCGAGAACTTCCGACAGAAATTCCAGATTTGCTTTTGTATCCCAACCGGAGTTGGAAGTAATCTGCGAAGGATCGTCAGGAACCAGCGTCACCTGATGAGGTTTCACTTTCAATACCAGGTCTATAAACTCCGGCGACGGGTAGCCCTCGATATTGAATTCAGTCCGCAACAACGGACGCAGATCATATACATCTGCCCGGCGGATGTGGCGTTCGTCGGGACGGGGATGAACAGTAATACCGTCAGCCCCGAAAGCTTCACAATCAAGTGCTACCTTCACCACATTGGGGGTATCCCCTCCGCGTGCATTTCTCAATGTAGCAACCTTGTTTATGTTTACACTTAATTTAGTCATAGTTTTACGCAATATTTGCCGCAAAAATACAAATATTATTATTAGTTGCCTAATAATACGAAACGCATTCTCAGTTCTTTTTTGGTTATTTAAAGTAGAAATCCAAGAAAAAATGCCAATTTTGCAACCGAAACTAATGAAACAGCTTATGAAATTTGCCATTTTCGGAAATACGTATCAGCCTAAAAAGTCTTTGCATGCACTCAGACTGTTCGAGCTTCTCAAGAAGCAGGGAGCGGAAATCTGTATGTGCCGGGAGTTTTACCAGTTCCTGACGGCAGATTTAAAAATGGAAGTGCCTGTCGACGCCCTGCTCGAAGGCAACGACTTCACAGCCGATATGGTTATCAGCATCGGAGGTGACGGCACATTTCTGAAAGCTGCCCGCCGGGTGGGTAGAAAACAAATCCCCATTCTAGGCATCAACACAGGGCGGCTGGGATTTCTTGCCGATGTTTCACCCGAAGAGATGGAGGTGACTTTCGAAGAGATTCAGGCAGGCAGATACAGTGTGGAGGAACGAAGTGTGTTGCAGCTTATCTGCAATGACAGAAATCTCCAGGAATCGCCTTATGCCCTCAACGAAATTGCGGTGCTCAAGCGGGACAGTTCTTCCATGATCAGCATCCGCACTGCGATCAACGGTGCTTATCTGAATACTTATCAGGCAGACGGACTGGTGATTGCCACTCCTACCGGCTCTACTGCATATTCATTAAGCGTAGGCGGCCCGATCATCGTTCCTCATTCCAATACGATCGCCATTACCCCGGTAGCTCCGCACAGCCTCAACGTCCGTCCTATCGTCATTCGTGACGACTGGGAAATCACGCTGGACGTGGAAAGCCGCAGCCATAACTTCCTCGTTGCCATCGACGGCAGCAGCGAAACGTGCAAGGAGACAACCCAACTGACCATTCGCCGGGCAGACTACAGTATAAAAGTAGTGAAACGGTTCAATCATATTTTCTTCGATACCCTCCGCAGCAAGATGATGTGGGGAGCGGACGGAAGGCGCTGATCTTCCGACCGGACTTCGCGACTATCCGATTCCGGACCTTCGGACGCAAAAAAGTACATCCTTCCTCACCAGGACAGAATGTACTTAAACAAAAACAAACAATTATATAAAACGGGCATCCAAGAGACTCCGTTTATATAAGCAATAAGCATGTTGTGGGAAACATACACATGCTGTAAAGGGTTTATCCCCGTTCGGGTACTTCACAGTAACCTTTTTAGAAAAACATCTCACCCCATATTTTATAATTATTCATATTCTGTCGGACACATAATTAAATATGTCCAAGTATTTTTCAGTCAATTATCACCAAGGGTAAATATGCGAAATAACTCCCTGCCGCTGTAACGCTTCCAATATCTGCATGTCTTTGAGCGACCTGCACCTGCCTCCATGTCCTAAATAATACACCCGCCACGGAGTGGAACCATATCGACGGGCTATCCGAACATACACTTTTCTCCTTCTGGAGAACCAGACTTTCCATAAACTTTCCATTTCTTCTTTTACTTTTAAATAAGTAAACTAAAAACCCTTTTTAAGACATTGCCCACATCGAAGCAATGTTCATTCTCTTTATTTTGTCACTGTGTGTGTACCTTTACAAGCATATATCCCAATGGATAAATTCAGAACCAAAGTAAATAGAAGGCATGCAAAATGAGCTTGTTGTTTGAATTGCGTGTCACAATTTACTACTTACATTTATCTATTACTTCTTAGGTAACGGAAGTCCATTACCGGACTTTACACATAGGGGAAAAGAAGCGAAAAAGGCAGCGGCCTTTGCGAGAAGCACTGTATAAAAGGGTTATGAAGGAGATTTTGTCGGATGACAAACAATAAGGGTTCAGAACATGAAGTCAGTGGTATTCGTGTTCTCATAGTGTTATTTTATTTTCTTAAGTCAGAGAAATAAAATAATGTATAATAAGTTTGGGATATGAGATTCTTTTTATATATCTTTGCGTCGTATTTATTTCCGTTACCTAAGAAGTAATAGACATGATAACACACTAATAACCAGCATTCTGATTATATTCTATTCTAATTATTGCAGTTTTCAACGTAAAAACAGTTCAACCGATTTGCTTCTGTTCTCTTTTCCAGTTCAAAACCTTTCAGGTAGATTTGAGTCGTCTTAATAGATTTGTGTCCCAATGATTCACTGATCATTTCAATAGGTATACCCTGGTATTTGGCATTCGTTGCCCAAGAATGGCGGATGGTATATGAGGTGACAGCCGACTTTAAGTGAAGTTCCCTTGAAAGACTTTTCAGCTGATTATTGAACCGACGAAGCGCCGACTGGTATTCTTTATACATGCTTTCACCTTTTGGGCTTTTATTCCCTCTCAGAATACTGAATAAATAATTCGTTCCATCTTCCCGAACAGGGTCATTATTGCGAAGTTTACTGATCGTTGGCAGAGATGACTCCAGCACCTCAAGACTAACAGAAGTGCCTGTCTTGATACGGTTATATCTCAATACCCCTTGTGCCAATGCCGACTTTTCCAAATGCGCAAAATCCGCAAAAGGCATTCCGCAGAACTGGAACATCAGTCGGGCAATCTCCTGAGTACGCCGCAAGTGCTTAGACTGGGGTGTTTTATAAAGAAGTGTATGCAGTTCCTTTACAGGTATTGCCTTTTTCTGCCGGACATCCACACCGGTATATACATCACGAAACAATCGGGGGATAAAACGGGCGATACCAGCTTCCACACCACGATTGTAAATACAGCGCAGCATTCGCATATAGGTAGAGATCGTATTGAGTTTCAGTTTGCAATCGTACAGGTATTGTCCGTAACGTCGCAAAGACTTGCGAGTGATCTGCTCGAATGCAATATACGTACTGCCATGAAATCTCGTAAATGAAAGAACCGCATTCTTATACACATGTGCCGTAGAATAGCGCCCTTCTTCCTGCAAACTCCGGATATACGCTTTGGCACATCCGGTAAATCCAATTTTAGCTCTTTTCTGTTTCATAATCTTGTTATTTTTATTTGGTTACTTAGGGAATATAACACAATCAGCCACTTGTTTTGTCGTTAAGGCACCTAAAAAGCTCTTAAACGATTATCAATCTGATAAATCCTATCATAATAGATGTATCAACCGGCTTGCTGAATTCAAGTTATAAACGCGACATTCCTATTTAAACTTCTCCATATATTTTTTAAACTGTTTCATATTTTTAAAGGCTATGGCTTCTTTAGGCGACATGAATCCTAGCCTTTTTCTCGGTCTTATATTAATTTCGTATGTAATTTCCTTCAATCTTTCTCCCGTAATATATTTAAACTCTTTGTCTTTAGGTATATACTGTCTAAGTATTCCATTTAGATTCTCATTAGATCCTCTTTCCCATGAATGATATGGTCTTGCAAAGTAAAATTTAATACCCAGTTCTTTTGCAATTTCCATATGCCCTGCAAATTCGCTTCCATTATCGGATGTTATAGTGTGTATATATCCCTTATACGGTTTTAATATGTTAATTGTCGCTGTTGTTACCCACCTTGCTTCTTTACTGGGCAATTTTGCTGTCCATAAAAATCCTGCTTTCCTGTCATTAATGGTCAGAATAGCTCCTTTCTGTCCTTTTCCAATAACTGTATCAATCTCCAAATCGCCCAATCTGCTTCTTGTATCCACAATAGGAGGTCTCTCCGATATACTTGTGCGGTTTTTCACCCAACCACGATCCTTATTCTTGTTCCCTCTCTTTTTATGTTTCCTGCCTCTTCTTCTTAAATACCAGAATAGATTTCCGGCATTTTGTTTGTCTTTCCATATCCACTGATACAGGCGTTCATGAGAAACCATTGGGTAGCCTAAGAGCTTGCATCGTCCACATATTTGCTCAGGGCTGTAATTCAGATCAATCAACATGGTACGAGCATGAGCTTCGACTATATTTGTAAACTTTACGTAACGAGAACGCTGTGATTTGCGTAACTCATACCTATATTGTGCATAATCTCCGTCATACTTGTCGGAAGCCCGCAATTTATTACGACGTAACTCACGATAAATGGTACTACGATGTACACCTAATAAAGAGGCAATATCATCTTTCTTTTTACCTGCTTGCAGATACGCTTCTAATTTGTATCTTTGTCCTTCGGTTAATTGTTTCATCTTGCAACTGATTTGGTAGGAGATTGAGGAGGCAAGATAGGAACTTTATTCCAAGGGAGAAGCAAGATGAAGTTTTTTTTCATCAGCTTCTCTCTAAAATTATGCTTCTACACTAAATTCTCAATCAACTGTCGCATTTATAACTTGAACCCAGGCTTCTCTCTCTATGTATTGTTTATCCAATTATTGCTGTCACCCATCACAAAAACACAAATAACACACTCATAGTCAAGGCTTAACGCTGTGACGGCAACAGGTGACGGCACGGTGATGACAACTATTGCCGTCACACGCACATCGACTACACTGAACTCGCTACTATTGACTTTTGACACATACACTCTAGTATAATAAGTTTCCATACGCTGGAACCAATGTTTTCCAGCGTCCGAAACTTTGGTTTCAAGGCTTTGAAACTTTAGTTTCAAGCCGATGAAACTTTAGTTCCAAGCTGAAGAAACTTTAGTTCCAAGCTGAAGAAACAAAAGTTTCAAGCTGAAGAAACAAAAGTTTCAAACGGGAGAAACTAAAAAGCTCTATATAGAACTACAAACAGACCATAAGGAACCATTGAAAACAAGGCAGTGTGACAGCAAAATTTGCCGTCACACTGCCGTCACCTACTGCCGTCACCTCATTAATCACTCATATTCAAGATATTATACCCAACAAAGTGACAGATGACAGCAATTTATAGTTTTTATTTTTATAGAGAGACTAGCTGACACGTAAGTATATCATAAGAATGTTAATCCAATTGTTGTGAATGGCAGAGTTTTTTCTTTTTCAAACTTTGTATAAAGGCTAAATTCTATTCGCTCATCATTGCAAAGAAATGATTAAATGGCTACTTATTTCCCGGAAACAACCCGTATGTTTTCCGTTTCTGTTCCATTAGCTGCCTGGTTCTTTCTCTATGCGATGATTTTCTATTAGTCTTTCTTCCCAGATAAAAAGGGAATCCGAATCCGACACTTACATTCAGATCACGGGCGAATGTAGAACTTTTATAGACTCCTCTCTCCACCTTTTCTCCCGTATAAAGGTCTGTTACATATTTACGATAAGTAAATCTCCCCAATGGCTGTATATAATTGACATTCAACAGTAAAAAACAATTTCGACTGAGCTTATAGTTGGCGGTAATACCTGCCGAAAGAATAAAAGCATCGATACTCTCACTACCATAGTTACTTTCATCATCCCCTCTATACTCTATCTTATATAATTCATTTCCTCCTTTTTTCTTTAGTTCCGCACAAACACGCTGATAGGAAATGCTATTCACACCAATCCCCAAACGAGGATAAAAAGCCCAATGGGAATTTTCAAAGCGATAAGCAACACCAAAATCCAGACAGGGATTAACGTCCGGTTTTTGCGTTCCCGGTATGAGATTATTCACATAGTAATCCGCTTCGACTGCATGGACTAATTCAGTATAACAATCCCGCCTATATTTCACGGGAATCCCCAAACGGATATTCGTATACCATCCCCATTTACGCGAAAAGAAATGTTGCAAACGAAGGTTGATAGCAGGAAACACAGATTTCCGGTCCGACATTGCAGTGTACATATTTCCCTTCCCCCGATAAGCCAGGTCAAAACAGGTTCCCACATCCAAGTCTAACTGTAGCAACTTATTCTTGGTAGATGGATCTTTAAGAAACAGGCTTTCCTGCGCCTGCGATACAGGCACAACACATGCAGTAAACAATAGCATGGCTAATAAATGTACTTTCTTCATAGACAGCAGATTTAATAGAAAGTAACCGGATCGCTCAGCCGTTCAACCGTTTCACCGCTTTCCATTGTCAGCACTACACGAAAACGGAACTCTCCGCCTGATTGGGGAATGGTCAATAACGCCTTATATATCTTGTTTACTTCATCTATCATGGATATAACCCCTCCATTAACAGTATAATCTGTCTGCTGATCTTTAACAAACGTCTTTGGATAGTCATAAAAGCAGGAAGTGACTTCTGCTCCTGCGGGAAATTCTTCATTAAAAGCTGTTTCCGTAAATATCTGAATCTTTTTGATGCCATCCGATAATACATGGCGAAGATAATGATCGGCGTCATAAGATTCCGGATCTTTTTCCCCCGCATCTGTCAGCAAACGAATCTCCATCATATAAGCCTCTTTGAGAACTTTGTTATCAAGAGCCTCCTTAGGTTTCTCACCTGCATTATCCCAATGATATAACTCCACTTCTTTCAAAGTACAGGAGATGTCTATCGGTTCAGCCAAATCCTGTTCATCGCAAGTCATGGCTGTCACCACCAGAAACAGTAATGATAGCAGTAGCTGAGTCAAGTGCTTTTTCATACGTATTATTCTATTAGTTTTCACAAAGTTAACCTTTTTCTAATAGAAAAATGCGCCAAAAAGCCTTTTACTGCTTATTGGCGCATTTTTTTCTTGAATTTATATCGGTTAGTCCAGCGTAAACTTCTGAGAGCCGATCAGATTTCCGCCCTCGAAGATATCCAAACGATAGTTTCCGGCATACAAAAACTCTTCCACATCCCAGAATACATTCACGTTCTGTTCCTCACCGTTGTATTCGATATACTTTTTGATGGAGTAAGTCAGTGTACGGTTTTCGTAAGAGAAAGTGTTGGATGCACTCTTGGTCAGTGCGTCATTATCCGGTTTGGTGATACGTATATAGATGGTACGTTCGCCATTCTCTGCCGTAATATTCTTCACGACTGTAAAGCTGATAGCCAGCTTCACGATGTCTTTCACTTTCTTTGCAACCTTCCCCCGTTTATTGCGCGGTTCGATACGGATATTGGTCACATCGAGCTGGGCAGCCAGTGTCACCTTCTTATCCAGATTCTCCTTTTCTTTGGAAAGTGTACTGATTTGCTGTGAAGCAGTGTTGTATTTCTGCGTAACGTCTGCAATCACCTGTTGCTGGCGTTTATTGATTCTGTCCAGTGAGTCTATCTGATTGACGTAGCCTACCAATATCTTACGCAAAGTGGCAAGCTCCTTTTTCAAACGACGGATTTCCGTTGCATTCGAGCTTTTCACGGTACGGAGTTCTTCGAGCAATCGTTGAGTTTTCAATTGTTCCTGCTCCAGCAACAGTGCGAGAGAGTCATTAGTTACCGTAAACTTTAACTCATCATACTTTTGCACAAACTGGCTATACTCATTCTCCAAATCTTCCTTATCCAACTGAAATTCCTGTACCAGCTCGCGATTGGCTTTCTTTTCAGTAAACAACAAATAAGTGATGCCGATAATCGCTATCACCAAAACAGCTACAGCTGCAATAAGAAGGCTTTTTTTGTTCATAGTTCCAATTGTTAATCGATAACGGGCACAAAAGTAATCATTTCGTAACAGAGTAACATAGTCTTGGGCATTTTCTTTAACGAAAATTATTACGGAAAAATTTCTTTAATTAGGATTATCGTTGTAATTTTGTCGCGCTAAAAAGCATGAAATAAATTATCAACTTTTTAAATATATAGTATTATGTCAAAAGTAACCGTAGTAGGCGCAGGTAACGTAGGTGCTACATGTGCAAATGTACTTGCTTTCAATGAAGTAGCAGACGAAGTAGTAATGCTGGACGTTAAAGAAGGCGTTTCAGAAGGTAAAGCAATGGATATGATGCAGACAGCTCAACTGTTGGGTTTCGACACAACTGTAGTAGGCTGCACTAACGACTATGCTCAGACTGCTAACTCTGACGTTGTTGTAATTACTTCAGGTATTCCTCGTAAACCGGGTATGACTCGCGAAGAACTGATCGGTGTAAACGCTGGTATCGTTAAATCAGTGGCAGAAAACATCTTGAAATATTCTCCCAATGCAATCCTTGTTGTTATCTCTAACCCGATGGATACAATGACTTACCTGTCATTGAAAGCTCTGGGCTTGCCGAAGAACCGCATCATCGGTATGGGTGGCGCACTGGACAGCTCTCGTTTCAAATATTTCTTGTCTCAGGCTTTGGGCTGCAACGCCAACGAAGTAGAAGGTATGGTTATCGGTGGTCACGGTGATACTACTATGATTCCTTTGACTCGCTTCGCTACTTACAAAGGTATGCCTGTAACTAACTTCATCTCTGAAGAAAAACTGAACGAAGTGGCTGCTGCTACTATGGTGGGTGGTGCTACTCTGACTAAGTTGCTGGGTACTTCTGCATGGTATGCACCGGGTGCAGCAGGAGCATTCGTAGTTGAATCTATCCTTCACGACCAAAAGAAGATGATCCCTTGTTCAGTATATCTGGAAGGAGAATACGGTGAATCAGACATTTGCATCGGTGTTCCTGTAATCCTTGGCAAGAACGGTATCGAAAAGATCGTTGAACTGGATCTGAACGCTGACGAAAAAGCTAAGTTCGCTGCCAGCGCAAAAGCTGTTCACGGAACAAACGCTGCTTTGAAAGAAGTAGGTGCTCTGTAATTAGCAATCCCCTTACATTTATATAAGCTAAGAAAGAGGTTGTGTCAAAACGCTGGCACAACCTTTTTTTATGCACAAAGCCCAGACTTTCACAAGCCCGGGCTTTGTTATTACCCAAAGTTTTTGTATCTTTAGGCATAAAGTTTTTCGTTATGGCAAAGTTACATTTTCGTCCTTACATTCCCAACCAAACAGTTCTTTTTCCCGGAAGAATTGATGAAAACATAGCAGCGAACGATCCGGTTCGCATAGTTAATACTGTTGTTGATAATCTCAATCTTGACAATTTCAAGAAGCTTTATAAAGCAACCGGTCGTTGTCCTTATCATCCTAAAATGATGCTTAAGGTGATTATCTACGCCTACATGAACAATATCTATTCGTGCCGCAAAATAGAGAAGCTTCTCCTACGTGATATTCATTATATCTGGCTTTCCGGTAATGAACATCCGGATTTTATTACCATCAACCGTTTTCGAAACCGTGTAAAAGAGGAAATAAATACCGTATTCACGCAGTTGGTTCTTGTCCTTGCCGACAAAGGTTTCATCAGCCTTGACGTAGAGTATATCGACGGTACCAAGATTGAGTCCAAAGCCAACAAATATACTTTTGTCTGGCGCAAGACAGTCGAAAAGAACCGTACAAAGCTGATGGATAAGATCCGCATTCTCCTGGAGCAGGTGGATGAAGTCATAGCCCAAGAGAACTCCATGAAAGATACACCCGTAGAGTTCACTCCCGCCATGCTCTCAGATATAGTGAATGAACTTAAAGAGGTGCTGGAACACCAGCCTGTAACAAAGGACAAGGAACAAAAGAAGGTCATCCGGGAAAAGAAGAAACAGGTCCGGGAACTTGAGGAGTACCGTGACAAGTTGATAGAATACGACAACCATCTTGATACTCTTGGAGAACGCAACTCCTACTCCAAGACCGATCCTGATGCCACCTTCATGCGCATGAAAGAAGACGCCATGAGAAACGGACAGACCAAACCCGGATATAATCTGCAAATAGGTACCGAGAACCAATTCCTCATAGACTTCCGACTGTTTCCCAACCCAACCGACACACTGACCCTCATACCTTTCTTCCACTCCTTTGAGCAACGCTATAACCGCTTACCAACTGTCGGTGTGGCAGACTCCGGTTACGGCTCGGAAGAAAATTATCGGTTCATGCAAGATAATGGGATAGAAGCCTTTGTCAAGTACAACTACTTCCATAAAGAACAGCGTCCCCGTTATACCCCCAATCCATTCCATGCGGAGAGTCTCCATTACAATGCGGGGGAGGATTATTACGTTTGTCCTATGGGGCAGCACATGAACCGTATAGGAACTAGACGTGACAAAACAGCAAGCGGATACATCACCGAAAGTGCCCGATATAAAGCACAAAGATGTGAAGGGTGTCCTTTGTGTGGCAGTTGCTTTAAAGCTCGGGGGAACCGTATGATAGAAGTCAACCACCGGTTAAACCAATACAAACGGCAGGCACGGGAAAGGTTACTCTCGGAAGAAGGCATCAGGCATAGGGGAAGGCGATGTATAGAACCGGAAGCAGTTTTTGGACAAATGAAACACAACATGGCATACAAAAGGTTCCGGCATGTGGGAGAAGACAAGGTTACAATGGACTTTGCCTTCTTTGCTATAGCTTTTAATATCAAAAAGATGTGTACAAAACTACTAAAAGCAGGAAAGAGAAGGAGTGCACACACTATATTTATCTTTATCAGACCACGTGTGACTCAAAATACGACGAATATTAAGCCTTATTACCTAATTACTGAAAAAATAGTCGCATAGACAAAAAAGAGGAACGACTATTTTATATTAAAAAAAGAAGGGGATGTGCCTTAGTTTTGACACAGCCCCTTCTTTCTTTTCTATCCAATAGTTGTCATTCACTCTTTACATTCTGAGAAACCCACATTCCAATGTCCTGTTTACTCAAAGCAGCCGCCATAAGGTCCGGAAACTTATCCGGAGTACAGGCAAATGTCGGCACTCCTATGGAAGCGAGAAACTCAGCATGCCCCTTGTCGTAGGACGGAGCACCGTCATCGTTCAACGCCGGAAGGACAATCAACTGCACACCGCTATTGACCAACGAGACAAATTTCTTTCTCATTTCTCTGGAGTCTCCTCCTTCGTAAAGGTCAGTCACCAACACCATCACCGTGTCCTGCGGACGGGTAATGACTCCCTGACAATAAGTCAGCGCACGGGCTATATCGGTTCCTCCCCCGAGCTGTACCCCGAAAAGCAGATCCACGGGATCTTGCAAATCATCCGTCAGATCAACGACTGCCGTATCAAAAACCACCATACGGGTAGATACCGCCGGAATGGATGCCAACACAGAACCGAATATGCCGGAATAAATGACCGACGTCCCCATAGAACCGCTTTGATCCAGACACAGGATAATGTCTTTCATCGCTTTCCGTTTACGCCCATAACCAATACGGATTTCGGGAATAATCGTCTTATAGTCCGGTTGGTAGTTTTTCAGGTTCTTGGTAATGGTCGTTTTCCAATCTATCTCATTGTAACGCGGGTTCCTGCGACGGCTGGAACGGTTCAAAGCACCGGTTACCGCCTGTTGCGTAGGAGCCGACAGTTTGCGAAGCAACTCCTCAACCACCTTGCGGACTACCTGGCGTGCCATCTCCTTATTCTTTTCAGGAATCACCCGGCTTAACGACATCAGGGTGGCAACCAGATGAACATCGGGGACGACCGTTTCCAGCATTTCTTTTTCGGTAAGCAGACTGGTCAGATTCAGACGTTTTATAGCATCCCGCTGAATCACTTGTACCACTGTCTGCGGAAAGAACTCACGGATATCTCCAAGCCATCGGCTTACTTTGGGAGCCGAGGAACCCAGCCCCCCTCTTCTGTCACTATCATATACAGCTTCCAGAGAATGGTCTATCCGCTGTTCTTCCAGATTCAATGTCACGCCTGTACCGTCAGCCTCATCACCGCCCAGTATCAGACGCCACCTTTTCAGTAATTCTTCTTCCATCTTCTTTCCTTTACTTTGTTTCCAGTCCCAATAATTGACGAATCACGGGGATTACCTTCTTTGCTTCTTCCCGATTCAGACACTCATTCTCCGTTACCGAAGCTCCTACGGCAGATGATGTGCCCGTAGAATCCGTACGACGGGCTTTCTCACCCAGCTTACGGCGTTCGGCAGAGGTAAATTCGCTGAAAGTACGCCTCAATACAGGCAACAGCTCCATAAATGTGTCTTTGTCCTGCGAACATACCCAGTTATTCACCAAATTCCAGAGACGGTCGTCCAGCAACAGGATCGAACCGGATGAACGCAAAAAGCCTTCGAACCAGTATGCCATATCTGCCGGAGCATTGCCAACAGAAGAATAAAAACTAAGTGTCGTCTCCATCTCCTCTGCGGAGATTTCCCCTTTGTCATTCAGCAGACGGGTAGCATAACCGGACAACAACGGATGCACATTGGCAGAAGAACGTACCTGACCGATGAAATTGCGCCACATCAGGTTCAGTTCTTCCCGATTCAGAATGGAGAGCGCATAGTCCGTGGCAACCAATTTATTCAGAAGATCACCGGCAGCCTCTTCATCGATATTGATACACACCAATACACCACCCGCAAGAATACGGGCAATCATGGCTTCGAGCATATCACCGACCTTCGAGAAATCAAGATCACGCACGTTTCCGTAACGGACGATATTCACCAGATCGGGGACCGCCTCCATCATTTCCAGAATATCGGTAGAAGCAGCCGAAAGACGGTCCAACTGTACGGTCATCGCTTCTACCAGCGCCGGAAGATCGGCGGGGAGGACCGTACTCAACAAAGCTGTCAGTTCCGGGATATGCTGAATCTCCGCCATCTGTTTCAACAGATATTTCTGCGTAGCTTCCATCACCGTGTTTCCCCAGATAGCCCGTTCAATGATTTGGATGATTTGTTCCGGTTTGTGATACAAGGTCCATTTTTCCTTGAAAGTACCTTTCCCGTCTATCCGTCCGAGGATAGTCCAGTCGATGCCCAGCAGTTGCAGGCGATGGAAGAAGATACTTCGCTCCAGATCATTCGGCTTGCGGAGGTCTAATATCAGTTCTTTGATCTCGGCGGTGAACGGAACACGCAGACGTTTCTGTATTTTCTCCACGTCTACCAGCAGAGGTACTTTGGGAACGTCATCAGGTACACTTCCCAAGCGGTTGCTGATGATCAGTTCTTCTTTGATAATCTGCAACAAAATATCATCTCCGAAGCCCATCACCGTAGTGACAGCTTCGTTATATTCATTCAGAGAAGGATAAGGCAGATCTCTCAAAGCAGCCGTCACCTGTGCCAGACGGACGGTTTCAATAACATGGGCTACCGAGATATCCATATTCTTCTGCCGCAACAGAGAGGCGATCCGGCTCACCCAAAGCGTGCCATCATCCTCCGGATGATGCCAGAGATAATGATACCAGCCCGAAGATTCGATTCCCGCACCGTACCCGCTGCGGAAAGCAAGCCGGTCATACGTCCACGGAATCCATGTACATTCTACCTTTACTTTGGGAAGTCCCTTCAGTAGTTCATTATCGTCCTTTACTTTGGGCATATCGTCCAGTGCGGGTACATGCCATGCACCACAGACGACGACAATGCGTTCGAAATTCTCCTTCTGTGCCGCACGTATCATTTTACGCATCCACGCTTCACGTATCAGGTCACGCGGAGAGGTGTGCCCCGGAAGTTCTTCCCGAAGAGCAGTCACAGCCTCTTGTACCGCCTGAAAAATATCGGCAGGTTCTTGCCGGTGTTCAATCATAGTTTCCCACCAGGATTCACCATCAGTAAATCCTGCGGCATGAGCCAGCCAGTCGAACGGGTCGCCGGCTTCTGCGACTTCAGCGGTCGTTTCCGTCTCCTGTTCAGAGGTCTTTTCTGTCCGAAGAGCCAGCGAATAGATCAGAGGCAAGTCGAAAAAGCGGAAAGGTATCCGGTTCTGTACGGCATAACGCATCGCCTGCCACTCGGGCGAGAACTCCGCAAAAGGGTAGAACACTGCATTCTGAGGCTCGTCCGGCTGGTATGCCAGCAAAGCTACCGGAGGCGTCATCTGCGGATTTTCCACACAGGCCAGCAGCGCTTCGGCTTCTGCCGGACCTTCTACCAGAATCAGATCCGGTTGCAGTTCCTGCAAGTAGTTCAGCACATTGCGGCACGAGCCGGGACCGTGATGCCTGATGCCTAGTAAATGAATAGCCATTTCTTCCTTTCTTTTTAAATCATATCCCTTGAAGCACGGTAAATATCTTTCCAGCCGTCCCGGTTCTTCACAACCGTTTCCATATATTCCTGCCAAACGACTTTATCCTGTACGGGGTCTTTGACCACTGCACCCAAAATACCGGATACGAGATCTTCGGCATGAATTTCTCCGTCACCGAAATAACCTGCCATCGCCAGTCCATTGTTTACCACCGAAATAGCCTCTGCCGTGCTAAGCGTTCCGCTCGGAGTCTTCAGTTTCGTCTTACCGTCGGCAGTGGCGCCCTGACGAAGTTCACGAAAGATAGTAACGACACGGCGAATCTCCTCCAGAGCAGGCTTTTCAGCCGGGAGCTGCATTACTTTCTCAAAGCTCTCTACCCGTCGGCGCACAATATCTATTTCTTCATCAATAGAATCCGGCAAGGGAAGAATGACCGTATTGAAACGGCGTTTCAAGGCGCTTGACAGATCATTGACTCCCTTATCCCGATTATTAGCAGTAGCGATGATATTGAAACCGCGGATTGCCTGTACTTCTGTATTCAGCTCCGGGATGGGCAATGTCTTTTCAGAAAGAATGGTGATCAGTGTATCCTGCACATCGGAACCGATGCGTGTCAGCTCCTCAATACGGCCTATCTTACCTTCCTGCATAGCTTTCATAACCGGAGTTTGCACCAATGCTCCCACACTCGGACCTTCCGCCAGCAAACGGGCATAGTTCCACCCATAACGGATCGCTTCTTCACCGATGCCGGCCGTCCCCTGCACTATCAAAGTGGAATCACCGGAAATAGCAGCGGCAATATGCTCGCTCACCCAGCTTTTCGCAGTTCCGGGCAGTCCGTAAAGCAATAGCGCACGGTCGGTGACAAGGGTTGCCACAGCTATTTCCATCAGACGACGGTTACCTATATATTTAGGAGAAACTTCAAATCCGTTTTTCAATTTACCGCCCATCAGGTAGGTAACCACTGACTGCGGAGACATCTCCCAATTCTCCGGAACGGGATTTGTTTCATTCTGTTTCAACTCGTGAAGTTCTTCTGCAAATTGCTGTTCAGCATGTTGTCTTAATAAAGTGCTCATATCTTCTTTCTGTTTTTATTAGTCATTATTTAATAAGGTATCTATTCTCTGCTTCAAATCCATGTATTCCATCATCAACCGGGAAAAACGGGTGGAGGTATTATTCTCTTGTGCGGCCATTGAAAGCGCTGTCTGTTCGATGGGTTTTCTCATCTCGGACGGGAAGTATAATGCCAGTTGTTCGGCTGTCTCCTTAGGGAGATAGTAATTATTCCGAAGCATCCGCTGGAATACACGAGTGGAGAATTTCATTCCCCATCCGATGCCGTCTTCGTTGAACCAGCTATCCGGAATATAGCCGCCTCTCTCTGACTGAAAAGCTATTTCCTCCCGTTGGGAGGAAGGCAATAACCCCATCAACGCGTCCGCCATTTTTTCATCCGCATTCTCCTTCAAGGTATGATATGCCCAACCGGAGTCGCTGAAATTCAAGATCGGTTTCGACAGGTCGAACAGTTTCTGAAAAGGAGGGTTCTTCGCCAGTTTGCCGGCAGCCTTCTCCGGCGGACAGTCATAAAACTCACTCCAGAAACTTAATGGAACACGTTCCGCCAACTGGCGTAACAAGAAACGATCATCCTTCTCGTTTTTATTGGAACTCACCTCTTCAAGTCCCAGTTTCTTCATTTCAGGGGTAAATTCAATCTTATCATACGACCATCCCAAAAGGAAATTGAAATGTAATTTCCCCCGCAATAATTCTTCGTATATTTTCACCAGTTCGGAGTCCGGCAGGCTACACAATAATCGCCGGGCCGTTTCTTTGACATTACTGCTCCGGTCAGTCGCCACGATCTCTTGCAGGAATGCTTCGTCTGATTTACTCAACCCCCACCGCAAACACTGAATCAGTTCATCCCGATGGGCGGCCGACTCATTCTTCAGTTCGGTCTGCAATAAGGCAAGCCCCTGCTCCGGACTATTTTTCCGCAGGTTAGTCAACATTCGTTTCCGTTCTTCGTGAGAGGCGGTTTCCCAAGTTTCGTTGCCGGATTCTCCCCATACAGGAAATCCCATTTGCGGAAGAAGCCAACGTCCTCTTTGCCCTGCTAGCAGAGACAGCCAGTGCTGTTCCTCATATCTGTAGGGATTATTCCGGTCAAAAGCTCTTCGCAATAAAGTTTGCAGATAGGCAGGAGGGATCAATTTTCCTTTGTCGGCAGCTTTCCGGTAAGCATATAGCAAAAGATACTGATTTTTATTGAGATACAGGGAAGTAAGCAACTCTCCCACTTCACGGAGGAAGTAAGGTTTGTCTTCTTCCGGAGCTTCTGTCACATTTGTAACTCCTGCAATGGATTGCGCTTCCACTCCGGCACGTGCAAAGGCAAAGCCCAAAGCGGACTGCTGATAGAAGAGAGCTTCCGCATCCTCTGCTTTCGCCTGAATGTCGCGGAGAGTTTCTTGCAACTCTTCCGGAAAATCAGTCGTTATCAGTTCACGGGTGGCAGTGCCAAGCAATGCCACATTGATGATATGATCAGTTAAGTTCATCTTTCCAAAAATAAAATTCAGATTGATACCAGATTGTTTTCAATTCACAGGAAACGGCGTCTGCCAGCAAAAAAGCCGAGAAGGGTTTTCCGCCTGTTATAGCCAGTATGTCAACACGTGCAGTCTCTTCGATATGCACCGGAACAGCCACGCCTCCGGCATCCTGTAGATAGTGCGTATTTCCGCTTGTTACCAGTCTGACATTGTCCACCAAGAGAGGAACTTCCTCCGCAAACGGATGAGTCTGTATAACTGCTCTGTAAGATTGCATGGCAACCGGTATATCGGCACACAATGAAGGCAGGAAGGTACTATCCAGCCATTTCATGTTTTGGGGCAGGGCACGCAAGGCACCAACACCCTGATAAAAATACAACTCTCCTTCATAGACACCACCGGGAACCAGATTAAATTCCGGCAACGCTCCGGGAGCCAGAAAGTTTAGATAGAGGGCCATACGGTGACTGGACTTCCCGTACAACCAGAAAGTTTCTGTCCGCAGCTCATTTATCTTCCGGCTTCTGGTATGCAAAACGATCCATTGGTCTGCCACCGGTACGCCGGACATCACTTCTTCCTTCGCCTGCGGATATCCAACCTGAGTACGGATTTCCGTTTGCCACTCAGCAGAAAGAGAATCCAGATTTTTATAACTTTCTGTCAGAAGATACAGTTTACTCAATTTGTCGGTAAGCTCATATTTCCAACTGTCTGTATAGTAATTGATTTCCTGTAGCGATCGTAACCTGCCCGCCAATCCGCCGGCCTGTGCATCAATCATCCTGCGGGATATGGGTTCAAATAGTGTATGTGCTCTTTCCGGGATATTCAGCAGCCCGTTGCGGAGCAAGTCTTTCATCCAGATCTGAAGATCATCAATTCCGGCCAATACCTTCTGATGACGCACGGCCTGCCTCTTGGCCTGTGCCGCTTCATCCACCGGAGTTTCCGATTTCTCTTTCTGCTCTTTCTTCTCCGCCTTCTCTTCACGTTTGGAGAGCCATGCCGTTACCCAGTCCGGTTCCTCCGCTTCCTTGAAAAGATCAGCATGGGAAGCATACATAAATAAAAGCCCCAACCCATGTTTACACGGAAACTTACGGCTGGGACAAGAACATTTGAATGCAATATTCTTTGTATCAACTACTGTTTGATAAGGCGTTTTTCCACTTCCTTGGCAGTGTCCCCAGATGGCGCGGTCACTATGCTCCAGAAGTACCCACTTAGTCCGGTTCGCCAGCCCTTTTCCTGCTTTGACAGACGCAGCGTCCGGAGCGAGTTGAGTGATTTGTTCTTCTGTCAGATTTAATAACATTATAGTATGTTTATCATGTTTCAAAATGCAAGTATAGCATATTTTCCAAAGAGAAGCATTTAAAAAAAGCTAATTCATTTTGCGTTTTCACAGAAAGCACATACATTTGCATCGTTGTTTATGCAATTATTGTTTAAGTCAACAAGTACAAAAAAATGAACTATTTCAATAAACAATTTATATGATAACGGGGTTATTTAAAAAAGAAGTATCACCTTATTAATATGTAAGATGCGATGAAAAAACTATTTCTTCTGACAATTCTGTTGAGCCTGACTTTTATAGTAAAAGCGCAAAGCTTCCTAAGCCTAGATAGTTGCCGCGCATTAGCTCTTGCCAACAACAAAGATCTGTTGATAAGCAATGAAAAAATAAATGCCGCTCATTATCAGCACAAAGCTGCATTTACCAACTACCTGCCCAGTTTCTCGGCTACGGGAACTTACATGAGAAATCAAAAAGAATTTTCATTATTGAACAATGACCAGAAAGCGGCGCTTTCGGGATTGGGGACCAATTTGGCCGGTCCGATACAACAGACGGCTACAGAGATTGCTACCGCACACCCGGAGTTGAGACCGCTTATCGCTTCTTTAAGTGAAAAGTTAGGAGCTGCCTTGCCCGCCCTCGACCAGGCAGGAAACTCACTGGTGGATGCGCTCCGCACAGATACAAGAAATGTATATGCAGGTGCCATCACGCTGACACAGCCATTATACATGGGCGGCAAAATCCGTGCATATAATAAAATCACAAAGTATGCCGAAGAATTAGCGCAACAGCAACATCAAGGAGGCATGCAGGAGGTTATCATGAGCACTGACCAGGCTTACTGGCAAGTCATATCCTTAGTGAACAAGAAGAAACTGGCCGAAGGCTATCTCAAACTTTTGCAGCAGCTGGACAGCGATGTGGAAAAGATGATTGCCGAAGGAGTTGCCACAAAAGCCGACGGTTTGTCCGTGCGTGTAAAAGTCAACGAAGCGGAAATGACACTGACTAAAGTGGAAGACGGATTAAGCCTGGCCCGAATGTTGTTGTGTCAACTATGTGGCATTGATCTTAGCTCTCCTATCACGTTGGCAGACGAAAATATGGAGGACATTCCACTGCTCACACCGGAGACCCACTTCGACATGTCCACCGCTTACGCCAACCGTCCGGAGATACGCAGTCTTGAACTGGCTACTCAGATTTATAAACAGAAAATAAATGTTACCCGCGCCGAACATCTTCCGTCCATTGCGTTGATGGGAAATTATATGGTGACCAATCCTTCCGTATTCAACAGCTTTGAGAATAAATTCAAAGGAATGTGGAATGTGGGCGTTATGGTACAGATACCTATCTGGCATTGGGGGGAAGGCATTTACAAGACCAAAGCCGCCAAGGCAGAAGCACGAATCGCACAATATCAGCTTCAGGATGCGAGAGAAAAGATCGAATTGCAAGTTAACCAATCCGCTTTTAAAGTAAAGGAAGCCAGCAAAAAACTGGTAATGGCAACCAAGAATATGGAAAAGGCTGACGAAAATCTCCGTTATGCCACCTTAGGCTTCAAAGAAGGGGTCATTGCCACCAGCAATGTCCTGGAAGCACAAACAGCATGGCTGTCCGCCCAATCGGAAAAGATTGACGCACAAATCGACGTGAAGCTGACGGAGATTTATCTGAAGAAGTCTTTGGGTACGCTGAAGTAATTGACAGTTGACAATTGACAATTAATAGTTGGAGTATTCAATTAATTTATTATTCGTAATTCGTAATTTATAATTCATAAGTAATATGGCACCTATAAAATCACAAAACAGCAATATGCTGCTTGCATTTCTTACTTTACTGGGAGTTATTGCAATCGTTGCAGTCGTTGGCTTTTTCATGCTTCGCAAAGGCCCTGAGATTATTCAGGGGCAGGCTGAAGTTACTGAATACCGCGTCTCAAGCAAAGTTCCGGGACGTATACTGGAGTTTCGTGTTAAAGAAGGACAAAGCGTAAATGCCGGCGACACGCTGGCTATTCTCGAAGCTCCCGATGTAGTGGCTAAGATGGAGCAGGCACGTGCCGCCGAAGCTGCCGCACAAGCACAAAACGAAAAAGCAATCAAAGGCGCACGCGAAGAACAAATTCAGGCAGCCTACGAAATGTGGCAGAAAGCTCAGGCTGGTGTCACGATTGCCGAGAAATCATATAAAAGGGTCAAGAACTTGTACGAGCAAGGAGTAATGCCCGCACAAAAGCTGGACGAGGTTACCGCACAACGTGACGCTGCCATTGCCACTGAAAAAGCAGCCAAAGCACAATATACAATGGCAAAGAACGGTGCAGAACGCGAAGACAAGATGGCTGCCGAAGCATTGGTGAATCGTGCAAAAGGAGCTGTTGCCGAAGTAGAATCTTATATTAAAGAAACGTATCTGATTGCTCCGGCGGCCGGAGAAGTTTCCGAGATCTTCCCCAAAGTAGGCGAATTGGTAGGTACAGGTGCTCCTATCATGAACATTGCCGAGCTCAATGATATGTGGGTGACTTTCAATGTACGTGAAGATCTGCTCAAGAATCTGACGATGGGAGCAGAATTTGAAGCAGTCGTTCCCGCACTGGACAATAAAACAGTCAAACTCAAAGTATATTATCTGAAAGATTTAGGTACGTACGCTGCTTGGAAGGCAACCAAAACCACCGGCCAGTTCGACTTAAAGACATTTGAAGTCAAAGCTTCCCCAATGGAAAAAGTAGAGAATCTTCGTCCGGGTATGTCCGTCATCATTAACAAATAGTCATGAAAGAGAGAAAGAAGAAATATATAGCTTTATGGCAAGTCATGCAAAGAGAATGCAGGCGGTTAGTATCACGCCCGCTCTATCTCTTCTGCATGGTCATCGCTCCGTTGTTCTGCTATATATTTTTCACGACTTTGATGGACTCGGGACTTCCGCAGAATCTTCCGGCTGGTGTGGTAGACATGGATGACTCATCCACTTCACGCAACATTGTCCGCAACCTGGATGCTTTCTCGCAAACAGGTGTCGTGGCTCATTACAGCAATGTTACGGATGCACGCATCGCTGTGCAGGAAGGAAAAATTTACGGTTTCTTCTATATCCCGAAAGGCTTGTCGGCAGAAGCACAAAGTCAGCGGCAACCCAAAATCTCTTTCTATACCAATTACTCCTATCTGATTGCAGGCTCTTTGCTATTCAGAGATATGAAAATGATGGGAGAACTTACTGCCGGCTCTGCTGCCAGAAGTATACTGTATGCCAAAGGAGCTACGGAAGATCAGGCAATGGGTTTCCTGCAACCAATCGTAATAGACACGCATCCACTGAACAATCCGTGGCTGAATTATTCGGTATACCTGTGTAACACACTGATACCGGGAGTACTCATGCTGCTTATTTTTATGGTCACCGTTTATTCTATTGGTGTAGAAATCAAAGACCGTACCGCCCGTGAATGGTTGCGGATGAGCAACAATTCCATTTACATCGCACTGGCAGGCAAACTGCTTCCGCATACGGTAGTCTTCTTCATAATGGGAATATTCTATAATGTATACCTGTATGGCTTTCTGCATTTCCCTTGCAACAGCGGCATTTTTCCGATGATATTCGCCACACTCTGCCTCGTCTTGGCATCTCAGTGCTGCGGTATTGTCATGATAGGTACACTGCCTACACTCCGCCTCGGATTAAGTTTCGCCTCCTTGTGGGGAGTGATTTCATTCTCTATCTCCGGTTTTTCTTTTCCGGTGATGGCGATGAATCCTGTCTTGCAGGCTCTGAGTAATCTGTTTCCGTTACGTCATTATTTCCTGATTTACGTAGATCAGGCGCTCAACGGGTACAGTATGGCCTATTCATGGTCCAACTATATGGCATTACTAATATTCATGATGCTTCCTTTCTTTGTGGTCCACCGCTTGAAAGAAGCATTGGTTTACTATAAATACATACCCTAATGAAAGATATAAAATTTAAAGATAAGATAGCCCAAGGCATCAACGACCTGTTTTATATCTGGAAGCGGGAGTTCCAGACAACTTTCCGTGACCAGGGGGTACTGATTTTCTTTATTCTCGTCCCACTCGGTTATCCGTTATTGTACAGCTTTATCTATGACAATGAAGTAGTACGCGAAGTTCCTGCCGTTGTAGTCGATGACTCGCATTCATCCCTGAGTCGCGAATATCTCAGAAAAGTGGATGCTACACCGGACGTTCAGATCATCGCCTATTGTGCCGATATGGAGGAAGCCAAGCAGATGCTGAAGAACCGCCTCGCCTATGGCATTATCTATATACCTTCAGATTTTAGTGACAACATTGCCAAAGGGAAGCAGACACAAGTCAGCATCTACTGCGATATGAGCGGATTGTTGTATTATAAATCCATGCTGATCGCCAATACAGCAGTTTCACTGGATATGAATAAAGATATAAAGATCGCGCGTAGCGGTAACACGACCGAACGACAGGATGAAATCACCGGCTACCCGATAGAATATGAAGAGATTTCCATATTCAACCCCACAGCAGGTTTTGCAGCCTTCCTGATTCCTGCCGTATTGGTATTGATTATACAGCAAACATTATTGCTCGGCATCGGACTTGCAGCGGGAACCGCCCGTGAAAATAACCGGTTTAAGGATCTTGTGCCCATCAACCGACATTATAACGGTACACTACGAATTGTGCTTGGCAAAGGATTGAGTTATTTCCTTGTATACGTACTAGTATCGTTTTACGTGCTGTATATCGTGCCAAGACTATTCAGCCTCAACCAGATCGGACAACCCGGTTCACTGATACTATTCGTTGTCCCCTATCTGGCAGCCTGCATTTTCTTTGCAATGACTACCTCCATTGCCATTCGCAACCGGGAAACCTGTATGCTGATTTTTGTATTCACCTCCGTACCGTTGCTGTTTATTTCCGGCATCTCATGGCCGGGAGCGGCAATTCCTCCGTTCTGGAAATATGTATCTTACATCTTCCCGTCTACATTCGGTATCAATGGCTTTGTGAAAATCAATAATATGGGAGCTACACTCAGTGAAGTCGCCTTTGAATATAAAGCCTTGTGGATACAAGCAGGTGTTTATTTCCTTACCACTTGCTGGGTATATCGCTGGCAGATACTGATGAGTCGGAAACATGCAATAGAACGATATAAAGAACTAAAAGAAAAAGCGAATCTGGCCAAACAGATCAGCGATTGAGACTATTAAGAGAGAGAGTTAAATACGATGTATTCTTCTGCGGAGGTATACATCGTTTTTCTTTATAGGAAGAGAGAGTTTCTTTATGGAGAAGAAATAGAAAAGTCCCCCGCTCCATCGATTGGGCAGGGGACTTTATGAATGGTATTATAAAGAGGATATGATTCAATTAGAATTTGTAACCTACTCCGATGGAGAAGTTCAGATTTTTAGGAGAACCGCTGGCATCATAGACTTTAGTCAAGCCAAATTCTCCTGTCAGATCGACAAAGAATCTGTTGATTTCGTAAGCAACACCTACTCCAAGTCCAAAATCAAATCTTTTGCCACCACCATTATCACCAAAGAAATCTTCTTTCACACCAGCTATCTTGTATTTGCCTGCAATACCGCATGCCAGATACGGACCGGCCTTTACAACTACGTTTTGTCCATCTACTACAGCAAATCTTGCAGCAGCCATTACCGGCAATTCCAGATACATCGGATTAGCCTTCATATCGCCTAATTTGGCACCTTTCTGAGTAAACATCAAAGAAGGCTGAAGAGACCACATATCAGTAAACTGATACTCCATTCCAACTCCAAGATTAAAACCTACTCTCATATCCGTATCAGCGTCTCCTGTGAAATTACTCATGTTCATACCTACCTTAGCATTCCAGGAAATCTGAGAATAAGAAACGATAGAAACAAGTGCAAACAGCACAAAAATCAAACCTTTTTTCATATCTGTCATTTTTTAGTTCGCCTCCCTCCTCCCTCTGGGCTGCATAGTTAATAGTTTCTTTATTGAGTACGGGGAATCTTTCCAAACATTGATTTGTATTGAAACGCACCCTTCTTTTATTAACATTCGTTTTATGCTCTACAAAAGTATTTCATTTATTTTATATAAAAAAAGATGAAAGCAGTTTTGTTCACCTAAATGTCCGAAAGATTGCTTATTTGGACGAAAATAACTTTTATCCACATTATTTTCATACCACGTAAGCCAAAGGGAGTTTACCCGCAAACAGACACCTTTCCTATAGGCATTTACAACATTTAACCATCTAACTATTGCTTTATTACGAAATATTCGTAACTTTGCGAAAGAATCGTAATTAAACATCATCTCCATGGAAAAGTTAACTATACAAGAAGAAGAAGTAATGATCTACATTTGGGAGTTACAGGACTGTTTCGTAAAGGACATCGTATCTAAGTATCCGCAACCGGCGCCACCTTATACTACCGTTGCGTCCATCGTGAAAAATCTCGAGCGGAAAGGATACGTAAAATCGAAACATATAGGAAATACCTATCAATATACTCCCGCAATTCGTGAAAATGAATACAAACGCCACTTCATGAGTGGAGTAGTCCGCAACTATTTCGAGAATTCTTATAAGGAAATGGTTTCTTTCTTTGCAAAAGATCAAAAGATATCTACTGATGACCTTAAAGACATTATCGAACTGATAGAGAAAGGAAAAGAAAAATAAACTGAAACTTTATCGATATGACTCCGGAACTAGCCTATTTCCTAAAGATAAACGTAGCAATCGCATTGTTTTACGCTTTCTATCGGTTGTTTTTTCATAAAGACACCTTCTTTCACTGGCGACGAACCGCTTTGTTATGCTTCTTCGGCATTTCCCTGCTTTATCCCTTATTGAATATTCAAGAGTGGATAAAGGAACAGGAGCCTATGGTGGCAATGGCGGATCTTTATGCCACAATCATTCTTCCGGAGCAAATCATTGAGGCACCACAGGAAACAACCGTCACCTGGCAGGAACTAATCCCACAAATTCTGGGAGTTATCTACTGGAGTGGTGTATTGCTCCTTGCCATACGCTTTTTAATCCAGCTAGGCAGTATCATACGGTTGCATTTCCTATGTCCGAAAAGCACGATACAGGGATCACGCGTACATATATTAAAGAAAGGCACAGGACCTTTTTCTTTCTTTCACTGGATATTCATACACCCGGAATCGCATACGGAATCCGAAATCAGCGAAATAATCACGCATGAAGAAACCCATGCCCGTCAATACCACTCAGCAGACGTACTTATCAGTGAGTTTATGTGCATTTTCTGCTGGTTCAATCCCTTCATCTGGCTAATGAAACGAGAAGTCAGAGGAAATCTGGAATACATGGCAGATCACCGCGTATTGGAGACGGGACATGATAGTAAATCATACCAGTACCACTTGTTGGGACTGGCACATCACAAGGCTGCAGCAAATTTATCTAATAGTTTCAATGTTTTACCACTTAAAAATCGTATCAAAATGATGAATAAACGAAGAACCAAAGAAATAGGAAGGACTAAGTATCTGATGTTCCTTCCCTTGGCTGCCCTGTTGATGATTATCAGCAACATCGAAGTAGTAGCCCGCACAACGAAAGAATTTGCTAAGGAAGTGATGGGAACACCGACAGAGCAAAGTGTTTCTCAAGCTGAACTCGCCAATAGTCCCGAACTTCCCGACGGAATGACGGAAGTAGCGACATTACAGGATAAGAAAGGAACGCAGAAAACAAAAGAGGTAGCTCCTCCTCCCCCTCCGGCACCCGTTAAAAGTGCTACTGTAAACGATTCTGTCGTATTTGAAGTGGTAGAAGAGATGCCCGACTTCCCTGGTGGACAATCGGCACTGATGGAATATCTTGCCAAGAATATCAAATATCCGGCAACAGCCCATGAAAATGGAAAGCAAGGACGTGTGATTGTGATGTTTGTAGTCAAAAAAGACGGTAGCATTTCCGACGTTAAAACTGTTCGGGGCGTAGATCCCTATCTCGACAAGGAAGCAGAACGTGTGATTGCCGCCATGCCCCATTGGAAACCCGGCAAACAAAGAGGACAAGCTGTGAACGTAAGATTCACCGTTCCCGTAACTTTCCGTTTGTCCGGTCCGGAACCTGCAAAACCAGCAGAAACTCCCGAGGCAGTAGCAATAGAAAAGTTTGAAGAGGTTGTAGTGGTAGGCTATGGACCTAAAGAAGAGGTGCCCAATAATGAGCCGACTTTCAAAGTCGTAGATGAAATGCCTAAATTTCCCGGAGGACAGGAAGGATTAATGCGCTACTTAGCCAGAAATATAAAGTACCCAACTATGGCCCAGCAGAACAAGGAACAAGGAAAAGTACTCGTCCAAATTGTCATTGGCAAAGACGGTAACGTGTCAAATATAAAAATATTAAAAGGTGCGTCAGCTTGGCTGGATGCTGAAGCGATTCGCGTGGTGCGGGGTATGCCGAAATGGGAACCGGGCAAACAGAACGGCCAAGCCGTTGCCGTAGAATATACATTCCCTATCACATTCCGACTCCAATAAGCTAAACCGGAAATAGCATTATTCTCTTGACAAATAACAGAAAAAGGAGCAATCGCATGCGATTCTGCTCCTTTTTTCTATAATTACATAAATAAATTACAATAATATGATTACATTTGTTGGAGATAAAACCTATTCATATGAAAAGATCCGCATTAATAATAAGTATGCTGCTAGGTATGCTTTGCATGGCACAAGCTAAAGACAGAATCGTAGAACGTCCTCCCTTTTTAGCTCAAAACTCCTCAAGTATAGAGATAGACAAAATAGTGATGAGTGACACAGTCACAACGGTATATATCAAGGCTTTCTATCGCCCTAAATACTGGATAAAGATTGCAACCGGCAGTGTTTTGAAAGATAATAACGGTATCTTATACCCCATCCGGAAAGGAATCGGTATTACACTGGACAAAGAATTCTGGATGCCGGAATCCGGCGAAGCCGAGTTCCAATTAACTTTTCCACCTATTCCTCAGAATGTGACCCGGCTGGATTTCTCCGAAGGAGACTTTGAAGGGGCATATAAAATATGGGGGATACAATTGGACAAGAAGTCATTCGGCAAATTCAAATTACCTAAGGATGTTATAGTTCCAAAAGCAGACCATAAAATGACGCTGCCCGATCCCATTGTCAAATATGACAAGGCTATTCTGAAAGGAAGAATCCTTGACTACCAAAAAGGAATGCCCGACAAAGGCAGTCTTTACTACCAGGACGTCATAAGGGAAGGAGCCCAGGAAGGAAAAATTCGAATTCAGGACGATGGAACATTTTATCATGAAATGAATGTTTTCATGATTACTCCGTGTACGATCATGTTTCCTTTTGGAACCATCGAGTACTTACTGGCACCGGGAGAAACTACTTCTATTGTCATCAATCTCCGCGAAAACGCCCGAAAGCAATCTCACCTTCGCCAAACAGAAAAGCCATACGGAAAAGAAGTCTATTATGGAGGATACTTAGCCGGATTGCAGCAAGAACTAGCGGATAATCCCATGAGTTTCAGTTTTACTGAAGGCAACAGCTACGAGGACTATCAACAACAAATAAAACAACTGAACGGGAAAACAGCCGAAGAGTACAAGGCTCAAATACTTGCCCGGCTGCCCGAATTCAAAAAACAAATCATGCAGTCGAAAGGCAGCCCTGCCTATAAAGAGATAATCAACACTGATCTCGAATTGTCTGCCGCACTAAAGGTGAT
This sequence comes from Bacteroides faecis, assembly GCF_020091505.1. Lineage (NCBI taxonomy): Bacteria > Pseudomonadati > Bacteroidota > Bacteroidia > Bacteroidales > Bacteroidaceae > Bacteroides > Bacteroides faecis. The sequence continues at coordinate 1,997,674 of NZ_CP081916.1, read as the reverse complement.
CGAAACCGAAAGAAACCTGAAATTAGCCTATATCATGGCTAATGGACTGGAAGGAGAGAAAGCAAACAAATACTATGCTGAAACTCAGATAAACATTCCCCAAGGATATTATGAAGGGCTTCTGGACTTCACATATATTCTTTCGCCCAAAGCATGCTACAACAACAGATATCCTGCATTGTTTGACATCATACGCCGTGTAGGCATCAATGATAAAATACTTAAGCACCTGGATAGTCATACAGCAGCCGGTTTCCTGACCCAAAATTTAAAGGCACATATGATCGGAGTTTCCATGAGAGACCTCAATCCACTCAACGATGAACAAAAGGCAGAATTAGTTACCATGCCTTCAGCATACAATGAAGTGGTTCTGGCTATGAACAGTGACTTATTGAAGCAAATAGAAATAAATAAAAAGAAAACAGGATTTACCATCAATGACGCCGGAGAAGTATCTAACGAAGATTTATTTCCATCTATTATCTCCAAATTTCGCGGCCATACCTTGCTAGTCGATTTTTGGGCAACCTGGTGCGGTCCATGCCGTTCTGCCAACAAAGAAATCCTCCCTATGAAAGAAGAACTGAAAGACAAAGATATCATCTACCTTTACATTACAGGTGAAACGTCCCCATTGGGAACTTGGAAGAACATGATTCCTGATATTCACGGAGAGCATTTCCGTGTGACAAAAGAACAATGGAGTTATCTGGGTGAGAAACTCAACATCCGGGGTGTCCCTACTTACTTTGTTGTGGACAAAGAAGGAAATATCACTTATAAACAAACAGGATTTCCCGGGGTAGATGCCATGAAAGAACAATTAATGAAAGCATTGGAGAAATAAGGGTATTCATCACAAAGTAACCCAAAGCTATACCAATCAATGAAACAACCTCCCGATGATGAAGCAAGACACATCTCATCGGGAGGTTTTATATTCAGCGTAAGTTCAGTATCAGAACATTTATTTATGCATCTCTACAATCTTGGTCGGAGCCATCTCTATATTCCGACGATCTACCTGACGAACGACGCTGGCTGCCAAAGACAAGAAAGCACGTCCCGTTACCGTATCTTCATCCAACGCTACCGGAGTCCCATTGTCCCCACCTTCACAGATGCTTTGCACAATAGGGATCTGGCCAAGTAAAGGTACATTCATTTCTTCAGCCAATTTCTTAGCCCCTTCTTTACCGAAGATATAGTACTTATTCTCCGGCAGTTCGGCAGGCGTAAACCAAGCCATATTCTCAACCAATCCCAGAATAGGTACATTCACTTTATCGTTCGTGAACATGTTGATTCCTTTACGGGCATCCGCCAGTGCAACAGCCTGCGGAGTGCTGACGACAATCGCTCCCGTCATAGCCAATGTCTGAACAACGGTCAGATGAATGTCACTTGTACCGGGAGGAAGATCAATCAGAAAATAATCAAGATCACCCCAGTCAGCATCACCAATCAGCTGTTTTAATGCATTGCTCGCCATACCGCCGCGCCAAAGTGTAGCCTGATCAGGATCAACGAAGAAACCGATAGAAAGCAGTTTCACACCGTATTTCTCTACCGGAATAATCAGATCACGTCCATCAATCTTCTCCGCATACGGACGGGCATCTTCCACCTGAAACATCTTCGGCATGGAAGGACCGAAGATATCGGCATCAAGCAGACCGACTTTGTAGCCCAACTTAGCCAAAGCAACTGCCAGATTTGCAGAAACGGTAGACTTACCCACCCCTCCTTTGCCGGAAGAAATGCCGATAATATTCTTCACCTGCGGAAGCAGTTTGCCCACTTCCGGACGAGCAGCCTGTTTACTTTCTGTTGTAATAGTTACCTGTACATCCGGTGATACATAGGTATGAATGGCTGTTTCCGCAGCCTTCAGCATTGATTTCATAAACGGATCGGTCGGCTTCTCAAAGATTAAAGAAAAACTGACTGTCATACCGTCAATACGCAGGTTGTCTGCAACCATCTCCGCTTCCACCAGATTCTTTCCCGTACCGGGATAACGCACCGTTGCCAGTGCATCCAATATTAATTTCGGATAAAGGGTCATTTTAATTACTATTTGACTATTTACTATTTACTATTTAAATTCACCGTTCGGTCAGTTGGCTGTTCACTTTACGGTGATTATGCTGACAAGCTACTTGCTTGTGGTTAATCCGCTACGCTTGCTACGGTTGTAGCTACGATAGGGATCAAGTTCTATTTCTACATCCGGTTCCTGCAATTGACCTTCCTGCGGAAGCCGGAATTTAATATACTTAATATTTAAACCACGATCAAGCCATTGTTGTTCATAATAAGTCTTGATTCCAAGAATGTCATCCACTAAGCCGGAATGATATAAGTCTTCCGTCATAAATTCTATCGGAAGATTATTTGCCTCTATCATGTATTTCGTATAAGTAAACATGAAGTTGCTGTCGGTCTTCAGATGGATGATTCCATCCGGCTTCAAAAACTTACGATAACGCTCCATAAAATAAGTGGAGGTCAGCCGCTTGGTAGCCTTTTTCATCTGCGGATCAGAGAAGGTCAGCCAAATCTCACTGACTTCACCTGCTGCAAAAAAGCGTTCGATGATCTCAATATTTGTGCGAAGAAAAGCAACATTCTTCATTCCTGCCTGCAGGGATTCCGTCGCACCGGTCCACATCCGGGAGCCTTTGATATCAACAGCTATAAAGTTCTTGTCGGGAAACATTTTGCCCAGCCCGACGGTATATTCACCCCGTCCGCAACCAAGTTCGAGCACTATCGGATGATCGTTTCCGAAAAATTCCTGATGCCATTTTCCCTTCATGTCAAAAGGCACATTATCCACCGCCGAATAAGGATATTCGAATACATGCGGGTAACTCGCCATATCGGCAAACTTCTCTAATTTATTCTTTCCCATCTCATTACTGATTAGGATGCAAAGGTACTTACTTTTCGTAAACAACAAAAATAAATGGAGTACAGATTGCTCCGTACTCCATTCTTCATGATGATATTTATTCGTTTATCAACTTTCGATATTCACTTCGACATTGATATTGAAACCGCCCTGCTGAGCTTTCAGATCTTCATAGAAAGCAGCACGGGCTACTTGCATATAAGGTTGCAGAACAAAGAATCCGAGACCAAAAGTAAAGAGGCAAAGGATAGCCCAACCGATAAAGCTCAAATCGAGCAGGAACAATTTCATCTTGTTGCCTTCCATCATCGCCATACTTCTTTCAATTGCAGCATTGTTACACAATTCAGGTTCATCTTTCAGGATATAGTCTGTCATTCCATAAGAATAATACTTAATAATACCCGGAATCAGAAGCAATAATGACCACAGGAAGGTATAAACGGCTTGCAGCAGCTTAGTACTCAAGATACGGCTGTATTCCTGAAATCCTGCAAACAGTACTCCCAGATCAACTTCTTCCGCTCCTCTGAACACGCCAAGCATTAAAACAGCAAAGCCATACGCAACAGGCAGACCGACCAGTAACGAACCTATCCATCCAATAAAAGGAATAGAAGACAGACCACCGGCAATAGCCGAATAAATAAGAGCAGCAACGGCTGCCATAGGCCACTTACCCCGAAGGGCTTCACGTGCCTGGGCACGCAATTCTGAATTTTGTTTTAACATAGTAATTACGCAATTAAAAGAGATTATACTTAAAAATCAATTATTCTACAATCGTCACCCAGCCATGTGTATCCGGTTCGTCACCATACTGAATACCACGTAACTTATTATATAGTTTCGTACAAATCGGTCCCGGCTTGCCATCTTTAGAGATAACGTATGATTTTCCATTCTCCAAATCATCGATACGCTGAATCGGGCTGATCACCGCAGCAGTACCGCAAGCGCCCGCTTCTTCAAACGTTTCCAGTTCTTCTTCCGGTATCGGACGGCGTTCTACTTTAATACCCATATCTTCTGCCAATTGCATCAGACTCTTGTTGGTGATAGAAGGCAAGATAGAAGATGATTTCGGAGTAATGTAAGTATTATCTTTAATTCCGAAAAAGTTGGCCGCGCCACACTCATCGATATATTTCTTTTCTTTGGCATCCAGATAGAATTCACAAGAATAGCCCAAATCATGCGCCTTCTTGTTGGCACGCAGACTGGCTGCATAGTTACCACCCACTTTATAGACACCTGTTCCATGAGGAGCTGCACGGTCGAATTCGCGAATAATAACGTACGGATTGGTAGAGAAACCTCCTTTGAAGTAAGGACCTACCGGAGTTACAAATACGACAAACATATACTCGTCAGCAGGGTGTACACCTACCTGAGCACTTGTTCCGATCAACAACGGACGAATATAGAGAGAAGCACCGGTCTCATAAGGAGGAATGAAACGCTCGTTCAATTTCACAACTTTCAGAATAGCTTCCTTAAAACGTTCGGTCGGCAACTCAGCCATCAAGATCCCCTGACAAGTAGATTGCAGACGTGCCGCATTTTCTTCCAAACGGAAAATACGCACTTTGCCGTCTTTGCCGCGGAAAGCTTTCAATCCTTCAAAAGCTTCCTGACCATAGTGCAGGCAAGTAGCCGCCATGTGCAGGTTGAGGTATTCTTCACTGCTAACTTCCAGTTCACCCCATGCACCGTTGCGGAAATTAATTCTCACATTGTAATCTGTCTTCATGTATCCGAACGACAGATTCGCCCAGTCTATTTCTTTCATATCGTTATGTATTAGTTTATTTTACGCTTTGATTCGCAAAAATAACTTTTATTCTTCAGACTGCCGCTTTTCTTGCAACAATTTTTCGACCTCCCGATCCACTTTCGTCAGTTTTTCGGTACAAAAGGCAATAATTTCATTGGCTTCTTTGATTTTTTCGCTCAAAATGTCGATATCCAGTTCGTTGTTGTCTATCTGGCGAACTATCTTTTCAAGACGTTCCATCGCTTGGGAGTATGTTTCTTTTTTAGCTACCATATTTATTGTATTTAAGATGAATAATAATGCTCGGTGGGGCAGGCGTCGCTCATCGGTGCCGAAGGGCGTCTTCATCGGTGCCGAAGGGCGTCTTCATCGGTGCCGGAGGGTGGCTTCATCGGTGCCGGACTTCAGAAGTGAAACTTCCTTTAGCCAGACGAGTAACCAGCTGATCTCCGGGGAGCAATGAAGCGGCATCCGTGACCGCTTTTCCATCTTTCAGCGTGATGCTATATCCACGACTCAGCAGTTTGTCGGGGGAGGCGTCCGCTACACGCTGCTGTAACAGTTCCAACCGATGATGATGGCGGGACAACAGAGTCTGCACCCCTTGTGACAAATCCTTTTGGACTGTCAGCAAAGTGAAACGGGCATCCGTAAGTTTCCGATGAACAAGGCTCGGGATACGGGAATGAATCATTTCCAGCCTCCGCCACTCCTGTTCGAGCAGGGAATATGCCCCTTGTTGCAGGCGGGCGGATAACTCTTCCAGACGGTCTGCCGACTCGGTGATGCGGTGGATCAGAAGTTCAGCAGCAGCCGTCGGTGTTTTCACTCGCGTATGTGCAACAGAGTCGAGTACCGTATCATCCCGTTCATGGCCGATACCGGTAATGATGGGCAACGGAAACTGTGCACACGCAGCTGCCAGCAGGTATGTATCAAAACCGGACAAGTCCGAGGTCGCCCCTCCACCCCGTATAATGACAACTACATCAAATTCATGAATCCGGTCATTTATACGATCCAATGCTGCCAGTACTGATTCTTCCACTTGATTGCCTTGCATCAAAGCCGGAAATAGTTCGGTATAGAAAAAGAATCCGCCGGGATTGTGCTGCAACTGATGACAAAAATCTCCGTATCCTGCTGCGGTAGCAGAGGAAATGACTGCAATACGTTGAGGCAGAAGCGGCATTTCCAGTTCTTTATTCAATGTCAGCACCCCTTCTTCTTCCAGCTGCAACAGTATCTCGCGACGGCGGCGAGCCATATCTCCTAATGTATAGGCAGGATCAATATCGAGCACAGTCAGACTATAACCATAAAGTTCGTGGAACTGAACCGTAACCTTCACCAGTACTTTAATGCCGGAAGTAAACAACTGTCCGGTGGTTTCCTCAAAGTAAGGTTTCAGCAAACGATAGATATTGCTCCATATCATGCCGCGCGCCTTGGCTACAAGATTATTGCTGCGAGAGTCTTTCTGCACAAACTCCAGATAACAATGTCCCGTAGTATTGGAACGGACATCGCTCAATTCTGCCTGTATCCAATATTCGTCGGGAAGACATTGTTCCAGACTTCGCCTGACAAGCGCATTTAATTCTAAAAGGGAAAGAGAATCCATAGTTTGAATGAAGTATGATGAATAATGAATAAAGAATAAGCGTTATTCCTTGTTCATTTGATAAGCTTTCCAAAGGTCCGGAATGCCATAACCGTAAATATTGTCCGGGAAATCGGATCTGTCGCCTACACTGCGGACCAGTTCGATCACTTCTTTTGCAGTCAAGTTCGGACAAGCCTGCCAAAGACAAGTAACCATTCCACACATGATAGGCGAAGAAAAAGAAGTCCCGTTTGCCAGACGAAGATTACCGTCTGTACCTATGATGTCTGCTTTGGAACCGACAGCTACTACGTCCGGTTTTACGCGTCCGTCGGCTGTATTGCCGATAGAAGAGAAAGAAGCCAGCAACTTCTTTTTATCAATAGCTCCCACAGTCAGCACATTCTCCGCATCACCCGGAGGAGTAATCTTCTTCCACGAACCACCACCGGAGTTTCCGGCACTGCAAACAACGATCATACCCTTATCAGCCGCTTTCGAAGCTTCCCGTGACATCAATGCATAGTGTCCGTTCAAATCACGGTAGCGATAATTTTTTGTCGGATCGTCAAAAGTGTAATAGCCCAGTGACGTATTCACAACGTCCACGCCCACGCTATCGGCAAATTCAATGGCTGCCGCCCAATAATCCTGTTCTACCAAGTGTTCAGAAGATTCATCCTCACTACGGAGTAGCCAGTAGGAGGCTTCCGGCGCTGTACCGATCATGACATTCGGCTGATTCATTGCCATACAAGACAGTACCGACATACCGTGGTTGCTTTCAGCATAAATGTCCGCTTCGGGATTCACAAAGTCACGTGTCCCAAGCACACGGATATTCTTCATCGCTTCGATTTTGTCCGCATTATGAAATCCGGCATCAATCACGGCAATGGTCATGCCTTGCCCCTTAAATCCGGCATCGTGGAGAAGGTTCGCACGGCTCATTTCTATTTGGGTAATAGCAGGACCATACAGACTGTCCGAACGCTGCGGATTATTAATCAACGAATCTCTTTTTGTAGCTGCCGTCACTTTGCCTTGCCATACTTTCTCAATGGAACGGACAAAAGGCAGTTTGGCTATTTGGTGGATCAGCATACTGTCATTGCAGGAAACTGTCACAAAATTGTCCCACTTCCCAGTAACGAGAATATGGACGCCTTTCTTGCGTATGGCATCTACATACTTCTTACAGACCGGCAAGTCGGTAGAGTCAATAGCCAATTTCTGTCTCAATCTGCGGTCGATTGATTTCTTGGAAAGAAATTTCTCCGGTTGCCTGATGGAATATGTGGTTGCAGCCTTATCTGTGAGGCTGATCCGATACTTCAAGGTATCGGTAGAGGTAAATTGAGCAGATGCTCCCACCGCTGTAGTCAGGATCAATGCTGCTAATACTAATCTTTTCATCTGAATCTCTCTGTTTATTTTATTCTACAATTCATCCTTATTCTCTATGATCACCAAACCAATCCCGCGTTGCGAAGCGATAAACGCGCCGCCAAGCACCCGCCGTCCATCATAAAATACCGCCGACTGACCGGGAGCCACCGCCGAAGCTATCTCACGGAAATGCACAAACAAGCGTCCATCTTCCAGACGCTTCACCCGACAAGGTATCGGACGGCTGCGATAACGGATTCTCACCGCAAGGCTTTCACAAGCTAGTAGCTCTTGTTCATCTACTATGCGGTCTCGTTCCGCAAGCATGTATTCCGTCTGTAATTGTTCGGCATCACCCAACATCACGGTATTCTTCTGCGGATTGATTTTCAACACATAAGCAGGCTTACCCAAAGCAATCTCCAGCCCTTTCCGCTGGCCGATTGTGTAATAAGGTGCTCCCTTGTGTTGTCCCAGCTTCACCCCTTCGGAACTGACAAACCACCCGGGGCCGATCTCTGTATCCAATTCCGGACACTGTTCGCGCAGAAAGTCACGGTAATCTCCTTGGATGAAACAGACTTCCATGCTTTCACCTTCTTTGGATTTCGCTTCATATCCTTTTTCTGCCAGATACTCACGCACCTTTATTTTCGTGTAGTCTCCTAATGGAAAGATACACCGCCTCAGCACATCTTGTCCCAACTGCCAAAGGAAGTACGACTGGTCTTTTTTATCATCGTCTCCCGCTACAATATAAATGTGCCCGTTCCGCTCTTCCAAACGAGAGTAGTGTCCGGTCGCAATGTAAGCACAATTCAGTTTATCAGCCCATTCTGCCAATACACGGAATTTAAATAAGGGGTTACACATCACACACGGATTCGGGGTACGCCCTTGCTTGTACTCATCGATAAAATTCCGCACAATAGTCTCCTTGAAAGGTATACGTTCATCAGCCACATAATGTTCAATTCCCATCCGTGCGGCAAGCTCGCGTGCATCCTGAGGCTCATCTCCCCAAACACGCATCGTGACTCCTACTATTTCATATCCCTGTTCCTGTAGCATCAGACAAGTAGCAGTGCTATCTATACCGCCACTCATACCGACTAATACTCTTTTATTCCGTTCTTTCATCCGAATTTCCTATAATTACAAGAATACAAATGTACAAGATTTCAAAGAGAAAATAAATTAATTCCTCCACTTCCTTCTTTTATAGCCGAAAGAATCTGCTTTTTCAATCATAAGAACCGCTTGATACTTTTAGTTTCATGCCTTGGAACAAAGTGTTTCAACGGTTGAAACTGATATTGAAATCAGGACATTCTTCATTCAAATCCGTACAGAAAGAAACAAAAAAGATCGTTAACAGCCCTATCTATACAGCAGAAAGACTTGCTTCTTTGAAAGAAAATCCGTATATTTGAATTATACCAAAAGCGAGAACAATTATGGCTAACCCAAAATTACCGGGAATTTCCGAAAGCGAGCAAGCCTTATTGTATGCCAAACTGAATGAATACAACCGAGGCAGATCCTCTTTCAAAGAGGCAGGAGTTTATCTGGTGGTGTTGCCCCGACCGGGAAAACCCAACTACTCCCTTTGGCTCTACTCTCCCCTGCCCGAAAAGCAATCGATTCTCTATATACATGATTTGTCTCCGGATATCAATGAGTCTCTGCGAATGGCCAGCACCCTATTTTATTATTCGCGACGGTGCCTCATTCTTGTAGATTATAATGAGAAAAGAATGCAGAGCAATGGTGACGATCTCATCTTTTTCGGCAAATACAGGGGACACTTCCTGCACGAAATCCTAAAGATCGATCCCGCCTATCTGAGCTGGATCGCCTACAAGTTTACCCCGAAGATTCCCAAACAGGAACGTTTCGTCAAAATAGCACAGGCCTACCATTCGGTACATCTGGACATAATGCTGCGGAAAACGAAAGAGACACGCCGGGCGAGTCGCTATTTGGGAGAAGTGAACGAGAAGCTGACAGACTTAAAGCTGAAAGTCATGCGGGTGCGTTTGGAAGATGACCCCTACAAGACAAGAATAAATGGAACAACTCCGCAATTCTTCGTGAAGCAAATACTGACGTTAAACGATGCCAGCGGCAACCTAGTGACAATGAGCATCCCATCAAAAACTCCCAGTGCGATATCATGTACCCTATCCGGAATAGAGCATGAATATCGACCGGGAGAAATTATATATGTTGCATCGGCGCGGGTATCACGCCTGTTCGAAAGCTACGGTTCCAAATATACCCGCCTCAGCAATGTGAAACTGGCTATCGCTAACGTTTGGTCCAATCGTCCTTAACGAAACTTGCCGGATAGCTAACCTTATCAACGATACCGTCTTTCTGGCGAATCCAGGAAGTGAAAGTACGGGCACCTTCATCAAGCACTATGATACGGGCACCATTCGGCAGGTGATTATATTCTGTATTTCCACCAGTAAAACGACCATAGGCCAACAGGATTCCTTTCCACATCACCGCATAATCATTATCATGATCGTGACCAACAAACATTCCCATCACATCCCCCGACTCTTTCATTGCAGCAAACATACCCGTATTCAGTTTGGGCGCACATGCTTCTTCCATACGGGTTCCACGCAAAATGGCATTTTCATCAGAAGCCGCTTCATTATATTCCGGCAGAGGAATGTGGAAAAAAGCAAGCGCCGGCAATGGTTGCCCACCGTTCTGTGCGGTATAAGCAGCACTCTGCTGACGATACCAATTGATTTGGTCGAACGTAAGCCATGCGTAACCTTTCACATCCTTCAACGGAGAATAAGAATGGGAGTCCATGCAATAGAGAACAGCCGCGTCCTTCTTTGCATCGGAAGATGCTTTTACTGTCAATACATAATCCGGAGAAAGGGCCGAGCCCCGGTCCGGCATCAGATTGCCCGGTACCTGACGGATGATATCGTATAATTGCTCCCGTGTCATTCCCTGCTCATTATCATGATTGCCGAAAGTGACTACAAAAGGTAGTTTACGCTTCGATACCTGTTCCAATACCTGCAACATGCCTTTGTCTGCCGGAGCAGAATAAACCACATCACCGGTAAAGATTACAAAATCAGGCTGTTCTTCATCGAGTACCTGATTGATACGTTCCAGCGCTATGTCGGAAGCGGGATTCTTATATTTAAAATGGACGTCAGTGAACTGTACTATTTTAAACTTGCCATCTTTGTTAAACTGTAATTCACTCTTTTGAGCGAAACAGAAGGTGGTCATACACAAAGAAACCAGTGCCAAGAATAATTTTAAAGATCGGTTCATACTATTTATTGTTTTAGGGGGTTAGTAATCTTCTTTATAACGGACTGACCATAAACAGACAGCAAATACACGAAAGCCCACCTATCAGCGGACCCATATAGCCAGCCATTCAGAAGTTCTGCAATTCTTATCAGTCCTTCTCTATCAGCACGGTAGCATAAGCGGAAATACCTTCTTCACGTCCGGTAAAGCCCAGCTTTTCGGTTGTAGTCGCTTTAATCGAGATGTCCTCCGCATCGATACCCATTACGGCTGCCATCGTCTCCTGCATCAACGGAATATGAGCTTTCAGCTTGGGACGTTCCGCACAAATAGTCGCATCAATATTCCCGACACGGTATCCTTTGGTCGCAATCAGTTCTACTGTCTTTTTCAAAAGAATCTTGCTATCGATATTTTTATACTCTCCGGCAGTATCCGGAAAATGATAGCCGATGTCGCGCATATTAGCGGCTCCCAACAAAGCGTCGCAAACCGTATGCAGTAATACATCAGCATCCGAATGTCCCAGCAAGCCTTTAGCATGCTCCAGACGAATACCACCCAACCACAATTCACGGCCTTCGACCAGCTGATGTACGTCGAAGCCAAAACCTACTCTTATTTTCATAAACTATTTAATAAATGAGTCAAATAAAGAATATACGGATCAACGTATATAGAAATCCAGCAACTTTTCTCCTTCCAGATATCCCTGCAAATGCTGGCCGATACTAACCGGACCTACCCCGGCAGGTGTCCCCGTGAATAGTAAATCTCCTATTTTGAGTGTTACGAACTGGCTAACGTAAGCAATGATATCATCCACTTTAAAGAGCATATCCGCTGTACAACCACGTTGCACCTCCTTGCCATCAATCATCAGATTGAAATTCAGATTCTGAATGTCTTTATAGCGCTCTACCGGAACAAAAGTGCCGATAGCGGCAGAAGAGTCGAAACCTTTGCAAAGTTCCCACGGATTACCAGCTTCACGAAATTTACGCTGAAGGTCACGAGCGGTAAAGTCAATGCCAACTGTCAATGCGTCATAATATCGATGGGCAAAACGGGGAGAAATATTCTTTCCAAGACGGTTGATGCGTACAACAAGCTCCGTCTCATAATGTACTTCATTCGAAAAATCAGGGATAAAGAACGGTTTGCCATCTTTCAGAATAGCCGAATCGGGCTTCATGAAAATAACCGGTTCTTTATTTATAGATGTATGTCCCAGCTCCTGATTGTGCAGGGCATAGTTCATTCCTACGGCAATAATCTTCATTATTTGATTTCGTTAAAATTAAGGCGATTGAACATAACCGCCAGATGAGCATAAAGGGATGTATTCTGTACCACGATATCTTCCGGAACACGGATACGGAAAGGGGTAAAATTCCAGACAGCCTTGATTCCTCCGTCCACCATCATATCCGTGATACACTGGGCAATCTCGATAGGAACAGTCAACACACCGATCTGTACGTCATATTCTTCCATCTTCTTCAGAAAGTCGTCCGAATGGTAAACAGGAATTCCGTTCAGGTGAGTACCGACCAACGTCGGGTCAATATCGAAAGCAGCCACAATCTCAAGTCCGAAATGCTTCAGACCGGAGTCTTGCAAAAGTGCGCCTCCCAGACTACCGACTCCAAAAAGAAAAGCCTTATGTATCTCCGTAAACCCCAGGAAGTGCTCTAAAACCCTGATGAGCGCATCAACCTCGTACCCCACACGTGTACGTCCGGAGATATTCACATACGACAAGTCTTTTGCTATCTGTGAAGCGTCAATATTTATTTCCTTAGATATCTGCGTAGAAGAGACAAAGCGTTCGCCTCTTTGCTTCAGCAACTTGACATTCGACAAGTACCAAGGCAGCCTGCGCAAAGTAGGCTCCGGCACTTTCGTACAATCTATCTGCTGTATCTTTTGGTTCTCGGCCATTTCTTTTATTTATTCAGGTTATAAGATTGACAAAAATACGTTTTTTTTCGGAATTGCAAGAATGATTCATACTATTTCTACACAGGTGCTACTCTCCTGCAAACATTGACAAAGGAATGCTGACGGAAACTCCGGTCGAACGGTATTTCAGACTCTCGAAGCCAACGAAGACGCCTAACCGTGCCAGTTTCAGGAATCCGATGGAGTAACCGATTTCCGAATAGGGACGCCGGTCATATCCTGCAAGCGTACGGAGATGCAATGCTTCATCCAGATTCTTCTTTTTCAGGAAAGGTAGAAATTTCAGCAATAAATAGGGAGTGTACCAGGAAATATTAGCTTGTACCCATCGGGTATTGGTAGAGTATGCATAATTATCCAATAAAGAAAATCCTGTGTCAAACGAGCGTTCGGTCACCGGTAAACCAGTTGTCGCAAAATGTTTGAAATCGGGGAACTGCATACCTTTCTTATCCCAAAAAGTTCCGGCATTAACGGCCCAGTCCAACGTATTAAACATTCCGAACTCTATGTTCTGTCTGGCGGAAAATTCCGCTAAATGATAGGATGGAGAAGACAACGTACCTTTCAAAGGGAAAGCCCGGTCATAACGTAATGTAAAAGTAGGATACCTGGATTCTTCATACACTTTTTTCCCTTTCTGCATCCGGTAATAATGGACCGGAGTATATTCCAAAGCAAACGAAGCTTTTAACAGTTCATTTTCAGGCATCGGATAGAATGCCCGGCTATCCGGAATATTCGGTTCTGCCTCTTTCTTAAACCAACTCCGGTGTATATGATTCTCCAACATCTGCCGACGCTGCCAGGAAAGTGAGGTAGAAAACAACAAACTGTTTGCCAATTCAATCTGATGATGTAAGGACAGGAAACGTTTCTCATAAAGTTTCACATCATTTCGTCCGAAGAAAGAAGAAGCAACGCCATTTATCAGACGTGATTCTCCACTTTCTCCATTATAATCGGCAGAAAGCATTCCACCGGACAGTACCATATACCCTCGTCGCCTCGGAGCATAGCTCAGGGAGAGTTCACCTTGTCCTGCCAACGCTTTACGGGCAGAGGTATAGTATGCAGATGGAGTAAATTGTAAAACAGAGGCTTCCGATAGTTTCAGTCCTGTTTCAAACTTGGCTCCCAGCCAAAAACCATCTACAAAATTATATTCAGGCACATAGGAAGGCAGGCCGGTCCAAGAGATCCATACATTTTTATTAGGACTACGAAAAGTTTTCCCCATAAGAAATGTCTGAATGATCTTTTTTCCAACGGATGTCTTTATCGAATCATCCTCTTGAAGTGAATCTTTGGAAAGGGATAACTTTTCCTTATGAACATAACTCTGTATTTCTTCCGGGCGCAAAGGAACACTCCTGACAGCCGCCCAATAAAGCGAATCCTTTTCACCTGCCAGCGAATCAGTCTTCACATTCACCTCTCTTTTTCTCACTTTGCGCTCATATTTATGCGAAGAACGTGTAGAGTCGGATTCAGCTATGTTCTTTTCCATCAGCTTAGATAATTTATAGGCTTCTTTCAAAGTCAAATCATCTTTTGCCGCCAGTTCTTCTATCTGCCTTGCAAGCTTCTGCTGCTTTCGGTTTTGCTTCAGTGAAGTATCAGAAGAAGACAGCCCCCTATTCATTACCTGCTGACGGTCTGCAACTTCTACATTCGTATAATGTACCGCCGCCAGATAAGAAGCCTCTGCCGAAAATCCCATCATCTTGATTTCACAAGACATACTTGTGGAAGTAGCAAGAAAAACAGCGGGCTGAACTTCTTTACAAGTAACCTTAACCTTAGCCTTTAAACCACCCATATGAATAGAAAGATCAGCCGCAGAAACACACCAAAGGTCTTCCACAATGTACAAATCTCCGGATACCAGACGTGGGCTGTCTTGTTTAGGGATGACTTTTATCTTATTGATCAGGTAGTTGCCTTCACTATAACACCCTTCCAACTTAAAACGGTAATAGGAAAAAGCTCCGGCACTCAATGGTGATACCTTATCGAAAATAACAGGTTCGTAAAAGTTGATTGTAGTCAGACCAATTCTGACCTCCATCTCTTCCGGAAAAGAATTGGAATAAGCCTTTACCTGATTCTCCCAGGTAGAGGGAGCTTTGAAAGTTACCACTCTCTGTTCCTCCATCACAAACAACTTACCCAAAAGCTCCTTCGACTCTTTCCTGACTTCCTTTGACAGCTTTAAAATAGCGGGAATGGTCTTCATTTTCCCCGTACCTTTCAGATAGGTACCGGCTCTAAATCCTTTCACCTGCGTACGGTAATAAGGAGCATTGGCAATCGCTTTGCGCATCACAGAACAGGCAGGGTCTTCCGCCCCTTTTACTACATTGACTTCCCGCAAACTGTATACCTGCTCCGAGAGTACGATATTCTTTTCCAAATCTCCGGTAGATATGGAGAAGGAAAACGTTTGTCCTGCGAATCCCAAAGAAGAAACCTCACAAGTATATTGTCCCGGTTGGAGCGAAGTCTGAAAACAACCATTATCATCGGTAGTAAAGCCTGTTTTAAGTTCTTTCAGATAAAGTGCCGCGTAGGGTATCGGATTTCCCGCAAAGTCAACCACTCTGCCTTTAAATGTTTGTGCCCAAAGAGAGATAGTAAAAGAACATATAAGAACAAACGCTATATATCGTTTCATCATTTTCGGTTTATTAGTCTTATTTCGTTTTATTATTAGACGACAAAATAGACAAAAGATTGCAAGGTTCCCCACAAAATATTACTTTTGACACAATAAAAGCAGAAGAATATGAAAAATAATGATTGGAAAGATAGGCTGAATGTGGTTTATTCTACAAATCCTGATTTTAACTATGATATGGATGATGATCAGGAACAAGTGACGCTGGATAAAAACAAACAAAATCTTCGGGTTTCTCTCGACAGGAAAAATCGTGGAGGTAAAGTCGTTACACTCATCACCGGATTCGTAGGTACGGAGAATGACCAGAAAGAACTTGGAAAACTTCTGAAAAGCAAATGTGGAGTCGGAGGTTCGGCCAAAGACGGAGAAATCATCGTACAAGGAGATTTCAAGCAGAAAGTAATAGACCTGTTAATAAAAGAAGGATATACAAAGACCAAAGGTGTCGGAGGATAATGACAAAGGGCGGAATTCTAATGATTTCCGCCCTTATCTTGTTATCTTTTTGAGATAGATTATTCAGCTTTCAAAGTGAAACGCTTGAAGTCAAGAACCTTCAGTTCAGGATCAGCAGCTGCCAATACTTCTCTTACAGTCTTCTTAGCATCCATGATATCTTCCTGATTCAGCAGACAAACTTCTTTCAAGAACTTACCCAGACGACCCTTAGCGATGTTCTGAATCATTTGTTCCGGCAGGTGTGCAGCCTTTTCAGCAGAAACGGTAGCAATGATTTCCTTTGCCTTAGCTATATCTTCAGCTGTAATCCAGCCCTTAGCCATATTACTTTCCATGTGCTCTTCGCTATCTACATGAGCAGGGTTGATGTTGGCTTTCTTCAGAGCAGCTTCTACAGCTTTCTGTACCTGTTCTGCTTTTGTTTTCTCGATAGCAACAGCAATTTCCTTTTCTTTTACTTCTTCAGAAACACCATCTTCATCAATAGCGATCGGGTTCATTGCAGCAATCTGCATAGCTACTTGTTTAGCCAACTGCTCGTCAACGTTCTTGTTGAAAGCAACGATTGTGCAGAGACCGTTTCTGTTCATGTGATTGTAAACAGCAGTGCTTACTCCCTCTACAGTCATGTAACCATCAAGCTCCATTTTCTCACCAGTAATACCGCTACGGTCAACCACTGCATCCTGTACAGTACCGTTACCCATCGGCAATGCTTTTACTTCGTCCAATGTCTTGCATTTGTTAGCCACAGCAAGGTCCAGAATGTCCTGAGTCAGTTTCACAAAATCAGCATTCTGAGCAACAAAGTCAGTTTCACACTTCAAAGCAATGACAACGGCATATTCACCAGTAGTCTTAGCCAAAACACAACCTTCAGAAGCATCACGTTCTGAACGCTTAGCAGCAACAGCTTGTCCTTTCTTACGGATAATTTCCATTGCCTTGTCGTAATCGCCTTCAGCTTCTGTCAATGCATTCTTACAGTCCATCATACCAGCTCCGGTCATTTTACGCAGCTTGGTAATATCAGCCATAGTTACAGCCATAATAATTTCCTTTATTTAAATGAATAATAATTTTCAAAACAAAAAATGTGCCAATCTGCCAATCAAGATGCAAGTGTATAAGCATACTCTTGCACATTAGCAAATTGGCACATTATATAATTAAGCCTCTTCGTCTTCCTTGATGAAGGCAGCAGCTTTCGCTGCATTGATAGCTTCTTCGTCAGACTTGTCAAGTCTTGCTTTCACTGATTTTTTCTTGCCTTTGTTAGCAGGAGCTTCACCAGCTGCTTCCATGTCGATCTTTTCAGCTTTTCTTTCTTCCAAGCCTTCGATCATTGCAGCACAGCAAGCATCAAGGATAACCTCTACTGACTTAGTAGCGTCATCGTTAGCAGGAATTACGAAGTCAACGTTTGTAGGATCAGAGTTAGTATCAACGATACCAAATACAGGGATACCCAGACGGTTAGCTTCACGAACAGCGATATTTTCTTTCATTACGTCGATAACGAACAATGCAGACGGCAGACGAGTCAGGTCAGCGATAGAGCCCAAAGTCTTGTCCAATTTTGCACGTTGACGAGAGATCTGAAGAACTTCTCTCTTAGAAAGGTTAGAATATGTACCATCGTTAGTCAATTTATCGATAGTAGCCATCTTCTTCACAGCCTTACGGATAGTCGGGAAGTTGGTCAACATACCACCCGGCCAGCGCTCGATTACATAAGGCATATTAACAGATTGAGCTTTCTCAGCTACAACTTGTTTAGCTTGTTTTTTAGTAGCAACAAAAAGAACTTTCTTGCCTGATTTGGCAATCTGTTTCAAAGCTTCAGCAGCTTCGTCTACTTTTGCAACTGTTTTGTGGAGGTCAATGATGTGAATACCATTGCGTTCCATGAAAATATAAGGAGCCATTGCAGGGTTCCACTTTCTCTTAAGGTGTCCGAAGTGGCAACCGGCTTCCAATAAAGTATCAAAATTTGTTCTTGACATCTTGTTTTTTCTTTAAATCGTTTACTTTCTTTTTTGTTTTTTCTAAACCAACCGCCGGGTAGTCTATAAGCAGAGTCCCAGTAGTTTAGATACTAAACATATTCCTCGGTCAGGCAGCACATTAACGCTTGCTGAACTGGAATCTTCTACGAGCTTTCGGCTGTCCCGGTTTCTTACGTTCTACAGAACGTGGGTCACGAGTCATGAAGCCTTCAGCACGAAGTGCAGCCTTATCTTCAGCGTTCATCTTAACCAATGCACGAGCGATTGCCAAACGCAATGCCTGAGACTGACCAGTGAAACCACCACCACACAAGTTAACCTTGATGTCATACTTCTCAGCAGCACCCAGCTTGTTCAATGGTTGTTTTACAACATACTGAAGTATAGTTGATGGAAAGTACTCTGCAAGGTCTCTCTTGTTAATAGTAATCTTTCCTGTACCTTCGCTTACGAATACACGTGCGATTGCACGTTTACGTCTGCCTAATGCATTTACTACTTCCATTATATCTTATTTATATGAATTAATATCAATCATTTTCGGGCTCTGAGCTTCGTGTTTGTGTTCGCTACCAGCGTAAACATACAAGTTACCCAGCAATTTAGCTCCCAGAATATTCTTGGGCAGCATGCCTTTCACTACTTTTTTCAGTAATCTCTCTTCACCGTTCGGTTTAGTGATCAAACGGGCAGGAGTCATTTCTCTCTGACCACCAGGATAACCTGTGTATGACAAATAAACTCTGTCATTCCATTTGTTACCAGTCAGTTTTACTTTGTCTGCATTGATGATGATAACGTTATCACCGCAGTCTACGTGAGGAGTAAAGTTCGGTTTGTACTTTCCTCTCAGCAATTTTGCAACTTTTGCTCCCAGACGACCTAGTGTTTGGTCTGTAGCGTCAACGATAACCCATTCTTTGGTTACAGTCGCTTTGTTTGCAGAAATGGTCTTGTAACTTAAAGTATCCACTCTTAAATTTGTTTTTTAAATGTTACTACTAAAAATTTTCTTCACCACATATTAACCTCCCCGGACAAAGGAGGACTAACTTGCTATGAATTAATCTCTTATCATTTTGTGATAATAATCGGCTTGCAAAAGTACGGCTTTTCTTTGAATTGGCAAACTATTTCTAGCTTTTTTTGGATTTATCGGGTTGAATGACAAGGGGAACTTACTATATTTACAGATAAGGTGAAGAAAATAAAAAGACCTCCTCCGGATTTATACCGGGGAGGTCAAAAAAACAACAAAGAATCTATATTGCAATCTCATTTATCTCACAATATCTTCCGGGAACTTAGCCGGCATTTCCACCCGTTTCCAAGTCTCATAATACCAGGCATTCAGTTCATTTCCGTTCAAATCGTTCTTGATGAAGTATTTCAAATGCAGGTAATCATTATCTTTAATCTCAAATTCCAGAATATTGTCCTGATTATCGAGCATCGGAAGGTGGATGTTCTTCTCGATACTCTCCTTATAAGAATCATCAGTCAACTGTTTATAGGTACCATATCCGGTAATAATCGCGTCAGAACCGGGAATAATGGTAAAATTCACGATTCTGCCGTCATCACTCAATACCTTAAATGTATTACTGGGTTTCAACGATCCCGGAACATCGGGAGATTCTGATACATAATGGCACAACTGCCAAATCCCTTTCAAATCGGCCGGTTTAAACTTAGTTTTCTTCTGGGCCATCGCACCTGTTACCGCTAACAACATAATTGAAAGCATGGTAAAGAAATAGAGTTTTTTCATGACAATATGATTTTAGTTAACACTCTTGAATGCGTATGTCCAAATATAAAGATTTATTTTGAGAAAATAACAATCAAAGGAATAAAAAAACTCGCACAATCGAAAGATTATGCGAGTTTTACATAAATATACCGAAATATTAGAATTCAGCATTTCTCGGTGTACGCGGGAACGGTATCACGTCACGGATATTTGACATACCTGTCACAAACAGCAACAGACGCTCAAAACCGAGTCCAAAACCGGAGTGAGGACAAGTACCGAACTTACGTGTATCCAGATACCACCACATATCCTTCATCGGGATATGCATCTCTTCAATACGAGTCATCAATTTGTTATAGTCCGCTTCACGTTCAGAACCACCAATGATTTCACCGATTTTCGGGAAAAGAACATCCATTGCACGCACCGTCTTCCCATCCTCATTCTGCTTCATATAGAAGGCCTTGATCTCCTTCGGATAATCAGTCAGAATCACCGGACGTTTAAAGTGCTCTTCCACCAGATAACGTTCGTGTTCGGAGGCCAAGTCTACTCCCCAGTAAACCGGAAACTCAAACTTGTGTCCTTTAGCAACAGCATCTTCCAGAATCTTGATACCCTCTGTATAAGGTAGACGAACGAAATCATCCTTCAACACACCTTGCAGACGTTCAATCAAGCCCTTGTCGAACATATCGTTCAGGAACTTCACATCATCCGCACAGTTATCCAACGCCCATTTCACACAATATTTAATGAACTCTTCTGCCAAGTCCATATTGTCAGCAATGTCGTTGAAAGCCACTTCCGGCTCAATCATCCAGAACTCTGCCAAGTGGCGGGGAGTATTGGAGTTTTCAGCACGGAATGTAGGACCGAATGTATAGATAGCACCCATCGCCGTAGCAGCCAATTCACCTTCCAGTTGGCCGGATACAGTCAGACTTGTCTGCTTGCCGAAGAAGTCGTCATCATAAGAGATAGAACCTCTTTCGTCTTTCTTCAAGTCATACAGACTCATGGTAGTTACCTGGAACATCTGTCCGGCACCTTCACAGTCAGACCCTGTGATAATCGGTGTATGGAAATAGAAAAATCCCTTTTCATGGAAAAACTTGTGAATAGCAATCGCCATGTTGTGACGAATGCGGAACACTGCACCAAAGGTATTGGTACGCGGACGCAAGTGAGCGATCTCGCGCAAGAATTCCATGGAGTGACCTTTTTTCTGCAATGGATATGTATTGTCGCAAGTACCCAGCACTTCGATTTCTTTAGCCTGCACTTCCGCTTTCTGACCGGAACCTACCGATTCCACCATTACCCCGTTCACGCTTATACAAGCTCCGGTAGTAATCAGTTTCAGCATCTCTTCATCGAAATTAGCCAGATCCACTACGATCTGCACATTATTTATTGTAGAACCGTCATTCAGTGCGATAAAGTTAACTTGTTTGCTACCTCTACGGGTGCGAACCCATCCTTTCACATTGACCATAGCGCCAAAGTCTTCGCGCTTCAACAGATCAACAATTTTTGTTCTACCAATCTTTTCCATAAAACTTTTTTAATACAATATTATATATTACTCAAACGAACCCATGCGGAGGTAGTTTACTTCTGCTTCCGACAGATAACGCCAGTCTCCGCGGCGCAGACCTTTCTTGGTCAATCCGGCAAAGAATACACGGTCGAGTTTTACTACTTTATATCCCAGTGATTCGAAAATACGGCGAACGATACGGTTCTTGCCGGAGTGAATTTCGATACCTACCTGGTCTTTCTTGAAATCATCTGTGTAGCTGATAGCATCTGCATGGATTTCACCATCTTCCAACTGTACACCAGCTGCAATCTGATCCATATCCGCTTTTGTCAGGTTCTTATCCAGATGAACATGATAAATTTTCTTCTTCAAGAATTTCGGGTGTGTCAGCTTTGAAGCCAAGTCACCGTCATTGGTCAGCAGAAGTACACCAGTCGTGTTGCGGTCAAGACGTCCTACCGGATAAATACGCTCGTTGCAAGCGCCTTTTACCAGGTCCATTACCGTACGGCGTTCCTGCGGATCATCCGATGTAGTAACCGTATCTTTCGGCTTATTCAACAGTACGTATACCTTGCGTTCAATGCTAACCGGTTCATCATGGAACTTCACAACATCCGAACGCTTGATCTTTGTACCCAATTCAGTTACGACTTCACCGTTTACAGAAACCACACCTGCTGTGATAAACTCATCAGCCTCGCGACGTGAGCAAACACCGGCATTAGCCAGGAACTTATTCAGACGAATCGGTTCATTCGGGTCAACAAACTGTTCCTTGTACTCAATCTGTTTCTTGATGCTATATTTAGCATTCGGATCATAGTCACTGGTACGCGGACGCGGACGATAGCCCCCCTGCGAACGGTCATTGTTAAATCTCGGACGATAGCCGCCAGCATTGTTATTACGATAACCGCCACCTTCGCCACTATTGAAGCGAGGACGATACGGACGATCACCACCATCGCGGTTGTAAGGACGCTGAGGACGGTCACCACCTTCACCACTATTGAAACGGGGACGGTACGGACGGTCGCCATAAGAACGTTGTTCGCCGCCTTCACGATTGTAAGGACGCTGCGGACGATCGCTTCCTTCGCCATTCGGGTTAAATCTCGGACGGTACGGACGGTCACCACCTTCACGGTTGTAAGAAGGACGTTGAGGACGATCATAAGAACGCTCTCCACCTTCGCGGTTGTAAGGACGTTGCGGACGTTCGCCTCCTTCATTATTGCTATTGAAGCGAGGGCGATACGGACGGTCTCCACCTTCACGATTATAAGAAGGACGTTGCGGACGATCGCCATAAGAGCGGTCACCATAAGAACGCTGCGGGCGTTCTCCACCTTCATTGTTGGTATTAAATCGCGGGCGATACGGACGATCCCCACCTTCACGGTTGTAAGAAGGACGATACGGACGTTCTCCACCTTCTCTGTTGTAAGACTTGTTACCATCACGGCCGGCACCTGTATTCTCCTCATTGAAAGAATTTTCGCGCCATTCTTCGTTTTCTGTGCTCATTTTTTTATTCGAATAAAATTAGACTTTGGCCTCACGGCCTATTTAAAAAACACGTTTATTGTATAAGTAAACAATTAAAGTCCCGTATAAGTATGCGGAGTAATTGCTCTTAACTCTTTTTTAATATCTTCGCTTACATTCAAGCCTTCGATAAACTCTTTAATAGAACTTTCTGTAATAGCCTGGTTTGTCCGGGTCAAAGCTTTCAAAGCTTCATACGGATGCGGGTAAGCCTCGCGGCGTAAAATAGTCTGGATAGCCTCAGCCACTACGCTCCAGCAATTATCCAGGTCACGGTAAATAGCCGGTTCGTTCAGCAGCAACTTGCGAAGTCCTTTCAGTGAACTCTGAATGGCAATCACGATATGCCCGAAAGGCACACCGACATTACGGAGTACTGTAGAATCTGTCAGGTCACGCTGCAAGCGGGAAACAGGAAGCTTCACAGCCAAGTGCTCCAGAATAGATGTCGCGATACCCAGATTACCTTCCGCATTTTCAAAGTCAATCGGATTTACCTTGTGCGGCATTGCGCTTGATCCGACTTCTCCGGCCTTGATTTTCTGTTTGAAGTATTCCATAGAAATATACTGCCAGAAGTCACGGTTCATATCTACCATCACGGTATTGATACGTTTCATCGCGTCAAAGATAGCAGATAAGTTATCGTAGTTCGAAATCTGAGTGGTATATTCTTCGCGTTCCAGTCCCAGTTTCTCTGCAACAAAACGATTGCCGAATTGTTTCCAGTCATATTGAGGATATGCAACATGATGAGCATTGTAATTACCGGTAGCCCCACCAAATTTAGCAGTGATCGGACATGCCTTCAGCATAGCCAGCTGGCGTTCCAGACGGTAAACGAATACCATCACCTCTTTACCCAGGCGAGTCGGAGAAGCCGGCTGTCCATGAGTTTTAGCAAGCATCGGGATGTCAGCCCACTCCGTTGCATAAGTTTTCAACTGTGCAATCAGTTCCTCAATCAACGGATAATAAACTTTATCCAACGCTTCTTTGATAGAAAGAGGCACAGACGTATTGTTAATATCCTGAGAAGTCAGTCCGAAGTGAATGAATTCTTTATAGTCATCCATTCCACCCAGCTTGTCAAATTCTTCTTTCAGGAAATATTCTACAGCTTTTACATCATGGTTGGTTACACTCTCGATATCTTTAATGCGTTGCGCATCTGCTTCCGAAAAATTACGGTAGATATTCCGTAAAGTTTCAAACACGCTGCTATCGATTCCTTTCAACTGCGGCAAAGGAAGTTCACACAAGGTGATAAAGTATTCCACCTCTACCTGTACACGGTATTTAATCAGTGCAAATTCAGAGAAATAAGCCGCCAAAGCTTTAGTTTTGCCTCTATATCGACCATCAATCGGAGATATGGCCGTTAATACATCAAGTTCCATACGTTTTCTTAGATAATTATCAGACTGCAAAATTAACTCTTTTTCCTGAGTTATAAGCCAAAAGGACAAAGAAAGTTTGTATAAAAGCGGTAAGAAATAAAAAAAGCCTCACGAACCTCTTCGCAAGACTTCCATTTCTGTGGGCGCTGAGGGATTCGAACCCCCGACCCTCTGGGTGTAAACCAGATGCTCTGAACCAGCTGAGCTAAGCGCCCTTTTGTTGGCGGAAGTGTTTCGGTTTTTATGGTGGGCGCTGAGGGATTCGAACCCCCGACCCTCTGGGTGTAAACCAGATGCTCTGAACCAGCTGAGCTAAGCGCCCGTACACTTCCGTTTCAAAAGCGATGCAAAGGTACGGCTTTTTTCGAAACCTCCAAACATTTCATGTATTATTTTTCAAGAAAGTTTTTATCACAATCAGAAATTATCTGATTATCAGCAAATAATGAAAAAAGTTTTTTTCATGCAACTTTCACTTCTCCAGGTCCGTCTAATAAACACAACAAGATAAAGACAGTCGCGACTCTTTCTCTGCCATTAATAATAAGATATGAAACGAATCACTACAACCGCAGCATTTCTATGTCTGTGTATGTTGCTTATTGCACAAGACTTACAGTTAAGAGGAAGAATCGTATCCGGCAAAGAGCCGGTAGAATTTGCCAATGTCATTTTACAGACAAAAGATTCTATTTTCATCTCCGGAGGCATTACCGACCAACGGGGACGATTCAACATGAACAACTTACAAAAAGGAAATTATCAATTACGGATATCCGGGCTAGGCTATCAAACACAACAAATCAACCTGAATGATTTTACAGCCACACTCGACTTGGGGTCGATCTCCATTGATTCGGCAGCCATCGCACTGGAAGAAGTGACCATTACCGCCAATCCTGTTATCAACCAGCCCGACCGGAAGATCATTCTTCCCAGTGCCCGTCAGCTAAAAACTTCAACGAACGGGCTTAGCCTGTTACAACGTTTACAACTCAGCCGCATACAAGTCGACCTCATCCGGCAAACGATTACTTCTTCCAATCAGGGAGACGTACAGCTACGTATCAACGGAGCGAAAGTGGAGATACAGGAGATACTGGCTTTGCAGCCGGAAGACGTGATCCGCATCGAATACCATGACGAACCGGGTTTACGGTATGGAGATAACGCAGCGGCTGTCATAGACTATACCGTCCGCCGTCATCAGACAGGTGGCTACGTAGGATTTGACACAAGTACATCAGTCAACACACTTTTGGGAAACAACAATGCAACAGCCAAAATCAACCATAAAAATTCCGAATGGGGAATCAATTACCATGAAGGTTATCGCTCATTCAAGAACTACTGGCGGGAGAATTCCGAAACGTTTCATTTCTCGGACAAGCCTTCTTTTACAAGACTGGAAGACGGTGTCCCTGACAAAATGAAAATGCGCTGGGATTATCTGACAATGAATTACAGCTACCAGGAAGCCGAAAAGTGGTTCGTCAGTGTAGCCCTTCGGGGAAGTTTCCGTTATAACAAACTGAACACCCAAAGCACATTATACCCCATCGACAATCCGGATAATAGTGTAGCCATGAAAGACCACACGGCCTCAGACAGCAAATCTCCCTCCATCGATATTTATCTGCAACGTAACCTCAAAAACAACCAGGCCATCATCCTGAACACGGTAGGCACTTATATACATACTTATGACGACCGCACCTACGAAGAAAAGAAGCATTCCATCCTTGCTACCGATATCTATTCGGCTATCCGCGGAAAGAAATACTCATTTATCGGCGAAGGCATCTACGAAAAGAAATTCACCAACAGCAAGCTCAGTGCAGGTATCCGCCACCAGCAATCACTGACGGAGAACAAGTACGCCGGCACTTCTTCGGCGGAAACGCGGATGCAGGAAGCACACACTTCCACTTATATAGAATACAGCAGCAAAATAAAAAGGTTTAATTATTCCGTCGGGGTACAGGGCAGCCGCTCATGGTTCAACCAGGAAGGTGAAGGATATCAGAAATATTCAGTCTTACCCCGTATACGGCTTACCTACAATTTCTCGGACCAAGCTTTTATCCGCTACCAGGGACAGATTTCCAGAAGCACCCCCGCCCTCTCCGACCTGAGCAACGTAGAGCAACTGATTGACTCCTTACAAATACGCCGGGGAAATCCGACCCTGAAAATGTCAACGGTCTACAACAATACGCTGAACGTAGACTTCCGTAAAGGACTATTCAGCAGCAGCCTTTATCTCCTGTATCAGTATCAGCACAAGCCCAATATGGAAGAAACATTCAGAGAAGGCGAACTTTTTGTGCGCACCACCGCCAACCAGCGGAGCTGGCAAAAGCTCAATCCGGAAGTAGAAATCAAGGTAGGCCCTATAAAAGATATCTTAAGTTTGTCCATATCGACAGGTATCAACTATTTCGACAGCCGCGGACACAACTATCATCACACTTATACCAACTGGTACTATTGTGCCAGCGCAACGGCAGCCTATAAAAAATGGAGCGCGTATTTCGAGATACGGAACCACCGAAATGATTTTTACGGAGAGACTCTGAGTTACGGAGAGAACTACCATCTTTTAAGCGTCAGCTACCGCTACAAGCAGCTGAATGTAGGAGTCATGTCTCTCAACCCTTTCGGCAGTAACTACAGAATAGGGAGTGAGAACTTCAGTCCGTTAGCTCCTTCCAAAAACTGGATGTACATCAAAGAAAGTTCCAGAGTATTCGCTCTCACACTTTCGTGGAATTTCAGTTTCGGACGCAAATACGAGTCCGCCGAAAGACGCCTTCATAACGAAGACAACAATGCGGGAACACTCAAATCCGGGAAATAAATTTCCCGGTTAAACCTGTTTGCGGACCACACGGGCCGGATTCCCGACTGCGACACTGTCGTCGGGAATATCTTTCGTTACGACACTTCCCGCTCCTATCACACATCGGTTGCCAATCGTCACACCGGGACAGATGATTGCTCCGCCACCAATCCAGCAATCTTCACCGACCGTAACCGGATAGGCATATTCTTTCGAACCGCGACGTTCCAGATAATTCATCGGATGATGCGGCGTATAAATCTGCACGCAAGGCCCTACCAGCGTATGAGCACCGATTGTAATATATCCTCCATCCAAAAAAGTACAATTGGCATTGACAAATACATGTTCGCCCAACCTGATCCCGTCTCCGTGGTCGCAATGGAAAGGGGGGCAGATCACCGAAGTTTCAGGAATACCCGGCACCAACTCTTCCAACAATTCCCTGTAACCGTCATCATACGTGCTCAGTCCACGCATGACAGCCAGCAACTTCTTTGCATGTTCAAAACGTTCCTGCAACTCCGGTGCAGACATATCAGCCAACTGGCTGCTACGCATCTTCTCGACTTCTGTCATATTCCTTATTCCCCCTTACCATTCGTAAATACAAATTTTCTTTCATCCGAAAGGGATTCGTCAAACTCGAACCCTTCCCACGAGAATCCCTTCAGGTCATCCGGATTCCCGACCTTATTCTTCAAGATAAAACGTGTCATTTCGCCACGAGACATTTTGGTATAGACCACAATCGTAGCCAGTTTTCCATTCTTCCAGACATGAAATTCGGGAGTTACCACACGCACCTCCTTCTCCACCCGTTTCCAGTCAAACAGACTTTTCATCTCATCACTGGCAAGGTTACACAAGATTCCTCCTGCCTGCCGGACATCCTGTATAAACACATCCGTCAAACGCGACTGCCAGTAGGAAAACATTGTCTGATTCCCTAATTCCGGCAACACGACATCTCCCTCCAGACGATAAGGACGAATTACATCCAAAGGACGCAACAGCCCATAACAGAACGAAGTCAGCCGCAAGTGTTCCTGCGCATATTCAAAGTCCTCCACAGAGAAATCTTTCGGATTGAGGCGCTTGAATACGATTCCGGTATAAGCCAGCAAAGCCGGTAATTCCGGAGTAGCCTCCGCATGAAAAGCTTGGTAACGCTTATAATTCTCCACAGCAATCTTAGCGTTGACACGCAGTAAACGTTCCAATTCGTCAACAGAAAACTGAGACATCTGCAACGCTATTTCCGCCGCTTCCTTCTGAAAGCGGGGGCTCGTAGTCAAAGGAACTTTCACCTTCGACACCGCACTCATCGTCTTGGCGCAAGATAGAAGTACTAACATTCTTAATCGGTTTTTATCATTTTGGAAATCACAAAAATAAAAAATAAATAGCTTTACTTGTTGACAGATATCCAAATTATGCCTACTTTCACCCAATAATTAACTATAATCATTTATTAATTAACAAAAACACAAAAATCCCCCTTATGAGAAACAAGTTTGTATCGCTGAAAGCTTTGGCCTTATTGGTCATCTTTTGTCTGACGGGTAGTTTATCCCGTGCCGCTGTCAACCCGAAACCGTTCGTTATTCCCGAACTCAAACAATGGACGGGAAAAGACGGCAACTTTATTCCGGGAAAAGATGCCCGGATTGTCTGTACCTCCCAAAATCCCGAATTACTGCGAATAGCCAAGATGTTTGCCGACGATTATCGGCAGATGTTCGGGCAGACATTAAGCGTAGTACAAGGCAAGGCTGCCTCCGGCGATTTTGTCTTAGCATTATCGACAGACAAGAAATTAGGCGAAGAAGGTTATGCCATTAAGATAACCGACCGCGTAGCTGCCTCCGCCCCTACCACAACCGGCCTTTACTGGAGCACACGCACCCTCCTACAACTGGCGGAGCAGAATCAGGAACGTTCACTCCCGCAAGGAGTAATCCGAGATTATCCCGACTATCCGCTTCGCGGCTTCATGATAGACTGCGGTCGTAAGTTCATACCGATGTCTTATCTGCAAGACCTGGTAAAAATCATGGCTTACTACAAAATGAATACGCTGCAAGTTCATCTGAACGATAACGGATTCAAGCAATATTTCGAGCACAACTGGGATAAGACGTATGCTGCTTTCCGTCTGGAGTCGGATACTTATCCGGGATTGGCTGCCCGTGACGGCTCTTATTCCAAGAAAGAGTTCATCGACTTCCAGAAACAGGCAGCATCCAACTTCGTGGAAATCATTCCGGAGATTGATGTTCCTGCCCATTCACTGGCACTTACCCATTACAAACCGGAAATCGGCAGCAAAGAGTATGGAATGGATCATCTCGACTTATTCAAGCCGGAAACGTATGAATTTGTAGATGCTCTGTTCAAAGAATATCTGGAAGGCGACAATCCGGTGTTTGTTGGCAAACGGGTACATATCGGTACAGACGAATACTCGAATGCAAAGAAAGACGTGATAGAAAAATTCCGGGCTTTCACCGATCATTACATTCGTTTTGTCGAAGGTTTTGGCAAGCAAGCAGTAGTATGGGGCGCTCTCAGCCATGCCAAAGGTGATACCCCTGTCAAATCAGAAAACGTCATCATGAATGCCTGGTACAACGGGTATGCCGACCCGGCAACCATGATAAAAGACGGATACAAGTTAATCTGTATTCCGGACGGAATGGTCTATATCGTTCCGGTAGCCGGGTATTATCAGGACTACCTCAACGAGCCATACTTATATAAGGAATGGACTCCAGCCCATATCGGAAAATCGGTATTTGAAGAAAAGCACCCTTCCATTCTCGGCGGTATGTTTGCTATCTGGAACGACCATGCCGGCAACGGAATTTCAGTAAAAGACATCCATCACCGTATATTCTCACCTTTGCAGACTCTGTCCGTAAAAATGTGGACAGGTGCCCAAACGGGTATTCCTTATGAAACATTTAATGAGAAACGAGCGCTCCTCAGCGAAGCACCCGGAGTCAATCAGCTGGCGAGAATCGGCACAAAGCCGGGATTAGTATACGAACGTTCCACGGTTGCCCCCGGCAGCACTTCCGATTATCCGGAAATCGGTTATAACTACACTGTGAGCTTCGACATCACCGGAGCAGAAGAGAACGAAGGAACCGAATTATTCCGTTCTCCTAATGCTGTATTCTACCTGTCCGACCCCATCCGGGGAATGATGGGATTTGCCCGCGACGGTTACCTGAATACCTTCCCCTACAAAGTGAATCCGGGAGAAAAAGCAACTATTCAGATAGAAGGAAACAACCGAAGCACTACGCTGAGGGTCAACGGAAAGGTGGTTGAAGAAATGAATACGCAGAAACTCTACTTTAACGCAGGGAAAGATTCGATGAGTTATGTACGTACACTAGTCTTCCCGCTGGAAAAGGCTGGAAACTTCAACAGTAAGGTACAGAATCTGAAAGTCTACAATTATTGCGTGAGTAAGCCATAAAATACAGGTACCATTCACTATCAGTTATTTCACTTAGGATGTAAGAGAGCAATTAATAGTCTTAGAACCCTCTACCTGAGAGTTTAACATTCTCTCCATTTGGAACCGCAGTTTCCACAGCTTGGAACTCTAGTTTCATCGGTGTGAAACTGTAGTTCCAAAGGCTTGAAACCAAAAGTTTCGAGCGTATGAAACTAAAGTTTCAAGTAATGGGAACTCTAGTTTCAAGTAATGGAAACTGTGGTTTCAAGCGATGGAAACCCGTTTGAAACACCTGGCGATAAG
The DNA here is from genome assembly GCF_020091505.1 of Bacteroides faecis. NCBI lineage: Bacteria > Pseudomonadati > Bacteroidota > Bacteroidia > Bacteroidales > Bacteroidaceae > Bacteroides > Bacteroides faecis. The sequence goes on along the minus strand of NZ_CP081916.1, from coordinate 1,966,696 downwards.
TCAGAACAAAGCATTTATCAGGCAATAACAGAGGAGGTATCAGCCATTAATACCTGAATTCTCAATTATTAATAGATGAAACGACAATCATTAACAGTTGACAGCTCAGATGTTAACGTACTGAATATAAGACCATAACAGAAAGAAAAAACGGATTGCGAATGGATAAAAAGTGAGAGCAAACGCTTGCTACCACACTGCTACCACACTTGCTACCATAGCTGTAACTACGATGGATAAAGCGATACAGGCAAAAAGTGAGAGCATGAGAGCAAAACGTATGTTGATTCACAGAGAGAGAAATAAAGAGAGAAAATAAATCAAGCCATACATAAAAAAAGAGACTCTCTCCTTGGTATGCCAAAGAGAGAGTCTCCTTATTATATATAAAGCAGTTTATTTATATTCCTGCCAGCTCTTAATCTGAATATCGCTCAGTTTCAGTTCACAGAATGCTTCAATGAAAGCACTTGCCAGACGAGCATTCGTAATCAACGGAATATTATGATCGATAGCGCCACGACGGATACGGTAACCATTCGTCAACTCACGCTTGCTGTGGTTCTTAGGAATGTTAACGATCAAATCGAACTTATGATCAGCGATCATCTTCATCACATTGTTTTCTGCTCCCGGTTTTTCATCCGGCCAGTAAACCGGAGTCGTTTCTACACCATGAGCATTCAGGAATGCAGCGGTTCCGGCAGTAGCGTAAATCTGATATCCTTTGGCAAACAACATGCGGCTTGCATCCAGCAAGTCAACCTTAGACTTCATTGCACCCGAAGAGAACATCACTGCCTTTTCCGGAATCTTGAAGCCTGTAGCGATCATCGCATTCAGCAATGCTTCAGAGAAGTCATCACCGATACAACCTACTTCACCGGTAGAAGACATGTCCACACCCAAAACAGGGTCAGCCTTGTGAAGACGGGAGAAGGAGAACTGAGAGGCTTTTACACCAATCCAGTCGATGTCGAACGCAGTTTTGTCCGGTTGGCTATACGGAGCATCCAGCATGATGCGGGTAGCCGTTTCGATGAAGTTGCGTTTCAGCACCTTAGATACAAACGGGAAGCTACGAGAAGCACGCAGGTTACATTCAATTACCTTCACTTCGTTGTTGCGGGCAAGGAACTGGATGTTGAACGGACCGGAGATATTCAGTTCTTTAGCAATCTGACGGCTGATCTTCTTGATGCGGCGGGCAGTTGCAAAATAAATCTTCTGTGCCGGGAATACCAGAGTAGCGTCACCGGAGTGTACACCGGCAAACTCTACGTGTTCGGAAATAGCGTATTCAACCACTTCACCGTTCTGAGCTACAGCGTCAAACTCTATCTCCTTTGTATTTTCAAGGAACTGAGAAACAACTACCGGATACTCCTTAGATACTTCAGCAGCCATCTTCAAGAAGTTTTCCAGTTCTTCGTCATCGTAGCAAACGTTCATTGCAGCACCCGAGAGTACGTATGAAGGACGAACCAATACCGGATAACCTACTTTTTCTACGAATCCTTTCACTTCTTCGAGGCTGGTAAGTTCCATCCATGCCGGTTGGTCGATACCGAGCTGATCGAGCATTGCAGAGAACTTGTTACGGTTTTCGGCACGGTCGATAGAAACCGGCGAAGTACCCAGTACAGGTACCGACTGGCGATACAGCTTCATAGCCAGGTTGTTCGGAATCTGTCCGCCTACGGATACGATCACACCACGCGGTTGTTCAAGGTCGATCACGTCAAGCACACGTTCGAAAGAAAGTTCGTCGAAGTACAGACGGTCGCACATATCGTAGTCAGTAGAAACTGTTTCAGGATTGTAGTTGATCATGATAGACTTGTAACCCAGCTTGCGGGCAGTCTGAACCGCATTCACCGAGCACCAGTCAAATTCAACCGAGCTACCGATGCGGTAAGCGCCCGATCCCAGTACTACTACTGATTTTTCATTCTTATAATAGTTTACGTCGTAACCTTCCACTGCATAAGTCATATACAGGTAGTTAGTCAGTTCCGGATGTTCGGAAGCGATAGTATTGATGCGTTTTACAGCCGGAAGAATACCTAAGGCTTTACGGTGAGCACGTACTGCAAGGTTTTCTTTTTCCATGTTTCCGGTCGGATTCAGAACGAAGCGGGCAATCTGGAAGTCAGAGAAACCAAGAACCTTAGCTTCACGCATTACGTCAGCCGGGATATCTTCCACCTTGTTATAGGTAGACAATTTGGCTTTATAGTCTACAATGTTCTTCAGCTTGCCGAGGAACCAGGGATCGATCTTAGTCAGTTCGTGGATACGGTCGATGCTGTATCCTTCTTCCATAGCTTGTGCGATGGAGAAGATACGCAAGTCAGTCGGACGTGAAAGTTCTTTATCGAGGTCGTCGAAGTGTACATCGTCGTTACCTACAAAACCGTGCATACCCTGACCGATCATACGAAGACCTTTCTGAATGATTTCTTCGAAAGAGCGACCGATAGACATGATTTCACCTACCGACTTCATGCTTGAACCGATTTCACGGGATACACCGGCAAACTTCGTCAAGTCCCAGCGAGGGATTTTACAGATATAGTAATCAAGTTGCGGAGCAAGATAAGCAGAGTTCGGAGTTCCCATCTCACCGATCTGGTCGAGTGAGTACCCCAATGCAATCTTAGCGGCCACGAATGCCAGCGGATAACCGGTAGCTTTGGATGCCAGTGCGGAAGAACGGCTCAGACGGGCATTTACTTCAATCACACGATAGTCGTCCGTATCAGAGTTGAACGCATACTGGATGTTACATTCACCTACGATGCCGAGGTGACGGATGCACTTCGTAGACAGTTCCTGCAACAACTTCAGTTCTTTGTCATCCAATGAGCAAGTAGGAGCTACAACGATGGATTCACCGGTATGGATGCCCAGCGGGTCGAAGTTTTCCATGCTGGCCACTGTAAAGCAGTGGTCGTTGGCATCACGAATCACCTCAAACTCGATTTCTTTCCAACCTTTCAGAGATTCTTCTACCAGAATCTGCTTAGAGAAAGCAAAAGAACTTTCAGCCAGTTTCAGGAATTCTTCTTCGTTAGCACAGATACCGCTACCAAGACCTCCCAAGGCATAAGCCGAACGCACCATCACCGGATAACCGATCTTACGGGCAGCAGCGATAGCATCTTCCATGCTTTCTACAGCCTGGCTCACCGGAGTCTTCATCTGAATCTCATCCAGTTTCTTCACGAACAGGTCACGGTCTTCTGTGTACATGATAGCTTCTACCGATGTACCCAGTACTTTCACTCCATACTTATCAAGAACACCTTGTGTGTACAGTTCGGCACCGCAGTTCAATGCAGTCTGTCCGCCGAAAGCCAGCAGGATACCGTCCGGACGTTCTTTCTTGATAATCTCTTCTACGAAATAAGTAGTTACGGGAAGGAAATACACTTTATCGGCAATTCCTTCAGAAGTCTGAATGGTTGCGATGTTCGGGTTTACCAATACTGAGCTGATACCTTCTTCTTTCAAAGCTTTCAGTGCTTGTGAGCCTGAGTAGTCAAATTCTCCGGCTTGTCCGATTTTGAGTGCTCCAGAACCCAAAACGAGAACTTTCTTGATTTCCTTTTCCATTTCTTTTGTTGTTATAATAAGTTTTCTAAGTTTCGTCTATAAAAAAAATGCGTTACCCTCGTAAAAGGATTAACGCATTACCAAAGAACTAAAATATCGTTTTTGGAGAAAAAAGAAGAAGCCTGTTGATTCCGGGTGAAAAACATCCGAATGTAGATAATACTTACTTCTAATTTCTTGTTGATTCATTGTCGATTTCAAAATTTGTGCAAAGTAACGACATATTTCTAAAATTACAAAGAATTTGAAGAAGAATATTCTCTTTTTATACTAAAAGTCGAGAAAAGTAAGCATAAATAACGAAGAGGCTTCATTTTGACGCATCTTTCATTTTTTATCCTTATCTTTGTCGCTAAATCTATTATAATAAGGCTATAACAATGAAAAAAGAGAAAATCATATTGACGGGTGACCGTCCTACCGGAAGACTCCATATCGGACATTATGTAGGTTCGTTGAAACGCAGAGTGGACTTGCAAGATGCAGGTGACTATAGTAAAATGTTTATCTTCATTGCCGATTCACAGGCGTTGACGGACAATATAGACAATCCTGAAAAGGTACGTCAGAATGTGATTGAAGTTGCCCTCGACTATCTGGCATGCGGCATTGATCCGACCAAAGCCACTATCTTCATCCAGTCGCAAATACCGGAATTGTGCGAACTTAGCTTCTATTATATGGACCTTGTAAGCGTATCCCGTTTGCAACGCAATCCGACTGTGAAGTCTGAAATTCAGATGCGTAACTTCGAAGCAAGCATCCCTGTAGGCTTTTTCACTTATCCTATCAGCCAGGCTGCGGACATTACTGCTTTCCGTGCCACTACTGTTCCGGTAGGTGAAGACCAGGAACCGATGCTGGAACAGGCGCGCGAAATCGTTCGTCGCTTCAACTATATTTATGGTGAAACGCTGGTAGAACCGGAAATCCTGTTGCCGGACAATGCCGCCTGCCTTCGTCTGCCGGGGACTGACGGAAAGGCTAAAATGAGTAAATCACTCGGAAACTGCATCTATCTGTCCGAAGAACCGGAAGAAATCCAGAAAAAGATCATGAGTATGTACACCGATCCGGGACACCTCCGCGTACAAGATCCGGGTAAGATAGAGGGTAATACCGTATTTACTTATCTGGACGCTTTCTGCCGTCCGGAACATTTCGAACGTTACTTGCCGGATTATCCGAATCTGGAAGAACTGAAAGCTCACTATCAGCGTGGCGGACTGGGCGACGTAAAAGTAAAACGCTTCCTGAACGCTATTATGCAGGAAACATTGGAACCGATCCGCAACCGTCGCAAAGAATTCAGCAAAGATATTCCTGCTATTTACAAAATGTTGCAGGAAGGATGCGAAGTAGCCAGAGCTGCCGCTGCCGAAACATTGGCAGATGTAAAGAAAGCGATGAAGATCAACTACTTCGATGATAAAGAACTGATTGAAGAACAAGTGAAACGCTTTGCCTCTTCGCAGGAATAAACAGAATAAAAAATAGGGTGTACGACACATCCTTTATAAAAAAGAAAGCACCTGCGCCACAGACAACTGTAACGCGGGTGCTTTCTTATTTGTATTTATATAAAGAGAGTTTTATTGCATGACCGGCTCAATCCGTTTCATCTTCATCATTTTTGAAGAGCACTCCTTTCAGCTTCTGGTAAAGGAAAGAAAGTACCAGCAATATCAAGCCCAAAATGATAAACACAATGATCTTACCGATAGTAGGCATTGCCCATAAGTCCTTCAGAATCAGTTTCAGCAGAACGATTCCAAAAGTTGAAAGACTAATGATACGTAACACTTTCTGGTGCAGACGCATCCCCAATGCCATCTGGACAAATCCCGCAATGCTCAATGAAACGGAGAAACCAGCATCGAAATCTTCGACTCCCGCCTGCCAGAGGAAAGAACGCGCCATCGTCAGCCAAAGGAGAAGTGCCAGCACATTCAAATAGACAGTGAAGTGAATTTTCAGTCCTATAATAGTATAGTATTGACGGGCAACGTAGTATAGGTTAACTATAATAAATGCTGCCGCCAGCCATCGGAGTAAAACAGGAGGCAGACTCATGTGCGCCCATTGGTCTCCCCATATATTGATCGCATATATCAAGACATTAACTCCAAGACCTGCCAGATAAGGAATCGTACATTGCTCTATCGGGAAACGCTTCTTGAAAGCATAGCTGAGGATAAGGATGGCAGCGGAAGTAAATACCAGCATCATCCCGCTCCTTGTAGCTCCTGCCAGATGCAAGGAAAACTCTGCCATGAATGTATAATAGAGTATAGCAGCAGATGTAAGAAGCATGACCGGATTCCAAGGAACATATCTCAGGCAGCGGGCTTCAGAGAAAAGAGAGCGGTAATGTCCCATCATCAAAGCAAATGCGCCCGCAGCCAAACCGACAAACAGGGAAGTCGCAAAAGAACTGTTCAGGAAAATTGTATCGGAGGAAGGAGAGGATAATATCACGGCAGATACATCCATCAGATATGAAATAAGTGTCAGCCCCATCAATACCAAGGTAGCACGTTCATATATCCAGATCTTCGATTTGACATAAAGCCATAACAGCAGTACCATTTCCGCTGCCCAGAATAAGGTTATATAGTTTCCGTCCAGTTGAATAGGTATGGTGATGGAAACAAATGTCAGTACAAGTCCCAACATGGCATAAATAAGGAACTTATAATCTTTCTTACTCATTCGCAGCCAGATAACCAAAACTAAATTGATGATTGCAATGAACAAGCTCAGCAAACCTTCGGACTTAAATGCCAGTTCCATATTTCGCAGGAACAGGATTCCCAATAACAGATAAATGAAGTTATTGGTTATGATAACCAGTAATAATCCCCTGTTCTTCTTTATGGCTTCTATCCGGAGTATCGATAAGATCGGCAACAGGAATATAAAATAGAACAAGGTGGCAAATGCGAACAGATGTACGGAAATGATTGCCGTTCCGGTAGAATAGCCGGTCAGCAGGAATAGTCCCATCACTAGGTAGGTAAAGACAAAGGCTATCACCGGAAGTTCTCCCCATTTCTTATAGATAGAAAGTCCGAACATCCCAAGATTCAATATACTTATATAAGTGAAAAGTACCAGATAGTTACCATTCCCGGTGCTAACAAGGAAAGGTGCCAGGAATCCTCCGACCAATGAAATGATGGCCAGTTCGCGCCTGTCGTACAGGACAGACAGAATCGACATGAACAGCGTTATAACTATCAGAATAATAAAGGCGACAGTCTGAGGGAAGAGATGATAAAAATGAAAGGCAATAGCTACCGTAAGATAAAAGACAGCGAAAGCTCCACCCGCAAGCAAGGAACTGAATGTACGGTACTTCTTTTGCAGACGTTCGGCAACTACCAGCAATGCAGAGCCGGTCAGGAAACCGAGTACAGTACGTAATGTCTCGTTAATCCAGTCTTTATCAATGGCATATTTCACAAAGAAGCCAACACCGATTACGAATACAAAAATACCAATTTTGCCAAACAGATTTTCACCGATAAACTTCTCATAGTTAACTTTCTTCTGTTTACGTACAGACGGTGTGACGACAGGTATTTCAGAAGTTACATTATTCTCTGCCATCATACCCTGAGGAGCTTCAAGCTGTTCTTCTTTCCGCAACAGTTCTTTTTTCGGAACAGGGATTTCATTTGCCGCATGGGGCGGGATACATGTGTCTTCCACGGCTTCAGCCGATACATTTTCCTTCGATTGTACATGATCGGAAGCTATTCTCTCCTGAGCTTTGAGAAAAGCATCCATTCGTTTCTTTATTTCGTCCAGTTCTTTCTCTACCTTCCCAAACTTCTTATCAAACTTTTGTATCAAGACGAAGAACATCAGTGCAGCAAGTAATGCACATACGCCATAAAAATCACCCATAATGTCTTAGATTTGAGTTATGTATTACAAATATACAAAACTTTATTACATAGAATGGATGTTTGTCTGAGAATGATGCTGTAAAAGAGTTAATTAACAAACAAGTTTCCACAATCACAATGTACCAAGCCTATCAAATCCGGCAGGGAAACAGGGGGATTTATTTAGTTCAGTCTTTTCAGTTTCCTCTTGAAACCAAAAAGACTGAAGGTATTTTTAATGCTGGCGTTATAGTTATAAAGAGGTATCGGGAGCCGAGTTAGCTTTCTGGAATTGATCCACCCAATACGCAGTTCGTAGTAAATAGTAATCATTTTCCAAAGGCTGGTAATCCAGATATTCAAATACGTTGCATTTCATTGGGATAGCCGGTTCAATCTGTGTCCCCTCATGCCATTCGTTGAAAGAAGTGATCGAGATATAAGGGGCACCACTTTCTATAGCAGCCTTATACATTTCATCATAGTATTTCCCATTCTCACGGTCGCGGGTCGTACTTTCATTCCAAGGGCGGATACGCGTATCAATATACCCCGGACCGACACTCGGGATAAACAACTTATGATGCTCTTTCGCCCACTGCTGCATTGATTTCCAGTTAGCAGGAGTAGAAGCATTCGTAAATCCGGTTGCAGCAAAATAGGTATAAAAACCATCCATGCCCGCCTTTTCAATGTCAGCCAATTCACTTTCTTTTAGTGTCAGCCCGATAAAAAGCCCGTCATACTTCGTGTTACGTACACTTATTTCTCCCTTCTCACCGAACAATCCGGCCCATTCTTCCGGCTTGATTAAGTAAGAATCGTAAATAAAGAAAAGAGGCTTTCCCTGCGTACGATAAAAAGCCGGATGATTGCCATAAGTATCCATTATATGCTGAATATTCTCCCGTATCGTCTGCGGACTCCGTCCATTGAAAGGTTCAATATGAAAGCAAACTTTTGCACCTACTTTTGCAGCCTCATCAAGCAGAAGAGAAACACTCTTGTTTCCATAGTCACTCTCTCCCCACCAAGTAACGGAAAGTACTCCGATATTCGCTTTTACATGCATTTGAATATGTTTCCGTACCACTTCAACATCATTACTGCTATAAGTTCCGAGTTCCGGATAGAAATTACAGGCAATGTCATCATCAAGACCGGATATAACTCCGGCATCTCCCGGAGGCCCCGGAGTGGGTGCAATCGGATGTGCCCAGTGCTTCATCCCGCCATCTACTTCCGGATTCCCATACCAATTATAATAGAAACTGATAGTACGGTCATCCAACATCACTTTTACCGTATCCGCATCGTTATCTGCATCTGTATGCTTCCTGTTGTTACAGCCGGCACATACGACCAGCAACAGCAGAGCATAAATGAAATCTTTTCTCATGTTAGTTCGCTTTTTAAAAGTAATCCCAAAGTCAGCTATCCACCGACTTTGGAATTACCGGATTAATAGAACAATTATCTATTCTCTACCCATTGAAAATCGCCGATCAACTTAGCCGAGAACTTACCGGTAAGGTCTTCGATATTATTGTTATCCGAAACTGTTTTATTAAATGTCCATCCGCACACCAGGTCAGCTTCGCTTCCCGTAACATCTTCCGGAGAGTCCATCAGATGTTGTATGTCTGCCTGTGTCTTTGCCGATTTCCAGATATGCAAATGTCTCATGCATCCATTAGTACTCTTTTCTCCGACACGGCTGCCCGTCGCACTTAGCCCGGTGAAGGCAACCATCGCCACTTCTTTATCATTAGGAGTGTATGGCAGGCGATCGTCCCGTCCTCTTTCCGACAACATAAGCTGTCCATTTACATATATCTTGGTCATTACCGGAATACCATCTCTGATTTCTCCGTCCACACCGTTTTCATTGGTTACAACCGCCACATGTACCCACTGATTGAGTGTACTGAAAGAGAAGCCCGGCTCAAACAAATCACTGTAGCTGATACCATACGTCATACGCAATCTGCCGAAATGACTGTTTACCGCCCATCCCTTACGTTCATGATCCTTCGTGTCGTCATCCGTGAAAGTAGACAGCAAGAAGACAAAGCTGTTGAGATAGTCGTCCAAATCAGTCAGTTTCACCCAAAACTCGACAGTAAATGCCTGCTTTCCTTGTTCGCCGAAAGCCGAATATTCCGGATGTACTCCAAAGTCAATGTAACCACCATTCTTTCCGTTAATCAGCAGTTCCGCGGAAACCGGCAGGAAGTCTTCGGCACGCTTGGTCGCTCTGAAGTTCTTTTCTATCTGATAAGCCTCCCGGATGATGCGGTCGGCTTCGCTATCCGCCAGCTTTTTGCCACCTTCCTTCAGTTTGGCAATCGTTTCTTCCAGATAGGCAATCTCCTCATCCAGCATTGCTTTGCTGGATACCGGATAATTGTCTTTCAGTTCTCCATAGGTAGCTCCATCCCTCAATGAAGTCAGGTTGGTAACCAATGTAGTGAACCGTTCTATGAAGATTTCGGTTTTGTCCGTATCTGTCGGCCATCCGCTATTGTCATCGTCATCCGAACAAGAGATGAATGCCAGCACCTGTACTAGCATAAAGGCAAGTGCTACCCAGTTAAATAAATATCTGTTTTTCATATCTATCAAGTATTTTCTGTTTCGTGTCATTCTAATTCAATCCAACTATAATCCCCGACAAGTCTGGCTGTATACTTTCCTGTCAGATCCTTGATGTCCTGATCATCAAGTGCCATCTTCGCAAAGGACCATCCGCATACCAAATCGCTCTCTGTTCCTGTCACCTTCTCCGGATACTCCATCAACTGACGGATCTCATCCTGTGTCTTCGCTCCATTCCAGATATGCAGATGCTTCATGCTTCCATTGGCTCCCTTATCTTCAATACGACTGCCGGTAGCACTCATGCCCGTGAAAGCAACCATCGGAACATTATTGCTATTGGCCGCATATGGTTTAGATGCATCCTGATGAGAAGTAGTAGAAAGTTTCAGTTCTCCGTTGAGGTACATTTTAGTCATAATGGGTCTTCCGCCACTTGTTTCACCGTCTACTCCTGTCTCATCCGTTACTACTGCCAAGTGTACCCACTCATTGACTGTAGTAAACCCGAATGCAGGTTCCATCAAGTCATTAAAGCCCATTCCATAGGTCATACGCATATTATTACCGCCATAATTATAGCTGTTCACACACCAACCTTTCCGTTCATGATCATTTCTTTCATCATCTGTAAAGGTGGAAATCAGATAGAAGAATCCTTCCACGTCTTTCAATTTCACCCAGAACTCAACAGTAAATGCCTGTTTGCCAGCCTCACCGAAAGTGGAATACTCCGGATGAACACCAAAATCAATGTAACCGCCATTCTTTCCGTTAACCTGCAATTCTGCCGGAACTAATAAATCTTCTGTTCGGATGGTAGCTTTAAATTCGGCTATTTTTTCGTCCGACTCCTTCAACAGCCTGGCTGTCTCATCCGGGATTTGCATTTCTGCCACTCCCCCTTCTTTCATCGTCTGCAGAAAATCTTTCAGTTTTGCAATTGCATTTTCCAAAATAACCTTACTTGTTTCGGGATACATACCTTCACGCAGCCCGAATTGAGATTCGGCTTGCAAGTCAGTCAGTACTTTTATTTTCTTTCCTATCTGTTCGCGATATTCATATACTTTTATTCCTTCTCCATCGTCATCGGAACACGAGTAGCAGACACTCATAGCAAAAGCGGAGAGGAAAGCAATGATCAGTAGCCGGATACTATATATATTTTTCATATCTCACTTGTTTTAGATTCGTTTATAATACCTTTTAATAAATACCGCCTTCTTCAATATACTTCTTGATGGAAGCAGCCAAGTCCATCGGAAGCATAAATTCGTATGTATCGGGACAATCTTGTTCAACCCGTTCGAGTTCTTTAATCAGCCTTTCGTATATAACGACCTTGCTTCCTTCAAATCCGTAATAGTTTGTCAGCAGATAGACATGTCTGAACAACGGTCGCCGTGGACTGGGAGAAACCGACATCAGATCGCGGTACACATCACCGTTGTTGCGGCACATTGTTCCCTGGTCGATACGCACCACTCCATCTACGAATTTATAAGAAGAACCTGTGGTATGAGTACGATTCGAGCCATCCATTACAGCGTCTACGGCCTTACTTTTCATGTATTGTTCGAAGTACATCTGTTCGTCTGTATTCCAAAGATGGGCTGTGTGGAAACCGGCAGTGGACAGCCACTTTCTGTTCATTTCCAACCATTCGGCATATTTGCCGCTCTGTGCGTAATAATCACCGTAGATAAACTGGAAGCCGGACGGGCCTGCCGTCAGTTCGTCATTCGGAGTCATATTCTTATAATAGAACTCCAGCAATTTCGGATTCAATTCTTGTAAACCTGCCGCAAGGGTGACTCCTACCGGAACTTCTCCTCTGCGTTTGCCTTCCTTGAATATCTGATAAAGGGAGTTTGCATCAAACTGGATGTTATCACCGTCACTCAGACTGATAGCAACGTATATCTTGCCCGGTTTCACTTCACCGGCAATTCCTCTGCGCTGCTTAAATGCTTTGCTCGGGAAACTGCACCAGTAACTACCATTCGCATAATAGTCACTCACCACAAATCCGGCATTATGAATATTGGTGATCTTGTTCAACTCATCACCGTTAGCATTCATTCCATATCCAAAGACAGAAGAGCCTACCGGGTAAGAACCACTATTAAATATATTATCCATAATCTGCTTGTCATCTCCGTTAGAGTCGTCGAGCCAAAAAGCAAAACCTCTGGAGGCAGCCACATAGTCATACATTCTCCACGGATTGTCTTTGTAGTCACTTCTTAATCCGCCGGAGAAAGTCAGCTTCGGATGGCACTTGCCGGCAAAGCGGGCGATTGCCCAGCCATAAGCCTCGGCCTTGGATGACCACTGACTGCGTATATCTTTGATCTCCAGATTTCCCAGACCCAGTTCATCTTCAATGAATTTCTTCATAGTCTCCGTTACAGGAATCCCTTTTTCCTGTGATGAAATCATCTGTGCCATGCTCCAGGACCAAGGCTGGTTTTCATCCCAAACGACCAGACAGGTAAAACGGTCTTTATACATATTATATAATGCAGAGAAACCTCTATTGCGGGAAGTACTCTCCAATGGCTGTATCTCATATTGCACTTCGGCATCCTCCAACTGAGTTAGGTCTTGCTGCTGCCACACCAGATAAGTCAATGCTTGTTCCTGATTAATTACTCCTTGCATTACCGCACTTGTCAGTTTCGAGATGTTTTCATCATCACGAATATCGAATACGTTGACTTTCGTCACAGGCTGGTTCTTAAAGAACATCCCGCTTTGAGGTGTTTCGTCACTGTTGTAATCCATCAGAGGGTGCAGTTGCTGTGCCCAGTTCTTTACCAGTCGGGCAGTTACTCCATCGGAGATTTCTCCCGATGCTCTGACCACCTTCATCTCATATCGATAAGACAACAAACTGTTGTCCGTAATTGCAAATTCCGCACTTTGCACCCCTTTGGCAACTGTCTGCTGCTCATTGGTCTGCAAATCTTTTACCTGCACTTCTTTGATGTCTGTTATGTATGGGTCAATCCAGGTGACCACTGCTTTTCCATTGATCTCCTCCACACGGGGAGTACGGACTTCATTCCCTCTGTTTATCATTGTTCCAAATTCCTCATCGTCGTCACTGCAACCGAATATGGAAAGAGAAAAGACAAACAAAAACGACCATAGACTGGTGAGTACAATCATCTTTTTCATTGTGTTATATTTTAGATTTTAATATTATTATTCTGACCTCATTCTGGTAAACCTTCGGAAGAAGGCGGCATGGCATCCGGAGCACTTCCCCAAGATTTATCAGGTTTCTCTCCCATCTGCAATACCAGACGACCTCCCTCTTGAATGTCCGACTGACCAAACCAAGGCTTATTCCAAGCCTTTCCATTCAAAGTAGCCGACTGGACATATTTATGATCCGGTGCATAGTTCTCGGCAATAATCTCGAAAAAACGTCCCCCTCCCAAATCCAGTTTGACGGATTTGAACACCGGACTACCGATATTGTAAGTAGGAGAACCGGGCGTCACCGAATAAAAGCCCATCATCGAAAATACGACAAATGCTGTCATTCCGCCTCCGTCTTCATCACCGGGGACTCCCATCAAATCATTGCGGAACCACTGGTTTAGCAATACACGTATTCGCTTCTGCGTCATCCAGGGTTGACCTGCATAGTTGTACAGATAAGGAATATGCAGACAAGGCTCGTTTGCCATAGAAAACTGCCCGACATTACCGGTATGATCCGGAAGTTGGTGATAAAAGTCAAACTTGCTTCGTCCCAACGGTTCGTTAAAAGTCTGGTTCAGCCTTTCAATAAACTTCTCCCTCCCACCCATCAATGAAATCAGATCGGCAGGATTGTGCTGCACATCCCAACGATATATCCAGCCATTATTTTCTCCATAATACTCACGTGCACCCTGTCCGCCCGAGTAACGGTAATCAAACGGTTCGATAAACTGCCCGTCTTTATTCTTAGGATGGAAAAAACCGGTCTCAGCATTATAAACATTCCGATAAGTATAGGACATTTTCATAAACCGCTTATACTCTTCCGGCTTGTTCAGCACTTTAGCTATTTGTGCCAGGCACCAGCTATCATAGCAATTACCCAACATTACCGAGATCGCCTGACGCTTTTCGAACGAATGTACAGCCGCGCAAGTCTCTTTTTCATCCACGCCTAATGCCGGAAAATAACCTTTCTCCTGATAGAATTTATCCAGTTCCGTCACAGGCAGTCTCAGCCAAGGCAACAGCGTCTTCTCGGTAATAGCTCCTTTGCAGGCTTCATAAGCTGCTTCCAGATCGAAGTCGCCCAGTCCTTTGCAATAAGCATCCCAAATCACTGCCACCGCATGGTTGCCATTCATCCGATGGCTGTCTCCGGTCACTTCTGGAAAAGTAGGCATCCATCCTCTGTCCGACTGTTCCGCCATCCGGATATACGAACGTATCATTTCAAGTTCTTTTTGTGGTTCTATCAATATACGCAACGGGTGAGTAGCCCGGTAGGTATCCCAAATCCAATCGTCTGTATAGAAAGGAGTTCCACCATCTTCATGGATTTTGCCGTCAAAAGCACTGTAATACTTTCCGTCTTCGGAAATATTTATCATACGTTCGTAGGTACGATAAAGAGAGGTATAGAATATTTCTTTCTCATCTTCCGAACCGCCTTCCACCGTAATCTTACCCAAAGTCTCGTTCCAGATTTTACGTCCGGCGTCAGCGACAGCTTTCACATCATAAGTAGTGATATCCCGTTGCAAATTCTTCTTAGCCTGTTCTGCACTGATAAAAGAGATGCCATAACGCACATCCAACTTACTTTCAGTACCATAAAACAAGGAAATTGTCTTTCCTTCCTGTCGTTCCGTATCAACCTTTCCTTCCGTCAGCACTCCTTTTTTCACCGGCGACTGACTGGTTTCAAGATAAAGGTAGATTTTGGTGGGAGTATTATCTATAATCTGATAACCGCTGACACCGTTTTCTTCAGTAGCCAACATCCCGTTCCTTGTATTTATGACCAAAGCGTTATCACCTTCCGTATGAAAACTGATATGATAGATGCCCGCCTGATGAGAAGGAGCATAATCTACCTGTATATCATCTTCATCCAAATATACAGAATAACTGTAAGGAGTGATCTTCTCCAAATCGTAAGAGTAAGACACAACCGGACGGGACACATCGCCCTGTACCGGACTGAGATTAAAAGCGGAACTGCCCCGATGGCTGGTCACCACTACCGGAAGTCCATTGATCCGGTCTGATGTAAAATCTCCCCTTTCCGGGTAAACTCTGAGCATCGAATTGGGCAGATGTACCGTCGGATAAGTGGGAACCAGCAGATGGCTGATGTTTCCAATGTAGGGATTCACATAATCAACAAAGTCTTTGGAAGGGACTTTATCCGATGTGGTACACGAGAAAAACATCATTGCCAACAGACAGGCACTTATTGTTGTTTCTATCTTTAATCTATTCATCATTCTTTTGTATGAGTGTATCATTCATTAATCTGATTAGTTCATCGTTATTACTCCTTTAGCAGCATCCGGATTCTGCTTCAGATAAATACGATAAAGTTCGAAAAACGTAGGGGCATCCAACAGTTCAATATTTGTTTGACGTTGCTTCAACTCATCACAAATACCTTTATACCAGGAGGGTGACTTCAATATTGCCCGGAACCAGTGGAAAGGAATCGGACGCTTGCCCACTCTTTCTTCTATGACATCTGTTGCTTTGTGGTAATCATGATCTACAATATCATAATCCGCCCGGATTACAGGCATGTCTTTATGCAGAAGCGTCAGGGGAATCTTCTGAGGTACAATCCCATTCGGACTAAAAGAGGCATAACAATCCAGCCCATCCTGATCCAGCCCCGGAGCTTCGCCATCAATGACAAATCCGGTAATCGTCAGTCCCCATTTCCGGTAGTACTTGCTACAGTGTTTCGCCCACACATCCAGTCCGCTTTTCAGCCCGGATATCGGTCGAGGTTCCTGCAACATACCCGGCATCAGGTATCCGGCACCGTTGTCGGCAGCAGCAAAATAGTCATTGGGAGTAGCCGTCACACGATAATTATGCATTACCATCGGGACACGTTCTGCCAACACCGGGCTGACAGACCACATCAAAGGTACCGTTCCCCGGCTGGGTTCGTCCCACAGAAAAGGAGTGGTCTGTGCAATCCAAGATGAAGAGTCATAATCACCCACATAGAACAGGATAAAATTGCGTCCCTGAAAGTTGATCGTTCCATCCCTATTCAAATATCCCCTGTCCATCAGCTCCTGATACGTCACCCACTTTTGAGGATAACTGTCCTGTAAGGGGAAATGCTGCCAGAAGGATGCATTTGCCAATGCTCCCAATCCGATTGCATCCGCATCTTTGAAAGCATTGTAAGCGCTGATAATACGAGAAAATTCCCACTCGGTAGCTACATCTTCATGTTTACCTCCGGCATGCTGCGTGTATTTATATATCCAGCTTGGGAAACCTCCTATGTAACAGAACTTCTCCCTCTTATTCTGCTTATAAGCCTCTTGCAAAAAAGTCTTCAGTATTTGCAGGTCCAGCCCCTTCTTTTGGATCGGATCGTCTGTAGCCGATTCGTCTCCCCAGGGAGAAAGGTCAAAGAAGAATGCCTTCTTGCTCACAAAAAAGTCATGATTGGTCAGTTGATGGTGATTCGTCACTGTACGGGTCGGATCAGTACGCCAGAACTGGTCTATGTAATAGGCTGCATATTCCGTATTGCACAAACCTTTTTTCAGGTACTTCTCGATAAACCAGACATAAGGATCTATTTTCAAAGAGCCTGTCGAAAGTTTATCCGTTCCGGCAATCTTACCTCTTCCCGTGAAGAGAGAAGAACCGTCTTTATTCACCAACCAGCATTTTACGGCTAATTTCGGCCCTTGCAATACCAAACGGGTATAAAGACTGTTAGGAGATATATCATAACGAACAGCTATCAAGTCTTCAATTCCTGCTATGGAAGAAGCGATATTACTGGTAGATGCAACTTTTGAATCATACACAACAACCCCACGTATCACTTTGCGATATGCAGTAACGACATCCGTCAATTCCGTATAAGCAATCGTATCACGTCCTGCCAGCCATTGTCCTGCTTTGCGGTATTTGTTCCACCAATAATCATCGACATTCTCTCCCTGCCCATTCTTCACATAACGAATGTATAATTGCGGAGTAATACGATTCACGATGCCCTGCAAAGTGGCTGTCGTATGCATAATGTCCCATAGTTGTTCCGCTCTCTCCTTCTCTTTCAGGTTCCAGTCATTCAGTGCCCGCAAGTCCAATATTCGAATCGGACCGGAAGCAGTTGCCGACATCATCCCCGAAGGGAAGAAAGAAACAAGAAGCAATATTATCAGATACTTTTTCATGACTTCATTGTTTTATGCTAAATATCCAGCTTCACAGATGCCGAATAATTATATTTGGTTTCATTCCCATGAGACTGTGCGCCAATCCGGAAATAATAGCTCTTACCCGGAACCAGCGTAGAAGTGTAATCATCCAGATTGATAGAGAGTTCAAAAGATTCGCCATCAGTAATAGAGCGATTCAGTTCCTCAGTCCGGTTTACAATATTCAGCTTATTGGAAACATCAATATGAGAATGTGCAAATAAGGAAATTCGATATACTTCATTGCTGGTCACCTGCTCTAACTTGAACTTCGCAACCACTTTCCTTTCCGAAATAAATATCTCCGGCTCAATAATCCGCAGATACGGATTCACTTCAAAAATCTGATAATTCTTTCCTGGCTTTATCCTCATGTCCAACGTATCCAGAGGAACATAGTTTCCCCGGTTCATGATTATTTTATAATCACCGGAAAAAATCATACCGTTATAAAACGTGCCGTCTTTCTTGATTACCATATTCTGAACAGGAGGATTATCACCCCATCCTTGTTCAATGAAATAAACACGGGAGCCATCAGACACTTCCTGAGGAATCAGTTCCCCGGTTTTCCGGTCTCTCAGTTCTCCCGCAAAAATTGCGTCAGGTCCCTCAAGATTATCTTTTTCGCAAGAGTAAAATATACCGCTCACTACGACAACCACTAATAATAATAGATGCTTTTTCATATCTTATCTATATTTAGAATATACTAATTAAGGATTCTGTACCAAACCGTTAGCTCCTGTACCCGGAATGCTCTTATAATACCAGCTATAATCAAATGTCTTAGATTCGATACCTAGCGGATTCACACGGACAAAGACATAATGTGCCGGATTGGTTCTCAAATCCAGAAACGGTACAAGTCCTTTTCGTACCCGGTTCTCAAATTCCTTATGGAAGGTTCTCCAACGTACCAAATCCCATCTGCGCTTATTTTCAAAAGCAAGTTCGATAAAACGCTCTTTACGGACATTCACCTGCGTCAAAGCGATGTCATCTTTGTGTGCCGCTCTCTTGCGAATGGCATTCAATGCATCTTGCGCTACCAGTTTTTCTACAGAGGTAGAAGTCGTCTTCTCCAATACAGCTTCTGCATAGTTCAGCAGGATTTCTCCATAGCGGAAATCAATCCATGGCTGTGTACCTTTTCCCCATGCCTGCTCAACCGGGCTTTCTATCTGCAAGAACTTCTTAAACAAGAATCCGCTACGGGTGTAGTGTCCCAAGGTCGGATCAAAACCGGAATATTCCGTATTCTTCTCAGCTCCGTACGTATAATAAACAAGCCCATTCTGTCCTTTCTCCGAAGCCTGTGTTCTATAATGATAACCGGAACCATCCGCTTTCACCAATCCACCCTGAATAATGATTTTCGTACTTCCAAAGTTCTGTCCCGGAAATAATACCATCGCACTCAGACGGGCATCACGACCGGCAAACGCCTGATAGGGCTTATCCATCGGGAAAGACAAATATTGAGTGGATAGGTTAAACCCGTTATAATCATTCTCATTGCCATCCACACGTGTACTGATAGGTTTTGCCGTTCCACTTCCGTCATCAGTATAATCCTCGAATGAATCAACAAAGTCCAATGTCGGATTCATACGCCCGGGATACAAATTCGGGTCAAGAATCATCTGACGGGGGCTGAACCATACGTCATAATTGTGTGCAAGAATCGTGTTAGCGGCATATGCCTTCATGAAGATAGGTTCTTTCAAGCCATCCAGACATTGGAAAGGTTGCTCAAACAGTTTTTGATAATTGAGTGTAGCTTCTTCCGGAGTAGCCGGAGACGGTTTATACAGACCGAATTTACCGCTGTTCATAATCTCTTGAGAGGCCGATATACATTCGTCATAATAATGATCGGCAGAGATAACCTCAATCCCTACCAGTTTTTGGTCAACAGCCGGACCGGAAAAGGAAACATAAGGTTGATGAGTAAACTTAGCCACGGAAGCTGCATAAAGGGCGGCTCTAGATTTTAATGCCAGCGCTACCCATTTGTTGGCCCGCAACACATCATTTTCATTCGCATCACCGAATGATAAGACAGCCTGATCACATTCGCTCAAAATAAAATCCCATGTGTCTTTCTCAGTGTTTCTGGGAACACGCAGTTCCTCGATATTTCCATTGTACTCCTGCGGAGTTTTGATGATAGGCACACCACCATATCGCTTAGCCAAAGCAAAGTAGGTATATGCTCTCAAAAAATGAGTTTCGGCACTGATCTCATCCTTTTGTTGCTCCGTAATACTCGTTAATGTAGGAATAGTAACCAACAGGCTGTTCAAATCCCGAATGAGTTTGTACCCATCTTCCCAGTAATCAAACCATTCTTCGCCAAAGTCATTGTATTCCGGGTGAATAGCCTCATCACAGAAGTGGGCAGCCATAAATCCGGCATTGTTTACATCCGTACCTACTCCCACATTAAACCCCTTATTGGGCGAATAAGTAAAGTCTTCTATCGGCAGGCGCCCATACAAGTTGGCCATATGTGCCTGTACCCCTTCCGGAGTCGAGAACAATTCATCCGCCGGAATCTTATTTTTAGGATCGATATCGAGTATATCACTACATCCGGTAAACAGGAACATAGCTCCCAACAATAAATAACTATATATTTTCATAATCATCTTCTTTAAAAGTTCAAGGTTAATCCAAAATTAAAGCTCTTATTCAGAGGATAATTCAAGCCGGCACTATAATCTCCTTCAATCTTTTCCGGATCAAATGCTTTTACAAATGGATCACAGATAGTAAACAGGTTGTTTCCGTTGGCATAGATTCTCAAGCTGCCAATACCTAATTTATGCATCAGACGCGGACTGAAAGTGTAACCTATTTCAATCGTTTTCAATCTCATATAAGAAGCATTCTTGCGCCAGATTTGTGAATCTCTTGTGTAGAATGAACCCATGTCCTGTTCCAGTCGGATGGCAGGCCACTCACCCGGAATCCATTCACTGTCTGAATCGTATGGATCGGAAAGGTGCCAGCGGTCATAGAAATACTCGGGAGTATTACCACCTTTGAAGCAGAGCATCTTCGCATATACCTCGTCAAACTGTACCGTATACAAAGCAGAACCCTGGAAAAGAGCATAGAAATCGAAGTTCTTCCAGGAAGCTTCTAAGTTAAAACCGTAGTGAATCAATGGACTGCCGGACCAGAACAGGGGTGTTTTATCCAAGTCGTTGACAACTCCATCACCATTCACATCTTTCAGGATAAAATCTCCGGGAAGTTCTTTAGAATTTCCGTTATCTCCATTTTGAATCGGATACGTATTGATCTCATCAAAGTTCTGGAAACGTCCGTCAGTCTGGTATCCCCAAATGAAATCTCCCCACCGGTTAGATGCCTGGTTTCTCCATCTTTCCATACTACTTTTATAGGGACCGCTTTCTACATAGCGTCTTTGGGTACGCGCCAGGTTGAAATTGCCGGAAACGCTATAATAGAAATCACCAATCTGCTTCGTATGAGTCAATGTAAATTCAATACCTCTGGTACGGTCACCGTTCAGGTTTTCTTGTGGTAACTTAGAGCCGAAGGTGTTAGGCAACGAACCATAGCGGTCGGCAAGCAATCCGCTCCGGTCCCGCTGATAAATATCAAATTCTACGGCTATCAAACGGTTAAAGATTGAGAAATCGATACCGAAGTTATACATGTTCACTTTGATCCAGGTCAGATTCTTATTAATCATCGCGGGAGATGCTACGCCGTTGGTATAATTTCCCTGACTGAATACATAACCACCACTATTTAATGAATAGCCGGAGAAATATTGAAACGGATCACCGGCATCTTGCCCCGAACGACCGGCTGAGAAACGAATCTTCAGGTTATCGACAAACTTGAAATTATTTTTAATAAAGCCCTCTTCCGAAATTCTCCACCCTACAGAAGCAGATGGAAAGAATGCCCATCGGCTGCCCGGAGCATAACGATAAGAACCATCGTATCTGCATGCAAGTTCTGCCAAATATTTTCCTTTGTAATCGTACGTCAGACGTCCGATATGGGAAAGATATGCCTGATGTTCCGAAGAACCGGAAACTTTCTGGTCGGATTCACGGGCATTATCCAGTTCCCCGATCGTAAAGAAATCGAATTTACGTTCTCCGTTCATCCAGTTTGCTTTCTCTTCCCGTCTTTCAAATACATACGTAGCTCCAATCGTGTGATTGCCGAATGTTCTGTTATAATTTGTCTGGAATTGCAGATCCACCCGTTCCGATTCTCTGCGATTGTCCTGAATCAGTGCCGGATAATTGGCGTCCGCTGCCGTATACTCACCGGTATATTCTCCATAGGTATAGGTTTTGAAACCTTTTCGGGTAGCTTTGTATCCATAGTTATTATAATCATAGATAAACGTTCCCTTCACCTTCAACCCTTGTACATAAGGGATACTGTATTCCAACGCAAACTGTGTCTGGAGGTTCTTATTTCTCTCTTTTGCACTTCCGGTATAATCTGCATCAATCATAGCTGCCGGATTAGGAACATAAGAGAAGTTATTGTAGTAGTCCGGATTATCGTTGGCATAAATAGAGGTAGTGGGCGGATTTACCCGCGTACTCTTGAATATGTCATAGAAAGGAAACCAGGGACGGTTTGTTGTATCATATCGTCCACCGAGATTTACGGTGGCAGTCAGATCCTTTGTTATCTTCAGGCTGACATTGGAACGGAATGTATATTTATCATAAGTCAGTGCATTATTTTTCAGCAAACTGTTGTCGGTTGCATAGCCGAAGCTACCGTAGTAGCTCACTTTATCAGTTCCTCCTTCCAATGATAAGGTGGTCTGGAATTGGGTGGCATGTTTATTGAATACTGCATCATACAAGTCAACACTCTCATAACCGGGAACTCCTTGTTGCCATTTTACCAGTTCATCTTTGGTGATATAAGCAGGTCGGCCCGCATTGATTTCGGCTTCATTTCTCATCGTCATATACTGTCCTGCATTCGCCATCTCCGGCACATTGGTCGGAGAAGTCACACCGACATTGGCATTTAATGTAATGCGTGGCTTTCCTGTGGCTCCCTTTTTAGTCGTAACGATGACAGCTCCATTTGCCGAGTTCATACCATAGATAGCAGCAGTAGCATCTTTCAGAAAAGAAATGCTTTCAATATCTTCCGGATTCAACCGCTGGAACTCGCTGGAACCATCTCTCACTACTCCGTCAATGACAAACAGCGGAGTACCAAATCCACGAACATTGATATTGGAACTGAACTTACCCGGCTCTCCATTTTCCTGCCTGATACGCAAACCGGCTACCTTTCCTTGGATAGCCTGTGCCAAACTAGGTGCTTTCGTTTTTACGATATCGTCTACTTTCAGATTGCCAATGGCTCCTGTCAGACTTTCTTTTTTCTGTATACCATATCCGACAACCACAACATCGCCTAACGCTACTACATTCTCTTCAAGAACCACCGTTATGAAGTTCTTATTCACAACTTTCACTTTTTTCGGATTATAGCCGACATATCCAATCTCCAGTTCAGCTCCCATAGGAACCTGAATTGTAAATTTGCCATCCATATCAGAAATTGTTCCCAAACCCGTTTTTAGAACTTTCACCGAGGCTCCTATAATGGCTTCCCCTTTATTGTCCGTTATCTGCCCGGAAACTTTCACATTCTCCTGTGCCATAACAGAACCCAAAGAAAGGGTGCTCCCTATTACCCAATAAAGGAACCATAAAAGAACTCTTTGCAAATGTTTTTTGCTCTTTCCTGTTTTCATATTTTTTAGATTAGCATTAATTGATTCATACCTGTTTTCATTTCAAGAAAACTTTCTCTGGGAAGTAAATCCGAAAGTAATTAAGAAGTGTTGCTTTTCATACCATCATCATTTTATTAAGGTTACTATTCCATCCGTTTAAACTATATGAAACAGAGGAGAGAAATCCTCCGCTATTTCTGAGAGCAAATATAGAACAGCATCCCTTAATGCCATATTAATTTTAGATTAACAGCAATAAATAAGTTGTATGTTTTAATATAAGATACTGATTATCAACATCTATTTTTATTAAAAAAAGTAGTCATGGCATGATTCACTCCCAAACAGTTCACTGTACAATCGTCTCTGTCCGACACCGATGAACCGCCCTTCCGGCATCTATGAAGTCATACTCCGATACCAATAAGGAGATATCCCGGCATCGGTAAACAAGAAGCAACCGGCAAATTATTAATAGAAGATTAATTTATAGTGAATTTATAATATCATCGTAAGAAAAATCAGGCTTTGCATTCAGCAAACGTTCATACTCAACACAAAACTTATCAAAGCACTGCTTGGACAAACCTTTTTGTCCCATCTGATACAATACCTTGCATTTTGTACGTATCGCATCTTCATCTATATTATCCACAAGCAGAATTACATCTGAAATTCTCAACAAAAGTCTAGAATCTGCCTGTATATCGGGATGATTGACCATAGAAAGCAAGATCTCTGTCAACAATACATAATAGGCCGACTTATATTCATCAATCCATTCGGCACTGACATTGGGAAGCAAAGCACCAGCGCTTGCCAAAGATATAATTTCATTGATTACTTTCTTATCGGTTATCGCATTTTTAGCTTTTACCTGGTTCAGTAACTTCATCACTTCCTGATAGTCACAAATTATTTCTTTGCCTAAATGTAGATACCAATATCCATTCTTATTAAGGATACTGATATCCCCGATCTTATCGATAATCAATCTTAGCTTCCTGATATTTACATTTCTGTTGTTTGATGCGCTTGACTTACTCATATCAAACCAGAACGTTTCATCAAGACATTGGGAAGTGGTGCCTTTCTCATTCTTCACAGAGTTCAATAGCAGAAATAAGAAAAGCTGTTTCAGTGTAGGGGTAAAGTCTCCCGTGATATTACATCCTTGTTTATCAAATACCTGAAATCCTCCCAACAACAAGACAGAAGAGAATTTCCGTTCTTTAACTTCCAGTTTTACAGGATTTTCCTCGCTTTCGTCAGCAAGAGTGGCTATCACACCGGTATCCTTCTTTTTCTTTCGCAATAACCAGAGCGCTCCTCCCAGTAAACAGATGAATACAAACACACCTGCCGCAATAAGGACAAGTAGTGTAGTTCCGGTAGTCTGATGAGGCAAAATATCTTCTTTAGACAAGGGAGGAAAGGCCAGTTTATAGAATTCAACTTTAGACTCACCCGGCTCTTTCTCCTGTAATACTACGGCATAGATAGAAGAAGTTTCCTTATGCAGGAACATATCGCAGTAAGAATGGATATCCAAAAAATTATAGGTAATGGAATCACTCATCACCTCTTGAACCGGCTGTTTCGTCCGTATATCAAACCGACTTAAATAGATTAATGTATTATAGCGGTCATTATTATACGTCAATGCATATACACTGTTTGACAGGGTATCTACAATCATCGAATTACCGAAAGTGAAATGTTCTCTGTCATTCACAAACTCCCACAACTTATTACACTTTCCAGTCTGTAAATCCAACCGATACAAATCATAGAAATTTCCGGGAGATTCTTCCTGCTTACCGGACTGATTACCGTAACCACCCATTATCAACAGTTCGTCATCACTTTCCTGCCCCATCGCACTCAAATATCGGGGATATATACACGAATCCAGTGAAGTCGTTGTCCATCCCTCCGACTTTTCCAATTTTATTCTGTTTAACTGCGAATTATAACGATGATTACCATAACCGCCAAAAACGATCAGTTCATCTCTTTTCCTGTTAATAATTCGATTATGATGCTGACGGGTATCGATCACTACAGAAGTATCAAGTGTCCACGACTGTCGACTGAAATCATATATATTCAGGTCCTTCAAATCGGGTGTATAAGATAAAAGCCTGTTCCGTTTCGCATCATAAATAACCTGACTAGAAGCTCCAATAAAAGAATGTCCTTTATAGGTGATAGAATCTATGTGGTTGGACTTAACATCATAAATAAACAGCTGACTCTCTCCTACAATAAAAAAACGTCCGCCTGCATCATCATAAGCGACCTGTGGATTAGGCCCCTGGACTATTAAGGATGACATAGCCGCCCACTTCGTATGCTTGTCGATTTCCCAAACTCCATTACGGACGAAAGCTTTTCTGTTTTTTATATTATCAAAGATCTCGTCTTTATCATGAGCAGCCAAATCCCACTGATACAAAGCTTTTCCATGGGAGTCGGCAAGAGTGATGTTACGTATTGTCATCGGAGGTACATCCGTTGAGAAAAAGCGAGGATGCTTACTGCCACCAAAATAGATCTTTATGTCTTTAAAGCTGTCCAGCGAATGCGCAATTTCCGCCTTAATACCATCAGCTACGATATGAATTCCTTCTCTGGTAAACAGAAGGTCGACATGTATCCACTTGTCCGCTACAATCTTTACCGAGTCTACAATCTCCGTATTCTTGACAACCCGGTCTTTATCCGTCAATACCATATTGAAACGAGAATACAGCAGATAAGAAATAAAATCAAAACAAGAAGAGTCATCGGCTATCACACGAACAACATATCCATAAGTATATAGTTCATTCCGCAACTTTATATCAAACCCCACAGAGAAGCCTTCTTCGGGGAAAGACAGGGAAGCGGTTGACGTAAGATCCAGATTAGTTCGTTGATCCTGATTAGTAGAATGGGCCAGAAACGTCAGTCCATAGTCATAGACACCAGTATCCATAATATTGCCTTTACATACCCAGATATGCAATAAAAAGACCAAAAATAGAACGTATCTATATTTTATATTATCAATCATAAATTTAGAATCCGTGTTCAAAAGTAAGAAACTTATATCTAAGATCAATGCATTTGAATGCAATATTCGCAAAAAATTATAGGATATCCAAATCATTCAAAGATTATGTTCCACATATTTTAAGATAGGTTTTAAAGAAACAAAAAACTTGAGGTTGTGTCAAAACGCTGGCACAACCTTTTTTTATGCACAAAGCCCAGACTTTCACAAGCCCGGGCTTTGTTATTACCCAAAGTTTTTGTATCTTTAGGCATAAAGTTTTTCGTTATGGCAAAGTTACATTTTCGTCCTTACATTCCCAACCAAACAGTTCTTTTTCCCGGAAGAATTGATGAAAACATAGCAGCGAACGATCCGGTTCGCATAGTTAATACTGTTGTTGATAATCTCAATCTTGACAATTTCAAGAAGCTTTATAAAGCAACCGGTCGTTGTCCTTATCATCCTAAAATGATGCTTAAGGTGATTATCTACGCCTACATGAACAATATCTATTCGTGCCGCAAAATAGAGAAGCTTCTCCTACGTGATATTCATTATATCTGGCTTTCCGGTAATGAACATCCGGATTTTATTACCATCAACCGTTTTCGAAACCGTGTAAAAGAGGAAATAAATACCGTATTCACGCAGTTGGTTCTTGTCCTTGCCGACAAAGGTTTCATCAGCCTTGACGTAGAGTATATCGACGGTACCAAGATTGAGTCCAAAGCCAACAAATATACTTTTGTCTGGCGCAAGACAGTCGAAAAGAACCGTACAAAGCTGATGGATAAGATCCGCATTCTCCTGGAGCAGGTGGATGAAGTCATAGCCCAAGAGAACTCCATGAAAGATACACCCGTAGAGTTCACTCCCGCCATGCTCTCAGATATAGTGAATGAACTTAAAGAGGTGCTGGAACACCAGCCTGTAACAAAGGACAAGGAACAAAAGAAGGTCATCCGGGAAAAGAAGAAACAGGTCCGGGAACTTGAGGAGTACCGTGACAAGTTGATAGAATACGACAACCATCTTGATACTCTTGGAGAACGCAACTCCTACTCCAAGACCGATCCTGATGCCACCTTCATGCGCATGAAAGAAGACGCCATGAGAAACGGACAGACCAAACCCGGATATAATCTGCAAATAGGTACCGAAAACCAATTCCTCATAGACTTCCGACTGTTTCCCAACCCAACCGACACACTGACCCTCATACCTTTCTTCCACTCCTTTGAGCAACGCTATAACCGCTTACCAACTGTCGGTGTGGCAGACTCCGGTTACGGCTCGGAAGAAAATTATCGGTTCATGCAAGATAATGGGATAGAAGCCTTTGTCAAGTACAACTACTTCCATAAAGAACAGCGTCCCCGTTATACCCCCAATCCATTCCATGCGGAGAGTCTCCATTACAATGCGGGGGAGGATTATTACGTTTGTCCTATGGGGCAGCACATGAACCGTATAGGAACTAGACGTGACAAAACAGCAAGCGGATACATCACCGAAAGTGCCCGATATAAAGCACAAAGATGTGAAGGGTGTCCTTTGTGTGGCAGTTGCTTTAAAGCTCGGGGGAACCGTATGATAGAAGTCAACCACCGGTTAAACCAATACAAACGGCAGGCACGGGAAAGGTTACTCTCGGAAGAAGGCATCAGGCATAGGGGAAGGCGATGTATAGAACCGGAAGCAGTTTTTGGACAAATGAAACACAACATGGCATACAAAAGGTTCCGGCATGTGGGAGAAGACAAGGTTACAATGGACTTTGCCTTCTTTGCTATAGCTTTTAATATCAAAAAGATGTGTACAAAACTACTAAAAGCAGGAAAGAGAAGGAGTGCACACACTATATTTATCTTTATCAGACCACGTGTGACTCAAAATACGACGAATATTAAGCCTTATTACCTAATTACTGAAAAAATAGTCGCATAGACAAAAAAGAGGAACGACTATTTTATATTAAAAAAAGAAGGGGATGTGCCTTAGTTTTGACACAGCCCCAAGCCTTTATTTTTCATAGATACGGTCTGCCTCTGCGACCGTCCTCTAATGTATTACTGAGCTGATTCTACCAATACAACACGGTTCAAAATCGGTTGACCGAACTTATCGACACCACCACCTGCTGCAACGGTTAATCTGTCTGCAGAGATGCCGTACTTCTTAACCAACAAGTCTTTAACAGCCTGTGCACGTTCCATACTCAACTTCTGGTTGATAGACGGAGTACCGGTTGCAGAGTCTGCATATCCGTTGATTGTATATGTCATGTTCGGGAATTCTTTCATCTTGCTGGCAAGATAAGATAAGTTCATTTCTTCTTGTGGAGACAACTTGTCTGAACCAATCTTGAAGAATACTGTACGCGGTGCGATGTTAGCATCTGTTACAACAACTTCTTCAGCTTCTTCCACTACAGGTTGCTGTGCATTAGCCAACTGTTGCTGCAACTGCATATTAGCGGCTGCCATAGCATTCATCTGATCACGCATCTGTCTCAATTCCAGTTCAGAGATAATCTGTGGAACAGGGCGTTGGAATCCACGGGTCGGGAAGTAATAAGTTACACCGAGAGTAGCACCTAAAATACCGTCATAATCGGGTTTACCACCATGTTCACCGTCAAACTTACCTTCCAGACCAGTTGCACTCAATTCAAGATTCAAATCAACAGCATTTGACAAACGGAAACGATTGATAATACCTGCATTGAAAGTAGCAGCATTGGTATGAGGTTTGGAATATGAATGAGCCCAGCCGGCACCGATATACGGGATAATTTCATATACGCGATCCGGGTTGTATCCACCGAAAAGCGCATTCAGGTTGATCATCAAATCACCATGCAAGTTCATATAGTCCCATCTCTGCTTGTAAGAGCCATCTTCTCTCGGACCACCGACTACATAATTTGCAGATTCGTTAGTAGTGAATCCTTTAGATTGTAGTCCACTGTATTGCATACGCACTCCAAAACCGGGTGTTACCCATTTACCAACTGATACATTCAATGTGGGGGCAATACGGTCTCTGAATTTTCCGATATGGTCATTATTACCAAATAATACCTGTGCACCACCTCCTACTGAGAAGAACCAGTTACTCCAGAATGGGTTAGTTATTACCTGATATTTATCTTGTACCTGAACAACCTCGTATTCAGTTACAGTCACGGTTTGCTGCGCAGAAGCGGCAGACGCAACGCCGGCAAAAGCCAGCAACATTAGAATCTTTTTCATATACCTAATAGTTAAGTGGTTATTATAATCTTTTCTTTGTTGAACTATTTAAATAACACGAACTGAACTAAAAGGTTTTATAAAATGATGATTTTATTTGTTTTATTTGAATAATTTTTCGATGTCCTCTTCCTTTATTGTAGTCAAGACTGTTTTGCCATCCGGAGTGTAATTAGGTGAAGGACAGGCAAAAAGACTGTCTACAAGACTTACCATTTCCTCATTACTCAACACCTGACCATATACAATCGCTGCAGCACGCGCCAATGTTAAAGCTAAGATATGCTGGATCTCCTCCTTTACATCATTTCCTTTTTCCATAGCTGTATGTAGCATATTCCGTACCAACTCAACCGGATTCAGTCCTTCTATCCCCGAAGGAATACCGTTGATAGCATAGCTACCGCCACCCAAATCACTCAAATCAAAACCAACTGCCGATAAATCATCCATGATTCCTTGCAAGACAGCAGCTTCTGAAGCAGGCAACTGCAATATTTCGGGAAAAAGCACTCCCTGTGAAACGCCTTGCTTTTGTTTTATCTGCACCATATAGCGATCAAAAAGTACGCGGATATGCGCACGATGCTGGTCAATCAGCATCAATCCGGATTTCACTGAAGTCAGAATAAAGCGGCCTTTAAACTGCAGATGCAGATTTCCCTTTTCAATCACAGGCTCATTAGCATATAATGTAGATGAAGCGGATGAAAAAGTGGATGAAGCGGCAGATACAGCCGAAATAGTTTTCTCTTCAGCAACCACCGATTCTTCTTCGAAAGGAGAATTCTCCCAGTCCATTTCCGGCTCTTGCTGAGGTTCATTTATCTTACTTGCCTTAGTCAATCCACCATACAATCCTTCCCATTCCACTTTCGGACGAGTATATGACCCACCGCCACTTCCTCCGGAGGATACTTTGAACGGATTAAAATCTGAGTTATAGTTAACTTTCGGAGGTGCAGGAGGAAGATTCTGCTCAAATGCAGGAATCTCCGGCATGTCTTCCGTGTCGAAATCAATGGAAGGAATGGCACTGAACTTACCCAATGACTCTTTTACTGATGCCGAAAGTATTTGCCAAATGGCCTGTTCATTCTCAAACTTGATTTCCGTCTTTGTAGGATGGATATTCACATCAATATTAGCCGGGTCTACTTCAAAGTAAATAAAATAGGAAACTTGCTCGCCAACAGGGATCAACTGTTCATAAGCTTCCATCACTGCCCTATGAAAATAAGGATGGCGCATATAGCGTCCGTTGACAAAGAAGTATTGATGTGCACCTTTCTTACGGGCCGTTTCCGGCTTTGCTATGTAGCCCGAGATTTTCACCATCGTAGTATTCACCTCGATATTCAACAACTGTTGATTCAGTTTCTTGCCAAAGATAGCAAGAATACGTTGCCGCAAAGGAGATACAGGCAGATTGAACAATTCGGAATCATTGCTGTAAAGTGAAAAGGATACCTCAGGATGAACCAGAGCAATGCGTTCAAATTCAGCCAGAATATTACTTAGTTCTGTTGAATTAGCTTTTAGGAACTTACGACGGGCAGGCACATTAAAGAATAAATTCTTCACAGAAAAGTTACTTCCCTTTGAGCAGGAAACAGCTTCCTGGCTTTCTACTTTAGAACCTGCAATCACCAATCTGGTTCCCAATTCTTCGGATTCCAGCCGTGTTTTCAATTCAACCTGCGCCACAGCTGCGATGGAAGCCAGTGCTTCCCCACGAAATCCCATCGTACGCAGAGCAAACAAATCCGATGCCTCGCGAATTTTAGAAGTCGCATGACGTTCGAAAGCAAGTCGTGCATCCGTTTCGGACATTCCTTTTCCATCGTCTATAATCTGGATGCAGGTCTTACCAGCATCCGTGACGAGTACATGTATATTTTGAGCATCTGCATCGATTGCATTTTCCACTAGCTCTTTAATAACAGATGCCGGACGTTGTATCACTTCACCGGCAGCAATCTGATTAGCTACCGAATCAGGCAACAAATGAATAATATCGCTCATAGTTTACTTAAGTAGTTAAAATGACCAGCTTCCCGTCGCCAAATAATGCCACAAATATAAAAGGAAAGCTATGATTATCAATATGATTCCAAAGGATACAGGTTTACGTCCGCTTGCCTTTCTGCGCTTCAGATGCGTAGTTCCTTCGACAAACTTACCGCGAATATCTTCGGGACTGAACTCTTTCTCAGGAAGCATTCCCAATTCACGCTTCGCTTTCTCCTCCATCTTATCGAGCTTCTCTTTCCGCTCGTTCACATAAATGTATTGATGATTAAAGCCCCGAGGTTTCCTCATCGAATTAAAAAACATTCCCATACGCTATTTCAAATCAGGAAAATCCATATTAATTAACTTTCGCCTATCAGTCTTTGGCCGCCGGTCGGTGGTAGGTTTCAGTGTCTCCCCTTCCTTCTTGCCTCTCCAATTGAAAATATCCTCTTTATTTAAAGGACGGACATAGTCAAACCAGGCAAATGTAGACAGCCTCAGCTTATCGGGAGGTATCTGATCCATTGGATATAATGTTCCGTTGGACTTACCAACAAACATACCCTTTTCCATCTTCTTTTCTTTCAGATAAAGATGAAGTACACTTCCTTCCATGTTATTAAAACCGGTCATTGTACTGTCTTTTTCTTCCGGATAGAAAGCAGTCATCACATTACCTATCACTTCAATATGCCGCATATCACCGTTTTCGAAATAGGCTTTCATTTCTTTACCGGACACCTGGTTATAGTGAATGGAATCTTTCATCTCTACCGTCAGTGCCTGGTTGATAATGTGCGCCCAGTTAATGGTACTGTCATTCATATAAATCTTGATCTCCTCACCGAGCAGTTGCTGACCTTCATTCCAAAGAATCGGGTCCGTATACATGGTCAGGCAAGAATCTTTTGAATTATAGACCAGTGAGTCGCAAACACCTTGCACATCAGTACGATACATACGGACCTTATGATAAGCTTTCATCAGGCGGAATACTGAGTCCGTATTCAGATTATAGGAAACAAGCTGCAACGTATCTCCATGCATAAAGAGGCTGTCACCTTGTGAATAGTCAATAGCAACGGCACGTTTAGTGGCAAAAGCAGAATCGGTCAATTCATTATAGAAACAATAATTGCCCGTCAGCATATTTTTATTGATGGTATCTGTCATTCGTATATTATCGAACGCTTCACCATATCCCACTTTCCGGTCATAAAACAAGCTGTCACCAATCAACTTCTTTCCGTCATTCGTCAGAATAGAACGATCCAACAATTCTGCCTGTTCACTCAATGTATTATAAAAGCCTCGTTCTGAATAGATATGATTATTATCACTCACAATATTCGAAGGACCGAGAATGGTAGCAATCTTAGAGAAGGTATTATATTTCAATGTATCCGATGTCAATACAAACTTAGGATTCACCAATTTCACATCATGATTGAACACCGATTGTTTGGTAGCCGGACTGTATTCTCCCCAGTCTGAGGTTAATACATTCTCTTCATCCATCAAAGTCCCTCCCTCAAAATAATAACCGAGATCATAAAGACGGTCATAATTCAGACTGTCAGTCAGCAGTGTCGTGTTCCGGTTGATCATTTTTACGTTCTCACGAATCTGCGCAATCTGCGTCATTCCATCATAGTAAAGATAATCACCATAGATGAACAGAGTGTCTCCCTGCTCCATACGTACATTACTGAATGCTTCTACCGAATTGGTTTTCTCGTAAATCAAAGCACTGTCACAAAACATATACATACTGTCATGACGCAGCTTTACATTTCCGATCAACACTTGAACATCCGGTCGGGCAAGCTTGTCAGCCTGTCCTTGGTTTGCATGCAGCAAATACACTTTCGTCTTTTTATTTTCCGGTTCTTTCTTTGTACCTTTGGCAGTTTGCTTTGTTCCATCCTCAGGTTTTGCAGCCGGGGTCTCCGTCTTTTTATTCTGTCCGGTGGGCTTCACCTGCGCCACAAGGCATACGGCAAACAGGCATAGAAAGCCTATAAGAAGCCATCTATGCCCGTCTTGCTGTTTATCTTTCTTGTTTTGTTTCAGCATATAAAGTCAAGCTGTTTAAACATCAATCATTCCTTACCCAACCCGGATACTTGAAGTCACACTTCTGCCAGTTCGGATCAATACGTACATACGTATGTTTCTGTTTGTTCAAAATCCATTTCTGCAACATCTCTTCCCGACGCTTATCCATCACTATTTCCTTCAAATCCTGATAGTCTTCCGCAATGGTAGCTTTATGACCGTTGATCTTTGCTTTCAGTTTTACAATGGCACAAACTTCTTTTCCATCTTTCTCGTTGATCATCGTAAAGGCTTTGGATATTTCACCCACATTCATCTTATCCACTACTTTCGCAACATCCTGCGGCAAATCCTGCATCTGGAATTTAGAAGTAGTGATGCCAGTACGCTCATTCGTATTCACCATAATACCATGATTATTACGAGTATCTTTATCTTGTGAAATCACAGAAGCAGCATCATCAAACGTAAACTTATTCTGACGAATATCATCACCGATAGAGTCCAGACGGGCACAAGCCTCTGTCAATTCCTTTTCAGAAACTTTCGGGCGCAACAGAATGTGACGGGTATTCACACGGTCACCGCGCTTCTCGATCAGCTGAATAATATGATAACCAAATTCCGATTCTACAATCTTGGAAACCTTCTTCGGGTCTTGAAGACTAAATGCTACATTGGCATAAGCCGGGTCAAGCATACCACGTCCCATAAAATCAAGTTCACCACCCTTGATAGCAGAAGCCTTATCTTCAGAATACAGACGTGCCAGCGTAGAGAAATCAATCTCCCCTTTTGTCACACGATCCGTATAATCACGTAAACGTCTCTTTACGTCTTCTATTTCCGCAATAGGAATTTTAGGTTGCAGGGTGATAATCTGCACTTCTACCTGAGTGGGAATATAAGGGATGCTGTCCTGAGGAAGATCTTTAAAATAGCGGCGTACTTCTGCCGGAGTCACCTTGATTTCTCCTACCAGCTTCTGCTGCATTTTCTGTACCGTCAATCCATCCCGGGCATTTTCGCGCAACGTTTCACGAATTTGAGTGGCAGTCTTATTGAAGTATTCCTCCATCTTCTCTTTAGAACCAATCTGCTGAATATACATATTGGTCATCATATCTACGCGCTGAATGATTTCCGCTTCGGAAACTTCGATACTGTCCAGCTTTGCCTGATGCAGGAATAATTTCTGCACAGCGATTTCTTCGGGTATTACACAATAAGGATCGCCTTCAAATCTGCGTCCATTATACAGGGCATCCATGCGTGCCTCTTCCACATCTGATTTCAAAATAGCTTCGTCACCTACTACCCAAACTACCTCATCAATTACATTGTCCTGTGCATAAGTTACCACGTTGGCAAATACTGCCAGGACAAGGGTAACAATAAATCTAAAGTTCACAAACTTCTTCATTCTTTGTATTTAATAATTATATATAATCTTCTTTTTGTTCACAGCCTGCTGATACAGGTCGTTCTTCACTTGTTCCATAAAGTTCACCCGTTTCTGATTGACCAGTAAATCCTTCACTTCCGACCGTGCAAACTCATACGGTTTTTCTTCGCCTGCTCCGCGATAATCGCTCACATTGAGGAAATAACAAAATGCCGTATCTTTCAGCTCCACTTGCCGATGCTTGTTTATGTATTCTTCCGGTGCCGCCTCTTTCAATGGAATCAGATCCAGCACATCCGTTACCGGAACCCATTTATTGTAAAAGTATTCATACTTCACCGCATTCTGCAAACTATATTTTTCCAGGCTCTCCACAGCGTCCTGTTTCTCAGTCTTATACCATCTGCGAACATTGTTCAACTGAGGTGCTGTCAACGGAACTTTAATAAACAGTCCCTTAATCAGCGGAGATTCCAGTTTAAACAAATCCTTGTTTTTCTCATAATAATCCGCAATCTCCTGCTCCGAAATATCACTCGTCAGTTTCTGGTTTATCAGTTCCTGCTGATAAGTATGCATGATCAAAGCTTTCCGGTAATTCTCCACCAGCTTATCTACATCCACATTATCCGGGATATTATTCGCTGCTTTTTCATACAACAAAATCTCCTCCGCCCAGCTACGAATGTAATGCTCGGCGAAAAGAATACTATCATCTTTTGACAATCCGACCGGTAGCACAGACATCAAATCTTCTTTATATAAAAAGTTACCATCTACCTCCACTAATGCAGTCTTGCCTTTGTGGTCGTACTGCTCTTTGCACGCTCCACAACAAAGAAGGGTAATTAGTAAGAGGACTAATATTCGCATCGTCAATTCAAATCTACTTATTTAAGGTACGAAGATAGTGAATAATCGGTTACATCAGTTATTATTAACTGTTTTTAAAACCTCTTGGTTTATTTCAACCTTACCTGACTCCTCCAATTCCCGCTCCCAATATGCGTTAAGATAGTTTCTATAATCTTTTCTCACCTGCTCAATTACCTCTCTGTAATCATCCGGACCCTTCTGTTTTTTGCCAGCAACAATAGTAAAAGGATACGACATTACAGACTCAAAACCACCCTTCTTAAAGACCAATTTATCTATATATTTATTATCTCCGTCGGCAAAAATCCCCTGTTCGATTTTAATTTTTTCGTCACCGGATGTATTAAAAGTTTTGCGAAGTATGTCTTCCCATTCCTTCTCCGGTACTTTCTTCAGCAGCTTTTTAGCCTGTTTGGCAGTCTTTTTATCCACACAATGCAATACCACTCCTTTATACCGAGGATGTTCCCAGCGGTAATCCGATGAATGAAACTTAAAATAAGTAGCCAATCCTGCCCGATCGTTAACAGCCGGTAAATCTACTTTCTGACGCGTGATCTCCGCAACCAGACATTTTTCAGCATACTCCTGCAAAGTATAACGAAGTTCCGGATGCTTTTTTTCCACATGCCGATTCTCGTAATCCAGCAAAGATTTGGCTATAAAACCATTCAGCTGACGTTTTACAGCCTGGGGATGGGATGAAGCAAACCACTTAAACATCTCTCCCGTATATGTCTGCCCATTGACAGTAAACAAAGTTCTATCTGTTTCACCTTTCTGCAGCAATTCCTCCAAAGCCTCCGTATTCGGAACATATTGGTATTCTTTTTTCAATTGCTCCACTATTGCTTCCGTTCCTTTATCCAGTGGCTGACGCCGTAAACGATTCAAAAGGCTATCACTAACTATCTCATACGCAGATACTTCTTTCCGGTCAACAACTTGCAGAATATGAAGCCCCTCCGGTGTAAAGAAAGGTTTCGATATTTCACCCTTCGCCAAAGAAAAAGCGACATCCTCAAACTCGGAAGTTGTCTGTAAGTTTTCGATCCACACACAACGTTTATCATCTGAAAACCGGTCCACCAAACTGGTAAAATCAATACTTGGCTGATTCTGTATCACCTGATAAATAGAATCCATACGTGCTTGCTCCTCTTGCAAATGCCTGGAAGTAATGGTTTGAGGCAGATATTTGAAAATCTGCTGTACCTGTACTTGTCCGTTACGTACATTTCCTTTCATCTTCTGATATAGAATACGGGCATTGCCATCCATTTCCTGGCTGCCCGGCAGATAAGACCTCAACAACTTTGTCCGATAAGCTTCCTGTTGCTTACGAAAAGCCGAAGTAGTATCGAGCCCTGCCGCTCTGGACGCTTCCACTTTCAACTTAGCCTGAATGAAAAGCTCCGCATATTCTTTAGGAGACAATTTCTCACCCTCACCATCCACATGACGGCGATAGGAATATTCAAACTCCGAACGAGGTATTTCCTTTCCGTTAATCCGCATTACTACGGGATCTTCCTGAGCGGAAACCCATATTCCGAAGAGACTTATCCATCCTAAAAGCAGACTTCTTTTCATCATTGATTCTTTGTTTAAAACGACAAACGGTGAACAACGAACATGTGCCATACAGCCTGTTCACCGTTCACCGCTAATCGTTTACCGTTTATATAAATTATTCCGGACGGCTATAGTTAGGCGATTCACTGGTAATCGTCACGTCATGCGGATGACTTTCCATCACTCCGGCATTTGTGATACGAGTAAACTTCGCATCATGCAGTTTTTCAATATTAGCAGCACCGCAATATCCCATACCTGCACGCAAACCGCCGGACAGCTGATAAACTACTTCATAAAGCGTACCTTTATAAGGAACACGTGCAGCAATACCTTCCGGTACCAACTTCTTCACATCGGCAGTTCCGCTCTGGAAGTAACGGTCCTTCGAACCATTTTCCATCGCTTCCAATGAGCCCATACCACGATATGACTTGAACTTACGTCCGTTAAAGATAATAGTATCACCCGGAGACTCTTCAGTTCCGGCAACCAATGATCCGATCATCACACAATATCCACCGGCAGCCAATGCTTTTACCACATCACCGGAGTAACGTAATCCACCATCAGCAATCAAAGGAACACCTGTACCTTTCAGTGCTTTGGCTACATCATATACAGCCGATAACTGAGGAACACCCACACCTGCAACAACACGAGTCGTACAGATAGAACCCGGACCGATACCTACTTTCACTGCATCAGCACCAGCTTCCGCCAAAGCCTTCGCAGCTTCGCCGGTAGCAATATTACCTACTACAATATCAATATTCGGGAAGCGTTTCTTTGCTTCTTTCAGTTTTTCAATAACGAACATAGAATGTCCGTGAGCTGTATCGATCACGATAGCATCCGCACCGGCATCTACCAATGCCTGCATGCGATCCAGCGTATCGGCAGTAACGCCCACACCTGCAGCTACACGCAGACGACCTTTGGCATCCTTACAAGCCATCGGTTTATCTTTTGCCTTTGTTATATCTTTATAAGTAACAAGACCGATCAATTTCCCATCCATTCCGACAATCGGCAATTTCTCGATCTTATGTTTCTGAAGAATCTGTGCTGCAGACTCCAAATCTGTAGACTGATTGGTAGTCACCAATCTTTCTTTGGGAGTCATAACCAGATCAATATGTTTGGTCATGTCTCTTTCGAAACGCAAATCTCTGTTGGTAACGATACCTACCAGATAACCTTCATCATCCACCACAGGAATACCGCCGATTTTATATTCAGCCATAATTCCCAAAGCATCGCTAACAGTAGAACCTCTCTTAATAGTAACAGGATCGTAAATCATACCATTTTCAGCACGCTTTACAATGGCAACTTGTCTTGCCTGCTCCTCAATAGACATATTCTTGTGAATCACACCGATACCACCTTCACGGGCAATGGCAATAGCCATTTTCGCTTCGGTAACCGTATCCATGGCAGCCGTCACAAAAGGAATTTTTAACTCAATGTTTCTTGAAAACTTTGTCGAGAGATCGACAGTGCGCGGTAAAACTTCAGAATAAGCGGGGATCAACAATACATCGTCGTAAGTTAACCCATCCATTACAATCTTATCAGCAATAAATGACATAGGGCTGTGCGTTTAAAAATTTATTGCGTGCAAATATACGGTTTTTATTCAAAACAGCATACCTGCACGCCTATTTTTTTTCGCTTTTTTAATTAGCCATTTCAGAGATGAACTTGATTCTCACCAGTCGGACTTCCTCTTCGGTAAATTCATCACCCAGTTCATCAAGAGCATCATCAATTTTGTCTGTCGTAGATTCCTTGAAATAATCATAG
This sequence comes from Bacteroides faecis, assembly GCF_020091505.1. NCBI lineage: Bacteria > Pseudomonadati > Bacteroidota > Bacteroidia > Bacteroidales > Bacteroidaceae > Bacteroides > Bacteroides faecis. Next base: position 1,927,330 of record NZ_CP081916.1, on the reverse strand, counting down.
ATATCGAGCATATGGTCTTCATCCATAATTTCTTCCAGGAAGTAATCAATATTCAGTTTGGTTCCGGAGTAAACGATCGCTTCCACCTCATCCAATAGCTCACCAAACTCAATTCCTTTGGAAAGAGCGATATCGTCCAATGCCACTTTACGATCAATAGCCTGAATGATAGCCACTTTCATTTTCGATTTATTAGCAACCGTACGTACACGCAAATCTTCCGGACGTTCAATTTCATTCTCTTCGCAATGACGCTTGATCAGTTTACAAAACTCTTCACCATAGCGTTTTGCTTTTCCGGCACCTACGCCCGGGATATTCTGCAGTTCATCCAGTGTCACCGGATAGATGGTAGCCATTGCTTCCAACGACGGGTCCTGGAAAATAACATATGGAGGAACCTCCAGCTTCTTGGAAAGCTTCTTCCGCAAGTCCTTCAGCATTGAGTAAAGAGCCGGGTCCACCGCACAAGAACCACCGCCACGTGCCGGTACTTCTTCTTCCGTTTCTTCAAAATCATTATCTTCAGTAATCTTGAATGATTTTGGTTTCTTCAGGAATTTGTGTCCTTCTTCCGTTACCTTCAGTAGACCATAATTCTCCACATCTTTGCTCAAGTAACCGCCAATCAACGCTTGTCGAATCACCGCATTCCATGTTTTGTCTTCTTCGCCCATACCCGAACCGAATACTTCCAGATCTTCGTGCAAATGAGCCTGTACTTCCGACGTTTCTCTACCTTGTAGTATGTCTATGATATAATCTGCCTTAAAATTTTCTTTCACCGCGATAATCGCTTCAATCACGGCACACAATAACTCTTGAGCCTCCACTTGTTTTTTAGGGTTTAAACAGTTGTCACAATTTCCACAATTTTCTTCCGTATATTCTTCACCGAAATAATGCAGCAATGTCTTGCGCCGGCACACGGAAGATTCGGCATAAGCAGCGGTTTCCAACAGAAGCTGCTTGCCTATTTCCTGTTCTGCCACAGGTTTTCCCTGCATGAACTTTTCCAGTTTCTGCAGGTCTTTGTTTGTATAAAAAGTCAGGCACTGGCCTTCGCCGCCGTCTCTGCCGGCACGTCCTGTCTCCTGGTAATACCCTTCCAGACTTTTGGGGATATCGTAATGGATTACAAACCGTACATCCGGCTTGTCAATTCCCATACCGAAAGCGATGGTAGCTACAATCACTTCCACCTTTTCCATCAGGAAATCATCTTGGTTCTTCGTTCTCGTCATAGAGTCCATACCTGCATGATAAGGACGCGCATTGATTCCGTTTGCCTGAAGAATCTCAGCAAGTTCTTCTACTTTCTTCCGGCTCAGGCAATAAATAATACCCGACTTTTCCGAATTATTCTTGATGAACTTAATGATATCTTTATCAATATTATTAGTCTTTGCGCGTACCTCATAATAAAGGTTCGGACGGTTGAACGACGATTTAAAAACCTGAGCATCCACCATCCCCAGATTTTTCTGGATATCGTGCTGTACCTTCGGTGTTGCTGTTGCAGTAAGTGCAATCAAGGGAGCTTTCCCTATTTCGTTAATGATCGGACGAATCCGCCGATACTCCGGACGGAAGTCATGTCCCCATTCGGAAATACAATGAGCTTCGTCTACCGCATAGAACGAAATTTTCACCGAACGCAAAAAATCTACATTTTCTTCCTTTGTCAACGACTCAGGAGCCACATATAGCAATTTTGTTTTTCCGGCAAGGATGTCAGACCTGACTTGGTCTATTGCACCTTTATTTAATGAAGAATTTATAAAATGGGCGATGCCATCCTCTTCACTGAAATTACGCATTGCATCCACCTGATTCTTCATCAACGCAATGAGCGGAGAAATAACAATTGCCGTACCTTCCATCAAGAGCGAAGGTAACTGATAGCATAAAGATTTTCCGCCACCGGTAGGCATTAGTACAAAGGTATCTTTACCATCGAGCAAATTCTGAATGATTGCTTCCTGGTTTCCCTTGAACTTATTAAATCCGAAATACTTTTTCAGTTCATCTGTTAAATTAATCTTCCCTGCCATCTTAACTTAGGTTGTTTTATTCAGTTCATGGTTTAACTTTAAGTAAAGCCCTCTATTGCAAGAGAGCCAAACAAAGTTATAAACAACTTCGTAATTACCAAGCAAAATACGACTAATATTTTCAAGAAAAAACAGAAACAATCATTTCCAGTAGCCTTACTATTTGATATTAAGCAGTTTGCAGCCTTGCCATATTCGCTTTTTCCAGCTGTTGTTTTGCATAATCCAACGTTACCTTATACTCTTTCTTGCTTTCTGAAGGGATTTCAAACATGACATCCATCATGATCGTTTCCACAATAGAACGCAATCCACGGGCACCCAGCTTATATTCTACGGCCTTGTCAACGATATATTCGAAAACAGAATCCTCAAATGTCAGCTTGATACCATCCATTTCAAACAATTTGATATATTGTTTGATGATAGAGTTTTTCGGTTCGGTAAGAATAGCACGGAGTGCATTACGATCCAGCGGATTCAGATAAGTCAGCACCGGAAGACGACCGATAATTTCGGGAATCAGTCCGAATGACTTCAAATCCTGAGGAGCAATATACTGCATCATATTATTCTTATCAATTACAGCTGTCTTCTGTGAAGCGGTATAGCCTACCACATGTGTATTCAGCCGTTGGGCAATTTTCTTTTCAATGCCATCGAAAGCACCTCCGCAGATAAAGAGAATATTTTTAGTATTCACCGGAATCATTTTCTGGTCGGGATGCTTACGGCCTCCCTGAGGGGGAACGTTCACAACCGAACCTTCGAGCAATTTCAGCAACCCCTGCTGTACTCCCTCCCCGCTTACGTCGCGGGTAATGGAAGGATTATCTCCTTTACGGGCAATCTTGTCTATCTCATCAATAAACACAATTCCCTGTTCAGCTTCCGGTACATTATAATCTGCCACCTGAAGCAAACGAGTCAGGATGCTTTCAATATCTTCACCCACATAACCGGCTTCCGTCAACACCGTAGCATCTACAATCGTAAACGGAACATGAAGCAACTTGGCAATTGTACGCGCCAAGAGGGTTTTTCCGGTTCCGGTACTTCCCACCATGATAATGTTTGATTTTTCAATCTCTACATCATCGCCACTGTCTTTTTGCAAAAGGCGCTTATAGTGGTTGTAAACCGATACCGAAAGAAAACGCTTCGCGTCGTCTTGTCCAATTACGTACTGATCGAGGAATTTCTTTATTTCTACCGGTTTGGGCAGTTCTTTTAAATTGAGTTTGGTAGCTCCGGCGCCTTTTCTGCTTTCACCCAGTGCTTCCTGAGTTATCTCATAAGCCTGAGTAGCGCAGCTGTCGCAGATATAGCCGTTCATTCCTGTAATCAGGAATCCGACCTCATTCTCCGACCGACCGCAGAAGCTACACTTTTTCTTTGTCTTTGAATCAGCCATTTTTATTTTTTAATCAATACCTCATCAATCATACCGTATTCTTTCGCTTCCTGAGCTGTCATCCAGTAATCACGGTCTGAGTCGGCCCATACTTTATCGAAGTCTGTGTGCGAATGATCGGCGATAATCGTATAAAGTTCTTTCTTCAATTTCTGAATCTCACGGGCTGTGATTTCAATATCCGAAGCCTGTCCCTGAGCACCTCCCATCGGCTGGTGAATCATAACGCGTGAATGCGGCAACGCCGAACGTTTACCTTCAGCACCAGCTACCAGCAATACAGCAGCCATCGAAGCTGCCATACCTGTACAGATCGTCGCAACATCACTTGAGATAAACTGCATGGTATCATAAATACCCAGTCCGGCATATACACTGCCACCCGGAGAATTGATATAGATGGAAATATCCTTGCCCGGGTCTACAGAGTCCAGATAGAGCAACTGCGCCTGAAGCGTATTTGCCGTATAGTCATCTACTTGTGTACCCAGAAAAATAATGCGGTCCATCATCAGTCGGGAGAATACATCGAGCTGAGTTACATTCAGCTGTCTCTCTTCGAGAATATAGGGATTCAAATACCCGGCTTGCGATTTAATCACATCGTCCAGCACCATGCCATTCATTCCTAAATGCTTGGTTGCGTATTTTCTAAAATCATCCATGTTATGGTTCCTTTCTAATTAAATTTATAATAAACGTAAGTGCAAAGAAACGAAAAAGAACACATAGACACAAAAAAACACAGAGTTATAATTTTATAAAAACTCTGTGTTTCTGTGACTTTATGTTCTATTCAACCGAACGATTATTCAAACATTTTATTGAACTCTTCCATAGAAACGCTCTTGTTCTCCAAAGTTACCTGAGCTTTCAGGGCTGCAGCCAACTTCACTTCTACTACGCGGCTTACCAGATTGTTGATTGTCTCTTTCTTCTTCAACATTTCCTGTGCATAGTTGTCAAGTACGTCTTCAGGTACAGACAACATTCCGTATTGAGCAAACTGTGCTTTCGTTGTTTCTTTCGCCATCTTCAGCACATCTTCCTGTTCTACTTTGATATCGTTTGCCTCTACCAACTGTTCCTTGATCAGGTGCCAAGTCAGTTCTTCGATGCTCTTATCGTAGTTCTCAGCTACATATTCTTCACCTTTTTCTTCGTTGTTCAGTAACATGATACGTTTCAGCAATGCATCAGAGAATTCCAGCTTGCCTACTTTGTCCATCATCACTTTACGAATGTCGATCAGGAATTTATAATCACTGTCAGCCACAAATCTTGCTGCGATTTCTTCTTTGATCTTAGCGCGGAATTCTTCTTCAGTCTTCACTACACCTTCACCAAATGCCTGGTCAAATACTTCCTGAGTCAGTTCACCCGGTACAAAACGAGTGATTTCTTCTACCTGGAAACTGAAATCAGACTTCACGTCTTTAGCGATTTCCTTGTCGATCTTCAGCAGAGAGCCAAGTTCAGCAGCATGTCCGTCGTAAGCAACATTCGGATTGAATACCAATACATCGTTTACTTTTGCATTAGCGAAGATTGCTTTCTGATCGTCGTTCTTCATATAAGAAGGCATCAATACTGCACCTTCTACCTGAATACCGCCTTCTTTCGTATTACCTTCTTCATCCAGCTGAGCCAACAGGCCTTTCAGCATATCGTTATCTTCGTAAGCGTCTACTTTATCGTATTTACCAGTACGTTGAGTATACATCTTCACCTGGTTATCGATCATTTCATCCGATACTTCGATTGTATAGTAATCTACTTTATCTTTAGCACTTACTTCTGCTTTAAATTCAGGTGCCAGAGCGATATCGAATACAAATTCGAATTCTTCCATTGTATCGAAGTCGATCATCTGCTGTTTTTCTTCGTTAGGCAACGGTTCGCCCAGCATGTTCACCTTATTTTCTTTAATATAGTTGTAAACAGCTTCTTGCAATACTTTATTCACTTCTTCTGCAATCACTGATTTACCATACATCTTCTTAACCAGGCTCATCGGAACCATTCCTTTACGGAATCCCGGCATCTGCGCCTTCTGGCGGAATGATTTCAACGATTTGTCTACTTTCTCCTGATAGTCGGCTTTCTCAAGCTTTACAGTAAGCTGTGCGCTTACTTTGTCAATGTTTTGTAATGAAACGTTCATTCTGACAATTATTTATTTGATTTATACTTTGTTCTAACTCAAACGAGGGTGCAAAATTAGTGCTAATCTTTCAATTTTCAAAAGACATTGCAGATTTATTTCGCATCTATTATGGAATATATAAATGACAATTGCATGACAGGCAATGGTTCGCTAACCACACATCCTTCTTTTTTTCTCATTGTCTGCAAATTAAAGTAAGAAAAAGATGGTCAATCCAAAAATTATTCTTTTCTTTGCTGCGGATTGATGGACCATTAGTTTCTCGATTTGATTACAAGGTTTTTACTTCTGTTTCGAAAACGCATTTGTAAACTCTCTGTCGTTTTAATCTTTTTATTAGTAACCATCTATCCAGAGAGTTTTATTCATTTATTTATTTTTTTATCATTTTCATTATGAACATTTATGTTGGAAACCTTAACTACCGTGTTAAGGAAGGAGATCTGCAACAAGTGATGGAAGATTACGGAGCAGTATCATCAGTTAAAGTAGTTATGGATCGTGAAACCGGTAAATCCAAAGGATTTGCTTTCATTGAAATGGAAGACGACGCTGCAGCTGCTAAAGCAATCGCAGAATTGAACGGTGCTGAATACATGGGCCGTACAATGGTAGTTAAAGAAGCTAGACCCAGAGCTTAATTGCCGACGCTAATATAGCTAAGAAAAAAAGAAACTTCTGCCACCTGATGACAGAAGTTTTTTTATGTCCTTTTATTTATTTCCAATCAACCTTCCATGCTCTGTACTTCCACATCCTTCACCTTGCGGAGCAGGTCAGAAGCAAAGATAAAGTTATTCAGCCTTTCATTGGTAGAAGTAAAGATATCATCTTTCGTTCCTTCCCATTCCTTGTGTCCTTCATAAATATAAATCACTTTCTCCCCAATCCCCAACACAGAGTTCATATCATGGGTATTGATAATAGTCGTCATATTATACTCCTGAGTAATGTCATGAATGAGATCATCGATAACTAATGACGTTTTTGGGTCCAGTCCGGAGTTCGGCTCATCACAGAACAGGTACTGCGGGTTCAATGCGATAGCACGGGCAATAGCCACACGCTTCTGCATACCACCACTGATTTCACCCGGAAATTTATCTTTTGCTTCAGTCAGATTCACACGTTCCAGACAGAACATGGCACGTTTGGTACGATCGCGCAATGTATCATTACTAAACATATTCAGCGGGAACATCACATTATCCAGCACCGACATCGAGTCGAAAAGGGCAGCACTCTGAAAAATCATCCCCATCTCCTTGCGAAGCATCTTTTTCTCCTTCTTACCCATCAGGACAAGATTACGTCCGTCATAAAGCACTTCCCCCTTCTCGGGAGTAAGTAATCCTACGATACATTTCATCAATACCGTTTTACCGGACCCACTCTGACCGATAATCAAGTTTGTCTTCCCATTCTCAAAAGAGGCATTGATATCACTCAATACCGTCTTATCTTCAAATGATTTATAAAGTCCTCTAACGTCAATCATCCCATCAAAAGTTTAGTTAATACCAAATCTGCAAACAGAATTAACACACTACTGCTTACCACAGCATCCGTAGAAGCCTTTCCCACGGCAATCGAACCGCCGTCTACCGTATAACCGAAGAAGGCAGAAACACTCGCGATAATAAAGGCAAAGAAGAGGGATTTGATGATACCCGCCCAGATAAACCATTCGACAAACATATACTGCAATCCATATTCCAAATCAACTGCATTCATCACACCCGCAAACCAACAAGTACAAAAGGCTCCAATGATTCCGGCAAAAATACTAAATGTCACCAATACAGGAATCACAGTCACCATTGCCGTAATTTTGGGTAATATCAGATAATTGGCAGAATTAATACCCATGATCTCGAGCGCGTCAATCTGTTGCGTCACCCGCATCGTTCCCAGTTCCGAAGCGATGTTCGAGCCAACCTTTCCCGCCAAGATGAGACACATAATAGAAGAGGAAAATTCCAGCAACATGATTTCACGTGTCACATACCCCACTGTCCAGCGAGGCATCCATGGACTTTCAATGTTCAATTTAATCTGAATGGTAATCACCGCGCCGATGAAAAACGAAATCAACAACACGATACCGATGGAGTTTACACCCAGTTGCTCCATCTCGTTAAGGTATTGCCGGAAAAACATACGCATACGCTCGGGACGGGAAAAAGTACGTCCCATCAGCATGATATATCGTCCGACGGTTCTCAATGCTTTTATCATAACTCACACTATTTGTCTGCAAATGTACATTATTTCAGCTTATTTTTACTACATTTGCCGCAAAATAACTAGAATATGGAAGAAAGCAAGATGGTGCTTCGCACGGAAGACCTGGTTAAAAAGTACGGAAAACGAACCGTTGTAAGCCATGTATCCATTGACGTGAAGCAAGGTGAAATTGTAGGTTTGCTGGGACCGAACGGTGCCGGTAAGACGACTTCATTCTATATGACCGTAGGACTGATCACGCCTAATGAAGGCCGGATCTTCCTCGACGACCTTGAGATTACCAAATTTCCAGTATACAAACGGGCGCAGACGGGTATCGGGTACCTTGCACAGGAAGCCTCCGTATTCCGTCAGATGAGTGTAGAAGACAATATCGCTTCTGTACTCGAGATGACCAATAAGCCTAAGGATTATCAGAAGGAGAAGCTCGAAAGCCTGATTGCAGAGTTCCGTCTTCAAAAGGTACGCAAGAACAAAGGTAACCAACTGTCCGGAGGTGAACGCCGCCGTACGGAAATCGCCCGGTGTCTTGCCATCGACCCGAAGTTCATCATGCTTGATGAACCATTTGCCGGAGTCGACCCTATCGCGGTAGAAGATATCCAGCAAATTGTATGGAAGCTAAAGGATAAAAATATCGGCATCCTGATTACCGACCACAATGTACAGGAAACATTAAGTATCACCGACCGCGCTTATCTGCTGTTTGAAGGAAAGATCCTGTTTCAGGGCACACCGGAAGAGCTGGCTGAAAACAAGATCGTGCGTGAGAAATATCTGAGTAACAGCTTCGTATTGCGCCGTAAAGATTTCCAGTTAAACAAAGACGAATAATCTTTGCGAATCACCGGTTCAAAACAAAACGGAAATCTGTTCAGTATAAAAGATAAATCGCCCGGCAACATTCCACTGCCGGGCGATTTCTTTTTATTCATATGAATATACCTTTATTTCTGTCGGATATAAATATTGATCGGTGTACCGGTAAGATTCCACTTCTCACGCATTTTGTTTTCCAAGAAACGCTTGTACGGTTCTTTCACATACTGCGGCAGATTTGCAAAATAGACAAAAGAAGGCACCTGGGTATTCGGCAACTGCGTGATATATTTAATCTTGATATACTTACCTTTATTTGATGGGGGCGGATATGCCTCGATCAGCGGAAGCATTTCTTCATTCAAGCGGGCAGTCGGTATCTTTGTTGTACGGTTTTCATATACGCTACGAGCTTCTTCAAGCACTTTCAGGATACGCTGTTTGGTCAATGCAGAAGCAAATATAATCGGAAAATCCACAAACGGAGCAAAGCGTGAACGGATAGTTGCCTCGAACTCTTTCATCATTTTCGCCGTTTTATCCTCTATGAGATCCCACTTATTAATCACAACCACCAAGCCTTTCTGATTTTTCTGTATCAGAGAAAGGATATTCAAATCCTGGCTCTCAACGCCTCTCGTTGCATCGAGCATCAAAATACAGACATCCGCGTTCTCAATCGAACGAATCGAACGAACTACCGAATAATATTCCAGATCCTCGTTCACCTTATTCTTTTTACGGATACCGGCTGTATCTACCAGATAAAAATCGAAACCGAATTTGTTGTAACGTGTATAGATAGAGTCGCGGGTTGTTCCGGCAATCTCCGTCACGATGTTACGGTCTTCTCCGATAAACGCGTTTACAATAGAAGATTTTCCTGCATTCGGACGTCCCACTACAGCGAAGCGAGGGATATCATCGTCCAGAATTTCTGAATTCTCTTTACTGAATTTACTGACAATCAAGTCCATCAAATCACCTGTACCACTTCCTGTGATAGCAGAGATACAATACGGATCGCCCAATCCTAATTTATAAAACTCAGGAGCGTTATATTGCAATTCATTATTATCCGTTTTATTGGCCACCATAATCACCGGACTATTGGCACGCCGCAAGATAGCCGCCACCTGCATATCCAGATCCGTCACTCCGTTCATCACATCCACTACAAACAGAATAACGTCCGCTTCTTCTACTGCCAGCAATACTTGCTTCCTGATTTCCTCTTCAAAGATATCATCAGAATTCACCACCCATCCGCCGGTATCTACCACGGAGAACTCACGGCCCAGCCATTCGGACTTGCCATACTGCCTGTCGCGGGTCGTCCCCGCTTCTTCATTCACAATAGCCTGACGAGTTTTCGTCAGACGGTTAAATAAGGTAGACTTGCCCACATTGGGGCGTCCTACAATTGCAACTAAATTATTCATAGCTCAATACCTTGTTTTTTCACGACTATCCCAGTCGCATGAATACTCTTAATCTAACTGATAACCAAAGTTCCGCAGTTCCTTATCCGAACTGCGCCAATCTTTATCAACCTTCACATAGGTTTCCAGGAAAATAGTCTTTCCAAAGAAACGTTCCAATTCCCGGCGTGCCTCGGTAGCCACTTTCTTCAGAGCTTTTCCTTGCTTGCCGATAATAATTCCTTTTTGCGAGTCCCGTTCCACATAAATCACCGCCCGGATATGGATCTTTTTCGCTTCCTCTTTAAATTCCTCTACCACTACTTCCACCGAATAGGGGATCTCTTTGTCATAGTATAGCAGGATCTTTTCACGGATAATTTCATTCACAAAGAAGCGGGCAGGCTTATCCGTCCACTGGTCTTTGCCGAAGTAAGGAGGAGAATCGGGCAATAATTCCTGAATACGCTTCATCACATAATCCACATTGAACTTTGATGCGGCGGAAATAGGAATAATCTCAGCCTGTGGAAGCAACTCCTTCCACTCTTCGACCAACTTTATTAGCTTCTCCTGATCCGTGAGGTCTATTTTGTTTATAAGCAACAGGACAGGGACGGTCATCTGACGCACCTTTCCCATAAACTCGTTGTTCTTGTCCGGCGTTTCCACCACGTCGGTCACATAAAGCAGTACATCCGCATCCGTCAGTGCGGAAGTCGAGAAGTTCAGCATCGACTCCTGCAACTTATAGTTAGGTTTCAATACTCCCGGAGTATCAGAAAAAACAATCTGCATATCATCCGTATTATAAATTCCCATAATCCGGTGACGGGTAGTCTGTGCTTTGAAGGTGGCAATTGATATACGTTCTCCCACCAAAGCATTCATCAATGTCGATTTTCCGACATTCGGGTTCCCTACGATGTTCACAAAACCTGCTTTATGCATTTCTCTTTATTTTATTGGTTGAGACAAAAAAACGCATCGAATCGAAATAAGATGCGTTTTTTGTGTTATAGTTCAGTAACTTACGTTACGATTCCTTTTTTCCGTCATAACCCCATTTTACATAAACCGCACCCCATGTAAATCCGGCGCCGAATGCTGTAAATATAATGTTATCACCTTTCTTGAGTTTATCTTCATAATCCCAGATACACAGGGGAAGTGTGGCGGCACTTGTGTTACCATAATGTTCAATATTCACCAGCACTTTATCCATTGGGAGTTCCATGCGATGAGCCACAGCTTCGATGATACGAACATTCGCCTGATGGGGAACCACCCAGTCAATGTTATCTTTTGTCAGACCATTCTTTTCTGCGATTGCAGCAGATACATCCGACATACTTGAAACTGCATATTTGAACACTGTTCTTCCTTCCTGGTGCAGATAGTGCATTTTATTGTCTACTGTGAAATAAGACGGAGGACAAACCGAACCACCAGCTTTCATATGGAGGAAAGGCAGACCTTTACCATCTGTTCTCAGTATCGAATCCATGATACCCAGATCTTCCGTAGTGGGCTCCAGCATAAAAGCAGCAGCACCGTCACCAAAGATAGGGCAAGTAGCACGATCTGTATAGTTAACCATTGACGACATCTTATCGGCACCGACAATGATAATTTTCTTATATCTTCCCGAACGAATGAAATTCGCAGCAGTTTCCATCAGATACAGAAAGCCACTACATGCAGCTTGCAAGTCGAAAGCAAACGCATTTTTCAGTCCGAGTTTATCGCAAAGAATAGAAGCTGTAGAAGGGAAGTGATAGTCAGGAGTACTGGTAGCAACAATAACCAAATCGATATCGTCAGGATTGGCTCCAGTCTTTTTCATCAACTGCTTGGCAGCCTTGCGTGCCATGTATGAGCTACCTAATCCTTCCTCATTCAGAATATGTCTTTCCTTTACTCCGATACGAGTCATAATCCATTCGTCGTTGGTATCTACCATTCTTGATATCTCTTCATTAGTCAAGATATAATCGGGTACATAGCCTCCAACTCCTGTGATTACTGCATTTATTTTTTCCATCAAACCTATTTTAAATTAGCAATACTATAATACTTAAAGCAGCCGGAGAGTTTTCCCCCTCGGCTGTCTTGAGTATACTGTACTAATTATACAGCTGCTTCTTTTTCGATAGCGAGCTTACCTCTGTAGTAACCACATGCGCCACATACAGTGTGGTAAACATGCCATTCTCCGCAATTCGGACAAATAGCCAATGTAGGAGCTACTGCCTTATCATGAGTTCTTCTCTTTGCTGTTCTTGTTTTTGATTGTCTTCTCTTAGGATGTGCCATTTTCTTAAAACTTTAATTATTATCTAATATTTTTTTTAATTCATTCCAACGGGGATCAATTTGTTCCTCCATTTCCTCCTCTACTACGATATCATCTCCACCTGTGTCAAAGACTTCATCGCTATCTTCATTAGCATCTGTTTTGAGATGCTTACTCAACTTACTAGTAACAGCTTTGTTGCACTTACCCGGAGCATGTACATGCTTCATAGGGATGGAAAGCGCCACAAATTCATACATGAACCATGCTACATTGATTTCTCCCTCTTCTTCGGGGATTACAATCAAGTTATCACCTTCTTCTGCATATTCATGTCCAAACTTCACCATCAGTTTATCAGATGATGTGATCTGTAGCTCCATTTCGTCCAAACAACGGTCGCATGGTACCCATACCATACCGTCCGTCTGAAAGCTCAATTCGAAAGCACGAGAGGTTCTTTTTACAGTCAAAGTAACATTTACTTTTCCTTTCTGAACTTCAGGACCATCAATGTGGGCGAAGTAAAGGTTATCCAAAACAAACTCATACTTAGCAGAGTCTGTTTGCATGCCTTTCAAATCAATTTTGTATTTATCAAACTTTCCCAAAGCTTCTCTCTTTTTTTAATCGTTAGATTACAATTCGGGCGACAAAGATACAAATAAATATCCTCATAACATACAAATTACCAGTAAATATTCACTTTTTTAATAGGTATTATGAGGATTATTGCTGTTAAAAATGATGCCACAAATTCCGAAGGTATCCCTAAGGTATCAAAAACAAGAAAGCCCTCCAGGTATTTCTACCGGAAGGGCTTCTTTAAAAACGGCGGCTACCTACTCTCCCACTGTTACGCAGTACCATCGGCGTGACGAGGCTTAACTTCTCTGTTCGGAATGGGAAGAGGTGGAACCCTCGTGCTATAACCACCTGAATGAATTCAATAAGGTTATGACATGATGAAAAGTAAAATTCAAGTAATATCATATTAATGATACGCTAAACGTATATATCCAATCCGTACAAAGCCGGAAGAAAGTGGACGGGCAATTAGTAATGCTCGGCTTTGATGTTACCACCTTTACACCTGCATCCTATCAACGTCATCGTCTTTAACGACCCTAAGAAATCTAATCTTGTGGCTGGCTTCGTACTTAGATGCTTTCAGCACTTATCCAATCCCGACTTAGATACCCAGCAATGCACCTGGCGGCACAACTGGTAAACCAGCGGTCAGTCCAACACGGTCCTCTCGTACTAGTGTCAGAGCCACGCAAATTTCATACGCCCACGATAGATAGAGACCGAACTGTCTCACGACGTTCTGAACCCAGCTCGCGTGCCACTTTAATGGGCGAACAGCCCAACCCTTGGGACCTTCTCCAGCCCCAGGATGTGACGAGCCGACATCGAGGTGCCAAACCCCTCCGTCGATATGAGCTCTTGGGAGGGATCAGCCTGTTATCCCCGGAGTACCTTTTATCCTTTGAGCGATGTCCCTTCCATACGGAAACACCGGATCACTATGCTCTAGTTTCCTACCTGATCGACTTGTAAGTCTCCCAGTCAAGCGCCCTTATGCCATTACACTCTGCGGACGGTTACCAATCGTCCTGAGGGCACCTTTAGAAGCCTCCGTTACTATTTTGGAGGCGACCACCCCAGTCAAACTACCCACCAAACAGTGTCCTCGTATCAACGAGTTAGAACTCAAATAATCAAAGGGCCGTATTTCAACAGCGACTCCACACAAACTGGCGTCTGCGCTTCAAAGTCTCCGGCCTATCCTACACATCAATTACCCAAATTCAATGTTAAGCTATAGTAAAGGTTCACGGGGTCTTTTCGTCCCATCGCGGGTAATCGGCATCTTCACCGATACTACAATTTCACTGAGCTCACGGTTGAGACAGTGTCCAGATCATTACACCATTCGTGCAGGTCGGAACTTACCCGACAAGGAATTTCGCTACCTTAGGACCGTTATAGTTACGGCCGCCGTTTACTGGGGCTTCAATTCAATGCTTCTCTTGCGATGACATCTCCTCTTAACCTTCCAGCACCGGGCAGGTGTCAGGCTGTATACATTATCTTTCAATTTCGCACAGCCCTGTGTTTTTGTTAAACAGTTGCCTGGACCTATTCTCTGCGCCCAACTCTCGTTGGGACCCTTTATCCCGAAGTTACAGGGTCAATTTGCCTAGTTCCTTAACCGTGAATCACTCAAGCGCCTTAGTATATTCAACCCGACTACGTGTGTCCGTTTGCGGTACGGGTACCTTAAGGATTAAGTTTAGCGGATTTTCTTGGGAGTATGATTACACGCACTATTGGATTGTTCCGAAGAACGCTCCATACTATCAGGTTCGACTCTTATCCCGGATTTGCCTGGGATAATCAACATCTACACCCTTCAACGGACTATTCCGTCAGTCCGCGGCGCTGTCACGCCTCCGTCTCCACGTCACTCCTTAAGGTAGTACAGGAATATTAACCTGTTCTGCCATCGGCCTCACCGTTCGGCTGAGCCTTAGGACCCGACTAACCCTGATCCGATTAGCGTTGATCAGGAAACCTTAGTCTTTCGGCGAGGGGGTTTCTCACCCCCTTTATCGTTACTTATACCTACATTTGCTTTTCCACACGCTCCAGCAAAGCTCACGCTTCACCTTCGACGCTGAGTGGAATGCTCCCCTACCGATCCTTACGGATCCCATAGCTTCGGTAAAACACTTGATGCCCGATTATTATCCACGCCAAACTCCTCGACTAGTGAGCTGTTACGCACTCTTTAAATGAATGGCTGCTTCCAAGCCAACATCCTAGCTGTCTTAGCAATCTGACTTCGTTAGTTCAACTTAGTGTTTATTTCGGGACCTTAGCTGATGGTCTGGATTCTTCTCCTTTAGGACATGGACCTTAGCACCCATGCCCTCACTCCTGTGATAGAACTAATGCGCATTCGGAGTTTATCAAGACTTGATAGGCGGTGAAGCCCTCGCATCTTATCAGTCGCTCTACCTCACATTAGTAACTCACAAGGCTGCACCTAAATGCATTTCGGGGAGTACGAGCTATCTCCAAGTTTGATTAGCCTTTCACCCCCACCCTCAGTTCATCCGGAAGCTTTTCAACGCTTATCGGTTCGGTCCTCCAGTTAGTGTTACCTAACCTTCAACCTGACCAAGGGTAGATCACTTGGTTTCGCGTCTACTCCTTCCGACTCGACGCCCTGTTCAGACTCGCTTTCGCTTCGGCTGCGCATCTCAAGATGCTTAACCTTGCCGGAAAAAGTAACTCGTAGGTTCATTATGCAAAAGGCACGCCGTCACTGCTTACGCAGCTCCGACCGCTTGTAGGCGCACGGTTTCAGGGACTATTTCACTCTTCTGTTCGAAGTGCTTTTCACCTTTCCTTCACAGTACTGGTTCGCTATCGGTCTCTCGGGAGTATTTAGCCTTACCGGATGGTCCCGGCAGATTCACGCAAGATTTCTCGTGTCCCGCGCTACTCAGGATACCACTACGCTTAATCTGACTTCATATACAGGACTATCACCGTCTATGGTTCCACTTTCCAGAGGATTCTATTCATCAGATGTCTTGCGATATCGTGGTCCTACAACCCCACACATGCCGTAACATGGGTGGTTTGGGCTATTCCCCGTTCGCTCGCCACTACTAGGGGAATCATTATTATTTTCTTTTCCTACAGGTACTAAGATGTTTCAGTTCCCTGCGTTAGCCTCCATCAAAGATGGATGACATTCCTTCAGAATGCCGGGTTGTCCCATTCGGAAATCTCTGGATCAAAGGTTATTTGCACCTACCCAGAGCTTATCGCAGCTTATCACGTCCTTCATCGCCTCCGAGAGCCAAGGCATCCGCCATGCGCCCTTGCTTACTTTCTTTCAAACTTACTTAACCGATGATGGAGAATGGAATTTCGAAAATGCTTCTGCATTCTCAACAGCCATGTACCATATCTGTTACGTACGGTTCGATATATACTTTTAGCTCTTTACTAAATTTTACTTTTTGTACATCATGTCAAAGATCGTTTCTCTATGTTCAGAGATGGTGGAGAATAACGGATTCGAACCGTTGACCCTCTGCGTGCAAGGCAGATGCTCTAGCCAGCTGAGCTAATCCCCCGAAGATAAAGAAGAATGAACAAGGACGCAGGAAAAGGATATATGCCGATCACTGCAGTTTTCATTTTCTTTCTCGAAGTAGTCCCAGGCAGAGTTGAACTGCCGACCTCTACATTATCAGTGTAGCGCTCTAACCAACTGAGCTATAGGACTAGTTCAACCTTGTCTACCTGATATGTTAGACTCGGCTTCTTTATTTCTCTTGTTTATCTCTATCTATACTTCTATAGATGGTTGATCTATATGTTATAAATAAACAAGTACCAGTAGTACAATTATAGAACCGATGAAAGTCATTGTAACGGCATCACTCCAGAAAGGAGGTGTTCCAGCCGCACCTTCCGGTACGGCTACCTTGTTACGACTTAGCCCCAATTACCAGTTTTACCCTAGGACGCTCCTTGCGGTTACGTACTTCAGGTACCCCCGGCTTTCATGGCTTGACGGGCGGTGTGTACAAGGCCCGGGAACGTATTCACCGCGCCATGGCTGATGCGCGATTACTAGCGAATCCAGCTTCACGAAGTCGGGTTGCAGACTTCGATCCGAACTGAGAGAGGCTTTTGGGATTAGCATCCTGTCACCAGGTAGCGGCCTTCTGTACCCCCCATTGTAACACGTGTGTAGCCCCGGACGTAAGGGCCGTGCTGATTTGACGTCATCCCCACCTTCCTCACATCTTACGACGGCAGTCTCTCCAGAGTCCTCAGCATGACCTGTTAGTAACTGAAGATAAGGGTTGCGCTCGTTATGGCACTTAAGCCGACACCTCACGGCACGAGCTGACGACAACCATGCAGCACCTTCACATTTGTCTTACGACTAACCAATTTCTTGATTATTCAAATGCAATTTAAGCCCGGGTAAGGTTCCTCGCGTATCATCGAATTAAACCACATGTTCCTCCGCTTGTGCGGGCCCCCGTCAATTCCTTTGAGTTTCACCGTTGCCGGCGTACTCCCCAGGTGGAATACTTAATGCTTTCGCTTGGCCGCTTACTGTATATCGCAAACAGCGAGTATTCATCGTTTACTGTGTGGACTACCAGGGTATCTAATCCTGTTTGATACCCACACTTTCGAGCATCAGTGTCAGTTGCAGTCCAGTGAGCTGCCTTCGCAATCGGAGTTCTTCGTGATATCTAAGCATTTCACCGCTACACCACGAATTCCGCCCACCTCTACTGTACTCAAGACAGCCAGTATCAACTGCAATTTTACGGTTGAGCCGCAAACTTTCACAACTGACTTAACTGTCCACCTACGCTCCCTTTAAACCCAATAAATCCGGATAACGCTCGGATCCTCCGTATTACCGCGGCTGCTGGCACGGAGTTAGCCGATCCTTATTCATATGGTACATACAAAAATCCACACGTGGATCACTTTATTCCCATATAAAAGAAGTTTACAACCCATAGGGCAGTCATCCTTCACGCTACTTGGCTGGTTCAGACTCTCGTCCATTGACCAATATTCCTCACTGCTGCCTCCCGTAGGAGTTTGGACCGTGTCTCAGTTCCAATGTGGGGGACCTTCCTCTCAGAACCCCTATCCATCGAAGGTTTGGTGGGCCGTTACCCCACCAACTGCCTAATGGAACGCATCCCCATCGATAACCGAAATTCTTTAATAATCAAACCATGCGGTTCTATTATGCCATCGGGTATTAATCTTTCTTTCGAAAGGCTATCCCCGAGTTATCGGCAGGTTGGATACGTGTTACTCACCCGTGCGCCGGTCGCCATCTCCAGTTTGCAAGCAAACTGGAATGCTGCCCCTCGACTTGCATGTGTTAAGCCTGTAGCTAGCGTTCATCCTGAGCCAGGATCAAACTCTTCATTGTAAAAGTATTGTTATCATTCCTATGAAAGAATGGTATTTGCTCTGTTCAGGATGCCGTACAATTTATTGACTTCATTAATACCTGTCATCAGATACATACTGCTATGTATCCAACAAGCATTGACGGTTCTATTTTTCTTGTACTACTTGTATTGTTTATCAATATTTCAAAGAACTTGGTTGCTTTCGTTTCAAAAGCGGGTGCAAAGGTAAGGGGTTTTATTTTAACTGCCAAACGTTTTCGGAAGTTTTTTTTTTAATTTTTCTTTTTATATCGTTTCTCAGGCTCTCTTGCGAAAGGGAAAGAAGGTAAAGAAGAAAAACAAACCGCGTTTCTTTGCGAATCGGACTGCAAAGATAAGAACTTTATTCAATAACATCCAAAACTTTCCGGAAGTTTTTTTGTTCTTATTTTAAGCTGCCGTACGCTTTTACACTAAGTCAACTTATCAAGGCTTTCTTCTCTTGGAAAGCGGGTGCAAAAGTAGTAGCTTTCAGTTTATGCTCCAAACTTATCGGACTGTTTTTTTGAATTATTTTTGGATATCCATGCTAAGGGGCTGATTCAGAAGGATGTTGTAGAACATAAATTTACCGGGGATGGCAGAAAGGGGGAAAGGGACACACCTTATTATATTCACACACGCGGATGCGGGCGCGAAGGGAACAGATTTCAACAGGAAGGAAGGGAAGGATAGCGGTGAGTCATTCATGAAGACAGTATGGATGGACTAAAAGCGGAGAAGAAACTCTCATGGAAAAGGGTTTTTCTATTGTCACTTGTCACTTTTCAAGTCAAACTGTTATTTATCAATGGATTAAGAGTGACAATAAGGTGATAATAGAGGTGATAACAGGGTGACAATAGGAAAAGCATGTGAGCGTATTGTCACTTTTTGGGGAACAGATTACCGCAGATATTCAAGGGGTGTTCATGGGAAAGTGGCGGCTGAAAGGAAAAGAAGAAACTCCGAAAGTATACTGATAGCGATAAAGAAATACGGGGATGCAGGCAAGGCATTAGTTTCATGCGGGGAAAACAAAGGTTTCATATAGGAGAAACTCTAGTTTCAAGCATTGGAAACAATAGTTTCATACCTTGAAACTAAAAGTTTCAAGCGGAGGAAACTGTTGTTTCAAGCAGAGGAAACTAAAGTTTCAAACCATCTGGAACTGGAGTTTCAAGAGGCAAGAAACTTCAGGAAACAACCGGAGACGGGAGCAGAGGACCGCATGAGTGGATAAGGAGGAACGCATGATTGAAGTGAAATGACCGTACGAGTGGAGTAAAAGTACCGCACGATTCAACCAACCCGACCATAACAATGTCCCGATTAACCTGTTCTCTTAGGAAGAACAGGAGTATGGACATAAGCGAAAAAAGCATTTATCACACAATAATAGAGGGAGTATCAGATCTTAATACCTGATATATCAATTATTAACAGATGGAACGTCAATTATTAATAGCTGACAGATAAGAGGTTAACATACTGAATACGAAACTATAGCATCAAGAAAAATGTGTATTAAAGCATGAATATAGAGTGAGAGCAAATGCCTGCTACCACACTTGCTACCACAACTGCTATCACAGCTGTAACAACGATGAATAAACCGATACAAGCAAAAAGTGAGAGCGTGGGAGCAAAACCTATACTTAATTCACTTAGAGAGAAATCCTAAGTTCAAGTTATAAATGAGACAGTTTACACATACAACAAAAAGAGATTAAACAAAAAAAACGATTGGGAGGTATGAGCAGACCAAAAAGAAAATCAGTCTGTTAAAACTTACATGAGCCCCAAACAAAAACATCTCCTGTCTGTTACATATCGAACTTAAATATAGTAACCTAAACTTTTAAATTATGGCTAGAGAAAGCGTAAAAATCTTACAAGGAAAGCTGGATGTAGAAAGCTTGATTTCACAGTTGAATGCAGCATTGTCTGAAGAATGGCTGGCATACTACCAGTATTGGGTAGGCGCATTAGTAGTAGAAGGCGCTATGCGTGCAGACGTACAAGGCGAGTTCGAAGAACATGCAGAAGAAGAACGCAGACATGCGCAACTGCTTGCCGACCGCATTATCGAACTGGAAGGAGTACCCGTATTGGACCCGAAGAAATGGTTCGAACTGGCAAGATGTAAATATGATGCTCCCCAAGGATTTGATTCTGTAAGTCTGCTGAAAGATAATGTAGCTTCTGAGCGTTGCGCAATACTACGTTATCAAGAAATTGCCGACTTCACTAATGGAAAAGATTTCACCACCTGTGATATTGCAAAACATATTCTTGCCGAAGAAGAAGAACATGAGCAAGATCTTCAGGATTACCTGACTGACATTGCCAGAATGAAAAAATCATTTCTCGAAAAGTAATTTCCCACCCAGTAGAAAGTGAGTAAAAGGCAATCTTAAAAAGAGAATCTTAAAAGACATTCCTTCGCTGAGATTGCCTTTTTCATATACACACATCAAAGACGCACAAAAGTTTATATTCCTTTAAACTCCTTTTGAACAATTTCTATCCGGATTGGAACAGCAGATTTCATTTTATTCCCTCTACATTTGCAACCGCACTTATCTACAAGTGCGTAGATATAATAAGTATTAACATATCAAATGAAGGGACTATGCAAAATCAATTATCAAAAACAGACAGATTATCCAATCAAGATATCAGAAAACGAGTGAACGTAAAAAAAACGATCATTGGAGTACTCATCCTGCTAATAGGACTCTCTCACTTGCCCGAAGCAGTTCTACTTAATATAGATGAGATTTCATCGGGCAACATTTTATATCTTATCACATGCATACTAATCTGTGCTATAGGTATATACCAACTCAAATTCCGGTCTAAGGAAATGAAATACCTGCCAACCAAAAGTGTTGTCAAAGAGAAGAACTATTCATTCAATCTGAAGTATATGGAATCACTGAAAGAAATGATTGAATCCGGGAATTTTTCCAACAGTTTCAACATAAAGAAAGAAAAGGGTGGAAACCTCCGTCTGGATGTCCTCATGTCGGCTGATAAGAAATTTGCAGCCGTACGACTGTTACAGTTTATTCCATATAGTTACATTCCGGTCATAGACATGCAGTACCTGCGGAATGACAAGATCATCGCTCTGGAGAATTTCTTAGAACACTATAAATAAGAGTCCGTTCTATTTATCCATCCCCACTTTTACGTAATAGTGCGATAAAAACCAAACTATTTTCAAACAAATCAAGAAGAAATCTTTCTTTTTTCGTATTTTTGTCCCAATATGCACGTTTAATTCAAGTAGACAACGAACATCAACGAAAAAGAATGAGAGTAATTGATTTAATACATAACAGCGAAAAAACAGCTTTCTCTTTCGAAATCCTTCCTCCTCTGAAAGGTACAGGCATCGAAAAGCTGTATCAGACTGTCGATACCCTTCGGGAGTTTGATCCGAAATATATCAATATCACCACGCACCGCAGCGAATACGTATACAAAGACCTGGGTAACGGACTTTTCCAACGAAACCGGCTGAGAAGACGTCCGGGGACTGTTGCCGTAGCCGCCGCTATCCAGAACAAATATAATATCACGGTAGTGCCGCATATACTATGCAGCGGTTTCTCCCGCGAAGAGACAGAATATGTACTGCTCGACCTGCAATTTCTGAATATCACTGATTTGCTGGTACTCCGGGGCGATAAAGCCAAGCATGAGTCAGTATTCACTCCCGAAGGAGACGGATACCATCATGCGATCGAACTGCAAGAGCAAATCAACAATTTCAATAAGGGAATCTTTGTCGACGGTTCGGAAATGAAAGTAACCAACAGCCCGTTCTCCTACGGTGTGGCTTGCTATCCGGAGAAACATGAAGAGGCCCCCAACATCGAGTCCGACCTCTTCTGGCTGAAAAAGAAAGTGGAAGCAGGCGCCGAATATGCAGTGACACAGTTATTCTACGACAATAAGAAATACTTCGAATTTGTAGAACAAGCAAAGGCAGCAGGCATCAATGTACCTATCATTCCGGGCATCAAGCCATTCAAGAAGTTATCTCAACTCAGCATGGTACCCAAGACATTCAAAGTAGACTTGCCGGAAGATTTGGTGAAAGAGGCTTTGAAATGCAAGAATGACAAGGAAGCCGAGCAAGTAGGCATCGAATGGTGCGTCGCCCAATGCAAGGAGTTGATGGCACATGGAGTGCCGAGTATCCACTTCTACTCCATCGGAGCAGTGGACAGTATCAAAGAAGTGGCTAAAATCATTTATTGACATGTTTTTCAGAGACGTAATCGGACAAGAAGAAATCAAGCAGCGGCTCATTCAGGAAGTGAGTGAAGGGCGCATACCGCATGCCCAACTCATCTGTGGTCCCGAAGGAGTCGGCAAAATGCCGTTGGCTATTGCTTATGCACGCTACATCAGTTGCACCAACCGAGGTGAAACGGATGCCTGCGGAGCATGTCCGTCATGTGTGAAATTCAACAAACTGGTACACCCGGACGTACATTTCGTGTTCCCTATCGTGAAAAGCTCAAAAGGAAAACGGGAAGTGTGCGACGATTATATTGCGGACTGGAGACAATTCGTACTCAACAATCCGTATTTCAACCTGAATCATTGGCTGAGAGAAATGGATGCCGAGAATGCACAGGCCATCATCTATGCGAAAGAGAGTGACGAGATTCTGAAAAAGCTCAGCCTCAAATCGAGCGAAGGAGGATTCAAGATCACTATTCTCTGGCTACCCGAAAAGATGCATCCGGTATGCGCCAACAAACTATTGAAACTGCTTGAAGAGCCGCCGGAGAAAACCATCTTCCTGCTCGTATCGGAAGCTCCGGAAATGATTCTGCCCACCATTCTGAGCCGTACTCAGCGCATGAACGTGCGAAAAATTGACGAACCGGCTATCGACCGGATATTACAGACTAAATATGGCATCCAGCCTGCCGACAGTCTTTCCATTGCCCACCTGGCAAACGGAAACTTCATCAAAGCACTGGAAACCATTCATCTGAACGAAGAGAATCAGTTATTCTTCGACTTATTTGTCAGCCTGATGCGATTGTCCTATCAACGGAAAATCAGGGAAATGAAACTATGGAGCGAACAGGTTGCCGGCATGGGACGTGAACGCCAGAAGAACTTTCTGGAATACTGCCAGCGTATGATTCGCGAGAACTTCATATTCAACCTGCATCAGCGTGACCTGACGTATATGACAATCAATGAACAAAATTTCGCCTCTCGCTTTGCCCCTTTTGTCAACGAACGAAACGTGATGGGCATCATGGATGAACTGAGCGAAGCGCAACTGCATATAGAACAAAATGTAAATGCCAAGATGGTATTCTTCGACTTCTCTCTGAAGATGATCGTACTGTTGAAGCAATAATAAATATATAAACTATGGAATATAAGCTTCATAATGGGAGTGGCGGTCTTTGCTGCAAAGGATGCTCCCGACAAGATAAGAAACTGAACACTTACGACTGGCTGGCAGACATACCGGGCAATGCGGAAGAGTGTGATATGGTGGAAGTGCAATTTAAAAATACCCGGAAAGGCTATTACCGCAACAGCAATAAAATCAAACTGGAAAAGGGAGATATTGTTGCCGTGGAAGCTGCTCCCGGACATGACATCGGTGTAGTGACCCTGACCGGAAGACTTGTTCCGCTACAGATGAAGAAAGCGAACTTCAAGACGGATGCGGAAATAAAAAGAGTCTACCGAAAAGCCAAGCCGGTGGATATGGAGAAATTCAACGAAGCGAAAGCAAAGGAACACGCGACCATGATCCGTGCCCGCCAGATTGCACTGAACCTGAATCTGGATATGAAAATCGGTGACGTAGAATATCAGGGGGATGGCAACAAGGCTATTTTCTACTACATCGCTGATGAACGTGTGGACTTCCGACAGCTGATTAAGGTACTTGCCGAAGCTTTCCGCGTCCGTATTGAAATGAAACAGATCGGTGCGCGACAGGAAGCCGGACGTATCGGTGGTATCGGTCCTTGTGGACGGGAGCTTTGCTGTGCCACCTGGATGACGAGTTTCGTATCGGTGTCTACAAGCGCTGCCCGCTTTCAGGATATCTCACTGAATCCTCAAAAGCTTGCCGGACAATGCGCCAAACTAAAATGTTGTCTGAACTATGAGGTAGACTGCTATGTGGAAGCCCAGAAACGTCTTCCTTCCAGAGAAATCGAATTGGAAACGAAAGACGGCACTTTCTATTTCTTCAAAGCTGATATCCTGAGCAATCAGGTTTCTTACTCGACAGATAAGAACTTCCCTGCCAATCTGGTTACAATCAGCGGAAAACGTGCTTTCGAGGTCATTGCCATGAACAAGAAGGGAATGAAGCCCGACAGTCTGCTCGAAGCTGAAGTCAAGCAAGAACCCAAAAAGCCGACAGACCTGCTGGAACAGGAAAGTCTCACCCGCTTCGACCGCAACCGGAGCAACAAGGAAGGAAACAACGCTAACCGGAATAAGAAGAAAAGAAAAGGAAACAATGATAACCGCCCGCAGGCACAGGCTGAAGGTGGAAATCGTCCGCAACAACCTCAGAGAGGAGAAAACGAAAACCGTCCGCAACCGTCAGAAAACGGAAACAGAGGGGAAAAAGGAGACAGAGACAATCGCCCGAGAAATAATAATAACCGGAACAGAGGACAGAACCAAGGACGAAATAATGAAAACAGACGTCCGGAAAGAGGACAGAATCAAGAGCGTCCACAAAATCCGAACCGTCCGCAAAATCAGGAACGTTCCCAGAATCAGGAACGTCCGGCCAACCAAGAGCGTCCGCAAAATAGAGAACGCCAGCCGAAACAGGAACGCCCGCAGAATCAAGAACGATCACAGGAACAAGGAAAGCAGCCCCATCAGGAACGTGCTCCGAGACCTGAAAGAAATCCGAATCAAGAGAAACCGCAAAATAATGAGAAGCCTGCTCAGGAATAACTTATTTTGTTTGCTCGGTGTCTGCCTCATGGCAGCCTGCAATGAAAATACCGTGTATCACTCTTACCAGTCCCTGCCCAACGAGGGATGGGCAAAGAGTGATACACTCTCTTTTCAGTGTCCTGTTACAGACAGCATCCCTGCTACACTCAGATTATTCGCGGAAGTGCGCAACAGAAGTGAATATCCTTACCACAACCTTTACCTGTTCATCCAAGAGAATCTTCTTGACTCTACCGTGTGGCGTACCGACACGATAGCAATCAATCTGGCAGATACGACAGGAAGATGGCTGGGAAATGGATGGGGAAGCATTTATCAGACAGTTGTTTTTGTCAAGTCCGTCCGCCCGCTGCATCCCGGAAACTATACCATCAAAATCATGCACGGAATGCAGGATGAGAAGTTAACCGGACTCAATGACGTCGGTATCCGAATCGAAAGACAAAAAGAATAAATCCGTCTTTAAAGCCTTCTGCCTCTTCCGGCATCCAGTCGCAGGAAGATAAACAGCAAGATGGTGAATCCCCACAACGAAGAGCCTCCATAGCTAAAGAACGGCAGAGGAATGCCAATCACCGGAGTCAGCCCCAGTACCATACCCACATTAATGAAAAGGTGGAAAAGGAAAATACTGACCACCGAATATCCATAGACACGTCCGAAGGTGGAAGTCTGCCGCTCGGATAAAGCAATCAGCCTCAGAATCAATATAAGGAAAGCCAACAGGACAGCAGCCGAACCGATAAATCCCTGCTCCTCTCCTACTGTGCAGAATATGAAGTCAGTATCTTGTTCGGGTACATATTTCAGCTTGGTCTGTGTTCCATTCAGAAATCCTTTCCCGGTCAAGCCTCCGGAGCCAATGGCTATCTTTGACTGATTGACATTGTATCCCGCTCCTGTCAGATCTTCTTCCAGACCAAGTACAACCTTGATACGGATTTGCTGATGGGATTCCAAGATGTTATCAAATACGTAGTTACTGGAATACAGGAAGCCGATAGAGCCGATGGCAAACAGAGCAATCAGGAAATAGGAACGCTGACGTTCTCTCAATGCCAGATAGAGCAAATAGCCTACCACAATGACACAAAGCCCCCATTGCACCCATACCAGGCTAAAATGTATCCCATATTCAGATATCAAATAGGCAACAAGCAGAATAATCAGACTTCCCCCGATGATATTCCGTGTAGGTTCCCACTTTTTACGGTACACCCAGACCATTCCTCCGGCAAACAACAGGATCAATAACAACACGATAAATTCTCCTAAAGGTGTGGGAGTATCAGCTATAAAAACTTCGTCGAAACGAATGCCGACAACAAAGTAAATCACCGCACACAGACCGGCAAAAAGCACTACTCCGGGCATACCCTCGCGATAAAGCACCAAAAAGAATGCAAGATAGACCAGTGCCGAGCCTGTCTCCCGTTGTCCGATAATCAAAAGCATCGGAAGCAGAATGATGAAGCCTAAAACGAAAGCACACTTCTCTTTCTTTATGCTGAATGAGTATGAGTTCATATATTTCGCGAGTGCCAGCGCCGTAGCAAACTTGGCAAATTCGGCGGGTTGCAGACTGACCGGGCCCATCACCAGCCACGAACGCGATCCTTTCGTATCCGGCGCTATAAAGATGGTGACAATAAGCAGCACAATCATCCCCGTATATATAATGTACGCGAACATATCGTACATCCGGTCTTCCAGCATCAGCAGAACAAACCCCAGCCCGAAGGAGCAGATAATCCATACGAACTGTTTTCCGGCACGGGTAGAGAAATCAAGGAAGTCACGATCGCCATAGTCATAGCTCGCACCGCAAACGCTGAACCATCCGCCGACAATCAAAAGCAGATAGATACCAATCGTTACCCAATCCAATGTTTTCCACAAACTATCGTTCCTCGTTACCATATAAGATGATTCTGTTACTGATTTCTTCTGCTCTTAACTCATTCTCCGGTGACAACTTCCCTTTCATATATTGTTCCATCATCAATGCACCGATCGGTACTCCATAAGTAGCTCCCCATCCGCCATTCTCCACATAAACGGCGATAGCGATCTTAGGCTTGTTCATCGGAGCGAAACCCATAAACACAGAATGGTCATGTCCCCGATTCTGTGCCGTTCCCGTTTTTCCACAGGCTTCAAGGTCCGGAACCATTACGGACAGCATGCGGCAAGTACCTCCGGTAGCGGCAGCACGCATTCCCTCTACTACAGATTCATAATGTCTGCGTTCTATCGTAGTGTTGCGCGGATGACGGTAAATACTGTCTAACTGCGCATCCTGAATCTCCTTCACAATATGCGGCGCAGTAAAGTGTCCGCGGTTAGCGATTGTTGCTCCCAGATTAGCTATCTGAAGAGGGGTAGAGAGGATTTCGCCCTGTCCGATAGAGATACTGATCACCGTCAGTCCATTCCAGTGTCCGCGATAAGCCTTGTCATAAAACTGAGCATTAGGTATCAGACCACGTTTTTCTCCGGGTAAGTCGACTCCTAATTTATAGCCGAATCCCTGAGAAACCATGTGATCTTTCCAGACCGTTATGGCATTCTGCGGAGAGCCGTACTTACGATCGCCGAACATACGGAATAATCCCCAGCAGAAATAAGAGTTACAAGAAGTCGCAATAGCCGGAATCAAAGGCAAAGGCGAACCATGAGCATGACAGCCCACCGTCAGACGTCCATAATGGAAGCCGTGAGAACAGGGGAAAGAAGGACTTTGCTCCGTAATGATTCCTTCCTGCAGGAAGGTTAATCCCTGCGCCGTCTTGAAAGTAGATCCCGGAGGATAGACTCCCATCAACGCACGATTGAGCAATGGTTTCTGCTTATCACGTTGCAGCATCAGATGATTCTTACCACGCTGGCGACCAATCATCAGGTGCGGGTCGTAGTTCGGCGATGATACCAGACAAAGGATTTCTCCGGTTTCCGGCTCGATAGCTACAATACTTCCGATTTTATTCTTCAGCAACCGTTCACCTAACATCTGCAAATCAATATCCATGCTCAATGTCAAGTTCTTACCGGGAATGGAAGGACGGTCATACTCTCCATCCATGTAACGTCCCTGAATACGTCCGTGAGCATCACGCAGCAGAATCTCCACTCCTTTTTCTCCACGCAGGTATTTCTCGTAAGATCTCTCGACACCTAACTTTCCTATATAATCTCCGCGAATGTAATATCCTTCTTCATCCGCCTCCATATCCTTGGCAGATACCTCACCGATATCTCCCAAAGCATGGGCAGCCGCATTGTAAGAATATTGCCGGATCGTACGCCGCTGAATATAAAAACCGGGAAACTTAAACAGTTTCTCTTGAAAGACGCCACACTCTTCAGCAGAAAGCTGCGACATGAAAAGCTGGTTGGTATAGCGGGAATATCCCGGATTGCGGCGGCGGTCTTTCATATCACTCATAATCTTGAGGAACTGGGCACGGGTGATACCCAACGACTCACATAAATCGAGTGTATCCAGATTTTCCACCTCTTTCGGAACGAGGGTGATATCATAAGCCGGTTGGTTGAACACCAGCAGTTTGCCGTTACGATCGTAAATAGCTCCCCGCGAAGGGTATTGAATTTTATTCAGGAAAGCATTGCTGTCGGCATTTTTCTTGTAGTCGTCTGTCGTTATCTGCAAGACAAAGAGGCGTATCAGATAAATCAACACAATAGTTAAAGCAATACCCCCGATAACAAATTTCCGCTTCTCTAATCTATAATCTTTTGCCATTCCTATCTCCTTATTCCTTCTACAGCAAGAATGCAGGTTAAAGTCAGAAGGGTGCATGAGATCACCCGCAATAACAACAGCCAGATGCTGGTAAATGAGAAGAACTCAATGCTGAGTAATGCCAGACTATGCACGAAAACGCTTGCCGTGGTATATTTCAGAAAAGGAGTAATACCCATGCTCTTGAAAGACGGGATGATACTGTCCAGATTGTCACGCGGAGTAAACAGACGCAGCAATGACGGACGCAGAAAGGCCAGCAACACGGTTGCCGCAGCATTCATCCCCGGAGTATCGGCAAAGATATCAATGGTTAGTCCGAAAAAGAAAGCCCACAGCATCAATTCATTCCGGGAAGTTCCGGAAGCGAACTTCAGTATAAAGTAAATGTAGAGAAAAGGAGTAGCATATCCGGCAATATGTACATTGTTCAGGATAAGCACCTGAAGAAGTACCAGCCCGACGAACCATCCAATTCTATGTATATAGGTAATTATCATTATTTCGTAGTCTTATTTTCCAGTTCTTTCTGTTCCTGCTGACCGTTCCGGGCTATCACCCGCACATCACTCACCTTTCCGAAATCGGTAGCCAACTTGATTTTCAACAAATAAGACAACCCGTCATGTGAGTCGGACATATCATCAACTGTTCCGACCATGATTCCCTCGGGGAATACGGTAGAAAAGCCGCTTGTCACTACTGTATCACCCAGATTAAACTCTGCATGACGAGGCAAATCTTTCAGATAAGCATACCGGGAATCTCCATGTTCCCACTTCAGATAACCGAAATAATCACTTCCGACAATCTTGCAACTGACATTCGACTTACTGTTCAACACCGAAATCACTACCGAATAGGAAGGGGATGTTTCATAAACAATTCCCACAATTCCGTTTCCATCCACCACTCCCATTTCAGGGCGGATGCCGGAAGAAGAGCCTTGATCGAGCGTAATGTAATTATCCGCCTGATTCAGACTGTTCTTTATGACACGTGCTTTGAACAACTGATAATCTGTCTGAGGTATCTCCTTGATACTGTTTACAGTGACAGAATCTACCTGATGCTCCCGCAACGCCTTTTCCAGATTAGTGATTTGTTGTTCGAGTGCCATGTTACGGTCCAGCAAGTCTTCGTTGACCGACTTAAGATGAAAATAAGAGCTTATTCCTCCCGAAACTTCATAAACTGCCCCTACAACCACATTGGCAGAAGTGAAAAAAGTACTCTGCTGGTAGCTGTTGAACCGAAATAACAAAACAAAACTGGCTACCTCTAATACGATGAAGAGGAACCAGTAATTGTATTTCAAAAGGAAGTTTATTAAATTCCGCATGAATAATGATCCGTATTATTTTATCTCATCAAGAAAGAGAAACGGTCTACATTCTTTAATGCCACACCTGTACCTTTGGCTACCGCGTGCAAAGGATCTTCAGCAATGTGGAAAGGTATGTTAATCTTATCCGTCAAACGCTTGTCCAGTCCGCGAAGCAATGCACCACCACCGGCAAGATAGATACCATTGTGTACGATATCCGCATATAGTTCGGGCGGCGTATTTTCCAATGCGCTCAGGATGGCTGTCTCTACCTTGGAAATGGATTTCTCCAGACAGTGTGCCACTTCCTGATAGCATACGGGCACTTCCATCGGAAGAGCTGTAATACGATTCGGACCATGAACGATATAATCTTCCGGAGCGTCATCGCCAAGCTCGGTCAGGGCAGCACCTACATTGATCTTAATACGTTCTGCCATACGTTCGCTGACTTTCACATTGTGCTGACGGCTCATATATTCCTGGATATCTGCGGTCAGATCATCTCCGGCGATACGGATAGAGTTGTTGGAAACGATACCTCCCAAAGAGATAACGGCAATTTCAGTAGATCCACCACCTATATCCACGATCATGTTTCCTTCGGGCGCTTCTACATCAATACCGATACCGATCGCCGCAGCCATCGGTTCGAATATCAGATAGACGTCACGTCCGCCGGCATGCTCTGCTGAGTCACGAACGGCACGGAGTTCTACTTCCGTACTTCCCGACGGTACACCGATCACCATACGGAGAGACGGTGAGAACAAGTGATTACGAGTATTTACTTGTTTAATCAAACCGCGCATCATTTGCTCGCAAGCATAGAAGTCGGCGATCACTCCATCCCTCAACGGACGAATAGTACGTATATTTTCGTGGGTCTTTTCGTGCATCAACTTCGCCTTTTCCCCAACGGCGATCATCTTATCTGTACGGCGATCCAAGGCCACAACCGAAGGCTCATCCACCACAATTTTCCCATTTGTGATGATGATGGTATTGGCTGTTCCCAAGTCCATCGCTATTTCTTGTGTAAAAGAGAATAATCCCATATTTTTAAATGAAGAATTAAGAATGAAGAATTAAGAATGGGGAATGCTGTTATGGACAGGCATTTTTCATTATTAGTTCTTCACTCTTCATTAATATTAGTGTTTAAAATGACGGATACCAGTAGTCACCATTGCCATACCGTGCTCGTTGCAGTATGCAAAAGTAAGATCGTCTTTCACTGATCCACCCGGTTGGATGACTGCTGTAATACCTTCTTTATCCGCAATTTCCACGCAATCCGGGAAAGGGAAGAAGGCATCTGACGCCATTACCGCACCATGCAGATCGAATCCGAATGACTTGGCTTTTTCAATTGCTTGTTTCAGGGCGTCTACACGTGAAGTCTGTCCCACACCGCTTGCGAGAAGCTGTTTACCTTTGGCCAGCACAATAGCGTTTGACTTGCTGTTCTTTACGATCTTGTTGGCAAACAACATATCTTCTACTTCTTCCGGAGTAGGAGCTTTGTCTGTCACCGTTCTCAAATCAGCCACCGTTTCTATATTCGTATCTTTATCCTGCACCAATACACCGTTCAGCAAAGCACGGAATTGCTTCTTCGGCAATTTGGCTTCTTTGCGAACCAGAATGATGCGGTTCTTTTTCTGTCCCAGAATCTCGAGTGCGTCTACGTCATAGTCCGGCGCGATAATTACTTCGAAGAAAATCTTGTTGATCTCCTCAGCAGCTGCTTTGTCAATCACTCCGTTGGTTATCAATACACCTCCGAAAGCAGAAACCGGGTCTCCCGCCAACGCATCTGTCCATGCATCCAGTACGGTAGAACGGGAAGCCAGACCACAAGCATTGTTATGTTTCAGGATAGCGAAAGTCAGATCTTCGTACTCGTCGATCAAATCAACGGCAGCATTGATATCCAAGAGGTTGTTATATGAGATTTCCTTACCGTGAATCTGGTCGAACATAGCATCCAGATTTCCGTAGAAGTAACCTTTCTGATGAGGGTTTTCACCGTAACGGAGTTGCTTCTGGCTGTTTACCGAACAGCGGAAAGCAGAACCTTCGCCGGCATCGAAATAATTGAAGATAGCTGAATCGTAGTGAGAAGAAACGGCAAATGCTTCTTTTGCCATCCAGCGGCGTTCTTCGAGCGAAGAAGTAGCACCGTGTTCCATCAACATATCCAGCAATGGTTTATATTGAGCCTGAGAAGCTACGATGATCACATCGTTGTAGTTCTTGGCGGCAGCACGAATCAAAGAGATTCCACCTATATCGATTTTTTCAATGATGTCTGCTTCGGATGCGCCGGAAGCTACGGTAGCTTCAAACGGATACAAGTCGACAATAACCAAATCTATTTCGGGGATTTCATACTTTTCAATCTGTTGAATATCCTGTTCCAGATCACGACGGCAAAGGATACCTCCGAAGATTTTCGGATGTAATGTCTTCACTCTGCCACCCAGAATTGAAGGATAAGTGGTCAAATCTTCCACTGCCTTACAAGGATATCCTAGTGATTCAATAAACTGACGAGTTCCGCCTGTTGACAGAAACTCTACTCCTTCTTCGTAAAGTTTGGTAATAATTTCATCCAAACCTTCCTTATGGTATACAGATACCAATGCAGTTTTTATTCTTTTAGACTCTGACATTGAATTGCTTATTAAGTATTTGGTGTGCAAAGTTACGAAATATTGTTTATCGTACGTAATAAATAAGGTGTGAATTAATAAAAAAAAGCGTTGACTATTCCAAGTGGAAAGTCAACGCCTCTTTGCGCATATTAGTTATAATCAATAAATATTACCAGATAGACACACGTTTGTCTTTAGCTACGAACATAGGATCATGTTCGGTGATATTGAATGCTTCGTACCAATTCTGGATATGAGGCAGCGCACCGTCCACACGCCATTTTCCTAAAGAGTGAGGATCGAGTTTGGTCAGTCGGAGAATCTCTTCCGGACGGATATGTCCTGCCCATACGTTAGCATAAGCGAGGAAGAAACGCTGTTCGGGAGTAAATCCGTCAACAACTTCCAGTGGTGCTGCTTCCATAGCTTTCTTGAAAGCCTGGAAAGAAACCTGCAAGCCACCATGGTCGGCTATGTTCTCTCCCAAAGTCAGTTCACCGTTACCATGCACACCGGGAGCCACTTCGATACTGTCAAAGAAGTTCACCATTACCTGAGCACGTTCTTCGAACTTTTTGGCATCTTCTTCCGTCCACCAGTCTTTCAAGTTACCGTCTTTGTCGTATTGGCGACCCTGATCGTCGAATCCGTGAGTCATTTCATGACCGATTACCACACCGATAGCACCGTAGTTCATCGCATCATCAGCGTTCATATCGAAGAACGGAGCCTGCAGAATAGCGGCAGGGAAACAGATTTCGTTGGTTGTCGGGTTATAATAAGCATTCACCGTCTGAGGTGTCATCAACCATTCGTCCTTGTCAACCGGTTTGCCTGCTTTAGCAATCATATCATTGAAATCCCATTGGCTGGCACGTTCGATATTGGCCCAATAAGAATCATCTTTGATTTCCAGAGCAGAGTAATCTTTCCATTTATCCGGATAACCGATCTTTACATGGAAGGTAGCCAGTTTCTCCAGCGCTTTCACCTTTGTCGGTTCGCTCATCCATTCCAATGCTTTAATACGCTCACCCAAAGAGCTCTGCAGGTTCTTCACCAGTGCAACCATACGTTCTTTGGCAGCGGCAGGGAAATATTTCTCTACATACATCTGTCCTACGACTTCGCCCAAAGAGCCGTCTACGGTACTTACCGCGCGTTTCCAACGAGGCTGCATTTCTTTCTTGCCGGACATGGTTCTGCTATAGAAGTCAAAGTTCTGTGCTACAAAATCATCGCTCAGGAAAGAGGCTGCTGCATCGATCAGATTCCATTGAAGATAGAACTTCTGATCTTCAAGAGGTACTGTGTTTATGATATCGGCCACTTCCTTCATGGCTGCAGGCTGACCGATATTCACTTCTTTCAGGTCTTTCAGCCCGGAAGTAGTGAAGTAAACATCCCAGTTGAAAGTAGGGAAGTTCTTTTTCAGCGTTTCCATATCCATCTTATTATAGTTGGCATGCGGGTCACGCAACTCTACCTGTGAGCGGGCAGCTTTGGCAAGACGTGTTTCGATATTCATTACGGCAGTCATTGCTTTCTGTGCGGTAGCTTCGTCATAGCCAGCCAACTGGAACATTTTAACGAGATGTTCCTTATATTTGTCGCGGATGTTTTTAGTCTGTTCGTCATCTTCCAGATAATAATCGCGCTGTCCCATTCCGAGACCGCCCTGATAGGTCTGAACCATATTCATGGAACTGTTCATATCATCCGCACTTACAAACATGGTAAAGTAAGGACGTATTCCTTTCTTCTGACTTTCGGCGATGTAGGTATAAATCTCTTCCTTATCTTTGAGTGCATTGATGGCCTCCATTTCTTCTTTGATCGGAGCCGCTCCTTCTTTGTTCAGTTTCACGCTGTCCATAGCGATATTATAAAGATCACCCACTTTCTGAGCAGCGCTGCCCGGAGCGTTATCCGTCTTTGCAGCCAGTTCGGCAATCAGTTCCTTCAACTGTTCACGGCTTTTCTCGTGAAGCATATCGAAAGAGCCGAAACGTGAATACTCGTCTGTCAGCGGATGACTTTCAATCCATCCACCACAGGCATACTGATAAAAACTTGTACCCGGCATTGCCGTGGTATCCAGATTAGCAAGGTCGATACCGGACGTTAGTACGGCCTCTTTCTTGCTATTACATCCTGTTGTCATAAGGCATACGGCAAGAATTGGTAAATACTTGGTTACTTTCATATTGTATAATAAATTAGTTTTTCACTTCTTCCAACTCCATCGAAACACGTTCCCATTCTTCAACAGTGGTATCCAATTGCTGCTTCAACTTCTGATGCCGTTCGTACAGTTGCATATCTGATGCTCCTTCGGGAGTTGCCATCTTTGCTTCCAAAATAGCGATGGCAGATTCTGTTTCTTCTATCGAAGCTTCACAATCGGCTACCTGCCGTTCGAGTTTTTTTATCTTTTTGTTAAGTTCCTTCTGCGCCTCATACGAAAGTTTGTTCTCTGAAGGCTGCTCCGAATCCGCTTCGTTACCTTTGGCAGACGCGGTAGGAGAAGCTGAAAGAGAAGCACTTTTCTGAAGTTCATTCAGGCTATCGATCTTCTTCTTTTGCAGAAAATCGTAGATGCCACCCAAATGTTCTTTCACTGTTCCACCTCCGAACTCATATACTTTAGTCGCAAGTCCGTCCAGAAAATCACGGTCATGGCTGACAAGTATCACTGTTCCGTCAAATTCTCGGATAGCTTCCTTCAATACATCTTTGGAACGCATATCCAGATGGTTGGTAGGTTCGTCCAGAATCAGGAAGTTCACCGGCTCCAGCAACAGCTTAATCATAGCCAGACGGGTACGTTCTCCGCCGGAAAGCACTTTTACTTTCTTATCCGAAGCTTCACCGCCAAACATGAAAGCACCCAGAATATCACGTATCTTCAACCGGATATCCCCCGTCGCCACCCGGTCGATCGTATCAAATACCGTCACGTTCTCATCCAGCATCTGCGCTTGATTCTGTGCAAAGTAGCCGATCTGTACGTTATGCCCAATCGTCAGTTTGCCATCAAAATCAATCTCGCCCATAATACATTTTACCAGTGTGGACTTACCTTCTCCGTTCTTTCCGACAAATGCTACTTTTTCTCCTCTGTTAATCGTCAGATTCACATCGTGGAAAACAACATGATGTCCGTATGCCTTACGTACATCTTCGCAAATAACCGGATAATTTCCGCTACGGCTGGCAGGGGGGAATTTCAAACGGAGGGAAGAGTTGTCTTCCTCGTCCACTTCAATGCGGTCTATTTTTTCCAGTTGTTTGATACGGCTTTGTACCTGTACGGCTTTGGTTGCCTTATAACGGAAACGTTCGATAAAGTCTTCCGTATCCTGTATCTGTTTCTGTTGATTCTCGTAAGCACGGAGTTGCTGTTCACGACGTTCTTTGCGTAATACGACGAACTCATCATACTTCACTTTATAGTCGTAAATCTGACCGCAAGTAATCTCAATGGTACGAGTAGTTACATTATTGAGAAATGCACGGTCATGGCTGACCAGTACTACGGCATTGGCACGGGTAGACAGGAAATTTTCCAGCCATTGTATACTTTCGATATCCAAGTGGTTGGTCGGCTCGTCGAGCAGAAGTACATCCGGACGGCGAAGTAAAAGCTTTGCAAGCTCGATACGCATACGCCATCCACCGGAAAACTCGGAAGTCGGACGAGTAAAGTCTTCTCTACTGAACCCCAATCCCAACAGGGTACGTTCTATTTCCGCCTGAAAGTTGGTTCCGCCCATCATCAGGAAGCGGTCGTTTTCATGTGTGAAGCGGTCTATTAACTGATGGTATTCTTCGGATTCATAGTCGGTTCGGTCGGCAAGCTGCTGGTTCATCCGTTCTAGATTTGCCTGAAGTTCGAAAATGTGCTCGAAGGCTAGCTCTGCTTCCTCCATCACCGTACGGACATCCGAAAGGATCATCACCTGTGGCAGATAACCAATCGTTACATCTTTGGGAACGGCTACTACGCCATGAGTCGGGTTTTGCAGACCTGCCAATATTTTCAGCATAGTCGATTTGCCCGCACCGTTTTTACCGACCAACGCGATACGGTCTTTTTTATTGATAACATAGCTGACGTCCGCAAAGAGCGGTGTCGCATTAAATTCTACTGATAGTCCTTCTACTGAAATCACTTCTGTCTCTGATTTATAAGATTTTGGATTGCAAAGATAATGAATAATTATTGGAAAAAGGGTAGTATTATCCGTTATGACAGACAAAAAAAGCAGTCATTCCTATGAATGACTGCTTCCTATCTTTATCAAAAGCTTTTCTTTAGAACAATTTAGCAGGATATTCACCGGCATCTACCAATGCCTGAATCTTATCTACTACGCTCTGACGGTCTTCCGGATAAGTCACACCAAACCATTTGCTGGTAGTATCCAGAACTTCCACAGTTGCAGTTCCGTCATTGATCAATTTATCCACCATCAATGGGATAAAGAATTCGCTCTTCAGGTTCTCCATGTTCTTCGGATCGCTCAGGAATGTTTTGAAGAACTCTTGGCTATAGGCAAAGTAGTCGGGAGTAAAGCCCCAGAAATTCATACTTACCGGAGTTGTATCAGGAGTAGCGGTCCATTCACCGTTATCATCGATATATTTTACTTCTCCGTCCATACGTTGAATCTTCGTACGCTCAACAACTGAAGTCAGCAAGTTGTTGGCATCTGTACCGCAGATACCGCGAGATACCGTACCGCTTTCGCTCAAGGTATTTCCTACACGGAAGCCTACCATTGAATAAACGTTCTTGGAGTTTTCGGGAAGAGCAGACAGGAATTTGCCCATTACCTGAAATGAGTCACGACCATAGAAGTCATCACAGTTGATTACCGCAAACGGTTCACTAATCACATCAGCTCCCATCATTACCGCATGGTTTGTACCCCATGGTTTTGTACGGTCTGCCGGACATGTGAAGCCTTCCGGAAGATCATTGATAGACTGGAATACCAATTCGCAAGGAATATGGCCTTCGTATTTAGAAATAATCTTTTCGCGGAAATCCTGTTCAAAATCTTTGCGGATTACAAATACAAGCTTACCAAAACCGGCATTGATAGCATCATAGATAGAGTAATCCATAATAGTTTCGCCATTCGGACCCAGTCCGTCCAATTGTTTCAAGCCTCCATAACGGCTACCCATACCAGCAGCCAATAAGAATAAAGTTGGTTTCATAAATTGTGTAATATTAAAAGGTTAGTGATGTCAACGGCATCAGATTTCGTTGCAAATTTACGAAAATAGTTGAATCCAACAGGACAAATATCAATCATTCTTCACTAATATCGTACAAAAATCATTCATTAGAACGGGTAACCGATAGCAAAATGTATTCCCAAATTCTTTAAGAAAGCTCCGGTTACATTATAATAACCGCTACGGTCCGTATCATAAGGCAGATGCAGAGGAATACCAAAGTCGAGACGGAATACAAGAATATCCATGTCATAACGGATACCGACACCGGTTCCCAAAGCGATTTGTTTAGGAAAAGTTTTCAGACGAAGTTGTGAATTGGGGCGTGCTTCTGTTCCATCAGCTAAAAGTTTCCTGTCCTTACGCAATAACCACACGTTTCCGGCATCCAGAAAAGTGGCTCCCCAAAAACTCTTGAAAATGCGGAAACGATATTCCACGTTCGCCTCAAAACGGAAGGTTCCTGTCTGATCGAGATAGGAATATTTTCCCTCTTCCGGATGATAACCGCCCGGACCGACGCTGCGCACTGTAAAAGCACGGATACTATTGGCACCACCTACATAAAATTGTTCACTATAGGGAGCTATCGTGGCATTGCCATAAGTAAACAGTGCACCTACTGCCATGCGGCTGGCTATCGCATTATTCTTATCTATGTTCCACAAATGACGCAACTCCGTATTCAACTTCACAAACTGTGCAAACGGAGCCCCCAGCAAACTCTTATCCTCTTCATTGAACGGCTTGCCAAAAGCACGGTAAATAAGGGAAGTGATATTACCCGCCGAAGTGACGGTAGACTGCCACCAGATAGGGTTCTTTATCCGGCGGACCGAAGCATTGTCATACGTATACGTATATTCCATCGCCGGAATAAACTGGTTCCTAAGACTGACATACAGTGCAGGATTAGCTTCAGCTATTTCTTTAAAATCCTCAGACTGATGCTGCAAGACATTAAATGTCAGTTTAAAAGGGGTAATACTGTGCCTGCTGGTACGGGAAGGCTGGAAATCGTATGTAGCATTGCCCCCGAAGGACAGCAGTTTATAGTATTTAGCCCGGTTCAACTGATTGATATACAAACGGAAAGTCGTCGTAGCGGGGAAGTCAAATTCCCGTTTACCCAAATGCGGGAAAACGACTCTCGGAAAAGTCAGAGAGGTAGAAAGTCCCATTTCCCAACTGTTCATCAGCGAGCTCTTCTCTCCGCCTCCGGTTTGCCATTCGTAAGATCCTTTCAATTTGACATTCCAGCTTTCGCCACCTCCGAATACATTATTACGGGTGACACCAAAAGAAGCACCGGGGCCAGTCTGGTCATTACTCTTCGTTACCACGTTCAGTTCCAGTTCTGCATCCAGCGGTTTGGCAAACGTAGCCTGCATAGTGACATCCAGCGTATCACAAGCGGCTGTCGTATCTCTGGGAGCATATTGCATATCAAGATAGCTGAATATACCCAGCTGGCTCAGTTTCTCCTGAACCTGTTCCTGACGGTACTGGCTATAAAGGCGAGTACGGTTGGAAGCTCTCATCTGTTTGCTCCGCACAAATTGTTGATAATTCATCCACCGATAAAGCATATTAGGACGAACCCGCAACTTATCATAATAGTGAATATTCAGATTCTTATACAAGATACTGTCGTTAGGAGCTTCTCCATTCTTTCCGAAAAGATATACCGAAGCGTCTCCCACATAATAAGCACGTTGGGCAGCAGTAGGCAAACCCGGAACAGGAATCAGGCGAAGGCTGATATGACCGCCGGGCACTAAAGTGGTGTCCGCCTGATAAGTCATATAATCCGGACGGAAGAAAAAATATCCGCGGTTACGCAAAAGAGCACTGATGCGGGAACGTTCTTCATCCAAATCGACCACATTAAACTGTTCGCCGGGGGTAATGTAGGACATACGACGCCCACGTTCCATAATCTTCAGAGTCTGGGGAGTGAAACGCTGATAATAAACGGTATCAATAAAATAAGGATTCTTCATATCTACCGTATAGAGAAGACTTGCTTTCAGACTGTCTTTCTTATCAACCAATGTTTCGCAAGTCACCTTTCCATTGAAATATCCATAATCACGGAGCAGATTGGTAGCTACCTTGACACGCACTTCGGGATTGACCGTAGAAATAAACACGGGAGGATTGGCGGCAAAGCGGTTAAACATCCATTTGCCGAATCCTTTCTTATACTTCACAAAGTCGTTATACATCCACATTTTAAAAGGAATAGGCAGAAAGCCTCCCAGCAAGGTAGTACTGGGAGTTTTGGCCAAAGCTGCATTGATTTCCGTCAAAGCTGTTTCGCCAACCCGTGTCGATGATTTATTGACAACCACCGTTTTTCCTCCGGTATAGAGAATTTCACCTTCGGGCAGATGTTTCGTCACCGAACAAGCCGAAAACAAGACTACACTGATCAGCCAGCCTGCTAATATGTTAATACGTATATCTTTCATTCTTACTTCTTTTTCTTAAAGATGAACAGTTCACTGAGTTTGTCCAGTTTCTTGCGAAGTACCAGACCGACTCCGGTTTCCGTAATCTCCCCTTCGAGTACACTTTCGTAGTTTTTATCATAGAATAAACGGACATAACGGGTTCCCGTACGATCCAGACGATATTCCAAAGAGATATTATCAATGAAGGACTCGGCATCATTCGTCGCATTCTCTCCTGTAGATACCTTACCGCCGATCACAATCTGGAAACGGTTGTTAAAGAGGCGTTGTGAATAACGGAAACTATAGTCCGTACGCTTGCCGCCAGTATCCGAGGCATCATGATCTTCGACACCTACAGAAACGCTTGCATTCTTCAGGTTACCCATCAGCGAGTTTATCTGACTGCTCAGCACGGAGTTCAGGGCAGAACCCATATTCAACTTGCCGAGGCCGCCCCCTCCGCCGCCAATCGGTCCGGTGCCGAGATAAGTTTTCATCAACATGATATAAAGCGCCTGTTTTCCCCGCTCTTCTGCTCCCATAGCAGTCAGTTCATTCTGTATGGTCGCATCTTCCGGAGCTGCTACATCAAACGCAAAAGAAAGATTATCCAGCCGGTTCTTCACGACAATGGAAACATCAAAGTTAACCATTCGCGTTCCTCCATTCTCTCCTTCGGACACGGAAGCACGGATACGGTCGGTCGCCTTGAAGTTCAGCATGGGGTCCATCGGGTTTCCGGTCCATTCTACGTAACTGCCGTTATCAATGGCAAATTCTTTGACAGCAATGATAGGCAAGGAATACTTCATCAATCCACCGCTCAGGGTGTAACGTCCGGTCAGGGTCAGGTCGCCCTGCGGAGTATACTTCATCGAAAGATCACCGCCTCCTTCCAGCTCGACACGGTTATCATTGCTTGCATCCAAATCCACTTTCACGCGGACAGAAGGGTCAATATGAACCATCATTACCATATCCAGCCCCCCTAAAGACACCGTAGGCACTTCCTGGCGGACAACTGTGGTGGTATCGCTGAATGAAGTAAATGTCACCAGACTTCCCAGACGGTCCTGCACAGTCAACGGTGAATCGGTCAGCACATAGGAAACGTCCGTGTTGCCTAACAGATTCAGATTGCCACGCATATTCAACCCGTCCAATGGTCCTTTTATAGTTGCCCGCAAATCAGCGAATACCTTTCCGTAGACAAGGCTCTCACGGGTGCGCTTCGCATTCAATAAGGTATAGTTCTCCGCCAACAGGTTCAGACTTGCCATCGGGCGAGACATATCCCGGAAATCGACATAACCGTCAATCGTAAACGGATTCTTTCCTGTGGTGTAAATGGCGAACTTATCAAAGATCAGACGATTGTTCTTCAATTGTACAGGGCGGTTATCAAACAGGAAGTTAGCACCATACTGGCGTGACAGGACAGATACGCTGTCCAGTATCAGTTCGCCGTTGATTAAAGGTTGTTCGGTACTGCCCGTAATGCTCAGTTCTCCGTCCATATCACCGGCAAGCGTAACAAGTTCGTCGGGGATAAAGACATTGGCTATATGCAGCGGGAAGTGTTCCAGCGTCGTATTTACTTCCAGGCTATCCTTACCCGTCGAAGTAGGGAGCAGCTTACCGTCTGCTACCAGTACTTCTACTTTATCATGATTCAGATAAGCGTTCAGATACTGCTTTCCCTGCTCACCCGGTAACCACGTAGCTCCCAGAGTGACATCACCAATACGCTGGCGTTCATAAGTCAGTTCATCAATTGAGGCTTCCGCAGAAAGCTGAAGGTCTTTTTCCGTCT
Source organism: Bacteroides faecis (assembly GCF_020091505.1). Classification (NCBI taxonomy): domain Bacteria; kingdom Pseudomonadati; phylum Bacteroidota; class Bacteroidia; order Bacteroidales; family Bacteroidaceae; genus Bacteroides; species Bacteroides faecis. The sequence goes on along the minus strand of NZ_CP081916.1, from coordinate 1,884,651 downwards.
GTATGTAGTGTGCTTCGGCTGAGAATAATCCGGTTATTTCGGGGAAATAAGGCAGTACGCTCGTTATTTCATCCAGACGGATTCTCCGGATTTCAACATCAATATTCTGTAAAGAAACCGTATCCCCCTCTACCGAATGGACACGGAATCCCATGCCTTCATCATCCCACATATCCACATTGGCGTAGACACGCATATTCTTATGCAGATATATCCAGTTGTGATTCTCATTGAAATGAAATTTACGGAATGCAATAATCGGTTCTGCCGGAATCAGCGTAAAAGCCAGTCCGTCTCCTTTCCCGCGTCCTCCAACCAGCGGACGGGCATTGACACCAAGCAATACACCGGTTTCTCCTTTTCCATTCTTATATTCTGCTATCAGTTCGGCATCACGGTCACGAATCTCTCCTGTCAGAATCGTAGTGAAAGAGAATTGGGGATTCTTCGGTCCGTTAATGACTCCGGCACGCAGGTTCATGCGGGTGGTATCTTGCTTGACCGTGAAGAAGACAGTATCCAACTGCAAGGTATCCACTTTCAAGGCGTGAATGGCTGCTTTTCCATTGATTCCCCAATCGGGGGCTGTGCCAAATTTCATGGAGGCATCATGGAAAGATATATTTTTCATTGCCATATAATATGCCAACGGATTCTCCTTCCCTGCCGAGAAAGAGAAAATGGCGGACGGCAATGCCTCACGCAAAGCAGCATGATCCAATAACTTTTCATCTATCTGTTTCATCAGCACGTCGACAAAACGGGTAGACTGACGAATCAGCGGATATACACCGGCACGGGCACTCAGATTCAGTTTCATATCACCGGATGTGAAATGGGTGAAAACACGGTTCTGCCGTGCCTCTCCGCTTAAATTGAATGCCAGCGGACGCTTCATCGGCTTCGGTATAAGCCCCAGTTCGTGCAAATCAAGCTGGGTGACGTCAACGGTTACTTTTCCATCCGGATAACTGTGAGCTAAATTATATTCTGCATCAGCAGTCATTTTCAGAAGTTCATTGTCACTGGTAAGCTGAGCCGTCGCCAAAGCGCCTTTGAGATTTCCCGTCAAATGGACATTTGAAAGATGGTAGCGGGCATAATGAAGTTGATCCAAGGAGAGATTCAGCTTGGCAAAAGAATGGAAAGACATAACATCCAATCCTCTACCAGCGGCATCTGCCGAAAGAGACAGTTCATAGATTGAGTCTTTCGGAAGGAAATTATGAAGCTGCAGGTCATTTATTTTTAAGTCAGCTGTATAGACCTCTGTCAAGCTATTTAATGCAGCATTCACATTCATGCTGCCTTTACCTTCTTTAAGGTCAAGCTTTGCCTTGTACTGAGGTCCGTTCATCTCCATCTTCATTTTAAGGCTCATACTATCGGGAACCACCAGAGAGCCATCAGGTGTCACTCCGGTCAGTCCCGTCAGAAAGTTCAGATTTTGAGTGACCATATCCAGACCAATAGTACCCGAACGCCTCAAACTGTCTGTCAGGTTCTCCAAAATACCTCCTCCTTTCAGCGAGAAAGCACCCGGCAGATCTACAGTGAAACGTGAAATCTGCATTTCTTTCAGATTTCCATCCGTACCGACACGAACCACTAACGGACGGAACGGATATGCTTCTTTGAACGTCTGAGGCAATCCGCCGGCAAAAAGCATGACGTCTTCCTTGCCTATATAGGCACTAAAATTGGCGGATAAACGGCCTGTCGTCGGAATGTTCACAAGTTCCCAATAAGTCTGGGCGGATAAATTGATCTCTGAATGAGGAGTTTGCAGCTTCAAATCAGGAATACGGATAATAGAATCATTAGAAAAGAGTCGTCCTGTCAGCGACGTAATGCTCAGTCCCGAACGTTCTTCCATGGTTATTTCGCGAATGACGGCATTCATGTTTCTGCCTTCGTAGAGCAACGAGTCCAGACCGATACGGATGTTCCGGACTGCCATATGGGAAGCGTCAAAACCTTCTGCCGGACCGGCTTCTCCGGTATCATAACTGGCAGAGGCACCCGACAAAAGAAACTGCCTCAACCCATAGAACTGGTTCTTTAAATCCGCTTTGGCATCGTCAACAGTCGCTTCACCTATATAGGCTGCCATCTTCAGGGAATCGGCAGGCAGTTGCATATCGAATGATATATTCTTCAACTTCAGCTGATGAAGGTCCACCTTCCAATTCACAGGCGCGGACGCCGTCGTATCTTTGGGAGCAGTCGTGGTATCATTCATCAAGAGTTGTATATGGGTATCGGATAACTCCGCCCGGTTGACAACTGCTGTTTCATTAGATAAATCGACTCCATGACTTTGCAGGAAGAAACGTCCCAGAACGCCTTTTATCTGCATTCCTTCTATTAGGTCGGCAGAATTAACCGCCACCTGACTCAAAGTGACATCGTCCACTTCTACTTTTCCCTTTAATAACGGCCATGCCTGTACGCGAACATTCAGGCTTTCCAAAGACAATAAAGTATCCGGCTGCTGTATGACTTCCACTCCCCGTACCAACAGATTTAACGGAAAACGAAGGTCTATCCGTTCTACCTGAATCTGCATTCCGGTTGCCTTAGAAGCATACGCAGTAACCTCCCGTCGCAAAAGATTCTGAACAGGAGGTATATAAAGTAATACCATTAGTATTACAAAAAGTATTATAGGAGTAAGCAATATCCAGCTCACCCGTCTTATCCATTTTCGTTTCATGCAGGATGTGTCAGTGTAAAAGTGATACAAAGTAAACAAATTACTTTGAAAAAAGGTTTGTCGAAGAGCTAAAATGTGAGAAAACCAGCGACATCTTCTCTTTTTACTACCAGCCTATGTCTGTGCCGCGCCTTTGACACAACTGTGCCATCGTAGTGGCACAACTGTGTCAAGCCCTTGGCACAAGTGTGACAACGGAGTGGCACAGGTCGTACACCGGGAGCTTAACCTGAAGCACATAGTAGCTGAGATCTAACGTGCCTCCAGACCATAATCTTCAGCAGCGCGAATCACTTTGCGAACTGCCTCCAGCGCTTCCAACGCAGTCTTTTCTATATCACCGGAGAACGCTTCTCCACGACAAGACTCCAGCCATTTTAATGGAGCAACTGACTCAGAAGCACCTATTAAAATAAAAAGAGGAAGCAGTTTATGAGCCATGGCGGCAATTCCGTCCACCTCCCTGCCAACCAATGCCTGCTGCATCCGTTCGGCATTCTTTCCGGTCTCTTCGACAAAAGTCCGGATAATGGAACGTGCTGCTTCCGGGTCATCTTCCGAGAAGGCGGTAAGTGCAGAGAAATTGAATGAAGGATGAGCACTTTCACGCTTTGAATCAATCTCTGTCGAGGGATTCTCTTCAGGTAGTGCATCTGCTGTCAGTTGCATATCGTGTGTTATATGTGCCTCATCAGCCGCCATCTGACCTTCATTCAAGGTCAGCAACAGTTCTTTTACTGTAAAAGGTTTGTGCAGGCATCCGGCAAAGCCATGTTCATGCAACGCCTTTTCATCCATTTCACTGCGTGCCGTGACAGCAATTACCGGAATATTACGGGCCTGAGGGATATTAGAGGCACGCAATAATTTTACCAGATCAAAACCGTTGATGGCAGGCATCTGTATATCAGTCAGCAGTACATCAAAAGTTGAAGAACGCAATTGTTCTGTCAGTTCCTCCAATTGCTCACAACAGACTGCATCAATGCCATGTTGCTTCAGCATGGCGGCAGTCAGGTTCAGCTGAATCTTATCATCATCAATCAGAAGCACACGGATAACCTTCATAGGTGGGATAACGTCTGTTTCTTCGTTCAATGTATTCTCTTCAGAAGAAGCATCCTCTCCGGGAACCTCTGCACCTGCCGGTATTTTTCTGATTCTGCTTCCAAAAGGCTTATTCTCCACAATCGACTTACCTACCGGAAAGAGTGGCAACACGACAGTGAAGCAACTTCCTTTTCCCAAGGTACTTTGCACATCGATGGTACCTTCAAGCAGAAGAACCAACTTATGTACGATAGACAATCCCAGCCCGAATCCTTCTTCTCCTTGCGCACCGGGAAGGCGGGTAAATTCCTGAAAAATACGTTCCCGATCTTCTGACGCCATGCCTTTTCCGGTATCCGAGACCGCAATGGTCAGCTTCGAAGCATCATAACTGACAGATAACGTTATCTCACCCTGCTGAGTGAATTTCACAGCATTGGACAAGAGATTATTCACGATCTGCTGAATGCGCAAAGGGTCACTGATATACTTCTCCGATAGCTCCGGAGCAATATGACATTGCAATACCAAGCCTTTTGCCGCCGTCAGCGGTTCAAAGCAAACACGGATTTCCTCAAATAGCTGGGACGGATTAAAAACAATCCGGTTCACTTCTGCCTTATTAAGATCGAGACGGTGAAAATCAAGCAAGTCGCTTACTAACTTCAGTAAATGTTCCGAAGAGCTCTTCATATTGTCCAGGTAGAATCGTTGCCGTTCATCTTCGGTCAGCCGGGACAGCAATTCCGTATATCCCATGATAGAGCCCAACGGTGCCTTGAAGTCATGGGTAATAGCAAGCATCAGCTTTTCACGGGCGACAAGCAAATCTTCCGCCCGCTTATTCGCTTCTTCAAGCTGGCTTCGATAACGATTGCTGCGAGTGATATCCCGCATGATCAGAATCAGAAAAAAAGCAGACAGGAATACAGCACCAATAGCGATGCCTGCAATGATGCTTGCCGAACGCATCCTCACCTCCTGCTGAAGTGCCGCATCCTGACGGGCACGTTCAGTCATTTTCTCCTCATACCCCTTAATCAGGCTATCCATTCTTGCGGTCAACTGTGTGTTCATCCGCTGATACCTCGTACTGGTACGCCGGATCGTTCTTCGCCGTTGCAAGCGTTTCTCTTCGGTAGCCATGCGAATCTTATGCTGAAGAGAATCCGCCGACTTAACAGGTTCCAGAATTGTATCGGTAGCCACTTCCAGAGAAGTGTTGACCAACACGGCAGTATCTTTTTTAGAAGGTGCGAACACTTCCCCCAAGCGTTTGAAAAAGCCTTTCTTTTTGGGGGTAGTTATCAAAGAATCGCGTTTGGTAATGACCCGATGCTGTACCCGTTGCTGGGTAATCACCGAATCCTGCTGTTCGGAGATGATTTCTTCAATTTCTGAAGCGGAAAGCAAGCTGTCATTCGCCTCGCTCAATACCCGCAGCATCTGAAGGGTATTCTGGTCCTTTTCGTGAAGAAGGGTCAGCAGACTGTCTGTTCTCAGATTCTGCTGATCGTCTGCAGCCGACAGTGTTTCCATTTCCTGATGCACAAACACCAGAGAAAAAAGAAGAATCGCCAACAGCAAAATATAGCCAATGGTTATTTTCAGTTTGGTGAAGCGGAAGGAAGCCATAGGCAAATAAAGATTTTGAATTATTTATTTTGAATCGGGGACGGAAGTTTCGTCTTCTGATGGAAACGCCACCATAACATCAGACCGGCACTGGTCAACCCAAAAGGAAATGCCATCCAGACACCTATTATCCCCCATTCCAGCACAAATCCGCAAAAGTAACCGACCGGAAGCGAAATGAGGAAATAAGCAATGAAGGCAATCAGCATCATTAATTTCACATCTGAGATTCCACGCAAAGCATTGGCAAAGGTAATCTGCAATCCATCGCCAAACTGATATACCAGGAATGGGAAAATCAGTGAAGTCACCATAGCCGCCACCTCGGTGCTGTCGGTAAACCAGCCTCCCAAATAATTGCGGCAAAGGAATACAATAGAAGAAAGCACAACACCCAACGCCATCATCAGATGAAAACCGGCATAAGCCGAACGACGTACATTGAGTATATCGCCCTGCCCGTTAAAGTTACTCACACGGACAGCTACAGCAGCTCCCATCCCATAATACATCATGAAAGTAAACTGAGAAATGGCCAGCATGACCTGATGAGAAGCCAGTGCAATCGTGCCCAACCAGCCAATCATCACCGCACTCAAACTGAACGAAGCTGTCTCCATCCCCATCTGAAAAGCAATCGGCCAGCCCAGAGAATTTAAACGTCCGAAGATAGCTTTAGACCATCCCAAACGATAAAAGCCGAGTTTAAAACGAAGAAAACGCGGACTCCGCATAAAGATAATAACAAACACGATCACCATCACGATACGCGAGAACAGCGTACTGATACCGGCACCTAGCAAACCCATTTCCGGCAAGCCCAGCTTTCCGTATATCAGGATATAATTACCAATGATATTCAGCACGTTTCCACCGAGCAATATCCACATGGCAGTTTTAGTGTCCGTAATTCCATCCGTAAACTGCTTGAAGCCATTGAAAAGCATCACAAAGACAAGTGAAGCCAGCAGAACCAGATAATAAGGTTTAATCAGAGGAATAAGTTCCTCCGGCTGCCCCAGATTCTCCACATTGAAGTAAAGGACAGTCATAGCAATTGTGAGTAAGAGTGCTACCAATAAATTTGCCAGCAAACTGTTGCGCAATGCCTGTCCTGCCGGAGCATACTGATGAGTTCCATACAAGCCTCCTACAATAGGAGTCAGCCCATACGAGAAACCTGTGCTGAAAATAATCACCAGATTGAATACATTATTAACGAAGGAGGCAGCACCCAGTTCTATCGTACTATGGTGTCCAATCATCAACGTATCGGCAAAACCAAGCACGATAACTCCTATTTGCCCGATTACAATGGGCAATCCGAGAGAGAGCAGTGCCTTGTAATGTTCCTTATATATACTATAGATATTTCTCATTTATTTTTCCGTAGTTAATCGCATATCCCGGCAACTTTGCATCCCGATGTTGCCTCTATTAAATGTCCCACTCCAAAGGAGAGAATCAGGACACTTGTTTTTTATAATAAAGTATCACTCCATTCTCTTTCCGGAAAGCAGACTGGGCAACTCTTTGCAACTGTCCGGCAGTAACAGCGCGATAACGGTCCACTTCCTTTTCCATGTCTTCCGCTCTGCCTAACAGTTCGAACCATGCCAGATTGGTAGCGACATTCAAATAATTGATATTGCCGAATATCTGTGTCGATTCGAATTTATTCTTTACTTTTTCCAGTTCCTGTTCGTCTACAGGTTCTTGTTGCAAACGCTCCAGTTCTTCACGCACAGCCGCTTCCGCCTGTTCCAGCGATACACCTGCCGAAGGTTTGCCGGAGATATGGAATAATCCGGCATCCACACTACCGGAGATATAAGCGTCAATACTTGAAAACAGTTGCTTTTGTTGCACCAGATGCTGATTCAAACGACTGGAACGACCGTTACTCAACAAATCCGACAATATATCAAAAGCATAATAATCCGGATGATCATGGCTGCACATATGATACGCCATGAATAAAGAATCAAGGGGTACGTTTCGCTCTACCGTCAACCGCCTTTCTTCCGTCTGCTCCGGTTCCTGCGGAAGATTCCGTTGAGGAACCTCCCTGCGAGGGATAGGCCCAAACCATTTCTCCGTCAATGCGACTGCTTCTTCAAAAGCAATATTCCCCGTTACAGCCAAGATTGCATTGTTCGGGGCATAGAAACGGAAGAAGAATGCTTTCACTTCTTCCAGTGTCGCATTGGCTATATGCGACAAATCTTTCCCAATGGTAGGCCACTGATAAGTATGTGTCCGGTATGCCAAAGGGCGCAAAAGATGACCAACATCTCCATAAGGCTGATTCAAGCAACGTTGCTTGAATTCTTCCATTACTACTCCACGCTGTACTTCCAGACTCCGCCCACTGAAATCGAGGCTCAGCATACGGTCAGATTCCAGCCAAAAACCGGTTTCTACATTTTGCCGGGGTACAGTGAGGTAGTAATTGGTGATGTCATTATTGGTCCAGGCATTATTCTCACCGCCTGCCAGTTGCAGCGGCATATCATAATCGGGGATATTCACCGAACCTCCGAACATCAAGTGTTCGAACAAATGGGCGAAGCCGGTATGTTCGGGATGTTCGTCGCGTGCTCCCACATTATATAATATATTAAGAGCTACCATCTGTGTACTTTCGTCCTGCGAGTGTACCAAACGCAACCCATTATCCAGAATATGCCTGTTAATCTTCATTCTACTTAATCTAGTACTTCTACTTTTACTATTTTCACGTCTTCTTCGGGGCGGTCGCTACGGTCGGTTTTCACCTGCTGGATTTTATCCACAATATCCATCCCTTCTACCACTTCGCCGAAGACCGTATATTCGCCGTCCAAATGCGGAGTACCTCCTACTGTCGTGTAAGCCTCGACCTGCTCCGGTGTGAAATGAAATTCCGGTTGCTTGGCAGCTTCTTCCTGAGCCTGCGCAAAAAGTTTTTCCTGCAATTCATAGAGACCGTTTTCATCGTTCTCTTTCCGCATCTTATAGATTTCCTTCATATGCTTCTGAGCCAATGTATTGAAAATAACATTGATCTTATTTTCATTCATCTGGCTTTCCATGCCCAGCAAAGTGGAATCATTGTAGACTTTACCTGTTACAATATAGAACTGGCAACCGGAAGATTCCTTCTTCGGATTCACATTGTCTCCCTGACGGGCAGCCGACAAAGCACCTTTTTTGTGAAAATACTTCGGATATACAAACTCAGCCGGAAGTGTGTAACCCACATCTCCTGCTCCCAGCATCTTTCCTTTCGGTGCATTCTTTGAATCCGGATCACCTGCCTGAATCATGAAATCTTTGATAACACGATGGAACAGCGTTCCTTCATAAACACCCTCTTCCGCCAGTTTAATGAAATTATCACGATGTTTAGGCGTCTCGTTATACAACTTAACCTTGATGTCTCCCAAGGTTGTTTCAATCTTAACCAACGTTTCGTTGTCCATATTTCCTCCTTTTTTTGTTCCGGTTTTGCAGGCTGTAAGTCCGCAAAACGATATGGTTAATAGTAAGTATGCAATCTTTTTCATAACACTTTTATTTAATTTAAGTTTGCAAATATACTACTTTCGCCCAAATCCTCTTACCTTTGCAGCATTAAAAAGAGGCAAAAGAGAGTATGATGAAATCCATATTAATTATTGAAGACGATATCACTTTCGGAATGATGCTGAAAACCTGGCTAGGAAAAAAAGGGTTTGAAGTATCGTCAGTGAGTAACATTGCCCGTGCCCAGAAGCACATTGAAGGACAAGGAGCAGACTTGATCCTGTCCGATTTGCGTTTACCCGATCACGATGGTATCGATCTTCTGAAGTGGATGAACGAAAAGGGAATCGATATACCTTTGATTATTATGACCGGCTATGCCGATATCCAATCGGCAGTGCAGGCTATGAAACTGGGAGCACGTGACTACGTTGCCAAACCGGTGAACCCGGAAGAATTGCTGAAAAAAATGTCGGAAGCTTTGCAAGCGAAAGAAACCTCAGCCGTTCATAACACTGCCAAAGCCCCTGCAAAAAAAAGTACTTCTGCCGTATCCTCCAATAATGCCGAGACTCATCATGCTTATCTGGAAGGAGAAAGTGATGCCGCCAAGCAACTCTATAATTATGTAGGTCTGGTCGCTCCAACTAATATGTCCGTACTGATCAACGGCTCCAGCGGAACGGGAAAAGAGTATGTGGCACACCGTATCCATCAACTGAGTAAACGAAACGATAAACCGTTTATCGCGGTAGATTGCGGTTCGATTCCCAAAGAATTAGCCGCATCCGAATTCTTCGGTCACGTGAAAGGCTCTTTTACAGGAGCACTGACTGACAAAACAGGAGCGTTTGTTGCAGCCAATGGCGGTACTATCTTTTTGGATGAGATAGGCAATCTCGGCTATGAGGTGCAGATACAACTTCTCCGTGCCCTGCAAGAGAGAAAGATCCGTCCGGTCGGTTCCACACAGGAAGTAGCGGTTGATATCCGTCTGGTTTCTGCTACCAACGAGAATCTGGAACAGGCCATCGAAAAGGGAACTTTCCGTGAAGACCTTTTCCACCGTATCAACGAATTTACCCTGCGGATGCCCGACCTGAAAGAACGAAAAGAAGACATACTGCTGTTTGCCAATTTCTTCCTCGACCAGGCAAACAAGGAGCTTGACAAACACCTGATCGGTTTCGACTCGAAAGCATCACAAGCTTTGCTCAACTATCACTGGCCGGGCAACTTACGCCAGATGAAGAATATCGTTAAAAGAGCTACTTTACTGGCACAAGGCAGTTTCATCACTCTTCTTGAATTAGGAACCGAATTGCTGGAGACGACTACTGCTTGTCCGGCAAGTATGGCGCTACGCAATGAAGAGACGGAGAAAGAACACATTCTGGAAGCATTGCGCCAGACCGGAAATAATAAAAGTAAGGCAGCACAATTGCTCAATATCGACCGGAAGACATTATATAATAAACTGAAACTATATAATATCAACCTATAGAATATAAATCAGCGCTATTTATATATTTAGAGGGGGATACGCCAAACTGTTCCATAAAGTGCTTACGCAAAGTACGGGTGTCGGAATACCCAACCATTTCCGAGATTTCCTGAATTGAATAGTGGTTCTCCAGAATTAATGTTGCCGCCTTGCTTATACGTATACTGCGGATCATATCAATAACCGACAATTCACTGCGCTGTTTCACCTTCCGGTATAAGGTTGGCTGACTCATGTTCAATTGCTCCGCCAACATCTTTACATTAAAGTCTACATTAGAAAGATTGGCTTCTATTATAGAGATAAGCCGCTGCAAAAAGGCATCTTCTTTCTCTCCTTCTTCTGACTTCCGTTTCAGCATCAGAGCTTTTGTATAAATCCGTTTCAATCGCTCACGCTGCAAAATCAAGTTATCCACTTTTGTTTTTAATACCTCCGGATTAAACGGTTTCATCATATAATCATCCGCTCCGCTATTGCAGCCCTGCATGATATCAATATCCTCCGCTTTAGCGGTCAACATCAGAATAGGAATAGGAGCAGTCTCCTGCTGCCTACGAATTTCCCGACAGCAAGTAAAACCGTCTTTTACGGGCATCATCACATCCGAGATTATAAGGTCGGGCAACTGTTCTTTTGCCACCCGCACTCCTTCCTCCCCATCCCCGGCTTCATAGACAGTATATCTGGAAGCAAATAAGCTCCGGATATATTCACGGACATCTTCATTATCTTCTATTATCAGCAGACTCTTTTTAACTCCCGCCTCCTGCACATTATTTTCCGACGCCGGAGAAAACGACTCTGGTTCCAAATCCTCATCCTTTATTTTTTCCTGCTGAGCGTCTACAAGCTCATAAGTATCTTTTGCAAAATGCGCTTTTCCTTCGGGAATATAAAGGGCAAAGGTACTCCCTTCATCAGGCACGCTCTTTAAAGTAACCAATCCATGATGCAAGTCCATCGTAGTCTTCACAATATGTAGTCCCACTCCTGCCTTTGTTGACATTTCCGGTCTATTATCGCCTGTTATGAACGATTCAAAAATATGTTTCTGCAACTCTTCCGGAATCCCCGCACCCGTATCCGAAACCGTTATCCGGCAATAGCCTTGACCGTTTCTCATGGCAGGAGATACGGAGAGCAGAACATGTCCTCCCGGAGGCGTATACTTAAAGGCATTAGAAAGAAGATTCTGCACAGCCGAAGTAATCTTTCCCTCATCTACCCAATACAAAAGCCTCTCATCGGGTAAATCAACATCAAAGTGCAGTTGTCTGATTTCGGACATCTGCCGGAACGGTTCCGACACATTACGAACCAACTGCACCAAATCAGTCTCTGACAATTGAAGCCTGACCATTCCAGCCTCTATCTTTTGTATATAAAGCAACTGATCGACTAAAGTATGCAGTGAAGTCGCATTCTTATATATGAGTTGCAATTTCTTATAAAAGTCCTCCGACGGACTATACCGTTTCATCAGTTCCTGCACCGGAGCAAGAATCAGAGTCAGCGGTGTACGCAGTTCATGGGCAACTCCCGTAAAAAAGTTCTCACGTTCCACACGTATCTGATGTTCTTTCTCACGCTCCAGGCTGACCGTCAGCAGTTCATGCTTCATCTGCATTTCGTGTTCCATTCGTTTTTGGCGAAGTTTTATCAACCGCATTCCATAAGCTACTCCTCCCAACAATAACAGAGAGACGAAAAGCCGAAAAACAAAAGTCTGGCTCCAATGAGGGAGAATAACAATCTTCAATGAAGTTACCTCCCCAGTCTCACCATTCGGATAAATATTCCTCACTTCAAACACATAATCTCCGGCAGGGAGATTGGTATACGAAGCTCTCTCTCCCTCATCAGAGATCAGCCAATTCCCCTGATAAGGTAAAAGCCGGTAGTTATATTTCTGTCGTTCATCCGAATAGGACAAGTTATTGAAACTCAAGGAGAAGTCCCTATTATCATTATCCAGTACAATCCGCTCTGCAGAAGAGATTATTTGATTGAGTATAATCTGATTATTTACCTTTTCCCCTATCCCAACAGGACGGTTATCAACTTCCAAACCAGTTATCAATACACGCTCATTCGTTGGATAAGCATTTATTTCCTCCGGATTGAAATAAGTCAGGCTCTGATTATTCCCGAAGAATAAAGTCTTATCACTGAATATAGCAGAACGGTTACTACCCGCTATGTAGTAGTTATAGAAAAGATGCTGGCGACGGCCATAACGCGATATGCCGGAGTTACTTCCCAGCCAGACATGCCCCTCGTTGTCTTCTGCCATACAGCCGATAAAGTTACTGCACAATCCGTTATTCGTTGTATAATGCGCGCTGATTGAATTCTCTCGGGGAGACAGGACAGCAAAGCCATCCGTATAACCTATATATAAATTTCCATCCGAAGATGCCAGTAATGAGCGTACCGAACGATATTCCATATTCATTCTTCCCTCATATCCGTTTTCTACGGATATATCTCCGGAAGCAGATTCAACCAATCTGCAAACTCCCATATTACTTGTCCCCAGCCATATTGTCCCATCCTTGGTCTGAACAATCGCACGGATAAAGGGTTGTCTTTTCTCATTCAAATACCGTTCAGCAGATAACTTGACGCATGTACTCTCCTGATGATTATACAACAGCAGCCCATCGCCCGTACCTACGTAGAGCCTGTTCTTATTATCCATATATAAAGCCCATACCGAAGCCCTGTTGGCAACACCATCCACCAACAATGAATGAACAACAAAACGACCGGTCCGGATGTGGCAGACAGTCAAAGTGCCGTCTATATTGCCAAACCACAGATTTCCGTCTGCGTCTTCCAGAGCACATAACATCGTTTCTTCGGATTTTCCACTTCCTGTATCTACTTTAGAAAAACTAAGTTTTTTCCCTTGTACGTATGGCATGTCACTTCGCATGATTCCTTTATGATAGGTCGCTAACCACACTCGATGATTATCATCCAGAAGGATACTGCATATTTCGTTATGTCTGTCCTGATAATAACGGTCATAGAACTGTGACCTCAAATCCGAATACATCACCCCTCCCCCATTAGTTCCAATCCAAAGAAGGCCATTCGGATCATAATAAGCAGAAATCATACGCGTTTCCAGATTCCGGTAAATCTGCGTATGTGTATTGCTATAAATCTCTGATGTCAATTCTTCCGGCTGCTTTTCATCCGGCATCAATAGTGTATAGCCACCCCATGTCACTGCCAGATATCGATTGTTACCAACAAATACAATCTGATAAACATCTGTATGGGAAAGGAGATTCTCCTTTCCTGTTCCACCAAACGAAATTCGGTCAATATGTCCCGACTTCGTATGATAGCGTACAATACCTTTGGCAATGGTTGAAATCCAGACGATACCGTCTTTATTTAAAATGGAAGTAACTTGTAACGGTTTTCCGTCTGCCAACGATATCTTTTGATACGATTCCGGAGTATCCGGATGAAACAGAATCAGATTCCCCCGATTAGTAGTCAGCCATATCCCGTTCTTATCTTCTTCACGATAACAGATAGAAGAAAAGAGCTCCGTTTTTTCCTCTAATAACTGAAACTCCTTTTGTATGTTTACCCGAACAGCATATTCTCCCTCTTCCTCACCTTGTTCTATCTCCCATTGATAAAGTATCAGCCTGCTTCCTGATATTCCCCAATAGGAAGAATCATCAGCAACTAAGACATGAGTAACACCTGTCGAAATAGCAGAATCAACGCATTTCGGAAGAAAAGTTTCCAGCTTTCGGTTGAAGTAATAAAGAAATCCATCAGATACGACACCTAAAAGATCATCTGACAACCTCACAATACCGGAAACTGAGACATAAGCCTCAGCAGGCTTAAAGTTCTGAATCGTTTTTCCATCATAACGGCTTAATCCGTTATCCGTACCAAACCACATAAATCCGTCTTCATCCTTATATATGCAAGGAATCGTGTTATCTGCCAATCCATCCCTCATCGTCAGCAATTGAATATCTTTATCAAAAAAAGCATAAGCAGGATGCAGCGGATAACAGATCAGAATCAGAAGTGTCAGAATTAGATTTAAGTGCTTCATTCTATTAATCAATTTATAGCAAATAAACGAAATTAAGTCAAAACATACAAAAAATAGAATGAAGAAATGGACTTCTGAATTAAACATGTATGTTGAATGAAAGAAACAGGTATACTCGGAACCACATTGTTTGCATACATTTGCAACCGTATAACAATTTCATGTACACCTTTAAATAATACATACGATGACCTTAGTTGATCTTAACTTGTCAGACACAAAAAAACTATTTTTATGATAATGCACATACCAAAGACTAAATATTATCATAAATGGTTGATCGGAGCTACATTCGTCGTTCCGATTCTTCCGCTTGCCGCCCAGACACCTCCGAATCTTGTCTTCATCATGGCAGACCAATATCGGGGTGACGCACTAGGCTGCCTGGGCAGAGAACCTGTAAAGACCCCTTGCCTGGATAATCTGGCTTCCGAAGGAGTGCTATTCACCAATGCTGTCAGCAGTTATCCTGTTTCATCGCCTGCCCGGGCCATGCTGATGACAGGCATGTATCCTCTCCATAACAAAGTGGTAGGAAACTGTAACTCACAAACAGCACCTTACGGAGTAGAACTTCCGCAGGAGGCACGCTGCTGGAGTGATGTACTAAAAGACATGGACTACCGTACAGGATATATAGGAAAATGGCATCTGGATTCTCCTTATAAACCCTATGTAGATACCTACAACAATCATGGTAAAGTAGCATGGAACGAATGGTGTCCTCCCGAACGCCGTCATGGATTCGAACACTGGATAGCATACGGAACCTACGATTATCATCTGAAACCAATGTACTGGAACGCCACTGCCCCACGTGACAGTTTCTATTATGTCAACCAATGGGGACCTGCTTATGAAGCAGACAGAGCCATCGAATACATTCAGGCACAAAAAGAGAGTAAACAGCCTTTCGCATTGGTCGTTTCAATGAACCCTCCACATACCGGTTACGAACTGGTTCCTGACAGATACAAAGCCTTATATAAGGATATGGATGTGGAAGCTCTCTGTGCCAATCGACCGGACATACCCGCCAAAGGTACCGAAATGGGAAACTATTTCAGAAATAATATACGCAACTATTACGCCTGTATCACAGGAGTAGACGAGAACGTAGGACGTATCATCGAAACGCTCAAAAGCAATGGACTTTTTGAGAATACCATCGTTGTATTTACGTCCGATCATGGTATCTGCATGGGAGCTCACAATGCTGCCGGAAAGGATATCTTTTACGAAGAATCCATGCGTATCCCCATGATTATCTCTTGGCCGGCAAAGATAAAGCCGCGCAAAGACGACCGTTTAATGATTGCTTTTGCCGACTTGTATCCTTCTCTCTTATCCTTGATGGGATTTCGAAAGGAAATACCCGAAACCGTACAAACTTTCGACTTATCCCGTCAGATTCTGGGAAAGAGTAAAAAAGAGGTTGTGCAACCTTATTATTATGTACAGTTTGACAATCACGCTACCGGATATCGCGGCCTACGTACGGCAACCCACACATTCGCAGTTCACGCAACCAATGGAAAAATAGACGAAACAGTTCTTTTCGACCGAACCAAAGACCCATATCAAATGGATAATATTGCCGGACAATCCCCCCATCTGGTCCGGCAATTCAACAAACAACTCAAGGCATGGCTACTCCATACCAATGATTCATTTGCCCATTATCTGAAACCATAACTAAAGAAACACCATGAAAAAACTTTGCTATCTCTCCCTCTTTATCTTATGCTCAGCTTACAGCTTCGCCCAACAGCAGGACATACCCACCCCCAAGCCTCATCAACTCAAATGGCATGAAGCTGAAATGGGTGCTGTCTTCCATTATGACCTGCATGTGTTCGACGGCATCCGCTACGGGCAAGGCAACAACCGTATCAATCCTATCGAAGATTATAATATCTTCAACCCGACAGAACTGAACACCGACCAATGGGTACAGGCCGCCAAAGCTGCCGGATGTAAATTTGCCGTACTGACAGCCACCCACGAGACAGGTTTCGGACTCTGGCAAAGCGATGTCAACCCTTATTGCCTGAAAGCTGTGAAATGGAGAGACGGAAAAGGAGATATTGTCCGCGACTTCGTAAATTCCTGTCGCAAATACGGGCTGCAACCGGGCATCTACATCGGCATCCGCTGGAACTCACTGCTAGGTATTCATAACTTCAAAGCCGAAGGAGAAGGAGAATTCGCCCGCAACCGCCAGTCATGGTACAAGCGTCTGTGCGAGAAGATGGTTACAGAACTCTGTACCCGCTACGGAGATTTATATATGATATGGTTTGACGGCGGAGCCGATGATCCACGTGGCGACGGTCCGGACGTAGAACCGATTGTTAATAAGTATCAGCCCAACTGTCTTTTCTATCATAACATCGACCGTGCCGACTTCCGATGGGGAGGTTCGGAAACAGGTACAGTAGAATATCCTTGCTGGTCTACCTTTCCCGTTCCCTGTTCACATCATAAACGCATTGAAAGTAACATCGATCAGATCGAACTCTTAAAGCACGGTGACAAGAACGGCAAATACTGGGTACCTGCAATGGCAGACACTCCGCTACGAGGAGCAAACGGTCGCCATGAATGGTTTTGGGAACCGGATGACGAAAATAATATCTATCCGCTAAACACTCTGATGAACAAATATGAAAAGTCAGTAGGAAGAAACGCTACCCTCATTCTCGGATTAACTCCTGACCCGACCGGGTTAATCCCTGTCGGAGATGTACAGCGCCTGAAAGAAATGGGAGACGAAATCAATCGTCGATTTTCCTCTCCGATAGCCCGCATTTCGGGACAAAAGAAAAGCCTGACACTGAAATTTGAAAAGAAGCAACCGGTCAATTATTGTATTATCCAGGAAAACATTAAAAACGGAGAACGCATCCGACAATATCAAATAGAAGCCAAAGTGGACGGAAAATGGCAAACCGTCTGCACAGGAGAATCGGTAGGACACAAACGGATCGAAAAGTTTGAACCGGTAGAAGCCACTGCATTAAAACTGACTGTAACCGAATCGATCGCATTGCCGGATATTATTAATTTCAGCGCATATTCTGTAAAATAGACAAGAGGCATGAGAAGATTTATCCACATCTGTTTATGGACATTGACGGGCATCTTTGCTACAGCATCGCTGTCTGCCCAGAACCCGTTTACCTACCATAAAGGAAAAACATACAAAGATGTTGCAGCTTACCGGATGGAAAAAAATATCGACCTGAATACCTATACTCCATCTACCCCCATAATATACGAACAGCAAGTACCGGAACATCAGGGTACACTTTCGTATAAAGTTGCACTTCCTTTGTATGTTCGTGGAATATTCTTCAGTCGTGATTCCCGTCCCGACGACTATCAATGGCCGAATAACACGAACCGGTTACTTCCTTGGGTATTCAGCCGCCTGGAAGACCTTACACGAAGCGATTATGAAGGTATCCCTTCCAATGCTCTACCGTCCGTATCGGGTGATGCACTACTCTTTGAACTCTCTGATGGAGAGTACTTATTCGCCAAGGCCATTGCTGGCGACAACAGCCTCAGCTGGTTTCAAGTTAATCAGGACGGGACAATCACGCTGTATATCTCCACGTTGGGAGAAGACGCACTAAACGGACAACTCCCTCTCCTTCTTATCCGGAAATCTTCATCTGTATATCATGTATTCAGCGATGCCTACCATTCGTTAACGGCAGATAATGCAGCAGTGCCCACTCTCCGTAAAAGAACCGACAAACAGTATTTCGATGCTTTTAACTATTTGGGGTGGTGTACTTGGGAACATTATCATTTTGATATCGATGAAACAAAAATACTCAATGATATCGACGCCATTGAATCATCGGGCATACCTGTACGTTACATATTAATTGACGATGGTCACATTGCGAATAAGAACCGCCAACTGACCAGTCTCGTTCCCGATAAAAAACGTTTCCCTAACGGATGGATGCGTATCATGAACCGCAAACAAGCAGACAAAATCCGATGGATAGGCTTATGGTACAGTCTTTCCGGCTATTGGCTGGGAATCTCTGCCGATAATGACTTTCCACCGGAAATCCGGCAAACCTTATATGCCTACAATGGCAGCCTACTGCCCGGCACAAGCACGGACAAGATAGAAGCATGGTACGAATATCATATCCGTACGATGAAAGAATATGGATTTGATTTTCTAAAGATAGACAATCAGTCATTCACTCTCCCACTCTACATGGGTGGCACACAGGTTATCCGTCAGGCAAAAGACTGCAACCTTGCTTTGGAGCACCAGACACACCGCCTGCAAATGGGACTAATGAACTGCATGGCACAGAATGTTCTGAACATGGACCACACCCTGTACAGCAGTGTGACGCGTGTCAGCATAGATTACAAGAAATATGACGAAAATATGGCAAAGTCACATCTGTTCCAGTCGTATACCAATACACTCATGCAGGGACAAACCGTCTGGCCTGACCACGACATGTTTCACTCTTGTGATACCATTTGCGGTAGTCTGATGGCACGTTCAAAGGCCATCTCCGGTGGACCTGTTTACCTATCAGACTCACCAACTGAATTTATTGCAGCTAATATCCGTCCCCTGATTGATGAAGCCGGAAAGATATTCCGTCCCTCAGCCCCAGCCGTTCCAACTCCGGAATGCATACTGACCAATCCATTGCAAAGCGGCAAAGCCTACCGGGTATTTGCACCTACAGGGGACGAAGCCACCTCAGTCATTTGTTACAATCTGAACACCTCCCCCTCTTACCAAGAAGTAGAAAGCTTCATCAAGCGGGAAGATTACTTTTTACGGGAAAATATCGAAGAATCCGCTCGTTTTTCTTCCGATAGCATTCTCGCATTCAACTGGGAAAAACAAAGCGCAGAAGTATTGACCGCATCCGAAAGAAAAATAAAGCTATCCGGATTCACAGATTGCCTGTTCCACCTTTGTCCTATCCGCAAAGGCTGGGCAGTTATCGGCATACAAGAGAAATATCTGTCGCCTGCTACCGTGCAGATACTTGAACGTAGTGCAGATACATTGATACTGGACGTCCATTGTACCGGCACATTGAGAATATGGGCTGATTCCGGCAAAAAGCAGGAATTACGGAGTATACCCATAAGAAAGACCGGTAGAATTGAAATAAAGAAATAACACTAAATAATCAACCGATGAACAAAAAAATACTTTTCCCCCTCACGCTCATACCACTGGTTAGTACCAGTCTGCAAGCACAGAAGTCCGTTCAGACACAACGGGTGGACAAACGTCCTAACATCATCCTCTTTATGGTAGATGACATGGGATGGCAGGACACTTCGCTCCCCTTCTGGACACAAAAGACAGACTACAATGAGCTGTATGAAACACCCAACATGGAACGACTTGCCAAACAGGGCATGATGTTTACACAAGCGTATGCGAGCAGTATCAGTTCTCCCACCCGATGCAGCCTCATCACCGGAACGAACGCGGCACGTCACCGAGTAACCAACTGGACACTGCAAAAGAATATAAAAACAGACCGTAAAGATAAAGTGCTGGAAGTACCAGACTGGAACTATAACGGAGTAAGTCAGGTGCCTGGCACCAACAATACATTCGTAGGAACTTCTTTCGTACAACTGCTGAAAGACAGCGGCTATCATACGATTCATTGCGGAAAGGCACATTTCGGCGCCATAGATACTCCGGGAGAAGACCCGCACCACTGGGGATTCGAAGTAAACATAGCCGGACACGCAGCCGGAGGACTTGCCAGCTATCTGGGAGAAGAAAATTATGGTCACAACAAAAACGGAAAACCGATATCGCTCATGGCCGTTCCCGGACTTGAGAAGTACTGGGGAACGGAAACCTTCGTTACCGAAGCATTAACCTTAGAAGCCATCAAAGCATTGAACAAAGCCAAGAAGTACAACCAACCCTTCTACCTGTATATGTCTCAATACGCCATCCATGTCCCATTGGACAAGGACAAACGTTTCTACGACAAATACAAGAAAAAAGGCATGACCGATCACGAAGCCGCTTATGCCACGCTGATAGAAGGTATGGATAAGAGTCTGGGTGATTTAATGGACTGGCTGGAAAAAAGCGGAGAAGCTGACAACACCATCATCATCTTTATGAGCGACAACGGAGGACTTGCCGCCGAATCATACTGGCGTGACGGCAAACTCCATACACAAAACCATCCACTGAATAGTGGTAAGGGCTCCACCTATGAAGGTGGCATCCGTGAGCCGATGATCGTCAGCTGGCCCGGTGTCGTAGCGCCTAACAGCAAATGCAATGATTATCTGCTGATAGAAGACTTTTATCCCACTATCCTCGAAATGGCAGGTATCAAAAAATACCAAACGGTTCAGCCTATCGATGGTATCAGTTTCCTGCCTCTGCTGAAACAAACCGGAAATCCTTCCAAAGGGCGCAGCCTCTTTTGGAACATGCCCAACAACTGGGGAAACGACGGTCCGGGAATCAACTTTAATTGTGCCGTACGCAATGGTGACTGGAAATTGATCTATTACTATGGCACAGGCAAAAAAGAGCTATTCAATATTCCCGATGATATAGGCGAAAGTCATGACCTCAGCACGCAACATCCGGATATTGTCAGACACCTTTCTAAAGAATTAGGAACCTATTTGAGAAAAGTAAATGCCCAGCGTCCGACTGTCAAAGCCACAGGTAAGCCCTGTCCTTGGCCGGATGAAATCGAATAGTTTTCAACTGTTTAGTCAGGTATTTCATTTCCATGCCGTTTAGGGTAAGTTACCGCTAAACAAGCATTCTATTTGCCGAAACTTTCATTTTTATTAGTTATTTTATTTCGTAGTACCTAGGTGACGAATGTATTACCTAGGTGATTCAATTGTTCAACCTAGGTGATACGAAAGAAAAATAGAATAGCTATTGATTGTATCATAACCATTCTCGCATTATTTATCGTTACTTAGCAAAGTATATTACTGTAGAAATATTCCACACTCCCTGCCCCATTTTCCACACATTTCCCATACGTTTCCACACTATAGACAATGTACACAATCCACATATCTCACTTATAATCAATACATTAACAGCGTACATCAGTCTTTGGCACACACTTTGACCTTTAATTAGCCGTTAGATAACGTAACAACCGATTCCCTAACACATAAGAGAGAATTGAAAATATATGTTTAATAATCATTAAAGCAAACGATTATGAAAAAATTAGTATTAGTAGTAGCAATGTTTATGTTTGTTTGTGGTGGTTCATTCCTTGTTAAGGCTCAGAACTCTGCAGAAGCTGCGACAGCCCTGACAGAAGTTAATGCAACAGCTATCGTTAATGATACAGTAGTAAAAGATACTGTAACCAAGAGCGAGGAACCTGTTAAGACAGAACTGAGTGCACCGACCGCTATTGTCAACGATACAGTCGTTACTGACACTGCATCCAAAGACAAACCGGCTGAGCCTGTCAAGGAATAACCTTTCCAAAAACTCACGGAACATAGTCTGCCGAACAATAGTAAGCACACTACAAAAAAGCCATCCCTACTTCGTCTATTCCGGGGATGGCTTTTTTATTTTCTTATTTTCCCTGAACGGGAATCATTCAACTATCGGTTTTCACGTTCCAATACTGCTAACCGGGCATACAATTCAACCAATGCTCCCTGATGGAGTATTTCCCAACTGGTCTTGGTAGTCCCCCCTCTCAGATCATCGTCATTCAGCAAGTTGTTGCCCTGATGACAGCTACTGCTCCACGCATGAATCATTGACTTTTCGATATCATCGATATATTTACGGTCATTGTCTATAGAATAAAGTTCAAAGAATCCGCGGCACATGATCGTATTGAACCAGGCATGTCCCGGAGCAAGAATATTGAAAGTAAGGTTCAGCTCTTTGGAACGATAGGGCATAAACCATTTCTTATGACAGCTTTCAGCAATCGCATACGCTTCATCCAGATATTTCTGTTCGCCGGTAATCTTATATAAGAGACAGGCTGCCTGCAATGGTTGTCCGGAGTTGTAAGAATACTTGTTTTTTTCAAGGTCACCCGGCAAATTGGGATCATCCTTATTCGGACGCACATTGTCATAAAATAAATGGTCGGACTTATCTTGCAATACATCGAGCATATAGTCGTAACATTTGATCGCCCAGTCCAGATATTCCTGTTCCTGAGTTGCCTGATACATCTTACAGCCCATCACAGCAGTAGGTCCGGTAGAGCAAGAGTGCTTGCTGGTAGTATGTTCGTTCAACTCTTTCCAGTGCACGCCTCCTCCACAGGTCTCATCCCAACCGTGATCAATCAGGTAGCGCCACACCACCTTTGCCTGTGTCAGATAACGCATCTCTTTCGTTTCCATGTACCAGTCGACCATATCGAGCCCGATCCATACATTATCATCGTAAAAACGTTCGTTACCGGCAGCCGGGTAGCAGGAATAAGCCAAAATTCCATGATCCAACTGGCAGAAATACTGTATTCCTTTGAACATCATATCATCCATTGCACCGTAAAGATTCTCCACTTCGCTCTCTTTGGTTGCATCACGCATAGCGACAAATGCCGAAAGACCGCCACCTTGTCCCCAAACTAACGCATCACCATCCCAATAACCTTTTCCATCATAAGGATAATTACCACGCCAGCAGCTTCTGGAACTCTTGCCGAAATAATATCCAATGACAGAAGTCATGTAAGAATGTGCACGGTCCAGCATCTCCGGCAGTTTCAGTTCCGGCTCATCCACCTTTTCATGATAAGGCATCATAATACGGCTTTCGGGTACCGATCGCTTGCCGGCTTTACTGATAGCTACGGCAGAAACTTCGTAAGTAGCAAAATAAGGAACTTTCAACAGATATTCCTGTGTAACATCACGTTCTACCTGTATGATGATATGTCCCGGTGAGAAGTCGGTAGCACGAGACAAGCTCGTTTCCACGTCCCTGTAAGAGAGTTCTACCATATCCACGTCGCGATTACTGGGATTGGTCCATTTCACCAGAAGTTCATTCTCGTTATTGGTAGCTTCTACGGAAAATGAACCTACCGGAGAAATATTGCCACTGACCGGATCATTCTGTTCTGAGTTTGACTGATCATCATCACTACAAGATGGAAGTAATGCCAAAGCCAAGAGGTTCAATATAAACAGTTTGAATATTGCTTTCATTTTTCTTCAAATTTAGAGATTACTTAAAAGGTACTTCGATAGGAGCTTCCCCGAATCTGCTCATTGGGAATTCCGTAGCATTCCAACTATCGTACTTAGAGATATGCATTAATAATTCATGGTCGGAATTAGTGCCATCCTCAATATAAGCAACCGGTGCACCGGCTGAGAAATCCCAGCGAGCCAATAATCCTTCCGGATTGACTTCTTCAAGATTCCATGCGTTAGCCTTTAACTGTTCTTCCGTACGACAAACATACCATATACGTGCTTCGAGTATAGCACCATCAAGGAAACGTCTATTGTCACTAGCTTTTCCGATAGATACTCTTTCACCATCATTGCCTGCACAAAGGTCTATCTCAGAGTAATCTATATCCGTTTTATGAGTATCAGTCCACTGAAGTTGTTTACCATTAATATAAAGCTTGTACTTTTCATTATAGTCATCTTTTCCTTTCGAACAATCCACAACCAAGGCTATATGCGTCCATGCTCCAAGTTCGAAAGCTCCATGTCCTGTTCTAAGTTTAAGTTTATCACTTATACCGACAAGTTCCATCTGTCTGCCCTTATTGTTTTCCCAATCGCCACCACGAAGAATGAAATAGCCTTCCTTACCTATGAAAGTCTGTAACCAGTTCGTTCCATCAATACGAGTTACCAACTCCCAGGTCATCTTTTTCAATTTGAAATCATTAGTAGCAGCCTTGATGCTTTCTAATCCATCACCGGTCATCTCACCAAAGTGAGTCCAAGCTGCATAATCTCTGCCTAAATTCATATACCAACGCTTTTCCGGCGCTATTACTACATGAATAGGTTGGGATATCTGTTTCTTGGCATCGATTAAAGTAAACGAAGTTTCTCCTGCCTTTCTTCCGGTAACAGTCACGATATTACCATAAACTTCCAGACGAATTATTTTCGAGTCACCAGCATCGTGAATCTGATATTCTCCATTCCCTGTAAGAATCTTCACTTGCCGAGAACCTTGATTAGCATTAATCAACACACCCTTTTCATCAGCATCAGTCGTTATCTGCTTAGGAGCAATCACATTCAGATTGACAAAAGCTTCTTTTCCTTTCCGATCCGTTATCTTAACTTCTGCATTTCCCTGTGCGATACCTTTCACTATAAATGATTCCGAATCTTCAAGTGTAGACTGATCGACCTCAATACAATTATTTTCGTCGACCACTTCCAATGAATAACCTCCATTTCCTGTATAGATTTTGACTATAGCCTCATCTGCGCCTTCCACTTGCGAATAAAGTGTAAATAATGTCTTATTCAGTTTCAATTCGAACTCTGCTGCCGTATTAACCAAAATTTTAGCACGTTGGTAGTATTTATCTCTCACATACACTACTCCCTGAGCATTATTTTGCCCTTCTACAGCTGTCAGTGTCACCAGATCGCCATCCACTTCCGCCGTTACCACTTCTTCGTTTGCCGAAGTTACCACATATTCGCCATTACCTGACGTTATTTTTACAGTTCTGGTATCCCCCTGTGCAATACTGATTTCACTGGCGTCAACTTTCAATTCCACCAGGTCTTGGGGTATCTCATTATTTTTGTTATCGTTATCATCGCTACATGCACAAAGACAAAGCAATGACGCGAAAACGAAATATTTCATTACTTTCATATATATATTATAACTAAGGTAAATTACTCTTCTACATCTACATTAGGATATTCCACTCTCAACACATCTCTTGACATAGAGAAAGATCCTTCGAATGTCATTCGCAAATCTTCACTCTGAGTTTTATCCAGATACTCATAAGCAAGCTCAACGGTGGTAATCTCAGTATAATATCGCTGGTCGTTATAATTATAAGTATATTTACGACTGAGTTTACTATTATACGACTTAAACTCTAAGCTACCTACCTCACTTGATAATGTAATACCTCCCCATTCATCGCGCTTTATTTCAACCACATAGTTCAAATAGTCTGGGGTATTTGCACGAGTTTTCTCACCAACAAACATATAGCAAATATTATTGTTAATTGCATAAAGCTGTGTACTGGTAATCTCAGTCGTATATGTAGTTCCTTGCTGCGTAATAATACCTTTTCCACTATACGTACCAGAATAATCATTTTTAAACCCGATATGTGCCAGCACTTTGGTATATTTGTTCTGCCCCATAGGTTCACCAGTCGAAGAAGTGATGCGAAGTGGAAGTACATAATCATCATACAAGCTTCCTAATTCCTCTATCTTGTTCAAATCGATTTTAATAGCAGCCGTCGCATTCAGCTCCCCACTCGGAATAGTCCATGAGTCTGCATCAAATGTATAAGTACCTGCCGGCAATATCTTATAGTATAAGTCCGACTGATTTTTATATTTCTCCCAATTATATTTCTGTAATGTATCAGGGTCTATCTCCATGGTCAGACAAATGTCCTTGTCATTAGCAGAAGTGCCATTCACACCAAAATAAATCGGAAGTATAGTCGTATTATCCTCAGCCACTTCTAAAGCATAATCTTGCCATCCATTGTGGACAATATACGAGTTCTTCTGAAACAATTCGTCTTCCAGTCCGTCACATGAGGAGATTCCTAACATCATCGAAATCAGCAGGCATCCCACGATTCCATATATATATCTTTTTTGTTTCATAACATGCTAAATTTAGTAAGTATTACCATCCGGGATTCTGTGTCATATTTACATTGCGTTTCAGTTCATAAGTGGGGAAAGGCCACAAATACATCCTTTGTTCAAACACCTTATGCACCGAAGTGATAATAGTCGGCTTGTAAAAATCAGCTACACGCTTTTCGTCATCACTGATATTTATGTTGCATCCTTGCAACAACTGGTTTTCTTCTGTCATCGCGTCTTTCCAACGTCGTAAATCAAAATAACGCATACTGTTTTCTCCCAATAACTCAATCTGACGCTCTCTCTTCAGTTTCACACGGAAATCATTCGGATTATTATAGGTCTCATCAGTATAGTCAGGTACTCCGGCACGCATACGGATACGCTTTATAGCATACCGCATTTCATCGACATTACGCTGAATTTCAACATCAGCTCCTGTATAAGTCGTCAGATGATATACTTGTCCGGAAGTCAGCTCATTCAAAGCTTCAGCATAAATCAACAGTATTTCACCATAACGTATTGTCATCTCTGTCTTATCAACGAGATATCCGCCTTCCGTTCTCGAATCTTCCGAATTATAAAACTTCTTTAAAGTAATTCCCGTCAAAGGGCATTCTTCCTTAAATCCCTGCTTACCATCGTTCAAACCACGATAATAAAATATTTGTTTATCACGATAATCGGACTCGGAAGCACTGGAAGCTTCCCAAACTGATCCGTTATAAGCAATCGATGCGTAGAAACGAGGTTCACGATTATTATACATCAGATTAACTTTAGCCGGTAAGAATGGATTTTCTGCGGCATAAGCCTGTGTTGTAAAACCTTCTGTCACATAGTCATTCGTACTAGCAGCCTCTGTAATTGAACGTCCATCATTCATTGCATAAGCATTGACTTGCTTTTGTGTAACTGCCAAACGATTATTTCCTCTCAATGTTTTAGGAGTCGACTGATACGCCCAGTCATTAATATGCGCAGTTCCTTCCCTTGTTCTGGTAAATATCAACTCAGGATTTTTCGATCCAAGTATCGTACCATCAAAAATTGATTTATAAGAAAGCAACGGATCGACATCTGCCCAACCTTCCGGATAGTTCTTGTCCGAATAAAGTTCATTATAAGGTGGACGCTGAGAAGGTAAAACCGTAGCTTTCGGAGCTATAACATAAAGTTCATACAAATTGCTCGCCTTAGCCAATTCAATCACATCCTTAGCTGCAGCTGCCGCTTTCGCCCATTTAGTCTCATCATAAGTTTGAGATACCAATTGATTTCCATAGCAATCTTTCACATCAAAAAAGTCGATATTTCCATTGAAAAGCGGACTGGCAGCATAAAGCAAAACTCTGGCACGAAGCCCTAATGCAGCACCACGGGTGGGACGTCCCAAATTGTTGACTGTCCTTTTGATTGGCAGCGAGCGGGCAGTCTCAGCCAATTCTGCGTCTATAAAATCAACCACATTATCAAAAGGTTCACGGGGTAATGACAGTTCCTCATAGGAAAGATTCACATCCAACCCTTCTGTCGGGATTAAAGGCACCGGGCCATAAACACGTATTAATGCCCAGTAACAATAAGCGCGTAGGAAACGTGCCTGTCCCTTCAAATCCGTTTTTTCATCCATCGTCAATTCCGGACAACGATCTACATTATCTATAAAAGTAGACGCTTTACGGATTCCCTCATAATATTTCCACAAGCGTGAGTTATTTCTATCATCATCACTAAGCTGATGGTCGGCACTGTAATTTCCTTCCACATACTCTTTCATATCCGGATGATAAAGATCATCGCTTGCCCAGCGAAACGGTTCGCGATACTCACCAATATTATCCATTACACTATATGCACTTGACAGCCATCCTTCTACATACACCCGCTTGGAAAAAGCAGAATCTAATGATACCTGATCATAAAAATATTTATCCACATTGATATAATCGGTACATGCAGTAAATAAAAACGTACCTAAGGACAACAATATGGTATATAATAATTTCTTCATAATTCGACATTTTAAAATTAAAAGCTAAATTGGAGATAGCATGAGAATGTTTTATTGATTGGGTAGTTACTTCCATCTTCTCTAGTTCCTTCCGGATCCCACCATTTGAATGGAGCCCAAGTCAATAAGTTCTGTCCGATAAATCCAATACGTAAGTTGTTTACATAGAATTTCCGTGTCCATAACTGAGGAAAATCATAAGATAGTTCTACATTTCTCAAACGCAGATATTTTCTGTCGTGCAACCAGAATGTAGAAGCCCGATTATTCATATTATTATTGCCATACGTCAAACGTGGCCAATCGGCATTCGGATTTTCCGTAGCTTCTGTTCCCGAAATTTCTTTTGGAATCCAACGATTCCCCTCTACCATAACTTGCAGAATATTACCGGTACGACCATCATGGAAAGCATGCGGTCCGTTACCTCCCACAAAAAAGTCACATTTTCCTGTTCCCTGTAATAACATACTGAGATTCCAGTTTTTCCAGTTTGCACTCAGACCAATACCATATTGAAGTCCTGGTTGCTGTCTGTATCCCAAAGGCACAATGTCATCATCATTAATGATTCCGTCTCCGTTTACATCCTTGTACTTTATATCACCCGGAAGGACTGCTTTATTTGCCAATCCTGCCTGTGATGGACTACGGTCTATATCTTCCTGATCCTTAAACAGTCCCAAGGCAATAAAACCGCGACTTTGATTCAACTGAAAACCTTTATCCATTTTATACCACAACTCATTAGCAGCCTCATCCTTATCAAGGATATCAGTAGTCTGATAAGTAAAATTAGCTCGGAGTTGTAGATTTACCTGACCTATTTGCTGAGTGAAAGCTATATTACCATCCCATCCGAAAGATTTCATTTTACCCACATTTGCCATTGGAGTCTGGTCAGCAAGTCCGGTCGTTAATGGCATTTGGTTACGCTGCATAAAAATATCATCACGTTTATCCACAAAATAGTCTACAGCTCCTGTGAATTTCCCATTGAGAACGCTGAAATCAACTCCTATATCATACTTTTTGGCTACCTCCCATGTCAAATTCGGAGTTCCTAAAGTTTTAATACGATAAGCTTGTACTCTATTAGTTCTAAATTCACCAAAATAATAAGCACCTCCATCATCCGTACTTACCAAAGAAATATAGGGAAAACGACGCCCTTGCAATTCATCATTACCCACCTCACCATAAGAAGCTCTGATTTTGAACATATCCAACCAAGGAGCGGCCTTCTTTATAAACGATTCTTCCGAAACGACCCATCCGGCAGATACGGCAGGGAAAAAGCCAAATTGTTTACCACTCTCAAAGTTTTCCGAACCAGTATATCCCCAGTTAAATTCAGCCATGTATCTATCTTTAAAAGCATACGTAAAGCGGCCAGAATAAGCTAAATTACGGTGTGGTATCGACCCTATCAAATCACTCTCATCAAAGTTTATATCTGAAGTTTCCTGTTGATAAACCATGGCAAACGCACCAACACGATGTTTCTGTGCAAACAGTCGACTATAGTCTAATGACGCTTGCAAATAATAGCGTTTGTCCCCACTCACCTCTTTTCTTTGACTCATTGCGGAAGCATTCTGCAATCTTTTCAAAACCAACTGGCCTTTCTCATCCCGATAGGACTCTGCTTCCCAAAGTTCTTCTTCCTTAGAACGAACTATCGTATTTTTGTTATATGTATCAAATGCAAAGACCCCGGAGAATTTCAACCCCTCTGTAATAAACTTTAAGTCTTGTTCCAAAGCCACACTAGTTTCAATCTTATTCTCCCAAATGGTGCGGTACCCCGTTTGCGTCATCCGATATTCTGGAGTTTTTGCCCCATTCACACTTGCCCACTGACCAGAAGACCATTTACGCGGTGACGAAAGCGGAGTAAAAGCAGCAAAAGATTCCCAAATATCTCCCGAACTGCTAGAAGGAGAATTGCGATTTACCAGCCATCCACCGACATTTACTTTCAAAACAGTTGTACGAGTCAGATTCATATCTACATTAGCGCGGTAGTTATAACGTTCGTATGTAGAATTAGTATTATATTTATTTTCTGAACTGGAAGTTCGATAACGTCCGTCTTCACTTGTATATTGCCCCGATACGAAATAACGTACATTATCACTACCTCCTGAAAAACTTATATTCGCATAATAACTCGGTGCGCCACTTTTCAACATCAAATCTCTCCAGTCTATATTCGGATATAAATCTGAATCGAGCCCGTGTTGAATAATAGACATTTCTTCGTCAGTATATAATGGAGACTCATAACGTCCTACTCTCGCTTCATTTGCTAAACGCGCCCAATCATAAGCACTGGCATATTCAGGCACTTTTACAGGAGTATTCCAGTTGAA
The DNA here is from genome assembly GCF_020091505.1 of Bacteroides faecis. Classification (NCBI taxonomy): domain Bacteria; kingdom Pseudomonadati; phylum Bacteroidota; class Bacteroidia; order Bacteroidales; family Bacteroidaceae; genus Bacteroides; species Bacteroides faecis. The sequence continues at coordinate 1,853,892 of NZ_CP081916.1, read as the reverse complement.
GCCTGCCTTCACATTTATCTTTACTTTTCCTTTTTCACCGCGCTTGGTAGTAATCAGAACCACTCCATTTGCACCACGCTGTCCGTAAATAGCAGTAGCCGACGCATCTTTCAAAACAGAAAATGATTCAATATCTTCTACCGGAATCTCATTAAAGCTACGTTCAACACCATCTACGAGAATCAAAGCACCCGATTTTGCACCAAACGTACTCATACCACGAATCCAAAACTCAGACATATTTTCACCCGGTTCACCGCTACTCTGCATAGCTATAATACCAGGTACAACACCAGCTAACGCATTGGAAAGATTAGCACCCGGAGCATTCAGCTGTTTGATATCAACATTAGTAATAGCTCCTGTCAGTGTCTTCTTTTTCTGAACACCGCTAGATGTTATCACAACCTCATCGATCTTTGTATTATCTTCTACAATCTTTATCTTTAAATTGTTTCGATCTTTAATGGATAATACAGGAATCTCAACTGTCTGGTAACCAATGAAAGTCACCTGAATCACATCATAGGGCCCCACTTTAATAGAAAACTCTCCATCAAGATTAGTAACCGTACCCACACCCGGCTGATTTTTAGCAATAATCGACGCACCGGCAACAGGACCAAGATTATCTTCTACTACACCCTTGATTACAAATTCTTGCTTGTTCGTTTGTGCCCATGCAGTATTCGGCACAAACAGCATTACCATCAAGAGTAATACGATATATTTTTGAATATTATTCATGGATAATTCTTTTAATAAATTATTTATTCTACTGTCACACGACGAATGACATGGTTATCACGGTCAGCCACATATATTGAGTTATCCGGATACACCGTTACACATTCCGGCTGATTGAATTTTGCCTCTTCTGGCAGTCCGTCTCCAAAACCACTTTGCTCCGGTCGCCCGGCATATAAAGTAGCAGAACCTGCAGGAGTAATTTTCCGAATGATATGGTTATTACGTTCAGGTACAAACATATTGCCATCCTCATCAAATGCCATTTGTTCCGGCTTGTTCAAACGCACAGTAGCTCCTGTCCCATTTACATAACCACTCTCGTCCCATGCTCCGACAAAAAGAACCGGTACACCGAAAGTACGAGTAGAAGCATCATAAGGAACCTGATAGATACAATGACGATTACACACCGCTACATAAAGAATAGTACCTTCGGAGTTAAAAGTCATGCGGGTTTCTATTTCCATTGCATTGTTTATTCTGAAAAGAGGAGTGAAATCCTCATACTCCGGACCATCATAACGATAGATATAACCAGTTCCTTTATTGCAAAAGAATACTTCTCCTGTTTTCGGATGTACGGCAAGCCCTGTAGTTCCGACTTTCTTTGCTCTACAAAGTCCTCTTACATCCACAAAACCACCTTCTCGTGTCACATAAATAATGTTGAAGTCTGTTTTCGTATTTTCCTCATCTGTATATGAATACTGAGAAATATACAGTGTATCCTGATCCGGACTGAAAGCCAAACATGTAGGCGATTGGAACGGACCGCTAGAACACTGCACCAATGTTTCCACTTCACCGTTACGAGCACGGCGCAAAGCACCATTCTGTGTCTGACCACGACCTTCATCTACAAAAAATACCGTTCCGTCTTTATCAGTCAGCAAGAACCACGTCCTTTGCAGCTTAGAATTAGCATAGCTACCATCTTCACGGCCATTCATACCGTGTTGTCCCACCATAGTCGTCACATTACGTTTAAACTGATAACGGAATTTTGTCTCAGAAGCATACTCTTCTATATTATCGTCTTTACCTATAAACAGACGAACATAGCCTGTATCTGCACGTGCAGGGACAATGGCATAGATTACCTCATCGTCCATTCCTACAATAGCCGCTTCCTTATTATTAACAGTAACTTTCACATAATTGGGATCCGAACCAAAATTCTTTCCGCGGATAATCAATTGGGTGCCAATACCACCACTGTCAGGAGAGAAACTTTCAAACACTGATGGTGCATTCAAATCAGGAGGAAAAGTTTTACTTTGATTTATTGGGGTCAAATCATTGTTACACCCCCAAAATACAGACATCCCTATAAATAAAGATAATCCGATTTCAAGCTTGCGCTTCTTTAATAATTCAATTTTCATAAGTTATTAAATTTAATTCAAACAAAAAAAATAAAAGATAAAGGAAAACACTACATACAAAAAGATAAGATGAGTGGAGGAGGATCGTGTGGTTGATTCATAGTTCTCAAGATATTTAGTTATACAAATTATATATTCTTGCTTTTCTAATGCAGCAGCAAAATTAGTATGTTTGCCAGATTTCTTATATTTCGACCATTATCTTTTGCTTCACACGGCAGGGATATTTACTATTTTGGCATGATTTGATAATATTTCTACCTCAATTAAAGAATCAAAATCCTCGCCAATAAAACAGAGATTAAATCAACAGGAATGATGAAAAGGCATTATGCCTCATATTTACCTTTCTGGCACCAACGTTTACTACAGACGTTTCAGGCTTTTCACCCTTCCTTTCCAACAGAACAGGAGACATATTATCATCCGGTCTACTTCCGGACTTCCTCCAAGTTTTTCATTCGGAATTCTTTTGGCGTACATCCATACTTTTCACGAAATACTTTAAAGAAAGTAACCTTATTTGAGAAGCCCGATTCAAAGACTATTTCATCAATCGTCTTCTGGGTCTTCAACAATAAATCCTTGGCCACATGCAAACGACACTCCTTTATCAAAATCGTAGGACTTTCTTCACCAATTTCTTCCATTTTCCGGTAAAGGCTGCGGACACTGATTGCCAAATGATCGGCTATAAAACGAGGAGTCAGTTCTTTTTCCTGAATATGGTCATTGATTATCTTCAAAACAGATTGCTGGAATTTCTTTGATTCTTTATGTGTCAGTTTTCCGTCCGTTTTTTCAAAAGAACTGATCGCTGAACTGAAATAGTCTTTCAGCACCTCCTTACGCTCTAGCATCTGGCAGACGGAAATGCGAAGATATTCCGCATTAAACGGTTTGGTGATATACATCTCTGCCCCTGCAGAAAGTGCAGCCATCTGCTGCTCCATTTCATGCCGTCCGGATACCATGATAATAGGAATGTGAGCCGTTTCTTTCACTGATTTAATTCGCTTCGTCAGTTCAATGCCTCCAATTCCCGGCATCATGACATCACAGATAATCACATTGGGATAGACTTCATTCATGACCTGTTCAATCCGCTCCGGATCTTGCAAAGTAACCACATTGAAATCGTTAGAGAAGATTTCACCAATGAACCACAACATTTCCAGTTCATCATCGATAACCAGTAGCGTTGGCCTCATCTTGTCAAATTCATAGTGAGGAAGTTTCAAGGCAAGTTGCGACTCTATCTTAGGGATATACTCCGAAGTTATTCGTTTAGAAGATGATACACCAGTGCTCACTTTCAATGGAGGTAATGACAACGTAAACAAAACCCAGCCGTCAGGAGTATTTTCCACTTTCAACGTTCCATTCAGCAGTTGGGCCATATTGTAAGAGATAGCAAGCCCCAGACCATTGCGGGAGAAGTTCTTTTCATCCTGATTTTCAAAGCTATCCAAAATAGCATAACGGTTGAATACATACTGGAAGTCTTCTTCCTTGATTGTACTTCCCTCATTGGCAACCCGGAGGACCAGCAGGTTTTCATCATTGGTATCCACTTCTATTTTAATACTTTTCCCATCCGGGGTGTATTTGAAAGCATTGGATATCAGATTGATAATAATGGTATTCAAAAAACCTTTGTCTGAGTTCCAGGAAACTTGCTCCGGTATCTTACTCAAGAAAGTGATATTTCGGGATTTAGCCATATCAACAAAGATCTTTGCCGTATTTTTCATTAAAGAAGATACATTCAAAGTCTCTATACGCACTTCCCGATTCCCCGTTTCGATACGGCGGAACTCGATCAGTTCGTGAATCAAGTTATTCAAGCGTTCCGCATTCGTCTGAATCATCTGAACGTAATCAATGACAAATTTGCTGAGTCCTTTCGATGACAGAATACGCCCGCAAGGACCATAGATAAGGGTCAATGGAGTACAAAATTCATGAGCTATGTTAGTGAAGAAACGAAGTTTCGACTCAAATACATTCTTTTGATGGCGCTGCTCTATTTCATTGAGCAGTTCCTGCTTTTTCCGCTTAGTACGGAGGATAAATGAGCGTACCAGCAGAGTGACCATCAGCAGCAGACATAAAGTATAAATAAGATATGCCCACCAAGAAGCATACCACGGGTCACCTATCCGGATTAACAAAGAATAGACATCACTCTCTTTATCAAATACACTATTGTAGTATTTCACCAATAAGGTATATTCGCCGGGGGCCATATTCGTAAAGGAGACAGAACTTTCTTTTCCATTATTGATCCATTGGTCACTCAAGCCTTTTAACTTATAGGAATAGGTACAGTTATTTCCGGTCAAGTAATCGACAGAAGTGAATGAAACTGCAAAGAAGTTCTGGTCATATTTCAGGTTCAACACTTCATTCTCCTTTTTCCGGGTGATGAATTCTCCCAGATTGTATTGTTCTCCAAAGATAGAGAGTTTATCAAAATAAATGGGAGGCATATAAAGCTGTTCGGGACGTCCGTCTGCCTGAATGGCTACAAATCCGTTGATTCCTCCAAAGAACAAGGTGCCTGTTTGCGGATCTCTGTAAGAAGCACCATCACTAAATTCAACAACTTTAAGCCCGTCACCAAAACCATAAGAACGGAATACATCTCTTTTGGTATCAAAATTAATCAAGCCTTGATTTGTACTCAGCCAGAAGTTATCAGGTGAGTGCCTCAGAATGGCATGAATAGTACTATTCAGAAAACCGTCTTTCGCATTAAACAGTTTATAAGAGTTTTCTGAAGTATACTTGATTACTCCATAAGTAGTACCGATCAAATAATTGTTTGCGTCATCTTTAACAATGGGCACTACCTTGTTCAGATTCATATTCTCATACTTATGAGTGGTCAACGGCTCCAATCCATTACTGATTTCATTGAAACGAAATACTCCAGACCCCATATTGCCGAATAGTAACCCCAAGCTGTCTCCTTTGCAAATGGTAAAGAAACAATTGGAACCGAACTCTCCGGCATTAGCCACATAGCGCTGCATATTTTCAAGAACCGGATGGTCCGGTGTGCCTCCGATACGCGCTCTTACTATTCCCATTCCCACACTAGCCAACCACAATTCCGAATCTTCCGTTTCATAAATATCATGTATATATTTAATCTCCTCGTTATCAATCCAGAGAGGAATTTTCTTAATACGTCGTTCACGATACGAATAAAAATTCAATCCTTCCTCATCACCAATCCATAGTAAGTTACGGTTACTTCCCTTGATACAATAGACCGCATTGCTACCCAAACCACTGTTAGATATTGTCAAGACCTCCGAACGGCAGTCTGAAATATCCTTATCTACCTCATAATCATAGATCTTAAGTATACCATTTCCTTTAGTGCCGATCCAGAAAGTACGTTCTTTGTCAAGCAACAGCGCACGCACGGGACGCTCTATCTTTTCGGTATAGTTACTCAACACAACCGACTTTATAGAATAAAGAGGATTCGAATAAAGATAAACACCCTGCCCATCTGTAGCTATCCAGATAAGATCCTGAAAGCGATCTTTCACCAAGCTGAACACTCCGCTGTTTATAGGTAACGGCTGAATCTGATATTCATTGCTGCCTTTTGGCTTTTCCAATATAAGAACACCATCAATCATTAATCCGACAAAGAAGCTATCATGATATTTAATAATCGTGGAAATTCTGTCATGTGCCTGTATTTTCGTCCCCAAATTAACAACAAACTCTTTCTGCTTGCTTTCAATATAAAATGTATAAAGATTGTATTCCTTATCTACATAATAGATAGTCCCGTCATCATGAGTACAATAAATCAACGGTGTGTGGTGTTCCAAACCACTTTTTTGTGACGTCAACGTAATATTACCAGTAACGGAATCCTGCTGAAGATCGTAACACCGATTATACCCTCTCATTATTACCCACATGCGATTATTATTATCAAAGAAGAAAGTAATAACATCTGAAATCGGAATACCAGCAACATTGATTTTTTTAAAGACCCCTTCCTTTTTATGAAAATAGTAAACGCAGTCGCTATCCTTAATAATAAATAAGGTACCATGATTATCCTTATTCATCGGAAACAGTTTCTGAAATTCATAAAAACGTGTAATAGAATTCGTTTTACGGTCAAGACGAATCAAACTATAATAAGTCTGAAACCAATAAGTATCGTCACCGGTATAGATAATATTATCAATTTGATTGCCGGACAAGTAACCTTCCTTGTCACAGATCTTAAACTCTTCGACCGCCCGGCCATCATAGACATTGAGTCCATCACAAGTGCCAATCCACATCAGTCCTTTGTCGTCCTGGCACAGCGAAGTTATAGCACTGTTAGACATATATTCTTTGTCAGCAACCTGTTTCAGATTATAGGCGCCGGCTGTATTCATCAGTATATTAAGGCAGCAGAAGAAAAGTAAAATACAATGTTTTTTCATGGCATAGAATCCTTAGATTTGCAATATGACAAAGGTAAACAAAAAAACTATCCAGCACTTTTTTGGCGCAGAATATATGTAAAAATGCGTGCCAGTTTGGTTAATTACAGCGCCACGGAGCGATTTAGTATTTCCACTTCCTGCAGATGCATTCCTTTTCTCTCTATTTTCGTCACAGAAACTAATTTTATACATAAATTCATTTGTTCATGAAAACACATCTTTCATTTAAACACCTGTTATTTATTGGGGGTGCGGTGCTGTACAGCATGCATATTTCTGCCGTCAAGAATCCGGTAGACTATGTCAGTACGCTGGTAGGAACGCAATCCAAGTTTGAGTTATCGACCGGAAATACATATCCTGCTACGGCATTGCCGTGGGGAATGAACTTCTGGACACCGCAAACCGGCAAAATGGGCGACGGCTGGGCATACACTTACAATGCCGACAAAATCCGTGGCTTCAAACAAACACACCAGCCTAGTCCGTGGATGAACGATTATGGTCAGTTTGCCATCATGCCAATCACCGGCGGACTCGTATTCGACCAAGACCAACGTGCCAGTTGGTTCTCGCACAAAGCGGAAGTTGCCAAACCTTATTATTATAAGGTGTATCTCGCAGACCACGACGTTACTACGGAACTTGTACCCACGGAGCGTGCCGTTATGTTCCGTTTCACGTATCCGGAAACCAAGAATGCTTATGTCATTCTCGATGCATTCGATAAAGGTTCGTATGTAAAGGTGATTCCGGAAGAGAACAAAATCATCGGTTATTCCACCAGGAATAGCGGCGGGGTGCCGGAGAACTTCAAGAATTATTTTGTCATCAAGTTCGACAAGCCGTTTACCTTTACTTCCGGTGTAAAAGAGAATAACATCCTCCCGAACGAAACAGAAGTTGAGGGCAATCATACCGGAGCAATCATCGGATTCGCCACCAAGAAAGGAGAAATCGTTCATGCCCGTGTAGCTTCTTCCTTTATCAGCTACGAACAGGCGGAACTGAATCTCAAAGAATTGGGCAACAACAGCTTCGACCAGTTAGTCACTAAAGGAAAAGATATCTGGAACCGTGAAATGAGCAAAGTTGATGTAGAAGATGACAATATCGACAACCTGCGTACTTTCTATTCGTGCTTGTATCGTTCCATGCTGTTCCCACGCAGTTTCTATGAAATAGATGCCAAAGGTCAGGTAGTGCACTACAGCCCTTACAATGGCAAAGTACTGCCCGGCTATATGTTCACAGATACCGGTTTCTGGGATACTTTCCGTTGCCTGTTCCCGTTCCTGAACCTGATGTATCCGTCTATGAACCAGAAGATGCAGGAAGGTCTGGTCAATGCTTATAAAGAAAGCGGCTTCCTACCGGAATGGGCAAGTCCCGGACACCGTGACTGCATGGTGGGCAACAACTCCGCTTCTGTTGTAGCCGACGCCTATATAAAAGGGCTCCGCGGATATGACATCGAAACGCTTTGGGAAGCATTGAAACACGATGCAAACGCCCATCTTCGCGGTACCGCCTCCGGACGTGTAGCTTACGAAGCATACAACCAACTGGGATATGTCCCCAACAATATCGGTGTAGGTCAGAATGTTGCCCGCACGCTGGAATATGCTTACAACGACTGGACTATCTACACATTAGGAAAGAAACTGGGCAAACCGGCAAGCGAAATCGATATCTTCAAGCAACGTGCCCTCAACTACAAGAACGTTTACCAACCGGAACGTAAACTGATGGTAGGTAAGGACGACAAGGGGGTATTCAACCCGAAATTTGATGCAGTAGACTGGAGCGGTGAGTTCTGCGAAGGTAACAGCTGGCACTGGAGTTTCTGCGTATTCCACGATCCGGAAGGCTTAATCAATCTGATGGGAGGCAAGAAAGAGTTCAATACTATGATGGATTCCGTCTTTATCATTCCGGGTAAACTAGGCATGGAAAGCCGTGGCATGATTCATGAAATGCGCGAAATGCAAGTAATGAACATGGGGCAATACGCTCATGGCAATCAGCCCATCCAGCACATGGTTTACCTTTACAACTATTCGGGAGAACCCTGGAAAGCTCAATACTGGGTACGCGAAATCATGGATAAGCTGTATACAGCAGGTCCCGACGGATACTGCGGCGACGAAGACAACGGTCAGACTTCTGCCTGGTATGTCTTCTCGGCTTTAGGATTCTACACCGTTTGTCCGGGAACAGATCAATATATTCTGGGAACTCCTCTTTTCAAGTCAGCCAAACTGCATCTGGAAAATGGGAAAACCGTCACCATTAAAGCGAACAACAATAGCGCCGACAACCGTTATGTGAAGGATATGAAGGTAAATGGCAAAACATTCACACGCAATTATCTGACACACGACCAATTGTTGAAGGGTGCGAATATCCAGTACCAGATGAGTCCGACTCCGAACAAACAACGGGGAACGACTGAAAAAGATATTCCCTACTCCCTCTCATTTGAATAAAATGTCGTATTTTTGGATGCTTTAAAGAATGATCTAATCCAAACAAACTAAAGAAAACATGAAACTAAGAAACCTTTTATTTATCGTCCTTGCGGCCATAGTCTTCTGCAACTGCCAGAGCTATCAGCCTACTTCGCTTACAGTTGCCTCCTACAACCTGAGAAATGCCAATGGTTCCGACTCCGCCCGCGGAAACGGTTGGGGACAGCGTTATCCGGTGATTGCCCAGATTGTGCAATACCATGACTTCGATATTTTCGGCACACAGGAATGTTTCCTTCACCAATTGAAAGATATGAAAGAAGCTCTCCCCGGTTATGACTATATCGGCGTAGGACGCGATGACGGTAAAGATAAAGGTGAACACTCTGCTATCTTCTACCGCACTGACAAATTCGATATCGTAGAGAAAGGAGATTTCTGGTTGTCGGAAACTCCGGACGTCCCGAGCAAAGGCTGGGATGCCGTATTGCCTCGTATTTGCAGCTGGGGACATTTCAAATGCAAAGATACCGGTTTTGAGTTCCTGTTCTTCAATCTCCACATGGACCATATCGGCAAGAAAGCCCGTGTGGAGAGCGCTTTCCTCGTACAGGAAAAGATGAAGGAGCTGGGAAGAGGCAAAAATCTGCCGGCCATCCTGACGGGTGACTTCAATGTCGACCAGACTCACCAGTCATACGATGCATTTGTCAGCAAAGGAGTACTTTGTGATTCTTATGAGAAATGTGACTACCGATATGCGACCAACGGTACTTTCAACAATTTCGATCCGAACAGTTTTACCGAAAGCCGCATCGACCATATCTTCGTTTCCCCTTCTTTCCACGTCAAGAGATACGGTGTGCTGACAGATACCTATCGGAGTGTACGGGAAAACAGTAAAAAGGAGGACGTGAGAGATTGTCCGGAGGAAATCACAATTAAGGCTTATGAAGCACGTACGCCATCCGACCACTTCCCTGTAAAAGTGGAACTGGAGTTTGACCAACGTCAGCAAAAATAAACCCGAATACTTCATTTTATAATCTGATACTGATATGAGAAATATATGTTTTGTAGCCTGCATGTTCTTGTGCCTTGTTTCCGCTTCCGGAAAAACGGCTAAGAATCATCCCTTCATATCCATTGCCGACTCCATTCTCGACAATGTCCTGAATTTATATCAGACGGAGGACGGACTGCTTACCGAAACATATCCCGTGAATCCCGACCAGAAAATCACTTATCTGGCGGGTGGAGCCCAACAGAACGGAACGCTGAAAGCCTCCTTCCTGTGGCCCTATTCCGGAATGATGTCCGGTTGCGTGGCCATGTACCAGGCCACCGGAGACAAAAAGTACAAGAAGATACTGGAAAAGCGCATCCTGCCCGGACTGGAACAGTACTGGGACGGGGAACGCCTTCCGGCATGCTATCAGTCATACCCCGCCAAATACGGCCAGCATGGACGCTACTACGATGACAACATCTGGATTGCACTGGATTATTGTGATTATTATCGTCTCACCCACAAAGCCGACTATCTGAAAAAAGCCATCGCACTGTACGAATACATCTACAGCGGATGGAGCGACGAACTCGGCGGAGGAATCTTCTGGTGTGAACAGCAGAAAGAAGCGAAGCATACCTGTTCCAATGCTCCGTCAACAGTACTCGGTGTCAAGCTATACCGCCTGACAAAGGACAAAAAGTATCTGGACAAAGCAAAGGAAACTTACGCATGGACCAGAAAGAACTTATGTGATCCCACCGATTTCCTTTACTGGGACAATATCAACCTGAAAGGAAGCGTCTCTAAAGATAAATATGCCTACAACAGTGGACAGATGATTCAGGCAGGCGTATTGCTGTACGAGGAAACAGGAGACGAACAATACTTGCGCGATGCCCAGAAGACAGCCGCAGGGACCGATGCCTTTTTCCGTTCGAAAGCCGATAAGAAAGATCCGTCAATCAAGGTACACAAAGACATGTCATGGTTTAATGTGATTTTGTTCAGAGGCTTCAAGGCGCTGGAGAAGATTGACCACAACCCGACTTATGTCAATGCGATGGCGGAGAATGCTCTCCATGCATGGAGAAATTACCGGGATGCCAACGGATTGCTGGGAAGAGACTGGTCGGGACATAACGAGGAACCTTACAAATGGCTGCTGGATAATGCCTGCCTGATCGAGTTATTCGCCGAGATCGAGAAATGAAACTTTGATTATTAACCATTACATGAATTAAAGAAAACAATCACCATGAATATAACCAAAACACTTTGCCTTTGCGCGGCACTTTCGGGCGCTGCCGGCATACAAGCAATGGAAAACTGCGAACTTGTCACTAAACAAGACAACACGCGGGTCAACACTTATCAGACCAACCGACCCGAAGTATCCAAACGCCTGTTCGTATCGCAGGAAGTGGAGCAACAAATTGCCCGCATCAAGCAATTACTGACGAATGCGAAACTGGCCTGGATGTTCGAAAACTGTTTCCCGAACACACTGGATACGACCGTTCATTTTGACGGAAAAGAGGATACTTTCGTATACACCGGAGACATCCACGCCATGTGGCTTCGCGATTCCGGTGCCCAGGTATGGCCGTATGTGCAGCTTGCCAATAAAGATCCCGAACTGAAAAAGATGCTGGCAGGAGTCATCAACCGCCAATTCAAATGTATCAATATCGACCCATACGCCAACGCCTTCAATATGAACTCCGAAGGAGGCGAATGGATGAGTGACCTGACGGACATGAAACCGGAACTTCACGAACGCAAATGGGAAATCGACTCCCTGTGTTATCCGATCCGTCTGGCTTACCATTACTGGAAAACAACGGGGGATGCCAGCGTCTTCTCCGACGAATGGCTGCAGGCTATTGCAAACGTACTGAAAACATTCAAGGAACAACAGCGCAAGGACGATGCGAAAGGTCCGTACAGATTCCAACGCAAAACCGAACGCGCACTCGACACCATGACCAACGACGGCTGGGGTAATCCGGTGAAACCTGTCGGACTGATCGCTTCCGCTTTCCGCCCTTCGGATGACGCTACAACCTTCCAGTTCCTCGTTCCTTCCAACTTCTTTGCCGTAACTTCTCTGCGCAAAGCAGCCGAAATACTGAACACAGTGAACAAGAAACCGGCTTTGGCCAAAGAATGTACCACATTGGCGGATGAAGTTGAAAAAGCATTGAAGAAATATGCTGTCTACAACCACCCGAAATATGGTAAAATCTATGCTTTCGAGGTAGACGGATTCGGCAACCAACTGCTGATGGATGATGCCAACGTGCCGAGCCTCATCGCTTTACCTTATCTGGGCGACGTGAAAGTGAACGATCCGATTTACCAAAACACCCGCAAGTTTGTGTGGAGCGAAGACAATCCTTATTTCTTCAAAGGCACTGCCGGAGAAGGTATCGGCGGTCCGCACATCGGATACGACATGATCTGGCCTATGAGCATTATGATGAAAGCGTTTACCAGCCAGAATGATGCAGAAATCAAGACTTGTATCAAGATGCTGATGGATACCGATGCAGGCACCGGCTTCATGCATGAATCATTCAACAAAAACGATCCGAAAAACTTTACCCGTGCATGGTTTGCATGGCAAAACACACTGTTCGGAGAACTCATCCTCAAACTGGTCAATGAAGGAAAGGCAGACTTACTGAACAGTATTCAGTAGTTTCTACCTCGCCCCTTACTTGCAAGATAACTGCTTCATACGGTGAAACCGATGGTTCCATGCATTGGAACCAATCGTTTCATTGTATGAAACAAGGAGTTTCATGCCTTTGAAACTAAAGTTTCACACCGTTGGAACTAGAGTTTCCCGCCCATGAAACTTTGGTTTCGCACCGATGAAACTTTAGTTTCATACCGATGAAACTCTGGTATCAAGGCGAGGAAACCAACTCTTCTCGCCACAGTGACAGCAGAAATACTGTCACACTGCTATCACACCGTGCCGTCACCTCAAAACTTACACATACTCAGCCTTTTACCCTTGTTTATGTGACAGATGACAGCAAATATTTATTTTTATTTTAAATGTAGAGAGTATATATTACTCCCCCAATAATAATTTATATAATATGAAATCAACCTTTTTATTTCTAGTTGCTACAACCATGATGACCTGTACCGCCTTGGGACAGTCCTCCAACGACAAAAAGAACGTATTGCCCGATTGGGCATTCGGAGGTTTTGAACGTCCGCAAGGGGCCAATCCGGTGATTTCTCCTATAGAGAATACAAAATTCTATTGTCCGATGACACAAGATTACGTTGCATGGGAGTCCAATGACACTTTCAATCCGGCAGCTACTCTTTATAACGGCAAGATTGTTGTACTGTATCGGGCAGAAGATAAATCCGGTGTCGGCATCGGTCACCGTACCTCGCGTCTCGGATATGCCACTTCCAGTGATGGTATTCACTTCAAGCGAGAAAAGACTCCGGTATTTTATCCGGATAACGACACCCAAAAAGAGCTGGAATGGCCGGGAGGATGCGAAGACCCACGTATTGCCGTCACAGCAGAAGGACTATACGTGATGACGTATACTCAATGGAACCGCCACATTCCACGCTTGGCAATCGCTACTTCCCGCAATCTGAAAGACTGGACGAAACACGGTCCTGCTTTTGCCAAAGCTTATGACGGCAAGTTCTTTAATTTAGGATGTAAGTCCGGCTCTATTCTGACCGAAGTTGTCGACGGGAAGCAGGTGATCAAGAAAATCGACGGAAAATACTTCATGTACTGGGGAGAGGAACATGTGTTTGCCGCTACCTCCGAAGATTTAATCAACTGGACTCCTTATGTAAATACAGACGGCTCCCTGAGAAAGCTGTTTTCTCCACGTGACGGATACTTCGACAGCCATTTGACCGAATGCGGTCCTCCGGCTATCTATACTCCGAAAGGAATCGTGCTTCTGTATAATGGTAAAAACAGTGCAAGCAGAGGTGACAAACGCTATACAGCCAATGTATATGCTGCCGGGCAAGCTCTCTTCGATGCCAATGACCCAACCCGTTTCATCACCCGTCTGGACGAACCGTTCTTCCGCCCGATGGATAGTTTCGAAAAGAGTGGCCAGTATGTAGACGGAACAGTGTTCATCGAAGGAATGGTTTATTACAAGGATAAATGGTATCTGTATTATGGTTGCGCAGACTCTAAAGTAGGTACGGCCATTTACAATCCGAAGAAACCCGCCGCCGCAGATCCGCTGCCCTAACATTTCACAAACTCTTTCTGTTTGATTGGATACGAGCCGCAAGGAATTTACCATTCAAAATGAATACGGATTGTTCATTCCTTGCAGCTCCTTTTATCATCTCTGCCACAATATGTACTTTAATTGTACAGACTGAGACGTTATCCGGTGATATACAAACAATTACGTCATACTCTAATTGATCAGCCAGTACTCTGACCTGCCAATATACATTTGCTTAAATATTGTCACGACAGAGAACAGATATCCATTTCCGAATCACTACATTTGTAAACATATTGAATAAGAACCAATTTGTAAACTACTAAACTTGTTAAAATAAACCATGATGAACAAAAAAGTAATTGCCGTAGCCCTCGCCCTTGTTTTGGCAGGAGGCGGCTATGCACAAAACGACGCCTCCGGGAAAAAGGTGAAAGCCTATATGGTGTCGGACGCCCACCTCGACACCCAGTGGAACTGGGACATCCAGACAACAATCAACGAATATGTATGGAATACCATCAGTCAGAACTTATTTCTGCTAAAGAAATATCCGGAATACATTTTCAACTTTGAAGGGGGAGTGAAATATGCCTGGATGAAAGAATACTATCCCGAGCAGTACGAAGAGATGAAGAAATTCATCGAAGAAGGACGCTGGCACATTGCCGGAAGCAGCTGGGAAGCCAGCGATGTATTGGTTCCTTCCGTCGAAGCCTCCATCCGCAACATCATGCTCGGACAGACGTACTACCGGCAAGAGTTTGGAAAAGAAGGAACGGACATCTTCCTGCCGGACTGCTTCGGATTCGGATGGACACTTCCTACCATTGCCGCACACTGCGGACTGATTGGTTTTTCTTCACAGAAACTGGACTGGCGCAATCATCCCTTTTATGGAAAAAGCAAACATCCATTTACTATCGGCCTCTGGAAGGGTATCGATGGCAAACAGGTAATGTTAGCACACGGGTACGACTACGGACGCAGATGGAACAACGAAGACCTCTCGAAGAACAAATATCTGGAAGGATTGGCCAAACGTACTCCGCTGAATACGGTCTATCGCTACTATGGAACAGGAGATATCGGCGGTTCACCGACATTGGGTTCGGTACGTTCTGTAGAGCAAGGAATCAAGGGCGACGGACCGGTGGAAGTGATCAGCGCCACCAGCGATCAGTTGTATAAAGATTATCTGCCATTCAATAACCACCCCGAATTGCCTGTATTCGACGGAGAATTATTGATGGATGTTCACGGAACAGGTTGCTACACTTCGCAGGCAGCCATGAAGTTGTACAACCGACAAAACGAACAGCTGGGCGATGCAGCAGAAAGAGCGGCTGTCGCTGCCGAATGGTTGGGTACAGCCAGCTACCCGCAACATACACTGACGGAAGCATGGAAACGCTTCATCTTCCATCAATTCCATGATGACCTGACAGGAACGAGTATTCCCCGTGCCTATGAATTCTCATGGAACGATGAACTGATCTCTCTGAAGCAATTCTCACAAGTGCTGACTTCTTCCGTCAACGCCATTGCCGGACAGATGGATACACGTGTGAAAGGAACGCCTGTCATTCTTTATAACGCCAATGCTTTCCCCGTATCCGACCTGACTGAGATCACCCTTGAACAACCCAAAGCTCCGAAAGGATTCACTGTATACAATGCGCAGGGCAAGAAAGTCGCTTCTCAACTGATCGGCTACGAAAACGGACGCGCTCACATATTAGTTGCAGCATCATTGCCGGCAAACGGTTATGCAGTCTACGATGTCCGCAACGGGGGATCGGAAAAGACAATAACTCCCTCACCTGCTTCTGCCATTGAAAACTCTGTTTACAAAATTACACTGGATAAAAACGGAGACATCATCTCGCTGACCGATAAACGTAACAACAAAGAACTCGTGAAAGACGGAAAAGCGATTCGTCTGGCACTCTTCACCGAAAACAAGTCGTATTCATGGCCGGCCTGGGAAATTCTGAAAGAAACGATTGATCGTGAGCCTGTCTCAATCACAGATGACGCTAAAGTCACTTTAGTGGAAAACGGAGCACTCCGGAAAGCGCTTTGTATCGAGAAGAAGTATGGCAAATCACTCTTCAAACAATATATCCGCCTCTACGAAGGCAGCCGTGCCGACCGCATAGACTTCTACAATGAAATAGACTGGCAGTCAACAAACACCTTACTGAAAGCGGAATTTCCTTTGAATATAGAAAATGAAAAGGCAACCTACGATCTGGGAATCGGCAGCGTGGAAAGAGGAAATAATGTACAGACCGCTTATGAAGTGTACGCACAGCAATGGGCAGACCTGACAGATAAAAATAACAGTTACGGCGTATCTATCCTGAACGACAGTAAATATGGATGGGATAAACCGGATCATAATACCATCCGCCTGACTCTGCTTCATACTCCCGAAACTAAAGGTAATTATGCTTATCAGGACCGTCAGGATTTTGGTTTCCATACATTTACCTATAGTATCACAGGACATGACGGAGCACTGGACAAACCTGCCACCGCCATTAAAGCGGAAATTCTGAAT
The DNA here is from genome assembly GCF_020091505.1 of Bacteroides faecis. Classification (NCBI taxonomy): domain Bacteria; kingdom Pseudomonadati; phylum Bacteroidota; class Bacteroidia; order Bacteroidales; family Bacteroidaceae; genus Bacteroides; species Bacteroides faecis. The sequence goes on along the minus strand of NZ_CP081916.1, from coordinate 1,836,989 downwards.
CAACCGATCAAAGCTTTCAGCAGTCCGAAACATGCCGGAACACTAGGCAAGGAATTCGCTTTCGTCCGTTCAAGCAATGACCGGGTTGTCATCAAAGCACTGAAAAAAGCGGAAGTATCGGATGAATATGTAGTACGCGTATATGAAACCGGAGGCGCAACTGCCCAGCAGGCAGCCATCACCTTTGCCGGTGAAATAGAGCAGGCAGTGCTTGCAGACGGTACGGAAAAAGAAATAGGAAGCGCAGATTTCAACAAAAATCAGTTGAATGTATCTATCGAACCCTACAGCATACAGACATTTAAAGTGAAACTGAAGAAGAAAGCAACTGTCCAGACTCCGCAATATGCCTGTCTGCCGCTGGATTATGACCGCAAATGCTTCAGTTGGAATGCTTTCCGCCACGAAGGAAACTTCGAGTCGGGCAACAGTTACGCAGCAGAACTTCTCCCCGACTCCATTCTGGAAGCTGATGGCATTTCTTTCCGCCTGGGAGAGAAAGAAATAGCGAATGGACTGACTTGTAAAGGCAATGTGCTTCAATTACCGACCGGACATTCATACAACCGTATCTATTTCCTGGCAGCTTCTGCCGGCGAAGATGCTACTGCGACTTTCCGTATCGGTAACAACTCGCAGGAAGTCACCGTACCTTCATACACCGGATTCATCGGCCAGTGGGAACATCTGGGACATACGGAAGGTTTCCTGAAAGATGCTGAGATTGCTTATGTCGGTACCCATCGCCATTCTGCCGATAAAGACGAAGCCTACGAGTTCACATATATGTTCAAATTTGGTATGGATATTCCTAAAGGAGCTACTACAGTCACGTTGCCGGACAACTCTTCTATCGTATTATTTGCCGCAACACTGGTCAACGAAAAGTATCCTGCCATATCTCCGGCTTCGGAATTGTTCCGCACAGCTCTGAAAGCTGGTAACGGAGAAGAAGCCACGGCTAAAACGAATCTGCTGAAACAGGCCAAGCTGATTAAATGTTCCGGTGAGACTAATGCAGACGAAGCCGCCCAATATGCCACAGACGGTGATGTAAAGACTAAATGGTGCGACACAAACACGGCTCCCAACTACATTGACTTTGACTTCGGAAAAGAACAGACGATTCGTGGATGGAAGTTAGTGAATGCCGGAAACGAAGGCAGTGTCTTCATCACCCATACTTGTTTCTTACAAGGTAAAAACAGTCCGGACGAAGAATGGAAAACAATTGATGAGCTGAGTAATAACAAGAAGAATACGGTAGTTCGCCAATTTAAGCCGACTTCAGTACGTTACGTCAGACTATTGGTAACACAGTCTACACAGAACAACAGTCTGAAGGCTGCAAGAATCTATGAATTGGAGGTATACTAATACCTCCATACCCAACCAAAAAGAGGAGGTTGTGTCAAAACGTTGGCACAACCTTTTTTTTACGTTTTACAGTCCTGCTATATTTTCTTTTGCTTATGATGCTTTTTTCTGATTCATTTGGTAAGACGTTGCTATCTTCCACTTGTAGCGGTTTATAAATAGCCCAATAAGCATAGATTTAGCAAATGTAATGAGTCCCTTTCCTGCCTTTCTCAGTTTTGCACACATCTTTTTGATATTAAAAGCTATGGCAAAGAAGGCAAAGTCCATTGTCACCTTGTCTTCTCCCACATGCCGGAACCTTCTGTATGCCATGTTGTATTTCATTTGTCCAAAAACAGCTTCCGGTTCTATACACCGCCTGCCTCTATGCCTGATTCCTTCTTTTGAGAGCAACCTTTCCCGGGCTTGTCGTTTGTATTGGTTTAACCGGTGGTTGACTTCTATCATACGGTTCCCCCGTGCTTTAAAACAACTTCCACGCAAAGGACAGCCCTCGCATCTTTGTGCCTTATACCGGGCACTTTCGGTGGTGTATCCGCTCACCGTTCTGTCACGTTTGGTTCCTATGCGGTTCATGTGCTGCCCCATCGGACAAACGTAATAATCCCCTTCCGCATTGTAATGGAGACTTTCCGCATGGAACGGGTTGGACGTATAACGGGGACGCTGTTCTTTATGGAAGTAGTTGTACTTGACAAAGGCTTCTATCCCGTTCTCCTGCATGAACCGGTAATTTTCTTCCGAGCCGTAACCGGAGTCTGCCACACCGATAGCAGGTAAGCGGTTATAGCGGTGCCGGAAGGAGTGGAAAAAAGGAATGAGGGTCAGCGTATCGGTAGGGTTGGGAAACAGTCGGAAGTCTATGATGAATTGGTTTTCAGTGCCTGTTTGCAAATTATATCCGGGTTTGGTCTGCCCATTCCTCATGGCGTCTTCTTTCATGCGCATGAATGTGGCATCAGGATCGGTCTTGGAATAGGAATTACGTTCTCCAAGGACATCAAGGTGATTGTCGTATTCCATCAGCTTGTCACGATACCCTTCAAGTTCCCTGACCTGTTTCTTTTTCTCCCGCAGGGTTTTCTTTTCTTCCTTGTCCTTTGTTGCAGGCCGGTGTTCCAGGGCTTCTTTAAGTTCATTCGCTATGCCCGAGAGCATGGAGGGAGTGAACTCCACGGATGTGTCTTTTACGGAGTTCTCCTGTGCAATGGTTTCATCCACCTGCTCCAGAAGGATGCGGATCTTATCCATCAACCTTGTACGGTTCCTTTCGACTGTCTTGCGCCAGACAAAAGTATATTTGTTGGCCTTGGACTCGATCTTGGTACCGTCGATATACTCCACGTCAAGACTGATGAAACCTTTGTCGGCAAGGACAAGAACCAACTGCGTGAATACGTTGTTTATTTCCTCCTTTACACGGTTACGAAAACGGTTGATGGTAATAAAATCCGGATGCTCATTACCGGCAAGCCAGATATAATGGATGTCACGCAAAAGAAGCTTCTCGATTTTACGGCAGGAATAGATATTGTTCATGTAAGCGTAGATAATGACCTTGAGCATCATCTTAGGATGATAGGCTGAGCGCCCAGTTTCTTTATAAAGCTTCTTGAAATTATCAAGATTGAGATTATCAACAACTGCATTGACGATGCGGACAGGGTCGTTCGCAGCTATGTTTTCATCAATTCTTTGTGGAAAAAGAACGGTTTGGTTGGGAATGTAAGGACGAAAATGTAACTTTGCCATAACGAAAATGTAATGCCTAAAGTTACAAAAAAATTAGGTAATAACAAAGCCCGGGCTTGGGAAAGTCTGGGCTTTGCGCATAAAAAAAAGTTGTGCCAGCATTTTGACACAACCTCTTCTTCTTTTTAGTTCCGTATCTCCTATAAATAAGAAAAACGCCTTCAAATATAAGCTTTCGCTAATAAGTTGAAGGCGTTAATCATCCTAACCAATACTTACACTTACCCTAAAAAAACTTCTTCCTCCTATTTATTCAAAACAATTGGCCGGTTAGCAGAAGCTTTGCCAAAGTTTTTATCCGGCTTTTTACCCATCTCGAACTTCAAGGTACTGCCGTTGATTATATCATTGTATGTAATATAACTTTTATGGTAAGGTTTGCCATTCAAGTAAACCTTCCGGATATAGATATTTTCTTCACTATTATTGGGAGCCTCTACTGTAAACACTTTGCCTCCACGCACTTTCACCTCTATCTTCTTAAAACGCGGGCTTCCGAAAGCAAATACACCGTCAGACGGGTTTACCTGATAGAATCCCATAGCCGAAAGAAGATACCAGGCAGACATTTGTCCACAATCTTCATTACCGATAATGCCATCCGGCCGGTCTGTATAGAAGTCACTCATGATGAAACGAACTTTTTCAGCCGTTTTCCACTGCTCACCGGCATAGGTGTAGAGATAGGCAATGTGATGACTCGGCTCATTGCCGTGTGCATATTGTCCGATAAGACCGGTAATGTCGCTGGAAGCGCCTTCACCCATACTGTCATTGTTCGTAAAGAAACTGTCGAGCTTGGAAGTAAACGGTTTGTCACCGCCGAACAGGCTAATCAATCCATAAGGATCTTGCGGAGCAAAAAAAGTATATTGCCATCCGTTACCCTCGCAAAAATCACCGACTCCATGAATAGAACGTGCCGGATCATAAGGAGTACGCCAGGAACCATCCTCCAGTTTCGGACGAATGAAGTGGATAGAAGAATCGAAATAGTTCTTATAGTAATGAGCACGTTTTGAGAATGTTTCATAATCAGCCGTCTTTCCCATCTTTTGTGCCATAGCGGCAATCCCCCAGTCATCTACTGCATATTCCATAGCGATAGAAGTGGCTTCGTGAACTTTATCTGCCGGAATGTATCCTTTTGCCAGCACATAAGGAACTCCATTCTGCCTTTCATAAGTGGCTGTCGCTTTCATTGCTGTCAAGGCTTCTTCCGCATTAAATCCGGTAAATCCTTTCAGGTAAGCATCTGCAATCACCGGAACAGAGCTATACCCCGGCATACAATTTGTTTCACCGCTCATCAAAGGCCAGATAGGAAGTTTGTCCTGTTGCCTATAAATAGAAAGCATTGAATTGACTACATCGTCTACCAACTCGGGTTGGATGATAGTCATCAGAGGATTCAGAGCACGATAGGTATCCCACAGGGAGAGAGTCGTATAGTTCGCCTTCTTCGGGTCTGTATAAATCATATCATTCATCCCCCGATACTCACCATTGACATCACAATACAGCGTCGGAGCGATCATCGTGTGATAGTGTGCGGTATAAAAGACACGTTTGGCAGCCTCGTCATCTGATTCTACGGTCATCTTTTCCAGTTGCTTGTTCCAACGTTCGCTGCTCATCTTCACAACTTTGTCGAAGTCCCAGTGAGAGAGTTCAGCTTGCAGGTTCATCGCTGCATTCTCACAACTGACGGAGGAAATAGCCACTTTAATCTTCACTTCCTTCACATGGCCGAAAGTCAGTACACTTTTCACCGATTCAACTTTCAGCTGGTCCCAGGGTTTGGGTGTATTATCATCATAAGCAGTAAATTTCTCTATCTTCTGATCGCTCTTCAGTACAAAGTATACCTTTCGGGACGGGCTCCATCCTCTGACATAGCGATAGCCCTCCACTGTATAATCATCCACTTTACGGATATAGCTATCATAAGCATTGGAGCCGTTGCCTTCGCGCAGGTCAATCAGTATGGAAGCCGGTTTCCCTTCCGGATAGGTATAACGATGAAAGCCTACCCGGTCAGTAGCTGTCAGTTCGGCCTTGATATTGTACCTGTCCAGAAGTAAGGAATAATATTCCGGACGGGCTATCTCATTATCATGCGAATATTTCGACGCATATCCATCACGTATATCGTCCTGATTGCCTCTGGGAGTACGGATCTCATTGAGAGGCATAATCAGAATATCCCCCAGATCAGTACATCCCGTACCGCTTAAATGCGTATGTGAGAAACCAATCAGGATGCTGTCGGAATAATGATATCCCGAACACCAGTCCCAGCCTTTATGAATATTGTTAGGTCCGAGTTGTACCATACCATAAGGGACACTCGTACCGACAAATACGTGCCCGTGAAAACCGGAACCGATATAGGGATCGACATACTGTAGCAATCCCTCACTCTTTGAATAGTCCTGTTTCGCCACTCCGCTCGTTGTCATAGCCAAAAAACAGGAAGCAGCCATTAATAGTTTAAATGTGTTCATCTGTATCTTTCTTATTTAGTTAGAATTTCCAATTACATCGCAAAGGAAGGCGGAACGGCATCGTCTCCGGCAGCCCAGGCTTTATTCGGACGTTTACCCATCACAAATTCCAATACTCCACCCTTCATGAGGTCTTCGTGGCTGAACCATGACTGATCCCATACCTTTCCATTCAGCTTTGCCGACTGAATAAACTTATTTTCCGGTGAATAATTCCGGCACACGATCTGAAAAGTTTTTCCGTTACTCAACCGAATAGTCTGATTCTCAAATACCGGGCTTCCAATCACATACATCGGCAGACCGGGAGTAACCGGATAAAATCCCATCATCGAGAAGACGACGAACGAAGTCAATCCGCCTCCGTCTTCATCCCCGGGAATACCCATCAGATCATTGCGGAACCATTGCGTCAACAAGTTACGCACCCGCTTTTGAGTACGCCAAGGTTGTCCGGCATAATTATAAAGATAAGGAATGTGCATGGCAGGTTCATTTCCCATCGAGAACTGACCGACATTACCCGTATGGTCACCAAACTGATGATGAAAATCCGGTCGTCCTTTCCCTAAAGGAGTACTATACATTCGTTCCAGTTCTTCTACGAAACGCTCCTTTCCACCCATCATATTCACCAGATCGGCTACATTGTGAGGAAGATCCCACCGATACACCCAACCATTATTTTCATCATACGCATCGCGTCCGCCTACTCCGCTGGAATAGCGATAATCAAATGGCTGGATAAAGTTTCCAAACGAATCTTTCGGATGGAAGAAACAGGTTTCTTTATTAAATATCTTGTGATAGTTCAGGCTTCGCTTCAAGAAATAGTCTGCCTCTTTTTTATCTCCCAAAGCTTGGGCGATATTTCCCAGACACCACTCGTCATACACTGTTCCCAGAGTAACCGCTGCCGGCTGTCGTCTTTCCCACGAATGCACTTCGGGCACTGTTTCTTGCTCACCTACGGCAAGTGCGGGAAAGTATCCATGGTCTTTATAGAACTGATCCAATACTCCGGCAGGTTTGGACGACCAGGGAGCCAGTGTTTTTTCAGTAATGGCAGCTTTACAGACTTGATAGGCTTTTGCCAGATCAAATGAGCGCATTCCCTTATTATACGCATCAAGCACCGTCGCCACACCATGATTGCAGTTCATACGACGGCTGTCACCATTGATTTCCGGGAAAGTAGGCATCCAGTTGGGTTGCATCTGATACGCCATGCGAATCAATGAATTTACCATATTGCTCTCCATTTCCGTTTCAATGATGAGACGCAACGGATGAGTGGCACGATAAGTATCCCAAATCCAGTCGTCTACATAGAAAGGAATGCCTTCGTCATCATGTACCTGCCCGTCATAAGCACTAAAATATCTGCTATCCTCAGAAATACAAATCATGCGTTCATACGTACGATAAAGAGAAGTATAAAATACTGTTTTCTCGTTTTCCGTACCTCCCTTTACAAAAATCTTTCCCAATGTCTCATTCCATACCGAACGTCCCTTATCGGCTACAGCCTGCAAGTTGTAGTTCTTGATCTCACGGCGCAAATTTTGTTTTGCCTGTTCGGAAGAAATAAATGATACACCATAGCGAAGCAGTACAGAGGCTGTTCCCTTCGGATATTCCAGTATATAATAAGCATTATGTCCTTGCGTAGACTTATCTGTAGTGCGAATAACTGCCCCCTGATGAGTACCGATCTTCAAAGGCTGCTGATCTGTTTCCAGATAAATATAAACTTGTGTATGGTTACCCAGTTTCTGATAACCGCTGATTGACTTTCCGTCTGTTTTTAATTCTCCGTCGCGAGTGTTAAAGATCAGATAAGCAGGCTTGTCTGTCTGCGAAAAGTCTATCTGATAAATACCGGACTGGTGGGAAGGAGCATACTGAACATACATCCCGTCATCATCCAGATCAACACTATAATAATAAGGCTTGATAACTTCATTGTCGTATCCATATTGTATAATGCTGCCTGCCTTTTGTAATTCTCCCTGATAAGGGCTCAGATTGAAAGCCGAACTTCCCCGGTGACTGGTCACTATCAGCGGTAGTCCGTTAATTGTATTTCCGGTAAAATTCTCCCGTTCGGGATATACACGCAACATACTGTTAGGCAAATGAACCGTCGGATAAGTGGGTACCAGCAAATGACTGATATTTCCGATATATGGATTTACATAATCAACCGGAGTTCTTTCCGGTGAAGAATACATTTTTGCCGTTAGAAACTGGAAAGGAATGAGGCATCCCAGTAACAGATATAGAATTTGCTTCATGGTATAATTTAATTAAATAAAAGTTTTTATGATGCAAATATAGAATCTATTCCGAAACTATCAGGCTGTCGCCAGAGTTTACCATAGGGATGGCAGGGATATTTACTCTTTTGGCAAAAGAAAAAGGACTTGTACTGGCTAAAGCAGTTCAAATCCTTTCCATAAATTTCCTTCGGGAAGAGGGGCCACAAGCTCTATCAGCTCTTTAGACACTGGATGGATGAATCGTACCTTCCGTGCATGCAGACAAATACTGCCATCTGGATTGGAACGTGGAGCGCCATATTTAAGGTCACCTTTAATGGGACATCCCATCTTTGCCAATTGGCAACGAATCTGGTGATGACGTCCGGTTTTCAAATCTACTTCAAGCAGATAATAATTCTCCGAATGTCCGATCAGCCGGTAATCTAAAATTGCTTTCTTACTGTTCGGCACTTCTTTGTCATAAGCAAAACTCTTGTTCTGCTTCTCGTTACGTACCAAATAATGCACTAATTCATTTTCCGGCTCCTTGGGGGCATTCTTCACCACTGCCCAGTAGGTTTTCTTCACCTCACCGGAACGGAACATCTCGTTCAGTCGGGTGAGTGCCTTACTCGTTCTGGCAAAAATAACAAGACCGCTTACGGGGCGGTCCAACCGGTGTGTCACACCGAGGAAAACATTTCCGGGTTTCTGATACTTCTCTTTCAAATACTGTTTTACAGTCTCCGAAAGCGGTGTATCTCCCGTCTTGTCTGCCTGGACAATCTCGGAAGCGGTCTTGTTGACTACAATTATATGGTTGTCTTCGTATACAACAGTCATGCTGTTCGATTACATGTTCATACCACCATCTACCTGAATCACCTGCCCCGATACGTAAGAAGACATATCTGATGCCAGGAAGGTAGCGATGTTTGCCACATCTTCAGGAGTACCACCACGACGCAAAGGAATCTTCTTTGCCCATTCAGCTCTTACTTCGTCAGAAAGAGCCGCAGTCATATCTGTCAGGATGAATCCCGGAGCAATAGCGTTGGCACGGATACCACGAGAACCCAGTTCTTGCGCAATAGACTTAGCCAATGCAATCATACCAGCTTTGGAAGCAGCATAGTTAGCCTGTCCTGCATTACCGTGAACACCCACTACAGATGCCATGTTGATAATGCTACCAGCTTTCTGACGCATCATAACAGGTGTACAAGCGTGGATGAAGTTAAACGCAGACTTCAGGTTCACGTTGATTACCATATCCCATTGCTGTTCACTCATGCGCATCATCAGACCGTCACGGGTAATACCGGCATTGTTCACCAGAATATCGATACGTCCGAAGTCCTTATGGATTTCTTCTACGACCTTTGCAGTATCTTCAAAGTTGGCTGCATTCGAAGCATAGCCTTTGGCTTTTACTCCCATTGCTTCAAGTTCTTTAGCTGTATTTTCTGCATTTTCATCAATGACAAGGTCAGTAAATGCAATGTTTGCACCTTCGGCAGCAAACTTCAGAGCGATAGCCTTGCCAATACCACGAGCGGCACCAGTTACAATGGCTGTTTTTCCGTCTAATAATCCCATACTAAAAGTTATTTAATTAAATTTCTGTTCTATGCAGTGCGCCAAACACAATGTTGGACACATATTTATTTCTAGTTTCTTCGTCCAGATGAGCCCCTATATGACCGCGGATGTAAGGTACCTCAATCCCCTTTACGCAATAATGTATCAAATCGGCTGTCATTTCTACATCGTCAATGTGGAAGACACCCTTAGCCTGCCCCTCCAATAATACTGCTTTGAAAAGTTGTATTTCTTTCGCATCAAACTTCTTACGAACCTTTTCCACCCGCCATATATCACGGAAGAAATAGGCCCGCAAAGTTCCATTTCGGTAAACTACCTCTTTAACTGCATCCAGCCGGGTATAAATCATCTCCAGCATTTTCTTGTCCGGCGACATATCTCTTTCGGCCACCCGTTTCATCATATCCGACAAGATATCCAGTTCCGATTCTACAACAGCCAGATAAATTTCATCTTTACTTTTAAAATAGGTATAGAGTGTTCTTCTACCTTTTTTCGAAGCAAGAGCGATATCATTCATCGTAGTATTCTCCACCCCCATCTTTGCAAAGAGCTGGCGGGCAACGTCTACTAACTTGGCTTTCGTTTTTGATACGGTCATAGGTTATACTAATTGCACATTGCTGAATATTTTGAGCAAAAGTAATTCTTTTCTTTAGACCACACAAGAAAAAGCGCAGAATATTAACATTTGTATATTAATAGGTACTAAAAAAAAGTTCTGGCAATATTCCTCTCATTTTCAATACAATAGAGATTATCCGATATTTTTTCTGAAAAATAACTGGAGAATAATTTGTTTTATTCAAGAAAAGCCGTACCTTTGCACCCGTTAAACATCGCGGAGTGGAGCAGTTGGTAGCTCGTTGGGCTCATAACCCAAAGGTCATTCGTTCGAGTCGGATCTCCGCAACTCAATAAAGAATCGCTTTTTAAGCGGTTCTTTTTTTATCTCTCCCCTAATAAGTTCAACCGTCCCCGGTTCCTTTATTCACAGGTCCATCGTGATATCAACCATGTTTTCAACAAAGTTATCAACAGGTTAATTCATTAACAACAAAGCTATTAACTATATAAGAGAATCGTTTTAAACAAGCCAGAATTGACTTATTCACAATCTCATAAAAAACAAGCAAAAACCGCTTGAACACAAAAAAAAGATACTACCGAAAATCAGCAGTATCTCCTTTATTCTTCTTCCGTAAGGAAGTACATCCATTCATTACAATCTATATTACCCTTGCCTTTTTTGTCGGTTCTGACGCCCTTCTTTCATCTGTTTCTCACGCTCAGCCTGTTTTTTCACATAGCTATCATATTGTTCCTTAGTCAGAATCTTCTTCAGCTGGGCATCATAATCCTCACGAGATTTCTTCATTTCCGCTGCCTTCTTTTCACGTTCTTCTTTTGTCATCCTAGCAGCTTTATCATCTTTAGAATGTCTACCTTGATTAGCAGCCATTTTTTCCACCCAAGCAAGGTTTACATCCAACAGTTGTTGTTTCTGGTCTTCATTCAGAGAGTATTCTTTCACCATACGCTCCGTCATACGTTGCGCACGGGTTTTCGGGTCCATCTGCTGTCTTCCGCCCTGGCGATTACCTTGTGCCATTGCTACACCACTCATCAGTAGTAAAGCTACCATCCAAAATACGATTCTTTTCATGTCTCTTTTCTTTTTATTGTTAATCTGATAATAAACTGATTGCTTAATTGCAATATTATCTTTGACCAGATTAAAGAGGGAAAGTTAAATCGCATCAAGAAGATTAACAATAAATAACTTATTATTATCCTTCCCGACCGAACGAACGGTATTCAAGCGGAGTAAGCCCTGTACGTTTTTTAAAAAAGGAGAAGAAGTATTCGGTAGACTGGAAGCCTAAGAAAAAAGAGATTTCTTTCACCGATTGGGAAGTACCCACCAGCATCTGTTTGGCTTTACGAAGTTTCAGTTCCTGAAAATACTTGGCAGGTGCATAACCGGTATATTCCTTAAAAACCCTGCGAAACCATGAATAACTGATATTCAGCCTCATCGCCAACTCTTCCGGGTCGATATTGCCGGATACATTTTCATTCATAAGTATCTTTGCCTGTTCAATCTTCTGATCGACATCACTCATCTCAAAGACCTTATTCTTGGAAATAGAAAGAATCATACCTATCATATGGAGTACGATGCCGGACAGGTATTGCTGGGCAGATATTTTATCCGCCTCCGCCACCTCCAAAGCACGAGAAAACAAAGACACCAGTTCTTCGTTTATTCCAACCTCCAGTATCTGCCTTTCCGGAGAAAGAAAGGCATCACCCACAATTGCATCAATTGTCGGCCCTTCAAAACCGATATAATATTCTGTCCATCCGGTCTGACGCAACGGATAATAGGTATGCCACTGTCCGGGAAACAGCACCATCAGCCGACCTTTACAAACTTGTCTTTCAGGAGTAGAATCGGATGAAAACAAACCACGCCCTTTCGTTATATAGACTAACTGATATTCCCGCAACACCCTTCCTTTTTCAGCATTGAAAAAGTAGCCGGACGGATGTTCTTTCAACGGATAAGGAGAATCGGGAGGGATAGACTGGTAGCCAACTGTATTTACCCACAGACCGAACTTACGGTCCATGTCATTTACAATCAAGTATTTAAATTCTAATCCCAGATTATTTTCCTCACTCATACAGGCGTGTTTTCATGTAATTGAATCGAACAAAAGTAGGAATTATTTTCAAAAAACACATGCTAAACAATAAAAAAACATCCGGAGTACCTGTTCAGATCCTCCGGATGCCTATAAAAAACAAACCTTATTTGATTCGTATCAGAATGCTTTCCGATACAATACTTCTATTTCCGCTACCGACGTAGGACGCGGATTACCTCCTGTACAAACATCATTAAATGCAGCTACCGCCAACGCCGGAATATCTTCCTCCTTTACATTAATTTCATGCAATTTCTGCGGGATACCGATACTCAAGGAAAGCGCTTTCACTGCTTCAACAGCAGCCTTCACCCCTTCAGCTTCAGTCATACCGTCTGTATTGACGCCCATCGCTTTGGCAATATTAATATACTTCGGAGCCGCCGGAGATTCAGCATTGTACTCCATTACATAAGGCAACAGCAAAGCATTGGCAACACCATGAGGAGTATCATAGAAAGCACCCAGCGGGTGAGCCATAGAATGCACAATTCCCAGACCTACATTAGAGAATCCCATACCTGCAATATATTGAGCCTGTGACATTGCTTCACGGGCAACTGTATCCTTACCGTTATCTACTGCCGCTTTCAGATTCTGAGCAATCATTTCAATCGCTTTCAGTTCGAACATATCACTCATAGCCCATGCCCCTGGAGTAATATAACTTTCGATAGCATGAGTCAATGCATCCATACCTGTAGCGGCAGTCAGCCCTTTCGGCATAGAATACATCAGTTCCGGATCAACAATAGCTACGGCAGGAATATCGTTCGGATCTACGCAAACCATTTTCTTACGTGCATCCTCGTCGATGATTACGTAATTGATAGTCACTTCAGCTGCAGTTCCGGCAGTGGTAGGCAATGCAAAAGTAGGAACCGCTTTATGTTTGGTATCAGCCACACCTTCCAAAGATTTCACGTCAGCAAAATCCGGATTATTCACAACAATACCAATCCCCTTTGCCGTGTCGATAGAAGAACCGCCACCTAAGGCTACGATAAAGTCGGCACCGGAAGCCTTATAAGCAGCCACACCATTCTGCACGTTGGCAATGGTAGGATTCGCCTTCACATCACTATAAAGTTCATACGGAATATGGTTGTCATCAAATACTTTTATAATTTCAGCAGCCACACCAAATTTGATAAGGTCTTTATCTGTCACAAAAAAGGCTTTCTTAAAGCCACGTCTGGCTGCTTCCACAGCAATTACACTCCGGCATCCTGCGCCGAAATAAGAGGTCTCATTCAGAATAATGCGATTCATAGTTGTGTCATAATTTTAAAGTTACCGCAACATTCCCCATTCATAGAAAATGCCGCGGTCGCTAAAGTAGATAAATTCAATGATTTATACAAGTATTATTTAGGAAGATTGAAAGCAACAGACATTTCTTTCATTTGTTCCTGAGTCATACCATCCGGTTCGAAGCCCATATTTTTGGCAGCGATATAAATTAATGCCGACTTATTCAGTACATCAATCTGGTCAAAAGCCTGCATCACATCGCAATCAACAGCAAAGACGCCATGCTTTTCCCACATTACCACATCATAATCCTGCAATTCCTTGATGGTAGCGTCCGCCAACTCTACCGAGCTGGGTAATTTATAAGGAATGATACCCAACCCTCTCGGACAGAATGCTTTCGTTTCGGGGATCATGCTCCATAACAGATTGGTTGCCACATCTTTCTGAAGGAACTTTTCGCAATGTGTCATCGCGATCAGCTCAATCGGATGAGTATGCACAGAAGCCTTATAAGGAGAATTCTTACTCAGCAAATCATTATGCACACTCAGATGAGAAGGCAATTCCGAAGTCGGTGCAACTGCCTCATCGGCTATGATAACATAGCTGGCACAGTCATCCAGAATACGAATAACCGAACCATTTTCCATCGGCCAGCGAGCCAGATCACGCATGCGTTTATTAGTCCCTTTACAATAGAAATAACACCCTTTCAGATATGGCAATGTAACGCCAATAGGTTTTACTTCACTTATCGGTTCCATCCGGCGAATTTCATCGTCAACAAATTCCGTGATATTAACAGTGATATTACCACCGTTACGTTCAGCCCATCCTTTTTGCCACAAGTATCCGGCAACTTCAGCCACCTTATTAACTTCCCTGGCAAGTGCCGGACGGTTTTCTAAAATTGATTTCATATTATAATATAATTTATTTATCAGGCACGGATTACACGGTTAAAGAGCCATGTATTAAAACCGCGTTATCCGTATTATCCATGCCTAAAATTTTAAAACAAGTTCGGGAACACCAAAGAGAAAATCAGAATCACCAGACCACAAACCAATACTGTGATCGTTTTGGTAGACACTCCTTTCCACTCTTTCAGGATAATTCCCCATACATTACTAAATGTCACATTCAATGCCATCAGGATACACCACGAAAAAGCCAGCAGCACGGGACTTCCCGTAAGAAAGCTCTTACCCATTTCCAGTCCGAAGAACTGCATGTACCACAGTACACCAGCTAACGCACAGAACACAAGATTGTTGCCCCAGACTTTACCTTTGGCATAGTCACCGACAGACTTATTAGCTACATTCTGCTGCAGGCAATAAGCGGCATTTGTCAGAAATCCGCCTAAAGTCACCAGGAAGATTACAGGAAGACCGGCATAAAGTCCGTCCACTCCACCTGCCAAAGCAGCTTCCTTGATAGGAGTTCCCGCATCCAGCCCTAAAGCGAAGCAGGCACTCATCACACCCGCAAGAAGCGCCACCAGCAATCCCTTGGTCAATGCGAAATCCTTTACGGCAGCACGTTTTTCTTCTTCACTCATATTCTGCGCACGCAAGCCACCGGCATAACCGATAACAGCAATACCCGCCAACGTAATACAAACACCTAAAAGAAGAATCAATCCGTTACCTTCGAAAAGGTTAGTTCCGGCAAAGATAGCAGGAAAAAGAGTTCCGAATCCGGCACAAGTACCCAATGCTATACTTTGTCCGAGCGCAACGCCCAGATAACGCATGGAAAGTCCGAAAGTCAATCCGCCTATTCCCCATAATATACCATAAAAGATGCTCATTCCAGCACCTCCAGCTCCCCACAAGTCGAACAAACTGCCTCCTGCAGGTACCCCCAACAGTGATCCCAAAAACGGGAACACTAACCAGGCAAACACACCTTGCACTAACCAGAAGCTTTCCCAGCTCCATTCCTTCACCTTATTAATAGGCACATAGGAACTGGACTGGCAAAAGCTACCGATGGCTATAATCAATAAGCCAATTAGAATATCCATAACTTACCGTTTAGAAGTTACTTCCGCTTCGTACTTTTCGATTTCTGCAATGAAATCTTCGCCTACCGGCACATTGTTCTTTAAGCAGAACATATCCCATACCGCATTCCATGGAAGCGCTTTCTCTTCTTCAAGCAGAGCCAGACGCTGGAAGCCCTGACCGTTAGCTTCGTATTCACGCAACTTGGCAATCGGTTCAAGCAAAGCACGTGTCATACATTTCTGAGCAGCACGGCTACCGATAACGTAAGCACCGATACGGTTGATAGAAGCATCGAAATAGTCGAGACCGTAGTGTACGCGTTCCAATGCACCGCAACGAACAATTTCACTGAACAGTTCCATTGTAGGATCATCCATAATGGTTACGTGGTCGGAATCCCAACGAACCGGACGGCTTACGTGCAACATCAATTCGGGCACATAAAGCAAAAGAGAGGATACTTTGTCGGCAACACTTTCAGTCGGATGGAAGTGACCGGTATCCAAAGTTACCATCTTGTTACGGGATGCGCCATAACCGATGTAGAAGTCATTGGAACCTACTGTATAGCTTTCCAGACCGATACCGAATACTTTTGATTCAATACAGTCTTTCATGTTTTTATATTCAGTAGCAAATATCTGATCCAAAGAATCTTTCAACAATGCACGATATTTCATGCGGTTTACAGTGATATCCTTGCTTCCGTCATGTACCCAAAGATTCATGATACACGGGTCACCCTGCGCCTTACCCATTTCTTCGGCAACGGCACGACAACGTTTGGTATGCTCAATCCAGAACTGACGGATGCCCTCATCCGGATTAGACAGTGACAAATCACCAGATTTCGGATGTGAGAATGAAGTAGAGTTAAAATCGAGTTTCATGTTATGCTCTTTACCCCATTCAATCCAGCTCTTGAAATGTTCAGGCTCTACCTGATCGCGGTCTACCACTTTACCTTGAAAATCTCCGTAGATTTCGTGCAGGTTCAAACGGTGTGTACCCGGAATATAAGAAGCGGCTTTCAGAATGTCGGCACGCAGTTCATCTATATTGCGAGCTTTGCCCGGATAATTACCGGTTGCCTGAATACCTCCGCTCAGTGCACCTGCCTGCACTTCAAATCCCGTTACATCATCAGCCTGCCAGCAATGAAGTGACAAGTGGAAGTCCTGCATGGTTTTCAGTACCTTTTCAGTATCTACACCTACTGCTGCATAGCGTTCAACAGCAATCTCATACGCTTTCTGGATCATTTCTTCTTTTTTCATGATATTCTATTATTAAAAGTTAATATTATTCTGTCGGTTATTTCTTGATTCTCCGGAATTTATCGAACGCAGTTTTTAAAATGGATATAAGCCGCATCCCAGGCTGCCATATCCTGTGGGTGATAAGTCTTCAACGGAATTGAACGGCTTATCAACTGACGCATACCGGCAACATCCGTCGCCTCTCCCACCGTCATTGCCTGAATCATGACATTACCGATAGCTGTAGCCTCAGACGGTCCTGCCACAACCGGAATGCCGATAGCATTGGCAGTGAACTGATTCAACAAGTCATTACGGCTACCGCCACCGATCACATGCAGAGTTTCGATAGGACGAGGAGAAAGCGCACGCAAGTTCTCCAACACCTGACGGTAACGCAAAGCCAGACTCTCAAAGATACAACGTACTATTTGTCCACGTTGCTCAGGAACCGGCTGCCCAGTAGTCCGGCAATATTCACGAATAGCCTGTTCCATATCCGCAGGATTTGCAAAACAGTCGTCATCCGGATTGATTAAACTACGGAATGGTTCACACGAATCCGCTTCGGTAATTAATTCCGGATAGCTTGTATCTCCCCAATTCAGACGGCAACGTTCCAGCAACCACATTCCACAAATATTCTTCAAAAGGCGAATTGTGCCTTCTACGCCACCTTCATTCGTAAAATTCAAAGCCTCTGTTTCAGCAGTAATCACCGGTGCATCTGTTTCCACCCCCATCAGCGACCAAGTACCGCTACTCAAATATGCGAAATTACGATCAAGTGCGGGAACAGCTGCTACAGCAGATCCGGTATCATGTCCGGCCACCGCAATCACAGGAATTGCCCCCAATCCTGTTATCTTTTGCACTTCTTCAGTCAATGTTCCTATCTTCTCACCCGGGAAGACAAAACGACCGAAATTCTCTTCTTTCAGTCCGACTGCTTTCAGCAACTCCGGTTCCAGACGTTGCGTATGTGCATTCACTAATTGGGCAGTGGAAGCAATGGTATATTCAGTTACCATCTTCCCGGTCAGCATATAGCTCAACGCATCCGGCATAAACAGAACTTTGTCTGCTGCCTCCAATGCACTGTCATGATTGCGACGCAAAGTATCTAATTGGAAAAGTGAATTAAAATTCATTACCTGAATACCAGTTTTACCATATACCTCGCTACGGGAGATACGAGAGAAAAAGGCTTCCGGTGCTCCTACCGTATGCGGATCACGATATGCATAAGGCTGGCGAAGCAGGTTTCCGTCTTTTCCAAGGAGGACGAAATCTACTCCCCATGTATCTATACCGATAGAGGCAATAGATTCGCCACGGTGAGCTACCAATTTCAATCCGTCGATAATGTGACGGTATAATGCATAAATATCCCAATAGAAATGTCCACCCACCTCGATCAAGTGGTTAGGAAAACGATTAATCTCCTCCAGATTTAATCCGCCTTCAATAAAAGAGCCTAAGATTGTACGGCCGCTTGTTGCGCCCAGGTCGACTGCAAAAAAGTTCTGTTTCATGGTATTTTGTCTATATATTTAAGGTATCCATTTACCTACATTGCAAAGATAGGCGGTTCCTTCCTCCTTTTCCTTACACATTTTGATAGAAAGGATGTGCATTTTGACACAAATCTGCATAGCCAAACCTTACATCAGTATAAATTTTACTTTTTATGCAAAAAAAGCATGATTTATGCATGTTTTTTCCGAAATAATGCATAATTTTGCGCCATTCTTAGAATAATTATGCAATGAAGAAGAAAGCAAATCGGTTAGACGCCATCAAAATGATTATCTCAAGCAAGGAGGTAGGCTCGCAGGAAGAACTGCTGCAAGAGCTGAACCGTGAAGGCTTCGAACTGACACAAGCCACCCTCTCCCGCGACTTGAAACAACTGAAAGTAGCCAAAGCTGCAAGTATGAACGGTAAGTATGTATATGTATTGCCGAATAACATCATGTATAAACGTTCCACTGACCAGAGTGCCGGTGAGATGTTGCGCAACAATGGATTTATCTCTCTACAGTTTTCCGGCAATATAGCTGTTATCCGTACCCGTCCCGGTTACGCCAGCAGCATGGCTTATGATATCGACAACAATGAGTTCAGCGAGATTCTGGGAACCATTGCCGGTGACGATACCATCATGCTGGTTCTGCGTGAAGGAGTAGCCACAAGCAAAGTACGTCAGCTTTTGTCGCTCATCATTCCGAATATCGAATAACTATACCTATATTATATATAAAGAAATGGACACTCAACAAATAGATGTTATGGTAGCCGACGCCTCACATGAGGTTTACGTTGACACTATTTTGGAAACTATCAGAAATGCTGCTGCCGTACGAGGAACCGGAATCGCAGAGCGCACACACGAATACGTAGCGACTAAAATGAAAGAGGGCAAAGCAATAATCGCGCTCTGTGGCGACACATTCGCAGGTTTCACCTATATCGAATCATGGGGAAACAAGCAATACGTAGCAACCTCCGGTCTGATTGTACATCCCGATTTTCGCGGATTAGGATTGGCAAAGCGCATCAAACAAGCATCTTTCCAACTGGCACGTCTCCGATGGCCGAAAGCTAAGATTTTCAGTCTGACATCCGGAGCCGCAGTGATGAAAATGAACACCGAACTAGGATATGTCCCCGTCACTTTCAATGAACTGACAGACGACGAGGCTTTCTGGAAAGGATGCGAAGGCTGCACCAACCACGATATACTGGTGGCTAAAAACCGTAAGTTCTGCATCTGCACAGCCATGCTGTACGATCCGACAGACCCGCGGAACATAAAAAAAGAACAAGAAAGAAATAACATTTAATATATACAGCACTATGGAAGAAAAGAAAAAAAAAGTAGTGGTGGCATTCAGCGGCGGACTGGACACATCGTTCACCGTCATGTACCTCGCTAAAGAAAAAGGTTACGAAGTATATGCAGCTTGTGCCAATACGGGCGGTTTCAGCGAAGAACAGCTGAAGACAAACGAAGAAAACGCCTACAAACTGGGAGCAGTGAAATATGTAACATTGGACGTTACTCAGGAATACTACGAAAAGAGTCTGAAATATATGGTTTTCGGAAATGTGCTGCGTAATGGTACTTACCCGATCTCCGTCAGCTCGGAACGTATCTTCCAGGCGTTGGCCATCGCACGTTATGCCAACGAAATCGGTGCGGATGCCATTGCCCACGGTTCTACCGGAGCAGGTAACGACCAGATTCGTTTTGACATGACTTTCCTTGTACTGGCTCCGAATGTAGAAATCATCACGCTGACCCGTGATATGGCATTGAGCCGTCAGGAAGAAATCGACTATCTGAACAAACATGGTTTCAGTGCAGACTTTACCAAGCTGAAATACTCTTATAACGTAGGTTTGTGGGGTACATCCATCTGTGGTGGCGAAATCCTCGACTCCGCACAGGGATTACCGGAAACAGCTTACCTGAAACATGTAGAAAAAGAAGGTAGTGAACAGCTTCGCCTGACATTCGAAAAGGGAGAACTGAAAGCTGTCAACGACGAAACATTCGACGATCCGATCAAAGCGATACAAAAAGTAGAAGAAATCGGTGCGGCATACGGTATCGGACGCGATATGCACGTAGGCGATACGATTATCGGTATCAAAGGCCGTGTAGGTTTCGAAGCAGCAGCTCCGATGTTGATTATCGGTGCCCACCGCTTCCTCGAGAAATACACATTGAGCAAATGGCAGCAATACTGGAAAGATCAGGTAGCCAACTGGTACGGAATGTTCCTCCACGAAAGCCAGTATCTCGAACCGGTAATGCGTGATATCGAAGCTATGCTTCAGGAAAGCCAACGTAACGTTAACGGTACGGCAATCCTCGAACTCCGTCCGCTTTCTTTCTCTACCGTTGGCGTAGAATCGGAAGATGACCTCGTGAAAACGAAGTTTGGCGAATATGGCGAGATGCAGAAAGGCTGGACAGCCGAAGATGCGAAAGGCTTTATTAAGGTGACTTCTACTCCGCTACGTGTTTACTACAATAACCATAAAGACGAAGAGATATGATTAAAGCAGGAATCATTGGTGGCGCAGGATATACAGCAGGCGAATTAATCCGTCTGCTGCTCAACCATCCGGAAACTGAAATCGTATTTATCAACAGCAGCAGTAATGCCGGAAACAAAATTACCGACGTACACGAAGGACTATACGGAGAAACAGACCTGAGATTTACCGACCAGTTACCCCTGGACGCTATCGACGTGCTTTTCTTCTGTACTGCCCACGGCGACACGAAGAAATTTATGGAAAGCCACAACGTGCCGGAAGATTTGAAGATCATCGACCTCTCGATGGATTATCGCATCAAGAGTGACGATCATGATTTCATCTATGGTCTGCCGGAACTGAACCGCCGTGCTACCTGTACGGCGAAGCATGTAGCCAATCCCGGTTGTTTTGCCACCTGCATCCAGCTAGGTTTGCTTCCGCTGGCCAAGAATCTGATGTTGACAGACGATGTTTCAGTTAATGCTATCACCGGAAGTACCGGTGCCGGCGTGAAACCCGGTGCTACCAGTCATTTCAGCTGGCGTAACAATAACATCAGCATCTACAAGGCATTCGATCATCAGCATGTGCCGGAAATCAAGCAATCACTGAAACAGCTGCAAAACAGCTTCGATTCAGAGATCGACTTTATCCCTTATCGGGGCGATTTCCCACGCGGCATCTTTGCCACTCTTGTCGTGAAAACCAAAGTAGCACTCGAAGAGATCATTCGCATGTACGAAGAATATTATGCCAAAGACTCCTTCGTTCATATCGTAGATAAAAATATAGACTTGAAACAAGTCGTAAATACAAATAAATGTCTGATACACCTGGAGAAACATGGTGACAAACTATTGATTATCTCCTGCATCGACAACTTGCTGAAGGGCGCCAGCGGACAGGCAGTTCATAACATGAACCTGATGTTCAACCTGGAAGAAACCGTAGGATTACGGCTGAAACCTTCCGCTTTCTAAAAACAGAAGAATTATGAAATTATTCGACGTATATCCTTTATATAACATCAATATAGTCAAAGGACAAGGCTGTAAGGTATGGGATGAGAATGGTACGGAATATCTGGACCTTTACGGAGGTCATGCCGTCATTTCCATCGGACATGCGCATCCCCACTATGTGGAGATGATCAGCAATCAGGTAGCAACCCTTGGTTTCTATTCAAACTCGGTGATCAATAAGCTGCAACAACAGGTAGCGGAACGACTGGGAAAAATCTCCGGTTACGAAGACTATTCCCTGTTTCTGATCAACAGCGGAGCCGAAGCCAATGAGAATGCGCTGAAGCTGGCTTCTTTCTATAACGGACGTACCAAAGTAGTGTCCTTCAGCAAGGCTTTCCACGGACGTACTTCGTTGGCAGTAGAGGCTACGAACAATCCTTCCATCATTGCTCCGATCAATAACAACGGACATGTGACCTATCTTCCCTTGAATGATATCGAGGCGATGAAACAGGAACTGGCAAAAGGAGACGTATGCGCTGTTATCATCGAAGGAATACAAGGAGTGGGCGGTATCAAAATACCGACTACCGAATTCATGCAGGAACTTCGCAACGCTTGTACCGAAACCGGAACGATCCTGATTCTGGACGAAATACAGAGCGGATACGGTCGCAGCGGTAAATTCTTTGCTCACCAATACAATCATATCCAGCCGGATATTATCACTGTAGCCAAAGGTATCGGTAACGGATTCCCGATGGCAGGTGTACTGATCAGTCCGATGTTCAAACCCGTCTACGGACAATTGGGAACTACATTCGGAGGAAATCACCTGGCATGCTCGGCAGCTCTTGCCGTAATGGATGTGATTGAACAGGACCATCTGGTGGAAAATGCCGCTAAAGTCGGTAATTACCTGCTGGAAGAACTCAAGAAATTTCCGCAAATCAAAGAAGTACGCGGACGCGGGTTGATGATCGGACTCGAATTTGAAGAACCGATCAAAGAACTGCGCAGCCGACTCATCTATGATGAGCATGTATTTACGGGAGCAAGCGGTACAAACGTACTTCGTCTGTTACCCCCTCTCTGCCTCAGCATGGAGGAAGCGGACGAATTCCTTGCCCGCTTCAAGAGAGTACTCTGATCGCTCATTTGATTAATAAACAGCCGACAAAAAAGCAGCCTCATACAGAAATATTTTTCTTATCCGGGCTGCTTTTTGTTTTTTCGCAATTTACCGTTACCTTTGTCTGTAAGAATCCATAAAAAATAAGCGCATATGAAAATAGCTATTATCGGTGCAGGAAACATGGGTGGTTCTATAGCCCGCGGCCTGGCAAAAGGAAGTCTGATAGCAGACTCAGATATCATTGTATCCAATCCCAGCGCAGGCAAACTGGAAAAGCTGAAAGAAGAATTTCCGGGCATCTCCACAACTCAGAATAACGCAGAAGCTGCTGCAGGAGCAGATATTGTCATTTTGGCGGTCAAGCCATGGTTCATGGAACCGGTGATGCGTGAGCTGAAGCTAAAGAGCAGACAAACTCTCGTCTCTGTAGCAGCCGGCATTAGCTTTGAAGAGCTTGCACACTTTGTGATAGCACCCGAAATGCCGATGTTCCGCCTCATCCCCAACACTGCCATCAGCGAACTGGAAAGCATGACGCTTATCGCAGCACGCAACACAAACGATGAGCAAAACCAGTTCATGCTCCGGCTGTTCAATGAAATGGGAATGTCTATGCTCATCCCCGAAGAAAAGATAGCAGCTACCACGGCACTAACTTCCTGCGGCATCGCTTATGTATTGAAATACATCCAGGCTGCCATGCAAGCCGGTATCGAAATGGGCATCCGTCCTAAAGATGCCATGGAGATGGTAGCCCAGTCTGTCAAAGGAGCCGCCGCATTAATTCTGAATAATGATACTCATCCCAGCGTGGAAATAGACAAGGTGACCACTCCGGGCGGAATCACCATCAAAGGAATCAACGAACTGGAACACAACGGATTTACTTCCGCGGTTATCAAGGCGATGAAGGCATCCAAATAATACCGCAAAATTATTAATTATAAAAAAATAACCACTTGTATGAATGATCAAATTAAACAAATCGCAGAGCGTCTTCGCGGATTGCGTGACGTACTGGAACTAACGTCTGAAGACATCGCCCGCGACTGTGACATCTCTGCCGAGGAATACCGGCTCGCAGAGACAGGAGATTACGACATTTCCGTCAGCATGTTACAAAAGATAGCCCGCACCTATAACATTGCACTGGATGCACTGATGTTTGGCGAAGAACCGAAAATGAGCAGTTACTTTGTCACCCGTGCCGGCAAAGGCACGAGCATCGAACGCACCAGAGCCTACAAATACCAATCACTGGCAGCCGGTTTTATGAATCGCACAGCCGATCCGTTCATCGTTACTGTCGAACCCAAAGGAGACGACGAGCCTATTCATTACAACCACCACAACGGACAAGAGTTTAATCTTGTGCTCGAAGGGCGTATGCTTATCAACATTGAAGGTAAGGAAATCATCCTGAACCAAGGTGACAGTATCTATTTCAACTCAAAACTTCCACATGGCATGAAAGCGCTCGATGGCAAAACGGTACGTTTTCTGGCAGTAATTATGTAATAACATTATGGTAGAAAGATTTTTAGCAAAGACTAACTTTGCCTCACAAGAGGATTTTATCAAGAACCTGAAAATAAATGTTCCGGAGAACTTCAACTTCGGTTACGATGTAGTAGATGCCTGGGCAGCCGAACAACCCGACAAGAATGCCTTACTCTGGACCAATGACCGGGGCGAAAGCCGCCAGTTCTCTTTCGCCGACATGAAACGCTATACGGACATGACGGCTTCTTACTTCCAGAGCCTCGGCATCGGTCGCGGAGATATGGTGATGCTGATTCTGAAACGCCGCTACGAGTTCTGGTACAGCACCATCGCCTTGCATAAGCTGGGAGCCACAGTTATTCCTGCAACCCACCTGCTGACAAAGAAAGATATCATCTACCGCTGCAACGCCGCCGACATCAAAATGATTGTAGCTGCCGGTGAAGGAATCGTATTGCAACACATCAAAGATGCTCTTCCTGAGTGTCCGAGCGTAGAAAAGTTAGTCAGTGTAGGTCCGGAAGTTCCGGAAGGATTCGAAGATTTCCATCAGGGCATCGAGAACGCTGCTCCGTTCGTCCGTCCGAGACATGCCAATACGAATGATGACATCTCACTGATGTACTTCACCTCCGGTACTACCGGTGAACCTAAAATGGTAGCGCATGACTTTACCTATCCGTTAGGTCATATCGTTACCGGTAGCTTCTGGCACAATCTGGACGAGAACAGTCTCCATCTCACCATTGCCGATACCGGTTGGGGAAAAGCAGTATGGGGCAAACTCTACGGACAGTGGATTGCCGGAGCAAACATCTTCGTTTACGACCATGAGAAGTTCACCCCCGCAGCTATTCTGGAAAAGATACAAGAGTATCAGGTGACTTCACTCTGTGCACCTCCTACTATCTTCCGTTTCCTTATTCATGAAGATCTGACCAAATATGATCTGTCCTCATTGCGGTATTGCACCATCGCCGGAGAAGCTCTGAACCCTGCCGTATTCGAGACTTTCAAGAAACTGACAGGCATCAAGCTGATGGAAGGCTTCGGACAGACTGAGACGACATTGACAGTAGCTACCATGCCTTGGATGGAACCGAAACCGGGAAGTATGGGATTGCCCAATCCACAATATGACGTGGACCTGATAGACAACGAAGGCCGCTCTGTAGAAGCGGGAGAACAAGGTCAGATCGTAATCCGCACCAGCAAAGGCAAACCTCTCGGACTCTTCAAAGAATACTATCGCGACGCGGAACGTACACACGAAGCCTGGCATGACGGCATTTACTACACAGGTGACGTTGCATGGAAAGACGAAGACGGCTATTTGTGGTTTGTAGGACGCGCAGACGATGTAATCAAGAGTTCCGGTTACCGCATCGGTCCTTTCGAAGTAGAAAGCGCTTTGATGACACACCCTGCCGTGATAGAATGTGCTATTACCGGAGTGCCCGACGAGATTCGCGGACAGGTAGTGAAAGCAACTATCGTATTGTCTAAAGACTATAAAGCACGCGCCGGAGAAGAATTGATCAAAGAATTGCAGAACCATGTTAAGAAAGTGACTGCACCTTATAAATATCCGCGTGTGATTGAGTTCGTTGACGAACTGCCAAAGACGATCAGCGGTAAGATTCGCCGCGTGGAGATTCGCAAGAACGACGAGAAATAAGCAAAAAACAGCCGACTCATCGATAAAATCCTCCTTATCTGTTCTCTCAAACAGCATAAGGAGGATTTCTTTTGGTACCAATACTACAAACTGATCAATTTATGCTAAAATCAGACCAATGCATCATTTCTATACTTTTATGACTCAAAATTGCTCTCATATATAATTTTCCCTTCTTATATTTGCCGACAGTAAAAACCAAAACACAAAAGAATATGATTACAAGTAGAAAGATTTCTCAGGTCAATGTTTTTGCTGGTAGTCCCTGGGAGGTGGCCAGTGTGAAGAGTCTTCTGAAAGCAGCGTATATCGAGGCTTCAATGAAAGACAATGGATTGAAAGGTATACTCGTTTCGGTTCCGTGCGAATACTATACCGCAGCAATGCGTGTGATTAATAGCAGAAAGGTTTTATAGGTCTTAGGTTAACATATAGGATAAAAGCCGGTTACGATAGGAGATCGTGACCGGCTTTTTCAGTTTCCGGTCTTATTCGCGTACAAAGGTTTCCCTAAATAGATAATTAACATCATCAGCAGCATCTAATTTTTCCCATACTAATTGTGTGGAACTGAGCTGAGTGATTCGGTAGAAACTTATTCCTACTGCTATGAGCTGTTGTTCGTGATCATAAACATATTCGGTTAATCTCGGTCCATAATCAGAATTTGCTTCTGTATAGGTGCAAACACCTTTTTCATTAAAATGATAGTAAACTTGTCTACCATCCGGACACCTATTATAAGTTCCCCGAACGACCTCCCCAGTTATTGGGTTGGTCATTGCATATTCTCCTTTTTCTAATATCCATTTACCGACAATGGACTGAGCAGTAATGTCGTCGTCGTCATCATCACCGCATGCAGATAGCGTGAAACTGCATAAAACAATGGCAACAAAAGCTACTAATTGCCCAGTTTGTCTAAGTAATCCCTTTTTAGTTTTCATTTCTTTTGGGTCCTTGGGTTAACAATACTCTGTAAATATAAGAATAATTGTTTTCATTGTAACTGATTAAGTGTTCTTTTTTATTTTCAATTATCATTTCTCTTCATCATTCTTCATTTCCGCACATTTATGCATTAATTCGTATATCACAATTCGTATTATCTACATAATGATTAAATATAGATTTCTATTGTCATCTGTCAGCTTTTCACATATAACAGTCTTATAATAAACAGATTACCTCATGACAATAAGCCCTGACAATAAGCTGACAATAGCAATAGTACCATTTTACTGTCAAGCATATGGAGTGAGGGAAATTTCCGATATACCTCACATTAAAGCGTATCAATATATTTTTTGCTATCACTTGGTTCTGTCATTCAGACGAATACCAATGAGAAATGGTCAGCTATGTCATTCAGACGACTGCAAGGAGTAAGAATCTACTCTTTTGTGCGCACAAGAGAAGAGCCTTCATTTCACACTGTCACCAACATCTCTCCTTTCGTTGTTTCCCGTTCAAGTATCCATATGGTTTGTGACAAGCTAACAGAACGGTTGTGCCACCTACGGAAACGATTGTGCCAAACCTCTGAAATGGTTGTGCAAAGCGCTTGGCACAGTTGTGCCACTGCGATGGCACAGTCGTGCCAAAGGCGTGGCACAAGCATGCCAAAGGCGTGGCACAAGCAAAGCATACCTTCTACTCCTCGTCCGCTATACTTTCCCTGCCCTTCAGACCGCACTATTGTAAAAGATAAAGACCGCGCGAAATTTCTCAATAATAAAAGCGCAAACGCTTGTTTCACCGGCATATTATCCGTACCTTCGATGCCTGATACAAACAAAATTAAATCAAGAAAAATCAAAATAGAAAAATGAAGATTACACAAATCAGGGAGAGCAGAGAAAACGGAGATACGGAAGCGTTAAGCGTGATGGATATCAACCTACTGATAGAGAAAATGAAGAAAGAGACTAAACTCCGTCCGGTATCCGGCCTACGCGAAGCCCTGCATTTTGTCTTACCCGGTGAACCTTGCTCAGCTGCCCACAAATTGCCCAGAATAATTCCTGCCGCAGTCTTCGGACGCGTAAACGGTGTGAAGAAAATGAAAACTTACAATGGTATCGTAGAATTAACGGTCGGTCCGCTGGCAGGAAAAGCAGAAATAGCCCTGGTAAAACGAAAAGCAGCGGAACTACCACAAACCATGCTGGCTTTTGCTGGTTCGAGCGATAAAAGCGTCAAAATCTGGACTCGCTTCACCCGTCCGGACGGTAAGTTACCCCAGACAGCGGAAGAAGCTGAAATATTTCAGGCGCACGCTTACCGACTCGCCATTAAATGTTATCAGCCGCAAATCCCCTTCAACCTTCTGCTGAAAGAACCGAAACTTGAACAATACTCACGCCTCAGCTATGATCCCGACCTGTTTTATCGTCCCGATCCTGTCCCATTCTATTTATCACAGCCCGTCAGCATGCCCGGCGAAACGACATACAGGGAAAAGACGATTGCCGAAAGTTCTCCCCTCAACCGCACTGTACCGGGATATGCCACGCAAGATGCGATAGCATTGCTATACGAAGCCGCTGTGCGAAAGACATTCGAAGAACTGGAAGTGGAATGGCATTGGAATGACGATCCTCAGGCATTAGTCGTCCGTCTGGCGGAAAACTGTTTTCATTCGGGAATACCGCAAGAAGAAGTGACACGGCGCACTCTCACCCGCTTCTACAAGTTAAACGATGCCATGCTGCTGCGCGAAATGATCAAAAATGTATATCAGGAATGCAAAGGATTCAACCGGAAAGACTGTCTGACTAAAGAACAACGCCTTAACCTGCAAATGGAAGAGTTTATGGAACGCCGCTATGAGTTCCGGCACAATACGCAGATCGGAGAAGTGGAATACCGCGAACGCGTCTCCTTCCGTTTCAACTTCAGCGCCATTGACAAACGGGCACAGAACAGTATCATGCTCGATGCCCAATCCGAAGGGATCGCAGTGTGGGACAGGGATATAGACCGCTATCTGCATTCGAACCGGGTACCTGTCTACAATCCTTTGGAGGAATTTATGTTCAGCCTGCCCCGTTGGGACGGAAAAGACCACATTCTGGCACTGGCAAGCAGAGTGCCTTGCAAAAATCCTTATTGGGGAATGCTTTTCCACCGTTGGTTTCTGAATATGGTGGCTCACTGGCGTGGAATAGGTCAGAAACACGCTAATAGCACATCTCCTCTATTGGTAGGCATGCAAGGAACCCATAAATCTACATTTTGCCGGGAGCTTATACCACCCGCACTTCGCGCCTACTACACAGACAGCATTGATTTCAGCCGTAAACGGGATGCAGAACTATATCTGAACCGCTTTGCTCTGATCAACATCGATGAGTTTGATCAGGTGACTCTTACTCAACAGGGATTTTTAAAGCATATCCTCCAGAAACCTGTAGTCAACTTGCGAAAGCCCCACGGCAGTTTGGTACAGGAATTACAGCGGTATGCCTCCTTTATCGGCACGAGCAACCAAAAAGACCTGCTGACTGATCCTTCAGGAAGCCGTCGTTTTATCTGCGTCGAAGTGACAGGAGTCATTGACACCACCCAACCGATAGACTATGAGCAACTCTACGCACAGGCAATGCATGAGATTTATCACGGCGAACGCTACTGGTTCGACAGCGAAGACGAAAAAATCATGACGGAAAACAACCGCGAATTTGAGCAAACTCCTGCTATTCTTCAATTATTCCACCAATACTTCAAAGGAGCCCAAAAGGAAGGCGAGGGAGAATATCTGTCACCAATGGAAATACTCAACTACTTGCAGAAAAAGAGTAGCATACCCCTGTCTTCCAGCAAAGTATATCACTTTGGAAGACTTCTGCAAAAATGCGGTATACCCTCCAAGCATACTTACAAAGGGACTCTTTATCAAGTAGTCAAACTGGAATAACAGCATGATACGGCTGACAATAGAATGGACAATTGTTATTGTCAGCCGTATTATCAGGGGGTATTGTCAGGAGATAATTATCTTATTTATAATAGTTTGCCTACTAAAAGCTGACAGATGACAATAAAACATCGGTTTTAATCACTATGAATAAGATATTGAACGCCCTGCTGCGAAAGGTCTTTTTCTAACCTTAGCCCACATTATTTTTATAAAAGGCTCTAATTTTATTGAATTCCCTCACTAACAGAGCGCTAGATTTCAAAAAGAAACTTAACTTTGCACCCGAGTTTTATAAAAAGAGACTGAATTAGTAACTAAAAAGATTAAACCGCATGAAAATTAAGACTTTAATAGCCTGTTTCATACTTGCATGTGCAGCATCTTCCTGTATACAGGATGAAGCGCTAAACTCAGAAGCAGCCATTGATGCCTGTACAGGTAGTGATGTACAACAAGCTGCCATTGACTTTGAGAACTTTACCATTCAATTATATGTTTCCAAAGCCGCCGATCTGGCAAAGGTGAATATCAATTTCCAACTTCCGACAGGAGCTACTATCGCACCGGTTACCTCACACGATGGTGATGACCCGTCTATCGCTTCATATAATTTTAAGGCTGAGAATCCCAGAAAGTTCAAAGTAACATCTGAAAACAAATCATTTGAAGCGACTTACAATATCACACTCTGGCAAACAGAAATGCCCGATACCTATCATTTCGAGAATTTGAGTTCGGATAATCCTTTCCATGTGCTATACGAACAAGACAACACTGAAGGGACAGATGGATCATATGTTGTCCGTCGTCTGGAATGGGCAAGTGGAAATCCTGGATTTAATCTGACTGCAATGGCTAAAAACCCTACGGAGTTTCCTACCGTACAGGTCACTGGAGGAGTGAACGGAGGCAAATGCCTGAAACTGGAAACGAAAAGTACCGGAAGTTTCGGCACAATGGTAAAAATGCCAATCGCAGCCGGTAACTTATTCATCGGTTCATTTGATACAGCCAATGCTCTTGTCGACGCGATGAAAGCTACTCGTTTCGGTTTTCCTTTCTTCTATTACCCTGTAAAACTGGAAGGACATTATAAATTCAAAGCCGGAAGCCAGTTCACTTCCAACGGTACAGTAGTAGAAGGCAGACAGGACCATTGCGATATTTACGGAGTATTGTACGAAGCAGACGAAAACGTCAGTTTCCTCGATGGTGCTAATTCGCTGACATCTTCCAACATTGTGATGCTGGCTAGAAAAGCATCAGGTACCTATTGGCCTGAAACCGACACATGGCAACCTTTCACACTCGACTTTGAATTAAAGCCGGGAAAATCTATCAATCCGGATAAACTAGACAAAGGAATTTACAAACTTGCCATCGTATTCTCATCAAGTGTAGATGGAGCGAGTTTCGAAGGAGCAGTGGGAAGCACACTCCATATAGATGAAGTGAAGCTTACTTCCACAAATCAGCAATAATAATCTATTAATAATACATGAAGATGAAAATAACATATAAAATATTCAGCATCGCCTGCCTGCTTCTTTTCTTATCACACACCGTGAATGCTCAAAATGAAAGGAATCAAGGTATCATATACTCTTATCTGCATGGATGGGAATACAGCATAAAAGCCGGATTCAGCATTGGCGGTACTGCACCGCTCCCGTTGCCGGAAGAAATACGCAGCATTGACAGCTATGCCCCTAGCATAGCAATTTCGATTGAAGGAAATGCCACTAAATGGTTCGACGAACAGAAAAAGTGGGGTATGACAGTAGGTGTGCGTCTTGAAAACAAAAGTATGACCACAGAAGCTACCGTAAAAAACTACGGTATGAAGATATTCAATACGAACGGTGGAGAACTGAAAGGTTTATGGACTGGAGGTGTAAAGACGAAAGTCAAAAACTCTTACCTTACTATCCCGGTATTGGCTGACTACAAAATCAGTAACCGTTGGAAAGTATCAGCAGGACCGTACGTTTCTTATCTTATCGAAAGAAACTTCTCCGGTCATGTATACGAAGGACATCTGCGTAGCCCGAATGAAACAGGTTCGAGAGTGGATTTTACGGGTGAAAGTATTGCCACGTATGACTTCTCTGATAATCTGCGTAAATTCCAATGGGGAATGCAGTTAGGCGGTGAATGGAGAGCATTCAAACACCTGAACGTATATGCTGACTTAACATGGGGATTGAACGATATCTTCAAGAAGGATTTCGACACTATCTCATTTGCTATGTATCCTATTTATTTGAATATAGGGTTCGGGTATGCGTTCTAAGAAGTAGCTAAATAAAATAATAACGGCTAATTCCAAATCGAAGAAGATTAGAATTAGCCGTTGTTGTTTCGGAAACTTCCGTTTCAATCAAAAGTTAATCTCTGAAGTGCTAATGCTACTTAGAAGTAACCTTCAAATTATCAACGATTAATGTACTACCCGGAGCACCTTGATAATAATCACCTTCAGCACTTGAAGCACAGACCACTGCCAAATAATATTTTTTAGAAGGATCATACGTCTTATTCTCCAAAAGTTTGAATGAAGCTGTAAATTCAGTCCAGTCATTTACTTCCCCACCATTTTCTAATGTTGCACGCATCACTATACGTGATGAACTGCCAATATAGACTTCTTTGTTTTTATAATCTCCCGTTAATGCTATGTTATTACCTTCATCATCTAAAACTTCTTCATACAATACGGCATAAATAGAACATTCATCCGTTTTATCATCAACAATCTGATTCTTATCATCATAATATACTGAACCTGGTTTATATTTATACCAACCGGAAAGTGTAACCGGTTCACCAACAAACGGAATACCAAACTTCGTGCTATTCAAAGGATTCCCCATATCTGTTTTAAACGACCCTGTAAAAAGAGAACCAGAAGTTACATAAGGAATCAAACCATTCAAAGCAGCATTAAAATCCATTCCCCCATACGAAATAAAAGTATAAATAGTCTTGATCTGGGCAGCTTTTCCTTCCTTTCCCTCAACAGGAGCCACCGGATATTCCAAAGCAGGAAGTTCCACCGACGAAATCATATCATTGATTGTCAGTAAGCCAGGATTACTAGTACCAAATTTTCCTACGGGTGTCTCATAAGTTTCTTTTGAACCACTTGTTTCTGATTTAACAGTTGTCCATTCATTGAGATTTATTTCTTTTTCCTTTCCTGCAACGGCAACTGTATACTGCTTTTTCACAATGCCATCTTCAGAAGTAACATTATAAACAACAGGCTGGGTAAAATCCTGTTCAACACCACTTTGTTTGTCTACAACTGCTCCTTTTGAGATTGTAAATATAGGAGCTAATGTACTCAATTGTTCACTAGTCATATCATCTGAAATAACAAAAGATATATCAGTGCCATCAATTACCGGTTCACCTATTACCATATCATTATCAAAAGTAAAAGTCAGAATATCAGCTTCCGAACTTTTATCTGCAGCCATTTTAGTTCCGTCAAAATTAACATCAATATTGAAAATTGCGACCTTGACCTTAATATTCATGGATAGCTTTCCATCATTTATCGAACCGGAAACATCTAAATTGCACACACCCGGAGATAAGGTAACAGTGCCCGTACCTGTAAATGTACAACCGTTCCCCGCTCTCACAGCCTTAATACCATCTAATTCTATATCACCTAATTCACCAATTCCCGGATATGTAAATTTCTTCAACTGCATCTTTAACTGATTTTCACCATTCTTAAAAATGTAAATCTTCTGAGGAATATCATTCACCTCTCCCAAATCACCTGCATCTACATCAAGAGTACCTAAATATACCCCATCAAATTCTCCATCCTGAATCGGTTGTGGATCGTCGTCACTACATGCAGTGAAAAGTACAACCGAGAATAACAGCATAAATAAACACAACAAATTTTTCTTCATTATTCTAATATTTAATTAATTAATCAATTCTGTAGCAAGTTTAATCACAAAGTAACACCCTTATTCCAGGTCTCACAAGGTCTATTTTTTATATTTGTGATCTATCCTTAAGACAAAATGCCTATCTGAAGTATTTTAGAAATAACAGAGTGCCATATTCAGATATTAGAAATAGAAAAGAAATAAGTAGAAGCACACTAAATCTTGCTACTGAAAATAGCAAAAATGGATACAAAACCAATAGAAAGCATAAGGACAAATAAGAAGAATACCGAAGTCATCTTTAAGAACTACAAGTTACTACAATAAAAAAATACGAAACCCGTCAGAGTTTCGTATTTTCTTATTTATGCAGATATCAATATATACAATATCAGAAACTTACTTCTTAGTTCCAGAGAACTGAACTGCAATATTCATGCTCATAAAAGGAATAGTAATATTCAATTTAATATCATTTCCTGTGATTGTACCTTTTACAGTTATAGGAATACCAGCAGTTCCGGATAATGTTGGTCCCAACCATTGTTCTTCACTAATACCAGCTTGATCACCTGCTTCTATTTTAATATTAGATGTTTTCGTAAATGTATAGTTACCATTACTACCAACCAAATCAATATCAGTAATCTTAATATTTCCAACAGGCAGAGTTTGACCAGCTTCACCACCTGCACCTGCCTGAAGAATAAAGTTCTTTAACGTGAAATTTATTTTAGTTTCAGCCGGGCTTGTCAACTCAATCGTCTGAGATGAAGTAATAGGATCGCTATCATCAATTGTAACTCCCAAATTTCCAGCATAGGTACCAGCTACATCTGGTTTGTCATTATTGTCATCATCATCGTCACCACAAGAGGTAAACAAACCAACTGAACAAACCAGCATAAACAAATACAATAAATTCTTCTTCATAATTTTCAAACTTTTAGTAAATAAAAATCTTTCGATATCCAAAAACGCAGTAAAGTAACTGCATTATTTTCATATTAACAAGATTTAGTCTTTATATTATGCAATCTTTTCTCTCAGAATAACTTATTTACTCTAAGAGAAAAGATCTAAATATATTAAAAAGTAACTTCTAAATCATCGACATAAAGCACACTACCCGGAGCACCGCTAAACTTATCTCCATCTTTACTTGAAGAACAAACGATTGCCAGTTTATACTTTTTAGTAGTATCGAAACTCTTGCCTTCCTTGAATGTAAATTTCACATCAAAGTTAGTATATTCAGTCTGTTCTTTACCATCTACTGAAGCAATTGCTACAATTTTATCAGAAGTCAATAAATTTGTACCGTCTAGGAAGTCGAAAGCATAGTTGTTTACCTCATATAATACAGCATTCATAGCAGGCAAATCTTTTTTCGTATCATCTTTTTCAAAGATGTGAGCCTTAGAAGGATCAGGACAAGTATAATACGTTTCTCCAGCAGTAAACTTATAAGATCCCTTGAAAGCAACAGGCTTTTTGAAACAAGGATAACCAAATTTAGTACTCCTCAAAGTATTAACAGGGTCTACAACAAAAACTCCCGAAAATACAGAACCAGAAGTAACTTTAGGAACAGAAGTTATAAAAGCAAACTTTCCTGTAGTATCCAAGGTTTCTAAACGAGCCGCCTTACCTGATTTACTTTCATTTGATATAGTCACTGCATTCGGTTTATCAGGAGCATAACATTGTAAAAAACCATGCATTCCTTTAATATAAGCAACTCCTCCATTAGAAGTAGCCCATCCTTCGCCCGGTTCATCAAACACTATCTTGCCTTCGTTATTGTAACTCTTCCGTTCCCACTCTCCATCAAAGTTTGTCTTAAATGAGAAATCGTCCATTACAGCAGTATTCACTGTATATGTAACAGTTGTTTTTCCACTTTCAGCTGTTACTTTAAATTTTTGTTCTTTAGAAAAATCTATTGCTGTACCTTTCTCATAAACCGCATCACCATAATAAAGTGTAGCTCCTGAAGAAACTTCAAACTCTGGAACCAATGACAACTTCTCGGCACTTGTACCTTCTTTTATATAAAATACAATATTAGCCTTATTGCTACTTACTTCACCGATCTCTGGCTGTAAAGTTACAACATCACTATTGATTATCATCTTTTCAATTGCAGCACCTGTTTTCTTTTGGTCAGCAGTAAATACATAATGAGCTGTATTTTCCTCATTAGTAATAGTCATATTCAGAGTCAAAACTCCATTTTCAAACTTACCGGAGAAATCCAATGTAGCATCACCTCTTTTATCAGTCAAAGCCTGATGAATTTCTTCAATCTCTACTCCTGTTGCTGTATTTATTAATCTTGCAGATTTAATATCAATCTGCCTAGTGTCATTAGTTCCCCATGGGAAACTTATATAAAATGGCTTAATAGAAATTTGGTTATACTTATTATAAACAACTTCTATACCATCAGTTGGCCATTTAGCCTCAATCTCGATTCCTGTTATAGTAAGTTCTTTACGTGCATACCATCCTGCAACTTCTTGAGCATAGTCTTTTATATCGACTTCCGAACTCAACTTCTCACCGGCAAATACAACATTAATACTTTCCGCTGGGTCTTTTACCTTAACAGAGAAGTTTAAGTCTAATTTCTGCGATTGAACAGTTCCTGCTGCTGTTACTTCCAATTCACCCAAAGAAGGATGCGATAAAGCAATTTTGGATTCTTTTAATTGAACCAAAGTATTATCTCCCTCTACAGCCACATTAGGAAATTGTATATCATCTATTTCTATTGATGTAGGGTTATCATCTACTATCATATTAATAGAAATATTTTTAAGTTCCAAAGTTACATCATTTGCTCCATTAGGAGTAATGAATACTTGTTGCCTGGAAGCTTTAGCTTCTGATGATACAACGGATAACTCTCCATTATAAGTACCAGCAATATCTTTTCCTAGCTGAGGGCCTTCACCACCATTATCATCATCATCATTACAAGCTGTAAATAAACTCATTGAGCAAATGAGCATCAATAAAAACAGTAAATTTTTCTTCATAATTCTCTAATTTAGTTATTACTCCATTTTATCACAAAATCGGATGCAAAGTAACATCTTTATTTTAACTACTACAAGGTCCATTCTTTGTATTTTATGATCTATTTTTAAGATACTAGAAGCTCTTTCTCATATTTTGGAGGCTTTCTAAGTTTTAATATTCAGATTGAAGTATACAAATCAAATAGGCTGAACCCATAATTGAGTCCAGCCTATTCTATATTCTATACTATATCCTATTTTAAAGGAAGCTTATTTCATTATTCGCCAACGACCTCCAGTTCATCAACGATCAACGTACTATTAGCAGCTCCTCTAAACTTATCACCTTCCTTGCTTGAAGAACAAACGATAGCCAGTTTATACTCTTTAGTACTATCATAAACTTTATCAGGGAAGTATTCAAAAGTAAGTTCAAAAGCAGTCCATGCTTCTTTGTCCGTACCATCTTTCAAACGAGCTTCTGCTACACGATATTCTGAAGTATTGATGTCTACTCCCGTGAGAGTCACATCTTTGCCACTGGCAT
Source organism: Bacteroides faecis (assembly GCF_020091505.1). Taxonomy (NCBI): domain Bacteria; kingdom Pseudomonadati; phylum Bacteroidota; class Bacteroidia; order Bacteroidales; family Bacteroidaceae; genus Bacteroides; species Bacteroides faecis. The sequence continues at coordinate 1,799,493 of NZ_CP081916.1, read as the reverse complement.
CTTTAGCCTCATACAATACCGCAGCAATAGAGCACTCATCTACGACATCAAGACCTTCCTCTACCGGTTTTTTAGAACCATCGATATAATTAGTTCCGGCTTTATATTTATATACACCTTTAAATAATTTAGGCTCCTTGTCATAAGCAATACCAAACTTCGTAGATTTTAAAGGCGCAAGCATATTAAGACTGAATACTCCTGTAAATAAAGAACCGGAAGTAATAGGTGCCAAACTACCTAAAGCATGTCCTCTGGAATCCAATGTTACCAATTTGGCAGCTCCACCATTGAAACCTTCAGTTTCTTTCATCACAGGATAGCCAACTTTGACAGCTGAAGATGATCCATTCAGCATTTTAGCACCACCATTAGAAGTAGCTAAGAATCCGGCAGGTTCCGGAGTCCAATAGTTATCATAACTGCTGCCTGCATCAAATTCTGACCATTCATCCAAAGAATATCTCATGATATTCTGAACACCTTCGATAGAAACTGTATATTTTCTTGAGGTCCCGTCTTCTGAAACCACTGTATAGACAACGCTTTTTCCACCGGAGAAATCCTGCGGAACACCACTTGCCGGAGTTACAGTAGCCTTTTCTGATACAGTGACAACAGGCACCAATGCCTTCAAATCATCAGCAGTAGCTTCGTCATTTACCTTAAATGTAATAACACTCTTTTCTTCGTCGATAATCGGTGCTACTGTCACAACCTCATTGTCGATAGTAAAACCTGTTATTTTTGCCTCTGAGTTTTCACTTCCTGACAGTTTAGTTCCTTTATAGTTAACCTTCACCTTCATTCCGCCTTCTACATCTACATCAATTACCATTTCAACAGCATTCTTACCAACTGTACCCGAAACGGATGTATTGCATGAACCCACAACAAGACTCAATGTTTGATTACCAGCAAACTTATAAGTGTCACCGCTTTTTGTCAAAGCACAATTATCGACAGTAATATCACCAATGAGAAGTTCGGAACCCGCAACGGTAATAGTAAAGTTCTTCAATTCCAGCTTAACAGCAGTATCCGAAGCCTTTGAAATATAAACTTTCTGAACCATATCAGAAGTAATAGGAGTAGATACACCCACATAATATACATCCATTGTTCCCTTATATGCACCTGCAAGTTCACTGTCAACCGGATATTTCACGTCATCATCGTCGTCACCACAACTTGTGAATAGACTTACTGAACAAATAAGCATGAACAAATACAACAATCTTTTCTTCATAATCTTCATAGTTAATTATTAATTCTTTTTTATCACATAAAATCATGCAAAGTAAAAGATTTAAATTAACCATCACAAGTGCCATTCTTGGCATTGTATGTTCCATTCTTAATATATTAAATAATGATATTATAAATACGCAGAATTATTAGTCCCAATATTAATATTCCATTCATAAGTAAGAAGAAAAAACGGAAGATTGGCAGCACATAAAAGAACATCTTTTTTTCATACAAAAGCCAAAGCATATTATAATTTGCAGGTCAACATAAGGCACCCTTCTGACGTGCTGGAAAAGACATTATCATAATGTTTATATCGCGTAGTCCGCGTATAGTTCATATAAGCTCCGGTCAGATACACTCCTTTTCGTAGCTTGACATCCAAGCGTAACCCGGTGGCATGAAGAATTGCCGTTGAACGGTCTCCTTGTGCATTCAGCGTTTTCGGATTATAATTTTCCCAATCCATATTGTTAGGATATCCTTTCCAGGTAAACATATGATAGACATCGTAAGTAGTAGATGCCGAAAACTTATCTTTCTTATAGATGAAATTAAACCCGACTTTCGTACTATAACCGCTTGCCAGGTTATAATTGCGCTCCTCCACCCTGTAATAATCACTGAGAGCACCTCCGAGAAGAATCCCATTCAGATGAGCATATCCGTCTATATCCCAACGTTTAAGCAGTTTACGCTTATAGATAAATCCGGCACCAAACGAAGCCGGCGTACAAAACTTATAAGGAGTTTTTGCCGAAACGCTCGATATGGTGTCCGAATCATAGTAGTCAAAATGCTGATAAAGCCCCAAACTCAGATAGTGCTTTTTATTATCGACCAGTTCTCTGCCTGCCAGCCGTCCCACAATATTCAACTGTCCCAATATCGGTTGCGACTTCTGCACATTCAATTTTGCCTTCACAGAGAAATAATCATACGGCTTCCTGTCATCCGCATCAAAACGATCTCCATATTCTACATCCAGTTCGGTGGCAAACCCGACACCCTTATCAAAGATTTCATCTTCCAATTCAAGCGCACGCACTCCCATAGAAATATCCACACTAACATCGGGCACACCAAATTGCTTGCCCGATGTTAAGCGTCTTTTCCAGGCATCTCCGTTGATAATACGGGTAAGACCACGCATAGGAGAAACCACAAACGAGGCAAATTCCAGCCCAAAACGGGAAGCACCGGTCTTCCGGTCATCGAGAATAAGATCGGAAGTTCTATAGAACACTTCGCCCAATGCCATTCCGCCAATCGGTGTCGCTATGATATCGTTGGCAGAAGGATATTCACACTCCATAAACATCTCCCACATGAAACTCCCACCGAAAGCATACAAGCCTGACTGCCAGTAATTATATCCATTCGAGCGGGCGGCATTGAAGTACAGACTGCCATGATAAGGATGCATGAACATATTTGTACCCATGGCATCATTATCCCATACAAAGCCATGCTTAATATTTTCCTTGATTGTATGCATATCGATATAAGCAAAATCCGCTTTCCGGATGTAGCGGTCGAAAGCCCAGACGCCCATATTGACGCCAAACGCCATCGCTCCCGCACGGATTCCTCTCTTTTGAGAATAATAGGAAATATCCAGTGAATCAGCTGCCTTTGGGCTAGCAATCTGATGTCGTATAGCCAGTTGAGGATAGGCTAAACTAGTAAATATCAAAGATATAAACAGGAAAAATACTGACTTCTTCATGCCACAAACATAGATAAAAAAGTCGAGTTTTATATCTTATGACAGGAAGATTCCCTCTAATCGGACAATATTATTCTTTTTTTGACCAATGAGGTTTCTCCCGTTAAACATACAATTTGTATCTTTACACCATCCTTTAAAAAAATGCCAAAATGAATATTGAAGAGTTCAGAGAATACTGCTTATCACTCAATGGCGTCCATGAGAGGATGCCGTTTACCGATGTACCCGACCCATATAGCCGCGACGTACTCTGTTTTTATGTAGCAGATAAATGGTTCTGCTTTGTAAACATCGAAATATTCGACTTCTGCTGTATTAAATGTAATCCGAACGAATCACTGGAATTACAGGCTGCGTATCTGGGCATAAAGCCGGGATGGCACATGAATAAGAAGTATTGGATTAGTGCCTACTTCAATCAGGACGTTCCGGACGAGAAGATACGGGAACTGGTACAGAAATCTTATGATATCGTTGTGAAAGGCTTGCCAAAGAAAGTACGGGAGGAGATTGTCTCAGCAGCCAAAGAATAAAAAAGCCTGTAAATCAAGGATCTACAGGCAATAAAGAATACTCGTACTCGAAGCGGGACTAATATAGTTACATTCAAACATATTAAAACACATTTATAACTACTTATAAAACAACATAATAAGAAATCCAAAAAACAATGCAAAGGTAATAAAATGTAATAGAATAACAAATAATTGCCCGTAAATTTGCCCGTAAAATTAGATATCATTATATTTGCCAGATATAAAAACGGAAGTTATGGCAACATACAGATTTGAGCTTAATGACAAACCTTCAAGAAATGGCAAATATGCCGTTTTCCTCCGTGTGACAGTCAATGGAAAGAGAAAGAAATTCAAAACGCCAGTTGAGGTAAACAGAAAATCTGACTGGAATCCAACCCCAAAAGGGGATAATTGGATAAGACCATCTGAACCTAATTCTAAAGTTTGGAATCAAACATTATCTAAAACCATAGAGAAGGCAAAGAAGACTTACGAAGAACTTGCCAACAATGGAGCAGTTACGTCTGAAAAAGTTATATCTGGAATTAATACAGAATCAAATGTATTTTCATTTATTTCCTTCGCAGAGTCTTTTGCAAAAAGCACCTATGAGTCAGGAGAATACCGAACATACACAAAGTACATCACCCTTCTGAACAAATTAAAATTCTTCATCAATGGAGTAAATCCTGAAAGCATCCTTACTATCCCTCGAAATGGAAAGGAATTAGAAATACATCTGGGTAAACTCAAAAAGGATTTACTTTTCAACGAAATCACTTTGTCTTTTTTAAATAAATTCAAAGCCTACCTTAAGAAAATCCCAAACTCAAAAAACGCTGAACTAACCTTGCATCAGAACACTATAAGCAAGCAGTTTGACAATTTTAAAAGCCTCTACAATAAAGGCAGAATAGAACTCAAAGAGAAAGGACTATCAATTAAAGATAACCCTTTTGACGACTTCGAGTGTGAAACCATTGATACCAATAAAGAAAAGCTAACTTGGGAAGAAATAGAACTATTGAAAAAATTGAGTTTAGAAGAAAATAGCTTAATATGGCATTCTCGCAACTGCTTCCTGCTAGCATTTTATTGTGCAGGAATGAGAGCCGGTGATCTAATTCAGTTAAGAGGAACAAACATACTATATGAGCATGGAGACTGGCGTATTAGTTACCGTATGGATAAAACAGCTACTACAAAAGAGATACTTCTTCTTCCTGAGGCTTTGGAAATAATAACAAAGTACACAGACTTACAAAACCGAACATCCAATTATATATTTCCGCTATTAGATAATAATGCAAACTATGCAAAAGCTATCACGTGGGAAGATAAAGAACGACTACCACATGAAGTAAAGAAACATCTTCTTCAACAAGTCAATAGTAAAAACAGCTTATTAAATAAGTATTTGAATAAAATGGCAGAAATGGCAGGAATTACCAAAAAGATAAGCATGCACATTGCACGGCATTCATTTGCAAACATTGCCAGGCAGAAGAAAGCTAACGTGTACGATATTTCAAAGGCTTTAGGACATTCATCTCTAAAAATAACAGAAGCTTATCTTTCTAAGTTTGATACAACAAGTCAGGATGCAACAATGAAACAAGTATTTGACACCAATAATATTGATGAAGAATTATTAATAAAACAACTTCAGGGGATCGCTCCTGATAAATTAAGGGATATACTTAAAAGAATTGAAAAATAAAAAGATATAGATATGGAAGATGAAGCGAGCAAAAAAATAACAGAACTTGCATTTGAAGCTGCTATAAAACAAGAAGATATACACACTCAAAAAAGAGAAGATATTTTAAGAGTGGAAAAGATAGCAATACCTACAGAACAAAAAACTGAACCAAAGAATTTAAAACTCTTAAATCTCATATCAGAAGGTCACAAAAATGATTTTCTACGCATCTTACTAAAAACTGAATTTGAATCATATTCCGAGAATATTTATCAAGATTTAGCTATAGTAAAATACGGGAACGCTGAATCTTTGTCGGAATCTGCTAGAAAAAATTGCTTAGATTCTTTACAAAAGAAACTAGACATTGCCAATTCTTTGATGATTTTAAGAGCAGATACCAATGGAATAAATATTAGTAATGCCAAACAAAAATACAGACTTCCATCTTTTATAAAAGATCAAATTGAAGCAGAAGTTGAAAAACTATATAGGTTATATGGCTTAGACTTAGTACCCATGTTATACGAGGAAGCTAAAGATATACTAAATACAGCCTTTTCCTACCCTGAATATGACTATAGTGTAGAAGAAGTAACAGGGACAACCAAATGGATATGTGACAATTATGGCGTTTCCTTTAGTGAATTTATGGACCATTTTTATAAAAGCACTCCCCCAGATAATGTAATAGAAACCTTCGCCGAAGAAAATCTAACTGTATGCGAAAATATTACCCTAGAACAAATTCAAACAGTAATCAATGATTTGCAAGAAGGTATAAAAAGATACAATAAAAAAGGGCGTCCTATAAAAAACATACAATCTCATGCGGCATTACTCGTGCTTGAGAAATATGGATTACAGGCAACAAATAAACAACTAAAAACAGCCTATGAATGTTTAGAATACTGGGGATTTATTGAAGATGAGGTAAAAAAGGGGTGGACTAATATCTGTAATAAATATCCTGAAATTCAATATGTAAAAGCATTATTCAAGGAAAGTAAAAAATACAAATTAATTTTTGCTAAGCCATTACCTTTTTAAAACGAAACCTTATAATACCTATAAAAAATGATTAAGAAACTTACAGGAAACAATAAAGTGTATTTCGATTTATGCTTCGGAAATGACAAGCTAATATCCGAAAATATTCTGGGCAATTATATTAAAACATTCCCCAATTATAATTATGAAGAATTTAAAAGGATTACATTCAAAACAGAAATAGAGCCATACACTGCGTTGCTTTGGATGTATATTGCTTTTAACGAGAACAATATAAAAGCCCAACAGCCTATAAGTATAGTAGAAAAGAATATTAAAACCATTAAAAATAATATTGACCTTATACAAGCACTACTTTTCTTTTTTAAGGCAGATATCGAACAAACAACATGTACGCTAAAAGATGCGAAAAACACTTGTAAAATCACGAGTTGCGTATACATTGAAGATATTAAATCTAGTTTGTTAAAACGGTTCAAAGAAACTGGATTGCAGTTTTCTAAATATACATTTGATGAAGCTAAAGAAATCTTATTAAATAAGCGAGACATCACTTGGATCCAACAATATTGCAAACAACGTATCGTTAATTATGAGTTTTTCACTTCTGAATCAGAAGAAATCAATTGGGAAAATCCCAAAGAATACGTAACAAACGACATTATTGAAGATTATGCCTACAGCCATACAATCGAAAGAGAAATATCCAGAGAACTTTTACTGGATAGATTGCAATGTTTAAAAAACAGATTAAAAACTAGACCTGGTGCACGACGGAAAAACAACCGAGTAGCAAAATTAGCAATAAGGCTATATTATCTTGCTAATTTAGAGGAATTTATCTTTAGTAATAAGGAAAATGATATTAGTAAAATGAAACTAAAAAATTCTCACTGTAGACTTATTTATGAATGTCTAAGGCATTTCAATTTAATAGATGATATTGATAGCCAACGAAATAGTACTACACCAGAATCATACATAAAAGCACTAATAAACAATTATCACAAACAAGCAAACGCAAACAAAGATTACGCTAAAGATAGGATTAACTCCTACAAGTTAAACAACAAGGAATTTTCTCCTTTTTAAGAACTAGAATAAAATACATCTCATTTTATCCCTAATTTATTCCAAAAATAGAATAAATTAGGGATGCACTTTTTGCATTTATATTCCACAAACAACTGAAATAAAGGAAATTACATTATATTACATTTGCATCACAGCAATCAGAATTAAGTTTTAACCTGTAAATATATGATGCAAATGGTAAATGAAAGTAATGCACCGGCCCCCCTCTCAATGGCGGTAGTTCCACAATCTTTTCTTAATGGATTGATGGACGAAGTAAGAGAAGTAAAAAGCCTTCTTCAAAAGAAATCAGAAGAAGAAGTTAATAGCCAATGGATAGAATCCACCCAAGTAAGAAAAAGACTTGGAATATCGGCTAAAACTTGGCAAACCTATCGAGATGAAAGAAGAATCCCTTTCAGCCAGTTCGGGCGAAAAATCTATGTGAAACGTGCCGACTTAGAGAAATTCATGGAGGATCACTACATAGATACCACTAAATAAGAAAGGGGCATGACTATGAAAGAAAAGAAAAAGGCAGCCTCCACGACTGCCAATCTCCTCCACGACAGGAGCAAAGATAACAAATCATCTCGAATAATCCAACAGGTACGATCTATTTTCTTATCTGGCCGGAAAGTAACGGCAAGAGAAATCAACGCTGAAACAAATTCGAATGACGCCAGACGTGTAATCTCCACCCTTCGTAATGATGAAGGCTGGAACATTAAAGACGTTCGTCTGGACGATAGAAGAAAGCTATATTGGTTAGAGCCGGACCGGCAAATGCCTATTGATTGGAAAGGAGGCACAAAATGAATAGAAAGTCTTTTGTTATACACTGTGATATAGAGGACCAATTAGATTTACTCACTAACGAGCAAGTAGGAACTTTATTTCGTTCAGTAGTGAGATATGCTAGTGATGAAGAAGAGATATCCAGTAATGACGGTATGGTCAAACTTCTTTTTTCGGTAATAAAGAAACAAATAGACCGGGACACAGAAAAGTATAAAGCAGTTTGTGAACGCAGAAGAGAAGCCGGAAGTAAAGGAGGTAAGCAAAAGGTAGCAAATGCTAAGCAAAACGTAGCAAACGTAGCAAATGCTAGCAAATGCGAACAAAACGTAGCAAACGTAGCTGATAGTGATAATGATAGTGATAATGATAGTGATAGTGTCTCTCTATATAAGAGAGAGAGTGTGAGAGAGGGAGCGAATAAAGTTTTCGATCTTCAATCAATCAAAGAGCAACTATTATCCGACCAAACATGGAAAGAATCTGTCTGTATGCAATCTACTTTAGGCGTATCTTTCATTTCTATGCTTCCCGACCAGTTAGATAAGTTCATAGCTTATATCGTTTCAATCGGAGAAGAACGGAGTATATCGAATATATCGGATGCAAAGAGAAGGTTTACTTATTGGTGGCAGAATCACGGAAGAAAGGAGGTACAGGATGAAAACAAACAAGTCTATATTGTCCCCAATTAAAGGAATGCCACATACACCCGAAGCAGAACAGGCTGTTATCGGTTCACTTCTTAGCTTTGGCGGTGACAAGGTATTCGATGCCATATCTCCCGAATTGAACAAAGATATGTTTTATGATAACCGGTATGCTGTATTGTATGATGCTATCCAGTCGCTTTATGCAAACAATAAACCGTGTGACATAGTATCAGTATCAAATGAAATCCGTTCAATGGGTAAGATTGACGAAGTGCCACTCCATTTCATCGCAGAAACTTCCAATTATGGATATGATTCATTTCATGTTGTAGAGCATGCCCTGATGGTAAAGCAGAAATACCTGCAACGGAAGGTCATTGAATTATCCCATATACTCCAACAACAAGCCTATGACGACACGGAAGATATCGGCGATATCCTTTTCAATGCAGGGAAAGCCTTAGAGCAAATGCAGCAGGATTTAATCGGGCAAAGTGAATCCCAGTCATTTAAAGACATTGCACAATCCGCATTAAAAAACATAGAGAGGAAGATGGGGATGTATAGCAGCGGGCAGCAGACAGGGATAACAACCGGATTACAGGACCTTAACGATATGAATTCCGGTTGGCATGGTGGCGAGTTGATAGTATTGGCTGCACGTCCGGCCATGGGAAAAACTGCTGTTTCTCTACATTTTGGAAAGTCAGCAGCTAGACAAGGTATTCCGGTAGTCATTTTCTCTTTAGAAATGGATTCTGTCAGCCTGTATGAACGTTTCATTGCTTCAGAATCCAATGTACACCCCAGCAAATTAAGGTCCGGAAATATAAGCCAAGATGAGCTACTGCAAATAGATAAGGCAATAGGAGGAACTTTATACAGCTTACCGATAACAATAAACGATAATGCAGCTATAGGTATGAGTTACATCCGTGCGATGTGTCGTTCATATCATCAGCAAAATAACTGTGGGATGGTGATAATAGACTATCTACAGCTGATAACTGAGAGCTCAAATGGGACAAGAAACAGAGAACAGGAAATAGCCCGGATGTCCCGGGAAGCAAAGATTATCGCTAAAGAATTGAATGTACCTGTTATCCTTCTGTCACAGCTCAACCGGGAAGTAGACAAGCGGACAGATAAGAAACCTATTCTTGCTGATCTTCGGGAGTCAGGAGCCATTGAGCAGGATGCGGACATGGTTATTTTTGTTCATCGCCCGGAATATTACGGGATTAGTATAAAAGATTCATCCGGACATGAGATTTACAACTATGGTGAATTGATTATAGCCAAGCATCGAAACGGTTCTGTCGGAACTGTCAAATTCAAACACAACGGTTCCCTTACAAAGATATTCGACTACGATACGAAAGGTTATACAGAAAACAATCCTTTCTAATGAACATTGATTTTATTGTCTAAGTATTTAGTAGATTGAGAAAGATGAAAGTAATAATAGATCATAATCCGCACATTGCACTATCAGACCTAAAAGAGCTGTTCAGGCTTTCTGAAGGATCGGCAAGTTTTACTGCCAATGGAGTGCAATACACTATCGTTTTTTCGCTAGAGAAACAAATATGTGTCTTTCTATGGGAGTATAATGGGAAGAAAAAGCAGGAGAAGATAGAGTTAAGAAAAGAGCCCAGTAATTTAGGACAGGGCTATGTGTGGTATTTTGTTTGTCCATACACAAGGCGCAAATGTCGCAAACTATTTTTAGACGAAAATATCATAGCAAGCCGGTACGCATTTAATCATGTCTATAGTGTCCAAATGGAAAATAAGCAAAATATATTCTTCCGCAAGTTAGGCAAGTTGGATGATCCTCGCAAGAAGTACGGGAAACCATTATACCGTGGGAAAATAACACTCTACGGTAAAAAAATACAGAAGTACAGGAAAAGACAGCAAATCATCAATGAAAACATAGGGAAGTATATTCCTTCATTCATGTTCAATAAAACAAAGAAAAATCTATGAAACTAAGAGAATATCAAAATAACATCGCTATCCAGGCGGCCAATAAACTAACAGCTTTCGGATGCTGCTACCTATCGATGGAATGCCGGACAGGGAAAACGCTCACGGCTTTATATGCCGCTGATAAATTCAACGCAAAAAGAGTTTTATTCATCACCAAGCTAAAAGCCATCCCCAGCGTAAAAAACGACTATATCGCATTACAACCATCTTTTAAGCTGGAAGTTGTCAATTTTGAAAGCAGCCACAAGGTGACAGGAAAGTACGACCTTGTGATAATTGATGAGGCCCATTCACTGGGAGCATATCCCAAGCCAAGCAAGCGTACACAGGAGATAAGGACCATTTGCGAAGGTTTGCCCGTGCTTTATTTGTCCGGCACACCTTCACCCGAAAGCTATTCACAACTGTATCACCAATTCTGGGTATGCAGCAAATCACCGTGGAAAAGCTATAAAAGTTTCTATAAATGGGCGAAAGAGTACGTATACACACGGCAGAAGAGAGTAAACGGGTATCTCATAAACGACTACTCATGCGCCAACAAACCAAAGATAGACAATGATACTAGAAACCTGTTTATCTCTTACTCCCAAGAACAGGCGGGATTTGAGGTGAATATCAACGAGCACATATTGCAGGTACAGATGGAAGACAGGACCAGAGAATATATCAGGAGATTACAAAACGATTTGGTTGTAGACATCAGCTGCTATACTGTTCTAGGAGATTCACCGGCAAAGCTTTTGACTAAATTACATCAACTATCTTCCGGAAGTGTAATTTCCGAAAATGGTGAGCATTTGATATTTGACAGCAGTAAGGCGGATTTTGTGAAGAGCTATTTTAAAGACCGGAAAATTGCATTGTTTTACGTGTACCAATCCGAAGCGGAGTTATTGCAGTCTGTCTTCCCGAACTGGACGGACAGCCCGGAAGAGTTTCAAGTCTCATCAAACAAAGTCTTCATATCGCAAGTTCGCCGGGCACGTGAAGGTGTGAGACTTGATACAGCAGATGCTTTGATTTTCTTTAATCTCGAATTTAGTTATCTATCATACGAGCAAGGCAAGAACCGTCTAGTTTCAAAAGAACGTACCAGCCCGGCAGACGTTTACTTTCTTTGCTCTGACTGCGGGATTGAAAGCAAGATACTGGAAGCGGTACATGGAAAAGAATCATTCACTGCCTCGTATTACTTCAAACGTCAAAACAAAAGTAGATGATATGGCAGAACTAGAAAGCAAGATACAAAGCCGGATCATCAAACGGTTAGAGGCAGAAGGTTATTATGTGGTTAAATTGATTCTCACGAATAAACCGGGTATTCCTGACCTGTTATGCCTAAAAAACGGGAAGGCGTTGTTTATCGAGGTGAAAAGACCGAAAGAAAAGCCCAGACCTTTACAAGAATACCGGATGAATGAATTGAGAAACCTAGGGTTTGAATGTGAAGTAAGAAGAGAATGAACTATCGAAATTTGACAAGCAAAATATATTCAGCCCCAATAAAGCGAGCGAAAACCACTTTCACCTGTCAGATGAGCAAGAGTACCAAAAAGAATAGATTATCATTTTCGCTCACCTTAAAATGAGCGAGAGCAACATTTAAAAGTTATGGAAGCAATTAAAGAATTAAAGAAAGAGTTCATTAAGAACAAAGAGCGATTTATCCAAATCGGATATAATCCCCAAACTGAAGTTTACTTATACAAGCGTATATTTCCAGGAGGAGCAATCGTTTATGAAGTGTTCAAACGCAAGATAAATAAACGGTTTAACTGTGTTAGCTATCCCAATAACAATGCCTTTGGTTTTTGGGCTTTGACATTCCCAAAAGATGAGCAAGCGAGATATTATTTAGATAATGGGTTTATAAAAACCTCGTAGGCTTATTTAAAAAAGAACCATTTAAGCAAACGCTCATCAAACGAGGAAAAGTATTACTGGATAGGCATTTGTCTAACGGTTTCAAAAGAATTAGATAACAAACATTTTATTAACAATTAAAATTTTATAAGTTATGAAACAGAAAGAGTTTTTCGGAAAAGGAGAAAAACATGTTTATGTAAGAAAAGGTGATAAAGGTGAAATCCTTGTGACCAAAACAAAGCACGAGGAACTCATAACGGAAGAGAACACCGTACACCTTGATGCGGAAGAAGCCCGTAAACTTGGGATTCAGTTACTAAAGCTGGGAACCGAACCACTTGAAGGTGAATATGAATTGAAAACCGACATGGAAACTATTTCTGTCTGCCAAAGGATTAATCCAGACGATACACCGTGCAATACCGCTTGCATTGTGATTAACAAAAACGAGGATGCTAGGGAATTTTGGGAGAACAACGGACTGGAACCGAATTTCGACATAGAAGGAGAATCCCTTGAAAAACTGATTGCGTTATTGGCAAAGATTGTATAACTAATACCGGGTAGGTCTGCTTCGGATGATCTACCCGGCATAAATCAAAATAGAAGTTATAAACTAAAATTAAAAAGCTATGAATGAAATTAAGAAAGAAGGACTGGAGAGAGTTCTCAAACGCCACGAAGATAATGTTGATAATATACAGGCTATTGTAAGCCGCATGACTGAAACAGGATTTACTATTTCAACCAAAGAGCTTGATGACTTGGCCGGTGTATGTGCCTTGCTCACTAAACAAGCGGAAGAGATGGCGAAAAAAGATGCTTCTCGAATAAAAATTGCCTTTAAACGTGAAGAGGATTATAAAGAGACTTTAGAACGTTTGCAAACTTGTATATCCGAGAACGCACATGAACTAAGAAAAGCTCTTTTGTACCATACAGCAAAGCCGTTAGATGTTGATGCCTACGAGATGTTGGGCAATAATGTAGTATTTTCCCAGAAATGGGCAGAACGGAAAGCACAGGAGTTTATGATCTCTCCTACAATAGCCCGTACCCATGCAACAAAACTTATCAACGATGTTAAGGAGACCATTAATAATTTGAACGCTTTTGTTGCCGATAACCCCTGCTTTGGGAAAGGTATTACGACTTCACATGACTCCCGAAGATGTTTGTGCTGGTTGGACGATGAAGGAGAGTTGCATGAGGACAAAGAAGCATACGAATTTATTTAAAGAATTATCATTATGACTACAGAAGAAAGACAAAATTTTGACGCTTTCCAAAGAAAGTTACAGGAAAGCCCAGCGAACCGATTAGGCTTCTTTGCGAGTGTGGAAGGAATAGAAAAGCCTCAACCGGCAAATAATCCGTTTGACAAATGGAAACGGGATGCAGAGTATGAGAATCAGGCGATCTGCAAACATCTTGGTATTGAATACCACAAAGAGGATTTTACAGTATCAGACAAGGAACTAGCCCGTAACTGGGCACAGGGATTGCCAGACGCATAATATTAGATAATCCCGGGCAGGGATGCTCTATTGATTCTCTGCCCGGTTTACTAAAGTAGTAAAAAGTAGTAATATGGCAGGAAGAAAGAAAAATGATGGTAGAGGACGACTTGGTGGAAGAATTGCCGGTACACCAAACAAGGTTACTACAGATCTAAAAACATGGATCGCTGAAATCTTAGATGGCGGCCGTGATAAATTCGTTCAATCAATGGGGCGTTTAACTCCGCAAGAGTATATCAAGGTTTACACTGGACTTTTGAATTATGCCTTACCTAAACAACAGGCTATAAATGTAGAATCTCAGACAGAAGCGGAGTACAAGCAGCTTGAAAAACTTATAGATACCGCTCCTGATGAGTTTGTTGATAGAATAGCAGAAAAGATTTTAAAGCTACAGGAGGGAAATAGAGATGAATGAGAACCGTAATAAACTAAAAGCTGCAATAAGAGGCTTAAATCCTATCTATTGTATTTGGTATTATGTCAAAGACGGAGTAATAAATATCTTTTCTGGCTGTAAATCTTATCCTGAAAGCAAAGATGAAAAAGGCTTTATTCTCCCTTGTATAAACCGTGCAGAAACTCGTTCAGATGAAGAAGTTATAGCAGCCTACGAGAAAAGGAAGAGAGGTACGTCATGAGAAATAACAGGAAGTTCTTGCTTCAAATAGCTCGGGGAAAACAACCTAAAGATTTGCAACACTTTTATTCTGTTTATGTGGTAGTAAATGGAGAAAGAACCTTACGTGAAAGAAAGGAGATCAATTTTGATCATGATATAAATATTGAAGTAATAACAAGTAGTGCCGATCTACTCAAAATGCAAGGATCGGACGTAAAACGAGAATATCATGTATAAAGAAGAAAAAAAGTTAAATCCATCTGTCCTTATAGACTGGTTAAACAAAGGTAAAGTAGACGCTAAAGCATTGTTTACCTACTTTGACAAGGAAGGGAAAGAGATACCGTATGAAGAACGGGAAAACGCTTATACAACTCATATCTCTTTATCCTTTGATATATCATTAATAGGATACGAAAAAATTAAATAAAGGTGAGTATGATTATAAGACTATCAAAGCCAAAACAAAAAACAAGCCTTGCAGATATATTCCGATTATAAAAGTGATTCTCAATCACCTTCTATATGAAGCGAAAGCTATTAATAAGGCAATAAAAATTGTAATACAGATGTTTTAAAATAAATCATTTGCTATTGTCGGGTATAATATTTAATTTTGAATAAATCTAAATAAAGAGCGTATGAAGCTATACGCAACCGTTGCCAGTCGTTCGGGGTTTCTATTTTGGGACCCCCTTTTTTATGCCTTCTATTAGCTTTTTCATTTAAAATCACATCAAGAATAAGCTCAAAAACAAGGATAAGATTAGGATAAGGGTAAAACAAAAAGTAGCAAGGTTTTGACAAGGATAATTAAGCAAATCACGGCAAGATTACGGCAAGGGTAGTTTGATAAACAACCCAAAGGTTACTCAAAGGAAAATCTAAATCCGTAAATTCTACATATGCAAATTCCGGAAAGCTGATACGAATATTGTTTGTAGCAGGTTCAATGATAGCAATAACAGGCCGTAATGATTAGCGGGCGCAAAATTGCGCTCGTTGAATATGTCTTCTCGCTCCTCATTTTCGGGGAATGACTAAGACGGAAAAGTATTCCGTTCAGCGAGTTTTAATACCGCCAAAAATGGCATTATCTCCTTTGCCATTTCGGACAAGCGAGTTACAGTAAGTTTATATTCATTTGCTGGCCTGTCGTTTTTAGGGTTTTCGCCAAAATTGTTGGAAACTTGATTACCAGCGATGAGCAAAGATGCGCAGCAAGTTTTAAGGAAAAATCCTCAAAACCGGTTCGTGTGCGGACTGGTTAAAGTAAAATAACCTATCCGTTTTTTGCCGGAGTGTTTTCCGCATTTTTGAGGAAAACTTGATAATCAAAATAATATAAAAGGTGGTTATTCTCACCTTTAAATATGGTTTGGGCACACATTTTAAATACCCGGAATTCCGGGTATTTACTTGCAGCTCGTGAATATCATGCTCCATAATTTTGTGGAGCAAGAAATGTTTTGCGTTTGATAATTAGACATAGGGATCAGTAAATTGCCGATGCCCTACATCTGGCGGAGGATACCTGAATCCAAATTTGGATTGACGTGCTTAACTACCTGCCTATCTGTTGAGCATAAATTTCGGCTGAAACAAACAGTTTCGCTCTGACAGGCTTTTGCACGTCGAATAATCAAATGCTCATTCAATGAAAGATCGTTGAAATTTGAGCAAATATGAAGGCTTAAACAAAGGTGCTAAAATCGCACTTTAAAGGTAATTGTGAGTTACGGTTTAAATACGGTTTGAACACGTATTTTAAATACAGGAATTATCGTGTTTCGCCTTATTGCCTGAAGATGAAAAGCTGACCCAAACATTGTTTGTATCAGGTCAAAGAAGATTATCAATGCGACGGAAATTTCTGCCCACATGAAAAGGGTAGCCGGATTTTCGGTATACCCCTTCAAATTGCGAATGATATTGTGGAGGCTTCCACAAAATTGTGGGCGTTGACTCCCTTTATTATTCAACAGCATATTTACAGCACCTTAAATAATAATCACTTAAATTATTGATATTGACTATTATAGTACTTTTCATTTGTATAATTCTACAAGTGAAATACAATGCGAAATTAGCCTACCTTTAGTTTCTTATTGCCCTGGAATAAAGAATAATACTTTTTTCTAGCATTAGCCTTTTCTTCATCTCTCACTCGCTTTCGTTCCGAATCAATTCTTTTCGCCGATATTGCATCTACTAGCTCATTTACATTTTTCATCTTAGTACTTACGTAAGTTCTTCTATTTAATCCTATTTCTGTCACCATATTACGATCTTGAATTATATTTAATAGCTTATTATATTGACGTTTGGTAGTATATTTATCATATACTCTTTTTAAAGTCTCATCCTTTAGTAACAACTCCAGTTCCTCCTGGTTTATCGCTCCAAACATCCTACATTTTATCATTTCCGATGTTGTCTGGGCGAAATCCTTATCTCCAATTATAGATGAAATCCCCATGTACATAGCCCACATTGCACGATCATCTGCCGTCATGGTATCTTTTAGCTTATAGAGATTACTCATAACTTCCCCGTTCAATAGAACAAAAGAACATTTGTTTAAATCATACCTCATTTTATACTTTTCTACAGTACTAAGTGTATATTTTACTGTATTCGTTTTCAAGTTCAACATGTAAAACACTTGGCGTACTCTATACCATTCTAAAACCAGATCGTAAAATGATGGATTCTCTTTACTATAATCATTCAGATATTCAATCTCTAACTCTGGGGCAAAGTTCTCATTATCAAAGCCGTTATAATCCTCATCATAAGGGAATTTATCCATTTTATCGTATTCCTGTAGTAGTTTATCGGGTAATTCCTCTATTGACCTATAGATACAATAAACAAAGTCTTTGAGAGCATTACTTTCTATTATGTCAATCTTTCGAGACGTACAAAAGATTCCAATATCGTACATATCATTGATTGCTTCTTTTTCGTAGATCATACCTCTCAATAGCGATAGAGGTATTAGGATAAAAGGATTTTTATTCATATCTTTGTTTCGGTATTAACAAGAGGACATTCCGTCGTGATGATGTGGTGTCCTCTTTCTGTTTTATAATTGCAAAGGTAAAGAACAGTTTTTCTTATTCAAAAACAGAATAATAAATAGATGTTAAAAATGTACCTCTTAAATAAATGCGTACCTATGCATGTACCTATGTGCGTACCTATACACGTTCCTCATTAATAACTATATTTTTATAACTATATTGCTAATAACTATTTTTTAAGGTTACATCATCAATTAAAAATTGACGATGTCCCCATCTAATAAAACATGATGGCGAACAAAAAACAGATAAATCAAGGGGGTAGATATTAAAAGCCCGTACATAGTTTGCCGACTTGTACGGGCGTTCTCTTTATTTCTTCTCTGGCTTAATAAACCCGATCGGATTACGTGGCTTATTCTCCATCCTCTTTTGCGCCTGAAGCTCGGCCAACGTCTGGTTGATTAGTTCCAGTTGCATCCGGGTATCGTCGTTTATGTCGTTATAGTCGGCAAATACTTCCTCTATGTATTCCTTTAGCTCTTTAACTTCTTTCTCAATGTTGCCTAACCGGTCTACGGGTGGATTTACTAGCATTTGCCGGACAGCGACAAAGGCACGCATTATATTGATATTTACCTGTATAGCTATATCTGAATTAAGAACACCGGAAAGCATGGCTAAGCCCTGTTCTGTAAAAGCAAAAGGAAGTTTGCGAGTGCCACCCCAACTTGATATCACAAATTGTGATTTCAAGATAGCCCACTCATCTGAAGTTAATTGAAACATGAAATCAGAAGGAAACCTTTTCATATTTCGTTTTACCGCTTGATTGAGCACACGGGTTTCCACTTGGTACAATGCTGCCAAATCGAAGTCAAGCATTACCTTTTGCTCTCTTATCTCGTATATTTTACTTTGGATTAACTCTAGCTGGTTCATGGCTATTCTACTTTAATATTAATATCCTTTCCACAGTGAGGGCAAGTGAGAGAGAGACCGTCTTTCTTACCTACAATTTCATCTTTTGATACTAACAACTCCCATATTTCTACACCTAAAGCGTCGGCAATCTTTTCCAACGTAGTGTATGATGGTTTTCCGGCTACAATTTGAGCAAGCCCTACAGTGCTCATACCCAACTTTTCGGCAAACTCTCTTTGAGTATAACCTTTTTCTTTTATTACTTCTTTTATCCTCATAAGTATATCCTTTAATATTTGTAGTGCAAATATAAGTGAATAGTTTATTTATTATAGTATTTACTTTAATAATAGATGTTAAATATAAGTATTTTCTTTATTTATTTTACAGATTATTAAAGTAAATACTATATCTTTGTAACATCAAAAAGGAAATAAAGTAATAACAACTAAAAAATAAAGATTATGAAACGGATATATAGTAAAGACATAAAAGCAATGAAGTTAACAGAAGATGAAATGTGTTGGGCAAAAGATGTTTTTGATGACATTAACAAAAATGGTGTTGATAATAGTCTTAGATATTATCTACGTACAGACCATTATGACATAAAAGATAAAACTTCTATGCTCAAAAAAGCACTCAAATACTTAGCTAAAAAGTATCTTAAAGAAATAGAGGCATATGACCAATGTTCATTCTGGGAAATGAGTTGTTATGTAGCCGATATACTTTGTGTTTCTCCATGTGAGTTGCAACGTTGGTATCGTGGAATGAAATATGAAGATAAATCAATATATATCGCAGAAACCTTTGGTCTTGATACTTTTGGAATTTATGAAAACAGATAATACATCCAGCAAAATAAGTTTAACCAGCAGGGCGAAAGCCCTGCGTAATATCTCCCATCAATGAAACGCTATAACTTATCCCAAATAATGAAATCAGCTTGGCGCTCTTACAAACGTGCCGGCAACGAAAGGACATTCTCCGAATGCTTGAAATCAGCTTGGAATCTTGCTAAGTTGCAAGAATATTGCTCACCGGAAGCGGTTAAAGCTAGAACGGATCAGTTCTTGGCGGAAAGACATGAAGCCATGAGCAACGCTGCTAAGGCTACAATGGATAAAGGGTACAATAATAAGAGTATACCGGCATCGGCTTACTATACGCCTAGTACTGGAAGATACGGTGCTCATTACGTAGGAGATTAGATTATTAACCGGATGGGATCGTAAATCGCTACCCCATCATAAAATATAGACTATGACAGAAATAAAGGTTTATAAGCTCCAAGAGAGCAAGCAGGTAGAGGATATTACCACCATGCTAAAGATAGAAGGGATAAAGCATAATGTATTCGAATACGAAGAGTACACAGCAATAGAAGTGACCGGCACGCCATTAGAGATAATAAGAGCCTCCACGATATACCAACAGGCTATAGCCTTTAAACTATAACGAGATGGAGATATTAATAGTATTTGGATGCTTATACACAGGCTATAGGATATTCAGGAATAAGGGCGAACACTTCTTTGATATTTAATCAATCATGAACGCTACACTGATTATTTGTATCATCCTTCTTGCTTTTTGCATCTGGGATGAAATGTTTAACAATAACAACAGGAATCAATCAATATAATATAACTTTAATAACAATGGAAACAATTAATTTACAAGATTTAATCACTGAGAAAAATGCAGAATTACAAGAGTTCATCAAAGAACAAATGAGGAAAGCCCGAAAGCAGGAAAGATATAGCCGGAAACTCGTACAGGAATACGACAGAAAATATAACGCCAATATACACTGATATTATGTACACATCATTAGAAGACGAAATGAGAGCTGTTCTCGATACCATGAAGAGACAGAATAAAGAGATCAGAAGGCTTATTTTAAAGGAGGACGGTATGAAGGTAATAAGATGCACCGGAAAGTCACAAAGTCCGAAATTTGACCTCAGAAAGCTTAACAAAAGAAGTAAATAACCATCAAGACTATATCAACTATGGACTTATACGAAATTTTATTGCAAAGACTTGTATTTCTGACTGATGAATACTTGCAGTTAAAGGAAAGAGTTAAGGAATTGGAGAATGAAGCGAAAATTAAGAAATCGACTGCTCCGAGAATTGTGAAAATGAGAATAGAGAAAGCAAAATAATAAAGCTATGACAGATACATTGTTTGACATCAAAACACTTATAGAATCAAATAAAATACTCCGTGGCAAACTGAAAGAAGCGCAAAGGCGCATAGATGAGTTAGAGGGGAGAATTACCCCCGTAATGAAGTGCAACGTTATTAGCCACGATTTCACAAAAAAGGGCTTTCCAAAAGCAAAATAGATAAGTCAGGGGATTTCGGTCCGACACTGAAGTTGACGCCATCAACAAAGCTACCCCGGTAACAATACGGTTGCCGGGCTTACATTTAAAAGAATCCGATTATGAATAATCCTCCGTTGGGATGAACTAGAGAGAGAAGATAGGGCAAAAGAAAATGTCCTACCTGGACCTGGTCCGACAGATTCCGGAGCAGCTCATACGATACATGAGCTTATCGAGTGGGTAGGCGCTTTGCAAAGGTTAGGTGGAGCTGATAAAGCCGCAACGCTGGGAGTAATGAAGAAGATAGCGGAAGAACAGGGTTTGCCAATGATTGATATACCCGTTCCTACAGAGAACAGCCAGTCAAAACGGCCAATCATTGAGAAGATTACACCATCCCCTGCAAAAGAGGAAGATAAATGCAAGCTAGTACGCAAAGCATACACTTTGACGGACCTATTAAAGAGCTACGGGAAAAAGTACACGGCAGCACAATTCAACCAGTTACTGATAGAAAAAGGCTTCATGGAGATTCTATACAGAAACGGGGAACCATACAAAGCAATATCCTTAAAAGGGTTGAAGTACGGAGTAAATAGCATACGCACTGACTATCCGGACACATTACTACCTGTTTGGTATAGCGATACTTTCCCAAAGCTTGTAGAATTGATAGAAGAGCCAGACCCGTATTGGTAGAAATTTGTATCTTTGCGATCTATGGAAATAGGGACGGCTGTCAACGCAATACAGAGAGAACGTTACACAAAAGGTTTTCGTATTGTTGTATGATAGTCGTCCTACTTTGTACAGTCAATGCTTTCTTATATCTTTGTAGTCGAAATCATGAACTATTTTTTGAGTTGGTGCAAACTAAATCAATTCATTTATCGATATTTTATGCTTGTTTTGTGTTTGTATATTTATGCTGTCTCGTCGTGAGATGAGGCAGCATTTCTTGTTTTACCTGCCTTTCTTTCTGGGATTGTGATTTTAAGGTGAGCGAAAATGATAATCCATTCTTTTGGGCACTCTTGCTCATCTGACAGGTGAAAGTGGTTTTCGCTCGCTTTATTTGGGCTGAAAACCTTATTTGCTCTTTCGCTCGCACTCTCTCACACTTGCACTCTCGACCAAATGAGAGAGAGTAAGAGAGAGAGTATCACTTACACTATCACTTACAGTTGACGTCCGTAAACGACTTTCAACGGTCGTTGCATCTTGTTTGCGTTTTTCAGCACTTCTCTTTCCTGATGATAGTTTATTCGTCCTGTGCAAGAAAACCGTTTAGGTGCAAACAAAATACGAAAACGAGCGTTATTACAAAAAAAGTGGTATCGATTCTCACGTTATAGTATAAACATACTATTGCTTTTATGTTTTACGGCATGTTTTAGACCTCAAAACAGAGAAAATATAAGCGAATAGAATAAAATAAGATAAAATGAGATAAAGAAAACGATAGAAACACACTATATTTGTACCAGATTAAAATATTATATTATGGCATATAAGGCATTAGACATCGCAAATAAAATTATATCCAAAACAGATTTGGAACACGGTGATACTATATCAAATCTGAAATTGCAGAAGATGCTGTATTACCAGCAAGGGTTCCATTTGGCATATTTTGGAACGCCATTGTTTGACGAAGATATTGTTGCCTGGCAATATGGTCCGGTTGTTCCTTCTGTGTATAAGGAATACAAGTCATTTGAATCTAACTCTATATCAACGTCAGAGGAGGGTATATCTTTGTCAGATGACGAAGAAGAACTTTTCAACAATGTTTATGAGGAATATAATCAATTTTCCGCTGTTGCTTTGATGAAAATGACACATGAAGAATCCCCATGGAAAACTACAGAAATAAATTCTGTTATAAGTAGGGATAAAATGGCGGCATTTTTCAAAACACAAATTGAAGCGTAATAAATGGGTAGTAAGTTTAAGTTAAAACGCAAAGATGTAAAGCCCAATTTAAAAGATAAAGAGGTTGATGCGAGAAGCAAAGAGCCTCTTTTCTGCTTTAAGTACTTGGATATGAAAACCTCTTTAAAGGGATGCGACAATAGTGTATTTAAAGATTTTGTGACGAGAATACAAAAGTTGTGTAGTCTTACTTGGAAAGACATTAATGTGTCCGGGAGACATCAGTACGGTTTTGAAATGATACCGATTAAACAGTTGAAACCGACATCACTTCCTTCAATAATAACAGAGGACATTAAAGAGCTTGCCGTATTCAGATATGGCGGGGATAATAAACCATTCGTTTGTCTAATAATGGACTGTGTGATATATCCTATATTTATAGAAGCAAAATTCGGGGACATATACAACCACGGAAGTAAATAATTCTTTTGATTACATGAAATATTTGCATTCTTATGAGACAAGACCGAATACAAGCATTAATTGAAATAGTCTTATACATAATCAACAGAACAGGAGGAGTTGATTACCAACGCCTGTTTATGATACTATACTTCGGTAATCAAAGAAACCTTCTGGAATGGGGATTCCCAATGATAGATGACAAGTTTTGTGCTTTTCCGCATGGTCCTGCACCAATAGAATTATACAACGCAATCAAAGGGGATAAAACGGTTTTGTCAGGTCTAAAAGACAGTGTTTATATCTCCCAATACTATTTGTTGCCAAAGCGTCAAGCAAACAGAGACTATCTTTCCGTATCCGATATAGAAATACTGGAGGACTGCGTTGCAAGATACGGGAGTATAAGTTTCGCTGAGTTAGAAGCTGTTTCATACCCTGACTGTTGGAAGGTTGCTAGAGAGAACTCGGAAAGTTTTCTTATAGAAACTGCTGACATTGCCCGGGATGGTGGTGCAAATGAAAAACTTATTGAATATATTAATGACATGATTGGATTTGACGAATTAATGGTATAATTCTTTGTTAACCTATATGTACACCGTCGTGATGACAGGAGTACTCACAAGGTTGGGCCCTGTTTTCTATAGGGCTAACCGAAAACATTTTTATTTAACATTATCGGGATATTTCATCGTGATGATGAGATATCCTTTTTTATAAATGCCACCATTTCCGGCAAAATACCCTAAGATTACCCTAATGTGAATTGCTTAATAACGGCAAGATTACGGCAAGGATAAAACAAAAAATGGTAAGGTTTTGATAAGGGTAAAATGCATGTTTTGACAATCCTCATGACCTATAATTCCAAATAGCCGTTATTTGGAACTGATACACTACAAAGATTTTTCCGTAGTCATTCGCACGTATGAAAGATATGCTTAAAATTCCGATTTTTCCGATGCTATAAAAAAGGGGAAAGAAATAACCATGAAGATTTTTTGTCGGTCATTACACGTGTAGAAAAAGAGCCCACTTTTTACTTTTGCCCGTAATATGCCCGTAGTAAAAGAAAAAATCCCCGCAAGTATATCACTTACAGGGAATTAATAAAGAATACTCGTACTCGAAGCGGGACTTGAACCCGCACAGCCGCAATGGCCAAAGGATTTTAAGTCCTTCGTGTCTACCATTCCACCATTCGAGCATCCTTTCAAAGAGAGCGGAAAACGAGACTCGAACTCGCGACCCTAACCTTGGCAAGGTTATGCTCTACCAACTGAGCTATTTCCGCGTTTTTTCAACGGGTGCAAAGATAAGGAGTTTACTTGTTTCTGCCAAACTTTCACACAAAAAAGTTTGGCAGAAAATATTTATCGTCCCAACAATGCTTTCTCTGCTTCTTCCATTCCACAAAAATTAAAGCCGTCAACGACTTGCTGCATCAATGCGGAGATTGCGTCATTGCAAAGATTGCCGATACTTCCTTCATGCGTATGATGTACTTGCTTGTTGTGAGTAAATTTTCCGGCTTCAATGTCCAATCCCACCTTTTTATATGCATCCCGGAAAGGCATACCTTCACGTGCCAGACGGTTCACTTCTTCTACACTGAAAATAAACAGGTATTTATCATCATCAAGGATATGCTCATTCACCTTTATCTCATTCATAATGTATGTTGTCATCTGCAAGCAGTCTTTCAATTCCTGAAATGCAGGAAGGAAAACTTCTTTTATAATCTGCAAGTCGCGAAAATAACCGGAAGGCAGATTGTTTGCAATCATCATGATTTGCTGAGGAAGTGATTGCAGCTTATTGCATTTGGCACGAGTCAACTCGAATACATCCGGATTCTTCTTATGAGGCATGATACTGGAACCGGTAGTACAATCATCCGGCAGCTTCACAAAACCGAAGTTCTGACTATTGAACATACAAGCATCAAAAGCCAGTTTGGAGATCGTTCCGGCAATGGTAGCCAATGCAAAAGCAACATTACGTTCCAATTTTCCACGCCCCATTTGTGCATACACCACATTGTAGTTCATCGAATCGAAACCGAGCAAATCAGTGGTCATCGTCCGGTTCAACGGGAAAGAAGAACCATATCCTGCCGCAGACCCCAACGGATTGCGATTGCACATCTTGAAAGCTGCCTGCAGAAATTGCATGTCATCTACCAGACTTTCGGCATAAGCACCAAACCATAAGCCAAAAGAAGAAGGCATAGCTATCTGCAAATGGGTATATCCCGGCATCAGGACATTCTTATATCGTTCACTCTGAAGGATCAACACATGAAAAAGTTGTTCGACAGCTTCCGCTATCTCACGGATTTGTGTACGGGTAAAGAGTTTAAGGTCCAGCAAAACCTGATCATTTCTCGAACGCCCACTGTGAATCTTCTTGCCGACATCTCCCAAACGGCGGGTCAGCATCAATTCTACCTGAGAATGCACATCCTCCACTCCTTCTTCTATCACAAACTCACCTTTCTCAGCCGAAGCATAAATATTTTTCAGCTCAGCCAATAACTGCTCCAGTTCTTCTTTTGTCAACAAGCCGATACTTTCGAGCATCGTAATATGAGCCATAGAACCGAGTACATCATGTTTAGCCAGATAAAGATCCATCTCCCGGTCACATCCCACCGTGAAACGTTCGATATCTTTATTTACCTGCACGGATTTTTCCCAAAGTTTCTGCGCCATAATTGTTTTAAGTAATACTTAATACTTAATACCTAATACTTATTAATATTGAATCATCGACAGCATCTCGACCATCTTCTCCAAACCGTCCTGGAGAGGCTTCTGTACCATCGCTTTCATGAACGGATTAATGTCCATACCGATAGTCAACTTTATCTTACACTCTTCTTCGGCAGTCTCTACCAACTGAATCCACATATTAAAAGGAAGTGGAGAATTGGTAGTCGCAAGTTTTATACATTTACAAGGGTCACGCTCAACAATCTGCAACGTTATCTGCCCTACAGGCGAAACATTAAAACTCAAGGTATCCGAATCGAAACTCAAATCCTGCACCTTATCTTCCGGCAAACGGTCTTTTACGGATTCCAGATTACTCAAGTCTGAAAGTTTAGCATACACACGTTCCTGACTGTAAGGTATTACCTTCACACTACTTTCAAAATTAGCCATAATTCTTTATTGGTATAAAATAAAAGAAAGAACTATCCGAACAAGGATTGTCCGAATGGTTCTTTCTTACTAAAATTTTCTGTCAAATAATACAATATTATTTTCCTGCATCCCAGTGGGCAGGGTCTTTACGCCATTCGTTCAATGTTGCAATGTCTTCTTCTTCAATATAACCTGTGCGAAGGGCAACATCAAGCACTGCCTCGTAATTAGTCAACGTCACCAAAGGTACTTTGGCATTCTTAAACGCTTCCTCTGCAACAGGGAAACCGTACGTATAGGCAGCTACCATACCAATCACTTCGCATCCGTCGCGACGAATTGCCTCTACAGCCTTCAAACTACTACCACCTGTAGAAATCAAATCTTCAACCACTACAACTTTCATACCCGGACGAAGTTCTCCTTCAATCAGGTTCTCCAATCCGTGATCTTTCGGGGTAGAACGAACATACACGAACGGCAGATTCAATGCATCAGCCACCAAAGCTCCTTGCGGAATAGCACCTGTGGCCACACCGGCAATCGCATCCACCTGTCCGAATCGTTCCAATATCAGACGTGTAATTTCAATCTTCACAAAATTACGAAGAGAAGGATAGGACAGAGTTTTACGGTTATCACAGTAAAAGGGGGATTTCCATCCAGAAGCCCATGTAAAAGGGTTAGCGGGTTGAAGTTTAATAGCTTTAATCTTCAAAAGTTTCTCCGCGAATAGTCTCTCTAAGTTTTTCATAACTAAACTAACTATTAATTATTTGCCGCAAAAGTACAGAAATTGAATGAGAATAAAAAGAAGAATCCGTTTATTTTTTAACTGAATTGTCCCTCTTCCTCCGGAAGTTCGATACAACGACGTATATCTTTGAGCTCAAAACCCCGGCTCATGGCGAATCGCATCAGCTTTCCATTCAGTTCATAGTCGTCTTTCGCATGGATACTTTTCCGCTTGGAAGCCAGCAAGTCACGAAGGATGGAAAGGTACTCTTCATCATCTATTTCATTCAGATGACGCCATGCCACGTCGGAAGGAATCTTCTTCATGTAGAGTCCCTGCGCTATTTTCATCTTCCCCCATTTGGCAAAACGAAATTTATCGTTCACAAAAGCACGACAAAAGCGTTCGTCATCAATATACTTTTCGGTTTCCAGCCGTTCAAGGATACGCGCTATGGTCTCATAGGCTATTCCCCAACGCTGTAATTTTTCATTTACTTCTGCCCGGCAATGTTCTGCGGCGGAGCAATAAGAGGCTACACGATTCAAAGCCTCTTCATCGGTTAATTGTGCACTCATCGGTTAGCTGTAAGTATTCTATCTTTTCCAAATATGTCTTTTATAACACGAACGTCTCGATATTGGTTCATTTCTATCATGCGTATCATGTCTTGTCCGTATGCCTGGTTTATTTCAAAATAGAGTTTACCGTCCGGACGGAGCAATTCACGCCCTAACTCGGCAATCCGGCGATAAAAGCGCAAAGGGTCTTCATCAGGAACGAACAGAGCAAGCTCCGGTTCCCAGTCAAGCACATTCGCTTCCATCTCTCTTTTTTCAGTCTCCGTCACATAAGGCGGGTTGCTGACAATTATATCATAAGATCCGCTCTGCGTCCCATCAGCAGAAAAAACATCCTGCCTGCAAAATGTGACCTGCGCATCCAGCTCTTCATTATTCTTTCGGGCAATAGCCAGCGCTTCTTCCGAAATATCCCAGGCATCTACTCTCGCTCCCGGCAGACTTTTGCTCAAAGAGATGGCAATACATCCGCTTCCCGTACCTATATCTAATAGGCAACGGGCATCCGGATTCTCTTTCACAATCAAACTCACCAACTCAGCTGTCTCCGGACGAGGTATCAGCACGCCGGGAGCTACCCGGAAGTTCCTTCCACCAAACTCGGCATATCCCCGAATGTACTGTATAGGCTCATTTTTCTGCAAACGGAATATAATGTTTTCTAATTCACGCTGTTTGCATGCAGATAAAATTATATCTTTGCCCATGTAAATATCAAGCGCATCCACCCCCAAAATGTCGCAACAGATCAGCATCGAAAGAGCCCTGACCTCTTCCGGTGGATAAATATCCTGCAATGACTGACGGATGTAAGTAGTGATGCGGTTCATATTTTACAATTTCGGAGTGCAAAAGTAAGAATAATATAGCGAAGAGCACCAAAATGGAAGAAGAAAAATACATGAGACGTTGTATTGAGCTGGCAAAAAACGGACAATGCAATGTCGCTCCAAACCCGATGGTAGGGGCCGTTATCGTATGTGACGGACGTATTATCGGTGAAGGATATCATATCCGCTGCGGAGAGGCGCATGCCGAAGTAAACGCGATTCGTTCCGTCAAAGACGAGTCGTTATTGAGTCGTTCCACCATTTATGTCAGCCTGGAACCTTGCTCGCATTATGGAAAAACGCCTCCCTGTGCTGATCTGATTATCGAGAAACAAATTCCCCGTATTGTAATCGGTTGCCAAGACCCTTTTTCGCAGGTTGCCGGAAGAGGGATTCAGAAGTTGCGGGACGCAGGAAGGGAAGTGATAGTGGGAGTACTGGAAAAAGAATGCCGGCATCTGATCCGACGTTTTATTACTTTCAACACACTGCACCGTCCTTTTATCACACTTAAATGGGCTGAATCAGCCGATCATTTTATAGATATCGAACGGACTGACGACAAACCTGTAGTACTGTCCTCTCCCCTTTCTTCTATGCTGGTACATAAGAAAAGAGCAGAAGCAGATGCAATCATGGTAGGCAGACGGACAGCATTGCTGGACAACCCATCACTGACTGTCCGCAACTGGTACGGACGAAATCCAATACGTATCGTTTTGGACCGTGCCCTGTCCCTTCCCCACAGCCTGCACCTGTTCGACGGGGAAGTTTCCACTATCGTATTTACAGCAGAAAAACATTCAGACGAGAAGAACGTCACATACAAGACGATTGACTTCACCCAAGATGTTTTGCCTCAAATCATGGAAGTGTTATATCAACAAAAAATACAGTCCTTACTGGTAGAAGGAGGAAGTCAATTGCTCCAATCATTCATCGACACCGAACTATGGGATGAAGTATATATTGAGAAATGTCCGTGCAAGCTGAATTCCGGTGTTAAAGCACCTGAAATAAGCGATAATTTTAGTTATTCGACAGAAGAACACTTCGACAGACAGATTTGGCGGTATGTTTTCGGAAGATGGCTAAAATAGTTCTATTCAAGGGGTTCTACGTCGATAAAAACAGCGTTATTATCTATAATTTTATATAAAACTTCCCCTTAATGTTCTATATCGGAAAAAATGTTCCTATTTTTGCAACTTGTAAATAAACACAATCTTTCAAATGAGAATAAAGTTTTTATCAATCATTGCGAGTTTTTTCATGGTGTCATTCGTTATTACGTCATGCCTTGACAATGATAACGACGTCAATTATAGTCCGGATGCGACTATACATGCGTTTGAACTTGACACTATAGGTTACGGGGTAAACTATAAATTCACAATTGACCAAATTAGTCGTTTAATATACAATGTGGATTCACTGCCTGTCAATGCTGACACGATCATTAATAAGATTCTGATCAAGACGCTGACAACAGCATCCGGAATCGTGACGATGAAAGATCAGAGTGATCAGGACTCAATCATTAATATAAATGACTCTATTGATCTGCTCAAATATGTAAATGCTCCCGAAGAAGGGAAATATCTGGTACTAAAGGTATGGGCACCGGATATGCAGACACAGAATGAATACAGAGTAAGTGTACGCATGCACCGTATGGTACCCGATTCACTTAGCTGGGGAAAAGAACCGATAGCTGCGAACCCAGCAGGAATTACCGAACAAAAACAAAAGATAGTAACATTAGGTGACAACATATTACTGTTCACCCAAAATAGTGATAAAGTATATAGTACAACGATACCGGCAGGTTCTCCTACTGATCGTTTAAACTATGGGCAAAATTGGGAGTTGAAGAATGCCACCCTTCCTGAAGGTGCTGATGTTACGTCTATTATTCGCTTCGATGAAAAGTTATACTTACTTGCCAATAATAAGGTATATAATTCCGCAGATGGTCTGATGTGGGCCGAAGATGCTGTCCTCACCCCTAGTGGAGCGACTGTTAGCAATTTGATTACCAGTTTCTCAGACAATGATGGTAGTAATCATAAAAAGATTAACGGTATTGCAAGCATAGTTGAGAAGAATGGACAGAAATACTTTAGTTTTGCAGAAAAGACTGAGAATGAATGGAATATCACAACAGGCGAGGAGATAGTGCCTGCAGAATTCCCTGTCAACAATCTGTCAGCTGATGTATACGCAACTGAGAGCGGAACATTGAATGCTATAGTAGTAGGTAATACTGCAGACGGTTTAGACAATGACACAGCTACAGTTGTTTGGGCTTCAGAAGATGGTAAAGCTTGGATTCCGATGGAAATTCCATCAAATAATAATTGTCCAAAGCTGGTAGATCCATCTATTATACATTATAATGACGCATTCTACATTTGTGGAAAAGAGAATAAAAATGATGCGAAAGGATTCCAGAAGTTCTATACATCTCCAACACTGCTTGTTTGGAAAGGTGTAGACAGAATGTTTATGCTTCCCGGGATTCTTCCTCCGGTCAAACTTGAAGGAGGAGTGACACAATATCCTTATTCCGAATACAGCTTCAAGGGAAAAGAAGTAAACTACACAATGGTAGTTGACAGAAACCATTATATATGGATGGTAGGCGGTAAAGGTATCGACAAGATCTGGCGTGGTAGAGTTAATAAACTCGGATTCCTAATACAATAAGAAGTAGTTAAATACGAACCTTATAATCAAAACATGTCCTATATAGAGAAAATAGACAAAAATCGGATTCCCCAGCATATAGCCATCATCATGGATGGGAATGGGAGATGGGCCAAGCAACGGGGAAAAGAACGAACTTACGGTCATCAGGCAGGTGCAGAAACGGTACATAAAATTATCGAAGATGCTGCACGCCTGGGGGTTAAATATCTGACTTTATATACCTTCTCCACTGAGAACTGGAATCGTCCGCAGGAAGAGGTAGCAGCTTTGATGAACCTATTACTGGACTCTATCGAAGAGGAAACTCTGATGAAGAATAATATTCGTTTCCGCATCATTGGCGATATAGAGAAATTACCTGTGGATGTACAGAAAGGACTATCATCATGTATAGCACACACTGCGAATAATACAGGGACATGTCTGGTACTGGCACTCAGCTATTCTTCCCGCTGGGAGATTACTGAAGCTGTTCGACAGATTGCACAGAAAGCGAAAACGGGAGAAATTTCTCCCGAACAAATAACAGATGAATGCATTACTACTCATCTGACCACAAACTTTATGCCCGATCCGGATTTACTGATCCGCACGGGAGGAGAAATCCGGCTAAGTAACTACCTGTTATGGCAGTGTGCTTATTCGGAGCTTTATTTTTGTGATACGTTTTGGCCGGACTTCGACAAAGAAGAACTCTGCAAAGCCATTTATGAGTATCAGCAAAGGGAGCGCCGATTCGGCAAAACAAGTGAACAAATCAGCTAACATAATCCGAAACATCAAATTATAACATAAATGCATTATCGTATTTCCTTTATATTCGTAACGTTTATCTGCCTGTTCTGCTTTGCAGTTACAGGCACTGCGCAAAATGCCGACACCGACGAAGACTCTAAACCAGTTATCTTATACTCCGGAACACCCAAAAAGTATGAGATAGCAGACATTAAGGTAGAAGGCGTAAAGAATTATGAAGACTATGTATTAATTGGTCTGTCCGGTCTGTCAGTAGGACAAACTATCACCGTGCCGGGTGATGAGATTACCGGAGCAATCAAGCGCTACTGGAAACATGGTTTATTCTCTAACGTACAGATCACTGCCGAAAAGGTGGAAGGTAACAAAATCTGGTTAAAAATAAGCCTGACGCAACGCCCCCGTATTGCGGACGTACGCTACCATGGTGTGAAAAAGTCAGAACGTACCGACCTGGAAGGTAAATTGGGTATGGTAAAAGGTATGCAGATCACTCCGAACACCGTTGACCGCGCCAAGACATTAATCAAACGTTATTTCGACGATAAAGGTTTTAAGAATGCAGAAGTGATTATCTCACAAAAAGACGATCCTGCGAACGAGAATCAGGTGATTGTGGATATCGATATCGATAAGAAGGAAAAGATTAAGGTACATGCTATCCATATTACCGGAAACTCTGCAATCAAAACATCCAAGCTGAAGAAGGTAATGAAAAAAACCAATGAAAAAGGTAAACTTCTGAACTTGTTCCGTACCAAGAAATTTGTGCCGGAGAACTTTGAAGCAGACAAGCAGCTGATCATAGATAAATACAACGAGCTGGGATATCGTGATGCTATGATCGTAAAAGACAGTATAGCGCAATACGATGAAAAGACAGTAGACGTATTTATGGATATAGACGAAGGTCAGAAGTATTACCTCCGTAATGTGACATGGGTAGGTAACACACTGTATCCGTCTGAACAGCTGAACTTCTTGCTCCGCATGAAGAAGGGTGATGTTTATAACCAGAAGTTATTGAGCGAACGTACTTCTACAGATGACGATGCAATCGGTAACTTATACTATAATAACGGTTATTTGTTCTACAATCTTGATCCGGTAGAAGTAAATATTGTCGGTGACTCCATTGACCTCGAAATGAGAATCTATGAAGGTCGTCAGGCTACTATCAATAAGATCAACATCAGCGGTAACGACCGTCTGTATGAAAATGTAGTTCGTCGTGAACTTCGTATTCGTCCGGGACAATTGTTCAGCAAAGATGACCTGATGCGTTCTTTACGTGAAATCCAGCAGATGGGACACTTCGACCCTGAAAAACTGCAACCGGATATTCAGCCGGACCCGATTAACGGAACCGTTGATATAGGTCTGCCTTTGACATCCAAAGCCAATGACCAGGTAGAATTCTCTGCCGGTTGGGGACAAACAGGTATCATCGGTAAACTGAGTCTGAAGTTTACGAACTTCTCTGTTGCCAACTTGCTGCGCCCGGGTGAAAACTATCGTGGTATCCTGCCACAAGGTGATGGACAGACATTGACCATCAGCGGTCAGACGAATGCTAAATACTATCAATCATATAGTATCTCATTCTTTGATCCTTGGTTTGGTGGAAAACGCCCGAACTCACTCTCTGTATCGGCTTTCTTCTCAGTACAGACTGACATCAGCAGCCGCTACTATAACTCCAGCTATTTCAACAACTATTACAACAGTTATTATGCAGGCTATGGTGGCTATGGCTCATACAACTACGGTAACTACAACAACTATGAGAACTATTACGACCCGGATAAATCTATTAAAATGTGGGGACTTTCTCTAGGTTGGGGTAAACGTCTGAAATGGCCGGATGACTACTTTACATTGTCTGCAGAATTGGCTTACCAACGCTACAATCTGAAAGACTGGCAGTACTTCCCGGTAACCAACGGTAAATGTAATGACCTTAGCATTTCATTGACTTTGGCCCGTAACTCTATTGACAACCCGATCTTCCCGCGTACAGGTTCGGACTTCTCGCTGTCAGTGCAGTTCACACCGCCGTACTCATTGTTTGATGGTAAAGACTATAAAGGCTATTTCTATGATGCGGACAATGAACGCATTACTCAAGACAACATGAACAAACTTCATAGATGGGTTGAGTACCACAAATGGAAATTTAAAGCCAAAACATATACTCCGTTGATGGACTATATAGCACATCCTAAGTGTCTGGTATTGATGACACGTACGGAATTCGGTTTGTTAGGTCATTACAACAAATATAAGAAATCACCGTTCGGTACATTCGACGTAGGTGGTGACGGTATGACTGGTTACTCCAGCTACGCTACAGAAAGTATTGCTTTGCGTGGTTACGAAAACAGCTCATTGACACCATACGGAAAAGAAGGATATGCTTATGCACGCCTTGGTATCGAATTAAGATATCCGTTGATGCTGGAAACAAGTACCAACATTTATGTGTTAGGTTTCCTAGAAGCAGGTAACGCATGGCATGATATCTCTAAATTCAATCCGTTCGACTTGAAACGTTCTGCCGGTGTCGGCGTTCGTATTTTCTTGCCGATGATTGGTATGATGGGGATCGATTGGGGTTATGGTTTCGATAAGATTTTCGGTAGTAAGGAATACGGCGGTAGCCAGTTCCACTTTATTTTAGGACAAGAATTCTAACAAAAACATGATTTTAATATATAACCACATTCAAAACTAATTATTATGAAAACAAACTATTTATTATTAGGAGCAATTGCTCTATTATCTGCTTGTGCGCAAGAAGAATTCAATGATTCTAAAACAGAAATAGGGACCAATAAAAATGAAAATGTACTATTGAAATCCCAAGATTACAATATCATACATTTCAATAGTACAAAGCATTTTTTTGAATGTTATGATTCTTTGTTTATCAAAGATTATGATGAACAACTAGCATGGACTACTTCTAAAACCTCCAATTCTCTTTTGAAAAATGCCGACTTATGTACAGATACGATAATGTTATCTATGCCTAAAGCATTCCAAGCACTTTTCAATAAAGATCTCGAAGTAGCTATAAACGATTCTATACTAAAATATGATAATGGAAAGCTATATTTAGTAGAAATCAATAATAAAAAGATCTCAACTCCCATTCTATGCGGTGAAACGGATGCTTCTCCTGTAGAATGTAAAGTACAAACAAGAGAAGGTGGATATTTAGGCTATAATGGCATAGGGTTCAGCCATCAGTATAATTTTAGACGTGCATCTTCCAAATATAAATTTAATTATGTACATGAACTTAAATCATATACAACCAGAGTAAATGATTATGTAGCACAAGTTCTTGGTTTTATGGTTAAACTTGAATACAGAGGTCGTGGTAGTTGGAAAGAAGCTAGTGAACCAAGAGATATAACCATGGACTTGAGATGTAGTGTAGCTGCATCAAGTGGTGGTTCAAATTTTGCATTTTGGGATATTGGAAAACGAACATTTACTAGAAGACAATGGAATATAGAAATTCCTGTTGCAAGAATTGTGCCCAATAATGTACCAGAACGTCAACGTCAATGGCTAATAACAATCGTTGGAACAATTTCTCAAACAATATCGGGTGAAAATGATACCAGATGGAATGATAAATTTTAAAAAACAGATATAATTGAAGCGCTATTAATTAAAATCATGTATATTTGTGTTTGAGATTTCTAGGAATCTCAAACACAAATAATTATATTATACTTATAAACTGAACATTATGAGAAAGTCTATTCTATCCATTATGTTACTGTTTGCCATCAGTATGGCAGCTAGTGCACAAAAATTTGCATTGATCGATACGGAGTATATTCTGAAAAATATTCCGGCCTATCAAAGCGCTAATGAGCAATTGCAACAAGCTACGAAGAAATATCAAGGTGAAGTAGAAGCTATTGCCAAGGAAGCACAGAAGATGTTCCAGGACTACCAGGCCCAGTCCTCTACTCTTTCTGCGGCTCAAAAGACTAAGAAAGAAGATGAGATTGTAGCGAAAGAGAAATCCGCTGCCGAACTGAAGCGTACATACTTCGGTCCGGAAGGCGAACTGGCTAAGATGCAGGAAAAGCTAATTAATCCGATTCAGGATGAAATATATGCCGCTGTAAAAGAACTGTCTCAACTACACGGATATGATCTTGTACTTGACAGAGCATCCGCTGCAGGCATCATTTTTGCCAATCCTCGTATTGATATTAGCGATGAAGTGCTGAGAAAATTAGGATATTCAAATTAATTTCATACATTTGCATCGAAAATAACTAAAAATCATTCAAATAAATTATAGAACTATGCTAAAAAAAATTGCACTTGTATTGTTGCTTGCACTCCCAATGGGTGTATTTGCACAAAATCTGAAATTCGGTCATATTAATGCTCAGGAGATTGTTTCTGCAATGCCTGAATTTGCTAAGGCACAATCTGACATCGAAGCATTAGACAAACAACTGACCAGCGAATTACAAAGAACTCAGGAAGAATTCAACAAGAAATATCAGGAATTCCAGCAAGCTATCGCTAAGGACTCTCTTCCTGCTAATATTGCTGAGAGAAGACAAAAAGAACTGCAGGATATGATGCAAAGACAAGAGCAGTTCCAACAGGAAGCTCAACAGCAGATGCAGAAAGCACAAGCTGATGCTATGGCTCCTATCTACAAAAAGTTGGACGATGCAATCAAAGCTGTAGGTGCTGCTGAAGGCGTGATTTACATCTTCGACCTTGCAAGAACTCCGGTTGCTTATGTAAATGAGTCACAAAGTATCAATCTGACTCCAAAAGTAAAAACGCAGCTTGGCATTAAATAAAAAGCTATAAGCGAAAGAAATAACGAAAGGGAAAGAGAAAAGAAGATCATGCTTCTTTCTCTTTCCCTTTTTTCATGTAACTTTGCGTATATAAATTATCATTCATCATGAAGCAACAACTATCTCATATACCCGGCCCTATCGGAGTCTTTGATTCTGGATACGGCGGTCTGACAATTCTCGAAAAAATAAGAGAAGTGCTACCGGAATACGACTATATCTATTTGGGAGATAATGCCCGTGCTCCTTATGGTACCCGTTCTTTTGAGATTGTATATGAGTTTACCCTGCAAGCAGTCAATAAACTATTTGAGATGGGTTGCCATCTAGTGATACTGGCATGCAATACAGCTTCTGCCAAAGCACTACGCAGCATACAGATGAATGATCTGCCGGAGCTTGATCCCGACCGTCGCGTACTGGGAGTGATTCGTCCCACAGTAGAATGTATCGGAGATATTACACAGAACCGGCATGTCGGCATACTGGCAACATCAGGTACCATCAAATCCGAATCTTATCCATTGGAGATACATAAATTATTTCCGGAAATTCAAGTGAGCGGAATAGCTTGCCCGATGTGGGTGGCACTGGTTGAGAATAATGAGTCACAAAACGAAGGTGCAGATTATTTCATCAAGAAATATATTGACCAGCTACTATCTGAAGATCCTCTGATCGACACGATGATTCTGGGCTGTACACACTATCCCATCTTATTCCCTAAAATACGGGAATATACTCCGGACGGTATCCGCGTCATTGCTCAGGGGGAATATGTAGCCGAAAGCCTAAAAGATTATCTGCACAGACACCCGGAAATGGACGCTAAATGCACCCGTAACGGGAATTGTTTGTTTTATACAACAGAAGCGGAAGAGAAATTCACCGAATCTGCCTCTACCTTCCTGAAGGAGCAGATCAGCGTGAAACGAATTTCTCTTGAATAAATTCAGAAAAGAATAACCATTTGTCCCTCTTTTTTGTTATATTTGTAAATAAACAAACCTCTAATGCCACACAATTATGAAAGAAGAAGATTATAGCAGATCCGTAGAAGTATTCTCAGGCTCTCCATGGGAAGCAGAAATCATCAAAGGATTATTGGAAAGCAATAATATCCGTTGTGTCATCAAGGATGGCATTATGGGGACATTAGCTCCTTATATTGCTCCCGCCGTATCCATTCTCGTCACTGAAGAGGAGTACGAAGCAGCTACTGAATTAATCAGAAGCCGCAACGAGAAAGATACTGACTGATGCGATCCAATCCTGTCTGGATATTCTCCAGAGAGTTCGCATAGGAGAAACGTACATATCCTTCACCTCCCGTTCCAAAATCAATACCGGGAGTAATACCGACATGCGCATTTTCGAGCACATCGAATGCGAAACGATAAGAGTCGGCAGTGAATTTGCGTGCGTCGGCAAAGATATAAAAAGCTCCCTGAGGCTCTACTTTTATTTTAAATCCCATTTCCCGAAGCCGGGTAATCATATACCGGCGACGTTCGTCATAGATGTGTTTCATCCGTTCCACATCCGTATCTGCCTGCCGTAATGCCGCTATTCCGGCTTGCTGTGCTATGCTGGACGCACAGATAAACAGGTTCTGCTGCAACTTCTGCAAAGAACGCATACAGGATTTCGGTGCGATCAGATAACCTAAACGCAGTCCTGTCATTGCGAATCGTTTGGAGAATCCATTCAAGACAAAAGCCTTATCAGTATATTCAAGAATACTATGCGCGCGCCCTTCATAGACAAGTCCATGATAAATTTCATCAGAAATAATGGGGACACCCAATGAGGCAACCTCTTTCAGAAAGCTTTCATCCAACAACATTCCCGTCGGATTCATCGGCGAATTAATAAAGATAGCCGCTGTATGCGGAGTCACACATTTACGGATCGCTTCTATATCATATTGCAGTCCGTTCTCCTCTGACAAAGGCACCAGAACAGGTTTTGCCTGGGCAGCCAGCACAAAATTGCGATAACAAGCATAACCCGGATTAGAAAGTATCACCTCACTATCCGAATTGCAAAGCAACATCAGCACCAGAAGAATAGACGGAGAAGAGCCGGAAGTGACCACGATACAGTCCGGATCAACGACCACTCCATATTCACGTTGATAAAATGCGGCTATCTCCCCGCGTAGTTCCGGATCGCCCAATGAATGGGTATAGTGTGTAAGATGTTGATCATAAGCAGCCTTGGCGGCTTCTGCCACACAAGACGGTACATCAAAGTCCGGTTCACCCACTTCCAGGTGGACAACGTCAATGCCTTGTTTTTGTAATTCATTAGCTCGTTCCAACACATCCATCACAATGAAGGAGGTCATCTGTTCTACTTGAGGATTGGTATGTTTCATTGTTTTTCTTTTATCTATCAGGCTGCAAAGATAATTCTTTTCAGCCTGTTTTTGTAACATATCGACAAAAAGCTCTATATTTGTGCTTTCAAATCGTTAGTAAAAATGGAACAGGAATTTACACGAATAGCAGTAAAAGTAGGTAGTAACGTATTGGCACGTCGCGACGGTACATTAGACGTCACACGCATGTCGGCACTCGTCGATCAGATTGCAGAGTTAGACAAATCCGGAGTAGAGATTATCCTCATATCTTCAGGAGCCGTCGCTTCAGGACGCAGTGAGATACACCCGCAGAAAAAGCTCGACAGTGTAGATCAACGTCAATTATTCTCTGCAGTAGGGCAGGCTAAACTGATAAACCGCTACTATGAACTTTTCCGCGAGCACGGGATTCCGGTAGGACAAGTACTGACTACCAAAGAAAACTTCAGTACCCGCCGCCATTATCTGAACCAGAAGAATTGCATGACAGTGATGCTGGAAAACGGAGTGATCCCTATTGTCAACGAGAATGATACGATTTCTGTCAGCGAGCTTATGTTTACAGACAATGATGAGTTGTCGGGCCTCATCGCTTCTATGATGGATGCACAAGCGCTGATCATCCTCAGCAACATAGACGGGATTTACAATGGTTCTCCTGCAGATCCGGAATCATCGGTCATTCGCGAGATTGAACATGGCAAAGACCTGTCCAGTTATATCCAGGCTTCCAAATCCAGTTTCGGTCGCGGAGGTATGCTGACAAAAACAAATATAGCCCGAAAAGTAGCAGATGAAGGCATTACAGTCATTATAGCCAATGGCAAGAGGGACAATATTCTGGTAGATCTGCTGCAACACCCGGAAGAAACGATTTGTACCCGTTTTATTCCTTCGAATGAACCAGTGTCCAGCGTAAAGAAATGGATTGCCCATAGCGAAGGTTTTGCCAAAGGCGAAATTCACATCAATGAATGTGCCACTGATATATTAAATTCGGAGAAGGCTGCAAGTATCCTCCCGATTGGAATTACACATATTGAAGGCGAATTCGAAAAAGATGAAATAGTCCGCATCATGGACTTCCAGGGAAATCAGGTCGGTGTAGGAAAGGCAAACTGTGATTCCAAACAAGCACGGGAAGCCATGGGCAAGCACGGTAAAAAGCCGGTAGTACACTATGACTACCTATACATCGAGTAGATTTATTTCATTTTTCAACGGGCTTTGTGCCCATCATTCGCTATATTTGCACTGTTCATCTTTCTATTTAACGTAAAAAAGGAGCAAATGACTACAAATTTAAACGAAACCTTCGCTGCCGTACAAGCTGCCAGTCGTGAACTGGCTTTACTGAGTGATGATATCATCAATCAGATACTGAATGCGGTAGCGGATGCTACCATTGCCGAAACAGCCTTCATTCTTTCAGAGAATGAGAAGGACCTGGCACGGATGGATCAAAGTAATCCGAAATACGACCGGTTGAAACTTACGGCAGAGAGACTGAAAGGTATCGCTGACGATACACGTAATGTAGCAACCCTTCCTTCTCCTTTAGGAAGAATCCTGAAAGAAACAACTCGTCCGAACGGAATGAAGCTGACAAAGATCAGCGTACCTTTTGGAGTCATAGGCATTATCTATGAGGCTCGCCCGAACGTTAGTTTCGACGTATTCTCCCTTTGCCTGAAGAGTGGCAATGCCTGCATCCTGAAAGGTGGAAGCGATGCAGACGATTCTAATCGTGCCATCATCAGCATTATTCATAAAGTGCTGAAGAAGTTCAACGTCAATCCGCATATAGTAGAACTACTCCCTGCCGACAGGGAAGCCACTGCCGCTTTGCTGAATGCAGTAGGATTTGTTGACCTCATCATTCCGAGAGGAAGCAGCAATCTGATAAACTTTGTACGCGAGAATGCGCGGATTCCTGTGATTGAAACAGGAGCAGGTATATGTCATACTTATTTTGACGAGTTTGGTGACACAACAAAAGGAGCCGACATTATCCATAATGCCAAAACACGTCGTGTCAGTGTCTGCAATGCGTTGGATTGTACCATTATCCACGAAAAACGCCTGACTGACCTGCCGGCACTCTGCGATAAACTGAAAGAAAGCAATGTAATCGTCTATGCAGATGCCCAGGCTTACCGGGCACTGGAGGGGTATTATCCCGCAGAATTACTGGTACCTGCCACTAC
This sequence comes from Bacteroides faecis, assembly GCF_020091505.1. Taxonomy (NCBI): domain Bacteria; kingdom Pseudomonadati; phylum Bacteroidota; class Bacteroidia; order Bacteroidales; family Bacteroidaceae; genus Bacteroides; species Bacteroides faecis. The sequence goes on along the minus strand of NZ_CP081916.1, from coordinate 1,757,929 downwards.
AGAAAGCTTCGGAACCGAGTTCCTGGATTATAAAATGGCCGTCAAGACTGTGAAAAGCTTTGAAGACGCATTGGGACATATACAAGAAAACAGTTCAAAACACAGCGAATGTATCATCACTGAAAACAAAGAACGTGCGGCCTTGTTCACTAAGATAGTAGATGCAGCCTGTGTATACACCAATGTTTCTACCGCCTTCACAGATGGCGCCCAGTTTGGTTTAGGTGCTGAAATCGGCATCAGTACCCAAAAGCTGCATGCCCGTGGTCCGATGGGACTGGAAGAAATCACTTCCTACAAATGGGTGATTGAAGGAGACGGGCAAACCAGATGGTAAAACAAAACGGTGACCACAGGGCATAAGACATGAATCAGGGTTGATAAACCGTAAACAACAGATTGGATAATAACGATTAATGATAGATAAAATGAAGAAATTTACTTGTGTACAGGACATCGGCGATTTAAAATCAGCCCTTGCAGAAGCATTTGAAATTAAAAAGGACCGCTTCAAATATGTAGAATTGGGACGAAACAAGACATTGATGATGATCTTCTTCAACTCCAGTCTTCGTACTCGTCTTAGCACACAGAAAGCTGCTATTAATTTGGGAATGAATGTGATGGTCCTAGACATCAACCAAGGCGCCTGGAAGCTGGAAACAGAACGTGGCGTCATCATGGACGGTGACAAACCGGAGCACCTGCTGGAAGCCATTCCCGTGATGGGCTGTTATTGCGATATCATCGGAGTACGCTCCTTTGCCCGTTTCGAAGATCGTGAGTTTGACTATCAAGAGACCATCCTCAATCAGTTTATTCAATATTCCGGACGTCCGGTATTCTCTATGGAAGCAGCTACGCGGCATCCGCTGCAAAGTTTTGCCGATTTGATTACCATTGAAGAATACAAAAAGACCGCACGCCCTAAAGTCGTCATGACTTGGGCTCCGCATCCCCGTCCATTGCCACAGGCTGTTCCCAATTCTTTTGCCGAATGGATGAATGCCACTGATTACGATTTCGTGATCACCCATCCGAAAGGATATGAGTTAGCTCCGCAATTTGTAGGAAATGCCAAGGTAGAGTATGACCAGATGAAAGCTTTCGAAGGAGCAGACTTTATATATGCCAAGAACTGGGCTGCTTATGCAGGAGACAACTACGGGCAGATATTAAGCAAAGACCGCGAGTGGACAGTCAGCGACCGCCAGATGGCAGTAACCAACAATGCATTCTTTATGCACTGCCTGCCTGTCCGTAGAAATATGATTGTTACAGACGATGTGATTGAAAGTCCTCAGTCTATTGTTATTCCTGAAGCTGCCAACCGTGAAATATCGGCTACGGTAGTTTTGAAGAGATTGATTGAAGGGCTATAAAAGTACTAAAGACCGTTCTCATCATTATGAGAGAAAACGCCCCCTATTACAGTGAGCTGTTTTTTCATAATGATGAGAACGGTCTTTTAGTGTTCTATTTCTTTTCCGGCTGCCTGCCAGGCATTGAATCCTTTGCCAAGCTCTATAACCTTATACCCTTTTTCACTAAGAATCGCAGCAGCTTTCTTGCTTCGTTTACCGCTACGGCAATACAGAGCTACCGGTTTGCTCTTTTGCAACAACGAATCCGCCATTGAAGCAAAAGAGTCATCCATCACATTAATATTGATTGTTCTGGCAATATGTCCTTCTGAATATTCAGCCAGTGTACGGACATCCAGACGCTGCACTTCTTCATCCTGAATGAAAGAATCGAACTCATCTACATTCACCGTTTTAAAATCTCCTTTCTGCTGACAGGAGAAAAGAGAAGAGAGAAATAAAAATAACCCCACGACTAATTGATTCATTTTAAACATATACACTACATTATTCAATTCTCATCCGGAACATATTCAAATCCCGGATTACAATACTTTTTTGACTCTACTACCGTACCACTTGTATCTGTGGTATGATATTTGAATTTTATTCTGATTGTCTGATGCGGATTCTCTTCATCCACATATTTCGTCAGAGGAACAGAGACATAGGCGCGACGATTGTAAATCTCCTCATCCCCATTTGCGTTGTGGAACAGAGACAAAGTAACGACTTTCTCATCCCCCTCTGACTCAACGCTCTCTTCGACCATCCCAAAAACATGCTGTTTACCACTATTGATATCAATCTTCACATTCAAGATCATATTCAAATAGTCACGTCCCATCCAGATACTGGTCACGTCAACCGGATCGTACTTCAGTCCTCCCTCAAAAGCCGGATCGGTAGCTTCTTTAGGCTCCGGGGCCACTACCGACTGCAAAGAGTAAATGACAGCAGTAGCATCATCCGAATTTACTTCATAGTTACTTATCACACGTCTGGCTGTGTTCGGAGAAATGCTTGAACCGGTACGGTCCTTCGAAACAGTCAGCAACTTTCCCTTATCAGGAAGCAGACTCTTTATCAGTCCATCCGCTCCAGCTTTCACTGTAACAAACTCCAGCTTCACAGGAGGATAATAGTAATCTTCATCATCCCCGCAGGCAGTCATCAGGAAAAGCATTCCCAAAAGCCAGACTGTATGTAACTTTACTTTATTCATTGGCAAGCAGCTAAATAGTTTACCAGTGGATTGGCATACATTAATAACAATTTTCCGCGCAAAAAGTCTTCATCTTTATTCGGAATCTTTATTTTGCCCAGTTGTTGCTCAATATAGGTAACGAATCGTTGTTTCTCCTCGGATGTGTAATGGTCAGCAAACTCAGATGTGTTATTCAGCCAGTCATAGGCAACGTAGTTGCCCGAATAAATCCGGTAGTTACCATGAATCCTCCGGTCAATACAAGCAGATATGCCGGAAAACAGCTCCTGTTTCGGCAACGAACGGTCTAACTGCTCCAACTTGTCGTTGATACAGGGAGCTGTCTGAAAATGAACTTTCCCTTTATATCCGAAAAGACCGGTCTGCATACTGATCAAATCGTCCTGAGTCGTTTTCTTGTATCCTTCTATATCTCTTTTCAACTGAAACTCCTGTGCCTTCAGAAAATCACAGGGATCATATTCATATGAAATGGCAAGAGGCGCAATATTCATCTCCATCAAACGATCGATTAAATCGCCTTCGCCACCCATGGCCAGCATCTTCAGCACACTGTCCTGTGTACGGTCATTCGAATCTTTGGCACGTCCTTCGCGCTGGGCAATCCAGATAGACTGTTTCTTCTCATTAATGGTATAATGCATATAACGGGACATCCTTGCCGAAGATTCAAGCATCTGCCGCATGGTCAGCGCCCGCTGCACGATAAAAGATTTATTGACACGTACCAACTTCTTGATCCATGGATAAACCAGCAGATTGTCTCCAATCGCTATCTCTACCGTATCCATCCCCTGATCAATCAGCAAGATGGAAAGGAAGCCCGAATCCAATATAATATCCCGATGATTGGAGACATACGTATAAGCTTTGCTTTTATCCGGTAAAGCCGTATGATCCAGAGTCAGCCCATCCGTATGGTCCGCAGCTATTTTCCACAAAATACCATAACAGAATGTTTCCTGAAAATCCAGTTTGCTTTTGCAAGCGCGTATCTTCTGCGCCAAAAGTTCAAAAGGGACATTCGGTATTGCATCAGTTGCTGCTTTTTGGAAAGCAGGGTCAGCAATCAGTTCCTCAAAGATTTGAGGAAGTTCCTCATCATTGTAAGGACGAATCTCATCAAACTCTGTAGTAGCCATAAGCTATGAATTTTATAAATAAGTATCAGGTATTAAGTATAAAGTATTAGGCTGCGCTGTAAACCACCCGGAATTAATACTTATTACCTAATACTTAATACTTAAAATTTATTTTCTATTATATCAGTCATCACATCCTTTATATCCAGACCGGCAGCACGCACTTGCTGGGGAATAAAGCTTGTAGCGGTCATCCCCGGAGTCGTGTTCACTTCCAGCAGATTGATCTTCTCGCCGGCAGTCACAATATAGTCCACACGGATGATACCGGAGCAGCCCAATATATCATAAATAGCCGAAGTCAGCATTTGCACACGATTCGTCAATTCGTCCGAAATGCGTGCGGGAGTGATCTCGTCTACCTGACCATTATATTTTGCATCATAATCAAAGAACTCATTATGCGTCACTACTTCCGTAGGCGGGAAGATCACCGTCTTGTCTTTGGTTTTATAGCAACCGCAGGTTAGCTCCGTCCCTTCCATAAATGCTTCAACAAGCACTTCCTGCGCTTCTTCAAATGCCTTAACAATGGCCGGTTGTATTTCTTCTTTCGTCTTAACCTTTGTTACACCAAAACTCGAACCTCCCAGGCTCGGCTTGATAAAACAAGGCAAACCGATCTTTTCCATTACATCTTCATCGGAAACCGATTGTCCCTGACGCAGCAGCAATGATTCCGCAATACGTACACCAAAGGCTTTCAGATATTGGTTGCAGGTAAACTTATCATAGGTGATCGCTGCAGCCAGCACCCCGCAACAGGAATACGGAATGTGCATCATATCAAAGTATCCCTGAAGACGACCGTCTTCACCCGGAGTACCGTGAATGGTGATATAGGCAAAGTCAAACTTAATCTTTTCCGCACCCAGCATAAAGCTGAAGTCATTGCGGTCTACCGGTGTTTTTGTACCATCCGGCAGCTGGACTTCCCAGCGGGTTCCCTGCATCTCAACAATATACAATGTATACTTTTCCTTATCTATGAAGGAATATATTCCCTGTGCACTACGCAGGGATACATGAAATTCGGAGGTATCACCTCCGGCTACGATAGCAATTGTGCGTTTCATTCTATTTCTCTGTTACTTATATAGCCTCGCCACTTCTCGATAAGCTGGGTCATGTCATCCGGAAGTTCGGAAGTAAAGTACATCTCTTCGCCTGTGACGGGATGTACGAACCCCAATGTCATAGCATGCAGAGCCTGCCGGGGACAAGTGTCAAAGCAATTATTTACAAATTGTTTGTATTTACTAAAGTGGGTACCTTTCAGTATTTCGTCACCGCCATAGCGTGCGTCGTTGAAAAGTACATGCCCGATGTGTTTCATGTGAACACGAATCTGATGAGTACGCCCTGTTTCGAGTATACATTCTACCAGTGTGACGTATCCCAGCCGTTCCAACACCCGATAATGAGTCACCGCGTGTTTGCCCATTGCCGGGTCGGTCATGACTGCCATCTGCATCCGGTCTTTCGGATTGCGGGCGATGCTGCCTACGATTGTACCTTCATCCTGTTCCACATTTCCCCAGACAAGGGCACGATATTTGCGTTTGGTCGTCTTATTGAAGAATTGTATTCCAAGATGAGTCTTGGCGTCGGGTGTCTTGGCGATTACCAGCAGCCCGGAAGTATCTTTATCTATGCGGTGGACAAGCCCGACATGAGGGTCATTGGCATCATATTCGGGAATATCTTTCATGTGCCATGCCAGTGCATTCACAAGCGTACCGTGATAGTTTCCATGCCCCGGATGTACTACCAGTCCCGCAGGCTTGTTCACTACCATTACATACTGATCTTCGTAAACGATATTAAGGGGAATATTTTCGGGAATAATCTCGTTCTCGTAACGGGGGCGGTCCATCATGACGGTAATGACATCGAGCGGCTTTACTTTATAGCTGCTCTTCACCGGCTTACCGTTGGCCATGACAAATCCATCTTCGGCAGCCTTCTGAATACGGTTGCGCGAAGCATTAACAATACGTTCGAACAGATATTTGTCGACTCTGACCATTGCCTGTCCTTTGTCTACGACCACCCGGAAATGTTCGTAAAGCTGAGATTCATCACCGACAGGTTCTATGTCATCCAAATCATTTTCCAGTTCATCCGGAAGTTCTTCCTCGATCATGTGAGTCTGTTTCGTTATTTATCAATTAAAACCAGCTGTCATCCTGACTTGAAGGGGATTCTGATGCAGCAGGTTCCTCTGTTCCTTCAACATTTTCTATAGAGTCGCTTTCCAACGGTTCATTTTCTCCGTTTCCTACCATCAGAGTCAATGCTGCTCCCAAAGGTACCTTATCTCCCGCTTCTAATGAACGTCCCTGATATTTGATACCGTACACCCAGTCCTTCTCACCGTTCATCAGCTGAATCTCAGTCAGTTTGAATCCGGCAGCAAGCACTTTCGCCTGTGCCTGACGCAGGGAACTGTTGTCCGCTACATCGGGAATAGCACGCAAGGGGATGCTCAGTGTATTTATAGTCAGATAAATGGTACGGCCTTCTTTTACTTTTTGTCCGGCTCCCGGATTGACATCGAGCACAATGCCCGCTGCCTTATTCTTCACATAATTGGAATCGGAAACGACACATACCAACCCATGATTGCGGAACATTTTAGAAGCTTCTTCCACTGTCATCCCTTTTACATCGGGAACGACCACAGCTTCACCGTGACGGGTATAAACATCCAGCCATTTCATCACGCCAAACACGATCAGCACCACTGCCACAATCATGACAACGATATTCACCCAAAAATATTTATTTGTTTTAAAAGAAAAGAATTCTTTGATTGTCATACGCTTTGCTGTTAATCCGCGCCAAAGATACTACAAATTAGTTGAATTTCGGAATAGTGAGCAATGAAAATGTCCCTGCATAAATGCAAGGACACCTATCATCACCACAATTGCTGCAACTATATTCCCCACTCTTATAGATTTCAACAACCTTATATCTTAAGATGCGGCTTCCGGATTCTCTGAACACAACCGTCCGTCACATATATTCCGTCTATGATCTGTGACAAAGAAAGCTAAAAAGTGACAAAGGGAATTCCATTAAACATTATTTAATACACTATTTAACTACTGCACCGGGAATCCTGTATTTTTTGCCATAAAAAGGAAGTTATGACCAACTTTAATGGAAACGAGAGCAAACAAAAAAGGCGGAGTTTTGAACTCCGCCTTTTTTGTTTCTGAGTGATGATTACCACTTCTGTCCGTTGTACTCATCAGAAACAGTCAGTTTCTTTCTGCCTTTCGCACGGCGAGCAGCTAATACTCTACGACCATTAGCCGATGCCATTCTCTCACGGAAACCGTGTTTGTTTTTTCTCTTTCTGTTAGAGGGTTGAAATGTTCTTTTCATTACTGTATCTTGTTTTTATGTTATTATTCTACGTAATCGGGCTGCAAAAATAGAGACTTTTTTTAAATTAACCAAGCGATAACTCATTTTTGCTCAAAAGTTTTTGTGTTTTTTACCGATTTAGATTACTTTTGCACTCGAATTACGAAGAAAACAATTAAATAACAATAATATAATAAGAAAAACAGCAGTATGATTAATGCTCAAGACATCAAAAACGGAACTTGTATCCGTATGGACGGAAAGCTCTATTTCTGTATAGAATTCCTGCATGTGAAACCGGGTAAAGGTAACACTTTTATGCGTACTAAACTGAAAGATGTAGTTAGCGGTTACGTTCTCGAACGCCGTTTCAACATCGGTGAAAAGCTGGAAGATGTACGTGTAGAACGTCGTCCGTACCAGTTCCTGTATAAAGAAGGAGAAGACTATATCTTCATGAATCAGGAAACTTTTGACCAACACCCTATTGCTCACGACCTGATCAACGGTGTAGATTTCCTGCTCGAAGGTGCAGTGCTGGACGTTGTTTCTGACGCTTCTACCGAAACTGTACTTTATGCAGACATGCCGATCAAGGTTCAGATGAAGGTTACTTATACAGAACCGGGTATGAAAGGTGATACAGCTACCAACACACTGAAACCTGCAACAGTAGAATCAGGTGCGACGGTACGTGTTCCTTTGTTCATCAGCGAAGGCGAAACAATTGAAATCGACACTCGTGACGGTTCTTACGTAGGACGTGTGAAAGCATAAATGTCATACAAATGACACAAAGAAACGGTGGATTTGCTTCGGCACTTCCACCGTTTTTTATTACCTTTGTCCATCACTAACCCTAATATTAAGATACAAAAGAATGAAAAAGTTAATTTACACACTACTTTTTGTCCTCATATCCGTTGCAGCCAACGGTCAGGCAAAGTATGTATTCTATTTCATCGGCGATGGAATGGGAGTCAACCAGGTAAACGGTACGGAAATGTATCAGGCAGAACGACAGAACGGACGTATCGGCGTTGAACCTTTGCTGTTCACTCAATTCCCCGTAGCTACCATGGCAACCACTTTCTCTGCCACCAACTCTGTAACTGACTCTGCAGCCGCAGGTACTGCACTGGCAACCGGCAAGAAGACCTACAACAGCGCCATCTCCGTAGGAGAAGACAAGAACCCGATTGAAACTGTAGCCGAAAAAGCGAAGAAGGCCGGAAAGAAAGTAGGCGTCACTACTTCCGTCAGCGTAGACCATGCCACTCCCGCCGCTTTCTATGCTCATCAGGCAGACCGTAATATGAATTATGAAATCGCCATTGACCTGACCAAAGCAAACTTTGACTTTTATGCAGGCGGTGGTTTCCTGAAACCTGACAAGACGCACGACAGGAAAGACGCTCCCAACATCTTCCCTATTTTCGAAGAAGCAGGCTACACCGTAGCACGTGGCTACAACGATTATAAAGCAAAAAGCAAGGATGCCGGCAAAATGATCCTGATACAGGAAGAAGGCAAAGACCCTTCTTGCCTGCCTTACGCTATCGACCGTAAAAGCGATGATCTGACTCTCGCTCAAATCACAGAAAGTGCTATCGACTTCCTGACCAAAGGCAAGAACAAAGGTTTCTTCCTGATGGTAGAAGGTGGAAAGATAGACTGGGCCTGCCATGCCAATGACGCCGCTACTGTATTCAACGAAGTGAAGGATATGGATGACGCCATCAAAGTAGCTTATGAGTTTTACAAGAAACATCCGAAGGAAACTTTGATCGTTGTTACCGCCGACCACGAAACCGGTGGTATCGTACTGGGTACAGGCAGATATGAGTTGAACCTGAAAGCGTTGCAATATCAGAAACATTCCGCTGACGGATTATCCAAGCAAATCAGTGAGCTGAGAAAATCGAAAGGAAATAAGGTGACTTGGGAAGACATGAAAGAATTCCTGGGCAACGAAATGGGCTTCTGGAAACAATTCCCTATTTCTTGGGAACAGGAAAAGAAACTGCGTGACGAGTTTGAACAATCCTTTGTCAGAAATAAAGTGGTATTTGCCGAAAGCATGTACTCCAAGAGCGAACCAATGGCAGCACGCGCTAAAGAAGTAATGGATCAGATATCGATGGTAGGCTGGGTAAGCGGCGGTCACTCTGCCGGTTATGTACCGGTATTTGCTATCGGTGCCGGTTCTCAACTGTTCGGTGAAAAGATTGACAATACCGAAATCCCTAAAAGAATCGCAAAGGCGGCAGGATATAAATAAGAATATCTGCCTTTCCTAATAAAGAGTGCCAATTGTCTTACGGCTGACATCCGTAGATAATTGGCACTCTCTGCATTGTACACACAGTGCCACGCCTTTGGCACAGTTATGCCACCGTGCTGGCACAACTGTGCCAATGCGATGGCACGGTTGTGCCAAAGGCGTGGCACAACACAGCGCTAAGCTTCTTATGAAAAAGGAGCTATAGGTTCATTACATCTTGTTCAAACTGGTCTTTATCTCCGACAGCTTTATTGCGCATTCTACTCCGGTAATTATAGATTGTTGCCAGAGAATAGCCCAGAAAATGAGCAATCTTGTTGCTGTCTACCACTCCCAGACGAATAAGGGCAAAAATCCGAAGTTCCGTTGTCAACAGTTCATCCGATTTAGGATAGACTCTTGCCTCTTCTACCAGCAGATTATTGAAAGAAGTGATAAAGTTGGGGAATAATTTAAGGAAAGACTTATCAAATTCATTATAAAATTCATTGCGTTCATCCCGGATGAACTGTTCGGACTTGATTGCTTTAAACAGGTCGTCTATGCGTGATGACATGGCAAGCTTAGCCAAGGAGCGACGATATGTTTCCAGCTTATCGAGATAATTAACACATCTGTCCAGATAGCGGGCTATATATACTTCCTTTATTTTTCCGGTCTGCTCCAACTCCTTGTTTACCACAGACATTTGTTTGTTGGCCAAACTCAGATTCCGTCGCATCACAGATATCTTTTTCATCCAACGATACAGATAGAAGATAGCAATCAGAAGAAACAGGGACAGCAGACTCACACTAATCAACATGGCACGGGACACGGCACGTTCTTTTTCTTCTTTCAGTTTATAAGCCTTGTCGATAATCGGGAAGAACTCCGTTACTTCAATGAATCGCAGACGGGCATTACACGCCACGGCATCTTCCATCGAACAACTTAAATATTTGTAAGCACGGTCAATATCCCCCAATTCGTACATCAAATGTGCGAGTTTCTGTAATGAGGCATACTCCCTGACAGAAGACTCCAGATCGGCAATAGCTGTCAGTATCAGATAGTAGACTTCTTTCTCAACATCTTTTTTCACGCTATATGCCTCAGAAAGAGTATAATAGATATATACTTTCTGACGCTCGTCTTCCATATCCTTCAGTGCATCGTTCAACATGCCGACAGCCGTATCAGCCTTTCCATTCATGATGCATCTTTCCGCTAAAACAATCGTTTTGTTTGCTTCCGGAGGCATGGCGGCAATAATGGAATCTCTGTACAAGTCGGTCTTTTTCAGGTATTTTTCTTTTTCATTTTTATTCGTTGTATAATCGGCAAGCCATCCGTAACAGGCACGATACGTCTGATAATAAGACAACAAGGTCCATTCATTCAATTCTTTAGGATTGATCTTCGCCAATTGTTCCATAGCTTCAATGTACATTCCCATCACACCCATCGCCGTAGCACGGTTAATGATAATCTCATTTTCCAGCTCCGGACGGTTCAGTTGTGGCAGTATCTCCATTTCACGGTTAATGTAATGAAGCGCCGAATCCGCCTGATAATGCAGGTAAGCACCAAAGAGGGACGCATACAACTCATATTTCCGCACAGGATCGGTAGAATGGGCAAGCTGTACTTTCAAATCGGTTATTTCTTTTTCCCTCTGAATTTGATAAGTCTCCTTCTTACTTATAATATCATCCAGCTTTTTGAGAACTGCCTTATTCAGGTCCGTATGCTTTGCAAACAGAGAAAGAGGAGAAACTAAAAGCAGAAACAAAAGATAACAGGTTAGATTTCTCATAAGGTACTTTTTTAAAGATGATACAAATATAATGATTATAGTAATAAAAACGAAAAATATCGTCATAACTATTTTCATTTTCACTTGTATTTTTCGATAGTGCAAAGAATCATAAGCAGCTTATTATCAACAATATATTCTAAACGAGCATTTATATTTTTATTCTAGCTACAGTACGGCATACCCGATTCCCCTACATTTGCATCATCGGTTCTCCCGAACAAATTTTAAAAATCTAGTTACCATGAAAAGGAATTTATTATTCACTATCTTACTATTATTATTACCCGGTTTTCATCAGGTATTTGCGGCAAACGCTATAAAGAAAGTAGCTCCTGCCTTTTGGTGGGCAGGCATGAAAAATCCCGAATTACAAATACTATTATATGGTGATCGCATATCATCCGCAGACGTCAGTCTTTCTTCCGGTGACATTACGCTGCAAGAAGTGGTGAAGCAGGAAAATCCGAATTATCTGGTTTTATATTTAGACCTTTCAAAGGCTGTCCCACAAAACTTTGACATCATCCTGACACAAGGCAAGAAGCAGACTAAAATCCCCTACGAGCTTAAACAGCGCAGACCGGATGCTTCGGCAGTTGAAGGTTTCGATTCGAGTGATGTACTTTATCTCATCATGCCGGACCGTTTTGCCAATGGTGATTCTTCCAACGACGTCATTCCCGGAATGCTGGAAGGAAATGTCGATCGCAACGAGCCTTTCGCACGCCACGGAGGCGATTTAAAAGGAATAGAAAATCATCTGGACTACATAGCAGACCTTGGCGTCACCAGCATATGGCTCAACCCGATTCAGGAGAATGACATGAAAGAAGGTTCTTATCATGGGTATGCCATTACCGATTATTATCAGGTAGACCGCCGTTTCGGCAGCAACGAAGAGTTCCGTAACCTTACCCAGGCAGCCAATGCCAAGGGGTTGAAAGTGGTGATGGACATGATCTTCAACCATTGCGGTTCAGACAATTACCTGTTCAAGGATATGCCTTCCAAAGACTGGTTCAACTTCGAGGGCAACTACGTGCAGACCAGCTTTAAGACTGCCACTCAAATGGACCCGTATACCTCCGATTACGAAAAGAAAATAGCCATCGACGGTTGGTTCACTCTGACCATGCCTGACTTCAACCAGCGCAACCGCCATGTTGCTACTTACTTGATACAAAGCAGTATCTGGTGGATAGAATACGCAGGTATCAACGGTATCCGTCAGGATACGCATCCTTATGCTGATTTTGATATGATGGCACGCTGGTGCAAAGCAATCAACGAAGAATATCCTAAATTCAACATTGTAGGTGAAACGTGGCTGGGCAGCAACGTACTTATCTCTTACTGGCAAAAAGACAGCAAACTCGCTTATCCGAAGAACAGCAACCTCCCTACTGTGATGGATTTCCCGCTCATGGAAGAGATGAACAAGGCTTTCGACGAAGAGACTACCGAATGGAACGGAGGACTTTTCAGACTCTACGAATATCTGTCACAAGACATTGTTTTCAGTCACCCGATGAACCTGCTGACGTTCCTCGATAATCACGATACTTCCCGCTTCTACCGTTCGGAAGCAGACACAAAAAATCTCGACCGATACAAACAGGCCCTGACATTCTTACTGACAACCCGTGGAATACCGCAGATATATTACGGAACTGAAATCCTGATGGCAGCTGATAAAGCAAACGGAGACGGACTGCTCCGCTGTGACTTCCCCGGAGGCTGGCAGAATGACACAAAGAACTGCTTTGATGCAGCCAACCGCACTCCACGACAGAATGAAGCTTTCTCCTTTATGCAAAAGCTGCTCCAATGGAGAAAAGGAAATGAAGTGATCGCCAAAGGACAACTGAAACATTTCGCCCCGAATAAGGGTATCTATGTTTACGAACGTAAATACGGTAATCAGTCAGTCGTTGTCTTCCTGAATGGTACCGACCGGGAACAGACCATTGACCTGACTCCCTATCAGGAAGTACTTCCTGCTCCATCTGCTTTCGATTTATTGACAGATAAAAAAGTTGAATTAAGAAATGAATTAACACTCCCAAGTCGCGGAATATACCTTTTATCCTTTTAAACAAGTTCACTTCGACTTATATTTATCAGGAAACAAAAAGAAGATAAACATCTGTAAAACAAAATATTATCATTAATACCAACTTGTATTTTTATTCTAGATAGCCCAAAGTCCCGGGATGGTTGCTATATTTGCAATATCCGGAACAAACCGGAGTAAAAATATTAGTTAGCTTATAATTTAATACCATAAATAGAATGAAAAAGAGAAAGATTTTATCGCTCATCGCATTCCTTTGCATCTCATTCATTGCGAATGCACAACAGAAATTAACCTCACCGGACAACAATCTGGTAATGACCTTCCAAGTGGACGCAAAAGGTGCTCCAACGTATGAACTGACATATAAAAACAAGGTGGTGATCAAGCCCAGCACCCTCGGACTGGAATTGAAGAAAGAGGATAATACCAGAACCGACTTCGACTGGGTAGACCGCAGAGACCTGACCAAACTTGATTCTAAGACCAACCTATATAACGGTTTCGAAATAAAGGACGCCAAGACGACTACCTTCGATGAAACCTGGCAACCGGTGTGGGGAGAAGAAAAAGAAATCCGCAATCACTATAACGAACTGGCAGTCAACCTGTATCAACCCATGAATGACCGTTCCATCGTTATCCGTTTCCGTCTGTTCAACGACGGCCTGGGATTCCGTTATGAATTTCCCCAGCAAAAGGCACTGAATTACTTTGTTATCAAGGAAGAACATTCTCAGTTTGCCATGAACGGTGACCACATCGCTTACTGGATACCGGGTGACTATGATACACAGGAGTATGACTATACCATTTCCCGCTTATCGGAAATCAGAGGCTTGATGAAAGAAGCAATCACCCCGAACTCTTCTCAGACTCCTTTCTCACAGACAGGTGTACAAACCGCATTGATGATGAAAACGGATGATGGCTTATACATTAATCTTCACGAAGCCGCCTTGGTTGATTACTCATGTATGCACCTCAACCTGGACGACAAGAATATGATATTCGAATCATGGTTGACACCGGATGCCAAAGGGGACAAAGGATATATGCAAACTCCCTGCAACACTCCCTGGCGTACAATTATCGTAAGCGATGACGCCCGCAACATTCTGGCTTCCCGTATCACGCTCAACCTGAATGAGCCCTGCAAGATAGCGGATGCCGCTTCTTGGGTGAAACCGGTGAAATATATCGGTGTATGGTGGGACATGATTACCGGAAAAGGTTCATGGGCTTACACCGACGAACTGACCAGCGTAAAACTAGGTGAAACAGATTACTCCAAAACAAAACCGAACGGCAAACATTCTGCCAACACCGCTAACGTGAAACGTTATATCGACTTTGCCGCAGCCCACGGATTCGATGCTGTACTGGTAGAAGGCTGGAACGAAGGCTGGGAAGACTGGTTTGGCAACAGCAAAGACTATGTATTTGATTTCGTCACTCCTTATCCCGATTTCGATGTGAAGGAAATCCATCGCTATGCAGCCGGCAAAGGGGTCAAAATGATGATGCACCATGAGACTTCCGCTTCTGTACGCAACTACGAACGCCACATGGACAAAGCTTATCAATTTATGGCAGACAATGGATACAACTCTGTAAAGAGCGGATACGTAGGCAACATCATTCCTCGCGGAGAACATCACTACGGACAATGGATGAACAATCACTACTTGTATGCAGTAAAAAAAGCCGCTGACTACAAGATCATGGTGAATGCACACGAAGCAACCCGCCCAACCGGTATTTGCCGTACGTACCCTAACCTGATCGGCAACGAATCCGCCCGCGGAACAGAGTATGAATCATTCGGAGGCAATAAAGTATATCACACAACGATTCTGCCTTTCACACGTCTGGTCGGTGGTCCGATGGACTACACTCCCGGTATCTTCGAAACTCATTGCAACAAGATGAATCCGGCAAATAATTCTCAGGTCCGTTCTACCATTGCACGCCAGCTCGCATTATATGTCACGATGTACAGTCCTTTGCAGATGGCTGCCGACATTCCGGAGAACTACGAACGCTTCATGGATGCTTTCCAATTCATCAAAGATGTTGCCCTTGACTGGGACGAAACAAACTATCTGGAAGCAGAACCGGGAGAATATATCACAATTGCCCGCAAGGCAAAAGGCACGGACGACTGGTACATAGGCTGCACAGCGGGTGAAAACGGCCATACCTCCAAGCTTGCATTCGACTTCCTGACTCCGGGCAAACAATATGTCGCTACGGTTTATGCTGACGCCAAAGATGCCGACTGGAAAGAAAACCCACAGGCTTACACCATCAAGAAAGGTATTCTGACCAACAAGAGCAAATTGAATTTGCACGCAGTCAACGGAGGCGGATACGCAATCAGCATTAAAGAAGTAAAAGACAAATCTGAAGCAAAAGGTTTGAAGAGATTATAAAGAGAAAGAGATTGAAAGACAGAGAAATTACAATTCGATAGAACAGAGTGTTTTCAAACGCTAGGTATTAAGACGAAGAAAAGGTTTTCAATAGGTATTTTTTAAGAGAGAATGATAAGAGAATTTACAAATTAACTTTAAATACAGAAACATGAAAAAAGGAAACTTTATGTTAAAGGTCCTGCTTATGCTAATAGCTGGAATATTCTTGTCCGTTGGCGCATTTGCTCAGCAAATAACCGTCAAAGGAATGGTAAAAGACGCAACGGGCGAACCGGTTATCGGCGCCAATGTTGTGGTGAAAGGCACTACCACCGGAACAATTACCGATTTTGATGGCAACTTCCAGTTGTCTGCCAGGCAAGGCGACATAATTGTTGTTTCATTCATCGGATACCAACAGAAGGAACTTCCTGCTGCTGCGCAAATGAATGTAATACTGAAAGATGATACGGAAATACTGGACGAAGTAGTAGTAATCGGCTATGGTCAGGTGAAAAAGAACGATATGACCGGTTCGGTGATGGCTATCAAGCCCGATGAACTGAGCAAAGGTATTACCACAAACGCGCAGGATATGTTATCCGGAAAGATTGCCGGCGTCAGCGTTATATCAAATGACGGTACACCGGGAGGTGGAGCACAAATCCGAATTCGTGGCGGTTCCTCTTTGAATGCAAGTAACGACCCGTTGATTGTCATTGACGGTCTGGCTATTGATAACGAAGGTATCAAAGGTATGGCAAACGGATTGTCTATGGTCAATCCTGCTGATATTGAAACCCTTACAGTACTGAAAGACGCCTCCGCAACTGCTATCTACGGTTCGCGTGCATCCAATGGTGTGATCATTATCACTACTAAGAAAGGAAAGAACGGACAGGCTCCGAGTATAAACTATAATGGTTCCGTATCCTTCTCCAAGACTCAAAAACGGTATGATGTGTTGAGTGGAGATGAATATCGTGCTTATGCCACTCAATTGTGGGGTGATAAACTGCCGGCTGAACTGGGTACCGCCAATACGGACTGGCAGGACCAGATATTCCGCACTGCTGTCAGCACAGATCATCATGTTTCTATCAACGGAGGATTCAAGAACCTGCCTTATCGTGTGTCTTTAGGCTATACAAATGACAATGGTATTGTGAAAACATCCAATTTCCAGCGCTTTACCGCTTCTGTGAATCTGGCTCCTTCATTCTTCGACGATCACTTGAAGTTCAACATCAATGCCAAATACATGAATGGTAAGAACCGCTACGCCGACACAGGCGCCGCTATCGGCGGAGCATTGGCTATCGACCCTACCCGTCCGGTTTATTCTACCGACGATCCTTACCAGTTTACAGGCGGCTACTGGCAGAATATAAATTCTACCTCAGGCTTCAGCGACCCGAACTGGAAATATACATCCAATCCGAATTCTCCCCAGAATCCGCTGGCTGCACTGGAGCTTAAAAATGACAAGGCAAACAGTAACGACTTTGTTGGAAATGTGGATGTTGACTATAAATTCCATTTCCTGCCCGACCTCCGTCTGCATGCAAGCATAGGTGGAGAATATGCAGAAGGTACACAAACGACGACTGTTTCTCCATACTCGTTCGGAAATAACTATTATGGTTGGAATGGTGATGTCACCCAATATAAATACAACCTTTCTTATAATATATATGTACAGTATATCAAGTCTTTAGGTGCAAACGACTTTGACGTCATGGTCGGCGGTGAAGAACAACACTTCCATCGCAACGGATTTGAAGAAGGTCAGGGCTGGGACCCCTATACTCAGGAAGCTCATGACGCAAAACTGCGCGAACAAACAGCGTATGCCACCAGAAACACTCTGGTCTCTTACTTCGGTCGTCTGAACTACTCCCTGCTGAACCGTTACTTGTTTACCTTTACTATGCGTTGGGACGGCTCATCACGTTTCTCTAAAGACAATCGCTGGGGTACATTCCCGTCATTGGCACTGGGATGGAAGATAAAAGAGGAAAACTTCCTGAAAGATGTAAATGCCCTGTCCGACCTGAAACTGCGTCTGGGCTGGGGTATTACCGGACAACAAAACATAGGAGATGATTTCGCATACCTTCCCCTGTATGTAGTCAATAACGAATATGCCCAGTATCCTTTTGGTGATACTTACTATTCCACTTCCCGCCCGAAGGCTTTCAATGAGAATCTGAAATGGGAAAAGACTACTACCTGGAATGCCGGTCTGGACTTCGGATTCCTGAATGGAAGAATTACAGGTGGGATTGATGGCTATTTCCGTAAGACGGATGATCTGCTGAACAGCGTAAAGATTCCCGTCGGTACTAACTTCAACGCCCAGATGACACAGAATATCGGCTCTTTGGAAAACTACGGTATGGAGTTTTCCATCAATGCCAAACCGATTGTGACGAAAGACTTCACTTGGGACTTAAGCTATAACATCACATGGAACCACAACGAAATCACGAAGTTGACGGGTGGTGATGACAGCGATTATTACGTAGAAGCCGGTGACAAGATTTCCAGAGGTAACAACACCAAGGTACAGGCAAACAAAGTAGGCTATGCAGCCAATTCTTTCTATGTTTACCAGCAGGTGTATGACGAGAACGGCAAACCTATTGAAAACATGTTTGTTGACCGTAACGGAAATGGTACCATAGACAGCGGAGATAAATATATCTACAAGAAACCGGCAGGCGATGTATTGATGGGACTGACTTCCAAAATGCAATACAAGAACTTTGATTTCAGTTTCTCACTGCGTGCCAGTCTGAACAACTATGTATACTATGACTTCCTGAGCAACAAAGCCAATGTCAGCACTTCGGGACTGTACTCGAATAATGCATATAGCAATACGAGTGCCGAAGCTGTCGCACTGGGTTTCAGCGGACAAGGAGATTACTACATGAGCGATTATTTTATACACAACGCATCATTCTTACGCTGTGATAACATCACACTGGGCTATTCTTTCCAGAATCTGTGGAAAGGTCAGACATATAAAGGTATTGGCGGACGTGTATATGCAACTGTACAAAATCCGTTTATTATCAGTAAATACAAAGGCCTTGACCCGGAAGTCAAAAGTGGTATCGACGCCAATCCATACCCCAGAGCCATGACTTTCTTACTAGGTTTGAGTCTGCAATTCTAAATTACATTAAATCAATTTATCATGAAAACAAGATATATCAAACAACTATTTTCAGCAGCACTGATCACAGTTCTCTCACTGGGAGTAACTTCATGTATCAACGATCTGGATATTAGTCCCATCGATCCTCAGACAGGAGGTAGTTTCGATCAGCAAGGAGTATTTGTGAAAGGTTATGCCATGCTGGGCGTAACCGGACAAAAAGGTATCGACGGCTCTCCTGACCTGGACGGACAAGATGAAGGTGAATCCGGTTTCTACCGTACCACTTTCAACTGCAATGAGTTGCCTACCGATGAATGTCTCTGGGCATGGCAGGAAAACCCGGATATCCCCCAGCTTACAAGCATTAGCTGGAGTCCTTCCAGCCAGCGTACAGAGTGGGTTTATGTCCGTTTAGGATATGACATCACACAATATAACTTCTTCCTCGACCAGACCGAAGGTATGACAGATGCGGAAACACTGCGCCAGCGTGCGGAAATACGTTTCCTGCGTGCCTTGCATTACTGGTACTTCCTCGACTTGTTTGGAAAAGCTCCGTTCAAAGAACACTTCAGCAACGATTTACCTGTTGAAAAGAAAGGTACAGAACTCTATACCTACATTCAGAATGAACTGAACGAGATTGAAGGTGATATGTATGAACCCCGTCAGGCTCCTTTCGGTCGTGCCGACAAAGCTGCTAACTGGTTGCTCCGTGCACGTTTGTACCTGAACGCCGGTGTATATACCGGACAAACCGACTATGCAAAGGCGGAAGAATATGCCAGCAAAGTGATTGCCTCAGCATATAAACTATGTACCAACTACAGCGAACTGTTTATGGCCGATAACGATGAGAATGAAAATGCCATGCAGGAAATCATTCTGCCCATTCGTCAGGATGGTGTAAAGACACGTAACCATGGCGGTTCTACCTATCTGATTTGTGGTACTCGCGTGGCCGGTATGCCACGTATGGGAACAACAAATGGCTGGTCCTGTATCTTTGCCCGTGCAGCCATGGTGAAGAAATTCTTCTCCAATCTCGAAGATGTGCCGATGTTGCCCGCCGATGTGGAGATTCCGACTAAGGGGTTAGATACGGATGAACAGATCGATGATTTCGATGCTAAATACGGCATCCGGACAGAAGATATGATTAAGGCTGCCGGTGACGACCGTGCCATGCTATACTCCGGTGTAGGAGGCGGCAGACGCAAGATTCAGACAGACGCTATCAGCGGATTCACCGATGGACTGTCTATTGTAAAGTGGCAGAACTATCGTTCTGACGGAAAGCCTGTCAGCCATGCAACATATCCCGACACTGACATTCCTTTGTTCCGTCTGGCAGAAGCCTATCTGACACGTGCGGAAGCTATCTTCCGTCAGGGAGGAGATGCAACGGCAGACATCAACGAACTTCGCAAACGTGCCAACTGTACAAGAAAGGTACAGACTGTAACCGAACAGGAACTTATCGATGAATGGGCACGCGAGTTCTATCTGGAAGGTCGCCGTCGCTCAGACTTGGTTCGTTTCGGCATGTTCACAACCAATAAATATGTGTGGGACTGGAAAGGCGGAGCTATGAACGGGACATCTGTCGCTTCATACTACAATTTATATCCTATCCCTGTATCGGATATAAACAACAATAAGAATATGTCACAAAATGAAGGCTATAAATAACCAGTAGTTCATCCTTATATAAAAGAATGCCATTATGAAAAAAATATCCAATATATTACTTGCTGTCACCTTCGCACTGCCACTATTCACAGCTTGCGAGACAGACAACGACAGCAACCCGATCCTGAATGAGCCCGATACATTTACGCTCAATACGCCTGCGTATGCAGCCAACAATGTATATGACCTGAAGAATGCTCAAAGTGTAGAACTTACTTGTTCTCAACCGGACTACGGTTTCCCGGCAGCTACCACATACACGGTACAAGCCTCTTTTGAACAAGATTTCAAGGAAGCAACAGATGACAGTAAAGCCAACTATACTGTGTTGGAAAACACGTACCCGACAGCAAAAATGAATGTGGATGCTTCCGAGCTCAACAGCGCACTTCTCGACTTATGGACTGCCGTAAACGGAGAACAGGCAGCTCTCCCCACCGAACCGATAGCTGTGTACATCCGCTTGAAAGCCAACATCACAAGCAGTGGAAAAGGGATCTGTTTTTCCAACATAATTGAGTTGCCCAACGTATTAATCTCCAAGAGCACCAGTTCATTGACACCGCCTAAGACCATGTTCATCGTAGGTTCTATGCTGGATGCCGACTGGAAAGTATGGAAACCGATGGCAGGCGTCTACGGCATGGATGGTCAATTCTATGCCATGGTTTACTTCGATGCCAACTCCGAGTTCAAGTTCGGTACCAAAGAAAATGAATATATCGGTATTAATGACAACCGCGTGACTGTTACTGACAAAGCCGGAGCCGGAGTAAGCGGTAATGATAACTTCATCGTAGAAAACGCCGGATGGTATCTCTTCTATATCAAAGCGGCAGTCAAAGGTTCCGACTATGCGTTCACCATCACATTCTATCCGGCTGAAGTCTATTTGTTTGGTAATACAACCGGTGGCTCATGGGCATTTACCGACACATGGAAGTTTGCGGTTCCCGCTACCAAAGACGGCAACTTCGTATCTCCTGCCATGACTGCGAGCGGAGAGGTCCGCATGTGCTTCAAGACAGACCTCGACTGGTGGAGAACAGAATTTACACTCCACGACGGTGAAATCTTCTATCGTGATTTCAATCTGATTGACAGTTGGACAGAAAAAGGAGAAGGTTATTCCGTACAGGGTTCAGCCGGCAATGTAATGTACTTGAACTTTACGGCAGGCACAGGAGAAAAGAAGTAATTAACTTTAAAAGAACGATTCATCATGAAAAAACATTTAATATACACAGGGATGTTTCTGGCAGCAATCGGGTTTTCTGCCTGTAACGAAGATTTCAAGGACTGGGCTGATCCCCAGTCCAATCCCCAGGAAGAGTCGGCAGGACAGTTGACCGCAACTTTCGCAGCCGGCAAAGATGCCAGCATTATAATGGATGCAACCACAGCAGATTCCGTAGAAATTGCGAAGTTAAGCTCAACCACGGCTGAAGAAAGCAGCAAAATCGCAGTGAACTCTCTGACACTGAACGAGAATCACACAATCCCATTTACCATGACAGAAGACAATGCCTTTAAAGTAGCATTGTCGCAACTGGACAGTGTGACACAAGAAGCTTACAAAAGTCGTGCAAGCGTGGAACGTGAATTGAAGATCGCGATTAACACCTCTGCCGTTACTCCTTCCGGCGAAGGTATTCAGCTGGTGGGAAATGAGGTGAGCATCACATTGAAGCCTGCCGCAACTCCGGCAGTTGATCCCGACGGATACTATGTAGTCGGCGATTTCACAGGTTGGAATGGTACCGGTGCCCAATTAATGAAGAAGGATGCTCTCGATGAAAATCTGTATACACTGGAAACCGAAATAGAAAGTACTTCAAACTTCAAGATTTTCCCGGCTTCGGCTATTAACGGAAACGATATCGATTGGGACAAAGCTCTGGGAAGTAGTGTGGACGGTGACGACTCCAGCGATAATTTTGTCACCTGGACCAATGCAGGAGCTATAAATACGGCACTGGATGGTAAAATCAAAATCTCCTTCGACGCCTACAACTATCGTTTTACGGTGAAAGACAATAGTGCGCCCACCGAACTTTATATGACAGGCAGTGCTTATAACTGGGGAAATCCTGCCGGTGATCCGAATGCATGGAAGGAGCTTGTTCCCGTCAACGGAACAAAGGGAGCTTTCTGGGGAATCTTCCATTTTGCTGCCAACGATCAGGTGAAGTTTGCACCGCAAGCCAATTGGGGTAATGACTTTGGTTTTATAGACGCCATCTCACAAGAATCCAAAGACCTTGCCGGTCTGTCGGACGAGGGAGGCAACTTAAAAGTCGATGTAGCCGGCTGGTATCTGGTATATGTTTCTGTTATCGGCGATAACAAAGTGATAGAATTTGAAAAGCCGAATGTATACTTAATGGGCGACACCTCTTACGATGGTTGGAACGCACAATTGGTAGAACAGGACTTATTTACCGTGCCCGGAACCGCTGATGGTGAATTCGTTTCTCCGGCTTTCCTGAAAGATGGTGCAGTGCGAATCTGCGTAAACCCGAAAGCTGTCTCTGCCGGCGACTGGTGGAAAACAGAGTTTATCATCTTCGACGGACAAATAGCTTATCGTGGCAACGGTGGTGACCAAGCCGCAGTACAAGGTAAAACCGGACAAAAGGTTTATCTGAACTTCGGCAACGGAACAGGCCGTATCGAATAATACCACAAGAAATCCGAAAAACAGGGAATGGCCGTCGCGAATACAATAGAATCGGGACGGCCCTTGTTTTTCCAAGAGATTACAGTTATTGTTTTTAATACATCATCATTATGAAGAAACATCTCCATTTTTTATCTCTCCTGTGGCTGTCGATGCTCCTGGCATTCATGACCGCTTGCAGCGATGACAAGAATATCACCGAACCTACTCCAGATCCCGAACCGCCCGTCGAAGGACAATGGACGGCACTCGCTGCCTCTCCCGACACATGGGACGAAACCAAGCGTGCAGACATCTCCTACCAGCTACTGGTCTACTCCTTTGCCGACAGTGACGGAGACGGGTATGGAGATCTGAACGGCATTACCCAAAAACTGGACTATATCAACCAGCTGGGCGTGAAAGCTATCTGGCTCTCCCCCATCCACCCCTGCATGTCTTACCACGGATATGATGTGACAGACTACACGAAAGTGAATCCGAAACTCGGCACAGAAAGTGATTTCGACCGCTTGGTTACGGAAGCGCATAACCGGGGGATCAAGATTTATCTGGACTACGTAATGAACCACACCGGTACAGATCACCCGTGGTTTACCGAAGCCTGTTCATCATCTGAAAGTCCGTATCGCAATTATTATTCTTTTTCCGAAGATCCGAAAACCGATATTGCGGCAGGCAAAATAGATATGATTACTCAGGAAGGGACAGCCGGATACAATGCCGCGGAATGGTTTCAGGTTTCCGACGAGACCAGTGCTGTGAAAGGACTACTGAAATTTACACTGGACTGGAGCAATGCATCTTCTCCCACCCTTATCGTCACTACAGGAGCCAAAGCAGACGAAGACAATCCGGACACAGGCACCACCAATGCCAAGTACTTATACTACGGCGACGGTATCTGCAAAAAGTTTTATGACAAAGGAAAAAACAACCTCTATGAACTCACTGTTGATTTTGAATCTACCTGGGGGCTTCTGATCCGTACCAGCAATGATTCCTCCTGGCCAGCAGGGACAAAATACGGTGCATCTTCTTCATCCGAGAAAGTCACCCTGAACAAAGAGTTCAAACTGACCAACGCCGGTACTCCTGCCAACATCATGTTCGACAGCCAGCAAATCACCTACTTCCACTCCCATTTCTGTACCGATTGGTTTGCCGACCTGAACTATGGCCCAGTCGATCAAGCTGGCGAGTCACCGGCCTATCAAGCGATAGCAGATGCGGCAAAGGGATGGATTGCCCGCGGTGTGGACGGTCTCCGACTTGATGCCGTGAAACACATTTACCACAGTGAAACCAGCGAAGAAAATCCCCGCTTCCTGAAAATGTTCTACGAAGACATGAATGCCTGCTACAAACAGCAAGGACATACGGATGACTTCTATATGGTAGGTGAAGTTCTGTCGGAATATGATAAAGTAGCTCCTTATTATAAAGGTCTGCCCGCTTTATTTGATTTTTCTTTCTGGTATCGGCTGGAATGGGGGATCAACAATAGTACCGGATGTTATTTTGCGAAAGATATCCTTTCTTACCAACAGAAATACGCCGGCTATCGCAGCGACTACATCGAAGCTACCAAACTGAGTAACCACGACGAAGACCGTACATCATCCAAACTCGGCAAGTCCGCCGACAAATGTAAACTGGCAGCCTCCGTCCTGCTCACTTCAGCCGGACATCCATACATCTACTATGGTGAAGAACTGGGTCTTTACGGAACGAAGGATAATGGAGACGAATACGTACGCAGCCCAATGCTGTGGGGAGATAGTTACACGACCAACTATACCGACAAGACGGATGCCACTGTATCGAAAAACGTGAAAACGGTAGCCGATCAACAAACGGACGCCCACTCACTTCTGAATATATACCTCACTCTCACCCGGTTACGCAACACTTATCCGGCACTGGCAGAGGGAAGTATGACCAAGCATTCTGTCTACAACGAATCGCAGGAAAAAGATTATAAGCCGATTGCTGCCTGGTATATGACAAAGGATCAGGAGAAATTGCTTGTCATCCACAACTTCAGCGGAACGGCAATGCAACTTCCACTAACAGACAAGATTGAAAAAGTATTGTTTGTGAATGGCGAAGCGCAGCAAAATACGGACAATGACAATTATACCTTAAAACTGGGAGGATATGCCTCTGTAGTATTCAGGCTGAGCAACTAAATACATTAAGACCACGTCTTCACATTCTTCCATGTTATGTGCGAGAATGTATGAAGACGTGGTCTTATATTATATGAATGGAATATCAACGTTTTGATCAATAAGAATCAAAACTGTGTCTCTCCTTCTATATACTCTTCAAGGAAAAGATTTACACCGTCGAATACAGCATATGAAAAATAGTTGATCCAATCGCCCAGAATCAGCACACGGGAAGTAGCGCTCAGCATTAAATCCAGTTCGATGTGACGATGTCCATAGATAAAGAAGTTGATATTGGGATGGCTTCGCAGATACTCCTTCGTATAGAGCACCAGGTGTTCCTTATTCTCTCCCATATAGTCCGGTTCTTTTCCGTCTACCCGTTTTTCACGGCTATGTTTCGCCCATGTCAACCCTAACTCTACACTCCAACGGGGGTGGATGGCAGAGAACAAAGTCTGTAATGTCTTGCTATGAAACATCCAACGCAGCAACTTGAACTTCTTATCCGGATCGCCCAGACCATCACCATGGGCCAGATAAAATTCTTTTCCGTAAATTTCCGTAGTCAACGGTTCGCGGTGAATAATCACTCCACATTCCTTAGCCAGATAATCCCCACACCAAATGTCATGGTTACCGGTAAAGAAATGCACTTCCACACCCATATCTGTCAGTTCGGAAAGCTTTCCCAAAAAACGGGTGTAGCCTTTAGGAACAACCAACTGAAATTCGTACCAGAAGTCGAACATATCTCCCAACAGGTAAACAGCAGAAGCTTTATGCTTGATACTGTCGAGGAAGTTCACCAAGCGTCGTTCCTGTGTACGTCCATGTTCTATGGCACGTGAACCAAGATGCGCATCGGAAAGGAAATAAACGTTCTTCATGAGTTTTGAGTTTAGAGTTACAAGTAATGAGTTTTGCCACTATTCATTATCAAAACATTACAGGAATCCCAGTTCCAGTTTGGCTTCTTCGCTCATCATATCTTTATCCCATTCCGGTTCGAATACCAGATTGATAGTGGCTGTAGTCACCCCTTCTACCGATTCCACCTTTTGGCGGATATCTTCCATAATAAAATCGGCTGCTGGACAATTGGGAGCTGTCAATGTCATATCGAGTACTACATCTCCGTTATCAGAGACGTCTATTTTATAAATCAGTCCAAGATCGTATACATTCACCGGGATCTCAGGATCGTACACCGTCTTTAGCATGGCTACGATTTTTTCTTCTATTTTAAATTTTTCCATAGGGCTTTCCTTATTAATATATATTGCAAAGATAAGAATAAATTTATTCAGAGCAGTCCTTCGTCGGCAAAACTGTAAAACTTATCCTCACAAACAATAACGTGGTCTATCAGGTGAATGTTCATTGTGTCGGCTGCCTGACGAATGTGTTCCGTCAACGTCCGGTCCGGTTGACTGGGCTGGATATTTCCGGAAGGATGGTTATGTACTACGGCTATTTGCGTAGCCCTTTGCAGCAGTGCTTCCCGAAGAATTGTACGTACGTCAGTATAAGTTCCGTCTATTCCACCGGTACTGATACGTACCTTATCGATCAGTCTTGTTGCCTGATTCAATAATAAAACCCAGAACTCTTCCTGTTCGAGGTCGCACATCACAGGTTGGAAAATGTCATAAATATCTTTTGAGCAAGAGATGCGAAGGCGTTCTTTGGTATTTTGCAGCTTCCGCCGTTTGCCGAGTTCCAAGGCAGCCATTACGGTGATACTCTTCGCCGGTCCCATTCCTTTGAAACGGGAATAGTCGCAGACTTCCCACTTTGCCAGAGAATTCAGATTGTTATCACAAGAGAGAAGCAGGCGCCTCATCAGTTCGACAGCACTTTCTTCCGTATTTCCGGAGCCTATTAATATTGCGAGTAGTTCGGCATCACTTAATGCGGCTGCTCCTTTCTCCATCATTTTCTCCCGGGGACGGTCTTCTATTGCCCACTGGTTAATGGATAATTTGTGTTTGTTTTCCATTATCTGTATATTGAGGATACAAAGGTAGCCTTATTTAATTAAACGGCACAGGCAATCGGAACAGGAATTTGTGCACTCGAATTCTTTTTTATGTACTAATGCCCTTTATCTGACACCCGGGTGTCGTGCTACTCTCCCCAACCCTACTTATAAAAGTTACTTCGGAAAGCCTCGAACTCGTCTTTTCCCCTTACACAACGTTGCCACCACGCACGCCAGAATCCTGTTCCATAGCCGATCAGCTGTATAAAAGCAGCCGATATAGAACAAACACCAATATGCAGACTCTTATTTTGAATGGTAGAGTCCAGACAGACCAGCAGCCCATAAAGGATAATCGGGGTAAAGCTAAAGAGACAGAACGGAGTTCCCAGCAATAACACCACCACCCCCAAAGTAAACACCGCAGGAAGCAGATGCACCAATTTCAAAGAATCGGGATATTTTTTATAAAGGTTAATGCGGGCAATACCGGAGTTATGGACTTGCTTAAAGAACTTCTTCATGTCAGTCCGACGCTTGTGATATACCCATGCGTCAGGGAAAAGACGGCAAGTATAACCACCTTTAAATATACGGATACTGAAATCAATGTCTTCCCCGAAACGCATTTTGGAGAATCCTCCCAAAGCTTCATACACTTCGCGACGGACTCCCATATTGAAGCTACGCGGATAAAATTTATCCATTTTCTTCTTTCCACCACGAATACCTCCCGTTGTAAAGAAGGAAGTCATTGAATAATTGATGGCTTTCTGAATATCCGTGAAAGAGTCGTGTGCACGGTCAGGGCCGCCAAACGCATCAGCAGGAGAAGCCAACAACTCTTTCTCTATGGCATCAAAATATCCTTCGGGCAAAATGACATCAGAGTCCAGTATAATGAGATATTCGCCTTTACTTCGCTCTGCTCCGTAGTTACGAGTCTGCCCCGGTCCGGAATTTGCTTTAGAGAAGTATTGAATGTCCAATCGATCTGTATATCGGTCTACGACTTCCTTACAAGGGATAGAAGAACCATCTTCCACTACCACAACCTCAAAATCTTTAAAGTGCTGTGACGCGAGACTTTGCAGTAATTCATCCACCTCATCGGGACGATTGTAAACGGGGATTATGACGGAATAGCGCATATAATAATCTGTCTAAAAATATTTTGTACGCAAAGTAAGGTAAAAAAAACGAGACTTATAAAAGAGTCAACAGTAATTTTGCCAATCAAAAAAGGCGGCCCTGTGATGGGAACCGCCTTTTTCATATCAGTAAGTTAATGATTACTTTTTCAGAATATCCATTGTATCCGATGCAATCAACAGTTCTTCGTCTGTCGGAATCACAACTACCTTCACTTTAGAGTCTGCAGTAGAAATGACAGCTTCTTCACCACGAACTTTTGCATTAACAGCGCTATCCAGTTTAATGCCCATGAATTCCATATCCTTACAAACGGCCTCACGACACTCAAACTGATTTTCACCCACACCACCTGTAAACAATATGATATCTACGCCGCCTAATGCCGCAGCATAAGCACCGATATATTTCTTAATACGGTAGTAATACATCTTTTCAGCCAGAATAGCTCTTTCGTTTCCGTTAGCACAAGCAGCCAACAGTTCGCGCATATCGCTTGATACACCTGAAATACCCAGTACACCGCTCTTCTTGTTCAGCAAGTTAGAAACCCCTGTTGTATTCAAGCCTTCTTTTTCCATGATGAATGTCACTGCACCTGCATCAATATCACCGCTGCGAGTACCCATCATCAAACCTTCCAACGGAGTCAGTCCCATTGTCGTATCCATACATTTACCATCTTTGACAGCAGCAATAGAACCACCGTTACCAATATGACAAGTGATGATTTTCTGTCCTACCGGATTAACGCCCAGAAATTCGCATACACGCTTTGATACATAACGGTGAGAAGTTCCGTGGAAGCCATAACGGCGTACACCATATTTCTCATACATTTCATAAGGAATAGCATACATGTAAGCATAATCCGGCATAGTCTGATGGAAAGCTGTATCAAATACGCCTATCTGAGGAATGTTGGGAAGAATAGCAGAAACGGCATTCACACCTTTCAGATTAGCAGGATTGTGAAGCGGAGCCAGATCATTGCAAGCAGTAAAAGCTTCCAGCACCTCTTTGTTCAGCAATACAGATTCACTGAAACGTTCACCTCCATGTACCATACGGTGACCGACAGCATTGATTTCATCTAATGACTTAATAGCCCCGTATTCCGGATTTATCAATGTATTCAAAATAAATTCAACGCCAATAGTATGTTCCGGAATATCTTTTTCAAGAACTTTCTTTTCGCCATTCGGCAAAGTTAATTTAAGGAAAGAACCTTTCAGACCGATTTTTTCGATACCACCTTGAGCTATTACTTCTTTAGTGGTCATATCGAATAATTTATATTTGATAGATGAACTACCACAGTTCAATACTAGAATTTTCATATTGTCTTTACTACTTGATACTTAATACTTATTTATTATTTTTTGCAGCAATAGCCTGATTAGCTGTAATAGCAATCATACGATATACGTCTTCGATGGAGCAACCACGAGACAAATCGTTCACCGGACGTGCAATACCCTGAAGGATCGGACCGATAGCGTCAGCATGTCCCAGACGTTGTACCAGCTTATAAGAGATATTACCGACTTCCAGACTCGGAACAATCAGTACGTTAGCCTGACCGGCTACATCAGAACCCGGAGCTTTGCTTGCGCCCACTTCAGGAACAAGAGCAGCATCTGCCTGCATTTCGCCATCCAGATCAAGTGTAGGAGCCATCTCTTTTGCAATTTTGGTAGCTTCCACCACTTTGTCTACTACCTCATGTTTGGCAGACCCTTTGGTAGAGAAGCTCAACATAGCCACTTTCGGATTTTCAATACCGGCAACGGCTTTTGCCGTTTGTGCCGTGCAAACAGCAATCTGCGCCAGCTGGTTAGGGTCCGGAACCGGAGTAACGGCAACATCACCCATTACCAGAATACCGTTCTTACCATATTCGGGAGCATGAGTCAGCAACAACATTGCGCCAGATACACAAGTGATACCCGGAGCTGTCTTGATAATCTGCAAAGCAGGACGCAATACGTTACCTGTCGTGTTGCGGGCACCTGCCAGCTGACCGTCAGCATCACCATTCTTAATCATTAAACAACCATAGAACAAAGGATCATTTGTCAATTGACGAGCTTCCTCAATAGTCATCCCCTTCTTCTTACGAAGCTCACACAACAGCTGTGCATACTCTTCGTGTTTCGGAGAAGTTTCAGGATCGATAATAGTAGCTTTGCTGATGTTGCCCAGCCCCCATTTTACAGCAAGTTCGTTAATTTCAGCGGGTTTACCCAGTAAAATAAGGTCAGCAACTTCATCTGTCAAAATCTGATTGGCAGCTTTTAATGTGCGTTCTTCAGTTCCTTCCGGAAGAACAATACGTTGGCGGTCTGCTTTCGCACGAGCCACGATTTGGTTGATTAAATTAAGCATAGATATATTTGAATAATATTATAAACCTTGTTACGATTTGTAATTTGCGCTGCAAAAGTACTCAATTTTGCAATATCCACATTACAATTTCGGCTATTTTTCTTTTCCAAGTCTAAAATATTATAATATTTAACACTGTACTTCTATTTTTTCTACCTTTGCAGTGTTTTCAAACAAATCAATAGGTAATTAGTGTATGATACGTCAGTGTGCCATTTTATTTGGCTGTTTGGCTTTGGGTGAATTAATCGTTTATTTAACAGGGATCAAGCTCCCCTCCAGCATCATCGGTATGCTGCTGCTCACCCTCTTTTTGAAATTAGGCTGGATCAAACTGCAGTGGGTGCAGGGATTGTCCGACTTTCTGGTAGCTAATCTGGGCTTCTTTTTTGTCCCTCCCGGAGTAGCGTTAATGCTATATTTCGATGTAATTGCGGCGGAATTCTGGCCGATAGTCATTGCAACGATCGTCAGTACTGCTCTTGTATTGGTCGTTACAGGATGGGTACACCAAATCGTACGTAAAATCAGATTGGCGCGCCAAATTAAATTAGCACGCAGCCTT
Organism: Bacteroides faecis; assembly: GCF_020091505.1. NCBI lineage: Bacteria > Pseudomonadati > Bacteroidota > Bacteroidia > Bacteroidales > Bacteroidaceae > Bacteroides > Bacteroides faecis. The sequence goes on along the minus strand of NZ_CP081916.1, from coordinate 1,726,437 downwards.
CACTTAACAGATAAAATCAATCTAACACGTAAATTCAATGAGCTTTTTAGAAAATAATTTCTTCCTGCTAGCTGTCACCTTTGGTGTTTTCTTCTTCGCTAAATGGCTTCAGAAAAAAACAGGATTAGTATTACTGAACCCGATATTACTCACAATCGCTGTGCTTATCATCTTCCTCAAAATGACGAATATCTCTTATGAGACTTATAATCAGGGAGGGCATCTCATCGAATTCTGGTTACGCCCTGCTGTCGTAGCTTTAGGAGTTCCCTTATATCTTCAGCTGGAAATGATTAAGAAACAGTTGTTGCCTATCCTTTTATCTCAATTGGCAGGCTGCATTGTCGGAGTTATTTCTGTGGTATTGATTGCTAAATTTATGGGAGCCTCACAAGAAGTAATTCTTTCATTAGCACCAAAATCTGTAACAACCCCCATTGCGATGGAAGTAACCAAAGCTATCGGAGGTATCCCGTCACTGACCGCCGCTGTCGTAGTAGCAGTAGGACTATTGGGAGCAATCTGCGGTTTTAAGACGATGAAAATTATGCATGTAGGCAGTCCGATAGCGCAAGGACTATCAATGGGAACAGCCGCCCATGCTGTCGGTACATCCACCGCAATGGACATCAGTAGTAAATATGGAGCCTATGCCAGCCTGGGACTTACACTAAATGGAATATTCACCGCATTACTGACACCGACCATCCTGCGATTATTAGGTGTTTTGTAAAAACAAAATTCTTTCATTTTCCGTTATATAAAGAGTTAAACGCAAAAAGCATTTATGATTCCATTTAAAGACATTACATTAGCAGACAAAGACACAATAACCGCATTCACGATGAAAAGTGACCGCCGAAACTGCGATCTTTCATTTTCCAACCTCTGTAGTTGGAGATTCTTGTACGATACTCAATATGCAGTTATCGACAATTTCCTGGTATTTAAATTCTGGGCAGGAGAGCAACTGGCATATATGATGCCTGTAGGAAGTGGCGACCTGAAAGCCATTCTACGGGAATTAATAGAGGATGCCGATAAAGAAAAGCATAACTTCTGTATGCTGGGAGTTTGCAGCAATATGCGCGCCGATCTCGAAGCTATTCTACCCGGCCAGTTTACCTTCACGGAAAATCGTGACTATGCAGACTATATATATCTAAGGAGTGATCTCGCCACTCTGAAAGGAAAGAAATTTCAGGCAAAAAGAAATCACATCAACCGATTCCGTAATACGTATCCCGATTATGAATACACACCGATTACTCCCGACCGTATTCAGGAGTGTCTGGACCTGGAAGCCGAATGGTGTAAAGTGAACAACTGCGACCAGCAGGAAGGAACGGGGAATGAACGCCGTGCCCTTATTTATGCTTTACATAATTTCGAAGCACTCGGCCTGACCGGAGGTATTCTCCACGTCAACGGGAAAATTGTAGCATTTACTTTCGGAATGCCTATCAATCATGAAACATTCGGAGTGCATGTAGAAAAGGCAGATACCAACATTGATGGTGCTTATGCCATGATTAATAATGAGTTCGCCAATCACATTCCCGAACAGTATATCTATATCAACCGGGAAGAAGACTTAGGTCTTGAAGGTTTGCGCAAGGCAAAGCTGTCTTATCAGCCGGTGACTATTCTTGAAAAGTATATGGCTTGTCTGAAAGATCACCCAATGGACATAATCAGATGGTAATAATATAAGGTATGACGACAAAAGAAAAGGTTAAGGCATTATGGCAGTTATGTTTCGACGATAGTGAAGAATTCGTCGAAATGTATTTCAGACTGCGCTATAAAAATGAAATAAATGTGACTATTGAAAGCGGGGACGAAGTGATTTCTGCTCTCCAGATGATCCCTTATCCCATGACTTTTTGTGGAAATACAGTACAGACCTCTTATGTTTCGGGTGCATGCACTCATCCGGATTTCCGCGGAAACGGAGTGATGCGCGAATTACTTTCCCAGGCTTTTGCACGGATGCTTCGCAACGGAACGCATTTCAGTACATTGATTCCTGCTGAACCGTGGTTATTCGATTATTATGCACGGATGGGATACGCTCCTGTATTCCGGTATTCGACCAGAGAATTTACTGTTCCTGAATTTATCCCCTCGAAAGAGATTACAGTTACAGCAGAAATCAATTGTCAAGAGGAAGTTTATCAATATCTAAATAAGAAACTAACTGAACGCCCCTGCTGTATTCAGCATACTTTCGAAGATTTTCAGGTTATTATAGCCGACCTGATTCTGGGTAACGGAGCTTTATTTATAGCCAGACAAGAGAACCGGATCATCGGTATGGCTATCGTATATAGAGGAGAAAAGCAAATTGTTATCAATGAACTTTTTGCAGAGACTAAAGATGCCGAACATAGCTTATTGCATCACATTAAGCAACATACAGGATGCAAAGAGATGCTTCAGCTACTTCCTCCGGATAGTTCACTGACGCTATCTCCGCTAGGTATGGCACGTATAATCAACGCCAAAGAAGTGATGCAATTATATGCATCGGCATTCCCGGAAGATGAGATGCAGCTGGAAGTGCTGGATAAACAGTTATCCGTAAACAATGGTTATTATTACTTATGCAACGGGAAATGTATGTATAGCACCGAGCGTTTACCCGGTGCACATATCAAAATGAATATCAGCGAACTAACCGACAGAGTATTTCAATCGTTCCAACCTTATATGAATTTAATGCTGAATTGAAATATGCTCCTGCCCCGAGAAGTTCTATTTGTCGCCATTCAAATAGCGCACCCGTTCGCAGGCGGCCAGCAGAAAAGCGCCGACCCCAAAGTTAGAAGTAGAATTTGCATCTACTACTTGTCCCGGTATAGCTTTCTCACCAATAGGTTGCACATAGCCAATCTTCCCATCAGGTTGTAAAGCGACTGTTGACAAATATTTCCACGCTTTGTCTACGACAGGTTGATATTGGCGGGAATCGAGAAAACCATTATTAATCCCCCACTGCAATCCATAAGCAAAGAAAGCTGTCCCGCTAGTCTCAGGTCCCGGTGCATGTTGAGGATCAAGCATACTGCGTGTCCAATATCCTTCAGGTTGCTGACAAGCAGCAACAGACTTTGCCAATGTACAGAAACGATCTGCATATTCCGGACGATATTTATCTGTTTCGGGAAGATCTTTCAAGACTTTTGCCAGTCCAGCCAGCACCCACCCGTCTCCACGAGCCCAAAAATCTTTCTTTCCATTTACGCTTTTATGCTTAGGATATACATATTTTCCATCCCGATAGTAAAGTCCGGCTTCTGCATCATACATGATACTGTCAGCATAAGCAAGATACTCATGCAACTTCTCCAGATAGAGTGGATTCTTAGTAATGTTATACAGTTTTGTCATTACAGGCATCACCATATACAAGCCATCTGCCCACCACCAATAATCATTATTAGGGGTACTCATCTGATATTCCATCACTTCACGCGCGCGGGCAATCTTGTTTGTATCCGGCTCTAAATTATATAAATCGGCATAAGTTTGAAAACAAATCTGATAATCGCCGAAAAGCACATAATCATTGCTTTCGCCATAACTGTACTTCCAGTTGGCTTTATTATCAGACTTGGCACCTTTCCATTCGTTATGCTCCGCCCACCCTTTCGAATATTCCAGATATTCCGGCTTGTCCGTCAGGAAATAGGCTTCCATATTTCCGGTATGATAAGCGGCATTGTCCCAAAAAGAACGCCCATGCTCCGGATGGTTTGTTTGCCAATAGCCATTTACTTTATGAATGATATCAATAACTTCTTTCGAAGCAGTCTTATTTTTATCTGTGCAACCAGCACACACCAGACTTCCTAAGAGGAATGCCGATAATAACGTTGCGTATATTTTTCTCATATCTTTATTTATTTGTATTCGTATTTGTTTCCAGCACATAAATCATTTGCGGCTCGATTTCTGCCGTACGTTCACCATCTCCTTGGCGGGTATGCTGTACAAACAGATGCAGTTTCCGCCGTTCCTTCCATAGCTCGGTATCATGAGACGGTTCCCAGGCATCCACTGAAAAATCAGTTAAATCCGTTACCGACCATTTACCATGGCTGACATCGGTTGTATGTGCCATCGACACACGGCTTCCCCGTTCCTCGTCACGGAAAATATAGAATATCTCTTTATCCTCCACTACAATGCGGGGACGGGCAACAGGAATCATCTTCGTGCCGCCTCCTTTCAATGAAAACGGAGTTTTACGATCAGTCACCTGACGATACTTCCATGTTTTTCCATCATTCCAGACAATACGGTATTGAGGAACATCACTCCCCGGTTCTCTCCAGTAAGTTGCAATATAAGGTTTTCCATCGGCATCGGCACTCATGCTTGTCTGGTTAATCAACTCGCTGTTTTGAGGGATGCGACAGGCATATTCTGCGTTTGAAGCAGTGATAGGAAGCTGATATTTTTCTCCATTCGATTGATACCAAGTCACCCCATTATCAAAAGAACGTGCATAGCAAAGATCATGATTGGTCTCTACATGCCAAGTCTCACGCCATACCCATGACAGATGGATGGTTCCTTTCTCGTCCACATACAGTTGCCAGTAAGCATTCCGCTGATTCTCTCCATCAATCAGAACATCCTGTACACGAGTCCAGGCATGATTCTTCAAAGAATAACGATTCATCACCAGATTTCCGCGACCGGAAGAACCGGAACGATAGGCAAACAGCAAATCCCCTCCGGATAAAGGATAAAATTCCGGATAAGTGACATTACCTTCATCTACACCGGTCATCGGCACTTTTTCTCCTAACTCCAGAGAGCCGGGAGCTATCCCCCGGCAATAATTCAACTTATGCCCATGATGATCGAAAGAAACATGCAAGTATCCTTCCCCATCTACCATCATACTAATAATATTATGAGCGTCTTTTACATTACCTTTGTATTGTGTACGGTGTATTGTCCATTTTTTAGATTTCAGCTTCCGTTTGCCAAGTACCAGATACCCTTCGGCATCGTAGTAGCTAATATACTGCTCCCCCTTATGTGTCACCAAGGAATTGTTACGGAATACCGCTGTATTGACAGAAGTACAACTATATCCCTTAGCCACTTCCACCAATCTCTGTGAAAGACACACAGCAGAAACAGAGATCAGCAAGAAAGTTAGTAGTAGTATCCGTTTCATCATCTATTTCTTCTATTTATCAAAGATTTCCAAGTTCCACTTTTCATGCCAGGGTATCGTAATCGCTCCGTTCTTTATCAATACAGGCAGCCATACATAGCGTGAATCTTCCAGGTCCTTCTTTTTCCAACGGTCAAACATGGCAATATATGCATCCTTCTTTCCAATTATCGGCTGCATATATGTACTCTGTGCATAGAAGGTCTTATCCGCATCCGGTCCTGTACAAGGATTGCCTATTGTTTTCCATGTGCCCATAATGGAGTCAGCAACAGCAATTTCTGCAATATTCGGGTCCCACCCTGTGCAACCGGAACTTAACATATAATATTTACCATTATACTTAAAAACTGCCGGAGCTTCACGAGATTCTTTTATGAAATTACGTGTAAAACGTCCGCTTGGTTTCAGATAATCATCCGTCAGGAGACTGATGTACATAGTCTCGTTGTTTTCTGACGAGTAAAATTGGTAAGCTCGTCCGTCGTCATCTACAAATACGGTCTGGTCACGGCTCATTGCATCGTTCGGACGGAAACTTCCCAGATAAGTAAATGGCCCGGCAGGAGAATCGGAAACAGCCACTCCTGCACACGCCTTGCTATAATCTGCACTCTCCACATGCGCCCACATCACAAACTTACCAGTCTTCTTATTATAAATTACTTTGGGGCGTTCCAATACTTTAGACGGATGGAGATCATGGTTCGGATCGTCTTTTACTGCCGGCAGGACAATGCCTTCAAATTTCCAGTTCAGTAAATCTCTGGAAGAATAGCAACCTACTCCCGTCACATCTGTACGATAGCATTCCCATGTAGCCCATTCCGGTAATATCGTTTTTCCTTTTTTATACTCTCCGTACCAATAGTAAGTGCCCTCATGATAAAGCAGTCCCCCACCATGAGCATTAATAGGGTTACCATCCGTATCTTTCCATACTTCACCGGGCATGAAACTTGTATTTTTCTGCGCTTGCGCTTGTATCGGCAGCAGCCCCATAAACATGACTACCGGCAATAAGAATTTAGCTATATACACCATACTTTCAAATTATTCATGATATTATTTAAGATTTATCGTCCACAAAGATACTGGATACATTAAAGAAAAGGGTTCAGAATTGTGTCAAAAAAGGACCAAAAAACGACCAATATCCACGAATTATAAGCTATTTGGGAAATTCTTTACCTTATTTCACTTTATCTACCCATTGAACTCAAGTTCTATTATATACGATATCAATCGATTTTCCACCTATCAACCCATTCGATAAAAGGAGTACCTTTTTCATTAAATTGGATAGGCAACCAGATATAACGTGAGTCTTCCAGACTCTTCGGGCGCCAGTTATCTGCCATAAAAAGGAACTGTTTTTTATCCGGTAAAGGAAGTATATAGGTACTCTGTCCGCCAAATGTTTTATCTGCATTTTCGCCTATACAAGGATTTGGAAGTTGCTTCCATTCTCCAAGAATAGAAGTTGCAGTCAACAAACGAGCTTTATTAGGGTCCCATCCCGTACAGCCGGATGTTATCATCCAATAAATCCCATCCTTTTTGAATATAGCAGGAGCTTCATTATGTCCACCGGGAAAAATCCGAATATATTTACCACTATGGTTGAGATAATCGTCTGTTAATTCCGCAATTTGCAAAGTAAGGTTCTCTTCTGAAGAATAAATGTGATAAGCTTTTTCATCATCATCTACGAACAAAGTCATGTCCCGGGACATCTGTCCACCTTCCAGATCACGTTTCACAAACATACCTTTCCGAATTGCTTCATACCATTCTGGTGTCCACCATTCTTTATATTGTTCAAGATTCCATTTTAGCTTGCGTTCTTTCTTAGTCATATTCAAAGGATAAATGCCGGGATTCACACGCCCGGAACGAATAAAGCGATATGGTCCGACAGGCGAATCACTTACAGCAACAGCCGTACGGGCAGGTCCATATCCTTGTCCTTTCAGTTCGAGATGCAGCCACATGACGAACTTTCCGGTCTTCTTATTATAAATAACCTTCGGACGCTCCATGATACATCCTTTCTCAATATCGCTTCCTGCTTCTTCGGAAACTGCAAAAACAATTCCCTCATTTTTCCAGTTAAGTAAATCAGTGGATGAGTAGCAAGCTATGCCTTTTTCTGTGACGAAACCAGTAGCCGGGCGATGTTCTCCAAACCAGTAGTATTTGCCTTCATGAAAAAGTATCCCTCCGCCGTGTGCATTAATCAGCTCACCATCCATATCTCTCCAGACTTCTCCAGAAGCTATTTTTTTCTCTTTCTGATAGACTCTGACATAATCAATCTCATATTTCATTGGCAAGGCGGCCTCATCAATCGGTCCTCCATTAATGCCTCCAATGGCTAAATTCAATAAAAGATACTGTGGTCTTGTAAAAGGATTGGTTCCCTTTCCTATTTTACCATTTATGGTATTCTTTAAAGGTATCTCATTTAAAAGTTCATCGTCCAGATAGAGTTTGATCGCTTCTTCATCCCAATCCATTCGCCAGATATGGAACTTTGAAGCCCAATCCGGATCTTTATCGGTAAAATGTGAATAAGGAGTTGCCTGACTATCCCATTTTGCATGCCATTGCCGATCTGTTCCCCATGCAGCATTTGCAAGAATATGAGGTACTCCTTTGATTTGGTAATACTCCATAATGTCAATTTCACCACATGAAGGCCATTCCATATCACGTCCCAAAGCCCAGATAGCAGGCCATGCACCTTTCGCCACCGGAATACGTGCTTTTATTTCAAAACGCCCATACAAAAACTCTTTTTTCCCGGCAGTAGTGACTGACGAAGAAGTATATTCTACAAACTCTCGTTTTTTGCGCCAGTCTTTGCTTCCTGCTACATAAAGGGGATTCTTTCTATCTTTCTCCTTTCGAGCTTCTATTATGAGATATCCATTTCTGCAGATTGCGTTATCCTGTTGATACCATTGGGCTTCTTCGTTACGTGCATATCCCTGTTCAAAGTTCCACACAGAAGAATCCAAAGGACCATCCGTTTCGAATTCATCACTCCAAACTAATCGCCAATCATTCTCCGCTAATGTACATAGTGAAAATGACAAGCCCATCATTAAATTTACAATCTTTACTATCTTCATATAAGTCTGTTTTTCTTTGGGGTTCCAAAACCTATTGATTAATTTATCCTCCGAAAGATAAATTAGTAGTATTCATTATCGACAAAAATAAGAGTTCAATAATAAATAAAGGTACAGAAATCATGCAATTAGGTCGAACTTTAAATAAAGCCTACCTAAATGACCGATATTCGATTCTATTTGAACGATTTATAGACTAGATCTAGCATGCACTTTATATCGACAAATATCCGGATATGTCTATCATCGTCATAAACAAAAAACTTAGAGAAGTAACATATCTCAATTTCACAATATAAAAATTTAGAAATTATCAACAAAGCCAAATTGTGCTGTTATAGTAAGGTACACCTATTTCCTAGATGTACCTTACATAGAGTCATCTACTAGCTTTTATTCTTTACGATAGTAGCTTCTGTTCGATATTCTTTACCATTCTCCATATAATGATACCAAATAGTAAATGTATGCTTCTCTACATCAAAAGTCCCCCCTCCTTTAAGAATAGGAAGATCTTTCCAAGGTTCTATTGTAACCGTATTATCCGTCGGATTAACAATTAATTTCATCGCTGCTTTATCAGCATTAGTTAACTCTTCCGATTCAACTTTATGAAATAGACGAACTGTATACTGGTCGACCGCAATCATTGTACGCGGTGTATTTAAAGAAGATGTTTCACTTACGATTGGTTCATCATTTTCATATCTGACATTTGTTCCACTGATGATATATGTTCCTGAGTATTCATTGACCATTTTGAGATTCACCATTAAAACTGTATCAGTTGGGGTTGGTTCATAATCACTCACTTCTGCTATTCTCAACGGAATAATATAACGCTTATCACAATTTACCTGATCTGCATAAATATGGATAGGAATACGTACATACTCTTCTCCAGCTTTAATAGTGCCTTCCCATGAAGGAATATTGTATAACTCTTGAGGCATAGCTTCATAAGGGATATCATCTCCTACCACATTTTTCTTATTATAATTATCAATATTAATGTAGTCTGCTTGCTCCAGTCTTATAGTTACATCATGATCTAGAGAAACAGTTCCCCCTATTGCCACAGACACAAATATCTCCCGTTCACTACCATAAGCAACCTCCTTTCCTTGCAGTTTATCATAAGCACCAACCAAATAAACCTGCTTTATATATTGTTCTCCATCTATTGGATTTTCAACATTACATGAAGCTAATACAAGTAGAGAAAAACTGAGACACAAGCATCTTGTATAATTAAATAGTTTCATTTTTCGTTCTTTTATAGTTTAACATTATCATTCTGATCACCATCCTGGATTTTGATCAAGTTTCACATTTTTATCCATTACGGTCTGAATAATCGGATAGAACATCAATTTATTGGATATAGTATAAATTGAGTATTGCCAAGTCATTGCCGTCCGCTTATGGTATGCCTCTCTGTTACTACTTTTTGCATTCACATTCATACCATAAAAAGTACCTACATTCTTAGTCAAGTCTCCCCAACGACGTAAATCAAAAAAGCGCCTACCTTCCAAAGCAAATTCTACTTGACGCTCTCTTTTTATTATCTCACGCATTTTTGCAGGATCATTTAATTCTGCATCTGTTACTCCTGGTAAACCAGCACGGAAACGAATCATGTTGAAATATTTTCTCATTTCATCCTTATCCCTTTTCACCGTAATATTATTATCCTCATCTGTATACACAACCCCTTCTTCCATCTCGTTCATGGCTTCTACATAGTTAAGCAAGATTTCAGCATAACGAATAAGGGGGAAGTATTTACTTCTATAACCTCCTTTTGGACTATCCGAAGTATGAACATATTTACAACAATTATAGCCACTAAAACTCTTATCGTCAGGATGATCTCCCCAAGCAGCCCCAGTGCCATCAATATAGTAAGTCACCTCCAGATTCTTCTTGTTAGGTTCAGTACCAGCATAGGAACTCGCTTCCCAATAGCGGTGATTAAAAGCAATAGTAGCATAAAAACGCATTTCACGATTATCATACATCTTTGCAACCTGAGCAGGCATTTGATAACCTGAAAAACTTTTCCCATTATTTCCAATAGGTTTCCATGCTTCTGCCTCAACAGGATAAGGATATTCTTGACTTGATTCATTAATATCATACCCATCAACCATTTTGTAGGCATCCACTAATTGCTGGCTCACATTCAATCCATTACCTCCTCCCATTACTGCAGGAAAGGCAACATATAAAACATCATTATTAAAACCAGCTGTCCAAATATATTCTGAAACATTCAACGCTAGCTCTTCACCTGTAAACATATCATTATAAGATCTAAAAGGATCAATGTCTCCAGCACCATTAGGAAAATTTCCATTTGGCACATTTTTAGGTAGTTCTGGTGTATCTGCATCTTTTGGCACTGTAAATAGAGCATATTTATCTAAATTGATCACTCTTTTTGCTGCCGCAGCAGCTATTCCCCATTTCTGTAAATCTTTTGTTTGAGAAATATATGGCACACCATCTATATGACGAATAAAATCATAATAATAAGGATTACCATTAAACCACGGACTAGCAGCCTCTAAACGAATACGAGAAATTATAGACAATGCAGCACCTTTTGTAGGAACACGATAAGTAGATACATCTGGACGTTCATCTAACAACATGGCAGCAGCAGATTCCAAATTCTCACAAATATAATCTACACATTCATCATAAGTTCCTCTAGGAAAACTTAAAGATTCAGTCGAACCATTAGTCGGCAACGGATCATCCGGCAAAATGGGTACAGGACCATATTGTCTCAATAAACTATAATATAGATAAGCACGTAAGAAGTGAGCACGTCCGGTAAAATCACGACGATCTACCTCCGAGATATCTTCGCATTCGTGAATTCGTTGAATTACTTGATTGGCACGCCGAATACCTTTATAAAATCTATTATAATAATCATATGAACTACTAAAACGATCGATTTTACCCTGAGCATAATCAACAGGAGTCATTTTAAAAGAACAAAAAGCTTCATCAGTAGTTAACGCAAAAGGATCTTCACCTTTCCACCACAAGATTTCTTCACGCGGTAAATACATAGAAGCACCATTTATATATTGCTCGAGCAAAGATTTACGTTTAAATATAGAATCAAGACTAGTCATATCATAAATATAGCGATCTACATCCAGATAAGAGTCACAAGAACACACACTAAAAGCCATGACAGCAGTAATGCCTGCAATAACTATACTTCTTATATTTTTCATATTTTTTGTCCTCATTAAAAATTAAAATTCAACTGCAATGTATAAGTACGCTGAATAGGATATTTAGTTCCATTACCACTAGCCTGTCCCGGGTCCCATAACTTAATATCATCCCATGTACATATATTATTAACAATAAAACTTATGTCAATACCACTTACTCCTATAACGTTACTCAACCACGGATGTGCATAAGAATAACGTGCCGTAAGATTCTTAAAACGCAAGTAACGATTATCTGCTAACCAAAAAGTAGATGCACGATTATTATTCTTATTCTCTCCATATGTTAAACGAGGAAAACGAGCATTTGGATTCTCTGTTGAAGGATTTCCAGAAATTTCACGTGAAGTCCAGCGATTAGATGGCTCTGTTACAATATTCAACAAATTACCTCGGCTTTCCCATGCAAAAGGATAAAAACCAGTACCACCATAAAAATAATTGCTGTGCCCAGCCCCTTCGAAAAGAGCACTTAATGAAAATTTCTTCCATCTAATTTCTGCAGCAAATCCATATTGCAATTCAGGAGTTGCAGAATACGAAAGTGGCACTTCATCATCAGAATTAATAACTCCATCATTATTCACATCTTTATATTTGATATCACCCGGTAGAACTACACTCTCAAAAGTCTGCTTGGGACTACTTTCAATATCAGCTTCATCTTTAAATAAACCTAAGGCAATCAAACCTCTTTGTACACCATTAGGAATGCCAATTCGCGATTGATAAGGATAACGAATACCTGATTCTTCCCAATTAGTAACTTTATTTCGCGAGTAAGTAAAATTGGCACGTAAAGTCATTCTCCAATCTTTATTAAATGCATGATCAAAAGAAATGTTACCATCAAAGCCATGACTTCTCATACTTCCCATATTGGCCCATGGAAAATTGACTAATCCTACTTCAGTTGGAATAGTAGCACGTTGTTGGAATATTCCAGTACGTTTATCATTGAAATAGTCAACAGTAAACTGTACTTTCTCATGAAATAAATGAGCATCTATACCAATATCAAATTTATGGGCGGTCTCCCAAGTCAAGCCGTCAGTACCAATTTGGTCTTCTCCTAAAACCCCGCCACTAGCCCAGGAAGTTCCTGACATTCCTGAATAAATAGTTGTTAAATATGGAAAACGTTTACCTCCAATACGATCATTGCCTACCAAACCATAAGAAGCACGTATTTTAAGGAAATTCAAAAACGGGATTTTTTCTCTTAGGAAGTCATATTGAGTAGGAACCCAACCACCAGAGACCGCTGGAAACCAGCCGAAACGTTCACCTGTCGGAAACTGTTCAGAACCCGTATAGCCAATATTGAATTCTGCAAAATAAGTATCCTTAAAACCATAAGTTACACGACCAGATAAAGACTCATAACGTGTAGGAATCGCTGCCAAATTATCATTAGCATCTGAATTTGAATTACTTTGCAAATAAAAAAGAACCAATCCACCAATTCTATGCTCACCAAAAGTACGGTTGTAGTTTCCTGTTAATTCCCAATAATAGGAGCGTGCGCTATAAACATCCTTACCAAAAGACAAATCTTTCTTCTCACGAGTCCTTTTCAAATTCAAACTTCCATCAGCATTTCTACCATCAGCATAATAAAGATCTGGCATCTTTGTACGAGTAATATTATGCTGCGATTCACCATTGTAAGAAAACACACCTTTAATATCTAAGCCTTTTGTTATAAAAGATAAATCTTGTTTCAGAGTTACCAATAATCCCGTATTTAAACGTCTATTTTCTTTAAATCCCGTATAATTTAATTGAACATAAGGAGAAAGTTCATCAGCATTAGCTCCATAAGTAGCCAATGAACCATCAGAGTATTTGACCGGAGTTGTAAGTGGAGTCAAGTTTGCCTGTGCTTGCCACAAAGCATCATTATTATCACCAAACCCCGGAGCATTTTGATTTACAATCACTTGATTTAGTTTAAGCCCCAAATTGGTTGTTTTTGTCAAGTTTACATCCATGTTCGCCAAAAATGAATACTTATGATAGCTAACGTTCGTATCATATTTATTTGCTGATTTATCCTGCTTAAAAACTGCATCTTTATTCTGTATACTCAATGACATATAGTAACGAGCTGCAGTACCACCACCAGCAACACTTAAAAAATGTTGATTCTGCCATACATGATCTTTCAAAATCACATCCCTCCAGTTCACATTAGGATACAAGTCCTGATCCATGCCTGTACGAATCAATTCCATTGCGACATCAGAATAGATAGGATCTTTACCACGAGAAAGACGAGCTTCATTTGCTAATTGAGCGTACGAATAAGCATCTGCATATTCTGGCATACGTGCAGACTCACTCATTATCAAATTTGTTTTAAAATTAATTCTCAGCTTTCCCGCCTTACCACTTTTTGTTGTTATTACCACCACTCCATTCGCACCACGTACACCATACACAGCAGTTGCGGAGGCATCTTTCAATACAGAAAAACTTTCTATATCTGAAGGGTCAAGATCATTTATATTTCCTTCTACACCATCCACCAATACCAAAGCAGAGGCATTGGCTCCAAAAGTACTAATACCACGAATCCAGAATTCTGAAAAGTCATCTCCAGGCTCACCACTACGAGTCACAGCAATAATACCTGGGACATTTCCACCTAACATATTAGAGATAGAAGTACCTGGTTGGTCCAGAATTTCCGGTTTCACCACTGTAATTGCCCCCGTCACAGAAACCTTTCTTTGGTTAGCCTGTCCAACAACTACAACTTCATCCAGGTCACTAACATCGGCTTTCATTACAATTTTGATTTGCTCTTTGTTGCCTGTTACAACATACTTCTCATTTTTAAAACCTACATAAGTAAAAAGCAATGTTGTTTTATTAAGAAGATTCGGTAAACGGAACTTACCGTCCAAATCAGTGACTGTTCCTTGGGAAGTATTTGCTTGATTAACCACACTTACCCCTATTAAAGGTTCACCGTTTTCGTCCATCACTGTTCCAGCGACCATAAATCCATTTTGTCCCCACGACATCGAAATACATGAAAACAAAAGCGAAATAACAATTAATAATTGTTTCATATATATTTTAATTTAAGATTATTCTACTGCAAATTTTCTCACTACACATCCCCAACGCTCACCGATAAAGAAATTTTCTTCATCATCCATACAAACAACATAAGGATAATTAAAAGTAGATTCTAAAGGTAATCCATCAACGCCGCCACTTTTCTGATATTGTCCAGCAACAGTAGTAAGCATTCCATCAATACGAGAAATTTTTCGTAAAGTATAACCCTGCGAATCACAAAAATATAAGTTACCACTTTTATCAAAAGTAATACCTGCCGGGTTTCTCAATGTAGCTTCCAGGCGAGGTCCATCTTTCCCGCCAATCGAATTAAATCCGGCATAATCCTCCACAGTTTGCCCATCATGAGAAACTTTATAAATCCCTTGCGCATTTTGTAGAGAAAGATAAAAGCAGTTTTCAACAGGATTAAATGCCAAGTAAGAAGTCTCTTTATCAACCTTTCCACAATTTGAATTCAAAATTTCAACATTCTGCGGATTAGCAATTTCGACTCTTCCAAATTTACCATTATGGTCGCGGAAATAAAGATATTTTTCATCATTATCTAACGCACAAGAATGAATTTGCCCTGTGACGTTTGCTATTCCAGAAGTCAAACGTTTAGAAGTCCATGAGTTTTCCCTCGCAAAATAATAAATAGCATGAGGGCTAACTGTTTGAATAACATAAACTCTAGTACGATCTTTTGTGACAGCAGGTTGACCTAGTTTAAAACCTGAGAACAGGGTTGAAACCTTGTTGTCATCAATAGAAACCATACGAACACGTCCATCATCTCCTTCACAAACTATCAAGTTATTTCCTACCACTGAAGCAATACCAGAAATCTTCCCAAAACGTGAATCAATCAATGTCCCATCTGTATAGCCTCCAACTCCCGATTTGCCAGCAACTGTAGATACCTGCTCCACTTTCACATAACGAAAAGTTTGTGGAGATTTACTTTCCTTTCCGTCTACAGTAACAACTACCTCATTAAAGCCATCCTCTTGTTTAGGCATAATCCCATATAAAGTCTCTCCGTTTGTACTGACGAGTACAGCTTCACGATCACCATTAAAAATTACCTTAATTTTTGATAAGTCATTGCCAAAATTGCTTCCTTTTATAACAAAAGGAGTTTTATATCCACCAGAATCAGGTAATATTGCAGTTATTTCCACAGGTTTACTCGAATCATAGGCTGTACTGACATAAGTCGGAGTAACATAAGCATAGTCCTCCTTACAAGAAAAAAGAAGACCGACTAAAAATAAAATACTAAATGTGGATAAGACCGTCTTAAGTACATACCCCACATTCATACTGGATTTCTTTCTTTTCATGCTATTTTTTTTTAAAAGGTTAATAAAGTTATTTTCTATTCTACCGAAAAAATGATTGAAAGTAGTATTGAGATATTTCTCCGTTATCACAATGCAAATATAGGTGCGAACATCTGCACTTTACTCTAAAGATAGTTCTACAAGGTCGAATTTGAGATATTCGACATATTTGAATTATAATTCGACATAGAAGGTTTATTTATATTCTCCCCTGTTATATTACAGCAAAAACATAGTTCACTAATATATCTACATATCTAATTATAGCATAATTAACTTAGAATCAAGTCTACTCTAATATCTTCAAGTCCATATTTTAGTTCGTATGATTATACTCCTTCGAAAGAAGCACTATAATCAATCTTTCATAGAAGTATAGTCTCCGAAAGAAAGACCACAGCCCTACGAAACAATTTGTGTACCTGAAGATAATATCCTTTATTATTAACACACTACCTCATTCTGATACAGAGAGAGGTTTACAATAAACTTAAAAAAGATAATTCAAAAGGCAATTTTACTTAGTCTTTTTCTTTCTCGATAATAAATCGTTCAATATATTCAGACGGTAACATACCAAACTCCTTTTTAAAACAAGAACTAAAATACTTAGGATCATTAAAACCTACTGCATAAGCTAATTCGGAAACACGAATATTGATCCCTTTTTCTTCCATAATCCTACAGGCTGCTTTCAAACGAACATTACGTATAAAAGAAGAAGTATTCAAACCTGCTAAAGACTTCAACTTTTTATATAAAGTAGATTTACTAGTTAACATTTCATCCGCAAATTGCGCTTGATCAAAGTTGGGATCTTCTAAGTGGTTATTTACACAATTAATAGCACGTTGAATAAAATCCTCATCCAAACTGGTATAATTTAAATCTTTCACTTCAAATACAATTTGATTTTTAAAATCATGTGCCATTCGTGCTTTATACTTTAACAAATTGCGAATACGTGCATGAAGAACTGTCAAATTAAAAGGTTTACTAATAAATGCATCCGCACCAATTTCATAAGCTTCCGCTCTATCCTCTTCCTTATTCTTAGCAGTCAATAAAATGACCGGTATATGACTAATCTCCAAATGCCCTTTCACATATTTACAAAATTCTATCCCATCCATTTCAGGCATCATTATATCAGATACAATTAAATCAACATCTTCATTTTCTAATACTATAATACCTTCCTTCCCATTTTCCGCAGTGAAAACATTATATTCGCGGCCCAATAGTTTTGTCATCAGGTTTAGTAATTCCTCATTATCTTCCACTAACAATATGGAATTGGCTTTTGTCGCCAATTCTTGGACTTCAGCAATAACATCTTCCGGTGTATCCTCGTAATCAATAGCTGTTTGCCTCAAAGAAATAACTTCGTCATCAATTTGCTCTTCATCATAATAAGAACGCTCAATAGGGATTCGTACAATAAACTCGGTACCATGATCTACCTCACTTTCTACTGAGATTGTTCCCCCATGCAATGTAACCAAATCTTTTGTTAATGAAAGTCCGATGCCCGTACCAATAGTATTAAATTTACGATAATCCCCCTCATAGAATCGTTTGAAAAGAGTTGCTTGTTTCTCTCTTGAGATACCCTTTCCATTATCTTTAACCCTCAATAACACAAACTCTCTATCTTCTTCATCATAAGATAAAGTTACTTGGATAAATCCATCTTCTTTATTATATTTAGCGGCATTTGACAATAAATTATACATGATTTTATCTAACTTATCTATATCAAAGTAACCAACAATAGATTCAGGGTCACAAAGAAGTGAAAAATGTATCTTACGTTTTTTCACTAAAGGCTTAAAGCTTTCAGTCCCTGTTCTTACAAAAGCAGCAAGATCTCCTGGAGAGACTCGTAACTTCAAATTACCAGTTTCCGCTTTACGAAATTCAAGAATTTGTTGTAACAATCGAATTAGTCGCTGAATATTACTATTCATTACAGTATATAAGTCATTATGACTAGGTGCCTGTGTTTTCAACTCATCAACTGTTGCCGAAATAATTGTTAATGGAGTTAATAATTCATGGGTAATATTAGTAAAGAACTGCAACTTAGCGTGATTTAATTCTTCCGCCTTTGCCTTCTCCATTTCACGAAGCCGTAAGGCATTCTGAAGCAATATACGTTTTTTAATTGTACGGTAAATTAAGACACCAATAACCAATACCAATACCATATATAATAGATAAGCCCACCAAGTTGCCCAAAACGGAGGAAGGACTACCACTGTGAATTCACGTACATAACCACTCCATTCTCCGTTTTCATTCGTTGCTTTCAGTTGAAACGTATACGTTCCACTTGGCAGATTGTTATAATAGGCAAAACGACGATCTGCATCCGTATACTGCCAATCCCGGTCAAAGTTCTGGAGACGATAAGCATACCTGTTCAGTTCAGGATTCTTGTAAGTAAGAGCAGCAAATTCAATGCTAAAATTATTGTATTTATAGGGAAGTTCAATCTTACTTGTATAGGTAGGCATTACCGGAGAAATCTTCTGCTGTAGCTCAACCGGCAAGTTTTTAAAAGAGTGGTTGAATATTTTAATATCTGTTATCAGGAAATTAGTTTCCTGAGATGGGATTTCCATTTTATCGGGAAAAAAACTATTGTAGCCTTTATGGCCTCCAAAGAAGAGTTCTCCATCACGGCTACAAGACGAATTGACAATAAAGTTATCTTGTAGTCCATCAGCAGAAGTATATATACGAGTCGAAAAATCATTTCCAACAGCAGCCACATAAAGTTTCACCAGTCCGGAAACTGTTCCCAGCCATAAATTTCCACTTTTATCTTCTTCTATACTAACGATAACATCTCCCGGAATGCTATATGTCCGTGTCTTTTCTTCAAACTGTCCCGTGCTACGATTATAAAGGTATAATCCTCCTCCCTCTGTCCCCGCCCATAATCGTCCAAAACGGTCAATATGCATGCAGAGAACTGTATTCGTGATTAATTTACGGTTATGAAAACTATAATTCTCATACTTCAGCGTTGAAGGTTGCCGAACATCTCCCGTTATATGAATCACACCAAAATTGGATGTAGCCAACCAAACACTGTTATCCATATCCTGCACGATATCTCTTACATATATCCATCCAGCAGACAAGCTATCATTAAAATTCATTGTTTCGAAGCGATAGTCAGTACCATCAGATAAACGGACTCCTATTCCTCCACGCGTACCAACCCAGCAATTCCCTTCATAATCTTCATATAAAGCCGATACACAATCTGAAGTGAGAAAAGCACTATTCTTCGTTGTTAAGTGCTTCACCTTCTCGCCTTTCCGATAGACGTAAATTCCTCCGTTATACATACCAAACCAGATATCACCACTTTTTTTACGCTGAACAACCGCAAAAAGAGAAGGCAAATCTTTTACACCTGAAAATTCCGGTATATGTGAATACATCTTTAGTTCGCCCGTCACATACTCTCTACGCGCTAATCCGTAAGTTCCAACTCCAATCCATAAATTTTGATCTGAATCGGCAAATAACGTACGAACAGAAGTTACCGGAATATCTTCATCACCGAAATTAAGTGTATGCAAAGCAAATGCAGGTTGCCGTGTATCAGCCATCAAAACTCCACCGCCAATGGCTCCTATCCACATATTCTTCTGACTATCACGCATAATTGAATTTACTTCGTCAGAAGGAATACGATAATCAGATTTCCCTGATTTATAATTAATAAAGGAACTCGACTCATCAAGTCTTAAAATACTTAATCCACTGCGTGTACCAACCCATAAAGTATGAGTATTTATATCTTCAGCTATATCATATACTATATTATCGGATAAACTTGAATCATCGCCATTTTCATGCAGGAAACTTTGGTAAGACACATTCTCCATATCTTTAGGATTCCGTAGTTTAAAAAGTCCATAGCCCCAGCTTCCTACCCAAATATCTTTATTACTATCTTCATAAATAACATGAGAAGAATATTGCTCATTAATTTTGGGATATACTACTACTTTATCTGTAGATGGAGAATAACGAAATAACCCTTGTGCCCAAGTTCCAATCCAAAGATCGCCATCTGAATCTTCTAATAAAGATTTGATTGTAACATATCGTAGCCTGCCATCTCCAAATTCATCTCCACAGACAACAAAAGTGTCTTTCTCCGGAACATAGCGGCATAAGCCATTATCAGTACCTACCCAAAGAGTATTATCACGAGTCACACATAGTGCAGACACTACATTATTAGATATGGATGGCGCTTTGTACTTTTTGATCTCTCCTGTTCTCTTATCCATCACATTCAATCCTTCCGATGTACCAATCCAAAGATTATTATTATTATCATCAACCAGGCAAGTGATGCTATTAGTGGTCAATAAATCCGGAGAATAAAGATTGGATTTATAAAGCGTCGTTTCATATCCATTATATTGGCATAATCCATTACGAGTAGCGAACCAAATAAATCCATCTCTATCTTGATATACTTTTTGAACTTCATTGGTTGGCAGTGAATGTGGAGCGGAAAGTTGCTTAAATTTCAAGTTATAGATAACTTCTTCAGTTGCCGACAGCAAAGTGAAGTTAAAGAGCATGAATGAAATGAAGAAGCCTAACTTATATAAGAAAGTAGTAATTCTTGTGTTTTTCATATAACCAGATTTTGTTCGTTCAAACGCAAATATAATAATCTTAATTTATATATACGACCAAAATTATGAATAAAAAGATTAATAAACAACGACTAAATAATAGTATAGACAGATATACTGATAAGTAGAACATTTTGAAGGAAAATTCGCCTTAGTAAGCAACCACTAATAGCAATTATTCCTACAAAAAAAGACAGTGAAAGCATGCCTCCACTGTCTCTTCTTTCATTTTTATAATATCACTGAAATAGAATTGTTTTTGTTTCTTTTGCAGATAATTGAATTATTACCTGTTTCTTATCCTCCGAGATACGAATAGATTTGACAGGACTCAATTCCTTCTTGGAAAAGGTATTCTTACCATCATTCTTTTTCCATAATTGAAGCATTACATAGATTTTACTGTCAGTTAGTTTATCAGAAGTCATAATCAAGCCACACTGATTACTTACCGGATGTAATCCCTCCGGATACATTGTATATACTTTATTCCAACCAGCCAATGGTATCATTGCAAGCTCATATTCTCCATTAGACAAAACTGGCACTTCCTGTCTATCTACTTTCCGGGATGTTTCTTGGATATTTGTATTCAGACGGGGAAGAGAATAATGTCCTAAACATATCTCTGTCGGCTCAGATACTGAAACCTTATCCACTCTCAGTATTCCGTTTGGCAGCGGAATATCAGCCAGTTGGTACTTTACAGTACTATCTGTTTCGAGCACAGCATCACGACGGTAAATACCATCTTTAAAACTCTGGAATGTATAAAGCCGTAATACCTCCCATTCACCTTTCTTGTTCTTTGTTCCGTAATTCATGGATATTTCCCCGTTATTTCCGTCCGCCATCCACGGAAATTCCGTGTTGTAAGCCAACTTATTGTAGTTTTCTGTACTACGGAACTTTTGCCAGTCCTTTGCAACCGTTTCATGACACCATGAGCGCATCTCGGAAGCACCACTATTCGGATAATTCGTTATTAGCAAATTGGTTCCCGGTTGAAACTGATTATACACATTTCCTTTTTTCAGCTCTTTTTCCCAAGGGCCAGTATTTTCTTTAGCAGTCCAAAACTCAGCATCTTCCGGCAGCAACAAACTTAGGAAAGCTTTACCACACCAGTATACGCTACCACGACAGCTATAGATCTGTACGGCAGGAGCAAAAGGCTCGTAAAAGCCCATTGTCGGAACACCATCTTCTAGAAATTCCGGTCTTTCCAGAAATTGTAATAAAGTAGAAGATGCTATTCTTCTTATCCACCCATAATTTACTTCACCGCTCTGATCATATTCAAGCAAAGCAAGTGGGGCAACTGACGCAAAACGATAGCAGATACTTCGTCCCCACATATTCATCTTACCATCCCGACTGAACATATACGGATAGTTAGCTACCATATCATGTTGATTTGCCAAGAATTGCTGTGCCAACTGAGGATACTGCTTCTTCCCAAACATCTCCGCCCAGATAGGGCCATAGGTCTGGTATGCCCATGCACTGTAATAGTCATAAGCCGGAGCATCGTTGTACCAGCCTTCTCCACGATAACGTGCCAGGAGTTTCTTTAAGTTTGATTCTAAATAATCATCATTCACGACATAGCCCTGATCTTTCATAAAACTTAAGATAAACACATTGAAGAACATCCAGTTGGAACCGATAGTCGGTCCCTCTCCATAACTCAGCATGGTCGCAGCAAGCGAATCCTTTTGTGATTTCGTCAACGGGTCCCACAAAATAGCCTGGGCTGCTTTCATTGAAATAGCCAAAGAGCCTAACTCAAGTAAAGTCTGACTGGGACCTCCCTTACGATGAGGAATATAACTCTTACTTTTCGGATTAGAGAGATTCACCAATTGATGCCGATAATAGTCTGCCACCTTTATTCCGTTCATCACTAAATCCGGGTTATCTTTCAAAAGAGGAGCAGCCACAAACAAGGTTCGTGCCAGTCCCTCCAGCTTGGCAACCGGAACTTGTCCGTCATTATTGGGATATGTTTTGTCCAGTTGCTTCGGAAAGTACATCTGATCGTCCAATGTATGAATATAATTGAATGCACCTTGCAGCAAATATTCGCCCGCCTGTATCCAATGTTGGCGTGTCATTCCTGTATAAGGACTTCTTTGATAATCCGGTTGCTGTACGGTAAACACATTTTCTTGTGCAGCAACTGATCCCCCCAACAAAGAGAGAACAAACAATGCAAGGATTCCTGCCACACTATTTTTTAAAGCTCTCCTTCTCATTTTATTTCTATTTTTTGATCCAACAGTCCGTTAATATATACACATAATACACCTTTATTATACTCCCACTTTAGCTTGAAGCTTTCATACTTTTGTGGAGTGTACCACTTACCACCTGTACTGCGCGAAGTTGTTTTCCAGCAATCAGATGTTCCGAGTATATTGGAACTGGTATACACCTTTCCTTTATATCTCACTTCCGGCTTCATCGTTTTCCCATCCAGATAATACTCAAGATCACCCAGTTGCAAAAGTGTGCCTTGATAATGAGCGGCATCAAGAGTGACCGTTTGTTCCAGTGTAAAAGCCTTCTTCGGGTTGAACTTGAAATTCTTCTCCGTTACAAGATTCTTTTTCTTCTTTGCATCCGGAAAGCCTTTAAAATCACAAGCAATTCCCGTGCAGTAACCTTGCGGATAACGTGAGCTGACAATCCAATCATAATAATTGCCGAACATCCACGTAAGTCTCAAAGGTGAATCTTCCGAACCAGGTATTATATAAGGACGGACATTATTATACTGCGAGTCTTTCGTGACTGCTTCTGTAGAAGCAATCTCCCCGTCTTCATTCAACACAAATTTTATAATCTCGTAGACTTTCCCCTGTTTTCCATCCACAGGCAGCGAACAATACACATGATTAGTATTCGACGGATCTATAGCCATACCGGCACTATAACATTTTTCCAGATTAGGGGTCTGATGAAAATGACCGCCGGCATTGGCTAGAAATGTCATCTTCCATTCGTGCCCGTTCCACTTCGCATAGTAGTAATCATGGGAGTTCTTATCACTGCTGATACGTACCATGGCAATAACCGGATGATTATTCTCATCCGAAGCAACCTGCCACACCCAATCACGCGCCGACGAATGATCGACCAAAGTAGATGGATACCGGCGTACATAGTCAGTCGTCTTGTTCACTTTAAAGGTACCGTCGGCAATAGCCGAAAGAATATTTCCCCTGACATCCTTCAGCTGCAAAGAGCGGATGTCGATATAATTAAAATACAGAAAATTAGGTTCCTCATTGTCCGGATGTCCGGTCGTATAAGCAAAATAAATCTTATCCTTTCCATTCGACATATACTTGGCATAAGGACGGGCACCTGTAGACTTCACTATCTGATAAGGCCCCCAGTCTACCTTTACCTGATCATCCTGATCGGGCAACGACAAGCGGGCAACAGTAGGATGCCAGCCAATCCCCCGCCAACACAGATAGATATGCTCCGGATCATCCGACAAGATAAACGGAGACGGATAAGTGGTATTATCCTTCGTTTTAATCACCTTTTCATCTCCCAGTGTCGTTATGTCTCCGGGAGTGCGGGAGATACGATAATAGAAACAAGACTCATCCGTATGGCGCGAATAAAAGATCATGATCCGTTCGTCCGGCAATACCAGAAACGTCGGATTATTATGGTCATCCGGCTGAAAATAAGAGCGGATCAACACCTCATCCTGCCGCTTCTTTTTAAAGTCATACTGCATAGCTTTAATATTGCCATGTACATCAATATAACCGATATATGTCTTGTTTATCGTACCTTTTTTATTTTCATAATGCAAAGCCCGCGGATCGGCAAACCAGCACCAGGCTCCTTCGGCAGTTACTTCATGCCCTTGTGCCGGCCATAAATGACAGAATAAGTATAAAATCAGAAAAGGTAAAATCAGTTTCGCTCTCATAGTAATAATATATTTTTAGATCAGTGCAAAAATAGTGCTTTATAATCAAAAGGATATCCGAATACCGTTCATTAAAGTCTAAATTTAGTTCACAACTTCTATTATGAATGATAATTATCCCCCTTTGACAGATATGTGACCCTTCTTTTATTCAGATAAGACCTATCTTTGTAGCATACGAACTAATAATTATATCTACCTATCATGAAACATTCATTCATCAGAATTATTCTATTTAGTTTGTTCCTTATCGGAACGATGCAAGGTGCAGCACAGAATAAAAAATCAGGCAATCCTATTCTGCCCGGATTCCATGCCGACCCCGAAGTATTGTATTCCCATCTGACAAAACGTTATTATATTTATCCTACCAGCGATGGTTTTCCGGGATGGGGCGGAAGTTATTTTAAGGTCTTTTCATCGAAGAATTTAAAGACGTGGAAAGAAGAAACAGTTATTCTTGAGATGGGCAAAAATGTCTCCTGGGCAAATGGAAATGCCTGGGCTCCTTGTATCGAAGAAAAGAAAATAGACGGAAAATATAAATACTTCTTCTATTACAGTGCCAATCCAACGACCAACAAAGGCAAACAGATAGGGGTCGCCGTAGCAGATTCCCCTACCGGACCTTTCACCGATCTGGGTAAACCAATTATCACCTCCTCCCCCACAGGAAGAGGACAGCAGATTGATGTGGATGTATTCACCGACCCTGTATCGGGCAAAAGCTACCTTTATTGGGGCAACGGTTATATGGCAGGAGCCGAACTCAACGACGATATGCTGTCCATCAAAGAAGAGACCATCAAAGTTTTAACGCCCAAAGGGGGAACCCTGCAAACTTATGCCTACCGTGAAGCACCTTACGTGATTTACAGAAAAGGAGTTTACTATTTCTTCTGGTCTGTTGACGATACCGGTTCACCGAACTATCATGTGGCTTACGGCACTGCCCGGTCACCACTCGCCCCGATTGAGGTAGCCAAAGAACCGATCATACTCATCCAGAATCCGGAAAAAGAGATCTACGGCCCTGCCCACAATTCTATCCTGCAAATACCCGGAAAAGATAAATGGTATATCGTATACCACCGTATCAACAAGAATCACTTGAAAGACGGACCGGGCTGGCACCGTGAAGTATGCATCGACCGGATGGAATTCAATCCGGACGGAACAATCAAACCGATCGTTCCCACCCCATAACAAAGAAACGAGCTATTCATTCTAAAATAATACCAAGATGAAAAACATTCTGACTGCAACATTCCTGACTTGCCTCTGCATCACAGGAAATGCACAAATTAATCATGGGTATCCTATTGACCCTGTACCTTTTACCTCCGTCAAAGTGACGGACAGTTTCTGGGGACAGCGCCTTCAGGCGAGCCGTGAAGTAACTATTCCTCTGGCATTCAGCAAATGCGAAGAGACAGGGCGTTACGAAAGCTTTATAAAAGCGGCCCATCCCAGCGATACATATAAAGTAGAAGGATTCTCTTTCGACGATACCGACGTATACAAAACAATAGAAGGAGCCAGTTACTCCCTGCAGACCTATCCGGACAAGAAGCTGCAAAAATACATCGACAGTATACTCGTCATTGTTGCCGGAGCCCAAGAACCGGACGGCTATCTCTATACCGCCCGTACCATGAACCCGAAGCATCCGCACAACTGGGCAGGAAAAGAACGCTGGGTAGCCGTAGAGAACCTGAGCCATGAATTCTACAATCTGGGGCACATGGTCGAAGGAGCCGTAGCGCATTATCAGGCTACCGGAAAGCGAAACTTCCTTGATATTGCCATTAAATATGCCGATTGTGTCTGCCGCGAAATCGGCAACGGGCCCGAACAAAAGAAATATGTACCGGGACATCAGATAGCCGAGATGGCTCTAGTCAAGCTCTACATGGTGACAGGAGATAAAAAGTATCTCGATCAGGCAAAGTTCTTCCTGGATACCCGTGGATACACAAGCCGGAAAGACGCTTACAGTCAGGCACACAAACCCGTAGTAGAGCAGGATGAAGCCGTAGGACATGCCGTGCGTGCCGTTTATATGTATTCCGGCATGGCAGATGTGGCAGCCATCACCGGCGATAGCAGCTATATTAAAGCGATTGACAAAATCTGGGACAACATCGTCTCTAAAAAGATTTATATAACCGGAGGTATCGGTGCACGTCACGCAGGCGAAGCATTCGGTAACAACTACGAACTCCCCAACCTGTCCGCTTATTGCGAAACTTGTGCGGCTATCGGCAATGTGTATATGAACTACCGTCTCTTCCTGCTTCATGGAGATGCCAAGTATTTCGATGTGCTGGAACGCACTTTGTACAATGGTCTGATATCGGGTGTATCACTGGACGGAGGTTCTTTTTTCTACCCCAACCCACTGTCTTCCAGCGGAAAATACAGTCGCAAACCTTGGTTCGGTTGTGCCTGCTGCCCTTCCAATGTCAGCCGTTTCATCCCGTCGTTACCGGGATATGTGTATGCCGTGAAGGACGATCAGGTATACGTGAACCTCTTCCTCTCTAACAAGGCCGAGCTGAAAGTGGATAAGAAAAAGATTATTCTGGAACAGGAAACCGATTACCCATGGAAGGGAGACATCCGTCTGAAAATAGCGCAAGGCAATCAGAACTTTACGATGAAGCTCCGTATTCCCGGTTGGGTACGTGGAAATGTACTGCCCGGTGACCTGTACGCTTACGCTGACAATCAAAAACCGGTTTACCGGGTATCCGTCAACGGACAGACAGTAGAAAGCGACGTGAACAACGGCTATCTCAGTATCGCCCGCAAATGGAAAAAAGGAGATGTAGTAGAAGTACATTTCGATATGCTTCCCCGAATAGTAAAAGCAAATCCGAAGGTAGAAGCCGACCGCGGTCGCGTTGCCGTTGAACGCGGGCCCATCGTGTATTGTGCAGAATGGCCGGACAACAGATTCAATATACACAGCGTACTTCTCAACCAACATCCGCAATTCAAAGTAACAGAAAAACCTGAGTTACTTTACGGTATCAATCAACTAACAA
Source organism: Bacteroides faecis (assembly GCF_020091505.1). Classification (NCBI taxonomy): domain Bacteria; kingdom Pseudomonadati; phylum Bacteroidota; class Bacteroidia; order Bacteroidales; family Bacteroidaceae; genus Bacteroides; species Bacteroides faecis. The sequence continues at coordinate 1,698,735 of NZ_CP081916.1, read as the reverse complement.
CCGATGCACAGGCATTAAGCTATGACATGGCAGGAAAGTTGGTAGCTAAAGACGTAGAACTCACTCTAATTCCATATTATGCCTGGGCGCACCGTGGTGAAGGTGATATGGAAGTATGGCTACCCATCGATGTAAGTGCCACTTCAACACAGCTACAGGAAGCAGGAGTATGGGAGGATAACGGATTCTTTAAGAATTAATACGAACGTTTTGAAATGAAGAATGATGAATGAAGAATTACTTTGCAGCATGATAGCGCAGCCAATTCTTCATTCTTCATTCATCATTCTTCATTCTTCATTTCCACGCAGTTTTCAAGCCTACGTCGCCTGACAAGCAAAATCTTATATAAACAGAGGAAAAAATCAATCAGCCAATATCCTCACATTCGGCGAAGGAACCCGGAACCAATATTCCGTCCATCTTCTTTCCTGTCCCGGAACCGTAAAAGATAATTTGATTAGATTATCATGCAGTCGTTCCACACTGATTTCATTCTTTGTTCCTTGTGTAAAAGTAGGATCAAGCGATCTGTCCACCATTTCCACATAAGTGTTATCCGACGGCAGACTGTACTCACCTTGACAATAAATAACTGCATTTGACTTGCCATCCATACCGGCTGTCATTATATTCATGAATGTTTGGTCAGCCGACACAATCTTTAATACAGGAAATAACAGTATTTTATATCCATGTTCGCCCGGCTGTACGGAGCAACTTTGCCATACTCCTTGCAAAGACCTGTTTTCCACTTCCTGTCCCAACGGCACCACAAGTTCGGGGAAATTAGGCCTCGGTGTATCCTTTTTAGACAGATTAAACATGATCGGAGCAGTGAAACGTACTTTCACCGCCTCACCTCTATCCATTCCCGGTTTCCATTTAGGCATTGATTTCACTACACGTAACGCTTCTTCGTCCAACAAGGGGTCGACTCCTCTTATAACTTTGGCCTGATCCAATGTTCCGTCTTCCATAATGACGAACTGCACAATCACACGACCGGAAATCCCCTTCTTTTGTGCTTCCACAGGGTACTTGATGTTTGTAGACAGAAACTTCATCATAGCTTGTATCCCTCCCGGAAATTCCGGCAGTTGATCGGGCATCAGATAAACTCCATCACTATCCACCTTCTCCACAGGCTTCTGCTGGGCAAACGAAGGCAGGCATACCAATAATACGAGAAACAGACCGAATAATTTTGTGTTCATAACTATCATATTTAAAGGTTAAACAATTACCGCAAGATAGTGTATTTTTATTGAAACACAGCAAGATTCGTCTGTTTCTTTTCACATAATGAAAAAAATATCAACGCGCTACCAGTACAGCACCTCCTTGCGACCGAATCTCCAGCTGCACTTTACCATTCTCCTTCACCTTCAGCGATGTAAGTTGCGGCTCCTCCTTCTTGTCATCCTTATAAAGAGCCACCGTCTTTCCGGCAAACATATCCAGATCCAATTTCAGTTTCAACGGTTCCTTTCCGGCATTCACAGCCGCCAGATACCAGATATCTCCATGCCGACGTGCCAACACGACATATTTACCCGGATAACCATCGACGAACCGTGTTTCATCCCACGTTGCGGGTACTTGCTTCATAAAGTCCATACAGACAGCCGGAACATCGTTCAGATTGTTCGGAGCCAATGCAAAGTTCTGAACCGGATTCTGGAACAGAACGGTAGTCGCCAACTGGAACACATCCGTAGTCCAGCGCGTCGTACCGCCGTCATTATTACGGTTCAGACGCTTGTTCAGGAAACAACCGCCAAACTCCATCGATCCCACCGTATTGCGGATAAACGGATGAAGGCATGTATTGAATGCTTCCTCATCGCAGAAATGCTGGTTGAACACCATATTCTCCGATGCCAGCACCGCTTCACTACCTACATAGTTCGGATACATACGTTCCCATCCGCGAGGCAATGTACAGCCATGGAAGATAACCATCAATCCATGATCGTCCGCATCACTCAGGATATCTTCATACAACCGCATCGTCTCCTGCTTGTCACCTCCGAAGAAATCGACCTTGATTCCCTTCACACCCAGACTTTGCAGCCATCTCATTTCACGTTTACGGATGATCGCATTGTCCATCCGGTTTACCGGCCCCTGTTCAATGTCATTCCAATAACCGGAAGAACTATACCATAAGAATAATTCCACTCCCTTACTACGTGCATACTCAACCAGTGACTTCATACGCTGATGTCCGATTCTCGTATCCCACCAGTTGTCTATCAACACGTACTCATATCCCATCACCGAAGCCAAATCAATATAACGCACCTGATCATCATAGTTAATACTTCCGTCCTGCCAAAGAATCCAGCTCCATGTACCGCGACCGAAACGATACTCATGTTTCGTTTCATAAAGCGGACTTACCACGTCCCACGGAACAGTCGTTTCTACAATCGGTTTCAGATTATCTCCCACCGTGATCGTACGCCACGGAGTAGCACCGGGCAATGCAAAAGCAGGAGCGACCGTCCCGTTGCCATTATTTTCTTCCGCCATCGGAAAAGCAACCGTATATAGATTTCCTTCGCTCACGTCACTCAACCGGGAACCGCAATAGCGACTGTCCACACCCGTCTCGCTGACCAGTACCCAGCCGGCATCCCCTACACGGAACAAACAAGGGAAGGTATATCCATGTCCATACTGCGAACGTTCGCTCATCGGAGCATCTGCCTTATATTCTTCCTCATAGCTGGGTTTCGTACGTTTCCAGCCTATCATCGCATCGCTCTGCGGACACAGGAAAGTAGTAGTCTGTTCGGGAAAGCGGAAACCTGTCTTTTCCTCATTCACCGTCACACTGGCTCTTCCACCCTGATGCGGCAAAGTATAACGGAAAGCCACATCATGATCACTCACCCGAAAGACAACTCCAAGTTTCTGCCCTTTCTCATTCTCGAAATGACAAGTCAGTTCATTCGCACGGTAATGTACTTCGGAGACCTTAATACGCGTCTGCCGGTAGACAGTGTCGATCTTGTCAACGGAATGTCCGGCCAGTTTGAGATTCTTCGTAAAATCACCGATATTGGTATCCATACCCAAAGGGGACTTCTCCAGCATCGTTTGTCCGTTATAACTGACAGAATAGCAAGGTTTCGTCTCGTTCTGAGCAAATACCGCCAACTGCAACTTTCCGTCCGGTCCCTTTACAACTACATCCTGCGCTGCAAGAGTACCCATACCAAGAATTGCCACCAAAGCACTTACAAGTTTCTTCATAATATTATTCTTCGTTTTATAATTAAAATGCTTTCCTATTATACCGAAAGCAAAAATAGGAAATATAATTATCTCCGCACACAGGCTTCAGGCGTTTGCATGATTTCTCCCCCCTCTTTGATTGATATACAGACATCCCCTCCCGAAACTCCTTATAAAAAGAATCGTTTGACTAAGTATAATCCCGACTTTTTCTATCTTTGTCATCGATAACCATAATCCGTATCCTAATGACGGCAAATAACCGGAAAAACACCAGAATACTCCTATTCCTCATCCTATGTATCAGGATGACGCTGACTGTGAGTGCCGGCGACTTTCTGTTTACGTCGGTCAATACGGCTCAAGGATTGAGTGACAACCAAATACGCTACATGCTCCAGCTATCCGACGGAAGAATGGTGTTTACCACCAACGGGAGCGTCAATCTGTATGACGGCGTGCATTTCAGCTACCTCCACCGCAAGGCAGAAAACGTCTATCCGCTGAAACAGTATGACGGATACTACCGCATCTATCAATGCGGGGATTCTCTTCTGTGGATCAAAGATCGTCATAAACTGATGTGCATCCATCTCCCTCAAGAAGAATACATTGCCGACCTCGACTCTTATTTTCGGGAAAGAGATATACACGAACCGGTAGAAGACCTTTTCGTTGACCATTCGGGACGTATCTGGCTGCTTACTTCGCGGACATTGCAGGAACTGAAAACAGGCATCCGCATGGCTCTGCCGGAACATGAGCAGCGAAAGCTACAGGACGTAAATTCAGACGAACGCGCGATTTATTTATTCTATCACACGGGCGAAGTAGCCTGCTACGATCCGAAAACCGGCAAACGACTGTACGAACGGGCAGCTTACCCCGCATCCGAACGGGAGAACTTCGGGTATACCTCTCTTGTCGTTAAAAGCGAGAAAGGATTCTACCAGTTGCGCAATGGACGCAAAGGAGGACTATTCTACTTTAATCCGCAAAACCGGACATGGCAAAAGCTGTTCGAGCAAGACTACACGCTCAACACCTTAATCGTCACCCCACAGAGCGAGAAAGCATACGTCAGTTGTTACCACGGTTTCTGGATCATCGACCTCAAAAACGGGGAACAACAGTATATTCCCGTACTGGAAACAAAGAAAGGACAGCTCGTTTCGACCGAAGTCAGCACCATCTTTCAGGATGCTCAGGGCGGATTGTGGATCGGCACATTCAATCGGGGATTGCTCTATCATCACCCTGCCATGCACAAACTGCTGAACGTCAGCCGTACTTCTTTCCCCGTATCACCGGAAGAGGATGTAACCGTCGAAGCCTTTGCGGAAGACGACGACCACCACATTTATCTGAAAAGTCATTCTAAAATCTATCAGTTGACGACCGACAAAGAAGGTGCCCGTATCCTAGTGCCTGTATCAGCCTCATCGATTTCTACAGAAACTGCAAGAGCGCTGAACCGGGGAAGTGGAAACCAATCGTACAGAAACCAATCGTACACCGCTTTATGCACCGATTCACGAGGATGGACATGGGCAGGAACAGCCGACGGACTGGAGCTTTTCACTGATAACGGGCAAACGCCGGACCACACAGCCTCCCCCCGTGTCTTCTATCGTGAAAACGGACTGAGCAACAACTTCGTGCAGGCAATCATCGAGGATAAGAATAACAATATCTGGGTGACTACCAGCAATGGTATTTCGCGTATTCATGTCCATCCGGAGAATCAGGAGGTCGGTTTTACCAATTTCAACCAGTTAGACGGCGCATTGGAAGGAGAATATATGCAAGGAGCCGTCTTCGAATCTTCCGACGGCACACTTTATTTCGGAGGCATCGACGGCTTTACCATTTTCTGCCCCGACCAGGAACTCGCCACTCCGGGACTGCCCTACAGACCGGTCTTCACCACCCTGCGTCTATATGGTGAGAAAGTCAACACCGGAGAAAGGTACGGAAACCGCATCATCCTGCCCCAAGCTGCTCCTTATACCACGAAGATAGAACTGGACTACAACCAGAACTTTCTGACCTTCGAATGTTCGGCACTGAACTACGTGAACAGTGAACGTACCTATTACCGCTACCAACTGGAAGGAATCGACAAACAATGGATGAACGCCTTCGCAAGCGGACAAGGGAACGCAACCGTCGGCAATGGTATCCTGCAGGCATCTTACACCAATCTGCCACCCGGAGAATATACATTCAAGGTTGCCGCATCCGACAACCTGTTGCAATGGAACGAAAACATCACAAAGATACAGGTCACCATCCACGCCCCTTGGTGGAAAACGACTACTGCCTACGTTCTGTATACAGTCGCCCTATTACTGATCGTCTCAGGCAGCATCCGCCTCTATATCTATCAGACAAAGAAAAAGATGGAACAGCAACATAAAGAAGAAATTCTGCTGCTCCGTATCCGCAACCTGATAGAACAATGCAATAACTATGAGGCCGAACAGAAAAACCGTTCGGAGAAAAAGGACTGCCCCCATCCTGCCTGCGATACGAACGCGACAGCATCTGATAATGGCTCAGCCTTCCTGGTACAGGCCATCGAACTGGTGGAAAAGAACCTTGACGTAAGCGGCTACTCCGTAGAGCAACTGAGCCGTGACCTCTGCATGGAACGTACCGGACTTTACCGCAAGCTAGTGACTTTGCTCGACCAGTCTCCCAGCCTGTTCATCCGTAACATCCGTCTTCAACGGGCAGCACAGTTGCTTGCCGAAGGCCAACTGAGCGTAACTGAAATAGCGGAGCGTACCGGTTTCAGCAGTTCCAGCTACCTAAGCAAATGTTTTCAGGAAATGTACGGGTGCCGTCCGTCGGAATATGCGGAGAAAGCGAAGAAATCAACCTGATTGTTGTTTGTTTCAACCTGGCTATTGTCAGCGAGAAGCCCTTCCGCCCTACCTTTGCCGTATCATAAAGCACTTTTAAAAACCATGAAAATGAATCTTAGAAAAACAGGCATCCTGCTGGCATGGGCAACGATCATTGCCGCAAACGGTACGGCACAAAACGTACAACGCACCTCCCAAGGCATCAAGTATGCAGCACAAGGGATGGACGTCAGTATAGAATTCTATTCGCCTACTATCGTCCGGGTATATAAAACACTAAGCGAAACGGCTTCCGACAAGGAAAGCCTCGTCGTCACCAAAGCACCGGAACAGACCTCGGTTTCTTTCGGTGAAAAGGGGAAAAATGTGACATTGAGCAGCAATGCCATCCAAGTGGAAGTGAACCCCGCAACAGGTGGTATCCACTTCTTCGATACGGCAGGACAACGACTGCTGACAGACAAAGACTACGGAACGCAGTTTACTCCTTTCAACGATGCCGGCGTCCCGTCGTACAATGTCCGGCAGGCTTTCTTGCTGGATAAAGACGAAGTCATCTACGGTTTGGGGCAGCAGCAGACAGGGAAAGTGAACCAGCGTAATCAGAAACTCTTCCTCCGCAACCAGAACATGAGTATCTGCATTCCTTTCATTCACTCTATCAAAGGCTATGCCCTCTACTGGGACAATTACTCTCCCACCACCTTCCTCGACAACCCGCAAGAGACATCCTTCGACTCGGAAGTCGGTGACTGTGCCGACTACTACTTCATCTACGGCGGCAACGCCGACGGAGTCATAGCCGGAGTACGCGACCTGACAGGTCAAGCTCCTTTGTATCCTCTCTGGACTCTCGGATTCTGGCAATGTCGCGAACGCTACAAAAGTCCGGATGAACTATGCGAAGTCGTAGACAAATACCGTGAACTGAAAGTTCCTCTGGACGGAATTATCCAGGACTGGCAATACTGGGGTTGCAACGAAAACTGGAATTCCATGAAATTCCAGAATCCCCGCTACATCAACAAAATGGGTGATCCGGAATACATGAAGTTCCTCCCCAACGGAGAGGACAAGAATGCCAACTACGGAACTCCCCGCATTAAAAGCCCCAAAGAGATGATAGACTATGTACACAAGCAGAACGCACATATCATGATCTCAGTATGGGCCTCCTTCGGACCGTGGACGGAAATGTACCAGAAGATGGACAGTCTGAAAGCACTGCTCCACTTCGAGACGTGGCCGCCCAAAGCCGGAGTCAAACCTTACGACCCATATAATCCGGCAGCACGGGATATCTACTGGGCGGCGATGAAAAAGAACATCTTCGATCTGGGTATGGATGCATGGTGGCTCGACTCCACCGAACCGGACCATATGGATATCAAAGACCAGGACTTCAATACACAGACCTATCTGGGGTCTTTCCGCAGAGTACACAACGCCTTCCCCTTAATGTCCAACAAAGGGGTATACGAACACCAACGCGCCACCACTTCCGACAAGCGCGTATTCCTGCTCACCCGTTCTTCTTTCTTGGGACAGCAACGTTATGCTTCGCATTCATGGAGCGGTGACGTCGTTTCGACCTGGGACGTGATGCGCAAGCAGTTAGCTGCAGGACTGAACTATACATTATGCGGCATCCCCTACTGGAACACAGATTTAGGCGGCTTCTTCGCATGGAGATATAACAATAATGTCAACAACATCGCTTATCATGAATTGCACGTCCGCTGGTATCAGTGGGGAGTATTCCAGCCTATCATGCGTTCGCACAACTCCAGCCCGGTAGCCGTGGAGATATACCAGTTCGGCAAGAAGGGCGACTGGTCTTATGACGCACTGGAAAAATACACTCATTTACGTTACCGCCTGTTACCCTACATTTACAGCACTTCCTGGGAAGTGACCAGCAAGGCAGGCAGCATCATGCGCCCGCTTATGATGGACTTCCCGAAAGACAAAAAGGTGCTCGATATGGACACTGAGTATATGTTCGGACGTAATTTCCTGGTTCGCCCGGTAACAGATTCTCTGTATACTTGGCAAGACGAAAAACAGAACGGTCACCAGAAAGACATGAGCAGGATCGGAAAAACCGATGTTTACCTTCCCCAAGGTGCCCGCTGGTTCGACTTCTGGACCGGACAAACACTGGAAGGCGGACAGACACTCCAGCGTGAAGTACCGATTGACATTATGCCGATCTATGTTCGTGCCGGTTCTATCCTCCCCTGGGGGCCCGCCGTACAATACTCTACGGAAAAGAAATGGGATAATCTGACCATCCGTATTTATCCGGGAGCAGATGCTGAATTTACCCTTTACGAAGATGAGTTCGACAATTACAATTACGAAAAGGGTGCCTATTCCACCATCGCTCTGAAATGGAACGACCAAGACCGTACACTAACCATTGACGACCGGCAAGGCAGCTACAAGGGAATGCTGAAGAACCGTAAGTTCAACTTGATAGTAGTGGAACCGGGAAAAGGCTGTGGTAACGGTGACTCAGCTACATTCGACAAGTCCGTTTCTTACAGAGGAAAGAAGGTGGTTGCAAAGTTATAAATTGACAAGTAACAAATATTTAGGCACGGATTACACGGATTTCACGGTTTTAAGAGATTGGATAGACTATTAAAAACCGTGTTAATCCGTGTAATCCGTGCCTAAATAATGGCAAACTACATACTTCTCTCTTCAGAATAAAACACGTTTTCTTATTGTCACTTATCACTTTTAGGTATAAATCACTGATTACAAAATATTTATCGGTGACAATAGCCGGTGATAATAGAGTGATAATACCGCATATCATCCTTCTTATTGTCACTTTCCAAGTGTTATACCATTCTCAGGCTATTAATACCTGAGATGTCACCCATTAACAATTGACCGGTTGATTAAAACCAATCATGCGGTTGATTGAAGCAAAGCGACAGGTGCTCCAGAAAGTTTCAAGCGCTTGAAACTTTAGTTTCTAAGGTATGAAACTATTGTTTCCAATGCTTGAAACTAGAGTTTCTCCTATTTGAAACTTTAGTTTCACCCGCCTGAAACTAATTTTGGAACTACGTGGTATGATTCTTCCTCCTACTTACCATGACCTCCTTCCCCCCTTAACAAAAAAGCTAGTCTGATTTCCTTCAATCGAATGAAAGAGAATCAGACTAGCCGTAACAAATAGACAAACCTCTATTGAAAACCTGTTTATTACCTTATCATTTAGCCTTTTGTGTTTTCAAGCGGATGACCGTGAACGAATAAGCCGGCAGTTGTTGCTTGAAGTTGGCCCCTGCCTCTATCGTATCTGTCACCGGAAGCGGAGTAGTCTCCGGTGCACCTGCCAATACAGTGCGCGTAGCGGAAGACTGGATACCGTCAATTCCCGGTAACTGAACCTCCGTCTCTATGCTGACCGGCAACATATTGACCAGCTTCACAATCACATCACCGGTCTTGCTGTCACGAACGATGGAAGACCCAACGCGAAGTTTCACACGGCTGTCCTGATTGTCCAGACTGATTTGTGAAGGAATATAATGATCGCCTGCATGCTGACCGTACAGTTTCTGCACATAGTATCCTGTTGTCGGTTTCACTTCCCGGTTGTTGAAGTAAATCAGGTCCGGATTCCACTGCGTACGTCTTTCTTTTGCCAGCAAGGGAGCATAGGAAGTCATGTGTACCACATCCCCGTTGCGTTCCAGCGCTGTCAGATAGAGTGCTTCGGTCAGAGCTGTCTCCATATTCGCCTTGCGTCCGGGAATATGGGTGGCATATTCACCCAGATATACTTTCGTCTTTTTGGAACGATCGTACTTGTCGTAGAAGTCCTGATTGTGAAGGAACCATCCCGGAGACTGATAATAATGTTCGTCCACCATCGGGATACCGAGCTTGTCCGCCAGTTTCCAGCCTTCCACATAGTCCGTACCTTCGTTGAAAGGACCTACCGTGCCGACAACGATGATTTCCGGATACTTCTCTTTGATGGCATTAAAGATCATCGTGAAACGTTCCTCAAAAATGTCGGTGATCAGGTCTTCATTACCGATACCGATATATTTCAGATTAAAAGGTTTCGGGTGTCCGGATTCGGCACGTATTTTACCCCATTTTGTTTTCTTCGCATCTCCGTTCGCCCATTCTATCAGGTCGAGGATATCCTGAATGTAAGCATCCATTTCGCTCATCGGGATACCGCCTTGCTGACCGCCTCTCAAATCACCATGACAGGCGGAGTTCTGACAAGGAACACCTGCTGCGAGCACCGGAAGCGGTTCTGCGCCTATATCTTCACAGAACTGGAAGTATTCATAGTAACCCAGCCCCATGCTTTGATGATATCCCCAAAGGTTACGGGCAGATTTGCGGGCTTCCAACGGCCCGATGGTATTTTTCCACTGATAAATGTTCTTCAGGCCGTCTCCATGTGCCACACAGCCACCGGGGAAACGGACAAAGCGCGGGTGCATATCGGCAAGTGTCTGTGCAAGGTCGGCACGCAAACCGTTCTTTCTGCCTTTGAAGGTGTTCTGCGGAAACAGGGAAATCATATCCAGCTCCACCGTACCGGCTGATTGCGGCTGGAGTTCCAGATGGGTGTCAGCCGATGCCTTCGCTGTCAATACCGCCTGATAAGTTTTCCACGAACGGGAAGAGACAGTAACTGTCGTTTCGCCCTGCACAGTGCCGTCGGCATCTACAAGGCGTACCAGTATCTTATTGGTTTTACTGCCTTCGGGGATGCGACCGAACAATGAAAGATGATACTTCTCACCGGCTTTAAGGGCGATTCCATCGAAACCGGTATTGGTCAGCGCGGCTCCCGGACGGTCGACATTCAGGACTGCATAGTGCGAGTTGTTCGGATGGACAGGGTCGGAGGTTTCTATCGCAAAGGTAGCTTTCTCCCCTTTCAGGCTCCAAGAGTGGGTACTGTTCCAGTTCTTATCTCCTTCCCGGTCGGACGGGGTGTATTCGAAGTCCCGGTTCTGAATCAGTTCGGCATACAGGCCGCCATCGGCGGAGTAGTTGATGTCCTCAAAAAAGATACCCATCAGTAAGTCGCTGATTTCTTTGGTTTCTTCCGGTTGTGCTGTGACGGTAGCCTTCACCGGTTTCAAGCCGGCAAAACGTTCTTTGTCCTGCACAGGTCGTTCGCCATACAGGGAGTTACGGTATTGATTGCGCTCGTAAGTTTTCGTCAGTTCGTCCACTACCGACCAGGCTACCCGGTTGACAGTTCCCGTTTCTTCCTGTCCGGCAATCTTTGCTTTGACTCTGGTTCCTTCAAAATCGGATGTAGTACGGGGATATTGCTGGGCTTCCCAATAGATCAGGTCTTTTGATTTAGCCTGACCGTATCCGTCGTGGTCATTCAACTTCCAGATACAGAGCCATTCTCCGCCGGGAAGTTGTTTCAGATTCGGGTCGAGCATCTTTTTCTGCGATCCCCAACGACCATAGTCACAACGAATATAACCGTGTCCCGGCCCGATCTCAAACCAATGCTTCCCGTCCATGCTCCAGGCAAAGCGGAGTCCGCTTCGTCCGTCGTCCCCCCGGGTGGCGTAAGCAAAGAGGGATACCGAATCGGGGGTACTGGTGGTCTCATGAGTTGCGGCACACAGGGGCTGCTGCAACGATACTAATAATACACTAAATAGCAGAAGTAAATGTTTCATGGTATAATTTATAATATAAGATCATTATAACGGCAAAGATAAGATCTTTCCGGCTTGTCCGGCAACTACAATCTCTGCAAAAAAAGAGCGCATATTCACTAAAAAGGTGGAACAGGAGTTTTTTCATGGTATTTATTTGCAAGGTTACATCTTATCGGGTTTGCCGTATGCTTTGAACAGGCGTTTCAGTTCCTTGTCGGTAATCGGCATTACGGTGCCGTGACGCGGATGGAAGTCCATGCTGATCGCATGGTCAATCACTTTAAAGTGGTCCAGATCCGTACTTTCCGTAAACTGATACTTGCCTTTCATATATACATCGTACATCAAGATATACTTGTCCGTACCTATCAACGGGAAAATGCCGGAGCCTTCTACCGCCTCCTTCGTCTGTTGCTTGTAATCTTCCGATTCTTTCCATTGTCCGGAGGTCAGAGAAGCAGTCGTAGCTTTCTTGATACCGTTGCCGTGTCCTTCCGTTTTATAGAACAGATGGTAAAGTCCGTCTTTGTAGATGATGTCTCCGTCAATGCAGGACTTTTTATTCTCCGGAATAAACAAGGGCTTCGGTTCCCCCTCTATATCAGTGAAGTCTTTGTTGGCATATGCGTAGTAGATGATGTCCGGCCCATTACCGTGCTGCATCGACCAGTATACCATGTATTTCTTCGCCTCCCGGTCATAGACGGTTTGCGGTGCCCATACCCGTTTCAGGTCTTCCTGATCCGGATATTTCTTCTGGATATTCACGACATTGGAAGTCCAGTTGATCAGGTCCTTCGATTTCAGCAGAATCATGGCACGGTTGGAACTCCATCCGTTGGCAGAAACCATATCGGTACCGACCATATAGAATGTTTTTCCATCTTCACAACGAAGGATATGCGGGTCGCGTACTCCTCCCGTAGAACTGATCTCGCGGGAGTCGATGACCGGCTGGTTTCTGTTGAGCGCATAGTAATTGTATCCATCGGGGCTGACAGCCATACGAATGGCTTCCTCACTCATCCTGTTTCCGGTAAAATAGACAAACAGATAGGCAGATTGCCGGCTGTATCCTGTCAGCACTCCTGTAAAGAGGAGTGCCAGAAGGAAAATATACTTTTTCATATTCATTTGAGGGTTAATACTTAAAATCAGACGGTTTGACATACACGCGGTATTCACGGATCATGCCCGGGTAGTTCTTTTCGGCACGGGGCAGATAGCGGAAGCCCGTCACTGTTTCCACCTTGCTCAGGTCGATTACCAGCTGATGAGGATAAGCGACATTGTCTACAGTCATCCAGAAGGTAGATTCCTGCAAGTCGAATATCTTGTCTGCCGTCCGGTTGCCGCTGCGTGTTTCTTCGCTATCGGCATAACGGATTTTCCAATGTTCACGGGATACAGGTTTGCCGTCGGCACCCAGCACATCAAATTCTGCAATGGCGGCGATATTGTTATTAGCCTGTGGAGAGAGTGCTTCCAGGCAGAAGAAACGTCCTTTTACCGGAGCCGCGAAACGTACTTCCTGCCAGCCGTTACCCGGAGTGAAGGCTCCTTCGTGCGCCACTTTCTCTCCTGCCAGTTTCAGTTTTTCTCCATCCTTGCGGTGGGTTTCCGGTGCTTTCTCACGGAGTACGTCGAGGATGGGTTTCTTCAATCCTTTCATCGAAGCCTTGGCAGGCCCCTTCAAGTCAAGAACGAGGACTTCATTCTCGCCTTCTTTCAGCCAGCAGCCCGGTATGAAAAGTGTCTGTTGAGGGCCGATTTCCCAGAAACGCCCCATCGCATGACCGTTCACCCATACCATCCCTTTGCCCCATGTACTCATGTCGAGGAAGGTGTCACCTACCTTGTCGAGTTTGAAAGATGACTGATAGTAAGCGGGCATAGTCGGTAATATCTTCGTATCCTTGTATTTCTTATTCTTGATAAATGAGTAGTCTACCGGGAAGTTATAGACAGTCCAGTTTTTCAGTTCTTTCGTCCGGTCGCCTGAAAGGAGTTCTACCTTCTCCGTGATTCCCTTCCGGTCGTGAATGGACTTGTCAAAGTTTACACGTCCCATTGCCTCCACCAGAATATCCAGTTGCGTACCTTTCTTCAAGGCCGGTAAGGTAGTGGTAAACTCTCCCTTGCGGCGGTCGAGACGTGCCAATAGTTTGCCGTCAGCAAAGATTTGCGCCCAGTCGTGCACTTCCGTGATTTTTAATGTAGTGCCTGAGCTCACGGCTTCGGGCAATGTAGTACGATACAGGATCGTTCCCCAGCCCTGGTTGAATTGCTCCATCGGCTGGATATCCACTGACTGTCTGGCAGCCGGTAAATTAGAGAAAAGCGGAGCTACTTTGGTAAAATGAAATTCAGGAATCTCAATAACAGGCAGTGCATCAGGTACTTCTGGCAATGCTTCACCAGCCGGAAGATAAGTTTTCAGCAGATCGCGGAGGAGGAAATACTTCTCCGTCGTCCATCCGGCTTCGCTAATCGGAGCATCGTAGTCGTAAGAACTGCACATAGCGGAATAAGCAGGATTGTTGGCACCGCCCCAATGTCCGAAGGTCGTTCCTCCGTGAGTCATGTACAGGCTGAAAGAAATGTTACGGTCGAGCATCTCCTTGATACCCTGTACCATATCTTTGGCAGGGCGGGTTTCATGCTTCCGTCCCCAGTGGTCGAACCATCCGCTCCAGAATTCGCTGCACATCAACGGAGTTTCCGGACGTAGTTCTTTTAATTTCTTGAATTGCTGGTCTATATTGGCGCCTGTTCCGAAGTTGATGGTCCAGATCAGGTCATCGAGCGCATTCCTGGTAAAGTTACTGCTCCAGTCGCATTGGAAGAGAGGCACGTCGGTGAATCCGGATTCACGCACCAGATCGCGTACGGCTGAAACATAAGGCTTGTCAGTGCCATAAGAACCGTATTCGTTTTCTACCTGTACCATGATAATATTTCCGCCTTTGTTCACCTGTAGCGGTGCCAGTTGCTTGCCGACTTCTTTCATGAAGATGCCCACACGCTCCATGTAGTAAGGATCGAGCGTACGAAGTGCCACATCTTTCTTTTTCAGCAGCCACCAAGGCAGTCCGCCCATTTCCCATTCCGCACACACATACGGACCGGGGCGGACGATGACATACATACCGTGTTTCTGTGCCGCACGACAGAAGGCTGCGATATCATTCTGACCTGTAAAGTCAAACTTTCCTTCTTCCTGTTCGTGTATATTCCAGAAGATGTAGATGCAGATAGTATTCATCCCCAACGCCTTGCACATCTCGATGCGATGATCCCAATAGGCTTGCGGAATACGGGTATAATGCAACTCGGCAGCTTTCACTACAAACGGTTTCCCGTCCAGCAGGAATGTGTTCTTGCCTGCCTCAAATTTGCGGGTAGTAGTCTGTGCCTCTGCACTACTGAAAAAGATGACTGTAAAAAGTACCAGTAAAGCAATTAATTTGTTTTTCATGTCCACTCCAAATATAGTATTTTAATAGTATACGGCAAAGATAGGGCATCCACCTAAATCGGCAGGGATAATTATCATTCAAAAAAGGTTAGAAATAAAGCAAAATACCGCGAAATGGAATGTTTCAACCAGATTAATGTACTAAATTACATGAGGGGTAGTAAAAAGTAATGGTCAAAAGATGATGGTCATTTTATGACCATCATCTTTTGACCATTATCCAAGTCTATCGATACCCGACGTCTACAATCCGCTAAAATCAACCCCTTCAAATACCAGCGAAGGGATACGCCAGGAGGAGTTCAGGCGCGGGTCGTTTCCTGTTGCAACCAGTGAGTTCCACAAAGTGATCAGGTTACCGGTAACATTCATTTCGGATACCGGTTGTGTCAGCTTGCCGTTCTCAATCAGGAAGCCTTCGATACCATAAGAGAAATCTCCGGTCGAACTGTTGTTGTTGCCACCATTAAAGCCCGTCACGAGAATCCCTTTATCCACTCCGGCAATCAGTCCTTCGAGATTCTTACCTCCCGTTTCCATCACCAGAATGGAAGAACCGCTGATAGTCGGATCAACTCCCATCTTCTTAGCATTGTAGGTATCAATGAAATAAGTATTCAGCACCCCCTTATCGAAGATGGAACGACGTTCCGTAGCAATCCCTTCATTGTCGAAATAGCGGGCACCGGAGGCTTTTACCAGATGAGGTTCGTCCGTCAGTGTCAACCGGTCGCCGGCTATCTTTTCATTCAGTTTGTTCAGTAAAAAAGAGTTCTTCTGTTGCAAAGCCGAACCGTTCAGCGCACTCATCACCGGACTCAGCAAACGGCTGGAGTTCATCGGATCGACCACCATCGTATATTTGCCGGACTGTACCTTCTTCTGTCCCAGTTTGCGCAACACACGTTCCAGCGCTTTCTGTCCGATTCCTTTCTTGATCAGATCGTTCATATAAAGCGACGACTCATACCAGTAAGCAGAAGGACGTGCCTCTCCTTCCCCCTTAATCGTAATATCGGCAGAAAGTGAATACCACGTGCTTTTCGTCTCTCCTTCGAAGCCATTGCTAATCAGACGATAAGCAAAATTCTCGCCATCACTGTAGGAGGAACCGACAGAGATAATCCGTTCATCCTTACCCAAGGCTTCTTCCGCTACGGCTTTTGCCATGGCTACCTTATCATCCGGGTCGAATGATGCAAATTTGGCATCATACAGTTTCAGATCCGGCTGCCCTCCTTTATAGTAACGGGAAGGGTCTGCCAATACACGTGCTTCGTCTTTAGCCAGATAGCGTGTAGAGTCTATTCCGTTTTTGATAAATGTTTCCAGTTCTTTCCGGTTCAGGCGGTTGGTAGAGATACTGCCGTAACGCCCGTCTACATACAGGGAAAGGCTTAGCCCGCCTTCCGATGCCTGCTGCAATCTGTCCATCTTCGCATCGCGCAGCTCAAAAGAAGTGTTCGAAGAGGAATATAAAAGGACTTTTGCTGCCTGGCAGCCATTCTTCAGGGCATAGTCCATTGCCCATTGTGCCAGTTTTTTATTTTCGTCTGTAATCATAGGTTCGTCTTTTTAAAGTAAACATTTACTTTTAGTTCTCTCCGCCGACAGTCAGTTTGCTAACCAAAGCTGAAGGCATACCGCAAGTTACCGGACAGGATTGTCCGTCTTTGCCGCAAGTCCATGTACCATTATCGATCTTTGCGTTGGTCGCTACCATCGTGATGTCCGCCAAAGCTTTCGGACCATTACCGATGATATTAATGTCCTTGATCGGTTGTGTCAGCTTGCCATCTTCAATCATGTAGCCCGACTTCACAAAGAATGTAAAGTCTCCGGCACCGATCTGTACCTGACCGTTCGTAAAGTTATCTACAAAGATTCCTTTCTTTACAGAAGATATAATATCCGATTCATTCACATTTCCGGCCTCCATATATGTGGCACGCATACGGGGGATCGGCATATTGCGGAACGACTCACGGCGTCCGTTGCCGGTCGGTTCCACTCCGTAATGCTTCGCGCTGATACGGTCGTGGAGATAGCTGGTCAGCACTCCGTCTTTAATCAGATAGGTTTTCTGTCCTTCCGCACCTTCATCGTCGAAGTTCACCGACCCCCGATTGAACGGAATAGTACCGTCATCTACCACGTTGATATGTTCGCTGCAGACTTTCTTGTTCAGCTGGTCGGCAAATATGGAAACGTTCTTCCGGTTGAAATCCGCTTCAAAAGTATGTCCGATAGCCTCGTGAAGCAGGATACCCGATCCTCCGGCACCCATAACTACAGGCATTTCACCTCCTTTAGGTTTGATGGCCTTGAACAGAAGAGAGGTCTGGTCTACCGCTTCGCGGGCGATAACGTCCACCACTTCGTCCGACAGGAAATCGAACCCTCTGCGGTAGGCACGGGCAGCATAGCCGTTCTCCGTCCTTCCGTTTTCTTCCATGATGCACACTGCCCCCAGCGTCACCATCGGACGATAATCGTAGAACATCACGCCTTCCGAATTGCAGAAGAAGATATGCGAGGTGGTGTCGCTTTGGCTTGCCTGCACTTTATGTACCCGCTTGTCCAAAGCAAATATCTGGTCATTCAGTTTTTGCAGATAAGGCATCTTATCCTTCAGACTCACTTCCTCCCAAGGGGAAGCTACGGTATAATAGTTCTTTTTCAGTACCTTTTCGGTGAGATTCAGAGGTTTATTGCCTTTGTTGGCAGAAGCAATGCGGGCGGCTGTGCGGGCAGCTTTCAGCATATCCTCCAATGTAATATTCTCCACGTAGGCATAGCCGCTCTGGTCTCCAATCAGCACACGGACTCCGACTCCATAGTCTATATTCGAATAACTGTTGTTCACCGCTCCATCCATCAGGCGGATACTGTTTGTAATGGTGTGTTCAAAGAAAAGATCGGCGTAGTCGCCTCCTTTCTCCAATGCTGCAGCGAGCACTTTTTTCAAGTCTGCCTCACTCACTCCGAAATGATTCATAGCCAAAGCAACTGTTGCCTTCTTGTCAGCTCCTTCGCCGCCCAATGCACCTGGGGTGGCCAGAGCCATAGCAGAACCTGTCGTCAATGAGCCGAGTAAAGCTATCCCTCCGGTTTTTAGAAAATTTCGTCTGTCCATGTTCACTTATATTTTAGTTTCAGTTATCTTTTGTCAGCAGACTTTCCAGTTCTTCGGCATTCAGACGAAGGTAGAATTGTCCGCGATAAGCCACAGAAATAGATCCGGTCTCTTCGGAGACGATGATGGCATGCGCATCCGACTTTTGCGAGATACCCATAGCCGCACGGTGACGCAAGCCCAGTTCCTTCGGAATATTCAGGTCGTGCGATACGGGAAGGATACAACCCGCCGCTTTGATCCGCTTTTTGCTGATGACCATTGCCCCGTCATGCAGAGGACTGTTCTTGAAAAATATATTCTCAATCAGACGCTGACTGATAGTCGCATCTATTATTTCCCCCGTCCGGACCACTTCGTCCAAAGGAGTGGTATGCTCGATCACGATCAATGCACCTACTTTCTGCTTTCCCATACTCAGGCAGGCCATTACCACCGGCATGATATCGTCATGTTTCAAAGCTTCTTTCTTCGATCCGCTGAAAAAGTGCGCCAGCGCACTGACATGCCGATGAGACCCCAATGTCAACAGGAAACGGCGAATCTCATCCTGAAAAAGAACAATCAAAGCAATCACCCCCACATTCATCAAGGTATCGAATATGGAACCCAGCAGTTTCATTTCCAGGATCTGCGTAACGACCAGCCAGATCAGGATAAACACCAGAATGCCGGTAAAAACCTTGATAGAGCCGGATGCCTTCATCAGCTTGTAAGTGTAATACAACAGCAGGGCAACCAGCAGTACATCGATAAAATCTTTTATGCCAACGTCAAAAAACACGGTATTCGTTCTAATTATAAGTTAGTAATTTATCTTAGTTTCTCCACAATCCGGACAGCTTCCACCGCTTCGCGCACATCATGCACCCGAAGAATGTTCGCTCCTTTCATCAAAGCCACTGTATCCAGTACGGTAGTTCCATTCAAAGCATCTTGCGGAGTTCCTCCCAATAGTTTATAAATCATTGATTTCCGGGAAACACCGACTAACAGCGGAAGTTCGAAAATGCTGAATTCTTCCAGATGGGCCATCAGTTCATAATTATGTTCCAATGTCTTTCCAAAGCCAAATCCCGGATCGAGTATAATGTCCTTCATGCCCAAGTCACGAAGCTGCTGCACTTTGCGTGCGAAGTATATGAAAACTTCTTTGATCAGATTGTCATAATGAGGTTCTTTCTGCATGTTTTGGGGAGTTCCCTGCATATGCATCATGATATAAGGCACTCCCAGTCGGGCAACCGTTTCAAACATCCGGTCGTCCATTTCACCGGCAGCGATATCATTCACAATAGCTACGCCATAGTCCTTCACACACTGCTCGGCTACATCCGCCCGGAACGTATCTACCGAAACAATCGCGTCCGGATGGTTACGGTTCACAATTTCCAGTCCGGTGCGTAAGCGGTTCATTTCTTCCCCGGCAGTGATATGTTCGGCATTCGGACGCGAAGAATAAGCTCCGATATCAATGATAGAAGCACCTTCATCGATAATCTGCCGTGCCCGCACCGCAATTTCCTCCTGCGTCTGCATCCGGCTACCGGAATAAAAAGAATCAGGCGTCACGTTGAGAATACCCATCACTTGCGGAGTGGTCAGATCGAGCAGGCGCCCTTTCACATTTATATAAGTTGGAGAGATCAATTTCATTCTTGATTATATTCCAGTTAGACTGTTGCAAATGTAGATAAAAAATGCAAGTATTCGTATTAAAATTAGGAAATAAACGTATATTTGCAATCAATAGAATGACCGAAAACGAGTGCCATGAGCCAATTGTACCGAATTATCTTAGGATGTATTTTCTCCCTTTTGTTCATCGTTATTCCTGCAAAAGCCCAGAAAGAGGCTGAAGTTTATAACGTGGATTCTTCCCTGTATGCTTACTATCAGCGCTGCCAGGAAAATCTGCTGGAGCCTGTCGTACTCAGCATGTCTGATACGCTGTTCCACATGGCCGCAGAGCAAAACGACCAGCGGATGCAAGCAGTGGCTCTCTCTACCCGGTTAGACTATTATTATTACCAGGGAAACAATGAAGACAGCGTGGTTTTTCATACCAGTAAGGTAAAACAATTCGCAAAGGAAACCCTGCAACCCAAGTACTATTACTTCGCTTGGGCAAATCGGCTGATCCTGTATTACCTGAAAACAGGGAGAAGCAACATCGCCCTCTACGAAGCCGAGAAAATGCTGAAAGAGGCGCAGGAAGAAGACAACAAGACCGGACTTCTGTACTGCTACAACATCATGTCGCAGATTTACACGATCAAGAACTTTGATGTCATGGCCTCCGAATGGCGCCAAAAAGAAATCGAACTGACCGAGAAATACAAATTAGAAAACTATAACATCAGTAATACATATGCCCAACTTGCCAGTTACTATACTACGCATCACCAGCCGGAGCTGGCAGTAAAAGCTCTGGAAAAAGCGGTAAGAACAGCTAATTCTGCCAGCCACAAGATACTGGCAAAGCTGGCATACGTGGATTATTACAGTGAATCCGGTGACTTTCCGGCAGCCGAGAAGATGCTGAAGGAATGCAGGGAGCTGTTTGACCAGGACAAAAGGCTCGACTCGCTCAAAAAAAGGTTTTACCGCACGGAATCTTTCTACTATCAGCGTAGCAAACAGTTCGTGAAAGCACTGGAAGCTACCGAGAAACAGGAAGCGGAAGAGCAACGGCTGAATGAATATGCCATGAACGGCGAACAATACCGTATCAAAGGAGAAATCTACAAGCAGATGGGCAGACCGGAGGAAGCGATTAAGTTCCTGCAAAAATACATAAGAGTGGACGATTCTTTAAAAATTGCCAACGAGCGACTCGCCAGCAGTGAATTTGCCACCCTGCTGAATGTGGAAAAGCTCAATGCGGAGAAAAAAGAATTAATGCTCCAGGCGAAAGAAAAAGAGTTGAGCAATAAAACGACGCTGATTATTTCATTGATTATCCTGTTAGGTATCCTTTTCCTGTTCTTATATCGGGAAGGCCGCCTGAACCGGAAACTGAAAACTTCGGAAAGTGAACTAAAGATTAAGAATGAGGAACTGACTCATTCGAGAGAGGAGTTGCGCAAAGCCAGAGACCTGGCAGAAGCGAACAGCCAGATGAAAACAACTTTTATTCAGAGTATGTCTCATGAAATACGGACACCGCTCAATTCGATCATAGGTTTCTCGCAAGTATTAAGTGATCACTATGGCAATGAGGAAACGAAAGAATTCGTCAACATCATCAAAGCCAACACCGACGACCTGCTCCGGCTGGTTACCGATGTGCTGACTCTGTCAGAACTCGACCAATACGACAAACTCCCTACGGACATCCGGACGGATATTAATATAGTCTGCCAGATGTCCATCGAAGCTGCCGGCGTGCAGGAACGGGATACCGTAGCGTTTCATTTCAGGCCGGAAAGGGAGAATCTGATTATACTCAGCAATCCGGAGCGCATATCACAGTTACTGACCAACTTGATACATAACGCGATAAAGTTCACGGATCATGGCAGCATCGAATTAGCTTATTCGGTGTTGGAAGCAGAAAAGAAACTTGAAATCAGCATTACCGACACAGGTATAGGGATACCGAAGGAGAAACAGGAAGCGGTATTCGAGCGCTTCTTCAAGATGAACTCCTTCTCACAGGGTACGGGCCTCGGACTGTCGATCTGCCGGACGATTGCCGAGAAGTCAGGAGGAAGCCTCCGGATCGACCCTTTCTATACGGACGGCTGTCGGATGGTGCTGACTCTTCCCCTGATATATACCTGAGTAAAAAACGACTCCAACCGATACCAAATCCGAAAGAATAGCCTATCTTTGCAGCGTTTAAAATAAAAGCCCAGGCTATGAATCTTTCTGCTCTTTACCAGATTTTTCTGGATTGCCAATTGGTGACTACCGATAGCCGGAACTGTCCGGAAGGGTCACTGTTTATCGCTTTGAAAGGCGAGTCTTTCAATGGAAATGCATTTGCCGGAAAAGCATTGGAAACCGGTTGCGCTTATGCCATCATCGACGAACCCGAATATGCGGTCGAAGGAGACCAACGATATATACTTGTAGACAACTGTCTGCAAACACTGCAACAGCTTGCCAATTACCACCGCCGTCAACTGGGTACCCGGGTCATTGGCATCACCGGAACCAACGGTAAAACAACTACGAAGGAACTGATTTCCGCCGTACTCTCGCAAAGCCACAACATTCTTTATACATTAGGGAATCTGAACAATCACATCGGTGTACCCTCCACCCTGCTCCGCCTGAAAGCGGAACACGACCTTGCCGTCATCGAAATGGGTGCCAACCATCCGGGAGAAATCAAGTTTCTCAGTGAAATCGCAGAACCAGACTGTGGTATCATTACCAATGTAGGCAAAGCTCATCTGGAAGGTTTCGGTTCTTTCGAAGGAGTGATAAAGACCAAAGGAGAACTTTATGACTTTCTCCGTAAGAAAGAAGGTTCCACCGTCTTTATCCATCATGACAACGCCTATCTGATGAATATAGCCGGGGGACTGAATCTGATTCCTTACGGCACGGAGGATGACCTTTACGTGAACGGACGAATCACCGGCAATTCCCCTTATCTCACTTTCGAATGGAAAGCCGGCAAAGCCGGTGAAACCTATCAGGTACAGACGCAACTGATCGGAGAATACAACTTCCCGAACGCGCTGGCCGCCATCACCATCGGTCTCTTCTTTGGAGTGGAAGCCGCAAAAATCAATGAAGCCTTAGCCGGATATACACCGCAAAACAATCGCTCTCAACTAAAGAAAACGAATGATAATACGCTGATTATCGACGCGTACAACGCCAATCCGACCAGCATGATGGCTGCTTTGCAGAACTTCCGCAACATGGAGGTACCTCACAAGATGCTTCTTTTGGGAGATATGCGTGAACTGGGCGCCGAAAGCGCTGCCGAACATCAAAAGATAGCAGACTACATCAAAGAATGTGATTTTGAAGAAGTATGGCTAGTGGGAGAACAGTTTGCAGCAGCAGAACATTCCTTCAAGACCTACCCGAACGTACAGGAAGTAATAAAGGAACTGGAAACCAACAAGCCTAAAGGCTATACCATCCTCATCAAAGGTTCTAACGGCATCAAGCTTAGCTCGACAGTAGACCATTTTTAGTTCTTCATTCTCGGTCGAACGACATAATAGGCGATCAGACTCGCCAATGTCGCTCCCGTTGAGTTGGCGGCAAAGTCCAGCCAGTCTCCTCCCCGGTAAGTCGTGCAATATTCTTGCAGCAACTCCACACAGCCGCTAAAAAGTATGGGACAGAGGAATGCTCCTACCCATGCGTGCCATAATGGTGCATTATCGCGGCGATGCGCCCGCAGAAACTCCAGCCACAACATTCCGGACATACCGAAATACATGCAGATGTGAACTAATTTATCCAGGTTCGGTATTTCACTCAAGTCCGTTTTAGGAGGTTTGAAGAAAGACAGATAAATCACAGTCAAGATTATAAAAAGCGAAATAGGATATTTCTTAATATAAGATAGCATATCTAAATAAAATTACAATTTCGGTACAAATATAACTATCATTTTCTATATTTGCATTTTAATACGTACATTTTATAACGATTTGTAAGACAAAACAAGATTTATGACAAAAAATGATAGAGCGAACTTCGGGAGTAAAATAGGCGTAATACTTGCTTCCGCTGGCTCAGCAGTAGGGTTGGGAAACATCTGGAGATTTCCCTATGAGACGGGTAATCACGGTGGCGCAGCCTTTATACTGATCTATTTAGGATGCGTTTTTCTTTTGGGACTTCCCATTTTAATTGCCGAATTCCTGATCGGGCGCCGTTCGAGGGCAAATACAGCGGGAGCCTATCAGAAATTAGCTCCCGGCACTCATTGGCGCTGGGTAGGACGCATGGGTGTTCTCGCCGCTTTCCTTATTCTCAGTTATTACTCCGTAGTGGCAGGATGGACGTTGGAGTATGTGTTTGAAGCTCTTACAAACGGCTTTTCAGGCAAGACTCCTACAGAATTCATCTCTTCTTTCCAACAGTTTTCCAGCAATCCGTGGCGACCGGTTTTGTGGCTGGTTATATTTCTGACGGTTACTCATTTTATTATTGTCAAAGGAGTCGAGAAAGGGATTGAGAAATCTTCCAAGATTATGATGCCTACCCTATTCATTATCATATTGATACTTGTGATCTGTTCGGTTACCCTGCCCGGAGCAGGTGCCGGTATCGAGTTTCTGTTGAAACCGGATTTCAGCAAAGTAGACGGAAATGTATTTCTGAGTGCGATGGGACAGGCTTTCTTCTCCCTAAGTCTGGGAATGGGATGTCTCTGCACCTATGCTTCTTATTTCAGTAAGGAAACCAACCTGACCAAGACCGCATTCAGTGTAGGAATTATAGATACGATCGTAGCAGTATTGGCCGGATTCATCATTTTCCCGGCTGCATTCTCCGTAGGAATACAACCGGATGCGGGTCCGAGCCTCATCTTTATCACACTGCCTAATGTATTTCAACAAGCGTTTAGCGGAGTGCCGATACTGGCTTATATCTTCTCGGTGATGTTCTACGTATTGCTTGCAATGGCAGCACTGACTTCTACTATCTCCCTGCACGAAGTAGTCACTGCTTATCTGCACGAAGAGTTCAACTTCACACGCGGCAAGGCGGCCAGACTGGTGACCGGAGGATGTATCTTCTTAGGTATCCTCTGTTCATTGTCGCTGGGAGTCATGAAAGGATTCACGGTTTTCGGATTAGGCATCTTTGACTTGTTCGACTTTGTCACAGCGAAGATCATGCTGACACTCGGAGGTCTGTGTATCTCCATCTTTACCGGATGGTATCTCGACAAGAAAATCGTCTGGGCGGAGATCACCAATGACGGTTCGCTGAAAGTTCCTGTGTATAAACTGATCATCTTTATATTAAGATACATTGCACCGATTGCCATCTCCCTGATCTTTATCAATGAGTTAGGGCTTATCAAACTATAATGTGGAAAGACTTTTTTTACTTCACTAAAACCGAACGACAAGGCATTATCGTCCTTGTCGTTCTTGTTATAGGGGCATATGCTATCCCCCGACTCTTGCAGGCTTTCTCTCAACCGGAGAAAACCAATCCGGCTGAACAGGTAAAAGCCGAAAAGGAATATAGTGATTTTATCTCTTCCGTGAAGAAACTAAAGCCAGACAAGAAATATCCTGATTATACAAACAACCGTTCATCAGCAGTCCATCCGAAAAAAGAAATCAGGCTTGCCACATTCGATCCGAATATGGCTGACTCCACCACTTTCCTCAGTCTCGGTTTACCTTCCTGGATGGCAAGCAACATTCTGCGATACCGCAACAGGCAAGGCAGGTTCCGGCGCCCGGAAGACTTTCGGAAGATATACGGGCTGACAGAGGAACAATACCGCACTCTTCTCCCCTATATCCGCATTGCCGAAGAGCCGATTTCCCCAGATACCAGCCGGCTACTAGTAGTACAAGCAACAGCACAACATGATACTTTAATGAAGTACCATCCGGGGATTATCATCGACCTGAATCAAGCGGATACCACCGAACTGAAAAAGATTCCGGGTATCGGAAGCCGGATTGCGCAGTCAATAGTGAACCGTCGCAGATTATTAGGAGGGTTCTATCAGATAGAGCAGTTGGAAGAAATTCGCCTGAAAGTGGAAAAGCTCCGGTCGTGGTTCTCTGTGGATGCCACACAGATTCACCGGATCAACATCAACAAGGCAAGTGTCGAACGAATGATGCACCATCCGTACATCAACTTCTATCAAGCCAAAGTGATTGCGGAATACCGGAAGAAAAAAGGGAAATTAAGAGATTTGAAGCAACTGGCACTTTACGAGGAATTCACTTCGGCTGATTTCGAACGAATCATGCCTTATATTTGTTATGACTGATATGCACCCACGTTATTTACGGTTGGCAGAAACACATTTGTTGTGATATATAAAAAAAGATGCATTCCTATCACACCAGACAAGAATGCATCACACACAAACAAAACAAACACTCTACTGACATCTTCACAGACTTACGTAGAGAAGCGACTATAAATATATAGCTAAAAGATTGAACTCACACAACCTTCTAGTGATTTGGTATCCATTTTTAGAAATTTGGTTCCCTTATTAATCTTTTTTAATTGTGCCATCCACCATATGTACCGTTCTATCGGTGATTTTAGCCAATCCCTCATCATGAGTGACTATCACGAAAGTCTGTCCCAGACGGTCCCTCAGGTCGAAGAACAATTGGTGTAAATCTTCTTTATTGTGTGTATCCAGGCTTCCGGAAGGTTCGTCCGCAAGGATGACAGCGGGGTGATTGATCAACGCACGGGCTACGGCAACCCGTTGCTTCTCTCCCCCCGACAGTTCGTTCGGCTTATGAGACGCACGCTCGGTGAGTCCCATGAAAGCCAGTATTTCCATAGCACGGTCGGTAGCTTCCTTAGACGATACTCCGGCAATAAATGCAGGGATCATCACGTTCTCCAATGCGGTAAACTCCGGCAGAAGCTGATGAAACTGAAACACAAAGCCGATATTCTTATTGCGGAAGGCCGAAAGTTCTTTCTCCTTCATCCGGCTGACGACAGTTCCGTCAATCGCTACCGTACCCGCATCCGGCTCGTCGAGCGTTCCCATAATCTGCAACAGGGTGGTTTTTCCGGCACCGCTGGGACCGACAATACTGACGATCTCTCCTTTATTTATTTCCAGATCAATGCCTTTCAGCACCTGCAAAGAGCCAAAACTCTTGGTTATTCCTTCTAATTTGATCATAATAGCTTCTTAGATTCGTTTAATGACATATTCCGCCAGATAGCAGCCGAAAACCGCCGGCATATAGCTGACCGTTCCACAGGTAGATTTCTTATTCCGTTCGTCGTCGGTGAGCAATACCGCTTTCGGGTCCGCCTGCTCGGTACTGAATACGACAGGCAGTTTACGCTTTACTCCCATCTTCTGCAAACGCTTCCGCACTGCTTTGCTGAGCCCGCAATGATAGGTATCCCAAAGATCAGCAAAACGTATCTGCGTTATATCGCTCTTCGCACCGGCTCCCATACTGGAAACAATCTTTATATGACGCTTCATCGCCTCATAAATCAGAAAACATTTAGGACTGATCGTGTCGATGGCATCCACTATAAAATCGAATCTGGCAGAGTCCAGCAATTCGGGAATATTCTCGTCTTTCAGGTAAACGGGTAAGACGGTGAGTTCAATATCCGGATTGATATCCTTATATCGTGCCGCCAGCACTTCCGCCTTCGGCATCCCCAGAGTAGAGTGCATGGCAGGAAGCTGGCGATTCATATTGGTAGGCTGCACGGTATCGGCGTCTACAATCGTCATCCGCCCGACCCCTGCCCGGCAAAGCATTTCGGCAGCATACGCCCCTACGCCTCCCAGACCGACGACCAGTACATGCGAAGCCCGGATACGCTTCATTTTATCTTCTCCCAGCAGGAGTTCCGTCCGTTGTTGCCAGTTCTCTTCCATCAGCTTTTCTTAAACCATTTATAAAACCATTTGCCCACCTTTTCATAATGCTGCGATTCGTTGTAGCCACGCGGGTCGGAGAAAGATACAATCTCCTGCGGATCACCGAACTGGTCGGGATACAGGATAATCAGACTGTTGTTCGAGAAGTATTTGCTCAACTGTGCCGGCAGACGTTCGAAAGAAGGATCATACGAGATAGAACCCCGGCGGGCCGAGATAACGACGAATAAATGATCGTAGTTCACCTGTCCGGTCAACAGCAAAAGATCGCCCCACTCTTCGAGCATGGAAAACTCGGTCGGAGTGCCGCTGAATTTCTTCTTTACCAGTTGTTGCAGGCGCATCAGTGTACGTTCGTTGGCGAAGAAATGTACGCGACAGCCAAGAATACTTCCCATCCGGCAGAAATGCTCTACCCATTTGGAGAAGCCTGTTTCAAATTCGGCTTTAGGCGGAACAGCGATGATAATACGGCGGAGCGTATTGACCGGCATCAGGAATTTGGCTATCATCACTTCGCGGTGAGTACCTTTCAGCAGACTTTCGGCAAGGTTTCCGAAAAAAGAATCGACAATATTGGCCTTGCGGTGCAGACCGATCACTACATCCGTAGCTTCATATTCCTTGATGGTATGTATAATTCCCGAAGCAATGTTCAAATCATAACGGCTCACCATCGTCACCGGGACATCGGCGGCAGCGGCAATCATCGCCGCTTTTTCCAGATTCCGCTTGCCTTGCAGTTCTTTATTCTCCGAGCTGTTATTGTCATTAATCACATTCAGGGCAATCATGCCATTCTTCTGCTTGGTATCTTTGATGACTAGCGCAAGATTGACAAGGTTCTCAATCGTTTCCGGATTGGCTACCGGAATCAAAATCTGTTCCATCGTTTTCTTCACGCCCTTATCTTCCGGCTGCGTATCTTCATTCAGTGCAAAACGACGGGCGGAGCGTTCCGTTACCAGCGAACTGATCACACAGGTGAAAAGAATCATCACGACCGTACCGTTCAGCACATCATCATTGAGCAGCCGCTCGCCGTTCTCCATGATGATTTCGTGTCCGATCAGCACCGCTGCCAGTGTGGCTGCCGCCTGCGCATTACTCAATCCGAAGATCATGCTGCGTTCATTGGACTGCATACGGTAAATCTTCTGCGTGAGCCATGCTGCCAGCCATTTGCTGAAAGTAGCTACCACCGTCATGACTATCGCCACTTTCAGCGCTTCGCCACCTGTAAACAGACTGCGGACATCAATAATCATGCCGACACCGATCAGGAAATAAGGAATGAACAGGGCATTTCCTACAAATTCCAGCCGGTTCATCAATGGAGAAACATGAGGAATCAAACGGTTCAAGACCAAGCCTGCCAGGAAAGCTCCCAAAATACCTTCCATCCCAACAAACTCCATCAGTCCGCCGCCGAGGAAGACCATAGCCAGCACGAACACGAACTGCATCACACTGTCGTCATACTTCCGGAAAAACCAACGTCCGATACGGGGGAAGAAAAAGATGATGAGAAAACCCAGAAAGGCTACTTTCGCCACAAGGAATACCCAGAACAGACCGTCGACAGTGCCTTTGAACATTCCGCCTATGACAGCAAGGATGATCAGGGCAAGAGTGACCGTAATCGCCGTACCGCCAATCGTAATATTGACACTGCGCAAACGGGACAACCCGTAACGGCTGATAATAGGATAAGCAATCAAGGTATGGGAAGCATACATACTGGCAAGCAATACGGCAGTAAGAAAACCATACCCCAGCATGCTCATACTGCTCCATATACCCAACGCCATAGGAATCAGGAAGGTAAGCAAGCCGAAGACAACACTTTTCATCCGGTTTTTCTTGAAGTCTTCCATGTCCATTTCAAGTCCGGCAAGGAACATGATATAGTAAAGTCCGACTTTACCGAACAATTCGAAACTGCTGTCACGATCGAGCACATGGAATCCGTGTTCGCCGATCAGCACACCCGCCAGAATCATACCGATAATATGAGGTATATGAAGGCGCCCCAGAATCATCGGAGCAAACAGAATTATAATTAGTACCAAAAAAAACACCCACGTCGGATCAGTTATTGGTAACGCTAAATTGAATTCAAACAGGTTCATAGGTCCGTGGTTTTAGGATTTCAATGCAAAGGAACAAAAAAGTTCGCATACCTCCAATTCATAGGTAGATAGATTGAAATAATAATTCTTCGACAAAAATGCGGTTTATATGGCAAAATGTTATAATTTTGCAGCCAAATCTATCCTATTCGTCAGAACTGGAAGATAAATACAGTATTCACATTTAACAAAAGAAAAAGATGAAAGTAGCTATTGTTGGCGTAAGCGGAGCCGTAGGACAGGAATTCCTGCGCGTGCTCGATGAGAGAAACTTCCCGATGGACGAGTTAGTTTTGTTCGGTTCTAAACGTAGTGCCGGAACAACTTATACTTTCCGCGGTAAACAGATCGAGGTCAAACTCTTACAACACAACGATGACTTTAAAGGAGTAGACATTGCTTTCACTTCTGCCGGTGCAGGAACATCCAAGGAGTTCGAGAAAACAATCACCAAGTATGGTGCTGTGATGATCGACAACTCCAGCGCTTTCCGTATGGACGCTGATGTACCTCTGGTAGTGCCCGAAGTAAATGCCGCAGACGCGTTGGAGCGTCCGCGTGGCGTCATTGCCAATCCTAACTGTACAACTATCCAGATGGTAGTTGCACTGAAAGCCATCGAACAGCTTTCTCATATAAAAACCGTGCATGTTTCTACTTATCAGGCTGCCAGCGGTGCCGGTGCTGCCGCTATGGACGAGCTGTACGAACAATACCGTCAGGTATTGGCCAACGAGCCTGTGACTGTAGAGAAGTTTGCTTATCAGCTGGCATTCAACCTGATTCCGCAAATCGACGTGTTTACAGAAAACGGTTATACCAAAGAAGAAATGAAAATGTATAACGAAACACGCAAAATCATGCACTCTGACGTGAAAGTCAGCGCAACTTGTGTACGTGTTCCTGCATTACGTGCTCACTCTGAAAGCATTTGGGTGGAAACAGAACGTCCGATCTCTGTGGAAGAAGCCCGCGAAGCATTTGCCAAAGGCGAAGGACTGGTGCTTCAGGACAACCCGGCAGAAAAGGATTATCCGATGCCGTTGTTCCTTGCAGGCAAAGATCCTGTCTACGTAGGACGTATCCGTAAAGACCTGACCAACGATAACGGACTGACATTCTGGATTGTAGGTGACCAGATCAAGAAAGGTGCCGCGCTGAATGCCGTGCAGATCGCTGAATACCTGATCAAGGTAAAGAACGTATAAGATATATAGATAAGACCAGAATAAAGGTCGGC
Organism: Bacteroides faecis; assembly: GCF_020091505.1. Lineage (NCBI taxonomy): Bacteria > Pseudomonadati > Bacteroidota > Bacteroidia > Bacteroidales > Bacteroidaceae > Bacteroides > Bacteroides faecis. Next base: position 1,667,390 of record NZ_CP081916.1, on the reverse strand, counting down.
TTGCACTGTGACGATTGTCGCGTAGCAAGCCGGCCTTCTTTGTTTGCTTTGAAGCTACACACACTTTCTTTCCACATCTTCCAGTATCATCAGGCTATTCCCTATTCCCCTGTAGTTCCAAATTCAGTTCCAACCGTTGAAACAGCGTGTTTCATGCCTTGGAACAAAGTGTTTCAAGCAATGAAACAAACTGTTTCAAGTAATGAAACAAAGTGTTTCAAGCGGTGGAACAAAGTGTTTCAAGCGCTTGAAACTTTTTGAAACACCTGTCGATAGAGTTGAATGAACCGCACCATCCGGTCAGGTTGACCGGATCTGTTGCTCCAATTCACCTGTTCTTTCAGAAGGCTTGAACCATTTATCGGCCAATAATGCATGACGTCTCAGCTATTAACGTCTGATTTATCAGTTATTAACAGCCGGGACATCAAGCATTAATAGTTAACATATCAAGCATTAACACACTAGAAATCAACAAATAACATCAGGAAAACAATATACTACAGGACAAAAACAGAGTGAGAGCAAACGCTTGCTCTCACTCTGCTACCACAGTTGCTACCATAGCTGAAACACCGATGAACAAAGGGATACAGACAGACAGTGAGAGCATGGGAGCAAAACCTATGTTTAATTCACTTGGAGAGAAAAAGCAGGAAACGGAATCAAGCTATACCTATTTATGGGTACTCATATACCTAAAATTAACCATTATTTGCGATTGTACCATTGGCGATATAGAGCGAAATTTGCACAAAATTTGTTCTATGAGATCTTCTGCACTTAAAATAATGCTTTGCTTGCTTCTTTCTTTCACTGTTTTCAGAATTGAAGCCAGCCCCAACATTTATTCTATCTCCGGTCGTATCTCCGACGAAAGGGCGGGTTCTCCATTACCCGGTGCATCCATCCTGATCAAAGGTACCTATTTGTGGGCAATATCCGATCAAAAGGGAGAATTCACGATACAAGGAGTACAGGAAGGCAAGTATAATCTGGAAGTTTCCTTCCTCGGCTATGTTCCGGCCACAGTTCAAGTGGATGTGAACCATCCTATAAAAGGATTAAAAATACTGTTGAAAGAAAATACGCTCGCATTGGATGATGTGGTGATTACCGCACAGGCTCCCAAAAGCGAACTGAATACAACTCTTTTCATCGGAAGTAATGCGTTGGAACACTTGCAGGTATCTAATGTAAGCGATATCTCTTCCCTTCTTCCGGGAGGGAAAACGAAAGTTCCGAACCTGACCAACAACAATGTATTTTCATTAAGAGACGGAGGTTCGTCTGCAGGTAACGCGGCATTCGGTACGGCAGTAGAAGTGGATGGCGTACGCATTGGCAACAATTCCTCTTTTGGTAACATGAGCGGAATAGACACCCGCAACATTAGTGTAGCAGATATCGAGTCGGTCGAAGTCGTTACAGGAGTACCTTCGGCAGAATATGGAGACCTGAACAGCGGTATGGTGAAGATACATACCAAAAAAGGCAAGACCCCGTGGAATATTCTCCTGTCTGTCAATCCCCGTACAGAACAGGTTTCCTTTTCTAAAGGACTGGATTTAGGGAATGACAAAGGTACTGTCAACATCAGCGGCGAATGGACCAAAGCCACTCAGAAATTAACTTCACCCTATACATCTTACACACGAAGAGGATTCTCTGCCGGCTATAGCAATACATTCCGCAAGGTGCTTAGATTCGATGTCGGATTCACCGGCAACATTGGAGGTATGAACACCAAGGACGATCCTGATGCATACACCGGAGAATACACGAAAGTAAGAGACAATGTATTTCGGGCAAACACCTCATTGACATGGTTGCTCAACAAGTCATGGGTTACCAACCTCAAACTTGACGCATCCGTATACTTCAATGACAATCACTCGCACGCGCATACCTTCTATTCTTACGCGTCCGAACAGCCTGCCGTTCACACCGAACAAGAAGGCTATTTCATTGCCAACAAATTACCATATACCTTTTTTGCCGACCAGATCATCGATTCCAAAGAACTGGATTACGCCGCATCACTGAAATATGAATGGAACCGACGGTTCAACCATGTGAACAGCAATCTGAAGGCCGGTGTTCAATGGAAAGGGACAGGAAACGCAGGAGAGGGAGAATACTATCAGGACCCTTCGTTAGCTCCTAACGGATATCGTCCGCGTCCGTACACATCTTATCCGTACATGCACAATGTTTCGCTTTATGCAGAAGAAAACTTATCATTCCCTGTCGGCAACACAATGGTAAGACTCATGGCAGGCGTACGTTGGGAGAATCTGTTCATCAGCGGTACACAGTATGAGAAGTTGAATACGGTATCTCCCCGTTTCAATGCCCAATGGCAGTTGAACAGCCACATTTCCATCCGGGGCGGATGGGGAATTACCGAAAAGCTGCCGTCGTACTATGTATTGTATCCCAGACAGGAATACCGGGACATCCAGACATTCGGGCTTTCTTATAATAATAATGAGTCATCCTACATCTATTACAGTCAGCCATACACGTTGCTACACAACGAAAAGCTGCGCTGGCAGCGGAATCAGAATGCGGAACTAGGTATTGACATGAACATGGGCCGGACAAAAGTTTCATTGGTCGGATATTTCAACCGAACGAAACTGCCTTATAAATATACCAACAGCTATACTCCGTTTTCATACAATGTGCTTCAGTTGCCGGACGGATTCAGCATGCCCGCCAATCCGCAGATCAATGTGGACAACCAGACGGGAATGGTCTATATACGGGAAAACGAATCCAGCTATTGGACACCGATGGACGTAAAAGTAACAGATCAGACATTTGTCAAGTCTGCTTCACCGGATAATGGAACGGATGTAGTCCGCAGAGGAGCCGAAATGATTGTCGACTTTCCGGAAATAACTCCTATCCGTACACAAATCCGGGTAGATGCCGCCTATACGTATAGCAAATACATTGACAATTCGCTATCTTACTATTATCAGAACGGATGGTCGCACACCAGCCTTGCCAACCGTTCGTACCAATATGTAGGTATTTATGCCAATGGCGACAATCCATCAGCAACAGCCAACGGCAAACGCACACACTCACTGGATGCAAATATCACAGCGATTACCCGTATCCCCAAAGCCAGACTGATTATATCATGCAGGCTGGAAGCTTCTTTGGTGAAGCGGTCGCAAAACATATCCGAGTACAACGGCAGAGAATATGCTTTCAATGTCAGTCAGGACAATCATACAAAAACAGGAGGAAGTATTTATGACGGCAATTCTTATACGGCCATCTATCCGGTGGCATATCTCGACCTGAACAATGAGGTGCATCCTTTTACCGAGGCCGAAGCCGGAAATCCGGAATTTGCCCATCTGATACGCAAGTCGGGCAACGCCTATACATTTGCCGCAGATGGATATGATCCTTATTTCTCCGCCAATATTAATATCACCAAAGAGATCGGTGACCATGTATCTCTGTCTCTCAATGCTATTAACTTTACCAACTCACGACCGTATGTGAAATCGTATGCAACCGGTGTCAGTGCCGTTTTCACTCCGGATTTCTATTACGGACTCACTTGCCGCGTTAAATTTTAAACTTATGAAGCGATCTATATACATATTATTAGTAACTGTTGTTTATGCCGTAGCCGGATGCACGGACATCGACAAGGCCAATCCTTATGATGACCAGCTGCATACGCTGCAAGTCACCGCCGTTTATCCGGATGAATACGCTGAATATCTCCGGGAGGGAGTGACTGTGAAAATAGAGGATGTGGACCGTGGCAACTCTTACCGGACAAAGACCGACAAGAAGGGAACGGCACAATTCTCACTGACCAATGGTATATACCGCATACAGGTCAGCGACAAGAATGGAACGCATATCTTCAACGGACTGGCAGACAATGTGAAACTGGCCAACAGCGACATGACCTTCAGCCTTCCATTGACTCATTCCAGAGCCGGAACAATCATTATCAAAGAAATCTATTGCGGAGGATGCAAAAAGCTGCCACTGGAAGGAGATTATCAGTCCGACAAATACATCATCCTGCACAACAACGATTCGGAAGTACAGTACCTCGACAGCTTGTGCTTTGGAGCACTCGATCCTTATAATTCACACTCTACCAATGTATGGGTGACACAAGACGAGATGACCGGAGCAACGATCTTCCCCGATTTCGCCCCCGTTATCCAGTGCATCTGGCAGTTTGGCGGTACCGGCAAATCGTTCCCCCTCCAACCGGGTGAAGATGCAGTCATTGCCATCAACGGAGCGATCGATCATGCGGCGCAATACCCGCAATCTGTCAACCTGAACAAACCCGGGTACTTTGTATGCTATAACAATGTTTATTTCCCGAATACGCTGTACCATCCGGCTCCGGGTGATCAAATCACATCGGACCACCACCTGAATGTAGTCATAAAGACAGGACAGGCCAATGCGTATTCTTACTCGATTTTTTCTCCCGCCACCATCATCTTCAAGGCTAAAGGGACTACCATACAGGACTATGTTCTTGGAGCGGGCAACGTCATACAAAAGCCCGGAAGCACAGTGGACCAGGTCATAAAGATTCCTCTGGACTGGGTGATTGACGGAGCGGAAGTATATTATGGCGGTTCTTCAAGCAACAAAAAGAGAATCTCCCCTTCTATTGATGCCGGCTACGTCACCCAAAGTGCAACGTACAGCGGACGCAGCCTATATCGCCATATAGACGAAGAGGCCACGCAGGAGGCAGGCTATGAGGTAATGGCAGATACGAACAACTCTTCTACCGATTTTTATGAACGGGATAAACCATCATTGCATGAGTAATATGAAAAGAATCTATATAGAATGTCTGCTGCTGTGTATCGTGTCCGGAATATCGGCACAGACTTATGACATAGTAGAACGACGCAACTCATGGAACGCCGGAGCCAATGTCACAGGTATCATGATGGAGAACACGAACGCCTCCTATGCCGAATTGTATGGCAGCAATAATCAGGGTGACTTCCGCAACTCTTACGAGGCAAGCAAGACGTGGAGTGCCGGAACGACAGCGAAGTCCATTACGCATCTGAAAGATTACTCTTTAATCGGATCATTCTCGTTCGACCACACTTCCGGCAAGGATATGAGCGGTTCTATGTTTATCCATCCCGGATTTTATCCTGTAGATATTCTGGAGTTCACACCCGGACGCAAAGACCTGCAAACTTACTCCTTTATGGGAGGTATAGCCACCAATTTGAACCCGAACTGGCGTCTGGGAGGAAAGATAGACTTTGCTTCTGCCAACTACTCCAAACGAAAAGATGTGCGTCATACCAATTACCGACTGGATCTGCAAGTGGCTCCCGGCATCATGTATCATTCGGGAGAACTGGCCATCGGGCTTTCCTACATTTTCGGTAAAAACAGCGAATCAGTCAAAGCGGAAGTAATCGGTACGGCAGAAAGTCTGTACAATGCTTTTCTGGACAAAGGATTGATGTACGGAGCCTACGAAACATGGAATGGCAGTGGCATTCACCTGAGCGAATCGGGCATCAACGGTTTCCCTATCAAGGAGTTATCACACGGAGGAGCACTGCAGTTTCAATGGAAGGGTTTCTATGGTGATATTGAATACACCCATTCTTCCGGCTCTGCCGGTGAAAGAGAAACCATCTGGTTCAAATTTCCCACTGACCGGCTCACTTCCCATATCAGCTATCGTTTCAGGCAAGGCAGTAACGAGCATTTTATCCGATTCAATCTGCAATGGTCTCATCTGGTCAACAATGAGAATGTGCTGAGCAAAGAGACTGTCAACGGAGTGACAAATACTCATATTCATGGTTCGAACCGTATCTTCGAAAAAGAAGTTTTCACGGCCAATCCCGAATATGAACTAATGAGCCGTCGGGGAGAAGTGCGTTTGGGAACGCATCTTTCCACCTTCAAACAACTCACTACCCAGATGTATCCTTATGTAGCTTCACAAAAGATGTTTTGCAGCCGGACGTATGTTTCCGGAGTGCTCCATACGGGAAAGTTAGATTTGAAAGCAGCCGTCTCTTTCTCGACAGGAAACTCCAGCGAGAAAAACAGGACTGCCGAAACGAATACGGAACCCGGTGATCCTCCGTATCGTCTGACAGATTACTACAATCTGCAAAACGAATATGCAACGGCTTCCCAAGCAACTTTCAATCTCGGATTACGCTATAACTTCAACCGGGGAATTTATGCGGAAGTTCAGGGTAGCTATACACACGACTTCAATCTCCGGTATATAGAAGGTTCGAGCCGCTGGAACGAAACGATTAAGTTAGGTTATACTTTTTAAATTTATTCTTTTACATAATATAAAACTATCTAATGATGAAAAAGGGGATATTATTTGTGCTGGCAGCAGCGTTTCTGGCATCCTGCCAACAAGAAGAAGAGAACGGAGTTGTATCATCGGTCGACCGGGTGACTATCACTCCTATTATTACGCGTGCCACAGAAGTCAACTTCGAGAATCAGGACCAGATTGGTCTGAGTATCACTAAAGAAGACGGTACGGAATATGCCAAGAATGAGCTTATGACTTTCAATGACGGTGCTTTTGCCGGAAGTCTGAAATGGTATCCCGAAGGGACCGACAAGTCTTCATTCGTGGCTTATTATCCGTATACCTCAGCCGGTGTACCGACTTCATTCACCGTGCATGCAGACCAGAGCGCCAAGTACGGAATCTCCGACTTTATGGCGGCAAGCAAATCCGAAGTACTTCCTTCGGCTAACTCAATCAGCATGGTCTTCAAACACATGCTTACCAAAATGGTCATTAATGTGACAAACGAAACTCATTTAGATATTTCGTCGGTAGTTCTCAGAGGGGCTGTTCCCACTGCCAATATCGATCTGGCTACCATGAAGGTAACCGCAAGCGAGAGTGCCGCGGCAGCAAACGTCACAACACAACAGGTGACAAAAAACACCACTTACCGTGCTATCGTAGTTCCACAGACGGTTGCATTCACTCTTGCTGTAACAACCTCAGACAATAAGACTTTGACGCAAAGACTCGCATCTACAACGTTAGTTCAAGGTGGTCAATATAGTGTCAATGTCCGTGTATTGTCCGATGATATCATTGTGACGCTCAGTGGTGAGATAGAAAACTGGACGGAGGAAGGAGAAATCGGAGCAGATAATACGGTTCCTTTTGAAGAGCATCTGGACGAAAACTATTTCTTATATGACGAAGTAAAGTATAATACCGTAACTCTTGCCAACGGTACAATATGGATGGCTGAACCACTTTGCTATCTGCCTAAAGGATATACTCCATCCAGTGACCCGACAGCAGATTCTCATATTTGGTATCCATACGAAATCGTAGACGGTGCAACAACCGCACTAACAGACAATGCTTCTGTAAAAGAGCTGGGCTATCTATACGATATGGAAGCCGCACTTGGTAAAACTATAACCGAAAGCAATTATAATACTTTTGAAGGAGCACAAGGAATTTGTCCGAAAGGCTGGCATATACCGACACGTATCGAATACTTCAATCTTGTTGGTAAAACTACAGCTGATGCCGATGGTAAAACACCGGATAATAGTCAAGATGCCCTCTTCTATGATAGCGGCTATGACGGAGCCAAAATTCAATCCCTGATTGATGCCGGACTCAATTACAAATTCTCCGGAACTCGTATGATGGCAAATTTCACTGCCACTCCCAGTTATCAGAAGACTGTAATATCCAGTGCTACCAGTACAAAGACAGAATGGTATAATAAACCTGCCTTGAATCATTATATGACTTCAACTGCCTATAAGCCAGTGTACAATGCATCAAACGTACTCACGAACATCCAGTTCTTTGGATTGATGAGTACATTTACATCCGCCAGATATCCGGAAGGCAGATTGTCATTAAGTTACATCAGCATGAAGTCCGGTCAGCAACTCCGTTGCGTAAGAGACAAAGCAGCAGAATAAAATTTTAAACTATATATAAAACAAGCTATAACAATGAAAACAAAAAGACTAAACATCGCAATCGCCCTACTGGCGGTTGCCCTCATCGGAACCTCTTGTGGAAACAAACAACAGAAAAGTTCCTCGGACACAACAACAGAACAGGCTACATCGTCTGCTTTAGAAATTGACTCTCTTCTTGCCAATGCCGAAAGTCTGGCAGGGCAAGAAGTAACCATCGAAGGTGTTTGCACACATACCTGCAAGCATGGTGCCAGGAAAATCTTCCTGATGGGTAGTGACGACACACAAGTGATCCGCGTAGAAGCCGGCACACTGGGAGCATTCGACCCGAAATGTGTGAACTCCATTGTCCGCGTCACCGGAACACTGAAAGAACAGCGCATTGACGAAGCTTACCTCCAGAACTGGGAAGCACAGCTCAAAGCACAAGCTGCCGAAAAGCATGGCGACGGAGAAGCCGGATGCGACTCTGAAAAGAAAGCACGCGGTGAAACTGCCAGCACTCCCGAAGCCCGCATAGCCGACTTCCGTGCCAAGATAGCAGACCGGAAAGCGAACAGCGGTAAAGAATATCTGTCTTTCTATTTCATGGAAGCTAATTCGTATGAAGTGGAGTAGCAGCATCCGTAAATGGAGTCGACTGATACACCGTGATTTATCATTTTTCTTTGCCGGAATGGTCTTGATTTATGCCATTTCCGGCATTGTAATGAATCATCGTGACACTGTCAATCCCAACTTCTCCATCGAACGGAAAGAATATAAGATTACCGGGAAGCTACCGGGCAAAGAGGGAATGAAAAAGGAAAAAGTACTTACCCTGCTACAACCATTAGGAGAGGAAGGCAACTATACCAAACACTATTTCCCGAAAGCGGACATCATGAAAGTATTTCTGAAAGGAGGGTCCAACTTGCAGGTAAACGTCAGTACGGGAGAGGCTGTCTACGAGTCAGTCACCCGCCGGCCACTCATCGGAGCAATGGCACGTTTGCACTACAACCCCGGACAATGGTGGACTTACTTTGCGGATATCTTCGCAGTCGGCCTCATCATCATCACCCTTTCCGGAGTCATCATGCTGAAAGGCAATAAAGGTATTATCGGCAGAGGAGGAATAGAAATGATTGTCGGAATTATCATTCCCGTCCTTTTTCTTCTCTTCTTTTGAACAGAATAACTGATATAATAAAATGGAACAAATTATAGAATGTAACAACCTGACGCACTATTACGGCAAACGGTTGATTTACGAGAATCTCAGTTTCACAGTCCCCAAAGGACGCATCCTCGGACTACTGGGCAAGAATGGTACCGGAAAAACCACAACCATCAACATCCTGAGCGGCTATCTGAAACCACGCTCCGGAGAATGCCGTATCTTCGGGCAGGAGATACAGACGATGGCTCCGGCATTGCGCCGCAACATCGGACTGCTGATCGAAGGGCACGTACAGTATCAATTCATGACCATCACGCAGATAGAGAAGTTCTACGCAGCCTTTTACCCGGGCCAATGGAAAAAAGAGGCTTACTATGAGCTGATGAACAAGCTGAAAGTAGCTCCCGGACAGCGTATCTCACGCATGTCTTGCGGCCAACGTTCACAAGTGGCTCTCGGACTGATCCTGGCGCAGAATCCCGAACTTCTTGTATTAGATGATTTCTCACTCGGACTCGATCCCGGCTATCGCCGCCTGTTTGTGGATTATCTTCGTGATTACGCTCGCTCCGAAGGCAAAACCGTCTTCCTGACCTCGCATATTATTCAGGATATGGAGCGACTGGTAGACGACTGTATCATGATGGACTACGGAAAGATTCTGATTCAGAAACCGATTGATGAATTACTGAAAGAAGGACGTCGCTACACATGTACTGTTCCCGAAGGTTACGAACTTCCCGCATCCGATGATTTCTATCATCCTTCCGTTATGAGGAATACGCTGGAAACATTCTCCTTCCTTCCGCCTGCAGAGGCAGAAGCGAAACTGAAATCAATGTCAGTGCCTTATACGGACTTGCATAGCGAGCATGTGAATCTGGAAGACGCCTTCATCGGTCTGACCGGTAAATACTAAGGTTTCCATCATTCACAAATCAAAATTCACCAATCAAAATTCCAAAAGAATGTACGCTATATTTTATAAAGAATGGATAAAGACCCGGTGGTATTTTCTACTTGCCGTGATCACGACACTCGGTTTTACAGGCTACTGTATGCTTCGTATCAACCGGGTAGTAGAAATGAAAGGCGCTGCGCATGTATGGGAAGTCATGATGCAACGGGACGCCATATTCATCGAGATGTTACAATACATTCCCCTGATTGCCGGAGTACTGATGGCTGTCGTGCAGTTCGTCCCCGAGATGCAGCGCAAATGTCTGAAGCTGACCCTGCATCTGCCTTATCCCGAACTGAAGATGACGGGCAATATGCTGTTCTCCGGTTTAGTGTTGCTGCTTGTCTGCTTTGCTTCCAACTTCCTGCTGATGGAGATTTATCTAAGCGGAGTGCTGGCTCACGAACTGAAGAATCATATATTGCTGACTGCCCTTACATGGTATCTTGCCGGTATTTCCGGATACCTGCTCGTCGCATGGATCTGTCTCGAGCCGGCATGGAAACGCAGAATCATCAATCTCATTATCGCCGTGCTATTACTGCGAATCTTCTTTCTGTCGCCCACACCGGAAGCTTACAACAAGTTCCTCCCGTATCTATTGGTTTATACTTTGCTGACCGCTTCTTTCTCATGGCTTTCCATAGTGCGGTTCAAAGCGGGAAAACAGGACTAAGAGAATGAAGAATGAAGAACTAAAAATGAAGAATTAAATAAAGATGAAACGTTTCAGTACCATACTATTATATGTCACCATCGCGTTCCTGCTTCTCTGGCAGTTGCCTTGGTGTTACAACTTCTTTGTCGTAAAACCGGAGAAGACTCCTTTTACGCTATATAGTTTCGTGATCGGCGACTTTGCCTTAATGGGACAGGAAGAAGGAAAAGGAACCGTACGTCGCGATGCTGCCGGAAATATTTATTCCGAAGCGGCCTTCGACAGTATCCTCCCCATGTTTTATTTCCGCCAACTGATGTCCGACGAACGCTTCCCGGATACAATTAACGGGATAGCCGTCACTCCGAAAATCGTACAGACGGAAAACTTCAATTTCCGCAGTGTACCTACGGATATCAATGCTCCTTCTATCGGCCTTTATCCTTTGTTGGAGTCCATGTCCGGACGTGTGGACCTGAAGATGCCGGATGATGTATTCCGCATTACGTCCAAAGGTATTGAGTTTATCGATATGGCTTCGAACAGTGTAAATGCAGAAAAAAGCCTTCAGTTCACAGAAGCGATGGCAAAGAAAGATTTTCATTTTCCTGCCATTGAGATTGTAGGAAATCCTACGGTGAAGAAGGAATACGATGAAGGATATCTTCTGCTGGATGCCGACCGTCGTCTGTTCCATCTGAAACAGGTGAAAGGACGCCCTTATGTCCGCGCTATTCCGTTACCCGAAGGACTGACATTAGAGCACCTGTATCTGACGGAATTCAGAAACAAAAAGACGCTTGCCTTTCTGACAGATGTCAATAATGCCTTTTACGTGCTGAGAAGCCGCACATACGATATAGTGAAAACAGGCATTCCTGCATTCAATCCCGAAACGGATGCACTGACTATCATAGGCAATATGTTCGACTGGACAGTTCGGGTGACCAGCCCGGCCTCTGATAATTATTATGCTTTGAATGCGGATGATTATTCACTGATAAAGAAATTGGAAAATGAATCGAATACGCATTATATGCCCGGTATTACTTTCACTTCTTATACAGATAAATATGTGATGCCGCGTTTTGAGTAATCGATAAAGGGTTGCCCCAAGTCTTGTTACAACAGATCTGCGGCAACTCTTTTCATTAAACGACATATGTATGCAAAACTAAAGTAGCTATCTTTTATTTATTCAACATTATACCTTATCTTTGCCTCATCAAACAATTATCCACACCGCAATTGCCTCTGCGTAACACACAAACAAATACGGTAAAAAAGATAACAACTATAATTATAACCGTATGAAAGTTTGTAAAGCCCTGATTCTTTTGAGTCTTTTCATGGTTGCATTCTACAATTGTGCACCTCCGCCCGATGAAGACACAAAGGAAGAAACAGGAGAAGACACCACTACAGCCGAACTTCCCTGGACAGGAGAAACGGATAAATTTACCATTAATACCAAAGAAGGAGTACATCTCAATGATCCGGAAGAAGATGCCGGCACAGCCTACATCACATTTCCGTCTTCTTCCGTCCATAATACCCGGTGGGAGTTTGGAGTACGTCTGACATTTAATCCTTCTGCCAACAATTATGCCCGTTTTTACCTTACTTCCTCTTCAAACGTCCTTTCCGGTGAATTAACCGGATATTTTATTCAGATAGGAGGAGCCAAAGACAACGTGGCACTTTACCGGCAGAACGGGGCAGAATTAAAACTGTTAGCTTCCGGCAGAGAGCTTATGAAGGGGAACAACTCACCTAAACTTTACGTCAAAGTAGAATGCGACAACAATGGATACTGGACTTTCTGGACACGGTTGCTGTCAGAGGAAGAATATACGAAAGAAAAACAGGTCAAAGACAGCAGTATACAAAATTCCGTCTGTTGTGGCATATACTGTGTTTACACAAAGACTCGCTGTGACGGCTTTACTTTCCATCATATACAATTGTCCAATGATGTGGAGACAACTACGGAACCGGGGGAAACACCGGATCATCCGGAAGAACCAGAAACACCGGAAAAGCCCGTTCTCCCCGATTACCCGGAGGAAGTAAAAAATCTACTATTGCTAAATGAAATCATGTATGATAACGCAACATATGGTGCAGAGTATATAGAGCTTTACAATCCATCCAACTCCACTGTTTCGGTCCCGTCATTAAAACTATTGAGGTACATTGACAATGGTTCCGGTACAACGCAAACCACGACAACTGCCATCTTGAAGCATCCGGACAAGAATCAAAGGCTGGACTTTCCTCCTCATGGGTATATCTGTCTGACAAAATCTGCTGCCACTCTTATCAACAAGCACAAAGCTGACAAAAATAATATCATACAAATATCCACTTTCCCACGAATAAACAATGATGGAGGCTATCTGGCCATAACCACCAATGAAGAAAAACCAAGAATCATAGACAAATGCATTTACTCCGACAAGATGCATAACGAAGGAGTAAGAAACCAGGGTGTATCTCTTGAAAAGAAATCACCGGAGCTAAAGTCGGCTCTAAAATCGAACTGGAGTTCCTCAAAAAACGCAACAGGAGGCACTCCGGGAAGAAAAAACGAACAAGAATAAAAGTTTATAGATTAAAATCCCTACATTTGTCAGCAAAGAAGTAAAAAGAGTTTCGGATGATTTCATCCACAAACGAATTTAAACAGCAGCTATGAGTCCAATCATCTTATCTGTTACGATTATAGCCTATTTTGTGATCTTGTTTACCATCTCCTACATAGCAGGACACAAAGCAGACAATGAAGGATTCTTTGTCGGGAATCGTAAATCAGCATGGTATATCGTTGCTTTTGCCATGATTGGTTCTACTATTTCGGGAGTCACCTTTGTATCGGTGCCGGGTATGGTACAAGCCAGCAGCTTTTCCTATTTACAGATGGTGTTGGGATTCATCGTCGGACAGTTCATCATTGCCTTTGTACTTGTCCCTTTATTCTATCGGATGAAATTGGTTTCCATCTATGAATATCTGGAGAACCGATTCGGAACTTCCTCCTACAAAACCGGTGCGTGGTTCTTTTTCATCTCCAAAATGTTAGGAGCAGCCGTACGGTTATTTCTGGTATGCCTGACCTTACAACTGCTTATTTTCGAACCCTTCGGCATTCCTTTCCTGGCAAATGTGATTCTTACCGTATTTATCGTCTGGCTTTACACATTCCGGGGAGGAGTAAAATCATTGATCTGGACTGATGTGCTGAAAACATTTTGCCTGGTCGTCTCTGTTGTACTTTGTATTTATTATATTTCTTCGAGCCTGCATTTGAATTTCGGCGGTTTAATCAGTACCATTTCGGATAGCGATTTATCCAAAATGTTTTTCTTCGACGATGTAAATGATAAACGATATTTCTTCAAACAGTTTCTGGCAGGCGTATTCACAGTGATTGCCATGAATGGGCTCGATCAGGACATGATGCAACGAAACCTTAGTTGCAAGAACTTTCGGGATTCGCAAAAGAATATGATCACCAGTGGCATTTCACAGTTTTTCGTGATATTGCTTTTCCTGATGTTGGGAGTATTGCTTTATACATTCACAGCCCGGCAAGGCATAGAAAATCCGGCTAAAAGCGACGAATTATTTCCCATGATTGCTACCGGAAACTATTTTCCCGGAATGGTGGGCATCTTGTTTATTATCGGGTTAATAGCCTCTGCCTATTCTGCTGCCGGTTCGGCACTAACCGCTCTGACAACTTCTTTCACAGTAGATATCCTCAATGCCCATAAGAAAGAGGATGCGATTCTCAGCAAAATACGAAAACATGTTCATATCGGTATGGCCGTTATTATGGGAATTGTTATTTTTGTATTCAATCTCCTGAATAATACCAGTGTCATTGATGCTATTTATACATTGGCAAGCTATACGTATGGTCCTATTCTCGGGTTATTCGCTTTTGGCATATTTACCAGGAAACAAGTTTATGATAAATATATTCCGTTGGTAGCTATTCTTTCTCCTGCACTTTGCTACATATTGCAAAGTCACTCGGAAGCCTGGTTCAACGGATATCAGATTAGTTACGAGTTGCTTATACTTAATGCTCTCTTCACCTTTTCAGGACTTTGCATACTAATAAAAAGGAAAGACAAAGTAAAAGTATCTGCAAACTCTCCCGATTAAATAAAAAATTAAAGATGAAAATTACAATCAACTGTTTCCTGCCTTTTTGCAGACAGGAAGAAACGATACAGACAGTTAAAGAATTACGCACATCGGAATTGGTAGATAAAATCTATTTGCTGGTACCGGAAGCTACCGATATCTGTCTACCCGGATGTGAACTGATTTCTATAGCGAATATCCAGTCGACAGAAGCGATGAAAGCGATCGCTTCCCATTCCAATGGAACATATACCTTACTTTACACCAAGCATACTGAACTAAAGCTGGGATTATTCGCTCTCGAACGAATGGTTCAAATAATGGAAATGACGCAGGCAGGCATGGTATATGCCGACCATTATCAGCAAGTGAATGGTATACGGAAAGCGGCTCCCGTTATCGACTATCAATTCGGCAGCCTGCGTGATGACTTTGACTTCGGTTCTGTCATGCTTTTCCAAAGCGAGGTTTTCAGAAAAATGGTAAAGGCTACCAAAGAAGACTATCAGTATGCAGGATTATATGATTTACGCCTCAAAATCTCTCAAAAGAAAAAACTGGTACATATCAACGAATATCTATATACAGAAATAGAAAACGATACCCGGAAAAGCGGTGAGAAACAGTTCGACTATGTAGACCCGAAAAATCGCCGGGTGCAGATAGAAATGGAACAGGCATGCAGCGAACATCTGAAAGCTATCGGCGGATATCTGGAACCCTGTTTTCAGTCAGTCAACTTTTCAGCCTCTACTTTCGAATATGAAGCATCTGTCATTATTCCCGTACGCAACCGTATCCGTACTATCAAAGATGCGGTCCGCTCCGCTTTGAACCAGCAAACCTCTTTTCCATTCAATGTCATCGTAATCGATAATCATTCTACAGACGGAACCACGGAAGCCCTTCGGGAGTTATGTACTGATTATCGGCTGGTTCATATAATCCCCGAAAGAAATGATCTCGGTATCGGAGGATGCTGGAACACAGGTATCCATCACGAGAAATGCGGCAAGTTCGCTATCCAACTCGACAGTGACGACGTATACAAAGACGAGCATACTTTGCAAATCATGGTAAACGCTTTCTATGAACAAAACTGCGCCATGGTAATCGGTACCTATATGATGACAGACTTCAACATGAAAGAAATGGCGCCCGGCATCATAGACCACAAAGAATGGACTCCCGAGAATGGCCGCAATAACGCTTTACGCATCAACGGACTGGGAGCTCCCCGTGCCTTCTATACTCCCCTCCTCCGGGAAATCAACGTGCCGAATACCAGCTATGGAGAAGACTATGCACTCGGACTATGCATTTCAAGCAATTATCAGATAGGCAGGGTATATGATGTCGTTTATCTCTGTCGCCGCTGGGAAGGTAATTCGGACGCTGCATTAGCCATCGAAAAGGTTAACCAGAATAATGTATACAAAGACCGTATCCGCACATGGGAATTGCAACGGAGGATTCAAGTAAATAAAATAAAGCTGAAACCTCAAAAAGCAATCCTACAATTAATTGAAGAACAGACCCACTCATGGGAACTTGCCAAACAGAACTATCAGGCATTGGAAGAGTACCGAAAGCAAATGAAAAAAATGAGTCTGGCCGGAAAGGATTTCGATATGCTTGTATATACCTTTCCTAATCCCAAACGCATACTTTCGGCTACTGCGCAGACAGACACCTCCTCCATTCATGCACGCCCCTGCTTTCTATGCCAGGAAAACCGTCCGCAGGAACAAAATTTTGTCAGCTATAAAAATTATCAGATATTGGTAAATCCTTACCCCATATTCAAACAGCATCTGACAATTATCGACAGAAAACATACACCACAATCCATCGCCCAACGTTTCGATGATATGATAGATTTCTCCAGTTTGCTGCAAGAGAACTTCATTTTATACAATGGTCCCGAATGCGGAGCATCTGCTCCGGACCATGCTCATTTTCAGGCTTGCGGAAAAGAGGAGGAACTGGAAGGTGCACTAAGTGCGGATTGGCACAAAGAATTGTTGATTGAGAAGAGTAATGTAGAAATACATTCGATTGACAATCCAGTCACTGCAATTCTTATCCAGACAAAGGACAAAGCAACAATGTCACGTACATTCAAGCAGCTTTACGATATACTCGCTGCTGATAAAAACGGAAAAGAACCAATGATGAATATCCTTACCTGGTACGGTTTGGAAAAACATAAAGATTTTTTCCAAGGATACTACGAATCTGAATTGAAAGATTTGACACTGCGTTATCACTGCATGATCTTCCTGCGTAGCAAACACCGTCCGGACTGTTATTATGCAGAAGGAGATGAACAAATTCTTATCAGCCCGGCTATTGCCGAAATGAATGGCATATTTCCTGTTGTCCGGGAAGAAGATTTTCCCAAACTGACTCCCGAGAAGATATATGAAATCCGTCGGGAAGTTTCTATGCCTCAGGATGAGTTTATAAAAATTACAGAACGCATAAAGGCAGCATTATGAAAGAACCTCAGATAACAGTCGGTATCCTTTCCGGAAAAGAAATCGAGTTCTTTCTCCCGGAAAGCTTCGTTACCCCCGATGGCACGATGGCATCAGGGATACAAAAGGCTGTTTTTCAAAAAGGAAAGATATACTGGCAAGGGAAAGCATATAATGAATTATCATTCTCTCCCATACAGGATACTGATACTTTCTTTGAGCTAAAAGATGTTACCATCGGCATCAATTTCCATTGGGAACGCAAAGAAACACAAAGATTCAAAGGGAGTCTGAAAATAATCGTTGAAGAGGAGAGGCTAACAGCTATCAATGTAATTTCCATTGAAGAATATCTGACTAGTGTGATTTCATCGGAAATGAGTGCCACTGCTTCTTTAAGTCTCTTAAAAGCACATGCAGTCATTTCCAGAAGTTGGCTGGTTCATAAATTAAGAACGAGAAACATTCTAAATGAAGAATTAAGAATGAAGGATGAAACATTAGGGATGGCTACACGAAAAGAAAACACAGTCGGTTCTTCCTCCTCTACTTCTGATGCTTCACTCATCAAATGGTACGATCATGAAGCACATACACACTTTGATGTTTGTGCCGATGATCATTGTCAACGTTATCAGGGAATTACCCGTACTTCCACCCCACAAGCTATCGAAGCCGTATCTTCTACCAGGGGAGAGGTGCTTGTATACGAAGGAGAAATCTGTGACACACGTTTTTCCAAATGTTGCGGCGGCGCTTTTGAAGAGTTCCAAAATTGCTGGGAAAATGTCAGGCATCCATACCTGACCGGTCAACGTGATGCCTCTGCAATCCACCTGCCCGACCTGACGATAGAAAAAGAAGCAGAAAAATGGATACGTACATCACCTTCCGCTTTCTGCAATACGCAAGATAAAAGAGTGCTGAGCCAGGTTCTCAACAACTATGATCAGGAAACAATAGACTTCTATCGTTGGAAAGTCAGTTATACCCAACAAGAACTTTCAGCACTGGTCCATAAACGTTCGGGAATCAATTTCGGAGAAATCATAGACTTGATTCCTGTCGAACGGGGAACTTCCGGACGTCTTGTACGATTAAAGATTGTAGGTACTTTACAAACGCTTATTATCGGAAAAGAACTGGAAATACGCCGTACCTTATCCCCTTCCCATCTTTATAGTTCCGCATTCGTGGTTGACAAAGAAGGGGAAGAGGGTCAAGTACCCACCCGCTTCACTTTCACCGGAGCAGGTTGGGGGCACGGAGTAGGACTTTGCCAGATAGGTGCGGCAGTTATGGGTGAACAGGGATACAACTATAAAGACATTTTATCCCACTATTATCCTGGTAGTGTGCTTGAAAAACAATACGAATAATTCTAAGGTCAATACCATGATGACAATAAGAGATACCAATCACAGTATGTCGGTAAAGCGTAGAAATCCCTGGAACTGGATTCCTACACTCTACTTTGCGGAAGGACTGCCCTATGTAGCCGTAATGACAATCGCCGTCATTATGTATAAACGGCTGGGATTGTCAAACACAGAAATTACGCTTTATACCTCCTGGCTCTATCTGCCATGGACCATTAAACCGTTATGGAGTCCTTTCGTTGATTTGGTAAAAACAAAACGTTCCTGGATCATTGCGATGCAAGGTTTAATCGCTGCAGGATTTGCAGGCATCGCCTTTTTTATTCCGACAACACATTTTGTACAACTAACTCTGGCTTTTTTCTGGCTGATGGCATTCAGTTCGGCTACTCATGACATAGCGGCTGACGGATTCTATATGCTTGGACTAAATAACAAAGAACAATCTTTTTTCGTAGGTATCCGAAATACATTCTATCGTTTTGCCAATATCTTCGGACAAGGTATTCTCGTCATGCTCGCCGGATGGCTCGAAACCTCACAAGGCAACATTCCTTTGGCTTGGAGTATCACTTTTTATCTGATGGCAGGATTATTTCTTGCTCTCACCCTATACCACCGGTTCATTCTTCCACATCCTGATACCGATATCAAACGAGAAGGGCTCACGGCCAGTAAGTTGCTCGAAGATTTCTTAAAGACATTTATATCTTTCTTCCAAAAGAAGCATCTGGGACTCATGTTTTTCTTCTTGCTTACCTACCGGCTCGGAGAATCACAACTAGCTAAAATAGCCTCCCCCTTCTTACTGGATGATGCAGAACAGGGAGGCTTGGCGCTTTCTACCGCCACTGTCGGAATGATCTATGGCACAATCGGTGTCATCGCTCTGCTTCTCGGAGGAATTGTCAGCGGTTTTCTGGTTTCACGTGATGGCTTTAAGAAATGGATATTACCCATGGCACTGGCTATTAACCTCCCCGACCTTCTATATGTATGGATGGCAGCAGCTACACCGGATAACCCCCTATTTATCTCCATTTGTGTAGCTATCGAGCAGCTAGGATATGGATTTGGATTCACCGCCTATATGCTTTATCTGATTTACATTGCAGAAGGAGAACACAAGACAGCTCACTATGCCATAGGTACCGGTTTCATGGCACTGGGCATGATGATTCCGGGAATGCCTGCAGGATGGATACAGGAGCATATCGGATACACGAATTTCTTTATCTGGGTATGTATATGTACGATTCCCGGTATCATAGCGTCATTAATGATCCGCAATCGACTGGACGATTCATTCGGAAAAAAAATATAGAACAGAATTACTTATAACTTAACACATTAAAAAAGTAACAGTCATGAATGTAACAAGTAACAAACGCCTATTGGCACTCGATGTAATGCGAGGCATTACCATCGCCGGAATGATTTTAGTGAACACCCCCGGCTCCTGGCAACATACGTATGCCCCTCTCAAGCACGCTGAATGGATCGGCTTGACTCCTACTGACCTCGTATTTCCCTTCTTCATGTTTATCATGGGGATTTCGACGTACATCTCTTTACGGAAGTATGATTTTACCTTCAGTATACCTGCCGGTTTAAAGATACTCAAACGAACGGTCATCATCTTCTTAATCGGCATCGGTATCAGCTGGCTTTCCATTCTCTGTTTCCAGCATGATCCTTTTCCAATAGATCAGATTCGCATTCTTGGGGTCATGCAACGGCTTGCTTTGGGATATGGAATTACTGCATTGGCCGCTCTTCTTATCAAACATAAATATATTCCGTATCTGATAGCAGTTCTTCTGATCGGTTATTTCATGATTCTTGCCGTTGGTAACGGATACGTCTACGACGAAACAAATGTCCTTTCTATAGTGGATCGTGCTGTATTGGGGCAGGCGCATATTTACGGTGGTGCCATTCTGGACCCGGAGGGGTTATTAAGTACGATTTCTGCCGTCGCTCATGTGATGATCGGTTTCTGTGCAGGCAAACTATTAATGGAGGTAAAGGATATCCATGAGAAACTGGAACGTTTATTCCTGATAGGCACTATCCTCACTTTTGCTGGTTTTCTACTAAGCTACGGTTCGCCAATCTGCAAAAAGATATGGTCTCCTTCTTTTGTTCTGATCACTTGTGGTATGGGCTCCAGTTTTTTGGCACTACTTGTCTGGATCATCGACATCAAAGGCTACAAAGGCTGGAGTAGATTCTTCGAATCATTCGGAGTCAATCCACTTTTTATTTATGTACTCGCTGACATTCTGG
Organism: Bacteroides faecis; assembly: GCF_020091505.1. Lineage (NCBI taxonomy): Bacteria > Pseudomonadati > Bacteroidota > Bacteroidia > Bacteroidales > Bacteroidaceae > Bacteroides > Bacteroides faecis. The sequence goes on along the minus strand of NZ_CP081916.1, from coordinate 1,646,308 downwards.
CAATTCTTTTTGCTATGATTCCAATGACTTATGCCGGCGAACCAACTTCTTTACACGGATACATATACAGTGCCCTTTTGCAACCGGTTTTCGGAGACAAAGGAGGCTCTCTCATATTTGCCCTGCTCTTTGTCCTCCTCAACTGGGCAATCGGCTATATACTATATAAAAAGAAAATATACATTAAGATATGATACTTATTGCAGACAGTGGCTCTACTAAAACCGATTGGTGTGTCGTACTCAACGGCACGCTGATCAAACGAATCGGAACGAAAGGGATCAACCCTTTCTTCCAATCGGAAGAAGATATTCAACGAGAACTGACCATTTCTCTCCTTCCTCAGCTACCGGAAGGAAAGCTAAATGCAGTCTATTTCTACGGAGCAGGTTGTACAGCTGAAAAGGCTCCGGTTCTCCGGCGTGCCATCGCTGACAGTTTACCAGTCATCGGTAATATAAAAGCAAACTCGGATATGCTAGGGGCAGCCCGTGGATTATGCGGACATGAGAAGGGAATTGTCTGTATTCTGGGTACCGGCTCCAATTCCTGTTTTTATGATGGAGAAGAAATCGTAAGTAATGTCTCACCACTAGGTTTCATCTTAGGCGATGAAGGAAGTGGGGCGGTTTTAGGAAAGCTATTGGTCGGAGATATTTTAAAGAATCAGCTCCCTGCCCAATTAAAAGAAGAGTTTCTAAAGCAGTTTGATCTGACAGCACCTGAAATTATCGACCGGGTTTACCGTCAGCCATACCCCAATCGCTTTTTAGCAAGCCTTTCTCCTTTTCTTGCACAGCATCTGGAGGAACCGGGCATCCGCACAATAGTGCTTAACAGCTTTATCGCTTTCATCCGCAGAAATGTGATGCAATATGATTATACACAGTATCCTGTACGTTTTATCGGCTCCGTTGCTTATTGCTACAAAGAAATACTCCAGGAGGCGGCAAAAGAAACCGGTCTCGGAATAGGAAAGATACTTCAAAGTCCGATGGAGGGATTGATAGAATATCATACTTCTGCCAACTACTTGCTATAGGCTACATTTGCAGGCAGGCAGAAAAGAATGTGCTAAAATTTCAAGCACGGATCACACGGATTTCACGGTTTTAAGAGATTAGATGGACTATTAAACCGTGTTAATTCCGTGAAATCCGTGCCTATATAATAACATTATAAAATGTTACTTTTCACATCCGGCTTATCATCTTTAGAATTCCACCAATATACGGAATACTTTTCCCGGATTAGCTACCCACTCCTGCATTGCTTCCAAAGCTCCTTCAGGTTTTGCAATCTTGGTTATCAACTCTTCCACCGGACAATTTCCCGCCTTCATATAATTGATCACCGCACGGAAATCCGCAGGTAATGCATTTCTGGAACCACGAATATCCAGTTCTTTCTGCACAAAGTATTTCGTCTGAAAAGCGACTTCGCTCTTGGCATAACCAATGCAAACAACACGCCCCGTAAAACCGACTTCATCCACAGCCATCACATAAGTAACCGGACTACCGACCGCTTCAATAACCACATCAGCACCCAATCCTTCTGTAATCTCCTGCATCCGTATATGCACATCCTCTGTTTTGGAGTTAATCACATAAGAAGCTCCGACTTTCTTCGCAAGCTCCAGTTTCTCATCATCCAAATCGACAGCAATCACTGTTGCCCCCCTTAATGCAGCACGTACAATAGCACCAATACCAATCATACCGCAACCAATCACCATCACATACTCATTATCAATAACCCGGGCACGGGAAACAGCATGGAATCCTACACTCATCGGCTCTATCAAGGCACAATCCCGGGAAGAAATGTCACCGGCAGGAATAATCTTAGTCCAAGGTAAAACGGCATATTCGCACATTACCCCATTCCGCTGTACACCCAACGTTTCATTATGTTCGCAGGCATTGACACGACCGTTACGACATGAAGCACATTTACCACAGTTGGTATATGGATTCAAAGTCACATTCATACCCTTCTCGAAACCTGCCGGAACATCTGGTCCGATTTCTTCGATCACTGCTCCCACTTCATGTCCCGGTATTACGGGTAACTTTACCATCGGATTACGTCCCAGAAATGTATTCAGGTCGGAGCCGCAAAAACCGACATATTTGATTCTTACCAATACTTCACCGGTACCAGCAACCGGTTTTTCCAGTTCAACCACCTTCATTTCGAAGGGATTGACAATTTGAACTGCTTTCATCTTATATATTTGAAATAAATTTATTAATCGATTACCTTATAACCTTTCCAACCGTAATAGGCACAGAAGACGAAACAAATCATCGGTACACAGTATGCTACATAATAGATATGTTCGTGAGCGTGCATGAAATATGCCGTCAACTGAGGAAGGCAGGCATTGCCGACAATAGCCATCACCAAAAAGGCAGAGCCACTCTTTGTCTGATCTCCCAACCCTTTCAAAGCCAAAGAGAACTGAGTGGGATACATGATAGACATGAAGAAGGAAATAGCCAGCATAGCATACAACCCGATCATCCCTCCGTATATCATTACTACTCCACAAAGAAGAATATTCATCAAAGCATAGAGGAGTAACATGTCCTGCGGACGGAATTTCACCATCAAACCCGTACCGATCCAACGTCCCAGAAGGAAAGCAAGCATATACAGTCCGAAGAAAGTGGTCGCAGTATCTTCCGGAAGTCCTGCATAGGTACAGCAATAAACAAGAAACAGGCTATTGATCGCCGTTTGTCCACCATTATAGAAGAATTGCGCAATCACACCCCAACGTAAATGCGAGTGTTTCAACACTCCAAAGTCTATCAGTTTTTCCTTTTTATCAATGGGTGCTTTCTCATCCTCATCTCCGATCTTCGGCAGTTTTGAGAATATAAATACGACAGCAATGGCCAGAAGCAACAAAGCCAATATCAAATAAGGAAGTTTCATTGCATCCGTTTCCAACTGTATATAAGCCTGCCAACCACCCGGATAATCTACAGGAAGCGTCTCTCGCGTATAATGCGATCCACTCAAAATCAGTTTGCTGAGAAACATGGCGGCAATGAAAGCGCCAAGCCCGTTAAAAGACTGTGCCAGATTCAATCGCCGGGGAGCCGTTTCGGGTGCTCCCAACACTGTCACATACGGATTGGCAGCCGTCTCCAGAAAACACATGCCTGTAGCTATGATAAAGAAGATACAGAGATAAGCCCAGTACTCTTTCAAGATAGCAGCAGGAAAGAAGAGCAAGCCTCCGACTGCCGCCAGCACCAGACCAAAGATAATCCCTGCCTTATAACTATAACGTTTCATAAACATAGCAATAGGGATAGGGAAAATAAAATAAGCCAGCCAATAGGCAGTTTCTGTAAAAGAAGCTTCAAATGTGTTTAGTTCGCAGGTTTTCATCAACTGTCTGATCATGGTAGGAAGCAAATTACTGCTGATCGCCCACAAAAAGAAAAGACTGAAAACAAGTGCGAGAGGAATGGTATATGTATTTTTCTTCATTTGTACAATTATTGTTTCATGGTATAGTTATTCTTCTTACTCGGACATATTTTTGATATAGGGAAGCGTAGGAAGATCGGCAAATCCATAGAACTCCCTCGCATTTTCTCCTAGAAACAAAGTTTTCTCGCCTTCAGATAATTCCGGAGACTTCACCACAAAGTCATAAGACATCTTGTAGGTAATAGCGGTAATGGTGCGCGGATAATCCGATCCCCACATCAATTTCTCTATTCCAACCAGACCGGCAGCTTCACGAATCGCTTTCACCGCTCCCTTGAATGGATAAAACTCATCATTGAAAAGCCAGGTAATTCCACCGGCTTCAATCATTACATTCGGATGGCGTGCCAGTTTAATCTGCTCCTTCCAGTCAGGCAGCGTAACCATCCCGAAATGGCCGATAGCAATCTTCAGCCGGGGGCATTCCTGAATTATCTCTTCCATTTCGGGAACCTGTGTTGCCCCGTCCGCCAAATCGATAGACAGTATTACATTCCGCTCTTCCATATAATGAAACATTGCCATCATCTCCTCGTTGTTCAACATCACCCGTCCTTCTTTTAGCAATAAGCGTTGAGCAGGAATCTTTATGGCTTTAAAACCTTCGGCCATAAGAGCTTTGGCTTGTTCTAAGAATCCCGGTTTACGAAACTCACACATACCGCAAACAAAAAAACGGTTAGGATAACGGGAAACAACTTCTGCCAAATACTCATTCTGAATCCCATCGATAAATTCCTGCGTGATGACAGCCGCAGCTACCTGCGCATAGTCCATGTTCGAAAGGAAAACCTCTGCACTATTGACCCCATCCACCATAAAAGGAGGAACCATCTGACGGATCTCTCCCATAAATAGCGAGCGTCCGTTTTCCAGTGTCCGGATGGGAAGATCATTCACCACAGTATCCTGTCGCAGCCATAAATGGGCATGTGCATCAATAATCGTATCATTCATAAGATTGGTCTGCTTTTAAGAGTTTGCCCAACTCACACGTTTCTGATCTCCGATAATGTCCTGTACTTCACGGACGAGTTCCCAGTCAACGGGCTCTTCGATAAAAGCGATGTTCTTTTTTACATTCTCCGGATTAGTGGTGCTGAACAGTGTAGTCGCAACCTTCGGATTACTCACAGAGAACTGCATGGCAAGCTTTTCTATCGGATAGTTTTTAGCTTTACAATGTTCCATCGCTTTCCGACAAGCATCTACCAGTGGCTTAGGAGCCGGATGCCAAGCCGGAACGCCCCGTTCGCTTAATAGGCCCATCGACAAAGGGGAAGCATTGATCACACCGATTCCTTTCAATTCGAAATAATCGAGAAAATCAGCCAGTTTATCATCGCAAAGACAATAGTGACAAAAACTGAGAACAGATTCAATAGTTCCGCTTGGTGAATGATCTATCACCCATTTCAGATTTTCAAGTTGCAAGTCAGTGATTCCGACATGGCCTACCACCCCTTTCTCACGCAGCTCGACTAAAGCAGGTAATGTTTCATTCACGACCTGATTCAAATCTGCAAATTCAACATCATGCACATTAATCAAATCGATAAAATCAATGTTCAAACGCTCCATACTTTCGTATACACTCTCCGTTGCACGCTTTGCCGAGTAGTCCCACATATTGACTCCATCCTTGCCATAGCGTCCTACTTTCGTAGAAAGATAGTAACGGTCACGAGGAATATCCTTCAGTGCCTTGCCAAGAACAGTCTCCGCCTTATAATGCCCATAATAAGGGGATACATCTATAAAGTTCATTCCTGCTTCGATGGCCGTAAACACAGCTTGAATGCCTTCCTTTTCTTTTAGATCATGGAAAACTCCTCCCAAAGAGGAAGCTCCGAAACTGAGAGATGATACCTTCATCCCTGTCTTTCCGATTTCATGGTATTGCATACGTATAGGGTTTTAAATTATTTTGTTTGCGACAAAAGTAGGTCAGGAACACCTCTCAATGGACAAGAGAAGGGCGAAAAAGCAACGTAACGGTTTACGTAAAAAATCTTTCTTTAAATGCAGCTACTTATCGGGGAATATGCTTTCTTTGTAAACGAATCAAAGTTGGAAACCTTTAATAAACCGGAGACCTTTCAATGGAATACCGAAAACATACCTCACTCAAGGATCTCGCTCAAGCATTGGGTGTCTCGATTCCTACCGTATCCCGGGCACTGAAGGACAGCCCGGAAATCAGTCGCGAGCTTTGTGCTAAAGCCAAGCAACTGGCCAAAGATATGAATTATCGTCCTAATCCTTTCGCCATGAGCCTGCGCAAAAATGCGCCGCGCATTATCGGGGTAGTAGTTCCGGACATAGTCACCCACTTTTTTGCCTCTATCCTGAACGGAATAGAGAATATGGCAATTGCCAACGGATACTTTGTAATTATCACAACTTCACATGAATCCTTCGAGCATGAGAAAAGGAATATAGAAAACCTGGTTAATATGCGGGTAGAAGGAATCATTGCCTGCCTGTCTCAGGAAACAACTGACTTTGCTCATTTTGTCGCATTAAAGGAGATCAACATGCCACTAATTCTGTTCGACCGTGTTTGCCTGACTGATCAATTCTCGTCGGTAATAGCAGACGGAGTTCAATCTGCACAGATGGCTACCCAACATCTGTTGGACAACGGAAGCAGACGGATCGCTTTTATCGGAGGTGCCAATCATCTGGATATTGTAAAGAGAAGGAAGCACGGTTATCTGGAAGCCTTACGTGACAATCGGATTCCTATTGAAAAGGAATTAGTCGTTTGCCGAAAAATTGATTATGAGGAAGGTAAGATTGCTACGGAAACATTATTATCTCTCCCCCAGCCTCCCGATGCTATTCTCGCGATGAACGATACATTGGCTTTTGCCGCCATGGAGGTGATCAAAAGTCACGGGCTTAGCATTCCCGGAGATATTGCTATCATCGGATATACTGACGAACAGCATGCCAACTATGTAGAGCCCAAATTATCTGCTGTATCACATCAGACTTATAAAATGGGAGAAACTGCCTGTCAACTGTTGATTGAGCAGATTAAGGGAGACAGAACAATTAAACAAGTGATCATCCCGACACATTTACAGATAAGGGAGAGCAGCATTAAAGAAAATAATATAAAAAGCGCTGTATCTACGTAATTATAGATACAGCACCTTCCATATATAAAGAGAGTTTTATCTTATTATTTCAACTCTGCTTCAGTAGTAGCGAAATCAAGCAATGTGATATCAAAAACAAGAGCCGAATATCCCAAAATGCCAGTAGTACCACTGCTTCCATAAGCATACTCCCAAGGGATATAAACCTTCCAGCGGTCACCAACTTCCATTCTCTGAAGCACTTCACCCCAGCCGGTAATTACCCCGCTGACTTGGAAAATAGTTGTAGGAGAATCTCCTTCACTTGGATTTTCCTCATTTACAACCGGATTATCTCCTTTGAAGTTACCATCAAAATATTCTCCTAAAATATTCGTTCCTTTATAATATACCTTCACATAATCAGTATATTTAGGACTTCCCGCCTTTACTACATGATCAGTCATTGACGGCATTACTTTATAATAGATGTAATTACCGGGAGCAGTCAACATCTCTATGCGTTCCAAGCCTCCTCTACCAGAAGCCGTAGCATAGACATTCGCCAAAGAGTCAATATATGCCTCGTTCCGCGCACGCCAATTGTCATATTTACCCACTTCTTCCGTTTCACTACAAGAAACAAATGCCAAAGTCAGTAATACTAAGGAGAATAAATAGATTTTTTTACTCATTCGTTAATGGTTTATTGTAAAGTTTTCAATAATGAAGTGATGCTCACTCTGTCTGCGATAATATTATTCAGTTCAGAGATAGCTACACGTTCTTGCTGCATCGTATCACGATTACGCAATGTTACACAGTTATCTTCCAGTGTCTGATGGTCTACAGTCACGCAGAACGGAGTACCGATGGCATCCTGACGACGATAACGCTTACCAATACTGTCTTTTTCATCATACTGACAGTGGAAATGGAATTTCAGAGCATCGATGATCTCACGAGCCTTTTCAGGCAGACCGTCTTTCTTCACCAAAGGCATTACAGCCAATTTCACCGGAGCCAGAGCAGCCGGCAATTTCAATACAACGCGGCTCTCACCATTTTCCAATTGTTCTTCGCAATAAGCTGCACTCATGATACTGAGGAACATGCGGTCCACGCCAATTGAAGTCTCGATCACATACGGAGTATAAGACTCGTTCAGTTCCGGATCGAAATATTTGATGCTCTTTCCTGAGAACTTCTCATGTTGAGACAAGTCAAAGTTCGTACGTGAGTGGATACCTTCCACTTCCTTGAAGCCGAATGGCATCAGGAATTCAATATCTGTAGCAGCATTTGCATAGTGAGCCAATTTATCATGATCGTGGTAACGATAGCTGGCATCTCCAAAGCCTAATGCCTTGTGCCATTTCAGACGGATTTCTTTCCATTTCTTGAACCAATCCAATTCAGTACCCGGTTTTACGAAGAACTGCATTTCCATCTGTTCAAACTCACGCATACGGAAGATGAACTGACGGGCAACGATTTCGTTACGGAAAGCCTTACCGATCTGAGCAATACCAAAAGGAACCTTCATACGACCGGTCTTCTGCACATTCAGGTAGTTTACGAAAATACCTTGCGCTGTTTCCGGACGAAGATAGATTTTCATAGCACCGTCAGAAGTAGATCCCATCTCAGTAGAGAACATCAGGTTGAACTGACGAACTTCCGTCCAATTCTTCGTTCCGGAGATAGGACATACAATTTCTTCATCAACGATGATCTGGCGAAGCTCATCCAGATTATTGTCGTTCAGCGCTTTTGCAAAACGAGTATGAAGCGCATCGCGTTTTGTCTGATGTTCCAGCACACGTCCGTTGGTAGAACGGAATTGAGCCTCATCAAAGGTTTCACCGAATCTCTTGGCCGCTTTTGCTACTTCCTTATTGATTTTATCGTCATATTTAGCCAACTGATCTTCAATCAGTACGTCAGCACGATAACGTTTTTTAGAATCTTTATTGTCAATCAAGGGGTCATTGAATGCGTCTACGTGTCCGGAAGCCTTCCAGATGGTAGGATGCATAAAGATGGCAGAGTCGATACCGACAATGTTTTCGTGCAACAGTACCATACTGTCCCACCAATATTTTTTAATGTTGTTTTTCAATTCAACGCCCATCTGACCGTAGTCATATACAGCGCCTAGTCCGTCGTAGATATCGCTTGAAGGAAATACAAAACCGTACTCTTTGCAGTGCGATACAAGTTTCTTAAAAACGTCTTCTTGTGCCATTTTCTTATATGTATCTATTAATTTGAATTTGCTTTTTTCCAAAAAAGTGCCACAAAGATAGGCATTTATCTCATAAATAAGACAGGGAGGGTATTAATTTATCTTATTCTTCTGTTTGTTCATCGATTTCAGGAGGCCTCATACCATTGTCTATTTCCTTCTGTATTCTGTCTGCTTTCCTCATTGGGGCTGTCAATCTGCTTTCGGGCATATACATGCTAAAAGGAATACGGCTGCATTTTATTTTTTTCACCTGCCGGCTAAATTCAGGACAAGCGACAAAATAAACACGCGAAACGGACACTTTTCCAGGTGTTACCTATTCAGGCGATTCAAATCCCGAACTGGTCAACGCTGTATGAAAGGTACCTAACCCCTCACTGGTGACAGCCTGACCGATAGAAAGCAAACTGTGAATGGCATCAACCATCTCCGTCAGTATGCCGTCTATCTGTCCGCGATGAAATCCGCTTCGCTTCTCCAGATACTCAGCAAATTCTTTTTTTCGAATCGGTTCCAAGATTTTACCGGGCACACCATACCATAACTCTTTTCTTTCTCCAGATGTTAAATCCACTTTTTTTCTCACTACATAAGGTACTGACATTATCTATACTCCTTTCTTTTTTTGTTTGCATTTCCTATACCCATGACACCCGGGTGTCAGCTATCCTGAGACCCGGGTGTCAGTTACACTTTTATTGCAACAAAATTAAGTCTTTATTGTAGGAAAACAGAGGAATTCTCATATATTTGTGAATCTGAATGCTATAATAAAGATTAGATCATGATTAAGATACTCCTATTAATAGATTACTCTAGTGAATTCGACAGAAAATTGCTCCGCGGACTTGTACAATATTCCAAAGAAAACGGACCTTGGCTTTTCTATCGGCTTCCATCCTATTACAGCGGCATGTATGGAGAAAAAGGTATTCTCAAATGGGCAAAAGAATGGAAAGCTGACGCCATCATCGGACAATGGAACAATGACACCGTCAATCTACTGAAAGAACTGAATATTCCGATTGTATTGCAGAATTATCATCATAGAAGCACTACTTACTCCAATCTGACGGGCGACTACAAAGGAACGGGCAGAATGGCCGCCCAATTCTTCGCCAAGCGGATGTTCCACAACTTTGCTTATTTCGGCATAAACGGAGTTGTCTGGTCTGACGAACGTTGCGAAGGCTTCCGTCAGGAAGTTAAACGGATAGGCGGCAACTTTTATTGTTTCGAATCCGATAAGCATGAAGACGAAATCAGAATAGAAGTAAGCCAATGGCTGCAAGAGCTTCCTAAACCCATAGCGTTGTTCTGCTGCGACGACTCACACGCACTATTCATTTCGGAAACCTGCAAGATAAGTAACATACACATACCGGAAGAAATCTCCCTGTTAGGAGTCGACAATGATGACTTGATCTGCAATATTTCCGATCCTCCCATCTCCTCCATAGAACTGGAAGTAGAAAGAGGAGGATATTCCATAGGCAGGCTCATTCATCAACAAATCAAAAAGGAACATGAAGGGACCTTCAATATCGTCATCAACCCTATCCGCATAGAATTGCGGCAATCCACAGAAAAACATAATATAAAGGACCCTTACATTCTCGAAGTTGTAAAATACATAGAGAGTCATTACAATTCCGACCTGACCATAGAGTCTTTGTTGGCACAGATTCCGCTCTCACGCAGAAATTTTGAAGTGAAATTCAAAAATGCGATGCATACTTCCATCTATCAGTATATCTTAAATTGCCGGGTCAACCATCTGGCCGATTTACTTCTTACTACAGATCGTTCATTGGCAGACATTGCAACGGAAGCCGGATTCAAAGACTATAATAATATCTCCCGGATTTTCAAAAAGTTCAAAGGATGTTCCCCTTTGGAATATCGGGAGAAAAAAATCACGAACAGATAAAAAATAAATTATTCGTTTTTCGAATATAGCTTTTCGTTTTTAGTACCGGAGGCATTACTAAAGTGGCATATCTTTGTTCGGTAAATGTTAACTCTCAAAGTCAATCTACAACTTATGGAGCAAAAGAAAATCGTGCTATTCATCCTGATCATTCATCTGGCAGCATTTCTAGCAGGATGCAGCGGAAACAAAAATAGCGGAAATAATGACTCCTCTGATCTATGGAATAAGTTATCGAGCTACTTCCGCCCGCCCGCAGAATACGAAAATGTATATGGGAATTTTCGCTCTCCTTTATTATATTATAATGGGGATACAGTCAGAACCGTTGAAGACTGGCAAAGACGACGAACTGAAATCAAGGACAGATGGATGAGCCTGTTAGGACAATGGCCGCCTGTCATTACCGGACAAACATTTGAAATTCTGGATACTCTCCACCGTGAAAACTTCATGCAATACCGTGTCCGCTTCTACTGGACTCCCAACGAACAGACTGAAGGTTATTTGCTGGTTCCGGACAAAGAAGGCAAAAAGCCTGCCGTTATCACTACCTTTTATGAACCCGAAACAGCTATCGGATTGGGTGGAAAACCTTATAGAGACTTTGCATATCAATTGACGAAAAGAGGATTTGTCACATTATCAATAGGAACAACGAAGACCACAGAGAATCAGACATATTCCATTTATTACCCCACCATTGAAAATGCAACTCTCCAACCACTTTCAGCATTAGCTTATGCAGCCGCAAATGCATGGGAAGTATTAGCCAAAGTACAGGACGTCGATTCTACAAGAATAGGCATCACAGGGCATTCTTATGGTGGGAAGTGGGCAATGTTTGCCTCATGCCTATACGAAAAGTTCGCTTGTGCGGCATGGGGAGACCCCGGAATTGTATTCGACGAAACAAAAGAGGGATATATCAATTACTGGGAACCCTGGTATTTGGGATATTATCCGCCACCATGGGAAAATATATGGAGTAAAAATGGGCATGATTATGCTAAAGGCATTTATCCGAAGCTCCGCAAAGAAGGATATGATTTGCATGAATTGCATGCGCTGATGGCACCTCGCCCATTTCTTGTTTCCGGAGGATACTCTGACGGAACAGACCGGTGGATAGCGCTAAACCATACAATAGCGGTCAACCGGCTCTTAGGATACCGCAATAATGTCGCGATGAGCAACAGAGTCAATCATGACCCAACCCCTGAATCAAACGAAATTATATATGATTTTTTTAAATGGTACTTGCATTCAGCAAATAAATCTACCAAAGAGTAGAAAGATGCGTTTTTTGAATACACTTTTTCGTTTTTTTGCGCAAAAAATCAACTCTGGATGCCTAACTTTGTTCTATCAATTCATCCAAGTAACCTAAATTACTTGACTAAAATGATTAGCCTATGAAAAATATACACTAGAAAACATAAAATGCCCCATCTGCGAATGGGGCAATATTAATGCCATATTAATAAAACTAATCATAAATTATCGCCCAATTAATAAATAACACAATAATAAATTCATAATTAATAAATTAAAAGTGCTAACTCAAAGGAATTAATAAAGCTAGCAAATCATTCCGAGTTAGTAATAAATATTAAACTATTAAAAATTCAATAGGTTAAATATATACTAAAAAGAGTAGAAACTAAAAAAAGTAAACTATGGAAGCGAATAATCGCAGAGATTTCTTAAAGAAAGCCGCATTAGCGGGAGCCTCCGCCCTAATGGCTCCCACACTACTGGCCGCTGAAGGCAAAGATGGAAGTGAATTCGTTCTCTCTCCGAGCAAAAGGACGGACAGCAAATTAATTGTACCGAAGAATAATGGTCTGAAAATCACAGGCACTTTTCTAGATGAAATATCTCACGATATTCCACACCAGAACTGGGGAGAAAAAGAATGGGATCTCGACTTTCAGCACATGAAAAGGATTGGCATCGATACCGTTATTATGATCCGTTCCGGATATCGCAAGTTCATCACTTATCCGTCCAAATATCTATTAGGAAAAGGATGCTATATGCCTTCCGTGGATTTAGTAGATATGTACTTACGACTGGCTGAAAAATATAACATGAAGTTTTATTTTGGGCTGTATGACACCGGTCATTATTGGGATACACGTGATATGTCGTGGGAAGTGGAATATAATAAATATGTGATTGACGAAGTATGGAATACTTACGGTGAAAAGTATAAGAGTTTCGGAGGCTGGTATATTAGCACGGAAATCAGCCGCAATACCAAAGGAGCTATCGGTGCATTTCATACCATGGGTAAACAATGCAAAGATGTATCGAATGGCCTCCCTACTTTTATATCCCCTTGGATTGATGGTAAAAAGGCAGTCATGGGAACCGGAAAAATGACAAGGGAGGATGCTGTATCCGTAGAACAACATGAGAGAGAATGGAATGAAATTTTTGATGGTATACACGATGTAGTAGACGCTTGTGCTTTTCAAGACGGACACATTGACTACGACGAACTGGATGCTTTTTTCACTGTAAACAAGAAACTGGCAGACAAATACGGAATGCAATGTTGGACAAACGCGGAAACATTCGACCGCGATATGCCCATCCGGTTCCTGCCGATCAAATTCGACAAACTCCGCATGAAACTAGAAGCGGCAAAACGTGCCGGATATGATAAAGCAATCACTTTTGAGTTTTCTCACTTTTTAAGTCCGCAATCAGCTTATCTGCAGGCAGGACATTTATATGACAGATACAGAGAATACTTTGAAATCAAATAAACTATATGAAAACAACAATTAATCTGGGTTATATCATATTCCTTTCAGTCGTTGCTGCTTTAGGAGGCTTTCTGTTCGGTTATGACACAGCTGTCATATCCGGCACAATAGCTCAGGTGACACATCTGTTTCAGTTGGACACCTTGCAACAAGGATGGTATGTAGGATGCGCATTGATCGGATCGATTGTCGGTGTTCTCTTTTCCGGAATATTGAGCGACAGCATCGGACGTAAAAGAACAATGATACTTTCTGCCATTCTGTTTTCTACATCAGCAATCGGCTGTACTTTTTGCATTGACTTTAACCAGTTAGTTGTTTATAGAATCATAGGTGGCATCGGAATTGGTGTTGTTTCTATTGTATCTCCTCTTTACATTTCCGAAGTTTCCGTCGCACAATTCAGAGGCAGGATGGTCTCCCTGTATCAACTGGCCGTAACTGTCGGTTTTCTAGGAGCTTATCTTGTCAACTACCAGTTATTGGCATATTCAGAGAGTGGAAACCACTTACCTATCGCCTGGTTAGAAAAAATAGTAGTTACAGAAGTGTGGAGAGGCATGTTAGGCATGGAGACATTACCAGCCGTAATATTCTTTATTATTATCTTTTTCATACCCGAAAGCCCCAGATGGCTGATACTAAAAGGACAAGAAAGGAAAGCCACTTATATTCTGGAAAAGATCTACAATTCATTTAAAGAGGCTGATTTCCAACTAAGCGAGACAAAATCCGTCCTTGTTTCCGAGACCCGTTCAGAATGGTCTATCCTTCTGAAACCAGGTATTCTGAAAGCAGTCATTATCGGTGTATGTATTGCTATTCTGGGACAGTTCATGGGGGTTAATGCAGTTCTTTACTACGGGCCTTCCATTTTTGAGAATGCCGGTCTTTCAGGAGGGGATTCTCTGTTCTATCAGGTTCTTGTAGGACTTGTGAATACACTGACCACTATCTTGGCACTTCTCATCATTGACAAAGTAGGACGCAAGAAACTGATATATTATGGGGTATCCGGAATGGTCGTTTCATTGATACTCATTGGCAGTTATTTCCTCTTCGGAAATGCCTGGAATATTTCCAGCCTGTTTCTGTTAGCCTTCTTTCTGTGTTATGTTTTTTGTTGCGCCATTTCCATTTGCGCTGTGATATTCGTACTTCTCTCTGAGATGTACCCTACCAAAATACGCGGATTAGCAATGTCCATTGCCGGATTCGCTCTTTGGATCGGTACCTATCTGATCGGACAGCTAACCCCCTGGATGCTCCAGAATCTTACTCCAGCCGGAACATTCTTCCTGTTCGCCATCATGTGTGTACCGTATATGCTCATTGTCTGGAAACTCGTACCGGAAACTACCGGAAAGTCTCTGGAGGAGATTGAAAGATACTGGACCCGTTCGGAACGGTAAAATAGACCTTATTAAATAAAAAACTAACAATTATGGATTTAAAAAAATTAGCAAACCAATACAAAGACGAACTACTGAATAATGTTCTTCCATTCTGGTTAGAGCATTCTCAGGATCACGAATTCGGTGGCTATTTCACTTGTCTGGATCGTGAAGGCAACGTATTCGATACAGATAAATTTATTTGGCTGCAAGGACGCGAAGTTTGGTTATTCTCAATGCTTTACAATAAAGTTGAGAAAAAACAGGAATGGCTGGATTGCGCTATTCAAGGCGGTGAGTTTCTAAAGAAATACGGACATGATGGAAACTATCATTGGTATTTTTCTTTGGATCGGGCAGGTAATCCTCTGGTAGAACCATACAACATCTTTTCCTATACATTTGCTACAATGGCATTCGGACAACTCAGCCTGGCTACAGGCAATCAGGAATATGCTGACATTGCAAAGAAAACGTTCGATATTATTCTCTCAAAGGCAGATAATCCGAAAGGTAAATGGAACAAAATCCATCCGGGCACACGTAATCTGAAAAATTTCGCCCTCCCGATGATCCTTTGTAATCTGGCACTTGAAATAGAACACCTGTTGGACAAAGAGTATCTGAAAAAAACAATAGAGACTTGTATCCATGAAGTGATGGAAGTGTTCTATCGCCCGGAGCTCGGAGGAATTATTGTTGAAAATATAGGAGTGGACGGCAATCTCGTAGACTGTTTTGAAGGACGGCAAGTGACTCCCGGACACGACATCGAAGCGATGTGGTTTATCATGGATTTAGGAAAACGCCTGAATCGCCCTGATCTAATCGAAAAGGCAAAAAATGTAACCTTGACGATGATTAACTACGGATGGGACAAAGAATATGGTGGCATCTACTATTTTATGGACCGCAAAGGTTGCCCTCCCCAACAACTGGAATGGGACCAAAAACTTTGGTGGGTACACATTGAAACACTTATTTCCCTACTAAAAGGTTACCAATTGACAGGTGACAAACAATGTATGGAGTGGTTCGAGAAAATACATGAGTATGTATGGACGCACTTCAAAGATGCTCAATATCCTGAATGGTTCGGTTACTTAAACCGCCATGGAGAAGTACTTCTGCCACTTAAAGGAGGCAAATGGAAAGGCTGTTTCCATGTCCCCAGGGGCTTATATCAATGCTGGAAAGTACTAGAAGAATTACAATAAATCTAATACCCAAAAACTTTTTTATTAACCAATTAAATTTTATCTTATGATGGAACAATGCTTTAAGCAAAAAAGTAGTTTCCGAACAATCAGAATCATACTATTCTCATTGTCGATGCTTTTTGCGTATGCCACAAATGGCTATGCCCAGAACATGGTTAGGGGAGTCGTCACAGACGTGACCGGTGATCCGTTGCCAGGAGTCAGCGTCGTTGTCAAAGGTACGACCACAGGTACCACTACCGATATTGACGGTAGATACTCTATCAATGTACCTTCCACAGGTACATTAATCTTCTCATACATTGGTATGGCCAAACACGAAGTTAAAACACAAGGACAAACAACCATCAATGTCAGCTTGTCAGAAGATGTATCAAGTTTGAATGAAGTTGTTGTAGTAGGCTATGGAACTCAAAAGAAAGTCCACTTGACAGGTTCTGTCGCTTCCGCTTCCTCAAAGGAAATATTAAAAACCACAGCAAGTAATATTTCACAAGCCTTGGTCGGGAAATTACCAGGTTTAGTAAGCCAACAATCTACCGGGCAGCCTGGAGCTGATGATGTATCTTTCTTAGTACGAGGTTATTCATCTTACAACGGTGCTAGTACCCCATTAGTATTAGTTGATGGAGTAGAACGTGAAATGGCACGTATAGATGCGTCAGATATAGAATCTGTTACTATTTTAAAAGATGCTTCGTCTTGTGCTGTGTACGGTATGAAAGGAGCCAATGGAGTTATATTAATTACAACCAAACAGGGAACAGAAGGTAAGCCTGTAATCACTTATCGAGGCAGTGTTACTTTCAACCATGCGACTAACCTCCCTAAAATGATGAATGGTACACAATACATGCAATACTACAACTTAGCACGTCAACTAGACAATATAGCAAATGGCTTGGAACCTGGTGAGGGATTTTTCACTGATGAAGAGATTGCAGCAACCTACAATGGGGACCCGACGGACGGATATGAAAATACAGACTGGACATCGCCCATATACAAAACTACTATGATGCATCAACATAACCTTTCTGTCAGTGGAGGTACAGATAAAACTAAATACTTTATCAGTGGTGGATTCCTACGCCACAATGGTATCATCAAAGACCATAAAAATCAACGTGGTAACTTCCGGTCCAATATCACAACAGAAATCAATAGAAACCTCAATGTTCAGTTAAATATTGCTGGCAATATACAAGATTACTATCGGCCAGGAGGATATACTTATGAAAACCAAAAAGGTTACAATCTCTTCCATTTAATGTTATATTCACTACCTTATGTTCCTCAAGAATATAATGGGTATCCCACCTCCGGTTACCGTCAATCCGGTAGTGCAGCCAATGCTGTATATGGATCAGCTAACTCAGGATTTGAAAAAGCACGTAATGTCCGACTGGAAACATCTGCCAAAATAGAATACTCATTCCCCTTCTTAAAAGGTCTAAAAGCAAGTATGTTTGCAAGTTGGGACTACTATGATGGAGATGGCAAAACATTTACTTATGCCTATGATATAATGGCATTCACTCCAGCAGATAAAAACAACGCCAACAAAGGGAATGGATATTCACTGGTAAAAAGCGCAAATCTTTCACCAGAAGGAAATATGTATGTAGGGAATAACAAGAGACAAAAGGTAATGCTGCGTCCTTCTATCTCTTATAACAACAAAATTGGTTTGCATGATATAGGAGCATTATTTCTTTACGAACAAAAGAAAGAAAACTCAAGTTCATTTTCAGGAAGCCGCAAGGATTTTGATATATTTGACCTTCCTGAATTAAACTTCGGTGATGCCGCAACAGCTATCATTAACGGGTCATCTGGTAAATCTGCATATGCCGGATACGTGGGACGTTTAAATTATGCCTATGACAACAAATATCTTGTAGAAGCTTCTTTCCGCTACGATGGTTCCTACCTTTTCGCTGAAGGTCAGCGATGGGGATTCTTTCCTTCCGTCTCTTTAGGATGGGTTGCCTCTGAAGAAGACTTCTTCAAAGACTTATTTCCAAAAATCGATTACTTTAAACTTAGAGGTTCAGTCGGAATATTAGGAAATGATAATGTAGATCCTTTCTTATATCGTAAACTTTATGAACTAAACAGCAATAATGTAGCATTCGGAACCAGCCCATCTTCACAAAGCACATTATCCAATAAGGTCGCTTATCCAATGACCGACCTAACGTGGGAAAAATGTCGCACAATCAATCTCGGATTTGAAATGAATGCCTGGAATGGATTATTAGGAGTAGAATTTGATGTATTCTATAAATATACTTATGACATTCTCCAGAACATTACTTCCATCTATCCGGCATCTCTAGGAGGTCATGTACCCACCCGAATGAATGACGGAACTTTCGACAACAAAGGTTTCGAATTAATACTAAAACACCGCAATCAAATTAGTGATTTTAACTATAGCTTAACCGGAAATTTAACATATGCACATAACCGTATATTAAGCAAAAGACAAGCTGACGGTACATTACCTTGGCAAAGCACCTTGGGGAGTTCAATAGGAGATGTATGGGGGTTGAAATCGATGGGGTTATATCAAACTCAAGAGGAACTAGATAATGCTCCCAAACCTATTGGAACTAAACCACGCTTAGGTGATATCCGCTATATGGACATCAATGGAGATGGCCAGATTAATTCACAAGACCAAGTGAAGATTGCACGTAATTCACGTCCTGAACTGATGTTTGCCCTAATGGCCGATGCCAATTATAAAGGATTCGACTTATCTATTCAACTACAGGGAGCTGCCCTTTGCGACAAAATGCTGCAACAAAACTGGTATAATCTAAACGGTGTTACAGACCAAACTCCTTTAACCAAGCCTTTCTACGCAGGAGTAGACAATGCTCCACTTTATTTAGTAGAAAACAGTTGGAGACCTGACAACATTAATGCAGAATATCCACGGCTATCAATAAGTCCTGGAACCAATAACGCCCAGATTTCAGACTACTGGAAAAGAAATGGCGCATACCTACGTTTGAAAAACGTTGTGTTAGGATACACATTCCCTAAACAATGGATGAATAAACTTGGCGTTGGTAGCCTCAGAATATATGCAAGCGGTCAGAACCTACTAACTTTTACAGAATTTAAATACCTGGATCCTGAAAGTGCCAACGTAATTACCGGTTATTATCCGCAACAACGTACTTTCAGTGTAGGTGTTGATGTTTCATTCTAAACAGACTATTCATATGAAAAATATAAAAAAATACATATTAGGCATGGCTACAGCTTTATGTTTATGCCAGTCATGCGACGTATTGGATATTGATCCTACTGGAAATTACAGTGAAACTACCGCTTTTAATTCTATCAAAAATCTAGACTTATATGTAAAAGGTTTTTATAGCATATTCTACGTAAACTCACAATTATACGTAGATGCGAGTTGTTTGATGGATGACGGAGCTAGTGATTTGATCAAATATTCATGGTATGGAGTAGATGGAGGTAAAATGAATCGTTTCTTCTATCAAAGTAACTTCGTAACTCCTCAAGGCAATTTCCGTTCTAACTGGAATGATATGTATACTCGTATCCGCCAGTTGAATGAATATTTTTATGACTTAAAAAAATATGGAAACGGATTAAATCCGGAAGAAGTAGCTGCACGTACTGCAGAGGTCCGTTTCATGCGTGCTTTTGCTTATCAAGAATTAGTTATTCGACATGGAGGCGTAATTCTACGCACATCTGAGGAGTATATAGACGGCCCAGAAGAAAGAGCAAAAGCTCGTTCATCAGAAACCGAATGCTGGGATTTCATATTGGAAGAATACAAAAAAGCCGCTAATGATTTACCTGAATCATGGGCAAATAGTGACGCCGGACGTTTAACTAAAGGAGCAGCTTATGGCATGCAAGCACGTGCAGCCTTGTATGCGAAACGCTGGGATAAAGCAATTGAAGCGTGTGAGGAAGTATTAAAACTAGACTATACATTACTTCCTGGCACGAGTTATGAAAGCTATTATAAGATATTCACATCTGTCAATAACAAAGAACTAATATTGCCCGTATATTACGAAAAAGGACAAAATAAGAAACAACATAATTTTGATACATATTTTTGTCCGCCATTTGACTCTAAGCCATGGACGGGTGGAGCTAATAACGGAGCTGCAGCTACTCCTTCAGATGAATATGCATCATCTTTTGACATTAAAGTTAATGGTGTGTATCAAGCTTTTGACTGGGATAAGCTTAACGTTTATGGAAACAAACCTTTTGATAATCGCGAGCCTCGCTTTTACGCTTCTATTTTATATAACGGGGCTTCATGGAAAGGACGCACTCTACAGCTATATGTTGACGGTGATGACGGATATATGGACTTCTCCACAGCTGGACAAGACAATGTTCATAGATCAACTACGGGCTATATCTTTCGCAAATTCATGAGTAATGACCCTGAATACAACTTCACTAATGTCTTAAGTGGCCAATATTGGATAGAAATGCGATTGGCAGAAATATATCTGATCCGTTCAGAAGCATATGCTCGCAAAAATGAGTTCGAAAAAGCATATGCTGATTTAAAAACAATTCGTGACCGCGTAGGATTACCCCAATTAGAACAAAAAAATAATTGGAGTGACTACCTAACTGATTTAGCCAAAGAACGTATTTGTGAATTAGGTCTGGAAGGTCATCGTTATTTTGACTTGATCCGTTGGGGGATTGCCGTACAAACGCTTAACCAAAAACGTCTGCATGGTATCAAGATAGAGAAAAAAGGTAATGATTTCGCTTATGAAAAAGTAGAATGTGACACACAAGATCGTTTGTTCCCGGAAAGATATACTATCTTCCCTATTCCTTTTAGCGAGTTGCAAACTAACATTCTTTGCGAACAAAATGATTTGTGGAAATAATATTATTTAAAAAGAAGAATTATGAAAATGAAATATTTATTTCACGGTTTATTAGCTTCAATCCTTCTCATTACTGCATGTCAAGAGCCAGATGATTTGGTAAGAAGCGATAGTGAAAACATTAATATTCTTTCTGTTAAAGGATCTCTAATATCCGATGCAGACAAGCAATATGATGCTATTGTCGATGAAGCAAATGGTACTATCACAGTACAGGTCCCTTATTATATCTCGGATACTGAAAAAATTCAAGGAGACTTGACTCAAATGAAAGTTACTGCAAACATGCCCACAGGTGCAAGATTCGAGCCTGAAATCTCTGGCATTCATGATTTGGTTGCAGGCTTCCAATCTACATTAATCAAAGAAGATGGAACAAAAACCCTTTACACTTTCAAAGCAATTTATGCTAAATCAAAATCAGCGCTCATTACTAAAATAGTGTTACCGGATATACCAAATCCATTGATCACAATCAAATCACCTGAGAACGAAGGTGAAAATGGGATTATCGTTATTTATAAAACATCTTCCTCTATTGATGCTGCTATACGTTCGGCACAACTATTTACCTCACCATGGGCTACTATTGAATCAACAGCTATGGATTCAGAAGGTTATATTGATTTAAGCCAAATGGCAGACATCTATGTTATCGCACAAGATGGAGTTACCAAGCAGAAGTATACTGTCGAAATCCAAACTCCTTCTTTCGTTGCTCCGGGAAGAATCGGCTATAAATCCTTATTATTCGGATTCCAAACAACCCCTGCTGATCCTAGAGGTTTCGTTCCTACAAATAACCGTAGTCTAGCCATAGTTAACAATTATTTGATAGTAAGTAGTACAACCTTAGACTTTGTAGTCCTAAACCGTTATAGCGGTGAACATCTGAAAGATATACAAGTTAATACGACAGGATTGCCTACCGGACTTATCCATGCAATCACACAAGATGATGCCAATCACATGGTAGCCATAACTTTCTGTGCAGCTAATAACCCATGGAGCAAAAATCAGTTATTCGAGATTTATGTTTGGAAAAACGGCATTACCAATCCACCAACAAAAATTATGTCCGAAGATATTCTCACTAGTGATGTTTTTGCTCAGTTCCGTAGTACCAATGCTAGTGTTGCAACTACAGGAACGTGGGATATGGGACGTACCGTATCTATAAAAGGAGACATTACAAACGGAACTGCCATATTAATGTCATTAGCAAATAGTGTAATGAACCGGGTTCTTCGGGTAAAAACAGAAGATGGAAAAGTTATCTCCGTACATGGCTCAGCCAAAGGTCTCTATAGCTGGTACCTGCAAAGTAAACCTATTCCTATGACAACAGAAGACGAATGTGATTATATTATGAGCTCCAACAATGCCCGAAAGAATGTGATCTATACTCCCAAAGAAGGAAGTCAGATAATATTTGATCCTAAAGGTAATTGGTGGGGTGGTAGTCTGATTGGTACAGCATATACCGAATTTAATGGTGTAAAACTAGTGGCTGTCCAAAATTCCAACACAACTTCCAAACCTCAATATTGTCGCCTTTGCATAGGAAATATAACTTCTATGACTACGACGGCAATGGCAGACGCACAAATAATGGATTCACGCTTGGACAATTATGACCCTGCATTCGGACCAACTGGACCCAATGGGAATAACAGTTCTCTAACCGGAATGACTTCATTCTATAATGCAATCGGTGAAAATCCAAACTCAACAGGCGACATAGCTATCGGTCATAGTGCTGACGGTAACTCTATACAAGTTTACATGTTAACTACTGACCATGGTATTATAGCATATGAATTAACGAAGTATAATCTATAATCATTGTTTCAATCAAAAGTCGATATTGCCCCAAAAGCTTATCGACTTTTGATTTCCTAAAATTGGAATTGTTTATCTATATTCCTGTAAATATTATAATTGGTCATGAAAATAAAAGTTGGTCTGATAGGTTTTGGGCGCATGGGACAGTTTTATCTAAAAGAAATGCAAAAAAGCGGTCAATGGGACATTGTATACATCTGTGATGTAAATACAGATGCTCTAGAACTTGCCAAATTATTATCACCCGAATCCAAAACCATCACAGATGAACGTATTGTCTTCGCAGATAAAGATGTACAGGTAGTAGGTCTCTTTGCACTCGCTGACTCTCGAAAAAGACAAATCGAGCAAGCTATTCAAAGTGGAAAACATATCATATCAGAGAAACCAGTGTCTGATACCATTGATAAAGAATGGGAAGTAGTAAATCTCACAGAAAAGTATGATCGCTTCTCCACTGTCAATTTATATCTACGCAATTCTTGGTATCACCAGACTATCAAACAGTTTATTGAACAAGGTGAAATCGGAGAATTAGCAATTCTTCGTATTTGCCATATGACTCCCGGACTTGTTCCTGGTGAAGGCCACGAATATGAAGGTCCGGCATTCCACGATTGCGGAATGCATTATGTAGATATTGCCCGATGGTATGCTAACAGTGAATACAAAACCTGGCATGCACAAGGAGTCAACATGTGGAACTATAAAGAACCTTGGTGGATACAATGTCATGGGACCTTTCAGAACGGAGTAGTATTTGATATTACACAGGGGTTTGTATATGGCCAATTATCAAAAAACCAGACACACAATTCCTATGTTGATATTATTGGTACAAAGGGAATTGTACGCATGACGCATGATTTCCAAACTGCTGTAGTTGATCTTCACGGAGTTCACGAAACACTACACTTAGAAAGACCATTTGGCGGTAAGAACATAGATGTATTATGCAAATTATTTGCTGATTCCATCAAAACAGGAAAACGTAATCCCCGACTACCATTCATACGAGATTCCGCTATTGCCTCAGAGAATGCATGGCTCTTTCTGAAAGATGCCCACCAGCATGTTCTTCCGGCAATTGGTGAACTACAAACTCTTGAAGAAATCCGTGAACGAAGGAAACACCTGAAAAATGGATACGGATTACTACAGAGCCATAGGTATAATCTTATTAAATAAATACAATAATACTATGTCAGATTTTTCAAGAAGAAAATTCCTAAAAACTGGAGCTGCCGCATTAGCCGGTATCACAATAGCTCCTAATTCAATTCTAGGTATGAGCCATGACCATATCTCACCCAGTGATAAGTTAAACATCCTTGGCATTGGAATTGGTGGACGTGGTGCTAGTGCAATCCGCAGCATGTCCAGCCAAAATATTATTGGGCTTTGTGATGTAGACTGGAAATATAGCGGACATGTATTTGATGAATACCCTAAAGCAAAACGTTATTATGATTATCGCAAAATGTTTGATGAATTGGGCAAATCAGCGGACGCTGTAATGATAGCAACCCCTGACCATACCCATGCTCTTATTGCGGCAGAAGCCATCACAATGGGAAAACATATATATTGTGAGAAGCCATTAACACACACCGTATATGAATCACGCCTATTAACCAAACTCGCAGATAAATATAATATTGCTACCCAAATGGGAAACCAAGGCGCTTCAGGAGCTGGTGTCCGCAAGATCTGCGAATGGATATGGAACGGAGAAATTGGTGAAATCACTAAAGTAGAAGCATTTACTGATCGTCCTATCTGGCCCCAAGGACTTAGTCGACCAGACAAGGCAGAAAGAGTACCCAAGACATTAAATTGGGATTTGTTCCTCGGTCCTGCTCAGTACCGTGATTATAATCCTATTTATACTCCTTGGAACTGGCGAGGTTGGTGGGATTTTGGTACAGGTGCATTAGGTGATATGGCATGTCATGTTCTTCATCCGGTATTTAAAGGATTAAAATTAGGATATCCTACTAAAGTACAAGGTAGTTCGACATTGCTTATGACAGATTGTGCTCCCAATGCTCAAATGGTTAAATTCACATTCCCAGCTCGCGATAATATGCCGAAAGTTGCAATGCCAGAAGTGGAAGTTTATTGGTATGATGGCGGCATGAAACCAATGCGTCCAAAAGGTTTCCCTCAAAACAAAAATTTGAATGTAGATGGTGGAGGTGTCATTTTCCACGGAACAAAAGACACATTGATCTGCGGATGCTACGGAAGAAAACCTTGGTTACTCTCCGGTAGAGATCCTAAATGTCCACCAGTATTACGTGAAGTTAAAGAAACTCATGAAATGGACTTTGTACGTGCCTGCAAGGAAAATGCCTCAAGCCGTATTCAGACTACTTCTCCCTTCAAAGAAGCAGGACCTTTCAATGAGATGGTAGTAATGGGAGTACTTGCTATCAGGCTTCAATCACTAAATCAAGAATTGTTATGGGATGGTCTCAACATGAAATTCACAAACATAGACCCTAATGCTACCATCCAAACAGTCATCAAAGATGGCTTTACGATTAAAGATGGGCATCCAACCTTCAATAAACAATGGACAGACCCAATAAATGCTCAAGCATTTGCTCAGGAATTAATCAAGCATACTTACCGAGATGGATGGAAGTTACCGGATATGCCCAATAATTAACTATTAAACATTAATTTAGAATCATGAGAAATCAATTTTATCCACTAATTTATAGTCTTATAGCCGGAGTTTTGGTATCTTGCAACGGCAATAAGAAAGTTGCAGTATCACAAGATGACACCTCATCTAACTTCATAACTTTATCGTGTTCCAAATCATTAAAAGCTTCTGAGATTGACAGTATACAATTTCCCATTGACAAAGATGGCTATATCACCCTTTTTGACGGAGAAACGTTCAAAGGTTGGCGTGGATATGGTAAAGAACAAGTTCCATCTAAATGGACCATCGAAGACGGTAGTATTAAATTCAATGGGAGTGGTATTGGAGAAGCTCAAAATAGTGACGGTGGTGACCTAATCTTCGCACATAAATTTAAAAACTTTGAACTGGAATTAGAATGGAAAATATCCAAAGGCGGTAATTCCGGAATTTTCTACTTAGGACAAGAAGTCACATCTAAAGACAAAGATGGAAACGATCGATTAGAAATGCTTTTTATGTCTGCACCTGAATACCAGATATTAGATAATGCAGTTCACCCAGATGCTCAATTAGGCAAAAGCAATAATCGGCAATCAGCTTCTTTATATGACTTGATCCCTGCTATTCCACAAAATGCCAAACCTGCCGGAGAATGGAATAAAGCAAAAATTATGGTATACAAAGGTACGGTTGTTCATGGCCAAAACGATGAGAACGTTCTTGAATATCATCTATGGACACGAGAATGGACAGATTTACTGCAATCCAGTAAGTTTAGCGAGCAAGAACGTCCTTTAGCATTTCAATTATTAAATAACTGTGGTGGTGACAACAGAGAAGGATTCATTGGCTTTCAAGATCATGGTGATGACGTATGGTATCGTAACATCCGCATAAAAATCCTTGATTAATTATTATTAGCATTATCAAGAGAGGATTTCTATTACAAAAATTTATAGTGACCTCTCTTGATATAAAATATAAAACATTTATTTATACTATGCCATCTTTCTTCCAAAAAATACAAGAGCAACTGCATCATTACTTAATTCATATAAGATCCCGACATATGCTCTGAAAACAGGAGAATTATTGCATTATCAAATTTCATTAATAAGCTTGGAAGCGTTGATTATATGTATTTCGCAGTCTGAAAAAAGCTACGAAGTAATCAAACTAATAAAAAAGATACAAAGAGAAAAAACAAAAGAAGTCGTAAATCCGGTATTCTGGAGTGATAACTTCATTTCATTGTTCCCTAATGAGACCCGTACCATCACTGCGACAGTATCCATAGAGGATTTACATGGAGAAAATCCTATAATTATTATTAAATAACTAATAAAACCAAGAAACATGAAACTATTACTTACAACCTTGGCAATAGTCTATCTAAGTTTGTTCATGAGCCTGCAAGCACAAGAACAGGTACGGGTTATCCCCTATCCTGCTGAAGTCACCATGCAAGCAGAAACGTGTAAACTCAAATCGGGTCAGAAAATCCACTATCTGGATGCCAGTTTATATAAAGAAGCAGCATTCCTTGAAAAGAAACTCGCAGATTTAAACTATAAAATGAAAGTAATCCCCGGCAAAAAAGCTGCGAAAGGAATCAACTTATCATTAGACAATAGACTCCAAAACAAAGAGGGCTATCAGCTGATTATCGCCCCCAAACAGGTCCTAATCAAAGGAGGAAGTCCAGCTGGAGTTTTCTATGGTATTCAAACGCTATTACAGCAGTTAACCAACGGAGATCTAAGATGTGGAACGATAGAAGACGCCCCGCGTTATGAATGGAGAGGATATATGCTTGATGAAGCACGTCACTTTTCCGGCGAAAAAAGGGTAAAACAAATCCTTGACCTGATGGCATATTATAAGATGAATCGCTTCCATTGGCATCTGACAGACGCACAAGGATGGAGAATCGAAATTAAACAATACCCTAAACTGGCAACTATAGGAGGAGAAGGTTGCCATAGTGATCCGGATACACCGGCACAATATTATACACAAGAGCAGATCCGTGATATCATAGCATATGCCAAAGAACGTCATATTGAAATTATACCCGAAATAGACATGCCCGGACATGCCACAGCAGCCAATAAAGCTTACCCGGAATACTCAGGCGGAGGAACGGAAGAACATCCGGAATTCACTTTTAACGTTGGCAAAGAAGAAACTTATACTTATCTGACTAATATACTAAAAGAAATAGCTGCCTTATTCCCTTCTCCATATTTACATATCGGAGGCGACGAAGTAGCTTACGGAATCAAGGCATGGGAAACAGACCCACATGTACAAGCACTATTGAAACGCGAAGGGTTACAAACTGTAAAGGAAGCAGAACGCTACTTTATGCATAGAATGACAGATGTAGTAAACTCACTAAGTAAAACTTTAGTCGGTTGGGATGAACTTCTCGACTTGAATGTAAAGCAAGATAATACTATCATTATGTGGTGGAGGCATGATAAACCCGATTACCTGCGCAGATCACTGACCAAAGGATATTCGACTATCATGTGTCCGCGCAAACCGCTTTATTTTGACTTCGTACAATATAAAGACCACAAATGGGGACGAATCTGGGACGGATTCTGCCCAATAGAAGATGTATATGCTTTCCCCGACAAATGGTTTGCCGAATGGGGAGTGTCAGCCTCTGACCTCTCACATGTCAAAGGCATACAGGCCAATACATGGACGGAACTAATGCATACTAAAGATCGGGTAGATTTCATGATCTTTCCCCGCCTCTGCGCACTGGCAGAATCAGCTTGGTCCGCACCGACAGTCAAAGACTACGACAAGTTCCTGTCACGTATGGAAGATGCATTCACCTTATTTGATAAGCTGAATATTTATTACTTTGATTATCGTAATCCTCAGCACCATCCGGAACCGGCTGGTCCTGTCATCAAAAAGAAAGAAAAAATACAAATGGATTTCCGTGACTAAAAAAAGAAATGCTACATGAAGATTCTTATCTACTTTTTAATAATTGTACTGTGGAGCATCAATATGGAGGCAAAAGTCAAATTGCCTCCACTACTTAGTGACAATATGGTCTTACAGCAAAAAAGCAATGTACGAATCTGGGGAAAAGCGACTCCAAATTCTACTGTTGTAGTAACTCCTTCATGGGCAAATAAGGAAGTCAAAACCCATGCTGACGAAAAGGGGTGTTGGGAATTACAGATCACAACGCCTGCTGCCAGTTTCGAAGAATATACATTAACACTGACGGATGGAGAACAATCTGTCACTTTGCAGCACCTCCTGATCGGAGAAGTCTGGTTATGTGCCGGACAATCAAATATGGTAATGCCTTTGAACGGATTTGATTATTGTCCCATAAGCGACTCCAATAATGTCATAGCAGATGCTCCCAATCATCCGGGAATACGAATGGTAACCATAAAGCCGACAGTAAAACTATCTCCACAGGAGTATGCAGAAGGAAGCTGGCAGCAACCAACTACGGAAAATGCTCCGAAGTTTAGTGCAGCCGCCTATCATTATGCATTAACTTTACAACGGACCTTGCAGATTCCTATAGGAGTTATCACCTGTGCATGGGGAGGCTCAAGAGTAGAAGGTTGGCTACCTAAGGAAATACTACAAACCTACAAGGATGAAGACCTGACTTTAATAGGAAGTGACAAGACACCAGTCTATTTACAATCGATGTTAATGTATAATGGAATTTTATACCCCTGTCACAAATATACAATAAAAGGTTTTATCTGGTATCAAGGAGAAAGTAATGTAAGAAGTAGCAGAACATACGCCGAACGCCTAGCTACAATGGTAAAACATTGGCGATCAATATGGAAACAAGGAGACCTGCCTTTCTACTATGTTGAGACAGTCCCATTTGCCTGTGAATATAAAGAAGATGGCTACATAGGAGCATTATTGCGGGAAGCTCAACAAAAGGCGCTTTCACTCATTCCCAATAGTGGTATGATCGGAACAAACGACTTAGTAGAGACATACGAAGCTCCTCAAGTGCATCCTCACAATAAAAAAGGGATTGGAGAACGCCTCGCATATATGTCCTTAAATAAGACATACGGATATCAGGGAATAGAATCCGAATATCCATCTTATAAAAGCATGAAAATCAACGGAGAGACAATTGAAATCTCCTTTTCCCATGCAGAAAAAGGATTAAGCCCCTGGATGAATATCTCCGGATTTGAGATTGCAGGTTCAGATAAAGTCTTTTATCCGGCAGAGGCCTCTTTAAATCAGAAGGATCATACAGTAATTGTCAAATCCCCAACAGTCAAATCTCCCGTTGCCGTTCGTTACTGTTTTCGGAATTTCCTGAAAGGAAATCTGATTAATACACGCAATCTGCCGGTCAGACCATTTCGCACAGATAAGTGGTAATAAAAACATAAAATAAATGATGAAAAGAATATATTATACATATCCGGTTTTATTAGTCTGGCTTGTGTCGACATTGTTGCCACAATTTTGTATAGCTATGCCTAATGAACAGAAAGAAAACAATGATGTGGTCATAGAGAACGCGGAAATGCGTCTAATTATTAGCAATGACGGAAAAGCACGCAGCCTGATACACAAAGCTACGGGAGAGGAATGTCTGATAACAAATGCAGATGTACCTTTATGCGCTATTACCCAATACCGTCCTTACGATAATGAAAACTTCCTAATGTTTCCTGCAAAGCCACGCACCTTCCCGTCCAATAAAATTGAACGTAACGGAAATGAATTACGTATAGAATTTCAGGATACCTATGACATTGCCATCATAGAGTTAAATATCACAGATTATTATATAGGTTTCACTCTGAAGCAAATTGATTATCGTATCGAAGATTTTGGGGTAAAACGCAAAACTGAAATAGATGAAATCTCATTATTACAATTACCAGTACGTAAACGTGAGAACTTTGGTGAGTGGCTGAATGTATCATGGGATGAACAGACAGCCATATGCCTGCTAGGCACCCATCCGACCACCTATATCGATGCTTTTGCAAACAAGGAATATACTACGATGTATGCAGGACTTGATTTTCAAGTGAAACTTTTCAATTCCGGTGCAGCACTGATTACTACTTCAAAAGAAAAACTGCTAACCTGTATTGATAAAGTAGAACGTGACTATCATATGCCTTTAGGAGTAGAAAGTCGCCAACGTAAAGAATATCAGTACTCCTATTATGAGCTACGTGATGTCACGACTAAAAATATAGATGAACATATTGCATATGCTCAAAAAGGTGGTTTCAAATCCATTGTCGTCTATTATGTTGATTTCGCCAAAGCTTGCGGACATTATGAATGGAGAAAAGAATATCCGAATGGAATGAAAGATTTACAGGAAATCACTAATAAAATCAAAGCAGCAGGCATGATACCCGGCATTCATATTCATTATTCCAAAGTAGCAGTGAATGACCCATATATCAACAACGGCATACCGGACTCCCGCACCAACCATGTACGCGAATTTATTCTCTCGGAACCATTAGATGATTTAAGTACTATCATCACTATAGAAGGTAATCCGGAAGGCGTACGTATGGAGAAAGGACGACGTCTCCTGCAAATTGACAACGAGCTTGTCACTTATGAGAACTATACCACCGAACCACCATATCAATTTACGGGATGTGTACGGGGAGTATTTAACTCAAAAGCAGCCTCACATGACAAAGGACAACATTTCAGACTATTGGATGTAGATGACTGGCCCCTGTTTATCCGTGTCAACCAAAATACAGGAATCCAAAAAGAGATTGCCGAACGTTTAGGAAAAATCTACCACGAAGCAGGCTTTCGTTTTGTCTATTTTGATGGTGCGGAAGATGTACCGATGCCTTATTGGTATAATGTCTCCCGCTCTCAGATGATAGTATACAACGAAATGAAACCAACTCCATTATTTGCAGAAGGAGCATTGAAATCACATTATGGATGGCATATTTTAAGTCGTGGGAATGCTTTCGATATATTCCCTCCGGAACGTATCCGTCCGGCAATGAAGAAGTATACACTTCGATGTGCAGAGCAGATAGCCAAAGATTTTACTTCTGTCAATTTCGGATGGGTGAATTACTTGGCTCCCAACGACAAGACAATAGGCATGCAACCAGACATGTATGAATATATTTGCAGCAAAGCTGTCGCATGGAATTCTCCCATATCATTAGTTGGCAATTTAAAAGAGTTACAGAATCATCCTCGTACGGAAGATAACCTGAGAGTTATCAAAATGTGGGAAGAAGTAAAACTTCAAGGTGTCCTGACAGACAAACAGAAAGAATTACTCAAAAATCCCGAACAAGAATATCTTCTGATGAAAGATAAAAAAGGAAATTATCAGTTATACCCCTATCGTCAAATAACCAAGGATGACGAAAAGCCAATCCGGGCATTCATTTTCCAGAAAGCAGGAAGGACTTGTATCATTTATTGGCATATGAACGGTACAGGGCAACTCACTCTTGATATAGAAAAAAACAAGCTGTCTTTGATGAATGAGAGTGGTAAAAGAATACCTATCCGGTCAGCAGGAAGCAAAAGTATCCTCCCCGCAGCAGGGCGTCTCATATTGGAAACCGCTCTTCCACAAGAGGAAGTAATAAAATTATTCAGAAAAAGCATCGAAATTATTAAATAGAAATTATTCATCCTAATCTTTTGTATATGAGAAATATGATAACCGGTATTATTAGCATATTATGCTATTTACAATGTTTTGGAACTTTATCAGCCTCAGTGACTGCTAAAAATGAAAATGGAAACTTTGTATTAAAAAACAAGAATGTTGAATTAGTGTTTGCCAACGGAAAAGAATTCTTATTCAAGGAATTCCGCATGGATGGCATGAACATATTGCCTGTAGATGGAAGTACAACACATCCGTGGCAACTAATCTATCGGGGTCCCAACGGAGAGAACCCGACCTTAATGCCCCGATGGGGCGAATATAAAGGAGGCGAGATACAAAAAACTCAAGATGCCTCAACATTAATATTCACCTGGCAAATGGTTATAGATGCAGGACCGACGTGTCCGGTACGCATATTAGTCACATTAGGTAAAGATGCCGAACTACCGGAATGGCGCATTGAAGCAGAAATGCCGGAAGGATGGGTGATTACAGAATCTGA
Organism: Bacteroides faecis; assembly: GCF_020091505.1. Taxonomy (NCBI): domain Bacteria; kingdom Pseudomonadati; phylum Bacteroidota; class Bacteroidia; order Bacteroidales; family Bacteroidaceae; genus Bacteroides; species Bacteroides faecis. The sequence goes on along the minus strand of NZ_CP081916.1, from coordinate 1,613,542 downwards.
ATTTCCCCGTATTGCTGTAAACAGACCGGAAGGAGCAAAAGGAATTCTTCCTGTCGGATTCGGGACCGAATACACAATCGGCAATGAAGGACAACTGCAATCACGTTATCCTTCGTGTACAGGCACAATGCAGTTAGTGCTGATGCATCATAAAGGAGGCACAGTCTACTTTGCCGCACAAGACAAAGGGGGATCTGGCAAAGTATTCAGAATGAAAAGTGAAGGAAAAAGTCTTGTATTTATTCAGAATGTGACAACATCCTATGCCTGGACTCAAAACAAGAAGTTCTGCATTCCTTGGGAAACAGTGATGGGATTTACCCAAAAGGGATGGCAGGACGCTGCAGTACAATGGTATCGTCCATTTACTTTCGAAACACTGTGGGGTGCAAAAACTATTTCAGAACGTCCTATAGCAGAATGGATCAAAAACGCTGATATGTGGCTACGGCCGGGAGAAGTAAATGCTGAAACAATGGAAGCAGTACGTAAAGCGATGAAATACTATGGAAAAGGAGTCGGATTGCATTGGTATTATTGGCACAATCATCGTTTCGATACTAAATATCCGGAATACTTTCCCGAAAAAGCAGGATTCAAAGAGATGATTAAAGAAACACAGGAACTTGGAGGATTTATTACTCCATATATTAACGGTCGTCTATGGGATCCAGCAACAGACAGCTATAAAACGCTTAATGGTAAAGATGCCTCTTGTCGCAAAGCTGATGGTACATTATATACAGAAGTATATAGCTCAAAGGTATTAAATACCGTAACCTGCCCATCCTCTTATATTTGGAGAGATATTCTGAAAGGAGTCAACAAACAGATATTAACTGAACTAAAAACGAACGGTGTATATATGGATCAGATAGGTTGCGCCAACAGCGAACCCTGCTATGCAACCAACCACGGACATGCACCTGGCGGTGGTGACTGGTGGCCTTTTGCCTACCGCAGTTTACTCACCGAAATGCGCACAAATCTATACAAAGAGAACCAAGCCATGACAACAGAAGAAAATGCAGAGTGCTATATTGACCTGTTTGACATGATGTTAGTTGTCAATTCTCCGCACAACAGCTATACAAAAATGGTTCCGTTGTTTCCGCTCATTTATTCTGACCGTTGCATCTATAGCGGATACACCTACATCCCTTGGCGTATCACAGACGGTTCTTTGAATTTCATGAGTATGCGTAGTCTGTTATGGGGTTCTCAGTTAGGATGGGTAGAGCCCAGTCTGTTGATGCGCCCAGATGCGAAAAGGGAAGCTAAATTTCTGAAAAATCTGACAGATTTCCGCCGTCAACAACATGATTTATTCTTGGGAGGCCGTTTTATACAGGAAATAATTCCAACTGGTGATAACCCAACGCAAGAGATACCCAACTATGAAATAACTCCGGTAGTATTAGCGGCAGAATGGGCTAGTGTATCAGGCGAACACGTATACCTTATAGTAAACATGAGTGAACAAGAACACAAGGTTACACTGCCTAATAAAAAACAAATAACCGTTAAAGCACTTGATGCGATCAGAATCAGCAAATAAACAGTCTTTGTAATCAAACAATAAATAGTACAGTAAAATGAAACAGATTATATTTATAGCAATATTATTAACATGTGCCTTCGGAGCCTGCTCAAGTGACAATGACGGCGACGAACAGTCTGCAAGCGTACAAGCACCTTCAGACATAACCATAGAAAGAATGGGAAAAACCAAAGTATTACTACGTTGGAAAGACAATAGTAATAATGAAACCGGATTCAGCATCTTATTAAGAAAAGCAGATACCAGTGAAAATATAGAAATAGCCAAGGTATCCGCAAATGTCACAGAATATACAATCGAAAATGGTCTGGAAGAAGGAAACATATACTATTTCGGAGTAAGAGCATTCTCGGCTACGAATACTTCACGTGCCATTTACGAGCTCTATCGGTTGGTAGCCCTCGGTGACGAGCCAAGCATCGCAATCATAGGAAGTATCAAAGCAAACTCAACTTGTATCAGTTCCTCTTATCAAGTGACAAACATAGCTGGACAAACCAACGTAAAATATGGTTTATGCTGGAGTACCGAAAACACACCCACTATCAATGATCAAAAGCAAAACGGACCGGAAGTTGCTGAAGACGGAAAAGTATTTCAAGTGATTCCGAATACCTTACTCGACTATGGCAAATCCTATAAAGTACGTGCCTTCCTGACAACCTCTACCGGTACTTATTACAGTGCAGAGTCGACTGTTTCCTTGGAAACAGAGCCACAAGCGATCCAATTGACATGGAATAAACTGACTAAGTCTACATTGCCGGCAGAAATCGAACTGTACGAAACCACCAGTAATTTAAATGGTAGTAATTTCCATGCATGGTACGCCATTGGTGATCTCTCTACCGGTAAGGTAGAAGTACGTGTCCACATACCATCTTCTCCCGCAACCATCGACACGCAATCTGCATCATTCAATGGAGACTGTTATTTATTGGTCAATGGAGGATACTTCTATAATGGAAACCATACAGGAATAGCTGTTATCAATTCCATTAAATCGGGCTCTGTTTCAGCCGTTCGGGGGTCACTAAAAACTGGCGATACAGAATACAACAGTATGTATAATGTGACAAGAGGAACATTCGGCGTAGATGCTTCAGGCAAACCGAATGTTGTTTGGACAGGAACGGATGCCTCCAGTAATGTTTTCTATTTCGACCGTCCTTTGCCATCTGTCAAAGGAGAAAATAAATATGGAATTGTCACTAATGAAAATCCGACTGCCGCAATTAGCTGGAGTCCTAAATATGCTTTAAGTGCAGGTCCTGTATTACTGAAAGACAAAAAAATCCCATTCGATTTTACAGAGACATCAAAGGGCACAGATTACTATCTCAGTAACTATGAAATCATTCCGTATGACATTTTCGGAGCGAATGTAACCCCGGACCGTACAGCAATCGGTTATCGTGAAGATGGAAAAGTGGTCATATTCATATGTGACGGACGTATTACCGCCAGTGGTGGAGCTACTTTAACAGAACTGGCACAAATAATGAAAGGATTAGGCTGTGTAGGAGCTATTAATCTTGATGGCGGAGGTTCTACCGGAATGGTTGTAGGAGACGAACACTTGAATGACATGACCGGAGGAAACCGGGCAGTCGTTTCTACAATTGGATTCTTCAAGAAGAATTAGCCCAATCCGGATATTCATAAAAGCTATAGCAATATACATAGTAAGTTTCTTTTTATGTATATTGCATTGCTTTTATAAACAACCATTTATTATGAAAAGACATATCATCATTTTGCTCATTACATTCTTGTGCTTGCCAGAATATTTGGAAGCTCAATTAAAATATTATGATACTGCCGAATTTCCATTGTATGGTAAAGCCACAAAGAATACAGAAAATCGGGATAAGCATCCACGTACTCCGATTATATTCATTGAGGACCCCGTATTCGCTCATGCTCTGTTCGACAAGAAAATAGCTATCGAAATAAACAAAAAGAATAAAGCCGTCAACAGTGTCTTCAAATCTCTGAAAACAAATAAAGAAGTATTAAAATAACACCTATAAAATAAAAGCAAATATGAAACGTATTCTATTTATTCTCTTTCTCTGTTGTATAGGTAGTGGTCTTGCTGCTTGCCAAGACGAAGACCACACGGTCCCTACCCTCCCATCCGAGAATGATCCGGAAATAAACGATCCAGTCGTAGAATTCTATGATTGGGAAAAGAACCGCACCGAGTTACTGACATCTACAGATATGGTGTTACTTTATGGCGGAGGACATCATCGCACTCCCTATACATGGGATAAAGAACGTGTAAGTTCTTATATCAGATATGTAGATACCGACAATCAATCCCACTGGCTATTCGACAGCTTCCTCTTTTTAGAAATTATGGACACAGGTACAGGAGGCGCTAATAAAATGTTCGCCAAAGGGTACAATCTGGAATCAGCCAATCAAGCAGACTGGACGAAACTTATAGACTATTACTTCCAATCTGAAACAGGAATCGGAGCATTAGATGCATCAGTCAAAGAGGCCTCTGCCATTTTGGGAACCCCACGGCAGAAACGTCAGATTGTGATCAGTATACCAGAGCCCATTGTCTACCAACACCCGGAACAAGCATCCTCATCAACCAAGTATTGGGGGAAAATTGATAACCAGACGCTTGACTTTTCCAACTCTGCCGACCGAATTAAAGCCTGCAAATGGTATATCGATCAGGTACGTGCCAAGTTCAATGAAAAGAACTATCAACATGTAGAATTAGCGGGATTTTATTGGCTTGCCGAGAAAGCGACCGACACCCGTGACATTTTAAATGCGGTTGCCATCTACCTGAATAAACTAAAATATAGTTTCAACTGGATCCCCTATTATGGAGCAGATGGATATAATCAGTGGAAATCACTAGGATTTAATTATGCTTATTTCCAGCCTAATTATTTCTTCAACGAATCCGTCCCCGATTCTCGTCTGGAAGATGCCTGCCAGAAAGCACTCACGTATGATATGCACATGGAACTGGAATTTGATGACAATGCTCTGAATAGCAGAGGAAAGGCTTATCGTTTGAAGAACTATATGAGTGCATTCAAGAAACATGGCATATGGGAGAAAAAACGCCTTGCCTATTATCAGGGAAGTGCATCCCTACTTACACTAAAAAAATCAGGGAACGCAGCCGATACCCAACTCTATCATGAGTTCTGTAATTTTGTCATCAGCCGCCCCATCCGGAGTTCACATTAGTATAAACAGTTTAATCATCGCCATTCTATGAATCATAAATACCTATACTTACTCCTGCTATTTTTGATAGTCAGTTGCCAACGCAATGTAGAAACAGGCCCTCCTGTATTAAAAGAAATGTGCCAAAGATTATTTCCCCGGCATGCCCAGTCGTTTCTATTCGAGTTACTGACAGATTCTATTGATACAGACCGTTTTATACTGGAATCGAGTCAAGGGAAAATACGGATAAAAGGTAACAATCGTAACTCATTGGCTGCCGGTTTGAATCATTATCTGAAAAACTACTGTCATACCCATGTTTCCTGGTATGCCTCAGAGACAGTGGAAATGCCTGATGTACTACCGGAGATACCTCAGCCAGTATATATCCGTTCCAAATGTGACAATCGTTTTTTTCTCAACTATTGTACATTCGGTTATACTATGCCCTATTGGAAATGGCAGGACTGGGAACGACTGATAGACTGGATGGCATTAAACGGAGTCACCATGCCTCTTGCTATTACCGGACAAGAATCCATTTGGTACAAAGTATGGACAGACATGGGTTTGAGCGACGAACAGGTTCGCTCATACTTTACAGGGCCAGCCCATCTTCCCTGGCATCGGATGTCCAATGTCGATTACTGGCAAAGTCCACTACCTCAATCCTGGCTAAAGGATCAGGAGGAATTACAAAAACGTATTCTCGAAAGAGAACGTGAGTTTGATATGACTCCTGTATTACCAGCATTTGCCGGTCATGTACCAGCCGAATTAAAAACAATTTATCCGAATGCAAAAATCTATCAGATGAGTCAGTGGGGTGGCTTCGATGAAAAATACCGCAGTCATTTTATTGATCCGATGGACTCATTATACTCAATCATTCAGCGCCGTTTTCTGGAGGAACAAACCAAAGTATATGGTACTGACCATATTTATGGAATCGATCCTTTCAATGAAGTCGACTCTCCTGACTGGAGCGAGGATTTTTTAGCCAATGTCTCAAGCAAGATTTACGAGTCGATTCATCAGGTAGACTCAGCAGCCCAATGGTTACAAATGACCTGGATGTTCTTCTATGACAAAAAGAAATGGACTCAACCCCGTATCCGTTCCTTTCTAAAAGCAGTACCGGATAACAAACTGATATTACTCGATTACTATTGCGATCATACAGAAATCTGGCGAAATACTGAAAAATATTACGGGAATCCCTATATTTGGTGTTATCTGGGTAATTTTGGCGGCAATACGATGATAGCAGGCAATCTGAATGATATTGATTTCAAGATTAAACGACTCTTCAAGGAGGGAGGAGACAATGTCTATGGCTTGGGAGCAACTCTTGAAGGCTTTGATGTAAACCCTCTTATGTACGAATTTGTATTTGACCAGGCATGGGATTATCCTGTCACTACCGATCAATGGATAACCAACTGGTCCATGTGCAGAGGAGGAAATCAGGATGCCAATATCATCAAAGCGTGGAGAGCCTTGCATCAGAAAATTTATACCGAACATGCCACATGCGGTCAATCGGTATTAATGAACGCACGCCCCAGACTAACGGGAACTAAAAGTTGGAATACAAACCCCGGCATACATTACGCAAATAACGACTTATGGCAAATATGGAAAGAGCTACTAAAAGCCCGGAACATCAACAATAGTGATTTTCGCTTTGACGTAATCAATATCGGAAGACAAGTACTAGGAAACTTGTTCTCCGAATATAGAGATCAGTTTACCGCTTGCTATAACCGGAAAGATACAACAGGCATGAGAGAATGGAGTACCCGTATGGACAACCTCTTGCTTGACGTAGACCGCCTCCTTTCCTGTGACGCGACTCTATCCATCGGGAAATGGTTACAAGACGCCAGAAACTGTGGTGCAACCGTGTCGGAAAAGGATTACTATGAAGAAAATGCACGCTGTATCCTGACCGTATGGGGGCAACAGGACACCCAACTGAATGACTATGCCAATCGAGGCTGGGGCGGACTTACCCGAAGCTTCTACCGGGAACGTTGGAAACGTTTCACAGACGGAGTCATCGCTGCTGTTTCGGAAGATAAACCTTTTGACGAAGACAAATTCCACCAGGACATTACGCAATTTGAATACAACTGGACACTACAGAAAGACTCTTTCCCTATTGTTTCAGAGGAAGACCCGATTCAAATAGCAGACAGTCTTATCTTAAAATACGATACGTACTTTACCAAAGCACAATAATGAAGGCGGACATTCGACAAACAGGCGCTTCAAAAGATACGTTTTTTGAATGTAGCTTTTCGTTTTTCACAGAGAAGAAAGAAATCGAATGTCCTACCTTTGTTTTATCAATTATATAAATACATACTATAAAAGACCAATTTATGGGAAACAATCAACCTTCGGCAAGAAAAAAAACTTATTATATATCTCTGGCTATTCTGGCCGGTATGTTCTTTATATTCGGATTCGTATCATGGGTCAATTCCATACTGATTCCATACTTCCGTATTTCTTGCGAGCTTACCCATTTTGAATCCTATTTTGTAGCCTTTGCTTTCTATATAGCATACTTTGTCATGGCCATTCCTTCGGGCATTCTATTGAAGAAAGTTGGATTTAAAAAAGGAATCATGTATGGCTTTATGCTGACTGCTTTGGGAGCCTTTATCTTTGTCCCGGCAGCTCTGGCACGGCAATTTGAAATATTTCTCATCGGCTTGTTTTCTATTGGCACCGGCCTGGCTATTTTGCAGACAGCCGCCAATCCTTATGTCACCATTATCGGTCCGATAGATAGTGCAGCACGACGTATCAGCATCATGGGAATCTGCAATAAAGTGGCAGGAATTATCTCCCCGCTCATATTCGCTGCCCTTATTCTGAAAGCAAACGACAGTGAACTCTTTGCATTAATTGAATCCGGTGCACTGGACGAAGCAACAAAGAACGCCATGCTCAATGAATTGATACAACGTGTCATTATCCCATACATTATTCTGGGCATCATCTTACTGCTGACAGGTATCGGTATCCGCTACTCCGTATTACCGGAAATAAATACTGACGAGCAGAATGCCACTGATGAACAGGACAATAAACATACTGACAAAAAAAGCATTCTCGACTTTCCATACCTCATATTAGGTGCATTGGCCATTTTCTTTCATGTAGGTACACAGGTTATAGCCATTGACACTATAATCAATTACGCTAACTCTATGGGGATGGATTTACTGGAAGCAAAAGTATTCCCTTCTTACACACTGGGATGTACAATGATAGGATATATACTTGGTATCATCCTTATCCCTAAATACATTTCCCAGAAAAATGCACTGATAGGGTGTACATTACTAGGTTTGGCTCTCTCATTCGGAGTGGTATGGGCAGACTTCGATATGACATTATTCGGTCATCAAGCCAATGCTTCCATCTTCTTCCTGAATGCTTTAGGTTTTCCCAACGCTCTGATCTATGCAGGAATATGGCCTCTTTCCATTCATGGGTTAGGCAAATTCACCAAAACCGGTTCCTCTCTGCTGATTATGGGATTATGCGGCAATGCCATCTTACCTTTGGTATATGGTCACTTTGCCGACCAGTACAGTTTGCGTATCGGTTACTGGGTACTTATTCCTTGCTTTATCTATCTGGTATTCTTTGCCATCAAAGGGCATAAAATCAACTCCTGGAGATAAGACTGAACATAAGACATTAAAAATTTAAAAAATGGAAAGACTGATTATTATCAATGGAGAACTAATACTCCCTACCGGCATCGAAACCAATAAAATAATGGTTTGCCGGAATGGTAAGATAGAACAGATTGTATCATCCGAAGCATATATTCCTCAAGCTGACGACCGGATCATAGATGCCAACCAACAATATGTCTCCCCAGGATTTATCGATATACATGTTCACGGTGGCGGAGGTCATGACTTTATGGATGGAACCGTAGAGGCCTTTCTGGGAGTAGCCGAAACTCATGCCAGATATGGAACAACAGCCATGGTACCTACAACACTGACCAGCACAAACGAAGAGCTAATGACGACCTTTGCCGTTTATCAAAAAGCCAAAAGTCTTAATAAAAAAGGTGCCCAATTTATCGGGCTGCATCTGGAAGGGCCCTACTTCTCGCCTAAGCAGCGTGGAGCCCAAGACCCCAATCATTTGAAAACGCCTCATCCGGACGAATATAACACAATACTGGAAGCTTCACAAGATATTGTACGGTGGAGTATTGCTCCGGAACTGGCAGGAGCAGTTGAACTGGGGGAAAAGCTCAATAGCTGTCACATCCTCCCATCCATCGCACATACCGATGCCATTTATGAAGAAGTGGTAAAAGCATACGAAGCAGGGTATACTCATATCACTCATTTATATTCAGCGATGTCAACCATCACCCGTAGAAATGCCTATCGCTATGCAGGTGTGGTAGAGGCAGCTTATCTGATTGATGGTATGACAGTAGAAATCATTGCGGACGGCATTCATCTGCCCAAACCTTTACTACAATTCGTATATAAGTTCAAGGGGGCCGATAAAACAGCACTTTGCACAGATGCCATGCGAGGTGCGGGAATGCCGGACGGTGAATCCATATTGGGCAGCCTGACCAACGGTCAGAAAGTTATTATTGAAGACGGAGTAGCCAAGCTTCCCGACCGTTCGGCATTTGCCGGAAGCGTAGCTACCGCCGATCGTTTGGTAAGAACCATGATAAATATAGCCGGCATACCCCTAATCGATGCTATCCGAATGATAACCCTTACCCCCGCCCGCATTCTGCATGTGGATTCCCAAAAGGGTTCTTTGGAGGAAGGTAAAGATGCCGACATCGTCATCTTCGACAATCAAATTAACGTAACAACAACTATATCAAAAGGCCATGTTATCTACAATCAATGAAACATACCTGTTTCAACAAGATCTATTAACAGTCAAAATGTTCCCTTCTATCCAACAGATGGGGAAATGTGCTGCGACAGAAGTTACTAACAAAATATGCGAACTTCTCAAAGAGAAAGCTGAAATCAATATGATTTTTGCCGCAGCTCCTTCACAAAATGAATTCTTAAGTCATCTTATTCACAGTAAACAGATTGACTGGAGCAGAATCAACGCTTTCCACATGGATGAATACATCGGTATTCATCCGGAAGCCCCACAAAGTTTCGGAAATTTTCTCCGTCAGCGCATCTTCGACAAAGTCCCGTTCAAGACTGTAAACTATCTGAACGGACAAGCAGAAAACCTTGAAGAAGAATGCAAACGTTATTCCGAATTGCTGCTTCGTCATCCTGTCGATATTGTCTGTCTGGGAATTGGAGAAAACGGTCATATTGCATTCAATGATCCGGATGTAGCCAATTTCAACGACTCCCATTTAGTTAAAGTAGTAGAACTCGACCCGATATGTCGCCAGCAACAAGTGAATGAAAAATGCTTTGAAGCATTCGACCTTGTTCCTGCTAAAGCACTGACTCTTACCATTCCAGCCTTATTAAAAGCGGACTGGATGTTCTGCATTGTGCCTTTTAAAAATAAAGCCAATGCAGTATACAACACTCTTTATGGAGAAATTTCCGAAAAATGTCCGGCCAGTATATTACGCAAAAAAGAAAATTCTTGTTTATATTTGGATCCTGAAAGTGCAGAACGAATAAACTTATAAATACATATGAAAAATATCTTATTTATCCTCCTTGCTTTCTTGTCTGTCAGCTTCAGACTACATGCACAGAATGTAATCAAAATAGGAATTATTGGACTCGACACCTCCCATTCTACAGCCTTCACCGAGCTACTGAACGGAGACTCCGATGACGAATTTGTGAAAGAGTTCGAAGTCGTAGCTGCCTATCCTTATGGTTCAAAGACGATCCAGTCCAGTTATGAACGGATTCCCGGATACATAGAAGAAGTTAAAAAACACGGGGTAGAAATCACCTCTTCCATAGCAGAGTTACTCGACAAAGTAGATTGTGTCATGCTCGAAACAAATGATGGAAGAATCCATCTGGAACAAGCAATGGAAGTCTTTAAGTCCGGAAAGATATGCTATATTGACAAGCCTGTCGGAGCTACTTTGGGACAAGCAATTGCCATCTACGAAATGGCTGAAAAATACAATGTTCCTATTTTTTCTTCTTCCGCACTTCGATATTCTCCACAAAATCAGAAATTGAGAAAGGGGGAGTTCGGCAAGATTCTGGGAGCAGACTGCTATTCTCCGCATAAGGTAGAACCGACTCACCCGGACTTTGGCTTTTATGGTATTCATGGAGTGGAAACACTATATACATTAATGGGAACCGGTTGTGCATCTGTCAACCGTATGTCCTCCAAAGAAGCGGATGTAGTAGTTGGACGCTGGAAAGATGGCCGGATAGGTACTTTCAGAGGAATCAAGGAAGGACCGTCTATTTATGGAGGTACGGCATATACCTCCAAAGAAGCAATTCCTGCCGGAGGATATGCAGGCTACAAAGTACTACTTGACCAGATATTAAAGTTCTTCAAAACCGGAGTAGCTCCTATCTCCAAAGAAGAAACAATCGAAATTTTCACCTTTATGAAAGCTTCTAACATGAGCAAAGAGCAAAATGGGAAAATTGTCTCTATGGAAGAAGCCTATCAGGAAGGATTGAAAGATGCCCGGAAATTAATCAAGTCCTATAAATAAAGACAACACATGAAGTACACGTTTAAGAATATCGGCATATTGTCTATTTCATTATTGATTGCTTCCTGCACTTTTTCCAAGAAACAGACTAGTAACCATCATAACAAAGAAATGGGACACGGCATAGAATTAGTAGTGCTTGACCCGGGACATTTTCACGCCAGTTTGTTACAAAAAAACGCGTTAGCTGCCGTCAATGACACTGTCCGGGTATATGCTCCCGAAGGAGTAGAAGTCAAGCAATATTTGAATAATATTCATTCTTACAATCAACGGACAGAAAGTCCTACAGCCTGGGAAGAAGAGGCATATATAGGAGAAGATTACCTTTCCAGAATGCTTTCCGATCGTAAAGGAGATGTTGTTGTCTTAGCCGGAAACAATCAAAAAAAGACAAAATATATTCTGGAAGCGATCAAAGCAGGCTACCATGTTCTTTCCGACAAACCGTTGGCTATCAACAGGCAGGATTTTGATTTACTGGCAACAGCCTATCAATTAGCCCAGAAAAAGGGATTACTTCTCTATGATCTGATGACTGAACGATATGACATTCTTAATATCATAGAAAGAGAGTTACTACATACCCCGGAGATATTCGGTGAATTACTGCAAGGTTCACTCACTGAACCGACGGTCAGTATGGAGAGTGTGCATCATTTCTTCAAAACGGTGTCCGGCAAACCATTGACCCGCCCAGCATGGTACTACGATGTGGCCCAACAGGGTGAAGGTATAGCTGATGTGACCACTCATCTCATCGATTTAGTTAATTGGCAATGCTTCCCGGACGAGGCTATCCACTATCAATCGGATGTCAAGGTATTGACAGCCGAACATTGGGCTACCCATATCACATTACCGGAGTTCACCCAATCAACTTTAGTCGATACTTTTCCATCTTACTTAAACAAGTACGTAAAAGACAATGTACTGGAGGTTTTAGCAAACGGTACTCTTCATTATACAGTAAAGGGCATCCACGTAAACATGAAGGTTACCTGGAATTATACTCCTCCAAAGGGCGGCGGTGACACTTTTACTTCTATCAAAAAAGGAAGTAAAGCCACATTGAAAACCATTCAAGATAAGGAAAGCGGTTTTGTCAAACAACTCTATATTCAAAAAAGCCCTGACATGGATAGTGCCGGATTTGAAGATCAGCTACAAAAAACAATCCAACGGTTACAGGCAAAATCTCCGTTTTTATTTATCAAAGATATGGGTAATGGAACTTATCTGATTGATATTCCACAGGAAAACAGATCAGGCCATGAAGCTCACTTCAGTAAAGTAGCGGAATCGTTCCTGACTTATCTGCATGATAAGAACATGCCGCAATGGGAAAATGAGAATACAATATCCAAATATTATATTACCACAACAGCTGTAGAACTTGCCAAGAAAGAAAAATAAATAAAGGATCAGGTCAGTGTTAAGGACAGAGACAAAATATTACGAAAATGAATCCATGTTTCATGGATTCATTCCTCATGTTATGGGGACACGTTTCGACATGTTAATGATTCATCCCAATAGGGAGTACTTAAATAAGCTTTGGCCGGTCATTACCAATGAGTTGGAAAGATTGGAAAGGATGCTGAACCGCTTTGACCCGAAAAGCGAAGCAGCCCAATTAAAACTCTCTTCTCAAACTCCAGTACCTGTCAGCCCGGAGTTCGGGACGATTCTTCAGCTTTGCCGGTCTTACTATGAAAAGACTTTTCATCTTTTCGATATCACGCTGAAAGATTTCTCTCTCATACAGTTTCACGACAACAGGCATATATCTACTGCCTATCCGCCGCTTTCTCTTGATTTCGGCGGTTTTGCGAAAGGGTATGCACTAAAAAAGATTCAGGAGATTCTTCTACAAGGAAATATACGGGACGCTTTCATTGATTTCGGGAATAGTTCTATTATGGGAATTGGCCGTCATCCTTATGGTGACTGCTGGAAAGTCAGCTTATTAAATCCATATAGTCAACAGTCCCTCAACGAATTCAGTCTTGCGGACAACACATTGTCCACATCGGGAAATACAATGCAATACACCGGACATATTATAAATCCGCTCACCGGTACCTACAACAACCAGAAGAAAATTACGACTATCATATCCAGTGACCCACTGGATGCAGAAGTGCTCAGCACAGTCTGGATGATCGCGGACAATAATCAACGGAAGCAGATCAGTACACATTTTAAAAATATACAAGGAAACATATATACTCTATAAAAATATGACGAAAAATACAGAAAAAGGAGTAGACTTAAGTCTTAGACAGTTTATAAAAAGTCTGGGATACATTGCAGGAGGAACCGCTTTACTCAGCACAACACCCTGGTTGTCTTCCTGCACCCCTGAAAAGCTCAAAGAGATACGCAACGAGAAAGCACGGATCGCTTTAATCGGAACAGGTTCCAGAGGACAGTACCATATCCATAACCTGAAGGAAATTCCGCATGCACAGATTGTCGCAGTTTGCGACAACTACGCTCCTAACCTTCAGCAAGCATTAGATTTGTGTCCGGATGCCAAACCATACACAGATTATCGTCAATTACTGGAATCGGCAGATATCGACGGAGTCATTATTTCCACTCCGCTGAACTGGCATGCTCCTATTGTATTGGACGCATTGGCAGCAGGCAAACATGTGTTTTGCGAAAAGGCAATGGCACGTACCTTAGACGAGTGTAAGGCTATTTATGACGCTTACCAAAATACCGGTCAGGTACTTTACTTCTGCATGCAGCGGATGTATGACGAGAAGTACATCAAAGGGATGCAAATGATTCATTCCGGACTCATTGGAGACGTTGTAGGAATGCGTTGCCACTGGTTTAGAAATGCAGACTGGCGCCGCCCTGTTCCTTCTCCGGAACTGGAACGTCAAATAAACTGGCGATTGTATAAAGAAAGTTCCGGCGGACTAATGACCGAACTAGCTTGCCACCAGCTGGAAGTCTGCAACTGGGCAGCCCGGCGAATGCCGGAAAGCATTATCGGTATGGGCGATATTGTCTACTGGAAAGACGGACGTGAAGTATATGACAGCGTAAATGTAACTTACCGGTACTCCGACGGAGCTAAAATTGCTTACGAATCATTGATTTCCAATAAATTCAATGGCATGGAAGACCAGATTCTGGGACATAAAGGTACTATGGAAATGGCAAAAGGAATTTACTATCTGGAAGAAGACCATTCAACATCAGGAATACGGCAACTGATCGGGCAAGTGAAAGACAAAGTATTTGCAGCAATCCCTACAGCAGGTCCCAGCTGGCGCCCGGAAACCAAAATGGAGTATACCCCTCACTTCATCATCGAGGGAGATATTCAGGTCAACAATGGTCTGAGCATGATCGGAGCTGATAAAGACGGTTCAGATATTATCCTCTCTTCGTTCTGCCAGTCGTGTATCACCGGCGAAAAAGCACAGAATGTAGTAGAAGAAGCTTATTGTTCCACGGTACTTTGCCTGCTCGGCAATCAGGCCATGGAAGAAGAGCGCCGCATCCTTTTCCCAGATGAATATAAAATCCCTTACATGAAATTTTAAGTTATGAAAGATATCATTATTACCTCCCAGAAAATCAGAAGGGAAAGAAACATTTACCTGGTATGCTTTCTTCTCGCTTTCGTGATTAATATTGCTGCTATTGTGGCATATACACGTCCCTGGATTGAAACGTTCACCCAACTCGGATATGTTTTTGTAATCAGCCTCTTTATCTATTTCATACAATGGATTCCCCGTATACTCTTTATTGGACTGCGCTACTTTTTTCGAAAGAAAAAATAGCATCCTGACGTTTTTTGAAGACCAATTAACGGAAAAGAAGTCTGATATTACCTAATAACAGCTTAATTTTGAAAAAAAATAAATACTATGACTACAAGAAGAGATTTTATAAAAAAGACAGTAGCAGGTACAGCCGCCCTTTCTTTGGGAAGTATCATTCCCGGATTCGGTGCCAATAGTTATCAAGAAATTCTAGGTGCAAACGACAAAATACGTATCGGGGTTATTGGTGTTAACTCCAGAGGGAATGCCCTGGCACAAGGATTTGCTAAAATGAAAGGTTGCGAAGTAACCTATCTTTGCGATGTTGATTCAAGAGCACTAGAGAAATGTCAGGCAGACATACATAAAATCAGCGGACGTACTCCGAAGGGAGAAAAGGACATCCGCAAAATGCTGGAATCAACCGATTTTGAAGCAGTAGTTATCGCTACTCCCGACCATTGGCATGCAAAGGCGGCTATCATGGCTATGCAGGCAGGCAAACATGTCTACCTGGAAAAACCGACCAGCCATAATCCGGCGGAAAATGAAATGCTGATGCGCGCCACTCTCAAATACAACCGTATTGTCCAAGTCGGCAACCAACGCCGTTCGTGGCCGAATGTAATCAAAGCAATAGAAGAAATCAAGTCAGGAACGATTGGCAAGGTGAGGTATGCCAAGTCTTGGTATGTCAACAATCGTCCTTCGATCGGAACAGGTAAAGTCATGCCTGTACCGGATTATCTGGACTGGGATTTATGGCAAGGGCCGGCACCTCGTGTGGCTGACTTTAAAGACAATTATATTCATTACAACTGGCACTGGTTCTGGAACTGGGGTACAGGTGAAGCATTGAATAACGGAACTCACTTTGTCGACATACTCCGTTGGGGGCTGGGTGTGGACTATCCGACAAAGGTAGACTCCATCGGGGGGAGATACCGGTTTCAGGACGACTGGCAAACACCGGATACACAACTCATTTCCTTCCAGTTCGGTGACGAAGCTTCCTGTTCCTGGGAAGGGCGTAGCTGCAACAGTACTCCGGTAGACGGATTCGGAGTAGGTACGGCTTTCTACGGAGAAACAGGTACGCTCTTTATCAGTGGCGGTAATGAATATAAAATAACAGATTTACAGGGTAAAGTTATCAAGGACGTAAAAAGTAATTTGAAGTTTGAAACCGGCAATCTATTAAATCCATCGGAAAAGCTGGACGCCTTTCACTTCGAAAACTGGTTTGACGCTATCCGCAAAGGAGGCAAGCTGAACTCCGGCATCGTAGATGCCTGTATCAGTACACAGCTTGTACAACTCGGCAATATTGCACAGCGCGTAGGTCATTCTTTAAACATTGATCCGGGTAGCGGACGTATTCTCAATGATTTGGAAGCTAACAAGCTTTGGGGAAGAGAATACGAAAAAGGTTGGGAAATAAGGGTATAATCCGCATTCTCCCCTCAGGTTTCTTCATTAGGTTTAAGTTTCATTGAGATATGACGCCAGTGCGTCATATCTCTTTTTGTATAATAAAGCAAACGAACGCATCTGTTATTATAGTTTACCATAGCAACTGCTTTATAAGAGAGATACTATACATCCTCCATCGAGATATATTGAAAATAGTTTATCTTTTACACAATGACTATTTGAACGTTTCTAATAAATTCTTTCATCGTTTATTAGAAACGTCTCTCTAGTTTATTATAAACGCGAATAGTTCCTTTTGCAGAAAAAGTCTCAAATTTATGCAACAAAAAAGGCTGTAAATCCACTAAAGATTCACAGCCCATTGTTTACACATGAGTTCCCAGCAGGTTATCACTGGCTGATTTTTCCTGTTATATTGTTAGCATATTACACCTATTTTGAGGTAAACACATGCAGATAAATGTTGCAATAAACAATTCTTTTTTCATTAATTTCGGTTTTTAGTCAGGCTTTATAGCCGACTACAAATATACAACATAAAAAGAACGTTGTCAAGTCCCTGGGTAGTTTACTCACGAAAACAAAGGATGATTGGAGTTGTCAGTATCATAAAAAACGTGAGTTCTTTTCGTCCTCATATGAATTAATTTCGTATTTTTGCGTGCACATCCCCTTTTTTTTGATGTAAAGAAGATAATTTGTTGTAAAAGCAAAGCGAAGATTGATATATGAGTGACGAAATCAACGAGATAACGGAAGAACATTCAGACTACAAACCGGCGGACGCGCGGGACGAAAACGTAAAGCATCAGTTAACAGGCATGTACCAGAATTGGTTTCTGGACTATGCTTCTTATGTGATTCTGGAACGTGCCGTTCCCCACATCAACGATGGTTTGAAGCCTGTGCAACGACGTATTCTACATTCCATGAAACGGCTGGACGACGGACGGTATAACAAAGTGGCAAATATTGTGGGACACACCATGCAGTTCCATCCGCACGGTGATGCTTCTATCGGCGATGCACTGGTACAGTTGGGGCAGAAAGACCTGCTGATTGACTGTCAGGGTAACTGGGGTAATATTCTCACCGGAGACGGTGCGGCAGCTCCCCGTTATATTGAGGCACGCCTTTCCAAGTTCGCATTGGACATCGTATTCAATCCTAAAACCACCGAATGGAAACTGTCATACGACGGCAGAAACAAAGAACCGGTGACTCTCCCTGTCAAATTCCCTCTATTGCTGGCACAGGGAGTGGAAGGTATTGCTGTCGGACTTTCATCCAAGATATTACCTCACAATTTCAACGAACTTTGCGATGCCTCTATCAGCTATCTGCGTGGAGAGTCGTTCCAGCTATATCCCGACTTCCAGACAGGCGGTTCCATCGACGTTGCCAAATACAACGACGGAGAACGTGGCGGAGCGGTAAAAATACGTGCTAAAATCAACAAGCTGGACAACAAGACACTGGCTATCACGGAGATTCCATATGGCAAGACTACCTCTACCGTCATCGACTCTATCCTAAAGGCAGTTGACAAAGGAAAAATCAAGATACGTAAAGTAGACGACAACACAGCTGCCAACGTAGAGATACTGGTACATCTGGCACCCGGAACATCATCGGACAAAACAATTGACGCATTATATGCCTTTACCGACTGCGAAGTAAGTATCTCCCCCAACTGCTGTGTGATTGATGACAGCAAACCCCACTTCCTCACTGTCAGCAAAGTGCTGAAAAAGTCGGCAGACAACACACTGGGACTGCTGAAACAGGAACTGGAAATCAAGAAAGGGGAAATACTGGAATCACTCCATTTCGCTTCCCTCGAAAAGATATTTATCGAAGAACGCATCTATAAAGACAAAGAGTTCGAGCAATCCAAAGACATGGACGCTGCCTGCGCACATATCGACGACCGCCTGACTCCTTTCTATCCGAGCTTTATCCGTGAAGTAACCAAAGAGGATATTCTCAAACTGATGGAAATCAAGATGGGACGCATCCTGAAGTTCAACACCGACAAAGCCGATGAACTGATCGCCCGTATGAAAGAAGAGATTGCCGAAATCGACGATCACCTCGCTCACATCGTGGACTATACCGTAAACTGGTACCAGATGCTAAAAAACAAATACGGAAAGAACTTCCCGCGCCGCACCGAACTGCGCAACTTCGACACCATCGAAGCCGCCAAAGTGGTAGAAGCCAACGAGAAACTCTACATCAACCGCGAAGAAGGATTTATCGGAACAGCCTTGAAGAAAGACGAATTCGTCGCCAACTGTTCAGATATCGATGATGTAATCGTCTTCTTCCGGGATGGTAAATATATCGTCACCCCGGTAGCCGACAAAAAATTTGTAGGCAAAAACATACTTTATGTCAATGTCTTCAAGAAGAATGACAAGCGAACCATCTACAACATCACTTATCGGGACGGCAAAGAAGGAACGACCTATATCAAACGCTTTGCTGTAACAGGTGTTGTCCGTGACCGTGAATACGATGTCACACAGGGAACGCCAGACTCACGTATCACTTATTTCAGCGCCAACCCGAACGGAGAAGCCGAAATCATCAAAGTGACATTAAAGCCGAACCCACGCGTAAGACGCATTATCTTCGAACGTGATTTCAGCGAAATCAGCATCAAAGGACGTCAGGCACAAGGAGTGATCCTCACCCGTCTGCCGGTTCATAAGATTGCCTTGAAGCAAAAAGGCGGTTCCACCCTCGGAGGGCGAAAGGTATGGTTCGACCGTGATATCCTGCGCCTCAACTACGATGGACGGGGAGAATATCTGGGAGAATTCCAAAGCGACGACACCATTCTGGTGGTGCTCAACAATGGCGAGTTCTACACCACTAACTTTGACCTGAGCAACCATTACGAGGACAATGTCAGCATTGTCGAGAAGTTTGACCCGAACAAGATATGGACTGCCGCGCTTTATGACGCCGACCAGCAGAACTATCCATATCTGAAACGTTTCTGTTTTGAGGGTTCCAACCGCAAGCAGAACTATCTGGGAGAAAATAAGAATACCCGTCTGATCCTCCTGACTGACGAGTACTATCCTCGTCTGGAAGTTATATTTGGCGGTCACGACAGCTTCCGTGAAGCGATGGTGATTGATGCGGAAGAATTTATCGCAGTGAAAGGTTTCAAAGCCAAAGGGAAGCGAATCACTACCTACACGGTGGATACCATCAACGAGCTTGAACCTACCCGTTTCCCGGAACCGGTAAAGGAACAGCCCGAAGAAGCGGCAGAAGAACCGGAAAATCTGGACCCGGACAGCGATAAAAGCGAAGGGGACATCATTGATGAAATTACGGGACAGATGAAGCTGTTTTAGCTAACGTATACATGCGGTAAAAAATACCCAATGTGCCAATGAAGAAAAACTTATTATACCTAGGGCTGACAGGATACCTCCTGTTCGCCCTTTGCACAAGATTACAGGCGCAGAC
Organism: Bacteroides faecis; assembly: GCF_020091505.1. Lineage (NCBI taxonomy): Bacteria > Pseudomonadati > Bacteroidota > Bacteroidia > Bacteroidales > Bacteroidaceae > Bacteroides > Bacteroides faecis. The sequence continues at coordinate 1,593,354 of NZ_CP081916.1, read as the reverse complement.
CGACAGTCTGCAAGCTCATCGCTATGTAACACGTGCCACCATGTACGGGGTCGGATTTACCAACGTGTTCGACACCTATCTTTCGCCTCAGGAATATAAAGGAATAGATTTCCGCATTTCCCGCGAGACGATTCGGATGACAAAATTGTTCGACGGAAATGTTTCTGTGCAGAACTTCTTTCAGGCAGACGTCGGCTATACACATAACCGCGCAGACAACAACAATACCTTTTCCGGACTCGTCAACTGGAATTACGGCCTTCATTATCAGTTTCGTCTGACCGAAAACTTCAAGTTACTGGCAGGAGGACTGTTTGACGCCAACGGAGGCTTCGTTTACAACCTTCGCAATAGTAACAATCCGGCTTCTGCACGGGCATATGTCAATCTGGACGCTTCGGGAATGGCCATCTGGCACCTGAAAATCAAACGCTATCCGATGGTGCTCCGCTATCAGGTCAACCTGCCGGTGATCGGGCTCATGTTCTCACCGCACTACGGGCAATCTTATTACGAAATTTTCTCACTGGGTAACTCCGGCGGAGTCATCCAGTTTACCTCTCTCCACAATCAGCCCTCCCTTCGTCAGATGCTTTCTGTCGATCTGCCAATAGGATATACCAAGATGCGTTTCAGTTATCTGGCAGATTTGCAGCAATCCAACGTAAACGGGATTAAGACACATACTTACTCTCATGTATTTATGGTAGGGTTTGTGAAAGACCTGTATCGGCTTTCCAACAAAAAAGGTACAGGGCTGCCTTCATCGGTAAGGGCATACTAGAATAAGTGGAAAGTTGAAAATTAAAAGACTATAGACAAGAACTGAAAGATTAAGAATGAGAAATAGAATTATACAAATACTTTTGCTGCTCTGTTGCCTCCCCATACAGACGGGATGTATCGGAGAAGATGATTTCGCAGATGATCCTGTAGGAAACTTCGAGCAACTGTGGAAGATCATTGACGAACGGTATTGCTTTCTGGACTCGAAAGGCATTGACTGGGACGCTGTTCATGAGAAATACAGCAAACTGATTGTGCCGGGCATGTCCAATGACGACCTTTTCGATAAACTTAGCGAGATGCTCTATATCCTGAAAGACGGCCATGTCAATCTTTCATCCGCCAAGCGTGTCTCTTATTACGATGCATGGTATCAGGGATATCCGTGGAACTACCGGGAAGATATTCTGTACCAATACTATCTGGGTAGTGCCAGCAAAGACTACTACACATCGGCAGGTATGAAATACAAAATATTCGATAACAATATCGGATATATCCGCTACGAAAGTTTCAGCTCCGGAGTTGGTGATGGCAATCTGGATGAAATCCTTGTCTATCTGGCCACCTGCAACGGACTGATTATCGATGTACGTGACAACGGAGGAGGTAACCTGACCAATTCTTCCCGCATCGCCGCCCGATTCACCAACAATAAAATCCTGACCGGATATATACAGCATAAGACGGGAACAGGACATAGCGACTTCTCCAAACCGGAACCAATCTATTTGGAACCTTCCAACAGCATCCGGTGGCAAAAGAAAGTCGTCATACTGACCAACCGCCGTTGCTACAGTGCAACCAACGACTTTGTTAATCTGATGCGTAGCATAGACAACGGCAATATCATCCAAGTCGGTGACCAGACAGGAGGCGGTTCGGGACTTCCTTTCACATCGGAATTGCCAAACGGGTGGAGCATCCGCTTCTCCGCCAGCCCCCATTTCGACAAAAATATGCAACCACTGGAAGAAGGTATTTTACCTGATATAGACATTGATATGACTGAAGAAGACCAGTCCAAGCATAAAGATACGCTGATTGAAAAAGCTTTCGAAATCTTAAGCGAATAACTTTATTGCCTAATTATTTGTCAAATCAGAAAATCTTCCTATCTTTGCACCGCTAAACAAAAAGCGACGCATGCGGATGTGGCGTAATTGGTAGCCGCGCCAGACTTAGGATCTGGTGCCGTGAGGCGTGTAGGTTCGAGTCCTATCATCCGCACAAAATAAACTAGAAAGCCTTCAAGATTATTCTTGAGGGCTTTTTCATTGATTACACATATGAAAAAACATCAACTTTGCTGCATCGGTCATATTACTTTAGACAAAGTAGTCACTCCTCTAAATACAGTCTACATGCCTGGAGGTACTGCTTTTTATTGTTCACATGCCATTCGTCATTTCAATGACATTGACTATGCATTGATTACAGCCGTCGGTGCTACAGAAATAAAGGTAGTAGAAGAACTGCGTGAAACTGGGATCAATGTTACTGCATTACCCAGCAAACACTCCGTATACTTTGAGAATATCTATGGAGAAAATCCCGATGACCGCACACAACGTGTATTGACTAAAGCCGATCCTTTCACCGCTTCTCAACTCCGGGAAATAGAGGCGGAGATTTATCACCTCGGGTCCCTGTTAGCTGATGATTTTTCTTTAGAAGTGATTAAGGAGTTATCTCAAAAAGGGCTGATAGCTGTCGACTCACAAGGATACCTGCGTGAAGTCCGCGATACCCATGTATATCCGGTAGACTGGACTGACAAACGGGAAGCCCTGCAATATATCCATTTCCTGAAAGTGAATGAGCATGAAATGGAAGTGCTTACCGGACTTTCCGATCCTCACGAGGCAGCACGAAAACTGCATGAATGGGGAGTCAAAGAGGTATTAGTCACATTAGGCAGTATGGGGTCTCTCATATTCGATGGAAAAGATTTCTACCGAATTCCTGCTTATAAGCCTCAGCAAGTAGTGGACGCCACTGGCTGTGGAGACACCTACACAATCGGATATTTATATCGACGGGTATCGGGTGCAAGTATCGAAGAAGCAGGCCGATTTGCTGCTGCCATGTCTACATTAAAGATTGAAAAATCCGGTCCTTTCTGTGGGAATAAGGAAGATGTATTGCAATGTATGAAGACTGCAGAACAAATGTTCTGAGTTCAAAGCAGATATCTACTTTCTTATTTTAAACACCGGAGCAATCTCATTCACTCGTTTATCAGGCATATTAATAATAAGTCCCTGATCAGTACGAGTGAATGTAACCTTTCCGTAACCTAGCAAGTCGATTCTGCTAATCTTCCCGGGATACTGTTCACTTCCTGCCGCCAACGATTTAATAATGACCTGTTTCTCTTCCGGCCATGCCAGCACTATCGCATATAAATTCTTGTCAGTTTGTGTAAACCGAATTTCTTTTGAAGTTGCTCTATTATAAGTTCCTTCATTGAAGCCCTGCGCATTGATAGGAACGGAAGATTCTGCTATCGGACCTTCTCCAAAGACTTTCCACGGACGGGTATCAATAATACCTTCTTTATTAACAGCCATCCAGTCGCCCAAATCATTTAGAATCACTTCTTCTTTTTCATCAAATGTCCCATCTGCCCGAAGAGGAACGCTGAGCAACAGATTACCATTCTTACTGACAATATCGACTAAGAGTTTTACAACTGACGCTGCCGATTTATAACCATTGTGTTCATAAATAGAAGTGTTATAATGCCAACCGCCAATACATGAGCACGACTGCCAGGGTTCTTCGATAATCCTATCCGGAGCACCACGTTCCACATCCCAGACTAAAGCTTTACGTTGTTGTTCATCCAGTATCTTAGCGAGCATCACAGCTTCCAGCTTACCTTTATGATCCGCCATATTATGATTATAGAAATGCGCGGCAATCTTCAATCCCGCATCACTGATAGGATAAAAAGGAAGTACAGTCACATCAAAATAAATCAAATCCGGATGATACCGGTTGATAGCATCCAAGGTACGGTCATAGAAATTCGTACAATATTCCTGAGTAGGCAGACAAACACCCTTTCCCCATGCCCATTGCTTATGGATCATACCATTGCTCCAGCTGCCTTCACTCAGCGGATGATTCTGTGCATATAAATCCTGGGGGGCATACCCTTCCCACCATTTTCCTTTACCATCCTCCTTAGTCAGCTTTCCATCATAAGGAATACCGGCTTTCGGACCTTCCCTGTCATAACGCTGTGAAGGTTCATACCAGGTCCAGGCGTGATCGGCATGGAAGCTAATTCCAAAAGGAAGCTCATATTTACGTGCTGCTTTCTCCCATTCCGCCAGAATATCTCTTTTTGGGCCCATATTCACCGAATTCCACGGCTGGTATTGGCTATCCCAAAGATCCATATTATCATGATGATTGCCCAATGCAAAAAAATACTGTGCCCCTATCTTCTTATATAGTGCAACCAATTTATCCGGGTCCCATCTTTCGGCCTTAAACAGAGGGATAATATCTTTAAACCCCACCTCTGACGGATGCCCATAATGCTTCACATGATGATTATAAGCCCTTGAACCTTCAAAATACAGTTCACGCGCCATCCAGTCACCGGAGCCCTCTACACACTGTGGTCCCCAATGCGCCCAAATACCAAACTTGGCATTTCTAAACCATTCCGGTACTTTATAATTTCGCAGAGATTCCCAGGTAGGCTTAAACTTTCCTTCCATCATTTTTTCATTCTTTTCTGAGACAGGTACAGAATAATCCTGAGCCATTGCCATCTCTGACGATAATAACAGAGCAGAAGCCAATAATAATAGTCTTGTTTTCATGGTATAGTTATTTATGTATTCCTCCACATTTGTGTGAATGCAAAGATAAAGAGCAATTCGGCATTTCTACTATCTAAAGACGTCATCACATAGGACATTATCGATTTTTATATCTAAAAACAGTTCTTCCGACACGAAAACGAGTGATTCAAGATGAAATAATAGCTTTTCCATTGGATAATAAATATAGTTATCGTTATTTTGCAAGCAGCTTTGTTTTCTATTCAATCATTTGAACCATGACACAATCAATTGACCAGCTACATTTGCTTATATTAAACGTAGGACTAGCCATCCACAACGCAGACTGGAATTGGAGAAACGTGAACAGTCCATTCACCAGACTTTATTATGTAACCGAAGGGGCTGCCCGTATCCTATTGCCGACAGGGATACAGGAATTAAAGCCGGATCATCTCTATCTGGTTCCATCATTTACAACTCACAGTTATTTGTGTGATACCCATTTTGCCCATTATTACCTTCACATATACGAAGACCACCAATCAGAATCAAGCATCCTGGAGGACTTTAGTTTCCCGACAGAGATACCGGCAGGAGATTTAGAACTGCCTCTTATTAAAAGATTGTGCGGAATAAATCCCACCATGCAGCTACCACAATCCGATCCTACAAGCTACGATAACAACCCCACATTAATCAAGAACATCATAAAGAACAAACAACGCACCTTTTGTGACAAAGTAGAATCACGGGGAATCGTTTATCAGCTCATGGCACGTTTCTTAAAAGACGCCCAGCCTAAGGCAGAAATAAACGATGACCGGATTCAAAAAGTACTTTCTTATATCCGAAAGAATATTTATAAAACAATAGATATAGATTCATTGGCAGCAATCTCCTGTCTGTCCAAAGATCATTTCATCCGACTTTTCAGAAAAGAAGTAAACAACACACCATTGCAATACATCAACCAAAAGAAAATAGAAAAAGCACAGCTTATATTGATAACAGACAGTATGCCGATAAAGAACATATCTTATCTGCTGGCTTATGAAGACCACTCTTATTTCAACCGCTTATTTAAAAAGTTGACAGGAGTTACTCCACAGCAATACAGAGATAGGTACAAGAAATAATAATACAGCAAATTACACTCCCATATCCAGCCATTGTTTTTCAATATTTGTCCGCAAATAATACCTGATTATGAAGTTATAACAGCAGAGAACATTTCTAGCTGATTATTAAGGCATTAGGAAGATGTTATTCGGTGTATGGAGACTGCGGAGCAGATGTACTAAAAGAGAGCCATACAGGCGTTAATATCAATAAGCAGAGCGCTGTTTTATCTTGAAAAAGGATGAAACAGCGCTCTGTTTATTAACTACTTTTTTCTCCTGTTCTTAATAAGTTGCCCTAGAAAAACACCACTCATTGTGAAAATCATTGCAATGGAAGCCGAGAACCAACGACTACTTTCCGTACATAAAAGAATGGTAAAGAGTCCCAATAATAGAACAAAGAATAATGCCAATTTAATATTACCTTTCATGTATCTTCGAACGTTTAAATTTAACAATCAGGAAATAGACACTTTGAAAGAAGACGCCAATAAATATCATTTTCAGACCATCAACATCAAACATACGTTCACACAGAACTCCGACAATCTTTAAAGCACAAAGTACTGCAATGATAAATGTGAAAGCATATTGTAAGGCAGCATTTCTTATCTTTAAATATTCAGCACTTGTTTCTTTACAGCACCAAGGAAAAAGATGCACCAAATTAAAGCCAACAAAAATAGATACCAAAGTATCATATTCAAAGGGTACTACGAATATCTCATATATTCCCCAAAGAATAAGCAGTATAATAATCATCACATCTGCCTTATTTTCTTTCACACATTTCATATCATTAGTTTATTCCGGTTCGATTTTTATAGAAATCACACACCAACAATAAGATCGTAAAGACCAACATTATAAGCATGAAAGTATTTGGATATTCCTCATTTATTCTCATCTTGTAAATGAGCAAATAAGTAGCAGGCAATATCCATATCCTTTTAAGGATGATTATTAAAGCACGTTTCATATTACAAGTTTTAAAAGGTATAACTTAACTCATTCCCACAAAGATAGCAATTAAATTAAAACTAAGAGTAATACTAATTTAATATCATCACCTTCATGCATTTTTTATTTTAGAGGTCTAAACAGCAGACAAATAGAGCATTGATATTCATTCTTTTAGCTTTTCAAGAACTCTTATTAAATAATAATCATAAGTATATATTTCATCTTCATATGGTTTACCGTTATGCTTTTTAACTGCCTTCACTTCAACAACATACCTATACCCTTCCTCATAAATATCATCAAAATCAACAATTCTATTAATGACGATTTTATTATTATTAACATCATAAGCTATGTAGACATAATAATCCACATTAATCACCGGATCATGTATCTTTTCTTTATGAGGTGATATCGTAAGAGTCATTATCTCTTCTTCATTCTTTTCATCATCATTACATGATACAGATGTACACAATATCACAAAAAAGAATAGTATGTAATTGAAAGGTTCAAAACATCTCATACTTCAATTATTAATTAAGCAATAGAAATAAAAGTCAATCTCTTTGTATCCGCATCCGAGGAATTATTAGGTATAGATATATTCCTATTATCAATAATTACACTATTAAGATGTAAATATACCATAGGGTTATACATAAGCCATTTCAACACATCCAATTTGGATGAATTAGACACACCATTAACTACTCCTTTTAAAGATAACTTTGCTGTATAAAAGCCTTGTGGGATTTCTATACTCGGCAAATACAAGTCTTCATAACCGGAAGTCTCAGAAAGCGGTATTTCTTTTGTATAAATGCAATTTCCTGTTCTATTGTTTGTAATAGTAATAATTGCTTTAACATCAAAATCATTTAGTGAGTACCCATTAAGTTTATTATGGTCAAAACGAAAAGAATGTTGAAATCTGAAAACTATATTAGTTTTCTCTGGACATCTCAGATATTTACTTCGTATGTATTCATAAGGACTATCGACTGGTTCGTTATGACCTAATGGGTCGTAAAAAGTATAATTAATAGCCGGTTGTAATTTTGCCAAAGCAAGCATATCACCGTTTGCAATCCAACTTCTGTTAGCATAAAAAGTCGATCCATCAGTTTTTTTTGTCATCACCACTTCTCCATTAAGCCATGAACCATATAACATGATAGAATTGAAATCAAATGCCCCAAAATCTGCTCCATTTTCTCCACGTTCAATATAAGTTTTATATTGATTCCTGTCATCTGCACTCATTTTACTAAAATCAATATTAACATATTGGTCCCTATCAGCTCTACACTGTTCATGGTATAATCCAATTGCATGACACAACTCGTGCATAATTGTCCCTTTAGTCCATGCCGCTTTTGTTATTTCAATATTTTGTTCAAATCCTTTCATACCTAAGTAAGTAGAAAATGCAGAGAATGTATCACTATTAATAAATTTAATCCGTACATAATTTAATGATCCATAATAATTAGCAGGTAAAAATGTTAGATATGAATGACCTTCCAATTCAGTTATCGCAGAATAAAATTCTACTGCATAATTACTGGGGACATTATCGAGTAAATAATATACTTTATTATTGGGCCAACTCCTATTTAATATTCCTGCACCTCTAGAGCTCATTTTAAAAAGGTCCTCTTTGTAAATTCGTATATCCCCTTGAAATAGAAAATAATCTCCCTTATCAATTACTGCTACTTCACTACCCCACAAATTTATAGTTGTGAAATCATAGTTATTTTCATCATATACAGAAAGCTCATTTTCTGTCTTTATTTCATTGCTAAAATCGTTACTATCCGAACAACAAGTAAGAATCAAACTAAATAATATCACAAGAAAAGCCATAAATACTATTCTGATATTTTTAAGTGTCATTGTTTCCATAATTCAAAATTTTAAATTAAATATTTTCCACTAGATCTCCATTCCTAAAGACTAAAAGAGCAAATAGCAATTAAATCGATACAATTCCTTTTTCATTCATATTTTCACATACAGGATAAATAATATTATTCATCAATAACAGAAGACCAGTCCTAACTGAAAATCAAGACGTCGCACATAGATTCTGTCCAGTTTATCAGGGCGTAATGTTTCTTTTTTGTCATCGACTGTCGCTTTTATCTTCTTAAAATCGCCAGTTAAAATCGAGAATCCTCCGTTTACTGCAAGATGGTCTGTCAACTTATATTCAATTCCAAAATCCATATTCCCGGCAAATGCACCGGAGCTACATTTAAAATCAGCATTACTACGCCCTTCGTTTCGATAATGCAGATAACCAACTCCTAACACATAACTAAAAAAAGTTCTTTCGTTTATTGGTATTTTAAATCCGAGTTGTGGTCCTAAGTACCAAAGATCCACATTGTCAGCAACATTCGTGCCATCATCAAGAGCATAATTGGCAGAAGTACCGGAGAGGTTAAATTTTAATCCGGCAACCCAAAACTTATCAATTCGATAGAGCGCTTTCACATTACACATCAAACCTCCATCATACCCTCCACGATAACCAATACCAAAAGGTGACAAGTTTGATTTTCCAAACAATACACCTTTTCCACCCTCTACTGAGATAAAAAGCTTATCTTTAGAGAAACTTTGTGCAAATCCCACCATAGCAGAAAGCACAAATAAGAAAGATAAAATAAGTTTTCTCATCTTACTATTTTTTATGTCCATAGTCACATGAATAATGACATTAGATATCACCAATTCATGTGACTATTGCTGTTTACACTTATTATTACGGCTTTAAAGAGACAACCTCTTCCGGCTCTATCCACAAGATCGCACTACTCTCCGCGACTACCACAGAAGAAACCAGGGCCTTACGTTCAGTAAGTGGTAATTGAGCATCAGATATAATCTGTACACAACCTTGTGTATATTCTTTCAAATCATCTTCATTAGTTATCAGACTTGCTGTTGAAACATAGCTATGAATCACATCCAACTGCTGAGCATACTCAGGCGCTTTCGCTTTATAGTATGATATTAATTGTTCATCACTTTGCATAAGCTCAGATGTGAGTGGCATCGTTTTTACATTATTCATTATTGCATCTTCATCACTTGCAGACAAAGAGTAACCATATTTTTCCGCTTTGGACACAATAAGATTTGTCCATTCTTCAGCTGTCAAATTCTGATCAAAGATACCTTCATTCTCTTCTGCTATTTCAAGAAGAATTGCATTATGCGAAAATCCAATGCTATCCTCCTGTTCCATTAAACAAGGAATATCTCTCACAAAAGCCACTTCGTTAGGAAGTTCCGGTCTAGGAACAACATAAGCACAAGATGCACCTAACGCAGAAAAAATAGCACCACCAATTAGTGCACCTCCACCTCCAAGAGAAGAGCCTAATAATGCACCCGTAGCATCACAAGCCAACACAGTTCTGAACCACTTCCAAAATCCTCTTGTACTTGTGGACGTAGCATGAGTCGCAGCAAAATCTTGGCTATAAAGATTTAAAGCCTCGTTCAATTTCACATAATTTACTTCAACTTCTGTTTTCTCTTTTACATCTGTTTTAACGTCGTCAGAACATGAAACGCAATAGAAGCTACATAGTAATAGCATAAATAACAATTTAGTTTTCATAAAATCTTAGATTTAAAACATTATTGATTATAACTCTCCAGTTTTAGAATACAACACTCACGAAACTTGGAAAAAAGATGAATGTTAATAATAGAACGTTGGCCTCCATTCTTTTTTATTGTTAGTTCCACAAGGAATATAGTTTTTTGTAAAAACACCGTAAAAGTCACTTTAGGATTATTGTAACAAACGTATATTCACAATTTATTTCTTATTGCACAGTAAATATACCTTCCAACAAACAATCATCCAAAGTAATATAGATAGTATACTCTCCTTTATCGCAAGATGACATATCAATCATGACAAAGTTAGTGTTGTGATAAGTTTTGGAATGCACAATTTCACCAGTAGCTTTATTCGTCACAGTAATGGTAGCATAATCTTTCGTTCTATCGAAACTTACATTAAGAATATTAGAAAAAATGGTACATTTCTCATAAGTAGGTTGAATGGGTATTCCCATAGGATTGGGACGGCCTTCTTTTAGTAAATGAATATTAGAACTTGCCCATCCTCCAATCGCAAATAAACTACAGAGTAGTAATAATAATTTCATTCTCATAACACTTGTTTTTAATTGGTTATAGCACAAATGTAAGAAAGAAGATTTAAATAAATTCAAATGCCTAGTCACAATAAAGTTACAAGTAAATATAGACCAGAATCGCAAAGTTGCAAAAGAGTTACAGAAAAGTCACAGGAATGTCATAAGTCAGATAAAGCTCTATGGAACAAGACATTGACGCATAGTCATCCATCCAAAAAAATCTTCACCTAATTTAATTTTCATACGACTTTTCCGACTTTTAAATGCTCCTTCAGAAGTACGTGTACATAATAAAATTGTTTCTTTAGAACAACCTAGCAGAAAAAATACACAATGAAGCATATCCTCTTTTGTTAAATCTCTATATTGAATTTTCAAATTCAACATAATATCGCCAAAAGTCTCATAAATACTTTCACATATCATTTGTCCTTCTTGAATACTTAAAGAAACGTCACCCCCCATCCTCTTCTCTAAGAAAAGAAGTTTTTCATAAGCTTCTGTCCTACGAAACAATTGAAGACAAAGTTTTAAACTGGGCTCCAGCACTTCTATAAAATCATATTTACTATTATCCTGATCCTCAAGATCACCGGATAGGATATCCGTACGACTTTTCATTAACTGATTTTGCAACTCAAGATACTTCTTTTTTCGACGTTTATCAATTAAAAGATAAATTGTTCCCCAAATGATAAAAAACACTAATAACAATAGAACCTCTATTTTATATCTTCCTCCGAGTTTCTGTTGATAAAGTTCGATTTCACATTTATCAACCAAATGAGCTGTTTCTACCGCCTTTGTCGTATCGTAGATCGAATCAAGATAATAGATAAAAGAATCTGCAGCCTCTATAGCAGCAGGATAATTTTTCTCCTCCTTCTCCAATTTATATAATTCTCCATAACTTCCTCCACGATTAAATATATAAGGAGAAGATTTACTTAAATTCAAATAATGCCGTGCAGAGTCCATTTGATGGATATTACGTAAGATACATCCTTTTCGAAGATATTCAGAAAACAAATTAGTGCCTATTGGAGCAGAAGATATAGATGCAGAAAGATATTGATTAGCCTTTTGAAATTCCCCCTTTTCATTATGCAAAATCCCCAGCTCACTCAATATCATTGATTTATAATAATCTTCCCCTATATTTTCAGCAATATCCAATGCCTCTTGATAATAGACCAAAGCACTATCCAGTTGATGTTGAAGCATAAAAACATACCCTATTCCTCTGACAACATAAAATAAGCCATCATCTTTCTTTTGCTTAATATAAATTTCATGCGCTTTATGATGCGCACGCATAGCATCCTCATAAAGATTCTGCTCCTCATAGCATCCCGCCAAATTCTCATAAATTGCCCCCAAATAAAGATGTTCACTCTCTTTAGGAATAACCTTCAGTGCTTGCAAAAAATCTTTCACTGCTAAATCCATACACCGCATATCCCGATACACGCAGCCCCGATAATAATAAGCCTGCATTTTTCGCTCATCATTCCAACTTCTTTTATAATAATCTACTGCATACCGAATTAACGAATCACTTGATTCATGAATATACATCTTAGTTCTTGCGCGAGTTAAAAATATTGCATAATCAGCCCTATTAGAACCAGACAATTTTTCCACATGTGGAATCGATTCAAGAATAGCCAAAGCACTGTCAGGAAACTCTTGCATCAGCGAATCGGCACGATGTAAAAGAGACGTTTTATCACTATCTCGATGGCAGGCAAAGAGAAATATGAAAAAGAATAATCCTGTTATTGAATATTTATGTAATTTCATTATTTCTTTCGTTTTACAAATGTACATAAAGAAAAGCAAACAAGCAACAAAAAGACAAATAAAAATAATCTACACCTACTCTGACAATGTTAAAATTGAGCTTTCTATGTCTTTCCAAAATCTTTTTTGCATTTCATTTGTTCACTTTGTTACTTTCGCCGGAAGACGGCAGAATAAACTTCAACCTAAATAATAACGAATGGAAAAATTTAATGCAATGAGGACTAGACTTTTACAAGATCTTCAAAAGAAAACCATCTGGTTTAAGAGCATAGTGGCGCTCACTTGCTTGTTGCTGACCTCCGCATCTGCCTTTGCACAGACAAAGACTGTGACTGGTACGGTAACAGATGCCACCAATGAACCGCTGATCGGTGCATCGGTGCTCGTACAAGGAACTTCCACCGGAACCATCACCGATATGGACGGTAAGTATTCAATCTCCGTCACACCGGAAGACGTACTGGTATTCTCTTATGTAGGAATGAACGCACAAAGCGTCAAAGTCGGAACGCAGAATGTGATCAACGTCACGCTGAAAGAAGACTCGCAGATGCTAGCCGAAACAGTAGTTATCGGATACGGTAGTGCCAAGAAAAGAGATTTGACAGGTTCTATCACTAACATCAAAGGAGAGGAAATAGCCAATAAACCTGCGACGAATCCATTATCTTCCCTACAGGGTAAAGTGGCAGGTGTACAAATCGTAAACTCCGGACATGCCGGTGCCGACCCCGAAATCCGTATCCGTGGTACAAACTCCATCAACGGATACAAACCGTTGTATGTTGTAGACGGATTATTCAATGACAACATCAACTTCCTCAATCCGGAAGATATCGAGTCTATGGAAATCCTGAAAGACCCGTCATCACTTGCCATCTTCGGTGTGCGCGGTGCGAATGGTGTCATTATCATCACCACCAAGAAAGCCAAAGAAGGACAGACTCTGGTAAACATCAATACCTCCTTCGGTTTCAAGAAAGTAGTAGATAAAGTGGACATGGTTAACGGTCCGCAATTCAGGGAACTGTACAGCGAACAGCTCGCCAATCAAAAAGACGATCCGTTCGACTTTAGCGGCTGGAATGCAAATACCAACTGGCAGGATGAGATTTTTCAGACTGCCTTCATCACCAACAACAATATCAGCATTACCGGAGCTTCTCCGAAGCACAGCTTCTATCTGGGTGTAGGTTACTCTCACGAACAAGGAAACATCAAGCATGAGAAGTTCAGCAAAGTGACCATCAATGCAAGTAATGACTACAAAATCACGGACTTTCTGAAAGTCGGCTTCCAATTCAATGGGGCACGTACGCTACCTGCTGATTCCAAGCAGGTATTGGGGGCTCTCCGTGCCACTCCTATCGCACCGGTATACAATAAGGAATACGGCTTATACAGCGTTCTGCCCGAATTTCAGAAAGCACAGATCAACAATCCGATGGTAGACGTCGAGCTGAAAGCCAATACGACCAAAGCCGAAAACTACCGGGCATCGGGTAATATCTATGGTGAAGTGGACTTTCTGAAACATTTCACTTTCAAAGCGATGTTCTCTATGGACTATGCTTCCAACAACGGACGTACTTATCTGCCTATCATGAAAGTGTACGACGATACAGCTGCAGGAGATGTCGTGACACTGGGAACCGGCAAAACGGAAGTCAGCCAGTTCAAGGAAAATGAAACGAAAGTACAGAGTGACTATCTGCTGACCTATACCAACAGCTTTGACAATGGCAATCACAACCTGACTGCTACAGCCGGTTTCACCACTTATTACAATTCGCTGAGCAGACTGGACGGAGCACGCAAACAAGGTGTCGGTCTGGTTATTCCTGACGATCCGGACAAATGGTTTGTCAGTATCGGTGATGCCGCAACAGCTACCAACGGAAGTACCCAATGGGAGCGGAGTACGGTATCCATGCTGGCACGTGTGATCTACAACTATAAAGGGAAATACCTGTTCAACGGTTCGTTCCGCCGGGACGGTTCTTCCGCCTTCTCCTACACAGGCAATGAGTGGCAGAACTTCTTCTCATTAGGTGGTGGCTGGCTGATGACCGAAGAAGAGTTTATGAAAGATATCAAATGGCTCGACATGTTGAAACTCAAGGCATCTTACGGTACGTTAGGTAACCAGAATCTGGACAAAGCCTACCCCGCCGAACCTCTATTGACAAATGCTTACTCAGCAGTTTTCGGCAAGCCATCCATTATTTACCCCGGATACCAGCTCGCCTATCTGCCTAACCCTAATCTGCGTTGGGAAAAAGTAGAAGCCTGGGAAGCTGGTTTCGAAACGAACGTGCTGCGCAACCGCCTGCATTTTGAAGGAGTATATTATAAGAAAAGGACAAAAGACCTGCTAGCCGAAGTGCCCGGTATCTCCGGAACAGTGCCCGGCATCGGCAACTTGGGAGAAATCCAGAACATGGGTGTTGAAATGGCAGCCAGCTGGCGTGACCAGATCGGTGACTGGGGATACTCTGTCAGTGCCAACCTGACCACTATCAAGAATAAGGTGAAGAGCCTCGTTCAGGATGGATACTCCATCATTGCCGGAGATAAACAGCAGAGTTACACCATGGCAGGCTACCCTATCGGATACTTCTATGGTTACAAAGTAGCAGGCGTCTACCAGTCGCAAGCCGACATCGATGCATCGCCCGAAAACACCCTTGCCACAGTCACTCCCGGTGACCTGAAGTTCGCCGACGTGAACAGAGACGGCAAGATTACCCCGGAAGACCGTACAATGATAGGTAACCCGACACCGGATTTCACCTATGGCCTTTCGCTCGGACTAACGTATAAGAACTGGTCACTGGGTATCGACATGATGGGACAGCATGGTAACGAGATTTTCCGTACCTGGGACAATTACAACTTTGCACAGTTCAACTATCTGGCACAACGCATGGACCGCTGGCACGGAGAAGGCACTTCCAACAGCCAGCCATTGCTGAACTCCAAACATTCCATCAACACGTTAAATTCGGATTATTACATCGAAGACGGAAGTTTCTTCCGCATCCGTAACGTGCAGCTTGCCTACTCATTCGACAAGTCTTTGCTTGCCAAGATACGCCTGCAGGCACTGAAAGTCTATGTCAACATACAAAACCTGAAGACATGGAAGCATAACACCGGCTACACCCCGGAACTGGGTGGCAGCGCTACCGCCTTCGGAGTAGACAATGGCAGTTACCCCGTACCCGCCGTCTACACCTTCGGTATCAACCTAACTTTTTGATCTTTAAAACAATAATGGTATGAAACTAAATAAATATCTTTTTTCCACTTTCATTGCCGCTTCTGCCTTGCTAATAAGCAGTTGCAGCGACTTTCTGGACCGGAGTCCGCAGGGACAATTTACCGAAGACGACAATCCCAACGCATTGGTCAACGGTAAAATCTATAATGTCTATACCATGATGCGTAACTTCAACATCACTGCCGGCACCCCCGCCCTTGCCATCCATTGTCTGCGTTCCGAAGATTCCGAAAAGGGAAGTATTCCGAGCGACGGATCGGACGTAGCCGAAATGTACGATGACTTTCTGTACACTCCAACCAACGGTCTGTTAGGGGCTTACTGGGGACAGAATTACGCCGTCATCTACCAATGTAATGATATCCTCGACGCCATTGCCGAGAAAGAAACTGCCGGACAAACGGAAGCCGAAGACATCATCAACAAAGGAGAGGCTTCTTTCTTCCGTGCTTACTGTTACTTCAATCTGGTGAGAGCCTTTGGCGAAGTACCTCTGGTGACTTACAAGATCAACGACGCTTCGGAAGCCAACATTCCGAAAACGACTGCTGATAAAATCTACGAGCAGATTGATACCGACCTGAAAACAGCGGAAGAGTCATTGCCCGAAACATGGAGTACCGAATATACCGGACGACTGACCTGGGGGGCCGCCCGTTCACTTCATGCCCGTACCTATATGATGCGCAACGACTGGAACAATATGTACACAGCTTCTACCGACGTTATCAATAAAGGTTTATATAATCTGAAAACACCCTATAATGAAATATTTACCGATGACGGTGAGAATAGCGGAGGTTCCATATTCGAACTGCAATGTACAGCCACAGCCGCTCTCCCGCAAAGTGAAGTGATCGGCAGTCAGTTCTGCGAAGTGCAAGGCATACGCGGAGCCGGTCAGTGGGACTTAGGATGGGGATGGCACATGGCCACCCAGTTTATGGCAGACGCCTACGAAGCAGGAGACCCTCGTAAGAACGCTACGCTGCTCTACTTCCGTAAATCGGACGATGAGCCTATTACTCCGGAAAACACCAACGAGCCTTATGGTGAGTCACCCGTTTCTCCGGCTATGGGAGCTTACTTCAACAAGAAAGCCTATACGGACCCTGCCCTGCGTAAAGAATACACCAACAAAGGTTTCTGGGTAAATATCCGTCTGATCCGGTATTCGGACGTAGTATTGATGGCTGCCGAAGCTGCCAACGAAAAGAATATCCCCGGAGAAGCAATAGATTATCTGGAAATGGTACGCGCACGTGCCAGAGGCAGCAATACGAATATATTGCCGAAAGTAACAACCACCGATCAGGGAGAATTGCGGGAAGCCATCCGCCACGAACGCCGCGTGGAACTCGGACTTGAGTTCGACCGTTTCTATGACCTTGTACGTTGGGGAATCGCTGCGGATGTATTGCACGCCGCCGGAAAAGTAAACTATCAGGCCAAGAATGCCTTATTGCCTTTGCCTCAATCAGAGATTGACAAGTCAAAGGGAGTGCTGGTACAGAATCCGGATTATTAATATAATATGAAATAATAAATTTAGGCACGGATTACACGGATTTCACGGCTTTAAGAGATTAGACAGGCTATTGAAAACCGTGTTAATCCGTGTAATCCGTGCCTAAAAATTAAACTGATAGAACGATATGATAAATAAGAAAATATTTTTTTCATTTCTACTGCTCACTGCCGGCTTCCTGAGTGCGGCAGCGCAGAAATCGCCGCAGGACATGGACCGTTTCATCGACGCACTGATGAAGAAGATGACTGTGGAAGAAAAGATAGGGCAACTGAACCTCCCCGTCGCAGGAGAGATCACTACAGGACAAGCCAAAAGCAGTGACATCGCCGCCAAAATAAAACGGGGCGAAGTGGGCGGCCTGTTCAATCTGAAAGGAGTAGAGAAAATACGTGATGTACAGAAACAGGCAGTAGAACAATCCCGTCTGGGTATCCCCTTGCTGTTTGGTATGGATGTCATCCACGGATACGAAACAATGTTCCCCATTCCGTTAGGACTGTCCTGTACCTGGGATATGACCGCCATTGAAGAATCGGCACGCATTGCAGCCATAGAGGCCAGTGCCGACGGTATCTCATGGACATTCAGCCCGATGGTGGACATCTCACGCGACCCACGTTGGGGACGTGTTTCCGAAGGCAGCGGTGAAGACCCGTTTCTCGGAGCAATGATTGCCGAAGCAATGATACTCGGTTATCAGGGAAAGAATATGCAGCGGAATGACGAAATCATGGCCTGCGTAAAGCACTTTGCACTGTATGGCGCAGGGGAAGGCGGACGCGACTACAACACGGTAGACATGAGCCGCCAGCGGATGTTCAATGAATACATGCTACCCTACGAAGCTGCTGTTGAAGCCGGTGTAGGAAGTGTGATGGCATCGTTCAACGAAGTAGACGGTGTGCCTGCTACCGCCAACAAGTGGCTGATGACAGACGTACTGCGTGGTCAGTGGGGCTTCAACGGATTTGTAGTAACCGACTACACCGGAATCTCTGAAATGATCGACCACGGTATAGGCGACCTGCAAACAGTTTCCGCACGTGCCATCAATGCCGGAGTAGACATGGATATGGTAAGCGAGGGCTTTGTCGGCACACTCAAAAAGTCTGTTCAGGAAGGCAAGGTTTCTATGGCAACACTGAATACCGCCTGCCGCCGTATTCTGGAAGCTAAATACAAACTGGGATTATTTGACAACCCCTACAAATATTGCGACCCGAAACGTCCTGCACGTGACATCTTTACGAAAGCGCATCGCGACGCTGCCCGCAGAATTGCCGCAGAAAGTTTTGTGCTTTTAAAGAACGACGACGTGACACTCATTCCGGGAACTCCTGCGGAACCTCTTCTTCCCTTCAATCCGAAAGGTAACATCGCCGTGATAGGCCCGCTCGCCGACAGCCGGACAAACATGCCCGGTACATGGAGCGTAGCTGCCGTACTCGACCGGTGTCCGTCGTTGGTAGAAGGACTGAAAGAAATGACTACCGGAAAAGCCAATATTCTTTATGCCAAAGGCAGCAATCTGATCAGTGACGCATCCTACGAAGAACGTGCCACCATGTTCGGACGTTCGCTGAACCGTGATAACCGGACAGACCAGCAACTGCTGGATGAAGCATTGACAGTAGCCAACCAGTCGGATATCATCATCGCCGCCCTCGGAGAGTCATCCGAAATGAGCGGAGAAAGCAGCAGCCGTACCGACCTGAACATTCCGGATGTACAGCAAAACCTGTTGAAGGAATTGCTGAAAACCGGGAAACCCGTTGTATTGGTATTATTTACAGGCCGTCCGCTGACACTGACTTGGGAGCAGGAGCATGTACCTGCCATTCTGAATGTATGGTTCGGAGGCAGCGAAGCTGCTTATGCCATTGGCGACGCGCTCTTCGGATATGTCAATCCGGGTGGAAAACTGACCATGAGCTTCCCGAAGAATGTCGGTCAGATTCCGTTGTATTATGCGCATAAGAATACAGGACGTCCGCTGGCACAAGGCAAATGGTTCGAAAAGTTCCGCAGCAATTATCTGGATGTAGACAACGAACCGCTTTATCCATTCGGATACGGACTTTCTTACACGACCTTCTCCTACGGGGATATCGACCTGAGCCGCTCTACCATCGATATGACGGGAGAGCTGACGGCAGCAGTAATGGTGACCAATACCGGGACATGGCCGGGATCAGAAGTAGTACAACTCTACATTCGGGATCTCGTCGGCAGTACCACCCGTCCGGTGAAAGAACTGAAAGGCTTTCAGAAGATATTCCTCGAACCGGGACAGTCAGAGATTGTACGGTTCAAGATTGCACCGGAAATGCTGAGGTATTACAACTACGACCTGCAACTGGTAGCAGAACCGGGTGAGTTTGAAGTAATGATCGGAACAAACAGCCGGGACGTGAAATCCGCACGATTCACGCTAAAATAAAAATCGTACAATAGGCACGGATTACACGGATTCACACGGCCTTTAACTGCGCAATCTCTTAAAACCGTGAAATCCGTGTAATCCGTGCCTAAATCTTATTCTCTCATTTAAATCCACAATCAATGAAAAAGCTATCTCTCTATATTGCGCTTTTCTGCCTCATAATGACGGCAGGAGCGTGTAAGAACAAGACTGGCGGACAAACCACCGCCAGTTCCGAACTTTCGGATGACGCCCTGATGGACACCGTTCAGCGTCGCACCTTTCTCTACTTTTGGGAGGGTGCCGAACCCAACAGCGGGCTTGCACCCGAACGGTATCATGTAGACGGGGTATATCCGCAAAATGACGCCAATGTAGTTACTTCGGGCGGCAGTGGTTTCGGTATTATGGCTATTCTTGCCGGAATAGACCGTGGCTACGTCACCCGCGAAGAAGGTCTGGCACGAATGGAACGTATCGTTTCCTTCCTCGAAAAAGCAGACCGCTTTCACGGAGCATATCCGCACTGGTGGTATGGCGATACGGGAAAGGTGAAACCTTTCGGTCAGAAAGATAATGGAGGTGACCTGGTAGAAACCGCTTTCCTGATGCAAGGTCTGCTTGCCGTACACCAGTATTATATCAATGGCAACAAGAAAGAAAAAGCTCTGGCCCAACGTATCGACCAAATTTGGCGGGACGTCGACTGGAACTGGTATCGTAAGGGAGGACAAAACGTGTTATATTGGCACTGGAGCCCCACATACGGTTGGGAAATGGATTTCCCGATACATGGCTATAACGAATGTATGATTATGTATATCCTCGCCGCAGCCTCTCCTACCCACGGAGTTCCGGCAGCCGTCTATCACGATGGCTGGGCGCAGAATGGGGCTATCGTCTCTCCGCATAAAGTGGAAGGTATCGAGTTGCATCTTCGCTACCAGGGTACAGAAGCCGGCCCGCTTTTCTGGGCACAGTATTCTTTCCTGGGGCTCGATCCGGTAGGATTAAAAGATGAATATTGTCCGAGCTACTTCCACGAGATGAGGAACCTGACACTCGTGAATCGTGCTTACTGCATCCGTAATCCCAAGCATTACAAAGGTTTCGGACCGGACTGCTGGGGATTGACAGCCAGCTACTCCGTTGACGGCTATGCCGCTCACTCACCGAACGAACAGGATGACAAAGGGGTGATCTCCCCTACCGCCGCCCTTTCGTCCATCGTCTATACTCCGGAATACTCGATGCAAGTGATGCGCTACCTATACAACATGGGTGATAAAGTCTTCGGTCCTTTCGGATTCTACGATGCTTTCAGCGAAACGGACAACTGGTATCCACAACGTTATCTTGCCATTGACCAAGGGCCTATCGCAGTCATGATTGAAAATTACCGCACAGGGCTGCTATGGAAACTCTTTATGAGCCATCCCGACGTACAGGCAGGACTTACCAAGCTAGGTTTTAATACCAACAAGCAGGATGTAAGGCAGAAATAAAGAAACCAACCATCATCTAATTTTCAAGAGTTGCCTCAAAGCATCTCAACTCCCCGCTCTCAAGGAGGATGTGTCTAAATCTGACACATCCTCCTTGTCTATAAACACGTCCCTTTCTAAGAACTTAGAAAGTACTGCTTTCCAAATTATTAGCATATTTTTTGCTCATGTTCTATTTTTTAGCGAATATTGCAGAAAAGTTCAAGACTTTAATACTGCTGACAAATAATTATGAGGTTATCACTTTTCTTGTGTCTATTCGTATATTTCTCTTTTTCTGTACGCGTCTGTGCAGCAAAAGACGAACTGCCTCCCTGGGTATTCGAAAATCAGGAAGGTCTTTATTTGGGAGTATCCGAAGTCATGGATGATGCCGGTCTGGCCTTGCTACAAGCCCAGACACGTGCCGTACTGAACTTTTGTCTGACCCAAGGTTTACCTTTCAAAACCATTACTACTTCAGAAATAGATGTAGAAGGAAAAAAAGAATCCACCCGACGTCTGGAAGCAGCACGACTGGAATTGTCAGGTTTTGAATGCGCACTAGAGAAATTATACGCACACCCATCCGGAGAATACTTTGTACTATGTCGGGTAAAACAAGGTAAATCCAATAATAAAATCATTTTCAGCAGGGACGTCAGCAAGAAAAACCATTCCTCCGGGATTGATTCCTGTCTGGTAAGCAGCCTCATCGCAACTACGTTGGGACACCATTCCTACAGTGAATCTGTCGTTTACAACAAGAATAACGGTAAAGAAGAGATCACAGTAAAAGTAGGGGAAAACGTATTACCCGGCAAAACCAGTTATCGCTATGCAGAATACACTCCACAAGCGAACAAAGAGAAAATGGGCCTGAAGTTTTCTTATGATTTGCAGCATTCCTTTGGACGGGCGTGGATAGGAGCCCTCACGCAAATCCCACTTTGCAATAAAGTAGTATCTGTCGCAAGCGTGATATCAAGTTCTACAAAATCGAATGAAAAAGAAGAGATTGAATCGATATTCAATAGTATTTCAAAACTTAGTGGAACATCGGAAGGAGTTCCTTTTCCTTTATATTGCACAGGTATTACAAAAGGACAGTTAATCATAGAAGCCGGAATTTATGGTACAGTCAAAGAAAATATTGCAGAACAAATTTGTTCCACTGGTATGGGAGAATCTAAAGACGGTATCGCAGCTTGTTCCGACGCATTGGTTACTGTTTTGATAGAAACTGCTTCGATGATTCAGGCAGAAGTAAGTTCAACTATCAAATCCTATGTCCCCAATGATGCCTCGCCCGATGGCAATAAATCAATGCACGCCCTTATCGACGCTTTCACTTCTAAGACAGATCTCTCACTGAAGACTTTCCGAATTGGATGGCAACAATTACCTGAAGGTATTGTCTGTATCTGCACCTGTCCGACACCTAAAACTGGAGCAAAGAAGGAGGTACTGCCATGAAACATAAGTTCTGGAGTTTTCGCTTCTGGCTACACCGAAGCCACCTCTACATTACATTAGGGATTTTCCTTTTCTCATTTTTGGTGATCTATATTCCGCTGAACACCTCTTTCTTCGACCCGGTAACCCGTGCATTCGAAGATTTCCGCCTGTCCGATCTCTTCCTCCGCCTGTCAGACAGGAATTCAATGCCGGAAAGCAATGAGATCTTTGTGGTAGACGTAACCTCCATCCGCAACCGCAAAGCCATAGCAGAGACAATTGCCGAAGTAGCTGCTACTTCTCCTAAAGTGATCGCACTGGATATCATGTTTCCGGACGATGACCGTTCTGAAGACAATCTAATCCTGATGCAGACACTCGATACCATTCCGGCTACAATTGTAACGGCCTCCGAAGTATCAGACGACAACAACGTGCTCTCTTCCTTCTTCACCCCTGCCCTACCGCAGCTTCGTGAAGGATATACCAATACAACGATGAACAACACATACAGCAAGTGCCTGCGAACCTATACCACCACAATCACCAACGGAGACGATACGCTTCGTTCGCTCCCCTTACAAATCGCACTTGCTTACCAGCCAAGCCTCCGTTATGAGAAGGATGCTGAGCAACTGATCAATTATTCGGACGTACACATTCGCAAAGTACTCCCCACCGATATTTCCCTTTTCGCCGACCGTTTCAAAGATAAAATAGTAGTGATAGGCATCGCTTCGGGCAAGGAAGATTTGCATCTGACACCTGTAGGAGACCTTAGCGGACCGGAAATTGTGGCACTCTCTGCACATACCCTTATCCACCATCGGGAAATTACTGAGATGCCGGTCTGGCTGGGAGTAGTGTTAGGCTTTCTACTGACCTATTGCTTTGTAGTGACATGCAGTTACCTGCACATCAAATACGAGAAAACAGATAATATCCGTATTACCCTTTCCGCTATTCTGGTAACTATACTATTGGTATTTATCAATCTGATAGTCAATCATTTCTTCCACTACAGCATTAGTCTTATATATGCATTCACCGGCATCGTACTGACAGGTAATGCGCTTTCGTTCTATGTGGGCTGGCTGCTATGGCTGCAAGAGAAAAAGAAGTTGAAACACCCGGAAAAAACACTTTACTTATGAAAAAAACAGTATGCATATTATGGTTACTTTGCACGGTTCTCGCTTCAGCAATAGCGCAACAAACACCAACCACTGCACAGATAATGAGCAAAGCCTCCGAATACTGGGCCAAGCAGGATTATACACAGGCTGCCAGTTGGTATCGCAAGGCTGCCGAGAGAGGAGATGCCACAGCGCAGAACTGTTTAGGTAACTGTTATTTTTCGGGAAAAGGTGTGGATCAGAGCGATATGTACGCCCTGGCATGGTATCAGAGGGCCGCAGCACAGGACAATCCGGATGGAATGGTGAATTTAGGATATTGTTACTATATAGGCAAAGGCATTGCCCAAGACTATGATACAGCGATGTCGTGGCTGCAAAAAGCCAAAGTTCTTTATACCCGTGCCCGGAAAAAAGGCGCAGATGTACAAAAAGAACTGGACAGAATCAATGCTATGTCGAAAAAGCCGACCTTTGCTCAAAACGAAAGTCCGATACCGGCTTCTTTCGTTACCGGTGAAGCCCCTGTCACACCGGCCTCACCGGTCGTGAAAATTATTCCGCCGGAAGGTTTCCCTTATTTCAGTGAAACTCAACTGGAAATCCGTTACAGCGTAGATACTCCGCCGGACAATCCGGTAAAAGAAGTAAAGGTCACAGTCAACGGTGAGATACAGCCGACAGCGCGTGTCGTAAAAAAGGGACGAAGCGTGACGGTGACTCTGCCCAAAGACGATAGCAGCATATCCATCTCCGCCCGTAATAATACGGGATGGAGTGAAACGGAATTCCTCCGGCTCAAATGGGACAAATCGAAAGAAAACCTGATACGGCCTAATCTTTACGTGCTGGCTATCGGAATCAATGATTACGATCAGATTCACCCTCCGTTGAAAATGGCGGTGAAAGACATGAATGACTTCGTTCGGGTGGTGGAGAAGAAAAAGCATGCGCCTTACGAAAACATTTATGTGACCAAGCTCTCAGACAAGGAAGCTACCCGCCAGAAGATTGAAGACGAATTGTGTCAGTTGGCGGCAAGGGCAGAAAGTACCGACTTTACTTTCATCTTCTTCGCCGGACACGGACTAAAAGATAACAAAGACCGATTCTATCTGGCACCGGTCGATGCGAATATAGAAATGATCCGCAGTTCCTGCATCGATGCCGACAGATTCTCGGGCTATCTGGACGATATACGTGGCAAGGTAGTTGTATTTGCCGATGCCTGCTATTCCGGGGCACTGTTACAGGGACGCCGGAGTGTGTCTTCGCTGGATATGCAGAAGGTTGTTTCGGAGATGAACCGTGCCAAACCGGGAAGATATATTTATGCATCGAGCGAGGATGATACCGTTTCCAACGAGTTGCCGGAGTGGAAAAACGGTGCTTTCACCAAAGCATTGATCGAAGCATTCGAAGGGAAAGCAAAGGCAGAAGGACAAAAGGCACTGACCACCGTCGAGCTCATGAATTTCCTGCGCAAGCGAATGAAGGAAATTATTAAAGGCGACAATAACCGGAAACAGATCCCCGGATTTGACGGCTGGAATGAGGAATTCCCATTATTTACTTATTAACAGGCATCCAATGAAAACAATCCTGACAGCAGTTTTTCTTCTGATCGCTATCCTTTCTCCGGCCACAGCGCAACAGGGAGGAGATTCGTACATTGTCTACTCCGTTGCGGGCAGTGTAAAATCGGCAGGACACCCCATACAGCCCAAACAGAAATTGTTTCCGCTGCAAACAATAACGATAGGCAAAGAAAGCCAGTTAACTCTTCTGAATGAGGATGCCAAATTGCTGTATAGCCTGAACCGTACCGGTACATGGACGGTCAAGGAATATATTCACGACATGAAACCTTCTGTACTTCGCCTGTCTGCCAACTATCTCCGATATATCAAGGACCAGCTTTTCAGCAATACCGACGACACAGCGCCAAACCGGAAACTGGGCAAAGTGACCACCACAGGATACAGAGGAGAAGAAGAAAACCAACAGTTTATCCAGGCAATGTGCGCTTGCCTGCAAGTATCGGGCAACGAAACCCTGCAAGAAGTCTTTGTACAGAAAGATCCTTCACAGAAAAGTAATTATCTGCTGACTTTCGAACTGGTTTCACATCAGGACGGCTCGGTTCTGAAACCGGACGGTTCCAACCTGAAGAATCCTTATTACGTACGGGCCACCAATCATTCCCTTGTCACGCTGTTCGTCAATGTGCTGAATATAGACAGTTCCCTGAATACTTATCTGGTACTCCAGCCGGACAAGCAAGGTCATTTTGCCAACTACCTGCTTCCTGCCGAAAGCACGGTTTCATTCCCGCAACAAACCATTGAGTTCAGCAGGATGTCAACTGAGAATTTCGTATTAATGGCAGCTCCTTTCCCTGTCGATTTCTCTTTATTGGAGTCGCCTATACACCGCCAGTCAGAAGAAAGCAAATCAAAAATGAAGATCGGGCTCAGCCGGCTGACGTTTCACTTACACTAATATTTTGTTCTCTTTAAAGTAATGAAACAGACATCAAATAATAAAGCCGGATTTCCCCGGCTTATCTTATGAATTGAAGGTGAGGGTGGTCTACTGACCACCTCCGCCACCGGTACTTCCACCTTCTCCGCCGCCTTTCACGTCATCGTTATTGATGCTTCGGGCTGCTTTCTTCACACTGGCTTTCAGTTCGCCAATCCGGTAGCTGATACTAAATCC
This sequence comes from Bacteroides faecis, assembly GCF_020091505.1. NCBI lineage: Bacteria > Pseudomonadati > Bacteroidota > Bacteroidia > Bacteroidales > Bacteroidaceae > Bacteroides > Bacteroides faecis. The sequence goes on along the minus strand of NZ_CP081916.1, from coordinate 1,566,647 downwards.
AAAGCTACGGCTCGGCCATTTACTGCTACTCTTCGACAGGAAGTTTACGCCCTCCGTATGATTGTTATAGCTTCTGTACTTCTCAAATATATTATTGCAGTACAAGTTCAGGCTCAAACGTTCTTCTTTCATGAAAGAACGGCTGATCCCCAAACCATAATAATAATAACCGGAACCTTTTCCCTGCAGGTTAATGTACGGAGTACTACCGCCACCATTCAGACTTAACCGTATCTTCAATGGAAGAGTGTGCTGGACACCGCCATAGAAAGAACCGTTCCATCCATAATTATGCAATCCCTGCGCCTCACTTTTCAGGTCGCTATAACTTCCGCGTCCGTTGACGTACAAGCGTGTTTTAGGCGATGCGTTCCAGTTAAGGTAAAAGCTTAATCCCGTATTCCGGCTCTTTCCTATATTGGCATACGTACTGTACAAAGCTCCTTCCGGTGCCACATGTTCCGGATTATCGTCAAACATCTCTCCTCCCGGTTCGGTAATCAACCGGCTTATATTCTCTATGCTGTTATTATTGAACGAATGCCGTAACGACAGATTGACATTGAACTTCGCCCCAAAATTACTATAAGACAAGTCAAACGAATGACTTTTCTCACTCTTCAAGTCCGAATTTCCCTGAGTGATAAACATCGGATTCTGATTATTAAAATAAGGATTCAGATTCCAGATGCCCGGACGCCAGATACGCATATTATAACCCGCCCGTATATTTTGAGTCTTGCCCAGTTTCATACCCAGTGAAACAGAAGGTACGAGGTCACTAAAGTTCGTATGGAAATTCTCACCCGGACCAACAATATACTTCACGCGCTGTATGGTTTGCTCATACCGCATACCCGGTTTGAAAGTGAAATCTTTGTATTTCAGTGTATATCCGAGATAAGCCGCCAAAATATGATTCAAATGGCGATAGTCGCTACTGCGGTCTTCATTGTATAAATAATCCTCGCTTCCTCCGGACGCTTCATAAAGTTTATTGTCGCTGGTATTGCGGCGGAAAATATATTTCGCACCCACCTCGATAGTATGTAACTTACCAATCGGCGTGGTATAGTCCACCTGAAACGTTTGTTCCATTGTATTGGTCTTTCCGTCCGAATGATAATTTCTCAACAGCAGCCGCTTGACGAGTTCCTCCATCTCATCTTCGGGATAAATATCCTTATAGGTATTATAAGAATTGCTTGTCTGAGGTTGTGTATTAATCTTATAAGAGAAAGTGATCATCCGCTGCTTGTTCTTTCTGGAGGTACGCTGATAGTCTATGTTTCCATTAATGGAGTACCAGGAACCTTTTCCATGATTGTCCATCCGATAGCTGTAGGCTATATCCTCATGGTTAGCGCCGTACATGTTGGTAAAGCCATCACCATAATTCTTACTGTTGCTGCCATACATTCCCAAAGCTACCGTCAGCAGTCTTAGTGTATCGATTTCATAACTGGCTTCCAGATTTCCATACTGGAAGTTGCCTTTCGACTTGGAACTGCTATTTGATTCAAGATACTTTTCCGTTTCCGACTCGTAATTTTCGCGATAGCTATCCGAATAGCCGCGCGGCCTGTCATTGTAGTTATAGTTATAATTGGCAGAGACGGTCATTTTACCCTGCTTGACCATTGCATAGCCACCGGCACCGGCGCCATAATTGCTGGCATTCGCCCGGAAGGTTGCTGTGTATCCTTCGAATCCACCGCCTACTGTCACGATATTCAGAATACCTCCCACTCCTTCGGCGTCATACTTGGCACCCGGCGAAGTTATCACCTCAATATATTTAATGGAATTGGCAGGCATGCTTTTCAGCACTTCTTTCGGATTGTTGCTCATCATGTTATTGGGCTTTCCATTGACGTGCACCTTAAAGCTGCTGCTACCGTTCACCTGTATATTATCTTCTCCGTCCACCGTCACCAAAGGCACTTTCCGAAGCATCTCCAGTATGCTGTTCGACTTCGAATCGGGATCGTCTTCAATGTTATACTCTATCTTGTCTACATCTACCTTAACCAAAGGTTTTTGCGCCACAACTTCCACTCCCTTCAGTTCATTGGTAGCCTCAGCCGAAAGCATCGTTCCCAGATCAATGACTTTAACCGACGGCTTCAACGTAAACTCTCGGGTGATAACTGCCTTACCGATGGAAGAAATAGTAATCACATAATCTCCTGCCGCTGCATTCAGTTTCTCCTGAAACTTACCGCTGGCACCGGTCACCGCCATCTTGATAGCTTTGTCCGGAGCACCCTTTTTAGTAATCTTAATGGTTGCGTAAGGTTCTCCTTCCTGAGTCAGTGAATCTAAAAGTACACCTTTAATGGTATACGAGGGAGTCGCAGAGTTTTGTGCCCACCCTGTCATCACTGCGGTGAACACGAATAGTAATAGTAGCAATAGTCTGTGTTTCATGCCCCAAATGTTTTAGTTTTTAGTTTATTAGACGAAGATTCCTTCAATTCTTCACAAAATCGGGGGTAAAAGTAGATGGTTTCTTTATCGTTACGAAACTTTCGGAGTTAAGAATAGTAAAAGAAGAGATAAAAAAGATTATACGAAACCTTCAAAACCTTAATAACAACGGCATAATAGAATAATAGTTTTCTCTATAGAAAATAACGTCTGCGCATTCATAAATTAATTCGTCCGCCTATAGGCATCTTTCCGTCCGCCTATAGCCGGACGAAAGGTTGCCTATAGGCAAACGTAACTTTGCCTATAGGCGGACGAATTAATTTATTCACTAAAGGAGATTAAGTTGTGCACTAAAAGATATTATATTTAGAATCCCATATTTTATTTCCTAAAATACAGGAAACAAACGAATTAATATTTCCTTAAAAATAGGACATGTTATAGACGTCAATACATCTCTTTACAGTCATAACACAAAGAAAAGTACCGTGTGCTGTACCATGATCATTGCCAAAGAGAACCTACGTAACTTCTTACGCTGGCACGAACCCCTTCCCATCAAAGACAGATGTTTTTACACGTCACACTATAAGTTTTCAAATAGGTGGATATCCTTCACCTTTTCTTCGAAACCTTTTATCCATAAGCGATAACGGGTGAAGCACATCGCCCTTCACCGATCCTTCATCCAATTTTCATATTGGACCATAAAGAAATCGTTCACTTTGCTATAAGCTAATTTGTTTTTGCTATAATGATATTCGTATTAGCTATAACCTAATCGAAAGATGCTAATAGATTATTTTTTTCTTCCCAATGTTTATTTCAAATCATTGAATAGTTTATTTCAAACATTTACAATGTTTTCTCCACTCACTAGGTGAATAGCCGCCCCTTCACCCGAGACCACTGATGGATAAGAGGTTGGGAGGAAAAAGTGAAGGTGAAAGCGATGCTCGTAACATCTGACGTACGGTTATCTAAAGCTATGCTTTAGCAACCATAAAGCATAGCTTTTGAAGATACAAAGCATTGCTTTACGAAAGAGATAAATGCGCTATGAATAATGGTAGACAACATCTTGAAAACATTATTCAACCAAACACAAAAAAGCCATTCTAAATATCGGACTTCTTTTATTTATTTCCGTTTTTCCATATTATTCCCCAAAAACATATATCTTTGTCATACACTTTCTGCACATCAGCGAGATGTAATAAGCGGGTAGTGCTTTTTATTACTTTATTGGAGTAAATAACGTATTGTCTCTCAGCCTTGAAACTTAGCAATTTCTGCCTACAGAGAGATGATACAACAGATACTCCACGTGGATAGCTGTATATCAACATATCAGTTACAGATGTGTTATATATAAACGATTGGCGTGGATGTCTGTTGTTATCATTATCTTTTAGGCGGGTAGCTAAGACCTCAAGGCTAGATAATGGTTCAACAGCATCCATGCCTCTTTTGTACCCGGTCGGTTCCCTTCATAATCCCCATACCCCACAACCCTCCGACTGGAAAGCAAAATGCAGGGATGCTTGTTGCACCACACTTACCAAGACTTATTCACTCTTTTTTGTTAAACACATAAACAAAGAAACACTATGCCGAAATGGATTAGCATAGACGAAGCCGTACACAAATACGAAGTCAAGGAGGAAGACGTCTGTTTGTGGGCAGAAACGGAAGCAATTACCGCATCTTTCACTGAGACTACTCTTATCATTGACGAAGAGAGCCTTCAGAAATTCCTGTGCTGGCACGAAGCTCTTCCTACCAAAAAATACATTCAGACGTTGGAGCAACTCTGTATGAATCAAGCAGAAATATGCAAACTATCTCTTGAAGTCATCGAATTGCAAAAACGAGACCTTCAGCATCAGCAAAGAACAATCGCACTACTCGAAAAACGGCAAGCGATGGCAACCGAACAAAACAGGTTAAACCAGCAGGTGATCACGATGGTGTCTGATACGCTAAGCAAAAATGAGGATGGGTGGATGGAGAGGTTATGGAGAAGAATTAGAGTTACCGAGCCGGCACAGAACATTCTAAAATCAAAGCATAAAAAGAAGAGATAAATAGTTTATACAATGAGATTTCATAATCAAGATAAAAGCAAGAAGACGATTTCATCTCCAATACTGTATTTCAGTATTCCAATATTAAAATAATTTTATACGACTAAGATTCTATCTATCAAATCACAAATGATATTCATTCAAAAGAAATTCCATTTAATGCTCCGTAAACACGCAATTACCAACCAACCCAAGCCCAATAAAGACGTAATGCAAATCTTTCAAAAAAGTAATAAACTTCTCTAAATTCTTTCACAATGTTATATATCGAAGATAAAAAGAATCAATCTATTCGTCAATGTAAGAAATCACCTCATAACCGATTCCTAAGTCACTAAAATTTAACACAGTTGTAATACGAAAAAGACGTTAGAAACTTTGCATGTTTCATAGAAAAAAATAACTTTGCTAAACTATTATTATCGAGAGAGAATAAAAAGATAAATGATTCACAAAAATTTTATTAATTAATTAACAAAGCAACAAAATGAGAAATTTGAACTTTCTGAAGTTATTCTACGGGCTTATGCTTGTAATGGTTAGCACAGCTTTCGTAAGTTGCGTTGACGACAATGATGATACCGAGGCTCCATACCTCGAAGTTTCGCCTACAACCTTGATTTTCGGCTTAGACGGTCAACCAGCCAGCGGAAGCCAAGCTTCTTTTGACATTTCAACTAACCGTAGTTGGAAAGCTACAGTAAAGGATGATAAATCATGGGTTACTCTATCAAAATATGAAGGTGAAGGTTCTGCTACTATCCAAGTTAGCATTCCGGAAAATATCAATGACGAAGCCAGCGTTGTTATCGAAATTTCTAACAAGGTGGGTGTGTTGATGTCAGAGACTGTTAAGATTACAAGCGGAAGTGTAGAGCCTACAGAAGTAATTTACAACGAAACGGTTGGGGATAAGACTGTATCAAGCCCCTACCCATATGTAGATTCATATGATGGATGGAATAAGAGCGGAATTGGTTCTGCAAATGTCACTTATTCTGGAGCAAGTGCATCAGTTCGTGCTAGTGGATTAGCTAATTCAGGCGCTTATGAAGGTGCATCGGGACCTAACGTGGTGTTCTTCGGAAGTCTTCCTGCATATTTCCAAATTAATAAAATAGCTCTCACAGGTGCACAAACTAATCTGAAGCTTACGTTTGGTGCTAGCTACTCTATAAAAGTTGGAGATGATTATGATAATACATTTGATATATCTAAGTTAACTGTATCATTAAGTGCTGACGGTACAAACTGGGTTCCTCTTACATATACTAAAAACAATGGAGATTCAGAAAAACCATATTGGGTATTAGCAACAGCTAACTTCACTCTTAAAAAAGCGGTATCTGAGCTATACATCAAATACACTGCTTTAGCAGCTTCTTCTATCCGTCTTGATGATATAACACTTGCTACAGGTGCTGGTGGAACAGAAATAGATTTAGGAAATGGCGGTGGTGACCCGAGCGAAGCAACAGCAATAACTATTCCAGAGCTAATAAGCAAGATGACAACTGAACAAACGATACTTGACAATAACGCAGATCGCTATCTTACAGCAATTGTTCAGAGTGATGTTGAAGGCGGGAATTATACGAATAACAACCTTGTTGTTGCAACTGAAAATGCTACAACAGCAGGTAATGGTATAATGCTTTATGGAAGTCAAGTTGATCCAAAGGAACTAGGCCTCAAGAAAGGAGATAAAATCAAAGTTACATTACACAAAGGGAAAGCACAGATAGTTAACTATCAGGGAGTTTATGAAGTTACAGGAGCAAAGACTGAAGAATGGGCTACTGTTGAGAAAGAAGGAACTGCAACTATTACCCCTATTGAGATAACTCCTAATGATTTGATCAACTATCAAAGCATGACGGTCAAAATAAAGAAAGCAACTCCACAAGCTGCTGGAATATGGGGCGTCAATAGCCCATATACATTTACATCTGGGGGACAAGAGTTTGCTGTTTTCTGTAAATCAGATGCAGCCGCCTTTATGGATCAACCATTTGCAGCCGTAGAAAGCGATATCACTGGTATAGTAACGGTTTATAAAGAGGTACCACAACTTGCTCCACGCAATATGGAAGATGTTGCAGGTTTTGCTTCGACTACTCCAACAATCACATCTGCTACCCCAACATCCTTAAGTTTCCCTGCAACCGGAGGCAGTAAAGACATCGAAATAGGTGTTGTAAATATGGGAAGTAACACACTATCTCATGGTGGATTAAGCGGTATTCTATCTGCGACCATAAATGGTACTAAAGTAACTGTAAATGCAGAAGCTAACACTACAACAAAGGAGATTGAACAAACTTTGAAAGTATCTTTGACCAATGGAAACAGCATCGACATTCCAATAACAGTTGCTGCACCATCAACAGGCGGAGGTTATTCTTTAATCTCAACATTAGAAGAATTAACTGCTGGCAAATATTTTATGGCAGGTTATGTTGAATTAAATAATGATAAAGTAGACTTAACTCCATATAATTATCAATTATGGACAGGTGAAGTTTCATATACAGGTAGTGGACAAAGCTCTAACAGTGATTTAGTAACAGTTTCATATCAATTCAAAGATAATGAAATAACTCCTCAAGAAGCATCAAAAACAGGAACAGAAATGGAGCTTGTAGCAGTTACAGGTAAGCCCAACACCTATTATATAAAAGTAGGAGACAAATATTTATACAACTCTGTTGCTACTACCAATCGCCGTCTTTATTTAAAAGATACAGCAGAAGATGCAGAATGGGTATTCATGGATAAAAGTAATGGTACAGGAGTTACTGCTTCCAATAATAACACATACCTAATTACAGCAAGCGCAACATATAATTATATTCGTTCTTATAAAACAGAAACCCAAACAAAAACAGGTATTTTCTTCTTTAAAAAGAACTAATAAAAAGAAATCTATAATTATATTATCTTTTATCAACTCTTGGCAAGATCATATCTTGCCAAGAGTTGATCATCTCAAGATTCCATCAATATAATCAAAATAAATGAGATTATTAAATAGTTACTATAAAGCAACTTTAAAGTTTCTCTTGCTAACTGTATTTATATCATGTATAGCTGCATGTAGCAATGATGACTCTAACGGTGGAGACTCATCACAGTCAGGTGAAGCCTACTGGAAGATTTCCTCCACTGTAAAATCTGCATCCGGATCATCCGCCATAATCATCACAGGTACTCCTGGGACCATATGGAATGCAGAGATCACTGAGGGTACAACATGGTGTTCTTTCAGTAGCAATGATCTTACCTTATCCTCTAAATCCGGAGAAGTAAAAGACGGACTCAATGTTCTATACGTATATTATAATAGCAATACAAGTAAAGAACAGCGTGTAGCCAAGATTTCAATCCAGTTTGCAGATCAAGAAGCTAAAGTCTTTGATTTAGTACAATTGTCTGAATCGCAGCAGAACCTGCCGGCTTTCAAGTTGTGGGCTGAAGTACCAGACTTCAAAGAGAATGCAAATTATCAGTATGTAACTCATTATGCTCTTCTGAATGATAAAACAATACGTAATTATTCCATTTGTTTTGATAAGACAAAGAAAGCAGCTTTGTGGGTAGCATATCCGATACATACTGCATACCTCAAAGGATCAGGAGAACGTACAGACCGTTGGGCTTTCGATCCGATCATTCCCCAAAGTTATCAAGCCGATTGCACATTAAAATCCTACGGAGGTTCTTATGACCGCGGACATCAGCTTCCATCAGCCGACCGCTTGGGAACAGATGAGATGAATGCTCAAACTTTCTATATGTCAAACATGACTCCACAGCTTAATCGTCTGAATCAGGATATGTGGGCTAAACTTGAAACCAAAGTTCGGGCAAACAACTGTTCTGATACGTTGTATGTAGTTACCGGTGCATATTTTGGAGCAGGTGCAACCACCACTACAGATGGAGCAAAGAATACAGTTCCGGTTCCTACAAACTACTTCAAAGTACTTCTGCGTACGAAGAGTGGCAAAACAGGAAAGAACATCAAAGACTGTTCGGACAGTGAACTGATATCAATAGGATTTTGGGTAGACCATAAATCATATGGAAATATCGAGCCTCCTAAGTCTATTTGCACTTCTGTAGCAGATATTGAATCCAAAACAGGATTTACGTTCTTCCCACAAGTATCCAGTAGTGTAAAAAAACAAAATAATCCATCCCAATGGGGGATTAACTAATACGCTAGCTTATGAAAAAACTGTTATTAGTAACCGCGCTCTTTGCGCTGCTGATATCGTTCAGCTTTGCACAGAAACCGTATAAGGTTGTATTTTACAATCTTGAGAACTTCTTTGATACAATCAATGATCCGGAAGTTCACGATGATGAATTTACTCCTGAAGGTCCCAAGAAATGGAACTCAGCCAAGTACAACAAGAAACTGGCCAATACCGAACGGGTATTCTTTGACATCGCAGCTATCAACAAGGATTATCCGGTCATTATCGGTGTATCAGAAGTAGAAAACCGCAGTGTACTGGAAGATATTATCGCAACTCGCAAACTGGCTCCGGCAAACTATCGAATCTCACACTTCGATTCTCCTGAAGCCCGTGGTGTAGATGTAGCTTTTCTGTATCGTCCGGATGTGTTTAAGATAGAAGGAGAAAAAGCTGTGAGAACAGTCATCCCTTCACTTCCTGACTTCAAGACCCGTGATATCCTCACGTTATGGGGAACGATTGAAAACGAACCTTTCTTCTTTATGGTAGCACACTGGCCTTCACGTTTAGGAGGCAAAGAGGCTTCGGAGTTTAAACGCATTGCAGTTGGTCAACAGATGCGCAGCATTGCCGACTCCGTCATGAAGGCAAATCCTAATACAAAGGTCGTTATGATGGGGGACTTTAATGATGACCCGACTGACAAGAGTATTGCTCAAGGCTTGGGAGCTAAGTTCAAATTAAAGGATTTGAAAGAAGGCGACTTCTTCTCTCCTTATGCCGACATGCTCAAGGCAGGATACGGAACATTAGCTTATGGTGACGCCTGGAATATATTTGATAACATTGTCGTTTCTGAGAATTTAGCCAAAGGTTCGACCGGAAAACTTAAATTACAGCAAGCATCCGGTTCTAAATTCTACGGAAACATCTTCAAGCAACATTATATGGTGCAGAAAGAAGGACAATACAAAGGATATCCATTGCGCACTTATGTGGGTAACAATTTCCAAGGAGGATATAGTGACCACTTCCCCGTATATATCTATATAGGTAAATAAAAAAAATAAGTTTATATGAAAATCAGAACATTCCTATTCATGATGCTATCTTTGATGTCATTCACCGTTTTTGCACAAAACAATGGTGGTGTCAAAGGTAAAGTCGTTTCCCGTACAACACGTGCGGCTATAGACGGCGTAAAAGTGACATTAACTCCGGGAGATGTAACGACCAGAACCGATGAGTCGGGTAACTTCGTTATCGAGAATCTGGCAAAAGGAGAATACACTCTTACTTTCGAGGCAGCAGAGTTCGAACCATTGACTCTTGCAGTTCGTGTAGATAAGATGATCAGAGATATCAATAACGTAATCATGGTTCCCGACAATGTCGCTCCAACTATGGACGACGCAATCTTTGCCGAGTTTGATACAGAAACGCTGGACGATGCCCAGTCGCTTCCTTCATCACTGTCGGCTTCCAAAGATGTATTCAACAACATCGCTTCTTACAAATTCAGCGAGATGCGTTTCAATGTCCGCGGTTATGATTCACAATACTCAGACGTATATATGAACGGCATTCAGCTGAACGACGCAATGACAGGATACACTCCTTGGTCTTTGTGGAGCGGCTTGAATGATGCAACCCGTAACCAGGAAATCACATCTGCGCTGAACATGGGCGACATGGGCATTGGCGGTATCGCAGGTACAACAAACATCAATACCCGCCCTTCACAGATGCGTAAAGGACTTCGTGCCAGCGTAGTGAACGGTAACTCCATGTATCGCTTCCGCGGTATGCTGACTTATGCATCCGGTATACAGGATAATGGCTGGTCGTATGCTTTCTCCGTATCGACTCGCCAGGGAGGAAACTCGTATGTAGACGGTGTGTATTACAATGCTTTCGGATATTTTGCTGCTGTGGAAAAGCAATTCAATTCGCAACACCGACTGGCATTAAGCATCTTGGGTGCTCCTACAGAGCGTGGCGCACAACAGGCTTCTACTCAGGAAGCTTATGACTTGGTAGGCAACAACTACTACAACCCGAACTGGGGCTGGCTGAACGGCAAGCGTGTCAATGCACGTGTGCGTAGCTACCATGAACCTATCACCATGCTGAACTATACATTCGACATCAATGACCGTTCGCAATTGAACGTTGCAACTTCTCTGCGTTTCGGACAGAACGGTTATTCTGCCCTAACCTGGTATGGCGGTCCCGACCCACGTCCTGACTACTACCGTTATTTACCCAGTTTCTACGACAACACTTATGTCGGAGCGCAATTGTATGAAGCATGGATGGGAAATACGAACAACATCCGCCATATCAACTGGGACAACTTGTATCATATCAACCAAAGCCAGGAGGAAAATCCGACTTATGGAGCCGGTCATCGTGCCATCAACATGATTGAAGAACGCCATGCAGACCAACTGGACTGGAACCTCTATACACAATTCTCTCATCTCTTCCGTGATAACTCTAAAATCAACGGTGGTTTGAACTTCCGCCGTAACCGTACGGAATATTATAGCGAAGTGAAAGACTTGCTGGGCGGCGACTACTGGGTAGACGTAGATAAGTTTGCCGAACGTGACATGGGTGGTATGAATCCTGTTCTTTACCAGAACAACATGGAATACTATGAAAAGCATGGTCATGCACAAGCAGTAAAGAAGGGAGATAAATATAGCTACGACTATTACGGTAACATAATCAATGCGCGTGCCTGGGCACAATACAGCAAGAGTTTCGGTAATCTCGGAGTTAATCTGGGTGGAGAACTCGGGCATACTACTTTATGGCGTCATGGTATCTGGAAGAAGGGGTTGTTCCTTGACAATTCTCAGGGAGATTCCAAGAAGCAGAATTACCTGACTTATAAGTTGAAAGCTAACTTCAGCTACAAGTTCTCTGCCGCTCATTCTATTGACGCCAACATCATTTATATGCAGGATGCTCCCGCTTTCCAGGCTTCATTTGTTTCACCTCGTACTCGTAACTCTGCGACTCCGGGCATTTCAAGTGAAAAGGTATTCGGTATAGATGCTTCTTACAACTTGCGTTGGGGAGATGTTAAAGCACGTATCTCCGGATACTATACGAAATTTATGGATCAGTCTAAAGTCCTTTCTTATTATGATGACGTAGAAGCTACCTTCTCTAACTTTGCCATGAGCGGTATTAACAAACGTCATTTCGGACTTGAAGCTGCGGCTTCCGTACCCATCTACGCAGGACTTTCTCTGAATGCAGCTATCAGCTGGGGACAATTCACTTATGACAACAATCCGGATTATGTACAGATTCAGGACAATAGTGGAGAAATTAAAAATCAAGGTAAAGTATACTGGAAGAACTTCCGTGTAGAAAGCACTCCGCAGACTGCACTGAACGTAGGCTTGTCATATCGTGGTCCTAAAAACATATTTGCGTCATTAGATATGAACTACTATGATAACATGTACTTATCAATGAGTCCGCTCTATCGTACAGATGCCGTATTAACACCGGGAATGACTACAGAAGACATTGCAACCTTGCGTAATCAGGAGAAATTCAACTCAGCTTGTGTATTTAATGCAAGTGTTGGCAAGAACTGGTACATCAACCGTGCCTATACTCTTGGCTTCAGCTTAGAAGTGAAGAACCTGCTCAACAACCAGAACATCAAGACCGGCGGTTATGAACAAGTTCGTCTGCTGAAGAACAAAGACGAGAGCTATCAGACTTACCAACCGTTTGATTCGAAATATTTCTATATGTTCGGTACAACGTATTACATGAACATTTATTTCCGTTTCTAAGGATATCATAAGTAAAAAGAACAGTTATGAACAAAATATTTAAATTATTTATGCTTGCGGCAGTAGTGCTCGGTTTCAGCAGCTGCTACAACGAATTCGAAGAGCCTGCTCCCGCCAAAGTCTGGACGAAAGCAGACTTCGCAGATAGCAAACTCATCTCTATCAAGGACTTTAAGCAACTTTTCTATGACAAATATGGAAACGGTGCTTCCAGCCTTGGCAAAACGTTGGAAGTCACAGAAGATTATGTCATCAGTGGAAAAGTAATCTCAAGCGACCAAGCCGGTAATGTATACAAATCAGTATACATCTATGATGAATCATCCGAATCGGCAATCGAACTGAAACTGATGGTTAGCAACTATGTTTATTTTCACGTAGGACAAACTCTCTTTGTCAAGACCAAAGGATTGGCTATCGGAAGCTATCGCTATATGTTAAGTGTAGGCGGAATGCCAACAGCTGAAGATATCGCAAAGGGTTATGCAAACCGTAATCTCGAAAACACTTTATTTGTTGATCAACATGTGTTCAAAGGTGAGCTCGGCAGTCTGACAGAAGATGATACATTAGTTATCAACTCAAGCAATTATAAAACAGCATTGAATGATGATGCACTTGGCCGTTTGGTACGCTTCGAAGGATTGACTTACACAGAAGGTTCATTCGACGGAGACAAATATCCTCAATACCTGGAAACGACTTATCCGAATGGTTCAACTACTGCGGTATACGAGAATAAATATTATTCAGAAGAAGGATTGACTCCGACCTATGCTTACAGTTATGGAGGCAATCGTTATTATGGATCTTCATTGTTCAACTATGAGAATGCCACGACTACAAGTGGGAACTATATCCTGCGCGTCAGCGGATATTCCAACTTCGCCCTCCAACCTCTGCCCACAAATGGGGCTAAAGGTAACATTACTGCTATTTACACTAAATATTCTTCCAAAAGTGGAGGATACATTAAATATCAGTTATTGGTTAACAGTATGAACGATATTGATTTCTAAATAAACTCATTAAAAAAGGCATCTGTTTCTCAGATGCCTTTTTTAATGAGTTTATTTACAGATTTCATTACGCCTGTTCTTTCTGAAAATTATAAAGCAAAGCATACCATTGTATTCAATTAGTGCGAATAGCTACTTTCTCAGAAAACAAAATATAATGGAGTATTTTCATATAGCAACCACTATACGAACTCAAATAAAATAGAAGAACAACAGCAGCACAAGATTTACTCCAATCACCGTTCCGAATCCTCCCAGAATCCAGGGGCGTAACTTACTGCCTTTCCCTGCAAAAAACAAAGCATAAAACATATTCACCAGGATATTACTGATAATAGCCTGCATACTGCATGCCACAACAATCAGCACAGCAACACTTCCCGTATTCTGCAACAGGTTCAGTATAAAAGGTGTAATATCGCTAAGTCCGGACACAAAAGAGAGCAGATTCAATCCGCCTGTACCCGCATAAACCAACGTATAATGTGTCAAAACGGTAAATATCACGAAGAGAGTGGCAAAAATCAGGGCTACCTTAAACTCAAGCGGGTTACTGCTGTCCTCCTCTTCCGAGTCAGCCGACAGGTCTTTGGAACGTCGCTGACGGGAATGGATGAACCACGCGACAACAGCAGCTACCACAGACATTATCAACAGATAAGGATAGATAGACATAAAAATCTCTCTGCTAAAGATCAGAATCAATATCATAAAGCGCAGAAACATCATGCTGACTGCAAGCAACATGGCAGCTACATACTCGTTCGCCTCCTGCGCAGAAGCTTTTCGGCTCTTGCGCGCCAGTACCGAAATGGTAGCGGTACTGCTATACAGTCCGCCGATAATACCGGAAACCAACACTCCCGATTCATGAAACACATATCGCTTTAACAAGTAGGATAGATAGGAGATACCCGATACGACGACCGTCGCCAGCCAGATAGAATAAGGAGTAAGGTTGATATCAGGAATCAGATTCTTATGCGGCAGCATAGGCAGTATGATGCCACTGATAGCCAGGAACTTTGCCAGCGTAATCATCTCATCATTCTTCATCCGCTGGGCAAACTCCGTAAAGGTATGTTTGAGCTCTGTCAATAAAAGTACCGTCACAACCACCATCACATAGAACCAGGAAGGCTGGGTAGACACGATAGGGGCCAAACAATAAGTTATCAGCGCAATGATAATGGTCGTCACGCCAAAAACGTGAAACTGGGATTGCTTGACGTAATAATTCAAACCCAGCAACAGACCGAGCACAGCACCGCCACCCATAAACAGGCGCATATCTGCAGGATCGAGTATATAGAGCAGATAGCCTAAAATACCAATGAAAGTAAATGTACGGTCAGTCCCGAAAAGCGTTGTTTCTCCTTCACGCTTCAGGCTAATGCGACGCTGAGACAGTCCGATAAGTAAAGAAAATAGGGTAACCAAGATGAAAGTAACCAGTTCTCTCGGTAAATAATTATACAACTGTTCCATACATTGTTCTTTTAATACTAAAAACAAATATACGGCTTATTTGTTAACATTCACCACGTTTGATACGGCTTTTTCATCAAATGAGAGTTATAGTAGCGTATATCTCCGGTTACTTCCTCACCGATAAACTCCGGTTTCACAAAAGCCTCATCTTCTGACTCCAGCTCCACTTCGGCCACAATAAGCCCTTCGTTCTCGCCATAGAACTCATCAATCTCGAAAACATGATTGCCACAACGAACCAGATAACGGGTTTTATCAATCATGCCCGGTTCGCAAAGCTTCATCAGTTCCTCGGCTTCCGACAGGGGAAGTTCCTTTTCCCATTCATAACGGCTGGTTCCCGATGCATTAGAGGCCCCTTTGATCGTGAGATAACCTTTATCGTCACGAATACGTACCCGCACCGTCCGTCCGCGGGCGCTGCATATATATCCCTGCACTATTCGGCTTTGGGCAAATGCAAAGGGTTTGAAATCACCGGTAACTAAAAATTTACGTTCTATTTCTTGTGCCATGGCACAAAAGTAAACATAAAAATCAGAATCTCGTCATAAACTCAATGACGATTTTATCTCGCTCCGACTCTTTGGGAACACCGGATTTCTTATAGAAGTACTTTTCGAAATTCAACCGGAGATCGGCAATAAAGGCTTTGGAAAGGCTCAGCGTGATACCTCCTGTCACCCGATGACGGGCATAGTCGTTTATCTTCAGAGCGCCTGTCTCGCTATCCGCCAGACCATTGCTATGATCCGTCATCATATCATAACGGGCCAGAAAAGAAACCTTATTGAATACTTTCTTCAACGGCAAGTCGTAATTCACAAAGCTGTTGACCGCATGAACATTCTTAAATGCTTCGTGTCCATACATCTTATACAAATACTCCGCTTCGACATGGAAATTACGATTCTGATAGTAGATACCTGCATCATACATATTAATACGTGTATGCTCCGGCTTTATCATTTGGGTGCTGAGAGTCAGATTCCAGTTTTTATTAGGCAGCAACTGGGCTTTTATCGAATAATTCAGGGTCTTATGCCACTCCTTCTGATTGGTCAGTCCGGAACCATTGAACAACCCTCCTTCAAGGATAAAAGGAAAACCTTCCTTTTGCGTATAGCAACCGGTGAAACCGACATCACGCACATTGCCCACCTGCTTGGCTATAAACGAACGATTGGCAAAATACTGCTGATGAGGCGAACGATGGGCGTCTATCGTGAAAGGCACACGCATCTGACCAAGCGTAAAATTCAGGTTTTTGACAGGAAACACACGGGTATACGCATCGAGCATCTTGATGGAGCCTTCATCGGACAAGTCGATTTCCGCCTTATAAGCAACGATAGGATGTACATTTCCCGAAACACTGAAACGGGCATTGCGCACTTCAAAACGACTTTCATTTGTTTCTGTCTGGAACTCATATTTCCCCCGGATCGTTCCATGAATTTCGGGCAGATAATCTTTCAGTTCCATAGTCTGCTTATTCAGTTGTTTGCCATCCCCGGCATCTTCTTTGGCCTGTCCATAGGCTGCTGTCGCCAGTAAAAAGATAGCGACGGTTGTTGTGATTCTACTCATTCGGTTACTTGCTACTTAATTCGCGGCAAAGGTACGACGTGCAGAATACGGAGAGATTACAATAGAAATACAGTGAAATTACAGAAAGATTACAATACTGTTACGCGAATGACAAAGGTATTACAAAAAAAGAATTCACCACGGACTACCCTGGTCAGCATGGACATTCACCGTCGAGAGATCAACGTTTACTGTCTCCATCCATGCAAAACTGCGTAACCTGTGGTGAATCAATCAGCCGAAAAAGGAATATGCGATCAGCATAATCAGTGCCAGAATAATCAGTGAAACAAATACTATCTTGACTACCCGCTGGGCCTGTTCCTCCTCTTTCTTACTATGTGCTACTTTTCTCTTACTTTTACCCATAATGCTAGCTTTAAAGTTCAACGCTAACAAAGTAAAAACAAATCTTTTAACTTTCCAAAAATAACACTCGCTAATTTTTGTTTTTATGATTCCTGCGATGAAAATTCCATCAGATAAGCTTTGATGAAATCATCTATCTTGCCATCCATCACTCCGTTCACGTCCGAAGTCTGATAGTTGGTACGATGGTCTTTCACACGACGGTCATCAAATACATAACTACGTATCTGCGATCCCCATTCGATTTTCTTCTTACCGGCTTCTACTTTCGCCTGTTCCGCCATGCGATGCTGCAATTCTTTATCATACAAGATAGAGCGCAACTGACGCATTGCATTCTCGCGGTTCTTCGGCTGGTCACGAGTCTCGGTATTCTCGATAAGGATTTCCTCTTCTTCTCCCGTATAAGGGTCTTTGTACTGATAGCGCAGACGAACGCCGGATTCCACCTTATTGACGTTCTGACCACCGGCACCACCGCTTCGGAATGTATCCCATGAAATGCAGGCGGGCAAGATATTCACTTCGATACTGTCGTCCACCAGCGGAGTGACGAACACGGAAGCAAACGAAGTCATGCGTTTTCCCTGCGCATTGTACGGAGAAACACGTACCAGGCGGTGAACGCCGTTCTCTCCTTTCAGATAACCGTAAGCAAAATCTCCTTCAATATTGATGGTACAGGTTTTGATTCCTGCCTCATCCCCTTCCTGAAGGTTGGCGATAGTAGCCTTATAACCGTTCGTTTCGGCATAGCGCAGATACATACGCATCAGCATTGATGCCCAGTCCTGACTTTCTGTACCACCTGCACCGGAGTTGATTTTCAACACACATGCCATCTGGTCGGCCTCATCACGCAGCATATTCTTGAGTTCGAGTGCTTCTACCGCTTCACTGGCTTTCGCATAAGCCGCGTCCACATCTCCCTCGGTCACTAATTCTTCTTTATAAAAATCAAATGACAGTTCCAGTTCATCTGCCAGCGTCTTGACTTCGTTATAGTCATCAATCCACTTTTGCAGGTCTTTCACCAGTTTCATCTGGGCTTCTGCCTTCTTCTGGTCATCCCAGAATCCCGGTGCCTGAGTTCTTAATTGTTCTTCTTCGACTTGAATTTTCTTCCCGTCGATGTCAAAGATACCTCCTCAGCGCATCAGTGCGCTCTTTCACGTCTTTAAGTTGTTCAATAGTAATCATGTGATTTACAATTTTATCATTTACAATTTACAAATTTCTATTTTCGGTGCAAAGGTAAGAAAAATTCCGCTACCTTTGTTTCTGTCACTAAAATGTTGTCACATTATGAACAAACTACTGAAACTTTCATGCTTATCACTTTTCCTCGCATTAGTGATCTGCAGTTGTAGCTCACCACAGAAGTATAGCTACGAGACAGTGCCTAATGACCCGCTAAAAGCCCGCATCTACACACTGGACAACGGATTAAAAGTTTATCTCACAGTTAACAAGGAGACCCCGCGCATTCAGACATTCATTGCCGTACGGGTGGGCGGAAAGAACGACCCGGCAGAAACGACCGGACTTGCACACTATTTTGAGCACTTGATGTTCAAGGGTACGGACAAATACGGCACACAGGATTATGCCACAGAAAAGCCGCTATTGGACCAGATAGAACAACAGTTTGAGATATACCGCAAAACAACGGATGAAGCGGAACGCAAGGCAATCTACCACACCATCGACAGCCTTTCTTACGAAGCGTCCAAATACGCTATTCCTAACGAATATGACAAACTGATGGCTGCTATCGGCTCTACCGGCAGCAATGCCTATACGTGGTATGACCAAACTGTCTATCAGGAAGATATCCCTTCCAATCAGATAGAAAACTGGGCTAAGATTCAGGCAGACCGCTTCGAGAATAACGTCATACGCGGTTTCCACACAGAGCTGGAAGCAGTGTACGAAGAAAAAAACATGTCTCTCACCCGGGATAACAGTAAAGTACAGGAGGCTATCTTCTCCTCACTCTTCCCCAAACATCCTTACGGCACACAGACCGTACTGGGAACGCAAGAGAACCTGAAGAACCCTTCTATCACCAATATCAAGAACTACTATAAACAATGGTATGTTCCCAACAACATGGCAATCTGTATGTCAGGAGATTTGGACCCGGATGAAACAATTGCCATGATCGACAAGTATTTCGGTAGCTTAAAGCCTAATCCGGAACTTCCGAAACTGGACTTGCCGAAAGAAGATCCTATCACAGCACCCATCGTGAAAGAAGTGTTAGGTCCGGATGCCGAAAGCGTAGCATTGGCATGGAGATTCCCCGGTGCATCCAGCAAAGACTTTGAAATCCTGCAAGTTGTCTCACAGGTATTGTACAACGGGCAGGCAGGACTCATCGACCTGAATCTGAACCAGCAGCAGAAAGTACTGAACAGCTACGGCTATCCGATGGGACTGGCTGATTATTCGGCACTGATACTAGGCGGACAGCCCAAGCAGGGACAGACACTGGAGGAAGTGAAAGACCTGTTGCTGAGTGAAATCAAGAAACTCCGTACCGGAGAATTTGACGAAAAGATGCTGCAAGCCAACATCAACAACTTCAAGCTCAACGAACTGCAAAGCATGGAAAGCAATGAAGGACGTGCCGATATGTTTGTCAACTCCTTCATTGACGGCACAAACTGGGAAGACGAAGTAACCGCCATCGACCGCATGGCCAAACTGACCAAAGAGGATATCGCAGCATTTGCCAACCAATATCTGAAGGAAGATAATTATGCTGTGATCTATAAGAAGCAAGGCAAAGACCCGAACGAGAAGAAAATGACGAAACCGGAAATTACTCCTATCGTGTCCAACCGGGATGTGACAAGTCCTTTCCTTACCTCTATACAGGAGAGTGTAGTAAAACCAATCGAACCCGTATTTCTTGACTTCAAGAAGGATATGAGCCAGCTGACCGCCAAGTCCGATATTCCGGTACTTTACAAGCAGAACGTTGCCAACGACCTCTTCCAGCTCATCTACGTATTCGATATGGGCAATAACAACGACAAGGCACTGGGAACTGCTTTCGACTACCTCGAATATCTGGGGACTTCTGACATGACACCGGAAGAACTGAAAAGCGAGTTTTATCGTCTGGCTTGTACTTTCTACGTTTCCCCGGGCAACGAACGTACTTATGTAGTACTCTCCGGCCTGAATGAGAATATGCCTGCCGCTATGCAGCTATTCGAAAAATTACTTGCAGACGCACAAGTGAACAAGGAAGCTTACGAAAATCTGGTCGAAGATATTCTGAAAGCTCGTACAGATGCCAAACTGAACCAGGGAAAGAACTTCTCCCGCCTGATGAACTACGCAATGTACGGTCCGCAGTCTCCTGCCACCAACGTGCTGACAGAAGCCGAACTCATCAGCATGAATCCACAGGAACTGGTAGACCGGATTCATAATCAGAACAACTACAAACACCGCATCCTGTATTACGGGCCTAGCAGCAGCAAAGACCTGTTGGCCACCATCGACCAATATCACCAGGTACCGGCTGCTCTGAAAGATATTCCTGCAGGAAACGAATATCCTTATCTTGAAACTCCGACAACCAAAGTACTGATAGCTCCTTATGAAGCCAAGCAGATATACATGGCGCAAATTTCCAATCTCGATAAGAAATATGATCCGGCTATCGAACCTACCCGCGAATTATATAATGAATATTTCGGAGGCGGCATGAATTCTATCGTCTTCCAGGAAATGCGTGAGACACGCGGACTGGCTTATTCCGCATGGGCCGGCATGTTGCCGCCAAACTATCTGAAGTATCCATACACGATACGTACCCAGATTGCAACGCAAAATGACAAGATGATTGATGCTGTCAATACGTTTAACGATATTATCAATAATATGCCGGAGTCCGAAGCAGCCTTCAAACTGGCCAAAGAAGGACTGATCAACCGTATGCGTACCGACCGCATTATCAAAAGCGATATTATCTGGACTTACATCAATGCACAGGATCTGGGACAGAATGTAGACCCTCGCATCAAACTCTACAATGACGTGCAGACGATGACATTGAAAGATATCGTTGATTTTCAGAAGGAATGGGTGAAAGGACGCACGTATGTATACTGTATCTTAGGAGATAAGAAAGACCTTGATATGAACAAGCTGAAGGCAGTAGGTCCGATTGAAGAACTTACTCAGCAACAAATCTTCGGTTACTGAAAAACGATGTACTTGTATCGGCCGGCCGATACATAAAAAAGAAACGGTGAACAGCCTGCGGAATGCGGCCTGTTCACCGTTTATCATTGATCATCTGTCGTTACTCTTCGTACATCTTCTCGATCAGTTCCTTGTAATTCTCAGCAACCACTGATCGTTTCAACTTCAACGTATTCGTCAACTCTCCACGTTCCATACTGAAAGGTTCGGGAAGCAATGTAAAACGTTTGATCTGTTCGTAATGAGCGAACTGTTGCTGCAAGGTCTCTATCCGGGCACGGAACAAACCGATAATTTTAGGATGCTGCAGCAAGTCAGCCATATCTTTGTATTCAATGCCTTTCTCCTTCGCATAGTCCTTGACAAACCCGTACACCGGCACAATCAAGGCAGAAACGAACTTGCGCTGATCTGCGATAATAGCGATCTGATCGATATAGCGGTCAATAACCAGTTTGGTTTCCAGCGCCTGCGGGGCAATATACTTTCCGTTAGATGTCTTGAACAAGTCCTTGATACGTTCTGTAAGGAAAAGCTGTCCGTTCTTGAAATAACCGGCATCTCCCGTATGGAACCAGCCGTCAGCATCAATAGCGGCAGCCGTAGCTTCCGCTTTCTTATAATATCCTTTGGTGATGCTTTTTCCACGAAGCAGAATTTCATTATCTTCATTAATCTTCACTTCCAGTCCCGGTAATACCACCCCTACCGAACCGATGTCATACCCTACCGGCAAAGTACATGACACTGTAGCCGTAGACTCTGTCAGTCCATAGCCGACCACCATATTGATTCCTACAGAATGAACAAATTCATTGATTTCATCGGGCACGGCAGCACCTGCTGTCGGGAAGAAGTTACCATTCTCGATGCCGATCGTCTTCTTCAGCAAAGAATAAATGGTCTTTTCGTAGAACTTATATTTAAGCTGGTTCATCACCGGAGGAGTCTTTCCCTGACGGAGATAATCCAGATTATGGATTCTGCCGACCTTAATCGCATCCAGCATCAATGCCTTCTTCAATCCTGTCGTTTCACTGATCTTTTCCTGTACACCGGCGTATACCTTCTCCCAGAAACGGGGAACGCTGCACATCAGTGTCGGACGGATTTCTTTAATGGTAGTCTGAATATCTGCCGGACGGAGATTGATACATATCTGCACTCCCTTGTGAATACAGAGATAGCTCCATGCTTTCTCGAACACATGTGTCAACGGGAGGAAGTTCATAGAAACATCCTTGTCGGTCATTGTCGTCAGGCGTTCGTCATGCGTATGGAATTGCTCCAGATAGCAAGAATGGTGCAGCATCACACCTTTAGGTTCCCCCGTCGTACCGGAAGTATAAAGGATGTTAGCCAGATCATCGTAAGAAGCACGTGCGGTACGTTCTTCTACCACCTCATTATGCGGCAACCCTTCGCCCATTGCCATAAACTCATCAAAATAGATGGAAGAGACATCACGCGGGTCCTTTACTACCGAACGGTCGAAAATAATCAGTTGTTGCAACGAAGAGCAAAAGCCGAAGATGCTGAATGCAGAATCATACTGATACTGTTCGCCAACAAAAAGATATCGGATTTGCGCATCGTTGATAATGTATTGTGCCTGTGCGGGCGAACTCGTTGCATAGAACGGAATAGTAACCCCGCGATTGGCAAATGCACCGAAATCGACATAGAACCATTCAGGCTTATTCTGTGAAAAAATACCGATATTCTCTTGTTCCTCCACTCCTAGTGCTACGAAAGCATTAGCAGCCTGCCGTACAGTTCCGGAGAATTGATTCCAGGTTATTGGAATCCATTGTGCTGTCTCGTAGTCGCGGTATTTCAAGGCTACCTTGTCGCCATACTTTTCAGCCTGACGATGGACCAAGACAGATAAATGATGATAAGTCATACTCTTTGTATTGATAAATATGGTACAAAGGTATTAGTTTTATTTGAAACTATTGCGCAAAACGAGTATCTTTGTGCAAATATTAAGCTCTAAATTAACAAGTTTGTATATGAAATACGATATTCCAACCATGACAGCCGAAGCTGTAAGCCTGTTGAAATCACTAATCAGCATTCCGTCCATCAGTCGGGAAGAGACGCAAGCAGCTGATTTCCTGCAAAATTATATCGAAGCCGAAGGGATGCAAACCGGACGCAAGGGAAACAATGTCTGGTGCCTCAGCCCTATGTTCGATCTTAAAAAGCCGACCATCCTTCTCAATTCTCATATCGACACGGTGAAACCTGTAAACGGCTGGCGCAAAGACCCTTTCACGCCCCGCGAGGAAAACGGAAAATTGTACGGACTGGGCAGTAACGATGCCGGAGCCAGTGTTGTTTCGCTCTTACAGGTGTTCCTGCAACTATGTCGCACTTCTCAAAATTACAATCTCATCTATCTGGCTTCCTGCGAAGAAGAAGTTTCGGGCAAGGACGGAATTGAAAGTGTATTGCCGGGCTTGCCTCCTGTCTCTTTTGCCATTGTAGGCGAACCAACAGAAATGCAGCCTGCCATTGCCGAAAAGGGATTGATGGTATTGGATGTAACTGCGACAGGCAAAGCCGGACACGCTGCACGCAATGAAGGAGATAATGCCATTTATAAAGTATTGGATGACATCGCCTGGTTCCGCGATTATCGTTTCGAGAAGGAATCGCCCTTGCTCGGACCGGTAAAAATGAGCGTTACGGTCATCAATGCAGGCACTCAGCACAATGTGGTTCCCGATAAATGTACGTTTGTTGTTGATATCCGAAGCAACGAACTTTACTCTAACGAAGATCTGTTTGCTGAAATCAAGAAACATATTTCCTGCGATGCGAAAGCCCGTTCGTTCCGCCTCAACTCTTCACGGATTGACGAAAAACATCCGTTCGTACAGAAAGCAGTGAAAATGGGACGCGTTCCTTTCGGCTCCCCGACTTTATCTGACCAGGCATTAATGTCCTTTGCGTCGGTAAAGATCGGTCCGGGACGTTCTTCACGCTCACATACAGCCGAGGAGTATATTATGCTGAAAGAGATAGAAGAGGCTATCGGACTTTATTTAGAATTATTAGACGGGCTAGAACTCTAGTCCGTCTTGGTTTCACCACTCGTCGAGTAGGAAGTCTGCTATGTGACGGTGTTTAACCCCCTCAATGTTATCCTGCCACAATTCATCCATACTAACCACATATTTGGGATAATGATCATCAATTGCCAGCAAGGGTGCAAATTCACGATCAATGGTTGCTTGTGAACCTAGTTGATAAGTAACCTGTATATAAACTTTTTCTTCACGCCTAATGGCTACAAAATCAACTTCTTTTTCATCCTGCTTGCCTACGTATACTTCGTATCCACGACGTTTCAATTCCATACAGACCAGATTTTCAAGCATTCCCCCTATTAATCTATCCCGATATCCCATTACGGAATAGATGAGCGAAAGATCACTTACAAAATACTTTTCATTAGTTTGCAATATTTCTTTACCTTTGATATCATAACGTGGAATACGCTGTATCACAAAAGCATTATTTAAAGCATCCAAATAATTGTAAATCGTATTGATATCCACTTTTCGTTGCTGACTTTTAAAATAGTCGGCAATATTCTTGGCATTCAATTTATTCCCGATATTATCAAAAACAAACTTTACTATCCTTTCGAGCATTTCTACATTACGGATTCCATGTCGCTGCACAGTATCACGCAGAATGACAGAAGAATAAATATCATACACTATTTTGTAAATAGCGTTATAATCATAGTTTGCTGTATGAATAGCCGGAAATCCTCCCATGCGAAGGTATTTCAGAAATTCCGCTTTACGGTCGGATGCAGAAATTGCCAAAGGAACATTATGGAATAACAGATATTCCCTAAAAGACAAAGTCATTATATGAAAAGCAACATATCTTCCTGCTAAATATGTGGAGAACTCAGAAGACAGTAAACGTGAATTGGAACCAGTCACATAAATGTCAGCATCCAAGTCTACCAAGAATGCATTTACCGCCTTCTCCCAATCTGTAACTTCCTGAATCTCATCCAGAAGAATATAATATTTTCCCGAAACTTTCGTAACTTCCCGAATATAAGTATACAGTGCCTTCGCCTCCTTCACATCCATCCACTCAAAGCTTTCAAAGTTCATATAAATAATATGATCTTCAGATACTCCCCTTCGTAAAAGTTCCTCACGGATTAAACGCAACACGACAGACTTGCCACAACGACGGATACCAGTGATCACTTTCACAAATGGTTTATCAATAAAAGGAGTGATTTGCTCCATATAAAGTTCACGATTAATCATACATCCGAAGTTTTTAGGGTTATAGACACAAATATAAATAATTAATCGGAAGTTTTTAGGGTTATACCCCTAAAAACTTCCGATTTCGAACATCTTTTATGGTTATAGACGGAAACAAGAATGGCATTTATGCAAAGAAAAACTCCTTCTGTATCTTTATCCAGGTTAAAAAATTTAGCCACCATCATAATAATGGTAGCTAAATCAAAGAAAAACAACCAGTTTCAATGGTCTATTCAATCCATCCCGGATTTACAAAGAACATAGAGAAAAAAAGTTTACCCGATTCATATTATACATCAAATCAGACATTTCCGTGCGATCCACTATTGCTCGTTTTGTTAAGATACTGTTTCCATATCAAAAAGGCAATTATGCCTAACAGATTAAATAACAAAACCAAAATGACCCATAGATATTTATATGGTTTAGTAAGTTGATGACTTTTCAACACTACCAATATCCCAATCAACAAAATCAAAACATAAGCAATTTCAAAAAACATTGGAGACATAATCATAATTTTTATTTTCAATAATCATTAATATGCAGAAACTGTAACACTTCCCTTTCCCGCACTCTTATCGTATGTCCCTGAAGAATTAATAACATAAGAAAGGTTAAAGCCAACAACCTGAGTTATAGTTGCCTTAATTTTCCCCGTACTATTAAATGATATAGCATTTCCTGATACATAGCCACTCGCATAAGATTGAGAATACGTATAAATTGATAATCCTGTTATATCTGTCATTACTGTTACATTTTTATTATCTTCGATCAAAGTTACACTAAACCATGTAAGATTCCAAATCCAATCACTGAATGAATAAATTTCACTACGTGTTTTAGCAAGCGGCACACTAGGTTTCTGCTCTTTAGTAGAATAAAACATACAGCCATTTTCTTCTTTATCCTTATACATCTTTAATTCAACAGGGTGTTCTCTAAGTTGTTTTATATCACGAAACAATTCTTCTATTTCTTCTAATGACATCTCATTTTCAGTTTTTTCTGAAGGATTAATCTCAAAAAAATCGACGTTTACATCATATTTTTCAGCTAATGATGCAATCTTTGTTTTAACTTCTTCCTTCTTAACTTCTGAATTAGCATCAAACTCTTCATTTGTACATGCAATCATTACTACCATAGTAACAACTAAATAAAATAAACTTTTCATATTCATAATGTTTTTATTTAAAATAATAAATCAACTATATCATATTGCTCCTAATATACCTTCTAAAAGACATCAAGATTCTAATTATTCCTTTTCCAACAACCTGATAAAATATGCACCTACTACAGTACGCCCCGTAAATCCTACTATGGTTTTCCCATCCGTATTTATCAAATCAGCCATTGGTGTGCGATCTGTCGTCTCATTCATAAACTTATAAAGCGGCAACATAAGTTTACGGAATCGCATACGGTCAGCACTCAACGAAGCAGACCATACTGTCCAATCCACTTTCGCGTAACTATGTCTGCTATCCAACGGACATCCAAATTCATTCATTTTAGTAAGATAGAAATCCGTCTCTTTCTGAATGACTCTCTCTGGGAAAAGATTCAAGCCAAGCAGCCTGTCCCATATCAGATTATACTTCATCCCCCAACTATCCGGCTGATCAAAAGCCAAGCGATAATGATCACCTGCATAAGCAGCCTTTTCCCATTCTTTCGTCATCTCATGGGCAGCATCCATATACTTCTCCGCTTCTTCTTTCTTGTTCAACATTTCCGCCAGACGTGCGTATGCTGCAATACCTAAAATACCTTTTGCAGACAAGTTAGTATGATGGGGACAGTTTCCTGCGAAATTATCCGTAGTAAGCTGATCACCGGTATCTGTTCCATTTTCCAATAAATACTCAGCCCATTGAGTCAATGTCTTCCAATGTTTCTCCGCATACGAAGCATTCTTCTCCATTTTAGCAATAGCAGCAGTCATTATCAAGCCGTTTCCTGCTTCTTCCACAGGCATATCACCGCCTATCGTCTGTCCGTTTACAGCAGGATATCCGCCTAAGTCATGCGGAGGAAACGGCTTTCCCCATTTTCCGCTTTCACTGTAGTAGAAAAATGGATTAAGCATCGCTTTTACCAAATCAGGATTATAACGGAGATAAAGTGGCGAAGCCGGATAATACTCATCCACAGGCCCCACCTGTGGAGTAAAATAAAGTAACTCACCTTCCGAATCTTCAGACATTTGGAAAGCGGAAACAGACTGACGATAAGCTAAAGCACAAAGTTCGGCATATTCTTTTCCTCCGGCGAGGTAAGCATCTGCCATCAATTGACGGTCAAATGCATAACATTTTGCCATCACTTCTTTATAGTCCTCCTCCGCGTCCGCATACAAATCTTCTATGCTTGTTTTTCCATCTTTATTCCAATAAGGTCTCAGATCCTCTCCAAAATAAGCCATTGTATACAGTCCGTCGAAAGCAGCAGTGAGATGCTGCGGAAAATCACCATCCACATCCAGTTTCTGTGCAAAGGCGGCATATCGTTTTTCGGCAGACTTTCTCATCTGTTTCAGATCTCCCTCTTTCATAAAATATGCCCTCATTTCGGCTGCATCTCCCTGTGCACAGGTTACATCATCCTTTGTTCCCAAATAGAAATATCCCCACGATCGTCCGCCTTTTTCTTGATCTACCCACAATTTCTGATTCTCTTGTCCTGTCTTCATAAGAGACAGTCCATCCTTTTCATACATTTGGGTAGACTGTCCGGCACGAAATGCCTTATGTGGATCTATCTCAAAATAGACAGCAACATCATGCTCCTTACCATCCAACGCCTTAGCCTGATAAGAGATATAATTGACGGGACGGGCAAGCGTCTCCAGATCATCCAACAGGTAAGGAGCAGTAAAGCTAAGTTTCAGTTCCACATCCCCACATTCAAACGTATAATGTGTCTGGGTTGCCTGCACATCAACAGACGTTTGTTCAGCTTCTTTCAATTCTGCATATAGTCCGAAATCAACCAATGCACCTCCCATACGGTTTTCGCAATGAGCAGCAATCACGGCTTTCCCATCTTTCATTGTTTCCGCTATGGAATCCGGAATATTCACCCTAAGATCACTTTTCCATTCATATCCCGTGCTGACCAACTGCATTCCATTCACATACAATTGAAATACATCATCATGTGAATAGCGCAAATACAGTTGCTTGTTTTTCGCCAATGCCGGGTCGAATGTCAATTCGCGTCTCACCCATATATTAGGTGAGAACCAGGGAGTATTCACATTCCGCTGATCATCCGTACCGAAGGCTGCCTGTCCTTCTGTCCATGTTGAATCGTCAAACTCTTTGGCTTCCCAATTTTCCTGAGGTTGCTCCATGGTATATCTCCCCGTCCACTCTTTTTCATAAGAGATGGGAGCTACCCTTTCCACAGGCATAGCCGGTTCCTCGGCAAAGAGTCCGAAGTCTACCAATCCTCCTCCCACACGATTCTCACAATGAGCGGCAATCAACGCTTTTCCACTTTTCATTGTTTGCAGAATAGAGTCCGGAACTTCCACTTTAAAGTTTGCTCCCCAGTCATATCCGGTATTTACCAATTGCTTCCCATTAATGTACAATTGGAATACATCATCATGAGAATAGCGCAAATAGATCTTCTTATGTTCCAAAAGATACGGATCAACTTCAACCTCTCTTCGTACCCAAATATTAGAAGAAGTCCATTGTGTTCTTGCTTCCCACATACCAGGCGTACCAAATGCCCCTTCTGACAATTGCCAGTACTTATCATCAAAGTCCGGCTGCTCCCATCCTTCATCAGGTACTAATGAAGTGAACTTTCCTTCCCACTTTTCGTGATCAAGCGCCATCGGAGCGATGGCTTGCATCGGCAGTTCTTTATTACCCATAAAACGATACATAGCACCGTCTACCCGTAAGAAGCCAACAAAAGGAAGTTGTGTGCTGCCGCCAAAAGTCATATTCTGTTTGTTCAGTTCATCCGTCATAGACCAAAGTTTCATATGCGGATGCAAGGTTAATAACGGATAAGCAGGCGCACGAAGGTCACTTTTTGTAGTTTCATCAGAGTAAGGAGTGCTTTTGCAAGCTGCCAATACCGTTATTAGCAGGCAAATGAATGCTTTATTCATTAGTGTTTTATAAATTCTCATTTTCCAAATAATCATTATTAACTACACAATACTTTCAATAGTTACAGGATTTCCTCTTACAGTAATCTCTTTTACAATCTTATTTTACTCTTACACAAGAGAGTCTTTTAGTTTTATCACCTATAAAAAGACACGATAGAATACCTTAAACAACAAAGCTCCTTTTACTATTCTACCATCATGTAGCAATTCAAGTACTGCTGACAGTCCTTTTTGATTAGAGATTTGCCTTTATAATCAAATTTTACGCTACAGATATTGACTCTCTATCCACTAACATAGCATCTATAAATCTATTATACACATATAAAATATCTTGTTTGATGTACTTCTACTTGACAATCTGTAGTATGTAATAACAACCAGCTTATTCCTCTTGGATAAGCTGGTTGTTTCTTAGTAGCTTATCATCTTCTCCGCATTCATTAAGCAATACTTCACAAACGCAACTTATATTGGAATAACAAAATAAGCTAGAGCAAGAAGCGTTACAGATATAGCGTATCCTATCTTCTCTATTTTACTATGCCGAAAGAAATAATTAAATACAAACAAAGCAATCAGCCAACCAATCACTATCTTCATTAAATCATAATGTTTCTCCAAAGGATCCCAAATGTAGAGGTACACATTAAGGAAAAACATTATAATACTAATTATCCAAACCATTATACGTCTCATAGAACTAATTAATTTATACTTGAACGATAGGAAGTAGACCCTACCCCTGTAGTAGATGACCACATATACGTCTCTGTCAATGTAATTCCATTAGTAGAGCCAGATCGTGCATATTCATCTTGAATAGCTGAGAGCTGAGAACTAGATGCTCCACAATAAATACTGACTAATGCTCCTGCCACAGCACCGGAAAGACCTCCCGCTAATAATGATGCATAAAAAGATGTTTTATCACTTGCACTTCTCATCGCATTTAATACTGTTATAGTTTCTTCATTATTCAAGACAGTAGTAGTCGTAATCATATTAGGTCCGGATGTGCTTTCAGATGTAGCTCTTGTAGTAGCGATAGGAGGTCGCATTTCAAATGGATTTCTTATTATAATCCCTTTCTCGTTATTCTCAAAATACACATAAGCCGCGTATTGTGCATTGAGACTATTCACTGATTGTTTTACTAAATCAAAAACTGCATCTGACATATTCATATCTTTAGCAGACTGGACGGTCAAATAGCATGTATCATCTTCAATAACAAAACGATCCCCTATTCTCTGAAAAGCCTTATCTATAATCATTAATTCCTCTTCTGAAGATAAGTCGCTCGGACAATCCAAATATTCACTAATTACCGCAGATTCATTTTTTGTTTCTAAACTTTCTTCAAAATCACTACTACAACCTTGAAACAAACTAACTGTCACCATAAACATTCCTACTGAAACACAGAATGTCACAGATTTAAATACTCCATTCATAATATTAAATTTTAAATTCTATTATTTAGCGAACTGTTTAACCACTATTCCGTAAGTACTATGACTAAAGCATATTCTTAGATGGTTCGCATTCATCTTTCTTACAATTTTTATCACTGCATAGGCCAATAGTTTAAAGTTCACAAATCAACATCTTCAAATTAAAAATATTCAATTCCATTTTTTACCATATAAAATTGCATAAGATCAAAACTCCTTACTTACTTTATGTTTTATCCGTTTTACAAATGCTGAATTAATCTTAACTGGTTTTTCCAATATTGTCTTTGCGATTAAGAATACTTTCTTTTCATTTCCGTTTTTTTTATACAGCTCATACAATTGATAAAGTGGATAAAAACGACAAGGACACATCATTGATGCACTATTATAATATTCCTCAGCCAAGTCGGGTTTATTTAGCTGCTGATAATTTTCTCCGATAATAAGTTCGAGATCATAATCAGCCCAATATTGACGGCATTTCAATGCTACTTCCAAACTCTCACTATATTGTCTCATCTCTTGCAAAATAGCAGCATAGTTATAAAGGAAATAAGGATTATCCAGAAATTTCTTTTCTAATATTTCATATGCTGGAAGAAGTTCATTATATGATTTACAACGCGCAAGCGTAGACGCTTTGCCCCAGCTTAGTTCTGCCTGAATTCGTTCTGTTAATTTATAAAATCCGATAATAGAGGCAATTAATACAAACACACAAATTATATTCTTTATCCAAATCCTAATAAAAAATCGTTTTATATACTCACCAATTATTATGTATATACTAAAGAATGCTATAACCCAAACAAAAGGATATGTAAATGGATAGGAAAACAACGAAAATGTACCTATTGAGATCAAAGAATAAAAACCTATCTTCTTTTCTGTATTTGAATTCTTTTTATAACAATAAACAATTGCTCCTATCAACAGAAACAACACCAATATACCAACAATCCCAAAATTCAGAAGAATTTTGAGATATTCGTTGAATGGTTGCTTCACATTATCTGCTAACATAGAATAACGACTTTGCTCATGTTGTTTAAAGTAGTCTGCTTGATAATCCATATAATGCGCTTCGAAACTACCAATTCCATGACCTGTCCAAGGAGCATCTTTCACCATATTTATACAACATTTCCAAATTAGCAGTCTCCCATCTGCAGAGTCTTTTTTCATCCAATAACAGCCAAACAACAATAATACCAAACTTGCCAATAAAAGATATTTCAACACCTTTTTCCATTCCAATCTTTCATATAAATATAAGCAAGATAATATAGTAACACTAACAATGCCAGCTCTCGAATATGATAAGATGATAGCTGTTACAATGATAGTTCCAGCTAACCAGCCACCATATCGGACATATTTATTCTTACTCGACAATAAAAGTATGAGAAAGGGGAATCCAGCACAAAGACAAGAAGCAAAACCTGCGGGATTATCAAAGCTACCAGTTACCTTATAAAATGAATGAGAAGAAAATAATCCTGAAAACTGTAATATCCCATAAAGTGCTTGTAGTACACAACTGAACACAATAATATTCCCACACATTAACATATTTACCGATACAGACTTATACAACAGCACTTTTATACAGATATATAGCAATAGCACTAATGATATCAACAATGTCAAACACCATTTAGCAACAATGTATACATCAGTAAATTGGTATGAGTAAACAAACAAACTACCGATACAACAAACAGCAAACAGAATATGAGGGAATCTTATCATTTCATATTTTCGTTCATGACACAATCATTAAGTTCATGATAATATGATCATATACAATCCCATTATCAGAAACCACACACAAACTTTCATACGTTTTGGAATGTAATTTCCATGTCAATTTTACAGTACGCATTCCCTGTTGAATCACATGATCAAAGTACTCCGACAAAGATTTAATTGTGGCGGAGACATTTTCCTTGCCTCTTATCTTCTGAATTTCTTTCAAATTTAGAAGTTCTACACACTCATTTTCTTTGTTGACAACTGGCAAATAATTATCAGTTTGCGATAGAAGTTTTTTCTTTAGTCGCTTCATCTCATCCACTGTCTTGACCTCTCCTTGAAGAGCATAGCTTACTAGCTGAGGATACCCCTTATCTCTCAACATTTCATTTTGTTGGATTTCCTTTAATTGCTTCTTCCAATCACTATCGTTTTGCGCTTGCAAATTTATTAAAGGAAAAGCAACTACCAACAGAAATATACAAAGAATAAATCTTATTTTACTCATATCGCTTTATTCTTACAAATTAGATGCACTTAAATAATTATCTCCAGATCCCGACGCCTCACTTCCGATACCAGAAGTAGATATAGAAAAATCAATACCATTTCCACCACTTATAGAAACGCTTACCGTCGGTGTTGCTAGGTAATAGGCATAATTACATATTGAATATCCACCTACTCCTTTACTACATTCTTTTATTTGTGAGTCTGCACCTGCACTTCCAATAGATATATAAGCGTCCTCACTACTAGTACTATTGGTCAGGTTTCCGGTACTTACATAAATAGTATGATTAATCTCTACACGCCCACGTTCTGACCCCCACAACCAATAAGCAGTCCAACGCAAGGTATTAGTACATGATCCACTAAAATTACTTTCAGGAGATTTCGTTTTTATTATTGGCGTAAGCCCTTTATTTAATGGAGACTCCTCTGATATACATAAAATATTCATTATGACATTATCATATATAATATCTTCATTCGAAGTAATGCATATTGTTTTATATGTTTTCGAATTGCATTCCCAGGTTAATTCCATTTTATTCATTCCAACCTTAAGAACTGTATTTAAAAAAGTCTCCAAATCAGATTTGGAATATTGAGTTTTCTCATTTTGTTTTTTGCACTCTATTTCCGACCATGTCAACAAACTAATATTACTATTTTCAGTATCATAATAAGGGAAATAACTTTCATTAGATAAAATAACCGATTTCAGTTGATCAAGTTCTTTCTCAGTAGTAATTACTCCAATATTTTTATATTCTTTCAATTGAAGCTGAGACTCATTTGCATATAAACTGCGAGTCAGAATATCCTCCCCACTCTTTTGAATATTGGTCAACTTTTGTTCTAGAGTCAACTCATCTTTCACAATAACGCTTGATTCTGCCTCCGCTATATTGGACTGTATAGAGAAATCATCCTCTTGATAACAAGAAGCCAACAGTATACCAACAAAAATTAATTGCAAAAAATAATCTTACAAACTTCATATTTACAAACCTTTAATTAATAATATTTTAACTATAATAAATAACAAGATAGACTACTTCCAATTTTGTTTTTCATCTTCACATATAAAAACTCTCTCCTGCACACCATGCGAATAATTTTTCAATAGCAACAACACATTGCGAGGAACATTCTTATAAGTTAACGAGTCCGCTTCAGAAAGTTGTTTACCTAGAGAACTCCATTTATTCCCAGTGCAATAGAAAAGTTCATATTTATCACCTGAACGAATATAATTATCATAACTCCGAGGTGTATAAACAATCTTTTCTATCTGCTTAGGAATTCCAAGATCAAGACCTGCCCAGCCACCGGAAGACTCAATATAATCAAAAGAAGTTGTGACATCCCCATCAAATACATTCGTGTATTCATGCGAACCGTCTTTTTGAAAACATCCGGGGGTACCCATTACCTTACCTTTTAAAGAAGCGGTATCATTAGGAGTATAAAAAGCTACTTCTGCAATATTACAGTGTGACTCTTTAGGTCCTACATATCTGACATAGCGATACGGTTTTGAAGAATATGATTGAACAACTGTCTGTAATCTTTTCGGTTTCTCATTTATCAAGTACAAGACTTCTTTTTCACGAAAATCAGGGTCATTGCTTCCTTCAAACGTTCCGCCTATCATGCGATTCAAAAACATATCATCTGCCCGCAAAGTATATTTTGCGAACAAAGTAACATCCTGTACACTATCCGAAGGAGTGAAGAAATGGAATTCATTAGAAACATTAATCTCAAAAGGATCAGTCCAAAAACGGAGTCGTCCTCGTTCGTAAGTAGCAACCCGCATGACGGGTCCTTTTTGTATATCCGTAAAGACAATGTTTTTACCATCGAACTCTGTCCATGCAACAGGCTCCCAATCCATCCGTTTGCTGGCACATAGATAAGCTATTCGTGAACGTGGCTTACCTTTATATAAAGCGTCCTTCGGTATTTGGAGTTCTTTCTTAAAATTTTTTGTATAAGGGAAAGTAATATCTACGATATGCGGATCTTTGAAAAGAGGAATAACAGCAGTATCCAATTTCTGCATTTCCTCCTGCATAGCGCGATTTAGACTAAATGTATTACGATAAACCTTTATTTTAGGCATTCCACACATTGCGTCTTTCCGTACTTCACTCACACCATTAGGAAATTCGTGGTAATAGAGCGTACCGTATTTATCTGTAAATGCCACCCATTGATGGCTGTCATTCTCATCACCACGAATCGGCATGAAGTCTATGGCACACGGAATACCTAACGCACGACAAACATAAACAACAAAATCCGTGAGTTCACGACAACTACCGGTTTTCTGCTGGACAACTTCCGGTCCCACGTGAGGAAGGCTGGCAGGAACGGCAGTAGTAAATACCGCTCCTCCTTTACGAATTGAATCAAGTAAACAACGGGCCGCGACAATCGGATCTTCTTTATCAAGTACTTCTGAAGCACGTAAAGAATCGAGCAAGGGATTATATTTCTGATAAATAGATTCCCGCCAACTAGCCAAGGTCTCGTCACCAATACGATAAGGAAGAAGATATTCACAAAAATCTGCAAACGAAACATGTTTCCCCCATGGTTGTTCCTGCCACACCTTAAATGACCAGTCAATATTATTACATAAATAAGCAGAATCAACTGTTTCGATATCTCTATAGGATTGTAAAGAATCTAAATACAATGGTCCATACATGTGACGAACAGAGTCAGCCACGACCTGAGGAGAAATACCCAATCCACGTGTTTCCTGTAACAAAGCATAGTAAGTAAAATACCGATCTAACTGTTTTCCTTTATAATAGGTATAATAAGGCATATTTTCTATCAAGAAACAAGCAGCCCTATATTTCAAACTATCTGTCGGATCAATCTGATAGCGAAACAGAACCTTTTCCAGCTCCACACGATTCTCTCCTGCCTGCTGAAGAGCAGCTTCCAATATAGAAACCGCCGGAACATTCTTTTCTCTTCCAGAACATGAAAGGAAAAAGAGATAACCAACTGCTGTAAGCAGAAAGACAGATACCAACCTTGTGAATGTTTTCATAATTACTAACAATACTTTTGGTAGTTGCTAAAGACTTTAAAATTAACTCACTTAAATCTTCTTATAAATCATACTGTTCGGAAGTACAACTATAATCTATTAATAAGAAAGATACCGACAAAACAGCAAGCAATAACAAAACTAAATTTCGATAATTTCGTAATAACTTTAATATTTAATTCAAAAATTCAACACACTCACTTTCTTAATCTGTACACTTTATCAAATACAGCAATAGATGCATTGGTACTTAATTTCGTTTTATCTAGAATTTTATAAACAGCTGAACACGCTTTTGCATAATCATCAAACTCTTTTGTCTTTTCAGCGTCCTTCCTTTTTTTTACAGATTTCCCCTTTTCGAGATATTTCTGATATGTATCGGTTAATACTATAAACTCATCTAGCTTTGTAATAGAATCAACCAACACACGTTCTCTCTCACTAATTTTCAGTCGGTCTAACATATCCGCATAAGACTCAAAAGCCCGGTTATGATTCTTAGACATTCTCTTAGAACTGCACCCTGACGACAAAGCAACAATGCCTATCAGCATGAAGAGAATTCCAAACCTAATGATAAGATTTCTTTTTTTTAGCATTACATTAAAATATTAATTTGTTAAACAATAATTCTCGCCATTTTTATTTCATATTTACTACAACAACTTTTTGCTGTAAGCAGAAAAACAGATACCAATCTTGTGAGTGTTTTCATAATTAGCAGAAAAAATAGAGATAAATGATTTCGTATTATTTTTTGCAAATTTACATGTCATTTTACTATCGCACAAGAGGGCGTTACAGTCATATAGGCTTAAAAACGCACTACAGAGGCCTACAGCGAGAATGTTTTTCGCCTCCCTACTATGATTGTAACAACTAAAATGTATCCAAATTTCACTTTTGACCGAAAATTATCCTTAATGACTCAGAATTGTCCTTATATGACCGAAAATTATTTTGCAGATATTCATTCTCTCCTATCAATGTTACACCTTTAAAACCATTATACCACACAGAAGTACTTCTAGCCACTATTAGTTCTTTTATTTTCTTCTATATTGTAACACAATAAAAATAATTAAAACCTCGTAAGGATCAGATATTAGTCTTTTTTTGAATAAATATTATCCTTCAAATAAATCTATTTTTCGTTACTTTGCATCAACATTAAAAAACAAAATAATCATGAGCGCAAGAAGAAAGAAAAATGCTTTATTTTATGCGATAGCATTAGCTTGTAGTTTAACCGCTATTTTCATTACTTATAGCTGTAGTACTGATGAGTATTACACAGATGAAACACAGATGGCAGAGAATGGGATAGCAAAAACACGCGGATTTTCATCAAGAATGCTGAATAACGAAAATACACTCATTGATTCTATTGCCAGTTCTGATGAGTTTTGGGAATTCGAAATGAGCTCCGAGCTTTTGGCAGATAAGTTTCATGAGTACACTTCTACTTTAAGTGAAGAAGAATATGACAAACTTATGGAGAATCTGAATGATGATGACTACGTGGAAGACTTCATGAGAAAAGCCAATCTAGAAAATGAACTACAGCAACTGGCAAAAGCTAAAGAAAACCTGATTAAACATACAGGATTTTTAAGATTAAGCGCCGATGAACGGACACAACTCTTTATACTATATGCAGAAAGCAACGAACTTACAAAAGTAAAACTCCTGAAAACACGCGAAGAAGGAGGAGGTACTAACAGCTGTGAAGAACAAAAACAAGCAGCATATAAGCAGGCAAAAGCTGATTATGAGAATGCTACCACTAACTGTCAAGGAGATAATATGCCTTTGGGCTGTATAGCGCAGGCAGCTGCCAAATATGATAGAAACAAAAGAATAGCTGACAGAGAATATGCAGATTGTATAAAAAATAAAGCGTGAGAATAATTCGATATATAATTTTGTACAACTTAATGTGGTGCATCAGCATAGCGATGTGCTACTCAGACTGTCTTATTAACAACATAAATTATATCGTACAAGATTTTCTCATCACTTTCTTTGAGCTTCTTGCATGGGTTGTACTTATAATTGGAGCAATTGACACATTCCCTAAAGATAAATATTCGAATAAGCGTGTGTGGTTTTACTATGCCATCATGAGGGGAGGAATATCAGCAATCCATTCTTTTATAGGATTAATAAACATATTAAAAATATAGCTTAATGCAATTCCTTCAAGAAAGTTTCCATATCCTCATCTTCAATACTTAAACGTCTTCGTACACGAGATCTCAAAGTACGATAGTTACCATCATTAATATCAAAAATAGACATCATATCTTCTTTAGTTTTACTCATCCTGATAAGTACACAATACACAATATATCGTGGTTTCATTTCAATTTGCTTATTTTTCAACCAAACAAAAAAGTCAGGATCAATCGCACGACATCCTTCTATTAACGTAAGATACTCACTGGCAGTCAATTGATATATAGATTGATTTTCTAAAAGTTTGCGCACAAATACAACACCTTCCAATGCAGATGGAGGAGAAGACAACAATTCTTGAAGCCGTTTCTCTTGGAGAATTGTTTTTTGCCGTTCAAGTTCCAATAAACGATAGAATGAGACAGCCAATTTAACTATCCCTGCTATTGCTAAGCCAACAATAATCAGCACAGGCAGAGTATAAGCAGATAGTGCAGGAGCTAATTCTACGTGGACTTCCTTAGGCATAACAAAATAAATCTGATTGGCAACAATCAACAAAAAGGCAGCAATGCATTGCCAATCAGTTACCTCGGAGGGCAATCCATGTGTTCCTTTCTCACGGAATGTCCATAAGAGTGCGCCTACAAAGAGGATCAGCCACATAAAAAGATAATGGGAAGCCGAGAATGCATCCACATACATCCCCGGAAAGAACATCTGAAACAAATAGGCAGCCAGCAACACAAGACAACAGAGCAAACCACCTGCCAACCTACTCTTTATAAGGTCAGCGAACTGTATTGTTACTCTTTTATTCATCGTATTTTATTTTAAACACTGCAAAGATAAAACATTCCTATTACACAAGTCCATCAACAGGCTATTTTATTTGAACATGAATATAAATAAAACAATGGTTTTCCTATGCAGGAAACAGCCAATATAAAAGAGCAAGAAAAATCATATACACAAATATCCTTATCTCTTTGTATATTTTATAATGGCGAAGAGGATAATCTAATATCACAAAAACAATGAACCAAATAGCTATCATTTTCACCGGTAACTGCTTATTCAAAGGATCAACTATGAGTAAAAAGAATCCTGCTAACGCTAATAGAATATTGATTATCAATACAACTGCATATCTCATATTATTATACATTTAAGGAAATACAAAATAGAATACACAGAGAAGCACTGTGGCTATGACATTTCTTATCACCCCATAAGTATTATTATGGCGAAAAAGAAAGTCCAGCAGCAACGTTACAAGATACCAAGCCATTACGATTTGTACCAAATCATATTGCCGTTCCAAAGGGTCTGTAAATATTATATATACATCAACAGACATCAACACAATGGTTATGATCCAAACCATTGTGTTTTTCATAGTCATATTCATTTTCAGTGATAAATAAATCGCTCCAATCAATAATATACCTTCTTGTTTTCTTTAGAGGATACAATATAATCATCTATTTTTACATCAAAATAAGATTTAGCTACACCATCATCATTGGAAGGTAGTGCCTCTTTATCAGCCAGCGCCTCTATAATATCAATTTCTTTTACGCTCTTTTTCAGCTTGGGAAACAAAAGGCTGACATAGATATACTTGCGATCACAACCTTTAATAATCAACAGCTTATCCAATGGAGCCCCGCCATCATATCCTCTCACCATATATTCATCTCCGGTTTTCTTATCTACTATTTTAAATCCCGGGCTATAATACAACCATTGCCAATCGAAATAGATAGGCTGCAAAAATGTAACTTTAGTATCATTTTTTCGTTTCTCAATAGAATAGATTTCAGGCATTGTACTCATTCCTCGCTGATAAGTTCTATCGGCAGCTATCTTTATATCTTCTTTAGGAACCGTGTAAGCCTCATCAAACAATTTCTGATCACGTTCCTTGTTCGGGTCGACAACCTTATTCTCAACAATATTCATGCTTTTCTGAATCTGCGGCATGATCTCTTGTACCATTTCCATTGACAGTTGCTGTATCATCGGCATTGATTCATTCGCAACAGCAGATGCAGTCTCCCCAAGCTTCTTGCCGGCAGGAGATTCGTAGAAAGCAACTACTTTTTTCAGTTCATCCAATGTCATATGCTGTTGGTAAATAGGAGCATATACTTCCATCACTTTATCTTCAATCTTCTGTGTCCACTTTGCTGCAAAATCTTTCCAATAAGCCTCATCTTGTTGGAAAGGTCCCTTTTGCATACTTGACATGAATTGCGACATGATAGCCTCGGAGGATGCCGAACTACCGGAAAGGGTCATAATCTTCTTAAGCAAAGTTTTGTATTCATCAGTTTTATCTGAATTCTGAGCCGAAGCCGGTAAAATAGAAGTAAGCGATGTGGCTACGCAGATCACCATTAAGAAAAGGATTTTTTTCATCATATAATAGTTTTGTTAATGAAGTCAAGTTAACTTCATTGTGTTATACATTCTTACAAATATACTCTAATTATTATTAGAATACAAACAAATAACAGACATAATTATAAACTGCGGCAATTATTGTCTGATTTACTGCCTCTCTTCGTCCAAACAACCCTATAATCGCCTGATTTTCACCTATCATTATCAGATTTTCGTAGAGACATCTTCATCGTTCCACCCGGGTAGAACAAGCTGTCTACGTCTGTGACATGATCAGTTCACCTTGGTGCGATGATCAGTTCACCCGTGTGGAACGATGAAAATGTCGGTAAGATAATATAAGAATGTAAGGGAGATATGCCAAGAACACAAGTGTCATAACATACAAATGACAGGTAGAGTAAAATCAATACAGCTGTAGTCCGTAGCAGAAAGAATAATGAGAGATAACTCAAGAAAGGATGAGAGATGCGCTGTTCTGGAGCATTTTAAGGGATAAAAGAGTGAGAGATACCATATCTCGAAGGTATCTCTCACTCATTATTCATCTAGTTATATGATCTTTACAGAAAGGAAGTGAGACCGTGAGACTAAAATATTTTTTTTATTTCTTGGGAGCGAGCAGATTATTCCTTATCTACAGAAAACTTAAAGATGCATTGACTCATGTATTTTTCTCCCGGGCGAAGCACAGCCGAAGGCCATTCCGGTTTGTTCGGAGTATCCGGATATTTCTGTGTTTCAAGACATACAGAAGCACGTTGATTGTAAGTAATGCCTTTCTTTCCTGTCAGAGAACCATCCAGGAAGTT
Organism: Bacteroides faecis; assembly: GCF_020091505.1. Taxonomy (NCBI): domain Bacteria; kingdom Pseudomonadati; phylum Bacteroidota; class Bacteroidia; order Bacteroidales; family Bacteroidaceae; genus Bacteroides; species Bacteroides faecis. Next base: position 1,524,751 of record NZ_CP081916.1, on the reverse strand, counting down.
ACCTGCGTACACCTGAATACCCGGTTCATTGGTATATACATCCAGTACGATACCCGTCTTAGGTGATTCGAGCGAAACACATTTCCGGGAAATATCCCCTTTGGCATTCAATACCCAGTTATGGTCATAACCATTTCCATTCTTCAATTGTACAAAATCGTAGTCGTTAATGCGTGCACCTACCGGAGTCGGAGTGCGGAAATCCATCGGAGTACCTTCTACCGGAACAATTTCACCAGTTGTCATGAATGTGCTGTCGACCGGAGTATAATAATCGGCATCCACCATCAACAAGTGGTCTGCATTGCTTGCTGCATCACCATCGAGATTAAAATAAGAATGATTGGTCATATTTACGATGGTCGGCTTATCCGTTTCTGCTTCATAGCGGATATCGATGGCATTATCGTCCGTCAGTTTCATCAGAACTTTACAGGTAATGTTGCCCGGGAAACCTTCTTCACCGTCCGCAGCGACATAAGTGTAAGCGTCTCGGCGATGCCGTCTTTTCTTTAATTCTACTTCTTCATATCTTTGCTTTCATATTAATCAATTCCTACTTATATGACTGCACATGCTTTATACACTCAAACCCTGTCTGAGTATAAATCCCGTCTGATATCTTCTCCCTGTTTAACTCTTCGTAGTTATTGTCATGAGTGTCATGTTAATTATCATGGTATGGAACTCTGGCTTTCTCGGCACGGCATTCGCATTCGTGAACTTCGTTCTTCCCTTTCGGCTTCTTCCTCCGAAAAGCCGGTGCCCTGCTTCAGTCCTTTGGTTCCCTCATCTGCGCCTTCGGCCCGTCCGTCCTCTTCTTCGGATATGCTTTATGGTATCAATATTACTTTTCCGGATGGGGTGATTATTTCCATCAAGCAGGGAAGTTCTTTTGGTATTCACCGTTTTATTGACCTTTATAACCGTAAGATACAGGAGGAGCAGTCATGTTTGCTTTAACCGAAAATATGCGTTATTACCTGTACCAGCATTATGTCGATATGCGTAAAGGTATGACAGGACTTTATCAGCTGGTCAAGTCCGACATGTCACTTTCTCCCGTTTCAGGAGATGTTTTTGTTTTCTTTTCCCACAAACGGGACATGGTTAAAATTTTACGTTGGGATACGGATGGTTTTATTCTTTACCAGAAGCGCCTGGAAGAAGGTACCTTCGAAGTCCCGCGTTTTAATCCTTCTACGGGTGCTTACGAGCTTTCCTGGAAGAGTTTCTTTTTGATTATGCAGGGCGTCTCCCTCCGGTCAGCCAAGTGCAGGAAACGATTTCGGCTGAAGTCATAGAAACACCAAATGATTGATAAACAATGTGTTATAACGTAGATTTATAATAAAAAGCTTTGTTGCCCGGTTCTTTTTTCGTATCTTTGAGGTATGAAAAAAGACCGGGTCATAGAGCTTCTGGAGGAACAGAACAGACATTTCAAGGAACAGATTAAAGCTGCTGACAAGCGTGAGCAACAAAGTCAGCGTCTGATCTGTGAACTGACTTCACAGGTTAAGCAACTGACCGATGCCGTTCAATCTCTGGAAGAAGCGCTGACGCTGAAGAACGGCAAACTGAAAAAGCAGGAGAACATTAGCCGCAGTTTGAGTAAGCTTATCAGCAATGAGTCTGAAAAGCAAATACCTGATAAGCCGCAACCCGCTTCTGAGACGGCTCCGTCCCGTCCGTCCGCTTCCCCCAAAGAACGGGGGAATAACAACTCCAAACGTAAAGAGCATTTTGAACTGGAAGAAAAGATAATCGAAGTCAATCCCGACCATCCCCTTTTCAGTATGTCTCTTGCCAAGTTTATGGGATACCGTGATTCTATCCGATATGTCTATATTCCGCCAAAGTTCATTAAGTACATTTATCGACAGAATATTTATAGCTTTAATGAAACGGTCTTCAGCGGTTGCGCCCCCGCCGCCCCTTTTCTGAATTCCCAATATGACGGTTCGTTCGTTGCCGGTTTATGCCAGTTGCGATATATCTACTCCATGAGTGTGGAACGTATCGTTAACTTCTTTCGGGAGAACGGGTTCGAACTCGAGAAGCCCACCGCCCATCATCTGCTGGGTAAAACGGCTGTTTTGTTCGAAAACCTCTATGAAGCACTCAGGGAAGTGGTGCTTGAAGATCCCTACCTCTGTTGTGACGAAACATATCACAAAGTACTGGTTCCGGAAAAGAACAGTAAAGGCAAAGGGGTACGAAAAGGGTATATCTGGGCAGCGGCGGCGGCGACCTTAAAGCTGGTGTTCTATTTCTATGAGGACGGATCACGCAGGCAGGAGGTGCTTTTTGATTTCCTCAAAACCTATAAAGGAACAGTACAAAGTGATGCATACGCCCCATACAGGAAACTGGAAACCGACCAATATCACAATATCACGAGGATCGCATGTCTTCAGCACGTCAAACGAAAGTTTCTTGAACAGGATAAGGAACCGGACGCCCGAAAGATAGTTGAAATGATAAACCAACTGTACCAAAAGGAACATGAACATCGGACAGGCTATCAGGGATGGACAATCAAAGACAATCTTGCACATAGAAAACAGTATGCCCCGCCAATACTCAGGAAGATAAAAAAGAAATTATTGAGCCTGCAGGCAAAGCCGGACTTATTACCGAAAAGCCAAATGGCGGAGGCCATTAATTACACACTATCCCAGTGGAAGGCCATAGAGGATATCTTTACCAAAGGGGAGTATTATCTGGACAACAACCTTGTCGAGAGGTATAATCGGTATATATCACTATCCAGAAGAAACTCGCTTTTCTTCGGAAGCCATAAGGGAGCTGAAAGAGGGGTAATACTATATTCATTGGCATGTTCGTGCAGGATGCATGGCATAAATACATTCGAATATATAGCCGATGTGATTAACAAAGCGGCGAAGTTACCACCAAATACAGACAGGAAAATATATAGAGATTTATTGCCACACAAATGGAAGGAAAACAGAAGTAGAATCTGAAAAGAAAAGGATTATCAGATTTTTTGAAGAAAAACACGGCATCGCCGAGACGCTTACACATAAGTCAGTTCGATCTCTTGCGGATTCAGTTGCACAGCGTCGAACACACGATACTGAAACCCTTTAGGGCCACCATGCAAGCAATGGCCGTAGTTATTTTGAGGCAATTGATATTCAATGCTGTCCAATGTGAATTTACCCTGATTGATACGATTAGCATAACGACCGATGCTGGCACCAAAATCCGAAGGTTTGCTGATATAATCCTGAATAGAATCGAATCCCAGAACTACATCCTGCATCTTTCCGTCTTTATCGGGAACCATCACAGAAACAATACGTCCTCCGAAATTCGTCACGCAGACTTCCATGTTATTCTTGTTGCGAAGGGTGTATAAATCTGTTTTCTTACCGCCTACCTCGGCTTGGAAATTAGTTCTTAACAGACCGGAGTCGGTAGTTTGCTCTGCTTTCGGAGTACAAGCAGTCATAAAAAGGGCAGCAAAAGCCCATAATGCTAAATTCTTCATGATTGATATAAAATTACAAAGTTACGTTATGGCTGCAAAGTTCGCAAAATCGGGGTTACTACAAAGCTATTATTTGACCAATAAATAACACAAATATTCCATTTTATCGAAGAATCGATCCATCTGAATGACAACGGAAAGAGAAGAGGAAGCATAAAAAAGGCTATTACAAAGAATCAAACGAATCTTGCAATAGCCTCTCACCCCATTCATTAAATGATTTATCTCATTATATGTCTGAATATATCAATGATAAGGATCTGTTTACTCCTTAGTATTCGGGAAAGCCGATATTCTCAACCGGGCCGCTCCCATCGGAATCAATGTAATCTCTTCTTTAGCTCCTTTCACCGCATCTTCTTCGGGTAATACGCCACAAAGTCCTGTCTCGTCAATCTGCCATTCGGGAATAATCCGACCGGTAGCTTTCACTTCCAAAGGTACATTGGCTACTGTGAACGGGAAGTTATCAGCAGGCCAGGACTTACGAACTACCTTGAAGTTTTTCAAAGGTTCTTTCTTATCCAATACCAATGAATAGTTCCAGGGGCTATTTGCATAAATTTCAGTAGTAGGCCATTTCTTCGGGTCGGCACCTTTCTGCCATTTGGAGTCACCGATAGCAGTTTCACGACTGTCTTTTTCTACATATTTTTCGTCAATCTTAAGAGACAATGTCAACGGACCATAATCCACACTTACACTGTTCTTATTCACTTGCCAGGTACGCATGGACAGAGACATCGGAAGGGTCATCTCCACTTTGTCACCATCCGCCCATTCGCGTTCGATGCACAAGTATTTGCCCGATACAGGTTTCGCGCTGATCTTCTTCCCGTTTACACGCACTTCGGCTCCCTCAGTCCATGAAGGAATGCGGAGATAGAACGGAAAATTGACCTTTTCACCGGTAGAAACGGTAAATTTGATACTTTCCTCGAAAGGATAGTTAGTCTCTTCATGAAGAACGATTTCCTTTCCATTACCAACTTTCACCGTAGCTTTACAGGCAGCATAGATGGCAGCAGCAATACCGTTGTCGGGAGTTGCCAATACCAGATGTTCTGAGAAGTAAGGCCAGCCTTGCGCATGATTATGCTGGCAGCAGCGGCTGCTGAACGGATTCATGGAAAGGAACGGACCACGGTTATCAATGCCCGGATGATGATTCTTTGAGTCACTGACTGTATGGTTCGGACAAGTGATGTAACGCAAAGCCTTGAAGTCGGGCATTACGGCAGCAGGATAAGAGTTGAAAGCCACTTCTTCACAATGTTCAGCCCACATCGGGTCGCCTGTCATGCAAAGCATGATTTCATCAGAAGCCATCTGCTCCACCAGTCCGCAGGTTTCCACTCCCTGACGGGGATCGATATATCCCAGACGGGCATTCTCGTCCGCACCGAACATACCGCCCGGCACCTGACCGAAGGTACGACGGATCAAATGATGTACATTATAAGATGCTTTGAGCATAGCGGAATCTCCGGTCTGCATATAATAAGTGGCAGGTTCGCGGAAACACTGGGCGATGTTCACATTGTGCCAGTTAGGCAGGGAAGTTGACTTTGTCCAGTCGGCTGTATTACGGTGAATCTTCTCGGCAAGTTCCAGCAGGAAGGCATCTCCGGTATGATTATACAGCCAGTAGATACTGATGATGTTGTCACCGCCACGGCTGTTTTCCCAGTAGTCTTCCAGAAGCTTATCGTCGGGAACAGTCATCTGCCATTTGAAATAGTTCGTCATCAGGTCAATAACCCGTTGGTCCTGAGAATATTCGTAATAAGATTGCAGACACCAGAGCATGATCATTTGTGCCCACAATTCACGTTTACCGTTCCGTTCGTTGATGGGGCCGAAGTAACCGTCGGGCTGGCAACTGGCAAATACACCTTCAATCCATGTTTTTGTTTCCGCAATCATCTTCGGATCATTCAGGATATAGGCAAGATTGCCGTAACCTTTCAGCCAGTAAGGGACTTCTTCCCAACCATGATCGCCGCCGGTCGTCAGCCAGGCATTATTGTCTTTCTCCAGCCAGGCACTGATCTCGCCCAGATGTCCGGTCAGACCTTCACGCTGCAGTTCGAGATACTTCTTTACCCAACCTTCCGGCTGAATGCTGCCAACAGGCAACTTAATAAAATTCAACGGACGAAGCGGAGCCCGATAGCTCACGTAATTCGCGTTAGTCGACTGTGTATCGGGACGGTCTACCACCCTTACAGATTCATTAGCAGTACGTGTGGTAAAAGCAGCTGTCAGCAAACCGACAGTCAACAGCGTACCCGCAACTCCTATTTTAAAAGATCGTTTCTGTTTCATTTTGAATATTTTTTGGGCTGACTAAAGAGTCAGCCTTATTTAAATTCGGTTTATTTATAATTAAAAATCAACTCTCCGCCTTTTATCAGTTCATTGTGAGATATACGGTAGTCATCAATCTTTTTTCCGTTGAAATGGATACTTTTGATCGGTGCGTCTTTCTTTTTTCGTCCTTCTGTCTGAATGGTAAGTGTATTCCCATTCGCCAACCGCAACAGTACCCTGTCAAAAAGCGGAGAGGTCAGATCATAGTATTCGTCTCCCACAAGCAGAGGGTAGAAGCCCATTGCACCAAACACGTACCAGGCACTCATCGTACCGTCGTCTTCATCCATTTCGGGGCTATACCCTTCCGGATCGTTTTTGAATGCTTTGCCCAGATAAGGAGTCTTAAATTCCGAGTTTCCTCCATATTTATGGATCATCGGCTCAGTCATCAGGCTTCGCACTATCTGTTGGGTCTTCTCCGGTGCTCCTAGCCGGTTGAACAGATAAGGGACATGAATATCCGGTTCGTTTCCCTGATTATAGAGGTGATGATCGAAGAAATAGGTGAGCTGCGAACGGAGAGAGTCTTGTCCCACCCACTCTATCATTTTATCGATGTATTGCGGAGCTGCCCATCTGTATTGCCAGCGGGTTCCCTGATAGAGTCCGTTATTCTTCATCACTTCAAAAGCAGGAGTGACATTCATAAATTCCTTCTTCCAGGTTTCCTCGAAGAGAGAGACCGAGCGTTGTCTGTATTGTTCAGAATCTGCCTTTTCACCGATGATTCCGGCGATCTGAGCCATGGCCCATAAATCATAAGCCGATTCCATCTTCTGATCGGGCGAACGCATGGGCAGTCGTTCCATTTCCTCCTTCATACCTGCATAACCTTTGCGGAAATCAAGGGTTGTGATTCCTTTCCGGTAGGCATCCAGCAAGAGAATCACAGCATGTTCGGTGCGCACTGTCGGGGTGGATTCGAATCCGGTGGACCAGTCTTTCTTTCCCGTTGCATACAGATGAATCAGAGAGGTTGCCATATCCCGCATTCTCGCAGGTTCGGTCAGCACCAACAGAGGAAATTTAGTGCGGAAGGTATCCCATAACGACCAGTTGCTGTAATAGCGGAAATCTTCTGATATATATACTTTCCCATCCGTACCCAGATAAGCTCCATCGGGAGAACTCACATCAGCCGGACTCAGATAAGCACGGTAGAGTGATGTATAGAAGATTACCTTATCGTCTTTCTTTCCGCCTTTCACGTCGATGGCGGAAAGTTGTTTCTCCCATTGGTTGCCGGTCTGTGATTTCAGTTCGGCAAAGTTCATCTTTTCCCAGCGGGCACATTCCCAGCTAGCCAATTCGGAGCTGAGTGCGGAAAGTCCGATACGTACTTCCACCGCACGTACCTTCTTGCCAAAAGTAAGGCAGGCAGTCGTCTCTTTCTGTTCCTCCAGTTGGAAAGGCTGGTCGGTGTTTAAGGAGAAATAAAGTTTGTAGCGTCCATGTCCGCAGACATTCTTTGCCTGTACATAGCCTTCAATGCAGGTATCCGATACACGTTTATACTGACAGGTAGCCACGTCTTCAAACGTAGAGGCGAAGTCCACCCAAAGAGCAGCGGAAATGCTTCGGGGAAACTTATAACGTTCCACCGCCATCGCATGAGTCGCAGTCAGCTCTGTCTTGATGCCATTGGTAAAGGCTGTCGAATAATAACCGGGAGTTGCTTTCTCGTGATTCTTCTTCATATGCAACTCCTGTGAAGGAGCTACCGGACGAATGCGCAGATTTCCTCCCCCTCCACTACATCCCACTCCGGAAAGGCGGTTGACAGAGATACCGGAGACCTTAGTCACGGCGTAATCATAACCGGCATGGCTGCGCGGATCGTTATCCGGACACACACAAACCATTCCGAAAGGAGCAGCAGCACCCGGAGCTACCTGCCCGTTATCACCGGAAGTACCGATAAACAGGTTGACATACTTTGTATTTTGCGCAACTGACGCAACAGTACATAAGGTCAGTAAAAGAAAGGTGTATCGTCTGATTGTGCTATTTTTCATAGTGTTCTCCTTTTGGATAAAAAAACTCAAGTGAACCGCAGGAGAAGCAATCTTCACCGGCGATTCACTTTGAAATAATAAAGAAATGATCTTTTAATTCTTGTTTACAGAGAACTTAAAGATACACTGGCTCATATATTTCTCGCCCGGACGAAGTACTGCCGAAGGCCATTCCGGCTTGTTCGGGGTATCCGGATATTTCTGAGTTTCGAGACATACGGAAGCACGCTGGTTGTAAGTAATGCCTTTCTTTCCGGTCAGTGAACCATCGAGGAAGTTTCCTGCATATACCTGGATACCAGGCTCGTTGGTATATACATCGAGCACGATACCTGTCAGCGGTGATTCGAGAGTAGCACATTTACGGGTAACGTCGCCCTTGGTATTCAATACCCAGTTATGGTCGTAACCATTACCATTCTTCAACTGTACGAAATCGTAGTCATTGATGCGTGCACCTACCGGAGTCGGAGTACGGAAGTCCATCGGAGTTCCTTCAACCGGAGCTATTTCGCCGGTAGTCATGAAGGTGCTGTCTACCGGAGTATAGTAGTCTGCATCAATTGTCAGCAGATGTGCCTCATTGCGGGCTGCATCTCCATCAAGGTTGAAATAAGAGTGGTTGGTCATGTTCACAATAGTCGGCTTGTCGGTTTCCGCTTCGTAGCGGATGTCGATAGCGTTATCGTCCGTCAGTTTCATCAGCACCTTACAAGTGATATTGCCCGGGAAACCTTCTTCACCATCTTCTGCCACATAAGTCAATTCCAGTTCTTGCGGATTGGGCTGTACTGCATCAAACACCCGGTATTGGAATCCTTGCGGACCGCCATGCAGACAATGACCGTAATTATTCTGAGGCAACTGATACTCTGTACCGTCCAATGTGAATTTACCTTGATTGATACGGTTGGCATAACGACCGATGCTTGCTCCAAAGTCCGAAGGCTTGCTGACATAATCCTGAATAGAATCGAAGCCGAGCACTACATCACGCATCTGTCCGTCTTTGTCGGGTACCATCACAGAAACAATACGGCCACCGAAGTTCGTAATGCAAACTTCCATGTTGTTCTTGTTGCGCAAGGTATACAAATCAGTTTTCTTTCCATTTACTTCCATCTGGAAGTTACTTTGCAATAAACCGGAATCCGTTGCTTTCTCGGCTTTCGGTGTACAAGCTGCCATTAACAGGGCGGCAACTGCCCATACACATAACTTTTTCATATTATTACTTTTTTCAGGCACGGATTACACGGATAACACGGTTTAAGACTCTATACCAGATAAAAATCCGCGTAATCCGTGCCTACCTTGTTTTCTACTTTATACTATTCAGCAAATCTACTTTACCTTCATTGACCAATTTAAGAATCAGTTCGCCGAAAAGCGTATTCTGCCAGGCAAACCACGCACGGGTGAAATTCTTCGGATCGTCTTTGTGGAAAGATTCGTGCATAAAGCCTGTTCCTGCATCCGTATCCATCAGCATTTTGATACAAGTTTTGATTTCCGCATCATCCTTGCTGGTGAAAGCTTTCATCATGATACTCATCGGCCATACCATATTATAACCGATATGCGGTCCGCCAATACCTTCGCCTGCCTTGCCCTTGAAGAAGTAAGGATTGTCCTCGCTCCACACGAACTTACGGGTATTCTGATAAATAGGATCATTCACATTCACATCGCCCAGATAAGGCATCGCAAGCAGACTCGGCACATTGGCATCGTCCATCAGGAAGTGATTGCCGAAACCGTCTACCTCGAATGCATAAATCTTACCGTATTTAGGGTGATTGTATACCGCATATTTCTTCAATGCTGTCTCTACTTCCTGTGCCAGGTCTTTACATTCCTTAGCCAAAGTAGTCTTCTTATTCACCTTCTCAAGGATTTCAGCAGCTTTGCGCAATGAAGATACGGCAAAGAAATTGGAAGGTACCAGATATTGAAGAGTCGTTGCATCATCCGAAGGACGGAAGCATGACACGATCAGTCCGACAGGTTTTACCGGTGCTCCAAGTCCGTCATTATTCAAGGTATCCAACGCGCGTTCTGTCTTACGCTGGAACTTATACGGACCCACTCCGTCTTTGCGTTGTTGTTCCTTAAATGTTTTCAGTACATTAGTGATAGCCTGAATCCATTCTTCTGAGAAGATGCTGGCATCTCCGGTTGTTTTCCAATAGTGATAAGCCAGACGCAACGGGTAGCAAAGTGAATCGATTTCCCATTTACGTTCGTGCAGTTCCGGTTTCATATCAGTCAGGTCGCTCATCCAGTGATTGTCTTCAACGGCACCATCATTAAACGCATTGGCATAAGGGTCGATATTGATACATTTGAACTGACGAAGGATCACCCCTGCCAGCATCTCTTTCAGTTCCGGATCAGAGTTTGCCAGCTGAACATACGGCCATACCTGTGCGCCCGAGTCACGAAGCCACATCGCATGGATATCTCCGGTGTAAACAAATGTATCCGGTTTTCCGTCTTCGCCTTTGCGGAAATGTACCGTAGTATCAATGGTATTAGGGAAACAGTTGGTGAACATCCACGCCAGTTTCTCGTTTTTCAGAAGTTTCTGCACGCGGAGGATTTCTTTCTCTACCGCATTCGAACGGAAAAGACGCTTGGAAACTTCCGGACGGTTGTCTTTCTGAATAGCATCCGTCACACATACATACATTTCGGACATCGTATTTGCAGCCTGCATCTGGCCACCGCAAAGGAGCATGCCTGCCAGCATACCTGCACTGATATATTTTACTTGCTTCTTCATAAATTACTTTTTCTTTTTAAATTCGTTGGAGAAAGAATAAGGGAGATCAGCCTCTTTTGTACCACGCTGTTCATTCGGTTGGGCAGCCATCTTGAAAGTGATGGAAGCGCCATTCATCAGTTCCTCATGAGTCAGGTAGTTCTTCGTATGTTCTTTACCGTTCAGAGTCATGGAAGATATATAACGTTTGTCGTCTCCGTTTTCAGGAGCTGAAATGGTTATTGTCTTTCCATTCTCCAGATGCAGCTTCATCTGCTTGAAGTAAGGAGTACCGAGGATATACTCATCCGTACCCGGACATACCGGATAGAAGCCCATGGAAGAGAACACATACCAGGCAGAAGTCTGACCGTTGTCTTCATCACCACAGTAACCGTCAGGAGCAGGAGTATACAGTTTATCCATCACCTCACGAATCCAGTGCTGTGCTTTCCACGGCTGGCCGGAGTAGTTGTACATATACAACATGTGCTGGATAGGCTGGTTGCCATGTGCATAGTTACCCATATTCATAATCTGCATTTCACGGATTTCATGAATCACACCGCCATAATAGCTGTCGTCAAAGACAGGAGGCAGGATAAATACAGAATCCATCATCTGGTTGAAGCCGTCTTTTCCGCCCATCAGATCAATCAGTCCCTGAGGATCGTGGAAGACAGACCAAGTGTAATGCCAGCTGTTTCCTTCTGTGAAAGCATCGCCCCACTTCAACGGATTGAACGGAGACTGGAACTTACCATCTTCATTCTTGCCACGCATCAGTTTATGTTCGGGATCATACAGATTCTTATAGTTCATGGCACGCTTGGCGAAGATCTCTATTTCCTTTTTAGGCTTGTTCAAAGCTTTACCCAGCTGATAGATACACCAGTCATTGTAAGCGTACTCCAGCGTACGGGCTGCATTCTCATTGATACCTACGTTATAAGGAACATAGCCCAGTTTATTGTAATAGTCATATCCGAGACGTCCGGTAGAAGACACTTGCGGATGTACTGCGTTAGCTCCGTGCTTCACAGCTTCCCACAACGTTTCGATATCATATCCTTTCAGACCTTTCAGATAAGCATCGGCAACTACGGAAGCCGAATTATTACCCACCATACAGCCTCTGTGTCCCGGGCTTGCCCACTCAGGCAGGAAGCCGCTTTCCTTGTAGGTATTGACCAGTCCTTCCTGCATCTTCGTGTTCATAGACGGATACATCAGGTTCAGGAAAGGGAAAAGGCAACGGAAAGTATCCCAGAAACCGGTGTCGGTAAACATATAACCGGGAAGTACTTCGCCATTATAAGGGCTGTAATGAACGATATCACCTTTCGCATCTATTTCGTAGAAGCTTCTGGGGAAAAGTACCGAACGATACAGGCAGGAGTAGAAAGTACGCAAATGGTCGATATCGTCATCTTCCACTTCGATGCGTCCCAAAACATCATTCCACACTTTACGTCCTTTGGCTGCAATCTGGTCTACATTATCGCTGCCCAGTTCTTTCAGATTCAGTTCCGCTTGTTCGGGGCTGATGAAAGACGAAGCTACACGTACATTCACCTGTTCGCCTTTGTTGGTTTTGAAACCAATCACTGCACCGGCATGCTTGTCTTTTGCTTCCAGCTTATTTGTATCGATATTGCCATTGGCAACGGCTGCCGTATAAGTAAACGGCTTGTCGAATTGCAGAACAAAATAGTTCTTAAAGTTTTCCGGAACTCCGCCGCTATTCTTCGTTGTGTAGCCGATTATCTTATTTTCCGAAGGGATGACTTTTACAAACGAACCGTTATCAAAAGCATCTACAACGACATAAGAATCATTATCGGGAAATGTAAAACGGAAAGCGGCAGCTCTCTCTGTAGGAGCTATCTCAGTGACAACATCATGATCGGCAAGGTATACTTTATAGTAATACGGAGTAGCCGTCTCAGCCTTGTGAGAGAACCAGCTGGCACGCTGATCCTGATCAAAGACCACCTTGCCGGTTATCGGCATGATAGCAAACTGACCATAGTCATTAATCCAGGGACTGGGCTGGTGTGTCTGTTTAAATCCTCTGATTTTATCAGCATCGTACGTATAGGTCCATCCATCTCCCATCTTACCGGTTTGAGGAACCCAGAAGTTCATCCCCCAGGGAAGGGCGATAGCGGGATAAGTGTTTCCCGTAGATAAGGCGTGCTTAGACTGAGTACCTACCAGTGGACTGACATAGTCCACCGGTCCGGTAATCGTTTTAGCATCCATATTCCACGCACTCAATAAAGTAAAAGCTAATAGAGCGAGTTTTTTCATGGTGTTCTTGTTTTATTTAGTTAGTTTATTTTCAAGCATCTTTATAAAATAGCCGCCAACTACGGAACGCGCCTGGAAACCTCTCTGAATCGGATTATCCGTAAATATCCAGTCGGACATCGGAACGCGGGTCGTTGTCTCGTTCATAAACAGATATACCGGTTCGATAAACTTCTCGAAAGTAGCTTTATCCGGTGCCATAGTAGCAGTCCACATAATCCAGTCGGTCTTGGTATAAGTCTCACGGTTATCCAACGGAAGGCCATATTTATTTTGCTTCGTAAGATAATAAGCAATTTCTGTCTCAGCAACTTTTTCCGGGAAAATCTGCAAATTCATCAGCTTGTCCCACACCAGGTTATACTTCTGGCTCCAAGTTCCCGGCTTGTCAAATGTCAGACGGTAATGGTCACCGTCATCTGCCATTTTCACCCATTCGGCAGCCATTTCCTTCGCTTTCCGAGTGTATTTCTCGGCTACTTCTTTCTTGCCTAACATATCTGCCAGATAGCCATAAGAAGCAATACCCATGATAGCCTTGATAGAAAGGTTGGCATTGTGAGCAAAGTGTCCGGCAAAGTCATCGGTACAAAGTTGGTTTTCCGGATCGAGACCGTATTCTACCAGGTAATCTGTCCAGGTAGTCAGCGTTTCCCAATGTTTCTGCGCGTAGTCGGCATTTCCTTCTACAGCAGCAATCACTCCAGCCAATACAACCATATTACCCGATTCTTCGATTGGCATATCGCCGCCGTAAGTCTGGCCGTTTGCCAACGGATAAGTACCTATATCATGAGCAGCAAACGGTTTGTCCCATTTTCCGCTTTCGCTGTAGTAGAAGATATGGTTCATGGTAGCTTTTACCAGTTCCGGGTTATAGAGCAAGAGCAGCGGAGCTCCCGGGTAGGTCAGGTCGACTGTACCGATAGAACCGTTACTGAAGTTTTCTTTAGAAAGGAATACCAGGTCGCCGTTCGGAGCCTGTACCAGCTTATGAGCAGCCAATGCCTGACGATAGGCCAGCGCACAAAGTTCGGCATACTTACGTCCGCCGGCAGCTTCTGCCTCTGCCATCAGTTTATTATCAAAAGCAGCACAATTCTTCATTTGAGTTTTGTATTCCTGTTCTGCTTTCTGGAATTGTGACACGATTGTCTCGCTACCCGTACGATTCCAGTAAGGACGGAGGTTTTCACCAAAATATTGGATAGAGTAGATATCGTCATAACCAATCAACAGGTGTCCATTCGATTTCTTCGTTTCACCCAGCGAGCGTACCAAAGCAAGTTTGTCATAACCGTTGGTAGCTGGAGCTTCCAGCTTGTTCTCCATAAAGCTCTTGCGAAGTTTCTTTCCATCGCCGATAGCATAGGTACTGTTTTCTTTTTCAGCAGCAAGATAGAAATGTCCCCAGTCGATACGGACATCGTCACCTTTCTTCTTCAGAATATCCTGATTGCGACTTCCGGTACGCAGGAACAACAGGTCACCATCGGTAAAGCTGTCGGCTACGGATTCCTGATGAGGCAGGTCGAGCGCCCATTGAGGAGCAACTTCGAAGTAGAGTTCAACCTGATGCGCCTGTCCATCATTAGCAGTAACTTCATACGAGATATAGTTGACAGGACGTGACATCAAGTCCAGATTATCCATAAACAGAGGAGCTGTAAATTTCAGATTCAGATCTACCGGACCACAAGTGAAGTTATAATAAGTCTGCATGGGTTGTACATCTACAGAAGTCTGCTGGGCGGTCTGCTCGAAATAACGGTTGTTGTCAAGTTCAATCAACAAACCAAAATCCAGCAATCCGTTCGCTCCGCGATTGTGGCAATAAGCGGCAATCAGATTTTCTCCCTGTTTCAAAGAAGCAACCACTTCTTCTGACAGTTTCACCTGTACATGTTTCTTACAAGCGTTTCCTGTATCTACCACCTTGATGCCATTGATGTAAATAATCACATCATCATCATGAGAATATTCCAGATATATGTTCTTACCAGTCAGGTCTTCCTGAATATCAGCCGTGCGGCGTACCCAGATAAATTCTTCTCCCCACTGTGTTTTGGCTACATGTTCATTCTCCATTGTTCCGAAGGCACCCTGACCTTCTTTCCAGGCAGCATCATTGAAGCCGATATTCTGCCATCCGTCGGCAGGTTTCTGAGTTGTATATTTTCCTGTCCAGTCACCTTGTTCGGAGGTTTTGACCAAAGGTCTCAGTTCCAGTTCTTCTGTTCCCATAAAGCGGTAAGTCTGTCCGTCGACTTTAGCCACCCCTATCAAAGGGAAATCTTTACCGCTCCAGTGCTTTACCGAACCATCATATAAGTTATCCGTGAAAGACCAGGCACTGGTATACGGATCTATGCTCACCAGTGGATAAGCCGGAGCACGCAACTCGCTCTTCACATGCTGTTCCATCTGGGTCTCACAGCTACATAATACAGAGGCTGCTCCCAGCAACAGCGTCATCAGTTGTTGTTTCATAATTTAATTACCTGTTTTATTTTATCTATTTACCATACTATTGACACATTCACACCAGCCGGATCATTCTCGAAACTCAACAGAAGAGTTTTTGAGGATTCATCCCACTCCGGTTGTTCCTCTTTCCCGTTTACCTGTACTTTCTCCGGTTTACAAGGCAAGAGTACTCTTGATACGTTAGTCGTGTTTATCGGACTTTTGGCAACAAAAGAGTAGCTCCGTTTTCCCACTTTCTCATCATAGATACGAGAGGCTCCGCAAAGCACTTTGGCCTTTACTTTGCCGGACACCTTGTTCAGATCATAAAGATACCCTTGTTCGCCCGGCTGAATCTGTTTGGATGTCAGTACAGGCAGGTCTTTATCGAACAGGTCGATATATAATCCGGATAAAGTCAGAGGCTCTTCAGAAACGCTTTCGTCCATGACGGCAGCAATGGTATACGGTCCACGTTCTACAATGAAGTTATTTTTAGTCTCAATTGCTTTACCAAGCTTTTTCCGGTAAGCGGATGCGATCGCTTCAAAATACTTCTGATCGTTTCCGGCTTTCAACACAAAATGTTTCGGGTCTTCACGCATAACGATCACTGTTCCTTTACCATAATGGTAAGTCCCTTCACCCGGATTACGGGACAGATTCATCTGCTCGAACAGGTGTTCCGAAGGGGCTTTATATTCATTCCCTTCTGTATTCCACCATTCCAATACTGTTTGATAAGGGTCGACATCTTCTCCGCAATAGATAAGTACTCCGCCTTTCTTCACCCAATCAGCCAGATAGTTGTGATATTCCGGCTCCATCGGTTTCATATTTGAATAAGACATGACAAGTATGTGAAGCTCTTTGAAGGTTTCTTTAAAAGGAGTATTTTCCATGTGTACCAATTCTACCGGAATACCGCGTTTCAACAGAGGCAAAGTTTGTCCGTAGAAGCTGGAAAACTGCGGGTCGTCATATCCGTTATGGTTCGGGAAGCGCTGGAACATCAGTGAGTTTGCCATCAGTACACCGATGCCATGCGTACCTGTGATCTTTTTATCAGAAGTACGGATATCATTCAGTGTATTCACCATTGTCTGCATCTGGGTAGAGTAAGATCGGGGAATACGCTCTTTCTGATCCGTTCCCGCTATCCGGTACAGTCCCTGATAAATACGGTCCGGCCAAGGCATTACTTCATAAGTATCTACCATGGGATACATTAACTGTGCAGCGAAGGTTGCCTGATAATTAATTCTATAGTCCAGCCAGTCTTTTGCACGGTCTTCAATGGGGTCAGTCAGGAAATACATTTTCCGGTTCAGCGGCGCAGTCATCGACTTCATACATCCATATTCCAAAAATGCATTCTCGAATACACGTTCTTTCTGTACGCCGTTATAGTAATTCGGTTCACGGGCAGTTCCGGTCCACACCTGTGCGATATAGCCATCTACGCAATCCAATGAAGCCAGGCTGGCTTCCGGACTTACAATCTGCCAGGACGTATAGTTAATCAAAGAATGAGTCGGCACATAACACTTGATATCCAGTCCTTTCGACTTTCCGTACTCTTTTGCATAGGTGAAAATCTTGTCCAGCGCATTATAATACAGATGATATTTCAGTTTGTTGGAAAGATAGGTATTCTCAGGAGATTCGTGCTGAGGTCTCCAGGGGAAATTATAATATTTCTGCCATTCGGATTGGAAAGCTTCGCTGTATCCGCCACGCATCCAGAACTCCGGTTCCTCCAGATAGATGGAGGTGATTCCGGCATCAATGACTCGTTTGATTTGTGTTTCCTGCATATAGCGGATAAAACTCTCGGTAGGTACGATATAGGGAATCAGATGGCCGTGAGCGATCTCATTTCCATTGCGGTCGCGCTGTCCTTCTTTCAGATGACCGTCTACTCCGTCCCACTTTCCCAGAAAATAGTCCTTATAGTCGCCCCAGGCAACTCCGGTCATAAACTCCGTCAGATACCCTTTATCTCTCCATGACTGAATGCGTTGTTCAAAAGTCACTCCGGGCTTATCCAGCGTGCCATATACCATAGTGGCATCGGCGCGTACGTCTGTTTCGGGTTTCCAGGGTTCAGCGGTCTGAAACGTGGTCTTAGCTTCTTTGCTTTTTCCTTTTTGTGCATAAGTAGCATGATTGCAGGCTAAAAGCAAGCCAAGAGCAATCAGCAGATGTTTATTGTTCATGATATTCTGGTGTATTTTCATTTCCATATCTGGCCGGTTACCGCTTCCTGCCGGATTATTTATCTGCAGGGAACAAGAGCATCAATGCCGGTATGCCGGAAGCTGAATAGCTGTCTATCTCAGCACCTGCCGGCAATACTTTCTCATATTCTCCGCCACATACATCCCGTGTCTTATCTCTGTTTGCCCAGCCGGCTTCGATATTACGTTTCAGGAACGGGATATATTGCGTTTGTCCGCAGTCGTATACCAGCATAGCTATGTATTCCGCAAAAATCGCTGTATAGATACCTTGTTCAATTCCACTTTCAAAAGGCAGCAAGCCATGTTTGGCAGACATTTCATTGACCGTATAATCCGCTGCCAGAATAGCGTTATCCAGATAACGTTTTTCCCCGGTTGCCTTATAGAGCAATACGGAAGAGCCGATAAAGGTGGCTTGATTATATACATGCGCTTTCCACGCAGGAGTACTGTTGCCATGACGGCTGTCAGCTATTCGTCCTGTTTTCTTATCCAACAGATTCTCTACTCCCCATTCATAAATCTCCTTTCCTTTAGCCAAATATTGCTCTCTTGTCTGATACTTAGGTGACTCCTCAGTCGGTTCTTTTCTTTTCTTCGGAACATTATTGTAAAGTGTAAGGGCTGCTACCACTGTAGGGAAATTGATGCAAGCCATCTTTCCATCACCCGGTCTGTTCGGTTTGGGATTATGAATCGGTTGCCATTGCCAGAACATTCCTCCGTTTTCTTCGTCGTATGATCCGGTATCGCCTACCTTCTTAGAACCGTACCATACACGGCTGAAGCTCTCTTCCGACAGTTTCAGATATTCGTCTACACCAAACAGCTCGTATGCACGTGCCAGAGAAATGGTCCACCACATGATATCATCGTAGATAAACCATCCGGTGTTTTCATTATTATTATCGAAATCGAACTGACAATACTGAGCTTTATTTCCTGCGAATATCTTCTCGCAGAGTTCTTTGTAACAGGCTCTTTTCTTTTTGTCTTTTTGGGCCTTGGCCAGTTTGTAAGCGTTCATTGACATATCCCAGTAAATAGGCTGGCACCAGATAGCAGCTGCGCCGTGCCCACGGTCTACCGCATGTTCATAGGCCGAAGTCGTTTTATAGATATATTTATCAGGATCAAGTAGTGTGTTGTTAAATCCTTCGTATGCCGCCCACACATCTTCATTGGTATAGGCTCCTGTCTTCTGGTTCGTTTTTTCTGAGCTATCAGCCGCCCATACAGTAGTAGTTGATATCGCCAGCAGTAAAGTTACCGCCAAAAGAATTTTGCTTTTCATGATAGTTGATAAGTTTTAGTATTTTTCCAGTTACAAAGATTGCAGAAATAGACGGAAAAGAACAAAAATCTCTATTCAATAAAGAACAAATACAGACCAAAACAGCCTTTGAATCCATGCCATCATAAACACAGATACAAAATTCCCCTTAATCAGTTTCCTGACTAAGGGGAATCCACTATTCTTCAGCGTATACTTATTTAATCATTTTCAGAATTTCGGAGCGGCAGCTTTCAACGAAGGAGAAGTGCCTTTGACAAACGGCCAGCCACCTTTCCATTGAACCCGGTCCATCATCAATACACGTCCTTCCGGATTAGCAACACTTACCGCATGATAGAACATCCAATCGTTCCCTTTTTTATCTGTCACCAGTTCCGAATTATGACCGGGACCGACGAATTCCTTGCTTTTCTGAATCAAGATCTCATGATGATTATCTGACATGGAGAGACCTTTCTTATCCACATAGGGTCCGAACAGATTCTTCGAACGTCCCACTACGGTGGTATATGTACTCTTCAAGCCTTCACAGCAGCGACCGATAGAGGCAAACAAATAATAATAACCGTCCCGTTTATGAATATAAGTACCTTCATAGGCATCACCGGCAATCTGCACAATCGGCGCGTCTTTCTTCAAAGAGAGACCATCTTCTGTCAGTTCCGTACCATAGATTCCATGAAAGCTACCCCAGAAAAGGTATTTCTTTCCATTGTCTTCGATATAAAAAGGGTCGATACAGTTCTGGATCTTGATTTCATTACTCCGGAATAATTTACCCAGATCGGTAAACGGACCTTCCGGTTTATCGGCAGTGGCAATACCTATACCACACGTCCATTCGCCTCCCCATGTAGACATAGAGTAATACATGACATATTTATCTCCAATCTTATTAATGTCCGGCGCCCAGAGTCCTCCTTTAGGTTCGAAAGCAGGACGGGTTTTATCTGTAAAGGCAGTACCTACAAAATTCCAATGAACCAAGTCTTTGGAACGATGGATCGGCAAGTTTCTTATATTTTCAGTCGCATACAAATAGAAATATCCATCTTCTCCTTCAATAATGCTAGGGTCCGGCAAACTGTAATTAATCACCGGATTGCTGTATGTACCCCGTTTGGACTTGTTTTCAGAATCATCCCATGACAACGGACTGGCTCCTACTCCTTCAAAAGTCATTCTGATGGGCTCAATCTTGCCTTCCTTGTCAAAATACATACGATCGATGCAAGTCGCACGACTATTCGCTGCGGTTTCTCCCAATGGACGACGGTGATAAATTATATACCATTCATCCTCTCCCGCACCTTTGACTACCGAATGATGACCGGCAGCTGTCGCCACGTTGGCATCCTGTTGCAAGATTGTACCGATTCTTTTAAACGGCCCGAAAGGAGAATCCGCAATGGCATAAGCCACACGGTAGTCCGGACCTCCCCAGCCACCTTCCGACCACATAAAATAATATTTTCCCTTGCGCTTCAACATAAACGGACCTTCTACGTAGTTTTCCGGAGTCACTTCCTTATAGATGGTACCATCCTCAAAAGGCACGATACTCAACAAATCCGGAGCCATCTTCACCATATTACAATGGCCCCAGCCACCATAATACATATAATATTGGCCATCATCATCCTTGAACACAAACTGGTCGATCGGTTGGGCACCATTCACAATTTTATCAATCAGCGGTTTTCCCAGTGCATCCTTAAAAGGTCCTGCGGGATTGTCGGCTACAGCAACACCTATTCCGCCTAATTCATTATTATTCTGGATATCATTGGCACCGAAAAAGAAATAATATTTATCATTCGCATGGATAACTGCGGGAGCCCACAAGGCACGTCTGAGCCAGCTGATATTTTCTTTTGAGAGGACTCTCGGATGTTTGGTCCAGTTCACCAGATCTTTTGATGAAAAAGCATCCATGAATATCTGGTCATCATAAGGAGCAGAATAAGTAGGATAAATCCAGTATTCGTCTCCAAATACAATTCCCTCCGGATCGGCGTACCAACCTTCGAAGATAGGATTACCACTCGTTTTAGGAAGCTTACTTTTGTTTTGGGCAAATATAGATACAGAACAGCAAATTACACAGAAAAGAAAGAGATGTCTAAGTTTCATATATTATCTATTTAAAAGTTCACTTCGCAAAGATGAGAAAAAACAGGGAAAGGTTTTAGAAATTATAGCTCATTTAACAACAAAATCTGACCAATCTGCCTTAATTTGCATGAATTATCAATATTTTGTGCTTACTTTGCATTATCGTTATCAATGAAAAAGTACCATGAGAAGCAAACTGTTTTTATTATCCGTAATCCTATTGATCTGTGCATCTTGCCGGCATAAGAAGGCTGCAACAGACAAAGAAACCGTACCCACCGAAAACACCTACACGAATCCGCTGCTTGAATACGGAGCTGAACCATGGGCCATTTATCATGAAGGGAAATATTATTATACACAAGGCTCAGAAAACAAGATTATACTTTGGGAAACCAATGACATAACCGACCTCTCACATGCTACTCAGAAAGAGGTATGGATACCCAATGATCCCAGCAACTCTTATCATCTCTGGGCACCCGAAATCCATCGGATAGACAATAAATGGTACATCTATTTCGCCGCTGACGACGGCAATATGGACAATCACCAGATCTACGTTGTCGAGAATGAGGCTGCCAATCCTATGGAAGGAGCCTTCGTGATGAAAGGACGCATACAGACGGACAAAGGCAACAACTGGGCGATTCATGCCAGCACTTTTGAACACGACGGACAACGCTATATGATATGGTGCGGATGGCAAAAGCGCCGAATTGACAGCGAAACACAATGCATCTACATTGCCACCATGGAGAATCCATGGACACTATCCTCCGACAGAGTACTAATCTCCAAACCGGAATACGAATGGGAATGCCAATGGGTGAATCCGGATGGCAGTAAAACAGCTTATCCGATACATGTAAACGAGGCACCTCAATATTTTGAATCGAAGAATAAAGACAAGTTATACATCTTCTACTCCGCCAGTGGCAGTTGGACTCCTTACTACTGTGTAGGACTGCTGACAGCAGATGCAAAAGCCAACTTACTTGATTCTGCATCCTGGAAGAAATCTCCGGTTCCGGTATTACAGCAAGAACCTGAAAACGATGTATACGGCCCCGGTGGGATATCCTTCACGCCTTCACCGGACGGAAAAGAATGGTACATGCTCTATCATGCCCGCCAAATACCGAATGATGCTCCGGGCGCATCCGACTCCCGCTCTCCCCGCTTACAGAAGATAGACTGGGATCAGAACGGAATGCCTGTATTGGGAACTCCTCAAAAGAAAGAGGAGCCGATGGCCAAACCATCCGGCTCCCCTATGAATCAGAAACAAGACTAATTACAGATTGTACTCTGAGGACCGAGATAGGAACGCTTCAGCCCTCCCAAGTCAATGACGATCTTTTGAATAACGACGCCCGGGTCACCACAGCGTATCTGCAAAGTGTGCCTGCCGGGCTTCTTCACATACAGAGTAGACTTATTTACCCTGCAATTCTTCAATACGCTATCATACCAGATTTGAGAATACTCGATAGCCGAAGTAGAAGGAGTAGAAATAGATCCGTCATCTATACGGACACTATACTTCGTATCCGAGTTCGTATGTTCCGGCAATTTATAGTCCCGTTCGGCATGCAAGGGGAATGTCGGCAGGACATACGTATACACATCATAGATTCCGGCGTTGAACGTATAGAAGTCATATTCCACTCTGGGTACATCACCGGCACGATACATCTGTAAAGGTGCCGTCGGATTTCCCAACTGCAAAGAACGTCCTTCAAAGCCAAGCCCCGCCAGAATATTCATTTGGATATCATTACTTTCAAACTTCCGGTGGAAGTCGGCAGCCGGGATAGAGATATAGCCATTTTCCTCTACATACAATCCTTGCAGTTCATCGCGTGCAGGAGACTCCGGATTGAATACAGATACCAGCACACTCTCTTTCTGATTACCGGAGGTTATGTCAATCTGCCCTTTTACCTTCTCTCCCACCGGCACTTTATCCCAGTTGACAGAAATATGGATACGGTTTTCGGTAGAGGTCTTCCCGCTCTTTTGAGAGATCAGTATCCAGTCATCCGAAGGGGCCACACTCCAGTTTAGCTCTCCGGTTCCCTGATTGTATATGTCTATCCAGTAGCTCTTACGTGCATAAGTGCTGAACGCCGGCAGTGCATGAAAACTCATTCCGCCTTTATCCAGATTCTCGCTTTCTGCCTGAACAGCCAGCCTGGGAGCACCAACAGGCGTATATTCTTCTTCCATCAATGGAATCATGAAGTAAGAACTCGTACCATCATAGTTTTGCTTCAACGACATCATGTACTTCCACTTTCCATCCAGCAGAGAGTTATATCCATCGGTTATGATCTCCAGACTATCATGATAACATTTTACCTGTGCTTTAAGCCGGTCGGCAGCAGCACGTTGCTGACGGACATACTGGCGGTAAAATTGTCCTTTTATAGTCATGTGATTCATCAGTTCGGCCCCCTTCACCGGATAATAGAGCAATTGATAGAAAGCCGGCCGGCTCTCTTCATCCAACGCAGCCAATAGATTCTCCGCCTTTTTTCCAATACGGCTATACTCGGTCAGGCGTCTTTCCGCTTCATTATAGTTTGCAAAAGAGAACTCGGTATCCGTGCGCTTCTCTCCGCCTCCCCAATAATTATTCCAGTATCCCCAGCCCATGTACTCCGGTTTTCTGGAGAAAGCCAGATTGATATGAGAACAAGTTATGTCCTGAAACAAGTCGTAGTACTGCTCACCGAACATCTTAGCCAGCCAACGTGCCGGATAAGTAGCGACGTTGCCGGCATTAAACTGATCGATATCATAAGCCATATCGAGAAAGAGGGAGATTTGCGTTTCAGCTCCTTTCAAGTCTCCGCAATTCGCCAGCCAAACACGGTCGGCAGTCGTATCATACGCCTTACGGAGTTCTTCGTACATCAAAGCCGGCGGAGTAGTACTGTACCACAGATAGCTATGAGGCACACCCAGATAGGATATATGATAGTAAACACCTGCACGTCCGGAACGCTTTTGTTCATGCGGACCACTCAGCCGTTTCATGTATCCGAAATTATCGTCTGCCCAGATAATCGTAACATCGTCCGGCAGTTCCAATCCGTTCGAGTAGATTTCCAGCACTTCCTTATAAGGGGTAAACGCCTGCGGGATAGTCTCTACCGGTTTGTCAATATGCCGGGCAATAATGTCTCTCTGAGCATTCAATGCACTTTCCAGCATCTTCACCTTTTCCCGCATCGGTACATCTCCGCCTCCCATAGCCGCATCGTGCAAACCTCTTAAAGCCAGTGTATATACATTCTCATAAGCACAGTTCTCTTTCACACGGTTGCTCAGGACCTCGTTGATTTTATCTTTGTTCTTGTTATAATCCCAAGGGCCCATCGTCTTGCTATCCCATTCGCTGGCGGTGTTCAGCAATAACGGTTCACAGTGGCTGGAGCCCATAACGATGGCAAAGGTATCAGCTACCAGTTTATTTTCCGGTATCTTATAGAACGCGGTAGAAACAGGATGCATAGCCGGTGCGAGATGATTCGCTTTCAGCCTCAGCAACAGTTCGCATATTTTGGCATAAGTACGCGGACCGATATTTCCTCTTTCTTTTTCGAATGTCTTGGCAGCCCAAGGTTTCAGTCCCCAGTCTTCGTCATTCAGAAAGATTCCTCTGTACTTCACCGAAGGAGTTTTGGACAGGGTGGCCGGGGCGTCAACATAAAGCGTCTTATGCTTCTTCGCCGGAACGTCGGCCCACCAGTACCAGGGCGATACTCCCATCATCTCCGAAAGAGAGAAAAGCCCATACGCTGCCCCGCGCCTGTCACTTCCCGCTATCACCAGCGCCTTGCTGACTCCGGGAAATGGGCGGGAAACGGTCTGAATCAAATAACGTTCCCATGCTCCTTCCAGAGGAGAGATATCTAATTTTCCCTTCTCTGCCAACTGGCGGATCAGTCGGTTTTTCTCAATCGTACCCACCACAATAATCTCTTTGTCGCCTTTCACCGTATCCGTCAGCCGCAACTGTTTCCCGGTCACTGATTCGACATCCGCAACAAAAAGTTCCGCTGTCTTCTGTACCACCAGATAGTCATCGGCATCATAAACCACTGCTGCTTTCGTATTGGAAGTCACCAAAGGAAAAGCAGACTTACTCTGAATCATATTCTCTTTTACAACTACCTGCGATTGCAAAGCAGAAGCTACCGACAATATCACTAATAAAAAAAGAATTCTCATTGATAAAGTTTGTTATAGTTGTTTTTCAGTTCATTTATCAGGTTCTTGGAGATGATAGTTATATGGAACCATTTAAGGTGATAACCATAAACTCCATAGACAAAAAACACATTTTTATCTTTCATCTTTCACCGCCTACAATCAGTAGCTATCATTTCTCCTTCATCGTATATAGTCACCAGACTCTATACCGAAGCCGATGGTTTCAAGCGGGTGGAACTTTAGTTTCAAGCCTTTGAAACTTTTGGAAACTACTATCAAATAAGAAATGTGACTATAGCATACAACTGTTCTCACCCCAAAAGTCGGAATTATCTTCGGCAATAGATGCCACTAACTATTCAATTAAGGATAAAAAACAACCATTTTATACATAAATGCTCACATATATCTCTATCAAAATAAAAAACGCTAAAGAAACCCGTCCAAGTCTGAAAAGCCCGACAACTGATTCATTCAAAGTTCCGCATCTCTTCACTCTTTTGCAAATCACCAATAACATCCGAAGGCTCTTCCTTACTTAAAAACATTATCCAACTAAGGATAAAAACTGACCATTATTACAGAAAAAGCTATTTTTCATAATAAATTGACGAGCATTTATCATTTATTGAACAGCAAATTTCCTTCATTTTCCTCTGATTGGCTTTTCTTTGCAATATCCCTTACGATAAGACTGATTTCTTCTATTTAATACATATAAAAAGAATTACCATGAAAAAGAATTTTCTAGCAGTGCTATTCGCATTGGCTCTTTGCAGCCCGACATTCGCTCAATGGAAGCCCGCCGGTGATAAGATAAAGACTCCGTGGGGTGAGCAGTTGAATCCTAAAAACGTATTACCGGAATATCCACGCCCCATCATGGAACGCCATGAATGGAAAAACCTGAATGGTAGCTGGAATTATGCGATTACTAAAAAAGGAGAAGCTGCTCCAGGCAATTATCAAGGAGAAATATTGGTTCCTTTCGCAGTAGAATCTTCTTTATCCGGAGTAGGTAAAAGGATTAACGAACACCAGGAATTATGGTATCAACGCACATTTGACGTACCCTCATCCTGGAAAGGCAAACAAATATTACTGCACTTCGGAGCTGTAGACTGGAAAGCCGACGTTTGGGTAAACGACGTAAAAGTAGGAGAACATACGGGAGGTTTCACTCCATTCTACTTTGATATTACTTCCGCACTGAATAAAGGCAATAACCAATTGGTTGTGAAAGTATGGGACCCCGCCGACCGTGGCGAACAGCCGAGAGGAAAACAGGTAGAAAGACCGGAAGGAATCTGGTATACACCAGTCACAGGTATCTGGCAGACTGTATGGTTGGAACCGGTAGCTGCACAGCACATCGCCCATCTGAAAACAACTCCGGATATCGACAAGAAAACAGTCAAAGTGGAAGTAACTACTAATGTATGCTCTCCGGACAAAGTAGAAGTGAAAGTGTTCGACGGCAAAAACCTGGTAGCCAAAGGAGCAGCGCTCAATGGTGTACCGGTAGAATTAACGATGCCGGAAGATGTCAAACTATGGTCACCCGAATCTCCTTCACTCTATGATATGGAAGTCACCCTGTATAAGGACGGCAAAGCTATAGACCAAGTGAAGAGCTATACTGCTCTCCGTAAATTCTCAACTCACAAAGACAAGAATGGTATTACGCGCCTGCAACTGAACAACAAAGACTACTTCCAATTTGGTCCGCTCGACCAGGGATGGTGGCCTGACGGTCTATACACAGCTCCGACAGATGAAGCACTGGTATATGACTTGAAAAAGATTAAAGACTTCGGCTACAATATGGTGCGCAAACATGTGAAAGTAGAACCTGCACGCTGGTATACATATTGTGACCAACTCGGACTGATCGTATGGCAAGACATGCCGAATGGTGGCCGTGGCCCCGCTGAATGGCAAATGCACAAATATTATGACGGCGCAGACGCCATCCGTTCTGCCAAATCAGAAGCCAACTATCGCAAAGAGTGGAAAGAAATTATCGACTACTTGTATTCTTATCCCAGCATCGGTGTATGGGTACCTTTCAACGAAGCATGGGGACAATTCAAAACACCCGAAATCGCTGCATGGACTAAAGAATATGACCCCAGCCGTCTGGTAAATCCTGCCAGTGGCGGTAATCACTATACTTGTGGTGATATTCTCGACCTGCACAATTATCCCGGACCGAACCTCTACCTTTATGATCCGACACGTGCTACCGTACTGGGCGAATATGGCGGTATAGGTATGGCACTGAAAGGACATCTGTGGCTGGCAGACAAGAACTGGGGCTATGTGAAGTTCAATACACCGGAAGAAGTGACTAATGAATACATCAAATATGCAGACCACTTACTGGAACTGATTGAGAAAGGATTCTCTGCTGCTGTATACACACAAATTACCGATGTGGAAGAAGAAGTGAACGGTCTGGTTACTTATGACCGGAAAGTTATCAAAGTAGACGAGCCCAAAATCAAAGCCATCAACCAGAAAATTTGTAACTCGCTAAATAAATAAACGTTTTTTATTAATGAATAAACTCTTCTCTACAATCATGTCAGTTTGCCTTGCATGCAACGTGCAGGCAACTGACCTGTTTAAAACAAGTCAGGATATCGCTTTACGCGCACCGTCGGTACCTCTGATCACCTCCGATACCTATCTCGCTATCTGGTCTCCCTACAACGAACTGAACGAGGGAAACACCGAACACTGGACAGCTGCCACACATCCTTTGCTGGGCGCTCTGCGAGTAGACGGGAAAGTATATCGTTTCATGGGTAAAGACAAGGAAAATCTGGAAGTCATTCTTCCGATGACGAATGACGAACGCTGGGAAGCTAAGTACACCCTGTCTCAGCCTGCTTCCAGCTGGATGCAAGCCCAATTCGACGATGCCGGATGGAAAAAAGGGAAAGCCGCTTTCGGCACCAAAGATATGAAGTATATCAGCACAGAGTGGAACACCGAAGATATCTGGGTACGCCGCAGCTTCGACCTGCAACAGGACTTAACGAACGATAAAATCTATCTCCGTTACTCCCACGACGATGTTTTCGAACTCTACCTCAATGGTGAAAAGCTGGTGGCAACCGACTATTCCTGGAATAACGATGTCACCGTCGAACTGTCGGCATCGGCCAAAGCCAAACTCCGCAAAGGAACCAACGTCATCGCCGCTCACTGTCACAACACAACAGGCGGAGCATATGTTGATTTCGGACTGTTTCGTGAGAATAAACAAATCAGTAATTTCAAAGAACCCGCTATTCAAAAGTCTGTCGATGTATTACCTACCCAGACTTACTATACATTCACCTGCGGACCGGTAGAACTGGACCTTGTATTTACCGCTCCCCTGCTGATGGAGGATCTCGATCTGATCTCAACTCCCATCAACTACATTTCTTATCGCGTACGTTCACTCGATAAGAAACAACACGACGTACAAGTTTATATCGAAACGACCCCGCAACTCGCCGTACACGAACCGTCACAACCAACAATTTCCGAAAAGATCAGCAAAAACGGCATGGATTATCTCAAAGCGGGTACCATCGACCAGCCTTACGTGAAACGTAAAGGAGATGGCGTGCGTATCGACTGGGGATATGCCTATCTGGCCAGCAACAATGCGCCCAACAAAGACCTGAGTATAGGTAGCTACTATGACATGAAGCAATCATTTATCAGCAGCGGCAAACTGCTTCCGAACTCTCAGAATGTGATCTCCCGCAGCGAAAGCAGTATGCCTGCCATGGCTTATACCGAAAACCTGGGCAAGGTTGACAGCCAGGGCAAATCAGGCTATGTAATGGTAGGCTATGATGACATCTATGCCATCGAATATTTCTACGAACGTCGTATGGCGTACTGGAAACACAACGGACAAGTCAGCATCTTTGACGCTTTCGAACGTGCACAGGCTTCTTATCCTTCATTGATGGAACGCTGCCGCGCTTTCGACCAGCAATTAATGGCTGACGCGGAAAAAGCCGGAGGCAGAAAATATGCCGAACTACTCGCTTTGACCTACCGCCACTCTATTACTGCTCATAAGCTCCTTACCGACAAAGAAGGCAACCTGTTATTCTTGTCCAAAGAGAACCACAGCAATGGCTGCATCAATACGGTAGACCTCACTTACCCATCTTCTCCGCTATATCTCATTTATAATACGGAACTGATGAAAGGTATGCTCAACTCTATCTTCTACTATAGCGAAAGCGGACGCTGGAACAAACCTTATCCTGCGCATGACTTAGGAACTTATCCTATTGCCAACGGACAGCTCTATGGTGAAGATATGCCTATCGAAGAGGCCGGAAACATGATTCTGGTAACCACTGCGATTTCTATGATGGAAGGTAATGCCAACTATGCTTCCAAATACTGGGAAACATTATCTACGTGGGCAAACTACCTGATCGAAAATGGACTGGACCCGGAAAACCAGCTTTGCACAGACGACTTTGCCGGACACTTAGCACACAACGCCAACCTTTCTGCCAAAGCAATCATGGCAATTGCCGGATATGGAGAAATGGCACGCATGCTGGGCAAAGAAACAACTGCGAACAGATATATCGAAACCGCTAAGAAACTTGCGATAGAATGGGAGAAAATGGCATTCGACGGTGACCATTACAAACTGGCATTCGACAAGCCGGGAACGTGGAGTCAGAAATATAATCTGGTATGGGACAAAGTATTTAACATGAACATCTTCCCACAGAAAATATTCGACACAGAAATTCCTTTCTATCTGACCAAGCAGAATAAATATGGATTGCTACTGGACTCTCGTGCGCAATACACCAAAACCGACTGGATTGTATGGAGTGCTTGTATGTCACCGGATGACGCTACTTTCCAAAAGTTCATTGACCCGTTCTATGATTATGCGAACGAAACAACTTCCCGTGTGCCTATCAGCGACTGGCATGATACGAATACCGGAAAGATGATGAACTTTAAGGCACGTTCCGTAGTAGGTGGTTACTATATGAAACTACTGATGGAAAAAATCAAAGAACAGAAATAAAACAGATACTCTTTTCCTCGTTGAATTTAGACAAACAGCATCTTTTACTTTAAGAAAAGAGCTGTTTGTCTTTTTTTATACCGCTTATTTATGCTATTCATTTTCCGCGGTTATATCATCAATCTGATACTGTCCACCAATGTTAACTACTCTAACGGGAATACTGACAGCACGTTCAAACTGGCTGCCTTTAGCTGAAGTATAGCCAACCTGATACCAATTGTCATTCAAATGCTTCACCACCAATGTTTTTATATCATCTTCCCCCAGGTCTTGCGCACGAATAATCGGATCAGCATCTGTTGCCTTTACCAAACTATCCACTTTTTCAATCAGCTCCTTGGTCAGATACTTTTCCTTAACTGAATCTCCTAGAGCAACGGCTTCTTTACCTATGGACAGGCAACTGACAGCATAGGCCTCATAAAAGTCTTTAATCATGCTGATAGCTTGTTGTTCATCGACACTACTATCCGCCACATTCACCTGTGCATCAACAGGTTCTGTCGATGTATCCATACTTTTCTTACTCTGGCTAGAACAGGAAGGAAGAAGCATTATGGACTGCAATAATAACAAATGTACAAATCTCAATTTCATAATATAAATAGTTACTGTTTTAAAACTATATAGTACTCGGTAAGCATAAGATATTTTCTTCTGATATCTGTATTCTCGGGATTATTTCATCCCATTTTAACTATCGAATTTACAATATCTATTATTTGCTATTGTGGTTTATAATCATATTTCCAAATTAATTCGACTCTTCCTTCAAAATTCCTTCAGTTTTATCCCGACCAGTATAAAAATCAATATTCGCAAAATAGCATAAATATTTCCAGAAATAAAGCGTCAGGAACATCCTTACATCACGATCCGTCTTAAAATCACTGCAGAAATGATTCGTATCTTTGGCAATTTCCTCAAATAGCATAACCGAAGAAACTCCTCCTGTTACATCTTCAGCTTTGAGATACGCTTTCAAGGCAGGGTGAATAGCCAGTTCCAATTCCCTTTGCAAATATGTAAAGCCATCCAACCGTTTCTTAAACGGCAATATTATATACTCAACTTGAGTCTTCATATATGCATATTTTAGCGAATCAGTAACAAGATTTAGAGAGCCACCATGCTCCTTTAAACTCTCAGACGCCTGTTTATAGACATCAGACTGACGATATTCTGACCGAGAAACTCCAGTTGGAACAAACAGCGTGCAAGAATCATGTAGAATAGCTCCATCAACAAAATAGGAATAGAGTAAACCACCCGCATATAGTTTTTCATTAATCCGTTCCAGTTGCCCTTTGTCTACATCCAATAAATAGTTGAAGTGATATCGTTCCAGACCCTTTACTAATAAGTCAAGAGCATCTTTTCGACCATAATTCCTTTCCAACGTCGCTTGAAAGAAATTCATCATTTCCGATTCCAGTGAATCTATTTCAGCTTCCTTATTCTTCTCAACAGCTTTTGGGGAAATCTGAGCTATCGCAAAACTCGTACTTATACATAGAAACAAAAAAAGAAGTGTTCTCATAGTTTTATTTATTATTTAAGTACCACTCTACACCATTGGTATGTCACCATTATAATAAGTATCAAGTAACAGCCATAACACAACATCAGTCTGACAAATCTACGTTCCTTATAAAATTTTCTGGTCACTATAACACTGCCCCACACACATGAAATGATAACAATAGCAGCAGCAATTGTCATTGCTGTACTTATATCGATATTACCTAAAAATCCACTCATACTTCTTTATTTAATAGAATAATGAATGACACCATCAGTAAAGGTGCTGTCAACAAAAATATCTTTTACCATAGTATTATACTCTGATATTACAAAAATAAGAAAAAGATCAGAGAAAAAAGGAAATATGCAGTTCAATAAACAACAAAATTCGGTATAGATAAAAGTAAGACAATCATTTCAGTCGGAATAAGCCGAAATTCATGCTTAAAACGGAAATAAGGAAACACAAGAAATATTTATCTCATCAATGAACAGTTTTTTTCTTTTATTGAACAGTATGTTTCCTCTTTCAGAAGTCTAAATTCTTACCTTTGTACTAATACACATTAATAATGTAAATTAGCACAAAACATTAAAGTACTATCATGAAGAAATCACATCTGATTCTGTTCGGTTTATTGTTATCTTTTACAGTAAATGCGACGAATGACATTCCACGTCCGGAATATCCCCGTCCTCAGTTCGAAAGAACTGAATGGATAAATTTAAATGGCACTTGGACATACGAATTCGATCTTTCCAACTCCGGGAAAAACCGCAAGCTGTTCGAAGCTAAAAGTTTCAATAACACAATTACAGTGCCTTTCTGTCCGGAAAGCAAGTTGTCCGGAGTGAGCTACACAGACTTCATTAATCAGATGTGGTATCAACGTTCTCTGTCTATACCGGCAGAATGGCAAGGGAAAAAGATATTGCTTAACTTCGGTGCTGTGGATTATTTTGCAGAAATCTTTATCGATGGAGAATTCGTCGGCAATCATTGCGGAGGCAGTTCGTCGTTCTCGATAGATCTGACCCGGTCAGTGAAACCGGGACAGACACACAATCTGGTTGTTTTCGTTATTGATGATATTCGTTCAGGCGCACAGGCAGTGGGCAAACAGTCTCCTCAAGTATCTTCATTTGCCTGCTTCTACACCCGCGTCACCGGAATCTGGCAGACTGTATGGCTGGAAGCAGTTTCACCTTATGGATTAAAAGCTGTAGAAACACGACCGGATATAGACGGGGAACAATTGTTCATCACACCAGAGTTCTATCAATCGTCTAATGACAAGACAATGGAAATCATCTTATCTGACGGTAACAGACAAGTCGCCCAGAAAACGGTCAAATGCATCAACGGCTCCAACCTTGTTATTCCCATAAAAAAGATGAAGCTGTGGAGTCCCGAAGATCCTTTCCTGTATGACATCACTTACCGCATCAAAGATGAAAAAGGAAAAGTGATTGATGAAGTAAAATCGTATACGGGGATGCGCAAAGTGCACACATCCAACGGAATGATCTACCTGAACAATGAGCCTTACTTCCAACGTCTTGTATTGAATCAAGGTTATTATCCTGATGGAATATGGACTGCCCCTAGCGATGAAGCACTGAAAAATGACATTCTGTTGTGTAAAGCTGCCGGATTCAACGGTGCGCGCCTTCATCAAAAGGTGTTTGAAGAAAGATTCCATTACTGGGCAGACAAATTAGGATTTATCACGTGGGGAGAATCCGCTAACTGGGGCATGAACATCAGCAATGAAATAGCATCACGCAACTTCCTTAGCGAATGGACGGAGATTCTGATAAGAGATCGTAACCATCCCTCCATTATCACATGGACACCTTTCAATCAACCGTCTGTGAATATGTTTCCTTCTACCTTTGTACGACTGATTTCGGATACTTACCGCCTGACCAAAGCGATTGATCCTACCCGCCTCGTCAACGATATAGCAGGTGACATACATTTCACAACTGACATTTGGAACTTCCGGAATTACGAATCGGACCCAACACGCTTCTCTTTGCGCCTAAAGTCCGACAATAATTATCAGCATAACCAGCCTCTCTTTGTCGGAGAATTCGGAGGAGTCGTATGGGCAGAAGGCCAGGAACGGAATAATTCATGGGGATATGGCGATATGCTCACTAATGAAGAAGGCTTCTACGAACGCCTGGAAAGTTATATCAATGCCATATTGTTTGCCAACAATATCACCGGATTCTGCTATACGCAGTTCACCGATATCGAACAAGAGAAGAATGGTATTTACTATTACGACCGCCGCCCCAAACTCAACATGGAGCGTATCAAAGCTATTTTTGAAAAGATACCAAGCAGACCGCAAAAAGAGAAGAAGGAATAAAAGTCTGAATCACACAAAGAAGAATTATGAAGAAACACCATTTTACACTGTTATTGGCATTCACATTATGCAACTTAAGTGGCAAGTATACAACAACATATGCCCAAAAGCCGATGGGTAAAGTGACTTTCATTGAAGCCAGAAAGGTACATATAGATGATTCTTTCTGGTCACCGAAAATGGAATTATGGAAACGTGTTACCATTGACGACGTATTAAACAAATTTGAAGGCAAACACGTCAATGAGCCCGGCAATCACAATACATTAAGCAACTTCGACCGGGTAACCCAAGGCTGTACAGGTACCGGCGGTCACGTAGGACCGCCCTGGTTCGACGGACTTATCTACGAATCGATCCGAGGCATTGCCGACTACCTGATATTATATCCCGACAAGAATCTGGAAGCACGGGTTGATGACTACATCAATCGCATTGCAGCCGCACAGGCTACAGATCCGAATGGATATATCAACACCTACACTACTCTTGACGAACCGGAACACCGATGGGGTGAAAACGGGGGATTTCTGAGATGGCAGCATGAGGTATATAACTCCGGTATGCTGATAGAAGCCGGCGTGCACTATTATCTGGCCACCGGAAAGACGAAATTACTCTCCGTAGCAACGCGTCTGACAAACTACATGTGCGAATACATGGGAGAACAACCTAAGAAGAACATCGTCCCTTCACATTCCGGACCGGAAGAAGCAATTATTAAACTGTATTGGCTGTACAAACAGCATCCGGAGCTAAAAACGGAACTTGAAGTGCCTGTCAATGAAGACAACTATTGGAAACTGCTCACTTTCTGGATAGAAAACCGAGGACATCACTGTGGATTCCCCTTATGGAAGAGTTGGGGTAACGAGAAAGCAGAACGATGGATTAGGGAAAACCAATATGCAGAAGCGCAATACAGCCCTCACTCCCGCCCTTCCTGGGGAGACTATGCACAGGATTCCATTCCCGTATTCGATCAACAAACAATAGAAGGACATGCTGTACGTGCAACTTTACTGGCAACAGGCATTGCTACCGCCGCACTTGAGAATCATTCTTCAGCCTATGTAGAAACAGCCAGACGGCTGTGGGACAATATGGTCGGTAAGCGAATGTTTATCACCGGAGGTGTGGGGGCCATCCATGAAGACGAGAAATTCGGTCCTGATTATTATCTTCCCGCTGATGCTTATCTGGAAACTTGTGCTGCCATCGGCGCCGGTTTCTTCAGCCAACGTATGAATGAGCTGACCGGAGAGGGAAAATACATGGATGAACTGGAAAGAGTACTTTATAACAGTGCATTGACGGCTGTTTCCCTTTCAGGCAATCAGTATACGTACCAGAATCCACTCAATGCTGAAAAGCATAACCGTTGGGAATGGCACGGCTGTCCTTGCTGTCCTCCCATGTTCCTGAAATTTACCGGAGCATTCCCCGGATTTATCTATTCTCACGATACCAAGGGGATTTATATCAACTTATTTGTAGGCAGTGAAACACAGATTCAGCTAGGTAAAGGAAAGGAAATTCAGCTCAAACAAGAAACCGAATATCCGTGGAACGGGACTGTACAACTGACAGTCAGTCCCCTAAAAGCAACCCGATTCCCACTTCGAATACGCATTCCGGGATGGGCACAGGGAATAGAAAATCCTTATGGTTTGTATGAATCTGATCTGAAGGATGAGATTAAACTCTACGTAAACAATCAACCTGTCAATCTCAAAATCAAAGATGGATACGCAGAGATTGACCGCAAGTGGTATCCTAAGGATAAAGTAATGCTGAAACTCCCGATAAATCCGCGTATTATTACTCCTAACCATCAGATCAAGGAACTGAATCAACAGGTTGCATTAGCATCCGGTCCTGTGATTTACTGTATTGAAAGTTGCGATAACCCGAACCTCAATCAGATGAGAATAATGCCAGAGACTCAATATGCTATTGGCAAACAACATCAGCAATTCCGCGATGTAAACATCATACAAATAAACAATAATGAATGGTCCGGAATAGCAATTCCTTACTATATGGTAGCAAACAGAGATAAAAACAGCAGTCATAAAGTATGGCTCCCTTTAAAATAGAAACACTAATATGAAAAACAAAAGATTCTTATTTATACTCTTATGCAGTATCTTGATGACAGGTGTTCATGGCGAAAATCCACCAGCCAAAGTGGTATTTGAACAATATATGAATCAAGCTCAAACTTTTGCTGAAACTTATCCACGCGAAAAAGCTTATCTGCATTTCGACAATACAAGTTATTATGTAGGTGACACTATCTGGTTCAAAGCGTATGTAACTCTTGCCGAGAAACAAGTTTTCAGTTCAATCAGCCGTCCTTTATACGTGGAGTTGGTAGATCAGGCAGGTCACATAACCGACAAACAGATTATCAAATTGACACAAGGAGAAGGAAACGGTCAGTTTGTACTATCCAAATCAATGTTGTCAGGCTATTATGAAGTACGTGCCTACACCCGCTGGATGCTTGCCTTTAACGAGCCGCATTATTTTTCACGTACTTTCCCTATTTATCAACTGTCAAACAGCGATCAGCTGGAACGTAGCATCAGCACTTATGAATTAAGCCCTTCTATGGAAACAAGACCGGAAGAGACTAAAGAGAAACTGAGTCTGCGTTTCTTTCCGGAAGGAGGACAACTGGTAGAGGGGCTTACATCACAGGTAGCTTTTAAAGCAGAAAGTAAAAGTGAAGGTGAGATTAATTTATCAGGTACCCTGTACACCCAAGAAGGACAAGAAATCACTTCTTTCGAGACTTTACACGATGGAATGGGATGTTTTGAGTACACACCTTCTGCTAAACCTGCTATAGCCAAGGTAAACTATCATGGAAAAGATTACAAGTTTTCGCTTCCTAAAGCATTGCCCAATGGATATGTTTTAAAAATAAACAACAATGCCGGAGCGATTTCGGTAGAGGTAGCCTGCAATGCTTCGACCCCTCAAGACACATTAGCAGTTTTCGTTAATCACCAAGGACGTCCATATGCTTATCAATTAATCAGTTGCCAAGTAAATAAGCCTCAGAGTTTCACCTTGCTATCCCGTAAATTACCGCCAGGAGTCTTACAAATCAGCCTCATCAACCGTGCAGGAAATACAATAAGCGAACGATTCGTATTTTCCTCTCCTCGGGCACCTTTGCAAATATCTCCCAATGGACTGAAAACAATATATGCCCCATACGCTCCAATCCGCTGCGAACTTCAAGTAAACAATGCCTTGGGAGAACCTATCCCAAGTAAGTTATCGGTGAGTATCCGCGATGCCCTCCGTTCGGACTATTCAGCATACGATAATAATCTTTTCACCGATCTTCTTTTAACATCTGATTTAAAAGGCTATATACATCAACCGGGATATTATTTCACAGAAGCTTCTCCCCGAAAGCAGAAAGAACTGGATATACTATTATTGGTGCATGGATGGCGCAAATATGATATGAGCCAACTTATCGGAACGACTCCATTTGTTGCCAATCAGGCTCCTGAATCTCAATTAGTGCTATATGGACAAGTAAAGTCAACTATTCTCAAAAATAAACTAAAGAATATAGACCTTAGTGTAATGGTCAAAAAAGATGCGAATATTATTACCGGGCAGACTGTCACAGATGAGAACGGGTATTTCAGCATCCCGATGGAAGACTTTGAAGGAGAACTGGAAGCTATCATCCAAACCCGAAGAGCTGGTAAAGAACGGAACAAAGATGCTTCCATCTTTATTGATCGCCATTTCTCACCAGCTGTCCGGGCTTATGGCTACAGCGAACTACATCCCAAGTGGAACAGCATAGATCGCTGGCAGCAACAAGCAGAAAAGTTCGACTCTCTGTATATGGATTCTGTCCGCCGGGCAGACGGTCTTTATCTATTGGACGAAGTTGAAATTAAAAGCAAGCGCCGTTCCAAAAGTACAAACATGACTACTAAGATCAACGAGCAAAGTATTGATGCTTACTATGATATACGACAATCAGTAGATAAGCTCCGTGACAATGGGAAAGTGGTTACTACGATTCCTGAATTAATGGAAAAACTAAGCCCTCTCTTCTATTGGGATCGAACAAATGACACCTATACTTACCGTCAAAAACCGATCTGCTACATTATGGAGAACAGGATTCTATCCGAAACAGAAGTCAAAATGATGTTGACTGAAGTAGATGGATTAGCCTCAATCATTATCGGTAAGGGTAGCGGAGGAATTAGTGACGAAATCATTCAGAACACAAAACTTTCTAACTCAAACGATGTGAATATATCGGAATTAGATAAATATAGCATCTTTTATCTGATTCCACTACCCAGACATAACGTTTTGAATAAGCATGAGACAGCCGCTCTTGGAACCCGTCAAACGATGATACAGGGGTATACTCCGGCATTAGAATATTATTCTCCCGCTTATCCGGACAAAGAATTATATAAAGATCAGGTTGACAAAAGACGGACGCTTTACTGGAATCCGTCTGTGCAGACAGACAATAACGGAAAAGTGGTCATCGAGTGTTATAACAATCAATATTCCACCCCATTAATTATCCAAGCCGAAATATTGAGTAATGATGGTAAAATCGGCAGTATGACATATTCTACAATGGGAGCATCCCAATAAGATACAGATACTCACAATGAGTATCGTTCCTGCTATAACTAATATCGCCCCTGATTTCTAAAGAACCAGGGGCGATATTAAATAATTTCAATTGGCAGTTACATCATAACATCTCATCTACTGCCATAGATACCTCAAGATCAATCTACTCTTCATCTGTCCTTCTTTCATTTTTTCGGATGTTTAGGCAGAACAAAGTTCGCATGCGCCCAACGTTCTCATTCCGCATGTGCATTGTCTTCTCAAATATGGAGCAGTACAAGCTAAATACATAAAAATGGAAAGAGACTGACTCAAAATATACTTCTGAGTTCAGTCTCTTTCTATTTTAATCACACATCAAATTATTACCACTCAATAGCCTGATCTTCATCTGGAATCTGAAGATTAATTTTACGTTCAAGCAATAAAGTACCAGTCACTTTATATCGAATGGGAACTGGAGCCGAAGTGATATCATTGAACAAATAGGTCAATCGTAAAGTTGTATAACGATGCTCGATATAAGGCCGGGTAGCATCCATATTCTTTGTTGTCGAATAAATTGGCGTAGTACCATCAGGCACTTCAAACTTAATATCGTCATTATCCGCTTCTAAAGTCAGTGATTTATCTGCATTGAACTTCACATAAATCTTATACAGACGTCTCTTGCTCCTTTCCAAATCTTCATCCATTAAGCCGGCATAAAAAAACACTGTACTATCGTTCACAACATAAGCAGTACGAGTATTAGCGACCATAGCATCTCCAACTGTCTCATTTTTATCAGAATCATAAAAATAAGTCTTCATAGCAGTCGTACTATACGAACCTGAAAAATCATTAAACGGCATTATTCTCAATAACGCTTTACGATAATGCTTACGCAGGTTAGACTGATAATTATATGAAGGATCATCAGTTACAGTAATAGGCAAAATCCATTTCTCCACCATATCCAGATCCTTAAGTGAAAAATCAACATCTAGCAGCCCTACACAATCGCCAGCAGGGATTTGCAATGTTTCTGAAAAACTATAATATTCTGATGGCAACTCCTCATAAAAAAGTTCCGTACGTGTATTGAACCGTTCAATATTGAAAATATCAAGAGTATCCGGATCGACAGCAAAATGAATATTCAAATCTTTTTCATTCATAGTCGATCCACTGACAATCACAGGCAATTTATAGCTTGTCTTACCATCTTTCTTATACCTAACGTTGATCTGAGTACATCCTTTGCTATCCACTGGAGCTTTAAAGGAAATATACTGATTATATTGTTCGTCCTTCCACTCATCGTTACAAGAACAGATTATTAACAGACAAACTATCATTAACAAATAGTTATATATCTTTTTCATATGATATTATATTTAGAATTAATCATTATAAGTCCAACCAGGATTCTGAGTCAAACGCTTATTCTTCTTCAATTCATCATGAGAAATAGGCCAAAAATACATTTTACGAGAGAAGGTCGTAGGTAATGAAGGTACAACAACTGGGGTGTGAAATAAATCTCTTTGCTGCTCAGTCATTAGAGTATTGCATCCATATATTGGCAATGCCTCTTCAACAGGAGCATCTTTCCAACGACGCAAATCGTAATAACGATGACCTTCACCCATCAATTCAATCTGACGCTCACGCTTCAATTTCTCACGGAACTTGGCAGGATCTCCATATTCTTCCTGAGTATAATCAGGAAGACCCGCACGAATACGTATTGGTTGAATTCCTTTCTTTAACTCATCTTCTGTCCGAGTGAGAGAGTAAGTTTGCATTTCATCCCATGAAGCAACGTTATAGCTGCCAGCCAATTCATTCAAAGCTTCCGCATAAATTAACAACACTTCTGCATAACGGATAGCAGGTTCTGCTTTCTTACGAATATGCGTCCATCCATTATCATTGCTGTTATTATCATTTGCATCATCTGGATGGACAAACTTCATCACACCAATACCAGTACGCAGCCAGAACATAGTATTGGTATATCCATTCCCTCCACCACGATAATTGAATATCTGTTTAGGACCTTTATTATCTTCTTTATCAGCTTTCAAGAAATACCATACAGACCCACTATATGCAACCGAAGCATAAAAACGTGGCTCACGATTGGCGTATTGAAGAGAAACGCCTTCTGCCAAGGGTTTATAACGTCCTGCCTCTACATCTTCTTTTGTTACGAACCCTGTAGGACGTTCACGCATATCGCTACGTCCCGGCAGATTCAGTTCACGCTCCTTACCCGGACAATTTGTACCATCATTCAGATAGTAAGCATCACATTGCTTTTGCGTTAATCCGTGGGTATTCCAACCACTTGTAAAGCGCGGTAATTGGTGTCCTACCAAAACATTGATCCCCTCCGTACTCTGATTCTGTCCACGAGTAAAAATAAGTTCCGGATTATTTTCAGCAGCCAGTTGCCCATTAAATATAGATCGATATGATTCAAATGGGTCAATGTTTTTCCATCCATTCGGCCATTCTTTCTCAGAAAAATTACCATCAGCTGGTGGGATAATAGTCTTTGGGAAACCTGGAGCTTCCGTCTCACGAATACCTGCATGATAAAGTTCATATTGATTCAACTCAATTACATCACGGGCAGCTGCTGCAGCTCTAGCCCATTTACTTTCATCATACTCTTGAGCAATTAAACATTTTCCATTATCATCTACCATATCTGTAAATTTCTCCGTATCAGCGGGACGTGGATTATTAATCGGACTCGCAGCATACAACAAAACTTTCGCACGAGCAGCCAATGCCGCTCCACGAGTAGGACGAGCTATTGACAACGGACCACGTGCTAGTGGTAAATCCTTAGCAGCTAACACCATCTCACTGGCAATATAATTAGCACATTCATCGTAAGTATTTCGCGACTGAGATAGTGCATCATAACTTTCAGTATAATCAAGCCCTTCTTCCGGTAACAAAGGTACAGGTCCATATTTACGCAATAGCAACCAGTAATAATAAGCTCTCACAAAACGAGCTTGCGCTTTATAGTCGGCAATTTCCTCCGGTGTAAACTCTTCATTTATATCTATATTCTGAATAAAAATAGATGCTTGGCGAATACCGGAATAACAAGCTCCCCAGGAACCTTGCTGATCCCCTTCACCATATTCCCCGTTTTTCAGCCGCTTGTAGAAGTCGTCACGATCGCCAAAGTACATATCATCAGCAAAACAGAAAGGAGTATGTCCTTTACTAGCAACATCCGCATTCGATCCAGTCAGATAAGAATAAGCATTGGCAAGCCATTCTTCTGAATAGTCTTCACTCTTAAAAACATCTTCTAAAGACATACGATCTTTAAAAAACTTATCCACATTCAAATAATCGGAACAGGAACTTAAACCTAATCCCAACCCCAATACTGCAGACAAAAGAATATATTTCTTTTTCATTATTATTTCGTTTTTCAAATTACAAGTTAACACTCAATCCCAAAGTAAACATCTTAGCCAGTGGATATTTCTCCCCATTAGAACTTCCCAACTCAGGATCCCAAAGCTTAAAGCTAGAGAAAGTTAACAGATTCGTTCCTATAAAGAAAAGTCGCATGCTATTAAAATGAATCTTATTTACCATTGATTTAGGCAAAGAATAACCAATTTCCAATGTCTTCAAACGTAAATAGGAACCATTACGCAGCCAATAAGTAGATTGACGAAAATTATTGCCACTACCTCCATAGCTCAAACGAGGATAAGAAGCATTAGGATTCTCTGTAGCCGGATTATTGGATATACTAGAATCAATCCAACGATTCTCAACAAGATCACTCAAAATATTTCCCCATGTCCCACTGCTAAATGCATATACGGAAGGACCATCAATAAAAAATGTCGATTTGCCTGCTCCCTGAAAATGCAAATTTACGTCCAAGCCTTTCCATTGCGCCGAAATACCCATACCATAAATTAAGTTTGGTTTTGTAGTTGCACCAATAGCAACACGGTCTCCATCATTGATCACACCATCGCCATTAACATCTTTATATTTGATATCACCGGGTTGTACACTCCCAAAATCTTGTCTTGGACTATTACGAATATCATCATAATCCTTGAATAATCCTAAAGCTATTAACCCCTTGGCTTGATCCACACGGTGCCCTTCATCCATTTGGTATTCATAAACATTGTATGCTTCGTCTCTTTCCAGAATTTCATTCTTACTGTAAGTCATATTACCACGAATCGTTAAATTAACATCACCTACTTTTTGTTTATAAGCAAAGTTTCCATCAAAACCTTCAGAAAGAACACTTCCGACGTTCGCTTTTGGCCTCTTTCCATTTAAACCGATCATAGAAGACAGATGGTCGCGTGTCATATAAATACCATCACGTTGCTCATGAAAATAATCAATAGTAGCTGTAAATTTATCATTGAATAAAGACAAGTCTACACCGATATCATGCTTGGTTGCAATCTCCCATGTTACATTATTGGAAGCTAAATCTGTGTATATCTTCCCTCCAAAGTTTTTATCATAGTTATAATCAGCCCACTGATAACCACCACCACTACCAATTGTATACATATAAGGGAACCTGACGTTATCGCCAAAATTATCATTCCCCACCTTTCCATAAGAATAACGTAGTTTAAACATATTCATCCATTTCAGACTCTTCTTTATGATGGGTTCCTCCGCGATGTTCCATGCTACAGAAAAAGCAGGAAAAAATCCGAATTGATGACCTGTTGCAAAATTTTCAGAGCCACTATATCCAAAATTAAAATCGGCAAAATAACGATAATTCCAATTGTAACTTACACGCCCAGCTAAACCTTGGTGACGGCGAGGAATACTCTTCTTTATATCGTCTCCAATGTTTACAGTCATTATTTTAGAATCTTGATTATATTTCAATGTTCCACCTAAATGATGTTCTTTAAAACCACGATCATATTGCAAAATGGCCTCAAAGAATTCCAGTCTCTCACCTGATGCTCCACTGGAAATTCTCATCTTTTGTTCCGTTGAAATACGTTCAAAAACAAGTTCTCCGTTCTCATCGCGGAAACGTTGAGCCTTCCATTGTTCAGGCCATTTTTCGTGTTTGATGTTATTTTTATTATTAGTATCATAACCAAAACGTCCCACAAAGCTAAGTCCTTTGGTTATGAAATCCAACTTTTGTTCAAGAGTCACGTTTGTTTGAATTTTATTCTCCCAAACTTCATTATAGCCAGTTTGCGTAGCGAGTACCCAAGGGTTGGTCTGATTACCTGTTCCATAAGCCGGTATATAACCATTAGAATACACTAATGGAATAGATATAGGTGTCTGTCCCATAATTGAATGCCATATATCTCCACCTAATCCCGGTTCATTAACTTTCTTCAATGAACCGGAAACACCAACTTTCAATAAAGTGCTCTTAGTAATGTCAATATCAGTATTTAAACGGTAGTTCCATCTTTTAGCATTCGCATTCGTATCATAATCTTTCCTTAAATTTTCATCCGTTTTATACATACCTTGTTCTTCAATGTAGCTGGCAGAAACAAAATAACGAGCTGTAGCACCACCACCATTCATATTCACTGTGCCCCGGTAAGTCATTGCACCATCTTTCATCAATACATCCTTCCAATTTACATTAGGATATAAATCCGGATCTAATCCTAATCTCAATATTTCCAATTCATATGGTTGATAAAGAGGCTCCTGAGCACGTGTGATACGCGCTTCATTAATCATAGAAGCATAGTTATACCCATTTACAAAATCAGGAGTAATAGTGCGAGTATTATACGTTGTCTCAACTTTTGCATCAATATTGATTTTGCCTGCCTTACCATGCTTCGTAGTAATCAGAATTACTCCGTTTGCACCGCGTGAACCATAAA
Source organism: Bacteroides faecis (assembly GCF_020091505.1). Lineage (NCBI taxonomy): Bacteria > Pseudomonadati > Bacteroidota > Bacteroidia > Bacteroidales > Bacteroidaceae > Bacteroides > Bacteroides faecis. The sequence goes on along the minus strand of NZ_CP081916.1, from coordinate 1,479,901 downwards.
TAGCTGTAGTTGAGGCATCTTTTAAAACAACAAAAGTTTCAATATCTTCAATATTAATCTCATCCAAATTACGTTCAAAACCATCCACTAATACTAAAGCCGCATTACTAGCTCCAAATGTAGATATACCACGAATCCAAAACTCTGATGAATTTTGTCCGGGTTGACCAGAAGTTTGCATAGCTAATACACCAGCCACATTTCCTGCCAATGCATTAGAAATACTACCTGTAGGATTAACCTTTAAATCAGCAACATTAACATTAGTAACAGCACCTGTTACCGTTAACTTCTTTTGTGCACCGGTACCCGTGATTACGACTTCATCAATAACACTAGCTTCTGATTCTTGCATAGCGACATTGATAACCCGTTGTTCTTTTACTAATACTTCTACCTTGTCAAAACCTATATAAGAAAATATTAACCGATGATAAGGTTCCATTTTAATCTTATATTTACCATTAATATCGGTAATAGTTCCTAATCCTACCATATCACCGACCGTTATATTAACGCCGACTAATGGTTCCTTATTTTTATCTGTAACAACTCCTGTTACAACAATCGATTCCTGTGCTTGAGCCCCTAAAATACAACTAAGCAACAGTACAAACATTATCAGGATCTTTTTTATTTCCATGTGTTTATCATAAATTAATTATTGACCTCTTCACTTGTTTCATCTCCTTCTTCTAAAGCGATTTTACGAATGCGATGATTCATCCAGTCACCGATATAAAAGGTTTCTGTTTCTTCATCGTAAGCTAATGCTGAAGGACGGTCGAAACGAGCTTTTTCACGTAATGCACCGTTTACATATCCATATGGGTTAGAATTCAAAGCCGAACTACCTCGACCAGCAAATGTAGTAACACTTCCCTCTGGTGACAGAATGCGAATACAATGATTCATTCTATCTGTAAAATAGAAGTCATATTCATCCTCGTTATTGTTTTCGACATATTTCTTATTCTTAACAAACACTCCTTGATAAGGAGTATTTAAACGAGCCTTGTCACCTGTTCCGTCCTCCCAAGCAGCATTCCCTACTGAACCACAAAACAAATAAGGTACCCCAAATTTCTTTCTAACATTATCATAGTCAGTCCGCATAATATAGTGTTTATTGACAACTACAATATAAGCATAACGTCCTGTTGGATGAATTACCATATTAAATTCCCAGTTTACATCTTGTATAGAGAAGAGTTTCTCCCGTTTTGTATAGTCAAAAACCTTTCTATCTGGATCCCAAGCATTTCTATAGTCGAATCTAAATACGTCACCTAGTGCAAAAGAATTGTAATATAACTCTCCATTTACTGGATGAATAGCAGAACCATTACAATTTTTACCTTCCATCAGTGGCTGAGGAGTTACATTGAAAGCCTCATGAACCGGTTTACTTCTATCACGCACTAAATACCAGTTATTAACATCACGATCGCCTCCCCTATCACTAGCAATAATCATCGTATCTCTTATCCCATCCTTTCCTAAAGTCCATGTAATAGTACGTGGACGTTCAATGCTGAACTGGGTATTAGAGTAAATCCTTTGATTCTTTAGGTCAAGCACACGAATAGGTTTACTTCCCTCGTCTTGCGCTAAATAAAGAATATGTTTATTCTCAGGATCAAATGAAAACCAAGTTGGCTCATCAATACCGCCACAATCATCAAATGGACCATTCTTTATTTCATAATGACCTTTATCATCCGTTTCTCCGCAGAGATTAGATACAACTAATTGTCTTTTGTAATCAAACTGCTTTTCAGCCTCTACTGTTTGTGCATCTTCTCCTTTACCAACGGTTAGCACAAAATTGCCTTTAAAAGCTTTCTGAGGAACAATAGCATACATATAATCACCAAGAACACTAATAACTTTAGCAGGTTTTCCACCAACTGTTAGCTTCAATAATGATGTATCAGTTCCAAAGTTCTTACCATATACAACAATGTAAGTATCTCCACCACCAGAGTCTGGAGTGAAATCGGTAATTTCTACTGGTTTACTAGGGTCGTACGGTTCTATTTGCTTTTCTTCTTCATCTCTGCAACTTGCGAAACAAAGTGTAAATAGAGCCAGCAGAATACATTGAATTCTCCCAAATTCACTTTTTACAGTTTTACATTTCATAATAAATTAGATTAGAATTATTGATTATTCAACATTTTATCTGTTAATACCTTCATCCAATGTCCTCCAATCACCGAACGAGCCTTAAACCCAGTCATCTGATTAGTTTTTGTATCATACCAGTCACTAATTGGAACACGGGAAATTGTTTCATTGACATATTTATAAAGAGGATCTACAAACTTTTCAAAAGTTATTTGGTCAGAAGACATAGCTGCCGTCCACATTATCCAATCGGATTTTGTGTAATCTTTCCGAGAGTCTAATGGTAATCCATAAGGATTCTGTTTCGTTAAATAATAGTTGATTTCTTTACTGATTACATTATTAGGGAAGAGATTCAGCCCCCACATCTTATCCCAGATCATGTTGTACTTTTGGCTCCAAGTGTTTTTGCGATCGAAAGCAAGGCGATAATGATCTCCTTCATTTGCCATTTCCTCCCATTTGACTGCCATTTTCTGGGCTATAGTAGCATACTTATCTGCTATATCATTAAATCCTAACATTTTAGCCATCTCGCTGTAACCAGCCATTCCCATAATTGCTTTCACTGACAAGTTCGCATTATGAGCCCAATGCCCGGCAAAGTCGTCCGTGCACAACTGGTTCTCCGGGTCCTGTCCAAACCGTGTTTTTTATCGCATAAACTTTTGATATTCAATATACTATCTAGATAATAAGATAAGATCGTATTGTTAGTTAGAAAATAAATAAATAATTATATCGATTTTATTGCATATGAAAGGTCTTACTACCTTTTGTTTGTTTCAAATAGAATATTTGTTCCTGAATAGTAATTTATTCTGCTTTGTAGTAATTACATTAATTTTGAAAAATGGTAAAATACAATATATCATATATAAATCAGGCAGTAGATATTTTAGGTACAACTCTTTAAATTGCAGAATAAAAAATGCAATATTTATTTTTTTTGCTATTTTTATTCTGCAATTTATTGTATATTTGTTCATTCAACTAGAAAATTATCAATTATGGAGACTCTTTACAGAGCATATAGAACATTGCTCAATAACACTTCTACAGATTTTGTTCGTTACCTTCACGATCAAATTGAATGGGACAGCCGCTTAATAGCTATACTAGGTGCAAGAGGTATAGGAAAGACGACTATGCTTTTACAACATATAAAACAATATGATAATATTGATGAGACTTTGTTTGTTACAGCTGATGACCTTTATTTCTCTGAACATAGAATTTTTGATTTAGCGATGGAATTTTATCAGCATGGTGGCAAAAAACTCTATATAGATGAAATACATAAATACTATGGTTGGTCTCGTGAAATAAAAAATATATATGATCTAATTCCAGGAATACAGGTTGTATATACAGGGTCTTCAATATTGGACCTGGAGACAGGAGAAGCTGATCTGAGTCGACGAAAGTTAGAATACCGTATGACAGGACTTTCTTTTCGGGAATATCTTGCAATTTCAAGAGGTTATCGTTTACCCGTTTATTCTTTAGAAGACATTTTAAAAAACAAGGTTGATTTCCCATATAATTTAGAACGACCTCTTCAGTTATTTAAGGAATATCTTCAACAGGGATATTACCCCTTTTTCAAGGAGAAAGGGTACTATATTCGATTACGGAGTATTTTAAACCAAGCATTGGAAAATGATATTCCCATTTTTGCCAAAATGAATATAACCACGGCACAAAAATTAAAAAGGCTATTGTATATCATTGCTCAGAGTGTCCCTTTCAAGCCTAATTTCACAAAGTTAGCAGCTCTACTTGATATAAATAGAAATACGATATCAGAGCTTATGTTCTATTTGGAGAAAGCTGGTATTATTAATCAATTACGCTGTGATACAGAAGGAATCAGGTTGTTAGGAAAAGTAGATAAAGTTTATTTGAATAATACCAATTTGGCTTATGCCCTTTCAGATAGTATGCCGGATATTGGGAACATACGGGAAACAGTATTCTTTTCTTTGATGAGAGCTACACAACCAATTACAACTTCTTCCTGTTCTGACTTTTCCATAGGAAAATACACTTTCGAAATAGGTGGTAAAGGTAAATCTCAGAAACAAATTCAGAATATTGAAAATTCCTATATCGTAAAGGATGATATTGAATTCGGAATGCAAAACATAATTCCATTATGGATGTTCGGATTTACATATTAAGAAAAGAAGCGGATTGACATTTTCTATTAGTATTATAACTAATAAATAAACAGAAAATAAGTACTCAAACAATTGGCGTGAATGTTCTCATAACTTTTATCTTTAATATATTTATAAAACAGAAAGGTGCACGGATATTCGTGCACCTTTTCTTTAATAATAACTTGAACTTCACCCTCTTCTTGATTCATTAGATTAGCAATTAAAAGGAACTACCATTCGATTGCTTGATCTTCGTCTGGAATCTGAGTATTGATATCACGTGATAATGTTAATGTACCTTTTACATGATAGCGAATGATGGTGCCTTCCACTGGTATATAATTGAAATAATAGTCAACATTATTAATTATTACATAACGGTGTTCCAGATAGGGCTTAGCGTCATCCATTGATGAAGAAATACGAAATGAAGGAGTCACGTCCTTGTTTAATTCAAATCCAATCTCTTCTGCATTATCACAGGAAATAGTAACCGAACCATTCGTCTCGCCATTAAAGGTAAATTTAATTTTATACTTTCTACGGTCTGTATAATCCTCATCTACTATTCCTGCATACGTAAAAATAGTCTGTTCATCTATTACATATCCTCTTATTGACGATTTTGTGATAGATTCTGCTGTTTCTATCGGTTTACCATCTCCATCATATCCCGTCACCACCTTGTTGGTTATTCCTGTACCAGAATAATCGCCAGAGTAATCATTAAATGGGAAGATTCTCAATATTGCCTTAGCATAGTCTTTACGCGGATGAGCTACGTAGTTGTAAGACGCGTCGTCTACAATCTGCAATGGAAGTACCCATTTCTCTGACATATCAATGTTGCGAAAATCAAATTTAAGATCCAGCAAACCTTTATTTTCTCCCGCTTTTATCAGTAGAGATTCTGGATACGAAGCGTATGCCAATCCTTCTGCTCCCATATCCTCATAATATAGTTCTGTACGTGTAGCGTAACGAGCGTAATTCAAAATATTCAATGTATCAGCATCATGTGCTACGTGTACAGTGACATTACTTGGATTGTCGGTAGAGCCACTAACAAGTATTGGCAACTGATAATTGGATCTCCCTTCTCCTCCTTCAGCATAATTTCCTTCTGCATCATGGCGACTATAAGGTACATATATATTCGTCACTCCCTTACTATCCAGTTGTGAACTGAAAGAAATGTAGTGTTCATATTGTTCATCTTCCCATTCTGAATTGCAGGAAGTTCCCAACATTGTCATTGCAGCCAAAGCTGCCAAAGTATATATTTTTTTCATATATAAGTCTTTATGTTTAGAATTAATCATACATTGTCCATCCTGGGTTCTGTGTTAAACGCGAATTACGTTTCAATTCACTATGTTTGATAGGCCATAACCATAGTTTCTCTGAGAACGTAGACGGAAGATTGTAAACAGGAATTGCCGAATGGAATTCGTCTCTCTTAGCTTCGCCAACAAAGACATTGCAACCGTATATTTGCAGAGATTCTTCTATTGGTGCATCTTTCCAACGACGAATGTCAAAGTAACGTTTTCCTTCGCCCATTAACTCTATCATACGTTCACGTTTTAAAGCTTTACGCATATCATCAACCCCGCTCTGCAGATAAAATTCATCTGGATAGTCAGGCAGCCCCGCACGAATACGTACCGGATGAATACCTCTTTCCATTTGTTCTTTATCACGGCTGATAGTGTAAGTTGTCGCCTCATTCCAAGAAGGTATATTGTATGTTCCAGTCAACTCATTCAATGCTTCTGCATAAAGCAGTAGAATATCTGCATAGCGAATTGCAGTTTCAGCTTTCGCAACATAATTGCCCGGATAGTCGTTGGGATGAACAAACTTTTTAATTCCTATACCTGTACGCAAGTAGAAACCGTCATTACGATAACCATCGGAACTTCCAAAGTAGTACCAAACCTGTTGATTTACATCTGCAGGTTTGCTTTCAGTCTGGCTCAAATAATACCATGTACAGCCATTATAAGCAACAGAAGCATAGAATCGTGGTTCACGCTCTACATATTGCAAAGAAACATTCATCCCAGTTTTAGCCTGATCATTATCTCCTTTCTTCGGATCATATTTCCAACCTAATTCCGGATATTTATTATCCTTCAAGTCCTGCAAATCAGTAAACCCGGTTCTACGTTCACGAGTATCTACAATACCTTGATAATTAGCTACTCCTTGATACATAGAGTTCATGCCCGGCTCATTACTACCATTATTCATATAATATGCATCCAGCATTTTCTGTGTCATGCCATGGCAGTTCCAGCCTCCATCATCTTTGGGCATTTGATGAAGTACCAACATATCTATATTGGTTGCCCCACGTGTAAATATCAGTTCTTTATTGTTTGCAGGTAATATAGTTCCATCAAAGATAGTACGATATGATCTGAGCGGGTCAATATTTGTCCATCCCTTTGGCCAAGGTTGCTTGGAAAACTCGCCATCAGCCGGTGGAGTAACAGTCGGACGCTCAGAAGGCCCATTATCAGATGTGGATTTATTTACAATATTCAACTCATAAACATCTAAATCGATGACATCACGGCAAGCGGCAGCAGCTTTTGCCCATTTTTCTTCACTATATTCGGAAGAAAGCAAACGACGCCCTTCGTCATCTACCAATTGCTGCGCATATTCATCATTATTTCCATTAGCAAACGGACTAGCTGCAAAAATCAGCGCATAAGCACGAACTGCCAATGCAGCTCCACGGGTGGGTCGGCCTATAGCATAATTATCAGTACGACGATCATATTGTAACTCTTTAGTAGCCTGTAGCATTTCGTCACTGATATATTGTGCCACTTCTTCGTATGAACTACGTGGAGTGGCAATTTGGTCATAGCTCTGGGTATAATCCACTCCTTCATCCGGCATAATAGGTACCGGGCCATAACGACGTAAAAGCAACCAATAATAGTAAGCGCGAACAAAACGAGCCTGTCCCTTGTAATCTAGTATTTCCCAATCAGCCATCTCTTGGCACCGGTCAACATTATGGATAAATACTGACGCTTGGAAAATCCCTTTGTAACATGCCCCCCATGCACCAACATTATAAGTGTTCTCATCATATTCTCCTAACTTGAACATATTATATGACAGTTCATTCTTTGTTGCATCGATTGTCTTATCTCGGTCACCATAATACATATCGTCTGAAAAACAAAACGAATTCTCACTAGGCCCTTTAGTCGTCACCTCATAGTTTTCATTTTTTATAAATGAGAAAGCATAAGCTAACCATTCTTCCACATGATCCTTGCTTTCGAAAGTTTTCTCCAGTGTCAGACGATCCTTAAAATATTTCTCCGAATTCAGGTAATCAGAGCAAGAAGAAATTGCTCCCATCCCTAATACGGTTAATAATAACATATAAATCTTCTTTATCATAATCTCTTAGTATTTTTATAAGTTAACTGATAAACCCATAGTAACTGATTTGGTTAGCGGATAAGCTTCACCACGCGGATTGCCAGTTTCCGGGTCCCATGTTTTGAATTTAGACCATGTAATCAAGTTTGAACCTGCAATATAGATACGAATATTATTGAAGTGCAGTTTGTTAACTATGCTTTTGGGCAAAGTATAACCAATATCCAAATTCTTTAAACGAATATATCGACCATCACGCATCCAATAAGTAGAGGTCTGTTGGTTGTTTTTATTTTCCCCATAAGTTAAACGCGGATATGTTGCATTGGGGTTCTCATTAGCATGCAATCCCAGTTTGGCAGCAGTCTCTGAATCTACCCAACGATCACTTATCATATCTTTAAAGATATTTCCCCAGTCACTTTCGCTGAATGCATATACACATTTACCATAAATAGGGAAAGTGGATTTACCGGCTCCTTGGAAATGAACATTTACATCAATTCCTTTCCATGCGAAAGATGCTCCTATACCATATACTAAGTTCGGAGTGGTAGTAGCACCAATAGCAACTTTGTCATTATCGTTTACAACACCATCACCATTTACATCCTTATATTTGATATCTCCAGGCTGCACTGTACCGAACTCTTGTTTCGGGCTGGTACGAATATCATCGTAATCAGCAAACAATCCCTCAGCTATCAGTCCTTTAACTTGATCTACACGATACCCTTTTTGATATAAATAAGAATAGACTTGATTCTCTTCATCCTTTTCAAGTACCTCATTCTTACTATAGGTTATATTCCCACGAATAGTCATATCCACCTCACCCAACTTCTGCTTAAGAGCAAAATTACCATCAAAACCTTGAGATTTCACTTCACCTACATTCGCTTTAGGTTTGCTCTCAAGACCTGTAATTTCAGGTAAGAACTCACGTGTTAAAAAAATACCTGTACGTTTTTCGTGAAAATAGTCAACTGTCGCTGTAAATTTGTCATTAAATAAAGAAAGATCAATACCCAAGTCATCCTTGGTCGCAACTTCCCAAGTAATACCATTAGAAGCCATCTGAGTGTAACGAGTTCCTATGAATGATTTTCCATAATCACCAAATCCCCAGTTATATACATAATTAGGCTTTCCTTCGCTGTTATATCCTGTAGTAGCTATAGTATATAAGTATGGGAAACGGTTATTATCTCCAATATTGTCATTACCTACCTTACCGTGAGAGTAACGTATTTTAAACATATTCATCCATTTCAGGTTATTCTTAACAAATGACTCTTCGGCAACGTTCCATGCAAGAGAAAAAGCCGGAAAGAAACCGAATTGATTTCCTGGTGCAAAATTTTCTGATCCGGTATAACCAAAATTGAAATCAACAAAGTAACGATAGTTCCAGTTATAAGTAAATCGTCCTGCTAACCCTTGATTACGTTTTGATACTCCATTCTTAATATCTGTACCAATATCTACTGTCCGTTTCTCACTATCTTGTGTATAACGGAAGGTAACTCCCCCATGATGATTTCCGAAAGCACGTTCCCAGCTTAACAGTAAATCAAGAAATTCACGGCGTTTACCAGAGCTACCACTTGATTGCGTCATGTCATATGCCGGGAACATTTTCTCATAAATAATCTCTCCCGTTTCTTGTCTGCGTCCGTTTGCTTTATACAAATCAGGTTGACGATGACGATTAATCCAGTTACTATTGTCTGTATCGTAACCAAAACGTCCTACGAACTTCAATCCCTTGGTAATGAAATCAAAATTTTGTTCTAATGTAACATTAGTTTGCACATTATTCTGCCAGTCTTCATTGTATCCAGTTTGTGTAGATGCAACCCATGGATTAAGTTTGTTTACATTATCCCGGTGGGAAATAGGCGCGTATCCATTGGAGTAGTATACAGGCGTTGCAATAGGATTGTATCCGAAAAGCATCCCCCATAACATCTCGTTATCGGCCAGTCCCGGACTATTACGTTTGGCTAATGAACCGGCTATACCTAGTTTCAATAAAGTCGATTTGGTGATATCTATGTCAACATTCATACGATAATTCCACTTTTTATAGTTGGCATTTGTATCGTAATCATCACGTAACGTTTGGTCTGTGTTATACATACCTTGATCCTCCGTATAACTTGCAGAAACAAAATAACGAGCAGTGTTACCACCGCCGTTCATGTTCAAGTTAGCACGATAACTCCATGCTCCGTTTTTTAGGATCAAATCCATCCAGTCTACATTCGGATAGAAATCCGGATCCATTTGTGTGCGAAATAACTCTAACTCTTCTGGTTGATAAGCCATTCCTAAATTGCGAGTCACTAATGCTTCGTTCATCAGACTGGCGTACGAAAGACCATCTACAAACTCCGGAGTGATAGTACGAGTATTATAAGAAGTTTCTACCTTGGCGTCAATATTGATTTTGCCAGCTTTACCACGTTTAGTTGTAATCAATACTACACCATTTGCACCTTTAGAACCATAAATGGCAGTAGCTGACGCATCTTTTAACACAGTGAATGATTCGATATCTTCAATATTAAGTTCGTCCAAACTACTACGTTCAAAACCATCCACTAAAATATAAGCACTTGAGCTCGCTCCAAAAGTAGAAATACCACGTATCCAAAACTCAGAAGTACTTTTTCCTGGTTGTCCGGAAGTTTGTCGGGCAATAATACCCGGAACATTACCGGCCAAGGCGTTAGACATATTGGAGGTAGGGAAACGTTTTAAATCTCCCACATTTACATTGGTTACGGCTCCCGTCACTGTCAGTTTTTTCTGTGCCCCCATACCAGTTACTACAACCTCATCCAGTACGCTGGCCTCTGACTCTTTCATCTTGACATTAACAGTATGCTGTTCTTTTACAAGTACTTCTACATCATCGTATCCGATGTATGAGAAGACTAATCGATGATAAGGTTCCATTTTTATAGAGAAATTACCATTGATATCTGTAATGGTCCCCAAACCGGCTACATCCTTTACAGTGATATTAACACCAATCATCGGCTCATCTTGTGTGTCGGTAACCGTACCAGTCACGGTTATTGTTTGTTGTGCTGAAATCGTCAATGGGACAACTAGCATCAACAAAAAAATGGCTAAATATTTTTTCATAATCTGATAAATGTGTTTATTCGTTAGATTCCACTGTTGATTCATCTTCCGGCATATTCTCGTCACCGGCTGTATTCTCTTCTTGCTCCATTGAAATAGTGCGAATAGTATGTCCCACCTGATCATGTACATAAAAAATTTCTTTCGCATCATCGTAAACAAGTCCACTTACATCACGGAAACGAGCCACTTCTCGTAGGTCACCATCATCAGTTCCCCATTGGTTGCCGTCAGCTAAGGAAGTTGACGCTCCTCGCCCCGCATAGGTCGATACGATGCCTTCTGGAGTTACTTTACGAACACAGAAGTTTAATCGATCTACAAAATAGAAATCATACTCTTCTTCACCAGTGTAATCTGGATTTTTCACAAATACTCCTTGACAAGGATTATTCATACGGGCCTCGGTTCCTACATCATCCTTATAGCCTGACTGTTTATATCCCCCGACAAAATTATACGGTGTAATAAATTCCTTTTTTATCTCGTCATAGTCGGAACGCATGAAATAATGATTGTTAATCACACCAAAATAAGCATACTTTCCAGTAGGATGGATGAATATCTGAAATTCCCAACTTGGATCAGCAATAGTAAATAACTGCTTAAAAGTATTAGGGTTGTTCTTTACTATAGGATCCCAGCTTTCCCCCTTCTTAATAGTTTTGAAGTAATCAACCAAGTCTAAACGAAATACTTGTCCCTTTTCATAACTATTGAAATACAATTCTCCGTTGATTGGATGAATAGTAGCTCCATTACATTGCTTGTAAGCAGCTATCAATTGTATATCAGACCTATCATCGAATGTACCATCCGCATTGCGTTTAATAATATACACACTAGGACTTTCATCTCCTTTACCGTCATAATCAATAGCTACAATCATATATTCCGCCTCATCAGCATATCCTTCTATCTTTCTATTGAAAGCAATGCTTCGTATACGGTTAGTAGGGATAGTATTGATATTCAATGGAGAAGAAAGCATGCGGTTTTTCAAATCGATCAACTGTATAGCTTTATGTCCATCGTAACAAATATACAAATGATCCTTATTCAACGGATCAAAAGCTAGTCGTCCGTTATCACTAAATCCACAGCATTTGACACCTTCCGGTCCATCAAATGGTCCATCTCTCCAACCTTGATCGTCACGATTATTGCGATAGCCACAAAGCGTACCTACCACCATCTTTTTCTCATAACTAAAAGCAGTACTTGCAGTCGTTGTTACTGAATTCTCTCCTTCCCCTACAGTGATCTCAATTTCACCACTAAAAGCTCCCGAAGGAACAAAACAGTAGACATAAGTACTTTTTACATTAATAACAATAGCTTCTTTACCTCCGATCTTCACTTTTACATTCGAAGCATCTGTACCGAAGTTTTCACCATAAATCAGTAGCTTCTGATAGGCTCCTCCCTCTTTCGGGGTAAAATCAGAAATTACTACAGGCTTTGATGGATCAAAGGTTTCAGTCTCTACATTTTCATCGTCTTTACAACTATAAATGCAAATTGTGAATAATGCCAGTAATGTCCACTGCCATTCCTTCAATACTTTTTTCATTTTACATTTCATGTTTTTCATTTTAGTTAATAATAAGTATATTAAAAATTAAATGCCTTATTTCATTTTACCCATAAGTACCTTCATCCAATGTCCTCCAATCACCGATCGAGCCTTGAAACCAGTCATCTGATTAGTTTTTGTATCATACCAGTCACTAATTGGAACACGGGAAATTGTTTCATTGACATATTTATAAAGAGGATCTACAAACTTTTCAAAAGTTATTTGGTCAGAAGACATAGCTGCCGTCCACATTATCCAATCGGATTTTGTGTAATCTTTCCGAGAATCCAATGGTAATCCATATGGATTCTGTTTGGTCAAATAATAATTGATTTCTTTGTCGATTACATTATTGGGGAAGAGATTCAGCCCCCACATCTTATCCCAAATCATGTTATACTTTTGACTCCAAGTGTCTTCACGGTCAAAGGCCAGACGATAATGATCTCCTTCATTTGCCATTTCTTCCCATTTAACCGCCATTTTCTTGGCTATAGTAGCATACTCATCTGCTACATCATTAAATCCTAACATCCTGGCGATCTCGCTGTAACCAGCTATTCCCATGATTGCTTTCACTGATAAGTTCGCATTATGAGCCCAATGCCCGGCAAAATCATCAGTACACAACTGGTTACTCGGGTCCTGTCCAAACCGCCTTTTATTATTGTAATCAACTAATATACAATAATATATCGTCTTTTGTATTGTCTTTGTGTTGTCTGTTTAGGTACAAAACAGTATATGTAAATCGATAATTGTGTCGTAATATAAAAGGTGGATGATAATAGATTTAAAATCTTAAAAAAATCCATTAAATAAAATATAATTATATTTACAACATATAAAAGAAACATATTATAAAACAAACAATTCTATTTTGCATAAATCATTATTGCATAGTAAATTAAAACATATAATACAAACAAAAAAAGATATATATACCAAATACGAATAAGATAAAACATAATGAGGAATTCATGATGCCATATGGTGTAACTATGAAACATAACAGGAAGCAATGAGGTTTCAAATGGTTAAGGAGAATATGGATAATGTAAACATATATAATCTAAAAATATGATAGTGTATCATGCCTGGCTGACTTGACTTCATTTTTGCATAAGATTTGCTGCACTATTATGTATAATATATAAGAAAGAATTAAATAATGTAGCTTTGAATTAATTTTGGACTGCATAAGAGACATATCTGACACCCGGGTGTCGGTATACATAAAATCCGGGTGTCAAACAAACCTTAGATACTATTGATTTTTTCTGCTTTACTATAGTGAATAGAGCGGTGATGTAGCCTGTATTTATTCAGACTCCGAAAGGCATTTCTTACAGCTACCCCAAATTTGCAAGTTTAGCTCGCAATTCTTTGAGTCTTTTAGCAGCCTGTTGATTATCGACCTTAATATATCGCATAAAAGCAGCGGGACTTTTATGACCAGATATACGCATTAATTCTCCTGCAGGAAAACCAGATAAATACATATTTGTACAAAATGAGCGGCGGCACGTATGCGAAGATATCATTTCCCACTTTTCATATACTTTCTTTTCTCTTTCATTACCCTTCTTACGAACTATTTCGATTTTCTGCCTTAATTTAGCTCGACGTCCCAGTTCTTTGATCTTCTCATTGAACATATATCTCGGGATTTTAGGAAGGTCATAATTATACTTCTTAAGAATTTCAGGTACATAATCAATCATAGGAATAACAACAGCCTTATGTACTTTCCGCTGTTTAAGATTTATATTCTCATTGTCCAAATCAATATGCTCAGGACTTAATGTAGAAAGATCACTATATCGCAACCCGGTGAAACACCCGGTAATAAACACATCTCGGATTTCCTCCAATTGCTTGTCACCGGATAAATCAAGCTCATATATTGCAGCCAACTCTTTTTCACTCAAATAAATAGCATCAGTCTCTTCTTCTACTACTTTGAAATTTCTTAGGTCAATTGGCGGAATAACTCCTTTAACAATCTGATAATTCACAAACCCTTTCAATAATCGTATTATCTTTCCGGCGGAGTTAGTAAGTAGCCCTATTGTCCCATTTGGCTTTACAACCTTATGGAATAGATAATCCATAAACTCATTATAGAATGTCAGGTTTAGATTACGGAATGTTACCGGTTGTGATGAATACTTCTTGAAACCATTCAGATGTTTGCGGAGTGTTCTGTAGTCTTTGATTTGATCAGCGGAAACAGATGGTGTCTTTTCTAATATATATCGCTCTAATGCCTCAAACATATCTACCCGGTTAGGGCGCAGTCCATATTCTCTGTTTTTCTCCAATTCGAGCAGGACAAATTCTACAGTCGGATCTATGCCATTTTCTTTAGCATAAGTCAGAATGTCACCAAGCTTAGATGTGATCTTAATCAAACAGGTATCGATTTCATCATAGTTGGGGCATGCACGTTTAATCCACTTCTTTTTAGAATCCCAATGTTCGGGTCTAATATTGTATCCGGTAGATATAAGCGTACGTCTTGTTCGATCGTAATTATATCGAACATAAAGTACAGTAGTACCCTCTTGGGTAACGTACTTTGGTTTTATATATGGAGTATATTTTGCTATAGTAATAACCTGTATTGCATTCGTGATGCAAATTTACGAAAGGTATCTGAAATGACCAATACCTCTTTTGTTAAAGTTCCAAGCTTTCAGTTATTGGGGCATTTCCTCAAATAGTTTAGGAAAAATACTATTCAGAAAAGAAAAAAAACTGTTCAAACGGCCTTCTTTTAGCTTGTATACCTGTTAAAAGAAGGTTTGAAACATGAAAAAGACTAGATTTTATCCTTTCTTGAACATCTATTTTCCTATTTTATGTTATTAAATCCATTAATTTGCGGTGTTACAAATAAGATGCTATGAAAAACAAGTTAAGTAAACGAGTTCGGATTCACTAAGAAAACACGACTCTGCAACAACTTCTTTACTTAGCATTTTATACAAAATTTAAGAGTACTCATTTTAGATATTAGTTAATAGTTTTAAGGTACACAGAGATAACAGGAATATTAAGGTATAAAGATTGCAGTTTTCAAAGGTATTACTTAAGGTAAAAAGTAGCATAAAAGAGAATGTAGGTTTTGTTTTTCTTGAAGGTAAATAAGATTGATGAATGGATAACCTTAAATTTGTAGATAAAATAAAAGAAGTATTTATGAAGAAACTACTAGCCATGATGGCTCTTTCAGTTGGTTTAATGGTTAATGCTCAGACAGTTGACCTATTAAAGCCTTCTAAAGAAATAGCATTACGAGCCCCTTCGGTGCCCATTGTTGTTTCAGATCCATATTTTTCGATCTGGTCTCCTTATGATAACCTAATGGAAGGCAGTACAGAACACTGGACAAATGCCAAGAAACCTTTATTAGGCGCTTTGCGTGTAGATGGAAAAGTCTATCGTTTTTTAGGAAAAGATAAAATCAACTTGATTCCTATTGCCCCTATGACTAATGTAGAGCGTTGGGAAGCTGCTTATACTAACAATCAACCGGCAAATGGATGGCAAGAGCTGCAATTTGATGATAGCAACTGGAAGAAAGGCAAAGCTGCTTTCGGTAGCCGTGACATGCAACGCGTTCATACAGAATGGAAAGGTGATAATACCGACATTTATATTCGCCGCACATTTGATTTCAATGATAAGGATATAGCAGAAGATATTTACCTGATTTATTCTCATGACGATGTATTTGAACTATATCTGAATGGAGAAAAACTGGTTTCAACCGGTCTTGTGTGGAGAGATAATGTATCTCTGAAACTATCAGATGCGGCAAAGAAGAAACTCCGTAATGGCAAAAATGTAATTGCAGCACATTGCCATAATACGACAGGAGGCTCATATGTCGATTTTGGCTTGTTCCGTGAAAAGGAGAATGCTGTAAAATTTGCAAATGAAGCTGTGCAAAAGTCTGTTGATGTATTAGCAACTTCTAGCTATTATACATTTGCTTGTGGACCAGTAGAACTGGATATCGTATTTACTGCTCCTCAATTAATTGATGACCTGGATTTACTATCAACTCCAATTAACTATGTTTCTTATCGTGTTCGTTCGCTAGATAAAAAAGAACACGATGTGCAATTCTATATAGAAACAACTCCAGAATTGACCATCAATGAGAGTAATCAGCCGACTATCGCGCGTACATTGTCTAAAAATGGTATTAGTTATGTAGAAGCAGGCTCTATTGACCAGCCAATATGTGACCGTAAAGGTGATTTGATTTGTGCTGACTGGGGATATGTATACCTTGCAGGTGTAAATGGAGCTGGAAAATCAGTAAGTCTAGGTGATTATTATGGAATGAAAGAGTCATTTGTTAAAAATGGAACATTAGCTTCTTCAAAGACAAAATGGGAAACTCGCAAGGAGGAAAATACTCCAGCCATGGCATATACACATAACTTAGGCATGGTTTCTCAAAATGGAAAAGAAGGCTTTATGATGATTGGCTATGATGACATTTATTCCATAGAATATATGTATGAAAAGCGTATGGGATATTGGAAGCATGATGGTAAGGTTACAATCTTCGACGCTTTCGAGAAATTGAGAGACAACTATTTGTCCATAATGGAACGTTGTCGTGCCCTTGACGAATTAATTTATAACGATGCGGAAAAGGCCGGTGGTAAGAAATATGCGGAGATTTGTTCTGTATCTTATCGTCAAGTGATGTCTGCTCACAAGCTGTTTACAGATAAAGAGGGCAATTTGCTATGGTTTTCTAAAGAAAATAATAGTAATGGCTGCGTAAATACGGTTGATTTGACTTATCCTTCTGCTCCTCTTTTCTTGGTTTATAACCCTGAATTAGTAAAAGCGATGATGACGAGTATCTTCGAATATAGTGCTAGTGGACGTTGGAATAAACCTTTTGCTGCACATGATCTTGGAACTTATCCGATTGCGAATGGACAAGTTTACGGTGGTGATATGCCGATTGAAGAAAGTGGCAATATGGTAATCCTTGCTGCAGCTCTTGCAAAAGTCGAAGGAAATGCTGATTATGCCAAAAAATATTGGGATATTTTGACGATTTGGACCAACTATCTTGTAGAGTATGGACAGGACCCGGAGAACCAGTTGTGCACGGACGACTTTGCCGGGCATTGGGCTCATAATGCGAACTTGTCAGTGAAAGCAATTATGGGAATAGCTGGTTACAGCGAGATGGCTAAAATGTTAGGATTTAATAATATAGCAGATAAATATGCTACTATAGCCAAGAAAATGGCGGTTAAATGGGAGGAAATGGCAAATGAAGGAGATCATTATCGTCTGGCCTTTGACCGTGAAGACACTTGGAGTCAGAAATATAACATGATCTGGGATAAGATGTGGAATCTGAATCTCTTCCCTAATAATGTAATCGGCAAAGAAATCAACTATTATTTAACGAAACAGAATCCTTATGGATTACCATTGGATTCTCGGAAAGATTACACAAAGTCTGATTGGATTATGTGGACGGCAGCTATGTCTTCTGATCAAGCAACTTTTGAGAAGTTTGTAGATCCTCTTTATAAATATGTCAATGAAACGATTTCCCGTGTTCCAATTAGTGACTGGTATGATACAAAAACTAATCAGATGACTGGGTTTAAGGCTCGTTCGGTAATCGGAGGACATTGGATGAAGATACTAATGGAGAAAATGTTGAACAAGTGATGAGCTAATCCAATAAAAGTGAAATTATTCAATATATTTTAAACACTCATCCGTATTATACTAATTATAAGATGTATAATATCGGTGACAAAATTTATTTGCTATGAAAAGAAAAGAACAAATGTTTTGGTTTTTAAGCCATAACAAGATGTGGTGCATTCCACTCTGTCTGACTGCATTTTCATTATTGCCTAGTAGTTATATTCACGCCACTAGTATAATAGATGAAAATACATTAATAGTGAACTCTACCCAACAACAACGTATTGTAAAAGGCACTGTTATTGATGCCAATGGTGAACCATTAATTGGAGTCAATGTAAAAGAAGTAGGGGGAACTACCGGTACAATCACTGATATAAATGGTGAATTTTCTCTAAATGTTGCTCCTAAAACAAGATTGGAGATTTCTTTTATCGGTTATCAAACACAAAATGTTGCTGTAGGAGAGTCGAGACAAATTACTGTGACCTTACAGGAAGATACGCAAGTTTTAGATGAAGTAGTCATTACAGGTTTCGGTATGTCACAAAAGAAAGCAACGTTGACAGGGGCTGTGTCTTCTATTAAATCCGAAGAAATTGCCCGTTCTTCTGCTGTTACTGCAGGTGGAGCTTTAGTTGGTAAAATTGCAGGTGTAAATACTCGTCAACAAGATGGACGCCCTGGGGCTGAAACAGCTTTGCAAATTCGTAATATGGGTACTCCGTTATTTGTAATTGATGGCGTTATTTCGGATACAGGGCAGTTTAGTCAGATGGATTTTAACGATATCGAGTCTATATCTGTATTAAAAGATGCATCAGCTGCTTTGTATGGTGTACGTGCTGCGAATGGAGTAGTAGTTGTTACTACAAAGAAAGGTAGCCGTAATTCTAAAAATACAGTTTCTGTTAACGCCTATTATGGCTGGCAAAAAAACTCCAAATATGTTAGCCCCGCTAATGTAAAAGATTATGTTCATGCATATGTAACTGCAGAAACATTTTCTGGGCGTAATGATGATTCTCGTCGTTATAGTAAAGAAGAATATGAAAAATGGATGAGTGGTACAGACGCTAAATATCAAGGATGGGACTGGGAAGATTATATCTGGGTAAGTGCTCCGCAATATTATATCAATACGAATTTCTCTGGAGGTACAGATAAAGCAAATTATTATGTAGCAGTATCCCACATTAATCAAGATGCAACTATTCGCAATTATGGCGGATTTCGTCGTACGAATGTGCAAATGAATATTGAAATGAATGTAAATGAACGTCTTAAAGTAGGTGCAAGCATGAATGGACGCATTGAGGATCGTCGTCATCCTGGAGTACCGGGAGGTGATGATACATGGCTACCTCGTTTCGCAACAATGAAAAATCAACCAACCAAACGTCCATTTGCCAATGATAATCCCAATTATCCGCAGTTGGTATCTGATCAACCGGAAACTAATTTTGCAATTTTAAATTACGAAACAACAGGAAAGGTCTCGGACGTATGGCGTGTAATTCAAATGAACGGTACTGCTGAATATGAAATTCTGAAAGGATTAAAATTCAAAGGAATGTTGGGGTACTATTATGCATACAACGAACTGGATAACCAAGAGTTCACCTATGAATTATATGGCTATAATGAACAAACAGACAGCTACTATGTAACCAATCGTATGTCAAACCCTTATCGTGAACGTAATCGTGAGAAGGTAGAGGATCAATTTTCAAACTTCCAGTTAAATTTTGATCGTAAATTCGGGAAACATGCAGTCGTTGCCGTAGCTGGATTTGAGGCAAGTCAACGTAAACGCCCTAAAATGTGGATTCATTCTACACCGGTTTCTAATGCAATGGATTTGATTCGTCTGAAAGAAATTCAAGAGTTTAATGACGATGGAAATAGAACAGAGGCTCGTATGGGTTATTTGGGACGTATCAATTATAGCTATGCTGACAAATACTTAATTGAATTAATAGCTCGTTGGGATGGTTCATGGAAATTTCGCCCAGACAATCGTTGGGGATTCTTCCCATCAGCGTCATTGGGTTGGCGTATTTCTGAAGAAAATTTTTGGAAAGAAAGCAAACTTGGTGAAATCGTTACTAACTTTAAACTACGTGGTTCATATGGAGAAGTTGGTGATGATGCCGTTTCTGACTATTCTGCTTTTGATTACCTACCTGGTTATAATTACAACAGTGGTGGTGCTGTAATTGATGGGAATTGGGTAGTAGGAACCTCTACTCGCGGACTACCTAACCAGACACTATCCTGGATGACAGCGAAGATTCTAGACATTGGCGTAGATTTAGGTTTTCTCAATAACCGTTTGAATGTTCAATTTGATTATTTTCGTCGTGTACGTGATGGAATTCCTGAAGCCCGTTATGATGTATTAATACCGAATGAAGCAGGTTTTAGTCTACCAAAGGAGAATCTGAAATCAGATATGCATAAAGGTTTTGATGCCTCAATTACGTGGACTGACCATATCAATGACTTCAATTATAGCATTGGTGGCAATATAACCTATTCCAGATTCTGGGATTGGGAGCAGTATAAGCCACGTTTCAGTAATTCATGGGATGAATATCGTAACAGCATTTGGCACCGTGTAGGATACGTAAACTGGGGATACGAAGCTATCGGTCGTTTTCAAAACTGGGAACAAATTGCTAATTATCCAATTGATAATGACAGAAAAGGTAATCGTACGGTAGTTCCAGGGGATATTATGTATAAGGATCAAAACAATGATGGTGTAATCAATTATTTAGATGAACGTCCTATTGGATATCGTGTAGATAGTACTCCTACTCTTAATTTTGGAATTAATCTTTCCGCATCATGGAAAGGATTTGATTTGGCTATGGATTGGACTGGCTCTGGTATGACATCATGGAATCAGTGTTATGAGACAGCCCGTCCGTTTCAGAATGATGGAAACAGCCCTGATGAAGTGTTGAAAGACGCATGGCATTTATCTGATATATGGGATGCTAACAGCCCCTTAATTCCGGGTAAATATCCGATGATTCGTCTAAATACTGATGAAACTAGTGCTTATGATAAAAGTTCATATTGGTTACATAATGTAACTTATCTAAAGTTACGTAATCTGGAAGTTGGTTACACATTCCCCAAAACATGGCTAAACAAGACTGGCATTAGTAATTTAAGACTGTTCGTTTCAGGTACAAACTTACTGACTCTATCAAACCTTTCTGTCATGGATCCGGAATGTGCATCTGACAATGGTTTGGATTATCCTCCGATGCGAGTAATAAATATTGGCGTAAACCTAAAATTTTAATAAACAATGAAAAAATATTTATATACAATAATGACTGCTACAATGTTATCATTAGGTAGTTGTAGTGGATTCTTGGATACAAAGCCTGATACATTATTAACCCAAGATCAGACTTTTGGTGACCCTACATTGGTTAAATCAGTATTGGCTAATTTTTATGGACGTGTCACAATAGGACAACGCATTGATGACTGGGATCAATGGACGATGCTGGATGAAGTAATTCATTTCGACACAAATAGTGACGAGAATATTGACAGAAACAAATGGCGTACGTATGATTATACCCTAGTACATGATCTTAATCAGTTCCTAGAAGGCATTAAACCTTCAGACGCCGTAGATGAGGCCACGAAAACAGCTTATATAGGTGAAGTACGTTATATCCGTGCATGGCTTTATTTCTGTATGGGACGTACTTTGGGTGGTGTACCTATAATAAATGATGAGATATTCAATTATACTCCAGGTATGGATATCACAACTCTACAGGTACCTCGTTCTACTGAAGCCGATTTATACGATTATGTTATTTCAGAATGTCAGGAAGCGGCTAAAATGTTAACAAAGGATACTAATAAAAACTCCGCACGCGCTAATTACTGGGTAGCGAAAATGCTGGAGGCACGTGCAGCTTTGACTGCAGCTTCATTAGCGACCTATAATACTGCTGAAGCACATCCGCAATTGCGCACAAATGGCGGAGAAGTGGGGATACCTCCTTCCAAAGCTCAAGAATATTACAAAACAGCACTAGCAGCAGCAAAGGATGTCATAGAGAATGGACCTTACAAACTAATGTTAGCATCAGAACAGACTCACAAAGCATATGCAGACAATTTTTATAAAGCTGTATGTCAAAAAGATGGCAATACGGAAGTCATTTGGTGCCGTGATTATGTTTCTCCAGGACAAACGCATCAGTTTACAAAAGGAAACTTACCCAAAAGTATAGAGCAGGATACAGGAAGTGACCGTTTATCTGTTTTACTAAATCTAGTTGAGGCCTTCGAGCCGCTTGACGCTACGGAAGAGCAAAAAGGAACAAGTGTACCATTTGAAATTGGCACCCCTGAAAATCCGGAATTCTTTACCGAACCAACTGAGCTATTCATGGAGCGTGACCCTCGATTGATGGGCTCCATTATTGTGCCCGGAGCTACTTTTGACAGTAAGGTCATCGAATTACAAGCAGGACAGCTACGAAAAGAAAATGGTTCATGGTCTGAAGTCACTGGAGCCCGTAATTCTTATGACGAAGAAGGGAAGTTAATCACAGCAAATAATGGGCCTTTTGGTGGTAATGACCGCGAAATAAATCGTACTGGTTTCTATGTACGCAAATATCTGGATGCTACCCCTTCTGCAGGTACTATCGGACGTGGTTCTGAAATGTGGAATGTTTATTTCCGTATTGCAGAGGCTTATATGATTGCTGCTGAAGCTAGCTGGGAGCTATCACGAAATAATACTGATACAGAAGCACTGAAATATATTAATGCTGTGCGTAGTCGGGCTGGAATTCTTCCATTAAACACGATTGATCATAAAAAAATCATGCATGAATATCGGGTAGAATTTGCATTTGAAGGTAATCGCTGGTGGGACTTGAAGCGCTGGATGGAAGCGAGTAAAATATGGACTGGTGAACCAACAGCAAGAACTTCACAACGCCTAGGATTATGGCCATTTAAGGTGGTTGCTTCAGGTGATCCTAATGATGGGAAATGGGTATTCATTGAAAAAGATATGCAAAAATTGGATTTATGGCGTCGCCCGTTAAAATGTACAGACGCACAATATTATTCAGAAATTGATAATGGTTGGATTAATAATAATCCGAAGTTAGTGAAAAATCCTTATCAGTAACTTAAAAAGAAAAAATGAAGATGAAAACAATATCGAAAATATTTTCAATGGTCATCTTGTCGGCTTTCTCATTAATGAGCTGTACAAAAGATAATTATGATGAACCAACTTCTTTTATAAAAGGGCGTGTGGTTTATAAAGGAGAGGCTTTACAATTACGTGGCAATGAAGCCGTCAAACTGCAGTTATATCAGCGCGGCTATCAAAAGCATGACCCCGTAGAAGTTTTTGTAAACCAGAATGGAGAGTTCTCCATTTGTATTTTTGATGGGGAATATCAACTGATTACCAAGGCTGGTAATGGTCCTTGGAGCGATAAAGGTCGTGACACTATTGAAATAAAGCTGAATGGACTTGCTACACAAGATGTTGAAGTGACTCCTTATTATTTAGTAGAAGATGCTAAAATGACTCTAAATGGTAATAAGGTTAATGCTTCATTTAAAGTAAATAAAATAGCAGGTACTGGTATTGACCGTATGATCATGTTATTAAGTACCACACAATTTTTGAGTGATGCTGAACATAATGTAGATCGTTATGACGAAACAGAGGATCTTATACAATACGATGAAACTGGTAAAATATATACTTTTGCCACTAGAGACTATAGTAATAATAGTATGTTTCAAACAGCTTTAAAAAGGGGGACATTATTTGGACGTATTTGTCTATGGCCCCAAGGCTCTGATCAAGGAATATATTCGGAAGTATTCAGACTTAAATAGAATAAATTCTATATATGATAAATGAGAGGTTGTGTCAAAACGTTGGCACAACCTCATCTTATTAATATATCAATAAAGAATAAATGCAGCATACCATTCAGCATATATATAAGACACATGACAACGACGGGCTTCTCTATGCCTGGTTCTCATCCATGCATACACGCGTAGATATCATACTCAGTTGTCAGAAATCGGAGAAAGAATTAATGTCTGCAGTCAATCATATATACGACACGCTCTGCCAACTGGAAAGAACAGCCAATTATTATGATCCTTCAAGTGAACTGGCTTTAGTCAATCAGGCAGCTTCTACAACTCCCGTTGTGATAAGCCAGTCTCTCTTTTCGATGATCGCGCTGTGCATAGAATATCATAAAAAAACAATAGGATGTTTCGACATCACCATTCATTCGGAGAACTATAACCAAGATACAATACATTCAATACATCTATCACCTGAAGCATCAAGCATCTTCTTCCACCAAGCAGGTACTGCCATAAATCTATCAGGATTTCTTAAGGGCTATGCTTTGGACAGAATCAAGGAAATAGTAAATACTCATAGAATAGGAAATGCTTTGATAAGCATAGGAAACAGTTCTATACTCGCTTTGGGCAACCATCCTTCCGGTATGGGATGGAAAGTAGGCTTTAGAAATCAGACAAATAGTGTCCAAAGCGACAAAGACCAGTCTATACTCCTCAACAATGAATGCCTGACCACTTCCCGTAATGACTCATGTGAGCGTAAACACATTATTTCTCCTTGGAGTGGCCAGCCACTGGAAGGAGTCAGACAAGTAGCTGTAGTAACAAACGATGGAACAACAGGCGAAGTTCTTTCAACCAGTCTATTTGTGGCAAATCAAGAACAACGCAAAGTACTAACGGCCGAGTTTCTTCCCTCAATAATTATTGATTTGTAACCGTACCGGATGGCTTAGGCAACGGAGTATTCACAGGAAGAGGAATACCCAAATCCGGCATTCCGTTAGCATCCCATCCTATCTTCTGCAATCGTGGATTACGGGTTTCCGACTCTCCTGTATTCCCACTCGGGATGCTCCTCGCCTGATATAACACATACCATTCTGTTCCATCGGGCGAAGGTATAAACGAAAGACCAGCCGGTCCGTATACTCCATCTTCCGGCTTCTGCTGAAATACAGGAACAGGACTTTTCTTCCAAGAAGCAGGGTTCAACAAATCACTGTCCGCATCGGCAGTCAACATTCCGGTACAATAATAGGGAGACCAACAACCACTGGCTGAATAGTATACAATCACCGTTTGATTATCCTTGGAATGGAAATACTGAGGGCTTTCATTCACATAAATCGGATAAGCCGTCCGTCCGCCATCCGGATTAATCCATTGCCGTTCCCATTCATATTCCGGCTGCGAGATCATGACTCTTTTCGTAGCCAATGTCCAGGGATTTTCCATTCGGGCTATATAAATGCATTGTGTTTCACTGCCAATTCTGCGATTAGGCCAGCCTGACCACAGAAGATAAAGTTCCCCTTTATGCTCAAAAGTGGAAGGATGTATCCCCCAATTCCATTCCGGATTGGTCATGATCGCTCCTTTCATACGAAACTCCCCTTGCATTGGATCAGGAGAGTCATTTTCAATCACATAAATTTGGTGATTATCCGTATTCCCGTCATCAGCCGCAAAATAGATATACCATTTGCCATCGATATTTCGGATTTCAGGATTCCAGAGATGATAAGAGTTTGAAGGATCTTTGGGTACCCAAACTTCCTTACAGGTGGAGCGGGGCATGTCAGTAATGTCGGTAGTTACCCATAAGAATATTTGATCATTGGTCTCATGGGTATAATAATATTTTCCATCATGGTAAATCGCATTTGGATTAGGGCCTTCCGTAAACAATGGATTGACATAAGTATCTTTTTCAGCATCTTCTGTCTTCCCGGCATGTTTGGAATTACAAGAAATGTTCAACAGAACAGAGAAGGATAACAGGCATAAATAGATTCTCATAGTTACATTATTTTTAAGATGATACAAAGAAAAGACTTTTTTTCCATTAACCGTTAACAAAGCGAAAATAAAAATCGAATTTAGAATATCATTCTTCCGTCATGCCACAATCTGTTCAGATAATTGACACAAAAAGAGAAAAGATTCTCTGTAAATAAAAAACATTATATCATCAAAGACAAAAAGAATATTTTGAAGTCAGCGCTAGTATTTATTTAAAAAATATCAACCTATGCTACGTTCATATCCAATCGTTTATTAATAAATTCTTTCATCGTTTATTATAAACGGTATCCAAGTTTATTATAAACATTCATATCTTTCCTACAGGAATAAATATCACTTTTTAGCAACAAAAAGGGCTGTAATCCCTATAAAGAATCACAGCCCTTAGCTTGTAGCAGACCAATCAGCAAGCATTACCCGAAGCAGAAATGCATGCCATCTGTTATTATATTATACTTAAATATACTAATTTTCCATCTATATTATCAATCTTATCGAATTTACAGTCTGTTGCTACTTACAAATATACAATATAAAAAACGGTTTGTCAAGTCCTGCCCCATCTTTCATTAACAGACCAGAATCAGACTTTAGGATCAGCATCCGAAGAAATCTCTGCTGATTCTCCTGAATTCAAAAGCTGGCTAATATATTCCTTAGGAAGAACACCATATTGTACCTTGAAACATTTGGCAAAATAGGAGGAGGAAGTAAATCCTACCTGTGCCGCAACCTCAGAAATACGTGTACCTCCCCGGATTAATTCAGCCGCCTTATTCATACGCAGAGCCTTCAGGTAATCATTGGGCGACATACCCGACAATGCCTTTATCTTTCGATAGAAATTAGAACGGCTCATGTTCATTTGCTCTGCAAGAGTATCAATGGAGAAGTTCTCGTCTGCCAGCTGGTCGGCAATGACTTCCTGTATCTTAGCAACAAATTCACAGTCTCTCTGAGACATCGCAAGCTCTGCTGAAGTCTGAGTCGCATTTCCGGATAAACTAGCCATCAACTTATGGAAAGACTGCCTCAACCGGAGCAGGTTCTCAATCTGCTTGTGCAGTTGCTTGATAGAGAATGGCTTCTCTATATACACATCGGCTCCACATTCAAGGCCTTCCACCTTAGACTCTAAGGTTGTTTTTGCCGTCAGCAGAATAACCGGAATATGTGAGTAATCTATTTCAGATTTTACTTTACTACAGAGTTCCAAACCGTTCATTTCCGGCATCATGACATCACTGACTATAACATCTACACTTTCTTGTTCAAGTATCTCAAGAGCTGCACGTCCATTCGAAGCTTTCAGCACACGGAACCAAGCCAGCAATGAATCGCGTGTCAGGTTCAATAGTTCGACATTGTCTTCCACCAACAATACAGTGAATTTCTTTCCCGAGAATTCCGAAGAAATATTCTCTGTCGTCCCCTCACTTTCAGAATGTACCTCAACGATGTCGGTAGTTTCTTCTACCGCCTCCTTGTTCAAAGGAAGAGATAACACAAACGAAGAGCCTTGCGGTTCGTTATCTTCAAGACGAAGGCTACCTTGATGAGCCTCTGCCAGAGATTTTGCAAAAGCCAATCCGATACCAGTACCTGTTGCCGTGGCTACCTTGTCATCCGGCATCTGATAGAAAGCTTCAAATATTTTCTCTTTCTGCGAGTCAGGTACTCCACGACCATCATCACTCACATATATTTCATACCCCGCATCATTTGCCACAAGTTTCAAATCAATGCGTGCACGGGCATATTTGATAGCATTACTTATCAGGTTCACCAAGATCTTACTCAGCTTTTCCCGATCAACCATCGATACCAATTCCTGATCGGGTACCGTCAACACCAATTCAATACCTTTCAACTCCGCAGGACTAGTGAACTGGCTATATATATCATTCACAAGCTCCTTTATATCACAGCTCACCAAATTCAATTGCAAAGCTCCGTTTTCCATCTTCTGAAAGTCGAGCAGCTGATTCGTAATGCCTAAAAGGTAATTCACATTCTTATCTATCACAGACAGATATTTCGCTTCTTTTCCTTCATGCTCTATCTCTTGCAGCTTTTCAAGAGGCAAACGTATCAGACTGAGAGGGGTACGTATCTCATGTACCAAATTAATAAAGAAGCCGATCTTTGATTTATAAACTTCCTGTTCTTTAGCAATCTGGTATTTCTCCATCCGACGTTTGTATTTGTGCTTGACACGGAGATTCCAACGCCAGGCAATCCAGGCAATCCACCCCATCAGCAGGAGGATATAAATAAAATAAGCGAAAGAACTACGCCACCAAGGGGGAGTAATCACTACCTTCAGAGTAGTGGTTTTCTCGTTCCACTGATGATCATTATTAGAGCCGCGTACTTCAAACTCGTATTCTCCGGGAGGCAGATTGGTGTAAGAAGCGGAGTTGTTCTCGGAATTGGTAATCCATTCCTTATCGACCCCTTTCAATATATAAGAATATCTGTTTCTTGCCGGGTCTTCATAACTAAGTGCCACAAAACGAATCGTGAAACTATTATTTTCATAAGACAAGGTTATCTTGTCAGCCATATAAACCGGTTTTCCCAGTTGAAGCAGTTTCTTCACTTCCTGTTCATCATTCAGATAAGACAGACGGATATCAGTCACGTATACCGGAGGAATGTAGGCATTATCGACAAAACGCTCCGGCTGGAAAACATTAAAACCATTAATTCCGCCAAAATACAATTTGCCTTCGGAGGATCTTAAAGAAGACCGTGCCATAAATTGATTTCCCTGCAAGCCATCATTAATCGTGAACTGCCGGAAATGAGCTTTAGATATTGGATTAATTTTGAAAATCCCCGCATTACTGGATATCCAGAAGTCCCCCGTCTGATCTTGTTCAATGGAGTAGATCACTTTGTTGGGAAGTGAAGAATCAAATTCGATGAATGCTTCTGTTTTAGGGTCGAAGGAACATAATCCTCCCCCATTCGTGCCAAACCACATCACCCCTTTATTGTCCTCAAACACGGTGATAACCGAGTTACTGGTAATGGTAGTCGAATCTTCCCGTTCATGCTGGAAATGTTTCCAATGTCCGCTGAGGGTATTATAGGAGAACACACCGCTATTGGTAGTTGCTATCCACAGATTGTTGTACATATCCTCATATATATCGCCAACGGAGATCATAGAACCGATACTGGTGATAGTCATAAAATTGTCGGCATCCGGATTATACCGGCATAAGCCCCAGCTTGTTCCGACGAAGATTTCACCTTTCCGATCCTTATACATGCACAACACATCATTACTACAAATCGTATTGGGGATTCCCCGAGAATGTGTATATTCTTTTATCGAACCGGTACGCAGATTAAGAACACGTATTCCCTCGGCATAAGTACCAATCCAGAGACAATCACCGTCTAGCATCAAAGAACGAATATCGTATTTCTGCCCCTTTACGCCTCCGATAGGATGCTCCGAAAGTTCCCGTGTAACGGCATTGAAGAAATATAAACCACTCTGGGTACCAATCCAGATGTTTCCGTCCTTATTTTCACAGAATGGTCCGACCACCTCTCCCGCTCCCGGTATCCCCGACAGATAAGCGGGGGAATAGTAATCAAAACGTTTGGTCTGTTTAGACATGTAGTTGATACCGCCCAAGTTCGTCAATATCCATAGAGCACCTTCCGCATCCCACATCATACCGTTGATGGTCTGGTCACTTAAACTTCTCGGATCAGCCGGATTATCTGCACGAAGAAAAGTTTTCAACTCACGATTGAATAGATAGAGTCCGTTATCGGTTCCTACCAGCAATTCATTCTCTGTATATTTGAGCAGGCTGCGAACCGCACCGAAATTCAACGAAGGAGCCATATAATTCTCAATGATTCCGGTTTCATGATTCAACCTCCCTAGCAAATTGTTACCTGCTCCCAACCATACTTCTCCCTCGATATCCAACACGCAATTGATCTTGTAACTATCCGGAGAATTCACATCTGATGAAACTCTATACGATTGCAGAAATTTACCGTTTTCATCGAAACAAAGTAGCCCTTCCTGAAGTGAAGAAGCATATACTTTCTTCTTATCATAACTTTGGCAAACATCCCAGACAAAAGAAGTCTGAATGCTATTCTGAGTCAACACCTCAGTCTTGGGATCATAAATAAAAAGCCCCTGTCCTAACGTGGCAATCCAAAGAAGCCCGTTCTCTGTCTTTATAATCTTCTTGATCTCACTACTGACGTATACACCGTACTGAGTAGTCTTATCGAAATAAGAGAAACGGTCCGTTGCCCGATCATAAATATACAGTCCGGAGTTAGTTCCGACCCATATATTCTGATCTTCCTCAATCAACGCTTCAACGAAGTTGTTCTCCAATGAGAATTTATCGTTCAAGACATTCCGATAAACTTTGTTGCCCCGACCGTCATAGCGGTTCAGACCGTCACTGGTGCCCAGCCAGATAAATCCATAACTATCCTGTATAGCACACCATACCGTATTATGTGACAAGCCATCTTCCACCTGATATTTCTTAAAGGAGAAATAGGGAGATGCAGACAATGGTTCGAGCCAAAAGGCCAGTAAAAGTATCAGTATTTTTGTTAACTTCATACTAAGTGTGTCTTATATTTAGATTAACGATTCAACCAAGGTTCCGGATTCAATTTTTCTTTCTCTCTGCGCAACTGGAAATGCAATACCGTTCGTCCGTTATCTGCGCCATCAGAAAATATCTGTCCGATAGCCTGCTTTGTACTCACTGTATCACCGGACTTCACCGAAGCAGAAGAAAGATTACAGTAAACGGAAATATAATTACCATGCCGGATCAGAACATTAAATAGTCCGTTCAACTGGAACACAGCTGCTACCTTACCATCAAAGATGGCACGAGCCTGTGCCCCCGGCTTTCCTTGAATATCAATTCCTTTGTTGTCCAGCTTCACATTACGAAGTCCTTCAACAGCGTACTGTCCATAACGGCTGGTTATGATGTAAGGTCCGGATATGGGCATCGGAAGTTTTCCACGGTTAGCAACAAAGCTACCGGACAGCTCACGATCCGCCTTACTCATCGTAAAAGCATCCAATGGTTCCGACTTCGGTCTGGCAACTGTTCCGGTTCCGGAGGAAGTTTTGTCCTTAGCATCCGCCTTCTTACGGGCTGCCGCTTCTCGGCGAGCCTCTTCCTGAGCACGTTTGCGGGCGCGTTCTATTTCTTCTGCGATCAATCGGTCGATACGGGCATTCAGTTGATTTGCCTCCCGTCTCTTCTTATTCACCTCGCTCTGCAGCCCTTTCTGTTTCTTTTGCAGATTGGCCACCAGCGTACGCTTCTCTTTCTCCTGAGCCTCGAGTTTCGCCTTTTCGTTCTCACGTTCTTTCAGCAATCCCTCCTTGGCAGCTTTCACTTGCTCACGTTCCGCTTTTTTCTTCCGTATCTGCTCCTGTTTTTTTAAGATTTCTTCTCCCTGCAAACGCTGATAGGTAGCATATTCGCGCACATAACGTAAACGACGATAGGTTTGCCCCAAATTCTTGGCAGAGAAAATAAACATCAGCTTTTCTTCAATTGATTTATTCTTATAGAGATACTGAACAGAAGCTTCGTACTTCTTCTTTTTCTCTTTCAGATCCTTTTCAAGACTATTCAACTGACGGTTCAGGGATACTAATTCACGTTCGATACTCTCCACATCATTATTGATGGCAAGTATATAACGTTTCCGCTCCTCAATCTGTCCCGTCAATGCCGCCAGACCATTCAACTGACTGCCTACATCCTTCTTTGTATTCTGCAAAATCGACTCCGTCTCGGCGATCTGCTTCTGCAGCGCACCGCGCTTACTCTCCAACTCACGAATCAACTTATTCGATTGGGCAGAAAGCGGAATTGCCAGCCAAAGGCTGCTTATCAGAATTACAAAGAGGCGTTTTTTCATAATAAAGTCATCAACATTTTCATTAGCTCTTCCAAAGAAACCTGACGGTATCTGGAAGTCAGTTCGGTCGGAGTGATCGACACTTCTTTGGTCGAAAACTCATATAATTGTACTTTTGCTTTCTCCAATTTGGGGATTCCCAAATCTTTTCCGGATAGTTCCGTCTTTCCACCGGGACGGGAAGCATCTGTCAGCAGTTTCTCCAACTGAGAAAATTCTACGTTCTTCGACAATATTTCTTTCAGCTCACTCTTGGTTGCACGTACAAACCGCTTATTCATCCGGTCGACAAACAACAGTTCGGAGGGAGTAACCTCAATGCGCGCCACTTCCGTACGGATAATGGGCATCAATAAGGAGATCTGTACCCGTTCATGACTTTTCATCTTCATGGTACCGCCAACTGACATACTTCCGTTCTTACTTGGAATTGTCAGCTGGAGTTTGGAAGCCAGATAACTGGGCGCCGTCACTTCCGGCACCGTTGTCGTCAGATGCTTTGAGCTTTTACAACCTGCCAATACGACTGCAATCAACAAAAAATAAGCGATTCTTCTCATTCTGCAATGTATTTTTTCTTTTCTATTTTCTGTTTCAATGTTTTCGACTCACTGCCCATCTCCAGTGCTTTCTTCCAATAGGAAAGCGCGCCATCCACATCTCCAGTCATATAATAGATATCCCCGCAATGTTCTACGATCACATCACTCTTTTCATCATCACTTTTCATGGCATTATCTATGTAAATACGAGCTTCCGCATAATTTCCCTTTTCAAAAAGAATCCATGCATATGTATCCAGATAAGTAGCATTATTCGGTTCTGCCTTTACAGTCTTGTAACTCATTTCTTCCGCTTTATCCAGATCACGGCGCTCTACTGACAAGTAATAAGCATAGTTGTTCAACGCACCAATGTTGGAAGGATTGTAGACCAGTGCTGAGTCATAAGCAGCATAAGCCTCCTTCATCTGTTTCTGAGTATGATACATATCACCCAAAATAGAATAGAAGTCTGAGACGACCTCCTTCTTGCTGTCAGCTGTCGTATGTTCCAGTGCTCTCTTACAAATACTGACCACACTATCCGGCTGTTCTGCCTGATTATAGGCAATGGCCAGATAATAATAAAATTCCAGCGCATCCGGAGTCGCTTCAATACCCGGCTCGCAAACCTTAATGATCTGCTTGTAATCCTCTTTTCTTACGGCAGTTCCAACCAACATCATACGAGCAGCTTTATTAGTAGGGTCTAAGTCAACCACTTGTTCCAAAACAGGAACTGACTCTGCCTCCATATTCTTCGACAACAGATATTGCGCATAAAGCATCGGGATTTGTGGATCATCCTGCTCCTGCTTCATGATCCGGTCAAACAGAGCTATGATTTGCGTACTGTCTTTATCAGCCTGTTCATTTTCCACAATCATCTGGCGCATGACGTTCACTTTAGTATCAGGTGTTACCTTCTTATTCAGCAATAAAGTATCCAGTTGCTGCTGATAAAGCCCCTCCTGCCCCGTCTGTTTGTAGTAAGAAGCCATCGAAAAGATAGCCATCGGATTATCCGGTTCTGCAGCCAGCACCTTCTGATAAACGTCATAAGCTTCCTGCTTCTTACCATTCTGAAGATATACGTCACCCAATATTACCTGATAACGCATGTCCATCGGATATTCCTGTACCAGACTTTCTATTTCCTGAAAAGCTTTCTTGTCATCCTTCATCTGAAGGTAGATCCGGAACTTCTCCATAGACAACTGTTCATTCTTGCCCATGTGCTTTTCAAGACGGTTCAATGTAGATATGACTTCATCATACTTCTCTTGTCTCCCATACAAGTCCAGAAGATTGAAAAGCGGGTCCTGTTTTCCCGGAAAACGCACTGCCATCTGTTCCAGCAGAGTGATAGCTTTATCCAATTCATTCTGCTGCTGATACAGCGATGCCAGTCCCTGACTATACCAATAGTTATCCGGAGCACTTGCCACCGCTTTTTCCAGCGCCTCCTGTCCTTGCGGCACCTGGCGGAGGAACATATAATACTGTGAAACCTCATAAAGTGCAGAAGCCGCATTCGGGTGAATATCCAGACAATGCTGCAACAATCCGAAAGCAGACGCATAATCTTTCTTCTCTTTCAAGCGCATGGCTTCCAGAAAGAAATAGTCATATTTCCGCTGCTGTTCGGGCGTTAGTGAAGACTGCGCCAAAACGACAGCTGGCTTTTCTTTTGCATTTTTCACCGTTCCGCACGAAACCAATGTCCATACAGCAACCAAAAGCCATATAATATTTTTCTTATTCATTTTCTCTTTTTATGGTACTTATCCTCGTCGGTACTTATCCTCGTCCTGTATGCCCGAAGCCCCCTGCTCCGCGCTCTGTCTCATCCAGCACTTCCACTTCCTGCCATACCGCTTGCTCATGCTTTGCAATCACCATCTGGGCAATACGCTCTCCATCCTCGATCACAAAAGATTCGGAAGAAAGGTTGATCAGAATGATACAGATTTCTCCGCGATAATCCGCATCAATTGTTCCCGGAGAATTGAGTACAGTAATGCCTTTTTTGATAGCCAGCCCACTACGGGGACGAATCTGGGCTTCAAATCCTTGTGGAAGAGCAATATAGATTCCAGTCGGCACCAGGCAACGCTGCAATGGCGCCAATGTGATAGGTTCAGAAAGATTAGCACGGATATCCATTCCTGCAGATAATTCAGTGGCATAAGCCGGAAGCGAATGCTTCGATTTATTGATTACTTGAACGTTCATAAATGCATGTTTACTATTTAACGGGCGAAAATACACATTTTGAACTGAAAATTAGTTAAGTTTGCAGTTAAATAATGTGGTAACAACCAATTTGCAAACTGTAACCTGTGAAATAGTAAATAAAATGATGAACTGGAATCAACTAATATCAGCCAAACGCTTCGGGATGGAAGAATTCCACGAAGAACGGCAAGAGAACCGTTCAGAGTTCCAACGGGACTATGACCGGCTCATATTTTCCGCACCGTTCCGCCGTCTGCAGAACAAAACACAAGTATTCCCGCTACCCGGTAGTATTTTCGTACACAACCGGCTAACACACAGCCTTGAAGTGTCCTGCGTAGGGCGGTCTTTAGGCAATGATGTAGCAAAAGCTATTTTAGAGCGTCAACCGGAACTTGAAAGTTCTTTCTTGCCGGAAATCGGCTCCATTGTATCGGCTGCTTGTCTGGCACACGACCTAGGCAATCCGCCTTTCGGACATTCCGGCGAACGGGCTATCTCGACTTTCTTTTCTGAGGGAAAAGGGCAAAGACTACAAGAAAAGCAACCGGACGGAGAGCAACTTTCTCCGATGGAATGGGAAGATTTGACACATTTTGAAGGAAATGCGAACGCTTTCCGCATACTGACCCATCAGTTTGAAGGACGTCGCAGAGGAGGGTTTGTATTAACATATACAACACTTGCTTCCATCGTAAAATACCCCTTTTCATCGAGCCTTGCCGGCAAAAAATCTAAATTCGGCTTCTTTGTCAGCGAGGAAGAGAGCTATCGCAAAATCGCGACAGACTTGGGCCTTATCCAGCTTAGTAAACATCCGTTAAAGTACGCCCGACACCCGCTAGTATATCTGGTGGAAGCCGCAGACGACATCTGTTATCAAATGATGGACATCGAAGACGCCCACAAGTTAAAGATCCTCACGACAGATGAAACAAAGGAACTTTTGATGTCTTTTTTCTCCGAGGACCGGCGGTCACGCCTTCGAAGCACCTTCCAAATTGTCAACGACACCAATGAACAGATCGCCTATCTGCGTTCTTCCGTTATCGGATTATTAGTCCGTGAGTGTACCCGTGTCTTTCTGGAACACGAGCAAGAGATACTGGCTGGCACTTTCGAAGGGCCACTTATCAAACATATCTCCGAAGATCCGGCAGCCGCCTATAACCATTGTGCGGAAATATCCCTGAAAAGGATATACCGTTCGCAGGACGTCCTGGACATTGAACTGGCCGGCTTCCGCATAATCAGCACCTTACTGGAACTAATGGTAGACGCTGTCACCCTACCCGGAAAAGAGAAAGCCTACTCCGAACTTTTAACCAACCGCGTTTCCGACCAATATAACATAAAATCGCCCGTACTCTACGAAAGAATACAGGCGGTACTTGATTATATATCTGGAATGACCGATGTCTTTGCGCTCGATCTTTACCGGAAAATTAATGGCAACAGCCTTCCTGCGGTGTAACAACCTTAGGAGTAAACACTCCTTCGCTCTCACAAGGCATCTTCAGCGCATCCGGATGACTCTCTATAAACGTCTGGATGTGTCTGATTCGCTTATCTTCAAGGATTTCATCCACAGCAATCAGAATACCAGTCTCTTCCACATCACCAAATTCATAGTTGATAGCTGTCCCGAACATACGCATAGTAGGACTTAAGCTCATATAGGCATTCACCAACGGTGGTATATTATACCCCAGTTTGCGTATCTCCGTATTCAATATCTTATAATCTTCTTTAAAGGTATCCTTGCAGAACAAAGCTTTCAATTCCTCATCAGAAGTTTCCAAAATCAACGGTTTCATCGGTGTAACCAGCTTTTCCCGATCATAAAAATGCTTTTTAAGGAAATACAGAATCATATCGCGTCCACGGCGATGATAACTGGGATACATGGTCACCTTACCAAAGAAATACTTCACATTCGGCATTACGACCGTCAGTGCCCCCAATCCATCCCACAGATTATCCAAAGCGAATAAGCCCTTACTGCCGGCACGTGTAGACTGATATTCCAACGTTACAAAAGAACGCCCCAGTTCAATTGTCTGAGGCAGATATTCCTTAATAAACGCATTCGAGAAATGGAACATGTGAGAAGTAGCCAGAATAGGCGCACCTGCTTCATCAAAGCGCACATCCGTTCCAAGCAAATACCGGTAACCACCTAATATTTCTTCCGCTTCCGGATTCCATACGATCAACTGCTTATATGGGTGTTCCATGGTATCATATTCGTCGATATCCATCGACATGCCTGTTCCTCCACCCGCAGCACGAAAGGCAATTTCCCTCAAACGACCAATTTCACGCATCACATTAGGAGCATTCTGATGGGTAATAATATAAATCTGATTATTACTTTTATTGGTCATTCGCAAGCGCCTATCTTCTGTCAACTCTGCTTTCAGCAGTTCTTTGCTTACCGGTTTAATAATCTCTTCCATATTCTTGTTATAGTGTTCTATCAGTTACAGTTTATATACAATGTCCTTCACATACTCCGCCCACTGAGCAGGAGTCTTCGACTTATCGAAAGTCTGCCAGGGAATCGGTTTACCAAAAGTGACAGTAAAGGTTTTGTGACGGTTCTTAAACATCTCATCCGCCAGATACAGCATAGCGATATTGAATTTAATACCCAATGCCTTACAAACATTCGCCAGATTGTAGAAGAAATCAGAGTTTCTGCCGCCAAAATGCACGGGAACTACGTCTCGCTTCGCCTGTATGCTTTTTATAATGAATGTTTTCTTCCATTCCAGATCCCGGATCACTCCGTTCTGACGCCGCGAGCAAAGCCCCGCAGGAAACATGATCATCTGGTCGTCAGACTGAAATCCGGCTTCCACCATCTTAGGAAAGTCTTTTGCCTGCTTTCCCGTCTTATTAATAGGAACACAAAGAGGAGCCAAACCACGCAAATTCATCAGCAGGTCATTCACCAGATACTTTACTTTCCCATTATAATGGCGTCCCAGCACATAGCCGAGTGCTACTCCATCCTGCCCTCCCAGCGGATGATTGGACACAAAGGTATACAAACCGTCTACAGGCAGGTTCTCAAGACCTTTCACCTCCACCTTCGCATCAAGGAACTCCATGCATGCCTCAAGGAAATCCACTCCCAGTTTATCTTTCGATTCATTCAGGAACACATTAATCTCGTCCTGATGAACAATTTTCTTCAAATAAGAAACCACAAACTTAGGGATGTACTTATATTGCTTCGGAGCTTTCGTCCGAAGTATCTTATCGACATCGATTAAAAATAAAGAGTCATCAGTCATTCTTTTCAAATAAAAATGATGCCACAAAATTAACGGTTCTTTTTTATTAATCGCAATAATTTGGCAGAAAATGCAGGATTTAAGTTCTCAACCTGAAAAAAGGACACCCAAAAACTATCAAATATAACCTAAAAACTATCCGCTGATAGTTTTTCCCCTAAATTTTGTCGGTTCATCCCCTATTCCATTCTCAAAAATGCCGTAAACTTGCATCACCGAAAAAAACAAACGAATATTCACTTTTTAAAAGCAACGTATATGAAAAGTTTAAGCTTCAGAAAAGATTTAGTAGGAGTACAGGAAGAACTGCTCCGTTTCGCATACAAACTGACAACCGACCGCGAAGAAGCAAACGATTTGTTGCAGGAGACATCACTCAAAGCATTAGATAACGAGGACAAATATATGCCCGACACAAATTTTAAAGGATGGATGTATACCATTATGCGCAATATCTTCATCAACAATTACCGTAAAGTAGTTCGCGACCAGACATTCATTGATCAGACAGATAATCTTTATCATCTGAATTTACCGCAGGATGCCGGTTTTGAAAGTACGGAAAGAACGTACGACCTGAAAGAGATGCACCGGGTAGTCAATGCACTCCCTAAAGAATACAGAGTTCCGTTCGCTATGCACGTTTCCGGCTTCAAATACCGCGAAATTGCCGAAAAGCTGAACCTCCCGCTAGGCACCGTGAAAAGCCGTATCTTCTTCACCCGCCAGAAACTGCAGGAAGAACTGAAAGATTTTCGCTAAACCTTTAACTATATTATTTATCAATTCCAAATTAGATATTTTAGTGCAGATTTTTAATTGTATTAGTTTAAGGCAGAAGAGTTACAATCTCTTCTGCCTTTTTTTGCTAATCTATTCTGCATGCCCCCTCCCTTACGAAAGAAAAAAACTCCCGCTCAATAAAAAAAGACTCTTCCTCAATACAAACAAAAAAGCATAGCATCTTTCCTGTTTTCCCCACTAATAAAGCATTTCCCAAACCACATCTTTTTCAAGTAAATAAGCATTTAACAATCGGTTGAAAACTTCTCTAAAAGATTTTTATGGAAAATTGTGGGGAATTGTGGGGAATTTCCTACTTTTACGGTCTCTTTATTATAATAAGGTAAATGATACGTTTTTTAGGCAATATTGAAGTCAGGGCGGACGCAAAAGGAAGAGTGTTCATCCCAGCCACCTTCAGGAAGCAATTGCAAGCTGCCTCCGAAGAGAGACTCATTATGCGTAAAGACGTATTTCAAGACTGCCTGACACTGTACCCCGAGAGCGTGTGGAACGAGGAGTTAAACGAACTCCGGAGCAGGCTGAACAAATGGAATAGTAAACACCAGCTCATTTTCAGACAGTTTGTGAGTGACGTCGAAATAGTTACGCCCGACAGCAACGGACGCATACTAATCCCGAAACGTTACTTACAGATTTGTAATATCCATGGAGATATACGATTTATCGGCATCGACAACAAGATAGAGATATGGGCAAAAGAACGGGCAGAACAACCGTTTATGTCTCCCGAAGAGTTTGGTGCAGCATTAGAAGAGATTATGAACGATGAAAATAGACAAGATGGAGAAAGATGATTTGACATACCACGTACCAGTATTGCTAAAGGAAAGCGTTGACGGAATGAATATTCGTCCGGACGGAACGTATGTAGACGTTACCTTCGGAGGAGCGGGACATTCGCGCGAGATTCTTTCACGCCTTGGAGAAGGCGGACGTCTGCTGGGATTCGACCAGGATGAGGATGCCGAACGGAATATCGTCAATGATACCCACTTCACCTTTGTACGCAGTAATTTTCGTTATTTGCAGAATTTCCTGCGTTATCATGGCATTGAGCAGGTAGACGCTATTCTGGCTGACCTTGGCGTATCCTCCCACCATTTCGACGACAGCGAACGCGGCTTCTCCTTCCGTTTCGACGGAGCACTGGATATGCGCATGAACAAACGTGCAGGAATCACGGCAGCCGACATCATCAACACATACGAAGAAGAACGGCTCGCAAACCTTTTCTACCTGTACGGCGAACTGAAGAACAGCCGTAAACTGGCATCTGTCATTGTAAAAGCCAGAAACGGACAGTCTATCCGGACAATCGGTGAATTTTTGGAAATCATCAAGCCGCTTTTCGGACGCGAACGGGAGAAAAAAGAATTGGCGAAAGTATTTCAAGCACTTCGCATTGAAGTAAATCAGGAGATGGAAGCACTGAAAGAAATGCTGTCAGCTGCTACCGAAGCGCTCAAACCGGGCGGACGCCTTGTGGTTATCACTTATCATTCACTGGAAGACCGGATGGTGAAGAATATAATGAAAACAGGCAACGTGGAAGGCAAAGCGGAAACCGACTTTTTCGGGAATCTGCAAACCCCGTTCCGGTTAGTCAACAATAAGGTGATTGTTCCCGGCGAAGCGGAGATAGAAAGAAACCCACGGTCGAGAAGTGCCAAATTACGAATAGCAGAGAAAAAATAGTCTCAGATATGGAAGAAGAAGTAGTAGACAAAAAGACAGAAGAGGGCAAGAAGAAAAAACGCACCTCATTGAAAAGTATTCTGGGAGGAGATATCCTCGCCACAGACTTTTTCCGTCGGCAGACGAAGCTGTTGGTACTGATTATGGTATTCGTTATCTTCTATATCCACAACCGTTATGCCAGCCAGCAACAACAGATTGAAATAGACCGGCTGAAAAAAGAATTAATTGACATTAAATACGATGCGCTGACCCGTAGTTCGGAGCTGATGGAGAAAAGCCGTCAGTCACGTATCGAGGAATATATATCAAACAAGGAAAGTGATTTGCAGACTTCCACCAATCCGCCTTATCTTATTAAATAAGGTATGAGTTGGGAGTTTTAAAAGAGAATAAGCACTGTGGCAGTAAATAAGAAAAATATAATGACCCGTTACTTCTTTGTCATTCTGATAATGGCATTGATAGGAGTAGCAATTGTCGTTAAGGCAGGCGTGACCATGTTTGCCGAACGGCAGTACTGGCAGGATGTAGCCGATCGTTTCGTAAAAGAAAACGTAACGGTGAAGCCTAACCGTGGAAACATTATTTCTTCTGACGGTAAACTAATGGCCAGTTCACTGCCTGAATACAGAATCTACATGGACTTTATGTCCGGTGAAAAGGACGAAAAAAGAAGAAAGAAGGATCAGGCACGCCGGGATTCCATCCTCAAAGCAAATATGGATTCGATCTGTATCGGACTCCACAAGATATTCCCTGATAAGAGTGCGGCACAATTCAAGGCGCACCTTCAGAAAGGACGACAGGCAAAAAGCCGTAACTACCTGATTTATCCGAAGCGTATCTCCTATATACAATATAAAGAGGTGAAACGTCTGCCTGTTTTCTGTCTGAACCGTTATAAAGGAGGATTCAAGGAACTGGCATACAATCAGCGCAAGAAACCTTTCGGCTCATTGGCAGCCCGCACCTTGGGAGATGTATATGCTGATACAGCTCAAGGAGCCAAGAACGGTATAGAACTTGCATTCGATACGATTCTGAAAGGACGTGACGGGCTGACTCACCGCCAGAAAGTAATGAACAAATACCTGAATATTGTCGATGTCGCCCCTATCGACGGCTGCGATCTGATCACTACTATCGATGTAGGCATGCAGGATATTTGCGAAAAAGCATTGGTAGACAAACTGAAAGAGCTGAATGCTACCGTAGGTGTAGTCGTATTGATGGAAGTAACAACCGGAGAGGTAAAAGCCATCGTTAATATGACCCAAGGCAGAGACGGCGAATATTACGAGGTACGCAATAATGCAATCAGTGATATGCTTGAGCCGGGATCCACTTTCAAGACGGCATCTATCATGGTAGCTCTGGAGGACGGAAAAATCACTCCGGACTATATCGTAGACACCGGCAACGGACAAAAGCCGATGCACGGTCGTGTCATGAAAGACCACAACTGGCATCGCGGAGGATATGGCAAACTGACTGTTACCGAGATTCTGGGAGTATCATCCAATGTAGGAACTTCCAGCATCATTGAAAACTTTTATGGAAGTAACCCGCAGAAATTTGTAGACGGACTGAAACGGATGAGCATTGACCAACCTCTCCACCTGCAAATATCAGGAGAAGGAAAGCCGAACATTCGCGGTCCGAAAGAACGCTATTTTTCGAAAACGACATTGCCGTGGATGAGTATCGGTTATGAAACTCAGGTTCCGCCGATCAATATTCTGACATTCTACAATGCGATTGCCAACAACGGAGTATCCATTCGTCCGAAGTTTGTAAGAGCCGCTGTCAGAGACGGAGAAGTGGTAAAGGAATACCCGACCGAGGTTATCAATCCGAAAATCTGTTCGGACAAAACGTTGGCACAGATACGGGAAATCCTACGGAAAGTAGTAGGCGAAGGACTCGCCAAACCCGCGGGAAGCAAGCAGTTCCATGTTTCCGGTAAAACCGGAACCGCACAGATTTCGCAGGGAGCAGCGGGATATAAGACGGGAAGAACCAATTATCTCGTCAGTTTCTGCGGATACTTCCCGTCGGAAAAGCCTAAATACAGTATGATTGTCTCTATCCAGAAACCCGGTCTGCCTGCTTCGGGAGGTTTGATGGCGGGTAGCGTATTCAGTAAGATTGCAGAAAGAGTCTATGCAAAAGACCTGCGCTTACCGCTCACCAGTGCCATTGATACAAATACGGTTGTCATCCCGAACGTCAAGGCGGGAGAAATGAGGGAAACGCAACGGGTACTGGAAGAACTGAATATAAAGATACAGGGAAAAATCACCGACTCGGGGAAAGAAGTATGGGGAAGCACTCATCCCGCTCCTCAAGCTGTGGTTCTTGAGAGCCGGGGTATCATGCAGAACTTCGTACCGAGCGTCGTAGGTATGGGAGCAAAAGATGCTGTTTATCTATTGGAAAGTAAAGGATTGAAAGTCAATCTGGTGGGAGTCGGGAAAGTAAAAAGCCAGTCGATAGCCAACGGCAGTGTCGTTAAGAAGGGGCAAACGATTACGCTTACGATGCATTAAGAATTAAATTAAGTAGGACAGATATGTTATTAAACGAGTTACTGAAAGCAATCCAGCCGGTGCAAGTGACCGGAGATTCAAAGATAGAAATCACCGGAGTCAACATCGACTCCCGTCTGGTGGAAGCCGGCCAACTATTTATGGCGATGCGTGGCACGCAGACCGATGGCCATGCCTATATTCCCGCCGCCATTCAGAAAGGAGCCACTGCCATCC
The DNA here is from genome assembly GCF_020091505.1 of Bacteroides faecis. Classification (NCBI taxonomy): domain Bacteria; kingdom Pseudomonadati; phylum Bacteroidota; class Bacteroidia; order Bacteroidales; family Bacteroidaceae; genus Bacteroides; species Bacteroides faecis. Next base: position 1,436,512 of record NZ_CP081916.1, on the reverse strand, counting down.
TTTGTGAAGACCTTCCGGAGGAGCCCGTAGCAGGAATCACCTATATTCAGGTGAAAGACAGCGAAGATGCAGTAGGAAAGATTGCTACGACATTCTATGGAAATCCGACAGAACAATTCGAACTGGTCGGTGTCACAGGAACAAATGGTAAAACAACCATTGCCACCTTATTATATAATACATTCCGCTACTTCGGTTATAAAGTGGGGTTAATCTCTACTGTCTGCAACTATATCGACGACCAGCCGATTCCGACAGAGCATACAACCCCCGACCCTATCACGCTAAACCGTTTATTGGGCCAAATGGCAGATGAAGGATGCAAGTACGTCTTTATGGAAGTCAGCTCTCATTCCATCGCTCAGAAACGTATCAGCGGATTAAAGTTTGCAGGAGGGATTTTCACAAACCTGACCCGCGACCATCTTGATTATCATAAAACCGTAGAGAACTATCTCAAGGCAAAGAAAAAGTTCTTCGACGATATGCCTAAAAACGCTTTCAGTCTCACCAACCTTGACGACAAGAATGGACTGGTGATGACACAGAATACACGTTCCAAGGTTTACACCTATTCGTTAAGAAGCCTCAGCGACTTCAAAGGACGGGTCATTGAGTCCCATTTTGAAGGGATGCTGCTCGATTTCAACAAACATGAACTAGCCGTTCAGTTTATCGGCAAGTTCAATGCCTCCAACCTGCTGGCAGTGTTCGGAGCAGCCGTATTATTAGGCAAAAAAGAGGAAGAGGTACTCATAGCACTTAGTACACTCCATCCGGTAGCCGGACGTTTCGATGCCATCCGTTCTCCGAAAGGAGTGACAGCAATCGTTGACTATGCACATACGCCGGATGCACTGATTAACGTATTGAATGCCATTCACGGAGTACTCGAAGGCAAAGGTAAAGTGATCACCGTAGTAGGTGCCGGCGGCAACCGTGATAAGGGAAAACGCCCTATCATGGCGAAAGAAGCAGCGAAAGCCAGCGACCGGGTAATTATAACATCGGATAATCCCCGCTTTGAAGAGCCACAAGACATCATCAACGATATGCTTGCCGGACTGGATGCGGAAGATATGAGAAAAACGCTTAGTATCGCCGACCGCAAAGAAGCAATCCGTACAGCTTGCATGCTTGCAGAGAAAGGAGATGTAATCCTCGTAGCCGGAAAGGGGCACGAAAATTACCAGGAGATCAGAGGAGTGAAACATCACTTCGATGACAAAGAAGTTTTGAAAGAAATATTTAATTGACAACCTATAATAATTTGCAATGGACAGCTCCTTATCAGGCGTGGGGCATCAATAAGAGACTGTAAATTGCAGACACTAAATTGTAAAGAGAAAAGAGATGTTATATTATCTGTTTGAATGGCTGCATAAGCTCAATTTTCCCGGAGCGGGAATGTTCGGTTACACCTCATTCCGTGCTTTGATGGCTGTTATCCTCGCATTGCTTATATCAAGCATCTGGGGAGATAAATTCATCAATCTGCTGAAAAAGAAGCAAATCACGGAAACACAGCGTGATGCCAAGACCGATCCGTTTGGCGTCAACAAAGTGGGTGTGCCAAGTATGGGAGGGGTTATCATTATCGTAGCCATCCTCATACCATGCCTGCTATTGGGAAAGCTGGACAATATATATATGATATTGATGCTGATAACCACCGTATGGCTGGGATCACTCGGTTTTGCCGACGATTACATCAAAATATTCAAGAAAGACAAGGAAGGTTTGCACGGCAAATTCAAGATCATTGGTCAGGTCGGTCTGGGACTGATTGTAGGACTGACTCTGTATCTAAGCCCGGATGTAGTCATCCGCGAGAACATCGAAGTTCATACGCCGGGACAGGAAATGGAAGTGATCCACGGAACGAATGATTTAAAATCAACCCAAACCACTATCCCTTTCTTCAAAAGCAATAACTTAGATTATGCCGATCTGGTCGGTTTTATGGGCGAACATGCACAGACAGCCGGATGGATACTGTTCGTGATTATCACGATTTTCGTTGTAACTGCCGTATCGAATGGTGCTAACCTCAACGACGGAATGGACGGCATGGCAGCCGGAAACTCCGCCATCATCGGTGCCACACTGGGAGTACTTGCCTATGTATCGTCGCACATCGAGTTTGCCAGTTACTTGAATATCATGTACATTCCGGGATCGGAAGAACTGGTAATTTACATTTGCGCATTTATCGGTGCGTTGATCGGTTTCTTATGGTACAATGCCTATCCGGCACAAGTATTCATGGGAGACACAGGTAGTCTGACCATCGGTGGTATTATTGCCGTTTTTGCTATTATCATCCACAAAGAACTGCTGATACCGATTCTCTGTGGCGTGTTCCTGGTAGAGAACCTGTCGGTCATACTGCAACGCTTCTACTATAAGATAGGAAAACGGAAAGGAGTGAAACAGCGGCTGTTCAAACGGACTCCGATACACGATCATTTCCGTACTTCCATGAGTCTGGTAGAACCGGGATGTACCGTAAAATTCACGAAACCCGACCAGCTGTTCCACGAATCAAAGATTACCGTCCGTTTCTGGATTGTAACCATTGTATTGGCAGCGATAACGATTATTACATTAAAAATAAGATGAAAATTATCTGGCACGGATGACACGGATAACACGGTTTTAGTAAACCAATAGCTGTGTAAGACCGTGAAATCCGTGTAATCCGTGCCTAATTAAAATTTATTATATAAGAGAGTATTAACCCGATTATTAACTTTAAAAAGATGTGCGCAGCCGATGAGCGAAAAAGAAGGGATGAAAAGGAAGAGAGAAGAGTCTGCCTGTCGGACAGCAAAAGCACATTACTGTAAATGAAAAGAATTGTAATTTTAGGAGCCGGTGAAAGCGGTGCCGGCGCAGCCGTACTCGCCAAAGTAAAAGGACTTGAAACATTTGTTTCGGATATGTCCGTTATCAAGGATAAGTATAAAGAACTCCTTGACAGCCACCATATTGCCTGGGAGGAAGGACATCATACCGAAGAACTCATTCTGAATGCCGATGAGGTGATCAAAAGCCCCGGTATCCCGAATGACGCCCCGTTGATCCTGAAACTGAAAGCCCAGGGTACACCGATCATCTCCGAAATCGAGTTCGCCGGACGCTATACCGATGCCAAAATGATCTGTATCACCGGTTCTAACGGAAAGACAACGACTACTTCCCTGATCTACCATATCTTCAAGAGCGCAGACCTGAATGTAGGTCTCGCCGGTAACATTGGCAAGAGTCTGGCTTTACAAGTAGCCGAAGAACACCATGACTATTACATCATCGAGCTCAGTTCTTTCCAACTGGACAATATGTATAACTTCCGTGCCAATATCGCCGTACTGATGAACATCACACCGGATCATCTGGACCGCTACGACCATTGCATGCAGAACTACATCGATGCCAAGTTCCGTATTACACAGAACCAGACCACCGATGATGCCTTCATCTTCTGGAACGATGACCCGATCATCAAACAGGAACTGGCAAAACATGGTCTGAAAGCACATCTGTATCCTTTCGCAGCCATGAAGGAAGACGGAGCCATCGCATACGTAGAAGATCATGAAGTGAAGATCACCGAGCCTATCGCCTTCAACATGGAACAGGAGGAACTGGCATTGACCGGACAGCATAACCTTTACAACTCGTTGGCTGCCGGAATCTCGGCAAACCTGGCAGGTATCACCAAAGAGAATATCCGCAAGGCACTTTCCGACTTCAAGGGAGTGGAACACCGCCTGGAGAAAGTGGCACGTGTACGCGGCATCGACTTCATCAACGATTCCAAAGCGACCAATGTCAACTCCTGCTGGTATGCCCTGCAAAGCATGACTACCAAGACAGTACTGATACTGGGCGGAAAAGACAAAGGCAATGACTATACGGAAATAGAAGATCTGGTACGCGAAAAGTGCTCGGCACTGGTTTACCTGGGACTGCATAACGAAAAGCTACACGAGTTTTTCGACCGCTTCGGACTGCCCGTAGCCGATGTGCAGACCGGAATGAAAGATGCAGTGGAAGCAGCCTACAAACTGGCTAAGAAAGGAGAAACCGTATTGTTAAGCCCCTGCTGCGCTTCTTTCGACCTTTTCAAGAGTTACGAAGACCGCGGCGATCAGTTTAAGAAATATGTAAGAGAGTTATAAAATGGATTTATTAAAGAACATATTTAAAGGTGACAAGGTAATCTGGATTATCTTCCTCTGTCTCTGCCTCATCTCGATTATCGAGGTGTTCTCGGCAGCATCGACGCTGACCTACAAAAGCGGCGATCACTGGGGACCGATTACACAGCACTCCATCATCCTGATGGTGGGTGCCGTAGTAGTAGTGTTTCTGCACAACGTCCCCTACAAATGGTTTCAGGTATTCCCAGTCTTCCTGTATCCGATCTCCCTCGTCCTGCTGGCATTCGTCACACTGATGGGTATCATCACAGGCGACCGTGTCAATGGAGCAGCCCGCTGGATGACCTTTATGGGACTACAGTTCCAGCCCTCGGAACTGGCAAAGATGGCTGTCATCATTGCCGTTTCGTTTATCCTGTCGAAAAGGCAGGATGAAGAAGGAGCCAACCCGAAAGCCTTTAAATACATCATGATTCTTACCGGACTGGTCCTCATTCTGATTGCTCCGGAGAACTTGTCGACAGCCATGTTGCTGTTCGGTGTCGTATTCATGATGATGTTCATCGGACGAGTAGCCGCAAAGAAACTCCTTCTGCTGGCAGGAGGGCTCATTCTGATCGGCGCGCTCGGTGTGGGTACGGTTGTAGCAATTCCTGCTAAGACGTTGCACAGCACCCCCGGACTTCACCGTCTGGAGACCTGGCAGAACCGTATCAAAGGCTTCTTCGATAAAGATGAAGTGCCCGCAGCCAAATTCGATATAGATAAAGACGCACAGATTGCACATGCCCGTATCGCCATCGCTACCAGTCATGTAGTGGGCAAAGGGCCGGGCAACTCCATACAGCGTGACTTCCTCAGCCAGGCATTCTCCGATTTCATCTTCGCGATAGTAATCGAAGAGATGGGACTGATAGGAGGCATATTTGTCGTATTCCTCTATCTCTGGCTGCTGATGCGGGCCGGACGTATCGCGCAAAAGTGCGAACGGACTTTCCCCGCCTTCCTTGTCATGAGCATCGCTTTGCTGTTAGTATCGCAAGCGATACTGAATATGATGGTTGCCGTGGGGCTGTTTCCCGTGACGGGACAACCTTTGCCTCTGGTCAGCAAAGGAGGTACAAGTACATTAATCAACTGCGCCTATATCGGAATGATATTGAGCGTAAGCCGATATACAGCTCATCTGGAAGAACAGAAAGCGCATGACGCACAGATTCAGATGCAGATAGAAGCCGGAACAGCGACTTCGGAGGCTCAGGCTGCTGCCGAACCGACTGCACAGATTCTGAACAGTGATGCCAAGTTCGAAGATGAACATGACAGCAATAAACGATGATGCACGGTTTACGATGAACCGTAAACCGTGAAGAACGGATAAAAAAGGATTATGATGGAAAAAGAACTTAGAATTATCATCAGCGGTGGAGGCACAGGAGGACACATCTTCCCTGCCGTATCCATCGCCAACGCTATAATGGAATTGCGACCGGATGCAAAGATATTGTTTGTAGGTGCCGAAGGCCGCATGGAGATGCAGCGGGTTCCCGATGCAGGCTACCGGATTATCGGACTCCCGATAGCCGGTTTCGACCGCAAACATTTATGGAAAAACGTAGCTGTACTGATTAAGCTGGCACGCAGCCAGTGGAAAGCCCGGAGCATTATCAAAAACTTCCGCCCGCAGGTAGCGGTAGGCGTAGGAGGATATGCCAGCGGCCCCACACTAAAGACTGCCGGTATGATGGGAGTACCGACCTTGATTCAGGAGCAGAACTCTTATGCCGGAGTCACAAACAAGCTGTTGGCACAAAAAGCAAAGGTTATTTGTGTTGCATACGATGGAATGGAAAAGTTCTTTCCTGCCGATAAGATTATAATGACCGGAAACCCCGTTCGCCAGAATCTGACGAAGGATATGCCGGAAAAGAATGCGGCACTGCGCTCCTTCAACCTGTTGCCGAATAAGAAAACAATTCTGATTGTAGGCGGTAGCCTTGGCGCGCGTACTATTAATAATACGCTGACCGCCGCATTAGCTACAATCAAGGCAAACGCCGATATACAGTTCATCTGGCAGACCGGAAAGTATTACTATCCACAGGTGACAGAAGCCGTACGGGCAGCAGGAAAACTTCCGAATCTGTATGTGACGGACTTCATCAAGGATATGGCAGCCGCTTACGCAGCCTCCGACCTAGTGATCTCACGTGCGGGAGCCGGTTCTATTTCAGAGTTTTGTTTGTTGCACAAGCCTGTTGTCCTGGTCCCTTCTCCCAATGTGGCAGAAGATCATCAGACTAAGAATGCACTGGCATTGGTGGACAAACAAGCCGCCATCTATGTAAAAGACAGTGAAGCGGAAGCCAAGCTGATGGATGTAGCACTGAAAACAGTAGCCGACGATCAGAAGCTGAAAGAACTAAGTGACAATATAGCCAAGCTGGCTTTACCCGACTCTGCACGGATCATCGCGCAGGAAGTAATCAAGCTGGCAGAAGCAGAAAACAAATAATATTAATTAGGCACGGATTACGCGGATTACACGGTTTAAGAATGATACACGAGAAATTGACAAAAGAAATCATAAGTGCTTTTTATGAAGTACATAACACATTAGGATTTGGGTTCTTAGAACAAGTCTATCAGAATGCACTTTATAAAGAACTCCTAAGAAGAGGACTTTTCTGTCAATCTCAAAAAGAGATGGAAGTTTATTATAAAGGTGAAATGGTGGGAAGATACATTGCAGATATAGTAGTAAACGACGAAATCATTCTTGAGCTAAAAGCTGTAACAACCCTTCGTCCAGAACATGAGTGGCAATTAGTCAATTATCTAAAAGCAACAGGACTAGAAGTAGGTTTATTACTAAATTTTGGTGTAGCAGCTGAAGTAAAACGTAAAATCAACACATCATTCTTAAACCGTGGAATCCGTGTAATCCGTGCCTAAAATTAATATATAAACTAAAACAGTATAAAGAAATGAATATTGAAACGATACAATCAGTCTACTTTGTCGGTGCCGGAGGCATCGGTATGAGCGCACTTGTCCGTTATTTCCTTTCCAAAGGAAAAGTGGTAGCCGGATACGACCGTACCCCGACTCCATTGACTGAAAATCTCATCGCCGAAGGCGCACAAATACATTACGAAGAAAACGTCAGCCTGATTCCGGAAGCCTGCAAGGACCCCAAAAGCACTTTAGTCGTATTGACTCCCGCTGTCCCGCAGGAACACGAAGAATTAGTTTATTTCCGCAACAACGGATTCGAAATACAAAAGCGCGCGCAAGTACTGGGAACCATCACTCATTCCAGCAAAGGACTGTGTGTAGCCGGTACTCATGGTAAAACGACTACTTCTACCATGACCGCCCACCTGTTCCATCAATCGCATGTAGAATGTACCGCATTCCTCGGAGGCATCTCCAAGAATTACGGCACCAACCTGCTCCTTTCCCAGAAAAGCCCTTATACAGTCATCGAAGCAGACGAGTTCGACCGTTCCTTCCATTGGCTGTCCCCATATATGTCCGTCATCACTGCCACAGACCCTGACCATCTGGACATCTACGGAACAGAAGAGGCATACCTTGAAAGCTTCGAACATTATACAACACTGATCCAGCCGGGTGGTGCACTGATTATCCGCAAAGGCATCTCGCTGCAACCGAAAGTGCAGTCCGGAGTCCGTGTCTATACCTATTCGCGCGACGAGGGCGACTTCCACGCAGAGAACATCCGCATCGGAAACGGTGAAATCTTCATCGATTTCGTTGCCCCCGACACCCGTATCAACGATATCCAGCTGGGAGTTCCGGTAAGCATCAACATCGAAAACGGCGTAGCCGCCATGGCGCTTGCACACCTCAACGGAGTGACCGACGAAGAGATCAGACAAGGAATGAACAGCTTCCGCGGTGTAGACCGCCGGTTCGATTTCAAGATCAAGAATGATCAGGTAGTCTTCCTGAGCGACTACGCCCATCATCCTTCGGAAATCAAACAGAGCGTACTGTCTATCCGCGAACTCTATAAAGACAAGAAGATCACAGCCATCTTCCAGCCGCACCTTTACACCCGTACCCGCGACTTCTATCAGGACTTTGCCGATAGCCTGTCGCTACTGGACGAAGTCATTCTGACAGACATCTACCCGGCCCGTGAAACACCGATCCCCGGTGTCACCAGCAAGCTGATATACGACAACCTCCGTCCGGGTATCGAAAAAAGTATGTGCAAAAAGGAAGAAATACTGAACATTCTGAAAGATAAAAACATTGAAGTATTAATCACTCTAGGAGCCGGAGACATCGACAACTATGTCCCCGAAATAAAGAAAGAACTGGAAAAAATGAAGAATGATGAATGAAGAATTGGCTGCGCAACTATGCTATGCTGCATAGAAATTCTTCATTCTTCATTCATCATTCTTAATCAAAAAAAAAGTTATGGTAAAGAGAATCCTTCTATCTATCGTCATGTTGATGCTTATTGCCTACCTCGGCATAGCCATCACCGCTTTCAACCGCAAGCCTGCCGACCAGACCTGCCGTGACGTAGAACTGGTCATCAAGGATACCGCCTATGCCGGCTTCATCACCAAAGAAGAAGTAAAAGGCATCCTCCAGCACAAAGGTATCTACCCTATCGGGAAAAAGATGGAGCGCATCTCTACCAAGTCGCTGGAACGGGAACTGAGCAAACATCCGCTGATAGACGAAGCGGAGTGCTACAAGACCCCCAGCGGTAAAGTCTGTGTGGAAGTGACACAGCGCATACCGATTCTGCGTATCATGAGCGCTAACGGAGAGAATTATTATCTGGATAATAAAGGAACCGTCATGCCACCGGAAGCAAAATGTGTCGCTCACCGGGCAATTGTCACCGGAAACGTAGAAAAGTCGTTTGCAATGAAGGATTTATATAAGTTTGGTGTATTTTTGCAAAACAATAAGTTCTGGAACGCCCAGATAGAACAAATCCATGTGTTGCCCGACCGCAACATCGAACTGGTACCTCGTGTAGGCGACCACCTCGTCTATCTCGGCAAACTTGAAAACTTTGAAGACAAACTGGCACGCCTGAAAGAATTCTATCAGAAAGGACTCAATCAGGTAGGCTGGAACAAATATTCACGTATCAACCTTGAATTCAGCAACCAAATAATCTGCACGAAGAGAGAGTGATGAGATGTGAGTTCCGGGGGATGAGTGATGAGTTATGAGTGACAAGTCTCTCTAAATAGTAAATTGTAAATAATTAAATTGTAAATAAAGAGATGGCAACAACAGAATTTATCGCCGCTATTGAACTTGGTTCATCGAAGATAACCGGTGTGGCCGGAAGAAAGAACAGTGACGGAAGCATGCAAATACTGGCATATGCCCAGGAAGACTCCTCTACGTTTATCCGTAAAGGGGTAATCTTCAATCTGGACAAGACAGCGCAAAGCCTGACTTCTATCATCAACAGACTGGAAGGTGAGTTGAAAAACTCAATCGCCAAGGTATACGTAGGCATTGGCGGACAATCACTCCGCACAGTCCGCAACGTAGTAAGTCGCGACCTCGAAGAAGAAGCGATTATCTCGGAAGAGCTGGTAAACGCTATCGGCGATGAGAACGTAGCGATTCCGGTAGTCGATATGGATATACTGGACGTAGCGCCGCAAGAATACAAAGTCGGCAATAATCTGCAAGCCAACCCGGTGGGACTGGTAGGAAGCCACATCGAAGGACGTTTCCTCAATATCGTCGCCCGCTCTTCCGTACGGAAGAATCTGGAACACTGCTTCCAGCAGGCAAAGATCGATATTGCCGACCAACTGATCGCGCCACTGGTAACAGCCAATGCTGTGCTGACCGAGAGCGAACGCCGTTCGGGCTGCGCACTCATCGACTTCGGAGCTGATACCACCACTATTTCGGTTTATAAAAACAACATTCTCCGCTTCCTGACAGTGCTGCCGCTGGGAGGAAACAGCATCACCCGCGACATCACCACCCTGCAAATGGAGGAAGAAGAAGCGGAACGTCTGAAGAAAACTTACGGAGACGCCCTATACGAAGAAGACGAAAGCGAAGAGCCCGCCACCTGCAAGCTCGAAGATGAAAGCCGCACAGTCGAACTGAGCAAGCTCAACAACATCATCGAGGCACGTGCCGAGGAAATCATCGCTAACGTATGGAACCAGATTCAAATCTCCGGCTACGAAGACAAACTGCTGGCCGGCATCATCCTCACAGGTGGAGCCGCCAACCTGAAGAATCTGGAAGAAATGCTTCGCAGACGCTCGAAGATAGAAAAGATGAGAATGGCGAAACTGCCTCGCAACACCGTTCACGCTCCCAGCAATATACTGAAGAAGGACGGTTCGCAGAACACCCTGTTCGGACTTCTGTTCGAAGGCAATCAGAACTGCTGCCTGATAGAAACTGCTCCCCAGATACCGGTCACTCCCGCCACTCCCCGACCGGAGCCGGAAGTTCACAAGACCGCAGACATGTTTGAGGACGATCAGGAACTGAAAGAGCAAGCCCGGCTAGCACGCCTCAAAAAAGACGAGGAGGAAAAAGAAGCCCGGGCAGCTGCCAAGGAAGCCGAAAGACTCCGCAAGCAGAAGGAAAAAGAAGAGAAAGAAAGACGGAAGAGAGAAGCCGGTCCCAGCTGGATTCAACGCAAGATCGACTCCCTGACAAAGGAAATCTTCTCTGACGACGATATGAAATAAATTCAAAATTCAATAATATGGACGAGATAGTACAATTCGATTTCCCGACCGACTCACCGAAGATCATCAAAGTGATTGGTGTAGGTGGCGGTGGCGGTAACGCTGTGAACCACATGTACCGGGAAGGCATACATGACGTAACGTTCGTTCTCTGCAACACGGACAACCAGGCATTAGCCGAGTCACCCGTTCCGGTGAAACTGCAACTGGGCCGTAGCATCACACAAGGACTTGGAGCCGGCAACCGTCCCGAACGGGCACGCGACGCCGCCGAAGAAAGTATTGACGATATCAAAGAACAGTTGAACGACGGCACCAAGATGGTATTCATCACTGCCGGAATGGGAGGAGGAACCGGAACCGGAGCCGCCCCTGTCATCGCCCGCATTGCGAAGGAGATGGATATTCTGACAGTAGGTATTGTCACCATTCCATTTATTTTCGAAGGAGAAAAGAAAATCATTCAGGCACTGGACGGCGTCGAACGTATCGCCCAGCACGTAGATGCCTTGCTGGTCATCAACAACGAACGCCTGCGCGAAATATATGCCGACCTTACCTTCATGAATGCTTTCGGCAAAGCTGATGACACGCTTTCCATCGCAGCAAAAAGTATCGCCGAGATTATCACCATGCGTGGTACGGTGAATCTGGACTTTGCCGATGTGAAGACCATCCTGAAAGATGGTGGTGTAGCCATTATGAGTACCGGATTCGGAGAAGGAGAAAACCGTGTCACTAAAGCAATCGACGATGCCCTGCACTCTCCGTTGCTGAACAACAACGACATCTTCAACGCCAAAAAAGTAATGTTGAATGTGTCCTTCTGCCCCACATCCGAACTGATGATGGAAGAGATGAACGAGATACACGAGTTCATGAGCAAGTTCCGCGAAGGAGTAGAAGTTATCTGGGGTGTCGCAGTAGACAATTCTCTGGATACCAAAGTGAAGATCACCGTACTGGCAACCGGTTTTGGTGTAGAAGACGTGCCGGGTATGGACACACTCCACGAAGCACGCAGCCAGGAGGAAGAAGAACGCCAGCTGCAGCTTGAAGAAGAGAAGGAGAAGAACAAAGAACGTATCCGCAAAGCATACGGTGAAAGCGCCGGTATCGGAAAGAAGAGCTTGCGCAGCCGCCGTCATATCTACATCTTCAATACCGAAGATTTGGACAACGACGACATCATCGCCATGATAGAGGAATCTCCTACTTACACGCGCGATAAAACGAAGCTGTTGAAGATTAAAACAAAAGCGGCTCTCGAAGAGGAAGTTGCCATGGAAGAGGCAACGGACAATGACGGTGTAATCACTTTTTAAATGAAGAATGAAGAACTAAGAATGAAGAATGTAAGATTCATACTGTTTGGTTCTTCCTCTGCTTTTGTAGATTGTAAATAATTAAATTGTAAATATCATTATGGATTTATTTGACAAAGTCAGCGAAGACATTAAAAACGCAATGAAGGCAAAAGATAAAGTTGCCTTGGAGACTTTAAGAAACGTAAAGAAATTCTTCATCGAAGCTAAAACAGCTCCGGGAGCTAACGATACACTGACAGACGAAGCAGCCTTGAAAATCATTCAGAAACTGGTGAAACAAGGTAAGGACTCTGCCGAAATCTATATCGGACAGGGACGTCAGGATTTGGCTGACGGAGAACTTGCACAGGTTGCCGTAATGGAAGCTTATTTGCCCAAACAAATGACTGCTGAAGAACTGGAAGCTGCATTGAAAGAAATCATTGCAGAGACAGGCGCAACCAGCGGAAAAGATATGGGTAAAGTGATGGGAGTAGCTTCCAAGAAGTTGGCAGGACTTGCAGAAGGCCGTGCTATTTCTGCGAAAGTAAAAGAGCTGTTGGGATAACCCTTCACCACTCCTCTGGAAACTAAAAATACTTTTTAGTCTCACGGTCTCATTCCTTTTGAGATAAGCCGTAGATAATCAGCAACATAAAGAGTGAGAGATCCTTTTCAAACAGGTATCTCTCACTCTTTTCTTCGTTAAAATAGTTATTTTTCACGTATCTCTCATTGTTTTTAGGGGTATCTCTCATTCAGTTTCAATTCATTTCTCACGGGTTTACGATTTATTCATTACCAACACTCCGGTTATGTACCGCTATTCTGAGTTTAATTGACTGGTTCTTTATATATTATACTGCCTATAGCCTTCTCTTTTGATACCTATATCTGCATGTTTTCTAACCGACATCTTCATCGTTCCACCCGGGTGGAATGAACTGTCTACTATTGTGACACGATCAGTTCACCCAAGTGCGATGATTACATCACCCGGGTTGGACGATGAAGATATCGGTTAGATAATATGATAATACCAGTTGAAAGACAAGAGAACATAGGATCATTTGCATCTAAAAGAATGGCAAACAATAACTTCTTTACCATAAAACAAGATAAGGACAACCAATCGTTGCCCTTATCTGAAGTTACTTAATTTATAAAACCACCAATTTTACATCAAATTACAGGAATAAAGACGTAATAAATAGCATTATATAAATTAAATACCTACTTTTGCAACAATATGAAGGTAATATACCTGCTTTGACAACAGGCAAAACATACTTTTTGAGGAGCATCTACAACGAACTAAATTACGACAAACAGATGAAAAGCAGTACATTGATAACTATCCTATCTACATTCTTATTAGTAGGATGCAGCAAACAGCAATCCGCTTTGGACAAACGACTCGATGAAGTAGAGAGAATTATAGAAGTAAACCCAGACAGTGCTTCAATCTTACTGGAAAATATACCATCTCCGGAAAAACTAGATGACAAGACTTTTGCACGCTGGTGCATGCTATCGGGTAAAGTCACTGACGAAATCTTTAATACCCTATTGCCATCTTATCAATTCGAGCGGGCTAATGCTTGGTATTCATCCTACGGCAAACCTGAAGAACAGGTACAAACCTTAATTTATTTGGGACGTTCCCATGCAAATGATGGGGATTATGACAAGGCGATGTCTATATATACTAATGCGTTAGAGATTGGTAATAAGAATAAGCTATATAATTTAGTTGGATATACATACAGCTATATGGGCGATTTATATAGAGAGAAAGCCATGCGGACAGAAGCTATCGAAAAATACGAAATGGCTGCCGACTATTTCAAAAAAGAAAATAACACTGATAGCTACGCTTGTGCCCTAAGAGATATAGGGCGCGAATACGCATGTATTGATTCGATACCCCGTGCCCTCGAAATTCTGTTTATGGCAAATTCTATAGCCGAGACTTCAGAGGATAAAGATGTAAAAGCTTCAATCGAAAACACCCTGGGCAACATCTATGTAATGCAAGACAAATACGACAAAGCCAAAAAGTTCTTTTATAAAGCACTGGAAGGAAGAGAAAAAATGCCAAATTACATAGCACTAATTGGCTTATATATCGCATCTGACTCTTTAAAGCAAGCCAAAGAACTTCTGCAAAGAATTCCACAAGATAATCTTGACTATACATATAGCATCAAAAATTTATATTATCAAATCTATAAGTCAGAAGGAAATTATAAAGAAGCACTTACAAATTTAGAAGAATACACAGAAATAGTAGATTCCTTAATGTATGCGGACAGTCAGTCCAAAATACTGGATATAGAAACCAAGTATAACAACCTAAAAATAAAGAAAGAAGTCATTGACCTAAAAAACAAAGAACAAAGTTATATCATCGTTTTAATCATCTGCACTTCAGCTCTGCTATTCACGATAATGGGATATCTGCTATTTCGAAAAAGAGCGAAAGAAAAAATACAAAATCAACAGGCTGAATTGAGTAACATAAAAACAGATTTATATAATCATAAGCTTGAACTGGAAAAGAAAAGAATTATATTAAACAACCTCAAAGAAAAAGATGAAAATTATGATCAGCTGCAAGAAGACATCATTCGTTTATCAGCCAATTATAGAAAACTACAGAATAAACTACTAGTAGATTCACCTCTATACAAAGAACTAACAAAATTGGGCAATCAAAACATACCGGGAAATGATAAATCGCTCATAACTGAAGAACGATGGAAAGCCATTACAAATGAAATAACGACCATATATCCTGAACTTTATAATTATATATATAGCTTAGGTCCGAACTTACCGGAAGAAGATTTTCAATATTGCTGTTTGTATCTTTTGGGATTCGATACCAATACAGAAGCAAAACTATTAAATATTGCCACCAATTCCGTAAGTAGAAAGCGTTCCAGACTTAAACAGAAACTAAATATCACACTACCAACTAATTTTTCATTATACGAATATTTGATTAAGAATATGCATTAATATCCATATTTTATAGAGATATTACCAATGTCATGTTCACAGTACAGATCAAAGCCGTAAGTCATTGATTATCAACATCCGCTTGTCCATATCAAAACTAGTATTTCTCAGATTTTGTCTCTCATTTTTCATAACTTTGCAGAAAACATTTAAAGATATGAGAAAGCTAAGTATCACATTATTATTAATTGCCCTTTCATTCATGACAATGGAGGCCAATTGTTTATCAAGCCACAGAGGCAAGTATATACAACTAAAAATATGGGAGCACCTTAAGAAAGATATTGCTTTCATACCCATAGAAGCCACTCTCGAAGGTAATAACATCGAAGTGCAGTTCTTTGAAAAATCGAACGAGCCAGTCACCTTCCAAGTTAAAGACAAGAATGGAAACATCGTATTTCAAGATATGGTGATTCCTGATAAGCAGGAAATCTATAAAATAGATTTAGATGGTTTCAAAGCCGATCAATATGAGCTATTTTATATAGAAAAAGATGTGACTTTCATTGGAGAGTTTGAAATCGAATAGATTACAATATCAACTCATAAAATAATATTAACTAAAAATTATGCCATGAGAAAACTATTAATTATCGTATCATTGTTTACAATGATGTCATGTCAAGAGAATTTTGATATGATTGACAGTGAAAGCCTACCTGAAACAAGTAGTACGAACCCTGAATTCAAAGTTAATGAAGAAGACATTCAATCAACTATTGATGAGTTTTATGGAGTCTCTTCTCTCTCTCCTACAAGGGTAGAGAATTTTGTTAGTATAAAAAAGATAACTTCATTGACTAAAAGCAAGACGCGGAGCATTGGTAATGACTCTGATATAGATGTAAATGACATTCTTTATATAGTAGAGTTATCTAATGGCAATACCGCTTTTGTTGCGGCTGACAAGCGTGCCAAATCGTTATATGGCATTGCAGATGGAACTGTAGAGCTTAACAATGCTGATCTAATAAACAGTAACATACCCGGTGGATTAGTAGCTATTCTAAGTAATGCAATAGCGGATATTAAGTATTCTATAAAATATAATACGTCAATAAATGAAGATTGGAAAACACTAAACGCATCAACTAGAGCAGATTCAGATATAGTCGGAGGAAAAGAAATGTTTACTATGGAACCTAGGTGTCCAGTTTGTTGGCATCAATTCGCTCCATTCAATAATGTTTGTCCTTTATACACCAACAGCAATGGAGACAAAGTACGCTCTGCAGCAGGATGCGTTGCAGTTGCAGCAGCACAAGCCCTATTATGCTTATGGGACCGTTCAAAAACTACCTTTTATTACTACACATTAATAACATCATGGGACCGGCTAAGCGAAATCAAACATGACAATCAGTTTATTGCCGGAAGCGATGAAGAAACCGATGTAGCAAACTTAATACATGAGATTGGACTAGCAGTAGGAATGAAATATGGTCCTAGTAGTAGCGCAAATACAGAAGATGCAGTAAAAGCCGTATGCCTTTTATCCCAAGGTTATCTTAAATATGAAAGATCCCCTTTTAATGAAACTATTGAAAATACTTTAGTACAGAAAAATGGTATAGTATGGTTATCTGCTAGAAATAGTAATGATGAAGGGCATTCAATGCTAATAGATGCATTACGCTTTATATTTACTACTGGGGCTTGTGGCACATGTATAGATGCAACTAAATATGTAAAGAGATATTTCCATATCAATTATGGATGGGGGGAAAGTTATAATGGCTATTATCTTTATATACCACAATCGGATAATTATGATCAGGATTTGAGATGGGAAGGCACATCTAGAACCTTTCCATATCAAATGAAAGCATTTAGTGTATGGCAAACAAAAAATGAATAAAATGAAATATAAATTAATCATAGCTGTCCTTTATATGATCATGAGCGCTTGTAATAATACCGATTCCAATGAATTCGCTTTCTCTAACTATAGTTGGGAATGCCCCAAAGAAGGAGGCAGGAAAATATTCACATCCAATAAAGATGAATGGAAGATTGATCAGTTAATACTTGATGGAATTATTATTAAAGAATATAGTCCAGAATATATTAAAGATAAAAATCAGAGCTTCCCACCTGATAAATTTGATTTTGATTTTTTTTCTTTTAAAATCGATGGAAAGAAAGTAACAATTTGCCTACTAGAGAATACAACAGGAAAAAAAAGAAACATAAAATTTATATGCAGATATGTAAATACATATCATGCTATAACTGTTATACAGCTACCTGATATCAATATCATGAAACATTCTAGATACTAAAAGTTTTGATGAATGAGTATTATACAGTTGTATACGAAGAGTATTCACTTAGAGGATAAAAGGAGTAAATAAACATATTCCCAATGAATTTGGAAATGATGATAGAATCTTTACCTTCATCTCAATATGACAAACAAGATATATAATGCTTTTGTACTTTTAATCATTATAGGTTTATGCTTTTATTCTTGTAATGACGATGAGAAGCAAAAAGAAGAATATAAAACCATGATCCTAAAAGTCGCAGCTTATAGAGATTATTATGTTGCACCGGGACATGGTATTACCACCGATATATTAGGCTATGTTGTTACGGATGAAAGCAACAAGACATACGTCATCGAAACAATCAAAGGTTTTGAAGATGAGTATGAAGAAGGATATGAGTTCGTGATTAAAGTCAAAGCTGTGAACAAGAATCAAGGCGAACCTGTACAAGATCTATTGGGATATTATTATTATCTATTGGAAGTCTTAAGTAAGGAGAAAGTTTAAGACGCTGATTAGAAAACTGGTTATATCAAAATAATTCCTCTATGAATGAACAGTAGGGAGTGATAGCTGTTTATCACTCCTTTATTAGATTATTCTTTTTTTATTGTAATATTGCATAATCATAAATAACAGAATGTCGACAGATATTCATCTACATAAAGAAACCATTAATTAGAAAGATATGAGACTGCATAAAACTAAACTATTATATGTTCTATTCACACTTTTCATTTTAATTGGCTGCAAAGAGAACACTGATACACCGCCATTTATTTTTAATTGTAAAGTGAAACTTATCAATGAAGACGGAAGTTCACCTTTGCAGGAAAACAAAGATAAAATAAATCAGATTACAGTGAACCTGCTAAGCCCCATTAACAAGGACACTCAAATTACTGACATATCCTATCTTACATATTACAACTGTCTCAATATACAAGTTAGAGAATGGGAAGCCTGTATCAAAAACAAGGGTAATTATGAACAAGAGTATATTTTAGAAATCCAATATCCTGAAGAAATCCGCAAAGAAAAAGATACAATCAAAATAAAGTATCAATTCAAGAATGCCCGTCCATCTATTGTTGAAGCTCATTATAATGATATAAGAGCAACAGATACAAGTGTGAACGATGTCACTTTTGAAATTGAGAATTAGAATTGGCATGAGAAACTATCCCATAATATATGAAATAGTTATCCATTCATCGTCTATCATGAAATCTATATCCAATTCCTAACATCAGATTATTGGGGTCTTTAAACTTGCTCAACTGATATCCCACATGTAGAAATAAATGACGGGTAACATAAGTTTTGAGAGCCAAAATCTGATAAAAACCTTCCGTATCATCGCCACTGTAGATCAGGTTTCGTCCGATACCGACATTGATTGAGAAAATGGGCATTACCAATTCTGCCCGAAGAGACACCCCCACTGCAAATTGTTCGCGGAAAGGGGGACGATGAAACTTTATATCATCCCCATAAGTTCCTACTAGTTTATAATCCTTAATATTGGCACTCTCGTCAAATTGCGCATCTGCGGAAAGCCCCGCCCGGAAGTAGTTATTGAAATTGTACATCGGAGCGAAGTTAAGCCCTACAATACCAAACGAACCGGGAACCAAAGTCGGTATACCTTCTTTCACGAACCCTCTTTTGCGAGTAGCTCCATATACCAACAAGTCATAGCTGACATGCGGCTTGATATAAAGGCGCTTGGGAGCAATTGCCCCGGATGCCTCATCTTCGGCACCAAAGGTACGTACAACACCGATTCTTCCTCCGATAGTATTAAGGCCTCCATTAGGATAATGTGTATTGCCATTGGAGAAATGCGTAAAGTCCACACCCGCCGCCAGCCTCCACTGCGGATGAAACTGCCAGTTCAGCATAAAACCCAGATTGATATATGCATTGATTTTAGAACCGATGGCATCATTGTACCAATTGCTGTGTTCGTCATATTGTTTCCAACCGAAAGAAGCACCGAAATTCCACTCATAATCCAACGATAAACGGGATGAAAGCCGTACAATAGGTGCCCCTTGAAAAGCATATACCGCCACCGGATTTCCCAGTTCTGCGGAATTATAAAATGTATTATGCGAAACACCGATCCCCTGATAAGCATGAGGATACAACCTCCCCAAATAGGAATCTTTGCTGAACTGGAAAGCATACTTCAAATGCAGGGAAAGTGACCGGTCAATTTTCTGCCGTTGTGCATTATCGCCTTCGAGGAAACTGTTTGTCGGAGCTACATAGCCCGGACGAACGTCAAAACCGATCTGATGGATGAGGGCATGTCTGGTACTTTCATTCTGCTGTCCGACAGGCTTCACTACTGTCTGAGCGTCTAATTCGTTGCCAACTGCCGAGAGCAGCAGCAAGCAGATTATATATAGAGACCATCTGGCATTCATATTTCTATTTTTTGATATTTTCGCGTTCTATAATCCAGTTGTCTGTAGGTATATTGCTTTGCAACGTACCGGTTATAATTCGTTGTTTCTTAGTCTTAGGGTGAAAAGTATAGAGAATGTATTCCGTTTCAAACCATTCATGCATCAGCATATAGGTAATACGCTGAGTAGTATAAGGTGGAATAAAAATCTCCTTCTCTATATTGGGAAAAGGCAATGCTTGTTCCCGAGAGGTATATTGTGCTTGTACACCGTTCATCACCAAAGTCCCATTCTCTATAGTTGGTATCTCTACTGTCAAATTGTCATCTCCCAATAGTCGAAAAGCCCCGGGCGTATCACTTTGGAACGTCACTTCATGACGGATCCCTTGTATTGATAGAAGGCATGGATAGGGAATATCCGAAAGGTTGGGTTGTACAAAACTCCCCCTTTCACCTTTTCTCTTCTCATACCTATACGCATTTAAAGAATAAGTGATATGATCTAACACATACCTGTCCGACGGGGAAATTTCAACGTATATCTCTTGCGATTCATAATCATTGCCCACTACAAGCATGAATCTAAAATGAGTGTTGCGGACGTTTTCGCCCACTGTGATCTTCAGCTCTTTGGGATCACTGCGCTCAATGACGAAATCGGTCAGTTTCTCATTGCATACGATCTTGCCTAATCCTTTTAAGTAGGCGTTCTGTTCTCGCATTATCAGGCGATTGTCAGCGTCATAGATTTCATATTGACAGGAAAACTCGCTGTCGTATGTATACATCCACATCAAATCCCAATTGGAGGATGCAAAACGAATGGTTACATCATCACCATTCCCGTCCAGAGTAAATTCGGAATCGGAAGACCGGAAATCGTCGACAAATACATCATCGTTGCACCCATACTGAACTAAAAAGATGAGAATATATGCTGCTAAGTTTACGAATGTTTTCATGTTGGTCGTTATCTAGTCATTTCGTTGGTGACAAAAGTAATATATATTTTTAGAAGAGTGTTATTATCACCCCTCTTTAGTTGCCATATAAAGGAAAATAAACTATTTTTGTTCTCAACATAAAAAAAAGAAGTGGTTATGGATGCTACAATAAAGAAGATACCTTATGGGATGACGAATTTTGAGTCTATCATCTGTGATAATTATTACTATGTGGACAAGACTCACTATATTACTAAAGTAGAAAACACAAGTCGTTTCTTCTTTTTTGTCCGTCCGCGCCGTTTCGGTAAGAGCCTTTTTTTAAGCATGCTTAGTCATTACTATGACATCAACCAGAAAGATAAGTTCGACAAAATATTTGGCGAACTTTACATAGGAAAGCATCCTACTCCTGATCGCAACAAATACTTAGTGTTGGCACTTAATTTCAGTAGTGTAGCCTCCAGTATGGAACGTTTAGAAGAATCATTCAACACCTATTGCAAGATAGTAATGACCGGATTCGCGGAACGAAATGCCCATCTGCTAGGAGAAGAAGCCGTCGAAAAACTACGCGAATTAAAAACGGGAGACGCTTTATTGGGATCACTGTGCCAAAGTGCTAATAGCAAAGGACAAAAGATATATCTCATCCTTGATGAATATGATAACTTTGCCAACAATATACTGGTTGATTATGGCAACGAACGTTATCGCAGCATCACTCACGGTAGCGGATTCTTCCGTGGCTTCCTGAAAGTGGTGAAAGACTATTCAAATTCAGTGATTGAACGGATCTTCCTTACAGGCGTAAGTCCCGTAACAATGGATGATCTCACCAGTGGGTTTAACATTGCGGCAAATTACAGCAATTCGCCCACCTTTAACAATATGATGGGATTTAATGAGCAAGAAGTACGTACGCTAATCGATTATTACAAAAGTTACCGGAAGCTACCGCACACCACAAATGAACTAATAGACATCATGAAACCATGGTATGACAATTATTGTTTTGCCCTAAAAGCACTAAAAGAGCCGTCGATGTATAACTCGGATATGGTACTTTATTTCATGAACCACTATATGCTGAATGAAGACATTCCCGAAAATATGCTCGATGCCAACATCCGCACCGACTACAACAAGCTGCGCCACCTCATCCACGTAGACAGAACTTTCGGCGAGAATGCAAGTATGGTACAGGAAATCGTAGAGAAAGGCTCTACTACCGGAATCATTGCTGACAGCTTCCCTGCTGAAGATATTATCAAACCGGAATACTTTAAGAGCCTGCTCTATTATTATGGTATGCTCACCATCAGCGGCATGGAAATGGGAGAGCCCAGACTGAGCGTCCCCAACTGGGCAGTACGCGAACAACTCTACGGCTACATGACAGATATCTACAAAGATTCTGCCGACCTCTATTTGGAAACAGATAAACTAGTGGATCGGATGAAACGAATGGCGTACAAAGGAGAATGGGAAAATTACTTCAAATACATTGCCGACCGTCTAAACGCTCAAAGCAGTATCCGCGACTTTATCGAAGGCGAGGCTTTCGTAAAGACCTTTATTCTGGCTTATCTGGGATTGACGCATTACTACATTGCCCGTCCCGAATATGAGAGCAACAAAGGATATGCGGATATCTTTCTGCAACCCCGCCTGTTGCAACTTCCCGACATGGTATACAGTTACTGTATCGAGGTAAAGTATGCTAAACGAGATGCTTCCGACACCGAGATAGAGAAACTGCTGACTGATGCAAAAACACAGTTGAAACAGTATGCCACAAGCGAATGGATTCAGCAAGACAAAGGAACTACAGAACTAAAAAGTATCGCACTAGTATTTCAAGGTTGGAAACTGACAAGAGTAGAAGAAGTCTAGACTGTTAAAAAAAACTAGTCAAACAATTCTTTCAGTACATCCAGAGACTTCAACGCTGGAAAATCCGGCAAATGCAGACGATAATAATCATTCATAATCGTCAGACAGCGAGTGCGTTCTGCGCGGCTCATGCCAAATAAGTGCATTGTCTCATAATTCATACGCATCAGCTGGCGAAGACGTCCTGCCTCTTCGGGATTAATATAAGAGGAATGCAACTGCGGACGACTGGAAGTGAAACAAGCATTCAACAAATCGAAGTAATCACCATTATGATAATCTTCCAGATTGGGATACAACCCCAGAAAACGGGAAAGACGCATCAGAAAAACCAGATGGAAATTGGCAAACCCTTCGCGACATTCGTCCAGCCAAATGACAGAATGCTGCAAATAAGCGAACAGCGGACGGTTTTCAGCCTCTTCACGAATAGCACGATAGAGAAATTCTGCCAAAAAAAGTGCCATCGAAGATTTGTACGGATCATAAGGAATAGAAGTGAAAGGATAAAAGGACTTCGCCTCTTTCACCCGATAGAGAGTAGCATTCGGACGGTAGTCTGCCTCAAACTCGATAAAAGACAAGGGCTGGAAAAGCACCGACTTGACTGCCGCCTTCCGCGAACGGGGCACGGGAACCAGAAAAGAAGTCCTGCCGGATAACTCCGTGTACATATCTACAATGATAGAAGTATCATTATATTTAAGCGTATGTAGAACTATTCCTTTCGTCTTTTGCAGCATAGTGCGCTCCTCTTTTTATCATTCCGGAACAAAACTACAAAAAAATGTCTGGCAATTGGGAGCTTTTTAGAGGCGTTAACAACAAAAAAGATTGCTATTTTTGTTATACTCCCTGAATAACAAGTAAATATAGACAAGAGTATGAAAAGAAAAAGTAATAAAAACAGCTTTACCGGATGCGCAAAAGCATACATCCGAAGTCTTCAAGAAGAAGGCCGTTACTCGACGGCACATGTATACAAAAACGCAATTCTTTCATTTACAAAGTTTTGTGATACTCCCGATGTGGCATTCGGGCAAGTCAACCGCGATAACCTGAGAAGGTATGGACAGTATCTTTATGACTGCGGATTGAAACCAAATACCGTATCGACTTATATGCGTATGCTGCGCAGTATCTACAACCGGGGCGTCGAAGCAGGCACTGCCCGTTTCATTCCCCGACTGTTTCGTGATGTATTCACCGGAGTAGATGTCCGCCAGAAGAAGGCGCTGCCCATCAACGAGCTGCACATGCTACTCTACAAAGCGCCCAAGTCCAGACATCTGTGTCGTACACAAGCAATAGCACGACTGATGTTTCAGCTCTGCGGCATGCCGTTTGCCGACTTTGCACATCTGGAGAAATCTGCATTGACACACGGAGTACTGAGATATAACCGTATAAAGACGGGCACTCCCATGAGCGTTGAAATACTGGAAGCAGCCCAAAAGACAATCAACGGACTGCGCAACAATGAATCTTCCGCCGGCGATTATCCGGATTATCTGTTCGACATAATGAAAGGAGATAAAAAAAGGAAAGAAGAGGCAGGATATAAGGAATATCAGTCGGCTCTCAGACGTTTCAACAATCAGTTGAAGAGCCTCTCCAGAGAATTGCGCATCAAATCGCCCGTCACTTCATACACCATCCGGCATTCCTGGGCAACAAGCGCCAAATATCAGGGAATCCCTATCGAAATGATCAGCGAATCATTGGGACATAAATCGATAAAAACCACGCAAACTTATCTGAAAGGCTTTGGACTGGAAAAACGGACAGAAGCGAATAAATTGAATTGTTTTTACGTAGAGAACTACCTTACAGGCAAATAGAGAGAGACAAACTATTGAATATAAACAAATTACCTTATCTATTACTTCTTAGGTAACGGAAATAAATACAGCGCAAAGATATAGAAAAAGAACATCATACTCCAAATTAATTAGACATTATTTTACTCCCTTTCTTTCAAAAAAAATAAAAAAGAATACAGGAGCATGAATTATATCTGTTTCATGTTCCAGACCGCTATTGTATCTGCCGGACTGTTTTTCAGCCGAAAACTTATATATACACTTTATAACTCAAAGACCGCTGCCTTTTTTACTTCTTTCCCCTCCACATACCGGTCACAAAACCGGATTTCCGTTACCTAAGAAGTAACAGAAACACATAAACAAAAGATTATGACACACAAACCCAATAGTAATAAAAAAAGGATATTGCCGATCAGCAGCATGAAGGGACTCACACCAGTCTTAAAATGCATGTTGGCAAGCATCCTCCTTTCCTGTCTTCTGCCCGCTTCCAGTCTATACGGGCAAAAGATAGCTGTCAAGAGCAATCTTCTCTACGACCTCACAACCACATTCAACATAGGGGGAGAGATAAGATGCGATGATACGCATACGCTCAGTCTCTCCGTCAACTACAATCCCTGGAACTTCGGAGGAAATAAAAAGATGAAGCATTTCATGCTCCAGCCGGAATACCGCAAATGGTTTAGCGGAACGTTTATGGGAAGTTATATCGGCTTTCAGGTTCATTATGCCCTGTTCAACTTTGGCGGTATGCTCCCCTGGGGATTCGGGAACGGTAAAATGCTGGGAATCGAAAACAAGCAGATTGCCAACAATCGGTATCAAGGCAATCTGGCAGGCTTCGGCATCTCCTACGGTTATCAATGGATGATCAGTCCGCAATGGAATCTGGAAGCAGGACTCTCACTGGGATATGCCCACCTCAACTACAAACGTTACGGACAACCCGAAGGCGCCGCCTTCATAGAAAAGTCCCACTGCAACTATTGGGGCCCCACGCAGATAGGAATATCACTCGTATATTTCATTCAGTAAATCAATTAAATCACAACATAACATGAAAACGAAAGCATTCATCTTTTTCAGTCTATTGATATGCAACTTGCTCCCGGCACAGAACGTTAAGCTGGATATCGTCCCTCACTTCTTCGGTGTCCGTGCAGATTCATTGCTTCTGGCCATGGATATTTCAATCCATATAGACGACATGGATTCCAAAAGTGCCTTTATGCTGACACCCGTACTGACCAGCCAGGAGAAAAAAGTGCTGCTGCCACACATACAACTGAACGGCAAGCAGAAACAGAAGCTATATCTGCGCAATCAGATATTGCGCAAAAAGAATGACCGGAAAGAAGAGGATGCAAAAGCTTATCTCATTGCCGGCATTGACGAAAATCATTCACGTACCATTTCCTACCGGACTTCATTGCCGGCGGAGGACTGGATGAGCAACGCGACACTGACACTCAAAAGAACTATTGTACGTCCGGAAGGTGAACAATCTCTGAAAGATACGATCGTCATAACTCCTCAAAACATAGTGGCATCTTCCGGCACAATAGTTCCCTCCAGTACGGCTACCCAAGAAATAGTCTCCCTTCCTGCTGTCAATGAACGTTCGGTGACTCCGGCAGCCGGCAACAAGATGAAATACAAGGGTGCCTATGTTTCTCCCGAAACGGATGATGTGGATGCACGGAATCAGAAAGAACTGAATTTCAGCCTTGAAGAGGCAAAAATGATAGCGGAGATCAATCCGCAGATGTTATCGCTCCGCGAACTCTACACTGTCGCCCTGTCTTATACGGAAGATAAAGCCCGGTTTTACAAGATTATCAATATTAGTGTCAAACTGTATCCTGTACACCCGGTTGCCAACCTGAATGCAGCAGCTGCCGCCATCGAACAGGGAGACGTCAAATCGGCAGGTAAGTTCCTTTCAATGGCTCTCCATGACAGCCTTGCCTACAAAAACTGTCGCGGAGTATACGAACTTATGTCCGGAAATACCTATGAAGGTATCCGAATGCTGAAAGCCGCCAAAGCAGAAGGCTCCGAAGAGGCTGCATACAATCTGAATGCATTTTTTGAGAACAATAAACGCCCTTAATCAACGGATACAATGAAACGTTTCATATTCCTGCTCTTACTTCTTGGATGTCTGGACGCTTACTCGCAGAAAGTGGCCATCAGAGTGAATGCGCTTTCTGCCATAGACGGAGCCTTCGGAGGAGGAATCTCGTATGCCATAGGAAACAAGAACACCGTCGAACTCACCGGAAGCCTGCGACCCTGGAAGCGGAGCGAAGAATATGTCAACCGCTACTGGCTGCTGCAACCTGAATACAAATACTGGACTTGCCAGAAGTATAACGGCTTTTTCTTGGGGGCTTATCTGAACGGCGCACAATTCAACATCGGAGGCAAGAAACTGCCTTTCGGCGTATTCTCCCAACTGAAACGTTATCGGTACGAAGGCTGGCTGGCAGGCGGAGGTATCAGCTGTGGATATCACTGGATGCTGAACGACCACTGGAACATAGAAACAAGTGTGGGAGCAGGATACGAATATATCCATTACCGGCAATACAACTGCGTAGATAAATGCGCAAAGCTAAAGGAGGAAGGAAAGTATCATTACGCAGGACCTAATAAGGCCTCTATTAGTTTAATCTACCTATTTTAAGAAAAGAAGAAAAATGAAAAAATTATGGAAAGTCTGGTTCTCCAAAAGGAGGCATATTTACATGGAGATAGCACGCAAATACCGGTCTACACCGTGGAAAGTATATCACTTAGGACATGGCGGTAGAGGAAAAACACCGAAGGACATGAAGATTCTGGAAGAACTGCAACAACGCGGAATCATATCTTATATCTATCCTTGGTGAACAGGCTATTTCTACATATAGATTCATTGATTAGTATAATTATGAAACTGAGAGGATTTTTTATTATTGCGGTCATGGCATCGCTTTCCCTACAGGCACAGACGCCTGTAGAGAAAGATAACGGAACGATCCGCACCACCGCTTCCAGCCTCCACAAGGCAGGGGAAGAACTGGTGGTTTCTATTTCGGTAGAGATCACCCGGGACCTCTCGTCCAACGAATCGCTGGTTCTTGTTCCAGTTGTCACCGACAGTCTGGAGCACCGGATGGAACTGCCACCCATCTATATCAATAGCCGGAAACAACAAATCATATTTATGCGTGAGACGGGCAGAAAAGAGAAAGAAGCCCGGTCACTGCAAAGGAAAAACGGAAGTCAGCAAAGTATGCATTATCTGCAATCCGTTCCTTTTGAGAAATGGATGAACCATGCTACACTCTCACTGATAGAGAAAAGTTGCGGCTGCGGCATCCCCAGTGAAGAAGCTTTCACCTGTATCGCCCGTCTGCATCCGCAGCCGGTACCTATTCCGCAACTCGTATTTCTCACTCCGCAAGTGGAAGCGCTGAAAACCAGAACCGAGAAAGGGTGTGCATTCATCGACTTCCCTGTAAACGATGTGATCATACACGAAACATACAGCAACAATGCAACAGAACTGAATAAGATCGTTCAAACAATAGATGCTATCAAAAATGATACGAATGTGACAATCACACATATCAGCATTCATGGTTATGCATCACCCGACGGACCTTATAAACTCAACGAGAGATTATCCCGCGAACGTACTCAGGCATTGAAGGAATATGTATGCCGGTTATATACATTCGACCAAACGGATATCCAGACCTCACATACTCCCGAAGATTGGGAAGGATTCGAAGCTCTTCTCACCGATACAGCCTTTCAGCAAAAAGAGGCGGTCATGAGAATCGTGACAGGCAGTCTGCACCCCGACCGCAAGGAAGAGAAGTTGAAAAAACAATTTCCGGCATTCTATCGCTTTGTACTCGAACATTGGTTCACGCTGCTCAGGCATTCCGATTATACCATCGAATATCATGTACGTCCTTTCAGCGTAGAAGAATCACGAAATATTTTCGTGACCAACCCCAAGAATCTGAGCCTTGAAGAGATGTTCCGCCTCGCACTTACCCACACACCGGGGAGTGAAACATACAACAAGATATTTATGACTGCCGTGCAATTGTTTCCGGATAATCCCGTAGCCAATCTGAACGCAGCCTGCATCTCACTGATGCAAAGAGACGTGAAATCCGCCGGGCATTATCTGGAGAAAGCACCGGAAGTACCGGAAACGGCACTGGCAAAAGGCGTCCTGTACCTTCTGAAGAACCAGTATGAAGAAGCGGAATCATTCTTCAGACAAGCCAAAGCTGCCGGACTTTCACAAGCCGATGACAATCTGAAACGAATATTAGAACTTAAATAAATGTTTAATTAAAATCAATGGTAAGATGAAACAATTTACAAAACTAATGGCAATGCTCCTGTTTACAGCAGCCACACAGTACAGTTGCATCAACGATGCAGATGTAATCTCCGACAAAACTCACTCGGATTCGAACGGCAACGTAGCCCTGTTTCTTGAAATTCCGAATGTTCCCGTCAGCCGAAGTGCCGAATCATCAGGCGTAACTGAAGAAGGTTCGAAAGAAGAATACGCAGTAAAAAGCCTTACTGTCTACTTCTTTGACTCGGTTACCAAAACTTTTGTTGAGTCGCAGCCTCTTGAAAACATCACACTGGCAGGAACAAGCGGACAAAAAATACAATACACCGCCAACAAAATCACAATGAAACCGGGAACCTACAATGTATTCGCCATCGCCAATGGTGAAGCAATCACAGGGGACATCGCAACACAGGACAAATTCCTCGGAGCCATCGACAAGGTGACTTACAGCACAGGAAAGATTCCAAGTGTACCCGAAGAAGGATTTGTAATGACCAACCGTGGTGCTGCCAACCTGAACGTTGAAGTCAGCAAGCCCACAGACTCTGACAAAGTAACCAACATCTCCATCAGCCTGGAACGTGTAGTTGCCAAAATTGAAGTGACACAGACACAGGAAACCTTCCCCCTGAAAGACCCGGCAGGAAAGACTTACTGTACTATCAAACTCAATAACTTCAGAATGCTGAACCTGGCAACTCAGTTCTACACCTTCCGCCATACAGCCGTACTGACCAGCCTTCAGGAACCGGACTCATACACTGATGAGAACTTCGGCAACATAAACGATAACGACGGTTATGTAATAGACCCTTACTTCTTCAAGAAAACCGTAGAAGGTGCCGAAGACTTTAAGAATGAGGACGGTTTCTTTGCACAGGCACTGGTGCAACTTAATATAAACGACAGCAACTGGGCAGGCATGGCTCCGGCAAATAGCTGGTCACGCATCTACTGTCTGGAGAACTGTATGTTCCGTCCGGCCCAGATGAATGCCTATACCACAGGAGTGATGTTCAAAGCAAGCCTCGACATTGCTACCGACCGTGTATTCGACGAAAGCGGAGAAACAGTCAGCAACCCGTCCAACTGGCCGACCAACCTGTTTTACTTCAACTACAATTTCTACACCAGTGTAAATGCAATCAGAAAACTGGTACTTAACAACCTGCCCGGAGACATTACCGACGACTCTACAACGGAAGAGCTTGCCAAATATAGCATCAAACGTTTTGGCAAGACTGAAAACTATGCATGCTACTATAACTATTGGATCAAGCACGAAGACAACAACAATGACACTGAGATGGGAGTAATGGAATTCGGTATCGTACGCAACAACATATACAGGCTGTCAGTCAATAAGGTTGCAGGTCTGGGCAGCGGCGAACCGTTTATCGAACCGGAACAACCGGATGAATACAAGGCAGAACTGAACATCAACATTGATGTTTTTCCGTGGGCCGTACGTAACCAAGATGTAGAACTTGAATAAGTATCGGCCACTTTGAACTAAATTTATTACCAATGCGTCCATTTTTACTACATATTATCTGCGTTATCACGCTGTTCTCATCCTGCAACTGGGTGAATGATGATCTGTCAGACTGCCCTACCGGGACCTGGTTGAAAATCTCGTATACCTATAATATACTGGATGTGGATGCCGCTTCCTCACAAGTAGGAGACATCACCATTTTTGCTTTCGACAAGAACAACAAGTATGTGGACAGACTGGACGTAGACAGTATCACATTACATCAAGGCTACTGCATGGTAAGAGTGCCGTTTCCCGAAGGGAGCTATCATCTGCTTTTGTGGGGAGGAGCTTCCGACCGTCAATACCGGTTCCCTTATCTCAAAGCCGGTCAGACGGAACGGGAATCATTGCTCCTGTCATTGATATGTGACAATGACAAACAGATGAACGGGAAATTGAACGGCCTCTTTTACGGTAGCCTTGAAAATATGACGGTCAGCAGTGATTATCAGGTATGGGACGCCCCTTTAGTCAAGAACACCAATTATTTCTCATGTATCCTTCAGGATGAAAACAATAACCTTCTGAACCGGGAAGATTTTACTTTCACGCTGGAAGCTGCTAATGGGGTAATGGATTATACAAATACTCCATCGGATACAGAGCCCGTTTACTATCGCCCATACCGGCAGGAAGTCAGTGTACTCTCTGATGATATTCCTGTCATTCATGCGCGATTGAACACATTGCGCATCATGAAAGGAGATCAGACCACATTGTCCATAAAGCATATACCCAGCGGACAGGAAATTCTGCGTCTTCCGCTCACCCAGTATTTATTGTTATCTAAAATCTACAGTTATACCGGTGATGAGATGGACGACCAGGAATATCTTGACAGGCAGGATTCATATACACTTTTATTTTTCATCCAATCATCGGATATGGGGATTCCGAAGATATGCCCGAAAATAATGGTAAACGGATGGACTGTGCGGCTGAATGATTCAGAACTGGAGTCTTAAGAATACATGGCTGATTGTATGTATACGGAATTTAGGTGAGATGTTCTACAAAAAAGGCTACTGTGAAGTATCCGAGTGGTATGATATACCCTTTTTTTCGCATGTTTTGTTTCCCACAACATGCCAAATTTCCTTATAAAACGGCACTTCATTGAAGGACTGTTTTATTAATTGTTTGTTTTGTTTGTGTTGGTGCACTTGTCCGAGCGAGGACAAGTGCACTTTCGTTATCTATTAAAACAATCAGAATCACGCACTCTATCCGTCACAATGAAAAAGTTGCCATTTTCTATACTGCAATTTATATAGGGAGCAGTAAGAAGGATACCATTGAACAGAAACCCGACCTCGTTCTTATCGTTTTTTCGAAAACGATGTAACAACCAAGAGCTAAGTACGTAAAGTCTATTATATATAATAAGGTGTAAACATAGGCTATTATCCATAGCACTATGGAAAGAGAATTTTTTTTCGACAAATCGCAACTTCATATTTAGCTGAAAATCAAGTAGCATAAGCCTACCACAAGAAAAAAAAGAAGGAAAAACAGATATTTTTTTCAAGAATTGTTTGTCAGTTTCAAAAAAGTTCCTACCTTTGCATCCGCAATCGAGAAACAAACACTGATTCGAGAGAGCAAAAAGCAGAAATGCAACAATAGGATGGCCCGTTCGTCTATCGGTTAGGACGCAAGATTTTCATTCTTGAAAGGGGGGTTCGATTCCCCCACGGGCTACAAGTAAAAAGAATAAAGAACTAAAAAATAGATTAGTCGAAATGGCAAATCACAAATCATCACTGAAGAGAATCAGACAAGAAGAGACAAGAAGACTTCATAACAGATATTATGGTAAGACCATGAGAAACGCTGTTAGAAAACTTCGTGCAACTACTGACAAGACAGAAGCTGTTGCAATGTATCCTGGCATCACCAAGATGTTGGATAAGTTAGCTAAAACAAATGTTATTCACAAGAATAAGGCTAACAATCTGAAATCTAAGCTGGCTCTTTACATCAACAAGCTCGCTTAATAATAGAAAAATAACAATTCTATATAGCATTCAGGCTGAACTTTTAAGTTCGGCCTTTTGTGTTTATAATCCACTGAATATCAGACCGCTTTCCCAACCGCTAATTCCACTTTTATTCTGTATTTTTCACCTCTTAAACTTCGCCAAGTCGACAATTTTCACTATATTTGCTCTGTTATTATAACTTAGAAAGGCAATTATGAGCGAAGAACAAATCACTCCCAATAACGGGTCTTATTCTGCGGATAGTATCCAGGTATTGGAAGGTCTTGAAGCAGTGAGAAAACGCCCTGCGATGTACATCGGTGACATCAGCGTAAAGGGACTTCACCACTTGGTATACGAAATCGTTGATAACTCCATTGACGAGGCACTGGCCGGGTATTGCGACCACATCGAAGTGACAATCAACGAAGATAATTCAATCACCGTACAGGATAATGGACGTGGTATTCCGGTCGACTATCATGAAAAAGAAAAGAAGTCGGCGCTGGAAGTAGCAATGACCGTACTGCACGCCGGAGGTAAGTTCGACAAAGGTTCGTACAAGGTTTCCGGAGGTTTGCACGGTGTAGGTATGTCTTGCGTAAATGCACTGTCAACACACATGACTACACAGGTATTCCGTGATGGTAAAATCTATCAGCAGGAATATGAAATTGGTAAGCCGCTTTATTCTGTAAAAGAAGTAGGGGTATCGGATATTACAGGAACCCGCCAACAATTCTGGCCGGATGATACCATCTTTACCGAAACAGTATATGATTATAAAATCCTGGCTGCCCGTTTGCGCGAATTGGCATACCTGAACGCGGGTCTGCGTATCTCTCTGACCGACCGCCGGGTAGTGAATGAAGAAGACGGCAGTTTCAAGAGCGAAGTGTTCTATTCAGAAGAAGGTCTGAGAGAATTCGTACGCTTTATCGAGTCCTCACGTGAGCACTTGATTAACGATGTCATCTATCTGAACTCCGAAAAGCAGGGAATTCCTATTGAAATCGCAATCATGTACAATACAGGATTCTCTGAAAATGTACATTCTTACGTCAATAATATCAATACAATCGAAGGAGGTACGCACCTTGCAGGTTTCCGTCGTGCACTGACTCGTACACTGAAGAAATATGCCGAAGACAGCAAGATGCTGGAAAAGGTAAAAGTTGAAATCTCGGGAGACGACTTCCGTGAAGGTTTGACTGCCGTTATTTCCGTAAAAGTTGCCGAACCACAGTTCGAAGGACAGACCAAAACGAAGTTGGGTAACAACGAAGTGATGGGTGCTGTAGACCAGGCTGTCGGCGAAGTACTGGCTTATTATCTGGAAGAACATCCGAAAGAAGCAAAAACGATTGTAGACAAGGTAATTTTGGCTGCTACCGCACGCCACGCAGCAAGAAAAGCCCGCGAAATGGTACAGCGCAAATCTCCGATGTCCGGAGGTGGACTGCCTGGTAAGTTGGCCGATTGTTCGGATAAGGACCCTTCAAAATGTGAATTATTCCTCGTCGAGGGAGATTCGGCAGGTGGTACTGCCAAGCAGGGACGTAACCGTATGTTCCAGGCAATCCTCCCGCTACGCGGTAAGATTCTGAACGTAGAAAAAGCAATGTACCACAAAGCGCTGGAAAGCGATGAAATCCGCAATATATATACAGCGCTAGGCGTCACTATCGGAACAGAAGACGACAGCAAAGAGGCTAACATTGAAAAGTTGCGTTATCACAAGATTATCATCATGACCGATGCCGACGTCGATGGTTCTCACATCGACACACTGATCATGACGTTCTTCTTCCGTTATATGCCGCAGATTATTCAGAACGGCTATCTGTATATTGCTACTCCCCCACTCTACCTCTGCAAAAAGGGTAAGGTAGAAGAGTATTGCTGGACAGATGCACAACGCCAGAAGTTCATTGATACATACGGCGGCGGTCTGGAGAATGCAGTCCATACACAACGCTACAAAGGTTTGGGTGAAATGAACGCCCAGCAGTTGTGGGAAACGACCATGGACCCCGAAAACCGTATGTTGAAACAAGTTAACATCGATAATGCCGCAGAGGCCGATTATATATTCTCCATGTTAATGGGTGAAGACGTAGGTCCGCGCCGCGAATTTATCGAAGAGAATGCAACTTATGCAAATATCGATACATAATTTTAATATTACGTTTTTATAAACCAACCTCACATCTTACAACGAAGAAGCGTCGGCAAGCGAAGGAAAATCCTCCGTGCCGGCGCTTTTCTATGTCTTAATAAAACCTAACAGTTAAATTACTTCTCGACCAAAATCACTATCTTGCCAAAAAGAAGGAGGACACTTATGAAAACTACTACCCAAAATCCTGTATTTGCCAAGATCAGGCTGTATCTCAAAATTCTGGCATCCTGTGTGATTGTCACTTGCCTGTTCCTGATCATTATCCATCCGGAGGCATGGATCACTCCGTCCTGCATTATTGTAGCTATGATCTGCCTGCTATTTCTTCTGATACGAGCCAAACGCAAAGAATCAAAAAAATGAGAGAAATATCAGATCATATCATGCGCCTTTAATTCCTCCACTGCGATTTCCAGTTCTTGATACCACTTTTCACCGAATTTACGGATCAGCGGTTCTTTCAAGAATTGGTAGACAGCTACATTTTCTTTTTTTCCCAGCAGCACAGCCGCCTTGCATACATCCCATCGATGATAATTTACTGCTTTATATGGCCCGTAATCCCCAATCCGGATGGGATAAAGGTGACATGATACCGGTTTATAAAAGTCAGTCTTGCCATCCCGATAAGCCTTTTCAATGGCACAATAACAGCATCCTTTCTCGTCATAGCAAGTAAAGACGCAGTCCTTATTATTAACAATAGAAGTCACCAGATCACCTTCCTGATCCGTATATACCACTCCTTGCTTTTCAATGACAGCACGCGCTTCCGGAGACAGTTCCTCCCAAATAACCGGCAGCACTTCTTCCAACTTTTCTACTTCCTCCAACTCCACAGGTGCCCCCGCATCCCCTTCAATACAACATTCGCCCTTGCAGGCATCCAGGTTACAGAGGAATTTTTCCCGAAGGACATCGAAGCTCACTACTACATCTTCTATCTGAATCATAAAACTTATGTGAGACAAAAAGGGCGGAGTTTACCCCCGCCCTTCTGGTTATAGAATTCTAAATTACTTAATCAAAATCTGACCATTCATATCTGCCGGAGCTTCCAGACCCATGATTTTCAAAATAGTCGGAGCAACATCAGCCAAACGACCGTCCTCCACTTTCGCAGCCTTGTTTTCTGTTACGTAAACACAAGGAACCGGATTCAGAGAGTGAGCCGTATTCGGAGTGCCGTCTTCGTTCAAGGCGTGGTCAGCATTACCGTGGTCGGCAATGATGATTGCTTCGTAGCCCTGTGCTTTGGCAGCTTCGATGACATCTTTCACGCAAGCGTCTACAGCCACAACAGCCTTCTCGATTGCTTCGTAGATACCGGTATGGCCTACCATATCACCGTTAGCGAAGTTCACCACAATAAAGTCATATTTATTTTCGTTGATAGCGTCTACCAGTTTATCCTTCACTTCGTAAGCGCTCATTTCCGGTTTCAGGTCATAAGTAGCTACTTTCGGAGATGGAACGAGGATACGGTCTTCGTTGTCGAACGGAGTTTCACGGCCACCGTTGAAGAAGAAAGTAACATGGGCATATTTCTCTGTTTCGGCAATATGAAGCTGGTTCAAGCCTTTTGAAGCAATGTATTCGCCCAGTGTATTGGCAACATTTTCTTTATCGAACAGGATGTGAACGCCTTTGAAAGATGCATCATACGGAGTCATACAGTAATACTGCAATCCCGGAATGGTATGCATACCTGCTTCCGGCATATCCTGCTGAGTCAGTACGACTGTCAGTTCTTTAGCACGGTCGTTACGGTAGTTGAAGAAAATAACCACATCACCTTCTTTGATTGTTCCGTCGCAGTTAGCGTTTACAATCGGTTTGATGAATTCATCCGTTACACCTTCATCGTAAGATTCCTGCATTGCCTGAACCATGTCAGTAGCTTTCTTTCCTTCGCCGTTTACCAGGAGGTCATAAGCTTCTTTCACACGTTCCCAACGTTTATCACGGTCCATAGCATAATAACGACCGATGATAGAAGCAATCTTGCCGGCAGATTTCTCGCAGTGTGCAGAAAGTTCTTCGATAAATCCTTTACCGCTCTTCGGGTCAGTATCACGACCGTCCATAAAGCAGTGGATAAATGTATTGTTGATGTTATATTCTTTGGCGATGTCGCAAAGTTTGAAAAGATGAACCATTGAGCTGTGCACACCACCGTTAGAAGTCAATCCCATGAAATGAACGTTCTTTCCATTTTCTTTTGCGTAAGAGAAAGCAGAAACGATTTCGGGGTTCTGAAGGATGCTGTTGTCGGCACATGCACGATTGATTTTCACCAAATCCTGATAAACCACACGTCCGGCACCAATGTTAAGGTGACCTACTTCGGAGTTACCCATCTGTCCGTCGGGCAAACCTACGTTCTCACCACTTGCCTGAAGTTGGGAATGAGGATAATTGTTCATCAGATAATCCCAGTAAGGAGTGGGAGTGTTGAAGATTACGTCGTCTTTCTTTTGGTCGCCTAATCCCCAACCATCGAGGATCATTAAAAGGGCTTTCTTGCTCATACTATTTCAATATTTAAATTATCACTCTGATTTTCGGGTGCAAAGGTACAAAAAAGATGATTACGTAAACGCTTAATCTATGTTAAGTTAAAAGGGGAAAAGAGGGGAAGCCATGAATATTTTTCTTTCTTTGTACAGGGAACTATTAAACACATTTATTCAAAATTTAATATTATGAAAACGATTCTACTCTGCATGATGCTCATGCTATCGGGTATGCTCACTGCGCAAACCATCGACAATCCGCCATTTAAAGCCCGTTCGGGAAGCATTGGCAACATCACACGTATAGAACGCACGCCCGAAGGTACGCGTGTTTATATTCACGCCATCTTCCGCCCGCACTGGTGGATAAAAGAGGAAGGAGACAGCTACCTGGAAGATGCGGCTACCGGAAAAAAATATCAGTTCAAGAGTGCAGAAGGCATTGAGCTCAACAAGGAAGTGTACATGCCCGACTCGGGCGAGATGGACTATGTACTCACTTTCGAAGCTCTGCCGGAAGAAACACAGGTCATCCATCTTCTCAGCCCCAGTGATACCGAAGGGAACACGTATGATATCTCTTTAGTGCCGCAAACCGATAAGAGTGTTTCACCATTGGTTGCAATCAAAGGAAACTGGTTCAAGACTGATGATTTGAACGCATGGGAATATGGTATCTACGATTCTGTAACAATCATGAACAACCGGATATTCACCAATGAAACTGTCCGTAAGAAAGGGAAACGGATCGAGATAACTGTCAAGGACAAGCAGAATGGGGAGACACGCACTTTACTGGTAACTCCACAAAAAGACGGAAACTGTAAAATACAAGCGAACGGAGAGAAGGAACAACTGTACACCCGGCAAAAGGGAACGACCAAGACCATCGCCGCCGATACAGGTTTTCAGCAGTTCTTCCACACAGACACTACCTGTCTGCAAGGGTATATCGACGGCTACGACCGACGCCTGGGATTTGATACCGGACTGATCTATCTATCGAATATCATCACCCGCGAAGACTATCCGACTGTGATTCAGATAGACGAAGACGGCAGTTTCCTGTGCAAATTTGTCATCAAGCATCCTGTGGAACAATCGGTTACACTTGGCAACAACTGGATTCCATTCTATATCGAACCCGGGCAAACACTGACCATGTATATCGACTGGGAAGCATTACTGGCACGTAGCCGGGCACGCGATTATTATTTTCCTATCAAGAATATAGCTTACATGGGACCGTCGGCTCCTCTCTCCTATCTGCTGAAAGAATTCAGTTCACTTATCCCCTACCGTTACGAGGATTTATCCAATTCCCGTAATAAGCTGACTCCCAGCCAATACAAGGAACATATGAAGCCGTTTATCGCCCAATGGGAACATACAGCCGATTCAGTGATTCAGATTTGCCAACCATCGGCAAAGGCTGTCCGCCTGATAAAGAACAAGACAAACCTGCAGGCAGGTGGCTTATTCTTCGATTTCCTGATGAGCAGAGATTATTACGCGAAACAGGATACAGCCAACCAAGCCTTGAAAGTGCAAGAAGATGATTCCTATTACGATTTCCTGAATAAGATGCCGCTAAATGATGAAGCGGTGCTTGCCGATGCCAATGCAAGTACTTTCATCAACCGGTTTGAATATATGAATGCTTTCAGAAAAGCTTATGGGCAACAGTATGCAACAGCGCCGACAGATACCATCACTTATACGTATCCGGAAAAGCCGCTTCTGACTTTCTTTAAAGAGAAAGGGGTAAAGATGAATGCAGAGCAGGAAGCAATCAGACTGAAACACGAAAAACTGGCCGGAACAACAGTAAAGATCACTTTGAAAGAACTTCAGGAGGAGAATGAGAAGGTAAAAGACTTATTCGAAAAAGAAGAAAAGCTAATTTCGGAATATGTAGAGAAACATGTCAAAAACGAGCAATCAGAGGAATCAAAGGAAGAAATAGACAGGAATTTTATCTCAATGAAAGTAAAAAGTGAACATATAAAAGACAGCATTCTTGCCGGACTATATAATGTACCCAATCCTTTGCTTTGGCAAATAGCTAAAGTACGCGACATGAAATTCTATCTGGAGAATATCAAGACACGTTCAATCGCCCGTGAGTATGCAGACAACACCAAAGAAAAACTTACTTTTCCAATATTGGCAGAAGAAGCCGAATATCTGTTTACCAAAATACATCCGAAAGAAGAAGCTAAGTCCTACCAGCTTCCGGAAGGTAAAGCCACTGAGGTTTTCCGCAATATCATCAAGAATCACCCGGATAAAGTATTGTTCGTTGACTTCTGGGCGACGACTTGCGGACCTTGCCGGGGAGGGATAGAGGCGACGGCAGACCTGCGCAAAAAATATAAGGATCATCCGGAGTTCCAGTTCATCTATATCACCGGACAGAAGGATTCTCCTGCCGGTGCATACAAGCAATATGTAGAAAACAACCTGAAAGGAGAAGCCAGTTATTATGTGACCGAATCGGAATTTAACTATCTGCGCCAACTCTTCCACTTCAACGGTATTCCGCACTATGAACTTGTACTAAAGGATGGTAGTATCTCCAAAGAGGGACTGGGAACTCATAAAATCAGAAAGTACTTGGAAGAGAATTTCCCCGTTTCCGAACCTGCCCAACTTAATTTGAATGAAGAATGAAGAATGATGAATGATGAATGAAGAATTACTCTGCAGCGTGATAGCGTAGCTAATTCTTCATTCTTCATTTAAAACTTCTTCATAATGATTAAAACAGATGTTTTATTGTCATCTGTCAGCTTTTCATATATAATAATCTAATAATAAACAGATTACCACATGACAATAAGCCCTGACAATAAGCTGACAATAGCAAAAGTTCCATTTTACTGTCATCTTATGGAGTGAGGGAAGTTTCCGATATATCTCACATTAGAGTGTATTAATACATTTTTTGCCATCATTTGATTCCGTCATTCAGACGAATACCAATGAGAAACGATCGGCTATGTCATTCAAACGACTGCAAGGAGGAAGACTCTCCTCTTTTGCGTGCACAGGAGAAGAGCCTTCATTCACACTGTCACCAACACTTCTCCTTTCGTTGTTTCCCGTTCAAGTATCCATACGGTTTGTGACAAGCTATCAGAACGGTTGTGCCACCTACGGAAACGATTATGCCAAACCTCTGAAACGATTGTGCAGAGTGCTTGGCACAGTTGTGCCACTGCGATGGCACAGTCGTGCCAAAGGCGTGGCACAAGCATGCCAAAGGGGTGGCACAAGCAAAGCATACCTTCTACTCCTCGTCCGCTATGCTTTCTCTGCCCTCCAAGCATACTTACAAAGGGACTCTTTATCAAATAGTCAAGCTGGAATAACAGTATGATACGGCTGACAATAGAATGGACGATTGCTATTGTCAGCCGTATTATCAGGGGGTATTGTCAGGAGCTAATTATCTTATTATAAACAGTTTGCCTACTAAAAGCTGACAGATGACAATAAAACATCGGTTTTAATCATTATGAATGAGTTTTAAATGAAGAATTACTGGATCAGTCCGAAAACCCGGTTTGAGCTCTATACTGTACGGATTTGAATGAAGAATTGGCTGCGCTATCACGCTGCAGCTGCAAAGTAATTCTTCATTCTCCATTCATCATTCTTCATTTCTGTACGGTTTGAGACCATTATTCCATCAAAAAAAACAAAGCAAAAGGCGGAAGCCCGGCTAATTTTCCGTATCTTTGCACCGCTTTAAAATTAAATCATAGAAATATGGACGATTCAAACCCGCGAACGTGCACTAATAGTATTAATTAAAGCGAACAGAGTCATTGAAAACTGATGCCTCTGCTCGTGTAAACAAACGAAAGGAGGCAATAAGATGAGAACATATCTTTATTGTGAAGCTGGCTTTGTGGAAAAACCGCAATGGCTGCCTAACTGCTGGGTAAACGTGGTATGCCCAAACAACGATGACTTTGAATTTCTGACTAAAACCCTGAACGTACCCGAATCATTCTTGAACGATATAGCCGATACGGACGAACGTCCGCGTACCGACACAGAAGGCAACTGGCTGTTGACGATTCTACGTATCCCGATGCAAAACAAACAGAATGAAAGTCTTCCCTTCGGCACTGTACCCATCGGTATCATCACCAACAATGAAATCATTGTATCAGTCTGCTATCACAACACAGATCTGCTGCCTGACTTCATCGAACACACCCGCAGAAAGGGAATCGAAGTCCGCAACAAGCTCGATCTGATCCTACGGCTGATTTATTCGTCTGCCGTATGGTTCCTGAAATATCTGAAGCAGATAAATCTGGATATCAGCGCCGCCGAAAAAGAATTGGAACGTAGTATCCGCAACGAGGACCTGCTCCGTCTGATGAGATTACAGAAAACGCTGGTTTACTTCAACACCTCCATCCGGGGAAATGAAGTGATGATCGGTAAGCTGCAAAGTATCTTTCAGGACACCGACTTTCTGGATAAGGAACTGGTAGAAGACGTTATCATTGAGTTGAAACAGGCGTTTAATACGGTGAATATCTATAGTGATATCCTCACCGGAACGATGGATGCCTTCGCCTCCATCATCTCCAACAACGTGAATGCCATCATGAAACGTATGACCAGCCTTTCCATAACTCTGATGATTCCGACGTTGATAGCCAGCTTCTACGGAATGAATGTGGACATCCATCTGGAAGAGGTACCGTATGCCTTTGCATTGATTATTCTCTGTTCTGT
The DNA here is from genome assembly GCF_020091505.1 of Bacteroides faecis. NCBI lineage: Bacteria > Pseudomonadati > Bacteroidota > Bacteroidia > Bacteroidales > Bacteroidaceae > Bacteroides > Bacteroides faecis. The sequence continues at coordinate 1,394,561 of NZ_CP081916.1, read as the reverse complement.
GGTACTGTCGACATTGGCGTTTATCATATTCAGGAAGATCAAGTGGTTCTGATTCTGACAGCCCCACTCCACTCCCTCTTTATTTCAGACACATAAAAAAGCAGCCTGTCACTCTTAAAACCTAAATGAAAGGTCAGAGATGACAGGCTGCACACAATACGTTTTTTATTCGATAGAGAATATTAAAAAGAGAATGTTTAAGAGAGAGAAATTATTTTATCTTATCCTTCTTTATTGGATTTCTTTCCGCCCAATGGCACAGAAATACCAACAAATCCACTTACAGAATTAGTGTTCTTGCCTAAGAACATATAGTCAGTTCCGAGGAACACCGGTCCTAGCTTCAGCCCCAGACCAAATGACTTTCCGGCAGACTGAATAGCCGAATAGCTAAGTGCTACATTCAGCCAGCTCTTCGGACGGTAGTTTGCAGAGAATGTGATCTCCGTAAGAGTTTTCGGTTGTACGAAACGGGTCGTAGACAATACACCTACTCCGAACTTGTTCTCAAAGAAGCCGTATTCAGCTCCTACCACAACTGTAGATGCCAGACTAGACTTGCGTGATTTATGTGCTTCCTCTGTCTGAAGTTGCAACATTTCGTAGTCGAGTACATCACCACCGTTTACACGATCCATATATCCGTTAGCATCATTCTGCAAACGGTTAATATTAGTCTGAACTGCAGTTATAGAACCGCCAATATTATTCGGATCAATACCTGTCAGATAATTATCTCCTGCAATATTAATTGCCTCCGGATTAGCAGAAGCAATTTTAGTAGCGCCTTTCGACCATTTGATGAAGCCTAAGTCAAGGACAGAGGCAGATACTGTCAGATTATCCATGATTTTATAAGAAGCTCCCAAGTCAATGCCGAAGCCATAGCCTGCAATGCCCAGCTTACCACTATCAAAGTCAAAGTCACTGATATAGTCCTGACCATTTTCTTCTACCAACTCCAGTCCCTTGAAAGAGCTTTCCAACTGAGCATTTACAGCCAAATTGGCATGGTAGCCTTTAATTTCATTTCTTAATGCTTCTATCTCCTGTGCAGCCTGTGCGGGATCACTGCTAAACTGAATATTCTGCAACTGGTTAATACGAGCATCACTTGGAAGTTCGGCATTCATCATCACGTTATTGATCTTCAAATTCATATTGCCAATACCCAACAACACTTTCACTTTACCACCAACTGTCAAACGGTTATTGATCTGACGCGCATATCCCAAACCAACTTCACCATAAGCATTAATATCCAGTTTCTGACCACTGATATCGTAGTTGCTGTTTCTCCAGTTATCTTCAAGCGCATCCATCTCATTCAGGAAGGTAAACATAGAACGGGTAAGGCTTGCACCTATATCCGCACGAACACCAACGTTGAACGACCAGAAGTTCTTTCCTTTATACCATCCGGCAGAAAGAATCTCCGTGCTTACGTTCACATTCAAATCATTCTTATCTTTCAGACGTTTCAGAAAATCCGGATTAGAGTAGAAATTGTCGCTATCATCAATAATGTCGATAATGTCCTGATATCCCAATGAAGTAGAACCCACAGTAGCATTAACCGATCCCAGTACAGGAATATTAAAATATCCTTGTGTCGGAATCAAAGCCGGATTCAATTGTTGACGATAATGCGTACCTTCCATAAAATAAGAGGTACGTAAAAACTGCGCATTGGCAGGTAAAACACAAACCATCATAAGAAGAAATGCCCCAATAAACTTCTTTGATGAATACAGTCTGCTTGTTGTCATGATTTTATCTTTTTTTAATTCTTGTTATCGTTTGCAAATATATAGCATTTGGGTAACAAATAAAAGCATATGGCAACACTTTTTTAGCATAAACGGAACATTTTCATGGCTATTTAGAGAAAAATCGTGCTTATTCTGCAAAAATATGTAGAAAGTGAAACGATACGTAAAATCAGAAGTTTAGGTTCAACTGCCCGTCACCAAGCAGATTGAAGGTCATCCGGTGGTATGGAGTCGTTCCGTGTTCGGCAATGGCGGCACGATGTTTTTTAGTCGGATAGCCTTTATTATTATTCCAGTCATAAAAAGGATATTCTTCGTGAAGACGATTCATATAATCATCTCTATAGGTTTTAGCCAGTATGGAAGCGGCAGCTATCGAAAGATACTTCCCGTCTCCTTTGATTACTGTCGTATGGGAGATATCGGGATATTTATTGAAACGGTTGCCGTCAATGAGCAGATGTTGAGGTCGGACAGAGAGCTGGTCAACAGCCCGATGCATGGCCAGAAAAGAGGCACGGAGAATATTTATTTCATCAATCTCTTGGGGCGACACCACTCCTACCGCCCATGCTATCGCCTCTTTCTCTATCACTTCCCGGAGTGCATAGCGCTGCTTTTCTGTCAGTTGCTTCGAGTCATTCAGCAACTCATTCTTAAAATCTTTAGGAAGAATGACGGCAGCAGCATACACAGAACCTGCCAGACAGCCGCGCCCAGCCTCATCACAGCCGGCTTCTATCAAATCTTTATTTAAATAAGGTAATAGCATACTTATTCTTTTTTCTTACAGGATACAAAGATAAAGGAAATAAAAAAGGAGACCTCATTCAAGACCTCCTTTTTCTGTCATTCATTCACACAAACAAGCAATTGTTCCCCAAATATACTCCAGGTTCACAGTCCTGCTGACCGGAACCATCACCCTACCATTCGTTTTACAGATTTTGTTCTTTTCTAACATCAGCCTTTCCCCTTAGCCATTATGACATATTTCTTGATTATATTATATCGTCTTGCAAAAGTATCCAAATAATGAGAAACAAGAAAATGACTTTTCCGGAGTATTTGCATGAAATGCCCTTAAACAGGATCATTTACCGAAAAAGAGTGATTAAGCATGCAAAAAAAGTGTTTACGCAGTTCTATACCATAAAAAAAGCGATAGCCGAACCTATTCCGGCCATCGCTCTCTTCAATAAACAAACCTTTTTAGTTAAAACAAACTCCAGGCAACAGTAAGCCCTGCCATCACAATGGCTACCATGCTCATGAGCTTTATCAAAATATTCAGGCTCGGACCGGAAGTGTCTTTAAACGGATCACCCACAGTATCACCTACTACGGTTGCCTTATGCACTTCACCGCCTTTACCTCCAAAATTCCCTTCTTCTACATACTTCTTCGCATTATCCCAAGCACCGCCTGCATTCGCCATAAAGATAGCCAACACAAAGCCTGAACTCAAACCACCAATCAACAGTCCTAATACTCCGGTCACTCCGAAGATTAACCCGGTCGCAATAGGGGCAATAATAGCGATCAGAGACGGAATGACCATTTCACGCTGTGCACCTTTGGTTGAGATAGCCACACAACGTTCATAATCCGGCTCAGCCTCTCCGGTCAGGATGCCTTTAATTTCACGGAACTGACGACGTACCTCATCCACCATGTGTCCGGCTGCGCGACCGACGGCATTCATCGTCAATCCGCAGAACAGAAAGGCCATCATCGAGCCGAGGAACATACCGGAAAGAACTTTCGGATTCATCAGCGTCACATCATAATAGTTCATGAAATCGACAAAGGTAGCATTGGCGGTAGAAACAACATCTCCGTTTGGCATACTCAGGTCCATCGTTCCCAAACGGGTCAGACCGATACGGATCTCTTCAATATAAGATGCCAGCAAAGCCAGTCCGGTCAATGCAGCGGAACCGATAGCAAAACCTTTCCCGGTTGCTGCTGTTGTATTTCCCAAAGAATCGAGCGCATCAGTACGTTTGCGTACCTCAGGACCCAGACCTGCCATTTCCGCATTACCCCCTGCATTATCAGCAATCGGACCATAAGCATCCGTAGCCAACGTTATTCCTAAGGTAGACAGCATACCGACAGCAGCGATGCCAATGCCGTAAAGCCCCATACCCACATTAGAGAAATCGAACCCGGAAGCAAGCAGGAAGGAAGCAATGATACCCACTACTACCGCAATCACAGGAATAGCTGTAGAAAGCATTCCCAAACCAATACCGGAAATAATAACCGTAGCGGGACCGGTCTTTCCACTTTCACTCAACTTCTGAGTAGGACGGTAAGACTGGGAAGTATAATATTCCGTAGAACGTCCGATCACAATACCGACCAGCAGGCCGACTACTACCGCACAGGAAATCCAAATCCAGTTGTCCAGCTGCAAAAGCCACAGGATTAAGAAGGTGGCGGCAACAATCAATACGGAACTCAGATTGGTTCCGAATGCCAGTGAGCCGAGCAAATCTTTCATCGTTGCATTTTCTTTAGTGCGTACGGAGAAGATACCGATAATAGAAAGCAAAATACCTACCGCTGCAATCAACATCGGAGCAATAACTGCCTTGAACTGCATGACCGTATCTGCCGAATGGATAAAGGCAGCAGCACCTAATGCGGCAGTCGCCAGGATAGAACCGCAATAAGATTCGTACAAGTCGGCACCCATTCCTGCCACGTCACCAACATTATCACCTACATTATCGGCAATGGTAGCAGGGTTGCGCGGATCGTCCTCGGGAATACCTGCTTCTACTTTACCTACAAGGTCGGCACCTACATCGGCAGCTTTTGTATATATACCACCACCCACGCGGGCAAACAATGCCTGTGTAGAAGCTCCCATACCGAAAGTAAGCATCGTGGTCGTGATAACGCAAAGTTTATGAGTCGGTGTCAGTGCGTCAGCAGGAATCACCGCATTCAACAGCAGATACCAGAAAGATATATCAAGCAACCCCAGTCCGACTACCACGAGTCCCATTACTGCACCACTGCGGAAAGCAATTCTCAGACCGGAATTCAGTGAGTTACGTGCCGCATTAGCAGTACGTGCCGAAGCATAGGTTGCTGTCTTCATACCCAGAAAACCGGAAAGACCGGAGAAGAAACCACCCGTCAGGAAAGCAATAGGAACCCACGCATTCTGAACATGAAAGCCATAAGCCATAATCGAAAACAAAATAACCAGCCCCAAAAACACACAACCTACAATTTTGTACTGTTGTTTCAGATAAGACATAGCCCCCTTGCGTACCGCAGCGGCTATTTTTATCATTTGAGGAGTACCTTCACTCTCTTTCATCATCTGCTTATGGAAGTAATAAGCAAAACAGAGGGCTAACACTGAAGCGACTGGAACCAGCCAGAAAAGAATGCTATCCATAGAATTAATTATTAAAGGGTTTTATGGTGGCTAAAAGTATGGAAATCAAACGAAAAAAGCAAGCAAAAGAGGAAAAAAATCCGGCTTGTCCATTTATATAGTATCTTACAATGAAGCGAATGAAAAGCTATTAGAAAAGACCTTCGGGAATATCCCGGAGAAGACATCTCCTCATTAACGATTTAGTTAATTTTCAATCCAATTACGTTAATCGTTAACAAATCGGTTATTTCTATTAAACCATGTTATAAAAAGCCACGCTTTGCCCCGAAAATTTGGAGATAGCCGAAAAGTCCCTATCTTTGTACTGTGTTTTTCATAGTATTAGATTTAAGGTTAACAAAAGATTGGCTGTCTGGGATAGATAGCCTTTTTTTATGTCTTGTTTATACCTCCCATGATGAAGGTATGATAACGGACAAAGACATTTAAAAAGAGGAAGCACCGTTAACGGTGAATCCCCTTCTACATACAATAAAAACAATCAACTAATCTTCAATCGTTACGGCTGTTCCGTTAGCAGTCACCATCAGCATACTGCCGCTCCCGCCTACCGTTTCATAATCCAGATCCACACCGATCACGGCATTAGCTCCCATTTGAGCAGCCTGTGCCTGCATTTCCTGCAAAGCCGTATCTTTCGCCATGCGCAGCACCTCTTCGTACGCGCCGGAACGTCCGCCGACAATATCACGGATACTCGCGAATATGTCACGAAATACATTGGCACCGATAATCGTTTCTCCGGAAACTATTCCATAATACTTCACAATTCGTTTTCCTTCAATAATAGGGGTTGTGGTCACTAACATACTCTTTCTGTCTTTTAATAAGTTATTTGTTATTCTATTAGACGCTGTGCATCCCTGAAAGGTTGCAATCGCAGCCATAAAAAATTGCAGCTATAGCACAAACAAATGCGATATAGCTGCCAATTAGAGTTAAAGAGAGAGAGAATTTATAGAAAGCGTGGTCTCACGACCAACTTAATATACCTAAAATGATTTTTATTCTTTCTTATTAGACGCAGGAAACTTCAAATCACTGCACTTTAAAGAGACTTTTTTAGTTAAAGAATAAAAAAATCGCCTTTCCCACAGGAAAGGCGACCTATTTTATCAGAACATCCGGCTGACGCGCTCGATACCCGCCACCAGTGCATCCACTTCTGCTTTTGTATTGTACATGGCAAACGAAGCCCTGACTGTTCCCTCTATTCCCAGACGCTGCATCAATGGTTGCGCGCAGTGATGTCCGGTACGGACGGCAATACCCAAACGATCTAAGAGAGTTCCGAGATCAAAATGGTGAATATCACCTACGAGGAATGAAATAACGGCTCCACGATCTGCCGCTTCACCAAAGATACGCATATGAGGGATTTCCTTCAAACGTTTCAAGGCATAGGTTGTCAGTTCATGTTCATGAGCTGCAATCCGGTCAAGTCCGATTCCATTCACATAGTCAAGAGCTTTTGCCAGTCCGGTCGTACCGATATAATCGGGCGTACCTGCTTCAAATTTGAAGGGAAGCTCATTGAAAGTCGTTTTCTCAAAAGAGACATGTTGAATCATTTCTCCTCCTCCCTGATAAGGCGGCAGGCGATCCAGCCATTCTTCTTTCCCATACAGTACGCCAACACCTGTCGGTCCATATATCTTATGAGCCGAGAAGACCAGAAAATCGGCATCCAGGTCCTGTACATCTACTTTCATATGAGGAATGGACTGCGCAGCATCCACTATGAAAGGTACTCCATGCGCATGGGCGGTAGCAATCATTTCCTTTACAGGATTTACTGTACCCAGCACATTCGATACCTGAACAACGCTGACAATCTTTGTACGTTCGGAGAAAAGCTTCTCGTATTCATCCAACAGCAGTTCCCCCTTATCGTTCATCGGAATCACTTTGATTGCAATTCCTTTACGGGCAGCCAGCAACTGCCAGGGAACGATGTTGCTGTGATGTTCCATTACCGAAACAATCACTTCATCACCTTCCTGCATAAACTCATCTCCAAAGCTGGAAACAAGCAAATTAATGCTTTCCGTCGTCCCCCGCGTAAAGATAACCTCATTCGTTCCGGCGGCATTGATAAACCGACGTACCGTCTCACGGGAGGCCTCATGCAATTCTGTTGCCTGCTGGGAGAGATAATGTACCCCGCGATGCACATTGGCATTGACGGAATAATATTCATCTACAATCGAATCAATCACCAAACGGGGCTTTTGAGTCGTTGCACCGTTATCGAAATAAACCAAAGGCTTACCGTATACCGTACGGCTCAATATCGGAAAATCCTCACGTATCTTTTCTATATTCATTGTACTAACGATTATCATTTACAGATCGCACATCCCTGGCACTTGTTCAGTTCACCACGGAAGCGTTTCTCCACCAATAAATGCAGACGATCTTTCAATGCATCCAGACGAATGGTATCAATAACCTCATTAACGAAAGCAAACATCAGCAGCAAGCGTGCCTCTTTCTCTGCTATTCCGCGCGAACGCATATAAAACAAGGCATTTTCATCCAACTGGCCGACCGTCGCCCCATGTGAACACTTCACATCGTCCGCATAAATCTCGAGTTGCGGCTGAGTGTACATACGGGCATCGCGCGTAGCGCACAGGTTACGATTGGTTTGCTGGGAACTTGTATGCTGGGCATCGGGACGTACCAGTACCAATCCGGAGAAAGCACCGACAGACTGGTCATCAAGTACATACTTGAACAATTCATTGCTGGTACAATTCGGAACGGCATGATCGATTGACGTGTTATTGTCTACATGCTGGTTCTTATCGGCAATAGCCATACCGCAAAGGTTGATTTCCGCTCCTTCACCAGCCAGCAAAACTTCCGTCGTGTTGCGTGTAGTACCGTTATGCAGAGTCATGCCATTCAGCAAAACATTACTGTTAGCCTCCTGCTTCACATATAAATTGCTGATACGGACTGTACTCGTATGTGTCTCTTCCAGCTCGTACATATCAAATACAGCATTTTCACCGGCAAAGACTTCAATAACCTGTGTAGCAAGGAAGTTCACACTGTCCATCGCATGATCACAAATCAACAGGCGGGCTTGTGCACCATCTTCCAAAATAATCAGTACACGGCGGTTCACCATGAAGTTGACATCTGCGCGGAGGATGTTCACCAACTGAATCGGCTTCTCCACGACTACATTCTTCGGAACGTAGAAGACAACGCCATCCTGTGCAAAAACTGTGTTGAAAGCTGTCACACCGTCTTTTGATGTATCCGCCAGTTTACCATAATATTTCTTCACCAGTTCAGGATGTTCCGCAGCAACCTCTTTCAGACTGCCGAAGATCACTCCTTCCGGCAAATGTCCTTTAGGAAGCGCCTTGTTATAGAATGCATCGTTCACCACAAAATACAAAGCAGTGCTCATATTCGGCACATCGCACTTAAATACTTCATACGGGTTGACCGGAATCTCAAGTCGATTCAGATTCAAGCCATAATCAGGTTCAAAATACTTGCTTATATCCGTATATTTGTACTTCTCCATCTTACGGGTCGGGAATCCGAGACGCTCAAAATCGGCAAAAGCAGTGGCACGAGGTGCATTCAGCACTTCGGCACTATGCTTGCAGATCATTGCTTCCGTTTGCGAGAAGAGATCTATGTATTGTTGCTCTACATTCATCATTATTCTCCTAGTTCTTTCTTAATCCAGTCGTACCCTTTTTCTTCCAGTTCCAAAGCAAGTTCCGGTCCGGCAGTCTTCACAATGCGACCTTTATAAAGTACATGCACTATATCCGGCTTGATATAGTCGAGCAGACGCTGATAGTGAGTGATGACAATCGTACTGGTTTCCGGTGTCTTCAACTTGTTCACTCCTTCCGCCACAATACGGAGAGCGTCAATATCCAGACCGGAGTCTGTTTCATCGAGAATGCTCAAGCGAGGCTCCAGCATCGCCATCTGGAAAATTTCGTTACGTTTCTTTTCCCCTCCCGAGAAACCTTCGTTTACCGAGCGATTGGCTAATTTATTATCCAGTTCGACTACAGCACGTTTCTCACGCATCAGTTTCAAGAACTCACTGGCTGTCAAGGCAGGCAATCCTTTGTATTTGCGCTGTTCGTTTACAGCCGCACGCATGAAGTTCACCATACTTACTCCCGGAATCTCCACCGGATACTGGAAGCTAAGGAAAATACCTTCATGACTACGATCCTCCGGACTCAGTTCCAACAGATTCTTACCATAAAAAGTAACCGAACCTTTTGTCACTTCAAACGCCGGATTCCCTACAAGGACAGAAGAAAGTGTACTCTTACCGGAACCGTTCGGTCCCATAATTGCATGTATCTCGCCCGGTTTCACCGTCAGGTTAATACCTTTCAATATCTCTTTGCCATTAATGCTGGCATGCAGGTCTTTTATCTCTAACATAATTTTGCTTATTTCTTATCCAACGCTTCCTTCCAACGAAATAGTAAGCAACTTCTGTGCTTCCACCGCAAACTCCATCGGAAGTTTATTTAATACTTCTTTTGCATATCCGTTTACAATCAGTCCGATAGCATCCTCTGTCGGTATACCGCGCTGATTACAATAGAATATCTGATCTTCACTGATCTTGCTCGTTGTAGCTTCATGCTCTACCACAGCTGTCTCATTACGAATATCCATATAGGGGAATGTATGTGCACCACACTTATCGCCCAGCAACAACGAGTCGCACTGGCTATAATTACGGGCATTATCCGCTTTCTCCGCTACACGGACCAGTCCACGGTAAGAGTTCTCACTGTGTCCGGCTGAGATACCTTTACTTACAATCGTACTACGGGTATTCTTGCCCAGATGAATCATCTTCGTACCGGTATCTGCCTGCTGATAATTATTAGTCACAGCCACAGAATAAAACTCTGCTGTCGAGTTATCGCCTGTCAATATACAGGAAGGATACTTCCACGTGATCGCCGAACCGGTTTCCACCTGTGTCCAGGACAGTTTGCTATCCACCCCTTTGCAGTTGCCGCGTTTCGTTACAAAGTTGTATACCCCGCCTTTGCCTTCGGCATCTCCCGGATACCAGTTCTGAACAGTACTGTATTTCACTTCCGCACGGTCATGTACCACAATCTCCACGATAGCCGCGTGCAACTGATTTTCATCGCGCATCGGTGCCGTACATCCCTCCAGATAAGACACATACGAGTCATCATCCGCTACAATCAGCGTACGTTCAAACTGGCCCGTATTACGGGCATTGATACGGAAATAGGTAGAAAGCTCCATCGGGCAGCGTACTCCCTTCGGGATATAAACGAAAGAACCGTCAGAGAACACAGCCGAGTTCAAAGCTGCAAAGAAGTTATCCCGATAACCAACTACCGAGCCCATATACTTCTTCACAAGATCCGGATGTTCCCGTACCGCCTCACTAAAGGAGCAGAATATAATGCCCTTCTCCATCAGTGTTTCTTTGAAAGTGGTCTTTACAGATACCGAGTCCATCACTGCATCCACAGCCATTCCACTCAATGCCATCTGTTCTTCCAAAGGAATACCCAGTTTATTAAATGTCTTTATCAGTTCCGGATCTACTTCATCCATACTCTTCGGTCCTTCTTTCTTCTTCGTCGGATCGGCATAGTAGGAAATTGCCTGATAATCGATTTCCGGAATACGGAGATGGGCCCATGTCGGCATCTCCAGCGTCAGCCAATGGCGGTACGCTTTCAGTCGGAACTCCAGCAACCATTCGGGTTCATCTTTCTTCGATGAAATCAGACGGACTACATCTTCGCTCAGTCCACGCTCAATAACATCGGTGTGCACCTCCGTGGTGAAGCCGTATTTGTACTTCTCCTGCGTCAGTTCCTTTACATATTTATTGGGTTCTTCTTGTTGCATCTTTATTATCTAATATATATTGTTGCGTTATATTCTTAGCAGCAGGGAAAAAGATTCCCGCAAACGTTTCCATAGGATAATATAACAATGATTCGCTCTTTTTTGTTGCACTAATTAACTTATTATCGCTATCGACAAACTCTATCACACAAATCACAAGGCTTGTCAGCAACAGGAACTTGAGTGCTCCCAACCCACTTCCCAGCCAGCGGTTCAGCCATCCCAACGAAATAGCTTCCAGCGCTTTCGTCAGCAAGGACGCCACTAACGTGAATATCAACGGAACGGCAATCCAGATAACAATAAAAGCCAATACCTGTGCTACTGTCATCGAGTCCGTCACAGTCGGACAAAGCTTCTCTGCCAACGTTGCATACAAAGCCTTTGCTGCCAACAAACCGACGACTAATCCCAAAATAGAAGCCAGCTGGCGGATAAAGCCTTTCATAAAGCCTGTCACCACACCGGCACCTACTATAATAAGGATGATTATATCAATCGTTGTCATAATATTAAAATTGACAATTGACGATTGACAATTGACAATTAAAACCATTATCAACCATCAATCATCAATTGTCAACTTTTAAGTTTTCCAACCAACTATCAATTGTCAATTGTCAACTGTCAATTGTCAATTATTATAAAGTTTGTTTCACTTCTATTTCTTCGAATGTCTCGATCATATCGCCTACCTTCATGTCGTTGCAGTTCACCAGACTAATACCACACTCGAAGTTCGTACCAACTTCTTTCACATCATCCTTGAAGCGTTTCAGTGCATTGATATTTCCGGTGAAGATAACGATACCATCGCGGATCAAACGAGCCTTGTCGCTTCGTTTTACCTTTCCGGTCTTCACTACCGCACCCGCTACAAGTCCCACTTTCGTGATATTGAATACTTCGCGAATTTCGATCGTTGCCGTAATCTGTTCTTTCAATTCCGGAGCCAACATACCTTCCATAGCAGCCTTCACCTCTTCAATTGCATCATAGATGACAGAGTACTTACGGATATCGACACCTTCCTGTTCAGCCATCTTAGCAGCAGCACCCGAAGGACGTACCTGGAATCCGACGATAATTGCATCCGAAGCGGCAGCCAGTGATACATCCGATTCGGAGATAGCACCCACACCTTTATGGATCACATTTACCTGAATCTGTTCAGTAGACAGCTTGATCAACGAGTCGCTCAATGCTTCCACAGAACCATCCACGTCACCCTTAACGATGATATTCAATTCCTGGAAGTTACCCAATGCAATACGACGACCCAGTTCATCCAGTGTAAGAATCTTCTGTGTACGCAAGCCTTGTTCACGAGCCAACTGTTCACGCTTGTTCGTAATCTCACGAGCTTCCTGATCGCTTTCAACAACATGGAATGTGTCACCTGCGGCAGGAGCACCGTTCAATCCCAGAATCAATGCCGGTTCGGCAGGTCCTGCCTCTTTCACCCGCTGATTACGTTCATTGAACATAGCCTTCACACGTCCATAGCTGGTTCCTGCCAGTACGATGTCTCCGACTTTCAAAGTACCGTTGGACACCAGTACCGTAGCTACATAACCACGTCCTTTATCCAGCGAAGATTCAATGATAGATCCTGTTGCATTACGGTTCGGATTCGCTTTCAAATCAAGCATCTCAGCTTCCAGCAATACTTTCTCCATCAGATCTTCCACACCTATACCTTTCTTGGCAGAGATATCTTGTGACTGATATTTACCACCCCATTCTTCCACGAGATAGTTCATTGCAGCCAGTTCTTCCTTAATCTTGTCCGGATTGGCAGTCGGCTTATCTACCTTATTAATAGCAAACACAATAGGTACACCTGCTGCCATCGCATGATTGATCGCTTCTTTCGTCTGTGGCATTACGTTGTCATCGGCTGCCACAATAATGATCGCGATATCCGTAACTTTCGCACCACGGGCACGCATAGCTGTAAACGCCTCATGCCCCGGAGTATCCAGGAATGTAATGCGACGTCCGTCTTCCAGCTGTACGTTGTAAGCACCGATGTGCTGTGTAATACCTCCGGCCTCACCGGCAATTACATTCGCCTTACGGATGTAGTCGAGCAACGAAGTCTTACCGTGGTCGACGTGTCCCATCACTGTTACGATCGGAGCACGCGGCTGCAAGTCTTCCGGAGCATCTTCTTCCTCTACGATAGCTTGCGCTACTTCCGCACTTACATATTCGGTCTTGAAACCAAACTCTTCGGCCACCAGATTGATTGTTTCCGCATCCAGACGCTGGTTAATAGAAACCATCATACCGATACTCATACAAGTTGCAATAACCTGATTGACTGATACGTCCATCATCGTTGCCAACTCGTTAGCCGTTACGAATTCAGTCAGCTTCAGTACCTTGCTTTCTGCCATTTCCTGATCTTCCAGTTCCTGCATACGGTTGGAAGCCATTTCACGTTTTTCCTTACGGTACTTAGAAGTCTTGTTCTTGCCCTTGGTTGTCAGACGTGCCAAGGTTTCTTTTACCTGCTTTGCTACGTCTTCTTCGCTAACCTCCTGCTTGATAACCGGCTTCTTGAAGCGATCTTTATTATTATTCTTCTTGTTGTTATTATTGCCCTGTCCCTGGCCTTGACCTTGAGGACGGGGGTGATTGCCACCACCTTTACCGGTCTGAGTGTTCGGTCTCGGTGCAGCAAAGTTGGAAGTTGCCACATTGTTGACATCCACCTTTTCTTTGTTGATACGATTCCGTTTCTTTCTGGCAGCATCGGCATTATTGTCTTTTGCTCCCGGTTTCGCCTGTTTACTATCCTCTTTACGGATTTCCTTGATGATAGCTTCCTTCATCAGTTTCTTCTGATCCTGACGAACCTTTTCTTTTTCTTCGCGTTCGCGGCGTTTTTCTTCCTTCGATTTCTTCTTAGGACGAGTAGACTGGTTCAATGCAGCCAGGTCAATCTGACCGATGACATTGATCTTCGCTCCCAGTTCCGGTTGACGGATTTTAAACACCTCATTGTCTTTTGACGTATTTTCTTCAGTCGGAGTTGCCGCTGTTGCAGCTACTTCTGCCGTTCTTTCTACTTTACGTTCTTCCGCCTTCACAGGTGCAGCTTCTACCACCTTCGGCTCTTCTTTCTTTACTTCTTCCACTACTGCTTTCTCAACTTCTACCGGTTTTGTCTCCACTGCGGGTTTCGATGCTACTACAGGCTGTTCTACCGGAGCAGGTGCCGGTGCAGGTTTCGGTGCAATGACTTCCACCTTTTCTACTTTCGGCTCTTCCTTTTTCACTTCGGGTTCAACCGCAGGCTTCTCAACGACTGTTTTTTCGGCAACTGGTTGCGCTGCCACAGGCTGTTCCACTACAGGTTCTACTTTCTTTTCCGGCGCTTTTTCTACTTTATCTGTTCTCCGACCGTTCAATTTATCCAAATCTATTTTTCCGACAGGTTTAAACTTAGGACGTGCATCCTCCGGTACGACTGTCTTAATCACATCTTCCGACTTCGGTTTCTCCTGCTGCTTCTCGAAGCCTTCGATAGATACCGATGCCTTATTACGTTCCTTATTCTGACGTTCCTGGATGAAACGCTCCGATTCAAGTCTAAGGTTCTTATCTGTACTAAACTCTTTAACGAGCACAGCGTACTGCTCCTCACTAATTTTGGTATTAGGATTAGCCTCAACGGTATACCCTTTCTTTTGCAGGAACTCAACTACCGTCGCGATTCCTACATTCAAATCTCTTGTAACTTTGTTTAACCTTATCGTCATATTTAAAATTTAATGAATAAATGGAGCGAAGAAAATTCAATCGTAATGCATATTACTCTTGTGTTGGTTCAGCCTCTGGCTCTGCCTCTATCTCAGGCTCCACCTCTGCTGCCGGTTCTTCTTCAAACTCCGATTTCAAAATACGTATTACCTCGTCCACTGTCTCTTCTTCCAGGTCCGTCTTTTCAATCAACATCTCGCGAGGTGCATTCAATACAGCCTTCGCCGTATCAATACCGATAGCCTTGATTGCATCAATCACCCATCCGTCAATTTCATCTCTGAACTCATCGAGATAGATATCTTCATCAGCTACATTCTCATCCAATTCGCGGAACACGTCGATAGTGTACTCGGTCAACATACTGGCCAGCTTGATATTCAAACCGCCTTTACCAATAGCCAGCGATACCTCTTCCGGTTTAAGGAACACCTCGGCTTTTTTCTCTTCCTCGTTCAGACGGATAGAAGAAATCTTAGCCGGGCTCAAGGCGCGCTGAATAAACAATGAAATGTTCGATGTATAATTGATTACGTCGATATTTTCATTGCGTAACTCACGAACAATCCCATGAATACGACTCCCTTTTACACCTACACAGGCACCTACGGGATCGATTCTGTCATCATAAGACTCCACTGCGATCTTGGCACGTTCGCCAGGAATACGGGCAATCTTTTTAATGGTAATCAAACCATCATTGATTTCAGGCACTTCCATTTCGAACAGACGTTGCAGGAAAACGGGAGAAGTACGAGACAAAATAATCTTCGGATTATTGTTCTTGTTGTCTACGCGGGCAACTACTGCACGGGCCGTTTCACCTTTGCGATAGAAGTCGCTCGGGATCTGTTCCGTCTTAGGCAGTAGCAGTTCGTTTCCTTCATCGTCCAGAAGCAGCATTTCTTTCTTCCAGATCTGATATACCTCTGCGTTGATGATTGTACCTACTTTATCAATATATTTATTATAAATACTGTCCTTTTCAAGTTCCAGAATCTTTGAAGCCAGTGTCTGGCGGAGATTCAGGATAGCACGACGTCCGAACTTGGCAAAAATCACCTCATCAGTCACTTCTTCGCCTTCTTCGTATGAAGCATCGATCTTCTGTGCTTCCGACAGCGAAATCTGCATGTTGGGGTTTGTCAAATCTTCATCGGCCACAACTTCACGGTTACGCCATATCTCAAAGTCACCCTTGTCCGGGTTCACGATCACGTCGTAATTTTCATCGGTGCCAAACATTTTCGCGATTACGCTACGGAACGACTCTTCGAGTACGCTAACCATGGTCGTTCTATCGATATTCTTCAGTTCCTTAAATTCCGAAAATGTATCAATCAAGCTGATTGTTTCTTCTTTTTTGGCCATAACTATTTAAAGCTAATTAAGTATTTAGTATATTTTATTTGCTCATAAGTGAAGGTTTCGTCCTCTTCAATCAGTTTCGGACGCTTGGAGCCTTCGGGTTTTACCTTCTTCTGTACGCCTACCGTAAACTTCTCTTCATCGGCATCTTTCAGGACACCTGCCAGTTTACGTCCGTCCCTGGTCACTACTTCCACTTCCTGTCCGATGTGGATGTAATACTGTTGCAGCACTTTAAAGGGTTGTCCGATACCGGCAGAACCCACTTCCAGTTCATAATCTTCCTCTTCACGGTTCAGTTTCGACTCGATAAAGCGGCTAAGCTCTACGCAATCTTCGATCCAAACTCCCTCTGCGTGGTCTATTTCAACCACAATCTTGTCATCCGGGCTCACGGTCACCTCTACCAGAAAGTAGTCTTTTCCTTCCAGCCACTCTTCAACAATCTGACAAACAGTTTTCTTTTCTATCATTTATTAACTATATAAGAACAAAAAAAGGAGCTTAATCGCCCCTCCACCTTTCATCCATTTCGGTTGCAAAGATATAAATAATCTATTCGACTACAAAACATTAAAGAAAAAAAGTATGAATTAACAGTCGTATATCCGTATCTTTACACCGCAAATTAAAAAAACAGGAACCATGGCACATCGTCTCAACACCAACAAACAGTTTATGGTAGGCAACGGAATACTGGCTTTTGCCGTTATTTTTGTTGTAGTTATCTTTATTTATATGAGTATGCGTTTGCAACGCGACAAGCAGGAGCAGCGACATTTTATCGAAACATATTCTATCAGTCTGGTAAAAGGATTTGCCGGAGACTCTGTTTCTTTATATGTCAATGACAGCCTCATCCTCAACAAAACGATATCCGAGGAGCCTTATACGGTTGAAGTAGGTCGGTTTGCAGAGCAAAGCGCACTGCTGGTAGTGGACAACAAAACCGAACTGGTTTCCACTTTCGACCTCAGTGAGCGGGGCGGTACTTATCAGTTCGAGAAAGAAGCGGATGGAATTAAGCAATTAGCCCGATAGCTGGATAATGCGCAGCTGATGCCAAGAGTTTGGTACGGACATTTCTGTTTTATATCTCTGTACGGTATCCCCGAAGTTCTTTCCGCAGAGCCAGTGCTTTACCTTCTGTAAACTGATTCAACAGGTTCCAGAACCGATCGCTATGATTCATTTCACGAGTATGGCACAATTCGTGCAGAAGCACATAGTCTATCAAGTGGGAAGGCAGTAACACAAGATAATAGGACAGATTTATATTTTTTCGTGCCGAGCAGCTCCCCCAACGTCCCTGACTGGAATTTATTTTCACCCCGGCATAGGTTAATCCCCATTGTCGGGACAATCGTTCCAGCCGTGGAGGAAGAATACTTTTGGCATTCCGTCTCAAAGATTCTTCAATTACTTTACGCAACCAATTCTGTAGATTTTCATCTTCGAAAACAGCCTGGGGCGGGCATATAATCTGCATATTTCCCAATCGGGAGTTAGCCAGAAACTGTTCTTTTTCACCTGCAACCAGAGACAATTTGAAAAACTCCGTATCAATCTTGTAATTCAAGTCGATCAGCGGGCGGGTAACCTTTCGGCGGGAAGTCAGCAACTTGTTACGCAGATTCTCAATAGCACGCTTCACCTCATTCATCGTAGTACCGGGAGGCACCGATACATAGACCGCATCGCTTTTCGTACGAAATACCAGACTGCGGGCACGTGGATTGACACGCACTATCAAACATCCTAATTCATCATCTTCTATCACTGTATCCATTTTCTCTTCCTTAACCGATGCTGCAAAAATAATAAAAAAAGAAGCCTGTGACGAAAAAAGTTACGTTCAATGCAACTTTATGTAAACTCACCACGTCTAATCTATACATACTCATATTAAAATCAGATATAAATTATGAAAAGAAACACACTAGTTGCATGGTTACTCGGGATATTCCTGATATTCTCCGCCACTTCCTGTATGAATGGTCCTATTGTAAAAGGCAGCAAAAACTACATCACCAAAAAAGAAAATCTGGAAAACTTCAATGACATCAGCATGTCAGGCAGTGCCAATATCATCTATCAGCAAGACTCCTGCTCTCATATTGAAGTTTACGGTTCGGACAACATCGTAGAACTTCTGGAGATAACAGTTAATGGAGAAACCTTGAATATAAAGTTCAAAAAGAATGTCAATATCATCGACAGAGGCAAGCTGGAGATCAAAGTCTTTTCACCCGACCTGAACAGACTGACACTCAACGGATCAGGTGGTATTCTCTTCGCAAACGGAATTCACACAAAGGGAGATCTCAAGGTAACGATTAATGGTTCGGGCAACTTAGACGGAAGTACATTCGACACCAACCATCTGGCAATTGCAATTCATGGTTCGGGCAATGTCAGACTCAAACAAATAGACAGCAACACCTGTTCTGCAAGCATTTCCGGTTCAGGCAACATCACCCTTGACGGTATGGCAAGCGCAGCAAAGTACAACATATCAGGGTCCGGCAATATCAAAGCTGCTGATCTGGAAGCTACGGACGTATATGCGGGTATCTCAGGTTCGGGCAACATTAGCTGTTTCGTCAACGGCAAACTAGGCGGACATGTCAGCGGAAGCGGTAGTGTTGCTTACAAAGGGAACCCTCAGACTATTGACTTCCCCCGCAAAAAGCTCCGCAAACTGAATTAAATGGGTCAGAGCTCCATACTGTACCGGAATGAACTAAATTATAAATTAAGGATTAGGCACGGATTACACGGATTTCACGGTTGTTTTACGTAATCATAACACTAAAACCGTGAAATCCGTGTAATCCGTGCCTAAATATATTCTTTTCCGCACAAAAAGAAACAAACTGAAAAACAGCCGGTTTTTCGGATTGATCCAATTAAATCCAAGAAATATCCCCAAAACATAAAAGGGCTACTGCATCTCGCGGTAGCCCATTTATTTAGTTAGTTTCATTATAAAAATTTGAGAGAATTGAAAACTTCACAGTTTCGCTTTCGATGTTGTTTTAATTAAAGCACACTAACTATATTATATGTTTAAAGCAAATGAAAATGTCTATTCTTCCATAACCTGCACCTTATTGATCTTCGCGAGGCTATCAGCCAGTGCCTGATCTGCCTTCAGCTCATTTGACAGAGCTACCGACGGTGCGGTCACTTGTTTACCAATGGTATCCGTTGCCAAGACTCTTCCTTCATCTCCGGAAAATGAATGTTGTGCCACATTTCCTAAAGAAAGGATAATTGCAATCACGGCAGCAGCTTTGAACAGAGGAATAAATCTGCCTGTCAGTGTCAGACGCTTTGCCTTCACTACCGGAGTCTCCACCTGTGCCAGAATACGTGCGTCAAAGTCTTCGCCCAGTCCTACTTCCTGCTGAACCTGCTGATATACAAACAAGTTCTTATAGCGGAGCAAATGAGCAGGTACGTCTTCCCTGGAGAAGAAGTCACGCAACACAGATTCCTCCTCAACAGAAGTTTCGCATTGCCAGTATCGCTCAAGGAGCTGTTCTATATCCTTATAATCCATATTCGTCAATTTCTAAATACCTTTGTTTTACCTTTTGTCTGGCCCTGAAAAGATTCACTTTAACTTGTTCCTCTGTCAGATTCAGAAGGGTTGCAATCTTCTTATAGCTTTCACCTTCAATGTCCCTCAGTTGCATGATAAGCCGCTGTTTTTCGGGAAGCTCGTTCACCAGTCTGTTGATAATGTTCATTTTTTCATCATGAACCAACTGGTCATACGGACTATTTGCATCAGGTTCTTCCTCCATTTCAGGAGTGATTTCCACGTTCTGAGCTTCTTTCTTTTGGCTCCGGTCTATTGCCAGATTCTTTGTTACAATCAGGCAGTAGGCTTCAACCGATTCAAATTGCGACCAC
Source organism: Bacteroides faecis (assembly GCF_020091505.1). Lineage (NCBI taxonomy): Bacteria > Pseudomonadati > Bacteroidota > Bacteroidia > Bacteroidales > Bacteroidaceae > Bacteroides > Bacteroides faecis. Next base: position 1,374,395 of record NZ_CP081916.1, on the reverse strand, counting down.
TCATCACGCTTGTTCCACACTCTTATCATGGTGTCCTGAACGACATCCTCGGCTTCTGCCCTATCCAGGGTTATTCTGAGCGCCAGTCGAAAGAGTTTGTCCTTCAATGGCAAAATATCGTTTCGGAAGCTGATTTCTTGCATCTCTATAATAATGACGGGCTAGGATACGAAAAGTTACAGATGCCCATTACTTTTTTTTGAATTATTTTTTTATCCGCGTTCCTTCGTTGTTCTTAATTGCTGATGCTAAGGTAATTACAACTTCCGTAACTCCTGCATTAATTGCTTCAAAAGAGTTCTCCAACTTCGGAATCATACCGCCTTGAATAACGCCGTCAGCAACGTATTGTTCGAATTCGGCACGGGTAATCTCAGGAATCACGCTATCATCGTCATTCTCGTCACGCAGTACCCCTTTCTTCTCAAAACAGTACACCAACGTCACGTCAAACAGCGCCGACAAAGCCTTTGCCGTCTCTCCGGCAATGGTATCCGCATTTGTATTCAGCATATTACCTTGACCATCGTGTGTCAACGGTGCCATCACGGGCACCACTCCTTTATGAATCAGATCAGCCAGCAAAGAAGCATCTACCTTCTCCACATCGCCCACGAAACCATAATCAACCTCTTTCACCGGACGCTTCACCGATCGGATCACATTCATATCCGCCCCGGTCAGTCCAAGAGCGTTCACTCCACGGGCCTGCAGCCCGGCAACGATATTCTTGTTTACCAGACCGCCATACACCATCGTTACCACTTTCAATGTTTCCGCATCGGTAATACGACGGCCATTTACCATTTTGCTTTCAATACCTAGTTGTGCGGCAATCTTTGTTGCCGAGCGACCGCCGCCGTGAACCAGCACTTTATGTCCGCTGATCGCGGCAAAGTCATTCAACAACTGAAGAAGGGTGGCTTCCTCTTCTACGATTTTTCCACCCACCTTAATTACAGTTAGTTTTTCTCTCATTTTTTATTCTTATTTTAGGCACGGATTACACGGATTTCACGGTTTTAGTTGTGTAAAAACACAAAGCAACTATACAATCATGCGAAGCTACCGTGAAATCCGTGCAATCCGTGCCTAATTATCTATTCCAAATAAGTATATCCGTAAAGTCCCGAACGATAATTGGACAAGAACTCTTTGCCTTCTTCCAATGATATCTTTCCTTCTTTTACAGATTTTGTCACCCATGTTTCAAGGGTACGTACCAGTTTCTTCGGATTATACTGCACGTAGTCCAACACTTCCGCTACAGTTTCACCGTCAATGATCTGTTCGATACTGTATCCTTTTTCATTCACAGAGACATGAACGGCATTCGTATCACCAAACAGATTATGCATATCTCCCAAAATCTCCTGATAAGCTCCGACTAAGAAAACAGCCAGATAATAAGGCTCGTTTTTTTTCAGGCTATGAACAGGCAGATAATGAGCCACATTACGGGTAGAAATGAAGTTTGCAATCTTACCGTCCGAATCGCAGGTGATATCCTGCAAGGTAGCCGAACGCTCCGGTTTCTCATCCAGCCGCTGAATAGGCATAATCGGAAATATCTGATCAATCGCCCAGGAGTCGGGCAATGACTGAAACAATGAGAAGTTACAGAAATATTTATCCGCCAGCAGTTTAGACAATCCGCGGAATTCATCCGGGGCATGTTTCAAACCTCCGGCAATCTGATTAATCTCCCGTGTAATTGACCAATACAGACGTTCAATCTGAGCACGTGTCTTTAAATCTACAATACCATGACTGAACAAGTCGAGAGCTTCTTCCCGAATCTGTTGTGCATCATGCCATGCTTCCAACATCTTGTTCTGGTTCAAAGTATCCCAAATACCATATAGTTCCTGCACAAGTTCATGCGCATCCGGAGCGATTTCTTCCTCATCATCCCATTCCGGCAGGGTCGCTGTTTCGAGCACCTCGAAAATCAGCACAGAGTGATGTGCCGTCAATGCCCGTCCACTTTCGGTAATAATATTCGGATGTGGGATACCATTCTTGTCACTGACATCTACCAACGTAGAAATAGAGTCATTCACATATTCCTGAATGGAATAGTTCACACTCCCTTCACTATTGGATGAACGGGTTCCGTCATAGTCGACACCCAGTCCGCCGCCAATGTCCACAAACTCCACATTGAAGCCCATAGAATGAAGTTGCACGTAAAATTGAGAGGCCTCACGCAAGGCAGTTTTAATACGACGAATCTTCGTCACCTGACTGCCGATATGAAAATGAATCAGTTTCAGACAATCTTTCAAGCCTTTGCTTTCCATGAAGTCAAGTGCTTCGAGCAATTCGCTGGAAGTCAATCCGAACTTGCTGGCATCACCTCCCGACTCTTCCCATTTTCCGCTACCGGAAGAAGCCAGTTTGATACGAATACCGATATTGGGCTGCACATTCAGCTGTTTCGCCATTTTGGCTATCAGTTTCAGCTCATTCATCTTCTCTACTACAAGGAAGATTCGTTTGCCCATCTTCTGGGCAAGCAATGCCAATTCAATATAACTTTCGTCTTTATATCCGTTGCACACAATCAATGAGTCAGAATCCGTATTAACGGCAATCACAGCATGAAGCTCCGGTTTGGAACCGGCTTCCAGTCCGAGATTGAACTTCTTTCCGTGGCTGATAATCTCTTCGACCACAGGCCGCATCTGATTAACCTTAATCGGGTAGATGATAAAGTTCTCAGCTTTATAACCGTACTCTTCCGCCGCCTGCTTAAAACAGGAAGACATCTTTTCAATACGGTTGTCCAGAATATCCGGGAAACGCAACAACATGGGAGACGCCACATCCCGCAATTGTAACTCGTCAACCAGCTCCTTCAGGTCGACGGTCACTCCATCTCTCCGCGGTGTAACAACAACATGACCTGCGTCATTGATACTAAAGTACGAAGTACCCCAACCAGTAATGTTGTAGAGTTCTTCAGAATCTTCAATACGCCACTTTCTCATTTTCTATTATTCAGTGTTTTTAGTAAATAATTGGATGGCAAAAATACAGATTTATCTACAGGCTGCCAATTAATTGGATATTATTTCTTTCAATCGGTCTATATAACCGGTCTCTTTTATATTTTCAGCAGTTCTTGCAGGCGTTGTACAGATGTCTCAATCTGCCGGCGATCTTCCAGTTCGTCCGCATCAAAAATATATTGTGCCTGCCTATAAAAAGGTGCACGTTTTTCAAGTGCCTGAATAATGAAATCCATCAGTTCATCGTCTTGTCTCCCCTGAAGAATGGGACGTTGCTGTTTGGCAATACGCAAACGCCTGAACAGCACATCGGGATGAACATTCAGGAAAACGGTTTTTCCTGTCCGGTTCATAAACTCCATATTATCAAAAAAGCAAGGAGCTCCCCCGCCTGTAGAGATAACGACATTCTCAAACTCAGCCACCTCGTGAAGCATATTTCTTTCTATTTCACGAAATCCGGCCTCCCCCCGTTCTGTAAACAGTTCTCCGACGGTCTTATGAAAACGTTCTTCGATATACCAGTCCAGGTCAATGAACGGAATATTCAATTTGCGGGCGAAAGCCTTGCCTAATGTTGTTTTTCCGGCACCCATATAGCCGGTAAGGAAGATACGAACCATAAATGATTAATTTTGCTCACAAAATTAATCATTTAATGAAGAATGAAGAATGAAGAATGAAGAATTTTGGTTGCCATCACTCTAAATTCTTCATTCTTCATTCATCGTTCTTCATTATTTAAAGACTTTTATCCGTTCTTCCAGTGGTTGAAATTCTTTTTCTCCCGGCTGATTGACAGGTACTCCAAATGGCATTTCTGCTATCAGGTGCCAATGTGCGGGCAAATTCCATGCACGGCGCACTTCATCATCAATCAACGGGTTATAATGTTGCAGTGAGGCACCGAAGCCTACATCTTCAAGCATCACCCAAACAGCCAGCTGATGCATCGCTGAAGTCTGCAATGACCATCCCGGGAAATTTTCCTGATAAGACGGGAAAGCTTCCTGAAGTCCCTTCACTACCGTCTGATCTTCAAAGAACAGCACAGTGCCATATCCACAGGCAAAGGAATTGTCTATCTTTTCTTCTGTTTTTGCAAAAGCAGCTTCGGGTACAATCTTCCTCAACGCATCTTTTACGATATTCCATAACTTTTTATGAGCTTTGCCAAGAAGAAGCACCACACGGGTAGATTGTGAATTGAATGCCGACGGCACATGTCTGACTGCCAAATTGACAATGCATTCAATTTCCTGATCCGTAACAGGTGACTGGCCGGTAATTGAATAATAACTCCGACGATTCTTCAAAGCTTCACTAAAAGTTCTTTCCATAATAGCTCCTTTCTTAATTTTATTTTCTTAAACTCCTTATAAATTAGAACAAGCATCTCCGCCAACTTGTTCGATTCCGGAATATATTTGTACCTTCGCGCCGTCAATGCTATTGACATAATCATTCATTATCAGAAAATGGCTAAAGAAAAGTTCTACGTAGTATGGGAAGGAGTGACACCGGGAGTATATACTTCCTGGACAGATTGCCAGCTCCAGATCAAGGGTTATGAAGGTGCAAAATATAAATCGTTCGACACTCGCGAAGAGGCGGAACGTGCACTGACTTCCTCGCCTTACGCCTACATTGGTAAAAATGCGAAGAAGAAATCGGAAGCTGCCCGAACCGGTTCCGACACTCTGCCTGCTTCTGTAATTGATAATAGTCTGGCGGTTGACGCGGCCTGCAGTGGCAACCCCGGTCCGATGGAATATCGGGGAGTGCACGTGGCAAGCCGTCAGGAAATCTTTCATTTCGGTCCGATGAAAGGCACCAATAACATCGGAGAGTTTCTGGCAATCGTACACGGGCTGGCATTATTGAAACAGAAAGGGTTCGATATGCCCATTTACAGTGACAGCGTGAATGCTATCAGCTGGGTACGACAGAAGAAATGCAAAACCAAACTTCCCCGGAATGAGGAAACTGAAGAACTGTTTAAAGTGATAGAGCGGGCAGAGAAGTGGCTCAAAGAGAACACTTACACTACCCGTATCATTAAATGGGAAACCAAGGAGTGGGGAGAAATTCCGGCAGACTTTGGCAGAAAATAATAGTCGAGGTTCCTAATTCGCTGTATCAACAGCAGTCTGTTCTTTCTTATGTTTGAACACAAAACGGAGCATTACGAAGTTAACAGGTACAGCAACAGCCAATACGAATAATGGAGCTATTTCCTGATTTACATCCAGAGACAGGAACAGGTTGAACAATCCCATATGTATCAAGTAATTCACAAGATGGCTTCCTCCAAATCCCAAAGCTTTCTTGAGAGAAGGATTACTGCGGAAGGTAAAATAGGAAGTCATAAAGAAATTACAGATAAAACTTGTTGCGTAACCAATTGTATACGCAATATTCAGATTCACCAGCTCATATTCCTGCAATACAAAATAAACCCCATAATGTATGCCGGCTGCTAACGATCCCACCGTGCAATAACGAATAAACTGATAACGTTTACTCTTTGAATGAAAAACAGATTTAATAATTTCCATTAGTTAGTAGTTTTAGTTTTATTGTTTAGTTAAGAAGTCTCTATTTTCTCCGACGAACACGCGAAGTTCTGAGTCAATTGTTCCCACACTATTTTTAACCAGATTAACGTACAAGGCAAAGCTTTCAAAGCATAAGGCTTCACATAATCCATTCTTATGAATCTAGGAAAAAGATCGGTAGTAGACAAAGAAGTCAGCAGAATGCAGAATATAAGTAAAAACAAGTTTAGCCTCGGCGTAGTAACCTGTGTCGGAGTTTTCACATACCAGATTCCAACCGCAACCATAGCAGTCAGATAGCCATAAGTTTCTGTTCCGGTGCTGAACAGTACCATAAACAAAAGTGCAGAAGATAAAAATAAGAACCTGAAAGATTCATTTTGATATTGCCGGATACGTAAATATGGAAGAGCAAACAATAGCATTCCCGGAATAATAATCCATAAATCACTAAAAGAGGCTCCTGTTATCCGATGCAGCATACCCAACAAAGATATATTCTGATTAATTTTAAATTGGTTCAACTCATTTTTATAAATAAGTACATCAAACCATTCCTTATAAGAATGGACTACATACTCAGGAGAAGCATACAGCATTGGTAACAGAAAAACAACCACCCCCCAAAAGAGCAAGCTAGCTACAAACCTCATTTTATGCTTGGAAAATAAGAAAAAAGCCAATCCTACCACTCCATAAAGCTTAGTCATAACCCCAAATACAACCATCAAAGCAGCCCATAAATCCTTTTCTTTCTCAATCAATACATACGCAAAAATAATCATAGCCGTAATACCTATGCTATATTGCTGAGACAAAACCGCTGTAAAAACGTCATTTACAGAAACTAATATAACAACAGCAAATTGCCACTTTTTCAAATCTAACTTGCTGATAGCATAATAAAGGAAACCACAATTCACCATGCACCAAAGAACCATCCCCAACGGTCTGGGAAGAGCCGCAAAAGGAGAAATCAATGCAGTGAAAGAAATACCATACAGAAAGAAATCCTTTTGTTCCTGAAGATATTCTACATATAAAGGAGAAGAAGATATTGCATGCCAAAAAGACTGGCTAAATATAACATAATTGCTATACGTCCCCTTTATCATCAATGACAAACTACAAGCCAGTCCTACCCCCATCCACAAGATGAATAGAAAGACCGGATTCTGCACATATCCTTTCAACCTCTCCAACATATCATCAATAAGTTTTTTAGTTCATTTACAAATACTCCCTTTTTCATATCAGGCAACATCACCTCACTTCTTAAATCTACAGGAACCTCTTTGATGAAAGTGGTATCATCAAGAGAGGCTTTATAGATAAACTCCGTATCAAACAAGAACTGTTTAATACGTGTGGACGCAAGAAAAGCTTTTCCCTTACGGTTAAAACCTTTCAATCCCCCTTGTGTATCTGTGTGGGTCAGCCCTAACAGCATAAAGTTCAAGAAACGTGAAGCATGACTCGCCAGCTTTCTGCGGGTAGAAAGTTGCGAATAATACGTATGATTGCGATTTGCTACAACTACATCATATCCCGCCTCAAGATATTTAATCACCTGACAAACAGACTCAATCTTATATGGAAAATCATAATCTGTATAAAGAGCCAGCTCTGAATCAGAATATGCTATACCATCACGAACAGCAGCCCCTTTCCCTTGATTTGTCTTATTGTCTACAATGATAGTGCTGGGTAAGTTATTTGTCAAACGAAGTACGGCTTCTTCCGTAAATCCGCGTTTGGAGCCATCATTTACTACGATAAAGCGAATGTCATACCCGTCCAGCATCGCTTCCAACTCTTTATGTTTTTCAATCAGTTGCTGCTCCCATCCTTCATAAGGATTATAACAGGGCAATACGATGTCAATGCGTTCATTATCTTTTTTATGTAAAAAAGGAGTTGGAGTTCTTGATGCATAGTCCTGAGTTAATTGTTCCCAGATAATTTTAAACCAAATAATAGTACACGGGAGAGCTTTAAGTGCAAATGAAGTTATATATTCGGTTCTGAAATGTTTCGAAAAAAGGATACTGCTTGAAGACGCTGCCGTCAACACAAAACAGAATAGCAACAAGCATGTATTCAGCACAAACGTTTTTTTATACGTTGGCGTACTTACATACCATATACCCACACCAATCAAAGCTCCCACATATCCACATTCTTCCGTTCCCGTACTAAACAAGACCATAAATAACAAGACTGATGCCAAAAACGAAAGCCGAAAATTTCTATTCTCATATTGTCCAATACGAAAATAAGGTAATAAGAATAAAACAATTCCAGGAATTATCAGCCACATATCACTATATTCAACAGCATGAGTGATCTTTCGAACCATTCCTAATAAAGAGATATTCTGATAAAAGCTCAACTCATTAACATCATCCTTAACTAAAAGAATACTAACCCATTCTTTATAAGAATCAAATACATACTGTGGAGAACTATAAAACATTGGAACTACAAATAGAACTAATCCCCAAAACAGAATTCCCCACAGAAAATATAATTTCCTTTTAGAGAAAAGGAAGAAAGCTAACCCTACAACCCCATAAATCTTGGTTAATGTGCCTAAAACAATCATCAACGCCGCCCAGAAATCTTTTTTTCTCTCTACAAGAATAAAAGTGAAAAGAATGAGAGCGGCTACTGCCGCATTATATTGCTGAGTAACAACAGCTAAATATAAGCCATTATATGACAGCCATATGATAATGGCAGTTTTCCATCTTTCAAATTCTAACTTCTTTATAGCAAAGTACAATAAGAGAGCATTAAACAAACTCCACAAAGCAGAACCCACCATGGTTGGCATGATTGAAAAAGGAGCAATTAACAAAGTAAAAGGGATGCCATATAGAAATAGATCAAAATATTCTTTGGGATATTCTACATATAAAGATGTCTGCTCCAAAGCATGAAAAAATGAACGCGAAAATATCAAATAGTTATTTGCAAGTCCTTCTGCCCAGCTTACCCAAAATCCCCTGACAGCTACCCCCAACCACAAGATTGCTAATACAATAGGATTTTGCACTAACATTAATATAAATCTTATTATATTTTTCATTTTATTATAGCCTTGCTTTGTTTTATATAATCCATAAAACGACCCAAAGTAATATTCTGTTTCCTAAAATATAGGATGAAAGCATCCAGTCTTTTTTCCATTCCTTCTCCCGCATGATTTCGTATAATAAATGGCAGTTTCCACTCCGGATGTTCATTTAACGGATAAAACTCCCACGGATGAAAGTATGTTACAAAATATCCATCATGTCGATGAGTATATTTACACAGCCAACGATAAAGCGAAGCGGGCAAATTATGACATGAAAGCCAAAATAAAGGGAAGCGTAGCAGAGGAGTAACTGACGCCGGCATTTGGATTACACTATCTTTTATGAAAGGAGTACGGGGAGTGGAAAGCCGCATATACCTCCCCGGAATAAATGTCGGATTTAAAGAAGAATTATACACATATCCAGCATCATGAATAGCCTTTTCAGACACCGGCATCATTCGTGCCTGTCGATAGCCATACACTTTGGTTCCGATAATTTCCTCTAACTGATCTTTTGATGTCTTTAAATCCTCCACTTTAAAGGTCCAGTGATAGAAGCCATGAGAAGCAATCTCATGCCCTTCCGCTTGAATACGCTTTATTATATCAGGAGCATGAAGAGCAAAGTTCGCCGTACAGAAAAAAGTAGCTTTCACTTGATTCCGCTTCAAGCAGTCCAAGATTCTGTTAGTTCCCTCTACAGAAACCTTGATTTGCTCTTCCATTGATATATCCACCTGATGTTCCCTGGGTACATCGAATTCCTCAATGTCAAAACTTAGTAAAATCATTACGAATAAAGTCTAGTTTATGTTTGTCTATTGTGAAATACTGCAATTTTGCAGCCACAACTTCTATAATGCTTGCATATCGTTCAGCCTTTTATAATAACCATTTAATTCCAATAATTCCTCATGACGTCCGCGCTCTACAATTTCCCCTTCATAAAGCACGCAAATCTCATCGGCATTTTTGATCGTAGAAAGACGGTGGGCGATCGCAATCGTGGTACGCGTCTTCATCAGTCTCTCCAGCGCCTCCTGCACCAAACGTTCAGATTCAGTATCCAATGCAGAAGTAGCCTCATCCAGAATCAGAATGGGAGGATTCTTCAGAATAGCACGGGCGATACTAACACGTTGTCTCTGACCACCGGAAAGTTTGCCGCCACGGTCACCAATATTCGTATTATATCCTTCCGGCTTTTCCATAATAAAATCATGGGCATTGGCAATCTTAGCAGCTTCTATAACCTGCTCCATAGTTGCATTTTCTACGCCAAAAGCAATATTATTGAAAAATGTATCATTAAAAAGAATGGCTTCTTGATTCACATTACCGATCAAACTTCGTAAATCGGCAATACGCACATCTTTAATACTTGTACCATCGATGGTGATATCTCCTTCCTGCACATCATGATAACGTGGCAACAAGTCGACAAGCGTTGATTTTCCTGAGCCTGACTGTCCCACCAGGGCCACAGTCTTACCCTTTGGCACTGTCAGATTCACATGCTTCAACACCTCTCTTTTACCATCATAGCTAAAGCTTATATCTTTAAACTCAATCCGATCATTCATTCCAGTCAATGGCTTCGGATTAGGAATTTCCTTAATGTTGTTCTCAGCCTTTAAGATTTTGTCTACACGTTCCATAGAAGCAAGCCCTTTCGGAATATTGTAACCAGCCTTGGCAAAGTCCTTCAACGGATTTATCACGCTATACAAAATAACCATGTAAAATATAAACGTCGGTGCAGTCAATGAAGAATTATGTCCCAAAATCAAAGCGCCACCAAACCATAACACAGATACAATCAGGATTGTTCCCAAGAATTCACTCATCGGGTGAGCCAAGGCTTGCCGCATAGCCACTCTGTTGACCGCATCACGAAGCTCATTACTGCACCTCGTAAAACGATTTATCATTCTGTCCTCTGCTATAAACGCTTTGATAATACGCAAACCACCCAATGTCTCTTCCAGTTGAGACATTGTATCGCTCCACTTACCTTGTGCCTCCAATGACTGGCGCTTTAGTTTTCTTCCGACCTTGCCCATCAGCCAACCCATAGCCGGCAATACCAGCACAGTGAAAAGAGTTAACTTCCAGCTGGTAGCAATCAATGTTATAAAATACAATATAATCATGATAGGGCTCTTTATCAGCATATCCAAGGAACTGGTAATAGAGTTCTCTACCTCTCCCACATCACCACTCATACGAGCTATAATATCTCCTTTTCTCTCCTCTGAGAAAAAGCCCATCGGCAAACGCATCACCTTCGCATATACCATAATACGGATATCCCTGACAACTCCTGTACGCAACGGAATCATTACGGCTGAAGATGCAAAATAACAGGAAGTTTTAAACAAAGTCATCAAAGCCAGAAACAGTCCCAGAAAAATCAAAGCTGTAGTAGGACCATTATCCTGAATCATCTGCGAAACATAATAATAGAAATTGTTTATTGCAACATCTTTAAAACCGGCAGTTCCCCATTCCATGTACTCATATACCTTATTGTTTTCTCCTGTTTTAAACAGAATATCCAGAATCGGGATTAACAAAGTAAATGAAAACACATTGAATACAGCTGACAAGATATTCAGCAAAATAGCCCATCCGATATACTTCTTATAAGGCGACACAAAGCGTCGCATCAGTTGCAAAAATTCCTTCATTATTTGAAATAAAATAAGTTAAGGCTGCAAAGATACAATAAAACTGTCTAACAGTTGAAGGTTTCTTTCAATAATTAATACGAATTATACAATAGACGCCTTCTTGACCAATGATTAGCCCATTCCACACAAATACTATTCATTATCAGAGTGCATGGGCACCACATGATAATAAACCCCATGAGATCTCCGGTACGACTTCACTCCCAACTTCTGCAAAATACGCCCAAAATAAGATACTTGCCGAGGTGAAAACTTCATTTTACTAGCCTTCTGTATTCGTTGTAACAAGTCTGCAGCGAGCAGCCACTCCCCTTCCTCTTCGTCGCCTGCCGCCCGATAATACACCTGAAACAATTGCTCAATTGCAGGAGATTGCTCAAACTCCTGATTAGATTCCGTCATAATAGCTTCCTCTTCTGCATCAAACCAATATCGTTCATTTTTATAAAGTGCCGTCATTGCTTGTGCATAAAGCTGCTCATAATCAATGGGGCGCACCACATCAATCACTCCCGTCACTTCGACACCGATAAAACGGCGACTGCCGGAAGTGTCTGTCAGCAAGTCTTTATGATTACTCGTTCCGATAAAAGAAGCATATCGGCGGAGTGATTCCACAGCTGACGCATTCGGACGGCGGGTATTAACAACCGGTTTTTGCAGAATATGTTTAAGGAATGACTGTTGGTTGACTCCTATCTGATCAAACTCATCCATATTAATGAGAAGAAAACGATTCAGATACAATTCGGCATCCCTTTTACGGCCAAAGTCAATGCTGTCCGTATAATACGCCTGCAAACACGGAGGCAGAATCAGACGGCAAAAGGTGGACTTACGATATGCCTGCGGACCAATTAAAATAGGTGAAGTACTGTTCGCATGATTTTTGTCAACTCCACGCCAATGCGCCACTGTACTGAGAAACCAACGACGAAACAGTTGTCCCCAATGAGGATTATCACAGGGAACTCTTTCGGCCAAGTCACGGATATGGTCTTTACCATCCCAGCGGGGAAGATCATAAAGAAACTCCTCGACAGGGTGATAAACGGGAACATGATCGGAATTCAGATATCGAACTACATCCTTATCCCAAAGTTTGATGCCCTCATACATAGCATTCATCGTAATACTTGCCATCACCCGCTTATCTATCGGACGAAAATAAAAGTTGAAACTGTTCCGTTCACGATACTCCACGCACGAAGTCAGCTGGTTGAACCGAAATTCATAGCGGCGTTTCATAAACTCATCCGTCTGCATGACGAACAATTGCTCCGGCAACAAACTACTTTTATCGGCAAATCCCCCGCACGTATTATACACGTTTTTCACTGTCTCACGAATCAAAAATTCATCTTTCGGCAAACGGTAATGACCACGCGCCCATCGCACGGTATCTTCCTGTGGAATGCCGGCACGAAAACACTGCTCAGCCAGGCAAATAAGCAATGAGTGTATATCATCGCCCGGACGGTATCCCTTTTGTTCATCCAATGCCCGGGCAAATGCCGCCTCAAAAAGAACAGAAAGCGCTTCGTAACTATCATATCCCGGCACAAGCCGCTGTAAAGGAGAAACTTCCGCCTGTACTTGTTCCCGATAGGTAGTTTCCCCCGGCAGAGAGGCGGGTTGCTTCAGGTAAACAGGCATCGCTTCGGGATTGAAATACAATTCCGGATCGAAAGTCAGACGGCAATACTGTTCCAGCGAAGGTTCTCTCAGTTCGATGTCAAACGGAAGTTGGGGCTGATAATATTTCACAGCCAGACGATAAGCATGCGCATGAAAGACTTCCGCCTGTTCGCGATTATCAGGCAGACGATTATCGGGATACGTAAAACGAACCCATATTTTTACAGACTTTCCGGAAGAACCAATAAAAGCAAGATAAGTTTGCGGCAATTCCTTCACACGCTCCTTCACCTCATCAGCTTCCATATGTCCGGACAATCCGTTGACCTGAAGCATAACGATTCCATTATATTCAGACATTGCCATCACTCCGTTTTCCCTGACAAAAACAGCAGCCGGAAGTATCTTCGGTACTTTTTCTATATAATCATTTTTATCACCGGGAAGCATATAAGGCAGGACTTCTCTCATATTAGAGACCGGCTGTGCTTTAGTTTCCTTTTTCATCTGCTCTACGAGCCGCTCAATCTTCAACGTACGCATCGTATTGACTTTGCCATCGTCTCTCACTTGTGTTATTCTCATTTTTCTTTAGCTGTTTGTCCTGCTTGTGTGTAGGGCATTATATATTTTGCACAAAAGTACTGTAAACATTCTATGTAAACAAGTTTCTGATCACAAGTTTCATCTCTGCCTCCTCTCCTCTTCTACTAAAAGAAAAAAAATTTAGTCTCACGGTCTCATTACTTTTACGCAATTGCCAAGTAGTTAATGTATTATAGAATGAGAGATAAATTTCACAGAGGTATCTCTCATTCTTTTCTCACTGGAATCGCCCTATTTTAACCTATCTCTCATGCTATTTTGGGGCATCTCTCATTCTGCTTTCCAACTTTCATTATTTAATCTCAGCCCTAAGCATATTCTCTTTCAAGAAGCACCTGAAGGCGCATATATTTTGCCATTCATTATCATGCAAACAATCCTATAATTGCTTGTTTTACAACTATTATTGTCGTATCTTTGATAGACGTTATTCATCGCCTTACCCAGGTGAACCGACATGTTCACCCAGATACACAGATATGTTCTCAAAGGTGCAATGATCGGATCACCCGGGTAGAACGATGAAGATGTCAGCAAGATGACACGCGGATAAAGGCGTTAAATGCCGGAGAGATAAGTAACAGCATATATAAACAATAGATAAACAACAATTAAGATGGCAGTACAATTCGAATTTTATAAGAATCCTGTTCAAAGAGAAGAAGAGGAAACTAATTATCACCCCAGAGTCGTGAATTTTCAACACGTGACTACCCGCAGACTGGCAGCCGAGATTCATTCGGCAACTACCTTTGGCAAAGCCGAAGTGGAAGCAATGTTAATGGAACTCAGTCGGTGCATGGGCAACCACCTTCGCGAAGGGCAAAGAGTACACCTTGACGGGGTCGGTTATTTTCAGATCACATTACAAGCAACAGAGCCGATACATTCCATGGCCGCACACGCCGACAAAGTGAAGTTTAAATCGGTCAGTTTTCTGGCGGACAAAGATTTAAAAAGTGAGCTTGTAGGTATGCATGCACAACGCTCAAAATATAAACCTCACTCGGCTACCCTCTCCCAAGAAGAAATAGACAAGAAACTAGCTGGGTACTTCTCTACGCATACGGTTCTGACCCGCTCTGATATGCAGTCACTTTGTCAATTCACACACAGCATGGCCGCACGCCATATTCGCAGGTTGAAAGAAGAAGGTTCTTTGCAGAATATCGGGATTCGTACACAACCGATTTATGTGCCGTGTCCAGGACATTATGGGAAATAGTTGTATTATAGGATGAGAGATGCCCAAAAACAGCATGAGAGACAGGCTAAAATAGAGCAATTCCAGTGAGAAAAGGATGAGAGATACCTCTGTAAAAAGTATCTCTCATCCTATAACAGATTAATTATTTGGCAATTACACAAAAACAGTGAGAGTATGAGACTAAAATATTTTATTCATTTTAGTACAGAAATGGAAGCTTGAGCAATTCTCTATCAGCCAAATCTTAAGAAAATACTCATATCCCTTATTGCCATTCAACATTATAAAAAACAGAAGTGTTACCCTTCTTCCTAATCAATATAGGCTTTTTCATATCATAAATTATGAATTTTACTTATTTTGTATATTCCCATACTACTTTTGTCATAAACCAAAACAACACGTTATAAAAAAAATCTTATTAATCTTAATTGCAGCCCAATTTATTATAGCTCCTCAAATAATAAAGGGCTCTGGCGCAAATAACTCTCATGAATATATTGAAGTCAACCCCAAAAAAAGAAAACTGTCAAGAAAGACATTTTGGGAAATACTGTTATCGAGGATGATAAAGGTAATAAGAAAACCATTAAAAAAGATATATTTGATAATATAATTATTGAAGATTACTAAAGTGGCTCTCACATAGCCCTTAAGCATTCTAACCTAAATTAAACAATCAAGTAAAGTTTAAAGTAATAGCTTTTATTCCTGTTGATTATGCAAAGATAATTATTATAAAATAATAAAATGGGAAAAATACAATAATCTATTTACTTACAAAAAAGAACAAGCATATCCGATATGCATTTGGAATATTATAAGAGGAAGCTTGTTTAAGCTTCCTCTTATACTTTATATCGCTTATGGAATATTCTGGATTATTCCTTCCCAACTATTAATTCCAATTCGGGATAAATACTGTTCAAAATAATCATCTTCCTCATCAGTACCAGCCTTTTGATAGGTCGTCCATACAGGCTTGATTTCACCATTATGAGGTGCATCGGCATACTTACGCAATCCCAAACAAGCACCATCTCCCAAATGGTCAAACCAACTATGCCATTGTATACCATTAATACCGTCCAGATTATTTATCTTCTTCCAACCATAAGCAAATCCGGCAGCCTGATCTTGCAAATCATCATCTTCATAAGATGGCGAACATGTGCCCGCTTCAGAAAGCCATACAGAACGTCTGACAGTTCCTTTATATTGATTTCGGGATGTTTTCACCCACTTATCCAACACTTCAAGATTCTTCAAAGTCACATATTCCGTGTCCATAGAATAAGTCGCCTGTTCATCATCCCAAGTACACGGGTTGCCTAACTGAGCCGGGTAACTATGACATGCCAATGACCAGAAGAAATCACCTTCACTTTCACTGAACTGATTCATAAAGTCGAGCATATCTCTTACTTTATACCAACCGCCACCGGCAGCAATGTTCCAGCCATGTGAGAAAGAGATAAAGACTTCTGAGTGCTGGTCATATTGATGCGCAATATTATAGCACATACGCATCGAACGGAGATAGGTATCCATAAACGTAGCAATCGGTTTGTCACCCATATTTGTCCAATGACTTCCTCCGTCTACTTCGTTATGTATAATCCAGTGCGCTATGCGCATATTAGAAGCACTATATCTTTTTGCCAGGAAGTCAAGCGCGGCAGCATAACAATTTGTAGACTCTATTGTGGTCATATTGGGCATTGTATAGGGAGCTATACCATCAAAATCCGGATGTTTCAAAAGAGTACCGGCGTCTCCGGTAGGAGGAACCAACAAAATGCCTGCTACAGAGATTCCACGTTTACTCGTTTGCTCTAACACAGCATCAAATGAACTCTTCATATACCCCTCATTAAAATAATATGTTCTGCCACCGTAAGTATGCGGAATATCTCCTTCCTGCTGAGAAAGATGCATGAAATGAGAAATAGGGATATTAATGGTGGCACTGGTAATACCCAAATCATCCAAATCGGATGCAAGGAATCTATGGTTTATCAATCCTCCCAATCCCTTCTTTGATTTTAAAGGAATAGCCTCAACACTTTGTTTTACGTGCATTTTATCCACGTTCGCATATCGGGCATGAGAAACAAGCTCATCCTTGGAAGCTCCTTCTCTGTATATAGCCCACTTAGACAATAAACGATCATACTCATAGTCACCTATAGCAACATATCTATCCAACTGAACGTTAAAAGAGCCGTTTGATAAAGGTGTTTTATTTTCCACCTTTTCTACTTTGAACATATCCACAAATGGAGGAATCTCTCCCAAGAAGAAAGTACCTTCTCCCGTACAGTTACCTTGAATACTGATCGTATTCTCTCCTACCACCACATCAGTTACATGGCAATCATATTCTTTATTCAGATAGGCTTTAATTCCTTGTTCGTACTTCTCTTTATTAAGTGCTTCGTTATTCTCATCCTCTTCCTCCTGTTTTTCCTCATCATTCATTGTACGCAGACGTATATTACGCATTTGTATGATATTATTAGGCTGGTCTCCAAAATCCAGACGCAGATAATCCTTCACTTTCCCCCAATCAAACTCCTGTCTATATTTCTTTAGACGAACGCTGAAAGAAGCCCAATCTGTAGAAGCCGGAACAGAGCCCGCACTCATACTGTGGGTAGCATCAATCCCATCCTTTGCATCCGCAAAGAAGAGTTCAAGATTGCTCATCCCCATTTCCGTCTGATATTCAAATTCAAGAACATTACATTCTTCGGGAACATCTTCTTTAAACAAACTGGCAGTCGCCCAAGGATCACCATTAGTAGTTTCTATCGTATAACTACTGTCTTCATTCTGAGTTAACACCACTCCCCATTTATAAGGTCCATCCAATAACATATAAACGGGCGGAATAACGATCTCTTCAGGCGGAATAATTTCTCCTCCATTGTCTTCTATAAAATCATCATTACAGGAAGATAAGTTCATCACAAAAAATGCCATTAAAAACAGCATGCCACATCGCCCTAACAGGCGTTCAGGCCTTCTCATAAAGAAAGCTTTCAAATTTTCCATAATTTCAGTTTTAGTTAATAATGTCGTTAATTAAAAATTTTCAATGATATTCCAATCAGGAATTCCAATTAAAGGTAAGAATTGTTCGAAGTATTCATCTTCTTCATTTGTGCCTGCTTTTTGATAAACTTCCCAAACGGGTTTAGCTTCCCCTTTGTAAGATTCGTCCAAGTATTTACGCAATCCGAAGCAAGCTCCATCTCCCGGATGATCAAACCAATTATGCCATTGCAACCCATCAATCCCTTCCAATGCATTGATTTTCTTCCAGGCAAAAGCCAGACTGGCCGCTTGCTTCTGAAAATCTTCATCCGAATAAGTAGGAGAATTTACTCCAGCCTCAGAAAGCCAGACAGAGCGCTTCACAGTTCCTTTATATTTATTTTCTTTTGTAAGCGCCCACTTACTCAGAACTTCCAGATTCTTAAACGTAATAAATTTAGTATCCATAGAAAACGTTGCATTCGGGTCAATCCAAACACACGGATTCGTCAAATCCTGAGAATAGCTATGATAAGCTAAACCCCACTGGAAGTCTCCTTCTACCCGACTATAAACATTCAACAAATCAATGATTTCTTTGCTCGTATAGAGCCACCATCCCACATTAGCTATCTGTGTCCAGGAATGAGTAAAGGAACCTAAAACCTCCGCCTGTTTATCATATTGGCGTACAATATTATAACATATACGCATCGATTTTATATAGGTATCCGTAAATACTGTAAGAGGTTTTATTCCCATATTTGTCCAGTCTATACATCCGTCTACCTCATTATGCATAATCCAATGAGCTATGCGCCCGTAGCGATTATCCGGTGTACAATATCTTTTAGCCAAAAAATCGAATGCCGCTGCATAACAATTCACTGACTCCAGAGTAGTCATATTAGGCATTGTATAAACCCCTCTCTCATAATCCGGATGTTGCAGTAATGCTCCCAAATCAGGATCTGCACATTTAGCTGCCGGTTCGACAAGAATAATGGCGGCAACAGCAATATTCCGCTTGGCTGCCTCTAAAAGAGGAACGTCAAGCAAACTCTTGAGGTAACCTTCATCCATATAATAGGTTCTTCCGCCATAAGTATGCGCAATATCTCCCGCTCTTGGCGTCAGGTGCATAAACTGAGTGATACAAACATTAATCGTAGCACTGCTTATATCCAATGCAGAAAAGTCTGAGATATATTTGTTAGGGATAATTCCTCCTAACCCTTTCTTTGAAGTTAGCTTGATAGCCGGAAGATTCTGAAACGCATGAATTTCATCCACCTGATGCGCATGAGAAACCAGCTGGTCCCTTTCTACCCCTTCTTTATAAATAGCCCACTTTGACAAAAGACGGTCATATAATGTCCCGTCCCTTTCTACATAGCGTTCTAACTCAATTTCAAAAGATGAATCTGTCAGTTTTACCTTATAAGGGGCCTTCTGCACATCTATGATATCCAAATAAGGAGGAATCTCACCTAAAAAGAATTTGCCTTCACCTGTATATTCACCAATAATCCGAACAGAAGATTCCATTGCCGAGACTTGAGAAATTTTACATGAATAGGTTTTCCCCAGATAAGCATTCAGATCTTGTTCATGCTGAATATCTTCTTCATCAAAGGGAGAGTCAGATATCTCCTCTTTTTCCTCCTCATGACATGAGGAAACAATGAAAGGACAGCAAGACAGAAACAAAAGAATAATAAACGACTCAATATAAGCCTTTCTCATTTTAAAAAAATGACTTTTCAATAGCTCCATAAGTAAAACTGTAAAGGGGTTTAGGTTTAATTGTACAAATATAAAGCTATTGATATGAACACACGCAAAAACCTACTTTTTTTTACAATTTTTATACACAGCAAAAAATGTTACTATCTAAAAGCATCTTAACAGACAATCATTTATTACCACAAATGAATACTAATCAATCAACAAAGCTTTCATTGGCTTTTTATCTCCCGTATAATAGACAGAAATACAAAAAGCTTCCCAGCCCACATATCCTCCAAATCTCCAAACATAGGGATCTACCAAACAGGGAAACTCCTCATGTTTGAAAGAAACAACACCATCTTCCGAGTGAAGATAAGTAGTCACTATATCCTGAAATTGTGCATGAGAACGTTTTGCGCATGGAATGACAAATGCCATATGCAAAATGATCACACTTGCTGCCACAATTGATATACTTCTACACCAGACTGTATTAAAAGAAGTCTGCTCACTGATCAGCTTGATTAAAATCACAACAGAAAACAGCTCTATTCCAAATAATTGCCGGACATTTCGAAATCCTATAACCAGACTAAAAACAAATTCAATAAAGATTATATAAAAATAGAGTTGATTATCATAGAAAAACTTTTTCAGGGTATGATGATTACCGTTTCTCTTTTCACGAAAAAAAGTACATACCAACAAAAACAGAAGAACATAGAATGTCCGAAGCTCACCAATTATCAATAAGAAGGTTTCCCAGATCGAAGGATGATCAAACGACGCACGTCCGCGAGCAGCAGGCGATAAACACAATAACACAGTCCCAAGCCAGAAGCCGACAACCAAAATCACTTCAGGTGATTTAGGCCTCCTCTTATTATATTGCACACAATAAATAATGAACAAAGCCCCGGAAATGCCCACAACCAAAGATTCATGTGTCCAACCAGAAATGACGCCCAGCAAAAAAAGAAGAAAAGCAACTCCCCAATTCACCCTTTCCACTTGTCGCACCTTATTATAAACTAGAAGAAAAAACAAGCAAAAAACAGCGCTCCAAGTATAATTGAGAGCACCACTCATCAGCAGAAAAAGATCAACCGGACAAGGTAACAAAAACCATATGAAAAAGACAGCGACAACCCAGTAGCCGTATTTGTTCAGATTTCTTTTACCGGAAATCCATATGACCAACATATTAAGTAGCAGGAAAAAGAATGTATTGATTAAATTAAAGCAATCCTCCCCCCAAAGTCCGGCAAACGACTGCTCGAGAATATGAGGAATGGTACGTCCATTCACATAAAAATAGTGATTATATTGCGAAAACATAACATCGGCAAACGATGATATCTTCTGCTCAAATCCTATCGATGCACCTTCAAAGAAAGACTTAGCTGCCACAGGAGTCAAATAGAATGAATAAAGATAATCGTCTCCGCATATTGGAGTGTACATATTCATCAGGTAAAATAAACCTCCTATTATCAACAAAAATACCCCAATACCGATCTGTGCTGTTTTTTCATTCATAATCTTAGCTATTGTTTCACACCATTATATTCTCTTGCAATGTAAGTAGGACGATTTTTTGTTTCATTGAAAATGCGTCCTATATACTCCCCAATAACTCCCAAAGACAACAATTGTATCCCGCCTAAAAAAAGAATCACAACCATCAAAGTAGGAAAACCTTGTACTACTTCACCCCATATCAATGTTTTAAACATGATGAAACACATGTATATGAAAGCAACCAGAGAAACTATAATTCCAGCAAAAGTAGAAATACGCAAAGGAGCTACAGTAAAGGAGGTCACCCCTTCCACAGCCAAACTCAGAAGGCTGAAAAAGTTAAACGAAGATGTACCGGCAATACGATCTTCTTGCTCGAATTTGATCTCTTTCTTACGAAATCCAATCCAGCAATACATACCTTTAGTATATCTCTGGCTCTCACGCAGCTGTTTCAAAGCGTTTATACAACAACGATCTAGCAGCCTGAAGTCACCGACATTCGGGAGAATCTCCACACGGGTCGTTTTCTGCAATAGCTTATAGAATAGCAAAGACAGATACTTACGCATCAAACTCTCCTTGCCTCTGGTTATTCGTTTTGCATATACATCGTCATACCCTTCTTCCCAATATTTCAACATTTCAGGAATTAAGTGAGGAGGATGCTGCAGGTCAGCATCCATAATCACCAGGCAATCGCCCGTAGCATAATCGAAACCAGCCAGCATTGCTACTTCTTTTCCAAAATTGCGAGACAGGTCAACAAAATTAATTCTCTCATCCTGTGACCTCAAAAATTTAATAACTTCCAATGTTTTATCATGACTGCCATCATTGACAAACAAAATCTCCCACTCATATTCTGCATAAGAATCCATCATTTCTTTTAGCTTCGAATAGAGCTCCGGAAGAGAGAGTTCCTCGTTGTATGCAGGTATTAAAACACTAACTTTACTCATATCTTTTTAGATTTTAGAACAAAACGAACAAGAAGAAAATTAACCGGTACCACTAATGCAAACACAGGAAGAGGCGCCCATCTCTCCGGAACTCCGATCCATATAAATAGTGACAATAGTCCGATATGCAACAAATAATTGATAAAATGACTGATACCAAACCCTATTCCTTTCCTAACAGTAGGCTTAGTATTAA
Source organism: Bacteroides faecis (assembly GCF_020091505.1). Lineage (NCBI taxonomy): Bacteria > Pseudomonadati > Bacteroidota > Bacteroidia > Bacteroidales > Bacteroidaceae > Bacteroides > Bacteroides faecis. The sequence goes on along the minus strand of NZ_CP081916.1, from coordinate 1,352,145 downwards.
AGGTGAAGATATTAGACAAGTAAAAATTCAGAATGAAACTAATAGCATAACCAATAGTATATGCAATAGCCGGTAACATCAGTACACATAAAAAGAAATAAATGCCATAATGAGTAGCAGTTGCCAGAACACCAACCAATATGAAACGAAAAAATTCTCTACGTTTATTAAAAACAGACATCATCCAATACTCTTTTATCGATTTTGATCCAACTACCCACAGGAGACTTATAAAACGGTACAATATTATAAATAATATATAAGACCAGCAAAAAAGTATAACTAAATATACAAAAATAAACAATATCACTTCTCCATTAGATTAAATCATAGAATGATATCTAAGTTGCAATATCTCCACTCATCTTCATGAGTTACCACCACACATAACTTTATACATTCAAGAAAAAAGCTCCCTTATTTTGATCACAACATCCATATTCTGCGAATCAAATTTTCGAGCAAACAAATGCTCTGTTTCTAATAAATATTGCAAATCCTCCATTTTCCAAACATAAGGATTCCCCCGTTCCCAATCAATTGCACGAAGTCCGGCATTCAACTGCTCACTACCAGAATAAATATGACTCCGCCTTTCTGAGTTCCACAATATAGATTGAAGGAATATTTCGTCACCACAGCAAACATTTTTAAAACGCCTTAAAATAAAAGACTTTTGGGCTAATATAATAGTTAACAACTCATGCGTAATACTAACCCAATTGGAACCCTTTTTAAATTCAATTTCTTTAGGGCGGTTATAATGGAAGAAATCCTGCAACTTTAAAAAGTTTATCCGAAGAGATTGTACCTGCTTTTTTAAAATACGAGGTGGAATCTTATAATAACGACAGAACAAATGATATTTAAAAACCTTTCTTTCGAGATCTTTTAAATTAGCCTCACCACAAGAGTAAGGAACAAACTCATACCCCTTATTTTTCTCGAAGAAATGATGGATATAGTCCTGTGACTTTATCGGCAAATCGACTCCTGACAACAAATGATAATAATCATAAGGGCCTTTCATACTGGCTGTCTCAAGTAACAACAGTTCAGCCTTTACCACACTAATATCACCCCATCTTACGTCAAGACGTTGCTCAAGTACAAAAAGACGAGCTTTTGCAAGCCGAAATAAATCTTGTTCTAAAGATCCGAGTACGACTTTTTTATCAATATGCAGATATATATCATTCCTCTCATCATCAAGCATAGAAAGAAGTATCCTCAATATTTGAAATTCATTATGGGCCAGAATCAAAAAAGCATGTCTCATTAGCTTCACATCATTAAATAAGTTCATTCTCATGCAAAGATACGACAGTTAGAATTCCAATACAACAATAGTTAGATAAATTCCAAACATATATTTTGATAAATATTGGAATCTATCTATCTTTGTGAAATTTAAGTCTTAAATCATTAAATTTGAGCTAACATCCAGTTTTAATGTAGATAAAGACAATAACGTCATTAACCTAAATAACTATTATATAGACCAATAATATCCATAATTACAATGATAGATAAACCTATATATGTGACTTCCCCCCTACTGCCTCCTTTGGAAGATTTTACTTTCTTATTAAAAGAAATATGGGAAAGCAAAATGCTGACAAATAATGGCAACTTCCACCAAAAGCTAGAAGAGGAATTAGCTAAATATCTTAAAGTTCCCTATCTCAGTTTATTTACGAACGGTACTCTACCTCTAATAACCGCTTTACAAGCAATGAGAATTACCGGTGAAGTGATAACTACTCCTTTTAGCTTCGTGGCAACAACGCATTCTCTTTGGTGGAATGGAATCAAACCTGTTTTTGTGGATATTGAACCAGAAACATGCAATCTGGATCCTGCTAAAATAGAAGCAGCCATTACTCCCAGGACTACAGCCATCATGCCTGTACATGTCTACGGGAAGCCTTGTAAAACGAAAGAGATTCAAGAAATTGCCAATAAATATGGGTTAAAAGTCATATATGATGCAGCTCATGCCTTTGGAGTAGAAATAAACGGAGAAAGCGTTTTAAACTTTGGAGATATGGCTACCTTGAGCTTTCATGCAACGAAAGTCTACAATACTCTGGAAGGCGGAGCATTAGTTGTCCATGACGAGCAGACTAAAAAGCGCATCGACTATCTGAAGAACTTTGGTTTTGCCAGTGAAACGGAAGTTGTAGCCCCCGGTATCAATAGTAAAGTAGATGAAGTGCGCGCTGCATATGGTCTGCTTAACCTCAAGCAAGTAGACAGTGCAATAAGTTCTCGCCGTAAAGTAGCTATAAGATATAGAGAAGAACTTCAAGACATAAAAGGGATAACCTTTTTCAATGATATACCAGGAGTACGCCACAATTATTCTTATTTCCCGATTTTTATAGATGCTGAAGAATATGGAATGACACGTGATGAGCTTTATTTTAAAATGAAGGAACACAATGTATTCGGGCGCCGTTATTTCTACCCATTAATCAGTACATTCTCAACTTATCGCGGATTAGAATCTGCTAACCCTGAAAACCTCCCAATAGCAACCCAAATGGCTAATAGGGTCATCTGCTTGCCAATGCACCATGCTTTAAGTGAAAATGAAGTTGAGTATATCCTCCAAATTATAAAGAAATAGTATGATAAAATTATCAGAAATAACAAAATCTATATCCCCTTCCCTGACAAGGCGTCTATTTAACTTGGCTCAAAATTATGACAATGTTATAGACTTCACATTGGGAGACCCGGATATACATCCACACGATAAAATAAAAGAAGCTGGTTGTAAAGCGATACTGGAAGGTCGTACAAGATACTCCCCTAATGCCGGATTATTAGAATTAAGAGAAATAATATCTTCCAGATACAAGTTACAATATAATATAGAATACAACCCGACAAATGAGATTATGGTTACAGTTGGGGGAATGGAAGGATTATATTTAACCCTGCTAGCCATTCTAAACAGAGGGGATGAAGTCATTATACCAGCTCCATACTGGATAAACTATGTACAGATGGTATGTATGTGCAGTGGAGAACCCATTATCACAGCTCCTGTCAGCACCAATGACTTATCGATATCTATAGAAAATATAAGGAAGGCAATCACTCCTAAAACAAAAGCTATTATTTTAAATACACCCAGCAACCCTTCCGGGAAGATAATCTCTGATGATTCCATCCAACAAATAGCACAGATAGCTATTGACAATGATTTGATAGTAATAACAGATGAGGTATACAAAACCCTACTTTATGACAATGCTCATTTTAAAAGTATTGTTACATGCGACAAGATGAAGGAACGCACTGTTGTTATCAATAGTCTGTCAAAAGAATTCTGTATGACCGGATGGCGTCTGGGTTATGTAGCTGCACCTTCAGAATTAATATCAGCCATGACAATGTTTCAAGAGAACATAGCCGCATGTGCTCCATTACCGTCTCAGTATGCAGCAATAGAAGCGCTACGAAATTCGGAGAAATATTCGGCTGGTATGATTGAGGAATTCACTCTCCGCAGAAATGTTTTACTGGAAGAAGTTGCCAAAATCAAAACAATAACAGTCGATGCACCACAAGGGACCTTTTATGCAATGTTGAATATAAAATCTACCGGATTAAAATCTGAGGAATTCGCATATGCCCTTTTAGAAAAAGAACAGGTGGCAGTTGTTCCTGGAATAACTTACGGTGATTGTTGCGAGGATTTTATCCGGATTGCCTTTACATTAGACATTTATAAAATAAAAGAAGGAATTCAAAGACTTAAGCGATTTGTCGAAAGTTTATAAAATGAAAAAGATTTTAATGCTAGGAGGCTCTTTATATCAGGTCTATGCGATTAAAGAAGCTGTAAAAATGGGACATTACGTAATCACCTGCGATTACTTGCCGAATAACCCAGGACATCAGTATGCCCACGAATATTATAATGTCAGCACAACAGACAAGGAGGCTGTTTACGAGTTAGCCAAAAGACTTCAAGTAGATGGCGTCGTTGCATATGCTTCAGATCCTGCAGCCCCTACAGCTGCTTATGTTTGTGAGAAACTAGGATTGCCTACCAGCCCCTATGCTTCTGTAGAAGTTCTTTCTCAGAAAGACTTATTCAGGCGATATCTGGCAGAACATAACTTCAATGTTCCCAAGTACGTCGGATGTTCTTCATACCCGGAGGCTTTGGAACAAATCAAGAATTTAACCCTTCCTGTTATGATAAAGCCTGTCGATTCATCAGGAAGTAAAGGTATCAATAAACTGACCAACGTAAATCAACTAAAAGACTTTATAGAAGATGCCCTCTCATATTCTCGTGAAAAACGCATTATTATTGAAGAATTCATAGAGAAAGATGGATATCAGATCTCAGGAGATGCCTTTTCCGTAGACGGAATTTTAAAGTTCCATTGTTTTGGAAACGAATACTACAGTTCTTCAGTTGCCAAAGATTTTGCCCCACTTGGCGAATGCTGGCCTTTCCAGATGAAACCTGAAATTATAACAGAACTAGAAAAGGACATACAGCGCCTGATCTCTGAACTAAAAATGGGAACAACCGCATATAATGTTGAAGCTATTCTTGGTAAAAACGGGAAATTGTATATACTGGAGTTAGGTGCCAGAAGCGGTGGCAGTTTAATTCCTCAAATTACAGAGCTGGCAACAGGGGTCAATATGGTTAAATATGTGATAAAAGCAGCTTTGGGAGAAGATTGCTCTGAAATAGAGATGTCACCGGCAAGGGGGTACTGGTCCAATTATATGTTACATAGCAAACAGACCGGACGGTTTAAAGAAATATCATTTGATGAGAACTTTGCAAAAAACAATCTGGTAGATTGTGTAACAGAACTGAAAAGTGGAGATAATGTTCATGCATTCCGGGATGCTGGTGATGCATTGGGGACACTCATTCTCAAATATTCTTCGAAAGAAGAGATGTTTAGTGTTATAGAAAATATGGACCAGTTTGTACATATTATTATTGATTAAAATATGAGCATAACAATCCATACAGAGCCTTTATCATATACCAAATTCAGGGGTTTTATCATATCCTCTGCAAACTGGTTTGCTCCTTCTCTGCTACAGATGCCAAATCTGGATGAATGGATATTGAAAATGTATCATAACGGCTCTATATACTATGCTATTTCCGGACCTAACATTATATCTTTAATTGTTGGCTATTACAATAGAGAAGAAAGATTTTTATATATCCCCTATGTTTGTGTACACCCCGACTATCAAGGTCATGGGATTTCTCAAAAAATAATTAATTATATCATAGAACATCTTTCTACCGACATTCAGGAGATATTGCTGGAAGTTAGAAAAGACAACAACAATGCACTTCAGGCATATCATAAAATGGGGTTTTATGAAACTGAAGATAGGGATGAAAAGTATTTAATGAAGAAAGAAATACACAAAAGTTAATATTGAATGAAAGATATAGCAAATACTCCATTAGTAAGTATAATTTGTAGTACATATAATCATGGATTATATATATCCCAGTGTTTAGATGGTTTTCTAATGCAAAAGACAAATTTTCCATTTGAAATTCTAATCCATGATGATGCATCCACAGATAATACTCCTGATATTATTCGCGAGTACGAGCATAATCACCCTCAAGTCATAAGACCCATATATCAGAAGGAAAACAAATATTCAAAGAAAGAAGATATCTTTGCCAAATACCAATGCTCACGGGTCAGAGGAAAGTATATTGCAATATGCGAAGGAGACGATTATTGGATTGACCCATTAAAACTTCAGAAACAAATCGATTTTCTAGAAAAAAATCCTGACTACGGCATGATATATACTACCAGCAAGGTATATAACCAAAAGGAAGGCAAAATAGAAGAAGATATTATTGGACGGGAATATAAGGGTTATATAGAGTTATTATCCGGAAATTGTATTCCAACTCTTACTACTTGTATACGCAGTTCCTTAGTAATGGAGTACTTGAAAGAAGTGGAACCTAAGAGCAAAAACTGGCTAATGGGAGACTATCCTATGTGGCTATGGATATCATATTATTACAAAATAAAGTATCTTCCGGAAAGCACTACCGTATACCGTGTCTTAGAAGAGTCAGCAAGTCATTCTAATGATATACAGAAATATGAAAGGTTCATATTATCGACCATTGATATAACCGCATTTTATATCCATAAATTTAATACTCCATTAACAGAGCCATACTTACGATCCCTCAGTTGCTTTTATTATGATCTATACGATAAATTTATGTATCTGGGCATGTATAAAAAGGCCAGACACTATTCAAAACTCATTAATCCTAGCTATGTATCCGCACGTATGCGAAGAAGAGTCCGCCGATTCCATCTCAGATTCATTCAATTAAGACTAGAAAAATGGCTCAATATAAAAGGAAACAAAAGGAAGTAAAAAGGAGAAAAATATTTAGTGGGATATTAAGTAAATATCCCTTTTTTCTATTCACGAATCTCCACCTTTTTTAAGTAGGAAATGAGTCAAGTAGTACAAATGCCAATGATAAGCTATTTTTCTTGCCCTCCTACGATACTTCAATTCATATGTACCTTCAGGCAATGCAGCTATCTCTTTCATTTTCTGCCTCATATCCTTGACAGGTTCTTTGAATTCTCTCAAATTCACCTTCAAAAGTATCTCCTTAAATATTGTAAGACAAGTCCCTATCAACCTAGTCCTAATTTTAAAAAGATCTTCTTCTTCAAATAGAGAATATTTCTCCATGAACCTCATACGGGCATATTCTGCTAAAAAATAATGATAAAGATTCATAGGAGACATCGTGTGACATATACTTGTTTGTCGTTCTACATAATGATAAAAAGGACTATCTACCCATACAACTTTCTTGCATAGAGCAACCCATTCATACATTACAAGCCTGTCCTCATAATTTTTCCCCTCCGGGAATTGTAATGATGTCAAAAAGTCACTCTTATAAAGCTTTGTACAAGCAGAACAACTAACTTTTTCCATCATCATATCTTGTAATACATTCTTTGGATCTCGAATAACAATATCTCCAGAATTCCGGTAAGGAGACTCGTTTGGTTTAAATTCATATTCAAGAAGAAAATTACAATATGCAATTTCCGCATCACTTTGTACCATTGCATCCAACATTTTCTCAAACATTGCAGGTTCAACATAGTCGTCACTGTCAACAAAACCAATGTAAGGAGCAGAAGCTATACGCATGCCAGCATTACGGGCAATAGAGAGCCCAGCTATAGAAAGATGAAGCACTTTAATACGTTTGTCAATTTTCGCATATTCATCACATATCTCAGAGGAACCATCAACAGATAAATTATCAACCAAAATTATTTCAATCTGCTGTAATGTCTGACTACGTAATGATTCAATACATTTATGCAAATAATCAGCGGTATTATGAACAGGCACTATTATACTAACCAAACACTTATTCTCCACTATTTGTCTTTTTAAGTTTAAAATGTATCCAATAATAAATAGGCCAAAAATAAACAATCTTTCTCAGCCGTTTATAACATTTAATATCAAGTTCCTTTTTAGGCAGAGGAATTAATTTCTTCAAATTATTCTTCATATCAACAACATAGGCACGACTTTCGCTAAAAGGAAAAGAACGCATCTCTTTAAAAGTCCTTAAGCAGCTCTTAACAAGGGATGTTTTCATATTATATTGTTCTTCCGTATCGAACAATAGATTATTATTAATAAACTCCAAGCGGCAAAATTGTGCTAAAAAGAAATGATACCGTTGTAATGGTGAAATAACATGGCAAATACTAGAGTCTCTTTTTACATAATGATAAAATGCCTTATCAATCCACACTACTTTTTCAGATTCTAATATCCACTGATGCAAAATAAGACGATCTTCATACATGTTATGTGTAGGAAATTTTAACGAAGAAAAAAGTGTCTTCTTAAAGAGTTTCGTACAACAAGAACTATTCAATCGATCACACATCATATCATACACCACCTCCTTCGAAGATCTTTCACAGATCATGCCACTATTAGGTTCAAAAGAGTCTATATGCCCGTCATCATGTTCAATCTGAAAATTGGAATATACCAAATCAACACCATATGAACTAATTGCAGCAAGCAATTCCTCATACATATTGGCGTCAATATAATCATCACTGTCTATAAACCCTATATATGGAGCAGAAGCCACATCAATGCCGGCATTACGAGCTACAGATGCATTAGCTACCGAAAGATGGATTACTTTTACCCGAGTATCCATACTTGCATATTCATCACATACCTCAGAAGATCCATCAGTTGATAAATTATCTACTAGAATTATCTCTATATTTTCTAAAGATTGATTTCGTATAGATTCAATACATTTTCGCAAATAATTAACTGTATTATGTACAGGTACAATCACACTTATCAAATAATTATTCTCCATGCATGCTCTCCATTAATAAACTTACGCACAAAGATAGAGAATATAGTATTATCAGTAAAATAAAAACCAGATTTTAAGTTCCCAGGTTATCATTAATAATCGTATCTTTGCCGGAAAGCTTATTATATTAATATGAGTAAGGAAAATATAGCATTTGTTGTTGTACGTTACGGATTAAATATCAATGGAGGAGCAGAGTATCATTGTAGAATGCTAGCCGAAAGGCTTACCAATGATTATAACGTTGAGGTTCTAACTACTTGTGTAGATAATTATAGAACTGGAGAGAATATTGAGTTTAAGGAAAAAGAGATTATCAATAAAGTCACTGTTCGCCGTTTTAAAACTAATCCCACTCATCCTGAACTTGAAAACTTTTATAAAAAGAAAGCCAAACCGGCTTATAAATTAAGACGTTTTTTATACAAATGTCACTTTCTAGCTATGGCTTCTTACTTTTTCCCTGTTTGGCATTTCAAAGAAAAAGAAGAACTAGAAGCACTCAGCAGCCAAGTTTTCCATTCTCCGGCTCTCTTCAATTTCATAAAAGAAAATAAAGATAATTACAAAGCAATCATCCCTATTACAATAGATTATTCCCATGTATATTACACAACTTTATATGCACCAGAAAAGACTATTGTAATCCCTACAATGCATTATCACAAAACTGCATTTCGCTCAACCTTGACACAAGTCTTTACAAAGGCAGCCTACATCGCTTTCAACACAACAGCAGAACAAAAACTAGCAAGAAAAATATTTGGCATGCACATGGCACCCCACAGTATTGTAAGCGTAGGGATAGAGCTAAGTGCTCCAGCAGAGTGGACAGTGACCCAAGAAAAGTACAATCTTCCGGATGAATATATGCTCTATGTAGGGAGAGTAGACCAAGGCAAACTTAACAATGTGTATACTTATTTCCTCAACTACAAAAAGGCATATCCTAATTCTGACTTAAAGTTTGTTCTTGTAGGCAAACAATATAGTGATCCTTTCAATCATCCGGATATCATATATACTAATTTTGTTGAAGAACAAGAAAAGACATCAATCATTCAACACGCAAAGATTGTAATCAACCCATCACTGTATGAAAGCCTATCGCTCATATTACTGGAAGCAATGGCTTTAAAAAAAGCGATGTTGGTCAATGGCAATTGCAATGTATTGAAAGAACATTGCAATAAAAGTAATAATGCTGCTCTATACTACACTAATGAAAAAAGTTTTATTGATAAACTTCATACGCTAGACTCTTCTACCAATCTTAGATTAGAGATGGGAGAAAAAGGATACTCTTATGTTAACAGTAATTACGACTGGAACATAATAATGAATAAACTAAAGCAAGTTATCGAAAATATATAAAGATTTAGATGCTCTTGATAGCTTGCTTTAAGCGCCCCATAATCAAAGTCCAATCATAATTCGATTTCACATAAGATGCACCTTTTTCTCCCATCTCCTCTCTCAAATCTTCCGATTGTTCAATCCGTCGAAGCGCTTGATTAAACCCACGCTTATTCATATAATAGAAAGAAGCAAAATCACTTTTTAAACAATGTTCTTTCAATACCTTACAATGTCCGTTTACAAGCATTGGTTTCTTTTGGCTCATAGCCTCTAAAAGTATTAAAGAAAGGCTTTCATAACGAGAAGGATTCACTACAATTTCGGCATGCTGTAGAATTGACATTTTCTCTTCATCACTGACAAAACCTGTATATATAATATCAGGATGCTCAAATCGCTCCATAGCCAGTCCTCCTACCAATACTAATCTTAATGTTGAATCTGAATATTTCTTCTTATAATTCACAAAATAGGTAAGTAAACGATGAATCTTTTTAGGAGTAATACGGCCAATATATAACAAATATCTCTCTGGTAATTGAAACTTTTCTTTTGTCAGCGCCCAATCTGCGGATAAAGACTCCTCTATTCCTACACTCAATATTCCATGAGCTCCCAGAGCCTTGCCCAAGATATTTTCAGCAAGTCTCTGTTCCTCTCCAGTATTAAAACCAACATAAGCTATCTTTGAAAAAGCAGAGGTTAATACTGAACGGAAAGAAATACCCATATTATGCATTGTAGGAATAGCTATCGTTTTTCTACCTGCATACAATGCAGTATAATAAAAAGTGACATAATCAGAAGACATCGCTATAAATGCTTTATATTCATCTACATGTTCACGAATATACTCGTTCAATGCGGATGAATAGAACTTATCGCTATTCATTGCCTGTACTTCCAGATCATTTTTATAAGACCACACAGGAAACAAATAAGACAAATATTTCAAGATTCCTAATTTAAAAAGGAACTGACGTAACTTTCTTGCAGGTTTAGCCTTTTTCGCGAAACAACGCTCTTTTTCGTGCTGGATTGGATTTGTTCTAAAACGACGGACCAACACTTTATTCCATTCTTCCGTGCCTTCCGGATATGTATTCTCGCCTGTTGCAACATCTCTGACACAGGTAGTAAGCACTTCCACGTCATAATCTTCCACCAGTCGCTCAGCCAACATCTGACAATGATATTCTGCGCCACCATTTATATTTTTGCCATACCTGACAACAACAAAAGCAACCTTTTCTTTCTGCATAGCTTTTCTAATATTATATTCCATCTACGAGAGCGCTTGAATCGCACTTCTCATTCGTCCTATAATTATCTTCCAATCATAATTTTCCTGAACATAACGACGCCCTTTCTCTCCCATCTGTTGACGCAATACTTCAGACTCCTCCAGACATCGTAGCTTTCGCACAAAATCCCGCCGATTCATATAGTATAAAGCCGCATAATCACTCTTCACACAATGTTCTTTCAGAACATTACACTGCCCATTGACTAACATCGCCTTACCCTCACTCATTGTTTCAAGTAAAATGAGCGACAAGCTTTCATACTTCGAAGGATTCACAATTACTTTAGCATTCAACTGGATAGCAACTTTCTCCGCATCACCAACAAAACCTGTATAAATTATATCCGGATGTTCAACTGTCTTGCCAAAGATACCTCCAACCAAAACCAGCTTCAACCGGGAAGCTATATATTTCTTCTTGTAGCCTAAAAAGTAATCAACAATATTATTCAACTTTATAGCATCGATTCTCCCAACATACAGTAGATAGTCCTCCGGCAAATTATATTTTACCTTTGTTTGCTTCCAATCAGCAGCCTTCGTCTTCTCTATACCTACACTAATAATACCATTAGCAGCTAAAGGTTTTCCAACGATATTCTCGACTAACTTCTGTTCTGCTTCTATATTAAACCCAATATATGCAACCTTAGAAAAAACAGATGTAATAATAGAACGAAAAGAAGAACCGTTATTATGCATGGTAGGAATAAGGATCGTTTTCTCCGGTGCATACATCGCAGTATAATAGGTGTGAGGAAAAAAAGAAAGTGGAATGAATGCTTTATAAAAAGCTTTGTTTTCTCTTATAAAGGTATACATCGAGGATGAATAAAAGACCTGACTATTCAAAGCTTTTATTTCTTCTTCCTCTTTATAATGCCAAATTGGCTTCACATAGGACAATGGTTTCAAAAGACGACATCTATACAGAAAGTGTCTCCACTTCTTTGCCGGAGCCGCTTGTCGCACATAGCTCTTATGTAAGTCCGGCTCAACAGGGTCCGAATAGAATCGACGTACCAAAACACCATTCAAAGTTTCTTTTCCTTCAGGGTATTCATTTTCACCGGTAACATAATTCTTGACGCACGTAGTTAATACTTCAACATCATAATCATTCACAAGCCTTTCTGCCAGCATACGACAATGATATTCAGCACCCCCGTTTATATCTTTTCCATAACGAACTACTACAAAAGCTATCTTTTCCTTAGTCATTCTAGTCAATCAACAATTTGTGCTTTCTCTTGAATATAGCACGATAACCACGATATAGCATTCTATAGAAACCGAAGTGTTTACACATAAAATATCGTTTGATTGACATACTCGGGCCTAATTGCCAAGGAGTAATATGACGATATTCGCGCATTTTCAGCATTGTTTCATCTATTATATCTTCAAAAGCCGGTGATGGAGGACACAATAAAGTGTGGTTAACCAAATGAATACCTCTCTTAAGTACACCAACAGAAGATTCGTCTCCAAGCTCTGCATTCTGAATAAACTTATCCTGCTCATAAAGACTCAGGAAATAATGATATTCCTTTACCGGGTCATAACCTCCACGAGTAATACTCTCATTCTTATGAATCATATAATGGTATTTAGAGACACAACTCAATACCACTTTCTGAGAGCTATAGAATACTTTATATAATACCGCCACGTCTTCATAAACTCGTCCGACAGGGAATGAAAGGCGGTCAAACAATTTACGTTTAAAAAGTTTCGCCCATAAATAGTTCTTTACCAAGTCATTCTTCACCAAAGCACGTATAATTTCCTTCTTGGAAAAGATATGCAACTTACCGGTATTGTTGATTATCTTGGAGGGCCTTCCTTCTTGCTCAAGGAGATAAGTACAAGCAGAGACATCCGCATCATGCTCTACCATCAATGTGTAAAGATACTGATACATATCATGATCAATCCAGTCATCACTGTCTACAAAGCCCAAGAGTTCTCCCGTAGCTGCAGCCAAACCGGCATTACGGGCAGCACTCACCCCACTATGAGGTAAATGAATAGTCTTAATGCGCTGATCCATACGCGCAAACTCATCACAAATACTGGAGGAGCCGTCGTCAGAACCATCATCAACTAAGATAATCTCAAGGTTCTTATAGGTCTGCTCCAGTATAGATTGCAGACAAGTCTTCAAATAGTCCTTTACATTATAAACAGGCACTATAAGACTAATCAATGGTCCAGAGATATTAGCATTCATATTATTCTACTTGTCAACTTTTTATTTTTACTGCAGCCCCTTCTATATAGAATGCTATATAACAAGGAATACTGCAAAACTACCCTCAAATTTAAATAAATTTCACACTCTTCTGTGATTCGATAATACAATCTAAACACTCTCAAATCAAACAATTACCTCTTATTTGCCATTTATACAGTATAATTCGTCTAGTTTCCAAAGTTCATTCAAAGATTTCCACTGTTTATCATTCAGGTTAATTTTCCCGTTATTTTTCTTTTGTAAGCTATTATTCTGTGTTTGCGGCAATTCTATCGGTCGGGGATAAAACTCTCCGCCTCCCGTCACATTGATCCGCCTCTTTAATTCATTCGCTTTCAACCACAAATCATCCGCAGACGGGCAATGTTCACTGATTATTTTCCAGTCGAACAGCTCCTCTCCATACCAACGGGAAGGATAATAAATTCCTCCGCATCCAATGGCTACATTCTGCAAAGAGCTATTCACCGGCATCATAAACACCTTCGGCCATTTTCTATACACCGAAAAAGTATTCCCATCCATACGAATTTTCCGGATAACATTTCCGCAAACCGTGTCCGGATACTGATATGACAAAGAAAGCAAACGCTCAATCGTATTCCGGGGGTAAATCAGATCATCATCTACTGTAATCACTTTATGATCCGGGTATTCCCGAAAAACATAATAATACTTTTTATGAGAACGGAAATTCTCAGGTACAAATTTAAATTTCACTCCATTAGCTGTCAGTTTTCTGAGTTCTTCCGGCAGATCGTTCAACCGTCCGGGAAACTCCTGTTCTGACAACCACACAATTATATCTGCGGGAACATATGTCTGCCACAGAATTGACTTCAACACCAAGTGAAGTTGAGAAATACGAGGAGGAAATGTCGTCAATGAAACTATGACTTCCGAGTTATTCAATAATGCCGGAGCATCAAAACCCTGTTGATAGGCACGAACGACCTTATCGTGGTATTTTGCTCTTCTCCATCTGCAAGGCAAGGAATATATATGCCGATAAAAACCTCCTTTTTCTTTATAGGAGACCAGTTTCTCCTCTTCCCGTGTATAGCGGTCGTAATAACTGTTCGCCTCAACTGTTTTACCTCGTAACTCACCCTTCACAATACCCAAAGAGGCCCATTTCACTTTTGCACTACGGGTATGCTTCCTTATATCACGGTTCTTCTGGATGGATTCTTTCGTTTTATACCCCCTTGCATGGTCCAGATGAAGACATACGGTAGAATAACGTATCTGCATACCATGAATCCCATAATTCTCCAGACGCTCTCCAAATTCACGATCTTGTCCACCGTATTGCATGCGCTCGTCAAAACCATTCACTGCCAGAATATCGTTTAGCCAACCGGAAGCATTATGTCCGTTCCAGCTTGCTTTGGTAGGTGTAAATGTGTTTAACAGCCATCTTTTAAATCCTGTAGCAGTCAGTTTATTATTTTTAAAAGAAGCAGGCATTCCTTTTCCTCTCATCCATTGCAGGTCAAAACATCTGCCGGATAATATATCATCTTTCGTAAGATCTTTCGACAAATCCATACTCAACTTATGATATCCGCCGGACAGGAAACGTCCTTTGCGGCGAAGACGCAGATGAGTTGATACGAAATCTTTACGCGGAATACAATCACCATCACTAAAAAGCAGATAATCTGTTTGTGCAGCCTGTATCCCCTTATTCAGGATATCACATTTACGGAATCCCTTATCTTCGTGCCATACATGCTTTACCCGAAAAGTCAATTGCGGAGTTACCCTCTGCAACATATCATAGGTTTCTTTTCGCGAACCATCATCGGCCACAATCAATTCAAAGCTTTTAGTATCCTGGGCTTCATATCCCCACAACACCTTCTCCAGCCATGCAGGCTGATTACAAGTTGACAACACGACTGACATCTGCAAAGGAGCAGCTTTCCGGCTAAAACGGATAATAGAATAATTGCACTCCATCTCTCCCTCAGCCCAATAAAGTTCTCTCGAGATTTCCTTCCAAAGGGTCAAATCCATACGAACAGCGTTATGAACGTTTTCCTCCTTATGCAAACGGACCAGGCATAATTCATAATCCTCATCCGGCATTTCTTCCAGATCTGCATGATGAGCCAGCAAGTAGTCCTGTACTTTGCTATCCGGGCAAATAACATTATTTTCAAAAACAACTATCATTAATTATCCTCCTTTAGCCATTAAATATCCAACTGAAACCAAACCTGATGTCTGCGTCGGTATCTGTTCCAGAATTTCTTTCTGTAATGCAGAATCAAACGCACACATTCTTCCTCATCCATCTTTCTCGAACGGGCATATTCTTTTCCCAACAGGATAAAGAAGGGCGTCTGCCCCCATAAACGGGCAAAATTCGCACAACCTTTCTTAATATCCACTTCACCAAAATGCATTCTGTTAATATCTACCAGTGAGAAATGATATTCTTCTCCTATCTTATCATACAGGATATTTCCCGGTGAATAGTCCAAATGTAAAATTCCGGCTTCATGCAAGCGCGCTGTGAATTCCGCAAAAGCGGTCACTACATCTGCACAGCTTTCTATATCTGCATTGCCAAACTGGCAAAAGTTATATCGATAGGGAGATTGTATGCTCATAAAATATGAATGACCAATCAATCCCATCTTTGTTTCTTCTATATATGCAATAGGACAAGGGGTTTCAAATCCTTTCTCCAGCAGTTTCTCGGGATAAACAAAAGCACGCTTCCCTTTTGACGGACGAAAAAAAGCATAAGCAATCCTATTTATCAGCGGAGGTATGGCATACCGTTTCACGTTAATATCCAATCCATCCACCGTGATCATCTTTATCAAATTCCGCCCGGAATGAATTACCGTTCCTAATGTCTCAAAGTCCTCAGGAATACGTTCTACATATTCTCTCAGATATTCGTATTTGGGGTTAATCATTATCTTCATCTTACGAAAAAACAAGAATGGTCATACTTCTCTTCATCTCTCAACTCTTTTGCCCGGTCATCTTAAAATATTTATCCAACACAAGCAGTGATATCAAATTTTCTCTTCTCTTATCTTTAAATTGCGACACATATTCATGAGCATGCCTGATGATCTCCAATGATTCGTCTACATGCTCTATATAGTAATTCAACCGTTCTTCCAAATCAGAGAAATCCGGCTTTATTTCAATATAATGATAATCGGGAATAAGCGTGCCTTCCATAAACCATGTCTCACAGGTAGGCCGAGGCATCACTGCTATTGAATTCGATGACATCACCCATTTCAGGTTGCTGGCCACATCGATTCCTTCAAGAGCCATTATGAATTTATAATCCAAATGCTCATTAATCGTTTTCTTCTCCGTGCGCCACTCTACCGGGTCGGTCGTATTTTTACTGACATCTCCCAAATCGCACATCGGATGATGAAAATACATCTCCATAAACATCTTCCTGGAAGGTTTTCCTTTTACCTTTCCGCGAAAGATTACCATATTTTTCTTCTCAGTAAAAGCCTTCTTATCGTCTACAAATATAAAATGACGAACCTTATCCAGTTTCATCACAATCGAATTCGCATTATCCTCTGTCAGAGGACGGCTTTTCACAATAGAGGGATAGTCGGGGACAAATGTCACATCACCAGGACAGAAGCCCCACTGAAACTGATCGGAAAACCAACGGGTATATTGATAAGTATCAAAGAAATACACTTTTTGCTTGCTCATCTTATGCTCTGAAAGACGCGGAGCAGAGGAAGGTAATGGCACCGTTCCGGAAAGTTTATTGTAATAGTCAACACGACGTTCGATATAGTCTTTGTCCTTCCGACGGGATAATGAAGATAACCTCCCTTGTAACCGTAACCGGAAAATACCTCTCGGAATAATAAGTCTGAGAGCATTTACCGAATAGTAAATGAACTTAGGATTTTTCCCGCTACGCAACTTATATAAAAGTTTATTCTTCATTCTTGTTTCATATATCAGGAGTATTTGTCTCCTAATTGATTATTCCTTCAATCTTCGCTATTACCTGTTCGGGTTTTATTTCTCTCAGGCAGGCATAATCGCCTCGCCAGCATGGTTTCTGTCCGTATACGGAGCAAGGGCGGCATGACAGTTCGAGTTGTACTGTATTGACCGGCAATTGCTTCCATCCCATAAATCCGGCATAAGGATGAGTAGCTCCCCAAACAGAGATCACCGGAATATTGACCAGCGAAGCCAGATGCATATTTGCCGAATCCATCGAGAGCATCACATCCAGATGGCTCATAAGATTCAGCTCGGTACGCATATTCAGCTTACCAATCATGGAAACGACGGAAGGGTATTTCGCCACCCAACTATCGAATACTTCCTGTTCACTCTTACCACCTCCGAAAAGGAAAACCTTCACCTTCGGATCAGCGGCAAAATGGGCTACTATCTGCTCCTGCAACTCAATAGGATAAATCTTACCTACGTGCTTGGCAAAAGGAGCTATACCAATCCATTTCAAATTATCTTTTGTACCCGCAACAGGTTCTATCTCTGCAAAATTCCCTTTTCCGTCTCCATAAATTGAAGAAAAGTTCAGTAATACAGGAAAGCCCAGTTTCTCCAGCACATCGGCATAGCGGCGGAAAGAACTTTTCTGGTTCTCCAGCACTTTATGCCGACGGCGAACCAATTTTTCTTTTCCCGCTCTACCTTTGCATATAGATGCCACAGGTATATTAGCAAGCCGAAATCTCAGGCACAAGTATTTCGTCCGAAGCACATGATGAAAGTCCGCCACATAGTCGAAACGCTTTGCCTTCAGTTCCGAATAAAGGGTATTCAACCCCCACAGTCCTTTATGTTTACCCGTCAGATCAGCACCGATAAAACTCACATTAGCAGGAAGTCCCTGAAAAAGCGGTTGCCACACAGCACGACTCAACACAGTAATTTCAAGTTGAGGATATTGCACTGCCAGCGAATGTACTACCGGTATCGTCATGGCTACATCGCCAAGAGCTGAAAAACGGATAATGAGAATACGCGCCATTCGTTATTTTTTTGCATAAAGCACCGGATTCAATGCCGGGTCATTATACATCTTCATCTGTTTGTATACTTTCATATATTTCTTCCCTGATTCGATATCAGACAGTAACTGATCGATAGCTGAAGAAAGGTCTTTCCGTTGTTCCAGCAGAATGCTCAGTTTCGTCTGGCATTGTGCACGATGTTCTTCCGTAGTGTCCGTACGTTCCACTTCCTGCTGCATGTGGTAAATTTTCAAAGCAAGAATAGAGAGACGGTCTACTGCCCAGGCGGGACTTTCTGTATTGATTGTAGCATCTGCCAAAGGCTTTACATCCTTATATTGATCAAGGAAATAGCTGTCGATCAACTCAACCAAATCCGTACGGTCCTGATTGGATTTATCGATTCTTCTCTTTAAAGCTACGGCTGCTACCGGATCTATCTGAGGATCACGGATAATATCTTCGAAATGCCATTGTACGGCATCAATCCAGTTTTTCAGATACAAGTAATACTCTATCGACTTCAACTCGTAAGGATTGTTCATCGGCGCATCTACGCTATCCGTCACATGGTAATCTGTTGTCGATTTCCAAAAAATATCATTGCAAAGGTTACTAAATGTCATAATCTTAACTAGCTAATAGATGTATAATAGGACAAAGCTATGTAATATTTTTCAGACAAGCAACCGTTTCTTACTTTTTTATTTCTTACCTTTGTCTGAGCTAAAATGGAATTGTATATGAAAATTATTATAGACGATAAGATACCTTATATAAAAGAGGCAGCAGAGAAAATTGCCGACGAGGTAATTTACGCACCGGGAAAGGATTTTACACGGGAACTGATACAGGATGCGGACGCACTCATCATCCGGACCCGCACTCACTGCAACCGGGAATTGCTGGAAGGCAGCAAAGTAAAATTCATCGCTACGGCAACCATCGGGTTCGACCATATCGACACCGAATATTGCAAGCAGGCAGGTATCGAGTGGGCGAATGCTCCGGGATGCAATTCCGCTTCGGTAGCTCAATATATACAGTCATCTCTTCTGGTCTGGAAATCTCTTCAAAATAAAAAATTAGACGAGCTGACTATCGGCATTATCGGTGTAGGTAATGTAGGAAGCAAGGTAGCCAAAGCAGCACAGGATTTCGGCATACGTGTACTGCTGAATGATTTGCCCAGAGAAGAGAAAGAAGGGGGCACAACATTCACTCCACTAGAGAGAATAGCCAAAGAATGTGACATCATCACCTTTCACGTACCTTTATATAAAGAAGGGAAATATAAAACGTTCCATCTGGCAGACGAGAAATTCTTCCGGTCTCTCCAACGGAAACCTGTTATCATCAACACTTCAAGGGGAGAAGTGATCGAAACAAATGCCCTGCTGGAAGCCATTGACAACGGTACAATCTCAGACGCAGTGATTGATGTATGGGAACACGAACCGGAAATCAACCGCGAGTTACTGGATAAAGTACTTATAGGTACTCCGCATATTGCCGGATACTCTGCCGATGGCAAAGCGAATGCAACCCGAATGTCACTGGACTCCATCTGCCGTTTTTTCCACCTGAATGCAACTTACGAGATTAACCCTCCCGCCCCACTCTCACCTGTCATCGAAGCCAAAGACCGGGAAGAAGCTCTGCTGAAGATGTACAATCCCGCCGAAGACAGCAACCGGTTAAAATCCCAACCGGAACTATTCGAAACATTACGGGGAGATTATCCATTGCGGAGAGAGGAAAAGGCATATATACAGGTATTAGGTAATACCTAATACTTATTAACCTAATATTTCTTCCACAATACGGGGAAAGTGCTCATATTCCAAAGCATGTACTTTCTTTGCGACTTCTTCGGGAGAATCATCGGGAAGTACAGGACAGGTAGCCTGGAAGATAATGCTTCCTTCGTCATAGTGTTCATTAATATAATGTATAGTAATACCACTTTCTTTTTCGCCCGCAGCCACCACAGCTTCGTGAACTTTGTCTCCGTACATACCTTTGCCGCCGAACTTAGGCAAAAGAGCAGGATGTATATTTATGATTTTACCGGGATAAGCATGCAAAAGTAAATCCGGCACACGAACAAGGAATCCTGCCAGCACAATAAAGTCAATACGATATTCCTGCAAAATAGCCAGAATCTCATCTCCGGCAATCCAGTCCTCCTTTGGGAACACGTTACAGGGCACTTTCAGGCGATGCGAACGTTCCAAAACGTAGGCGTCACTTTTATTAGAAAGTACTAACGACACCGTAGCGGAGTCGCTCTTTTGGAAATACCGGATGATATTCTCGGCATTTGAGCCGGAACCGGAAGCGAAAATGGCGATGTTTTTCTTCATTATACTCGAATTCAATGCACAAAACAGTGAAAAATGTGCAAAAGACTGCATTTATTTAGTCAAATATTTGCGCAAAACGATAAATATTCATTCCTTTGCACCGCAAATTTAAAGAAATAAAACTAATTATTAATTAAAAACTTAAAGTTATGTCTGAAATTGCATCAAGAGTAAAAGCGATTATCGTTGATAAATTAGGCGTAGAAGAATCAGAAGTTACTAACGAAGCAAGCTTCACTAACGACCTGGGAGCAGATTCTCTTGACACTGTAGAACTTATCATGGAATTCGAAAAAGAATTCGGTATCTCTATTCCTGATGACCAAGCAGAAAAGATTGGTACTGTAGGTGATGCTGTATCTTATATCGAAGAACACGCTAAGTAATTATCCGATTTCATCAATATGGAATTAAAAAGAGTGGTAGTAACAGGCCTTGGCGCCATTACTCCTGTTGGCAATGACGTTCCCGAATTTTGGGAGAATCTAGTGAACGGGGTTAGTGGAGCAGGGCCTATTACTCATTTTGATGCGTCGCTATTCAAGACCCAGTTTGCATGCGAAGTGAAAAACTTCGATGTAACTAAATATATCGACCGTAAAGAGGCAAGAAAGATGGACTTATACACCCAGTATGCTGTCGCCGTTGCCAAAGAAGCGGTAGCAGACTCCGGTCTTGACGTCGAAAAAGAAGATTTGAACAGAATCGGTGTTATTTTTGGCGCCGGTATCGGTGGTATACATACATTCGAGGAAGAAGTAGGCAACTACTACACTCACCAGGAAATAGGTCCCAAGTTCAATCCGTTCTTCATCCCGAAGATGATCTCGGATATCGCTGCCGGACAGATTTCTATCATGTATGGCTTCCATGGTCCTAATTACGCGACTTGTTCAGCATGTGCTACCTCTACCAATGCTATCGCGGATGCTTTCAACCTGATTCGTCTGGGCAAAGCAAACGTAATCGTATCAGGTGGTTCGGAAGCAGCTATCTTCCCGGCAGGTGTAGGCGGTTTTAACGCTATGCACGCTCTGTCAACACGCAACGATGAGCCTGGCAAGGCTTCACGTCCATTCAGTGCAAGCCGCGACGGCTTCATCATGGGCGAAGGTGGCGGTTGCCTGATCCTGGAAGAACTGGAACACGCTAAGGCCCGTGGTGCGAAAATCTATGCAGAGGTTGCCGGTGTAGGTATGTCTGCGGATGCTCATCACTTAACAGCTTCTCATCCGGAAGGTCTTGGTGCCAAACTGGTAATGATGAATGCACTGGAAGATGCAGAAATGGATCCGAAAGAAGTAGATTACATCAACGTTCACGGAACATCTACTCCGGTAGGTGATATTTCAGAAGCGAAAGCGATTAAAGAAGTATTCGGTGATCACGCATACGAACTGAACATCAGTTCTACAAAATCAATGACGGGTCACTTGCTGGGAGCTGCCGGTGCGGTAGAATCTATCGCCAGTATCCTTGCCATCAAGAACGGCATTGTTCCTCCGACTATCAACCATGAAGAAGGTGACAACGACGAGAACATTGACTACGACCTTAATTTCACGTTCAACAAGGCTCAGAAACGTGAGGTTAATGTTGCCCTGTCCAATACTTTTGGATTTGGTGGTCACAATGCGTGCGTTATCTTCAAGAAATACGCTGAATAAAACGTGCTACGTAACCAAATAAATAAGATAAGGCTCCTGTTCCGCAAGGACAGAGAGTCTTATCTTTGTTTTTACCGGATACTCGGATTTTATCCGCGCGATATCCGGATCTACGAACAAGCGCTCCTGCACAAGTCATCTGCCGTCCGCTCCGAAATGGGACGTCTGTTGAATAATGAGCGACTGGAGTTCTTGGGTGACGCCATTCTTGACGCCATCGTAGGAGATATTGTCTACAAACGTTTCGAAGGGAAACGGGAAGGTTTCCTGACCAACACACGTTCCAAGATCGTACAACGGGAGACCTTGAACAAGTTAGCCGTGGAAATCGGTCTGGACAAACTGATCAAATATTCTACCCGCTCTTCTTCCCACAATAGTTATATGTACGGAAATGCTTTCGAGGCATTTATCGGGGCCATTTATCTGGACCAGGGATATGAACGTTGCAAACAGTTTATGGAGCAGCGGATCATCAACCGCTATATCGATCTGGACAAAATCTCCCGTAAAGAGGTCAACTTCAAGTCCAAGCTCATCGAATGGAGCCAGAAGAATAAGATGGAGGTTTCCTTTGAGTTGATTGAGCAGTTCCTCGACCACGACAGCAACCCCGTATTCCAGACAGAAGTTCGCATCGAAGGGCTTCCAGCCGGAACAGGTACGGGATATTCCAAGAAAGAATCTCAGCAGAATGCCGCACAGATGGCTATAAAGAAGGTAAAAGACCAGGCTTTCATGGATACAGTCAATGAAGTAAAAGCGCAGCATTCGATGCCGCCTGAAGCAGAGGCTGAAGCATTGGAAACAAAGGCTGAAGCATTGGAAGCTGAGATTGCGGAACCTGAAGTTACAGATGAAATCGCAAATGATGAAACCGGGACTGCAAATGAAACCGAGAGTGTTAATGATCAAACTGAGACTGTTAATGATGAAACCGGGACTGTAAATGACAAGACTGCTTCGTAAATGAAGCAGCCACAAACAAAAAGCTACAGGTAAAAAGTCTACTAACAGTCAAACGACAGACAGACCATAGATGAGATGCTACTATAAAAGCTTAAGTTAACCGAAACAGATTCCCATACGGCGACCTTGGATCACTAAATCGTGATCTTCAGTGACTAACTTCAACTTACCGGCAACATTTTCGAGAGGAATAGACGAAATATCATCTCCTTTCAGGGCAATCATACGCCCGAATTGTCCGTTGGCAATCAGTTCTGTCGCATGCCCTCCCATACGGGTGGAAAGGTTACGGTCGAAAGGAGTAGGCGAACCGCCACGCTGAATATATCCCAATACGGTCTCACGCGTCTCGATCCCCGTTTCATACTCTATTTCCTGCGCGATGTATTCCGCAGCACGTTTTCTGCCATCCGTCAGGATACCTTCCGCTACCACTACAATGGAATAGGGCTTTCCTTTTTTCAGTCTTTCGAGAATTGTATTTCCTATATTCTTGATATTGTAAGGGATTTCGGGGACAAGAATGACATCACCCCCACCTGCCATACCGGAATACAAAGCAATCCAGCCGGCTTTATGCCCCATCACCTCAATGACCATGACCCTTTTGTGAGAACTGGCGGTGGAATGCAAACGGTCGATGGCATCTGTAGCGATGCTTACAGCAGAGTCGAATCCAAAGGAAATGTCCGTTCCCCAGATGTCATTATCGATGGTTTTGGGGACTGACACGATATTAACGCCCATTGTAGCAAATTTAGCGGCAGTTTTCTGCGTCCCGTTTCCTCCGATACAGACAACACAATCCAACCCCATTTCCTTAATATTCTGAAGAATCAGTGCCGGTTTGTCGACATCCGAGACGACACCTCCCTTTTTAAAAGGTTTCTCGCGCGAAGTACCCAGCATTGTTCCGCCCTGGTTCAACAGTCCGGATAAGGATTTATCAGTAAAGGGCTCTATGTCTTTTGTCAGCAAACCTTGAAAACCACTATGAATTCCTATTACTTCCATCCCATAGTGATTGATAGCAGTTTTGCACACGCCACGAATAGTGGCATTTATACCGGGGCAGTCTCCTCCGGAAGTCAGGATTCCAATTCTCATTGTCGTTTTTTTTAGTCAGAAACTCGGGATTCAAGGAAAGTCGCCAATTTTTAACGATTATTTCCGACGTAAAGATAGAAAAAAAAGATAAATAAGGTTACTTTTGCACGACTAAACATTATTATGTTAAAGCAGAAATGAATATTACAAAGATTATTAGTAAGACTTTCGATTCCCGTTTAAAACAGATAGACCTTTATGCTAGTCAGGCTAGTGAGATACAGCATCGTGTGCTGAGTCGCTTAGTGAACCAAGCTGCACAGACAGAGTGGGGAAAAAAGTACGACTACGCCTCCATCCGTAGCTACGAGGATTTCAGAAAGCGCCTTCCAATACAGACTTATGAGGAAATCAAACCTTATGTAGAGCGTTTGCGGGCAGGGGAACAGAATCTGCTTTGGCCTTCGGAAATTCGCTGGTTTGCCAAATCATCCGGAACGACCAATGATAAGAGCAAATTCCTGCCTGTCAGCAAAGAAGCACTGGAAGACATTCACTACAGAGGCGGTAAAGACGCTGCGGCACTCTATTTTCGTATCAATCCGGACAGCCACTTTTTCTCGGGAAAAGGGTTGATTCTGGGAGGAAGCCACAGTCCGAACCTCAATTCCAATCATAGTTTAGTAGGCGACTTGTCAGCCATTCTGATTCAGAATGTCAATCCGCTGATCAATTTCATCCGCGTACCGAGCAAGAAAATCGCTTTGATGAGCGAATGGGAGACTAAAATAGAGGCGATAGCCAACAGTACCATCCCGGTCAATGTGACCAGTTTGTCCGGCGTGCCTTCGTGGATGCTGGTACTTATCAAGCGTATTCTCGAGAAAACCGGTAAGCAAACACTGGAAGAAGTATGGCCGAATCTGGAGGTATTCTTCCACGGTGGGGTGGCTTTCACTCCTTACCGCGAACAGTACAAACAGGTCATTCACTCGCCAAAGATGCATTATGTAGAGACTTACAATGCTTCCGAAGGATACTTTGGTACGCAGAATGACCTTTCGGACCCGTCTATGCTGTTGATGATCGATTATGGTATCTTCTACGAGTTCGTTCCACTGGAAGAAGTCGATGAAGAGAATCCACATGCTTACTGCCTCGAAGAGGTGGAACTTAACAAGAATTATGCGATGGTGATTTCTACGTCGTGCGGATTATGGCGATACATGATCGGCGATACGGTGAAGTTTACCAGCAAAAATCCGTATAAGTTCGTCATCACAGGACGGACGAAGCACTTCATCAATGCTTTTGGTGAAGAATTGATTGTGGATAATGCCGAGAAAGGGCTGGCTAAGGCTTGCGCCGAAACAGGAGCGCAGATTTGCGAATATTCTGCCGCACCGGTATTTATGGACGAACATGCCAAATGCCGTCACCAATGGTTAATAGAATTTGCCAAGATGCCGGATTCCGTAGAGAAATTTGCCGCCATACTCGACGCCACCTTGAAAGAGGTCAATTCGGACTATGAGGCGAAACGCTGGAAAGATATTGCCCTGCAGCCATTGGAAGTGATCGTAGCCCGTCCGGGACTGTTTCATGACTGGCTGGCACAGAAAGGCAAGTTAGGCGGACAGCATAAGGTACCCAGACTAAGCAATACACGCAATTATATCGAAGCAATGCTTACGCTGAATAACGAATAAACCTTATTCGAGTAATCAAATCATTATTTTACAGGAGGTTCCCTACGGTGTTACGCAAAGTATTCACCGCAGGGCAATCTAATGTGCCGGCTTGAAAACAGGCACCAAAGTGTTTCAAACAATTTCAAATGCTTGAAACACTTTGTTTCATGCGGTGAAACACTCTGTTTCATTGCTTGGAACACTTTGTTTCAAGGCATGAAACACATTGTTTCAACGGTTGAAACAAGTCGTGAAACTACCGGCCGCATTTCTCCGTCCTATAAGAGAATGCTTTTCGATATTATTCCTTCTGTTGATGAAGCTGATGTGTTGCAGACAGTGCCTCCGTAATGATTCCACCACCCAATAACAAACCATCTTTATAGAAGGCAGCAGCTTGCCCGGAAGCAATGGCCGTCAATGGTTCGTGAAGCTGTACATACAGGAGATTATCAGGTGTGATCGTTACCGTGCAATGGTTTTCCTGTTTCCGATAGCGTATTTTCACAATCACATCGGGATGTCCCAACAAACGTTCCCGACTAACGATGTTCCAATCTTTAAGCAGCATCTCCGTTTTTTCCAGCGCCTGAAGGGAAGAGAGCACTACCTCATTCTTCTCGGGACGGATTTCCTTCACAAAGACAGGCCGATTCAGATGAATCCCCAAGCCACGCCGCTGTCCGATGGTATAAAAAGGATAGCCTTCGTGCCAAGCTATAAAATCCCCCTTTTCATCGACAAATCTTCCACGGCTGACCTGCGCTGACCAAAACTGACCAAAGCTGACCTGGTGCTGACCAAAGCTGACCAACCACTTTTTCAGAAAGCTCCGATAATCCATCGGACAAAAGCAAACGCCCAAACTGTCCCTTTTCACCGCTACTTTCTGAAATCCCCGTCCGGCAGCAAAAGCACGTGCCTCCACTTTGGTAATATCCCCCATCGGCAGCAACATTCTCTGAAGAATATCCTGTTTGAGTCCCCATAAGAAAAAGGTCTGATCTTTGTCCGAATCTGCAGCATAAGTGATATAATAAGTATCATCCACCTTTACTTTCCGGACATAATGCCCGGTAGCAATATAAAAAATCCCCATTTCATCGGCTATTTTGGAAAGAAGAGGCCATTTGAGATAGTTATTGCACAACGTGCAGGGCACAGGAGTATGCCCCACCATATATTCACGCACAAAATATTCAATAATCTGTTCACGAAATATCTCACGGGCATCATACGTAATATGACGAATACCCAAACGCCCTGCCAGGTGACGGGCATCCTCCAGATACTCGGTCGAGTCATTCAACTCATAGAAACGGAAAGTAACTCCGGTCACCTCATATCCGGCTTCCAGCAATCGCATGGCAGCTACGGAACTATCCGTACCACCGCTCATTCCCAACAATACTCGTTTGTTTTCTTCCATCATGCTGCAAAATTAAGGATTTTCCCGTATCTTTGTTTGTTAAAGCCTGAAGAGAATGGAAGAGAAAGCAATTACCGGACAAGTTATCATCGTTTTAACCGAGCATCTGACGTTCGGCACACTGCTGATACCTTACATGGCGGAGCAATCTGACGACGGCACATGGCAACTCATAGAGCAGGCTTTTCACGCTTCTCCCGAAGCAATCAGCCGGATGAACGAGGCTGAACGGCAGGCCATCGACATCGCCTCTCATTATACAGAAAAATATCTGATGGGAGTCTACTCACGAGAGAAAACAGTATCCCGTTTTCTGCGTAAATTGTCCGAAGATCCGGAACGGATAAAGAACAATATCCGCCCATTCATCGAGAAAAAGCTACAGGAGATGCTGGCATTGATACGCTATCACAACCTTCCTCTGTACCAAAAACAGGTCGGGAGCAAACTGCTATATGCCCATCACGCCTACCGTGTTCATCCTCACGATGTGGAAATTCACTTCATGTTTCTTGCTGACGAGACAACTTTCCGTTATCAGCTGCAATGTTATTATGACGGACAGCCACTCTCACTGAGTGAGCAGAAACCTGTCATCGTGCTGACTTCCTCGCCGTCTGCTCTCTTATTGGGGATGGAACTATACTTTTTCCCCCATATCGAGAGTGTACGCATCCTGCCTTTCACCAAGAAAAAGAAGATCAGCGTTCCAGCCTCCCAAATTGAGAAATATATCGATAACATCGTGATTCCGACAGCACGCTATCATGAGATTACAACTCAGGGACTGAATATCGTTGAAAAGACGTACGCATGCGAAGCCGTCCTGTCTCTCGAAGATACCATTTACGACGAACAAATGTTGCGACTCAGTTTCCGTTATGGCGACCAGACGTTTACTCCCGACACCGTGACCGAAATGAAGAAGATCATTTACCGAAACGACTTCGGCGAGATATTTTTCTTCCGCCGGGATAGTAATGCCGAAAAAGAGAAACTCCGAATGTTAACGGATTCCGGTTTGCAACAGGTCAGCGACGTCCACTTCAAGCTGTCGCCCAATGCCTCCGAAAAGACAATTACCGAATGGATCGGCACCTATCGGGCAATGCTCCAACAATCCTTCCTGCTGACCGGAAATATGGGGAATACTCCCTACTGTCTGGACGAAATCCACATCGAACAAAGCTGTGATGACGAACCGGACTGGTTTGAACTGCATATCACAGTTGTCATCGGGCAGCTGCGTATCCCTTTCTCACGTTTCCGCAAGCATATCCTCGAAGAGAAAAGAGAATTTCTGCTACCGGACGGACGCATGATTCTCTTGCCGGAAGAATGGTTCAGCAAATATGGAAACCTGCTGGAATTAGGAACGCAAACAGAAACAGGGATTCGCCTGAAGCCCACTTTTGTCGGTGCCGTACAATCGGCTTTAGAAGAAAGCAGTCCCCAAAACCTGCCTTTCAGGAGAGAGATACACAATATCCCCGTTCCCCAAGGAGTGAAAGCACAGCTACGCCCCTATCAGCAGAAAGGATTCTCGTGGATGGTACAGTTGAACAAACAAGGATTCGGCGGTTGTCTGGCAGATGACATGGGGCTTGGGAAGACACTCCAGACGCTTACCCTGCTACAATATATATACAAACCGTTTTCCACCGATACAGCTACTGCTCCTATGGGGTCTGTATCTACAGAAATCCCGGCATCTGACAGTCAGCCGGATAAGGAATGTACTACCGGAACTCCGCCTGCCAGAGAGCAAGCGGCAGACGCCGAAGGACAATTCTCCTTATTTTCATTCTCTTCCGAAGATGAGTTACTGCCGGAGGCGCGGAAAATCAGGGAGAAAAACATACCCAAAGAAGACGCCCCAAGAGCAGAATACGGAAAAAATTCCCGTAAACCCGCCACTCTGATTGTGGTCCCCACTTCCCTGCTCCACAACTGGAGGCAAGAGGCGAAACGTTTCACCACTCTATCGATAGCAGAATATAATAGCAGCACGGTATTCCCCAAAGGGCATCCCGAGAAGTTCTTCAGGCGTTTTCATCTGATATTCACGACCTATGGGATGATGAGAAATAATATTGATATTCTTCGCTCCTACACATTCGAATATATCGTACTCGACGAAAGCCAGAATATCAAAAACAATGATTCTCTCACTTTCCGTTCAGTCATCCAGTTGCAGAGCAAATACCGGATCGCACTGACCGGAACGCCTATCGAGAACTCCCTTAAAGATCTGTGGGCGCAGTTCCGTTTTCTGCAACCGGACCTGTTGGGGGAAGAAAGCACTTTCCAAAAGCAGTTCATCATTCCAATCAAGCAAGGAAACACCCGCATGGAGAAAAGGCTGCAACAGTTAATCGCTCCGTTTATTCTTCGCAGAAGCAAAAGTGAGGTAGCACCGGAACTTCCTCCGCTTACTGAAGAAACGATTTATTGTGATATGTCCGAAGAACAAAGCGAGAGCTACGAACAGGAGAAAAACAGTCTGCGCAACATATTGCTCCAACAACCCGAAAACAGAGACAGGTTCCATACGTTCAGTATCCTGAACGGTATCTTGCGTCTTCGCCAGCTATCCTGTCACCCACAGCTCATTTTTCCCGATTTCAACGGGATATCCGGGAAAACCGAGCAAATCATCGAAACATTCGATACATTGAGAAGTGAAGGACATAAAGTACTTATCTTTTCCTCTTTCGTGAAGCATCTGGAAATCCTTGCCGATGTCTTCCGCCAACAAGGCTGGAAGTATGCATTACTGACAGGTTCCACCAATAACCGTCCGTCAGAAATCACCCATTTCACCGAACAAAAGGACGTGCAGGCCTTTCTGATTTCTTTAAAAGCCGGAGGCGTAGGACTTAACCTTACCCAAGCCGATTATGTATTTATCATCGACCCTTGGTGGAATCCTGCCGCCGAAGCACAAGCCATTGCCCGTGCACACCGCATCGGCCAGGATAAACAGGTTATCGCCTATCGCTTTATTACCCAGAACAGCATTGAAGAAAAAATTCTCCAACTACAGGAAGATAAAAGGAGACTGGCGGAAACATTCATCACCGACAGCGACGCACTGCCTGCACTGAGCAATGAACAGTGGGCGGACTTGCTGGAATAATGCTCTAATAACGCCAAATCGAACAATAGACACCAAACATTAAAATAAGGAACTTAAACTCCAAACGTCTTATAATCTCTTCTGCGACGTTATTCCGGGATTTAAGTTCCTTTTCTTTTGAAAAAGACTAATTACCCTACGGCTGGGTGATAACTATAACACGTCGACAATCTGAAGAAGTTGTCATTCCATAATCGCCAAGGCTTACTTCAGTCTTAAACTGAGTGTCACTGACACCTTGGCTAAGCAAAAACTGCTTCACAGTATTCAAACGATTGGACGATAGCTTTTTATTTCTGTTCTCATGCCCCACCGTATTGGCGGAACTGATAAGCATAATCTTCTTTTCAGGATGGGTCTTCAACTTTTCCGCCAACACTTGCAATTGTTCACCACCTTTTGAGGATAGTTCCCATGAATCGTTTTCGAAATAGATTATCGCACTCGTTTCTTCACCTTTTCCGGCAGCAGTACTGTTTATGCTTTCTATTTGGCGTTTCAATTCATCCGCTTCTTTTTTCAGCCGCTCCATTTCTTCTCTGGACTGACGCTGAAGAGTGGCTTTTGCACTGGCACAGTCTACTTGACTGGCATCCAATTCACTATATAAATCGGCAATCTGCTTCCTCTGTAACTTGCTTTTGCTCTTTACAAAATTATATCGTATGACAACGCCTGCACTATAAATACCTTTGGGACTAAAATCCGATTTCGTAGGTATGCATTTATATTGACCGATAACGCCTAATGTCAACTGACGCTGTATGTCAAACTCTAATGACAAGGAGAGAGGTATATACAAAGCATTGAAGTGTTTCTTATCTTCGGATGATTTCAAATAAGAGTGGCTATACCCATTAAAATAGGCGTCACCTGTAGCTGTCGCTCTTTCGTTGTAAGACCATGTCTGTGAGTTCCGATTCCAGCCACGCATATAGCCCACTCCCGCACCAGCGTACAGATTCAGCCATTGCGCTTTCCGCTTAGGCCAGATTTCAAGAATATTAAAATCCGCATTGGCATCCACCCCCGCCAAATACGTGTTATTGAGATTTTGCAATCGGTCGGATTTCAATTCAAGCGTACCGGTACGATCACCTATCAGAAAATTATGATCCGTAGTAGTGATCGAGAAGCTATGATTACCGCTAGATTTCAACATGGTATATCCCGCATTTACACCTAATCTCACCCAAGGTTGAATATTGTACTTCACGCCTAAATTTAAATCAGGCGCCATGGTTCTCTTCGAATTATCGAACAGTTCACTCCTCACCCCGTGATAACTACTGATACCGCCTTGCATATACACAGACCAAGTGCGGACTCGTACACTATCATTGTAGGTTTGGGCTTGGAGGGTAACCGTAGCCATGAGGACTACGGTTATACCAAGTATATTTTTAAATTTCATCATATTTGAGAAAAGATTAGTTATTTGGGGTCAACTAATGAGTAAGTATTATTAGTGCCTGTTTCACAACAATAAACAATTGCATTAATACCATTCTTGATAACACTAGTTGAAGCATTATAAACTATCAACTCAAAACTATGTGATAATGTAGGTGTGAATGTGACATCCTTGGTACCATTAGCATCAGTAAGCCTCATCGCAAACATACTGCGATAATTACAACCAGTCGTAATTGTAACGGTATAATTACGATTTACTGCTGTCTTGACAACCTTTACCACCTTCTTGCCATTAGCAATACCATCTACGATTTCAGCTCTCGATGCAACAAGTACAGGTGCAGCATCAGCTGCCGTATTAGGAGTAAAAACCGCATGTTCATGAGTGCTTCCTGTAGCATCCACAACCTGCTTTGAAGTAAATGTAACAGACAATACATTCAATTGATCTGCATAAAGCTTATAAACATTTGAATTTACTCCGGCATCCTGAATTGCTGCGAAATTCTCCGGTGTCATATACATCTGCTCGGCATTGTTTTCATCATAATAAATACCCTTATCCGTGAGCAACTGTTCCAGTTTTGCCAGGAGATTCGCAGAATTTGTATTATTTGCTGCCGTCAAATCATTGACAGCACCAATAATCTCTGCCATTTTAGCGAGTTCTGCTGCTTCAGCTGTATTATAAGCATCTTTGAAATCTTTTATTTCTGCAGAAATAACCTTACCATTATTATCTATCACAAGTTCCAGCTTCTCACCTTGCTCATTGATAGCGGTAGCAATCGTATTGCCATTCGCATCAATCTTGGTACCCAGCGTTGTGAAACCATTAGTCATAGTAGTATTAAGTGCTCCAAGACTTTCATTAACGCCTTGAATATCCAAATGCAACTGGTCACCAACCTTACCTATCTGAGTAGTC
Source organism: Bacteroides faecis (assembly GCF_020091505.1). Classification (NCBI taxonomy): domain Bacteria; kingdom Pseudomonadati; phylum Bacteroidota; class Bacteroidia; order Bacteroidales; family Bacteroidaceae; genus Bacteroides; species Bacteroides faecis. The sequence goes on along the minus strand of NZ_CP081916.1, from coordinate 1,319,116 downwards.
ACATTAGCAAATCCAGTATTTATCATCGCAGTTAATGCGTCAAATTTCTCGCTGATAGTCGCAGTCTGGCTATTGATAACTGCAACAAGAGCATCTGCCGTTTTCTTTATTTCCGCAGAAATAAGTTTACCTGTTTCATCTATCTCAAGACGCAGTAGTTCACCATTTTCGTTCATAGCCGTAACAATCTTGTTGCCATTCGCATCAAGCGTTGTATTGAGCGCTTTGAATCCATCAAACATTGTTGTATTAAGCGTTCCAAGATTAGTATTTACATTGGTAAGTTGTGCATCCAGCGTTTTGTCCAAATCGTCAATTTTAACAGATACTTCAGCAAACCCTGCTTTAGTAATAATCGTCAACGCATCAAACTTCTCTGATAAAGTCGCTGTCAAACTATTGATAGTTTCAACCAATTTAGTTGCTGACTTCTCTATTTGTGCAGAAATAAGCTTACCTGTTTCGTCTATTTCAAGGCGTAATAGTTCTCCGTTTTCATTGATTGCATATACAATCTGCTTCCCTGTTTCATCTATCTGTGTACTCAATGCAGAGAAACCATCGAACAGAGTTTTGTTGATAGACGACAAACCATTCTCCACATTTTCTCCAAGAATTTTAATAGCACCGGTATTTTCGTCTACCGACAATTTAATATCAGCCAAATTCTTATCCAGAAGCTTATTCAACGCTTCAAATCTTTCACTAATAGACTTATTAAGGTCATTTATAACCGACACAAGAGCTGAATAATCATTGATATAGGTCTGGTCACCATAATCAACTGATGGTTCAAATAATTCTGTACACGAGGTAGTACATAACATACCCGCAACTAAGAAAGGAATTAACACCTTTTTCATGTTTTGTTCATTGGAAGTGCTAACAGCCCCCTCGTTAGCGGTTAAATGTAAAAAGCGTGGGAACTACTGAATTATTACCACCATGAGGCTCTCGACTGCCCGATCAGGATAATAAAACAATAGCCCACGCCAGAATGTTATATAGTCTACCGCAAAGCAGAAATATATACCACTGACGTGAGCGTTCTTGCCTATTACCTCCTGACCGTGAAATTGTCGAGATTCCATGATGAGATAATATGTCAAACGCTCTTCGTTTACTAATATGTCCTTTCAATGCCTCTACTTACTAGGCATTAGAAATTAGGTACAAAATTATAGAAACTATTTTAAATAACAAGAAATTAATGCTTATTTATTTTTTGTTCTTCGCACTGCCGGCACTGAGCAATGAACAGTGGGCGGACTTGCTGCAATAGTGATTAATAAAGTATACCCTAATATCCCATACCAAACTGCCACAAAGGGATCACATTCATAAAACCTTGTTCAATGTCATCTTTTACGATGAACCCCTTTTCTATTCCCTGTATTTGCTTCTGCCCCTTCTTCTTACCTCCTATTTCAAAAGTCATCTTATCAATCAAAAAGTCAGAAACGGGAGAAGTCACGACATCCGAAAACGCTCTGGTCTGATTCAAGAAGAAAGTTTCCCGGACATTCCCGATATTAGAGTTTTCCTGAGCCAAATTATAGATAAGATTCGTATTATCCAAATAGATTTTATCCACCTTTCCCAATCCCCGAACTCCACCGGTGGCATCCCGCAATTGTGCTATAAGTCCCGCCTCCTCAATATAAAGGCAGTAATCTGAAATATTATTGCGGCTTATCTCCAGCACTTTAGCGATACTGCTAAAGTTCGGTTTAAACGGTACACTTTTAGCAATAATGGCAAGAAGCTGTTTGAGCTTCCGTCCTGTAGCTACATTCATATCTGCAAATTGAGGAATATCTGATTCTAAAGTCAAGTTAATGATTTGCCGCAAACGGATATCGTAGTCATCTTCCAAAGCAAACGGATAATAGCCTGTTTGCAGGTATTCATGAAAAAGCGGAAGCGGATGTTCTAAACCCAGAATATCAACCTTGTGCGTCACCATATCCTGTAAAGTATACACTTCGGAAGATATATGATGAAATAACTGTAAATATTCACGGAAAGAAAGCCCCTGCATCTGATACATAACCGCACGACGACTAAGGTCAGACGCTCCCTTGTTGATATCCAATACGGACGAACCGGTAAATACAATATTCAATTCAGGGTGATAGTCATAAACCAATTTAAGTTCTTTCGACCAATCCTTGTATTTATGAATTTCGTCGATAAACAGATATTTCCCTCCCATCTTCACAAACGCATCGGCCAAATCAAGGAGGCGATAGCTGGCAAAATAAAAGTCTTCTGCCGTAACATATAAAGCCTCATTCAAATTCAGTTTCTCCTTGATATGCTGAAGTACCAAGGTCGTCTTTCCAACCCCTCTCGGTCCGGTGAGCCCTATCATACGGCTATTCCAATTTATTTTGGAATAAATATAACGATGAAACTCAATATCAGTTTCCCGCACTAATTTCCGATAATACTCAAATAACTTCTCCATATGCTTTCTTTTTAGACAAAAATAGTAAATTTGCACTATAGGAGTGCATTATTTAAGAAGATTTGCACTAAGAGAGTGCAAATAGTTCTATATTCCTTGCAGCAACCTGTTTTTCTCCTATCTTTGCAGCCTAAAAACAACATCACATGAAATATAAACTCGTAGTCCTCGACCTTGACGGTACGCTTACCAACTCTAAGAAAGAAATAACTGCCCGCAACCGGGAAACACTGATACGCATACAAGAACAAGGAGTCCGTCTGGTACTCGCTTCGGGACGGCCAACCTATGGCATCGTGCCGCTCGCCAATGAGCTGCGTATGAATGAGTTCGGCGGATTTATCCTGTCCTATAACGGCGGCGAGATCATCAACTGGAAAAGCAAGGAAATGATGTACGAGAATGTGCTTCCCAATGAAGTGATTCCGGTACTCTACGAATGCGCCCGTACCAATCATCTAAGCATACTGACCTATGACGGGGCAGAGATAGTGACCGAAAACTCGCAAGACCCATATGTACAGAAAGAAGCCTTCCTCAATAAAATGGCAGTACGGGAAACAAATGACTTCCTGACCGACATCACTCTTCCGGTAGCCAAATGCCTTATCGTAGGAGATGCCGACCAATTGATTCCTGTCGAGTCTGAACTGTGTATCCGCCTGCAAGGAAAGATCAATGTTTTCCGTTCGGAACCCTATTTTCTGGAATTAGTTCCGCAAGGAATTGATAAAGCCTTGTCTCTCGCTGTCCTGCTGGAAGCGACAGGAGTATCACGGGAAGAAGTCATAGCCATAGGCGACGGATACAATGACCTGTCAATGATCAAGTTTGCAGGCATGGGCATTGCAATGGGAAATGCACAGGAACCCGTGAAGAAAGCGGCCAATGACATCACACTGAGCAATGATGAAGACGGAGTAGCGGTAGCCATAGAAAAACATATTCAGCTATCCTGCCCCATGTAAAAACGAGCAGATTTCAGGCTGATTTACAGCATATATCAAAGAATTATTCTACCTTTGTGGCTCCTAAAAAGAATCAAATAGTAAACGTTATGGAACATCAACTAACCATTTACAACACTCTAGATAGAAAAAAAGAACTGTTTGTACCGCTTCACGCGCCTCATGTAGGCATGTATGTCTGCGGACCGACAGTCTACGGTGACGCTCATCTGGGACATGCCCGTCCTTCCATCACATTTGACGTACTCTTCCGTTATCTGACTCATTTAGGATACAAAGTACGTTATGTACGCAATATTACCGATGTAGGCCATCTGGAACATGATGCCGACGACGGAGAAGATAAGATTGCCAAAAAAGCACGTCTGGAAGAGCTGGAACCCATGGAAGTCGTTCAGTATTTCCTGAACCGTTACCACAAGGCAATGGAAGCACTCAACGTATTATCACCAAGCATCGAACCGCATGCTTCGGGACATATCATCGAACAGATTCAGCTGGTACAGAAGATTCTGGACGCCGGATACGCTTACGAAAGCGAAGGCTCTGTTTACTTCGACGTAGCCAAATATAACAAGGATTATCACTACGGAAAACTTTCCGGTCGCAACCTCGACGACGTACTGAATACAACCCGCGACCTCGACGGACAAAGCGAAAAACGCAATCCTGCCGATTTCGCCCTCTGGAAGAAAGCACAACCGGAGCATATCATGCGCTGGCCTTCGCCATGGAGTGACGGTTTCCCGGGATGGCATGCCGAATGTACTGCTATGGGACGTAAGTATCTGGGTGAGCATTTCGACATTCACGGAGGAGGAATGGACCTGATTTTCCCGCACCACGAATGCGAAATTGCACAGTCAGTAGCTTCACAAGGGGACGACATGGTTCATTACTGGATGCACAACAACATGATTACCATCAACGGAACGAAGATGGGTAAATCACTCGGAAACTTTATCACACTGGATGAGTTCTTCAACGGCACCCACAAACTGCTGGCACAGGCTTATACTCCGATGACGATCCGTTTCTTCATTCTGCAAGCTCACTATCGCAGCACAGTTGACTTCGGCAATGAGGCACTGCAAGCCTCGGAGAAGGGATTGCAACGCTTGATGGAAGCAATCGACGCATTGGATAAGATCACTCCTTCTGCAACGACTTCAGAAGGTATCAATGTGAAAGAGCTCCGCGCAAAATGTTATGAAGCGATGAATGACGACTTGAATACACCTATCGTTATTGCACAACTCTTCGAAGGTGCCCGCATCATTAATAACATCATCGCCGGAAATGCTGCCATTTCTGCAGAAGACCTGAATAACCTGAAAGAAACGTTCCGGCTCTTCAGCTTCGATATTATGGGACTGAAAGAAGAGAAAGGTTCCTCGGACGGTCGCGAAGCTGCCTACGGTAAGGTAGTGGATATGTTATTGGAGCAACGAATGAAAGCAAAAGCAAATAAAGACTGGGCTACTTCGGACGAAATCCGTAATACATTGACTGCACTCGGGTTCGAAGTTAAAGATACGAAAGATGGCTTTGAATGGAGACTGAATAAGTAATTGCAAATAAGAATAAAGGGTCAGTTCACAATGAACTGACCCTTCTTCTTTCATAGAAACATAATTAACCAATACCCATTAAATTCTCTCTTCCTTAATCATTTATTTGTCAAGAGCATTTCCACCGGTTGCCCGTGCTGACAGGTTACATTCAGAAGGGTATTGTTACCTTCATACTCAAGCTGTATCCCCTCTTGCGGACTCGGTAACATCCAAATGCCCTTTACAACGATCTTCTTACTAATCGGACGGCTGGGCTCCTTAGTTGTATAGGTCTTCTCCGCCAGATTCAGATTCGGATCACACACGCTCAGACGAATCCGGTTATCGCTTTCTTTGCCATACATCACCATCGTTTCTGCCGGAATGGAAACGATGAATTGATCATTTACAGGCTGATACGCTTCGAAGGCAGCATACCCTGTGATTCCTGTTTTCTTATCATATACCACATGAGCCATCTGATCACGTTGCAATACTTCGTAAGCAGGGGTTTTCTGTAATTCATCCAGTTCAGCAGCAGACGGTTGTATCAATACCATATATTCATAAGTTCCGTCTTTCGGAGCCTTTCCATGTTCAATCCAGGCAGATGAAAATTTACCGGCAGTCTTTTCGCGAGTTTTTTCGTGACGCGATTCCTGGTCTGCCACTTGCGAACGTACCGTTCCATCTACCACATGATAATAATTATCATAGCCATCGTGCAGCCAGTAGTCATCATTATCTGCCTTCGGTTCCTTACCATTAAACTTAGTCTGGAAAAGAGTCGTCTCCGTAGGATAGTCGGCATTACTGTTCGTAATACCTGTCCCCAGACAAATCATCCGATTATCGAAACAGAATACCGATTTACGGGCAACGAAGTCAGAAGTAAAGTTATCATAATCCCGTTCCATCAGTTTCATGGCAAACATTCCGTTCATACCGCCCAAAGAACTGCTTCCGGAAAAATTCTCTTCGGAACGCACCATAGTCGTACCTTTCAAAGGACTATCCAAAAGTTCGAAAGGAAGATGAATGGTAGTCGTTCCAGGCAAGCGGTTCCAGTCCCATCCTTCTTGTACAAAGCCACTTCCAGCACGGGAAACCGGATTCCCCTTTCCCATAATCTGAACCGATCCATAACTTTGATATCGTCCGTACCGATTATCTTTCGCATAAATCTCGGCTCCCCAGACATCAGTTGTATATCCTTTCAGTGTCACCATCCAGTCTGCCCGGCGGAAAATACCTGCCGAACCGTAGTTGTAAACAAAGAAACCCTGAGGGGCCTGAGCCGGCTGAATGCCTTCTTTCTTAAAGAAACGTGCATTGGGAGTGTCTCCATTGCGTATCAGACGCAAATAATCGGCAGCCAATCCATGATCGAACGCGTCTCCCCGACCGGAAAGATCACCGGACAGCGCAATGTTGGCAAATGCTTCAATATCTTCACTACCCATCTTTCCGCCAAACGGATGGCGGCCGCTAATTCCGATCCCCCATTCGTAAAAGTTACAATAATTGCGCATCGCAATAAAAGCGGACTTGATATGCTGGCGGGCTTCTTCGGTCAGTTCAAAATCGGTTCCATTCGTGAAGGCGATAAACTGTCCGATAGTGGCCAATACGCCGGTTGTATAGCCGGGATAGAACCCACCGTGATGAAAAGTCGTTCCATCTACTTTAATTCCGCCAATCGTCCCCGGAGTATAGCGCAATGATGAAGACAACCAACGAGATAAGCCATTCAAGGCCTGCTCCTGTCTGTTTGCATCGGGAAACATCATGGCAGAAATTAGCTTTGCCATCAAAAGAGTATGCCAGGAATCCAGTAATTCATCCCGCCCGGGCGAACACGGCTGGCGGGTTTCCTGCAAAGCTGCCCAAAAACGCAAAGTAGAAAGATACACATCCCGATGAGGATGTTTGTAGATTTCATTACGCATCAACCAGGCTGTAGTATAGATCTTACGTATCTGATAACCATAATGATGATTAGTACCCATCCCGCTGCCAAAGGCAAAGCCTTGGTCTATCGCATAGTCGAATACCGTAAAATAGTTCTTCTTTGATGTCTCATTCTGATTGTAACAGGCATCATAGGCAAAACCGGCGAGCATCGTTTCAATATCATTCCATGACATTTCTCCTTTCTTTTTATCCTGTTCGTCGGGAGCGACAACAGGCATTCCTGTGAATCCGGTTCCGGCTGCGGAAGGAGTAATGGCAGCCTTTTCAAAAGTCTTGTAGGCAGCATTGACCTGTCCTTGCGGAGCCTTCTTCACATCCAGAAAGTCAGTCAGACGCTGTTCGATGGTTTTCAAGTCTTTCTTCTGCCGGCTAGTCAGTTTGCTGAGCAAAGGGATATCATAAGATTGCTTTTCCCATTTCCAGACGAGACACCAGTGCCAGAGGTCACGATTGGAAAGCCCGTTATTAGTGGGTAATTGCTGGTCGGGAGTTGTCCGCAAGTTCATCTTCTTTTCCGGAAAAGTCAGGCGGTCAAGAAAAATACGTCCTTCCCGTTGGGGAGCAACCAGACGATAGCCTACGATATTTTTATCTTTCTTATTTCCATTCATATAGGCGAAAGAAATCCAGCAAGCGCGCCAGCCAGCAGCCTGTAAATGATAAGAAAACCAATAGGAAACCTCCCCAGCCTCATTCAGAAATTCAAAACGAACAGAGTCTTGCTGCGGCTTTTCATTGTATATCCATAGAGTGATGCCAAACTGTTGCTCCTTCTTGGCATTCAGAGATAAAGGGGACACTTGAACGTCCAATGTTGACCCCGGCTGAAAGTCCCATTCCAGACTACTTTTTCCCTCTTTATAAAAAAGGGAAGATGTCTTCAATTCACCTTTCCCCGCAACTTTAAAAGTCTGGGGAACACTCTCTTCAAAACCGACCAATTGGGCATAAGAAGAAGATAAAGAGCTAAACAGGAATAAGAATATAAAACAAATATCTTTCATCATTACAGATTATTTACAGCAGATGATCATTTAATCATATACAGACTAAAAATTAGTAAGGGATACGATCGGAAAGAATCTTCTCCGTATACCAAGGATCATCAATTTCCTTTAGCATCGCTCCCATTTCACGGTAGAGTTGTTCCACCACTTCCTTATTTTCTTCCAGAGGGAGATTATTCAACTGATAAGGGTCCTTCAGATCATCAAACAGAAGACTCTTTTTCAGTTGTCTCGTATCGCGGTCGATATATAAAGCTAATGTATACTGTGCAGTTTTAATTCCACGCGAAGAAGGGAAATAAGATTGTACCAATCCTTTTTCATCCTTTTCTCCATCTAGGTTCTGTATATATAAGGCACCTGCCGGACGAACAATTTCCGCCTTTTCATCGAAGAAAAGAGGTGCAAAGTTACGTCCCTGTACTTCGGAAGGAATAGAATCACCCAGTCCGCACAATCCCAGTACAGTAGGCATAATATCAGGAGCAGAAAGCAGCAGATCATCCACCCGAGGCTGAATCTTACCGAGGAAACGGACCAAAAACGGTATATTCATCGATTCGGAATAAGGAGAGTTCTTAGGATCGTCCGTACGCTGGCTGCACATTGTTTCACCATGGTCGGACGCAAAGATAACCACTGTATTTTTATCTAATCCCAGTTCTTTCAGCGTTTCCAAAATTTGTCCGAATGCACGGTCCACTCCGGTCACGGAAGCAAAGTAATAACGGACAGACTCCGCCTTCTTCATTTTCAAGTCTACATTCGGGCGGATCAACAGACTATCCAACGGCTGATCTTTATAAAGATTAAAATCCTGCTCTTCGCAATCATTCAACGAACGGTACGGACTATGCGGGGGATTCATGCCTACCATAATGAAGAAAGGCTTCTTCGTATCACGCACATTACCCTCATTCCTGAGATAAGAAACAACTTTGCCTGATTCATGGAGAGGCGACCATTCTTTCGGATCATGTCTCTTACCGTCCGTATCCCAATAATGCGGATTCTTATGCTCGTCGAACGTACCATAAGAATACCAATAATTAAATCCGTGACGCCGTTCTTTCGGAGTATAAGCATCCCAAACCGGACGTTGTGTTTCTACATATTGTCCCGGATTTTCCGGATCATTCGGAGTCGGGAAATCAGCGTGAAGTTTGCCGAAATAAGCACAATCATAACCTGCCTTGCTGAATACGTCTCCTATGCATTCCGCATCATCGCGCAAAGAACTGATAGGGCGTGTAGAATTACAATTTAAAGGTACACCACTGCGATTCGGATACATGCCGGTCAGCAACATCCCACGATGAGGACTACTCAACGGACAGTTGCTTTGAGCAGAAGTCAGTACCACAGACTCACGTGCGAAAGCATCCAGATTAGGGGTATGCACCGGATCTGCCCGAAAGTTTACTTTATCTCTGAAATCTTCCTGATTCCAGAATCCCATCGCCTGATTGCGATATTGGTCGGGAAATACATAGATAATGTTTGGATGTTCCGCCTGTTCTGCCACCTGCTTAGGAGACTTACAGCCTTGTGCCGCAAAGAGGGCCAGACCACCCATTAAAAAGTTTACTGATTTGATTGTCATGATACAAGGAATAACAGTTAATGCACCAACCTGTTTCGGCGCAACAAATAATTCTTTCCGGTTCATCGCTTTATTCGTCCGGCTATAGGCAAACGAAAAATCGCCTATAGTCAAACGATACGTTACCTATAGGCAAACGCAACATTGCCTATAGCCGGACGAACTAATTTATATACCGGAAGGCATTAATGCATGCACATAGCCGGCTAAAGTATAAGTAAGACAGGGCTTACTTTTTTTCCAGATCTCTCTTACGCATCAATCCTTCCAGGAAGTAATAGTCAGCATAGTTCAACGGAACATCGATTTCCTGACCGTGAGGAATACTGCCAACAGAGTGCATCAGTATGAAGTTTCCGTTTGTACCCACTTTGGCGCGATAAGCCGGTGAACCGAGGCTTTCCATAATTTTATCAGCAGTTTCTTTATAATGATTACCCGGCAGATAGCCGTCGAGTTCATACAAAGCAGAAGCCGTACATGCTGCAGCGGAGGCATCACGAGGTTCATTCGGGATATTAGGAGCATCATAATCCCAGTAAGGAACGAGGTCTTCCGGCAGATTTTTATTAGTAAAGATGAAGTTATATACTTTCTGTGCCTGATCGAGATACTTCTTGTCTTTAGTATAACGATAGCAAGTTGTATAACCGTATAATGCCCAAGCCTGTCCGCGAGCCCATGCTGATTCGTCCGCATATCCTTGTGCTGTTTGTCTCTTCCTTACCTCTCCTGTTTCGGGATCATAGTCTACTACATGATAGCAGCTATTGTCCGGACGGAAATGATGAGCCATCGTTGTATCCGCATGTTTCACTGCTATATTATAAAAGGCAGAGTCACCGGAAAAAGCCGTAGCCTCAAACAACAATTCTAGATTCATCATATTATCGATAATTACCGGACATTTCCATCCGCGTGTACCTTGCCAGCCCTTATCAGCATCCCATGACTGGATAACACCAGCTCCGGGACGGAAACGGGTAGACAATGATTTTGCGGCTTCTACAATCACATCTTTATATTCTTTTTTATCTGCAAAACGGTAACCGTTAAGATAACTGCATCCAATCATAAAGCCGACATCATGGTGCCACTTCAGGTATTTCACAGAATCGAGGGCTTCTGTGTACTTTTCAGCCAAAGGCAGCCATTTCTTATCTCCTGTCAGGTTATAAGTCAACCACATACTACCAGGGAAAAAGCCGGAACACCAGTCCTCAATAGGTATATACGAGATACTCCCATCCGCATTAATTGTTCTTGGATTCAGAATTTTACCGGATTTCTCGATAACGTCTGTTTGAATTGTGTTTTGTGCCACAGCGTTGTCGATGTTGTCTTGAATAAAATCTATTTCAACCTTTTTTTGTCCACCGCAACTCGTAAAGATCAGAAGCGAAAGCCCCAATGCGCTAAGAATTGTTTTCATAATACATGGATTATTTGTTAAGTTAATAATTATCTGGTGGCAAAAATAGCACATTCAAACAGAATAGACCCTCCCAAATAATCCAATTCAAGGACAATTTTGGTACATTTCCCACTAAAACATCATATTTGTACAAGTATTCCTGAAAAACTAGTCTGATTACTTACAGAGCAAATTGATATTCACCCCTCAAAAGAGGGATTCTAAAATCTAATTTTAAAAAGATAAGTACTAAAGAACACCACAAAAGTATCCACATAATCATTATACATAACTATAAAAATAAGAAACATAATAAAAATCCAGTAACTACAAAAGGGCAGATAGCTAATTGCCCTCACGATTCTGCAAGTATTGTACATAATTACTATACTCAAATAAACAATAAAGCGATTGTTTATTATGATGAACCTGAAAGTATAATTATAATAATCTGACTAATATATAATAGATTCTTGCCATTTCAAGAAAAAAAGCATTCTAACTCTTCTACATTTTTATTATATTTATTTGTAACTAACTAATTGTTTGTTAATATTAATTACGATTACTACCCCTACAAAAAAACATGTAAAGCTAATACAGCATTACTTATTTATCTAGCTTTGCCATGTCTTGTTTTCAGTCATTTTCTTCCTTAATGAAAGGCTGTTACACATTAATTATTTGTATTTAAATTTTCTATATTTATGAAAACACATATTTCTGTAGATACCAAGATTAAAGTTGGTCTCATCGGTTTTGGCAGAATGGGGCGATTTTATTTAAAAGAAATGCAGAAAAGCGGGCGATGGGAGGTCGCATACATTTGCGACATCAATCCCGATTGCCGGGAACTGGCGAAGAAATTATCTCCCGAATCGAAGATACTGGAAAACGAACAGGAAATGTTCGATGATGAAAGTGTGCAGGTAGTAGGACTATTTGCTCTGGCAGACTCACGGAAAGACCGGATTGAAAAGGCCATCAAATACGGCAAGCATATCATCTCCGAAAAACCCGTTTCAGACACTATCGACAAAGAATGGGAAGTAGTGGACATCACTGAAAAAGCCGCTTGTTTCTCTACCGTCAACCTGTATCTCCGTAATGCCTGGTACCATCAGGCCATCAAGCAATTTATAGACCGGGGAGAGATCGGTGAACTGGCCATCCTGCGCATCTGCCACATGACTCCGGGACTCGCACCGGGGGAAGGGCACGAATATGAAGGACCCGCCTTCCACGACTGCGGAATGCACTATGTAGACATCGCACGCTGGTATGCCGGATGCGAATACAAGACGTGGCATTCACAGGGAGTCAACATGTGGAGTTATAAGGACCCCTGGTGGGTGCAATGCCACGGAACATTCCAGAACGGCGTTGTCTTCGATATCACCCAGGGATTTGTCTACGGACAATTATCCAAGGACCAGACCCACAATTCATACGTGGACATCATCGGTACCAAAGGAATCGCCCGCATGACGCACGACTTTAAAACCGCCGTTGTCGACCTTCGCGGAGTCACACGGACAGAGCGGATAGAGAAACCCTTCGGAGGGAAAAACATCGATGTACTGTGCGACCTGTTTGCCGACTCCATAGAAACCGGAACCAGAAACCCCAAACTCCCGCTCATACGAGACTCCGCCATCGCGTCCGAATACGCATGGACCTTTTTGCACGACGCCTATACGCACGATTTACCCGCGATAGGAGAACTGGAGACACTGGAGCAAATATGGGAAAGAAGAAGAAATATGAAAAACGGATACGGATTACTCCAAAAGCCATAATAAGTTTTTAATGATATAACAGGCTGAAATTAATTACTAACTCTTAAAAATAAAACCATGTCAGACTTTTCAAGAAGAAAATTCCTTAAAACGGGAGCCGCCGCTTTAGCAGGCATCACCATTGCTCCCAGCTCTATCTTAGGTATGAGCCACGGGCACGTTTCACCAACCGACAAACTGAACCTCGCAGCCGTAGGTATCGGAGGTATGGGACACGCCAACATCAACAATGTGAAGGGCACCGAAAACATCGTAGCCCTCTGTGATGTGGACTGGAAATATGCCAAAGGCGTATTCGACGAGTTCCCCAAAGCTAAGAAATACTGGGACTACCGCAAGATGTACGACGAAATGGGCAAATCCATTGACGGTGTCATCATTGCCACTGCCGACCATACTCACGCCATTATCACGGCAGACGCCATGACAATGGGCAAACATGTATATTGCCAGAAACCGCTGACACACTCCGTTTACGAATCCCGTCTGCTGACCAGACTTGCCGCTTCCACCGGAGTAGTAACCCAGATGGGTAACCAGGGAGCATCAGGCGAAGGTACCGACCTTGTTTGCGAATGGATCTGGAATGGAGAAATCGGTGAGGTGACTAAAGTGGAATGCGCCACCGACCGTCCTATCTGGCCGCAAGGACTGAATGCACCCGAAAAGGCGGACCGCATCCCCAACACATTGAACTGGGATCTTTTCACCGGACCTGCCAAACTGAACCCGTACAACAACGTTTATCATCCCTGGAACTGGCGCGGATGGTGGGATTACGGAACCGGCGCATTGGGTGACATGGCCTGCCATATCCTGCATCAGCCGTTCAGAGCTCTGAAACTGGGTTATCCTACCAAAGTGGAAGGTTCTTCTACATTATTACTGAGTGCCTGCGCTCCTCAGGCCCAGCATGTGAAGATGATTTTCCCCGCCCGCGACAATATGCCGAAAGTTGCCTTGCCGGAAGTGGAGGTACACTGGTATGACGGCGGTATGATGCCCGAACGTCCGAAAGGTTTCCCGGAAGGAAAACAGCTGATGGGCCCCGGTGGCGGTCTGACCATTTTCCACGGAACAAAAGACACATTGATTTGCGGCTGCTACGGAGAACAACCTTTCTTGTTGTCAGGGCGTGTGCCCAACGCACCGAAAGTATGCCGCCGTGTCAAGTGTTCCCATGAGATGGACTGGGTACGTGCTTGTAAGGAAGACAAATCCAACCGCGTGATGCCGAAAGCGGATTTCTCCGAATCGGGACCGATGAACGAAATGGTAGTAATGGGTGTATTGGCTATCCGTCTGCAAGGCTTGAACAAGACACTGGAATGGGACGGCGCCAACATGTGCTTCACTAATATCGGTGACAATGAAACACTCAGAACCTGTATCAAAGACGGATTTACGATTCATGACGGTCACCCGTCCTTCAACAAGACCTGGACAGATCCGATCAACGCGAAACAATTCGCAGCCGAACTGGTGAAACATAATTATCGTGAAGGCTGGAGACTGCCCGATATGCCACGATAACACGATAAAAGTAAGTTAGGAATTAAAGATTAAAAAATAAATAGCAATTATTATGAAGAAAGTATTTTATCCATTAGCTTGTTGTCTTGCAGCGGGAGTTCTGGTTTCTTGCGGTGGTCAGAAGAAAGCCGGAACAGCTCAGGAAGAGCAGTCGGCAAACGAAGTAGCATTGTCATATTCAAAATCATTAAAAGCGGCAGAGACGGACAGCCTGCAATTGCCGGTAGATGCGGATGGTTACATCACCATCTTTGACGGAAAAACATTCAACGGATGGCGTGGTTACGGTAAGGACAGAGTGCCTTCCAAGTGGACTATCGAGGACGGCTGTATCAAGTTCAACGGTTCCGGCGGCGGTGAAGCGCAGGACGGTGACGGCGGAGATTTGATCTTCGCTCACAAATTCAAGAACTTCGAACTGGAAATGGAATGGAAGATTTCCAAGGGCGGTAACTCCGGTATCTTCTATCTGGCTCAGGAAGTGACTTCCAAGGACAAGGATGGTAACGATGTACTCGAACCGATCTATATCTCCGCTCCCGAATACCAGGTATTGGACAATGACAATCATCCGGATGCCAAACTGGGTAAGGACAATAACCGTCAGTCGGCTTCTTTGTATGACATGATTCCGGCTGTTCCCCAGAATGCGAAACCTTCCGGCGAATGGAACAAGGCCAAGATCATGGTTTACAAAGGCACTGTTGTTCACGGACAGAATGACGAGAATGTTCTTGAATATCACCTGTGGACAAAACAATGGACTGATATGTTGCAGGCCAGCAAATTCAGCGAAGACAAATGGCCGCTGGCTTTCGAACTGCTGAATAACTGCGGTGGTGAAAACCATGAAGGATTTATCGGAATGCAGGATCACGGTGACGATGTTTGGTTCCGTAATATCCGCGTGAAGGTTCTGGACTGATCGCAGTAATCCATGAGGCTAGCCAAAAAGATAGAATTTACATCCCCCTCTTCTACAGATCTATCTGTATCAAAAGTAAGACAAGTCTTGAATCTTTTTAGCTAGCCTTATAATTAGACCTTTCTGATATCTATAAACATGAAAATCCAAATTAATTTATATGCATTAGCTCCTCTTCCAATTGTTCCATTTGGGATTTCAGTATAGAATAAAGAAGACAGAAAAGACGCAGCTATCCAAATTTATTCTGTTAGAAATATATCCAATAAAATCACATGACGAAAATTATGAATGTGATGCTGCCTATATTTCTCTTCTGAAGAATTCAGCAAGCCGTCAAATACAATGATATATACTGCGCTTATAATATGAGATAAGCAAACGCTGTAAGCAATAAAATATTTATTGTTCAGCTACATTTTAACCATTTAATTAATTTATATTTATGAAAAAGCACCTAATAACAGTACTTGCCTGCTGTTTACTCCTCATCGGTTGCAAAGATGATAAGGTTGATCCCGATCAGTACGATCCATCTCAACCGGTAGTATTTACAGATTTTAATCCTAAAGAGGGAGGTATGCGAACCCGCCTGTACATTGAAGGCAGTAACTTTGGAAGTGACCCTACCAAAATTCATATCACGATCGGTGGAGAAAAAACGAAAACAATCGGAGCTGATGGAAAAAACATTTATTGCATGGTTCCTTCCAAGGCTTTTGATGGAATAATCAATGTTCGCATAGATGGACCGGATGGCAAACCGATTGCAGAACATACATTTGAAGAAGAATTCAAGTACACTCCTGCAACGGTTGTAGGCACCTTGCTACGTAAAGTAGATGAGGATAATAATTCCGCATTTCAAGAGGGTTCGTTCGATGAAGGAGCTTCTATTCCTTCCAATGATTGCATGGTGTTCGATCCCAAGTACAAAGACGGAGACAACCGGTTACTTTTTTCTTCAAACCATTCTGACGGTCTCCATCTAATAGACCTGACAGAGCGGACTGTAAAACGTCTCTTTCCAAGAACAGGATATAGCACAATGTACTCTTTCACATTCAGCGCTGACGGAGACACGTTGCTGTTTACCGATGATCACGGTCAGGACAACACTACCCGGGCAAATATCTATTATTCTCTCCGTCGTGAGAATTTTCGACGAATTCGTCCTTACAACTATGGCAGGACAGCATATAGCTTAGTGTATATGGATGACGGAACCATCTTTTACACCACCTGGTGGGAAGGAAAAGTCTACAAAATGATACGCAATGGAGCTATTCCCAATATCGACGAGAATGCGGAAGTTGCCTTTAGTCTGAGTCAGATATCAGCAGTGGGCGGTTCACACACGATATTATTCAAGCACCCGTCCAATAAATTTATGTACATGCTTTCCGACAATTTTGGCGCAGTGTTCAGAGCCGATTATGATCCGGTGGCAAAAACATTCGGTAATCCCAGCATCATTGCCGGAAACATGAACGATAAAAGTTTCAAAGAAGGAACAGGAGGTAGCGCCCGGTTTAACAAACCACAGTTCGGTGTATTTGTTAAAAACGAAAAATACGGAGAAGGAATCGGTCCTGACAAAGACCAATATGACTTCTATTTTTGTGACAGAGAAAATCACTGCATCTGGAAGCTGGACCCACATGGAGTAGCCTCTCTCGCAGCCGGACGAAGTAACGAAAATGCCGACGGCAAAATTTGGGGATATGTAGACGGTAATCCGTTACATGAAGCACGTTTCAATCAGCCTGCCGGCCTTGCCTACGATCCTGATACAGATATGTTCTATATCGGAGATATCGACAATAAAGGAATTCGTTATATGACAACGGAATAATACTATTTAAAACACAAATGAATATGAGAAATATAATCTTACTATTTTTCTTGATAGTAGGCTGGACAACTACAGTCTATGCCCAAAATGAACAAGAGACGATTGAAGTGACAGGAATCGTCACAGATCCAAAGAACGAACCTTTAGTAGGTGTAAACGTTACAGCGAAAAACATACCGGGCTTCGGCGCGATAACCGACATAAACGGACGTTATAAGATCAAGGTTCCCAATTATTCTTACTTGATCTTCTCCTATGTGGGATTTACAAAACAGGAAGTCTTTATCAAAGACAAAAAAATCATTAACGTCGTTATGGTAGAGACGAAAGAAACGGTCATCGACGAAGTTGTTGTCACAGGAACCGGCACTCAGAAGAAGGTAACTGTGACAGGTGCCGTTACCACAGTCGACGTTTCTCAGCTACGTACTCCGACAGCAAGTATAACGAACGCTCTTGCAGGTAATGTGGCCGGTATACTCGCTCGCCAAACTTCCGGACAGCCGGGTAGTAATATCTCCGAGTTTTGGATACGCGGTATCTCCACTTTCGGCGCCGGCGGCAGTGCATTGGTGCTAGTCGATGGTTTCGAGCGTGATATGAATGAGATCAATGTGGAAGATATCCAAGACTTCTCAGTGTTGAAGGATGCCTCTGCAACAGCAATTTACGGTTCACGCGGTGCAAATGGAGTTGTCTTGATCACGACCAAACGCGGAAAAGAAGGAAAGACCCGCGTTAATGCCAAAGTAGAAACCTCGTATAATACACGCACCAGAACTCCGGAATTTGTAGACGGTCCAACGTATGCCCGCATGATGAACGAAGCCTTAATTAGTCGTAGTCAAGCTCCAGCCTATAGCGAAAGTGACTTGAAACTGTTTGCAAACGGGCTGGATCAGGATCTTTTCCCGAATGTGGACTGGATGAATTTAATACTGAAAGACGGCGCCCCCACTTATCGTGCAACCGTAGACTTGACCGGAGGTGGTACGGTGGCCCGTTATTTTATTTCTGCCAGTTATGTAAATGAAGGTGGTATGTACGAGACAGATCGTGCTATGACGGACTATAACACCAATGCCAACTACCATCGCTGGAACTACCGCATGAATGTAGACATAGACCTGACAAAAACTACGCTACTAAAAGTAGGTGTATCGGGGTCTTTGGACAAACAGAACCTGCCGGGAAGCCAATATCATGAAATATGGCACTCACTGATGGGATACAGTCCCATCGCTTCACCAGTACAATATAGTGACGGAAAATGGGCAGCAGTCGGTAATGAGGGACGAAGAAATCCGTGGGTGCTGACTACCCAGCAAGGGTATCAGGAAACATGGAAGAATAAAATCCAGACTACAGTTAACCTTGAACAAGATCTGAAATTTATTACAAAGGGATTAAAATTCTATGGGCGCTTCGGCTTCGATACTTATACAGATAACGGTGACAACCGTTTCAAATGGCCGGAAAGTTGGTTAGCAGAACGGCAACGTACCTCCGACGGAGAGCTGCAATTCAGAAGAATAGAGACGCAGAAACTGATGGACGGAACGATGTATTCAAGTGGACAACGGAAGGAATATCTGGAGGCAGAGCTACACTATAACCGTACGTTTGGTGACCACATGCTAGGAGCCGTTTTAAAGTATTCTCAGGACAAGACTACCAATACATCTCACAACGGCAATACAGATAGCTACGAGAAGATTGTGCAGAGTATTCAAAATCGTCATCAGGGATTTGCAGGACGTTTCACCTATGGATGGAAATACCGCTACTTCTTTGACTTCAATTTCGGTTACAACGGTTCCGAGAACTTTGCCTCAGGTCAGCAGTTTGGATTTTTTCCCGCCTATTCTGTGGCATGGAACATCGCTGAAGAGTCAATCATCAAGAAACATCTCAAATGGTTGAACATGTTTAAGCTGCGCTACTCATACGGTAAGGTAGGTAACGACAATGTGGGAACCCGCTTCCCATACGTAGAGAAATTCGGAACATGGGATGAAGACGGTTACTATTACGGTGATATCGGCACCAGTAATTATTATTATACCGGACTGACCTATTCGAGAATTGCATCAAACAGCATCACTTGGGAGGTAGCCAAGAAACATGACCTCGGACTTGACTTCTCTATGTTCAATGATAAGTTCAGTGGCAGCATTGACTACTTCCACGAACAGCGCAACGGTATTTATATGTTGCGTAGTTATCTTCCTCAGATTATCGGTCTGAATCACATCACAACAAAACCTTATGCTAACGTAGGCTCTGTCTTGTCCGAAGGCTTTGACGGAAATATTGCTTATAAGCAGAAGGTAGGTGAGGTAGACCTTACGGTACGTGCCAACATGACCTATAGTAAAAATGAGATCAAGGAATATGACGAAGAGAATAGTCGCTACCCGTATAAGATGAAGTACGGATTCCGTGTAGACCAGGCGCGTGGTCTGATAGCTGAAGGATTATTTAAAGACTATGAAGAAATTCGTAACAGGCCATCACAGGGGTCAGGCATCATGCCAGGCGATATCAAATACAAAGACGTAAACGGTGACGGAGTCATTAACGGAGACGACGAAGTGCCCATCGGCGCAACGACTCGCCCTAACTTGATTTACGGATTCGGTGTATCTGCGCAATGGAAAGGATTTGACATCAACGTTCACTTCCAAGGAGCCGGAAAATCATCCTTCTTCATAGACGGATTCACCGTATATCCCTTCAAAGAGAAGTCCTGGGGAAACATTCTGACAGATGTAGTCGGAAACTACTGGTCGTTGGGGACCAACGAGGACCCGAATGCCAGATATCCACGTCTGAGTTATGGAGGCAATGATAACAATTATCGCGCTTCAACTTATTGGTTACGAAACGGTTCATACATCCGTTTGAAAAATGTGGAACTAGGTTACAGTATCCCGAAACGGTTTGTCAATAAACTCCATCTGGACCGTGTGCGTTTGTACCTGATGGGAACAAACCTACTGACTTTCTCCGACTTTAAACTTTGGGATCCGGAACTGGGTAGTTCTAACGGACAACAGTATCCCCTATCTAAAACTGTTACCATCGGACTGACGGTGGGAATCTAAAACAATTATGAAAAGAAAAATTATGAAAAGAAATAAATACATCTTATTGGGAGCGGTAGCGCTCGGGTTAGGACTCACTTCCTGTTCCGATTATCTAAATGTAGATCGCTATTTCAGAGATCAACAGTCTACAGAACGCATTTTCTCAGACAAAGACTATACACTCCAATGGCTATCATTCTGCTACAGCCGCTTGCAGGGAGATAATCTGGAAGTAGGACACAGCGACGTATGTCCTTTCAACTTCTCAGATGACCAAGTATTCAACGAGCGTGGAGACCGTTTTGCCAAATTCAAGCGTGGCGAATATTTAAATTCCACAGGCGGTCAGAATGCATGGAAATGGTCATATGACGGAATCTATCAAGCTTCCATCCTACTGAATGAATTACATGAGAATCAGGATCTCACTCCGGAGGAAGTGACAGATGTACGAGGACAGGCCCGTTTTCTGCGTGCCTATTTCTACTGGATGCTTCTGAGAAAATTCGGTCCGATCCCCATCCTACCACCGGAAGGAGCCGATTATACAAAATCATATGATGAGTTGGCGTATCCACGCAACACCTATGACGAATGTGTGCAATTCATTACCTCTGAATTGGAAATTGCAGCTACCGAACTATTCGAAAAACGTGATAACTTGAACATTGCCCGCCCAACCAAAGGAGCTGCACTGGCTGTACGCGCCAAAGTTTTTCTCTATGCCGCTAGTCCGCTGGTTAACGGAAATACGGAAATGGCAGACTTCACCAACAAGGACGGCAAACAACTGATTCCGCAAGAATACAATGAAGAGAAGTGGGCAAAAGCCGCTGCTGCTGCCAGAGATATGATTGATTACTCGGAAGCAAGCGGACTTTACAAACTTTATACTTTTGAAAGACGTCCGGTTAGTACAGACGAAGCTTATCCAACTACGATTGAACCGCCCTATCATGAGGAATACAGCAACAAGCCCTTTCCAGAAGGATGGGCCAATATAGATCCTTTTGAGTCTTATCGTTCTATTTTTAATGGTGACATCTATGCTGCAGAGAATCAAGAACTTATTTTCACCCGAGGAACCAATGGAGACAGCAATGACTTAAAAACAGACAACACCATGGTAGATTTCGTTAAGCATCAACTACCCGGAACGTTTGGAGGATATAATGTACACGGAATAACTCTGAAACAAAGTGAAGCTTATGACATGGCAGATGGTAAACCTTTTAGCAAAGAATACTACACCTTGTGGAAAGGAAAGTTCACAAACGATGAAAACAAAGATGAACACAAGTACGACCACGTAAAAAATAATGTATGGTGGGGATATACCAACCGTGAACCTCGTTTCTATGCCTCCGTAGCTTTCAACGGAGCAATTTGGAATGCACTAAGCATCAAGGAAGAAGGAGGGAAAGATTCACGAAACAAACAAATCTGGTATTATCGGGGAGCGACCGACGGACGTATAAACGGTTCTGATAACTGGTGTATCACCGGTATCGGCATTATGAAATATGTAAACCCGAACGATTGTGCCAAATGGGGAGGCTCCATCTATCAGAAAGTGGAACCTACACTTCGTTACGCCGACATATTACTGATGTATGCAGAAGCACTAAATAATATTTCTGAAGGGGCACACTATCAAATAGCCTCATGGGACGGAAACCAGACTTACGACATCTCCCGTGACAAAGAACAGATGCGCCGCGGAGTAAAACCTGTCCGTATGCGTGCCGGAGTACCCGATTATAGTGATGAGATATATGAGAATCCGAAAAAGTTCTTTGAAAAAATAGTCCATGAACGGCAAATCGAATTCTTTGCAGAAACCCAGCGCTTCTATGACCTGCGCCGTTGGAAGATCGTCGAAGAGCATGAAAGTGAGCAAATCTACGGTTGCAACACACTAATGAACGAAGAATACAAAGACATGTATTATCTGCCGGTCAGAGTAGCCGAGCTACAGACGTCTTTCTCTCGTAAACAATATTTCTGGCCTATCAGCTTCGATGAACTGAAACGGAACAAGAATCTGTCACAAGCTCCCGGATGGCAGTACTATGATTAGTATTAACATTATAAACTAAAAAATCAATATGAGAAAATTATATATTTTAGGAATGATATTGGCAATGTGCGCAACATTCAGTGCGTGCAATGACGAATGGAAGGAGGAACTTTACACGCAGATGATTTCTTTCAAGGCTCCTTTGGGAGACAATAGTCTGAATGAAATTTATGTACGCTATCAGCCGGATGGAATGGGAATATACCAGTTGCCGGTCATTGTCAGTGGTTCGAAGAATAACGATCGAAATATAGACGTGAAAATAGCCGTAGATGAGGACACGCTCCGAATACTTAATCAGGAGAAATTCCCTGTAGGCCGTCAAGATCTTTGGTATGTCTCCCTTGCAAAACAACATTATTCTTTTGAATCAAATATTTGCCACATTCCTGCAGGAGAAAACATACAGCTCTATCCCATCCATTTCAACTTTAACGGGTTGGAACTGGATGAGAAATATGTACTTCCGTTGACAATTGAAGAAGACCCCTCTTATATACAAAATAAATATAAGGGACGTTATAAAGCGCTACTGGGAGTCAATCTGTTCAATGACTATTCTGGTACTTATAATACCACACTGATGAATATTTACATCGAAGGAACAACATCAGATCCCGCTAAGGTAGATACACGTGTAGCCCGTGTAGTGGACGAAAATACCATTTTCTTCTATGCCGGTTCAACTTGGGTGGAAGACGAAAACCGCTCCAGATATAAAGTATTTGTGGAGTTTGGAGAAGCAACAGAGGACGAGGAAGGTACTGTTAAAGGAACGTTGAAACTATACGGCGACGCAAGTGAATCAGAAATCAATATTCAACCACTGGGAGAGTGTAAGTATGAAAAACGAATCATTCAACACGAAACCATCAAATATATGGAACGCCATCTTACTACGCTAGAGTTGAGTTACAAGTACACGGATGTCACTTCTAATCCAGATTATCCGATGACTTATGAAGTAAAAGGCTCCATGACAATGGAACGACAAATCAATCCATTGATTCCAGATGAGGATCAAGCAATTGAATGGTAAAAAGGTAAAGATCTGGTAACCGCATATGGAAATAAATTTATTACATTTGCAGGAGAATCTTTAATGATGGGGTATGAGTTTTGAATTATAGTTTAATCCAAAGCTCATAGCCCCATTATTAGAAGTTTCAAATTAGTAATTCAAAATTAACCATTATGACCCCACAAGAGTTTTTTAAAAATGATTTATTCGCCGAAAATGCAGGTGTAATATTGCTTGAAGTACGCGAAGGATATAGCAAAGCCAAGCTGGAAATAAAACCCGAACATCTTAATGCCGGCGCACGAACTCAAGGAGGAGCTATCTTTACATTGGCAGATCTTGCACTTGCAGCAGCCGCCAATTCTCATGGTACGCTGTCCTTTTCCCTCTCATCCACAATCACTTTTCTACGTGCAAGCGGTCCGGGCGATACCCTTTATGCCGAAGCGCGCGAACGCTATATCGGTCGAAGTACCGGTTGCTATCAGGTAGATGTAACCAACCAAAACGGGGACTTGATTGCTACATTCGAATCAAGTGTTTTCAGAAAAGACCAGAAAGTTCCTTTTACGCTGTAATGACAGGAAACGAAGTGCGCCAGATTCGCTGACGCACTATTTAACGATAGAAGTCAACGGATGACGATTACCTCTGACATCATTTAAGAAAGCTTTGGCAGAACCAAAATTCAAAAACATATCCAAACGGACAGGAAGATGATTCTTATCATCTGTCACAAAGAAGGTAATCACCTCCTTTTCTTTCCCTTTCTTATCATACTCAACCAATGAAAAGATCAGGCAGCGATAGGTTACTCCATTTTCAGCTTTCACATTCTCTTTTCCCCGATAAATCAGCGTCTGTTCTTCTACTTTACGTCCGGTAGCCATCGGGAATTTGATTTTATCGCCTACCTTATAATCAGCAGGATCATAAGAACGCGCCTGAGCAAGAATAGTCAGCATATCATAGATACAGCGGCTATCACTTTCTTCTGATTCCTGCACTTCTCCGTCACGGAACGTACGTTTTTGCTTAGCAAAACAAAGACCGTCTTTATAAGAGAACCAAGCCTCATCTACCGTATAGCGTTTTCCTTCTTCGGCACCTTTACGAAAGTAACGAGGCTCCAGCTTTTCTCCCATGACGCAAGTTAGTGTATCACGCATCTTGAAAAAGAAATCGGCACGCTTACTGCCTAAAGCAAGCAGATTGACACGGTATGCAGGTTCTGAATGATAAGTAGTCGCATTGGTTGTCAGACTGGCTATACCCGCTTTCACCCAAACGAATTTCCAGTTGAAGTACAAGTCGTACATCACATGCTCTCCAGACTGGAAAGCATCGTTCTTTGCTTCACACTGTGCATTGGCAGGAAGTGCAAAACACCCTATAAACAATGCTACTAAGCCTATAACTAGATTACGGCGCAAACTAGCGGCGCCTACGGTTTTGGTTATCTTGTTCCCTATCTTTCTTTCTTTTGTCTTCATCTGGTTTTTGTTTTTTAAGTTCATCCGGCTTCTGCTTGTCTACAGGAGTTGCATGGATATCCCAATTTTGTGTTGTATCCCATAAAGCTTTATACTCCAATATATTCGGGTAATAGTAGACAGCTTCCGGCTGCTGTCCTTTTGCATAATCACCTGTATCCCACTCTCCGTTTCCATTAGTGTCATTAATTAGTCTGGCACCATATTTTCCAGGATTCAGGAAATAAAAATCAGCCATTCCTTTGTCAATCCTCCGTTTACGTACCACTTTATCCTGAGCATCCAACAACTCTACAAATGCCATCGGGTCCGCTCCCGTAACATTGAAATGAAGAGTAAAATATTCATCCTCACTACGTACTTTAAACGATTGTTTTATCTTATCGGTAAACAAACCATAAATGCCATGAAAAGCTGTCGAGTCCACCGAGAACTCATATTCCATTGTAGCTTCCCAATCATTTCCAGGATACAGATTAAACCGCCGCAAATTCAATGAGTCTTGTTCGAATTCGAAAGGGACATCCTTCCAAATCGTATCCACCTTTTGCCGCAAATGAATGGCCGCAGTATCAAAACTAGCAATCGGTTCCTCAAAGTTCAAAGAGATATAACCATACACATCCATAGATGAAGGTGCATTCACATTCACCGGTAAGAATTTGGTAGGTATCGGCTCATCTTCTTCATCTTTCTTTTTCTTCTTTTTCTTCTTCTCGGGCTCTTCTTTAGTCAAAGTCTTTTGTTTGGATACCAACTTCAACGTATCTGTACGAGGAATTAATTGATTCAACGTATCTGTATAAAGATAGGTAAGGCTAAGAGCAAGGGTATCCTGTTTATAAAGCAAAGAGTCCTTCACCCAGTAATGAATCGTATCGTTCCGTTGGTTCTTTTCTATGATAAAAGCGTCCTTATCTTCGAAGTTCAAGCCTTTCAGCACAGGCAAAGTATCTGCTTTACCTGCAAAATAGAGTGTGAATTTCTGAGGAACCAACCGCTCGGACTTAATCAGGTACTGCGAATAGTTTAACTCTTTAAAAGCGCGGAGAATCACATCATCGGGCAGATAATGCATGTATTTCTTCTCAACAATCGTATCATAAGTCAAAGAATCCACCCAAGCTGTATCCATACGAAGTCTTTCCTCCATACGCGGAATGATCAATGAATCATTAAAAGCAATGACTTCACTTTTTTGAGTAAAAGCAAAGTTTTGGTCAGAATCCATCAGTCCAAAGATACGATACTTACCGGGAGCTACCCCACGGATGGAAAAGCGTCCACGACTGTCAGTACGAGCCACACGGTCGAAAGGGAGTTTGGTAAAAGCTGTATCATTCAGGTTAGCATGCAATCCGACCAGTATTCCTTTAATAGGCTCCAGATTGGAAGCGTCAAGTACCGTTCCTGATACTTCCATAGTATCAATCTGTGCACCGGTAGAAAAAGTAAATGCAAAATTACCTAAAGGATTACCTTCATTATTGTCAACGATAGCATCCGAGAAATCTATAGTATAGGTAGTATTAGGCTTCAGCGAATCAAGCAGATTCACCTGTATTCTCTTTCCTGATGCCTTGATTTCCGGTTGTTGTATCTGAGGAGGAGAAACAACCACCTTCTCGGTCGCTTTCTCTAGCTTAATAAACTCATCAAACTGGAGAGAAACTTTCGTTCTCTTATTATTAATAGCACCTGCAACAGGAGTACTGCCGACGAAACGCGGAGGATCATAATCCTTATCTCCCCCCGTCGGATGCCCAATACTGGCACAGGAGTACAGTATAGCCGCCAGTACTACTACCGGAAAAGCTTTACGCACGATATGTTTTATCTTTTGATTCTCAAATTGTAACATGCTGCAAAAATAAACGTTCTTCACCAATAAACACTACACTTTCTAGCTAATTTATTAAAAAGTAGCCTTAAATGAATGATTATTGGTCCTTATCTTGTTAATAAATCCCTATCTTTGACTCCCGAAATTCAAACCTAATACAAAAAACCCATGAAGAAACAACTACTTTCCTGCTGTTTGGCTGCACTAGGACTAACAACAGCCATCCAAGCACAGAACTTTAATGAGTGGAAAGACCCGGAAGTGAATTCCGTAAACCGCTCCGCAATGCACACTAATTATTTTGCCTATGCATCGGCTGATGAAGCTAAAGCGGGCAGCAAAGAGGACTCAAAGAATTTTATGACTCTGAACGGTCTCTGGAAATTTAACTGGGTAAGAAATGCAGACGCGCGCCCGACTGACTTCTATCAGACTAGTTTTAACGACAAAGGATGGAACAACATTAAAGTGCCCGCTGTATGGGAACTGAATGGTTATGGTGATCCGATCTATGTAAATGTCGGTTATGCCTGGAGAAACCAATTCCAGCACAACCCTCCCCTCGTACCCACAGAAAACAACCACGTAGGTTCTTACCGGAAAGAAATCATTCTTCCTGCCGACTGGAAAGGGAAAGATATTTTTGCCCACTTCGGCTCCGTAACTTCCAATATGTACCTCTGGGTAAATGGCCGTTATGTAGGTTATAGCGAAGACAGCAAGCTGGAAGCCGAATTTAATCTGACCAATTACCTGAAACCCGGGAAAAACCTGATTGCCTTCCAAGTATTCCGCTGGTGCGACGGCAGTTATCTGGAAGATCAGGACTTCTTCCGCTATTCCGGTGTGGGACGTGATTGCTACCTGTATGCACGTGACAAAAAGCATATTCAAGATATCCGTGTTACTCCCGACCTGGACAACCAGTATAAGGACGGTACACTAAACATAGCCATCGACCTGAAAGGCAGTGGCACAATAGCTCTCGATCTTACAGATGCACAAGGAAAGAGCGTAGCAACAGCCGACCTGAAAGGTTCCGGCAAACTAAATACAACTTTCAACATAGCCAACCCCGCAAAATGGACTGCTGAAACACCCAACCTCTACACATTGACCGCCACTCTGAAAAACGGGAACAACATTACAGAAGTGATTCCCATCAAGGTAGGTTTCCGTAAAATCGAACTGAAAGGCGGACAAATACTCGTCAACGGACAGCCTGTACTCTTCAAAGGAGCCGATCGTCATGAAATGGACCCGGACGGTGGCTATGTCGTTTCCCTCGAACGTATGATACAAGACATCAAGGTGATGAAACAGCTTAATATCAACGCGGTACGTACCTGCCACTACCCGGATGACAACCGCTGGTATGATCTTTGCGACGAATACGGTTTGTATGTAGTAGCCGAAGCCAATGTTGAATCTCACGGAATGGGATATGGTGACAAAACACTAGCTAAAAACCCGATTTATGCAAAAGCACACATGGAACGCAACCAGCGTAATGTGCAACGCAGCTATAACCACCCGTCTATCATTTTCTGGTCATTAGGAAATGAGGCAGGTATGGGACCGAACTTCGAACATTGCTACACTTGGATCAAGAACGAAGACAAGACACGTGCCGTACAGTACGAGCAGGCAAGAACGAGTGAATTCACCGACATTTTCTGCCCGATGTACTATGATTATAACCAATGTATCAAATATTGTGAAGGCAATATCGACAAACCGCTTATCCAATGCGAATACGCGCATGCGATGGGTAACTCCATGGGTGGATTCAAAGAATACTGGGACATCATCCGTAAGTATCCGAAATATCAAGGTGGATTTATCTGGGACTTTGTTGACCAGTCTTGCCATTGGAAAAATAAAGACGGTATAGCCATCTATGGTTATGGAGGCGACTTCAACAAATACGACGCTTCGGACAATAACTTCAACGACAACGGCTTAATCAGCCCCGACCGGGTACCCAATCCGCATGCTTATGAAGTAGGATATTTCTACCAGAACATCTGGACCACACCAGCCGACCTTTCCAAAGGTGAAATCAATATCTATAATGAGAACTTCTTCCGCGATCTGTCTACATACTATCTGGAATGGCAGTTGCTGGCTAATGGAGAAGTTGTTCAAAACGGTATCGTATCAGACTTGAACGTAGCTCCGCAACAGACAGTAAAGCTACAGTTGCCATTTGACACCAAGAATATTTGTCCTTGCAAGGAACTGTTGCTGAACGTCAGCTACAAACTAAAAGCAGCTGAGACACTGCTCCCGGCAGGAGAGACGATCGCTTATGACCAAATGAGCATCCGCGATTACAAAGCACCGGAACTCAAACTGGAAAACAAGCAGTCCTCTAATATCGCAGTAGTAGTACCTACCTTCCAGACCAATGATTATAATTACCTGATCGTTTCCGGCGAAGACTTTACGCTCGAATTCAACAAACACAACGGTTATCTCTGCCGCTATGATGTCAATGGTATACAACTAATGGAAGATGGAACCGCCCTGACTCCTAACTTCTGGCGCGCTCCGACCGACAATGACTTTGGTGCAGGATTACAACACAGATATGGCGCCTGGAAACATCCGGAATTGAAACTGACCTCACTGAAGCATGATATTGAAAATGAACAAGCAGTTATCCGTGCAGAATATGATATGAAGTCTATAGGAGGAAAGTTATTCCTGACATACATCATTAATAATAAGGGAGCTGTAAAAGTTACTCAGAAAATGGAAGCAGACAAAAGCAAGAAAATCTCTGAAATGTTCCGTTTCGGAATGCAACTTCGCATGCCTGTCACATTCAATGAAGTAGAATATTATGGACGCGGACCGGGCGAAAACTATGCAGACCGTAACCATGGTGCAATGATCGGCAAATATCGCCAAACTGTAGAAGAGCAATTCTATCCATACATCCGCCCGCAGGAAACCGGAACGAAAACAGACGTCCGTTGGTGGAACCTGCTCAATATCAGTGGTAATGGATTGCAGTTTGTAGCTGATGCACCGTTCTCCGCTTCTGCACTGAACTATACAATCGAATCACTGGATGACGGTGCCGGCAAAGACCAACGCCATTCACCGGAAGTAGAAAAAGCCAACTTCACAAACTTCTGTATTGATAAAGCACAAACGGGGCTTGCCTGTGTCAACAGTTGGGGGGCTATTCCTTTAGAAAAATACCGTCTTCCCTATCAAGATTACGAGTTTAGTTTTATTATGAATCCTATATATCATAAACTAAAGTAAAAAACATAGTTAAAAAACACGGTATCAGAATACAAGAATACTGAATTTAAAGTACTTTTGCAGCCGGAAACTTATTTCATAGAATAAGTTTCCGGCTTTTCTTCCTTGGATCATCTATCCATACAATGAATACACACTGCGACGAACGCACAATTTTAAAAAACAGATAAATATAAAGTATGAAAAGTAGAATTGTTTTATTTGCATTTTGCTTAGCCCTCTTGTCTAGTTGTGGCAATAAGGGCAATGACACGGGAAAAGTCCCAGAATATGCAGTACAGGAATTACAGAAGACAACTGCAGACCTAATGAAAGCTTATCCGGCTACCATCAAAGGTAGACAAGACGTAGAAATTCGCCCGCAGGTATCGGGCTTCATCACAAAGCTATGCGTAGATGAAGGAGCAACCGTTCGCAAAGGACAGCTCTTATTCATCGTAGATCCTACTCAGTACGAAGCAGCAGTACGTACAGCAAAAGCAGCGGTTGCAACAGCAGAAGCAGCTGTGAATACTCAGCAGATGACTGTTGACAATAAGATTGAGCTGAACAAAAAACAGATCATCAGCGACTATGACTTGTCAATGGCAAAGAATTCACTGGCACAGGCTCAGGCGCAACTTGCCCAGGCTAAAGCACAGCTGACTACAGCACAGCAGAATTACTCCTTTACACAAGTAAAGAGTCCTTCGGACGGTGTGATCAACGATATTCCTTATCGTCTGGGAGCACTCGTAAGCCCTTCTATGGCTACGCCAATGACTACGGTATCTGAAATAGACGAGGTATATGTATATTTCTCTATGACAGAAAAAGAACTGTTGGCTATGACCAAAACCGGAGGGACCATCAAAGAAGAGATCAGCAAGATACCGGCCATCAAACTACAATTGATCGACGGTACAACATACGATGTAGAAGGAAAAGTAGACGCTATCACAGGAGTGATCGACCAGTCAACCGGTTCTGTAAGCATGCGTGCTATCTTCCCGAACAAAGAACACATCCTGCGTAGTGGTGGTACAGCCAATGTCCTGATCCCTTATACCATGGACAACATGATCAGCATACCACAAGCTGCAACTCAGGAAATTCAAGACAAAAAGTTCGTCTACGTTCTACAGCCGGACAACACCGTGAAATATACAGAAATCAGCATTTTCAATCTGGATAACGGAAAAGAATATCTTGTTACTTCCGGATTGAATGCAGGAGACAAAATCGTGGTCGAAGGTGTGCAAACTCTCAAAGACGGTCAGAAGATACAACCGATCACACCAGCCCAGAAAGAAGCGAACTATCAACAGCATTTGAAAGACCAGCACGACGGAAATCTGGCTACAGCTTTCAACTAATAACTTAGGTAATCGTATGAAATTAGATAACTTTATTAACCGTCCGGTACTATCAACGGTTATTTCCATCCTGATAGTCATCCTTGGTGCTATCGGATTGGCAACACTGCCTATCACCCAGTACCCGGACATTGCGCCTCCTACCGTATCGGTAAGAGCCACATATACGGGTGCCAGTGCATCAACCGTATTGAACTCCGTGATTGCCCCATTGGAAGAGCAAATCAATGGTGTAGAGAACATGATGTATATGACTTCAACTGCATCCAATACAGGTTCCGGTGATATCTCCATCTACTTCAAGCAGGGAACTGACCCGGACATGGCTGCCGTCAACGTACAGAACCGTGTTTCCATGGCACAGGGATTGCTGCCTGCCGAAGTAACCAAAGTCGGTGTAACGACTCAGAAGCGCCAGACTTCCATGCTGGTCGTATTCTCTCTTTACGACGAAACCGACACCTATACAGACGCATTCATCGAAAACTATGCAAAGATCAACTTGATTCCTCAGGTTCAACGTGTACAGGGTGTGGGTGATGCCAATGTGATGGGCCAGGACTATTCTATGCGTATCTGGCTGAAGCCAGACGTTATGGCACAGTACAAACTGATACCGAGCGACGTATCGACAGCCTTGGCTGAACAGAACATAGAAGCTGCTCCGGGACAGTTCGGTGAACGCAGCAACCAGACCTTCCAATATACAATCCGCTACAAAGGACGTTTGCAGCAACCGGAAGAATTTGAGAATATCGTCATCAAGTCTTTGCCGAACGGCGAAGTGCTTCGTCTGAATGATATTGCAGAAATTCAATTAGACCGTTTGGGATACAACTTTACCAACCGGGTAAACGGACACAAGGCAGTAACTTGTATCGTTTATCAGATGGCAGGAACGAATGCGACACAGACTATCAGTGATATCGAAAACTTACTGAATGAAGCTTCAACGTCATTGCCAGCCGGATTGAAGCTTAACATTTCAATGAATGCCAATGACTTCTTGTTCGCTTCTATCCACGAAGTCTTGAAGACATTGATTGAAGCATTTATCCTGGTATTTATCGTAGTATATATCTTCTTGCAGGATTTACGTTCTACATTGATTCCGACTATCGCCATTCCGGTAGCCTTGATCGGTACCTTCTTTGTATTGTCTCTGATCGGGTTCAGTTTGAACTTGCTGACACTATGTGCCCTTGTGCTTGCCATTGCGATTGTGGTTGATGACGCGATTGTGGTCGTCGAGGGTGTGCATGCCAAGCTAGACCAGGGATACACATCTGCCCGCCTGGCATCTATCGATGCAATGCACGAGTTGGGTGGAGCTATCGTATCCATCACGCTGGTAATGATGGCTGTGTTCGTTCCTGTTAGCTTCATGGGTGGTACAGCCGGTACTTTCTACCGTCAGTTTGGTATGACAATGGCTATCGCGATCGGTTTGTCCGCACTAAACGCTCTTACGTTAAGTCCGGCACTGTGCGCCATCTTCCTGAAGCCGCATAATACCGATCACGGAAACAAGAAACAGACTTTGGTGGACCGCTTCCACACCTCTTTCAATGCAGCTTATGATTCTATCCTGAAGAAGTATAAGAAACGTGTATTGTTCTTCATTCAGAAAAAATGGCTGTCAATGGGATTAGTGGTCATTTCTATCGTGTTGCTTATATTCTTCATGAATACCACTCCGACAGGTATGGTGCCTAATGAAGATACCGGTACACTGATGGGAGCAGTAACATTACCTCCGGGAACATCACAAGACCGTTCGGAACAGATTCTGGCTCGTGTAGACAGTTTGATCGCTGCCGATCCCGCCGTTTCCTCACGTACAATGATCTCCGGATTTAGCTTCATCGGTGGTCAGGGACCTTCTTACGGTTCATTCATCATCAAGCTGAAAGACTGGGACGAACGTTCTGCCGTACAGAATTCCGATATCGTTGTCGCATCCTTATATATGCGTGCACAGAAAATCATCAAAGAAGCACAGGTGCTGTTCTTCGCTCCTCCTATGATTCCGGGTTATTCGGCATCTACGGATATCGAGGTGAACATGCAGGATAAAACCGGTGGTGAGTTGAACAAGTTCTTTGATGTAGTCAACGACTATACACAAGCACTGGAAGCACGTCCGGAAATCAACTCGGCAAAAACATCTTTCAACCCGAACTTCCCGCAATACATGATTGATATTGACGCGGCAGCATGTAAGAAAGCAGGTATCAGTCCGAGTGATATCCTAAGCACTATGCAGGGATACTACGGAGGTCTGTATGCATCCAACTTCAACCGTTTCGGTAAGATGTACCGTGTAATGATCCAGTCAGACCCGTTATCACGTAAGAACCTGGAATCATTGAAGAATGTCAAAGTGCGTAATAACCAGGGTGAGATGGCTCCAATCGCTCAGTTTATCTCTGTAGAGAAAGTATACGGACCTGATATCATCAGCCGTTTCAACTTGTATACTTCCATGAAGGTGATGGTTGCTCCGGCTTCCGGATATACTTCCGGTCAGGCACTGGCTGCTCTGGCAGAAGTAGCACAGGAAAATCTTCCTACAGGTTATACTTATGAACTGGGAGGTATGGCGCGTGAAGAAGCACAGAGCAGCGGCAGTACCACAGGTTTGATTTTTGTCCTTTGCTTCGTGTTCGTCTATCTGCTGCTGAGTGCACAGTACGAAAGTTACATCCTTCCGCTTGCCGTATTGCTGTCTATTCCGTTCGGTTTGTTGGGCAGCTTCCTGTTCGTCAACGGAATGAGCGCTATCGGTAGTATATCATCGTTGAAGATGATACTCGGTACCATGTCCAACAACATCTATATGCAGATCGCTTTGATCATGTTGATGGGTCTGTTGGCAAAGAATGCGATCTTGATTGTAGAGTTTGCCCTCGACCGTCGTAAGATGGGTATGAGCATTACCTGGGCAGCCGTATTAGGTGCCGGCGCCCGTCTCCGCCCGATCTTGATGACCTCCCTTGCCATGGTAGTCGGTCTGCTTCCGTTGATGTTTGCCTTCGGTGTAGGTGCCCACGGTAACCGTACACTGGGTACAGCTTCTATCGGTGGTATGTTGATCGGTATGATCTGCCAGATTTTTATCGTTCCTGCCCTGTTCGTAATCTTCCAGTACTTGCAGGAGAAGGTTAAACCAATGGAATGGGAAGACATCGACAATGCAGATGCCGTAACTGAGATTGAACAATACGCTAAATAATGAAATTCGATATGAAGAAACAGATTCTATATATGTTGTGTGCAACTGCTCTCCTGAGCAGTTGCCACATCTATAAGTCGTATGACAGACCCGAAGACATTACCACTTCCGGACTGTATCGTGATCCGGCATCGGAGAACGACACACTGGTTTCGGATACCACTAACTTCGGTAATCTGCCGTGGAGAGAAGTCTTCACCGACCCACAGCTCCAGTCTCTCATCGAACAGGGACTGAACCAAAACACTGATCTCCTTTCAGCTGCTCAGAACGTCAAAGCAGCAGAAGCTTCTCTGATGTCAGCCCGACTGGCTTACGCGCCGTCCATAGGTTTGTCTCCACAGGGAACAATCAGTAGTTTCGACAAGAATGCAGCAACCAAAACATACTCACTGCCGGTTACTGCCAGTTGGCAGGTTGACCTGTTCGGACAACTGCTGAACTCCAAGCGGAATGCCCAAGTGACGCTGAAACAAACAAAGGCTTACCGTCAGGCTGTGCAGACACAGGTGATCTCCAACATCGCCAATATGTATTATACCCTGCTGATGCTCGACCGCCAGCTGGAAATCACCCAGGCAACGGCTGAAGTACTGAAACGTAATACTGAAACTGTACAGGCTCTTTCGGAGAGATCGACATACACGTCTGCTGCCTTGGCACAAAGCAAAGCTGCCTATGCACAGGTGGTAGCTTCTATTCCCGACATCGAGCAAAGTATCCGCGAAACGGAAAACGCCTTGTCTACTTTCCTGGGAGAAGCTCCGCATGCCATCAAACGTGGAGTACTGGAAGCGCAAGTACTTCCTACGGAACTTTCCGCAGGTATTCCCTTGCAATTGTTATCCAACCGTCCGGACGTAAAAGCAGCCGAAATGTCTCTGGCAAGCTGCTATTATAATACGAACTCCGCCCGTGCCGCTTTCTATCCGCAGATCACCCTCAGCGGTTCTGCCGGATGGACGAACAGTGCAGGTTCCGCCATCATCAATCCGGGTAAATTACTGGCATCCGCTGTTGGTTCACTGACTCAGCCTTTATTCTACCGTGGTACGAATATCGCCCGTCTGAAAGCAGCGAAAGCACAGGAAGAACAAGCGAAGTTAACTTTCCAGCAAACGCTATTTAATGCCGGAAGTGAAGTCAGCAATGCACTAAGTTTATACCAAAATACCAGTAAAAAGGCCGAATCTCGCCAAATGCAGGTAGAATCTGCCAAAAAAGCTTCGGAAGATACAAAAGAATTGTTTAACTTAGGGACGTCAACCTATCTGGAGGTTTTGTCAGCACAGCAATCTTACCTGAGCGCACAGATTTCTCAGGTTTCCGATTGTTTCGACAAGATGCAGGCTGTGGTCAGCCTTTACCAGGCATTAGGTGGTGGAAGAGAAGATTAACTTTAAACATATACTATTATGATTAGTCCGTTAGCTTACGTAGACCCCGAGGCGAAATTAGGCAAGAATGTAACTGTCCTGCCTTTTGCTTATATCGAGAAAGATGTGGAAATCGG
Organism: Bacteroides faecis; assembly: GCF_020091505.1. Taxonomy (NCBI): domain Bacteria; kingdom Pseudomonadati; phylum Bacteroidota; class Bacteroidia; order Bacteroidales; family Bacteroidaceae; genus Bacteroides; species Bacteroides faecis. The sequence goes on along the minus strand of NZ_CP081916.1, from coordinate 1,283,107 downwards.
GGATGACTGCACTATCATGTCATACGCCAGTATCCTGAAAGGTACTAAAATGGGAAAAGGAAACAAGATACATCAGAATGCTGTCCTGGGAGCAGAGCCGCAAGACTTTCACTATACAGGAGAAGAAAGCAGCCTGATTATCGGAGATAATAACGATATCCGCGAAAATGTAGTAATCAGCCGCGCCACATTTGCAGGCAATGCAACCAGAATCGGAAACGGCAACTACCTGATGGATAAAGTACACCTTTGCCATGACGTGCAGATCAGCAACAACTGTGTAGTGGGAATCGGTACTACGATTGCAGGTGAATGTGTATTGGACGATTGTGTGATCCTGAGTGGTAACGTTACCTTGCATCAGTACTGCCACATCGGTAGCTGGACACTGGTACAGAGCGGATGCCGCATCTCGAAAGACGTTCCTCCTTATGTAATCATGTCCGGCAATCCTGTTGCCTATCATGGGGTGAATGCTGTGGTACTTTCACAGCACCACAATACATCGGAAAGAATCCTCCGTCATATTGCCAATGCCTACCGCCTGATTTATCAAGGTAACTTCAGCGTTCAGGATGCTGTGCAGAAGATCGTAGACCAGGTTCCGATGAGTGAAGAGATTGAAAACATCGTTAACTTCGTGAGAGGCTCTGAACGAGGAATCGTGAAATAAACGAAGAAACTTTCGCAGATTATATTATAAGGAAGGGTGACACCAATAAAAAGGCGTCACCCTACTTTTTTTAGAGGATGACGCTACTATATCTTTCTATTCAGGCTTATACTACCGGCTTATTCGAACTCCAGCGAACCGAAGAAATCGGGACGGTGAAAATCTGGTTTCTCTATCTCTATCGGGTTCCATGACAAGAAATGAGGAGTTTGCAGCTCATCACCACATTTATAGAAATTAGCTTTCACTTCTTTTCCGTCCAGAGACTCAATCTGATGCTTAAAGAACACCTTATAAGGAATAATCAGAGCGACTTCCCAACTCGTATCCTCCACACGTTCTTCGAAAGGCTCATTGCCCAGACTGGACCACCGCTGTACAAGCCCCGTTATTTCTTTCGGAGCATGCTCCCGACCGTTACGGGCCGGTCCGGCACCAATCAGAATCGTTCCGATGCAATTGCATTCTATATTGTAATAGATTCCGTCGCCTGCCGGAATGGAAAAGAACTCCACACAAGAATCAGTCCATACAGAGCCATTATCTTCTCCATATTTGGCGCGCACACTCTCTTCTCTGACTTTGAAATGCAACAGAATAGAATCTTTAGTGTGGGCAATCCGGAAACTTACCTTGGGTTTATAGGGATATTCAGCCCAATTGACGCACTGAACCGACTGGAAATCTATCTTTTCCTCATCAAATAATTTAGGAAGCGAACAAGCCTCTACATTAGCAGAACTAATTTTCTTTACTTTCATATATCTTTCGTTTGGAGGATACAAATATAGTTACTTTCTCCTAATAAGGTTCCCGAAAACCAAATAAAAACAATATATTTGCCATTAGTAATACCTTAAACAGCCGAATTAGTGAGAAAAGTAATCCTTTTATTTCTGTTATTTCTAAGCGTAACTGCTGTCCGCACGTTAGGACAAAATATTACTTTCAGCCATTTGACCACAGACGACGGACTTTCTCAGTTTTCTGTCAACAGCCTATATATTGACGAACGGGGCATTATATGGGTAGGTACGCGCGAAGGGCTGAACCGTTATAACGGTAACGACATCAAAAGCTTCAAGCTCAAAAAGAATGATCCAAACAGCTTGTTCAGCAATACCGTGCTCCGTATCACAGGCAACAAGAACGGCAAAGTTTATCTGCTTTGCACCGACGGAGTAGCCGAATTTGATATGACCACTCAAAGGTTCAGGACATTGCTTCAAGGCAATGTGGACGCTATCTACTACAACGAGAAGCTATACATCGGAAAGAGGGAGGAAGTATTCGTATTCAACGAAAACACGAACAACTTCGACCTTTACTACCACCTCGCCGGCAAAGACATCACACTATCCTGCCTCCATCTGGACGAGAAGAAAAACTTATGGATGGGAACCACCAGCAACGGCGTTTACTGCCTGTCGGAAGACAAACAACTCTCTCAGCCTATCACGAAAGGAAACATAGCAAGCATCTACGAAGACTCCTCCAAGGAGCTATGGATAGGTAGCTGGGAAGAGGGATTATACCGTATCCGGACCAATGGCGCCATCGAAAACTTCCGCCACGACCCGAAGAACCCGAACAGTATATGCTCCGACTTCGTCAGAAGTTGCTGCGAAGACAATCTGGGTAATCTATGGATCGGAACCTTCCACGGACTAAACCGTTACGACAAAAGCACGGGACAGTTCCAGCTTTATACCGCCAATGACAACAAACCCGACGGACTTACCCACTCTTCCATCTGGTGCATCGTGAAAGACGAACAGGGCACACTGTGGCTGGGGACTTATTTCGGCGGTGTCAATTATTTCAATCCGGAATATGAGATCTATACCCGCTATAAAGTGGGAGACACAGAGAAAGAAGGACTGAGCAGCCCCATCGTCGGCAGAATGACGGAAGATAAAGACGGTAACTTATGGATTTGTACCGAAGGCGGCGGAGTAAATGTCTACAACCGGAAAAACAATACCTACCGCTGGTATCGCCACGAAGAAGGCAAAAACAGTATCTCGCACAACAATGTCAAAGCAATCTATTACGACCGGGCACAGGAAATAATGTGGATCGGTACGCACTTGGGAGGACTAAACAAACTCGACCTGCGCACGAACCGTTTCACCGTCTACCGGATGAAAGCGGGCGATCTGAGCGCACTGCCCTCGGACATTGTCCGTGATATCGTACCTTACGAAGACAAACTGATTATCGCCACACAAAACGGAGTATGCCTCTTCCATCCGGCAACAGGCACCTGCGAACATCTTTTCAAAGACACCAAAGAAGGCAGAAATATCGGCATGGTAGCCAGCCTCTATATCGATAAAGACGGAACGCTATGGATTTCCGCTACCGGAGAGGGGGTATATTCCTACCGCTTCGACACCGGCAAGCTCACCCATTATGCGCACAATCCCGCCAATCCGAACAGCCTCAGCAACAACAATGTCAACAGTATCATGCAAGACAGTAACGGCAATCTGTGGTTCTCCACTTCCGGAAGCGGGCTCGACCGTTACCGCAAGGAAAGCAACGACTTTGAGAATTTCGACGTACAGAAAGACGGGCTATCCAGCGATTGCATCTACGAAGTATTCGAGTCATCCATACAGAAAGGAGACCTGCTGCTGATTACGAATCAGGGATTCTCCCAGTTTGACTACCCACAGAAGAAGTTCTACAACTACGGTACCGAGAACGGATTCCCGCTGACTGCCGTCAACGAGAACGCATTGTTCGTGACACATGACGGAGAAGTATTCCTCGGCGGTATCCAGGGAATGATCTCTTTCTGGGAAAAGAAACTGCACTTTACCCCCAAGTCTTACAGCATCATCCTTTCCCGTCTGCTGGTCAACGGAAAGGAAATCACCGCCGGAGACGACACCAGCATTCTGGACCAGTCCATCGCCTATACATCGGAAATCAGTCTGAAAGCCGACCAGTCCATGTTTAGCATAGAATATGCCACTTCCAACTTCATCCCTGCCAACAGGAATGAAATCGTTTACCGCCTCGAAGGCTTCTCTGACGAATGGAATCATACTGACCGCAAACAGACGCTTATCACTTATACCAACCTGAACCCGGGCAAATATACGCTCGTCATCAAATCGGACGGAGACGGCATCGAAGCTGCCCGACTCCTGATCCGCGTATTGCCGCCCTGGTATGAGACGTGGTGGGCTTATCTGATTTATACCATTTGCACTGTCAGTCTGCTGTGGTATCTCATTCAGAACTACAATTCCCGCATCAAACTGCGTGAGTCACTGAAGTACGAGAAGAAGCATATCGAAGACCTCGAAGCACTGAACCAGTCGAAGCTGCGCTTCTTCACCAATATCTCCCACGAGTTCCGTACTCCGTTGACACTGATCGTAGGGCAGGTAGAGACGCTGTTACAGGTGCAGACATTCACGCCTAATATATATAATAAGATATTAGGCATATACAAAAACAGCCTCCAACTGCGTGAACTGATTACGGAATTGCTCGACTTCCGCAAACAGGAACAGGGACACATGAAGATTAAAGTCAGCCGGCACAATCTGGTAAACTTCCTGTACGAGAATTATCTGTTATTTCTGGAATACGCCAGCAGCAAGCAAATCAACTTCAAGTTCAACAAACAGTCGGATGATATTGAAGTATGGTACGACCAGAAGCAAATGCAGAAGGTAGTGAACAATCTGCTGTCGAACGCATTGAAGCATACAAAGGCGGAAGACACCATCTCCATCAACGTATCGCAGGAGAACCACTCTGTCATTATCGAAATAAAAGATACGGGCACGGGCATCGCTGCCGCTGAAATAGATAAGATATTCGACCGTTTCTATCAGACCGAACGTCTGGACTCCCTGAATACGGGAACCGGAACCGGTATCGGACTGGCATTGACCAAAGGTATTATCGAACTCCATCACGGCACCATTCGGGTAGAAAGCGAACCGGGCAAAGGCAGCAGTTTCATTATCACCCTCAAACTGGGCAACAAGCACTTCACCGATGAGCAAATAGTGCAGGAATCTACGGATGACAGCATCCGGCAACAACCGGAAACCTTTGTGCCGTCAGTAGAAATACTGCCCGACTCCGGATGGAAGGAGGAAGAAAACAAACGCATCGAGGATGCCAAAATGCTGATAGTAGAAGACAACGAATCCATCAAACAGATGTTAGTAAGCATCTTCGAGACTTTCTATCAGGTCACTACCGCTTCTGATGGAGAAGAAGCCATGGAACTGATACAGAAAGACATGCCCAGCATCATACTAAGTGATGTTGTCATGCCGCGTATGTCGGGTACGGAACTCTGCAAGCAGATTAAGACGGATTTCAATACCTGCCACATACCTGTGGTGTTGCTGACGGCACGCACGGCAGTAGAACACAACATTGAAGGACTGAAAATCGGTGCGGACGATTATATCACCAAACCGTTCAACACCAACCTGCTGATTTCCCGTTGCAACAATCTGGTGAACTCACGCCGACTGCTGCAAGAGAAATTCAGCAAACAGCCACAAGCATTTGCCCAAATGCTCGCTACCAACCCAATGGATAAAGAAATGCTGGACCGTGCCATGGCTATCATCGAACGTCATCTGGACAACACAGACTTCAATGTGAACATCTTCGCACGGGAAATGGGCATGGCACGTACCAATCTGTTCACGAAACTGAAAGCCGTCACCGGCCAGACACCGAACGACTTTATATTAAGTATCCGTCTCAAGAAAGGAGCCGTCATGCTGCGGAACAATCCGGAGCTGAACATTACGGAAATTTCCGACCGGATCGGTTTCTCTTCTTCCCGCTATTTCAGTAAATGCTTTAAGGAGATTTACCATGTCAGTCCGCTTGCCTACCGCAAGGGTGAAGAAAAAGAAGAAGAAGGAGACGAAGAAACGGACCAATAACCTGTAAACAGGTAAGCAAGTAGCATTTGAAACGGGAGAACCTATGCCAAAGTAGTTCCCGCCTATTGGCACACTTGTGCCACGCCGTTGGCACGACCGTGCCATCGTAGTGGCACAGCTGTGCCAACAGCGTGGCACAAGCTCCGGGCTACGATGTCAGGGAAAGGCATCCGTAGCCCCGGAACATTTAACCTCTATCTTTAGAATGGACTATTTTGTATCTCACCTGTACATTCCTGCTCAGTCATTTCCGCCAATCCTCTTATCTTTGTGTTCAGTAATCACTCCATAAAAAAACAACATTATGAAGAATGTCTCACGTTTACTGCCGCTATTGCCCGGTATGGCCTTGCTGACCGGATGCAATCAGAAAGTACAAAAAGACAATAGACAAAACTCCCCAAAGCCCAACATTATTTATATATTCGCGGACGACCTCGGCATAGGCGACCTTAGCTGCTACGGAGCAACAAAGGTCAGTACCCCGCATATCGACCGCCTTGCCGGACAGGGAGTACAATTCACCAACGCTTACGCAACCTCCGCCACCAGCACCCCGTCCCGCTTCGGGCTGCTCACCGGAATGTATCCGTGGCGACAAGAAAATACCGGTATCGCCCCCGGAAACTCGGAACTGATTATCGACACCGCCTGCGTCACAATGGCCGATATGCTGAAAGAAGCAGGCTACGCTACCGGAGTTGTCGGCAAATGGCATCTCGGACTCGGTCCGAAGGGAGGAACCGACTTCAACGGACGAATTACCCCCAACGCCCAGAGTATCGGCTTCGACTACGAGTTTGTGATTCCGGCAACCGTAGACCGTGTCCCCTGCGTATTCGTAGAGAACGGGCACGTGGCAGGGCTCGACCCGAACGACCCGATTACCGTGAACTATGACCACAAAGTAGGCAACTGGCCTACGGGAGAAGAAAATCCGGAACTCGTGAAATTAAAGCCCAGTCAGGGACATAACAACACGATTATCAACGGTATCCCCCGCATCGGCTGGATGACCGGAGGCAAGTCCGCCCTTTGGAAAGACGAGGACATCGCCGACATCATCACCGATAAAGCAAAGAACTTCATCGCTTCCCACAAAGAAGAACCTTTCTTCTTATATATGGGTACACAAGACGTACACGTACCGCGTGTACCACATCCCCGCTTTGCCGGAAAGAGCGGTCTGGGAACCCGTGGCGACGTGATCCTGCAACTCGACTGGACAATCGGAGAAATCATGAACACCCTCGACAGCCTCCAGCTGACGGACAATACCATCTTTATATTCACCAGCGACAACGGTCCCGTCATCGACGACGGTTATCAGGACCAAGCTTTCGAGCTGCTCAACGGACATACCCCAATGGGCATTTACAGAGGTGGAAAGTACAGCGCCTACGAAGCCGGAACCCGCATTCCGTTTATCCTCCGCTGGCCTGCCAAAGTGAAACCGAACAAGCAGCAGGCTCTCTTCTCACAGATAGACGTGTACGCATCGCTTGCCGCCCTACTGAAACAACCGCTGCCGAAAGGTGCGGCTCCTGACAGTCAGGAACATCTGAACACTCTTTTGGGAAAAGACGACGCCAACCGTGAATACATCGTACAGCAAAATCTCAATAATACGCTCGCCATCGTGAAAGGACAATGGAAGTACATCGAACCGAGTGACGCACCCGCCATCGAATACTGGACAAGAATGGAACTTGGCAACGACAGGCAACCCCAACTGTACGATTTATCCTCCGATCCATCGGAGAAAAACAATGTGGCGAAACTGCATCCGGAGGCCGTCAGAGAGCTGTCTGAGCTACTTAAATCGGTAAAAACAAGATAACTTATGAGAATAGCAGATTTGTATTATTTTGTATCAATCTTGAATAATTCTATCCATATGAGAACAATCAATGCGTATATCTTTGCCATCGTAAACTCAACAAAATCACTTAATTTTTAATATATGAAAAAACATCTATCCAACCAGACTAGAAAAAGGATGTTCTCTATGATAGGGATACTCCTGCTTTCTGTTCCATTTGTGCTTGCACAGGTACTTGTCAAAGGTACTGTGAAGGATAACTTAGGAGAAGGTGTTCCCGGAGCCAGTGTTCAGGTAAAAGGCACTTCGCAGGGAACGATCACCGACCTTGACGGTAAATTTTCGCTCAACATCCCCCAAAAGAATGCTACTCTGGTCATTTCCTTTATTGGCTATATGACTGTCGAAGTAAAAGCAGACTCGCAGAAGCCGATGGTAATCACCCTGAAAGAAGATACTAAAACATTGGACGAAGTCGTTGTTGTCGGTTATCAGGAAGTGCGTCGCCGCGACCTCACCGGTTCTGTAGCGAAAGCCAATATGACAGATGTGCTCACCGCTCCCGTCGCCTCATTCGACCAGGCCCTCGGAGGACGTATCGCCGGAGTAAACGTGACTTCGGGTGAAGGTATGCCGGGCGGCAACATGAGCATTGTGATTCGTGGTAACAACTCACTGACACAGGAGAACTCACCGCTGTTCGTTATCGACGGCTTCCCGATAGAAGACTCATCGGCGGCCAGCACACTGAATCCTTCCGATATCGAGTCACTCGATTTCCTGAAAGACGCGTCGGCTACAGCGATCTACGGTGCGCGCGGCGCCAACGGTGTTGTCATCATTACCACCAAGAAAGGTAAAGTAGGACGGGCACAGCTATCTTACGACGGCAGTTTCGGTGTGCAGCATGTCACCCGCACTATTCCGATGATGGATGCTTACGAGTTTGTCAAACTGCAGAATGAAATGTATCCCACCGTAGTGGCCGGTTCGTACCTGATGAACTATGAAGGCAAGCAATGGACACTTGACGACTATCGGAACATCGAACAATATAACTGGCAGGACGAGATATTCAAAACAGCCTGGCAGCAGAATCACACAATCAGACTTGCCGGAGGTACGGAAGGGGTACGTTACAACGCCTCCCTGTCCTACTTCGATCAGGACGGTACACTGATAGAGACCGGTTACAAGCGCATGCAGGGACGTATGAACACCGTAGTCCGCCGCGGCAAACTGAACATGAGCCTGACTACCAACTACTCACGTTCTATCCAGACAGGCAGTACTCCGTCTTCTACTTCCTACAGTGGTATGAACAACCTTTTCTATAGCGTATGGGGTTACCGTCCGGTGACTTCTCCCGACACTCCGCTCAGCTTCCTGATGGACAGCGCAACGGACAACGCCGTAGATTCAAGTAATGACTACCGTTTCAACCCGATCAAATCGCAGAAGAACGAATACCGGAAAAGCTATACCAACAATCTGCAGATGAACGGATTCGCAGAGTACGAAGTACTGAAAGGTCTGAAACTGAAAGTTTCCGCCGGATATACCTACGACTCACGTAAGCAGGATCAGTTCAACAACTCGAATACCCGCTACGGAGGACCGACTTCTACAGATAAGGTGAACGCTCAGGTGACCCGTCAGGAACGTCTGACATGGCTGAATGAAAACACGCTGACTTATCAGACCAACATCAAAAAGAAACACTTCCTCAACGTATTGGGAGGTATCACTTTCCAGAACTCGGACTACGAGATTTATTCATTCCGCACAACGCACATCCCCAACGAGTCACTCGGAATGGCGGGCATGAGCGAAGGACAGGCAGGTACTACCACTTCGGCAAAATCCTCATGGGCGATGTTGTCGTACCTCGGACGCGTGACTTACAACTATATGTCCAAGTATTACGCCACCGCTTCTTTCCGTGCCGACGGTTCTTCCAAGTTCAACAAGGCCAACCGTTACGGATACTTCCCTTCCGCATCACTGGCATGGAGCTTCACAGAAGAAGAGTTCATGAAACCATTGAAAAGCGTACTGTCCAGCGGCAAGATTCGTCTGAGCTGGGGACTCACGGGTAACAACCGTATCGGTGAGTACGATTATTATGCACTGCTGGCCGTATTGAAATCCAGAGTCGGCTCATATACATCGACAAACTCCCTTCCAAGCGGTGTTTATCCGTTCGACAATGATGCAACCAATGCAGGTGTCGTTCCTACTTCTTTGCCCAACAAAGACCTGAAATGGGAAACAACCGAACAATGGAATGCAGGTCTCGACCTCGGATTCTTCGACGAACGCATCGGAATAACGATGGATATCTACCGGAAGACTACCCGCGACCTGTTGCTGGATGCTTCTCTGCCCTACTCTTCGGGTTATTACAGCGCTACGAAGAACATCGGTAAAGTACGCAACGACGGTCTGGAACTCAGTCTGAACACAGTTAACTTCCAGACACGCGCCTTCAAGTGGACGACTAACTTCAACATTTCTTTCAATAAGAACGAAGTACTGGCCCTGTCGGAAAATCAGACAGCCTTGCTGACTGCCGCCCAGTTCGACCAGAACTACAACGGTCAATCCAGCTACATCGCCAAAATCGGTCTGCCGATGGGACTGATGTACGGCTACGTTTACGAAGGCACATACAAGTATGACGACTTCAACAAATCGGGTAATTCATACAGCCTGAAACCAGGAGTAGCCCACTACTCTACTGAGACCAACACTCAGCCGGGTATGCCCAAATACGCTGACCTTAACGGCGACGGAGTAGTTGACTCCAACGACCGTACGATTATCGGACGCGGACTTCCGATACATACCGGTGGTTTCACCAACAACTTTGAATACAAAGGTATCGATCTGAGCATTTTCTTCCAGTGGTCTTACGGCAACGATATCATGAATGCCAACCGTCTGTTCTTTGAAAGCTCTAACAACAGATCACGCGAATTGAACCAGTTCGCCAGCTATGCCAACCGTTGGACAGCCGACAACCCGACCAGTGATATTCCCGCGGCTACCAACTCCTCTTCCAACCGTGTCATTTCTTCACGCATCATCGAGGACGGTTCGTACCTCCGCCTGAAGAATGTGACCATAGGCTATACCTTCCCCTCCAAGCTGGTGAAGAAATGGAAAATAGACAAAGCGCGTGTCTATGTTGCCGCACAAAACCTGTGGACATGCACCGGCTATTCCGGTTATGACCCGGAAGTATCTGTACGCAACAGCGCACTGACTCCCGGCCTGGACTACTCTTCCTATCCGAGAGCATACTCTGTCAGCTTCGGTGTAAGTCTGGGATTCTAAATGGATAAGATAGTAACAGTTAGAAAAAAGAATTCGATTATGAAAGCATTAAAAATAACAATCATAGCTCTATTGGCAGGTTTCAGCATGGCATCCTGTGACTTTCTGGACAAAGAACCTACCAAACTGACGCCGGAGAACTACTTCAACACCCCCGCTGAAGCCAACTCATTCCTGACAGGCGTCTACGCCATACTGTCGCAACCCACTTTCTACGGCGGCGACTATATGTATCTCGTAGCCGGTGACGACTTATCGCACTACGGAGGCAGCGGACGCGGTCCTGCCTCTACCGGACTGATCTGTAACAATGCCACTACCAGTGACAATGCCGTGACTGCCTTCTGGTATGCCCTCTATTCAGGTATCAACCGTGCCAACATGTTCCTCGAAAACATCGATAAAGTAACCGGTTTCGACTCAGGCGTCAAAGAGCAATACATCGCCGAAGCCCGTTTCCTGCGTGCATTCTACTATTTCAACCTGGTGGAGTGCTGGGGAGATGTTCCTTTCAAAACGGTTTCTACGCAAAGCGTTACCAACCTGAACATCCCGCGTACGGACAAACAGGAAATCTACGACTTCATCGTCTCCGAAATGGCGGATGCGGCTGAGACCGGTCTGAAGTCAGCAGCCGACCTTGCTTATAAGCCGGGACGTATCTCCCAGTCTACCGCATGGGGCATACTGGCACGTGTCTATCTGTTCCGTGCAGGCGAGCACTACCGCGAAGACCGCAATGCCACACAGGCCGAGAAGAAGGACTATTTCGAAAGAGCCAGCTTCTACGCCCAGAAAGTAATGACTGCCGGACACAAACTGGCTGCCAACTACTGGGACCCTTTCATCGATATGTGTTCCGACAAGTATAATACCACTGCCAACGAAAGTATCTGGGAAGCCGAATTCGCAGGCAACAACACTTCGGATACACAGGCGGAAGGCCGTATCGGTAACATCATCGGACTTGCCGGCCCCGATATGTCTTCCAAAAGCGACGTGGTAGGATCAAAAGACCCCGGATATGCTTATGCCTTCATCTACAGCACTCCGAAACTGTACAACCTTTATGTGAACAACGGTGACACCAAGCGTTTCAACTGGAGCATCGCACCGTTTGAATACAAAGAAGCCGGAGGTAAGAATACAGGGGTAACCCATCGTGAATTTGAGCAGGGCAAACTTGCTGAAGTAATGTCTCAATACGGTCAGGAACGCGGAACTTACCAGTACGCAGGTGACACAGAAAAGACCACAGCCACCAAGAACTACAGCCGTATGTGCGGCAAGTACCGCCGTGAATACGAAGCGGACAAGAAAGACAAGAACTATACGGCTATCAACTTCCCCATCCTGCGCTATGCAGACGTACTGCTGATGATCGCAGAAGCGGAAAACGAAGCGAATGACGGTCCTACCGCGCTGGCTTACCAATGTCTGAAGGAAGTAAGAGACCGCGCCGGTCTGAGCGAGCTTTCCGACATGACGCAGGCAGAATTCCGCCAGACCGTAAAAGATGAACGTGCCATGGAACTTTGTTTCGAATACACCCGCCGTTTCGACCTGATCCGCTGGGGTGAGTATGTAAAGAACATGAGAGCGCTGGTGACCGAAGCACAATCCGGCAATAACTGGACGCAGGGACCGACCAACGTATATACATACTTCAACATCTCCAGCACATACAACTACTTCCCGATTCCGGATGCGGAAATGAGTGTGAACAAAGATATCACACAGAACAATCCGGGTTGGTAATCAAAGTATTCATCCATAAAAGCATCATAGATTATGAAAACATATAAACTCATAGCCATCTGTATAGCGAGCCTCTTCTTCGGGGCTTGCAGCGACGGGCTGGACGAAGCGGTAGGCTTGCACGTAAAAGTAGCAACCAACGAAAATGTAAGTTTCGACGGACAGATCATTACTGCCAAGAAGGGCACTCCGATAGAGTTCATCCTTTCGGGCGATCCGGATTTCCTGACCTTCTTCAGTGGAGAAGCAGGCAGCAAATACGAGTATCGCGAACGCGAAACGGTTGATCCTTCACAGATCAAGTCGTCCACACTGAACTTCTCTATCTGGTTCCAGTATGGAAACCCAAGCACGACATTAGAGAAACACGTGTATATATCCGACGAATTCACCGGATTATACAAGGATAATTTCGAAGCCGACTCTTTGCTTGTAGAGCAATTCGAGAAGGACGGTAAATGGAAAGAACTGGTTCCACAATCCTCCTTCCCCACAGCGGCGGTAGGTAATGCTGATCTTGCCACTCCATACAGTTTCGATATGAAAGAGTACATGGGCAAACGAATTGCCATCGCCATTTGCTACCGGGGTATTGACAATACCGTAGCACAGTCAAAGATGTACTTTGAGCAGATGCGCATCAACAATGTGATGACCAGCGGACAGGAAACTGAATATTCTGCCGGTTCTTTCGGTTTCACTCCGGTCAACATGAAGAACAAATGGAACCTGAAAGATCAGACAGGCATGACCAATGACCGTGAATACGGAACGGTTACAAACAACACATCCGGTATCTGGAACCTGACAGGTGTAGGCGGTGGCTCCTTCTTCATCCATAGTACCAATGCAAATGATCCGCTGAAATACAGCTGGCTGGTCTCTGACCTGATCACCGTCAACTCTTGCAGCCCCGATCAGGGAACAAAGGTGAAGGATATCACTCAGAGTCTGAGCTCCTATACATATACGTACAACGAGATTGGTATTTACAACGTAACGTTCCTCGCCAGAAATGCCAATATCGACCACTCATCTACTACTACCTACCACATGGTTGTGAACGTAGTAGAATAACAATCAACGAATAAAATAATAACTAATACATTATATCTATGAATTACTTTAAATCAATCATGTTAACCGCATTTGCGCTGTTTGCATTGGCAGCGTGCGATACAGACGACTTGAGAGACGATGTTGACAATCTGAAAGACCGTGTAGCGTCTCTGGAAGCACAAGTCAGTCTATTGAACGATAACATGACAGCTATCAAGCGATTGCTTGAAGGTGGTCAGACTATTACAGAAGTGACAAATACAGACGGTACATATAAACTGAAACTGAGCAACGGAGAAACCATCTCACTGACACAAGGCTCAAAGGGAGAAGTGGCTTATCCTGAAATTACCGTCAATGACGAAGGCCAATGGGTAGTGAACGGTGAAGTGCTGATGCAGAACGGTACACCTGTTCAGGCTGTAGGAACTCCCGGTAAAGACGGTATAGCTCCCAAGTTCCGGATTACGGACGAAGGAAGCTTCTGGCAGGTGAGCTATGATAACGGAGCGAACTGGGAAGATGTACTCGATACAGACGGACAAAAGGTATCCGCTGTCAGCGATGGTTCCGGAGGAAGCAGTGCAGACTCTTTCTTTGAGGAAGTATATGTAGACTCAACCGGAGAATTCTTCGTGATCAAACTGAAAGGACAGACGGAAGCCATCTCTATACCTATCGTGAAAGACCTGTTGTGCGAAATCACCGAACCGGAAACCGGAATGAAGAACGGATACTGGGAAATCGGCTATGGCAAGACTGCTACTACGACTGTGAAAGTGAAAGGTGAAAACGTCATCGTTACTGCTCCCGCCGGCTGGGTGGCTACCGTAAGCGAAGCGGATGAAAGCACTAATGTAGCTACATTGAGCATCACAGCTCCGGCAAGTGCCGTTGCCAATACACGTGCAACAGCGGACAATGGAGCGGACGTAACCGTGCAAGTGAATAAGGGTGCCAGCTGGGCAGTTGCCAAGATTCAGGTGAAGGCTGTAGAGGTGGTTGACAGCTACTATGCCGTATACAATGCAGGAGGAAATATTACGATCAATGGTATTGAAGTAAACCAAACTAAATTCCCGGATGCAACTTATATTGAATCCAATCAGGCAGTGACCAAAGAAGGAATTTACTTTATCAAGGAAGGAGTCACAATAAATTATACAGGTACAGGCAGTGTCCAAAACCTGATCTTCATTGGCGACAACTCACAGAAAAGCAGCACAGTCAATGTTGATGTTCAAATCAAACTGGTACAGACTTCAGGTGAAGGACATTTCTTATGCAAGAACATCGCATTAGTAGGAACCAGTACCTTGAACAATCAGATATTCACATATAATACAGATAATAATCCGTTTAAATATGTAGCTTTTGACCAATGTCAGATAACTCCTTCCGCAGGGAAACACATCCTATACTTGAGTTCCAACACCCGTAGCATAGAAAACTTCAGTATGGAAAATTCTACCTTCAAATCTGAATCAGCCAATCAGAAGTATATCATCAGCCTCGGAGCGAGCACTAGTCAGGACTACAAGAATATTGTATTCAAAAACAATGTATTCTATTGTCCTGAAGGAAAGGTCAATCAGTTTGGCCTATTTGTCGGAAGTAAAGCCGGTATAGCTAACTGTGTACTTGAAAACAACACATTTGTCAATTTGGAAACTGCAACAACGGGAATGGTATATGTAGATAAGCTGGCTGACATTTCTGTAAAGAACAATATCTTCTGGACAAATACAGCAGGAGCAAATGCCTGCATTATTTTCCGCCCTGTTACAACATCCCCTTCCGGAACGACTTGTGTAAACAACATTGTTTATAAGACAATGACATTCAACTGGCAGATGTTCTATGGAGGTAAAGCTCCATTTGAAAGCATGGAGCAACTTAATATACTAGAAGCCAATCCGTTCGACGGCGGCACCTTCGACCTCGCCAACGGTATTTTCGTTCCGAATGCAGAATATGCCGAATACGGTGCAACCAACTAATATTGACTAACGTATGAAAAAAGTAATATCAATCATATGTATCACCCTCCTCGTCGCACTTTACTCGTGCGACGAACGGGATGATCTACGCTCCGACATTGACGACCTGACAGAACGGGTGGCCAACCTGGAAGCGAGCATAGAACAGATGAACTCGGACATCAGCAACTATCAGCAGATGGTTGAAGGGAAAATTCTGGTGGTGGGGTACAGTAAAGATGAGCAGGACAACTATACCATCGAACTGAGCAACGGCGAAACCGTAACCATATACAGCGGCAAAGTAGACATGAACGACATGCCTTTGTTCAGCGTCAACGCATCAGGCCACTGGGCGTATACCATCAACGGCATGACCACCGAGCTGCTTGTAAACGACAAACCGGTAAGCGCCATCCCCGAAACAGGAACAGCAGGGGTAACTCCGAAGCTGAAAGTAGATGCAAACGGCTTCTGGCTGATTTCTGTCGATAACGGAAGCACCTGGAACAAACTGGGCAACAACCAGATCGCCGACGGAACGCAAGCCGTTGCCAACGCAAGCTCGCTGTTCAGCAATGTAACCATTGACGAAGCTACCGGACAGATCACCTTTACCATACGTGCCGACAACAGCCAGGTGAAGGTTCCTATCTACGGAAAAGACTTCTACCTGACCATCGAATACGAAGGTACAGCCACTTTCGGTCTGGGACAAAAGCAGGAATTCGTGGTAGAACAAGCCAACGTGGAAACAGCCACCATCGAAAACCAGACATGGGGCGTGAAACTGACAGAAAACAAACTGATTGTCACCGCACCTAAAACGAATGTACAAGGAAAAGTATACGAGGAACAGATTTACATCAAGATATTCTCGAAAGAAGGCTACTGCCGGGTAGTGAAGCTTCCGGTGAAACTGCTGACTACGGAAATAGATGCCAGCTCGGCTTTAGCCTGGCAACGCTTCAAACAGGGAGAAAACAATGTGCTGCTCGACTATTCGTATGCCGGATATAATCATGGAGAAAGTGCGCCGCAAGGCGCATTTTCTTTAGGATACCAAGTGATCAACGTAAAGGAACGCATGACTTCCAAAAACATGACTGCCCGCGAAGCGCTGATCAACATCCTGCAGGAGAATAACATGACGAAAGTGAACGGAACCAACAAGATGAATGCCAACGCGAAGATTGTGATCTACTTCCCCGCAGGAGACTACGTTCTTCACAACGACGACGACAATACGCGCGACGAAAGCAAGCAGAAAGATGCCGTAGACTCGAAAAACAACAATGTCAGCAACGGCATTGAAATCTATGGCGGTAACTTTGTAATCAAAGGTGACGGTCCCGACAAAACACGGCTGATTATGGAGACACCTCATCTGCCGACAAGCATCAGCAACCTCAGTTCATCGCCTGTTCTGCTGGCAATCAAGCACACGAACGGTCCGAACAACGCCGGCAACTCTCCCCAACTTGCTTCCGTCACCGAGAATGCACAACGCGGAGACTTCACCGTAAAAGTCAGCGGGACCACCGGGATTTCTTCCGGCCAGTGGGTGCAGTTACGTCTGCGCAGCGGAGACAGGGAGTTGGTGAAAAAAGAGATCGGCCCGATTGCCCTCAATGAGAACTGGGCGATAGCGAAAGCCCCTATCTCCATCAACCAGAACGCTGACGACCAGTACGGAGTCAAAATCACCGAGTTCCATCAAGTGAAATCCGCCGCAAACGGCAAGATCACTTTCTACGAACCGATCATGCACGATATCGACATCAAGTATAACGATACCGAAGGATGGGAAATCCGCACATACAAGTACCTGGAAAATGTCGGTGTAGAAGACCTCAGCTTTGTAGGAAATGCATTGGACGGCTACGCCCACCACGGAGAAGGCCATGCCGAACAAGCTAAGGTAGGCTGGCAATACGACGGAGCCTACAAACCGTTGCTCTTACAACGTGTAGTCAATTCATGGGTACGCAACGTCCACTTTGAGAGTGTCAGCGAAGCGCTTACGTTTGCCGAATCTGCCAACAGCTCGGCTTACAACATCCGCATCAGTGGAAAACGCGGACATTCAGCCGTACGCTCGCAAGGTTCCTCACGTGTCTTTATCGGTAAAGTCCGCGATGAAAGCGCAGGAAATGACGTATACGGCAAGAGTTGCCAAGGACAGTTCCACGGCTGCGGCGTATCGAAGCCAAGTGTAGGAACCGTATTATGGAACGTAACCTGGGGCAATGACGCCTGCTTCGAATCCCATGCCACACAGCCTCGTGCTACGCTGATAGACAACTGTCGGGGAGGCCTTGTGTACTACCGTGCGGGAGGTGATGAAAACGAAGCCCCCAATCATCTGAGCGACCTCACCCTGTGGAACCTGAACGTGACCGGAACGGACTCTCATGCCTCCAACTTCGAATGGTGGAGCGACAGCGACAAATGGTGGAAGATTTTCCCGCCTATCGTAGTCGGTGTACACGGTACGAAGGTACAATTCGCAGGTACGGACCGGCAACAGGTCACCTATGAAGAGAGTACCGGTGCAAAGGTATCCCCCGAATCTTTGTACGAGGCACAATTGCGTGAACGTCTGGGCTACGTGCCCGGATGGCTGAATGCACTTAAATAAAAAGCATCCCCACACACACGATTTTTCTAACCTTTCGTTAAAAACGTATATGAAAATCAGACTTTAATCAATTTAACACCCAAAAGAGAGGGGCCGTGAGGTTCCTCTCTTTTACTTTTCTGTATCTTTGCAGCAAAATAAAAGATATGCAAGATACATTACCTATTCATTTTGCTCCGCTGCAAGGTTACACCGAAGCATTTTACCGCAACGCACACGCTAAGTATTTCGGCGGCGTAGACACTTATTATACTCCGTTCGTACGACTGGAAAGAGGAGATCCCCGTCGCAGAGATGTCCGGGGAATCGAACCTGAGGAGAATAAGGTCCCCCACCTGATACCTCAGCTGATAGCCTCATCGGCAGAGAAAGCAGAAGTGATTTTATCCCTTTTCATCGAGAAAGGATACCGGGAAGCAGACATAAACTTAGGCTGTCCGTTCCCTCTTCTGGCGAGACGCCACAATGGCTCCGGCATCCTTCCTTATCCCGAAGAGGTGAAAGCATTGCTCAGCATTGTCACCCGATATCCGCAAATCAGCTTCTCCGTCAAAATGAGACTGGGATGGGAACAGCCGGACGAATGCCTGGCTCTGGCTCCTATATTGAACGACCTGCCTTTGCGCCAAATCACCATGCATCCCCGTCTGGGCAAACAAGGATACAAAGGAGAAGTAGACTTGGAAGGCTTCTCAGCTTTCCGGGAGGTCTGCCGGCTTCCGCTTGTCTACAATGGTGATATTCATCTTGTGAAAGACATCCAACGCATCAGCAAGCAATTCCCTTCACTGGCGGGAATCATGATAGGACGGGGACTGCTGGCAAATCCGGCCTTAGCTTTGGAATACAAAGAAAACCGTACGCTCGCGCCCGATGAAATAAGGAAAAGACTGAAATCCATGCACAGAGACGTGTTCGACGATTACGACATACTATTGACAGGAGGAAACGGACAGTTGCTGAACAAAATGAAAGCCTTTTGGGAATATATGGAACCCCTAGTCGACAGGAAGATATTAAAAGCAATCCACAAAAGCACAGGCATCAGCAAATATTATCAGGCTACCGAAGCCTTTTTTAATCAACGATAGGCTGACCGATTTTGAGTTAATGATTTGCTAACCGTTCTCATTAATGGAAAGTATTCTGAATAAAGCATCTATTCTTCAATATTTCACTGTACCTTTGAAAACTTGAAACCAAATGATACAAATATGGCGAAGATTAAAGTGCAGAATACGGAGATTACGGTCGTTGCATATAACGACAACGATTATATTTCACTAACTGATATGGCTCGCAGTCAGATGCAAGAGCATATCATTTTTCGATGGCTTAGTTTGAAAAGTACCCTTGAGTATATCGGGGAATGGGAAATGTTGTACAATCCAAGTTTTAATTGTACCGAATTCGGTACAATTAAAAATATGGCATGAACAGAACCCCGAACTGAAAGGCAACATTCGTGACTATGCCTCTATCAATGAACTGATTTGTCTTTCTAACATGGAGAACTTAAATGCCGTGTTTATTGACCAAGGTATTCCACAAGGTGAGCGACTCATAAAGTTAAACCAAATAGCTATTCAGCAAATGCGTATATTGGAGGATGATGGGAAGAGAAAATTGTTAAAGTAGAATTGACTTTCAGTCCAAATCATTTAGTGCCATTCCTCTCTTTTTTATTCGTTTATTCCATCGTTTTTATATAATTTTGCGCCCGTTTATTAACAAGCACATTATGAAAAAATACATTCTATTATCTCTCAGCTTGATTACACTATCAAGCAGTTTCGCACAATTGAAGGATTTTAAATTCAAATTCTACGGACAGATTCGTACGGACTTCTACTATAACAGCCGTGCCAACGAGGAAACGGTAGACGGGTTGTTCTACATGTACCCCAAAGATGAAATGCTCGACGGCAATGGCGAAGACCTGAACGCTACATCGAACAGCAACTTCTATACATTATACTCCCGTCTGGGGCTGGACGTGGCAGGACCGAAGCTGGGAACAGCCAAGACTTCCGCCAAAGTGGAAGTGGATTTCCGTGGTTCGGGAACCTCCTATTCTACCATACGCCTCCGTCATGCTTACTTTAATCTGGACTGGGGAAAGTCGGCTGTACTGGTAGGTCAGACGTGGCATCCGTTGTTCGGCGATGTTTCTCCTCAGATACTTAATCTTTCCGTAGGAGCACCGTTCCAGCCATTCAGCCGTGCACCGCAGATTCGTTATCGCTTCACAGATAAGAAGTTCCAGTTAACCGGAGCATTGGTATGGCAGTCTCAATATCTGTCGCAGGGACCTGCCGGAAAAAGTCAGGAATATATAAAGAAGAGCAATATTCCAGAGATTTATATCGGAGCTGATTATAAAAATGGAGGCTTACTGGCTGGTGTCGGCATTGAAATGATTTCATTGAAGCCACGTACACAATCCTCGTGGGAAGATCCTACGTATGATCCGGGCACCAATAGTACCATACTTACCACACGTATCTGCAAAGTAGACGAACGTATCACCACCTTGTCTTATGAGGCTCATGTAAAATACACGAATAAGAATTGGTTTATCGGAGCCAAAAGCGTACTAGGTTCCAACCTGACGCAAGCATCCGGCTTGGGAGGATTCGGAATCAAGCACATAGACAACAAGACAAAAGAGCAGGAATACACTCCGATACGCTTCTCCAGCTCCTGGCTGAATGTAGTTTACGGACAGAAATGGAAACCGGGAATCTTTGTAGGATACGCCAAAAACTTAGGTACAAGCGACGAATTAGTCTCCGACCAACTCTATGGAACAGGAACCAACCTTGACAAACTGATCACTGCCGGAGCTGAACTGACCTACAATGTTCCTCACTGGAAGTTCGGAGTTGAATATACATTAAGTTCGGCATGGTACGGAAAGCTGGACAAATCGGAGGGCAAGATCATAGATACTCATTCTGTTAGCAATAACCGTATCGTAGCAGTCGCTATGTTCATGTTCTAAGTTACAGTAAATCATTCAACTGAAACTATATATTCAATTCCCATATTGTCGAGGGTGTGTCAGAGTCCAGTTAGTATTGACACACCTTCTTTATAATTGTAATATACCCCTTTCTTTGAATCAATCCGAAAACCCAGTTATCAGTTTGTTTCTTTCTGTACGGAAATGAACTAAATTATAAATTGAGGATTAGGCACGGATTACACGGATTAACACGGTTGTTTTACGTAATCATAGCACTAAAACCGTGTTAATCCGTGTAATCCGTGCCTAAATATATTCTTTTCCGTACAGTATGGGGTTCAAACCAGGTTTTCGGACTACCCTCAGACGTTTAAAACTTTTAGTTTCATTGCTTGAAACTAAAGGTTTCAAGGCATGAAACTAAAAGTTTCGTCCCATGAAACCAATCGGAGAAGTACTCGATTAGGCTGACTTGACCACCCGATTGGATTGACTTGACCACATCAATTGTTGCAATTGACCTGTTCGTTCGAAAAGCATTACCTCATTTATCAGTCAATAATGGATGACCTCTCAGCTATTAACACCTGATTTCTCAATTATTAATAACTGACGTGTCAACTGTTAACAGCTGACACATCAGACATTAACATCCTATAAATCAATTAATAACATTAGAAAAACAATATATAATACGATATAGCGGAGTGAGAGCAACCACTTGCCCTCATACTTGCCACCACACTTGCTACCATATCTGTAACCACGATGGATAAAGCGATACAGGGAGAAAATGAGAGCATGGGAGCAAAACTCATGTTTAATTCACAGGAGGCTGAGTCCTAGCTAAGCCTAACCTGAGTTTCCTTTTCAACCACCGGAGAGATCTTACAAAGAAAGATACCCGATCTGTAGACTTCATTGTTGTTATTGCCTTGGATTCCTCCATCAGTCTTTTCAGCTCCATCCACATTTTCTCCTGTAGTTCTTTCTTTATTTCCTCTCTTATAGCCCATTCCTTCTCGAGCGTCATTACCGCCTCGCTTTCTGCTCTCACTTCATTTTGAAGCGTATCGAGCTGCTCACGCAATTCCTTGTTTTCCTGCTGCAACTGTTGCAACAATAGGTCATAGCTTCGCAACCTCTCTTTTAGCGAATTACGTTCCAGCATCAACTGAAGATTGACGGATTCTTTGGCAGTGAATGCCCCGTGTTTTATCCGACTATTCAGATCACATACCACAGAACGGAACTCACGCACAGCTTCTTCCGGTGTCATATTATGGGCGGCAGCCAGTTTTTCCAGCCGGTGCCCTTTTACGATGGAGCAGAAGATGGCACGCCTTCTATCATCAGCAATCAACAATGCCATCGCCTTTATCACTACCGGATACAGGTTGAAACATTCGCTCTGCAAACGAATGTAAAGTTCCGCTTCCTCGTATTGGAGCATCTCTTTCCGGATAGCTTCATCCTTGTTTCGGATAAGCATTTCAAGATTCTTTTTCTTTTGTGCCATCACCTCTTCTAAGTCCATATCGCTTTCGTTGTTTTGGTTGTCTTTCAGAAAAACAACTAGGCGTCCATGCACTCTCCCTAAAAAAAGATGTGGGGTTTGGGGTAAAAAAGAGAAAGGCATGGACGCTGTTGTCATCTCACTATCTGAGTAGAGGCGTTGGCTAACCCTTCAAGACTAGTGATAAACAACAGACATCCATGCCAATCCTATATATAGGAATGCTATATAACAATCGGCATGGAATATCTGTTGCATCACTTCCTCTTGAATTTAAGTAGCCAACTTTTCTACTCAGGGAAGTAATACGTATATTCCTATAAGTATTAAAACACCTTTCCCCTACATTCACGTCACGCTGACGGAGGAGAAAGGTGTATGCAAAGATATGTATTAATTCCGAAATCTCAACGAGAAGGCAGAAGTTCTTTTACCGGAAAGGAAGAAATTATTTCTCCAGTTCTACCTCATAGCTGGCTCCATCCTTACAGAGAAAGCGGAGCACCGTTTGTTTCTTATCCTTTGACAGCACTTTACAGAAAGGAGTTTCCACTACATTCCACATGCCTTTCAAAGTTACCGTCACAGGAATCTCACCGCTTTCATTACCAATCCACGGACGGGAATAGATACTGCGTTCGATACGTTTTCCGTCTTTATCGAAAGCCTCATCACTCGGCCCCCGATACAAAGCCAAATCCGGTTGAGCTATAGTCAATAAAACTTTATCAGCAGATTCCTTGCGAACCATTGCCAGACAGGAAGTATCCGTACGCTGCAACAATCCACCGGGAAGCACTGACCGGGGAGTTTCGAAAAGCACATAGGAAGTTATTCCGTCAGAGGGCGATTCTATGATATGCGCATTACGGTCTCGCTGCAATACACTGTAAGCGGGCTTCTTTGCAAAGGCAGTCATCGTCTTCCGGTCGGTTCCCGGCAGAATCGCATATTCGTAACTTCCCGCTTTCGGGGCTTTCCCATGATCGATAATCAATGATACCCAGTCTCCTTTCGTTTCTTTGCCCGTATCTTGCATCCGGGAATATTGAGGAAAGTTCTTCTCGAATCTTGCAGCAACCGGCACATAATACCCGGTACCCAGATGATCCATCCAGACTTTTCCTCCACCCGCTTCCTTCTTCCAATAGTCATGCGCCGCTTGATCTGTCACCGCCAGTTGGAAAATGGTGGTTTCCGTAGGATACTCCGTATGGGAGTTCTCGATATCCGATCCCAGACAAACAATCATTCCACCGATGAAATGGAAGGATTTTCGCGCACGATGCGTTCCGTTATACTTATCATGCTCGTGCAGTTTCATTCCGAAGTTGCCGTTCATCTTCTGTTGTGACAAACCGCCGGCAAATGCTTCATCCGAATAAAGCATCTCTTCCATTCCGGAGAAAGTGTCTACATTCAGAACGTTGGCCTTGAGCAGATCCAGCGGCAGATGGATGGAAGTCACTCCCGGAATACGGTTCCAGTCGAAACCTTCCTGCTGCCATCCGCTGGTGGCGGGAGTCACTGTTTGTCCCGGAGGAGCTGTCAGAATCTGGAGGCTTCCGTGTGCCAGATAGCGTCCATAGAGATTATGTCCCAGATAATGTTCGGCTGCCCAAAGATACCGCGAATGTCCGCGTGCCACAGCCGACCAGTTTCCGCGCCGTTGTACGGACACACAGCCATAGCCCAGCGACAGGTTCCCTTGCGGGTCGGGTTCTGCACGAAAGCCATTTCTGACCAATCGTTCGGCAATCCTGCGTTCCTGTGCGTTCGATACTTTCGGCATATACTCCGGTTCCTGCTCCGCAACCGAAGAATCGGAAGACACGAGGCGCAGGTAGGCAGATGCCATCTCTTTATCAAAATCGTCCTTTCCATCGGGAGTTCCGGCTACTGCCATCAAGGCATAGTGCATAGGAACCAGCTTTCCCTTCCCGTCGGGATGACGGCCTGACATGGATAAGGGGAAATTCAGTTTATTACAATAGAAACGCATGGCAAGCAGGACGTTCTTTACCGTCCGGTGTGCCAATTCGGAGACAGCAAGGCTTGTCCGGCTGAAAAGATAAATCATATTGGTCGCCCCGTCCAGTCCGCCAACAGCATAAGCGGGATAGTTATTGCGGTGATGAAAAGCTCCTCCGTCTGCTTTGAAGGAACCGGAAAGCCCCGGTGCGGGACGACAGCCGTAGTCAATCCATCGGGAGAAGGATTTCAGATATTGCAGTTTCTCGGGGGTGTCTTCCATCATCAGAATGCTCGCAATGCGACCGGTCGTTTGTGTATTGAAGGAGTCCATGTCGATGCCGTTACCTTCCGGCTTGGGATATACCTCATTGGTGATAGCATACCAGCGCAACGTCCGTTCCGCTTCAAGCAGCTTTCCTTCGTCACGCAGTACATCTTTCATCAGGAAGTAAGCCGGATAAAGTCCGCGCACGCTATATCCATAATGGTGGATATTGCCCCAGCAACTGCCGTAAGCCACTCCCTGATCGGTGATATGGTCATACATCGCCATAAATTTCCGCTTCATTTCCTCACGGGTCGGAGAATCCGCCTCACTGTTATGGTAAGCTACCGCAATCCGTTTCATCAAATCAAAATAAGCACGCATCTCGATTCCCATCTTGGTAAGCATATCTTTGTCCCAGTCCGGAATCATCCGCTCGTAGGCTTCGGACGCACGCACCATGAAAACGGGCATTCCGGTAACTTGCCCGTCCTTATAGGTAATCCGGTAGAGATCATATTTCTTGCGGATGGCTTCCACTTCCTTCTCCGTAATCTTCCCTTTGGTATAGATCATATCACGGAAACGCCGTTCCAGCAGACGCATTTCCTGCCATTGGCTGTCGCTTACGGGCGTCAGTTCGATGTCCGGTTTCAGCAGGGAGTGTTTGTAAAGCACCAGCCAGTGATTGGTGGTGCCGGCATTGACAAACGGCACTTGCAGGTCCGCCGTCTGCTGGCGGGCATCTACCTTTGTCGCAGTGATCAGATGATCGATGAAAAGGCGCCCTTTTGCATTGGGAGCCACGATACGGAGCCCGTTCATTCCCTCTTCCGGCGTCCCTTGCATATCGCGTTCATAGCAGACCCATGCCGCACGCCATCCTTTGAAATTGATGCCGAAAGGAAAAGAGGTACACTTTCTGCCGTCTTTCAGAAACTCAAACTCGATGGTAGCATCCTGAGGCTGTTCATTGTATATCCATACGATGAAAGCGGAAAGATACAGGTCCTTCCCTGTCGGGTCTTTCTTTTCGAACTTCAGGTCTTTCCTGAGTTCCAATACGCCGTTCGGTTCAAAGGTCCATTCCAGCGAATATTTTCCGTCTTTATAATGTGCACCGGATCTGTTCAACTGCGACCGCACACCTGTCACACAGGCAGGCAGCTGCGGCTCTTCAAAAGAGAACATCCGCTCGTCCGTAACTATCTGCGCATGGAGGAATGCCGGACTGAGAAAAGACAATATCAACAAAGTCACTGACTGGGTAAGGAATTGCTTCATCATTCAGGGTATTAGTTTAAAGATCGTTTATTTCCGGGTACAAAGAAACCCCTCTTTCCGGAAAAAGAGGGGTTCAAATCGTACAAAATACCTCAAATTATGTATTCAGGGAAAAGATACCCTGTCTTCTCCTAAGGATGCAACTCTTTAAAGGCAGCATTTTCTTCCTGCACATGCTGAATCGTTTGTTTCAGTTCTGCAATCGGCAGGTCGTATCCGTACCAGCCCGTATAGCAGTCCACCACATACCACTTTCCATCCGGCAGCAACTCGAACTCAACACGCAAATCAACCTCCGATTCCTCGTATCCTGCCTCAAACACTTTATGTGCCGGCTCGTTCAATGTAAACTTGGATACATAAACACCGCCCTCTTCTTGTGTGATACGTTCTTCCCTCAAGGTCTCACTATCCAGCAGCGGCCACTTCTCCTTAGTAAAAGGGAATGTCTTCTCCGTCTCCCCGTCATCCGCCAGCAAAGTGACCGGAGTCTTCAACGGAAACTTGACACGAGTGTACTGGAACGCTGCACTGGAAGTAAACTTTTCCAGAAACGACTTGAAATCCTCTCCTGCCTGTGCCGCTTCTCTTTCCGCTTTCGCCCTGGAGCTATTGCCACAGGAAATAAATGAAATACCTGCCAGCAACGACATGACCAACAAACAGCATGCAAACTTTTTAGCTCTCATAACACGATATAAATTAAGAGTTTAAAATGACGCTGCAAAGATAATGACAAGTTCAATATCTTGATGCGAAACAGAAAGAAAAAAGCGGCTGATGAAACCGACGGTGGTTTCTTCACAGTTAAACATCTATAAATAATAGATGTACCACATATAACGGCCTCAATATTACGATACCTTTACAACCATATTAACTTTAAATAAAAACACACCTATGAAACACCCCCACAGCTTTCTTATGGTAAGCTTATTGCTGTTGTGCTGCACACAGACAATCACCTTCGCCCAATCCACCGCGTCACTAACAATCCCCGAATCACTGAGAGGTTACTGGCAATTTAAAACAGACAATGTATCCGACTGGAATGGTCCGCTTATCGGAGAGAACTTCGTAGAAAATTTCTACACCGTTTTTTATGTCGAACAAATGGAGCAGGAAGCCGACGGAAGTTACTTCTTCCATTTACGCAATCAAAAGGGAGACACGACGGAGTTCCGGATCACTCCCGTATTCAATGACACCGCCATCCTCTGGTACAAAGGCTGGAAAGAACCGAGGAACTGCATCCGCAAGCAAGTCCCCGACCATACGGAACTGCTTACTCCGACCACATTGCCCGACATCCTTTATCGGAAATGGGTGAAAGGACTCACCGGAAAAGTAATCTACGAATTCACCCGGGACGGCAAAATGCTCTATGACGGGAAAACATGGAATATCCTATCCGCCGGATATTTCCTCAATAAAGAATATCGCCTGCTCGCCAAAAGCGGAGAACTCTACAAGCTGGTTTATCTCAGTTTCCCCCTTACAGGTACACTGAAAGTAGCATCCGAGCTACAAAACGAAACAGTAACCCCTATGGCTTCCCACCCCGAAGTATACCCCATCACGGGATGTTGGATCAATAAAGCGACCGGCGACTGGACCATTGGCTTCTTCGAACACTTCGCTGTCTACCAATGTCAATTCTGGGATTACGAGTCGATACGTACTCAAAAAAACAAGACTACCGTCTCCCTGAAAAACGGTACAGAACGATTGACTGTAAAACTGGAACGGGAAGAAGGCAAAGATTCCTGCTCTCTGGCTATCGGAAAAGGAAAATCACAACCTTATTTTCTCTGCAACCATTATTGCATACCCGATTATCCATCGCCCGATCATACACCCTACATCGACAACGGATATCACACGGATAGTGTAACCCTCGTCGGATATCTGCGTAACCTGCCTTCCGACAGACCTTTCGAAGTGACGGTGCCCGATATGGTCACTCAAAACGAAGAGAAATATTACACTGATATCGATTCTCTGGGACGATTCATCATCCGCTTTCCCGTATTGAACACCCACAATGTATTTATCGACTGGGGACGTACTACTATCTGTTCGACAGTAGAACCGGGCGAAACTTATTTCCTGTATGTAGACTATAACGAAAGAAAAAGATTCTTTATGGGCGACAAGGCGCGCGCGCTCAACGAGCTGGTGAGTTATGAAGAACTCAGAGAATATATCGATTACGACGAAGGAAAGGAAATGAGCAATTTAGATTATTTGCACAAAACACAGGAAATTACCCGACACAAATCGGAATACCGGGAAAAGATACTTCGGGAACATCCGTTACTCTCCAACAAATACCGTTACTACACAGAGAATCAAATCCGCTATGGCGCAGCATACGGTTTGATGCAACGCCGTTTCTCAGTCGATCGTAATAAACAAGAGCAACTGGAAAAAGGATTTATGGCTTACGTAGACTCCGCCTTTTATCCAAATCCCGTACAGCCGTATACGCTTCTCAGAGACTATTCTTCTTTTATGAGAGACTATACCGGATATATCGACGATATCCTGCCGCCATCCAATCCGAACGTAAATCTGACACCACAGGAATTGGAAAGAATTTATTCTGAATTTAATGCCAAAGGAAAGATTAAATTAACTCAGGAAGAGAAAAATGCACTACGCAATTTCTGTGTATATCAGGATAAGGTTAATGAACTGCAAGCATCCAAGGCAGACTCG
Source organism: Bacteroides faecis (assembly GCF_020091505.1). Classification (NCBI taxonomy): domain Bacteria; kingdom Pseudomonadati; phylum Bacteroidota; class Bacteroidia; order Bacteroidales; family Bacteroidaceae; genus Bacteroides; species Bacteroides faecis. Next base: position 1,254,171 of record NZ_CP081916.1, on the reverse strand, counting down.
CTGGAAGTAATAGCTTACACTGAAAAACTAAAACCAATCATAGAAACAGTGCAGCAACTGGTAAACAAAGATAACCTGCTCACCAATTATGTACAAGAGCAGCTGGCTAAAAATTCCGCCAATCGTAAATTGTCAATCATCGACTCCCTGCAAATGGATACAAACTTAAGAGAGATACTCAAGACCCAATACTATTATGAAATGTTGCAAAACAGGCACAATGAGTTGCCACATACACTTATCGAGCAATATAAGAAGGAAGTTTCCAATCCTTCCCTGCAAGTCTACATACTATCTCAGCAACAGAAATATGAGAAATTATCGAATAAGACGATTGAACATCCTGAAAGCCTGATGCCCAACGAACCTCTGGCGGAAATCACCGATGGAGAACAACTGTTCCGTAAAATCATCGAACCTTATAAGGGGAAAGTGATTTATCTCGACGTATGGGGCACTTGGTGCGGTCCCTGCAAAAACATGATGCAATATGCAAAAGCGAGTAAAAAACTATTTGCCGGAAAAGACGTCATATTCTTGTATCTATGCAATCATTCTTCGGATAAATCATGGAAAAACATCATCAAAGAATATGGTCTGGCAAGCAAAAGTGCGGTCCACTACAATTTGCCCGACCAACAACAAGATGCCATTGAAAAATATCTTGGCGTCCACTCTTTCCCCACCTATATGCTGATAGACAAGGAAGGAAACATTGTGAACCGGGAAGCTCCCAGACCTTATATGTCCGATGATCTTCTAAATGCAGTCTATAAGTTATTAGAGAAATAAGCTATTCATTTCTTCCGCAAATACTCGTATCCGAAACGGCAAAAGAGACATTTCCGTTTATCACAATACTCCTTGCGGAGCTGTATCAATGCCTGGCTATCTGCCGCCGAACCGACCGGTAGCCCGGCATCCCTCCACGACCGGATGATATGATTGTCCTCCGCTTTTAGTTCTTCCAGAAAACGTCCGGCACGGTCACACATACGGTCGTCGGATCTATGCAAGCCATACGTATATAAGAAAGGAACAACGGTATTAATCACAATCAGGTTCTGCGACTTCTCTCCCATCTGTTTCTCTCTTTGCGGAGAAGTCCGCCCGAATATATAATGATGATCCCAATAGGCAGAAGCATGCGTGGACAGTAACTGGCGCACTTCCGGCAAAGTCTCCGCCTCCATCATCTGCGAAAAGAGTTTGTCTACTTTCTGATACAGATAAGCCAACTGAGCCAGCCGGATATGAGGAAAGTTTTCCGGACGAAGCCTCAGAAAACGCCATAAACCGGCATCCATTACCTGCGTCATCTCAAACTTCCGTTGCAGATAGCGAAACTCCTTACGGAGCCGGAGGCTATATTCGTCCTCCTGCTCCTTCTTCAAAAACGCCTCCTCCAGCAAACCGGCCTGTCCGAAGAAAAAAGCTTCTATCTGAAACAGATCATTCCGATGCTTGTCTATCGCCCGGAACGGAAGCAGTCCTGCCCACGTCTCAAAAGCATCGCCATTCAGGCCGAAACCGAAATTACGGGCAAGAGTGATAAAGAAAGCATCTTCCCAATGATGATTGCACCGTTCCAGCCGGTCGGTAATCTGCTTCGCCTTTTGTTCCAGACGTTCGGTTTGGAGCGCTGTCAGCCAGGAATGAATTGTTAATTTGGATAAGGACCCTATGATGGAATAGCAGGCAGGATATTGATCGGCCCTGCAAAGTTCGTGATAATGGGTTTGTATATTCTCGGGACAAGTCAAGCGCAGTTGGGGAATTGTCTCTCCGTCGGAACGGGTTACTTCGGTATCCGCTTCTTCCACGACGTGCAGAATCACCGAATCGTATGCCTTGTCATTGTTGTGTCCGTGACGGTACCAGTCTGAAGAGTGAGTATGTATTTCTATGTTTCCCACCCACAATGTGCCGTCGATCTTCAGCTTTGCATTAAAAAAGTCGGGACCGGCATCGGAGTTTTGCAGTCCGGAATCGATTACTTCTACCCGTAAGCCTTCAGTGGTTTGCAGTATTTGGAGAGGGAATAATTTATGTTTCCACACATAGTGGAGAAGGTGTTCCATGTTAACAGAAAGTTAATGTGCACTGCAAATGTAATAAAAATCTTATCTTTGCGACTATTATTTTGAATATAAGTCAGAAAACAATGAAAATAGCGTTGATCGGTTATGGAAAAATGGGCAAGGAACTTGAAAAGGCAGCCCTTAGTCGCGGACACGAAATAGTCTGCATTATTGATGTAGATAATCAGGAAGATTTTGAGTCGGAAGCATTCAAGTCCGCCGATGTAGCCATTGAATTTACCAATCCGATGGTAGCCTACAACAATTATATGAAAGCTTTCAAAGCCGGAGTCAAGTTAGTATCGGGCAGCACAGGATGGATGGCAGAGCATGGCGAAGAAATCAAGAAACTGTGTACCGAAGGCGGAAAGACTCTTTTCTGGTCGTCCAACTTCAGTCTGGGAGTCGCTATTTTCTCAGCTGTCAACAAGCATCTGGCAAAGATAATGAATCAATTTCCCGCTTATGACGTCACTATGAGCGAGACTCATCATATCCATAAGATGGATGCGCCCAGCGGAACCGCCATCACGCTGGCAGAAGGAATACTGGAGAATATGAACCGCAAAGACAAATGGGTAAAAGGAACGCTCCTTGCACCGGACGGCACTGTCAGCGGCACTGACGCCTGCGCTTCCAACGAGCTTCCTATCGACTCGATCCGTGAAGGGGAGGTTTTCGGTATTCATACCATCCGTTACGAATCTGACGTAGACAGTATCTCAATCACGCACGATGCCAAAAATCGCGGCGGCTTTGTATTGGGAGCCATACTGGCTGCCGAATACACCGCCCAGCATGAGGGATATCTGGGTATGAGTGATTTATTCCCATTCTTAAACGAATAAGGCTTCAAAGCCACTATCAAACGAATTTTAGATTATGAGACAAGCCACACGCACACAATGGATCAAATGTACCATTGCTATTCTCCTTTATCTCGCCTTCCTCATCTGGGTACGCAGCTGGTGGGGGCTGATTGTCGTTCCTTTTATCTTCGATATCTATATCACCAAGAAAATACCCTGGTCATTCTGGAAGAAATCGAAGAATCCTACCGTCCGTAGCATCATGAGCTGGGTAGATGCCATTGTTTTCGCTTTGGTTGCTGTCTACTTTGTCAATATCTACATTTTCCAGAATTATCAGATTCCTTCTTCCTCACTGGAAAAGTCATTGCTGGTAGGCGACTTTCTATACGTCAGCAAGATGAGTTACGGACCACGCGTGCCCAATACGCCGCTATCTATGCCGCTGGCTCAGCATACGTTGCCTGTTTTAAATACCAAATCATACATCGAATGGCCTCAGTGGAAATATAAAAGAGTTCCCGGATTCGGAAAAGTGAAACTGAACGATATCGTCGTTTTCAACTTTCCTGCCGGTGACACAGTAGCACTCAACGATCAGCAGAGAGATTTCTACTCGATAGCTTATGGTGAAGGTCAGCGCCTGTACCCCAAGCAGATAGAGATGGACAGCCTGACACGCGAGCAACAACGCGCTGTTTATGACTTGTATTATAATGCCGGTCGCCAACAGATTCTGTCGAATCCACGCAATTACGGCAAGGTGGTTTACCGTCCGGTAGACCGTCGTGAGAATTATGTAAAACGCTGCGTCGGCCTGCCCGGTGATACACTCCAGATTGTAGACGGTCAGGTGATGATTGACGGCAAGGCCATTGAGAATCCGGAAAACCTGCAATTCAACTACTTTGTACAGACCACAGGCCCGTATATCCCGGAAGATATGTTCCGCGAATTAGGAATCAGCAAAGACGACCAGGCATTGTATGATGACCCCACATGGGAAGAAACCTTTGCGCAGATCGGACTAAACAATCATAACGCACAGGGCAAGATGGCTCCTATCTATCATCTGCCGCTGACGAAGAAAATGTACGATACGCTGTCCGGCAATAAAAAGCTGATCAGCAAGATCGTGATGGAACCGGAAGAGTATGCCGGACAAATGTACCCGCTGAACTTATACACCAAGTGGAACCGCAACAACTACGGTCCGATCTGGATACCTGCCAAAGGTGCCACCATTACTCTGACCGAGGACAATCTGCCTATCTATGAGCGCTGTATTGTGGCCTACGAAGGTAACAAACTGGAGATCAAGCCGGACGGAATCTACATCAACGGTGAGAAAACCGACCAATATACCTTCAAGATGGACTACTACTGGATGATGGGTGACAACCGCCACAATTCGGCAGACTCCCGTTACTGGGGATTTGTTCCCGAAGATCACGTAGTGGGTAAACCGATCGTTGTATGGCTATCACTTGACAAAGACCGCGGATGGTTTGACGGAAAGATCCGTTGGAACCGCATCTTCAAGTGGGTAGACTGATAAGATACGAACATCATAGTGCGATAAGGTGATAAAAGTTGATGAACATTCGTAAATTCAAATGGATACTAGCATTCGCCGGAGCAATAGTCATTGTGCTTCTGCTCCGGGGATTTGCTTTTACATCCTGCCTTATCCCTTCCACCGGCATGGAGAACTCTCTCTTTCAGGGTGAACGCATTCTGGTAAATAAATGGAGTTACGGTCTGCGCCTCCCGCTGATGTCGGCATTTTCCTATCATCGCTGGCGCGAACGCCCCGTACAGAAGCGGGACATCGTAGTATTCAACAATCCTGCCGGCATTCAGCAACCTACGATTGACCGACGGGAAATCTATATCAGCCGTTGCATCGGTACTCCGGGCGATACGTTACTTGTCGATTCTCTCTTTTCCGTCTCTTCTCCCGAAGCGCAGTTCAACCCCGATAAAAAGAGACTTTATACCTACCCTGCCTCCAAAGAGAATCTGATCACATCCCTTATCCGGACGCTTTCCATCACCAATGACGGACTGATGGGAAGCGATGACAGTACTCATGTCCGCAGTTTCAGCCGATATGAATATTATCTGCTGGAACAAGCCATCGGCGACCGGAACTGGATTCGGCCTCTGACGGAAAAACAAGACAAGGAACTGAAACCGCTTATCGTTCCCAGCAAAGGGAAAGCACTACGAGTATATCCGTGGAATATCACGCTAATGCGAAATACCCTCGTGATGCACGAAGGCAAACAGGCGGAAATAAAGAATGATACGCTTTATATCGACGGAAAACCTACACAGCATTGTTTCTTCACCAAAGATTACTACTGGATGGCTTCCAACAACAGCGTCAACCTGTCCGACTCGCGTCTGTTCGGATTCGTTCCGCAAGATCATATGATCGGGAAAGCGTCGCTGATCTGGTTCTCCAAGGAAAAAGGAACGGGAATACTGGACGGGTACCGCTGGAACCGTTTCTTTCAATCGGTGAAATAATCCATATACATAGTTTTCAACATAACATCTACACATCAAATAATGAGAATAGCTTATTTATCATCCGCCTACCTCGCTCCAGTAGAATATTACATCAAATTGCTGGAATATGATAAAATATACATCGAACAGCACGATCACTACATCAAGCAAACTTACCGCAACCGTTGTACGATTGCCGGTCCCGACGGTGAATTGGCACTCTCCATCCCGACTGTCAAACCTGATACATTGAAATGTCCGATGAAAGATATACGCATCTCCGATCACGGCAACTGGCGCCATCTGCACTGGAACGCCATTGAATCAGCGTATAACAACACTCCTTTCTTCGAATATTATAAAGATGATTTCCGCCCCTTTTACGAAAAGAAATACGAGTTTTTGATCGATTTCAACGAAGAAATATGCCGTTTGGTTTGTCAGTTGATAGACATTCAGCCCAATATAGAACGGACTTCAGCATATAAAATGGAATTCAGTGCGGAAGAGACTGATTTCCGTGAAAGCATTCATCCCAAGAAAGACTTCCGCACAACTGATCCGGAATTTAGCCCGCAACCATATTACCAGGTCTTCGAATCCAAACTCGGTTTTCTTCCCAATCTGAGTATTATCGACCTGCTTTTCAATATGGGACCGGAAAGTCTGCTGGTATTAAAGAAACCGACCCGCCTATAATAGATAGGCAGGTCTTCTTCCGGAAGTAGCAACAAAGTATAATAAAGCTAATTAGTTACCATTCGTACAGTCCTGCTCAAATATAATAAATCACTTGTAAATCAATGTCGATAAGTACTCTTCGGCAAACATCTCATTGGCAACTTCCATCAGTTGCTCTGCTGTCAACGTCTCGATACGCTTGAATACCACCTCCGATGACTCGTATTTGTGATAATGCAGGTATGTTTTCGCCATTCCCAGCGCATTGTTCTCAAAATTGTCCGATGCCACTCCGATCTGCCCGATCAGCTGCTTTTTGGCTGCTGCCAGTTGCGAAGATGTCATCTTCACATCCCTCATCCGTTTCAATTCCTTGTAGGTGAGTTTCAGACAGGTATCCATATCTTCAATATCCGTTCCGAAATAGATGCAGAAGGCACCGGTATCCGTATAAGAAGTCAGATTGGATTCTACATTGTAGACCAGTCCGCGACGTTCGCGAAGCGACACGTTCAGCTTACTGTTCATGCCCGGACCGCCAAGAATGTTATTCAGGAGATAAAGGGCCGTACGCTTGTCGTCATACGCATTATATCCACGGCTGCCGATCATCACATGTGCCTGATGAGTATCTTTAGGCACTACCAGACGTTCGGGCACATACAGAGGAGGAGGCACACGCTGATTATCTACCGTTACTGCCGGAACATCGGCAAGATGCTTCTCCGCCAGACGGACAATCTTCTTGAAATCATATTGCCCCTGAACAAAGAATACCATATTCCCCGGCTGATAGAATCGCCTGGTAAACGAAAGGACATCTTCTGTGCGGAAACTCCGCAGCAAATCCGGTTTACCGAGAATATTCCTTCCCAACGGATGATTGCGGAAGATCATATCTTCGAAATCATCGAAAATCAGTTCCGAAGGATTGTCCTCGTATGACTGGATTTCGTCGATGATCACTTCTGTCTCTTTCTCTATCTCATGCTGAGGGAAAGTAGAATGAAACACAATATCCCCCAACAGTTCGAGGGCACGCTCCAGATGCTCGGTCAGAAAGGCGGCATAGACTACCGTCTCTTCTTTATTTGTATAAGCGTTCAGGTCGCCCCCCACGTTCTCCATCCGGTTGAGGATATGCCAGGCTTTCCGTTTCTCCGTCCCCTTGAAAATAAGATGCTCTACGAAATGAGCCATCCCCTGCTCATTCTCCGCTTCATCACGTGTTCCGGCATCGATGGCAAAACCACAATAAGACACTTTCGACAGAGTCGGTTCGTGGATGATACGCAGGCCATTCGGCAATGTATATTCGTTATATTGCATTGTTTTCTACTTCCTTATTGAATTAATGCCGCAAAAATACAATAAAACTTATTGTCGTTTATAGAAAATTGCAGATATTTGTGGACTATAACAGTTACAACGTGTATGAAAAAGATAGGAATATTCTGTTCTGCCTCGGAAAGCATTGACAAAATGTACTTCGACAGTGCCCGCCAGATAGGCGAATGGATAGGGCAGACAGGCAAAACGTTGATTTATGGAGGAGCTAGTCTCGGGCTGATGGAATGCGTGGCCCGTGCCGTAAAAGAAAACGGTGGAAAAGTTATCGGAGTAGTCCCGACCCTGCTGGAAGAGAAAAACAGCGTAAGCACACAACCGGACGAAATAATCCACACCCTCAATCTGAGTGACCGTAAGAATGTGATGACGGAAAAGTCGGACATACTGGTGGCACTACCCGGCGGTGTGGGTACACTCGACGAAATATTCCATGTAATAGCCGCCGCTTCCATCGGATACCACCAGAAAAAAGTCATCTTCTACAATGAATATGGATTTTACGACGAACTGCTGAAGGCACTCGGCACACTGGAAAGCAAAGGATTCGCCCGGAAGCCCTTCTCTACATACTACGAAGTAGCAAACACTCTGGAAGAATTAAAAGAAAAAATATACTGATCATATGATAGACTCCATCAAACAACTATTGCAACAGGAAGCACAAGCAGTGCTCAACATCCCTGTAACAGACGCTTACGAGAAAGCTGTGAAACTGATTGTAGAACAGATACATCAGAAAAAGGGAAAACTGGTAACTTCCGGTATGGGAAAAGCCGGACAGATTGCAATGAACATCGCTACCACTTTCTGTTCCACAGGCATTCCGTCAGTCTTTCTGCATCCTAGCGAAGCACAACACGGCGACCTGGGAATTTTACAAAGAAACGATTTGCTGCTACTTATCTCCAACTCCGGCAAGACACGCGAGATTGTTGAATTAACACAACTGGCCCATAATCTGGACCCGGAACTGAAGTTTATCGTTATCACCGGTAATCCTGACAGCCCGCTGGCACATGAATCGGACGTCTGTCTGAGTACCGGCAAACCTGCCGAAGTGTGTACGCTGGGGATGACCCCCACTACTTCGACTACCGCCATGACCGTTATCGGTGATATACTGGTAGTACAAACCATGAAGGAAACAGGATTCACGATCGCCGAATACTCAAAACGCCATCACGGAGGTTATCTGGGAGAAAAATCAAGGTCACTATGCGAAAAGTAATCGGCATCGGAGAAACAATCCTCGACATAATCTTCCGGGGCGACCAGCCTTCCGCAGCCGTACCGGGAGGCTCTGTATTCAACGGCATCGTATCCCTGGCACGAATGGGAGTCCAAGTGGGATTCATCAGCGAAACGGGAAATGACCACGTAGGGAATATCATCCTGCAATTTATGCGCGAGAATCATATCCCGACTGATCATGTGAACGTGTTCCCTGACGGCAAGTCGCCTGTGTCACTGGCTTTCCTCAACGAAAAGAGTGACGCCGAGTATATCTTTTATAAAGATTACCCCAAGCAACGCCTGGATGTTCTGTTCCCCAAACTGGAAGAGGATGATATTGTCATGGTAGGCTCTTACTATGCACTGAATCCTGTACTCCGGGAAAAGATACTGGAACTGCTTGACCAGGCACGGGACAAAAAGGCAATTATCTATTATGACCCGAACTTCCGTTCCTCTCATAAGAACGAAGCAATGAAACTTGCTCCTACAATCATCGAGAATCTGGAGTATGCGGATATTGTACGCGGATCACTGGAGGACTTCTTCTATATGTACGGAATGCAGGATGCAGACAAAATCTATAAGGACAAGATCAAGTTCTATTGTCCCCGATTTATCTGCACGGCAGGCGGCGATAAGGTATCGCTCCGTACCAATCAAGTGAGCAAAGAATATCCGATAGAGCCGTTGGATGCAGTCAGCACCATCGGAGCCGGAGATAACTTCAATGCCGGATTGATCTACGGGCTGCTCAAATACGAAGTCCGCTACCGTGACCTGAACAACCTGAACGAGGAAATATGGGACAAAGTCATTCAGTGCGGAAAAGACTTTGCAGCAGAAGTCTGTCGCAGCTTCAGCAATTCGGTTCCGGTAGAGTTTGCCCGAAATTATACCAAATAGGCTGTTTACGGGTACTCTCCTACCCGTAAATTACTATTAACTTTGGCTAATTATCGCAAAGGAATGATCACATCTGCGGGTAATTCTTATCTTTGCAGTACATGATTCACTCAGACAAAGAAACTATGTACAAGAACCTGTTAAGCTGGCTTACCATCCTACTGGTGCTCCCGTCCTGTTCCGGCACCTCTCCTACTATTTCTGTGGTATGCGAGGAGAATAATGTGGGCAACTGCATTATCAAATGGGAAACAGCCCCGATACTGAAAGGACAGGTAAAGATATATGCTTCTACCGCCCACGACTTTATCCCGGAAGACAACCCTGTGGACATCATCAACATTTCCAAAGGAAAGAAAACAATCGTCACCGATGATCCCAGTCAACGGTACTACTATCTGATGGTATTCAACAACAAATACCGGGTCAAGGTAGCGGCACGCAACGTTAATATCCCCGGTATACAGAACTTCCGTGACCTGGGAGGATACAAATCCAGCGAAACAGGAAAGGTAACCCGCTGGGGAATGTTATATCGTTCCGCACAGATTGACAGTATTCCTTTCTGCTCTCGCCGGGAACTGAAGAACATAGGCATACGGACCATTATCGACATGCGTTCGGAAGAAGAGCGCCACAATTATCCTCAACTCCATGATGACGCGTTCAACATCGTGCATATCTCCATCCCTACCGGAAACATGGAATCCATCCTGCAAAAAATACAGGAGGAAAAGATAAAAACAGATACAGTCTACCGGCTGGTGGAGGAAATGAACCGCAAGCTGGTCAGCGACTACACGAAAGAATTTAAGGAGCTTTTCACAATCTTGCTCGACCGTAACAACTATCCCGCCGTCATCCACTGCACCTCAGGCAAAGGACGTACGGGAATCGCTTCGGCATTGGTGCTGGCGGCCCTGGGAGTCAATGAAGAAGTTATCATGGAAGATTACCGACTGAGCAATGATTACTTCAATATCCCCAAAGCATCTAAATATGCTTATAAATTACCCATCAACTCGCAAGAGGCGATTACCACGATTTACTCTGCCAAAGAAGATTTTCTGAATGCCGCCAAAGAGCAGATAGAAGCGGAGTACGGCAGCGTACAGGCATATCTGAAGAAAGGTCTCGGACTCTCTGCAGAAGAAATAGAACAGCTCCGCAGCATTTTATTAATGGATAATGAATAATGGAAAATGGATAATGCCATGCAGGCAGCAATAATTATCCTTTTTCCATTATTCATTATCCATTATTTTTCTCTATCTTTGCAGCCGAAATAAAAGATATACAGAGATTTAATGAAGACATTTGAAGAGCTTGGCGTTTCTCCGGAGATACGTAGAGCAATTGAAGAGATGGGATATGAGAATCCCATGCCGGTACAAGAGGAAGTGATTCCGTACCTTTTAGGAGAAAATAATGATGTAGTAGCTCTTGCACAAACTGGCACAGGTAAAACAGCCGCATTCGGTCTGCCCCTGCTCCAACAGATTGACGTAAAGAACAGGGTTCCCCAGTCGCTTATCCTTTGCCCCACACGCGAGCTTTGTCTCCAGATAGCGGGCGATTTGAATGATTACTCGAAATACATTGACGGATTGAAAGTGCTGCCCGTTTATGGCGGTTCCTCAATCGACAGTCAGATACGCAGCCTGAAACGCGGTGTACATATCATCGTAGCTACCCCGGGACGTCTGCTCGACCTGATGGAACGCAAAACGGTTTCCCTCTCAACCATCCACAACATCGTGATGGACGAAGCAGATGAAATGCTGAATATGGGATTCACCGATAGCATCAATGCTATTTTGGCCGATGTACCCAAAGAACGCAATACATTGCTCTTCTCGGCAACGATGAGCCCGGAGATTTCACGCATTTCCAAGAACTACCTGAACAATGCCAAAGAAATAACCATCGGACGCAAGAACGAAAGCACAAGCAACGTAAAACACGTAGCTTATACAGTGCAGGCAAAAGACAAATATGCTGCACTGAAACGCATCGTCGACTATTACCCACAGATATATGGTATCATCTTCTGCCGTACCCGTAAAGAGACACAGGAGATTGCCGATAAACTGATGCAGGAAGGCTATAACGCCGATTCACTTCACGGAGAATTGTCACAAGCCCAACGTGATGCAGTGATGCAGAAGTTCCGCATCCGCAACCTGCAATTGCTCGTAGCTACGGATGTCGCCGCACGCGGGCTCGACGTAGACGATCTGACGCATGTAATCAACTACGGTTTGCCGGATGATACGGAAAGCTATACGCACCGCAGCGGACGTACCGGACGTGCCGGAAAGACAGGTACTTCCATCGCCATCATCAACCTGAGAGAAAAAGGCAAGCTGCGCGAAATCGAACGCATTATCGGCAAGAAGTTCATCCCCGGAGAGATGCCGACAGGCAAGCAGATCTGCGAGAAACAGCTTATCAAAGTGATCGACGAACTGGAAAAGGTGAAGGTAAACGAGGAAGAAATCACTGACTTCATGCCCGAGATTTACCGTAAACTGGAATGGTTGAGCAAAGAGGACCTGATCAAACGCATGGTATCTCATGAGTTTAACCGCTTTCTGGATTACTACCGTGATCGCGAAGAAATTGAAGTTCCTACCGACAGCCGTGGAGAACGCAACACACGCGACAGCCGTGAAAGAGGCGTCCGGAAGGCCGCACCGGGCTTTACCCGCCTGTTTATCAACCTGGGAAAGATGGACGGTTTCTTCCCTAGTGAGCTAATTACTCTACTGAATAACAATACACGCGGACGCATTGAGCTGGGACGCATTGACCTGATGAAGAACTTCTCTTTCTTCGAAGTAGAAGAAAAAGAGGTGCAGAACGTTGTTAAAGCGTTGAACCGGGCCAATTGGAACGGACGCAAGGTATCTGTCGAGATTGCCGGTGAAGAAAACGGAGAAGGTCGCAGAAATGGTGGCTCATCCGAACGTCGGGGTGGTAAACGTCCTTTCGGTACTTCTTCGGAGAGACGTAGCGACAATGGTCGCGGCTCACGTTCTGAAAAGTCAGAAAGAGGAATAAAAAGTGACAGATCATCCAAAGGGGGTAATGACAAGACCGACAAGAAAAAAAGAAGTGAGAAGCCCAGTCGCGAAGAACGCGGCTACGGAGCACGGGGGCCGAAAAAGACAGATGACTGGCAGCAGTTCTTCAAAGATAAAGAGCCTGACTTCAGCGAAGAAGGATGGGCACGCAGAAAGCCGAAAAAGAAATAATAAGCGGATACGAAACTCAGTAAGTTGCCAAGATCGTATCTATACGAATTTATGGGGATGTGTCAAAACTCCCCTTTCAACCAAATCACCCTCGCTACAGATTGAACTGCACCCCAAAAGTTGGACACAAAACTTTAGGAGTGCAGTTCAGATAGTTGTAGCGAGGATGATTTTTTATTTATAAGGGTTTTAACACACCCTCACAAGAACATTCAATTAACTTTTATGCAGCAATCACAGCAAACTTAACTCCCTCCCATAACCTTCGGTTTATTTCCTCGTCAGGCTTAATCCCGAACGGATTTGAATATATTCAGGCACGGATGACGCGGATTTCACGGTTTTAATGCTATGATTACATAAAACAACCGTGTTAATCCGCGTCATCCGTGCCTGATCCTTTATTTAAATCGAGTTCACTTCTGCTTCTTTATCCTGTAGCTTTTTAAGCGCAGCAATCTGCACGTTACAGAAAAGGTGCACAGAATGAATGAAGCTCGTATTCTTCGACAGAAAGACAACAGCGTCCATGAGTTGGGCAGAAAGCTGATAAGTTTTCCGGTTATTGGTATTTTCGTCCGGATGACGCATGTAAAGAGCAAAACTTCGGTACAGGATAGGGATAAAGCGTTCCCACGGAAGTTCTAAGCTAAGCAGCAAATGGTTCATATTCTCCAACATGCGTTGAAGAGATTCAAGGTCCGGCTTATCAGATTGCTTGCCGTACACCTCTGCCCAAAGACGGGCTTCTTCTTCAAAAAAGAGTTCATTGAGACTTTCTTCCGCGATAGTCAAAGCGTTTTCAGTTTCCATAAGATAAAAGTATTAATAAAGGGGCAAAAAAAGAACGGTTTCGCCTTTCCCGTTGACTATCACATCACTAAGACGCTGGAGGTACATTATATACTCCCCACGGGGGTACGAAACCGCCTATGAGAAGAGCCACAGGCAAAAATGCCTGCAACTCGTCAAAAGCAGGATTCCCTGCGTCTTAGTGAAAAAATGATAGTCACTGCAAAGATACTATTTTTCAAATATAAACAGGAAATGACCGGAGAAATAATTTTCCCGCATTTTCTACATAATGATTAAATATCGATTTCTATTGTCATCTGTCAGCTTTTCATATATAATAACCTCATAACAAACAGATTACCTCATGACAATAAGCCCTGACAATAAGCTGATAATAGCAAAAATTCCATTTTACTGTCAGCTTATGGAGTGAGGGAAGCTTCCGATATATCAGCCTTCATTTCATACTGTCACCAACATCTCTCCTTTCGTCGTTTCCCGTTCAAGTATCCATACGGTTTGTGACAAGCTATCAGAACAGTTGTGCCACCTATGGAAACGATTGTGCCCAACCTCTGAAATGGTTGTGCAAAGTGCTTGGCACAGTTGTGCCACTGCGATGGCACAGTCGTGCCAAAGGCGTGGCACAAGCATGCCAAAGGCGTGGCACGAGCAAAGCATACTTACCAAGGGACTCTTTATCAAATAGTCAAACTGGAATAACAGCATGATACGGCTGACAATAGAATGGACGATTGCTATTGTCAGCTGTATTATCAGGGTGTATTGTCAGGAGATAATTATCTCATTATAAACAGTTTGCCTACTAAAAGCTGACAGATGACAATAAAACATCTGTTTTAATCATTATGAAGAAGTTTGAAATGAAGAATTACTGGGTCAGTCCGAAAACCGAGTTTAAGCTCCATACTGTACCGAAAAGAATATATTTAGGCACGGATTACACGGATGAACACGGTTGTTTTACGTAATTAATCATAGCACTAAAACCGTGTTCATCCGTGTAATCCGTGCCTAATCCTTAATTTATAATTTAATTCATTTCCGTACGGTTTTGAATCAACTTTAGACATAAGAACAAAAGAACATATTTCCTATAGCTTTTATAACTTATTTGTTCTTTTGTTCTTATGTCTAAAAAAAGAATTATTAACCCATGTCTTATCGGAAACGAACGATTGTTATCTCCCAAGGTATTCCGGCATTTATTCGGAGGCTCCTTCTTCGGAACTCTCCTGCACGTCCTTCGCTTTTATCTTTCTATACTGTTTAGGCGTCATTTCAAACCGCTGTGCAAATGCCTTATAGAAAGTTCCTCTGTTCGAGAATCCGGTTTTATCCATGATCTCTTCGATTGAAAGCTGTGTTGTCAGCAGCAAACGCTCGACAATAGTCAGACGATATTCCCTGATAATGTCGGCAGGAGTCTTGTCCGTGATATTCTTCAGTTTTCGATAGAACTGGCGGGTACTATATCCAAGTGAATTACTCAACAATTCAACAGACAACTCCGTATCCTGAATATGACTATCGATAATCTGCATCATCTTCTCAAAGAAAGATTTATCTTCTTTATGCAGGAAATGCCCGTCATCCAGTTCAAAAGCGCTCAGAACAGAACTATAATACTCTTTCAGGTCTTCCTCACGTTGCAACAGCCTTCTCACTACCTTCTCCAGATATTCCACGTTAAACGGTTTGGTAATATACGCCTCTGCTCCGGACTCAATTCCTCTTGTCTGCTCATCGATATTATTCAGAGCAGAAAGCAGGATAAGGGGAATACGGCTCAACAGCTTATCTGATTTGATCTTCTTGGCAAATGACATTCCATCCATTCCGGGCATCATCACATCCGAAATAATCAAATCGGGCAATTGAATGCCCAATTGTTTTAAAGCCTCCTCCGCACTACTCAATGGCACCACATTATAGGGTCCCACAAAGATTTCCGTCACAAACCATAGCATAGAAGGATCATCGTCAATGATCATTATCGTTTGCTTGTTTTTATCATATTCGGTCGATGAGTTCCGGAGTTCAACAGACCGCTCGTCCGGTACCGGCGGTAACTCTTCCACCACTTTTTCGTCTTCATTATCGACCGTAACCTCCATCGTGGGAAGCAACACTTCAAACGTAGTTATCTCATTAGGAGTGCTGGAAACATGAATCTGACCATTCAATAAATTCACCATACTGTGACAAATAGCCAGCCCTAAACCATTTCGCGGAGCAATGCCATCTTTGTTTTGTACTTCGAAATTATCCAGAATCTTGTAGCGGTCAAATATCTTTGTAAGATCAGCCGCCTTGATACCTTTTCCGGTGTTAGACACGCGAATGCAAAGCCGGTCATTCTCCACTGTCTGCATCACCGTTATGGTACCATTTTCCGGAGTATACTTGAAAGCATTAGAAATCAGGTTATTGACTATCTTGCTCAGACAGCTGATGTCTGTATTCCAATACACTCCGTTCTCAATCTGCAAACGATAATTCAGTTTCCGGCTTTCAGCCAGTTCTCCGAATGATTCCGCAATGGTGCGTATCTGTTCTGTGACAGGAACCGGCTTAATCTTCAGGACTTTATTTCCCGTTTCCAGCCGACGGAATTCGATCAGTTCCAGAATCAGCGCATTCAGTTTCAATGCATTCTGCTGAATCATCGTAGCATACTTACGCACATAACCATCTACCCTGCTATAGGAAAGAATCTTTTCACACGGGCCATTAATTAATGTCAGTGGGGTACAGAATTCATGTGTTATGTTCGTAAAGAAGCGTAGTTTTGATTCGTACAACTCCTCGCGTTGCTGGCGGTTCATCTGTTCAATCATCACATTCCGCTTTCTACGATAATGCCTTATTATCATCCAGACAGACTCGAGAATCAACAGAATAAACAGCAGGAAATAAAAAGCGTAGGCCCAGATAGTCATATACCAGGGGGGAATGATACGAATGAGCAATGAAAAAGGTTCACTCTCCTGTCCGGTTATATTGCTCCGGTATTTCACCAGTAAGGTGTATTCTCCCGGTGACAGATTGGAAAAAACAGCTACTGTAGAAAGTCCGTTCTCAATCCAGCTGTCACTCAATCCATCTATCTTATAAGAGTAAGTATAATTATTGCCATTGATATAATCGACTGCCAGAAAAGACAGATTGAAGAAGTTCTGGCTATAGTCAAGCACCAGAGTCTCTTGCTTGGGTCCTTGCAGGAAATCATAGATATTACATTCTTTACCAAAAATAGACAAACGGTTGAAATGCAAAGGAGGCATATATTCTTCTGACATATGATCGTTCTCGGTAATTGTAATGAATCCGTTTGTCCCGCCAAAGAATAGCGTACCTGTCTGCTGGTCCTTAAAGAAAGCACCATCACTGAACTCAATCACTTCCAGGTCACCTTGCTGGCGGTAGGTCTGTACTGTATTCTCGCGAACATTGAACCGCACCATCCCCTGATTGGTACTGAGCCACAAATTATTATCCCTTCCTTCCAATATACCATGAATCGTATTGTTGGGGAAGCCGTCAGTCTCGTTATATACCCTGTATTCACCCTGATAAAGCCGGGTTAATCCGAAGCTCGTGCCAAACCAGTATCCTTCGTCATTTTTATGAATGGCAAAAATATCATTCACCGTCTGATTCTTCACCACATCGTCAATGCGGCAAGGGGTTAGTTGATTGGTGCGTGTATTCATCTTATATGCACCATATCCGCGATTACCAAACCAGATAGTCGAATCATTCTCCTGATAGGAGACAAAGAAATAATTAGAGTTTCTCTTTCCTCCATCCAAAGTAAAACGTTGTGCCGACTTCACTTTCGGCAAGGACGAAGAAGCCTCTAAAGTGATTTTCACAATGCCCTCACCTGCCGAAACAACCCATAATGTACTATCATTCGTCTCACAGATGGAATGCACATACTTCACTTTTTTACCATCCGCTATAACCGGAAATTCTTCTATCCTTCTCGTGAGGTAAGAATAATAGTTCAGTCCGTCTTCCGTACCAATCCATAATGAATTTCGTCTGCCCGGAGCAAAACTATAGACTGAGTTATCCATCAATGCACTATTGTTCGCCAGGATTCTCTCTGCCTGCGGCAATGTCTCCCTGTCAGGATGAAAGTCCATCATCCTTAGAATGCCTCCCCCCTTTGTGCCTATCCACAAGGTCTGTTCATGATCAAGGAACAATGCCCGGACAGGGTTATTTACCCGATATTCCGGTACGTCCAGCAACACATTTTCAATAGAAAATTCATCCGTAAAATACATATATATGCCTTGTCCGTCAGCCCCTACCCAGATAATATCCTGAAACCGGTCTTTCATCAGGCAGAAGATGCCCGACTGAATATTAATGGACTGTATAGCATACTTCACCTTCGAATCCGGCAAATATTTCAGCTGAATTAGTCCGCTGCTTTTAAAACCAATATAATAATCGTTTTTCTGCTTAATGATAGATGAGATATCGCCACGATGCTGAATCTCCTCTTCCAGATCCGCTATAAAATATTTATTATGGCTATTCAGATCGTACTCATAAAACGCATAGGTACTATCTACAAAATAGATTAAATCTCCATCTACAAATGTCCACAGAAGCTTTTCCGAATGATTTAAATGATTGCAGGGAACCAGCTTGATCTGATTTTCATTCTTTTCTATCACATAGCTCCGGTTATCATTGTCCGAAGAGAAAATCCAGAGAACGCCGGAATTATCAATAGACATCTGCTGTACTTCCTCAAAATGTATTTTCTTCACGTCCAGTTTGCAGAATTCTTTCAATTCCGGTTGATAATAATAAATATAGCCGTCATCCTTTATTATAAAGAAATCGTCTTCCGGACTTCTCGCCATACGGTTGATATACTTAAAATCCTTGAAACTTTGTATAGTCTGCCTTTGTGTATCGAAGCGGTCAAGTCCATAATTAGTCTGTATCCACAGTACATCATTATCGGCTTCAATAATCCGTTCTATCAGATTGCCGGAAAAGCTATTCTGAAGATTCGTAGGTTTGTATAATCCCAGATAATTGCCATCATAAACATTCAGCCCGTCACACGAACCGATCCATATCACTCCGTGTCTATCCTGACAAAGAGAGAGAATAGCGCTATTGGACAATCCGTTCTTACTGGAGAATTGCCGCAAACTATAAGAAGCATTTGCCTCCGCCCCTATCAAAAGGCAAGAAGCTATCAGAAATAGGATTCGTTTAAGAAAAGAAGTTTTTTTCGTCCATTCACTGTGTTTTTCCATATAGCATTTCTTTATTTTAAATCACGCCATAAAAATCGACGGAAAGATATAGAAAATCAGGAAAACGTCCAAGAACTGCACAGAAAACATTCAAGGCATCTGAAAATTAACAAAACAAGAGTACGCTTTTAAGACATATATATCTATTTTTGCGCCATTTCATCACAAGTAGACACAAATGACACAAGTCCGTACACAATCTTATACCAACCCTGGTACCTTTGTAACATCAAACGACAAAATGAGGTAAAAAGCAAAATAAAAGGATGGTAGTTTGAAATAGGTAACCCAAAAGCAGGTAGCTTCCCAGCTACCTGTAAATTGGAAATCAACGTTTTAGTTAATAATGAATATAATACTATATAAAATGAAATCATTACATTTCTTATTAGGTATAACCTGCATAGCCTCATTAACAGGTTGTGTATCCTCCGCCCAAGTAGAACCTAACTCAAACTTGGACAGAGCCCGGCAAACACTGGACTCTCTCTACCTAAATTATTCTGTAGACAACTCATCGTTACTCCGAGAAAACTATCCCTTCGACGAACAACATACCGTCACTTATCTGGCATCAGAAGAACAGGCTAATATTCCCAACCAATTCTCTTATTTATGGCCGTATTCGGGAACATTCTCCGCAGTCAATGCACTGTTCGAAGCCACACATGATAAAAAGTATAAGAAACTATTAGATAGCCGGGTATTACCGGGATTAGAAGAATATTTCGATACCCAACGGGTACCCAATGCCTATTCGTCATATATCCGGACTGCTCCAGCTTCCGATCGGTTTTACGATGATAATGTATGGTTAGGTATCGACTTTACCGATACATATCAAATGACCCAAGAACCAAAGTACCTGGATAAAGCCCAACTAATATGGAAATTTATCGAAAGTGGAACTGACAGTATATTGGGAGGTGGTATCTACTGGTGTGAACAAAAGAAAGAATCCAAAAATACTTGTTCAAATGCTCCGGGATCGGTTCTGGCACTCAAACTATTCAAAGCAACCAATGACAGCAGCTATTTTGAAAAAGGAAAGAAACTGTATGAATGGACCCAAAGAAACCTACAGGACTCCACAGACTATCTCTACTTTGATAATATTCGCCTCGACGGTAAAATAGGAAAAGCCAAATTCGCTTATAACAGCGGGCAAATGATGCAATCGGCTGCCCTGCTCTATCAGTTGACAAAGAATCCTATCTATCTGAAGGATGCTCAAAATATTGCAAAAGAATGCTTCAACTATTTCTTTACAGACTTTACCCCTGCAACCAATGAAGAGGCTTTCAGAATGCTTAAAAAAGGAGATATCTGGTTTACTGCCGTTATGCTGAGAGGATTTATCGAACTTTACCGGATAGATAAGGATAAAACTTATATTAATGCTTTTAACAAGAGTTTGTCCTATGCATGGGATAATGCACGCGATGAAAACGGATTGTTCAATACTGATTTAAGCGGCAAAAGCAAAGATCAAAAGAAATGGTTGTTAACTCAGGCTGCCATGGTAGAAATGTATAGCCGACTTGCTATGATACAATAAATCTGATATAGCAAAATCCCAAAATATATTGGAACAAAACTTTGATACAGCACATACCACCATAAATTAATTAAAAGATTAAACTAATACTTAAAACAATAATTAATATGAAACAAAAAAGATTTACGTTTTTATTATTATTCGTAGCCAACCTTTTTTGTGCATCTGCTCAAAAATGGTATACACCAGAGATAGACCAGAAAGTTGAAGATCTGCTAAAACAAATGACAGTAGAAGAAAAACTAGGATATATAGGTGGCGTCAACTGGATGTACACTAAAAGTATAGACCGTCTAGGCATTCACCGAATGAAAATGTCTGATGGACCGCAGGGACTAGGAACAAATGGAAAATCGACAGCTTATCCGTCTACTGTAACATTGGCTGCTACCTGGAATGAGAATCTCGCTTACCAATACGGAAAAGCATTGGGACGCGATTGCAGAGCCAGAAACGTTAATGTCATATTAGGGCCAGCTGTCAATATCTATCGCGCTCCAATGTGTGGACGTAACTTTGAATATATGGGAGAAGATCCGTATCTCACTTCCCGCATCTGCGTAGGATACATCAAAGGAGTTCAGGATCAAGGAGTAATGGCAACAGTAAAACATTTCGTAGCTAACAATTCAGATTATGACCGCAATAACATTAGTAATGACATTGATGAGAGAACGCTGAACGAAATCTATTTCCCAGCTTATAAGGCCGCTATACAAGAAGCTGAAGTCGGAGCTGTAATGACCAGTTACAATCTGATGAACGGTATCTATACCACGGAAAACCCTTGGCTGCTGAAAGAGGTCCTGAGAAATCAATGGGGATTTAAAGGGTTAGTGATGTCCGATTGGGGATCCACCCACTATTGCGTTCCAGCGGCCAAAGGCGGACTGGACCTGGAAATGGCAGGCGGTGAGAAAATGAATCCTAAAGATATGGCTTATTACCTGAAAACGGGTGATGTCACAATGGACATGGTTGACGAAAAAGTCCGCCATATTCTACGCATACTCATCGCTTTCGGATTCAAAGATGGAACACAAGCAGACAAAAACATCCCCCTGGATGATCCGAAATCTGCTGAAACAGCATTGAATGTTGCCAGAGAAGGACTTGTATTACTGAAGAACGAAAACAATATCCTTCCGCTGAACCCGAAAAAATACAAACACATCATTGTCACCGGCAAAAACGCACATGGTTATGTACATGGAGGCGGTAGTGGTGCAGTAGTTCCTTTCCACTACACAAATCTTTTCGATGGAATACAGAAAGAAGGTGAACAAAACAATGTCAAGGTGGAATATATAGATGAGCTTGACTTCATGCCCTCCATCATGTATACAGACGATAACCTCAATGAGCAAGGGTTCCATGCCGAATATTTTAAGAATATACATTTTGAAGGTGCGCCTGTTGTAAAGCAAACAGAGAAAAAGATTAATTATTCCTGGGCAGCGGGTACAGAACTGGAAGGTATGCCAAAAGATTATTTCTCTGTAAAATGGTATAGCACAATGTGTGTGGACGAAACTGCCGACTACGAATTCACATTAGGCGGTGATGATGGTTACAAGCTGTTTATCAATGACCAACCAGTCATCGACGACTGGACTCCGGGAGGTTTCAGAAGTACAAATATCACAAAAACACTAAAAGCCGGTGAAAAGTATCACGTCCGCGTAGAATACTATCAACAAGGTGGAGGAGCAGGAGTCTGCTTTTTATGGAAACGCAAAAACGATACTCAAAATAAGTTTGCAGACTACTTGAATAAGGGCGATTTGGTAATAGCCTGTTTTGGCCATAGCTCTGACACGGAAGGAGAAGCAAGTGACCGTACATTCGCACTTCCGGAAGTAGACAAAAAAATGCTGGCTAGCCTGTCCGGATGTAAGAAACCGATTATTGGAGTAGTCAATGCCGGAGGTAACATCGAGATGCAAGGTTGGGTCCCGACTTTAAAAGGATTAATCTGGGCATTCTACGGAGGTCAGGAAGCTGGTACAGCTGTTGGAGAAGCATTGTTTGGCAAAATCAATCCGTCAGGTAAACTGCCTATGACTTTCGAAAAGAAATGGGAAGACAATCCTGCATATAACAGTTATTACGACCCGGACGGAGACAAACATGTAGCATACACAGAAGGTATTTTCATCGGCTATCGTGGTTATGACAAATTAAAACGAGAAGTACAATATCCCTTCGGCTATGGATTGTCTTATACAACTTTCAAATTATCTGACCTGACTGTTTCGAAGCCAAATGCCGACGGCACAGTAGAAGTAACCTGCCGTCTTGCCAACACAGGAAAGAGAGATGGTGCACAGGTAGTACAAGCTTATGTAGGTAAAACTGAAAGCAGCCCGGTAGAACGCCCGGAAAAAGAACTAAGAAAATTCGAAAAAGTATTCTTACAAGCAGGAGAATCGACAACAGTTAAGATGACATTACCCAAAGAATCATTTATGTACTTTGATGTTAACAGTACCCAATTTGTAACTGATCCGGGGACCTATAATATCATGCTCGGTTTCTCATCAAGAGACATTAAAATACAAAAGAATATTCAATACTAAATCATTCTCTCATCACTGGAGTTTCGCTATGCAAAAGACAGGCGGAACTCCTGATTAAAGTAACCGTCACAAGCTGAATACAAATAAACATGACATTCATTTTTTAATAATCAAACAAGAATTTATGAAATATACGTGTATTAAAACAGTAGCAATTTACTTGCTTACAGCATTCCCCTTATTGGCAAACGCTTCTACGCAAAAAGTAGATATCGCACGCAGCATCATGGTGGGAAATGGAATTGCTAAGTTCATCCCGGAAGGTTTCGATGCAAAAAAGGTACCCTCTTTTGCTATTGAAAAAGAACCTCGCGAACAGGGTACACTCCCTTCTGATTGGGTACTTGTCCCTAATTTCTCACTTACAGACGGTAAAGCAAATGCATCACTGACAGTGCCGGAAGGAACAAGTATTTATGGAGGAGGAGAAGTTACCGGTTCTCTTTTAAGAAATGGAAAAACAATTAAACTATGGAATACGGACTCCGGAGCTTATGGAGTTGATAACGGTACGCGCCTGTATCAATCACATCCCTGGATGATGGGTGTAAGGAAAGACGGAACTGCTTTCGGTATCTTGTTTGATACCAGCTGGAAAGCTGAACTTAGCAGTACGGACAATAAAATAGAATTGAGAAGTGAAGGAGAACTTTTCCGAGTGTTCATTATCGACAGAGAATCTCCGCAGGCAGTTGTCCGTGGTTTATCCGAACTAACAGGTACTATGCCGATGATCCCCCGCTGGGCATTAGGTTATCACCAGTCCCGTTTCTCTTATTCTCCTGATCGCCGAGTTATTGAGATAGCAGATACCTTCAGACTCAAACGTATACCATGTGACGCAATCTGGATGGATATTGACTATATGGACGGATACCGGATTTTCACATTCAACCCACAGGGATTTCCCAATCCTAAAGCAGTTAATCGTGATCTGCACTTACGTGGTTTCCATTCTACATGGATGATTGATCCGGGAGCAAAAGTAGATCCTAATTACTTTGTCTACAAGTCGGGTACTGAAAATGACATCTGGGTAAAAACAGCCGATGGCAAAGATTTTAATGGCGATGCATGGCCTGGTGCAGCTGCATTCCCTGATTTCACTTATCCCAAAGCCAATAAATGGTGGCAAAATCTATACAAAGACTTTTTAGCGCAAGGTGTCGATGGAGTTTGGAATGACGTCAACGAACCTCAGATTAACGATACTCCCAATAAAACTATGCCAGAAGATAATATTCACCGTGGAGGAGGAAATCTACCAGCAGGAAAACATATCCAGTACCATAATGTATATGGATTCCTTATGGTGAAATCATCCAGAGAAGGTATTATGGCAGTACGTCCCGAAAAACGTCCGTTCATCCTGACTCGTTCCAATTTCTTGGGGGGCCAGCGCTATGCCGCCACATGGACTGGAGATAACGGTTCTTGCTGGGATCATCTGAAAATGTCTGTCCCAATGTCACTGACCCTAGGTCTATCTGGACAGCCCATTAGCGGTGCAGACATAGGCGGCTTCTTATTTAACGCTGATGCTGACTTATTCGGAAACTGGATTGGTTTCGGTGCATTTTATCCCTTCGCACGCGGTCATGCCTGTGCAGGAACAAACAACAAGGAGCCTTGGGCTTTCGGTAAAGAAATAGAAGATGCTTCACGCATTGCTTTGGAACGCAGATATATACTGCTACCTTATTTCTACACTCTCATGCATGAAGCCTCAACAAACGGCATGCCCATCATGCGTCCCGTTTTCTTCTCCGATCCTAAAGATTTATCATTACGTGCTGAAGAAGAAGCGTTCCTGATCGGCGATGATTTACTCATCATCCCAGCTTTTGCCAGTCAGCCGGCACTTCCAAAAGGAATTTGGAAAGAACTTTCACTTGTAAATGGAGATACTAACGACAAATATCAAGCAAAAATGAAAATTCGTGGCGGTTCTATTATTCCTACCGGGAAAATCATCCAAAACACTACAGAAAGTTCATTAGACCCTCTGACTCTACTAGTCTGCTTAGATGAGCAAGGAAAAGCCTCCGGTAGCATGTATTGGGATGCAGGTGACGGCTGGTCTTACAAGAAAGGAGACTACAGCCTACAACAATTCACTGCTGAACGTAAAGACAATAAAGTCATTGTAAAACTGACAGGAAAAACCGGCAAAGGAGAAACTGAGAATAAAGATATGGCTATAGTTAAGGTCATAACAGAGAAAGGAATTCTCCATGCCAGTGGAAATCTGCTAGAAGGCATTGAAGTAAAACTATAAAAGAACACAATTATACTTTGTTTGAGAACCTAAAAAGAAGTTTTATGAAAAAAGAGCACATGAAAAAGCAATATCCCCACTGGTGCGGGGTATTGCTATTGTATCTGATGGCATGTATTACTAGTTGCCAGGACGACAAAATTAGTTCCAATGGGTATGATCCGTCCAAACCGGTCGTATTCACGGATTTCTCTCCGAGTAAAGGAAGCCTCCGTACTCAACTCCATATCTATGGTGAGAATTTCGGAAACGACCCTTCAAAAATTCAAATTACTATAGGAGGGCGCTCAACCACCACTATTGGTTGTAACAATAATGAAATTTATTGTATGGTACCTCCCAAAGCCTTTGATGGAGACATTAAAGTATCTATCGAGAGTGCCGACGGAAC
Organism: Bacteroides faecis; assembly: GCF_020091505.1. NCBI lineage: Bacteria > Pseudomonadati > Bacteroidota > Bacteroidia > Bacteroidales > Bacteroidaceae > Bacteroides > Bacteroides faecis. Next base: position 1,228,421 of record NZ_CP081916.1, on the reverse strand, counting down.
CGCTTCGCCTATAGAATATGAATTTGAGAAACGTTTCCAATATGTTGCACAGACTTCAGTAGGCACATTAGTAGGAAATGAGGACGAACAAGGAAACTCGTCGGACGTAGATGGAGATTTTGAAAAGGCTAGATTTGGAAATACAGAATGGTTGTTAATGGACACGTTCGGAATACAAAAATGCCTGATTGTAAATGGTTTTAAAGGTCCTATTCGAAGAATTAACCTGGAGACTCAGGAGGTATCTACACTTATGACTGAAGGTCAAGGATTGTTTGGGGGAATGTACTACATGTGCTTTGATGCGACAGGAGATACTTTGTTTGTATCAGATGACCACGGACAAAATAACAAAGATAGAAGAGAAATTGCTTACTTGTTACGTTCAGAAGACTTCCGGAGAGCAAGACCCTATGTCTACGATCGCACAGGATATAGCTGTGCTTATCAACCACTAACAAAAACGCTCTATTATAGTATTTATTGGCAGGGTACTATCGACAGAGTTGTTTTTGATCCAACAACACAGGGGATGGTAGCAAAAGAAGTATTCCCTACATATGAAAGCCGCAATGAACATGCCTTCTTAACGATTCATCCTGAAGGTAAATATATGTATATAACAGGCGCCAATTGTCTTTATAAGTCAATGTTTAACCCAGAAACCAAAGAGTTCCAAAAACCAACGATGTTCGCCGGTTCAGAGGGAGCTAGCGCATGGGTGGATTCTCCTGGTACAGCAGGTCGTTTCGTATGGCCATACCAAGGTACGTTTGTAAAAAACAAAAGCTATATAGAAGCCGGTAAATCAGACATTTATGATTTTTATCTTTGTGATAGGAATGGACACTGTATTCGTAAAATTACTCCCGATGGCATCATCTCAACATATGCAGGAAGAGGTAGTGTATCCTCCGATGGACAAGTTAACGGATATATTGACGGTGAATTACGTACAGAAGCACGCTTTGACAGTCCTTGTGGCATTGCTTATGATGAAGAAACACAAACGTTCTATATAGCAGATAGAGAAAACCATCGAATTCGTACAATTTCTGTAGAATAACTATAAAAACACATTTCGAATGAAAAAATATATTTTAAGTTTGTTTTTTCTGATTAGCTGTATGATTGACACATACGCACATACAGAGCAACAACAAGAAAAGATAGAAATCAGCGGTATCGTTCTAGATCAAAGCAAAGAGCCGCTTGTCGGAGTAAATGTTTCCGTAAAAGATCTTCCTGGATTAGGTGCTATTACAGATATAAACGGTAAATTTAAAATAAAAGTTGAACCTTACCAAAAGCTAGTATTCACTTTTATAGGATTCGAGAAACAAGAAATACTTGTTAAAGACCAAAAAATCATCAATATAGTAATGCAGGAAGCCAAAGCAACTGCTATTGATGAAGTTGTTATTACCGGAACAGGTGCACAGAAAAAGATTACGATGACTGGAGCAGCCACCACTGTTGATGTCAGTACGCTAAGAACCTCCACATCAAGCATTACAAATGCGTTGGCTGGTAATGTAGCTGGTATAATGGCTCGCCAAACATCCGGACAACCCGGTAATAATATATCAGAGTTTTGGATTCGTGGAATTTCTACCTTTGGTGCCGGTTCCGGTGCATTGGTATTGATCGATGGATTTGAACGGAATATGAATGAAATCAACATCGAAGATGTTGAATCATTTACTGTACTAAAAGATGCTTCTGCAACAGCCATTTATGGTTCTCGCGGTGCAAATGGAGTTGTATTAATTACCACTAAGCGTGGTAAATCTGGTAAAGTACAGATAGACGCAAAAGTTGAAACAACTTATAATACACGAACCTATACGCCAGAACTAGTCGACGGTTACACCTATGCCAGCTTAATGAACGAAGCGCGCACAACTCGTAATCAAGAAGCATTCTTTTCGAATGAAAAATTATATATCCTTCGCAACGGACTGGACAAAGATCTATACCCCAACGTAGACTGGATGGATGTACTTCTGAAAAAAGGCGCCCCAACTTATCGTGCAACATTAAATATGAATGGTGGCGGCTCACTTGCTCGCTACTATGTATCTGTAAGTTATGTGGACGAAGGAGGTATGTATAAAGTGGACGAAGGACTAAAAGATTATAATACAAATGCAAATTACAGACGCTGGAATTACCGCCTCAATGTAGATATGGATATCACCAAATCTACTTTATTAAAGGTAGGAGTTGCAGGTTCATTAGACAAGAAAAATGAACCGGGAATGGCTGGTAATATCTGGGCATCAGCCATGCGTAATAATCCAATCTCAGTTCCTGTTATGTATTCCAACGGATATGTACCTGCTTACGGTTCAGAGAATGACCAACTCAACCCATGGGTAGCCGCTACACAAACAGGGTATCAAGAAACATGGAATAACAAATTACAAGCTAATGCTACCTTAGAACAAAATTTCAGCTTTATTACTAAAGGTTTAAAATTTATTGGTCGTTATGGATTTGATACAAACAACTTCCAGTGGATTAATCGAAAAAAGTTTCCTGAGATGTGGAGAGCGGAACAAAATCGCGCTTCTGACGGAAGTTTAGTTATGAAGAAAATCAAGGACGAACAACTTATGACACAAGAATCCTCTTCCAACGGAAACCGTAAAGAATACTTAGAAGCAGAGTTACACTACGACCGTACTTTTGGTGACCATATCGTAGGAGCCGTATTCAAATATTCTCAAGACAAAACAATTGATACTTCTCAGAATGGAAACGATATCATGCAAGGAATCGATAAACGCCATCAAGGATTAGCAGGACGTTTCACTTATGGATGGAAATATCGCTATTTCTTTGATTTCAACTTTGGTTATAATGGTTCCGAGAACTTTGCCCCAGGACATCAATATGGCTTCTTTCCCGCTTATTCTGTTGCATGGAATATTGCAGAAGAACCTATTATTAAGAAACATCTGAAATGGATGAACATGTTTAAGCTTCGTTATTCATATGGTAAAGTCGGTAATGACGTCGTAGGAGATAATGACCAACGTTTTCCTTATTTATCTACTTTCGGCGCCAGTGGTGGATTCAACTATGCCGATATTGGACAAAAATATGAATTCACAGGTTTAAGTTACACACATTATGCAACCACAGCTGTTACATGGGAAATAGCAACCAAACACGATATTGGTATTGATTTCTCTCTATGGGATGATAAGTTTACCGGAACAATTGATTATTTCCATGAACAGCGTGACGGTATTTACCAACAACGTAATTTCATTCCCATTTCTGTTGGGTTGAACGGTGCAATGAGGATATCTACCAATATTGGCTCTGTATTATCTAAAGGATTTGATGGAAACTTCGGATTTAAACAACGTATCGGAGATGTCAACCTCACCTTACGGGGTAACTTCACTTATAGCAAAAGTGAAATACTAGAATACGATGAAGAATATAGTAACTACCCTTACAAGAGCCAAAAAGGCTTCCGAGTAAACCAAACCCGCGGACTTATCGCATTAGGACTATTTAAAGACTATGATGATATCCGCAACAGTCCCAAACAATCTTGGGGAGATGTTATGCCAGGTGATATTAAATACGCAGATGTAAACGGAGATGGCTATGTAAACGACAATGATATCGTTCCTATCGGAGCTACAGCACGTCCAAACTTAGTTTATGGCTTCGGACTCTCTGGACAATGGAAAGGCATTGATGTCAATGTTTTGTTCCAAGGTTCTGGTAAATCTACTTTCTGCATCGATGGCCCTACTGTATATCCTTTTGAGAATGGAGACTGGGGAAATATTCTGGCTGATGTTGTAGAATCCAATCGTTGGATATTAGGTGAAAATGAAGATCCGAGTGCTAAATATCCTCGTCTTAGTTATGGCGGGAATAGCAACAATTATCGTTCCTCTACATATTGGTTACGTAATGGCTCTTATCTTCGCCTAAAGAATTTGGAAATAGGATACACAATACCTAAAAGTTTTGTCAACAAATTACACTTAAATAATATTCGCATTTACTTCATGGGTACTAACTTAGCTACCTTCTCTAGTTTCAAACTTTGGGATCCAGAACTAGGAAGCAGTAACGGGCAGCAATATCCATTATCAAGATCATATACTCTAGGATTAACTATCAATATCTAATATCAAAGACATGAAAAAGAAACATATAATATTAGCCGTTGCATTTAGCCTCGGGTTAGGAATCAGCTTTTCTTCCTGCTCTGATTATCTAAGTGTAGAACGTTTCTTCAACGATCGACAAAGTGAAGAGAAAATCTTTAAAAGTAAACAGTTTACAGAAGAATGGTTAGCAAAGTGCTACGGACTTTTAGCAGGTTCAAATATAGAATATGGACTTATAAAATTCACGCTCTCCAACTATTCGGACGATATCATATTTAATGAAAGTGATGGGGCTGTAAACTATAATGCTTTCAAATTTGGACAATACGATAACGGATGGGTTAACGACTCTTATATCCGTTGTTATGAAGGTGTTCGGCAAGCCTCTATTATGGTTAATAATGTAGATATAAATGAAGAACTTACAAAAGAGGAAATCCTAGATAAAAAGGCACAGGCCCGTTTCTTAAGAGCCTATTTTTATTGGTTACTATTAAGGAAATATGGTCCAATCCCCCTAATTCCCGATGAAACGATTAGCATTGACGAGACATATACAGGCATGTCTTACCCAAGAGCTACCTATGACGAAGTAGTGGATTACATTGACAAGGAAATGACACTTGCAGCCAAAGACTTGCCTGACAGACGAGACAGGCAGAATATCGCACGTGCAACAAGAGGGGCAGCATTAGCCGTACGCGCAAAAGCCTTATTATATTCAGCCAGCCCACTCAATAATCCTTTACCCGACGACCCTGATAAATTTACTGATTTTGTAGACGATCAGGGGCGCATATTAATGTCACAAACATATGACGAAAGCAAATGGGCAAAAGCTGCCGCTGCAGCAAAAGATGTGATTGATCTGGGACGATATGAATTACATACTGCAGACTATCAAGACAAAGGCGACAATACTTACCCAGCCACGGTAAAGCCTCCATATAATGCCAAATATTCAAATAAGAATTTCCCAGATGGATGGGCTAATATCGATCCGTTCGAATCTTACCGTTCCATTTTTAACGGTGACTTATACGCTAATGAAAACGAAGAATTGATCTTCACACGTGGCAATAACTACATAGGAGATCAAGTAAACCACCTCGTGCAAAATCAGATGCCGACTTTTGCAGGGGGAGAGAATCGACACGGTTTGACAGCTAAACAATGTGATGCTTACGATATGGCAAATGGTGACGCCTTCGATTTACAACATTTTCTTGATACTTGCGAAGCAAATAAACGCTTTGTAACTGAAGACGAATATAAAGCAGGAAAATATCCACAACTACGCCCTAATGTTTGGAAAGAATATGCTAATCGCGAACCGCGCTTTTATGCCAGCGTAGCATTTAGTGGTGCTTTTTGGCCATTTACCAGTGCTAAAGATGCAGAGTATCGTAATCAGCAAATATGGTACTATAGAGGAAGTAAAGAAGGACGAAAAAATGGTTCTGACAAATGGATACCTACAGGAATTGGAATGATGAAGTTTGTCAATCCGAATGATTGCAATACCAATAATGGAAAAATCTACGACAAAGTAGATGTTACAATTCGCTATGCTGACATTCTTTTAATGTATGCAGAAGCTCTTAATGAACTTACTCCAGGTAATAGCTATGAAATAACAAACTGGCAGGGAGAACCAATGACAGTTTCCCGCAATACAGAAGAAATGAGCAAATCTGTTTCGAGAGTTCGTATTCGTGCCGGCATGCCGGATTATGAACAAGAAATCTATAATGACCAAACATTATTCCGTGAGAAACTGAAACACGAACGTCAAGTAGAACTTATGGGTGAAAACCAACGATACCACGATTTGAGACGCTGGAAAGATGTTCCAATAGAAGAATCTGAACAAATCTATGGCTGCAATGTATTAATGACAGAGGCCACTAAAGAACGATTCTACGAACGTGTACGAGTAGAGAATTTACAAGCCAACTTCTCACGTAAGATGTATTTTTGGCCTGTTTTAGAGAGAGAATTACAATGGAACAGACGGATGACACAAGCTCCGGGCTGGGAAACATTTGATTAACATAAAAAGCCACCAAATGAAAAAGAAAATAATCTATATAGCTACAATATTTGCTACACTATTTTTCTTCAGTGCATGCAATGATGAATGGAAAGATGAACTCTACTCACACATGATTTCCTTAAAGGCTCCCATAGGAAGTGAAGAAGTTTCAGATATATATGTACGATACAAGCCTAATGGAGAAGTTGTATATGATCTTCCAGTATTAGTTAGTGGATCAACTCCGTTAGACAGAGATTTAAATGTGCGTATTGCTGTGGACCCAGATACACTCGTTGCTTTAAATTTAGCGAACTATCACGAGCTAAGAAAAGACTTATGGTATGAACTGCTACCCGAACAAAACTACGAGTTCGTATCACCTACTTGCTATATGCCAGTAGGTACTAGAAAAGAACTATTCCCCATTAAATTTAAATTCTCAGGTCTAAACTTGTCTAAAGAATGGGTATTACCCTTAACTATTGAAGAAGATCCTTCCTATGTAACTAACAAACGAAAAGGCTGGCGTAAAGCATTACTACATGTTTTGCCATATAATGATTACTCGGGTAATTATTCTGCAACCGCTATGAATATTTATTTTGCAGGTTCCAATGATGACCCATTGGTTGTCGACAATCGGAGAGCTCATGTAGTAGATGAAAATACAGTATTCTTTTATGTAGGTACCAAAGAGGACAATTCAATTGATCGGGAAACCTACAAAATCAATGTAAAATTTGAAGAACCTACAGAAGTTACCGAAACCAAAAGGACAGGAAATCTAACAATAACATCAGCAAATCCAGAAATAAACTTTCAGGTAATCGGACAACCAACATATGAGATCTGGGATGAAATGGATACGAATCAACCCTATTTATTGCATCGTTACCATGTATTAAGAATGGAGTATAGCTATGATGACATAACATCATCCAATGTCCCTACTTCATATAGAGCTACCGGTTCACTACTCATGGAGCGCAAAATCAATACATTGATACCAGATCAAGACCAAGCTATCCAATGGTAGAAAAAAATATGTGAGAGATTTTATACATCTCACAATTACACAACAAGTGAGCCCTGCACATATCGGCAAAAATTGCTAATATGTTGCAGGGCTCACTGATATACTACAAGAACTTCTGAGATATGCTCAAATATATAGAGCTTCTACACAAAAGTTTCCTCATATCTGAAAGATATATAAGAATATCTTTATTCAGCTGTCAACACCTCCAACTCTGCTACAGCAGCCATTTTACCATCCTTCACGACGGAAGACAAAGCCTGAAGTTTCACATAGCGTGCCTTGCACGGAGTAAATTCAATCGTCTGCACTTCTTTGGAATCAGCGAACGTACCGGAGGTTACTGCCTTTCCCCACTCTTTTCCATCACGACTGACATACACTTCATATTTAGCTATCCGACCTTCGGCAGCATCCTGTCGGGGAGTATATTTGATTCCCTTTACTACCGTTTCTTTGGTTAAGCCTATTTGTATTTCATGAGGATAAGGTGCCAGATAGAACTGATTATGTACCGTATGCCAATATGTATTCATATCACCATCAGCAGCCAATTTCATACTTCCGTCTGCATCACTGTCTACATACACCACTTTTTGTCTGCCTCCGGACACACCTGACAAATTCCGTATGGCGTTTACATTAAGTTCAGCAGCCGAAGCCCAATCTCTGCCATAAATCTCAGACAAAGCTATCAGTTTGAAATAGCGGGTTACAATAGGCTTTTCTAATGTAACGAACTGTGCAGAAGCCGAATTTTCAAAGCTACCTTTCATCTTATTCCCCCAGTTCTTTCCATCCTGGCTAAAATAAAGTTCATAATCCTTGATGCGTCCATTTTCAGAATTACGCGGCTGATAGATAAACTTATCTATTTCAAGCAAAGAAGACATATCCACTACTATCTCATGCGGATGTTTTGCCACCGGATCGTTCCAACGGCTGTGCCAGATCGTATTCAAGTCTCCGTCGATTGCATTCCGGGCTTCTTCACCTCCATTCTCACTACTAACTGAAACAACCTTCCAGGTAGAACGATCTACATAGATCGGTAACTTAGCAGAAGACTTTACGCTTTTCGCCAATTGTTCTGAAATAGCATATGCTTCTACGTTACCACCAGAAATTAATTCAAATGGCCCGTCATATATTTTATCTTCTCCGCCATTCAAGCTATAATGAATAGTCGCTCCCGGGGTACTAGTCTGCAAATTCAGGTAGCCGTTGTTATCTCTTTCTATCAGTACAGGCATACATACAGGCATCTGTACCCGTGCTTTCTTTACAAGTTCCTCTTTTGAATAACTTCTCTCCAAAGGCAGCATGATAAAGCTGAAAACAGTAGGCTGTGAACGAAGTTCATACTTTTGCATCGGGCCAGGTCCACAGCTTGCATTACCAAGTGGGCGCACCTGTGCATCCAAACAAAGAACAGTTTCTTTTCGCATCGGCACTTCATATTTATGAAGCAATCTACGACGATTAGCAGGATCAACCATATCCTGTGCCCTAGCATGCAATGCTGAGGCAGACATCTTATCTCCTGCAACAAAAACAAAGCCTATACCATCGGGGTTGGTTATTGAAATCCAACGTACATCTTCATGATTGCCCATCTCCTGAGCTCTCACATAATTCACCCACTGATTAGACACCAAATCATCATAGACGCCTACATACGTAGCATCTTTACGGTCTACATAATTCTCCCATGGACCACGTCCATACCAGCGCATCCGTTCAAATCCTTCCGGCATTTCCATGCGATACCCCACACGAGGGATAACCGCTCCCTTTGTTCCGGGAATTATGGTACTATTCACCATGATAGAGCCATCTGCACCAACTGTATATTCTATATTCGTCCGATAATCGAAACCTGATTGTCCCCGATACAGATTTTCTATCTGCAATCTCACTTTACCGTCTTCTTTATGCACCTCCCAGTGTCCAGCTTCAAGAAGCATACGATTCAGTCCATTTTGGAACCAGTCTCCGTCCACTTGTTTGTCATTGTCAGTAGGAGCACGGAAAACGTTCAATTCCAATCCCTTGCTTATCATCGGCACTTCGTTCAATGTATAAGCAGAAATAGTACCTTCCTGCTTTGAGAAGGTTGCTTCAAACTGTAGTCCTTTTACCAGATATGCGTCACTGGTTTCCACCAGTTCAATACTGCCTTTTTCTGATTTAAAAATTGGCTTCGCACTATCAGAGAGCTTAAATTGTTCCGATGCTACTTCATACCCTGCCTCTGCCCATTCAGTATCTTGCTTCTGGCAGAAGCTGAACTTAATGAAGTATTCGGCTCCGGGAAGTCTCTTTATCCGGCTATCATCTATAGTAATAACCTTACTGCTTTGCGCATCCAGTGACAATTCTTCCAAATTGCCCGAGAACACGACTCTTCCGTCCTCTTCAATTTCATATCTTCCATAGAGGTCATCCAGCCCTGCATGGAATCTTTTATTAGTCAGCTTATATTTTCCACTTCCCATAGCCTCAACCCATACAGGCTGATGCATTTTCTTTACTTCATAAGCCTTGGCAGAATACGTACGGTCGGAGAATATAACACCATTCGTGCAGAAGTTGCCGTCATTCGGAGTATCGCCGAAATCTCCTCCGAAGGCCATATAATAATCGGAACCGTCCGGAGTAGGCATCTTAATACTTTGATCTACCCAATCCCAGATAAAACCGCCGACAAGTGCCGGATAACGTTCATAAGTCTCCCAATATTCCTTGAAGTTTCCAATTGCATTTCCCATTGCATGCGCATACTCACAGACTACATGAGGTTTCACTGTTTCTCCATTCTGCGATTTCTGCAACCGTTCCTTACCTACACTCTCCAACCACTGCACATCGGGATACATAGAACTGGTAACATCGCAATAAGAGCTATTTCCTTCATAATGAGTAGGACGGGTATTGTCGAGTTTCTTAACAGCCTCTGCTGCTGACTTAAAGTTAATGCCATTACCAGACTCATTTCCCAATGACCACATTACAATAGAAGGATGATTTTTATAACGTCTTACCATATTCTCGCTACGTTCCGTAAATGCTTTCACCCACGAAGGTTCGCTGGATAACGCCATCAGTCCGTGACACTCCACGTTGGCCTCAGAAAGCACATAGATACCGTATCTATCACATAAATCATAGAAATAAGGATTATTAGGATAGTGAGAAGTACGTACAGCATTTATGTTCAGCAACTTCATCAGTTGCACATCTTTTTCCATTTCTTCCTTGGATACCGTACGTCCATTCAGCGAGCTGTGATCGTGTCTGTCTACCCCTTTAAATAAAGTAGATTTTCCGTTAACCAGCATTCTGCCATCTTTGGCAAGCTCAATCTTACGAAAACCAACCTTTACGCTACGAATATCTACAGTTTTCCCTTTCTGTTTCAATACAACAGTCAGATTATAAAGATTAGGAGTCTCTGCTGTCCATTTCAAAGGATTCATCACTTCAAACTGGAGATTATTCGCACCCATCTGGGCACGCATGCTTTGTGTACCGACTTCATTACCTTCCAGGTCTGTCAACCTTGCCTGTATCTCACAGTTACTCTTCTTTCCCGTAACTTCTACGTCCAAAGAAACAGATGCATTTTTATACTCTCCATCCAAGTCCGTACGAAAGAAGAAATCTCTGATCTGCGTTTTGGGAGCCGACCACAGAAAAACATCCCTGAATATACCACTGAACCGCCAGAAGTCCTGACACTCCAGGAAACTGCCGTCCGTGAAACGATAGACCTCAACTGCAAGTACGTTCTTCCCCGCTTGCAAATAGGGAGTCAGGTTGAACTCAGCAGGCAGGTAACTATCTTCCGAGTAACCTACCTTCTTGCCGTTTAGCCAGATATAGAATCCAGCCTCCACTCCGTTGAAACGAATAAAGACGTCGCGCCCCTTCCACGATTCGGGGATGGTAAACTCCCGGCGATAACTTCCTACAGGATTAGGCATTGTTGCAAAAGTATAATTGGAGGGACGTGGCTGAATCACATTCGGCCACTGTATCTTTTTCCAATCCCATTCGCAGAAAGGATAAATAACATTGCAATACAATGGTTTGTCCCAGTTCTTGTGGTGACGTACCGCCTCAATCTGCCACGTGGCAGGAACCTTGATATCATCCCACTGGCTTACATCATATTCGGGTTTGCAGAAATCCTGGGGCCGGTCTTTCGGATCGGGTACCCAATGGAACTTCCATGTACCGTTCAACGTTTTGTAATAAGTGGATTCTTCAATCGCCAAATTCATTGCCTGCTGTTCATCAGCAAAAGGAATAGCTATCTGGCAGGCTTGTTCCTTGTTTACTCCCGATACATACTCATTGCACCATTCGGGTTGTTCTGTCGTTTGAGTAAAAGCGGATAATGGCACAAACAGAAATGCCGCCATTACACCGGGCATGATTTTTCTTCTCATAAATAGGATTAGTTAGTTATTAGGTAATTCCATGTTTTCTCGTAATAATAGTTCTGTCAACTTTCGCTTACAAAAATAGTGCGTTTCAATGATTATTCCTCATTTATTCGTGACATTATTATACCCATATACGACGTTAACCGACATTCTTCGGTAAATAGCTCAAAAAACTGTATCTTTGCACTCCGAATATATACTTGACTATGAATAAAGTTAATGGTTTCCTGTATGGGCTGCTTTCATCAGCCTCTTTTGGGCTTATTCCCCTTTTTACCATCCCTGCCATGCAGGCGGGTATGCATTTCGAATCGATACTTTTCTATCGTTTCATGTTTGCATGTATGGCATTGGGTGGAATTCTGCTGATTGACGGTCAATCTTTCCGGATCAGCCGACGGGATATACCTTCACTGCTCCTTCTCGCTCTCCTTTATCTGATGTCTGCCGTCTTTTTATTCTGGGGATATAAGTTCATGGCAAGCGGAGTTGCTACTACGATTCATTTTATGTATCCGGTGCTCACTACTTTAATCATGATGCTTTTCTTTAAAGAAAAAAAGTCCGGTTGGAGAATGGCTGCCATCGTATCTGCCATAACCGGTGTCTACTTCTTGTCCGGCGGAAATACGGAAACTGGAAGTATCTCGTTTTCCGGTCTTTTCATTGTCCTGCTGTCAGCACTTGGTTATGCACTCTATCTTGTCACAATGAGTCAGCTAAAGATAGGACGAATGAAGGGATTACTGCTTACTTTCTATGTATTCCTCTTCGGGGGTATCCTCCTTTTCATCGGAATAGGAACAGTCAGCCAACTGCAACCTATCAGCGAATGGCATACTGCCGGCAACCTGATATTACTGGCACTTATCCCTACGGTTGTCTCCAACCTTGCACTGGTGAGAGCCGTAAAAAGCATCGGCTCCACACTCGCCTCTGTGCTGGGAGCTATGGAGCCGGTAACTGCCGTATGTGTAGGTATCTTCCTTTTCGGAGAAGCTTTTACCACCAGTATCGGTGTAGGTATCGCACTGATTATTGCTGCGGTAATGGTTATTATATTAAAACGATAAAATCAGCCTTTTCATCGGTTTATCTTCAGTTCTTCAATCAGGTTAGCAGCCTTTCCGTACTTTTCCATGATAAAAAGTACGTAGCGGATATCCACCCCGATACAACGTTGTAATTCGGGTTCAAAGACAATATCGCTGCTCATTGCTTCCCAATTGCCGTCGAAAGCCAGTCCAAGAAGTTCTCCCTTTGCATTGAACATGGCACTCCCGGAGTTTCCTCCCGTAATGTCATTGTTCGAGATAAAACAAACACTCATATCTCCTTCTTCATTGGCATATCTGCCGAAGTCACCGGAGGAAAGTATATTTAAAAGCTCCGGCTGAACAGCAAAATCAATATCCCCGTCATGTTCTTTCACCTTCTCAAAAATTCCTTTTGCAGTCGTAAAATAGTCATAAACAGCTCCATCGAAAGGAGAATAACCACAAATAGTTCCGAAGCTAAGACGCATCGTAGAGTTAGCATCGGGATAGAAATTACGATCTGCATACATGCGACGCATAGCTGCATTGAACAAGCGCTCATCCTGCTCTATTTGTTCGGAAGCCTCTGAAATGCTCTGATTCATTTCATAATATTTCACTATCAGATCGAGGCTGAGAGAAATAGCAGGATCTTCAATCAGATTATAAGTCGTATCCCGTTCCAGGAAACGTTTAAGCCCCCTTGGAGAGGTAATATGAGACGTTGCATACAAAGAATCCACATAAGCTTGAATATTACCATTATACAAGGTGTCTATCTGGGCATACATCGCCGGAAGATATTTCTTGTCAACTTTCGTCTGATATTCCTTCAACATAGCGGCAAATACTTCCTTATCAATATTTAAATCAAGATTATCGTATTTCTCCAATAACTTTTTCATTCGGGTAACCACCTGCTTCTCTTCGGCTTCAAAATCAAAGTTCAGAATTTCCAGTGCAAGCTGTACAAGCTCGGGACCGTTGATAAACGACTCACCGAAGTAAGCCAATGCATGGTTAGTTTCACTGCGATTATTATAATTCAGCTCCAGAGACGAAAACAAGCGAATCAGTTTCTCTCTTTCCTCCGGATTAGCCTGAATCCATTCACGAAGTGCAGCTTCCGCGACACGCTTCTTTTCCAAGACTTTCAAATGCTGGATAGCTTTATTAGTTCCGATACTGTTCTTCCAGTAATTGGAGCTTTCATCGTACTTAGAAGCGTATTTAATACGAATATCGGGACGACGGTCCATCTCCCGTTTCCAGATAGCCTGCTTTACCCCACGTACATCAATCATTGCCCGGTTAATTCCGTTCATCATTTCTTCGATACCATAAGAAGAGAGATAACGCTCCGTACTGCCCGGATAACCCAAAGTCATACAAAAAGAGCCTTCCTTGTATCCGTCCAGCGAAATAGGAACCACGTATTCAGGGCGATAAGGGACATTTTCAGGTGAATAATCCGCCGGGCCATTCTGTTTGTTGGCATAAATACGAAAAACACTGAAATCACCTGTATGGCGAGGCCACATCCAGTTATCCGTATCCCATCCGAACTTACCGACAGAAGAAGGAGGAGCAAAAACCAGCCGGACATCGTTATAATCACGATAGACAGAAAGCCAGAACTCATTTCCGGCATAATAAGCATCGACAATTCCCGTCAACGTAGAATCCTTTTCCGATACCTCCATGCCAATTACATTCATGATAGAGTCAACAACTACCCGACGCTCACTTTCTGTGCGAACATGCTTGGCAGCCGAAAGTACGCGCTTGGTCACATCCTCCGTACGAAGGAGGAAGCGGACATATAATTCGGGATTCGGCAGTTCTTCATCTAGGTTACGGGCAACAAAACCATCTTTCAGATAATCATGTTCTACGGAAGAATGCTGCTGGATACTGCTGAAACCACAGTGATGATTGGTAAATACCAGACCATCTTCGGAAACCACCACTCCCGAACAGAATCCTCCGAAGCTGACAACAGCATTTGCCAAAGCCGGTTTCTTCGGATTATATAATTTGCTTACAGGCATCTGCAAACCGAGTTCCTTCATCACCCGTTCTGCCTGTTTGTTCTTGCGAAGGTTCCCCAATAGCCACATTCCCTCGTCAGCAAATGCCTGCGACAGACAAAAAGAGAGGAGAATCATTGCGGTTAGTCTGAGTTTCATGCTATTATTTTTAGATTTATATGTTCAATCCGGACTCATTATTCGGTAATGAGCCTCAACTTCTTCGCTCCCACCCGTGCTTTCAGCCATGCACTGATTTTCTCCTTCTCGGCAACTGACGGGTGTTTGCCAAATTTCAAAACAGCCAGCGTCACTGTATCCGTCTTCATCGAGTCTACCCGTGTTTCCAGCGAGTGAGCAATTGAAAGCGAAGTGATAGAAGGATAAAGTACCTTCAACTCAGGCACTAATGTACGTCCCATCGTATCGTACTCTTTATATTGAGCAAGATTTTCTTCCAGTCGGGTGATCTTTTTCTGCTGTTCCTGCAAGCGTTGTTCACTGTTTTTATAAAAGTCTTCCATCACCATAGCACGAATGGAGGAAACGTCCACCGCCTCATTATTCATTCCTTGCAGCACTGTCAGCTTTGTTTCTTCCAACTTATATTCTTTCAGTTTGCTACGAGCAATGGAGATAGAAGCATCCGGCACTTCAGGACCAATCAGAACCACACGGATATCTTTATGTTCATAGCTGATCTTCTTATCAAGTACCTGCGTATTTTCAAAGTTCAGCTGCTCGTTGATAAACCGGTTGGCTGCTGTCTCGTAAAAAGTACTTTTAATAATACCAAATGTCAGATAAACAGCCGGACACATCGTTAGTACAACAATCAGAATGATATATTTACGCACCATCTTCTCACGTGCCTTATCAACAAATTCTTTACGTTGAAAATGCATCACCCGCACACCGATAAAAGTAGCCAGACTGATAAATACGGAGTTGATGAAATAGAGATAGAAAGCACCCAAAAAGTAAACCAGATTGCCCGAAGCCAATCCATAGCCTGCCGTACAAAGCGGAGGCATCAACGCCGTAGCAATGGCAACTCCCGGAATCACATTTCCTTTCTCCTTGGTAGAAAGAGCGACAACGCCTGCCAAACCACCGAAGAGTGCGATGAATACGTCATAAATCGTTGGTGAAGTTCGTGCCAGCAATTCTGATTGCGCTTCTGCAATAGGAGTAAAAAGAAAAAATATAGTGGCCGTTGTCACACTGAAAGCAGTCGTTATCAGAAAGCTCTTCAACGAACGTTTCATCAGTTCAAAGTCATTCAGACCGACAGATAAACCGACGCCCATGATAGGTCCCATTAATGGAGAAATCAACATGGCACCGATAATAACCGCTGTAGAGTTGACATTCAATCCAAGTGACGCCATGAAGATGGCAAAAATAAGAATCCACAAATTGGCTCCTTTGAATTCCACTCCTTTACGGATAGAATCTACTGTTTCCAGTTCGTTGTCTTTATCCTTTTTCAAGTCCAGGTATTCACCTAAGAACGACTTGATAGCAAACTTATTACGTTCATCTGTCTTCATAGTCATTTCTTCTTTTTTATAATTCGGTTAATAACAGGAATCTGCTGCAATGGCAAATCCCGTTTGATAATATAGGCAACAAACAGCAACAGAAGCACTGTACGTAAGGCCAGAAGCAAAACTGTGTTATGAATCGGCATCCATTCACCAATCAGATACAGAATAATGGCTAATCCTACATAACAACCTATTCCACGCAAATCATAAGCAATAGGATACTTCTTCTGACCTACCAAATAAGATAGTAACATAGCGATGGCATAGCCGGTAAAACCTGCCCATGCGCAAGCTACATACCCATATACAGGAATCAGGAAGATATTCATCAGAACAACAATCAGACAGGCTATTATCGAAAAATAAGCTCCCCATTTCGTGTCATCCGTCAGTTTATACCAAAAAGAAAGATTAAAATAGATACCCATAAACATCTCTGCAATCATCACGATGGGGACTACCCTAAGTCCTTCCCAATAATCCTTGGCAATGATATAACGCAGAATATCCAGATAAAACATGACTGCCAGAAAAGCCAGCAGCGTAAAGATAATGAAAAACTTCATTGCCTGCGCATAGATTTGCTTGTTATCCTTATCCTTACTTTTACCAAAGACAAAAGGTTCATAAGCAAAACGGAAAGCCTGCGTGATCATTGCCATAATCATCGCTATCTTAGTAGCCGCACTGTAAATACCTAACTGTACATCCGCTTCCACCTTATTAGGGTATACAAAAGGGAAAATAATCTTATCCCCGACCTGATTCACAATGCCTGCCACCCCCAATATCAGAATAGGAAATGAATAATATAACATCCGCTTCATCAATAAACGGTCAGGACAATAGCGGAATTCACGGAACTCAGGTATCAGTCCGAGCATTACAACAAAAGAACAGATCAGATTAATAAGAAAAGCCACTCCCACATCATCACCTTTCATGACCACAAAATAGAGGATATTCAGCAGGATACTGACAAATATGAATAAGAGTTTCAGTCCGGCAAACTTGATAGGGCGTTTCTTATAACGAAGATAAGCAAACGGAATAGCCTGAATGGCATCCATAGCCAATACAATCAGCATCATACCCAAATACCATGGATGTTCACCATAACCCATTAATCCCGCAATAGGATTGAGGAAGACCAGACACAACAGCAAGAATATGAGCGATACGCCCCCGACCATCAATAACGAAACAGAATATACTTTCTTCGGATCGTCATCTCCTTTATTGGCAAAACGGAAAAAGCCGGTTTCCATTCCGAAGGTAAGCACCACAAGCAATAACGCCACAATAGCATACATCTTGGTGATCACTCCGTATCCTCCGGAAGCAGCAGGAAGCGAAAAAGTATAAATCGGTACCAGAAAATAATTCAGAAACTTACCAATAATACTGCTGGCACCATAAATCGCAGTGTCCTTTGCCAATGACTTTAATTCTGCCATGTTTATTTAGATCTCTTTATTATCAATGAATAATATTATTTCTTTTGTTTGAACAGCCACTCCATGAAGCCCGGATAATTGAATGCAGGATTCCAGCTGCCATGATTGCAACCGGGGAATTCGATATATTCCACCTTTGCTCCGGCAGCTTTCAGTGCTTTGTACGCTTCACGCGACCCTTCAACTGTTACCACATCATCGGCATCCCCATGAAATATACGGAACTTCACTTCTTTGGCAGCCGGCAAACGGTCCGGATTCACCGATCCGCAAATGGGAACGGCAGCCGCAAAAATCTCCGGATAACGGACCACCAAATCATACGTCCCCATCGCTCCCATTGACAATCCGACAATATATATCCGTTTTTTATCGACTTCGGGCATGACCAGATAAGTGTCCAACAATTGTTTGAGAGTCCGGATAAGAGAACTCATCTCCTGTCCTGCAGGCATATCTGCCGGAAACAGTGATTTCGGACGTTCCGTATAAGCCCAGTAGCTACCTGCCGGACATTGAGGAACAAGTACGAAAGCCGGATACTTCTCTCTGTTGACAGGATTCAGAAACATCTGTCCGCCATGCGTCAGTTGTCTTTCATTGTCATTTCCACGCTCACCGGCTCCATGCAGGAACAGGACCAGCGGATATTTCTTCCCCGCCTTCATTGGCTCGGGACGAATCATCCGATAAGGCAAAGAATCTCCTGTGGAAGAGACAAATACGTCCTTCTCATAACCTTGTTGAGCTGATAATGACAGACTCAAAGAGAGAAATACAAGTAAGATACTCCACTGCTTCATACTCCAATCATTCAATAAAATCAGTTATCTGTTTAAACGTTCCTCAAAAAGCCTGCTTTTAATTGTCGCCAACACTCTCCATTCCGACAGCCACCAGATCAAACTATCAGTCATTAAACAAGGTTTTCTGACTGCTATAGAGGCTCCTTCCCAAATGCTTATAGGCAAGTTCCGTCACTTCCCGTCCACGAGGAGTCCGTTTCATAAAACCTTCTTTGATCAGGAAAGGTTCATACACTTCCTCAATAGTGCCCGCATCTTCGCCCAAAGCGGTAGCAATGGTTGTCAAACCGACAGGACCGCCTTTAAACTTGTCTATGATGGTGCAAAGTATCTTGTTGTCTATCTCATCCAAACCATACCTGTCGATATTCAACGCTTCCAGTGCAAACTGAGCTATTTCCGTATCGATAGAGCCGGAACCTTTCACCTGCGCAAAATCGCGTACGCGACGAAGCAAAGCATTGGCAATACGGGGCGTACCACGACTTCGGGATGCAATCTCCGATGCCGCCCGCACCGAACAAGGCACGTCCAGTATGGATGCTGAACGTCGGATGATATTACTCAGAATATCATCGTCATAGTACTCTAAATGCAGATTAATACCAAAACGGGCACGAAGTGGAGCCGTCAGCAATCCGCTACGGGTAGTTGCACCGACCAGCGTAAACGGATTCAGGTCAATCTGAATGCTACGTGCCGAAGGTCCCTTATCAATCATGATATCTATCCGGTAATCTTCCATGGCCGAATAGAGATATTCTTCTACCACCGGCGATAAACGGTGAATTTCATCGATAAAGAGCACATCGTTCGGTTCGAGGCTGGTCAAAACTCCTGCCAGATCGCCCGGTTTGTCGAGCACCGGACCGGAGGTTACTTTAAAGCCTACTCCCAATTCGTTAGCTATAATATTTGAAAGCGTTGTTTTACCCAATCCGGGAGGTCCGTGCAGCAGAACGTGGTCGAGCGCTTCGCCACGTAACCGTGCCGCCTTCACAAAGATGCGAAGGTTTTCCACCACCTTATCCTGCCCGCTAAAGTCTTCAAAGCTTAACGGACGGAGCGCATTTTCGAAATCCCGCTCCCTTGAAGTCAGCTGATGTTCGCGTATGTTAAAATCTTCTTGTTCCATTTTCTTCTTGAAAAGTAGGAGACAAAGATAGAGAATTACCTTTATTTTCAGCATAAGAAAGGAGGTTTATTTAAAACGTAATAACTACTTTTGCATCATCTATATACACATCATCGACTATGGTTCTAAATTACATCTGGATAGCATTCTTCATCATCGCCTTCGTTATCGCCCTGATAAAAGTAATTTTTCTGGGAGACACGGAGATATTTACAGCTATCATGAACTCAACTTTCGACTCTTCGAAAACCGCTTTCGAGATATCTCTGGGACTGACCGGAGTATTAGCTCTTTGGCTGGGTATCATGAAAATCGGCGAGAATAGCGGACTGATTAATGCACTCGCCCGCTTTCTGAGTCCGGTACTCTGCCGCCTGTTTCCGGACATTCCCAAAGGGCATCCGGTATTGGGTTCCATCTTTATGAATATGTCCGCCAACATGCTCGGACTCGACAATGCTGCCACCCCATTGGGGCTCAAAGCAATGAAAGAACTGCAGGAACTGAACCCGAAGAAAGATACGGCTTCCAATCCGATGATCATGTTTCTAGTAATCAACACCTCCGGGCTCATCATTATCCCGATCAGTATCATGGTATACCGTGCGCAGATGGGGGCTGCCCAACCTACGGATGTGTTTATCCCTATCCTGCTGAGTACTTTTATCTCGACTCTGGTCGGCGTCATAGCTGTCAGTATCGCCCAGAAGATCAATCTGATCAACAAGCCTATCCTGATATTGATGGGCGTTATCTGCCTTTTCTTCTCCGGATTGATTTATCTGTTTCTGAATATTTCGCGTGAGGAAATGGGTACTTACTCTACGCTGATAGCAAATATTCTTCTGTTCGGGGTGATCATCCTGTTTATTCTGACAGGAGTCCGGAAGAAGATTAACGTATATGATTCTTTTGTAGAAGGTGCCAAAGAAGGCTTCACGACAGCCGTACGAATCATTCCGTACTTGGTTGCCTTCCTTGTAGGCATTGCCGTATTCCGTACTTCGGGAGCGATGGATTTCCTTGTGGGGGGTATTGGTTATGTAGTCGGTCTGTGCGGAGTGGATACCAGTTTTGTGGGAGCATTGCCGACAGCGCTGATGAAGTCTCTCAGCGGTAGCGGTGCCAATGGGCTGATGATTGACACGATGAAAGAGATGGGACCGGATTCGTTTGTAGGCCGAATGAGTTGCGTAGTACGCGGAGCTTCGGACACCACTTTCTATATCCTTGCCGTTTACTTCGGCAGCGTCGGAATCAGTAAAACCCGGAATGCAGTCACCTGCGGCTTGATTGCAGACTTCTCCGGTATTATAGCCGCCATCTTAATCAGTTATTTATTTTTCTTTTAAATCATAGACTCAATTATGGCTGTAACTTATCAAACCGAAGGCGTCAAGATGCCTGATATCAAAAAACGGGAAACTACAGAATGGATAAAGAATGTAGCTGCCTCTTATGGAAAAAGACTCGGTGAAATCGCTTATATCTTCTGCTCCGATGAAAAGATTCTGGAGGTAAACCGACAATATCTGCAACACGATTATTACACGGATATCATTACTTTCGATTATTGCGAAGGTGATCGTCTGTCGGGCGACCTGTTCATCAGTCTGGATACGATACGCACCAATGCCGAGCAATTCGGGGCAGCTTATGATGATGAACTACACCGGGTTATTATTCACGGTATTCTTCATCTCTGCGGTATCAATGACAAAGGTCCCGGGGAAAGGGAAATCATGGAAGAGGCGGAGAATAAGGCGTTGGCAATGCGATAGTTGGCGATGCAATAAAAAGCCATTGACCGGATAAAACTAGCACCCCGCCACAATCACTGCGACGAGGTGCCCCCAAGTATCTAAGAGAGATAGTTATTGTTCCGTTAACGCTTGCTTTATTTTAAAGACAAGACTTTGATAATGTGCCCGGGTAGTAGCATCACCCGTATTTACTTTGCTTCGCAGCAAACTATAGCTATCCATTACCTTCTGATGAATAGCCGGATTCTTAACCATATCCACACTTCCGAGCGGGTTGAGTTCAAAGCCGGCTTTC
This sequence comes from Bacteroides faecis, assembly GCF_020091505.1. Lineage (NCBI taxonomy): Bacteria > Pseudomonadati > Bacteroidota > Bacteroidia > Bacteroidales > Bacteroidaceae > Bacteroides > Bacteroides faecis. Next base: position 1,206,678 of record NZ_CP081916.1, on the reverse strand, counting down.
GTCCAATCGACATTATCCGTAAGCAGTTGTTTCTCCACTTCATTCAAGTCTTTAAATGAGAATGGAGAAGATTTTTGTTTCAGCATTCCTCCTTCTTTCAACAACTTTTCCACATAAGTAATTTGCAGGTTACGGTCGTACATATTCAACCGGGCACCGGATATAGTTTTCTTCCACACAAAATCATAAATATCATCCATATACTCAGCAAAAGTATAAGCCTGTTTGGGATATAACTCCTCGTACAAAACAAGACTGGATGTAATGTATGTGAAGAACAAACGATTCATAATGATTGACTGCAAAGTACTTGGCGAATAAGTCGGACCGGTATACTCAATCACCTTCTTGTCAAGTACCCATTCGGGGAGTTCCATCATGGTTTCCATAACAAACTTCAATGCCTCCTTCTGTTCTGCTTTCGACACAAAACGGATAACAGGCTTTTCGCTGTCCCGTCTCGGCTCATCAAAATAAATTCCACCGATGGACACCATGGCATGCAGTAAGTAGCGTTGCATCTGCATAATCACTTCCTGATATGATTCTGTCAGGCGTTCATATTGATGATCATCTTCACAGGTCCATTCCGGCAGGTTTTTCATGATAAGTTTCAGATTCTTTAAGCCATATCTTCCTGCCTTCACGGCATTATCACCCAAATCCTCAGATTTACAAGAAGGATCGACCTCATTAATAAAAGGCTGCGGACCGTATTTGTACATCGGATCATTCTCTTTCTCTTTGATCCACTTGTTCAAAGTAGCTTTCTCATCTTCAGGAGATGCCGCATCAAATATAGGTTTATATCCCCATTTGATGGCAAACTTATCATATACACCCAAAAGCGGAGGAGTCAGAGCAACTCCTTTGTCTTCCGGCTGAGCTACATAATTATAGCGCGTATAGTCCATGATGGACGGAGTTGTACCATACTTCTGAGTGAAAGTGGCCGAACGGAGCGAGTCCACCGGATACGAATAAGATGCACCGAAGTTATGCATCAGTCCCAGGGTATGTCCGATCTCGTGCGCTGCTACATAACGTAACGAACTTCCCATCGTCTCGTCATCAAACACTGCCTTGCGTACTTTGGGGTCAACAGTAGCAGTCTGAACAAACCGCCAGTTATGCAACAGCTTAATGATATTTGAATAAAACAAGACGTCTCCCTGAATGATTTCACCCGAACGAGGATCGGCACAGGAAGGTCCCATTGAATTTTGTATCGGAGTGGTAATCATTCGGTAGCAGCTATAACGAATATCATCCGGATCAAAGTTCGGATCATCCTTCGGATAGTCTTTCGCTACAATCGCATTCTTAAATCCAATTTCCTCAAACGCAACCTGCCAGTCTTCTATTCCTTTCTTTATGTAATCTCTCCACTTGTCAGGGATAGCAGTATCAACGTAATATACAATCGGCTTCTGAGGTTCCACCAACTCACCTTGCTTATAACGTTCCAAATCTTCTGGTTTTGGTTGCAAATCCCATCGGTTGATGTAAGTAAGTTCTTGCAAACCATCTTTCTTTTCAGTATAAAACCTCTTGCTTTCATCAAAATAACCGATACGCGAGTCTCCATAACGGGGACGCATAATTTCCTCCGGCAGCAAAATAATATTACGCGTCATAGTTACAGTGAACGGTCCTCCGTCAACAGTATAACTCATCAGCGTCTTGATGTTTATATTCAACGGAAAAGACTTCATTCCCAGGATAGCCGACTTGGAAGAAACAAGACTTCCCTTCAATGCTTTTCTCTTCATCAATACATCCATTATATTCTCCGAACGAAATGGGCTGAATTCCGGTACATCCGTTATAAAAAGCGAACTCATATCGATGACATATGCCGAAGAGTCCGGTGAAAGACTTTCTATCTTATATGCTTCCCAAATAGGATCCGAGAAGTTGCGCTGAAAAGCAGCGTACATATTGGAAGTAGTGTCACACAAATTGCGCACCATCTTTTTGTGCATGTAGATTTTCTTTTTATCTGCTGAGAAGGTTACCAGTACCGGATTTCGGGGCATTTGTCCGGCAGCTATATCTTTATTATTACTGGTACTCGATACTCTGGACGCAATCATAAAATCCCGCCCCATCAAGTCTTTAGGTATTTCGAAATAATACTTATCCTTAACGATGTGTATCTTAAACATACCATCAATCGTCTTGGCTCCTTTCAGCAGTTTTTTGTATTCGGTCATACTACTCTTCGTGGAATCTTTTGCCGCCGACTGCTCTGTTTCCGCTTTTGCTTTCTTTTTTTTCTTTTTAAAAATCTGACTTTCGGCATTAGCAGTTACCGCTCCGGCAGTTAATGCTCCTACAAGTAATAAAGTGAAAATTTTGTTCATATCATGTTGTTTTTAAGTTCTATAGTTCCAGTTTGGACAGATCGAATCCGTTTTCAAGCATAGCTTCCCGAATCACATCATACTTCTTCTTCATTACCGGATATTTATCGCAGATTTCCTGAATCTCGGCAGGAGTTTTCTCAAAGACGAAATTCATCCATTGCGCAAGGTCTTCACTCTTTAAAGGAGCATAAATGGAATTAAAATCCGGCCAATCTTCATCAATATAGGAGTTCTCAGAATAAGTAATCACCCCATACTTATAAAAATCGATTTCATTAGGGTCCGTTCCTTTAAAACGATACCAGTTCGGGTCGTACAATTTCGGTTCAACTTCTTCACTAGCTTCATAAAAAGCATCTGAAATAGTAAACAATCCTCTGACTTCCGACATATACTTTGCCCAAAAGCTGGCATTCACATCTACTCTGATTTTCACAAACTCCTCATCGGTCATTGTTTTCAGAGAAGATGATACATTACCTAAGGCTATAAAGCTGCTACTAGCATAGCAATTCATGATGGTTGTCTCACCATAAGAGGCCATCCGGACCTCTTCAGATAACAATATAGAAAAAGGTAAATTCTTCTTTAAAAAACTATCCGAATACAAATTCAATAATACCTTTTGCAAAAACTCAATCCCTTCATCAATAATCTCCTGCTTTTGTTCGGGAGCAGTTATTTTAATTCCGTTATTCGCCGTAAAGTTGAATTTATAATCAGCCTCAGTCGGATTGGTTATAATCACAGTCTGATATTTCTGATAAAACTGGTATATAAAATGCTGTGTCGGATCTGACGGATCATCTGTCAGAATGTTATACTTATCCGGTTGATCAGGAACGATTAACGCATCTTCATGATAACAAGAAGACATACCTGCCAGCATACAAATTAATAATATAAGTTTCTTCATAATCGATCAATTATTAACAGGTTCACTATTCGGACGGTCGAATATCTCTATTTCCGTATTTCTCTCTCTTTCGCTCTTAGGAATCGGCAACACGTATGAGCCTTTCTCTTTCAGTTCGAAGACATCCCCTGCTCCTTCGTTCTCCTTTGAACTGTAAGTATGCTTCAAAGGAGGGCAGCCATACCTGCGCAAATCAAACCAGCGGAATCCTTCAAATGCCAGTTCTCTACGGCGTTCCTTACGTACGGTTGCTACAATTCCGTCTTCATCAACAGCTAACGGCGGAGTTCCCGGTTTCATACGATTTTCACGGAGCTCATTTAAGTCAGCAAGAGCCTTGTTCGTATTGCCAAGTTCAGCAAAAGCCTCAGCACGATTCAGATAAGCTTCCGAAATACGGAAAGCATTGGAATAAACAGTAGCAGAATTCCTACTCCATTTAATAGGGGTATAGATATTATATTCTTTCGCGACAGGCCTCCTCTGCGAACCTTTCGTATGCTTAAAGAAGTTAGTCACTCGCAAATCGTCTGCAGAATACTGTTTCAGTAGATCATCAGATACAACCAATTCGCCTGCATATCTGAAGTCTTCCCTCATGTATGATTCAAGGGTTGTAGTTCCATAAGAAAACAATATTTCTTTATTGGCAAGAGAAAAGAAATAATTATCGTCTTTCTCTTTTAGCTTATAAAGAGCATGGGAAGACTCTTTAAATACCGAATCACAATACAAAATCGTTTGATCATATTTCTCCTGAAAAAGAGCAATACGCGATGCTAATAAATAGGCGCCAGGCAAATTCGGACGGTAAATACTCTTTTCTCCCCCTACCATTTTAAAACATTGGATAGCCCGATTTATATCTTTTTCCATTTGTGCATAAACCACAGAATTAGTAGCTCGCCTCATCATTTTGTCCGACAGACTGATCTCATTATTTACCGGCACACAGAGATCCTGGTCAGCAGTAGCGGGATGATAAGGCTGCCCATAGAGGTTTGCAAGCATAAAGTACGAAAAAGCACGCATGAAATAGGCTTCTCCAGCCAAATCCTGACGTTCGATATCTGTTCCCGTCATTTTAGGTAGGTTATCCAAAATAATATTAGTCATCAAAATCTTATGGAAATAAGAAACCCATGCATTATCAGCAGTAAATTCATTCAGTTTTCCGACTTCAGGATTAGCCTGCCAAGTATAATACGCCCATACACTTTCCCTAAAATCATTCGAGATTACACCCGGATTAGTTCCGTAATAGCACTGGTCTTTCACATCATCTGTCATATACTCCAGATAAGGATGTAAAACTTCACCATTCTTCAATATTTCACCGAAGAGTAATTCTTTATAGTCTTTAACCGACTTCGGGATCATCAAATCCTGCGAACTTTCCTCCAGGAAGTCACTACATGATGACAATATGACTATTAGCAATAAGAGATATAAATTATACTTTTTCATCGTCATTTTCATTATTAAAGAGTAAGACTAAAGCGAAGCGAATAAGAACGCTGTGGCGGTATGCTTCTCGAACCAAATCCGATTTGTTCAGGATCTCTCCCTTTCAAACTTTTATCTTTGATGACAAAAACATTACCAGCATCAAAACTGACACTAGCTCCTTTGAGATAGATCGGTTTCAACCATTCACATTTGAAATCATAACGGACAGACATCGAACGGCATCTGAGAAAACTACCTGAAACTACCCGAATATCACTTTTATTATACATATCCCATCCATTATCTGCAATACGATAAGTCACAGCCTTATCATTGATCTGCAAACTTTTATCCGACAAAACCGGTATAATAGTTCTGTCCTCGTCACCCGGTTCTCTCCAACGATTCACGAACTCACTGGACATGTTCTGGTCTGGATAAGGAAGCCGTTGTCCAGATGACTCATACAAATCGTTCAAACGTATCTTATTGCCAAAACTAAACGAGAACAATGCATTGAATGTAATATTCTTGTATTTCAAATAAGTAGAGAATCCGCCCGTCAGGTCCGGCTCACGTTTTCCGGAAAGGACAAAGGCACGGTCATACATCTCTTGCTGCGAATGAACGACAGCATTACCCTCTTCATCCTTCTCGTTAACATCCTTAAAGGTAGGATATCCCTGTGCATCCAGTTTATCAAACTTGTAAGAATAGAAACTGTTAATCGCATTACCATTACTCACCAATGTTCCTGCAATATAATCTTGCCAGGTAACAGCCGAGTTTCCAGCATTCAATACTTTATTATAGTTCTTACCTGTATTAAATGATATACTCCACATCCAGTTCCGAGTCTGGACAGGAACAAAAGATACAGCCAAATCCCAGCCTCTATTTTCAACATCTCCATCATTAATAGAAACACTCGATGCTCCCGTAGAAGGAGCTACGTTTTTCGTAACAACCTGATCAACGCCCTTTTTGTAATACACATCGAGAGAGCCATAAACTCTGTTATTCCAAAATGCCCAGTCAATTGCAATATTGTAAGAGTTGGTCTTTTCCCATTTCAGCTTATTATTCGGCAATTTATAAAGAGTTGACACATATTCCTGTGGCAACGATTCCAGCGTTCCCAGACTGGCAATCAGATTAGGAGTCTGGTCCGGATGTACGTTACCTTGTATACCGTATGAAGCACGGATTGCCAAATCATTCAGGAAACTGACGTTTTTCATAAATTTCTCATTGATAACATTCCATCGGGTAGATACAGACCATATCGGCAGAAAACGCACGCTCTTGCTCTGACCGAATTTATTGGAACCATCAGTTCGTATATTAAAGTTCAGAATATATCGGCTATCATACACATAAGAAGCAGTAGCGTACAACGAAATCACATTATTCTTTGTATCGGTCACTACATCCGGATGATTCTTAACCAAAGCGGCATACCTTTTCCATATCGTCGGATCAATATCTACAAACTTTTTACCTCTTTCCGGCAAATATCCATATTGTGTGGATTTTAATCCATCATATTTGGAAGATCTGACTTCCTGTCCAATACTTCCTGAGATTTCATGTTTTCCAAAACTTTGCATCAAAGCCAGACTATTTCTCCAGGTATAAGAAGTGTTACGGGTATTGGTCGTCGCTAATTCTCCTCCAAATGGAAGTAGACAGTATTCTTCTACAAATTTGGGATCTTCCGTTAGATCCGGTAGTTTCTTTCCATAAGGGCTTTGCCGCATAGATGAAATATAATATGATTGTTCATCCGCCCAGTTCTCCTGCGTTACGTTACTTCTAGATGCTCCCAATATCGATGAGAATTTTATCCATGAAGCCACATTCCAATCTAAGTTTATAGCTACATCTATCGAAGAATTATCATTTTTGTTACCTGTATGGTTCAGTTCATTCATAATATTATAAGGCAGAATCCCATTGTGTCCTGCCTCATTCGCATAAAAATACAACTCATCAGAAGCCGTCCGCAAAGGAATAGCTCGTGAAGTATTATAAGCATATTCATACACATCAATGGAAGTATGAGGATGTTCTGCTTTAGAAAGAGAGCCGCTTACCTTCAGTCCCAAATGTATATTCCGGTTGATTCTAGTATTTATTTTAGCCAGTACGTTATAGCGCTCCAGTCCTTCCTTGGTAGTCACACTGTTATTATTCGCATATCCTATGGACATATAATAATTGCTCCGCTCATTTCCACCTGTAATGGATACCGAATGCTGATGTGTAAATGCTGTACGGAACAGCAAGTCATACCAATCGGTATTCAGTCCTTTCAATATCTTTACTTGGTTTAAGAATTCCTGATAGGTAATATCTTTATTCCACAGATGTTGCAATGCTCCTTCATAGCCAATATCCGAAGGTTTGTAACTTCCGAAAGATAATCCCCTCTCCTGCATTTCGATAGACATATCAATTCTGTCGGCAGAATTCATCCGAAACATTTTATCGTAAGTAGGAGGAGCTGTTATCCCCAATGTAGCGGTATACGTGATACTCGGTTTCTGTTTTTTTCCTTGCTTGGTAGTGACCACAATAACTCCATTGGCCGCTTTGATGCCATAGATAGCAGTAGCGCTGGCATCTTTCAGAATATCCACACGTTCAATATCTTCCGGATTGACCGAACCGATGGCATTTCCGATCAAGTTTATCTTATCCGGACTATTCAACTCTTCTGTAGAGATATTGACAGGTTCTTCCAGAATAATCCCATCGACTACCCATACCGGTTCTCTATTTCCTGTAATAGAGGAAGATCCCCTAATTCTAATCTTAGGAGCAGCTCCCGGAGTAGATGACATATTCATCACAGCAACACCCGGCAGGCGTCCCTGCAACATTTTGTCGATAGACAGATACTCCCCACCAATCAGATCAGCTCCCTTTATAGAGGATATGGAGCTTGCCAACTTGCGTCTGTCAATCTCCTGATAACCTGTCACTACAACTTCATCGATTGACTTCACATCCGATTTCATCACGATTGTCATAGGTTTAGTACCGGCAACTTTTACTTCCTGTACAATCATTCCCAAATACGAGACAATCAGGACAGGCTCTTTCTGACGGAATAAATTAATAGAAAACTTACCTTCATTATCAGTTATCGTCGAATGTTCCGTTTTAGAGAGTTTTATATAAGCTCCCGGCAAGGGCAACCCTCCCTCATCAACCACAACGCCCGTAGCCGTGCGGACATTCTCTTTAGGTTGCTGATATACAATGGTTACAATATTTCCTTCTATTTCATAACTGTATCCGGTATTTGCCAGCACTTTGTTCAACACCTCACTGATAGGCTGACTATTGCTCTGAATAGTGATACGAGGCATATTCTTCACTTGCTCCGTACTATAAATAAAGTTCAGGCCAGTCTGTACTTTTACAGCATCAAAAAATTCTTTAACTGTTGCAGATTTAAGATCTAAGGATACCCTCATTGCATTAGATTGCGATGCAGCCAACACCGGTGTAAACAACAAGGAAATAATACAGAGAAACATGATAATGCGTTCTCGAGCTCTCTTTTTTTGCATGTCGTCCTCCTTTTTTAATAGTAGTTAATATGTTTATTTCTTTATAATTATGGTCTTCCCCTGTATTTCCATTTCCAGATGAGTCACCCGCTGTATCGCTTTCAATATGGGCTCTATTGAGCCGTAGCGATCAATATCTCCTGTAAAACGTATCTTCTTGGTATCTTCCGATTCGAATACGATATCTTTGTTGTACCAACGTGATATTACATTCATCAGACTCTCCAAAGAACAGTTATCAAAAACGAAGCGTCCACTGTTCCATGCGATATACGGCTCGATATCCACTACGCTAATTTGTACATCTTGCGTATCAGCCTGAAGAACCGCCAATTCCCCCGGTTTTATTTTATATTCCCCTCCCTGATTAGGAAGCACACTTACAGAACCTTTCACCAGCACTACTTTCGTTATTCCGGGCACATGTGTATTTACATTGAAAGTTGTCCCGTACTGCTTGACCACTCCATTCGCCGTAATGACACGGAAAGGGCGTTTGCTATCCTTGGCTACCTGAAAATAAGCCTCCCCATCCAAATAGACCGTGCGAGTGGTAGTACCGAAATGTGGTGGATATTTCAATGTCGTATTATAATTCAGATGCACCCTGGTCCCGTCTTCAAACGTCATCCAGAATTCACTGTCATCATAAGTACTCAACTTATTATTTTCTACAACAGAGACCTCTTCCGATTCGTTCATATCAGTCTTAGGAACTGACGGCTGAGCAACAGGAACTTGTTCCACCGAATCCTGTAATGGCTTAGCAGGCACTGATTTTAAATCCATCTTCTGTCCATTTGCCAGAACCAGTGTTGCCTTTTGTTTACCCATCTTCTCCGACCGGATCATAGCAATACGAACTTCATCCGAAATCACCGGCTGAGAATCCATCAGCCGCAAAGTCCAAAACCATATTGCAAAACCGATTATCGGCAATAAGAAGATTGCAGCATAGCGTCCTATTTTGACCCAACGAGCAGAGCGAATAGAGAAATGCTTTTTCTGAAACCTTTCCCAAGCACGTTCTTCATCTACCTGGGCAAACTGTTTATACCTGTCAATCAAACAAGCCTCACGCATCAGACGATCATAGTTCTCTCTATTTTCTTGAGAACTATCAAGCCATGACTGCAACTGTTTTTTATCTTCTTCCGAAGCGTATCCCAGCAACTGATCATGGATGATAGAATTTATACTTCTTTTACGCTTTATCATATTATTTCAGGTTATTTATAGTAAAGACGACTAAGAAGAAGAAATGGGGGACAGGATTCTGAAGTTTTTTTATTCAAAAGATACTTTATTTATTTAGAAGACCGTTCTTTTTGTACAATAATCAAGAAAAACAACGAACATTTTGTTCATTGCAAACAGGTGTTAACAAGTAAAGTGGATTGAGTGTTATGCTTCTTTTTAGGGAAGTAACATTTGCAATAATAGAAAATGATAGGAGCCTAATTTTTTTCTAAGGAAGGACATTGCTCTCTTCTTTTGAGTCTTCACAGTTTCAAGAGAAACATGGAGTGCAGTAGCAATCTCCTCGTTCTTCTTACCTTCCATATACATCAAAAAAACTTCCCGGCATCGATCTGGCAAAGCATCAATTGTCTGAAGTAACTGGCGATAGACTTCTTCACTAAAGAACCCTTCTTCCTCTTCTTCCATCCTAAATGTAGTGGAGTGGCTATCAAGCATCTTCTGAAGATAGCTACCTTCCACATCCTTATGTTTCAAATAATCCAGGGAAGCATTTCTGACAGAATTATACAGATAAGCCCTAAATGAAGCCAGAGACCGGAAAAGCATCTTCTTCTCCCAAATAGTGGAGAATAACTCCTGGACAATATCTTCTGCAGATTCTGAATCTCCGACAATTGTTATTGCATAGCAAACCAATGCTTTATAATAATTCTTATAAAGCAGTCGGAAAGCAGCCGCATCCAACTTATTAATTTGTTCTATGGAAATCTCATTGTTAGTCATTTCGGGAGTTTTGCGCCAAAAATACAAATTAAATAATAATGTTCTATACAGAAAGACTGATATTTTTCTCTCGGACAATCTAGTTGTATGGTACTTTCCAAAAGATATCCGCCTATAAAAGATTCACCCGGATTTACATTCGACAATGTAAACCCAGGTGAAAAATGCTCAATATTGCATAGAAGAAATCCTTAAAAATACCTCTTACAATATTGTTTTCATAGAGACAAATTAATTAAGAGAGAGTTTATGTAATAGAGATTTATTCAATTTCTATAGCCTTCTTGATGCGGTAGATCAACAAGTCGTAATGAGAACGATCTGCTTCGGGAGCTGCTGATACAGCTTTTTCGAGCATATCTTTCGTCTTCATCAACAAGTCGAAATAATACGCAGCAATTTTCGTCTGATTAGTGTAGATCGGCGGTACTGAAGAAAAACCTGCTATCTCTTCCGGATTCTGCAGGAGTTGCATCTTCATATCCACTCTTTCTCCGTTTCTCAGAGCAGCCAGATTAATCTCCGGCTTGCCGGAAGCTGCAAATGCAGTTTTAGAAGCTTTGAAACTACCGACAGGCGAAGTGGCTGTCGATGTCGAAATGATACTTTCCAGGAATGCAGTCTGCAAAGCTCTTTCAAAGTCTTTCAACGGACGGTGTTTCAATACGCCTTCCCAGACAACTCCGTAAATATCATCCAGATATTCCGAAGCCGTGTAAGCCGCATCGGGGAAACGTTCCGTACAAACTTCGACATAAGGCAGACGTCCGAAAATTCCATTGAAGATATCCAGACGAAGACGATCTGCCTTCTCATCTGCAATCTCGAATTCCTTGGCATGAGCATCATCATCCACCCACTCCAAATTCTTCGCCAGTTCCAGTGCCTTATCCAATGCTGCTTTCTGCTTCTCCCGATCTACCATTGAGTAGCTCGGTATCGCATCCTTCTCACGAATATCATTCAGGTAAATACCCCCAATATAACTCAGAACAGCGTAAATACGTCCGCTCAGCCTTTCACTTAGGGCAGAGTGTACACGTCTGCGCATTAAGAAATCACGGTCATCCTTGGCAAACCAGTTATAATAGTTCTCAAATCCTTTGCGGACATTGGGAAGCATATAGTCGAATGATTTCAAATGATCATCTCCCAAACTTCCACGGCTGTTACGGGGATCGGAATCGAAACGGGACTGATTGCGGATATAGGCATAATGCGGATCTCCTGTATGTTCACGAATCCAGCTGTCCAGCGTATCTTTCTCTTCCTGCAATGAAGAAGCATAAATAGGCTGATATAAATATTTAATCACCAGTTCGTCGTAAGGACCGGGCTTGGTATTAACCAGGCATACTCCTTTGCGTACATCGTCTTCCGTAGCCACATCATTGATCACTACTCCTCCCATAACGGAAGAAGCCAGTCCGTACTTCTGTGTAAAGCCTACCGAACGCAACGAATCTACCGGATAAGCACAGGAAGCCCCCCAGTTCATAGTCAATCCCAGACCGGTACCTACCGCCTGAGCGATAGCAGCCTCGATCAACTCACCTTGTATATCTTCCGGGAAAACAGTAGTACGTACACGAGGGTCGATAGCTACAGTTGCTCCGACACGGTCAGCATACTGCACACTGATCATGTTTGCATTGATCAGGATAGAAGCATTCAGAATCTCACCTGTACGTGAATCAGAGTGTATCGTAGTCTGCGCGGAATTCATCCAGGAAGCAGAATAACGTACGGTCATACAATCAAGACTGTTTGCATTGAACAATGTATCGTTCTTCGGAAACTCCTTCACACAGATAACATCTTTAAATCCTATCTTCTCAAACGCCTTATTCCATGATTCTGCACCGGCTTTGATATATGGATTCCATTTTGCAGGCATCAGGCTGTCGATATAAAAGACCAGCTGCTTTTTAGGTTGAACCAATTCTCCACGACGATGAGCAGCAGAGTCAGACGGTTCGATACGCCAGCGCTTTGCATAACGTATGCTTTTCACTTCCTGAGTAGCTCCCGCAAAGTCACTTTTCAGCTGCGTTGTCATTCCCAAGCGCGAATCAGCCAGACGGGGAGCCATCGGTTCCTCCGGCAAGATGCACAACATTTTATTGACCACAGCTGTCAGAGGCACATCCTTATACATGCTGTAAGCGCCCATCAGTGTGTGGTCAACCTTGTAAGACAGTTCTTCACGTACAGCTATATTATTCTCTGTAGCCGATACTCCAAGGATAGCCGACTTATCAGACTGCAGGGAGTGATCACGTGAAACGAATCCGTAATAACCGTTGGCAGAAGTAGAAGGGAAAGGCTTGGTAAATGCAGATCCTTCCATAAACAGTCCCTTCATATCCACTACAAGCGCAGAACTGTCCGGTGTACAAGCCAGTACTTTAAAGCTTTTGAAAATACCCGGATTGTGCGAATTGTCCAGTGCACGGGCAATATAACTGTCACCGCTCGTATTCACCGGTTTGCTCAGCAAGGGCATACGTGCCACCAGTGTAGAGTCGATCATCTCAAAGCGGAAACGTACATCCGTACCGCCCAGCTGTCCCGGAGCACCCTCACCGCCGTCGCTTGTATTCTCGATAGAAGAAGCAAACAGCATTTCGCGTCCTAACATATCGATCGGAAATTCCACATATATCTTTCCTTCCACTTTGTGAATGGTCATCAGGCCATGTGCTGTCTGCACCTTTTTGTTCTTGAACAGCTTCTGGTAAGGTGTCAGGTTTTCCTTCTTATCTTCTTTTTTCTTCTTTTTAAAAGGCCAGAAAGCATTTCCTTCCTGTGGCAGGCAACAGGCAAAAAGAAGTAATAAACAAAGTATCTTACTATATCTATTTCTCATACTTCCTATCATTTTAATGCCTGATCAATCTTGTACAACAATAAGCGGTAGTGACGCTGGGTATCAGCAGAGCCAGTAGAAGCATTGGCCGCAACCAGGCTGCGGACTTTCTTCAACTCACCGTAGTAAACGTGTTCCATCGGTTCAATCGGTGCTTTCAAATCCACATCGTCATCAAAACCGCTGATCTCTTCGAGACGGGCAGCCTGCATTTCACGAGGTTTGTTATTGAAACATCCCATAAACTCTTCCGAAATAATACCGAAACGTTCGCGGGAAGCCGATTTCAACCATTCGGGAACTTCAATGTGAGCATACATATCTGCAATTCCTCTGCGGCTGGCATTCTTGGCAACTCCGGCTACCGAACCTTCAATCAATTTAGTCAGGTAATTCATCTGCAAGCGCATTTCCGTTTCAGTCAGATTTCTGCCGGCACGTGTAGGAGCCCATACGAAACGTTCGATATCAGCCAGATATTCTTTCTGAGTGTAAGGAGATGATGTAGCTTTGTCCGAACAAATAGCTACTGCACCACAACGGGACAGAATACCATCTATAATAGCATCTTCCATCTGCATAGCAACAGAAGTACGAATCGGGAACTCTTTCAATGTCTCACGGGCATCCAGCCAGGAAAGGTCTTTCAACTCGTTCAACAGGAAGTTCAGTGCCTTCTTCTGCTGTTGCTTAGATACCGTTTTATAGCTCGGACGCTGGTCACCGTCATAGCGTTCATTCAAATAGATACCACCGATATCTCCCAATACGAAACTCAGATAACGTACATAAGCATACACCACTTCGTCATAAACCGCACTACGGAACTCAAAATCCTTATCCTTATCTGCTACCCAGTCGTTGATATGTTTCAGCAGATATTGCAGGTTACGGCGTCCGTATTCAGAAGCTTTCACCGGATCGTCCCCCAAATCCTCTTCTACAGAACTCGGGTCAAAGCGGCGTTTGAATTGTTGTTTACCATAACGATATTTATCATCTCCTGACTTTTCGCTGATCCATTTGTCCAGTATAGGAATTTCTTCTTCAGCTGTTTTAGCCTCAAATATCGGGGTGTACAGCCAGGCAATAGCATAGTAATCATAAGCTCCCAATTCCGGCGGAGTCAGACGTACGCCTTTCTCTTTATCACCCGGTTGCGCTACATAGTTATTACGTGCATAGTCCATGATAGAATAAGTAGTTCCGAACTCCTGAGTAAACTTCGGATCACGCAATGACTCTACAGGAATAGAGGAAGAACCGGCCATATTGTGCATCAATGACAATGTATGACCTACTTCATGAGAAAGTACGTAAGCGATGCAATCGCCCAACAAGTCCTCACGCAATACGATATCGCGAACATCTTTATCAGCAGGGGCAGTCTGCAAGAAGCGCCAGTACTGAACGAGTTGCACGATGTTGTGGAATACAGTCACAGATGCATTGATAATCTCTCCGGAACGCGGATCAATCCAGGATGGTCCCATCGCATTGGCTACCGTAGACGGTGCGTAACGGATACAAGAATACTTAATATTCTCGGGATCAAAATTCGGGTCGTCTTTCGGGAAGTCTTTAGCTACAATAGCATTCTTGAAACCAATCTTTTCGAATGCTTTCTGCCATACTTCAACTCCTTTGTGGATATATTTGTTCCAGTTCAAAGGGAACGCATCATCAATATAGAAAACGATGGGCTTCTTGGGCTCCACCAGTTCACCACGAAGATAAGCAGCAGAGTCAGATGGCTCCAGATTCCATCTGTGAGCAATGTGACGAGTGCGTAATCCACGTCCTTCGGAAGCAAATTCCACTACCGAATGCTCGAAAATACCGATACGTGGATCAGCATAGCGAGGACGCATCGGCTGCTCGGGCAACAGAATGAAACTACGGTTCATGACTGCTGTAAACGGCATTTTCTTCACGGCGTAGTTTCCTTTCACCCCTACACTGATTTTATAGGTCAGCAAAGAACGTACGCTGATATTATCTTCAAATCCTTTGATTCCTTGGATAAAGGAACTTTCTTTCTCGAAATCTTTATCGATATCCGCTCCCATCATCTCCATCATTGAATAAGGAGAGAAAGGAGAAAGAAGTTTCTGATCGCTCAACAAGTAGTCTGTCATATCGAATACGACTGCTGTGCTATCATTGTTATAAGCCTTAATTTCGAATGTTTCGGCGATAGCCGGCATTGTACTGCTCGTCAACCGTTTCTTGATCTCACGGTCCTCAGAAAACTGCCCTGCCTGCACGCGACGCAACGTAATAGTAGAATCACGCTGTACGAAACGGATCAGGAACGGATCACCGGACTTCTCTCCTACACAACCGAATTGGTTATCGGTAGTTTCAGCAATAGTAGAACCGAGCAGGATATCCCGATTCATCACCTTAATCGGTAACTCAAAATAGATCTTATTGTCCAACTTATGAAGAGTGATGAAACCTTTAGCTGTGGTGACCTTCTTGTCTTTAAACAGTTTGTCATACTTGGTTTCCTTCTTCTCTTTCTTCGTAGTCGCTTCGGTAGAAGCTTTCTTCTTGTTTTTCTTCTTAGCCACAGCGGGGTTAGTCATAGCCCCGCATAGTACGACTAGAAGAAGTAAATACAGTTTTTTCAAAGTTTTATCGTTTTTAAGTTTTAACTAAATGATTCATTCCAAGATTCTTTCCATTTATAACGAACCTGAATAATCCGCCCAAAATCTTTTTCATGGAACAATACAAATTTATTTTCAGCATCATTCACCTGAATTACCTTATTCTGTTGGATTACATATTTCTTAAGAGTATAATCCGAATTATCATCATCCCCTTTCAGAATATAGACATCTCCATTTTCCAAACCTACTATAATATATTTATTATTAAAGCATTCGGCATCAATAGAAGCAATAGGAGAATCAAATTGAGCACATGTGTATAACTTATTCCCATCTGTATAATAAAAATAGAGAGTCTCCCCTTTACTTATAAACAGATAAGGAGCTTTATCCTGATTCCGACAAAGATAAAAACAGTTTTTGGACGTTCCGTCAATTACTGAACTTAGCCCCTCAATCTCACTTTGAGATGTAAAACTAGCGCCAACTTTGGTGACAGAACTACCCCCTCCATAAGCTTCTACCGTAAATTTCTGTATATAGAACTTGCCAGCCTTATCTTTAATAATAGACATATAAGAGACATCTCCCCAGTCAACCAAACTAGCACCTACAAAGTATACAGAATAATCCTTCATGTTATCTAGCCTAGCATCAGAAGGACCATACTCATACTCCTCCACCTTCAAAGGTAGCACCTTGCCAGAATAGTTATAACCTTGCCAACTCTTATAATCAGCAATATGCAAATATTGCGAAGAATTTTTATCATAAAGAACCATACCTCCATGTTCATCAAAAGGAGCATAAGCAATCATGCTACCATCCACCTTTATTTTACCTTCTTCATCTGATGTTAATGGTCGGTCAAGGAAATTACTAGAGTTAAACAATAAATTGCTATCTTTAACGCGGGTATAAATAATTCCATCTTCACCAATTGCCATTGTAAGAAACTGCATATCAATAACACCTACCGGAACAAATCCTTCTGGATATGATTTACTAAGGAACATTTGAGACAATATCCCTTCCTGCTTATAACTGCTACCTGATATATCAATAGCTCCTTGGCCACCCTTCTGTGCTACCCATAGCCAACTGGTTTTATCTTCTCCATCCCAGCGTTCTGTCCAGTGAGGATACATAGAAACAGGCTGTGTTCCCATCGGTACACCATTAATCATTTGATAAATATCACGTGTAACAACAGGTTTTAATATTCCCTCTTCAGTCTGTTCTCTCAAAAAAGCTAAAGTACTGATACCTTCTTTCTCGGAGAGTACTACCCAGCCGTTAGAGGCATAAGCAGAAGAAACAGAAATGTACGTAGAACCAAAATAGGTAACTCCTGTGTTATTATCCATCACAGCCAACCGAAGTTCTTTAGTACTAGCAATTGTATCCGCTATCCACTCCAGGTCTCTAGTATCAGCTATGACATGTCCATCAAACGTCCATTCATATGATAAATCAGAAGGTTCTTTTCCTAAAGTGAAAACTAATTTTGGTTTTGATATCACTTTATCTCCTAACGCATACGAAGAACTTTCAGTCTCTACAGAAATCTCGATATCGTTCATTTCTCTATAATCATAATTTCCCTTATCCTCATAACAAGACGTGATGATCAAAAGGAACATTACAACAAATAATATCTTCATTTTCATATTTCAATTTCTATTCTAATTAGTTAATAGGTACAGTCATCGGAAACTCCTCACCAGTTGTATCATTTTTATCCATTACATTGTTTACTGCAATGTAATACTTGAATGTCAATGCATATTGCCGTTTTTCGGCAGTACTTAGTTTTCCAAAATCTGAGATATTAGTGCATTTTACAAACTCTTCATATTTCTTTCTAGAATATGTACCTAAATACAACTTCGTGACATCATTGGTCCACCATAAAGGTTTACTAATAATATTATTAAATACAATTTTAATTTGTTCGTATTCCGGTATTGATCCTTCGAAATACTCATTTGGAAGAATTTTCAAACACAACTTCACATTCTCTTTCAAATCTTCCGTTTTTAACAACACAACCTCCAATGTATCATTAGATAATCCAGCTTTAAACATTGGATTATCAGGCAAATGATAATTTTTCTGATCAGCATTCTTTATCTTATCTTCACTCTCATCTTCCGCAACCACACTTACTTCGTAAGGTGTATCTGTTGAAAACGGTTTTCCGACTAGCCCCAGACCAATCTTCACAATAATAGCATCACTAGTAGGATAGTTATTGAAAGATACTTCGAAATCCTCATCACCAAATTCCTTCAATTGGCTAAAATAAAGATATTGTCCACCATGATAGGGTTTTATCTCATCTTCCGAACATCCCCAAAAACAAAGAGATATTAAAGCAAATAGAATATTTTTTTTCATCTTTCTTTTTCGTTGATTATCACACATTAAATATCCTCATTATCCGGTTTATCAAATACAAAAATTGCATTATCTACCGGTTTCTTATCCATACGTTTGTATTGAAAAAACATTTGTCCTTCTCCTACAAATTCCTTACGCATATCCTTCAATAACTCTGTATGAAATCCTTCCAATGACCCAATACTGTTCTCCATATTAGTAGTCAGAATTCCTCTCGCATAACGTACTTCATCCAGCATTTTGCCAGCTTGAGAATATTCACCTTTACGAGCAAAGTACTCACCCATGATATAATACATCTCACTCAAGCGTATACCTGGAACCATATCTGAACCATCCTGTCCCAACTTAATATCATATTTTAAGGAATATGCATTAGAATTATAAGAACCTGTCTGTAGAAGGAAACGACGATCCTGTTCTTTATTATCAGCAAAGATATTATCACTGTCAAGGATAAACAGTGTTTGATTTCCTCTTGTTATATAAGGTATATAATCTTCTTGTAATGTTTTATTAAAAAAACACATAATAATGCTATTATAGTCTTTGAGATTCGTACCTAAACTTGAATATTCCACAAAATTAAAACAGGATTCAGGCTTGCTTCCATATGGATAAGTCGCTTCTACAACCTCTTTTGCTTCTTTATAAGCCTGTTCATATTCTCCTTCCCAATAATATACACGTGCTAATGTCGCTACTATAGCATAATAATTCATACGATATCCTCTATAAGCGAAGAATACATCACTAGAAGCTATATCGTTAGAAAGCATGCTTGATGCCAACATACGATAACTTGTGCTCATCCAAATTTTATGTTCATCAGTTATATCACATTTAGCTAACATCTCTTTCGCAGCTTTTAAATCTCTAATTATTTTAGAAAGAATCTCTCTACTACTCTCATATGGAGGAATAATGGTAGGATATACCTCTACATAGGGAATATAAGACTTTCCATCATCTTTCGATATGGCGGGAGCAAATAAACGAAGTAAATCAAAATGTATAAAAGCTCGTAGTGCCAATGCTTCTCCCCAAATCATATTTTTCTCAAATTCTCCCTCTTTGAAAACAGAAGGACTAGCTTTGCTAACATTGAGAATCAAATTATTACAATTAGCTATATTATTATAACCAATAGACCATATATTGGAAATAAAAGTTTTCACATCCGAATCATCAAATTGAAACTTAGCCGATTTATAATAAGCTGAATTTTTAGGTATAAAATTATTATCTGTTTGATAATATTGAGCAATAGCATCCATAAATCCCCATGACATTGCTCGTCCATACATGGAAGAAGTCCCCAAATTCAAATATATTCCATTCAAAGCATTTCGATATCCATCTCCTACTTCAAAAAGCTTATCCCCATTCACCTGATTACTCGGTGCTACATCCAGCCAATCACTACAACTTGTAGTAAACAGGCTTGTAGCCAACAGTAATATCGTATATAATTTCTTCATATTATTCATCTACTTTAAACTGTTAAAAACTCATTTTCACCGAAGCTGCAAAAGACCGTGAATACGGATAGTCCAATCCACGTTCAGCACGTACAGTAGCAACACGGAATAAATCATTTCCTGAAAGTTCTACACGTAACAGACCGATATGTGCTTTCTTCAACCATTCAGCATTAAAATCATATCCTAAAGTAAGAGAGTTAAATGTCAATACATTATAATCCTGAATAAAACGACTAGTAGGACGAGTTACTGCAACTACCCCATCAGTCTGCAAACGTCCATAAGGAGTACAATCTCCAGGCTTTTGCCAGCGCCCTGTTAATACACGACGGTCTACATTACTACTTTGAATATGTGCATTCTCAACTTTACTTACCAATGTAGAATTATAACGTTGTCCACCAAATTCATACATAAAGGTAGAATAAAGAGAAAATTGCTTCCAACGAAGGTTAAATCCAAAAGTACCCTGGAGTTTTGGCTCTTCGTTTCCAACTACAACTTGGTCAGCCGCATTCCAATCATATGTTATTGTACCGTCAGGACGAAGATAAATTTCCTTACCATCTGCAGGATTGATGCCTAATGATCTAACACCAAAAATAGATGTTAGCGAACCACCTTCTACATACTGCAAGTAAGTCTCACTATATTTTGAATCTCCTTTTCCTGAATCATATTTCGCATACTTTTCTTGTACGCGCTTATTGTATTCTTTCAGACTATCTGAGATCTTAGTTATTTTATTCTCATTATGAGCCATATTCGCAAAAACTGCAACAAACCAATCCTTAGTATTCAATATATTACTTCTCAATTGAATCTCAACACCCTTATTCATCACCTCACCGATATTATCTTTATAAGAAGTAAAACCTGTAGAACTAGGTAATGTAACACTATTAACCAAGTCCACCGTTTTCTTACGATAATATGAAAAATTCATCTGGAGTAGTCCTTTAAACATATCAACATCTAGACCTAAATCCATGTTATGAGTCTTTTCCCAACCCAATCCATTATTTCCCAATGCCATCAATGAAGCTCCTAGACCTGTTTTAAACCAGTTATCTGTTACCACTTTATAAATAGTCTGCGCTTCATAGGGAGAGAAGTCAACCTTACCAGTAATACCGTAAGTTCCACGAATCTTTAGACGGTCCATCCAATCAAACTGTTTCATGAACTTATAATTATGCAAGTTCAAACCAAGACCACCAGAAAAGAAAGGTGCAAAACGTTGATCAGCACCAAACTCTGAGTTTCCGTCGAAGCGTACAGAAACGTCCGCCAAATAAATATTATCAAATGAATAATTGAATGTCCCTAATGCACCAAAAAGACGACTTTTACTATCCGAATTTGAAGGCAATCCAGAGACTTTATTACCATAGCCTGGAGAAGACAATTCGCCAGAAGGAAATCCTTTGTAAGTAATACCAAAGCTATCACCAGTACTTGAAGTAGCATTAATACCTACCAAAAAATTCAGATTGTGCTTCTTTATATTTCTATTATAAGATAAAGTAGCAGTAGCATCCCAACTTAGACTATTGGAAGTAACAATATCCAATTGTCCTGAAACCACATTATTTAAACCTAACAAATCATCATTCTTCTTTGAACGCGGATCAAGAAAAGTACGTGCATCCGAATTTGACTTCGTAACACTAAATTGTCCTTTTAATAACCAGTAACTGTCGATATTCCACAACAATTCTGTATTATTAATCAATTCCCAAGACTTACTACGATCATAATTCTTCAATGTAGCTTCATACAAAGGATTTACTTCTCCTGAACCTCCAGTCCAAGGATAAGTTGTCTCCAAATATCTTCCATTCTCATCCATATATTCATCATATGGCAATTTTGAAGTATAGTCGGAAAAGCTTCCATAAGGAGACTCCTGAGATTTAGTATAAGTATATGAGAAATAGTTTCTTACCTGAAAAGCTCCAAGCCGATAAGATAAAGACAGCCCACCAGCCATACGATCGCGATAAGAACCTTTCATAACGCCTTCTCCACTATTATAAGAAAAGTCTGCTCCCCAGCGCAAATCCTCCGTACCGCCATCTAGATACAAACTATGTTTGTGATTGAATACTGTACGAAGGGGTTTGGATAACCAATAAGTATCAACACCACGAACTACATTGTTCAGTTTTTGGTTATAAAGTGCATCCAAACGACTTTGTTCATTAAAATCCTGTTCTGAATCCGCCTTAAATAAACCAGCTGCAACCTCCGTTTCAAGCTTTTCCCGCGCATTCATCATATTATAATCAGTCAAATCAGGATATTCCAACGTTCCAGTAAAATTATAATCAATATTAACCTTACCAGCTTTCGGAGTAACTGTTGTAATAATAACTACACCATTTGCTGCACGAGAACCATACATAGCAGTAGCGGCAGCATCTTTCAAAATTGTAATACTTGCAATACGGCTAGGGTCCATATCATACAATTTCTGCACACTGATCTCAAAACCATCCATTATAAAAGTCGGAAGGTTAGGATTATTCTTCAATGATGTTTTAGAAAGACTTTGAGCATCCAACTGAGTGGTTCCGATGCCTGAACGTCCACGAATATATAACTCTGGAACATTATTCGGATTCGACCCGGCTAAATTATTCTCTGCAATACGAAAAGAGGGGTCGAACGTTTGCAAAGCTCCCAATACATTCGTTTTGGAAACCGACATCAGCTGATCTGCCGTAACCGTCACTGAAGTACCCGTAAAGCTATTCTTGCTAATTTTCGCATATCCGGTTACCACCACCTCTTCCAGCTGCTTGGAATCCGGTTTCAACTTAAAGGTATGAACTTTATCGAGATTCAACTTACCTGTATGTATTTCCAAAGATTGCATACCCACAAAAGAAAGACGAATCGTAGCGTCTCCGTCAGGGAGTCCCAATGAAAAGGCACCGTCTGCATCTGTCATGGTTCCGATGTTTCTCTCTTTTCCGAGTATCAAAACTGTAACTCCCGGCAGTTCACCGCCCATATCATCAACCACTCTACCTTCCAAAACACGTGTTTTCTGATCTTTCTTCTTGATGACTACAATACCATCTTTGGTGGCATAAGTGAAACCTTTAGGTGAAAGAACGCGGTCCAGCAATTCTCTCCAAGGCTCGTTAGTAGCTTTTACAGTCACCGGTTCAACTCCTTTAAACATCTTCGAGTTATAAAGCATGTTGATTCCAGCTTTCTGTTTTACCGTGTTTAAAAATGTCTCCATCGGCACATCCTTCAAATCAAGTGTCACTTTCTTCTCATCAGGTGGAAGTGCCCATGCACTGAGAATCATGCTCAATGCAAACAGACATAACATAAAGACTCTTCTTTTCTCCATAATTTTTAATCAAAACTCAATATTACTCATTCTTATATATCAATATATTTCTGCCGTTTATTCTATAGTAGATATCGCCGGTTAGTTCTAAAGCATCCAGGAAAGTGTTGATCGTGCCATATCGCTGTAAGTCGCCACTATATGTCAAGTCGCATAAAGATGCATCCTCATAATAGACATGGACATCATACCAGCGCTCAAAGGTTTTCATGATATCTCCCAGTCGCTTGTTATTGAAAACATACACACCTCTTGCCCAACCGATATATTCATCTACATCGACTGCCCGCTTTTCAATTCCACGGGAAGAAGCAACAGCCTGTTCACCTGGTGCCAACGTAATGATTTTCTGATCAGGTGTGGAGAAGTTTACTTTTCCATATACAAGAGTGGTATAACATGCGTCCGCATCATTGTATGCATTGACATTAAATGCAGTACCGAGCACCGTTACTTCTCCAAAGCGCGTCCGGACAACAAACGGATGTTCCTCGTCTTTCCTCACATCAAAATAAGCCTCTCCTTCCAACGTTACAATTCTGCGTTTTCCGACAAAACGGGCCGGGTAGATCAATTTAGAACCGGCATTCAAATGAACGGTGGTTCCATCAGCAAGAAGGACAGTATTCTCTCCTCCCCGCGGTATAACCAGTTCATTTGACTTGGCCGGACTTTCATCGACGTTTTTTTCTGCGTGTTGTTGTGTTGTGACGGTCGGTCGATACGATAGCACCCCTTTATTATATTTTACTTGGACGCCATCTACTATTACATTTATATCTTTCTTTTGTACATCAATTGTGCTCCCATCGGGTAAGGTCAGCACTGCCTGTTTGCTACCCGGCTCGATTAGTGCAATACGTGCCTTGTTGTCCTCCATTGCCTGATAATGATTCACGGCATAAAAAGAAATTCCCACAGCCAATACTACCATAGCCGCAGCAGCATACCACCACGTCCGGATACGACGTATCTTTCCGTCAGACGGATTTTCTTTTTGTTGAATTTGTTGAAGGAAATGCTCGTAAGCCTTTTCCGATGAATATTCTTTATACTTATTAAAAGAGTCTTTCAGTTCCTCACTATCCTGCAATTTCTCATACACCGTTTTCAGTTCCGGGTGCTCAGATAAACGTTGTTCCAACACCAGCTGCTCTTCGTCGCTTGCATCTCCCAAAAGAGCCTTTTTTATCAAAGAGGCATCCTGATATGTGTTTTCTAACTTTTTCATAATTTTATCTATTTCTAGTGAGATTTTTATCTTTGCTTTACTATAGTTATACATAACGTCTATAAATGGGTGACAAAAAGATGATTATTTTTTAGATGAAGCATTCCTATCGAAGACTTTACAGAGGAAAATCCTATCATTTTATCACTAAACACAGGCAATTCAGAGTGTTTTAACAATAATGTCACTACAGCATAGCAAATAAAAAGCACTAAAGAACGACAATTAGACATCTTAGAAAATATTTGTTTTTTTGGTTGCCGCTATTAAATTCATCCAATATTTAACTTCTTCAGGAGAATCAAAAAACACTTTTCTATTGTCACTTATCACTTTTAAGACTTAGTAGGCTGATATACAACAATTAAAAAGTGACAATAAGAGGTGATAATAGAGTGACAATAAGAAATATTCAGTTTTCTATTGTCACTTTTACCCAAAGATGCTCCTATCAACAAAAGACAATATACTCCCCCAAATAACACATACAACCCCATAAAAGATGCCGGATTTAATAGTCAGCCTTCCGTTCATCAATGTGTTACGAAGCCTCAATTAACATTTTCACATAGTAACAAAACTTCAGTTCACGTACGTGGTCCCATCGGTTCACGCACATAGAGCGACGGGATCACGTACGTAAGCTCAACGAACCACGTACATGAAACAAGAATATGCTATATAGCAAGCACATTAATCAAGCCTTTGCTACATACTAATGTCGCCACCTTGCAGCATTAAACCTGCTGTATTACGGTTCTTATCTTCGAACAATAGAGAGTAAATATGAAAGAATTATCCGGATAGTATCTTAAAAAATCAAAGAAAGCAGGACGGAATAAGTTGAATTGCCCAGCTTTTCACGCAAGAATTTATAGCTGCGGCTCTTTTGGGTTTTAACCGTATTGATACTCACACCTAATTTAGATGCAATCTCATCCCAGGAATGACCTTCAATTCTCAACAAGATGATACGGCGTTGTTCGGCAGGAAGTTCTTCAATATAGAAATAGAGTTGCCGGATGGCCTCCTCTTTTACAGTCAGCGCATAGATCATTTCCTCGTCTTCAAAGTCTTCTTCCGAAGGCAGGGAGCTTAGTATAGAATCACGAATCTGATTGTTACGGATATAGAGTAATGCATTGTTATAGCATGCACGATAAAGATAATTAGTCAGTTCTTTGGAATCGGAGAAGATACGCTTACCTTCCCACACTGAAATAAAAACTTCTTGCACCAGATCTTCCACAGCATCGGATACGGATAAGAATTTGCTGACATAAGAGCACAAAGCAGCATAATAGCGATCATAAAAGTCCCTCCAGATCTTCTTGTCTTTCTGGTTGACTCCTAGCACTATAAAATCATCTTTACCATTCATATGTCCACACAACATTATTCATCAACATGAATACGACTCTCCCTAGATTATTGCAAAAAACTGGTTATAGCATATAGAATCCACAAATATATCTGTTTTTTCAGAATCTCAGTTCACACCCACACATAAAAAAACAGAATTAAAGGAGCATAAAATAAAAAAAGAGCGAATAATTCCGCCCCACCCTTAAAGAATCCCCCATAAATGGGATTCTTTTTTCTGCATCTCAATTTACTTGTTACCTAAAAACTACTTTTTTCCTAATACCTAATCAAACAATCTTTTTCCTAAAAACTAATCTTCTAATTAATACCTTAAAAAAATAATCTAATACCTAATTCTATAAACTAAAACTACTCTTTTCCTTTTGTTATTACCTTTTTTCTAATACCTAAAAATATAAGTAGTTTCACAACTACGATGCAAAGGTAGAGGTGTTTTGGAAAACAACAAGAACTTTTATGCTAAAAAACATCTTTTCCCTTGTTTTTTTGACTTATGTCAAGAAGAAGGGGGAAGATCGAATGCAAAAGACATATCTGACCACAAGTTTTACACTATTTTTGCCGGAACAATCATTTCACATTCTATTTCGTCAAATAATCCTGCACGTTTTCATGTGACAAAAAGAAAGTCTGACGCATCAAAGCAAAGCACATACTTAGCATTTTGAAAGAATTCACAGACTCATCGCACCACATACAAGCCAGATTACAATACATTCTGCATATTTCTAATTCAAAATTACGGCGTTTTTTAGAATCATCTCCGCCTCCTCCCCGAAATTTCGGAAGCAAAAACAGGCAGAAGACACATTTCTCGCAACTTTTCCGTAACTTTGCAGCGTTTGATAATAAATAAGGTAGAATGGATTTTAAGTACGACGTTATTGTAATTGGTGGCGGACATGCCGGTTGCGAAGCAGCAGCCGCTGCTGCAAATTTAGGTTCCAAGACTTGCCTCATCACGATGGACATGAACAAGATCGGGCAGATGAGTTGCAACCCCGCAGTAGGAGGAATCGCCAAAGGACAAATAGTACGTGAAATAGATGCACTGGGCGGACAGATGGGATTGGTGACGGACGAAACCGCCATACAGTTCCGAATCCTGAACCGTTCGAAAGGACCGGCCATGTGGAGCCCCCGCGCTCAATGCGACCGTGCCAAGTTTATCTGGTCATGGCGTGAAAGGCTGGAAAACACCCCCAACCTTCATATCTGGCAGGACACTGTGAGCGAACTGCTCGTCGAGAACGGCGAAGTAACCGGCCTCGTTACCCTCTGGGGTGTCACATTCAAAGCGAAATGCATCGTACTGACGGCAGGAACTTTCCTGAACGGACTGATGCACGTAGGTCGTCACCAACTACCGGGCGGCAGAATGGCAGAACCCGCCTCTTACCAACTGACAGAATCCATCGCCCGACATGGCATTGCCTACGGAAGAATGAAAACCGGTACACCGGTACGAATCGACGCCCGCAGCGTCCATTTCGATCTGATGGATACGCAGGACGGAGAATGTGACTTCCATAAGTTCTCATTCATGAATACCAGTACGCGTCATCTGAAGCAACTGCAATGCTGGACCTGCTATACCAACGAAGAGGTACACCGGATTCTGCGCGAAGGACTTCCGGATTCACCCCTGTTCAACGGACAAATTCAAAGCATCGGCCCCCGCTATTGCCCCAGCATCGAAACCAAGATTGTCACCTTCCCCGATAAAGAACAACATCAGCTATTCCTCGAACCCGAAGGAGAAACAACACAGGAATTATACCTGAACGGATTCTCTTCTTCTCTTCCGATGGATATTCAGATAGCCGCATTGAAAAAGATTCCGGCATTCAGGGACATCGTCATCTATCGCCCCGGATATGCAATTGAATATGACTACTTCGACCCTACGCAATTAAAACATTCGCTGGAATCGAAGATTATCAGAAATCTGTTCTTTGCCGGACAAGTGAACGGAACGACCGGTTACGAAGAAGCCGGAGGCCAAGGACTGATTGCCGGAATCAATGCCCACATCAACTGCCACGGCGGAGAAGCCTTCACGCTGGCACGTGATGAAGCATATATCGGTGTATTAATTGACGACCTGGTAACAAAAGGAGTAGACGAACCTTACCGTATGTTCACCTCGCGTGCCGAATACCGCATTCTTCTCCGCATGGATGACGCTGACATGAGACTGACCGAAAGGGCTTACCGCCTCGGACTGGCTAAGGAGGATCGTTACCAGCTGATGAAAAGCAAAAAGGAGGCATTAGATCAGATTGTAGATTTCGCAAAAAACTATTCGATGAAACCGGCATTAATTAATGATGCACTCGAAAAGTTAGGAACGACTCCCCTACGCCAAGGATGCAAATTGATCGAAGTCCTCAACCGTCCGCAAATTACGATTGAGAATATCGCAGAACATGTCCCCGCCTTCCAACGAGAATTAGAAAAAGCAACCGCTGCAGATTCCGACCGCAAAGAAGAGATTCTGGAAGCGGCAGAAATACTGATCAAATATCAAGGCTATATTGACAGAGAACGAATGATAGCAGAAAAGCTGGCACGCCTCGAAAGCATCAAGATCAAAGGCAAATTTGATTATGCTTCCATTCAGTCGCTATCCACGGAAGCTCGTCAAAAGCTAGTGAAAATTGATCCGGAAACCATCGCGCAAGCGAGCCGGATTCCGGGAGTATCGCCTAGCGACATCAACGTGTTACTGGTACTTTGCGGACGATAAGCGGCAACGTTTCACGTGAAACAAAGCATTTAAAGAAACGAGATAAATCAATGATTATGAGCAAAGAAACGCTAATTAAAAGCATCCGGGAAATTCCGGATTTTCCGATTCCCGGAATCCTTTTCTACGATGTCACCACTCTGTTTAAAGACCCTTGGTGCTTGCAAGAATTATCAAACATTATGTTTGAGATGTACAAGGATAAAGGTATCACCAAAGTAGTAGGTATAGAATCAAGGGGATTCATCATGGGCCCTATCCTGGCTACCCGACTGAACGCGGGTTTTATCCCCATCCGTAAACCGGGCAAACTTCCCGCAGAGGTAATCGAGGAAAGTTACGACAAAGAATACGGTAAGGACACGGTGCAGATACACAAGGATGCACTCGATGAAAACGACGTTGTTTTACTACACGATGATCTGCTGGCAACAGGAGGAACGATGAAAGCAGCCTGCGAACTCGTGAAAAAACTGAAGCCTAAAAAGGTATATGTAAACTTCATCATCGAGCTAAAAGACTTAAACGGTAAATCCCTGTTCGGAGATGACGTAGAAGTAGAATCCGTATTGACTTTATAAACAAATTGCTTATATTTGCAGGGCGTAGAAAAACTACGCCCTTTTTATTTCCCGCTATTTCATCTATAACGATTATGAATACAAAACCGGAGACCAAGACGAATGAATATCTGAAAGGTATTGTAAGCAACCTGCCTGAAAAGCCGGGAGTCTATCAGTATCTGAACACCGAAGGCACGATTATATACGTTGGAAAGGCTAAAAACCTGAAGAAAAGGGTTTATTCGTACTTCAGCAAAGAGCATGAACCCGGAAAGACACGGGTATTGGTCAGCAAGATTGCCGATATCCGCTACATCGTAGTCAACACCGAGGAAGATGCGTTATTGCTGGAAAACAACCTGATCAAGAAATACAAACCCCGCTACAACGTACTGCTGAAGGATGACAAGACCTACCCCTCCATTTGTGTGCAGAACGAGTACTTTCCCCGGGTTTTCAGAACCCGGAAGATCATCAGAAACGGTTCTTCTTATTATGGTCCATACAGTCACATTCCCTCCATGTACGCACTGCTCGATCTGATTAAGCATCTATATCCGCTGCGTACCTGCACTCTGAATCTCTCTCCGGAGAATATACGGGCGGGAAAGTTCAAGGTTTGCCTGGAATATCATATCAAGAAGTGCGCAGGTCCATGCGTCGGACTACAGTCCCAAGACGATTATCTTAAAAACATCGATGAAATCAAGGAGATTTTAAAGGGAAATACTCAGGAGATCAGCCGTATGCTGCTGGAGAAGATGCAGGAACTGGCCGGTGAGATGAAATTTGAGGAGGCCCAGAAGATTAAGGAGAAGTATCTGTTGATAGAAAATTATCGGGCTAAGTCCGAGGTGGTAAGTTCGGTGCTACACAATATCGACGTTTTCTCCATCGAAGAGGACGATTCAAATTCGGCGTTCGTCAACTATCTGCATATTACGAATGGTGCCATCAATCAGGCATTCACTTTTGAGTATAAGAAGAAGTTGAATGAATCGAAAGAAGAGTTGCTGACGTTGGGCATTATTGAGATGCGGGAACGTTATAAAAGTCATTCACGAGAGATTATTGTTCCTTTTGAGCTCGATCTGGAGTTGAATAATGTCGTTTTCACCGTTCCTCAACGGGGAGACAAGAAGAAATTGCTCGATCTTTCTATCTTAAACGTGAAGCAATATAAGGCCGACCGATTGAAACAGGCTGAGAAACTGAATCCCGAACAGCGCAGCATGCGTCTGCTGAAAGAGATACAGAGTGAACTGCATTTGGACAAGCCGCCTTTGCAGATCGAGTGTTTCGATAACTCGAATATACAGGGATCAGATGCCGTAGCGGCCTGCGTGGTATTCAAAAAGGCGAAGCCATCGAAGAAAGATTACCGCAAATACAATATCAAGACGGTTGTAGGACCCGATGATTACGCTTCGATGAAAGAGGTGGTCAGGCGGCGTTATCAGCGCGCTATCGAAGAGAGTTCTCCCCTTCCCGACCTGATTATTACCGATGGTGGTAAAGGACAAATGGAGGTCGTCAGAGAGGTGATCGAGGATGAATTGCATCTGAATATTCCAATTGCAGGTTTGGCTAAGGATAATAAGCATCGCACGTCAGAGTTGCTTTTCGGATTTCCCGCACAGACGATTGGAATTAAGCAGCAAAGTTCTTTATTCCGTCTGCTAACGCAGATTCAAGATGAAGTACACCGCTTTGCGATTACTTTCCACCGTGATAAGCGCAGTAAACGGCAGGTTGCATCGGCTCTGGACACGATAAAAGGCGTTGGAGAAAAGACCAAAACAGCCCTATTAAAGGAGTTTAAGAGCGTAAAACGAATCAAAGAGGCATCCCTTGAGGAGATCGCAAAGGTCATAGGAGAGGCAAAGGCTCAGACCGTAAAAGAAGGACTAAGTAACGAATAGGCTCACTTCTTATCTTATTTGACTCCAACGAGTATCAGGAATACCTAGTTGTTGGGGATATAGATCCACACATACAGGGCATATATAAGCTGTGTATTGGATGTTATATTTCTCTTGGTGACTTATTGCGCATTCATTCCTGTACCGAAATGAATAAATCTCATAAGTCGATAGTAACTCAAATTCCCCTCCTTCGGGAAGGAGGGGTGCCCAAAGGGCGGGGTGGTAGGTATACAAACAGCATTGTAAATGAAAGCTTTATGCATTCACCTACCACCTCCCCCTACGGGTACTCCTCCTTCCCGAAGGAGGAGATTTAAGATACTACCGACTTTTAGTCGGCCCCAATAAAGATACTGCCTACTTTTAATTTAGCTCATTCCGGTACAGGTTATGAGGTAAATACGGTCTTCCCCGTTGGTCGTCTGAACAACAAATAGATATTTCTGCACAACAGATAGATACACTTTTGAATGACAGCCACGGTTAATACTTACTACTTATCCTATAATATTTCCCTTCAATCCATCGTTTTCTCTTCTTAATTTCGTAAATTTGCCTTTCGTAACATTCAATAGAATAGAGAAAATATCAATGAGAATAGTTGTACAAAGAGTAAGTCACGCATCAGTAACCATCGAAGGACACTGCAAGTCCTCCATTGGGAAAGGAATGCTGATATTGGTCGGAATTGAAGAATCCGACGGGCAGGAAGATATAGACTGGCTCTGCAAAAAGATAGTAAATCTGCGCATTTTTGACGATGAAAACGGAGTAATGAATAAATCCATTCTGGAAGATGGAGGCGAAATTCTGGTGATCAGCCAGTTCACATTGCATGCCTCTACCAAGAAAGGTAACCGTCCGTCATACATCAAAGCTGCCAAACCGGAGATCTCTATCCCACTCTACGAACAGTTCTGCAAAGACCTGAGCGGGGCATTAGGCAAAGAAATAGGCACAGGAACGTTCGGAGCCGACATGAAAGTTGAACTTTTAAATGATGGCCCTGTTACTATATGCATGGATACCAAGAATAAAGAGTGAAACCTTACTCAATTATCAAACAAATAATCATAAATCAACAGCAATTATGACTCTGGAAGAAGCTCAAAAAGAAGTAGACAAATGGATAAAGACATACGGCGTCCGCTACTTCAGCGAATTGACCAATATGGCTGTACTGACCGAAGAAGTCGGAGAACTGGCCCGCGTCATGGCCCGCAAATACGGCGACCAGTCCTTCAAAGCAGGCGAAAAAGACAACCTTGACGAAGAAATAGCTGACATCTTATGGGTGCTCTTATGCATCGCCAACCAGACAGGGGTAGACGTCACCAAAGCCTTCCGGGAAAGTCTGGAAAAGAAAACGAAACGAGATAATAAAAGACATATCAATAACCCAAAACTGAACGATCATGGAAGAGAATAGCTCACAATCCAACAAGTATGATGCCGCATTGGCAAAGTATAACACCAATCTGAGCGATGCAGACATACAGGCTCGGGTGGCTGACCTGATTGAAAAGAAAGTGCCGGAGAACAATACGGAAGAAGTCAAAAAACTCCTGTTCAACTGTATCGACCTGACTACACTGAACAGCACGGACAGCGATGAAAGCGTGATGCATTTCACCGAAAAAGTGAATGAGTTCGACAATGAATTTCCCGATATGAAGAACGTTGCCGCTATCTGCGTATATCCCAATTTTGCGGATATTGTAAAAAATACGCTGCAAGTAGACGGCATCAATATCGCTTGCGTTTCGGGCGGATTCCCTTCCTCGCAGACTTTCATTGAGGTGAAAGTAGCGGAAACAGCACTGGCTATCGCCGACGGCGCAGACGAAATAGATATCGTGATCTCAATAGGCAAATTCCTGAGCGGTGACTACGAAACAATGTGCGAAGAAATCCAGGAATTAAAGGAAGTCTGCAAGGAGCGCCACCTCAAAGTTATCCTCGAAACAGGAGCTTTGAAAACAGCTTCCAACATCAAGAAAGCCTCTATCCTATCCATGTATTCAGGCGCGGATTTCATCAAGACATCGACCGGAAAGCAGCAGCCTGCCGCCACTCCGGAAGCCGCTTATGTAATGTGCGAAGCAATCAAGGAATACTATCAGAAAACAAATAACAAGATCGGTTTCAAACCGGCAGGAGGAATCAATACAGTCAATGATGCCATTATTTATTACACTATCGTGAAAGAAATATTAGGCGAAGAATGGCTGAACAACCGACTGTTCCGTCTGGGAACCAGCCGCCTGGCAAATCTTCTCCTTTCTGACATCAAGGGCGAAGAGATCAAGTTCTTCTAAGGAATTACATTAGCAATCAAATATGCCTTACCGCGCTTCATTTTCCGTTCATACGGGAAGAAGTGCGGTATTTTTTATCTAATAAAAACTAAAGATACTTATAGGGAAAAATCATTATTTTCATTACCTTTGTCATAAAGGTAGCTATAGTAATATAGCTAACCTACTGTATTAGAGAACGTTTCTTTTATTACCTGATTCCTGGAATTCGGCAAAATTCAAAGTTATGAATGGTAATAAGCAAACGGGTCTCACGCACCTTCATGTATATACTTTTGTTATATATCGAACGGAGCGTGAGACTGTTGCTTATATGTCGTCATAACGGTTTGCCGAAACCCCAGGAAAAGACATATTGCAGCAGTTCTCACGCTTTTTTTTAGTTAACCATAAGTGATAAAGAGTATAAAATGAAGTCACACACAAAGAGTTTACGTTTTAACCATAACCCCTTAAACCTGATACTCGGTGCCAGAAGAAAACAAGGCCTGCGCATCGGCTATATGGAAGCTGCATTAAACGGCTTCTATCTCAACTGCATAAAAACCGGAGTACATCCGCAGCAACTAGCCCAACTGCTATCGGAGAAATTCCATTGTATAGACACCATTTCTTCCAGCCAGTTATTTCTGTTTCTCATCAACGAAGGAAACAGGTCTTCATACGCTATCATGCTCCCCTATTTGCTCTCTACAGAGAACTTACAGCAGTTTGAAAACACCATCCGCGAACGCTTCTATGGAATAGACCGCTTCATTCAGCAAGGCAGAAATCTATACAATTTCAAAGAGTATATAGAAGAAAGAGGAGATCCGATTGTATGGATTAATGACTTGGAGAGAGGGGTTATCGGATGGGATATGGCACAAGTAGTCGGGCTGGCACGGGCTGCCAAAGACTGCGGTTACATCTCCAGAGAACAAGCTTGGGAATACATCGAACAAGCAAGCGCAGCGTGTGCCGAAATCCTCCGCACACCGGAAGAAATAGACAAGAGTTTCCTCATCGGAGGAGCGATGAAATCGAATAAAATAGAAGATTGGGAGGAATTAATCCTATGCTACTCTCTTCTCAGAAACAGCAGAGAGTAGTTATTTCTCACGGTCGACCACATAGTCCAGATAAGTCCGGAGGGCCACACAGATATTGGATTCAGGCAGAGAAGCCAGCAAATCAAATGCTTTCTTTTTATATTGTTCTATGATCCGGCAGGCATATTCAATACCGCCATTCTCCTTGGTAAATTGAATCAGACGAACAATTTCATCGGGAGTAGCCGTACCTTCCTTCACCTTCAACGCTGTTTGCTCCGCCCATTCATCTTTCGTAGTATTCAATGCATACAGGACAGGCAGCGTCAGCTTACCTTCAAGCATGTCATTACCGGTCGGCTTACCGATTTTCTTGCTATCAAAGTAGTCGAAAATATCATCTTTAATCTGGAAGCAGATGCCGATATATTCACCCAGCAGACGGGCAAAAGCAACTTCTTCTTCCCCCACCTCTACCGACAGGGCAGCCGCCTCGGCACAAGCAGCGAAAAGTGCCGCCGTTTTTTTACGTATTACATCAAAATAAACTTCCTCCGAGAAGCTATGATTACTTACATTCGAAAGTTGAAGCAACTCTCCTTCAGCAAGCTTCTGCCCCAGCGAGGATACCAGACGGATAATCTTATAATTATTGGTCTGCTCGGCATGCACCAGACTGGTAGCCAAAAGATAATCACCCGCCAGTACAGATACCTTATTATTGAAAACAGCATTCACCGAAAGCTGGCCGCGACGTTCGGTGCTCTCGTCGACTACGTCGTCGTGCACCAGACTGGCCGTATGAAGCAACTCCAAAGAGACTGCCGCATGAAGAGTAGCAGGAGAAACAGCACTATAAAGACGTGCCACCAATAGGACAAGAATAGGACGCATCATCTTACCATTCCTCTTGCGTATATGAGTTATTACGCTATCGAGCAATGCGTTCGAATCAGAAAGAGGGCTATCAAAAAGATCCTTAAAATCCTCCAGCTCCGCTTCAATCGGGGTTTTGATAAGTGAGATACTATCCATTCATAACACTATTTGAGCACAAAAGTAATAATAAAACGCTTAATACGGTATTTTTTTGTACTTTTACCATGAAAAATTAATTAAATCTATGGAGTCAGACAATAAATTATTTCTTTTAGACGCTTATGCACTGATATATCGGGCTTATTACGCCTTTATCAAGAATCCCAGAATCAACTCCAAAGGGTTCAATACTTCAGCCATTCTCGGCTTTGTCAATACCCTCGAAGAGGTGCTGAAAAAAGAGAACCCGTCACATATAGGAGTAGCCTTCGACCCCTCCGGCCCTACTTTCCGTCACGAAGCTTTCGAACAATATAAAGCCCAGCGCGAAGAAACACCGGAAGCCATCCGCCTCTCCGTACCTATTATAAAGGAGATCATACACGCTTACCGCATCCCGATTCTGGAAGTGGCAGGCTACGAGGCCGATGACGTGATCGGGACCCTCGCCACAGAAGCCGGGCGCCAAGGCATCACTACTTATATGATGACCCCTGACAAGGACTACGGTCAGCTGGTGACAGACAATGTATTCATGTACCGCCCCAAACATACGGGAGGCTTTGAAGTGATGGGTATCGAAGAAGTGAAAGCGAAGTTCGATATCCAGTCGCCCGCGCAAGTGATCGATATGCTCGGACTGATG
The DNA here is from genome assembly GCF_020091505.1 of Bacteroides faecis. NCBI lineage: Bacteria > Pseudomonadati > Bacteroidota > Bacteroidia > Bacteroidales > Bacteroidaceae > Bacteroides > Bacteroides faecis. Next base: position 1,170,746 of record NZ_CP081916.1, on the reverse strand, counting down.
GGCGACTCTTCCGACAATATCCCGGGCTGCCCCGGTGTCGGTGAAAAGACCGCTCAAAAACTAATCACCGAATTCGGAAGCATCGAGAATCTGCTGGAACATACCGACCAACTGAAAGGAGCGTTGAAAACCAAAGTGGAAACAAACAAGGAACTGATCACTTTTTCCAAATTCCTCGCCACGATCAAGATCGATGTTCCTATCCAACTCGAAATGGACAAGCTCGTCCGCGAACAAGCAGACGAGGATTCACTCCGCCGGATTTTTGAAGAACTGGAATTCCGGACACTTATCGACCGGGTACTGAAAAAGGAAAGTTCAAAAGGTGGAGTAACTACGCCTACCGGAAACAAAACGGCAACCCCTCAAAGTGCCCCCTCTCCTCTTCCTCTTTTTCCCGAAGAAGGAGGAGCCATCCAAGGCGATTTATTTGCGAATTTTACGGGCAACGAGGCAGGCGAAGCGAAAAAATCGAATCTAGAGACGTTAGAAACGCTTAACTGTGATTACCAACTCATTGATACAGAGAAGAAAAGAAGCGAAATTATTCAAAAGTTAATTACATCGAAAATTCTCTCGTTAGACACGGAGACCACAGGAACAGAACCAATGGATGCCGAACTGGTCGGAATGAGTTTCTCTATAACCGAAAATCAGGCCTTTTATGTTCCGGTCCCCGACAATCGTGATGAAGCGTTAAAAATAGTCAATGAGTTTCGACCGGTCTTCGAAAATGAGAATTCCCTGAAAGTCGGACAAAATATCAAGTACGACATGATCGTTCTTGAAAATTACGGAGTGCAGGTGAAAGGTGCACTCTTCGATACGATGATCGCCCACTATGTTCTTCAACCGGAACTTCGTCACGGAATGGACTATCTGGCAGAAATCTATCTTCACTATCAGACTATTCACATCGACGAACTGATAGGTCCGAAAGGAAAGAATCAGAAAAACATGCGCGATCTCGACCCGAAGGATGTCTACCGTTACGCATGCGAAGATGCAGACGTAACGCTGAAACTTAAAAATGTGCTGGAGAAGGAACTGAAAGAGAACGATGCCGAACGTTTGTTTTACGATATCGAAATGCCGCTCGTACCGGTATTGGTCAACATAGAACGAAACGGAGTGTTGCTGGATACAGATGCGCTCAAACAATCGTCTGTCCATTTCACCGCCCAGATGCAGCGCATCGAACAAGAGATTTACGAACTGGCGGGCGAAACCTTCAATATCGCTTCGCCCAAACAAGTCGGCGAGGTACTGTTTGACAAACTGAAGATCATAGAAAAAGCAAAGAAGACCAAAACCGGTCAGTACGTCACCTCGGAAGAAGTGCTCGAAAGTCTCCGGCACAAACATCCCGTAGTAGAAAAAATACTGGAACATCGCGGATTGAAAAAACTGCTGGGAACGTATATAGATGCACTTCCCCAACTGATTAACCCACGTACGGGACGGGTACACACATCCTTCAACCAGACTGTAACCTCTACCGGACGCCTCAGTTCGAGCAACCCGAACCTGCAGAATATTCCTATCCGCGACGAGAACGGCAAAGAAATCCGCAAGGCATTCATTCCGGACGAAGGCTGTCTTTTCTTCTCTGCCGACTATTCGCAGATAGAACTCCGTATCATGGCACATCTCAGCGAAGACAAAAATATGATCGATGCCTTCCTCAGCAATCATGATATCCATGCGGCAACAGCTGCCAAAATATATAAGATAGACCTGAAAGACGTCGACTCTGACATGCGCCGCAAGGCGAAAACCGCCAACTTCGGTATCATCTACGGCATCTCCGTATTCGGACTTGCCGAACGTATGAACGTAGACCGGAAAGAAGCCAAGGAACTGATCGACGGTTACTTCGAAACTTATCCAAGCGTCAAGGCTTATATGGATAAAAGCATCCAGGTAGCTCAGGAAAAAGGGTATGTAGAAACGATTTTCCACCGGAAACGCTTCTTGCCCGATATCAACTCACGAAATGCAGTTGTACGCGGCTATGCAGAACGAAATGCCATCAACGCACCAATTCAGGGAAGTGCCGCAGATATCATAAAAGTAGCAATGGCACGTATTTATCAGCGTTTCCAGACAGAAGGCATACAGGCCAAAATGATACTCCAAGTGCATGATGAATTGAACTTCAGTGTACCGATGAACGAAAAAGAACGGGTAGAAGAGATCGTCATTGAGGAAATGGAAAATGCATACCGCATGCATGTCCCCCTGAAAGCAGATTGCGGATGGGGCAAAAACTGGCTCGAAGCACACTAAAACAATGTTTATCCTACTATAGCAAAGCAGGGCTGAACAGCCAAATAAAGGAAAGAATGAGTTATAACATTATTTAACCCATTATCCAGAAAGCAAGAAAAAGGTTCACTTCCTCAACGAAGTGCTCCGTTCTATATCCGGCAGGTTGACTGCCGGATTTTTTTTTGTCACCAATCTTGGCAAAAAGCAAGATAGTTTTCCAGTCGACATCTGACATTTTGATATTATTTCAGCTTTATATTTGCATAAATACCGGATAAATATATAACTTTGCAGCGTAATACAAGAGTATTAATAGACAAATGAAAGTATAATTCTAAAATCAAATAGCCATGAAAACAAAAGTATCTTTAAAAATGTATGTTCTATCTGTAGTTCTTCTGATGACCTCTTTTGTTGCTTCTGCACGTAGTTATGATGGTCAGCTGGTTTATAATCCGGTAGAAGAAAATGGAGTAATGGTAGGTCAGACTGTTTACAAGATGAACGGAAACACACTTGCCAACTATATGAAATACAACTATAAGTACGACGACAATAAGCGCATGATTGAAAGCGAGACCTTGAAATGGAACAGTACTAAAGAAGAATGGGAAAAAGATCTCCGTATCCAATATGCTTATAAGGGAAAAACTGTAACGACCAATTACTATAAATGGAACACCAAGAAACGTGCTTACGTATTAGTTCCGGAGATGACAGTAACCATGGACAATACTAATTTGTAACAGCATTTTTTTAACAATATACTCTCTCATTCTAATATTCTAACAAAAAGAAAGCGCCGTTCCTGATGAAGAAACGGCGTTTTCGCGTATATTCGCAAAAGTGTAGATTTATAGCACAAAGAACCGATCCTGCAGACCTTTCAGAAAACTTCGGGAGATTATCAGATCGCTTTTATCATGAAAAGGCGGATAGAGCTGGCAACATTTCCCATCAATCATTGCAAGATAATTAACATTGACAATAGCTGACTGGCTAATCTGAATAAAAGCTTGTGAGTAACCAATGATATCTTCGGCTTTTGTATTTCGCTTCAAGTTCAACCGGGTCTGATTGAACAGAGCTACCTGCCACTGGCGCTTGTCTTTCAGATATTCGAAATACCCGATCTCTTCCAGCCGCAAAAGCTTGAAACCGGTCACCGTACTGATCATAAACATTCCCTGTTGCGGCATCAGGGCACTGACAGAAGAAGCAAAAGAGGACGAAGGAGCCACCGGTATCGAAGCGACAGCTTTCCGGTAGCGTTCTATAACGATCTTCAGATCTTCCGTCTCAAAAGGTTTCAACAAGAAATCAAAAGCGGACTCACGCAGAGCCTGAAGCAGATATTTATCATATGAAGTATAAAAAACAACTTTCATATCCCACAGCACTTCATCGCGTATCTCACTCAACAGGTTAAGCCCCAGCACATCCGGAAGCTCCACATCCAAGAACAACAGGTCCGGACGCAGTTCCATTATCATCTTTTTCCCTTTTGCTCCATTGCTTGCTGTTCCTTTTATTTCAAACTCCTGATAAGCGCCCAGCTCCCTGCGCAAAGCATCAATCGCAGTACGCTCATCATCCACAATAACAACTTTATATTTATCTTCTACATTCATCATAATTCATAAGAAAAATGAAACGGTATATACACAGACACTTGTGTACCGGTCTGACCATCGTTTCGGTTGGTTATGTCAAAACGCATTTTCTCGTTTTTATTCTTTGTATTAAGCAGCTGGACCGTTTGATAGAGCACTTTCAGTCCGGTTCCCGTCCCTTTAGTCGAAGAAACAACTTGCGGAAGATACCCTCGTCCATTGTCACAAACCAAGATACGGATTCCTTTTCCTTCACGGGAAACACGGACAGACAACTCCTTTTCTCCATCTTTTCCAGCCAGTCCGTGCTTAATCGCATTCTCTACCGGAATCTGAACAATCATGGAAGGAATCATGATACGTTTTGCATCCAGTCCCTCCTCTACTATCACCGACGCTGTAAAGCCTTCGCCGATACGACCGCTTTCGAGGCTGATATACGACTGCACGAAATCCAGTTCGTCCTGCAAAGATACGCTTAACTTTTCAGTCAGTTCAAGGCTCCGACGGAGATATTTGACCAGTTCCATCAAATTATTCTTCACTTCCTCCGACCCATTGAACTGATTAATCTCCCGTCCCAGCACATTGAAAGTGAAATGAGGAGAAATCCGGCTCCGCAAGTTCTCCATACGGACACGATTGATCTGCTGAAAGAAACGTTCGCGGAGAAACTCTCTCTTTTTCCTCATATACCAGATGATCACTACCGTTCCGGCTGCGAGCAACAGGCAGACAAGCACCCAGATATACATGCTCAGCCTCAAAACCCGTACCTCACCAGCCTGCCGTTGAATCTGCATTTCTTTGCGCAATACGATCGTATCCTGACGGTAACGCATATCCAGTTCGGCCACACGAGTACGAATCCGCTCGCTACGGATAGAGTCATTCAGTTGGTAATCACGCTTCAGATATTTATATGCATTGCGGTAGTCGCCGGCCTTTTCATAATAATGCTGCAGATATTGGTTGCGTATAGTGAGCATATTGGCATCCACATGGCCGGTAGAAGCAGTCCGTGCAATCATCTCCCTGGCACGTGCGATATTTCCTTTTTTCAAGGAAAGCTCAATCATCAGTGTCTCAATATAGTGCATGGCGGAGTTATTCTTTATCTCCGAAAAATAACGATAACCTTCATTCAGATTGTTTTCAGCAGAATCCAAACGGTTAGTCAGCAGATAAAGATCGCCCAGATTGACTTTCGAGAGATTACTTTCAAATACCATTTGCGGATAATTCGCTATCATATCAGCCGCCTGCCGCATATAAACCAGTGCTTCCTGATAATCTTTCTTGTAATAGTAATGATTCCCCCGATTATTGAGATACACCCACTTCTCGCTGACAGTCATTTCATCAAAAAACTGCCCTGCCAGCTCGTAATAATGATTTGACAAATCAAAGTCGCGCAAATCCATGTAAGTCTGTCCTAATCCGCAATAAACCGGAAACTTGGCATGTTCCGACAGGTGCAGGGAGTCGCAGATAAACAACGCCTTCCGATAATAAGAAGCGGTATGTGCCAGTTCCCCACGATGCAGATGAGCATCAGCCAGATTCATACAAATATCCGATAGAAGATGCGCCTTGTCTCCTTTCAGACGATAAGCGTAGGATTTCTCATAATAGGCAACTGCCGAATCGGGCTGATTGAGTTGCATCCAGACATTTCCCTCGATGTTATATACATCCGAAAGCACATCATTCCAGCGCGGGCAGGCAGTTGCACGCTTGTCATACTCTTTCACAGGGCGGTTATAATAGAGGATAGAATCAAAATCGGACGATACGAAAAAAGTCTTTCCATACAATGCCATCAGGCGGTAATATGTCATCGAATCCTGCGTCTGGTGGAGTGCATTACGCAATAAAGAACGCGAATAAGGCAAGTTAGAGAACAGAGAATCCTGTGCACGGACTTCCAAAGAGTCAATAAATGATTGCTCACACAAAGAGTGACTGCGATGCTTATCCACACAACTGCAGCTCAACCATATCACCAACCCTATCAACCCAAATAGCTTCATAGCAGATTTCGCTTTATTTCGTCCCCTCGTCCGTGTCTAATTTTGAATGCCACAAAAATACATTAATTATATTGAATCTCAACGAAATTTATTATTTTTTTAATACCTTTGCGCCCATATAAACATGAGTAACTGACCTAATGAGTCCATTGAACTTTACCCACATTCTGACACAGGCAGTCGATGAGCTATCGGAAAGCGAATCTTACAAAGGGCTGTTTCATCAACATAAAGATGGCGAACCATTGCCCTCTGCTAAAGTTTTGTATGAAATTATCGAGCTTTCACGTGCCATTCTCTTCCCCGGATACTACGGAAATTCCACCATCAACAGCCGGACAATCAATTATCACATCGGTGTAAATATCGAAAAGTTATTTGACTTGCTCACAGAGCAAATCCTTGCCGGATTATGTTTCGGAACGACAGAAGGAAAATGCAACGTCTGCTCGGAGTCGAGAAGAGAAGAAGCTGCCCGACTAGCCGCGAAGTTTATCAGTAAACTACCCGCTATGAGAAGAATACTGGCAACGGATGTAGAAGCCGCCTACAACGGCGACCCTGCTGCCAAGAGCTACGGTGAAGTTATTTTCTGTTATCCCGCTATCAAAGCGATCAGCAATTATCGTATTGCACACGAACTGCTAGAACTGGGTGTTCCCCTGATTCCGCGCATGATTACGGAAATGGCACATAGCGAAACGGGAATCGACATCCATCCGGGAGCGAAAATAGGCAGTCACTTTACCATAGACCACGGAACGGGTGTCGTGATCGGTGCAACAAGCATCATCGGAAATAATGTCAAATTATATCAGGGTGTCACCCTGGGAGCGAAAAGCTTCCCGCTGGATGCCGACGGAAAACCGATCAAGGGCATTCCCCGCCACCCGATTCTGGAGGACAATGTCATTGTCTACTCCAATGCTACTATCTTGGGAAGAATTACTATCGGAAGAGACGCCACCGTAGGAGGTAATATCTGGGTAACAGAGAATATCCCCGCCGGAGCGAAAATAGTACAAACAAAAGCAAAGAAATAAAATCAATTAACTATATATGAGCGAACAATTCGAGATGATAGCCAAGACCTTCCAGGGACTGGAAGAGATCCTTGCTGAAGAACTTACAACACTGGGAGCCAACGATATCCAGATAGGACGCCGCATGGTTTCATTTACAGGAGACAAGCGTATGATGTACAAGGCAAATTTCTGCCTCCGTACTGCTATCCGCATTCTAAAACCGATCAAGAATTTTACGGCAAAGGATGCTGATGAAGTTTACAACCAGATACAGGCTATTCCATGGGAAGAGTATCTTGATGTAAACAAGACGTTTGCGATAGATGCAGTTGTATTCAGCGAGGAATTCCGTCATTCCAAGTTTGTATCGTATAAGGTGAAGGATGCTATTGTGGATTATTTCCGCGAAAAGACAGGCAAACGTCCGTCGGTACGCATCAATAATCCGGATGTACTGCTCAATATTCACATTGCACATACCACTTGTACGTTGTCGCTGGACTCTTCCGGAGAATCGCTTCATCGTCGCGGATACCGTCAGGAACAGGTAGAAGCTCCGCTGAACGAAGTATTGGCTGCCGGTATGGTTCTGATGACAGGATGGCGCGGCGAATGTGACCTGATTGACCCGATGTGCGGTTCGGGAACGATTCCTGTGGAAGCAGCACTGATAGCAAGAAACATCGCTCCGGGAGTATTCCGCAAAGGATTCGCATTTGAGAAATGGGTGGATTTCGATTCGGAGATGTTCGACGAGATTTACAATGATGATAGCCAGGAGCGCGAATTTACGCATAAGATTTACGGATATGACAACAGTCCGAAAGCGAACGAAATAGCAACACATAATATAAAAGCGGCAGGCGTATCCAAGGATGTGACACTGAAACTGCAACCGTTCCAGCAGTTTGAACAACCGCAGGAAAAGTCCATTATCGTCATGAATCCCCCTTATGGTGAACGTATCTCCACCAATGACTTGCTTGGATTGTACCAGATGATTGGTGAGCGTCTGAAACATGCATTTGTAGGAAACGAAGCCTGGGTACTCTCTTACCGCGAAGAATGTTTCGATCAGATTGGCCTGAAAGCAAGTCAGAAAGTACCGTTATTCAATGGTGCACTGGAATGCGAGTTCCGCAAATATGAGATTTTCGACGGAAAATATAAAGAGTTCAAGAGTCAGGAGGGAGAAGGAGAAGAGAAAAAAGAGACAGAAGGAAGCTATGATGCTTCGAACCCCCGGGAAAGAAAAGAATTCAAGCCACGTGGGGAAGGAGAATTCAGACCCAGACGGGAAGGTGAGTTCAAACCGCGTCGCGAAGGGGAATTCAAGCCACGCAGAGAAGGTGAATATAAACCACGCCGCGAAGGAGAGTACAAACCACGTCGGGAGGGTGACTTCAAACCCAGACGAGAAGAAGGAAGCTTTACACGGGATGACAGGGACAGAAAGCCGAGAGGCGAGTTCCGGGGAGAAAGAGATTCGAGAGCTCCGAGAGAGTTCAGAGGAAATCGGGAGCCCAGAATTCCGAAGAAGGAAGAAGAGTAATTTCATTCCTTCATTGACTATCAATATAAGGTTGCAAAATGCGACCTTATCAATATTTGGAAAAGGCCTATCATCCGACAAGGAAAGGTATGCCATTCAAATAAAGACAACCTCCTTGGACAGGGTAAAAATAGAAGGATTTAAAAACAAATAAAGTAAAAAGCAATGAGTAAAATTGGAAAAAGAGCCATCTTGATATTGCTGGCACTACCAATCGTAATCAATGTTATGGCACAGGAAACTAAAAAGCTGACACTGGAAGATTTGATTCCAGGTGGCGAAACCTACCGCCATGCAGAAAACCTGTACGGCCTGCAATGGTGGGGAGATGTGTGTATCAAACCAAGTACCGACACCATCTACACCGTCCAGCCCCAAACGGGGAAAGAGGCGGTACTCACTACCCTTGAACAAATCAACAAAGTACTTGCAGACCATAAAGCAGGGAAACTGTCGACCCCGTATTCTATCCTTTACCCATGGGCAGACAAGCCGCAAATGCTACTGAAAGTATCCGGCAAGTTCATCGTATACGATTTCAAGAACAACCGGATTGTCAGCACACTGAAACTGAAGGAGAAAGCAGCTAACGAGGACTATTGCGCAGCCAACGGAAACGTAGCCTACACAGTAAACAATAACCTGTATGTGAACGAACAGGCCATCACTAACGAGCCCGAAGGCATTGTCTGCGGTCAGTCCGTACACCGCAATGAATTCGGCATCAACAAAGGCACTTTCTGGAGCCCGAAAGGAAACTTGCTCGCTTTCTACCGCATGAACGAAAGCATGGTCACGCAATATCCGCTTGTAGACATCACCGCACGCGTAGGGGAAGTGAACAACGTCCGTTATCCAATGGCGGGAATGACCAGCCACCAAGTAAAAGTAGGCATCTACAACCCTGCTACCGAAAAGACGATCTATCTGGATGCAGGCGATCCGACCGACCGTTATTTCACTAATATCAGCTGGTCGCCGGACGAAAAAAGCCTCTACCTTATCGAGCTGAACCGCGACCAGAACCACGCCGTACTTTGCCAATATGATGCAACGACAGGCAAACTGACGGGCAAACTGCTGGAAGAAACGCACCCTAAATATGTAGAGCCTCAGCACCCCATCGTATTCTTACCGTGGGATAACAATAAATTCATCTACCAAAGCCAGCGCGACGGATACAATCACCTATACCTATGCGACATCACCACCAGCCTCAAAGGCGACTGGAAAAGCGAAGCCGCAGGCGGCAAGCATATCGAATACATCCCGGTGAAACAACTGACCGAAGGTAAATGGCTGGTAGGCGACATTCTGGGCTTCAACGCGAAGCGGAAGGAAGTCATCTTCCAGGCAGTAGACGGCAAAGGCTGCAATAACTTTGCGGTGAATGTAAACACAGGAAAACGAAGTCTCCCGTTCAGTTTCCGTTCTACCACCGAAGGAGAACACAACGGAACGCTCAGCGCATCGGGAACCTACCTCATCGACCGTTATTCGACTCCTACCCTTCCGCGCTGCATTGACATCGTGGATACCAAAAGCCTGAAAACAGTCAACCTGCTGACCGCCCTAAACCCGTATGAGGGGTATCAGATGCCCACCATCGAAACCGGTACCATTAAAGCTGCAGACGGAACCACCGACCTATATTACCGCCTCACCAAACCCGCAGACTTCGACCCGAACAAGAAGTATCCGGTCATCGTCTACGTATACGGCGGGCCACACGCGCAACTCGTCACCGGCGGCTGGCTGAACGGTTCCCGCGGATGGGACATCTACATGGCCAACAAAGGCTATATCATGTTCACCCTCGATAACCGGGGCAGTGCCAACCGGGGACTGGAATTTGAAAACGCCACCTTCCGCCGGCTCGGCATTGAAGAAGGCAAAGACCAGGTGAAGGGCATTGAATTTCTGAAATCTCTCCCCTACATAGACGGAAACCGCATCGGCGTGCACGGATGGAGCTTCGGAGGTCACATGACCACTGCCCTGCTGCTCCGCCACCCGGAAATATTCAAGGTAGGCGTAGCCGGCGGACCTGTCATCGACTGGGGATACTACGAAGTGATGTACGGCGAACGCTACATGGATACTCCGGAAAGCAACCCGGAAGGCTACAAAGAATGTGACCTGAAGAACCTTGCCGGACAGTTAAAAGGTCATCTGCTCATTATCCATGACGACCACGACGACACCTGCGTACCGCAACACACACTTTCGTTTATGAAAGCCTGTGTAGACGCCCGCACTTATCCCGACCTGTTTATTTACCCGTGCCACAAGCACAACGTATCAGGCCGCGACCGCGTACATCTGCATGAGAAAATCACCCGGTACTTTGAGCAGAACCTATAAAGACCGACAGCCCACAGTACCATACCGAAAAGCTCATAACTGAAAACCCATAACCCAATACTCATTATGAAAATATTATTACTAGGCTCGGGTGGCCGCGAACATGCACTGGCATGGAAAATTGCCCAAAGTCCGAAAGTTGAAAAGCTGTACATCGCTCCGGGAAACGCCGGAACAACCGCCGTAGGCGAGAATGTCAACATCAAAGCTACCGACTTTGAAGCGATCAGCGCTTTCGCTCTGAAAGAAAACATCGAAATGGTGGTAGTAGGTCCCGAAGATCCATTGGTAGAAGGCATCTACGACTATTTCCAGAATCGTCCCGAACTGAAACATATCGCCGTTATCGGTCCGTCCGCCAACGGAGCACAGCTGGAGGGCAGCAAGGAGTTTGCCAAAGGCTTCATGATGCGTCACCGAATCCCGACAGCCCGATATAAAAGTATCACAACCGAAAACCTTGAAGAAGGGCTGGCTTTCCTCGAAACGCTGGAAGCCCCTTACGTACTGAAGGCAGACGGACTCTGTGCCGGAAAAGGCGTTCTCATTCTCCCTACGCTGGACGAAGCCAAGAAAGAACTGAAGGAAATGCTTGGCGGCATGTTCGGCTCCGCATCGGCAACAGTCGTTATTGAAGAGTTTCTGAGCGGCATCGAATGTTCCGTATTCGTGCTTACCGACGGCGAACACTACAAAGTACTCCCCGTAGCGAAAGACTACAAACGCATCGGCGAAGGAGACAAAGGTCTCAACACAGGCGGTATGGGCAGCGTGACTCCGGTTCCGTTTGCCGACGAAGAATACATGGAGAAAGTACGCACCCGCATCATCGAACCGACCATCAACGGGCTGAAAGAAGAAAACATCGTCTACAAAGGCTTCATCTTCCTCGGACTGATCCGAGTGAAAGGCGAACCGATGGTAATCGAATATAACGTCCGCATGGGCGATCCGGAGACAGAAAGCGTCATGCTCCGCATTCAGAGCGACTTTGTAGAATTGCTGGAAGGCACAGCCGCAGGCAACCTCGACGAAAAGACGCTGGTGATAGACCCGCGTTCGGCAGGCTGCGTTATCCTCGTGAGCGGCGGTTACCCCGAAGCATACGAAAAAGGCTTCCCTATCAGCGGTCTGGAACAGGCTGCCGCTACCGAAAGCATCATTTTCCATGCCGGAACAGCCATGAAGGACGGACAAATCGTAACGAACGGAGGACGCGTGATCGCTGTCTGCTCTTACGGGGCCACGAAGGAAGAAGCACTGGCACAGAGCTATAAAGTGGCAGACATGATCAACTTTGACAAGAAGTATTTCCGTCACGATATCGGATTCGACTTATAATGAGAAACAAGAGACTACAAGGTCAGGTCACAGCAGGGCGGTGGACACTCCCTGCTGCCATTTTCATCTGCACCCTTTGTTGGGTGCTGACCTCTGTCCTATTGCCGGGACTCACCATGCCGGCGGGCGAAGAAGGTGGTTCCGTCCTCTGGCAGTCCGCCCGCACGCTGTTGCTTCCCACATGGGCAGAACACCTTGTCAGTTTTCTTATCTACGCAGCTGCCGGCTATTTCCTGATTGAGCTGAACAACCGGTTCGGCATCATTCGTATGCGGGCTTCCGTACAGACAGCCATTTATTTTCTGCTGGTCACGGTCTGCCCGGAAATGCACCTGCTGTATGCAGGAGACGTGGCTGCCATTGCCTTTTTATTCTCCATCTATTTTCTGTTCAAGAGTTATCAACAGTCGCAGGCGGCAGGATATTTGTTCTATTCCTTCCTCTTTATCGGTGCAGGAAGCATTTTCTTTCCCCAGCTCACCTTCTTTTCGGTGCTCTGGCTGTTTGAGGCATACCGTTTCCAATCGCTTACGTTCCGCAGTTTCTGCGGTGCATTAATAGGATGGACGATGCCCTATTGGATGCTGTTCGGACATGCTTTCTTCCACGATCAGATGGAGCTGTTCTATCACCCATTCAGGGAACTGGCTACTTTTGGAGATTTACTCAACCTGCAGGTACTCCAGCCTTGGGAACTGGCAACACTCGGTTACCTGTTTGTGTTATTCATCGTCAGCGCCGCCCATTGCGTCGTTGCCGGATTCGAAGACAAGATACGTACACGTGCCTATTTACAATTTCTCATAGACCTGACGCTCTTCCTCTTCATACTGATTGCGCTGCAACCGTCGCAATGCAGCAACCTTCTGCCGTTGCTTATGATAAGCAGCAGTATACTGATCGGACACCTTTTCGTGCTGACCAACAGCAAAACATCGAATGTATTTTTCATTGTTTCTCTGGTCTGCCTCATCCTCTTATTCGGTTTTAACGTATGGACGCTTTTATAGACTCAACAATACAACTCCTCATCGAATGGGGACTTCCGGGATTGTTTATCTCGGCCCTACTTGCAGGGAGTATCATACCGTTCAGTTCCGAACTGGTGCTGGTAGCACTGGTGAAACTCGGTCTGAACCCTACCGCCTGTATATTGGCTGCCGCGCTCGGCAACACCGCAGGCGGAATGACCTGTTACTATATGGGACGTCTGGGCAAAATAAGCTGGATTGAGAAATACTTCAAAGTAAAGAAAGAGAAAGTAGACAAAATGATGAAGTTCCTGCAAGGAAAGGGAGCATTGATGGCATTTTTCGCCTTCCTGCCAGCTGTCGGAGAAGTAATCTCCATCGCACTGGGATTCATGCGAAGCAATGTATGGCTTACCACCGCTTCCATGTTTGCCGGGAAACTGATACGCTACATCTTACTTTTATACGTGCTGGAAAGCGCATGGAATGTTGTTGCAGGATGAAAAGAGTAATTGAAAAGACTGACGACGGGAGTGCTACCCTATTTGTTCCGGAATTGAATGAACATTATCATTCGACCAAAGGAGCACGTACGGAATCGCAGCATATTTTCATCAATATGGGACTGAAAGCCTCCGATTCCCCCTCCCCACATATCTTGGAGATCGGTTTCGGAACAGGACTGAATGCCTGGCTTACCCTTGAAGAAGCAGAAAGAAGCGGACGCAACGTACACTATACAGGCCTCGAACTCTACCCGTTGGAATGGCAGATGGTGGAGCAACTGGGATATATAGGGAAAGAGAATGATGAGCATTCAGCGATCAATAGCGGACAACAAGCAGCCATCGATCTATTCAGAGGCATTCATACATCACCGTGGGAAGAAGAAATATCCTTTACCCCACACTTCACTCTCTGTAAAATACAAGCCGACGTTAATAAATGGATAATGAATAATGAACAATGGGCAATAAACCGTACCATTACACAGCACAGCCATTCTCCATTGTCCATTATCCATTCTCCATTATCATTTGACGTTATCTATTTCGATGCCTTCGCTCCGGAAAAGCAACCGGAAATGTGGTCGCAGGAACTATTTAACCGTTTATATGTTTTATTAAATGAAGGAGGCATCCTCACCACTTATTGCGCCAAAGGAGTCATCCGGCGCATGTTGCAGGCAGCAGGCTTTACCGTAGAGCGCCTTCCCGGTCCTCCGGGAGGAAAGCGGGAAATACTACGTGCCCTGAAGCCGAAAGAAAAGCAAGAAGCTGAAATATAGAAATACAGAGATACAAGGAAAAAGTAGCAACCCCCGATATTAATACAATAGTCATGAAACAACAACTAAAAGATCTGAAAACACTCCTTCTTCTTGGCTCCTGCCTCCTGTTGGCAGCCTGCACGGGCCGAACGTCCAAAGCAAGCGGCAACGAAGAAGCAAAACCGGTCATTACCGTCACCATTGAACCGCAACGCTACTTCACGGAAGCGATTGCCGGTGACAAGTTTACGGTAGTGAGCATGGTCCCGAAAGGTTCCAGTCCGGAGACATACGACCCGATTCCTCAACAACTGGTATCCCTGGGAGACAGCAAAGCATACCTCCGCATCGGCTACATCGGCTTTGAGCAGACCTGGATGGACCGGCTGATGAATAACACTCCGCACATCCAAGTATTCGACACCTCAAAAGGTGTAGACCTAATTCTGAACAACAACGAACAGGAACACACAGCCGGACATCATGACCACGACGGGCACAATCATGCCGTAGAACCACATATATGGAACTCTACCACCAACGCCCTGATACTTGCCGGAAACACCTTTAAGGCACTTTGCATGCTCGACAAGCCCAACGAGGCCTATTATCTGGCACGCTACGACTCCCTCTGCCGTCGTATCCAACATACCGACAGCCTCATCCGCCGGCAACTTTCCGCCCCGAAATCGGCCAAATCCTTTATGATTTACCATCCGGCTCTCTCCTACTTCGCCCGCGACTACGGACTGCATCAGATTTCAATCGAGGAAGGCGGTAAAGAACCTTCACCTGCCCATCTGAAAGAACTGATAGACTTGTGCAAATCGGAAAAAGTAGGTGTCATCTTCGTACAACCGGAGTTCGACAAGCGCAACGCAGAGACCATCGCGCAGCAAACCGGCACAAAGGTAGTCCCCATCAACCCGTTAAGTTATGACTGGGAGACAGAAATGCTGAACGTAGCCAAAGCACTCACCCCTATGGACCCCGAATAAAAACGGGACTCTATAGAATGAACGACCGAATCATACATAAACGAAGTAACTCTCCAAATATGAAACCGATTATCGAAATAAAGAACCTTGCTGCCGGATACGACGGTCGTACTGTACTCCACGACGTAAACCTGAACGTTTACGAACGGGACTTTCTGGGCATCATCGGTCCGAACGGAGGCGGCAAGACGACACTGATCAAGTGCATCCTCGGTCTGCTGAAACCGACTGCCGGAGAAATCATCTTCCACACTCCTACAGAACCATCCGGCACGCCCCAAACCGTCACTTCCGGTGCTCAGACTTCCCTCGGCTATCTGCCACAGTACAGCACCATCGACCGGAAGTTTCCGATTTCGGTGGAGGAAGTGATTCTCTCCGGACTAAGTATCCAGAAATCACTGACTTCCCGCTTCACTCCCGAACAGAAGGAGAAAGGCAAACAAATCATCGTCCGCATGGGACTCGAAGGACTCGAGCACCGTTCCATCGGCCAACTTAGCGGCGGACAACTACAGCGTGCACTGCTCGGACGCGCCATTATCTCCGATCCTTCGGTACTGATTCTCGACGAACCCAGCACGTACATCGACAAACGTTTTGAAGCACGCCTCTACGAACTGTTGGCTGAAATAAACAAGGAATGCGCCATCATCCTCGTCAGCCATGACATCGGCACCGTACTGCAACAAGTAAAGTCCATCGCCTGCGTCAACGAAACACTGGACTACCACCCCGATACGGGCGTCTCTACAGAATGGCTGGAAAAGAACTTCAACTGCCCCATCGAACTGTTAGGACACGGCACGTTGCCACACCGCGTTCTCGGTGAACATCACCATCATCACTAAACGTTCACTGTAAAATGTACGTCCAGGAACTACTGTACTATATTGAAAAGGGAACATATACAAACATTTCGTCCCACTTCCTTCCAAACAGAAAAGAAATGGGACGAAACAATATCATATAAAATAATGACTTCTTACAATCTCTGAATTTCTTCAGGTACTCAATCCATTCTTCCAGTGGAGTAACGGCTACTTTATTGAATTCATTCACATGAATCAGGAAATACTCCGGAAAAACTTCTGCGGGAAGTTTACGGACGAGGGCATCCTTTTCTTTAGTGGTTATTTCGAGCCGATCTCCGGTGTGTACTCCCGTAAAGTTATTCTGACCATGATACAAATAATCGCCCCCTTTGCCGATATCGAAGTAGAGGATACTTATAGAATAAATCTTTTTCACCTCGTAGTAGCGTTCACCCAAAGAAATATGTTCCATAATCACTTTCGCCACTCCGTAAAGGATGCGTTCCAGATAATATAACTCACGGGTATTCTGAATCTCTACAATGATTATTTCATCTTTACTATTTCTGGCTTTGATGTCCACACGGTTGAACTTATCATCAATGGTCTGCTGATTACTTTCACTGCCCAATCAAAACGTATATATCTGTCCTGTTGTTCCATATCAGTCTCTTTTTTAAGTTATTGCAAAGCTACGATTTTTCTGATAATGCTAAGAAAAAGATCAAAACAAATCAGGAATGAATGCACAATAAGTCACCGAGAGAAGTATAACATCCAATATACAGGCTATATATGGCCTGCATATTGGATCTATACATGCTGTACGCTGTATCTATATGTCCTGCACGTTGGAACGATATCACCAACAAACAGCCATTCCTGATGCTAGTTGGAGCCAAATTTGTACAGAAATGAAGAATATCACTTCATCAAAAGAACAATTCTATAATCCGAACCAGACTAAATATGGAGGCATCAGACTGCAGGATGGCTTGTGAAAGTTGCCCTGCCGACCCACCTCCCAAAGAGGATGTCACCCTTAATACCCCATAGGGCAGGACACCCTCTTGTTGATTCTCCAATTTCACTAAAAGGACATAAGATAAAGTAAATCACCTTTCTGTTACTTAATATTTCTTACTTTCTGCCTCATTATCCTTACAAATCACTATCTTTGCGCCCACGTAATCTGTTTTTAACGAAAAATCGACGATAGTGCTAATGAAACAGTACAGAACTATAAACAACCTTGTAGGTTGGATTACCTTCATTATTGCGGCAACGGTCTACTGCCTGACGATAGAACCTACTGCCAGTTTTTGGGATTGTCCCGAGTTTATAACTACCGGTTATAAACTGGAAGTAGGACACCCGCCCGGCGCACCCTTCTTTATGTTGGTAGCGAATCTCTTTTCTCAATTCGCCTCCGATGTAACTACCGTAGCGAAGATGGTAAACTACATGAGTGCCCTCATGAGCGGCGCCTGTATCCTGTTCCTTTTCTGGAGCATCACCCACCTGGTTCGCAAACTGGTGATCACCGACGAAAACAATATCACGACAGGCCAGCTTATCACAGTGATGGGTAGCGGACTGGTCGGCGCATTGGTCTATACATTCAGCGATACCTTCTGGTTCTCTGCCGTAGAAGGCGAAGTATATGCTTTCTCCTCCCTGTTCACAGCCGTTGTATTCTGGCTGATTCTGAAATGGGAAGACGTAGCCAATCAGCCCCACAGCGACCGTTGGCTGATTCTGATCGCATATCTGACCGGATTGAGTATCGGTGTCCACCTGCTAAACCTCCTCTGCCTGCCGGCAATCGTACTGGTTTACTACTACAAGAAAACGCCGAACGCCACCGCTAAAGGCTCCTTGCTCGCCCTCCTCGGATCGGGTGTACTCGTTGCTGCCGTGCTTTATGGCATCGTGCCGGGTATCGTAAAAGTGGGCGGCTGGTTCGAACTGCTATTCGTCAACGGACTGGGTATGTCGTTCAACTCAGGCGTAGTGGTATATATCATTCTGCTTGCCGCAATCCTTATCTGGAGTGTGTACGAAAGCTACACCGAAAAGAGCAGACTCCGTATGGCGATCTCCTTCATCCTGACCATTGCCCTGCTGGGTATTCCGTTCTACGGTCATGGAGTGAGCAGTATTCTGATCGGTATTGTAGTTATCGCCTTATTAGGCATTTACCTTGCACCGCAGGTACAGGAAAAGATCAAAGAGAAATGGCGCATTTCTGCCCGTACCATGAATACAGCACTGCTGTGTACGATGATGATCGTGATCGGTTACTCTTCTTATGCACTGATCGTGATCCGTTCTACCGCCAATACTCCGATGGACCAGAACTCTCCAGAAGATATCTTCACGCTGGGCGAATATCTGGGCCGTGAACAATACGGAACCCGTCCCCTTTTCTACGGTCCCGCTTTCTCTTCGAAGGTAGCGCTTGACGTGAAAGACGGATACTGCGTTCCCCGCCAATCACAGACGGGAAGCAAATACGTCCGCAAAGAAAAGACTTCACCGGACGAAAAAGACTCATACATCGAACTTCCGGGACGTATCGAATACGAATACGCTCAGAATATGCTTTTCCCACGTATGTACAGCTCGGCACACTCTTCCCTCTACAAGCAGTGGGTAGACATCAAAGGGCATGACGTACCCTACGACCAATGCGGTGAAATGGTAATGGTCAACGTACCAAACCAATGGGAAAACATCAAATTCTTCTTCTCCTACCAGCTCAACTTCATGTACTGGCGCTACTTCATGTGGAACTTTGCCGGACGACAAAACGATATCCAGAGCAGCGGAGAAATAGAACACGGCAACTGGATCACCGGAATCCCGTTTATCGACAACCTGCTGGTGGGCAATCAGGAACTGCTTCCGCAGGATCTCAAAAACAACAAAGGACACAACGTATTCTACTGCCTGCCTCTGCTGCTCGGCTTGATCGGACTCTTCTGGCAAGCCTACCACAGCCAACGGGGTATCCAGCAGTTCTGGGTCGTATTCTTCCTGTTCTTTATGACAGGCATCGCCATCGTGCTCTACCTCAACCAGACACCTGCACAGCCGCGCGAACGTGACTACGCATATGCTGGCTCGTTCTATGCCTTCGCCATCTGGGTCGGTATGGGAGTCGCGGGTATCATCCGTCTGCTGCAGGATTACTGCAAGATGAAAGAGGTTCCGGCTGCCGCACTCGCATCAGTACTCTGCCTGCTTGTTCCCATTCAAATGGCAGGACAAACGTGGGACGATCACGACCGCAGCGGTCGCTTCGTAGCCCGTGACTTCGGTCAGAACTACCTGATGACATTGCAGGAAGAAGGGAATCCGATCATCTTCACCAACGGTGACAACGATACTTTCCCGTTGTGGTACAATCAGGAAACAGAAGGTTTCCGTACCGACGCACGTACCTGTAACCTCAGTTACTTGCAGACCGACTGGTACATCGACCAGATGAAACGTCCGGCCTACGACTCTCCTTCGCTCCCGATCACTTGGGATCGTGTGGAATACGTGGAGGGACAGAACGAATACATCCCCATCCGTCCGGAAGTAAAAAAGAACATCGACCAAATGTATGCGCAAGCAGACAGCGCGCTCGAAAACGGAAATCCGGAAGTAATGAACGAACTGAAAGAACAGTTCGGAGAAAACCCGTACGAACTGAAGAATATCCTCAAATACTGGGTACGCTCGGATAAGGAAGGATTGCGTGTCATCCCTACTGACAGCATCGTAATGAAGATCGACAAGGAAGCTGTCCGCCGTTCCGGCATGAAAATACCGGAAGCATTGGGCGACTCCATCCCCGAATACATGACTATCTTGCTGAGAGACGCCAACGGCAGCCCGAAACGCGCCCTCTACAAGAGCGAACTGATGATGCTCGAAATGCTTGCCAATGCCAACTGGGAACGTCCTATCTACATGGCCATCACCGTAGGCAGCGAAAACCATCTCGGCATGGACAACCACTTCATGCAGGAAGGACTGGCATACCGCTTCACTCCGTTCGATACGGATAAGCTGAACAGCAAGATCAACAGCGAAAAGATGTACGACAACCTGATGAACAAGTTCAAGTTTGGCGGCATCGAGAAACCGGGCATCTATATCGACGAAAACGTGATGCGTATGTGCTACACACACCGCCGCATCTTCACACAACTTGTAGGACAACTCATCAAGGAAGGCAAGAAGGACAAGGCACTCGCCGCCCTCGACTACGCCGAGAAGATGATTCCGTCATACAACGTACCATACGACTGGGCAAACGGCGCTTTCCAAATGGCGGAAGCCTACTACCAGCTAGGACAAAACGAGAAAGCGAACAAAATCATCGACGAGCTTGCCAACAAGTCTCTCGAATACATGGTCTGGTATCTCAGCCTGACTGATTATCAGCTTTCCATCGCCAGCGAAAACTTCATGTACAACGCAGGATTGCTCGACGCGGAAGTACGCCTGATGGAGAAATACAAATCAGAAGATCTGGCAAAACATTACTCGGAACAACTCGACCAGCTATACAGCGAGTACGTTGCGAGAATGAAAGGGAAATAACTAACGTTGAGGATAAGCATGTATCAGAAGTCTATGCCCATCTCTTAATCGCGAATGACGCGGATAACACGGATTCTACATCAGAAAAAGTCCGCGTTATCCGCGTCATCCGTGTTTAAAAAGTTCTCAACATATTTATAATTAACTATCTATCAACAGCATGTTTATAGAACAACCACCTTGGTTCTTCCGAGCGCTGTATCCACAAGCCATCTTCCGGATGGACCCGAACGAACGGGCAGTCTACCTGACTTTTGACGACGGCCCTATACCGGAAGTTACCCCTTGGGTACTGGAGCTACTGAAGAAACACGATATTAAAGCTACTTTCTTTATGGTAGGTGACAATATCCGCAAACACCCGGACGAATACCGGATGGTGGTAGAACACGGACACCGCATCGGCAACCATACCTTCAACCACATCCGCGGCTTTGAATACTCGAATCCGGATTATCTGGCAAACACCAGAAAAGTAGACGAAATGATCCACTCAGACCTGTTCCGTCCACCACACGGGCACATGGGATTCCGGCAATATTACACCCTTCGCCACCATTACCGTATCATCATGTGGGATCTCGTAACCCGTGATTACAGTAAGCGAATGCGCCCGGAACAGGTACTGAACAACGTAAAACGTTACGTACGCAACGGCTCTATCATCACTTTCCACGACTCCTTGAAATCATGGAACAACGGGAACCTGCAATATGCCCTCCCCCGTGCCATCGAGTTTCTGAAAGCGGAAGGGTATACGTTCAAAGTATTTTAATTACCGATAAGGTTTTCGTTCATATCCATTATGAAAAAGCTCCTCTCCTCAGACCGAATTAAAGCCGAAGCACTACGTCTCGGCTTTTCCGCCTGTGGACTGGCGCCTGCCGAAGCTGTGGATGAAACTGTGGCTACCGCCTTCCGCCAATGGCTGGCGGACGGCTGCCAGGCAGAGATGGCGTATATGCAGAATTATGAGGATAAACGGCTCGATCCGCGCTTGTTGGTGGAAGGGGCACGTACGGTTATCAGCGTTGCGCTTAATTATTATCCGGCAACGAAGATTCCCGAAGGCGAGTATCAGATAGCATGGTACGCATATGGAAAAGATTATCACGATGTCATGAAGGTTAAACTGAAGGAACTTTTCGAGTTTATACAGAAAGAAGTTTCATCCTCCGAAGCTGAGATTACCACACCACCGGTTCAAGGTCGTATATTCTGCGATACAGCTCCTATACTGGAACGTTATTGGGCATGGCGCTCCGGCTTAGGCTGGATAGGAAAGAATACCCAGCTCATCATCCCCCGCTCCGGTTCCTTCTTCTTTTTGGGAGAAATTATCATTGATCTGGAAGCTGACAGCTATGACTCTCCACAGCGCAACCAATGCGGCTCGTGTACACGTTGTCTGGATGCTTGCCCGACAAAAGCATTAGAAGGACCTTTCAGACTCAATTCCGAAAGATGTCTTTCGTATCTTACCATCGAATACCGCGGGGATTTAAAGCCCGAAACGGGCAAAAAAATGGGGAATAAGATATATGGCTGTGACGAGTGTCTGAAAGCTTGTCCCTGGAATCGCTTCGCCCGTCCTTGCAGGACGGCGGAATTTCAACCGTCCCCTTCTTTGTTGAGTATGAGAAAGGACGACTGGCATTCGCTGAGCGAAGAGCAATATAAAAACGTTTTCAAGGGTAGTGCGGTGAAAAGAGCCAAGTATAATGGACTGATGCGTAATATTCAGGCGATTCATTCAAAATCCACACGCAACAATAGCACAAATTAATTTGATCTCTTAGATGCCAGTATTATTTCAAAACCTCATCAAGAGATTATTAATATAATATACTTTATCAAGAATAATACTTTAGTAAAGTTAACAGCTGATATTTTTATTGTTACCTCTAAATATACGTCCAAATTACATGTCATAAAACATACGAAACAAATATACATTCCCGATAATTATGATTATATTTAAGGTAATAATCTTTTCTTAAATTTAAATCATAACATCATGAAAACAAAAACATTTTTATTAACTCTATGCTCTGTATTTATAATATGGAGTTGTGAACAGGATTCATCTTTGTCCTCATTAGGAGGAAACTCAAAATTAGAAAATGAAATAGCCGATAAAGCACTAGTTGCAAATTCAGGCAGTACTTCTAACTCTAGAGACATTCTATATCACATTCATTTCGATAATGCTACAGGACGATTTATTCTGATTTACCTCCCTAGTGATGCCTATGCACTTCTATTTGGAGGTACTTCAGGTGGTGAGCTTGGTGGAAGCGGGAACAGTAATAAAGGAACAGGTACCATCGCCTTTCCCTTACCTGCAGAATCTACTCCGCCAACAGAGCAAACTCTGAATTATATATTAGACATTTATGTTACTGGTGAAAACAAAATATTATATCCTCCCCTTCTCCTACCATATTACCACAATGCTACTGGAATGCCTATCAGATTCGAAACAGGTGAAGAGGAGCAAACGGAACAGTACTTTGACAGAAATCAGTATTCAGATATTTTTTATAATGCGAAAAGGTCTGATTTTGTAATTATGAAAAGCGAACTGGAGAGGGCTGATAAAATAAAGTATTCAAATGACAAATTGGTAATTTCCAATCCTGCAGAAGGCCAAGAAGAAACAACAGAAAGCACCGTTTTCTACATCATCAAAGATGACAAAATGTATTTCCATATAGATCCTTCTTCAGCTATCTTCACAAAAGGTGTATTAGAAGTTGATAAGGGTACTTTTCATATTGTAACTTATAAAACAGAGTGGACAAAACCTGTCTGTAGTGGAGGTTTTTATATTATTCCAATAGTAACATATAGAATTAACGTTACTCTCAAACTAGTCAAAGGCGATCCTTTTGTTAATTCTGGGACAGATGATAGCATAGCCTTACCGGTTTCCAAACTCTACAATATTCTTGTATCAGGACAAAGCATTCAAATAATGCCATTAGAAAACAATAATTACTTTCAAATCGATGACGAGGATTCCAGAACTTTTTTGAATTCCGCATATTACATAAACCAAGATGGAACCATTTCCATACTAAATTCAAATGGCATACAAATTGCCAAATATCCAAGTTATTATACATTAATAAAAATAGAAGAGGAAAATAAAGTCTTAGATATAGGAGGTATACCACTATAGAAAATATTGCTACAATAAACGTTTTAAGCCATGCATGCAAGACCATACTTATACGTATAATTATAAGTTTAACTATATAATATAAAAACAGAGACAGGAGTAAATCACTTTGCCCCTGTCTCTTTAAGAGTCGAATTTATGGAAAGTCTCACTCCGTATAAGTCGTATTTCTTGTTTCAGAATTATAATACATACTTATATCGGAACGTCGTTAAGGTGTCATTTACACAAAACCAAGTTGTCATAAACTGCATAATAAGCAGCAGCCGTTAAACCAGAAGGAGTAGCAGAAGTAAAAGCAACCACTCCCATACCTATAGTCACTTTACCAGACCAACTACCATCATCTCCAAACGGAAGAGATAATGCAATCTTCTGCCACATCAAAAGAACTGGAGTAAGTATAACTAGTATCCCAGGAAAAATAGCCATCCTCAGAGGAGAAAATACCAAAGAGATAATAAACAGCATATTGTCCCATTGCAGTTCCATTCGCTATTTTATAAGTTCCGTTAGCGTATGTACATTGGAATACAGGATTTGGTGCATTAGCATAAGGCGCTTTAAACTTAAGCTCAAATTTATTATTGCCAAGGTCTGCAATTTCTACTTGCTCGGTAGTAGAAACTCCTTTAGAGTTCAGAAAATCAGCCGTCCATGTTCCTGCAAATTCATATTGAGCAATTGTCAGGGTAACCTTTCTTTCGCCGCTTGTTATGATAACATTGGCCGCACGGGGCACTTCCGTTTCATTAGCCGTAAGATTGAAAGTCACCTTTCCTGCTTCGTCTATACAGCTTAGCCAGGAAGTAGCATAGGACGGAATGTTAATGGCATAAGACGATGAACTATCTATAGTAATATATGATGAATTCACACCATTGTCATTAACGATTTTCAAGGTTGATGTATCAATAGTACAGGCAAGTCCTTCCTGATAAACAGCTACCAAAGAAGTCAAGACACCGTCACTCACAGTTATTGTACCCGCACGGCTCTCTATTGAAGTATTTTCTGCAACTTTGGCAGCGATTACACCACCAGACACACTGACTGTGCACCAATCGACAGATGATGTTGCCTGTAACCCATTATTGCTTTTTATCTCAATGATTCCTGTGCCACCACTTGATGTGAAATATAAATCGGCTTTCGTTACATTCAATGTTTCGGGTGCAGTATACGTATAGTCGTCATCGCCACACGAAGTTAAGCAAAGAAGGCCCATTAACAGGAGGAATAAACTATATAATTTCTTCATAATTTACTTACTTTTTCATGTTTCCACTAATCTTGTTTTACCAATACTGGTCCAATTATTCTTTCGATTGATCCAACAGCATTTCCATTTACAGGCGGCAGCCCACTGAAAGCATATACAATGAATGAATCAGATTCCCCCCATACACCATTATCGACGAAAGAAATAGTCAATGGATCGTCTGTACTATTTACGCCCATCATGCCGAATCCTTCCATCCAGTTCAAATTTCCACTAGAAGTATTCCATGCACACAACTGTGCATAGTAACCATACGCCATACCTACAGATTGAGCTTTGATGGAAAGCGTACCTATTGAACGCGCATATTCCGCCTGAACTCTGGAAAGACTATAAAAGCCGGTAAGTGTATAAGTATTTCTATCAGCATTTGCAGTCACCGTAACCGTCTTAGTTCCCATTTTATAGATACCAACCAGTTGATCGTAGAAACGATAGCCTCCAGGATAAAAAGCTTCGAGTTTGGCGTCTACACCTGCATCCGCACAAACAAATGAAACGCTTGCAACATCAGACTTAAAAGCAGACATCGCTACTCCGTTTATAATTATCGGTTCATACAATTTAATACCTTCATCAGTATATAAAAAAGGAATTTCCACCTTAGGGTCACGCTCGTCTGCACCATTATAAGTAAGAGTAAACACATTATAATCTTGCACAACCGACCCGACTTCTTTTCCGTTCACCATTAATTTGAACGTTCCCAGAAAAATAGCGTCCTGATTTGCAAGAACACCTTCCAAATAACTAGTCCATGTCCGCTCTTTTGGCATCGGGGTAAGCGTAATCATATTCCGCGTTTTTGTTCCGCTCATCACCACTTTATCCGGAGCAGCACTCATGATAGTAAACTCAAAATCACCTCCCAAGCCACCAACAGGTTCACTGAGCAGATGCATTATAACTATCGAATGTAAGCGCAGGGCCTGCACTCTGTTTCAACGTATAGAGACTCGTTACAGACTTATCAGCATCAGTAAGTTCATCGGCTATGGTCGCACTTCCGTTTTCATCGAATGAAACCAGCAGGTTGTATCCTCCAAAAGCCTGATTATTGCCCGGATAGTATTGCATAAGCCAGCCGTTCTCCGGTGCAACAAGTATCTCCTTATAACTTTTCAACGCTTCACTCATACGATTAGCTGAAGAGTCATTGAAAAAGTTCTCTTCTTCATGCAGCGAGCAGGCACCCAATAGTAAAAGTGTCAGCAAACCAATCATAGTATATATCTTCTGTTTTCTCATAATGTTTCTTATTAATTACGTTGCTTAATCCAGTGCAGTCAATTCCAAATCCGGCACTTCTTCCATACGTCGTTGAACAATCTGCTCCAGTTTCTCAATATCAATCTCCCACTTCGTTTTCAAATAGTTTTTGATCAAAGCATATTTCCGAAGCATCTTCTCCGCACCGTCTTCACCGACAAGAGTCAGCATTCTTTCCCAATATTCTTTACCATAAACGACATAGAAAGATAGTATCTCAACAAAGTCCTCACCCGGTTCCGAAGAAGCATAGGCGCTGATGAAACCCATTTCGAGCGCTTCCGTATCACGACCATTCTCATAATCGCCTACATTCACCCTGCTAGGACCCTGATAATCGGTAGAAATCGTATTGAGATCCGTCGAATAATTCTTGGTTTGCTGGAGGATATGACCAAACTCATGATACATGGTCTTAATATAATAGAATCTGATAACAGACATATCAGGTTTCTTAAGATCAAGCAAATTCACCTTGTTAAGGAAAATCTTCATACCACCTTCGGCAGTACCCAACACCTCAGAACTGTCTTCCTTGTACTCTGCCGAACCGATCAGCTGAATCATACGAGGAGAATATTGACGCAAAAAATCCCGTCCCATCAGTTCATTATATGCATCTACCCACAGGTCAAACTCATTCTGCGTAGTCTTATCCACGCCATCGGGGAAAATACTTTTGTGATCGAGATCTGTATCGTTGTTGCAGGAAACGAACGAAACGAGAGCTGCGACAGCTATTACTAAATAATATATCTTATTCATATTCATGCTCTTTTTTAATTTCGTTAATAGTTCGTATTACTTACGCGGATTTCCCGGAACACCGGCAGAAATTACATCCTGCGGAAGTTGCCATGCACGACGCAGGTCATCTTTAGTCAGAACATCCGGCGTTTCACCATCGCGGTTGTGCGAAATCTCAATACCATAGCGCTTGATGTCAAGCCAACGCAATCCTTCGTGCACAGTCTCAACACGACGTAAATGCAGCACACATTGTATCAGATTCTCCTGATCGCCATCTTCAACACTGATACCTACAGGATTCAGTTACTTCTTAATTGTACGCTGGCCCATATTCTCAGGAACAGTAGGCATATAAGCTATTTTGGAATAGAAGTCAACCAGATCAGTACGACTTTTCGCCTGATACGTCACGGTGTGGTTTTTCAGCCAGTAATTGATATCTCGCACTCCGGCATCCAGATTTCCATTTAAGATATAAGCCTTAGCACGGCAAAGCGATATTTCGTCTGTGGTAAACATTGGAACTACCAAGTGAAGAGACCCGATACCGGCTGCCTTATCACCGTATTCGAAATAAGCATTCATCTTCGGCACAAACGACTTCTGAGACAATCCGAACAGTTTTCCTACCGTACACAAATTAGAATAGGTACCCCATGACCCGGCAGCCTGTGGCCCTTCTCTAGCAAAAAGCGTATTCGCATTACCATAGCGTCTGTTACGTCCTGAATAAGGTCCGTGTGCATAACCCCATACTGACAGAATCGGACTAAGCAGTAAGTTGGCAGGATCACCTTCTCCAAGCACTACATTGGCACAGTTTATGGCTTTCGTGTAATTGGACTTATCAGCATGTGTATAGAACAGATAAAAACGGGTTGCGAAAGCATAAGCGGCTTTCCGGTTGAAATGATATTTAGGTACAGTATAAATATCTTCATTGATAAGCGGCAGCGCTTCTACAAGGTCTTTTTCAATATTTGCATAAAGTTCGGCCATCGTACCACGATCTGGTAATTCCATAGGTTTCGTTTCCGATACAAATACATATGGAACTCCTACATCTGTTTTTGCAGTCTGCGGATTATAAGGCATACAGAAGGTATTAGCCAATACAAAATGGCAAAAAGCACGGCAAACCAGCGCTTCGCCCCTTTGCGCATCCAGGCTGGCAGGACTTCCCAACTCTTCAATGGCCTGCAAGGCAATGTTCGCAGAAGCAATAGCGCTATAACATCCCTCCCAGATACCCTTAGGATCGTCATCATCTATTTCATTCACATCTTCCCAACGATACATCTGGGTAATTGACTTCCAGTAAGGATCATAGTTGGAGCCATTGTCCATCGTATTGTCCGAAGCAAGCTCATAAGACATGATGGGATAGGTCTGCGGATAAGCTGACACCAGTATCGCAGTAATCTTTTTCTCATTATTCACCTCTGTACGACTATCCGGCATTTTATCCAGAAAATCGTTGCAGGAAGAAAGTGCGATTGTCACTCCTATAACGGCGGTATATAATAGATTTATTTTCTTCATAATTTTCTAATTGCTTTAAAGTCCGACACGTAATGTTAAAGTAAACTGCTTAGACACAGGGGCTGCCACACCACCGGCGTTAAAGAATTCAGGGTCCTGAGCGTTCAGTTTTTTATCCGCATAAATCAGGAAAAGATTGGTAGCCTGCAATTTCAACGAAAGGTTATTCAACTTCCATGGCTCTATCCACTTTTTCGGAAAATCATATCCGAATGATATCTCTTTCATACGGATAAAGTCACCCTTCGCAACACGTGCTGTTGAATAATTGTAGGCATTGTAAGCATAGTTAAGCTGAGAATCCTGTTGGTTCAACCGCTTATCTGCAATCACCGGAATACTGGTATGTTGCTCGTCACCCGGCAATGTCCAACGATTCTTAAATTCACGAGGCATAGATGTCAAGTCCGTATATGTGTTCTTAAATACCGGATCGAGACGAACCACATTACCAAATGAATAAGTGATGGACAAATTCAGATTAAAACCTTTATAACGGAAGGTGTTATCGAAGCTACCCGTAATAGTAGGATCTGTAGGTTCTTCGTAAACCAGGTGAGCTTTCTTCATCGTTTTCTGGAAGTTGAGGCCACTGACGGTCAACTCACCGTTTTCGTTGATGAAAGTGGGTAAACCGTACTCGTTCAATCCCTGAAAATCAATGGAGAACAAAGAACGAACCGGATAGCCTGCCATCGTAAATCCAGTACCTGTAATCATTTCAATCACCCGGGCATTGGACTGAAGGTCGGTCACTTCATTCTTCGCATGCGAGAAGATGAAGTCGGTGTTCCAACTGAAATCTTTCGTTCTGATGTTCTTAGTAGACAACGTCAATTCCACACCATGACTCTTCATGCTTGCTACATTAGCAAACTTGGTTATCTTGACACCTGTACCGGCAGAATTAACCAATCCGATCAAATCATAGTTGTCACGTTTGTACCAGTCGATTGCGAAGTTAATACGGTTGTCTATAAATCCGATTTCAGCTCCGATATTCAACTCATGCTTCTTCTCGTAAGTCAGAGCACTATTTTCTACATCTTTAAGAAGAAGTCCGCTCTCCTTCACATTCGTGAAAGGACGCCACGGGTTATAACTCTGAATGATAACAAGTGAGTTTGACACGTCAGCCGGACCACGATCGGCTGTCAGCAAATAAGAAGCCTTCAATGTAAAGTTAGAAAGCGTAGGCTCCAAAGTCTGCCAGAATTTTTCTTCATGGGCATTCCACGCACCGGAGATATTCCATGTCGGCAACCAACGGGCGCTGGTCGATCTACCCAGTTTATTGGTTCCCTCATAACGCACCGTACGGCTTAGCATATATCGTCTCTGGTAGGAGTAAGTAGCTGTACCAAAGAAAGCAACCGAACGTGTAGAGGTAGACTTCACTGTATAATATTGGGCATTCTCTTCACTTCCCTGTTTAAAGAAAAGATAGTCATAAGCCGTCAGCATACCCATATCGTACTGCATACCGGCTCCATTATACCACGTTTCCGAGCGGTCAACAGAGTTTGCTTCCATACCTCCGAAGAAGTTGAAAATATGATCTTCATTGTATACATCATTGTAACTACCCGTGGCACGGAAGTCCCAGCTATTCATAGAGTATTTGGTTTCTTTAAAGAACCCTCCTACGGGAAGTACGCTTACCGGTAACGAGTTTGCTTTATCCGGGTCTGTATAAAGCCACGGATTAGCGTCACGCATCGTCGCATCATCCATTGCACGGTACGCCCATGCCTGATTGGAGTAATCCTTGATATAGTGCGACTGAGTAGTTGTAGAATACTTATAAGCTCCCAAAACAGCTAATTCCACCTTTGAAATCGGTCGGTATTTCAGTTCTGCCTGAAACTTACTGTCAAGCACATTCAAGTCCATATAATTGTTCACCAACTCATTCGTGATATTAAACGGAGCGTAGTTTCTGACATAATATTCAAGCGTACGGGAAGTATTCAATGCATATGAATAAGGATTGATATCAAAATCACGTTTCACCTCACCGCTAACCACATCAATGCCCGATCCTAATGTTCCAGGCGCTTTCTGTTTACGATAAGCCGCATTCCCAATCAGATTCAATTCAAACTTTTTACTCAAATGATAGAATGCGTTCACATTTGCCGTATAACGCTGCACAGAACTTTGCCTGGTCCACCCCGGATCATTCATAAAGCTAAGTGAAGCATAATACGATGCCTTTTCTGTACCTGTAGACAGGCTGACTGCATGATTCTGCATTACATTCGTATTGAACAGTTCGTCAAACCAGTCCGTATTACGGTATTCGGCTTCACGTAGGTAAGCATTGCGTGCTTCTTCCGTATTGAGCAATCCATAGCCACCTGTAACTGGGTTATAATCATTAATTAAGTGATACATTTTCCCATATACACCACTGTTGGCTGCCCGGAAAGTACCAGCAAGAGTCAGATAGCCATTGGCCTCCATCTCTTTATAAACACCCATTTGTTCCTGAGAATTCATAATGTTGAAGTCATTGTATTTAGGCTCCATACGCATCGTAAATTCACCGGTATAGTTAATACGACTTGTTCCCGCTTTACCTTTTTTAGTGGTTACTACAATCACACCAGCCATGGCACGCGTACCATAGATAGAGGTTGCCGAACCATCTTTCAGAATCTGACAGCTCTCAATATCATCAGAGTTCAATCCCGCAACAGCAGAGGATATCAAAGTTTCGGCATTACCGGAAGATAATGCATCAGCACTGATTTCCGTCACATCTTCCATGATGACCCCACCTACGACCCACAACGGCTTTGAGCTACCGTAAATGGAAGTAGCTCCACGAACGCGAATCTTCGGAGCAGTACCGAACGTACCGTGATACATTCTGCACAGACACACCGGCAGAGCGTCCTTCCAATGCACGGCTAATTTCTGGCATTCCGTCGATCTTAACATTAGCTGCCGCTAACTGATCCGCTGCTCCTGTAAAGAGACGTTTGTCCATCTTCTGCATACCTGTTACAACAACTTCCTGCAAAACTTCTGCATCCGGTTTCAATATCACTCGCAAAGGAGTAGATTTAATAGCAACCTCCTGAGTCCGCATACCAATATAACTGATTTGCAGAGTTCTGCAAGAACTTATTGGTAGAAACCCATTTTAATTTACATCATCATTATATCTTTCCTCACACTGCCACTTATACTTCAAGAAAACACAGACTTTACACTCTATTAATTTTCAAACATTTAGGAGATGCCAACAGCATTCTTCCAACAATAAGAACACCAAGTTTCTTCACTTTCCCATAAAAGTGAGCCCGCAATTTAAGTACTTTGGGAGCACAAACATTCCCAAATCATCGATCCAAAGGTATAAAAGCTACCGTAACATTCACCTGTTACTCGTTTATATCACATTGGCTGCTCTTTCCCCTGTCATCTATTAATAGAAAAGTTGTTTTCCTTCCGATACTAACTTCCTTTTCCCTAATAACAAAGTGGTTCTTACATAAAACCAATCTATAATTGCAAGCTTCATTTATAAAAATGAAAGCTTTGTTTTTATAATTGAAGCTTGCAATTATAAAAACGGAACTTGCGTTTATAGATTACATTAAATAAAAAACAAGTTTAGCATTAAAGAAAAACAAGTTATCCTCTAATGAAATGGAACTTATCAAGCGTTCTGTGACAGGAGAAAGACTATTCCCGTACACTCAAATTAAAATACTTATATTCTGCCCATTTGTCTCCAGCAGAGAAAATACCCATTCCCAACATTAAAATACAGTAAGATTCTGAGGTAAATCTGCTAAACTAACAAGAGTTGCCTCCCCGAAGAAAGCAACTCTTATTAATTAATGAATAGCTAAGCTCAATCAGCTATCCATGTATGTTTGATATCTTATATTATTGGACAACCTTTTGCATTAAAAGAACAGGGAAATCGATAGAATATCCCGTATAATTATTAGCCGTAGGTACTCTATTCTTAAACAATCCCAGAATTGGATAGACATCGGACCCATAAACCAGTCCTATTCGCCCATTAGACAATAATGTGGGAGCAATTAAAATAGATGCCTGCAAATATAGTCCATCATCCGATTTAGCTATAATAGAACCATACCCAGCCGATATCTGATAAGCTTGCTGCTGTGGAGTCGTTATAACGAATGCGCCATTTCGATAAGTGGCAGTCATCTTTAAGACTGCACCCAACAAATTCAACATCGGCAACTGTATCAAATAGGTCCCATCACCAGTTACACTACTAGTAATTAAAGTGTTATCTTCAAGCGGAAGAGCACCATCAAGGCCAAAAACATCCGAATAGACTTGAATAGCTCCTGCATATTGCCCCAACAGATCATCTATACCATATTGATAGAAATAATAGTCTACCGAAGTGCTACCGGATGAAATAGTAGCCTTACCCAAACGTGCACTCCCGGTATCATTTGCCGTACCGGTAAATACATAGCCACCCTCAGCATTTGTGTATGACAGCCAATCCTGAGCATCAGAATTAATGGACACAGATACCGGCAAAGTACTGGTGAAATTTATGGTTCTTGAAAAAGCTACATTCTCAGAATAACGATAGAAGGTATCTGAAGCATATTTAGCAATTACCCCAGATTGAGTAATGCTAACTCTCTTCATCTCTCCACCCAATTTCACAGTTATTGCAGCAGCTCTTGTAACAAGATCATTATTTAAAGCAACATTAAATGTGATCTTATCACTTGTCACACTTTTAATACTGCACCACTCCATATTAGATAAGACTTCCAAATTATCATTTCCATTTTCTAACGTTATAAAGCCCTCTCCCCCCGCTGCACTAAAATCAACAGTGGACTGCACAATATTCAATGAAGCAACTTCAACAGCGTCGTCGTCACTACAAGCTGATACCCCAATACAGAGTATAGCCAACAAAGTATACAATATCTTATTCATAATCACCGATTTACTGTTTTATCATTCCTACTACATAAGCAATTTGGAATATAGATGATCCAGAGGCTAAATCATAAGCAATGAAAGAGTCAGCCACATTTCCCCATACTCCATTATCTTTTAGTAAAATGCTACCATTTGACAAGTTTTGCCCTACCATACCTGTCCCTGACATATTAGTCAAAGGACCAGAACCTGATGCGCCAAGAGCCCAAGGGCATAAATACACACTACCTTCCAAAGGCTGTGACTCTATGCCTATAACTCCTTTATCTGCTTTGAAAACAATCCGGATGTCCATCGGAAAGCCTTCCATTATAAAACTATGATTAAATAATTCCTCCCGAAGAAGTACAGGAGCCGAATCATTTCCGTCACCATATACAAAGATATATTCTCCCAAGAGTTCCTCATACTTTTTGTAACCAGCCGGAAGCTCCTGCGCTACAATACGGATATTATTATTAGCATAAGCCATCGTTTCACTGTCCCAAACCAAAGATTGCACATCTTGTCCGCCGATCGTCACAGGTTCGGAGAATTTGATACCTTCCACTGTATATACAAAAGGAAGATCCTTCTCACTGCCATCTTTATTGACTAATACAAACTTATGATATCGTTGCGTCACAGCATACTCAACATTCTCTCCAACTTTGACATCATACAAAGCAGGATAAGCCTCTTTAGCTATTTGCTTCACAGTTCCCATATAGTGTGCCCATTCCTCATTCTCCGGCAATGGGGTCATTAGCATTTTATTACCTGTTTTCTTACCTTTAAGTACGACTTTCTCAGGCGTACATTCCAGAATCAAGAATTCATAATCGCCTTCCATCCCCTCGCCTTGTTCGCCTATACCCAAATAATTGGAAGGTTCAGAAAAGAAATGAAAGATTTCATTGTAAGTATCAAAAGTCAGCATTACACCGGCACTTTGCTTTACTTCATATTCACTTTTTACTCCTTCGCCATCCGCAAAGAAATCACACATCACATTCGCTTTCCCATCTTCACCGAAAGAAACCAAGAATGTATATCCACCATACATCTTTGTCGGAGAAGGATAATATTCCATTACCCATCCGTTCTTTGCTCCACGCAACACGGACAAATCTTGCTTAATAGCCTCATCTATTCGTTCAGCCGCTGATTTATCAAACAAATCGTCTTCCTCCGGGGAACATGCCGCAAAAGCCAGCAGAGCCAATAAAAACCAAATACTATATATTTTTCTCATAACTCTAATCATTTAAGTTTGTCAAATCCAGTCTCACCACCTCAGAAGAACGGCGTTGTACAATATCACGCAGACTTTCCAAATCAATATTCCAGGTTTCTGTCATATAAGATTTGGCTAGTTCCAGTTTCTGATCGATATAAGAAGCACCGTCACCTGCAATACTCAGTTGCTGTTGCCACCAGGCCTCATCATGAGTAACATAATTAGCTACGGTTTCTGCAAAATCTTCATGAACTTCAGTACTTGCATAATTTGTTATAAACCCTCTTTTCAAGGCTTTCTCATCCGTAATATTTACCCAACCTGCTCCTGTATATCTTCCTGTTGAGACTTCATAGAATTCTTTAGGAAACTCAACGGTCTGATGCAGAATGTGAGTAAATTCATGATGCATGGTCTTGAAGTACCAAAAGTTCAGAACTTCAATATCCGGGTTATGAGGATCAAGCGTATTTACATTATACAAAGTCACCTTCAATCCTCCTTCTGCCGTACCTAATGTAATCTGCCCCTCATCGTAAGCAGGAGAACCTACCAAATGAATCATTTTGGGACCAAGGGTACATATAAAAGTACGATCTCCCATTACTTCTGTATATGCATCAATCCATAAAAATTTAACCAATTTGGCCATGGCTACAGACTTATCATAATCCGCAGGAGTCAGGTTATAATCATGATCTGATTCTTTATCCTCCATACGGTATTTGAAGTCGATATTATAAGGATATACATAGTTGTTCAATAACCATATATCAAATTCATTTCTTTGTGGAGCCTCGGTGCTAAATACACTCTGATCATCCAAACTATCTTCACTACAGGAGCACACTCCACACGCGAAGAAGGCTGCTAACGCAATGTATTTTATATATTTCATACTTTCTATTTTTTACTAGTTTCTAGGATTAGCTTTCATTCCGGCATTAATCACATCCGGCGGCAACTGAATAGCGCGTCTTGGATCATCTTTAGTCAGAACAATGGGAACATTTCCAGCACGATTATGAGAGAATTCAATTCCATATCTCTTCAAATCATACCATCGAAGCCCTTCCTGCAGCCCCTCCAAACGACGCAATTGAAGTATTAACTGGATGAGATTCTCCTCTGTTCCAGCATTGACTGTAAAACCTTCAGGATTTAATTTCTTCTTCAAACTTCTGTCAGCAACAGTATTTACTAAAGCCGGTTCATATGGAAGAGCATCATAAAAACTGTTCAGAGCTTCAAGAGTTAAGTCAGCACCTTCATCCTCACTGATTACACTATGATACACAATCCAATTATTGATATCCTCCAAGGCTTTTTCGTAATTGTGCTGCGAACTCAATACATAGGCCTCTGCACGGCATAAAATAGTTTCATCTGTGGTAAAAGGAACAACAACTGTATGGGCATAACCAATATTATTCGCCTTATCTGTATATTCAAAGAATGTAGTAATTTTAGGGAACGGATTTTTTTGAAGAACTGATATGATAAAATTCGCCATCATCAATCCGCCTCTTACACTCCAAGGACCATAAGTATCTATTGTCTGATGTTTATAGATTTCTTGCCCATGACCATAACGCTTATATATATCCCAAGGACCAGTCACATATCCTGATTCCGAGAAGGCCGTAGAGATTAATAAGTTTGCAACTTTCTTTTCTGACGTATATTGTGAAACGACATCAGAGACTAAAGACAATTCTCCAAAATCTTCTTCCCAATGACGCAAGGAAGTTCCGGGATTATTTCCAATGACCCGGTCTGCACATTCTATTACCTGATCCCATTTCTGATAGTAAAGATAAAAACGCGCAGCGAATGCATTTGCCGCCTTTTTATTAAAATGGTACTTAAGCACACTATATGAAGCGTCACTAATTAATGGCAACCCTTCTTCAATATCGGCTGCTATCTGTTCGTAAGTTTGAGCTAATGTACCTCTCTCATAATTAACAAAAACTTCTTTCTCTGTCGTTTTGCAATAAGGAATTCCCAAATGCTGATCTGCAGTCTGGGGATTATAAGGCATACAGAAGATATTGGCTAGCAGAAAATGCGAATAAGCCCTGCATATTAATGCCTCACCACGCTGGGCCTTGACATTATCAGGATTACCCAGAGCATCCATACCTTCCAATGCCTGATTGGCAGAAGCAATAGCATTATAACATGCTTCCCACAGCCCATAAGGAGAATCATCGTCATTGCCTGTGGGATCTTCCCACAAATAGAGCTGCTCCTGCAATAACATATCATCAAACTGCGCTCCATTATCCATAACATTATCCGAAGACATTTCACCCATCAGCATAGGTAACTTTGTCGGATAAGCGGAAACCAACAGAGGAGCAAACTTATCAGCACCATCAATATCAATACGATTATCAGGCACCGTATCCAAAAAATCGCTACAGGACGCAAGCGCGAAAAGCGAAGTTATAAAGGTTAGTGTTATTATATTCTTTTTCATAATGCATATTCTATTAAATTCCTAATCTTAATGTCAAAGTAAACTGCTTAGGCATAGGTACGGCCACACCACCTGTATTAAAAAATTCGGGGTCCTGACCATTCAACTTATCATCCGAATAAATCAAAAATAAGTTTGTAGCCTGCAACTTTAATGAAGCGGTCGATAATCCTAAATGGCTCATCCATTGTTTCGGAAAATCATATGATAATGAAATTTCCTTCATTCTAATAAAGTCTCCTTTTGCTACACGTTCGGAGGAAAAATTATATGCATTATAAGCACGGCTTAAATGAGTATCTTGCGTATTCATACGCTTATCTGCTATAACCGGAATAGTTGTGTATTTTTCTTCACCAGAATTCACCCAGCGATTTTTAAACTCTTTGGGGGTAGCATCCAAGTCCGAATACTTATTGTGGAATGCCGGGTCAAGACGAACTACGTTTCCAAACGAATAAGTAATGAATACATTCAGTTTCAGACTCTTATAGGTGAATATATTGCCAAAACTACCTGTAATCGTTGGATCTGTAGGTCCTTCATAAACCAGGTGTGACTTCTTATCACGCTCCTGAAATTCAATATCACTTGTAGTCAGCTCCCCATTCTCATTGATAAAAGTCGGAACACCTTCCTCGTTCAAACCTCTAAAATCCATAGAGAAAAGACCTCTAACCGGATATCCTTCCATGGCAAAACCATTGCCCGAAATCAATTCCATAACAGTAGAGTTAGATTGAAGATCCGTCACTTTATTTTTTGCTTTAGAGAAAATGAAGTCTGTATTCCACTTGAAGTCCTTACCAACAATATTGCGAGTAGACAAAGTAAACTCAACTCCATGAGATCTCATGCTGGCAAGATTAGCATACTTTGCAATCTGACCTCCTACGCCCTGAGTATTGGTAATGCCTATCAAATCGTAGTTATTACGTTTATACCAGTCTAAAGCGACATTAACACGGTTGTTCCAAAAACCTAAGTCGATTCCCAGATTCAATTCATGCTTTTTCTCATAAGTCAGGTTATTATTCTGAATTTCTTTAATCTGTAATCCGGATTCCTGTACCCCAGAACTAGGTCGCCACGGATTATAACTATTGATAATCACATAAGAATTACTGACGTTAGCAGGGCCTCTATCGGCAGTCAATGAATAGGAGGCTTTTAATGTAGCATGAGAAAGTGTAGGTTGCAACCCTTCAAACCATTTTTCCTCATGCGCATTCCATGCACCGGAAATATTCCATGTTGGCAACCAACGTGCAGAACGACTTTTACCCAGTTTATTAGAACCTTCATAACGGAGAGTACCATTCAATGTATATTTCCCCTGATAAGAATAAGTGGCAGTTCCAAAAAAGGCTATTTCACGAGAGCGGGTCTCATCGATAGTATAATAAGCTGTGTTTTCTTCATTCCCTTGTTTAAAGTAAAGATAATCATAAGCTGCCAATGTTCCCATCCCATATTGTGTTCCCACACCATTAAACCACGTTTTACTACGATCCGTAGCGTTCAACTCCATACCAGCAAATATATTTAAGATGTGATCTTCGTTAAAAACATCATTGTAACTTGCAGTTCCACGAAAATCGTAGCTGTTCATACCATATTTTGTTTCACGATAAAAACCTCCTACCGGCAGAACTGATTCCGGCAAAGTATTTATTTTATCCGGATCAGTATACAACCACGGATTAGCTTTTTGCATGGTTGCATCATCCATCGCTCTGTATGCCCATGCCTGGTTAGAGTAGTCTTTTACATAATGGTTTTGTGTAGTAGTAGAATATTTATAGGCACCTAAAGCTGAAAGCTCCAACTTTTTAATGGGTTTCCATTTCAGTTCCCCCTGAAACTTCAAATCAACTACATGCAAATCCATATAATTATTATCCAGTTCATTAAATATATTGAATGGTGCATAATTACGTACATAATATTCATTAGGGTCCAATGTACGCGAACTGTTCAATGCATAAGAATATGGATTAATATCAAAATCACGCTTTACCTCTCCGTTCACAGGGTCAGATTGCGAGCCCAAGGTTCCCGGCGCCTCCTGTTTACGATAAGAGGCATTACCTATCAGATTCAATGAGACCTGCTTGGAAATATTATATAAAGCATTGACGTTTGCTGTGTATCTTGACACCTTACTTCTTTTACTCCATCCCGGATCACTCATAACACTCAATGAAGTATAGTACGATGCCTTTTCTGTACCCGTCGACATACTGACAGCATGATTTTGAGAGATGCTATTACTAAATAACAAATCAAACCAATCTGTATTATTATATTCGGCCTGCTGTAAAAACCCGTTTCGTGCCTCGAGCGTATTTTCCAACCCGAAAGTTCCGCTCGTCGCATCATATTGATTAATCAAATGATACATTTTTCCATATACACCACTTTTAGAAGCGCGATATAAATCAGAAAAATTCAGATAGCCTGCCGCCTCTAAATCTCGATACACGCTCATTTGCTCTTGAGAGTTCATAATATTGAAATTACTATAGCTCGGCTTCATGCGCATAGTAAACTCTCCGGTATAATTAATCTTATTTGTGCCAGATTTTCCTTTCTTGGTTGTAACAACGATTACCCCTGCCATCGCACGTGCACCATATATAGAGGTAGCAGAACCATCTTTCAATATCTGGAAGCTTTCGATATCATCCGCATTCAAACCCGCAATAGCAGAACTAATCAAAGTTTGCGCATCTCCGGAAGAAAGTTGATCTGCACCTACTTCTGTCACATCTTCCATGATTACGCCATCTACTACCCACAGAGGCTTGGAACTACCATAGATAGAGGTAGCACCACGAACACGAATTTTAGGAGCTGTACCAAATGTACCGGAGACATTCTGTACGCTTACGCCAGCAGCACGCCCCTCAAGCGCACGACTAACGTCAGCCAAACCATCCATTTTTGCATTCTCTGCAGATATTTTCGTAGCCGCTCCTGTAAAGAGACGTTTATCCATCTTCTGCATACCGGTCACTACAACTTCTTCCAAGACCTCGGCATCAGGTTTTAATATGATTCTTATTGTTCCAGATTTAATAGGAATTTCTTGAGTTTTCATTCCAATGTAGCTAACTTTCAAAGTTCTAGAAGAACTTTATATATTTCACCCTTTCGATATAACAAATAAATATGTACATACTGTGTAATAAACGTTTTTTATACAAATTGTCCGGAAATAGTATATTTTTTCTATCATTGACAGTCTTAAACAATTAATAATAGACGAATAAAGTGACATATTGATAATATTACCGCTTGTTATTCCAATAAAATATGAATAAAATTGCCTTAATGATATATCTTTATACATAAACTAGAATCACTGCTATCAATATGAATATACAAGTAATTTCAAATATTTTTTGATATATTGTTTTGCGTTTATAAATATATGCTTATATTTGTAAAATCGCACTTATAAAATAAGCGGATTATTAATTATTAATAATAAAGCGTGTTTATGAAAAGAAAATTAATGCTGTTATTGGCCTGCCTGCTGGCAAGCATAGGCCTAGTGATTGCCCAAACACCTAAAAAGGTGACAGGTGTCGTCATTTCTGAGGAAGATGATCAGCCTGTTGTGGGAGCATCCGTGTTAGTGAAAGGTACAACGATGGGAACAGTTACCGATATTGATGGTAAGTTCACCATAGATAAAGTACCAAGTTCTTCTAGAACTTTGAAAATATCATTTATTGGTATGCAAACCCAAGAGGTCGCTATCAAACCTGATCTGATGAAAATTGTTATGAAAGCAGATTCGGAAGTGCTTGAGGAAGTTGTTGTTACCGGTATGACAAAAGTAGATAAACGTCTCTTCACGGGTGCAGCTGCCAACTTAACCGCAGATAATGTAAAGTTAGACGGACTTCCCGAAATCAGCCGTGGACTTGAAGGCCGTGCAGCCGGAGTATCTGTACAGAACGTTTCCGGTACATTTGGTACCGCTCCCAAAATTCGTGTCCGTGGTGCTACCTCCATCTACGGTAGCTCCAAACCCCTATGGGTAGTAGATGGCGTAATCATGGAAGATGTTGTAGACGTTAGTGCCGATCAACTTTCGTCAGGAGATGCCACTACACTAATCAGTTCTGCCATTGCAGGACTAAACTCGGACGATATTGAAAGCTTTCAGATATTAAAAGACGGTTCAGCCACCTCAATCTATGGCGCACGCGCTATGGCAGGTGTGATCGTAGTCACCACTAAAAAAGGGAAGGCAGGAATGAATCGCATCAGCTACACTGGAGAATTCACCTACCGCATGAAACCCCATTATTCAGAATTCAACATTATGAATTCGCAAGACCAGATGGCTGTTTATCAAGAAATGCAACAGAAAGGATGGCTTACTTACGCCGATCTGGCTAATGCCAGTGAAAGCGGTGTATACGGGAAAATGTATCAGAAAATATCTAATAGTACATTGCTGAATACAGAAGCTAGTCGTAACGCTTATCTCCGTGATGCAGAATATCGTAATACAAACTGGTTTGACGAGCTCTTCCAAAGCAACGTAATGCAAACACACTCAGTCAGCATTACTTCTGGTAATGAGAAAGCAAATTACTATGCTTCTCTTAGTGCATTGGTCGATCCGGGATGGTCACGTCAAAGTGAAGTAAATCGTTACACAGCCAACCTGAATGCTACTTACAATGTCCTAAAAAACCTATCGATGAACTTAATTTCCAGTGCTTCTTATCGCAAACAGCGGGCACCGGGAACACTCTCATCAGAAATCGATGCCGTGAACGGAGAAGTAAAACGTGACTTTGACATCAACCCATATTCTTATGCACTAAACACTTCACGCGCACTTGATCCGACAGAAATCTACACACGTAATTATGCTGATTTCAATATTTTCAATGAATTGGAAAACAATTACCTGGACATCAATGTAGTTGACTTGAAATTTCAAGGAGAAATGAAATGGAAACCCGTCAAAGGACTGGAACTGGCAGCTTTGGGAGCAGTGAAATATCAGGCCACCTCACAGGAGCACACCATCACTGATTATTCCAATCAAGCGCTGGCTTATCGTGCAATGCCCACTACACATATACGTGATAATAACCCTTTCCTTTATACAGATCCGGACAATCCGTATGCAGTCCCCATTACAGTATTGCCACAAGGGGGTATCTACGAGCGTACCGACTACCGAATGTTGGCTTATGACTTCCGTGCATCAGCTGCTTATAACACAGTATTTAATGAAATTCATATCATGAACCTCTATGGTGGTATGGAAGTCAATTCTATTGACCGCCGTAAAACATGGAACCGTGGCTGGGGTATGCAATATACAATGGGGGAAATACCTTTTTACGCATATGAAGTATTCAAAAAGAGTAAAGAAGAAAACTCAGATTATTTCACGATGGATAACACCCATGCACGCGATGTCGCATTTTTCGCTAACGGTACCTATTCTTATAAAGGACGTTATACACTTAATGGAACAATTCGATACGAAGGTTCCAATAAACTAGGGCGAAGCACTTCTTCCCGCTGGTTACCTACATGGAATGTGTCTGGCGCATGGAATGCACATGAAGAAGAGTTCTTTAAAGCACTGCAACCAGCCATGTCCCACCTCACACTAAAGGCATCATATAGCCTTACTGCAGACCGTGGACCAAGCAATGTAACCAACTCACGCGTAGTTATTAGTTCCCGAAACCCATGGCGTCCATCAAGCGGTGTTACAGAATCAGCTCTCTATATCAAGAACCTTGAAAACGGTGCATTAACCTACGAAAAAAAGCATGAGCTTAATATTGGTGCTGACCTCGGTTTCCTTGATAACCGCATCAATGTAACTGCCGACTGGTATAAACGTAATAACTATGATTTAATAGGTATTATCACAACACAAGGCCTAGGTGGAGAAATCGAAAAATATGGAAACGTAGCTTCCATGAAATCCAGTGGATTTGAGCTCTCTATTTCTACCCGAAATATTGTGACCAAAGATTTCACCTGGTCTACAGACTTCATCTATTCACACAACAAAAATGAGGTCACCGAATTGCAGGGCGGAAAAAAACGTATTATTGATCTCGTTTCCGGTAATGGATTTGCTGTTGAAGGTTATCCTGTACGTTCCATTTTTTCTATTCCTTTTATGGGACTAAATGAAGAAGGACTTCCAACCTTCCAAGATCAGAATGGAAACATCAGTGTATCTGATATATACTTCCAAGATCGTGAACATACAGACTTTCTTCAATATTCCGGTTCAGCAGACCCGACAGATATTGGTAGTTTAGGTAATACATTTACCTACAAAAACTTCCGTCTGAACCTGTTCATTACATATTCGTTTGGAAACGTAATCCGCCTTGACCCGGTATTCAAGAAAAAATATACTGACCTTACCGCAATGCCAAAAGAATTTCGTAACCGCTGGGTAGTACCAGGCGATGAGAAATATACTGATATACCTGTAATTGCCAGTGTACGTCAAGAGAAGAATGACCGCAATCTATCTGTGGCATACAACTCTTATAACTATTCA
This sequence comes from Bacteroides faecis, assembly GCF_020091505.1. NCBI lineage: Bacteria > Pseudomonadati > Bacteroidota > Bacteroidia > Bacteroidales > Bacteroidaceae > Bacteroides > Bacteroides faecis. Next base: position 1,126,627 of record NZ_CP081916.1, on the reverse strand, counting down.
ACGGCACGTATAGCAAAAGGTGACTTTATCCGTATGAAGGAAATCTCTCTAGCATACGACTTTCCTAAAGATTTGATAAACAAATGGAACTTAGCCAACCTTTCACTAAAACTACAGGCTACCAACCTCTTCCTGCTTTATGCCGACAAGAAGCTGAACGGACAAGACCCAGAATTCTTTAACACCGGTGGTGTAGCAGCTCCCGTACCTAAACAATTCACGCTGACATTGAGAGTTGGATTTTAATAGATAGATTGCTGTAAAAAACAAAAAAAGTTATGAAAAAAAGAAATATATTACTGACATTTTTAGCTGTGGCAGGTATGCTGACCGCTACTTCGTGCAAGGATTACTTGGACGAAATGCCTGATAACCGTGCCGAACTGGACAGCGAATCAAAAATCATCAGTTTATTAGTATCTGCCTATCCGGAAACTGACTATATTTTCTGTACGGAACTAGGAACAGATAACGTGGATGATTTCGGAGAATCAAATCCCTATGGCGACCGTTTTATGGAACAGATTTACAATTGGCAGGTGATTACTGAAGCAGACAACGAAGACCCTTCCCGGATCTGGGAAGGCTGCTACAATGCTATAGCTGTAGCCAATCAAGCACTGGCGTCTATCGCTGAGATGGAAGAAACGTCAGCCTTAAAAGCGGCAAAAGGCGAAGCATTAATATGCCGTGCCTATTCTCACTTCATCCTCGTCAACACATTTGCTCAGCATTACACAAAAGCAAATGCCGCAACAGATTTGGGAATTACTTACATGGAGGTACCTGAAACAGAACTTGACCCGAAATATGAACGCAACACTGTAGCTGAAGTATACGAGAAGATAGAAAAAGACTTAAAAGAAGGCTTGCCACTAATTAGTGATGAAATCTATACTGTACCTAAATATCACTTTAATATGAAAGCAGCTTACGCCTTTGCTACTCGTTTCTATCTTTATTATCAAAGATGGCAAGACGCAATAGACTGTGCAACAAAAGCACTTGGTTCTTCACCTGCCGGACAACTTCGTGACTATGCCGCACTAGATGCACTACCTAAAGATCCATTCAGTAAAGTATGCGAACAATATGTAAGTGCAAACGTGAAAGCTAATTATCTATTGCAAACTGCATATTCTCAACTCGGATTAGTATTTACTTCTTATTATACTGGGTCTCGCTATGCACACGGAGCATATTTAGCACAAACAGAAACCCTTATGAGCCGTGGCCCATGGGGACCGTTTGCAAATAAAGTGTATAAATTCTATCCTTGGGCATCCACTGGAACCAATTTTGACAAAACACTAGTACCTCGTTTTCCATATTTGATAGAATATACTGACCCTGTAGCGCAAACCGGATATGCGAGAACTGTTTATGCAGCCTTTACTGCTGAAGAAACACTGTTGGCACGCGCCGAAGCATATATCTTGCTCAAGGAATATGATAAAGCACTGGCAGATCTTCAAACATGGGTAAATAATACAATCAATGGTCCGTATACACTTACGAAAGAGGCTATAGAGAACTGGGTAGCTAGCTATGAGTATTATACACCTAATGCACCTACACCTAAGAAAAAACTAAATCCAGAATTTACTATTGAAGAGGGACAACAAGAGGCATATTTACAATTTTTGCTTTACGCCCGGCGTTACGAAACACTATTCACTGGACTACGTTGGTTTGACATAAAACGTTACGGCATCGAAATCTACCGTCGTACAATGCAAAGCGGGCAACCTGTCACCATTGGAGATATGTTGAAAGTACGTGATAACCGTTGTGCATTACAAATCCCTACTGATGTTATCTCTGCCGGTATTACCCCAAACCCAAGATAAAAGATTCAGTATTGAAATAATGTATTACATCTAAAAGAAGTAAAGACAATGAAGAAAAATAAAATTTATATTTTTATAGTTGTGCTGTTTGCCGCACTCTTCGTATCCTGTTCAGAAGATGACTTGAACAGTGAGAGCGTTATTACTGAAGCACAGCGCGTTGAAAACGATTTCGATCGTTGGATTGTAAAACACTATGTAACTCCTTATAACATAGACTTTAAATATCGCATGGAAGATATTGAGTCCGATCGTGACTATAATTTAATTCCTGCTGACTACACAAAATCTGTACAACTTGCTAAATTAGTTGAGTTCCTCTGTCTCAATGTTTATGACGAGGTAACAGGAAGTAAAGAATTTATCCGTGATTATTTCCCCAAAATGATTCATTTGGTAGGTTCTCCTGCTTACAAAAACAATGGTGACATGATTTTAGGTACAGCCGAAGGTGGATTGAAAATTACACTTTATAACGTAAATAACATAAATGTACTTAACGTGGCTGATTTAAACTATTATTATTTTAAAACAATCCACCACGAGTTCGCACATATCCTCCATCAAACCCGTCCATATCCCACTGCTTTCAAAGAAATCAGTGGAAGTGAATATGTAAAGGACAGCTGGAGTTCTGCATGGGGAAGCGGCAGTGCAGCCGATGCTGCAGCCTTGAAAGCAGGTTTTATTACTCCATATGCTTCAAGTGCCGTAGATGAGGATTTTGTGGAACTGATAGCCACTTATGTAACAAACACAGAGGCCACTTGGGCAGCACGCCTGAAAACGGCAGGTACTACCGGAGCCCCCATTATTAATTCCAAATTCGAAATTGTATATAATTACATGCTTGACACATGGAACATTGACCTTGATGTATTGCGCGATACAGTGCTTGATCATCAAGAAAGAATAGGAGAACTCGACTTAGATGAACTTTAATCCGAACAAATTATGAAGAAAATATACTATCTTTTATTACTAGCATTGCCCTTAATATTTCAATCATGCTTTAAGGACGACGATGATATTTTTGACAAACCGGCTTCCCAACGTATGGAAGAACGGCTAATGCAAGACCAACAAATATTGATGGGAGCAACCAACGGCTGGATAATGGAATATTTTCCTGAAAAAGAGCAATCTTATGGAGGATATACAATGTTTGTAAAATTTGGAGAAAACAACTCCGTTACAGTTGCCTCCGAATTAGGCAAAGCTGACCAAACGGAAACAAGTATGTATGAATTGATTCCGGATAGCGGCCCAGTATTGACCTTTAACACCCACAATTCTTTATTCCACTATTTCTCCGACCCGAGTAATCCAGATGGAATCGGTCCTGTTGACAGTGGTATGGGAGGTGATTATGAATTTATGGTAGTAGAAGCTACTGCTGAGAAAGTATATCTAAAGGGAAAGAAAACCGGAAATACCATCATTATGACCCCGATTGCTACGGATATAAGTTGGACTGATCTGATGCAGAAGTATATTGATATGGCAAACATAATGAATTCTGCAGGAGCTTCTTTCAATTTTACAATGGGGGATATAAAAGCAACAGCTACCATGAATTATCGTACGCTGCTATTCTCCTACCCAGGAGAAGAAAGTTATGAAGCAGCTACCGCTTCCTTCCGTGTGACAACAGACGGCATTGCATTCTATAAACCTCTACAAATCGGAGGAAAAGAGATTACAGGCATGAAATATGTAGGTGAAGACGAAAATATGGTACTTACTTTTACTGATGAAGCGACAGGCGCTACAATGCATGACACATGGCCTGCGTTGAGTGAACTCTTCTTTAGTGGTAAATGGTATTTTGCAAAGAGTCTAATGAGTGATTACGGTAAGGGCTTGTGGACGTCAGCTATCAACAAGTTATATGCAGATCCCAATGGTTATTATGATATTTACTGGGCTCATATGGGAGTATATTCAGGATTATACGGATTCTGTTTTGCACCACTTGACACTCCTTCAACATTTGCAAGATCTATTGTATCCTATACATATGGTACAGTAGACGATAATCATATTTGGTTACAACTAGAAGGAAGAACAGATCAACTAGGAATAGCCTATGTAAATGCTGGTGTAAGTGATATTCTGAAAATGATTGGCTCACTGAATGGAGAAAAGAAAACATTTACTCTAACAGCAGATAATCCTAAGAATCCATCTGTGATACAATTACAGGACAATGATCTCGCTAGCAATTACTTTATGTTAGTTCCATTTGAAGTTCGTTGGCCAAATGAACAGTAAATGCATTGCATATTACTAGAAAGCGAGTGCGCTTCTTCTTTTGCTAATTTCTAGTTTTCCAAACCTCTAGATTTAGCTTTACATTAATTGTCTTGAAATGGGGCGTACCGTGAGGTATACCCCATTTTAAATAATTATTTAATCAAAAGTTCCAAACTTATTAAAAGAATACAGGGCAATAAACAGATATGCCTAAACATTATCTTATATACTTTTGCAATATTCATATAGAAATATCCCAAAATATTCTTTATTATGATATACCCATGTTCTACCAATGCAATATATCTTATTTCAAACATTGATAGATGTCATAGCAAAACTGCTACCTTTCCTTATAAATATTACACTACGAAAAAACATAGTCAATTAGCGGTAACTAAAAAACCTATCCTCGCAGCCGCTCCTTATCGAGCGAACTGTGAGGATAGATTACAAACATTCTATTCCTTAGTAAGCCACCGTCAACGGTGTGCGCACTTTCTGTGCATACTCAGCCATATACGCATTCCAGGCATCAACCGTCTTGATAGCAGCTTTATCCCAGGCAGATCCCCAATAATAAGTATATTCCGAACCCGGTTCATACTCGCTGATTGCCAGCACATGACCGTCAGCGCCGCCACGCTCCTTCTTTTCCTTTTCTTCGAAAAGAACAACTTTAGCCTCTTTCACTTGTGCAGGAAATGCAGCACCAACAAATATCTTTCCGTTTCCTCCGCTTCGGTCAGTCGTAGGATCTACATAAGTAATATAGCCATTGACAGCATCAGCCACAACCTTACCGTCCGGTTCACGAAGAACGATTCCGGTGGTCACAGGCATCGCTTCTTTCAGATTGGTGTACGAGATAACTGCTTTGTTGAGGTATGAACCGGCATCCAATGTAATCACACGCGTCTCTACTACGTTAGAATCTCCACGAACAGTCAGCGGATTAAATTCCAGTTTCACAGTGAAGCGCAGCGGTCCATTATCAAGGATTTCCTGTGTGCGATAGCAATAAGGATAGATAATCGTATCACCCGCCATCAGAGCAGCTGTACCGCAACCCAGCGTAGGACCTACGGCATAACAATCCATTCCGTAGCCATGGTCAATGTGGTAAGAGATAGCATTTTGCAGTTCGGCAGCTGCTTTAGGGTCTGTCTTTTTCAGTTCGGCAATTTTGGCACGCTTTTCCTTATCCAGTTCTTCAGCGTAAAGACTTTCCAGAATCGGTTCCGTAGTGTTATACTTCGTAAAGAGGTCGTAGCCGAAACCACGTTCACCACGCTTTTGCAAGGCAGGACCATAGGCACGGTATCCGCCCAAGTCATTCTCCCATGCCACATCGTCCAGACGTTCGGGATAATAGCGGCCACAGGCAATTACATTATACGGTTCGGGAGTACCAGATTGGATAGTATAAGTGGCTGTGCCATTTGCTTTCACCGTAGCCGGAAAAACCACTTTCTCGTCATACGTCACTTGATAAGGTACTTGCTGACCATCTTCATTAAGCACTACGATCTGAGCCGTATCAGCCAGCTGCAACTTGGCCGTAACGTCACTCATCGGAACTTCAACCATTTCACCTGCGCGCTCCAACGCCAGAGAATTGGTCACTGTAACCGTCATTGACTGCTTGCTGCCAGCACAAGAAGCAAAGCCCATCAGGGCAACAGCAGCCAGAATAAATATCTTCTTCATATTATACACAACAAATAAGGGGATAGAATCAGGTAAAAACGAAAGGGGATAAATGTAAACCGTAAACTATTCAACAGAAAAACGATAAGGTGACAGGCAGTAAGGAATCTCCTCACCACCCTATCACCTTATAGCAATTTCTTGTTATCGTTATTTCGGTTGTTTTCCGATATAAGCAAGGATACCACCGTCTACGTAAAGGATATGACCGTTTACAGCGTTAGAAGCCTCAGAAGCCAGGAACACAGCAGGACCTGTCAGTTCTTCCGGATCCAACCAACGACCGGCAGGAGTCTTGGCGCAGATGAATGAATCGAATGGATGACGGCTTCCGTCTGCTTGTTTCTCACGCAGAGGAGCAGTTTGCGGAGTAGCGATATAACCCGGACCGATACCGTTACACTGAATGTTGTATTCACCATATTCAGAGCAGATATTGCGAGTCAACATCTTCAGACCACCTTTGGCAGCAGCATAAGCCGATACAGTTTCACGACCCAGCTCAGACATCATAGAGCAGATGTTGATGATTTTACCGGCACGCTTCTTCATCATGGCAGGCAACACAGCCTTAGAAACGATGAACGGAGCGTTCAAGTCGATATCAATCACACGACGGAAGTCAGCAACTTCCATTTCGTGCATAGGAACACGGCGGATAATACCGGCGTTATTAACAAGGATATCAATCGTACCTACTTCTTTCTCGATAGTAGCAACCATTGCCTGAACAGCCGGTTCGTCTGTTACGTCGCATACATAACCGTGAGCTTTAATTCCCTTTTCAGCATAAGCAGCCATGCCTTTGTCCACCAACTCCTGGTTGATGTCGTTAAAACAAACAGTAGCGCCTTGTTCTGCATAAGCAGAAGCGATAGCAAAACCGATACCGTAAGAAGCACCTGTAACGAGAGCCACTTTACCTTTCAAAGAAAAATTCAAATACTGATTCATAATTTTTTGTTATTAAATGATGAAAACTATTGTAGTTGTTTATTTTAAATCTGTAATTAATGAGAAGTCCTGATCGCCATAATCGAGATTCTCGCCGCCCATACCCCAGATAAAGGTATAGTTATGGGTAGCCGCAGCCGAATGGATCGACCATTCGGGAGACAGAACCGCCTGATCGCCCTTCATCCATACGTGACGAGTTTCGTCCACCTCACCCATAAAGTGGCAGATAGCGTGCTCTTCGGGGATTTCGAAGTAGAAGTAAGCCTCCATACGACGGCTGTGCACGTGTGCAGGCATCGTGTTCCATACGCTTCCCGGAGCAAGTTCCGTCATACCCATCTGTAGCTGACAGGTGGGCAATACCTGATTGACCAGCATCTTATTGATGTTACGGTGGTTGGAACCTTCCAGCGAGCCCATTTCAGCCACTACGGCATCCGCTTTCGTCACTTTACGGTCGGGGTAGTTGCAATGTGCGGTCAGTGAGTTGAAATAGAATTTGGCAGGATTGGAAGCGTCTTTGCTTTCGAACGTCACCACACGGTCGCCCGAACCAAGGTAAAGGGCTTCTTTATAGTCAAGTTCGAAAACCGCGTCTCCGGCCTTCACTACGCCCGGTCCGCCTACATTGTAAATACCCATTTCACGACGGGTCAGGAAGAACGGAGCTTTCAACGGGTCAATCGCTTCGAGTGTCAGCACCTCTCCTACCGGAAGCGCGCCGCCTACAACCATACGGTCGTACATGGAGTACACCATATTCACTTCGTTGGGAACAAATATCTTTTCGATTAAGAAATCGCGACGGATTCTTGCAGTATCATAACTTTTTGCATCCTCGGGATGCGCAGCATAGCGAATTTCATAGTTCGTTTTCATACCTTATTTATTTATAGTTATTGAATAAGCTCTCTTTCTCAAATGCACGTCGTTTACGTACACGATGCAAAAATAGTAAAAGAAAACGGGTTAACCTTGCAATTTTGTTCCAATTATCCACCAAAAATGTCCAGAATTGATGCAATGTACATCTTTTTAACGAACTATAATACGTTTCGAAGGAGTTTTTCACCTAACAGAATAGAAATAGACTCTTACCTTTTTTCTCTGAAAGAACAAGCCGGCATACGCATAGTTTGACAGCCATTTCGACGATATAAAATGATACAAAAAAAGAAAGCTCCGATAATCAATGACTATCGGAGCCTCTTTTTGTTGTCCTACCAAGATTCGAACTTAGACAAACAGAACCAAAAACTGTTGTGCTACCATTACACCATAGGACAAACATAAGTGCTTTCTGTTAAAAAGCGGTGCAAAGATAGAGGTTTGCGAGCAAACCTCCAAATATTTCGTTTACTTTTTTACTTTGCCACCCTGCAAATTGCTGAATTTTACTTCGCAATCAGCAGATAATAGTTCTTTTTACCACGCTGAACAAGCAGGTATTTCTCGTCAAGCAGGTCAGCAGTCGTAATTACCTGGTCAAAGGCTTCCAGTTTCTCTTTATTCAACGATACGCCACCGCCCTGAACCAGCTTACGCATTTCACCTTTCGAGGCAAATACAGCCGCGTTATCAACAAACAGGTCAACAGCCTTCACTCCTTCCGCCAGAGCGTCACGAGAGATTTCGAACTGAGGCACCCCTTCGAATACAGCCAGCAGCGTATCTTCGTCCAATTTACGCAGCGATTCGGAAGTAGCATTACCGAACAGTATATTAGACGCATCTACTGCTGCATTGTAATCTGCTTCGGAATGAACCATGACAGTCACTTCCTTCGCCAGACGTTTCTGCAAAGCACGCAAGTGCGGAGCCTGCTGGTGTTCGGCAACCAGTGCTTCTATTTCTTCCTTCTCGATTGAAGTGAAAATCTTGATATAGCGTTCAGCATCAGAGTCGCTCACGTTGAGCCAGAACTGATAGAACTTATATGGAGACGTATAGCGGGGGTCCAGCCAGATATTTCCGGATTCGGTTTTACCAAATTTACCGCCGTCAGCTTTCGTGATCAACGGGCAAGTCAGCGCGAACACCTCTCCCCCATTGGTACGGCGGATCAGTTCCGCTCCGGTAGTGATATTTCCCCACTGGTCGGAGCCTCCCATCTGAAGTTTACAACCCTTGGTTTCATATAGATGAAGGAAGTCGTAGCCTTGAAGCAGCTGATAAGTAAATTCGGTGAATGACAATCCATCACGTGCTTCTCCGTTCAGACGACGCTTTACAGAGTCCTTTGCCATCATATAGTTTACAGTGATGTGTTTGCCCACTTCGCGAACAAAGTCAAGGAAAGAAAACTCTTTCATCCAGTCATAGTTGTTCACTAATTCAGCACGGTTAGGCACATCCGACTCGAAGTCGAGAAACTTGGCAAGCTGTTCTTTGATACATGCCTGATTGTGACGCAATGTTTCCTCATTCAGCAGGTTACGTTCTGCCGATTTTCCGGAAGGGTCGCCAATCATACCTGTAGCGCCACCGATGAGTGCCAGCGGTTTATGGCCGCAGCGTTGTAAATGACGAAGGATCATCACTCCACAAAGGTGACCAATGTGTAGTGAATCGGCAGTCGGGTCGATACCCAAATAGGCAGTCACCTGCTCTTTGTTCAGCAACTCTTCCGTTCCCGGCATGATGTCCTGCAGCATGCCACGCCATCTCAATTCTTCTACAAAATTCATCGTATTACTCTTTTTATTAAGTTTTTATTGTCTTTCAATTCCATGTGCGACAAAAGTACGACTCTTTCTCGGAAGATACAACTCTTAACGCCTAAAAAAGACTTTTTGGATATTTTCCCGAATCGCCTGCCGCAACTCTTCCACATCCGTGCCTCGTGTTCTTGCTACCCGGTGCAGCACTTCCTCAATGTCAACCGGACTATCATCCGTCTCCAGAAACATACAGTCGACAGGCATCGTCCTCACTGTCTGTTCCGGATAATGCTCGCCGAAAGAAAGATATATGCCATTTTCCATCAACTGCCTTGCTTGTTGTGGTTTTCCGCGAAAGCCATGCCAAATCCAGGGTTGAACCGGTCGAAGCTCCTTCTTTACCGCCAATAATTCCTCCATCGCCTTCACACAATGAATAATCAACGGCAACCGGTACTTTTCCGACAATTCCACCTGCTTTCCCAATATCCTGACCTGAAGTTCCATCGGAGCAGCCGTCAGCTTATCAAGCCCCGCCTCTCCTACCGCCACCAACCGCCCTTCCACAAGCAGTTTCTGCAGATACGCAAGCTGTTCTTCCGCATCCCGTTCTGTCAGTTGCCAGGGATGAATGCCAGCCGAATAGAAGGACGACAGGCACAATGCGCCCCCTACCGGCAACTGATAGTTGATAATCGCCCTGCCGTGAGAAGCCTCCTCCGACTTGTGAGTATGAATATCCAGAATATGACTTGCATTTTTCTCCATCTCTCTCATTCTTTGGGTAAATCGTTTCTAAGGTACCGGATCATAGCCGGAACCACCCCACGGATGACACCGGAGAATGCGCCGGACAGTCAGATAAAGTCCTTTGAAGGGTCCGTGTTTCTTGATGGCTTCGACCGCATAAGCCGAGCAGGTAGGCGTAAACCGACAAGAGGGAGGAGTAAGGGGCGAAATACATGCCCGGTAAAAATAGATGGGAATTAGTAGCAAGAATGACAACACCTTCCTCACAATGCTTCTCAAGGACATCCAGCAGGCGGATATCCGGCAAACATGGGGTTTCATGAGGATAACTTTTCAGAAATGCGCGAAAGCGCTATCTTCATTTTCTCTTCCAGTTCGGCAGTAGCAACAAGCTCGTCCGACAGATAGATAAAGGCGATTGCGAGACGCTGCCCCCTGCTTTGAAGATCGTCCAGCAGTTGCAGTTTGTTCTTCCGGTAGACTTCGCGTATCTGCCGTTTCACCCGATTGCGCTTTACAGCCCGTTTGAAACGCCGCTTCGAAACGCTGATCAGTATCGTGGCGGGTGCTTCCCCCTGTTCTATGGGCATATATACAACACGTATCGGAAAGATGGAAAACGACTTGGAATTGCCGCCTTCGAACATCTTTCCGATCAATATTTTACTATTCAGCCTTTCGGCTTTACACAAAGTATATACGCTCACTCTGTTTATTTATTGTTTTCCTTGATAAACATGTCGAGCGCAGCCGTCATTGAGGGAGCTTGCACTGTTGGTGCTTCAAGGTCCAGACGGAGTCCGGCGTCGCGTACAGCTTGCGCGGTAGTCGATCCGAAGGTACCGATTCTGATCTCTTTCTGATCAAAGTCCGGGAAGTTTTTCTTCAAAGAAGTCACTCCTGCAGGGCTGAAGAACACGAGCATGTCATAATCAAATTCCTCATCCGACGTGAAGTCGTTGCTCACGGTGCGATACATCACAGCTTCTGTGTGCTGTATATGATTCTTGTCGAGCAGGTTTTTCACATCATCATTGTGCACGTCCGACATAGGGACGAGATATTTCTCCGTTTTATGCTTTACGATAGATGGCACCAGATCTTCAATCTTTCCGGTAGCACCGAAGAAGATTTTACGTTTGCGATATTGCACATATTTCTGAATGTACAATGCAACCGCTTCCGTGACACAAAAATACTTCATTGTTTCCGGAATAGCTACACGCAGTTCCGTGCACAAATTAAAGAAGTGATCGATTGCGTGACGGGAGGTGAATATAACGGCAGTGTGATCAAGAATTGAAACTTTCTGTTGCCGGAATTCTTTCGCCGAAAGACTCTCGACCTTTATAAACGGTCGGAAATCTATTTTTACGCCATATTTCTCTGCTATGTCGTAATAGGGAGATTTCTCTGACGCAGGCTTAGGCTGCGAGACTAGTACTTTTTTAATTTTCAACGTCCTAAATTTTTATTAGCAATACATTGTTTACCTGAATCATTCCCTGATAGAGTAGCAGACAGGGTATGATTTCAAGAGCGCAAAAGTACAAAATTAATAGGAAAACCGCACTTAATTGATGAAAAAAAAGCTTTATCCACTTATAAAACATCAATATTTTAGTGAAAATTAGAATAATTAGTCCGATTATCACTAAATTGGTCAGATTCAGATCGAAATAAACCAGAAAAAGAACAAAGGGAAAAAGGGCAAATCCGACGTAATATATGAGTGTAGAGTAAGACTCCAGCCACATATTTGTCTTGTTTTTGTCAAAAAACACCCACCCAAGGAACATATAAAGTAACCATTTTAGTAAAAAATAGGCCAGACAGAAGCCGACATAAATCCCCAATAGTAGGAGAGGGGAGACCCTGGTCATGAGCATCGGGCAAGTATCATGAAAATAATTGAAGAACACAATACCCGTCAACACACAGGTCTGTACTACCAACACAAGGAGGTAGCGCACATCGGCTGCCGTAGAACTATCAAAAATGCTTGTCCGTTCGCGATGCAGCACAAAGTCTTTCACTTGCTGCGTGAGAAACTTCTTTCCGCGTGCCAGAGCGATGGAGGACAGAAAGAAACAGGCGAGCAAGGTCAGCGCAATCACATCATCCGTGCGGGGAGAGTAGGAGATGGGGGTTCCCTCAAATCCGGAGTTTAGTATAGCGGCTATCATATCGCTGCAAATTTACGGATAGAAGCGTCCCATACGGGAGTTGTCTGAAGCAGCTCCACCGCTTCTTCCGGTGTTCGTGCTACTTTCCATATATCACCGTGCTGCCGGCGCATGAAGTTTTCTTCTATCGCCCGTTCGAGCATTTCGAGCAGCGGATCAAAGAAGCCGTTTACATTCAGAATGATAATCGGGTTCAGATACAGTCCAAGCTGCTTCCATGTGATAATCTCAAGCAACTCCTCCAGAGTGCCGCATCCACCCGGCAACGCAATGATGCCGTCGCTCAGATTCGCCATCTTCTGCTTGCGTTCGTGCATGGAAGTGACTTCGATCAGTTCCGTCAGACCTGTATGATGCCAGTTTTGCTCTACCATGAAGTGGGGGATAACTCCGGTCACTTCACCGCCATTCTCCAACACTGCATCGGCTACGGATCGCATCAGTCCGATACTTCCGGCACCATTTATCAGACGGATATGCTGTTTGGCAAGCAGGCTGCCGAGCTTTTCGGCTGCTTCAAAATATACGGAGGCTATCTTAGTGCTGGATGCGCTGTACACGCATACGGAATGTATCTGATTCATTGTCTTTTGCAAGTTTACTGGATGAATGGGTACAAAAGTACAAAGAAATCATATACATATCAAAATGAATGTGCAATTTATGTTTCGGTTTGATTTTTTAAAATTCAAAGCTATAGGTTATGGATGGGACTATCCCGTAAAGATAGATTTTATATGTTTTCGCGGCATCCATAGAATAATGTACATCTCCACGCCCTGCATAAATAGAAAATACATTCTTCCTGTTATAAAGATTAATAATTGAACAAGTAAGAGTTCCTTTTTTCATACGATAGACTGCTGATAAATCCAATTGATGGTAAGCAGGTGCACGATAACCATTTCTAGAACTATAAATATACAAAAGAGCACCTTGAAACTCATATTTACCAACCGGAAGAGTCAAATTCATCCCCGAACAATAAGAGAAAGTAGAAGCTAACGACCATCGTTTATTGATATTGTAGTTCAAAAACAATTTCAAATTATGAGGTCTGTCATACACCGGACGATATTCTGTGTCCTTTATATTAGCCAGTCGGTTGCGAGCGTGAGAAAGTGTATAGCTTGCCCAACCCGTCAGATTTCCTCTGTTCTTGGAGAGATAAAATTCCACTCCATAACTTTCAGCTTCTCCTTGTTCTACCTCTTTCTCAATCAAATTATTCATAAAGATGTTGACATTATCTTTAAAATCAATGATATGATCTGACTTTCGATAGAAGGCTTCCACGGAAAACGTATACTGCCGATCTGCCTTGTTCCATTCATATCCGGCAGCCAACTGCCTCATCACTTCAGGTTCCAGATTCCCATTGGCTGGAATCCACATATCCGATGGGATACCAACAGAAGAATTAGAAAGCATGTGCAGGTTCTGCGAAGCCTGATTGAAAGATATATTCAAACGGTTGTTATGATTCAGATCATAAGAAAGTTCCGCTCTCGGTTCGGGAACGATAAATGTCTTTGCTTCATAACCGGGACCTGAAGGGGTACGAAGTGCAGATAGCCGAATCCCTCCATTTAATTGAAAACGGGAAGCAAACCGATACTCGATTTCTCCATAAAGCGCTATATCCAGCATTTTCCTCCGGTCCATCCGAAAAGGGACCACATGAGTGAAGCCACCATAGTTATCAAGACTGCCCGGTCTTGTAGTAAAAAAATGCAGCGCTCCTCCAGCTTTTATTTTCAGATTGCGGGAAGCAGTATGCTCCATATCATACTTCAGTTGATAAGATTGCACATTTGACTTCCACAAATAATGCAACCCATCCGAATAATTCTTATAGCGATAATAGTAATTACTAAAGATAGCACTCAAGTTAGCATAAGTCTTATGGTTAAGTACATGATTCCAACGGAAAGTAGATGTAGCATTTCCCCAATCCATTCCATATCCCCGAACAAACCGGTCAAAAACAGTATGGTCGCCACCTGCATATACTGAGAAATAAATCCGATTACGGTCGTTAATAATCGTATTAATCTTTGCGTTTACATCGTAAAAGTACATCTGTGGATCTGGTGCAAGCTTATTTCCCAACAAACTGCAAGTTAGCCCGGGATAAGCAAATCTACCGGCAACCAGATAGGAACTTTTATCCTTCTCCAACGGGCCTTCGAACATGACTTTGGAGGCAACCAACCCGACTGTAGCCATTCTTTTACATTCTTTATTGTTGCCCTCTTTCATCCGTACATCAATCACTGAAGAAGCCCGTCCACCAAAGTTCAGCGGGAAATACGATTTATACAGATTCACACTTTGCACCGCATCATTATTGAACGCAGAGAAAAACGAAAGGGCATGATTAGGATTAAAGACGATAGCTTCATCAAGCAGAACCAAGTTCCCCCATTGGTTACTGCCACGCACAGAGATATTATTCGCTCCTTCATTTCCACTAGCAACTCCAGGGAGGAATTGTAGAGACTTCAACAAATCGGGCTCACCACCTACTGTCGGCAGAGCCTGTATATCCTTCTGCCCTAACCGAAACTGCCCGGTATGCCTACGGTCTGCCACTACTTCCACATCCTTTAGTTGATAATTGCCTGGCTGAAGGGCAAAGTTCAAAACTCTATCTGAGGTTATATTCAAAGTATCTGTCTGCGTAACATAGCCTAAAACGGAACAGTGAATAATTCGTTTCCCTTTTTCAAGACTTAACGAATACATACCATACGAATTTGTAGAAACTCCAACACCCGATGTATAATCAAAAACATTGGCATCAGACAAAATCTCTCCGGTCTGCCCATCAACGACGCGCCCTCTCACAACCAATGTCTGTGCCAATAGCTCTGAAAAAGGACCGAAACAAAAAAGCACAAACAGGAATATGTAAACGACCAGTTTCTTCATATACAATATTATATGTTAATGTCTTCTATCTATAAATATTCCTTTCTCTGAATAAGCACTTACCCGAAAAATACCCCACACGTTACCGCTAATATTACTTTCTACATTTGTGGGAGTAGGGGTATATGCACCTCCATCCGTCCGAAGTTGCTCAATAGCCTTATCATAAATATCGTAGCATGCTTTAGATATAGATTCCATAGTGATAAATACAGAATCACCAATGGTTGGATAATGCGACCCGGGAGCAATATTCCTCACGCCTTCTCCGTCACTCACAAGAAGATCAACTACTGTATCGCCCAAATGTTCATCACTCAGGATAGAATAAGACCAATGTTCATCAGCTCTAAATAACCGATAGATAGATGAGATAGGAAACGTCAAAGAAGAATGCCCATCCACATGAAACAGATAATAATTATCTATCTCCGGCTGATTGACAAAACTAATAATAGGAGCCCAAGATGCCGTTTTTCCTTCTCCTAAATCAAAACTCTGTACTTTCAAATCTGTTATTTCAGTTTTAGGAACCATTATCTCTGTAGCTGTGTGATGCTCTCCTTTATAATAAATATCCAGCATATAGGTATGTCCCTCAATGCCATAGATCTTTGTAGTCACATATATTCCATGCCCCCTAAGCCACTCTTGAGAGCTCATCATAACCTCTTCCTCTTTCTGAGTACGATAATTCCAGTAATTTAAATAGAAAACGCCATCCCCTTTGCGAGGTACTATCAATCGGAGCGTATCTTTAATTCCTGCTGTCACGTCCTCTATAACTACTTCCGCATCTTCAATACCCTCATAATGCCACTTTTCTGCAGAAATAGCAGCAGGCTTATTCAAGTGAAAAAAATAAGGAGGAGGACCGTTTGAAATAAGCCCTCGGAAAACAATGCCATCAGCTACATTATCAGGCATGTTGACTTTAAACTCTTCTTCGCAGGATAAGAAAAAAAGACAAAGGAAGCCAATCCCCCAGCTGGCAATATAGTTAATATATACAGGTTTCTTCATTAGCTATTTCATTTTAATGTCTTCTATCTACAAACATCCCTTTCTCAGAATAAGCACTCACCCGAAAGATTCCCCACACGTTACCACTAATATTGCTTTCCACACTGGTGGGAGTAGGGGTATATGCACCTCCATCTGTCCGAAGTTGCCCAATAGCCTTATCATAAATATCATAGCATGCTTTGGATATTGACTCCATTGTGATAAATACAGAATCACCAATGACTGGATAATGCGACCCAGGCGCAATATTCCTCACCCCCTCACCATCACTCACAAGAAGGTCCGCTACTGTATCGCCCAAATGTTCATCACTCAGAATGGAATATCTCCAATTTTCATCAGCCCAAAATAAGTAATGAATAGATGAAACCGGGAATGTCAAAGAAGAATATTCCTTCACATGGAATAGATAATAATTGTCGATCTCCGGTTGATTGACAAAACTGATAATAGGAGCCCAAGATGCCGTTTTTCCTTCTCCTAAATCAAAACTCTGCACTTTCAAATCTGTTATTTCAGTCTTAGGGATCATTGTTTCTGTGGCTGTATGATGTTCTCCCTTATAATAGATATCTAATGTATAGGTATGCCCTTCTATACCATACATTTTTGTAGTTATATATACTCCACGTCCCCTATACCGCCCGTTACCTAATGGCTCATATTCCATTTTCTGAGTCCTGTAATTGTAATAATGCAATTCCACATAAGAAGAGCCTTCTTCTTCTTGAGGAATTAGTAACTGGAGAGTATCTTTAATTCCTGCCGTGACATCTTCTATCACAATCTCGGCATCTTCAATCCCTTCATAATAATACTTCTCTGCCGACATAGCAGCCGGCTTAGTCAGTTGAAAAAAATAAGGAGGAGGCCCACTTGAGATAAGTCCGCGAAAGACAATTCCATTGGCTATATTGTCAGGCATATCGACTTTAAATTCTTCTTCGCAGGAAAGGAAGAAAAAACAAAAGAAACAAATTCCTAATTTTATAGCAAAAAGAAAACATATAGATTTCTTCATAGTCAGTTATAGGTTTTTCAGTTTCTACTTCAATTCATATTCTAAAAGTCTGGATAGTTCTTCATACGAATTAGTCATGTATACAAGACGATCATTAATGATGATAGTAGGAGTTGCAAAAATTCCTCGATTCACCAAATCATTGATAGTTTTGTCCAGCGTCTCGTAGTTCTCGGACGAAAGTAAATCTCGCTTAAATCGCGTCATATCTAAGTTATTGCTTCTTGCCAGATTAAATATGTAAGTGGAATCAGCAACTCCTTCATATGCAAAAATAGCATCATGAAAATCCCAAAATCTATTTTGCTGACCAGCTGCCTCACAAGCTAATGCAGGAAGGGTAGGGGAATCACCAAAACTGACAAAACCAAACTTTACTCTATCTTTATATTTATCATAAATGCGTTGTAATGTACGCTCAAACGCCACACAGCGTTCACAAGTAAAATCAGAAGCTACAATAAAGCTAACAGAAGCATCCATGTTTCCTCTATAATAGACACATAAGTCGGCTATTACGCATTTAGGTTGTTTGGGAGGAAAGATATACTTCTTGATACTTGCTTTGCTATACAATGAATCAACTAACTGTTGGACAAATATTGAACGGAGCTTGTTTTTCAGAGCAAGTTCCCCCTCCATCGTTTTTTGAGAGGAGCCATACAATTGACTTCTTACTACATTTACCTGATTATCAGCCAATCCATAAAGCGCCTTGATACTATCTAAGTTAGTACCTGTTCTCATATCCACATACATTTCCAAATATTGCTCAATAGTCATGTTTTGTTTTTTAGCTTCTTTCTCCAATAGTTTCATCTTTATCAGATCGTCCAATACTTTTGATTTTATTTCATAAGCCATATTCAATAAATCAAAAAGTTCCTGTTTACTTGCTTCCGACAGATCTGATAAAAGAATAGTTTCGTCATTCACTTCTGCCACTATCTCCTTATTCGCATGGGAGCAAGAAAATAGCAACAGAAGCAAACATATGTATAATAATTGTTTCATCAATATAAACGAGAGGGATAAAATCTATTATTTTTACTAAATTTAGCATCTGTACTTAAAGATATTGAATAGGTCGTATTTCCATTTTCAGTAATCCCAAAATCATTTAATGCTACAGACTCATTAAAACTATTATCTAAAGTATATCCAAGATTATATCTTTGCACCCAATTCTTATTATTGCTATCTTCATCATCACAATGAATCGTTCCTGTTGCAGCATTGGTAGTCGATAATAAACCATATTGTATACCAGCAGGACCAAAATAATTGGCAATACTAAAAGGAGCTCCATTAGACGGGAATCCCCAAGCTAGTGTAACATCGTTATCAATTTTCGTATAACCCATAAAATGATTTATATCATTATAATAATTATCATCACTAAATAAAGAGTTAGATGGATTATTATCCTCCGTATCGTGATGACAAACAATAACATCCATTTGGCGATTTTCCCTACGATATTCTTGAGTCAACGTCAAATTATAATTTATATGATCCACAAGCAATACGCCTCCAGGATAATAACGACTTGCATTTGTTAAGCAGAAAACAAAATTAACATTACCATTTTCAATATAAGTAGCACCTACATTTCCCGTAGTATACGAATTATCTCTCTTATCCTCACAATCCATAGATATTCTGAGTTCTTTGTATGTACCACAGCTACTGATTTTAAATACACCAACAACACCCCCCTTTGCTGCATACACATCTCTCATCACTCTCTCTTTAGCCACAGACTCACGATTCATCAGTTCTGCCTTATACTCATCCATAGATGCTTGAATCTCAGCTTCACTAGCCAAAGTCTCGATCTTTTCTCCCTCGTCATCAGCCTCTTTAGCCTTAACGTCATCATACTCGCTATTCAATTGAGCCAAATCCTGCTCAGTCTCCGGTAAATAATAGCTGTCGCTACATGAACTGCATATTGCGAATGCAGCTAATGCGATAAAAATGTTCCTTTTCATCGTGTTGTACGGTTAACCACCACCATAAGTTTTTTATTCATATTCAAGAAGAAAATCACCTGACAAAATCGTATCGCCGATACCAATCTCTAAAGAATACTCGCCGGCACTCTTTCCTGTGAGATCAATCCGAAGTGTAGTTACATTCATTTCTACAGATGAATAGACTATTTCACCTGTTGCAGAGTTCCTTACTGTAACTGCCGCAGAAGTTACAGCAGAAAGAAAATCGACCGATAGTAATGATCCGTCAATGAAAGCAGTAGGGAGGACAGGCATTGAGCGATGAGATCCTGACGCCTTGATATCCTTTAGCATTATCCGATGTGCGTCTTTCAGAACCATCGCAGAAGTACTCATGTTTACTTGAAGCAACATTAATAAGAAGAAGAAAAATAGAAGCTTTGTTCTCATAATAATTGTGTTTTAAAAATCTTGTTTCAAAAGTACACAAGTATAATGGAAAAAGCCATTTTTATGAGGTAACAACGGTAACAGCCCTCCCAACAAGAGGTAACAGGCAGTAACAAAACATCAATAACGTACTGATTATCAATCCAAATATATGTATTTAAATATATCTTCTCTCAACTTACCCTTAATACGGCTCTTCCGCATCTTAAGAGCATCCGAAGATACATTCATCAATTCTATAATAACTCTGTTTGAGCAATGCATCAATGAGAGTACACAATAAAATAAATCATCGTTAGTCAAAGCCGGGCAACACTTCTCCAAATTCGCCATTACATCAATAAACGCCTCGCGAATCGCTACATTTATCTCCATTCTAAAAGCACTACTCATTGACAGCAATTGTTTAGGAGTCGCTTTCTCCATTTCTTGCAGTTTCTTATAGCACTCAGTTTCCTCAAACATGGACATACATAGTTTTAGCTGATGCTCCCCAAGCTCTACCAATTTATTTATGCGTTCGTCCTCAGATTCAAGAGCTTTTTCTTCCCTTAACTCCATAGTGTCCACACGCTTCTGCATAAGCTCTCTTTGCAAAGCAATATAACGTTTCTTTCTTCTTCTATCATTCCACATGAAAAAGAAAATACCTGCTAACACAAGAAAAAAAACGGTACCTACCAAATAACCTATCACAGCCCGTTCTTGCTGAGACACCATTCTTTTGTGCTCCTCCAATTCATGATTATCCATTAATTCATCAAGTTTCTGTCTATCGGATAATTTCTGGATAGAATCATAAACAACCATATAAGCATCCGCATATTGCATTGCAGCTTCCCAGTTACCCAGTCGCTTTTCTACTTCACGGAGCCCATTATAACGTACAGCTTCCCCATAAATATCTTGTTCATCTTTATACTTATTAAAAAAATACCGGGCAGAATCAAGTCGGTTCAGACCAAGCATTATCATCCCTTTCAGATGATAAGCTCCACTTAAGTTATCAGAAGGCATCATAGATATGGCTTTTGAAACATATTCATCTGCCCGAACGTATTCTTTCTTCTCCAAATATATTGTTGAAAAGTCATTATACAACAACGGAAGCATACTTGAGTCTTGAATTGCCAGAACACAATCATACGCTTTCTGAAAATAACACAATGCACTATCTAATTGATGCTGCAATAAAAATACATGGGCAATTCCCCTTAACGGATAAGATATTGATTTTTTATCTCTACATACTATCTGATAAGACTTTCTATAAGACTCTATTGCCACATCATATAGGTCTTCATCTTCATAACATTCTGCCAAATTATCATATATCATTGCCAAAAACTCATTCTCACCAGGCATTAACTGAATAGCATCCAAATACTTATCTACAGCAAAAGGGATACGTCCCATATCCCGATAGGCAGCTCCCCAGTAATAGTGAGCTTGTGCAGCTCGCAAACTTTTCTTTTTACCATAATAATCCACCGCAACTTTTATCAATGAATCATCATCCAATGTGATATAATTCTTATATCGTGCTTGAGTCAGTAACAAAGCATACAATGCTCTATCAGCACATGATAACTTTTGTGGAAACGGAATGCTTTCAAGGAAAATCAGTGCACTATCAGGATACTCAGCCATTAAAGAGTCGGCATGCAACAGCAGCTTATTTTCTTTTTGAGAAGTGCAAGAGAAAAGAAATAACAGAAGAAGACCGATAAAAATAGAGAATCGGAGAGCCACACGTTTGAATAAATAATAGATTTGTGTATCTGCCATTATCGTTTTGTATTATGGTTATGCAAAGAAAATCTTTTTTTACGACAACGACAACCTTTACCGCTAAAAATAAAGATTAACCGGACACATTATAAATATGAGTTTTGAGCAAAAACCGATAAGATGATAAGCATTAACCGTAGCTGTCATTCAGAAGCGTATCTGTCTGTCATTCAGACGACCAAAGGGAGGAAGAATCTCCTCTTTGTGGGTATAGGAGAGGAGATCCTTCGTCGCTTTACTCCTCTGGATGACAGATACATTTGCCGCATAACCAGATTGAGTTTGCCTCAAAACTGTTCAAGTTTGCCTCAAACCCGAACAGAAATGAACTAAATTAAAAGTAGGCAGTATCTTTATTGGGGCCGACAGAAAAGTCGTTAGTATCTCAAATCTCCTCCTTCGGGAAGGAGGAGTACCCGTAGGGGGAGGTGGTAGGTGAATGCATAAAGCTTTCATTTACAATGCTGTTCGTATACCTACCACCCCGCCCTTTGGGCACCCCTCCTTCCCGAAGGGAGGGGAATTTGAGATACTAACGACTTATGAGATTTATTCATTTCGATTCAGTATGGAGCTCAAACCGGGTTTTCGGACTGACCCAGTAATTTTTCATTCTTCATTTAAAACCCTGGGTTCAAGTTATAAATGCGACAGTTGATTGAGAATTTAGTGTAGAAGCATAATTTTAGAGAGAAGCTGATGAAAAAAAACTTCATCTTGCTTCTCCCTTGGAATAAAGTTCCTATCTTGCCTCCTCAATCTCCTACCAAATCAGTTGCAAGATGAAACAATTAACCGAAGGACAAAGATACAAATTAGAAGCGTATCTGCAAGCAGGTAAAAAGAAAGATGATATTGCCTCTTTATTAGGTGTACATCGTAGTACCATTTATCGTGAGTTACGTCGTAATAAATTGCGGGCTTCCGACAAGTATGACGGAGATTATGCACAATATAGGTATGAGTTACGCAAATCACAGCGTTCTCGTTACGTAAAGTTTACAAATATAGTCGAAGCTCATGCTCGTACCATGTTGATTGATCTGAATTACAGCCCTGAGCAAATATGTGGACGATGCAAGCTCTTAGGCTACCCAATGGTTTCTCATGAACGCCTGTATCAGTGGATATGGAAAGACAAACAAAATGCCGGAAATCTATTCTGGTATTTAAGAAGAAGAGGCAGGAAACATAAAAAGAGAGGGAACAAGAATAAGGATCGTGGTTGGGTGAAAAACCGCACAAGTATATCGGAGAGACCTCCTATTGTGGATACAAGAAGCAGATTGGGCGATTTGGAGATTGATACAGTTATTGGAAAAGGACAGAAAGGAGCTATTCTGACCATTAATGACAGGAAAGCAGGATTTTTATGGACAGCAAAATTGCCCAGTAAAGAAGCAAGGTGGGTAACAACAGCGACAATTAACATATTAAAACCGTATAAGGGATATATACACACTATAACATCCGATAATGGAAGCGAATTTGCAGGGCATATGGAAATTGCAAAAGAACTGGGTATTAAATTTTACTTTGCAAGACCATATCATTCATGGGAAAGAGGATCTAATGAGAATCTAAATGGAATACTTAGACAGTATATACCTAAAGACAAAGAGTTTAAATATATTACGGGAGAAAGATTGAAGGAAATTACATACGAAATTAATATAAGACCGAGAAAAAGGCTAGGATTCATGTCGCCTAAAGAAGCCATAGCCTTTAAAAATATGAAACAGTTTAAAAAATATATGGAGAAGTTTAAATAGGAATGTCGCGTTTATAACTTGAATTCAGCAACTTCTTTATAATGATTAAAACCAATATTTTATTGTCATCTGTCAGGTTTTAGCAGGCAAAGTATTTATAATGAGATAATTATCGCCTGACAATACACCCTGATAATACGGCTGACAATAGCAATCGTCCATTCTATTGTCAGCCGTATCATGCTGTTATTCCAGCTTGACTACTTGATAAGAGTCCCTTTGTAAGTATGCCTTGCTCGTGCCACGCCTTTGGCATGCTTGTGCCACGCCTTTGGCACGACTGTGACAAGCCTTTGGCACAACTGTGCCAAGCACTTTGCACAACCGTTTCAGAGGTTTGGCACAATCATTTCCGTAGGTGGCACAACCGTTCTGATAGCTTGTCACAAACCGTATGTATACTTGAACGGGAAACAACGAAAGGAGAAGTGTTGGTGACAGTGTGAAATGAAGGCTCTTCTCGCACACAAAAGAGGAGATTCTTCCTCCTTACAGTCGTCTGAATGACATAGCCGACCATTTCTCATTGGCATTCGTCTGAATGACAGAGCCAAATGATGGCAAAAAAATATATTGATACACTTTAATGTGAGATATATCGGAAACTTCCCTCACTCCATAAGCTGACAGTAAAATGAAACTTTTGCTATTGTCAGCTTATTGTCAGGGCTTATTGTCAGGAAGTAATCTGTTTATTATGAGACTATTATATGTGAAAAGCTGACAGATGACAATAGAAATCCATATTTAATCATTATGTAGAAGATACGGGAAAATTATTTCTCCGGTCATTTCTTGCTTAGATCTGAAAAATAGTATCGTTTGCAACGACTAACATTTTATGATGGGGCGCAGGGAATCCTGCTCTTGACCAGTTGCAGGCATCTTTTTGCCTGTGACTCTTCTCATAGGCGGTTTCGTACCCCCGTGGGGAGTATGTAATGTACCTCCAGCATCCTTATATGTGTTAGTCAAAGGGAAAGGCGAAAACGTTCTTTTTTGCCCCTTTATTAATACTTTTATCCTATGGAAACAGAAAACACGTTGACTACCGCAGAAGAAAGTCTCAATGAACTCTTTTTTGAAGAAGAAGCCCGTCTGTGGGCAGAGGTGTACGGCAAGCAATCTGATAAGCCGGACCTTCAATCCCTTCATAATGCCTGGTTTCTGCCGAAATAACAGCCGGCTTAGTTAACTGAAATCAGGAAGGAATTAATCAGATGAAAACATAGCCATTTACCATTTATGCTCCAATATAACAAGTAAATATTCGCTTACAGGTTTGTCAGCCGCAAGAAATCAAGTAAATGCAAATGTGCGATACCGGCAACTTCGCTTCCCTGATTAAACTCATCCAAGCTGACCACATATTTAGGATAGTTATCGGGAATATTCACCAAATTTCCGAACTCACGTTCTCTTGTTTTCTCGTCTGCTATCAAACAGGTCACTTGAATATATACACGCTTTCCTTGTTTTATTCCGACAAAATCAATTTCTTGCTGTTCATGTTGCCCTACATAAACGTAATACTACAAATATAACGATTTTATCAATCATAGCTTATAAACAGCTCAATTTTAACCAAACGGTTAAAATGGCCAGTCGCATTAAATCATATTTCTGTCATTCTCTTCGTTCTTAGAATTGTAAACGGTCAATCCTTTTACTGTCAGCAAATATTTCTGACGAGGATGTTTTGGGCTGTTAGGGTAGAGCATCGCAACAAAACCTTCTTTCATTGCAGGATTCAGATAATTTGCCATAAAGTTCTCTCGGTCTTTCAAATTCATAGCCGCAAGCATTTCCTTGATTGATAGTTGCTGTTTTGCCAATATTTCAATCAATGCTTGTACTGTTGCTGAACATGTCGGGTACTTGTCGGCTGCTTGTCGGCTACTTGTCGGGTTTTGCCCTTCCGCCCATTCAGATGGAGGATTCACAACCATATACCGATTCTTTAATTCATTGTGTTCGCCCATCATCAAGTTTCTGAAAAACAGAGTCAAAAAACTCATATCCGGTTCGATACCTTTACGCACATTGCGGTAATTGGCCCGAACCAGCGCATTGCGGAAATACCAAGAGTGTTCGGCAAATAGATCATTGTTTACATCGAAGCCGATGCTCCTCAGATATTTTATGGTGAAAACAGCCGTTGTTCTGGTGTTTCCCTCGCCAAAAGGATGTATTTGCCAAAGGTTTGAAACGAACTTTGCAATATGCTCAACTACTTTATCTAAAGACAATCCTTTGTAAGAGAAGTTTTTTTCCTGTTCCAAATCATACTCTATTGCCCTACGTAAATCTTCTGCATTGACATACAATACGGTATCGCCACGAAGCACCCATTCTTTCTTTGTGATGTCATAGTCTCGGATTTTACCTGCAAATTTGAATACACCTTCAAACAGCCTTCGATGAATTGAAGTGAATCCGGTTACAGAAAAAGCAAATGACTTTTCATTCAAGATTCGGGCAATGTTGGCAGAAACCTTGTCCGCTTCCTCCGTATCTTCATCATTTGGAGTGCGTACAGTCTTGGATTGGTAATATCCATTGATAAGTGCTTTCACTTCATCAATGCTGATATCACCCTCAATATGTTTGACCGCAGTATCTTTCAGATAATCGGAGGTCTGCAAACCATCTACAGCTTGAAGACCGATAGCGGTTTTCCAAGCCGAAGCCCTTTCTTTCTTGTCAGGTTCTCCGTTACGGATGTATTCGTCGAAGTTTGGCATTTTATGTAATATATCAGAGTTGATATGCTTTTATATATTGTTTGATGTCATCACCAATACATCATTTTCTGTTGACATATATTCTTGAAGCATTTTTTCTCGCTTTTCTTTCCTATATAGGTAACCCCCAACTGCTTATAAAACAGGAGAAACTCACGGAAAGGGATACAAATATAGTCATTTGCTGTTTACAAACAGCAAATAAAACTGAATTTTGCTGTTTGCAAACAGCAAATAACTATATTCCCTGTAAAACCTCCCGAACAACAAAAGCCGCAATCCATCTCTCCCGCTTAAGAAGAGATGATATTGCGGCTCACTATGGACTAAATAGCTGTAAAGCTATAAGCTGATTTCAAACAAATTACAGACCAAAAGCAGCTTTGATCTTATCCACGTAGTCCAGTTTCTCCCATGTAAAGAGTTCTACTTCTACGGTCTTGTTGCCCTCATAACGAGAGAAGAACGTTTTCGATACCACCTGCGGCTCACGTCCCATGTGACCATAAGCGGCAGTCTCCTGATAGATCGGGTTACGAAGTTTCAGGCGTTCTTCGATAGCTTTCGGACGAAGATCGAACAACTGGTCGATGACACGGGCGATTTCGCCGTCAGTCATATTCACGTGACTGCGTCCGTAAGTGTCGACAAAGATATTGATAGGACGCGCTACACCGATGGCATAGCTCACCTGTACGAGCATTTCGTCGGCAACACCTGCTGCAACCATATTCTTAGCAATGTGGCGGGCTGCATAAGCTGCGCTGCGGTCTACCTTGCTGGGGTCCTTTCCGGAGAAAGCACCACCACCGTGAGCACCCTTGCCACCGTAAGTATCAACAATAATCTTACGGCCTGTCAGACCGGTATCTCCATGAGGACCGCCGATCACAAATTTCCCGGTCGGGTTGACATGATAGATAATCTGATCGTTGAACAGTGCCAGCACTTTATCGTGGTGGATGGAAGCGATGACACGAGGCATCAGGATGTCGATAACATCACGACGGATGATAGACAGCATCTCTTCGTCAGCCTTGAGCTGAGCTTCGGCAGAATCGTCTGCCGGCTGAATAAAGTCGTCATGTTGGGTAGAAACTACAATCGTATCAATACGAACGGGAGTTCCGTTGTCGTCATATTCAATCGTTACCTGGCTCTTGGCGTCGGGGCGGAGGTAAGTCATCACCTTTCCTTCACGACGAATGTCGGCAAGAACCTGTAGAATACGGTGCGCCAGATCGAGTGAAAGCGGCATATAGTTTTCCGTCTCATTCGTAGCGTAACCAAACATCATACCCTGATCGCCCGCACCCTGTTCCATCGGGTCCTGACGCTCTACGCCACGGTTGATATCGGGGCTTTGCTCATGAATGGCGGAAAGAACACCACAAGAGTTGCTTTCGAACATGTACTCTCCTTTGGTGTAACCGATTTTCTTAATAACTTCACGTGCAATGAGTTGGAGATCAACGTACGCTTTAGTTTTCACCTCACCCGCTAATACTACCTGTCCGGTAGTTACTAGTGTTTCGCAAGCTACTTTAGAACTGGGGTCGTAAGCCAACAGTTTGTCAAGCACGGCATCCGATATTTGATCGGCTACCTTGTCGGGGTGTCCTTCTGACACCGATTCGGATGTAAATAAGTATCCCATCTTTCTTAAATTAAGAATTAAAAATTAAGAACTAGAAATGAGAAAAGACGGAGAAGAGGTGAGTGCTGCGGAAATGCTGCCGAAAAGGCGTCAACAAGACGTGTTTTAGCATTTTTTTCCGTGGTTGCAAGCTACTCAAATCTGTCCACACTTTCATTTCGGGGACAAAGATAAGTATTATTCGGAGATTATATTTATCTTTGGGCAATGTTTAACACATATATACAGGAAATAAAACGGATTATTTACCTGAAACAAGAAAAGTCATGATTCTAAATAATAAGCTAAAAACAATCTTTGTATTGGCTCTTTACATCGGATTTACGATTGCCATTTACGCCATTGTATGCCACTTCTTGAAAATTGAATTTCAAGACATTCACCTGTTATATGCAGTATTGGTAGGGTGTATCGCTTATCTACCTAAGTTTATCGCCGATAAGAAGAGAAAGAAGTAGGCTCATTGTCTTTCCCAGCACCGGATGCACCAGTTCGGGGGCAATCTCTGCCATCGGCTTCATCACGAAGTCACGTTCCGCCATCAAGGGATGGGGGAGGTTCAGTTCTGCTCCAGAGGGAGAAGTAGCCGAAAGTATCAGATCGTCATACATCAAAAGGTCGATATCAATCAAGCGGTCGCTGTACACACCGCCTGTTGATTTATGTGTGCGTCCCAGTCCACGCTCTATCTCCTGCGTCTTCTGCAGCACTTCCAGAGGCAGCAACTCCGTTTCTATGCATGCGGCTGCATTCAGAAAGCTGTTATCCGACTCAAAGCCCCAGGGAGCTGTCATATAAAAAGCAGACAGGGAAATCACTTTCCCTATCTGCTCCTCTATTTTATGCACGGCATCCCGGAGATTCTTCTCTTTATCTCCCAGATTAGTGCCGAGACTCATATATACTCTTGCCATTAGAAATCTATTCTACCTTAAACGGTATTCTTCGTTCAATGGAACAAAGAACTCTACCTTGCCACACTTGGGGCAGACATACAGATCGAAAGCTTCACGATTCTGGAACAATTCGAACAGGTTTCCGAAGACTCCCGTATTCATTCCCTCATGAAACTCATATTTGCCGGAATAGATCATCTTCACCTGACAACGCAGGCAATCGATGGAACGTCCGCTATCGTCCGCTTCTTCTACAGCAGACAGGTCCAATATCTTATCATCCGGGAAACTGTAGTTACAGTTCCAGCAGATTTCAAAGCTATCTTCTACCTCTTCGTGGCATTTAGGACAGATTTTCATGGCCGTGCCTTTCCTTATTTGTCCAGAATCAGCATCGCATCACCGTAGGTACCGAAGCGATAGCCTTCCTTCAACGCTACATGATAGGCATCCATCACCTGATCGTAACCACCGAAAGCGGCAACAATCATCAGCAGTGTAGAAAGCGGCATGTGGAAGTTAGAGATCATCGAATTGGCTACGGTAAACTCATACGGAGGGAAGATAAACTTGTTGGTCCATCCTTCAAACTCCTTCAAGTGGCCGTCCGTGCTCACTGCACTTTCGATAGCGCGCATCACGGTAGTACCCACCGCGCACACGTTTTTGCCCTTATCTTTGGCATTATTGACTGTATTTACGGCTTCTGCATTCACAATCATCTGCTCAGAGTCCATCTTATGTTTTGTCAGGTCTTCTACGTCGATATCACGGAAATTACCCAGACCGGCATGCAGGGTGATATAGGCGAAGTCGATCCCTTTGATTTCCAGACGCTTCATCAGTTCGCGGCTGAAGTGAAGGCTGGCTGTCGGAGCAGTCACCGCACCTTCGTTCTTGGCAAAGATGGACTGGAAACGTTCCGAATCTTCCGGCTCTACAGGACGGTTGATGATAGAATGGGGCAGGGGAGTCTCACCCAATGCATAAAGAGCTTTCTTGAACTCATCGTGCGGCCCGTCATAAAGGAAACGGAGCGTACGTCCACGGGAAGTGGTATTGTCGATTACTTCCGCCACCATCGAGTCGTCAGCACCGAAATACAGCTTGTTACCGATACGAATTTTACGTGCCGGGTCTACCAGTACGTCCCACAGACGGAGTTCTTCGTTCAGTTCACGCAATAAGAATACTTCGATACGTGCGCCCGTCTTCTCTTTATTACCATACAGACGTGCCGGGAATACTTTCGTATCGTTGAATATAAATACGTCTTTATCATCAAAGTAGTTCAAAACATCCTTGAACATCTTGTGTTCAATCTCTCCAGTACGACGGTGTAACACCATCAAGCGCGACTCATCTCTATACTTCGTAGGATGCAAAGCGATTTTATCCTCGGGTAATTTAAATTTGAATTGTGATAGCTTCATATCTATTCCTTATTACGTTAATTATTATCTTCGTCGTTTTCTATTTCCTGCCGGTCTATCCACTCTTTAAAGTGCTCCGGGTCCAGACAATCTTCCAGACGGACGTCTCCTACACGTGTGCGGATCAGTCCCGTCAGATGAGCTCCGCTGTGGAGGGCTTCGCCAATGTCACGGGCAAGAGCACGGATATACGTCCCTTTGCTGCACACCACACGGATTCGGATCATCGGTTCCGGATCGTCCAGACGGCATTCCAGCAGCTCTATCTCATCAATAACAAGCTGCTTCGCCTTTAGTTCCACATCCTCGCCTTTACGTGCCAGCTCGTAAGCGCGCTTGCCGTCCACCATGCAGGCGGAAAAGGCAGGGGGCACCTGCTCGATAGCACCCAGAAAGTGCGTCAGCGTTTCTTCCACCAGCTCCCGCGTGATATGTTCGGTAGGGTAGGTGGCGTCTATCTCATGTTCCAGATCGTACGAGGGAGTAGTAGCACCCAGCCGGAGCGTGGCTACATATTCCTTGGTGTGATACTGAAATTCTTCTATTCGTTTCGTAGCCTTACCGGTGCATACTATCATCACTCCCGTAGCAAGAGGGTCGAGCGTTCCGGCATGGCCTACTTTCAGCTTTTTCACTCCTATCCGGCGGCAGATATGGTAACGGACGTGTCCTACTACCTTAAACGAAGTCCAGCCGAGAGGTTTATTGAAAAACAGTACTTCTCCTTTTTTAAAATTCATCAGCCAATTTCTAAATTGTATCCCAGCAACAACATGATCAGGATCGTTCCGCCTACAATAATCCGGTACCAGCCAAATGCCTTAAAGCCATATTTTGTCACAAAGCTTATAAAGAACTTGATAGCCAGCAAAGCCACGACAAAAGCCACGACATTGCCAATGATAAGTGCCGGCATATTATTGAACAGAATTTCCGTACCACCGTCGAGGAAGAGTTTCAGCACCTTATATCCGGTTGCCGCAAACATGGTCGGTACTGCCAGGAAGAACGAAAATTCGGCGGCATCCTTACGTGTCAGTTTCTGCGCCATACCTCCTACAATGGTAGCCATGGAGCGGGATACCCCCGGTATCATGGCTATGCACTGAAACAAACCGATGTTGAACGCTTTTCTTTCCGTCAATACCGTATCTTCCTTTCCTTGCGAAAATATCTTGTCGCAAAACAGCATGAATATGCCTCCGATAACCAGCATCACAGCCACTATCACTACACTTTCCAGCATCTCGTCTATTTTATCGCTAAATAAGAAACCCAGCACGGCAGCAGGGATGAAAGCGACCAATAACTTCCAATAGAAATCAAATTTGTGCAGAAAGCGCTTGATGGCAGGTGTATTCTCCGGCACCGGTGCATGGTTCAACCGGAAGAAACGTTTCCAATAAAGGCAAACTACCGAAAGAATCGCACCAAACTGAATGATAACCGTGAACGCCTTTACAAATTCCGTACTTTCTACGCCCAATACGTTTTGCGCTATAATCATGTGCCCGGTAGAAGAAACCGGAAGAAACTCTGTCAACCCTTCTACAATAGCAATAATAATCGTCTCAAATGTCGTTAAATCCCCCATCTTTATTCTTCTGTTTTTTGTGTTTTAGGTTTACGCAACACTGCGTATATCATTGATAAAAAACCAAACAGGCAAACCACAGGTGCCACCTTGATTCTGCGTACACTGAAAATATCCGGTTCAAAAACCGTTTCGGACGATGTAGGGCCCGTCATCAATAGAAATCCAATAATGACAATCCCCATTCCTATTGCGAGCAAGATAAAGTTCACTTTATCGAAGGCAAATTTCTGTTTGTCAGACATAAGCTTATTTTGTTACAAGTTACTAAATTCCCAACTATATGTTATTCTCCTAAATATAATACAGCGTGTTGGCTCTCATCCTCAGATATTTATTGATAGAGAGGTAAGCGCACAGCCAGGTTATGATCACCCCGAACACCAATACGCTGCCGCATACAATCAGCATGACTTCCGGAGTAATCACCTGAATCAGCTCCTGCTCATAGGTCACCGCCCAATAGGCAGTCCCCATCAATATGGCATCGGCAAGCATACCCGCCAATATCCCGCTCCACACGTTTCTACGCAGGAAGGGCCCCCGTATAAATCCCCAACTGGCACCCACCAGTTTCATGGTATGAATAAGGAATCGTTTGGAATAGATGGCAAGTCGTATTGTATTGTTGATCAAAGCGAAGGAAATGAAGGTGAGCACCACCGCCAGTGCCAGCAGCACAAGGCTGATATTCCGTATATTTTCATTAACGGCATCAATCAGCTCTTTCCGGTAGAGCACATCCTGTATATTGGAATTCTTCTTTATCAGTTTTTCTATCTTCGCAATGCTGTCGGAATTGGCATAATCGGAGTGTAGCTTGATTTCAAGTGAGGCCGTGAAAGGGTTATATCCGAGAAATTCTTCGGGGTCTGTCCCCATCGCTTCTGTCTGTTCTTTGAGCGCCTGCTTCTTGGAGATGTATTCGGACTGCTTCACAAAAGGTTCCTGATTCAGCTTCTTCTGAAGTTTCAGAATATCCGCCTCTTTCATGTCATCACTGATGAGAATGGAGAAACTGATATTCTCGCGCACGTACACAGACATGTTGTGCGCCGTGAGCACAAAGAACACGACCAGTCCCAACAGCAATAACACCAATGTCGTACTGATACTGGACGTTATAAATTGCATGTCGAACAGTGACTTCGACTTATATCTGTTTTTATTTCCCATGCGCTATCTTTTTTTCCGGAATACGTAAATCATCGAACTGCTCCGTTCTTTCCGTCCCAAAGTACTGAACCAGGCAAGCGTCCCTACATACATCCCTTTAAGGAAACTGCACGAACTGCCGCGATGTTTCTCACTCAGCATCGACACATAAAACGCATCAAACGGCATCGGATGACGCGCCGCCATTATGAAACCATGGCGGGAAGCTAATTGCTGAATAGTGCCGGGAGTGAAATGCCAGAGATGGCGGGGGACATCGTATGCCGCCCAATACTCTCCGTAACGTTCCGCATCGTAAGAGGAACAGTTGGGTACCGCCACAATGAGCATCCCTTTTTCTGTCAGCAACTCACGAAGCATCTCCCATGTCTCATTGAGATGTTCCAGATGCTCCATCACATGCCAGAGGGTGATCACATCGAAACTGCCGGGAGCAAACTCCTGCAAAGCTGATTCAGGCTTTACGTCCAAATCGAAATGCTCTTTGGCAAAAGCACGCGCCTGCGGACTTTTCTCCACTGCCTCCACTTTCCAGCCACGGCCAACCATAGCGTCGGCAAAATAACCGGTTCCCGTACCTATATCAAGCAAACGCCCTCTTTTTCGGTGTGCCTCTCTGGCTACCAGACGCGCCTTGCGGCCCAGCATATAGGAACGTACGTAATGGTAAATGGTATTCATCGCGCCCTTGCGCGTATCAGTGTGGGAGATGTAATCGGGAGTCTCATAATACTTGCCTATTTCTGCTTCTACCGGCACACCTTGCGTGAACGTAAATCCGCAGTCTTCACACGAACACAGCTCAAACTGTTCGCCCGAAGC
Organism: Bacteroides faecis; assembly: GCF_020091505.1. Taxonomy (NCBI): domain Bacteria; kingdom Pseudomonadati; phylum Bacteroidota; class Bacteroidia; order Bacteroidales; family Bacteroidaceae; genus Bacteroides; species Bacteroides faecis. The sequence goes on along the minus strand of NZ_CP081916.1, from coordinate 1,092,984 downwards.
ATAAAAATCCGTACAAGTCATGACGCGTTTCAAGTGCGTACTGCCACACACCGGACAAGCATTTATAATGAGTTTCTCCATTAATTTCTAAGCAAAATTAAGTGCTGCCCCGATTCACAAGACAACACTATTCCCGAATTTGGTGCAAAGAAACAAATAAAAAGTGACGTAACGGGCTTTCGTTAAGTACTTTTAATAATATAACGTTACTCTGACACTTATTTCAAAGTGTACTCCCAAACGGGGAGATGAAATGAAATGTGAAGCAACTTCCCGCAATCAGAACAAAACTTCTTAGTACATGAAAAATGGATAGGAATCATTGTGCAGAATCAGAAATATACAACACAAGTACGGGCTGAACTGGAAAAACGGAAGGAATCACAGTCTGCATATTTTCAAATCACACATATTTTACGTTATAAGAATCAACAAGACAGAAAATAAGGATAAAACATGAAAATAGAACGCATGTGTCACGTCTCAAGTATCAATCTAACATTCTCAGTCCATCCCACAATTGACAATATCCAGAGCAAAACAAACATCCAAAGTACCTTTTATTCTGTTCCTTTAAATGAAGCGAAATGTTTCTCACCGACCAACGAGTCGTTCCTTTAAAACCAACAAGGTGTTTCTTTAAATGAAACGCCTCCTAACATTGCTAGTTATCATGCATATTTCACCTATCTATATCCAAAAACAAGATCATTTATGCATATTCTTGCAGTGTTTTATGCAGTATTTTTTCTATTAGAATGGATTCAAACAATCTTCTTTCAATGATAATCTTAAAAATAGGACATAACTCATTCATGTACATCTTCCTAATCTGCCAGCTATTTGATTGCGCATAAAATTTATTTAATTAACTCTTGTTTCAACCATATCGGCTGTATCATTATTATTGATAAGAAATTCATAAATAGATTTATTATCTCGATAAACAATCCTTTTACTCAAACTTTGAATGATTAAACTATCCATGTGATTAATGTATGCTCTTCTTACTTTTTTACTACTATGAAACCATGCGGATCGAAAAATCAATAACGAAGTATCTCTTTTATCAATATATACCGAGTCTGCATAATTATTAGCATTATAATAGCAACAAAGTTTTATAGGTTCATTTGTTGTATTGACAAGTGATATACTCGTTAATTGGATGCAACTCATTAGAGTTAAAACTAATATAAGATAAAAAAATACTTTCATTTCCAATTTGTGCTGATTATCAATAATTGTTTCGCAAATAAAGCATATATTTCTCATAAAAAAAAGGAGGAGAATAAAATTAATTTCCTTCTCCTCCTTATTCTTACTTATAATAAGAACTTCTCCAAGGAATCTTCATCATTCTATTTCTATACTCGTCAGCTTTGTATTCTAATGTCCCTTTTGTTGTGTATACATTGTCCATCGGGTCAAAGAATCCATATTGACTGTATTCTTGAATGGTGCGTCCATAAAAGTTGGCCCATCCCATTTGATTTTGTTGTTGTATATGATAATTCTCATGGAAACGAGTACCTTCTTCGTCGTTTCTAGAATTAACATACATATTCCTACCTAATGTGATTCCACCACCTTTCATGAGTAATGTTGATAATCCTCCACCTCTATATAATCCTTCGGCACCATAGGACTTTTCAACTTTATACGGAGCACCAAATATCACATCCATCGCAATGCTTCTACTAACGCCACTGATAGCTCCCCCAACAGCATCCTGCCAAATCCGATCCGGGTCTTTATATGCGATAGCATTCACCACACCGGAAGTAAGCCCCGTAGCAGTTCCTCTCATTGAATTATAGCCTATTTCAGCCAAACTGTTTGCAAGCTTACCACCATTTACCCCCTTAAAGGTAGGAATTACAATACCAATAGCAGAGCCACCTATGACAGAATAAATATCACTCCAATTCATATCATTTCCAAATATAGCATTGGTCGCCGCAGTATTGGCTACACCGCTAAGCATATTATACCCAACAGAGTTTCCAAAAGTACCTAAAGCCGACAAACTTCCAACAGCACCGAAACCGCCACCAATTGCACCACCAACTGCACCGACACCTACGGACTTCCAAAAATTTCCACTATTCCATGGCTGCCCACTTATCAAGGTTGATACTGAGTAAGTAACCGCTGATGCTCCTGCTCCGATAACAGCTCCCCAACAAATACCATCCAATATTGCTCCTACCGGACCAAGAAAAATGCTAAAGAAAAACTCACCATTCTCATCAACATAGCACAACGGACTATTCATACAGTAACTGTACCGATTGAAAGCCTGCGTGAAATCCAGTATTTGCACATAAGGGTCAGGAGTCAAGAAATGCCCTAACACCGGATCATACAACCGGGCATTCATATTAATCACCCCGAACATTTCCAAATGCTCGTGCCCTGTATAGCCTCTGCCCAACAGTAATTTCGGAGCTGTACCAATAGTGTAAGCCTTTTGCGTCGAAGGATTACGTCTACATCCCCAGGCATCGAAATTGTTTTCTTCCACAATGTTACCCTGTGCATCTGCGATTTGCAAAACACTACCTAAATAGTCACGATGAATGAAGTAAACCGATGATGTGTCACCTTTCTTCATCAACACAGCAGAAGCGTCATAATACCCCCCACCAAGATAAAGACGTTCATGCATACCTGTACTGTCAACATCCAGTTCATAGTTGCCACCAAGATAGTAACGGGTCAGCAGATTCCGGGAATTGTCAGAATATTGCATCCGTATGCGGTCATGATTGGCATTATAAGTCAAAACAGCTTTTTGCGTGCCACGTGCGATGACAGAAGGACGCTCGGCAGCGGTATATGTAATATCAATACCGTAATTAATACGATCTTCCGATAAAGGAGCCAGTCCCGTCACTGCATAAGGACGGTTAGGATTTGTATACACCAATTCTCCCGCATCACCTTTCTGACGAATATTACCACAATTGTCATATTTCACCACTTTATCCCCAAAAGTGGAAAGGCGGTTTAAGGCATCATAACCAAAGCTCTCGACCAGACTTCTTGTTACAATTGAACGAATAACTGCGCCGCATTCCTCCAGTGACATTTTTTCAACATTCAAGATGAGATCTATCCAAGGGGCGACTTTAGTCGTGCAATCGTTCTAGCCAAATAACTATTCTGTTGTCAAGCCACTACCTTTAGAAACGACAGAAAAACAAACAAAATATACAATATCATTCAGCATGAAAACAAAGTTTCTTCATGCCAAGATAATACTAAAAGCCCCCAATAGCCAACGAATACCAGAGTAAAAACACTCATTATTATTCGCTCATTGAAATTCCACTTTCATGAAGCCCTATCATTTGTCTAAAATTATCAGCAAACTCAAGATAAGACTTTAGTCCATTATTATTAACTATGTGAGCCTCTCCATTCTCTTCCGATAATTTTTTTAATATATCTATCTCATAATCTTCAAGGTAAGAAGAAGCAGAAAGTTTTTTAATGAATTCATCTATGCATTCCAAAGCGCGCTTGTTATTACCATTCAGATAATGAAATATTGGTAATAAGTAGCCATCTCCTTGACTATATTTACCTATTTCCAAACCATAAATCAATTCTGTTCTATCTGACAGTAAATCAAGATAAGGAAAACCGTAGTTAATAATGGCATCAGCCATACTGTTCGCCTCTTTTGTCACGTCTTCATTATCAGAAAAGCGCCATTCCCTATAAGAATTTTCCGGCATCAAATAGCCAAGAGCAGATCCAACCATAAGACCAACATATTCTGGATATTTTGTTTTTTCCAAATTCCTTAGATGTAATTCCAATTTGTTGACATCCTTATATATAACACCAATAGAAGGATTCAAATATCGGACATGCTTCTCTCCATACGTAGCAATGCCAAATCCTATATTTTGAATAATATCCTCATCAGCCATTCTCACAAAATAGTCATACCCCCTTTTTTTAAATCCATATTTAACTAAACGCTCATTTAATATAGATTTAATTTTTGTCATTTGTTCTTTCATATCAATTATCTAATAAAATATTACAAATATAATTATTTTTTTCAATATCATGGAAGATTATATACAAAACTTATATACTTCCATTTATTATTTACACTCAGCCAGAAGTTCTTTGCAAATAACAACAAACAAATAAGCCTTTACATTTCACAAAAAAGTATCTGACCGAGTATAGGATATTAGAAATAGTGTTTTACTATTATTACATAGTTACCTGTATATGGTATTCCTATGTTATTCTGAAAATGAGGAACTTGCAAAGCATTTCGTCCAACAGGCGTGAATTGTGGATGATTAAAAATCATTTTAGGAAGATTAATTTTCTGATTAGGAGTAAACCCTGCACTAGCACCATTTTTAACTTCAAACAAATGTAACTTACCATCTAGCTCACCAGCAAAATCAAACCTATTACGCACCATAATAGTTTTACCATTAGAAAGAGTATGAGGTAAATCCACGCTAACTTCTGTCTGATATACAGTTCCACCATCTTCTACAAACTCTTTCATAGCTTCTTTTACACCGAGTTGCCCTTTATTATAAGAACTCATAGAAGTGCCATTCATGTTATTAAGTAAAGGATCATCCGGTAATGATTGGAGTACATTACTAGGAGAAAGAGACAAAGCTTCAGGATGCTCAATCACATTTATCGGTGTATTCTTCAACGAGAATGCATTTCTTCCTTGAGCAATATCTTGTCCAGACCATACATTCTGACCTTTAACAAACGACATACCACCGCCAATCAATCCACCTGTGACGGACCCCGCTACAGCACCATTCAATGCCCCCTTAAATCCATTAGACCAAGCATCACCAATATTTCCTCCGCCCATTAATGTATTTCCGGAACCAAGGACGAAACCTGATGTCCCACCACCAACGAACCCCCCAATAGCTCCTCCGATAAATCCGCCACCAGCGAATGCACCTCCCGTAACTGCACCAATAGCACCCGCTGCACCACCAACAGCAAAATACCCAAGCCCCTGCCAAACATTATCAATACTATCCCAATGAGTAGCTACATTGATTACTCCACCAATAACAGCCGCAGCCACAACCCACCAAAACTCACCATTCTCATCAACATAGCACAACGGACTATTCATACAATAACTGTACCGATTGAAAGCCTGAGTGAAATCCAGCATTTGCACATAAGGATCAGGAGTCAAGAAACGCCCTAACACCGGATCATACAACCGGGCATTCATATTAATCACTCCGAACATTTCCAAATGCTCGTGCCCCGTATAGCCTCTGCCCAGCAGTAATTTCGGAGCTGCACCAATAGCGTAAGCCTTTAGCGTTGAAGGATTACGTCTACATCCCCAGGCATCGAAATTGTTTTCTTCCACAATGTTACCCTGTGCATCTGCGATTTGCAAAACACTACCTAAATAGTCACGATGAATGAAGTAAACCAATGATGTGTCTCCTTTCTTCATCAACACAGCAGAAGCGTCATAATACCCCCCACCAAGATAAAGACGTTCATGCACACCTGTACTGTCAACATCCAGTTCATAATTATCACCAAGATAGTAACGGGTCAACAGATTCCGAGAATTATCGGAATATTGCATACGTATACGATCATGATTGGCATTATATGTCAATACAGCTTTTTGTATGCCGTGGGTAATGATGGAAGGACGCTCAGCAGCGGTATATACGATATCAAGATGGGACTTAACAGGGCTTTCTGCCAAAGGAGTCAACCCCGTCACTGCATAAGGATGGTTAGGATTCGTATACATTAATTCTCCAGCATTACCTTTCTGACGAATATTACCAAGGTTATCATATTCCACTATTTTCCCTCCATAACTAGTAAGGCGGTTTAAGGCATCATAACCAAAGTTCTCAGCTAGATTTCTTTTTGTATCGATACGACTCTCCAAGTTACCATTCGAGGCATTGAAATGATAGCTGTAATCGAAAAGGACAGAACCGTCAGCCCGAGTAATGCTACGCTTCACAGGTAATCCCCAATCATTGAAAGTATAACTGCGTTGCATTCCTCCGGAAGTAAGCTTCGTCAGTTGACCTTGCGGATTCTCTTCATCGTGGCGATAAACTATTGTACCATCTGCCAGACGGACTTCCGTCAGGAAACCATTTCGATAGATAAGCTGTTCGGTAGCCAAAGTACCGTTTTGCGATGTATAAGAAACAGAAGCCGGCATTCCATCATCTGTATAGGCATATGTTTTCTGCAACCATTTTCCGTCGGGAGCCTCTTCACGCTGTATTTTCAACCTTCCATATTCATCGTAGGTATTGAGCAGAGCACTGCCATTATTTGATACAGCCGAAAGCAACACATTTTCTGTATCATCATAAGTATAAACAGTAGTCAAATCCAGTGTCGTTTGCTTCGTAAGGCGACCATAGCAGTCATACTCTGTCGTTATCTCACGACCGTCTGCATCCGTTTCCTTACAGATGTTTCCCGCATCGTCATAAGCTGTACGTCTGATTCCCGCACTTGGATCTTTGATAGCGATTCTGCGACCGTACTTATCATAATAGAAACGAGTCTGAACATCTCCCGGAGCCACCGCAAGCACTGGTTGTCCATCAGGACGATAATAATAGACAATACTTCCTGCAGCATCCGTAGTTTGCGTCATCAGTCCCATTACATCATACTTGCGGATACGACGAATACCATTTTCAATAACAGTATCGGTCAAAGCACCGTAAGCGCATGAGTCTACTTTTCCGGATGCATAGTGTATAGAAGTACGACGACCGAACTTATCATACGTATAATCGTTCCAACGTGAAGGCACATTGCCTGTAGTGGGCAGCGATTCTTTTTCTAGCAGACCAGTTTTGGTATTGTATACCTTATCCGTTTTCATTTCCTGACCATCAAAGCGAATCTGTGATATACGAATTTCCCGTTGTAAAAAGTCATAATACGTTTTAGACACAGGTTTTCCGGTCTCAACAGTAGTTATTACATACAATCCCGGCTCTCCTTCTTTGCTCCATGCAGCTGATGTCTGTTTTACACTGCCATCCGGATTATGGGTTCCTACAAGGTTCCCCCAATCGTCATATACATAGCGGGTAGCACGTCCTTTATGGTCAGTACTACTCTGTAAAAAACCGGTTTCCGGATCATAAACATAATCGGTAAACAGTCCCATAGAAGTACTGTCTCTCAATAAATGTCCGTCCAAACTATAAACAAATTCTTTCGACAACCAATTTGTTGATTCATAAGAACATTGCTCCTGTTTAGTCAATTGCAGACGATCGTTATACTCACAGAGTTCTTGAGAAGTAATATTCCCATTGAAAAAATTAGTCTTTCTTACAGGCAAGTACCGATCGTCGTAGTCCGTTCTTACTTCCTGAAAGATGATTGAGTCATTACGGGAACTCTTCGTATGGGCATAATACGGAAGTCCCAATAGATACAGATCACTCATATCTACATTCTGATAACCATATGACTTCTTTTCCGTATTATGAGCATCATAGGAGATAGATGCACCAACTACTTGACCATAATTATTATATTCATACGCAGTACTCTTTTCCTTCTTGTTGAGAGCATCCTTTACCGTCTCCCTCTCTAATTTCAGGAGCACTGTCTTATCTTGCGCCTTTTCTAACACATATTTGCGTACAATTGTATCGGTAGGAGTTTCTTTTCTCACTTCGGCACTCAGCAACTCCGGATCAAACACGGAAGTCATTGTGCGTTTATTCACGATGTCTTCTGTCTCTATTTTCCTAAAACCACGAAAACCTAAACCCGTCCGGTGAAATACGGCATTCGTATAATTATAATATTCCCACGAAAGCTGCTCATTCCCTTTCATCTTCTTCAGCCATCCCGACACATACAAATGGGGAGTCATTACAGTATACGGATATCTGACATATCCCAACGATGCGTCCGGAGTACTCACATAGCGACTCTCAGGCACTTTCACAATATCCATGTAATAATGATTCGAAGTAACTCCGTAGCTATCGGTCAGGTCGTGCAACATACGCGCCTCCGACTCATTATGTGTATAATCATACACATGAAGTTTCTCATTGTCCACGCAAATCAGACTTCCCGACCAGTAATAAGATTTAGCCACATTAGCCATAGCAAACTGTGCCGACAGATTATCCATTTGCAATGAGGAACGTATATTAGGAGTCTGACTAATCTTTCCATTCACATTCAGATAAAGATCTATTTTTCCACGCACGTTACGCAACAAGTCCGGCCGGCCGTCGCTGTCTACATCTATCAGCATAAAGTTATCTCCCACTGTCTCGTAGAAACTGTAGAACAACTCCTCTGTATGCACCTTGAATCCCGGATTACTATCACTGTAAAATGAATTTCCGGTAGATATCAGAAACTTCCATTGTTTGCCGTTTTCCACATTCCAGTCAAAGACAACCAAATCCCGTTCGGTCACACTTGGATCTACCATACATTCCTGTCCGGAGGAGTGTACATAATGCTTGTATCCAGCCGCACTGGTGCTTTTCAAATTGCTTTCACTATTACATGCGCCATGACAGATACCGTCTCCCAAATGCTTGAATCCTTCCTTGCAATGTACACGGCGGGGCCCCAGAATAATATCCATATTCCCGTCACCATTCATGTCCGCCACCATCAGTTCTCTATCTTTGATAGTAGGACTTTCAAAGTTGAAGTACATGATATTGATAGCACTCGAATATGCCAGTTGCCTGAACCCGTCTCCGGTAAACTCATATACATAAAGACCGTTTATGTTAATCAAACAGATATCCGTTTTGCCATCACCGTTATAATCCATAGGGATCATTCGATCGGAATACAATGCTTTGTTGTCCGTCTGATACAGTGTAAAGTCGAAACATTCTCCGTCGTAAATAGCCTTTCGGCCATTCAGGTCGACCAGTAAGGCGCGTGACAGATATTTGTTTCGATCCGAATCATGACAACTGGATATAGCCAGCAACTCCGTTTTACCATCACCATTGAAGTCACCAAAAAGCACTTGGCGTTCGTGCACATATCCACCCCATTCCGAATATACGTAGTCTGAATGACGATTGGGATCAACGTCGTTTCCATAAACAGAAGCCACCAGCCTATCCGTACCGTTTTCTTCATAATAATTCACTTTTACCGGGACTTCCAGACCATCTCCGTTTACATCAGCCGCAACTAATTGCTTAAAACCCTTTCCAGCCGTAAAAACTACGGGAGAAACTGGATAATCGGATAAATCTTTATATATAAGCAAATGCTGGTCTTCACTATACTCGCCATAAAATACCGGATACGAGATCAGTCCGTCACTCTTTGATGTCCGGCTGAACTTGCCGCGCGACAAGGCAAGAGACCTGTAAGAACTGCCTCCCTGAGCAGAGTTCGGAAAATACCGTTCCAAATAAATAGTATTTCCGCTTAAAAACTCGATGCTCCGTCCGTCACCATACTTGAAAGATAAAGGAGCAAGTTTGCGGCTTTCGGTCTCACAATCCAACTGTACGGGCAGATTCACTCCCCTGTTTTGATAAGAAAGTCGATAACGACGCCACAGCCTACCTTTATAATAAGACTCTACCTTTTCTAACAGACGGCTATATTTAAGTGGCTTTCCGTCAGCATAACGCGTGATATCATCAGTCACATTCCGATAGGTAAATATAACAGAGTCATTATATACTCCTCCAGTTTCACCATACATTATCTTGCTAATATAGGACATATTATCCACTTGCATATATTCGTATTTTATAGACTGTCCTTTGCGATTTACACAGGAAGTCATCACATAGCTGAAAGGAGCCTGCGGAAAAGTCTTGAACAGGACAGTGTTTCCATCCGGATAGCGAGTTTCCAATGCGCCATCTGCCAATTTCTTCACTTTGACAAATCCCTGTTCGGATTGCCAGGTATCCGTGCTTTTCTTCATCAGTCGCATACCATCCAGCATTAATTTATCTTCTGAAGTAGACAACGGGGTAGCTTTTCCATCATAATAAATGCTACCGCTAACATGGTTGATAGCAGACAACCCTCCAATAGTCCATCCATACCCTAGTGCGCTTTCATTCTGCTGGCTGTTATAGCTAAATGACAGTTGCGGCTGAAAACCATCCGGGGCGGAATGAACATTTATAGGTACCTGATAGGTAACGGCACCTGTCGGACTTAAAGCATACTGAACAGGGATTTTTCCCACATCCGTATTATCCTCAGACACAGATGTATGCGCTTGCATTGGTAGAGTCACTAATAGCCCTGCCACTATAATCCTTATTTTTGATATTATATTCATAATTATTTCGTTTTGATAGTTTTTATTCGATTTCCTGACTGATCGTATTGGTATTGTATCGGACAGGTATTAATTTCTTCAGGTTTCATATCCGGTTCTTCCGGGATACCTGAACTTAGATCTGCTATAATAGTCGTTTTAATCTTTCCGTTCCGCACCGACCCATTGCTTCCCTTATATCCGGCAGCTATAAGAAAATAAGTGCCTGCCGGAAGATTAGGGATATGGAGATATGCCGCTCCGTGCGAAGCATATTCGGGAATACCCGCTTCATCAAAGTCATAAGTATCTCCTCTATCAAACATAGCTACAGTGTACATTGCATCGCTATTGTAACCCCATTCGGACTCATCACCCGGGTGGAGCGGAGCTACCAAAAATAAAGTGGTAAATGCAGTTTCCGAATCCCAGTTATGAATTCTAATATCGCCACTCGCAGTCGTTTGTAGCCTATAATACACTGCACACCCATCAGTAATCTCATATGACCCCGTTCTCGGTGAAAAATACCGGTATTGCCCATAAGCAGGCTCACTCGTATTTCGCGTATCAGTAAAAGATGACTGCCCCGCAGATAAAGTCACAGGTATTGCGTCAAGAAATCCAATTCCATTCTTTGGGGGACTTTGAGCAAATAATCCGGAATAAATGAGAGATGCCATCACTATAAAGAATATAATTCGTTTCTTCATTGTTATCTATTTATTTTAATAATTAATGTATAATGATCCCCGCTACACGAGAGCGTCGCACACTTTCGTGGCGGGGAACTGAGTATCTTGACTCAAGCTATTTTCAAAGATTCATCGCATTAGCCCCCAACACGCCTGCCACAGCCGACGCTATCGCGATAACCACCTTCAGGATCATGTCCCATACAGATTTCTTCATTGCCATCATTTACCTCCTTTCTCGTTCTTTAAATAGTTTAGTTTACTCTGTGTTTCTACCGTACCTTCTGCCACAAGTTCTTTAAATTCCTCTTCAGCATCAAAGCACGGACACGCTTTCATCCACTCTTCCGGCTCTATCTCCCCGTTACCGTTCTTATCCGGCGAGAGATCCCGGTGCCCACACACCCGGCAGTCCGGAAACTTCTCAAGCAGCTGATGTACAAGTAGCCGAAGTGCAGCACGCTGTTCCGGAGTCCGGGTATCTGCCGGGCGTCCCCGGCAGTCCAGACCACCTTCATAGCAGATTCCGATACTGTTTGCATTGAAGCCTTTCACGTGTGCACCGATACGTTCGACAGGGCGGGTGAGATGCACCGTTCCGTCTTTGCGGATGTAATAGTGATAGCCTGTTCCGTTGAAACCGCGGCGGCGGTGCATCAGGTCGAGAGCCTCCGGAGAGAGCATACGATTCCCCTGCGTGGCGGAACAATGCACCACGATCAAATTGATAGTTCTCATGTGAATTGATAATTTATCAGACAGTTAAGTCATTATTTTTAGTTAAGTCGTTGTCTTAGTTAAGTCACTGCCTTAGTCTAATTGTTGTTTCTAGTTAAGTCGTTGTTTCTAAAAATTCATAATGCAGTATAGTCTAGTCATCCGTTATGTGTGTTGCGTGTGGCGGTTCGTTATACTGTCGGATCCGGTGCTTCCTCATCGCCATCGTCGGGATTCGGGTCCGGATTTACTTCTCCACCCGGAGCGGCAGCATCAGCAAGATCGAAGCGCATACATTTCACCCCTGTCACCATGGAGCGGGTGGCTACGCTATGATCCAGATTCTTGGTAGTGCAGGGTTGGAAACGAACTGTGAGCGATGCTTGGGAGGCAGACACTTCTTTAGCGGTTTCGACACCCCTGCCACCCGCTATCATCACTATCCGGAAGGTGCCGAGCCCCTCAAGTGTCACGGTCTGAGAAGATTGCAGATGCCGGGTCAGGACGGTAATCAAGTTATCGATGGTGTTCTTTACATCTCCCCGGGAAAGGGATGAGTATTCAGCAATCTCTTCGGCTATGGTCGATGTACCGACATTACCGGTACGGACCACTCTTGGGTAGAATAATTTTTTACCACTTTTACTTACCACACTCGATTGGTACGGTTTGTATAATACAGTCATAATTGTAATAGTTTTTGTTGTTAATAAAATTGTGTTATGTTGTCCTCAAGCTTAATGACACTACAAAGATAAGGGAATGGTTTTACATGAAGAAATTATTTTCAAAAACCGTCTTAAACAAATGAATATTTTTATTTAATGCATTATATATCAAATATTTAAACTCATCAACTATCGTCCTACCGATTCATCACACTTAGCAAATACCGTCCCGGCATCTTGATTTTTCCACAACTGTCACGCAACGCACAAAATCCTTTCCAGACAGGTCCTCCGATTGCCCCAAAGTTGCTTTTTCGGATGATTGCGTACTGTTCCATAGGAGGTATCCCGTAGAGGCGCATGTTGTAAAGTAATCCATCATAGTTTCGCCCGATACCATCAGTGGGAGGTTGCAGTTCGGAGAGGGTTTCGTTGGTCCATTCCCGACGTTTGGACGGAAGGGGCGCCTCCGTGTTCTTTTCGAGAAAATTTTCCTCCTTTCCTCCTTCCTTCCCTCCTCTTTCTTCTTTTTCCTTTTCTTCTTCTCCTTTCGGGTTTCCGCTTTCCGTATTCCCGCACTCCGCCTCGGGAGAGGAAGGAGAGGGGGAATCTTTTCTATTCTTTGCTACGCTATGCTCTGCTATGCTATTCTGTGCTATGCTATGTGTACCGGATGTTACATTTTCGGGGATAAACGATCCATTTTCAGCCCTGTTAACATTTACTTCCAATTCGTCCGATCCCCCTTGTTCATCGGCAGTAACGGATGATTCCATGCTTGTTTCATTAACAGAATTTACAGTTTCACGGGGTTGGCTACTCCGGTTGCCCGCTCCGTTTTTCCCGGACGGACGAGCAAGCAGTTCTTCGCTTATCAGGCAATAGGCAGGGTCGAGATGCGAAACATTTCTGCGCTTGGTGCTGAAAAGGTACTGACGCTGTATATCGGCAGAGGTCAGAATGCCATACTTGGCATGGAGCGCAGCGTCGAATATTCCGTACTCCACGGCTAAGGAGACAATGCGCCTGATATCATCACTGGTTTTCTCGTATAGATTGGACGACAGATCTTCGTAGAAAAGCGCGTCGGCACACACATAATAACCTTCGCCCGAATAGATATAGGAAAGTACCTCTATCAGTACGGAAAGCGAAGCGTCACCTTCGCGCTTCATGATACGACGCACCAGGCGGTCGTGTATAAAATCGGTATTAAGGGGAAAATAGTCTAGTCCCTGTTTTTTTATTCGTGGCATATCAGCGAGTTTTAAATTGTTATACTTGTACCTATTACTTGTTACTTATCACTTTTCTCCTCATTCTCTCATCGCTTCTTCTTCCCGTTGCTTCTTACATTTCTGCAAGACGCTCGCCCTTACTACCTGCATGGCGTGAAGAATGAGTTCAGTTCTCTTTTCAGGATCTTCCGTACGGGTGATCACCGGATAGTTGGTACGTTCATTTACATACTGTGTATCTTCTTTCTTTTGGTAGTAGATACGGCTTCTTTCCTTGCGGCAATCTTTGCAGTAGCGGTCGAAACATTGCCGGCGTTTGTTGAAGTAAAAAGCATCCAAAGGGAGCTTGCGTTTGCATTGTCCGCAGTAGTGAGCGGTGGCGTTTTCTAAGTTATTCATGTTATCCATAATCAAAATATTACATAATGTTGACGGTGTGTATGTTTGTATGTTCCCCTATAACAGCTATTTAGAATGATACCGGTCAATTTGCCGGCAAGTACCGGTCAGGCTATTGGCCGGTACCGGTCAAGCTGCCGAATGGTACCCTCCGACAGGTTGGCAAGTACCATTCATCCAGGCGATGTGTACCTTGTCTAAGAGCTATTGAAAACAGCCATTTTACAATTTTCTATAAAATTCTCCTTCATATTCATAGTTATTACCTAATTTATGCCTATTTTTGAAACATATTAAATTTTAAATCGTCACAAATATAATACATGTTTTATATATAAAACAAATAGTTTTTAAAATTAAGAATGTTAAAACAATAAATAAACTGAGGATCAATATAATATAAACATTATTCACACCACTAAAAATATAACAAGAATAATATGGATACATTTCTAGATGTTTCGGGAATAGTAAAGCGCGCCAAGCAGGCGCTCAACTTTAAAAAGGATAGTGAACTGGCCAGTTACTTAGGTGTTTCACGTGCAACATTATCCAACTGGTGCGCCAGAAACCGGATTGACTTTCATCTGCTGCTCAACAAAATGAGAGATGTAGACCTTAATTGGCTGCTGGTTGGGAAGGGTACCCCCAGACATCGAACCAAGTTCTGTGAAAGCGATTTAGTAAGCGGCGAGGTTCAGATGATTCACAATCCTAAAACAGCAGAAGCAATGGATGACCGCAGCGTTACCCTATATGATATTACAGCTGCTGCCAACCTGAAAACGTTGCTCACCAACAAGCAACAATATATGGTAGGAAAGATACAGATCCCAAGCATTCCCCTATGCGACGGAGCCGTTTATATCAGCGGCGACAGTATGTATCCGATATTGAAATCGGGAGACATTGTAGGGTTTAAAGAGATCAACAGTTTCAGCAATCTCATTTACGGTGAAATGTACCTGGTTTCGTTTACGATCGAAGGGGATGAGTACCTGGCAGTGAAATATGTGAACCGCTCGGAAAAGGAGGGATACCTCAAGCTGGTAAGCTACAACGCTCATCACGACCCAATGGATATCCCCTTCAGCACCATCAACGCAATGGCAATCGTGAAGTTCTCCATCCGCAGGCACATGATGATGTAGTTTGACAACCACTCTCCGGTTCTCCCCAAATAATATTATTTAGGCACGGATTTCACGGATTAACACGGTTTCAATAAACTAAAGCCGTGTAATCCGTGAAATCCGTGCCTAAATAGAGAATGATATACTAGACTTCTTCGCCTTTCAACGTAGCCGAACTAGCCTCGGTCACCCGTACATTGACAAAATCACCGATACGATGCGTACCTCTGTCGAACACCACCACACGATTCTGCTCCGTCCGGCCAAACAACTGATCGCGCGAACGCTTGGAAACACCTTCTACCAATACTTCATACGTCTTTCCGATACAGCGCTGGTTGGACTCTGCGGACAGACGGTTCTGCAAAGCGATAATCTCATTCAGGCGACGGACTTTCACATCTTCGGGCACATTATCTTCGAGATGCTTCGAAGCATACGTCCCCGGACGTTCAGAATATTTAAACATAAAGGCGGCATCGTAGCCACATTCTTCCATCAAAGAAAGCGAGAGCTGATGATCTTCTTCCGTTTCGGAATGGAAGCCCGAGAAGATATCGGTTGTCAGGCCGCAATCGGGAACGATACGTTTGATAGCGGCTACCCGGTCCAGATACCACTCACGGGTATATTTGCGGTTCATCAGTTTCAAGATGCGGGAGCTGCCGCTCTGCACGGGGAGGTGGATATGCTTGCACACGTTCGGTACCCGGGCAATTACTTCCAGCGTTTCGTCGCTCATATCCTTCGGATGGGAAGTCGTGAAACGGACACGTACACCCGGAGCAGCTTCAGCTACGGTACGAAGCAACATCGGGAAGGTAACGATTTCACCGGTCGGCTTCTCAAACCGGTAAGAGTTTACGTTCTGTCCCAGCAGGGTAACTTCTTTGTAGCCCTTCACCACAAGATCCGCCACCTCATTCAGAATGCTCTCTACATCACGGCTGCGTTCGCGTCCGCGGGTATAAGGCACGATACAGTAGGTGCAGAAGTTATTGCAGCCGCGCATGATGGACACAAATCCGGAAATGTGATTGCCGCAGATACGCGAAGGAATCACATCACGGTAGGTCTCAGTCGTCGAAAGGTCTACATTGATCGCTTTCTCTCCGGCTTCTACCGCCGCAATCAGTTCGGGCAGCGTCAAGTAAGCATCGGGGCCCACCACCAGGTCGACATGATGATTCGTAATCAGGTCATCCTTCACCCGTTCGGCCATACAGCCCAACACACCTACAATCAGATTCTTCTTCTTTTTCTTCAGTGAGTGGAAAAACTCCAGACGGTTCAGAATCTTCTGCTCCGCATTGTCGCGGATCGAACAGGTATTCATAAACACAGCATCGGCTTCTTCGAGCGTTTCGGCTACCGAATAGCCTGCCATCTGCATTACCGAAGCAATCACCTCACTGTCTGCCACGTTCATCTGGCAGCCATAAGTTTCGATAAACAACTTCTTGTTGTCATCAGCAGTTGCGGATTTAAAGTCCGCTCCCGTTAATTCGTTCATATTCAAATCTCGTTTTAAATTTGTCCGCAAAGATACGGCTTCGAATTCAATAAGTGGTAAAATGGTACGAAAATAACGCAAAAACTTGTAGTTCAGGCATTATTTTGGTAATTAATGTTAATGGAATAAACATTTGAGGGGCATATCCTTGCTAAATTTAATTTTATTTTTCACATTTGTGCAATGAAAGAAACATTAGATTTTTTCATAGTTAAGGTTTAGGTTAAAAAAATTAAGGGGAGCTGTGAAGCTGCCCTTTTTTCATAACAAAATGTTAGCTCGAATCAGATTTATTGCCTACCTTTGGCGGATAACTATTTAGAAGTGAAACAGAATGGAAGATTTTTTGAAATTTCTCTTGATAGCAGGTGTCATCCTCGTGGGAATATTCAAAGAGGTGAGCAAAAATAACAAGTCGAAAAAGACTCAGAATAAACGCCCCGTCCCACCCACACCATCTCCGGTCGAAGTAGATCCCGATGCTACTCCCATACCCGAATTTTGGGGGAGAGGCAGCAAGGTTTTGGACGATTTCCTCCAATCACTTCCGGTGGAACAGCCCGCTCCCAAACCGGCTCCCAAACCGACACCCAAACCGACACCCAAGAAGAAAAAAGAAGAAATATCTGTAGCCGCATCCATAGCGAACAGTTCCGCACAAGATAAACGAAACACGAAGCAAGGTTCTCATTATGATCATCCCGAAACGGACAACAGCAACCAGGAAGATTTTTCAATCCATTCTGCAGAAGAAGCCCGACGCGCTATTATCTGGGGAGAAATCCTGCAACGCAAGTATTAAGTAATGAACTTTCCAGATTACCGGTAATGAGTTTTTAAGTATTTTGAACATTGAGTATTAACTAACAAATATCAACCGCATTTAACGCGAAATTATACTATTTATGTCATTCAATCGTATTTCGGCAGCAGAAGCTGCAAGCCTGATCAAACATGGCTACAACATCGGTCTGAGCGGATTTACTCCGGCAGGAACGGCAAAGGCTGTTACAGCTGAACTCGCAAAAATTGCAGAAGCAGAACATGCCAAGGGAAACCCATTTCAAGTAGGAATTTTCACAGGTGCATCTACCGGAGAATCTTGCGACGGCGTTATGTCACGTGCAAAAGCGATCCGCTACCGCGCTCCTTATACCACCAACTCCGACTTCCGTAAAGCCGTGAACAACGGGGAGATCGCCTACAACGACATTCACCTGTCACAAATGGCACAGGAAGTACGTTATGGCTTTATGGGCAAGGTAAACGTAGCAATCATCGAAGCCTGTGAGCTGACTCCGGACGGAAAGATTTATCTGACCGCTGCCGGTGGTATCTCTCCGACTATCTGCCGCCTTGCCGACCAGATCATCGTTGAATTGAACGCCGCACACAGCAAATCCTGCATGGGTCTGCATGACGTGTACGAACCGCTCGACCCGCCTTACCGCCGCGAAATTCCTATCTACAAACCGAGTGACCGCATCGGATTGCCTTATATCCAGGTAGACCCGAAGAAGATTGTAGGTGTAGTAGAAACCAACTGGCCGGACGAAGCACGTTCATTCGCTGCCGCCGATCCGTTGACTGACAAAATCGGCCAGAACGTTGCCGACTTCCTTGCTGCCGACATGAAGCGCGGCATCATCCCGTCTACCTTCCTTCCTTTGCAATCGGGAGTGGGAAACATTGCGAACGCTGTACTCGGTGCACTGGGACGTGACAAAACGATTCCTGCTTTCGAAATGTATACGGAGGTGATCCAGAACTCTGTGATCGGTCTGATCCGTGAAGGACGTATCAAGTTTGGCAGTGCTTGTTCGCTGACTGTAACTAATGACTGTCTGGAAGGTATCTACAATGATATGGACTTCTTCCGTGACAAGCTGGTTCTCCGTCCGTCGGAAATCTCAAACAATCCGGAAGTGGTACGCCGACTCGGCATTATCTCTATCAATACGGCAATCGAAGTCGATCTGTACGGAAACGTAAACTCTACTCATATCGGCGGTACAAAGATGATGAACGGTATCGGCGGCTCGGGAGACTTCACCCGCAACGCTTATATCTCAATCTTCACTTGTCCGTCTGTGGCTAAGGAAGGAAAAATCAGTGCTATCGTACCGATGGTGTCCCACCTCGACCACAGCGAACACTCTGTGAACATCATCATCACCGAGCAAGGTGTAGCCGATCTTCGTGGCAAAAGCCCGAAAGAACGCGCACAGGCTATCATCGAAAACTGTGCACACCCGGACTACAAACAGTTACTTTGGGATTATCTCAAACTGGCAGGCGGCAAAGCACAAACTCCGCACGCTATTCAGGCTGCACTTGGCATGCACGCCGAACTGGCCAAAAGTGGGGATATGAAGAATACGAATTGGGCTGAATATGCCAGATAAAGCATGAAACGTCTGTCATTCATACTTTCATTCGTCGTTTGTATTTGCGTTGCAAATACAAACGACGTTTTTGCACAAAAAAGGGAATTTCAGCAGTTCACAGGTAAGGTAATCAATCTGAAAGGAGAACCTGTGCGCAATGTCAGTATCTATATTCCGGGAGCTGACAGAAGCACCTCTTCCGATATAAATGGAGGCTTTTCTATTGAAGCCAAACATAAAGAGACGCTCCATTTCTCACATATAGGTATGAAAGATGTGCTGTTACAATTGAATAAAGATTTTCCATCGGAACTTTTTGTGCGAATGGAGCCGGACACTTTTCAAATTCATAATATATTTATTCGAAAAAAGCAAGTTATTAAGGTGAAGCCCGAAGATATGCCTGAGCAAACGCTCATTAATGTTATAATCAACAATCCCGACTTCCCGGGAGGATTAAGCGGGCTCGATGAATTTATCAAGAAAAACATACAATACCCGGAAGAAGCTTTTCAGGCAGGAGAAGAGGGACAAGTCACCGTAGAATTTACTATCGACGTAAACGGATATGTCAGCGATGCAAAAGTTACCAAAAGCGTATCTGCCAGCTTAGATAAAGAAGCATTACGCATCATCGAATCGATGCCACGATGGAAACCGGGTATGCAACTTGGGCGTCCTGTAGCAGTCTGTATGTCTGTTCCTATAAACTTTGTCATTGAGCAAGATTACCAAGTCACTGATTGAGCAAAAGCCGGCAAACAGAAACATGGACCTATAGAGCTCCTTTTACCTCTTAAGCCATCCCCCCTCCGGACCTAAATAATATCTACATCATCCCTCCAACAGGAAAACACTATTTGCACGGAACAGTTGCCAACAAATGAAACGGATAGTTGCCTTCGGCAACCGTCATTCCGTTTGCAGCATAACATTCACTATCCGGGTCCGGCAGATTTCGTTGTTGCTGTAAGAACTCGATAGAGATAAAAGCAGGTTCTGATTCCCGTTCTATTCGATCCGACTCGACACGCTCTCCCGGAAGTTTTGTATCCTTAGATCTTGGGACAGCTTGCGAAGCGACCAAAGATTGGGAAGGCACTTTTACCTCCCGATAAACGGTATCCACCCGCTCATGCACAATGATCACCGTATCTGTTACAGCAAGCCTGTCCGTAGCGGTCTCCCGACTATCCGGGGTATTGGAAACACCATAACCAATGATACACCCCAGCAAACAGGCAGCTACCAACCACCAGGGAGAAATCCCCGAACGTTTTCCATATTTATGCTTCTCCCCGAGAACGCCCCTGCCGAATGGCTTCTGCTTCACTTCCATCTTTTCGCCTTTCTGCCTTTCTTTAAGAGTCCGTGCAAAGACAGAATAAGGAACCGGAGGCTGGGCAGACTTTTCCTGCTCATACTGCTCTTTAGCAGAGCGAATCAACTGTTGCATCTCCTGCGATTCTTCCAATCTTTCTAAATCATCACTTTTCATATTCATCTATTTTTGGGGATTATAATCTGATAAAGAACGCTGCAATACTTTCAAAGTATAATATAAGCGAGATTTTACTGTACCTTCCGGACAACACAGGACTTGGGCAATCTCCTGTACCGGAAGTTCTTCCTCATAACGGAGCGTATATGCCGCCCGTTGTTCGTCTGTCAATCCTGCAAGCGCTTTCTTCAACTGCCGGTCGAAAACCTGCCGATCATGCACAGCCTCAAACTCAGGTGAAGAGCAACTATCTTCTTCATTCGTATACGACTGTTGCAAACGGTACTCGTCTACTATGTCACGGTGGCGGTACTCATTTTTGCAAAGATTATATGCCATCGAAAAAGCCCATGTAGAAAACTGCTTTCCATGCTGATAACTACCTCTGGCTTCATAAATCCGGAGAAACAACTCTTGCAGGAAATCGTCTGCCAATGCTCTGTCCGCCGACAGCATCCGTATAAAGAAACCTTTGAAGCGGGGAGCATAGCGACAATAAAGCTCTTCGAATGCTTTCTCGTTGTCTCTGAATACAAAGCGTTCCATCAGCTGTTCATCTGTTTCGTCGCGTTTGAAAGAACTGAATAATGTCATGGTTCCACTGGATCAATTAGTTGCTGGTATTCCTCTTTAATACTGTTAACAGTAACCGTAGTAGTTCCCTGTTTTATCATATTCTTTATACGATCAGCAACTGCCTTCATTAACTTATTAAACTCAGCTCTCTCCACACTCACAATCTCGTCCTCTTCTCTTCTATCTAAAATTCCCTGTAACAAGTGCCGCAACTTTATTGCTTGATTCTTATCGCCACTTGCATCGTAAAAGCGCAAAAGCGGAGAAAGAGATACGATGTAATTTTTTGAATAATTAATGCCGGAAAAATAGACCGAGGAATTTTGAACCAAAGGTTGCCGCAAACAGTCCAACAAATATTTCTGCTCATAATTCTTCCGAATCACAGCTAAGTTATCATAAGGTTTTGTAGAATATCGAAATACTAGTCCTTCCGAGTAAAGGCTGTCTTTCAGTTCTTTCAAATACGAAGTTGAGGTAAACTGCGGATAATATACCGGACGGTTTTTCTTAACAGTCAGATACCATGCGCCCGGATTATTTCTTCCTTTCCACTTAGGAGAAGTTTCCGAATCCCATGAACATGATTTAGATTTTCCACCTGCCATTGTTTTCCAATCAGGAAGTTCTTCCGAATCCATTCCTATCTCTCTCCAAAATTCACTTTCTGAAGAAGGATGATTAAAATCGTCCGCATCTACAATCTGAACATTCTTAAAAAGTCCTGCCCCATATTGAAGCAGATAATGATAACATAAAGTAGCATAAGCACCAGAAACAAATATTGCATTTTCCTGCAATCCGACAAGTTCATTATAACAGTAAGACAAAAGATCATGAGAATATAAACCGCTAGAGTACCACTCTTTACATATTTCCTTTATTTTATCTGTCTGACCTGCACGCTGACAACGTATAATATCATTCACATAATCGAGTTCACTTGTACGCTTCAAAGAAAAAAGCTTTTGCAGAAGAACCTCTTCCTTCTTTTTATCCTTTGCTTGATCCAGCAAACGCTGGTAACAAAATCGGGTATCGGGCACACACTTCTGCATTTTTCTGAAAGCTTTGTGGCGTTCTTTATCCAGCTTCTGCTTCTGTAGTGAATCCGTTTCTTCCCAATATTCGGCATCACATGCAGACAAATAGTTTTCCCATGCCCGCACATCTTTCTTATCCTTCATCACTTCTGCTTTCCAACCTTCTTTTTGAGCTTGATACCAGTCTTTTCCTAACGGGAAAGGCATTCTTTCGAGCAAACGAACTTCTAATAGCTCTGTCTCAACAGACTGAGCAAACAAAGCCTGCCCAAAACTTACCAACAGGAATAATATATAAATGAATTGTTTCACAATCTTTTTAATGGGGATAGTTTAGAAATTAATACTTTTCAGATAACGCTCACGCACTTCATCACTATAATAATCTGCTTTCTTAACGATAGATTCCAGCAAAGAATAAAGCTTATCATAATGAGTCACATCACCAGACTCCTTATAAAACTGAAGAAGAGATTTGAAAGCCGGTACATAATAGATGCTAAGCATTTTTACTCCTTTAAGATCAAGACAAACATCTGTCAGTGTCTCCGGATAAAACGTTTCATATAAGTAATCCAATAAATAGGTATTCTCGAAATTACGACGCATGACAGCCAGATTATCATAAGGTTTGGAAGAATATCTCATTAATAGCCCTTCACCATATAAATGGTCTTTCAATAAATTCTTCACAGCTTCGTTGGTTGAAACAGAGATATAAATGGGACGTTTGGTATATTTGGCAATATGTTCTATGCGTTTTTTCATTTCATTGGCAAATGTCATTGTTGGAGTTTTACTTTTATAAAACTCCGGATCAGCATCTTTGAATTCCGGTATGCCCAGTTCCTCTGTCAGCTCATTCATTGAGAACGGAGTAAGCATCAAAGCAGAGAAGATCACTTTCTTATCGTTAAACAATCCCTTTCCATATTGAAGCAGATAACTTGCAAACAACGTCCAATTAGCATCAGTAAATATTAACGCATCTTTTTCTGCAGAAATCAATTCATTATAGGTATAATTCAAAGACTGGAGAGGGTACGTACCTGATTGATACCATCGGATAGAAACATCCTTCAACCTATTCTTATTATGAAAGGACAGAGCCATATAAGTAGGATAATGCATAACAGCATCAGGCCACTTATCCATGATTTCATCGAAACTCATATCACTTTTACTAAAAGGCAAAATCATATTTTGTATCAAAGCATAAGTAGCAGTATTAGGTATGTATTTCTTCACTTTGACCATCATTTCATTGATTTCCTTTTCGATGCTATCGCCGGGAGTAAGCGATTTGAGTGTTTGGATCGTTCGTACATAGCGCATCCATGCTTTCTCATCTTTTGGATTTTCATCGGTGTGCTGTTTCCACTCGCGGGCCTGATTCTGAATCACAGAAATTTGAGACGCAATAGAGTCTGGCACCCAGACCGCTTTTTTTTGAGAATAAATCTGTTCGCCGTAAAAACACAGCATAATAAGTAACAGATATTTGATAGCTTTCATTGTTTACTCTTTTATTTAATTCAACATTGCTTAATTAGAACCGTTCTGACAAAGCATACACGCCAATAAAGCAAACGTTCAAATAAAAGAGCATTATTTTAAGCAGGTATTCACTTTTTCTATCAACAGCCTTTTTCATTTACCGGAATTAACGCCCGATAATGACCTCGCAAACCTTATCCTGAAAAGCCCTTGCCTTAGCTGCCGAAAGCACATTCTGATTCATAATAGCAAAAGCCACTTCATGTCCGTTCTTCATCTTCAGATATCCGGCAAGCGCGTTGATAGCAGTAAATGAGCCGGTCTTTGCATGGACATTTCTGAATGCGGAAGTATTCTTCATTCTGTTTTTCAACGTTCCATCTATCCCGGCAACAGGAAGAGACTTATACAGTTTCTGAAAAACATCTGTTTGCGAATAAGCATATTTCAAGAAATCGACCAACAGGGCGGGAGAGAGGTAATTATAATTAGACAGTCCGCAACCGTCCGCAATCTTATAGTCCTTCGGATCGTGTCCAAGTTTACGGATCAGCTTCATAATTTCGACAATACCATCTTCCGCCGTCACATGTTTCTTTCCGGTGGCTTGTGACGCAATACGGCAAAGCATCGCTTCCGCATTCAGATTATCACTTTCCTTCATCAACTGGTTCAGCACTTTCTGTACCGGAGTCTCCCAACGAGCCATTTGTTCAACTCCATCCGCCGGTAATTCAGTAAAACCATACGATTCGGGGACTACGATTCCTTTCGCACGGAGACGTTCCAGAAAGGCATGCATAAAGAAACTTCCTGAATCATAGACGTTTACCAGATCCTTCCTAAACGTAGAAACATTCCCTGTTACGGTCAGATTATTCCCGTTAGTCAGCCAATCTCTCGATAACGAATACTTTCCGGCAGAAGGAGTACGTGTCTTGGTCCGATTCGTCATTGTATAATAAGAAGATGCCGGCTTGCAGGATATACTCGCCGTATCTCCTTGCTGGGAACCGGGAACTACCGTCACCTCTACAGCACCCTTACAGAACATCAATGGAGATAAATAAGGCTGATAAGCCTCCGGAGTATCATCCCATGCCCATCCATGTCCCCAATAAAGAGAGTCTTTCATCGAAACATCACCATATACCTGTCCGCTGATGACCGAAAAAGGGAAGGTGATTACTTCTTCTATCAATGAATCCATCATCAGACTATCAAATTCCGGATCGAATCCGCCGACAACGTACAGGTTGCCCTGCAACGTGTCATGTTCTATCACGCCATCATACCATACTTCCGTACAGAAAGGATTGTCCGCGTCGGAACGGGAGAGCGCCGTAACAGCAGTCAGCAACTTCATGGTAGAAGCCGGACGGGAAAGTTTCGTATCATGATAGGTATAGAGGGATTTCTTTGCCGTCAGGTCATATACGGATATGCCGACTTCGGACGCTTCGGGAAGCATTTTCCGAACCAGAGAATCTATTTGGGAAAGATTTGCCTGTCCCCACAAGGGAAGAAGGCATACTGACAAAACAGCTAATAAAAGACTTTTCTTCATGCTAAACAATTTATGGCAATAAAGGTGGTCCTTTTCCATAACCACCCCTATATGCCCTGGCTTTTGCCGTCAGGAGCTATCAGCACATAATGAAGAATCCCCCCGTGCCTGATAACTTGCGGCAAAACCGATGCAACCATTATAACGCTTCCCTGAAAATCTCCCCTACCGTAGGATGAGGGAAAACGATCTTTTTCCATGCGGCAGCAGTCAGCCCAAGCTCGATAGCTGTTCCGGCAAGTGTGATAATCTCCGAAGCAGGATTACCCAGTACGTGTGCACCAATCACCCGTTCCTGTTCGTCCAGCAGTACCTTGCAAACCCCGTTCACTCCTTCATTCTCTGCAACGAAACGACCGGAATAAGCCATCGGAAGTTTCACTACCTGATAAGTAATGCCTTTTGATGAGGCCGATTCTTCCGTCTCACCGACTCCGGCAATTTCCGGATTTGTATAGACCACTCCCGGAATAGCGCGATAACTCATAGCGTCTTCTTTACCCAGAATAGTATGCACAGCCACTTCCGCTTCACGAACAGCTGTATGAGCCAGCAAAGAGAACCCTGTCAGATCACCGCAAACATAGACACCGGGCAATGAAGTCTGCATCTTCTCATTGACCCTGATAGCACCACGCCCGGTTTTATCCGGATTCAGATTTTCAAGTCCGAAACCTTTTGTCACGGGACGACGTCCGACGCTCATCAATAGTTTCTCTGCCGTAACACTACCATTTCCTTCCGAATTCTCATACGAAACCACCGCACCTTCTTCCGTCTGTGATAAAGCGACAACTTTAGTGCTGAGCAAAAACTTAACACCCCGCTTCGCATAATCGGCACGGAGCAGGCCGGACAGTTCTTTATCCATTCCCCCCAGAATCTCATCCATCATCTCTACCACCGTCACTTGCACACCCAGGCTATTAAAGAATGACGCAAATTCCATACCGATTACTCCACCACCGACAATAACCAGAGAAGCAGGCAGTTCCTTACTATCCAGCGCATCCCGATGTGTCCAGTAATTCACCGTTTCCACACCGGGAACAGGAGGGATAAAAGTTTCGGAACCCGTACACAGTATCAGATTTTCCGTTTCATAGGTTTCTTCACCGCAGCGAACAGTGTTCTTATCTATGATCTGTGCCTCTCCCGTCACCATCGTTACATTATTGGAAGTCAGCTTCGCTTTGACACCCAATACCAACTTGCGCACTACTTTGCTTTTACGGGCAATGATTTTAGGCAAATCGAAGGAAACTTCGGAAACATTCACCGCATATTTCGAGGCATGCCGCGCACTGTCATAAGTCTTGGCCGAATACAACAATGTTTTTGTCGGGATACATCCTTCATTCAGGCAGACACCGCCCAGACTGTTTTTCTCGATCAGCAATACGCTCAAACCGGCTTTACCGGCAGTTTCGGCAGCTGTATATCCTGCGGGACCGCCACCGATGATAATAACTTGGTATTTCATAGATATAGAATTTATTGTTCCATTTTCTTTTTAATCAACTCCACAAATTCATGTTCCTTGACAGGCATTACCGAGGCAAACTTCCCGTTTCCATACTCTATCAACACATAGTTCGTCACCGAAAACTTTCCGAACTTCATGGAATGATACTTCCTGATAGCGGTAATTTCGGCAATGGGGATTACTTTTTTACGGATAAACCGTCCCATAGATATCTCCAGATTGCCATCGGCAGACACGGTATAAACCGTATGAATAATCTGTTCGATCACTACAATAAGCAGAAGCATCAACAGCACTGCCGGCAAGATATATTTACACCACAAAGCGCCGACGGCATTTACAGTAAGCACCAGCAACAGAAAATAGTGGTACCAGGCAATGCGGGCATGAAAAATTCGATTCATTTTGTCAATTTTTTGCCTGCAAGGTAGCAATTTTATGAATTAGTGACAACGAAAAGAACAACGAAGTAACTTATTTTGTAGCTTTGCGGTGAGAAATAACAAAACTATGGTAAGAAAATTCGATTTCCTCGTTATCGGCTCCGGAATTGCCGGTATGAGTTTTGCGCTCAAAGTAGCGCACAAAGGTAAAGTTGCTCTTATCTGTAAAAGCGGGCTGGAAGAAGCCAATACGTACTTCGCCCAAGGAGGGGTGGCGTCTGTCACCAACCTTCTGGTAGATAATTTCGACAAACACATTGAAGACACGATGATTGCAGGAGACTGGATCAGTGACCGTGAAGCAGTAGAAAAAGTAGTGCGCGAAGCGCCTGCGCAAATTGAAGAACTTATCAAGTGGGGGGTAGACTTCGACAAAAACGAGAAAGGCGAATTTGACTTGCACCGCGAAGGAGGGCATTCCGAATTCCGCATTCTTCACCATAAAGATAATACGGGAGCAGAAATTCAGGACAGCCTGATCAAAGCCGTACAGCGGCATCCGAACATCGAAGTGATTGAGAACCAGTTTGCCGTTGAAATCCTGACACAGCATCACTTGGGAGTGACCGTTACCCGCCAGACACCGGACATCAAATGTTACGGTGCTTACATCCTCGACCCGAAAACCGGAAAAGTAGATACATACCTCGCCAAAGTGACTTTAATGGCCACCGGTGGAGTAGGGGCCGTTTATAAAACAACCACCAACCCGCTGGTCGCTACCGGAGACGGTATCGCCATGGTCTATCGCGCCAAAGGCACGGTAAAGGACATGGAGTTCGTACAATTTCACCCTACCGCCCTCTATCATCCGGGCGACCGCCCTTCTTTCCTGATTACGGAAGCAATGCGCGGCTACGGTGGTGTACTCCGTACAATGGACGGCAAAGAATTCATGCAGAAATATGATCCACGTCTTTCACTTGCCCCGCGTGATATCGTCGCCCGTGCCATCGACAACGAAATGAAAAACCGGGGAGACGACCACGTCTATCTGGACGTTACCCACAAAGACCCGGAAGAAACAAAGAAACATTTCCCCAATATCTACGAGAAATGCCTCAGCCTGGGTATCGACATCACCAAGGACTATATCCCGGTAGCTCCGGCTGCCCATTATCTTTGCGGCGGTATCCTCGTAGACCTGAACGGGCAATCTTCCATCGAACGCCTTTATGCCGTGGGAGAATGCTCTTGCACCGGACTTCACGGCGGCAACCGTCTGGCTTCCAACTCACTGATCGAAGCTGTCGTATATGCCGATGCCGCCGCCAAACATAGCCTGGAAGTGGTAGACCAGTATGCTTACAACGAAGCTATCCCCGAATGGAACGATGAGGGAACACGCTCACCGGAAGAAATGGTCCTGATCACACAAAGCATGAAAGAAGTCAACCAGATTATGAGTACCTACGTAGGTATTGTCCGCAGTGATCTTCGTCTGAAGCGTGCCTGGGACCGACTGGATATTATCTACGAAGAGACTGAAAGTTTGTTCAAACGCAGCGTAGCTTCCAGAGAGATCTGCGAATTGCGTAATATGGTCAATGTTGGCTATCTGATTATGCGCCAGGCAATGGAACGCAAAGAAAGCCGCGGATTACATTATACGATTGATTATCCACATGCAAAAAAGTAATCGTGAAAACACTAACTAAACTATTTATTCTTTTAATCATTATGGCAGGGATATCTTCCTGCTATCCTCCCAGTATTCCTTTGAAACAAGGAAAAGCGGAAAATAATGAAACTTACAAAATCAGTTATCTGTTCGAGCATGACGGAGTCAAAGTCTATCGCTTTACGGATAGGGGAAACGATGTATACTTTACGACAAAAGGCGATGTGACCAGCATCAAAAACGATTCTACGGCTGAAAGGACTGTAACGTTCCACAAAGAAGATACTGTCAGATAAAAGACAAGTTTCTAACCATAAAAAAAATGCCGCTTGCAGAATTTCCGCAAGTGGCATTTTTTTATCTAATAAACGCTTCTATTAATAGTTTTCTTTCTTCACTTCGAAATATGCTTGCGGATGCAGACATGCCGGGCAAACTTCAGGAGCTTCCTTACCGATTTCGATATAACCGCAGTTACGGCACTGCCATACTACTTCGCCTTCTTTAGCGAATACAGTCATATTTTCGATGTTGTTCACGAAAGCCAGATATCTTTCTTCATGACCTTTCTCAGCGATTGAGATATTACGATACATAGCAGCAATCATCGGGAAACCTTCCTGTTCTGCTACATCTGCGAAGTGAGGGTAATCCAGTGACCATTCTTCGTGTTCGCCGGCAGCGGCAGCGCGAAGATTTTCGAGTGTATTGCCGATCACACCAGCCGGATAGCTGGCAGTAATTTCAACCATGCCACCTTCCAGGAACTTGAACATACGTTTTGCGTGTTCCTTTTCCTGATCAGCTGTTTCTGTGAAGATTGCTGAAATTTGTTCGTAACCTTCCTTCTTTGCAACACTTGCAAAATAAGTGTAACGCATTCTTGCCTGTGATTCTCCCGCGAATGAAGTCAACAGATTTTTCTCTGTCTGGGTTCCTTTGATACTCTTAGTCATAATTCTATTATATTTTAAAATTGGTTATTACCAAACGTAACTTGTCGTACTACTTATAACGCAAATATAAGAGATTTGTTCGTAATAAGTCTCCTTTTCTTAATGAATAAAAACTATCAACTCATAGACAAAACCTATCAACAATCAAATAGCATGTTGCTAAACATACTTATCTCGATTATTTTATGTAATTTTGCAACCTCTACTTTACAAAATAGCAAAAGCACATGTAACAATTCACAGAAATGAAGTTATTTGAATTTAAACCCAAATTGGTTTCTTGTTTAAAGAATTATTCGAAAGAAACGTTTATGGCAGACCTGATGGCAGGTGTCATCGTCGGTATCGTGGCACTTCCGTTAGCTATTGCCTTCGGTATTGCTTCGGGAGTATCGCCCGAAAAAGGTATTATCACCGCTATCATTGCCGGATTCATCATCTCTCTGATGGGAGGAAGCAAGGTCCAGATCGGCGGACCGACAGGAGCTTTTATCGTTATCATCTACGGCATCATCCAGCAATATGGTGAAGCCGGACTGATTGTAGCTACACTTATGGCAGGTATCATCCTGATACTGTTAGGTGTATTCAAACTCGGAGCGGTCATCAAGTTTATTCCGTATCCCATCATTGTCGGTTTCACCAGTGGTATCGCCGTTACTATTTTCACTACGCAGATCGCCGATATCTTCGGATTGTCCTTCGGAGGTGAAAAGGTACCGGGGGATTTTATCGGGAAATGGATGATTTATTTCCACCATTTCGACACAATAAACTGGTGGAATACAATTGTCAGCATTGTCAGTATCATTATTATAGCGATTACTCCCCGGTTCTCCAAAAAAATTCCCGGTTCGCTGATCGCCATTGTAGTGGTGACACTTGCCGTTTATCTGATGAAGACCTATGGCGGAA
The DNA here is from genome assembly GCF_020091505.1 of Bacteroides faecis. Classification (NCBI taxonomy): domain Bacteria; kingdom Pseudomonadati; phylum Bacteroidota; class Bacteroidia; order Bacteroidales; family Bacteroidaceae; genus Bacteroides; species Bacteroides faecis. The sequence continues at coordinate 1,062,299 of NZ_CP081916.1, read as the reverse complement.
TCGACTGCATCCAGACTATCGGTGACCGGTTTACTATCAAGTCGGAGTTGCCCGATGCTGTAGTGCCTGCCCTCAACTGGGAAGCTATCAGAGAATTGTTTCCGGTAGCTATTACCATCGCTGTGCTGGGAGCTATCGAATCTTTGTTATCCGCCACCGTAGCGGACGGTGTGATCGGCGACCGCCACGACTCCAACACGGAACTTATCGCACAGGGAGCCGCCAACATCGTAGCTCCTTTGTTCGGAGGTATTCCCGCTACCGGAGCGATTGCCCGCACAATGACCAACATCAACAACGGAGGTAAAACTCCCATTGCCGGAATTATCCATGCAGTAGTACTGTTGCTGATTCTTCTGTTCCTGATGCCGCTGGCTCAATACATTCCGATGGCATGTCTGGCCGGAGTACTGGTGATTGTATCTTATAATATGAGCGGATGGAGAGTCTTCAAGGCATTACTGAAAAATCCAAAATCGGATGTTACCGTATTGCTGATCACTTTCTTCCTTACCGTTATCTTCGATTTGACAGTCGCCATCGAAATAGGATTGATCATTGCCTGTGTCCTCTTCATGAAACGTGTCATGGAGACTACAGAAATCTCCGTAATCACAGACGAAATCGACCCGAACAAGGAATCGGATATTGCCGTGAATGAAGAGAACATCATCATCCCCAAAGGGGTGGAAGTGTATGAAATCAACGGGCCTTATTTCTTCGGCATCGCCACAAAGTTTGAAGAAACCATGTCGCAACTGGGCGACCGCCCGGATGTGCGTATCATCCGTATGCGTAAAATACCGTTCATCGATTCTACCGGTATCCACAACCTGACTACGCTATGCGAAATGTCAAAGAGGGAAAAGACGACCGTCATCCTTTCCGGAGTCAATGAAAAGGTACACAAAGTACTGGAAAAATCAGGATTCTATGAATTGCTGGGAAAAGAGAACATTTGTCCGAATATCTATGTAGCACTGGACAGAGCCAAAGAAGTGATGCAGTAAAAAACGACAGATAATAAAATAAAGAAAGAGCCATTTTAAACCTGATGACCGGGTTAAATGGCTCTTTTTATTTGAGGGGGTGTCAAGTTATAAGCTGCACAATCAGGTTCGTTTATAAGACGGACCTTCTCTAATAATACATCCCGGAATGAGAATATACTAAAATTCTATTCCATAAAAATGTATTCGCCCGATTTATCCGCTAATGCAACCCGACACCCAGCTGTCTTTTTTGTATACCCATTACTTCATCAGACTTTTAAAAACAGACCACGTTTATACATCATTCTCAACAGGAAGAAAAGAATCAGATAATTAGCAAACGTGAGCCATACGGGATAATAATCTCCTATATATTGTTTCAGCCCGTAGCTAACCGAATCAGCCATACAACGGAAGTTTACCACTTCACCCAGCAGGTAAGCCGTGATAGAGTTCATGCCGTATATTTTCAGCCAGTTCAGCCCACGGCTGTGTCCTTTATAGTCAATCCAGTAATAAAACAGGGCCATCAGCAAAAAGCAATAACCACCGGACAGCAACGTCATGCTACCTGTCCACAAACGTTTGATGACGGGCATCTGCAAACTCCAGAGCATCGCCAGCCCTATCAGAAGCACTCCAACGACCGACAATACCTGTACCACCCTTTTACGGTCCGCCTTTCCTTCTTTCATTATTTTTCCGGCAAAGGCTCCGAGCATGACAGTCACTCCGAATGTCAGGCTGCTCCATATCCATGTGTAATTGTAATAGGGTGAAAAGCTCCAGGTTCCGTCTTCATTCCAATAGACGCCATCTCTGAAGCGACCCAATACCCATCTGTCTACCTGCTCCGCAAAGTTTCCCGCCGGTGTAAAGTCACCCAAAAATGTCATAGGAATCCAGTACACGAAAAGCAACAATAAGGTTATTCCTATCTGCCACTTGAACGAAAAATGCAACTGGATGACTGCCGCAATAAGATAGCCGACAGCAATAGACTGCAAAGTGTTTGAATAGAGATAAATATGCTTGCCATCCAGTCCCAGCAGATTTCCCTGAACAATCATCCCAAATACAAACAGCAGAAATACCCGTTTCAGAATCCTCCGGTAGACAGGCCGGTAACTGCCGGAAGTCCCGATGTACTTAGACAGTGAAAACGGCATCGAAGCTCCTGTCATAAACAGGAACAACGGCATCACAAGGTCCCAGAAACGAAACCCTTCCCACACTTCATGGTCAAACTGATAAAGGATATCATTGAGAAATGGCAGATTCAACTGTCGCACCAATGCTGCAAACACCGGCTGAAAAAAGACAAGAAGAAATAAATCAAAACCGCGAAGAATATCCAGAGAAGCAAGTCTGGATGTGTTATTCTCTGATTTTTTACTCATAGTATTAATATATTATTCAAATAGTATCCCAGGAAACATGAACTGTAACGCATCTTAATACAAATGTATTCAAAACTTCTTTCTCCGGCAAGCCTATGGGGAAGGAAATTGAACCAGTGGAAGAGAAGCAAGATTTGAATAAATCGACCAAAATCTGTCAGAGAATGACTAAATAGTATTATTCCATATTCAAATTAGATTGTAATTTTGTCCCATACCTAATGAAGTATTTATCAAATTCTAATTAATGAAACAATAGTATGAAAAAACATTTCCTGATTTTTACACTTTCTCTTTTATTCTTTTCACTTGCACAAGGCAAAGTGAGGCTTCCTGCCATGATGGGAGATCACATGGTACTCCAACAAAACAGTTCTGTCAAACTATGGGGATGGGCAGACGGTAAAAAAGTGACTGTCACTACTTCCTGGAACAACCGGACTTACAAGGTAACACCAGACAAGGACGGGGCCTGGCTGGTCAAGGTCGACACTCCTGCCGGAAGTTACACGCCTTATTCCATCACGATCAGTGACGGCACTCGCACCACTCTATCAGATATATTAATAGGGGAAGTATGGATATGCTCCGGTCAGTCCAATATGGAAATGACTATGAAAGGAAATATGGGGCAACCTATCGACCATTCGTTAGAAACCCTTCTGAATGCAGGCAACTATCGCGACCGTATCCGTTTTATCACCGTTCCCAGAACAAAAGGAGTGAAAGAACGGGCAGACTTCGAAGGAGCAAAATGGGAAGTTTCTTCGCCCGAAACAACGATGGATTGTAGTGCCGCGGGTTACTTCTTCGCCAAACAATTGACTGAAACGCTCCATCTCCCTGTAGGACTGGTCATCAATAGCTGGGGAGGTTCACGGATTGAGGCATGGATGACGGAAGAAACGCTGGCTTCTGTGGAAGGTGCAAACATAGAAGCTGCCAAAAATCCCAAACTGGATACGAACAGCCGGCTACAATGCCTGTATAATATTATGTTATTGCCCGTGAAAAACTATACAGCACGTGGTTTCCTTTGGTATCAAGGAGAATCGAATATATTCAACTATCAGCTCTACGCCCCGATGATGACAGCAATGGTTCAGCTCTGGAGAAATGTATGGGAAGCACCGGATATGCCTTTTTATTATGTCCAGATTGCCCCGCACAAATACGGAAACAGCCGGAACATAAATTCCGCCTTATTGCAGGAAGCACAAATGAAAGCATTGAAGACTATTCCCAACTCCGGAATGATTCCTACAATAGATGTCGGCGACGAGTTCTGCATTCATCCTCCTCAGAAAAACGTAGTAGGACTTCGATTGGCTAATCTCGCACTGACCAAAACATACGGTCTCCATAAATTACCATCTACCGGACCGATGATGACAAAGGTAGAATATTCCGGCAATAAAGCCATTGTTACACTTGACAATGCTCCCTACGGACTTGCACCGGGCAACTGTGAATTGGAAGGTTTTGAGATTGCAGGAGCCGATAAGAAGTTTTATCCGGCAAAAGCACGAATTGCAGGCCGCACAAGAAACGTAGAGGTATGGAGTGACCAAGTTACCCAACCGGTAGCCGTTCGATATGCTTTCCGCAATTATGTTGACCATATCACCTTACGTAATACGTTGGGTATAGCTGCTTTCCCATTCCGGACGGATACATGGGATGATGTAAAATAAGAACTCTCCGGAACGCCTCCAATAACCTGTGACATTTTTGTCTTTATCTTAAGTATTATACAGGGAAAAACAAAAATGTCACAGAGCTACTAATCAATTATTTATCCCTCAAAAGTCCTCTTTTTTAAGAGAAGTTCACAAAAAACTATAGGACGTTTTTATCTTTCTCTATGAGAAAACTGCACTTTTCCTGTAACAAACAAGATATCAGCACATTAATTACTTATTCCTGGATAGTATCTATTTTTACTTAAGCAATCATTCAGACAGACTTGTGCAACTGATTGATTACACTTCTGCAACACGACAGTTACACAAGTGCATCACATGAATAGATGAAGAAGAAATGACTAAATAGATAAGGAGAAATCATTAATTCATACGGAAGAAACAAGTAAATCGTCCTCATGATTTCGCTCAATGAACCATAAAGTTTTGCCCGCTATTGCAGTAAAATTGAAATGAGAATCAATTAATTGAATGACACCGACTATCATTTCTCTTTATTATTACACCCAAATTATAAAACAATATTATTTGCTTTACAAATATTTATTACTACTTTTGTCACATGCTTACTTTCGCTTGTAGAAAGAAAGCTTTTAAATTTTGTATTGAGAACGGTTATTTATTGCACTCACCATAGAATCCACTAATTTTATCCACGAGTGACAATGAGTGACGGGTCTCGCGCACAATTGTATATAAACTTTGTTATATACCAAATTGGGCGTGGGACTATCACTTATGTCGTGGAAGGGTCGTAGTGGATACCTATGGTGGCATAAGTAGATAGTTTCCACGTCCTCTTTTTTATAAATCACGCACCAACAGGAAACTGATGCGGCAACCTGACAAAACATGCAATCAGATTTCAAAAAGGACATTATTCGGTTAATGCAATCCACTAAACTCCTTCAGTCTCCACTCTCCGAATTATCGGAAGAAGAAAAAGGAATTGCTTATAACCTGTTGAACCGTTTGGTTGACGGAGCTGTCGATGAAAATTATACCATGCTGGACTATATGCAGATGGCACGTCTTTATTATAATCTTGGGGAACTAAGTAACAATTTATTTGGAGAACAAGACAACCCGCATTATAAAAAAGCTATTCAATATTTAGCCAAAGGAGGTATTGACCTGAGTATGAATAAATGGCTGGAACTAATCAGTTTGCGTGCAATTGAATAAAGATTATTATCCAAGAGAATAGATGATGCTCACTCCCCCAAGAAGAGATGTTCAATACATTTATTAATAAAAGAGACCATTCAATAATCCTAACCAGATTAAATATGTGGAGGTAGCAGACTGAAGGACTGCTTGTGAAAGTACTCCTTCCCGTCTGTCTCTCAAAGAGGATGCCCACAGTTTCCCCACAGGCATCCTCTTTTTATTTTATATATCAATGCTTTACATGAAGCACATTTTAAAATGAATGCATCCTCAGTCGCTTATCAACCAGCATTCCGTCTTTCAAAGTCAGTTCAAACTTCACTTTCCGTTTCGCTTTCAGTTTCAGTATGAACAAATCTTCCGAACCTTCGAGTGATTCCTGTTTTCCCATATTGACGAAAGTAGGATAGAGAGATTTCACGCCATTCGTATGCAATCGGTCGTAAGTCAGGTTCTCCATGGCTTTCATGTTCAACGGTTCCACACCTACAAATTCATAGTCATTCTGGTCGTAAGGCAGAGCAAAACTAAGGGCATTCACCGACTTCAGCTCATTGCCTTTCACACGGATTTCAACGATTTCGTCCTTTTGATACAGCTTCTTCGGAGTACTGATGGACAGAGAACCCGATACTTTCTCCGTAGCTTTCCTGTCGACACCACCGTCAAGTTGAGTGGCCACGACAGAAATGTCATAGGCATCTATCAAGTCATTCAGGTTGATGTCTCCCTTGCTGATGTATCCTTCGAAGTCCGAATCTCCGCGACGCAGGCCCGTGTAGTTCATATACGAAATCAGGTCGTTGCGGTCGATCTTGCCATCATTGTTGATGTCTCCTTGCAGATAACTTGCCGTTCCCGGTACTTTGAATACATACAGCTCACGACCGGAACCATAATTGCCTACACCTGCCGTAATGCTGAGTTTGATGTAACGTGCCGTAGGATGAGCGGTAAACTCAAAGACTTTCACGTCAGCATCCCGCTTCCAGTCGAATGCTCCGGCTTCCGTCCAGTGTTCCTTGTCCATGCTGTAAGATACGGAACCTTTCAGCAGTGTACCGTTTCCGGCATCCGTACGTGGCAGATAATGGAATTTATCCAGTTGGTTAACCGTTTTGAGGTCGATAATCAAATCGAACGGAACTGCACTTACATTATACTTCGTGTGCCAGTTATCTCCGGATTCTGCAAAGTCGAACAAGCGGTTCACACCGGCTCCGCCTTGTGCAGCTGCCGTTGATTCTCCTTCAATGCCCTGAATAGCAAATTCCAACGGGTTCGTCTTTGTCTTCACCTGGAGTTCCGCCCAGTCGGAAACGCCGTCTTTATTGACTGCACGGAGTTTGAAAGAATAGGGGGTATCCGCTTCCAGATCTTCAAACAGCAATTCCGTATCACGTATGGTAGTATAAAGCATTCCGTTAAACTCGATTTCGTAGAAATCAGCATTAGCCAGTTTGTCCCAAGTAGGTTTCAAGGTATATGCTTCTCTATTTTCTTCCGTTATACGGAAATTCTGCGGGGCAGTCAGCACCCCTGTCGATACACGATGGCGGTCAGCCGGTTCGAAGCGGAAACCTTCCATGTTCAGTACCACCTGATTGGCGGTCACATCGACAGACGCTAATTTAGCATGCACCAGCGGATTCTTTGTGATGACTACTTTTTCAAATTCGCTGCCTTTGGTTGCAAACTTATTCAAGTCAGGGGCAGCTTCATACCAGTACACATTCTCACCTTTACGATAATCTTCGGGGGTGTTTACTTCTGTCAGTTTTACCGTCTTGTTATTGATCCGGGCAGAAAGTTTCTTCGGTTTCTCTGTGACGTTGATACGCAGTTCCGTCCTTTTTTCTTTCACAAAGCCGTCAAAGTTTCCGGCAGTCGGGTGAATGGTAACGGTAAGGCGGTTCTTTTTATCTACGTTGGACTCGATGATAGTGGAAACTGACTGTTCGCGTTTGTAGGCTTCGGTCACACCATCGTCATCGTATTCCACGGTTGCCATGTGTCGGTTCGGGTAAAGTTCGTAGATACGGAGGGAGGGATCTATCTCGCTGACATTATTATTGGGATGAGTCATGGGAATAATCGCTCCGCTTTTTACAAATACAGGCAACTTCCAAATAGGTGTTTCAAAATTGTTGAGGATACAGTTGCCTTCGTATTTCTCACCGGTGAAATAATCAATCCATGTACCTTCGGGCAGATAGATGCCGTTACGGATATCATTGCCTTCCTTATCGGCTTTGGTTGCCTGATAGACAGGTGCTACGAGAAAATCCGTACCGTACATATACTGGTAACAGGTAGCCGTACCATAAGTATACGGATTCGGATAGTCCAGGAACATGGCACGGATCAGCGGCATTCCGTCTACCGCTTCCTTGGCAAAGCTATAAGCGTAAGGCATCAGTTCGGATTTCAGTTTCAGATACATGCGGTTAATGGATGTAGCCGGTTCGCCTAAAGCATGGGGGTACTTTTCGTTGGCTCCCCAGCCATCCATATTCAACTGCATAGGAGTAAATGTTTTCCATTGGAAATCACGTATATTGACTACTTCGTTTTTTCCACCGAAGATACCGTCCATATCCGAACAAATGTTCGGCTGGCCGGACAGACCGGAACCGATATAGGTCGGGATGTGGAAACGGATATATTCCCAGACACCGCCTGTCTGGTCGCCCGACCAGATTCCGGCATAGCGTTGCGTGCCTGCCCAGCCATCCAGAGAGATGATAAATGGACGGGCATCACTGCCATAATAAGGCATAATATGTCCTACGTCCGCCACTCCATTCAATCCGAAGGAATAACCGGCTCCTACCCATGCCACGTCAGTTTTCAGTACACGCACGCCGGCATCACGGACTTCTTTCACGATATCACGCTGCAACAAGGCACTTACACCTTCTTTCGGATGCAAGTCCGACTGTGTCCAGAGCCCTATTTCCACACCGTTTTTGCGGGCATAATCTCCGAGACTTTTCAGATTGGCAATATTGCCGTCCAGTGTTTCCGTCTGTCCGTATCCGGCTCCGTAACCGTCATTCGGAAGTAACCATCCGAGAGGCATATCCTGATTCTTGTAACGGTCGATCACAGCACGTGCCGAAAATTGGTAATTGTTCTTTTCGCCGTTCAGAGACTCTTTGATACCGCCATTATCTTTCTGGCTTTCCTTATAACGCTTTCCGTCTTCAAAGAGAATTCCTTTTTCGTCTTCCTTCCAGTAGTCACGATTGTAGGCGTTGAGATGTCCTTCGTAAAAACCGAATTTGGGCAACAGAACGGGGTTCCCCGTCAACTGATAGAAATCATTCAACAAGGAAACGGCTCCGTCGTTGACCATATAAAAAATATCAAGGTAAGAAGAATTGTGAGATAGTTTCACTTTGTTTTTTTCTGTTGCTCCAAAGTCGTACCCGCCTTTTTTGAAAGTGTACCACATCATTCCGTAGCCATTGGTGGACCAGTAGAAAGGAGTAGGAGAGGCCACTCCGCCATCTGTCCAGCTATTCTGGTTTTCGATGGCAATGACTTTGCCTTTATGAGAGAAGCGTCCGTTTTGCACACCACCTCCATAGAAGTATTCTTCGGGATTCTCTTTCAATGTCACGGTCACTTCTTTAGGACCGAATGCTACCGGAGCGACTTCTTCGATGACGCATTTATTTGTCAACAGATTAAAGACTTTCATCAGTCCGGTCTGCTTATTCAATTCAATCCGTACTCTGGCGGTAGTCAGGGTGATATCTCCTCCTTTCTCTTCCACCGTCAGTCCGGAAACTTTGCGCCGGGGCTGGTCGACAAGTATCTGTGCTTCCGGCTTTGCCTCGGGATCACGAATGACACCGCCGGAATTGTCCTGAAAGACACGGAAAATATTTTCTCCGTAAAAGTCGATAGTCATCCGTTGCCGGTTTGAGAACAATACATCAACCGTCGTCGGATTTATTTTCTCCGCACGGAGAATGCCCGATGTCTGTTCCTGCCGGACGGCTGCCGAAGAAACGTCACTCTGATCCGAAGTTACGGATGCTTGTATAGATAAAAAGGAAAACAAAGATAAAAATAGTAAAACGGCAATATGCCTGAAATGTCGCAAATAGAAGGGGGTTTCTTTTTTCATGATTCTATTTATTAAGTATTAGACATTAAGATTGTTAATATCAGATTATAAAATATTACTCGTTCGGTGATAAATACACTTTATCTTCCAGTTACCCTAAAACGGGAGCTGTTTTATTATTATTTATTCACAAATCCCATCAGGATAAGTGGAGGGCAATAGCATGGCACTTTATTCGGGTAACAAGGTGACAGGCATTCAGGAAATACCTGCCAAGATAAAAGACTAAATTCGTGTGTTTCATAATATTAGTTGTTAGGCGTGTTAAAAAATGATTCTCAGGTTAAATTGTCAATAGGATGCCGTTGCCGGAATTCCCGTTTCTTTTATCAGATCCACAATCCGGTCCAGCTCTTCGTGAGTGGCTTTCTGCAGATCATGGTCGGGAGTTTCCCGGTCAATCGTATAGATCATTACTTGCCTCGGGGCAATCTCTTTGACTGCTTCCAGCCAAGGAAGTACAAACTCATCGGATGTGTTATTCATATCTTTTCCCAGATAACTTCCTTTCAGAAACATGGTCTGAATAATACAGTTGCCCTTGAATTCTTTCATCTTTTCGATAATCTTCCTTACGGAATATTTTCCATTGGGACGATCGAGGAGATGAATATATTCTTCGTTTACCGTATCCAGTTTCAGGATATTGTTATCTATCTTGTTCAGTGCATCGAATACGGCAGGGCGGTCGATAAATGTGGAATTACTCAATACACTTACTTTTGCTTTCGGAAAATAATGATCCCGAAGTGCCAGTGTATCTTCTATGATTTCCGGAAAATGAGGGTGAGCAGTCGGTTCACCGTTTCCGGCAAATGTCAGAACATCGGGAGCAGGACCGTTCTGCTGCATATCTTTCAGCTTTTCTTCGAGAGCGGTACGTACTTCTTCACGAGCAGGCAGATGTTTTTTCGGACGATGGTCGGCATTGAAGCCACATTCACAATAAATGCAGTCGAACGAGCAAACTTTACCATCTTCCGGCAATAAGTTGATTCCCAAAGATACGCCCAAACGGCGGGAATGAACAGGGCCGAAAATGGGGGAAGGAAAAATAATAGTCATTTTATTTACGATTTGACGATTTAGTATTAACAATTAAATGTACACTATTCAGATATTCTCCTATGCAGGGCAAAGATACTTCAAAACTTAATACGAAGTTGCATTTGTACGTCTGCTTTTTTATTTCCCTGTATTAAATCGTTGCCGGAACCTATTTCATTCCGGTCGAGATAGATCGTTTCTCCGAACTTAGTTATCAACATCCAATGTTCATTCAGTTCATATCTCAGACGGACGGCACAACGGAATCCACGCCCCTGGAAGGACGGAGTGTAAAATGTATAAAGCAATCCTTTCTCTGATACATAAACACGCGAGTCATAATCGTCTGTAGAAAAATAACTGCCTTGAACGTCAGCAAACAGCCTGGTCCAAGGCAGTTGGGAGGATATCATTTGTGTAACTTGATATCCTTTACTAGCAGCCCTGTCTTGAGAATGAAAATGGTTGTAATCTAAAGTTGTACGACTGCTAAACACATCTCCCCCAAAATAGTTCAAACGATATCGGAGTTGGTGATGAAAAATAGGAAGCGTTAGTTTTTCTTTGCTATCTGTCAAGTCACGTTCTTTCTGTTTATATCGATATTTTAAGTACATCGTCAGATGACTGTGCGGAGTAAACGTAGCCTGAAACAATCCGTCTACGCCATGGGAAGGCTGGCTGATCCGGTATTTCTTCCACGGGAAAGAAAACAGATCGAAGGAAGCAAAGAAGTGCCAGTGCCGAAAAGGAGAGGTTTCCAATCCCAGATAATACCCCTGTTCATTCTGAACCGTACTTCCTTCCCCAAAAGAATGGGCGAACATAGCCCAATAATTATATGAATAGTATCGTTGTACGATCATCAACTGAGTTCCTTCCACCGGTGAATACTGAAGACGGTTCAAAGTAGCACTGCCTTGTTTTCCCATAGCCGTCTCTCCTTGAAAAGAAAAACGATGCCAGCGACAGGCATAGTCTATCCCCAAATTGTAGAACTGATTTCCATGAATGTTGTATTGGGAATAACCTGTTAATTGCGGTTCATAAGGTCGGTTGAAAACATAGTAAATTCCGGTGATACCCAGACGGATACGGTTTTGTTGATAACTTACGTTTCCACCGGTCAGCTGCATGGTGAATAGATTCTTCTTATCGGCTTCTTTCTGACTGCGGTGTAGTCCGGTTTTGTAGATAGAAGTTATTTCGCCATCGGTCAGCACACCGTCCAGCGAACGGTGTGAGTAAAAGCCGGATACACTCCATTGTTTTGTAATGCTTACAGTTGCCGCCGCTCCCCGAAAATAATTAGTTTCGTCAGTAGAAGAATGTTTCTTGATTCCTCCGCTGCGGGTGTTGAAAGAAGAGGCATATACGGTCTTTCCCAGTAAGTAATCCGTGCTAATCACCAGCCCCTGTCCGAAACTTAACCGATAGTTACCAACAGACAATGTTTTTAACCGCCCACAATCTTTGAGTAAGAGATAAAAAGAATAATAATCATACCCTTGACGATTGTGCAGAGCAAAGAAAGGTTCTCCGGCATCCTTCTCCGCAACGAGACCTGCATAGAGCTGGTCGCGATAACGGAAAGCATACTTAACAGAGTTATAAACAGAAGGTCCCAAATAGGTATGTTCATAACCTTTCCGCTTGTAAAACGGTATATCTATGCGAGTTAGAACTTCATTCTTCCCATACTTCATAGCGCTTTTCAACATAGTTTTCCACCGAAAAGACGACTCATTGTTAATAGCTTTGATACATACGAAAGGCAATAGATACTGAATGGTCTGCCTGTCCATATCCTCTATTAACTGAAGTTCATAAAGGGTCTCCATTTGCCCGTGCACATATATATAGGCCAGCAGATGTTCAATCTGAATATCACTGAGAAAAGGAAATTGTTCCAGTTGTTGACGGGTAGCCCGGTTTAAATCTACAGGTTCGTGAAGACGGACGGACAGTTCTTCCAATTCATTCTCCCAGTTGGGTTCATTAACAGCATTATCAACACTATTATTAACAGATAAATCTTCAAAAATATCTTCTATAATACTTTGAGAAGGGTTTTGAGCACTACAAGCAGGAATAATGAACAGGCTGTTTATAATACTTATCAACCGAAATAGTTGAGTAGTTTTCATTAATAAATTATTTGTTTGTACCTTGCGTTTTTACAGACAAGGGCGCAAAGATACTTTAAATAGGTTAACGTCTAAAAGAAATATCTGAATAATAAAATTTTAATTCTATTTTTGTAATGTGAAAAGGAGGCTTAACATAGTAATAATGATGGCGTTTGCTATGGTCTGTTCATCGAAGATACAGGCACAGGACAAGCAAAGCATCAACGGATACCTGGTTCCTATGTGTATCTACAACGGAGATACCATTCCATGTATCCAGTTAAGAACTGTTTATATCTTCCGCCCACTTAAATTCAAGAATGAAAAAGAACGTCTGGAATACTATCGGCTGGTACGTAACGTAAAGAAGGTATATCCTATCTCCAAAGAAATTAACCAGGCTATCATCGAAACTTACGAATATCTTCAGACATTACCCAACGAGAAGGCACGTCAGAAACATCTGAAACGTGTGGAAAAAGGATTGAAAGAACAATATACCGCACGGATGAAGAAACTCTCTTTTGCACAGGGTAAACTCTTGATTAAATTGATAGACCGACAAAGTAATTCCACCAGTTATGAACTGGTGAAAGCCTTTATGGGACCTTTCAAAGCAGGATTCTATCAGACGTTCGCTGCACTGTTCGGTGCCAGTCTGAAAAAGGAATATGATCCGTTGGGAGAAGATAAACTGACGGAAAGAGTCGTGCTGCTGGTAGAGAACGGACAAATCTGATTCACCTTGTTATAAGTTATAAGGTTATCAACGTCCTTATTAACCATCATATTTCTATTAAATCTAATTCCACTATCACCATAGGAAAATTACCCCGCTTTATCTGACTTTCAGGGTATTAACAGTTGACTTCTCAGGTGTTAATACTTGTCATGCAGGGTATTAACACCTGAGAAGTCAACTGTTAATAGCTGTGATGCCATCTGATAACAGCTTGAAACAGGATGGTTAATAAACACTGAATCAATCAGACTCATCTAAGAGTAGGTTGCTACAATACTCTCTTATCGTCCCACACAATTATGAACAGAAAAAGAACATTAATTAATAGCAAGTTAACTACGATATCAACCACTTATTAACTAATTATTAACCGACTGATTTTATACTGTCAACGCAGCTTTTTGAACAAATCCCAGATGACAATACCCGTTGTTACAGACACGTTCAGAGAATGCTTGGTACCATATTGGGGAATCTCGATACAGCCATCCGAATGATCAATCACTTCCTGTTGCACCCCTTTCACTTCATTTCCCATTACGATAGCGTATCTTTTCGTCTTATCCAGTTCGAGTTGATCCAACATAATGCTGCCTTCCGCCTGTTCTATCGAATAGACAATATATCCTTCTTTGCGGAGGTTATCAACAGCATCAACAGCGTTATTAACATACTTCCAGTCAACAGTGAACTCTGCGCCCAAAGCCGTCTTATGCATTTCGGGGTGGGGAGGAGTAGCCGTTATTCCACACAGATAGATACACTCGATACGGAAAGCATCCGAGGTACGAAACACGGAACCTATATTATGCAGGCTACGAATATCATCCAACACTACTACCAGAGGCAGTTTTTCTGCCTGTTTAAACTCTTCGGCACTGATACGGTTCAGCTCTGTTATTTTCAGTTTTCGCATACGTTCTTCCTTCTATTACATTTCGATTGCAAAGGTAGTTCTTTTCTGTTAACAGAGGTGTTGATAACGGTTTAAAACCTGTCAAAACAATCGGGAAAGAATTTGAAAAATAATTCTTGCATTATTCAAAAGAAGGTATAAGGGACACTCCTTATGAACATTCCAAAAAACTAAGCCTAAACTTTCTATGCATCCATCAACATATTTTTCAGCACTTATCTGCCTGTTTATATCCATAAAGTTTTTAACTTTGCACTTTATCAACAGGGAGTTAATAGTATTCTCCCATTTGACAAGGCTTACATTGATAATGAAGATAATAAATAGTAAATCTTCTGCTTTACATCCGTTCATAACGGACTCATAAAACAGAAGGATAGACTAATAACTTATCCGGCAAGGAAAATCGTATTTATTTGCTAACATTATTAACAGGCTATCATCACTAACAAAGGATTTTTTTAAAAGGAAGAAATAAAAGAATATTATTATGAATGATCTCATAAAGGCTATTAAGGAGCTGAAGAAAGAAAAGAATGCAATCATTCTGGGGCACTACTACCAGAAGGGTGAAATACAGGATATCGCTGATTACGTTGGTGACAGTCTGGCGTTGGCCCAGCTGGCTGCCAAGACGGAGGCGGACATCATTGTGATGTGTGGCGTTCACTTTATGGGTGAGACGGCGAAAGTGCTTTGTCCGGATAAGAAAGTACTGGTGCCTGACATGGAAGCAGGGTGTTCGTTGGCGGACAGTTGTCCGGCGGACCAGTTTGCGCAGTTTGTCAAAGAGCACCCGGGGCATACCGTTATTTCATACGTTAACACGACAGCTGCTGTGAAAGCGGTAACGGATGTGGTGGTGACTTCCACCAATGCACGGCAGATCGTGGAAAGTTTCCCCGAAGATGAGAAAATAATCTTTGGTCCGGACCGGAATCTGGGAAATTATATCAACTCAGTTACGAACAGGAATATGTTACTTTGGGACGGAGCCTGTCATGTGCACGAACAGTTCTCGGTGGAAAAGATTGTGGAACTGAAAGCGCAGCATCCGGAAGCGTTGGTTCTGGCACATCCCGAATGCAAAAGTACTGTGTTGAAACTGGCAGATGTGGTAGGATCTACAGCTGCACTGCTGAAGTATGCAGTAAACCATCCGGAAAATACGTATATTGTGGCTACCGAATCAGGTATCTTGCATGAGATGCAGAAGAAGTGTCCCCAAACAACGTTTATCCCTGCTCCGCCGAACGATAGTACCTGCGGATGTAACGAGTGTAGCTTTATGCGGTTGAATACGTTAGAGAAGCTCTATGAGTGTCTGAAGAATGAGTCACCGGAGATTACCGTTGATCCTGAGATAGCGGAGAAGGCGGTAAAGCCTATTCAGCGGATGCTGGAGATTTCTGCAAAGTTGGGATTATGATAGGATATACAAACGGTACCTTCCAATACATCAAACGGTACCATCCAGTATGTTGGAAGGTACCGTTTAATGTATTGGAGTGTACCATTCTGTGCATCAGATGGTACCGTTC
The DNA here is from genome assembly GCF_020091505.1 of Bacteroides faecis. Classification (NCBI taxonomy): domain Bacteria; kingdom Pseudomonadati; phylum Bacteroidota; class Bacteroidia; order Bacteroidales; family Bacteroidaceae; genus Bacteroides; species Bacteroides faecis. The sequence continues at coordinate 1,046,521 of NZ_CP081916.1, read as the reverse complement.
TTTGAGATGTAATTATCTCATTTAAATTTCATTCATAGCGATATTAGTTTTCTGCTTCCAGACGGATAACGAATCCACCGCCTTTTGCCATATCTATATTCAATATAGTTTTATTATCCACTGTTCTTTTCTCTACCATATATTCTTTAGGTTGCTCATAGGAATTTGGAGCGTCTTTAAAGATAGTTGCCTGATAGGAGACATTGTCTTTCAGGAAGTTGAGGTTTATTTCTGTGGAACGGGCATCCCAGTTGGTCATTCCGCCCACATACCAGTCATTGCCTTTTTGTTTGGCTGTCACGATGTATTCGCTTAATTTTGCTTGCAATGGCAAGGTCTTATCCCATACGGCAGGAACTTTAGAAAGGAAGTCGAGCACATCCGGATATTTATTGTATTCGGTCGGTGAGTCGCACAAATAAGCCATCCATTGATCGTAAATAACAAACATGGATAATTCGTGCGAACGTGTTCCCATGCTCATAGGCGGAGTATTATCTATATCCATTGGTTTGAATTCACTTTGAGTGACACTTCTCATCGATCCCGGAGTATAATCCGCCGGTCCTGCCAATAAACGGATGAACGGGAAACGGGTGTGATATTCGGGAGTTAACGTCTTTTCCCAGAAGTTACATTCCGCTCCTCTTACAGCTTCATAATTCAATATGTTGGGATATGTACGATGCAATCCGGTAGGAACGGGACAGCCATGGAAAACAGCTACCATTTTCTTTTCCGCCAGACGTTCGGCAAACTCTTTTCCCCATCGCATAGCTATCTGGTCATTTCGTTCGAAGAAGTCGATTTTTGCTCCGGATACTCCGTAACTGTGCATTTTTGCGATCCAGTCGCTGGGATTTTCTTTGGCACAACTGGCCCATGTCCAGACGATAATCTTCACATTCCTTTCTTTGGCGTATGAACATAGTTCTTTCAGATAGTCTTCGGACCATCCAGCATCTAAAGTCATATATTCGATATGATTCTTTGAAGCCCAGTCTACGTAGTATTTATATAACTGGAACGATAGCTGCTTATTTCCACTGGGGAAGTCAACCCCTTCCAGAACTGCTTTATGCCACCATTCCCATGCACTTTTGCCCGGTTGAATCCAGGAAGTATCGGTCAGACGGCAAGGGTCGGCCAGTTTATATACCAGTTCATTATTCAACAATGATTTATCTTCTTCCGAGACAATGATTACCCGCCAGGGAAAGCTACGGTTTCCGTCCGTTTTTGCAATGTAATTTTCTCTGGAGATAACCAGATGATTGGAGTACCAGTAATAAGGATTTGACGGATCGGAATCCATTGTTTCTTTCGGATAGTTAGCCCACTTTCCCCGCATGGAATTGTAGCCGTTGGATTCCATGTACAGAGCCGGATAATCATAGGTATTCGATTCTGTAATGACTACTTTATAGGGAGAATCGGGATATTCGTATAATACCGGAGAAACAGCGAAATGTTCGTAAGGAATTTCCAACGGACCTTTGTACACTTTATAGAGCCTTTCGAAGTTCCGGTATCCCTGATGTACCTGGTGGGTGCGACCGGACTGGTCTGTTTCGCCGGAATAATTAGCATCGCATTCCGGATAATAGATAGTCGGAGTAGAAGCAAAATTGAAAATGGCATCTTCACTGATAATCGTTATTTCTCCGTCCAGGCGGGTAACGAACTGATAGGCTACTCCTTCATCATAGGCACGTACCACGAGGTCGTAGTTATCAGTAAAAGAAATGGTCAGTTCATTATAAGCATCCTGTAATACTTTATTTTTCCCGACAGGTACGTCGATGGTCTGATCGACTTTTCTTTTCTTAGCCGACTTTACACTTCCGTTACCGATTACTCTGCCGTCAGCCAGATGTAAGCCGATGGAAGAGGGGAGTATAAGTTGTGTATGATCGTACCATACTTCATATTGGGTACCGTTGTCTATTTTCAGTTTAATCTTCAGTTTTCCGTCAGGAGAAACAGTTTCGTATTTCTCAGCCTGTAGTGTACAGCTCAGAGAGAATAAACAAAGGAGTATTAAATAACAGATTTTTTTCTTATCCATATGATTCGGTTTTAGTCAATGACAGATCGTTTGTTTATTTATGAGTTTGTTGTAACTTGTCTTTCAGAACGGAAACGACTTGGGCAGCTAAAGCTGAATATCCTGCATCGACCGGATGTGTTCCGTCTCCGCCTGCATAATATTCGGGATGATCGATGACCACTTTCCATAAGTCATTCACCTCTATGCCGGCACGATTGATATGTTTCAGTGCAATCTGGTTACGGACTTTCAATCGTTCGGTGATGGGAGCAAATTCTTTCATACCTTCTCCGGTGCGGACAGGAGTGGTTGTTGCCCAGATCAGTTTTGCTTTAGGGGCATATTTACGGATGACTTTGATTAATTGAGGGAAACTTTTATCATATTCTTCTTCGGTATAATCGAATCCGTGCAAGCCATTATTGAAATGGATAACATCGAACTTGGTGTTTTTGAGTATCACTGCCAGTTCGTCGATTAAAGCCGGATCTCCTACACTTTTCGAATTGGAAAGCCGTCCTACATATGCCTTTTCTTTCAGTGCTTCTTCTACTTTTCCGTAATATCCGCGTGTGATGGAATTACCGATAAGCAATACATGGGGAAGGTCTGTTTTGTTGGCTCCGGGAATCCAGATGTCAGACCATTCGATATATTCGCGTGCAATCTTTTGTTGGGCAAATACGGGGATACACAAAAACAATAGGATGAATGTAATTACGTGTTTCATGATAATTAGAATAAATGAATAAATTTGATGTGTCAAAAGTAGTCAAGAATAAGCTGGAAAGTATATATAAACAGAGCAAAAAATGAAACATTTGCAGCAAACGGTTTATTTCCGCGCTTTACAGTATCTATTTTAATCTGACTGTGATGATAAAGAAATGCGGAGAATACCGTTCTTTATTTAGAATCAGTATCTCCGCATTTACAGTATTGAGGTGACTATTAATAATATCAGCCTGCCTTCTTATGGAACAATTATAGTTCCGCTGTCTTTTGCAAACAGATATTATCAGAAGATTTGCCGACCATGAAATGGTATGTTCCCGAAGGTGTATAGAATTGTTTCTTCTGGTCATCCCACAGACGTAATTCTTCTTTCGGAATTTCTATGGATATTTGTTCGGTAGCTCCTTTCTTGATGTGCACACGTTTAAATCCTTTGAGTTGTTTCAACGGAGTCTTGATTCCCTGATCGGGGAATTTCACATATACTTGAGCTACTTCGTCACCATTGTATTTACCACTGTTCTTTATAGAGAAGTTTAAAGTAACGTTTTGAGTATCTTGCTTGATATTCAAATTGCGGTAATCAAATTTAGTATAGCTGAGTCCATAGCCGAAGGCATACAAAGGCTTGCCTTCGAAATACATATAAGTACGGTTGTTCTTGACATTGTAATCATCAAAATCAGGAAGATCTTCAATGCTGTTGTAGAAAGTCAACGGCAGGCGACCAGCCGGGTTATAGTCTCCAAACAGAACTTCAGCGATAGCCGTTCCACCTTGTTCGCCCGGATACCAGGCATCAATAATAGCCGGAATATGCTGATCCATCCATCCTATTGCCATAGAACTGCCGGCAACCAATACAACAATTGTATTCGGATTGGCTTTATAAGCTTCACGGATAAAGATTTGCTGGTCTTTGGGTAATTCAATGGAGTTTCTGTCCTGTCCTTCACGTTCGATGGATTGGTTGATACCCATTACTGCGATGACAACATCAGATTCACGGATAATTTTTGAGGCATCTCCATACATATTCAGCATGTCATACTGATCTGTGCTGGGCACACGCCAATGAAGTCTGGCAATTGCGTCTCCTCCGTTATCGAAATATTCGGCTTTCAACTGATATTTTTTTCCTTTTTCCAATTTTATAGAAGCTTTTTCTGTACGCATACTATGTACATTCCAGTCGTCTATGATTAATTGGTCATCAATATACAGCCGGCAACCGTCATCGCTGGTAAAACTGAATACATATTCACCGGATACGCTCGGAACTAATTCACCTGTCCAGCGAATAGAAAGCGGAGATTTAGGCAGGAACGGGTCCGGAGCCTGATTTTTCGGTTCGAAGTTGATTCCTTTGTCTACACGAGTTTTAGGAGTTCCCTGGAAAGTAGGATTGTCATAATATTCAGCCTTTAGTCCGTTAGGAAGATGGGTTGGAGAAATAAGCTGATAACCTTCTTCCGAAGATACCCATGGTGCATGTACTACTTTTATTTCATTGCCTACCCGGTTGCGGATACCATCCAGCACAGATACCGGAGCATTGACCGGAGTTCCGCTGTAATCACCAAATTCGCAGTTGGCGGCATTGATACCTACCACAGCTATTGACTTGATTTTCTTTGCATTCAGCGGGAGAGTATTTTGCTGGTTTTTGAGCAATACAATACTCTGACGGGCAGCTTCGAGAGCCAGGTCATGATGTTTCTTACAACCTACGATTTTAGGGGACAGGTGATTATACGGATTCTTTTCCGGATCATCAAACATGCCTAAACGCATACGTGCACGCAGTACACGGTAGGCTGCACTGTCTATTTCGGCAGCACTGACCATATATTGTTTGTAAGCGTTTAATAGTGGGTTGGCAAAAACATAGTCTCCACATTCTACATCCAGTCCGGCTTTGATAGCTATCATGGCTGCCGCTTCCGGAGTTTTCACATAACGATGGTCAGTCATTAACAGTCCGGGAGCACCGCAATCGGATACGATGTATCCGTTGAAACCCCAATCCTGTTTCAATACTTTATTCAATAACCAGTTGTTGGCAGTACATGGCACCCCATTGATGGCATTGTAAGCTGTCATGATGGATTCCGCTTTTCCTTCGCGGATACATTTTTCAAATGCCGGGAAATAATATTCCCTTAAGTCCGTTTCGGTGATAGCTGCATCGCAATAAAAACGATTATGTTCTTCGTTATTGGCGGCAAAATGCTTGGGAGTAGCTACAGCTTTCAGATAACGCGGATGGTCTCCTTGTAATCCTTTCACAAAAGCGGTACCCAATACTCCGGATAAATAGGGATCTTCTCCATACGTCTCCGGGGTACGTCCCCAACGCGGGTCACGAGCCATATTGACAGTCGGTGACCAGAATGTTAATAAGTCACTGAACTGGTCTTTTTGTTTCTTTCCCCGTTCCAGTTCATTCCAGCGGGCACGAGCTTCGTCCGAAATGACGCCGGCAATGATATGATGTAATTCGGGATTCCACATACTGGCCAGTCCGATTGCCTGCGGGAAAACTGTAAATTTTCCCGGGCGGATGATTCCGTGTAACGCTTCATTTCCCATGTAATATTTATCAATTCCCATACGCTCGATTCCCGGGGAAGTAGCACGAAGCAAAGAGACCTTTTCCTCTATTGTCAGTTTCGATAACAGATCCTGTACTCTTTCGTGTATGGGGGCATTCATATTTTTATATAAATCCTGAGCCTTTGATACTGCCGCCCCTAACTGCATGAAAATTAAAAGTAAAATTAGTTTCTTCATTCTATGTTATTTTAGTGTTATTTATTCGTTTATCAAGTCGAGTGTGACACTGCGTAAAGAACGTATATCGACAATCTCCCATTTTGATTCGCCTTTGAAACGGTATTTGTATTTGAAGTTGAAACGTTGGCGTTTCTTTCCGCCGTAAACATCCGACAATTCATAATTTCCATAATAATCGGGTTGTTCTTCATCGATGGAAGCCACTTCGATAAAGTCTGCGTTGTATGGTTTCATGGTCAGACTGTTGTCCTCGTTCACTGTAACTATGATACCGTTCTTTTTGATGACTTCTTCATTTTTCTCATATCCCTTGATACCGGCAAAGATACGGAATGAGTTTTTCGTAAGCGGGTGGAATGTCTGTGAAGCGGCTGCGTCACGTTGCGATTCCCTTTCTTTCTGTAGCTTTCCGGCAGCATTGTAGATAGTAGATTCGTCAGTACGTGCATAGAGGTTTTTCATCTGTACCTGATAAAGTACCTGAGACTTGTTCGGATTGACAGAATAAGCCGACACACTCTTGATACGCATTGGAATAAGGTAAATCGAGTCGGGTGACAGCCCTTCAGGTTTTACCTGAATCGGCATCACATTATATGTGTCAGGGCTGCTGGCTTTCAAAGTGACTCCCATCTGAGCGATGGAGTAATACTTTGAAGGAAGTTCTTTGGCATACTTTGACTGGTCAATGTCGTACTTTATTTTATTATAATTCTGCAATACTTCCGGAGCATATTCCAGTGTTACGTCCACATCCCGGTCGATTCGAAGGGAACCGCCGCAGTTGATGGAGATATATCCGGTACTTTCTGTTTCGTTGAGGTCGTGCATACCGGTATATACCAGATCGTTGTCACTGATGATACAAATTATCTTTTGTCCCATTTCCTGTTCAAAGTCGAAAGATTCGCAGGCTGTCAGGGCAAGCAATGCCAGAAAATAACCGGCTTTTTTTATCATTGTTTTCATTTGATTATCTGTTTTACTGATGATTCAAAATTAGTTGTTATATCCCGGATTCTGGTCTAGTAATTCTACTTTTCTCAATTCGGATTTGCTGATAGGCAAGAACAACAGTTTTCTGTGTACTACACGGTCACGGTAATTTTTCTCGTCCACAACAGTACGTTGGTAGAAACCACCGAATTCGTTGGCTGCGATGTTGAGGCCCATGATAGGTTCTGAATCCACATCTTCATAAATACCCCAGCGACGTACATCGTAGAACCGGCGTCCTTCACCCAGGAACTCTACCATACGTTCACGCTTGATTTGCTCGAACATTTCCGTAGGACTTTCCAGTTGGGCCTGAGTAAGTCCCGGTAATCCGGCACGGTAGCGTACCTGATTAAACGCTTTGGCCATTTCGTCCACATCACGTGACAAACTGTATGATTCGCCGGTAGGCAGTGTGATGGCATGAGTGGTGGTCAACTGGTTCAATGCTTCGGCATACGACAGCAATATTTCAGCATAACGGATGATAGGGAATCCTTTTTCGTAACGTTCGCTGCTGTTGCCACGCCATGCGTCATAAGAAGAAATGTATTTCTTGATCACATAACCTGTAGGAGTGTAGTTGTCACTACCCACTGTACCTGCATATTTGCCGGCATTACCGTCCATGCAGTATTTCACGGTTTGCAGACGGTAAGAACCGTCGGTAGTCGATGTAGCGGGCCAATAACATCCGTTGAAACCTACGCAGGCGTAGAAACGCATTTCACGGTTGGCATACATCTGCCAGATATTGCCGTTGAGATGATAGTCCGAGAAATCACGAGGTCCGGAAGTAAAGTCGTTAGGGCCTTCTTTATATTCTCCGACTGCCATGGCTTCTTCGATTGTTTTTCCGTCTTCCATACGGTAAGCATCGATCATTTTCTGTGTCAGCCCCATACCGTTGTATCCACCCATATATTGCGGGAACGATTGTTGTGTATATCCTTTTACCTCTTCGGAGATACGTCCCCAGATAACTTCATTATTGTTCTTGAACGGTTCGTCTCCTGTGAACATGTGAGAATAGGACTTGAACGGGTCGATGCCTCCGGCTCCATTCGGGAAGTTTTCTGTAGGAACACCTGCCGGCAGTTGCGGAGTGTTCTGGTCTTTGCTCACTGTGAACAGTTCGTAGACATTCATATCAATCACCCGTTTGCAGGCAGCAGCAGCTAATGCCCATTTTTCTTCGCTATAGTTTTGATTGATGTAATATGCTTTATCGTAAGTACGTTTCCAGTTGCCGAAGTAGAGACGGGCAGTGGATGTTCCGTTGAAAAGCGGTGAAGCGGCATGCAGGCGGAGACGGGCTATCAGCGCGTAAGCGGCTCCCTTTGTGGGGCGTTCAAACTGTGCGATAGAGGCTTTTAACGGAAGGTATGCCGCTGCTGTTTCCAGTTCCGAGCAGATGTATTCTACTGTCTCGTCATAAGTGGCACGATAAGTGTTGTAAGCAGGGCCGTCCAGGTTACTTTCGAATATTTCGTCGCCTACAAGAATTGCAGGGCCGCAAGTCATCAGAATATGATAATAGGCGTAACCGCGCAGGAAGTGAATATAGCCGGTATAATTACGGCGGTCGAGTGCTGTCATATCCTGACATTCGTCCATACGTGCCAGCATCAGGTTGGCTTTACGGATTACTTTGTACATGTCACTCCAGACGTTCATACCTCTCAGATTATCAGGATTCACATATCCCAGTGCAAAAGCTGATCCGCGGAAGATGTCGCTGCTCATTACAGTGAAGATATCATCGCTGGCAGTAATGCCCGGTGCATATTCGTGACCGAAGATTCTGCTTTCGTCGGGCAATTGTCCGGCTGCACCCCACAGGTATGCTTCAAAATAACGTTTCTGTGTGAATACGGAATCAAACTTCAGTGTATCGTCGAAATATTGGTCTACGTCCAGGTAATTGCAAGAGCCTAACAGGACGATAAATGCGAAGAGAAGCCCCTTCGATATAATCTGGCTTATTTTGGTTTTCATACGATTCATTATTTTTAGAAGTTAATATACATCTGAAAAGCATAGCGGGCCGGTATAGGATAGGCTCCTCCGTTGTAATATGCCTGTTCCGGATCGAAATGTTTGAATGGGCTCCATACGCAGATGTTGGAAGCTACAAACTGTAAGTCGAGTGACGAAACACCCAGTTGTTTCAGAATCTTGCCGGCACTCAGGTTGTAGTTGAGGTTGATTTCCTGCAAACGCAAGTAGCGGACATTGGCTTTCCAGAACGTAGAAGGCTGTGTACTGTTGTGGTCATTTCCGTAAGAAAGACGCGGGAACATAGCGTTCGGATTTTCGGTGGACGCATCGCCCGATATTTCGCGCGGTGTCCAGCGGTTTGCTTGATTGGCGGTGATAGCCAGTGTATTTCCTGTTTCTCCGGAAGAGAATGGGAGGAATCCGAATGCTTTGTAGCCATCCACACAGAAGTTGTCTACATTGCCTGTTCCTTTGAATAAGAATCCCAGTGTCAGTTTTTTCCAGCGTACTTCTCCACCGAATCCGTACATCAGACGCGGATAGTTCGCCTTGTAAGAAAGAGGCACCTGGTCGTCGGAGTTGATAACACCGTCACCATTCACATCTTTGTATTTGATATCACCCGGGAGTACTTTACGTCCGGCAATTCCGCTCTGGTCGGGACTGAACTTCACATCGTCTTCATCGCGGAACAATCCTAATGCGATGTAGCCGGCATAATATTCGTAAGGTTTGTCTGCTCTTTCCTGATAAGAATATTTTTGGAAAGCTTCTTCCCAGTTTTTCACCATATTGGCTGTGTACGTAAAGTTACCACGAAGGGTAAACGAGAAGTCTTTACCAATATCCTGTGTGAATGAAATGTTTCCGTCGGCTCCGTAGCTGACCATGCTACCCACGTTTCCGAAAGGTTGTTCTGCCAATCCGATATAGTCGGGTACCATCGTGCGTTGTTGGAAGATGTCGTTGCGGGTATCGCGGAAAAAGTCTACTGTAAAGTCTACCTGTTCGTTGAATAATTTTCCTTCAATACCCAAATCCAGTTTGATAGCTTTTTCCCATTGGAGGTTATCGGCACCGACTGACTGCTCCGTTACACCACTGCTTCCGTTCCATCCTTTATTAGCATTTTCATTCATAATAGTTAGATAGGGAAAACGTTTGTTGGTAATACGGTCGTTACCTACCGAACCCCATGATCCTCTGATTTTCAAAAAACTCAACCAAGGCAATGTTTCGCGTACGAAATCATAATTGGTCGGTACCCAACCAAGGGCAACGGAGGGGAAGAAGCCAAAACGACGTCCTTTCTGGAAATTCTCGGAACCGGTATAACCGAAGTTCAAATCAATCATATATGTATCACGGAATCCGTATGTTAAACGACCGGATAAGCCTTGGTAGCGTTTAGGTACATTATCTACATTTACATTACAATTATAACCGTGTATATCGCACCATGTGCTTTGATAGCTGCTCATATAATAGTAAACCAAACCGCCGACACGATGATCACCGAATGCACGGTCATAGTTTAGAGTAGATTCAAAATGCAGCTTATTCCATTGTGACTCTTCATCCTTATTATAGGTGGCAGTTTGGGCATCTACTACTTTGCGCATAATTAAAGTACCATCTACAGTACGTCCGCTGGCATAGTACATTTCCGGCAGTACTTTACGTATTTCTTTCAGATAACTTTCCGAGTCGTAAGCAATCTGTGCCCTTAACTTCAGTCCTTTGGTGATGAAAGGCAAATCCTGAGTAACAGCCAGTGTCACTTTGTTTGTGAATCTGCGCCATTTCGCTTTTCCGGTGTGGTTCAGCATGACGTAGGGAGAGTATTCGTTGTTTGCTCCCCATGCCGGCAGTTCTCCGGTAGAGTATTGCAGAGGAATCGTCAACGGAGTCAGTCTTTGCTGGGCGCTCCAGAGTGCGTCAGTCGAAACGTTTCCCGGTTCGGTCTTTTCAGACAGATAACCTTCCGTACCCAGATAGGCAGTAGTTGTCTTAGTCAGGTTGACATCGATATTACTACGATAGTTATAAGTACGATAAGCTACGTCAGTACTGTATTTAGAGTTTTTTTCCTGTTTGTAGGCAGCGTTTTCATTGGACATACCCAAGCTGAAGAAATAACGGGCCACACTACCGCCGCCACGGGCACTCATATAGTAGGTCTGTTGCAGGGAATTCTTGTTCAGAATCTGGTCGCGCCAGTTTACATTCGGGTAAAGATCGGGGTCCAGCTGATACTTGATCAGGTCGAGCGCCATCGGCGAATAAAGTGCTTCTTCGCCGCGAGCCAGTTTTGCTTCGTTGGCAAGCGTTGCATAGTCATAGGCACCGAGGTATTCGGGCATATTCTGTAAGTGGGAAACGGTCAGGTTGGCACGTCCCGTAATTTTCAGTTTGTCCACTTCACCGCGTTTGGTAGTGACCAGTACGACACCGTTGGCACCACGTGTACCGTAAACGGCTGTGGCGGAAGCATCTTTCAATACCGAGAAGCTCTCAATATCCGCCGGATCAATTTGACTTAAGCTGCCTTCCAGTCCGTCAATCAGTACCAGTGCACCTTGGTTGGCACCGAAAGTTCCGATACCACGTACCCAGAATTCAGAGATGTTTTTTCCCGGTTCACCACTGTTTTGCAGGGAAATAATACCCGGTACACGTCCGCCTAACATATTGGGAATAGAGGTAGCCGGTGTTTGCAGGTCTTTTACGTCTACATTCGTTATGGCACCTACTACGCTGACTTTTCGTTGTGAGCCGAGTCCGACAACCACCGTTTCTTCCAGTGTATTGGTCGAAGGCTTCAGTTTGAATTGTGCGTTTTTCCGGTCCAGTCTGGAGTCAATTCTCACTTCTTGTTTTTCATAGCCAAGGAATGACAGAGTGATCACATCGCCCATTTGTGCTCCTTTGATGGTAAACTTACCGTCCATGTTGGTAACGGTACCTACACCGGGACGGTCTTTCAAAAAGACGTTGGCACCCGGAATCGGGGCGTTGAATTCATCGAGTACCGTACCTGAAATGGTGATTGTACTTTCTTTTTGGGTTGGCTCTTGTGCTTTGATGCAGAGGCAGCAGAGCAGAAAAGCGGTTATAATATATAAATGTTTCATAGTGTTATTGTTTATAATGACCTACTGCGTTATTCAATAGAGAGTTTGCGGACACAACGGTTGTCCTTGTCGCCGATGTAGATAGTACCTTCGCTGTCGATGGCAAGTCCCCACGGTTCGGTGAAGAGTGCGATTTCCGGCGTTCCGTCTTTATATCCCGAACTGTTCGGGTTACCGATTACTGTGCTGACTACACCTTCGGGAGTCACTTTACGAATACAATGATTTCCGGAGTCAGCAATGTAAAGGTTTTCTTCTTCGTCCAATACTAATTGGCGGGGGCTGTTGAACTGTGCTTCTGTCTCCTGTCCGTCAGCGTGTCCTGCACGTCCTTTGTCTCCTGCATATATTCTGAAGTTTCCTTCACGGGTCGGGTCGGTGATATCTTCAAACACACCGATACAATGCTGGTTGGTAAATGCCATGTAGAGTTTCTTCGGATCTTTCCGGCTGAAAGTCATATAACAGTCAGAGGTAGCTAACAAATCATTATTGCCTACTTCTATTACCCAGGCATATCCTGTTTTTCCGTCAATCTTCAGGAAGAAGTTGGCATCTTTGGTACGGCAGTAGAAGTGATTGTCCAGTTCGCAATAAGCGAATGAGTGTTTGTAAGTAGTGTTCACTTTACTTGCATCTTCTCCATCGGCTGCCATGTAATCCCTTCTTCGGGGCGTCCAGAAGTCTATCGAGTTGACCGACCAGAATGTATTACCACCGTCAGTAGGAATCACTAATCCTAATCCGTTGTCTATGATACATGGCTGGTTCAGCGGATATTGGCCTGCATTGTCGATAATGATAGAAGACTGGTTTTCTTTTTCATTGATCAGAATCAGTTTGTTGGCTCCCCACAGTTCGCGCGGACATACAAAGAGATTATCTTCGGCATCAATAGCCAGGAAACCGACTTCAGGGAATTCCGTTTCGCCCAGTGTACCTACTTTGACGCCACTTGTGCCGGGACGTCCGCACAATGTGGTAACTACCGTCTGAATGTGATAATCGAATTTCTTATCGTATACAGCCGACTGTTCGCCTACTTTAACGGTGATTTCCACCTGATCGTGATCCGGATCACCGTCATCCGGCATACCGTCGCCCGGACGGCGCGGAGTAATGACATAAAGCTTATTTCCCAAGGAGCCGACTAATGCTGCTTTCTTATTATTAAAATAAACCTCAATGTTTTCCAAATCAGTTCCGAAGTTTTCCCCGTTCAGAATCACTTGCGTAGCGATGCCACCTGAGTCCGGATAAAAATTAGTGACTGTGATCGGTTCATTGGGATTGTGTACCTGAGCCGATGTTTTATCTTCACAGGAAGATGCGATGATGATTGTCAGGGCACATCCTCCTATGCACAATAAAAAAAGAATTTGGTGTATTAAATTTTTCTTCATAATATTGATATAACATTAATTACTCGTAAGTGAAACGTATGAATTTATAGTTGAAGTTACCTCCCTCGCCAATGACAAGTTTCACTGTGTGTTTTCCTTTCGTGAAGTGAAGTTTGGGTTGATTTTCGGGATAAGTAGCATGTTGCCATTTGAAGGCGCTCCAGTCATTGTCATTTATCATATATACGGAATTGGTTGGCACACCGTCCACTTCCAGCGAATAGTATCCGCCGTTACCGTTGTTGACAGAACGGAACAGGTCGAACGCGTATGTACCTGCGTCTTGTACGTCGAGAGTAAACATCTGCCATTCGCCTTCGCCGGTGTATCCGATGTTCATACCGAATTCCAAATCCACACCGGGGCTGTTGTCGTCACCTTTTTCCGACCGGTAGTTGTAGCCGGCCTCATTGTTAGCGCTGTCGTCATGATAACCTATGCCTTCACCTCCCAAGTCGAAATTGAAAACGGAAATCTCGCGGGTTTCAGAAGCGGAAAGGATGGAACGCAGGTCCTCATAATTGTCCAGTATGGCAGGGGCTACATAGAATGTATCTGCGGCATTACTTTCGGGAACTGCATAAGTTGCGTATGATAAGTCGGAACCGAAATCCAATAAATAAGAATTTGTTTCACCGGAAGTGATGTATTTGGTTACTTCTTTTCCTGCTTCGTCTTTGTAGTTCAGTACACAGCTTCCCGGTCTGTCTTTCCATTTCACCACCAGTCCGTTACCGAAGCGGGTAGCTACTTCTACCGTACGGTTGCTCAGCGTAGATTGGAATGATTCGCCGTACACATTGGCAGAGACGTTAATCGGTTTTGATTGATTTCCATACCGGTCTATACAAGTCACTGTAAAGTCGTACTTTTTATTTTCTTCCAGGTCGTCATAATAGAATTTGAATACGCCGCTTTTGTAGTTTACATCTTCTTCGATAGAGCTGTCGTTGTTATTGCATACGACGTTCATTTTCTGAACTTTTTCGTTGTCGATAGTCACTTCTATCAAAACACGTTTATTTCCTGCGCGTGCCAGTACTTCTTTGGATGTGGGCAAGCTTACGGTTACATCTACTGTTTGGGTCCATTCTCCTTGCGTAATGATGATCTGTGTGTTGCCGACTCCGGTAGCGGTTACCAGTCCTTCATTGTTTACTGTGGCGACAGATGGGTCTTCACTTGTCCATTCAAACGTACTTTCGGTGGGGCTTGCGGTCAGTTGCTCCGTATCTCCGAAGAACAGGTTCAATGAGTTCTGATTGACATAAACCATGTTCTCATAATTGTGATCGATTTCTCCGGTGTGACATGCCATCATGCAAAAGACTGCAAACAGCGATATACCCACTTTCGATAATTTACTTACATATTTACTCATAGTAAATTCCTCCTAATTTTTTAAGGTTAATCTATTCTTTTTTTAGTTATCTGGTGTTGCAAACGTACGATAAAGCTGGTTTAAATCTGAGTACGAATGCTGCAAACTTTAGTCAGAATGCGCCAAAATAGGGAATAATACCTGTTATTTTATGAGTCCTGCAGGTTTTAACTCGTACTATTTCCATATCGCGCTATTGTCTGCTGCAAAAGCTCTTTTTAAAGAGTAGCCGACAGGCTATTGAAATTAGTTTATAGTATGATCTTGCTTGTGCCATCCCTTTGGCACAACTGTGCCAAAGGCTTGGCATAACCGTGCCAATAGGGTGGCATAACTGTGCCAAAGGCTTGGCACAAGCAAGGCTGTTACTTTGTTCCGTTTGGTCGCATACTAGGAACGGACAACTCCGGTACTAGAAACGAATTGGTCAAGTACTCCCTTTACAGCGAAACAGTGAGTTTATCTCCCGCATTCATACTGATCTGTACCGAACCGTCCGCATTTATTTCCGGTGTAAATGTTTTCTTGTTCATTTTCCAGTTATATGCACTTGCATTTGAAATGCGGAAAGAGAATTCAGCCGGGACGGATGCCCTTAATTCTGTCTGTTCTATCTGAGCATTTTTCCAGCTTGCATCCAGTTCGATTCCACCGCGGGCGCAAAGTCCTTTGAAGCTTCCGTTTTTCCATTCTTCCGGCAGACAGGGAAGCAGTTCAATCCGGTTATCGTAGCCTTGCAGCAACATTTCTGCGATGCCTGCGGCTCCGGCTGTGTTTCCGTCGAAGGCGAAGATATCTTCACCTGCTCCGGCAATTCCGGCAGGAGAGACAGTGAACATGTTTTCGCGGGATAATGGTCCTAATAACTGCTTTACACTGTTGTATGCTTTTATCGGATCTTTCAGGCGGGCATAGAAGCAAATCATATTGGTACGACTCCATTCCGTATCTTCCCAGTCTTTGGCGGCCAGACGTCTTTCAATAGTGATGCGGGCTGCATTCGCCAGTTCGGGTGTTTTATTTAATGTAATCTGCGAATAAGGATAGAGCGATAACAAGTGTGTGGTGTGACGGTGGTTGGGATGTGCTTCTTCGTAGTCTTCGAACCATTCCTGTACTCCTCCGTTGGCACTGATGCGGAAAGGAGGGAGTTTGCTGATGGCGGTACGGAGGCTGTCGGCAAATGCAGCATCGACATTCAATATTTCCGTAGATTTCAGGCATGCGGAGAATATCTCATAAACCAGTACACGGTCGCAGGTCGGCATCATGGATGCGCAAAACTCTTGCCCCTGATAGCGGAAACTGTTCTCCGGTGAGATGCTGGGACCCGTCACGAGGTAATTGTTCCGGGGATCTGTCACCATATAATCCAGCAGAAATTCAGCGTTGCTCTTTAATAAAGGATAAGCGGTTTCTTTCAGGAAGTTTTTGTCTTGTGTATATTCGTACTGTGTCCACACGTGAGAAGTGATCCACGAAGAGGCGGTCGGGAACAGTCCCCAGAGAATACTGCCTGATACGGCTGCGTATCCCCACGGATTCGATGTAGTGTGGGCGGTCCATCCTTTGCAGCCATATAAGTCCTGAGCTATTTTTGAACCATGTACAGACAGGTCTTTGATATAGTCGAAAAGCGGGAGATGACACTCGGGCAGGTTACCTACATTGGCGATCCAGTAGTTCTGTTCCGTATTGATATCCAGATGATAATCGTTCGTCCAGCCCATGTGGCAAGCCAGATTATCATTGAAGAACCCTTGCAGTGCTACGGGTAGCGGAGAGTTGGGACGTGAAGACGAAATCAGCAGATAACGGGCATACTGGAAGAATAAAGCGTCCAGTCCCGGATCAGATTCTCCTGCTTTCACTCGTGCCCAGCGCTGGTCGTTTGGCAAATGGCTGAATTTTCCATTTTCTCCGAACGAGAGGGCTACCCGGGAGAAAAGTGGGGTATAGTCTTCTACATGTGTATTTCTCAGTGTCTTGAAACTCTTTTTGGAGGCTGCTTCAATTGTTTCCTTGCATTTTTGCTGATAGTCGTATCCTGCAAATGTCGTATTCTTATAATTGGTACGTACGTCAGACAGTAAGAGTACTTCCGTAGCCTTGTCGATGAGAAGTTTCTTTCCGTCCGCTTTGATGGTCCCTCCTTTTATCTCTGCGGCGATGCGTCCTTCAAACAATACGCCTCCTCTGCCGTGTTTTTCAAATTCGGCATTGCCGGTATAAATCAGTTGATTGCCGGAAGCTACGACTTCCGCATTCCGGAGTGGTTGCAGTTCCAGTTCCACTGTGATGGATTCCGGACGGCTGGCTTTTATATGCATCGCAATTACGTCATCCGGATTGGAGGCGATGCACTGGCGGGTATATTCTGTATCGCCTACTTTGTAGGTGACGGTATTGGTGGCGGTAGTTAAGTCCAGTTCGTGATGATAGTCCGATAATTCTCCTTCCGGGTAGGTGAAATTCAGTTTCAAGTCACCGATCGGAAGATGCGTTCCGGCGGAATGAGGACTTCCTGCCATCGTGTTTCCGGCAATGTGGTTGCCTTCGGCGAGGTTGTCTTCAAAAAACAGCTTCCGTATCTGGTCGAGTTTATCTCTTCCCAACGGGCGTTGTTGATGTTCGTCGTACTCTCCCGACCACATAGTCGATTCGTTCAGACCGATGGTTTCCGTTTCCACGCCACCATATACCATTGCTCCGAGACGACCGTTTCCTAAAGGAAGAGATTTCATCCATTCGTCGGCGGGTTTGTCATACCATAATTTCATCGTATCTTCGGTCGCCTCCGATGGCAGGCAACCACTAAACAGAAGTGCGGCCCCGATAATCAGGCCTAATGATCTCGTTATGTTTCTCATGTTATAAAATAGTTATTCAATGATGCTGCAAAGGTATCCGGGAAGGTTATTTAAAAAATGCACAAATGCGGCTATTACTGAAACAAATGCGTCAACTGCTTTCTGTGTACCATTTTTTGGCGTATATTTGCCCGCATAGCAAATATAATAGCTCTATAATATATGAAAAAACACCTGATGCGATTGTTCCTCCTGAACTATTTGTTGTTACTCTCTATCTGTGTCGTTCGTGCGCAGGAACGTTCCGATTTTTATTTCACTCATGTCAATGGAGAAAATGGATTGTCGGCAAGTAATGTAAAAGCAATCTTACAGGATAGCTATGGATTTATGTGGTTTGGGACAAAAAACGGACTCAACCGCTATGACGGAACTTCCATTCTTCAATTTGATTGTGATGATTTGGAGGAGGGTACGGGTAATCATAATATTGGTGCTCTTTTTGAGGATAAAGAAAGGAATTTATGGGTTGGTACAGACAGAGGAGTTTATATATATAATCCGGCGGTCGATGTATTTAAACGTTTCAAAATAGCTTCATCAGAAGGAATAACTCTTGATAACTGGGTAGCGGAAATCCTATCTGATTCACTAGATAATATTTGGGTGTTGATTCCTGATCAGGGACTTTTTCGTTATAAAGACGGAAAAGTTCATCATTATTCTTTGTTAGATAAAGACAATTTAAAAAATAATAATCCGGAATGTATTTGTATCAATGAGCAGGGTGAAGTATGGATAGGCACTTCAGGAGTGAGTTTATTCAAGTATAATTATCGGGATGATAAGTTTGAACAATATCTGGCAGACCGAATGGGACGTTCGTTAATTGGCAAAACAATTATAAGTATTTGTTTTCAGAAGGAGAATGCTATCTTGGGAATACATGAAGGAGATTTGCTGAAATATAATACTCGAACAGATGAATTGAGTGAAGTTTCGTTCCTTGGTGAGAAAAAGACATTTTTGCGAGATGTGATGTGTTTCGGAGATGAAATTTGGGTAGGCTCTCTTCATGGAATTTTCATTATTAATGAGAAAGAAAATAATGTTATTCATTTGAAAGAAGACTTGATGCGTTCATTTAGCCTGTCGGATAATAGTATTTATTCTATTTACAAAGATCATGAAGGAGGAATTTGGATCGGGACAATGTTTGGAGGTGTCAACTATCTGCCTAATCGTATCTTGACTTTTGATAAATACGTACCGGGGAGCGATTCACATTCTTTGAATACCAAACGTATCCGTGGATTAGCAGAGGATAATAATGGGTGTATTTGGATAGGTACTGAAGATAATGGTGTTAATGTATTGGACCCTCGAACAGGTAAAGTACATCAGATACATGATAATGTTCCAGGTCGTCTCATTACACTATCAGTAAAACATTATGAAAATCATATATATGTTGGATTATTTAAACAAGGAATGAATGATATCAGTATACCTGGTGAACATCTTAAATATATCAGTGATAAGGAATTGAATATTGAAGAAGGAAGTGTATATAGTTTTTTAAAAGATAGTAAAGGTCGTACCTGGATAGGACCTGGATGGGGATTATATGTGTCACAACCTAAGGAAAGGAAGTTTCGTCGTGTGGAAGAAGTAGGATATAACTGGGTTTTTGATATAATGGAGTCCAAAGATGGCATAATTTGGCTTGCTACTATGGGAAATGGTGTATGGAAATGTGATCCTAAAACCAATTCTTATAAGAATTATTCTTATAAAGAAGGAGTGGACAACTCTCTAAGTTCGAACTCCGTCAGCTCCATCATGCAGGACAGCAAGGGGAATATATGGTTCTCTACCGACCGTGGCGGTATATGCAGGTATAATGAAGCACAGGATGACTTTACGACTTTCAGTATCGAAGACGGACTACCGGACGATGTCGCTTATAACATCTTGGAGGACGATGCCGGAAATCTGTGGTTTGGCACCAATAAAGGATTGGTCAAGTTTAATCCCGAGAGTAAAGATATACGTGTTTTTACCAACAAAGACGGGCTGTTGGGCAACCAGTTCAATTATCAGTCGGCGTTGAAAGCTCAGGATGGACGATTCTATTTTGGCGGGGTGGACGGATTGATCGCTTTTGACCCTACGGTTCAGGAAGAAGAGAAGCCGCTCCCTCCTGTCTACATTTCCAAGTTTAGTATATATAATAAGGAGGTAACGGTTCATACTCCCGGCTCACCCTTAAAACAATGCATCGTACATACGGATGAAATTGTATTGCCTTACGACCAGTCCAATATCAGTTTTGACGTGGCTTTGCTCAGTTACTCTACTGCCGAGTCCAACCAATACTATTATCGTATGGAACCAATTGACAGGGACTGGGTACGGGCAGCCAGCAACCAGAATATTTCGTATGCCAAACTTCCGCCGGGAAAATATACCTTCCGGGTGCAGGCTACTCACGGCAATAAGTCCGAGTCGTCCACACGCTCTCTGTCTATTATCATTCTTCCTCCGTGGTGGCAGTCTGTCATTGCGTACGTTGTATATACCGTATGTATTATCCTCATTGTGGTAGGTGTCATCTTATGGTACAAACGCCGCAAGGAGAAACAACTGGAAGAGCGGCAAAAGCTGTTCGAGATTGAAAAGGAGAAAGAACTGTACGAATCCAAAGTAGACTTCTTCACAGAGATAGCGCATGAAGTACGCACTCCTTTGACCCTGATCAACGGTCCCCTTGAAGCCATTGGGGAAATGGAAATACAGGAACCCAAGATGAAGAAATATATCAGTGTGATGGTTCAGAACACCAAACGCCTGCTGGAACTTACCGGGCAACTGCTGGACTTCCAGAAGATTGGCGCCAACAAGCTGACCATGAAATTTGAGAGTGTGGACATTACCGAACTTCTTGCCGGAATCGTGGAACGCTTTGAAGTGACGTTCAGTTTGAACCGCAAAGAATTGCAGTTGAAATCGACAGAAGAGCAGGTATGGGCAGCTGTGGATAAAGAAGCGATAACCAAGATACTGAGCAACCTGCTCAATAATGCGTTGAAATATGCCAGCCGGAATGTACTTGTGGAACTGGAAAAGGGAGAGGGCAGCTTTACGATTCGTGTCACCAGTGACGGAAACAAGATTCCGGCAGAAGTCAGCCAGTATATATTCGAACCCTTCTATCAGGTGGACAGAAAAGAAAAGCCTCGCAACGGGGTGGGAATCGGATTGTCTCTGGCACGTTCGTTGGCGTCATTGCACAAAGGTACCATCTATCTGGATACCAATCAGGAGAATAATGTTTTTGTACTGACCATTCCTTTAAATATGGAAGGCATGAAACTGGAAAACCATAAAACCATACAGAAGGACATTGTCGAACTGGATGAACATACCCCCGTCACGACAGATATATATGGATATACCCTCCTGCTGGTGGAAGACAATGAAAGCATGCTGACCTTTATTCACGAACGCTTGCAGGAAAGCTTTACCGTAGAGACAGCGATGAACGGGGTAGAAGCGCTGGAAATATTGCGGAGCAGCCATATAGACTTGATCATCAGTGATATCATGATGCCTGTAATGGATGGCTACCAACTTTGCAAGGAAGTAAAATCGGACATGGAACTTTCTCATATCCCTATCATCTTCCTGACAGCTAAAAATGATATCGACAGCAAGATCAACGGTCTGAAATATGGTGCGGAAGCCTATGTGGAGAAACCTTTCTCTTTCAATTATCTGAAAGAACAAGTCCTGTCTTTGCTCGACAACAGGCGCAGGGAGAGAGAAGCTTTCGCAAAACGCCCGTTCTTCTCCGTCAACAATATGCAGATGAATAAGGCGGACGAAGAATTTATGAATAAGGTGATCAAAGTGATTGAAGATAATATAACCGATGACAACTTCGGTGTAGAACGTATGGCAGACATACTCTGTATGAGCCGTTCCAGTTTGTTAAGGAAAATCAAGACGCTGTTCAACTTGTCTCCGCTTGATTTTATCCGGTTGATCAAGCTAAAAAAGGCAGCCGAATTTATTCAGGAAGGGAAATACCGTATCGGAGATATCTGCTACATGGTCGGTATCAATTCACCGTCTTATTTCAGCAAGTTGTTCCTGAAACAATTCGGCATGACCCCCAAAGATTTTGAGAAACAATACCAATCCGGCAAGCAGATCGTTATCACGCAGGAGATAAAGAATGTCGATGCAGGAGCGGGAACAAAATAGATAAAATACCTCTCTTAGCCCGCATTGGAGCTTATTTGCCGTATTTTTATCATTTTTTGAATCGTTTGTACATAGTAAAGGAGTTGCCAATCCTTACCTTTGTGGCATACCTTAATAAGAGAAAAAAAGTTTCTTATTCGGGTATGCTTTATTTTTTTACACTAGAATATTATACCATATGAAAAACCAAAAGCTGCTACTACAAAAAATGTCCGGAGTATCCCTGATGCTTCTTCTGTTTCTTTTCTTTTCTAACTGTGCGGGTGGAGGCGGAACGTTCTCTACCGATGTATGGAATATAACTTATGACGATCAGGAAGGTGGTATATCACTCACCTATAAGTCAAAAAATATTTGTAACGGAATGTATGCTTCCTATCAATGGGAAGGGAAGGAAATAAAGACGAGTGATTATGCCCGCCATAAAATCAGTACGGGCAAAGTATCCGATTCTTTCGGGAAGGGACATATATATAAGGTAGAATACACGGATAAGGAACTTCCTGAACTGACCCAGTATTTCTATCTTTATCCGGATAAAGAATATATACTGACCGACTTCACGGTAGAAGCGAAAGAGGAAATCAGTTCCGCCAAAATGGCTCCGGTCAATGTCGATTCCATTTCCGGATTCTTGCAGGCAGGTGACAACCGTGCCCTTTTTATTCCGTTCGACAATGACAAATGGATCAGATATCAGTCTCATCCGCTTGGTTTCGATACGTTGGTTAGTTATGAAGTAACAGCCATATTCAATAATGAAAGCCGGAACGGCCTGGTAATCGGTTCCGTAGAACATGACAACTGGAAAACAGCTATTTCGATAGGCAAGGGGATGAATGATAATATAGGTTCGCTGGTATGTTATGGGGGCATGGCAGATGAGCAGACCCGTGATGTGAAAGCTCACGGTGCATTAGTAGGTAAAAAGATTAAATCCCCTAAAGTTTTTTTGGGTTTCTTTGAAAATTGGTGCGATGGACTGGAAGCGTATGCGAAAGCCAACGCTGTAATTGCCCCTCCCAAAGCATGGGAGAAAGCTGTTCCATTTGGTTGGAACAGCTGGGGGGCATTACAATTCAACCTGACGTATGAGAAAGCGATGGAAGTCTCCGACTACTTCAAGGAGAATCTGCAAAATAATCATTTCGTAAACCCCGACCAGACTGTTTATATCGGTCTGGATTCCGGTTGGGACTGTATGAATGAAGAACAGCTGAAATCCTTTATCGAAAAGTGTAAGTCGAACGGGCAGATCGGTGGTATCTACTGGACTCCGTTCACCGACTGGGCACGCGACCCGGAACGGACGGTGGATGCCGCACCGGAATATAAGTACAAAGATATCTATCTCTATGCCAACGGAAAGCCGCAGGAGCTGGATGGCGCTTATGCGGTCGACCCTACGCATCCGGCAGTAGAGGCTATGATGAAAAAGACTTCCGGTTTATTCCACCGTGCCGGATTTGAGTATGTAAAGATGGACTTCATGACACACGGTGCAATGGAAGCCGACAAATGGTATAATCCCGAAATCAAGACAGGTATACAAGGATATAATTATGGCATGAAGTTGCTCAACCAGTACTTTGGCGATATGTATATCAACCTGTCCATTTCTCCTGTCTTCCCTGCCCAGTATGCGCAATCACGCAGAATAGCCTGTGATGCCTGGAATCAGATCAAGGATACCGAATATACATTGAATGCTCTTTCATACGGCTGGTGGCAGAAGTATATCTACCAATATAATGATGCCGATCATATCGTCCTGAGAGATGCCACTGACGGGGAAAACCGTGCCCGTATTACTTCGGGTGTCATTACCGGCATTTACATTACAGGAGATGATTTCAGTGCAGGCGGGGGAAAAGACGGTAAAGAGAAGTCACAGAAATACCTGACGAATCCGGAGGTAAATGCTGTGGCAACAGGAGAAGTGTTCCGTCCGGTAGAAGGAAACGGGGAAAAGTCGGAACATATCTTTGTAAGACAGACTCCTGACGGTCGTTTCCATTGTGCGGTATTCAACTATTCGGATCAGGAACAGACTACTACGCTCTCATTGGAAAGAATAGGGCTGGATAAAGCACGCAGCTATCAGGTGAAAGAATTATGGAGCGGCAACGAGACTTCTGCCGAAGGACAGCTCGAAGTAACTGTACCCTCTAAAGATGTGCAATTATTTGAATTTAAATAACCGAAAAATGAAAAAATACCAATTAACACTCTTATCGTTATGTGTGGCGGCCTTTGCGCAGGCTAAGGTTACACTACCCTCATTTTTTACCGATAATATGGTCATTCAGCAAAACAGCCGGCTGACTTTACCGGGAAAAGCGAAGGCCGGTAAACAGGTGACCGTAAAGGTGAGCTGGAATAATGAAAAATATACGACTCAAGCGGCAGCCGACGGTCATTTTACGATAGAAGTCCCGACTCCGTCTGCCGGAGGACCTTATCAGATAACTGTCTCGGATGGGGAGAAACTGGTGTTGAACAACGTCCTGTCGGGCGAAGTATGGATCTGTTCCGGACAGTCGAATATGGAAATGCCCGTTGCCGGATGGGGAAAAGTAATGAACTACGAGCAGGAAGTGGCAGATGCTGACTATCCCTCTATCCGCCTGTTGCAAGTGAAGAAAACCGTAGCTTTCTCTCCGCAGGAAAACGTAGAAATGAATATGAACGGCTGGCAGGAATGTAGTTCCGCTACTGTGCCGGAATTTTCTTCTGTTGCTTATTTCTACGCCCGTAAATTGTGGAAAGAGCTGAATATACCTGTCGGGGTGATTGATTGTACGTGGGGTGGGACACCTGTCGAATCGTGGACAAGTCATCAGACATTGAAGCAGGTCATGGGATTCCAGAAAAAGATGGCCGAAATGGAAAGCGCAGGTTTCCGGAGAGAGAAGCTTGTCGAACTTTATCACCGGGAAATGGACGAATGGCTTCAGAAGTTTGATGTTAAGGACCCCGGATTAAAAGACGGAACTCCACAATGGATATCAGCCCTTCAGGAAGGGAATGAATGGAAACCGATGGAACTGCCCGCCTATTGGGAAACTCGCGGACTGAATTTTGACGGTACCGTCTGGTTTCAGAAAGAAGTGGAAATACCTGCTGACTGGAACGGTAAGGAGATTACCTTCCATCTGGCCATGATCGACGATGATGATATTACTTACTTTAACGGCAAGGAAATCGGAAGAACGTCGGGATGTAATACGGTGCGTGCTTATCAGATTCCCGCAGCATTGGCAAAGGCAGGCAAAGGAGTGATCACCATACGTGCCATCGATTATGGCGGCGAAGGCGGTATACACGGAGAACCCCGGCAGATGTACATGGAAGCGAACGGCAAAAAGATTTCCCTGGCAGGCAACTGGAACTATCATATCGGTGTGTCGATGACTGGTGCACCTTCCAGACCTTTGTCTCCCGAAGGAACCGGATGGCCGACATCCTGCTACCCAACTGTACTTTACAATGCAATGATACACCCTTTTACAGTCTTTCCTATCAAAGGAGCTATCTGGTATCAGGGAGAGAATAACGTAGGATTTGACGAACAATACAGAGTACTGTTCCAGTCAATGATAACAGACTGGAGAAGAGCATGGAAGCAGGATTTTCCGTTCTACTTTGTGCAGTTGGCCAATTATCTGAAACCGGAAGAAGTGCAGCCGGACTCTAAATGGGCGGCTCTCCGTGATGCGCAGGCACATGCGCTGCATTTGCCCAATACAGGTATGGCATGCGCTATCGATCTTGGTGAAGATTATGATATCCACCCGAAGAACAAGCAGGAGGTAGGAAGACGACTGGCACAAGCGGCATTGGCAAAGACTTACAACAAAGGTACGTATGAAGTTCCCGCTTATCAGGGATACCGTATTTCGGGACGTACGCTGATTCTTAGCTTCGATCAGGAAATTGTAGCTAGAGAAGGTGAGCCGAAAGGCTTTATACTGGCAGGTCCGGACGGAAAATTTGTTCCGGCACAAGCTATCATTCGCGGAAAAGAAGTCATTCTGCAGTCCGACCGGATAGAAATACCGACGGCAGCCTGCTACGCGTGGGCAGATAATCCGGTCTGCAACCTATATGGCAAGAGCGGGCTTCCCGTCCCTCCGTTCCGTACCAGAGAATAAATATAAACCATAATAATGTACACAATGAAATTAAAAGCATTCTTACTTTTTTTTCTTTTGAGTTCTTTTTCTCTTTTGCAGGCTTCTGACAAGCCGCTTATCAAAATAGAAACTGAACGGACCAGCCTTATCTATCAGGTAGCTGATAACGGACGTCTGTATCAGAAATACTTAGGCAAAAAGCTTCACCACGACTCTGATATCCAGTATCTGCCACAAGGAACCGAGGCATATCTGACTCATGGTATGGAAGATTACTTTGAACCGGCTATTCACATACGCCATAACGACTACAACTCTTCACTGCTGTTGAAATACGTAGATCATTCGAGCAATAACACCGGCAACGGAATCAACGAGACGGTGATTACCCTTAAAGATGATAAATATCCTGTTACCGTAAAGCTGCATTATGTAGCTTATGACAAAGAGAATATTATCCGTACATTCACTGAAATCAGCCACGAAGAGAAGAAGCCTGTCATACTTAGTAAGTATGCTTCTTCGATGCTTCACCTGAACAGTAGCAAGTATTTCCTGACCGAGTTTTCCGGTGACTGGGCACACGAGGCCAATGTGACTGAAAGAGAGCTTGCCTTCGGTAAGAAAGTAATCGATACCAAGTTGGGTGCACGCGCCAATATGTTTGTTTCCCCTTTCTTCCAACTGGCTCTTGACAATCCTTCGCAGGAAAATGCCGGAGAAGTATTGGTAGGAACCATCGGATGGACTGGCAACTTCCGTTTTACTTTCGAAGTAGACAACAAGAACGAACTGCGTATAATCAGCGGAATCAATCCGTATGACTCGGAATACAGTCTGCCCGCAAAGGAAGTGTTCCGCACTCCGGACTTTTATTTCACGTACAGCACGCAGGGAAAAGGAGAGGCAAGCCGTAGCTTCCATGACTGGGCGCGCAATCACCAGGTGAAGAAAGGGAACGAAACACGTATGACTTTACTTAATAACTGGGAATCTACCTATTTCGATTTTGATGAAAACAAACTGATCGGTCTGATGGATGAGGCTACCAAACTGGGGGTAGACATGTTCTTGCTGGATGATGGCTGGTTTGCCAACAAGTATCCCCGTAGCAGTGACCATCAGGGTCTGGGCGACTGGGAAGAAACTGCCGGTAAACTGCCGAACGGAGTAGGACGTCTCGTGGAAGAGGCGCATAAGAAAGGTATCAAGTTCGGTATATGGATAGAGCCGGAAATGGTGAATCCGAAAAGCGAGCTTTACGAGAAACATAAGGACTGGGTGATTCACCTGCCCAACCGTGACGAATATTACTTCCGTAACCAGATGGTACTCGACCTCAGTAACCCGAAGGTACAGGATCATGTATTTGGCGTGGTCGATAACCTGATGACTAAATATCCCGGCATCGCCTTCTTTAAGTGGGACTGCAACAGTCCGATAACCAATATCTATTCGGTGTATCTGAAAGATAAGCAGTCTCATCTGTATATCGATTATGTGCGTGGACTCTACAAGGTATTGGACAGGATCAAGGCTAAATATCCCGATCTTCCGATGATGCTGTGTGCCGGTGGCGGCGGACGCTCCGATTATGAAGCATTGAAGTATTTCACAGAGTTCTGGCCGAGCGACAATACCGATCCTATCGAGCGCCTGTTTATACAATGGGGGTACTCGCAGGTATTCCCGAGTAAGACGCTGTGTGCCCACGTCACTACCTGGAATCGTGGAACCAGCATCAAGTTCCGTACCGATGTGGCCATGATGTGCAAGTTAGGTTTCGACATCAAACTGGAGGATATGAACCAGAACGAACATCTGTACTGCGATCAGGCTGTGAAGAACTACAATCGCCTGAAACCGGTCATTCTGGAAGGCGATATGTATCGTCTCGTTTCTCCTTACGGAAGCAATCATACCTCTTCCATGTTTGTAGGAAAAGACAAGAAAACGGCTGCTGTATTTGCGTTCGACATCCATCCGCGCTATGCCGAAAAGACATTGCCTGTCCGTCTGCAAGGATTGGATATCAACAAAATGTATCGTGTGAAAGAAATCAATATGATGCCGGGCAGCAATTCTTCACTCAAAGGCAACGATCAGGTTTTCTCCGGAGAATATCTGATGAATGTCGGACTGGATCTTTTCACGACACAGCAACTGAACAGCCGTCTCATTGAAATAACAGCAGAATAAAAGCATATAGGAAACATAGCTTATAAAAACACCACGAACCATGAAGAAATTACTTTTAAGTGTATGTGCATTTTCATTGACTCTCGCTACATTGCAGGCAGGGGAAATCACTAAATATGTAAATCCATTTATTGGAACTGGGGCCATCGATGGGGGACTCTCGGGTAATAATTATCCGGGGGCAACCTCACCGTTTGGTATGATACAACTTTCTCCGGACACCAGTGAAGCGCCCAACTGGGGCGATGCTTCCGGGTATGACTATAACCGGAGTACCATTTTTGGCTTTAGCCATACCCGTCTGAGTGGTACGGGAGCTTCGGACCTGATCGACGTTACATTGATGCCGACCAGTAGCGGACGCACCTCTTCCACATTCACCCATGACGAGGAGAAAGCCAGCCCCGGTTATTATCAGGTAATGCTGAAGGATGAGAATATCAATGTAGAACTGACCACTACTCAGAGAAACGGTATTCACCGCTATCAATACCCCGCCGGTAAAGATGCGGAAGTTATACTGGATATGGATCATTCGGCAGATAAAGGTAGTTGGGGACGCCGGATTATCAATGCTCAGATCCGTATTCTGAATGATCATGCAGTGGAAGGTTACCGTATCATTACCGGATGGGCGAAACTGCGTAAAATCTATTTCTATATGGAGTTTTCAAGCCCTATCCTTACTTCTACCTTGAGAGATGGCGGACGTGTCCATGAAAACACAGCAGTGGTCAACGGCACTAATCTTCATGGCTGCTTCCGTTTCGGCAAGCTGAATGGAAAGCCGCTGACGTGTAAGGTAGCCCTTTCGTCCGTCTCTATGGAGAATGCCCGTCAGAACATGGAACAGGAAGCTCCGCACTGGGACTTCGACCGCTATATGGCTGCTGCGGATGCCGATTGGGAAAAGCAACTGGGAAAGATTGAAATAAAAGGTACGGAAGTCCAGAAAGAGATATTCTATACGGCTCTTTACCACACGATGATACAGCCTAATATCATGTCTGACGTGAATGGCGAATACATGGCTGCTGACTATACAGCCCGTAAAGTGGGCGACAATGAAACTCATTATACCACATTCTCCCTGTGGGATACTTTCCGTGCCTCCCATCCTCTCTATACCCTGCTGGAACCCGAACGGGTGACTGACTTCGTGAAGAGCATGATACGCCAGTATGAATACTACGGTTACCTGCCTATCTGGCAATTATGGGGGCAGGATAATTACTGTATGATCGGCAACCATTCCATCCCTGTGATTACTGATGCCATCCTAAAAGGCATTCCCGGGATTGATGTGGAAAAAGCCTATGAAGCGGTGTATAACAGTTCGGTAACCTCACATCCCAACTCTCCTTTTGAAGTGTGGGAGAAGTATGGCTTTATGCCTGAAAATATTCAGACTCAATCGGTTTCCATCACTTTGGAACAGGCTTTCGATGACTGGTGTGTCGCACAACTGGCTGAGAAACTGAATAAGGATGCTGATTATGAGCGATTCCATAAACGTTCTGAGTATTATCGTAACCTTTTCCATCCGAAAACGAAGTTCTTCCAGTCCAAGAATGACAAGGGAGAATGGATCGAACCTTTCGATCCTTATCAGTACGGTGGAAATGGCGGCCATCCGTTCACCGAAGGAAATGCATGGCAGTATTTCTGGTATGTCCCGCACAATATTCAGGCTTTGATGGAACTGACAGGCGGAACGAAGGCCTTTGAGCAAAAGCTGGATACGTTCTTTACTTCCAATTATAAGAGCGAACAGATGAATCATAACGCTTCGGGATTTGTGGGACAATATGCACATGGCAATGAGCCCAGCCATCACGTAGCTTATCTCTACAACTTTGCAGGTCAGCCGTGGAAGACTCAGAAGTATGTCAGCCATATTCTGAATACGTTGTATAACAATACATCCTCGGGATATGCCGGAAATGATGACTGCGGTCAGATGTCTGCATGGTACGTATTCAGTGCGATGGGATTCTATCCGGTCAATCCTGCCGACGGTCGGTATATCATCGGCTCTCCGCTTCTGGATGAGTGTACTTTGAAACTGGCAGGAAATAAGGATTTTCATATCCGGACCATCCGTAAGTCTCCCGAAGATATCTACATTCAGTCGGTAACTTTGAATGGAAAGAAACACAAAGATTTCTTCATCACTCACCAGGATATAATGAACGGTGGTACGATGGTCTTTAAGATGGGAAAGAAACCGTCCGGCTGGGGAAAGTAACCAAAGAATAAAAAGAAATCGTTTTTGTATTCAAATAAATTCAGATAAACATGCGAATCATTAAATTGACAGTTTTAGCCTTGTGTCTGGGCGTTTCGGTAGTTTGGGCCGATGACCGACCGATTTATAAAGATAAGAATGCTCCGATCGAAGATCGTGTTGAAGATTTATTGCGCCGGATGACCTTGCGCGAGAAGGTAGGGCAGTTGCAGCAGCGTTGTACTTGGGATATCAATAATATTGGAGGTACATATAATGGGGAAAGCTTCGGCACTGCTCACGAGATGAATATATCGGCTCAGCAAGCCGCCGATTTATACCAGAAGATACATGAATATATGGCAAACGAGACCCGTCTGGGTATTCCTATCCTGACTTCGGCAGAAGGTATTCATGGTATTTTGCAGAACGGATGTACTATATTCCCACAAGCTATCGCACAGGGGAGCACATGGAATCCCGACTTGATCTGCCAGATGACGAAAGCCGAAGCGGCAGAAGCACGTGTGATGGGGATTCGTCAGGTCTTGTCTCCGGTGTTGGACATTGCGCGCGAGTTGCGCTGGGGACGTGTGGAAGAGACTTTCGGAGAAGATCCTTACCTTATATCTGAAATGGGGATCGGTTTCGTTCGCGGTTTCCAGAAGAATGGAGTAGGATGTATGCCCAAGCATTTCGTTGCACACGGTACGCCTACAGGCGGACTGAACAGTGCTTTCGTAGCCGGTGGTGAGCGTGAATTGCGTAATTTGTATATGTATCCTTTCGCTCGTGTCATCAAAGAAGCCGATCCGGTTGCGGTCATGAGTTGCTATAGCGCTTATGACGGAATCCCTGTGACGGGTTCTTCCTACTTTATGACCGATATCCTGCGTGGAGAACTGGGCTTTAAAGGTTTTGCATATTCTGACTGGGGTTCTGTCGACCGTCTGAAAACATTCCATATGGCAGCTCCCAGCACCGAAGCTGCTGCTAAAATGGCTCTGACGGCTGGTATTGATATAGACGTTTGGGACGCGGCGTATGAAACCTTGCAAGGTCAGGTGGAGAAAGGTCAGCTGGATGTGATGTATATCGACCGTGCCGTTCGTCGTATTTTGACGGCTAAGTTTAAACTGGGCCTGTTTGACGATCCTTATGGTGATCCGAAGAGTGTCAGCAAGGTCGTTCGTAACAAGCAACATGTGGAACTGGCCAAGAAGGTAGCGGATGAAAGTGCCGTATTGTTAGAAAACAAGAATAATATATTGCCGTTGGACTTGTCCAAATACAAATCGATCGCTGTGGTAGGACCGAACGGAGATCATGGAGTTGCCGGAGATTATGCATGGGTGAATCCGGAAGATCGCGAATGTGTATCTTTGTATGAAGGTATCAAAAATGTATTCGGCAAGAAAGTAACGGTCAACCATGTGGACGGCTGTGACTGGTGGAGCCAGAATGAAGAGGGTATTGCCGATGCGGTGAAGATGGTGGAAAAGAGTGATCTGGCAATTGTGGCAGTGGGTACGCGCAGTTATTGGCTGGGGCGTAATGCAAAGGATCATAAAGTAACTTCGGGTGAAGGGTTTGATTTATCTTCATTGGAGCTTCCGGGCAAGCAGCTGGAACTGATGAAAGCTGTGAAGGCAACAGGTAAACCTATGATTGTAGTTCTGATTACCGGTAAACCGTTGGTTCTTTCGTGGGCAAAGGAAAATGCAGATGCTATATTGGTGCAATTCTACGCGGGTGAGCAACAAGGTAACTCAATGGCTGAGATTCTGCTGGGAAAAGTAAATCCTTCGGGACGTTTAAATATATCCTTTCCCAGAAGTACAGGTAATATTCCTTGTTATTATAACTATTATCCCACTGACCGTGAGCAATGGTTTGACCAGGGTGGTTCGCCGGATGATCCTAAGGGACACTATATCTTTGAGAAACCGTATGCCTTGTACAACTTCGGATATGGTCTGAGCTATACCGATTTCAAATATAACACCTGTACATTGAGTGATTCCATCTTCTCTGATAAAGGAAAACTGATGGTGAATGTAGAAGTGGAAAATACCGGAAAACGGGAAGGTCAGGAAGTCGTTCAGCTATATGTACGCGACATGGTCAGTTCTATTTCTACTCCTATCCAGCAATTGAAGGCATTCAAGAAAATCAACCTTAAACCGGGAGAAAAAACAATGGTTTCACTGGAACTGCCTATTTCCGAACTGGCTTTTTACAATGCATATATGAGAAAAGTGGTAGAACCGGGAGAGTTTGAGATACAGGTCGGCAGTTCGTCGGACAGGATTCATTTCAAGAATACTATTGTAGTTAAATAGTTGCTGTTTATGGAGTTAAAATACAAACATATCTTCGTGCTCATTGCCCTCTCTCTGGGGGGAATGAGTACATGGGGACAACCGAAGGTTACGTACCGGCAAATTGTGACTTCGCCTATTGACAGCTGGGTAGAGGTAACAGACCGGACAAAGGCAATGAATGGCGAAACTCAGGAGGAGGCAAGCGTATCAAATGGCAAAGGGCAGACAATCGAAGGATTCGGGGCATGTTTTAATGAACTGGGCTGGGTGTCACTTGGATTGTTGCCTTCCGCTGACCGCGAGTCAATAATGAAAGAGCTTTTTCTTCCGAATTATGGAGCCAATTTCACTATTTGCCGGATGCCGATAGGAGCAAACGATTTCTCCCGTGACTGGTATTCGTACAATGAGAATGACGGTGACTTTAAGATGAAGAATTTCTCGATACAAAACGATACAGAGACTCTGATACCGTTTATAAAGAGCGCACAACTTCAGAATGCTGATATAAAGGTTTGGGCATCACCCTGGTGCCCTCCTTCCTGGATGAAGCATAACAAACATTATGCAAGTGCCGTGTGTGATCCTTCGTTGAAGAATACGAAGTTTGACAATGGACTTCCGGCTGACCGTGCGGGAAGGGAAGGAATGGATATGTTTATTCTGAAGCCCGAATATCTGAAAGCATACGCGCTGTATTTCTCGAAGTTTATTAAGGCTTACAGAAAGGCAGGGATTGACATCTTTGGTGTAATGCCTCAGAATGAGTTCAACTCGGCACAGATTTTTCCCAGTTGCTGCTGGACGGCACAAGGATTAGCTTCCTTTGTCGGCGATTATCTGGGACCTGAGATGAAGAAGCTTAATGTGGATGTCATGTTCGGTACCATGGAGCGTGCAAACTATCTGTTGGTAGACACCATATTGCAGGATTCTAACGCGAAGAAGTACGTCAAGGCAGTCGGTTTTCAGTGGGCAGGAAAGGATGCGGTGAAGGAAGTGAGAAGGCATTATCCAAAGATGAAACTGATGCAGACTGAGCAGGAATGTGGTGACGGACACAACGACTGGAACGGCATGCTCCATTCATGGGATTTGCTTAAACACTATATGGACAATGGTATTTCGATATACAATTATTGGAATGTTTCCCTTGAAGAAGGAGGAATCAGTCGTTGGGGATGGAGGCAAAACTCATTGGTGGTGGTGAACCCTGAATCAAGAATGTTCAGATTTACTTATGAGTATTATCTGATGAAACATATCAGTCATTTTGTGTTGCCGGGTGCTGTCTATCGTCCGGTGGAAGGTTCTGCCAAAGAGATACTGGCATTCGAAAATCCTGATGGAAGTACCGTGTTGTTGTATATGGAGAAGGAAGGCAAGGATAAGACGGTGACGGTAAAGCTGAAAGGCACGTCATTCCGGTTCTTTACGAAAGCCAATTGTCTGAATACGATAAAGGTGGATTAACAGGTAAAAAAGGTATTCGTCCGCACGGGACGAACCGAATTATAAAAAAATAGGTACGGATTACACGGATGAACACGGTTTTTAGATACTCAATCTCTTAAAACCGTGTTCATCCATGTAATCCGTGCCTAAATAATATTTATTTTGCCTCTTCGGAAGTCTGTAACATCTGGAACAGCTTATCCAACTTCGGAGCCATAATGATTTCCGTACGGCGGTTCTTGCTTCTTCCTTCTGCTGTTTCATTGTCGTCAACAGGCATATATTCGCCACGGCCACTGGGCTGTATCTGCAAAGGATTTACACCGTAATTCTTAATCAGGATACGTACTACAGAAGTAGCACGGATTACACTTAAATCCCAGTTATCTTTGAACTGTACCGTGTTGATCGGCTTATTGTCGGTGTGGCCTTCAATAAATACATCAATGTCGGTTTGCTTATTCAGTACTTCCGCCAACTTGCCGAGCGCTTCTTCACCGCGTTTGTCCAAACGGGCGCTTCCTGACTGGAACAGCAGTTTATCCGACATCGCTACATACACTTTGCCGTCTTTCTCGCGAACGGTCAGCTCTTCAGTGCTAAAGCCCAGTAAGGCGTCTTTCACACTGCTCAGCAGTTGCTTCACTTTCTCGTTCTGGGCATTAATCATGTCTTGTAGCTCGTTGATGGTGCGTTCTCTTTCGCTGAGTTCGTTTTTCTTCTGACTCAACAAGGCATTCAGTTTTTCCTGTTCGGTCATGTTAGTGCTGAGCATGCTCTGATACTGGCGGATACTGTTTCCCATCTGTGTCGTATCACGCAGGAGCTTCTTGATCTGTGCCGACATCTGGTCGCCTGTATTACGGCAATCGGTCAGCAGGCTCTGCAAGCTATCGATACTTGCCATACGTGCGGCTTCTGTCATCATGAACTTCTTTTTCGTTACACACGAAGTACACAATAATAAGGTAAGGAGAGCAAATAATGCAATTTTCTTCATGACGCTTTATTTTTTTTGCAAAGAAATAATATTCTTGCGAAGATTACAAAAAATCTTTTATTAAACTCTGTATCATATGGTAAAGAAATACTTTGGATGCTGTTACTTGTTGAAAGTTACTTCATGCCAAGTTATGCAGCCTCCCGGATAATGCAGGGAAATCAGCGTTGCAGAAACTCACAAAGTTTCTGTACAGCCAGTGCACGGTGACTGATCTTATTCTTTATTTCGTTTCCCAGCTCGGCAAAAGTCTGTTGGTAGCCTTCGGGTTTGAATATCGGATCATAACCAAAGCCGGAATCCCCACGTTTTTCTTGGATGATTTCTCCTTTTATCACTCCTTCAAAGAGATATTCCTTTCCATCTAAAATCAGCGAAATGGCAGTACGGAATTGTGCTTTCCGGTTCTCTTTTCCTTCCAGTTCGTGAAGCAGCTTGCGCATATTCGCCTGAGCATCGTGTCCCTCGCCTTCGGCATAACGGGCAGAGTATACCCCGGGTGCCCCGTTCAGTGCTTCCACTTCCAGTCCGGTGTCATCGGCAAAGCAATCCAGATGATAGTTTTTGTAGATAAAAGAGGATTTCAGTAAGGCATTTCCTTCCAGTGTTTCGGCTGTTTCGGGAATGTCCGTGTGACAGTCGATATCATTCAGGCTGAGCAGTTCTATCTGATTCCCGAGGATAGCGGCTACTTCTTCGAGTTTATGAGCATTGTTAGTAGCAAATACAAGCTTGCGTTTCATTGTCTTATTCTTGTTTTAGCGGAATTATCCGGATTCATTCACCTGTTTATTTCACTTTCAACTGATCGAATCCTTCGCCATATACACCAATGACAGAACTCTGTGAGATGAAAGCGTTCGGGTCGATACGTTTTACCAGTCGGAAGATATCCAGCGACTGACGCCTTTTGGCCAGTACGACCAGTACTTTTACGTCGTTTTTGCTATACCATCCGGTGCCGTTGAGTACCGTTACTCCGCGGTCTGTATCTTTGATGATACGGTCGGCTATTTCGTCATACTTCTTGGAGAAGATAAAGAACTGGACGGATTGGCGGGCACTGTTGATAATCCAGTCGAGCACGACACCGATGATGAACAGGGTGACGAAACCGAAGATTACCCGGCGCCAGTCATGGAATACAAAGTAACAGGAGCTGATGATGAATACATCACAAATCATGATCATTCTTCCCAGCGATACGTCTTTGTATTTATTGACAATAGCGGCGATAATATCCGTTCCTCCGGTACTTCCGTTATAATTGAAAGTAATGCCCAGGCCTACACCGCACATAGCCGCACCGATGATACAGGCCATAAAGTCCTGTCCGCTGCCAAGCAGCAGAGGTTTCCCGTCAGCAGACATATCAGGTGTCTGTATGTAGTTATTTACCAGCACTTGGAATATCCACAGCAAGAAGGTCAGCATGAAAATAGCGTAAGTAGTCTTTATGC
The DNA here is from genome assembly GCF_020091505.1 of Bacteroides faecis. Lineage (NCBI taxonomy): Bacteria > Pseudomonadati > Bacteroidota > Bacteroidia > Bacteroidales > Bacteroidaceae > Bacteroides > Bacteroides faecis. The sequence continues at coordinate 1,010,145 of NZ_CP081916.1, read as the reverse complement.
TGAATCGCGGACCTAATATCTTGATAGCGAATGTCATCAGAACTGCATTGATAATAAAGTACGACCACTGGATAGGAAATCCTGTTGCGTAATAAATGATAGCCCCGATACCGGTAGTACCTCCTGTCGTTATCTGGTAGGGTAGCAAGAACGCCGCCCATCCCAAAGCATAACTTATCAATCCGAGAGTAATGTAGATATAATCTTTCACCTCTCTCATTATTTCCGCCTTTGCTGGTTTGCGCATTTTGGTTTATTATTGGTTAAATCTGTATAGTGCGAACTTGTATTAAGATTCTCTTATACTATTTTCAGGCACGGATTACACGGATTAACGCGGCCTTTTCAATAACTCAAAACCGTGAAATCCGCGTAATCCGTGCCTAAAATCTATTATACTACTACGTTTACAATCTTTTTCGGCACGACGATGATCTTCTTCGGTGTTTTGCCTTCGATCCATTTCTGCGAACGTTCGTCGGCTAATACGGCAGCCTGAATGGTGTCCGAAGCGGCATCAGCGTCAAACTCCATGTTGAAGCGTGCTTTTCCGTTGAAGGAGATGGTATAGTTGATCGTATCTTCTTTCAGATATTCTTCGTTGAATGCGGGCCATGCGGCATCGCATACGGAAGTTTCGTGTCCCAGTGTATCCCACAACTCTTCGCATACATGCGGAGCGAAAGGAGCGAGAACGATAATGAGCTGTTCCAGTATCTCTTTCTTGCTGCATTTCAGATTGGAGAGTTCGTTGACACAAATCATGAATGCGCTGACAGAGGTATTGTATGAGAACTGTTCGATATCTCCCGTTACCTTCTTGATCAGCTTGTGAAGACTCTTCAATTCTTCTTTCGTTGCAGGTTCGTCTTTCACCAGATACTCGTCCGTACGACTGTAGAACAACGACCAGAACTTACGGATAAAGCGGTGTACACCGTCGATACCGTTCGTATCCCAAGGCTTGGATTGCTCCACCGGACCGAGGAACATTTCATACATACGAAGTGTATCCGCGCCGTATTTATCTACAATCATATCCGGGTTGACCACGTTGAACATTGATTTGCTCATCTTCTCAACTGCCCATCCGCAGATGTATTTTCCGTCTTCGAGGATGAACTCAGCTTCCGCATATTCGGGACGCCATGCCTTGAATGCTTCCAGATCGAGAATATCATTGGATACGATGTTTACATCCACATGAAGCGGAGTAACTTCGTATTGGTCTTTCAGGTTCAGTGAAACGAAGGTGTGAGTATTTTTGATACGATATACAAAGTTACTGCGGCCTTGGATCATCCCTTGATTTACTAACTTTTGGAACGGTTCTTCTACTACGGATGCGCCTACATCGTGCAGGAACTTATTCCAGAAACGAGAGTAGATCAAGTGTCCGGTAGCGTGTTCCGTTCCTCCAACATAGAGGTCTACGTTCTTCCAGTATTCGTCCACTTTCGGGTCCACTAATGCTTGGTGGTTGTGCGGGTCCATGTAGCGCAGATAGTATGCGGAGGAACCGGCAAATCCCGGCATGGTGTTCAGTTCCAACGGGAAGATGGTGATGTTGTCGATCTTCTCATTTTCTACTGTGCACTTGTTTACCGTGTCCCATGCCCACTTAGTGGCATGTCCCAATGGGGGCTCGCCTGTTTCGGTCGGCAGGAATTTGTCTACTTCCGGAAGTTCCAGTGGCAGACAGTCTTCTTCGATTACGTAAGGCATTCCGTTTTTGTAGTAAACCGGGAATGGTTCTCCCCAGTAACGTTGACGTGAGAAAATGGCATCACGCAGACGGTAGTTCACCTTTACACGTCCCAAGTTATGCTCTTTCACATATTGCTTGGTCTTTTCGATGGCTTCTTTGATGGTCAGTCCGTTCAGGGAAAGATCGCAGTAAGGAGTTACATCCGGGCGGGGAGAGTTGCAGACGATTCCTTCTTTGGCGTCGAAACTTTCTTCACTTACGTCACAACCTTCTACCAACGGGCGGATTTCCAGTCCGAAATGCTTGGCAAAAGCATAGTCGCGGCTATCGTGGGCGGGTACGGCCATGATGGCTCCTGTTCCGTATCCTGCCAATACGTAATCGCTGATCCAGATGGGCACTGCTTCACCTGTAAACGGATTGATGGCATACGAACCGCTGAATACACCGGTAACGCTGCGGTCGGCGATACGTTCGCGTTCCGTACGCTTCTTGGTGCGGTCCAGATAGGCGTCTACTTCTGCTTTCTGTTCAGGAGTAGTCAACTGGGCTACCAGTTCACTTTCCGGAGCCAGTACCATGAAGGTCACGCCGAACATGGTATCTGCACGGGTGGTAAAGATGGTAAATTCGAGATCGCTGTCTTTTACTTTAAACTGCACTTCAGCACCTTCGGAGCGTCCGATCCAGTTCTTCTGAGTTTCTTTCAGTGATTCGGTCCAGTCGATGGTATCCAGTCCGTCGAGCAGGCGTTGTGCGTAAGCGGATACACGCAGACACCACTGGCGCATCTTTTTCTGAACTACAGGGAAGCCGCCGCGTTCGCTGACGCCGTCTATTACTTCGTCGTTTGCTAATACGGTTCCCAGTGCCTGACACCAGTTCACCATTGTTTCACCCAGGTAAGCGATGCGGTAGTTCATCAGGATTTCCTGCTGTTCCTTTTCGCTTTTCGCTTTCCATTCTTCGGCGGTAAAGCTGAGTTCTTCGCTGCAGGCAGCGTTGAGTCCTTTGTTTCCGTAGATTGCGAATGCGTCGATCAGTTCTTGGATAGGGCGTGCCTGCTGTTCGTCGTTGCAGTAGTAGCTGTTGAACATTTTGAGGAAAGCCCATTGAGTCCAGTGATAATATTCGGGTTCGCAGGTACGGATTTCACGGCTCCAGTCGAAAGAGAAGCCTATTTTATCGAGTTGCTCGCGATAACGGTCGATGTTGTTGACGGTTGTGATAGCGGGATGCTGTCCGGTCTGGATGGCGTACTGCTCTGCCGGCAAACCGTAAGCGTCGTATCCCATCGGATTGAGTACATTGAAGCCACGCAGTCGTTTGTAACGGGCGTAAATGTCCGAAGCGATGTATCCCAGCGGATGCCCTACGTGCAATCCGGCTCCCGACGGGTAAGGGAACATATTCAATACATAGAATTTCTGCTTCGATTCGTCTTCCGTAACCTGGTAGGTTTTCTCTTCCACCCACCTTTGCTGCCACTTCTTTTCAATCTCCCTGAAATTGTACTCCATAGTGATAAAGTTTTTATTTATAGTGATTTATACTGTTATTTCAATTTGAGCTAGCAAATTTACGTGTTTATTTTCAGATAACCACGTAGTGAGTGAAAAAAACCTTTTTTATGATAAGGTATTGCGTGACAAATGGAGAAATGTCACGGAAAACATCGTCTTGCTATTGACTTTTTTGTTTTTATTTCGTATATTTGGAGGAATATAAAAAGGAAAAGTAATGATAGAATATATAAAAAATATAACATAAGCTCAATAGGTGGATGTGCAAAATTGCATAGCCAGGATAACGAATGGGCAAGAAACTGTGAAGGTTCTTGCCCATTTCTGTTATAATAATTTTATTGAGGCTGCTGGAAACTCCTAAAAATAGTTTATAATAAACTTGGGTACCGTTTATAATAAACTCTCTCGTTATTTATTAAAAAAGCGTAGGGAGTTTATTCGATTTTGGAGGAATAGTGTAAGAAAGGAAGATATACGAATTTGGGGTGTCTGATGGTGGTGATTTGTTTGTAAATTAGAACTTCTTTCTGTAAGGTTGTTTTTTCTATTTAGTTTTTGGATACTGTCTAAATATATTAGGCTTAGTTTTAAAACAAAAAAGAGACAAGAGAAAAATAACACTTAGAGATTTAGAAGGGGGAATAAAGAAAATAGTTTGATATTATCCTATTGGACTTGTCTGCGCTAATGTATATTGTAACATTCTATTTCTCGTTTTACTTTGCTGAAAATGAAATTCTATCATTTTTAGGGTTTGAACTGACAAACCTTTTAAATAAACGTTAAATTAGACCGTATATTCCCCTAAAAACGATCTTTCCCAGCCTATACCTTCATTTTTCTCCTCGAATTAATTGCAAATTAATTACTAAATTAACTAGCGGGACTTACATTTGTGCCAGTTATCATAAAATTCTAAGAAATGAAAAGGCTACTGGTACTATTAACATTGGTTCTCGCATTCTTCTCTGCCAAGGCACAGGAAAACAAAAACTACTGGAATAACAAGCTCAAAATTGTGTCATTCCGGTTACCTCCTCCTCCGGTAGGATATACACCCAAAATCGTAGATTTGAATGGTGGTGGAAAGCCGGACGCTATCTATTCGATTACCCGTGACAGTATTCCGATATTATGGCTGGACGATGACGGAGACATGAGATGGGATGATCTGGAAGGAGATACAAAAAATGACTGTCTTTTGATAGACAGAAACCGTGATGGCATTTACGGTGGACATGGTGATCTTATTATCGACTGGATAGATACCGATAATGACGGAAAAGCCGATATGCAGATTGTCGCCGAGTATCCTCCCCGGAAAGCGGACGAAGTATGGCCAAACGGACACTATATGATCGTGCTGGATACTGACAAGGATAATATCTTCAACTATATTGATTGGAACACCATGCAGATTAAAAGCTGGGACAAGACAGGTATCTGCGATTTCTATATGGATTATAGCGGGCAGTCAGCTTTTCTTAAGATTCATGCCGCTACTTACAATATGCAGGATGTAAGGCTGAACTGGGAAAATCCATTTCTTTTCTACGATGAAGACGGTGACGGACTGAGTGAAATGGCAATCAGACTGGTAGATTCTCCAAAGAAAGTAGATGCCAGTGCACCCGCCAACAGCTTCGTTAACAAGCAGCTGACCGGAAACATCGACTGGGTTTCTATTGCCGTCGATATGGATAATGATAATCGTCCGGGTGATGAATTTGACTTTGACTTCACGCTTTCTTTCAGAGGAAAAGGGTTTGATTACAGAGATCAGGTTCATAAGTTCCGGAATCCCCGATTGGCTGGGACGGATTCTTTCTTTGTAGATCCCCGTTTCAGGAGGATGACTGAGTTGATTTATCCGGACCATGACAGTGCATGGGACCTTATATTCAACAGAGGAAAATGGGATCAGGTTTATTTTGGATATGATGAAGATGATGATTGCCATCGTTGGGAACGTGTAGAGTTATACGACCCGCGCGACCCTTTCAAGGTGGGATGGAACAAAGGTGGAATTGATCATAACAAACAATCGGATGCAGCGGGTGACCGTGGGGAATGGGACCTGGATAATTCAGGAAACGGCCAACTTTATATGGGTAAGTTTGACGGCAGACTTCATCTGTATGGTGCGGAATGGGGATGCTGGCGAATCGATCAGAACACAGACTACTATCAGGGATGGGACAGGATGTGGTTCGGGTTGGACAAGAATCCTTCCCGTTTTGCAACGGTGAAGTACACTGACAAAGATGGCAACGGCTTCTTTGATTATCTGGAGTATGACCTCGATGGTGACCAGACTTTTGAAACAATTGTGGATTTAAAGGAAATGGGAGTAGACGACCGTTGCGAACTCATTGATGTTTCATCTTTTAAGTATAAAGACTTCATAAATTTGATGGATAAGATGGCAGACGGTATGTGGAACAATGCTATGCAGGCATGCAAGGTAGCCGAGCATTTTCGGGTAAATACAGGTTGGTATGCCAAGTTGAAACAGGCATTATCCATCCGTGAGAAGTATGATAAAGGATACTGGTTGCAATTGTACTTGTACAAGGATCTGGAATATCTTTTTACCCGCAACCAAGATGTCCGTTCATTGGAGAAACTAAATAAAGCCTACTATACAGGCGATTGGTCAATCCTGTTATAACTAGCTAAAGAAATAGAGATTATGACGACTAAAAAATATATTCTGATTGCTTGCGGACTTCTATGCCTGCTTTCTGTTGCCTACGGGCAGAAGCGCGAAACTTATTTCTTCTCGGCAGAGGACATGGCTAATATCCGGTCATCTGCGCAAACCCCTTGGGGAAAGACCATTGTAGATACACTAAAATCGCATATCGACGAACGGTTGAAATATCCGCTGGCTGTCCCTAAAGAAGAAGCCGGGCATCTGCACGACTATTTCTGTCCGGTACATAATGTGTTCTTTGAGTTCGACTGGAATAGTCCTGACAAGCAGTATTGTTCCTTCTGCAAGAAAACGTGGAGTTCCGACCGTATCAACTGGGCATGGATAACGATTGCCCAAGACAGGAACAAGCAGTTTCTTACTGATTGCATGTATGTGTATCTGGCTACCGGAGATAAAAAGTATGCCCGCTATATGAAAGACATGTTGCTGGATTACGCCGATAAATACCCGCATTATAAAATTCATGATAAAGGGCGTAACACTCCCGAACCTGCCAATTATAGTGCAAAGATATATGCGCAAAGTCTGGATGAGGCGGGATGGTTCAGTGATGTATGCCGTGTCTACTCTGTTGTTAAGCCTTTGCTCAAAAAGGGAGAGGTGGAAAAAATAGAGAAAGGATTGCTGAAAGAAGGTGCCGGTCTGCTTTTGAAAAGAGGTGGTGGAGGCAACTGGCAGGTCTGGAATAATAGCGGACTGGCCGCTATAGGAGTTGCCCTCAATAATGACAGTATCGTGAAAGTCGCTGTTGAACACACGAAAGTGGGTTACCGGCAGATGATGAAAACACACGTCAACAGAGACGGCTGGTGGAACGAGGGTTCTGCCAATTATCATTTCTTTCCGTTGAGGGCGATGCTGCTGACGGCTGGTGCAGTCCGTTCGATGGGATATGATTTGTGGGACAAACAACTGGAGATGATGTTCGTGGCTCCTATAAAGAGCATTTATAGTGACTTGACTTTTCCTTCCCACAACGACGGATGGTATGGAGTTTCACTGCCGACACAGATCAGACTGTATGAAGTGGCCTATGCCCGCTATAAGAATCCCCTATTGCTGAATACTCTACAGGATTGCTATCGGCTGGAAGACAGACTTTCGCCGGAAGCGCTTCTGACCAATACTACTATCCATCCCGACAAGGAACTGAAGGAATCGGAAAGCTACCTGTTTGGTCAGACGGGCTATGGGGTATTGCGGAGCGGTAAGAAGTCGGTAGTACTGAAGTACGGTCCGTCCGGTGGTGGTCATGGGCATCCGGATAAACTTTCTATCTCCATCCATAACGGTGAAAAGGAGATATTGCCTGATTTGGGCACCTGCGCCTACGGAATCCCCGATTACCTGAACTGGTATAAACGGACGCTTTCTCACAACACAGTAACTGTCGATTGTAAAGACCAGCGTCCTGCGACGGGGCAGATGGTATATTTCGATAATCATTCCATAGAAGCCTTTTGTGACAAGGCTTATCCGGGAGTCGAAATGAAGAGAAAACTTCTGTTGAAAGGAGACACCCTTTGCGACGAGTTCGATTGCATCTCAGACACGATTCATCAGTATGACTATGTGCTGTTACTGACAGAGCAGCCACAGATAGAAGGAGAGTTTACAGGTGCAAAGCTTGATGAGGCGGTTGCTTATAAACAGATCCGAAATGTGAAAAGGAGTGTGATGAATCATCCGTTTACAGTCAGTACGCCAACCGGAAAGATTACTTTTCGGGTAGATGGCGTGCCGTCCTTTGAATTGTTTGTGGGCGAAGCTTCCGGCATACCGCCTACCAATCCGGATATTGTAACAAAAACCGGGACTGAACGACGTCCTGTAGAAACCTGTTACCCGTTGATGATCCGTGTGAAAGACAAAAATATGACTGTAAGGGCACAATGGGATATTTTCTGATGTCGAGTATTTATCTTTATAATTAATATATATGAAATATCTGATAAGCTTTTTGTTTTTAGTCCTATCTTTTTCAATGAAGAGTGAGGCAAAAGTGACATTACCTTCCATACTTGGAGATAATATGGTATTACAGCAGCAAACAGAAGTCGAACTATGGGGAAAGGCCCGTCCCAATGCTGTTGTGACGGTGAAAACTTCGTGGAACAACCGGGTATATAAATCGTCGTCGGATGGAAAAGGAAACTGGTCTTTGAAGGTATCTACCCCTGTTGCGGGAGGGTCTTACAAGATTACTTTCAATGACGGCGAATTGCTCACATTGCAGAATATACTGATCGGTGAAGTCTGGTTCTGTTCGGGCCAGTCGAACATGGAGATGCCTATGGGCGGCTTCGACCGGCAACCGGTCAGAGGGACGAACGATCTCATCGCCAAAGCCAAGCCATCCACACCTATCCGAATGTACACTACAGATTCAAAGGATGGGAGATGGGTACGTCAGTTTAGTAAAACGCCTCAGGAAGACTGCCAGGGCGAATGGCTCGAAAATACCCCGGTGAATGTTTCCCACATCAGTGCCGTGTCTTATTATTTTGCACGTTATATACAGGAAGTGCTGGAAGTACCCGTAGGCATTGTTGTATCTACCTGGGGAGGATCGAAAGTGGAGGCATGGATGAGCAGGGAATCCATAAAGTCTTTTGACAGTATCGACCTTTCCATACTCGACAACGATGCTGAAGTGAAGAATCCCACCGCTACTCCGTGTGTGCTTTATAATGCGAAGATAGCTCCCTTGACTCATTTTGCTGTGAAAGGATTCTTGTGGTACCAGGGAGAAAGCAACCGTGACAATGCCGGTCTTTATCAGAGCCTTATGCCTGCCTTTGTTACTGACCTGCGTGCGAAATGGGGCAGAGGAGAGCTTCCTTTCTACTTTGTGCAGATAGCTCCTTTCAACTATGAAGGAGCCGACGGTACTTCGGCTGCCCGCCTGCGTGAAGTGCAGTTGCAGAATATGAAGGATATACCGAATAGTGGCATGGTGACGACAATGGATGTCGGCCATCCGGTTTTCATTCATCCCGTAGACAAGGAGACGGTAGGAAACAGGCTGGCCTATTGGGCATTGGCACAGACCTACGGTATGAAAGGATTTGGATATGCTCCCCCTGTTTATAAATCAATGGAGATACAGGAGAATAAAATCTATATCAATTTCGATCATGCCCAACGCGGACTGAGCCCAATGTGGACATCGCTCAAAGGATTTGAGATAGCAGGTGAAGATAAAGTGTTCCACCCGGCTTTTGCCGAAATAGAAACCAAGACTGCCCGGCTGGCTGTTTCGAGTGACAAAGTTCCTCATCCTGTGGCCGTGCGGTATGCGTATAAGAATTATGTAGAAGCAAGCATTTTCAGCATTCATGGTATCCCTGCGGCGCCTTTCCGGACTGATAACTGGTAATTCCGTATGAAATATATCCGTGAAAGTCAGTGCGTATATCCATGATTCCCTGTATCTTTGTGTCCTCATTAAAACCATCATTATGGAACTAAAGCATGGATACTATCATCTGATTGCCATACTAACAGTAGCTATCTGGGGACTGACATTCATTTCGACTAAAGTATTGATAAATCACGGGTTGACACCTCAGGAAATATTCTTTTACCGCTTTCTGATTGCATATACAGGCATTTGGGTCATTTCTCCCAAACGTTTGTTCACCGGTAACTGGAAAGATGAATTGTGGCTGGTAGCCGGAGGTATATTCGGCGGCTCGCTTTATTTCTTTACAGAGAATACCGCTTTAGGGATTACGCAGGCTTCGAATGTATCGTTTATCATTTGCACGGCTCCCTTGCTGACCACTATCTTGTCTCTGCTTTTTTATAAGAGCGAAAAGGCATCGAAAGGACTGATATACGGTTCTTTACTGGCATTGATGGGGGTAGGGTTGATTGTTTTTAACGGTAGTTTCGTACTCAAAATATCTCCGATAGGCGATTTGCTGACTTTGCTTGCCGCATTGTCCTGGGCATTCTATAGTTTGATTATTAAAAAAATGGCCGGACGCTATCCTACTGTATTTATCACCCGTAAGATTTTCTTTTATGGAGTGCTGACTATTTTGCCTGCTTTTCTCCTGCATCCGTTGCAGCCCGATACTGCCGTACTTTTGCAACCGGGCGTATTATTCAATTTGCTATTCCTCGCCGTGCTGGCTTCCCTGATTTGCTATGTACTGTGGAATGTAGTGTTGAAACAGTTGGGAACAGTTCGGGCATCCAATTATATCTATCTCAATCCTTTGGTTACAATGATTGCATCGTCCCTTATTCTGGATGAGAAGATTACTCTGGTAGCTTTGGGCGGTGCTGCTTGTATTGTCTGCGGAGTATATTGGGCGGAAAAGAAATAAAGTTCAGGGAGAACTCTTTATTTTAGGCTATATATTATTTATAAATGAATAAGACCGTCTCTGATAAGAAAGAGGGGCGGTCTTATTTTAGCTGTTTACATCTTATTTATCGAATAGGTAGTTGTTTACCTTTAGGAATTATCCGTCGCTGCTTTTATTTCTTTCGGATTTTAATTTGGTCAATCATAACTCCTTCGTCTAAAGCAGTGATTTTCAGACTCTGTTTCTTTGATGAACTTATTTTATGCGAAGTCGTTCGTTTTGCCTGATTGCTGAGGACATTCAGTTTCCATTCTTCACTTCGTCCTTCGGTGTGAAAGTCGACAATTTGTTCCGGTTCGTTACCGATAGAAATAGCATATCTGATTTGTTTACCTTCAACCGGATGGTTAGGAGTTAAAGCAACCTCTATCAGGATTGAATCAGTATCATTAGCTTTAAAGTTATATATGACATCGCTTCCTTTAGATAGACTGATGGCTCCACGTTGATAACCCAGACCATGGGTAACGGGGCTTTCTCCGTTAAATTGGGAATAATCTTTTCCATTGAATAGGTAAAGAGGATGATCATCTTCCGGTAGCGGGGTGGTGGATCGGGTATGTGGAACTTTCTTGAACACCGGTAGGCTTTGTGGATAGCTCATCATTTTTTTCCATTTGCCGTTATTAAGGGAGTTATATCTCTCCATTAAGGAGGCCATGTTGTTGTATGCCGTATCGCTCAGTCGCCAGTCTGCTAATTCGTGGCGTGCCAGCTGTCCGTAAAGATGCTTTTTGTTCATTTCGTGGGCTGCACGAACAGGAAACTCGATCAACTGAAACCATACAAATTGTTTATCCGGAGCAACCTTTTGAGACATTGAGGTAACTTTAGCTGCAATTGTTTCGTATTCTTTAATGCGTTGTTTAATGTATTTTTCGCTCCATGGAAGATCGGAGATGATTTTGTATTTAGGGTCTTTTTCCTCTATACGTGTGTTGCCCATAAATTCCGGTTTACGTATGTAGGCAAGGCGGTAATATTCATTCATTACCGGAAGCAGTTCTTTGGCATTTTTTTCTCCGAACTCTCTGCTGAGCCAGGAGTATAAGTGCTTGTCCAGCCCGTTTATATTGTTTTCAATAGCATTGATATCCCATGCCATATCCAGGAACAATTCCGTAAGGTATTCACCGGGCTTGATATCGCCTACATTCAGTATCCACATATCTTGGGCTCCTTTGTCGTAGGCTAATTTCATTTGTGTATAAAGTTGGGCGGGATGGTTAGTTGCCAGCCAAAGGTAACTGTGCGGGCGTCCCCAGTATGAAATGTGATAATAAATACCATTTCCGCCTTTGCGTGCACGCTCTTTGCTGTCAGGGAAATGGCGGATGTACCCATAGTTATCGTCGCACCATAGCAAAGAAACATCTTCTGGCACTTCCAGACCCATTTTGTAAACGTCCAGTACTTCTTTATAAGGGATGAATACTTGCGATACTTGCTCTACATTCGGATTTACATACTTTGCTATCATTTCCCGCTGGTCTTTGAGTACATTAGTCAGGGCTGCTTTCTGTTCTTGTAAGGTGTTTGCACCCTGCATCTTACCATCATGTACTCCACGGATGCCCAAAGTGTAAATATTATCGGAACCGGCGAGCTCTTTGACGCGTTCTTCCCAAAATCTGAGCACATTTTCGCGGTTGTTCACGTAGTCGTACTTTCCGGTTCCGGCTGTTTTCCATTCAGCATTGGTATTTCGCATCATTGGTTCGCAATGGGCAGTACCAATAAATATTCCATATTTGTCTGCAGTCTCCTTGTTGCCCGGTGTCAGGTAGAAAGCGACGGAGCAGGTATGCATGGCAGGCCAGAATGTGTTGGCTCGCAGACGTAACAATAGTTCGAATATCCTTGCATGTGTTTTAGGGCCGATTTGTCCTTTTGTATCAGACGGTTCGTGGGTTAGGTAGCTCCATGGGGTTAGTCCCCAGTCTTCGTCGTTGATAAAGATGCCACGACGGGCAACCGAGGGATATTGGAGTGTTTTGAATCCTTCTTTCAGTTTGAATGATTGCTTTTTCTCTACAGGAGAATCTGCCCACCATTCCCAAGGAGATACACCGATCATTCGTGACAGTTCCAGAATGCCATAAGCAGTTCCGCGCTTGTCACTACCCAGTATGATCAGGTGGTTGTCTTTGACACTAACCAGAAAAGCTTCCTCATGCTGCTTTAGTTCCTGAATATCCTTGATAGCGATGAATTGTTCCGCTTTCTTATTCAGTCCGATTGTGCCTATGTATATATTTCCCTGTTGGTTACTTGTTTTCAACTCTCTGTCGAAAACATTGACATAATCTTTCTGAAACATCTCAAAGGCGGTGTGGACCACTTGTTCTTCACTATCGTTGATGACCACTGTTACATCTTTATCATTCCGAAAGACAAAACCAGCTGAAGCATAAAGTGGAAAAATAACTCCGATTAAAATGCTGATGATTAATTTTCTCATGGATATTTTATGGGAATAAATGGTTAATTCATTTTGTTTTTAGAGCGATTGTTGCTGGTTGTACTCCTCCTGCACTCACTGTCAATTTCATTTCTCCGGGCTCGTAGCCGGAGCGGACAATTACCATTGCTCTTCCTTTGAAAAGCATCGGTTGAAGTGAGCCGAAACTTGCCATATCTGTTGGAGAAGCATTTCCGGAGCCGATGATCTTGCCGGTTCCTTTATGACTAATCTGTATTTTACGGTCATTGTGAGAGATGATATTTCCTTTTTTATCAACAAGTTCTATTAGTACATAGGAGAGGTCCTGCCCATGAGCTTTCATCTTTGTCTTATCGGCTGTTAATCTGAGGGCGACAGGTTCTCCGGTAGTTTCCAGTATGACGGAATCCCCTTTTCCATTCTCGTTTACTTCCACTGCTGTTAGTTTCCCTGCCTGATAGGGCACTCTAAAGGAAGCTTTATATAGCTCGTTTGTTTCTTTCTCACCTACAAGAGAATCATTCAGGTATAATCTCACTTTAGAAGCACGCGTATATACATTAACTTTCATCATTTTATTTTCCATTCCGGGAAAGGTCCATGATAAGGATTCTTCAGGCCATCCCCAGAAACTTACTTTACGGATCTTACCTTCTGGGACAGGTGTTTCGACTGCCATGCTTATCTTTCTGTTGTGCCATAAAATATCACGATAGTAGGATTGAGCTTTTTTTACGCCTAAAAGGTCAATATCTCCACACCAGCCATTAAACCAGGGCCAACCCATGAACTGGTGTACGTTTTCTTCCGGATCTACTTCGATGGAATTGCCCAGTCCCGATTCGCCGAGATAATCAATTGCTGTCCATATAAAATCTCCTATGACGTAGGGAAGCTTTTCTACTTTATCCCAGTTTTGAGATGCTTCGTTGGCCACACTTTCACTGCTGTACATGATGCGTTCGGGATATTTGGCATGGTCTTCCTCATAAAAACGCCACATATAATTGTAACCGGCTACATCAAGATGCCTGAAAGCCTTTTCAAGAGAAAGCATATTCTTCCTGTCTTTATCCCAGTACTTATTTACTCCGGCGGTGACAGGACGGGTATTATCATGCTTAAGTATTTCTTTTTTCAAATCTTCTGCAATCTTGAGTCCATTGTCCGAAATACGTTCCCTGATTTCATTTCCGATGCTCCACATGATTACCGAAGGATGATTACGGTCTCTTAGCACTAAAGACCGGATGTCACGTGCGCTCCACTCGTTAAAATAAAGATGATAATCTTCCGGATTCTTTTTTATTTTCCATTGGTCGAATGCTTCGTCAATAACCAACATGCCTAATCGGTCGCAAGCCGACATAAAACTTTCGGACATTGGGTTGTGGGAGGTACGTACTGCATTGAATCCATTCTGTTTCAGCAATTGTATTTTTCTTTCTTCTGCTCTGTCGAAGGCGGCTGATCCTAAAAGACCGTTGTCATGGTGAACACAGCCACCTTTTAATTTCATTGGTACTCCGTTGAGTTCAAATCCTTTTCCGGTAGAGAAATGTATGGTACGAATACCGAATGGGATGGATAGTTCGTCTTTCTTTTCTTTATTTTTCCAAAGACTGATGTTAGCTATATACAGCTCCGGTGTATCGGTAGACCATAACCGGGGTTTCTTCACTGTGATGGTAAAAGGAATTTCATGTTTATTTCCTGATGTCATTTTTACAGTGCTATTGGTGGTAGATACAACTTTTCCCCTGGGGGAAGTAAGGTTGATATTTACGGTATATTCTCCTTCTTCTGTATCTCCGTTAACAATGGTTGTGTTCAGTATGACGACGGCTTGTTCCTTATCAATGCTGTTGGTGCTTATGAAAGTGCCCCAATCCTCAATATAGGACGGTGAAGTACGGATCATCCATACATGACGATAAATACCCGATCCTGTATACCAGCGGGAGTTTTTGCCTTCATTTATAACTTTAACGGCTATTATGTTTTTCTCTCCTGCTGGCTTACAGTAAGGTGTTATGTCTACTCTGAAAGAGGTGTATCCGTAGACATTATAATACGCCTTCTGTCCATTGATCCATATTTCCGATTGGTTATAAATTCCTTCGAAGTATAACTCATGTCTTTTCCCGGCATCTTCCGGTGAGATAATGAAAGTTTTACGATACCACCCTTTGCCACCTACGGTTTGTCCGGTAGCAAAACCACCTACACTCTCACGGCTGAATGGTCCTACTACTTTATCAGGCTCCTGATTCTCGAGTGGCTCGATGCTCCAGTCATGGGGAAGATCCACTTTTCTCCAGGCAGAATCGTTGTAAACAGGTGATTCTGCATTCCTAACGTCTCCCCGGTAAAAGTACCAGTTTCTGTCGAAAAGAGACTTTCTTTCAGATGCTTTCATGTTTAGGGATGGAAGCATACTCAATAAAAGTAAGTACAAGAAATATTTAAAAAGTCTTGTCTCATAATGGCTGATATTACTCATAGATAGCTTATAGATTGATTATTTTAGAGTTAACCTTTTTAATTTGTTGCAAAAGTAGCGATATGTATAATAAATGTTTTTTCCTATATTTGCATATAGTTATTTCAAATTTGCAATTAACAGAGCTGGTTATGAGAAAGATAATGAACGAGCAGCTTCCTATATCGAAGTCATCCCCTTTGAAGGCTCGTTTTTATGACTACCCTTACTTCACTTATCCGTGGCATTTCCATACGGAGTATGAAGTTATCTATGTAAAAGAAGGTACGGGGATGCGGTTTGTCGGAAATAATGCGGAGAAATATGTGGATGGTGATATCATTCTGCTAGGCTCTGATCTGCCCCATTATATGAAAAGTGATGATGTATATCAAAAAGAAGGCAGTACACTCCGGACAACAGGTACTATCATCCAGTTTGAAAAAGACTTCATGCACCATGCCTTTAATTACTATCCCCATTTCATTAAGATCAAAAATCTGCTTGAAGAGGCACAACGGGGGATTTACTTTCCCGCAGGCTGTTCTTCAAGACTGGTTGAGCTGCTCGAATCCATTCCGTTGGAGACAGGGGTTGACCAGATCACTTCTTTCCTGCAACTTTTGAAAGAGATGGCAAACGTTACTTCCCGGTCTGTAATATCGACTTCTGACTTCGAGAATGATATTATATATGATGGATCGAGAATCGATAAAATCATAGCTTACCTGAATAAAAACTATACGCGACAGATCGACCTGAATGAAATATCCTCTCTGGCTGCCATGAATCCTGCTGCATTCTGCCGCTTCTTTAAGAGTAAAACGGGCAAATCGTTTAAGAATTATATATTGGAGATGCGGATAGGATATGCATGTAAACTGCTGCTTATGGGCGATATGAATATCTCGCAGATTAGTGTGGAGTGCGGATTTGATACTATTTCCCATTTTAACAAGTCATTTAAGAAGCATACCGGATTCAGTCCGTCTTACTATAAAAAGATGATGCTGGCTGAATAAGAAAAAGAGGCGAACGAGACGTATGGACATAAAAAAAGGGTCAACGCCTTGACCCAACCTTTGTTAACCTTAAATCTAATACTATGAAAAACACATTGCAAAGATACGGACTCTTGGGAAATTAGCAAATAATCCAAGTAAAATAGCATGTTTTATAACACGTTTTAAGATTTTCTTCCTGCTTGTTAAGAAATTGGACCTGCTTTTTTAAAAGGATGCAACACTAATTGTGAAAATTGAAACAGGAAATTCCGTTGATTCTCTGACGAAAAACTGTTATCTTTGCTCCGATAATCTCATTATTCACTCAACAAAAAAGAAAAGGAGCGAACCGTGAACGAAGAAGAAATCGTGCTTACCCCCATGATGAAACAGTTTCTGGACTTGAAAGCCAAACATCCGGATGCAGTGATGCTGTTTCGTTGCGGTGACTTTTACGAAACATATTCTACAGACGCCATTGTTGCATCTGAGATTTTAGGAATTACACTGACAAAACGCGCTAATGGGAAAGGAAAGACCGTTGAAATGGCAGGATTTCCCCATCATGCGCTCGATACATATCTTCCGAAGTTGATTCGTGCCGGAAAGCGTGTAGCTATCTGCGACCAGTTGGAAGACCCGAAACTGACGAAGAAACTGGTGAAAAGAGGTATCACCGAACTGGTTACTCCCGGTGTCTCTATCAATGACAATGTACTGAATTATAAAGAAAATAACTTCCTGGCTGCCGTTCACTTCGGAAAGGCTTCCTGTGGAGTTGCTTTTCTGGATATATCTACCGGTGAGTTTCTCACTGCGGAAGGTCCCTTCGACTATGTAGACAAATTGTTGAATAATTTCGGACCGAAAGAGATTCTTTTTGAACGGGGCAAACGCCTGATGTTCGAAGGTAACTTCGGCAGCAAGTTCTTTACTTTCGAACTGGATGACTGGGTCTTTACTGAAACTACTGCCCGCGAGAAACTGCTGAAGCACTTTGAGACCAAAAACCTGAAAGGCTTCGGGGTGGAGCATCTGAAGAATGGTATTATCGCTTCCGGCGCTATCCTGCAATATCTGACGATGACACAGCATACACAGATCGGGCATATCACTTCGCTGGCCCGTATCGAGGAAGATAAGTATGTGCGTCTGGATAAGTTTACTGTCCGCAGCCTCGAGTTGATCGGCAGTATGAATGATGGCGGCAGCAGTTTGCTCAATGTGATCGACCGGACAATCAGCCCGATGGGGGCCCGTCTGCTGAAACGCTGGATGGTTTTCCCGTTGAAAGATGAGAAGCCCATCAACGACCGTCTGAATGTGGTGGAATACTTTTTCCGTCAGCCGGACTTTAAGGAGCTGATTGAAGAGCAGTTGCACCTGATAGGAGACCTGGAACGTATTATCTCCAAAGTAGCCGTAGGACGGGTGTCGCCACGTGAGGTAGTTCAGCTGAAAGTTGCTCTGCAGGCTATTGAGCCCATTAAGCAGGCTTGTCTCGAAGCGGATAATGCCAGTCTGAACCGGATAGGCGAACAACTGAATCTTTGCATTTCTATTCGTGACCGGATTGCTAAAGAGATCAATAATGATCCTCCTTTGCTGATCAACAAAGGTGGAGTGATTAAAGACGGTGTGAATGAGGAACTGGATGATTTGCGCCGTATCTCCTACTCCGGGAAAGATTACTTGCTGCAGATACAGCAGCGTGAGAGTGAGCAGACGGGTATTCCGAGCTTGAAGGTAGCTTACAATAATGTATTCGGTTATTATATAGAAGTCCGCAACATACATAAGGATAAGGTTCCGCAGGAATGGATTCGTAAGCAGACGTTGGTCAATGCAGAACGCTATATCACACAGGAACTGAAGGTATACGAAGAAAAGATTCTGGGAGCGGAAGATAAGATTCTCGTCCTGGAAACCCAGCTTTATACTGACTTGGTGCAGGCATTGACGGAGTTCATCCCGCAGATACAGATTAATGCGAATCAGATAGCCCGTCTGGACTGCCTGTTGTCTTTCGCTAATGTGGCGCGTGAGAATAATTATATTCGACCGATTATTGAGGATAATGATGTGCTGGATATCCGCCAGGGACGTCACCCTGTGATTGAAAAGCAGCTTCCGATTGGTGAGAAGTACATTGCCAATGACGTAATGCTGGATAGTACCACACAGCAGATCATCATTATCACAGGTCCGAACATGGCAGGTAAGTCTGCGCTCTTGCGCCAGACTGCACTGATTACGCTGTTGGCGCAAATCGGTTCGTTTGTACCTGCGGAACGTGCTCATATCGGCTTGGTGGATAAGATTTTCACCCGTGTGGGTGCCAGTGATAATATTTCGGTAGGCGAGTCTACTTTTATGGTGGAAATGAATGAGGCTGCGGATATTTTAAATAATGTCTCTTCCCGGAGTCTGGTGCTATTCGATGAGTTGGGGCGCGGTACGTCTACTTATGACGGTATTTCTATTGCCTGGGCCATCGTAGAGTATATCCACGAACATCCGAAAGCGAAAGCACGCACCTTGTTTGCCACCCATTATCATGAACTGAACGAGATGGAGAAATCCTTCAAGCGTATCAAGAACTACAATGTGTCTGTGAAGGAAGTGGACAATAAAGTGATTTTCCTCCGTAAGCTGGAACGTGGAGGAAGCGAGCACTCCTTCGGTATCCATGTAGCAAAAATGGCGGGTATGCCGAAGAGTATTGTGAAGCGTGCCAATGCCATTTTGAAACAATTGGAATCGGATAACCGTCAGCAAGGTATCTCCGGCAAACCATTGGCGGAAGTCAGTGAGAACAGAAGCGGTATGCAACTCAGCTTCTTCCAGTTGGATGACCCGATACTTTGCCAGATTCGCGATGAGATACTCAATCTGGATGTGAATAATCTTACTCCGATTGAGGCGTTGAATAAGCTGAATGATATTAAGAAGATAGTCAGGGGCAAATAATGATGAACTGCACTCCTAAAGTTCTGTGTCCAACTTTTGGGGTGCAGTTCAGTTATTTCCTGCACCCGTAGATTTCCACATCCCCAATGCGGGCTATACCATCTTCCCCTGCATCCTGTATCAGCAGGCGTACATATCTTCCGCTTGTCGGAGTGATATCTACGTCCGTCACAGATACTGTATTTCCTTTTTGGATATCTACACGAGTCCATTTCTTACCGTCCTGACTGACTTCTATTGAAAAAGACCGTGTATTTAGTCGTTCCGGCAGTCCTGCGTTTCCGGCATGACGTACTACATAACGACTGATCAGGTATTCATTTTTAAAATCGAATTGTATCCAAGCGCGATTCCCTTCTTTCTTAGATATCCACAGGTGTCCTTCGCAGGGCGTGCCGTCTGCTGCAAACTTCGTTTCTGTGGAAGTCGGACTGGAAGTTATCTTCATTTTGGGTAAGAGTGTCAGATTGAAAGGCAGGTAATTGGCCTGATTGTGAAGATTGAAGAAATGGTCGCCCCGGCAGATTACAATATTGCCCGGTGATAGTTCTTCCAGACGCTTCTTCAAGGCAACGATATTGTCCGGTCCCATTTTCCAGGATTCACCTTGTGCGGAAAGGAATATGGGATGCGAACCGTCAAATTTGGCTATGGTGTCTCTCCAGAAGGAGTAGATTACATCCACTCCGTTGGCATAACAAGGAAGATTCGGAACGAAGGCGAGTTTATGGTCCTGTATGTAAGTCGGCACTTTATACGGGCGTCGTTCCCAGTCTTGTTGTGTCAGGCCGTACAGGTAACGGCAGTTACGGACATAAGCTCCCATTTGCTCCTGATTTACTTCGTCCCAGATGGTGATGACACGCAGTCCGCTTTTCTCCAGGTATTGCTGGGTCAGTTTTGCATAAGGGGTGAAGTCTGTTCCGGAGGTTGCATTCCAAAGATAATTGTGAGCGTCGTAAATCAACGAATATCCCATACCGGAGGGGCCGGATGCAAAGAAGTCGTTGGGGGTGGCTGTCGTGTAATAATGATTAAGCAGTCCCGGTCCGAAGTCCACTAATCCCGGGCTGATCGTCCAGTTGATAGGTATCACGCCTCTTCCTTTCTTGTCCCATAGTTCGGACATGGCATGCTGGCAGTATTGCACGTTGTCGCCGTCGCTCATATATAGTGCCAGATAAATTTTGTTTTCCAGTGCGGGCATTTTGGGTATTTCCGGATACTGAATCTGCTGTTGCATGCCTGCATACACTGTTGTATTTTCATAGAAATCGGAAGGGATGGTTGAGAGCCCATATTCTGTGGCAAGGCCTATACCGGAGCGTTCTTCGGCATACCAACCGGTAATGATGCTTTCTCCCGGCTGCATGGTTTTCATAAACTTGCGTAATACTGTATTTTCTTTCCAGTCACGTGCGTCCAGCCACACGATAGCTGCTCCTGATGCAACTGCCAAGTCGCGTACAAAGCCGCGTTGGGGCGGAAGGCTGATGAGCAGACGGTGCGTGCACTTTTTCCAGTACTGGTCGTACATGTATTCGTAGATTTCCGTGGCTTTGGTGTAAGGCAGCTTTCTGAGGTCTGCCAATACGGGAAGCTGGATATTTTGTTGCTTTAAAAGCTCGTATAGTTGGGAAGTTACGGGAATTGCATCTTCCAGTCCGGCAACTGTTGAGGCCAGGTTCAGGTAATGGACGCTCTTTTCCGGATCGTATAGAATCACTCCTTTCAGTTCATTCTTGTATTTGCTTACTAACCGCATGTATTGGGTAGCTTCGAGTTCGTTGACGGATAAATTCAGCAAGCGGGGCCATTTATGTTTACCTTCGCTGAAATGCTCGTACAAGAAGATGCGTGGTTGCCGCTTGTTGATTATACCCTGTACAGCCAGCAGCATCGTCTTTTCTTCCGAAGATAGCTTACCCTGTTTCATATCTATTCCGTCCAGCTGTGATGCAGGAGTGGCAAAATGAGGCAGCATCTGACCTGCCGGCCAGTAAGTTCCGCTTTCTATGGTTTGGTGTTGGCTGACAGGAATGTATTGGTTGGTTCCCTGTTGAGCATATAATACAGAGACTGGCAGGGATATAAAGCATGTCAATATAAGAAGTTGTCTATAGAATAGTTTCATTGCTATGTGTATTAGTGTGTTTCATTTCAGAAACTCTTCCACCTTTTTGTAAAATAAAGAAAGATGATGACCGTCAATAAACCCGTGATGAATAGTCATGGCGATAGGCATCACCAGCTTGCCTTCCCTTACGACGGCTTTTCCGGCATTCAGCAGCGGATAGTTGTTACCGCTTTTCTTTTCCTGTGTGCCGGTGATGGAAGTAAAATATAAGTCGGGAGTTGCGCTAAGCAGAATCAGCCCGTAATCTCCGTCGGCTACTTCTCCGTTTTCTGCTGCATACGGATCACCGTCTTCGGGGATGGCTTCAATAATCATTTTGGCTTCCCGATAGAAAGTGTCGAAATCGTTGTGGTAAGGAAAACGAGTGGTGAAGAACTTGCCGTTCTCTTTTATCTTGATGGGAGAAAGCATATCTATGGCGTCATAGAGCACCACACGCCCCTCCGTATCGATGCGGTAACGAAACTCCGGAATCTCGTTGGCTGCACGCAGCACTGCGTACAGATAGTGGAGAAAGAAAGACTGTCCCGCCGCTTTGGCTCGCTGTTTGGCGCCTCCGCATTCTACTTCCGAGGTAATGGATAATTGGGGATTCTGGAAATGGCGGAAGAAGTTGAAATTCTCCTTCCGCTCCCAGTTTTCTATATCTATAATCCGTTTCATTTCTTAGCCACTTTCTTCCGGTCATAGAAGAACATGAAGTAGATACCTATGATGATGAATGGAACGCTTAGCCATTGTCCCATGTTGAACATCATGTGATCTTCGAAGGCTTCCTGATTCTCCTTCACAAATTCGATGAAGAAACGGAAGGTGAAGATATAAGCCAGGCAGAGACCGAAGAAGAATCCACGGTGTAGTTTCTTGCTATAATTCTTGTAAAGATAGAACATGATGAAGAACAGAATCAGGTAGGCAATCGCTTCGTAAAGCTGTCCCGGATGGCGGGGCAACATGTCTACCCGTTCGAACACGAATGCCCAGGGCACGTCGGTCGGTTTACCGATAATTTCGGAGTTCATCAAGTTTGCCAGACGGATGAAGCAGGCAGTGACAGGCGTAGCGACAGCAATCATGTCCACTACATCCATATAATGAAGCTTCGTCTTACGGCAATACAGCCAGAGAGCGATCATCAATCCAAGTGTACCTCCGTGGCTGGCAAGTCCTTCGTAACCGGTGAATTTCCATCCTCCGCCGGGCAGGAACTTGATTGGCAGAAGCATTTCCACAAATCCTTTTCCGCTTGTCAGATACTGTCCCGGATCGTAGAACAGGCAGTGTCCCAGACGCGCGCCAATCAGAATTCCGAAGAAACAATAAAAGAAGAGGGGATCAAATTTCTTCTCGTCTATTTTTTTGTCACGATATTGGTAGTGGACGATGATGTAGGCAAAGAAGATTCCTACTGCCCACAATAATCCGTAGTAACGGATAGAAATGCCGAACAGGTTGAATAGTTCGGGGTTCGGATTCCAATTGATAGATAATAAGAGGCTATTCATGTTGGATAACGGTTTACGGTTTGATAATTAGTGTTTTGTGAATTTTTCGGCAACCATCCGGTAAGTTGGTATGTCGATACCTTGCTCCTCGGCTGCTGCAATCATGTCAAACAGCAAACCTTGTATTTCCGATTCATGTCCCCGTGCCAGATCCTTTTGCATGGAAGCGGTACTGTCGGGATCGAGTTTATCAATGACTTTCAAATTGTAGCTGACCGGATCTTCGGGAAATTCGACTCCTAGTTTACGTCCCAGTGCAGCACTCTCGGTAGAAAGCCCGATGAATGTATCCCGTACTTTTCCCTGTTTCTGCACCTCGCCCATCGGTACGTCGTAGTAGGCTCCGGTGACAGCCATTGCCGAGATAAACGACCATTTGACAAATGTATCCCGATTGATGTCCGGAGAGATTTCAGCCTTGATTCCACTTTCCTGAAGATCTTTCTGAATAGCTTCCAGAATGCCCGGAGCTACCTGTGTCCCTTTGTGGGCACCATACACCAGCCGGAAGATTTTTCCCATCTGGGTTATTTCTCCCGCACCGGAAACAAAGCCTACAATGTAGATACATCCATCCAGTACGGTTACCTCCGGAACCAGGCGCTGAATGCGCGGACCGGTTCCGTAAACATTCAGGATAGGGATAACGACCGTCTTGTCGTGTGATGCCCTTTTGATGAGTTCGGTAATCGAATCGACGGAATATCCTTTCACGCAGACAAAGATCACGTCTGCTTTTCCATTGAATTCTTCTGCATTCATAGCAGGGATAGCCAGCGCATGCTCTCCCTTTAAATCTGATTTCAGTTTCAGGCCGTTTGTCTGTATGGCCTGCAGATGAGCTCCGCGGGCAATACAAGTAACATCTTTTCCGGCAAGTGACAAGAATCCTGCGATACTGCCACCGACGCCTCCGGTTCCTGCAATGAGATATTTCATAATTTAATGAAGAATTAAGAATGAAGAATTATGAATGAAGAAAAGTGACCGGTGGAGTTTCTGCCTGATACTAAATTCATCATTTTTAGTTCTTCATTCTTCATTTATTATTATACGTTGAAGCGGAAGTGCATGATGTCGCCATCCTGTACTACATATTCTTTTCCTTCCACACCCAGTTTCCCGGCTTCCTTGACGGCTGCTTCCGAACCGTATTGGATATAATCATCGTATTTGATTACTTCTGCACGGATAAATCCTTTTTCGAAGTCAGTATGGATTACACCTGCACATTGCGGAGCTTTCCATCCTTTCTCATAAGTCCATGCACGTACTTCCTGTACGCCCGCTGTGAAGTAGGTTTCGAGGTTCAGCAGCTTGTAAGCTGATTTGATAAGACGTGCAACACCCGATTCTTCCAGGCCTACTTCGGCAAGGAACATCTGGCGGTCTTCGTATGTTTCCAGTTCTGCGATGTCTGCTTCGGTTTTTGCAGCGACAACGAGGATTTCTGCGTTTTCATCCTTTACAGCTTCACGAACCATGTCTACGTATTTGTTGCCGTTTACGGCACTTGCTTCGTCTACGTTGCAGACGTACATTACCGGTTTGCTGGTCAACAGGAAAAGTTCGTGAGCGATTTTCTGCTCGTCTTTTGTTTCAAAGGTCACGGTACGTGCGGATTTTCCTTGTTCCAGAGCATCCTTGTATTGCACGAGTACGTCATAAGCTTGTTTGGCAGCTTTGTCTCCACCTGTCTGAGCCTGTTTTTGTACTTTCTGTATACGGCTTTCGATTGTTTCCAGGTCTTTCAGCTGAAGTTCATAGTCGATAATTTCCTTATCGCGGACGGGGTTTACGCTTCCGTCTACGTGTGTCACGTTATCATCGTCGAAGCAACGAAGTACATGGATGATTGCGTCTGTTTCGCGGATATTGGCAAGGAACTTGTTTCCCAGTCCTTCGCCTTTGCTTGCACCTTTCACCAGTCCGGCGATGTCTACGATTTCTACTGTTGTAGGAACAATTCGTTGGGGGTGTACCAACTCTGCCAGTGCGTTCAGACGTTCATCGGGAACAGTGATAACACCTACATTCGGTTCGATTGTACAGAAGGGGAAGTTTGCCGCTTGCGCTTTTGCGTTTGACAAACAGTTGAAAAGTGTCGATTTACCTACATTCGGAAGTCCGACAATACCACATTGCAATGCCATATTAATCTATTATTTCTTTTATTATGATCCATACATGTGAGCAATGGGTTGGCACTAATCTCCCGATAAAAACAGTCCTGATTGCCAACTTGCTCATTTTAGTTTGCAAAGATAATCATTTTTTGAGTTAATGAGGGAAACTTGGTATACTTTCTGTCTTTTTCTGATAATTGTGCAGGCTTGGAAAAAGGTCTGGAGCAAATTGACAAAATGAATTTTTAATCTCTTTAGAAGGTCCTTTTTCTGCCTGGCGGCAGGAACGGATGGAAATAAAGGAATGAAAATCTGTATTTCGTTCATAATTTTCTTTCGTATCACCTGTGTGTAACAATTGAATCACTAAGGTTAGATAACTGTATCACCAAAGTGATACGAAAGAAAATTGCTAATAGGAATGAAGGTTTCCCGCAACTCGTCGGACTCTATCAGAAGGCTATTGATTTCCCATATACTGATGAAAATGGTGCACGTCGCCCTCAATTCATTAATCTGGATATGGAAGAATACAAAGGTGTCCAATCTTATTTATTTTCCTAAGTAGATGCTCATAATAATTAAAATTATCTTATCTTCGCCTCATATTACTCATATTAAAAGTACAAGCAAATGCAAATTAAAACGTTAATATTGAACCGAACAATAAGAATTGAGAATCAATTACACGCATAATATTGCTTGGCTAGAAAAAATACTTATGAAACATCTATAATTCACTATTATAACCAGTCTAAATTTCAATCTATATGATGAAAAACTACGAACATAATCAACTTGAACCCGGAGTACTGACAAGAAGTCTGTTAATATTGTTCTTACTCATCCATTTACCAGTTGGGGTTATTCACGCATCTTATACCACATTAGGTAATAAGTTTCGTAATTTTACGACACAAGATGGTCTGGCAGATAATATGATTTTTTGTATTCATAAGGATCAGAAGAGCTTTATGTGGTTTGGAACTAATTATGGATTAAGTAGATATGATGGCAAAAGCTTTTATAACTATTCGATATGGGATGATTTTAATATTTCGGTTTCGAAAATAGAAGAAACGAATGAAGATTTATTGTACCTTTTGAGCAATGATTGGATCACTTTATTTGACAGTAAGAAAGAATGTGTGAAACCTTTGAACATTCGGATAAATAATAAGAATTGTCAAATTATGGATTTCTCACTAATGAATGATTCTGTATTGTTAGCCTGTGATACTCAATTTTTTCTGAAGATAAATGTATTGCAGAGGACTACTAAGCCGCAAGCGCAAATAATTGGAACTTATAAATATCCTTTAAAAGAAGAGGAAATGTTTGTTCATTTTTGTTTTTCGTCTGATAAAAAGGACTTTTATGTCGTCACTAATTTTGGACGCGTGTTGATGATAGAATGGAGTACGATGAATATAAAGGAAATGGTGCAATTGCCAATTACGAATGAAAAAATAGGGATATCGTCAATTTCATATTATGATCAGAGTCTTTGGATTACTTCGATGGTTGATGGCATTTTTATTTGTGACAGGTTTTTGCAGCATGTAGACCATTTGGTCAACGGTAGTACTTATTCTAGTCTATCACACAATGATGTATATTCGGTATGTTGCTTATCTGAAAATTCATATGTAGCCGCTACTTGGTTTGGTTACACTATCATACATCGAGATACTTATAAAAAGAATGCATGGGTCTCTGAGGTTTTTCAGCAAATGTCATGTGATGTAAATCAGAATATAGAAACGCGTATGATTTCTTCTTATTATGATCCTGTAGGTGTGTTATGGATTGGGACACATGGAGGAGGAGTGATTATGATTGATTTACGTTGGAACTTCTATAAACGCTTTGAACAGGGGTGTGATAATGAAACAGAAAGTATTGTAGCTGATAATAAAGATAATATTTATCTTGCTACTTATCATTTGGGTATCATGCGAAGTGTGGAGCCTTATAGTGAAAAAGGACAGAATTTAGATTTTAAACCTATTTCTATACCCAATGTCAGTCCTACATTTTTATGTTCTGTAAAGGACAAGGAAGGTAATTTGTGGTTTGGTAATAAAGATGGTAATCTTGTTTGTTATGATTCTTTTCGTGCATCATATAGAATATATGATGCATTGTCTCATTTGAATGTGTCTGTTCATTCATTGTTTATAGATGCCCAAAATCATTTTTGGGTAGGAACATCAAATGGGTTATTTCTTCTTGATAAGCAATTTCATATTGAAAAACATATTATGTTGGATAACGAGCATCCTAAAGTGTTCGATATAAAAGAAGATAGGGAACATAATTTGTGGGTTGCGACTGGAATAGGCGTCTTTTACTTACAGACGAAAGAAAATGACTGGAAAGTAACTAAATGTGTGCAGTCACAACCAGCTAATACGGCTCAATGTGTATTGGTAGCGTCTGATGGCAATGTATATGTTGGCTTTAAAAACGGGCTTGGTATTATTCGTAATAAGACAATGCGTTTTTCAAAGTTTCTCACGGTTGCGGATGGACTGATTAGTAATTGGATTAATTGTATAACTGAAGGAGAAGAAGGGGATATTTGGATTGGCACTAATTCCGGAATAACAAGGTATGACCAGAAATCGAAGTGTTATAATTATTATATTTCAGGAAGTAATCGGTCGGTTGCTAAGATTGGTAATGTTTTATTTTTTGGAGGAAGCAAACAGGTGCTATGTTTTAATCCAGAAAAAGCAGTTTTTTCATTTGAGTCCAATTATAAAAATAAAGTCTTTATCACTAATCTTGAAGTAGATGGAAAACGTATAAACATAGGGGAAAAATATAATAAACAAACTATTTTGAATCAACAAATCACTTATACAAATGAAATAAAATTGAATTATGAAAATCGAAATTTAGCACTTGCATTTAGTAATTGCTCCTATTCCTATGGCATGCAAAAGTATGAATACAGATTGTATCCTTATCAAAAAGAATGGAATATTTGTAATGATGGTGAAGGAGTTTCATATGCTAACTTGTATGCCGGCAAGTATTCTTTCCAAGTGAGAGCCATTTATCCGGGGAAATACAATGGAGAAATAACAACTTTAAAAATAAAGATTCTGCCACATTGGTCGCAAACCTGGATATTCAGAATCGGTGTAGTTCTTTGCGTTATAACAATTTTACTTTATTTATTTCAGAAGATAAAAAATCAGCAATGCAGAAGGGAGCGAATGCTGTGTTTGGAACATGACCTTGACACGGCAAATATGTTAAAGGAACAAGAACATAACATGAGTAAGGAGAGAGAGCAATTCTTTGTTCAAGTAGCTCATGATCTCAGGACTCCTTTGACTTTAATATTTGCCCCCCTTGGCGAGCTTCTACTGTCGACTGACAAGAATAGCGCTTCTTATACGAAGTTGCAATATATTCTCAAAAGTGCTAACTCAATCCAATATCTTATCAATCAATTACTTCAAGTTCAAAAGATGAAAGCGGGTATGTTGAAGTTAAGTATATGTAAAACTGCAATTCAGGATTTAGTGGAGCGAAGCGCTTTTTCTTTTAAAGAATTTGCTGTTCAACAAGGATTTGAATTCAATATTGATATAGATTACAATACAGATATATATATAGATGTGGAGAAGATGGAATCGGTAATAAAAAATTTGTTGTCCAATGCCTTTAAATACACATCAGCCGGAGGAAAAATATCCTTAACAGTTTTTTACAATGAACAGGATGGCGATGGATACTGTTGTGTACAAGTCAGAGATACAGGAGTAGGAATTGCTTTAGAACATCAATCCCGCATTTTTAGCTCATTTGCAACAGGAGACCAATTCCCTAAATACTCTACAGCCGTAGGAATAGGATTATATATTGTGAGAAGTACGTTGGAATTACATCACGGCTTTGTCAAATTGGCCAGCAAGGTTGGCGAGGGAAGTTCATTTACTCTTTTTATTCCCGAAGGAAAATCGCATTTTGCAGATGATAATTATAAGATATTGGAATCTTCAGAGAATGCGGAAGTAGATCTTTTATCTGAACAGGCGCCAACAATGTCTTCTATTAAGAATTTGAATGAGTGGTCTTTACTAATCGTAGAAGATAATATGGAGGTCAGAAATTATATTGTAAGTTTGTTTAGTGATAAATACCGCATTTATGAAGCTTGCAATGGCGAAGAGGGAATTCAAATGGCTGGGCAATTATTACCGGATTTGGTTATAACTGATGTAATGATGCCAATAAAAGATGGTTTTGAATTTAGTAAAAAGCTTAAAAGTGATAGTCCTACATTTCATATACCAATCATAATGTTGACGGCAAAAGCTGAGGATGTTGATATCATTAAGGCAACTCAGCTAGGAATTGACGACTATCTTACCAAACCATTTAATGCAGGAGTTCTGAAGGCTAAAGTTGAAAATTTACTTCTGCAACGGCAGTTGCTGAAGAACTTTTACTCGAAGTCCTTGAATTTAAAGTTCTCAGACAGTGCTCCGGAGGTTGGCGGAGAAGAGGCATTTATGCAGAAAGTGATTAACATTATTGAAGCGAACCTAACCAATGACGTCTTTAGTGCCAAAATGTTGGCCGGTCTGCTCAATGTGAGCCAGCCAACGTTGTATCGCAAAATAAAAGATATTTGTCAGCTATCCATTATTGAGGTGATACGTAATGTAAGAATCAGCAAAGCTGCGTCCTTGTTGCTGCTGAAGAAGTATTCCGTTCAGGAAGTTTGTGAGATGGTGGGGTATAATGATTATGACACATTCAGAAAGCATTTTGTCGCCAAGTTTAAAGTTTCACCTTCCAGATATGATAATTCAGCTGAGCACCAATAGAATTGAGTTGTCGGCAAATTTTCTCCAAATATATCATAAGTTTTGTTTTTCTCACATATTCCTATAATATGTGGGAAAATGTTGTCGGGCATATGGAGAGACTAAATGTCAAGGAACCCCGTAACTGATAAAGAATCGAATAAACGATTTAATGTGGTCCTTCTGGTGTTCTGTGACTGTATTTGAATAAAAAAACGGGAGTTTATGATTAAAATGCCTGCAATGAAAAAAGGCCGTTATTTATACTTTTGCAAGTAATAAAAGGAGGAGAAAGCTTAATTTCTTCTAGTGGATCCGTTTTGCCGGAAGAGAATACCTTATTATTATAATCTTAAATTAATTGTTAGCCTATGGAACAAAAAAAGTTTCGGTATTATTATGAAATCTATTTTATTAATGAAAAACAAAATTTTTATGAAACATTACTCAACTATTGAAAGACAATTTCACTTTCGATGGAAAGAATGGTGTACGGTCTACCTGTTCTTTCTGTTTGCATGTGGATTACCATTGGCTCTGAAGGCTGAAACAAGCGAGGTCGCATCCGTATTTCAGAATAAGACAAAATCCGAATTGAAAGGAGTAATCCTGTCAGCGGATAATGAGCCTGTTATAGGGGCGAATGTTCGTATTGAGGGAACCAATGAAGGTGTTATTACTGATTTGGACGGACAGTACAGTATCTCGGTTCCATCGGAAGGCTGTAAAATTCTGATTTCCTTCATGGGATTCAAATCGCAAACACTGACTTTTAACGGAAAAAATCAGAATAAATTTCGTAGTATCACTCTTTTCGAGGATGAGAATATGCTGGATGAGGTGGCGATAGTCGCTTTCGGAACTCAGAAGAAGGAGAGTGTGATAGCGTCAATTTCGACTATCAAGCCTGCAGAGCTGAAAGTGCCCAGCAGTAACCTGACCACCGCGCTTGCGGGACGTATGGCCGGTATCATTGCTTATCAACGCAGCGGTGAACCGGGGCAGGACAACGCGGACTTCTTTGTGCGTGGAGTCACCACTTTCGGTACGGGAAAAAAAGACCCTCTAATACTTATTGACGGGATAGAGCTTACGGCAAATGATTTGGGGCGGCTCAATACAGACGATATCGCCTCCTTCTCTATTATGAAAGATGCCAATGCCACCGCCTTGTATGGCGCTCGTGGCGCGAATGGTGTAATCTTGGTAACCACCAAGGAGGGACAGGAGGGAACTGCAAAGTTTTCCGTCCGTTTCGAAAACTCATTCTCAGCAGCAACGCGGAATATTGAATTGGCGGACCCGGTTACTTATATGAAACTGTATAATGAGGCAGTCAAAACGCGCAATCCACTTGGAGTAGATTTTTACTCGGAAGATAAGATTAACAATACTGGCAAACCGGGGTCGAACCCCTATGTTTATCCTGCTACCGACTGGCAGAAAGAAATCATGAAGGATTTCACTTCCAACCAGCGTCTCAACGTGAACCTAAGCGGTGGTGGAAAGGTGGCCCGTTTTTATATCGCCGCGCAATATAATCAAGACAACGGCTTGCTGAAAGTAGCCAAAGAGAATAATTTCAACAGTAATATCAATCTGAAAAAGTTCTCCTTGCGTACTAATGTTAATATGAATATCACGCCTTCTACGGAAGTGATATTCAGAATGCACGGAACGTTTGATAGCTATACAGGGCCTATTCAGGGTGGAACGGATGTATTCAGAAGCATCATGCGTACCAATCCTGTTCTTTTTCCGGCTGTCTATCCCAAAGACGAAGCCAACAAAAACACCCGGCATCTGCTCTTCGGAAATTACGACGGAGCCAATTACATCAATCCTTATGCCGATCTGGTGAAAGGATATAAGAACTATAGCGAAAGTCTCGCTTTAGCGCAGGTGGAATTGAAGCAGAATTTAGATTTCATTGTGAAGGGGCTATCAGCGAGAGTTATGTTTAATACCACTCGTTACTCCTTTTTTGATGTCTCGCGCTTTTATCAGCCGTATTATTACAGAATCGGAAGTTATGATAAGAAATCGGACGTTTACCAGCTTCTGGCTTTAAATAATGAGGACGGTACGGAATATCTGAATTATAACGAAGGTCAGAAGAGAGTTACAAGTACCACTTATGTGGAAGCCGCATTGCAGTACAACCAGACTTATGCGGAGAAGCATAGCGTAAGCGGATTGTTGGTATATACCCTCAGGGAAGAACTGAACGGAAATGCCGGCAGCTTGCTTCTCTCTCTGCCTAAGCGTAATATCGGGCTATCAGGTCGTTTCACTTATGCCTATGACAGCCGCTATTTTGTTGAGGCGAATTTCGGCTATAACGGCTCAGAACGGTTTGCAGCGCAGGAGCGGTTTGGATTCTTCCCGTCTGCCGGTGTAGGTTATATAATCTCTAATGAGGCATTCTGGGGAATTAATAAAGATATTGTCAATAAATTGAAATTCAAGGCTACTTATGGTATGGTTGGTAATGACCAGATCGGAGAACCGACGGATCGTTTCTTCTATCTCTCCAACGTTAATCTTAACAATGGTGACAAAGGCTACTCTTGGGGAACGAATTTTGATTATAATGTAACGGGTGTTTCTACATCCCGCTATGCCGACCCTTTTATTACATGGGAGACTTCCTACAAGCAAAACTACGGTTTTGAGCTAGGTCTCTTTAATAAAATAGAGTTGCAAGGTGATTTCTTTATCGAGCGGCGTAAGAAGATACTTCAGAATCGTGCCAGCATACCTACGACAATGGGACTTCAGTCGGCCCCACAAGCGAATATCGGAGAGACGAAAGGAAGCGGATTTGAACTCTCGCTTGACTACAACGAAGTGATAAATAAAGATTTCTGGATCACGGCCAGAGGAAACTTTACCTATGCGAAAGCAAAATATGTAGTTTTTGAAGAGCCGAATTACTTCGATTCTCCGTGGCGTCGCATAACAGGATCGCAACTTGGACAAGGCAGAGGACTTATCGCCGAACGACTATTTGTAGACGATGAAGATGTACGTAATTCACCTAGACAAGACTTCGGAGCATACACTGCGGGGGATATCAAATACAAAGATATTAATAATGATGGAATCATTAATGCCAAAGACGTAGTTCCGATTGGATACCCGACGAGCCCAGAAATCATCTATGGACTGGGTTTCTCTATCGGATATAAAAGTTTCGACTTCTCCTCCTTCTTTCAAGGGTCGGCTCGTTCCTCTTTCTGGATCGATACGACGGGGGATGACCATATCAGTCCGTTTGGCGGTGAACGAGCTCTTTTAAAAGTGATTGCCGACGATCATTGGTCGGAAACGGATCGTAATATTCGTGCTTTCTGGCCGAGATTATCTGTTGGCGGTATGAGTAACAATAACCAACGAAGTACTTGGTTTATGCGGGATGGATCATTTTTGAGATGGAAATCAGCGGAATTGGGATACACACTTCCTAAGGATATTTCCCGAAAGGCTAGAGTTGAGGTAGCGCGTCTTTATTTGAGCGCGACCAATTTGCTATGCTTTAGCAAATTTAAGCTATGGGATCCTGAGATGGCCGGTAATGGATTGGGATATCCCTTGCAAAGAGTTATCAATATTGGTATAAACTTAACTTTTTAATCTTCCGTGATTATGAAAATACGACATATATCTAAGGTGCTGATAGCACTTCTATTTACTACCTCTTGTGGTGATTATCTAGATGTGATTCCAGATAATATTCCGACTATCGACCATGCATTTATCGATCGGATCTCCGCCCAAAAGTTTCTAGCTACCTGTTATTCGTATCTTCCGAATGATGAGACCGCTCCGAACAATCCGGCGATGGTTAGTGGTGAATGCTGGATAGCGAAGGAAGGACGCGGCTATTTTAATTTCTTCGAGAGTGATGTATGGGATATGTTCAGGGATCAGGGATTCCAGACGGTAGGAAATCCTATCAGTAACTATTGGGATGGCGGTGCTAACGCGAAAAACCTCTGGATCGCTATCAGAGACTGTAACATTTTTCTTGAAAACATTTATAAGCCTCAGGATTTGACTGAAGGAGAGCGTGCCCGTTGGATTGCCGAAGTTACGTTCTTGAAAGCGTACTACCATTATTATCTGTGGGTGCGCTATGGTCCTATACCGATTACAGATACGAACATCCTGGTTTCCGCTGGTCCGGATAAGGTTCGGGTTTATCGAGATCCCTCCGACGATGTAGTCGATTATATTGTAAGCACTATCGACAAAGCGCTACCCGATCTGTTTGAACAGGTTACTTCCGAATCGCAGGAGTTGGGAAGGATCACTAAGCCTATCGCATTGGCCATCAAGGCAAAATGTCTTGCCTACGCTGCCAGTCCTTTATATAACGGCAACCCTTACTATGCTAATTATGTTGACAACAGAGGCGTTCATCTCTTCCCCGTCGAGTATAAGGCAGAAAAATGGCAACGTGCTGCCGTGGCATTGAAAGAGGCTATTGATGTGTCTGAAAAGGCAGGACATAAGTTGTATTATTACGACAAGTATTTCGGAAGTATCAGCGATTCCACTAAGAGAACATTGAATATCAGGCTGGCAGTGACCGATCGCTGGAATAAAGAGGTGATTTGGGGTAGAAGTGCCGGGGCTATTAATCGATTGCAGATTAACTGTGATGTCCGTACAAGTGGAAATGGACTCAGTTCGGAAATTACCGAAGCGCTTTCTCCTACGCTTGAAACCGTAGAACGTTTTTATTCTGACAATGGAGTTCCTATTGACGAGGATAAGACTTGGCAGGAACTTTACAAGGAGCGTTATCAGACGCAGGCTATTACTTCGGACTATAAATATTACATGTGGTATAGTTCAAATAATCCTCAGGTAACGGCCAAGCTACATTTCAGACGTGAAACCCGTTTCTACGCGTCACTCAATTTCGATAGAGGAACAGTGTATGGTAAAGATAAAACTCTGTATGATACATATGCTACTACTGGTACTCCAGGTAGTGACAAAACGATGGAGGTGGCACAAATGCGGAGCGGTGAAACTGCAGGCCGTACGGCCGCTGAGAAGTTTTCAATCACCGGGTATACACCTAAGAAAATGGTGGCTTTGACTTCATACGTAAAGGAAAATTCATACGTGGGTTATGCTTATCCTTTCCCTATTGTCCGATTGGCAGATCTTTATCTTTTGTATGCCGAAGTACTTAATGAGGTTAAGTCGGCTCCCGATGATGAAGTTTACAAGTATATTGATTTGGTCAGGAAGCGTGCTTCATTGGAGGGTGTTGTCGACAGTTGGAAAAAATATTCGCTTGATCCTAACAAACCGCTTAGTCAGGATGGTATGCGTGAGATTATTCATCGTGAGAGGGCAAATGAACTGGCTTTCGAAGGGCAGTACTATTGGGATATCAGACGTTGGAAGACTATAGAACAAGAATTTGCGAAGCCGATACGCGGGTGGAGTGTGACCGAAGGCAATCCGAATGAATATTATAAGGTACAAACACTGCAGCCTAGTATTTCATTCTCGGTGAAAGACTATTTTTGGCCCATAAGTCAGAGCGCTCTGGATGTTAACCGGAATCTCGAACAGAATCCGGAATGGAAGTAAGTATGTAACATAATCAATTTAAAAGTTAACAGCAATGAAAACAAAATATTTCATGCCTGTCCTCTTTCTCTTCTTATCAGCCTTGTTGGTATGTTGTACGGAAGAATTTGTGGGACAACCATCTACTGATAGTACCTCTCCGGGCACAATTAGTGTTGTTAAGGTGGAGAGTACTCCAGGTGGAGCTAACATTATTTATAAGGCTCCGTCTGACCCCGATCTACTTTACGTGAAGGCTTATTACGAGCTCAATGGGAAAATGCAGAATACAAGTGCTTCGCTCTATACCGATACGTTAAAAATAGTTGGTTTCGGAAATACAGATCCACAGACTATACAGGTGTGTTGTGTAGATCGGAGTGGTAACGAAGGAAAAGCCGTACCTGTAGATATTAAACCCCTTACTCCGGTTGTCGAACAGGTTTTCGAAACCATTCATATGGTGACGGCATCGGGCGGTATACAGCTTACTTGGGAAAATAAAGTCCGTGAATCGGTGGCTATTGTGATTTACGCGTCTGACAACAATGGATATCTTACCGAAGCGGATGTCGTCTATACATCTGTCCCCAAAGGTAAATATACGCTTAGGGGATTTGATGATAAAGAAAGGACATTTGCTGTGAAGATACGCGACCGTTGGGGAAATAATTCAGAGATAAAGGAGGGGAAATTCACTCCTTATTTTGAAGAAGAGATCCCCAAAGAAAATGGTAAAGGAGCAATGAAACGTTATTGGTTACCTTTTGACAACCCTACGAATATTAGCTGGACGAATTTTGAGTTCTGGAATATGTTTGATGGCATTACAGTTGGTGAAAATATGTTCCACACTAATTATGGTCCTCCACAAAGCCCGGTTTACTTTACTATTGATTTAGGTTGTCTGGTTAAATTGGGACGTTACAAACTTTGGTATCGCCAGAACACAGGATGGGGGCATCACAATCCCCGGAAATGGCGTCTTTATGCCACAGCCGATCCAAAACCTTCTCAAGATGCCCATCCTTCGGATGAGGAGGAGTATTGGAATAAAGACGCGAATGGTGTTCCTCCCGGAAAGTTTGCTACTGATACGGCACTAGGCTGGTATAAAGTGGGAGATTTTGAGGCCGAAAAGCCTTCTCTCAACGGTGGCTCACCACAGGATGATAATGATGTCATGTTGTCGGGACTCGAGTTTGAGGTAGACCCCAATTTGCCTCCGGTACGTTATATCCGTTTTGAGTTGGTTATCACGTGGGGAGGAGCGACAGATAATGTCCATATATCGGAATGGGGATTCTGGGGTAAGATTATAAAGTAAAAAACAAAAAGATTATGATGAAAAACAAGTATTTACCAATTATTTGCTTATTCTTCCTGTTTGCTTCGTGCTCTGGAATGAACGATATCATACAAGATTATCTTGACCGAGGTGAGATTAACTACATAGGACGTCCCGACTCACTGCTGACAACCGGTGGAAATGGACGGATGCAGCTTAGATGGCTTGCAGGGAAAGACCCTCGCGTAGAAGGATATATCATCTATTGGAATAATCGGACAGATTCGGTTGTGGGCGAAATAGACCGTAACAACCTCCTGAAAGATCGCTATAATTTCTGTATATTTAATGTGAAGGAATCATCTTATGAGTTCGAATTAGTTCAGACCGGTTCGAAAGGAGTCAATTCTATCGCGTCTACTGTGACAGGTAACGTGTATGGAGATAGCTATATTTCGCAACTGAAAATAAGGGAACTTATAAACGTAGCCGAAGACGTCGATGGAGTCAAATTGACGTGGGGAATCAGTAACAGCAGTAAGTATGTGGATTTCACTTACGAAAAGGCAGATGGAACTGAAGCAATCTGCCGTATATCATCGCAAGTGAATGACATAATTCTGCCGAATCCGAAGTCACGGGGTGCATATAGTTATAGTACCTACTATGTGCCAGGTAAAGATTCGCTGGATGTATTTAAGGCACCGGAAGTGGTTGATGGTAATTTTCCGTTTTGATTAGGATTAAACAGTGATAACAGACAAAAGGTAAAGGGGGGGCAACCGCCTCCCCTTTATTTCTTTTGGGTTTGCATGATATTATTCAATATTAAAAATATGCTTATGAAGTCGTGTCTCATTCTCTTTCTATTAGTATGGAGCTGTGCTTCTTCAATGTTTTCTCAAGACTTGCTGGTTACCCAAAGGAAAGATTCTATTAACTGTGATGTAGGGGTGCTTGACGAGAAAGGATTTTATCCGTTTATATTTATGATGGATGGTAAACGTATGGAAGGTCTCATTCACAAAGATTCTGTTCTTTTGGTGCGTAAGAAACTATTTAGAAGTCTCTATTCCAATCGTCTGAGACCTTGGTATCCTCTTCTTGAGATCGGCATTGATGCAGGTGTTGCCCATCAGTTGGGAGCATTTCGTCAAGATCCGGATCTAACTTCCGGAAGTGGATTTCAAGCTCGCACAGGTTATTATATTGGGGCAGACATTACTTATTTTGTTTCCAAACGGATAGGATATGGCGTCAAATACAATTACCGTTCCCTTTTAGGTGGTGATCTTTCCTATAATTATCTCGGACCACTTGTTCATATTAGGTTCTGGTCTCCGAAAAGGAAAAATAATCTCTTTTTCATGGCATCGGTAGGCTATGGGTGGATGGAACAGAAGGATGCTCCCGTTCAAGTGGGACTGACTAGACCTCGGATTACGATGTCTGCCAAAGCCGTTTCGGGGGACATTTCGGTAGGAGGAAATTTACGCTTGTCCAAAGCTGTATCACTGCGCGTCAAGTTATCTGGGATAGTTGGCTTCCCTAGTTTCAAGAGGGTGAAAGATATTCAGAAATATGTGCAAGCAAGCGATGAGCCTCTTGAACTCGGAAGCTATTGTGATAATATGAACTCAATCAACCTTTCTGTTGGATTCACTTTCCATAAGTAAAACCTTAGATAAGTTTGAATCGAATCATTTCTTATATTCGTTTGAGAGATTTTGATCAATGAACTTTTTGTATATCGGATATTAGCAAAATATCCATGATTATTATTGCCCATGAAATATTGCATTGCATTTATATCGTTTTTTTTATTTTCCTGTTATAGTTTTGGTGGAGGATTCACTATTACGAAGAATAAGGAATATGCCATTTATATCCGGCAAGATTCTCCAAAGCTTATGCGTTATGCCGCTAATGAACTGGCCAGATATCTGGCTGAAACCACCGGAGCTATATGTGAAGTGAAAGCTGAAAAACAGTGTGCGGTTAATCAACTAACTGTGGGGACGGAGAAACCGGTTAAGGCAGTTTTTCTTCCGAATACACTAAAAGAATCCGCTGATGATGAATTTATAATCCGTGTAGATGATAATAGTCTGACAATAGACGGTGGAAATGCGCGAGGGGTACTGTATGGTGTCTATACTTTTCTTGAAGATTTTTTGCAATGCAGGTGGTATTCTTCCAAGGTTCGAATTATTCCGTTCTCGGGCACTACTCGGATAAAGACCTGCAACATTGGATATAAATCGCCCGTAAAATGGCGTGAAGTATATTATTATGAGTTGTGTGACCCTTATATCGCTGGCATCCTTAAACTGAACGGGAATGGTGAACGGCAAAATAAGGTTGCGCCATATCGTTTCGCTATTAGTGGAGGGAATCATGCAGGATGGGGATATTGGTGCCATTCGTTATACTCGATGGTTCCACCTTTTCTTTATGATACTCATCCCGAGTATTTTTCTGAAATAAATGGAAAAAGAATAGCTCCTGTCGGTAAAGAAGGTGGTACGCAGCTATGCCTGACCAATCCTGATGTATTAAAGCTGTCGGTCGAAAAACTTCGGAAAGAAATGAGTAAGCCTGTCACCGGTATGCCTGTATGGGCAGATTCTACTGCTACTTATTGGAGCATAAGCCAGATGGATGGGAACGGAAATTGCACATGTGACGAATGTAAGCGTTTGGATAAGTATGATGGAAGTCCCAGTGGATCAATTCTTAGTTATGTCAATAAAGTTGCTGCTAAATTCCCCCATAAGAAAATAGCTACATTGGCATATATATATTCGCGCAAAGCCCCTCGATATACGAAGCCTGCCCCTAATGTCGCCATTCAACTGTGTGCTATTGAAACAGCCCGTGATGGAATAAACCTGCCTATTACATCTTCTCCAATTCATGCTTCATTCAGGAATGATTTTCAAGAATGGGGACGAATCTGTAATGATATCGTTGTTTGGGATTATGTTGTACAGTTTCAAAATCTGATTTCTCCTTTTCCTAACTTCTCTGTAATGCAGGACAATATTCAATTTTATATAAAAAATAATGCAACAGGAATATTCTGTCAGGGTAATCGTGAAAAAGGAGGAGAGTTTGCCGAATTGAGAGGCTATTTGCTAAGTAAGTTGTTATGGAATCCGAATTGTGATTTTCTGGTTCAGATGAAAGACTTTCTGAATGGGTACTATGGAGCAGCAGGACCTTATTTATATGAATATATAAAGATGATGGAATCGGAATTGAGAAAGTCAGGACTTAAACTTTCAATCGATGGCGAACCGGAATTTCATAGAATGGGTTATCTGTCCGTAAAATGTTTAAAGAAGTATAATGAATTGTTTGATAAGGCAGAAAATAGTGTCCAAAACGATCGAGACATATTAGCGAGAGTACAGAAGGAGAGAATGGGAATTATGTATGTTCAGCTACGTTTGGGATATGGCAGTCTACTTGAAAGAAAAGCGATTTTACATCATCTGATAGAATTGGCAAAGATTAATGATGTATGGATGTTTAGCGAAGTAGATTGGAGAAAGGATCAGAGTGGAAACAGAGAAATGTTTGAAGTTAAAATGAAATCAAGTTTGAGTGAATGAAAAAGTTTATATGCATATTGTTTGAATTATTTAAAATGGATATAGATTTAATAATTAATGAACCATGAAAATTTACATTAGCCTTTATTTTGTCTTTTTTGTCAGTTGGTTGTCAGCTCAGGACATGACTTCTGCTCTGATACCTATGCCGAATCAGGTAAACATGTTGCAAGGTAAACCATTTTGTTTGGTTGACGGGAAAACAATGATTTATATAAATCGCCCGGAATTGGAGTTTGCAGCGCATAGTTTGCAGAGTGTCATTCAAGAGAGAATGCAGATCACTCTCTCTTCTACAGAATCTATCCGGGCTGATATACGCTTGTTGATAGATCCTTCTATAAAAGGAAATGAACATTATCTTATACATGTAGATAGCCGGGGGATGACAATTAGTGGAGCCACTGTAGCGGCAGTCTATTATGGAGTGAAGACTGTAGATCAGCTTCTTCTAGGAGATGTATGTACTACTATGCAAAAAAAGATATCTCCAGTATTGATTGATGATGCTCCAAGATTTTCTTATCGAGCATTGATGCTTGATCCGGCTCGGCATTTTTTATCAGTGGATGATATTAAGTTTTACATTGACCAAATGGTATGTTATAAATTTAATGTTTTGCAATTGCACTTAACAGATGATCAAGGGTGGAGAATTGAGATTAAGAAATATCCTCAGTTGACTAATAAAGATTATTATACTCAAGAACAGCTTGCTGATCTTATTCGTTATGCTGCTCTACGCAATGTCGAGATCATTCCCGAATTAGATATTCCCGGACATACAACAGAAATATTGGCTGTTTACCCTGAATTGGGTTGCGACATTTGTGTTGATACGATACCTAAAGTAGGGAAACAGTATGATAATATGCTTTGTGCAAGTGTTGAGAAAGTTTATACAGTATATCAAGATATTATCAATGAAGTTTCCAAATTATTTCCGTCTCACTATATTCATTTAGGAGGAGATGAAGCTCTTGTCGATAAGAACTGGGCTGTGTGTTCACGATGTAGAGCATTGATGGTAAAACTAGGATATGAAAAAGCATCGCAGCTTATGATTCCTTTCTTTAATCGTATGTTATCTTTTGTCCGGGAAAACAAAAAAACACCTATTCTTTGGTGCGAGCTTGATAATATTTATCCGCCTGCCAAGGATTATCTTTTTCCCTATCCTAAGGATGTGACATTGGTTAGTTGGCGAGGAGGTTTAACTCCTACTTGTTTGGAACTTACCTGTAAGTATGGTAATCCTGTAATTATGGCACCAGGTGAATATGCCTATTTAGACTATCCGCAATTGAAAGGTGACTTTCCGGAATTCAATAATTGGGGGATGCCTGTCACCACTTTACAAAAGTGTTATCTGTTTGATCCAGGTTATGGTGTGTCAGCTAAAGAACAGGAACATATACAGGGGGTAATGGGTACTTTATGGGCAGAAGCTATACAGGATATCAATAGGGTGACATACATGACTTATCCTCGTGGTATGGCTTTGGCCGAGGTCGGATGGACCCAAATGGAATATCGTAATTGGGATTCATTTAAGCATCGACTTTACCCTAATTTAATGAATCTAATGAAAAAAGGTGTTTCTGTTCGTGTCCCTTTTGAAATAGTGGAAAGAAGATTGGGTAATCAATAGGCTTCATATATTTTTCTGTTTCAACGTGGGGTAGCACTAAATGTTAAGTCATAACTGGGCGACCGTTAAAAGTAGTTTGTGTGCTGATATTCATAATGTCATTGCTACTCCTAGGTAAGGTTCACTGAATAATTTATTTTGTCTAAAATTGAGCAAAAACGTAGATATTTTTAGAAATACAGCATGGATAATGGCATTTGTGTGCAAAAATACTACTATAAAATACACCGATACCATTTTTCGCTTGTAGTTTTAGGTCGTTTAACGTGAAAAAGGATGCATTTAGTGTTAAAATCATTAGATTTTATATGCTATACATTTAAATATCAGCAAATAACGATTATTTAGTAAACTCTATCTAAAATCTGCAAGTTTTTGTATCTTTAGATATTAAGACTTGCAGATTTCCTTTTAAAGTCCATTCCATCCTTTTTATTACTTTTTTCTTTTCTTGATAATTTATTGAACTGGCAGCATACTTTGAACAAACTCTCTCACAAGGTAAAGTGACAAGGGTTTTGAAGAATCATTCAACTTCTTTTTGTAGTTTATACAACAAGAATTCTACTAAATCTATTGCAGAGACAGTCATTTTTGAGCTAATGAGGGAAACTTGGTATACTTTCTGTCTTTTTCTGATAATTGTGCAGGTTTGGAAAAAGGTCTGGAGCAAATTGACAAAATGAATTTTTAATCTCTTTAGAAGGTTCTTTTTCTGCCTGACGGCAGGAACGGATGGAAATAAAGGAATGAAAATCTGTATTTCGTTCATAAATAGGGTGGTATATGAATCTTTACAATTCTAATAATTCGGTATTCATACCTTTCCTGTCAAATAGGGTAGCTTGACTTGTTGGATACCGTT
Organism: Bacteroides faecis; assembly: GCF_020091505.1. Classification (NCBI taxonomy): domain Bacteria; kingdom Pseudomonadati; phylum Bacteroidota; class Bacteroidia; order Bacteroidales; family Bacteroidaceae; genus Bacteroides; species Bacteroides faecis. Next base: position 967,301 of record NZ_CP081916.1, on the reverse strand, counting down.
AGCTGACATGCAGAACATTAATGGCTGACATGTCAGGTAGCCTTACTCAACGTGTCAGTCATTAATGTGCTGCAAGTTGGATATATATATTCTACATGTCAGATAACAACACTTTTGCATAATCTTCCATTCAAACGGGACAGATATACAGATCATCTGTATATTCATGCATTGCCTTATTTCCCCGAAGGCTGGTTTGCTCGTTTTTGAAAATGCATCTGTCAGCAGAATCGTCAATATGGTGCCATTGGTCTTCTTATTCTTCGGTTTTTCTCTCTATTCGAAAATGATTAAGAATAAGGTGAAAATCCAGTATTTATTCGATAAAGGGGTTAGGAAGCTGTAAAGTCTAGTACTTGGCTTGATACTTCTTATAAAAAATTAGGAACAAGGTAAATCCGATCAGCGCAAACGGAACACCTGTCAAGGCAGGATAGCGATAGCCACCACTAACTGCAAGTCCCCCGGCATAAGCACCGATAGCATTTCCCAAATTGAACGCAACTTGTACGCAGGCAGCTCCCAACATCTCTCCACCTTTAGCTACCCGGATAATCAATAGTTGCTCCGGACTGGAGACAGCAAACAGTCCTGCTGTACAGAGGCACATCAGTAGAGCAGCTGCCCATTTGTAAGGAGAGAGGAAGAAGATAAGCAGCAGCATCAGACAGATAAGTGCTTGTGCAGCAGTACCTACCTTTCCGGGAGAGTAACGGTCAGAGAGTCGTCCACTGATCAGATTGCCCATGACCATACCGAATCCGGCAAGAATCATCAGAGGGGTGATGCTTTCGGCAGAGAAACCGGAAACATTTGTCAACATGGGATTAATATAGCTGTACCAGCAGAATACACCGCCATTTCCCAATGCCGTAGCACCGAGAATCAGCCAAGGAGCCGGAGTTTTGAGAAAGCGGAACTGTCCTTTGAAGCCGGTATCTTTCAGTCCTTCTACATGAGGAACCCATCGCCAGATATAATACAGAATGACGATTCCCCAAAGACCTACCAGCAGGAAGGTAGCACGCCACGAAAGCATGGTGCTTAAAGAAGTTCCCAATGGTACACCGAATAGGTTGGCAATGGTCATTCCGGCAATCATGATGGAGACAGCTTCCGAGCTTTTACCTTTATCGGCAAGTCTTTCTGCCACAATAGAACCTACTCCGAAATAGGCTCCATGAGGAAGTCCGGAGATGAATCGGGAAATAAGCAGCATCCAGTAACTAGGTGATAAGGCTGCACAGATATTACCTATCATAATCAGGGTGACTAATACCAGCAATATATGTTTTAATGGATACTTCCGGGCCAATGTTAATACGGGGGCACCTACACAAACCCCCAATGCATAGGCGGAAATAAAATGCCCGGCAGTAGGGATACTTATCTGTAAATCTCTCGCTACATCGGGCAGTATACCCATCATCACAAACTCTGCGATACCCAATCCGAGGGTACCGAATGCCAATGCAATAAGACTCTTCTTCATACGAAACTTAACCTAATACCTGTTACTTTTTTTACCTTACTTTATTTAGCGTGACTTTTATCGGAGCGCAAAGGTAAAACAAAATATCTCAGGGTGAGTTCGCCATGAAAGATTTTGATTTAAATCAATTTATACGGTTTAGAGGTAGGACGGATATATGGAGTTATCCACTAATAGCTCAATCCGGGAGAAAGGAAAAGGGAGTCAGTTCAATGAGTAGTCCGATTAAATACAATGACTTTAAACCGCTTTTTTGAGGATTTTATAAGAGATTATTTACAAATATTCTTTAAATATCAGATAGTTAATAATTTCTTTATAGCCGGGCTCTTAATAATTTGTCGGATACTTCATATCTGTTTTATCCTGGTGTGACCAGATTTATGGCCATTATTAGAAATGTAATTATTGCAAATATAATAATTATCCTCCGTCTGTTTTTTAATGGCCTCATTTATCATAATAATTGTAAGAAAGGCTTGAGGTTTCTGAAAGACTTTTATCTTTGCAGTAATAATATGCATAGACTATGAGAAAGATTGTTTTGATTTTCGTGACAGTTGTCCTTCCCTGTTTGCTTTGTGCAAGAAATGATGATAAGAGTACCGACGCGTTGCTTCGTCAGATTGATGGTATCATTAAGAACCGCCAGACTTACGGAGCAGAGAAGGAAGCTCGTATTGCTGACCTGAAGAAACTACTTTCGGAAGCAACTTCCGATGAACAGCGTTATGGGTTTTGTGGCAGGCTCTTCGATGAATATCGGGCCTATAATCTGGATTCTTCTTATGTATATGCACAAAGAAAGCAGAATCTGGCTTCTCATATGGGAAAACAAGATTATCTGGATGATTCCGCGATGAATATGGCAGAGGTAATGGGAACAACCGGAATGTATAAAGAAGCTCTGGAGCAGCTGGGGCAGATAGACAAGAAGACATTGCCCGATTATCTGTATTCCTATTACTATCATTTATATCGTACCATCTATGGACTGATGGGAGACTATGCCGTCACGGAAAAAGAAAAGAAGGCATATTACCGGATGACAGACCTGTATCGGGACTCTCTTTTGCAGATAAATGCTTCCGATTCTTTGGGGCACGTATTAGTCATGGCTGATAAATGTATAGTCCATGCCCAATATGATGAAGCAATTCGTATGCTGATGGATTATTACGGAAGACCTTCGATGGATGAACACTCCAAAGCTATGATTACTTACACCCTTTCAGAAGGATATCGCCTGAAGGGAGATAAAAAAGGGCAAAAGCACTATCTGGCTCTTTCGGCTATTGCCGATTTGAAATCGGCGGTGAAAGAATATGTATCTCTTCGGAAACTGGCCTCTCTTGTCTATGAGGACGGAGATATAGACCGCGCTTATAATTATCTGAAGTGCTCGTTAGAAGATGCTACTCTTTGCAATGCCCGTCTGCGTACATTAGAGATCTCTCAGGTGTTCCCTATCATCGATCAGGCCTACCAGCTGAAAGCGAAGCGGCAGCAACAGGAAATGAAGATATCGCTGATCTGTATTAGCTTGCTTTCTATCTTCTTGCTGGTAGCTGTCTTCTTTGTTTATAAACAGATGAAGAAAGTGGCGGCAGCCCGTCGTGAAGTGCTTGACACCAATACGCTGTTGCAAGAGCTGAATGAAGAACTTCATCACTCCAATTCACAACTGAAAGAGATGAACCATACGCTTTCAGAAACGAACTATATCAAAGAAGAGTATATCGGGCGATATATGGACCAATGTTCTACATACCTCGACAAAATGGACCTGTACCGTCGCTCTCTGAATAAGATTGCGGCTGCTGGTAAGGTTGAAGAACTCTATAAAGCAATCAAATCCTCCCAATTCCTCGAAGAAGAATTGAAAGAGTTCTATGCTAATTTCGATATGACCTTCCTGCAGCTCTTCCCCAACTTCGTGGAAGAATTCAATGCTCTGCTCGTTGAGCCGATGCAGCCTAAAGCGGGAGAACTATTAAATACCGAGCTTCGTATCTTTGCTCTTATCCGGCTGGGGATTACGGATAGTACGAAGATTGCCCAATTCCTGCGTTATTCTGTTACTACCATCTACAATTACCGGACGCGTGTCCGTAATAAAGCACTTGGCGAACGAGATGAGTTTGAGGCTAAAGTGATGAAAATAGGTAAGGTAGAAGAGAAGGTTGCGGAGACGGAAGAGAAAGCCGCCCGCCCGGAATAGAGAAAATGAAGGGAAAAAGTGAAAACCGGTAAGACGGAAAAGTAAGAAAACCACTACTTTTTTAGCATAATTGTTATTTTATAATAATCTTATTATTAATGGTTTATACTGTATGTTACTGTATAAATCACTATATTTTTGCTATCTCTCAAAAGAAGCGGGTTTAATTGTGGATACTTTTGTTTCAGCGAGAACAAATAGTAATCCTAATATTAACTTTAAATTATTGTACATGAAACAGAGCATGAAGTCGAAAGGCTTTGAACGCCGCCTCTTATTAATAATGTGGGGCTTGTTCCTATCTCTTAGTGCATTTGCACAACAGATTACAGTAAAAGGACATGTGGCAGACGCTGCAGGTGAGCCGGTTATCGGTGCCAGCGTGATAGAAGGGAAATCCACGAATGGTACGATTACCGATATAGACGGTAACTTCTCATTAAGTGTTTCAGCCAACAGCACACTGACTGTCTCTTTTGTCGGCTATAAGACGCAAACCATTTCGGTGAACGGGAAAACCTCGTTGAAAGTAACTTTGCAGGAAGATACGGAAGTATTGGATGAAGTAGTTGTAATAGGTTACGGAACAATGAAAAAGAGCGATTTGACCGGTGCCGTGTCTTCTGTCGGGGTGAAAGATATCAAAGACTCTCCGGTAGCCAATATCGGTCAGGCGATGCAAGGCAAGGTATCCGGCGTACAGATTATCGATGCCGGTAAGCCGGGTGACAATGTTACCATTAAAATCCGTGGCTTGGGAACGATCAATAACAGTAACCCTTTGATTGTCATCGACGGAATCCCTACCGACTTGGGATTGTCTTCTCTGAACATGGCTGATGTAGAGCGGGTAGACGTATTGAAAGATGCTTCGGCAACGGCTATCTACGGTTCGCGTGGTGCAAATGGTGTAGTGATGATTACCAGCAAACGTGGTGCAGAAGGTGCGGGAAAGGTAACGGTAAATGCAAACTGGGCGGTTCAGAATGCAACCAAGGTGCCCGATATGCTGAACGCCGCTCAATATGCTGCCCTGAGCAATGATATGCTGTCTAATAATGATGATAATACAAACCCTTACTGGGCAGACCCTTCTTTATTGGGAGCAGGAACGAACTGGCTGGATGAGATGCTGCGCACGGGAGTGAAACAAAGTTACTCTGTGAGCTACTCCGGCGGTACGGAGAAGGCTCATTACTATGTATCCGGTGGTTTCCTCGATCAGTCCGGTATCGTAGAAAGCGTTAATTACCGTCGTTTCAATTTCCAGGCCAACAGCGATGCTCAGGTCAATAAGTGGCTGAAGTTCACGACTAACCTGACGTTCAGTACCGATGTGAAAGAAGGTGGATCTTACAGTATCGGAGATGCAATGAAAGCACTTCCCACCCAGCCGGTGAAGAATGAAGACGGCAGTTGGAGCGGTCCCGGGCAGGAGGCGCAATGGTACGGAAGTATTCGCAACCCGATCGGTACACTGCACATGATGACCAATGAGACCAAAGGATATAACTTTCTGGCAAATATTACCGGAGAGATCACCTTTACCAAATGGCTGAAGCTGAAAAGTACCTTCGGTTATGATGCCAAATTCTGGTTTGCCGACAACTTTACTCCGGCTTATAACTGGAAACCGAACCCGGTAGAAGAATCCTCCCGCTATAAAAGCGATAACAAGTCGTTCACCTATTTGTGGGACAATTATTTTGTATTCGATCATACTTTCGCCCGGAAACATCGTGTGGGTGTCATGGCTGGTTCTTCTGCTCAATGGAACAACTACGACTATCTGAATGCTCAAAAGAATATCTTCATGTTTGATAATATCCACGAGATGGACAACGGCGAGAAGATGTACAGTCTCGGCGGTAGCCAGAGTGACTGGGCGCTGCTTTCTCTGATGGCACGTCTCAACTATTCTTACGAAGATAAATACCTGCTCACAGCCACTGTACGTCGTGACGGTTCTTCCCGTTTCGGCAAGAACAACCGTTGGGGGACTTTCCCTTCCGTCTCTCTGGCATGGCGCATTTCTCAGGAAAACTGGTTTCCGAAAGACAACAACTTCCTGATGAACGATCTCAAACTACGCGTCGGATACGGTGTGACCGGTAATCAGGAAATCGGTAACTACGGTTTTGTTGCTTCCTATAATACGGGAGTCTATCCTTTCGGCAACAATAATTCTACCGCTTTGGTATCGACGACCCTTTCCAATCCGAATATTCATTGGGAAGAAGTGCGCCAGACCAACTTCGGTGTAGATATGAGCCTGTTCAACTCACGTGTCAACCTTTCGCTGGATGCATATATCAAGAAGACAACCGATATGTTGGTGAAAGCTTCCATTCCTATCACTTCCGGCTTTGAAGATACTACCGAAACCTTCACTAATGCCGGCAAGATGCGTAATAAGGGAGTGGAAATGACCCTGCGTACCATCAATATGAAAGGTCTTTTCTCTTGGGAATCTGCTTTGACGGCTACCTATAACAAGAACGAAATTCTGGACTTGAACAGTGAGACCCCGATGTTTATCAATCAGATGGGCAACTCCTACGTGACTATGCTCAGAGCCGGTTATCCGATTAATGTATTCTATGGATATGTGACTGACGGGCTTTTCCAGAACTGGGATGAGGTAAACCGCCACGCTACCCAGCCGGGAGCCGCTCCGGGTGATATCCGTTTCCGGGACTTGAATAACGACGGAGTCATCAACGATGAAGACCGTACCGTAATCGGCAATCCGAACCCGAACTGGTTCTTCTCTCTGACCAACAATTTTTCTTATAAGGGATGGGAACTCTCTGTTTTCCTGCAAGGTGTATCGGGTAATAAAATTTATAATGCCAACAATGTAGACAACGAAGGAATGGCAGCCGCTTACAACCAGACCACAGCCGTATTGAACCGCTGGACAGGCGAAGGAACTAGCAACTCCATGCCCCGCGCTATCTGGGGAGACCCGAATCAGAACTGCCGTGTATCCGACAGATTTGTAGAAAACGGTTCATACCTCCGTCTGAAGAACATTACACTTTCGTATACACTGCCCAAAAAGTGGATGCAAAAGATTCAGCTGGAAAATGCCCGCATCTCCTTCTCTTGCGAGAATGTGGCCACTATTACCGGATATTCCGGCTTCGATCCGGAAGTTGACGTCAATGGTATCGACAGCAGCCGCTACCCGATTTCACGTACGTTCAGCATGGGTTTGAACTTTAACTTTTAAATCAGGAGGAAGAATATGAAAAAGATAACAACTTTGGTGATGATGTTTGCCATGCTGGCATTGACATCATGCAACGATTTCTTAGATAAATATCCTAAATATGGAGTCGATCCCGAATCGGAAGTAACGAACGAGATTGCTGTGGCACTGACCACTGCCTGCTATAAGACTCTCCAGTCGTCCAATATGTACAACCAGCGTATATGGAGTCTTGATATCATTGCGGGCAACAGTGAGGTAGGTGCCGGAGGGGGAACTGACGGACTGGAAACTGTTCAGGCTTCCAACTTCATAGCCCAGAGCGATAATGGCTTTGCCTTGTACGTATGGCGCTCTCCGTGGGTAGGTATCGGACGTTGTAACATCGTACTTTCCAATCTGCCTTCGGCTGCTGTCTCTGATGAGATAAAGACCCGTTGCATGGGTGAAGCGTATTTCCTGCGTGCACATTATTATTATATTCTGGTGCGTCTGTATGGAGGTGTACCTTTGCGCCTGCAACCGTTTGAGCCGGGAGAATCTACGGATATTGCCCGTAATACGGTAGATGAGGTATATGCCCAGATTCTTTCCGACTGTAAGAATGCAGTGGCGATGCTTCCTCCGAAGAGCAGTTATGGAGACAGCGACAGAGGACGTGCCTGCAAAGAAGCCGCAATGGCCATGCTGGCGGATATTTACCTGACACTTGCTCCTAACCATCGCGAATACTATGATGAAGTCGTGACTCTATGCAATGACATTGCCGCGATGGGATATGATCTGACTCAATGCAATTATGCCGATAACTTCGATGCTACCATCAACAATGGTGCGGAATCCCTTTTCGAAGTACAATACTCCGGAAGCACGGAATATGACTTCTGGGGCGGTGATAACCAGTCATCCTGGCTGTCGACTTTCATGGGACCTCGTAATTCAAGTCTGGTAGCCGGTGCTTATGGATGGAACCTGCCTACAGAAGAGTTCTTCAAGCAATACGAAGACGGTGATTTACGGAAAGACATAACTGTATTGTATCAGGGCTGTCCCGCTTTTGACGGCATGGAGTACAGACGTTCCTGGTCGAATACAGGTTATAATGTGCGCAAGTTCCTTGTGTCGAAGACCGTCTCTCCGGAGTATAATACCAACCCCAACAACTTCGTAGTATACCGCTATGCGGATGTCCTGCTGAAGAAAGCGGAAGCATTGAATGAACAGGGACATCCCGAACTGGCTGCCGGACCTCTGAACATCGTTCGTCAGCGTGCCGGGCTGGCAGATGTGCCGACTACCCTGACCCAGACCGAAATGAGGGAGAAGATTATTCATGAGCGCCGGATGGAGCTAGCTTTTGAAGGACACCGCTGGTTTGATATGATCCGTATTGATAATGGAAACTATGCGCTGACATTCCTGAAATCCATCGGTAAGAATAATGTGACCAAAGAACGCCTCCTGCTGCCTATTCCGCAGACAGAGATGGACTCCAATCATCTGATGACTCAGAATCCCGGTTATTAATCTGTTTTATAATCATTCATTTAGATCAATAATATGATGAAGAAATATATATATCAGTTGTTATGCTCTCTTTTCATCGGCGGAACCATGGTTGCCTGTGCCGAGGATTATATGGAGACAGATAAAGGACATGATACCCTTACCCTTTCGGTGAATCAGCAGGAGCTGGTGTTGAACGAGAAGAACCATAGTCAGGAAGCGCTTGCCCTTTCGTGGACTACCGGAACGAATTACGGAAGCGATAACCGCATCTCTTATACGCTGGAACTGGCTGAGGCAGGAACAGACTTTGCCAATGCTTACTCAGTAGATTTGGGCACAGGAACGTACCAGTGGACAAAGAAAGTAGAAGAACTTAACCAGTTTCTGAATACGCAGCTTGGTATCGGCTATGCAGTGAAAGCAGAGCTGGAAGCACGTATCACAGCTGTCGTTGCCGGAATGGAAGATCAGAAGCAGAGTGCAACGGCTGCCTTCACGGTGACTACTTACCAGCCGGTTACTACCACACTTTACTTGATTGGCGACGCTACTCCGAAAGGATGGAGTGCCGACGAAGCGACGGCAATGGAGCGTACGGACAACGGACAGTTTACGTGGATCGGAAAACTGACAGCCGGATCGTTTAAGTTTATAACGACTTTGGGAGACTTCCTGCCGTCATACAACCGTGACGCCAGTGCCGGAGAAGCGCTCAAACTAACCTACCGCACATCAGGCGACCAGCCGGACGAACCGTTCACAATGAGTGAAGAAGGAACGTACATTGTAAAAGTAGACCTGCTCGACTTGTCGCTGACTCTTACCGAAACGGAAGCCATCGGCTGGAGATTTGAAGAATTTTTCATTGTCGGCTCGTTTACCGGTGACAATGGCTGGGGATTTGAAGCACTGTCCAAAGATGCCGTTCAGATGGATTTGTTCCATTATGGAGCTGTCATCCCCTGGAAAGCAGACGGAGAATTTAAATTCGCTTCTGTGGCAGACTTCGGCCAGTCGGATGCCTTCTTTCATCCTGCTACAGCAAATGCTCCGTACACTTCGACATCCGTAGTACTCGGAGGCGAGGATAATAAATGGCAAATGAAGGAAACCGAATGCGGCAAACCTTATAAAGTACTGTTCTACACAGGCAAAGGAAAAGAAAAGATGCTGATGCGTCCGTTCACTCCTTACGAAGGACTGTATCTGGTAGGTGAGGCAACTCCGAACGGATGGAGCCTGGACAATGCTACCCCGATGACGAAGAGTGCCGACAGTCCTTACGTCTTCACATGGAGCGGTACGCTGAAAGCCGGTGAGATGAAGATTTCATGCGATAAGCAGTCCGACTGGGGCGGAGACTGGTTTATGGCGGATAAGAATGGCAAGACTCCGACGGGTGAGGTGGAAACAGCCTTGTTCGTCACCAAGTCTGACGCAGAGTTGAGCAGCATGTATCCGGATGCGGACTTGGGTGGTCTGGATAATAAGTGGAATATTCAGGAAGCTGGTTCTTATCGGATTACGATTGACCAGTTGAAAGAGACGATCTCGATTGTGAAACAATAAAACAAGAATTCAAGATGAAGAAAATAATATACTTGGCAGCTGCTTTCCTGTGCATGGCTTGCAGTGATGATCATGAGTCGGACCAGCAGCATGGAGGAGCTTCGGGAAGTGTGACCGAAGTGACTCCGGTAACATCGGACTTAAGTGTCGGCCTGTCGACGGATAAGGCTTTCTATAAACCGGGAGAAAAGGTGGTATTTACAGCAGACAACGCTCTGCCTGCCGGAACCAAAGTACGTTATCGCCTTTCGGGTGAAACGGTCGGAGAGGAGTCGGTAAACGGTACCGGCTGGACGTGGCAGCCGCCTGCCACCGATTTCAAAGGATACATGGCAGAGGTTTACCGTCAGGAAAATGGCACGGATGTGATAGTCGGCACGATTGCGGTAGATGTATCCAGTGACCCGGCACGTTTCCCGCGCTACGGTTTTGTCGCTGATTTCAGTCAGGAGAAGACAACTGCGAAGACGCAGGAAGAGATGGCATATCTGAACCGTCACCATATCAACTGGGTGCAGTTTCAGGACTGGCACAATAAGCACCACTGGCCGTTGGGCGGCACACGCACGCAGTTGGACGAGGTATATATGGACATTGCTAACCGTGAGGTTTATACAAGTTCGGTGAAGAACTACATTGAAGCACAACACCGTTTCGGTATGAAATCCATGTTCTACAATCTTTGTTTCGGAGCCTTGAAAGATGCTGCCGCGGATGGAGTAAAGGAAGAATGGTACTTGTTTAAGGATGCTTCTCATACCACTAAGGACAGTCACGACCTGCCGGGCGGATGGAAAAGTAATATCTATCTGGTAGACCCTTCCAACAAGGAATGGCAGGAATATCTTGCCGAAAGGAATGACGATGTGTATGCTAATTTCGCCTTCGACGGTTATCAGATAGACCAGTTGGGAAGACGCGGTACTCTTTACGATTACAGCGGTACTCCTGTCAACCTGCGCGAGGGATACGCCTCTTTTATAGAAGCGATGAAGCAGGTTCATCCGGACAAGAGTCTGGTGATGAACGCAGTCAGCCGTTACGGTGCCCGCCAGATAGGGGAGAGCGGCAAAGTCGATTTCTTCTATAATGAAGTATGGGCGGATGAGGCCGACTTTACCAATCTGAAAGCTATTCTTTATGAGAATGGAGTATATGGTAACTACCGGTTGAATACGGTTTTTGCAGCCTACATGAATTATAACAAGGCAGATAACCGGGGAGAGTTTAATACGCCGGGTATCTTGCTGACGGATGCCGTAATGTTTGCTTTGGGTGGTTCGCACCTCGAACTAGGAGGCGATCATATGCTGTGCAAGGAATATTTCCCGAATGAGAACCTGACCATGAGCGAAGAGCTGAAAACGGCGATGGTTCATTACTACGACTTCCTGACGTCGTATCAGAATCTGCTTCGCGACGGAGGAACAGAGAACAGCATCACCATGAACTGTACCAACGGCGAAATGAAGTTGAATGTATGGCCTCCCCAACAAGGGTCGGTCACTACCTATGCCAAACAGGTGGGCGACAAGCAGGTGATACATCTCCTTAACTTCTCGCAAGCGAACAGCCTGAGCTGGAGAGACGTGGACGGCACTATGCCGGAACCGGCTTTGATTACGAAAGCGGCTTTGCAGATGAATCTGCCGGCAAAGGTGAACAAGCTGTGGGTAGCATCGCCGGATGTACACGGGGGAGCTTTGCAGGAGCTGGCTTTTACACAAGAGAACGGAGTCGTTTCTTTCACTTTGCCTTCTCTGAAATATTGGACCATGATTGTAGCTGAATAAGGTGGCTGAGACAGAATGAATAAAATGACAGGTATGAAGATTAGATACAGGTTTTGGGTGTGGGCACTGTGCCTGATGTTTCCAACGCTGGTATGGGCGGAAAATGCGGTACGTACATGCACCTCTTTTACACAGCAAGGGCGCCGGGTGACTTTTCACCTGGCGGACAGCGCTGCGTTGCAGTTGCAGCTTTGCAGCCCTTCGGTAGTCAAGGTCTGGTTTTCGCCGGACGGAACACTGCAACGGAAAAATGCTTCCTTCGCAGTGATCAACGAAGAGCTGGAAGACGTGGGAACAGTACATGTGGATGAGCAGGCAGCCTGCTACGAGATTTTCACGGCGAAATTGCGTATCCGCGTGAATAAGTCTCCGTTGAGTTTGCAGATATTCGATAAGTATCAGAAGCTTTTGTTCAGCGACTATGCTGACAAAGGACACGTGAACGAGGGGACAAAGAAAGTGGAATATAAGGTACTCCGCCGAGACGAGCACTTCTTCGGACTCGGAGAGAAAACGGGGAAGATGGACCGCAGAGGTGAGTCTTATAAGATGTGGAACAGCGACAAGCCCTGCTACAGTGTAGTGGAAGACCCGCTCTACAAAAGTATTCCTTTCTTTATGAGTAGCTACCGGTATGGTATTTTTCTGGATAATACGTATAAGACAGAGTTCAAGTTCGGTACCGAGAGCCGTGACTACTATAGCTTCGAAGCACCGGATGGCGAAATGATTTATTATTTCATCTTCGGAAAAGATTATAAAGAAATCATCGGTCAGTATGCCGGCTTGACGGGCAAACCCATTATGCCTCCGAAATGGGCACTGGGCTTTGCTCAGTGCCGGGGACTGCTTACCAGCGAGAAACTGAGCCGTGAGATAGCCGAAGGATACCGTCAGCGCGGAATCCCTTGCGATATCATCTATCAGGACATCGGCTGGACAGAACATCTGCAGGACTTCGAGTGGCGGAAAGGAAACTACACGGACCCGAAGAAAATGCTGTCCGACCTGAAAGAAATGGGATTTAAAGTCGTGGTATCACAAGACCCGGTCATTTCACAAGCCAACAAGAAGCAGTGGGAAGAAGCCGACCGTCTGGGTTACTTTGTGAAAGACAGTACCGACGGCAAGAGTTACGACATGCCCTGGCCCTGGGGAGGCAACTGCGGAGTAGTGGACTTTACCTTGCCCGCCGTAGCCGACTGGTGGGGAGCATATCAGCAGAAGCCTATTGATGACGGCATCTCCGGCTTCTGGACGGATATGGGCGAACCGGCATGGAGCAATGAGGAGCAGACCGAACGCCTTGTGATGAAACATCATCTGGGCATGCACGATGAAATCCATAACGTCTACGGACTGACCTGGGACAAGGTAGTGAAAGAACAATTTGAAAAGCGTAACCCCGACCGTCGTGTTTTTCAGATGACCCGTGCCGCTTATGCGGGCTTGCAGCGCTATACGTTTGGCTGGACAGGCGATTGCGGCAATGGTGACGATGTTTCGCAGGGATGGGGGCAACTGGCCAATCAGATTCCGGTGATTCTTTCTGCCGGACTGGGATTAATTCCGTTTACCACCTGTGACATTACCGGGTATTGCGGAGACATTGAAGACTATCCCGCTATGGCGGAACTTTATACCCGCTGGATACAGTTCGGCGCATTCAATCCTCTGAGCCGCATTCATCATGAGGGCGACAACCCGGTAGAACCCTGGCTCTTCGGACCGGAAGCGGAAAAGAACGCAAAGGCAGCCATCGAACTGAAATACCGCTTGCTGCCTTATATTTATACGTATGCCCGCGAAGCTCACGACACAGGTTTACCGATCATGCGTCCGCTCTTCATGGAGTATCCGATGGACATGGAGACTTTCTCTACCGATGCCCAGTTCCTTTTTGGACAGGAACTGCTGGTGGCTCCCGTAGTGAAGAAAGGGGCGCGTACAAAGAACGTCTACTTGCCCGAAGGTACCTGGATTGATTATAACAACCGGAAGACGACTTACATCGGAGAGCAGTGGACTACCGTAGAGGCTCCGTTGTCCAGCATTCCGATGTTTGTAAAGCAAGGTTCTGTTATCCCGACTATGCCGGTGATGAACTATACGCATGAGAAGCCTGTCTATCCTTTAATCTTTGAAGTTTTCCCGGCGGCAAAGGGAGAAGAGGCTTCGTTTACTTTGTACGAAGATGAAGGAGAAAATCTCGGTTACCAGCGGGATGAATTTGCCAAAACTCCCGTTCGCTTCCGGACGGATGAGGACGGTTATCATCTTTCGGTTGGTGCCCGTGAAGGGAAAGGCTATACAGTGCCCGGTCCCCGGAACTTTGTTTTCCGCATCTATCTGAAGACAGCTCCCAAAGGAGTGACCGTTCAGGGTACGAAAGTAAAGAAAGTGAAGCCGGAACGTTTGGAAGAGAATATGGATAGTGATACCGAAAGCTTAGTGTGGAGCTGGGATAAGGAGACTGGCATTTGCAGTCTTCGTATGCCGGATCGGGGGGAAGAGAGTCAGATTTCCCTGCATATATAGTCTGGATTCGGCTCACTTTTTGTAAGTGTAAAAGTAAAAAGTATCTGCCGTCTGTACCAGAACGCTCATAAGTAGTTAGCTTATAGTGATTGGTTGCAGGACGGCAGATACTCTTGTTTTTGTTTCCCGGCTTGAAACACTTAGTTTCATTGCTTGAAACACTTTGTTCCAAGCAATGAAACTAAGTGTTTCAACGGTTGAAACTAATCATGAAATTACTAGCTTGTTTCTTTGCGATAGTTTGCTTCAGTGGACCTGACTTCAGTAGACCGTAGCTTTTATCTTAGTTGATAAATTCGTAGCCTTTGAGTTGGTATCTCTTGATCTTGCAACCTTTCGTTCTCGTCAGCTTTACCTTTCCTTTAGCCGCATTCAAGGTGACTTGATTGAACTGTCCTTTTTGGAAATCATAGCTTATACCGTCATCCTCGAAAAGCTGGCAGGTAGCGGTCGGAGTACCATACACTTTGCAGTTCAGGTTGAATACGGTTTGTGCATCTACATAGGGAACAGGCTCGGCAAGAGGCAACAGTGTTCCCTGACGTACGTAGAGTGGCAATTGATTGAGTTCGGTTGTAATCTCATATTCACGGTTGCCTTCATACTTTTCGTTGGTATTGAAGTTATACCAGGTTCCTTCCGGGAAGTAGACTTTCCGTGCTTTCTTATTCTCATACAGGGGAGCCGCCATCAGTCCGTCGCCGATCATGTATTGGTCGCTGATCGTGCGCAGGCGTTCATCCTTCGGGAAATCCATCAGCAGCGGGCGGAAAGGAGGCGTTCCTTCTTGCTGGTATGTGTGGAAAGCTGCATAAAGATAAGGAATCAACTCCATGCGCAGGTTGATCAGCGTGCGGGCATATTCCTCATATTGCTTTGCTTCCGGCAGGAACTCGCCCCGTTCGTTCTTTCCACGGTCGAATTGCAGCCAGGGGGCATATTGCAGATACCATGCGTTCACCATTGCTTGTGGAGAAAGAATCACCGTTTGCAGGCGATGGAAGAAATCTTCGGCAGAGTGAGCTTCGCGTACTTCGGGACACCACAACAGCCCTCCGAATGCGGAGTTGCAGAGTGCCTGAATGTATTCTTTGGGATCGTATGTGTCACTGTAGAGCACGGCGCTGCGTGAAGACATAAACATGCCGGACGAACGGTAATCCTGATAAGTACGGGTGTTCTTGGCACGGTAGATGCTGTCCATCGCGTTTACGTAGAGAGAACCGAATACCTGGTGCATCTGTTCACCGTCGATACCCGAAGGGAATTGCGCCAAATCCGGGAAGCACCATGTGGCAGAGGCGAATGAGATATTCGAGTTGTCACATTCGTCCAGTTTGAAGCCGGAGATACCTTCATCTATCAGTGTGCGGTGGTAGTCGGTGAATATCTTGTGTGCCTCCGGTTTGATAAAGTCAGGTACCAGTCCGTTCCATACGAGGAAGTCGCCTGAGTAAGGTTCCAGTGCCTTCCGGATGGGGGAGCTGGGGTGTACGTAGGCGTGTTCCCACAGGTTGACCTTGTATCCTTTCTCTTGGAGCCGGGTCAGCATTTCTTTGTGCTGCGGGAACCGGTCTTTGCTCCAGATGTAAGAGCAGGAATAAGTGGCTGTCTGCCATCCCGGTTCGAGTCCTAATACGTCACACGGGATATTGTTGTTGCGGAAGTAATCGGCAAAACGCATCACGGAGTCCTGCGTAGCATCTCCTTTCACACGGTATTTGAATCCGAGTCCCCACATCGGAGGGAGACATCCTCCGCCGGAGAGAAGATTGTATCTCTTCACTACGTCCAGCACTTCCGGTCCGGTGATGACGAATACTTCGATACCTTTTGCACCGGGGACATCGATAAATATTTTGTTTCCGTTGCTCCTGTTCTTATACAGGTCTTCCGTAGTGGTAGCGATATGCTTTCTTTCTTCTATTCTTTGCTGACGACTGTGTTCGGTTTTCTGGTTGGAACCGCACAGAAAAGTAGTATACCGTGCTGTGTTGACCAGAATGCCGTATCCTTTGGTAGAGACATAAAATGTCTGCGGGGCATGCGTGTATCCGAGTCCGTTCAGTGGATTGTCATTTACTATCGGACGTTTGCGCAGACCGCGCTGACCGAAAGTTTCGAATTGAAGTCCGAAACCGTAGATTTGTTCATTGTCTTCCAGGGGAACTTCAATCAGGCATCCCCGGTCGGTTATCTTTATCTGCACGTCTTCGGCATCAAAAGGCAACTTGGCTGCAGGAAGTGCCTTCATTGCTTCTATGACAGGCTTGCCACCAAACAGGGAATAGGGGGTGAAAGTATCAATCTCTCCCTTTTGCAGTTTGATAACTCCCGGAGCAATCTCTTTCTGGGCGGACACTTGTACGGTGGAGATGAGCCCTGCTGTAATCAGGAAAAGGTAAAGTAATAGTTTTTTCATTGCAGTTTATTTTTATCATGGTTACATTTATATAAGACTCTCAAGAGATTCTTTACCACTAAAAAGCTATGTGGAAATATTGCAAATATAAGAATAAAGTATCTTTGAACCTGCGTTTTTCATCTGCAATAGACGGGTTGTCAGGCGTTAATACTTGATGTTGTCAGCTGTTAACGTCTGACATGACAGGTATTAATATCTGAAGCGACAAACATTAATACCTGAGACGACGGATATTAATGCCTCAAATTACCGTTGTTAATGTATTGAGAATCAGTTACGTATATTTGGGGCGAGATCTGTTTCCGTTTGAAGTGAGTATTTCTTTTTCTATTCTTATCAAAAATTCGTAATATTGCATTCCATAAAGGAACATCTGGTGCAGTGCATTTGCCGGATATCACCTATTGGAAAAGAATACTGAAACACTGAAATAAATAAAACCATGAAAAAGAATTGTTTTCTCCTTCTCTTCTTACTTTGTGCTTGCTTTGTTCAGGCGCAGAATACTTATCGTACCGACAAGGACATTGCTTATGTATCTGGTTCCGAAACGGATGCTTACCGTCTGGAACGTTGCAAACTGGACATCTATTATCCCGAAAATAAGAAGGATTTTTCAACCATCGTATGGTTTCACGGTGGTGGTATGGAAGGCGGAAGCAAGTTTGTGCCCAAAGAATTGACAGATCAGGGCTTCGCGGTAGTAGCGGTCAATTATCGTCTGAGTCCGAGAGCTAAGAATCCGGCTTATATAGAAGATGCTGCCGAAGCTGTGGCGTGGACATTTAAGAATATCGAGAAGTACGGAGGCCGCAAGGACCGTATCTTTGTTTCCGGTCATTCGGCGGGAGGTTATCTTACGCTGATTCTGGCAATGGATAAGAAATATATGGCTGCATACGGAGCAGATGCGGACAGTGTAGCCGCTTATCTTCCGGTGAGCGGGCAGACAGTCACTCATTTTACAATCCGTAAAGAGCGCGGACTGCCGAATGGAATCCCGATTATTGATGAATTTGCACCGGTAAATAAAGCCCGTAAAGATACGGCTCCGGTTGTGCTGATAACGGGAGACAAGAATCTGGAAATGGCAGACCGGTACGAAGAGAATGCACTGCTGGCATCCGTACTGAAGAATATAGGCAATCAGAAAGTCACCCTGTACGAGCTTCAGGGATTCGACCACGGACAGGTACTCGGCCCTGCCTGCTATCTGATTGTTAATTATGTGAAGAGGTTTAAATAAGATGTCTCCGGTTATGCAAAGAGCAGGTCATAGAAGGAAAATATCCGGTACATGTTACATTTTTCATAGGCTATGAATCATTTATTATATTCAGAATAGGAGGGATTGCCTACATTTACTCCGATTTTATAAACTACTAACTACTAATAATAAATGATTATTGCTATGAAGACATTAAACAGCAGAATCACACTGACTCTTTTTATTCTTGTTTCTTCTCATCTGCTGGCAATGGCAGGAGATGTATCTTTTAAAGTAACGAAGAAGTATCTGAACTTCCCTGTTTCTCATGCCGAAAATAGGGCGAAAATGACTTTTGAAGTAAACGGCAAGCCGGATTTGTCCGTCGTTATTCGTCTGGCGCCGGATAAAGCCGAGTATTGGGTATTCAAAGATGTATCGGCCTTCAAAGGAAAAACAATCAAGATAACCTACGAGGGCAATGAAAAAGGACTCAGCCAGATATACCAGTCGGATGAAATCGCAGGACAGGATAGTCTGTATAAGGAAAAGAATCGTCCGCAGTTCCACTTTACTACCCGGAGAGGTTGGATCAATGACCCTAATGGACTGATTTATTATGAAGGTGAGTATCACTTGTTCTACCAGCATAATCCTTTCGAAAGAGACTGGGAGAACATGCACTGGGGCCATGCAGTCAGCAAGGACCTGATACATTGGACCGAATTGCCGGACGCTTTGTATCCCGACCATTTGGGAACAATGTTCTCCGGTTCGGCAGTAATCGACTATGATAATACCGCAGGATTCAATAAAGGCAAGACTCCCGCCATGGTTGCTGCCTTCACGGCTGCCAGCAGTGACAGACAAGTGCAGGGAATAGCATACAGTCTGGACAAAGGACGTACATTCACGAAGTACGATAAGAATCCGGTAATTAACTCCAAGGAGAAATGGAACTCTCAGGATACACGTGACCCTAAAGTGTTCTGGTATGCTCCTTCCAAACATTGGGTGATGGTGCTGAACGAACGTGACGGACACTCTATTTATACATCTGCCAATCTTAAAGACTGGAAATACGAAAGTCATGTTACAGGTTTCTGGGAATGCCCCGAGTTGTTCGAATTGCCGGTTGATGGTGACAAGAACCACACGAAGTGGGTGATGTACGGTGCCACCGGTACTTATATGCTGGGTTCTTTCGACGGTAAAGTATTTACGCCCGAAGCAGGAAAATACTGCTATACCACCGGAAGTATCTATGCAGCCCAAACCTATAACAATATTCCGGCAAGCGACGGCAGACGCATTCAGATAGGCTGGGGAAGAGTTTCTCATCCGGGAATGCCTTTCAATGGAATGATGATGCTTCCCACGGAATTGACTTTACGTACCACTAAAGACGGTATCCGCCTTGTCAGTGTGCCGGTAAGAGAAACCGAATCTTTATTCACTCCTGTCCATTCATGGAAATCTCTGACTTCGGACGAGGCAAACCGCAACCTGAAAGAATTTTATGATGCCGATTGTCTTCGCATCAAGACAACTATCAAGCTGTCTCACGCCACCGATGCGGGCTTTAACTTGTTCGGACAGCGAATGATTGGCTACGACATGAACTCCAATACGCTGAACGGCCATTTCTACTCTCCGCAAGACCCGACCAGCATGGAACTGACTGCCGATATTTACATAGACCGTACCACAATCGAAGTCTTTATAGACGGTGGGCTGTATTCTTACTCTATGGAACGCCGTCCGGACAGGAACAATAAAGAAGGTTTCCATTTCTGGGGAAATCGTATCGAAGTCAAGAACCTCGAAGTATTCTCGGTGAAATCTATCTGGTAAATAGTGAATGGACAAAGCTTGTAATTAAAGAGACAAAAGCTATCTTTGCTTCTCAGTAATAAACAATAATAGATTGGAACATGAGAACACATAGCGAAGCTTTCCAGTTTGAGAAAGAACTGGAATGGGAAAATCCGGCTCCGGGCATCCGCCGCCAGATGATGGGATATGACGGACAGTTGATGATGGTGAAGGTGGAGTTTGAGAAAGGTGCCGTTGGCGCTATGCACCAACATTATCATAGTCAGGCTACTTATGTGGCAAGCGGCAAGTTCGAACTGGCCATTGGCGATCGGAAAGAAATTCTCTCCACAGGCGATGGCTACTATGTGGAACCCGACCAGCCTCATGGATGCGTCTGCTTGGAAGCAGGTGTACTGATTGATACATTCAGCCCTATGAGATCCGATTTCTTATCCTGATATCTTGGCAGAGAGTCAGACATGTGTGGTACGAAATTACCACATATGTGGTATTTTCTCTGAACAGAATCTCCCTTATCTTTGTAATATCTTAAAACAAAGGAATTTAAAAGCAGATATATATGGAAAAGATTGCAAAGAAGTTGACGGATTTAGTAGGTAACACTCCGTTGCTGGAACTAAGTAATTATAATAAGAGTAATGATCTGAAAGCTCGCCTGATAGTGAAGATTGAATCATTCAACCCTGCGGGAAGCGTGAAAGACCGTATCGCCCTGGCTATGGTAGAGGATGCGGAAACCAAAGGAGTATTGCAGCCGGGATCTACCATTATCGAGCCGACAAGTGGAAATACCGGAGTGGGATTGGCATTTGTTGCAGCCGTAAAAGGGTATAAGCTGATTTTGACTATGCCCGATACCATGAGTGTGGAGCGTCGTAACCTTTTGAAAGCTCTGGGAGCGGAACTGGTTCTTACTCCCGGTGCCGACGGCATGAAGGGGGCGATTGCCAAAGCCGAGGAATTGAAAGCTGCCACCTCCGGATCTGTCATCCTGCAACAATTTGAGAATCCCGCTAACCCCGCTATGCATCTACGCACTACCGGACTGGAAATATGGAGAGATACCGAGGGGAAAGTCGATATCTTCGTAGCCGGTGTAGGTACAGGCGGGACCGTTAGTGGTGTGGGTGAAGCATTGAAGATGCGTGACCCCAGTGTGAAGATTGTAGCCGTTGAGCCTGCAGACTCTCCGGTACTGTCCGGTGGGAAGCCCGGTCCTCATAAGATTCAGGGTATCGGAGCCGGATTCGTCCCGAAGACGTACAAGGCTTCTGTAGTAGATGAAATTATCCAGATACAGAATGACGATGCCATTCGTACCAGCCGCGAACTGGCAAAGAAAGAAGGCTTACTGGTCGGAATATCTTCGGGAGCCGCCGTATATGCCGCTACTCAGGTGGCGAAGCGTCCGGAGAATGAGGGGAAGATGATTGTAGTATTGCTGCCCGATACAGGCGAACGCTATTTATCTACTATCCTGTACGCTTTCGAGGAGTATCCTCTGTAATAAAAAGATTTTTTTATTTTTGTTGTAACAACTTTCTCGTTGTTCCCGTCTATTTAATTGAAGCGCTTCAATAACGACTTTAATTTAAATAATAAAGAAGGAACAATGAGAAAGTTTTTATTTACCCTATTGCTGCTTTTAGTTTGCCATATTGGATATGGGCAAAGCATAGACAGTCTTTTCGATGAGTTTGAATGCGAACAGAATGTCGACTATGTGAAAGTATCTCCTTTTATGATGTCTCTCGGAAAGATGTTCTGCAAACATGAAGAGGGAAGTGAAATCATAAGAAAAGTGAAATCGATGAAAGTCATGGACTTGGGAGATTGTTCGGCAAGCGTGAAAAAACGTTTCAGCAGTAAAGTAAGCAAGTTGAACCGGAAAGGCTATGAAGAACTGATGCGCATCAACGATGGAGGAGAGAAGGTGCACATACTGATGAAAATCAGAAAGGATGCTATTCGCGAATTATTAGTTGTCTGCTCCGGAAACGATAGCTGTACATTGATACAGATAAATGGTAAATTTGTCAAAGATGATATTGATAAACTGGTAAGTATGGAAACTGGAAAGAAGAATGGACGTCACTGATTTTAAACAACAATTTCTGCCCTGCCACCGGAAGCTCTTTCGGGTAGCTTTTCAGCTAATGGGGAACGCCCAGGATGCTGAGGATATGGTGCAGGAAGCATATCTGAAATTGTGGAATAAGCGCGGTCAACTGAACGGTGTCCTGAATGCCGAAGCTTACAGCGTCACTCTTATCAAGAATTTGTGCTACGATGCACTGCGTCGTAACCAGTTGGATGAGGACGGACGTGCCCCCGAAGAACTGAATATCTCGGCAGACTTCAATATTATCAGCGAAATGGAATGGCGGGATGAAGTAAATCAGGTACAGCGTCTTATCAGTCAGCTCCCCCGGCAGCAAAAGCATGTGATGATACTGCGGGATGTGAATGACTGTTCCTTCGAAGAAATAGAACAAGCCACGGGACTGAATGCTGTCAATATACGAGTATTGTTGAGCCGGGCCCGCAAAAAGATACGTGAACAATTTAACGCAATAGTTGAGTATGAAACCAGATGATATAGAAGATTTGCTGACACGGTATTACGAGGGTGTAACTAGTGAGGCTGAAGAAAAGGAACTCAAACGTTTCTTTATGGAAGAGGAAGTTTCTGAAGATTTGCTTGCCGAGAAGGAACTTTTCCTGCAGTTGGCTGCCTGTCCTGAACCCGAAGTTCCTGTCGGGCTGGAAGAAAGGCTGAATGACATGATAGATGCGTGGGATATGAGTGAGAAGCGAGCGTTGAAAGTAAAAAAGCGTACACGTATCATCCGCCTGCAATGGTTAGGAAGCATAGCTGCCAGTCTGCTTCTTTTGTTTTCAGTAGGAATGTATCTGTACAAGCCTTCTGCTCCGAAGGATACGTGCTCTACTCCCGAAGAAGCCTATATGCAGGCACAAAAGGCGTTGGTTATGTTGTCTTCCCGGTTGAACAAAGGGATGGAGGAAGTGGAAACGGTACAGGAAGCCACTGGCAAGATCAGAGAGAATGTTTATGAACAATTAAACCGAATAAATAATACAAAACAATGAAACGTACGTATATTATTACCCTGTTATTTTCTTTGTGCTCACTATTTATGTATGCGCAGGACAGTCGCTTTGATAAGTTTGCAGACATGGAAGAAGTTACTTCAGTTTATATCTCCAAAGCGATGCTCAGCCTGATGCCCGATATGCAGACGGAAGGCGTGAATATTGGCAGTATAGCTTCAAAACTGGATAACATACGAATTCTGAGTTGTGACAAGCCTGCTATCATTGACAAGATGAAGAAAGAGTTCGCATTTATTAATTCTAAGAACGGTTATGAAGAACTGATGCGTATCAAAGATAAAGGAGAAAAGACTACGATTTATCTGAAGCAGGATAAAAACAAGAAGAAAGAATTTGTTCTGATGACTGGTGAGAAGAATGAATTTACAGTAATTATCATTACCGGAAATCTTACTCTGAAGGAGATACAAGGTATTGTAAACAAGGAATAATATTTTATCCGCAGGTTATACTACCTTCCTAATATAGGGAGCGGCATAATCTGCGGATAAAAATTTATAGAGATGCTCGGTCATGTTTGCTTCACAAACCATTATCACTGCTCATGGCTGTTCTTTACGCTACCATTTCTTCTTATGGTTTTTCATCTGCCCGCAGACCGAAAACTTTTCCTGTCATCTGGTCTACAGGTACTTTCCATACTTTGACATTCCGTACGGCAGGATCGGAGTAGCCGAACTGATCCTTCGTGTAATGGCGCATGATAATGTCCAGTGCACGGCGTTTCTCTTCCATATCCTCTATGAATTCTACTTTGCCACGACACATGGCACTTTCAGAGCGCATGCTATAGCTGCAGGCTACTTGTTTATGCTGATAAACGAGTTTATGGCCGAGGCTGAACGTGATACACACGTTGTTATTGCGTTGCAGCATTTCTATTTTCCCGCCTTCGGGACCGGAATGGAGGTAAAGGATATCGTTTTCATAGCCGAAGTTCATGGGAACTACGTATGGATTGCCTTCTAAGTCTACCATGCCTACAAAGCAGGCATCCGCCTGAAGAATAATGGATTCGATTCGTTGCTTGTCTTCGATAACGATTGTTTTCATTTTCAATGTCGGTTTTCTAAAGTTAAGTGTGTCTCCCTGATTTATAGCACTATAATGGGATGATAGGGAGAGAATCAGTTCTTTGTTTGTGCCACCCTACTGGCACGGTTGTGCCAAAGGCATGGCACAGTTGTGCCAATGCGGTGGCACAACCGTGCCAATAGGGTGGCATAAGATGAGTAATACTATCAATCAGTTTTAAGTATATACTTATTGCATTTACTTCTATTTCTCAATAAGCGCAAAGTCTAACTGCTTCTTTTCCAGATTGGCACGTGCCACACGGATCGTGATAGCATCTCCTAAACTGTATATCTTGTTTTTGCGGCGTCCGCGGAGACAATAGTTCTTTTCGTCAAATTCATAATAGTCGTCATCCAGGTCACGGATCGGAACCATACCTTCGCATTTGTTTTCATTGAGTTCAACGTAAAGCCCCCATTCCGTCACACCCGAGATTACTCCGTCATAAATCTGTCCGAGTCGCTCGCTCATGAATTCTACCTGTTTGTATTTGATGGAAGCACGTTCGGCATTGGCGGCAATTTGCTCCATGTTCGAACTGTGGTCGCAGAGATCCTCATATTTTGTTTCGGATACGCTTCGCCCTCCGTCCATGTACTTCGTTACCAGACGATGTACCATCATATCCGGAAAACGACGGATCGGCGAAGTAAAGTGGGTATAATAATCGAATGCCAGTCCGTAGTGTCCGATGTTGTGCGTAGAATAACGCGCTTTCTGCATGGCACGGATGGATACGGTTTCAATGAGATTCTCTTCCTTCTTTCCGTGAATATCATCCAGCAAATGGTTGATAGACTTTGATATGTCTGTTTTTGTTCCGCTTGTACGCACTTTGTAGCCGAAGCGGGCGATGAACTGTGACAAGTTCTCCAGTTTCTCCGGATCGGGCAGATCGTGGATACGGTAAGGAAGTACTTTCGGTTTCTTATTCTTGGGTACGCGTCCCACCTTTTCCGCCACCGTCCTGTTAGCGAGCAGCATGAATTCTTCTACCAGCTTATTGGCGTCTTTGGACTCTTTAAAGTAAACGCTGATGGGTTTTCCCTTCTCGTCAATTTCAAACTTCACTTCATAGCGGTCGAAGTTGATGGCTCCTGCTGCAAAACGTTTCTCACGCAGTGCTTTGGCTATCGTATCCAGCATCAGTACTTCTTCCTTGAAGTCACCGGCCTTGGTTTCGATAATCTGTTGCGCTTCTTCGTAGGTGAAACGGCGGTCGGAGTTGATGACAGTGTGTACGATACGTGAATCTTTGACTTCTCCTTTCTCCGTGATGTCGAAGATGACGGAGAATGCCAGTTTTTCTTCATTCGGACGCAAGGAACAGATGAAGTTACATAGCCGTTCGGGAAGCATGGGGATGGTCCGGTCTACCAGATAAACGGAAGTCGCCCGCTTCTCTGCTTCCTTGTCGATGATGCCTCCTTCTTTTACGTAATGTGTCACGTCGGCGATGTGTACACCCACTTCCCACAAACCGTCTTTTATGGGGCGGATAGAAAGTGCGTCATCAAAATCTTTGGCATCTTTCGGGTCAATGGTGAAAGTCGTTACCTTACGGAAGTCTTCGCGTCTGGCTATTTCTTCCGGAGTAATTTCTGCAGGAATTTTATCGGCGGCAGTCTCTACCGCTTTCGGGTATACATAGGGCAAGCCGAATTCGGCAAGGATAGCGTGCATCTCTGTCGTATTATCTCCTGCTTTACCCAGAATATCGATCACTTGTCCGATAGGATTCTTTGCCTTATCCGGCCATTCGGTTACTTTTACGATTGCCTTGTCTCCGGTTTTTCCGCCTTTCAGCTTTTCTTTCGGGATGAAGATGTCGTTGGCAAGCGTACGGTTCTCTGTGACTAAGAAGGCGTATGATTTGGCTACTTCCAGAGTACCGACAAATGTATCATTGGCACGTTCCAGTATTTCTATTACTTCTCCTTCTGCGTCTTTATTTTTTCTTTTGGCATAGAAGGTGATTTTTACTTTGTCATTGTTCATCGCATGTGCCGAATTTCGTTCGGCAACAAAGATCGGCTCGCCTCCACCTTCGGGAATGAAGGAGTTCTTCCCATTGCTCTTGCGCTGGAAAGTACCCGTCATTTCCGTTCCGTGATTGTTCAGCCGGAACTTTCCTTTTTCAATTTCAGAAATATAGTCGTCATCTAAAAGGTCATGTAATATATCAACGCATAGCATTTTCTGCGGATGAGTAGTGAGATGCAATTCCGAGAAAATGTATTTCATACTAAGCGTCTCGCTTGGTTTGGCATGGAAAAAGTTAATCAATAACGCTGCCAGCTCTTTCTTATTCATTCTTTTGCCGGCCTTTTTCTCTTTCTTTTCTTTCTTTTTCGCCATAATGTAGTCATTTAAAATATGTTGATACAAAGATATAAGATTATTTTCCTTGTAGAAACTTTGAGGCGAGAAAAAATAAACCACCCTTGATACTTTATCTCTATAAAGGAGGTCAAGGGTGGCAGGGGTAACTTAAAAGAGAGATGATTATGGTAGTGTTGTCGTAATGTTCAGACACTTGTCTTTTTCGCGGTAGAAGAAGTATCCGTATCCGGAGTCTTTTAATGCGATATTCATTTCTTGGGCTGCTTCCTCAAGGCTGGCTTGACTGGAATCCTGCATCTTAAATACATCCGATTCTCCTATTACGCCGGAATGTCCTTTTATTGCATCGGAAGCACTCCACCAGTACGTGGAGTTCATGTTTGTATAGGCATTACTCATACCAACAATGCCTCCGGCAAATACTGTTTCTCCATTACCGGTCAGACTGCCTTCAATGAGAGAGTAGCATCCGGTTAGTATTTTACGTGCCCTCATAGTACCACTGGCAGCTCCGGCAATACCACCTATATTTATGCTGTTTCTTCCACTTGCCGTTTCGGATGTTGCCTGCATTGTTCCTCTGCAGACTGTGTAGCAGCCATAAATACCTCCGCTCAGTAAATTTGCCGTTATACCTCCACAAGAAGCTCCTGCTGTACCTCCTTTTACTGATAAGAGGGCATTCGTGTCAATGTTTGTCCAGCAACGGGTTAAGGTGGATGTACTGCCTGCAATGCCACCTGCCATCGCTATTTGGGGATGTTCTGCCGTAATTTTACCTTTGAGAGTTACGTCAGAGTCTGAGATTCCTCCCATTTGGAAACTCCCCGTACCATATACGCCTCCTACATACGTTGCATCCGAACTAGATCCGCTGCTGCTACATGTTCCTGCTATTTCACCCAAAATAGTTACATGTAATGCACTGCATCCGTAGCCTGCTCTGACTTGTGAACCAATGGCCCCGCCGACATCTACCGAATTGTCGGCTTCTGCTTTTAAGCTTCCTTTAATGAGAATGTTGCAATTGCCGAACATATCGGCTGCATAACTACCGGAAACTCCTCCCACAGCAGCCGATGTACTGATGGAGCCTTCTTCGGATGACTTTTTACTTTTGGCATGTATACTTCCGTTGATTGTGACATCGCAGGCACCTATGCTTGAGCCGCTTGAAGCACCACATATACCTCCGGCATGTGCTCTTGCACTTCCATATTCACGTGAGTCATCAATTGGTTTAGATTCTGCCAGGATCGAACCGTCAACTACTGCCTTACAATACGTAATATAACCGCTGTTTCCATATCCGGCAATGGCACCTACTTGAGGAGTGGCCCCGTTGACTATAAATTCCGACGAAGCCGGAATATTCACCGTACATTGATTGATTGTACCTAGTATCGTACCGCATATCCCTCCAACGATGGATGTGCCGTCTGTATCGGTGGTGAATGAAGCACGGATACTACCTTTAAAGGTACAATTAGTAATGACTGCCTGATAACCGTAAGCCAATATGCCTCCTATAACTAAATAATTGGCTGTTTCTTGGGTTCCTGTATGCACAGCTGTGATATCCCCTTCTACGTTTAAGTTAGAGATGGTGCAACCGGATTTGGACAAACCGAACAAACCACACATGGCACTTGTATTATTGCTGGAGTAATTGATGGTAAAGTTGTGTATAGTATGGTTTTTTCCATCAAAACTACCACTGAACATATTCTTTTCGGGCATAGCAATGTTTTCGTTGTCAAGTCCTGTACCTATCGGAGTCCAGTCGTTTACTCCACTCATATCGATATCGTTTCCCAGTTCATAATAAGCTTTTGTATAGTCAATAGTTGGGTCCATTTCTATTTCAATCTCATCCTGATCTGTAGCAAGTATTGCCTGAGTGTTTTTAATTTCATTGGTTTTGTTAACTAGATAAGCCATCAGTTTTAACTGTCCTGCAGTTTTGATGATAAATGGATATTGTTCGGTTCCCTCACCGGAGGCAAAAGTTCTGGCAACAGAACCTTCCGGCATTTTGACGGCTATCCATTTGCTGAAAGGAGAGGCTGAGGAAGCATTTGCTGTTGTTGAACAGACTGCTACCCAATATTTATTTTCTGATTCCAATCCGGTGAAAGTAGCGCTGGGTTCGGATACGGTCTGAGTTTTGTCTGTCAATTCTCTCCATTCGTCTTTGATTTTTACAATGTAACTTGTAGCATTGGGATCAGCTGTCCATGTTACTTTAAATGAGTTGCTGGATATATCGCTGTATTTGATATCTCCTGGGGCTGATAACGAAGTTACGTCATCATCGTCTGAGCATGATGCGATAGTAAGTGTGAAACCGCATATGATACTAAGAATAACCCAATAGAATATTGTTTTCATATAATTGATATTTTAATGTATCTGGGTAATATGAACTAATTATCTGAATAATTTAAGATTGTAAATGTCCATGGTAAGGGATGGCACAAAAGTATTTTGTGATATATTGTCTTTTTCCAGGAAGAATCCTAGCAGTAAGTCGGCAATAGTATCTCCTTCGGCACTTCCATTATCTTGTAAAGTCAATACAATTTCTCCGTTTATCATAGTCGGAGCAAGGTTGACGCTTTGCTCAGGAAACCAATAACTATAATAACCGGAGGCTATTCCCGAATAAATATATAACGTAGTTGTCATTGTACCGTCTTCATTTTCTACCTTTGTTTCTCCTTGGTATTGTCCGGATGCAATCTTGAAACCATGGTCGGTATAGGTTGCTTCCAGAGTCATCGGGAAGAGGCTGGAATTAGGAAGAGAAATAACATAAGTTCCATTCTCTTCGCTTTCTTTTATACTGGCCGGACCTTTACCTGTAGCCGAATCTTTTTGCCAGATACGATTGAAACTAGCTACCCAGCTTCCCAGTAAGTTTTCGGCATCATATTGCATAAGCACATATACGGCAGTACGTACCCCATTTGTAATTTCTACAGATGTTCCGCGTACAGTATTGGTGGTGTTTTTCTCGAAGTTAAATTGGATACCCTCATCTACTAATTCGTAAGATAACCATTCTTTGGCATCTTCGGGAATGTTTACTTTAAATGGAAATGAACCTTTCAGCGCAATAATCAACGAACTCTTTTCGTTTCCTGTAGCCTGTTGCAAATCATTTTCGTTATAAATGATGATGGCGCCTTGCTGTGTAACGGTTACTCTCTGTGTATTTGCTTCATTACGAATGATAATTTGTGCAGATCGTCCCGGAAAGTCGTAATTCTCCTTTACGTCAAATGTAACCATCTCATGGCTTGTTTCTTTTATTGTACACCAGTCTGCGTCTGCAACTGCCGTCACGTCACCGGTTGCTTCTATGCGGATAGAACCTGTTCCACCGGCGGCTTTGAACGTTACGTCTGATTGGATGACCTTCAATACGGATACGCTTGAGTCATCATTGTCGCATCCTGCAATCAACATACATAACGTCAGTATGAATATATTTAGTAACTTTTTCATTCTTGATACTTTTTAAAATGTTCAGCATTCAGGTTATTATTGCTTTTCAATTGTATAGTCGTCATACCAGCCTACCCATCCGCCAAGAGTACTTTGGCTATATGCGGGTGAAGTATAACCTTGGAATACAAGTGCAGTAGGTTCCGCTCCGGTCAACTGGCTAAAAGTTCCTTCGTCTTTGAAACTTATTGTTAGTGGAGAAGTGCTTTCTGTCTTGCTTACCACAGAGAAGTAATAGCCTGTTTCCGTACTCATGAAATAAGGAATGTACGACATGCCGTTGCCAAATGACAATGCACCGTAATAGCCGTTTATTGAGCCTAATGCCTGAACCGGTATAATCATCTTGCCACTGGAACGGTCATAGGTGATGCTGATAGGTACATTGAGACCTGATAAGTTAAAGCTTTTGTTCTCTACATTTTGTGAAATGGTGATGTCGAACTCTTTACTTTCGAACGTCTGCTCTTTACCACTTTCCGGCTGTGTCAATGCTTTACATTTGAACTTGTAACTACCAAGAAGATCATGATAATAAAGATAACCTTCCGGATAAAGGGATACTAATTTTACTCCTTGAGCACTTTCATCCGTACAAGTGAATGTCATGAACGCATTGTCCCAGGCAAAATATTGCATTTTTTTGCCATTGATAATAACAGGTTCGCGGAAGTGAAGTCCGTTGGGAGTAAAGACAAAGGGGATCGTTGTGGAAGAGGTCTCTGTTTTTCCACTAAATGACAGCGTATAGTTATCACGTTTTAAATAAC
Organism: Bacteroides faecis; assembly: GCF_020091505.1. Taxonomy (NCBI): domain Bacteria; kingdom Pseudomonadati; phylum Bacteroidota; class Bacteroidia; order Bacteroidales; family Bacteroidaceae; genus Bacteroides; species Bacteroides faecis. The sequence goes on along the minus strand of NZ_CP081916.1, from coordinate 936,659 downwards.
CGATTTTTTCTCCTCCTGCCATTATATCGAATTGATATAAATAAGCATTCTCTTCTATTTCATTCACTCCCCTGATATACTCTTTCCATTTAGTTGTTACCGGCATTCGTGTCATGGTCATTGTATTACCATATTTCTTTCCTAGTAGAGTGATCTGGTTATCCGAAGCATCCATGATAATAAACTCATAGTCTCCCCCCATGTTGGCATTTGCATCGTTTCCACTGCCTGCCGGAGCTGCAAAAGCATGAATCAGCTCATTATAGCTGTCAAATGTGAGCATGGTGGATTGTTCGGAAACCACCTGATAGAGAGATTCTATAAAAACTCCTGATGGTACATTAGGGGTACTTAGTGTAGAAGCCATCGTCACTTTTTTGTCATCAAACTTACAAAGGAGAGTGATACCTCCCATAGCATAGCCGGAGCCAATATAATATTCCAGCAGCCAACCGTTTGGAGAGCTTTTTAATAGTTCGCTACATTTAATAACATCTGCAGCGGCACGTTCGGCAGAGGACTTATCGAAATAATCATCCTGTTGAAATAAACAGGAATGAAGACCGATACAGGCTGTAACCAATATAAAGTAGGTTAATATTTTTTGCTTCATAATCAGTGTCTTTTTAGTTGTTGGTAGAGTTGATGTCGTCTTCAATATCGATAGTGTTCAGATCTAAAGAATAAATTTCATCCTGACGCCGTAGTACGACAGAACGCAGATCATCTAAATCTATTCCCCAGGTATCTCTCATATAATTATAGACAATATTGAATTTTTTGTTGATTATTGCTTCACCGCTTTCTCCTGCGGCAGCTAACATGGATTTCCAATAATACTCATCGTGGGTGACATATATAGCGATGTTTTCAACAAAATCTTCTCGGGCCTCGCTCATTGCATAGGGGCTGACAAAACCTGCTTGCCAGGCTTGCTGGTCGGTGCGTGAACTTTGTTTTCCGGTTTCCGGATCGGTATACACATACCAGTTGCTTCCGATATATGCATTTTCGGTGATGCGGTCGAAGGCAGGATCGTAATTTTTTGTCTGATGCAGAATATGAGCGAACTCATGATGCATTGTTTTGAAATAGAATTTGTTTAATTGTTCTATATTAATGTTTTCCACATTCAGGCTATTTACATTGTAAAGGGTAATTTTCATTCCCCCTTCTGCTGTTCCAAGTACCATCGTCCCGCTTTTATCGTAAGCCGGAGAACCTATCAGATGTATCGTTTTGGGAATGTAAACCCGCAGGAAGTTAATGCCGCACAGCTCATCATATGCTTCCATCCAGACATGCTTTACAATTTTGGCTAATACCACCGACTTATTATAATCGGCAGGGATCAAATTCTTGGATTGATCGCTTTCGATATCTTCCATACGGTATTTGAAGGTGACGTTGTAGGTATTCATGTAATTTCTGAATAACCAATGATCGAATGCATTGCCGGTAGTTTCTTCCATCGGGAAGATGCTGTTTGCAGTATCGATATCCTCATCATTGTTACATGCGCCCAAGCAGATTGCTGTGGCGATGAATAATGCGTATAATAAGATGTATTGTTTCATATTCTTTTCTCCTTTCTCTTTTTATCTTGGATTTGCTTCTATACCTGCTGCTATTACATTTGCCGGAATCTGGACGACCCTGCGCAAGTCGTTTTTGTCCATGGTATCAGTAATGTCCATTAATTCTTCGTTTTCAAAGTAACGGCGTTGTACAGTAATGCCGTATCGTCTTATATCTTGCCAGCGTAGGCCTTCTCCCAGTGTGGTGATTCTGCGCAGATGCAGGATACAATGAATGAAGTTAGTCTGTCTGCCGGGTTCAAGCGTAAAGTCTGGAGACAAGGTCTTTTTAGGAGTGATAACTCCTTCATTAAGATTATAGTATTTCATACTTCCGTAAAACTGGTCAACCATTTCCGGAGTTATCGTTTGCGTATGGGTAGTAAAGGACTTCTGCCAGGAAGTGATGTCGGCGGCAGCTTTATCATATTGTTTCAGATAGGTGTATGCTTCTGCACGAGTGATCAGAGTTTCATCAGTAGTGAATGCAGGAACCATGGCGTAAGGATAAAACCCACCGCCTGATACGGCTATTTTTGCCATTAGAGTGATCCGGCGGAAAGAGATTTTAGGTGATCGCGAAGGTTCAAATGGTTGTTGGCGGAATCTGGTGTAGGCACCCCATAGTCCGGTTGAATAACAATCTTCCAGCCCGGTTACAGCATTGTGTGAGTAGCGCATGCAGAGTCCGTAACCGGCATCTATTACTCCGCCAAGCGTAGAGCTGGTACTGAGAAGGAGTAGGTTGGCGGGCTCACTTGCATCGATATAAGCATTAGGCTGGACGTCTCCATTGGGGCTGAGGGTCCCGAGATATTTCCAGTCCCGCAGTACTTCATCGGCATTTGCTCCTAATACAAGATTAGCGTATTCTACTACTTTTTTGCAATTAGAGAAATCCGGTTGCATATAATAGAGGTAGAAACGTGCGGCAAAAGCATATGCCGCTTTCTTGTTGAAATGATATTTGGGAATAGAATAGGCATCATCGTTAATTAGAGGGATGCCTTCTTCCAGATCAGCTGCAATTTTTCGATATACACTGGCGAGCGTACCACGTTCGTAATGGGGGGCTACAGTAGTCTGAAGTGTTTCCATGTAGGGAATGCCTAATTCCTGTTCGGCTGTATTACTGTTATATGCTTGGCAAAATGTAGTTGCCAGCATAAAATGAGCATAGGCACGGCATACCAGAGCTTCCCCTTTCTGGGGATTTAACGATGTCGGATTTCCCAGGTTCTTGATTCCTTGCAGTGCATGGTTGGATGAGGCGATTGCCGCATAGCAGGCATCCCATAAGGCTTGTGGAGTATCTTGTCCTTCTTCGTAGGTATCTTTCCAGTTGTACAAGTCCTCTTCTACCTTTTGCCAGTAACCATATGCACGACTATTCTCGTCTGTGTTATCGCTGTATAATTCCCCTATTTCGCAATTTGTACTTTGCGGATAGGCAGATACCAGGATATTGGCGATACTTTGTTCGGTATCCAACTCTGTCCGGTTGTCCGGAAGTTCATCCAGAAAACTGCTGCAAGCTGTATAGCATGGAGCTAGTAGCAATATCAGTCCTATATGTATTATATTTTTTCTCATATCTAATTTTATTTATAAACTTATTAGTTAATTTATAATCCTAATCTCAATGTCAAAGTAAACTGACGGGGTACCGGAGAGGCTACGCCTCCGGTGTTAAAGAACTCCGGGTCTTGTCCGTTCAATTTCTTATCTGCATAAAGCAGGAAGAGGTTAGTAGCTTGTAATTTGAGTGATAAGTTGGATATCTTTAACGGGTTCAACCAAGTGCGTGGAAACTCATAGGCGAGTGATATTTCTTTCATTCGGATGAAGTCTCCCTTCGCGATGCGGGCCGTTGAGTAATTATAAGCATTGTAGGCATAAGACAGATTCAGATTATGGCTATACTGCGGATAGCTGATTATTGCCGGAATATCTGTTTGGCTTTCATCGCCGGGTAGTGTCCATCGGTTCTTAAATTCACGCGGCATAGCTGTCAGGTCGGAGTAGCTGGCTTTGAATACCGGGTCCAGACGGACTACATTGCCGAATGAATAAGTAAGGAAAACATTTAGCTTGAAGCCTTTATATGTGAAGACGTTTCCAAGACTACCGGTGATAGTCGGGTCTGTCGGTCCTTCATATTTCAGATAATCGATATTGTCACGTGCCTGGAATTCAATCTCTGTGCTTGTAATTTTACCATTGATATCGAATAGGGGAAGACCATTCTTGTCCAGGCCTACAAATGGGATAGAGAACAAACCACGAACCGGATAGCCTTCACGGGCAAATCCGTTACCGGAAATTAAATCCATCACATTTGCCAGTGATTTAAGGTCGGTAACTTTATTTTTGGTATGTGAGAAGATAAAGTCTGTGCTCCAGCTGAAGTTCTTTTTCTTTATATTCTGTGTAGAAAGAGTGAACTCGATACCGTGACTTTCCATTGAAGCTACATTAGCATACGTATAAGTTCCTCCTCCGCCAACTCCCGGGGTGATTGCCGCTCCGATGAGGTCATAATTGTTACGTTTATACCAATCGAGTGCCAGATTGATCCGGTTATCAAGGAAACCAATATCCCCACCGATATTCAATTCATGTTTCTTTTCATAGGTCAGTTCGCTGTTCTCACTGTCTGCCATAAAGATTCCCGGTTCTTGGATATCTGTAAAAGGGCGGTAGGGAGAATAAGCTCTGAAAATAGCTTGTGAGTTTGTTACATTGGCGGGACCGCGGTCGGCTGTCAGTGAATAAGAAACTTTCAGAGTGAGGTGTGAAAGAGTTGGTTCCAGCTTTTTGAAAAAGTTTTCTTCATGAGCATTCCATGCTCCTGACAGGTTCCAGGTGGGGAGCCAACGTGCAGAGTGACTTCTGCCCATGCGGTTGGTTCCTTCATAACGGAATGTCCCGTTCATGGTATAACGCCCGTCGTACGAATAGGTCACGTTGGCAAATGTGGCCACACTGCGTGCCAAACTGTGTTCCAGCGCATAATATTTATCGTCTGCTTCCAATCCTTTCTTGAAAAACTGATATACATAGGATGGAGTTTCACCCATTGAGTATTGCATCCCCCAACCATTGAACATGGTGTATGAACGGCGGAGATCATTGACTTCCATTCCTCCGAAAGCATTGGTGATATGCTTCTCGGCAAATAGATGATTCCATGAAGCGGTCGCACGGAAATCCAATCCTAACATTTTGTAATCTTTACGTTGATAGATGCCTCCTCGTGGCAGAATGCTGATAGGTAATGAGTAAATATCATCCGGATCGCTGTAAAGCAGCCCATTGTTGTTACGAATGGTTGCGTCATCCATACCTGTGCGATATGCTGTTGCCTGATTAGAGTTATCCAGGATATTGTGCTCTTGAGAACTGGCCTGATATTTTAATGATCCTAATGCGCTAAACTCCAGTTCGGGAAGGGCTTTCCATTTTATCTCTCCCTGAAATTTCACATCTACTACATTCAGTTCAATGTAGTTATTGTCTAGTTCATGTAAAATATTGAATGGAGCATAATTGGAAGTATAATAAGCGTTCGGGTCCATTGCTCGAGAAGTGTTGATGGCATAAGAATATGGGTTGATATCAAAACTGCGACTGACTTCTCCATTTGCGGCGTTGACGGTAGAGCTAATGGTTCCGGGTGCTTTTTGCTTACGGTAGGATGCGCTTGAAATCAGGTTGACGGATAGATTTTTGAGTACGTTATAAGTTGTGTTTACATTTGCTGTATAGCGTTTCACTTCACTTTGTTTGTACCATCCCGGATCGAGCATTGCACTCAATGATGCATAGAAAGAAGACTTTTCAGTTCCGGAAGTAATGCTGACCGAGTGGTTCTGTGAAATATTATTAGAGAATAAAGCATCAAACCAATCGGTATTTCTCATTTCTGCTTCGCGTAGATAAGCGTTCATTTCTTCAGTACTGGATATGGCATATTGTCCGGTGACAGGGTCGAAAGTATTGATAAGCTTATACATACGACCATATACACCACTATTGGCAGCGCGATAGATGTCACTGTAATTTAACCATCCTTTTTGTTCCATTTCTTTATAAACTCCCATTTGCTCCTGTGAATTCATAATGTTGAATTCGTTATAGGTGGGGATCATACGAGTGGTAAATTCACCTGTATAACTAATCTTGTTAATACCGGCTTTTCCTTTTTTGGTGGTAACGACAATTACACCTGCCATAGCACGTGCTCCATAAATAGAAGTTGCAGAGCCATCTTTCAATATCTGAAAGCTTTCAATGTCGTCCGCATTCAGACCGGCAATAGCAGAACTGATCAATGTTTCTGCGTCTCCCGAAGAGAGATCGTCTGCACCGACTTCAATTGCGTCTTCCATAATAACTCCATCCACCACCCACAGAGGTTTGGAACTACCATATATAGAGGTAGCACCACGAACCCGGATTTTAGGAGCAGTACCAAATGTTCCCGATACATTTTGAACTGATACACCGGCGGCACGTCCTTCCAGCGCACGACTGATTTCGGGCATACCGTCGAGTTTTACTTCTTCGGCGGATAGCTGTGCAGTAGCACCGGTAAACAATCGTTTATCCATTTTCTGCATGCCTGTGACTACGACTTCCGACAGCGTTTGCACATCGGTATTTAGTGTAACACTCATCGTTGGAGTGGCGGTTAGCTCCTGTGGATGCATGCCAATATAAGAGAACTGTAAGATAGAGTTGCTGGCTACTTTCTCGATAAAGAATTTGCCATTCAGGTCTGTCAGTACTCCGGATTTGCTGCCTTTAATCTGTACGGTGGCTCCGATGAGCGGTTGCCCGTCATCTCCGGATATGACTACTCCGTTAACATCGAATATTTTAGCCTGTTTGGATGGGCCGGTAGGAGTGATTGTGATAAACTGGCCATCTATATGGTATTCTAATGGCTTGTCGATGAGTATGATGTCTAGTGCTTGCTTTATGCTCTTGTCTTTTACGGACCCCGAGACTGTGAATTTCTTGACATCATCATACGTAAACAGGATTTTGTATCCTGATACTTTCTCCAGACGTTTCAACACAGAAGGCAAGCGTTCATTGTTGAATTCCAACGTGATTTTCTTTTCGTTTTGTGTCTGAGCTTCTGCCGGTCGTGGCAGTAAGCATACGCATAGGAGGCACACGATAAATAAATACCAGTTTCTTTTCATACGTTTGATTTTAAATAACACTATTTTGAACTTGTTTTATATTAATAGTGCGTATGAAAGGAAATTTAAGACACCCCTTTTGCGAATTATTTTCTTTAAAAGATAATATTTTGTTGTTTTCTTTGTGCTTTTGTATACTTTTTGTATGAAAATACTAATCGATAGTAAGAGTATTGCCGTTTAAAGTTACGGTTACTTTTTTCATCCGATTAAGTAATTGAATGGTGTGTTCAAGCCCAAGCCGGCGATCAGCTACAAAGTGCATTTTGTAGTTCATAGCTTCTTTATTGCGGAATTCTATACTTACATTGTACCAGCGTCCGAGATTTTGCATAATTTCCCGAAGAGTGACATCGTCAAAGTAGAAGTAGCCGTCTTTCCAGTAAATGTAAGAGTCCAAATCTACTTCCGTCAGGATAAAATTGCCGTCAGCTTGCAGATGTGCATCTTCTCCCGGAGTAATGGCAGTGTAGGCGCCCCCTTGGGTGTTACTGACTTCTACCTTTCCATTGATAAGTACTACGTGAGAGTCTTCCGGGTTGTAGCTGCGTATATTGAATTCTGTACCTAGTACACGTGTTTGTATACTTGGAGTCTTTACAATAAATGGTTGCTGTTTATTAGGGGTTACTTTGAAGTATGCTTCACCTTCCAGATATACGGTACGTTCTTTTTCTACAAATGCCGTGGGATAAATTAATCGGGTATTTGCATTGAGCCATACTTCTGTTCCGTCACAAAGGATCACTTTAAAGTTCTGCCCTCTGGGGATGGTCAGTGTATGAGTTTGAATCGTATTTTGTGCATTAGGGACATTGGCTACTGTCTTTTTAGTACGGCTGTAATCCAGATATTCTTTGGTTTTGGCAGCTACTTTCGGATCTTTTTGTGATTCACCTAATATCATTTTCTCTCCGTCTTCAGCTTGCAGGGTAATTTCTTGGGGAGTATTATCTGCTGTAAAGACGGTGATTGGGTCAGGAGTCGGGAATATATCCAGAGTATTGGATATGATGAATACAAGACCTGTGAGGATAGCCGCCGCTGAGACCAGACTGATGGCGAGTTTCAGTCCGGCAAAAGGTTTTCGCTTAGTGTGTTTCGCTTTGAAACGAACTAATTCAGCTTCTACGTCTATCGATCCGGGAGTTTGCTGTTGTTGTAACGCTACATTCATATCCATGATGTCACGGCATGTTTGCAGGCATTCATCATCTTCAAGAGCGCCGGACGTTTCTTTCTCATTGAGCTCTGAGGGGGATTCCATGATATCTAATGCTTTTTTGATGGAATCATTTATATCGTTGTAACCTTTGTCCTTATCCATAAATAACTTTTCAGTTCTTGGTTGTTTTTATTTCTATTACTTATTTTAATACGTTTGTTTAAGATAGTTAGATACCCTCTTTATTCTTTTTTAGCAAACTCTTTACGGAGTACAGAGAGTGCTTTTACAATGTGTTTTCGGACAGCGCTTACGCTTATATTCAGTTCATCAGCCACTTCCTGATATTTTTTTCTTCGTACATAACATTCTTCAAGGATATGCCGGGTGTGGGCAGTAAGCGTTGAAATAGCTTTGTGGATGCGCATCATCCTTTCGTCATATTCTTTGTATTCTGTTTCTGTGTATGATTCGGTCAGTTTTATATATAATTGAACATATTGTTCGTGTACGTTCTGATGACGCAAGTAATCGATGCATTTGTTACGGACGTAAACATAGAGATAAGATTTGGCTGTGGTTTTATCAATCTTGGCATAGTTAGTCCAAATAAATTCGAAAGCATCACTTGCGATATCTTTACTAGCCTCCATATTATTGATCAGATGGAATGCATAATAATAAAGTTGGGGGTAGTACTCTTTAAAAAGATAGTCGAAATCTGCTTTGTCTTCCACGTGCTTTAAAGTGTTGAATAGTAAATAAATTGCGTTGCAAATAAACAAATAATAATTGAGAAAAGCAAAATGGCTTTTGTTTTATATTTATTGTATCTTTGTAGCGTCATTCTTTTCTTATATATTAGGACTATATTAATGGAGAGTATTCTAATTACAGGTGCAAGTGGATTCATTGGAAGTTTTATTGTCGAAGAGGCACTGAAACGAAAGTTTGGTGTGTGGGCGGGAATCCGTTCTAGCAGCAGCAAGCAGTATTTGAAGAACCGGAAGATTCATTTTCTGGAACTGGACTTTGCTCATCCCAACGAATTGCGTGCCCAACTCTCCGGGCATAAAGGGACGTATAACAAATTTGATTACATTATTCATTGTGCGGGAGTCACCAAGTGTTCGGACAAGAAAACATTTGATTATGTAAATTATCTTCAGACTAAATATTTTGTTGATACGTTGAAGGCACTCAATATGGTTCCGAAGCAGTTTATCTATATCAGCACATTGAGCGTATTCGGACCGGTGCATGAAAAAGATTACTCGCCCATTTCGGCAGATGATTCTCCGATGCCTAATACGGCTTATGGATTTAGTAAACTCAAAGCCGAACTTTATATACAGAGCATTCCCGGTTTCCCTTATGTCATTTATCGTCCTACAGGAGTTTACGGTCCCCGTGAAATGGATTATTTCCTGATGGCAAAGTCCATCCGTCAGCATGTGGACTTCTCGGTGGGTTTCCGGAGACAGGATCTGACTTTTATTTATGTAAAGGATATTGTGCAGGCCATCTTCCTTGGAATAGAGAAAAGAGTAGCGAGAAAAGCGTATTTCCTGTCGGATGGAAACGTATATAAAAGCCGCACATTTTCGGACTTAATACAAAAAGAACTGGGCAATCCGTTTGTTATTCATATGAAATGTCCATTAATTGTGCTAAAAGTTATATCTTTGCTCGCTGAATTTATTGCTACGCGTTCCGGGAAGAGCAGTACGCTGAATTCTGACAAGTATAAAATAATGAAACAACGTAACTGGCAATGTGATATAACCCCTGCAATGACAGAGTTAGGGTATGCTCCCGAATATGATCTGGAGAAGGGAGTTCGTGAAACGATTGCCTGGTATAAAAACGAAGGATGGCTTTAGACTTATTTAAGCGAGTGGAAACCCGGAAGGGGTTGTTTGCTGTGGAGAAGATTACATTGATTTATAATCTGTTGACCTCCATCTTGATACTGTTCCTGTTTCAGCGAATGGATCATCCATGGCACATGTTGCTGGATAGGGCGATGATTGCTGCAATGACTTTCCTGTTGATGTATCTTTATCGGCTGGCACCTTGTAAGTTCTCGGCATTTGTGCGGGTTGTCATTCAGATGAGCCTGCTTTCGTACTGGTATCCCGATACGTTTGAGTTTAACCGGTTCTTCCCCAATCTTGATCATGTATTTGCTGTTGCCGAACAATTTATCTTCAATGGGCAGCCTGCTATCTGGTTCTGCCACACATTTCCGCATCTGATAGTCAGCGAAGCATTCAATTTGGGATATTTCTTCTATTATCCGATGATGCTGATTGTGACGTTATTCTACTTTATCTATAAGTTTGAATGGTTTGAGAAGATGTCATTTGTACTGGTAACTTCTTTCTTTATTTATTATCTCATTTATATCTTTGTTCCGGTGGCGGGACCGCAATTCTATTTTCCGGCTATCGGGTTCGATAATGTGTCGAAAGGTATCTTCCCGGCTATTGGCGATTATTTCAATCATCATCAGGAACTATTGCCCGGTCCCGGCTATCAGCATGGGTTCTTCTACAATCTGGTAGAGGGCTCGCAGCAGGTAGGCGAACGACCTACTGCGGCATTCCCCAGTTCTCATGTCGGCATTTCCACTATCTTGATGATTATGGCGTGGCGTGGCAGCAAAAAGCTCTTTGCCTGCCTGATTCCTTTTTATATGCTACTTTGTGGTGCTACCGTGTATATTCAGGCGCATTATGTTATTGACGCTATTGTAGGCTTCTTCTCAGCGTTCGTTTTATATGTTGTAGCAACGTGGATGTTCAAGAAGTGGTTTGCGCAGCCGATGTTTAAGTAAACCAATCTGGTATATCATCGATCTACAGATGCTAGATTGGCAGTTATCTCATCAAATATCCGGAACAATTCTTCCTTTGTTTCCGCCCGAAGCATAGCGATACGGGTATTACGAAAATTAGGAATGCCTTTGAACAACGGACTGGCAGCCAGATGACGGCGTACATGCAGAATACCTCTGCGTTCGTCAAGCAGATTCACACTGTCTACTACCTCCTGTCGTAATACCTCCATGCACCATTCAAAACTGAGTGGGGGAAGCGCTTCTCCTGTTTCCAGATAATGCTTCACTTCCTTGAATATCCAGGGGCGTCCGAAGCTTGCACGACCGATCATGACAGCGTCTACTCCATAACGGTCGAAACACTCCTTACAGCGTTGAGGCGTAGTCACATCTCCGTTGCCGATGATAGGAATATGCATGCGGGGATTGTTTTTTACTTCCCCTATCAGTGTCCAGTCTGCTTCTCCGGTGTACATTTGCGCACGGGTCCTACCGTGGATAGTCAATGCGGTAATACCGCAATCCTGCAATTGTTCTGCCAAATCTACAATGATTTTATTATTGGCATCCCATCCCAGACGAGTTTTTACAGTTACCGGTATTTTCACGGCATCTACTACCGCACGGGTAATCTCCAGCATCTTCGGAATATTCTGTAACATTCCTGCTCCGGCACCTTTTCCCGCTACTCTTTTCACCGGGCAACCGAAGTTGATATCGAGAATATCAGGCTGTGCCTGTTCCACTATTTTGGCGGCTTCCACCATTGTTTCCGTATCCTTCCCATAAATCTGAATGGCAACAGGACGCTCTTCGTCACTGATGCTCAACTTCTGCGCGGTCTTGTTGACGGCACGTATCAATGCATCACTCGATACAAATTCAGTATATACCATGTCGGCACCGAACTTTTTGCACATCAGGCGGAAAGCCGGGTCTGTCACGTCCTCCATGGGGGCGAGTAGTATAGGATGTTCTCCCAGGTCTATATGGTTTATCTTCATAATTGATACTTCTTTTTTGCCGTGCAAAGGTACGGATAAAAACTGAAAGAACTATTTGTTGAGGTAAGTTTCACGGATGCGGATTAATTCGTACCTTTGCATACTCCTATCACATTTTAATGATTATCGAACAGTAAAATGAATATAAAAGACTTTGAAATAATGGCGCCTGTCGGTTCGCGCGAATCTCTTGCGGCAGCCATTCAGGCTGGAGCCGATTCTATCTATTTTGGTATAGAAAACCTTAACATGCGTGCCCGTTCTGCCAATACGTTTACCGTTGATGATTTGCGTGAGATAGCCCGGACGTGCGACGAACACGGGATGAAAAGCTATCTGACAGTCAATACGATTATCTATGATAAGGATATTCCTTTGATGCGTACTATTGTCGATGCGGCCAAAGCAGCCGGAATATCTGCAGTGATTGCTGCTGACGTGGCAGTGATGAATTATGCCCACCGGATCGGGCAGGAAGTGCATTTGTCTACTCAGCTTAATATATCGAATGCGGAAGCCTTGAAATTTTATGCCCAGTTTGCCGATGTTGTGGTGCTTGCACGCGAACTGAATCTGGAGCAGGTTGCAGAGATTTATCGTCAGATCCGGGAAGAAAATATCTGTGGACCGAGTGGTGAACAGATTCGTATTGAGATGTTCTGTCACGGTGCTCTGTGTATGGCAGTCTCCGGAAAGTGCTACCTCTCTTTGCATGAAATGAATCACTCCGCCAACCGGGGGGCTTGTATGCAAGTATGCCGTCGTTCTTATACCGTTCGTGATAAGGAGACAGATGTGGAACTGGATATCGACAACGAATATATCATGTCGCCGAAAGACCTGAAGACTATTCATTTTATGAATAAGATGATGGATGCAGGTGTGCGTGTATTCAAAATCGAAGGTCGTGCCCGTGGCCCTGAGTATGTGCGTACAGTGGTAGAATGTTATAAAGAGGCGATTCAGTCTTATTTGGACGATACCTTTACAGACGAAAAAATCGCAGCTTGGGACGAACGTCTGAAAGCTGTTTTCAACCGTGGATTCTGGGATGGCTATTACCTCGGACAACGGCTTGGCGAATGGACACGGAATTACGGTTCGGCAGCTACGGAGCGTAAAATCTATGTGGGTAAAGGTATCAAATACTTCTCCAATATCGGCGTTTCCGAATTTCTGGTGGAGGCGTCCGAAGTCAGTGTAGGCGATAAATTGCTGATTACGGGACCAACCACCGGTGCAGTCTTCATGACGCTGGACGAAGCCCGCGTCGATCTGAAACCGGTAGAAACAGTCAAGAAGGGACAGCGCTTCTCGATGAAATCAGACAAGATACGTCCCAGCGACAAATTATATAAATTGGTATCTACCGAAGAACTGAAGAAGTTCAAAGGACTTGATGTAGAACAGAAAAGAGGATAAACAGATGAGTCAGTACATTTACGAGCTGGAGATGAAGGTACGCGATTATGAATGCGACCTGCAAGGTATTGTCAACAATGCCAATTATCAACATTATCTGGAGCATACCCGCCATGAGTTTCTGATCTCGGTAGGTATTAGCTTTGCAGCGCTTCATGAGCAGGGAGTCGATCCGGTAGTGGCGCGCATCAATATGGCTTTCAAGACTCCGTTGAAGAGTGGAGATGAATTTGTCTCCAAGCTATATATGAAAAAAGAGGGTATCAAGTATGTATTCTATCAGGATATCTTCCGCAAAAGTGATCAAAAAGTAGTAGTGAAATCCACTGTTGAAACGGTATGTGTGGTAAACGGACGTTTGAGTAGCAGCGAATTATTCGACAACGTCTTTGCTCCATACCTGAAATGACCGATAACGAAGAAGAACAGATTTATAGCATCGCTCTGACCATGGTGCCCGGTATCGGGCACATTGGAGCGAAGCGTCTGGTAGAGGGCATGAAAAGTGCCACTGATGTCTTCCGCTACCGGAAAGAGCTTTCCGAACGTATTCCCGGAGTTAACGAACGGATATCTGCCGCACTGGATTGTCCGTCACTCATTGCCCGTGCAGAGCAGGAACTCGGATTTCTGCAGAAGAACCGCATTCAATGCCTGACTTATTATGATGAAGCTTATCCTTCCCGTTTGCGGGAGTGTGAGGATGCTCCTGTCGTGCTTTTCTTCAAGGGAAATGCGGATTTGAATGCTCTCCATATTCTAAATATGGTGGGTACCCGCCACGCTACCGATTATGGAACGCAACTTTGCGCTACTTTCCTTCGTGACTTGAAAGCGTTATGTCCTGATGTGTTAGTGGTCAGCGGCCTTGCCTATGGCATTGATATCAATGCCCACCGGAGCGCTTTGGATAATGGACTGGCTACGGTAGGCGTATTGGCTCATGGATTAGACCGTATCTATCCCTCTCTCCATCGTAAAACGGCTGTTGATATGCTCGACAGAGGTGGTCTGCTGACTGAGTTTCTTGTCGGCACAACACCGGACAAGCATAATTTTGTTAGCCGAAACCGCATTGTAGCAGGTATGTGCGACGCTACGATTGTGATAGAATCTGCTGCAAAAGGCGGTTCCCTGATTACTGCCGAACTTGCGGAGAGTTATCACCGTGACTGTTTCGCTTTTCCCGGTCGCGTTACTGACGAATATTCCAAGGGATGCAATCAACTGATCCGTGACAATAAAGCTTCTCTGCTTTTATCTGCCGAAGACTTTGTGCAGACTATGGGCTGGAATGTTGCTTCCTGCGTGGAAAAAACAGTCAATGTACAGCGTGACCTGTTTCCCGATTTGTCCGGAGAAGAACAACGAATCGTTGATATTCTGGCACAACGCGGAAATCTGCAGATTAACACGCTGGTGGTGGAAACTGACATTCCCGTTCATAAAATGAATGCTATTCTTTTTGAACTTGAAATGAAAGGAGTTGTACGGGTATTGGCTGGAGGAATGTATCAATTACTGATTTAATTGTCTGGATATTGTTTGTTTTTCGTTATATTAGCAGCCTAATTAAAAAATAATACCCCCATGAGCAAAATACATTCTTTCTTCATCTTATCTATTCTTTCTTTTTTTGTAGTAAACGTATCTTTGTTTGCCGGAAATAAATCTCAAACAAACATCAATCAAAATTTTTTTGAAGGAGCACCGAGCATTCATCCTCCCCGGGTGATAGCCAATTATACGGCAACTCCTTTCATGTTTTATATTCCTACTACCGGCCAGCGACCGATGGAATGGAGTGCTGAGAAGTTGCCGAAAGGTTTGAAACTGGATTCGAAAACAGGAATTATCACAGGAACAGTCGCTTCGGAAGGTGAATATATGGTCACTCTCAAAGCTAAGAATTCGCAGGGAACCTGTACGCAAAAGCTCGAGATTCATATCGGTGACGATTTGCTGCTGACTCCTCCTATGGGGTGGAACAGCTGGAATACTTTCGGGCAACATCTCACGGAAGAACTGGTATTGCAGACTGCGGATGCACTGGTGGCAAACGGAATGCGTGATCTGGGTTATTCCTATATTAATATCGATGACTTCTGGCAGCTGCCGGAGCGAGGGGCTGACGGACATATACAGATTGATAAAGCGAAGTTTCCTCGTGGAATAAAATATGTTGCTGACTATCTGCATGAACGGGGCTTTAAACTCGGGATCTATTCTGACGCAGCCGATAAAACCTGTGGCGGTGTTTGTGGCAGTTATGGGTACGAAGAAATGGATGCGAAAGATTTTGCTTCCTGGGGAGTCGATTTGTTGAAGTATGATTATTGCAATGCTCCTGCCGGCAGGGTGGAGGCTATGGAGCGATATGCTAAGATGGGCAAGGCTTTGCGTGCTACCGGTCGTTCTATTGTGTTCTCTGTTTGCGAGTGGGGACAGCGTGAACCTTGGAAATGGGCAAAGCAAGTAGGAGGACATTTGTGGCGGGTTTCGGGAGATATAGGAGATGTATGGGACCGTGAGGCCAATCGGATGGGTGGACTGCGCGGTATTCTGAATATTCTGGAAATCAACGCTCCTTTGAATGAATATGCCGGACCTTCCGGGTGGAATGATCCGGATATGCTGGTTGTCGGTATTGGCGGGAAGAGCATGAGCATCGGCTCGGAATCGAAAGGATGTACTCAGGAGCAATATAAGTCTCATTTTGCCTTATGGTGTATGATGGCTTCTCCTTTGCTTTGTGGAAATGATGTACGGAACATGGATGATAGCACTTTACAGGTTTTGTTGGACAAGGATTTGATTGCTATCAATCAGGATGTGCTCGGTAAGCAGGCAGAACGCAGCATTCGTGCGGATTATTATGATATTTGGGTGAAACCGTTGGCTGATGGTCGTAAAGCTGTCGCTTGTTTCAACCGGATGGATACTCCGCAAAATATAGAACTGAACGCGAAAACGGTGGAAGGTTTATCTTTGGAACAGGTATATAGTCTCGATAGCCGTTCTACGGAAAATGCTGCGGATGGTATGATTGTAAAGCTGGCTCCTTATCAATGCAAAGTTTATATTTGTGGTAAGCCGAAATAGGAACAGGGATGAGGTTGGGGCATAAAAAAAGGAGCAACGCCTTGCTCCAACCTTTGTTAACCTTAAATCTAATACTATGAAAAAAATCACATGACAAATGTAAGCCTTCTTGCCATTTCTTCCAAATTAAGTTTCTTGTATTTGGGTCTCTTTTGATTTCTTTCACGGATTTTCACTGTTATCGCACACAATGGGGCTGAATGTGGAATATCAAGAGCTTATACCGACAGGTTATTTGCCGTACAATCATCGGTTTTTGACTTCAAAACAGTATAAGATCATAATAAAACATCTAGGTGATCCTTATGAGGATTAGGGCGTAAGTAACCCGTAAATGAGCTAAGGGCTGCAAACTTTTATGGAGTTTTCAGCCTTTTTGTTGCATAAATTCAAAGAAAAGAAGTCTGAAACCAATCGCACGAGTTTATAATAAACCGAGAGACCGTTTATTATAAACGGTGAAAGAATTTATTATAAATCAAATCGTCGATTGTTCATAACTATTCAGCATTTTTCAAGAGAGTCCTTGAAAGGGCTGGCTATATCTCTGAATATTTCTTCTCATTTAGTAATTAGATCGTACATAAAATGAAGTATTCATTTTATACAGGAAATTATTGGAATGGTAATAACGGCGAATGTAAGAATTGCTCTATCAATTTTAGCTAATAATTGTGCTGCTTTCGGGAATAATCAATATCTTTACATGAAATATCAAGTTAAATCAGTTGACATAAGAGGATTTTAATATTGAACTGATTATTAATACTTAGGTACAAAATTAATAGTCCTAAAATAAATATTGATTGAGGTGTGTGGGCTGATATAAATGTTTATATCAACTCTAATATTTGGAAGTAAGCATGGAACAAAAGAATGAAATTATTATATATCAGTCTCAAGATGGTACAATAAAAGTCGATGTGCTATTTTCTGATGAGACGGTATGGTTGACGATTGATCAAATGGCGACCCTGTTTGGGAAATCCAGATCGACTATAAACGAGCATATTTTAAATGCATATAGCGAAGGAGAATTAGTGGAAGACGGGACAAAGAGAAAAATCGGAATTTCCGATTTTTCTACTAAACCTACAAATTATTACAATTTGGACGTCATTATTTCAGTTGGCTATAGGGTAAAATCTATACAGGGTACTCAGTTCCGTATTTGGGCAACACAGCGTTTGAGGGATTATATCATCAAAGGATTTGCACTGAACGATGAGCGATTTAAGAGCGGTTCATCCATGAATTACTTCCGCGAGTTGTTAGACAGAATCCGGGAGATTCGTTTGTCGGAGCGAGTTTTTTATCAGCAGATTAAAGATATTTATGCCACAAGTATAGATTATGATCCGTCTGACGAAATGACTCTTGCCTTTTACAAAGAAGTACAAAATAAACTCCTTTGGGCGGTTAGTGGCAAAACTGCAGCGGAGCTAATTTATTATCGGGCAAATGCTGCATTGCCGCAGATGGGTTTGACATCGACATCGTTGCCCAACAAAGTTCGCAAAGTTGATGTGGAAATAGGAAAGAACTACCTGAATGAAGAGGAGATTGGACTCTTGAAATTGATTGTAGAGCAATTCCTTGCATATGCAGAGATTCAGGCGATGCAGCACAAACCGATGTATATGCGGGATTGGATTGAGAAATTGAAGCAGGTACTTACAATGAATGACAAGAATATATTGGAGCATGCCGGATCTATTTCTCATAAGCTTGCTTTGCAAAAGGCAGCTGATGAGTATGACAAATATAAGGTAGTACAAAAACAATTGGAGCATTTGGAAAGTATCAAAGAGTTGGAACAAGATATTCAAAAATTGAGTATTAATAAGAATAAAAAAAAGAAATAGTCTAGATTTCAATATGATACCTCTGAATATTTAGGGTATTCACGAAAGACCTTCTATATAGCGGATATAAGATCAGCTTAAATGACCGCGAACGTTTTTATTATTAACGCGTTTATGAAGAAAAAAGATTAATTTGTATAACTTCTTATAGATTAATGTACTATCTGTAGATATCAACCACTCTAAAGCAACTGAAAGGGGACACAAAGGAGACAAGAGAGGACTGGATGCTTTGTGCCCTGTGATATCTTTGCAGAGTCATTCAGAGACAAAGAGAATGGCAAACAAATAACCTTTATTTTTTTAACCATTTAAACCTTAACAATTATGGCTTTAGAGTATGTAGTAACAAAAGGAGTGTTCGGTTTTGACAAGGACAAAAACGAAAAGTATGTAGCAAAGTCGGTTTGTTCCGGCAGAGTAAGTTCTTCCAAGATGTGTGGTAAGGTAAGCCACCTTTGCGGAGTTCATCGTAAAGTGGTAGATTTGTTCGTCAGCGGGTTGGTCGATATGAGCATCACTCGCCATACAGAACTGGAAACAGATTATACGAATGGAGGTGGCAGTGGAAAGCCCGCTACCGGCGGAGATGGTGGTAAAGACGATGGAGAGGAGGTACCGGTACCTGACTCTACAGTATAAATCTCTAGTGTGATGCTTGTCTCATAAGAGTAGTAGTAAATGCACAGATGATCGATGAACCTCGATTTTCTGTGCATTTTTTCAGTAGTTGGCGTCTTAGTCTATTAGGAATTTCGTGATTATTGAACTTCAAACTTGCAAATTCGTTCCAATCGTTTCACATAACCTTTCATGCCCTGTTTTTTGTTTCATAAGTATGATTTTGTTTGCATATTAACTTCTATATTTGTTCATAGAAACGAACAACTATGAAGTATGGAATCTATATATTAGCTATTTTCATGGCATTTTCTGCCTCATTGAAAAGTGGATATGCGATGGTTTCGTCTTTCACAGTAACGCAAGATACGACCAGACAAGTCGTGGTATATTTTGATAGAGAGGATACTACAGTTGATTTTAGTTATAAGAATAATAATCAGTATATTAACGTGTTGGATTCTTTGCTCGGCAATAAAGAGAATATCCGATATATCACAGCGGTCAATGTCATTACTTTTGTTTCGCCCGATGGTGATTCGGTTTATAATACTGTTTTATCTGCCAGGAGAAACAATTCGGTGAGAGAGTTCTTACAACAACGTTATCCGGCTGTTGATATGAAAAAGATTCAACTTTTCTCAGGAGGAGAAGATTGGTCTGAATTTCGTAAGGTAGTGGAAGAAGATTCGGACTTTCCGGAGCGTGAAGAGGTAATGATGTTGATGGACTATCATCGGAATGATATTGGGAAGAGAAAGCAATTGTTGCGTAAACTCAATAAGGGAATGGCATACCAGTATATGCTTCGCAATGTGCTTCCTCAGTTAAGGAGATCGGTAATCACAATCGTCCGGGAAATTCCGGAAATAGATAGGAAGAGTTTTGAGCCGGTATCTTCTGCCTCCGGGTTGTTTGTTTCAGAACAGGAAGAGGCGCTTCCGAATCATCGACCGGATAAGCCTGTGGGAGAAAGTAAGAAAAAACAGGTCTATGAGGTAACGATATCGGAGGCAGGGGGACCGGCAAAAAATGAAACGATACTGGCGGTGAAGAATAACCTGCTGTATGATTTGGCGTTAGCACCGAATATAGAGGTGGAAATTCCGATGGGCAGGAGATGGTCTTTGAATACTGAATACAAATGTCCGTGGTGGCTGAACAGTAAGCATAATCTCTGCTATCAGCTTCTTTCGGGAGGTGTGGAAGGACGTTGCTGGCTGGGTGACCGGCGGAAACACAAGCGATTGACTGGTCATTTTGTCGGGCTTTATGCCGAAGGCGGAATCTATGACTTTCAGTTGCAGAGCGATGGCTATCAGGGCAAATATTATGGAGCTGCGGGAGTGACTTACGGATATGCACGGCAACTGGCACGACACTTTTCGATTGAGTTTAGTCTCGGCATCGGATATTTGACAACGGAATATAAGAAATATACTCCATACGAAGGAGATATAATATGGGCAAATAGTGGACGTTACAATTTTATAGGTCCTACCAAGGCGAAAGTTTCTCTGGTATGGCTGATAACAAAGAGAAGGAGGTAGGACCGTTATGCGAGATACAAGAGATATGCTTCTTGTGCTTCTGTCCTCACTGCTGATGCTAACCGGATGTAGCCGTCGCGATATATTGGATGATTATCCCGTAAGTGGGGTTGAAATTTCGCTGGATTGGAACGGTGTTACCAATAAATTGCCGGAAGGGGTTCGGGTGATCTTTTATCCGAAGAATGCGGAAGGCAGAAAGATTGATACCTACCTTTCAGTAAAAGGAGGAAAAGTAAAAGTGCCGCCGGGACGTTACTCGGTAGTGGTTTACAACTATGATACTGAAACGGTACAAATCCGGGGAGAAGAAGCCTATGAGACGATTGAAGCCTTTACGGGACATTGCAATGGGTTAGGCATTGCAGGAACGGAGCAACTGGTCTGGGGACCTGATCTGTTGTATGTTGTGCGGATAGATGACTTAAAGATAGAAAACAGTGAAGAGGAGCTTCAATTGAACTGGAAACCAAAATTAGTGGTAAAGACCTATTCTTTTAAATTGAAGGTACAAGGACTCGAATATGTTTCTTCAATCGTTGGAAGTATAGAGGGTATGTCAAGTTGCTACGATTTGGGGTTGGGATGTGGAAAAGCAGGTGATTCACCCATCTATTTTGCAGCTAGAGGAAGTGCAGGTGAAGTGACGGGTAGTTTTACTGTTTTTGGAACATCGGAAGGTGTAATAAGCCGGGCAGGTAACGCAATAAAGTTGACGCTGGCATTTGTCAAAACAGATAATAAAGTGCAAAAGATGGAAGTTGATATAACGGAGGTGATTGCTAATTCGGAAAGTGGTGGCAGCGGTGGTGATGATGACGGTGATGAGCCTTTCAAAGAAATAGAGTTACCGGTTGAGGACGAGGTGAAGGTTGATAAACCGGATTCTAGTGGTGGCGGAGATGGTGGTTTTGATGGAAATGTTGATGGCTGGGGAGATGATGAAGAAGTGATTTTACCCGTAAATTAAATTTGAGCATAAACAAAATATAACAATATTATAAACTTAAAAAATACGATTATGAAGAAGGTTTTATTGGCAATTGCAGCAGTTGCAACGATTACTAGCTGCTCACAGAATGAAGAGTTTGAGAATCCGGCACAAAGTAATGAGATTAATTTTACTTCGGTAGTAGGAAAAGCCACGAGGGCTACAGTAGCAGTTACTGAGACTCTACAAGATAATGGTTATAAATTATATGCTTATAACACTGGTGATAAGAATATAGCTGATGCAACAAGCCTTGGAGAAGCATTTATTAATGATGAAGGAAAGTACGAAAATTCTACTTGGAAACTTAAGACTGGTGGTTATTATTGGCCATTAAATGAAAAGATACATTTTTTCGCATATTCTCCAACTACTGCTAATATTGGATCTGATAGTTGGAATGCTACAGGGAAGTATCCTAGTTTTTCTTATACTGTTCAAGCAGAGGCAACACAAGAAGATTTGTTAGCTGTAGCTGTAGCTGATAAGTGTAAGACTGGTGTAACTTCCATGGGTTCTGTAAATTTGATATTTAAACATATACTAACTCAGATTAATTTCAAATTAGTGGGTAAAGATGCTGGTTTTACATATTCAGTAACGGGTATAAAATTGACAAATGTAGCCAATGAAGGTACTTATACTTATTCTAGTAGTACAGGAGCTTGGAGTGATTTGAAAGGAGCAGCAGAGTATTCTTATGTATTTACAAATCCAACCAGTGTTACAGGAACAGGAACTGTTGTAATAGCCAAAGACGGTAATGCGTTGATATTGATGCCTAACACTAATGTAGCTGCAGTTAAGGTCCTTGTTGCATACTCTACGACTAAGGATAGTAAAACATACTTTACTGGTACGAAAGAAGTTGTTCTAAGTGGTAGTTGGGGAATTGGTCAGAGTATTCTTTATACATTGACTTTGCCATCTGGTGCTGAAGAAATTACAGTATCTCCAAGTGTTGATGAGAATGGATGGGGTACTGACAATGAAGGTTCTACTAGTGAATGGAATAATACTGAGAACACACCTTCAAATTAGTTGTAATATAACTAGTTTTAAATAACTGAGTAGATTTGAAGGAGTAAGATTTTATATCCTCTAAATATATTTTGAATCCTGGCTTTGTCAAAAGCTAGGATTCTTTTACTATAAAATAGATTTTCGCCTATGAGGGTTGGTCTACAAAATTCTGAGAGAGTGTAATAAATATCACCCTTTTATAGTTTTAATGAAATGAATTTCATGCATATTTTACTTTTCTTTTCCTTTTTTATGGCTATATAAAAGATTTCATATATTTTTGTTGGAAACATAAACAGATACAAACATCAACAACAATATATGGCATCTATCTGTCAAGGCACTTGGGATTGTCAGGATTGTCCGAAGGCCGTAGGCAATACAATTATTCACATTATATACCAGCGAGGTTTTCATAAACCTGCCCAGAAATGTGAGGAGAACTTCATCCTTTTTTTGATAAAGGGAGAGATGTTAGTCAATAGTCAGGAGTATGCGGGTACGATGCTCAAAGAAGGAGAATTTATCCTTCAGGCTATCGGTTCAAAATTTGAGATGCTTGCTATGACTGATTGTGAATGTATCTATTATGGTTTCATTCAACCGGAGATGTTTTGTGATTCTCGTTTCAACCATATCATGAAAGATGTGCCTTCTCCGCTTATCTATTCCCCTTTAAAAATAATTCCTGAGTTACAATATCTATTAAGTGGGTCTATTGCTTATCTGAGAGATAATAAAATCTGCCGGGAACTGCTGTCATTAAAGCGCAAAGAACTGGCTTTCGTTTTGGGTTACTATTATTCCGATTATGACCTTGCGACCTTAGTACACCCTCTCGCTAAATATACCAATAGCTTTCAATGCTTTGTGTTTCAGAACTATAAGAAAGTAAAGACAGTGGAAGAGCTTGCCCAACTGGGTGGGTACACACTCAGCACATTGCGCCGTATTTTTACCAGTGTATTTCATGAGCCGGTATACGAATGGATGCAGGCACGGCGTAAAGAAGGTATTTTAGATGATTTGCATAATTCCAACTATAGTATATCTGAAATATGTTATAAATATGGCTTTGAATCCCTGCCTCATTTCTCCAACTTCTGCAAGAAGTTTTTCGGAGCTTCTCCACGCAATTTACGAAAGAACGAGTACGAGAATAAGAACAAACTATCTGATACGAAAGAGATTGAATACTCATCCGGTGGTTTATTATAACAGAATTGCTTCAGAGATTAACAATATGTTTTTTAATGTTGTATATTTGTAAGTCCCAATATCCGGGATAATAATTAAATATCTAAATAGATATATGAAACCTATGTATTACATGACAAAAAGAAATTTGCTGACTACTATCGGTATGTTGGCTGTAGTATCGGCTTTTGCCCAGAAAGAATATCCCTCTCGTGCGCCAATGACCCCTGCCATGTCAGAGTATTGGACACCTCAGCCTCCCATCGTTACTCCGGGAAAAGCACCGGCAGAAGCAATCGGTGCACCGTCTGATGCTATTATCCTATTTGATGGTAAAGACCTGTCTCAATGGGAAAACTCTAAAGGACAAGCTGCGGGATGGACTGTTCATGATGGAGTATTCACAGTAAAGAAGGGTACAGGTGATATCCGTACCAAACAGAAATTCAATGATTTTCAGTTACATCTGGAATGGTGTATCCCGGAAGGTATTGAAGGTACAAATCAGGCAAGAGGTAATAGCGGAGTATTTCTACAAGGTATCTATGAGATACAGATCTTGGACAACTACGAGAACGAAACGTATGTCAATGGTCAGGCCGGAAGTATCTATAAGCAGACTCCTCCTTTGGTCAATGCCATGAATAAACCCGGTGTATGGAATACATTCGATATAATTTATACTGCTCCTACTTTCAAAAAAGACGGTACTTACCGCACACCTCCACGTGTCACTGTCTTGCAGAATGGAGTACTGTTGCAGAACAATACGACCATTTTGGGAACAACTCCCTATGTCGGTTTTCCGGAAGTGGTTCAGCACGGCGATGGTCCTATCGCATTGCAGGATCATGGGGACCCGAGTGCTCCGATTAGTTTCCGTAATATCTGGATCAGAGAATTATAATTTCTGATTAGATGTATGCTGAAAATTAACTCATGGAAAACATCTGATCCCTATTGCTGAAATTACTAAGTGAGTTCATATAAAAAGAAAGTGAGTGTACAAACTCTCATAAACTAAAAGCCACCCTTGCTACAACTGTCTGGACTGCACCCCAAAAGTTGAACACAAAACTTTAGGATTGCAGTTCAGTCTGTGGCGGGGATGGTTTCGTTAAAATGAGAATTTTGACATATTCTCATTTCCATGAACCGATATGCTGCGGCTGGATGTGAGCCGATGTAAAAAAGGAGCTTTTGGAAAATTGCTCCGTATCCGTATGCCAGGAACTGTAACAAGCCTATTCTGTAATTTTTCAGAGAGTATGTCAAAGTTTCTTTTTTTCTTTGCACATATAGCGCTATTATCGTATATTTCTACCCATTTTCCTTAAAACCAGTCTAATACATCTTTATTACAGAGTTGTGCACTTCAAATAAAGCCATACTAAGGCGGAATAGGAATCTTGTTTTTTATCTCAATGATTTTTGAATTTATTATACCTACATACAATAACCTGAGTGTAAATGAAAAACCATGTAATGAAAACAAATCGAGCTTTTAAAGAATTCTGTGTATTAGGAGGCTTAGCTTATTCCGTTTGCGGAGTAGCTCAGGAACGTCCGAATATAATTGTCTTTCTGGTAGATGATATGGGACTTATGGATACTTCAGTCCCTTTTCTGGCGGATGAGAGCGGGCAACCGGTACGCCACCCTCTAAATGACTGGTACCATACTCCGAATATGGAGAGACTGGCCAAACAAGGCATTTGCTTTTCTACTTTTTATGCACAAAGTGTAAGTTCCCCTTCCAGAGCTTCGATCATGACCGGACAAAATGCGACCCGGCATGGAGTCACTAACTGGATTAACGCTGAAAGTAATAACCGGACTCCTTTCGGACCACCCGAATGGAACTGGAAAGGTCTCAGAAAGGATATGCCTACTATGCCCAGAGTCCTGCAACAAGCCGGATATAAGACGATTCATGTAGGAAAGGCACATTTCGGCTGTATGGGAAGCGAAGGAGAAAATCCATTGAATATTGGGTTTGATGTAAATATCGCAGGTTCCGGTATAGGCCATCCCGGCAGTTATTATGGCGAATGGGGATATGGCTCTATCAAAGGAGAAAAGGCAAGAGCGGTTCCGGACCTGGAGAAATATCATGGTACAGACACTTTTTTGAGTGAAGCTCTGACTGTAGAAGCCAATCGGGAGATCGCTGCCGCTGTGAAGGAGAAACGTCCTTTTTACCTGAATATGGCTCATTATGCTGTTCATTCACCTTTTCAGGCAGATAAGCGTTTCCTGTCACGGTATACTGATCCGGATAAGAGCGACCAGGCAAAGGCCTTTGCTACTTTGATAGAAGGAATGGATAAATCTTTGGGCGACGTGATGGACCAGCTCGAGAAGCTGGGGATAGCCGAAAATACTTTAATATTCTTTTTGGGAGATAATGGCGGTGATGCTCCTCTGGGAGATGAACGCGGATATGGTTCTTCTGCTCCTTTGAGAGGGAAAAAAGGTACGGAGTTTGAAGGTGGTATGCGGGTTCCTTTTATAGTGGGCTGGGCAAAACCGGAAAAGAAGAGTGCAGTACAAAAACATTTGCCAATTGAGGCCGGAGGCATACAGATGCAGCTAGGTACAATCATGGATATTTATCCGACAGTTTTGTCTGTGGCAGGCTGTGAAGTTCCCCAAAACTATGTGATAGACGGGTTCGACCTGAAAAGGCAACTGAGCGGTAAGGCGGACCGGAAACGTCCCGAATCTTTCCTGATGCATTTCCCTCATGCCCATCGTGGCAGCTACTTCACTACCTACCGTCTGGGCGATTGGAAACTGATTTATTACTATTCTCCTGAAACTCCGAAGCAACCCAAAGCTTTGCTTTACAACCTGAAAGATGATCCGGAAGAAAGAAAGGAACTCTCTTCTACGCATCCGGATAAATGCAGAGAGATGATTCAGGAGATGGCGGCTCAGTTGGAAAAGGAAGGAGCTCTTTATCCGGTTGATAAACAAGGAAATGAGTTGAAACCTTTTGTCTACTTCTGATAAGGATGAAACCGGAGGATTGGAAAGGATGAACAACGGATAACATCCATACACAATCCATCAGCATCTGCCTGCAAAAAGAAAATCCCCCACCGGCAATGCCGGCGGGGGATTTATGCTATTAATCAAATCAAGCTCACGCTTAGTCTTTCAGCTTGGCGATGATAAAGTCGCGGTTCAGGCGGGCGATGTTGCTGATAGAGATATTCTTCGGACATTCAGCCTCGCAAGCGCGAGTGTTGGTACAGTTACCGAAGCCCAGTTCGTCCATCTTGGACAACATAGCCTTTGCACGGCGCAAAGCTTCCGGTTTACCTTGCGGAAGCAAGTTCAACTGGCTAACCTTTGCAGAAACGAACAACATGGCAGAACCATTCTTACATGCAGCTACACAAGCACCACAACCGATACAAGAAGCGGCATCCATAGCTTCGTCAGCGATTGGCTTCGGAATCAGGATTGCGTTGGCATCCTGCGGAGCACCTGTACGAACGCTTACGTAACCACCTGCCTGCATGATCTTGTCATAAGCAGTACGGTCTACCATCAAGTCTTTGATTACAGGGAAACCAGCCGAACGCCAAGGCTCAACAGTGATGGTGTCACCATCGTTGAAACGACGCATATAAATCTGGCAGGTAGTAGCACCTGTTGCAGGACCGTGCGGATGTCCGTTGATGTAAAGAGAACACATACCGCAGATACCTTCGCGGCAGTCGTGGTCGAATACAACCGGTTCTTTTCTTTCGCTGATTAGCTGTTCGTTCAGAATATCCAGCATTTCGAGGAAGGAAGTATCACCGGGAATATCTTTCATTTGGTAGGTTTCAAAAGCGCCTTTAGCCTTCGGGCCTGCTTGACGCCATACCTTCAGTGTAAATGATATATTTTTATCCATTTTCGTCTAATTCTTTTAAATGTTTAACTTCACCGATTAGCTCTTGTAGTTACGGGTCTGAACCTTGATAGCTTCGTATACCAGCGGTTCTTTGATCAATACAGGGGCTTTTTCATCGTCACCCTGATATTCCCAGCATGCTACGTAGAAGAAGTTTTCGTCATCACGTTTTGCTTCTCCTTCTTCAGTCTGGTATTCTTCACGGAAGTGACCACCACAACTTTCGTTACGGTTCAATGCATCGTAAGCAACAAGCTCACCCATAGTGATGAAGTCGTACAGACGGATAGCCTTGTCGAGCTCTACGTTCATACCTTCTTTAGAACCGGGGATAAACAGATTTGTTTCGAATTCCTTGCGGACTGCTTTCAGTTCGGCGATACCTTTCTTCAAGCCTTCTGCCGTACGTCCCATACCTACATATTCCCACATGATGTGACCCAGTTTCTTGTGGATAGAATCAACTGATTCATTACCCTGGATGCTCATGAACTTGTCGATCTTGGCTTGAACAGCTTTTTCTGCTTCAGCAAATTCAGGAAGATCGGTAGAGAAACGAGGAACAGTAATCTGATCTGCCAGATAATTCTGGATTGTGTAAGGCAATACGAAGTAACCGTCTGCCAGACCTTGCATCAATGCAGAAGCACCGAGGCGGTTTGCACCGTGGTCAGAGAAGTTACATTCACCGATAGCGAACAGACCCTTGATAGTAGTCTGCAATTCGTAGTCTACCCAGATACCACCCATTGTGTAGTGGATAGCCGGATAAATCATCATCGGATTATAATATTTCACACCACTGATTTCTTTGGCCAGTTCACCCGGATTAACGTCAGTGATTTCTTCATACATATCGAAGAGGTTGCCATAACGCTGGAGAACTACATCGATACCCAGACGGTTGATAGCTTCAGAGAAATCGAGGAATACAGCCAGACCTGTGTTGTTTACACCGAAGCCTGCGTCGCAACGTTCTTTAGCTGCACGGCTGGCAACGTCACGCGGAACCAGGTTACCGAATGCCGGATAACGGCGTTCCAAGTAGTAGTCGCGGTCTTCTTCAGGAATATCGCTTCCTTTGATTTCGCCTTTCTGTAATTTGATGGCATCTTCTTTCTTTTTCGGAACCCAGATACGACCGTCGTTACGCAGAGATTCAGACATCAGAGTCAGTTTGGACTGCTTGTCACCGTGTACCGGGATACAAGTCGGGTGAATCTGAACATATGCGGGGTTGGCGAATACAGCACCCTTGCGGTAGCAAGAGATAGCAGCTGTACAGTTACAACCCATAGCGTTGGTAGACAGGAAGTAAGCGTTACCGTAACCACCGGTAGCGATTACTACGGCGTGAGCGGCGAAACGTTCCAGTTCACCTGTGATTAAGTTTTTGGCAATGATACCGCGGGCACGTCCGTCGATGATAACAACGTCCTGCATTTCGTAACGGGTGAACAGTTTCACTGTACCTACGTTTACCTGGCGGCTCAGTGCAGAGTAAGCACCCAGCAACAGCTGCTGGCCGGTCTGGCCTTTAGCGTAGAATGTACGTGATACCTGTGCGCCACCGAAAGAACGGTTGTCCAGTGTACCACCGTATTCGCGTGCAAAAGGAACACCCTGAGCTACACATTGGTCGATGATAGCGTTGGATACTTCAGCCAGACGGTATACGTTAGCTTCGCGTGCACGGTAGTCACCACCTTTTACTGTATCGTAGAACAGACGGTAAACAGAGTCACCATCATTCTGATAGTTTTTAGCAGCATTGATACCACCCTGTGCAGCGATAGAGTGTGCACGGCGCGGAGAGTCCTGAATACAGAAGTTGAATACTCTGAAACCCATTTCACCGAGGGATGCAGCAGCAGAAGCACCTGCCAGACCCGTACCCACAACGATGATATCCAAACGGCGTTTATTAGCGGGGTTCACCAATTTCTGGTGAGCTTTATAGTTGGTCCATTTCTCAGCCACCGGGCCTTCTGGAATTTTTGAATCTATCTTGATCATAATATTATTTACAATTTAATCATTTACAATTTACTATTTAGCAAGCACCGCCACAAAGAAGTGATTTCACGAAGAATACCACTACTACCAGTGCGAAACCGAGTACTACAATCGTAGAGTAGATGTTAGAAATACATTTCCAACGATTGATCCATACTTTGTTGTTCCATCCCAGTGATTGCATGGAGCTCCAGAAGCCGTGAGTCAGGTGGAACCACAAAGCAAACAGCCAAATGAGGTAGAGCACTACATAAACCGGACAAGAGAATGTCTGCTGGATGTGATAGGCACCGTTTGCTGCATAAGCCAGCGTCAGTGTGTCAGCATGCATGTCCAGATTGTGCATCAGTTCAGGCAACTGCATTTTTGCCCAGAAGTTGAAGAGGTGCAAACCGAGACCTACGATAACGATAAGGCCCAACACCAACATGTTTTGAGAAGCCCACTCTACAGTTTTCGGTTTGTCAACCACCGCATAGCGTTCGCTGCCGCGCGCTGTGCGATTCTGCATTGTCAGCCAGAACGCGTAGATGATGTGAATGATGAAAAGAGCAGCCAGTGCTGCGGTAGCTACCAGCGCATACCAGTTTGCTCCCAAAAACTCACAAATCATGTTGTAACCATCAGCCGAGATGATTGCAACCAAGTTCATCGCCATGTGAAATGTTAGAAACAGGACAAGGGCGATACCGGTAACGCTCATCACCACTTTCCTTCCTACAGATGAATTACTTAACCACATAAATGATTGAATTTAAATTATTTAATTGTTAGAACTAAAATTTCGACGTTTTACACCTCTTACAGACTGCAAAAATAGGGGAAATAGATTGATTGACCAAAGAATTAAAGAAATAATTCCTTAATCGGTGATCTTTCCGATTTTTTCGCCATTGGCCGCTTTCTTGCGTAAGGCGCGCGGAGTGTCTCCGAAAGAATCTTTGCAGAAGTGTGCAAGGTGGGAGAGGGAGTCGAAACCGTACCGGTTGCAGATCTCCGTAATTCGTAATTTAGAGTGCTGGAGGTCTTCCAGGATGCCTTCCCGTTTTTTCTCCAGTATCCATTCGTACACCGGAATGCCGTAGAAGTTTCTGAAGAGGCGGCGGAAAGTGGTAGTGGTATATCCGCCCAGATGTGCAAATTCTTCCACGTTCTTCACTTTGGTGTAGTTCTGCATGACAAAGTAATGGAAACTTTCCGTGTAGGAGCTGATCGGGTGGAAGAACGATTTCAGCTGGGGCAGGGGATAGTAATTGGTTATTAAGTAAACCAGTTCCTGACATTTCAGGTTGATGAATTTGTTGCAGGGAGGAACAGGCTCGTCAAGATAAGCCGCCATATCGGTGACGAGGTTGAGCAGTCGGTGGTCCATCACCAGAGGGGTATAGGCCAGCGGAGCTTCCGCCTGGTCGATGATTTCGCGGTAGCGGTCTTCGCAAAGCAGCGGCAGTTCGTTGAACCAGAAGACAATGTATTCGGTATCTGTAAGTGCCAGTGCTTCGTGCTTCGAGCCGATGGCTTGCAGGATGAATTGCTTGTCGTGCAGGGTAGTTCCGGGATACTCGTCGCTGTTGACCAATAATTCACCTTTTATGATAAAGAGCATACAATTTTGCGTACACTTATCTTTCGGAATATGCTGACCCCTGAGCATATGTCTGTGGATAAGAATACCTTCTGTTGCTTTAGGACATCCTGCGCAATCTTTCTGTTGTATGCAAAGTGAGTCTTTGGACATGAGTTCTATCATGTGAATTATTGTCTTCAGGGACAAAGATAATCGTTTTTTTGTGATTTTTAGGTTCTTTCTTCCATTTATGTTTTAGCATAAACCCGCACATAATTGTCTTTATGGAGATGTGATGATGGAGCTGGACTGGAGTGTCAACTTTCATAACACGGGTTTATGGGTAGGATATTATACTTCTGATATGGTTGCAGTGATTGACCTTGGCTCTTTGCAGCGCATTTCTTCCGTAGAGGTTTCGGCATTGACCGATTTGAGTGCATGGATTATGGGACCGCAGGCTATTTCCATATTTCTCTCTTCGGATGGAAAGAGCTACAAACGGGTATCCCGGCAAACTTATCAGGCACCCACAGATGCCATGGGCGAGAAACGAAGTGAGTTGAACAGACTCTCATTCAATAAAAAATCTGCGAGATATGTAAAAGTGCTCGTAGAACCTTTTAAGGGATTGCCCAAAGGACATTCCGGCGAAGGCGAACCCCCTTTCTTATTTGTAGATGAAATACGGGTAGATTGATTTCTTCTCAACGAGTTTAAATATGAGTTTTGCTCTCATGCTCTCACAGTCTGCCTGTATCCCTTTATTCATCGGAGTTGCAGTGATGGTAGCAACTGTGGTGGCAAGTATGAGGGCAAGCGTTTGCTCTCACTTTGTTTTTGTTCTGTAGTATATTGTTTTCCTGATGTTATTTGTTGATCTCTAGTGTGTTAATACTTGATGTGTCAACTATTAATGATTGACGTCCCGGCTGTTAATAACTGATAAATCAGACGTTAATAGCTGAGACGTCATACATTATTAGCCGATAAATGGTTCAAGCCTTCTGAAAGAACAGGTGAATTGGAGCAACAGATCCGGTCAACCTGACCGGATGGTGCGGTTCATTCAGCTCTATCGACAGGTGTTTCAAAAAGTTTCAAGCGCTTGAAACACTTTGTTCCACCGCTTGAAACACTTTGTTTCATTACTTGAAACAGTTTGTTTCATTGCTTGAAACACTTTGTTCCAAGGCATGAAACACGCTGTTTCAACGGTTGGAACTGAATTTGGAACTATTTGCTTGGGCTGACCGGCCTTGTTGTTCCCTATTTATAATAGTATTTCTCTAATAATTCCTGCATTTCCGGGTACTTTTCATCCGTATCTCCTACTTCTTTGCGAAGGTTCAGCATGTCCTTTTTCATCTGCTTGATGACAGGTGCATATTTAGGATCATTGTATGCGTTGTGATTCTCGTGCGGATCATTTTGCAAGTCGTAGAAATCCCATGACGGAGTGAAGTCGAAGTTTTCCGTGTCCGTCATATCCAGATTGCGGGCATAGTAGAAGATGAGTTTGTAACGGTCTGACCGGATGGCGAAGTGTGCCGGACGAATCGCGTGGTTAGTCCAGTAGCGATAGTAGATTTCTTGGTCGGAAACGTAGACAACAATGGTGTTATCTGCGATGCCCATTTCGTCCAATGTTTTCAGCAACTTGCCGATATTGTCGTCGACAGTGGCTCCGCAACGCATGTAGTCGCGGATAAACTTCTGGTATGCGGCTTTTCTGGCAGCGGTCCGTTGCATGCCTTCGGTGCTGAATGGCAGTCCGGGATAACGGCACCACCATTTGTCGGGGTCTTGCGAGGCAATGCGCCAGCGGCGTTCCAGTTCTTCGAGTGTCTGGCCGACGAAAGAACGCCCGTTGGTTTCCGGCCCCCAGTCGAGAAGGTTTTCCGGTTCGGGGAAGGTGACTCCGTCGTAGAGGTGCTCCATGCGTATCGGATAATCGTAAGGCTCGTGGGTCGCCTTGAAGTGGCAGCACATCATGAAAGGCTGCTTGCCGTCCTGCTGTTTGATCCACTTGATGGCTTTTTCTGTCACCAGATCGGTAGAGAAGCCCGGCACCCGTTCGCCGAAACGCCGGTTGCCCGGCCAGGGATCGGTGCTCTCGATGAATGTAGGATCGCGGTATTCGCCCTGGTCGAAGAAGATAGAGTAATAGTCAAACCCTTGCGGTTGCGACTGGATATGCCATTTGCCGACCAGTCCGGTGTTGTATCCGTTGGCTTGCAGGGCGGTTGCCCAGGGCGTGTATGGAGGTGGCCTGCATGTCATCCGTCAGAATAAATAAGACATTGGGAGGCGGCACTTCGCCGGCTGTTTTCGACTGGCACCCGATGGCGAGGGGCGTGAACGCCAGCGGCAGATATCGGGATATAAAAGAGTATCGGATAGCTGATTTCATATGAAGGGGGTATGTTATATAAACGATGTGTTATTAAAGTTTTAGACGCGAATCAAGCAGACAGAACGAATTACAAATAAATTCGCGGGACTACTTAATTCACGCCTAAAGATAGTGAATGTGATTTACATTATACTGTTTTCCCTACAAAAAATGTTGGTTGTCCAGTATATATCGCCCTTGGGCTAACCAACCGTTAGTTGTTGCTCTTCGTTTTGGTGAAGCATTGCTCAGGTCTCCATTCAATGATTTTTCCGGTCACCACGGTAGCGTCATTGCCATTGCCGGAGCTGTCGTGTACCACATCCCCTTCACCTTCGTCCATCTTCCAATAACCGGTAAAGGTTGGAGCTGACAGCTACGGGGCCTCCCATGTTACTCTGAATTTCCGCTTGCGTCAGTGCTTTGTTCCATAAGCGTACCTGTCCCATCATATGTTCGTTCTTCGTGTTGGCATTGAAGAAGATGATGGAAGTCATATCGGCGGGTACACCGGTAGCATCTACATCCTGCACCTTCTTGCCGTTGGCGTAAAAATGACATTTAGTCTGGTCGTATACCATAGCTACGTGTGGAAACAGCATGGCGAAGTTGAACAACCTGTCGTAATAGTGCATATACAACGTACGAAAAGCCTGCGAATCGCCTTCGGATACTGATCTTAGTATCTGCTACCCGTTTTCTATACGTTGATTTTTATTCATAGGTTCTCTTTTCTTAATATAGTAGAAGATGGTGATTTTGGCTGCAAAGAAACATACTTTATTTTGTTTTTCCTGGCATTTTTGGGGGGATGTTCTGTTTTTCATATTCTAAGGATAAACTATCTGTTGATTTTTGGAAGTATAATAGTGATTTTTGAACATCTGTTTGGGTGAGGTATGCGTATTTTTGCGACCTGAACCGATTAATTATCAATCATTATGCTAGTACCGAGAAAAATTGTATTCTTTCTTTTTTTGTTAGTAGGATTATCGTTGTATGCGCAACAAGACTATTTTGTCAGCTCCTATGTACGGGGTAATTTTTATAACCGTGGTCGTATTGCTGCTGAAAGTTTGAGGGCAAGCGATGACTTGATCTTTTTGAATGTCCGTCCCCATAAAGACGGTTCTCTTTCTTTTGAGAATCCCCGTGTTTTTCAGGAAAAAGGAGTGACGACCTGGGAAGAACTGATAAAGTCGGTCCGTGCCGATGTGAAGGGGACGAAAGCGAAACTTCGGTTGGGTGCCGCCGGTGGCGAATGGAAAGCAATGGTAGCGGATGAGGCTGCCCGGACAACATTTGCAAAAAATATAAAGAAGGTATTGGGAGAAAATAAACTGGACGGCATCGACCTGGATTTTGAGTGGGCAGAGACTGAGAAGGAGTATAAGGATTACAGTCTGGCTATCCTGAAAATGAGAGAAGTGTTGGGAGACAAGTATCTTTTCAGTGTGTCTTTGCATCCTGTTTCCTATAAAATCAGTAAAGAAGCGATAGCTGCCGTTGATTTTATCTCTCTGCAATGTTATGGCCCTTCTCCGGTCCGTTTTCCTATGGAGAAATATGCTTCGGATATACAGATGGTACTGGCTTACGGCATTCCCAAAGAGAAACTGATGGCCGGCGTTCCCTTTTATGGAGTGACGAAAAATGGCTCGAAGAAAACGGAAGCATATTTCAGCTTTGTACAGGATGGATTGATTACCACGCCTGCACAGAATGAAGTGACCTATAAGGGAGAAGTATATGTTTTTGACGGGCAGGATCATATCCGTACTAAAACGCGCTATGCGATGGAACAGCAGCTGAAAGGGATGATGAGCTGGGACTTGGCGACGGATATGCCGCTGAAAGACAGCAGATCATTGTTCAGAACGATGCTTGAGGAGTTGGGAAGATAGTTTAAAAGCCCGATAACAGGGCAAAACACACCTCGAACACTTTCTGGACTTAACGGCTTATTGACTGACTTTGTTTCTTTATTCCTGTTTTATCAACTTCAGATAATCCGAAGGAGAAACACCAAATTCATCTTTAAAACATTGACGGAAATAGCCTGTACTATTCATCCCTACTTTATAGGCTATTTCTGAAATATTATATTTTCCTTCGAGGAGCAAACGTTCCGCATTCTGCATTTTTACTTTACGGATATATTCGTTTGTGGAAAGTCCGGTTAGTGCTTTCATTTTTCGGTAGAGTGTAGAACCGCTCATACACATTTTGTCAGATAAATAGGTGATATCAATCTTCTCTGATGAGAGGTTGTCTTCAACCAATTGTGTAATTTTCTCAATGAATTCATTGTCCAGCTTGCTGAGAGCTTCAGTGATGATGGAATGTTTCTCGTCCAAATGGACGCTGGAGGCATGAGTTGTTCCGGACTGTTGGAATTGAGCGATCAATTTCTTTCTCGAATCGAGCAGATTGTTGATGCGGCTACGCAGTAGAGAAGCACTGAAGGGTTTGGTCAGATAGGAATCTGCTCCGACCTGATATCCCTCTTCTTTATCTTGTAGTGAGTCTTTGGCAGTCAGCAGGATGACGGGAATATGACTGGTACGTACATCTTCTTTTAAGTGCCGGCATAGTGTGATACCGTCCATCACCGGCATCATGATATCACTGACTATAATATCGGGAATGCGGTTGAGTGCCTGCTCTTTTCCTTCTTCACCATTGCTTCCTGCGATCACTTCAAAAGAGTCGGAAAAGGATTCGGCGATATAATTCTGTATTTCTTCATTATCCTCAACAATTAGCAGGATAGGTTTGCTGTTCTCTGTTGTTGCTGTTTGAGAATCATCCGTGATTGTTTCCTGATATTCCGGTTTTGGAGTCATTTCTGTGGAGTCGGCATGTAAGGCATTCGGATAGGTGTTATCCGTCAGTAAACTGATATAGAAAGTACTTCCTTCATTCAGTGTACTCTCTACACGTATATCACCTTCATGCAGTTCGACAAGATTTCTGACTAATGACAGTCCGATGCCGGTACCTGATGCCTGATGTTTGCCGCTTTCCTGATAGTAACGGTCGAAAATATGCGGTAGGGCTTTCGCTGAAATACCGTATCCTGTATCACTGACCTTTATCTCTGTATAGGAAACTTCATTTCTTATAGTTTGATACAAACTAAGAGTTACACGTCCCTGCTCTGTGTATTTGAGGGCATTGGATATCAGGTTGTCCAATATAATGGTAATGATTTCTTTATCAAAGAAAAGCAGTATCTCTTCTTTTTCTGTTTGAATCTGGAAATCAATCTTAGGCTTTTGATTCAGTTCTTTGTATTTAAGTCCTATTTCATAAATGAGCGGGGTGAGATTACCTTTACAGATACATAGCTTCTTGTTCTGCGTTTCCGTTTTCCTGAATTCCAGAATTTGGTTGATCAGATTGAGTAAACGAAGGGCACTCTGATGAATGACAGAAAGTTTTTGTATTTGTTTTGTCGGCAGAGATGTATCTTTTTGCATATCCTCCAGAGGACCGAGAATCAGTGTGAGAGGTGTACGCAACTCATGTGTGATATTGGTGTAAAAACGCAGGCGTTCCTGGTTCAGTTCTTGTTCCTGCTCATGATTTTTCTTTTCCAGTGTATAGAGGCTTTCCAAATCTATTTTCTTTTTGTAAGCATGTAGAATGAGATAAATGATGCTGATAGATGTCAGGATATAGATAAGCTTTGCCCACCATGTCAGCCAAATAGGGGGATTGACCCGGATGATAAGGGAAGTGGCTTCTTCCGGCCACTCCTGATTGTGTATGCGTGCTTTGATAAGGAACTCATATTTGCCGGGTGGAATATTTCGGAAGGTTACGCTGTTGTTCTCATTAACGGTATACCAGGAATTCTCAAGTCCTTTCAGCATATAGGTATAATCCATCTGATTCACAAAAGAATAGTTTTGTACATTGAATGTCAGACTGAATGTGTTCTGCTCATGTGTCAACTCTACTTCCTGTTTATCGGATAGTGAAACAAATACTTCGCTGTTTTTTTGATTCCCCAATCTTTCAAATATTCTCATCTCGGTAATGATGACAGGTGGTATCTTGAAATTGCTCATCGCAATATTGGGAGCAAAGCAGCAGAGTCCGTTGATAGATCCGAAATAAATGGAGCCATCGGTGTTTTTTGCTACACTACCTCTCATAAAGTTTCCGGCAGGAACATCGTCAGAGTGTCCATAGTGATAGAACCGTTTTTTCTTTGTCACGTAACATCCGATCCCCTTGTTGGTACTGAACCAGATATTTCCTTGCTGGTCTTCGGTAATTGCCTGAATGAAGGTGTTGGCAAAACCGTCTTTACGCTGATAGGTTTTGTAATCCGTATCTTCCGGTGAACGGAAACATACCAGCCCGTCACCGGTAGCCACCCACATCCTTTTCTCCTTATCCTTGTATATTTGATTGACGGTGTTGGAGCAAAATCCTTCTCTTTGTATATAATGCTTGATTAGGTGAAAGTCCGGACTATATACTCCCATTCCATCACCGAATGTTCCGATCCAGAAACGTCCTTTCTCATCTTGTTCAATTGTACGGATCAGATTACCGTGTAATTCGCTGTTGCCGGAATGATAATGCTGTATCACTTCCATCTTTTCCGGATCGTAAATGTATATGCCTTCACTACATCCTATCCAGATACGATGATGATTGTCTTCGCAGAAAGCACGTACATCTAAATTGGTTCTGCCCATTGGAGTGATTGAGCGGAATGTCTTTGTTTGGGAATTATAGAAGCTGACACTTCCCAGAAAGGTTCCAAACCATAAATTTCCTTTAGAATCCCGGAAAGCAGTCTGTACGGAATTGGACAGCAGTTCTCCTGTTTCTTTTTTGTAGATGGCTACACGCTTGTTGTTTTCAAAAACATTGATTCCTCCGCCATCTGTACCAATCCATAGACGTCCTTGTTGATCTGTACATATACTGCTTACAATCTTGTTATTCAAACTGTTGCTGTTGGTGGGAATAGGAGAATAATCGATCGTTGTGAACAAAGCAGGTTCACTGCTGATGAAGTTGATTCCTCCTCCCCATGTTCCGAGCCATACGTTGTCAAAAGAGTCCTGATAGATATAGCGTACGCTGGCATTGGAAAGGCTGCGGCTGTCGTCTCCTTCCCGGAGAAACTCAAAGGTGATTTGCTCGGGTGACAGGAACTGGCTTTGTTTTAAATCCAGTATTGTGATACCGCTTAGCTCGGAGGCAATCCAAAGTTTATTATTCTTTAGTTGTTTGATGCAGAAAATACGGGTGGAAAGTGTACCATATTTGTCGTTCCGATTTTGCTTGAAAGTGACAAAGCTTTGGGTAGTTGAGTTGTAAAGAGCCAACCCTCCATCTGTCCCCAGCCATATATTTCCATAACTGTCTTTTAAGATGGTACTTACTTCATCTCCCGGCAGACTGTTAGGATCATTGGGATCATGACGGAAGTTTTTTGTACTTCGGTCTTTTAATGAAAGGATGCTGAAACCGCTGTTGACATGACCGATATAGAGATTTTCATCTCCTCCGTCAAGTACTGTCCAGGTCTGTTCACTTTCTAATGTAGGGACAGTTTTTTTGTTATAGTGTGTGAACTTACCTGTAGCGATATCAAGATATTCTATACCTCTATAATAGGTACAAATCCATAAACCATCTGTGTTTTGGGCTGAGACGATGTCAGTAACATCATTCGTTATCAGGCTGTTTGGATTCTGCGGATCGTTCTGATAGGCAGTGAAGGTTTGTGAATGATAGTTGTAAGCGTTAAGCCCGTCACGCTGGGTGGCAATCCAGATAATAGGACGTTTCGGATCAGCATATACTTGGTTTAGTTCATTACCGGTGATACTTTGGGTATTGTTGGACGGATCATTCTTATAATAGGTAATAAAACGGGTACCATCAAACTTGTTCAGCCCTTCTTCTGTGGCAAACCATAGGAAACCTTGCTTGTCTTGTGTAATGCCGACTACATAATTATTGGAGAGTCCCTGCTCTATACCTAATCGCTTGATAATATAGGGTTGAGCCATCAACCAACAGGAGGATGTCAGAAGCAAAATCACAAGAATGATGTATCGTTTCATGATTTGTGTTTATTTGTTTTATATTCAATTCCAAAAATAGAAATAAATATTTTATTTTGGCTATGTAAATCGTGCATTGCATGATTTACATAGCCTCTCTGCATGATTTTTGTCTGTTATCTCTATGTTATTGGTCTATATTTGTGCAGTAAAACAGAAGAAATACTGTTTGGTTTCACTGCGAACTTGAGTTTTCTGAATTTCTATATTAACAATTAATACTATGATGAAAAGTTTATGTTGTAACTCTAAACAAAAGTTGTTAGTGGCATTATGTCTGCTATTTTGTTTGTCGGGAAATGCACAACAGGCGAACACTGTTAATCGTGCAGCTGCAAAGGAAAAGACTGTAGGAAAGCGTACTTTGATTGGTACTGTAATAGATGCAAGTACTGGAGATGCGCTGATTGGAGTCAATGTTAAGGTGAAAGGAACGGGAGAAGGTACTATTACCGATTTGGATGGTAAATTCTCTATCGGGGTAACGAGCCAGACGCAACTGGAAATCTCTTATATCGGTTATAAGACACAGACGTTAATGGTAGGAGACTTGGGGGTGATGACTGTTAAAATGGAATCTGATAATGAGATGTTGGATGAAGTGGTAGTTATCGGCGCCGGTACTCAGAAAAAGGTGTCTGTAACAGGTTCTATCGCTACAGTCAAGGGTACTACACTGAAACTACCATCTTCTTCACTGACCAGTTCACTTGCCGGAAAGTTATCGGGTATCGTTTCTGTTACTAATAGCGGTGAACCGGGTTCTACTTCTGATTTTTATATTCGCGGTATCAATACTTTCGGCGGACGTTCTACACCGTTGATTTTGTTGGATGGGGTAGAAATCTCTTCTAATGACCTGAATCGAATTCCGGCAGAATCTATTGAAAGTTTTTCTTTACTGAAAGATGCCTCTGCTACAGCTATTTATGGTAATCGTGGAGCTAATGGTGTTATGTTGGTAACTACCAAAAGTGGTACTGAAAACACAAAAGCGACTGTAAATGTGTCTTTGGAAGCTTCTTATTTTCGCCCGATGAATCGGGTGAAATTTGCTGATGGAGCAACTTATATGCAGACCTATAATGAAGCTGCCCAAGCCAGAAGTGCAACGCAGATTACTTCTCCGAAGTATACGGAAGAGCAAATCACCAATACTGCAAATGGGGTAAATCCTTATGTATATCCGGATGTCGACTGGTATGACCTTATTTTCAGAGAAGGCAATTTCAACCAGCGTGCCAATGTAAATGTGCAGGGAGGGGGATCACGTGTGACTTACTATATGAGTTTGCAGGCAAATCACGATACCGGACTGTTAGATGCTCCTGATTATTACTATAGCCCTAATATAAACAACTGGGAATATAATTTTCAGAACAACATATCGTATAAGTTGACTAATACGACGACCGTTGACTTGCGTATGATGGCACAGATTGGTAACAAAAAAGGGCCTAATTATTCTACCTCCGATTTATATAAGATCGTCATGCAGGCTAATCCTGTAGCATTTCCTGCTTATTTCCCCAGTGAAGATGGTGATGAGCATATACGCTTCGGTAATGCAGAAATAAAATCCGGTGTTTACGGACAGAACCCGTACGCATATATGATGAGTTCTTTTAAAGAAGGCAACTATAATACGCTGAATACCTCACTGAATATTACTCAGGATTTGAGTTTTCTTACCAAAGGATTGAGCGTGAAAGCATTAGTTAACTTTAAAAACTGGTCGGAATCTACTTATAACCGTTCCATTACACCTTATTATTATAAAGTGAAAGATGGGTCTTATGATTTTGGAACGAATCAGTATGAACTTCAGACATTACAGACAGGATCGGACTATGTTAGCCAGTCGGATATCAGTAAAAGTGCCGATCAAACCTTCTACTTTGATTTTCGTGCTGACTGGAAGCGTAGCTTTGGTGATCATAATCTGACTGCGATGCTTATGTATATGATGCGTGAATATCGTAGTAGTGTATTACCTAACCGTAATCAAGGTTACTCAGGGCGTTTGACTTACGATTACTCTAGCCGCTATTTATTTGAATTTAACTTTGGCTATAACGGTTCTGAACGTTTGGCATCCGGTGAACGTTTTGAATTTTTCCCTGCTGCTTCCGTTGGTTGGGTAGTAAGTTCTGAGAAGTTCTGGGAACCGATGAGTAAGTATGTCGACCACTTAAAACTTAGAGCTTCTTATGGTTTGGTCGGTAGTGATGAGTTTAACGGCAGTGCTCCGCACTTCTTGTATCAAAATAATATCAGTATTGGTGCGGGACACAGTTTCTGGACCGGTCTTCCTTCCAATGAAATTAACAGAAAAGGTCCTGCTTTCTATGTATTAGCTGTTGAAAATGCAGGTTGGGAGCATGTGAAGAAGTTTGATGTCGGTTTTGATATGTCTCTGTTCAATCAGTTGAATATTACTTTTGATTATTTCCGCGATCATCGTGACCGTATTTTGATGGCACGTTCATCTTGGCCGAATATGTTAGGATACTGGGGATCTCTGCCTTGGAGTAATATTGGTGAGGTAATCAACCGTGGTGTCGAATTGAGCGTGAACTGGAATAAGCGGTTTGGCAAAGATTGGATTGTAGATTTCCGTGGTAACTTTACTTATAATCAGAATGAATATAAGTATGTTGATGAGCCGGAGTATCCTTATGTATGGCAGACTAAAACAGGGAAGCCATTGAATACCCTGACCGGTTATGTAGCTGAAGGATTATTTACCAGCGAGGAAGAAATAGCTAACTGGCCGGATCAGTCACAACTGGGAGCCAACATTATGCCAGGCGATATTAAGTATCGTGATATCAATGGCGACGGAGCCATTACAACGGAAGATCAGGTGATGCTGTCTCCCTATAATAGTGTTCCCCGTATTCAATATGGTTTCGGCTTGAATCTAACCTATAAGAAGTTTGATTTGGGTGTATTCTTCAATGGTTCAGCAAAACGCAAGATCATGATCAACAGCGGATATGCTCCTTTCCTTTCCGGCGGTGGCGATGGTATGACTACTGAAAGTCTGGAACGCAACCTGATGCAATGGATTGCTGATGATCATTGGTCGGTAGATAACCCGAATCCGAATGCGGCTTATCCTCGTTTGGGTATAACCAGTGCCGATACTTCCAATAATACTCAGCCTAGTTCTTACTGGATGCGCAATGGAAATTTCTTGCGTTTTAAGAGTCTGGAAGTAGGTTATCGTTTTCCATATTGCCGTGTTTACTTTAGCGGTGACAACCTGGCGGTGTTTAGTCCGTTCAAGTTATGGGACCCGGAACTTTCTTGGAATGCTTATCCTTTGCAACGAACCTTTAACTTAGGCGTTCAATTTACTTTCTAAAAGCACAGTTTAACTTATAACAGAAAAGAAGTATGAAACTAATACAAAAAATAATCCAAATATCACGGACCTTGCTGATCTCTTGCTGCCTGTTGACTTCTTGTAATTATCTGGACGTCATTCCGCCTGCACAAGCTGACTTTGATGATACCATGAAAGATGAAGCTGCTACGCTGAATTTCCTGTTTACTTGTTACGGCTATATTCCCCGTGTACATCCGTTCGAATTTAAAGCATTCGAACAATCTGCTGATGAACTTATATCACCTAAGATGTGGGATGATTATCAACAACAAGTAGCGTGGGGAACAATCTCACCTTCTTATTACAACAGTTGGGGCGGTGATGACATGAATATCTGGACGCCCAGTTACAATTGGCTGGGTTATGTGCACCATTTCCTGAGTCTGATAGATGAGCTACAGCCTACTGGAGTAACCGAAGATGACAAGGCACAATACAAAGCTGAATGTTATTTTCTGGAAGCATACTACCATTTTCGTGTGTTGCAGGCTTTTGGACCGTGTCCGCTCATTACAGAGAAAGTGGATCCGAATATAACAAACGATCAGATTCCCGGACGTTCACATTTTGACTACTGCGTGGATTACATTGTAGGTAAACTGGATGATGCAGCCAATGTTCTTCCGGCTACGAGAGCGACGGAAGACCTCGGTCGTGCTACTTCTACCATTTGTAAATGTCTTAAAGCTCGTGTACTGCTGTATGCCGCTTCTCCGCTATGGAATGGTTCTTTCTTTAAGCCGGACTGGCAGAATGAGAATTATGAAACACCGGATTATGGCAAAGAACTGGTCAGCAACTCTTACGACCGTGAAAAATGGAACCGTGCATTGACTGCGTGCCAGGAAGCTCTGACAGCTGCCAAAGCAGCTGGTCATGACTTGTTCGATATTGATACAGCTAACAAGAAAGCGGAACGTGACGGAGTGGAATTACCTTTTATTCCGGGTAAGGAAGAAGACACACCGGAAAATGAGGAATTCAAAGAGCGTGTCCGTATGTTCCAGTATCTGATTACTGCCAATGAAGGGGACAATAACAAAGAAATTATCTGGGGACAGCGTATTGACTCAGATGTGAATAATGGTGGAGAAGCTACCGACTCTCGTTTGCCGAACCGTGTAGTGAAGAAAAGTGATGGAAGTTGGGCAGGCGGTTGGGCAGGTCTGGCACCTACCTTGTACGCTGTGCAACACTTTTATACAGAGAATGGAGAACTTCCGGAACAGGACAGTGATTTTTATCCGAAGTCAGAATGGTATACCCGTTTTTATGAAGGAACTTCGAGTCCCGAACTCGCAACTAACGGGCTGGATAGTGAAGATGTGAAGAATGATATCATCAAACTGAATGCCAAGCGTGAA
Organism: Bacteroides faecis; assembly: GCF_020091505.1. Taxonomy (NCBI): domain Bacteria; kingdom Pseudomonadati; phylum Bacteroidota; class Bacteroidia; order Bacteroidales; family Bacteroidaceae; genus Bacteroides; species Bacteroides faecis. The sequence goes on along the minus strand of NZ_CP081916.1, from coordinate 892,343 downwards.
GCTCGTTTCTATGCATGGATTGCTTTTGATGGTTGCGAGTATGCAAAGAAAATCAATAATGGTAATCCACTTTGGCTGAATTTCAAAAACACCAATACCAATGGATGGCGTTCTTCCGATTCACGCAATATAGCAGGTACCGGTTATTTGTCGAAGAAGTTTATTGATCCGAATATACGTTTCAGTGCAAGTGGAACCCGTAGCCATACTCCTTCAAGACGTCCGTTTATCCGTATGGCGGAACTTTATCTGAATCTGGCAGAATGTTACGCAGCATTGGACGATACACCGAATGCTATTGAGAATCTGAACGTAATCCGCAAACGTGCCGGAGTCAGAGACCTGGAAACAGCTGACCTGACAGATATGAATATAACGGAATGGGTACGCAATGAACGCTTTATTGAGTTGTACGAAGAAGGACACCGCTATTATGACTTACGTCGTTGGGCAATTGCTCCACAAATGCTTAAAGCAGGACTCCGCTATGGTTTGAACGGACTAGCTCTAAACCCGAATTTCGAGGAATTCAACACACCAACTCAGATTGACCAGCCTTTTAAATGGGACGATCGGTTGTATCTGCTTCCGGTATGGTCGAGAAGTGATATGGATGAACTTTACAGTAATCCGCAGATGGTGCAGGCACCCGGTTATTAATCATCTAAAAACAATGCATTATGAAAATAAGAAATACATTATTGTTGGCGGGAAGCCTGCTTTTATTGGGTGCCTGCGATGAATCAAAATATGATCTGGACAGCTTGGTCCCGGAACAGTATCATAAGATATTGTATGTGAATAATAGTGGTAAACAGGAAGTGACTTTGTATGATACGGGTGAGAGCTATGCATACACTTTTTCAATATTCAAATCGGGAAGTGAACCCAGTCTGACTGCCAGCGCAGACATTTATGTGTTGACGCAGGAAGAACTTGACAACGAGTATAGTGATCCTGAGGCTGTAAACTATAAATTGATAGGTACAGACTGTTATTCGATAGAGTCGACCCATCTGGATTTTTCGGCTACCGACCGTTATAAACCGGTTACGGTGTCATTGGACCCGGAGAATATTAAGTCTATGATAACAGCCAATCCGGATGCGGTATGGGTATTGCCTTTGCAGGTTGTAAGTGAAAATGACTCTGTAAATAGTGAGAAGAATGAGCTGTTTCTGCAAATAACCGGAGTCATCACCCCGTCTTTTGGATTTGAAAGTTCGGCTGTATCTGTGAAGGAGTATAGTTATGGTTCTGCTATTACCGAAAAAGTCGCTTTGGGGCTTGATACGGAAAATAGCTGGGAGATAAACTGTGAGTTTGCTGTAGACGATGCATATCGCACAGCTTATAATACAAAGAATAAGACTATATTTCAGGCTTTGCCGGATGGCAGTTATTCTTTCCAGGATCAGATGACTCTTTCTCCCGGTACTACGAATACGGAATTGGCTGTCACGATAAACACTGATCAGTTGGAACCGGGTGATTATATGTTACCTATCCGTATTGAATCGGTTTCTATATTTGGTATCTCTTCAACCAATGATGTGTATCCTTTGACTATTCGTATTCTTGGTCCGCTGTTAGATCGTACGAGTTGGACGATAGAGGCCAATACACAAGAACCGAGTGGTGAAGGTTCCGGAAATGGTGTGCCTTCATGTGCATTGGACGGCGATCTTTCGACTTACTGGCATTCGTCCTGGCAGAGTGGTACCCATGCTTTACCTCATGAGTTGATTATTGATACCAAAGAGACATATACATTTACTCAGTTTGGTCTGGTACAAAGACAACATGATAGTTATATGGATGCGGGTGCAGGAGTCTTCTATGTGAGTGATGATAAGGTAAACTGGACAGAAGTCGGAACGTTCACTATGCAGAAAATTCATGCTACTCAGAACTTTACTTTGGAGACTCCGGTACAAGGCCGTTATTTCAAGGTACAGATTACACAAAGTAACAGAGATCTCAATACTTCTTTGGCAGAGATATATGCATATGGGTTGTGATTTCAAATCATGAATCTTAAAAGGTTTTCAGTTGTTTTAGATTGCTTTTATAAATATGGCAGGCGGAAAATATCCGCCTGCCTATATTGACTATTAAATATTTGATATGATGAAGAATAGACTAAAAGGTTTCGCTTTTATGTTGACGACAGTTGTTTCGTCGCTGGCTGCGCAGAATGTGGTTGTTAACGGACCCGATGGTAAGTTGCAGGTCACGGTTTCGTGTCCGGAAGAAGGCAAGGCATCCTACTCTCTTGTTTATAACGGAAAGCAGATGCTCGAATCTTCCCCGTTGGGGTTGGAAACGAATTTAGGTAGTTTTGCCAAAGGAATGAAGTTGACCGGACATCAGGAGAAGCAGATTGATACCGTTTATACTCAGTCGCGCATAAAAGCTTCCCGCATACACTATTGTGCTAATGAATTGGTTTGTTATTTCGTTAATGATAAAGGCCAGAAAGTGAATGTAACGTTTCGGGTGAGCAACAATGATGTAGCTTTCCGGTACACATTGCCTCGTCAGGGAGAGACAGGAAGTGTTGTAGTGAATAGCGAAGAAACGGGATTCCGTTTTCCTGCCGGAACAACCACCTTTCTTAGTCCGCAGAGTGATCCTATGATTGGCTGGAAACGGACGAAACCTAGTTACGAAGAAGAGTACAAGGCAGATATCCCGATGGATGTGCGTTCACAATATGGACATGGATATACGTTCCCTTGTTTGTTTAAAATCGGGGAAAATGGTTGGGTGCTTGTCAGTGAGACGGGAGTGGACAGCCGCTATTGCGGTTCACGTCTGAGCGATGTCACAGAGGGAAGTCTTTATACAGTTACCTTTCCTATGCCTGAAGAGAACAATGGTAATGGAACGGTAGAACCGGCTTTCTCTTTACCCGGTTCTACTCCTTGGCGTACTATTACTGTGGGGGAAACATTGAAGCCTATTGTGGAAACGACTGTCCCGTGGGATGTAGTCGAACCGCTGTATGAAACGGAACACCAATATCGTATGGGACGGGGAACATGGAGTTGGATAATCTGGCAGGATGGTAGTATTAACTATGATGATCAGGTGCGCTATATCGATCTGGCTGCAACTATGGGTTACGAATATGTACTGATAGATAATTGGTGGAATACGAATATCGGTTATGAGCGTATGGGGCAACTTATTAAATATGCACAGAGTAAGAAGGTGGATATGTTTTTGTGGTATAGTTCCAGCGGCTATTGGAATGATATCGAACAAGGGCCTACGAATTTGATGGATAACCCTATTGCCCGTAAGCGCGAAATGAAATGGTTGCAAAGTCAAGGAGTAAAAGGTATTAAGGTCGATTTCTTCGGCGGTGACAAGCAGGAGACAATGCGTTTGTACGAAGCTATATTGAGTGATGCCGGTGATCATGGGCTGATGGTTATCTTCCACGGTTGTACTTTGCCGCGTGGCTGGGAACGGATGTATCCCAATTATGTAGGCAGTGAAGCGGTGCTGGCTTCGGAGAATATGATTTTCAATCAGCATTTCTGTGATGAAGAGGCTTTCAATGCTTGTTTACACCCCTTTATACGTAATTCGGTCGGTTCTATGGAATTTGGCGGCTGTTTCTTCAACAGACGATTGAATAAGGGAAATAACGGGGGAACAACACGCCGGACTACAGATGTATTTCAGTTAGCGACTGCTGTTTTATTCCAAAATCCGGTTCAGAACTTTGCTTTGACTCCTAATAATCTGACAGATGTTTCCCCGGTCTGCATTGACTTTATGAAAGAAGTTCCTACTGAGTGGGATGAGAGTCGTTTTGTTGATGGTTATCCCGGGAAATATGTAGTGCTGGCCCGTCGTCATGGTGATAGTTGGTATCTGGCTGCTGTGAACGCTACTAAAGAACCCTTGAAACTGAAACTGGATTTACCGATGTTTGCCGGAAAATCAGTTTCTTTCTATAGTGATGACAAACAATTGCAACCACAGTTACGGCAGTATAATGTAAAATCTGATGGCAAGTTTCAGTTGACCATTCAACCGCAAGGAGGCGTTGTTTTAAAGAATAACTGATCGTGAGCATATTTTAATAGGTAGTAAGACTAGGTAATGAAAGGTAAAATGTTTTTGGGCGCTTTCGGTTTTTTATATATGGGGATAGTAGGTGGATGTTCTCAGCCTGTCCCTGATCTGTGCTATCAGATTGAAGTGGATAAACCGCTACAGACAATGGACTATTTCGGTGCTTCTGATGCCTGGAGTATGCAGTTCATTGGTTTATGGCCGCAGGAAAAACAAAATCAGATCGCTGACTGGCTGTTCAGCATGGAGAATGATGAGAATGGTAAACCGAAAGGGATTGGTTTGTCTCTCTGGCGTTTCAACGTTGGAGCAGGTAGTACGGAACAAGGTGAAGCAAGCCAGATTGCTTCACCTTGGATGCGTACCGAATGTTTTCTGCAAGCGGACGGAACGTACGACTGGAATAAGCAACAGGGACAGCGTAACTTCTTGAAACTGGCAAAGGAACGGGGTGTTACCAAGTTTCTTGCTTTCCTTAATTCTCCTCCTGTGTATTATACTCAAAACGGTTTGGCTACTAATACCGGTCGTGGAGGGACGGCAAACTTGAAACCGGACTGTTACGAGAAGTATGCACGTTTTCTGGCAGATGTAGTAGAAGGAGTAGAGAGGCAGGATGGAATTAAGTTTGACTATATATGCCCTTTCAATGAACCGGACGGGCATTGGAACTGGGTAGGACCGAAGCAAGAAGGTTCTCCGGCAACCAATCGGGAAGTTGCCCGGACCGTTCGTTTGCTGAGCAAAGAGTTTGTGAACCGGAAAATGGATACGCAGATTATGGTGAATGAATCTTCGGATTATCGTTGTATGCTCCGTACCCATCAAACGGATTGGCAGCGTGGCTATCAGATTCAGTCTTTCTTTTGTCCGGATAGTGTGGATACTTATTTGGGGGATATACCCAATGTTCCCCGATTAATGCTTGGACATAGCTACTGGACAACGACTCCTCTGAGTGAATTGCGTGCCAAGCGCTGCGAACTGCGTGAAGCCTTGGATAAATACAACGTCGGCTTCTGGCAGTCAGAAACCTGCATCATGGGGAATGATGAAGAGATAGGCGGTGGTCACGGCTTCGACCGTACGATGAAGACAGCGCTTTACGTCGCTCGTATCATCCATCATGACATCGTGTATGCGGGAGCGAAGAGCTGGCAGTGGTGGCGTGCCATTGGCGGCGATTATAAAGACGGATTGATTCGGGAATATACCGATGAAGATCTCAGAGATGGACGTGTGGAAGATTCCAAACTTATGTGGGCATTGGGTAATTACAGTCGCTTTATCCGTCCGGGAGCTGTCCGCCTGACTGTTTCTGCTTTCGATAAAATGAAGAATTTAATTCCCGGTGGTGATACGGATCAACAGGGGTTGATGTGCTCTGCTTATAAAAATGCGGATGGTTCGTACGTTATTGTTCTCATTAACTATGCACAGGCGGAGAAAGAATTTGCCATCGACAAAATTGACGGTAACAGAGTTCAATGGCAAGTTTATCGGACTTCTGATATAGAAGGAGAAGACTTAATGCCCGTTGAAAAGGTAAAGAGTGGAAAAACGGTCAGGATTCCGGCACGTTCGATTATAACATTATTGAGTAAACCGCTTTCATAGAAGAGAATTATTTGTTTATTCCTTTGAATAAAAACTGTTTTATACTTTGATTCTTTTTCCTCTGTTTATCAGACCGTACAGTTCTTACTAGAAGTTTATTCGACTATTATCTGTTTATTGTCATACTGAAAGTGTGCAATGTTTAAATCATTCAGTACATTCAGCAAAGTCTTTATCGGGACGTTCCGGCTAAAGCGGAAATGAACTCGTTTGTGTAGCAGGTCCGCCGAATGACAGATGATGCTGATATTATACCAAGTGCCTATATTTTGCAGTACTGTTAGCATCTCGGTATTATCATAATAAAATTCGTCTTTGAGCCACCCTTCATTTTCTGTTTGGGTGGCTTTTGATAACTGAATATCACCGTTTGCCGTTAATGTAGCGCATTGTCCGGGCAATATTCTCTTTTCGGGTAGAGATTTTACTTTGCCTACACTCACATGTCCTTGGTATAGTGTGACGACAGGAGGATTGCCGGGATAAGCGTTTACATCGAATACAGTACCCAGTACCTGTGTTTGCATCTTCCCGGCGGAGACGATAAAGGGATGGTGGTTGTCCTTAGTAACTTCGAAACGTGCTTCTCCGGTAAGACTTACGATACGTTTCTTTTTGGAAGCAAATTCTTTCGGGTATTCCAGACGACTGTTTGCGTTTAGCAGTACTTTGCTTCCGTCCTCCAAAGTGACTTTGGTCGTTGTAGCTGGTGGGGTAGAGATGATGATGATGCCGTTTTCTTCCGTGGTTGTAATCTGCTCCGGTGCATGGAGGGCACTAAAGATTTCGATAAACTGTCTGTTATCCGTTTTCTGCCAGGGCGACCAGAGCAATATGGATAAAGCGAGCATTGCTGCTACGCCGCCGGACAACCAGATGCGGAGATGGAGTTTCCGTTTTTTCTGTTCTTGACGTTGCACGAATATACTCCATTCTTTCCGGGTTTCTTCCGGCAGGGGCATATCACCCAATGCTTCACCGAAGGCGTTCTGCAAGCGGTGTATCTCAGCATCTTCAGAGAATGGACAACGGTTATCTGCTACCGGTCCATAACTGGAATCTTCCGCTTTCATCGTACATTTTTCTTTCTCTTTCATAACCTGTCCTCCTTTTTAATCTTTCATGGCTTCGCGTAGTGTACGCAAAGCTTTAGATATATGTTTTTTTACTGTGTCGGGACTGATACCAAGCTGCCGGGCGACTTCCCGGTAGGTAAGATGTTCGTAGTAGCACAAACGAAGTACCGTGCAAGTTGGTTCAGGCAGACTTCGGGCAATCGCTTCCGCTTTTTGTAGCAGCGCTTCGTGTTCCCGATAGTTATTTTCTACATCAGCCAGTGTTGCTTCGTAGAGAGCTTTTACATTTTCCTGCTCTACTTGGAGATGCTTCAAGCGGTTGAGGCAGTTGTTGCGGACGGCTGTGTATATCCATCCGCCCCGGTCATTCTTGTTCAATTGCTCGAAATGTTTCCAAGCTTGTTCCATTACTTCGCTCACTATATCACGTGCTTCTTCTCTATCCCCCATCAATTGTGTGGCATATCGTACCATTCGCGGATACATTTCCGTAAACATCTGTCCGAAGGCTTCTCGCTTTGTTTGACTTTTATGGAACAGGAACATTCTTTTAAGGATTCTGTGGCTGTAAAAGTAGCTTTTCTCTTTCAAACTACCAGTTTACAAACGTGACTTTTCGCTTGCTCCGGCTCCGGTTCCTTTATATTTGCTCTTCGTGGCGTTGAACTGATAACTCAGTCGGATGCCGAAACGCTGTTGATCAAGGTAATCACGGTTGGAACTAAAGGTCCGGTCACCATAGATGGTGAAGTATCTGTAGCCAGTATGAAAGATGTCTTTTGCAGTTACTGATACTTTCAACGACTGGTCCTTTAGGAACGATTTGGTCAGTTGGGCATCCACTCTTCCTTCGGTTTTCCAGATGGCGTAACTTTGTTTGGCACCGGGTGACAGTATTCCTTTGATGTTGAAGAACCAACCTTTAGGGAAACTGAAGTTGTTGTCGAAATTGAAATGGAATCGTGGTTCATTCCAGTTTTGGGGAATGCCTACGCAGGCAGCATGTGAGTCGTACCAGTTGACACTGGTGGTGAACTGAGGTTGCCAGATGCCGATTTTCGGTGAGAGGGCGATGCCGGCTCCGTATATGTTGGTATGCGGAATGCTTGCCATACCGAATAGCAGTACGCCGGGATGGTTGATGTCGTCATACGGTCGGGTGTAGTTGGTGTACATATTCCAGCAATGGTCGTAGTTGATGTTGAAGTTGACCCATTTCCATCCGACATCGAAGGTGGTTGAACGGTGTATCTGAGGAACGAGAAACGGTTCTCCGCTCTGATAGGAGTATTTGTTCTGATAGGTGATGGCGCTGGTGAGCATGTCATAGCTGGGACTGTATTTCAGAGTGCGGTGAGAAAGGGCGAGAAACCAGTTTCCGGAAGTGTATCTGATGCTGATTACAGGTATCCAGTCGTGGTAGATGGGGCTTTGTCCGTCCTGGTGAATCCCTTTCTCGTAGTAATCTGTTTGTTGAAATTCATAGCGCAGTCCGGCTAAGATATTAAACTTTCCCAATGGCAGGCTGTAGTCGATGAAGCCGGAGAACATCGTTTGTTTGATGCGGTCGTCGGCATCGGCGGAGAAGCCGCTTTGGAGGAAAATGTCGTGGCGGTTGGTGAATGTCTCTTCTGTGCCGAAACTGAGTTTGCCTTTCCAGAGTGGGGCGGTGATCAGCAGTTTGGCGGCATAGAGGTGGTTGCGTACGCGGTTGCTCGAAGTGGCGTCTTCGGTTCCGTTGTTTTCGGCATATTGATGGATGCGGTCGCGTCCGTACAGGTAGTCGGCGTTGAAGTCGATGTTCCACTTGCCGAATGTACCGTTGTAGTATCCGTTGGCTGCCTGCCACCAGCCGGTATGGGCATCTGTTTGGCGGAGAGCGTGCAGATGGTCTACTTCTTTGCCGTCTTGCAGAATGCGAGTTATCCCTTCATTGGTAGTATGTGCATTGCCTATGTTCGTGCCGGGCATATAGCGCATGCCGAATGACTGATCTTCGTCGATTTCGTAGTTGAATCCCAGTTCACCGTTGAAGGTACGATAGGTTTGTTTGCTCTTATCCTCTGTCGATTGGTTCCAGTCGGATGAGGCATAAATGTCCTGACTGGAGGTACCTGTTCTGTAATTGTTGATTTCCGCAAAGTCCCCTTTCACGAAAATATCTAGTCCGCCGGTACGGTAGTTCAAGGAGATGCCTTCGTTACCGATCGGTTCGTGTCCTTGCGAGTAGTCAGTGTAGAAACTGCCGCTCATTCCCTGTCCGCGTTTGCGGATGGTGCGCAGACGGATGACCGCGCCCACCGAAGAGCCATATTGTACGCCCGGTGTAGTGATGATTTCTGCCGATAGTATTTCATTTGCTTGCAGGCGGTCCAGTTCAGTCTTGTCTCTGACTTTGCGACCGTTGATATAGATTTCGGGGGTGCCTCTGCCCAGTACGGTATATTCTCCGTCCGAGCCGGTGACAAAAGGGAGGTGGGAGATCATTTCTTTGGCTGACCCCATCAGTGAAAGGGGCGTTCCGGCTATGTTGGCTGTCAGCGTTCCGTCTTTCCGTTCTATCAGCGGGCGGGAAGCGGTGACGACTATTTCTCTCAGTAGCTCTGTGTCGGGTTGCAGGCGGATGGTATTTTGTTGGCGGCAGGGGATTATTTGAGGACAGTATCCTATGTAAGTCGCTTTCAGCAAACAGTCTTCTCCCGCTATCGGAGGCAGATGGAAGGAGCCGTCTTCTTCGGTCACGCTTCCGGCAAGGAAACTGGAATCAGCGGCAAGGGCGAGAATGTTGACAAAAGGCAGGGGCATCCCTTTTTCGTCATATACTTTGCCTTCTACGGCGATGGCTTTGTCCGATTTCTTGCGCTGTACGACGAAATACTCTTCCCGTTCGATACAGACAAAAGGTTTGCCGGTTAATACAAGGTCAATGGCTTCGTGCTCCGTTTTTTCGCGGATGCTGACGGTTACCCGATAACTTTCTGTTCCGTTGTAGGTGAAGAGAATATTCTTTCCGCCCGCTTTTTCTATTTGTTTCAGTGCTTCGGGCAGACCTTCTTTTTTCAGTTCCAGTGAGAACTTCTTTGCAGAGGTCTGTGCCTGCAAAAGGGGAAGGGCAAAAAATAAACCGTATCCGATCAGTAACCAGCCGATTGCTGTCCAAGTAAAATCAAACTGTCGTATCATACTTCTGTTTTAATGATTTTACTTATACTACAACCAAGGTGTCTGATCGGGTACGGTTTATCTGTTTTATTTTTCGATATTTATTTCAACTTCTTCTGATACTCACCCGAGCGGAGGATTTCCAAAGCTTTCTGAACACTTTCATTCGTGGCATTCATCACCCGGAAGTACTCGTTCATATCCCAGAGGTCACGGGCTATCAGTGCTTTGAGTTGCGTTTTGATAAGCGGCAATGATTTTTGATATTGCTCTTCGTTAAACTTCACACCTTCCTTCTCGCCCATTTCACGGAGAGTGGCCAGCATATCGTCATCAATGATGAACTTCTCGTTGAAGTGCTCGAATTTCTTATATTTGTCAGCCAATTCTTTCCGGTGATCCTCTATGAATTTCATCGTGAATTTGATAATGACTCCTTTTCCGACCAGATTCCGGTGATAATCTGTGTAGAGAGTTGTGTCGATTGGAACGAAGTAGTCCGGCATGATGCCGCCTCCACCATAGACAGTACGTTTCAGTTTCTTGGTCTGCACTTTCAGAGAGTCGGGGAAGTGAATACTGTCGGCATTCATCAGTTCTCCGTGATTAAAGCGTTCTATCAGGTCCTTATTGTAATCAGTCGAACTGTCATAAGGCTTTTGGATGCAACGACCGGCAGGAGTATAGTATCGTGCAATGGTCAGTCGGATCATAGAACCATCCGGAAGGTCGATAGGACGTTGTACCAGTCCTTTGCCGAAAGAACGGCGGCCTACGATGATACCTCTGTCCCAGTCTTGTACTGCACCGCTCACAATCTCGCTGGCAGAAGCAGTGTATTCGTCTACCAGTACGATGAGGCGACCGGTACGGAAATCTCCGTTTCCTTTGGCGAAGAATTCGCTGCGCTGTGCAGTTCTGCCTTCGGTGTAAACAATCAGTTCCTTTTGCCCTAAGAATTCATTGGCAAGGTCGATAGCGGCATTCAGATATCCTCCGCCGTTGCCTTGCAGGTCGAGAATCAGGTCTTTCATACCTTGCTTCTGGAGAGCCGTCATAGCTTTCTTGAATTCTTCGGCAGTGGTGGCTCCGAAACGGTTGATACGAATATATCCGGTCTTTGGCTGAATCATGTAAGAAGCGTCGAGACTGAGAATAGGAATCTTATCTCTTTTCACAGTGAATATTAACGGTTCTTGTACGCCACGACGGACAATTGTCAGATTAACTTTTGAGCCTTTCGGTCCACGCAGGCGTTTCATGATATCTTCCGTGCTCATCTTTACTCCTGCGATGGTGGAGTCGTTAACAGCTATGATACGGTCTCCGGCAAGGATACCTACTTTCTCGGAAGGTCCGTTGCTGACAGGTTGTACGACGAGTAGGGTATCTTCAATCATCTGGAACTGTACACCGATACCTTCGAAGTTGCCTTGAAGCGGTTCGTTCATTTTCTTCACTTCTTCGGCATCCGAGTAGGTGGAGTGCGGGTCAAGCTGTGCCAGCATCTTGATGATGGCTTCTTCTACCAGTTTGTCTTCATCTACTTTGTCTACATAAAAGTTGGAAATGGCAAATTCTGCCATCTGTAGTTTTCGCATGGCGGAAGAACCGAAGTTCTGAGCTTGTACACTAATAGCACACAGGCAAATACACAGTATCGTTAGCTTTTTTATCATCTTCTGTATTATTGGGTTAAGTTTGCCTGCTGTTCTCTTTGGGGCAAGTGCTTAACTTGATTATTATTCGCTGATTATCATTCCTTCGGGGATAAACTGGCTGATATCTTTATTGTAGGTCAGCAGTTCACGTACAATGGTTGAACTGACACAGGTCAGTTCCGGTTCCGTGAAGAGCAGGATGGTTTCGACACCCGCCAGTTTACGATTAATATCTGCAATCGTTTCCTCATACTCGAAATCCTTCACTGTGCGGATACCGCGGACGATAAATTGCGCTTCTACCTGTTGCGCAAAGTCTATCGTCAGACAGTCATAAGACATCACTTTGATGCAGGGATTGTCTTTGTAGAGATTCCGGATCATTTCTTCTCTTTTCTCGATGGGGAAATAGGTATTCTTGTTTTCGTTGATACCGATTCCGATAATAACCTCGTCCATAAAGGTGAGTGCACGTTTCACTACCGAATAATGACCGATGGTGAAGGGGTCGAAAGTACCCGGAAATATTGCTCTTCTCATGATGCCAAGTCTTCTTCTATAACCAGATTGTCTATAATAAAGTTCTGTCGTTCCATTGTATTCTTGCCCATGTAGAACTCCAGAAGTTCTTTCACGGCATCAGTCTTACGTAATGTCACTTGTTCCAGACGCATGTCTTTGCCGATAAAGTGCTTGAACTCGTCCGGTGAAATTTCTCCCAAACCTTTGAATCGGGTGATTTCAGGGTTGGGACTTAATTCATTGATAGCATTCACCCGTTCTTCATCGCTGTAGCAATAGATCGTTTTCTTCTTGTTGCGTACGCGGAACAGAGGCGTTTGCAAAATATATACATGCCCCTTCTTTATCAGATCGGGGAAGAATTGCAGGAAGAAAGTAATCAGTAACAAGCGGATGTGCATGCCGTCCACATCGGCATCGGTAGCTACGATTACTTTGTTGTAGCGTAGTCCTTCAATGCCGTCTTCTATATTAAGGGCAGCCTGCAGCAGGTTGAACTCTTCGTTTTCGTAAACTACCTTTTTCGTCAGTCCGAATGAGTTCAGCGGTTTACCACGGAGGCTGAATACTGCCTGTGTGTTTACGTCGCGGCTTTTGGTGATGGAGCCGCTCGCTGAGTCTCCCTCGGTGATGAAGATGCAGGAGTCTTCTTCCATTCCTTTCCCTTTCGGGTCGTTGAGGTGAATACGGCAGTCGCGTAGCTTCCGGTTGTGCAGGTTGGCTTTTTTAGCACGTTCGCGAGCCAATTTTGTTACGCCGGCGATCGCTTTGCGTTCTTTTTCCGATTCCTGTATTTTTTGTTGGATCACTTCCGCTACGTCCGTATTCTTGTGCAGGAAGTTGTCTACTTCCAGTTTGATGAAGTCGCCTACGTATTTGTTGACTGTCATACCTCCGGGAGCCATATTGGTAGAGCCCAGTTTGGTTTTAGTCTGGCTTTCGAAGATCGGTTCTTCTACGTTGACGGCGATGGCTGCCACCAGCCCGTTACGAATATCGGTGTAATCCATGTTCTTGTTGAAGAACTCTTTGATGGTGCGGGCGATGTGTTCCTTGAAGGCACTTTGATGAGTACCTCCTTGGGTAGTATGCTGCCCGTTGACGAAGGAGTAATATTCTTCTCCGTACTGTCCGGTATGTGTAAAAGCAATTTCGATGTCTTCTCCTTTCAGGTGGATGATAGGATAGAGTCCGGTTGCCGTCATATTGTCGTTCAGCAGGTCTACCAGACCGTTACGTGACAAGATTCGGTGGCCGTTGTAAATGATGGCAAGTCCCGTATTCAGATACGTGTAGTTGCGTAACATTGTCTCGATGAATTCGGGCTTGAAGCAGTAGTTTACGAACAGTGTGGCATCCGGTTCGAAGAAGATGTATGTTCCGTTATCTTCTTCGGTGTCCTGCGTCATGTCAGTTAGCAGGTTGCCTTTCGAGAAAGTGGCGATGCGTACTTTACCGTCACGGTAACTGCGTACTTCAAAACGAGAGCTCAATGCGTTGACGGCTTTTACACCGACACCGTTCAGACCGACGCTTTTCTTAAATGCCTTGCTGTCGTACTTACCACCTGTATTCAGCATGCTTACGGCTTCAATTAGTTTTCCTTGCGGAATGCCTCGACCGTAGTCGCGAACACTGACACGGAGGTTTTCTTCAACGGTAATTTCGATTTTCTTACCGGCTTGCATCTTGAACTCGTCGATACTGTTGTCAATGACTTCTTTCAGAAGGACATAGATTCCGTCTTCGGCATGCGCACCGTCGCCCAGCCTGCCGATATACATACCGGGGCGTGTGCGTACATGTTCCATGTCGCTTAAGTGGCGGATATTGTCATCTGTGTACTCTACTGTATTGTTGTTGTCTACAGGTATCAATTCGTTCTCTTCCATAGTTGCTTTTTATTTTATCTCTTTGATGAACGCACGGCGGCGCTTATGTTGCTTAGTCTCAAAGTAATCCCATTGTGCCTGAACTTTTCCGTTCAGTTCCAGTTCGGGGTTGCTTTCCGCAAAGATAAAACCTAATTTTTGATAAACTGGAATTAAATCGGAAAATAACAAAGCGTTAACACCTTTATTTTGGTACTCCGGTTTCACTGCTACAAGCAGTAGGTCAAGCATTTTGGCACGACGTTTCATGAATAATGCTTTCAGCAGATAAAACCATCCGAGTGGCAGTAATCGTCCGTGTGATTTTTGCAGGGCTTCGGCCAGTGAAGGCATCGAGATACCTACGCAAACCAGCTTGTCATCGGCATCGGTGATAAGGGTAACCATTCGTAAGTCAAGAATCGGAAGATACATTTTTACGTATTGGTTGATTTGCCGTTGTGTCAGCGGGGAGTAGCCGTAGAGCGGGCTGTATGCTTCGTTCATCAGTTCGAAGATTTCCTGTCCGTAGTCTTTGGCTATTTTTCTTCCGGAGGTGTATTTCTTTATCTTCAGGTTGTATTTTCGTTGAATCAGTTCGGAGATACGCTTGTGCTTGTCGGGGATGGCATCGGGGATGTAGATTTTGTATTCCACCCAGTCGGCGTCTTTCTCGAAACCGAGTTTCTCCATGTGTACGGGATAGTACGGGTGATTATAGATGGTGGCCATCGTACTGAGCTGGTCAAAGCCTTCAATCAGCATTCCTTCAGCATCGAAGTCGGTAAATCCGAGTGGTCCGGCAATATGGGTCATACCTCGTTCTTTTCCCCAGTCTTCTACAGTTTTGATAAGTGCGGATGATACTTCAGGATCATCTATGAAATCTATCCATCCGAAACGGACGTTTTTAGCATCCCATTTTTCGTTGGCACGGTTATTGATAATAGCAGCCACACGGCCTACGATTTTGTCGTCTTGGTATGCCAGAAAATAGTCTGCTTCACAGAACTCGAATGCCGCATTCTTCTTTTTGTTGAATGTGTTGAGCATATCATCGTAGAGATCGGGCACGGAATAGGGGTTGCCCTTATACATCCTGTAATTAAAGCGAATAAACTTCTTAAGTTCTCTCTTTGTAGAGACTTTCTTGATTGTAATAGCCATATCTCGTATTTATGATTGAGGGGCAAAGATACGTGATAATCTTTAAATTACAACGCTGTGGGGCGAGAAAACTGTGTGCCCGGAGAGCTGACCGGGAAAAATAAAAAGTTATAAATCGTTCTCCGGACTGATATTTAGAGAAAAGGGGGTAGTTATGCAATAGACATTCCCGGCGAAGTCACAAACTATCATTTTATTTCCTGACACTGCCACTGTGGAGAAAATGGGTGCCCCGAGATTCAGCTTGTCTTTGATAATTCCCGTTGCTTGGTCGATGGCGTATAAGTATCCGTCGGAAGCTCCGATGTAAACAATTCCTTGTGATAATACAGGGCTTGTTTCTACTCCGGCTTGTGGAGTGGAAGAATAAGGGGCTGTATATACGAGTGAAGGTTTTGTTTCAGCTTTCCATTTGATGAAAAGTGTGGATTTGTCCAGTGCCATGATTCCACGGTCTGCGGTTCCGAATATAATTTCTTGCTCGGTGACAAGCGGTGTAGACGTAACATCCAGATTGGCTGATAACTCTTTTTGTTGGAGTACTTCTCCGGTTTGAGGTTCTATTATGAAAAAGCTCTTGGAAGAAATGATCCACAATTTCCCATCTTTATAGACCGGAGAAGCTCCCCGGTTACCGAGTCCGTTATCAGAGAGTTTCCAAAGTTGTTTGCCTGTACGGATATCGTTGCCGTATAGCCCTCCCCATTGCGTTCCACTGATTAATACATCTCCGGCAACGGTGAGTGTGGTGGTAGAGCCTTCCCGTTGTTTCCAGTCTTTGTTTGTCCATATTACTTTTCCGGTTTTCAAGTCGTAGGCTGAAAGTCCGGTACCGATTCCGGCATAAACGATTCCCTTGTCTATTGTTAGTCCTTCCGTCAGATAAGGATAGCTATTCAGGTGGATGTATTGCTGCCGCAGTAGTTTTCCTGATTCTGCGTCAAGGGCGTAGAGATTGCAGGAGGCATCTTGGGCGATAATGATTCCATCTTCACAGGCAATCGTATTCTTTACTGAGTTTTCCGTGCGGAATTTCCATATTTGTTTGCCGGAATTGAAATCGAATGCACAAATGTATGTATTGAGTGACGTGTTATCGTCGGTAGTGGCAATGAATACTTTTTGTCTGGTGATGATGGGGGACGTCATGAAAATATTACTGCCTGTGTTTGCTGTCCATTGGAGTTGCAGGGGAAGTTTGATCTGAGAGTCATTTATTCCGCCGGAATGACTGGCATTCTGAAGTAAAGTGTTCCAGTCTTTTCCCGGAATGGAAGTCAATTTAAAGTCCTTTTGATAAAGGAATCGGTTTGTGGCAGTCGCTTTCTTTCCGTCGTTGAAGAATGAGGTCACTGTCAGCCCCAGCTTCTTTCCGTCTGTATTAGCTGGAATTTGGATGTTTTCACTCCAGTTCCAGTCACTGCGGGGAGTCAGTTCGCCTTTGGCTATTTCCTGATGATTTTCCAAATCATTCAGGATATAAGAAACACGCGATGTTCTTGCCTGTGAGTTATAGGTGTTGACCGAAACCGGAAGCAGGTTGTTGTCCGGATGTATTGGGGTTGTTTGATTCTCCATCGGAGAAACGATGGCGACTTGCGGTTCAATGAAAGTGTATCGCAGTTGCGTTGTGATATGATCATTTGCATCTACTTTTATATCCCTGAAAGAAGAAGGTGAATGGTCGATGCCCCCTTTATCCAGTGTGCCGGTGCAGATCGTGTAAATACCTTTTTGATTACGGACATAGTTGTAGTGCATGTGTCCATAGAGCTGTGCTTTTGTATTGAAGGTACGGAAGTCGAGGATATGTTCGTTATCGGCTTTGAAAACAAAAGTATCGCCGGGGGTGAACAGATCGTGGTTGAAGAGAATCAATGACTGATCTTTCTTCATCATGGCGAGGTCGTTTTTTAGCCAGTTATATACATCCCTTTGAGTATAATCGGTGGGATTGTCTCCGTGATCGATGGGGGTAACGACATAATGAATGTTGCCTATATCAAACGAATACCAGGTCGGACCATAAATCGATTCATAGAGTTCTTCACCATAGTTGCCTTTTACTAAGTCGTGATTGCCTATGCAATAGTAGACCGGGCAATTCATAGTCTCTGCGTTCACTACTTGATTGTGCATTTTCAATCCCGGTTCATAACAGATATCTCCGGTATGAATCAGAAAGGCAGGCTTTTCGTTCTTTACATATTGTTGTAAGTCAGTTACCCAACGTCCCATTCCTCCGGTTACTTCCGTATCGGTGATTTGAACGAAAGAATGCTCTCTCGGTTGGGTCCGTTCGCTTTCGGTCAGCAGGAAATCATAACTCTTTCTGTTTTCTTTGACAGGGAGGTAGAATTGTTGCGTCTCGAACCTGGCAGGGGTAGTCATGCTGATGAACCGGGTTTTCTCGAACCCTGGCAGGGAGAACCGTCCTTTTTTATTTGTTTTTACTACATTCATTCCATCAGTTACCATCACTCCCGCCAGTGGTTTGTCTCCTTTGTCGAATGTGCCCGATTGATCGGTGTCGATATAGACTGTTCCTCTGAATTGAGCGTATAGCGGAAGGTATAATAAAAATGACAATAGTATTACTGATAGTCTTTTCATGGCCGGTTCTCTGTTTTAGTGTGTTAAGTTAAATCTTCTTTTTGTTCTTTTATTTGTTTCATCTCCTCGTTGTATCTTATTTCTTCTTTGCATAAAGGCTTGTACCACGTCTTTCTCAATATAAGCGTAGTAATCAGCAGCAAAGCGATAGAACTCCAGAGTCCCAGCTGTTCACGAACAACAAGATACATGGGGATGATAGTAAGAGTACATTGCCAGATAATTCCTACAGACACATTAAATGCGTCTCTTTTGAAGTTTTTATTTACCCGGATGTGAGGATAGCGTGCTATTGCTTTTTCCTGAATCGGTTTCCAACAGCCCCACGGACGCACATTGACATAGAAACTGATAAGTGTTTCTTCATCTGTAGCCGGGGCGCTATAAGTTCCAATGATACATCCGATCAGTGAAATGCCGAATAATACAGGGAAGAAGTAGATTACCCATGCATCGGGTACAGTGAATTTCATGACAATAGCGGCTATTACTCCCGCAGTCATTCCCCAGAAATAGCCTTCACCGTTGAATCGCCACCAATGCCACTTTAGTACGTTAGCTGCGATATAGCCTCCGAAAAGTGCGCCTACAATCCACTGGAATATTTCATTGATGTCTTTCAGGAAGAATCCGATGATAGTGCTGACTACTACTACCGCTACAGAAATGACATAGCTGCTGCGTATCTGCGTTTTGACACTTGCTTTCGGGTTGATATATTTCAGATAAATATCGTTCACTATATAGGCGGGAGCTGCGTTGACGGTAGAAGCAAAAGTGGACATGAAAGCTGCCAGCAAACCTGCCAGTAGTAATCCGGCAAGTCCTGACGGAACATATCGGGTTATTAAATGAGGAAGAATTGTCTCAAAGTCTGTGCGTGTAACTTCCATTTGTGACAATCCTCCATCTTCCTTAAAGAAGTAGATAGCCAGTAACGCAAATCCCATAATCATCAGATAACGGGGAATTAATAGCACTACAGATACAGAACCACTCATCATCGCCGCTTCTTTAGGCGACTTGCAGGATAGGATTTTCTGCATATCATAGTTGGGGGCAGGACCGGCCATGCTCATGAAGATACCTTTGAGTAAAGCCATCATGACAAAGATACCTATCAGGCTGTAAGGTTCGTTTGCCATTCGCTCGGTTAACAGGCTCATCCGACTGCTCCAGTCTATATCGAGTGTCCATCCGAAGAAAGGGGAATCCCAGCTTGCTGGTACAAAGGAGTGTATCATATCGGGTGCCACCATCTGCATACCAATCACTACGATGACGATGCCAGCTACTGTCATGATAAGGAACTGAACGACATCAGTCCATACAATGCTCAGCATTCCTCCCAACATTACATAGAAGGTGGCGATAGCTGTAAAGAAAATGCCATATACATGCGGAACATACTCCGGTGAAACAGTGAAAGGAATATAAGGTGAGATGACTTCCCAAGGAATAAAGATTTCCATGAATTTACCTATTCCTATAAATCCGTAACTCAGGAAGCCAAGTACGCTCAATAAAGCAAATACTACCACGATTGTGTGAGAAAGGGTAGCTCCTTTGCCTTTGCCGAAACGGGTTTTGATCCATTCGGCCCCGGTGAGTACATTGGAACGGCGCAGCCACACGGACAGATAAACCATCAGGAATATCTGATTGAATACCGGCCATAACCAGGGAATCCAAAGACTTTTAAAGCCATAAGCGAATGCCCAGTATACCATCAGCATAGTACCTGTAATGTCGAACATGCCGGATGCATTGGATAGCCCCAGCATATAGAAAGGTAGTGATTTGCCTCCTAGGAAATAGGAATCCATATTTTGTGCAGCTCGCTTTTTCAGTATGAGTCCGATGATAATCATGGTAATGAGATAGGCGCAGATGATAAGAAGATCGGCTGTGTGTAATTTCATGTCGTTGTTTTGATTTGGTTTAATATATTAATTATCTATTCGATACAAAAGTAGGGCGAATATAGAGAAGAAACAAATATTATTTTAACCCATGCTGATACTATTTATCTGACTTCCCATATCTTAATATCTGACTCCCCAAGTGTTAATACTTGGCGTGTCAGATATTAACATCCCGCAAATCAGGTATTAACGTTTGAAATGCTGAATAGAGCACCTTGAAAGATACACGATAATACTGCTGTTTTGGAGTGTACTCTATAGTTTTTGCGCCGATATAAAGAAACAAGATTCCTATACATTCGTTGTATAAGAACCTTGTTTGATTAGAAATCGTTTTCCCGGTTAACTAATGATTCCGGAACTATAATGCCACAGCTGTTTCCGACATAACGAGCTTGTTAGCTTCTATTAGATTAGAGATACTATTGACGGAGGTTGCTGAGCGAAGTTTGTCTTCCGGTGTATGCAGGCAATAATCTATTAATCGTTCAATAGTGGAAGTTGCCACATGCATCCGTGTGTCGGAGGAAGCGTAATAAATAAAAACGGTTCCGTCTTCATCTGCAATCCATCCGTTAGAGAATAATACGTTGGATACATCTCCGATTCTTTCTTCTCCTACAGGTGCCATGAAGTAACCTCCCGGCTGGGCTATAACTTTACTTGGGTCATCTAAGGATGTCATATATAAATATAAGACATATCTAAGTCCGGCGGCACAGGCACGGACACCGTGAGCGAGGTGTAACCATCCTTTGGGGGTTTTGATAGGATGAGGACCTTCGCCGTTTTTTACTTCTTTTATAGTGTGATAATGTCGATAATTAATGATTGTTTCTTTTTTTATTTCCGCATGGGTGATATCGTCAATTAACGTCCAGCCGATACCTCCTCCGTTTCCCGCATCAATGAAGCTATCTTGCGGTCGGGTGTACAGGGCATACTTTCCATTTACAAATTCCGGGTGTAGCACTACATTGCGCTGTTGGTTTTTGGAAATCAGATTGGGCAGTCGTTCCCAGTTTTTCAAATCTTTTGTACGCACGATGCCTGCTTTGGCTATGGCAGAAGACAGGTCACCCGGTACAGCGTTCGGATCAAGGCTTTCGCTACAAAATATACCATAAATCCAGCCATCTTCGTGGGCCGTCAGACGCATGTCGTAGACATTTGTTTCATTCGGGTCTGTGTCAGGCAGCTCTATCGGATATTCCCAGAAGCGAAAATTATCGATGCCATTGGGACTTTCGGCGATGGCGAAGAAAGATTTTCGGTCATTTCCTTCTACGCGTACCATCATCAGATACTTTCCATTCCATTGGATGGCTCCCGCATTCATGGTAGCGTTGACTCCGATCCGTTCCATTAGCCATGGATTGGTTTCCGGATTCAGGTCGTAACGCCACTCCAGAGGGGCATGCTCGTTTGTTAAAACCGGGTATTCGTATCTTTCGAAAATCCCATTGCCGGGAAGAATAATCCTGTTCGCGCGGGTTATCAGAGTCTCATGCGCTTCTTGTAGAAGACGCAATCTGTTGTCATAAATTCTACTCATAATACTATTTCTTTAATAAAATAATTCCAGATCCGATAAGGGAATCCGGAATCATTTTATTGACAATACAAAACTTAATTGTTCCTCTTTCAATTTGCCGGATTGTGTTTTATTTGAACCTTCCGGTGATTGTTACTACACTATATTTGGGAACAGTCACAGAACGTTTGCCGGTCGAAGACGGATTCAGCTTTTTGCGCAACCATTTCACGCTGGAACTGGAGGTATATGAAACCATACTGTCGAAATCTTTGCCGTCTATTTCCAGCAAGGCATCGAAGGCTTTGGATTTTGACTTGTTCACTAATACAATGGTATATGTGTCGTCTTTGATGTATGCGGATGCACTCAAATCTTTTGGGATTCTGTTCGCCGTTGTTGATTTCGTTTCTACGTCTACACGCGTTGAACCTCGCTGGATATATCTGGAGAATTGTCCGATAGAGTAGTAGCGGTCTATGCGATAATATGAATTACTGAAATCCCATGCATCTGTTTGAAGAAGGTTTTCTCCGGTCGATGTGCATTGACGTGCGCCTGCCCACCATACGACGGCATTGGTCTGGGCTTTTGTCAGGTAATCATGATAGTTCTTTGCCCATTTCATTGCATCATTCCACGTTTCGTCGCGGGTTTTGTCATCACAAGTCTCTGTTTGCCACACATGGATTCCTTTTTCTTGAGCTGCTGTCATTGGCAGGATATTGGCATCCACTGTAGAATAACCATGTCCTGCTGCAACGATGTTGGCGTCCGCTAAATTCGGGTTGTTTTTCAAAGAAGTTTCCACCCATGTCACGGCATTTGCCCACCAAGGCAACTCACCGTAAATGATTTTTGTGTCCTGTAAGCCTTGCTTATTCAGTTCCGGGCGCAGATAGTCCATCGTGAAATCCGCCATTTGCTGATTTCCCCACATACATCCGTCCCATCCTCCCATTGCTTGGTCGGGTTCGTTCCAGCCGGAGATACCATAGACGTTGATACCGAATTTATCTTCAAGAGCTTTTGCAAAGCCTGTCAGGAACTCGGCATAAACTTGACTGTGTTCGCTATTGAAAGAACCGCTTCCGCCACTGGCTACTTCGCCTTCGCCAAAAGATTTCCATACTACAGGAGGAGTCCATACGGAGAAGAAGTAATAGATATCCATCAGTTTTCTTTTGCACAGGTAGTCAATGATCCATAGTTGGGAATATTCTTTGTATTTCCCGCTATCTGAATTAAAGAGCGTTTTCTGTTCAGAAGAATGTGCTCCCAGATGATAATTTTCATTTGTTTTGAAATTAAAAGTATTACCATCTTCAGAGGCGGATGAGGCGCATACCTCTCCACGATAGATATTAAATTTCAATCCGTTTTCGCCAAACAAGTCGTCCATGATTTGTTCACGTTTCATACATCCGTATACAGCTTCCGCCCATCCGAAGTTACATCCGAAACCGTCAATCTCCTGATGCTTGTTTTCCGGTTGGATTCTGATTACTGATTCTGTAGTCGGTTCGGCTGAAATGCCGTCATCTTCGTCGGATATCACTACCGGGTCCGGAATATTCACTTCATCATGACTCAGGCTGTTGTCGTCACAAGCCGTAACGCCTCCGAGCAACAGGAACAATGATGTGCTTAAAAATAGATATATCTTTTTCATAAACTGTTTCTTAATAGTGTTTCTAATTATTTCCAGAATTTATTCTGTTCTACAGATGAGTTGTTAAGTTCTCCTGCGGGGATAGGGAAGTATTTATGTTTTTCTCTGAAGTTATATGCTCCCTGTTTATCATTTCCTTTTAAGATCATCTGAATTTGAGGGGTTGTATACCAGCGCTTCAAGTCGTCGAAACGATGACCTTCTCCAAAAAATTCAAGCAGGCATTGATGTTCTATTTCTTTCATCAGCTCGGGTTGTTGGAACTCTTTTTCAGGCAGTCCTGCTCTTTGGCGGATTTCGTTCAATGCCCAGTTGGCTCCGTCTTTATCCGCTTCTTTTGTGCACGCTTCGGCGTACAGCAGCAATACTTCCGCAAAACGTATGATGCGGACATTGTTTGCTCTGCCTTCTACATTACCCATGTTATCGGCACTTTTTGATTTTACATAGTGGGCAGTGTATTTCTTTAATAGAAACTTACCGATCTGAGCACCGCTTGCCTGACTTACATTAAAGATAGGAGCACCACCAGCCATTTTGGAAGCATTTCCTGTCCAGAGGTCGTCCATCGTGAAGAGACCACCGTAGAACTTTCCGTCATACCAGCCATTTTCTTCTGTAACCCAGTCACCGTATTCTTCCGGAGTAAAGAACATGCTGGCATAAATTCGCTTGTCATATTTCGAATTTGGTTCTGCTGTTTTATCAGGATTGGCGATTTCTTTCATTTTCTGAGTTCCGTCTTCGTTGTATTGTGGATTTCCGTCTTTATCCAGATCAGGGACTAGAACGGTGGGCTTGCTTCCGCGTGTTTCAGTAGTAAATTCGCTGACAAGGAAGGCTGAGGGCATCAACTTTGCCCATCCCCCTGATTTAGCAGGACCTACAAACTGTGCCAATGAACTGCCCAGGCTAATACCACCTTCATTACCCCATGACATGTCACCGTCGCTGCTGTACTGTAATTCGAATACAGATTCGGCATTGTTTTCATTGGCGGTAGTGAAGTTGTCGACAAAGTTTTCCATCAGACGATAGCGCTTTCCTGAAGTTCCGAATGGACTGTATGAAGAGTCAATCAAACCTTTCAGTGTTTCTTTGGCTTCTTTATACTTGTGCTGTGTTGCATACACCTTGCCAAGTATGGCGATGGCTGCCCCTTGCTCGATACGTCCTTTTTGTTCAGCCGGGCGGGTTTCCGGCAGGTTGCCGTCATTGATTGCGTCGGTCAGGTCCTTTTCAATCTGTTGCCAGATTTCAGCTTCGGGAGATGACGTTTTGTTGGGATCGTCTTCATTCGACGGAACCAGACGCAAAGGCACATCTCCGTAGTTATTTACCAACAGGAAATATTGATAGGCTCTCAACGTGAGAGCTTCGTCTTTAATCATGGCACGGTCGCTTTCCGTGATACCGCTTGCCGGTACCTGGTCGATGTATCTCAGTACGATATTGGCACGTTGTATACCTGCATACAAAGCACCGTACGGGTCATTTCCTGTTGTGGCGGAGTTTTGAAATGTAGCTATATCCCACATACTGGCTTCTTCATTCAGTATCGTAAAGATATCGTCTCCACGGCTGTTGAGGTTGAGCCATCCGTCAAATGCGCCGTAATATCCGTTCATCTGGTATTTGATAGGTGAGTAAGCTGCTGCCAATGCGCTTTCCGCATCTGCCTTATCCTGCCAGAAGTTTTCGTTGGTAAAGTGGTTCGGGTCTTTCAGATCCAGAAAAGAGTCGCTGCATGATGTCAGCGCTCCGGATAGGAGAGCTGATACAAGCATATATGATAACCAATTCTTTTTCATAATTCAATGTTTCAATGTATTAATCTTAGTATGTTATAAACCTAACTGGATTCCAAAGGAAAATGTACGTGGAATAGGGTAACGGCCTTGGTCAATTCCTCTTGAGAAAACATTGTAGCTCACGCCGGTAGAAGAACTTTCGCCCAGGTCGGGAGTATAGCCGGTATACTTGGTCAAGGTCAGCAGGTTTTCCATAGATACGTAAAGACGCAGGTTCTGGATCATAGCTTTTTGTAGCCATTGTTTAGGGAAGGTATAACCGATATCAATCGTTTTCAGTCGTACGTAAGAGCCGTCTTCCAGCCATCTGTCGGTATAAGCCAGTTTATTGTCCGTACCGTCTACCTTTGAGAAACGGGGCATGTCGGTATTCGGGTTATCCGGTCTCCATGAGTTGGCGACGTTCGTGCTTAAGTTACCGTTGAATGCGCCTGATTCGAGGCAATAGCGCGGATAATTATAAATCTTGTTGCCTGCCACACCGTCGATAAAGATGTTGAGGTCGAAGTTGTTCCAGTCGCCGCCTAACCTCAGTCCGAAGGTGAAGTTAGGAAGGGGGCTGCCTACGTCGTGCTGGTCATTCGTGTCGATTTTTCCGTCGCCGTTCCAGTCTTTGTAGCGTACATCGCCTACTTGTGCACCCGGTTGAATCAGTTCACCTTTTCTGTTCTTGTAGTTTTCGATTTCTTCCATGCTGCGGAAGATACCGTCTGTTTCAATCAGGTTGAAGTAAGACATGGAATGTCCTTTCTTAAACATGTTGATACCGCGTCCGCCTGCTCCGTGAGCCGAATAACCGGAGATAGACATATACTTTCCGCCGGCGTTGATTTCAGTCACCTTGTTGTTTGCCGTACTTAGGTTGGCGCCGATGTAGTAGTTTGCTTTGTCACCGATAGAACTGCGCCATGTAGCGGAAATTTCGATACCCTTGTTTTGTACTTGTCCCGCATTCTGGATGGAGAGTCCGTTGATACCGGTAGAAGAGGCGTAAGGAATCGGCAGCAATACATTATTTGTATTTTTGATATAAGCATCTGCGGTTAGTGCCAGTTTCCCGTTCAGTAAAGTTACGTCCAGGCCGATGTTGTAAGTTTCCGTATTTTCCCATGTCAGGTTGTCCGGTGATACGGCATTTACAAAAGGTAGCTTACCAAACCATATCGAGTTGCCTTGCAGGTAGTTCATACCGTCGCTTACCACACTCAATGTAGGATAATAGCTGTCCATTTCCTGATTACCCAGTTTACCGTAGCTTAAACGCAGTTTCACTTGGTCGAAGATGTTTTCCAACGGGCGGAAGAACTTTTCACGGTTGATGTTCCATCCCACAGAGACTGAGGGGAAGCTGCCAAAACGATGTCCGTCTTTGAAGCGTGATGAACCGTCACGACGGATAGAAGCAGAGAACAGATAACGGTCGTCGTATGAATACATCACACGTCCGAAGAGAGAAACCAATGCCTGTTCGTGTATGGAACTGCTGGATTTCATGGTAGTCACGTTGCCGGTCATTGTGTCGATAAATTTCGGAAGGTCGGAGTTGCTTCCGTTCAGTCCGTAGCTTTTATCTTTCTGTGCAGAATAGCCTACCATTCCCGAAACTGTATGCTTGCCGAAGGTGCGGTCATAATTCAACGTATTTTCCAGTACCCATGAGTCGAAGCTTGAAAAACTTTCCGAAAGGTCCGGTGCTTCATTGGTTCCATAAGTCCCCAAGTCATATACGCCTGTATAATTACGGTTTTTCGTGTGATTTCTTCTCATACCCAGGTTCAACTTGTATTTTAATCCGTTGATGATTTCAGCTTGGAGGTATGCGTTCAGAAAGATTTGTGTACTTTCGCTCGTAATATCATTGATTTCAGAGATTGCATAAGGGTTCGGAAGGTTGATGTCTGCAGAGGTACCCCATCCTGTAGCGTTCTCCGGGTCGAAAATAGGAATAACGCTGGGGAAACGCAACAAGCCGTTCATCGTATCCTGATCCGTACCGCCTTTGCCTTCTGCCATGCGAAGGATTAAAGACTCGCCTACAGTGACGCGGTTGTTGAGAAAGCTGAAGTCGCTTTTCAACCGGATGTTATAAGATTCGTGGCTGCTGTTGCGCATGATGCCGTCTTTATTCAGATAGCCACCGGATGCACTGAATGATGCGTTTTTTGAACCGCCTGTGACAGCTACGTTTGCTTTGTACACCATGGCTGTATTCAGTATGACATCTTGCCAGTCCGTACCTTCACCGGTATATGGCACTGCATCGGTTTCTGCACCATAACCATCAGCGGCAAGTCCGTAATAGCGTGCGAAACGGCTGTATTCTTCGCCATTCAGTACGTTCAGTTTTTTAGGGTTCTGCTGAACACCTGTGAAGAAATTAACGTCCACTTTGGTCGGCATTTCCTTGCGACCGCCTTTGGTGGTAATCAATACTACACCGCCTGCTGCACGGGAACCATAGATGGCAGCTGCAGCCGCATCTTTCAATACCTCTATAGACTGGATGTCGTTGGGATCTACCATATTGATATCGCCGAATGCACCGTCAACAATAAATAGTGGAGCATTGTTGGATAAAGAGCTGATACCGCGAACGTTGATCGTAGTTCCGTCATTCGGGTTACCGCTTGAACTCATGACGGACACACCCGCAATTTTTCCTTGTAATGCATTAGCCGCAGAAGTTGCTACATCTCCATTCAGTTCTTTCGTTCCTACGGAACTGACAGCCCCCGAGAGGTGGCTCTTCTTTACCGTACCGTAGCCGATAACGACCACTTGATCCAGCTGAACATTGTCTTCTGACATTGAGATATTGATGGGAGAGTTGGAAGAAACTTTTCTTTCAACTGTTTTCATGCCTATAGTCGAGAAAACGAGTATGTCGTTCATCTTTGTCTGAATGGTGTATTGCCCATCTAAATTTGTGATAGTGCCGTTGGTGGTTCCTTTCACCTGAACTGTAACTCCGGGCATCGGTTCATTGGTCGAAGCCTCCGTTACTACACCCGTAACCTTTATTTCCTGGGCAAATCCGGAAAGGGTTATGAGGCATAATATAAAGAATAAATAAAATCTTTTTTTCATAATACTTAGGGTATTAAACATATATTGTTTTTGGGGAGGTATGAGGTATAGGTACTGCACATTTATCTTCTTGATTGATGGCTCATACTTAATGTATCAGCAATCAATAAATGTAGTTTGAATTGGAGAGAATGCTTTGATTCTCTCCTTTCATTTCTTACTGCAATGAAAATAGATGTGATGTTATCTGAGGGTACCTTATGATCATAAACCTTACATTATTCTTTGACAAATTTTAATCCAAGTTTAACATAAGTACATTCGCCGGATCCAACTCCACTCTTCTCGTCATAGTTCTGATACTTTAAGGCGTTCGGAAGTGTCGACAGTAGCAGTGCTATATTTTCTTTATATGCTCCTAAGCTTTGGCTGTCAAGAAATTCGTTAATAACGGTCTTTGCCGCCGGGTCATTTGCCAGTTCTACTAATTTGGCTAGAATGTCTCTCAATGCAACTCCGTCTATGTTAAGTATTAATTTGTCACCATTAAGTTCATAATCACAAGGGATACCTTTTTCGAGCATCGGAACCAATAATTTAACCAGTTGTTTGGCTATTTCTTTTGTATTTCCATAGTCTATTTCAGCACGGGTCCCGCGTGAGACGGGGGTTATAAATCCTTGGATAATATCAATGAGTAAACCCGAGTTGAGTTCAAGGTGTATTTTTTCATCCGGTTTTTCGGGATCGTAGTAGTAACGCATTGCATTGTGAGGCATGCCGTCTGAGCTGCTCCATTGTGGATGTTCAAGATCACCGCTATATGAATAAATAGCATACATACCGCCATTGGGTTTAGCTGTCACACTCTTCAGTAGGTTTGATATCCATTTTTGAACAGGCAAGTTGATGGGAAGATAATCTGCCATTATGGGATCACCTAATATAACAATAAGATATGTAAATATTCCGTTAGGTTGTTGCTTTAAATTGTCTACTCCTTCAATATAGCCGGGATCAATTGCTACTTGAGAGTCCCAGTTAATCCACAATGGAGAAGTTGTTACGCAATTTATTCCCTCCATCATCGCATTGGTGTTAACCGGTGCAAGATTCCATGTGCCTGCCAGTTTTTGATTTGTCAGTTCGTAATTTATATCGACAGTCAGCTTTTCGTCTTCAATTTTCCCTTCATAGTCCATAGTATATGTTGGCTGGATATAGCTACCTTTGAACATATAATTCATTCCATTTCTGAATAGAGGAACATTCGTAATGGTGATTTCCTTTTCTCCCGGAACCGGGCTATTGCCTGTATATTTAAGACCCAGACCTTGAATCAGGTTAGCACCGGGAATCAAGCCGATTATACTTTCCAAATCAGTTTCTGCGGCAGCAAAGGTGATAGTAGCTGATTCATTTGTTTCATCCACTGCCATAACCACTTTTTTTCCTTCAAGGGGTTCTCCGTTGCAAGTCATAATTAACTCATAATCTCCTTCTATACTATAATCACCATTTAGATCAGGGAGTTCATCACCTTCTTCGTCAGTTCCATTGTTTTCTGTAAACTTCTGCTCAAGATATTCGTCATCGACACCATTGACACAAGAAGTAAATGTACTTGTGTAGCACAATAGACACGCTACTCCAATAAGATAAGATAGTTTGTTTTTCATTGCATGTTATTTTTGTTATTTAATATGTGGCAAAGTTACTTGGCTTTACTCCGTCAGACAAGTAGTATTTTATCATTTACTAATACAATTCTATCGTTTTGTATTTCAAGCTGATTCTGCGAAAGGACAAATGTGCTATCAGTTTTTTTGATGCTGTTTGAATTCGCTGGATTGCCTGTGAAGGATGCTGATAGAGTATATTGGGGGGAAGGCAAATTTTCGGGGTATAATATTCATTTGTCGCTATACATTATATGATGAAAGTTATATTTTGTTTTGTTATCGAGGGCAAAGGTATAAGGATATGTATTTTGATGCAAGTATTATGCTGTAATTAACAGCTATAAAAGAAGGAGTTTTATTACTTATAAGTAATAAAACTGTTATGATTCCCCATTTTATTACTTATAGGAAATAATTTTTGTAGCCTATATAATGATAGTGCCAAGAGTTAAATTGAAAAAGGAGAAACTCGTTATTTCTAGTCTCTTCTTCTTCCTATTAATCATCTTGAATGATTATTTGAAAACAATCTCCATGGGTCTACCTATCCAAACTTGTGGTTGTTCTAAATTAAAGATGCGGGCAATTGTGGAAGCCACATCGTATTGCATCATACTTACATCGTCGAATCGGAGGCCTTTTTTAATATTCTTACCGGATATAATGAAAGCGGTTTCCATCTCTTGCATTGTTTTGCCTCCGTGTCCTTTATCAATGCCTCCGTGGTCGGAAGTTAATATAAAAATAGTATCATCCAGCATTCCTGCATCTTTGACTGCCTGAACGATCTGTCCGACATAACTATCCAGTTCTTTAAGTTTCTCATAATATGCCGGAGTATCATGTCCTTCTGTATGTCCCGTATGGTCGGGACCGTCGAAACAGATGGCTACCAATGCCGGATGTTTTTCCTTTATGTAAGAAGAGGACATATTACCTAATTCTTTGGGTGTTTTATTGCAGTCGGCCACATGGTAGTGGTAATTTAGAGAGAGTGTATCTACCAGATATTTAATACCTTCCCATTCGTACAGACAGCCGATTTCTGCTTCCGGTCGAGCATCGCGCAGCAACTGGAAAACAGTCGGGAAGATACCGTTCTTGTTTAATACGCGTGATGGAAGTTCCGGAGTTTTAGATCCCCATTCGGTATATCCGTGTAGTTCCGGTCCGGCTCCCATAAACATGGATGCCCAGTTGATGGCACTGGAAGAGGGGAGGGCGGAACGCTTTTTCAACGTATAAGAACCGTCTTCCATCAGTTTCTTCACATTGGGCATATCTGCCTTAGGAAGGCTGTAGGCTCCCCAGCCGTCTAAACCGATGAAGACAACGTGTTTGGCTTTATCTTTTCCTTTGGCATTGCAGGAGAAGGTGAAACTGAAGAGAAGGGCGAATGTAGCAAGTAGGGTTAAAAAGGTTTGTTTATTCATGATATTGTTATTTATATGGTTAATGTTTTATTCATTATTTAATGGGGAGGACCCTAACTAATGATAGGCAAAGGTAGGACTATTTTAGGGGGAAGACAAATATAATATTAGCAGATACTAATACTTTTTATACTATTTCTTTGGATGCTCTATATTTTGATTTTGCTTTTCGATATCCTGATTGTAAATTTATGCGCATACGTTTTTTGTATGTAATATTAACTGTCAACATAGTTTTCTTCTCCAAAGATGAATAGACTCTCTTTTTGTTAGAGATAATATCTTTACAGTTTTAGAATAAACGGTCACAATGTTTTTAATAAATAGTTGAAGGGTTTATTATAAACGGTCTCCAAGTTT
The DNA here is from genome assembly GCF_020091505.1 of Bacteroides faecis. NCBI lineage: Bacteria > Pseudomonadati > Bacteroidota > Bacteroidia > Bacteroidales > Bacteroidaceae > Bacteroides > Bacteroides faecis. Next base: position 861,118 of record NZ_CP081916.1, on the reverse strand, counting down.
ATTAGACACTATTTTGGAAGAATTTTCGGATTATTGGGGAATTATATAAACAAAATGGGGGTGTGCCAGCATTTTGACACAACTCCATGAATAATAGTTTTCAGTACGAATGGAAACTATAGTATAATATTGATTATCAATTGTTTCAATGATAAGAGTGGTCTTTCGGGAAATCTTCTCCCTCCCATGCTTTTTTCGACGTCCAAGGCAGTGGAGCATCTGTCCAGAATGGAGCATCGGCAGGGAGACCTAACGGCAGGAAGGCGAGAGATGCCATATATAGGCTGCCATTGTTGGTATAATAGTCAGATATATCAGGCTGAGAACCATTGAATCCTAATGTAAGGAAGCCTTTTTCATTGAAATTATGATTGTCTCCAAACATACGTTTGATGACTGCCGTCATAGCAGAACGTACTTGACCGTTTGGTAATTCTTTGGGTAGCCAATGGCGCCAGGCGAGCAGGGCCAAGGTCTGTAAGGAGCCTGTGCGGTAAGTGATAGACCGTCCGACGACAGGTAGTGTACCTTCCGGAGAGATGAGGCGTTCGAGAATGATTCCGAATCGTTGCGCGCGTTTGATCGCTTCATGATAGTTACAGCCGGGCATATTTCCAATCTTTTTATGTTTGCCGGCTTCGGTAATGATCTCCAGTGTTTCTATATACATAGGATGTATGACAAAACTGTTGTAATAGTCGAAAGCGAAATTAGGACCGTCCGAGTACCAGCCGTCTCCTATATACCATTCTTCTATTTTACGCAGAGAAGAACTGATGCGATAGGTATCGCTGGATGCACCTGCTTTCCGGAGAAATGATTCGACAGTGGCGCTGAACAACAGCCAGTTGCTATAAGAAGGGTCTACTCTCCTGAGATCAGTAAATTCAGCGATATATCGTTGTTTGGTGATGCTGTCTAATGGCATCCATAAAGCGTCATAGTTTCTTAAGAAACTCTCTGCAATAAAAGCGGCGTCTACCAATGTCTGATTCTCCTGACGCCATAGCAAATAATCGTTGGAATCCGGATCTACGGCATTGGCATAGCTTTTCAATGCCCATTCACGAAGTTGCCTGCGTCGGACTCCTTCCGGTGTGTCGTCATCCGGCAGTGACAGCCAGGGTGCCAGCCCTGCCATTAAACGTCCGATGCATTCCATGTAGGTGACGTTCTTATTGCGTCCGTCCCATGTCGGACTTAATTCAACCAGCATATTCTGTTTTAGAAGCCCTTCGCTCATATTACTCAATACAGGGGCTGCCATTCGGTACATTATATCACACCAGATTTCTCTGTCACTCTTTTCCGCTTTCTTTTTGGCACTGATACTTTTTATCGGAATCAGCAGAATAATGAATAGTAATAACCAATTGAGATTTTTCATGTATTGCCTTATTTTTAAGATTAATCTTACGATCATGAACTGTCATAACGAATGATACGGCAAAGGTAGGATTATTCCGATAGTGGGACAAATACAATTTTAGCATTCACTAATACTTTTGCGTTATTTATCAGATACTGATACTTTCTTGTGCAAAATGACTGTAGGGTGATGCTTGTCTCCGGATTTGTTATACATTTGTCCGGTAAACAAAAATAAGACTATGAAAAGGAATTGGATATGTAGCAGTATGGTTGTTGCCATGTTTGCTTTGTTGGCGGGCGGGTGCGGTAATTCACAGCGGACTCTGGAGTTTCGTGGAATTTGTGTAGATGATGCGCAGGGAGAACATGGATTGTACAATCCCGGAAGAGGATTCCGGCTGGAAACAGCCGTGGATGTACTGCACGAAAAAGATAGCCCTACCAAAGAACTGGATGAATTGTCCGCTAAATATATCTCCGATAGTGTGTCACTGGCACAGAGTTACTTTTATCTTACCTATTTAATAGGCGAGAAGCTATCTGAAGAAAACTTCCGGACCATGCAGGCTTATTTTGATGAACTGCAAAATCAAGGGAAAAAGGCTGTACTGCGTTTTGCCTATGAACGGGACTTTATGGGGAGATCACCCATCGGTCCTACCGGCGAACAGATACTGGATCATCTGGACCAGTTGAAACCTTTTCTGGAGAAAAATAGAGATCTGATTTTAGTGGTGCAAGCCGGAATGATCGGTGCATGGGGAGAATGGCATAGTTCAGTTCAAGGATTGGAAAACTCGGAAGAAACAAAGGCTGCCGTATTGGAGAAACTGCTTTCTGTAGTACCTGCGGAGAGAAATGTACAAGTAAGACTTCCTGAATTCAAGAATCTGTTAAAGGATAAACCGGAGCTTTATAAGAGACTTTCTTTCCATGATGATTTTATTGTCATACGTCCTGACAGATGGGATGCCGACATGCACGAAGGAACTCCCAAGTTTGATCAGATAGTGGCGGAATCTCCTTATTTAGTGGTTGACGGTGAACTGCCCTGGGGATTTTGGAGTGTAGGAGCCGATCCGGACAGTCCTTCTGCCGGATGGATTATTGACGGTGTGCAGGCGGCAAGACGGTTGTTCCTCCAGCACTATACTTCCTTGAGCGTTATACATAACTATAAAGAACAGCATCCCAACAATCGGTTTGACGAAAATAACCCGCCCGAATACTCTATGGTAGTCTGGAAAAAAACGATGATAACGGAAGACTCTCTTCTCCAGCATCATATGCCTGTGTCCGACAGCTATTTCCGGAAGAAAGACGGAACGAAGGTAAAGCGTAATGTGTTTGATTACATACGAGATCATCTGGGTTATCGGATTGAACTGCAGTCACTTCAGCTTCCCTCAAAATTCGTGGGTGGAGAAGAGAACATGCTGAAGTTAAGTTTGAAGAACAGAGGCTTTGCCACTGTATTTGGTGAGCATCCTGTTTATTTCGTGCTGATAGATAAGGAAGGAGAAGTTACGGAATTTCCAACGGATGCCAATCCTTTGAACTGGCAACCGTTTGAACCGAATGATTCGACCTATACCTCATTGATGCACACGGTAAATTTATCTCTTAAACTCCCGGCTTCGATTCCTGCCGGAACTTATCAGTTAGGGTTATGGATACCGGACGGATCGGACAGGCTCAGATATAATCCTCGTTATGCTATCCATTGCGCTAATGGAGATACGGACTGGTGGATTTCCAGAGATGGAAAGTATGGCGTGAATGTTTTGACTATAGCTGAGGTGGAATAGATTCTTCTTTTTGGATCTAAATATGAAAGGCTTCCGGACATAATTGCCGGAAGCCTTTTGTTTTTTTAATGTGGTTTGCCGGATTACGTATTGTAAATCAGTACCATCGTATATGCCACATAGCAAAGTATCATAATACCTCCTTCTATACGTGTAATCGTTCGCTTGGCAAAGAACAGTCCGAACAGCCAGAGCAGAATGCTGGAACCTACCAGTGTGAACAAATCGAAGTTGGTAATTCCGCTGAGGTGAAGGGGAGTGATGCTGGCACTGCATCCTAATACAAAGAAAATATTGAAAAGATTGCTGCCGATTACGTTTCCGATAGCTATTTCCGGGTTCTTTTTCAGGGCGGCTACAATAGAAGTGGCAAGTTCCGGCAGAGAAGTTCCTCCGGCTACCAGTGTCAGTCCGATGATAGATTCGCTGACGCCCATACTGCGGGCAATGCCCGTAGCTCCGTTAACGAACAGTTGGCCTCCATAGATCAGGGCTGCCAATCCGCCAATGATATAGAGGATTGATTTCCACCACGAAAGCAATTTGATTTCTTCTTCCTGGACTGCCGCATGTTCTGCCGGTTCCGGTGTAGCGGAAGACTTGGGAAAAGCGATGGCAAATGTATATCCCATGAAGATAGCGAAAAAGCAGAGTAAAAGCAAACCGTCTACTCTGTTCAATATATTTTCTGTGGCATTATCCAGAAATATATCATTGGCACATATCAGCAATACGACAGACGAAAGGATACAGAGTGGAATCTCTTTTCGTAAAGTATTCCGGGTGATGACAATCGGAGCAAAGAGTGCCGTGCATCCTACAATCATCAATGTATTGAATATGTTGCTGCCTACTACATTGCCGATGGCGATATCTGCGCTTCCTTTCAGAGCAGATGCGACACTCACCGTCAGTTCCGGGGCGGAAGTACCGAAAGCAACAATCGTGAGTCCGATTACGATAGAAGGTATGCGGAAACGTTTGGCTACGGAAGCAGCACCATCTGTCAGTCCGTTAGCTCCTAGTAAAATGAGAATCAATCCTCCGATAAGTAACAGTATATTCATAATCTATATTATTTTCGGCACAGTCATCCTCTGCCGGGTATTCGGTGCAAAGATATATTTTTCTTCTTACTCTTTGAATAGGATAGATTGAACTTTACCGGAGGAACCGTATTTTTAGCTGTGTTTTTTATTTGCCCCCAAAAGAGGAGGGGACGGGCAAATAATTGATTAAGGAAGTTGCATTCTTTTTATTCAGGCAAATGAATCCGGATCATTATCCGGATTGATGCTCCAGCGGTTCTTCGCCTGTATGTCAGAGAGGTTCAGGCAGAAAAAACATAAGAGAACGATATACAAATTCTTTTTCATAAACATCATCTATATAATTGATCTTTTCTTAGTGTTTGAAACCGGACAGTATTTTTTTATACTCTTTCTCACTGATGCGGACCATTGCTCCGTGGCGTGAATCCGGAATAGTCAGATCCGTACAGTCCCATTTTTCGGCATCCATACTGCCTGCCTGGAAACGGACATACTCATGCGGATACTTCTCAGAGAAGATCATCCACCCGTCATTGTCCGGTTTGGGCATCAGGATAGGAGCTTCATAGTAAGTATAAGGAGTAGTCACCGGCTGGCCGGGATCAGTATATGGACCGGTTAAATTCCGGGAATGGGAGATTCTGACAGTTTTGCCTGTCGGCACTCCGTCTTCAGGCCATCTTTCATCTTTAATAACGGCATAATAACTGCCATTGATTTTTCGGATGATGGCATCAATCGTAGCCATTTCCCGGTCTGCCTCATTTTGGAAGTCAAACAAACGTTCAGGTGTTGTGAAATACTCAAAATCCTTGGTCAATATATAAAAAGTTCTCATGGTTTTCCACTCTTCGTTGCCGGTGGCTCCTGCCTTGCAGGCATGCCAGGTAATCAGATATTGATCTGAATCCTTATCATAAAAAAGTTTGGGAGCGCCAAACCAGACACGTTCTGTAAAGTAGCCTTCGATATGGATAAATGGTTCGGCAGATAACTCTTTTTCCTGTTTCCATTTTACTAAATCTTTGGAAGTCCAAAGGATGGGATTCTGTGTCTTTTCAGATACGCCGATCATATAGTAGCGTCCATCCCTGCCTTTCATGATGTCGGGATGCCCCCTGTATTCCGGAACCACCCGTTCGTTGCTATTCAACTTAGTCCAGTTTTTAGCATCCCTGCTGATATAGTAATATAGGCGTCCATAGTCTTCATGCTTCATATGTGCGAAAAGATACCCTCCGTTTCCGGCTTTAAGGTAAGAGCTGGTTAGTGCAAAACACACAAATAAGAGTTTCAAAAGTAAATGTTTTCTCATGATAATAAAAAGTTGATTAGTTAGTAGCTTTCGATAAATCTTCACTCCATCCGGGACGTGAATAGGTTTGCTGTAAGTTTTTTCCATATGATTTTGCCTGTTCTACAAAATAGTTAGGCAGCGGTACATACTGGTGTGTAGGTAATACGCCCTTTGTTTTGCGGCATAGCTGGGCATACTTGTTGAACCGGATCAGATCGATTTTCCTCTGTCCCTCATACAGAAACTCTTTCGCTCTTTCTTCCAGAATTGCATCGAGAAATGTTTCTTTGGAGTTTGTCTGTTGTGTGGACAGGTTGTTCAGTCCTGCTCTGTTTCTTACTTCATTGACTGCACTGACAGCCTCTGCAGAAGGTGCTGCATTGGATTTACGCACTTCCGCTTCCGCCATCATTAATAATACGTCTGCCCAACGGGCCAGCGGGAAATCGTTTCCCTGAAAGACTGTGTTTGTCTCTATCGGGAATTTATTGATAATGTATCCATCCCATCTGATTCCCAGATCTTCTTTGGTTCTTTTGGTAGTCACTTCTCCTGTTCCGTTGTCTACCCAATACTCATTTAAAATGACGGCTCTTCGTTTGTCTTTGGAGTCGTAACTGTCATACAACTTGGGAGATACATTGTAGAATTGTGCCCATCCTTTTCCCTGATAATAGAATGGAGTAGGATTGCCGTTTATATCTACTTTGGAGGCGTCATTGGGAGTCGTAAGCATGGATAACGGGAAAAAGTTTCCGCTATTGTCTCCTCCGTCAGCGGACGGATCGCAGCTTAAAGCCATGATAATCTCACAATTAAAGTCATTTTTGGCTTTGTACATGTCCACATACGGATTATCCCCTTCTTTAAAGAGTTTGTAGCGATGAGTTGCTTCCAGTTCCTGATACATTTCTAAGGCTTTCTGATAGTACTGCGGCATGTGCTCCCCTTCGTTGAGGCAGTGTTTCATCATACAGAATCTGGCATAATCTGAAGTGTAACGTCCTCTTTCTTCCACTGTTTCCGGAAGATTTTCTATTGCGAATTCAAAATCGCTGTAGATCCATGAAGTCATCTCTTCCAAAGAGGGCCTGACCAGATTATTTAAGACTTCATCGTTTGTAACATCCTCTCCTCTGGTGACGGCGGGCAGCGGACCGTAAATATGCATCAGATAATAAATCATCAGCCCCCTGCATAAATGCACTTCGCCCAACAGCTGTTTTTTACTGATGGTGTGGAAAATGTTTTCATCAGCTTTCTCCAGTGTGGAGATGATTTCGGTGAATCTTGTGATTTGGGCCAGTTTGGGTATGTGGTTGATGTTATCTTCACTTACCCAGGAGCGCTCATAGTAAATGCAGTTGTTGAAATTGGCTTGCGAGAACTTCAGCCATTCTCCCCATCCTGTGCCCCAGACAGCCACATTGTCCGAGGGAGATTCAAACATTCTGAGAATGCCGCCTTCCGGTATATAGAAACCATGCTGTCTCAACTCAGTACCGATGTAATAGGTCCATGTCGTAGTGAACGGTATATAGCATGCTAGGGCATAGTCTTTATATTCCGTTTCTGTGGAAGGAAAGTTGTCGGGGTTCAAAGTACCGAATATTTTGGGATCGAAGTTATCTTCACAACTACTTAATACGAGCAGGCTTGTTGCAATAAACAGTCTTATCAATCTTATCTTTTTCATTTCTGCAGATTTTCTTAGGTTCATTTAAAAAGTAATATTAACTCCGAGAGAGAAAGTGCGGGTTTGAGGATATTCACCTCTGGAACCTCCACTAGCTCCGCCGCCTCCGGTATATATTTCCGGATCAAATCCTTGAAATTTAGTCAGTATGAAAGGATTCTGGGCATCTACATATACCTTAATGTTTCGTACATATCTTTGTAGAGAGCCGAGTATGTTCCCAGCCAAATTATAAGCCAGTGTGATATTTCTCATTCTCATGAATGAGGCATTTTCCCTGTCTGCATTTACCCAGGCATTACCCGGTAATGCCCCCATTTTTCCAATGGCCAGACCGGGCCGGCTTCCATTGGGATTTGTTTGCGAGTTCCAGAGACGGTATGCAAACTTATTTGAATTCTCCGGATAGTCAACTGCCAATGGACCGGCCTGTGCTGCGCTGTAGGCAATATTATATTTCTGTATGCCGAACTGCCCGTACATGAAGAAACTAAATTCAAATCTTTTGTAAGTAAAAGTGTTTCCGATACCGACATAAATGGCAGGAGAGTTATCTTTCATGTAGACATCGTTCTCATCGATTTTGCCGTCTTTGTTTTTGTCTTCAATAATCGGACATCCGGGCAATTGGGCTTCTGCCTGCAATGTCTTTTGTGATTCCGGCATATTGGACCGGTCGGTGTTGATGATTCCGGTGACGTTGTAATAATAATAGGCACTCATCGGCTCATTTTCTCTTTGCTGGTAAATCTGGTAGTCGTAGTTGGGCAGTCTTTCTTTCCAGAACGAATTTGTTTTTGAGAAGGTAAGCGAGGTGTCCCATGTGAATTCTCCGACTAGATTCTTGGTATCCACCATCAGTTCCCAGCCTCTTCTGTAGTAGTGTCCGCCGTTGATCGGTCTGGTTTCGTAGATTGCCAGAGGTGAAGTGGAAGCATATCCCAATAAGCGGGTGATGTCATTCCTGAAGAAATCGAAGCTGCCGGAAATACGGTCGCTTAGCAAATAGAAATCCAGGCCGATATTTTTCATGGTTGTTTTTTGCCAGCTTACATCCGGATAATTGGCTCCCATCGATACATAGGGAATGTTGATAATGCCGTTATCGCTGAAATTGACTTTGAAATTGTTAGGTGCATACGATCCGTAAAGAGAACTGCCCAAGTTGTCCTGCCCTGTCTTTCCCCAGCTTGCTCTGAGCTTTAGCAGGTTGATCCATGAAATGTTTTTCAGGAAATTTTCATTTGAAATCTTCCAGGCACCCGATACGGATGGAAACAAGGCGTACTTGTTTCCCGGGAAAAACTTGTCTGTTCCGTCCCGTCGCAGAGTGGCAGTAAGCACATACTTGTCCAGTATGTCAAAACTTGCTTTAAAAAACTGCGATCTCTTCTCATTTTTTCCAGTGTGCGATGTCGGATAAAACTTTCCTTTTGCCGAACTGATATCATGCTCGTTGATGGCATCGTGCACATCTTCATAGGAGATGCCGTATCCTTCGTAACTTTCCAGATACTTGCCGATACCTGCCAAGGCATCTACCTGTACGGTATTGAACATATACTTAGAGAACGTCAGCATGGCTTCCAGTGTTTGTGTCAGCCGTCTTTCAGATTGTATGTTTCCTCTTGATTTGTACATTCTGGAGAAGTAAACATCTGAAGGTATAAAAATGGAACGTCTCATGTTTTCCTGATTCATCCCATATATCCCTTTGATTGAAAGAATGTCCTTGTACAGTTTCAGATTGGCGGTGAAGTTCAGGTTGTATCCGTTTTCTTTCGTTTTGTCGGCGATGTCTTCCATTGCTTTGGGATTAGGGATGCTTCGGAAGATCGTATAACTGCCGTCATCTTGCGTCAGGGGCAGATAAGGGGGATATAAGAGTGCTGAAGTCAGTGCACTTCCCGCTACATCTCCCCGGTTGCCAGTATCGGTACCTACCATACAATTGCTGTAGATGTTTTGATTGGCATTGAAAGCGGAAGTGAGGTTCAGAAAAGGGAAGAGTTCGACACCGATATTTCCGCGAAATGTATATTTGGTCATACCGGAATTAAGTACGGTTCCTTCCTGGTCCAGGTAGCTGCCTCCCAGATAATACCGGACTTTTGATGTGCCTCCGCTGATTGTCAGATTATGCTTGGTGATGTATCCGCTTTTCAGCACATAGTCTTTCCAGTTTGTGTTGCGCGGGTTCAGACGGTCTGTTTCAGAGAATAGCGGACTCCATTTTCCGTCATATTCATCAGGACCATAAGGATACTGTTTCTTATTATACAAGTAATTCTCTTTGTTGAATACATTGGCGAGTTCCATGTATTCCTGTGAGGTGAGTGCGTCCAGATACGGATAGTTTCTCACAAAAGAGTAACTGCCCTCATAGCTGATAGTAGGCTCGGTTTGCGGCGCCTTACTGCCTTTCGGCAGCAGGTTTCCGCAGACCTGCCTCCGAACCGTACGTACATGTTCCCATGTATACGGCTCTCCATTAATAACATTAATCTATTTGCCATAACTATGAATCGTATGAAAGCAATTTTCGCACACTGCAAGCGTCTTGCGGTTCCTCTCAATCATCAGTTTATGCCATTTTGTGTCTGGCCTTAGAAATCTGAGATTTCTCACTTGGTACATGACCAAATCTGAGTTCATGCCGCATAATTCGCATTTGCCCAGTTTCAGTCTGTCGACCAAAGTTGGAAGGGGCGTATATATACGGTGGTTGAGTTCATCAACATTCGCAAATCTATTCGCTTCCGCCTTACGTTTGTAGCCGCCATTGTAAAGGACAATACACTTTTCATTCCCCTTCTTGTCCTTATACTTGACTACAAAGTCGCCACCTCTGCGATAGCGTTTGTTAATCTTTCGTATGGAACTGCGGTGCTTGGCCGCAAGGGTCTTGAAAAAGCTGAATGTCATGACATAGCCGAACGAGCCCACTACTTGCGACACATTGTGTGCGAATGCATAGTAATTGTAGAGACCTCTTATCTCGGAGTTGACTTGGGCAATGATTTCCTCTTCGGGTCTGCTTATCAGATTGTTCCTTCGTATCGGCCACCATACTTCTCTGCCATCTAAAGTCTTGAATTCAACTGCTTTGTAGGCTTTGAGTTTGGTCTTTATGGCTTCTACGGGGACTTTCAAGACAACCGCACCCGCGTGGATTCTTGCCTTGTCTCCGTTTCCATTTCGTTTGAGTAAGTCTGATTTCTGTACATGTATGTCATATCCGAGAAAGTGGGCGCTCTCTTCGGAGTGTGTGATTAGTGTCTTTTCCTGGGACATTTCCAAGTGAAGGATTTCCTTCATGAATTTGGATATGTCCTCTTTGATTTTGACACATTCGTCTTTTGTGCCGATTACTCCGATGAGAAAGTCGTCTGCATATCTCACATATTTCAATCTTTTGTACTTTTCATCCATACTCATTCCGAATGGGATGGTCACCATGATTGCTCGTGTGGCTTTGAGTTCTCGAAGAAGTGATTGCCTCTCCGTATCACTCTGTGCGACTTTGAGTTTACGTTGAATTGCGGACATCCGATTTCGGTATACATTGTATTCTGGGTTTGTCCGTCTTTTAACACCTTTGTCGAACTCTTGGGAATATTGTTTCATATACTTGTCGAATTTGTCAAGATAGATGTTTGCCAGTATTGGGCTGATGATACCTCCTTGCGGTGTTCCCGAGAAGGTTTTATTATAAGTCCAATCCTCCATGTATCCAGCCTTGAGGAATTTTCTTATCATTCTTAGGAATCGTTCATCTGATATGCGTTCCTTTAGGATTGCAATCAGAGTCTCATGGTCTATGTTATCGAAAAAGCCTTTGATGTCTCCTTCTATGAACCACTTCGCTCCTTTGAAGTTGACTTGAATATCCTTAAGTGCAGTGTGACAACTCTTATGAGGTCTGAAGCCATGAGAAGTGTTTTGGAAAGCGCCTTCGTATATGGCTTCAAGAATCATTCTCGTTCCCTCTTGCACCAACTTGTCTTCAACCGAAGGAATACCTAAAGGTCGCTTGCCTCCATTCTTCTTGGGTATGTAGACACGTCGTGCCGGATGTGGTTTGTAAGCCTCGCTCTTGAGACTTTCTATTAGGCTTTCTATTCTTTGAAGACTCATGCCGTCAATGGTCTTGCCATCGGTTCCGGCTGTCATGTTGCCTTGTTTCGCATAAATACGTTGATAGGCAACAAAGAGCATCTCTTCATTGAATAGTAGACGGTATAGCCTTTCGTACTTGTAGTCCGAAAGCTTGCTATGTGCCGCTAGATTATTTAATACTAGCTCGGGATTTCTCATAATGTCTCTCACATTTTCCTTTGTTTGTATTAAAGTTATTAACTGCCTCCCTTCCCCATGTACAAGTCGTTATCTTGCTCAGAGTACTACGGAGGCTCCGTTGCCATATTAGATTTTCAGAGTCTGAAACTCATAGCCTTTTAAAGGGCATTCTAACGTAGGCAATCCCCATTTAGATGCATGTTAACTATTTGGCTCGATAGATTGTCGGATATGACTTACGTCCTTTTATTCGCTCATTGCGATTGTGCCGAGATATGTTCCTGCTCTTCCTCTTCCAGTGTAAGGTCGAGTATCTCGGAGTGACGTTTATAACTGCTTTCCGTCACCACCAAGGCCTGGGTCACTGAACTATCATTCAACCAATCAGGCTTTATCCTCATATCTATCCTTCTTCCTTGCAGACCTAATACAACATAGCAGTTAGTTGCTTATCCGCATTACCGACATGCTACATTCCCCATACGAGTTTCCTCTCAAGGTAAGTCGGTTGGAAGTAGACCGTTGGAACCTAGTCTAATCTCTTGCCAAAGAGATATTTAACATGCAGCCATTATGGGCGCACCTGGGAGCGCCTTCTTTCCCTTTCTTGGTGGTGATTAAGATAACTCCGTTGGCTGCGCCGATACCATAAATGGCTGCTGAAGCATCTTTCAGTATTTCTACGGACTCGATATCAGAAGGATTCAGTCCGGCAAGTCCGCCACGGTTTACATTGCTCGGCAGCCCTGTTTCTCCACCATTTGTGCTGATGGCTTCGCTTGGCATTACGATGCCGTCCACTACATAGATCGGATTCTCTCCTCCACGGATGGATATATTCACTTTACCGTCCGGTTGGGTGCTATTGACAATTGCCTGTAAGCCGGCGGCACGACCCATTAATAACTGGTTGATATTGCTTGCTGCCGCTTGTGGAATCTTTTCCGGCTTCACCTGGGCAATGGCAGTCGTGAGGTTTTTTTTGGATACCGCTCCATATCCTACTACCACTACTTCGTCGATCACTTTCGTGTCTTCAGACATCCATACTTCCAGCAGGCTGTTCGCCTTTACCGGAACAAGCTGTGTGACATAGCCCATATAAGAAACGCAAAGTCTCGAATACTCCGGAGCTTCAATCTCGAAACGACCGTCAATATCACTGATAGAACCGGTTTTCTCCCCTTCTACCGTAATGCTTGCTCCGATAATCGGTTCACGGGTTTTACTGTCCATGACGATGCCTTTAGATTTAGCCGGCGTTTTCTTCGTTTCCTTCTTTCCGGCATTCAAGATGATTTGCTTTCCTTTGATATGATACTGGATATCTGTACCCTTCAGAAGAATATTTAATACTGCTTCTATCGGTTGGTTCTTTACATGGATCGTACGTTTCTGTTTTACGTCGATAACTTGTGTGCTATACTGAAAAGAATAGTTTGTTTTCTTTTCTATTTTATTCAGGATCTCATTCAGAGGAGTATCAGACATGCTGAGTGTCAATGTACTGTTCTGTGCTGACATGAGATTGGGAGATAAAATAGCTATCAGAAAAATTAATAATAAGAATTTAATTCTCTTCATAATCAGAATTGTTTTTTAGTATTGATACAGGAATGCACTTAAGTGATTTGCATATAAGACTGCTCAAAAAGAAAATACCACATGGAAAAATGAAAAAAAACAGCTGGCAGAGAAAATAAAGAGAATGAGGTTGTGTCAAAATGCTGGCACAACTTTTTTTTATGCGCAAAGCCCAGACTTTCCCAAGCCCGGGCTTTGTTATTACCTAATTTTTTTGTAACTTTAGGCATTACATTTTCGTTATGGCAAAGTTACATTTTCGTCCTTACATTCCCAACCAAACCGTTCTTTTTCCACAAAGAATTGATGAAAACATAGCTGCGAACGACCCTGTCCGCATCGTCAATGCAGTTGTTGATAATCTCAATCTTGATAATTTCAAGAAGCTTTATAAAGAAACTGGGCGCTCAGCCTATCATCCTAAGATGATGCTCAAGGTCATTATCTACGCTTACATGAACAATATCTATTCCTGCCGTAAAATCGAGAAGCTTCTTTTGCGTGACATCCATTATATCTGGCTTGCCGGTAATGAGCATCCGGATTTTATTACCATCAACCGTTTTCGTAACCGTGTAAAGGAGGAAATAAACAACGTATTCACGCAGTTGGTTCTTGTCCTTGCCGACAAAGGTTTCATCAGTCTTGACGTGGAGTATATCGACGGTACCAAGATCGAGTCCAAGGCCAACAAATATACTTTTGTCTGGCGCAAGACAGTCGAAAGGAACCGTACAAGGTTGATGGATAAGATCCGCATCCTTCTGGAGCAGGTGGATGAAACCATTGCACAGGAGAACTCCGTAAAAGACACATCCGTGGAGTTCACTCCCTCCATGCTCTCGGGCATAGCGAATGAACTTAAAGAAGCCCTGGAACACCGGCCTGCAACAAAGGACAAGGAAGAAAAGAAAACCCTGCGGGAGAAAAAGAAACAGGTCAGGGAACTTGAAGGGTATCGTGACAAGCTGATGGAATACGACAATCACCTTGATGTCCTTGGAGAACGTAATTCCTATTCCAAGACCGATCCTGATGCCACATTCATGCGCATGAAAGAAGACGCCATGAGGAATGGGCAGACCAAACCCGGATATAATTTGCAAACAGGCACTGAAAACCAATTCATCATAGACTTCCGACTGTTTCCCAACCCTACCGATACGCTGACCCTCATTCCTTTTTTCCACTCCTTCCGGCACCGCTATAACCGCTTACCTGCTATCGGTGTGGCAGACTCCGGTTACGGCTCGGAAGAAAATTACCGGTTCATGCAGGAGAACGGGATAGAAGCCTTTGTCAAGTACAACTACTTCCATAAAGAACAGCGTCCCCGTTATACGTCCAACCCGTTCCATGCGGAAAGTCTCCATTACAATGCGGAAGGGGATTATTACGTTTGTCCGATGGGGCAGCACATGAACCGCATAGGAACCAAACGTGACAGAACGGTGAGCGGATACACCACCGAAAGTGCCCGGTATAAGGCACAAAGATGCGAGGGCTGTCCTTTGCGTGGAAGTTGTTTTAAAGCACGGGGGAACCGTATGATAGAAGTCAACCACCGGTTAAACCAATACAAACGACAAGCCCGGGAAAGGTTGCTCTCAAAAGAAGGAATCAGGCATAGAGGCAGGCGGTGTATAGAACCGGAAGCTGTTTTTGGACAAATGAAATACAACATGGCATACAGAAGGTTCCGGCATGTGGGAGAAGACAAGGTGACAATGGACTTTGCCTTCTTTGCCATAGCTTTTAATATCAAAAAGATGTGTGCAAAACTGAGAAAGGCAGGAAAGGGACTCATTACATTTGCTAAATCTATGCTTATTGGGCTATTTATAAACCGCTACAAGTGGAAGATAGCAACGTCTTACCAAATGAATCAGAAAAAAGCATCATAAGCAAAAGAAAATATAGCAGGACTGTAAAACGTAAAAAAAAGGTTGTGCCAACGTTTTGACACAACCTCAGCGCTTTATATCAGAAAACGTCTAATTCTTATATACTTCTATCGTGCGGACGTTTATGCTGTCATTTCCTTCTTTCTCCGTTTCTGTTGTCCGGAAAGTAATGGGGATGCTCATTCCCATATAATCCAGTATTTCATCCAACGTCTCGCCTTTGAAAGTTGCTCTGTAAGTAAACTGGTTTATTGATGTATCCTTCAGGATGAAGCGTACCTGATAGACTTGCTCCAGCCTGTTGAATATTGATTTGAGCGGATCATCCCTGAAAGCGAGAATGCCGTCTTTCCAAGATATGTATTTATACGTATCAATATCTGTGATTTCCATACTCTTCGATGCTCTCTGATAATTCAGCTGTTGTCCCGGCAATAAATGCTTGATGTTATTCTCTTGAGACACAGCTACTTTCCCGGTCACCAGAGTGATCACCTCTTCTTGCGCTTTGGCGAAACTGCAAATATTGAAAGCTGTTCCGGTAGCCGTTACTTTCAGATCTCCCGTATTTACAATGAAAGGATGTTCTTTGTCAGCATGTACTTCAAAGTAGGCTTCTCCGGACATCTCTACTTCCCGGACATTGCTGGTGAAGGCGGTCGGATATTTCAGCGTACTTCCTGCATTCAACCAGACCTTTGAACTGTCCGGCAATGTCAGGCTGGATACCATTCCGTATGGGGCCGTCACTTCGTTGTAGGCTATAAGAGGTTCCTGATGGTCTTTTTTCATCATTAGCGCTACTATGGCAATGATTGCCGGCAAAAGAAGAATGGCAGCGATTCTTTGGCAATAAGTGATGAACCGTGTTTTTTTCGCCGGGACTTGTGACGTTGCATGGATTCTGCTTTTTACTTGTGCCAAAGCTTTGCCTGTATCTATCTTTTCAGGATCGACAGCAGGAGTGGCAACTTCCCAGATGTTTCTGATTTCCTGAAAATAGTCAGCATTCTCTTCCGAGAGGGCTATCCACTCACGGAGTTGCCGGATTTCTTCAGGTGAAGCGGTCTTTTCTAAATATTTTAGAATGACGTCTGTATCTATATTTATATTTTTGTCAGGCATAGTGCAATTTATCTGTATTATAATGACTGTTCAACTGTAATTTACCTCATTAAATTTATGATAAAAAGTAATATCAGATCATAAAAACCACTCAAATGGTTTCTTAGAAATTCCAGAGACTTACTGATTTTACTTTCCACGGTACGGACTGATACATTCAGTTCTTCTGCTATTTCCCGGTATTTCAGGTTCTTGAACCGGTTCATTTCGAAGATGGTCCTCATGTCTTCAGGAAGTTTTTTGATGGCTTCCTGCAGGTGATCGTTCAAGTCAGAATATAATAGATAATGTTCCGTATTATAGTCTATCAGGTTTGAGCTTCCCATTACATAGTTTTGATGGGTACGAACGACTTCCTGATGTCTGAGTTCTTCGAAGCAGCTGTTTCTGACGGCAGTCAGCAGATAAGCTTTCAGAGAACTTTCAATGGTCAGGTTTTCGCGGTTTTCCCACAAACGGAAGAAGAGATCCTGCACAATATCCTCGCTGCTTTCCCGTTCTTTAAGGAAAACACAGCTAAAGAGTACAAGGTCTTTATAATACTTGTTGAAAAGAAAATCAAAAGACCGGGAATCTCCTTCTTTCAATCTTTTCAGGTGGATAATATCCTCTGGCATGGATTCGTGTTTGTTTGAGGCTTTATTTTCCATAATGATTCGGTAACATTAATAATGTGTTTGCAGTTCTCCAATCCAAAGAGTCATAATATCAAATTAATAGGCGTTGCAAAGATAAATATTAATTTGAATTTCTTCATCTCTTTGTTTTTTTTGTTTTTCTCATGTGGCATTTCCGTCCTGAACAGTCTTATTAGCGTTGTTGAGATTTCTAATTTAAATTGATAAGTATGATGAGTGAGTGCAGGAAACTTAAGATTCTTTTTTTGTTATTAGTGGCTTTGTGCTGTATACCTTTGGCGGTATCAGGTCAGGGTACAAACATTGCTTACCAGGATAGTCAGGTTCGTTTTACGGTGGTGACAGACGGTACGCTCCGGCTGGAATATGCACCTGATGGCCAGTTTATTGACGACTTTTCGTTCGTGGCTGTCAACAGGCATTATCCGGCAGTAGATTATAAGTTGAAGAAGGATGGAAATTGGATAGAACTATCCACTTCAAGGTTCCGGATGAAGTATAAGAAAGGCAGCGGGCAGTTTACCTCCCGCAATCTTTCCATTACCTCAGCCAAGGGTATGTACCCTTTTCGGTGGATGCCCGGTATGAAACAGAAGTGTAATCTGAAGGGAACCTATCGTACATTAGATGGTTATGATGGAGACAAGCATATACATACGAATGAGCTCATGCCGCTCGAAGACGGGTTGCTGGCTACCGACGGCTGGACTTTAATTGATGATTCGGATAACTTCCTGTTTGATGATGCCGACTGGACTTGGGTTAAACCACGGGAGAAGAAAGGAAGTCAGGATTGGTATTTCATGGCGTACGGGCACGATTATAAATCCGCGTTAAAGGACTATACGGTGTTTGCCGGCAAGATACCTTTGCCTCCCCGTTATGCTTTCGGCTATTGGTGGTCGCGTTATTGGAGCTATTCGGACAATGAGCTGAGGGAACTGTTGCGTAAATTCCGGATGTATGATATTCCTCTCGACGTATTGGTGATTGATATGGACTGGCACTATACAGAACCCGGCAAAGGAGGATGGAGCGGATGGACTTGGAACAAACGTCTGTTTCCCAACCCCGGACGTTTGCTTGCCGACCTGAAAAAGGAAGGAGTTAAGTTGACTCTTAATTTGCATCCGGCTGACGGCTTTGCCTTTTATGAGGAGCCATACCGGGCGATAGCTACCGATATAGGTATGAATCCGGAAGGAAAAGATACGATTCCTTGGATAACTTCGGATAAGAAATTGATGGAAGCAGTGTTCAGAAATGTCCTTCATCCGATGGAGAAGGAGGGAGTAGACTTCTGGTGGCTCGACTGGCAGCAGTTTCCGTTTGATAAGAAGATAGACAGCCTGAATAATGTATGGTGGATTAATTATGTCTTTTTCACTGAAATGGAAAGAAACCGTACTACCCGTCCGATGCTCTATCATCGCTGGGGTGGACTGGGGAATCACTGTTATCAGATTGGTTTCTCGGGCGATGCTGTTATTTCCTGGAAATCACTTGATTTCCAGCCCTACTTTAACTCTACAGCTTCCAATGTGCTGTACGGTTATTGGAGCCATGATTTAGGAGGGCATTTTGAGGCAGACCGGATTGACCCGGAGATGTTTACACGCTGGATGCAGTTTGGTGCGGTCAGTCCTGTGATGCGTACTCATTCTTCTAAGAGCGGCGTGTTGAACAAAGAGCCCTGGGTGTTTAGCCCTGTCTATTTTAATACGATTCGCAACGCTATTTTGCAACGTTATGAGATGGCGCCTTATGTTTACACAATGGCCCGTAAGACGTATGACGAGGGATTGTCCGTCTGCCGTCCGCTGTACTACGATTATCCTGAAAGCGAGGAGGCATACGATTACCGGAACCAGTATATGTTTGGCGACCAGATGTTGATTGCACCGGTCACCGCTCCCATGAAAGACGATTATTCCACATTGAATGTATGGTTGCCTGCCGGAACCGACTGGTATGAGTGGCATACCGGAACGATGCTTAAGGGTGGGCAGACGGTAATACGTACTTTTGCCATAGACGAATATCCTATTTATATCAAAGCCGGTTCGGTTCTTCCTTTCTGCGGTCGTGTGAAGTCACTGGCAGGCGATGATCATTCTTATGTGGTCACTGTTTTTCCCGGCGGAGACGGGATATTCGATTTATACGAAGATAATGGTAATGATAAAGAGTACGACAGGAAGTATGCCCGTACATCTTTGCAGTCCAAGCATGTTGGTAACCGTCTGGAAGTGACGATTGGCAGTCGGAAGGGAGGTTATCCGGGCATGCCTGCCGAGCGTGCTTTCAAGGTGAAGGTGGTAGGTTCTGCTATTCCTCAGTCGGTAACGGTGAATGGAAAGACGGTAAATTATGTATATGACGGAAACTCTTTATCTCTTTTGATAGATATACCCATAGCGGATGCGAAATGTGAGAAGCAGGTGTTGATCACCTATCCCGAACAGACAGCAGACCTGAACGGACTTCCTGGAAAGTTCAGGAGACTTCAGAAGGGCATCGTTGCACTGAAGTATAGAGATGCTGATATTGTACTGAATGAGGAGTTGGGTACGATGGAGTCAACCGGAAGGAGCATTGAGTATACTCCGGAGCAGATGGACCGGCTTGTTGCCGACTTTATCCGTAACTATGATAAACTGCCGGAGATACTGAAACAACATAAGCTGAGTGAAGAAAATGTTCAATGGTTCTTGAAGGCCGTACATTGGGAGGACTAACCCGGAGATTTTTTAGGGCTGATTAAGGGCGAATGGCATATCTTGCAGGAGCATAGTATCAAAGAACAAACGGTGAGCATTTTGACAATTTGTATTTTTAATCCTTCTGGATTCTTGTTTTTCCACCTTAGGTTGGAAAGAAATGGAAATAAACGATTGAAAATTTATATTTTCTTGATTGATAGTGGAATATAAGAATCTATACAATTCTAATATATCGGAACTGTCACCTTTTTGTTGAGTATGAACGCTTCATTTCTTGGTTATTGCTATCTGATCTGTTGGCTATAGTTATCTGACCTGATGGATGTAGTGATCCAACAGGTCAGATAGCCTGAATGACAAGACATTTATGAATCTAAAATGCATATTCTATGCATAAACTGAAGGTTCTGCATGAAATTATTGTATATTAATACATCACTTTTGGGGACTGATATCTGTTTTTGTTCTTTTTGCTTATGCTGGTGTCAGTGATTTCTCGATTATACTTTCTTTTTGGTCACAGAACTGCCTCATTAATAGAATGACATTCGTTACGTCCCTGTATAGCTGTTTGTTCTCTTATTGGCAGTAAGTTAACGTGTGTTAATGCAATGTGGGGTTTTGTTTCAGGCTAGTCTATTATACAAATGAGCATAAAATAAAATGAGAAAAACAATGAAGCGAACTTTCGATACAACTCTACTTCTTTTTTGCCCTTTTTCAAACTTTTGAAATGATAAAAAGACTTTGTGCTTTATATAATTAACTCTTAAAAGTAATAAACTATGAATGTGAAAAAAGCATTATTTGCGAGTTCACTTTTTTTATGTGGTGTAGGTGTGCTGCCGGTAACAGCCGGTCTGCCGGTTGCTCATGACGAAAGTGAAATTTCTTCTCCTATGCCGGAGCAGCAAAAGAAAAAACGGACCATTACCGGTAATGTAACGGATGGCTCTACCGGAGAACCGCTTATCGGAGTGTCCATTATGTTGAAAGGTTCCTCGGATGGAACTACAACCGACTTGGATGGTAACTTTAGCCTTTCGATTCCCGTCAAGGCACAGTTGGAATTTTCTTATATCGGCTATAAAAAACAAGTGTTAGATGTAACGGATTTAGTGGTAGCTAATGTAAAACTGGAGTCGGACAATGAAATGCTGGCGGAAGTGGTTGTAGTCGGTGCAGGTACACAGAAAAAGGTATCCGTGACCGGTGCCATTACCTCTGTGAAGGGAACGGAACTGCATGCGCCCAGCTCTTCTCTGACCAGCAATTTCGCCGGAAAGCTGGCCGGTGTAATTGCAGTGACCACCGGTGGTGAACCAGGGACTTCGTCCAACTTCTATATTCGTGGTATCGGAACCTTCGGAGGGCGTGCCACTCCGTTAATCCTGTTGGATGGGGTAGAAATATCTTCGGGTGACCTGAACCGTATCCCGCCCGAATCTATCGAAAGTTTCTCTATTCTGAAAGATGCATCGGCTACGGCTATCTACGGTGCCCGTGGTGCGAATGGTGTGATGTTGGTCACGACTAAGATTGGTACTGAAAACACCAAAGCATCGATCAACGTGACGGTAGAAAACTCATTTCTGAAACCTGTCAATGAGGTAGGCTATGTGGATGGTGCCAGATGGATGGAAATCTATAACGAAGCTCAGTTGGCAAGAACACCTAATGCGACTCCCAAGTACAGCCAGGAGAGGATCGATTATACCCGTAGCGGCATCAATCCGTATGTCTATCCGGATGTAGACTGGTACGATCTTGTCTTTAAAGAGAGTACCATGAATCAGCGCGCGAATGTCAATATTATGGGTGGCGGACCGAAGGTTAGTTATTACATGAGTCTGCAAGCCAACCACGATACGGGTTTGCTGGATATTCCCAAGGCTTACTCGTTCGACAATAACATCAATAAATGGGGATATACTTTCCAGAATAATATCGCCTATAAGGTGACGCCCACTACACGTATCGACCTGAGAATGAATGCACAGATCGGAAACAATAAAGGGCCGAACGCTTCAGTGTCGGACATCTTCTATCAAGTTTACAACAATAATCCGGTCACTTTTCCGGCTTACTTTCCGGCGGAACCCGGCGACAAGCACATTAAGTATGGTAATGCCATATTGAGTGGTACTTCCTTGTATACGAACCCCTACCAGTATATGTTGGGAAGTTATAAAGAAGTGAACTACAGCATGTTGAATACCTCCATTTACATTAATCAGAATCTTGATTTCGTGACGAAAGGACTGAAGATTATCGCATTGGTGAACTGGAAGTCCTGGTCAGAAACGTCATATACCCGTTGGCTCGACCCGTATTGGTATCGGGCAGACTCCAAAAGCTGGTCGCCCGATAATCCGGGAGAATATACATTAGAACGTCTGAACAGTAGCGGTAGTGAATATATCTCGCAATCGGGCATTGGTCGCGGAGCCGATAACACGTTCTATTTTCATGGGCAGCTGAACTATGAAAACACGTTTGGTGAAGATCACGGAGTGGCTGCCATGTTGATGTATATGCAGCGTGAATATCGGAATGATGTACTGCCCAACCGTAATCAAGGGCTTTCCGGACGTCTCACCTATGCTTTCCAACAGAAATATCTGGCAGAGTTTAACTTCGGATACAATGGTACGGAACGTCTCGACAAAGGAAAACGTTTTGAGTTTTTCCCTGCCATGTCTTTGGGATGGGTGGTCAGCAGTGAGAAGTTCTGGCAACCAATCGAAAAGTATGTCGATTACTTCAAGCTCAGAGGTTCATACGGTCTGGTAGGTAGTGATGAAACCGGTTCATACGACGGTGCCGCCCACTTTTTATATGTCAATAATGTAAATCTGGGCGGTGGCGGAAGCTATTCGACCGGCCCTACCTATAGCAGCATATATAAAAAAGGACCGAGTATTAATTCGTATGCTGTTCAGAATGCGCACTGGGAACGAGTGAAAAAGATGGATATCGGTGTGGATATGAAGCTGTTCAATCAGGTGGACGTCACATTCGATTATTTCTGCGATAAGCGCGACCGTATCTTGATGCGGCGTGCGTCATGGCCTGCTCTGCTGGGTTATGTCTCAGCTACTCCGTGGAGTAATATCGGTAAGGTAGAGAATAAGGGTATCGAGCTGGGGGTCAATTGGAAGAAAGAAGTATTCAAAGGTTTCCATGTCGACTTCCGCGGCAATTTCACTTATACGGAAAATAAATATATTGACAAGGATGAACCGGCCTATCCGTATGTATGGCAGACGGAGACAGGAAAACCGCTGAGCAGGACAACCGGCTACATTGCCGAAGGACTGTTCAGAAGTCAGGAAGAGATTGACGACAGTCCTGCACAGGATGGCATCGGCAGCGCGAAACTGATGCCGGGTGATATCAAATACCGGGATGTAAACGGCGACGGTAAGATTACGGAAGATGACCAGGTAATGATCTCTCCTTATGGGACAATGCCCCGTATCCAGTATGGTCTGGGACTGAACCTCTCTTACAAAGGCTTCGATTTTGGTATATTCTTTAACGGATCTGCCAAACGTACTCTGATGCTGAATGGGGTAGATCCTTTCGGTTCGGACGAAGGACATGGCGACCGTAACCTGATGAATTTTATTGCAGACAACTATTGGAGTGAAAACGACCAGAACTGGGATGCCGAGTATCCGCGTTTAGGATTGACCAAAGTTCAGATAGCTAATAATATGGTTCCTAGTACATACTGGAAGCGTAATGGCAACTTCATTCGTTTTAAAACATTGGAAATCGGTTATTCATTTCCGCATTGCCGTGTTTTCGTCAGTGGTGACAACTTAGCGGTGTGGAGCCCGTTCAAGTTCTGGGACCCGGAACTCTCTTATAATTCTTACCCGTTGCAGCGTACCGTTAATATCGGTGCTAAATTTAGTTTTTAACCTTTAAAGAACTCAACTATTATGAAACGAATATCGAAAATAGCTCGCTATGCAAAGACGATACTGCCTCTTTGCTGTCTGGCATCTTGCAGTTACCTCGACGTAGTGCCGCCCGAAACAGAAGACATCAAAGATATGATGAAGAACGAAGACGCTACCTTGTCTTTTGTATATTCTTGCTATAACTCCCTGCAATGGGGATATACCGACCCGATAGATTATCGTACTTACGAGTCTTCTACGGATGAATTTGTGGTTCCTGCCCTTTGGAATCGTGCCGGTCAGATTGCTTCATGGAATCAGTTATCGTCGCAATATAAACCTAACTGGGATACAAAATACGCCTGGCAGATACTTTATGACGCGATAGGTCATTGCAATCTGTTTCTGGACTTGCTGGTGAAACTCAATCCTGACATCGCACCGGAAAAGAAACTGCGGTTTGCCGCTGAAGTGAAGTGTGTAAAAGCGTACTATTATTCACGCCTGCTGGAACGTTTCGGTCCTGTACCTATTATAGATACTTATCCGGATATGAATATGCCGGCATCTGGTTTCCCGGGACGCTCGCATTATGACTATTGCGTAGATTATATAGTCCGCCTGCTGGAAGAAGCCGAGACAGACCTGCCGGCTGTTGTGGCGGACGATGATTTGGGACGTGCCACTTCCACCATTTGCAAGGCATTGAAAGCACGTGTGCTTCTTACTGCCGCTTCTCCTCTGTGGAATGGTTCTTTCCCCTACAAGAACTGGAAAAATACGAATTATGAAACTCCGGAGTATGGAAAAGAACTGGTAAGCAACCAATATAGTGTGCAGAAGTGGGAGAGAGCATTGACAGCTTGTGAAGAAGCTCTGACTTTTGCTTTGGGTGATGGTAAGCGTGAATTGCTGGACATTGCACAGTCGGAGAATATTCGTATGGGTGAAAGTGTGCCTTTGCCTGTTATTCCGGGTCTGGATACAAATACGCCTGAAGGGCAGGAGTTTCAAAAACGTGTGGTACTGATGCGTTATGCACTGACTGCTATTGAAACAGTAGGAAATAAGGAACGTGTCTGGGGAGCCGGATTTGCACAGGAAAACCTGGATGCCTCTATGCCTCACAACCTCGTGTATGCCAATGGCAACTGGACCAGTATGTATGGTGGTATTGCACCGACGCTCAATACTATGGAGAGCTTCTATACCGCCAACGGAGTATTGCCGGATAACGACAAGAATTTCCCAGCCAAAGACGACCGGCTGAACTCAGCCGGACTGTCTTCTAACAGTAATATCATTAAGTTGAACGTCAATCGTGAACCGCGTTATTATGCCTGGCTGTCTTTTGACGGTGATGAATACAGTTCTTTGATCACCGACGGCAATCCGATGTTTCTCGATATGCGTAGCAGCGATAAGCAGGGATATAATCCGGATAAGTTTAACCGTGACAATAGTACGACAGGCTTTTTGTCGAAGAAGTTTATATTTCCTTCTGTCCGCTTTCGTTCCAACGATGGCTGGTATGATAAGAAGCAATTCCCGTTCCCTATCATCCGTTTGTCCGAACTTTATCTGAACTTGGCGGAATGTTACGCTTACCTGGCAGAGAAAGAGGGACATGCTGACTATGTGGAAAAAGCATTGAGCAAGTTGAACGACATTCGCCGCAGAGCCGGAATACGTGAACTGGTGAAGGCTGATATCTCAGGCAATATGACTTTACAGAAATGGGTGGAAAGCGAACGTTTCATTGAACTATGGGGAGAAGGGCACCGCTATCGCGATGCACGCCGATGGATGACCGCCCCTGATTACTTTAAGGCCGGTGTACGTGAAGGGCTGAATGCTATCCAGAAGAAGGACCCCAGTTTCAAAGAGTTCAACCAGCGTGTGAAGATTGACCAGCCTTTTCAATGGGCGAACCGTATGTATCTTATGCCTATCCCTGCGAGTGAAGTGTATGCTAATCCGCAGTTGGAGCAGTCCCCCGAGTATTAATCTGATTAAAAACAAGCATATATGAAACAATTTATATATAAATCGCTGATACTGGGAAGTGTGCTGACAGCTGCTTCCTGTAGTAACTCAGAGTATGAATTTGATAAATTATTTCCGCAGGAGTACCATAAGATTCTTTACGTGAAACACAATGGCAAGCAGGAAATGAATATGAATACGGTGGAAACGACCCCTGTATATAGTATCAATGTGATCAAAGCCGGAAGTGACCCTTCTCTGACGGCCCATGTGAAACTGTCAGTGATGAGCCAGCAGGAAGTAGATGACTCATACGGGCTGCTCGACAATATTGACTACCGGGTGATTCCTTCCAATATGTATTCGATGGCTGCGACGGAACTCGAGTTTCAATCGCAGGAGGTGACGAAAAAGCTGGATATCGTTTTTCATTCCGACCTGATTTATGAGCTGATGCAAAAGAACAAAGACGTGAAGTACGTGCTTCCCGTCCGGTTTTGGAGTGAGCAGGATTCTGTCAATAGTTCGAAGAATGATGTAATGCTTTTGCTCGATGTGAAGAAGCCGGTGATTACATTCAAAACGGGCGAAGTGAATACTGCTATGGTATACAAGCAGCTGGAAGTAAACGTTGGCGCCAATTTGCAAAACATTCAGTTCAGTAAGTGGAACTTTACCTGTGATGTGACGGATGCGCGGAAAGACGCTTTGGTCGAAGCTTATAATACCGAACATGGAACGAGCTATCTCCCGATGCCTTCTGCGGCATATCAACTTGAAAAGATGACGTTTGAAGAAGGAGCGAGCACCGGAAATCTGAAGATGAATATTTCCAGAACTCCGTTGGCGAGTGACAAGTCTTATCTGTTGCCGCTGAAAATGTCCGAAACCTCACAGGAAGGTTTTGACCTGGACGAGAATGTCTGTTTCCTGAAGGTGGAGAATCCTAAATACGGGACGCTGGATTGCGACCGCAGCAAATGGGAAGTCGTTTTCTGTAATAGTGATGAGAAGAATGCCGTGTCGGAGCCTAACGGAGACAAGGGCGGTGTGGGCTGTCTTTTTGATGATGACATTAACTCGTACTGGCATGCCAATTGGAGTGGGGGAACGAATAATGATGATCAGTTTCCCCAGCTTTTCCAGGGTGGGAGAGAGATGCCCATCACGATTGTAGTGGATATGAAGGAATCGCTCATTGTTCATAGTATTGGTTGGACCCAGCGTCAGAATTCAGACTATCAGGATACGAAGAAGGTGGAATATTATGTGTCCGATGACGAACAGTTCAAACTGGGCGGTAAGGAAGACTATTCACCTGTGGCACTGAATAACTGGACGTTTGTAATGGAACGCTCGTATCAGAAAGGCTACAATGCCACTCAATGGCAGACACAGTCTGAGGAAGTGTTGCAGAAGAAGGTGAAAGGGCATCTGCTGAAAGTGAAAATAGTAGAAGGCTATCGGGATAGGCTGGCCAGCGGAGCCGAATTGTACGTAAAGCAACTGCTGGCGATTGACGGCGAACCCATAAAATAATTTCAGGTAGCGAACAGATATTGAAAGAGGTAAAAAAGAAAATGTTCAAAGGATGAAATGACTGGCAACTGGAACTTCTGCCAGTAGTCCGACGCTCCTGGACTACTGATTGGAAGTTCCAGTCTGCCTCTAATAAGAAGAAAATCAGTTTATTCAAAATATGAATGATATAATTATGAGAAAATTTATTTGTTTGTTTATGGTCTGTTTTCTGTCAATAGCGACAACACTACGGGCGTGGGAGGGTAATGTTTTGATTTCTACTCCGAATACTTCCATTATTTTAAGTGCCACAGAGGGGCAGCAACTTCGTTTTTCTTACTTTGGAGAGCGGATTGAAGAAAATCAGATTCACCAGGTGTTTGATTCCTGGGCAGGCTTTCATCGTCCGGCCTATCCGGTGTTCGGTACTTCCACTTATGAAATATCAGCACTCCATGCGGTGCATGCTGATGGTAATCAGACACTGGATTTAGTTGTCGACAAGGTCGAACAGAATCCGGTGAAGGATGCCATACTGACTGTGATTACGATGAAAGACCGTGTATATCCTTTCACTGTAAAAATGTACTATAAGGCTTATCAGCAGATAGATATGATAGAAACATGGGTGGAGGTGTCTCACAACGAGAAAAAGGCGGTGGTACTTAAACGCTTTGACTCCGGTCATTTTCTGATTCGTCGCGCGGATGTATGGATATCTTCTTTGCACGGACATTGGGGAGCTGAGACACAGCTTGAAAGTGAGCCGTTGGTTTCCGGAATGAAAGTGATTAAGAATATGGATGGTATCCGCAACGGGTTGGGTGATCATTCGGAAGTGATGTTTTCTCTTGATGGCAAGCCGCAGGAAAATAGTGGCCGTGTAATTGGTGCAGCACTTTGCTGGAGCGGACGTACTAAGATCAGAGTGGATATGGATGATACGTTCGGCAGATCTGTACACAGTATTTTTGCCGGAATGAATGAAGAAGCTTCCGAGTATAAACTGGAACCGGAAGAAGTATTCACTACTCCGGTACTGGCGCTGACTTATTCGCAGGAAGGTATTGGCGGTGCCAGCCGTAATTTCCATCGGTGGGCACGTGCAGGTATGGTTCACGGTTGCGACAAGCCACGGGATATCCTGCTCAATAGTTGGGAAGGTGTATATCTGAATATTAAAGAACCTGAGATGGACCAGATGATGAACGACATTGCTTCTATGGGAGGTGAGCTTTTTGTGATGGACGATGGCTGGTTTGGCAGGAAATATCGCCGGATAAATGACAACTCTTCGTTGGGCGATTGGGTGGTAGATACGGAAAAGCTGCCTAATGGTATTCAAGGGCTGACCGATACGGCTAAGAAATATGGAATCAAATTCGGTATATGGATCGAACCGGAGTTTACGAATACAAAGAGTGAGCTGATTGACAATCATCCCGACTGGGTATTGCGTGCCGGAAGCCGTGAACTGTCATGTGGTCGTGGCGGTACGCAAGTGGCACTCGATTTATGTAATCCGAAAGTACAGGATTTTGTCTTTCATGTAGTCGATACGCTATTGGCAAACTATCCGGATATTGCTTATATCAAGTGGGACGCAAACGGCGAATTGCTGAACTACGGTTCTTCTTATTTGCCGAAGGACAAGCAATCGCATATCTATATAGATTATCACCGTGGTCTGGTCAGAGTGATGGAACGGATTCGTGCTAAATATCCGGATGTAGTGATTCAGGCATGTGGAAGCGGTGGCGGACGTGTCAGCTATGGAGTAATGCCTTATTTTGATGAGTTCTGGGTCAGCGACAATACTGATGCCTTGCAACGTTTGTTTATCCAGTGGGGTACTTCTTATTTCTATCCTTCTATTGCGATGGCACAACATGTCAGTGCTTCTCCGAATCATCAGACGGGACGTGTGGTGCCGCTTAAATTCCGTTTTGATGTAGCGATTACCGGTCGTTTGGGAATGGAGATCCAGCCAAAGAATATGACCGATGAAGAAAAAGACTTCTCAAAGAAGGCGATTGCCACCTATAAGTCTATCCGTCCTGTGATACAGTATGGTGACCTTTATCGTTTGATATCTCCTTACGACCGCAAGGGGGTGACTTCGATGATGTATGCCACGGAGGATAAGAGCCGTGCCGTATTCTTTGTCTATAAGATGGAGCAATTTGTCAACCAGCTTCTGCCGCGTATTCGTATGGCAGGACTCGACCCGAAAAAGAACTATAAGATTCGTGAGCTGAACGTGGCTCCGGGAGCCAATCCCTGCTTCTTGAATGATCGCGTATTCTCGGGGGCATTGCTTATGAATACCGGTATCGAGCTGCAACTGGAACGTGAATATGCAAGTTGGGTACTTGAGCTGACCGAGATTTAGAAACATGGCAAAATAGTACTTTGGGATAATCTTTCAGAGAAACGGTATGAATCCAAACTCAACAGTATGGATTTATACCGTTTTTTGAATGGATATGTCAAAAACAATCCGTATGTTTGCCATGTTTATTAAAAAGTGAAATTATATTTCATTTACTAACTTGGAATCTTTCTATATGGATATGAAAAAAATAAAACGGTTTGTATTGCTGCTGATAATGGCCTTTCTTGCAGTGAATGTACAGGCGCAACTGGAACAGGCTGTGAAGAATATCTTCGCTGGAGATACAATAGCAACCCATCCGGTACCTTTGCACCGGGATTCGGATTCTGTCCGTGTGGCAAATCTGCAGAAATCGTTGGAAGAGGCACGTCTCAATGAAGCAAACATGCGTCTGGAGATGGAAGAAATGAAACTTCAGATGTTTGCCGCCGATTCGGTGAAGGTATCCCAGCAACGGCAACGGATTGATTCTTTGCGCCAATTCACTAAAGGAGTGCCTGTCATTGCCGAAGGAGATACTTTATTCTATCTTTTTACAAAACGTGGAGGATATACCCCTCAACAGCGTGCCCAAATGACTGGTGCCGCCATAGAGGAACTGGGAAAGCGCTTTAATCTCCGTCCCGATTCCGTATCCATAGACCATTCGGATATTGTGTCCGACTTGATGTACGGCAATAAGGTATTGCTGTCCCTTACCGATCAGGACGCTTTGTGGGAAGGAATTTCCCGTGATTCCCTTGCTAAAGAGAGACAACAGAATGTGATCACCAAACTGCATGAAATGAAGGCTGAACATAGCGTTTGGCGTATGGTGAAACGTATTCTTTATTTTCTGTTGGTGATAGTAGGGCAGTATTTTCTGTTCCGTCTGACGAACTGGTTGTTCCGCAAATTGAAGGTACGCATCCTGCGGCTGAAAGATACAAAAATAAAACCTGTATCCATTCAGGGATACGAATTATTGGATGCGCAGAAACAAGCTAATCTTTTAGTCTTTCTGGCAGGTATCGGGCGCTATATTCTCATGGGGTTGCAGTTGCTGTTTTCCGTGCCGTTGGTTTTTATCATTTTCCCGCAGACGGAGGGGCTTGCCTATCGTTTACTCGGTTACATCTGGAATCCGATTAAGGGCATCTTTGTTGGTATTATCGATTATATTCCCAACTTATTTACGATTATTGTTATTTGGTATGCGGTAAAATACCTGGTACGCCTTGTTCTTTATCTGGCACGTGAAATAGAGGCGGGACGTCTGAAGATTAACGGCTTTTATTCGGATTGGGCAATGCCGACTTTTCATATTATCCGTTTTTTGCTTTACGCTTTTATGATCGCGATGATTTACCCTTATTTGCCGAAGTCCAACTCAGGCGTATTTCAGGGAATCTCGGTTTTTGTCGGGTTGATTGTTTCACTTGGTTCAAGCACGGTGATTGGTAACATTATTGCAGGACTGGTGATCACCTATATGCGTCCGTTCAAGATGGGCGACCGGATTAAATTGAATGATACTGTCGGGAATATTATAGAAAAGACTCCTTTGGTGACCCGTATCCGTACACCGAAGAATGAAGTGGTGACGGTTCCCAATTCGTTTGTGATGTCATCGCATACGGTGAACTATAGCACTTCAGCGCGTGAATATGGTCTGATCATTCATGCTGAAGTGTCAATCGGGTATGATGTACCTTGGCGAAAGGTTAATCCGTTATTGATTGATGCGGCATTGAACACTCCCGGAGTGGTGGACGATCCGCGTCCGTTTGTGCTGGAGACTTCACTGGAAGACTGGTATCCGGTTTATCAGATTAATGCTTATATCAAGGATGCTAATCAGATGTCACAAATTTATTCGGATTTATATCAGAATATCCAGGATAGGTTTAATGAGGCGGGAATTGAGATCATGTCTCCGCATTATATGGCTGTTCGTGACGGAAATGCTACGACAATGCCTAAGGATGATTTAAGTAAGAGTAACCCTGCGGATACAGCTAATCAGAGTAACAAACCTGAGTAACATAAGCTTGATCGTGTGATTTTCTTTTCATCTGCTGGAATAAAGGGTTACTATAAATAAGCAGAGCGCCCCCTTCCTCACGAAGGAGACGCTCTTTGTTGTGTGTTTTTTCAGTGAGAGTAGAATTTTCTTTATAAGAGAACTTATTTTTTACGGGTAATTGTATAAAGTACATTTCCCTTTTTATCTATCATACGCAGATTAAGCTCTTTCTTGTCGATAGAGCAGACGGAGAAACCCGGTTCGGGGCTACAGAATCTGGTACCTTCGATGGGTTCTACTTGGCGTGCGAGGGAAGCGGCGGAATTGACTACATAATCGATATCGCTTCCCGGCACACGGATATGCTGAAAGTTGTGGATATGTCCACAGATATACATATCTACTTTGTGCTTGCACAGAATACTGTCTACCCGTTTCTGCATATCAAGACGTTCACTTTCCTCTTTCGGAGTGTAGGCATAGATAGGGTGATGTCCGGCTACGATGATCCAGTCCTCCTTGGCATTTGCCAGTACGGATTCCAACCAGGATAGTTGTTGGCTGATATCTTGCTTGCAGGCATCCGGATATTTATCACTTTCTTCGCGGTATTTATCAATCAGCGGGGTGGTATCTATCCAGACAATGCGGATGGTAGCACCTTTTTCTTCGAATACTTTGGTGTAGTAACGATCGGGCATCGACCAGCGGCGGCTGATGTTCGTGTAGTCCAGTACCGCCTGAGTGCTTCCACGATATTCGTGGTTGCCTAAGAGGGGAAACCAGTCGATCATCAGTTCCGGATGAGCGTAAATGAGCTCGTAGTTAGTCATCCACAAAGGGTCGTTTACACTGCGTACTCCGTCGAAGTGGTGAACATCTCCGGTAGCTAATACAAATTCGGGACCGATCTCTTCACCCATCGTGCCCATTAGTTCTGCGATTGGCTTTTGGTCATAGTAGCCGTTGCGGCCTAAATCATTGGCTATGTAAAAGTTAAACTTCTTGTCAAAGATGGAGTAATCCGTTATCTGTGCATGGATGAATGTAAAGGCGGAAAGGAATAGAAGAATGAATAAGCTTTTTATTTTCATATTAGTTTGATTATTAGTGATTTATAACTATGTCTCTTATCGCTGTGAGATTCTCTGTTTTTGGGGTTTAAAAGGAAGGTGCCGTTGGTTTTAAACCAACGCCCCGTTCCTTTTAAACCAACGGGGTGTTCCTTTTAAAGGAACGGATGCTGTCTTCTTTCCAGTCGTTAGAAGTTGACTTTCACACCGGCGTTAATCTTTACACCATAGTGCTCCGACTGCATGGTACGGTCTTTGGTACCTTGATAATAACGGAGCGGTTGGTTCAGCAGATTGGTAGCGTCTGCATAGAACGTTGTTTTTATCTTCTTTCCGAATGTGTAGCTGGCATTCAGGTCCATGTAGCTTACTGCGTCATAGTAGCGGTCGAGGGCTGCTACTTCTCCCATTTCGTCGATGAAGCTTGAAGCATAGTTGTAGGAGAGGCGTACGTTGAGGCCTTTCTTTTCGAAGTAGAGGGAAGCATTAGCTGTATGTTCGGGTGATCCCGGCAGAGACAGGTCTTTTTCGTTCTCGCGACCTTCGAAGTTGAAGTTGTTCACTCGGGTGTGAGTGTAGGTGTACGTACCGTAGAAACCGATGCATTTCAGTGCGGGAGCGATGAATCCGAAGTCACGCTGATAGGCCAGTTCTACTCCCAGCAGATCGGCGTCGCCGGCGTTTTTGGGTTGGGTGAACTTCTTGTATTCGTTGTTTTGGTAGGTGTAGTCACCGATTACCTGATCGACGATAAAGTCATTGATCTTCTTATAAAATACACCTGCACTCACCAGACCGACACTTTTGAAATAGTAATCGGCACTAAGGTCGAAGTTGTAGGAGATGGTCGGAGTCAGGTCGGAGTTACCCATAACCAGTTCATTGTCACTGCGGTTGATGTTGACACATGGGATCAGCGCGGAGTATTTCGGTCGGCTCAGTGTCTCGGTAAAGGAAGCTCGGAGCTTTAAGTCATCGTTCACATCGTATTTGAATAAGAGGCTGGGAAGCCAGTTGATGTAGCTGTTTTTATGATTTCCGGTAGGTTCGAGGGTTTCTGTCTCCTCTTTGTCGTCGGCTACATTCCAGTTCCAGCCGTTGTATTTGATGTGAGTGGCTTCCATACGCAGGCCTGCCATCATTTTCATCTTCTTTCCTAAGTTCTGGTCGAAGCGGAAGAAGGCGGAAGTTACGTTTTCTCTGGCGTGGTAGTTGCCGGAGGATTCTTCGAGTACTTGTTGCCCTTCCAAACTGCTGAGGTCGAGTGATCCCAGATATTCTTTGGATACGAAGTCGGTTGCTTTATATTGGTCTCCCGGCATGTATCCGTCGCGAATCTGGCTGGTGAGGTTATTCATATAATCTTTGTCGAAAGCATCCTTGTACGCATCTGCGTAATCATAGCAGAGGGTAGTCCGGTCTTTGGTCTTGGAAGCGTATTTGGCTCCGAATTTAAGGCTGTTGCCATAAATGCCGTTTGTCAGCGGAAGTTCGAAGTCAACTTTGAATTTCAGGTCTTTTTCATAGATTTCCTGATTGCTTTCGGTCAGTTCCTTCACTTTCCATTTGCCTCTTTCACCGTCTACTTCTCCATTGTGGAGGTTGACATCCGTTGTCACGTAAGGGAAACGGTCACCGGCATCTACGACAGTAAAGCCGAGGAAGTCTTGTTTCAGGCTGAAATATCTTTCGTTCGGGCGGTCTTCGCTGGCACGGGCATAAGAGGCTCCCCAGTTGACGGACAGCTTTCCAAACTGATGTTCACCGCTCAGACTGAGATCCATTGTTTGCTGTAATTCCAGACGTGCGTTTCTGTTGTTGGGTGTTCCTCCTTTCGTCTCGATCTGGGCGGATTGCTGCATATCTCCTTCATCGTCCAGTCCCGTTTTATCCAAGTCTTTATAGGTGACACGATAGCGGTTTTCCCAGTCGTGGCGACGGTTGTAGATACCTTGCAGGGTCAGTCTGTGATTCGGGTTGATGTCGTAGTCGAAAGCCAGGGAGTAGCTTTGGCGCTCACGGGTCACGTAGTACTGGCGTTTCTGCGCTTCCACCATGACTACTTCACCTTTTTTGTTGACGTCATATTCAAACTCCACATCGTCCGATCCTACTGGTGCGTTCTGATAGGAGACAGCGGCCATCATTCCTAATTTATCATTGAAAAATCGGTCACCGTAAGTGAATCCTAGGTTCAGCTGAGCTTTCTGGCTGATCCAGTTGTAGCCGGTTCCCGCTGTAGCACTGAACATCCGTTTGTAAGGCGTGCTTTTCGTCACCAGATTGATGGAGCCGCCGATAGCGTCTCCGTCCATGTCCGAGGTAACGACTTTGTTCACTTCGATTGTCTGCACCATGTCGGCGGGGATGAGGTCGAGCTGGACGTTACGGGTGTCGCCTTCCGCAGAAGGGAGGCGGTTGCCGTTGATGGTCACGGAACTAAGATCGGCGGAGGTACCGCGAACTTGTCCGAAGCGGGCTTCACCCTGGTCGTATTGTACATTAATGCCATTGATACGTTTGAGTGCGTCGCCGATATTGGAATCGGGAAACTTGCCGACCTGATCGGCTGAAACGACATTGGTGATTCCCATGTTGTTCTTTTGTGAGTTGATGGCGCGGCGTTGCCCCTGAAAAGCACCGCCTACCACTACTTCCTGTAGTTCGAGTCCTTCGTTGAGTACTACGTCTTTTTCGAGTGTTCTTCCTGCCGGAATGGTGATTTTCATTTCGACGGGAGAATAACCTACATAGCTGACTTTTACTGTGTATGTGCCCGGCGTAAGGTTGGCGAATGTATAATAACCGTTGACGTCGCTTGTCACTCCGGTATGTAATTTTTCGATGTAAATGGAGGCTCCCGGAAGGATTTGTTTGGAAGTGTCTACTATGCGTCCGCGGATCGTGCCTTGTTTGGCTGCGTTTACTTTTTCCTCTGCAAAAGTGTTTCCGCTTGTACTCATGATTAAAAGGGTCAAAGAGACTAATCTGAGAAATCGTTTCATAAATGTTGGCGTGCGTTAATTATTTGCTGCAAAAGTAGAGGCTTGACGTTTCTTGCTCTTTACAGTTGATTGAAGAACGCGTAACAAATGTGCTACGATTGTATTACGTATGATTATGATAAACGGAAGGGTGCCCGCCTGCGGACACCCTTCGATACCTAACCCGATAAATAGTTATATTGAATGTATCTGAGATACGATTAATTCATTGGAATCTCTATACGTTCGCCTGTAACAGAAACGGCACTTAGTTTGAATCCCTCTTTCCAGCGAACCGGAATCGTGAATGTGTCTACTGACGAAGGAGTGTTTTCACCGCTACAGATAAGGACAAATTTACCCGTTTCATCTTTCACTTCGTAAGCCACTACATTGGTCCAGTTCTTTATGGTGATCGTCTCACCGTTATAAGTGACGGCATTATCGCCGGAACCTACCGTAAATGTTTTGGGAGAATGAGTAGCATTCTCTCCTTTTATAATGGCGGGTTTCGTTTTATACAGTTCGTACGTATTATCCGAAATGTATTCTAAAGCGACATCCGGCTGGGTACCTCCCAGTGCGTTTACTTTCTGTTTGAGGGCGTCTATCATGTCTTGTGTTACGGTGAGTTGCTTTTTCCCGTAATCATCCAGTTCTTTATCAACCGGAGTGAGAAATCCCCATTTGGTAAAGAAATCAAGTAAGTTCATGCCGGAAATCTTAGAGCAGGCATATACAAAGTCCAGTTGAATCTCTCCGTGACTCATTCCGGTGTAGTCTTTATTCCGGGCGTATTCATATACTTCCGGATAAAAACCTCCTTTGTCTGCTTGTTGTAACGGAGTCTTGCCCAGTACTTTTCCAAAATAGAGTTCTAATTGCCAGAAAGGAACGAGTTTGCAGAATACATCGTTGGCATTATTCCCTACATTCTGGAAATCGGCATGCGGGCTCCCGGCAGCGATAATTCCACTCCAGGCTTTGGAGTATCTGTTTCTGTAGACAAGTCCCATGTCTTCGACCTGTATTCTGGATGGCTGGCCGAAAATGGTCGTTTGTATATACTCGGACATGATGTTGTTCGTCACTTCCGTATTACCGCCCCACAACACTCCCGGACGTGTCTGGTTGCAATGTCCTATCTCATGGGCAGGTCCCCAGCAACCGCTTGTCTTTAGCCTTTCCGGATTGCAGATTTCGTTCATTGTTGTCCGGTTGTAACCTGTGTGATAGGCTGTTGCATACATGTAGGAGTGATACATAACATTCAGGTACATCCGGTTCCTGAACATCTTGTCGTATTTCTCCAATCCCAGTAACTGCTGTTCACTGTATACGATCTTATCATAGAGGTTTATCAGTTCATCTCCTTTGGAGCCTGCGTACGTTTTGAGGTCGCTCGTTTCGAAAGTGAGGTGGGCATATTTCCCCAGTACATCGAAATACCGGTTGGTTGCTTTGTTGAGTAATTCCGACCAACGTCCGGTATGTTCCGGATTTTGTGAGTCGAAGTAGCCATTTACTTTTCCCGAAGCAAAATGAATCTTGATAGGAGTTGCCCTCGGATCGTCCAGAGTATTCGTGACGTACATCACGTATGCCAGCCCTTGCTCGCTGATAGTAAGCTTGTTGATTCCCTGATTCAGTAAGTAGGTCACTCCACCAAAACCGTCATTCCCGGGCGCATCCAGATTCTGTACCCGCAGTCCGATGTCATAGCCGTGTGTGTCTCCCACCAGAACAATCAGGCTTTCACCTGCTCTGACTGATATTCCGGTTGGATTGTCCAGCTGGCTATAAGGGTTTGTCTTATGGGTTGCCGACTGGATATCCGGATTAGGATATGCCTTGAACTCGTTAATACGGAATTCTGCGGGATACTTACCTTTAATCATATAATAAGCTATATTCTTAAAGAATGGGTATTCGCACTTCGCAATGTCGTCTTCCGTAATACCGTTTTTTAGCTCACTGCAACTTGCGTCTGTGAATAGAGTCGAATAATCAAAATTTACGGGATTCTTTGCGTAGAATTCCATTTCGGCGCATGAAGCAAATCCTTGTCCGTCGCCGGCACCGCTTTTCACGATGAAGCGGAAAGACTTCGCTTGTATCGTTTGGTCGAATGCAACTTTGCCTGCTGTAGCCGAACCTTGAAAATCCTTTTCTAAGAGTTTGGTAAATGTATGACCATCTACTGAATATTGTATTTCTGTTTCTTTGAATCTGCCATTGTTTCCGCTGCTGCGTGGATGGTAGATCAAATAATCGATATCTGTGACTGTTTCAAAATTATAGGTTAGTGTGATGGGGAAATAGTTGCCTGCACCATTACTCCAGCTGGAATGATAAAGTGTCGAGTAGTCTCCGTCAAAAGATTTCTCGATGTCACTGCCGGGTTGAAAAGAAGAAGCCGTTCCGCTTACTACTTTAATCTTGATGTCGCCCTTTACATCTTCTCCGTTGCCTTCGGCAAATTCGTTGAGTCCTTTTTGGGTAACAGATACGAATGCGTTCACAGGCTCTGCCTGTTCGGTATCAATGGCCGGTAGTACTTCTGTTATTTCGATGTTGCCGTGACGCTGATTGTCAAGTACGGTCGCTTTCACCACATAAGTGTGTGTAGTGGTGACTGTGGCTGGTGCGCGGCTGGCAGGTCTCTCAGTAATCCATTCAGGCAAAGTGAATTTTACTTCTACATTTGTCGTCACGTCAAACTGGATTTCTCCACCGATTACCCCTACCTCAAAGCTGGGCTGGTCAACGAGAATGGCAGGTTCGTATCCCAACTGGCGTACGGTGATTGTCTTCGTCTGGTCGGCAGCTATGACGGTAACAGTTGCTTTGCGCACATACCGTTCCTCGCTTTCATCTACAGATATTTTTAGTGCCTTCCCGTCTGCTGACGGGTGGCACCAATTTTTATCTGATTTGACTATCCAGGTATCCACATTGGTAGTGATAACTACACTTTGGCTACCGGACTCACAATTAAAGTCAACTGTCTCTTTCCCAACGGTTAAATTGGGGGTTGAAGAGCCGTCATCGTCAGAGCATGCCGTAGACAGGCATGGCAGAAACGATAGTAGAAAGAAAAGCAGTGTATATTTCTTCATTTGTGTTTTTATTCCGGTACGACCATTGAACATTTGTAGATTTCCAATTCTCCCAGTGCAAAATAGGAGGTGCCTTTAGTAGTCTCTGTCACTTCAAACCAAAGATATCGGGAAGGTTTTGACAAAGGGATTATTTCGGAATTATATACTTCACTTGTTCCGTCGGGAAGTTCCGTCAAAGTGGTTTCCTTATGAGTGCCTGCCTGTGAGATATCGACACTGTCTCCATTTATAAATTTCACACCATCAAACCATTGGGCCGGATTGTAATCATCGCTCGTATATAAATTAATCGTTTTCCACGAGCTGTCTGCCAGACGGTTCGTATTGGTTGAACGGAACTTGATAGCACTGACTTCTTCTCCTAAGTCTATCACGAGGTAATGAGGCATTGCCACTGTCGTTTGCCACTGAGAATGGAAGAAGTTTGTAATATCTCCATCTACCAAAGCCGTTACCGGACGGGTAGGGAAGGGGGCATTGGTCCATATCTTCTTGCCATCCAGTGCCAGTTTCACAGGAGTGCCGAAAGTGGGACTGGCTTTTTCAGCCTGAGCCGTTATTTGGTGGCTGGGCCCTGCCGTATTGCCACGATTGAAGACTTGTACGGTGAAGTCGATTTCACCGTATTTTTGTAACAGGTTATCTATCACCAGTTCACTGGCATATTGGCTGACTTGTTTTCTGTACGATTTACCGGTTGCTTCGATGCTATATTCTACTTGTACATAATAGAGGTTTTCATCGGCAGGCGTCGTCCAGCTCAAATTAATCTGTCCGGGACCGGGAGTCGCTTTCAGATTGTCGATGTCGCTGGGTGTCGGATACGATGAACTGTCATCGTTACAGGAGAAAAGCATGGCCAATCCTCCGATAAGGTACATCGCCATAAGTATCTTTTTCATAATCAGATTGTTTTTTTATAGTTGTTATTCATCATTGATTAGTAACCCGGGTTCTGCACCATGTTTGGATTTTTGCTGACCTCACCTGCAGGAATAGGCATCAGATACTGACGGGGAGCATCGAATGTACGTTTGTCCTGTATCTCTACAATCTTGGCAAAGTCTTCCAATCTCTCGGCAAGAATGTTCAGGCCACGTGCTTTGACATTGAAATAGGTTTCTCCCATTTTCCAGCGGCGAATATCCCAGAAGTTATGATTTTCCTGGTAAAGCTCGATCATACGTTCCTGTCTGACAATTTTCATCACTCTGCCGTCAGGACCGCATTGACCGTCGTAGCTTGTCAAAGGCTGTTTGGCCTTTGCCCAACTTTCCAATACGGGTTTAAGTCCGGCGCGTTTGCGTACCTTGTCCAGATAGGCCATTCCTTTTTCGGGATAACCTTCTTTACCGTATCCTACACAAGCTTCGGCATAATTCAGGTAAAGTTCGGCAAGACGAATGATAGGCCAGGGATATTCGATGGTCGGTTCTACTTGGTTGATGTTAGCTTCTGTACCCGGATGCACTCCTTTCTTGTTCAGATATCCTGTTTTAGAGTAGTTCTGACTACGGGCAGCAGTAACGACTTTTCCGTCATCGGCTCTGACACCGCAGTTTTCTGTTGCCAAGAAGCCGGTTATCCATTTGTCATCTGAAGCTTTGGCACCCCAGAAACTACTATACGCATATCTTTCTTCAGTAGTACGGCATTCATAATAACCGTTTTCAAAAGCAACCCATGCATAAAAGCGGGGCTCGCGATTCATATGCATATACAGCGTTTGTCTTCCCGGTACAGCATAAGTGGTACCATCCGGGATAGTCACGATGTCCAGTTTGTTGTTAATGTTGAACTCCGGATCTTCATCAATCGGCAATCCATTGGCTGTGTAAAACCGGTCGATCATTGTGATAGTGGGGGCGATACCATTCCATGAACCACGGGGGAAGTAGGGAATCGATTTACGTTGGATACTGTAGGTTCCGGCCTTGCGGGTTTCAGCGAAGATCACTTCACCGTAGTCTTCTTTGTCTATGAAGGTCATACGTAAACTACGTTGTGTCAGATCATTTGGCTCCGGATAAGAGGTGCTGACGGAAGTTGATTCATAAAGTTTATAATGAGCAGCATCTGCCAGTTCGATCGCTTCCCATGCTGCATCTGCGGCACGCTTATATTTCTCTTCCGAATAAGTGGTTGACAGTAATTGCTCACCATCGGGATTCTTGAAATTTGCATAGTCAGGGTTTCCGTTGAATAGCGGTGAGGCGGCATAAAGCAGCATACGCGCTTTCAGGCTTTTTGCAGCAACGCTGGTGGCTCGTCCATAATCAGCAGTGCTACGTGTAGCAGGCAGTCTTTGAGCAGCATCATCAAACAAGTTGGCTACCCAATCGATGCATTCATCGTAAGGACGGCGTCCGAGCATGTTGGCTGCCGGTGTATCGAGTGCCGGGAGTTCTTCTACCAAGACAGTCGGCCCGTAGCATTTAATCAATAACAAGTGGAAGTAAGCAATCAGGAAGTCTGCTTCTGCTGTATAAAGGTCTATTTCGTCCTTGCTGATGTTAGGAACAGAACTGATATTAGCTTTCAATAGGTAGCATTGACGGATACCTTGGAACAGTGTATTCCAGTAGCTGATAATCGTATTGCTGGAGTCGTAAGAACCTTCTGCAAATTTTACGTAAGTCTCGGTAAACGGACTGATAGTCTCGTCTCCGGTGAAGTCCATACATCCCTGAACCATATTAGATTGGGGGAGGTAACCGTAGCATGAGTACAAATATTTTAATGCCGCACGTGGGTTTGCAAAAGCATCTGCTTCTGTGGCTGTCTCATCAGGAACGATGTCCAGGTAGTTACAGGAAGTATTCAATCCCATTACTGACAAGAAGAACAGTAAATATAAAATATGCTTTTTCATGTTTCTCAGGTATTATTTGTTGTTAATAGTCATTTGGAATCCAATGTTGAATACGCGCTGGGTAGGATATGAAAGACCGCTACCTCCACCTTGTTCAGGGTCCCATAGCTTGAAGGGGGCAAACGTTAGCAAGTTGGAGCCACTGATGTATATACGCATATTTTTATGAGTATAGCCGATTTCTGCATTTTTTAATTTTAGGAAAGCTCCGTTGCGTTGCCAGTAGGTAGACAACTTTGTATTGTTAGCATTGGTCTTTCTAGATAAACGCGGATAAGTCGCATTGGTATTCTGGTTGTCCGGACTCCAGCGTTCGTCTGCTATCCATGAAAGTACGTTGCGCAATGAGTTATCACCGAACGGGTGCATATCTTTTACCATGAAAGACGTTTTGGCTACTCCCTGGAAGAAGAAGGAGAAGTCCAGATTCTTCCATTTGATAGATGGACCGAAACCGTATACAATTTCAGGTACACTTGGATATTTTGCCCATACCCAGTCGTCTGTATCAGTTAGATTGTCGTCATATCCGTACCAGTCTCTTGATACATTTACGTATTTGATATCGCCCGGAACGATCGTTGAACCCAGCTGTTGCTGATGGTGTGCAATATCTTCACTGTCAATAAAGAGCCCGTCAGCGATATAAATGGCATTCATATTGGCACTCGCCCCTACTTTTGACTGCCAAGGGTATTTGGGAGACTCATCATATTTGGTGATTTCATTATGTGCATAGGTGAAAGTTCCTTTAAAGCTGACGAACCAGTCTTTGTTGAACTGTTTGTTATAGCTGGCTGCCAGTTCAAATCCTTGGTTGCGCATAGCGGCTAAGTTACCATATACTTTGGTGGATGCCGTACCCATATAAGTTGGTACGGTTTGTTTCTCCTGGAAGATGTCGCGACGATTTTCACGGAAGATGTCGAATGTTAAATCAAGAGAACGGAATAATTGTAGGTCAACTCCGAAATTTATCTTTTCTCCAACTTCCCATGTGATATCTTCGTTGGCATAACGTTGATATACCGGACCGCTGTAGGTTACATTCTGATTGACACCTGTGGTAAATCCTTTTCCGCTTAAATTGATTTGAGACATATAGAGGAAACGTGCATCGCTAATCTGGTCGTTACCCACCAATCCCCATGAAGCACGTAGTTTTAATTTACTGATTGTGTTTTTCAAAGGTTTGAAGAAATTTTCTTCACTAATGTTGTAACCTACGGCAACGGATGGGAAAAGACCGAAACGATGCCCTTTTGCAAAGTTTTCCGAACCATTATAACCAACGTTCACTTCAGCCATATATTTTCCTGCATAAGCATAAGAAGCACGTGCTGCAATTCCTTGTTTGCGTTTGGGTAATGAACCGATGAAGTTTCCGTTGCCCGGTACATTGTTTACATATTCGTCCTGGCTGTAGATAAACATTGCATTGATATCATGTTCGTCAAAAGTGCGGCTATAATTCAGCATTCCTTCTAAATAGAAACGGCGGTCGCCGGAAGTTGAATTGGTTGTAGTCAAGTCTGTCTGGAATTCGTCTCCGATGCGACTGGTAGTATAGGTATAGCCGCCATTACCGTCCTCTTCGTATCCTGTCAATGCGAATCTGTTCCATTTACCGGCGCGTGCATTGGTAGAGCTTGACCAGTTCTTGAATGAAGCTAACGCCTTAAAACTTAATCCTTCTGTCAGGAAGTCTAGTTTCTGATTGAATTCCAAGGCGGCAATCACTGTGCTCTCAAATGACTTATTGTAACCTGTAGCGGCCTGGGCCACCGGGTTTGTCTGGTAGTCGGCATTTACACGCTCTGTTGCTCCCCATTTGATATAAGGAGTTTCACCGTCATCCGGGAAATAGACCGGAAATTCAACAGGCGATGTATTCATGGCATTGCTGAAGATTGCCCCTACTCCTTGATTGGGAGTAGTCATATTGCGTAACTGTACGTTCAGACGCAATGATAATTTAGAACTATTACTCAATTTGGCATTGATGTTATTCTGAAAGTTGTAGCGCATCACATCAATATTATTATTGTATGAGAAGAAGTCCTTTGAACGATTTTTCAGCATACCCGATTCGTGATTGATAGAAATACTGGAGAAGTAGTCTACCCGTTTTCCACCACCGCGGATGTTGAAGTTGAATTTTTCACTGTAAGAAACGTCTTTGAACAGTTCGTTATACCAGTTTACGTTTGGATAAATGTACGGATCTAGTCCGGCACGCGTTCCTGCAATCCTTTCGTTACTGTAGAGTACATCACCGCTGTTGTCATTATTGACGGCTTCGTTGAAAAGTTCCATGTATGTAGCACCATCTACGAATTTCGGTGTGCTGGTTGGTTGGGATATTTGTCCTTCCATGCGGAAGTTTATGATTGGCTTATCCAGGTTCATACCCGACTTAGTTGTCACAATCATTACACCATTGGCACCGCGAGTACCATACATAGCTGTTGCTGTGGCATCTTTCAGAATGGAGAAGCTATCGATGATTTCGGGGTCAAGATTGTTCAGGTCACCTGAACTTACTTGTATACCATCCAGAATAATCAGTGGATCAGTAACCCCATTCATCGTAGAGACACCACGAATCCAAAAGTTGGCACCGTCAGCACCTGGCTGACCACTGCGCTGCACTGCGACAACACCCGCCAGACGTCCGGCAAATGCAGTAGACAAGTTGGTGGATGGAACCTTTAATTCTGCCGGTTTGATCGCTTCAACTGAACCGACCATACTGGCTTTCTTTTGTCCGGTACCATAGGCTGTAACAACTACCTCTTCCAGCTGTTTAGCATCCTCAGTCAACTCAATTGACAATACTTTATGTGAACCAATCTTGATTTCTTTTGGGGTATAACCCACATAAGAAATGATAATGACATCCGACGGACTAGCCATAATCGTGAATTTTCCGTCAATGTTAGTAATCACTCCTGTTGCAGCTCCTTTAATTTGTACAGAAGCTCCAATAATTGATTCACCCGTGTTAGCATCGATTACTACACCTACGATTTCTGATTTCTTCGCTCCTGGTTTGGGCTGTTGGGTTTCATCTGACTTTGCACTTTTAAGAATAATCTCATTATTCTTTATGACATAGTCGATACCACTGTTACTAAATACTTTTTTTAATACTTCGTTGATATCTCCTTCGCAATCATAATCTTTCTTTTCGTCATTAGTGATGACACCGGACTTGAAAAAGAACGTGTACTGGCTATTTTCTTCAATCAACTGAATAGCCTGTTGCATGGTGAT
Organism: Bacteroides faecis; assembly: GCF_020091505.1. NCBI lineage: Bacteria > Pseudomonadati > Bacteroidota > Bacteroidia > Bacteroidales > Bacteroidaceae > Bacteroides > Bacteroides faecis. Next base: position 816,476 of record NZ_CP081916.1, on the reverse strand, counting down.
GGACTGACCTTTGAGAATAATCCTCTTTCCTTGCGCACTGTGGGCATGGAGAGCCATTGGAAGGAAGCAAATCAATAGAACGGCATATCTGAGTATGCTGTCACTAAAATGCATGTTTTTCATGTTTCTAAAAAGGTTAAAGTGAATTATAATAAACTATTAGTTTTTCTGATATGTATTAAAATAATATGATGTTGTTATTTTCCTGTTTTTCATTTAAGTCCAGACTGATACATATCTTTTCTATGATATCAGTAAGCGGCTCATTTTTATGTATCGTTCCGTTGAACTTTAATTTCTTCAGTTTTTCTTCTTTGATGATGATGTTTACATGGTAAGAGCGATTGATGAATTCAATGAATTCTTGTAATGGCTTATCAGTAAAACGATATTTGTTTGAACGCCAGTCATATTCATTGATATCTATATTTGTACATACAATTGATTTGGTATGGGCATTGTATACGATGTGTTCAGCTGGTTTCATCGGTAGTTCTTTTCCTCCTTCTTCAGCCTGAAATATAATAGATCCTGTAAATAAGGTTATTTCGGATTCTATATTTTCAGATTTAATGTTGAATTCGGTGCCGGTTACTTCGATATGCGATTCATGAAAATAGACCCTGAAAGGTGTTCTATGAGCTTTCTTCACTTTAAAGAAAGCTTCTCCTTTTTCTAGAAAGATTTCTCTGTTGTTTAGGAATGACTTGTGATAACGGATTTGAGAAGCTGCGTTGAGCCATACTTCTGAACTATCTGGTAGCGTGATTGCTAGTTTATCATCCACAGGAGCACTGATGTTGATGTAAGATGATGAAACATTATTAACTATCCAGAAGCCGACAATGAAGAGAGCGACAGTGGCCGCAATGGAATACCCGATGTGATAGTATTTTCTATTTTTTAATATAGGCTGTTTTTCACTCCGGCATTTAACCATAATCTTATTAAGTATGTTTTGAGAAACCACATTATCTTGTATGTGAGCCTTTGGTGCTTTCTTCCATTGTTGAGATTGGAAGTTTATCATAGGCTTCTCATCGAGAAGTTGTTCTCTTTCAGAAGTCGTCAGGTTATCAGCCAACATCTTTTTTATAATATTAATGAGTTCTATTGAATCCATGTCTTTATAGTTTAATAATAGTGGTAATCATTGATTCTGGTTACATACTAAATACTTCTCATTTAGCTTTTACCCCTATCTGTTATAAAAAAAATGTGTTTTATTTTTGCTTCTTTTAAATAATGTGTAGATTTGAAGCCACTAATATATACGCAACTATGAACGAAGTAGAAAGAGTGTTAGCGATTAAAGATGGTGATCATCAGGCATTTATAAATTTGTATAACGAATATTGGAGTCAGGTGTATGACTTTAGTCGGTTGTATATTACTACAATTGCTGATGCAGAGGAAATTGTTCAGGATGTGTTTGTGAAGTTATGGGAATCAAGGTATTTATTGAAAGAAGATGAAAATATTAAGGGCTTTCTCTTTATTGTTACCCGAAACATTGTATTTAATAGGCATAAAAAGAAAGTAAATGAGAATCTTCTTAAAACTTCTGTTTTATCAGCTTTTGGACATGAAAGTTATTATAACTCCACTAGTGTGGAGGAAGATTATTGTGCTTCTCAACTAAAGATTTTCATTGATAAGTTAATCAACTCACTTCCTGAACAACAGAGAAAATGTTTTTTGTTAAGTCGTGAAGAGAATCTGAGTTATAGAGAGATAGCCGAGAGACTTGGTATTAGTCAGAAGACTGTAGAAATACATATGAGCAAGGCTTTGAAGTTTCTGAAAGACAAGGTTAAACGGGGATGGGAAATTCTTTTGTCACTTCTTTCATTTTAGTTGTAATAATAAGGATTGTTTATCAGAACTTTATAGCTAAATCATTTGCTTTTAATATGAATTGTTTGACCATTTAATGAGGTTATCCTTTTGGGATAGACCATTCTTTCTTGTCTTTTTTGATACTATATAAAGGGATACTTATCTTCCTTTTTCGATTATTGATAGGGATATGTTCTATACATGATTTCATGAGTCTCTCTTTTAAGATAGGATGCTCGGAGTCACTAAAAAACAATAATATAATAGAAAGTTGTATACTTATAGCGATAATTAGGTTCTAAAATTTATAGCAATAAACTTTGATTCATATAATTAGTCTGATGATAAAAAAGTTGGGAAAAAGTTTTGTATGATTACTGTTTTTGTGCTAAATTTATGACTAATCTCTATTTCAAGTTATGTATTAATGTTTGAATGGAAACTTCGGTCGCTTTTTGATCATACTTATTGTATTTTGTAAGCAATGGTTTGAATGTCATATATAACAGAGAATTACAGAACTGATAGAATAAATAAAACTTCAACTAATTCGGACAAAATGAAAAGAGTACTATTGACTTTGAGTATGAGTATCGCTACATTGGTGGGTACTTTGGCGCAAAATGAACCTTATAAGAATCACCAGTTGTCTCCAAAAGAACGTGCAGATGACTTGTTGGGGCGGTTGACATTAAAAGAGAAAATTGGCTTGATGCAAAATTCTTCTAATGCGGTGGAGCGTCTGGGGATTGCTCCTTACAATTGGTGGAGCGAGGGATTACATGGTGTTGCCCGCAATGGGCTGGCAACAGTATTTCCGATAACGATGGGAATGGCCTCTACTTTTGATGATGAAGCTATCGAAAAGATATATACAGCCGTGAGTGATGAAGGACGTGCTAAATTCCACGACGCACATCGTCGTAACCGCTATGGGTGTGGAAATGAGGGACTTACTTTCTGGAATCCTAATGTGAATATTTTCCGTGATCCGCGCTGGGGCCGGGGGCAGGAGACTTTTGGAGAAGATCCTTATCTGACTACTCGGATGGGAGTATCTGTAGTAAAGGGCATGCAAGGACCGGCAGATGCTGCATATGATAAGACTCATGCATGTGCTAAGCATTATGCTGTACATAGTGGTCCTGAAGCGAAGCGTCACTCTTTCGACGTAGAGCATCTCTCTCTTCGTGATTTGTGGGAGACTTATTTGCCTGCCTTCAAAGCACTTGTGCAAGAAGCAGATGTAAAGGAAGTAATGTGTGCCTATCAGCGTTTTGAGGGAGAACCTTGTTGTGACAGTAACAGGTTGCTGACGCAAATCCTACGGGATGAATGGGGATATAAGCATCTGGTGGTCAGCGACTGTGGCGCTATCAGCGATTTTTTCTATAAAGACCGTCATGGAACGCATAAAGATGCAGCTGATGCTAGTGCTTCTGCTGTGATTAATGGTACGGATTTGGAATGTGGTGTCGAATATGCTCATCTGGAAGAGGCTGTAAAGAGAGGTTTGATTACGGAGGAACGTATAAATACCAGTTTGCGCCGCTTGCTAGAGGCTCGTTTTGCCTTGGGTGAGATGGACCCAGATTCCATTGTTGCTTGGAGTAAAATCGGTATCGACACTGTAGATTGCGATTTGCACAGACAAATGGCTTTGGACATAACACGCAAATCAATGGTATTGCTTCACAATAACGGTATACTTCCTTTGGCAAAAACATCGACGCGTATTGCCGTAATGGGACCCAATGCCGTAGATTCAGTCATGCAATGGGGGAATTATAAAGGAGTACCTTCGCATACATATACCATTCTGGAGGGAATACGCAATAAAGTTGGTAACGTTCCTTACGAAAAAGGATGTGAATTATTGGAGAATCAGGTTTTTGATTCTTACTTCAATGAGATTTCCAACAAGGAATATCATGGCTTAACCGCTACTTATTGGAATAATATGAACATGAGTGGGGATGTGGCTGCTACGGAGCAATACACTTCTCCGGTTAATCTGAGTAACGGTGGCCATACTGTATTTGCTACAGGAGTCGGATTATACAACTTCACAGCAATATATGAAGGTACTTTCTGTCCGAAGAAGGATGGTAATTATACATTAATTATTGAGGGAGATGATGGTTATCGGGTATATGTGAATGGCAGTAAGGTAATTGATTATTGGGGAGAACATGCCAGTGCAAAAAGAGAATATACATTGAAAGCTACAGCAGGGCAGGACTATAAAATAAAAATAGAGTATATGCAGGCAGGTGCAGAGGCTTTGTTGAAGTTTGATTTAGGTATTTATCGGCAGATCCCTGCTGCAACGGTTGTTGATAAAGTAAAGGACGCGGATATTGTCATTTTTGTGGGTGGTATTTCACCGGATTTGGAAGGAGAAGAAAAACATTTTGTAAATTGTCCCGGCTTCTCTGGTGGCGATCGCACCTCGATTGAACTTCCGCAGGTGCAACGGGATATTCTGAAAGCATTAAAGAAAGCAGGTAAGAAAGTGGTTTTTGTCAACTGTTCCGGTTCGGCAGTAGCATTGGTTCCTGAAATGGAGTCATGTGATGCCATCTTGCAGGCGTGGTATCCTGGACAAGCAGGTGGATTGGCTGTGGCAGACGTTCTGTTTGGAGATTTTAATCCGAGTGGGAAACTGCCTGTTACTTTTTATAAAAGTACGGACCAATTGCCGGATTTTGAAGATTACAGCATGAAGAACCGTACATATAGATATATGGTAGAAGCTCCTTTGTTCCCTTTTGGATATGGATTGAGTTATACTACTTTTGATATATCTAAAGGACGTCTAAATAAGAAATCTATATCTGCCGGAAAGGATTTAAATTTTAAAGTCAATGTGAAGAATACAGGGAAGTGCGATGGTGCTGAAGTCATTCAGGTATATGTCCGTAAGGTGGATGATATGGAGGGACCGGTAAAGAGTTTGCGGGCTTTCCGCCGGGTACCGTTAAAGGCGGGAGAGTCTTGTGTAGTATCCATTGATCTTTTACCAGCTACATTTGAATTCTTTGATCCGGTTACAAATACAATGCGTGTTATGCCCGGAAAATACGAAGTTATGTATGGCAATAGCTCGGATATAGCTTCGGAGAACAAACTAAGTGTTATACTTCGGTAATAAGAATGTATGCGCTTATAAAATAAATATAAATAGCCTCGTGAACTGTTGTTTATGAGGCTATTTTATATTCCGGAATATTCAGTAAAATACTTGAAAAAACAGACTATCCGGAACCTTTCATTGTTTCCACAACAATCTGTTGATGTGTATCATGCTGGAGGAAGTCATGTTATAATGCTTCTATTGCATGACTCAGACTTTCTCACAGCGAACCAGTACTTTCTGTTCATCGTTTAAGGTGCTGGCAAATAGATAAGTGTTCCCACCTTCCATAAGTTTGGTGCGTTTACGGAGTTCGGCAACTGTAGCCGGAAAATTGCGTACTGTAATATTTGCTTTCTTTAGGTCTGCAAGTCCCTTTTTTATTTCTTTTTTGTTAAAACTGCACTGGTTGACGATGTGAAAAATTCTGCCGGGAAAATTTCCGATCAAAGTATCGGAAGTATAAAGATGACTATTAGGATGCAACTTTTTAACAGGAAATGCAGAAGTGATGATGCGGAAAGCTCCGGCTTTCAAGAGCGAGGCATTGGGCTCGTAGAGATAATTCTCCAATGTATTAGTGTAACTGCATTTGCTGCGCTGTTCTTCCTCACGGGTGAAGACAAAGCGTTGTTCCTTCTGCATTCCCTTTGTATAGAGGTTGATGCAATGGATGGGTATTTCATCTGCCGGTGTTTGTCCAAGTATCAATAGTAATTCTTTGCATTCATTGTTGGCGGATATGATATGAACTTCTTGCACACTTTGTAACTCTTTTAATGCCAATGTCAGGTCGAGCATGGGAGAAAGTTTGATCATGACTCGCTTGCCTTTTTTCAATAAGAGTTCTTCCAGTTCGGCTACGTTAGGTTCACAATCGGAGATGGCAACTGTCTTTCCTCCGTGCCCGTTACGACGGGCAGGATCGAGGAAGATACAGTCTACCGGAGACATGGCATTCAGATAATCTACTCCATCCTCATTTCTTACATCAATATGTTTTAAATTCAGAATAGGAAAATTATGTATTGCTATTTCACAGAGATCTTTCTGGCGTTCCACATAAGTAACGGACTGGAATTTGGCAGCAAGGAAAGAACAATCAATCCCGAATCCTCCGGTCAAGTCTGTCAGAGAATCGCCTTTTAAAAGAGTTGCTTTGTAGTGGGCGGTGACTTCTGAGGAACATTGTTCCAGTGACAAATGCTTTGGATACCATATATCGTTTATTTCTTTCCATGATGGAATTTTTTCGGCTGCTACTTGCCTTCCTGCTATCTGTGTGATGGCGGTCGGCATATCTACGTTTGGGTATTTTCTGCCTTGCAGGGCCAGAATGCGTATATCGTCCGTTTGATGTTGGCGGATAAAGAGCTGAGTTTCGGGTGAAATTTGCATCATAGGTTGTTTATATTCGGTGTTATATGGTGGATTTGTTATGGTATTACATTGTATTTTTTGCGAGCTTCCTCGCGGCTACAGAAATTGAAATGCCACCATTCGCTGGGCAATGCACGGAATCCGGCTGTTTTCATCACTTTCCTTAGTAATATTCGGTTCTGACGTTCCGCTTCGGTAATTTTGCCGTTTCGTACCAGTTCGCCTTCCTCTGTGGTATGTGCTTCTACACCAAGATGATCTACTTTTGTGCCCATGGATAACGGGTGGCCCAAAGAATCCAGAATACTGATGTCTACCGCCAGGCCGTAGTTGTGAAGTCCGCCTCCACGGTTTGGGTTAGAAACGTATCGGTATTTGGAAGTTCCTTTGACTACATCCCACATTTTTCTTTGTACAGACATCGGACGTGCAGCATCATAAATGATGAGACTGTAGGATGGATACAATTCTTTCAGTGTTTTTTGCGCTTTCATAAGAGCATGTGCCGCATCGACATGCAGGTAGGCTTCTGCCAGACTATCATAAAGAATTTCTTCGGTGAAGTTATCCGCTTGGGTGTACATTAGGCTGATGGCAATACTGCTGTTCAGTTCCGCTATATTTACCAGACCAAGGGAATCCATGTAAAGGGCCATCGGGCTTTTCTCATGTCCCGAGGTCGGTTGGTTGCCGACTTTATTTTTCTGCAAGAGGGTGGCATGAATGGAGTCCGCATGAATAAGGACTGTGTACATAGGATCTGTACACGTTGTTTCGGTTGCTGTAGATGTCCTTTTCTCCTTGTGTCCTGATGTGCAGGAATATCCTGCTAACAGAAAACAAAAGACAGGTAAACTATATTTCAGAATCATGACTACTCCTTTGGATTTAGTGTGCCAAAGATACTTCTTTTTGAATTTAGCGCCAATAAAAAGCCCTTTTTACGTTGTTTGTCGGATATATATGTGTGTTGGATACGCAAGATTATACAGAAACCGTATTTTTAACTTTCGATGTTGGCTATTACTTTTTCAGTTTTGTTGTTTTCTTCCATATTTCGAGTAGAGTGTTTAATGCGGCACCTTTGGTAGATTGCATGCCAAGACGATACAGATTGCATGTAGGCTTTTTACCGGTGAAAAGGCGTTTTTTTGTCCACACATTACTAAATAATAGTCACATTTTCCACTCTTTTGGGGAGTTTGTTGAAAGAGCCGAAGTATCTGTAAACGGTGAAAGGAATAAACTTGTTCGGAGACAGATTGGAATATTGATAAGAAATAGTATCAGCCATAAATAAACTGTATTTGATTCTATATTTCCCCAATATAGATATTTATTTTTAAGGAAGAAGGGGAGAGATGTATTCAGATTGATTTTATGAGTTGTTTACTCATGCCTGGATGTTGAATTAAGAGAAGAGAAAATTTGTTTTTATCCCTCTGTTTTATGATTTGGCAGAAAAAACTTGAACTGTTTTGAGCGTTTGGTGTTTCTTGCCGGAATTGATTATTAAAATTGGTTCATATCTTGGTATAGACTTGTATTACTATGGGTATAGACGAAATATAATATTGTAAAACAGTGGTTTATATTATTCTGCTTTGCACTAAAATAACGTTTTTTATATAGCTGCAGATACAATTCTTAATAACTTGAATACAATTCTTTATATATAAATATATTATTATTAATAACTGATTTAGAATCCTTGTTCCTTATCTAATCTTGAAACTGTATTTTTGCTCAGCAATATCATTGAAATGTGGTATTGTGACTAATAAGTGTTATGAAATATTAGATTAAGGTAGCTGTTTGTGAAAATCGCTCCAATATTGTTTGTTTTGTTTGTGTTATCCCATTTTGAATGCCAAGAGTGGTTTCAAAATGGGATTTTGCATGAATATGGAGCAGACGTTATAAAACAGTATCTCTTGTTGGAAAAAAGATTTGGAGATACTTTTGTAGGTAGTGCAACTGTGTAATTCTGTTTTAGAGAAATTATTGTGGCATTCCGAAAGCTGCGAACTCATAAATTCCGTCAGCCCACATTGCGGAATTGTTTGTATGTACGTTGACAACACCATAAACGCGCAGGCGTAGATATCTGTAGGGTGTCGCGTCCTCAATGGGGAGGATTTGAAAGCCTACTTGCCAGTTCGTTCTACCGTCAATGAGCATCTTATAACTTTTACCGTCCTGACTGCCTTCGACTGTGTATTTATAAGCAGCTTCAGATCCATTGACTAATCTTGTAGAAAGATTTATTTCTGAGATCTTGGCATTCTTCTGCATGTCGACAACGAACAGGTGTGGGGCACCAACAGGAGAATTTGAACTCTTTTGAAAAAAGTCGGAAGAATTCAGATCGGCTCCATCGGTGATGCAATCGGCTTTTACCCCTTTTGCACCGCTAACCTGAGAAGTTACGGGCATATTTAATGTGAGATTTTTCCCATTTTGAACGGGAATGATGCCGTATTTCTCGTCAAACTCCAGATATCTGTAGTAATCCATTGAAGCATATCCTTGGTTGAATGAAGCGACAGAGACTCTTGGAAAGTTACCATCCGGGTCTTTGTGATGGTATTGTGCTCCCCAATGATAGCTCCATACCCCGTAAGTTGATTTATCAGTACCGATTCTTCTGATGTTGTTGAACTGGGCACCGAAGGTAGAGTTGTTTCCGATTTCTCTCAATGAGGTCCATGCTCCTCCTAAATCAGTGGTGGATGCGTACATTGTCTGACTCGGATACCATCCGGAAGCTTTTGAACTAAAGAAGTAGTATTCTCCGTCTTTCTTTATGATAGCAGGAGTTTCTCGATGCTCCCCTTTACAAATCGTGTTGACCAATGAGACTGGTTTTGTCCATGATTCATCCAGTTTGTAGATGTTTATATCACTGTTCGTATTAGTAGCGGAAAGCAGATATGCCGTATTGTCATCGTCTACGAAAAGCGATTGGTCTCTTGAATCATGCCCCAATGGTCTTTCCATCGTACCGACTTCAACCGTTCCCTTTGGAGTTATTTGTGCCAGATATATTTTAGCAGCTGTGTATCCCGGACCGTCTTCATAATGTGCTGATAACACTACTTTGTTTGTTTTTTTATTGTAGCGGAAAGCGATACCTTCGAATTTAACATTGGGGTAGAAAGCTAGTTCCCGTGGAGTACTCCAGCTATCCTTAAGCCCTGTCTGAGAGTAACTCTCAAAAATGGCCCATCCCTTTAGTGTTTTCTCATCTACTACCTTGTCGATATTCTCCATTTTGTAGGAGAAATAGAGATTACCTATTTTCATGCCACCGGGCTTGTCTGCAGATCCTTTGGCAATATATTTCCCGTTTATATTATCGTAAACCTCAACTTCACCGGTAGGAGCAAAGGTGGTGGCTGTTTGAGACGCAGTGGTTGCGACTTTATTATTTCCATCTTTGTATGCTTCAATATGATAAGTATATGTTTTCCCCACCGGTAGGTCATAATCATCGTAAGTGTCGCCTTTAGCTTCACCTATCAACTTTCCATCTCTGTATATTTTATACAGATTTGCATCTTCCCGCTGCATCCAGTTTATTTTTACGTTCCTGACATCCTTTTCACCTGTAAGTTTAAACTCGGTTGTTGTGATAGCCCAAATGTTGATGCCGGAGTTATCTTCGGCTACAGTTGCAGTATGTGTTATTGCATTTGTGCTTGGGTTATTGTGTTCGGCGGCGATAAGACTGAAAGGGGAAAAACATGGCAAGCTGAAAAACAAAGCGGAGACAAGTAAAAGAGAACTTTTGATTTGCTGATTTTTAAGATTCATCATTGTAATGTAGATTAAGTTTTGAGAATTTTTGTTTTTGGTATTAATTATCGCTCTACAAAAGTCCTTATTTTTAACAAGAAACAGGTCTTCTTTTAGATCAAAAGAGTCTGTATTTTTTTCGTTTCCGTATTATAGGCACAATAAACATTCAAGAGGGTATACAAATCATTCGTTTATTATAAAATCTCTCAGATGTTTACGGAGATCGGTGATCCATAAAATTTTACCGAAAGATGAGAATGAAGGAAACTGAAAGAGACTCTTAATTGATTCAATCAATTAAGAGTCTCTTTCAGTGGGCCATCTTGGGCTTGAACCAAGGACCTCCAGATTATGAGTCTGTTGCTCTAACCAACTGAGCTAAAAGCCCGATGTATCCATTTACTGGATGCGGTGACAAAAGTAGTATATTTTGCTGAATTATGCAAATTCTTTGTGCAAAAAACTACGATTCTTTCTCTGTTCAGAATTTATATTTGCGCTTCGGGTTCTTGGGGAACCATCCCTTTTTCACCCGGTCCTCCTGTTCAAAGACCTCTTTGATGGTCCAGAAGGAAGAAAAGGCAAATACGCCTAACAAAGAAGATAATATCACATTGTCGATGCTTAACGATGCTGCTACACCGGCAATGCCGAGTATCAGGAATATCCACCAGCATTTGGTGCCCCAATAATATTCGGCCTTTACCACAACAGGGTGAAAAAGGCCGATGATCAAAAAGGTACAAATTCCGATAAATAACCCTGCAAGGTGATATTCGTTCAGGAATTCCATTCTGTTATTTTTCTACGCGGATGGGAATTTCTTTTTTGATACTCTGTTCCAAAGAAATCAGCGTTTCTGTGGCAACTACACCCGGTATTTCTTGCATTTTGTTATTCAGCAGATCCATTAGGTGCTCGTTGTCGCATGCATAAAGTTTGGTCAGCATGGTGTAAGGACCGGTAGTGAAATGGCATTCCACGATTTCCGGAATCTTCTGCAATTCAGCTACGACTGATTTGTACATAGAACCTTTTTCCAGTTTGATTCCAACGTATGTACAAGTTCTGTAACCCAGAGATTTCGGGTTTACGTGATAGCCTGAGCCTACGATGACGCCCAAGTCAATCAGTCTTTGTACACGTTGATGGATAGCTGCACGTGACACTCCGCATTCGGCTGCTACGTCTTTGAAAGGGATGCGGGCATTCTGTGAGATAATCTCTAGAATCTGCCTGTCGAGGTTGTCTATTTTTTCCATAATAATAAATTATAATTTCCTGTTGTTATCAAATAGTAAGCAAATATAGAGATTTATTTTAATTATTCTTCTTTTACGGGAAAAAAAATAGGAAAAAGCAAAAAAAAGGAGTGCAAAGACTTTGCACTCCTTTCCTTTTTCTATTTAGAAAGATACTTTCTTATTTCTTATCTTTTTCGATACCTACCAGCTCAACTTCGAAAATCAAAGTAGAGAACGGTTTGATCTGTCCTGATTCTCTTGAACCGTAAGCGAGTTCTTGCGGGATATAAAGTTCCCACTTAGAACCTACAGGCATCATAGTCAGCGCTTCTGTCCAGCCTTTGATCACTTGGTTAGCACGGAAAGTAGCAGGTTCGTTACGTTTGTAAGAGCTGTCGAATTCTGTTCCGTCGATCAAAGTACCTTTATAGTTTACTTTCACTTTGCAAGTGTCAGCAGGAATTTCACCTTTACCTTCAGTGATCACTTTGTACTGCAATCCGCTTTCAGTAGTTTTTACACCCTCTTTCGCTTTGTTTTCAGCAAGGAATTTTTCACCGGCAGCTTTGTTGTCAGCGTATTTTTCTTCCATAGCTTTCGCTTTGATGGTTTCCATAGCTGTGCGAGTATATTCTTGTGCAGCTTCCATAGTCATCACGCCACCTTTTTCCAGCGTTCCTGCGATGAAACCAGCTAAGAAGTTGTCTTTGCTGATAGTCTTGGTAGAGTCACCGGCAAACAATTCCTGATTGATGCCTTTCATCATCTGGTTGCTGATTTGCTGACCGATTTGCAGACCTGCCATGTAAGCGATGTCTTTCTTGCTAGTTTTGTTAGCACCTTCATTCAAACCTTTGATGAATTCTGCCATGTAAGCAGTATCAACATCCAGACGACCAGTCAGATAGCCTTTCAGACCTTGAGTCTGAGCCATACCGATAGAATAAGACAGTGAGTCGATGTCTGTTTTCAGATTTGCTTTAGGAGCTTGAGCTGTACAAGAAGCAAGACTTGCAGCAGCGGCGATTGCCATAAAAATACTAACTTTTTTCATTTTGCTTTGAAATTTTTTATTTATAATACTTCGAGTAATTCTACTTCAAATACCAATGTGCTGTGGGGAGGGATCATTTCTCCGGCGCCTCTGGCGCCATAAGCGAGGTCAGAAGGAATGTAAAGTTTCCATTTGGAACCTTCCGGCATCAGTTGCAATGCTTCTACCCATCCCGGGATCACCTGGTTGACACCAAATACAGCCGGTTCGCCACGTTTGATAGAGCTGTCGAACAGTGTTCCGTCAATCAGCGTACCTTCGTAGTGGCATTTTACCTGGTCAGTAGCTTTTGCCTTTTTGCCTGTACCTTTATTGATCACTTCATATTGGAGTCCGCTTGGAAGCGTAACCACACCTGCTCTTTTTTTGTTTTCTTCGAGGAAGGCTTTGCCTTGTTCGATGGCGACTTCGCCCATCTTGGCTTCCAGTTCTTCGAAATACTTGTTTACTATTTCGCGGGCTTCCTGATGGCTGATAGCCGTCTGATTGCCTTCTAATACGTCTTTGATTGCTTGTGCAAAGTCATCTACTGCGATGCCTTTTGCACCCATACTTAATAAGTTTTGACCGATTCCAAGGCCAATAGCATAACTGAATTTGTCCATATAATGTTTTTGTTGGAGATTGAAACATATCACCTTCATGGTTTTAGCTTTCAATCAATTGCAAATTTATGAATCGCAAAAGTACACGTTTTATTTGAATGATTTAGCATTTAGTATTTAAAAATTCTTATATCCGTGAAAGTTAGTCTTTTTTTCTTGGAGGAATTAATTCCTTCCTTCTTAAGATTTAATTTTAGTACGCTTACTGTGTAAGTTCGTTTATGCAAGAATTTATTCGTCTGACAGCTGTTGAATTTTCGTATATCCGCTACTAAGTCTTCGCATGACTGATAGTAAACTCCTGTATCCGGAGGGTCAGATTATACGTTCGGAAGGTTTCTTTTATTCAATGATTCTGCTTACATTTGTATGTCATTAAAATTAAAGGAGGAGTGATTATGAAGAATATGGTAATATTGACGGGTGCGGGCATGAGTGCCGAGAGTGGAATCAGTACCTTTCGCGATGCGGGTGGTTTGTGGGATAAATATCCTGTGGAGCAGGTGGCTACACCCGAGGGATACCAGCGAGACCCGGCATTGGTGATCAACTTCTATAATGAACGAAGGAAGCAATTGTTGGAAGTGAAACCGAATCGCGGACATGAGTTGCTGGCTGAACTGGAGAAGAGTTTCAATGTGACTGTTATCACGCAGAATGTAGATAACCTTCACGAACGTGCCGGAAGCAGTCACATCATTCATTTGCACGGTGAGTTGACAAAGGTTTGTTCTAGCAGAGACCCGTACAATCCCCATTATATAAAGGAATTGAAACCGGAAGAGTATGAAGTGAAAATAGGAGATAGAGCTGGTGACGGAACTCAGTTACGTCCTTTCATTGTCTGGTTTGGAGAGGCGGTACCGCAGATTGAGACAGCTATTCAATACGTAGAGAAAGCGGATATCTTTGTCATCATCGGTACTTCTCTCAATGTATATCCTGCGGCAGGTTTGCTACATTATGTACCGAAAGGAGCAGAGGTGTATCTGATTGATCCGAAACCGGTGGATACACATACTTCCCGTTCGATACATGTGATTCAGAAGGGCGCTTCCGAAGGGGTGGCAGAGTTGAAAAAGAAGTTATTACTCTAACTCTGATGCGAAAATATGATTATTCCGGAGAGTTTCCGAAATTTCGAGTGCGGTGATATTGCTGCACTCGATTCTTAAGATTTTCTCCCAGTCTTCAAAATCTACATTCCATTTGCTGATCTGTGGGAATCGCGCCAGGAGGCTGCCGATTAATTTGATGTCCCGTCTTTTGGTGACTGAAGTACGAAAAATTAGAATCTGATTTTCCATGTCTTTTAGGTGTTTAGTCCAGTGAACGAAATTCACGGATAGTGATATTGAAATGTTGCTTAAAGTTGCGGCTGAGAAGCGACAGGCTGCTGAAACCGCAGAGCCGGGCTATCTCCGTCGCAGAAAGTTGCTTTTCGCCTTGCAGTAGCAGGGCTGCTTTTTCGATTCGGGCTCGTTTAATATATTCTGTAGGTGTCTCTCCAATCAGAACAGTGAAAACACGATGAAAATGAAAAAGGGAAAAGCATGCGATTCCGGCCATTTTTTGTAATGATAGCGGCTGATCTATATTCTGATGGATATAGTCTGTGACTTTTTTGATTCGTAACAGATATTCTTGCTTATTTATATCTTTCGTTTCCATATCTTTTGCAAAGTAAAGGATAATAAGCGCCGGAGAGTTATCCTGTCTTGCTAACTTCTCCGGCAGTTGGTTAATTATCTTTTTTGTCCTATATAGAATACGTAGCCATAATATTCTTTATACTTATGATACAGACTCTGTTCATACCGTTGATTGGCAATGAAGTCTTTGACTGCGTTATTCTCTGGGTGTTCCTTCAAAAATGCCTCTTGAAGCGAAACTTGTGGGGCATAGAAGTGTTCCGTCCAGCACTTCTCCGGTAGAATGAAATGGGCGGTCGGGATGTATCCGGCTTTTTCCATCTGAGCTGTTTTTGCGGGAATCGTATTGATTTCGGGATAAGCATCCATCCAGAAATCTTCTATTTCGGCAGGACGTTCCGGAGTGAACCAGGATACTTCCGTGACTGCGATGAAACCGTTCTTTTTCAGAAATCTGTTCCATTCGTTCATGCCACGTTCGAATCCGATGTTGTAGATAGCTCCTTCCGACCAGATAAGATCGAGTTCTTCGTTCTGGAACGGGAGATGATCCATCGACCCGGTGATTCCTTTCACTCTGTCCGAGCAAAGGGCTTTTGCCGCATTTTTATTGAATATTTCAATAAAGTCCGGGAAAAGGTCTATGCCTGTGATTTGTCCTTTGGTGTACTCTGCCAGTGTGATGGTTTGTCCGCCGGTACCACAGCCGATGTCGGCTATCTGTGATTTTTCCGATAGCTCGTTGATAAAACTCAGGGCTTTTTGAGTGGCTTCGGGACTTCCGGGACCTTGACGTTCGAGTGATTTGAAGTAATTACATATAAGTGTAAAATCGAAATCGTGGATAGATGTATGGTTGTTACTCATTGTTTTTAATGTTTTAAGTGTACGTCGAATGGGGGTGTATGATGGTACCTGTAGCCATTAGACCTTACAGTTGTTACTATTTTTAGAGAATAAAAAGTAACTCTGACATGAAGTATGTCGGAGAAAATAAAGGGATAATCTGTAATGAGAGGAAGACTTACAGATTATTTACAGAACGGAATCCTTGCGGAATGTAAATGTGGTAAACATTCAATTATTCTTTATTAGTTCGGGAACAAAGATATGATTTTAGCTGTAATGATTAATAGAATCTTTCAAAAAAAATGCTGTTGGACAGTATTTTAGCAAGAATCGTCAAATATGTTTGTTGTTGTGGTGGTATTAAATCTCTTTTATATCTTGATGTAGAATGTGGATTTTGTCAGTCATGACTGTAAATTTGGTGATGTAATTCGGGTCTGTGGACGAAATTCCATCTTTATTGCATGTTTGTCTATGTGTAGATTGGATGATATCACTTACTTTTGCGGGAAGATATGTAAACATCGTATTTGTGTTTGTACGAAGCATGAGTATGAATAAAAAGTGATAACAAAATATTATGAAAAACTGGATGTTATTAGTTGTCCTTTCATTGCTGTTGTGCGGAATGAGTTGGGCTCAGGGAACTGAAAAATTGATATACAATGGTGTGCCTTGGTTTGATGATCGTGGAGAGATTGTAAATGCGCACGGTGCCTGTATTGTAGAGGAGAATGGCAGATACTATCTTTTCGGTGAATGGAAATCGGATGAAAGTAATGCTTTCCCCGGTTTTAGCTGTTATTCTTCCGATGATTTGGTGAACTGGAAATTTGAACGTGTAGTGTTGCCAATGCAGCCAGACGGCATACTTGGTCCTAATAGAGTAGGCGAGCGGGTAAAAGTTATGAAATGCCCTTCGACCGGTGAATATGTGATGTTTATGCATGCAGATAACATGAATTATAAGGATCCTCACATTGGGTATGCTACTTGCAGCACTATTGCCGGAGAGTATAAACTTCATGGTCCGCTTTTATATGAGGGTAAACCTATCCGTCGTTGGGATATGGGAACTTATCAGGATGTAGATGGTACCGGGTACTTACTGTTGCATGGAGGAATTGTTTATCGTTTGAGTAAAGATTACCGTTCGGCAGAGGAGAAAGTGCTGTCGGGAGTTCCCGGTTCTCACGGAGAATCTCCGGCAATGTTCAAAAAAGACGGGACTTATTTCTTTTTGTTTTCTAATCTTACCAGTTGGGAGAAGAATGATAACTTCTACTATACGGCTCCTTCTGTAAAAGGGCCTTGGACGAGCCAAGGACTATTTGCTCCCGAAGGTAGCCTGACATTCAATTCTCAGACGACTTTTGTTTTTCCTTTAAAGCGTGGGAATGATACCATTCCTATGTTTATGGGAGACAGATGGTCTTATCCACATCAGGCTTCAGCGGCTACATACGTCTGGATGCCGATACAGGTGGATGGAACAAAGCTTACCATACCGGAATATTGGCCTGCATGGGATATGGATCAGATCAAACCGGTAGATCCTTTACGTAATGGTAAACTCGTTTCACGTGAGGAGATAAGCCTCAGTAATCCGGCTGAGTGGAAGATGGAAAACGGTCATCTGGCTTCGAATGTGGCAGGAGCCAGTCTAAATGTACCTTTTGATGGTTCCCGGATGGTTGTTGTGGGCGAAACAAATGCTCATAGCGGGTATGCGCAAGTGAATATCTTGAATAAGAGAGGAGAAAAGATCTATTCTTCATTAGTTGACTTTTATAGTAAGGTAAAAGATGAGGCCATACGTTTTATGACTCCTCCGTTAGTAAAGGATGAATATACATTGGTGGTGGAAGTTACGGGAAATAAGCCTACCTGGACTGATAAAACGAAAACCATCTATGGCAGCAATAACTCTTATGTAACAATTAAAGATATATATTACGTTCCGACGCAGGTGGTAGAAACGGGTTTTATAGATGGAAACCCGAAAGGCTTTATCCGGCATCCGTGGCAAGGAAAGCGAGTAGGGTACTTGGGAGACTCCATTACAGACCCTAATTGTTATGGTGATAAGATAAAGAAATACTGGTCATTTTTGGAAGAATGGCTGGGTATTACTCCGTTTGTCTATGGGGTAAGCGGGCGGCAATGGAATGATGTACCGCGCCAGGCTGAACAACTGAAGAAAGAGCATGGAGAAGAGGTGGATGCTATTCTTGTATTGTTAGGAACGAATGATTTTAATGAAGGTATACCTGTCGGAGAATGGTATACTGAGAAAAAAGAACAAGTTATGGCTGCTCGTGGAAAGACTAAAAAGCTGGAAACTCGTATAAAACGTACGCTTGTAATGGATAACCGGACTTACAAAGGGCGTATTAACATAGGGATAAGCCGTTTGAAAAGTTTGTTCCCCGATAAACAGATTATATTACTGACTCCATTACACCGTTCGTTTGCCGATTTCGGCGAAAAGAATGTGCAGCCGGATGAGAGTTATCAGAACCGTTGTGGCGAATATGTGGATGCTTATGTTCTTGCTGTGAAAGAGGCTGCCAATGTATGGGGAGTTCCGGTCATAGACTTTAATGCAGTAACTGGAATGAATCCGATGGTAGAGGGGCAACTGGAATATTTCTATGATCCGACTTTCGACCGCTTGCATCCGAGTACGAAAGGGCAGGAACGCATGGCCCGTACATTGATGTATCAGTTGCTTGCATTCCCTTGTAATTATTGATAAACTAAGACTTTTATGAGATATAAGACATTATTTTTTTTATTGACTTTCGTTTGGACTGCTTTGTCGGTCACCGGCAAACAGCGGGATTTTGTGCTACAATCCGGCATACCTGTACCGATAGCCTGCAACAGTTCTGAAGAACAGGTAGTGCACACTGCTTTAGAATTACTCCGTCGGGATCTTCAAACGGTGCTATCGGCAACAGCCAAAGTTGAAACGAACACAGGAACTATTCTAATAGGTACAGCCGGCAGGAGTGAACTGATCGATCAGTCGGGAGTGGACACCTCCGTCTTAAAAGGTAAGAAGCAGGCTTTCTTGCTGACTGTTTCGCCCGAAGGAAAACTTATAGTGGCCGGTAGTGACGGGCACGGCACTGCTTACGGCATACTCGAAATATCCCGTTTGCTCGGAGTATCTCCTTGGGAATGGTGGGCGGACGTAACTCCGGAAAAAAAGAAACTTTTTAAACTTTCCTCCAAGTTCCGCAGCGTACAGTCACCTTCCGTAGAATATCGCGGTATCTTTATCAATGACGAAGATTGGGGACTGATGCCATGGAGCAATAAAACCTATGAACCTTCGGACGTGAATGGAGAAATAGGTCCGCGCACGAATGAACGTATCTTCGAACTGCTGCTTCGCTTAAGAGCTAACACCTACTGGCCGGCCATGCACGAATGTACGCTCCCCTTTTTCCTGACTAAAGGCAATCGGGAAGTGGCAAAGAAGTACGGGATCTTTATGGGGGCTTCCCATTGTGAACCGATGGCTTGCAGTGCTGCCGGAGAGTGGAGACGAAGAGGGAATGGAGCGTATGACTATGTAAATAACAGTGCTGCTGTCTATAAATTCTGGGAAGACAGGGTGAAAGAAGTGGCAGATCAGGAAGTACTCTATACGCTTGGTATGCGTGGCGTACATGATGGCAAGATGCAGGGTGCCAAGACGGTAGAAGAGCAGAAAGCTGTGTTGGACCGTGTACTCGCTGACCAGCGTGGCTTGATAGAGAAATATGTGAATAAAGATGTGACTCAGGTTCCTCAGGTTTTTATACCTTATAAAGAAGTACTTGATATTTATAACGCCGGCTTGCAAGTTCCTGATGATGTGACCCTGATGTGGTGTGATGATAACTACGGCTATATCCGTCACTTCCCGACTGCTGAAGAGCGTGCCCGCAAGGGAGGAAACGGTATTTATTACCATGTCTCCTATTGGGGACGCCCGCACGATCATCTGTGGCTGAGTACGATGAGTCCTTCATTGATTTATCAGCAGATGAAGCAGGCGTACGATCAGGGAATGCAGAAAATATGGATTCTGAATGTGGGAGATATCAAACCTGCCGAATATCAGATTGAACTTTTCATGGATATGGCGTGGAATTTGGAAGCGGTTGCCCAAGAAGGAGTCACGGCACACCTGAAGCATTGGCTGGAACGGGAACTGGGTACTTCCCCTGCCAAGGAATTACTGCCTGTTATGCAAGAATATTATCGTCTTGCCCATATCCGCAAGCCGGAATTTATGGGGAATACGAGGGAAGAAGAGAAAGACCCTGCCTACCGCATAGTGAAAGACCTGCCTTGGAGCGAGGAATTTATAAATGAGCGTTTATCGTCTTATGACAGACTGTCGGAAACTGTAGAGAAGGTTACCTTTCGGATTCCTGCCGATAGGCAAAGCGCTTATTTTGAATTGGTGAAATATCCGGTGCAGGCTGCGGCACAAATGAACCGGAAGCTGCTGTTTGCCCAGTTGGCACGCCATGGAAAGGCAGATTGGGAAAAGAGTGACGCTGCTTACGATAGCATTGCCGCACTTACCCAACACTATAATTCATTGGAGAATGGCAAATGGAACCGAATGATGGATTTCAAACCCCGCAAACTTCCTGTATTTAACCGTGTAGAAAGGAAGGAAGCTACTACTCCGATGATACAAGAGCGTTCTGCTATCTATCAATGGAACGGTATGGATGCCTCAAAAGGAAATTTCATTGGTCACGAAGGCTTGGGATACGCAGGTAGGGCAGCAGGGATACTTATGGGCAAAGCGCTGACTTTCTCCTTTAGCGACTGGAAGGCGGATGTAGTAGAGGTGGAAGTCCGATTATTACCTAACCATCCTGTACATGGAACACAACTACGTTTTTCTGTCTCTATTGACGGAGCTGAACCGAAAGTGATATCCTATGAGACAAAAGGACGTAGCGAAGAATGGAAGGAGAATGTTCTTCGTAATCAGGCTATTCGAAAGATTGTACTTCCTGTGTCCGGAAAGAAATCTCATCAACTGGAGATTAAGGCATTGGATGAAGGGGTAGTATTGGATCAGGTGATGCTTTACGTTCCTTCTGTTTCAGAGTGATATATCAGCAGGATAGAAAGCAGGCCATCAGAGCGTAAGCTTTTTCATTATATTATTAATGATCTGGATAAACTCTTCGGGAGAAACGTCCAGTGAATTGGAATAATTGAACCGTTCGGAAACCGGTATTCTTTTTTTGAGTTCCGTGTTTTCGTTTATGTTACGTAATAATCGCTTACGGCAGTCCCGCAGTTTACGCTTATAATGCAAGAGGGAAAAAGAAAGCATTATTATAATTGATAGCGATATGATTAAAAGTATCACTAGTATAAGGTAGGCATCGGTGGTGGTACTATTTAAGTTCGCAGCTACTGTTGTTTCAGCACAGACAGATGTCGGAGAACCGCATACAAAAAATAATAAAATAGAGAACAAGCCAAAAGATTTAAAACATCTAAAGGCTTGTTTTTTTAATATGCCCTTATTACAAACGCATTCGCGTTGTGTATTTATAGACATATCCCCAGATATCAAATGATGATAGTCAGGTTTGTTTGTTTCTTTGAGTTCCATTTTAGTCGTACTGTTTGTTTTTTACTAAGTCTGGCTCAAAGGTAACAAGCTTGGGTTTTATATCAAAAAATCCGATTCGGTTGTTGTCTCACTTATTCACTCTCGTTATCTCAATTTTTCACTTTTAGTCGTTATTGCATTCATTTTCAGATATTTTTAATCCTGATCGGAATTCAGTGGGGGTTACCCCGAATTTTTCAGAAAAAAGACGGTAGAAGGTTTGGACGGTACTCATACCACACTCTTTAGCGATGGCGTCTATCGTATAATATGGATGCTCTTTCAGCATTCCGACGGCATATTCTAACCGGAGATTGTTGACATACTTTGAGAAACTGGTTCTGGCATATAATTTAAAGAGTTGTGCAAACTTATTTTTTGGGATATAGATTATTTTTATCAGTTCTTCTCTTGAAAAATCGGGTTGTAAGAAAAGCTGGCGATTAATAATCTCGCGTTCTACTCTGTCGAACATACTTTTGTCATATAACATATTTTTGTTATCTTCATCCTTATCTGAAGGCATATTCGCGGAAGCATTTTCTATTGTTATGTCCGTTTCTGTAGTGGACACATCTTCGTTTTCTTTGGGGGTGGTTTGTGGTTTATCTTCTGCTTGTAGTTGTGCTTTTAGAATAAAGTTTTCTTCTTTTCTTTGGTAAAGTTCCTCTCTATATGCCAGTAAATCCTCAATGGTACCGACCATTGCTTCATTTTTACGGCGTATAGCCCGGTTGTAGCGTATTGTACGCCACAAGAATACCGCTGACAAAAAGACAATACAGCCTACAAATATCAACAAGGCATTTCGCATGCGTATGTCGGCGGTTTGTTGCTGAATAAACAGGTCTTTCTCGTGGGTTTCATAAATAGTGGCCAGTTCCAGTGCCGAACTTTTTTGTTCTCTGTTCTTAATGCTGTCTTTTAACATTGCAAGCTGCTGAAAATATTCTGCGGCAGTTAGGTAATCACCTTTTCGTTTATATGCTTCTCCGAGAGAACTTTTGATGCTGGTCATGTGGTAGGTAATGGTATCCCCTTGTGCTCTAAGTGATTTTTCACGGGCAGAATTCATAAGGATCACGTCGTCGTACATTTTCCGGTCTAATAAGTAGGGCATAATCAGGTAATTGTCCCGATCGAATACATTACTTAGAGATAGAAACTGTTTGTAATAACCGTCAGCCTCTTTCAATCTTCCCAGCCGGGACAGTACAACTGCATAGTGGGCATACATTGCTTTCTTTTCTTTCTCGCCCAGTTCCTCCATTGGAGTTTCTTCGCCGGTTTCTGCTACGACTACTTTTTGCAATGCTTCAAGGGTTTGAAGGGCTTCATTGTTCCGTCCGTCCCGTTCTTGAAATATGAGCAATGTGTTATAGTCATAGCCGCAGGTTGTCATATTTGTATTTGTAGTCTGTTTTTTCCATTAGTTCGACAGCTTGTAGCATAAACTCATAGCCTTTCTCTTTATTTCCTTGATAATAAAGCATCTTTCCCATGTTGAACAGAGCTACGGACTGCATCGCTTCGTTACCGCATTGTTTCGACTTTTTCAATAACATTTCTACATACTGTGCTTTCTTCGTTTCGTTATGAAGGCAATCGTAGCAGGAGATCATGCGGTGTATTTGTTCCATGTTTTGTTGGTCGTCCGCTTGTATCGAATCACTTTGCAGTGCGCGTCCATAGAATTTTAGCGCCTGATAGTATTTGCCGGTGTTGAAGTACAAGTCACCTTCGGTTATATCTAGTTTAAATCCGGGGAGGGAGTTTCGTTTTCTTAGTTTTCCCATGATTTGCAATGCTTTGTCGAAGTCAGAGAATGTATATTCGTATACATAATCTGCCGTTATCAGGCTGTCAGGTAACGAGTTGTCTTTGGCTTGAATTTTAGTTCCGATAAGATTGATTACGACAATCACCCATGTGAAAATAGTTGTAAGAAGAAGATTCTTCATAATTTTTATAAATTAAGTTTGCCAAAGGCTCTTTCGGTAATTTCCGTAGGTTACTGTCCCGGCTTCGTAATCAACCGCAGTACAAACCACGCGTGATGTGCTGCGGTGCTTATCCATCCATAATGTTTTGCCATAATGCGGAATCGTTCTTTAAGGGACGCTTTCCGGTTTTGTGTAGTCATTCCTTCATCCAGATAGTCAATGATTGTCAGGTGCGTATTGTGTAAAGTACGCGCCTTTTTCATGATACGGATGCACCAGTCGAAATCTGCGGAATACCGGTAATTTAAATCATAAGGCTCCACTAGTGTATGTCTGGGAAAGAATGCCTGATGACAGACTAACATTCCCTGTTTGAAACTTTTCCAGTTAAGCTTTTCGGGTGTGGAAAGCCGGCGCATGTGCAGAAAGTGCCTTTCTTTATCGACAATCGCGGTTTCCCCGTAAATAACGTCGGGAAGTGCGTTGCCATTGATGCTGTGCACTATCTGTTGCAAAGTATCGTCTTCGTGAAAGCAGTCGCCCGCATTCAGAAAACAGAGATAGTCGCCGCCGGCGAGGGAGATTGCCTTGTTCATGGCATCGTACAGTCCTTTGTCCGGTTCGCTGATGACGGTGTGTATCCGTGACCGGTATCTGTCGATGATAGAGAGAGTACCGTCTTTGGAGGCTCCGTCCACAATGATATATTCTACATGGTGATAGGTCTGCGAGATAACACTTTGGATGGTATCTTCCAGCACTTTTTCGGCATTGTAGGTCACCGTGATAATCGAGAACTTGGGAGTAGGATGGACACTATGCATATTTCCCTGTTATTTTGTTATAAACGTCCGTGTACTTCTTGGCTATGATACTTTCCGAATAGTTGCCTATGGCTTTGCGGCAGGCTTGTGCGGAGAGTTCCGCATATTCGGGCTCCGTCAATATCCAGTGGATGCCGTTGGCCAGGTCTTCTGCCGACTTGCGCTGAGCTACATATCCGTTGTGCAGATGATCGATCATTTCCGGTATGCCTCCGGTATTGAAACCTACACAAGGCACACCGCAGGACATGGCTTCCATGACCATATTCGGCAGGTTCTCTTCGAGAGAAGGTATCGCAAAAAGGTCTACGGCATTGTATATATCGACCAGTTCGTGTTCATTCTTAATATAAGGAAGCGGATAAACACGGAAAGGAATCAAGTCTTGCAGTTGCTGAGACTGATTGCCGAAAACGACTACGCCCAGTGAGTCTTTCCATTCCGGATGCTTCTCTACCAACAGCTTGCAGGCTTCTATCAGATAGTCGATCCCCTTTCGTTTATCTGTGATCTTGACAGAACCGAAAAGAATCAGTTTGCCTTCCTGCGGCAGCCTGCATTTCCTGCGGGCTTCCTGCTTGTTATGGGGTTTATACAGGTTGGTGTTGATGGCATTCGGGATATTGATAACGGTTTGTCCGGTGAGCAACCCGCTGACTTTGGCCTTCTCTGCCAGCCAACGGCTACAGCCTACAAACGTGATAGGTGCCTGACTATAAATCTCTTTCTTTTTCCGGAAGATTCGGGTGGATAAGTCTTTCTTGCCACCTCCCCCGTAGATGTAGGGACAGTGATGGCATTCCTGCTCGTAATTTCTGCATTCGCGTGCATAATGGCAGATACCGGTACACGGCCACATGTCGTGCATAGTCCATACTACAGGTTTGCCGGATGTCAGAATCTTGCGGATGGTGTTGAGTGACAGCATTCCCTGGTTGATCCAGTGCAGGTGGATGACATCTGCCTGCTGGAATTCGGGAAGCGAAGTGATGTCCGTGCCGGTATTGGCAATATCTACGGCGAAGAGATCATTCTTCTTGAAACGGTTGGCTTTCCAGATGACAATGCGTTCCCACATGAATTTCCATACGTGCAGCCAGCTGCGCTTTAGTCCGACAACGCTGATTTGGTCTGTTTGCTTGTCGCGTACCAACATTTTTGCCTTGATGCCGTTGTTCTTTAGCGATTCCATCAGGCGTCCGGCAGCGACAGCCGCACCACCTATTCGTTCGGAAGTATTGATGATTAGTACCCTCATGCTTTCAAAATGTTTGCACAAAAGTAGTGGTTTTCAGTGAAAATCCGTACAAAGTCACATATTATTTGTACTTTTGCCACACTTATTAATAAGGAGATATTGAACATGAAAAAGGTTGTGTTTTTAGGATTGGGCTATATCGGCCTTCCTACGGCAGCCGTTGCTGCCGCCCATGGTTTCGAAGTCATAGGTGTGGATGTGAATCCTTCTGTGGTAGAAACAATCAACCAGGGAAAGATACATATTGTTGAACCTGAACTGGGTCAGGTAGTCAGGGACGTAGTGCAGAAAGGAAAGTTACGGGCAGTGTGCAAGCCGGAAGCGGCAGATGCCTTCTTTATCGTAGTGCCTACCCCATTCAAGCAAAACCATCGGGCGGACATCACTTATGTGGAAGCGGCAACCCGCTCCGTGATCCCTTATCTGCAAGAGGGCAACTTGTTCGTCATTGAATCCACTTCCCCGGTATATACTACCGAACGTATGGCGGAAGTGATCTATAAAGAACGTCCCGAACTGAAAGGGAAGATACACATCGCTTATTGCCCCGAACGCGTATTGCCGGGAAATACATTATATGAACTGGTACACAACGACCGTGTGATCGGCGGTATCGATCCGGCATCTACCGAAAAAGCCATCGAATTCTATTCCGCTTTCGTACAAGGCAAACTGCACGGCACCAATGCCCGCACGGCAGAAATGTGTAAACTGACGGAGAACTCTTCCCGTGACTCACAGATAGCCTTTGCCAACGAACTTTCCATGATCTGCGACAAAGCCGGAATCAATGTATGGGAATTGATTGAACTGGCAAACAAGCATCCGCGTGTGAATATCCTCCAGCCGGGTTGTGGCGTAGGTGGCCACTGCATTGCAGTAGACCCCTGGTTCATCGTATCCGACTATCCGGAACAGGCGCAGCTGATCAAGCGTGCCCGTGAAACGAACGATTACAAGGCAGACTGGTGTGCGAACAAGGTGTTGGAAACCTGCCAGAAGTTTGTAGAACAGAATGAGCGCGAACCCATCGTAGCATGTATGGGGCTGGCTTTCAAACCGAACATCGATGATTTGCGGGAGTCTCCCGCTAAATATATAGCTTCCCGTATCATCTCCGAATCGAGAGCGGATGTGTTGATTATCGAACCTAATATCAGCACTCATAAAAGTTTCCATCTGACAGATTACCGGGAAGCATATGAGAAGGCGGATATTATCGTCTGGCTGGTTCGTCACGATGTGTTTGTAGCGCTGCCGAAAGAAGACGGAAAGATCGAACTGGACTTCTGCGGAGTGAGACGATAAAGAGATTGGTAGTTTAATTGCGAAGAGGTTATATAACTCTATAAATAAAGCAGATGAAAAAGATATTGCTCGTTTTCGGTACTCGTCCTGAAGCGATTAAGATGGCTCCGCTTGTAAAAGCATTCCAGAAAGATACGGAACATTTTGAAACGCGGGTTTGCGTCACGGCACAGCACCGGCAAATGTTGGATCAGGTATTGGAAGTGTTTGGCATCACTCCCGAATATGATTTGAATATCATGGCTCCCAATCAGGACTTGTATGATATTACCGCTAAAGTGTTGATGGGATTGCGGGAAGTGTTGAAAGACTTCCGTCCCGATACTGTATTGGTGCACGGGGATACGACGACTTCGATGGCTGCTTCGCTTGCGGCGTTCTATATGCAGATTCCTGTGGGACACGTAGAGGCCGGATTGCGTACTTATAATATGCTGTCTCCCTGGCCGGAAGAAATGAACCGTCAGGTGACAGACCGTATCTGTACCTACTACTTTGCACCGACTGAACAGTCCAAAAAGAATCTGCTGCAAGAAAATATAGATGAAAAGAAAATATTCATTACCGGAAATACGGTGATTGATGCTCTGCTGATGGCGGTTGATATTATTTCTTCCACTCCCGGAATGGAAGAGAAGATAGCGAAAGAATTTCAGGAGAAAGGCTACACTGTAGGCAACCGTGAGTATATCCTCGTCACCGGCCATCGCCGTGAGAACTTCGGAGAAGGTTTCCTGCATATCTGCAAAGCGATTAAGGAATTGGCGGCTCTGCATCCGGATATGGATATTGTCTACCCCGTTCACTTGAATCCTAACGTACAGAAGCCTGTGTATGAATTGTTGTCGGGAGTGGATAATGTCTATCTGATTTCTCCTTTGGATTATCTGCCTTTTATCTATGCCATGCAACATTCTACTTTGCTACTGACGGATAGCGGTGGTGTGCAGGAGGAAGCTCCTTCACTGGGAAAGCCGGTATTGGTGATGCGTGATACAACGGAACGTCCGGAAGCTGTCGAAGCGGGTACAGTCAAACTGGTCGGTACGGACGCTGAGGCTATTGTAAGTAATGTCACTGCCCTGTTGCAAGATAAAGAAATGTATAAGCGAATGTCTGAAACGCATAACCCTTATGGTGACGGACAGGCTTGTGAAAGAATAATGGTTGCACTCAGATGTTAACATCTGAGTGTCAGGTATTAACGTTTGATATGACAGGTCTTAATATCTGAGGAGTCAGATATTAAGACTTGAGAAGCTGGTTAGCAATGCTTGTTATAACATGTTATAATGCTTGAAACGAGGCATAAGAAACACTGTTATGAGATACAGAGCCATCACTACAATCCCTATTATTGTTGTTTTTCTTGTTCCCCTCTTTCACCTTTCTTTGAAGTACCGATGGATACAATAGTATAGAGTGAACCTTTTCTGCTTTTTCCCATTTTTCAGCATTCATCGTTTTCTCCTTATGGAAATATTTTATTTCACTAGAAACTACTTTATTCATCAGTATTTTGAAAGAAAGGTGAAGGAGATGGAAATAAAAGAGCTATTACGTCATGAGCCATTCATGGATGATAATTGGAATAAAATAGAAGAATTTATTAATAATCCGAATCAGTATTTGATTCCTTTGTTAAAAATTAGAGTAATTAATGCAATGGCAATTTTTCCCATCGTATGTAGCAGCAGTCCCGATGTAGATCTGACTTTCATCGCTCTTTGAATATTTGTTTTTTCATTCAACCAGTTGAATAATGATTCAATGGGTTGTCTGACTTTTGAGACTGCCGTTGAAAACAAGTCTCTTGCCGCTTTCTCCCTTTTTGTTATTTCAGGTGATTCTCCTTTGATAGCTTTTACAGGAGTAAATAGCTCGAGTTTTTGAGATTCTTTCGTCTCTTTATAGAATGGTATATCCGAATATATTTTATCGGCATATATTTCTCTATTGTTCAGATTTCCCACACATTCTCTTTTGAATACAGTGGAGTCATTTTCATCAGCAGCGGAAAGTATGAGCATTTCAGGAAAAGGTATAGTTCCTTTTCTACGGAAAGCCACTGCATGGAGTTTTAGTCCGAAATAATACATGTTCTTTGTCGAACAATATCCTTTGGAAGTAATCTCAGTGGCGACCTTTCCTACTGTGTTCTTTCCCGCGCAAGTAATGATAGGCATCGAGTCAACTAATGATTTCATACTGTCACAATCTTGAGGTTTGAATGAATGGATTAACTGCCTGACGAGTTCGCTGATTGCTTCCGGCATCAAATTCAATCTATAATTGAATACTTGGTAAGAAGGCAAGTCAGGGAACCATGAAAGCAGGTATTCCTTGGTAAAGGTATGTATATCTTTGATTTTAAAGTATTGCTGATAAGCTCCGCAGAACAGACATACAGTAAGCAGTTCCTCATCGGTAAAGATTGGATGGTGGTTATTACTGAACCTCTGGCAGTAGAACTTGAGTGAAGACTCGTAAACATCCGCAGATATACATATATATTTTTATAAGTTTGAATTCTTTCTCCTTGGGAATCATAATTAGAACAATGAGTGGTTTTATTCTTATAATATGCTGATTTTCAATGAGATTAAAAAACTAATTAATGAGATAGGTAACTGAATAATAACATTTTAACAAGCGAAAAAGTAGATGATTATCAACTGCTGATTCGCATCATTAATGATTGTTTACTATAAATACGCACAAATATACTTAAAATGTTGAGTTATAGGAAGGGGAAAACTAAAAAATATGCACACACCCATTTCTCCATAGATATCTTTATGTAATTCCTGATACCGCTTTTCGTCAGGGATTACATAAAGATTACTTGCCGGATAGAAAAAAACGGTTAATCCAAAACTAAAGAGATCTTCAGCTTCTGTTGGTTTCTAAAACATTCCAATAGCAATGTCTTTTTCCATTTATATTTATTAGTCAATCGCATCAATGTTTCTACAGAATCAATATCTTCTCCGTAAATTGAATAGATCACGTCATTTTCTTTCAATCCCGCATCCTGCATATTGACGGCATTATCCATTTTTAATACAATACATCCTTTTTCATCAGGCAGGCCATAAGCTGAACGGTCTCCTAAACCACTGACCAATCGGACTTCCGCTTTTTCCCACAAATAGGTCTGATTGGTATTGGAGGAATCCGAAACAAGCAGTTCGGAAAGTTCGGGCTTTTCAGCCTTCCGTTTCAAACGGGGGGAATACACTCCGAAACCATTCTGGGGAATATTCTCAAAACCAATCTCAAAAGCTTGGGAAGTATCCGGTAGAGTCAAATTATAATGTTGATAATCGACAAAATGGAGTATTCCGCTTGTGCTATGTGCGTCGGTATCATCCTTTTGCACTTGTTTCAAAGCATTCTTCGAAGAGAAAAAGTTATAATCCACCATCTTCCCCCAACTTTTCAGCTCAATGGGAAGATAGGCTTGCGTGAACACGTTGCGCCGGATGATATCACCACAATTCTGAAACCATAAATGGGGATGCAGGGTATTGTTTATCAGGATATTATTCTCCACGATGCGGTTGAAACCTTCGCGTAGTTTGATTCCTCCACGCAAACAGACATTCCCGTATATATGATAGTTCGAACTGCCATCATCCAAATCTATATCCCAGCCGTGGTCGCAACGGAACCTGTTGTAACGGATATAAGTAGTGAAAAGGGCATCCAGTAAAACCAGTTCGGGATGCTCTGCAACCATAAGACTCATTTTTTCATAGGAGGGATGCCAGAAACGGTCTCTTCCCCACGAATTGAACGCCCCGTGGTCACTCGTTTCCAATATAGTGGCAAACGCATCGTTATATTCGATGACATGTCCTCCGAACGAGCCGTCTCCGATATTGATAGCAGCCCTCGGAACCCGGTATATGGTATTGTGGCGTACGTTGATTTCTCTTGCCACTTGAATCTGAATGCCCGCCACCTGCTTCTCCACTAGTCCGATATCATGGATAAGATTGTCTTCCACAATACACCGGCGGGGATAAAGTTCATTTTTCGGGCCGGGTATTTTGTCCATCAACTCATAAGGAACGGACTGCTCATATTTAAACACTCCCGAACGTACGGCGGAAGTATCTCCCACGATACATATTGCGCTCGCACCAATCTGATGGATATAGTTTCCCTTGACAACACAACCGTCGATGTGGCGGCTAAGAAAAATGGCGTTACCGCCCAAACCGGTAAATTCGCAATCCTCGATGCGGCAACGCTCCGCATTTTCTATAAAAACGGCTGCTCCCCGATAAATAGCCCAGTCACTGCGCAACAACGGCTCATAGTCCGCCATGAAAGTACGGGAGGTTTGGCTAAAGCAAATTCCTCTTACCGTCACGTCACTGGCCCGGTCATTTTCAATCCCTTTAATCTCAATCAGACTTGGGATCTCAGCTATTTCAAATATCTCATTATCTATATTTTCATCTGGATATGGATAGTAGTACAAATATCCGGCTTTTCCATCCAGAAACCACTCGCCTGGTGCATCAAGCTCCTCATATATATTTTCCACAAACCGGTATTTGTCATGCATATTGGACGGACGGTTATTCTGATATCCGCCCTCAAAAAGAACACTTTTGTCGTCTTTTCCTGTAATTACATAATGCATATCCCCCCAGTCCCTGGCATGCAGCGCATGGATAAAACCGCCTCCGGGAGATTTCCATCTCTTTACACGGGCTGGTGCAAGCGCATCGGCAGCCGTTCCATTGAAGATAGTGCCTTCTTCAAAGTTGGGGTAACGGGCAAGAATCCTTTTTTCTCCGCCCACAAACAACTGGTCACCCTTATCGGCTTCTGTCTTGCTTTTCCATATTCCGTTTTTCTGCTTCACCCATTTGAGGGAAAGTTTCCTGGCTCCGCTTAAAACAACCGGTTCGTTATTATAAGCTGACAGCGTAAGTCTCTTATTCTTCCACTCGCCGGCATCAACAACCAGGGGAGTGTCCAGATAATACTTTCCTTCCCGAATATAGATATGGATTTCACGCTCAGCGGAAGCCTTTCCTCTTTCGAGAGCTTCATGGATATGTAACAAAGGGCTGTTCAATGAACCGTCGGCCGAGTCATTTCCGCCGTGAGAGACAAAATAAGTTTGTTGCCCCATCGCGAAAGTCGCCATAAAAGGTAGGAATGCCAGTAATTTAGTCTTCATAAGTCGAAATAATTGGTTGAGGATATAGAACAAAAGTATCACTTTTAAATGATACCCTTGTCTTTTTTTATCAGAAAAAATCAAGTTTCGCAAGTATTCCGCATAGTTTCTCCTCCTTCTGGAAGGAGGAGAAACTGTAGGGGAGGTGGTAGGTGAAAAAAAAGAGTTTACCTTATTCCCACAGGCATATCCCTTGAATATACCTACCACGAATCCCTGATATGGAATAGGGGGGGTGCGAAACTTGAATTAAAAACTAATTCCAACCCGGATTTTGCTCGTAATGACACCGGTCTTTCTCGTCGGTCGGAAGCGGGTACAAATACGATTTATCATTCCATTTCCTGGTAGTGGCGATGCTTGGATAAACAATGATATAATAGTCATCGTCCACAGCGATGTTATTCAAGGAAGAAGGGTCAGCATATTGGGAACGCAACTCATCAGTCAGTTTCATACCGCGTATTGTCTTCACGCCTTCAATCAGTTTGCCCGCTTTCCAACGGATAATGTCATTGAAGCGGAATCCTTCACCGACTAGCTCAATCCGACGCTCGCGGCGAATCTCATACAGCAGCGGAGCCACAGTGTAGCCGTAATTCACAGCATTGGGGTCTGCATCTGGATTCGTTGTGAGATGTGGCATCCCGACACGGTCCCGGATCAGGTTGATGGATTTATCCAATTCTGCTATTGTCAGGCTTCCTGTCAGTTCATATTTCGCTTCGGCGTAGTTCAACAACACTTCGGCATAGCGGAAGATGAAGAGATCCAAATCACTCTTATCGGCGTTGAATTGAGCAAGATCACTGGAACGTCCCTTGATGTTCCAGTATCCTGTGGAGGTTCTGGAGGTACCAATGGCAGGCAGATTTACTGCTAAATCCGGAAGCGTCATGATAAATCCCGGAGTCGCTATAGTTTGCGTATAACGCGGGTCTCTGCCTTCGCACTCTTTTGCGGGAGTCGAGTCGTCATAAGGATGGCTGGTAAGTCCGATAGGTTTCCCGTCGTCCAAAAACAGATAGCTGTCCACGAAGTCTTTGCTCATGCCGGTATTGTTTTCGCTGGCTTGACGGGTATAATTATGGGTATTCTTATCCGTAATGTATGCCCTGTAGAAAATAGCTTCGGGGTTCGACCTCAGGTCTTTCTGGATGAACAGGTTCCTGTAATCCTCGTCTGTATTTCCGGTGGAGTAAATGTCGTATCCTGCGTCCATTAATTCCTCAGATGCTTTCACGCAGGCATCAAGATATGTATCGGCGCCTTCTATGTTGCGGTATTTCCTGTAAGTTCCTTCCCATAAGCAAATGCGTGACATCAACGCGCGGGCTGCATCCTTATGCAAACGTCCGGCTGCCGCCTGGTTTTTCTCGGGAAGGTTGGCGACGGCGAATTTCAGGTCTTCCAATACCACCTCATCCATTACTTTCTCCCGTTTTTCCCGCGGACCGTACAACTCTTCCGAGTTGTCATCCAACGCTTTGAGAAGTAACGGCACATCACCGAAATTAACGACTTTATACCAATAGAACAAAGCCCGGAAGAAGCGAACTTCTCCGGCATACCGTTCTTTGAACGAGGTCTCCGCTCTTGAATAGTGTTCTAAAAAGTAATTACAACTACGGATGTTAGCCCAGTCGCCTGAAGCCCAACCCCCTCCGCTCCCGGGAACAGTATACGTTCCGGCAAGGAATGTGTTGATATTCTGAGGGACCATATTATCGGAATTGTTGTCATTATCCATTCGCTGTACGGGTAAACTGCCATAGAACTGATTGGCATAATAGATCAGGTCGTTCTCCGTTTTAAAGAAGGTCGGCTCGCTGAACGAATCCTTAGGGAAACGATCCAGATAATCGTTGCAACTAACCGTCAACAACGTTACCGCCACCAAAATCGATTGTATAAGGTATTTCATTTTTCTCATTTTTTTAGGTTATAAACTAACTTGTACGCCGAAGGAGAACGCCCTGTCTAACGGATAGTCTCCCTTCCTGTCTGGTTGTTCGGGATCGTATGACTTGATCATCTTCGTGAACTCGAACAGGTTTTGTCCTGTGAAGTAGAACCGCAGGCTGTTGATTCTCACTTTGCTCAGCAATGCTTTCGGGATGCTGTAACCTAAGGTTAATTGCTTCATACGCATATAAGCGCCGTTCTGCAAATACTTGGTCTGGCTTTGGAAGTTTCCTCCTCCTCCGAAACGTTGTCTCGGATAATAGGCATTCGGGTTGTCGGGTGTCCAGTAATCCAACTGTTCTGTGGTCGGTGTTCTCCATTCATCGGTAAATCCCCAGAAATAAGCTCCGCCTAACATGAGATCTCTTTTACCTACCCCCTGCATCAAACAAGAGAAGTCGAAGTTCTTGTATTCGGCACTCAAGCTGATACCATAGTTATAGCGTGCGGTATTGTTACCGATGATTTTTCGGTCGCCCGGGTCCTGTAACTTGCTATGCCCTTTGCTGATGATATCCTTTCCATCTGCTGTCTTGTCACCGTTCAGATTCTTATATCGGACATCACCGGCCAGCCATTTGCCACCCCAGATATCACTGTTGTCCACGCCTGCGGCTTCCTCGTCTGTAGAGTAGAATCCGTCGGTTACAAATCCCCAGATTTCACCAATCTTTTCGCCTACATAATGGTCGCCGATATTACCGTCTGGATTCAGGTCATACTTCGTGATTTTCGCCTGACTGTCTGACAAGTTGAATCCTACACGGTAGGTGAAGTCTTTTCCGATACGGTCGTTCCAACTCACTTCAAACTCGAATCCTTTCGTCCGCAGATCCGCAGCGTTTCTATTGGGCGAACCTGTTCCTAAGATTGCCGGTAGCTTGAATCCGCCTACAATCATATCTTTGGTATCTCGGATGTAATAATCGAAACTACCGGACAGGCGGTTGCGCAATAAGGTAAAGTCGAACCCGATATTCTTTGTTTGCACTTTCTCCCATGTAAAGTTCGGGCTGACCAACCCCGGGGCGTTCACAAAGAGTTGAGACTCGTTTCCAAAAAGATAGCCGGTTTTTCCGTACCCCATCGTCGCTAAGTAGGGATAGTTACCATAATTGCTATTTAACTGCTGATTCGGAAGCTGACCGTAGGAGAGACGGATTTTGAGATTATCGATCACTGAACGCAAAGGTTGGAAGAACTTCTCCTCCGAAATACGGTATCCTACCGAAACGGATGGGCTGAATACATATCGGTTGTCCCGGGCGAAACGTGAGGACCCATCGTAACGTCCGTTGAATTCAATCAGGTATTTCTGGTCGTATACATAATTTAACCGGAAAAAGACTCCAATCAATGCCCAATCCCCTATGCTGCTCGAAACGCTTGGCTTATCGTCGTTGTTCAGCCGGATGTAGGGATAGTCTTGGTTTACCAGATTTTTAACACCTGCGCTGAACGACTCGTTCCGTTTGCTTTCCTGGTTAAAACCAACCATCCCCTTCACATAATGTTTTTGGGCCAAAGTGTTTTCGTATTGCGCATAGATGTTTGTGGCTTGGTAGACATCGTGGCTACTACTTTCGGATACTGACGCCGGTGAGGTGTACGGATACTTGCCTGTGGCATTCGCCTGCTCCGGATCGGTAATGTCTGCTCCCGCGGCAGGTGCTCCGTACTGATCGAATTCTTTCTGATTGAATTTGCTATTGTAGCGGTAGGAGTTCCAGGTGTAATCGCCGACAATACTGAGACCTTTGAATGGACGGAGGGTGAATCCTCCTGTCATCCAGATGTCATCTGAATTGTAGGTGCTTCGTCCGCCAAGGGTAGCAATCGCCAAAGGGTTGCTATTTCCGCCCTGTCCGGAGAAATGTCCGTCTGGGAAATAAACCGGTTGCATCGGTTTCAAGTCGTCAGAGAAGGTGTCGATTGTATTGGTGCCCCACAGTTTAATAGGCTGATCGTCTTCCTTCCGGTTCAGTGACATTTTCATGTTGATTTCCAGCCAACTGGTGACTTCTGTATCCAAGTTCAAGGTGGCGTTGTAACGTTTGAACTCTTGCTTGATATAGTCGGGCATCAATCCGTTTTGCTTGAAAGCTGAGAACGAGGCCATATAAGTCGTCTTCTCGGTGCCTCCGTTTATGGATAGATTGTGTTGTTGTTGTGGGGCGGTGCCGGGATACATCTCCTTTGTCCAGTTCGTGTTCCCGCAATATCTATATTGGTTCGGATTGTTCGGGTCGACATAAACTGCATTCTCCAGAGTCGGGTTCGCCATGTAATTTTTGATCTTCTCGATGTCCAGATCCGTATAGGTTTCGCTTCCGGCAGGTCCTCCCGATAGTCTTCCGCTTTCGGCGGCCGCGCGATACATATCCACGAATTGCAGAGAGTTGACAAGATCGGGAAGGCGGGTCGGTCTCGTGATGGAGTAGTCGTAGGAGTAATTGAATCGCATCGGGGCATTCTTTTTCCCCTTTTTCGTAGTGATTAAAACGACGCCATAGGCTGCACGTCCCCCATAAATAGCAGCCGAGGAGGCATCCTTCAAGACTGTTACCGACTCCACGTCACTTGGATTAATCTGGTTAGGGTCCATTTGAACCCCGTCAACCAAGACCAACGGACCACCGCCGCTCAAGGAGGTATAACCGCGGACGTTGTAGGAGGAGGTGCTACCCGGCCGGCCACCACCATTATTCGTTATCTGAAGGTTCGGGATCAAACCTTGCAATCCTTGCCCCAAATTGGTAAGGGGGCGACTTTCCAGAACTTTCGAATCGATGCTTGAAATGGCGCCTGTAAGATTGACCTTCTTCTGCGTACCATATCCTACGATGACAATCTCTTCCAATGTCTTGCTGTCTTCCTGCATGGTGACATTGATTATTTTGTTATTGCCTATTTTTACA
Source organism: Bacteroides faecis (assembly GCF_020091505.1). Classification (NCBI taxonomy): domain Bacteria; kingdom Pseudomonadati; phylum Bacteroidota; class Bacteroidia; order Bacteroidales; family Bacteroidaceae; genus Bacteroides; species Bacteroides faecis. Next base: position 779,853 of record NZ_CP081916.1, on the reverse strand, counting down.
GTCTGAGGCATATAACCCACATAAGAAAATAGAAGGGATTTCCCTACCGGAACGTCCAAGCTGAAATTTCCGTCTATATCTGAAATCATACCTATTGTAGTTCCTTGGACTGTCACGTTTACTCCTATCAGCGCTTCTCCATTATTGTCCGTGATTGTACCTTTTATCGTTTGAAGCTTTCCATTCTCTTGAACTTTCTGCTTATTCTCCTGAGCGGGCATAAGAATTATTTTCTTATTTTCTACCACCCACTTGCTACCCGGCAAAATTTTCTTGAGAATGGCACTGATAGGCTCGTTTTCTACGTTAATCGAGATTTTTTTGTTTACGTCACAATCCGCGTCTTTATAAAAAAAAGTATATTCGCTCTTTTGTTCAATAGTTTTCAACACTTCTTTCAGAGTTTTCTGATTAGCTTTTAAACTAATCCGGGTCGTTTGGGCTAAAAGGCTCCCACTGACAAGCAAAAGTATTACAGGAAATACTAGTTTTAGCAAATGAATATTTCTTCCTGTTAAGAAAGAGGATGAAATATTCCTCCATTCAAATTTATTCATACCTTTGTAATAGATTTAATGTTAATTATTTCGCTTCCGGCTAGAAGCGTGATTAATGAAATCGGAAATAGGTAGATGGGCAAACATTTACCTATTTTTTTCTTTTGTTTCTACATAGTTTTTCTGATTTAAAGGGTTAATACTTACTTTATTTTACTGAGACAATGTTTAAAACATTATCTTTCCAATAATATCGTACAGGGATAATTAATGTCATCGCTTTCAATATTTCATCCAAATCTTCGCCCTTATGAAGAGTGAATGACATGGATAAGTTTTGTCCGATAGAGGAATCACATTCTATATCAATCGAATACCATTTTTTTAGATTCATAACGATATCTGCCAATTTTGCATTATCGAAAGTCAATTCATTCTGTATCCAACTGATATAATTCTCTGCATCTACTTTTTTTACAACAGTCTGCTTGTTGCTTTTGTCATATCTAATCAATTCTCCGGGCTCCAACACTAATGGAACGGGTATTTCTGAACCTGTAACCTTGATTCGACCTTCTGCCAACACAGCTTCCACGCCTTTCTTGTCGGGATAATTCTCTACAGAAAAATGAGTACCCAATACTTCAATATCCATATCTCCGGCATGTACGTGGAAGGGCTTGTTCACATCATGACTTACTTCAAAATATGCTTCTCCTTCTAAACTGATTTCACGTGAAGATTCAGAAAAAGTAGTCGGATATTCGAGTTTTGAATTTGAATTCAGCCAGACAATAGTGCTATCCGGTAAAACAAAACGTCTCTTACTCCCTGAATCGGTTATCAAGTGATTCAAAATGAGAATATCTTTTTTTGTCACATTCCTACCGATATGGTAGAACGTTATTCCTATTATAAATAGTAACGTAAAGAACGCCGCTACTCTTGCTGTCTTATAAAAATTATAGGGAGAGACTATATTTATTTTTTTTTCTGATTCTTTTCCTTTTATCCGTTTCTCCAAGCGCTTGAGTGCCTTTTCCATATCAGAATGAACGGATGAATTTGATTGGCTTGCGAACCATACATCACGAAACTCAGAGTAACTATGCAGATTTTTATCTGACTCCTTTAGCCATGTAAGCAACTGTTCTTTATCGGAATCCGTAGCAGTTCCGTCTAAGTAACGTATAATTATTTCATCAATATTTAATTTGTTGTTTATCATATGTACAATTGCTCTATATTAGTTACACGAATAAAACCGGAAATACCCTCCTCAAAAACGGATTTATTTTGAGAAAAAATCCATGAAGAAAGAAAAAATAAGTAAAAAAGACAATAACTCTTTATATATTAAACATTCCTTCAAACCTTTGAGTACCCTGGAAAGGTACTTTTCCACCGTTTTTTGAGAAAGTTCTAATTGCCTGGCTATCTCTTTAATCTTTAGCCCATGATAACGGCTCAATACAAAAACTTTTCTCACATTTTCAGGCTGCCCTTTTAAATAATTGACTATTTCCTGTTGAATTTCTTTTGCGAAAAGAGTTTCTTCATGATTTTCATTTGAATGATGCGAAAGCTCAAGCCGGGCTATTATAGTGTCTAAGGATTCTTCTTCTGTACATTTTTTACTTTTCAGATAATCTAAGGATTTATTATATATGGCTCTGAAAAGATAGGGTTTTAGTTCACTGTCAAAGTCTATATTATTACGGTTATTCCACAATGACATGAACACATCCTGTACAATATCTTCTGCTAAACAGAAATCGTTAACCAATCGAAATGCATAAGAGCGTAGCATGCTATAATATGATCGAAATAAGTTTTCAATCATTCTCCAATCTGAATCATATCTTTCGCTCTTGTCCATTATGGTATAGTTTATATTGCAAAATTTAACACTGCAAATTAATGAAATATAAATAGAAATTTTATGAAATTATAATAAATGACTAATAATATAACATAATTTTATGTTTGAATATTTAAATGCGCTTAAATCTCTTACCTTTATATAGACAAACTTTTGTTCATGCAAATAGTAACTTGTTCATATTATTAATAAATGATGCGAATCAGCAGTTGATAATCATCTACTTTTTCGCTTGTTAAAATGTTATTATTCAGTTACCTATCTCATTAATTAGTTTTTTAATCTCATTGAAAATCAGCATATTATAAGAATAAAACCACTCATTGTTCTAATTATGATTCCCAAGGAGAAAGAATTCAAACTTATAAAAATATATATGTATATCTGCGGATGTTTACGAGTCTTCACTCAAGTTCTACTGCCAGAGGTTCAGTAATAACCACCATCCAATCTTTACCGATGAGGAACTGCTTACTGTATGTCTGTTCTGCGGAGCTTATCAGCAATACTTTAAAATCAAAGATATACATACCTTTACCAAGGAATACCTGCTTTCATGGTTCCCTGACTTGCCTTCTTACCAAGTATTCAATTATAGATTGAATTTGATGCCGGAAGCAATCAGCGAACTCGTCAGGCAGTTAATCCATTCATTCAAACCTCAAGATTGTGACAGTATGAAATCATTAGTTGACTCGATGCCTATCATTACTTGCGCGGGAAAGAACACAGTAGGAAAGGTCGCCACTGAGATTACTTCCAAAGGATATTGTTCGACAAAGAACATGTATTATTTCGGACTAAAACTCCATGCAGTGGCTTTCCGTAGAAAAGGAACTATACCTTTTCCTGAAATGCTCATACTTTCCGCTGCTGATGAAAATGACTCCACTGTATTCAAAAGAGAATGTGTGGGAAATCTGAACAATAGAGAAATATATGCCGATAAAATATATTCGGATATACCATTCTATAAAGAGACGAAAGAATCTCAAAAACTCGAGCTATTTACTCCTGTAAAAGCTATCAAAGGAGAATCACCTGAAATAACAAAAAGGGAGAAAGCGGCAAGAGACTTGTTTTCAACGGCAGTCTCAAAAGTCAGACAACCCATTGAATCATTATTCAACTGGTTGAATGAAAAAACAAATATTCAAAGAGCGATGAAAGTCAGATCTACATCGGGACTGCTGCTACATACGATGGGAAAAATTGCCATTGCATTAATTACTCTAATTTTTAACTAAGGAATCAAATACTGATTCGGATAAATATTAAATTATGTGTTTTAAGAATCCGTTTAAAGATAAAGATGATATCTGTTTTTTTGCTGCTATAATTTGCACTGCTATAGCGAATGGGGTAGCAGTTGGATTACCTAAAAGTAATATTCTAGGTTTGACTGCAATATTAGCATTTGCTTTAAATATGTTTATAACGAAAAGAGGCATAAAAGGTATACCTCTGATTATATTAGCTATTATCATTATCTATTTTTATTTAATTAAATAAAAAGCGAACAGATTTGAGGCAAATTCGGTACGGAAAAGAATATATTTAGGCACGGATTACACGGATTAACACGGTTGTTTTACGTAATCATAGCACTAAAACCGTGAAATCCGTGTAATCCGTGCCTAATTCTCAATTTATAATTTTGTTCATTTCCGTGCGGAAAGAAACAAACTGAAAACAACCGGAGCTTCGGATTGATCTCCTATTTCATATAGAAATCAGCGGGACTGAGTAACTTCTACATAAAAGTTTTAGGGCATTCTATTGTCATCTGTCAGACTTTAGTGGTTAAAATATTGTAATACAGTTATTTGTGTCATGACAATAAGCCTGATAATAAGGCTGACAATAGAAAACAGGTGTTTTATTGTCAGCCCATTACCCAAAGATAAATCCTGCGATTTAAATATCCTCTCTTTCTCTTTGCATTTTTTGAGCGCTCACTTTGCTTATGACAACTAATCAAAGTCGTTGTGCCATACCGGTAAAACAGTTGTGCCAACGTAGTGACACAACCGTGCCAATACGGTGGCACAGCTGTGCCAAGCCTTTGGCACAACCGTTTCCAATAGAAGAAACAACAGTTCCAAGCAAGGAAACGACAATTCCATAAACACGAAACAACAGCTTTCTACAGATGAGCAAGTAAAAACATCCACCCTGTCATTTATCCTCTTCAAGATTCGCAAGAATAAGGGAACTCATTGATGCATCCTATCAGAATTGAAAAAAGAGGCTGACAATAAAACGCCTGTTTTTCTATTGTCAGCCTTATTATCAGGCTTATTGTCATGACACAAATAACTGTATTGCAGCATTTTAATCACTAAAACCTGACAGATGACAATAGAATCTGCTTAATTTTCAAATGCATATATCCCCATAATAGATGTTTTAACTTCTAATTTGTAACTTTTTCTATGATGACTAATCTTAAGAATCTCCAATATCAAAATTGGGCTGCCAAAGAATCCCTTCTTCGGCAGCCCTTCTTCATTGAGAATCAAAAAAACAGAGAGAGTAAGATATACTTTATTCCTGACCTCCCCCTAGAGCACGGTATAGGTTAATTAGACTTTGTATTTCGGTAAAATGATTGGCTGTCTGTGACAGTTGTGCACTGAGCAATGACTGTCGGGCAGTAAGTACTTCCAGATAAGTCGTATTGCTATGTTCCATCAACAGGGAAGTGCTTCGCACCGCTGTTTTCAGAGAAGCGACCTGTTTGTCCAGCAAGATTCTTTTCCCTTGGCTGGTCTGATAGGCTGTCAGCGCATCATTCACTTCACTGCCGGCATTGAGCAGCGTTTGCTGGAAGCCGAGGGCAGCTTCTTCCTGCTGTGCACGGGCAATGCGGTACTGGGCCACCACTTGTCCTCTGTTGAAGAGCGGCTGTGTGAGCGAACCCACTGCTGATGCTACAAACTTGCCCGGATTGAGAATCATAGACCCTACAGAATTCGTCCATCCGGCACTCCCGCTCAGGGCGATGGAAGGATAGAAAGCCGAACGTGCCGCATTGGTACCATAGAACGCTGCTTCCAGTGTCCGTTCAGCTGTGCGGACATCGGGGCGGGAAGAAAGCATCCGGACCGGAATCCCTATGGCAAAATCTGTGGGAAACTGTTGCTCCGCCAGCGTTCCGCGTTCGTAGTTGCGGGGTGTCTCTGCCAGCAATAAAGCGAGACTGTTTTCTACCTGATTGATCTGCTGCTGTAAGTCGAGGACGGAACTCTGAACCTGATAATAGGTCGCTTCCATCTGCGATACAGCCGATTCATGTATCCGCACGGTGGCTGTCTGCGGAATGGCGATACAGTCTTTATAGATGTTGGGCACTACTACCGTACCCGATGCTCCGCTGTGGAGTAACCGCGATTCGTTGGGAAATACCACGCGGGCTACTACGGTGCCCGTCTGTCGGTCGATGACTCCACTGATGGACTCGATGATTCCTTTCTTATTATAAACCGAATTGTCGTTCAGAAGCAGTTCCACTTCCGGCATGTTCTTTAGCGCTTCGTCCATGTCGCCGTACTAACGGGTCAGGGCAAGCAGCTGGTTCTCGGTCATGGAGAAATAGACGTACATGTCCGAATTGTCGCTGACCGTAGTGAGCGGATAAGGCAGGTTGGCACTGACCAATGCACCTGCACGGTAAGGCAATGCACCTACGACTCCGTCACTGGGACTTTTCACTTCGGTATAAGAGAGGTTGTTGCGTGCACTTATTTCCTGAGCTTCCGCTTGTGCCAGTTGCGCCTTGGCGGTGAGATAAGAATTTTCGGCTGTCTTCAGGCTGAATTCCGAAACCACTTTTTGCGCATACAGTTCTTTGTTGCTTTGGTACGTCAGTTCGGCTGTGCTCATTGCAGCGCGTGCCGCTTCCACATTGGCGGTAGCGGTTTTGAGTGCAGCCCTGTAAGGCACCTGGTCGATGATGAAAAGCGGCTGTCCCCGGCGTACTTTCTGCCCTTCGGTCACACAGAGTTTCTCGATTGTTCCCGATACCTGCGGGTAGATGTCAATATCCTGCCGTCCGCGTATGCTCGCCGAATAGGAGGAAGAAAGTTCTTTGTCCGCTGTCTCTATCCGCATTACTGCATAAGAAGATTTCACTCCTGCATCCGGTGCCTGCTTGCAAGATGCCATCCACACTGTACAACCGACAATCCCTATCAGCCGTATCCATTTTTTGTTCACTGTAATCATACTTACTCTTTTTGTCTTTTATTAAAATCGGAACAAAAGTAGGAGAAAAGAACAAGGCAATGATGCTCGATTTTCCTCTATAAATGTCCCGTTTTCGTGGTTTATGCTTATTTTAGCTAACTATTTGCAGATAAAAGACATATCAAACAATTATAAAGGGATTTGGGACATTCTGTTTTCCCTATTATTTACCAACTTTGCAGAAAGTAAAAAAGGAGAGTATATGGAAAAAGAGAACATTGTGACCGTGGATATTGAAGACTTTAAGAACAGCCAGCATGTCCTTGATTATATAGATGATGACTTTGCGATCATCAACAGTCTGGATGGAATCCCTCATAGTAATGAGACAATCAGGCTGAACTGTTTTCTCATTGCTATCTGTGTGGAAGGGTGCCTTCAGCTGGACATCAACTACCGGACTTATAAGTTGCAGGCGGGTGACTTGCTGCTCGGTCTTCCGAATACGGTTATCAGTCATACGATGCTGAGTCCTAAATATAAGGTGAGGCTTGCAGGTTTCTCTACCCGCTTTCTGCAACGTATTATTAAGATGGAAAAGAAAACGTGGAATACTGCCGCTCATATCCACAACAATCCGGTAAAGTCTGTAGGTAAAGGGGAGGAGGACGATTCCGTTTTCGGATGCTACCGCGATTTAATTGTGGCGAAGATAAACGATGAACATCACCACTATCACAGGGAGGTGATGCAATATCTCTTTTCCGCTCTCTTTTGCGAGATGATGGGGCAGCTTCATAAGGAATTCGAGTGTTCCGAGAAGGCGGAGCATTCGAAAGAAGGGATCAAGCAGGTAAATTGTATCATGCGGAAATTCATGGAACTGTTATCGGAAGACAAGGGCATGCACCGCTCAGTGAGCTATTATGCCGACGTGCTGTGCTATACTCCGAAGCATTTTTCGAAAGTCATCAAGCAGGCGTGTGGCAGAACTCCGCTGGACTTGATTAATGAAACGACCATTGAGCATATCAAGTACCGGCTAAAGCGTTCGGAGAAGTCCATCAAGGAAATAGCGGAAGAATTCAATTTCCCCAACCAGTCCTTTTTCGGTAAGTACGTAAAGACGCATCTGGGAACCTCTCCGGCTCATTACCGGAATGCGAAAGAGGAATGAGGCAGCTCAATTGTACGGATGAAGCCCGATTGTACGGATACAGCCAAGACCGGGAAATGAGTCTGTTATTGGGAAATGATCTCCTGAAAAGCTTTCAGGTAGCGTTTGCTGACCGTTTCCATATTAATCTTTTCCCGGATGATCCGTTCCGATTCTTTTCCCATTTCTCTGCAACGTTCGGGAGATTCGAACATCTCTCTGATTCTTTCTGCCAGGCTGTCGGCATCTCCGTCCTTAAAGAAGTATCCGTTTCTGCCTTCCATGACCAGGTCGCGTTCCGTGCTGTCGCATACGGCACAAAGAACAGGCATCCCGTACGTCATGGCGTCATTGATCGAAAGTCCTCCCATACCCGCCAGCACATAGATACTCGATTCGTTCATATAAGCTCCCAGCATCTTCGGATCGTAGACGGCTCCGATAAAGCGGATACGGTCTGCCAATTGCAAGTCGCTTGCCTGTTGCTTGAGGCGGTCCAGTTCCGGTCCGTCGCCTACGATCACCAATTCCGCTTCCGGATAGTCGGCTGCTACTTTCCGGAAAGCCTCTATCAATAAATCCACCCGTTTCCATTTTACCAGCCGTCCGATGTGCAGCAGGCGGCGGTCGCACGGCGGAAGGATGGAGGGAGAAGCCAGTACGGATTCTTTTTCTTTGAGAAGCGCATCCGTATCGGTCGAATTGTAGGTGACGTGTATCTGTTCTTTCTTTACTCCGTAAGAAGGAAGGATATCGTAGGCGGCTGTCGAGTAGTTCAGCGTTCCGGCAGCCTTGGCGTAGCAGTACTTACGTATCTGGGTCGTTACCCATTGTCTCAGATAAAATCCGGTACCCTTGCTGAGCAGACGCATACCTTCGTCGTGCATCGGGTTGGCCTTGAAATATTCCCTGATCTTTCCGTAAGGCGGAGTCTGGAAGGGGATTTCGCGAATCACCAGTCTGGCGTTGCAAGACTTGATCGCTTTTCTCAGTGCAGGCTGGAAGAAAACTTGCAGGAAGTAGGGCCATCCTACCACTACTATATCCGGTTTTTCTTCCGCAATGATTTCGGGGAGTGCGGGAAAAGCGCTTTTTCCGTAGAACAACTTCTTTTCCGGCGTTGTCAGATGCTTGTAGGCGCCTCCTTCTACCATTTTCACCCCTTTGCCAATCGTTGTGTTTCCTTTTTGGGGGCTGACGACGGTTATTTCGATTCCTTTTGCCTGTAGTCTGTTGAGCATGGCATTCAGGTAGTGGGGGATTCCTCCGAATGTAAAAAGTACTTTCATTGTATATGCTTGCTGATTTGATTAAAACATGTGATTAGTTTCTCCACAGTGTGTTCGTGGGCGTATCGGTCGAAAGCGTGGAGGGGTGTCTTTGCTTCGCTACACAGCGAACGGATAGCTGCGCTGCATTCTCCGGCATTGTCTTCTCCGGTGGTCTGGCCTGTGCCGTACTGTTCCACTCTTTGTCCCATGCAGAAGCCACGGCTGACGATGACCGGTTTGCGGAAGGCGGCTGCTTTGGTCAGCAGGTTACTGCTGCCGGTGAACTGCTTGTATGCGGCAAAGATAAGATCGCTCTCCGCTATCAGGGCATTGAAGCAGCTTTCATCGGGAATCTTCTCTAAAGAAAACAGACAATTACTTCTTGACTTTTCAAAAGTCTGCAGATCGTTTTCCTGTTGTGCGGTGAGAGAGGATTTTCCGGCAATCAGGAAGAAGTAGTCTTCTTCGGGCAGTAAAGGGATGCTTTCCAGCAACAGCTTTATTCCCTTGCGGAAATTGATTGAACCGAGCAATGATACGACTTTCCTTCCTTGAGCCTTCTCTTTCAGTTCTTGTAGCAACGGGTAAGTGGTGGCGGGAGCCGAAAGATCGGCAAAGTCAGGAAACAGCAGAATGTTGTCCTGAAATGCTTTCAGGTCTTTTGCCGAGTATTCGTTCAGTATACCTGTCCCCACGCAATTCTTGCTGCGCAGGAAAGGCCGTGTATCGGGCATCCCCGGCTGGTAGGGCGGCAGGGCTGACTGAACAAGCAGCCCGCTCCACTGGTAAGGCAACAGAAGATTGAATAGCCATAATGGAGCCAGGGTAGGCAACATATCGTCGAGGCAGGCGAAGAATACCAGATCGGGATGCTGCCGTTTAAGGCTCCGGCGCAGCCTGTATAAGTTTTGCAAACGAATCATTGCATTACGCAATACAACCAGCTTCTTCTGCAACGGTTTCCCGGCAGGAAGCGGCAGCAGCGGATGCGCCGAAATGGGCTGAAAGGTGACCGTAGCCTGTATATGTTTCCCGTCGGGAGCGATGAGCGACGTTTCGTTACCCATGCCGGCCCAAGTGTGGGCAAACTGTTTATAGTACGTCTCCCGATGGCCTGATACTGAACAATCAATGACGCTAACTTTCATGATTTCAATGCTTCTGAATAAACTTGCAGTAACTTCTGTCCCGCCAACTGAAAATCGAAACGGTTGACAATGGACTGACGGATTTTCTTTTTGTCGAACTGCTCATAGGTATCGTACAATGCTTTCATTTTCCCGGCGAGAGCCTCCACATCTCCCGGCTGAATGAGGAAACCGCTTTCGGGAGTGATAATATCTTCCGGTCCTCCGCATTCGGTGCCGATAGCTGGCAGACCTGTTGCCATCGCTTCGATAAAGACAATGCCGAACGTCTCTGCATAGGAGGCCAGTACAAAAGCGTCGCAAGTGCCCAGCAGTTCGGACAGCTCTTCCCGTGACAGGCGACCGGTCAGCTTTACCTGCCCTTGCAACTGAAGGGACTGAATCTGCTCCGTGAGTGACTGCATTTCTTCTCCGTCTCCGGCAATAAGCAAAGAGACATGCGGCATTTCTTTGAATGTCCGGTGAAAGGCAACCAGCAAATCCCGGAATCCTTTCCGTTTATTCAGGTTTCCGGTACTGATGAAGGTGAAATGCTTCTCTTTCTCCGTCTGATGGAGGCTGAACTTGAAGGTGCTCGTATCTACAAAGTTGGGTATAACCGTCACTTTATCCAGGTCGTTGATATAAGGGTAGAGGCTTCGTTTCAGTTTTGTGCCGACGCAGATAATCTTTCGTGCTTCGCTGTATGACTTCTTTAAGATCACTGCCTGCGACGGAGTTGTCTGATTACCATTAATGGAAGATGCGTGCTCCGTGATGACGTAGGGAATCTTGTACCATTTGTAAATCAGCCGGGCGGTATACCCCGCCCACGTGGCAAAATGTGCGTGAATCAGGTCGGGACGCCCCTGTGTGCGGATGTATTTCCGTACTAGCAGGACGGTCAGTAATGACCAGATGATTCCTCCTGTACGGGTACTTAGCTTCGGGTTCCAGGCATGCATGCGCATGGTGACGAAACTGCCGTTATCTTCCGCCGAAATCTGAAAATGGCTTTCTTTGCGGAACCGTTTCCATGTGAAGTTTTTCAGGGGTCTTTGCTCTGTAAAGGCAAGCCCTGTCTTGCAGCCCGATTTAACCAGTTGCATAGCCTGCTCGAAGAACATATATCCCCGGTGTGGAGAGGAATCCTTCTCAGGATAGTACATAGGAAGTATCAGTATATGCATTTGTCTTTTATTTTTAGAAGAAGAATGGTGTAGAAGTCACGGATACGTTTCCCCAGAGTAACGGTGGGCACGCCGGTGTAAGCGGAAGCTTTCTTGCGGAATGCCTCTTCATCGTCGAAAGTAGGGTGGTTCACAAAGTGTTTGTACAGCAGATATAATCCCCTTTTTTTCTCATAGGGAAGGTGCCACACTGCCAGTTGCTCGTCTCCTTTTTCTACCGTATTGTATTTGGGATAGGTCCAGAGACGTTTGACGTATTGATTGGCGATATTATTGTGGATGTGGAGCTTTGTCGCCACTACGCTCAGGAAGTGGGCTTCCTCGTTCAGCTTGGGTCGGTTGGCGGCAAAGCGTTCGAGGTTGTAATTCCACAGGGCGGAATATGCTTCATTGATTTGTGCCACTACATCTCCCCGCAGCGAGATAAATTCTCCTCCGTAGTAATGGACAAGTTCCTCTTTTATTTCTGGATTCTTCGCTTCTCCGTAACAGTGGTTATAGATGTCCGTCATTTCCTTTAGCGTGATTCCGTTTACGCTGAGGTCCGGTCGGTCGGATGCGTCGTACAGGGCGGAGCCATGTTTCCGGGTATCGCTGAAAAGCTGCTCCAGCGGACGCATGCAGAGACAGTCCGCGTCGCAGACGAGCAATGTATCGTCTGCCTGCATTCTTTTCTCCATATAGCGCAGGATGTCATACAGGTAGAACTGATTTCTCCATGCTCCGTACCATCCCTCGGGCGGGATGCAGAGGTAGGGCAAACAGACGGTTTCAATCTGTAACTCCTTGAATAGCCGCTCCAGATAATCGGGAAACTGATCCAGATTGCTGAAGAAAAGCAGCTTGTCATTCGGATGATAATGCCTGAAGGTGGTGAAAAACGGTACTTGTATCTGCATATATATGGAATGGACGAGGGCGGAATCTCCCCGTTTGCCTGCCTGCGGATAGAAACTGGCATCTTCTTTGGATTCTTTGTAGAACCAGGTCGCTATGTAATTGGTAGGTGTCGTCATGATATCTTTTTCTTTTTAATGAACTGAATACATTCATTGAAAATGACTGATTGCATTTTCCACAAAACAAGTGCGTATAGAGAAGCCACGAAAACAACTTTGATGGCAAGTGACAGATACAGGCTGGTGATGCCCAGCGTAATGTAATGGGCGGCGATGGTCAGCGAAGCTGCCAGCAGAAAGTACGGAGCGATATCTTTCAGTATGCTCCACAGGGTCAGCGGAATTTCCCTTCGGGCAAAGAGGTACCAGACGAACATCCACAGGATATTGATAGCGACAAACAGATAAATCATGGTAGTGATGCCATAAGGATAGCTGATGCAGGCAGTGATCAGTTGCAGCACGCTTAGTGCGATACTGTTGAACATGAAGACGGAAGAACGTCCGCGGCTGACCAGTAATAAAGAGAACAGATTGTTGACCGGGATAAAAGCTCCCCATATACAGAGCAGCTGCATGATCCGGGCGGAAGCGAGCCATTTGTCCGTGATGGTAATCAGAATAAATTCTTTGGCAATAAGGCTGAGCCCGAACATGGCGGGGAAAGAGATAAAGGCTGTGAATCGCAGCATCTTATGGAATACAGCCGCCTGACGCTGCGGATCATTGGCTACACTTGCCAGTACAGGCTGGGTGACTCCGTTGATCATTCCGGTGATGAGGGCGTGCCCCTTATTGTTCCAGTTGTTGGCCTGGCTAAAGTCTCCGACCTCTTGCTTGGTATAGAACTTACCTAGCAGGACTGAGAACAGGTTTTGATTAATGATGATAAAGATTTGGGTAATCAGCATTTTGCTGCTGAATCCGAACATCTCTTTGATAGGCGAGAAGTCGATGCGGAAACTGGGTTTCCAGTGGGCAAAGTACCAGTTGAGCATAGTGCCTATGAGGACAAAAACCATCGTTTGTATCGCTATGCCCCAATAGGCAAATCCGTTCGCGGCAAGAATGATGGCGACCATTCCGGAGACGAACAGGCTTGAAAGGGAAATGATGGTATTTTCTTTCACTTTCAGGTTGCGGAAGAGGATAGCTCGCGGAGCAATTCCGAAACTGGCTATAAAAAAGCTGAGGAAAGAAAAACGGGCCAGTGACGTTAGCTCCGGGGTGTCGTAAAAGTCAGCAATCAGAGGAGCTGAAAAATAGAGCAGGACGTACAGGGTGGCGCCACAGGAGGTACTGAACCAGAATACAGCATTGTAGTCTTTATCGCTGACCTTCTCGCGGTTGGCCAGCGCTGCCACAAGACCGCTTTCCTGTAGAGCGGAAGCGATGGCAGGAAAGATGGCCAGCATGCCGATCATACCATAATCGGAACGGTCCAGTAATCTTCCCAGTACTATTCCGAAAAGAAGTCCTAATAGTTGCTGTATGCTGCTGCTAAGTCCTCCCCAAAATAGCCCTTTGGCTGTCTTTTGTTTCAGTGACTGTTCTTCACTCATATTATTATAATCGGTGAAGGAGGGTGTGCCAAAAGTTAGTAGCGACATTCCCAGTCGGGAATGACTAAAAAGTTGGTAGTATCTGAAACTCCCCTCCTTCCCGAAGGGAGGAGAGTTTAGTGACTACTGGTTTTTGACACATCCCATCCTTCCATTCCTCATTTGTTGATGGTGTATTAGCTTATCGCTTATTTTACTTCGCTACCCGGCTTCACCTCTTTCTGAGGCATGATCACTGCCAGGCTACCGTCGTTGTTTTCGGCACTCAGAATCATGCCTTCGCTGACGATACCTTTCAGCTTGCGCGGTGCGAGGTTGGCGATAAAGCAAACCTGTTTGCCTACCAGTTCTTCCGGCTGGTAATGCTTTGCGATACCCGATACGATGGTACGTGTTTCCAGTCCGTCGTCAATCTTGAATTGCAGCAGCTTGTCGGCTTTCGGCACTTTCTGGCATTCGAGGATGGTACCTACGCGGATATCCAGTTTCGTGAAGTCGTCAAATTCGATGTTCGGACGAATCGGATTTGCCTTGTAGTTGGCTTCTTCGTTGGCTTTCTTGGTATCGAGCAGTTTCTGTACCTGTGCTTCGATCACGCTGTCTTCTATTTTTTCAAACAGGAGTTCTGCCTTGTTCAGTTGATGGCCTATCGGTAGCAGGTCGTTTCTGCCCAGTTCTGCCCATTCGAAAGTTTCCATGTTCAGCATCTTGCGGAGTTTCTCCGAGCTGAAAGGCAGGAACGGTTCGAAAGCGATGGCGAGGTTGGCAACCAGTTGCAGCGAGATGTTCAGAATGGTACCTACACGTTCCATGTCGGTCTTAGCCAGTTTCCAAGGTTCGGTGTCGGCAAGGTACTTGTTGCCGATGCGTGCCAGATTCATCGCTTCTTTCTGCGCATCGCGGAATTTGAATACGTCGAGCAGTTTTTCTACTTCTGCTTTCACGTCGGCAAATTCTTTCAGCGTTTCTTTGTCGTACTCTGTCAAATTGCCTTGTGCGGGTACTTTGCTGTCGAAGTATTTCTGGGTCAGTACCATGGCACGGTTTACGAAGTTGCCGTATACGGCTACCAGTTCATTGTTGTTGCGTGCCTGGAAGTCTTTCCAGGTAAAGTCGTTGTCTTTCGTTTCCGGGGCATTGGCAGTCAGCACATAACGGAGCACGTCTTGCTTGCCGGGGAAGTCTTCCAGATATTCGTGCAACCATACTGCCCAGTTGCGGGAAGTCGAAATCTTGTCTCCTTCCAGATTCAGGAATTCGTTGCTCGGAACGTTGTCCGGCAGGATATAGCTGCCTTCTGCTTTCAGCATGGCAGGGAATACGATGCAGTGGAACACGATGTTGTCTTTTCCGATGAAATGGAGCAGGCGGGTTTCGGGATCTTTCCACCATGTTTCCCAACTGTCGGGAAGCAGTTCCTTTGTATTGGAGATATATCCGATAGGAGCATCGAACCATACATACAGCACTTTTCCTTCAGCGCCTTCAACGGGCACAGGAATACCCCAGTCGAGGTCGCGGCTTACGGCACGTGGCTGCAATCCCATATCGAGCCAGCTTTTGCACTGTCCGTATACGTTGGGACGCCATTCTTTGTGATCTTCCAGAATCCATTGGCGCAACCAGCCTTCGTGTTTGTCGAGAGGAAGATACCAGTGTTTGGTCTCCTTCATGACAGGCTTGCTGCCGCTGATGGCGCTTTTGGGGTTGATCAGGTCGGTGGGCGACAGGGAAGTTCCGCATTTCTCGCATTGGTCGCCATAAGCGCCTTCCGAATGGCAGTGAGGGCACTCTCCGGTGATATAGCGGTCGGCAAGGAACGTTTTCGCTTCTTCGTCGTAATATTGTTCGGAAGTTTTTTCGATAAACTCTCCTTTGTTGTATAATGTCTTAAAGAAATCCGAAGCCAGCTGATGGTGCGTCTTCGAGGTGGTGCGGCTGTATACGTCGAATGAAACGCCGAATTCTTCGAACGACTTCTTTATCAGATAGTGGTAACGGTCTACTACATCCTGCGGGGTGACTCCTTCTTTCTTTGCACGAATCGTGATGGGTACTCCGTGTTCGTCCGAACCTCCGATAAATAATACATCTTCTTTTTTCAGTCGCAGATAACGCACGTAGATATCTGCCGGTACATATACACCGGCCAGGTGACCGATATGTACAGGTCCGTTCGCATACGGCAGTGCCGATGTGACGGTGGTTCTCTTGAATTTCTTTTCCATTGATATAGAGTGATTTTATGATTTTACTGCTTGCAATGTGCAATGATACGGTTTGCAACGTGCAAAGATAATGCTTTCCGCAGATTTCAGGAAGAAATGTGACAGGAAATCTGTGGAAAAGGCTTGTTTATCCTGTTCCGTTTTACATCATCATATTTTTCCTTATCGAGAACTTGACTATGGCCATATCCTGAATGGTGTCTACCGGCAAGTCCATGGGCTCATGATGCGGATTGTAGCTTACGAGTTTGACATATCCTTCTTTCTCTGACCGGTTGACGTATTTCACCGTCAGATACTGGTCGCCGTCGAGGTGAAACGCTACAATATACATTTCTCCGTAAATCACATTGCTGAAGTTGTTGATCCCCTTGAATCCGATGATGTCTCCTGACTTAAGAATGGGATACATACTGTCTCCGTTGACAAAGATAGCGCCATCGCACGCGGGTATGCTCGGAATCAGTATCTTACCCAGTGCATATTGCCGTTTGTCAGAAAGCAGCGTCCTCAAATTGGCTGCTGCTGTGATATCATAGAGTGTCACGCTCCGATCGTCTATGGCTTCTGCTGTTTTTGAATTGTGAATCGTTTCCACTTCTCCCCGTATTTGTCCGTTGTCAAAATCCTTCGGGTCGTGCGCCGGATGTCCTTTTCCGGTCAACAGCCAATTGTAATCTATATGATGCAGTTTGCCTAGCAATAACGGAAAGTCTATCCTGTTTCGTGCACACCAATTAGAAAGTGTAGTTCTGGCTACTCCTAAGTATGATGCAAGTTCGCTGTCCCGTTTCAGGTTCAATGCTATTTTGGCCCGCTTTACGATTTCCGGCACATTTAGCAGTGTATCCGTTTGTTTCTCATTCATGTTTTTGTTTATTATTTTATTTGTTAATATTTATTCTTATGTTACTGCCTCATATACAGTCTTTTGCAAAATAATTCAGCGTTAATATCTAAAATTAATTGTTTTATATATGCGACTTTCTTTATCTTTGTGGTATTCAAAATGAGTATTTTGTTTCAAAAGTAGGAATAAAAATTAGATAAACCATGAGAAAACGAGAAAAAGATGCGAAAGACTCTCCAAAATCGCATTCTCCTCCATGTAAAAAGGAGTCTGTCAGCTGTTAATAGCTGACTTGTCAGGAGTTAATAGTTGTCATATTGGATATTAATAACTGACATGATAATTGTTAACATCTGGCAGCCGGATTGCCGGTAGTCATTGTGCAGGATGTGAACTTCTTGCATGCAGGCTCCCTTGCCTTTCATCTGAAAACATATCAATTACATCAAAAGAATAACCAAAATGGAAACATTACAAAAACAAACACTTTACGCTTGCGGCTGTTGCAAACAGACGCTTCCTTCAGACGCATTTTACGTAGATAAGAGAACCGGTCTCCCTGGCAATTATTGCAAGGAGTGCCGCAAGTCCGCCAGTCGGAAGCACCGGAAGGCTGAAAAACGCACGCTGGTGCGTGAAGATCGTGAACCCTATCCTGTTATCACCTCTACGAAAGATCCCGAGCTCCGTCGGAAACTTATTTTGTCTGCTTTGCAGACCGTAAGGGCAAGTATCAAACAAAAAAAGCAGAAGCTTTGTGAAGTGGAAACTGAACTGGATGATTAACAAAATGAAAAAAGAACTGATAAACTATTCATAAAAATAATACAACTATGGGAAGAATAAAACAAGGACTGGACTATTTTCCGTTGAGTACCGATTTCATGCACGACCGTATTGTTCGTCGTGTCATGAAGCGTGAGGGGGATTCCGCTTTTACCGTTTTGATTTATATAATGTCTTATATTTATTCGGGTGAGGGTTATTATGTCCGCGCCGATAATGATTTTTGTGACGAACTTTCCGACCAGCTTTTCAATACGGACAATGATACTGTTCATCGTGTTATCCACTTATTTCTCGAATACGGGCTTTTTGACTCGGCACTTTATGAGCGTTATAGCATTCTGACTTCCGCGGATGTTCAGCGACAGTATCTTTTCATCACCAAACGCCGTAGTCAGCACAATGTCTGTCCGGATTATTGTTTGTTGGCGGAAGAGAAAGCAACAGATGGGGTGTCGGATACGGTAGCCGAAACAGGAGAGAATGTTACAGTATCTCCGGATATTGTAACGGTATCCCGGAATGCTGCAACAAAAACAGCTCTCATAAAAAGAAAAGAAAAAGAAAAGAAAGAAAACATCCTCCCTAACCCTCCTTTCGTAAAAGGAGGGGATGAAGAAGAGGGGAGTGAAGGAGAGGAAGGAGCTGAAGAAACCGGGGGCGGGATGAGAGAGGAATACGATCAAAGACCTGCCAGAAAAAAGCAAAGTTTGACACAGGAAGATATTGACCGGATGAAGGCTCCTTCGGACGGATGTGCCCGTAACTTTTCAGGTTTGTTGGAGAACCTCCGGCTTTTTCATGTTCCTCCTGCGGAACAATATGCTATTGTGAGGAAAAGTAATTACGGTGAAATTGGTAGTGATATTTGGAAAGGTTTTAGCGTCATTCGTGGAAGCGGAGGAAAGATTAAACTGCCGGGACATTATTTGTTGAGTGTGCTGAATAAATAGGTTGATGATGTAATGTGTTGTATATCAATGTGTTATTCTTTGTTTTGTATATTAACGAATTTATGAACGCACATTTTTGAAATCGCTTGTATAGCCGGGAATAAGCTTTTATATTTGCAGTGTCAATAAGCTTAACGACAAAAACTAATAAAAAGATTAATAACTAAAAACTATTACAATTATGCCAGTATTATATAAACCTTTCCAGTCTAATCTGGAAGATAAGAAAAGTGGGAAGAAGTTGTATTATCCCCATGTGGTTCGTACAGGAAATATTAATTCCGCACAGCTTTCCAAAGAGATTGCTGCTTATTCTTCCCTTTCTCCGGGTGATGTGAAAAATACGCTTGACAATTTGGTGACGGTGATGGCCCAACATCTTCAGTCTTCCGAAAGTGTCAGTGTGGATGGTTTGGGAACATTCCGTATGGTGATGACTGCCCGTGGCCGGGGTGTTGAAACTGCTGATGAAGTGAGTGCTGCACAAGCTACGCTTACCGTCCGCTTCCAGCCTACTACGACAAAGAATTTGGATCGCACCACAGCTACCCGTTCCATGGTAACAGGTGCCAGGTGTGCCCGCTATGACAAGTTGGTCGCCACACCTGGTGACGGAGGATCGGTTGATAATCCGAATGACAAGCCTGGTGGTGGAGGCGATGATGGAGATGATGGAGAAGCACCGGACCCGACAGTATAATTATTCCATTACTTTATCGAACGAACTAAAAGACTAGCAACTAAACCAAACAGAAAACGATGAAACGATAAGCTAGAACTAATTGACTAAAAAATAGACTTTTAACTAGATAAATAACTAAACGGAAACTATCAATTAACATGAGAACTATCAATTTGATCGTGGTGCATTGTTCCGCCACGCAGGGGAATCGTATGCTCTCTCCGGAGGCTCTTGACCTGATGCACCGCCGCCGCGGTTTCAACGGAACAGGCTATCACTATTACATCCGCAAAGACGGAACAGTGCATCTCACCCGTCCTGTCGAACGTATCGGTGCACACGTGAAAGGCTTCAATGCAAACAGTATCGGAATCTGCTATGAAGGTGGTCTGGACTGCCGGGGACGCCCGGCAGATACCCGGACTCCGGAGCAGTGTGCTGCGCTTCGGTTACTTGTACATCAGCTGCTTGGGAAGTTTCCGGACTGCCGGGTATGTGGGCATCGGGATCTCTCGCCGGATAGGAACGGTAACGGGGAGATAGAGCCGGAAGAGTGGATAAAAGTGTGCCCGTGCTTTGATGCTGAATTGGAATTCAAAGAGTTTGCGGCAGAAGGTACGGTAGAAACACAGAGTAAGCTAAACTATTTAAAGAACGAGAAAGGAGGTAAATGATGGCAATGAAGAAATCTGTATGGGATATGATCCTGAAGGTGGTTATCGCGATAGCGTCGGCTGTGGCAGGCGTATTGGGGGCTAATGCGATGAACTTGTAAGAGAAAGAACCGATACGATTCATTCTATTCACAAAGGTAAAGAAGCGAATGCCAGCTTCTTTGCCTTTCATATAAAACAATTAAAAAAGTAGACAACATGAAACAAAAAATTCTATTCATATTATTTATGTGTATAGGTTATATTTGCGTGTATGCTCAAGGGAAAGATGGCAGTTCCTATTATAATGCAATTCCAATAATAATTCAAAATAATCGGTTCTCATTCTCCGATACAAAAAATACAGCTGCTACGACAGGCGCTTATACGCCTTATTATCAAGAATTTCCTGATGGATCATATCGATGGACAGAAGGAAAAGTAGTTTATTATCGTTTTGAAACCACTCGCGAAGGCGATTTTATCATTCATAACTGGGGATCAGGTTTAAGATGTACCAATTTGTTTTTGGTAACTCCTATTAACCCATCAATACCACCGGAACCTATGGCTTTTTCCTATCCGGTATTCACGTTAGCATCTTTTGAGAAGGGAGATTTCTATCTCCCCGATGATCAAGAGTTGTCAGAGAATTTTAGTGGAATGCAGGGCTATATTTATGCTCCAAGGCTTCCTGCTGGAATTTATTATATTATAGCAGGTGGATGGAAAGGTGGAAACATGGGTGTGGCAGATGGTAATATCCGAACAACACTTATAGCCAATTTCTCGAACGCAGTACCACCAGAAGCGCCTTTATTACCGGAATCTGTTAATCTTTCTCCGGTACAATATAAATATGATTTATCAGGTAATCGAATTAAAACCATTAAGAAACAGTAATAGTTATGAGAAATATAACACAAAGACTAATTATTTTAGGAATCACTTTATTAGTGGTCCTTTCTACAAGGGCACAAGGGGCAGTAGCATTGAAAGATGTTGATGTTAGTTGTGATGTAGGTGAAATTCCAGTACAGTACACTTTAAGTCCAACGGGGGCTGTTACCTATCAGGTACCTATGAATATTCATTCCGCCTCAAACGGCTTTCAGCCGCAACTATCGTTTAGTTATAATAGTCAACAAACAGAAAGCGTTTTAGGGTATGGATGGAGTATGGCTGGAATGTCTTCTGTTGTCCATGTAGGTGGGAGTATTTATTATGATGGAAAAACTACACCTCTTTCTTTATCAGAGGATAAGTTAATGTTAGATGGTATACGGTTAATAAAACAAGGAACGGATACTTGGCAGACAGAACAAGGATTTGTTAAAGTAAAGAAGCTGTCTGATGGTGTATTAGAGGCTCGCTATCCTAATGGCAATATTGCGACTTTTGAAACTTCCTCTTCTGCTCCTTTTAGTTATGTGATGACAAACTGTAGAGATACAAAAGGAAGTAATATTCACTATGAGTATAATCAGATTAATAATTTAGCATATATTCAAAAAATACTATATGGTGAGAATGAAAATAATTATACTGATTCTATTGTATTCAGGTACCGAGATGCTACGGGTGGCTTAGTGCGCTATATAGATGGAAAATCTATGGAGAATAGCAAACTTCTTGATAGAGTAGAGTCTTATCATCGTGGAGTACTTTGGAGGCGGTATCGACTAACATATGAGAAAAAAGAGGTAGACTTGCTGGTTCGTTTGGATTGCGAGACAGAAACACGTTCGTTGAATCCTTTACGTTTTGAATATGGAGAAGATGGGATTATTGAATATTTTCAATCGCGAAATATTCACTTGGAAAACTACTTCATGAATAATGTTATAGGCAATTATGATGCTTTGGCGCTGTCAAGAGGTCGGTTTAAACCAAAATCAATTAGTGACGGATTAATTTCTTATCCACAGAAGAGTACTTACTCTGTGATAATGACAAGAAATTTGGGTGGTGTTCTTAGCTATCAGTTTGGTTCAACTTATGCTTCAAATCAGAAACTGGCTATCTATCAAGATTTGTCTGGTTTCAATATTGATACACCTCCTGCAACTCTAACTGCTGGATATGGGTTTCAACAACTGGCTGCTGTAGATGTAAGTGGAACGGGAGTAGATGCATTAGTAAAAGTCAATTATGATATAGATAATTCTAGTGAAAGTTTGAAATTAGCAATATATAATAACATTGATAATCTTAATTCTTATAAAGAGTATAAATATGAAATTTTTACTAGGGTTCACGATGGTGCTTTCGTTAGTCCTCGTCAACGAGAATTTTTGTTTGGAGATTTTAATGGGGACGGAAAGATGGAGTTATTGGCAATCGCCACTTGCAGAAATCATAATGAACGTGATAAAAACAATTCCTCTCATGCATGGCTTATAAATTTGCAGACAGGAGAAAAAATGCTTGATAAAAATGTGTTTGACTATGCTTTTTTTCAACAGAATCCGGATGATATTGTTCCTGATCGTTTGTTGACGATTGATTATAATGGCGATGGAAAGACGGATGTTTGCCTGATTAATCATACTGGTACTTATATCTATGAATTCACTGGAGATGGATTTAAAAAAATAGGCTATACGGCAACTCTCAATTTAAAAAAGTTTGCTAACTCAGATCGTGAATTGATGATTGCTGATATCAATGGTGATGGAAATATGGATTTGGTATTAGCCCCTCCTTATTCGGAAGGTACTGATCAGGCTATTATAACAGATGGAGGTCGTAGTTGGGATATTTTGCTTTCTACTGGTAATTCGGAGAATAGTAATACTGCTGGATTTGTTACTTATTCAACAAATATTGTTCGTAGCTTTTCCGATGCGAAAGGCAAGAATTTTATACTGACCGATGTTGATAGTGATGGTCTGCCTGATTTGCTTAGAAAAGCACAAGGGAAAATAGAACTTTATCTTAACAAAAAGGGGGAAATAAATACCTATCCTGAAGAGAGGGCTACACTAACTTTAGGCAATCCGAATGCACAATTGACTATTGCTAATGTGTCTCAATCTTACTATTGGCCTGGAGAGTTAATCTGTGTAGATGACCAGAATATTTATTCTTATAATTATACTCGTAAAGAGATTAAGGAGCGGATGTTACATGCTTTGATAGATAGCTATGGAATGAGGACCGAACATTATTATTTTGATATTCAGGCAACAAATAGCACACGTTATGAAGTTAATTATAATTTGGCTGCTTTCGATTATCCATATGTGGTAATGACTCCTCATTGTTATGTGGCTGCTTGGGCGAAGAAGATGATGGGTGATAAAATGGGTGACTGGACTTCGTGGATTCATTACAAGTATACTAATGCCGTATTTCATCGTACAGGACTAGGTTTTAGAGGATTTCAACAAATAGAAACGACAGACTTTGATAATAATAAACTCAAAACTCGATCAACTTTTGATCCAACATTTATGGGGGCTGAAGTTAAGACAGAGACTCCTACGGATACCATTGTACGTAGCTATGTATTAGATGTTAACACTGATAAAACATTTGTGTTAAAGCTACAAAAAGAAAACGATTTGAATGTATTGAACCAAACGGAAACCAAAGTTGAATATACATACGATGCTTATGGCCAAGTACTCAATTCTATAACATCTAAAGGTTCTTCCTTTACCGAGTACCATAACTTGGAATATCAGAATATTGATAGTAGCAATAAATACTTGTTGGGATTACTAACAACTGATGCGACAATGACGATTTGTAATGATTCGATTTGTAGTAGGGAGATGACGATAGAATATGATGAGAATAATATGCCTATTAATAAAACTACATTTTTTAATGGTATGCCTGTTTCTGAAGAGCGTTTTGCTTATGATGTTAAGAAGCGTCTCATTAAGCATGAACGACGTCCGTATGAATCTACTGATTGGTTATCAAATACATATACTTATAATAGTATGGGGCAGTTGTTGCGAGACGCTAGTGACATTGGATTATATGTTGATTATCAGTATGATGAAGTAACTGGACTATTAAAGAGTTCTACTGACCATAAAGGACGCGTTACTCAAAATGAATATGATGAATGGGGAAACTTGTTGGTTACTTATCGTCCTGATGGTAGTAAGAAGCAAATTGTAACAAGGTGGAGTGACGAAGAAGAGCCGGGGTTATTTTGTGTAACTGTTAGTGTGACCGGGCAACCAATCGTTAAAACCTATTATGACTTGATGGGGAGAGTAGTACGCAATTCGCAAATTCGTTTTGACGGGAAGGAGTTAAAGACGGACAAAGTGTATAATGTGAAAACTGGATTGCTGGAACGTGAATCGCAACCAACGACAGATGATGTACCCAATCATTGGAATACCTATTCTTATGATAACTTTTTTCGTCAGACTTCTATTAGTTATGCTTCTGGAAAGGTGGATTCTTGTGCATATGGTGTACTAACAGATACCATTATCGAAAATGGAATTATTCACGTTCGCCAATTCGACGAGCTTGGAAGAATGATAAAGGCAACTGATGCGGGTGGAAGTATGGAATATTATTATCGTCCGGATGGTCAGCCGATAGTAGCTGTAGCTCTTGGAGGAGTGCAGACTCGTTTTTATTACGACCGCTATGGACGGAGAACGGCAATTAAAGATCCGAGTGCAGGGATTAGACGAACAGAATACGACATTTCCGGAAATATTAGTAAGGAAATAGATGCTGACGGTCGTGAGATACTGAATGAATATGATCGTTATGGACGTGTGACCCGACAGGTAACTCCAGATATGGTTACTGTCTACACGTATGATGATACGGAAAATCTATTGCTTTCGGCTGTATCGGATAATGGAACAGCTACTCGCTATATGTATGACGAATATGCACGACTGAAAACATATCGTGAAGAGGCCCCAGAGGGTAAATGGTTACAGAAAACATATACTTATACTGTTGACGGGCTTCTTTTATCCATTACTTACACCTCTGGGGAGGGGATATTGAGCACAGAGTTGATGACTTATCGTAATGGTTATCTGTCTGAAGTTCGTTTATCTGATGGAACGCTGATTTACTGTCATAATGAAGAGAATGCAATGGGACAACTAACAAGGCTTAGTGTAGGGAATATGCAACGTAACTATGAATTTAATAATTATGGACTACCGGTAAGCCGAAAAATTACTCGTGCGGATAACAGCGAGGTGTTCAATCATAGTTATTTATTCAATGTGAGTAATAATAATCTGGAGAAGCATACGGATAAAGTTCACAATTTAACAGAAGTTTTCACTTACGATGCTTTGAATCGTTTGTCTACTTATGGAAATGCCTCGGCAACTTACGATAATAATGGTAATATCCTTTCTAAGAGCGATGCTGGGACATTAGCTTATACAAATCCTAATCGACCTTATTCAGTGACAGGTTTGAACCCGGTCATTGTGCGACAAGATTTGGAGGGACTGAATATTACTTATACTGCCGCTGAACGCCCTTCTGTTATAACAAAAGGGACTATACATGCTATGTTATCTTACAACGCTAATCATGATCGTGTAAGAATGCAAGTTAGCGATGGCGCCAATGTAACTTTGACGCGTTATTATTTGAATGGTAATTATGAATTGGATGTAGTGGATAGTACTGAGCCGACGGAACGTCTTTATTTGGGTGGTAATTACTATGATGCACCTGCGGTATTAGTGAAGCAAAATGGCCAAAGTAGTGTCTATTATATACATCGTGATTATTTAGGCAGTGTACTCCAAATTGTAGATACAAAAGGTAAAATCGTAGAAGAAAATAGCTTTGATGCTTGGGGATGTAGGCGGAATCCTGTTACGCAAGTTGTTTACGCTACTGACACAGCCCCTAAACTAATGCTTGGCAGAGGCTTTACAGGGCATGAGCATTTGGCGATGTTTGGTCTAATTAACATGAATGCCCGGTTGTATGATCCGGTACTGGGCCGCTTTTTGAGCCCTGACCCGTATGTACAGGTTCTTGGCTTTACACAAGCATTCAATAGATTTAGTTATTGTATGAATAGCCCGTTGTGCTATGTGGATGAGAATGGTGAGTTTTGGTGGATTGCAGCGGCTGCATTTATTGGCGGTGCTATCAATGTAGCGACTAATTGGAAGAATATCGATAACTTTTGGCAAGGTGTAGGTTATTTTGGAGTTGGTGCGACGGCGGGTGCTATTGGAGCACTAACAGGTGGAGCGGCACTTGCTGTGACTGGTGGTTTAGGTGGAGCTGCCGGTGGAGCAATAGCAGGGTTTGTAGGAGGAGCAACTTCTGGGTTTATACTTGGTGGAGGTAATACTCTTATGGCCGGAGGAAGTTTGTATGATGCTTGGAGTAATGGTCTAACCGGAGCGTACACGGGAGCTGCTACAGGAGCTGTTTTAGGCGGAATAGGTGGAGGATTTACTTCTTACTTGAAAGGAGAAAATGTATGGAGTGGAAGAGATATTGTAACTGGAAGAAATGCATTTTCGCTGAAGAATACACCGATAAATGAGACAGTACATCATCGTCCTGTAGGTAGTAATCCAAATCCAATTTCTCCAAAGCCAAAGTTGCCACAAAGTGAAATTAGGGATTATTCTGTTACAACATATGAAAATAGCCATGTTAATCCTATGATGGAGGGAAAAGGGTTAATGAATAGACCATTACAAATAGAAGGCTATGACGTGAGATTAGCGTCACAAAATGATTTGTACCACGCTTTTCCACGTTCTTTTGATGAACAAATAGTGAAAGGGGGATGGTTGTATGGTAATTCTGGCAATAGCACGATGATGGTTGCTCCAGGAACGGTTAATGGGGTTAATGGAATATATACTTTAGGTATAAATACTGAAACAGGCATAATATATCATAGGGCATTTTATGAATGGGGAGGTTTTATGAAAAATTTCAAATTTCCTACGATGCCTTATTAGTATAAAACGAGTCCACTGGTAAGATATTGTTAAAATAGAACATATTAGCGCATTTAAATATGTATTTTACTAGTGGACTTATTTAAATAAAAGGCTGAATGAATTATATTTGTAATATATTAGATGCCTTAAATAGATAATGTAATTATGATAGAAATACTTTTTTACAATTCAAAAAGAATTCCAATTATGTGTTGGTCTGGTTTTCTTTTAAATGATAATAAAGAGAATACTTTATATTTTAAAGTGAAAGCTGAAAAGTCTATTTTCATAGTTTCCACTGTTTGTAAAACTTGTTGCAAGGATTTACTTGCTTTTGAAAAGCATATTCAATTATTATATGAAGAAAGGGTTAATAAAGTAACTTTTGCTTCTTCTGATGGATTGTTAAGAATAGAACTCAAACGGGAGGAATATGGGCGTATTAAACAATACTTTTTTATAATGGAAGAATCGACAAAAAGTTTTATAGAGATAATCGATTATTTCGATCAGACTTTTCTACCGGAATTAAAAGATAATATAGAAGGTATTATAGTGGGAATGAATAATAAATAGAAAGCTATGAATAATATTTTAGTGAAGAGTATCGATGGCTCATTTTCCATTCATTTATATGATTTTGGATATATAGTTGATTCTGAATATATTCATTTTGTCCTAGAGCTTATAACTCCTATTTTTAATGTATCAACTGTAGCGAATATGAATATTAGAGAATTTATTCAATTTAGGGATAACTTAGATTTAATGTTGAATAAACAATCTAAGAAATTTTATTTAGGACCATTAGGAGAATTTTGGTCTATTGAATTTCTAATGAATAATAATCGTGAAGTTGTTGTAAAGGGTAG
Organism: Bacteroides faecis; assembly: GCF_020091505.1. Classification (NCBI taxonomy): domain Bacteria; kingdom Pseudomonadati; phylum Bacteroidota; class Bacteroidia; order Bacteroidales; family Bacteroidaceae; genus Bacteroides; species Bacteroides faecis. Next base: position 752,125 of record NZ_CP081916.1, on the reverse strand, counting down.
TATTAGTGATACTTATATACCACAAAGTTGTTTGACTTTTTTTAATACCATTAATATGGAAAGCTTAATAAAGGTATTGCTTGATATTGAGGATATTCTGAAAGATTTAGATAAAGAGAAATAAATTAGAGGACAATCTGTTGCTTTTATGCGTTCAATGATTGAGATTGCTTGTAAGACGTAGCATTATCCGTGGTGACGGTTCTTGGGGCAAATATCGTTCATTCTATTCCGGGGTTGTTAGGACGTCTTGGAGTTATGCGAATAGTTGTCGGGGATAATTCATCGTGGTGGTTTACCTATGATCATTATTTAATTTTTATTAGAATAAAGTTTTAAACCAACTAAAAGATAGGAAAAAGGTTGACTTTCCTAACTTTGTACGTTTGGGAAAGTCAATCATAAAAAGATAAAATATGAAAAATATGCTTTTTGTTCAAAACCCTAGTGAATATAGATTATTAGATTCTTACATAGGGTATATTCCAGAAGTTTCTAATAGAGAAGATTTGTATGCAAATCTTTCAGCAAGTCTTTGTTTCCCTGATTATTTTGGGAAGAACTGGGATGCACTTTGTGAATTATATCTAGATTTTTATTGGATTGATACTCTTAATATTGTTATTATCCATGAAAATCTTTCAAAGTTATCTTTTGATGATTTTAGAATGTATATGAGTATAGTATTATATTGTATTGACTCTTGGAAAAAAGATATAGGACATAACATCTTATTTGTTTTCAATCAAAAAGAAAGAAAGCAAATAATGGATATAATACATGATTGTTTGCAGGCAGATGATTTTAAATATAATTTAAAAGAAACAGCTTTGTAATCAATCTAATTGCTATGTAGATTTTAAGAAATGTATATGGAAGAATTTGTTCTACTTTTAAGATTACTGTTAAAAGGATTTGATATGTACTTGCTCTGATAGAAGAAATACGGCATAAAATGTGGCAAGAATATGCGGAAATGCTTTCTCTTTTAGGTATGGATAGATGAACTATGTATGATGGCTACCAATGCTATAAGTCGTTTCATTTAGAGCAATGGGTGAAATAGCATATTGGGCGCTTAACCCACTTTGGACACTGCCTGTTTTAGTAAGAGGAAAGTATTAGCTTGCAATTCAGATCATGGAATCAGAAATATATTTTATGATTTGAGTTGCATTCTGTATTTTGTTACTTGAAGTCGAATCTGAATTTGTATAATTAGGAAATTGAATAACCGCAAATTCTTCTGTTTTTTCGATTTATCCCGTACTCATTTGTATACTTGATTTGATGTGATGATTTTTATCCATTTTTCATATACTAAGAAATTCCTGTTCTGATTGTGAGGCTCACGGCATTGAATCCGAACAAAAAGTAAGTTTAAGTAGGAATCAACCTTCTACTTTTCTATATTCCCAAAAACTTCCACCTATAATTCTCTTCTTTTTCTTTCTTTTTTCTCACAGGAAAGAATATATTTGTATCCTGGTTAAACGTAAACGAGTGTATGATATGATAACAACCCAGTTGCTTCGTCCCGAAAGTATAGTTGTAGTAGGGGCTTCGAATAATGTACATAAGCCGGGTGGCGCTATATTGAAAAATCTGATAAACGGAGGTTATCAGGGAGAACTTCGGGCTGTGAACCCAAAGGAGACAGAAGTGCAGGGAGTTCCTGCTTTTGCAGATGTAAAAGAACTGCCGGATACCGATTTGGCGGTGTTGGCTGTTCCTGCTGTAATGTGTCCGGACATTGTAGAGACACTGGCAAGTGAAAAGCAGACGCGGGCGTTTATCATACTCTCTGCCGGATTTGGTGAAGAGACTCACGAAGGGGCACTGCTGGAAGAACGTATATTGGAAACTGTCAATAAATACGGTGCTTCTCTGATTGGTCCGAACTGCATCGGACTGATGAATACATGGCACCACAGTGTTTTCAGCCAGCCTATTCCGAATTTAAACCCGAAAGGAGTCGACCTGATCTCCAGTTCCGGTGCTACGGCGGTCTTTATTCTTGAAAGTGCGGTGACAAAAGGCTTGCAGTTTAACTCAGTCTGGTCGGTGGGAAATGCCAAGCAGATTGGAGTGGAAGATGTACTGCAATTTATGGATGAGAATTTTGATCCGGAGAAAGACTCCCGTATCAAACTGCTTTATATTGAAAGTATACACAATCCGGACAGATTGCTTTTCCATGCTTCTTCATTGATCAGAAAAGGCTGTAAGATTGCAGCGATAAAAGCAGGTAGCTCAGAAAGCGGAAGCCGTGCTGCTTCTTCTCATACCGGGGCGATTGCCAGTTCCGATTCGGCTGTAGAAGCACTGTTTCGTAAGGCTGGGATTGTGCGTTGTTTCTCTCGTGAAGAATTGACTACCGTGGGCTGTGTATTCACCCTTCCCGAATTGAAAGGAAAGAACTTTGCCATTATCACACATGCCGGAGGTCCGGGAGTGATGCTGACGGATGCTCTGAGTAAGGGAGGCCTGAATGTACCTAAACTGGAAGGCGAACTGGCGGAAGAACTGAAAGCACAACTCTTTCCCGGAGCTTCCGTAGGAAACCCTATTGATATTTTAGCCACCGGCACACCGGATCATTTACGTATTTGCATTGACTATTGCGAAGAGAAATTAGAGAATGTAGATGCTATTATGGCCATTTTTGGTACTCCCGGACTGGTGACTATGTTTGAAATGTATGATGTCCTTCATGAAAAGATGCAGACCTGCTGCAAGCCTATATTCCCGGTTCTCCCTTCCATCAATACAGCCGGAGCGGAAGTGGCGGCATTTCTTGCCAAAGGACACGTGAACTTTTCCGATGAAGTGACTTTAGGAACAGCTCTTTCCCGTATTGTCAACGCTCCGAGACCGGCGGTTCCTGAGATTGAACTGTTTGGAGTCGATGTGCCGAGAATCCGTCGTATCATTGATTCTATCCCGGAAAATGGTTATATTGAACCTCATTATGTACAGGCTTTGCTGCATGCAGCCGGTATTCCATTGGTTGATGAATTTGTTTCCAATAAGAAAGAAGAGGTCGTGGATTTTGCCCGGCGATGCGGATTTCCGGTAGTAGCTAAGGTGGTGGGGCCGGTGCATAAATCAGATGTAGGTGGAGTGGTGCTGAATATTAAAGGTGAGCAGCATCTGGCTCTCGAATTTGACCGCATGATGCAGATTCCCGATGCGAAAGCGATTATGGTTCAGCCTATGCTTAAAGGAACAGAACTGTTTATTGGTGCAAAATATGAAGAGAAGTTCGGACACGTGGTGCTTTGCGGTTTGGGCGGTATCTTTGTGGAGGTATTGAAAGATGTATCTTCCGGTCTGGCACCTCTTTCTTATGAAGAGGCTTATTCAATGATCCATTCATTGCGTGCCTATAAAATTATTCAGGGAACACGCGGACAAAAGGGAGTGAATGAGGATAAATTTGCTGAAATTATTGTTCGTTTATCTACTTTACTCCGGTTTGCAACAGAAATAAAAGAAATGGATATAAACCCGCTTCTGGCCACTGAGAAGGCTGTTATAGCGGTCGATGCACGTATCCGAATAGAAAAATAAGACTATTCTTTTATTCATTGGGACATATTTTCTATCTTTAGGCAGTATTTTTGCCTACATTTGATAACTCAAAACAAAAGGTAGAAAACAAACATCGTATGAAGAAAGCTTTAGTACTCTTTATAGGTTTTATATGCTATCAAATCATCTGTCATGCACAAGTGATGGATGAGCATTACTATTTCAAAAACCTAAGTGTACAGAATGGATTATCCCAGAATACGGTCAATGCTATTTTGCAGGATAAACAAGGGTTTATGTGGTTTGGAACAAAAGATGGACTGAATCGGTATGACGGTTTATCATTCCGGAAATTTAAACACGATGGCCGTAGTCAGCAAAGCATTGGTAATAGTTTCATAACAGCGCTTTATGAGGATGCGGAAGGAAATATCTGGGTTGGTACGGATGTGGGGCTTTATATCTATTATCCGGAACATGATTCATTCCGGCATTTTGAAGAATTGAGTGTGGAAGACACAAAGATAGAGCATACTGTAACAGCGATTGTGGGAGATGATCAAGGATGTGTTTGGATTGCGGTAGAGTCTCAGGGACTCTTTTGTTATGATTTGGAGAAAGAGCAACTTCAAAATTATACCTTGAAGAACTTCCCTTTTATTTCTACTAATGTTCAGTCTTTTGTTTTTGATAATAGTGGAACTCTTTGGATAGGTTGCTATGGTGACGGGCTCTTTTATTCAAAAGACCGTTTGAAAACACTTCAACCTTATATCTCTCCTGTTGATAATAAGGAAACTTTCGAGAATGATGTTGTAACTACTCTTGTAAAAGGTGCCTATAACTGTCTGTACATCGGTTCTTTGAGAGGTGGTGCAAAAGAACTGAATTTAACTTCTAATAAATTACATGATCTGCTTTCCGTTGATGAAAATGAAGAGCCTGTTCTTTGCCGTAATTTGCTGGTTGCTTCTGATAATGAATTGTGGATTGGGGCAGAATCGGGGATTTATATCTATAATCTCCGGATGGGTAAATATGTCCATCTTCGTAGTTCAATCAATGATCCTTATTCTCTTTCAGATAATGCCATCTATTCATTGTGTAAAGATCGCGAAGGAGGAATTTGGATTGGTTCTTATTTCGGAGGAGTGAACTACTATCCTCGTTTCCATACTTATTTTGAAAAATATTATCCGAAAGGTACAAATAATGGATTGCATGGAAAAAGAGTACGTGAATTCTGTCAGGACAATCAGGGGATTTTATGGATCGGTACGGAAGATGGTGGGTTAAATCGCTTTGATCCGAAAACCAAAACCTTCTCTTTTTTCACTCCAAGCACTGCTTTTACCAATGTTCATGGATTGTGTCTGGTTGGTGATCATCTTTGGGTAGGGACTTTTGCAAAAGGAGTGAAGGTGATTGATACACGCACGGGAGCGATTGTGAAAACGTATCAGAAGACGGATTCACCCCGTTCATTGATGGATAACAGCGTCTTTTCTATTTGCCGGACAACAACAGGAGATATTTATCTGGGAACTTTATTCGGTTTATTACGCTACAATAAGCAGACCGATGATTTTGACCGGATACCGGAACTGAACGGTAAATTTGTGTATGACATCAAGGAAGACTCTGGCAGCAATCTATGGCTTGCAACTTATGCAAATGGAGCCTATTGCTATAATGTGAATGAAAAGAAGTGGACCAATTATCTTCATGATGAGAAAGATCCGAAAAGTCTTCCGTATGATAAGGTATTGAGCATTTTTGAGGATTCTCATCGGCAAATATGGTTAACTACACAAGGTGGAGGCTTCTGTCTGTTCCATCCTGAAACGGAAACCTTTACCAGCTATGATTCTCGTAACGGCTTGCCGAATGATGTTGTATATCAGATTGTGGAAGATAAAGACGGGCTTATGTGGCTGACAACTAATAATGGGCTGGTATCTTTTCAGCCTGCTACAGGAGCCATGAAAGTATATACTACGGCTAATGGATTGCTAGGTGACCAGTTTAACTATCGTTCCAGTTTTCAGACAGAGGACGGGACAATCTATTTGGGAAGTATTGATGGCTTTGTCGCTTTCAATCCGAAAAATTTCTCCGAGAACAAGTCCCTTCCATCTATTGTGATAACCGACTTTTTATTATTTGGAAAAGAAGTATATGCTGGTGACCCCTCGTCTCCGTTGAAAAAAAGCATAAACTTTCTGGATGAGCTGGTTCTTCAGCCCAATCAGAATTCTTTCTCGTTTCGTGTTGCTGCTTTAGATTTCCAGGCACCACGAATGAATCGGATCATGTGTAAATTGGATGGCTTTGATGAGGAGTGGTTGCCGGTCGGCGAGAGTCCTGTGGTAACTTATTCCAATTTGTGGTATGGTGATTATACTTTCCGGGTGAAAGCAGCTAATAGCGATGGAGTATGGAACGAGAAAGAAGTAGCTTTGATAGTTCGTATACTTCCTCCTTTTTATCTCACTATTTGGGCCTATTGCGTTTATGTTTTGCTGATTATAGGTTGTTCTCTGTATGCAATATGGTATTTCAAGCAACGTAGCAGTTATAGGCATCGCAGGCAGATGGAGAAGTTTGAGCAGGAAAAAGAACGAGAAATATATCATGCGAAGATTGATTTCTTCACGAATGTTGCTCATGAAATACGTACTCCGCTGACTTTAATTAAAGGTCCGTTGGAAAATATTATCCTTAAGAAAAAAGTAGATGCGGAGACGCGTGAAGACTTGAATGTCATGAAGCAAAATACGGAACGTCTGCTAAATCTGACGAATCAGTTACTGGACTTCCGTAAGACAGAAAGCCAGGGATTCCGTTTGAACTTTGCTAAGTGTAATATTACGGAGGTATTGAAAGAAACCCATCTACGGTTTACTTCTCTTGCTAAGCAGAAAGGATTGGAATTTACCTTGCAGTTGCCCGAAGCGGATTTTTATGCCCATGTCAATCAGGAAGCATTTACAAAGATCATCAGTAACTTGCTCAATAATGCCGTGAAATACTCAGAACACTATATACATGTATTTCTGGAGGTGACAGAAGGAGGGGAAAATAAGGTATTCTGTATCCGCACGGTGAATGACGGAGTGATAATACCTCGTGAAATGAGAGAGGAAATATTCCAGCCTTTTGTCCGTTTCAATGAAGGAGATGACGGAAAGGTGACTACCGGAACAGGTATTGGATTGGCTCTTTCTCGGTCACTGGCTGAACTACATCAAGGAACATTGGCTATGGGAAAAGAAGAAGATAGTAATACCTTCTGCCTGACGTTACCTATTGTCCAGGATATGACAATCACGTTGACTCCGGAAACAGAAATGGAACCGGAAACTGTAAATGAACCTACGGTGGAAGTGGAGCAAGGAGAAATAAAAGATAATCGCCCCACTGTACTGGTAGTGGAGGATAATCCGGATATGCTTGCCTTTGTGGTCCGTCAGTTGTCGAAAGAGTATGCGGTACTGTCGGCTGCCAATGGTGCGGAAGCGTTGAAAATGCTGGATGGCAATTATGTGAATCTGGTGGTGAGCGATGTTGTCATGCCTGTTATGGATGGTTTTGAGTTGTGTAAGACGATTAAATCAGACCTGAATTATAGTCATATTCCTGTTATTCTGCTAACTGCGAAAACGAATATTCAGTCAAAGATAGAAGGCATGGAACTAGGTGCGGATGCTTATATTGAAAAACCTTTCTCTGTGGAATATCTGCAGGCTTGTGCCTCCAATCTTATTCAGAACAGAGAAAAATTGCGTCGGACTTTTGCTCAATCTCCTTTTGTGGCAGCCAACACCATGGCATTGACTAAGGCCGATGAGGACTTTATAAAGAGACTGAATGAAGTAATTCTGACGAACCTTAATAATCCGGAGTTTAGCATGGATGATATTGCGGATAGTTTGAATATGAGCCGCTCTAACTTTTATCGGAAGATAAAAGGAGTATTAGATCTGAGTCCGAATGAATATCTCCGTCTGGAACGTTTGAAAAAGGCTGCCCAGTTGTTAAAACAAGGAGAAGGACGGGTAACTGAAATCTGTTATATGGTCGGTTTTAACTCTCCATCCTATTTTGCCAAATGTTTTCAGAAACAGTTTGGAGTGTTACCAAAAGATTTTGTGGATTGAGTAGGTAGTAACCGGATACGGGAACTAAAATAAAATACGAGAAATTAATTAACTAAATAATGAAAGATACACCTATTAGTAGACGGGATTTTCTGAGAAATATGGGAATAGCTGGGGCTGGAGCGCTCCTAGCGGCAAGTCCTTGGCTTTCTGCTTTTTCAGAAATCACGAATACATCAAATGAAAAATGCCGGCTGGCGGTTATCGGTCCCGGTTCGCGAGGACGTTTTTTGATGAGTTTCTTGGTAAAGAATCCGAAGGTTGAAATCGTAGCGCTATGCGATATTTATCAGCCCTCCATTGACGAAGCATTGAAACTTGCTCCTAAGGCAAAAGTATACGGTAACTATCAGGAGGTGCTGGAAGATAAAAATGTGGATGCTATCTTGGTGGCTACTCCCCTCAGTGCACACTACAAAATAGTGATGGACGCTTTTGACGCAGGGAAACATATATTCTGCGAAAAGTCAATCGGCTATACGATGGAAGAATGTTACCACATGTACCAGAAGCATCGCAGCACCGGAAGAATCTTCTTTACTGGACAACAACGCCTGTTTGACCCACGCTACATCAAGGCTATGGAAATGATTCATGCCGGTACATTCGGCGAAATAAACGGAATCCATACATTCTGGAACCGAAATGGAGATTGGAGACGTTCTGTTCCTTCGCCAAACCTGGAGCGTCTGATAAACTGGCGACTCTATAAAGAGTTCTCGAAAGGGTTAATGACAGAACTAGCCTGTCATCAGCTCCAGATAGGAAGTTGGGCATTGCGGAAACTTCCAGAGAAAGTAATGGGGCATGGAGCCATCACTTATTGGAAGGACGGACGTGAGGTATATGATAATGTGAGTTGCATATACGTATTTGATGATGGTGTGAAGATGACATTCGATTCCATCATTTCCAATAAATTTTATGGTCTTGAAGAACAGATTATGGGTAATCTCGGGACTGTGGAACCTGAAAAGGGAAGATACTACTTTGAAAGTGTTGCTCCTGCTCCGGCATTTTTGCAACTGGTTAATGACTGGGAAAACAAGATGTTTGACTCACTGCCTTTTGCGGGTACAAGTTGGGCACCGGAGACAGCCAATGAAAACAAGGGTGAATTTATTATAGGTGAACGTCCGAAAAGTGACGGTACATCCTTACTGCTGGAAGCATTCGTAGAAGCTGTAATAACACAAAAACAGCCGGAAAGAATTGCTGAAGAAGGTTACTATGCAAGTATGCTCTGTCTGTTAGGACATCAGGCCATGGAGGAAGAAAAAACACTTTATTTCCCCGATGAATACAAAATTGACTATCTGAACCATCAATCTAAAACACCCGAAACAACATGAAAGATACAGTTTTGACCGCACGGCGGAAGAAAATAGAGATAATCACCTTACTCGTATGTTTTGTACTTGCCAATCTGGTGAATCTTTATGCAATTATCGCATATAACAGATCTATGATGGAAATGATAACCTCTATTTTCTATATAATCATATTTGCTTTTGTTCTCTATGCTTGCTGGACGCTTCTGCGCCTCCTTTTTTATGGAGTGAAGGCGTTATTGGCAAAGAAGAAAAACAGACTGTGAGACAGAGCTAAATAAAATGTACCTAATCAATATCAATGATAAATTTATGACAACACGAAGAGATTTTCTAAAGACAATGTCACTGGCTTCTGCAGGATTGGCACTGGGATCTGGTGAGTTACTGAATGCTCAAACTATTTCATCTAAAAAGGGAAGAAATGAAAAGGTAAAGATAGCCTATATTGGCATTGGAAACCGTGGAGAGCAAATTATACAGGATTTTGCACGTACCGGTATGGTAGAAGTTGTAGCCCTGTGTGATGTAGACATGGGAGCTAAACATACACGAAAAGTAATGGGTATGTATCCTAAGGCGAAGCAGTTCAGAGATTTTCGCCAAATGTTTGATAAAGCCGGTAATGAGTTCGATGCTGTAGCAATTGCTACTCCTGATCACTCTCACTTCCCTATCAGTATGCTGGCTCTGGCTTCCGGCAAACACGTGTATGTGGAAAAACCGCTAGCCCGTACTTTCTATGAGGCGGAACTGTTGATGCAGGCTGCCCTTAAACGTCCGAACCTGGCTACTCAGGTGGGAAATCAGGGACACTCGGAAGCAAATTACTTCCAATTTAAAGCTTGGATGGATGCAGGGATCATCAAGGATGTGACAGCTGTTACTGCTCACATGAATAATCCGCGTCGCTGGCATAAGTGGGATACGAACATTTATAAACTACCTTCAGGCCAGCAACTCCCGAAGGATTTGGATTGGAATACCTGGCTGGGAGCTGTTCCTTATCATGAATATTGCAATAAGTATGATCAGGGTGAATGGCGTTGCTGGTATGACTTCGGTATGGGAGCCTTGGGTGACTGGGGGGCACATATATTGGATACAGTTCACGAGTTCCTTGAATTGGGCTTACCTTATGAAGTGACTTTGACACATCAGGAAGGACACAATGATTACTTCTTCCCTTATTCTTCTACTATTCTTTTCCGCTTCCCGCAGCGTAAAGGAATGCCACCGGTAGATATTACCTGGTATGACGGTCTGGATAATCTTCCTCCTATCCCGGCAGGTTATGGCGTTTCCGGACTAGACCCGAACATTCCTAAAACCAATCAGGGAGATGTTCCTCCTGCTAAACTGAATCCGGGAAAGATTATCTATTCAAAAGAACTGACTTTCAAAGGGGGTAGCCACGGAAGTACCTTGTCTATTATTCCGGAAGAAAAGGCAAAGGAAATGGCAGATAAGTTGCCGAAAGTTCCTAAAAGTCCATCCAATCACTTCGAGAACTTCTTGTTGGCATGCAATGGTATTGAAAAGACACGTTCACCGTTCGAGATTAATGGCGTTTTGAGCCAGGTATTCTCATTGGGAGTAATGGCACAGCGTCTTAACACTCAGTTGTTCTTCGATCCTCGCACGAAGCAGATTACAAATAATGAATTTGCGAATTCAATGTTGGCCGGACTCCCACCGCGTAAAGGCTGGGATGAATTCTATAAATTATAAAAGCTGGTAGGGAATATAAAAACAGAATAAAGTTTGATTATAATAACAACATGAGTATGAAGAAAAATGTCGTATTGACTTTACTTTTATTCTGTGCTGCTTCTTTATCGGCACAGAACTGGGAACCTCTTTTCAATGGTAAAAACCTGAAAGGCTGGAAAAAACTGAATGGCAAAGCTGAGTATAAAATCGTAGACGATGCTATTGTAGGAGTATCAAAAATGGGAACTCCCAATACTTTTTTGGCAACCACCAAAAATTATGGAGACTTTATCCTTGAATTTGACTTTAAGATTGATGATGGTTTAAACTCGGGAGTGCAGATTCGTAGTGAGAGTAAAAAAGAATATAATAAAGGTCGCGTACATGGCTATCAGTTCGAAATTGATCCTTCCAAACGTGCTTGGTCCGGTGGTATCTATGATGAGGCTCGCAGAAACTGGATTTATTCTTTGAACTGGAATCCTTCGGCACGTACAGCTTTCAAGAACAATGCTTGGAACAAGGCTCGGATTGAAGCGATAGGTAACTCTATCCGTACTTGGATTAACGGAGTGCCTTGCGCTAATATCTGGGACGACATGACTCCTGTCGGATTTATAGCTTTACAGGTACACGCTATTGGTAATGCTGCTGACGAAGGAAAAACTGTGAGCTGGAAGAATATCCGTATTTGTACAGCAGACGTAGAGCGTTATCAGACACCGGAGTCTCAGGCTGCACCGGAAAGAAATCTGATTCCTAACACACTGTCTCCGCGTGAGAAGAAAGATGGCTGGGCTTTGTTGTGGGATGGCAAGACTAATGAAGGCTGGAGAGGAGCGAAACTGTCTACTTTCCCTGCAAAAGGCTGGAAGATGGAAGACGGCATTCTTAAGGTGATGAAGAGTGGTGGCGCTGAATCTGCCAATGGCGGTGATATTGTAACTACCCGCACATATAAGGACTTTATTCTGACCGTAGATTTCAAGATAACTGAAGGTGCAAATAGTGGAATCAAGTACTTCGTTAATCCGGAAATGAATAAGGGTGCTGGTTCTGCTATCGGTTGCGAGTTCCAGATTCTGGATGATGATAAACATCCTGATGCTAAACTTGGTGTAAAAGGTAACAGACAGTTAGGCTCATTGTATGATCTGATTCCGGCTCCTAAGAATAAACCTTTCCATAAGAAAGAGTTCAATACAGCTACTGTTATTGTTAAGGGCAATCATGTAGAACACTGGCTGAATGGAGAAAAGCTGATTGAGTACGACCGTAATAATGCGATGTGGAATGCATTAGTTGCTTATAGTAAGTATAAGAACTGGCCTAACTTCGGAAATATTATTGAAGGCAATATCCTTTTACAAGACCACGGAGATGAAGTTTGGTTCAAGAATGTGAAGATTAAGGAATTGAAATAAGAATATCCTGTATAAAAAAGAAGGAGTTGTGTCGAAAATCTTATTCTGCGAATGAATTTAGTTTCAGGCATAACTCCTTTTACTTTTGATAGATGAAAATAGCTATTCAACATTTGTACAGACCATCCCATGAGGGGGACGGATTACTTTACGCTTGGTTCTCTTCTATGCATACGCGTGTAGATATTCTTTTGTACAGTCAGAAGCCAGAAGAAGAATTGATGTCTGTGGTTGAACGCATACATGCAGCATTGAGTTATCTGGAAAAAATAGCTAATTATTATGACCCTGCCAGCGAGCTGGCTGTTATTAACCGGACCGCTTCTATATGTCCAGTGATTCTGAGCAGGCAACTTTATACAATGATTGATTTGTGCATGGAATATCATGGGAAAACGTCAGGATGCTTCGATGTCACAGTTCATTCAGAGAATTATAATCCGGACACCATTCATTCGGTGTATTTGTCAGCGGAAGAACGCAGTATCTTTTTCCAGCAACCGGGAATTACCATCAACCTTTCGGGATTCTTGAAAGGATATGCCCTGGAAACTGTCAGAGCTATATTGAACACCTGCTGTATAGAGAATGCCTTGATTAATATGGGCAACAGCTCTGTACTTGCCTTAGGTGATCATCCAGCCGGGACAGGGTGGAAAGTTAATTTTGGAAACCGCCTGGAAACAGATAAGATAGGTATGAAGCAGAGTGTTCTTCTTTGTAATGAATGCCTTACTACTTCCGGAAATGAATCGGATGGACGCAAACATATCATTTCTCCCCACGATGCCTCTTTTGTAGAGGGCATTAAACAGATAGCTGTTGTAACAAAGAACGGAGCTGTCGGAGAAATACTGTCTACCGCTCTGTTTGCCGCCAGTCCGGAACAACGCGAGGCTTTGCTTGTAAATCTTCGTCCTTTACTTATCGACTACTTCCTTATTGGTTATTAGACGACTGGATTTTTCCTTTTTGGGATGATAAAACGGACTTAGAGTAGCCTTTTGACCATATTATTCCATTTATCGGTCTATTTCTTTTATTACTTCTGTTGATTTTTGGTTTTCTTTGTACCATCGATTATCAATCTAACTTTTATATGAAAAATAAGATTTTATTAGCAGGGCTTTTTTGCTGTAGCCTTATTTCAACAGAAGCACAAGTATTACTGGATAAGAACGCTGGTAAAAACAGTTTCCCTATTGTTTCTCCGTCTGCCAATGTAGTGGTTTGTTTTGATGGAAAGGATGAGACTGTGGTTCGTAAAAGTGTGTCTTTATTTACAGATGATGTCCGTCGCGTGACAGGGCAGGATCTGAAAGCACAAGCAAGTAATCCGGGTGAGGTCTCGGCTCGTTATGCTATTATTGTAGGGACAGCCGGAAAAAGTGCTTGGATCGATGCGTTGACAGCTAAAAAGAAAATAGATATAACTCCTATCGCCGGTGGATGGGAACGGTATATGATAGAAACGGTTGATAATCCTGCACCGGGAATTAAAAAAGCCATTGTTGTAGTTGGTAGTGACAGACGTGGTACTGCTTACGGACTTCTTTCCATATCGAAAGCAATAGGAGTCTCTCCTTGGTATTGGTGGGCCGACGCTCCGATAAAACAGCAGAAAAAGCTGGCTGTCAATGTTCATAAATTCGTTTCAAAAGAACCTACTGTTAAATTCAGAGGTATTTTTATCAATGACGAAGATTGGGGACTTTACCGCTGGTCAAAGAACAATTATGAGAAGGAACGTGGAAACTTTGGACCGAAAACGTATGCACAAGTTTGTGAGTTATTGCTTCGCCTTCAGGCTAATTATCTCTGCCCGGCTATGCACGATGCGTCTATGGCATTCCACCGTATCCCTGAAAATAGATTGGTTGCAGATAGTTTTGCTATCGTTATGGGTTCCTCTCATTGTGAACCGCTGTTGTTCAATACGGCAAGCGAATGGAAACGTGATAAGATGGGGGAATGGGATTACATCAATAATAGGGCAGGGGTGGACAGTGTTCTGAGAGCTCGTGCAAACGAATGTGCTCCTTTTGAAAATGTATACACTCTGGCACTGCGTGGGTTGCACGATAGAGCGATGAACGCAAGCAATAACATGTCGGATAGAAAACAGATGCTTCAGGATGCGTTGATGGCACAACGAAAAATGTTGATCGATGCAACAGGTAAACGTGGAGAAGATATTCCGCAAGCTTTTACTCCATATAAGGAGGTATTGGATGTATATGATGAAGGTTTGGAACTGCCGGATGATGTAACGATTATATGGCCGGATGATAATTATGGATATATGAAGCGTTTGAGTAGCCCGAAAGAACAGAAACGTTCCGGACGTTCGGGGGTTTATTATCACTCTTCTTATCTGGGTAAGCCTCACGACCATCTTTGGATGAATACTACTTCGCCCACATTGATGTATGAAGAGCTCCGCAAGGCCTACGATATGACAGCAGATCGGATCTGGTTACTCAATGCCGGTGATATCAAGGCGTGTGAGTTCGCTGTCGATTTTTTCCTGTCAATGGCATATGATATCGATTCTTTCAATTTTGACAGAGCGGCTGCTTATCGGACAGAATGGTTATGTGGTATGCTGGGCGACGAATACCGTAATGAATATCAAGATGTGCTCAATTCATTCTATAAACTGGCCTTCGCCCGCAGACCGGAATTTATGGGATGGGGCTATCAGTGGGCTACCGACAAGCATGGAAGAGAGCGGAATACAGATACTGATTTCTCCTTGACGAATTATAGAGAAGTAGATTCTCGCCTGAGTGAATATCGTCGAATCGGAAGTATTACAGAGGAAATTTTAAATAAATTACCGGAAGAGAAAAAGGCATGTTTTTATCAGTCAATGTATTATCCGGTGAAAGGATGTGAACTGTTGAACAGAATGATACTGGACGGACAGAGAAATCGTTGGTATTCCATTCAGCAAAGAGCAGCTACCGGAGAATTGGAAAAAACGGTGAAAGCCTGCTATGACAGTTTGCAAGTGATAACAAAAGGGTATAATTCGCTGCTTGGTGGTAAATGGAATCATGTAATGACTATGAAACAAGGATTCGCTGCTGCTTATTTTGAACTTCCGGCATTGAGAAAAGCTTCATTGGCACCTACTGCTGTGTTGGGAGTAATGGCAGAGGGAGAAGATGTGCTGAAGGGACTGAAGAGTTTCCATTCATTGCCTTGCTTCAATACTTATCTGCGTCAGTCTTATTATGTAGATGTTTTCAATAAAGGAGCAAGTCCGTTGAAATGGAAAGCATCTGTAACGGATAGCTGGATACTGTTGAGTAAGAAAGCGGGTGAGACTTCCACAGAGGAACGGATTGAAGTATCGATTGCCTGGGAAAAGGTTCCGACCGGCGAAAAAGTATTTGGGGTACTGGAGATTACTTCCGCCCAAGGTGAGAAGGAAAATGTTTATGTTTCTGTATTTAATCCTTCCTCTCCTTCATTGGCCGAAATGGATACTTTATTTGTAGAACATAACGGATATGTTTCTATCGATGCGGCAAGCTTCCATCGGAAAGTGGAAAATAAAGCAATCAAAATGCGATCAATACCTAATCTGGGTATCGAAAATACGGCTATTCAGTTAGGTGATCCGACAGCTGCGCCGCAACGAACTGCAGGGCGTAGCACACCACGTCTGGAATACGATTTCTATACTTTTGAGCAAGGTTCAGTTGATGTTTATACCTATGTGCTGCCTACCTTTGTGACAAGTAAGGATAGAGGATATGCCGGACACGAAGCTACGAACATTGAAACTAAATATGGAGTGTGTATTGATGAGGGCCCTGTACTGAATCCGTCTACTTCTTCTTTTGAGTATGCGCAAATTTGGTATGAGAGTGTATTGAAAAACTGTAGAATCAATAAGACAACTTTGCATATTGACAAACCGGGTAAGCATACAGTGAAAATTATTTGTGGAGATGCCGGAACAGTACTGCAAAAGATTGTATTAGACTTTGGAGGAATGAAACGTTCCTATTTTGGGCCACAACCGACAAGGAAATAGAGTTGTTTGATTAATAGGTAGTTAAGGATTGCCATAGTTGTTATGATTATGGGTGATAGGGTTTGTATTCAATCTTTATTTACCAAGTTATGCGAATCAGTATTCAGTTGCTGATTCGCATATATCCTTTGCCAAATAATACCAAGATGAAAAAACACTTTTTACTTATACTCTTTTTGCTTTTGGCCACAGTTGTTGAGGCTAATCCGGTAAAGCAAATGTTGGAACGTTTCCAGAAAGGTCTTTCCAACCGATTTAAAATTGAAATCCGTTCTTCTTCTGATCAGGGCGATTACTTTGAGCTGTATGGTGGTGGGCGAAAAGTCACAGTCCGTGCTAATAATTATGTGAGTGCTGCTTTTGGCATTAATTGGTATCTGAAGTATTATTGCCATGCTCATGTGTCTTTTTGTGAGGACAGATTACCGGATTTACCTGTGGATCTGCCTCAGGTGAAAGAACGCCATGAAACGGTATTATCCGACAATTTCTATATGAATTATTGTACTTTTAGCTATACTACAGCTTTTTGGGACTGGAAACGTTGGGAACGCGAGATAGACCTGATGGCTCTAAGCGGCATTAACATGCCGATGGCCATGGTTGGGGCAGAAGTTGTGTGGCGGAATACATTGTTGAAGTTTGGATATACACTTCCTGAGGTGAAAGAGTTTTTGTGTGGTCCGGCTTATTTCGGTTGGTTGTTGATGGGGAATTTGGAGAATATCGGCGGTCCTCTGCCTGATGAATGGTTTAAGGAACAGACCGTTTTGCAGAAGAAAATACTTGCCCGTATGCGTGAGTATGGGATGAAACCCGTTTTTCAGGGATTCTTTGGAATGGTTCCGTCCTCATTGAAAGAAAAATATCCGGAAGCACATTTGGTAGAGCAAGGACTGTGGAATTCACTTCAACGCCCACCGGTACTCGATCCTGCTGATCCATTGTTTGAGCAGATGGCAAAGGTATGGTATACTGAATATGAGAAGCTTTATGGTAAAGCTGATTTGTTTGGCGGTGACCTTTTTCATGAAGGTGGGAAAACCGGGGGGATTGATGTTACGGATGCAGCCCGTCGGGTACAAACAGCTATGAAGCAATATAACCCGGATGCGACTTGGGTGATTCAGGCATGGTTGGGAAATCCGAAAAAAGAATTGTTGGCAGGGCTTGATAGAAAGCATACACTGATAGTTGATCTTGCTGCTGAGTTTTGGGATAACTGGCGGAAACGCAAGGGATTTGACGGGTTCCCTTGGTTATGGTCGCATATTTCCAATTATGGAGCTAATATTGGGCTACATGGACGTTTGGATGCTATAGCTACTGGTCCAATAGATGGTCGGAAAGACCCGGAGGCATCACCAAGTATGAAAGGAACCAGTTCTACACCAGAAGGAATAGAAGTGAATCCGGTGGTTTTTGATTTGTTGAATGAAATGCGCTGGCGTTCGGAATATTTGGATATTGATACTTGGCTGAAAGAGTATTCCGTACGTCGTTATGGGGCGGAAGATGAGAATTTGAAAAAGGCGTGGATCATTTTTCACCGTACAGCTTATGGAACTTATTCCGGTCATCGCCGTCCATCAGAGTCTGTATTTTGTGCACCTCCTAGTTTAAAAAGGGATAAAATTACGGCTTCTGCCTGGAGCCAATGCCGAATCTTTTATGATCCGGATCTTTTCGCCCAGGGAGTAGGACTATTCTTGCAGAGTGCAGATCATCTGAAGCAGACGTCAACTTATCAGTATGATGCAGTCGATTTCGTCCGTCAGTATCTTGCGGATTTAGGACGGGAAGCATATTACAATCTGGTGGATGCTTATCGGGCGAAAGATACGAAACAGTTTGATTACTGGTCGGAGAGGTTTCTGCAGCTGATTAAGGATCAAAATGAGTTACTGTCCACTCACGAATGCTTCTTCGTGGGACGCTGGCTGGATATGGCCCGTTCGAAGTCAAAGCAGCCTGAATTGCAGGATTTGTATGAGTACAATGCCCGTATGCTGATCGGGACATGGACGGAGACGCTTAGTCCGGTGCGCGACTATGCCCACAAGGAATGGGGCGGACTGTTGAAGGATTATTATCTGCCTCGCTGGACTAATTACATCGCTTATCTTAAAGGTACATTGGAAGGACGTTCACTTACTGTTCCGAACTCGTTTCAAGTGGAGAAGGCGTGGATAAATGCACATAATAAGTATGTGCTTGAGACTGGTGTTGATCCAGTGGAGACAGCCAAGAGAATGTATCGTAAATATCATATTTAATCATTACTCAAAAATAGTATTATGAAAGGATTGTTGAAAACAGCTGTATTATTGGCTACATTCTGCGCTACAGCCATGGCTTGTGGAGGTGGTGGAGAGGATGCATTGGATCAAAAGAGAGGTGATGGTGGCGGAACTGGCAATAAGGGTGATAAAGAAGAATCGGAACAACCATTTGTTGCTCATATTACTCCTATAGACAAACTCAATCAAGGTGTTCCGGTGATTAATTCGCACGCTGATGTCACTTCGCATTCGTCCTTGAAGATGAACTTTCGGACGTATTCACAATTGGGAGAGAGTGTACTAAAATCTGCCAAACCTAATTATGTACGGGTTAAGAAATTGGCTAATGATGGTTATATCATGTTCTATCACAACAATCAGATTGGTGCCAGTTGTTCTTATGCGACCAGTACGGACTTTAAAACATGGAGTTATAAAGGCAAGTTGTTTGCTAATTACAGTATTATCGACAGTAAAGGTGAAAAGAATGACCGGCGTTATTCAAATTGTGATGGGCTAGTACTTTCCAACGGAGATATTTTGGCCGTAGCCTCCTATAGGGCTAATAATGGGTATAGAGACTTGCCTAAAGATGCAGGTATTGAAATGAGGCGTAGTACCGATAATGGCGTTACATGGAGTGAACCGGTCTCAGTGTATCAGGGTGTCAACTGGGAGCCGTATTTGCTGGAATTGTCTTCGGGAGAAATCCATTGCTATTTCACGGACAGTAGCCGTACGGGTATTGAAGGCAAAGACACCGGAACTGCAATGGTCATATCCAGAGATGGCGGTCAAACGTGGACGCCTTCATTTGGTAGTATCCCTTACTATGTGATACGGATGAAGTGGGAGCAAGACGGAAAAACATACTTCAATCATCAGATGCCGTCTGTTATTCAACTTAAAGGTAGCAATGAACTGGCGGCTGCTGTAGAAACTAATAACCGTGGAACATATTATATATCACTGGCTTATTCCGGTGAAGATGGTGAATGGGATCATCTTGATGCGGATCAGGAAGGACCGGCTGATAGCGACAATCTGTCTTTTTTAGGTAGCGCTCCATATTTATCTCAGTTTCCATCGGGTGAGACTGTGCTTTCGTATAACAAATCTTCTACTTTCTATATGAAAATGGGGGATGCCAAAGCGCGTAATTTTGGAAGTGCTTATTCACCATTTTCGGGTAAGGGATATTGGGGAACGCTGAATCTGGAAAATTCGCATCAATTGGTGGGAGCGATGCCTGATACTTCTAATGGAACAATCATGTTATCACAATTTATTCTTAATCATCGTATTGATGCAATATGCCGCAGTGTAAAGGTAGATGGCAACAATCAGGAATGGGCGAATACTGACCATGCGCTTTTTGTCGGAGAAAAATCGCAAGTGCAGGGAACTCTCCGCTGTTCGTGTGATGACAAGAATGTATATTTCCTGGTGGAAGTACTTGACCGGAGCTTACTGAGAGGTGATTATGCTACTGTTTATCTCTCTCCGGATGATAGTAAAAGTTTGGCGAACGGTGCTAAACGGATACAAGTATCAATGGATGGATTGAAAAGTACCGAAACTTATGCCGGTAAATGGAATAGCGCGGAAATGGGGGTAGAAGTAAAAACCTATGTGTGCAATGATACCAATGAAGATCGTATTGACAACTATGGTTACATTGCCGAAATATCTATTCCGCGTTCCAGTTTGACAATTTCTTCGGGACAGGTGCTGGTCAATTTCTCTATTACTGATAATAAAGAAGAGGAAGCGGTTAGTGATGTATCTTCCATAAGTCGCTGGATACCAGTGGCAGGACTATAATCTAATTATAACGTGAGTATTAACTATATGTAAACAATTAAAATGATGAAAAAGAATTATTACTTAATTTGTGTATTGTTGCTGGCTGCATTCTGTACGACCAATGTAGCTACTGCTCAAAATTATTTTGGAGATTTTCCTGTAAAGGCAGATCCTAAGACTGTTGGCAATAAATTAAGCAGACGCTTGATGGAAACCAAACATCAGCTATATTTTGATAGGGGAATACATTATGCTGAGGTATGTACATGGTATGGAGCTCTTCGTTTTGCAGAATT
The DNA here is from genome assembly GCF_020091505.1 of Bacteroides faecis. Taxonomy (NCBI): domain Bacteria; kingdom Pseudomonadati; phylum Bacteroidota; class Bacteroidia; order Bacteroidales; family Bacteroidaceae; genus Bacteroides; species Bacteroides faecis. The sequence goes on along the minus strand of NZ_CP081916.1, from coordinate 731,531 downwards.
GACGAATAACAAAGAGCTGATCAAACTGTTGAGAAATCGTTTCGAGCTATTGTTCCACTTGGAAAAAGAACTCTTGCCTCCACCCATACACGTAGACCAGAATATGTTTGGTTGCTTGCCTCTTAGATTTTATAATATAACGAAGGACCAGCGTTATCTGGATCTGGGGTTGCCGTATGCTGATACTCAGTGGCAGCTGCCTGCCAATGCAAACGAAGAAGAACGCAAATGGGATAAAAAAGGGTATTCTTGGCAAACTCGTCTTTGGATCGATGACATGTATATGATTACTATTGTACAGTCTGAGGCTTATAAAGCCACAGGAGATCCTAAGTACATCAATAGAGCTGCCAAAGAAATGGTTCTATATCTGGATGAATTACAACATCCTAACGGGCTTTTCTATCATGCACCGGATGTTCCTTATTATTGGGGACGTGGAGATGGCTGGATGGCTGTAGGAATGACAGAGCTTCTGTTCAATCTGCCAAAAAATGATCCGAACAGAGACCGGATTATGAAAGGCTATCTTTTGATGATGAACAATCTGAAGAAATACGTGAATAAAGATGGACTGTGGAACCAATTGATTGACCAGCCTGATTTTTGGACTGAAACATCCGGATCGGCAATGTTTACTTATGCCATGATTTTAGGTGTTCAGAACGGCTGGTTGGATAAAGAAGAATTTGCTCCTATTGCACGCAGAGCTTGGTTGGGCCTATGCAATTACATAGACGATAAGAATGATCTTACCGAAGTTTGTATTGGAACGGGAAAGAAAAACAGTAAGCAATATTATATGGACCGTCCTCGTATTGCAGGGGATTACCATGGACAAGCACCGATGATATGGTGTGCCTACGCTTTGCTTAACAATAAATAAAATAGCGGAAAACTTTCGATAAATAAGAAAGAAAGGATGTCTCTTCGGGACATCCTTTCTTTTAATATAACATAATGAATAATTCTTTATACAGTTGGATCCGGTGCTTCATTACCTCCTTCATTTCCTCCACCTTCTTCTCCACCACCTGAAGGAGCAGAGCTGCTGGTTCTGTCAGCATCTAGTTTCTGAATACTGACAGATTTTATCATATTTTTTAGTAGATTTCCTGGAGTAAAGATAATTTTACGGTTTTTCAGTGTTTCTGCAGTGACTTCCTCTGCGTTTTCCTGGCTTTTGCATCCGAAGGAAGGACGAAAAGTTCCAAATTCTCCCAAATTGACGGATGCTCCGATTTCCATATACGTTATCAGAGAATCAATGAGTCCGTCGAGGACGGCTTTTACTGTACCGCGTGGAACAAATCCCACTTTGGTTACCTGATCGCACAGCATCTTAAAATCAACGTTGACTACATTGAACGGACGCGCTACATATTTTTCTGCTTTGGTATCGTCGAAACCAAAGGTCGTTTTTTTGACTACATATTTCAGTGCCATAATTTTAGTTTTTTAAATAGTTTATAAATCGAGTTTCTGTTTTGTGATCACGATGCAAAGATATGGCAACTGAAATTACTGTGCAAGTTATTTTTCGAAAGTGCGTTAAACAAATAATTAATAATTCGTATATTGCTGATAATGAACGTCGTTTTTCACTATGAGCTTGCTTGTAGTGTGATACTACTATTAGAAAAACTACTCCTTTAGATATACGACAGTTTTTCCTCCTCCATACTTCCGGATTATCTCTTCTTTCAAAAACTTATTGAGTAGTTCAATTGCTTTGTTGCGGCTGATTTCTGCCAATCTCATGAAATCGGTACGGGTGATACAGCCATGTTTGTCCAGATGTTGTATCAGGAGGGTACGGCATCTTTCTTCGTTGGAATCGTTATTAGTACGATAGGGTGACTCTATGCGTTCCAGTTGCAATGGTTCCAGACTCTCACGAAACTTTTTGTTAATGCGCAGGTTCACCTTATTTAAATGGATAGACGGAGAACGAATTTCTTTCTTCTCCATCACCGGACGGTCACATGTCAGTGATAGGGAGAAATGTCCGATTTCCCCGACTTCTACGGTCCAGCCTTGCGCGAGCCAGTGTTGTAGCTCATCACTGACGGCTTGCAGGCAACCTTCTATCGTGGCTGGACTGAAGCCGTTGGATTTGGATACTAGTTCAACGAACTTATCGGCATTAATGGTGCCTGACGGAATAACACGTGCATAAAGTGCCTGTTGCTCCTCCTTTTTCTGTGGATTACCACTCGTGTATAAATCGTAATAAACGCTCATAGTTACTTTATATTTTTCTTGTTCTACAGATAATTTCTTTCTCTTCATAAATTAATTCGTCCGGCTATAGCCGGACGCAAGTTTGCCTATAGGCGACGTTGCGTTTGCCTATAGCCGGACGAAAGAATGCCTATAGCCGGACGAATTAATTTATGCACTCAAAGGTATTACTTTTTTCGGAGAAGGGGCTTAGTTTTTTCAGTTGAAGACTTAAAGTTTGATAGATTACTTGGATACTTTAGGTTAGTCGTTTAGAAAGTGAAATATGCAGATGCTTATGTATCATTATTGTTATTGATAGGCAATGGTAGTATAATTATTTTTAATAGAAATAAAGAAGAATTCCGCGTCCACCTGTTGAAAGTATTAAATCTGTTTTAAATCATATAGAGAGTGGCGTTTTTTATTTCCCAATGACATCTTATTTTGATGCAATTGGTTTATCCCGTTTCCAAAGTAATATGAAATTTTTACGAGAGTTTTATCCTTATAACTTCTTGGAAATGCTGTTGTAACGTACTTTCGTATTCTTATTTTTTTATTTAACTGATTTGGAGCTTTTTATGTTTATGAAAATTCTTCAAAACTTGTATAAATAGATATTTGTCCTTATATTTATAAATTGTTTAACTTTAAAACTAATTGTTATGAGACAGAATCTATTTCTAGGATGGGGCCTTCTTTGGGTGATGTTGTTTACGTTTTATTCATGTAGTAATGAAATGGATAGCGATTCTGAAAGTGATGAAGAGGCTGTGAATTTGAAATTGAGTGCGGACAGTGTATTAACAAGAGGTAATCTATGGGGTGAGGAGACTCCCATTGAGTGGGCGGAGACGGTAGAGGGAACAGGCCGTTTTGTACCAGGAGAAATCTTTTATTTTTATTTCGATAAAAAGCCTGAGTCTAAAAATGATGAGGATGCTGGTTACTATGCTTTTTTTGATTGGGGAGCAGGATTTGGTGCGGATGGTATTGGAGATGAGGTGGCACAAGAATATTATATGCAAATTCAATGGAGTCATACAGAATATTCACCTGAGTGGCATTATATCAATATGGCGGATAATAAGTATGGACTTGTTAAATACTTCGTAGCGAACTACTTGATGATCTTCCTGCATATGCTTTTCCGTATAAGGTAAATGGAGAAACTATTTACTTGAGAATGCGTACAATTCATAAAGACTTTATAACATCCAGTCCAGTCCCAGAGGTTGAAAGTCAGTATCGGTATGATCGTAGCTTATATTCAAGTTGGAGTTATCCAAGTTATGCTGGTGAATATTGTAATTATTGGGGATATGGTAGACCACAGCCAGATCCGGATCTAGAGGAAGGTGATGATAATGAAGAGGAAATTCAAAATGGTACTATTGTTGTGAGAGTTTATTTACCTTATGAAATAGGTTATCCTAAGAAATATGCATATACATATGAGATAATGAATATGACTGGAGGCTATGTGCAGTATCTTACTGGTACACCTAATGCAGTAGGAGTCAGTAAATCTATAGCCGATGTGGTAGGGGAGAAAGGAGGAAGTATGGAAGTTTTTGCTACAAGGAGAGATAATTCGACAAATGAGAATGCTTATTCTAGTCAAATGATTAATTATGGTACAGGTGAAAGAGAAATTGAAGTTTCTTTTACGGAGTCTGATTTTGAACGTTGATGGATTCTTGTGCATTCAACTGAATAGAATAGCAGGTAGCCATTCAGCTACCTGCTATAATTACTTATATTTTTTTTATTCTATTAAGATTGATGATGTAGTATATGAGAATTTCTAGTACTTATTGTTATGTCTTTTGAGGTATGAAATAATTCATCAGATTGGTTTTATTATTAACTTGTTTGATTTGTTTGTACTAGGTAATGTGATTTCTAATAATCCTTGATGGTATGCCCTGCTTTCTACCACTTTCCCATTGAAAGTTACCTGGTAATCTTTTTCCGGATTCATGCAAACAAGAATTGTTCGCTGATGAGGAACTGTTGAATCATCAAAAGCTATTTCTGCTTGATACTGTGTATAATCATCATTGAAATGACTGTTGGAAATCCACACTTCGAAGCCGGTTGAAACTTTCCCTATCCGATAGTATGCAGCAAACCAGTTGAGTATGGGAGATGATAGACCGGAAAATTGATGCCATCCGGCTCCACGTTGTGAGGAGATTATAAAGTGTTCGAAGGTGTAATAACTCTCCTTACATTCTTTCTCCCATGTATTTAATGCTGTAGTTGCTACTTGATAGGCTTTTTCTCCTTCCCCAAGGTCCAGCAAGGCTTTCCACATCATCCATTGATGAGGAAACCAAACAGCTCCATTCCAATAACCGTCTGTACGATAATATGGAGCAGACTGGTCCACTGTAGAAATTCCTACTTCTGTCCACATCTCATCAGGAGAAAATACATGGTTTATCATCCTGCTTGTTTGCTCTTTGGAGGAGATGTTTGCAATAAGTGGGCTTACTCCGTCTAGTCCCTTATTAAAGTTAGAACCATCTTTATATCGATAGATGCCTTTAGGTTTGCCATCTTTGTCATGCATTACATATCCGAAATAACCGGTTTCCTCATCCCATGAATAGGTTTGTAATGCATTTGACAGTTGTTTGATGGTTTGCTCATACTCTTTTACATCTTTTTTAAGCCCTAGTTCTTTTGCTGCTAAACGTAAAATTTTAGCAGCTCTGATATAATAAGCCGAAGATACCACTGGAGTAACAGAAGCCTTGTCACGTAAAGCATGTTGAGGCGGATAATCATCCCATCCTCCTGAATTATAGAAATAATCCCATGTTCGTAGCAGACCGGAACCTTTCATTCGGGTTGTGGAGTAGGGATTCTTACCTGTCATGAAATCAAAGAACTGCTTCAGTCGTGGGTATAGAAATTGCAATGCTTCTTTTGACTGTGTATTATTCCATAAATCGTAATAGGCATACATCTGTATGGGCAATGGAGTGCCATGATGAATAAATGCAGATTCACTGCCTACAGGAGTTGTATAAGCTCTGATACACTCAAAAGCCTTAGTAATATCCACATCTATTAATCCCAGAGCTATGAAACCGGAATCCCATGTATAAAGGCTATTCCAATTTTTGCCGGGCGTAAAATGCCGGATATATTGCCCTTGGGTATGGACGGGATAAACAATGTTGGATAATAATGCTGATTGCAGCAAGCGACGTCCGAATTCATACTTCTTGCCATCTGCTAATATTCTGTCTTCAGAGTTATTCGAATCCTTTTGTATTAATGAAGTCAGAGTTTCCGGTGTGGAATGAAACTTCTGAATCTGTTCATTGACTTGTTGGGGTGTTCCGGTGCAGACTAAGGCGTATATTGTCTGTTCGGAGTGAGGTGCCAAGACAATCGGACGTAGAAAAGCATTAGAATAATGCCACTCTCTGTTTCCTATTAGTCTCGATGATACATGGTCGTGAGTCTTTTTGCGGAAGAAAGATTCCAGATTGTCATCCAGAACTTCCCGAATCTGAGATTCTTGGTAATTCCATGCTATTCCATAATAGTTATCACATTCCGGATATTTTAAGATAAAATCTTGTTTCGTTTTTCCCGATTTAATTTCGGGAATAAAAGAAAGCTTCCTAGGCAGTATCTTGATTTGCTTTATATCTTCTTCGCTACCGATAAAGAAACCATCTAAATCAGTACTGTAAGTACCCTCTGATATTAATTCTAGCGTGTATTTTCCTGGCTCTTTGCAGGTATATGGGATTGAGACTATGCTATATTCTCCAGTGCCTTGTAATTCTAGGCGGCTTTCAGTTATTCCTTTTACTTGAAAAGTACTTGTTTTTCCTTTAGGAGTATTGTATCTGAATCCTATCATTCCTTTTTCTTTTTCAGGAAGAATATTTATTTCATAGCTCACTTTATCCCCTTTATTTTTCCCAAATCCTTTTCCTAGAACAAAACCACTGAGTGATTGAGAAGTTCGCATTTCGTTCCTTTTCCATCCGTCGTATACTAAATTGTACTGTGGAGATTTGTGCACAGGTTCATTTGATATATAATCGGTTGCGTTATGCCACTGTATATTTGAATCTTCAGGGATTTTAAACTGAGGTTGTTCTCCTTCATAATCGATATATGCCATCAAATTGAGAACGAGATTCTGGTTAACAGCGGTATTATTGATGCAATTCATACCTACCAGTGTTCGGTGTTCATCTAATATATAATAGGTGACATCGGTTAATACACGATCTTTCCACTCCATTTCATAGCGGTATGTGATACGATTCATTGAGGGGTTGATGTCCCATGGATAATAAGATGATTCAAAAAGAACATGAGGAACTAGTTGACGATTGCGGTAATAGCCAGGCATTACGGAAAAGTCAAAGCGTATTCCAGCTTGCATATCGGGGATGTGAGAGATGCCGGCATAGCGTTTTGAATAAGGTCCCCAAGCTTGTAGCGAAGTGATGTCGTGACTATTGCTGAAACACGATGGAGAAATTATTGGCTGTCCTAATGTAGATGTTGTTCCCAAAACAACTATCAGGAACATTAATAAAGATTGCTTAGCTTTCATATTAGAATGTAAAATGGTTCATTATAACAAAGATATGACTTTTGATTTTCGTAAAAAGAAAAAAAGTGTTCAATAAAAAACATAAATTATTCATAATGCAAATAATTGGTCATTATAGTTTGCGAAACCCTTTCTTGTTAGTTGTTAAAAATGGTTTGGGACTAATTTTCCATTAATTGACCTGTTTTTATTACTATAAATACAATAGGTTTTCTACTTTTGTGTCGATAATAAGAACTACTATATTCGTTTTTATGTGAGCACATAATAAAAGAAAATAAATAAGGTAAAGAAAATGATGATTGGTTTTTTATATGGTTGAGAAGACTGCTTGAAGGATAACACATTTTATTTAAAATTTTTAAACTGTATGTAACACAAGGACTTGTATTGAGTCCAACTTAAATCTTATGTAATGAATAACAAACTGATTGAAAAAAGAAGTATCACTATGAGTGCACACCGCTTTATATATATGTTGGCGGGAATACTCTTACTCCTATCGTGCGGATCGGATAATAATGCTCCGATTGATGATCCTGGCAATACAACGAATCATTATCTACAATTACAACCAAATGGATTGAATGCAATCAAGGTTTCTTGTACAGAAGAAAACTTTGTATTTCCTTTCCAAATCAAGGCTGTAGGGAATGGAAGTAATCAAGGAGGAGAGGCCCAAATAAATTCATGGAGTGAGGATGAATTGAAAGCATATAATAATAAGGAGAAAACATCATATGTTCTTTTGCCATCATCATTGTACTCTCTTACTTCTACAGAAGTATCTTTTAAAGAAGGAATTTCCACTATGGATGTAGAGGTTAAGTTTAATCCATCTAAAGTGTTTGCAGAGTTTAGGGAAAAAACTGTTGAGTATGTCATTGCTTTGAAACTGAGTAGCGATAAAATCCAAGTCAGAGATAGTCAGAGTAGAATACTACTTAGTATTTCTTTTGATTATCCAACAGTTGGTCTTGCTGCTTCTGCTGCAGAAGTTAGTGTGAATAAAGATTTGATTCCTGTATCTATTGGTGCAACACTTGATTATACGGTAGATGGAGTGTCTACGACCAATCCATGGGATTTCGTCTGTAGTTTCGCTGTACCATCTAATGCAGAAGAACTGGTTGCAGAATATAATAAAGTTTATAAGACTTCTTATCAACTTCTACCTGTTAGCAATTATGATTTAGGTGAAGGTGTGACTTTTAAGGCTGGTGAAAATCAAGCTAATGGAGAAATTACGATTAAACGTGAAGGGATGGCTGTTGTAAATTATTTGCTTCCTTTACAGTTAGGCCACTGCTCGAATGAAAGCATAATTTGTCGTGATGAGGTTTGTTATCTTCGGGTTGGAAGGACATACACAAATCCAATTATTTCGGATAAGAGTGTGCCTGATCCAAGTGTGATTCGTGCTAATGATGGATATTTTTATTTGTATGCTACACAAACTAAGACTTATTGGATGCCTGTTTATCGTTCAAAAGATTTAGTAAATTGGGAATATCAAGGTACAGCTTTTAATAAAGCGACCGAACCAGATTTGCCGGGAGGAGGGGCATTTTGGGCCCCGGAAATTCGTTTCCTTAATGGCAAATATGTACTTTATTACTCATGGGCTAAAATGAATGGTACTGATATTAGTTACACGGCTGTAGCTGTAGGTGATACACCTATGGGACCTTTCCCTGACAGTAAAGAATTGATAGGGAATAAAGAATTTGGTTCTAATTGTATAGATCAGTTTTATTATGAAGAGGATGGAAAGAAATATATGTTCTTTGGAAGTTTTAAAGGTATTTATGTTACTGAATTGGAAGATGATGGGTTGACTGTTAAATTAGGAAATGATGGTAAACCTACTTTGAAGAAACAAGTTTGTGGGAATGCCTTTGAGGGCACTAATATATATAAAAAAGGCAAATATTATTATTTGTTTGCTTCCATTGGTAGTTGTTGCAATGGCGTGAATGCTTCTTATCAAGTGGTAGTTGGGCGTTCGGAAAACCTTCTTGGTCCGTATGTTGATAAAGACGGGAAAGATATGCTCAAAAACAACTGGGAACTTGTGTTGGAAGGAGATGGGCAAAAATGGATAGGACCTGGACATAATTCTATTATTGTTCAAGATGATGAAGGCACTGATTGGATGATTTATCATAGCTATATGAAAAAAGATGGTGGAGTTGGAGGGCGTTTGGGAATGCTCGATCGCGTATTGTGGACTGATGATGGTTGGCCATATATAAAAAATAAGATTCCATCTAATTCGGATTTAATTCCTGTATTCTATGACTAGAGTTTAATTTAAAATATTCTCTAATGAGAATGATATATTTATTAAATATATTACACAATTAAATAATGCTCATAACATTAAAAATCAATGTATTATGAAAATGAAAACAAAAACAAGAAATCATGGCTGGTATCTTCTATGGGGAGTACTGGCGTTGGTTAGTTTCTGCTTTTTGAGTTGCAAAGATGATGATAAAAGTGAAGAACAACAACCTTTTGATCCGACTAAGCCAGTGCTTATTTCCGATTTTACTCCCAAAGAGGGTGGTATGGGGGCACGGCTCGTGGTCTATGGAGACAATTTCGGGAACGATGTGTCTAGAGTAAAAGTTACTATTGGTGGGAAAGCTGCAAATCTTATTGGAGTAAAGAATCAAAGTTTACATTGTTTTGTACCGTCTCAAGCATTTAATGGCGATATTGAAGTTACGATACTAGATGAAAATGGAGAGGAGATCGCTTATGCGGAAGCAGAAGAGAAGTTTGTATATCAGAAAAAGATGTTAGTGACTACCTTAGCTGGAGAAACGTATGAAAATAACACAAAATGGGATGTAAAAGATGGACCTTTTGATGACTGTGGTGGATTCGATAATGCTAATTGGATGGTTTTGGATCCAATGGATTCTGATAAGTTGTATGTTTGTGGAGCTAACAAGTCACATCGTGTGCTTGACCTTGCCAATGAAACTGTGGGTACTATTTCATTTCCTTCCCCAGTGGGAACTTCGAGTATAAACGCTATAAGTTTCTCTAAAAAAGGAGAATTAATTGTAGTAAAAGACTATGCTAAAACCGATCAGCCTGCGACTTTCTTTTTTTCTCGTGAGAGTGGGTTTCAAACGATTGTTGAAAGTTATGTTGCCCGTGGTTCTCGTTCAGCTAGTGTTCATCCTGTAAATGGCGAAATTTATACTTCCCGGTATGATTTGGGAGTGGTTGGACGATATGATCAGGATACAAAAGTTCATGAATTTGATAAAATACCACTTCCATATTCAAAAGTTGGCGTTTTTACAGCTATTCATCCTACAGGGAATTATATGTATCTTATTTTGTCTGATGATACACATATTATCATGCGTAGTGATTATAATTGGATAGAAAAAACATTTATGACACCTTATTTGGTATGTGGTAAATATAAAGAGAGTGGTTGGACTGATGGAATGGGCAATAGAGTTAGACTGAATGTTCCAAGGGAAGGTTGCTTTGTAAAGAATCCTGAGTATGTAGGGCAGGAAGATGAATATGATTTTTATTTCTGTGATCAGAGAAACCACTGCATTCGTAAAATGACTCCTGAAGGGCGTGTAAGTACTTTTGCAGGACGCCCAAATGGAGAAGGAAAAGAAGGGTATAATGATGGAGATTTGCGTCATGAGGCTCGTTTTTCACGCCCGACAAGCATAGTGTATGATGAAAAAAGAGAATGCTTTTATGTTGGCGATGTTGATAATCATCGTATCCGAAAGATTGCTATGGAAGAATAATAAATGATAAACATACTTTTCTTATGATGAAAAATTTTTTGTTAACATGTATGTTGTTACTCGGACTTTCTGTTTCAATGTGGGGACAGGAAAATATTGTAGTAACGGGAATTGTGACCGATACAAATAAAGAACCTATGATCGGTGTAAATGTAGTTATCGCAGATATGCCGGGTTTAGGTGCTATTACTGATATTAATGGTAAATTTTTGATTAAAATGCCGCCTTATCATAAATTGGTATTTACATACATAGGTTATGACCAAGTAGAGGTGCTGGTGAAAGAACAACGGACGGTAAATGTGGTGATGAAAGAATCAGAAGCACATTTGATAGACGAGGTAGTGATTACAGGTACGGGAGCACAGAAAAAGATAGCAGTAACAGGTGCTGTGACTAATGTGGATGTAGAGGATTTGAAATATACTCCTTCTACCTCTATGGCTGACGCGTTGGCTGGGGTTGTACCAGGCATTCAAGCTATGCAATCGAATGGTCGTCCTGGTACAGTATCTGAGTTTTGGGTGCGTAGTATTTCTACATTTGGTGCTAGTAGTGCTGCTTTGGTTTTAGTTGATGGCTTTGAACGTGATCTAAATGAGGTAAGCGTAGAGGATGTTGAGTCATTTACTGTATTAAAAGATGCTTCAGCTACGGCGATTTATGGTAGTAAAGGAGCTAATGGTGTAATTTTGATTAATACTCGTCGTGGTAAAGAGGGGAAAATTAATATTAATGCTAAGGTAGAAGGTTTCTATAATACATTTACCAAAACTCCTGAATTCGTAGATGGATATACCTATGCTTCCATGGCTAACGAAGCTAAGATTGCACGTAATCAAGAACCGCTTTATCAACCGGAAGAATTGGAGATATTTCGATTAGGGCTTGATCCAGACTTGTATCCGGATGTAGACTGGATGGATATTATGCTTCGGGATGGTGCATGGAGTTCACGTGCATCTTTGAATATGACTGGCGGTGGAAAAACTGCTCGTTATTATGTAGGTGGTAGCTATCAGGAGCAACAAGGTATGTATAAAACAGATAAGTCCTTAAAAGATTACAATACTAATGCAAACTTTCGGAAATGGACTTATCGTATGAATGTGGATATAGATATTACTAAGACTACTATATTGAAAGTCGGTCTTTCCGGTTCATTGCAAAAACAAAATGATCCGGGTGTAGGAACTACTGCTATTTGGACTACTTTGATGGGATATAATTCTATTATGATGCCATTGACTTATTCTGATGGTAAAATTCCTGCATGGTCTGGGAAAGAAGACAATATCAACCCATGGACGCAGGCAACACAGACTGGATACAATGAGAGTTGGAAAAATAGTATTCAAACTAATGCGGTATTAGAACAAGATTTAAAATTTATTACCAAAGGATTGAAATTTATTGGCCGTTTTGGATATGATACTTATAATGAGAACAATATAAGACGTGTTAAATGGCCAGAATTATATAAAGCTGAGAATTACCGTGATACCAATGGTAACCTCATTTTTACCCGTGTTTCAGAAGAGAAGAAGATGACTCAAAGTTCAGGATCTAATGGTAATCGAAAAGAATTTTTTGAATGGGAATTACATTATAATCGTGGGTTTAATGATCATCATACAGGAGCTGTTATAAAATATACACAATCCTCTAAAGTTTTCACACAAGGTATTGGTTCGGATTTGAAGAATGGTATTGCTCGTCGTAATCAAGGTATTGCAGGACGTGTAAACTATAATTGGAAGTATCGTTATTTTATAGATTTTAATTTTGGTTATACAGGTTCAGAAAACTTTCATAAAGATCATCGTTTTGGCTTTTTCCCAGCTGTTTCTGGAGCATGGAATTTAGCTGAAGAGTCTTTTATAAAAAAACATGTGAAATGGATGAATATGTTTAAAATTCGTTACTCTTGGGGTAAAACAGGTAATGATAATTTAGGCAATAACATTCGCTTCCCGTATTTATATACGATTGCGACAGATGGCGGTGGATATAAATTTGCAGATTATGGATATGACCGTAGTTATAGTGGTATGTATTATTCTCAGGTTGCTTCTGAAAATGTTTCGTGGGAAATTGCTACCAAGCAGGATTTAGGTATTGATTTCAGTTTTTTTAATGATAAATTGTCAGGTTCTATTGATTATTATCATGAAAAACGTACTGGTATTTATATGGGGCGTGCTTATTTGCCAGGGATTGTTGGTTTAACAGGCTCTAATCCTTCAGGAAATGTGGGTGAAGTAAAATCGGAAGGTTTTGATGGTAATTTTACTTTTAAGCAAAAGTTGGGTAAAGTAAATTTAACTGTACGTGGTAATATGACTTACGGCAAGAATGAGATTTTGGAACGTGACGAAGAAAATACTCCTTATTGGTATAAAACAATGGCAGGACATCGTGTAGATCAGGCTATGGGATTAATTGCTATGGGGCTGTTTAAAGATTATGAAGAGATTCGTAACTGGCCGTCTCAGTTCGGTGATGTTATGCCAGGTGATATCAAATATAAAGATATCAATGGTGATGGTGTGATTAATGACAATGATAAAGTAGCTATTGGTGCGACAAAAAGACCAAACTTTACTTATGGTTTTGGAGCAAGTGCTAAATGGAAAGGATTAGATGTAAATGTACACTTTCAAGGAGTTGGGAAATCTACTTATTTTATTAATGGTTCTACAGTGTACATGTTTTCAGGAGGAGATGGCTGGGGAAATGTCTTGAAAGAAATGGCAGAAGGAAATCGTTGGATTTTAGGTGTTAATGAAGATCCTAATGCAGATTATCCACGTTTGACCTATGGAAATAATAGCAACAATAACCGTGCTTCTACTTTCTGGTTGAGAAATGGTGCTTATCTGAGATTGAAAACTTTGGATATAGGTTATTCACTTCCTAAATCATTAGTTAATAAGGTACATATGAACCAAGTGCGTATATTCTTTATTGGAACTAATTTGCTTACATTTTCTAAATTCAAGCTTTGGGACCCTGAAATGGGAAGTGCAGATGGAAAGAAATATCCGCTTAGTAAAACATTCTCTTTGGGAGTATCTGTTAATTTATAATAAAGATTTTATATGAAAAAAGTAATTATAATTTTATCTTTTGTGGCAGGATTGAGTGTCTTTATGACCGGATGTTCTGATTATCTGGATTCGGATTATTTATTCGAGGAGCGTATGTCCATAGAGGATGTATTTAGCAACAAAGATTATACAAATCGTTGGTTGGCGGAAGGTTATGCTTATTTAGGCAATAACTATATGCAAGATGTTTGTAGTAAAAAAATTCTGCCTTTTAATTTTGCTGATGATATGTATTTTGGTGATGAGGGTGATGGTTATAAAGCATGGAAAAGTGGGCAATATTCGGAGAAAGGAGTCTTAGGAAATAATAATCAAAGTTTAGGTGTTTGGGAGACTGCTTATAAAGGAATTCGTCAGGTTTCTATTTTCTTGAATAACATTGATAAGAATAAGGAATTTACAGAAGAAGAAATCTCGGATTTTAAAGGTCAGGCTCATTTCTTGCGTGCTTATTTCTATTGGTTTATGCTCCGTTTATATGGTCCGATTCCTATTCTTCCAGAGGAAGGACTTGATTACATGGAAAGTTATGATGATTTGGCTTATCCAAGAAATACATATGACGAATGTGTAACATACATTAATGATGAATTGTTGAAAGCTGCAAGTGTATTACCTCTTCAGCGATCAGTACAAGAAATAGCTCGTCCAACTCGTGGAGCTGCACTTGCATTGCGTGCTAAAGTATTTTTGTTTGCGGCAAGCCCGTTGTTTAATGGAAAAGCACCAGTGTCTGTTGCTTCAGCTTTAATAAATAGAGATGGAACACATTTGCTTCCTGATGTATATGATGAATCGAAATGGGCAAAAGCTGCAGCAGCAGCTAAAGATGTGATGGATTTAAATTTTTATGAATTGTATACAGCACCAGCTAAAACAATAGGAGATATGGCTTATCCTGCTACTATAACTCCTCCTCATAATGCGGAATTTTCTGAACAAGATTGGCCCAATGGATGGAAAAATATTGATCCGTTTGAGTCATATCGTTCCTTGTTCAATGGTTCTGTTGCTGCTAATGCAAATCCAGAATTGATATTTACACGTGCAGGGAATCAAGGTGGCGAGAATATAAGAGTAATGGTGATACATCAGATTCCTAGAAATACAGGTGGAGGATATAACTCGCATGGTATGACGCAAAAACAGTGCGATGCTTATTATATGAATAATGGCGAAGATTGCCCGGGTATGAATGATATGTATAGTGATCGTCCGGGATATGTCGGTCGTTACAATACGGAAGAGCGTCCAAAAGATTTTGTGACTGCTGAGGAATTAGTAAATTATCCGGAATTGGGGCAGCTAGGTACAGGGGTTTCTAAACAATACGTACAGCGTGAGCCGCGTTTTTACGCATCTGTAGCATATAGTGGAAGTACATGGCATTATTTGAAAGCACTGAATGATGATAATCATGATGAAAAGAGTAATGTACCAGTCTTCTATTATAGAGGAGGAAGTAATGATGGATATAAATCATCTTCTTATTGGTTACGTACTGGTATTGGAATTAAGAAGTATGTACACCCAGATGACATTAGTTATACTCATAACTCGCCATATGATATATCTCGTGTTGTGTTTAAGCCAGATCCCGCCATTCGTTATGCAGAGGTATTGTTGATTTATGCGGAGGCTTTGAATGAATTGACAGGGTCATATGAACTTCCTTCCTGGGATGGAAGTAAGACTCACTCTATTAGTCGAAACGAGACAGAAATGAAGAAGGGTATTCGTCCAATCCGTATTCGTGCAGGATTGCCTGATTATACACCAGATGAATATAATAATGTAGACAAGTTCCGTATGAAACTGAAACGTGAACGGCAAATAGAACTCTTTGCAGAGGGACATCGTTACTTTGACTTACGTCGTTGGATGGATGCTCCGGAAGAGGAATCAGCTCCAGTATATGGTTGTAATGTGCTTGCAACGCAGGAGATGAGAGAAGACTTTCAGACACCAGTAATGTGTACTTCATTACCTACTATTTTTGCAGAGAAGATGTGGCTTTGGCCTATTAGTCATACTGAATTGAAACATAATGCCAATCTGATCCAAAATCCGGGTTGGACTGATCCTGAATAATATTTGAACGATTGAGAATATGAAAAATATATATTATTTATTTTTAGGCATGGTAGTGGCAATATGCTGCGTATCGTGCAATAATGAATGGGAAGACGAGCAATATTTGCATATGGCTTCTTTCAAGGCTAATGTGAATGCACAAGGAGTGACGACAACATATGTTCGTTATAAACCAGGAGGAGTAGTGCAATATAAACTGCCAATAATTATTAGCGGTTCAACTGTGTCTGACCGACCTTTGAATATTCAGATTGCCCTAGATCCGGATACTTTGGCTGTATTGAATCAAAATGTATATGGTCATCGCCAAGAACTATATTTCCAGCAGTTACCAAGCCAATATTATAATATGTCAGAAACCGTGGAAATTCCTGCCGGTGAAACTACAGGGGTATTACCAATCGATTTTAAATTAACAGAAGATTTGGACCAGGCTGATAAATGGGTATTGCCTTTGCAAATTGTGGATGATCCTTCATTAGGTTATAAGGCTAATCCTCGCAAGTATTTTCGAAGAGCAATGTTACGTCTTTTACCGTTTAACGATTATTCAGGTACTTATGATGCAGCTCAATACTTGATTCACTTTAAGACAGATGTGGATAATAAGGAGCCTTTTACTGTAAGTGAACAGCGGGCGTTTGTTGTGGATGACCGAACAGTTTTTATTTATGCTGGAACTAGAGATATTGATTACTTAGACCGTAAGTTATATAAGATCTTTATTCGTTTCCCAGAAGAGGGTAATGACACTAAACAATTAGAGGTTTGGGCAGAAAATGATGAACTTAATTTTGGTCCACTTACAGACGCAGATGGCAAACCATTGGCATTCCAGTCTAACTTCTCTATGTATAGTGAGATGGATGAACTGAAACCTTATCTGAAGAAGATTTTTATAACAATGAATTTATATTATGAGTTTGATGATTATACTACTGTGCCTGGAAAGAGAATTCGATATAAAGTACAGGGTTCATTGTCAATGCAACGTAATTTGAATACTTTGATTCCGGATGAAGACCAGCAAGTTCAATGGTAAAAGTGTGAAGAAAGGCAGATATGATTAAACGATGATTAATCTATGTAGCTAAACTGAAACGCAAGTTATCGCAAATTTTGATTTAGTTCAGAATGAATTTGTGGTAGCTTGCGTTTCAAACATTAATAATGAATATTTTGCAACATTTTTTTACTAAAAATATGAAGAATACACACAGCAATTTATTTTTAAACGTATATTTGATATTAGGAACTATTTTCTTTTTGTCTTGTGGCGGCGGTGACGATTCACCACTTAATAAGAATGATCAGAAGGGAGATGATGGGCAGAAAAATGAAGCAATCATAGAGACGGTTACTGATTTTACAGCGAAAGAGACTGATAAGGCGAATGAATTACTATTGGAATGGAAAAATCCATCAGGAATTGTCGCTGTGGAGATATCTTATTTCTTGGAAGAAAATGGGGAATCTCCTGCAATTATAAATGTGCGTGTATATGGTGAGAAAAATAGCAAATATACACTCCAATTACCAGAATTTGGAACCTACCAAATTGCTGCTGTAGCCGTTGATAATTATGGTAAGCGTTCCGAGAAAGTGACGATTTCAGCTACTCCAGCCGAAAAAGACGCGATTGACCCGGATATAATAGCAGAGTATAAATTGCCGATTGCCGATCCTTTTGTGTTATACCATGAAGGTAAATACTATGCATATGGAACTCGTGTTAACGGATTCGAAGTGTATATCTCTGAAGATTTGAAGCAATGGAAGCGAAATGATATAAAGGCTTTGTCACCGGAAAATTCCTGGGGAACTAAATGGTATTGGGCTCCGGAAGTATATTATGTGAAATCAAAGAATTTGTTTTATATGTTCTATTCGGTGGAAGAACATATTTGTGTAGCTACCTCTACTAGCCCGGAAGGCCCCTTTATACAGAGGGAAAAGAAGCCTATTGTAGCAGATGAAAAAGGAATTGATACTTCGTTTTTTATAGATGATGATGGTACTCCTTATCTCTATTATGTACGATTTACCGGGGGAAACGTGATTTGGGTAGCAGAAATGAATG
This sequence comes from Bacteroides faecis, assembly GCF_020091505.1. Taxonomy (NCBI): domain Bacteria; kingdom Pseudomonadati; phylum Bacteroidota; class Bacteroidia; order Bacteroidales; family Bacteroidaceae; genus Bacteroides; species Bacteroides faecis. The sequence continues at coordinate 713,627 of NZ_CP081916.1, read as the reverse complement.
ACGACTTGACCAGTATAAAAAAAGAAACATTGACTAAGTGTATAAGTGCTACTGAACCTTGGGAGAAGAAACAAGGGACGATTGCCGAAGGTCCTTCGTTGTTGAAGAAAGGGAATACTTATTACCTGATATATTCAGCAAACCACTATGAAAGTAAAGACTATGCTGTAGGATATGCAACGGCTAGTTCTCCTAAAGGACCTTGGACCAAGTATAGCGGAAATCCGATTCTCCGGAGAGACAAAGAGGCTGCTAAGTCTGTAGGGCTAGTCGGTACAGGACATGGAGCACCGTTTGTCTGTGCCAATGGAAGTTATAAATATATCTTTCATGCTCATGCAAGTGAGACAAGTGTAGGTCCCCGTACTTCCTACATCAGTAACTTTAATATCTCCGATAAAGGAGTAATTAGTATCACAGGAGAAACGATTGAACCAGTGAGAATAAAGTAACCCTATAAACTAGGAATATCATGAAAAATATCCGATTTAATATGCTGTTAGGAATCTGTTTCTTTCTCTTATTTGCATTATTAGGTGCATGCGGTGGGGGCGACTCGCCTATCACGGATGAAATAGATGATGGAAAGCAGGATGGACAGGGCCCAAAAACAGTACCTCCGGTTACCAATCTTGTGGCGGAGAAAACGGAGAGAGCGAATGAATTGCAAGTAAGCTGGACTAATCCTGTCGGAGCTATTTCTGTAGAGATCTCTTATTTGTTAGAGGGAGATAAACCTGAGAACACAGCAAAGAAAAACATACGTATTGCTACAGAAAAGGTTGGTTCACTGTTAATAGTTGTCTCTGAACCGGGAACATATATTGTGACTGCCGTCGCTGTTGATAATTATGGGAAACGCTCGGAGGAATTGACGGTCACTGCTACGCCGCTTCGTGAAGAAGAGGTAGTGAGAACCCGTTTCCTGGAAAGAGCTGACATCCTGATGACTTCGTTAATGAATCTTTGTTTCGGAAAGTCTGCACGTGACTGTTGGAATACAAGATATCCGCTTGCTACTGGACCTTATTGGGATGGAGATGCCGTAGTCTGGGATCAAGGAGCAGGGCTTTCTGGCTATGTAGCTTTGCGTGGAGCTTCAATCGGGGTATCTGCTTATGAAAAAAAGTATGCAGATTTGACTGACCGTATGTTTAACAGTATCAATCGTTTTATCACAACTGATAACAAGCGCAGCGCTTACGCAGTTTATCCGCAAAACGGAAATGAAAGGTATTATGACGATAATGTCTGGATAGGACTGGATATGGCGGAACTGTATGAACAGACAAAGGAAAATCGTTTCTTGGAGAAGGCGAAAATGGTTTGGGATTATTTGATGGTGGGAAACACCAGTTCATGTGGTGGCGGTATTCTTTGGAGGGAAATACCGGCATACAGTAATAAACATACATGTTCTACCGCACCGGCTGCAGTATTGGGATGTAAATTATATCAGATAACCAAAGAGCAGAAGTATCTGGATAAAGCTAAAGAATTTTATGCATGGTTGATACAATACATGCAAGATCCGAGTGATCACCTTTTCTATGATAATATTACTCCTTCGATGACTATAGGTAAAAGTAAGTACAGTTACAATTCCGGTCAGCCAATGCAGGCTGCTTGTTTATTGTACAATATAACAGGAGAACAACAATATCTGAATGAAGCGCAGCAGATTGCCCGTTCAGCCTACAGTAAGTGGTTTACCTTGTATGACTCAAAAGAACTGGGAGAAAAGTTCTATCGTATAAATGGAGATCATGCCTGGTTTTATTCTGTATTGTTTCGTGGTTTCCTTGAACTGTATAAGATTGATGGAAGAAGGGATTATGTCACTGCGTTCGAGAAGAGCATGTTGCAGGCTTGGATGTCAGAATGCCGGAATCAAACAACTAATCTGCTGAGTAATAATTATTTTATCGGTAAAACGAATTCTTCTTGGCAAGTCCTGCACGAAGGAGCTTTTGTCGAGATGCTGGCTCGTTTAGCTGTACTGGAACTAGAAGGAAAATAATGAAGAATAAGATGTATAAAATGAAAAATGATGGTTGGATACATGATATAGCGAAGGCACTGTGTTGCATATTCCTGATAATGACATCGGGTGGTATGCTTTATAGCTGTTCCAGTGAAAATGAAGACCCTGTGCCACCGGTTCAGGAAGGTACGGAAAATGACGAAAAGGAAAAATACACCTATGTGTATCAGTTGAAGGCAGATAATTATAATATGCCGACAGAGGGTACTATCTCTCCTGAGTATGATGACTCTCCTGAGGGAAAAGATATTAGTAGTTTGGTTGATGGAGACTGGACAACTTCTTTCTATACTCCTAATAATTCTGTCTCTATCATCTGGAAGGGAAAAGAACCGGTTGTAGCGCGTTATTATTCGGTTATGGCAACCGGAGATAAAGAAGGAAATGCACCTGGTGCGTGGTCTCTTTACGGATCGAATGACAATGTGAAGTGGGTCGAACTAGATAATAGAATTCGGCAGGAGTTTGAAAAAAGGGAGAAAAAGTTTTTGGAGTTGAGACATAAGGAGGCGTATCAGTACTATAAACTGACCATTCATCGGAATCAAGGCGGAAAAGGAATCGAAATTCAGGAATGGATGTTACAGACCAAGCGGACAATTGATACTCCCTTACTGACTGATTTTCCGGAAGGGAGTACTCCTAAGGAGATAGGGAAACGGTTGGGAAAACTTTTTGCAAAGGGGAAACATAATGGGAAAACTCTCAGTTATCCGGAAACTTTTACTTGGAACGGAGCATTGAAATATGCGGAAGTAGCGAAAGACAATGAACTGATCCGGTCCTTGAAAGATGGGTTTGAGTCTTTTTTTACTACTGATAGGCACTTTTTGCCTGGGATGGACCATGTTGACCGGAATATGTTCGGTAGTCTTCCTCTCACATTGTATCTGATCACTAAAGATGAACGATATCGGGAAATGGGTATACCTTACGCAGATACCCAATGGGAAGTACCGGAAAATGCAAGTGCAAGTGCGAAGTCATGGGCAGCGAAGGGATATAGCTGGCAAACTCGCTTGTGGATTGATGACATGTATATGATTCCTGTCATTCAAACGCATGCTTATAAAGTGACCGGTGAGTTGAAATACGTTGAGCGCGCTGCTAAAGAAATGGCGATGTATCTGGATGAGTTGCAACGTACGAATGGACTTTTCTATCATGCACCGGATGTACCCTATTTTTGGGGAAGAGGAAACGGATGGGTGGCGGCAGGGATGGCAGAAGTGCTTCGCTATCTGCCGGAATCGAGCCCATATCATTTGCCTATTGTAAGAGGTTTCCAAACTATGATGGCAAGTCTGAAAAATTATCAAACAGAAGAGGGTATGTGGAGACAGTTGATTGATAAACCGGACTGCTGGGTAGAAACATCGGGCTCGGCTATGTTTACTTACGCATTTATTATGGGAGTGAAATATGGATGGTTACCGGTAAAAGAGTATGGTGAAGCTGCTCGAAGAGCATGGTTGGCTATGCTTACTTATATAAACTCGAATGATAAAGTAAGAGAAGTGTGTGTCGGTACTAACAAAAAGAATGATATGCAGTATTATTATGATCGTCCCCGTAATACGGGGGATTATCATGGGCATGCACCTTATCTTTGGTGTACGGTTGCTCTTCTAGAAGAATAAACTTTTTATTATCTAATGACTAAAAATATCGTTATGTATAAAAGAATACTTTTTTTATTATGCATTTTGCCTTTTCAGCTATTAATGGCACAGAGCAAGTTGACGGATTTTCCTCAAGGGTATACTCCGGAAGAAGTCGGTAATCGCCTGGCATATCGTTTTATGGAGAAATATAGAATAAGCGATAGAAAAGGAATTGGTTATGCTGATACATTTAATTGGAGTGGTGCCCTTAAGTATGCAGCAATCGCCAAAGACGAAAGGCTGGTTAAGCTGTTGCAAAATAAGTTTGATTCGTTGTTTACGACAAAAAAGAATATTTTGCCTAAAAAGACGCATGTAGATTGGAATATGTTCGGCAGTCTATGTTTGGAACTGTACAAAATAACTAAAGATAAACGTTATTTGGACTTAGGAATCTCTTATGCTGATACGCAATGGGAACTTCCCGGGAATGCAAAAGCCAAAGAAAAGGAATGGGATGCGAAAGGATATTCTTGGCAAACTCGTCTATGGATTGACGATATGTATATGATTACCATTGTACAAACTCAGGCTTACAAAGTGACCGGAGACCGGAAATATATTGATCGTGCAGCCAAAGAAATGGTGCTTTATTTAGATGAGTTGCAACGCCCGAATGGGCTTTTCTACCATGCACCGGACGTTCCTTTTTATTGGGGACGTGGTAATGGATGGATGGCGGCAGGGATGGCAGAATTACTTCAATGTTTGCCTGAGGATAGTAAATATCGTCCGCGTATTTTGAAAGGTTATCGCAAAATGATGAAGAGTCTGAAAAAATATCAGACGTCCGATGGCTTGTGGAATCAGTTAATAGACCAGCCTGATTGTTGGGCTGAGACTTCGGGATCTGCTATGTTTACTTTTGCATTTATTACCGGAGTCAAGCAAGGATGGCTCAAGGCAAAAGAATATGGTCCGGCAGCCCGCAAAGCATGGATGGCTTTAGTACCGTATATTAATGAGAAGAATGATGTAAGAGAAGTGTGTGTGGGAACGAATAAAAAGAATAGTAAGCAGTATTATTATGATCGCCCTCGTCATACCGGTGATTATCACGGTCAGGCTCCTTATCTTTGGTGTACGGTTGCTCTTCTGGAAAAATAACGGTGAATACGGGCAATTATGTCCTTTATTAAAATAATTTGGGACTAAAATCTCATTTATTGACCTGTTTTTGGCAGGTTGAATAAAAGGAAACCTCTACTTTTGTTCCATGCCAAAAACCATTTAAAACTATAACATAAATATGCATAACTTTGTTAAGACCCTTTTTTCTGTTTTGCTACTATTTTTCTGTTCAGTATTGACTGCACAAAATAGGATGAATGACGCCAGAGATCCAAATCGTATTTGGCTTGATTCGGAAGTCACTCATCATGGAGATTATCAGTGGAAAATGATGAAAGCAGGCGATACCACAGATCCGGGTGAGAAGATATCTTCATCAGATTATCCGACTGAAAAATGGTTGCCAGCCATTGTTCCCGGTACAGTCTTAAATTCTTTAGTGTATAACCAAAAATACCCTGAACCTTATTATGGAGTTAATAATAAGATTGAATCGAAGCTGATTCCTGATATTTCTCAGGTCGGACGAGATTTTTATACTTATTGGTTCCGTACCGAGTTTGCAGTTCCTCAATCTTTTAAGGGGAAGAATGTTTGGTTACAACTGGATGGAATCAATTATCGGGCAGAAGTATGGGTGAATGGGAATTTGCTTAGTACCATCAATGGTATGTTTATACAGGACTATATTAATGTGACCGATTTTGTAAAGATAGGGAAGAATAATGCACTGGCTGTAAAAGTGTATCCGGTTGATGTTCCCGGAAGTACTAAGCCGAAGTCTTGGGGGGCTGCGGGAGAATTCCATAATGGTGGTAACGGCAATATCGGATTGAATACTACAATGTTGATGACTGTAGGCTGGGACTTTACCTTTATGGATGGCATCCGTGACCGCAATACAGGTATCTGGAAAAACATTTCTATCTATGCTACCGGAAAGGTAGCTCTACGTCATCCGTTTATTAAGTCTGAATTGCGTAAACCGGATTATGGCCAGGCACGTGAGACCGTATCTGTAGAAGTGATTAATTCGTCAACTAGCAATAGTGGAATTAATTGCAAAGTAAAGGGTGAGATTGTAGGTGAGAATATATCTTTTGAGAAATCATTCCGGGTGATTCGGGGAGAACAAAAACTGGTTACTTTTTCTCCGGAAGAGTTTCCGCAACTTGTGATGAATTCTCCTCGCTTGTGGTGGCCGGTCAACAAAGGACCGCAAAACTTATATGATCTGAAGTTGACCGTATCGGTTGACGGAGTGATCTGCGATTCTGTAAAGACAAGGTTTGGTATTCGTGAAATCACTTCCGATACTAAAACGCCTGACAAATCACGTGTCTTTTATGTGAATGGTAAACGGTTGTTTATCCGTGGTACGAACTGGATACCGGAAGCTATGTTGAGACACTCTGACGAACGTACTTATGCTGAATTGCGCTATACCCGCCAGTCGGGCGTCAACCTTCTGCGTATGTGGGGAGGTGGCATTGCCGAATCTGACTATTTCTTTCAGCTCTGTGATGAACTGGGTTTGCTGGTATGGCAGGAATTCTGGATGACAGGAGATACTCGTCATCCGCATGACAAGGCTCTCTATATGAGTAACGTGGAATCTACAGTGAAGCGTATTCGTAATCATCCGTCTCTGGCTTATTATGTTGCTTCCAATGAAAGCACAGAAATGACCGGTACTCCCGAACTGCTGAATCAGTTGGATGGTACACGCGGATATCAGATGCAGTCGGAGTGTGCTGGAGTACATGATGGCAGCCCTTATAAACAGGTGAATCCGATGCAGCATTATGAAAATACAGCTTCTCCCAGAGGGAGCCGTGTAGATGGCTTTAATCCTGAATATGGTGCACCGACTCTTCCTACAGTAGAAATACTCCGGGAAATGATGGATGAGAAAGACTTGTGGCCCATCAACAAAGAAGTGTGGGATTACCTGGATGGAAATGGTTTTCATCTGATGACTACGATGTATACGGACTTGGTGAATCATTATGGAAAGTCATCTTCGATTGATGAATTTGCTCAGAAGGGACAATTGCTGGGTGCAATAAACTCCAAAAGCATTTGGGAAGTATGGAACTATAATAAGCTGGATTACGGTGACCGTTTTTGTTCAGGTCTTTTGTTCTGGTATCATAACTGCTCGATGAGGCAGGTAGCTTCCCGTATGTGGGACTGGTCTCTTGAACCGACAGCTTCGCTTTATCATACGGCCAATTCTTTGGAACCTTTGCATGCTCAGTTCGATTATCTTAAGAATACGGTTTCTGTGGTGAATGATTTCTATCGTTCTTTCGATAACTATAAGGTTACGGCACAGGTGTATGATATAAATAGCCGGAAAGTGTTTGAAGAATCGGCTGCTGTTAATTTACCGGCAGATGGAGTAGCGAATGATGCATTGACCATTCGTTTTCCCGATGGCATCTCTCAGGTTCACTTTATCAAATTAATACTGAAAGATGAGAAGGGAAAAGAAATTTCTTCTAATTTCTACTGGCGTTCCAACGATAAGTACGAAGGAAAGACGACCTTGACCGGTCCGGCAGCCTCTGGATTTGAGGATTTGAGTAAACTTCGGGCTTCTAAAGTGAAACTGGCTTATAAAGTGAGGGAAGAAGGTGATAACTATTTTGTTGATATCACAATGAGAAATACATCCAATCAGATAGCTTTCTTCAATCAACTGCAATTTCTTAATGCAAAGATGAGTCCGATACGCCCATCATTCTATACGGATAATTTCTTCTCCCTGACTCCGGGTGAAAAGAAAACAGTAACGATTGAGACGGCAAAGGAAAAACTGAGCGAAGGAGCAATGTTGGTATTGAAAGGATGGAATATCGATAGCCAGAAATATAAACTTAAGTAAGATGAAACTTAAATTTATAGCTTCATTGATAGGCGGATTGTTTAATTGAGTTTTAGCGAATCGGACAAAGGAACTGATGTTCACCAAATGATAAAGAGAATACTATGACTTCTAGAAGAGAATTCTTAAAAAAGGCAGGGCTGTTGACCGCAGCTTTCACTGTACCTAGCCTCAATACGCAGGGAGGAACAACGCAATCCAGACTGAGTCTGAAGAATACAAAGATTGCCGTAGATGATCGGTGGGATGTTATTGTAGTTGGCGGAGGACCTGGTGGTTGTGCTGCCGCTATCTCGGCAGCACGCGAAGGGGCCAAGACTCTATTGATTGAAGCAATGGGCCAACTTGGCGGGATGGGGACAGCCGGTATGGTTCCGGCATGGTGTCCGTTTTCTGATGGTGAGAAAATCATTTATAGAGGTTTGGCAGAGAAAATCTTTGAAGCTTCGAGAAAAGGAGTACCGCATGAGAGAAAACAGAAAATGAATTGGGTGAGTATAAATCCCGAATATTTGATGACAGTTTATGATCAGATGGTTGCTGAATCGGGAGCCCGAGTACTCTTCTTTTCAAGAGTTGCCGCTGTAGAAAAAGTAGCCGATGAAACGGTAGATGCTATTATTGTTGCAAATAAATCCGGGCTTGTTGCTTTCAAGGCAAAAGTTTTTATTGATGCGACAGGTGATGGGGATTTGGCGGCATGGGCAGGCGCATCATTCAAAAGAGGAGATGATAGTGGGGTGGTACAGAGCTCATCTTTATGTTTCTCGTTTGCCAATGTCGATAGCTATAACTACAATCTGACGGGGCCTTCATTGCATACTAGCAATAAGAACAGCCCTGTTTATAAAGCGATTGAGTCTGGGAAATATCCATTGATAGATAAGCATTTTAATAGTAATTTTATTGGTCCGGATGTGGTACAGTTCAATGCCGGACATCTTGATAATGTCGATTCAACGGATCCTTGGGCTACTACGCAGGCAATGATGGTAGGTCGGCAAATTGCCGGACAATATTTGGAAGCAATGAAGGACGTTCAACCCAAAACTTTTGGTAGTGCTTTTTTGGTGAAGACTGCTTCTTTGCTTGGAGTCAGAGATAGCCGTCGGATTGAAGGTGATTATACTTTTACGGTAGAGGACTGGAAAGAACGTAGAACTTTTGAGGATGAAATCGGACGTAACTGTTATTATATAGATGTTCATAAGCCCGGCCATAAAGAGACACGTTATAAAAAAGGAGAATCTCATGGAATCCCTTATCGCTGCCTGACACCTAAAGGACTGAAAAATGTATTGACTGCAGGACGCTGTATATCTACTGATGAAGAAGCATTCGGGAGTTTACGGGTAATGCCTCCTTGTCTGGTGACTGGCGAAGCTGCCGGAATGGCTGCAGTACATGCTATAAAACAGGCAAGGAATGATGTCCACAAAATCGATACTGATTATCTGCGTAAAAGATTGAAGGAGGAGGGACAATATCTGTTGTAAAGGTATATGATTTATTATGAATAAAGCAGGAAAATAAGATGAAACTAAAACTCGTAATTAGTCTGACCGGTATATTGATGTTATGTGGATTTACCATGAAACCTTCTACGGATACGACTACAGGTAAAGAGGATAACAGAAATTGGGTACTCGGTCCCTTCGTACGTCCTGAAGGTGCTAATCCCGTAATTTCACCTCAACCTACTTCTTTTTATTGTCCGATGCAGAAGCAACAGGTGAAGTGGGAAGAGAGTGATACATTCAATCCGGCGGCTACCGTGAAAGACGGGAAAATAGTCGTACTTTACCGGGCGGAAGATAATTCAGCACAGGGCATCGGTAAAAGGACTTCACGTATCGGATATGCTGAGAGCACGGATGGAGTCACAATGACAAAGCTGGATACTCCAGTATTATTTCCAGCGGAAGATAACTTTAAAGGTATAGAATGGCCCGGTGGCTGTGAGGACCCGCGTGTAGCAATGACGGAAGACGGACTGTATGTGATGCTTTATACGGCATGGAACCGGAAGACACCGCGTATCGCTGTAGCCACTTCCCGGGATCTGAAAAACTGGACAAAACATGGACCCGCTTTTGAAAAGGCCTATGACGGACGTTTCACTAAAATAGCCAGTAAATCCGCTTCCATACTGACTAAAGTAAAGAAAGAAAAGCTTGTTATTGATAAAGTAGATGGCAAGTATTTCATGTACTGGGGAGAGTATGCTGTTCATGCAGCTACTTCTGACAATCTTGTGGACTGGTATCCAGTGCTGGACGAGAAGAATGAACTAAAGAAGTTGGCGAGACCGCGTAAAGGTCATTTTGACTGTCAGATGACAGAATGCGGACCTCCGGCAATACGGACTAAAAAGGGGATCGTACTTCTATATAATGGAAAAAATGCAGGAAAAGAGAGGGACACCGATTATCCGGCAGGAGCCTATTGTGCAGGACAACTCTTGTTTGATAATAATGATCCTTATAAAGTTTTGGATCGGTTAGATAAACCTTTCTTTGTACCTGAGGCCTCTTTTGAGAAAAGTGGGCAATACAAAGATGGAACGGTGTTTATTGAGGGATTGGCGTATTATAAGAAGAAATTATATCTCTATTATGGTTGCGCAGACTCGAGAATAGCAGTGGCTGTATGCGATAATGTAAGGAATCTGAAAGTTAGATGATTAGTTGTATATATTCTATAATTGTATAATAAATAAAAATAAGTCGTTATGTGTAAAAAACTACTTTTATTATTGCTTTTGCTACCTTTTCAACTATTATGTGCTCAGACTAAGTTGTTGACGGACTTTCCGGAGGGTTATACCCCTGAAGAGGTCGGCAAGCGTTTGGCATATCGCTTTATAGGTGAGAAGCACGCGCTTCATGCCGGTAAATGGATTGGGTATCCAGAGACGTTTTATTGGAATGGTGCACTAAAATATGCTGCGGTAACAAAAGATAAAGAGCTGATTAAACTTTTGCAGAATAAGTTTGAACCTCTGTTTACATCAGAGAAAGCATTGCAACCGATTATGAATCATGTTGATTTGAATATGTTTGGCAGCTTGCCACTGGAAATGTACCACGTGACAAAAGATAAGAAATACTGGTATCTGGGATTGCCTTATGCTGATTCTCAATGGGAAGTTCCTGCAAATGCCAAACCAAAAGAAAAAGAATGGGCTGAAAAAGGATATTCTTGGCAAACACGTTTGTGGATTGATGACATGTATATGATTACGATTGTGCAGACCCACGCATACAAAGTGACAAAAGACCGTAAATATATTGACCGGGCAGCGAAAGAAATGGTTATGTACTTGGACGAGCTGCAACGTCCGAATGGACTTTTCTATCATGCTCCGGATGTTCCTTACTATTGGGGACGTGGAAATGGATGGATGGCAGCGGGTATGTCGGAGTTGCTCCGGTGTTTGCCCAAAAAACATAAAGACCGTGCCCGTATCTTAGAAGGTTATCAGAAGATGATGAAAAGTTTGAAAGAATATCAGAATGCAGAAGGGTTGTGGAACCAACTGATTGATAAACCTGATTGCTGGACGGAATCATCAGGATCGGCTATGTTTACTTTCGCATTCATAATGGGGGTTAAGAATGGTTGGCTGGATGCTGACGAATATGCACCTGCTGCTCGAAAAGCGTGGCTGGCTTTAGTTCCATACGTTAACGAAAAGAATCAAGTAAAAGCTGTTTGTGTAGGAACAAATAAAAAGAATGACTTGCAGTATTATTATGATCGTCCTCGTCGTACGGGTGATTATCATGGACAGGGGCCCGTCCTTTGGTGTACTGTCGCTCTTTTAGAGAAATAACTGATTATTCCTTGTCCTTGTTTTATTGCTGAGTAAATCACAGTAAATCATATTCCGTAGTTTCCCTTTTTAGAGGGGAAACTGCGGTTCTTTTTATAATAATGGATATGGTTCTATGAAACAGAATATCTCTGATACCGGCAATGGATGGATGGAAAAAAGGACATTATATGTTCTGTTTTGGTATTATTTTATTCATTCTACGTACATTTAGAACGGATTCTTCTACTAATTGCTCAATTTGTTTTACTGAGATAGAGTGATCTTCGCTAATTTTGTACTCGTTGATAAGAGCCGGAATGGCTTGAAAATATATCTAAATAAAGTATTAACAGAATCAGAATTAGTTGCTGATTCATATAATTATGATGAGCTGTATGAACTTAAAATTCTTGCTTTGTGGAATAGCTACTGTACTATTGACCGGAACTGTTAAGGCTGTTGACTATACGCCGGAACAGGTGAATGCACATGTTTCTTTGAAAGTGCCTGGAAATAAGGCCAAGCAGTACCCTTTAATTTTGAAGAGAGTGCAGAATGATAATTCTACCTATCAGTTAGTTGCATCTGAAAGCATTCCGCTGACGATTTCTCAGAAGATCAAAGAAACTAATGGACGTCTACATATTGACATGTGTATTACAGCTCTGGAGGATGTGTACTTTAATTATGGACAGAAGGTAGTTACTGGTTTCCGCCATGACGATTGTTTGTTTTATATGCCCGGATTCTGGTATCGTCGCAATCTGCGTTCACCTAAAGAAGCTCCTTCGTTTCATACATCTGATAGTTGGGTAGTCCGTGAGGACAGGTTGAGTGCTCCACTGACCGGAATTTATAATGAAAAGGACAAGCGATATATGACGGTAAACCGGCTGGATAAGTTTACGACTGACGCTTTGACTACGCATAAAGAAGGTGAAGTAATTCTTTCCGGAAAAACATCTCTGGGCTTTACAGGTTTTGAGAACCAGAATGGAGTGGCTGCCCTTTCTTTCGGTTTTCCTTATCAGGAAGCTCCCAGAAGCTATATCCGTAAATTGACATTGGCTCCTAAGGTAGAAGCTTTTCAGTTATTGAAGAAAGGGGAAAACGTAATGTTAACTTGGGAAATCTCAGAAAGTAGTGCTGATGATTTCTCCGATTTTATACGTCAGACTTGGGAATATTCTTATGATACTTATGCTCCGAAACCTGTTGATACTCCTTATTCTATTCCGGAAATGAAGCAGACACTTAGTCATTACTTTGTGAATAGCTTGGTAAGTAGGCCGGAATTGACCTATAATTCGGGTGTAGGTTTGCGTACGGATGATTGTAAAAGTAATGGTGAGGCAGAAATAGGTTTTGTCGGGCGTGTTCTTTTGAATGCATTCAATGCATGGGAGTATGGCTGGGAGAATAATCGCGAAGAATTGAAAGACAATAGTCTAAAGATTTTTGATAGTTATTTGAAGAACGGTTTTACTCCGGCAGGTTTCTTTAAGGAGTTTGTTAACTTAAACCGTGGATTTGAGGAACCGGTGCATAGTATTCGACGTCAGTCTGAGGGAATTTATGCGATGCTTCATTTCCTGGCGTACGAAAAGGAGCAAGGGCGCAAACATCCGGAATGGGAACAGCGGGTAAAGCAAATGTTTGAGATGTTTCTGAAACTCCAAAATGCTGATGGAAGTTTCCCAAGAAAATTCCGTGATGATTTTACGATTGTTGATAAGAGCGGTGGTAGTACTCCTTCAGCTACATTGCCATTGGTGATGGGATATAAGTATTTCAAAGACAAGCGATATCTTGCCAGTGCCAGAAAAACAGCCGAGTATCTTGAAAAGGAGCTGATCTCCAAAGCTGATTATTTTTCTTCTACACTGGATGCAAACTGTGAAGATAAAGAAGCGTCGTTATATACAGCTACTGCTACGTATTATCTCTCACTGATAACGAAAGGTGAAGAACATAAACATTATGCTGATTTGACAAAGAAAGCCGCATATTTTGCTTTGTCCTGGTATTATTTATGGGATGTTCCGTTTGCTCCCGGACAAATGTTGGGAGATATCGGTATGAAGACTCGTGGTTGGGGAAATGTGTCAGTAGAAAATAATCATATCGACGTATTTATCTTCGAATTTGCTGACGTACTTCGTTGGTTATCTAAAGAGTATAAAGAGAACCGCTTGTCAGATTTTGCAGAGGTGATTTCGACCTCTATGCGTCAGTTGTTACCCCATGAAGGGCATATGTGTGGAATTGCCAAAGTGGGTTATTATCCGGAAGTAGTTCAGCACACTAACTGGGACTATGGAAAGAATGGTAAAGGATATTATAATGATATTTTTGCCCCAGGATGGACGGTTGCTTCTTTATGGGAACTTTATACTCCCGGACGCGCTGAAACTTTCCTGAAAAAATAAAGTGATGCAGGTTGTATCTGGAGAAATCTTTTAAATTATATCATGATGAAACAATTGATTATCTTATTAGTTGTATTTTTAAATTGTTCGTACTTGTCTGCCCAGTGGAAGCCTGCAGGAGAACGAATTAAAACAGAATGGGCTACCAAAATAGATGTTGAGAATGTGTTGCCCGAGTATCCCCGTCCAATTATGGAACGTCCGGATTGGATGAATCTGAATGGGTTATGGAATTATGCCATTGCTCCGGTAGGGCAGGCTGCTCCTCAAAAATATGATGGACAGATTTTGGTTCCTTTTGCGATAGAGTCTAGTTTGTCCGGTGTTGGAAAAAGGCTTGGAAAGGATAATGACTTGTGGTATCAACGCAAATTCTCTGTACCATCAAAATGGAAAGGTGAACGTGTATTGTTACATTTTGGAGCTGTTGACTGGAAGGCTGATATTTGGGTAAATCAAATCAAAATAGGACAACATACAGGAGGTTTTACTCCTTTCTCATTTGATATCACTCCTGCTTTAAAAAATGGAGAGAATGAACTGGTGGTAAAAGTTTGGGACCCTACTGATAATGGTACTCAGCCTAGAGGAAAACAAGTGAATAAACCGTCGGGTATCTGGTATACGCCGGTAAGTGGAATATGGCAGACGGTGTGGCTGGAATCTGTGCCTGCACAGTTTATTACGAACATCAAGACAACCCCTGATATCGACTTGAATAAGTTGGTGGTAGAGGTTGCTACTGATAAGAAGAAGCTTTCGAGCAAAATAGAAGTAAAGGTGTTCGATGGTAAGGAGTTGGTGGCTAAAGGGATTTCTATTAATGGTGTTCCAGTTGAAGTCGCTATGCCAGCTGATGTAAAGTTATGGTCACCGGATTCTCCTTCTCTATATGATTTGGAAATCAGTTTGTTTGAAGGGAATAAGCTGATGGATAAGGTTAAGAGTTATGCTGCTATGCGTAAGTTCTCTACCAAGAGAGATAAAAACGGTATTGTGCGTTTGCAGTTAAATAATAAAGATTTATTCCAGTTTGGTCCTTTAGACCAGGGATGGTGGCCTGACGGTTTGTATACAGCTCCTTCGGATGAAGCTTTGGTATATGATATTCAAAAGACGAAAGATTTTGGCTATAATATGATTCGCAAACATATCAAAGTGGAACCGGCTCGTTGGTATACGCATTGTGACCGTTTGGGAATTATTGTATGGCAGGATATGCCGAGCGGAGATAAAAATCCGGAATGGCAGATGCGTGAGTATTTTACAGGAACGGAAAGAAAGCGTTCTACAGAATCGGAGGCAACCTATCGTAAAGAATGGAAAGAAATTATCGACTGTCTTTATTCTTATCCTTGTATCGGTACATGGGTGCCGTTTAATGAAGCTTGGGGACAGTTCAAGACTCCGGAAATTGCTGAATGGACAAAGCGATATGATCCTTCACGACTCGTGAATCCTGCTAGTGGTGGTAATCATTATACGTGCGGTGATATGCTTGATTTACATCATTATCCGGGTCCGGAAATGTTTTTGTATGATGCTCAACGTGCTACTGTGCTCGGAGAATATGGTGGTATCGGTTTGGTATTGAAAGAGCATCTTTGGGAACCGGATCGTAACTGGGGATATGTCCAATTTAATACTTCTAAAGAGGCCACTGATAAATACTTGGAGTATGCCAATGTGTTGAAAGATCTGATTCCTCGTGGATTCTCTGCCGCTGTTTATACACAAACTACAGATGTTGAGGTAGAAATAAACGGATTGCTAACTTATGACCGTAAGGTTATTAAACTGGACGAAAAGGCATTGAGGAAGATTAATAGGGAAATTTGTGATGCTCTGAAATAATTGGCTTCAATTATCACATAATATTTATCTGATTGTTGGTATGGGGCGGACTAAAACACTTTTTTAGCCCGCCCTTATAGGATTATCACTAGTTTTCTATCAAACATAATTAAGAATAGATACAATGACTTCAAAAAGAAATTTCTTAGAGAAGGCTGGTTTACTTACTGTTTCTGCTATTAATAATGCATAAAAGGATAGTAGTAGAATCTCTGGTTCCATATGTGATGTATACTTTGCTTACAAGGTGTAGTGATTTTGTACGAAAATATAGTAACTTTGCCTGCATCGTATAATTATAAACTTAAAAAGTCTGTCTATGATAAGGAAAGAGATGAGCGCTCTTTTACTTCTTTGTATCCTGTTGGTTTACAGTGGAAAAAGTAGCGCAATGAATAAAGGAGAGAAGAATATTCCGAACAAAGAAGTGAGTGTTGAGTCAGATCGTCTGCCTATTGCTGATCCATATGTGATGCTCTACAATAATAAGTATTATGCCTATGGTACCGGTGGTACAACAGCAGGTGAAGGCTTCGCCTGCTTCTCCTCCGATGATTTGAAAAATTGGAAACGGGAAGGGCAAGCACTGTCGGCTGCAGATTCATATGGAGAGTGGGGCTTTTGGGCTCCGGAGGTTTACTATATTAAATCAAAAAAGAAGTTTTATATGTTCTATTCTGCGGAAGAGCATATCTGTGTAGCTACTTCTGATTCCCCGGCAGGTCCCTTCCGGCAAGAAGTAAAACATCCTATTTGGGAGGAAAAGAGCATTGATACCTCTCTCTTTATAGATGATGACGGTACTCCGTATCTTTATTTTGTACGCTTTACAGATGGAAATGTGATTTGGGTAGCTCAGATGACCGATGATTTGATGAAGATTAAGACGGAAACTTTGTCGGAGTGCATAAAAGCGGAGGAGCCGTGGGAACTTTTGCAGGCTAAGGTTGCAGAGGGACCTTCAGTCTTGAAGAAGAATGGAACCTATTACTTGATTTATTCAGCCAACCACTATCAGAATAAAGGTTATGGAGTAGGTTATGCTACGTCTGAATCGCCAATGGGACCATGGATTAAATATAGTAAGAATCCGCTTTTACAAGGCGTTGAGGCGATAGGATTGGTAGGTACCGGTCATGGTGCACCTTTCCAATGTAAAGATGGTAGCTGGAAATATATTTTCCATGCCCATTGGAGCAAAGAGAAAATACATCCACGTACTTCCTTTTTTAAGAATTTTGCTATTTCAAACCAAGGAGCCGTTTCTATTAGTGGGAAGGTAATTGAGCCAAGAATCGTGAAATAACAACTCTGATAACTGAAAACGAATCGGGTACTTGACAAATGTTTTTAAATGTTGTATATTTGTAGTTCTAAACCTGAACAGAATCATTTAAGAACGGCAAATAAAATGAGAAAATTAGTATGGAATCATCTTCTATGGTGGTATAATATAGTAACAAATAGTGCTTGTCCCTTTGGTGTATATTAGGGGATAGGATGCTTTAATATAGGAAAAGGCTGCAAACTTTATGAGGTTTGCAGCCTTTTTTGTCTTATAAATTCGAAGATTATTCTGTCGATTTCTATTTTAGAGTAACAGGGACGTTTATAATAAACGATCACAGTATTTATTATAAACCCGCCTGTCGTTTATGTGCTAAACTGTTGCTATTTTTTGTATGAGTAGAGTGCCCGTTCTCTGATGGTGGCTAGAAGTAGTAATTATAGCCACCATTGGAAGTCGGTAATCTAACGATATAAAGTCCTTAAATACTTTATTTATGCATGGAGTTCCAGAATAAACCGGCATCCCTTTGTATAACCTGTATCCAACGTCAGGCTGCCATTCATTTTCGTAGCGATGAGTGAACAGATGGGTAATCCCAGGCCATCACCTGTTGTCAGATCTTTTACCTGTGTGAATGGTTTGAAGAGATTTTCTTGTTGCTCTGCCGAAATGCCTGTACCTGTATCGGTTATGATAAACTGATGGGTGTGTGCGCCGCGTTTCTTGAAGTCAAGGCTGATACGTCCCTGTTCTGTGTAGAAAGCGGCATTTTTCAGCAGGTAGAGAAGAATGCGTTCCAGTTGCTCTTTATTTGTTTTTACTTGGAGCTTGGGTGCGTTTACAGAAGGAGTGACGTTTGGTTTCATAAATTCTTTCGCCTTCTCCATCACGTTCTCGCAGAAAGTGCCTGCATTGACTTCTCCCATTTCATAAGGTTCAGTCAGTGAGTTCTCCAAAAGGGAAAGTTCCTGAATATCGTCGCTGAATTGCTTTAAGGCAGCTACTTGTGCCTGCATTTGCTCTGCTTGTTGAGGAGCTTTGGCAGAGAGAGCCTTGGCGGAGGCTCCTAAAGTGTTCAGAGTCGGTTCCATCTGCGAGGATATATTCTGAATGAATTTAGTTTTCAAATCATTGTGCTCATTGGCTATGATCACACTCTTTTTAAGTTTGCGGTTACCGGCGATAAATCTCAATAATAAGATGGCGAGTACTATCAATGCGGCTATGAGGATGGCCACAAGTGTACAGAGTCCTATGATGATATATTGCTTGGCAGATAAGGTACTGTCTTTGTCTTGTATAGTCAGCAGGCTTTCATCATATTTCCTTTTCAGGACATTCAGTTCATCCTGAGCAGTCAGGGCTTTTACTGAGTCGGTCCAGACGATATAGCTTTCGTAGGTACGTTCCATTAGTGAAGCATTGTTAGCTTTACGTGCGATGCCGATTAAGGTCTTGTAGCAGTCGCTCACTTTGTCGTAATCCTTCTTTTCCTTGTATTGGTTGATGAGTTTGCGGAAACAGGCATCCCCTTGTGTATTTTGATTGAAAGTATAGTAATAGTTGGCTTTCGTGTAAAGCAGCACTTCCATTAAGGAGTCATTCTTGGCGAGCTTGGCCATCTCTTCCAGCTTGTCCAGTTGGTTTTTGGCTTGTGCAGGATTTTTCAGTGCAATGTACATCTGCAACCGTTCCTTGCTGATAGGGAACCGTAAATCATAAAAGACTTTTTTCTGTTTCTGTTCGCCTGTCCAAATGAATTGTTCCATGTCGCGGCATAGTTCGAAGCCTTCCTTGTAGAAGTTCTCTCTCACATATAAGGCGTTGGCCTGAATACCACACTCTATAGCCTGTGGATAGTTTTCGCGTGCAGCAAATGCCTCGTACGCTTTCTTGAACAGATAACGGGCTTTGATGTAATCTTTCTGCTTCAAGCTACTCAAAGCTTGTTCCTTTAGCTCTGCAGCTTTGTCTTGAGACGCTTGTGCATAAGCTGACAGGTAAAAACAAAATGTGATCAGGAAGGTTACAATGGACGTTTTCATATTGTTGCTTTTTTGTTTATCACAAATGTAAAACAAATATATGAATAAAAAGAGATTGGTGGCAAAAAAGTTTTTGCTGTCCATACGGAGACAGAGGATGTCAGCGTGTGGACAGCAGGAGAGGTTATCTTTCGAATGTGTAAATACTTCTGTGGAGATACTCTTCCCCCGGCATGAGCAGGCAGGAAGGAAAATGCGGATGCGAAGGGGTATCCGGGAAGTACTGCGTCTCCAAGCATACACCGATATCCGGTGTGGGAGCGAGATAGCCGGAGGTATATAATAAAACACCGGGTAAGTCAGTCCTGACAGTCAGCTTTCTACCGGAAAAAGGATCGGATAATACGGCGGCTGTCAATAACGTGTCGGACGATTCTTCTTTCAGGATATAGCAATGATTGTATCCCTTGTTCCAATGTAACTGTTCGTCATCATCGTAAAGATGCATTCCGATACTATGACTGATGGTAAAATCAAACGGACTGTCTTTTACGTCCTGCATGTGTCCGGTAGGAATAAACTGTGAGATGGTTTCTAATATCCGGGTAACAGGTATCATGAGTTGGTGTTCCGTTATTTTTCGTTTATCGCCGGACAGATTGAAATAGGCGTGATTAGTCAGATTCAGATAAGTGGGGCGATCTGTGATTCCATAATAACTGATTGTCAGTTCATTGGTTTCTGTGAATTGATATTCTATTTTTACGTGTACATTGCCCGGATATCCTCCTTCCATATCCGGAGAGTGGAGAATGAAGCGGATACCGGAATCAATTTGCTCCCATTGCCATATCTTCTTGTGAAAACCGGATGCTCCGCCATGATTGGTGTTTTCTCCATCGTTTTTCTCCAACTGATAAGTAGTGTCTTTGATGGAAAAAGATGCCTGATAAATGCGGTTAGCGAACCGGCCTACAGTGGCTCCCATATAATAGGTGTCTTTTATATATCCTTCAGCGTTATCGTATCCCAACAGAATGCTTTCAAAAATGCCATGTTTATCGGGCATATGGGCTGAAACCCAGCTGGCTCCCAGATTGGTAAGTTCAATGGACGCTCCGGAAGCATTGGTCAACCGGAACAGATAAATGGATTCTCCCGATGGAGTATATCCCCAATGTGTAATAGCGGTATTCATGATTTACTTATTTGATGTGAATCTTTTGTTTAATATCCTTAACCTGCCCAGTTCTCTCTGTCCAAATTACGATAACTGATGGCTTCGGCCAAATGTGAAGGTTGAATCCACTCCATATTTTCTAGATCGGCAATAGTACGTGCCACTTTTAATATACGGTCGTACGCGCGTGCAGAGAGATTGAGACGTTCCATCGCGTTTCGTAGCAGAGAAAGTCCTTTGTCATCCGGATGTGCATAGATGGATAGTAGTTTGCTGCTCATCTGCGCATTACAGTAGATACCGGGGTAATCGGCATAACGCTGTTCCTGTATCCGGCGTGCCCGAATCACTCTTTCCCGAATGATGCTGCTTGCTTCTCCTTGCCGCTGGTCGGATATCTTATCAAAAGGTACAGGAACGATTTCTATCTGAATATCAATGCGGTCCAGTAATGGGCCGGATATTTTGTTCAGATACTTCTGCACCTGTCCGGGACTGCAAACACATGCTTTGGTCGGATGATTATAGTATCCGCACGGACATGGATTCATGGATGCGATGAGCATCAGATTGGCTGGATAACTGATGGTGCTCTTTATACGAGAGATGGTTATCTGCCGGTCTTCAAGTGGTTGGCGCAATACTTCCAGCACTCCTCTGTTAAATTCCGGTAGTTCATCCAAAAATAAAACTCCATTATGTGCCAGACTGATTTCTCCCGGCTGTGGAAAACTTCCGCCGCCGACCATGGCTACTTGCGATATCGTGTGATGAGGATCACGGAACGGGCGTTGGGAGATCAGTGAAGAACCCCGGTTTAGTTTTCCGGCAACAGAGTGTATCTTGGTCGTTTCCAGGCTCTCACCCAGGGAGAGAGGAGGAAGAATGGAGGGTAACCGTTTAGCCATCATAGATTTGCCACTGCCGGGAGCACCGATCATTAGTAGATTATGTCCTCCGGCAGCTGCTACCTCTAATGCTCTTTTTACATTTTCTTGTCCTTTTACATCTGCAAAGTCCAGGTCAAAGGCTGTCTGCTGTTGATAAAACTCTTCCCGTGTGTTGACTATTGTCTGCTCCAGTTCTTTTTCGTTATTGAAAAATTCTATGACTTCTTTGATATTGCTGACACCATATACCTTCAATTGATTAACGACCGCTGCTTCCCGTGCATTTTGCTGAGGAATAATGAGTCCCTCAAAACCTTCTTCGCGAGCTTTGATGGCAATAGGAAGTGCTCCTTTGATAGGCTGGATGCTCCCGTCAAGGCTAAGTTCTCCCATCATCAGATAACGGGAGAACTTCTCAGACGATATGGTTTCGCTGGCACCCAGCAAGCCGATAGCGAGAGGCAAATCATAAGCCGAACCTTCCTTGCGGATATCGGCAGGAGCCATATTTACGACCAGATTGCTGGTCGGCATCTTATAGCCATTGACTTGCAGTGCGGAGATAATACGTTGGTGACTTTCCTTAACCGCAGAATCCGGAAGACCGACGAGATAGAACATACAGCCACGTGAGCTGTTGACTTCGATTGTGATGAGTGTTGCATCAATCCCTTGAACAGCCGCTCCGAAAACTTTAATTAGCACGTTTGATGATCGTTTATTTTTTCTGTTTGTTTTTCTTTTCTTTTTCTGCCGATTCTTCGACAATCTTTTCTATTTTCTTTTTCAGTTCTTCCCCCTGAAGATTCTTGGCTACAATCTTTCCATCTGACGAGAGAAGTATGTTGGCAGGTATTTTCCAGACGGAATATTGCTTGGCAACTTCAGAATTGAGTCCGCCGAAATCACATACTTGTTCCCATTCCAGCGTATCACGCTTGATGGCGTCTTTCCATTGCTGTTTGTCTACATCCAGTGAAATACCGAGCATGCCTATATATTTGTTCTTCTTATACTTCTTGTAGATTTCTCTTAGTTCGCTATTGTTCTGTTTCCGGGAGATGCTATCGTTCCAGGAAGCCCAGAAGTTAATTAACAGGCTTTTTTGCTTGAATGCATCCGATGAACGGGTGATCTTTTCTCCTTTGGCATTGGGCAGGCTGAAGAAAGGCGCATATTTGCCAACCTCTGCTTTCTCCGCTTGAGTGATCGTTTCAGTCAACCGTTCGACATATGGTTTATCCTGTAATACACCTGTCATTACATTAACCAGCTTTTTGATTTTAGTGAAATCCGGTGATTCTTTCTGAACGAAGTATTTATCTAATAAGTAAAGGCTGACATAAGAGGAGTGGTGTTGCAGGATGAATTCTTCCGCTTTCTCTTCAGCAGTTTTTGTTTCCTCTACATTTTTTGTCTTATCAGTTGCTTCTTCACCAATCTTTTCCGAAGGATTGACCGGCCCTTTCAGTTCTTGCTGAAAGTCTGTAAACTCTTCGTTGTATATATTTCCAGTGACAGTCAAGAGATTAAGGTTGATTGTATCTCCTTTTATCTTGATCTTGTTTCCTTTGTCCAGAAAAATAGGATATTCTATTTGGTTCTTGAGCAATAGATAGGCAGAAGTGATCGTATCTACATTGGTGGTGTAAGAGAACTTGTCATTCTCTGCATAAATGGTGTCTATCCGGTCGTAGAGTTCGTCCATGCCGTACAGATAAAGTGTATCAGTGCCGAGTCCTTTGATCTCTCCTGTGATGGTTGTCTCGTTGGAGCTCTTTTTGCATCCGGCCAGACAGATAAGTATGAGGATTAAAATGCTGCTCTTTTTCATTGCTTTGATTTCTTTTCTGCGAAAGTACGGTTTTTTACAGATAAAAAAAAGAATTGCCCGTCATTTGTAATGACGAGCAATTCTCAATATTTAAAATAGAGTGGTAATTCTCTTATTTAATGATGCTCATGAAATCTGCATTTGTGAAGAACTTAGAGAATTCCAAGTCTGTTGCAGCCTTCTTAGCCAACGCAGGTTCTTTAGCAATAGCGCTCTTCAAGCTGCTAGTTACCATAGAAGAATTGTTAGTTCTAGCACCCAGAACCGCCATCAGGTAGTCTGTGTAAGCATCAGGTTTTTCTACGCCTGCCAATGTGTTTTTAGCTTTGTTGTAGTCCTTAGCAAGGATCTGAGCCAAAGCAGCACTGTTAGTTTTAGCGTCACCGAATGAGTTAACTGCTCTTTCATACTGACCTTGAGCGATGTACAGGTTACCCATAGATTCGCCAAGTTCTTTTGTACCTGCAGCTTTACCGAAGTAAGCTTCAGCAGCAGTTTTGTCACCCTTGATCAAAGAGATCAAACCTAAGTTCATGTTAACTTCAGGAGTAGCGTTTACGCTGGCAGCTTTCTTCAAGTAAGATTCAGCTTTGTCAACGTTACCAGCCTGATAAGCCAGTTTACCAAGGTTGTTGTATCCACGGTAATCGTTAGGGAACTGTTTGGTAGCCTGAGTATAGATAGCTTCCTGTTTAGCAGGATCGTTAGTCAGTGTAGCAGCATACAGCAATTCTTCCACATTCAGTTCAGAAGGATTAGAAGAAGCAAGCTTAGCAATTTCTTCGTCAGACTTACCGATGATTTCGTAGTTCAAAGTCAAACGAGAACGACGCAGTTGAGGAAGGATATCGTCAGCCAGGTTCTTGTATACAGAAGAGATGTTCTTGATTTCCTGTTCTCTCTGTGCAGGGTCCTGATACATAGACAGTACGCGAAGGATCAGTTCTTTGTCCTGGATGTTAGATTTAGAAACCAGTTCCTGGAAGCCTTCCCAGTCCTGTGCAGTATATTTAGCGTCAACCGGAGCGTCGATCTTAGCTTTCTTCAAGTCTTTGTTCAGCATCTTGGTAGTGTTACTTTCACGGTTTTCTGCCAGAGTTGTATTCAGGCTTACACCACCATCAGGAGAAGCATAAGCAGAAACTTCGATGTTGCTGATCTTCTTGTTTTCAGCGCTGTTTACGTTAGCAACTTTCTGGTTGAATTCTTTTGCAGTCTTCAACTCGCTTGAACGGATGTTAGCTTGTTGGATCAAGAACATGATGTTGGCATCGTGCTTTTCCTTGATGATACGTTGGAAAGCATCTTCGCCCAATGCCGGGTTAGCGCTGCCCAATGTGTTGTTTACCAACTCAGAAGTAGAGATTACACCGTCAGCGACTTTTACTGCAGGAATAACAACTTCTTTGTTACCAACTTTAGCTTTAAATTCAAGCCACAGTTCAGATTTAGCCATTTCAGGAACATAGTCGAAAGACGTTTTCATCGTATAGCTACCACCTACTTTGTAAGAGATAGTCTGATCGTTTCCTTCTACTTTTTCTCCTTGGAATACAGCACTTTGCCCTTTAGCTTCACCGCCATTCCATTTCAAAACCGGAGTAACTTCTACTACAGCTTTTTTCTTGAAATACTTTTCAGGGAATTTACCGTTAATGGTAGCAGGAACTTTACCACCTACTGCTTCCAACACTTGTGGAGTAACAGTGAAGTAGTCCGCTGACAGGGGACCCATTTTCTTGCACGAAGAGAAAAGTGCAACAACAATTGCCATGAGTAAAGGCAAGTACAACTTCTTTGTCATTTTAGGTATAAATTAAATGTTTGTAATTGAAATATCGTCATATTTATAACCCCTTTTCAATCCTAATAAAGTAAAAACATCGCAAAGATATTAATTCTTAATATAATTATGTAGTTAGCAGGAGGTTTTTATCATAATTTAATGAAAACTTGACTCTTTTTCTTTCCGATACTTAATATTTCGGGGGTGATGCTCGATAATCTCGCTACGAAGCATGTTGCGGTCGATATGGGTATAAATTTCGGTCGTTGCGATGGACTCATGTCCGAGCATGCACTGGATGGCCCGTAGATTGGCGCCACCTTCCAGTAAATGAGTGGCAAAAGAGTGTCGGAAAGTGTGCGGACTGATGTTCTTGGTGATACCTGCATTTTGCGCTAATTCTTTTATCATGTGAAAGATCATGATTCGGGAAAGTGATTTGCCCCTTCGCTGGCTGACAAATACAAAATCCTCATAGTCTTTTTTAACTTCTATTTGGTTGCGGTCTGCGAAATAAAGTTTGATCTCGTTAATGGCACGGGGAGAGATAGGAACAAGGCGTTGCTTGCTTCCTTTGCCTTCTACTTTTATGAAACCCTCATCGAAGTAGAGGTCAGATAGCTTGAGATTGACAAGTTCGGATACGCGTAGTCCGCAGCTGTATAATGTTTCCAGGATAGCTCTGTTGCGTTGTCCTTCGGCCTTGCTGCGGTCTACGGCGGAGATGATGGTATCTATTTCCTCTACTGTCAGTACTTCGGGAAGTTTAAGTCCTATCTTAGGACCTTCCAGTAATTCGCTGGGGTCGGCTTCCAGATAATCCGCCATAATCAAAAAACGGAAGAAAGACTTGATGCCGGATAAAATGCGTGCCTGCGAGCGGGGATGGATGCCAATGTCATGTAAACCCGCAGCAAAGCGCTGGAGGTCCGACTGGCATACTTCGAGGACGTCTATCCCTTCCAGCGTCAGAAAACTCATCAGTTTATCCAGATCGGTCAGATAAGCGTCCAATGTATTGGGAGATAAAGACTTTTCCAGTTTGAGATACTGCCGATACTTTCTGATTATCAGTGCTTGTTGCTCCTTCTTCTTGTTTTTTTCGTTGATTTCCATTTCTTTTTTCTACCTTTGTAGCCTGAAATATTGTTCTTTGGATACAAAGGTATTAAAAAAGCAGGACTACGGCGATGAGAATACAAATTATTAATGGCCCGAACATCAATCTGTTGGGCAAGCGTGAACCTTCCATATACGGAAGTGTTACATTTGAAGACTATCTGGCTGAGCTTCGTAAAAGGTATGCTGATTTGGAGATCGACTATTTTCAATCGAACATTGAGGGAGAAATGATTGACTGCATTCAGCAGGTAGGTTTTGAGGCAGACGGCATCATTCTGAATGCCGGTGCTTATACGCATACATCCATCGCTTTGCAGGATGCCATTCGTTCTGTGACTTCTCCGGTGATCGAGGTTCATATCTCTAATATACATAGCCGCGAGTCTTTTCGGCATGTATCTATGATTGCCTGTGCGTGCAAAGGAGTCATCTGTGGTTTCGGGCTGAATTCGTATCGTTTGGCTCTGGAGGCTTTGTTAGATAATAAATAAGGTATTAATATATTAAATAGGTAAAAAGGCTATGTTACTGAAACAGACAAAAATCGTTGCATCCATTTCGGATAGACGTTGCGATGTGGACTTTATAAAACAGCTGTTTGAAGCTGGGATGAATGTAGTGCGTATGAATACGGCTCACGCTAGCCGTGAAGGTTTTGAAGCGTTGATTGCCAATGTTCGTTCCGTATCCAACCGGATTGCGATTCTGATGGATACCAAAGGACCGGAAGTACGTACGACTGCCAATGCGGAACCGATCCCCTATCAGATAGGTGATAAAGTGAAGATTGTCGGTAATCCTGATCAGGAGACGACTCGTGAATGCATTGCTGTTTCGTATCCGGATTTTGTGAACGATTTGAATATCGGAGGACTGGTGTTGATTGATGATGGTGATCTGGAACTGGAAGTGATCGACAAGACCGCCGATTATCTGCTTTGCGAAGTGAAAAACGATGCAACGCTGGGAAGCCGCAAGAGCGTGAACGTACCGGGTGTTCGTATCAATCTTCCTTCATTGACAGAAAAAGACCGCAATAATATACTTTATGCCATCGAAAAAGATATCGATTTCATCGCTCACTCTTTCGTGCGCAACCGTCAGGATGTGCTCGATATCCGTGAGATTCTGGATGCACACAACAGTGATATCCGCATTATTGCCAAGATTGAGAATCAGGAGGGCGTAGACAACATTGACGAGATCCTTGAAGTGGCGGATGGTGTGATGGTAGCCCGTGGCGACTTGGGTATCGAAGTTCCGCAGGAACGTATTCCGGGTATCCAGCGTGTGCTGATCCGCAAATGTATTCTGGCAAAGAAGCCGGTGATTGTTGCAACTCAGATGCTTCATACGATGATCAACAATCCCCGTCCGACTCGTGCGGAGGTGACTGATATTGCAAATGCAATCTATTATCGTACAGATGCTTTGATGCTGAGCGGTGAAACTGCTTATGGCAAATATCCGGTGGATGCAGTGAAGACAATGACTAAGATCGCAGCTCAGGCTGAAAAGGATAAGCTGGAAGAAAACGATATCCGTATTCCGTTGAACGAAAACAGCAACGACGTGACGGCATTCCTCGCTAAACAAGCGGTGAAAGCTACATCGAAACTGAAGATACGCGCTATCATTACAGATAGCTACAGTGGACGGACAGCCCGTAATCTGGCTGCTTTCCGTGGTAAATTCCCGGTGTTGGCTATCTGCTATAAGGAAAAAACGATGCGTCATCTGGCTCTTTCTTACGGTGTGGAAGCTATCTATATGCCGGAATTGGCCAACGGACAGGAATACTACTTTGCCGCTCTGCGCCGTCTTTTGAAAGAGGGACGCTTGCAGCCATCTGATATGGTGGGTTATTTAAGTAGCGGTAAGGCAGGTACGCAAACTTCCTTCCTTGAAATCAACGTTGTGGAAGATGCATTGAAGCATGCGGGAGAAACTGTATTGCCTAACAACAATCGTTATCTCTAACTGTTATTTATAAGACCGGGTTTTATGCAGGAGACTGAATCTATTGATGAATATATTTTGCAGCATATCGATGCTGAAAGTGACTATCTGAAGGCGCTCTATCGGGATACGCATGTGAAATTGCTTCGTCCCCGTATGGCTTCCGGGCACTTACAGGGGCGGATGCTGAAAATGTTCGTGGAAATGATTCGTCCCTGGCAAATACTGGAAATCGGAACGTATAGCGGTTATTCTGCCCTTTGTCTGGCGGAAGGACTCCGGGAGGGCGGAATGTTGCATACGTTTGAGATAAATGATGAACAAGAGGATTTCACCCGTCCCTGGCTGGAGAATTCTCCCTTTGCGGACAAGATCCGATTTTATATCGGAGATGCTCTGGAGCTTGTTCCTCAGTTAGGTATTACGTTCGATCTGGCTTTTGTTGACGGTGATAAACGGATGTACATCGATTATTATGAGATGGTTTTAAAACATCTTTCCGCAGGTGGGTATATTATTGCCGACAATACTTTGTGGGATGGGCATGTGCTGGAGCAACCTCGCAGCTCAGATACGCAGACTATCGGTATCAAGGCTTTTAATGATTTCATCGCTACGGATAGCCGGGTGGAAAAAGTAATTCTTCCTTTGCGTGACGGATTGACGATCATAAGGAAGAAAATTTGAATTATAAATCGTAAAATTGTAAATAAGTTTATGGAAACAACCAGACAGAATAAAATATCTCGCCTGTTACAGAAGGAGTTGAGCGAGATATTCCTGCTTCAAACAAAGGCAATGCCGGGTACATTGGTATCGGTCAGCGCTGTTCGTATCAGTCCCGATATGAGTATCGCCCGTGTTTACCTGAGCGTTTTCCCATCCGAGAAAGCTGAAGAAATAGTGAAGAATATCAATGAGAACATGAAAACCATTCGCTATGAGCTTGGTACTCGTGTACGTCATCAATTACGGATTATCCCCGAATTAAAGTTTTTCGTGGACGATTCGCTGGATTATATTGAGAAGATTGACTCTTTGCTGAAGTGAATTTCCCCTTCTACATAGCCCGGCGTTATCTTTTCTCGAAGAAGAAGCATAATGCTATCAACATTATATCCGGCGTGTCGGTATGCGGGGTAGCGCTTGCTACGCTTGCACTGGTCTGTACGCTTTCCGTCTTTAACGGATTTCAGGATATGGTAGCCAGCTTTTTCACGGCTTTTGATCCTCAACTGAAGATTACGGTCCGTGAAGGAAAAGTATTCGATGGGCAGAATGAAAAAATTCGTGCGGTCTGTGCGCTTCCCGAAGTATCGGTATCTACAGAGACTCTGGAAGAGAATGCGATGGTACAATATAAAGACCGTCAGGCCATGGTAGTGCTGAAAGGGGTAGAAGATAATTTTGAAGATTTAACTGAAATAGACAGCATTCTTTACGGAGCCGGTGAATTTATTCTTCATGATTCGATTGTGAATTATGGAGTGATGGGTGTGGAACTGGTTTCGACTTTGGGCACAGGACTGGCGTTTGTAGATCCTTTGCAGGTGTACCTTCCCAAGCGGAATGCCAAAGTGAATATGGCGAACCCCGGGGCTTCTTTCAATCGCGACTATCTTTATTCACCGGGTGTTGTGTTTGTGGTCAACCAACAGAAGTATGATGAAAGTTATATTCTCACTTCCCTTGATTTTCTTCGTAACTTATTGGACTATACGACAGAGGTTTCCGGCATTGAGCTGAAGCTGAAGCCAAACGCTAATGTGTCATCTGTACAATCTAAAATAGAGAAAATGCTGGGTGATGACTTTGTGGTACAGAACCGTTATCAGCAGCAAGCCGATGTCTTCCGTATCATGGAAATAGAGAAACTGATTTCTTATCTGTTTCTTACTTTTATTCTGATGATCGCCTGTTTCAATGTGATTGGTTCTCTTTCTATGTTGATTTTGGACAAGAAAGACGATGTCATTACATTGCGCAGCCTTGGTGCCAGTGACAAACTTATATCTCGTATCTTTTTATTTGAAGGCCGTCTGATTTCTTTGTTTGGAGCCATTTCCGGTATTATTCTGGGTTTGATATTATGTTTCATCCAGCAGAAGTATGGTCTGATTACCCTTGGCGGAGGGGGTGGTACTTTTGTGGTAGATGCTTATCCGGTGAGTGTCCATCTGTGGGATGTGGTACTTATTTTCATTACAGTGTTGGCAGTAGGATTCTTGTCTGTATGGTATCCGGTTCGCTATTTAAGCAAGCGTTGTATTTAAAAAAGACCGCCATACCGTGGGAAAGAAGGTAATGGCGGCTTCGCAATTAACTGGTTAGGTTAATGACATCTTCACAGATGCCTGGGGTAATTATTAAAATGAAAAGGGGAAATTTCATAGGGATCACAGCTCTGGTAATGATTCACGAATCGGTTCATCGTGCACTTATGCTTTAATCGTTTGTATTTGCAGGGATAAAAGCATTCAGCCCTTCAGTCGCTCTCGCAAACGCCCTGATGGAAGGAGATAGCGGCTGAAGGCTGTTTTTTATATCCCACCTCTGGCACGCTCTGAGAGGGGGGAGTGCTTTCAGCCCCTTCAGCCGGAAAAAATTGGTTCGAGCGCTAGCAAGTTCTGTTTCAATAGAGCCTGTATTTATCTTAAACAGAACCTCTATTGGAGACAAACAGAGCTTCTGTTTGAGGTAAACCGAACCTCTGTTTTTATGAATTATGAACAGTTTATTCATTTCAAATAAGCTGGTATACCATCCACTTTCACTTCGGGAGCGAGTAACCATTACCTCGGTGGTGAGTGGAGTTCAACTCGGTGGTGAGTGAAGTTCATCTCCGGGCTTACAGGATTCAGCCCATATGTCGAGTAACGATCAATTGTATGCAGAGTAGGCATAGCCAATAAACGATGGATTTATGTATGCCCAAGGCTGAAAGGGCTGAAAGCACTCCCTCTTCTCAGAAGGCGCCAGAGGCAGGGTATAAAAAAACAGCCTTCAGTCGCTATCTCCTTCTATCAGGACGTTTGCGAGAGAAACTGAAAAGGCTGAATGCGGTGAACGCTTGATAATATACAATAGAGTAAAGGTAGTACATCTTTCATTCCAATGTTGTACATCTTCGACCCGAACGTAGTACTAGAATCAGACAACTTAAGTACTTGTCCGGAGCAAGTCTTGTACTTATTGGGAAATACTTTAGTGCAAGTTTGCTTCATTCTTACATGGAGACTCGTTCATAAGTAATGAGTCGGGTGAGAATTAGTGAAAAAATGTGTGGTAAATGTATCTGTCCATTCAATTGCAAATGTATCCCTGCCATTCAGATGACTATCATTTCTCTTCATTATCGCTTATGTGGGAAAAGAAATGAAACGGAACAATAGTATATAAACAATCACATCATTTACAACTTCTGAATTTCTTCAGGTAGCAATCCCGTAGCTTTTTGGATTGCCGCTATGTCCAGTCCCATTGATTTCAGATTCCGAGCTATATCCATTCGTCCTTTTTCTATCCCTTTTTCCATTCCTTCCATGCGACCTTCCAATTTAGCCCCATCCAATACGTCATTTTGTATCATTATGGCGCTTAAGTGTTCATCATAAGCATGTCGTTCTTCCGGAGACATATTATAGTAAATCAGCTTTTTGCGGGCTTCTCCCAAGCCGGGAGCTGTAGTATCGTGACGAATACAACCGGTTTTCAGGTACTCAATCCATTCTTCCAGTGGAGTAACGGCTACTTTATTGAATTCATTCACACGAATCAGGAAATACTCCGGAAAAACTTCTGCGGGAAGTTTACGGACGAGGGCATCCTTTTCTTTAGTGGTTATTTCGAGCCGATCTCCGGTGTGTACTCCCGTAAAGTTATTCTGACCATGATACAAATAATCGTCCCCTTTGCCGATATCGAAGTAGAGGATACTTATAGAATAAATCTTTTTCACCTCGTAGTAGCATTCACTCAAAGAAATATGTTCCGTAATCGCTTTCGCCACTCCGTAAAGGATGCGTTCCAGATAATATAATTCACGGGTATTCTGAATCTCTACAATGATTATTTCATCTTTACTATTTCTGGCTTTGATGTTCACACGGTTGAACTTATCATCAATGGTCTGCTGATTACTTTCACTTTCCAACAGTTCGATGATTTTCACGTCTTCGCCCAAAAGCACAGTCAAGAAGCCCTCCAACACACCAAAATTTGCTTTTTGGCGGAGAAGGTACTTTCACTGCCCAATCAAAACGTATATATCTGTCCTGTTGTTCCATATCAGTCTCTTTTTTAAGTTATTGCAAAGCTACGATTTTTTTTTTGATACCGCACGGAAAAGCATTAAATGCTTCTAACTTTTTAGGCATGGATGACATTAAAACATGTTTTTTATTTTGCAGGATCGGAAAGTATTATATATCTTTGCGGCATGACAAAGACATTTAAATCGGATTTGGTTTTATAAACAATCTGTGCTTTTGATACAGATTGTCTCTTCGTTTACTCTCGGATAACTCCTTTCGAGAGTGATTCTTTATTTATTTAATTCAAGTTTAATCTGCGTGCAATGATGAAAGCGTTGTGATGCTTTCTGTGTATGCAAAATACATTACGATAATGAGTAACGAAAATAAAACTATTCATGAATTCGAACTTAATTTAATCTGTGACTTCTTTTCCAATATGGAGCGACAAGGGCCCGGAAGCCCTGAAGTGACACTGAAAGCATTGAGCTTCATAGATAATCTTACCGATAAATCCCTTATCGCCGACATCGGTTGCGGGACGGGCGGTCAGACAATGGTATTGGCGGAACATACGCCGGGACAGATTACCGGGCTGGACTTTCTTTCCGACTTTATTCATATTTTCAACCGTAACGTCCTGCAATCAGGTTTGCAGGACCGGGTAAAAGGTATTGTCGGCTCAATGGATGATCTTCCTTTTCAGAAGGAGGAACTGGATCTGATCTGGTCGGAAGGTGCCATTTATAATATCGGTTTTGAACGGGGACTGAATGAGTGGCGTCAGTATTTGAAACCGGGAGGGTATATTGCTGTTTCCGAAAGTTCGTGGTTTACAGACGAACGCCCCGCGGAAATCAATGACTTCTGGGTAGATGCGTATCCGGAAATAGATACGATTCCTAATCAGGTGGCCAAGATACACAAAGCCGGCTATCTTCCCGTCGCAACATTTATTCTGCCGGAAAACTGTTGGACAGAGCATTATTTTGCTCTGAAGGTTCCGGCGCAGGAGATTTTTCTTCGTAAGTATGCAGGAAATAAAATAGCCGAAGAATTCAGTGCGCTTCAATCGATGGAAGTAGAATTATACCGCAAGTATAAAGAGTTTTACGGTTATGTGTTCTTCATCGCAAAAAAGGTAGGACAATGAACCAGTTAGCTATTTATGGTTGGAATGATAAATTGGACCAGCTGAAACAGGAATCAACCTATAATGCGTTGCCTCATGGCAGGGTATCCGTCGTACATCGTACCTGCTACGAAGTAATTTCTGAAAACGGACAGTTTCAGTGTGAGCTGACAGGAAGTATGATGTATGGAAGATCGGACTTCGAACTGCCTTGTACGGGTGATTGGGTCATCTTTCAGCCGTTTGATGAAAATAAAGGAATCATCGTTGATATGCTTCCCCGTGAGCGGACATTGTATCGTAAGAAAAACGGTACAGTTGCTGATAAACAGGTGATTGCATCTTATGTCGATCAGGCGTTTATTGTACAAAGCCTTGATGATAACTTTAATGTCCGCAGGGCGGAGCGCTTTATGGTTCAGATGCAGGAGGAGAATATCAATGCCGCATGGGTGCTCAACAAAGCCGATTTAGACTTTGACAGACAGGAGATTGAAGAACAAATAAAGCATATATTCCGCCGGATACCGGTGTTTTTTACAAGTATTCGTCAGCCCGAAACGATTCTTCGGTTGCGGGAATCTATCCCGGAAGGCGAAACGGTGGTGTTTGTCGGTTCTTCGGGGGTCGGTAAAAGTTCTCTGGTGAATGCACTTTGTGGGAAATCGTTATTGCTTGCGTCTGATATAAGCCTGTCTACAGGGAAAGGACGGCACACTTCGACTCGACGGGAAATGGTGTTGATGGATGGATCGGGTGTGCTGATCGATACTCCGGGCGTCCGGGAGTTTGGGCTGGCTATGGACGGTGTTGATTCATTGGAAGAAGTGCTGGATATTTCCGATTATGCGAAGGCATGCCGCTTCAAGGACTGCAAGCATATCAATGAACCCGGCTGTGCCGTTTTGGAAGCGGTAAACAGTGGGCTATTGGATGCTAAAGTCTATGAGAGCTACCTGAAACTCCGGCGCGAAGCTTGGCATTTCTCCGCTTCCGAACATGAAAAGCGTAAAAAGGAGAAATCCTTTACGAAACTCGTGGAGGAAGTAAAGAAGCGTAAGGCGAACCGATGATTTGAAAATGAAAAAAGGCGTAGATAAGAGAATGATATCTCTTGTCTGCGCCTTCTCGTTTGCGGATGAAAAGCGAATTATTTCACTTCCCAAGTATCATTAGTCATCAACAGTTCCTGGAAGTTATGATATTTCTTCTTGCCTTTGATGTCTTCGATCTGCTCTGTTACGGCATCATTGTATGTAGGAGCTTCTACTTCGCGGATTACACCGAGTGCAATCGGGAAATCGGGACCCTCCATCAATGCCAGTTTTAACTGAAGCGTATTGTCTTGGCAGTGAGCATCATGAACGAGAATGTCTTTTTCTGTGATTCCATTTTCGCCAAGTTTCACTACTTTCAGTCCGAAACCTTCCTGCATCAAACCAAACTCTTTGTTTTCACCAAACAACATCGGTTTGCCGTGTTCCAGATAGATTGCGTTCTTCGCACGTCCTTCTTTCGTTGCAACGGAAGCATGAGTTCCGTCGTTAAAGATGACGCAGTTTTGCAGAACTTCTACTACAGATGCGCCTTTGTGATTGGCGGCTGCTTTCAATACTTCTACAGAAGCGGCGCCGTCTACTGCTATACAGCGGGCAAAGAAACGTCCGCGGGCACCGAAGGCAAGTTCTGCCGGGTGGAACGGATCTTCTACTGTTCCGTAAGGGGATGATTTGCTGACGAATCCGCGTTCCGAAGTCGGTGAGTATTGTCCTTTTGTCAATCCGTAGATGCGGTTGTTCAGTAGGATCATGTTCAGGTCGATGTTACGGCGAACAGCGTGGATGAAGTGGTTACCACCAATAGCCAGACCGTCACCGTCACCGGAGATCTGCCAGATCGTCAAATCCGGATTAGCTACCTTTGCACCTGTTGCAACAGCAGCAGCACGTCCGTGAATGGTGTGGAAGCCATATGTGTTCACATAATAAGGCAGACGGGAAGAACAACCGATACCCGAAATTACGGCGATGTTATGCGGAGCTACTCCCAGTTCAGCCATTGCCTTGTGCAGTGAGTTCAGGAAAGCGTGGTCACCGCATCCCGGACACCAGCGAGGTTGGCCTGATTTATAATCTTGTACGGTATATACTTTATCGCTCATCTCTTATTCCTCCAATAATTTAGTAAATGCATCTATCAATTCTCTCGTAACGAAAGGCTGGCCTTTCACTTGGTTGAACTGGCTGATGTTCAGTCCAGGTATTTTCATGCGCAGATATCCGGCAAATTGTCCCAGATTCTGTTCAGCTACTACAATCTTCTTGTATTTACGTAATACGTCTGCTGTGTTCTTAGGCAGCGGATTGATGTATTGGAAGTGTGCAAAGGCTACCTTCTTTCCATGATCGCGCATAAAGTCCATAGCCAGACGAAGATGTCCGTAGGTGCCACCCCAGCCAACAATCAGTAGGTCTGCGTCTTTATCGCCCAGCACTTCAAGTTCGGGAATATAGTCTGCAATCTTGTCTACTTTGGCCTGACGCAGGTGAACCATCTTGTTATGATTTTCGGGTTCGGTAGAGATGGCGCCGTTCTCGTTGCTCTTTTCAAGACCACCGATACGGTGCATAAATCCTTCTGTTCCCGGGATTGCCCAATAGCGTGCACCAGTTTCTGCATTACGTTGATATGGAGTCCAGTTACCAGCCATGTCCGGAGTTACATACGGAGGTTTGATAGCAGGATATTCGTCCAGATTAGGAAGTTTCCAGGCAGCAGAACCGTTGGCTACGAAAGCATCGGTGAGTAATACAACCGGAGTCATATGCTCCAAAGCAATCTTGGCAGCCATATAAGCAGCGTCAAAACAATTAGTGGGGGAAGTAGCAGCGATGACCGGCATCGGGCTTTCACCGTTACGTCCGTAAAGTGCTTGCAGCAAGTCTGTTTGTTCCGACTTGGTAGGCAGACCTGTAGATGGACCACCACGCTGTACGTTGACAATGACCAAAGGAAGTTCGCCGATTACAGCAAGATTCATCGCCTCACTTTTCAGACAAACACCCGGTCCGGAAGTAGTAGTTACTGCCAGAGCACCGGCAAAAGCGGCGCCAACTGCCGAAGCACATCCGGCAATTTCGTCTTCGCACTGTACGGTTTTTACACCCAGTGATTTATGTTTGGATAATTCGTGCAGAATATCTGTTGCCGGAGTGATAGGGTATGAACCCAGATAGAGTTCCAGACCGGCTTTTTCAGCGGCAGCAATCAATCCGTAAGATGTTGCTTTGTTGCCATTAATATCTGTATAAAGTCCTTTTGATTTCGGAGCTTTGCTTTCAATCTTATAAGTAGAGGTAGAAGCGTGAGTATTGGCACCATAGTTATAACCATCATTCAATACCTTTATATTTGCTTCTGCTATTTCGGGTTTCTTTGCGAATTTCTCGCGCAGCATCTTTTCTGCTGCTGCCAGGCTGCGGTTGAATAACCAGCAAACCAGTCCGAGAGCAAACATGTTCTTGCAACGGAGAATAGACTTGTTGTCCAGTCCGGAATCTTTCAGGCTTTCTTTGCACATAGAAGAAATGGGCACTTCCAACACTTCTTGTTTAACGCCTAATTCTTCGAAAGGATTGTCGGTCTTGAATTGTGCTTTTTCCAGGTCTCTGGCTTCGAACGAGTCGGAGTCGGTGATGATAAGTCCTTGCGGTTTACAGAATTTGATTTGTGTTTTCAGTGCGGAGGGGTTCATCGCTACTAATACGTGGCAACGGTCTCCTGGAGTGTACACCTGTCCTGCACCAATGTGAACCTGAAAACCGGAAACACCGGTCAGCGAACCTTGCGGAGCACGGATGTCTGCCGGATAGTCAGGGAATGTACAAATGTCATTTCCTACCGTAGCCGACACGTTCGAGAAGATGTTGCCTGCCAGCTGCATACCATCGCCGGAGTCGCCGGAGAAACGTACTACTACTTCCTCCAATTCTTTAACCATCATTTCGTCTGCCATAACTTTAATTACTATATTTAATTTAAAAACTGATTTTACTTTCAATTTGTGAGTGCAAAGGTCGGAAAGTTAATCGAATTATCAAAATAAATCGTACTTTATTGTCCTATTGACGCCAAATATTTGAAATTGCTGAAAGGAACCTGCATTTTTATTCTTGTTAAATCGACAGAAACCGTTATCTTTGCAACCAAAATAAAAGCGGCCTTGTAGTTCAACGGATAGAATAGAAGTTTCCTAAACTTTAGATAGGGGTTCGATTCCCCTCGGGGCTACTTAAGAAGATCTGTAGGGAGCTGTGTTGTTTGCTTTCATACTGTACAAGTTTAAAGTTTTACAATGGTCTCTTTTAAGATTAACGTCTTATAGCTTCTATTTGTTTTAATAATCAATAGAAAAAGCCTCTTCCGAATATTCGGAAGAGGCTTTTTCTATTTCTGGATTGTATTAATCTTCCGTAGTAGTTGTTACTACTTTTTTGCTCTTCATCATGTTGTATGCAATCGGAGATGCAATAAACAATGAAGATAAAGTACCGATCACAACACCGAGGATCATAGCGAATGCGAAGCTGCGAATTGAATCACCACCGAGGATGAAGATACACAGCAATACGATCAACGTACTCAATGAAGTATTGATGGTACGAGCCAGTGTCGTGTTCAGAGAGTCATTGAACAACTGACGTTTGTCGCGTTTCGGATACAAGCCGAAGAACTCACGTACACGGTCGAAGATTACCACCTTATCATTAATAGAGTAACCGATAGCTGTCAGGATAGCACCGATAAATGTCTGGTCGATTTCCAATGAGAACGGAACGAATCCCCACAACAGTGAGTAAGCACCGATAATCATGATCGTATCACAAGTCAGAGCTACGATAGAACCAATACTGTAAGCGATGTTGCGGAAACGGATCAAGATATACAGACCGATAGCGATCAGAGCCAGAACAACTGACCATACGGCACCTGTCTTGATATCGTCTGCGATACTCGGACCTACTTTCTGTGAACTTACGATACTACCACCTGTGTGATTGTCACGGTCGATGAAAGTAGCCAGTGTGATGTTCTGTGTCAGCAACGGCTTCAGTGTTTCGTATAAGTATGATTCGATCTCAGAGTCTACATTGTTACCTTCGTCTGCGATACGGTAGTTGGTACTGATACGTACTGTTTTCTTGTCTGTACCGATAGCGATCACATTTACATTTACATCTTCACCAAACTTGTCAGCGATCAGTTCACGAACTTGTTCCGGTTCTACCGGATTCTCGAATTGTACCTTGAAGTTACGTCCACCGGTGAAGTCAATACTTTGACTTAAACCACGTAATGCAAACGAACCAATACAAACAAGGATAATAGCGCTTACGATGATCAGTGACTTCTTATTGGTTCCCATGAAGTCGAAACGGGTATTTACCAGCAAGTTTCTGGAAATCTTGGAAGTAAATGTCAGGTTCAGCCACTTGTCTTTATTCATGAAGTGTTCGTAAACCAGACGAGTCATGAACACAGCAGTGAAGAAGGATACAAGGATACCGATAATCAATGTAGTGGCAAAACCACGGATAGGACCTGTACCGAAGTTGAACAGGATGATACCGGTGATGATAGATGTTAGGTTGGAGTCGAAGATAGCAGAGAAGGCATTTGAATAACCGTCAGCCAATGCTTTCTTCACACCCTTGCCGGCACGAAGCTCTTCTTTTGTACGTTCATAGATAAGTACGTTCGCATCCACCGCCATACCGAGTGACAACACCATACCGGCAATACCGGACATGGTCAGTGCCGCCTGGAAGGATGAAAGGATACCCAGCGTGAAGAAGAAGTTCAGGAACAATGCGCAGTTGGCAACCATACCCGGGATGAAGCCATACATGGAACACATATAGATCATCAACAGTATCAAAGCTACAACGAATGAGAAAATACCTGCGTTAATAGATTCCTGACCCAGAGACGGACCTACGATATCTTCCTGTACGATGTGAGCCGGAGCCGGCATCTTACCTGATTTCAATACGTTAGCTAAGTCCTTTGCCTGTTCCGGAGTGAAGTGACCTGTAATCTGTGAGCGTCCGCCTGTGATTTCAGAGTTTACGTTCGGAGCAGAATATACATAATTATCAAGAACGATAGCGATAGAACGACCGATGTTCTGCTTGGTCAACTGTGCCCAGCGGCGTGCACCGTCAGAGTTCATTGTCATGCTGACAGCCGGTTTACTGTATTGGTCGAATTCATCTTTTGCATCTGTTACTACGTCACCTTCCAACGGAGCTTTACCGTTACGTTCAGTAGATTTGATGGCATACAGTTCGAATGTCTGTCCTTTTTTATCGAATTCAGAAGGAGAAACGCCCCATTTCAGACGAAGATCCTTCGGAAGTTCTGACTGGATTTCGGGCATGCTCAGATATCTGTTGATATCAGCAGTATCCTTATAGTTAGCATAGCCGATAACCGGACCCTGACCGCTTGAATTCAACTGAAGAATAGCCAGCAACGGATATTGCTTTTTGATTTCTTCCATGTTTGCTCCAGCTTTTTCGTCTTTGGCATCTCCTTTCAGAGTAGCTGCGAGGCTGTCGGCAACGCTTACGGCTTTTTTGGCCGGAGTAGCTTCTGTCAGTTTGGCTGCAGGGATTGTGTCTGCTGTTGTGTTAGTAGCTGTAGAGTCAGCAGCCGTTTCCTGTGACAGGATAGCACGCAATTTTGAGTCAGCCGATTGCATAGCCGGAAGAATCTCTTTTGCAGTATATGTTTCCCAGAATTCGAGGTTAGCCGAACCTTGAAGAAGTTTTCTCACACGTTCCGGCTCCTTGATACCCGGAAGTTCCACCATGATACGGCCCATCTTATCTTCGAGGCTTTGGATGTTCGGCTGAACAACACCAAAGCGGTCGATACGGGTACGAAGCACGTTGTATGAGTTTTCAACGGCAGCCTTTACTTCTGCTCTCAATACTTTTTCTACTTCAGCATCTGATGATTTCTGGTTAACTTTATCTTTCAACTGTTGTGTCGCGAAGAGTTCAGAAAGTTTTGCGCCCGGAGCAGTCTTCTGGTATTCTCTGACGAACAAGGTAATGATGTCGTCCTGGCTGTTGACAGCTTGCTTTGCAGCTTCATTCAACGCTTTGTTGAAATTCTCATCTGGCTTGTTGTCAGCCAATGCTCTGATAACATCAGGCACAGAGACTTCAAGGATAACATTCATACCACCTTTTAGGTCCAAACCTAAACTGATCTCCATTTCACGACAATCTTTCAGCGTCCAGTTCCACAGCATTACTTTCTCATTGGAGAGAGAGTCAAGGTAGTCTTGTTCTACTTTCGGGTCACCGTTCGCAATCTCTTTCGCCTTATTTGTGTAATGGCGAGTTACGAAGGAGAAGGAGAGGTAGAACACGCATACCAGCGTGAGTAGTACCGCAAAAAACTTTACAAATCCTTTGTTTTGCATTTTACTTTTAATTTATGATGATTACTTTTTTAATTTAATTTTCAGTTAAATTCTGTCGTATACAAGTTCTTTTTGCCGCATACAAGGCTGCAAATATAGTTTTTTTTTCACATTCATATGTAATAAGCCCTCAAATATTTGATGTTTAAGGGCTTTTTTGCCGTTTTATTTCATTCCTCTGTTTTTCAGTAGCGGCTCCAGACTCGGTTCTGCACCGCGGAAATTCTTATAAAGTATCATCGGATCTTCGCTGTCTCCCTTCTCCAATACGTTGTAGCGGAACAGGTCGGCTGTATTTTTATCAAAGATTCCATGTTCTTTGAACGCTTCAAAGGCATCATTGTCAAGTACATTCGCCCAAAGGTAACTGTAGTATCCGGCAGCGTATCCGCCAATGATATGATTGAAGTATGTGACACGGTAACGGGGAGCTATTTCGGGGATCAGTCCGAGCTTGTCCATCGCTTCTTTTTCGAAAGCGAGCATATCCAGATTATTTACATCTGTTATCATATGAAGGTTCATGTCGAGAATGGCGGCAGCCAGTAACTCGGTAGTCATGAATC
The DNA here is from genome assembly GCF_020091505.1 of Bacteroides faecis. NCBI lineage: Bacteria > Pseudomonadati > Bacteroidota > Bacteroidia > Bacteroidales > Bacteroidaceae > Bacteroides > Bacteroides faecis. The sequence continues at coordinate 672,365 of NZ_CP081916.1, read as the reverse complement.
CTTGGTTGAATGTTTTCTGTTTCAGAATCTTTTCGATGATTTCATCGGGGATTACTTCACCGGTTTGATAATGTTTCGCATACATTTTCAGTACTTCCGGTTCGGTGGCCCAGTGTTCGTTGATCTGAGAAGGAAGTTCAACAAAGTCGCGTACAACATTGGTACCGGAGGTTCCTTTGTATTCGCACTTTGTCAGCAAGCCATGCAGCGCATGACCGAACTCGTGGAATAAGGTCTCTACTTCGTCCATTGTCAACAAAGAAGGAGTGTCGCCGACAGGTTTGGTGAAACTGCATACGTTGCATACCAACGGACGGGTTGTTCCCTGCTGTTCGCGGTAATTGCTCATCCATGCGCCGCCGCTTTTTCCGGAACGGGGGAAATAGTCAACATAGAAAATACCCAGTTGGGAGCCGTCGGCGTCTTTCACTTCGAAGACTTCCACATCCGGATGGTAAGTTGGGATACCTTCCAGTTTGCTCAGAGTGATACCATATAATTTGTTGGCGACTGCAAAAGCTCCTTCGCGTACATTTTCCAGTTTGAAGTAAGGCTTGGTGTCTTCTTCGGAGAGGTTGTATTTCTCTTTGCGAAGTTTCTCGGTGTAATACCACCAGTCCCATGCTTCCAATTTCTCGCCTTTGCCTTCTTTATCCATTAACTGTTGGAGTTCTGTGGCTTCGACTTTCGCTTTCGGCAAGGCATAGCTCCAAAGGTCATTCAGCAGACTCATTACATTGCTGTCATTCTTTGCCATTGTTTCGTCCAGTACAAAGTTGGCATAGTTATTGAAACCTAATAAGTTAGCTTTTTCCAGACGGAGGGAGACAATCTTCCGGATGGTTTCTTTATTGTCATTCTTGTCGTTATTGTTTCCACGGTTGATGTATGCCTTATACATTTTCTCGCGGAGCGGGCGATTCTCTGAGTATTGCAGGAACGGCAGGCGGCTGGCATTGTGAAGGGTGAACAGCCACTTTCCGGATTGTCCGGCAGCTTTAGCCTCTTCGGCTGCACTTTGGCAGAACCATTCGGGCAATCCGGATAAATCTTCTTTTTTGTCTACGAAAAGTTGGAAGGCATTGTTTTCATTCAGAACATTATTGCTGAATGTAATACCCAAGGTAGAAAGTTCTTTGTTGATTTCGCGGAGACGCGCCTGTTTCTCTGTATCTAAATTAGCTCCCGAACGGACGAAACTTTTGTAGGTTTTATCCAGCAGACGTTTCTGTTCTGTGGTCAGATTCATTGAATCTTTCTGTTGGTATACAGCGTTTACACGTTTGAAAAGTTCTTGATTCAGAGAGATGTTATCTTCGTGCTCGGAAAGGACTGGTGCCATTTTGATAGAGAGCTCGGTCAGTTCATCGGTTGTTTCCGCATCCGTCATATTGAAGAAAATGGCACTTACACGGTCCAGAATGGGTGCGCTGTTGTCCAAAGCTACAATCGTGTTGTCGAAGGTAGGTACTTCCGGGCTTTCGATAATTGCCTGGATATTCTGGTTCTGTTCTTCAATACCTTTCAAAAAGGCGGGTTCGTAATGTTCCAGTTTGATTTTATCGAAGGAAGGAACACCATACTCTGTTTGAAATTCAGTGAAGAAAGGATTGCTTTCTGTTTTTGTTCCACAGGAGTACATCATACAACTTGCTGCTAAAATGGTTAAAGTTTTTCTAATCATCATGGTATTTATTAAAGTTTTTTCTGTTTTATTGCTTGCCTATATAGCACCAGATCGGGTAATGGTCCGAATCTTTAATCGAACGGTCTACGGTACAGTTATAGGCTTTCAGATTGGGACTGATCAGAATATTGTCTATCCGGAAATAGAATTTATTCAGATTATAGGAGATACCCAGTCCCCTGCCGGATTGTGTGAAAGCGTCATCCAGTTGTTGTGTAAGGATGCGATGGGTGTACGAAATGGAAGCGTCGTTGAAGTCGCCACAGGCAATAATAGTGGGATATTGGCTGTTTGCAATGATGCTGGCTACGGAATCCGCCTGTGAAGAACGGATGGCTGATGCTTCCGCCAGTTTCTTTATTAATTGTCGGAGCCCCGTTTTTACTTTCTTTGCGTCCGGGTCTTTTATCATATCCTCATAGATTACCTTGTCTTCTTTCGTCAGTTTGTTGGATTCTAGATGGTTGTTTATGAGGGTAATGGTGTCTTCATTTACTTTCAGAGTGTACTGCATTGATCCATTGTAAGTACTTTCATATTGGATGGGACGTGCCGAAAGTATGGGAAACTTAGAGAAGCAAGCTAACTGGCTGCCTCCTTTTTCCGGATTGTGGATAGAGCGGTAAGGATATGCCTTTAATGCTTTCCTAATGTCTTCTGCTGTCAGATATTTCTTGTTTCCAGTTGAATTGTACTCTTGAAGGCAGATGATATCAGCTTTGCTGTCGGCAAGGTAGGATAATATTGGATTTTTTTCGTCCTTCTTTTCTAAATTGTTAAACCCCATAACGTTGTAGGACAAGAACTTGATGCTGCCGTCCGGTATCGTTTCTACCGTAAAATTAATGGGGATATAGGTCCGTATTTGTGGGATACATACCAGAAACCCGATGATCGGCAGTAAGGCATAGCGATAGCTGATGATGGTCCAAAAGATAACAAAGCATAGGTTGATAGCCAGAAATATAGGGAAAGCAAGCCCCAGACAGGAAGCTATCGGATGTATTTTGGGTTGGAGATATGGGCTATAGGCACTCAAAATCAACATCCCTACAAAGAGGGCGTTGATTGCTAATATCAAATAAAGGACAAATTTGCCAATGTGTTCCATTCTTTTATCTTTTGCTTGCGTCGAACAAGCTCTTCTTCTCTTCCGTCGTCAGGCTTTCATAACCGGATTTTTTCAGCTTCTCCAAAATACGGTCTACCTCATCCGATTGTGCTTTCTTACGGGCATTATAATCATAATCTTTCTCGCGACTTGTATCGCTTCCATAGTGTACTTTCATTTTGGGTTTGCGTTTCCATGCCTTTTTCTGAAACAGGGAAGCGAAGCCGTCGATGAACCAGTTAATGCCGGAAGTCAGATCTTTTCCTTTGCTCAGGCTGGCTGCAAACCAGAGTCCGGCAAGTGCACCGCCTAAGTGTGCGATATGTCCTCCTGCATTATTGGAAGTAATAAAGAGTAAGTCTGTTCCGATAACGATCAGTGCCAGATACTTTAAACGAACGGCGCCAAAAAGGAAAAGCTGTACCCGATAGTTCGGTTCTCTGTAAGCGGTAGCTGCTACGATGGCCAGCACGGAGGCAGAAGCACCAACCAATGTAGCGTGCGGTAATACCTCGCTAAAATAAGGGAATATGTTATAAGCTGCCATGTAGAACAACCCTCCACAGATACCTCCTAATACATATACCCCCCGCAAGTGTTTTCCCGAGAAGAAATAGAGAAACAAACTTCCGAACCAGTATAGCCAGAGCATGTTGAACAAGATATGCAGGAAACCTGCATGCATAAACATGTAGGTAAGTAATGACCATGGCTGGATGATAAACCGGTGAAGGGAAGCCGGAAGGGCGAATAAATCGAATATCCCCGCTGCACTAAGGTTGAACAACTGCAATACTACACTAATTAACGTACCGATAACGAAGATTCCTACGTTAATATAAATCAGTCGGATGAAAGTGTTTCCTCTTCTGAATGTTTCTTTTAAATCAGCTATAATATGTCCCATTATTTCTACTTTTTTTTCTCCAATACATAATCAGGATAAATCCGAATATCATACCTCCCAAGTGGGCAAAGTGGGCTACATTATCTCCGGGATTATTAGCAAAGCCGGCATACAGTTCGATCAAAGCATAACCGATAACGAAGTATTTGGCTTTGATAGGGAAAGGCAGCGGAAAGATGAATAGCTGGTTGTTGGGGAACAACATACCGAATGCGAGCAAAATGGCATATACAGCTCCCGAAGCGCCCACGGTAGTCAGCATATTTAGAAAATCTCCCATGGGAATGATGCCTGTTCCTATATCCACCTGTGAATAGTGGCTGTAGTCCACTACATATTTAATGTATTGCACTCCTTCTTGGATAAGTCCTGCGCCGATACCACAGACGATATAATAAAAAAGGAAACGTTTCGGTCCCCAGGTCCGTTCAAGAACAGTTCCAAACATGAAAACAGCAAACATATTGAAAAAAATGTGGCTGAACCCGCCATGCATGAACATATAAGTGATAAGCTGTGCCGGATTGAAGTCACTGGCGAGGAAAAAATGTAATCCCAGATAATTAGTCAGATCGATACCGTATCGTTGAGCGACAAGTGTCCCGAAAAAGACTAGTACATTGATAATTATCAGGTTTTTAGTTACAGTTGGCATAATTTTATATTCTGAATATTTAAGTAATGAACGCAAAAGTACGAATAAATTCTGTTTTAAAGCATGGAAAAGCTTCCCTATTAGCTCTTTTTCAATAATTTGCTGCGTTTTTTTTATGTTTTTATTTGATATATTGTTTTGTTCATCTATATTTGTAAAGTCGTAATGGGAAATCTTTTGTGTAACATATATATTAATTAATCATTTTACGTATCATGAATAAGTCTGAACTTATTAGTGCAATGGCTGCTGAAGCTCAAATGAGTAAAGCCGATGCGAAGAAAGCTCTTGATGCTTTCATTTCTTCAGTTACTAACGCTATGAAAGCTGGTGATAAGGTAGCTTTGGTTGGTTTTGGAACGTTCTCTGTAAGTGAAAGAGCGGCAAGAACTGGTATTAATCCTTCTACAAAGGCGGCTATTACTATTCCTGCAAAGAAAGTAGCTAAGTTTAAAGCTGGTGCTGAATTGTCTGCAGCTGTTGAATAAACATATAGTTGAAAGAAATTAGAAGAGGGAGGCGCGATACGTCTCCTTTTTTTGTATCTTTGCGCGCAAGAAACAACTTGATTATGAAGATAGAAGATAAACTTGTAGCGTCCGTCATCAACGGACTAAAAGCACTTTACGGTCAGGAAGTCCCTGAGAAGATGGTGCAGTTGCAAAAAACCAAGAAGGAATTTGAAGGACATTTGACGCTGGTAGTGTTCCCTTTTCTGAAAATGTCAAGAAAAGGACCGGAACAGACAGCTCAGGAAATTGGTGAATATCTGAAGGCAAATGAATCTGCTGTAGCTGCTTTCAATGTAATAAAAGGCTTTTTGAATCTGACTATTGCGTCGGCTACCTGGATTGAGTTGCTGAATGAGATTCAATCAGATGAACAGTACGGTTTGGTAAAAGCTACCGAGGCTTCTCCGTTAGTTATGATTGAGTACTCTTCACCGAATACCAACAAGCCGCTTCATTTAGGGCATGTGCGTAACAATCTTTTAGGAAATGCGCTGGCTAACATCGTTGCTGCAAACGGAAACAGAGTGGTAAAGACGAATATAGTAAATGACCGTGGCATTCATATCTGTAAATCCATGCTGGCATGGAAGAAATATGGAAATGGAGAAACTCCTGAAAGTACAGGCAAGAAAGGTGACCATCTGGTTGGCGACTATTATGTGTCTTTTGACAAGCATTATAAAGCGGAACTTGCCGAACTGATGGAAAAAGGCATGACAAAAGAAGAAGCAGAAGCTGCTTCTCCGTTGATGCAGGAAGCCCGTGAAATGTTGGTGAAATGGGAAGCCGGCGATCCGGAAGTACGTTCTTTATGGGAAATGATGAACAGCTGGGTGTATGCCGGATTTGATGAGACTTACCAAAAGATGGGTGTCAGCTTCGATAAGATATATTATGAATCCAACACTTATCTTGAAGGAAAAGAGAAAGTGATGGAGGGACTGGAAAAAGGCTTTTTCTTTAAAAAAGAGGACGGGTCTGTTTGGGCTGACCTGACTGCTGAAGGGCTCGATCATAAACTGCTTCTTCGCGGCGACGGCACATCTGTTTATATGACTCAGGACATCGGTACAGCGAAACTTCGTTTTGCTGATTATCCGATTGATAAGATGATTTATGTTGTGGGTAACGAACAGAATTATCATTTCCAAGTACTTTCTATCCTGTTAGATAAACTGGGTTTTGAATGGGGAAAAGGTCTTGTACATTTCTCTTATGGTATGGTGGAACTGCCGGAAGGTAAGATGAAATCTCGTGAAGGTACAGTGGTTGATGCTGACGACCTGATGGAAGAGATGGTGTCAACAGCCAAAGAAACTTCGCAGGAATTGGGAAAACTGGATGGTCTGACACAGGAAGAGGCAGATGATATTGCCCGTATTGTTGGTCTGGGTGCTTTGAAATACTTTATTCTTAAAGTAGACGCCCGCAAGAATATGACTTTCAATCCGAAAGAGTCTATTGACTTCAATGGTAATACAGGACCGTTCATTCAATATACGTATGCCCGTATTCAGTCTGTGCTTCGTAAAGCTGCTGAGTCCGGTATTGTGATACCGGAACAGATTCCTGTCGGTATCGAACTGAGCGAGAAAGAGGAAGGACTGATCCAGATGGTGGCTGATTTTGCAGCAGTTGTAAAACAGGCCGGAGAAGACTACAGTCCGTCTATTATCGCAAATTATACGTATGATCTGGTGAAAGAATATAACCAGTTCTACCACGACTATAGTATTCTGCGTGAAGAGAATGAGGCGGTAAAAATATTCCGTATTGCTTTGTCTGCCAATGTGGCCAAAGTAGTTCGTTTGGGAATGAGCTTGCTGGGTATTGAGGTTCCTTCCAGAATGTAATACCTGCTCTGAACAAAATACTCTTTTACGGGGTTTCTTTAATAGGTATATTAAAGGAATCCCGTATGTTTTATTCACCTCATCCCTTGTTCAGAAAGAGAGAAACGGAAACAGCTACCGTATCTTATTCTGAGTTGTTGTTCGACCTGATTTATGTCTTTTGGGTCACATGCTTTTACATTGTTTTGCTTGGATAAGATTATTGAAAGTTTATTATTGAGTAATTACTTTCGAATTATCAGGGTCTTTCCACCAATATCCATTCGAAGCACCGAAGCTGGATGCCCAAGCTCCAAATTTAGGATACGCTTCCAATATACTTGTCTTTTCTATTGGTACAAGAAAGTCGGCGCTTCGCTTAGTTCCTACCCTGACACCGCTAATTTGTAGCCCGGTCGGCATATTCTCGCTATTTACGTAGTACAGTCCTTCATCTGGTTTGGATACATCACTGTCTGTGCCGAAATAAGAGAAGTTCATTTTACTGGTTGGAGGGAATTTTACAATATGTGCCTCTTTGTCACGTCCTGTGCCGGAAGAGATGATGATAAAAGGGTTCATATTAAATTTGCTGTACGTCTTTTCCCAATAATCGTTGTTAAAGAAAGGAATAAATGCGGTTTCTGTAAATTTTTCCTGAGTGACGTCTATTGTTACGGTAAACGTTTTGTTGATAGCTGTCTTTTGATTATCGAAAAGAATAATAGTGGGATAGTCCTGCCCTGGTTCCCTATCCTTTCCTTCCATAAACTGTGAAACTATTCCGCCGGATTCTATGGTTATTTTTTTTATATCACTATTTGATATACCTGTGAGCTGATAACCAAACCCATTCTGCCAGTTTGCACCATCATGTTTAGGTATAAATGTGTCTATAATCTTTTCAACTTTATTGGTTAGAATACTTTTGTGAATATCACGTTTGTATTCGACAATCATATCATTCATGTCATAATCCCCTTTGGATGGCCAGAAATCTTCAAATGATAATACACCTTTATAGGAAGTATGTATGTTCTCGATAGGTGCATCGGGGAGTTCTTCTACCCCGCCAGTTTCGATGGATGATCCATCTGAGAAATCAAGATAAAATACAGCATCTCCAAAGTTCCCTTTTCTGGTATTATCTGTTGGTTCGAAGTTAGTTGCATCTTCCATTCCGAACGCTACAACTTCCCCGGATTTGTTCTTTAGAGCAATGGTGCGGTGTTCTTTGCTTTTGTTCAAGTTGCGGATAGAATAGAAAGTGCGTTTGTTGTTGAGGACCTCCGAGGTCTTTTGATTAAAGGAAGATTCTATAAGAAACCATGCTATACTTACTCCCGCAGGGAATTCGTCCACGAACTTTGTACCATCCCAATATTTCAGCTCAACTCTGTCACCGGTATACATGCTCCCTGCTGTACTGCTGGAATTGCACACGGCGGTCGATATGCGTGGATAGGCAATAATCGGTGTAATTTGGTCTGCCTCAGTCGGCTTTTGATTGGTAGGATAGGTAAAATAGCCCACAGTATTTTGCTTGGTGCCTGTACTGTTAAGCATAACCAGCCCGATTTCTGTAGGTTTCTTGATATTGATTTCTATATTTACATTATCAGCTATATATTCAGGATAATGATCTTCCATCGCTGCGCTTCCACCCGGCTTAATGAAAACTTCGCGGATATTATATAAGAGTTGGCCATCTATCTCTGTGGGAGTGGAAGAAAGATAAGTAGGACATCCTATTACACTCCAGTCGCCTAGAACTTTAAAGCCTTCCGGGTATTTATAGCCGTTTTCTGTTACTCCTCTGCTTGTACTTTTGGCATTTCTTTTACTTTGTATAAAAGCTTTCTGGTCAAAAGATACTTTACCGTTCACAATCTGCAGCTGAATCGGACTGACTGTTCCCAGATAATCTGAATAGAGGTAAAGTTCTGTAAGATAAGACGGAATGGATATGAAATCATTGAAAATCCCTTTCTTATCGGTAGCCCCACGATAGACAGGCTCTTCTTTAGTTTTGATTATGTTTCCATCCATATCTTCAGACAACGGATTTTCGGAATATAATTCAAAAACAACCTGATAATTTAAACCATAATTTAAATCAACTGTGCAACTGGAAGATGTTGTAAAGCCAAAATAGTTATCTGCAGTTTTTTCTTTTGGAGCTTCGTATAAATCCTTTTCCATACAACCGACTAACGAGAGTGCGCATAGTACCCCCACAAGGAGAAAATTGAATTTGTTTGTTTGCATAACTGTGTTCTGATAATTTGATTGTGATCTGCAAATATATGTATTTAATATATCAAAACAAAGCGTTTGAGAATAAATTGTTTAGAAAGAAATATATTGCATTGTAAATACAACGAAAGTCCGGTAACCAGTTGATATAGGTTACCGGACTTTTGATATCAGGGTTTGGTGCAAATATTATTTCTTCTTGGCAGTTCGTTTGCCTTTGGAAGAAGTGCTCGGACCTTTTTCGTCTTGTATTCTGACTAATTCCAGGCAGCTTTTCAGACTCAAATCCTGCGGAACAATATCTTTGGGAATCTTGTAATTATTGCCTTTGTAAGCAATGTAAGGTCCGTACCGGCCATTCAGAATCTCCATATCCGGTTCTTCATCAAACTTCTTGATGTGCCGTTCTGCTTCTTTTGCCCGTTTTTCCAGAATCAGTTGCTCTGCTTCTTCCAAAGTAACTTTCATCGGATCAAGTGTTTTCGGCAGTGATACATATACTTTGTTATGCTGGATATAAGGGCCAAAACGACCTATACCTACACTGACAGTCTTTCCTTCATATTCACCAATAGTACGTGGTAACTTGAACAGTTCCAATGCTTCCTCCAATGTAATTGTTTCCATGGACTGGCCTTTCTTCATTTGTGCGAAACGTGGCTTTTCTTCATCATCTACCGTACCGATTTGTACTACAGGGCCGAAACGACCGATTTTTACAGAAACAGTCTTTCCTGTGCCGGGTTCTTCTCCTAAAATACGTTCGCCAACTTTATGTTCTGTCTTTATAGATAATGTCTTTTCTACTGACGGGTGGAACTGATCATAGAAAGTCTTCATGATAGAAGTCCATTGTACTTCTCCTTCTGCAATCTCGTCAAATTCCTTTTCTACACTGGCGGTAAAGTTATAATCCAGAATGTCCGGGAAGTATTCGGTGAGGAAATCGTTTACTACTGTTCCGGTATCTGTAGGAAAGAGTTTGGACTTCTCCGCACCTGTAATTTCGCTATGATCTTCATCTTTGATCTGGCTGTCTTTCAGCGTCAGCACATTGAATGTACGTTCTTCGCCATCCTTGTTGCCCTTCTCTACATATTCACGTTGCTGAATAGTAGAAATGGTAGGCGCATAGGTTGAAGGACGACCGATACCCAATTCTTCCAGTTTGCGCACAAGGCTTGCTTCCGTATAACGCGGTGGACGTTGGGTGAAACGTTCGGTGGCAACAATCGGACCATATTCCAGTTTCTGCCCTTTCTTTAAAGGAGGTAACAGCCGGCTTTCATCCTCTTGTTCACTCTCGTCGTCATAAGATTCACGATATACACGCAGGAAACCATCAAACTTGATAACTTCACCGACAGCAGTGAATACTTCGCCGCTTTTACTTATAGATATGGTAGCAGTAGTCTTTTCCAGTTCCGCATCTGCCATTTGCGAGGCAATGGTGCGTTTCCAGATCAGGTCATACAATTTCTTTTCCTGTGCCGTACCATCGATGGATTGATTTTCCATGTAAGTCGGGCGAATTGCCTCGTGCGCTTCCTGTGCTCCCTTAGTCTTTGTTTCAAAGTGACGGGGATGTACATAACGCTCACCCATCATATGGATGATGGCATCCTTACTACTTGCTGTTGCATATTCCGACAGGTTGACGGAGTCTGTACGCATATAAGTGATGAATCCGGATTCGTACAAACGCTGTGCGATCATCATTGTTTGTGCTACAGTATATCCCAGTTTGCGGGCTGCTTCCTGTTGCAGGGTGGAAGTAGTAAACGGAGCCGGCGGTGTCTTCTTGACCGGACGGGTAGTTATATCTTCAATCGTGAAAGTCGCTCCCTGACATGCGTTCAGGAATGCTTTTGCTTCTTCTTTTGTTTTGATACGGCGGGATAGTTCAGCTTTCATTTCTACCAGTTTGCCGTCTGTATCGGGGACAAGAAATACAGCTATCACCCGGTAAGCAGCTTCTGATTTGAAGGCATGAATCTCTCGTTCACGTTCTACAATCAGACGGACAGCTACTGACTGTACACGACCAGCCGACAGAGAAGGCTTTACTTTTCTCCAGAGTACGGGAGATAACTCAAAACCTACAATTCTATCCAGAATCCGTCGTGCCTGTTGCGCATTTACGAGGTTGAGGTCGATATCGCGTGGTTGTTCGATTGCTTTTAAAATAGCGCCTTTAGTAATTTCGTGAAAGACGATTCGTTTTGTGTTTTCCGGTTTTAGTTTTAATACTTCATACAGATGCCAGGCGATCGCTTCTCCCTCGCGGTCCTCATCGGATGCGAGCCATACGGTTTCTGCCTCTTTCGCTTCTGCTTTCAGCGTGTTGACCAAAGCCTTTTTGTCTGCCGGAATTTCATAAGCGGGTTTAAAATTCTTATCTACGTCGATGCTGAATTCTTTCTTCTTCAGATCGCGTATATGTCCGTAACTAGAAAGGACTTTGAAATCTTTCCCGAGAAATTTTTCAATCGTTTTTGCTTTTGCCGGAGACTCGACAATGACAAGGTTTTTTTGCATAATTCTTTCTTTTATGATGGCTTGTACCATGATATTTCGGGGCAAAAGTAGAAAAAAAGATTCTCCCTACCTTATAATATAAGGAGAATCTAATATTTTTTTGGAAAAAAAAGATTTTACTTGAATTCGTGTTTCTTTTGTATGTGCAAGAATTATTGAGGAAATATTCCATAAAGCAGGAGATTTTAATATAAAACAGTTTTATTTAAATAGAATTTCCTATATTTACACCTCGATACAGTATTATGCGCTATGTATGAATAAGATTCTATTTAAAATATATCTATTGTCTTTCTTTATAGGAATTGCACAGCCTATTTGGAGCCAGTCTCCTTATTACTATTATAAACAACTCGGAATAAGGGAGGGGCTTTCACAGTCGAAAGTACAGAGTGTTCTGAATGACCACAGAGGTTATCTTTGGATTGGTACGGAGGCTGGTTTGAATTGTTATGACCGTGACCATCTGAAACAATACCTGCATCAGCCGGGAGACGAAAAGACGTTGCCTTCTAATAATATAACTTTTATTGCTGAGGACTCTTTGTGTAATCTCTGGGTAGCTACAATGGGAGGAATTTGTCTTTACGATAGAGAAAATGATAATTTTAGAACCTTATCGAATGGTGGCAAACCAATCTACGTTGCTTCCTATCTGTTGGTTGAAGGCGGTGTCTTGTTAAGTGGGTCGGGAGCGATCTATAAATATGCTTATGCCACTAACAAGCTCGAACCTCTGTATTATGCACAAGATCCGGCTTACTATACGCCTTTTTGGCAAATGATACGTTTTGATGATGAGAATATTCTGCTCAATTCGCGCTGGCATGGCATATACTCTTTCAATATGAGGACTTATGAGCTGAAGAAAATAGAGTCGTTTACAGAAAAAAACTATACCTGCATTTATCTGGACTCTTATCACCGTCTTTGGGTAAGCGTTTATGGCAGCGGATTGTATTGCTATCAAGACGATAAGCAGATCAAGCACTTTACGGCATCCAATTCTCCTTTGACATATGATGTCATTCATGACATCACTGAAAGAGAAAACAAACTCTGGGTGGCAACCGACGGTGGCGGGATCAATATTATTTCTTTAGATGATTTTTCATTTACCAATATTCAGCAAAAGCAGGATGATGTCCATTCATTTCCAGCCAATACGATCTACCGTCTCTATCTGGACCCTGCCAATAATATGTGGGCAGGCAGTATCCGGAGAGGATTGGTGGGTATAAAGGGGGTATATGCCTGTTCTTATCAGAATGTCCCTTTTGGCAATTTGTATGGATTAAGTAATCAGACGATAAATAGTTTTTTCCAGGATGACGACGGAATGATCTGGGTGGGAACTGATGGCGGCGGTATCAATCGTTTTGATCCGGCATCGGGAACTTTCCAACATTATCCTGCCACCAAATATGAGAAAGTTGTTTCTATCGTAGAGTATACTCCTGATGAGCTCCTGTTTTTTTCTTTTAATAAAGGGCTTTTCATCTTTCATAAGCAGACGGGACAGATACGCCCCTTTGTCTTGATTGATAAGGAAATGAATGATCAGACTTGTATCAATGGATTTTCTGTCAATATACAGCGGATTACGAAGAATAAGATTCTTTTTAGTGCCCAGCATATTTTTATATATGATATCGTTACCCGTAAGTTCGATATAGTGGCTACTATGGGAAAAGAATATGAACGGCAGTCTCCGCTGATTATAGCTACGGTAGGAACGAAAACATATCTTTCCGATCTGAAAAATATATGTGAGTATGATTCTTCCGAAGGCACTTTCAAGACGATTTATCAGGGGCAGCATATTATTAATGATGCTTCTATGGATAAGGATGGTGTCTTCTGGCTGGCTTCTACCGAAGGGCTGCTACGTTATGATCCACGCACCGGGAAGAGTGAACTGATACAAACAAGCCTGTTTCAGGATGTAGCCTCTGTCGTTGCTGATAACCAGTATCGTATCTGGATCGGAACGCGCCGTCATTTATTTGTTTATTCTTCCCATACTCATAACTTCGCCACTCTGGATGAGGTAGACGGTGTCCTTCCCAATGAATATATTTTTCATGCTACTCTTCTGGCCAAGAATGGAGATGTTTTTGTCGGTGGTACCACAGGTATGACGGTTGTAAACTCTGCCGTTCATTTTGATACAGATTCGGATTATACGGTTGAATTGCTGGATGTATTATTAAATGGTCTTCCTGTCTCATTATCCGAAGAGCAGCAACATGCAACGACCAGGACTATCCAGATTCCTTGGAACTTCTCTTCCCTGCAACTGAAAGTTTTGCTGAATGAAGGTGATGTATTCCGCAAGAATTTCTTTCGCTTCAATATTGAAGGCCTTCATCAGGAGCTGGCGAGTTCCAACTCGAATTCTCTGGTCATTAACTATTTGCCGATAGGCGAGTATACGATAACCGCTTCTTATTATGCCCGCAATGGGGGATGGAGCACGAAACAGCAGATTCTCCATGTCATTGTTACCCCGCCTTGGTGGAAGACAGGCTGGTTTTATATGCTGCTATATATATTGCTGGGGCTGGTGGCATATAGCATTGTCTACTACTTCTACCGTAAAAAGAAGGCCAAACAGAAACGGGAAATTATGCGTCTGAAAAATAAGATGTATGAGGAGAAGATTAATTTCCTGACGAATATCAGTCATGAGCTTCGTACTCCTCTTACGCTGATTTGTGCGCCATTGAAGCGTATCATAAATCAGGAGTCGGACAAGAAAGATGTGGAAAAGCTGTTGGTTCCGATTTATAAGCAGGCCTATCAGATGAAGAGTATCATTGATATGGTGCTGGATGTGAGAAAGTTGGAGGAAGGAAAAGATATGCTGCATATTCTGCCGCATCCTTTGAATGAGTGGGTACGTTCGGTCGGAGATAAATTCGTCGGTGAATATCACGTGAAAGGCATTAAACTGCAATACGAGCTGGACGAAGAGATAAAAGACGTTCCTTTCGATAAGAACAAGTGTGAATTTGTTCTGTCCAACTTCTTGATGAATGCGCTGAAGTTTAGTGAGTCGGGTACGACCACTACATTGATTACCACTTTGTCGCCGGAAAAAGACAGGGTTCGGATCTCTGTCAAGGATCAGGGGATGGGACTGAATATGGTGGATACGGATTCTCTTTTCTCCAGTTTCTATCAAGGGGTACATGAGAAAGGAGGAAGTGGTATCGGATTATCCTATGCAAAGAGTCTTATTACTCATCATAAGGGAAAAGTAGGTGCTTCGAATGCCGATGGAAAAGGAGCGGTGTTCTATTTTGAGTTGCCATTATTCACAGATGCCTGTGGACAACTCGAACCGGTTTCTACAGAAACGTCTGCAGGCGTTGAAGTGAACGAACCCGATCAGGTTGATTATACCTTCTTAAAGAAATATTCGGTGATGGTGGTAGAAGATACTCCCGAACTGCGAAGTTATCTGAAAGAAACACTGAGCCATTACTTTGTTCGTGTATATGTCGCTAAGGATGGTAAAGAAGGATTGGAACAGATTAAGGACCGATTGCCGGATATCATAATCAGTGATGTTATGATGCCCCGTATGAATGGGTTTGAGCTTTGCCGGGAAGTGAAGACTAACTTGGATATCAGTCATATCCCTTTTATTTTGCTGACCGCTTATCACAATTCTCAGAATATGTATACCGGCTATAAGACCGGAGCAGATGCCTTCTTGCCGAAGCCTTTTGAGATAGACGGTTTGCTGGCATTGATTCATAATCAGTTGAGATTGCGCGAACAGATACGGGCGAGATACAAAGATGATAAGCTGCTGACACATAAAGAAGTGAGCTTTAGTAATGCGGATGAAACTTTTCTTTTGAAATTAAATTCATTGATTGCAGACAACATGAGTAATCCGGAACTGGATGTCGCATTTCTGGCCACCAATATGTGCATTAGCCGGTCATTATTGTTCAACAAAGTAAAAGCCATCACCGGTATGGGGATTGTAGATTATGTGAACAAGCAGCGTATTGAGCAGTCAATCGTGTTGCTTACTACTACCACCATGAATATTACTGAGATCTCCGAAGTGGTCGGCTTCTCTTCTTTGCGTTATTTCAGTAAAGTCTTCAAGTCTATTAAAGGCGAGATTCCTTCTGCATATAGAAAACAGGATAAATAAATCGCATCTGTAACTTGAATGCAGTGCATACTAGAAATAAAAAAATAAATATTAGTCTCATACTCTCATTCTATATGAGATAAATGGCATATAATCAGTGTGATATGTAATGAGAGATACTTCTTTTGCAAGGTATCTCTCATTGTTTTCTACATAAAAACAGTAAGCGTCTCGGCGATGCCGTGTTTTTCTTCAAAAAATCAGATAATCCTTTTCTTTTCAGATTCTACTTCTGTTTTCCTTCCATTTGTCGGGCAATAAATCTCTATATATTTTCCTGTCTGTATTTGGTGGTAACTTCGCCGCTTTGTTAATCACATCGGCTATATATTCGAATGTATTTATGCCATGCATCCTGCACGAACATGCCAATGAATATAGTATTACCCCTCTTTCAGCTCCCTTATGGCTTCCGAAGAAAAGCGAGTTTCTTCTGGATAGTGATATATACCGATTATACCTCTCGACAAGGTTGTTGTCCAGATAATACTCCCCTTTGGTAAAGATATCCTCTATGGCCTTCCACTGGGATAGTGTGTAATTAATGGCCTCCGCCATTTGGCTTTTCGGTAATAAGTCCGGCTTTGCCTGCAGGCTCAATAATTTCTTTTTTATCTTCCTGAGTATTGGCGGGGCATACTGTTTTCTATGTGCAAGATTGTCTTTGATTGTCCATCCCTGATAGCCTGTCCGATGTTCATGTTCCTTTTGGTACAGTTGGTTTATCATTTCAACTATCTTTCGGGCGTCCGGTTCCTTATCCTGTTCAAGAAACTTTCGTTTGACGTGCTGAAGACATGCGATCCTCGTGATATTGTGATATTGGTCGGTTTCCAGTTTCCTGTATGGGGCGTATGCATCACTTTGTACTGTTCCTTTATAGGTTTTGAGGAAATCAAAAAGCACCTCCTGCCTGTGTGATCCGCCCTCATAGAAATAGAGCACCAGCTTTAAGGTCGCTGCCGCCGCTGCCCAGATATACCCTTTTCGTACCCCTTTGCCTTTACTGTTCTTTTCCGGAACCAGTACTTTGTGATATGTTTCGTCACAACAGAGGTAGGGATCTTCAAGCACCACTTCCCTGAGTGCTTCATAGAGGTTTTCGAACAAAACAGCCGTTTTACCCAGCAGATGATGGGCGGTGGGCTTTTCGAGTTTGAACCCGTTCTCCCGAAAGAAGTTAACGATACGTTCCACACTCATGGAGTAGATATATCGCAACTGGCATAAACCGGCAACGAACGAACCGTCATATTGGGAATTCAGAAAAGGGGCGGCGGGGGCGCAACCGCTGAAGACCGTTTCATTAAAGCTATAAATATTCTGTCGATAAATGTACTTAATGAACTTTGGCGGAATATAGACATATCGGATAGAATCACGGTATCCCATAAACTTGGCAAGAGACATACTGAAAAGGGGATGGTCGGGATTGACTTCGATTATCTTTTCTTCCAGTTCAAAATGCTCTTTACGTTTGGAGTTGTTATTCCCCCGTTCTTTGGGGGAAGCGGACGGACGGGACGGAGCTGTCTCAGAAGCGGGTTGCGGCTTATCAGGTATTTGCTTTTCAGACTCATTGCTGATAAGCTTACTCAAACTGCGGCTAATGTTCTCCTGCTTTTTCAGTTTGCCGTTCTTCAGCGTCAGCGCTTCTTCCAGAGATTGAACGGCATCGGTCAGTTGCTTAACCTGTGAAGTCAGTTCACAGATCAGACGCTGACTTTGTTGCTCACGCTGGTCAGCAGCTTTAATCTGTTCCTTGAAATGTCTGTTCTGTTCCTCCAGAAGCTCTATGACCCGGTCTTTTTTCATACCTCAAAGATACGAAAAAAGAACCGGGCAACAAAGCTTTTTATTATAAATCTACGTTGTAACACATTGTTTATCAATCATTTGGCGTTTCTATAGCTTCAGCCGAAATCGTTTCCTGCACTTGGCTGACCGGAGGGAGACGCCCTGCATAATCAAAAAGAAACTCTTCCAGGAAAGCTCGTAAGCACCCGTAGAAGGATTAAAACGCGGGACTTCGAAGGTGCCTTCTTCCAGGCGCTTCTGGTAAAGAATAAAACCATCCGTATCCCAACGTAAAATTTTAACCATGTCCCGTTTGTGGGAAAAGAAAACAAAAACATCTCCTGAAACGGGAGAAAGTGACATGTCGGACTTGACCAGCTGATAAAGTCCTGTCATACCTTTACGCATATCGACATAATGCTGGTACAGGTAATAACGCATATTTTCGGTTAAAGCAAACATGACTGCTCCTCCTGTATCTTACGGTTATAAAGGTCAATAAAACGGTGAATACCAAAAGAACTTCCCTGCTTGATGGAAATAATCACCCCATCCGGAAAAGTAATATTGATACCATAAAGCATATCCGAAGAAGAGGACGGACGGACCGAAGGCGCGGATGAGGGAACCAAAGGACTGAAGCAGGGCACCGGCTTTGCGGAGGAAGAAACCGAAAGGGAAGAACGAAGTTCACGAATGCGAATGCCGTGCCGAGAAAGCCAGAGTTCCATACCATGATAATTAACATGACACTCATGACAATAACTACGAAGAGTTAAACAGGGAGAAGATATCAGACGGGATTTATACTCAGACAGGGTTTGAGTGTATAAAGCATGTGCAGTCATATAAGTAGGAATTGATTAATATGAAAGCAAAGATATGAAGAAGTAGAATTAAAGAAAAGACGGCATCGCCGAGACGCTTACTAAAAACAGCTTTAATTTGGCTTATCTCTCATCCTTTTTAGAGTATCTCTCATTCCCTTTTCTTTTGTAAGTAGATAATTTGAGGGTTAATATCTCATATATCGGTTTCAAATTACAGGTACTTTGTAGCTAGGATACCTTATATCTTTGCCATATTAAGCCTGCATACTTCTGTTTTCTTACCGACATCTTCATCGTTCCACTCGGGTGAAACGATTGTGCCACTAAAGTAGAGAGATCTGTTTACGTTAGTGATGAGATCAGACCACTCGGGTGGAACGATGAAGATCTCCTATTAAAAATCTGATAACAATAGGTGAAAAGCACCACAGGATAGGGTCTTTTGCATGAGAAAAAGCGGTAAAGCTTATCTATTCCATCATTTCTCTGCCTACAACGTTTATGAGTTTTAAGTCATAGTTATCATCGTGGGCATCTTGGAATAATTGCCAGATCATCACGCCGGCATAGTCGTTTTCTTTGATGAACTTACATTTGTTGGCTATAGTAGGGCGACCGTTATAATAAGTCTTGCCTATATTATCCTTGTCTGCAGCTTCATTTCCAAGATGTTTGAGTATGCCGCTGTAACGAATTCCACGTACATCGTCTACTGCGCCTTGCAGACTTTCCTCCCAGGAATATCCATAAAAAGGAAGTCCTCCTACTATTTTACTTTTGGATGCCCGGCATTGCTCGTTCCAGTATTTGAGGTCTTTTACAAAGTCCTCGTAAGAGGCATGCTGAACCGGAGTGTCAGTAAAGGCTCCACGGTCATAACTCATCAGGTTGATATAGTCGAAGTATTGCTCCCATTCGGTTCCGTAATTAAGCCAGCGGCTGTTGACTGCACAAGTCATCAGCATACCTTTCTCTTTAGCCAGATATAAACCTCTGGCAAAAACCAATAACGAAGGGAAGTTCTTATCCCAGTTGTCATACTCCTCATAATCAATGTCGAAGCCATCCAGCTTGTATTCTTTGGTGAATGCAATCACCTGCTGTATCAGTTCCTTTCTGGCTTTCGGATCGTTGATGGCAGCCGTAAATTCTCCCGGACTGTTCTTTGCCAGTGATATCAGTATCTTGACATTATGTTTGTGGGCTGTTTCCCGTACACTTTCAATTCTTTCCCGGACAGGATCAATGTTCAGAGTGCCATCTGCTTTTACCCTTGCAAAGCTGGCATTGATATGTGTCAGATATTTCCATTCTATCGAAGGGAATAAACTTTCAAATTCCCAATCATCGAGCGGGAGATAGCCGATAACTACTTTCTGAGTGACTTCCGGTTGGGGCTGAGGCTGCGGTTGAGGCACATTGGGCTCTTGTGGGTTGTTGGTACTGGAAGAGGGTCCGCAACTAGTGAATAAAATGCTTACAACTGTTAATAATACGTATAATAAATTTCTCATAATGAATTGATATTAAGTGAATATTGCTTTTTTACTAGTTTATAACCAAATGATTTTTCCATCTTCATAAAGGAAGATTCTATGATGTTCTTGAGTATTTTTACTGCAGTGACTTAGTCTCAATAATGCCTTTCGGGGGACATTGTTGAATATAAGATAGCTGCCATTCCCTTCTTTGCGTTCAATTGTACGCCACTCATTTTCCCAATATGATAATTCATATGTGTTCGACCTGCCAAGCCATGATCTTATATAGGGGCTTATTCCTATGGCAGATAATTTGTATTCATTATTTAAATCAAAATCAATATATCCTTTGGAGACTTCTCCACTGAAGGCGGTATCACTCAATCCGTCAATTAGCATTTCCGGTTTCTCATCTTCGTTATTATGCGGTAAAGGAGACAGGATTTGAATGCCGGTGATCAGTTTGTCTGCACTATAAAATGAAAGTTCTCCCAGAGCAATGCCGGGCGATGGTAAATAAAGCCGGACAAATCGATAAGACATCGGGTCGTCTATTCTGAAAAGTTGATGTTGTATCTGTAATGTATCAGTGATGGTATATAATAGTTTATCTTTTTTCCCGTTTTTCATTCCCCAGAGTTCGCTTCCTTTTAATGAAGTCAGATTCTTCCTGTTCTCGTTGAACGGTACTTGACCCGCAAAATTGCGAATTACGACTTGTCCCTTTTCTCCGTTGGCAGACAGATTTTGCAGGGTACCGTCGGATTTTAACCAGAACGGCTGTCCTGCCGGTATGCTTTTCCCTTTTGCATAATAAGTAGGAAGGTATACAATATCTTTGCCCATTTTGTCGAATGTCACTTGTTGGTCTTTTATCTTGCCCCACTGAACAGGAATCCAGTTTTGATAGTTGTAAACTGATAAATAAGCATAGCCGGGAATCGGATTAATGGAATCTGTATTCAATATCGCTCGTATATCTTGGGTTTCAAAAT
The DNA here is from genome assembly GCF_020091505.1 of Bacteroides faecis. Lineage (NCBI taxonomy): Bacteria > Pseudomonadati > Bacteroidota > Bacteroidia > Bacteroidales > Bacteroidaceae > Bacteroides > Bacteroides faecis. Next base: position 651,587 of record NZ_CP081916.1, on the reverse strand, counting down.
ATTCAGAAGATACGTCTGTTTTCTTTTCATTCAGAAATAGAGGCGGAATATCCTCACGTGCAACTTTCTTATCGGATAATGGGCCTTCCGTATGATTGGAGAAAGTCTTGCGATAGACTTTGGGTAGTCTGAACTTCCCCCATAAGTTATCGTAGGATTTGTTATTATAAATACGTTTATATTTCCAGCGGTCATCATCCCAGAATGCTTCAAAAGCATAAGACTCTCCGTTTACAATGATCACGTTCCAGCTGTGCCCTCCGTTGCGATTGCCCCATACGGGAACGAAATCTACGGCGGCAGCCATTCCTACAGATGAAAGTAGCAAGGAGTTGAACCAGCATCGCTGTTCGCATGTACCGGTTTTTATCTTTTCGAATGTAGATGCTGTTAATATTGGGATGAGTGGAACATAGTAGGGAGAATGAACGATATCTTTATAAAGAAACAATAAAGAGTCGGTCTCCTCCATGACATTCTTTCCATGTGTTGTATAAAAGTCTTTATGATGCCGTCGATAATACCTGTCTCTTGAATTGTCGATTACCAACCCGTTCTCTCTTCGATATGGCAAGATATATTCACAAAAATCATGAAAGGAACAATTTTGTGTATATACGTTTCCTTTCCATGCTTTGAATGCCATTTCTATTTCAGAAATAATAGTCGAAGCTGTTAAGTGCTCTGCATCACACATCCTTTTTACCGTTAATTCGTCAGAGTATACAAAACAGAATACTTGCCATAAACTGTCAATTTCTTCTCCGCATTTCTTATTTATTTCATAATTGTACTTCTTTCTGACATTGTCGTATATCTTGTAAAAAGGGGCATATACAGTTTGCAAGCTGGAGTCATCGGCGTATGATCCCTGCATGTTGGAGATTAGAAACTTGGCAGCTTCAAGTTTCAACGAGTCGTTTACGTAATGTTTTAAAACCTTTTGCAGTTCCGAACGGTTTTCTTTGGCGGATGACAAAGTCTTGTCTAAAGCACCTTTTGGAGTGCAAGAAACTAGTAGAAGCATTCCGGAAATATATAAATAATTTAACCATTTCTTTTTCATCATCCTATCTTTTAAGGTCTATTCCCAATAAAATGTATACTCCTTTTCGTAGAGTTCTTTATTCCGTTTTCCATTGTCATCTCTTTTAAAAGTCCAACTATAAACTACACAATGTAATTGTATCTTATATATTGAATCCAAGTCTTTTACATATCCTCCTTTTTTTAGCTCTAATAAACTGATATTACTTTTTTTAATTTCTCCCGGGAGGAAATTAAGATATAACTCTGTTGGATGATACATACATCTGCTATAGCCTATTTTTTTATTGTTCTTATCATAAATATTAAGATCGTAAAAACTTCCTGTATCGCTACCGTCATTCGTTTGGGAATGCCGGAGAATAGCTTCAAGATTCTTATCGTTGTTTTTGAAAGTAAATGTCAGGCATTTCTTTTCTTTGTCAAATGTAACATCGAGGCTCATTTGACGCTGTTGACACATTATTGGTAACATTGTAATTAGTAATACTGTTGTAATAATTGTTTTCATTGTATTTATATGTGCTGATTGTCGAAATTTTAATATCTATAATAAGAGACTATTCTATCTTAGAATAACCTCTTATTATAGAAACTGCTTTTATCACCATTAAAGCTAAAGATAGGCTATTTAGGTTCTATTGCCCACCATTGGTATACATAATTCAATGTTTTAGCCAAGGGGGTTAATGTATACTTTAGACCAATTAACTTGGTCTCTATTTGACGGTAAATAGAGACGGGTATAGTGGCATAAGGTGTGAAATCGGCAAAATTAAAAAGAACTTCGCTTATTCTTCCTGTTTCAGAATCGGTATAAGTAATTATTGTAAGTTCCCATCCTTTCATCTTTCCTTTATAGTTGATAAACGCATTATTAACAATTACTTTGAAAATAGAGTCATTATAAGTCTCATTCTTATCTTTAACGTATAAGGGGGTATAATTTTCTGGAGTTACATAAAATGGGGTATTTGTGCCTTTCTTCATTTGTTTTATGTATGTCCATTTATTATTCTTGTTATACAAATTTATATCCCCGCTCTCAGTATCTACATCGCATTGATAGATGTATCCCTGCTCGTTAAAAGTTTTAGTTGTTGTATAATAATTTGTTTGAGCAATAGCCAATGAAACATTATACAATAGGCTGATTAATATAAATATATTTTTCATATTTCTTTGTTTATTATTGATACAAACTTCTTAAATTGTTGAAATTATCTAATCCTTTTCTGCTATTAAGCCAAGGATAATCAATATTATCATACCCCACGTCTCTGAAGTCACTTATAATTTTAGGAATTATTTTTTGCAATTTTCCAGCAGTTATCCCAGGTCGTAAATTGCCAAACTCATCGATATACCTTACCAAAAGACGTGTTGCATTCCATCTAGAGTCATTCTTACTCTTTTCATACCACCAAGTCCTTTCGCTTTCCTCCAAACTATTTATATATATTTGCTGAATGAGATGTGCTTCGAATTCTTGATTCAACTGCGTTGCATTCCATGTTTCTTGCTCTGTATATGATTGGAGAGCATGAACCATCTCATGCAAAAGAGCACTGCTAGTTATATCCATTCTCATTTTAATACCTCCTAAACCAGGATCGAAATTACTATTCATATTGTCACTAACAAATTGAATAATCAAAGTTTTTCCTTTAAGTGCTTCTTGTAATTTGTGATATAATGCTTCACCAATCTTGGTCTTAGTCATTTTATCAAGTAGATTCTCAATTGTTTTCCAGCTATTATCTGTCATATTGGAATTACGAAATATCGCTTTTGCTTTAGGAGCCACTGGTTGATAACCTCCTCCAACGCCACCACCACTATCTACTTCTGGAGGAAACCATGTATGGGCATTACCATTTTCATCATGGTATATGTTGTTGCATACTAATTTGGTTTCATATTTTGTTCGAGTACGGCACTCGATACCGAAGCCGATTCCGTATTCAGGATCTTCATAAATAAATGGTGTACATTCATCATATTCAACAAAGACACTTTCATAATGACATTCTGAACTTTCGCTACGTGTATCCGCAGTAGCTTGCATTTTTAGTCCTTCTTCTGTCCCCTGGCTAATCGTTGCTACGATTTTTCCATTTTCATATTGCCAACCATTAACTAAGCCACCTTCCGGTTCATAGAAGTAAACACTGCCACTTAGATCAGGAGCACGATACAAGTAACTATTATCTTCAAAGTGTTTAGCTTTCATAAGATAGTCATAAGTACCTACGATATGCATTACAAAATTGATGATTTCCCCTGTTTCCAGATTCTTGATGATCACCATTCGGGATATGTTTCGTATCTTTCCGCGCTCTGTGTCCTTACATTTCTCCATGGTTTCACTATCCATCAAGACTGCGCCTCCTCTTGTCAGTAGAGGAACTTCCACTACTTCAAACTTTCCTTTTCGATTTTCGTAGCCCTTCTTCCAATGCAGCTTAGTCATTAACTCGAAATGAGTAGCAACAGAGCGGGTAGTAACTACAGGTGTCTGATGAGCTTCGTACCAACTCCGTGCTACATCTATACTCAGCTCACGGTTTTTACCTTTAATAATTTTTCCTGTCGTTTCCCGTGAGTCCAGATCTGTTTCGTCCTGTAAGCAGGAATACAGCATCAGACCAAAGACAAGAAGTCCGACAAGGTAACAAACAGGTCGTTTGATTCTTTTTGTTTTCATCTTTTTTATTGTTAAATAGAAATAGCTTATTATAAAAGCGGCTCTCAAAATTACTATTGAGACTACAGATTACTTAGGTTCTATTGGCCACCATTGGTATACATAGTTCAATGTTTTAGCCAAGGGGGTTAATGTATACTTTAGACCAATCAATTTGGTCTCTATTTCACGATAAACTGATACGGGTACTGTAGCATAAGGAGTAAAATTGGGAAAATCAAAGATAACTTCACTAATTCTTCCTGTTTCAGAGTCAGTACAAGTAATAATGATCAGTTCGAATCCTTTCATCTTTCCTTTATAATTAGCAAAAGCATTATTAACAATTACTTTGAAAATGGAATCATTATAAGCCTTACTCTTGTCATTAACATATAACGGGCTGAAGTTTTCTGGTGTTACATAAAATGGAGTATTAGAACCTTTTTTCATTTGGTCTACGTATGTCCATTTATTGTTCTTATTATATAATGTAACGCCTCTTCCTTTAACTACGTCACATTGATAAGTATATCCCTGTTCGTTAAAAGTTTTAGTTGTTGTATAATAATTTGTTTGAGCAAGAGTCAATGAAACATTATACAATAGGCTGATTAATATAAATATATTTTTCATATCTTTTTTACTTTGTATTATATAGCATAACTACATTGGTCGATGTTAATTAATAGCCTACCCCTTATGTGTATGATATAGCAGGATATTTTCTTGGGAAAATAAATGCTTTCCCAAGAAAATATTTTTAGGTTATGTTTTTTGAACTTTAGTTATACTTTGAATCCTTTGCATTAATCTAGATTTAATAGATCGTATGGTACATAGCGTTCGAAAAATAATATGTCTTTAATGTCAGACGTGTTACGATTAAAAGTTGCTTTATCTTCTGTTCTCATTATCTTCTCAAATTTTTCAATTGCTTTTATCGGTATCGTAATTGATGAATTATGAAAGACTGTTATCCACTTAATTTTTCCAGAGGTCAATTCATAAAAGTATGAGATAGCTAAGAAAGAGTTTTCAGAAGTTATATTTTCTTTAATTTCTGATTTGAGATATTTCTTCACATACTCTTTGTCATTGAGTATTGTTTTTATAGGCCATACCTTATATTCTTTTACTGCTACATCAGGAGATGCTACTTTTTCAAAAGATATTTCTGCTCTATATATAAACTTACTTTTGTCTCCTTTCCTTATTTCATAAGTTTCTGTTTCTCCTTTTTCTTGATAGACGACTTTTTCTGTTATCTGGCCTATGACATTTAAAGTGAATGTCATGAGGGTAAAAATGAGACTAACTGTTTTCATGTTTTTTGTTGTTAAATAGGAATAGATAATCTTAAACAAGAGGTTATTCTATTTCGGAATAGCCTCTCGTTATTTGCCTATGGCTATTCGGGAGAAACATCAATCCAATAAAGAATATAATTTAGTTTTTTACCTTCTGTTGTGGGCTTAAAACTCAACTTCTGTTTGATACCCAATTCTATATTACGATACACAGAAATAGGAATGGTGGCATAAGAACCTATACTAAAAAATTCAAAAGCTACTTCATCTATTTTTCCGGTATCTGGATTAATATACATAGATAATACAAATTTAGATCCTTTAACCCGTTGTTTCTCTGTACTGGAAAAGGCTTTATTAATAATAGATTTACAAGTGTAGATAAAGTCGTTATTAACGGTTTCTATGATATCAGGTGTATCATCATACATTATAAAATGTTCTCCTGTACTGCGAATTATTTGGGGAGTATATATCCATTTATCGCCTTTTTTATAAAGAGTTACCATGCCTGATTCTCTCACATCACATTGATAAATGTAATCATTTTCTGTAAATGTTTTAGTTTGGGTGTAGTAACTTGGCTGTGCAAAAAGATATAAGGTGCAGGATATCAAATAAATAAATGTAATAAATGTTTTCATATTCAACAGTTTCTAGTTAATTCTCGTATATTTTCAAAATTTACTATTCCAACTCTGCCTAAATCCAGAGTGTATTTACTTTCTGGATATCCATTTGATTGCAAGGCAGGAATCACTACGTTCAGAAGTTCTAATTCCAAATTATATAGCTTTGTGTTTGGTTGCAGATTTCCCTTTCTATCAATCAGGTTATTCAGATTCGCTATTGCCTTCCAGCGCAGATGTTGCATATCTCGCTTTTTCCAATAGCTGTCACTGGTATATTCTGGTAAGCTACTCTGGTAAAGATACTGTGCATAATGCGTTTCTATTTCCATATTTAATTTAGCACTGCTCATACTATCATAAGTTTCTCTGTATGATTGATATGCATGAAGCATTTCATGGAAGAAATCACCACTTGTGGAAGCTGTGGTTAATCTTATTCCGCTTCCGTTTAAATCGAAACTAGAGTTTTTATCTTTGGTAAATTGAATCGCTAAAGTTTTTCCTTTTAGTGATTCTTTTAATCCATTGTATAGGGCTTTTCCCATACAGCTTTTTGTAATCTTTTCCAGCTTTTCTTCGATCACTTTCCAGTTTTCTTTTGTCATACTTGAATTGCGGAATATCTCTTTGGCTTTAGGAGCTATTGGTTGTGGTTGATAACCTCCTCCACCACCTCCACTCGTATTTTCATTAGGATCCCATTGCCCGCCAATATTACTATCTTCTTCATAAGTAGGTGTTTCGATGCATACTTGTACTTTTTCCCATGTTCCCACCTTGCGACATTCAGAACCGAAGCTGAGACCGTATTCTGGATCTTGATAGGTAAATCCATTACATTCATTATGTTCCATATAGACCGATTCAGTGTGGCATACTGGTTTTAATACCATACCACGTGTATCTATGGTATCCTGCATTCTTGAACCTTCTTCTGTCCCCTGGCTGATTGTAGCTACAATCTTTCCATCTTCGTATTGCCAGCCGTTGACCAAACTACCTTCCGGTTCATAGAAGTAAACACTACCGCTAAGGTCAGGAGCTCGGTACAAGTAACTATTATCTTCAAAGTGTTTAGCTTTCATAAGATAGTCATAAGTGCCTACGATGTGCATCACAAAATTGATTATTTCTCCTGATTCCAAATTCTTGATGATCACCATTCGGGAGATGTTGCGTATCTTTCCCCTTTCTGTTTCCTTATATTTTTCCATGGTTTCACTATCCATCAAGACTGCGCCTCCTCTTGTCAATAGAGGGACTTCCACTACCTCAAACTTTCCTTTTCGATTCTCGTAGCCTTTCTTCCAATGCAACTTAGTCATTAATTCGAAATGGGTAACAACAGAGCGGGTAGTAACTACAGGTGTCTGATGAGCTTCGTACCAACTCCGTGCTACATCTATACTCAGCTCACGGTTTTTACCTTTAATAATTTTTCCTGTCGTTTCCTGTGAGTCCAGATCTGTTTCGTCCTGTAAGCAGGAATACAGAATCAGACCAAAGATAAGTAGTACGACAAGGTAACAAACAGATCGTTTGATTCTTTTTGTTTTCATGTTCTTAGATTTTAGTGAATACTTATTTTAGCTGATTTTCAAAAATCCTCCGTAATTCTCTATGCGCCTCATAGGTTTCAAAACCGTATACTTTTACTTTTTTGATAAGGTGCCTCATTGGCGCAGTTTCTTTTATTTCACTTCATGCCTCCAGCCTAAAAATATGTAATTATATTTGGCGCCTTCCTTTGTAGGTGTAAACCAGATATTTTTTTTCAATTCTGCCTCTATATTGTGATATACAGAAACAGGAATTGTTGCATAAGGACCAAAAGATACAAATTGATATTCTACTTCTGCAATTTTACCATCATCTGGATTGATATATAAAATAATCGTCAACGCTTTACCTTTGACCCTCTGTTTCTCTATACTTGAGAAAGCATTATTAATGATGGAAAAACATTTAGGTTTAGTCCATGTTTCTCTTTTAATATGCTCTTCATTTTCTTCGGCTATAGTTATCGTTTTACCTGTGCTCTTATTGATTTGATCTGCATAAGTAAACTTATTTTCCTTGTTGTAAAGTCTTACAAATTTGGCTTTATCAATTACATCACATTGATAAGTGTAACCTTCTTCATGAAATGTTTTAGTCTTGTCATAATTTGAAACTTGAGCAGAGATTTCTATTATTATAGACACAAGCCCAATAAATATAATCATCCTTTTCATACTAGCAATTTTTAGTAATTTCTCTTAGATTTGCAAAATTAGATTGAATATCCCGATTGCTGTCATATTTATAATCTTTGTATTCAATAGTTCTTTTAAAAGCCTCAACAATGTTAAATTCAACGAATGAATTAACAAGCTCTTGGTCCATTCCTTCATGCAAATAACCTTTGTCATCTAGATAATCATTCAGGGTCATTACTGCAAGATGACGCCTGCTTTTTTTCACTTCAACAGCTTGCCTCCACTCACAGACATCATATTCCAAAGAGCCCTTTAAATAAAGGTATTGTGCATAATGTGCTTCTATGTCAAGATTCATTCTCGCATTAACAAATGATGTATAATTCTTTTCATTTTGGTATTGATAGGCATGTAGCATTTCATGAAATAGTTCATTGCTATCCATATTCTTGTTTAATTTGAGCGTTCGAGTACTGGGGTCATATATTGCTTCCTTTTCTTCCACAAATCGGAAGGATATAAAATTTCCATTTAGTGCAGTACTTTTGTATAATTTTTTATACAAATTTCCTCCCATACAATCATCAGTCAATTTATCTAACATATCCTCTAATTTCTTCCATTCTTCGTCAGACATATTATGATTTGTGAATAATTTCTTAGCTTTGGGGGCTATTGATTGTGGTTGATAACCTCCTCCACCACCTCCACCTGTGTTTTCATTGGGATCCCATTGTCCGCCAGTATTACCATCTTCTTCATAAGTGGGTACTTCGATACATACTTCCACTGTTTCCCATGTTCCCACCTTGCGGCATTCAGCACCGAAACTAAGACCGTATTCCGGATCCTGATAGGTAAATCCATTGCATTCATTATGTTCCACATAGACCGATTCTGTGTGGCATACTGGTTTTAATACTATACCACGTGTATCTATTGTATCTTGCATGCTTGAACCTTCTTCTGTCCCCTGGCTTATTGTAGCTACAATTTTTCCATCTTCGTATTGCCAACCATTAACCAGGGCACCTTCCGGTTCATAGAAGTAAACACTGCCGCTTAGATCGGGAGCCCGGTACAGGTAACTATTGTCTTCAAAATGTTTTGCTTTCATAAGATAGTCATAAGTACCTACGATGTGCATCACAAAATTGATGATTTCCCCTGTTTCCAGATTCTTGATGATCACCATTCGAGAGATGTTTCGTATCTTTCCGCGCTCTTTTTCCTTATATTTTTCCATAGTTTCACGATCCATTAAAACTGCACCTCCTCTTGTCAATAGAGGGACTTCCACTACTTCAAACTTTCCTTTTCGATTTTCGTAGCCTTTCTTCCAATGCAGCTTAGTCATTAACTCGAAATGGGTAACAACAGAGCGGGTAGTAACTACAGGTGTCTGACGAGCCTCGTACCAACTCCGTGCTACATCTATACTCAGCTCACGGTTTTTACCTTTAATAACTTTCCCTGTCGTTTCCTGTGAGTCCAGATCTGTTTCGTCCTGTAAGCAGGAATACAGCATCAGACCAAAGGCAAGAAGTCCGACAAGGTAACAAACAGGTCGTTTGATTCTTTTTGTTTTCATGTTCTTAGATTCTAGTGAATAATTATTGTAGCTGATCTTCGAAAATTCTTCGTAATTCTCTATGCATTTCATAGGTTTCAAAACCGTATACTTTTACTTTTTCAGTAAGCACTTCATTGGCAAGTCGGTTTGCTTCAGAGATACGCTTTTGCTGATAGTACATGAGAGCTAACTTGTATCGTGCTTTCTGTCGGGAGGGTACCATAAAGTGAGCTGCCCAATAAGCTGTTTCAGCCTCTTTTATTTTGTCTGTACGTTGTAGAGCGTCGCCTTTAAGAATATAGGTATGTGTGCTTGGATATAATTGTTCCCAATAAGTGATCTTATCCAGTAAGATGCTGTCTCTCTGTGATTTGTAAAGAGTATGACAATAGTATGGCCAAAATATTGTTTCATTCTTCATTGCTGTTTCCAGCTGTGAAAGGCTCGTTATAATTTCTTCCGGTGATTGGCTGGAAGTACGATGGGATATTTGATATAATTCCCGGTGGCATTGAAATATTTTTATCAGTAAAGCTTCCTGTCCTGCTATGGCAAGGAAAATGACTGCTTTCAGAAATATATATTTGTGAGGAAGTTGTTTAATTACACATTCTCTTTGTCTGTTGGACATTTCTGCTAGTGCTATAGTCATAACAGCCAGAATCGGGAAAGTCTGATCGGGATAAGAAAATAATCCCCAGACAAGTCCGGCTATGTATATCGCCTGGGCGGATAAAGATTGTATCTCGCTTTTCTTATACGAGAAAATGCAATATAATATTCCAATATAAAGTAGCAATCCTGCAATTCCATATTCTACTGTCCAGCGTAAAGGTTCGTTGTAGACATAGTGGTTATTATCTGCTAACTGTTTTTCATATATGCTTCCTTCTTTTTTCAGATATTCACTTTGAAAATGCATATAGTTGGCAGTAAAGCCATGAGGACCAAAGCCGGTAAAAGGCTTCTCTTTTATCATTTGTGCGGTAACTTTCCAGATCAGTATTCTTCCATCAGCTGAGGCCGGTTTGAACTGATATAGCAAGTACGAAAGTAGCGCAATTGTAATCAAGGTTGATATACCCCATCGAAAAGAGATTGAAAAGCGACTATAAATGGAATAGCTGATGATAGCTAATACTGCTATCCAGGCGGAACGACAGTGAGTAAGCCACAATATGGGCAGAGCTATAATACACGTAAGAAAACTCACTAAATAAGTATATCTATGGATTGCATCTGACTTGAAATGCGATAATACCATTATCGGAGCACTCAGTAACAAGCATAATATTCCGGCATAAATTGTAGGGTTGCCATAAGGACCTGTTATATCAAAATGAGGATGATGGGAGGGAAGTATATGCAGTATCTGCATATAACCGATAATTGACAGGACTAAGGTAGTTATGAGGATGATAGTATATAAGAGAGTGCCATTTAATCCTCCTGTCTGACGTATGCTCCAATATAGTATGATCAGAGCAAAACGGGCTAACCCGAAAAGGTTAGAGGTAGGAGGATAAAAGTATATGTTCCCCACCGCTATTAAAATAACTAATAAGTCTATAATAGTTAGTCGGTGAATGAATTGTTTAGTGGGATAGAAAGCTGCAATACCTATTACTGTCGCTAGGAATGTACAGGTAAACAAGAATGATTGATGAGGAACATCAGGTATTTCTTTTATCGGATTGAATAATAAGCCTAATAAAAGGAATCCGATAAGTAAGGATACTATATTTTTTCTGGTTATTGCCATCTTTGTTTTTAGGCTTGATTTTCATTATAGTATATCAAATACTTCCTAATAATGGAATTGGTGTCAATAAAGCGAAAAGAGGAGATTATATAAACCTCCTCTTTTCTTTAGAAGTTCCTAAAAACCTTGGCTCTTACCTTAAAACCTATTTATCTAACTTGGTTATTTTCACCCAGTCAATTTCCATGATGGCAGGTAAGTTGGCATCATCGATAGGGCCTGCCCATGAGCCCTCTCTGTCTCCTCCCAATCCCATGTTCAGGATGAGGTAGAATGAAGAGTCTTTCGTAAACGGCCATTGCTTCATTTCCGCTTCATTCTCCAGTTTCAGGTTCGAATAAGAGAAAGTTTCCTGACCATTGACGAAGAAAGTCAGCTTGTCTTCGCTCCATTCTAAAGCGTAGATGTTCCAGTCTTGATAATTGCAAGTTACTTGTGCGGTGTTGGACGGATCTTTGATGTTCAAATCATACGTGTAGTGAGTATGTATCGTATGATGGATTACGGATTCTTGTTTTACATGTTCCATGATATCGATTTCTCCGCAATTCGGCCATCCGTCATAGATATACTTCTTCGGCATCATCCAGATAGCAGGGAATGCGCCGTTGGGGTAACTGGTGATTTTTGCTTTTACTTCCACCCGTCCGAAGGTGAAGTCAAACTTGCCTTGTGTCTCGATACCTCCGGCTTTGTATTCGTCGCCAATTTTTTCAGCTTTGAGTATCAGTCTGCCGTCTTTTACGTAAGCCTGGTCATAGCTTTCGGACATTTCGTCGTTCCAGTCGGAACCTGCTTTCTGGCAGAGTACCCATTTGGTCGGGTCCGGATTGCCGTCCACATCGAACTCGTCCATGAAGAGAACGTCCTTCATGGTGTCGTCAAACTTGGTCAGTACAATAGTATAGGTCGTTGTCTGATTGTCTTCGGTGGTGACGGTCACTGTCTGCTCTTTTTTCCAGTTGTGTACAAATGTTGCCGGGTCCGGTGAGATGGTGGCTCCGTCGCTCATTAGCGTATAGTCTACGCCGGTGATGGTATTGGCATCCTCGATCGTACCGATTTCCACTCTGTGGGTTGTCTGGTCTATCTTCCCATGATAATAGGAAGTCGTATTCGCTGACACATTATTTATTGCTACGGCAAAAGCGGTGAGCGGATATTTTTTTTCCGGAGTGATGTAATTGGTCTCATCATCCGAACAGGCAGCAGTGGAAAATCCGATGATTGCCATGTTCAGTATAAGTAATATTTTTCTTTTCATCATACTCTTTTTCTTTTTATTGATTTTTGAGTTTGTTAGAAGCGATTGCCTGATTGGGGGAGTTCAGGCAATCACTATCTTTAGAGAATTAGTCTCCCCATACTAGTGGAGCGATGTATTCCCATTTAGTCAGTGTGGCACTGCCGCCGGAAATTGTCATCGAGAAATTACCACCATCTTTGGTATCCGAGAATGGTACTTTGTAAGTATCACTTGTACCGTTAGCGTCTATCACACCGTCGCTGGTTGCTTTTCCTATGACTGTACCGTTGAGAATCCATTCCGAGTAAATCCATGATTGTGTTGGATCATTGGCATCTATAGCTTCGCGTATCTCGAATGATAATACGTTTGGCTTGCTGGTATCAACATCACGGCCGCTGTTCTCATTGTATACGTCACCGTTCCACGGTCTTGTACTTAATTGAGTCCGTTTGCTCAGAATATGGAAGCGAAGTTCTACGTCTCCTCCATCAAATGCTTTTCCGCTCCAAGAGAAGAAAGTAGTCAGACTGGCGTCGCCAAGCGGTTCCCAATAGAAGCTGTAATGACCCGGCATTAAACCACCCGGTCCGTAGTAAGCACCACTGATGGATCTGTTTACTTCAGTAACCACAGGTCTTTGTGGATTCGCTTGTTTGATCTTGATTGTCTTCATAAGCGGAGTAGCGCCTTCGGCAGCTTTGGTACTCAGTACGATAATTCCAGTACGGACAGAAGAGCCTTCGTGTGCGTCTACGTTAATTACGATATCGGCAGAACCGTTGAATGAGGTCTTTTCAAAGTGATACCAGGTATCATCTGCTTCGTTTTCTTTGGATACTTCCCATTCTGCATTCGATTCTACGTGGATGGTGAGTTGCTGAGCCTGTTCATACATAGCAAACCACTTGCCGTTTTCCGGTGTATCCGGTGTCAGCAATACACCGTCTTGTATGCATTGTACTTCTCTGGCTATTTTTCCGTGCCGGTCATAGATGGTTACAATACCGGTACGTTGTTCGCCTGTGTTCGGTGAAGCGGTGACAGTGATTTCTCCGTTCATTTCGCCCGATGCTCCGGATTGGATGGAGAGCCAAACATCACCGTCTGTTACTTTAGCAGTCCATTTCTGATTGCTGAGTACGCTGAATGTTTCGCTGTTTCCTTCCTGGTCGATCATATCCACACCTTCTACATTCAGATAAGCAGTACCTTTCTGGGTCAGAACGAATCTTTTTCCGGTCCAGTAGTCACTTTTAATGTTGAGCGTGTCTATACGGTCGTCCAATTCAGTGTTTTCTTTGCAGATAACAGTTACGGTGTAGGTTTCACCTGCCTCACCCGTACTGGGTGAGATGGTGTACCAATCATATTTTCCGAATACTTCCCACGGGTCAGTTGACTTGACCTGGAAGGAGACTGGTTCCGGATTTTTCGCTTCAACCAGATAGGAGTCTTCTACTCTATAGCGCAGGTCTACCCATTTCTCTGCTTCACTGTCATCGCAACTCTGCAATAAAGAGAATGCAGGTAGCAATGTGGCGAGAGAAATGCCTGTAATTATTGATTTTCTGATATTTAATCTCATACTCTTGAATTTTAGGGTTCGGTTATTATTCTACTGGTTCCCATGTGATAGACTTCACGGTGAAATTGGAAGCTTTATTTGTGGTATGCATTCTGAAGTATACAGGTGCTCCCGGTTCGGTTGCATAAGGATCGGTTATGTTATTATCTAATACGGCAACCTCAACACCATCAATAATCAGTTTAAGAACTAATGCGTTCGAACCTTCTTCTTTGTTGACAACAAGGAATTCGATCTTCTTCACTACATTCGTTTGTTCCGATGTCCAGGTAAATGTTTTCTGAGTCCAGTTTAAGCCTGAACCTCCACAAGTAAAGTTACTTTCTTTATTTGCGTAGAAATGCAAATGGAAGTTTGTATTTCCTGAGTTGGGCCACATATTAAACTCAATCCAATCTTCTCCGGTTAAATTGATAGATTCGAAATCGAATGCGAGACGTCCTTTTTTGAATAAATAGTTAGTGACTATTCCACTGCCATAGAGTGTCATGTAACCGGTTTCCTCATCCACAACATAGTTATCTGCTCCTCCTTCTTTCCAGAAAGCAGTACCCTGGCTGATGTCGAACGTAATGCCGTCAAATCCGTCGATGACTTCTTTGGTCTTCATAATGATGTGGCCGACACGGTTTACCATCAGATTATTAGTCGTTGTTGTCGTTACTTTCAACTCTGTTTCACTCAGTGCCTCAGCTTTCAGCCAACTCTGATATTCCTTAGGAACTTCAACTTTCCATTCTTTGTTTGCGCGAATCAGTACAGTCTTTTCCATACCACTGCCTGTTCCGGGCATGCTGATTGTTGTACTTTCGGGATCTTCTTCCAGTTCAATGATCACTCCATTTTGAGTAATGGTAAAGGTGTATTCTTCAAACTCAGTTTTTACAGTCAGCGTGCCTGCTCTCTTGGCGCCTGCATTGGCAGGCAGCGTCACAGTTACGGTTTCTGCTATGGCATCTTCATTACCTGTACCGGATGTTTTGTCGATATTGGAAAGGAAAGCGGTGGAAGGAATGATTTCCCAAGCTTTGTTGGAAGCAATGGTAAAGGTGATGCTGCCGCCTTCTGTCGGTACCAGTTCATCGTAAGGAACCACCACCAGGTCTTCTTTCGAAGCCTGCTCGATAGTAACTACCTTGGTGCCTTCAACGCCTTCTGCCTTGATAGTCAGTTTGGCTGTACGTGCTTTCTTTCCTGTATTGTTTTCCATTGTCACCACAATCTCCGACACCAGTGAGCTGGCTGCACTCATCGAAGGAGTCGGCTTGCACCACTGCTGGTCGCTTTCGATCGTCCAGGGAGTGTTGGAGCTGATATTGAACACTACATTGCTCGGAGAAGTTGCCAAAGCAGTGTAAGACTCCAGAGCATCTATCTGGATATTGAGAGGGCCTTCCGGCTGTGAGTCGATGTCAAACTCCTGGCATGCTACAAAACTGAATGTGCACAGTGCAAGAATCAGTTGCATTAACGTGTTGCTATATAACTTTTTCATATATCTTTTAAATATTAGATTAGACAATTAATTACCATCCTGTGTTTTGAGGATTTAAGTTTGTATTCTTGTATAGTTCGCTTTGAGGGATCGGATACAGATACATGCAATCTCTCCAGTTACGGGTTTCGTAAAGGTTCTTGTAGAAGTTGAACGTACCGTCCGCCTGCTTCTCGATCTTTACTCCATATAGTTCCCGCTGGGTAGTATCGGCAATCTTCCATCTCCGTACATCCCAGAAACGATGATCTTCGAAAGCAAACTCTACACGCCATTCATTGTACAGGCGTTCCATGAATTCATCTTTTCCCATGGAAGGAATCAACGGCATATCGGCATTCTTTCTCACTTCATTGATAGCCCACAGAGCAGAATACTTATAAGTCTCATCTGTGTAGTTGACATCATTGAAAGCGTTGACCATAGATTCCGCATACGTTAGTAATGTTTCCGCATAGCGGTAAATCACCCAATGATGCTTGCTGACAGCTTCTTTACCCGGTTCGAAGCTGGTAGCTTCCTGAATGTACTTGCGCAGGAAGTATCCTGTCGGTGAACCGCCTTGTGATACGATTCCGTCGTCGGCGCCACCTTTGAAGGTTTCAATGGTGTAGTCTTTAAACGACATTCCGTTGGCAAGAATAGCGCGGTAGAAACGTTTGTCACGATTCTCATAAGGTGATTGCGGGTCAAATGCAGGGTCTTCGCAAACCCATCCTGTGCTTTCTAGGGTTACTTTGTAACCGTTGACTGTCTCGAATGCGTCCACAAGGTTTTGTGATGGGTAATTGCTGTATGGGATAAGACTGGAAGTGCGTGTTCCCGCAGTCATGCGAAGCGGGAGATTAAACATTTCGAAGTCCGAATTATCACCATTGATCCTCATCAGTACAACTTCTTTTGAGTCGAGGTTGTTGGCACTCTCCTGGGGGTCGAGAGAGTAAAGCCCTGTGTTGATAATATCTATTGCTGCTTTGGCAGACTTTTTCCACAATTCGGTATCCATAGAAGGATTGTGTAGCTTACTGGCAGCATATAGCAGTGCTTTTGACTTTACTGCCATTGCAAAGCCTTTGGTCACTCTGCCGATTTCTGCTCCCGGTTCGTTTACATAGCTGTCCGGCAAGTTATTGGCAGCGTCGTCGCATTCACTGACAATGAAGCTGATTACTTCGCTGAATGGTGTCTTGCCGATTGTATTGGCTTCCTCTTCAGTCAGTACTTCCAATGGCATGGCGATGTCACCGTAGCGGCGTGCCAGTTCAAAGAAGTAGTGTGCCCGCAGCACTCTGGCTTCATAAGGGAAATATTTCAGCTGCTTCATCCAGTTTGTATATTGTCCGTCGTGCTCGTAGCGTGTGAAGTCCACTTGGGCAATCTCTGCTATAAAACTGTTGGCAGCACGTATACCACGATACAGGGTCCATGAATCGTCATAAGTTTTAATAGGCGACCAGTTACCGTTATTGGTATTCTGGATATTATCTGCATAGGCTCCGAATTCGCCGTCATCACTGGCACAGTCGCGCATGGAATATATGTCTTCGGTGAAAATTCCGCCGGAGGTCGCAAACAGTCGGTAGCCTTGTGGCATGTATGAGTATACGTGGGTAAGCATTGATTTGCTTGTACCGAAATACTTGTACATGTCTTCTTTTGTCTTCAGGTTGTTCGTTTCATCAAAGTCAAGGTAGTTGCACGAAGCAAAGACCAACGAAGACAAAATGGTTAAGAGTATGTATTTGGTTCTCATAATGTTCATTTGTTACTTTGCATTAAAAATTAAGTTTGATACCTGCCCAATAACTTCTTGTCGACGGATAAGCGATGCCAAGTTGTTCCGGGTCGGCAAAATGGAGATTGTCTAATGAGAACAGATTGGTGCCTTGTACGAATACTTTCAGGTCGGCAAAGCGAGTCTGCGATTTCGGGAAAGTGTAAGCTACCAATAGGTTACGAAGTTTCAGGAATGAACCGTCACGGTACCACAGTGAGCTGGCACGATAGTTATTCAAGTTTTCTTGAGTAGTCAGTCTCGGCATGGTTGCATTGGTCTTATTCTCCGGTGTCCAGCTTATTTCTTCATTCAGGAATGTATTTGAAATGTTGCCATTGCTTACAAGTGGACTATAAAGCGGACTGTTGAGCAATGAAACAGTGACTCCGGTCATTCCCTGGAAATCAGCGGAAAGCTCCACTCTCTTGTATGAGAAGTTCAGATTGAATCCGAAATAGAAGCGTGGAACAGATGAACCGAACATTTTCACAACGTCTTTCTCGTCGATGCGGTTGTCACCGTTCTGATCTTTGTATTTCACGTCACCGGGAGCTACGTCCGAGAAGGTTTGTTGCGGACTGTTGTTGATTTCCTGCTGGCTGTTGAAGAAGCCGATAGCTTCCAGACCGTACATCTGTCCGATACGGTTGCCCTTGGTATACAAGTAGTCGTACTCCTGATATGCCTGGTTTACATTGACTACCTCTGTATTCAGATATGACATGCTGGCACCAATACCATAATGGAAATCACCGATCTTATCATTCCAACTCAAAGAAGCATCCAGTCCTTTGTATTTATAGATTCCTTCGTTCACCTGACCTACTGTGATACCGATAATACCGGAAGTAGAATTGGCACCTGACACAAGTATATCCGAACGTTTTTCGTAGAAACCTTCTACTGTTGCATTCAAACGATTATCAAAAGCAGCGAGATCAAATCCGAAAGTCGCTTTCTGTGATTTTTCCGCTACCAGGCCGATAACCGGCAGATCGCCTTCGCTGCCACCGGACTGTCCTCCGGCATTCACTCCGAAGTTATAACCGGCACCGCCGCTGCCATAAGACTGACGCCATAGTTCGTGGCTCAGATTGCCGTCCCATCCGGACAGACCGTAAGAGGCGCGAATCTTAAAGAGATTGATCGGTGTCACCTTTTCCATAAACGCTTCGTTGGAGACGATCCATGCAGCAGAAACGGCAGGATAGTTCGAGTATTTGTCTCCGTCGGGCAGGTAAGCTGATCCCGAACGGTTGAATACGGCATTGAGGCTGTAACGGTTGTCGTAAGTATATGTGGCGTTCACCAGCACAGACTGATTCTTCTGAGAGTTGTTTCTGCCGTTTTTGACTACAGACTGCATATCATAAATCAATGCTCCTCCCACCTGATGTTTGCCAAAAGTGCGGTTATAATCCACCTTTGCCTGGAAATCGCTGCGTAGCATCAGTCTTTCGAAAGGCTGTGTATGCCCCAGTGTTTCGGAGTCTGTACCATAAATGGCAGGAGTTGTCACCAGTGTACCATCGCTGGTGATACTTGCATTGCTGTTCATGTAACGATACTCTTTATTGGTGGTTTCATTCATTCCTCCGATATTATCGAAAGAGACGGATGCTTCGGCTGCCAGTCCTTTGGTCAACGCACTTAAATCCTGACGGATGCTCAGGTCGGCGAGTAGTGTTCCGTATACGTTACGGATGTGTCCATAGTCTTTCAACAGAGCTACCGGATTACCGGTTCCGTACACAGAGCTACCTCCATAAATGCCATTCTCATAACGAATGGGGAATGCAGCAGATGGAATGCCATAGATTTTATTGAAAATAGTGTTGCGTCCATAGCGGGTACCTCTGAGTTCTTTCAGTCTGCCCACAATACCGGCTTTCAGCAATGTGCTTTCCGTCACTTTTACGTCCAGATTGGTACGCACAGTCAGACGTGTGTCTGTAGGTGTAGTGTCGAAACGTGTATCTTCCGTGTTTTTTTTCAACATGGAGCGATCCCGGTAATAGTCTACTACCGTGTAAAAACGGAACTTGTCACTACCTCCGCTGAAAGACATTTTCAGGTTGTGGGTCAATCCTGTGTTGTTCAGCGTTTCATTCCACCAGTCTACATTCGGATAATCATACGGATAGATTCCTGTCCGGAAAGCATCCAGTTCCTGTGCATTGTAGCGTGCAGGCAGACCGTCTCCGCTTAATGCGGTGTTAAGAGCGTTCGCATACGTATAGGCATCTGCGAAGTCCGGAGAACGGAATTGGGTATTGACACCGAAATTATAGTCCACATTTACCTTCAGACCATTGCTTATTCCGCGTTTAGTCGTGATCAGTACTACTCCATTCGCACCACGCATACCGTAGAGAGCAGCGGCTGCCGCATCTTTCAGAACGTAGCATGATTCGATTTCCATCGAAGTGATGTCGCTGATATCACGTGGGAAACCATCAATTAATACTAGCGGGGCATTTCCGTGTATAGAGAGGGTGGATACGTTATCGGCTGACGAGCCTGTACCCTGATATACATTCAGACCTGCCACTTTTCCATACAAAGCTTTGCTGATATCTATGTACGGGGATTTTTCGAATGCGGAAGCATTGACTCCGTTGATAGAGTAACTGCTGGTCCGGGAAGATACGTTCATCTGGTAGCCGATGCTCAGTGTATCTGCCAGCTGCATTTCCGAAGCAGCTTTCGATGTCTGTGCATTCAGGGATACCGAACCTCCCAGGAGCAGAGTGATTAATATATAATTTATTTTATTCATTGTTCAAACGATATTAGTTAACGTGTCATTTACCAGCCCGGGTTTTGGGTCATTCCATATTGCTTGTTGATTTCCTCCTGAGGAATCGGAGCCAGATACCACTTGGTATCCCAGTTGGTAGCCCAGTAATGGTCTCCCAGTTCGATCTTCTCGAAGGTGAACTCAGTCGGATTGTTCAAGTCGTTACCTCTGCTTCTGAGTCCGTACAACTTCTTCTTGAAGTCGCTCTGACGGTCTCTGCGAACGAGGTCGAACCAGCGTACTTCTTCAAATCCTAATTCGAGTGCTCTTTCTCTCAGTACGGCTTCGAGGAACTGATCGTGATTCATTGTCTTGGAAAGTTCCGGCAGACCTACTCTCTTTCGTACGTCGTTTACCATTTTGTAAGCCTCGTCGGTAGGGCGTCCGTTGACTTCGTTGAGTACTTCCGCATATCCCAGCATGATTTCCGCCAGACGGGTGTGTGACCATTGTACCGGACCTTCGCGATCGTTGTTTTCCTGTAAGATGTACTTCATGATCAGGAATCCGCTACCGTCTTTGTAGTCGGCATGGTTGATATAAACAGGAGCTGTTGTTCCGTTGCAGTAGGTGTCTCCAGGACAAGCTACATTTTCATACAGACGTGGGTCGCGGGTGGGCACCATTTCGCCTTTTGTAAAGAACGGTTGCTTGGAGGGTGACTTCCAGTCGAAATTTGCCGGAAAATCAGTTCCGTCTTCCCACGGAAACATATCTACATAGTTCAATGTAGGGCCGCTGTAATAACGTTGGCCGATAAAGCTGCTGTGAACATCGGAGCCATATCCTTGACGGGTAGAGATTAATATTTCTGTTCCGCCGCGGTTGTAGTATGCTTTGCGGTATGCCAGACGTCTTGCGCGGTGAGTCGCTTCTGTAGGTTGAATCAGTTCATATTCCCCCTGTTTCTGTACTTCTGCGAAAAAGGCTTTGCCGGCTGCTTCCGCATCTTTCCAGCGTTGGTCGCTGTAGTTGCCGTAACAGGTATATTCGTCTGCTTTCGGATGCCATTTGGTGTTTGAGTTGAAAGTCGGACTGGCTGCCCATTGCAAGACCTTGAACTTTAATGCCATCGCTCCTGCCTTGGTCATACGTCCGTCATCTTCGGCTTTCTGCTTCCATTTCAGCTCTGAGCCGATGGCTTCATCGAGCAATCCTACGATCTTCTCTACCGTTTCGGCAAAAGTGATACGGGGGAAATTCATTGTCTCGTTTACGTCTACATAGTGGTCCAGCCATGTCACACCGCCTACATATCTCAGCATTTCGAAATAGCAGAGGGAGATCAAAACTTTGGCTTCCGCGATCCGTTCACTTTTCTCGCTGGCTGTCATGTCGGGCACTTTCTCTACGTTCTCGATATATAACCAAGCGTAACGGATGGTGGTCCAGTCGGACTTGCTTCCATAACGGTAAGCGGAATTCTTTGGGACGTTGTTGGCACTGAGTGCTCCGTTGTAATAGAGCTTGACAGGCCCATCACTGATATTGTCACGGAAACTGTAACACAAGTCTGTGATTGATTCAAGGATGTTCACACCCAATTTGTAGTCAGAGCCGGTCGGTAGCCCATAAGGTAATCCGGTATATGCTTTGGTCAGCACCTTTTCGGCATTTATTTTCGAAGAGAACATTTCTTCGGTAGTCGCTCCGGAACTCTCAGGCTGGTCGCCCAGAAATTTATCCCCGAAGCTGATTTCAGAACAAGAGGAGGCTATCAGTACGCAACCTAATGCTATTCCGAGTCCTTTTATTATTCTATTCATACAGTCGTTTTTTAGAAGTTAAGATTTAAACCGAAGCTATATACTTTGATCAGCGGATAATCTCCGAATCGGTTAGGATCACTTTCCGGATCAAGATATTTAAGCGGTGAGAAGGTCAGCAGGTTGTAGCCGCTGAAGTTTAATCCGAGTGAGCTGAGACCCAGTTTCTTCAGGAATTTCTTTCCGGTGATGGTATAACCGAAGCTCAGACTTTTCAAACGGAGATAGGAAGCATCCACTAGCCAAAGAGTAGAGGGCTCGGAGTTCCAGCTTTCCGATTCTTCCGACGGACGTGGATAAACAGCTCCCAGTTGGTTTTCCGGGGTCCAGCAACCATCGTAGAAGTAAGTCAGCAAACCACGCTTTCCGGCATTCGTATAAGGGATGCGGTATTCGATGTCATACATTCTGTTAACGTTCTTGGAACCTACCCATTGCATGGTGAAGTTGAATCCTTTCCAGTCGAATCCCATGTTCATACCGAAAACGTATTCCGGACGGGTAGCATAACCTGCTACGCTCTTGTCATTACCGTCCACGATGTGGTCTCCGTTGAGGTCGGCGTACATGGCGTCACCCGGATACACCTTCTGATAAGGCTGAGGCAGTTCCGGCTTTAAGGTCAGTTCGCCGTCAGCTCCGGTGATGAAGTCGCTGTACTGATAGAGACGGATGTAGTTGTATACTCCGGTCTGGCGTCCGGTAGAGCCACCGGTCTGGTTCATATAAGAGAATTGCTTGGGCACTTCGTCCATATAGAGGATTTTGTTGCGTGCGAAAGAGACGTTGGCATCCACATAATAATTGAAGTCTTTTCCGATTTTATCGCGCCAGCCGAGAGAAACTTCGTAACCGTGGTTGTCTACCTTACCAATGTTCAGGTTAGGCAGTGCAGTTGCGATGATGCTTGGAGTCGATTCCGGAGAGATCAGAATACCTGTGCGGTGTTCGATAAAGTAGTCGAAGGTAGCGGACAGGCGGCTGTTGAAGAATTTAAGATCGATACCGTAGTTCTGCTTGTCGGCTGTTTCCCAGGTTACTGCCGGGTTACCCATACGTGAGATGGCTGCTGCCGATTGGGAAATCGGATTGTCCACACCGAAGCTGTAACTGCCCGATGATCCCCATACGGCAGGCATGTACATAAAGCGTGAGTCCACTCCTTTGTCGTTACCTACACGTCCCCAGGATGCTCTGAGTTTCAGGTAGTCTACGATTTTCTGGTTTTCCATAAACTTCTCGGCAGTTGCGATCCATCCGGCAGAGAAGGAAGGGAATACACCGAAACGTGTGCTGCCCGGAGCAAAGTTTTCCGAACCGTTGTAGCCGACGTTTACGTCGAGCAGATATTTACTTTGATAGGCATAAGTAGCACGTCCTACCAGTCCTACGTAGTTACGGGGCAGATAAGTGTAGCTGTCCGGATAATAGTTACGCGACTGATTGTAAAGGAACAGACCGGATATTCTGTGGTCGCCGAATGTACGGTCATAGTTGATACGTCCTTCCAGATACCAGTTCTGTCCGCGTCCGCTGCTTTCCGAGTAAGTGAGCGGAGTATCGCTGCCGCTGGGTACATAGATAAGTGATTTATCGTAGTCGGGATCGGTCTGTGACATCGTACCGTTGGTGTCAAAGTATGATTTATAGTACACGGTCTGCGCTTCGATGGCGCCTCCCGTACGTACTTTTTCCAGTTTGAATTTATTGTCATAAGCACCTTTCACGGAAACGCTCAGTCCCGGAGTGATAAAGTCCAGTTTCTGTGTGATGTCCAAATCCAGATTCAATGTCGTGTCATACGTTTGATTGTAACCTTGTCCGTAGAATACGAACATACCGTCACGCATCACTTCTCCCAGCGGAACCATATCTTTAGGAATCAGTGTACGTACTCCGTTGATAAATCCCGGTCCGGCAAACGGATGTGACCAGATCTGTGCGATTACCCAAGGATTCTGGTCTTCTCCCGTACCCGAAACGACGCTGCGCGGTTCCTGTATCTTACCTAAAACACCACCGACACCGAGTTTCATCGAAGTGGTCTTGGTCAGATTGGCATCGATATTGGCGCGGTAGTTATAGCGGTTGTAACGATAGTTATTGTCGTACATTTGTCCGGGAAGTTCTTTCAGAAGTCCGTTCTGATAAGTATAACCTACTGAGATGAAGTATCGTACATTATCACTACCGCCGGAGATGTTTAGGTTGTTCTGGCTTTGAAGATAGATATTATTAAAAATATACTTCTTCCAGTCCATACTGGGATACATGATGGGGTCTGAGCCGGTACGATAGGCTTCTACCTGTTCCGGAGTGAAGTATAACTTAGGATTCGTAACGTGGTCCATCTCCTGCTTCATATTCCAGAAGCGTGCGAACTCGTAACTTCCGGTCTGCTCTACCAGTGAGATGGGCTGTTGCAGACCCAGTTTGGTGCTGGCGGAAATCTGCGTTTTGCCTGCTTTACCTCTTCGGGTGGTGATCAATACAACGCCATTAGCACCTCTTACTCCGAATACAGCGGTGGAAGAGGCGTCTTTCAATACTGAAATACTTTCGATTTCGTTCGGGTCGATTTGTGAAAACTCACGTTCTATTCCGTCTACTAAGACCAGGGGCTTGGATTGTGAATCATTTAATGAACCGACACCACGTACGTAGATGGCAGCAGCATCTTTACCTGGCTGTCCGGTGGTCTGTACGGAAGATACACCCGGCAGTGCTCCTGCGAGGAGGTTCGTGATACTTGTTGCCGGAGATTTGATCAGCTCTTTGTTGTCGATGGAGGAGACGGCACTGGTAAGCATGCGCTTGTCCTGATTACTGTAGGCGATAGCTACAATTTCCACTTCACCGAGGTTCTGTGCATCTTCTTTTAAGGAAACATTGATGATTGTTCTGTCTCCGACCACGATCTCTTGGGTTACATACCCGATAAAGGAAATGTTCAATACGGATTTTTTGCTTGGGGCGACGATCGTAAAGTTACCGTCAAAGTCTGTGATTGTCCCAATACTCGTGCCTTTCACAGTCACATTAGCTCCGGGAACGCCTTCTTTGAGTGTTTCATCCGTTACTCTACCCTTAATTGTGATACCTTCCGGGGGCAAGGCATACATCAACGGTATGAATAAAAGAAACGTAACAAGAAAGCAGAATCTTAAATTGAGCGCGTTTCTCATACTGTTTAATTTGATAGGTTAATAATATATTTAGTTTATAGTTAGGTCAACCGGATTGGGGGTGACTTTTATTCTCTTTATTCTCTCTTCAGTTTCTAAATATATCCTTTGCTTATGTGCAATAAGGTTAACTTCATTTATCTTTTAATGATGATGCAAAATTAGGGACGATGTGAAAAATGGACGTGCAATATTCACCAAATTAGGTGCACAAATAGCTAGAAACACTATCTGTAACAAATGGGTAGACCTTGATACAAAATTATAGACGGAATGGAAAAGGAGGATTTGTAAGGAACAATGAAAAAGCCCATCCTGTTATGTTGCACATAGGCAATAACAGGATGGGCATCTGATTGGTTCTTCTCTTTGGAGAATATGTCTTGTCTAGAAGCTGAAACTTAATCCTCCCAGAAAGTTAAGACCTTCTGTAGGATAGCCCAGATAATACTGGTATTTCTTATTGAGGATATTATTAATCCGGGCATACACGGATACTCCTTTGAACACATTATAGCTGGCTCCGGCATGCAGGTCGCTGACTGCTGCGGCTTTAATGCCTTCTACCTTTGTGCGTCCGATATAATCGTAACCGAGATTGATATTCAGTTCTGTGATCGGGCGGAAGTCTGCGCTGAAATTAATTTCGCAGGCAGGCTTCATATACAGGCTGTATTTTTCTTTCGCATCCCAGTTGCGGTAAGTTCCAGCAGCGGACAATGCAATGAGGTCTTTATATTCATAGCTGATCTTCATACCGGCGTAGAAGTTGTTGGCATTGCTGAATTCCAGATTCAGATATTGATGTGCTGTGACCGGAGAGGAGGAATTCCCTTCCTGACCATCACCGGCGAGTGAGGGATCATAGTTGACAAATGTTTCTTCCTGCACCTCAAAGAAATCGTCTTTCAAATCCTGATAACCGCCATACAGATTGATCCATAATCCGGGATAAGGACTCGCTTTAAATCCTATCGCTGCATTCAGCTGTTCGTATGTATCAAGAATAGGGGCTGCCGGCAAGGCATAAGGACAGATCGTTTCCAGTCTGCGGAAATCGTTGACCAGCTTGCCTCCGGTAGCTTGCGCATAGAGTACGTAGCTGTCGGAAAAGATATACTGTGCTGTTATATCCGGAGACACGCGGAATGATTTACCGCTGCCGAATGAGAGATCCACATTGGCTCCTGCACGCAGATTCCAGCTGTCGCTGTTGAGTTTATAATACGGATTCAGTGCCAGAGCGGTACGGTTCTCGTATACCTGGAGGTCGTCAGCAAGTTTCAGGTCTTTATTGTAGATGAGATTACGCATGTCCAATCCGATGTTGATGCTCTGTTCGTCGCTGATAGCACCGCTGATCAATCCTTTGGTATGCACTTGTGTTTCTCCGACTTTGTCATTGAAAAAGAAAGTGTTATTGTTCTGACGGTTGTACATCATCAGGTTGGTTTCCGCCTCGAACTGTATGGGATAATTTTCATCTGTCGATTTTACTCCCAGATGGAAGTCTCCTGAAGTAAACTTCTGCTTGCCGGGTTGAACCGGAGAAAGGTTGAAATTGCTGAGCCCGAAATTAGCAGCGATGTTGAAATCTACCTTGTTGAACTGGTGGATATAATCGATATTCGCGCGGGTACGGTAATAATAAGCATTCCATTTCGTGTCTGCTTCCGGCATAGTCAGTTTGCCATCCATTCCGTCCATCTGAAAGCGGACGTTCAGCTTGTCCCTGCCCGACAGACGGAACAGGTAATTGGCAAGGAGATCCAGATTACCGTAGTTTCCATATCCAGCGCGTATATATCCGGGCTTGCTGCCGGGCTGCACTTCCGTTCCTACATAGGGACGCATCAGGTCGGCAGGAATAGAGGTAGCTGGGAAGAAAGTAGTGGCATATTCCACTTCTTTTTTGCTGACGGTAGGTTCTTCCACTTTGGGCAGCACATTCACTTTGGAAGCATCCAAAATGTCCGGATTATATTCCTGTTCTACGACGACCGTGCGGTTCATGGTCGTATCTTTCGGCTGAGTATTCTGTGCCTGAAGGTTGGACTGCATCAGAAATGCCAGTGTAAATCCTCCTGCTATATAAAGAGTTCGTTTCATACTTTTCAATCTTTACTTGTTTAGTTTCTTTAGTCTGTCTTCAATCATGCTCTCGATATCGTCATTGCCCTGGTAGTTCTGTTGCAGGCTCAGCAGATACTGGCGTGCGTCGAGGTCTTTACCCATAGCGACATATACGTCCGACAGGAGGACAAAGCTGCGTGCCAGCCAATAAGCGTGTGGCGTACTCTGTTCGATGTAGTTGAGCAGCTCTTTTTCTGCTGCCGCATATTCTTTGGCATCGTAAAGTGCTTGGGCAACTTGGTATTTAGCTTCGGCACCATAAGAATTGCGGGTATCCTTGGCCAATTCGCGGAAATCATCCAATGCTTTCTTGTCCGCTTTCTGATTCTTATAAGCCTTCGCACGATAATAAAGAGCTTCGTTCTTCAGTTCTGGACTAAGCTTGGCTTCAGCCAGCACCTCGGTTGCTGCATGAATTGTTTCCACGTCGTCTCTCAGCAGGAAGGCACAACGCAGGATGCCGGTTTCGGCAAGCTGGCGGCGTTCTACATTGGTCGCTTTTTCTTTCAGCATCTTGTAGCTTGTCAGAGCTTCTGCCATCTGTTGCTGGTTGAACTGTACTTCCGCACGCATGATCAGCGCTTCTTCTGCAAATGGATTGTTCGGATATTCAAGCAATTTTCCGGAGTGGAGGAGCACCATATCATAATTCTTCTGCTCATTTCCAATCTGGCAGAGATAATAATGCGCATTCAGGCTAAATGCTCCTTCCGGGAAGGTTTGCAGATATTTATTAAGGCTGCTCTTGGCTTCTTCTGTTCTGCCACGTGCATAAATCTTTTCAGCAGCAGCATAGGTCAGAGAATCCTGCTCGCTGGCATCAAAACGGATATGTCCCGGCATCGCATTGGCTAAGGCAGCAAATTCGTCGATGCGGTTCAAATCTACATAGATAGATTTCATATCGCGCATTGCCAGGCGGGCTTCTTCACTGCCCGGATACTTTTCAATTACTTGTTTATATGCATTGATTGCCTGATCGAAGTTACCGTTCTGATAGTACAGCAAACCGATTTCGGCTGCGGCTTTCCGGCTGACAGGGCTTTCGGGATATTTCTCCAGCATTTCCTTGAAGGAGGTAATAGCCTGGCTGTTGTTGTCCATCAATACATAAGAACGGCCTTTCTCGTAAATGGCGTTCACTGCATACGGAGAAGAAGGATATTTGCCCACCAGTCTGTTCAGAAGAGTGATCTTGCCGGTATAGTCTTTCTGCAAACCGGATACGAGTGCCAACTGATAGAATGAATAATCTCCGGAAGGAGTATTCATTTGTTCGGCTTGCGAATAATAATGTTTGGCTTCTTCGAAGTTGCGCACATTCAAGTGGCAGTCTCCGATACGGTTGTAGGCATCTGCAAGTGCTGTTCTGTTCTCTCCTTTTTCCAGCTGGATATATTTTTGGAAGTAATTACTTGCCTGTGTGTAGTCCTTACGGTGGAAGGCAATGTATCCTAAGTTGTAGTTGGCGAGTGCATACATTTCATTATTAGGCTGCGTGGTCAGTTGCAGGTAAGCGTTGAAATCGCGGGCGGCTTCCATCATTCGGTTGAGGCGGTAGTAAGATTCTCCACACCAGTAGTAAGCGTCCGCTTTGGTCTGGCGGTTGTACTGTCCGATGGCAATAGACTGGTTCAGATATTGGAGAGCCTGCTCGAAGTTGGCATTGGCAAATGACTGTGTGCCCAGCTGAAAGAGAATCTTTTGTTTGGCTTCCATGATCTGTGCACTTGGTTTTGCTATTCGTTCGATAGACTTCAAGGCAGCTTCGTAGCTGCGGGTATTCATATAAACTTCTACCAGATAGTTACTTA
Source organism: Bacteroides faecis (assembly GCF_020091505.1). NCBI lineage: Bacteria > Pseudomonadati > Bacteroidota > Bacteroidia > Bacteroidales > Bacteroidaceae > Bacteroides > Bacteroides faecis. Next base: position 622,575 of record NZ_CP081916.1, on the reverse strand, counting down.
CTTTCTCGGCATACGGAGATGTCGGGAATTCATTGAGGAATTTCTCAAAGGCGGTTACCGACTCACCGAAAGCTGAATAGGAAGTTTCGTGCAGGCAAAGTGCGTAGTTATAAGCAGCCTGTTCCTTAATCTGGAGATTGGCACTGGAAGCGGCGGCCTGTTCGAAAGCCATACGTGCCTTGTTTTTTTCTGCCAGCTGTAGGTATGAAAGTCCCATGTGCAGGTAAGCATTCTGTGTCAGTGCATCGTTGGTCGTAGTCACTTGTCCCAGCATTTCTGCTGCTTTGGAGTAGACTTTGGTTTGGTAATAGGAGAGGCCCAGCATATATAGCGCATCACGGCGGGGAGCGGAGTGGTCTCTGTCCAGATAGCCGGTGAATGCTTCTACTGCCTGATGATATTGGCCGAAGTGGTAGTAAGCATCTCCCAGAATACGGTACATTTCGGCGGCATGTTCGTTGTTAGGATAGGCCGACAGGTAATTCTGTGCTACAATCTGTGCCTTATCGTAGTTCTTCTTGATGGCATAAATCTCTGCTATATAATAAGGTACGAGTGCTTTGTATTTGGGATCGTCCTGCAAGGGGAGGAAATCTTTCAATGCCTCGTCATAACGTTTCTGAGTGTAACGGATGTAAGCAAGATAGTAGCTGCAATCCTTTGCATATTTGGGACTGCTGGCACGCAATGTTTCAAACCAGATGGCGGCTTCTTTCAGATTATCGGTCTTCATGTAGCAGGTTGCCAGTTGGTAGGTGCGGTCGTCACGTTCTTCATTACCCAACAGATCGAGGCGGGTAGAGTTGAAGAGAGCTAATGCCTCATCATATTTCCCTTCGTAGAAATAACAGGAGGCCAACAACGAATAGATGCGGTTGGCATAAGGAGTATCGGGATAACGTTCGAGGTACTTACGTAGTAACTCGATGCGGTTTTTGTCTTTCAGTTCATAAGCCGAACTGACTAACATATATTCTGCGTCCTGAAGGAGACTTGCTGTTGGCTTTTGCTTTACAAATGCTTTCAATGCAGGTATAGCGGCTGCATAATTTTTTTCCTGGAAAAGTTCTTTCCCTTCTTTATAAAGGTTGACAGGAGAGGTTATCTTTTCGCTTGTTTGTGCGGAGATGGCAATCGGCGCGCAACACAACAAGGTGCAGATAATTCGTGATATTCTTTTCTTCATAATCTAGTGTTTTGACAAAAATACGACTATATCTTCCAACGAAAACCCTTTGAAAGTTATTTTATAATCATTTAAATCTTTATGTAAATTATCTCTCATCGATTTTGAATCCGAGATACTTATTCTTTTTTGACTCTTTTTCATCTTTCTGATGAGGGTAATTAAGTCTGATGTTGAATTTCATGTGATTGTTGTTTTTATAATTAATGGCGGTTACAAAGATAATACGAATCTTAGTATTTTCCTCATTTAAAACGTTTTCTGATACCCGAAAGTTTAGTAAACCCTTTAGTTAACTGTGCTGAGCCAGAAACTGTACAACTCCCCGTCGAATGGAATCCAACCCGAAATCTTCCGGACGTATCTCCGATAACGGCAGAAAGAAAGCATTTGCCACGTCATCCATTGCCGAGAAATGGCTCATGTCTTTTACGGTACAAAGAAAGAACATATCGAGGGTATGCACGGGAAAGCCCGAATAGATATAGATGTTCGGCAAGGAGAACTGATAGACCGCTTTGTCCACCTTCAATTCTGTCTCCTCTAATACTTCTCTGCTTACACCTTCTTCTCCTGTTTCGTTCATATCGATAAACCCTCCGGGAAGATCGAGAGTGCCTTTTGCAGGTTCTTTGGCACGGCGGCAGACTAGCAGTTCGTTCTTTTCATTCAGAATCAGCGCCACAGTAGCGGCAGACGGATTGAAATAATAAACGAAACCACAGTCTGTGCATTTCTTAGACTTTTCATTGTTCACTTCGAAATGTGGAGAACCGCATTCGGGGCAATACAGAAATTGCGCAAGAGGATGTTTCATAATTATCAATTTTATATAAAAGATTGTCTGCCCACAAAAATATAAAATCTTTTCTTCAGATATGGAATAATGTGATTACAAAATAGTAAATACCCCGTCCTATTAGTATCATTAACAACAATCATATACAAATTAAAAGAATCAGGCTATGAATAACAAAATGAATGTTCCTTTATCGGGAATTATTCCTCCGTTGGTAACTCCTTTACTGGATGATGATGTATTGGATGTGGAAGGTTTGCAAAAACTGATTGAACATCTCATTGCAGGTGGCGTACATGCTCTTTTTGTGTTGGGAACTACCGGTGAATCGCAAAGTCTCAGTTATAAATTGAGGGTGGAAATGATTAAAAATACCTGTCGTATAGCGAAAGGACGGTTGCCGGTACTGGTATGTATTTCTGATACCTCGATTGTGGAGAGCGTGAACCTTGCCTGTATAGCGGCTGATCATGGGGCCGATGCTGTCGTTTCTGCTCCTCCCTATTATTTTGCGACAGGTCAGCCCGAATTGATCGAGTTCTATGAAAATCTGTTGCCTCAGTTGCCGTTGCCCTTGTTCCTGTATAATATGCCGACTCATACCAAAGTGAACTTTGCACCGTCTACTATTCAGCGGATAGCAGAGAATCCCGGAGTGATCGGTTTTAAAGACAGTTCGGCAAATACTGTTTATTTCCAGTCGGTGATGTATGCCATGAAAGATAATCCGGACTTTTCGATGCTGGTAGGACCGGAAGAAATAATGGCGGAGTCCGTGCTTCTGGGGGCTCATGGCGGAGTAAACGGAGGGGCGAATATGTTCCCCGGACTGTATGTGAGCTTATACAATGCTGCAAAAAATGCGGATATCGAAGAAGTGAGACGTTTGCAGGAAAAAGTGATGCAAATCAGTGCCACGATCTATACGGTAGGGCAACATGGGTCCAGTTACCTGAAAGGTCTGAAATGTGCTCTCAATCTACTGGGAATATGCAGTGATTATGTAGCTGCGCCTTTCCATAAGTTTGAACAACGGGAAAGAGGAAAGATATGGAAAGCGCTTCAAAATCTGGGAGTGGATGTAGTGTTGAGGTAATTAATTTAACTAAAAATGAACGGCTATGTCTATTCTCGACATTATAATTTTTTTATTCTTCACGGGGGGAGTTGTTGTCTTCGGCTGCTCTTTTTTCAACAAGAAACGTTCGTCGGAGGAGTTTACTTCGGCAGGACGTTCCCTTCCGGGTTGGGTTGTGGGAATGTCTATTTTCGCAACGTATGTGAGTAGTATCAGTTATCTGGCTTATCCGGGCAAAGCATATATGTCCGATTGGAATGCTTTTGTATTCAGCTTGTCCATTCCGATAGCTTCGTACTTTGCTGCTAAATATTTTGTACCCTTTTATCGTTCTATCGGAAGCGTATCGGCTTACAGCTTTCTGGAAGAACGCTTTGGCCTCTGGGCGCGCATGTATGCGTCATCATGTTATCTTTTGACACAAGTTGCCCGGATGGGCTCTATTTTGTATCTGCTCGCATTGCCTATGAATGCTTTGCTGGGATGGGATATCAAAATGATTATTGCAATAACCAGCATCGCTATTATTGCCTATTCAATGCTGGGTGGTCTGAAGGCGGTGATATGGACGGAAGCAATTCAGGGATTTATTTTGATTGGTGGTGCAGTCGTTTGTCTTTGTGTACTGATGTTTAAGATGCCCGAAGGACCTGCCCAGGTATTTCAAATAGCGATAACTGATCATAAGTTCAGTTTGGGAAGTTTCGGAAGCAGTTTGACCGAATCTACTTTCTGGGTATGTCTTATTTATGGTGTGTTTATCAATCTGCAGAATTATGGCATTGATCAGAACTACGTACAGCGTTATCTGACCGCAAAGAGTGATAAGCAGGCTAAGTTCTCAGCTCTTTTCGGAGGTTATCTCTTTATTCCGGTTTCTGCCGTGTTCTTTATGATAGGTACGGCATTGTATGCATATTGCAAGGTATTTCCGGAATTTCTTCCGGCAGGAGTTGAGGGAGATGCAGTCTTTCCCTATTTTATTGTGCATGCGCTTCCGACCGGATTAACCGGATTGCTGATTGCCTCTATTTTTGCTGCCGGTATGAGTACGGTGGCTACGAGCATTACCAGTTCGGCTACTATCATTCTCACGGATTATTATACCCGCTATATGAATAAAAAGCCGACAGAAAAACAGTCGGTGAGGGCCTTGTACATTTCTAATGTCTTTATTGGAGTAATTGGCATTTTTGTAGCACTGGCGTTTTTGAATGTAGAAAGTGCACTGGATGCATGGTGGGCTTTGTCCTCCATCTTTAGCGGTGGTATGCTGGGACTCTTCCTGCTGGGGTATATTTCAAAGAAGGCGCGGAATGTTGACGCCGTTTTGGGAGTGATCTGTGGCATTATCGTTGTCGTCTGGATGAGCTTGTCTCCTATCTTCTTTAAGGATGGTTTTATGAGCGAATATGCAAGCCCGTTTCATGCTAACCTGACCATTGTCTTCGGAACCATTGTTATCTTTCTGGCAGGCTTTCTCAGTATGCGTTTGCTGAAAACAAAGAAGTAGAAAAAGGCAGCTTCACTGGCAGGCATATTGGTTTCATCTATTATCCGATAGAATTATTCGATTGGACTTTTTTTGCAAAGGCGGGGTTTCTGCCTTTATCTTTGCATCAGAAACAAAAAACAAAACGATGTTTCTGATGTTATAAGTCAAATCAATTAATAACAATAAAAGCAATAAAGAGTATGGAACCAATTTTAAATTCTCAACTTCCTGAATTCAGCGTTCAGGCTTTTCAAAACGGAGCCTTCAAGACAGTAACCAACAACGACCTGAAAGGTAAATGGGCAATTCTTTTCTTCTACCCTGCTGACTTTACATTTGTATGTCCGACGGAATTGGTAGATATGGCTGACAAATATGCTCAGTTCCAGGAAATGGGTGTGGAAATCTACTCGGTAAGTACTGACTCGCATTTCGTACACAAAGCCTGGCATGATGCTTCCGAAAGTATCCGTAAGATTAAATATCCGATGTTGGCAGACCCGACCGGCGCTTTGAGCCGTGCACTGGGTGTGTATATCGAAGAAGAAGGTATGGCTTATCGTGGTACATTCGTTGTCAATCCGGAAGGAAAGATTAAAGTGGTGGAACTGAATGATAACAATATTGGTCGTGACGCCAGCGAATTGCTTCGCAAAGTAGAAGCCGCACAGTTTGTAGCTACTCACGACGGAGAAGTTTGCCCGGCTAAATGGAAGAAGGGCGAATCTACTCTGAAGCCAAGCATTGACCTTGTCGGTAAGATTTGATAGATCTTGATAATGTGTGTGAAGGGCCGGTAACGGAGACGCTGCCGGCCCTTCTTTTAAAAGAATGAAAGGAGAAAGAGAGATGTTAGAACCTGCATTAAAAGAACAACTGAAGGGTATTTTTGCCGGACTGGAGGCTGATTTCACCTTTGATATATCCGTGTCAGCCAGTCATGAAAGCCGTGCTGGATTGCTGGAGTTACTGGAAGATGTAGCCGAATGCTCCACCCATATCACTTGCGTGGTAAATGAAGGAAGCGGACTGAAATTTGCGATATGGAAGAATGGGCATCCAACAGGAATCACTTTCCGTGCTATTCCCAATGGACACGAGTTTACTTCTTTGTTGCTCGCTATCCTGAATTTGGACGGTAAGGGAAAGAATTTTCCGGATGAGGCTGTCTGCAATCGTGTAAAAGCGTTGAAAGGTCCGGTACATTTGGTGACTTATGTTTCACTTACTTGTACTAACTGTCCGGATGTGGTACAGGCTTTGAATGCAATGACAACGCTGAACCCTTCCATCACACATGAAATGGTTGACGGCGCACTGTATCAGGATGAGGTGGACGCATTGAAGATACAAGGCGTGCCTTCTGTTTTCGCTGATGGAAAGCTGCTTCATGTGGGGCGCGGTGAATTTGGCGAACTGCTTGCTAAATTGGAAGCGCAATATGGTATTGATGAAACCAAAGCGGAAACGGAAGTGAAGGAATATGACGTAATCGTGGCTGGTGGAGGTCCTGCCGGAGTATCGGCAGCTATCTATTCCGCCCGTAAAGGATTACGTGTGGCGATTGTTGCCGAACGTGTCGGCGGACAGGTAAAAGAAACGGTAGGTATTGAAAATCTGATTTCTATTCCCGAAACGACAGGAAGTGAACTTGCCGATAACCTGAAAACACATTTGTTGCGTTATCCGGTAGATCTGTTGGAACAGCGCAGGATAGAAAAGGTGGAACTTACTGGAAAAGATAAATTGGTGACTACCTCCGTAGGGGAGAGATTCATTGCTCCTGCATTGATTATCGCTACCGGTGCAAGCTGGCGGAAATTGAATGTTCCCGGCGAGAATGAGTATATTGGTCGCGGAGTAGCTTTCTGTCCCCATTGTGACGGACCTTTTTATAAAGGAAAGCATGTAGCAGTAGTGGGCGGTGGAAATTCCGGTGTTGAAGCTGCTATTGACTTGGCGGGTATCTGTTCTAAAGTAACGGTCTTTGAGTTTATGGATGAACTGAAAGCGGATAATGTACTTCAGGAAAGACTCAAATCTTTGCCGAATGTGGAAGTTTTTGTTAGTTCACAGACTACTGAAGTGATTGGCAACGGTGATAAACTGACAGCCTTACGCATCAAGGACCGTAAGACGGAGGAAGAACGATTGGTAGAACTTGATGGTGTATTTGTACAGATTGGCCTCTCTGCCAATAGTGCTGTTTTCCGTGATGTGGTAGAGACAAACCGACCGGGTGAAGTCGTGATTGATGCCCATTGTCGCACCAATGTCACTGGCATCTATGCAGCAGGAGATGTATCGACTGTGCCTTATAAGCAGATCATTATTTCTATGGGTGAAGGTGCTAAAGCTGCCCTTTCTGCCTTTGATGACCGGGTACGCGGTGTCATTTGATAAAATAGATTATTTATACATCCCCCCCTCTTGTATAAATAATGGCCACAGAGATTCTGATAAAGTCTCTTGTGGCTTTTATTTTTTTCTTACCTTTGTCATACAAATATTTAACCCCCAATGAAAAACATGAAAAAGATATTTTTACTGATTTCCGCCATTTTATTCATTGTTCCGGTGCAGGCGCAGCATACATTGAAGTTGATGACTTATAATATCAGAAATGCAACCGGTATGGATGGTGTCTGTAATTTCCAGCGTATTGCAAATGTGATAAATAATGCTTCTCCTGATGTAGTAGCTGTGCAGGAAGTAGATAGCGTAACTAATCGAAGCAATCAGAAATATGTATTAGGCGAGATAGCAGAACGGACGCAGATGCATGCCTGTTTTGCTCCGGCTATTGATTTTGACGGTGGTAAATATGGAATTGGCCTATTATCAAAGAAAGCTCCGATCCATTTGCAGACGATGGCTCTGCCAGGTAGAGAAGAAGCACGGACATTGATTCTGGCAGAGTTTGAAGATTATATTTATTGTTGCACTCACTTGTCACTCACTGAAGAGGATCGGATGAAATCGTTGGATATTTTGAAGGCTTTTGCTATATCTTATAAGAAGCCTCTTTTTTGGGCGGGAGATATGAATGCTGAACCGGAATCGGATTTTATCAAAGAGTTACAGAAAGATTTTCGCATACTCTCTGATCCCAAACAACACACTTTTCCTGCTCCCGCCCCAAAGGAGACTATTGATTACGTGGTGGCTTTTAAGCAGAATGATAAAGGATTTGCCCTCGTCTCTTCGGAAGTGGTGAATGAACCTGTAGCGTCCGATCATCGTCCTATTGTTGTGGAACTGCGCACTGCCGAAAAGGCGGATAAGATATTCCGTACTAAACCCTATTTGCAGAATCCGGTTGGAAATGGAATGACCGTGATGTGGGAAACCACTGTTCCTGCTTATTGTTGGGTAGAATACGGGACGGATACGACTCAATTAAAGCGTGCGCGTACTATTGTTGACGGACAGGTAGTCTGCAATAACAAGTTACATAAAATACGGCTGAATGATTTACAGCCCGGTCAAAAGTACTATTATCGTGTCTGTTCACAAGAAATGTTGCTTTATCAGGCATATAAGAAAGTTTTCGGAAATACTGCCCGTTCCGCTTTCAGTGAATTTACTCTGCCTGTAACCGGTACGGATTCTTTTACTGCTGTTGTGTTCAATGACCTGCATCAGCATACCCATACCTTCAGGGCTTTGTGTAAACAGATTCAGAATATCAATTATGATTTTGTCGTTTTCAACGGTGACTGTGTAGATGACCCGGCAAGTCATGATCAGGCAACTGCCTTTATTAGTGAATTGACCGAAGGAGTGCACGGAGATTGTATCCCAACTTTTTTTATACGAGGAAATCACGAAATCCGGAACGCTTATTCTATCAGTTTGCGTGACCATTTCGACTATGTAGGTGACAAGACTTATGGTTCTTTCAACTGGGGAGATACCCGTATTGTCATGCTGGACTGTGGCGAAGACAAAACAGACGATCATTGGGTCTATTATGATTTGAATGATTTCACCCAGTTACGTAACGAGCAGGTCGGTTTTCTGAAGAAAGAATTGGCTGCCAAAGAATTTAAGAAAGCGAAGAAACGCATCCTTCTGCATCATATCCCCCTTTATGGCAATGATGGGAAGAATCTTTGTGCTGAACTATGGACTAAACTGCTGGTAAAAGCTCCTTTTGATATCTGTCTGAATGCTCATACTCATAAATATGCTTATCACCCGAAAGGTGAATTGGGGAATTATTTTCCGGTTATTATAGGTGGGGGATATAAGATGGAAGGGGCTACTGTGATGATTCTTGAGAAGAAGAAAGAAGAACTTAGAGTCAGGGTGTTGAATGCAAAGGGAGAAACTTTGTTGGATATAACAGCCTGAATATATTATGGCTTGAATCATAGAATTGAGGTTGTGTCAAAACGTTGGCACAACCTTTTTTGATGATTTACAGTCCTGATGTATTTCCTTTAGGCTATGCCACTTTTTTCTCATTCATTTGGTAACAAGTTGCTATATTCCCGTTGTATCGAGTTATAAATAGCCCAATAAATATAGATTTAGCAAGTGCAATGAAGTCCTTTCCTGTTTTTCTCAGTTTTGCACACATCTTTTTGATATTAAAAGCTATGGCAAAGAAGGCAAAGTCCATTGTCACCTTGTCTTCTCCCACATGCCGGAACCTTCTGTATGCCATGTTGTATTTCATTTGTCCAAAAACAGCTTCCGGTTCTATACACCGCCTGCCTCTATGCCTGATTCCTTCTTTTGAGAGCAACCTTTCCCGGGCTTGCCGTTTGTATTGGTTTAACCGGTGGTTGACTTCTATCATACGGTTCCCCCGTGCTTTAAAACAACTTCCACGCAAAGGACAGCCCTCGCATCTTTGTGCCTTATACCGGGCACTTTCGGTGGTGTATCCGCTCACCGTTCTGTCACGTTTGGTTCCTATGCGGTTCATGTGCTGCCCCATCGGACAAACGTAATAATCCCCTTCCGCATTGTAATGGAGACTTTCCGCATGGAACGGGTTGGACGTATAACGGGGACGCTGTTCTTTATGGAAGTAGTTGTACTTGACAAAGGCTTCTATCCCGTTCTCCTGCATGAACCGGTAATTTTCTTCCGAGCCGTAACCGGAGTCTGCCACACCGATACCCGGCAAGCGGTTATAGCGGTGCCGGAAGGAGTGGGAGAAAGGGACCAGGGGCAGCGTATCGGTGGGGTTGGGAAACAGCCGGAAGTCTATGATGAACTGGTTTTCAGTACCTGTTTGTAAATTATACCCAGGCTTGGTCTACCCGTTCTTCATGGCGTCTTCTTTCATACGCATGAATGTGGCATCAGGATCGGTCTTGGAATAGGAGTTACGTTCTCCAAGGACTTCAAGGTGATTGTCGTATTCCATCAGCTTGTCACGATACCCTTCAAGTTCCCTGACCTGTTTCTTCTTTTCACGCAGAGCTTTCTTTTGTTCCTTGTCCTGTGTTGCAGGCTGGTGTTCCAGCACTTCTTTGAGTTCATCCACTATGCCGGAGAGCATGGAGGGAGTCAACTCCACGGATGTGTCTTTTGCAGAGTTCTCCTGTACAATGGCTTCATCCACCTGCTCTAGAAGGATGCGAATCTTATTCAGCAACCTTGTACGGTTCTTTTCGATTGTCTTGCGCCAGACAAAAGTATATTTGTTGGCCTTGGACTCAATCTTGGTGCCGTCGATATATTCTACATCAAGACTAATGAAACCCTTGTCGGCAAGGACAAGAACCAGCTGCGTGAAGACGTTGTTTATCTCTTCCTTTACACGGTTACGGAAACGGTTGATGGTAATAAAATCCGGATGCTCATTACCGACAAGCCAGAAATAATGGATGTCACGCAAAAGAAGCTTCTCTTTTTTACGGCAGGAATAGATATTGTTCATGTAGGCGTAGATAATTACTTTGAGCATCATTTTAGGATGATAGGCTGAGCGCCCAGTTTCTTTATAAAGCTTCTTGAAATTATCAAGATTGAGATTATCAACAACTGCATTGACTATGCGGACAGGATCGTCCGCAGCTATGTTTTCATCAATTCTTTGTGGAAAAAGAACGGTTTGGTTGGGAATGTAAGGACGAAAATGTAACTTTGCCATAACGAAAAAACTGACGCCTAAAGTTACATAAACTTTGGGTAATAACAAAGCCTGGACTTGGGAAAGTCTGGGCTTTGCGCATAAAAAAAGGTTGTGCCAGCATTTTGACACAACCTCTTTATTTTAATTCAGTCTTTTTTGATTCAGTCCTTTCTGCAACTTTAATATCCCGGATTATTTACAAGATTCTCATTCTTATTTAATTCGTCAATTGGGATAGGCATTAAATAATTCATTGGCGATTGAAAGTTTCTTTCAAAGTCTAATGTGACTACTTGCGCAAAATTTTCAATAGTAGTAGCATTTACATTTAAACCTTTAACTTTAGTCCCATAATATTCTTCTGCTATTTTCCATCGTCTTAAATCCCAAAAATTTTGTTTCTCCAGAAAGAACTCAATTAATCTTTCCTGACGGACAATCTGACGTAATTTGTTTTGATCAAGTGTGGCTACATTTTTCCAGGAATCTTCAACAGTTGGAATTCCTGCTCGTGTTCTCACTTTATTCAGATATATTTTGGCATTATCCAGGTCATTTGTTTCTACACATGCTTCCGCATAACCTAAATATAAATCAGCTAAACGGATGACAGGCCACGGGTAAGAGTTTGGATAGGTACGGCTGCCACCGACTGCATTAGTCGGATCTATTCCTTTTTTGCTTAAATAACCGCTTGGTGAATAGTTGTTGGCACGTAATGATTGCATTGATTCTCCTCGACTACAATTTCCTCCTACAACGAAATCGCAAATTAAACGTCCGTTCTCATATCCTTTGTCTGGAGTGTAAGAACCATTATTTGTAGCGCTCATTAGTTCATAATAACCTCCTTGAAAAGCGACCCATGCATAGTATCGAGGCTCTCTGTCCAGGTTGAATAAAATTGTTCTTTGTCCAGGTTTGGCTTGAACAGAGCGACTGGCATCGACTGTTACAATCTCTAATTTGTTGTTGTCTTTGAAAGAAGGATCTTCATCGTATGGAAGGCCGTTCTTTGTGTAAAATCGATTCAACATTGTCCATGTTGGAGCTATTCCATTCCATGCATAGTATCCATTAGGCATTGTTTTATTTTGAAGATCATATAAACCTTCAGGTCTCGTTTCGGCTAATAGGATTTCTTTGTTGCCACGATCCAGCATGGTATAGCGTAGACGGTGTTGTATTGGATCTTCTGGATATGGATTCAAATTGGAATTATAATTATCGGTCATATATAGATCATGTCCTGCATCTTTTGCCGCAATAATAGCTTCTTCCATTGCAGTTCTTGCATTGTCCCATTTTTTTAAATCATATTCTAGTGGCATAAGAACTTGATTGTCTTTGTTCTTGAAGTTTGCATAGAATTCAGTATTACCATTGAATAGCGGTGATGCAGCGTATAGTAACATTTTTGCCTTTACAGCTTTTGCGGCAACACTCGTAGCCAGTCCGTATTCATAAATAGTCGGGCGGACTGTCGGCAGATCCGTAACTGCTTCGTCTAGCATTTGGCATGCGTATTCAATACATTCATCCAATGGAGAACGGGCTGCATAATTTTCAGGAAGTGTACTGATTGACTCATCCCCTTTAATTAATATTATCGGTCCGTAGCATCGGATCAACAAGTAATGGTAATATCCTATTAGAAATTTGGCCTGTGCTGCATAATCATTGCGCAGTTGCGTACTCAATCCCGGCACTTTATCTACATTCTTAAGGAAAATGTGACATTGACGTAGACCGGAATAAAGCGTATTCCAATAACTGATAACCGGAGAAGTGGATGTATAATTTCCCCATAGGAATATAGCAAATACTTCATTTTCAAAGGGAGTGACTATCTCATCGCTGGTCAGCATGTCAATTGCTCCACTCTGATTTTCCTGAGGAAGATATGAATAGCAGGAATAGATATATCGTAAAGCTGCATTGGGATCTTCAAAAGCATTTTCTTCGCGATCCATCTCATCGGGAACTATGTCGAGATAATTACATGATGTATATGTAATTAATGCTATAAGTAATAGCGCTGTTTTCTTTAAAACTTTCATATTCAATTGATATTATAGTTTAAAAACTCATTTGTATACCTAAGTTGAAGATTCTTTGTGTTGGATATTGCATTCCTGCACCGGTTCCAACTTCAGGATCCCAATGTTTAAAAGGAGAAATAGTTAACAGATTGGAGCCGCTAATATAAAAACGTGCCTTTTTGTAACTATATCCTAGTTCGACATTCTTTAATTTCAAGAATGAAGCATCTCTCAGCCAATAAGTTGACACTTGCATGTTGTGATTGTTTGTTAAACGTGTTAAGCGAGGATGTTTAGCGTTGACATTAGGATAATCTGGACTCCAGTAGTCATCCGCTATCCATGCAAGTACGCCACGTGCAGAACGTTCTCCGAAAGGTTCGAAATTTTCCATGATTAACGAAACATTAGTCTGACCTTGGAAGAAGAAAGAGAAATCCCAGTTCTTCCATCTCATGCTAGGGCCAAATCCGTAGACGATTTCAGGTATCCATGGGTCACCAATTTCTACTCTGTCATCTGAAGTGATTCTTCCATCATAATTTCCATTTGCGTCCGGTTGATCTACATATTTTATATCTCCAGGAGATATTGCTATGTTTCCAAGAGTGGAAGTCGGGCTTTCTTCTACATCTGTATAATTCTCATAGAGCCCGTTTGTTACATATCCCAAGAATGTATTAAGGCGACGTCCCACAGTTTTCATACCGGGACGTAAACCCGGAGCTTCGTCATACTCCAATACCTTATTTCGTGCAAAAGTGAAAGTTCCTTTGAACTGAAGGGTAAAGTCTTTACTAATTTGCTTTCCATAATCTATTGATAAGTCGACTCCATGATTTCTTACTTTGGCAAAGTTTCCATAAATTACGCTACTGGCTGTTCCTAAATATTGTGGTATGGATAGCTTTTGCTGGAATATATTACTTCGTATTTCCCGGAATACATCAAAAGTTATATTCCAGTCATTGAATAACTGGAGGTCTAATCCGACATTCAATTTATGTCCTACTTCCCATGTTATATCTTCATTTCTGAACCTGTTATATGTGGGACCCTGATAAGTTTGAGTCTGCGTTCCGTATCCGGTTTGAAAAGGAGAGCTTCCTTGCAGGTTAACCTGTTCCAAATAGATATAGCGGTCGGAACCAATCTGGTCATTGCCGACCAAACCATACGATCCCCGAACTTTTAAACGGGATACAATATTTTTCAGAGATTCCCAGAAAGGTTCTTCAGCAACATTCCAGCCTAACGAAATAGAAGGAAAAAATCCCCAACGATGTCCTTTTGCGAAGTTCTCGGAACCATTGTAACCGGCGTTAACTTCTGTCATATAACGATGTGCATAATCATAGGTAATACGTCCGGCTACTCCCATTCTACGTTTTGGCAGTGAACTGATCAGATTAGTTCCGGGATTATTGGTCGAATATTCGTCCATATTAAATAAAATCATGGCATTTACATGATGCTCGTTGAAACTTCGTGTATAATCCAGATAACTTTGGAAATAGAATTTACGTTCTCCTGTAGATCCTCCCTCATTTGCTAGTGGAAATCTTTGGGGATTTGAACCGTCAGTCGGACCAACTTTCATCGTGTAATTTCCGTTTGCATCAACAGAGTAATCTTTTAATTCATAGCTGTTATAGTCCTGTACACGTGCTTTAGTGCTGTAACTATAATTCCTGAGGGAGAATAATGCATGCAGAGATAGTCCTTCTGTAATAAAATCCAGTTTTTGTGAGTAGTCGATGTTAGCTAAAACTGTACTCTCAAAAGTATCTCTATATCCTCTTGTCAAGCGGGCCACAGGGTTAAGCATATTTTGAGCTTGTGTGTTTCCTCCCCATCTGACCCACGACTCATCCGGTGACTGGGGATAGTAGACCGGATATTGTACAGGGTTGCTTGACATTACAGCGCTGTACAAGAAATTGCTTGTTTCATAGGGACTTTTCTGATCGTTTAGTTGTACGTTCAGGTGCAAACCGATCTTTGCTTTAGGTGATAAATGAAAATCGATATTGTTTTGAAACACATATCTCATTAAATTGATATTATTTCCGTATGAGAAAAATTCTTTGCTTCTGTTTTTAAGCATTCCGGTTTCATGATTTACGTTGATATTCATAAAATAGGTAATTTTTGATGTTCCGCCACGGATATTCAGATTTGCCCTTTGATTAAAGGCTATATCTTTAAATACTTCATCATACCAGTCTACATTCGGAAATACATAAGGGTTAAGTCCGAACTGTGTTCCTAATATTTTTTCATCTGAATATAAAGGATCTCCTGTCCCTTGGTTACGAACGGACTCATTAAACATCTTCATATAGGTAATTGCATCCACAAACTTAGGGACTTGTGTTGGCATACTTATATTAGCTTCTACCCGAAGACCTATTATTGGCCTTTCTGTGTCTAAACCTGATTTTGTCTTAATGATCATAACTCCGTTAGCTCCTCGGGTTCCATACATTGCAGATGCTGTAGCATCTTTTAAAATAGAAAAGCTTTCAATAATCTCAGGATCAATGGCGTTCAAATCAGCTGAGGTTATTTCTACTCCATCCATTATTATTAATGGAGAAGTGATGCCACTGATGGTTGAAATTCCTCTAATAAAGAATTCCGCATTGTTTGACCCCGGTTCTCCACTTCGTTGAAAGGCTACTACACCAGCCAAACGACCCGCAAAAGAGGTAGACAGATTAGAAGAGGGAACAATTAAGTCGGCAGGTTTGATAGCTTGTATTGCTCCGGTTACACTTTCCTTTTTTTGATTGGCACCGAAGGCAGTAACTACGACCGTTTCCAGTTGTTCTGCGCTTTCTGCTAATGTGACCGCAATAACTTTCTGCTTTCCTACTTTTATTTCTTTTGTATTATAACCAACATAGGAGATTTGCAGAATGTCATTGGCAGTTGCTTTAATTTCAAACTTGCCGTCAAGATCTGTAACAGTTCCAGTTGTGCTGCCTTTTATTTTTATTGTGGCGCCTATGATAGGATCGCCATTCTGGCTGTCAGTAACAACTCCTATTATTACATTTGTATTTTGAGAGATATTGTTAATATGTTCAGATTTATCTGTAGCATATAGTGCCTGATTGCATAACAGAGAGACTATGAGGAGAATACAGAATTCCCTCAATCCCAGTTTATAGGTCTTTTTTATATTATTCTCATCAATGAGTTTTGATTTATATACTTTCATATACGTCTGGTATTAAATTAATTATTCTCCTATAATTGTAATATTATCGAAGCAATGCCCGAATCCTTCTCCAGTTCCTTTAAAATGAAGTCTGATTTTCTCAAAAGAAGTGAGAGGCAAGTCGAGAGTAACTCTTATATTCGTCCATAGAGGCACGCTAATAGACGGATCTACCGTTACTGGAGTATCATCGCAGAAGAAATCCATCCTATTAAGTGGCTGGCTCATGTCCATAGCGCCTACATCGAAAGATAGTGTCAGTTTACCATATCCTTCTTTGGGAATAAATGAAGATACGTTCATCGTGATTTCATCCTCAAAAGCCATTCCTCCCCAACCATAGATGCATGATAATACATTGGTGCCGTTAAAGCAATCGGGCAGACAACGTAAGTCGGCTATGCCACCTGATGCGGAGAATACGTCAGGATTATCGTATCCTTTGTAAGCATTCACACCTATTGTAGTACCAATGGCAATTGATTCGTTTCCGAATGTCTCTGTAAACAGGATTTTTTGCTGCCCATATTGAATGTTGTCTATGCTGCATTTTTGAATATTCTCGCCTGTGGTAGTGCTGAACTTAAATCCGATAAATCCGATAGTATTTGCATATTTCTCATCAATAGTAAATCTGATTTCCCTTTTCCATTCATTCCCTGTACTTTTGATACTTTCTGTGCCAATAGGGATGGCTATCATTTCTCCATCTGATTCTTGCCAGAGATAGACTTCTAATAAAGTGTTTGAAGAAGGATTTTCCAGCAAACAATCAAAGGTGAAACTCTTTCCTCTTATTATATTAAAGGCAGGAGTCACAAACCAGGATTCCAGTTTTTTATTTGTTATAATCTGTTCTGTTGTAATAGAAATAAACAGTTCACCATTTTTTTTGCATCCTTTCCAGTAAGCTAACCCCTGCGTAGGTATGTTGGTCCATCCTTTTAACTGATATATACTCCCATCTATTGCATCTTTGAAATCATTGGCAACGACATCTGACAGAGTATTCATGGAGACTCCCAAAGGATTGCCTTCTTCAATAATCGGAATATCTGCTCCTTCAAGTGTTGCTTTTGCGATGTTTTGCATTCCATTGATACCTAATAAACTTTGGGTCAGTTTACCATAGATTGTGGCTGCTTTTCCGATAATTTCATTGTTTTCCGATAAGTTTAAATTGTTGTTGATATTACTATTTGTTCCTTTTAAATCTATCAAAAGGCATTTAGTATAATCATTCTCTTCTGCATTAGATGCCAGCAACAGTGTTTGGTTATTGATTTCCTGGCCTCCCCATACAATATCATTGGCATCAGTTATTTCTGTCACATTTTTTTTCACTGCTCCGACGATATAGCCTTTTACCCACGAAACAGTTTCTTTTTTCGCTTTTCGTATTGCACTTGCTACATCATATGGTTCTTCTTTTGTACCATCGCCGATAATAGCATCATTGGGATATACCAGTTTTATTGGTAAAGTTTCTTCTTTACATGCACTGAGTAGAATTATTCCCAAGATAATTACTCCTAGAAACTTTATACATGTTTTCATGGCTTTTATTTTATTAGTTATTGTTCATATTATTAGATTGATATTGTCTTTTTAGTTCTCCCTTTCTCCTTTTATCATAATATTATCGATTGCGATATTGATATTCAGATTATCTGAGTAACTAAAAGAAACCTGATTAATAGTTTTTGCGGGAATATCCAATGAGAATTTTTTGAATATGCTTCCTGCTAATGTCCATTTGGGATTTATATATAATGGTATCCCATCACATTTTATTGAGATTTTGTTTAATGGAGTTCCATATCGGTCTTCTGTTGTTCCTGCATCAAATGATAAAGTCAGATTTTTATAGCCTGTGTCTGGAATTATGTGCGATACATTCATAGTAATCTCATCAGAGTAAGGTTTATCTCTGTATCCCAGAACACAATACATCACATTGCTTTTAAGATAGAATCTTTTCGGATAGCGTATGTCTGCATGATTATTTTTTGCTTGAAAAACTTTAGGATTATCATATCCTGTAAAGTTGTTGATTCTTTGCGGATGTTTCATAGGAGTATTCCCAAAACTTTCCCAAAAAAGAATTTCTCTTTTGTTAGTCAATTTTATATTGTCAATTTTATATGCAGACTTTTTTCTGTACGGGAATCCGGTGAATTTAAATCCAATAAAACCTGTTTTACCTGCGAATGCTGTTAAGTTAACCTCTATATTTTTTTGGCCTTTACTTGCAGCGGGAATTCTATCTACAGGTATTTCGGTGAAAATAGTTTTTCCGTCTGCTTCGTTTATAAAGTAAATGGCCAATGTAATTGTACTAATATAATTCTCAGCAAAGCAATCAAATGTAAACTCACTGTTTGGATTGATCTTTAATAAAGGGGTAATTAACCATGTTTCAACAATATGTCCTGTTGGTTCTCCCTCGATTGTGATGGTTGCTTTCGAATCCTCATTTTTTTTTTCAATCTCCCAATGGGTAGAACCTACTAATGTTTTACTTTTCCAATCGGGCAGTTCCTCTATTCTGCTAATTCCTTCAAAATCACATAGAAGGTTGTCTGCTGGCATTTTATCAAACGGTAAATTAAAGGGGTTAGCGATATCTAAGTGTTCTATGTTTTTCTTTTGTAATGTTACATCAGATATAAATTTAAAACCATTCATGCCATACAGATTGGGAGATGGAAACCCATAACATCTAATTTGCTGATATAAATTGGCTGGATTATCTGAGAGGTTCAATGCTTTGTAAATTCCAAGATCAGAATCTGATAAGTCAACTAACAAACACTTTTGAATATCAGTCTCATTGTGGTTGGAAGCCATGATTAAGTAATCGGGATTTACTCCTGAAACTCCCCATTGAATGTCCTCTGTGGATTTAATCATATCTCTGCTTTTTTTCATACCTCCGACAATATATCCTTTTATCCATACTCCTTTTAAGGTATCAGTGTAAGATATATCTGATAATTGGTATGGAGCGTTTTGCGTACCTTGGCTGCATGCATTGAAAGAGACTAATCCAATTAAAAGGAATATGATGTTAGTATTTATATTCATAGTCATACACTTTTTTCCTGTTGGTTAATATGAATTGGAGACATTGGGCTTTTCTTATTAAAAAGTCATGACAGGGCGGACAGGCTTTGGACAGTCTCTTGTTGGCCATGCTATCATTCCGTATGTGAAGTAGACTGTCCATGAAGATCCTGATAAATTTTCTGTAATATCGTGCTTCCCTTCATTTGTTTTCCAGTCGAAAGCAGTAGATGTCCATAGATATGAACCGAACCATTGCCCGTTACACTCTTTAAATTTATTCATGGTCATCTCCCGGCGGGCGTATATAAGGGCTGCTTCACCACATGCCGGGAGATACCATTCACCGGGTTTTCCAACTGCCCAATCGTTATTGCCGTATAAATGGCAGAAAGAAGCAGCCGGATAATCTGAAGGCTTATTTTCAATAGTTGCCCTTTCTCCGCGGTATTTTAAAATCATTAGGGTATTTTCTGCTCCATTCCAGTCACTGATGGCTCCGGTTTGCCAATTTGAAGGATTATCAGTGTTAATGAAATAGTAGTAATTCGCACCATCCATTGTAGCGTGTTTAGTGAGTTTCGGAACTTCTTTATTACCTCCATATTCCCCCCAATACAACCATTCATTTCCGTCTACATTGATGTTTTTAAGTGCGACTACTCGCCCATGTTGTCCTTTGGTTAGTCCAGGCAAGACTTCTCCGCCTTTTTCTTTGGAAATGCCAAAAACAATACCTATAACTTCTTTATGTGAATTTAAATTGGATGACCATGTTCCATCGCTATAGTAGAAATCTCCTAAATTGACAAGAGATGAGTTCATCGTACTGTTTTTATCATCATTATCACATCCGGCTATGACAGCGGACTGTAACAGGATTAAAATAAATCCGTATATTTTTAAAAGGTTCTTTTTCATAATGCATTTTATTTATAATATCTTACCCAATCTACGTAATATTTTACAGGGAAAATGGAATCGTCTATTCCTTGCTCTCCTCCCCATACACCGCCGATAGCTAAATTTAATATGAGAAATTGAGGATTATCGAAGTCAAATCTCCAGTGATCTGGTCTTTGAGGATCTTTGTGGTATACGTAAGTACATTTCTCGTCAACGAAAAATTTCAGGCAATCTTCGTACCATTCCAAGGCAAAAATATGGAAGTCTTCAGCTGCGTTTTCAACGTAACTGGCTGTACCGTATATATTGACACTATGACGCTCTTTTTGACAATCGGCAGGAGTGTGGACATTGACAAAGAATTCTTTCGGCATATAACCTACGTACTCTAAAATGTCAATTTCCCCACATGCCGGATGTGGCTGGTCCGGCCATTTATGTCCCAATGTCCAGATTGCAGGCCATGTACCTTTTCCTGCAGGAACTTTTACTCTGGCTTCTATCCTTCCACCGGAAAATTCTAGTTTATCGTTAGTATGGATGCTTCCGGAGGTGTATTCCATATTACCGTATTTTTCTTTATGAGCTTCTATGACCAGACAACCATTCTCTACTCTGACGTTCTTTTCTCTTTCTTTGGTGTAATACTGTGCCTCTTCGTTTCTGACCAACCCTTCTTCATAAGACCATTTGGCAGGGTCGGGTACTCCTTCATAGTTAAACTCATCACTCCACTTTAATTCATTTATTTGTGGATTGTACTGCGCTCTGGATATTCCGGTGCAGCATACAATAGATATTAGAAAAATATACAGTCTCATTTGAATAACTTTTTTAATTGATACATCATTCTGTTCTTGTTGGTAATCTGATTTATGCTCCTGCATAAATCAGACAATAGAGACCTATCAGAAATAGGATGAACATACACATGTTTAATATGCGACATATTGGTGTAGCACCTTTGAACTCTTTCCATATAAGTATTCCCCACAAGGCGGATACTAATGTCGCTCCTTGCCCCAAGCCATAAGAAATAGCTGCCCCTGCTTTCTCCGATGCAATCATGCTGAATGATTGACCTACACACCAGATGATTCCTCCTAGCAGACCTACTAAATGGGTAATTGCTCTGCCTTTGAAGTACCCGGATATAGGAATTGCTTTTCCTTCTACCGGATGCTTCATTGCGATAGTGTTGAAGAGGAAATTACTGGCAAGAATTCCTAATGAAAATATAAAGACAGCTGTGTAGGGTGTCATCTTTCCGGCTGCAGGATGCTCAAAACTTGTCAGGTCAATGGAAGCTGCAACGAACCGATAAAAGAATGCCATAATAAAACCTGCGGAGATAGCTAAAGTGAGTCCTTTGACTGATACTTTTTTATTGTCTACAGATGCCTTTTTATATGCTATTCCATTGAGTATAATGGCAATGGTTATGAGAAAGACACCTATAAAAATGAATATAGGGTTTCCTTTAGCTTCCCCGATATAATTTATAATGACTCCCAAAACTAAAGCAAGTCCAACACCTACGGGGAAAGCAACCGACATACCACATACGGCAATTGCAGCAGATAGCAGAATGTTGGATGCATTAAAAATAATTCCTCCGAGTAATGCGCTTCCTATACTTGAGAAATCTGCTTGTCTCAGATCTGTCAGGAAGCTACGTCCATTTTCGCCATGGCTTCCCAGGGTGAAAGCGAAAAATAATGCGCAAAGTACGATACCAAATACATAGTCCCAGTAAAAATATTCATATCTCCAGGTTTTTGATGCTAGTTTTTGGGTGTTTCCCCAGGATCCCCAGCAGAGCATAGTAATGAAGCAGAATATGATTGCTAATAGATAATTGTCTACTATATACATACTTTTATTTTTTTAGAGGTTGATGTTTCATATAGTTCTCAATAATAGCGGCAATTTCAGGTTCCGGCATTTCTTTTATCAGATAGGCGTGTTTACCGGCTGTGTCATCAATCCATTGATTAGTTCCTGTTGTATCGTTAATCTGGATAGTCCCTAATTTAATTTTAAAGTATGGCTTATATCCTTTAATAGCAACTAATACAGCGGTTTGGTCCCAGCTATTACGTCCTTCTGGATTATCTTGGGATAGAGACATTTGATATGCGTCTTTTATCGGACTGTTTTTAATGCTCATTTGTGCTACTTCTTTTCCGGTGAGAATATCTTTCCCGATTTCAAAGCCACTGAAAATGATTCTGCTAGGCCATGTTTCTACTACTTTCTTAGCTGCGGGAGCGTCACATTTTATGTTAAATTCGCCTCTTCCTGTAGGAAATTCTCCTGCCATAGATACTAACAATTTTACTTTCTGTCTGACTAGTTCTGTCCCATTTAACGGACTGTATTGATCTGGTTGGGATTCTAGTAAATATTTCAGGTTACTGAAAAATCCGATGGTACAAATAGTAACGCTTGTGTCTTGTTGCTGGCTGAGTATTTGTCGGTAAACTTGGACTGCATCCGGCGCATCCGATGTTTTGTGAGTCTTATGTTTGAAATGACTGGGTAGATAATCTGTCCATTTGCTTTCTTTATGCCAGGTAGTGAGAGATGGAGCAATGTTCTTAGGTGCACCTACAGGTATATTCGAGCGCTCGAAATATTCATTGATTACTTCAATACATGGAATTGCCTGCTCATCTTTGTTGGAAGATAAGGTTGCCAGAATATTGACTTGTCCACTATCTGCGAGGGCGTACATCAGAGTCATTGCACCAACGTCATCGTAATCAGGTCCCATATCTGTATCCAGAATCAAGTTGACGATGGGAATGTCAGAATTCTTAGCCTTTCCACACGCTAGTAGTAGAAAAGAGAATAATAAAATGAGATACTTTTTCATAATTATTTAAATTTAGAAGTTAATTTGTGGATGAATAAAGGCATTAACCTCGGTCAATGTAGGAATAGACGGTTGGGCACCGGAACGTGTAACAGCGATAGCTGCCGCGGCATTCGCAAAACTCAATGCATCCCGGTCTATTTCCCTTTGGGCACAAATTACAGCCAATGCCCCACAGAACGTGTCACCTGCTGCAATAGTATCAATCGCATTTACTTTGTATCCGGGAAGCTGAATGATTTCTTTGTCGTTTTTCATATATACACCTTGACTTCCCAATGTGATCACAGCATTGCGTGCACCTGCCTGTAATAAGCTTAGAGCGATTTCTTCAAGATTATTTCCTGTATATTCAATTCCTGAGATGAAGGCTGCTTCCAGTTCATTGACGACTAGTATATCAATGGCTTTCATCAGCTCCTCATCAATCAGGCAGGCGGGTGCGGGATTAAACAAAACCTTTTTACCTTTTTGTTTAGCCAGAAGAGCTATTCTTTTAATCGTTTCGTAAGGAATCTCGGCTTGCATAACTATGATATCTGCTTCGTCAATTACCTTTGAAAAATGAATAATTGAACCGGGTAATAAAGAATAGTTAGCTCCGGGAGCTACTGCTATGCAGTTTTCACCACTGTCGGCAACAAAAATGAGCGCAGTCCCTGTGGGCTGATTAACATCATCTATGATATAATCAGTAGCGATACCTTCTTTCTTAAAGTGTTTTTTTAGAATTTCTGCATACATATCATTTCCCAAAGAGGTAATAAACGTTACAGATCCCCCGAGTCTTGCTGCTGCTACAGCCTGATTGGCGCCTTTCCCCCCGAGGGATTGTATAAAACTGGCATCTCCGACTGTTTCGCCAGGCGCCGGGAGATGGTTGACTTGTGCAACCATATCGATGTTTGAACTTCCAATAACTACTACTTTCATTTGAATCAGATTTATGTGTTTAACCTAGGTCTTATCTCGTTTATAGCACAACTTCTCTCTTATAAGGAATCGCACTCTGCGCACCGATTCGCGTGACTGCTATAGCTGCCGCCGCATTGGCAAATTTCACAGATTTAGCGAGTGAATGCCCTTCAGACAGGCAGACGCTGAATGCTCCGCAAAATACATCTCCGGCACCTGTTGTGTCAATCGTCTCTACTTCCTTTGCGGGAATCATGGTATATTCATCTTTCTCTTTTACGTAAGCGCCGTCTTTACCTAAAGTAATGACAACATTCTCTATACCTTTCTCTCCGATAGCCTGAGCGGCACGATGAGCGCTTTCTATATTCATCACTTTGATTCCGGATAACATTTCCGCTTCAATGCGGTTGGGGAGTATGGTGTGCACGTTTTTTAAGAATGAGTTGCTCAGGCTGGACGCGGGAGCCGGATTGAGGATTACCTTTTTCCCATATTTGCAAGCAATAGTAGCTGCATATTCTACTGTATCTATAGGAATCTCAAGTTGCATGAGAATAATATCAGCTTCCTTGATTTTTTCTTCGGCTTTATTGATATCCTCAATAGAAAGCGAACGGCTTGCTCCCGGTGCTACGATAATGCTATTTTCACCGAAAGAATCTACGGAGATAAGTGCAACTCCGGACGGACTTTTCTGGTCGGTAAATATATATTCCGTATTAATTTTCTCTGATCTGTATATTTCCAATGCTTGCAGGCCGAACAAATCATATCCGATTTTGGATATGAAGGTGACTTCAGCTCCCAGTCGGGCGGCTGCAATCGCCTGATTAGCTCCTTTGCCACCGGGATTCATGTAGAAAGTTCCGCCTAGTATGGTTTCTCCGGGAACAGGTAGTCTGTTGGCTTTCACGACCATATCGGTATTGCAACTACCGATGACTACAATTTTGGGTCTATGAATTGATATAGTTTCCATAGTATTAAAAATTAAGACTATGCAAATGAAAGCAATAATCATGCATAGTTTTCTACATTAATAATTGGTTTATATAATCTCAAAAATGATATCTTATATTGAATTTTCCTGTATGGAGGAGAGAATATAGGGGTAATGTGAAATGAATTTATATAATTACAAAGAGAAAATGGAGATTTGAAAAGAGTGTTTTTATCGTCTGAAATACGAATCAGGCACCTTAGTCTTTAACATTCTTTTGCGCTACTACGTGCTCTGAGGACTTCAGACAGTTTCTCTTTCCGGATTTTGGATTCCATCCACGCCGTAAAGTCAAAGAGGCGTAAAAGCTGACTTTCATATTTATTATTATATAATTCATGAATCTCAGGAGACAACTTTTCCCAAAATGCTTCTCTGTCTTTTTTCAGGATGGGAATATTTCTTTTATTCAGAAACCATAAAATGATACGTTCTGTTTTAAAAGTCTGCTCTTTGGGGGAAGATAGACTTCGGGTGATGGAGCGGGATTCATACTGGATCAGCTCATGCTCTTGCACTTCATAAAAGACGATGAGGCGGACCAGACGAATAGTTCTCATTAAAGGCAGATACTTTATGTTATGGTCTATGATAGCGTTGCTGATATACTTTTTAGCAGTTTTATATTCCTGGTTACCAACGTGTACGAGTGTGGTGTAAAGGAATAACTCACTTTTTCGAATAGGGCTTAACCAGGCTTCTTTATCATAAAGTATTTCCTGGTAGTCTACCATAAGTTGGGTACATTTTGAAAAATCTCCTTTATCCAGATAGGGAAATAGTTCGTATTGGAAGAGAAGGCAAGTTGCATTTACTTTAAATTCGAGCGAAGTGCTGTCTGATATAAGTTTTCTTAATTTATCGAGGAAGTAGGGGATTTCGTTATAGTTGCTCACAGACCGCAGGCTGCCGAGTACTCCTTCGAGTACAGATAAATAGTATATAGGAGGATTTGACCAGAACTGTTGATTCTGCTCAAATAATGAGTCCAGTTCTTTGTATGAATTTAGGGCAGCTCTGTAATCACCTGCTCCCATCAGGTAATTAGCCTGAAAAAGTTTATGGTTTCGTGTTAATTCAAAATTACCTTCGGAGTCTGAAGAAGCGGCTATATAAAGTTCGTTGACCATAAGGTCATTCATATCCTGTTTTTGCTTTACTGTCCTGATGGAGCCAATATGAGATAAACGATATTTCAATAAGTTGTGTAATGAAGATTGCTCTGTGATTTTCCGAATCTTTTTCAAAGTTTCATTTTGGATGAAGTGTTTATGAAAAAGCTCCTGTTCTGTCATGTTGGGAAAGTTCAGACGGAGCAGATATTCCAGTTCCAGTTTCAAGGCTATCGTCAGAATTTCGTTGTTTTCATAGAATTGTGCTTGTTTTATCGTATTGGATAGCATTTCGAAACATTCTTCAAACAGAGAACGTTCATAAAGCATTCGGGCTTTGCACAAATCATTCAGCAGATCGTAATATATATCTTTCTTTTTTCGCAGGGTGAGTAACGTATCCGTCAGTTTTTCATATAAGTATTGAATGGACACTTCAAAAGAACCATTGGGGTTACGTCTGTAAAATTCCTCTTTTACAATGTTTCCATTCGGTTGTTTACTCTTTATGATAATATCATAAATCACCAGATAGTCTTTCTCCTCCTTGTCTTTGATTACTTGTAGGGAGAAGTGCTTCTTTTCTGATTTAGATAACGAGTATATCAGGGATATAACGGAATCTACTCTTTTCATAGGAACTCTTTGCATTAGTATTAGGCTGCAATATTCGGGAATTTTTCTTTAAAAAGCAAATTTAGCATTCTGACACTTTGTATTTTCTGTGGCTCTTTGCTACTTGTATTTGTGGGAAGAAGCCGGACTTGTTCTGAAAATTACAGGGAATTCTCATTTTCATAAATCAGAAAGATGTGTTATGGTGTGATTGGGCGTTTTTTTTGATGAGTGAAAATGTGGATTATGGTTGTTTATGTTGTGATATATGAAATATACTATACGTTTTGTTCTTTTTGAAATGTCGAACATTGAACTCCATTTAGCTAATTATTTCTGTTTTCTTGATGTTTTTAGCAAGTGTTTTGGCTTGTTGGATTGTTCCTTTTAAAGGAACGGTCTGTTGGTTTAAAAGCAACACTTCGTTGGTTTAAAAGGAACGTATGATTTAGTGTAAACATCCGGTTGTTTATTTCTAAATATGAGGTTGTTTTTCTCAGATTATACGATCTTTTTTGTATAAGTATTCGTTGATGTGAATAAATACTTGCTTGTTTTGTATAATATTACAGTGTATTCTGAATATGTTTCCTATTTATACCTTTATTAAAAGATTATCTGTTATCGAATTGGATAATAAATTGTCTTTTTGTTATTCAATATATGAAATTGTGTGCATACCGTTAATTCTAGTGGTGTGAAAAATCACCAAAATTGTATTTGAGAGAATAATATTAAGAATATGTTGATAGTTTATTTGAAAATAATATTCATTTTAGATGGTTTTTTATAAGAAAAGCTATACCTTCGATGTACTTTTTAATATTAAAGATGAAATGTTGGATTTAAAGCAACTTACAGTTGAAGTATGCCGCATAGCTACCGAGGCCGGGCATTTTCTGAAAGAAGAGCGTAAAAAATTCCATCGTGAACGTGTGATAGAGAAGCACGCGCACGATTATGTATCTTATGTTGATAAGGAATCTGAGGTACGACTGGTCAAAGCTCTCTCTGCCTTGTTGCCCGAGGCTGGGTTTATTACGGAAGAAGGTTCTGCCACCTATCAGAACGAATCCTATTGTTGGGTAATTGATCCATTGGATGGGACGACGAATTATATTCACGATGAGGCTCCTTATTGTGTATGTATTGCTTTGCGCAGTCAGACAGAATTGTTAATAGGAGTCGTTTATGAAGTTTGCCGGGATGAATGTTTCTATGCATGGAAAGGCGGAAAGGCCTTTATGAATGGCGAGGAAATTCATGTTTCGGATGTAAGTCAGGCGCAAGATGCTTTTGTTATAACTGAGCTTCCTTACAACTATCAGCAATATAAACAAACTGCTCTCCATTTGATCGACCGATTGTATGGAGTCGTTGGAGGAATCCGTATGAATGGTTCGGCTGCGGCTGCTATCTGCTATGTAGCTGCCGGACGTTTTGATGCCTGGGCAGAAGCTTTTCTCGGAAAATGGGATTATTCGGCAGCTGCGTTGATTGTGCTGGAAGCCGGTGGGCGGGTAACCGATTTCTATGGTGACGATCATTTTATAGAAGGACACCATATCATAGCGACTAACGGACATTTACATCCTTTGTTCGAGAAACTCTTGTCAGAAGTTCCTCCATTGAATATGTAGGACTTCCTTGTTCTCTTATAAATAACTGATATTATGAAACACACATTACTCATTAAAGATTGGCTTTATTCTTTCTTGTTTCTTCTATTCCCACGTTGTTGCGTCGTTTGTGGCAGATCGTTGGTGAAAGGGGAGGAGTGTATTTGTACCCTGTGCAATTTGAATTTACCGCGTACAAATTACCATCTTCGAGAAGATAATCCGGTAGAACGCCTTTTCTGGGGAAGAATTCCTTTAGGGCATGCTACTTCTTTTTTCTTTTATCGTAAAGGGAGTGACTTTCGCCAGATTCTCCATCAGCTTAAATACGGAGGACGAAAAGGAATCGGTGCCATTATGGGACGATACATGGCGTCCGAACTGCTTGCATCCGGGTTCTTTCAGGGAATTGATGTGATTATTCCTGTCCCCCTGCATAAGAAAAAGCAGCAGATTCGTGGCTACAACCAAAGTGAATGGATTGCACGGGGAATTACCGCTGTAACGGGAATCCCTGTAGACACAGAAATGATCGTACGCAGAAAAAACACGGAAACACAGACTCACAAGTCAGTCTTTGAACGCTGGGAAAACGTGGATGGTATTTTTGAATTGCACCATGTTGGTGCATTAGCCGGAAAACATATTCTGCTTGTGGACGATGTGTTGACTACAGGAGCCACCACTGCAGCTTGTGCTGCCTGTCTGGCAGAGATTGAGGGAATACATATTAGCATATTAACTTTGGCAATTGCCGAATAAACTAATATTATAGTCAGTCAAAATTTGAAGAAAGTATTATTAACGACATAAAACAAAATTGAGACCATGAAAAGACATCTATCATTATTAATGATCTTGTGCTGGGGGATATTGTTACATGCCCAGACGGAATCAGAATTATCCTCTCCTAATGGAGAAATTAAAGTGACACTGAATATTACAGATAAAATCTATTATAGCATTGCCTATGATGGGGATGTATTATTGAAAGATAATTCTCTTCAATTGGCATTGAAGGACGAAGTGCTGGGACAGAATCCCAGATTACGTCGTCGGAAATATGTAAGTGTGGATGAGCAGCTGACTCCCGTTATGCCTCTTAAATTTTCGACGGTTACTAATCAGTATAATCAACTGACATTGACATTTAAAAATTATTCGGTTGAGTTTCGTGCGTATGATGATGGGGTTGCTTATCGGTTTGTGACTTCTCGGAAAGGTGAAGTGGAAGTTTTGGGTGAAGAGTTTGCAGTTAACTTCCCGGATGACTATTTACTCCATTTGCAGCAACCGGGTGGTTTTAAGACCTCATACGAAGAACCTTATACACATGTCTTCAGTAATGAATGGAAACCTTCGGATAAAATGTCTGTTTTACCGGTTTTAATAGATACACGTAAGCAATATAAAATATTAATCAGCGAATCTGACTTGACTGACTATCCTTGTATGTTCTTGAAAGGAACCGGTGATAATGGAATAGTCTCTACTTTTCCTAAAGCTCCACTTGCTTTTGGTGAAGACGGTGACCGTAGCCTGAAGATAACTCAAGAGGCGGATTATATCGCTAAAACATCAGGGGCAAGAAATTATCCTTGGCGTTATTTCGTGTTGACAAAAGATGATCGCCAACTTTTGGAGAACACGATGACTTATAAACTGGCCGGTAAGAATCAACTTCAGGATGTATCATGGATCAAGCCGGGACAAGTAAGCTGGGAATGGTGGAATGATGCTTCTCCTTACGGGCCGGATGTGAATTTTGTATCCGGATATAATCTGGAAACCTACAAATACTATATTGACTTTGCCTCTAAATTTGGTATACCTTATATTATAATGGACGAGGGCTGGGCTAAAAGTACACGTGATCCTTATACTCCAAATCCGAAAGTGGACCTGCATGAACTGATCCGTTATGGTAAAGAAAAGAATGTCGGCATTGTTCTTTGGCTGACATGGCTGACGGTTGAAAATAACTTCGATTTATTCAAAACGTTCAATGAGTGGGGAATAAAAGGAGTTAAGATTGATTTTATGGACAGAAGTGACCAATGGATGGTCAATTACTACGAACGTGTGGCGAAAGAAGCTGCCAAACATCATTTGTTTGTCGATTTTCATGGTTCTTTCAAACCGGCAGGTTTGGAATATAAGTATCCGAACATACTTTCTTATGAAGGTGTCAGAGGTATGGAGCAGATGGGCGGATGTTATCCGGATAATAGCATTTATTTGCCATTTATGCGCAATGCTGTCGGACCGATGGATTATACTCCCGGGGCGATGATAAGCATGCAGCCTAATGTATATAGGGCTGAACGCCCCAATTCCGCAAGTATCGGAACCCGTGCTTACCAGTTGGCGCTTTTTGTCATTTTTGAAAGCGGTTTGCAGATGTTGGCAGATAATCCGACTCTTTATTATCGGAACGAAGATTGTACTCGTTTCATTACGAGTGTTCCTGTCACTTGGGATGAAACGGTGGCTTTGGAAGCGAAGGCCGGTGAATATGCCATTATTGCTAAACGGAAAGGAGATAAATGGTTTATCGGTGGTATGACCAACAACGGGCAAACAGAGCGGGAATTCGCCGTGAAATTGGACTTTCTGAAGAAGGACCGTGCTTATCAAATGACATCTTTTGAAGATGGTATCAATGCAGGGCGTCAGGCAATGGACTACCGCTGTAAGTCTTCACAAGTGAAAAATGGAGATGTGCTGACTGTTAAAATGGTGAGGAATGGGGGCTTTGCTGCCGTGATTGAATAAGATAGGTGGATATTGTATTTGAAATAAAAAGGATGTTCTTGCAAATAAGAGCATCCTTTTTAAATATCACATTATGAATTTTTCTTCTATTTGCTTCTTTTAAAACAGTGAAAGGGTTTACTAGATTAGCATCTTGCTTTAATTAGATAGAGCAAAAAAAGAGACATATCTTTCGATACACCTCTTTTTTGCTCTTCCTCTTGGACTTGAACCAAGGACCCTCTGATTAACAGTCAGATGCTCTAACCGACTGAGCTAAGGAAGAATGTTTGCAACTAAGATTTTCAACTTTGCTCTTCCTCTTGGACTTGAACCAAGGACCCTCTGATTAACAGTCAGATGCTCTAACCGACTGAGCTAAGGAAGAATGTTTTTCTCAATTGCGATGCAAAAGTAGTAGGTTTTTTTGAAATATGCAATATCTTTGCAAAAAAAATATCGAGAATGGACAAAATAATAGGATTGGGCAACGCCCTGGTAGACGTACTTGCAACCCTGGAAGATGATATGCTCTTGGACGAGATGGGACTGCCTAAGGGAAGCATGCAACTCATCGATGATGCTAAGTTACAGCAGATTAACGCAAAATTTTCACAGATGAAAACGCATCTTGCAACAGGTGGATCGGCAGGAAATGCCATACTTGGACTCGCTTGTCTGGGTGCCGGAACCGGCTTTATCGGAAAAGTGGGAAATGATCATTATGGCGATTTTTTTCGGAAAAATCTGCAGAAAAATAATATTGAAGACAAATTATTGACCTCCGAACATCTTCCTTCGGGAGTGGCATCCACTTTTATTTCTTCAGATGGAGAGCGTACTTTTGGCACTTACTTGGGAGCAGCTGCTTCTTTGAAAGCTGAAGATCTGACATTGGAAATGTTCAAAGGTTATGCATATCTATTTATAGAGGGCTATTTGGTTCAAGATCACGAAATGATTCTTCATGCCATTGAGCTGGCCAAGGAAGCGGGACTGCAAATTTGTCTCGACATGGCAAGTTACAATATTGTGGCGAATGATCTGGAATTCTTTTCCTTATTAATAAATAAGTATGTCGATATCGTTTTTGCAAACGAGGAAGAAGCGAAAGCGTTTACTGGTGAAGAACCGGAAGAAGCATTGAGAGCGATTGCCAAGAAATGTAGCATTGCTATTGTGAAAGTAGGAGCAAATGGATCTTATATTCGTAAAGGCACCGAAGAAATAAAAGTGTCGGCTATTCCGGTTGAGAAAGTAAGGGATACGACCGGTGCAGGCGATTATTTTGCTTCCGGATTTTTGTATGGTCTGACGTGTGGATACTCGCTTGAGAAATGTGCAAAAATAGGTTCTATTCTCTCGGGAAATGTTATTCAGGTGATTGGAACAACAATCTCTCCGGAGCGCTGGGATGAAATTAAGTTAAATATTAACAAGGTTCTGGCGGAATAACCAAGGTTTGAGTTACTTTTACGTCTCAATTTAATGAAAGATATATGAAAAAATTGCTGAATAGGCGGATAGCTCTTGTGGGAGTGGTTGTAATAGCTACGGTAGCTTTCTTTAGTTTTAAGAGTGGAGACGACCGCAATTTCCAGATAGCCAAGAATCTGGATACATTTAATGCGATTGTGAAAGAACTGGATATGTTCTACGTGGATACCATTGATCCGAATAAGACTATTCGTGAAGGGATTGACAATATGCTTTTCTCGCTGGACCCTTATACAGAATATTACCCGGAGGAAGATCAGAGCGAACTGGAACAGATGGTGAAAGGAAGCTTTGGAGGTATTGGCTCCCTCATTACTTATAATACGAAGTTGAAACGCTCTATGATTGCCGAACCGTTCGAAGGGACTCCGGCAGCCAAAGCTGGACTGAAAGCGGGAGATATCTTGATGGAAATAGACGGAAAAGATCTTGCCGGAAAGAATAACTCAGAGGTTAGCCAGATGTTGCGCGGACAAGCGGGTACAAGTTTTAAACTGAAAATAGAGCGTCCTAATGAGAAAGGTGGTCAGACACCGATGGAGTTCACCATTGTGCGTGAGTCTATTCAGACACCTGCCATTCCATATGCTGCTGTGATGGATAACAAGGTGGGATATATCAGTCTGAGCACATTCTCCGGTAATCCTTCCAAAGATTTTAAGAAGGCATTGCTGGATCTGAAGAAACAAGGAGCTACTTCTTTGGTTATCGACCTTCGTAATAATGGTGGTGGTCTGCTGGATGAAGCAGTTGAAATAGCTAATTATTTTCTGCCCCGTGGAAAAGTGATTGTAACGACCAAAGGAAAGACCAAACAGGCAAGCAATACCTACAAGACCCTGCGTGAACCGTTGGATTTGGATATTCCGATTGCTGTATTGGTAAACAGTGGTACGGCCTCTGCTTCTGAAATCCTATCGGGTTCTTTGCAAGATTTGGATCGTGCTGTTATCATTGGTAATCGTACATTTGGAAAAGGGCTTGTTCAGGTTCCTCGTTCTCTGCCATATGGAGGAATGATGAAAGTAACTACTTCCAAATATTATATCCCAAGCGGACGCTGTGTGCAGGCGATTGACTATAAACATCGGAATGAAGATGGAAGTGTGGGAACCATTCCAGATAGCCTGACCAAGGTGTTTTATACGGCTGCCGGTCGTGAAGTGCGTGATGGAGGTGGTGTGATGCCTGATATTACTGTCAAGCAGGAGAAACTACCGAATATCCTGTTCTATCTGGTACGTGATAATCTGATTTTTGATTATGCTACTCAATACTGTTTGAAGCACCCTACTGTTGCTGCTCCTGAAAAATTTGTAGTGACGGATGCTGATTATAATGATTTCAAGGCATTAGTGAAAAAAGCAGACTTCAAATATGATCAGCAAAGTGAGAAGATTTTGAAAACATTGAAAGAGGCTGCTGAGTTTGAAGGCTACATGACAGATGCTGCTGAAGAGTTTAAAGCTCTGGAAAAGAAGTTGAACCATAACCTCGACCGTGATTTGGACTATTTCTCTAAGGATATCAAGAGAATGATTGCTAATGAAATAATCAAGCGTTATTATTATCAGAGAGGTGGTATTATTGAGCAGCTGAAAGACGATGATGATTTGCAGGAAGCGATAAAGATACTGAATGATCCTGCGAAATATAAAGAAATGCTAAGTGTGTCGGTGGCGAAAGAAGAAAAGAAGTAACGATCATTTTTTGATAAATACAGAAAGCGGTGAGTATCTTTACAATATTCACCGCTTTCTGTAACATATATACGTATTTACTGGTTGGCTAACGGAAATGTGAAATAGAAGGTTGTGCCTTCGTTTTCTTTTGAATATACCCGGATGTGTCCACCCATCCTTTCTACCAATATCTTACAGAGTGTGAGTCCCAGTCCGGTACCTTGGGCGAAGTCGTCCACTTTGCCAAAACGCTGGAAAATGGTAGCAGCTCTTTCTGCCGGAATGCCGATGCCGGTATCTTTCACATAAAATTCTACAAAACTCTCTTTATTGAGAAAACCGAAATGGATTTCTCCTTTCGGGGTAAATTTAACGGCATTGCTAAGCAGGTTGCTTATGATTTGTATCGTTCGGTTCCAGTCAGCGGATATGAATGTGTTGGCATCTCCTCCATCCAGAATCAGTTGTACGCCTGTTTGGGCTTTATGGACATATTGTTGTTCTAATTGCAGACAGATGTCCAGTATTTTGATGGGCTGAATATTGAATTTAAGAGAGCCGGCTTCCAGGCTGGATAAATCGAGAATATCGTTAAAAAGATTCAGCAGCATATCTGAATTTCTTTCAATGATTTCAGCATACTGCATCTTTTCATTTTCGTTGTTTGTGCTGGATATCAATTTAGAGAATCCTACAATCGCATTCAGTGGTGTACGAATTTCGTGACTCATGTTTGCCAGGAAAGCCGATTTTAACCGGTCTGCTTCTTCGGCCTTGATACGGGCTGCGTCCAGTGCTTTCTCCGTTTTCTTAATTTCTGTGATGTCCCACGAGATACCGATAATATAGGGATGTCCGTTATTGGAAGGTACAAGGCGTTTCATGGTGGTTATTGTACGGATTTCTCCGGTAGCGGTCATGTATTCTTCAAAATAATCCAGTTTCCCTTCTTTAAGTACCTTCATATCGTCAAGGTGGAATTTCTCCATATCTTCCGTCCGTTTAAAAATCTCAAAATCATTTCTGCCGATAGCTTTCTCGATGGGGATTCCGGAGTAGTCGGCAAAAGTTTTATTCCAGTATAAGTATCTGAAATCATTTCCGGAATCTTTGACGAACAGATATACGGGAACATTATTCACGATGGCTTGCATTAGTGAGTTGAGCCGCATAATCTCATTTTGTTGTTCGGCATTGGTTTGCTCTGTTTCCCAGAGTTGCGAAACATCACGGCACATGCATAACAGGTATTCTTTGTCGAGCAGAGAAAGCCAGTGTTCGTAGTGATGTGATACGCCATCCTGCATTAAGTCATGCCGGGCGATAGCACTATTTCCGGTGCTGAATACTTTTTCCATATTTCTGCGTATGTTGTTATACGCATCTTCCGGAAGAATATCTTTTATATTGGATTGGGTGATACTGTCTGCTGTAGTGCCCTCTACGTGATTGGTGGATGGAGAGGATACCAGTTCCACAATGTTGGCATTACGGTCGAGAACAGTAAGCATATCAGGCAGATTGTCTAATATACGTTTGGAATATCTGTCTCGAAAACGTTCTTTTCTGCCAGAGGCTGATTCGGAGGAGAGTTGCTCTACTTTTTTCTCGAGATTTTGTATAATTTCTAACAGCTCCGCTTTTGTCTTGTTGTTGTAATCCTCCATAGGGGATAAATAATAACAGTTTTATGGTTGTGAAAAATGCATTTTTATGTTGCAAATATAGAATAAAAATTCAAGAAACGACCGAACTCCCAAGTTATTATAATATAAAAAAGAAGGATAGCTTTTGTCCTACTAATCAGAATGTTCTATCTTTGCACCAATTATATTTTAAATGATTTACAATATGTCTACAGAATTATTCTCTGCGCTGCCTTATAAAGTGGCAGATATTACGCTTGCTGACTTCGGACGCAAGGAAATCGATTTGGCAGAAAAAGAAATGCCCGGCCTGATGGCTCTTCGCGAAAAGTATGGAGAATCCAAACCGTTAAAAGGTGCCCGTATCATGGGATCATTGCACATGACCATCCAGACCGCTGTACTGATTGAAACATTGGTTGCGCTGGGCGCGGAAGTGCGCTGGTGCTCATGTAATATATATTCAACTCAGGATCATGCAGCTGCTGCGATTGCTGCTTCCGGGGTTGCGGTATTTGCCTGGAAAGGTGAGAATCTCGCCGACTATTGGTGGTGTACGCTGCAAGCCTTGAACTTCCCTGGTGGAAAAGGTCCGAACGTAATTGTAGACGATGGTGGTGATGCTACTATGATGATTCATGTCGGTTATGATGCTGAGAAGAATGCTGCCGTGCTGGATAAGGAAGTACATGCAGAAGATGAAATAGAATTGAATGCCATTCTGAAAAAAGTGCTGGTTGAAGATAAGACCCGCTGGCATCGTGTAGCTGAAGAAATGCGTGGTGTGTCGGAGGAGACGACGACTGGTGTACACCGTTTGTATCAGATGCAGGAAGAAGGCAAACTGCTATTCCCGGCATTTAATGTGAACGATTCAGTGACAAAGTCTAAGTTTGATAACCTGTACGGATGTCGCGAATCATTGGCTGACGGTATCAAGAGAGCAACCGATGTGATGATTGCCGGTAAGGTAGTTGTCGTATGTGGCTATGGTGATGTGGGTAAGGGATGTTCACATTCAATGCGTTCTTACGGAGCACGCGTACTTGTGACGGAAGTAGATCCGATCTGTGCACTACAGGCTGCAATGGAAGGTTTCGAAGTTGTGACAATGGAAGATGCCTGTACCGAAGGTAATATCTTTGTGACTACTACGGGTAATATTGATATCATTCGTATCGACCACATGGAGAAAATGAAAGATCAGGCAATTGTATGTAACATCGGACACTTCGATAATGAAATTCAGGTAGATGCTTTGAAACATTACCCGGGTATCAAATGTGTAAACATCAAGCCGCAGGTAGACCGCTATTATTTCCCGGATGGTCACAGTATACTTTTGCTGGCTGACGGTCGTCTGGTGAATCTGGGATGCGCAACAGGACATCCGTCGTTTGTGATGAGTAATTCATTTACCAATCAGACGTTGGCTCAGATCGAGTTGTTCAACAAGAAATACGAAGTAAATGTATATCGCTTGCCGAAACATCTGGATGAAGAAGTAGCCCGCCTGCATCTCGAAAAGATCGGTGTGAAACTGACGAAACTGACTCCTGAACAGGCCGCTTATATCGGTGTATCGGTAGACGGACCTTATAAGGCTGAACATTATAGATACTAATTTAATTGACAATTGACAGTTGACAAATGACAATGGGCAGCTATATAGGAGGTGTGACCTGCCGGGCTGCTATTGTTGACCTTCAATTGTCAATTGTCAATTGTCAATTGTCAATTTTATGAAGAAGTTCCTTCCCGACTTAATTGCTATTTTAGCTTTTATCATTCTTTCTTTTGCTTATTTTTTTCCGGCTGATATTGAAGGTCGTATTTTGTTTCAGCACGATACGGTGGCTGGAGTGGGAGCCGGTCAAGAAGCTCAGGAATATCTTGAACGTACAGGGGAACGTACCCGCTGGACAAATTCTCTTTTTGGAGGTATGCCTACCTACCAGATGTCTCCGAGTTATGATTCTACCAAACCGCTGAAGTGGATAGAAAACATCTATCATTTGTATCTTCCGCCCTATGTAGTGTTGACTTTCATTATGATGCTTGGGTTCTATATCCTTTTGCGGGCATTTGGGCTATCTGTCTGGCTGTCTGCTTTAGGAGGAATCATCTGGGCCTTCTCTTCTTATTTCTTTATCCTGATATCGGCAGGGCATATATGGAAATTTGTCACATTGGCTTATATTCCGCCTACGATTGCCGGTATTGTGCTGGCTTATCGGAAAAAATATCTGTTGGGAGGAATTATAACGGCTCTGTTCATCGCGCTTCAGATTCAGTCGAACCATATTCAGATGAGCTATTACTTCATGTTCGTCATCCTGTTTTTTGTAGGAGCTTACTTTGAGGATGCTTATAAGAAAAAGGAACTTCCACATTTTTTCAAAGCGAGTGCTGTTCTGATATTAGCTGCGGCAATAGGAGTATGTGCCAATCTTTCTAATCTATATCATACTTATGAGTATAGTAAGGAGACAATGCGGGGGAAGAGTGAACTGAAACAGGAAGGCCCTGCCGCCAATCAGACTAGTAGTGGGCTGGACCGTAACTATATTACGAACTGGAGTTATGGAATTGGTGAAACGCTTACTTTGCTGGTGCCGAACGTAAAGGGAGGAGCGTCGGTTCCTTTGGCAAAGAATGAGACAGCGATGGCAAAAGCGAATCCGATGTATAGCAGCATTTATTCGCAGTTAACACAGTATTTTGGCGATCAGCCTATGACTTCCGGTCCGGTATATGTGGGAGCTTTTGTTCTGTTTTTGTTCATACTGGGATGTTTTATTGTGAAAGGACCGCTGAAATGGGCCTTGCTGGGAGCTACAATCTTTTCTATCCTGCTTTCGTGGGGAAAGAACTTTATGGGTTTAACGGACTTTTTTATCGACTATATACCCATGTATAATAAGTTCCGTGCCGTATCTTCCATTTTGGTTATTGCTGAATTTACGATTCCACTGTTAGCGATCTTTGCTTTAAAAGAGGTCTTGACTAAACCGGAAATCTTGAAGGGGAAAGAGAATCGGACAGGTGTAATTATTACTCTGGCGCTGACGGCCGGTGTTTCGCTGATTTTGGCAGTTGCTCCGGGAGTTTTCTTCTCCAGCTATATTCCGGCACAGGAAATGTCGGCTCTACAGCAAGGGCTGCCTGCTGAGTATCTATCTCCGATCGTTGCTAATTTGGCAGAAATGCGCAAGGCGATGTTGACAACAGATGCATGGCGTAGTTTCTTTATTATAGTCGTAGGATGTTTCTTGCTATTCCTCTATCAGCAGAAAAAGTTGAAGGCTTCTCTGGCTGTGGCCGGTATTGCAATTCTTTGTCTGGTGGATATGTGGACTGTCAATAAACGCTATTTGAATGATGAACAATTTGTACCGAAGTCCAGACAGACAGGGGCATTTGTTAAAACTCAGACAGATGAGATGATCCTTCAGGATACGGCTTTGAATTATCGGGTATTGAATTTCGTAGGATTCCCCAATAATACTTTCAATGAAAATAATACTTCATACTGGCATAAGAGTGTTGGTGGTTATCATGCAGCCAAGTTGCGTCGTTATCAGGAAATGATTGATCACCATATAACTCCGGAAATGAAGGATACCTATCAGGAGGTTGCTGCCGCTGGTGGTGCGATGGATAGTGTGGATGCTTCTAAATTCCGGGTGCTGAATATGCTGAACACGAAGTACTTTATCTTCCCTGCCGGTGAGCAAGGACAGACAATTCCTGTCGAGAATCCTTATGCGTACGGCAATGCTTGGTTTGTGGATAAGGTGCAGTATGTCAATAATGCGAATGAAGAGATTGATGCGCTGAATGATATTCTTCCGACGGAAACAGTTGTGGTCGATGCGAAATTTAAGGATCAGTTGAAGGGCGTAACGGAAGGTTATAAAGACTCCTTATCTACTATTCGTCTGACCAGCTACGAACCGAATCGCTTGGTATATGAGACTTCTTCTGCCAAAGATGGGGTAGTTGTTTTTTCTGAGATATATTATCCGGGCTGGCAGGCAAAGATTGACGGACAGCCG
This sequence comes from Bacteroides faecis, assembly GCF_020091505.1. Taxonomy (NCBI): domain Bacteria; kingdom Pseudomonadati; phylum Bacteroidota; class Bacteroidia; order Bacteroidales; family Bacteroidaceae; genus Bacteroides; species Bacteroides faecis. Next base: position 582,904 of record NZ_CP081916.1, on the reverse strand, counting down.
GCAGATATTGCTCGCGCTGACTATATTTTGCGTGTAATGAATGTACCTGCGGGTAAGCATACTATTGAGATGTGGTTTGATCCGCAGAGCTTGCATGTGACGGAAAGTATAGCTTATGCATCGTTGGCGTTATTGCTGATCGGAGTGATGGTGTTGATTTGGTTTAGCAAGAAGAAGTTAGTTCCCCAAAAGAAAGATGAGATTGAAAAGTCTTAATTCTACTGTCTGATCTCAAAGACTTGTATATTTATACTATATATTTAAAGCGGCTCCCTTCATCCCGAAGAGAGCCGCTTATGCATTCACTAAAAAATTATGAAAAACAAACGCTGTTATATGTTTAAATAGTTAGAATTTTCAAATTTTATTCGTATGATTGCCTTTATGCATCCTCATCTGAGGGGCCTTTTGGCGGGCAGTAGCCTGTTCGGTTTGCCACTTTGCATATTGTTCCGGAGTCAGAATTTTTTTTATCTTTTTCTTTTTAGCTTCTGCGGCTTTCTTTTGTATATCTTCAACATTCTGTTCTTTGTTCATCATAGGACGTTCCCCCATATCGTCGGGAAAGTTTCCTTCGCCCATTATCGGCGGTTCGCTACCGCCCATTGGCGGGCGACCGCCTCTCATGCCCGGCCTCCCATTGGCGGACGTTGTTCGCCGGAGTTTTGCATAGCTTTGAAATGTTCTTTCTGCTCTTTCAGATTCAGCTTATAGATTTTCTTGTATTGCTTTTCTGTCAGTTGAAGTGACTCTTGCATCCTGTCAGTCATTTGAGTTGCTATCTTTTCAGGATTCGGAACTTCGTGTGGAAGGCGTTGCTCATACTGCTGTCTTTCCTGTGGTTCCGGATGGTCTTGTGCCACAGCCAGACTGCTGCAACTTATCAGGCAGGCAGCAAGCCCTATTAGTCTCATGTTTCTTTTCATTCTTTTTGCTGTTAATTGGTTTCATATTCCAAAGTTAAGTAGTAGTTGAAATAGATGAAAATGAAATCGACAAAGAACGGAGTTTTATCTATAAAACATGGTGTCACTATCCTATGATGATAGTGTAAGCATCCTTGTCGGATGGTGTCACTATGAGTGCCGGATAGTGACACCATCCTGTTTCAAGAAAGAAACGAAGGCTGAAAAAAGGAAAATGTGAACATAAACAGTTGATTTATGGATAGTCTCATTTTATCCTAAGCCATTAAATTTGTGCCTGATTATAGAACGATTATTATGAAAAGACTATTGTTCATTTTTTCCTTTTTTTGCCTGCCTGTTATCGGTGGGAGTGCACAGAATGTTCTGACTCTGGAGAACTGCCTTCGTATAGGGATTGAAAATAATCTCTCGTTGCAGGGCAAACGAAAAGCAATGCAAAAAAGTAAGTATGGTGTTTCAGAGAATCGGGTGAAATTGTTGCCGCAGATCAATGGTTTTGCTAATTTCAATGATAACATCGATCCGCCTGTCTCCGTGACTGACGGTTCTTCTTATGGAGTGCCATATAATATCACCCGGACACTGCAATATGGTGCCAATGTCGGACTGGAATTACAGATGCCACTTTATAATCAGACTCTTTACACTTCGATTTCTATTGCAGAAATTGTGGATGAGATGAGCCGGCTTTCGTACGAAAAGGCAAGAGAAGATTTAATCTTGCAGATTAGTAAAATGTATTATCTGGGGCAAGTTACCGCGGAGCAGATCGCATTGATAAAAGCCAATATTACCCGATTGGAGGAATTGAGAGATATCACTCAGGCCTTTTTCGATAATGGAATGGCAATGGAAGTTGACCTGAAGCGGGTGAATATCAATCTTGAAAACCTGAAAGTGCAGTATGACAATGCGCAGGCGATGATGACACAACAGCTGAATATGCTGAAATATATCATGGATTATCCGGCAGAGAAGGAGATTGGATTATTACCGGTCAATACGGATAGTATTGCTACGGTAGCGTTGACCGGATTATCGGAAAATCTGTATGAACTTCAGTTGCTTCAATCGCAGGTACAGCTGGCAGAGAGGCAGAAACGGTTGATAAGTAATGGTTATATTCCTTCTCTCAATCTGACGGGGAACTGGAGGTTTGCTGCTTATACGGATGAGGCTTATCATTGGTTCCATTCCGGTCCGTCTAATCATTGGTTCCGTTCTTATGGAGTGGGGTTGACTTTGCGTATTCCTATCTTCGACGGTCTGGATAAGAAATACAAGATCCGGAAAGCGATGATTGATATTGAAATGATGAAACTTTCGCAGTTGGACATACGGAAGAACCTGCATACGCAATATCTGAATGCAGTCAATGATTTGATGAACAACCAACGCAACTTTAAAAAGCAGAAAGACAATTATCTGCTTGCCGAAGAAGTGTATGCAGTTACTACTGACCGTTACAGGGAAGGAATCACATCGATGACTGAGGTGCTGCAAGATGAAATGCGGATGAGTGAAGCACAGAATAATTACATTAGCGCACATTATAACTATCGGGTGACTAACCTGATGTTGTTGAAGTTGACCGGACAGATAGCGTCCCTGTTCAAATAATAGATAACTAATTGAATCATTCATATGGAAACAATGGAAAAAAATACAGTCTCCGGTACACATCAGGAGAAAGCTAAGAAGATGAGAAAATTACGTCGTTGGCAGATAATAGTAAGTTTATTTGGAGTCGCTATTATCGTTTGGGGAGTGATTGAAGTTGTTTTTCTCTTTCTGGGCTATAAGCAGACAGAGACCAGTAATGATGCACAGATAGAGCAATATGTGTCGCCTGTCAATCTGCGTGCATCAGGCTATATTAATAAGATTTATTTCACAGAACATCAGCAGGTGCACAAAGGGGATACATTGCTGGTGCTGGATGACCGCGAATATAAAATCCGGGTGATGGAAGCTGAAGCTGCATTGAAAGATGCGCAGGCAGGCGCTACTGTGATAAATGCGACCTTGCAGACTACGCAAACAACTGCATCTGTATATGATGCTTCTATTGCCGAAATAGAAATCCGGCTGGCAAAATTGGAGAAGGACCGGCAACGCTATGAAAATCTGGTCAAACGAAATGCGGCCACACCTATCCAGTTGGAACAGATTGCGACCGAATATGAAGCTACCTTCAAGAAGCTGGAAGCGACAAAGCGTCAACGGGAAGCAGCTCTTTCAGGAGTGAATGAAGTTTCTCATCGTCGTGAGAATACGGAAGCTGCTATTCAGCGTGCGACGGCTGCGCTTGAGATGGCACGGCTCAATCTTTCATATACAGTTGTATTGGCTCCTTGTGATGGCAAGTTGGGCCGGCGTTCGTTAGAGGAGGGACAGTTTATTACAGCAGGACAATGCATTACGTATATCCTTCCGGATACCCAAAAATGGATTATTGCTAATTATAAAGAAACGCAGATTGAGAATCTGCGTATCGGGCAGGAAGTTGCCATCACGGTAGATGCTATCAGTAAGAAAGAGTTTACAGGCAAAGTGACTGCTATTTCCGGAGCGACTGGTTCCAAATATTCACTGGTGCCAACGGATAATTCAGCAGGAAACTTCGTAAAGATACAGCAGCGTATTCCTGTCCGTATTGATTTCACGGATTTGTCGAAAGAAGATAATGATAAGTTGGCGGCAGGTATGATGGTAGTAGTAAAAGCTAAACTCTGATGATCATGCCTTCATGTCCTAGAAATTATCCTTTTTACAATTGGGTGCCCAAACCGGTAGGTATTATCATCCTATTGTTCTTTTTCCTGCCCATTCTTTCAGTAGGCGGAGTTTATTCTGTAAACAGTACCGAGATGATGAGCGGCTTAGGCATTATTTCCGAGCATATTCAGTTTGCTAATTTTGTGACCTCTATCGGTATGGCAGCGTTTGCTCCTTTTTTGTATGAACTGGTTTGCATACGCCGGGAGAAGCTGATGTGCATAGGTGGCTTTGCACTTATGTATGTTTTCAGTTATGTGTGTGCCAAAACTGACAGTATCTTTTTGCTGGCGCTTTGTAGTCTGCTGACAGGGTTCCTGCGTATGGTGCTGATGATGGTCAATCTGTTTACATTGATTAAATATGCTTTTGGTATGGAGGCAACGCGTAATATCACTCCCGGCATGGAGCCGAAAGATGCGGCGGGATGGGATAAGCTGGATATAGAGAAATGTGTCAGCCAGCCGGTAGTTTATCTGTTTTTTATGATTTTGGGGCAAATGGGCACAGCGCTGACGGCTTGGCTGGCTTTCGAATACGAATGGAAATATGTATACTATTTTATGATGGGCATTCTGCTGCTTTCCATTTTGATCCTGTTTATTACGATGCCTAATCATGGCTTTACCGGACGCTTTCCGATCAATTTCCGTAAGTTCGGCAATGTAACTGCCTTTTGTATATCATTGACGTGCATCACTTATGTGTTGGTTTATGGCAAGGTGCTGGACTGGTATGATGATCAGTCTATTTGTTGGGCAACGGCAGTCAGTATTCTTTTTGCCGGTATTTTTCTTTATATGGATGCTACCCGGCGATCCTCTTATTTTATATTGGGAGCGCTGCGGCTACGTACGATTCGCATGGGAGCTTTGCTTTATTTACTACTGATGATTATTAATTCCAGTGCGATGTTTGTCAATGTGTATGCAGGGGTTGGGATGCACTTGGATAATTTGCAGAATGCATCATTGGCAAACTGGTGCATGGTTGGTTATTTTATAGGTGCCTTGATTTCTATTGTGTTGGGGTCTAAAGGGGTACATCTGAAATATCTTTTTGCTCTTGGCTTTTTCTTTTTGGTGTTATCGGCAGGATTTATGTATTTTGAGGTGCAGACAGCCGGACTTTACGAGCGAATGAAATATCCTGTGATTATCCGTACCATCGGGATGATGATTCTATATGCGTTGACAGCGGCTTATGCCAATCAGCGGATGCCTTTCAAATATCTTTCTACCTGGATCTGCATTATGCTTACCGTGCGCATGGTGCTGGGCCCGGGCATTGGAGGGGCAATCTATTCGAATGTATTGCAGGAGCGGCAGCAACATTATATAACCCGTTATGCGCAAAATGTAGATCTGGTCAATCCGGAAGCTTCCTCCTCCTATAGCAATACTGTGCAGGGAATGCAATATCAGGGAAAGAGTGAAACGGAAGCACATAATATGGCTGCTATGTCCGTCAAAGGGCGGATACAAGTACAGGCAACACTCTCTGCTGTGAAAGAAATGGCGGGATGGACTATTTATGCTGGTGTTATTTGTATGATTTTTGTGCTCGTTGTGCCTTATCCCAAACGAAAATTGCTAACTTAGTATTGTTTTTCAAATAGTAATCAGATTATAAGTGTTTTGTTATTATGAATACCTTTCAGGAACGTTTGTTACAACTGGACCGGGATTTATTGAGTGGGAACAATATCTGTAGTTCGAGGGGAGTGCTGAACGCCTTTCCGTCTTCTTTAAAGAAACTCTTTCTCATGAGGGGGCTTGGGCTGATTATCTGTCGGCAGGGAAATTTTCAGTTTGCGCTGAATCAACGCTTATTTCGGGCAAACGCCGGCGAAACTCTCTTTATCCCGGAAGATTCGCATTTCCAGGTGCTTCAGGAATCCGAAGATATGGAGGTATTTATTCTTGCCTATCAGATCCAGCCTATACGGGATATTATCGGTAATTCGGTTGTTTCCATGTATATGTATTCACAACTTATTCCGGAACCTTGCTATGTGTGGACTACTGGGGAAGAAAATGAAATCGTAAAATACATGTCTTTGCTGGACAGTGCTCTGGAAATGGAGGAGAGTGTGTTCAACCTTTATGAAAGAAAACTCCTTTTGCTGGCCCTTACATATCGGATCTGTTCTATTCACAATCGTAAACTGATCAGTGTAGGGCAAGAAACCGGGGGAAGAAAAAATGAAATCTTTGTCCGGCTGATTCAACTCATAGAGCAATATTATATGAAGGAACGTGGAGTCGGATTCTATGCAGATAAGCTTTGTCTGTCTCCCAAGTACCTGTCTGCGCTTGCCAAGAATATTTGCGGATATACAGTACAGGAGCTTGTCTTTAAAGCTATTATTCGTAAGTCGATCTCATTACTCAAAAATACACAGAAAGACATTCTGGAGATATCTAATGAATTAAACTTCCCCAATGCTTCTTATTTCGGCACATTCTTTAAGAAGCAAATGGGGATGTCGCCTCAACAATATAGGAGGAACCTTTAATGGGAAAAGTTTTCTCCTGTATTGACTGTTATTCTTTTTCTCCGTAAGCCAGATCGCCTGCGTCGCCCAGTCCCGGCACAATGTAGGAATGTTCGTTGATTTCAGGATCGATGGCCGCGCACCAGATGGTTGTTTTGTTCTCGGGAAATACATTCATAATATGTTCGATTGCGTGTTGGCTGGCAATGATGGACGCTACGTGAATTTCGGCTGGATGACCTTTGGTGAGCATTGCCTGGTAGCTTAGCTCCATGCTGCCGCCTGTAGCCAGCATTGGGTCAGTGATAATCAGCGTTTTGTCATCAATACGGGGAGAAGCGATATATTCTATGTGTATATCAAACTTCAGTGTGTCCTTATATTTACGATAGGCAGAGACGAATGCGTTTTCCGCCCCGTCGAAATAACTTAGAAAACCCTGGTGAAAAGGAAGACCGGCGCGGAGAATGGTGCTGATGACAAGCTGGTTGTCCGGTGTGCTGACGGGAGCAATACCTAGTGGTGTCTGGATGTTTTTTACAGAGTATCGGAACTCTTTGCTCATTTCGTAGGCCATGATTTCTCCGATCCGTTCAATATTACGGCGGAAACGCAGGCGGTCGTTCTGAACTTCTACATTTCTGATTTCGGATATGTACTGGTTTAGAATCGAATTTGTTTGGCTAAAATCAATTACTTTCATATTATAGTTTAATCATAATTTAATCTCATTTTCATCGTATTGACAACATACTGGCTTGCAAAGTAAACGATAATCTTTCAAATTGCAATATTCAGTTTGCAGATATTGTTAGGAATTTATAAAAGAGATTCAATTAGGGAAAAATTTCTCTAATCCCTTCTTCCTTTTCAAAGAAAGTATTACTTTTGTACCCGGATTTACAAGGGGCATCCAAAGCTCCTTTCTTTAAGCTGGAAAGAGATAATAAAACAAAATACCAATTTTAATTAATTCAAAAGAAAATGGCAAATTTAGATTTGAGCAAGTACGGTATTACAGGTGTAACTGAAATCCTGCACAATCCGTCTTATGATGTTTTGTTCGCTGAAGAAACAAAACCGGGTCTGGAAGGCTTTGAAAAAGGTCAAGTAACAGAATTAGGCGCTGTTAATGTAATGACAGGTATCTATACCGGTCGCTCTCCTAAAGATAAATTCTTCGTTAAGAATGAAGCTTCTGCTGATTCAGTATGGTGGACTTCTGACGAATATAAAAACGACAACAAACCTTGTACAGAAGAAGCTTGGACTGACTTGAAGGCTAAAGCTGTTAAACAATTGTCTGGCAAACGTTTGTTTGTTGTTGATACTTTCTGCGGTGCTAACGAAGCAACTCGTATGAAAGTACGTTTCATCATGGAAGTAGCTTGGCAGGCTCACTTCGTAACTAACATGTTTATCCGTCCGACTGCAGAAGAACTTGCTAGCTATGGAGAACCTGATTTTGTATGTTTCAACGCTTCTAAAGCAAAAGTTGATAACTACAAAGAGCTTGGTTTGAACTCTGAAACTGCTACTGTTTTCAATTTGAAGACTAAAGAACAAGTTATCCTGAATACTTGGTATGGTGGTGAAATGAAGAAAGGCATGTTCTCTATCATGAACTATATGAACCCGCTTCGTGGTATCGCTTCTATGCACTGTTCTGCTAATACAGATATGGAAGGAACTAGTTCAGCTATCTTCTTCGGTTTATCTGGTACAGGTAAGACTACTTTGTCTACTGACCCGAAACGTAAGTTGATCGGTGACGACGAACACGGATGGGATAACGAAGGCGTATTCAACTACGAAGGTGGTTGCTATGCTAAAGTTATCAACCTGGATAAAGAAAGTGAACCGGATATCTACAACGCTATCAAACGTGATGCTTTACTTGAAAACGTAACTGTGGCTGCTGATGGTAAAATCGACTTCACGGATAAGAGTGTAACTGAAAATACTCGTGTTTCTTATCCTATCTATCACATCGAAAATATCGTTAAGCCTATTTCTAAAGGTCCGCACGCTAAACAAGTTATCTTCTTGTCAGCTGATGCATTTGGTGTATTGCCTCCGGTATCTATCCTAAATCCGGAACAAGCTCAATACTACTTCCTGTCTGGATTTACAGCTAAATTGGCTGGTACAGAACGTGGTATCACTGAACCGACTCCGACATTCTCTGCTTGCTTTGGTGCTGCTTTCTTGTCATTGCACCCGACTAAATATGCTGAAGAATTGGTGAAGAAGATGGAAATGACTGGTGCTAAGGCATACTTGGTTAATACAGGTTGGAATGGTTCTGGCAAACGTATTTCTATCAAAGATACTCGTGGTATCATCGATGCTATCCTTGACGGTTCTATCGACAAAGCTCCTACTAAGGTTATTCCTTTCTTCGACTTTGTTGTTCCTACAGAACTTCCGGGTGTTGATCCGAAGATCCTTGACCCACGCGACACTTACGAATGTGCTTGCCAATGGGAAGAAAAAGCAAAAGATTTGGCTGGACGTTTCATCAAGAACTTCGCTAAGTTTACAGGTAACGAAGCTGGTAAGGCTTTAGTTGCTGCTGGTCCGAAGCTCTAATCGAACATAGATATGTAATGCAAAACTGGGCGGTTCCGAAAGGAGCCGTCTTTTTTTGTTAATATGAAGGTAATTCCGTATCTTTGTTAATCTGAATTATATCCGATAAAACGCTGACAAAGAAATGATTATTACTTATTTAAAACTCTTTTATACGTTCGCAAAAATTGGTATGTTTACTATTGGCGGAGGCTATGCCATGATTCCTTTGATAGAACGTGAAATAGTAAAGAAAAACTGGATGAGCAAGGAAGAATTTATGGAAATGTTTGCCTTGACTCAATCACTCCCCGGTGTTTTTGCAGTAAATATTTCCATTTTCGTGGGTTATAAACTTCATAAAGTAAGCGGAAGTCTGGTATGTGCATTGGCGACTATTCTGCCTTCTTTTGCTATAATGATGCTGATTGCCATGTTCTTTGCCCGTTTTCAGGATAATGAGGTAATGATTCGTATTTTTAATGGGATACGTCCGGCAGTAGTAGCGTTGATTCTGTTTCCCTGTATATCTGCGGTCAGAGCTTTGAAATTGAAGTATGTACAACTGGTAGCCCCTGTGATTGCTACTGTCTTGATCTGGCAATTCGGGCTTTCTCCTGTTTATGTAGTACTGGCGGGAATTGCCGGAGGGTTGGTATATACGCTATGGTTGAAAGATAAGATTAAAGATATAAAGGCATGATATATTGGCAGTTACTTTGGGTGTATCTGAAAATAGGTACGTTTGGTTTCGGAGGTGGTTATGCTATGCTTTCACTTATCCAGCATGAAATTGTAGATCTCCACCACTGGCTGACTCCCCAGCAATTTACGGATGTAGTGGCGATTTCTCAAATGACTCCGGGACCTATTGGCATTAACAGTGCTACTTATGTAGGCTATGCAGTGACACAAAGTGTATGGGGAGCGGTGCTTGCTACTGTGGCAGTTTGTTTGCCTTCCTTCATATTGGTTTTACTGATCTCTTATTTTTTCGCGAAGTGTAAGGATAATAAATATATTAAAGCAGCGATGTCCGGCTTACTTCCTATGTCGGTGGCATTGATTGCTTCAGCTGCCTTATTGATGATGAACAGAGAGAACTTTATTGATTATAAAAGTATAGGAATCTTTGCGGCAGCTTTCTTTATTACATGGAAATGGGATTTGCATCCTATTCTGCTGATCTGCCTGGCAGGTGTGGCAGGAGTAATCTTGTATTAAAAAAACTTATTATAAGAAACGTTATTGCTTGTCTGTCATTACTTTGTCTATTTTTGTGAAAGTTGGACTAAGAAACAGAATTATGGTGTATCTGGATACCGATAAGCAAACCTGTGCGGATTTAAGCATAACGGAAAGCGTGTATGACGAGCAACCTCTTTGTTCCTTGTTTCTGAAAACAGAAACGAAACAGGGGAAATCTCTGATGCTGGAGTGGATTATGTATCCGTTGAGTGACTGGGAGACGATCTGTAAACGTCAGAAAGCAATCGACTGGGAGTTTCTGCCGGATCTTCCCCTAAATGAGGAGGAACTGGATTTTATCGAATATTATCTAGGTTACCGCGATCAGATAAGGAGAAATAATATTCTATTTACATGTGCCGGACTTATTGACCGTCTGGTGAGATACGATCCTAATCGTTATGTTATTTGCAGAGGAGTGAAACTCGTTATTCTCATGTTGCATCGTTTGGAAGAATGGGTGACAGGGGCGAGGAGTGATATGCCTAAATTGTTGAAGGAGGCTGCCTGTACTGTGCGGAGTATTTTGCATGGAAGTGAACTGGAAGAAGTGCTGGAGCAAACTTCTGATGAAAAAGCCCGCTTATCGATTTATGCTATTGATAAATATGATTATCTGTTTCGTTCCACCCGTCTTTTGTCTGTCAAAGAGTTGTTATCCATTATTTATTTACTGGATGTTTGCAGAACGGCCCATCGGGTTGCAAAAGAAAAGAAGCTTAATTGTACTCCTAAGATGGTACAAGCAATGGAGTTTTCTGTAGAGGGAGTCGTGCATCCGTTTGTGAAGAATGCGCAGCGAAATAATTGGGACATGTTTCAGGGGAATATCTCGCTTTTTACCGGTTCCAATATGGCGGGAAAGTCTACTACGCTAAAGGCATTGACTCTGGCTGTTTGGCTGGCTCATTGCGGATTACCCGTTTTTGCCGAGTCGATGACTTGTCCGGTTTATGAAGGTATCTATACTTCTATAAATTTACCGGACTCTCTGAGAGACGGGCGGAGCCACTTTATGGCAGAGGTACTTCGGATTAAAGAAATACTGATAAAAGTGGGAAGCGGGAAGAAGTGCTTGGTGGTGCTGGATGAAATGTTTCGGGGAACAAATGCGAAAGATGCGTTTGAGGCTTCCGTTGCAGTCAATGAATTATTGAGAGACTTTCCACATTGTCATTTTCTGATATCGACGCATATTCTCGAGTATGCAAAAGCATTTGAACATGATTGCTCCTGTTGCTTCTACTATATGGAGGCCGAAATCAAGGAGGATAATTTTGTATGCCCTCATCGGTTGCTGAAAGGAATATCGGAAGCCAGGGTTGGGTATTGGATTGTAAAGAAGCTGTTGAATATGCATGAACTTGAGATAGAAAAAGCCCGCTAGATCTCATCTGGCGGGCTTTTAACTTATTTAAAGCGATTGCTTACGATTTGTTCGCACGTTTACGTTCGATTTCATCCAGAATAACTTTGCGCATACGCATTGCTTTCGGAGTCACTTCTACATATTCATCTTCTTTGATGTACTCCAGTGCTTCCTCAAGTGAGAACTGAACGGGCGGAATCAGACGAACTTTATCATCAGATCCGGAAGCGCGCATGTTGGTGAGCTTCTTGGATTTTGTAACGTTGATAACCAGGTCGTTGTCATGAGAGTGCTCTCCTACTACCTGGCCTGCGTATACTTCGTCTTGCGGGAAGATGAAGAACTTACCGCGGTCCTGTAATTTATCGATAGCATAAGCAAAAGCGGTTCCGCTTTCCATGGCAATCATAGAACCGTTGGTACGGCGTTCGATTTCTCCTTTGTGCGGCTGGTATTCTTTGAAACGGTGTGCCATGATAGCTTCACCGGCAGAAGCAGTCAGTACGTTGGTACGAAGACCGATGATACCACGCGAAGGCATATCAAACTCAAGGTTGATACGTTCGCCCGTATTTTCCATCTTCACCATTTCACCTTTACGGCGGGTCACCATATCAATAATCTTGCTTGAATATTCTTCCGGCACGTTGATTGTCAATTCTTCAATCGGTTCGCACTTAACGCCGTCTATTTCTTTAAAGATAACCTGTGGCTGGCCTACCTGCAATTCGTATCCTTCGCGGCGCATGGTCTCGATCAATACAGAAAGATGAAGTACGCCACGACCGGAAACGATCCATTTGCCGTCTTCTTCACTCTTTCTTACGCGAAGTGCCAGATTCTTATCAAGCTCTTTCATCAGACGATCGTGGATGTGGCGTGAGGTAACGAACTTACCGTCTTTTCCGAAGAACGGAGAGTCATTGATGGCAAATAACATACTCATCGTCGGCTCGTCGATGGCGATTGGCGGCAATGCTTCCGGATTTTCGAAATCGCAGACAGTATCTCCGATCTCAAATCCTTCGATACCTACCAATGCGCAAATATCTCCTGATGAAACTTCATTGGTTTTTACGCGTCCCAAACCTTCAAATACATGAAGTTCTTTAATTTTAGATTTGAACATGTCGCCATTGCGTTTTACAAGCGTAATGTTCATTCCTTCTTTCAGGGTACCGCGGTGTACACGACCTACAGCGATACGACCGGTATAAGAAGAATAATCCAGTGAAGTGATTAACATCTGCGGAGTTCCTTCCAGTTGTTTGGGAGCCGGGATGTTTTCGATAATACAGTCCAGTAACGGGGTAATGGTTTCTGTAGGCTTTTGCCAGTCTGTACTCATCCAGTTATTCTTGGCAGAACCGTAAATAACGGGGAAGTCCAGCTGGTCTTCCGTTGCGTTGAGGCTGAACATCAGATCAAATACCATTTCGTAAACTTCTTCCGGACGGCAGTTGGGCTTATCTACCTTATTAACTACCACAATTGGTTTCAAACCGATTTCCAGTGCTTTCTGAAGAACGAAACGTGTTTGGGGCATCGGGCCTTCGAAAGCATCGACTAGCAGAATACAGCCATCTGCCATATTCAATACACGTTCTACTTCACCACCGAAGTCGCTGTGTCCCGGAGTATCAATGATGTTAATTTTAGTACCGTTGTAGTTGATGGATACATTTTTAGAAAGGATCGTTATACCACGTTCACGTTCCAGGTCGTTGTTATCCAGGATAAGTTCACCACTATTTTGATTGTTGCGGAATAGATTTCCTGCCAACAACATCTTGTCAACCAGCGTTGTTTTCCCATGGTCAACATGGGCAATGATTGCAATGTTTCGAATATTTTGCATATAATACCTATTATTTGGCGGCAAAGGTACGAAAATAGGATTAGAAATATATGCTATAACTACATTTTTTTTCTTGTAAAACGTTGTGAGATATAAAGATAATGTCTATCTTTGCACGCTCAAAAGAATAATTTACTATATAAAAATTCTAAAAATTATGTATTTAGACGCAGCTGAAAAGCAAGAAATCTTTGGAAAGTACGGGAAGTCTAACTCTGATACTGGCTCAACTGAGGCGCAGATAGCTTTGTTTTCCTACCGTATTTCTCATCTGACTGAGCACATGAAGCTCAACAGAAAAGATTATAGTACAGAGAGAGCTTTAACAATGTTGGTAGCAAAACGTCGTCGTTTGCTTAACTACCTGAAAGCTAAAGATATCGCAAGATATCGTGGTATTGTTAAAGAACTTGGTTTGCGTAAGTAATCTACTTGCCGCGAAAAGATTAAAAACCGTTTCTCATTGTGAGAAACGGTTTTTTTATTGTCTTCAATGAAGGGTGGATTAGTATTTTATGCTGTGCACATTGATTGCAGCCGGCTGTCCGTTGTATAGTGCTTCACAACTAATTGTCAGGAATGTAGACGAGTTCGCATTATTACAGCGAATGATGGCTTTTCCATTCTTGTCAGTGGTAACTTTAGGGTTCCAATAGATTGTACGGCGGTGGTCATTGCCTTGTCCTTTACTGATATCCGGATAATAGGGTGAATAAAATTCGATAGGTTGGGAGTAACCTTGGATTTGTGTGTTTCGAATACCACGTGACTGGTACTTCTTTTCCGGGTCCCAATTGTCGATAGTAGTGATATAGCAAATTGCATAGCTATTCTTTTTTCTATCAAAGGAAAAGGGGGAATCTAGATAACTTTTTAAGGCTTTTTCTTCAAAAGGGGAAAGTCTGGAAGTTTCCAAATGTTGTTGTAGGCTTTCATCACTTAGATAAAAAGTCTTGTCGTCATCTATTCCGGCTGTAGCTGACGGACCGTCGCAAATCATAACAGATTTTATTGCATCAATGCTTTTATCTATAAAAAGTTCTCGATCAAATATCGGATAAAGGACTCCATTTACCGTACATAGCATTGGATGACCGTTATATGACATGGTCAACAATGGAAAATCTGCATCCCAACTGGATTTTACTTGAATATTAGAATTCAGTGTCGCCATTAACCAAGGAAAATAATCCATGAATCCTCCTCCATCACGTATCTGGTCCAATTCCTTCGGTATATCATAATAGGCTCTGACAGATTGTTCAAAAGCGAGAATTTTTTTGTATTTTGTACGCTTGGCTTTCACCATAACCTGATTCAATACGTGGGCATCGTGTCCTATAATAGAATCTAAATAAAGAGAATCGGAGAGATGGCTCCACCAACTAAGAGCACTTATGTCTTCCCATTTTGGATGGAACTCTTCGTAGCTATACTTACGCAAATCAGGTGCAAAGTTACGAAAAAGTAATATGTTTGTTTTCCGATTCAACTTTTTCCCTTTCCGGCGAGTTTGGAAGATTGCACTCATGGATCCAGTAAAGGTATCCATTGGGATATGGAAAAATCCCAAAGAGTCTGTGAGAGTAAAGCCTGCTGCCGATACTGTGTCTTGTCGGGCAATAACACTTACAAGTATATCTTTCTGTTCTTTGTTTCTTAGAAAAGATGTTATCTGTCCGTGTAAGGTTAACCTTGTTTCTGGCAAATAGGCAGGCTTTTGGGGAATACTACTGATGGCTTGGCTTATATCATATTTTCTCCATCCGTGAATCATCAGTAAGATGTCTAGTGCCACTCTCCGCTTGGGGGAATGGTCTACGAAATAATATCCGGGTTGATGGATATATCCTTTCAGATCTGATGTAAGCAGCAAATCTGTATAAATCGTCTGATCGAATCGTTGGAAATCTGATTGTAAAGCGTCTCGGATGGCTACGGAAAAGTGTCCTTGTATCGGTTTACCGGTATTGTCTTTCATTGAGATATGGTATTCAATAGGTTCAAAAGGATAGTACAATGCATTGGGGGATGTGGCTGTTAACTGTAAAGATGGAGAAGGCATCACATAGCAAAAACGCTCGCATAGCGTTGCCCCATTGCTATTCATTAAAGAGAGTTGTATGACTCCTCCCGGCAATCCCTGAGTGGATAACGGGAGATGATATACTGTTTGATCTTTAAAATCAATGGTCTGATACATGAGCGGACGTCCTTGATGTGATATGAATAAAGCCAGTGTATCTTTGAGACTTGTCGAATTTCTGAGAACTTTGATGACTAATGCTTTTTCTTTAGATGTCACATTTAGCACATATCCTCTGGGTAATGCCTTTGGCAGCTGAAATGAGTATTTTTTATCTTGATAGGTCACTACAGCTTTGGCTTGTTTGTCTGTAGGGGTGTATATAAAGCATCCCATACCGTTGTGGAGGGTTGTAAATTGCGCAAGTTCTACATCATCCGGCCCATAAACAGTTCCTGAAATGCCTACTGTACCTTCTTCTTTACTTGTCGCTTCGAATGCAACGACTGAAGGTATTCCCTCTACTAATTGTCCACCTTCCGGGAAGAATCGAATCATGAAATCTTTTTCTTTTGAACGTGGACGTTGCTTCATAGATTCGTCCATTCGGTAGGTGATGATGCTCCGGTTTTCGTCTACTTCGCTCCTCCGTTTTCTATATACAGGGATCGTACGCGAGAAATATTGCTTTTCACTGAATGCCAACATCCATTTCGTATAAGCCCTAATCTCATAAAAACCGGAGAATAAGGCTTTTGTCAGTATGAATTGTCCTTCTCCTTCTCCATCCCGCAACTGTATAATTTGTCGTTCGGCAGTATTTCCTAGTTGGTCTAATAGTTCTACATAAAGTGGGGTACTGATTGGGCTAGGCTGGTTTTGCTCGGCCGTTACTACGTATGCCTTATACCATATTGTGTCTCCGATGTAGTAACTGGTGTTGTCCAAATGTAGATAGGCCTTCTCGCGTGGATATGCATCAGCGTAGGCTTGTGAACGGGCAAAGTAAGTTGCGAATATCGAATCCGCAATTTGCTGGCTATGAATTTGCACGGCTATACTTGATAGGAGGCAAAGGAGGGTGATTATGGGGCGCCGATTCATTGCGTTTTGAGTGATTAGTAATTTGAAGGTAGTGGAACGTCAAATGTTAACATAACTATACTTGTTTAGTCACGAATAGTTGCAAAATGAACAGTTGGACCATAATGACTGTGAATTGATTGTGTGTGTTCATAAGCTATATATATTTAGAGGTTTAACAATAAGTACTTATGATCTATAGTTTTACAAGAAAGGAAAAAATAATGATAATATGAAAATTCCGAGTTTAATTAGTGTTAATCTCCAGTCTATATATTACTTAATCCATTTTCAAGGCAGGTAGGTGAAAAGAGATATATTATGGGAGATATTTTAGGATTATAATTGTGTTCATCTAAAGATTTTGCTATTTTTGCAACCTAATTATTCTAATTTATCACCTTTGCTAACTAAAAAACTTTCAATATGGATACGAGTAAGATTGTTGGAGAGAAAATTAAAGCGCTCCGGGAAGATAAATCAATAAGTATAGAAGAATTGGCACAGCGTTCGGGTTTGGCTATCGAGCAGATCGAACGTATTGAGAATAATATCGATATACCTTCGCTTGCACCACTAATTAAAATAGCGCGTGTGTTAGGCGTGCGTCTGGGTACTTTTCTTGATGATCAGGATGAAATCGGTCCTGTGGTATGCCGTAAAAAAGAGGCTAAAGATGCCATCAGTTTTTCCAATAATGCGATTCATTCACGCAAGCATATGGAATATCATTCGTTGTCTAAATCGAAAGCGGACCGTCACATGGAACCATTTATCATTGATGTGATGCCGACAGAGGACAGCGACTTTGTGCTTTCTTCTCATGAGGGAGAAGAGTTTATTATGGTCATGGAAGGGGTTATGGAAATCAGTTATGGTAAAAATACCTATTTGCTGGAAGAAGGTGATAGCATCTATTATGATTCCATCGTTCCCCATCATGTACATGCTTACGAGGGACAGGCTGCTAAAATATTGGCTGTAGTCTACACACCGATTTAAAAAAATATCAGGTATCAAATATTAAGAATAATCTCATGCAATTATTTGAACGTACTCTTGGACAATGGCTGGAACATTGGGCCGAAGAGACTCCCGATAAGGAATATATCGTATATTCCGACCGTAATCTTCGTTTTACCTGGAGTCAGCTGAACCAGCGTGTGGATGATATGGCGAAAGGACTGATCGCTGTTGGTGTGGAACGTGGTACTCATGTCGGCATATGGGCAGCGAACGTGCCCGATTGGCTGACATTGCTGTATGCCTGTGCCAAGATTGGTGCGGTATACGTCACAGTAAATACGAATTATAAGCAGTCTGAACTGGAATATCTTTGCCAGAATTCTGATATGCATACACTTTGTATCGTTAATGGCGAAAAGGACAGTGACTTTGTGCAAATGACGTACACGATGCTTCCTGAATTGAAAACCTGCGAACGCGGTCATTTGAAGAGTGAACGTTTCCCATATATGAAGAACGTGGTATATGTCGGTCAGGAAAAACATCGGGGAATGTATAATACGGCTGAGATATTGCTATTGGGGAATAATGTGGAAGATGACCGTCTGACTGAACTCAAAAATCAGGTAGATTGCCATGATGTGGTAAATATGCAGTATACATCAGGAACTACCGGTTTTCCGAAGGGAGTGATGCTGACTCATTATAATATTGCCAACAACGGTTTTCTGACTGGTGAACACATGAAGTTTACGGCTGATGATAAACTTTGTTGTTGTGTGCCGCTGTTCCATTGTTTTGGAGTGGTGTTGGCTACGATGAACTGTCTGACTCATGGTTGTACGCAAGTGATGGTAGAGCGGTTTGATCCGCTGGTAGTGCTGGCGTCCATTCATAAAGAACGCTGTACGGCCCTCTACGGGGTGCCTACTATGTTTATTGCCGAGTTGCACCATCCGATGTTTGATCTGTTCGATATGTCTTGTTTGCGTACTGGCATAATGGCCGGTTCGTTGTGTCCGGTTGAACTGATGAAACAGGTAGAAGAAAAGATGTATATGAAGGTTACCAGTGTATACGGACTGACAGAAACAGCTCCCGGTATGACTGCAACCCGCATCGATGATTCGTTTGATGTACGTTGTAATACGGTAGGACGTGACTTTGAATTTACTGAAGTCAGAGTAATTGATCCCGAAACTGGAGAAGAATGTCCGGTAGGTGTGCAGGGAGAAATGTGCAACCGTGGATATAATACGATGAAAGGATATTATAAAAACCCGGAAGCTACGGCTGAAGTGATTGATAAAGATAACTTCTTGCATTCGGGCGATTTGGGTATTAAAGATGAAGACGGAAATTACCGGATCACCGGGCGTATCAAGGATATGATTATTCGCGGTGGTGAAAATATCTATCCGCGTGAAATTGAAGAATTTCTTTATAAGCTTGATGGAGTAAAGGATGTTCAGGTAGCAGGTATTCCCTCTAAGAAATATGGTGAAGCGGTTGGTGCATTTATCATCTTACAGGAAGGAGTGGAAATGCATGAGTCAGATGTACGTGATTTCTGTAAGAATAAGATTTCCCGTTATAAAATACCGAAATATGTCTTCTTTGTGAAAGAATTCCCGATGACAGGTAGCGGTAAAATTCAGAAATTCAGATTGAAAGACCTTGGACTGCAACTTTGTAAGGAGCAGGGGATAGAAATTATTTAAATGAAGAACTAAAAATGAAGAATGAAGAATTGCTATGCAGCATATAGCGCAGCTGATTCTTCATTCTTCATTTTTAGTTCTTCATTCTTAAATGAAATCGTCTCCCAGTTGCATCTGGGCGTCATTTACATACTTGCGGATGGAATGTTCTTCGTCTTTACGGCAAATTAGCAGGACATTGTCCGATTCAGCTATCAGATATCCTTCCAGTCCATCGATTACGGCGAGTTTACCTTTAGGGAGTACGATCATATTATCTTTTCCATTGTATATCAAAGAATGGCTTTTTAACGTTACATTGCCTTCCCGGTCTCTTTCTGACAAATCGTAGAGTGATCCCCATGTGCCCAGATCAGACCATCCAAAGTCGCCCAAAGATACATATACATTGTCTGCTTTTTCCATGATGCCGAAGTCGATGGAAACATTGGGACATGCAGGGAAGTTTTCTTCAATAAATGCTTTTTCTTTGTCGGTGGCATAGATGTTTTTTCCTGGTGCCAGTTTGGATGCTAATTCGGGAAGAAGGATTTCTGTGGCTTTTATGATAGTATTGACATTCCACATGAATAATCCGGAATTCCAGTAAAATTCACCGCTTTCTACGAATACTTTTGCCAATTCCAACTCCGGTTTCTCGGTGAATGTCTTTACTTTGTAGAAGCCATCGCCAGTTGGTTCGTCAATTTGTATATAGCCATATCCGGTTTCAGGTCGGTTGGGTTTGATTCCCAATGTCAGTAACTTCTCAGAGTGAGAGACGAATCCCAATCCTTTAATGATTGCGGCACGAAATTCTTCTTCCTTTAAAATCAGATGATCTGAGGGGGCAACTACGATATTCGCATTCGGGTTTAAAGCACGGATATGATAGGCAGCCCATGCGATGCATGGAGCCGTATTTCTTCTTGCCGGTTCCAATAATATCTGTTTCTCATCCAATTCGGGAAGTTGTTCCTTTACCAGATCGGCATACATTGCATTGGTAACAATAAGAATATTTTCGGTCGGGATTACTTTTTGAAAGCGGTCGAAGGTCTGTTGCAGGAGTGAACGACCGGTTCCGAAGAAGTCAAGAAATTGTTTGGGCAATGTTTTGCGGCTAAACGGCCAGAAACGGCTACCGATACCACCACCCATAATCACGCAATAATTATCCATGTTTGTCATGATAGTGACTCTATTTTTAAATGTTTTTGCTAATGTACGGTTTATTCTCTAAATACAGAAGTCTTTGGGGCATGTTTTATTATTTTTTGCTCCTTTTTTTACTCAAACTATTGTGGAATCAAAATATTGTCGTATCTTTGCACCGCAATTGAGAAATCAAGCATGCCCAGATGGCGGAATCGGTAGACGCGCTGGTCTCAAACACCAGTGGATTCACTTCCATCCCGGTTCGACCCCGGGTCTGGGTACCACGAAAAGCTAAGAATTGAGTAATCAATTACTTAGCTTTTTTGTTATAGGGCATTTCTTTCTAATGTGCACTATCAGAAGTTTCCCGATATTTTCTATAGACTGTGTTATTTGCAGCAAAAATACTAAAAAGGTGCAATTCACTTTTACGATGAATTGCACCTTTTCTTATCTCTCAGTATCATTTATCCCTTACCTACCTTTATCCAGGTTGCTTTCTTCCATAGCCATTCTAATGGACCCTGACGATGTGAACGAAGCCACCAATTGCAGAAAAAGTATTGTATAAAGAATACACTTACACCGATAAGAATACATGCTGTAATGCCTGTATGCAGATAAAGTCCTAATCCCCAGTTGTAAAACAAGAACCCTCCGATTAAAGATTGTGACAGGTAGTTGGTCAAGCTCATGCGTCCATAAGGTGCAAATTTATGAAGAACATTCTTAAGGGTTGTCAGGTAATAAACCAGTATGATACCTGCAAACATGATTCCTGTAAATGCAATATTTGACAGTGACTTGCATAGAAGGACAGAAGGTACAAGTAGTGCTTCGCGACTTATAAAGTCGGGGAGTATATTTATCAAACCATAAATGGGGAAAAAAGCGGTAACGGCTATGATGAATACTTTAATCCAGATTTTTATATTCTTTTCTGAATAGAGAAACGCGTTGCTACGCCCAATTATCATACCTACCATAAACAGACCGGCGGTTTGAGTAACTCTTCCGTGTAATAGCATCCAACCCATATTGGCAACATTACCCGTCCATATGGCAGTTTTGCACATTTCGAGGAAAGAACCTTCTTTTTGAGCAGCATTGACTAACTCCCAGTATGGAGCATCAAGATCAGCATTGATAATATAGTCGGGGTTGATGAGTGCATAAATTATTTGTCCCAACTCAATAGGCTGCAGGAGAAGAATAACTGCTATGATTGTGACTGTGCGGGTAGAAAGCCGACAGACTGCGATCAATACATAGCCCAACAATGCATAGAGTATCAATATTTCACCGGGAAATAGGGCAGAATTGATGCAGGCTATAAAAAGAAGTAATACTAACCGCCAGGCAAATCGACCACGAAAATCTTTTCCTTTTTGTTTTTGTGAGTTGTCTTGAATAAAAAAGCTAAATCCAAAAAGCAATGCGAAAATGCAGTAGGCTTTACCGGAGAAGGTAAAAAACACACTGTCCTAGATTACTCTGTCTGTAAATATCAGAAAGTTGCAGGTTTCTTCCGGAAAGCTATTAAGACTGAACCGTTCGATAAAATGGATAAGAGTAATCCCCATTACGGCAAAACCACGTAATACATCTGCTATTTCGATACGATTATTACTGGGTAGTGTACTAGATAAGTGCATACTTTTTAGAGTTATAATGTTAACATGTTTTTTATTTCAGATGCAAATTTAACGTACGCCCTCCATATTTCAGGAAAAATACTGTTCAATAAAGAACAAAATATGACCTTCAGGGGCTTTGTAGCATCTTGGAAAAGGCAATGTTTTATAGTTGAACCATGCTATGTTGGTTTTATCAAATAGAAACAACTGGTACTGAATACATTTCTTATGAAAGGAATATGTGCGATTATTCTGTTTAGTTTGCGTGGGGCTAGTCCAAATTTAATTTTGTAGTGCGGGTTGATGAAGTATAACTGTTCATTGATGATTTGATAGCCAGTCTGTTTTACTGTTTTTCGCAGCATTTCTATTGTACATCTGGTCTGTTTGATGGTTAGCAATTCTTGGATCGTGCTTTCTTGTTCACTGAAGATTCTCAAAATTCCTTGATATAAAATGCGAGGTAACAGATGGATAAATGGCATATGAGAGATAACTTTACTTCGTGCAATCTGCTGATGACCGCCAAATGGCATTTGCCAGGCAGGAAAAGCGATGAAGATAACACCGTTGGGAGATAGATAATTCTTTAAGCTGTGCAGAAATAACTCTTTGTTGTCGATGTGTTCTATTACATCATGTATGAGGATAAGCGGGAAATGTTTCTGTAAATCATTTAATAAGAAGATATCAGAAGCAATAAAAGTTCCTTTTTGCTTTTTGGTAATGAAGAAGTTTTTTGCCTGTTCAATTCGCGAGACGGCAATATCGATTCCAATGGTGTCACAACCTAGTTCAGCGAAAGGAAGCAGATTTCCTCCTTCGCCACATCCTACTTCCAATACCTTGTTTGGCAGGTTGCCGATATTCTTTTTTATATAAGGTATATAATAATTTCTCGTAGTGTGAGCTTGTTCCTCAAAATAACGTTCGCGGTTTGTATGTCGTTCCTGCATTTGATTTGTCAATTGTTTCTAGGGTTTCTATAGTTATGATTCACGATCGGCCAGAAGACTGCATGACAGAATGACTTTTTACCAGGAAAAACGAATACCTACAGGAACGGTGAACGTAACCGGATGTTCTTTTCGGATGGTACGCAATGAACTTCCATCGGGAATATAATAATTGATAGTTGGTTCTATGTAGATGCTGGTATGGGGTGTAAACTGATATTGTACACCTGCGCTTGCATTGACTGACCATTGTAAAGGCGCCTCTAATGTCTGATAACCTAAATTAATGGGTACACTGTCTGTTACATGGGAAGTATGCAGTGTACTTTTTAACGGGATCTCCATTTGGAAACCGGCTGTCGAGTAGAATGAGAGCCGTTTGTAATTTCCAAGTCGGTAAGAAATACGGAAAGGGATACCGATATAATGGAGCTTCTGTGTTTCCTGAATGCGGTATTCTTTTCCTGTGGTGAACTCTGATTTTAGATAGGTATATTGCAGTCCGGTTTCTATGCTCCAGTGGTGGCTGAGTTTTTTGTTGAATGAGAGCCCGAAAGTGATAGGGGTATCATGATGCTGATGTTCTATAATCCTTCCACTATTGTTCTTGGCAATTGTCATTAGCGTCAGCGAATCACCTAAAGTCCCTTCTTGATGGCGGGTGTTTAAATAGTCATAATATTCTTCCCAGGTATTGACTTGTTGGGGGAGCCCACTTTCCAAACCGTCAGAGTGTGGTGTTGCTATCAACTTATATAGGTTTTGTGCCAGCTGAGGCCCAACTGACCCTGCCAACATTATTTTCCATTTTCCTGCTTTCTTCTTTGGGGGTGAGGCAAATTTTCGGCTTGAATATGAGAAGGCAATCGTTTGGTCTGTAGGCTCCCATATAAAAGACGGTTTTACGGCAGGCAGTTTATCTGCCGGGTCTTTTCTTTCAGAGATGGCAGATGATATTGTTGCGGCTGTGTCTGATGCCAATCGGGGAAGATTTGTTAAAGTGATATTATAATGCTCCTCTTCTTTGTAATGGGGGATATATCTGGAAGAAATTGTATTTTCATTTTCCGGCTTCTTCTCTATTTTCGATTTCCGGATAACATTTTTCGCCCAATGATTAGTTTTAGTATCTCTTCTTTTCCAGTCCAAATAGTCATGTATCATTGGGAAAAGGAACAAAATCACTAATATGAGAATCTGTTTGTAATCAGAAATCATCTTTTTAAGTAATCCTTTTGCCCTGAATAATTGGGAAGAGGAGGAATGCGGAGCTATATTCAGCAGTTTTCCTATTTCCTTGTGAGACAAACCTTCCAATATTGCCAGTTTGAATACTTTGCTATATCCTTCCGGTAACTTCTCGACCATTTCTGCTATCTTATCATAAGGAATGGAATCAGATAATGGAGGATTATCGACAGGTTCCTCTTCTTCCGCAATGTCTGATAGGGAAATAGAAGTGTTTGCGCTATTTTGGTTAAGATATCTTAGTGATATATTCTTCATGATTGCCCCCATCCAACTTTCCAGTTTCTCAGGGGTACGCAGTGAATCAATCGAAGTGAAAATGACAATGAATCCGTCGTGTAGGAGATCTTGTGCGATTTGTTTGTCTGGCACATAATGAAGGCATATTTTCATCATCTTGCCCGAATAAGTTTTATAAAGCAGGCCCAAAGCCAGCTCATCGCCTTCTTTACATAAATCTACAAGTTCTTTTATATCCATGTGCATGTATTATTTTAATGTGATGGATAGAAACCCGAAAGACTGCATGACTCTTTCTGTTTTAACATTTATAATATGTGGCAACATGTTGGATACAAAGAAGTGAGACGCTTAGTTACTTCATGATTTTTAGCGGTTTAAGAGTCCGTTCTCATCAAATAATAGAACTTTACCGCCAGTAATTTACTTTTTTGTGGGCTATACATTTTTTATTTCCCGGCAAACTGCTAACTTTATCTCAATATTATAATAATGCATGGAACAGCGGTTGCGCTATCATTGAAATTCTTGTTTATGAGTAAATACAAATTTATAGAAGAAAAAGTAGAAACAATGTCTCTGCCGGAGCTCAGGGTATTCTTGAATATACTGAAGAATAAATCTCAGGAATTGATGTCAACACTGGAGATAGCGGGGAGGATAAAGGACCTGGAGATTGTTTATAAGTCTATTCAGAAACTGACAAATCGTGCTTCTGAATTTGACGGAGGCTCTTTTCTTATATTGGTGGTTGGACCTGTGAAATCGGGAAAATCTACTTTAGTCAATCTGATAGCACACGCTCATGTCAGCCCCACTCATTTTCTGGAGTGTACGGTGCGTCCTTCTATCATATCAAAAGGACAGGAAGAATCCATTACTTCCATCTTCTCTACCGCCGATAAAGTCAAAAAGTTGGAACAGTTTGACTCGGTCATTGATAGTCTGCGCGGATTTGAGAAACTGGAAAACATTCCCGAGATAGGTATCGAGAAGAAAGAACTGAATGATATTAATTTGGATGCCTGTGTTTCACTGGCTTTGGAAGAAAGCGTAATTAATGCGGATCATACGTTGGTGACATCTATAACAACGTCCGGTGGGGAGCTTCTGAAAGATAATATATTTTTGGTGGATATGCCCGGACTGGACGGTGGATATGCAAATCTGGATAATCCCATTTATGAAACGATTTCTCAAAGGGCAGATTTCGTGATATTTGTGCAAAGTTCAAATTCTGCTATATCGAAGGTTTCCAATCGTTTTCTGAAATTGTTGCAGGAGAATAATCCGAAAGTTCCGGTTTGTCTTCTGCATAACGTGTTTGAAGCGGCCTACTGGCATTCGGAAGAGGAGAAGCAGGCAGTCATTAAAGCGCAGGTAGAATTTGCAGAGAATGAAATGGGGAGACGGAATTTCCAGTTAAAGGGGAGTATATACAGCTTGAACTTGGGCAAAGTGGCGGATGCTGCCAGTTATGAAGGGGTGGAAAACCTTCAGGAAGAAGCTGCGAAGTTTCAGGAATTTGAGAAGGACTTGTATGGCAAGGTAATCTCTAATAGTACTGACATACGTCTGCGAAGTGTAATAGGAAGAACACTGAACCAATTGGAAAAACTGGATAACTCAGTCAGTGACCTGATAGGCAAACAGAAAGCAATCGATGAAGAATACCGGGCTGCGGCAGCTTCGTTTGACGAATTACTTCATCAGGCAAATGAGCTTGGTTATGATGGGGGTGATTTTAGGAAAATGGTGCAAGTGTATATTGATGATGATTTGAAAGAGTTTGTGGAAATCGTGAAGGAGTATTATGACTCCGCATGCAATTCCGCCTATGCAGGTGGAGCAAAGGGAAAGGAGGCGACCCGCGCCATTGTTACAAAGTTTATGGCTGATTCGTCAGCGGCAATAAAAAGCAAGTTTCTTGATTCTCATGAACATAGCCTGGTCCGGCAGTATCTGCGGAAATTGTCTAATTTGAAAGATGATGTGTCTTTTATAGAGAAGATGAATGCTTTCTTGAAACAAAAAGGTTGTATGACTTTTGAATCAGTGTCGCAAGTAGCAGATTTCCCGATGGTCGATTTTGATTTACAGGGGGCTTTTGATGTGAAGAATATCAATCATCCGACGGTTCCACATATCGGAATCCCCAATCCTTTCGGAACGTATTCGATAGCGGAAATTCAACATTTTCTGAAGAAGGCGCTGGAGTGCATCACCGGAATCGATCATACGCATACGGGAAGAACAGTCAAGGGGTATCTTCAGTTGACTGTCGGGAAGAGTATATGCAAAGCTGCCAATGATCTTTATGATCAGTATGTACCTGTACGTAAGCAGTGTATCATTGATTTTCTGGAACGGCAAAAAGAGGCGTATCTGGGAGAATTGGTTCCTGATAAAGAAGAATTTGACAGGAAAGACGCATTGCTTCGGTCGATAAACACACAAGTTCAGAGTTTTAAAGATTCAATAAGATAAGAATAGGTCTATGAAACGAAATTTATTAATTATCACCCTCCTGTTTTTAGGCTCTTTTGTGATATTATTGTTGGGTAATATCATTATAATAGGTGAGAAAATCGCTTCCTTATCTCATGTAGCATGGGCAGAGTATGCTTTTTACGCATTGATTCTGATTGTATTTTATGCTGTCGTTATACGTCCGGTGATCCGGGTGCATCGTGCTCCGCAGATTCCGGCTTTGTCTATTGACGGAGAGTGGGATACGGCACAACTTATAGCGTTCGGGCATAAGCTGGCGGATAATTGCAATTATATACCTAAAGATAAAACGTGTCCCGAGTTAAGAAAGCTGCATCAGCAGAAACTACGTGAAGACTTGGAACGTTATGCTACGGATAAAGAAGAATTGGTACAGATATTGAGTGATGAGTTGAAATTGCGTATTGAGGGTGGAGAATTGCGGGAAGCTTCAGGACCACGTGCAGAAGATATGCATTCAGTCCGTATCATTGGGATCAACCGTCGTATTATAGAATGGGCAAAATCTGTTTTTATGATTACCGCCATCTCGCAGAACGGAAGACTTGATACTGTCTCAGTGCTTTATATGAATTATAAGATGATAGAGGATGTGATCATTGCCTCCGGTTTTCGTCCTACCCGGCAACAACTGTTCCGGCAGTACGTCAATATATTGGTTACTTCTCTGATGACTTTTGTTGCATCCGAAGTCTTTAAAGATATGGGTTCGGTTGCTCCCTTCGAATCATTGGCAGACCCATCCTCGGATGCTGCGTCCGATATAGACTTGTCCGATGCTGCTGTTGATGGAGCCGATGTAGATCCGGATGATATTGGTGATACCGTTTCGGGAGGTACCGGCTTTTTGAGTATTCTGTCCGGCGTGAAAATTCCGGGTGTAGTCATAGGTTCTATATGTGATGGAATAGTCAATTCACTGATGACTTTGCGTATCGGTTATGTAACACGTAACTATCTGGTAGATGGAATGAATTCATTAAATGGGATCAAGGCCAAAAGAAAAGCGAAGCGTGCAGCCGTGAAGGAGGCACTGAAATCTTTGCCTAAAGTTGTCGTGGTAGGTACTTCTTTTGTGGGAAAGGGAGCGATGAATATTATTCTGAATATTATTGGCGGTAAGAAAGTGAAGGAAGTTGATGAAACGAGTCATTAAATATAACTTAAATTTGATATAAATCAGAATCTTTTCATTGGAATCGACTCAAAAGGTTGATTCTGTCTCCATTCTTTTTCTTTTGGAAGAAGTAATCTTCGTGGGTGGAGATAATAGATGGAAATAAAAGACTTTCTCATTTTTTATATTCTCTTTCACCATCTTCTGAAGCTCTTTATTGCATTGGTAGTTTATGCTGGTTTGTTCGTTATCTATTATAGGTTTGCGTGTTGTCTGTTAATAGAAAAGCTCTTCTCTTCCTATAGTAAAGTTCCTTTCTTTGGGCAGTAAAGTTGTTTTTTCTAATGGTAATCTATAAACGCAAGCTTCGTTTGTAAAATTGCAAGCTTCGTTTTTATAAATGAAGGTTACGTTTATAAAAACAAAGCTTGCGTTTATAGTTTGTAATAGGTAAAAATTAAGTTATCTATTAGAGAAAAGGAAGTTTAGTTCCGATAGAGTGAAACTTATCTATTAATACTTCAGGTGATAAGCATTAATGATTTGGACTACACAAGTGGTGACAGGTGATAGAGAAAAGGATGAAAATAATCTATATATTGGAATTGGTGCTTATAGACTGAAACTTACTCTAGTGCTTTTTTTGACGTGTATTTCCTGTGCCGGATGACTCTCCATCATTCCGGACTCTATTTGTTGAATTGCCCTTTTGGCTTTATAAGCGAACTTTCCTTTGGGATATTGTCGCAGATATTTCTCATAATCGGTTATGGTCTGACAATTGAGGAACATATGTTCTTCCTCTTCTCTTTTGACTTTTTTTGTATCAGGAGCGGGGGAAACTATTTCTACTTTAGGCTTTGGACGTGACCAGGAAGGATGCTTTGCTACTATTTCTTCCGTTTTAGGTTGTTCCGTTTCTATAGTATCTACACTTATTGGGGCGATTACTTTATTTTTTTGTATTTCTTTTTTTATGCTGTCTTCTGTCAATATCCGAATTTTCTGTTTCACAAATTCTGCATGGGATGAGGCAGGATAATGATTCAGGAAATGTAGGAAATCTTCTGTTGTCCGGCAGGCATTATATCTGCGTTCTTCCTCTATACTTCCGAAGAATGCGGAAACTCCTTTGATCAGCATGAATAGGAATAATATGCTGAGAATAATCCATCCTGCCATGCGTTTGTTTATATTGGAGAGACGAATTCTTTTTTGTAAACGTGATGGTGCTGGTGGGAGTGGAGGTGTTGAGGCATGTACCGCTGATGGTGAATGCGGATGGTTTACTTCTTGCCTTAGCATAGAGTTAGCATAGTTATAAGCTTGCTGAGCGGTGGGACGATCCCATGTGTTAAGCGAGAGACATGCATGAAGAAACTGGTCCAGTTGGGGAGAATAGCCGTTATCTAAGTCTGGGATACGTGCACCATTCAGTTGGACACAACCACCCATGCCTTCCCATAATATGTGACCGGTCAGTAATTCATAAATACTCATGCCTAAAGACCATATGTCGCTGGTACCTGCAATAAATGGTTTCTCAGAAAAGTGTTCCGGTCCCATATAAGCAAGTGTTCCGGAACTTTCTACTTTGTTAGTGCTTTTACGGAAAGTATGCTCTAATTTGCGGCTAATGCCGAAGTCGGAAATGATAAATTTACCATCATCACCGATTAGAATATTATCGGGCTTTATATCCTGATGGATGATTGGCGGGTTTTGACTGTGCAAGAACATGAGTCCGCATGATACGTCACGTATGAAATGCCAGATTTGCTTTTCGGACATTTTACCGATCAAGGTAGCGGAGGAACCATTGGAACAATAAGGCATTATCAGGAACGGACATCTTTCGAATACATCAAAATGATTAAGATGTAATAAGTTGGGATGATGCAATTTATAGGCAAGTTTGAATTCCTCTCGAAAGTCTTTTATGCCGTTATCATCCAACAGGCCATAAAACTTTATGGCAACTTCTACATCTGCCAATGTGTTTCGGGCTAACCAGACTTCTCCGAAGCTTCCTGTTCCTAACTTTTTCTCCAGCTGATAATGTTCAGCAAATATGTCGCCACTGTTGAACTGCATGTTTTTTAAGTTTGTCAATCTGGTTGAAGAGAGATCGTTGAGGTATCTGTTTCTGCAACAATGACTGTATCTGCCGGATCAATCTTAGTTTTCCACTTTGCATATAGCTGTGGGTTTTTATAAAGATAACCCCCCAGTAACAAAGCTAAGGCAAAAAGTAATAGAACTATTTTTCGAAATTTATGGTTATTCGGTTTGCTGAATACAGTGTTGTTCAGATTAGCTTTGGGCTCGTCCGTCTCTTTCCGGATAATGTGACAAAGTACTATCGTAACATTGTCATATCCGCCGACAGCAAGAGCGGCTTCTATCAGTTGGTCTTTACAGGCCACCAAATCATTTTGATTTTCCTCAATGATTTGCATAATTTCTTCATCGTGACATAAACCGCATAAACCATCGCTGCAAAGCAGAAAAATGTCATCGTCTTTTAGATTGTAAGAGCGGAAATCGGGATTGGAACGATTGGTCGGATCGCCTAAACAACGAGTTATGACATTGCTGTAGGGGTGGTCAAAAGCATTCTCCGGATCCAGCTTGCCTTGATCGACCAAGTCTTGTACGTAGGAGTGGTCCTTGGATAAACGGCAGAATCCCGAATTGCCATTGAAAACATAGCAGCGGCTATCACCGCACCAGCTAATATAGGCTTTTTCGTTTAATATCCAGGCAATGACAATAGTAGTACCCATGCCTTGGGTACTACTATCTTCTTTACTTGCATTGACAATATTTAAATCAGCGGCTTTAATAGTCTTGGTCAAGAATTCTTCAATAGCTTCTTCTGTAGCCATCTCACCTTCAAATGTTACGATCTTGTCCAGCTTTTCTGGCGTAAATGCGTTTTGCACCGTCTCAATGGCAATGGCGGATGCAACTTCTCCGGCGTTAGTGCCACCCATTCCGTCAGCTACTACCAGTAAAGTGCCATACTTGCCTAATGGAATGGTTTCGGAGGATTGAGGAATGATCCATTCCGATTGGCTTAAATCCCGGTTTACTACGAAGTTGTCTTCGTTGTTTTTCCTGACTAAACCAACATCAGTGCCTGCCGCTAATTTAATTTCTATCTCAGACATAATTTATTAATGTATTACATTTCTTATTGGAACCAATCGGTCTTTGCCTTGGACACTTCCTACCATGACACCAACAACTTTATATCCTTCCTCGTCTAAATGAAAAGCCGGTGAACCATAATAACCTTGTTCGCCTACTCTATTCTGTAATATGATAGTACCATTATTGGTATCATCAATGTTAGTTCTGTCATTGAAGTGAGACGGGATAGGATTGTGGATATTAGTGTTACCTGTATATCCGACCATATGAATTTCAGAACCTCCACTTAGATTGCCGGATGCTGTTGCATCAAAAGGTATTCCTTCTCCATAAGTACCTTTACCTCTGATATAAGCGTAGCTGCGAGAAGTCGGTGAATATATGCTGACTTTTACGTAGTTTCTACGGCTATATGTGAATTTAATTCCTTGTTTCCTTAATAATATTCTAAGTGACTTTGTTACTTCTATTTCGTGAGTTATATCATCATAACTGCGATCAACTTTAAAGTCGGAATTAACAAATGTAATGGGTTTTCCTGTACCTTTTGTACTATATGCACGGTAATGGATAATAACGTTGCAACCTCCTCCGACGCATTCGGCTAATAGTCTGCGCCACAGCTCTTTCCATTCAGTATTTGTGAAAACCCACGGCTCTACGTTTTGCCTGTCTGTAACAAATGTACCATTGTCAAGCATAAAGCCTGTTCCGCATACTATGTCTGATAGTTGAATGCCTGGATCAAAACTGATACCGTCTTTTTCTATATCTATTCGGTCAATCTTAATGGTATAGATGTGATCATAATAATCTTTCAGATCTTTTGAAACATTACTGTTTTGTTCTTCTGCCACATCCGATTCTACATTATCTTGAATTTTTGCCTGTTGGGTTGTCTGTGATTTATAACTGGCTTCTTCTGCTGTTGGTGTTGCATTTTCAGCAGCTATGGTGCTCGAAAGGTTGTCCAAGTCAGATTTTACTTTATAGAAACTGGCATTTACATTGCCTAATTGATTGTTTACACTAGCTAACTGTGACTTTAATGCTTCTGTATTTCCATCACTATTTCGTAGTTTAGCTTCTAGTTCCCGTTGTTGTGTTTCTAAAGTTGCGCGTTCTGTTCCTAGTGAGTCCAACTGATTTTGATAACCTCTTAATTGAAGTTCTTGTTGTTCTGTTTTCTCTGCCAGTAACTCATTTTTCACACCTAAGCTGTAGTTCCATGCAGCCAGACCGGCAACAGCCAGTACAAAAACAATGCCCATAATGGTCAATGCCGTCTTGTAGGGGCGTAGAGCCTGTTTACGGAAAAGGCTCATTCTTTCCGTCAATCCGATGCTGGAAGTTAATGCTTGGCGACCTTGCGGAACAATAAATCCCAAACGTGGTCCTCCTACAGATAGTTGTATCTCATCTCCAGTTTGTAAATAGTAAGAACCATTAATCGGATGTCCGTTTACTAATGTCGGATTGGAGTGTGAGAGATGAATTAGTTTCCAATTTTCACCATCACGTACAATTGCAGCGTGTTTGCGGCTCACTGTTTCGAAACTTTCATCAAAGCGTACTTGGCAGGAGGCATCTCTACCCAGCTCTACTTGATCGACAATGATTTTTTGAGATTCGCCTGCCTGATGATACTTTGATGGAGTCTTATGCTCCAGAATGAAGTAAGTTCTGCCTGAGGCACCCATCAATGCTCCCATACCGGCACCTACTGAGCCGGCTAGGGTACGTTTGTAATTTTGTGTATCCATACTACTTAATATATAGTTAATAGTTTTCAAATCTCATTTTTACGTCTCCAATAGATATGATATCGCCAACCTTTAGCCTGTAACCTTGCTGGGTGACTTGTGCAGAATTGACATAAGTGCCGTTGCTGGACTCCTGCCATACTTTTTGTTCTTTTTGCCATTGTCCGTCCCGAATAATCCAATGGTCACCGGAAGGTGTCGTTTCCAGTGTACAATGATGGCGTGATACATA
Organism: Bacteroides faecis; assembly: GCF_020091505.1. Lineage (NCBI taxonomy): Bacteria > Pseudomonadati > Bacteroidota > Bacteroidia > Bacteroidales > Bacteroidaceae > Bacteroides > Bacteroides faecis. The sequence continues at coordinate 549,861 of NZ_CP081916.1, read as the reverse complement.
AGTACTTTGCCGCTCTGTTACAGGCAGCAGATTATCAGGCTCTCTGCCGATAGTAAGTATTCTGTAACCATGTGTGGCAAATTCGCTTAGTTGATAAAGCTTTCCATACTCTTCGCCCTGCATGATACGCATGCAAAAACCTTGGACAGTTTGTGGTGGGCAATATCCCCTTTCCATAGGGACCTGTTGGGTCTCCGGCAGATATTTCAAAACTTCCTTGACGGATTGAAAGCGGTTTTTAAAATCGGGATTCAGACACCCTGAAAAAAGTCGATCCCATTGCTTCTCGTTTTTTATCTGTGCTAACTTCCGGCGGTTCCAGTCTCCATCTTTTCCTCGTTTTTGGTATAGAGCCAATTCATTATGGCTGGTTAATTCACCAAAGGGCAGGCTACCGGTCAAAAGTTGGAAGGCCAATACTCCAAAAGAAAAAATATCTGTAGTAGGTAGAACTGTGGCTTCACCTCGCATACGGTTCACTTGTTCGGGGGGCATATAGGCATAAGTTCCGAATATTTGATTGGGCTTGCCGAAAATGTTACGTTCCGTCATACGTTTATTTCTATCGCCCGCTATACCGAAGTCTGTCAGTGCAGCTACTCCATTGCTCTTAAAAAGAACATTCTCCGGTTTTAAGTCGCGGTGGACTTTTCCTCTGATGTGTAAAGAATGTAGGCCAAGAAGGATTTGTTGGCAAATCAAAGGGATTTTACTGTTTTGAGAGCCTAAATAGGGTGTCAGATCTCCTCCCGGGCAATACTCCATGACGATATAGGGATTGCCTCCAACCGTGCCATAGTCTATAGAACTCACCAAATATTCACAGTCTATCTGCCCTGTTTTGAATTCCATTTCGAAACGATCTGTCAATGGTTTCCGTATTTCGGGTGGAACCTCCCAAAGTCTTAATAGTTTCAGCGCATAGTCCTTACCTGCGTTGTCCGTAACTCGGTATACTTTACCGAAAGAACCTTCGCCTAATGTTTTGGAAACCCGATAACGGTTATCGATGTATTCTCCTACATTATAATCACATCTATCGACAGATTGGTTGGTCACAATGAATCACTTTCAAATTTAAATCTTCGGTCACCTAATACGATAATATCATCAGGTATGATCTCTATTTTTCTGTTTGCCTGAATAAAGGTTGTCCTTAGTTCACTCCGGTCGAGCAGATACCAATGTCCGTCTTCGAAAACTATTTCTGCTTGCTCCTTTGAGGTGATAGTCCGGTTGGATACTTCTGTGTTTTCCCGGTTCAAAATGATCGATTTTCCTTCATATTCCATTTTTTCTGAAGGAATGTTTTCATTCTCTTCCGGAATGATGGTTAAAGAACAATGAGGTGTAATATCTTCCGGTTCTGTTTCTGCTATATTTTTTATCTGTCGTCGGATAGTGGGACGATGTACACGGATACCACAGTGCGGACAGAATGAGCAGGTAATATCTATCTCTTTTCCGCATTCCTGACAAGCCATTTTATCTTCCGGCAAGAAAGATGTTTTTTCTTCTATTTTTTTATGTTTGTCGTCTGCGGATTTATCGGCTCTTTCCAGAGGCGTTCCACAGCAAGGGCAGCTTGTAAATTCACCTACTATCGGATAACTGCAGTTCGGGCATTCTGTAGCAGGCTGTGTGATAGCAGAATGGGTATCAGCTTCATTCAAAGTGGGGAATACAACAGTTTTTCTGCACTTTTCTCTATTAGGATTTGCATTTAGCACTGTGGGTTTGGGGATGGCTTCTCCATAACCTTCTCTTGACACAAAATCATTTTGATTGTTGGCGTAACCAGTCGAAATACTCAATCTTTGTCCACATTTTAGACAGACCGTTGTATCAGATAGATTGTCCCAACCACAATTCATACATCTCATAAGAACTTATTTTAATTGTTGAACCACTTAAAGTATAAATAAGTCGACACCTAAAATGACGATTCATGTATGTTCATCTTTAATCATCTTAAAATATACCTCCTTTTTTCTGTGAGAGGATGGCGGAAGAAATTTCTCCTCCTTTTGTCTTTACTATCAAAGTTCCTTCTTTGGCTTTTTTGGTTTTAGCTACTTTTAGAATCAGTTTGTCACTGTCCTTTGCTATGACTTCGCACCAACTTGGAATATTTATTACTTCCCATTCAGTATTCGTCTTTATTGGTAATTCTTTAATTTCGCCTTTGGAACCGAACTCCAATTTGTCCAATGCTATATTGATGAATTCTTTTTGACCGCTTTGAACGACCTTGACTGTTTCTTCCATTTTCCCGTTGCTAATGGTAACAGTGGCTTTACGTTCTGAAGTCAGTTGGTTTATTTCACAACTTACAGATAAGTTTTTTCCATGAGGAATCACTTTACACCAGTTTGAATCTGAAGTTGCCGTCCATTCTTCCGGAGCACTATCTACTTTGATGTATTCGGCCTTTGTCGTCTCATAGCCAAATCTTACAGAATCTGGGGTAATGGCAAGTCTGGTAACTTCGATGACAGGGGCAGGAGTGGACTTGGGAGCCGGTTTGAGTTTCTCCTCGCATTCCTTAATCTTACTTTTGCAATCCTGCTCCAGTTTGCTGTCGCATTTCATTGCTGCTTTAAAGGACTTGATAGCTTCCCTGTATCTTCCTTTTTTCATGCTTGTCTCCCCTTTTTTGTAAATGGCGGCACACTGCCCCCATGTACTTATTGGCATAGCAAGAGCGAAGACTAGAATTAGTAACTTAATGCATTTCTTCATTGTTATTGTTGTCTATATTTATATATGGTTCTATTTTCTTTGCACGATTTTCGAAAACTTCAGCTGCTTCTATTTGGTCATACTCTTTCATTCTCATGGTATCTGCTTTTAGTATAAAAAGATTGTATGCAGAATCTAATATAATTTCTACTTGCTTTATTTGATCTTTTGCATTCATATATACTCCCTTAGAAATGGAATCTTTGTAGTGATTTACTTCACGATACTTCTTGATAGCATTTATATAGAAATCTTCAAAAACGGAGTCATTATTCTGTCTTAAAGTATCTATTTTATCTCGAAAGATGTTACCTTGGCTTTTGTAATTATTGCCTTCTTGAATGATTGTCATACAGATGCTATCGTTAATATTGGTTTTTAAAGTCGTTTTTTGTTTTGGCTCTGGCTCCGGTTCCGGTTCTTTTCCGCTTGTTACTAGATAGATAGTAACAATGGTTGCACATATAATGATTATAGCCGCAATAATAATGAGTTTGCGATGCTCTCTTTTAAACAGCGTAGCAACTCTCTTTTTTATATCGGATGATTGCATAACAGGAAATTCTGCATCAGAATGAATGGATGAGGACTCATGATTATCCTTTAATTCAAATGAAGAATTTTCTTGCCCTTCTGGAGTTTGAATTTCATTTATCTCATCTTTTGATGAAAGATCAGAGGTCGTTTGTTGTGAACTTTGTATATTGAGAGGCACCGAGTTACCATTGATATGCTGGAAGGCATAATCAGCGATTTGTCTGGCAGTAGGTCTGTCCCATGTGTTTAGAGCAAGACATTTATAAACGATCTCCTTAAGCTCTTGTGAATACTCCTCATTATTGATAAGTGGAATATCGGCACCGTTTTTCTGCAACAGACCTCCATGATCACCATAGGGAGGTAACCCCGTTAGCAGTTCGTACATTGTCGCCCCTAATGACCAGATATCACTTGCCATAATAGGGGCAGGGGATGGACCGAAACGTTCGGGTCCCATGTAAGCTAATGTGCCTCCACTTAGTTCTTGCCCTTGATTTCTACGTAATGTACTTCTAATTCGTGTACTGATTCCGAAGTCGGTTATCATATACCCGTTTTCATCATTAATTAAAATATTATCAGGTTTTATATCTTGATGAATAACAGGAGGAAGCTTTGCATGAAGATAGGCTAGTCCTTCGGCAACATCATGAAGTAGATGCCAACTTTCGGTTTCTGTGATTCGATTATTGTCAGTGAGGTATTTGAATATAGACCCGTTTTTGCAGAAGGGCAGAATCAGATATGGCATTCGCTCCCAACAATCATAGTAAGTAGGATGTAATAAATTGGTATGATTAATATCAAATACTAAAGAAAATTCTTGTGTAAAGAGAGAAATCCCGGCATCGTCAAGCCCCATACCCGGCGCATATATTTTAATGGCTACTTTAACATCTGTGAGTTTATCCAGTGCTAACCAAACTTCTGAAAAACCACCTCTTCCTAATTGTTTGAGTAGTTCGTATCTATCTGCTATAACTTGTCCTGTGTCTAACATAAAGCTTATAGATTAAATGGAAAGATATCTTTTTTTACAGAGGTAGTCTCTCCATGCATAATTTATTAGTTTGTCTTAATTAGTGCTTTTTATTAAGTATGTGAGATTGTCGGTATTAGATAATCACATAACAATATATGCAAAGTAATAAATAAAAAAGTGAATAAAAAAATGGTGAAAAATAGGTGTTGAACTAAAATGCGATAATATGATCTATACTGCAAAATATAATGCTATGCTGTATATTTTTGTTTTATGTTTTGCTGACTGAAACCTAAAATGCTGTTTATATTGTGTTCTAAAACTGTATTAAGTTTGAAATATATAAGTGATTTCTACCAATATCTAGATGTGAAAGTGGTAATCTGTCCGAGAGTATCTGAAATCATATCTTATGTTAGACATTGATATAATTTATTGCCCGTTTAAGCACGAATTTCATTCAATTAGTCGTTCGAAACGACCTGATAATCATATTTCGCATTTATTGTGTTTTTTTTATTTTATCCAGTTTCTTATCTTTGCCAATAGTAATCAATCTATATACACATTCAAAACATGAAAAAATATTGTATTTTTCTATGTCTGTTTATCATACTGTTACTGTGTGGTTGTAGCGAAGATTCTGATGAAAGCAAATCAGCTAATGGATATTGTCCTTTCCAATTAGAAGGAAAGACTTTGCTACTGAGAAATAATGATGCTACAATCAAACTTTCCGCAGAACATTTCAAATCAGGTGTCGTAGTTAATAACGTGACAGTTGATTATGAAAAATACCCTCCATCTTATTCTTATGTAATAACAAATAAAAACCAAGCTGCCTATTATTTGGAAGCTACAAAAAAGACATATATTCCATATTATGGGACATATAATTATGGGACTTTTAAATTTGATATAGATTTAGTTTTTATCTCAGAAATAGCAGGTACATATTCTGGAGTTCAAACTAACGCAAACAATAAGAAAACAACAATAACAGGGACATTTACAATAAAATAACCTATAGATATGAAAACTTTATTGACAATTTTAGTGATATCATTTAGTCTTATTTTAAACTCCTGCAGTAATAAAGATGATAGTAGTGAAAGTTTAGGCTATGCGCCAGAAACACTGATTGGAAAAAGTCTGAACTTATCTTTAGGTCCAAATTCAATTGCTTGGGCTCTCTCTTTTTTCTCTAATGGAGTGATATCAATGATTCCTTCCGATACATCCTGGAAAATAGAAGATACATATTATATATATAGAAAGACAAGTGAAAACAGAGCAGAATTAACTATAGAATACACGATTCGTATAATTGATAAAATGGTTGCTCATTGTTATGAAGTGGAACTTTTGTTTACTTCAGAATCTGAAGGTACTTATAAAGGCTATGATGAATGGGAGTCTGATGGAAAGGAGGATAGTAACTCTTTGAATGGAAATTTTGTTGTAGGTACTGGAGGTACGCAGAATCCAGAAGATATTATGAGCGACGAATCAGAAGAATTATATGTTTATTTAGGATCTGCAAATATATTTCCTAATAGAGCTTCGTTAAGTATATCTTACACAAATCCGGATAAGTATCAAACTGCTGATAGTTACCTAACTGCTGGTATATGTTATGGAAAGTCACCACACCCTACTATTTCAGATAAAACTACTTCACAAAAAATGATTGATACATATTATCGTACTGTCAATCTTTCCGAATTGGAACCTGGTACAGTTTATTATTTGAGACCATATACAATGAACAATAACAAGGTCACTTATTATAAAGAGACATCAATTGAAACAGTGGGAAAGAATATTAAACTTAATTTAGAGCGTCTTAATGGGAATACAATTAGACTTTCATATTCAATTAATAAATCTAGTACATATAATGTAACTTTGAATGTGGTTAAGATGGTTACTCCTGATGCTATAGAAGCTGCATATCAATTGAAAGACTTTGGCTATAAAACAAAAGGAGATTTTGAAACTGCAACCTACACTTATTCTGGTAGTTGGGGACAATATGATTATTTTAGCTTACATGCAATTGAAAAAAAAGAGAATATAACCATTTTCTATCGATCTAAATTTTTATACTCTGACGGATTCCATGGTTAAGTAGTGAATATTTACGGTTATAATAAATATATATATGGAACTATTGATGCTAATTATCTTGTTTTTAAAAGAAAAGATATTTATATCGATGGCTAATTTAGTATAGTCCCCATAGTTTTTCATATAAATTAAATTCAGTTACATTAAAACAGTATGATCTGGGACTGCATACACACAAAACAATGAGCATATGAAACGAAATTATTTGCTAACATTCATTCTTGCGCTTGTTATAGCAAGTTGCGGAGGTAGTGACGATGATGAAGCGGAAACACGATTGGCAGTGTCTTCTAATGTATTTACCCTTTCTTCGGACGGAGATTCGCAAGTATTGAAAATCCAAAGTAATGTCTCATGGCTTATAACCGGAGCTTCGGGATGGTTGTCTTTATCCAGTTCATCGGGTAAAGGAAATGCTTCTGTTGTTTTAACAGCTCAAGAGAACAAAGATATAGATGAACGTAAATGTACACTTATGGTACAAAGTGAAAGAGGCGAGATTTCTGAACCTGTATCTGTAGTGCAGCAAGGGGTTTCTGTGTCCCTGTCTGTTGATGTGAAAGAAATTAATCTTGTAGAAGCGGGAAAAGAACAAGCATTCAATATCACTTGTAATACTGCGTGGAGTATTAGTGGAGTGCCCGAATGGCTGACTGTATCTTCAACAAACGGGGTAGGAAATGCTAGTATCAAAGTTTCAGCAAACAGTTTCAATAACTCACCTGCTGATCGGGATGTTACACTCAATATATCCTCGTCAGGTGTCTCTTCTCAATCAGTGAAAATTATTCAGAAAGCCGGCTTGGCAGCAGGAAGTAATGTGACAGCTCAAACTGTTGTTGTGTTGAGCAATTGTTTTGCTACAGACTTTGAGTATGGTAACAATGTAACATATTTCTATGCTGTGGTGTTTGAAGCTTCATTCATTGAAAGATATACAGATGAAGAAATAATAGATGTTATGAAGACAGATGAAAACCGCTGTACACCTAATGATAATTATGTAATTTCGTTCTATGGTCTGGAGCCTCAAACTAAACACGTTTTGTTCCTCTTAGGATTTAATAAGGACGGTGAACGAGGGGAACTTATAAGGAAAGAAATCACGACGAAATCTGGAAAAAATCAACCAATGGCATATGTTGATAATGTTACATATGATGCTAAGACTAATAAGTGGTGTTGGGAAACAACCATTGGCGCTTATTCTACTAAATATTACCAATGGGTTTTAGAATATAATCCTGCTTTTTATGGTTCCGGTAAGGATGCTTTTGTTGCTTGGACTTTTTCAAAGAAAATAAAAGAAGGAGTTTTTACCCCAATTTTGCAATCAAGCAGTTGGACGTACACTGGAACAGCTGGTGTAACACAATTTCAAACTGTAACATGGGGGGTTGGACAGGACGGAGAATTGGGTGGCACTATTGAAAATACATGCTGGATTCTTAACTCTAATGGTGTAAAGAATGTAAACGAAAGTAATAGGAATACAGCAAAAGGCATTGCTCATATCGGTATGATTGTAAATGAAAACACCTTGTTTAAAGGAGCAACTATTACTCGTATTCGTTAATTAATAAATAATGTTTTCAGGAACAAGCCTTAATCTTATAAGGCTTGTTCTTCTTTATTTTAGATCTAATAATTATGAAAACGGTTATATACTTGCAAACTCTGATTGTTATTCTATTGTTTTTATTCCATTCGTGTAGTAGTGGAGAAGTTGATAAATGCGATAAAGAAATAATAACCTTTCTTCCTGCTGTCAGTGTATCCACACGTTCGACTATGGAACGAGGATTTGAAGAAGGAGATAAAATTGGAATTTTCCTATTTGATCAGAACAAAGCTGCAAAGTGGAAATATGGTAGCGAATGTTGGGTAAGTAATATTCCCGTTGAATATAAAGGAAGTGTTGGCTGGGATTCTGAGATGCAACTGTATTGGCAAAAAGTTCCCTATACACTTATGGGGATAGGATATTATCCCTATGCTAGCAGTACATTAGATAAAGACTTCACAAACGTTTACTTTCAGCTTCCGAATGATCAAAGTAATCGGAAATTATTAAGACAAAGTGATTTCTTATGGGCTTCTACTACAGATATTATTTATGAGAAGTACAATGGAGGGATTCCTTTATTATTCAATCACTTGTTCAGTAAATTAACTGTTTCATTCATAAATACTACTTCTATTGCAAACAGTGATATGAAGAATGGGGTACAAGTGACCAATGTCTATAATAGAGCTATCGTTAATCTAGTTACCAGAGAAGTGAGCTATGAGTCAAGTATATCACCACAGGTTATTCAAATGTATTATGACGAAAATAGGCAAACAGCTGAGGCTATAATCATTCCGCAAAGCGTTCCGGTCGGACAGTGGATTAATTTCAAATATAAAGGTCGTTTTTACCATTATCAATTGCAAGAGCCTCTTATATTAGAAAGTGGAAAGGAGTATAAGATAACAATAGATTTATCAACTGTCCAATAAAATGAATGATATATGAAACGCATTGATTTATCTGGCTTACGTACCTTAGTAATGCTGCTTGTTCTGGCAGCTTGTTCTACAGAACACGAAGAAGAAAGAATATACTTTGAAATCAGTCAATCTATATCTAATGGATTTCAGTCAACTGATGGAAAACCACAAGATTCAAGTATTTCTTTTAATACAGGAGATATTATCGGAGTATTTTTAACAGAACAAGGTAGTCAGCTCTCTACTGACAGCTATTTATATAATCAAGCTTGTATTTTTGACGGCAATCAATGGTCACTCGGTAAGCGGTTTTCATTCCCTGCTGAGAATAAAGGTCAGAAAATGAGGATGGTAGCTTATTATCCATTTATGCAGCCATTAGTAAACGCTGTTCTGCCATTTGAAGTTGCAACTCTGCAAAATAATGCGAATAAACAGAAAGAAAGCGATTTGTTATTTGCCGAACAGGAATACATTATATCTGAAGCAGCGGTTGATATTCATTTTTCTCACTTGATGTCACAAGTTACATTTCAAGTGGATTATGCCAATGGGATATCAGATGTTTGTTCCAATATATATCTGAAAGCGTGCAACCAATGTTCATTAAATTTGGAAAATGGTGCGGTAAGTACTCATGGAACCGTAACGAGTATTGAAGCTATGAAATTAAAAGAGGAAACCTCTGATAACAGTTCAAGGCGATTTTCACTTTTAATTCCGCCTCAGCATCTTTCTGATGAACAAGCCATAGAATTGAAGATTAATGAGAGTCCTTTTTTTATAAAACTAGACCAAACTTTTGATTCCGGAGTACATTATATTATGCATCTTACTGTTTTGGGAGACAGGCAGGTTACATTGAATGGCGTTAGTGTAGCTAGCTGGGAAAGCGTCAATGTGACGCAAGGCAGCCTTTATTCTCCCGAAACCTATTCGACAGGAGATGTTATCGTATATCAGAAAATGAGGGAAAAACATCCGGTAACTCTGGTTGTAACAGGTGATGGATTTACCACCAATGAATTAGCGCCTAATGGCTTGTTTGAAAGTAGTGCACGTGAAGCTTTAAACTGTTTATTCTCTGTAGAGCCATATAAATCATATCGTGAATATTTCAATGTTTATATCCTTCCTACTGTTTCAGAAGAAACTGGTGCGGGAAATACGGATACGGGAAAAATGAGAAACACCTATTTTAAAACAAGTTGGGGAAACAATTACTCGGACATGCAAGTAAAAGATTATAATGAGATTTTCGATTTCGTGAGTTCTACCTGTCCGGATATCATAGAGAATAAAACGTCTATTGATAAAGTTCCTGTTTTTCTTTTAGTTAATGATTCACGCTATGGAGGTATATGTTGGATATGGAATAACGGATTAAGTTACGCTATTATTCCGCTGACAGAAGGGAATCTTCAATGGTCTGGGAATTCTAGTATTGGTATAAGTACTGGTGATTGGAAAAATGTTTTTGTACATGAAGGTGGAGGACATGGCTTTGGTAAACTATTAGATGAATATCATTATAACGATAGCCCAAACTATACAGCTGAGTCAATTGAAAGCCAGGCATGGGAGGTTCCCCTTGGTCTGAACCTTACGACAGATTTTAATAATACTAAGGGTAGCGTCTATTGGAAGCACTTGCTGAATGATTCCCGGTATCCCCGCACAGGCTTTTTCGAAGGAGGGATGGGCTATAAGAGTGGTATCTGGCACTCTGAAATTACAAGTTGTATGGATGATAACCGTCTATATTTCAATACAATATCGCGTCAGCTGATTGTAGAGAGAATTAAAACAATAGCTGGTGAGCCATTTGTATTAGAAGAGTTCTTTGCAAAGGATATAAATTATGATCCGTTGCGAGATTTTAATTCGTTTAAAACTTCGGATCAATATGGTATAAGAGAAAAAGCCAGGCAGGTGCCTCGTACACCGCATCCTCACTTGATGAAATAGTAACTGGATATAATATTATGGGAATATCCACCAGAAGAAAACACAGAAGATATGAATAAGTATAAAGTAGTTATAGTTGATGACGATGAAGTGGCTATTGGGAAGTTAAGCATTGAACTGAGAAAAAATCCATACTTTTCTTTAGATGGAACTGCCCGAAATGGTAAACAGGGAGAGAAACTTATTACCAAAATACAACCAGATTTGTTGTTTTTGGATGTGGAAATGCCGGATATGACTGGTTTGGATTTGCTACATGATCTGCATGACAACATTTCATGGGGTATGCGGGTGGTTTTCTATACAGCTTATGAAAAGTACATGATACATGCTATTAGAGAATCTGTATTCGATTATTTGTTGAAGCCTTTCGAGGGGCAGGAGTTGAAAAACATTCTTATGCGTTTTATGGCACAAATGGAAACAGAACAAAAAAAGATATTGCCAATAGGAGCATCATTGTATATGGGGCAAACATTCATAGTATTTACACCAACTAATGATATGCGTGCCTTGCGTCCGGCTGAGATTGTTTTTTTTCGTTATTGCGCTGAACGTAAACAATGGGAGGTGATACTTAACAGTAAATTATCAGTGGTGTTACGACGGGGAATGACTGCCGAACAGATAATCAAATATTCGCCTTGTTTTGTTCAAATACACCAATCCTATATTATTAATATTGATTATTTGATGATTATAAAGGATAATAAGTGTATACTCTATCCACCCTTTGATAACGTGACAGAATTACTTCTTTCCAGGAAATATAAAAAAGAGTTGCAAGACAGATTTTGCTTGTGAACTGAGATAGTAAGGCAGAGTGCCATTTCATAAATTTTATCCAAAAGAAGGAAAAAGAATGAAATAAACAAGAAGCAAAGTTACATCCTATCCATAAAAATACTATATTTATTGCAGCTAGAGAGCACTTTAAGTAATGCCTAAGAAGGAAAACGAAAAGTAGTATATATGCTATATATTTTCTATTATTAATTACTTAAACACATTTTTTATGGAAGCCAAAAAATCAAAAAAGGCTGCAATTGAGAATCAAAGAGGTTCTTGGTTGTTGATGGGTTTGGTTGTTGCGCTTGCTTTCATGTTCGTATCGTTCGAATGGACACAGCATGATGTAAGAGTTGCGGCACTATCATCTGATGATGAATCCATCTTTGTAACGGAGCTCGTTCCAATCACATTCCCTGAAGAAAAACTGGAACCGCCTCCTCCACCGGAAACTAAAGTAACAGATTTGTTCGAAATAGTAGATGATACCGAAGAGGTGACGGATAATGTTTCAGTAGTACCAGACAATGTGAATGAACCTTACAAGGTTGTTTGGGTACCGCCAGTAGTGGAAACTGCAGAAGTTGAGGAAGATGTTATTCACGTAAGTGTAGAAATCATGCCTGAATTTCCTGGTGGTTCAGCTGAATTGCTGAAATATTTGAGTAGTCATATCAAATATCCGACAATGTCTCAAGAGATGGGCTCACAAGGACGTGTAATTGTTCAGTTTGTTGTAGACAAGGACGGATCGATTACTAGTCCGACAGTTGTACGAGGGGTAGATGCTTACTTGGATAAAGAAGCTATCCGTGTGATAAGTGGAATGCCCAAGTGGAAACCCGGAGTACAAAACGGTAAGAAAGTTCGAGTAAAATATACTGTACCTGTAGTATTCAGACTACAGTAATTACTTGAAATAGATGATTAAAAGGGTCGGTCCACCGCGGGAGCCGGCCCTTTTTCTTGAAACTATCATTGTATTTAATCGCTGAAATCAGATTCTTTAATTGCTGAACTGTTCATCGATCAGTTCAAACTTGGCACCTCGATTGTTTCGCTCTCTTCCTGCCAATTGTCTATCGTAAAATTTCCGGTCTCCTCCTCCGAGAAGATGTCGCCTAAAGTTAATGTTAAGGTGAACCGGGTATTTGCCTTCAGAGGAGCGCTCAATGTTTGCTTGAAGGTTTTTACAGTTCCGTTCTTTAATGTAATAATTAGTTGGAATAGAGGGCTTGTAGCCGATGGGAATAACATGACAGTAGCATTGCTCATCTGTGTGCCATCTGTGGAAAGTACCAAAGGGAAGGTGACTGTTTTGGTTTGATTGACCGGCTCTGCGGTATACAAATTCAATTTCTCTGCAATACCTCCAATATTTACTTTCATGCCGGAGATGCTGGAGCTTAATATTCCGTTGTTTTTGTCTTTGACAATCACTTTCAAACCTGCGACTTTTCGTTTCATCGCTGCGTTTAACTCTTCCGTACCGATATTGGCGGGCTTCACCGCATAAACCAGATCGAAAACAGGATAATAGGTCGTATCAGGAAGGTTTTGCCGGAGCCCGAAATACTGCTGAGACAGATCGCCGCCGAGAGTCAGTTGCGGGTCCTTCACTGCCGGATTACTATAGATTGGTTCCTCATATTTAGGAGTTCCCCAATAAATCATATTGTATGTTCCTACAGGAAGTGAGATGGCACGTGCGGGGTTTCCAAGAGTGTTTCCGTCTTTTAAGGTGTACATACCGGGAAATGGAGTCAGTACATCTTCCACATAGTTTCCATAATAAATGGAAGTGCCTGCCTGGCAGGGATATACTTCTAATATTCCGCTCATCGGACTCTGCGCGTTATCCGGTGTATTGACCGTAGCGCGTACTGTCGGGCTGATAAGTTCATTATTTCCTTCTCCGCCATTATTCCCGTTGCCGCCTTCGACGGGCAACATCGGATTATCACTCGAGCAACCGGCGAAGATAGCTGCTGTCAACGTTGCCAGAAAAATTGTTTTCTTCATAATTCGGATCAATTGTTTAGGTTATGATTTCCCCTTATAACATTTTTCTTCCGAATTGGTTCTATGCGATAAAAAAACATATCTTTGTGCTACGAATGAAAACGAATAATTGTTGTATGAATCTTCTACTTTGTTTAAAACGACCCTTTATCTGGCTTTCCCGTTTCCGCTATCGTTGTGGATATGGCGTACACTCGCCGTTTGCTTTTAGCTTGATTACAGATGTGATTTATGAAAAGATGCCTTATTATGCTTACTTTTCATTGAAAGAAGAACAGAAGAAGATGATAAAAGAACAGGGATGGTGCAAAGGAATACAAAAAGTCAACCGTTTCCTGTTCCGGCTGGTGAATAGAGTGCAGCCGGCTACTATTATAGAGGTGGGGCGGCCTTCCATATCTTCTCTGTATCTGCAGTCGGCCAAACCCACTGCCGGGTATCTTTTTGCTCCCGACCTGTCGGAGTTGTTTCTGGATGCTGGTGTTCCGGTTGATTTTCTATATCTGAATGATTATCAGAACTCTGAAATGCTGGAGGAGGTTTTTAAGGTTTGTGCACGCCGTACAACTTCAGAAAGTGTATTTGTCATTCATGGCATTCATTATTCTAAATCGATGAGGATGTTATGGGAACGGGTGCAAAAGGATGACAGGGTGGGAATCACTTTTGATTTGTATGATTTAGGTCTGCTTTTTTTTGATACAACAAAAATAAAACAGCATTATATTGTCAACTTCTGAGAAGCCTCATACGTTAATCTTATATATAGTAATAATGAAAAATAGACGTTTATGAAAAAGAGCCTTGTATATACAAAGACTGGGGACAAAGGAACCACCAGCCTCGTTGGCGGAAGCCGCGTGTCGAAGACCCATATCCGTTTGGAAGCTTATGGGACAATCGATGAATTGAACTCGCATTTAGGATGGTTACATACTTATTTGTTGGATGAGTCGGATCGGGATTTTATATTGGGCATACAGCACAAGTTGTTTGCTATCGGTTCGCATCTGGCAACCGATCAGGAAAAAACTCAGTTGAAGCCAGCTAGTATTATTACTTTAGAAGATATAGAACGCATTGAACAGGAAATTGATAAGCTGGATGAGCAACTTCCGGAACTCTGTGCCTTTATTATTCCGGGAGGAAGCCGCGGGGCAGCTGTTTGTCATGTTTGCCGTACTATCTGCCGGAGGGCTGAACGGCGTATCCTGACCTTATCCGAAACTTGTACAATATCTCCGGAAGTATTAGCTTTTGTCAACAGATTATCAGATTATTTGTTTGTTTTATCCCGAAAAATTAATTTTGATGAACAAAATAGTGAAATATTCTGGGATAATAGTTGGAAATGATAGATTTTATTATACTTTTGCCGGAAAATAAAAAATAAGAAAATTAGTATTCACTTTTAATACTCAAGATTATGTATTGGACATTGGAATTAGCATCAAAACTGGAAGATGCTCCCTGGCCGGCAACCAAGGACGAATTGATTGATTATGCTATGCGTTCGGGTGCTCCTCTTGAAGTTATAGAGAATCTGCAAGAGATGGAAGATGAGGGCGAAATCTATGAGAGTATCGAAGATATTTGGCCGGATTATCCTAGTAAAGAAGATTTCTTTTTCAATGAGGAAGAGTATTGATTTAGAAAAGAAACCGAACATATAAAAAATACCCGACAGCTGTTCAAAAACTGTCGGGTATTTTTTTATTTTGTGATGAGCTTAAAAGACCGGCATCTGCCAGATGAAGCCTACAGAAATCCGGTTGGTACTGTAGTTTTCTTGTCCCAGCACTTTGGCACGCGAGGTGAAGTCGTAAGAACGCCCTACATAGGTTACGAAGAAATGCAGGTTTGTTTCCATCGGATAAAATTCGATACCTGCGAGATATCCCCAGGAAGTACGGTAGTTTCCTTTTTCTATTCCTTCGGAGGCTTTGGTTACAGAAGCCGTTTCATACATTCCTTTTACGAATGCATTCCATTTCGGGAGGAAACGGTAGTTACATTTGGCTACTACTGATAAATAGCCTGTGTCAAACGCATTATGTCCGCCCGGACGACCGACGATGTTTGTGATAATCCCTTTGCGGTCAATATCCTCTTTTGAGTACATAAAATCAATGAAAGCATTCCATTTTCCCAGATTCAATTCATTTCCTACGGCATAGTAATACATATTGTGGTCTTTGGCCTCGTTCATGACAGAAGCGGACCAGCGGGTTTTAAATACATTATTAAAATTGCCAACCCAGTTTAAGGTGTAGACCAATGGCATTTTTCCGGATTTCAAATCGGGAAGATTGCCTTCCGCATCCTCTGTGATGCCATAAGTGTTGTCGAAGGAACTGTTGCGGCTGTTCAATATCTGTAGATTAAGTTGCTGGTCCGGAGTCATATTATAACCGACATTCAGACCGGTCAGGAAGTTACTCATATAATCAATCATATCGCTGTATTGATAGACATCAATCGGATTCAGATCGAACTCAAAGCCGCCATAGTTGGCACTTTGCTTACCGGCAAACAGATTGAACTTATCATTGAGTTTGATGCCGATACCTGCCCAGTCGATGGAGGTCGGGAGGTTGTCTATCATGTTGTTTCCGTCGTTCGAACGGTTGAGGCGCTGGCGATAGCGGTAAGAAAGCCAGTTGTTGATATTTCCTTTTGCTTCGATGCGTAGTTGATGCATATTGAAGTCGCCTTCCTGAAATCCGTTCTGGAAATGAGCGTCGAAGCTTCCTTGCATATTCAGGTATAAGTTAAACTTATCCGTTTTCTTTTTTACATCTGTCAGTTTCTCAAAAAGGGGAGTATTGGGGGAGAATTTATCTTTCTTCTCTGTCGTTTGGGCATATATAGCCTGTATGCTACCCGCGAGGAGTAGCATAAGCATTAGTTTTTTCATAAGTTGGTCCGGTTTTTAGTATTCGTTAAAGTATTCCTGAATTTGTTTCCAGTCCGTGGTTTTGGTCAGTGCAAGCATTAACAGTACACGTGATTTTTGCGGATTCAGTTCCTGGGAAGCAACAAACTGATACTTGGCGTCATCTACTTCAGCATCGAGCGTGGTAGGACCTGTCGGTACACGAGAGGAGCGAACAACTACAATTCCTTTTCTGCGGGCGTCTATCAATGACGGGAATATATTTTTGTGGATATTGCCGTTTCCGACTCCTGCATGGATGATTCCTTTGTATCCATTGTTGAGGAATGGAGTCATTATATCAGCTTCGATATTAGAATAGCTGTATACGATACCGACCTTCGGTAATGAAGTAAGGCGTGTTACGTCGAATACCGATTGTGTGGTATGTTTCTTCAGAGTGATCTGGTTATAAAATACTTTTCCGTTCAGCACATATCCCAATGCACCGGAGTTAGGAGCTTGGAAAGTTTGTACATCGACTGTGTTCATTTTAACAACGCTTTCTGCACCCAGAATCAGACCATTCATGGCAACCAATACTCCTTTGTCTTTCGATTCTTTGGCGGCGGCAGTAACTACGGCATTATAAAGATTCAGCGGTCCATCAGCACTTAATGCTGTGGATGGACGCATGGCACCTACCAATATAACCGGTTTGTCACTTTTAACGGTCAGATTCAGAAAATAAGCAGTTTCTTCCATTGTATCCGTTCCGTGAGTGATCACGATTCCGTCGATATCCGGTCGTTTCAATAACTCATTAATTTTCTTGGCGAGTGTCAGCCAGACTTCGTCATTCATGTCCTGTGAACCGATTCTTACAATCTGTTCGCCGGTTACGTTGGCGATATCTTTAATTTCGGGGACTGCATCAAGCAATGCGCCGATAGCAACTTGCCCTGCCGTATAGCTGGTACCTGTAGCCGAGCTTCCCGTGCCGGCAATGGTTCCTCCGGTGGCAAGAATATGGATATTCGGTTTTGCGGCAAATGCCATTGTTGCGGACAATAGTAGTGTGACTACTACCAGACCTAATTTCTTGAATTGTTTCATAACTGAAATGAGTTTAGGTTAATAATATATTAGAATATTTGTATAAAAAGCAGCCCTAAAGCAATAGCGACTACAGTAGATACTAGTCCGGGCATCATAAACGAATGATTCAACACATATTTGCCGATTTTTGTTGTCCCAGTGCGGTCGAAATTAATGGCTGCTACTACAGTCGGGTAGTTCGGGATAAAGAAATATCCGTTGACTGCCGGGAATAAAGCAATCAGCATATACGGAGAAATTCCCAATGCAATGCCCAACGGCATCAATGCCCGTACGGTGGCTGCCTGACTGTATAACAGGATAGACATGACGAACAGTGCGATACCGAACAGCCATGGCATCTGGCGTACAACACCTTCGATAGAAAGAGTCAGTTGTGCCATATTGCCCTGAAGGAATGTGTCGCCCATCCAGGCAATACCGAAGATGGCGATAACAGCCTGCATTCCGGCGGGGAATACAGAACCTTGCGTGGCCTTGATTCCATCCGTCTTGGTGACAATCAGGATGATGGCTGCCGCAGACAGCATGACGATTTCGATAATGGAAGACATGCCTAGTGTGACGATTTCGCCATCGAGCAGGAAACTGGGGCGCATGCCTTCAAAAGACCCGAAAAGAACAATAAAGGCAGTCGCCAATATAAAGATGAGTACGGAAAGCATGGCAGAACGTTTGTTCCTGACATCTTTGATCTCTATCTTCTTATCATTGAAAAGACCGTCTTTCAGGCGTTTCTGATATTCAGGGTCTTCTATCAGTTCTTTGCCGACTTTCATGGAGAATAAAGCACCTACCAACACACCTATGATCGTGGCAGGAATGGTTATTTTAAGTATATCGAACAAAGTGATGTCAAAGCCGGCCAATAATCCGAGTAAAGCTACCGTAGCAGCAGAAATGGGACTGGCCGTAATAGCTTGTTGTGAGGCGATCACTGCAATGCCGAGCGGACGTTCCGGACGAATCTTAGTTTCGGTGGCTACCTCTGCAATGACAGGCAATACGGAGTAAGCTACATGTCCGGTTCCGGCTATGAAGGTGAACAGGTAAGTTACCAGCGGACTGAGCAGTGTGACGTGTGAAGGATTTTTGCGCAGCAAATGTTCTGCTAGTTTCACCATATAGTCGAGTCCTCCGGCAGCCTGCATACAGGAGGCAGCGGAAATGACGGCGGCAATCATCAACATAACGTCGATAGGAGGTGCGGTGGGTTGTAAACCAAAAACGAACGTAAGTATTCCCAATCCTACTCCTCCCATGACACCGAGTCCGATGCCCCCAAGGCGTGCACCAATAATGATAGCTGTCAGAACAAATGCTAGTTGTAATATCATCGCTTGTTGTTTTAAGTTTCAAACAAAGATAAAAGATTTATCTTCGTTTTTTCTCTGTTTCTAAGATAAACAACAAAAAAGTTATTGAATAGTTTTTGCATATTTATTAAAACAATAACATCTTTCGCTGGTTATTATATCAGCTAACGAATGTGTTATTGTTATAAAACAACCGATATGAAACAAGAATTATCAAAAAAAACTCGAACAGAGAGCGACTTGATAGGTAGTCGTGAAGTGCCCGAAAGTGCATTGTACGGAGTACAGACACTCCGTGGTATTGAAAACTTTCGCATCAGCAAGTTTCATTTGAATGAGTACCCTTTGTTTATTCAGGCATTGGCTATCACAAAAATGGGGGCTGCTATTGCCAACCGTGAATTGGATTTGCTGACGAAAGAACAAACGGATGCTATCCTCAAAGCCTGTAAAGAAATACTGGAAGGAAAGTATCACGACCAGTTTCCGGTGGACATGATTCAGGGCGGAGCCGGAACTACCACCAACATGAATGCTAATGAAGTGATTGCCAATCGTGCGCTGGAACTGATGGGACATCAACGCGGAGAGTATCAATACTGCTCGCCTAATGACCATGTGAACCGTTCGCAGTCTACCAATGATGCTTATCCTACAGCCATTCATATTGGCCTGTACTATACACATCTTAAATTAGTGAAGCATTTTGAAACTTTGATTCAGTCTTTCCGTAAGAAAGGGGAGGAATTTGCGAATATAATTAAGATGGGGCGTACTCAACTGGAAGATGCCGTACCGATGACGCTCGGCCAAACCTTTAACGGATTTGCCAGCATTCTGGAACATGAAGTGAAGAATCTCGATTTTGCCGCACAGGATTTTCTGACGGTCAACATGGGGGCAACAGCCATCGGAACCGGAATTACCGCAGAACCGGGATATGCGGAGAAATGTATTGCTGCTCTGGGTAAGATAACAGGACTGGATATCAAATTGGCGGATGACCTGATCGGAGCTACTTCGGATACTTCCTGCATGGTGGGATATTCGTCAGCAATGAAACGCGTAGCTGTTAAAATGAATAAGATATGTAATGATTTGAGGTTACTGGCCTCCGGTCCCCGTTGCGGCTTGGGAGAGATTAATCTGCCTGCCATGCAGCCGGGATCTTCCATTATGCCGGGAAAAGTAAACCCTGTTATTCCCGAAGTGATGAATCAGGTCTCTTATAAGGTAATAGGAAATGACCTTTGTGTGACTATGAGCGGAGAAGCTGCACAGATGGAACTGAATGCAATGGAACCGGTGATGGCACAATGCTGTTTCGAATCTGCGGATTTGTTGATGAACGGTTTTGATACGCTACGTACTTTGTGTATCGATGGTATCACTGCCAATGAGGAGAAATGCCGTCGGGATGTACATAATAGTATAGGTGTAGTGACTGCACTGAATCCTGTCATTGGCTACAAACATTCTACCAAGATAGCCAAAGAAGCATTGGAGACCGGTAAGGGAGTGTATGAACTCGTATTGGAACATAATATTCTCTCTAAAGAGGATCTGGATACGATCTTAAAACCGGAGAATATGATTAAGCCGGTGAAACTGGATATTCATCCGAATCATTGATTGATATGAATAAAATGAGAGGTCAGCTCGAATCTACGGGCTGACCTCTGTGTTTTGTACCACTTGTGGAGTTATATGGTATTTGTATCAACCTTGTTAACAAGAACTGACCGTTATAGCTCAACTGTTTGACGGAAGCTTTGCCCGAAGCGGTTGGTCGCTGTAATTTCGATTTTCTTCACCTTGTCCGATGATGGACGTACACGGAAAAGATGCAGCGTATGGTAACCTGTCCCTTTTCCTTTCTTCATAGTGATGAAATCCTGATCCTCATCATCAAAAGCTTCCAGTACTCCTTTCTTTTCTATTCCGTCTTCGTAGTATTGGACAGTCCAGGCAGGATCATAATCCCATATATTGACTACCAGATACTCCGGCTGTGATTGAAACTCTCCCGGCTTGTATACACGAAATTGATAGTCCAGCGGGCGTCCGGTTGCTTTATATTGCCAGGAAATGTCATCTCCTTGTACATTAACCAGTAAATAGCCGTTTGGTGCTCCGCAACGGTTCACATGGCCTGCCCACCACGCGCCGCAGGCTGCACCTATATTATGCTCATAAATATCAGGAGTAATAATCCGGTTTTCGTAGAAATGGGTATGTCCGGAAAAAATATGCACCTTATAGCCTTTCAGTATCTCAAAGAGCTGGGCAGCATTGCGGGCATTACCTCCGCCCTTGTGAGAACGATTAGCGACAGGAGCATGCACGTTCAGTAACACCAGTGAACCGGGTTGGACATAACTGAGATCCTTTTTCAACCATTCAAGCTGTGCCGGAGTGAAGTTCTCTTCATATTTCTTTTGTCCGTGATAATCGATATCCTTCATTGAAATGATATGTACTTTTCCTACATTGAAAGAGTAGTCTGTAGGACCGAAGTTCTCGCCAAACGCATATTCACCCCATTCGTCCGGGTTTTGTGAATTGCTCAGTGCGGCATATTTCAAGTCAAAATCATGATTTCCGATGGTGTGGTACATTGTCAGGTTCAGTCCGGAGATTGCATCTTTGTAAGGTGTGAATAATTGCATCGCATCCCATACGATATCTCCCAGCATCATACCGTATACTTCTTTTTCATTGAGTGTACGTAAGGTCGCTTCCAGATCGGGTACGGTTTCCATACGAAAGCGCTCCAGTTGTTTCTGGTTTTTTACTTGTGGGTCGGAGATGGCTATGAAAGTAAAGTTGTCATCCGGAGCCGTCCTTTTCTCTAATTCGAAATCATGTCGGTTTGTCTTTTTTGATTGATCCAGTCGGGCATAGTATCCGGTAGGAAGTGCATTCTTAACTGTGGGTTGATAATCTGCCGGTACCGACACATACACAAACTTGGATTGGTTGAAGTCGGATGGAAGATAATAATATCCTTTTTCATCCGTTTGAGTGAAGTGAACTCCGTCGGTCACTACTACCCCGGAAATCGGACTTTTACGGGTATCGGTTACAATACCTTTTACTGTCATTCCTTTTTTGGAAGGAATGTTGGCTGCATAACTGCAAGCTATCGAGATAGATAACATTAGCAGGCAGGAAGATAAACATCTGACTTGTTTCATCTGTTCTTTTAATATGTTGTTTAACTTAATTAGATATGCAAAGAGAAAGGATTGAGATGAAGTGCAAATGACAATGAGATTACATCTTTGTATCTTCTCTTCTTTTTGTTGAAAACGAAGTTATTTAACTCTTCGCGGGAACAATTGCCAATTCATCCGGTAAAATGGTTATTGATAGTCTCTCGGAAAGGTGCGACCTTTGCAAATGTCAATGAGATACTGACATTAATAAGATAATTTCTAATTAAAGATATATAGATATGAAAGCATTTGATGTTATTATTATTGGTTTCGGCAAAGGTGGGAAGACTCTTGCGGCTGAATTTGCAAAGCGCGGACAGAAAGTTGCTGTTATAGAACGTTCTGATAAGATGTATGGTGGTACGTGTATCAATATTGGCTGTATTCCGACTAAAACATTGGTGCATCAGGCGAAAATCGCTTCCGGTATGGTGGGAGTCACTTTTGAAGAAAAAAGTGAGTTTTACCGTAATGCTATTGCTGTGAAAGATTTTGTGACGGGTATACTGAGAAACAAGAACTACCATAACCTAGCGGATCATCCGAATGTGACGGTTTATACAGGTATGGGCTCTTTTCTTTCTGCAGATACCGTTGCTGTTCGTACCGCTACGGAAGAGATAGTATTGACATCCAAACAAATCATAATCAATACAGGTGCGGAAACTGTGATTCCGTCTATTGAAGGAGTTGTGGATAATCCTTTTGTATATACCAGTACTTCAATCATGGAACTGACCGCTCTTCCACGTCATCTCGTCATTGTCGGCGGTGGTTATATCGGGCTGGAATTTGCGTCTATGTACGCCTCTTTCGGCTCTCAGGTAACGGTACTGGAGAGCTATCCCGAACTGATAGCCCGTGAAGACCGCGACATTGCCGCAAGTGTGAAAGAAACGTTGGAGAAAAAAGGGATTGTTTTCAAGATGAACGCGAAGGTGCAGTCTGTGAACCATACATCAGAAAAAGCAATGGTTGCTTTCACTGATTCGCAAACAGATGAGGCATTTGAACTTGAAGCCGATGCCGTGTTGTTGGCTACAGGGCGCAGGCCTAACACGAAAGAGCTTCA
Organism: Bacteroides faecis; assembly: GCF_020091505.1. NCBI lineage: Bacteria > Pseudomonadati > Bacteroidota > Bacteroidia > Bacteroidales > Bacteroidaceae > Bacteroides > Bacteroides faecis. Next base: position 526,595 of record NZ_CP081916.1, on the reverse strand, counting down.
TCTGGAAGCTGCCGGAGTAGAAGTGGATGCACGTGGAGCTATCATTGTAGATGAATATTTGAAAACAACGAATCCCCGAATACGCGCGGTGGGTGATGTGAAAGGTGGTTTGCAGTTTACTTATATTTCATTGGATGACTATCGGATTATCCGGGAAGATTTATTCGGAAAGGCGGAACGAAAAACAAGTGATCGTGATCCGGTCAGTTATTCCGTATTTATTGATCCGCCTTTGGCCCGTATTGGTTTGAATGAGGAGGAGGCCCGTAAGCAGAATCTCGATATTATCGTAAAGAAGTTACCTGTTATGGCGATACCGAGAGCCAAGACTTTGGGAGAAACAGACGGTTTGTTGAAAGCTGTCATTGATAAGAATACAGGAAAGATATTGGGTTGTATGCTGTTTGCACCTGACTCCAGCGAAGTTATTAATATCGTCGCCCTCGCCATGAAGGCAGGGCAGGACTATACCTTCCTGCGCGACTTCATTTTTACTCATCCCAGCATGAGTGAGGCATTAAATGATTTGTTTTCGTAATAGTATAAACCGTTTGCCCCAGTCGTACCACTAAGTGCATCTCACTGGTACGACTGGGTATACTTGTTCTTACATAAAATCCTCCCCCTCATCCGGCCTTGATGAAGCATTGAAGTTAGATATTTGCATCTTCCCATTTTCTCTCTGTTTTTCAAAGTACTCGTAAAAAAATGAAATAAATAAAGGAAACAAATTGATGATGTTTGTTTTTTTGTATATTCGTGAAAAGTGGTAAACACACAAAGCAAAACTCAAAGAATACAAATTAAAAACAGCGATTATGAAAAACAGGACTTTTGAAGATTTTGATTTTACGGACTTTTGGGATGATGACGAATATGCAAAGAATGGATATATTGGTGAATTCCCTACGGAAGAGATGATAGAAGAAGTAGAACGCGAACTGGGATATAAACTGCCCGAGTCCTATATCTGGTTGATGAAACAGCATAACGGTGGAATACCTTTCAATGTCTGTTTTCCTTGTGATGAACCGACTAGTTGGGCGGATGATCATGTGGCTATTACCGGCATTATGGGAATGGACAAGGATAAGATGTATTCTCTTTGCGGACAACTCGGAAGTCGTTTCATGATTGAAGAATGGGGGTATCCGGATATTGGAGTGGCTATTTGCGACTGTCCTTCTGCCGGGCATGATATGATTTTCCTTGATTATCGGGAGTGTGGTCCGCAGGGAGAACCGAAAGTGGTTCATGTCGATCAGGAGAATGATTATTATATCACTTTGCTGGCCGATAACTTTGAAGATTTTATTCGTGGACTTGTCAACGAAGAAGTGTTTGATACGTTGGAAGAAGATGAAAGGAAAGAGTTGGAAAAAGTTCGTACCGCAGCTTTCTCGCCACTTCTGTCTGATTTATGCTCGAAGTGTGATAATCCCGTCGATACGGAACGATGGATTCGTAAAGTATCGGAAGAAATCGTAACTGATAAAGGATTCTTTGCACTTCATGCCGATACACGCTCCTATATGCTTTACGACATTCAATTATGGCTTTATACCAATGTCTATCCCGATACTACGGAAGAAGATTATTTATCTGCCTATAAAAAAATAATAGCCTTGGACGGTGAATTTAGTACGGGAGGATATGCTCCGGATTTTGTTACTGACTGGCTGACGCGACGTAAGGAGAGCGGTATTATTACTTGCAATAATGGTATTGTTTCAATGACGACGGGAGCAAAGGAAACCTTACTGGCTGACCGGGATAAGATGTGATTCTTGATTGGTAAATATAAAGGTACAGGGGCAGGATTGGATGAACAACAATGTCTCTGAAACGAACAAAGAGCAATAATTTGTGTTTATTTATTATAAATATATATCTTTGTCCCGAATTATAAACACGTAAATTTATGAAAAAGATTTTTGGTGCTTTAATGATTGCCGTATGTATCGGTATGGCAATGCCTGCCCAGGCACAATTGCATTTTGGTGTAAAGGGTGGTTTGAACTTGTCTAAAGCAAGCTTTTCAGATGTGAAGACAAACTTTAAAAAGGATAATTTTACAGGCTTCTTTATCGGTCCGATGGCGGAGTTTAATATTCCGGTGGTAGGACTGGGAGTAGATGCGTCTTTGCTTTTTGCTCAGAGGGGTATAAAGATCTCTGACGGGGGCGAAGAAGCTACTGTTAAGCAGAACGGTCTTGATATTCCGGTCAATTTGAAATATAATATTGGTTTGGGAAGCCTGTTAGGTCTTTATGTGGCTGCCGGTCCTGATTTTTATTTCGACTTTGAAAAGACATCAAAGGTTGATAAGAAGAAAGCGGAAGTAGGCATTAATGTCGGTGCAGGTGTGAAGTTGCTGAATCATTTACAGGTAGGTGCCAACTATAACATTCCGTTGGGTAAGACTGCTAGTTTTGAGGATGTTGAAGGTTCATACAAGACCAAGACTTGGCAAGTATCCGTTGCTTATATTTTCTAAGCAATCTGTTACTTTATATACTATCAAAGAAAGAGCTTCTGATCTAAGGAAGCTCTTTTTTGTTCCGGGATTTTGTGCAAAGTGTCAGCCGGTGAATCTGAATTTATTTTCTCAGATTCTTGTTCTCAGGCAATTTTTCTTTTCAGTGTTCTTCTTTCCTCTTTTAAATCCCCATTTTTTTATTGTACTTTTGTGCTTGCAATGAAAAAGTATGTAGATGTCATATTACCATTACCGCTTCCGAAATATTTCACCTATTCTCTGCCGGATGAATGTGCGGAAGAGGTCGAGATCGGTTGTCGTGTGATAGTTCCTTTCGGACGGAAGAAGTTTTATACAGCTATCGTTCGTAATGTTCATTATTGTGCTCCGACGGAGTATGAGGTGAAGGAAATATCAGCATTGCTGGATGCTTCTCCTATTTTGTTGCCCACTCAGTTTAAATTTTGGGAGTGGCTGGCGGATTATTATCTCTGTACGCAAGGAGATGTTTATAAAGCGGCACTTCCTTCCGGCTTGAAGTTGGAGAGTGAAACGATCGTGGAATATAATCCTGACTTTGAAGCGGATACACCATTGTCAGAAAGAGAACAGCGTATTCTTGATTTGCTTTCGGTAGACTCCCAGCAGTGTGTCACTAAACTGGAGAAGGAGAGTGATATGAAAAATATCCTTACCGTCATTAAATCTCTGCTGGATAAAGAAGCCATTTTTGTGAAAGAAGAATTGCGTCGTACTTACAAGCCAAAAACAGAGGCAAGGGTACGATTAGCGGGCTCTGCTGATGAAAAGAGGCTTCATATCTTGTTTGATATCCTGTCCCGTGCTCCGAAGCAGTTGGCGTTGCTGATGAAATATGTAGAGTGTTCAGGAATATTAGGAAGAGAAACGCCAAAAGAAGTTTCGAAAAAAGAACTTTTACAACGTGCGGGTGTATCTCCTTCTATTCTGAATGGTCTGGTGGAAAAAAAGATATTTGAGATTTACTTTCATGAGGTCGGTCGGTTGAATCAGCAAGTGAAAGATGTGGTTGAGTTGAATGCCTTGAACGAGTTTCAGCAGCGGGCACATGATGAGATCATACAATCCTTTCAGGAGAAAAATGTCTGTCTGCTTTATGGAGTTACATCAAGTGGTAAAACAGAAGTATATATTCATCTGATAGAAGAAACGATCCGTCAGGGAAAACAAGTGTTGTATCTCTTGCCTGAAATAGCGTTGACAACTCAAATCACAGAGCGTTTGCAACGGGTATTCGGTTCTCGTTTGGGGATTTATCATTCCAAGTTTCCGGATGCCGAGCGAGTAGAGATTTGGCGCAAACAACTGGGAGAGAAAGGGTATGATATTATTCTGGGGGTCCGTTCTTCCGTATTTTTGCCTTTCCGTGATCTGGGATTGGTCATTGTGGACGAGGAGCATGAGAATACATATAAGCAACAAGATCCGGCTCCCCGTTATCATGCACGTAATGCAGCTATCGTACTGGCTGCCATGTATGGAGCTAAAACACTTCTCGGAACTGCCACTCCCTCTATAGAAACATGGCAGAACGCTACCAGTGGAAAATATGGATTTGTACAGCTGAAAGAACGATATAAAGAGATTCAGTTACCGGAAATAATCCCGGTAGATATCAAAGAACTTCATCGCAAGAGGCGGATGGTAGGACAGTTCTCACCGCTGCTGATACAATACATGAAAGAGGCACTGGAGCAGAAAGAACAAGTCATTCTCTTTCAAAATCGCCGCGGATTTGCACCGATGGTAGAATGTCGTACTTGCGGCTGGGTGCCGAAATGTAAGAACTGCGATGTGAGCCTGACTTATCATAAGGGAATCAACCAACTGACATGCCATTATTGCGGCTATACCTATCAACTGCCGAAATCCTGTCCCGCCTGCGAAGGTACAGAACTGGTCAATCGTGGTTTTGGAACGGAAAAGATTGAAGATGATATTAAGGTTCTTTTCCCGGAAGCGGCTGTGGCCCGCATGGATCTGGATACTACCCGTACCCGTGCTGCCTATGAAAAGATTATCGCCGATTTTGAACAAGGGAAAACAGATATACTGATTGGTACGCAGATGGTGTCGAAAGGGCTGGACTTTGACCATGTAAGTATAGTAGGTATTCTGAATGCCGACACCATGTTGAACTATCCGGATTTCCGTTCTTACGAACGTGCCTTTCAACTGATGGCACAAGTGGCGGGACGAGCCGGGCGTAAGAATAAACGTGGGCGGGTAGTGCTGCAAACGAAGAGTATTGAACATCCTATTATCCACCAGGTTATCGGCAATAATTATGAAGAAATGGTGGATGGTCAGCTCGCAGAGCGGCAAATGTTCCACTATCCTCCCTACTATCGGTTGGTATATGTTTATTTGAAGAACCATAATGAATCACTGCTGGATCAGATGGCAGCGGTCATGGCAGATAAGCTAAGAATGGTGTTCGGCAACCGGGTATTGGGACCGGACAAACCTCCCGTTGCCCGTATCCAGACCTTATTCATAAAAAAGATAGTGCTGAAGATTGAACAGAATGCTCCGATGGGACGTGCACGCGAATTGCTGCAACGTATTCAGAAAGAGATGCTGGAAGATGAACGCTATAAGTCTCTGATCGTCTATTATGACGTAGATCCGATGTAGCCCTCCATATAGATCTCACTAATTTTCTCTTATAATAACCTTTATAAATTAATTAACCATGAAACGACTTACGATTTATTGCTTAACATGTCTTATTGGTGTGAGTCCTCTTTTTGCTCAACAAGGAGTGACTCAGTGTGGAACCTCTACGGGGCAACCGAAATTTCCAATAGAGACTTACGAGGAACTGCCTGACCCTACGCCCCCCTCTGACAAAGAATGGGCAGCAGTGACTACCACCCAGGTTTCCTGGGGAACTACCGATGTCCGGTATGCGAAACACAAACTCCCCCAGTTGAAGAAACAGCAAATTGCAGTCTTGAAAGGCTGGCGCGGCGAACGTGTAAATGCGCAGGCTGTCGTATGGACAGGTGCTGAAGTGAAAGACTTGAACTTCAGTTTTACTGATTTTAAAGATAAAAAAGGAAATTCTCTTTCGAACGAAGCATTCAAGGGCGGTTTCATCCGTTACGTGATGACCGATGAATTGAATAAGGACGGCAGAGGTGCATGTGGGCACCGAAAGGCTGTGGATTTTGATTCACTGCTGGTAGCCGATCCGATTGACACGAATCTGAAATCACTGGCTCTTCCTTCGCGTACGGTTCAGCCTATCTGGGTGCAATGCTGGATTCCTCAATCCGCTGCTCCCGGAACTTATAAGGGAGCATTACTGGTAAAAGACGGTTCCCGTCTGTTGCAGCAGCTCAATCTTGAAATAGTAGTTTCTTCCCGTGAACTTCCGGTACCGTCCGAATGGGCTTATCATCTGGATTTGTGGCAGAGTCCGTTTGCTGTTGCCCGTTATTATCAGGTTCCCTTGTGGAGTCAGGAACATTTGGACGCTATGCGCCCATTGATGAAAATGTTGGCGGATGCCGGACAGAAGATTATTACAGCTACCTTGACACATAAACCCTGGAACGGTCAGACAGAAGATTATTTTGACACGATGGTCACTTGGATGAAACGTGCTGACGGTACTTGGGCTTTTGACTATACCGTTTTCGACCGTTGGGTAGAATTTATGATGAGTGTCGGTATTGACAAACAGATCAACTGCTACTCTATGGTTCCCTGGGAATTATCTTTCCAGTATTTTGACCAGGCTACGAATTCATTGCAATTTGTGAAGACAGCACCGGGGGAACCTGCTTATGAAGAGATGTGGGTTGCCATGCTTGCTTCCTTCTCCAGGCATTTGAAAGAGAAAGGCTGGTTTGATATTTGTACGATTGCGATGGATGAGCGTCCGATGGAGGTGATGCAGAAAACATTGAAGGTGATTCGTAAAGCAGATCCTGAATTTAAAGTATCACTGGCTGGTAACTATCATGCTGAGATAGAGCCTGATTTATATGACTATTGCATAACTATCGGTCAGAATTTCCCGGAAGAGGTGCGCCTCCGTCGTTTGGCTGAGAATAAGCGTACTACTTACTATACTTGTTGTACGGAAGCACATCCTAATACATTCACCTTTTCCGATCCGGCTGAGGCTGCCTGGATGAGTTACTATTGCTCTAAGAAACATCTGGACGGCTATCTGCGCTGGGCATACAATAGCTGGCCTTTGGAACCATTGCTTGATTCACGTTTCCGTACCTGGGCGGCTGGAGATACTTATCTGGTATATCCGGGAGCTCGTAGCTGTATCCGTTTCGAACGTTTGATCGAAGGTATTCAGGCACACGAAAAAATAACGATTCTCCGTCAGGAATTTGAGAAAAAAGGAAATAGAGCCGGACTAAAGAAAATAGAGAAAATGTTAGCTCCGTTCAGACTGGGGGCCATGCCGGAAATACCGGCAGCTGTTACCGTGAACCGGGCGAATCAGATACTGAATTCGTTTTGATATAGCAGAGACGAATTAATTCTGCCAATTATTAAAAGTAAATGATGAAGAAAATACTGTTTGTCTGCTTAGGAAATATCTGCCGTAGCTCTACGGCAGAAGGGGTAATGCTTCACCTGATCAAAGAAGCCGGACTGGAAAAAGAGTTTGTGATAGATTCCGCGGGAATCCTGTCATATCATCAGGGTGAATTGCCGGATAGCCGGATGCGTGCCCATGCTGCCCGTCGTGGTTATCAACTGATTCATCGCTCCCGTCCGGTACGAACGGAGGATTTTTATAATTTTGATTTGATTATTGGCATGGACGACCGTAACATAGACGATCTGAAAGAGAAAGCTCCTTCTATGGAAGAATGGAAAAAGATTCACCGTATGACGGAGTATTGTACCCGTATTCCTGCCGATCATGTCCCCGACCCCTACTATGGAGGGGCCGAAGGATTTGAGTATGTGCTGGATGTGCTCGAAGATGCCTGTGCCGGCCTGCTTACTTCTTTAGCTCAGGATAGCTGATCCGGGTGTGGTAAGCAATCTTCAGCTTTTCTTTGAATACTGCTTTAATCGTCGCAATGTCCTTGAAAGTAATAGGGCATTCTTTGAAGTAACCTTCTGCAACTTGGGAGTCAATGATTTTGTCGACCAAGTTGCTTATACTTTCTTCGGTATACTCCGGTAAGCTGCGTGAAGCGGCTTCAACGGCATCCGCCATCATCAGAATAGCTGTCTCCTTTGAGAAAGGGTTGGGACCCGGATAAGTGAACAGCTCCTCATTCGGTTCTTCGTCCGGATGTTCGTTTTTCCATGAAATATAGAAGAATTTCGTTTTTCCTCGTCCATGATGAGTGCTGATGAAGTCTTTGATTACTTTCGGCAGATTGTGTTTGTCTGCCAGTTTCAACCCGTCTGTCACGTGACTGATCACGACCTGAGCACTCTGTTCGTAATTCAGATTCTTATGAGGATTGACTCCTCCCGACTGGTTTTCTGTAAAGAAGGCCGGATTCTCCATCTTGCCAATATCATGATATAAGGCTCCGGTACGTACTAATTGACTTTTCGCTCCGATACGGATAGCTGCCTCTGCTGCCAGATTGGCTACTTGCATAGAGTGCTGGAAAGTTCCGGGCACTGTTTCGGACATTTGCCGCAGGAGGTCGCTGTTGATATTTGAAAGCTCGACCAAAGTCACATTAGAAGTAAAGCCGAATGTTTTTTCCAACAGGAACAACAGCGGATATGTAAACAGCAGCAGGATACCATTGATAATGAAATAGGTGTACATCCGGACATTCAGTTTCGAAAAGTCATTGGCAAGTCCGTTTTCAGTCATTAGCTCAAAAGCGAAGTAGATGGCTGCATAAGTCAGTATCACCAATAATGCCGTACGGAAGAGTTGTGATCTCTGTGAGAGTTCCCTTAAACTGAAAATGGCAACTAATCCGGCGGCTAACTGCGTCAGAATGAACTCATGCGGAAAACGCAGTGATATAGAACAGATCAATATCGTAATGACATGCGTCAGGAAAGCCGTTCGCGAATCAAGGAAAACTCGTATGATGATGGGCAGCATCGCATACGGAATCATATATACATTGAATATATTGTGTGTTACCATGAAAGCGGTTACCACACTATAGAACACAATCAGTGTAAACAATAACGACAAGCTGCCTTTGCGCTCATAATAATCTTTCCTGAACAGGTCGAGATAGAGCATGAAGCAAAGCATCAGCATGCCGACAAATAAAATCTGTCCGGCAAGAATCAGACGGCTCTGATCAATGGATTCACTGCGTTTGATGGACTCTTTGCGTAATGACTCCAGTATGTTATAAGTTTCCGGACTAATGATTTCTCCGCGATCTATAATTTTCTGTCCGCTGACAACCAATCCGTTTGCCCAGGAATAATTATTAAGCATTTCTTCTTTGGCGGTCTGCGTCCGTTGCTGGTCGAAGGTAAGATTAGGAGTAATATATTCGTTTAAGGAACATTGTCTCAGAATCTCACGGTTGAAGTGGGTCGTATCTGCGGATAACAAGTATTCATAGGCTTTCTTGACCGTATATATATTATCGGTAGGCTTGGAGTTAGCAAGCTTATCATCGATGATCATGATAGCCGATGTGCTGTCTTTGTGGAGTTTTTGTATGTTTTCTGTCGATACGATACCTGCCCCGTATATTTCTTTTAATGTCCGTTCGATGTATCGCAGATAATCTACGGAAGGGAGTATACCTTTCAGATGAGTATGGTAATTCTCCTTTAACTTACTGATTGCATCTTTTTCAATCTGTTTGTCGAGCAGATAATAGGGTTGGAAGGAAGCCAACAGACTATCCTGCTCCCGGTTCACTACTGCATCGTCTTTGTAGATCGGAAAGTCGAAAGTTGCAATCAGTTGTCCGTACTTCCAAGGCTTGTTGATATCAAACTGATAGTTGAACTTCCCGTCACGTGGCAGGAAATAGACAATCAGTGTCACTGTGACTATAAACAGCAATGATTTATATAATAGATCTCTTCGTGAGAACCTCTTTTTTTTCTTCATATGTTCCATACGCATTGAAATTTTTGCGAAAAGTACAAAAAAAAACAATAGTGTGGAAAAAAAGGTTTAATTTTGCCACGATTTACCTATACTAACCCAAATTATGGCAGAAAGAAAAGTAAGAGTTCGTTTTGCTCCGAGTCCTACGGGAGCATTGCACATCGGCGGTGTGCGTACAGCTTTGTATAATTATCTGTTTGCGCGTCAACACGGCGGAGACTTGATTTTTCGTATTGAAGATACTGACTCTAACCGGTTTGTTCCGGGAGCGGAAGAGTACATACTCGAGTCATTCAAGTGGTTGGGTATCCACTTTGACGAAGGAGTGAGCTTCGGTGGAGAACATGGCCCGTACCGTCAGTCCGAACGTCGCGAAATTTATAAGAAATATGTGCAGATTTTGCTGGACAATGACAAAGCATACATAGCTTTTGATACTCCCGAGGAACTGGACGCTAAGCGTGCGGAAATTGCTAACTTCCAATATGATGCATCTACCCGTGGGATGATGCGTAATTCTCTGACGATGTCGAAAGAAGAAGTGGACGCATTGATTGCTGAAGGAAAGCAATATGTGGTTCGTTTCAAAATCGAGCCGAACGAGAATGTTCACGTGAATGACTTGATTCGTGGTGAAGTAGTTATTAATTCATCTATTCTGGATGATAAGGTGCTCTATAAGTCGGCTGATGAATTGCCTACTTATCATCTTGCCAATATCGTAGACGACCATTTAATGGAAGTGTCTCATGTAATCCGTGGCGAAGAATGGCTGCCTTCAGCTCCGTTGCACGTACTGTTATACCGTGCATTCGGTTGGGAAGATACGATGCCGGAATTTGCCCACCTGCCTTTGCTGCTGAAACCGGAAGGAAACGGTAAGCTGAGCAAGCGTGACGGCGACCGCCTGGGATTCCCTGTATTCCCGTTGGAATGGCGTCCGGAATCGGGCGAAGTGTCTTCCGGATATCGTGAATCAGGTTATTTGCCCGAAGCGGTGATTAACTTCCTGGCTTTATTGGGATGGAATCCGGGCAACGATCAGGAAGTAATGTCTATGGATGAGATGATACAGTTGTTCGATATCCATCGTTGCAGTAAGTCGGGGGCTAAATTCGACTATAAAAAAGGTATTTGGTTCAATCATCAGTATATCCAGCTTAAACCGAATGAAGAGATTGCCGAACTGTTTCTGCCTGTGCTGAAAGAGCATGGCGTGGAAGCTCCTTTCGAGAAGGTTGTTACGGTAGTTGGTATGATGAAAGATCGTGTAAGTTTTATCAAGGAACTGTGGGATGTATGTAGCTTCTTCTTTGTAGCTCCTGCTGAATATGACGAAAAGACAGTAAAGAAACGCTGGAAGGAAGACTCTGCAAAATGTATGACGGAATTGGCGGAAGTCATTGCCGGCATTGAAGATTTCAGCATTGAAGGCCAGGAAAAAGTAGTGATGGACTGGATTGCTGAGAAAGGTTACCACACGGGTAATATAATGAATGCTTTCCGTTTGACGCTGGTGGGCGAAGGAAAAGGTCCGCACATGTTCGATATCTCTTGGGTACTGGGCAAGGAAGAGACATTGGCTCGTATGAAGCGTGCCGTAGAGGTACTTAAATAATTAGGACTTGTAAATTATGCTTTACAACCTGGCAATAGTTATTTATGACCTTCTGGTTCATTTAGCTGCCCCGTTTAGCCGTAAACCCCGAAAAATGATGAAGGGGCATTGGGTGGTATATGAGCTTTTACGTCAACAAGTGGAGAAAGGAGAACAGTATATCTGGTTTCATGCTGCTTCGCTCGGTGAGTTTGAACAGGGGCGTCCATTAATAGAAATGATTCGGGAAAAATATCCCAATTATAAGATATTGCTTACTTTTTTCTCTCCTTCCGGTTACGAAGTGCGCAAGCATTACCGGGGAGCGGACATTGTATGCTATCTGCCGTTTGATAAACCGCGGAATGTGAAGAAGTTCCTGGATATTGCAAACCCTTGCATGGCGTTCTTCATCAAGTACGAATTCTGGAAGAATTATCTGGATGAACTTCATAAACGTCGTATTCCAGTATATAGCGTATCTTCCATTTTCCGTCGTGATCAGATATTCTTTAAATGGTATGGAGGAACTTATCGCAATGTGTTGAAAGATTTCGATCATTTGTTTGTGCAGAATGAGGCCTCCAAACGCTATTTGTCGAAGATTGGTATCAGTCGTGTGACAGTGGTGGGAGATACTCGTTTCGACCGTGTGTTGCAGATTCGCGAAGAGGCCAAAGACCTTCCGCTGGTGAAAATGTTTAAAGGAGACAATGCCTTTACATTTGTGGCGGGCAGTTCTTGGGGACCGGATGAGGATTTGTTTCTGGAGTATTTCAACAGCCATCCGGAAATGAAGCTGATTATTGCTCCGCATGTGATTGATGAAAATCATCTGGTGGAAATAATCAGTAAGTTGAAACGTCCTTATGTACGCTATACTCGTGCTGACGAAAAGAATGTGTTGAAAGTTGATTGTTTGATTATCGACTGCTTCGGACTGCTATCTTCTATTTATCGTTATGGAGAAGTGGCATATATTGGAGGTGGTTTTGGTGTCGGCATTCATAATACGCTGGAAGCGGCTGTATATGGTATTCCTGTCATATTCGGACCGAAATATCAAAAGTTTATGGAGGCGATCCGATTGCTCGAAGCCAAAGGCGCATACTCAATAAAGGATTATGATGAACTCAAAGCCTTGCTGGACCGATTCCAGACAGACGATGTTTTCATGCGTGAAACCGGTGCGAATGCCGGTTATTATGTGACCAGTAATGCCGGAGCTACGGAAAAGATTATGCACATGATTAACTTTTAGAGATTGATATATAAGAATAATGATCCCCTTATTTTAGTACTCCATTATGGATAAGGCTAAAATAGGGGGATTTTCTTTTAAAGCTGTTTTCCGGCTATGTAACTTTCAGCTTGAATTTCTTAAGGTGGAGTTTTGCTTTCGGTGAATGCTTATAGCTTTTATATTTTATTGATTTCTTGTTCCAATAAATTTTTCAGCTCTTTAGCTGTGATGTGAGTGAAACGTTTCACGATGTTTCCTTGCTTATCCATTATCAGGTACATCGGTAGCCCTGTCATCTGAAACTGCTTCCATAAGTAATTCCATTGCTCTTTGTTTAGCCAATAGTGATCTCCGGCTATATTTTCTATGAGTATTTTCCATGTTTTTTGTATATGATTATATAGTAGAGTTCTTGTTGATATAGCTGCTTGGTATTGCATGAATATGGTTTAAGAGATGATAGGAGCCAAACTTGTATTAGAGTACTTCCCGATAAGTACAAGACTTGCTCGTGGCAAGTACTTGAGTTGTTTGATTCTGGTACAACGTTTGAGTCGAAGATGTACGACATTTGAATGAAAGATGTACAGCTATTAGTTCATACTACTACTTGGATACTTTCTGCATTCAGCCCTTTCAGTTTTTCTCGCAAACGACTTGCCGGAAGGGGGGAGCGGCTGAAGGAACACTTTTATACCCCTTCTCAGATTGCTTAGAGAAGGGGGGAGTGGTTTCAGCCCCTTTCAGCCTCGGTCATATATAAATTCATAATTTACTGGCTGTGGCTACTTTGTCTGCAAGTTATAGCCATTTAGCATACGGGCTGAATTCTGTAGGCTCGGAGATGAGTTTCATTCACCACCGAGATGAAGGTTACCCGCCTCCGAAGTGAAAATGGATAGTATACCGGGTTATTTAAAATGAATAAACCGATCTATAGTTCAGAAAAAAAACAGAGGCTTCGTTTGCCTCAAACAGAGGTTCTGTTTGTTCCTGATAGAACCTTTGTTTGGGATCAATACAGGCTCTATTGAGACGGAAGTTAGTAGTTTCCGAATATTTTATCTTTCCGGCTGAAGGGGCTGAAACTATTTACCCTTTCATAGAGCATGTCAGAGAAGGGGTGTAAAAGCACGCCTTCAGCCGCTATCCCCTTCTGGCAAGTCGTTTGCGAGAAAAGCTGAAAGGGCTGAAGGCTGTTTTTTCTATTTATACCATTGAGAATACATCAGGTAATTGTGAGCGATTTTTTGGTTTAGCTCCTTCGCCTGTTCAGGGTCTACCTTCTTAATAAATTTAGCGGGTACTCCGCCCCAGATACTTCCGGGTTCTATTACTGTATTACTCAATACCAAAGAGCCGGCGGCAACGATGGCTCCTTCGCCCACTATAGCATGATCCAGTATGGTAGATCCCATTCCTATGAGTGCATAATCTTTAACAGTTGCTCCATGAATGGTCACATTATGTCCTACCGAAACATGATCACCGATTTCAATGGTTGATTTCTCATATAAAGTATGTAGCACGGTTCCATCTTGAATATTGACTCCATTGCCTATCCGTATAGAATTGACGTCACCACGCAATACTGTACAGAACCAGATGCTACAGTCATCTCCTATTTTTACATCTCCTATAATAGTTGCATTGTCTGCCAAAAAGCAGTTCTCTCCAATTTCGGGAGTAAAACCTCGAACTGATTTGATTAAAGCCATAAAATATATTGTTTTTGATGATGTTTTTATTGAATACTTTTCCATTTTGACACATCCTCCCTCGTGTTAGGCTCAGATGTCGCACGGAAACAGTTTTAAATAGCTTCTGTTGCTTCTTGCAACCATTTCTTTTCTTCTTCGTTCAGACTGGGAGAAAGTTTATCGTAAACGGTTTGATGATAGTCATTGAACCACTTGATTTCTTCTGCCGTCAGCATCTCTTTGATGATACCTTTCTTGCAGATAGGACATAGGGTGATGGTTTCAAACTTAAGGTATTCTCCAAACATTCCTTCTCTGTCTTTGCAGACCAGCGTCAGATTTTCGGTGCGTATCCCGTGGCTGCCTGCTTTATACACACCGGGTTCATTGGAAGTGACCATGCCGGGTTGCAGCACAACAGGATTCTCATTCATACGGATACTTTGAGGTCCTTCGTGAACACTCAGAAAATGTCCGACGCCATGTCCCGTGCCATGTAGGAAGTTCATTCCATGACTCCAGATAGGCATACGGGCCAATACGTCGAGCTGAGCACCGCGTGTTCCGGCAGGGAATTTAGCCATTGCCAATGCAATGTGACCTTTTAATATTAAGGTATAGTCTGTTTTTTCTTCTTCCGTCAGTTCACCTAATGCAATGGTGCGGGTGATATCGGTAGTTCCGTCCCAATATTGTGCTCCCGAATCCAACAGAAGGAAACCTTTTGGTTGAAGCGTGACATCGCTTTCCGGTGTTGCTGAATAGTGCACAATTGCTCCATGCTCTTTGTATCCGGCGATTGTATCGAAGCTTTCTCCCATATAAAGAGGTTGGGCTGCTCGGAACTCATGTAACTTCCGGTCTACACTTAATTCGGTCTCTTTGCCCGAAGGTACTGATTCTTCCAGCCATTTGAGGAATTTGACAAGTGCCACACCATCCCGTTGCATCGCATGGTGGATGCCGTCAATTTCCTGCTCATTACGAATTGCTTTCAGTAACGTCACGGGGGATTCGCCACGGATGATCTTACATGAAGGATTGATGGATGTGTAAATTGCATAGTTCGTTCTTCTGGGATCGATGAGTATGCTTTCTCCTGTAAAAGAACTCAGAAAAGCCTCTGTTTCATCATATCTCTTCAGGCTGACCTTCTGCTCTTTCAAATACTCGCTTACTTCTTGGGTAACCTTCTCCGGCGAGATAAAATAAATCACATCGTCCTGAGTAATCAGCAGGTAACTCACTATAACCGGATTGCAATGTACATCACTTCCTCTCAAATTAAGAGTCCATGCTATTTCGTCCAGACTGGACAAGAATAAGGCATAAATACCTTTCTTTTTCAGTTCAGCACGAATAGCGGTAACTTTTTCCTCACAACTTTTTCCTGCATATTTGACGTCATAGATGAAGGCCGGAGCATCGGGCATGGAAGGACGGTCTTTCCATATGCTTTTCAGCGGGTCGCCAAACATATCGATCTGTAACTGATATGGCGCCAGATCCTCCTTCATCTGTTCCACCTGTTGCACAGAAAACATTTTTCCATCAATGCTCACAGATTCTCCCGGCTTTAGATTCTGACAGAGAAACGCTGTGATGCTCGGGGTTTCCGGTAACATCTCCTTATATAATGTAATACCGCTGCCTTCTAATTCCTTTTCCGCTTGTAGAAAATATCGGGAATCTGTCCACAATCCGGCTTTATCCATTAAGACAACGGCTGTTCCGGCGGAACCCGTAAAACCGGAAATCCATTCACGGGACATCCAGTAAGGAGCTACATACTCACTCAGGTGCGGATCGGTACTGGGAATGATGAACGCTTTGATATGGTTAGGATGAAATGTCATCCGTAGCGCGTGTAGACGCTCTTTTATACTCTGTTTCATACCTTATTATATTAATTATAGACATATTTAAGAGTTTCAAAGGTACTAACTTTTCGTGGTTAATGATTTGTTTATGAATAGTTTTTGAGAAATATTTGCCGAAAGTTTTGTGAATAAAGAAAGTATGTGTAATTTTGCGGCGCAATTTGACTGCGGAGATTTTTAACCAATAACATATTAATAATAACAAAATGATTGTAGTACCTGTAAAAGAAGGCGAAAACATTGAAAAAGCGCTGAAGAAGTTTAAAAGAAAATTTGAGAAAACTGGTATCGTAAAAGAATTGAGAAGCAGACAGCAATTTGATAAACCGTCTGTAACTAAAAGACTTAAGAAAGAACGTGCGGTTTATGTACAACAACTTCAGCAAGTAGAAGATTAATAATTCGTAATTTCCTTTGAATTATTGAATTCTTTTCATACATTCGTTGCACGATTTTAGATGTAGCGATATTATGTTAATTAAATCTTTTCTTGATTATCTCCGGTATGAGCGGAATTATTCCGAAAAAACCGTTCTGGCGTATGGCGAGGATATAAAGCAGCTGCGGGAGTTTGCTCAAGAAGAGTACGGAAAGTTTGATCCGTTGGAGGTGGAAGGTGAATTGATTCGTGAATGGATTGTTTCATTAATGGATAGGGGATATACTTCGACTTCTGTAAATCGTAAGTTGAGTTCGCTCCGGTCGTTCTATAAGTATCTTTTAAGGCAAGGAGAGGTGACAGTGGATCCGTTAAGGAAAATAACGGGACCTAAGAATAAAAAAACGTTACCTGTTTTTCTGAAAGAGAGCGAAATGGATAAGTTGCTGGATGATACGGACTTTGGCGAAGGATTTAAAGGTTGTCGCGATCGGTTGATTATTGAAATGTTTTATGCCACCGGCATGAGGCTTTCAGAATTGATAGGTTTGGATGATAAGGATGTGGATTTCTCCGCTTCTCTTTTGAAAGTAACCGGGAAAAGAAACAAGCAAAGGCTGATACCGTTCGGTGACGAACTGCGGGAGTTGATGCTTGAATATATTAATATAAGAAACGAAATGATTCCGGAAAGGTCGGAAGCCTTCTTCGTGAAGGAGAGTGGTGAACGGCTTTATAAGAATCTGGTCTATAATTTAGTGAAACGGAACCTGTCAAAGGTGGCGACGCTGAAGAAAAGAAGTCCTCACGTGTTGAGGCATACTTTTGCTACCACGATGCTGAATAATGAAGCGGAACTGGGCGCGGTAAAAGAACTTTTGGGTCACGAGAGTATCGCAACTACCGAGATCTATACGCATGCCACATTTGAAGAACTTAAAAAAGTGTATAAACAAGCTCATCCAAGAGCTTAAAAAAAGGAGGTAAGTATGGATATTAGAATTCAATCAATTCACTTTGATGCGTCAGAGCAATTGCAGGCATTTATTCAGAAGAAAGTGTCTAAGTTGGAAAAATATTACGAAGATATAAAGAAAGTAGAGGTGTCATTAAAGGTAATTAAGCCGGAGGCTGCCGAAAATAAAGAGGCAGGCATAAAAATACTTATCCCCAATGGTGAGTTTTATGCAAGTAAAGTATGTGATACATTTGAGGAAGCAATTGACCTGGATGTAGAAGCGCTTGAAAAACAACTGGTGAAATACAAGGAAAAACAGCGTAGCAAATAAAAAAATCGCAAATATTTTGCGGGAAAGAAATAAATAACTAAATTTGCAGCCGTTTCGCTCGCGTTAGAACGTGACGGTTGCATTTTTTAGCTAGAACGCCTCTTTAGCTCAGTTGGCCAGAGCACGTGATTTGTAATCTCGGGGTCGTTGGTTCGAATCCGACAAGAGGCTCGAAGGGATGATGAAAGTCTTCCGGCTCGCATAGCGAGGAAAGAATTAGAAGAAGAACTGAGAATAAAACATCTGTCTTCGGAGTATTGTTCGCTTTTTGATTTTAATTCTTCGTTTTAAGTATTAAGGGCAAATACCAGAGTGGCCAAATGGGGCAGACTGTAAATCTGCTGTCTTTCGACTTCGGTGGTTCGAATCCATCTTTGCCCACAATCAGAGTGACAACTTTGGCAAGAATGCGGAAGTAGCTCAGTTGATAGAGCATTAGCCTTCCAAGCTGAGGGTCGCGGGTTTGAGCCCCGTCTTCCGCTCTTTTTTCTTGCTGTTATAGCTCAGTGGTAGAGCACTTCCTTGGTAAGGAAGAGGTCCCGGGTTCAAATCCCGGTAACAGCTCATAAAGATGTAAATGCTGATTATTAATCAAATAAATAACAAGTAAAGCTATGGCTAAAGAGAAATTTGAACGTACCAAACCGCACGTAAACATTGGTACAATCGGTCACGTAGACCACGGTAAGACAACGTTGACAGCTGCTATCACTACGGTGTTGGCAAAAAAAGGTCTTTCTGAGTTGCGTTCTTTCGATTCTATCGATAACGCTCCTGAAGAAAAAGAAAGAGGTATTACTATCAATACTTCACACGTTGAGTACGAAACAGCTAACCGTCACTACGCACACGTTGACTGTCCGGGACACGCCGACTACGTAAAGAACATGGTAACTGGTGCTGCTCAGATGGATGGTGCTATCATCGTTTGTGCTGCAACTGATGGTCCGATGCCTCAGACTCGCGAACATATCTTGTTGGCTCGTCAGGTAAACGTTCCTCGTCTGGTTGTATTCTTGAACAAGTGCGATATGGTAGACGACGAAGAAATGTTGGAACTCGTTGAAATGGAAATGAGAGAACTTCTTTCATTCTATGATTTCGATGGTGACAATACTCCTATCATCCAAGGTTCTGCTCTTGGCGCATTGAACGGTGTAGAAAAATGGGAAGACAAAGTTATGGAACTGATGGATGCAGTTGATAACTGGATTCCGCTTCCTCCGCGCGATGTTGATAAACCATTCTTGATGCCGGTTGAAGACGTGTTCTCTATCACAGGTCGTGGTACTGTAGCAACAGGTCGTATCGAATCTGGTATCATCCACGTAGGTGATGAAGTTGAAATCCTTGGTTTAGGTGAAGATAAGAAATCAGTTGTAACTGGTGTTGAAATGTTCCGTAAACTGTTGGATCAGGGTGAAGCTGGTGACAACGTAGGTTTGTTGCTCCGTGGTGTTGACAAGAATGAAATCAAACGTGGTATGGTTCTTTGTAAACCGGGTCAGATTAAACCACACTCTCGCTTCAAAGCTGAGGTTTATATCCTGAAGAAAGAAGAAGGTGGTCGTCACACTCCGTTCCACAACAAATACCGTCCTCAGTTCTACTTGCGTACTATGGACTGTACAGGTGAAATCACTTTGCCGGAAGGAACAGAAATGGTAATGCCGGGTGATAACGTAACTATCACTGTAGAGTTGATCTACCCAGTAGCATTGAACCCAGGTCTTCGTTTCGCTATCCGCGAAGGTGGACGTACAGTAGGTGCTGGTCAGATTACTGAAATTATCGACTAATACAACAATAATTAATCAGTTCCCGGTTTTACCATCGGGAACTGATTATGTACAAACGGGAGTAGCTCAGTTGGTAGAGCACCGGTCTCCAAAACCGGGTGTCGGGAGTTCGAGCCTCTCCTCCCGTGCTAATATTATTGAAATGAAAAAGGTAATAGCTTATATTAAAGAATCTTACGACGAACTTGTTCATAAAGTATCGTGGCCTACGTATTCCGAACTTGCTAACAGTGCAGTAGTTGTTTTATATGCTTCCCTGCTTATTGCATTGGTAGTATGGGGTATGGATGTCTGTTTCCAGAACTTCATGGAAAAAATTGTTTATCCACATTAAAAAAATAGGAATTGAAAATGGCTGAGATTGAAAAGAAATGGTACGTTCTGCGTGCTATTAGCGGAAAAGAAGCTAAGGTAAAGGAATATCTTGAAGCTGATCTTAAAAACAGCGACCTTGGTGAATATGTATCTCAGGTATTGATTCCAACTGAAAAAGTGTATCAGGTTCGCAATGGTAAAAAAATTGTGAAAGAGAGAAGTTATCTCCCTGGTTACGTTTTAGTGGAGGCTGCTTTGGTCGGTGAGGTCGCTCATCACCTACGCAATACTCCGAATGTGATAGGCTTTTTAGGTGGCTCCGAAAAACCGGTGCCTCTCAGACAATCAGAAGTGAATCGTATACTTGGTACAGTAGACGAGCTACAGGAAACGGGTGAAGAACTCAATATTCCGTATGTAGTGGGTGAGACTGTGAAAGTTACTTTTGGTCCTTTCAGCGGATTCAGTGGTATCATTGAAGAAGTGAATAGCGAAAAGAAGAAACTAAAGGTCATGGTGAAGATATTCGGGCGCAAAACGCCGCTTGAATTAGGCTTTATGCAAGTGGAAAAAGAATAACGCGGAATTGTTACGCTGTTGTTGTTCTTCGTTTAATGTTTATATATAAATCAATAAAAAAATGGCTAAAGAAGTTGCTGGACTAATCAAGTTACAGATTAAAGGAGGCGCTGCAAATCCATCACCCCCAGTTGGACCTGCTTTGGGTTCCAAGGGTATTAATATCATGGAATTTTGCAAGCAATTCAATGCCAGAACCCAAGACAAGGCAGGTAAGATTTTGCCTGTTATCATTACTTACTACGCAGATAAGTCTTTCGATTTTGTAATCAAGACTCCTCCCGTTGCTATTCAATTGCTTGAAGTAGCTAAGGTAAAGAGTGGTTCTGCTGAGCCTAACCGTAAGAAAGTTGCCGAGCTTACTTGGGAACAGATTCGTACGATTGCTCAGGACAAAATGGTTGACTTAAACTGTTTTACTGTGGATGCTGCCATGAGAATGGTTGCTGGTACAGCTAGAAGTATGGGTATCGCTGTAAAAGGGGAGTTCCCGGTTAATAACTAATAAACTTCAATTGTAATGGGTAAACTGACAAAAAATCAAAAGTTAGCTGCAGAAAAAATTGAAGCAGGGAAAGCATACTCACTGAAAGAAGCTGCATCTTTAGTAAAAGAAATTACTTTCACTAAATTTGATGCCTCACTGGATATTGACGTACGTTTAGGTGTAGACCCACGTAAAGCTAACCAGATGGTGAGAGGTGTTGTTTCACTTCCTCATGGTACTGGTAAAGAAGTACGTGTTTTGGTACTCTGTACACCGGATGCTGAAGCTGCTGCAAAAGAAGCTGGTGCTGACTATGTTGGTCTTGACGAATATATTGAAAAGATCAAAGGTGGATGGACTGATATTGATGTAATTATCACTATGCCATCTATCATGGGTAAAATTGGTGCACTCGGTCGTGTACTCGGTCCTCGTGGATTGATGCCTAACCCGAAGAGTGGTACTGTAACTATGGATGTTGCTAAAGCTGTAAAAGAAGTAAAACAAGGTAAGATTGACTTTAAAGTTGATAAGAGCGGTATCGTTCATACTTCTATCGGTAAGGTATCATTCAGTCCTGATCAGATTCGCGACAACGCGAAAGAGTTTATCTCTACTCTGAACAAACTGAAACCGACCGCAGCAAAGGGTACATATATTAAGAGTATTTATCTTTCTAGTACAATGAGTGCGGGTATCAAGATCGACCCGAAATCAGTGGAAGAAATCTAATAAAACAGAGAAATAATGAGAAAGGAAGATAAAAATTCGATTATAGAGCAAATTGCTGCTACAGTAAAGGAATATAACCACTTCTACCTGGTAGACGTTACAGCGATGAACGCTACTGCTACAAGTGCATTGAGAAGAGATTGTTTCAAATCTGACATCAAATTGATGGTAGTTAAGAATACATTGCTTCACAAAGCTCTTGAGAGCCTGGAAGAAGACTTCTCTCCTCTTTACGGTTCTTTGAAAGGTACAACAGCTGTTATGTTTTGCAACACTGCAAACGTACCTGCTAAACTGATCAAGGACAAAGCTAAAGACGGAATTCCCGGACTGAAAGCTGCATATGCAGAAGAAAGCTTCTATATTGGTGCAGACCAATTGGATGCTCTCGTTGCTATCAAGAGTAAGAACGAAGTCATCGCCGATATCGTTGCATTGTTGCAATCTCCGGCCAAGAATGTTATTTCTGCTCTTCAATCAGGTGGTAACACCCTTCACGGAGTTCTCAAAACTCTTGGTGAGAGACCCGAATAATTTTCAAAAAACAACAAAGTATTTAAACAATTAAAATCATACAAAAAATGGCAGATTTGAAAGCTTTTGCAGAACAATTAGTTAACTTGACAGTAAAAGAAGTTAATGAACTTGCAACTATCCTTAAAGAAGAATACGGTATTGAACCTGCTGCTGCAGCTGTTGCTGTTGCTGCTGGTCCTGCAGCTGGTGCTGCTGCTGTAGAAGAAAAAACTTCTTTCGACGTAGTATTGAAGAGTGCTGGTGCAGCTAAACTTCAGGTTGTTAAGGCCGTTAAGGAAGCTTGTGGTCTTGGCTTGAAAGAAGCTAAGGACATGGTAGACGGTGCTCCTAGTGTAGTAAAAGAAGGTTTGGCTAAAGACGAAGCAGAATCATTGAAGAAAACATTGGAAGAAGCTGGAGCTGAAGTTGAACTTAAATAACATTAGCCTGGTAATCAGGTAATTCGGTTAGGAATCCTTCGCAAGAGGATTCTTAACCTTTTTGTGTATATATTTCAAATTAAGTTCTCCAAATTCATTCACAGATGTCTTCAAATACTGTAAATCAAAGAGTTAATTTTGCTTCGACTAAGAATCCGCTTGAATATCCGGATTTCCTGGAAGTACAATTGAAGTCATTCCAAGACTTTCTACAATTAGATACCCCACCTGAAAAGCGCAAGAATGAGGGTTTGTATAAAGTATTTGCTGAAAACTTCCCTATTGCCGATACAAGAAACAATTTTGTTCTTGAGTTTTTGGATTATTATATTGATCCGCCGCGCTATACCATCGATGATTGTATAGAGCGTGGGCTCACATATAGTGTTCCTTTGAAAGCGAAACTTAAGCTGTACTGTACTGACCCCGATCATGAGGATTTTGATACAGTTATTCAGGACGTATTCCTCGGCCCGATTCCTTATATGACTGACAAGGCTACTTTCGTCATTAACGGTGCCGAACGTGTAGTTGTGTCACAGCTTCACCGTTCTCCGGGTGTGTTCTTCGGTCAGAGTGTACATGCCAATGGTACGAAACTTTATTCGGCTCGTATTATCCCGTTTAAAGGTTCGTGGATTGAGTTTGCTACTGACATCAATAATGTGATGTATGCATACATCGACCGTAAGAAGAAATTGCCGGTAACTACTTTGTTACGTGCGATTGGCTTCGAGAACGATAAGGATATTCTTGAGATTTTCAACCTTGCAGAAGATGTGAAGGTAAACAAGACAAATCTGAAGAGAGTTCTAGGTCGTAAGTTAGCTGCACGTGTTTTGAAAACATGGATTGAAGATTTCGTTGATGAAGATACCGGTGAAGTGGTTTCTATCGAACGTAACGAGGTTATTATCGACCGTGAAACCGTGCTGGAGGAAGTACATATTGATGAAATTTTGGAATCGGGAGTTCAAAACATCCTTTTACATAAGGACGAGCCGAATCAATCTGATTTCTCTATTATATATAATACCCTGCAGAAGGACCCGAGTAACTCGGAAAAGGAAGCTGTGTTGTATATCTACCGTCAGTTGCGTAACGCTGATCCGGCTGATGACGCAAGTGCACGTGAAGTTATCAACAACTTGTTCTTCTCAGAAAAACGATATGACCTTGGTGATGTAGGTCGATACAGAATTAACAAGAAGTTGAATCTGACGACTGATATGGACGTGCGTGTCCTCACGAAGGAAGATATCATTGAAATCATTAAATATCTGATTGAGTTGATTAACTCAAAAGCGGATGTGGATGATATTGACCACTTGAGTAACCGTCGTGTGCGTACAGTTGGTGAGCAGCTTTCTAATCAGTTTGCTGTTGGTCTGGCTCGTATGTCTCGTACGATTCGTGAACGTATGAATGTTCGTGACAATGAAGTATTTACTCCGATCGATTTGATCAATGCGAAGACTATTTCTTCTGTGATCAACTCTTTCTTTGGAACAAATGCTTTGTCACAGTTCATGGACCAGACAAACCCGCTGGCTGAAATTACGCACAAGCGTCGTATGTCTGCACTGGGGCCTGGTGGTCTTTCTCGTGAACGTGCCGGATTTGAGGTTCGTGACGTTCACTATACACACTATGGTCGTCTATGCCCGATTGAGACTCCTGAAGGTCCGAATATCGGTTTGATCTCTTCCTTGTGTGTATTCGCTAAAATTAATGAACTGGGATTCATTGAAACTCCGTACCGTAAAGTGGAAAACGGAAAAGTGGATCTTTCCGATAATGGTCTGGTTTATCTGACTGCTGAAGAAGAAGAAGAAAAGATTATTGCACAGGGTAATGCTCCGTTGAATGATGACGGTACATTTGTCCGCAATAAAGTTAAATCTCGTCAGGACGCTGACTTCCCGGTTGTAGAACCGTCTGAAGTAGATTTGATGGACGTTTCTCCTCAGCAGATTGCATCGATTGCTGCTTCACTGATTCCGTTCCTGGAACATGATGATGCTAACCGTGCATTGATGGGATCAAACATGATGCGCCAGGCAGTTCCTTTGTTGAGAAGTGAAGCTCCGATTGTAGGTACAGGTATCGAACGTCAGTTAGTGAGAGACTCTCGCACGCAGATTACTGCAGAAGGCGATGGTGTTGTTGACTTCGTTGATGCAACTACGATCCGTATTTTGTATGACCGTACAGAAGACGAAGAATTTGTAAGCTTCGAGCCTGCTTTGAAAGAATATAGAATTCCGAAGTTCCGTAAGACGAACCAGAACATGACTATTGACTTGCGTCCGATTTGTGACAAAGGTCAGCGCGTGAAGAAGGGTGACATCCTGACTGAAGGTTATTCTACCGAAAAGGGTGAATTAGCTTTGGGTAAAAACCTGTTGGTTGCTTATATGCCATGGAAGGGATATAACTATGAGGATGCTATCGTATTGAACGAACGCGTGGTTCGCGAGGACTTGTTGACTTCTGTTCACGTAGAAGAATACTCTCTGGAAGTTCGTGAAACGAAGCGCGGTATGGAAGAATTGACTTCTGATATTCCGAATGTAAGTGAGGAAGCTACTAAAGACCTGGATGAAAATGGTATCGTAAGAATCGGTGCGCGTATCGAACCGGGTGATATCATGATCGGTAAGATTACTCCGAAAGGTGAATCTGATCCTTCTCCGGAAGAAAAACTGCTTCGTGCTATCTTCGGTGATAAGGCAGGTGATGTGAAAGATGCTTCTTTAAAAGCTTCTCCTTCTTTGAAAGGTGTTGTTATTGATAAGAAACTTTTCTCACGTGTAATCAAGAACCGTAGCTCTAAACTGGCGGATAAAGCATTGTTGCCTAAGATTGACGATGAGTTTGAATCAAAGGTTGCAGACTTGAAGCGTATTCTGGTTAAGAAACTGATGACTTTGACTGAAGGCAAGGTTTCTCAGGGTGTGAAAGACTACTTGGGCGCAGAAGTTATTGCTAAGGGATCTAAGTTCAGTGCTTCTGATTTTGATTCACTTGACTTTACTTCTATTCAGCTGAGTAACTGGACTAGTGATGACCATACTAATGGTATGGTTCGTGATCTGGTTATGAACTTTATCAAGAAATACAAAGAACTGGATGCTGAATTGAAACGTAAGAAGTTTGCTATCACTATCGGTGATGAACTTCCGGCTGGTATCATTCAGATGGCTAAAGTATATATTGCTAAGAAACGTAAGATTGGTGTAGGTGATAAGATGGCAGGTCGTCACGGAAACAAGGGTATTGTGTCACGTGTTGTACGTCAGGAAGATATGCCGTTCTTGGCAGATGGTACTCCGGTTGACATTGTACTGAATCCGTTGGGTGTGCCTTCTCGTATGAACATTGGTCAGATTTTTGAAGCTGTATTAGGTCGTGCCGGAAAAACTTTGGGCGTGAAATTTGCAACTCCTATTTTTGACGGTGCTACGATGGACGACTTGGATCAGTGGACAGACAAAGCGGGATTGCCACGTTACTGTAAAACTTATCTTTGTGATGGTGGTACAGGTGAGCAATTTGACCAGGCAGCAACCGTAGGTGTGACTTATATGCTGAAGCTGGGGCACATGGTTGAAGACAAGATGCACGCTCGTTCTATCGGTCCGTACTCATTGATTACTCAGCAACCTCTTGGTGGTAAAGCACAATTCGGTGGTCAGCGTTTCGGAGAAATGGAGGTTTGGGCACTCGAAGGCTTCGGTGCTGCTCATATCCTGCAGGAAATCTTGACTATTAAGTCTGACGACGTAGTAGGACGTTCTAAGGCTTATGAAGCAATTGTGAAAGGTGAACCGATGCCGCAACCCGGTATTCCGGAATCCTTGAACGTATTGTTACACGAGTTGAGAGGTTTAGGTTTGAGTATCAACCTAGAATAAAATAATGAAAGAATGCAGGATGTCAATAGGCCGATGAAGGTCTGTTGACATTCGCATCTTCTTCAATTTCCAATGATTCAATTATCAAATCTCAATTATATAGAGTATGGCTTTTAGAAAAGAAAATAAGACGAAAAGCAATTTCTCGAAGATCTCAATTGGTCTGGCTTCTCCGGAAGAAATCCTAGAGAATTCGAGTGGTGAAGTTTTGAAGCCTGAAACCATAAATTACCGTACGTACAAACCCGAACGCGATGGTTTGTTCTGCGAGCGCATTTTTGGTCCCATTAAGGATTACGAATGCCATTGCGGTAAATATAAGCGTATCCGTTATAAAGGTATCGTCTGCGACCGTTGTGGTGTAGAAGTTACAGAAAAGAAAGTACGCCGTGAACGTATGGGACATATACAGCTGGTGGTGCCGGTGGCACACATCTGGTATTTCCGTTCGCTTCCAAATAAGATCGGTTATTTGCTCGGACTGCCGACAAAGAAGCTGGATTCGATTATATATTACGAACGTTATGTTGTTATTCAGCCGGGTGTAAAGGCTGAAGATGGCATTGCCGAATATGATTTACTTTCTGAAGAAGAATATCTGGATATTCTGGATACACTTCCGAAGGACAATCAATATCTGGAGGATAATGATCCGAATAAGTTCATCGCTAAGATGGGAGCTGAAGCAATCTATGATTTGCTGGCTCGTTTGGATCTGGATGCTCTGTCTTATGAATTGCGTCACCGTGCAGGCAATGATGCTTCACAGCAACGTAAGAATGAGGCATTGAAACGTCTGCAGGTTGTAGAATCGTTCCGTGCATCACGTGGACGTAACAAGCCGGAATGGATGATTGTACGTATCGTACCGGTTATTCCGCCCGAACTTCGTCCATTAGTTCCATTGGATGGTGGTCGTTTTGCTACTTCTGACTTGAATGACCTTTATCGTCGTGTTATCATTCGTAACAACCGTCTGAAGAGATTGATCGAAATCAAAGCTCCGGAAGTAATCTTACGTAATGAGAAACGTATGCTTCAGGAATCTGTAGACTCATTGTTCGATAATTCACGTAAATCAAGTGCAGTGAAGACGGATGCTAACCGCCCGTTGAAATCACTGTCTGATAGCTTGAAAGGTAAACAAGGACGTTTCCGTCAGAACTTGCTGGGTAAACGTGTTGACTACTCTGCACGTTCGGTAATTGTCGTTGGTCCGGAACTGAAGATGGGTGAGTGCGGTATTCCTAAATTGATGGCTGCCGAACTTTATAAGCCGTTTATTATCCGTAAGCTCATTGAACGTGGTATCGTTAAGACGGTGAAATCTGCAAAGAAGATTGTAGATCGTAAGGAAGCGGTGATCTGGGATATTCTGGAACACGTAATGAAAGGACATCCTGTACTGTTGAACCGTGCTCCGACATTGCACCGTTTGGGTATCCAGGCATTCCAGCCGAAGATGATCGAAGGCAAAGCTATCCAGTTGCACCCGTTGGCATGTACGGCATTCAACGCCGACTTTGACGGTGACCAGATGGCTGTTCACTTGCCTTTGAGTAACGAAGCAATTCTTGAAGCTCAGATGTTGATGCTTCAGTCACATAATATCCTGAATCCGGCAAATGGTGCGCCTATTACTGTGCCTGCACAGGATATGGTTCTTGGTTTGTATTATATTACCAAGTTGCGTGCCGGTGCTAAGGGAGAAGGACTTACATTCTACGGACCGGAAGAAGCATTAATTGCTTATAATGAAGGTAAGGTAGATATTCATGCTCCGGTAAAGGTTATCGTGAAAGACGTTGATGAAAATGGTAACATTGTTGACGTTATGCGTGAAACCTCTGTAGGACGTGTGATTGTTAATGAAATTGTTCCTCCTGAAGCAGGTTATATCAATACGATTATTTCTAAGAAATCTCTTCGTGATATCATTAGTGATGTAATCAAGGTTTGTGGTGTGGCTAAAGCTGCAGACTTCTTGGATGGAATCAAGAACTTAGGTTACCAAATGGCCTTTAAGGGTGGTTTGTCATTCAACTTGGGTGATATTATTATCCCGAAAGAAAAAGAGACATTGGTACAAAAAGGTTACGACGAAGTTGAACAAGTCGTAAATAACTATAATATGGGGTTCATTACCAACAACGAACGTTATAATCAGGTAATTGATATCTGGACACATGTGAACTCTGAGTTGTCTAACATCTTGATGAAAACTATTTCTTCGGATGACCAAGGATTTAACTCTGTATACATGATGCTGGATTCGGGTGCCCGTGGTTCTAAAGAACAGATTCGTCAGTTGTCCGGTATGCGTGGTTTGATGGCTAAGCCCCAGAAAGCTGGTGCTGAAGGTGGTCAGATTATTGAAAACCCGATCTTGTCAAACTTTAAAGAGGGACTTTCTGTGTTGGAGTACTTTATCTCCACTCACGGTGCCCGTAAAGGTTTGGCGGATACCGCTTTGAAGACTGCCGATGCCGGATATTTGACTCGTCGTCTGGTAGACGTTTCTCACGACGTGATCATCACAGAAGAAGACTGCGGTACACTTCGTGGATTGGTTTGTACAGACTTGAAGAATAACGATGAAGTAATCGCTACCCTGTATGAACGCATCTTAGGTCGTGTTTCTGTACATGATATTATTCATCCTACTACAGGCGAATTGCTTGTTGCCGGTGGTGAAGAAATCACAGAAGAAGTTGCTAAGAAGATTCAGGATTCTCCGATTGAAAGCGTTGAAATCCGTTCTGTATTGACTTGTGAAGCGAAGAAGGGTGTTTGTGCTAAGTGTTACGGACGTAACCTGGCAACAAGCCGCATGGTTCAGAAGGGTGAGGCTGTCGGTGTAATTGCTGCTCAGTCAATCGGTGAGCCGGGTACACAGTTGACATTGCGTACATTCCACGCCGGTGGTACTGCTGCGAATATTGCGGCAAATGCAAGTATTGTGGCTAAGAACAGTGCTCGTCTGGAATTTGAAGAACTTCGTACGGTAGATATCGTAGACGAAATGGGTGAAGCTGCAAAAGTAGTGGTAGGCCGTTTGGCTGAAGTTCGTTTTGTGGACGTAAATACTGGTATCGTTCTTTCTACGCACAATGTACCTTATGGTTCTACATTATATGTTTCGGATGGTGATCTGGTTGAAAAGGGTAAGTTAATTGCTAAATGGGACCCGTTCAATGCCGTTATTATAACTGAAGCAACTGGTAAGATTGAATTCGAAGGTGTAATTGAGAATGTTACTTATAAAGTGGAATCGGATGAAGCAACCGGTCTTCGTGAAATCATTATTATTGAATCTAAGGATAAAACGAAAGTTCCTTCGGCTCATATCCTGACAGAAGACGGCGATTTGATTCGTACTTATAATTTACCGGTAGGTGGTCACGTGATTATTGAAAATGGTCAGAAAGTGAAAGCCGGTGAAGTAATCGTGAAGATTCCGCGTGCTGTAGGTAAGGCGGGTGACATCACGGGTGGTCTTCCTCGTGTTACTGAGTTGTTTGAAGCACGTAATCCGTCTAATCCTGCTGTCGTTTCTGAAATTGACGGTGAGGTTACAATGGGTAAGATCAAGCGTGGTAACCGTGAAATCATCGTAACTTCGAAAACAGGTGAAGTGAAGAAGTATCTTGTTGCATTGTCCAAACAGATTCTGGTTCAGGAGAACGACTATGTGCGTGCTGGTACTCCATTATCTGACGGTGCTACTACTCCGGCTGATATCCTGGCAATTAAAGGTCCTACGGCTGTACAGGAATATATTGTGAATGAAGTTCAGGATGTATACCGTCTGCAGGGTGTGAAGATCAATGATAAGCATTTTGAGATTATCGTTCGCCAGATGATGCGTAAGGTTCAGATCGATGAGCCGGGTGATACTCGCTTCTTGGAACAACAGGTAGTGGATAAGCTTGAGTTTATGGAAGAGAACGATCGTATCTGGGGTAAGAAAGTCGTTGTTGATGCAGGTGATTCTCAGAATATGCAGCCGGGACAGATTGTGACTGCCCGCAAGTTGCGTGATGAGAACAGTATGCTGAAGCGCCGTGACTTGAAACCTGTTGAGGTACGTGATGCTGTAGCTGCAACTTCTACTCAGATTCTTCAGGGTATTACGCGTGCTGCACTGCAGACTTCAAGCTTTATGTCAGCTGCATCCTTCCAGGAAACAACGAAGGTATTGAATGAGGCTGCTATCAATGGCAAGACAGATAAACTTGAAGGAATGAAGGAAAACGTAATTTGCGGTCACTTAATTCCGGCAGGTACAGGTCAGCGTGAATTTGAAAAGATTATCGTTGGTTCAAAAGAAGAGTATGATCGTATCTTGGCGAACAAGAAGACAGTACTTGATTACAATGAAGTAGAATAATACAATTCAATTGACTATATGAAAAAGGAGCGATTGCTGTAATAGGCAGTTGCTCCTTTTTTTGTTTCTTTTACCTGACTGTATCATTCTTATCTCGATAAAATTTTGTTATTTTGCAAAAAAACATTTTATCTTATTTAATATGGAAGAACAAAATAACAACCAGTTACAGATCGAGTTGAAAGAAGAAGTAGCGCAAGGAACTTATGCGAATCTTGCAATCATTACTCATTCAAGCTCAGAGTTTATTCTAGACTTTGTACGGGTTATGCCAGGAGTGCCGAAAGCAGGAGTGCAATCTCGTATTATAGTAGCTCCAGAACACGCAAAACGCTTGTTGCAGGCATTGGAGGATAACATAGCAAAGTATGAACGTGCTTTTGGGCCTATTCGTATTTCTGAAGAGTCACCGATGCCTCCGCTAAGTGTTGTAAAAGGCGAAGCATGAGGTTGATATAAAAACATTAAAAAAGAAAAAAAAGTTGTAGCGCATTGAATATTCAAATATTATTCGTATTTTTGCAGCCCAAAATGTATAGTTACGAAATTAATATAACAATAATATAAATCAAAAAACAATTAAAATGCCTACAATTCAGCAATTAGTAAGAAAAGGACGCGAAGTGCTGGTGGAGAAAAGTAAATCTCCAGCCTTGGATTCATGTCCTCAAAGACGTGGCGTTTGCGTGAGAGTATATACTACTACTCCGAAGAAGCCGAACTCTGCAATGCGTAAAGTAGCTCGTGTACGTTTGACTAACCAAAAAGAGGTTAACTCATACATTCCGGGAGAAGGACACAACTTGCAGGAACACTCAATCGTTTTGGTACGTGGCGGTCGTGTAAAAGACCTTCCTGGTGTACGTTACCACATTGTACGTGGTACACTTGATACTGCAGGTGTTGCTGGTCGTACTCAAAGACGTTCTAAATACGGAGCTAAGCGTCCGAAACCAGGACAAGCTGCGCCGGCTAAGAAAAAATAAGGATTAAAACCTAATTAGAATTAAAGTAATAACTTACGTTTTAGTTTGTTGGAAATGCTAAAGGTTGAGTAAATTCTCCGGTGGGAGAGTTGAAGAAGTCAAGAAGTAGACAACCAAGAACAAAAACATTATTTTTCAAACAAATGAGAAAAGCAAAACCCAAAAAACGCGTAATCCTTCCGGATCCCGTTTTTAATGACCAAAAGGTTTCTAAGTTTGTAAACCATTTGATGTATGATGGTAAAAAGAATGCGTCTTATGAAATCTTTTATGCCGCTCTGGAAACAGTGAAAGCAAAACTTCCTAACGAAGAAAAATCAGCTCTCGAAATCTGGAAAAAGGCTTTGGATAATGTAACTCCGCAAGTAGAAGTAAAATCTCGTCGTGTAGGTGGTGCTACCTTCCAGGTTCCTACTGAAATCCGTCCTGATCGTAAAGAATCGGTTTCAATGAAAAACTTGATTCTGTTTGCTCGCAAAAGAGGTGGTAAATCTATGGCAGACAAATTGGCTGCTGAAATCATGGATGCCTTTAACGAACAAGGTGGTGCATACAAACGTAAAGAAGATATGCATAGAATGGCTGAAGCTAACCGTGCATTTGCCCATTTCAGATTCTAATACTATAAGAATATAACCGATTTAGATTAAAAACTTAAAGTAAAGGAATAAGAAAATGGCAAAGACAGATTTACATTTGACTCGTAATATCGGTATCATGGCTCACATTGATGCCGGAAAAACAACAACTTCTGAACGTATCCTGTTCTACACTGGATTGACTCACAAAATTGGTGAGGTACACGATGGTGCTGCAACAATGGACTGGATGGAACAGGAGCAAGAACGTGGTATTACTATTACATCTGCTGCAACAACAACAAGATGGAAATATGCTGGTGATACTTATAAAATCAACTTGATTGACACTCCGGGACACGTTGACTTTACTGCTGAAGTAGAACGTTCGTTACGTATCCTGGATGGTGCTGTGGCTGCTTACTGTGCAGTAGGTGGTGTAGAACCTCAATCAGAAACTGTATGGCGTCAAGCTGATAAGTATAATGTGCCACGTATTGCGTACGTAAACAAAATGGACCGTTCGGGTGCTGACTTCTTTGAGGTTGTACGCCAGATGAAAGCTGTTTTGGGTGCTAATCCTTGTCCAATCGTTGTTCCTATTGGTGCTGAGGAAACCTTCAAAGGTCTAGTAGACTTGATTAAAATGAAAGCTATCTATTGGCATGATGAAACAATGGGGGCTGACTATACAGTTGAAGAAATACCGGCAGATCTCGTTGATGAAGCAAATGAATGGAGAGATAAAATGCTTGAAAAGGTAGCTGAGTTTGACGATGCTTTGATGGAGAAATATTTCGACGATCCTTCTACTATTACAGAAGAAGAAGTGTTGAGAGCTCTCCGCAATGCAACAGTTCAGATGGCAGTTGTACCAATGTTGTGTGGCTCTTCATTTAAGAATAAGGGTGTTCAGACATTGTTGGATTATGTTTGTGCTTTCTTGCCTTCTCCATTGGATACTGAGAATGTGATTGGTACAAATCCGAATACAGGTGCAGAAGAAGATCGTAAACCGAGTGATGATGAGAAAACATCAGCTTTGGCATTTAAGATTGCTACTGACCCTTATGTAGGTCGTTTGACTTTCTTCCGTGTATATTCGGGTAAGATTGAAGCTGGTTCTTATATCTATAATTCTCGCTCTGGTAAGAAAGAACGTGTTTCTCGTCTGTTCCAGATGCATTCAAACAAGCAGAATCCGGTTGAAGTAATCGGTGCTGGTGATATTGGTGCAGGTGTAGGTTTTAAAGATATTCATACAGGTGATACGCTTTGTGATGAAACAGCTCCGATCGTATTAGAGTCTATGGACTTCCCAGAACCGGTAATCGGTATTGCAGTTGAGCCTAAAACTCAGAAAGACATGGATAAATTGTCTAACGGTTTGGCTAAGCTCGCTGAAGAAGATCCGACATTTACAGTTAAGACTGATGAGCAAACAGGACAGACTGTAATCTCTGGTATGGGTGAGTTGCACTTGGATATCATTATTGACCGTTTGAAACGTGAATTTAAAGTAGAATGTAACCAAGGTAAACCTCAGGTTAATTATAAAGAAGCTATCACTAAGACAGTTGATCTTCGTGAAGTTTATAAGAAACAGTCTGGTGGTCGTGGTAAGTTTGCAGATATTATCGTTAAGATCGGTCCTGTTGATGAAGATTTCAAAGAAGGCGGATTGCAGTTTATCGATGAAGTGAAGGGTGGTAATATTCCTAAAGAATTTATTCCTTCAGTTCAGAAAGGTTTCACAAGCGCAATGAAGAACGGTGTGTTGGCCGGATATCCGTTGGATTCAATGAAAGTAACTTTGATTGATGGTTCATTCCACCCGGTTGACTCTGACCAGTTGTCTTTCGAAATCTGTGCTATTCAGGCATATAAGAATGCATGTGCTAAAGCAGGTCCGGTATTGATGGAGCCTATCATGAAACTGGAGGTTGTTACTCCGGAAGAAAACATGGGTGATGTGATCGGTGACTTGAATAAGCGTCGTGGCCAGGTTGAAGGGATGGAATCTAGCCGTTCCGGTGCTCGTATCGTGAAAGCAATGGTGCCACTGGCTGAAATGTTTGGTTATGTAACAGCGTTACGTACTATTACATCAGGTCGCGCAACTTCATCAATGGTATATTCTCATCACGCTCAAGTTTCTAACTCTATTGCTAAGGCTGTATTGGAAGAAGTTAAAGGACGTGCTGATTTACTCTAGAAGAATATCAAAAGCAGCAGGCTAGCGAATGACTCTTAGCCTGCCGCTTTATCTTATTTATAAATATATTAATTTAAAACCATAATGAGTCAGAAAATTAGAATTAAATTGAAATCTTACGACCACAACTTGGTTGACAAGTCAGCTGAGAAGATTGTAAGAACCGTAAAGGCTACGGGTGCTATTGTTAGTGGTCCAATTCCTCTGCCTACGCACAAGCGTATCTTTACAGTAAACCGCTCGACTTTCGTTAACAAGAAGTCACGTGAACAGTTTGAACTCTCTTCTTATAAGAGATTGATCGACATCTATAGCTCAACTGCTAAGACAGTAGATGCTCTTATGAAGCTTGAGTTGCCGAGTGGTGTGGAAGTAGAAATTAAAGTTTGATAATTAAAAATTAGTGAAATGCCAGGATTATTAGGAAAAAAAATCGGAATGACATCCGTTTTCAGTGCTGATGGTAAGAATGTACCATGCACTGTTATCGAAGCAGGTCCTTGTGTTGTTACTCAGGTTAAAACTGTCGAAAAAGATGGCTATGCGGCTGTTCAGTTGGGTTTCCAGGACAAAAAGGAAAAACATACAACTAAACCGTTGATGGGTCACTTTAAGAGAGCTGGAGTAACACCGAAGAGACACTTGGCCGAGTTCAAAGAATTTGAGACAGAGTTGAATCTGGGTGATACTATTACTGTAGAGATGTTTAATGACGCTACTTTCGTAGATGTTGTCGGAACTTCTAAAGGTAAAGGTTTCCAAGGTGTAGTTAAGAGACATGGTTTCGGTGGTGTAGGTCAAGCTACTCACGGTCAGCATAACCGTGCTCGTAAGCCGGGTTCTATCGGTGCTTGTTCTTATCCAGCTAAAGTATTCAAAGGAATGCGCATGGGCGGACAGCTCGGTGGTGACAGAGTTACTGTTCAAAACTTGCAGGTATTAAAAGTAATCGCGGATCATAACCTTCTTTTGATCAAAGGTTCTATCCCGGGTTGCAAAGGTTCAATCGTAATAATTGAGAAATAATGGAAGTTAACGTATATAACATTAAAGGTGAAGACACTGGGAGAAAGGTTACGTTAAACGAATCTATCTTCGGAATTGAGCCCAACGACCACGCTATCTATTTGGATGTAAAGCAATTTATGGCCAACCAGCGTCAGGGTACTCATAAGTCAAAAGAAAGAAGTGAAATCAGTGGCTCTACTCGTAAGATCGGTCGCCAGAAAGGTGGTGGTGGAGCACGTCGTGGTGATATGAATTCACCGGTGCTCGTTGGTGGTGCTCGTGTTTTTGGTCCGAAACCAAGAGACTACTTCTTCAAGTTGAATAAAAAAGTTAAGACATTGGCTCGTAAGTCAGCATTGTCTTATAAAGTTCAGAACAACGCGCTTATTGTTGTTGAAGACTTCGTTTTTGAAGCTCCTAAGACAAAAGATTTCGTTGCTATGACAAAAAATCTTAAAGTTTCCGATAAAAAGCTACTCGTAATTTTACCGGAAGCAAATAAAAACGTATATTTGTCAGCTCGTAACATAGAGGGTGCAAACGTGCAGACTGTCTCAGGATTAAATACTTACAGAGTATTGAATGCTGGGGTTGTTGTGCTTACAGAAAACTCTTTGAAGGCTATTGACAATATCTTAATTTAAAAAGGAGGCTTAAATAATGGGAATTATTATTAAACCGTTGGTAACAGAGAAAATGACTGCAATCACTGATAAGCTGAATCGTTTCGGCTTTGTTGTACGTCCTGATGCTAACAAACTGGAAATTAAGAAGGAAGTTGAAGCTCTTTATAATGTTACTGTAGTTGATGTGAATACAGTGAAGTATGCAGGCAAAAATAAAAGCCGTTATACTAAAGCAGGTATCATCAATGGCCGTACGAATGCATTCAAAAAAGCAATTGTAACATTGAAAGAAGGAGATACTATTGATTTTTATAGTAATATTTAATAAAAATGGCAGTACGTAAATTAAAGCCCACAACACCGGGGCAAAGACATAAAATTATTGGTACTTTCGAAGAAATTACTGCATCAGTACCAGAAAAGTCTCTTGTATATGGTAAGAAATCATCTGGTGGTCGTAACAACGAAGGTAAGATGACTATGCGCTACATTGGTGGCGGTCATAGAAAGGTGATTAGAATTGTTGATTTCAAGAGAAACAAAGACGGTGTACCAGCAGTGGTTAAGACAATTGAATACGATCCGAATCGTTCGGCTCGTATCGCTTTGTTATATTACGCTGATGGAGAAAAAAGATATATTATTGCTCCCAATGGATTGCAAGTTGGTGCGACTCTGATGTCGGGTGAAACAGCAGCGCCAGAGATTGGTAATACTCTTCCCCTTCAGAACATTCCGGTTGGTACTGTAATTCACAATATTGAGTTACGTCCGGGACAGGGTGCTGCTCTGGTTAGATCAGCTGGAAACTTTGCTCAGTTAACTTCTCGTGAGGGTAAGTATTGTGTGATTAAATTGCCTTCAGGTGAAGTAAGACAGATTCTTAGCACTTGTAAAGCTACTATCGGTAGTGTTGGTAACTCAGATCATGGATTGGAACGCTCAGGTAAGGCTGGACGTTCTCGTTGGCAAGGTCGTCGTCCTCGTAACCGTGGTGTTGTAATGAACCCGGTTGATCACCCGATGGGTGGTGGTGAAGGACGTTCTTCCGGAGGACATCCAAGATCTCGTAAGGGATTGTACGCTAAGGGACTTAAGACTAGAGCTCCTAAGAAACAATCGTCTAAGTACATTATTGAGAGAAGAAAAAAGTAATCTGATTAATTGAGTAAACTATGAGTCGTTCATTAAAAAAAGGTCCATATATTAACGTAAAGCTTGAAAAGAGAATTTTTGCCATGAATGAATCTGGCAAAAAAGTCGTAGTAAAGACATGGGCCAGAGCTTCAATGATTTCGCCTGATTTTGTAGGCCATACAGTTGCAGTTCACAATGGAAATAAATTTATTCCTGTATATGTTACCGAAAATATGGTAGGACACAAGTTGGGCGAATTCGCTCCAACTCGTACATTCAGAGGACACGCTGGTAACAAGAAAAGATAACAGGAATTATTTGAAATAATAAAGTAATAAATATAATGGGAGCAAGAAAAAAAATATCGGCTGAAAAAAGAAAAGAAGCCCTTAAGACCATGTATTTTGCTAAATTGCAAAATGTTCCTACTTCTCCACGTAAGATGCGCTTAGTCGCTGATATGATTCGTGGTATGGAAGTGAACAGAGCACTTGGTGTTTTGAAATTTTCTTCAAAAGAAGCTGCTGCAAGAGTGGAAAAATTGCTTCGCTCTGCAATTGCTAACTGGGAACAGAAAAACGAACGTAAAGCAGAAAGCGGCGAGTTGTTCGTAACGCAGATTTTTGTTGATGGTGGCGCTACACTCAAAAGAATGAGACCGGCACCGCAGGGTAGAGGTTATAGAATTCGCAAACGTTCAAATCACGTAACATTGTTCGTTGGTGCTAAAAGTAATAACGAAGATCAAAATTAAGGTAGATGGGACAAAAAGTTAATCCAATAAGCAACCGTTTAGGAATTATCAGAGGATGGGATTCTAACTGGTATGGTGGAAATGATTACGGTGATTCTTTGCTGGAAGATAGCAAAATCCGTAAATATCTTAATGCAAGACTTGCAAAGGCAAGTGTATCAAGAATCGTAATTGAACGTACGCTGAAGCTCGTTACTATTACCGTTTGCACTGCTCGCCCGGGTATTATCATCGGTAAAGGTGGCCAAGAAGTTGATAAGTTAAAAGAAGAGTTGAAGAAGGTTACCGACAAAGATATTCAGATTAATATCTTTGAAGTGAAAAGACCGGAACTGGATGCTGTAATTGTTGCTAACAACATTGCTCGCCAGGTAGAAGGTAAAATTGCCTACCGCCGTGCCATTAAAATGGCTATCGCAAATACAATGCGTATGGGTGCTGAAGGTATCAAAATTCAGATTTCAGGACGTTTGAATGGAGCTGAAATGGCTCGTTCTGAAATGTATAAAGAAGGAAGAACTCCGTTACACACTTTCAGAGCTGATATCGACTACTGTCATGCTGAAGCATTGACTAAAGTGGGTCTTTTAGGTATCAAAGTTTGGATTTGTAGAGGTGAAGTGTTTGGTAAGAAAGAATTAGCTCCGAACTTTACACAAAGCAAAGAAAGTGGTCGTGGAAACAATGGTGGAAACAACGGCGGAAAGAACTTCAAAAGAAAGAAAAATAATCGCTAAACGAATTTGAATTTTAGGAAACTATGTTACAACCGAAAAAGACAAAATTCAGAAGACAACAAAAAGGCCGTGCAAAAGGTAATGCTCAGAGAGGCAACCAGCTGGCTTTCGGTTCTTTTGGCATTAAGGCTTTGGAAACTAAATGGATTACAGGCCGTCAGATCGAAGCTGCTCGTATTGCAGTAACAAGATATATGCAACGTCAAGGACAGATCTGGATCCGTA
Source organism: Bacteroides faecis (assembly GCF_020091505.1). Lineage (NCBI taxonomy): Bacteria > Pseudomonadati > Bacteroidota > Bacteroidia > Bacteroidales > Bacteroidaceae > Bacteroides > Bacteroides faecis. The sequence goes on along the minus strand of NZ_CP081916.1, from coordinate 487,503 downwards.
TATTCCCGGATAAACCAATTACTAGAAAACCTGCCGATGTGCGTATGGGTAAAGGTAAAGGTGCTCCCGAGGGATTTGTGGCTCCTGTAACTCCAGGTAGAATCATTATTGAAGCTGAAGGAGTATCTTACGAAATCGCGAAAGAAGCATTGCGCTTAGCTGCTCAAAAGCTTCCTATTACAACGAAGTTTGTCGTAAGACGTGATTATGATATTCAAAATCAAAATGCGTAAGGTTTATGAAAATTGCAGAAATTAAAGAAATGACTACTAATGATTTAGTAGAAAGAGTAGAGGCAGAAACAGCTAATTATAACCAGATGGTTATCAATCATTCTATTTCTCCTTTGGAAAATCCTGCTCAAATCAAACAATTACGCAGGACTATTGCGCGTATGAAAACAGAATTACGCCAAAGAGAACTTAACAATAAATGATCAGCTTGATGGAAGCAAGAAATTTAAGAAAAGAAAGAACAGGGGTTGTATTGAGCAACAAGATGGAAAAAACTATCACAGTTGCTGCCAAGTTTAAAGAAAAACACCCTATATATGGTAAGTTCGTTAGTAAAACGAAGAAGTACCATGCTCATGATGAAAAGAATGAATGCAATATCGGTGATACTGTACGCATCATGGAAACTCGTCCTTTGAGCAAGACTAAAAGATGGAGATTAGTAGAAATAATTGAAAGAGCTAAGTAATTATGATACAAGTAGAATCCAGACTTACAGTATGTGATAACAGTGGAGCTAAAGAAGCTTTGTGTATCCGTGTATTGGGTGGCACAGGTCGTCGTTATGCTTCAGTAGGAGATGTTATTGTAGTTTCCGTAAAGAGTGTTATCCCTTCGAGTGATGTTAAAAAAGGTGCAGTATCAAAGGCTTTGATTGTACGTACGAAGAAAGAAATCCGTCGTCCTGATGGTTCTTATATACGTTTTGATGATAATGCTTGCGTGTTGCTTAATAATGCAGGTGAAATTAGAGGAAGTCGTATTTTCGGTCCTGTAGCAAGAGAACTTCGTGCTACAAACATGAAGGTTGTGTCACTTGCGCCTGAGGTACTTTAATTTTGTAAAAGATTTGAGTAATGAGTAAATTACATATTAAAAAAGGCGATACAGTTTACGTAAATGCTGGCGAAGATAAGGGCAAAACTGGTCGTGTATTGAAGGTTCTTGTTAAAGAAGGTCGTGCAATTGTTGAGGGTATCAATATGGTATCTAAGAGCACTAAGCCGAATGCAAAGAATCCGCAGGGTGGTATTGTGAAGCAAGAAGCTTCTATCCACATTTCAAACTTGAACCCGGTTGATCCAAAAACTGGTAAAGCAACGCGTATTGGGAGAAGAAAGAGTTCTGAAGGAACTTTAGTGCGTTATTCTAAAAAATCAGGAGAGGAGATTTAGTAATGAGTAATACTGCTAGCCTAAAGAAAGAATATGCAGATCGTATTGCACCTGCATTGAAATCACAATTCCAGTATTCTTCAACGATGCAGGTACCCGTACTTAAGAAGATTGTTATCAATCAAGGTTTAGGTATGGCTGTTGCTGATAAGAAGATTATTGAAGTAGCAATCAATGAAATGACAGCTATCACAGGTCAGAAGGCCGTAGCTACCATTTCTCGTAAAGATATCGCAAACTTTAAGTTACGTAAAAAAATGCCGATTGGCGTTATGGTAACTTTGCGCCGTGAGAGAATGTATGAATTCTTGGAAAAACTAGTTCGTGTAGCTCTTCCTCGTATTCGTGACTTCAAAGGTATCGAAAGTAAGTTTGATGGTAAAGGTAACTATACCCTTGGTATTCAGGAACAAATCATTTTCCCTGAAATAAATATCGATAGTATTACAAGAATTCTCGGAATGAATATTACCTTTGTAACCTCTGCGGAGACAGATGAAGAAGGTTATGCCTTGTTGAAGGAATTCGGTTTACCTTTTAAAAACGCTAAAAAAGATTAATAGAATATGGCAAAGGAATCAATGAAGGCACGTGAAGTAAAGCGTGCTAAATTAGTAGCCAGATACGCCGAGAAAAGAGCTGCTTTGAAGCAAATCGTGAGAACAGGTGAACCTGCCGATGCTTTTGAAGCTGCACAGAAATTGCAAGAGTTGCCTAAGAATTCAAATCCGATTCGTATGCACAACCGTTGCAAACTGACTGGTCGTCCAAAAGGTTATATCCGTCAGTTCGGAATTTCAAGAATCCAGTTCCGTGAGATGGCATCTAACGGTCTGATCCCGGGCGTAAAGAAAGCAAGCTGGTAATTATTGTTTAAATATTGTCAGGGAAGTCCTGATTAATTTAATTTATTTTTATATGACTGATCCAATAGCAGATTATTTGACGAGGTTGCGGAACGCAATTGGTGCTAAGCACAGAGTTGTAGAAGTTCCCGCTTCGAACTTGAAAAAAGAAATCACTAAGATTCTTTTTGAAAAAGGCTACATTCTTAACTATAAGTTTGTAGAAGATGGTCCTCAAGGAACTATTAAGGTTGCCTTGAAGTATGATTCTGTTAACAAAGTTAACGCAATCAAAAAATTAGAAAGAGTATCTTCTCCGGGTATGCGTAAGTATACTGGTTACAAAGATATGCCGCGTGTTATTAATGGGCTGGGTATTGCTATAATATCTACTTCCAAAGGTGTAATGACTAACAAAGAAGCTGCTGAACTGAAAATCGGTGGTGAAGTCTTGTGTTACGTATATTAATTTAGGAGGAATAAGCAATGTCAAGAATAGGAAAATTACCCATTAGTATCCCTGCTGGAGTGACAGTCACTCTGAAGGATGATGTGGTTACCGTTAAGGGACCCAAAGGCGAACTTAGCCAATATGTGAATCCTGCTATCAATGTTGCCATTGAAGACGGACACGTGACTTTAACAGAAAACGAAAAAGAAATGATTGATAACCCGAAGCAAAAACATGCTTTCCACGGTTTGTATCGTTCTTTAGTTCATAACATGGTTGTGGGCGTGTCTGAAGGATATAAAAAGGAACTGGAACTTGTCGGTGTAGGTTACCGTGCTTCTAACCAAGGTAACATCATTGAACTGGCTTTAGGTTATACACACAATATTTTCATTCAATTGCCTGCTGAGGTGAAAGTTGAAACTAAGTCTGAAAGAAATAAGAACCCTCTTATTATATTGGAATCGTGTGACAAACAATTGCTTGGTCAAGTTTGCTCTAAAATACGTTCTTTCCGTAAGCCTGAACCATATAAGGGTAAAGGTATTAAGTTTGTTGGCGAAGTAATTCGTAGAAAGTCTGGTAAATCAGCCGGTGCTAAGTAAATCATATAAAATTAGATTATTATGACAACAAAAATAGAAAGACGAGTTAAGATCAAATATAGAGTACGCAATAAGATCTCAGGTACTGCTGAACGTCCGCGTATGAGTGTATTTAGAAGTAACAAGCAAATTTATGTCCAGATTATCGATGATCTTTCTGGTAAGACACTGGCTGCTGCTTCTTCTTTAGGTATGGCTGAGAAAGTCGCAAAGAAAGAACAAGCTGCTAAAGTTGGTGAAATGATTGCTAAAAAGGCTCAGGAAGCAGGTATAACTACTGTTGTTTTCGACCGTAATGGTTACTTGTATCATGGGAGAGTAAAAGAAGTAGCTGATGCTGCTCGTAACGGTGGACTTAAATTTTAATCATTATGGCAGGAGTTAATAATAGAGTTAAGGTTACTAACGATATAGAACTGAAGGATAGATTGGTTGCTATTAATCGTGTTACTAAAGTTACCAAAGGTGGTAGAACTTTTAGTTTCTCTGCAATCGTTGTTGTAGGTAACGAAGAAGGTATTATCGGTTGGGGACTTGGTAAAGCAGGTGAAGTAACAGCTGCTATCGCTAAAGGCGTAGAATCAGCTAAAAAGAACCTGGTGAAAGTACCTGTTTTGAAAGGTACTGTTCCTCATGAACAATCAGCTAAGTTTGGTGGTGCTGAAGTATTCATCAAACCTGCATCTCACGGAACCGGTGTAGTAGCTGGTGGTGCTATGCGTGCTGTATTGGAAAGTGTTGGTATTACTGACGTTTTGGCAAAATCTAAAGGTTCTTCAAATCCGCACAACCTTGTTAAAGCTACAATTGAAGCTTTGAGTGAGATGCGTGATGCAAGAATGATTGCTCAGAACAGAGGTATTAGTGTTGAAAAAGTATTTAGAGGATAAGGAGGAGATATGTCAATTATAAAGATTAAACAAGTTAAAAGTAGAATTGGTGCTCCAGCTGATCAGAAAAGAACTCTTGATGCACTGGGACTTCGCAAACTGAACCGTGTGGTTGAACACGAAAGCACTCCTTCAATTCTTGGAATGGTAGATAAAGTAAAACACTTGGTTGCCATTGTTAAGTAATTATTTGTTGAATAAAAAAACGAATTACAATATGAACTTAAGTAATTTAAAACCTGCAGAAGGATCTACTAAGACAAGAAAGAGAATAGGACGTGGTGCCGGTTCTGGCTTGGGGGGCACTTCTACAAGAGGTCATAAAGGAGCTAAATCAAGATCTGGATACTCTAAGAAAGTTGGCTTTGAAGGTGGTCAGATGCCTCTTCAACGTCGAGTACCTAAATTTGGTTTTAAGAATATCAATCGTGTAGAATATAAGGCTATCAACTTGGATACAATTCAGACGCTTGCAGACGCTAAGAATCTGACAAAAGTTGGTATTAGCGACTTTATTGAAGCAGGATTTATTTCTTCAAATCAATTGGTTAAAGTATTGGGTAACGGAGCTCTGACTAACAAGCTGGAAGTAGAAGCTAACGCATTCTCTAAGAGTGCTGCTGCTGCTATTGAAGCTGCTGGTGGAACTGTAGTAAAACTCTGATTCAATGAGAAAAGCTATTGAAACATTAAAGAATATATGGAAGATTGAGGATCTGAGACAGCGGATCCTCATCACCATATTGTTTGTGGCAATTTACCGTTTCGGATCATATGTCGTATTACCGGGTATTAATCCGGCAATGCTGGCAAAATTGCACGAACAAACAAGTGAAGGCCTTTTAGCCTTGTTAAATATGTTCTCTGGAGGAGCATTTTCTAATGCCTCTATTTTTGCATTAGGAATCATGCCTTATATCTCTGCATCTATCGTTATTCAGCTATTGGGAATCGCTGTGCCGTATTTCCAGAAGTTGCAGCGCGAAGGTGAGAGCGGCAGAAGAAAAATGAATCAATATACTCGTTATCTGACGATTGCTATATTGTTAGTTCAGGCCCCTTCTTATTTGCTCAATCTTAAAATGCAGGCTGGCCCTTCCTTAAATGCTTCATTAGATTGGACTCTGTTTATGGTTACCTCTACCATTATTTTGGCAGCAGGTAGTATGTTTATTTTGTGGCTTGGTGAAAGAATAACTGATAAAGGTATTGGTAACGGTATTTCATTTATCATCCTGATCGGTATTATCGCTCGTTTCCCTGATGCTTTGATACAAGAAGTTGTATCCAGAGTAGCAAATAAGAGTGGTGGTCTGATTATGTTTATAATTGAAGTCGTATTCTTATTGTTAGTAATTGGTGCTGCAATCCTGTTGGTACAAGGTACAAGAAAGATTCCTGTACAATATGCTAAAAGAATTGTAGGTAATAAACAATATGGTGGTGCAAGACAGTATATTCCTTTGAAGGTGAATGCTGCTGGTGTAATGCCTATTATCTTTGCTCAGGCAATCATGTTTATTCCAATTACATTTATCGGTTTTTCCAATAATGTAAATAACGCAGGTGGTTTCTTGCATGCGTTTACAGATCATACAAGTTTCTGGTATAATTTTGTTTTTGCGGTAATGATTATATTATTTACATATTTCTATACTGCAATTACAATCAATCCGACTCAGATGGCTGAGGATATGAAGAGAAATAATGGTTTCATCCCTGGTATCAAACCGGGAAAGAAAACAGCAGAGTATATTGATGATATCATGTCTCGTATTACTTTACCGGGTTCTTTCTTCTTGGCATTGGTTGCTATTATGCCTGCTTTTGCTGGTATATTTGGGGTTCAAGCTGGATTTGCTCAATTCTTCGGCGGTACATCTTTGTTAATTCTTGTAGGTGTTGTTCTTGATACACTGCAACAGGTTGAAAGTCATTTGTTGATGAGACATTATGATGGTCTGTTGAAATCAGGTCGTATTAAGGGACGCGCTGGTGTAGCGGCATATTAATTCTTTAGAATAGAAATGATATTTCTTAAGACAGAAGATGAAATAGAATTGCTCCGTCAGAGTAACCTGCTTGTCGGTAGAACTCTAGCTGAGGTTGCTAAAGTGGTGAAGCCTGGTGTAACTACACGTGAGTTGGATAAAGTTGCTGAAGAATTCATTAGAGATAATGGGGCAACTCCAACTTTTAAAGGATTCCCGAATCAATATGGAGACCCGTTTCCTGCATCCATCTGTACTTCTGTAAATGACCAGGTAGTACATGGAATTCCGGGGGATATTGTTTTGAAAGACGGCGATATCGTATCTGTGGATTGCGGAACTTATATGAATGGTTTTTGTGGAGATTCTGCTTATACTTTTTGTGTAGGAGAGGTAGACGAAGAAATTCGTAACTTGTTGAAGGTAACTAAAGAAGCGTTATATATCGGTATTCAGAATGCAGTACATGGAAAAAGAATCGGAGATATCGGATATGCTATTCAGCAATATTGTGAGTCTCATTCTTATGGTGTAGTGCGTGAGTTTGTCGGTCACGGCATCGGTAAGGAAATGCACGAAGATCCCCAGGTACCTAATTATGGTAAAAGAGGATATGGTCCTTTGATGAAAAGAGGTCTTTGCATTGCAATTGAGCCGATGATAACGTTGGGAGACAGACAAGTGATTATGGAAGGTGACGGATGGACTGTGAGGACCAGAGATCGTAAATGTGCTGCGCACTTTGAACATACGGTAGCTGTTGGAGTTGGTGAGGCTGATATTTTGTCTTCATTCAAATTCATAGAAGAAGTTTTAGGAGATAAAGCAATATAATATGGCAAAGCAATCTGCAATAGAACAAGATGGAGTTATAGTTGAAGCATTGTCTAATGCAATGTTTCGTGTTGAATTAGAAAACGGACATGAGATTACTGCACATATTTCAGGTAAGATGCGTATGCATTACATTAAGATTTTGCCGGGAGATAAAGTGAGAGTCGAAATGTCTCCTTACGACTTATCGAAAGGAAGAATTGTGTTTAGATATAAATAAAATTAAGATATGAAAGTAAGAGCATCATTAAAGAAACGCACGCCAGAATGTAAGATCGTTAGACGTAATGGCCGTTTGTATGTTATTAACAAGAAAAATCCTAAGTATAAACAACGTCAAGGATAATTTGTTATTTTTGCAAAAAAAATAATTTAGTATATGGCTATAAGAATAGTTGGTGTAGATTTACCTCAGAATAAAAGAGGTGAAATTGCGTTGACCTATGTATATGGAATAGGTCGCAGTAGTTCAGCAAAAATTTTAGATAAAGCTGGTGTAGATAAAGATCTGAAGGTTAAAGACTGGACAGATGATCAAGCTGCTAAGATTCGTGAGATTATCGGTGCAGAGTATAAAGTAGAAGGTGATCTTCGTTCTGAAATCCAATTGAACATTAAGCGATTAATGGATATTGGTTGTTACCGTGGTGTACGTCATCGTATTGGTCTGCCGGTTAGAGGTCAGAGCACTAAGAACAATGCGCGTACTCGTAAGGGTAGAAAGAAAACCGTTGCTAATAAGAAAAAAGCTACTAAATAATAATTGTTGATATGGCAAAAAAAACAGTTGCAGCTAAGAAGAGAAATGTGAAAGTAGACGCTAATGGACAGTTACACGTTCATTCATCTTTCAACAATATTATTGTTTCTCTTGCAAACAGTGAAGGGCAGATAATCTCTTGGTCATCTGCAGGAAAGATGGGATTTAGAGGTTCAAAAAAGAATACTCCTTATGCAGCTCAGATGGCTGCCCAGGATTGTGCAAAAATTGCATTTGATCTTGGCCTGAGAAAGGTAAAAGCATATGTGAAGGGTCCAGGTAACGGACGTGAGTCTGCTATTAGAACTATCCACGGAGCTGGTATTGAGGTTACAGAGATCATCGACGTAACTCCACTTCCACACAATGGTTGTCGTCCTCCGAAAAGACGTAGAGTTTAATTTACCTTTAACTTAAAATGATCTTGATTTTGTTTTTGGATTGCAATAATTTCTTCTCTGCAATCGCGGCTGCAACAAATTGAGTTCATGAATAAACAATTAAATATTTAAAAGAAATGGCTAGATATACTGGACCAAAATCAAGAATAGCCCGTAAATTCGGTGAAGGCATCTTTGGAGCTGATAAAGTTTTGTCAAAGAAGAACTATCCTCCCGGACAACACGGAAATTCAAGAAAAAGAAAAACTTCTGAATATGGTGTGCAACTTCGTGAAAAGCAGAAAGCGAAATACACTTATGGAGTTTTAGAAAAACAATTCCGCAATTTGTTTGAAAAAGCCGCTACCGCTAAAGGTATTACCGGTGAGGTGCTTCTTCAATTGCTGGAAGGCCGCCTTGACAACGTAGTATTCCGTTTGGGTATTGCTCCTACACGTGCTGCTGCTCGTCAGTTGGTTAGTCACAAGCATATTACTGTAGATGGTGAAGTGGTAAACATTCCTTCGTTCGCAGTAAAACCAGGACAATTGATTGGTGTTCGTGAAAGATCTAAATCTTTGGAAGTAATTGCTAACTCTCTTGCAGGTTTCAATCACAGCAAATACGCTTGGTTGGAGTGGGATGAAACTTCTAAGGTTGGTAAAATGTTGCATATACCTGAAAGAGCAGACATTCCTGAGAACATTAAAGAACATTTGATCGTTGAATTGTATTCTAAATAATAATTAATTTCATGGCGATATTAGCATTTCAAAAACCTGATAAAGTATTAATGTTGGAGGCGGACTCCAGATTCGGTAAATTCGAATTTCGTCCGTTGGAACCGGGGTTTGGTATTACCGTAGGTAATGCATTACGCCGTATCCTGCTCTCTTCATTAGAGGGTTTTGCTATCACTACTATCAGAATAGATGGTGTGGAGCATGAATTTTCTAGTGTACCTGGAGTAAAAGAGGATGTTACCAACATTATCTTGAATCTGAAACAAGTGAGATTCAAGCAAGTAGTTGAAGAATTCGAGAGCGAAAAAGTGAGTATCACTGTCGAGAATTCAAGTGAATTTAAAGCAGGTGACATAGGTAAGTATTTGACTGGATTTGAAGTGTTAAATCCGGAATTAGTTATTTGTCATTTAGATTCTAAGGCAACTATGCAGATTGATATTACTATTAACAAGGGTCGTGGATATGTTCCTGCTGATGAAAATCGCGAATATTGCACGGATGTTAATGTAATTCCAATCGACTCTATTTATACACCGATACGTAATGTCAAGTATGCTGTAGAAAACTTCCGTGTAGAACAGAAGACAGACTACGAAAAGCTAGTGCTTGAGATTAGTACCGACGGTTCTATACACCCGAAGGAAGCGCTGAAAGAAGCTGCAAAAATTCTGATTTATCACTTCATGTTGTTCTCTGACGAGAAGATCACGCTTGAAAGTAACGATACTGATGGCAATGAAGAGTTTGATGAAGAAGTATTGCATATGCGTCAGCTGTTGAAGACTAAGCTTGTTGATATGGACTTGTCAGTTCGCGCCCTCAATTGTTTGAAGGCTGCTAACGTAGAAACTCTCGGTGACTTGGTACAATTCAACAAAACTGACCTGTTGAAGTTCAGAAACTTCGGAAAGAAATCGCTTACCGAGCTTGATGATTTGCTGGAAAGTCTGAATCTATCGTTTGGAACCGACATTTCTAAATATAAATTAGATAAAGAATAAAAAATGAGACATAATAAAAAATTCAATCATTTAGGTCGTACTGCTTCTCATAGAAGCGCTATGTTATCTAACATGGCTTGCTCCTTGATCAAGCACAAAAGAATCACTACGACTGTGGCAAAGGCTAAAGCTTTGAAGAAGTTTGTTGAGCCTTTGATTACAAAGTCTAAAGAAGATACTACGAATTCTCGTCGTGTTGTATTTAGCAACCTGCAAGATAAGATTGCAGTAACAGAATTGTTCAAAGAAATCTCGGTTAAGATTGCTGACCGTCCGGGTGGTTATACTCGTATCATCAAGACTGGTAACCGTTTAGGTGACAATGCAGAAATGTGTTTCATTGAGTTGGTTGACTACAATGAAAACATGGCTAAAGAAAAAGTTGCTAAGAAAGCTACTCGTACTCGTCGTTCTAAGAAGAGTGCTGCTCCTGCTGCTGTTGAAGCTCCTGCAACTGAAGAACCAAAAGCTGAATCAGCTGAATAATTTTACAGTTATTCTTATACATATAAAAAAGGCTACTCATACGGGTAGCCTTTTTTGTATCCTTATATTTTAGTTATACTAAGATACATTAAAAGATTTACCGAATGAACTTTTCGTAAGAATTATCTGTTATATTTGCAGGAGAATATGGCAAAATTTGTAAAGGTAATATTGTTTCTGTTGCTGGCAGTTGCCCTTCATGGGGTCGCAGGCAATGTTTTCACTGAAAAACAGGTGGAACAACCAGAGCATGCTGTTACATATTCTATGAAACCGCAGGGGCAGATTAATGCTCCAGAATCTCCTTATCTTCCTGTGGCTGAATTAACTAATTTGCAAAGCCATCAGATATCGGTGACACGCATCCAACGTGTGCAAATCGGTGAATACTTCTCTTCTCTGAGAAATGTACTGCAATGTTGTGCAGACCGTGATAACTCACTGTCACAGCATTGGGGAAGGATTTATAATACTACAACTTCCTATTATTGCCAGCCTGCAAGTGAATATTATGTATTTACTTTAAGGCATATTATTATTTAGACGTTTATTTATTGGTATTATTTTACGGATTGCTGGCGTTAATTATATAGTGCCGGTCAGTCTTTATTATCTTCATATTTTTACTAATAATTTAAACTTCAATATTATGGCAACTCAAGCTATTGATGCTACTATATTTGCATCTTCACATCCCGATATCGCTAAACGTACGAGTATCTCCGGTCTTTTAATTTCTTGTGTAATGTTACTGATTGGTATTTTATCTTTTGCTTCTACTTTCGAACTGGAAGATAAATCGTCTACTGTCAGTATGGCTCTGATGGTCTTTGGAACAGGATTGTTCCTTTTAGGTATATTCCGGCTTTTCTGGAAGTCAAAAGAAGTGGTCTATGTTCCGACAGGAAGCATAACGAAAGAGCGTAGTGTTTTCTTTGATCTGAAGCATATGGACAAGTTGACTGACCTTGTTAATTCCGGTTCATTTTCTGCGGATTCAAAGATTAAGAGTGAGGCAAGTGGTAATATACGTATGGACGTGATACTATCTGCTGATAATAAATTTGCAGCTGTACAGCTATTCCAGTTTGTACCTTATACATATCAGCCGGTGACTGCTGTGCATTATTTTACCAATGATGCAGCTGCAGCTGTTGCTGCGTTTCTGACTAAAAGTCAATTGAATTAAAGTGCTTAATGCCAAATGGTGTTCATGTTGATGGCGAATTGTCATTCATCAGAAGATCATTTCTAAGATAGTCAAGTGCAGGGATGCAGGGATAAATGGATAATGGATTGATAATTACTGAATATCGCACTTCTATGTCTTAATAGCTTAGATACAAGCAGGCTTTAAGGAATAATTTGACATGTGGGGATTAACCGTCGATGACGGCAATCCCCATTTTTTTCATTAAGAAGCACGCATTCATGTTCTGTGCGACTCCGCTTCTCATCTGGTATGAAAATGTCAGTTCGTTGTTGGTAATGTCCGCTTCGAAACAATAATTCCGGATATTTTGTGGAAAAGCATCTATTAGTGTGCCTAGCAGTAGGTCATGAGTAGCGATAATACCATTGGCATCCATGCTCATGAACTGTTTGATTAAGGCAAAAGAACCTTTCTGTTTATCCATAGAGTTAGTTCCTTTCAGAATTTCATCAAGGATGATAAATAATTCTTCTCCGGCTTTGAGTTTATCAATGATTAGTTTCAGTCGTTTGAGTTCGGCGAAGAAGTAAGATTCGTTGTCGGTGAGTGAATCACTTGTCCGGAGGCTGGTGACAAGACGAGCGGGAAATATTTCCATTTTCGCAGCCCATACAGGAGCACCAATGCAAGCCAATAGATAGTTGACACCTACGGTGCGCAGGTAAGTACTTTTGCCTGCCATGTTGGCGCCGGTAATAATGATAAAGAACGGGCGTTTCTCCATATCGATTCCATTGCGGACACATTTATTGCGGTCCATGAGCGGATGCCCTAAGGCTTCGGCTTGCAGATGGAAAGACTGAGAAGTTATTTGAGGATAGATGTAATCCGGATGGTTGTATGAGAATGTTGCAAGAGAACAATAAGCATCAATTGCTCCGATAGCTTCGATCCAGCGGGGGAGATCTGCGGAGTGTACTTCTTTCCATTTCTCGATTTGCATGACTTGGCGGAGTTCCCAAAATAGGAGGCCGTTCAAGATGGTGCTTATTAGCAGATTACCTCGTTGGTCGAGTGCATTCATGAGTTTAGCAAGGCGATGTACGGACTGGGAAGCTGTTTGATTTTGGCTTGTAAGTTCGGCTTTCAGTTGTTGCAGTGCAGGGCTGTGCATCTCTTTTTTCTCGGTGATGAGAATCTGGTCGGCGTAAGTAGACAGAATTTGTAGTTTTTCGCCATACGTCGCTTGTATTTTGGTTATTCCTTTTGAGAAGATAAAACTGAATACGACAAAGCATGCAAATACTATCCCGCTGATGCTTGCAGGGAGAAATCCCAGAATCGTTGCGCCGATACATAGGAGGTTTATAATACCTACTGCTGTCGGGAGGATACGGAGGAAAGCGTGTTTCCGATAGTCGCTCGGACTGTTTACCCATTCTTTAATTTCAGAGGTGTCGGATGGCTTGCCTTTATAAAGTAATCCGAGCAGGCGGAATTGTTGCCGAAACTCAAGTTCTGAAGATAGTTCCCGAATCGCTTCCTGACGTTGTTCGATAGCTTCTTTTTCTTCCAGATGCGCATTGAACCAGTTGGCAAGACGCTGTTTGCCGATGGGGGTCGAAGTACGATTGATATACTGGAATAGTGAGTGCTCGCCAAATATGTCCAAGTCGAAAGTATAGAGGTGAGACGGATCGATGTATTCTTTTCCGTTGTCGAAGTCGGAAAAGTCATATTGCAGTGCTCGTAGTTCCTGCTGATTGATTTCTATTTTCTTTTTGAGATAATCTTTCCAGTAAAACCATCGGTTGTGGCTTTGCACCAGCCAAATGAAAGCGATGATGGGAATTACGGTAAAGACGATGAGCTTTAACCATCCATCAGACCAAAAAATAATGGCGGAGGCTACTGCTTCTACGAATAAGATCAGTCTCAGAAGGCTGATATAGCGAATGCGTTTCTGCGCTTTTTGTAGTTGTTGTTCTGTTTCCTGAATGATTTGTTGATAGGTTGCTATAATATTTTCTTGTTTTTCCATACGATTATATTGCTTTTCGGACAAAGGTAATATAATTCGTAAAAAGCAGAATGGGAGCGTGTTTTTGTAAAGAGCAGATTTACTCTTTATTAACGGTCATTCAGTAATCGGTGATGAAGCAAGTTGTGATGGTTTAGAGCAAAGTTACATAGGAAATAAACACACTTTGTTATTGTCACTTGTCACCTTTGTGTGATAAGTGTCTTATAATTAGTCAAGTAATGGTGATAATAACCGGTGATAATAAGGTGATAATAGATGTTTTTCTGCTTTCTATTATCACCTGTTTTTAATAGATAATACGGTTAATTTGTTGATTATCAGTAGAAAGTGTACTCTTTTAAAGCCTTTGCCTATTTGTGTTAAGAATTCCCTTTTAGGCATGAATGTACGTTGTTTATGCCATATATTACTTCCTGTATGCCGCCTATATTAAGACAAGACTCGGCAACCTTAACCTGTAAACAAGGTTTGACTAATATATTTTGTTCGTTTCATATTTTCGTTTCACGTCCGTGATCTGTTCGGTTCACGTATGTGAGCTCAATGGTTTACGTACGTGGACTGATGGGAGCATGTACGTGAAACGATTTGTTGTTACTGACGGAATATATTAATCATGCCTGCATAATAGCATAATGAATCGTTCATTTGCTGTTGTTCCCGGGTGCTTATCCTTTCTTTGTCCGGATAAACATTGTCGCAAACTTAAACGGATATGAATGGAGTCTGTTTCCATGTAAATTGTCACAACTTATTCTTTATGATTACTTATGTATGCTACATCAGTATGGGGCACAGTATAAGTCATAATATCGGTCATAACAGGTATTAATGCTTGATATACCAGATAAAACACCTGATATTCAGGATGGAAAAAGACAAGATAAGATTATAAAAAGAACCATAAACCGTATCTCATGAGTAAACAAACTTCGGGGGCGATTGACTTGCTTCCGGGATAATTGCGTGTAAGAGGTGCTGTGCCAAGAAGGCGAAAGAGGCTTCTTGGCTTCTTTTTTCAACATTTCTTTTTCCATTCTTGCATTTATGCGCTAAAATTTATAACTTTCCACTCGAAAAGGCGTTGAATGAAGAAAGGAGGATGGCTTATGAAGAAAGGATATGTTTTGTGGTTGCTGATAAGCGTGATTAGCCTTCCGGTAGTTGCGCAGAATATCATTTATTCGAACTTGAAAGAGTTGATGGCTCAAGATGGCGATACCCTTGCGGTGTTGCGAGTAGAGAAGCGTTCCAGAAGCCAGATTCTATTGACAGGCGGGGCTGACTACCGGATAACGGCAGGCAATGATGAATCTATGTGCCGCCAGTTGAAGAAGCGTTGTTTTGCGGTGCGTACTTCTGAAGGAGACTTATTTATCAACTGTCGTAAGTTGCGTTATAAAAAGATGCGTTTCGGGGCGTGGTATGCTCCGGCTGTTCAGTTGGGCAAAAATATCTATTTCTGTGCGATGCCATTAGGGTCGGTAATCGGTGGGACATTTGCAGAAGAAGATGATGTGAAACTGGGTGGAAATGTGGGAGATGCTCTTGCTGCTTCAAGTCTGGTTACTAAACGGGTCTGCTATGAGCTGAACGGTGAGACCGGAAAGATTGATTTTGTAGGAAAAGAAAAGATGGCGCAACTGCTGGAAAAACATCCGGAATGGAAAAAAGCCTACCTTACAAAAGACAGTCAGGAAGCGAAGCATACCTTCAAGTATCTGCAAATGCTGTGTGGTGAGCAGCAGAAAGAATAAATAATACCTTTCTGATAATAAATCTACCAAAACCTTTGTCTTTTCTCTTCTTTTTTTCTATATTGCGAAGAGTTATAGAACTGTATTGCTTACAGTTTGTAATCCTTAATTCTGCTTATTATGAAGATAACTCTTGGCAACACGTTACCTCCCTACCCAGCTTTCATAGAAGGTATCCGGAGGGCCCCCGACCGTAGTTATACGCTTACGTCGGCGCAGACAGCTACGGCATTGAAGAATGCATTGCGCTATATCCCCTTGGAATTGCATGAGCAACTGGCACCTGAATTTATGGAAGAATTGCGTACCCGTGGGCGAATTTACGGATACCGCTTCCGCCCCGCAGGCGATCTGAAAGCCAGACCGATTGATGAATATCGTGGCAAATGTGTGGAAGGCAAAGCCTTTCAAGTAATGATTGACAACAATCTCTGTTTTGATATCGCGTTGTATCCCTATGAACTTGTTACTTATGGTGAAACCGGCCAAGTTTGTCAGAACTGGATGCAATACCTCCTGATCAAGCAATATCTCGAAGAACTTACTCCTGAGCAAACACTGGTCATTGAGTCCGGACATCCGTTGGGACTGTTTCGTTCCCGTCCCGATGCTCCCCGCGTTATTATTACCAACTCTATGATGATAGGCCAGTTCGACAATCAGCACGATTGGCACATTGCCGCACAAATGGGAGTTGCCAACTATGGGCAGATGACGGCGGGCGGCTGGATGTATATCGGTCCGCAGGGTATTGTTCATGGCACTTTCAACACATTACTCAACGCCGGGCGATTGAAACTCGGCATTCCGCAGGACAAAGATTTGCGTGGCCACCTCTTCGTATCTTCCGGTTTGGGAGGAATGAGCGGGGCACAGCCAAAGGCAGCCGAAATAGCCGGAGCAGCCTCTATTATAGCCGAAGTCGATAGCTCCCGTATCGAAACACGTTATCGGCAGGGATGGGTAGGTCATGTCACACAAGACTTGTCGGAGGCTTTCCGTCTGGCAAAAGAAGCGATGGAACGTCGGGAACCTTGCTCGGTAGCCTATCATGGCAACGTCGTCGATTTGCTGGAATATGCGGAACGTGAGCAGATTCATATTGAACTTTTGTCCGATCAGACCTCTTGCCATGCCGTTTACGAAGGAGGTTACTGTCCCGCAGGCTTGACTTTCGAAGAGCGGACCCGCCTTCTTCATGAATCCCCTGATCAGTTCCGTCGTCTGGCAGACGCTTCCTTGCGCCGCCATTTTGAGGTAATCCGGAAACTGGTGGCACGCGGCACTTACTTCTTCGATTATGGCAACTCCTTTATGAAAGCGGTTTATGATGCCGGAGTGAAAGAGATTTCCCGCAATGGCGTTGATGAGAAAGACGGATTTATATGGCCGAGTTATGTAGAAGATATCATGGGACCCCAACTCTTTGATTATGGTTATGGCCCCTTCCGATGGGTATGTCTGAGCGGTAGGCACGAAGATCTGATAAAAACGGACCGTGCCGCAATGGAGTGCATTGATGTCAATCGACGGGGACAGGATCTGGATAATTATAACTGGATACGCGACGCCGAAAAGAACAGGCTGGTAGTAGGTACTCAGGCACGTATTCTCTATCAGGATGCCGTGGGAAGAATGAATATCGCCCTCCGTTTCAATGAAATGGTACGGCGGGGAGAAGTAGGACCGATCATGTTGGGCCGTGATCATCATGATGTGAGTGGAACCGATTCGCCTTTTCGTGAGACATCGAATATCAAAGATGGAAGTAATGTCATGGCTGATATGGCCGTGCAGTGTTTTGCCGGAAACTGCGCCCGTGGCATGAGCTTGGTAGCCCTGCATAATGGCGGCGGAGTCGGCATCGGAAAAGCGATTAATGGCGGCTTCGGCATGGTATGTGACGGCAGTGAACGGGTGGACGAGATACTTCGTTCGGCTATGCTTTGGGATGTGATGGGCGGAGTGGCCCGCCGTTCGTGGGCTCGCAATCCGCATGCAATGGAAACTAGTGAGGCTTTCAATGAATCACATTCGGAAGGGTATCATATAACGATGCCTTATCTGGTTGATGACGAGCTGATTAAAAAGACAATAAAAGAAGTATTGTAATAGAAAGTAACGAAATAGAGAAATAAATATGAATTGGAGTAAGATCATCGAATGTGTCCCCAACTTTAGCGAGGGACGTGATTTGGAGAAAATAGACAAGATAGTAGCCCCTTTTCGTGGCAAATCCGGCGTGAAGCTGCTCGACTATAGCAATGATGAAGATCATAACCGTCTGGTAGTCACTTTGGTTGGCGAACCGGAAGCCTTGCGCGATGCAGTCATTGAAGCTATCGGCATTGCTGTCCGTCTGATAGACCTTAACCATCATAGCGGACAGCATCCCCGCATGGGAGCGGTGGACGTGGTTCCTTTCATTCCGATCAAGAATACGACGATGGAAGAAGCCGTCGCCCTGTCGAAAGAAGTGGCTTCCCGGGTGGCGGAACTATATAATCTCCCTGTCTTTCTGTATGAAAAGTCCGCCACAGCTCCGCATCGGGAAAATCTGGCCTCCGTCCGTAAGGGAGAATTTGAAGGAATGGCGGAGAAAATCAGACTTCCCGAATGGCAGCCCGACTTCGGTCCTGCCGAGCGTCATCCCACTGCCGGAACGGTAGCTATCGGTGCCCGAATGCCGCTGGTTGCTTATAACATCAATCTGAGTACCAATAATCTTGAAATAGCCACGAAGATAGCAAAGAATATCCGGCATATCAACGGCGGTCTCCGCTACGTCAAAGCAATGGGGGTGGAACTGAAAGAGCGGAATATCACCCAAGTATCCATTAATATGACCGATTACACCCGCACCGCCCTTTACCGTGCTTTCGAATTGGTGCGTATTGAGGCCCGCCGCTATGGAGTGACGATTGTTGGAAGTGAGATCATCGGTCTGGTGCCGATGGAAGCGCTGATAGATACGGCCTCCTATTATTTAGGACTGGAGAATTTCTCCATGCAGCAGGTGCTGGAAGCGCGTATCATGGAATAGCGCCCGGAGTATTCAAATAATGTGTGTCCGATATAAAGCTGCTGAAACTTATATCGACTTATGATTGAAATAGTAAGAACCGAATAATAAAAGATCAATGAGTGAAAACCTGATTATATTCAATGCCCGTATTGTCACCCCGACAGGAACCTCCGCCCGTAAAGGTGCGGAAATGGGACAACTCCGTATCATAGAAAACGGAACGGTAGAAGTGACCAAAGGCATCATCACTTACGTCGGTGAGAGCCGTGGCGAAGATCGTGACGGCTACTACCAGCATTACTGGCATTACAACGCCCGGGGACATTGCCTGCTTCCGGGCTTTGTCGATTCGCATACCCATTTTGTTTTTGGCGGAGAACGTTCCGAAGAATTTTCATGGCGGCTGAAAGGCGAAAGCTATATGTCCATCATGGAACATGGCGGAGGGATAGCCAGTACCGTAAAAGCTACCCGGCAAATGAATTTCCTGAAACTTCGCTCGGCAGCCGAAGGTTTTCTGAAGAAGATGAGTGCTATGGGAGTCACCACGGTAGAAGGCAAAAGCGGCTATGGACTCGATCGGGAAACAGAATTGCTGCAACTGAAAATAATGCGCAGCCTGAACAATGACGAACACAAACGTATCGACATTGTATCCACTTTCTTAGGAGCCCACGCCCTTCCCGAAGAGTATAAAGGAAGAGGAGACGAATACATCGACTTTCTGATTCGTGAAATGCTCCCCGTTATCCGCGAGAACGAACTTGCCGAATGTTGTGATGTCTTTTGCGAACAAGGAGTTTTCTCTGTCGAACAGTCCCGCCGTCTCCTTCGGGAAGCCAAAGAACAAGGCTTCCTGTTAAAGCTCCATGCCGATGAAATCGTTTCCTTTGGTGGCGCTGAGCTGGCTGCCGAACTGGGCGCTTTGTCTGCCGATCATCTGCTTCAGGCTTCCGATGCCGGAATCCGTGCAATGGCCGATGCAGGAGTAGTAGCTACCCTGCTGCCTCTGACGGCTTTCGCGCTGAAAGAACCTTATGCACGCGGTCGTGAAATGATTGATGCCGGCTGTGCCGTAGCACTTGCCACAGACTTGAATCCGGGAAGCTGTTTCTCCGGTTCCATCCCGTTGACCATTGCTTTGGCGTGTATTTACATGAAACTTAGCATCGAAGAAACCATCACTGCCCTTACACTGAACGGAGCTGCTGCCCTTCATCGGGCAGACCGGATCGGAAGTATCGAAGTAGGCAAGCAAGGTGACTTTGTCATACTGAATTCGGACAATTATCACATTCTGCCATACTACGTAGGCATGAACTGTGTCATCATGACTATTAAAGGCGGTATGTTATACCCCGTCAATTGATAACTAAAAGCATAAAATACCATGTTAGCAGATTTAACCGTAAAAGATTTTTTAGATAAGGTAGCCGGCAATGATCCGGTACCCGGCGGTGGCAGTATTGCTGCTTTAGGCGGAGCGCTGGCTTCTGCTTTGGCCACGATGGTGACGAGACTCACCATCGGAAAGAAAGGATATGAAGCCAGCGAAGAAGTAATGCAGCACGCACAGACGCTTACCACCCGATTCCAAAAAGAATTCGTCGCCTTGATTGATAAAGACTCCGAAGCCTATGATGAAGTTTTTGCCTGTTTTAAACTTCCCAAAGCTACCGATGAAGAAAAAGCTGCCCGCAGCGCTGCCATTCAGGAAGCCACCAGGCATGCCGCCCTCATTCCGATGGAAGTTGCCCGGAAAGCACTTGAAGTGATGCCCGTCATAGCAGACATCGCCCGTCTGGGAAACCGGAACGCTATTACAGACGCCTGTGTAGCCATGATGGCGGCACGATCCGCCGTATTGGGGGCATTGCTGAATGTCCGCATTAATCTGGGGGTACTCAAAGACAAAGAATTTGTCCAGGGCTTGCAAGCCGAAGCGGACCGGATAGAGCAAACCGCCTGCCGGAAAGAGAAAGAATTACTGGATGCCGTCAACCAAGATTTACGCGTATGAGCAAGAATGTGTATCAAATAGGTTCCGGAGAACTGACCTTCGAAATCATCGAACGGATCATCAACGAGAATCTGAAGCTGGAACTGGCTCCCGAAGCCAAGCTCCGCATTCAGAAATGCCGTGATTATCTCGACCATAAAATAGCTGCTTCCGAAGAACCTTTATATGGCATTACTACAGGCTTTGGTTCTTTATGTACTAAAAATATATCTCCCGACGAATTGGGAACCTTACAGGAAAACCTCATCAAGAGCCATGCTTGCAGTGTAGGAGAAGAAATTCGTCCTGTCATTATCAAACTGATGATGCTGCTCAAAGCCCATGCTCTCTCGTTGGGGCACAGTGGCGTACAACTTATTACCGTACAGCGTATTCTCGATTTTTTCAATAACGACGTACTGCCCATTGTCTACGATCGTGGTTCTTTGGGTGCTTCCGGCGATCTTGCCCCATTAGCAAATCTGTTTCTTCCTCTGATTGGTGTAGGCGACGTTAACTATAAAGGAAAGAAATGCGAAGCAATCAGCGTACTCGACGAATTTGGCTGGGAGCCCGTCCGGCTCATGAGCAAGGAAGGGCTTGCGTTGCTCAATGGTACACAGTTCATGAGTGCCAATGGTGTGTTTGCTATTCTCAAAGCCTTCCGTCTCTCTAAAAAGGCCGATTTGATAGCTGCCCTTTCTCTTGAGGCTTTTGACGGGCGCATTGACCCGTTTATGGATTGTATCCAACAGATACGCCCTCATCCCGGACAGATAGAAACAGGAGAGGCCTTTCGTAAGCTGCTGGCTGGCAGTGAACTGATCGAGCGTCCTAAGGCGCACGTGCAAGATCCTTACTCTTTTCGCTGTATCCCGCAAGTGCATGGCGCAACGAAAGATGCTATCCGCTATGTTTCTTCCGTGTTGCTGACTGAAATTAATTCCGTTACAGACAATCCCACGATCTTTCCTGATGAAGACAGAATCATCTCCGGTGGAAATTTTCACGGCCAGCCACTTGCCATTTCCTATGACTTTCTCGCCATTGCTTTGGCAGAACTGGGAAATATTTCCGAACGTCGTGTTTCCCAATTGATCATGGGGCTCCGTGAACTTCCGGAGTTTCTGGTAGCCAATCCGGGACTAAATTCCGGTTTCATGATTCCACAATATGCCGCTGCATCTATGGTCAGCCAGAACAAAATGTACTGTTATGCCGCGTCAAGCGATTCCATTGTCTCGTCTAATGGACAGGAAGACCACGTAAGTATGGGCGCCAATGCCGCGACTAAACTTTATAAAGTGATGGATAATCTGGAGCATATCCTTGCTATCGAACTGATGAATGCCGCACAGGGTATCGATTTCCGCCGTCCGTTGAAAACCTCTCCGCTTTTGGAGAGTTTCCTGAATGCTTATCGGAAAGAAGTGCCTTTTGTGAAAGATGACATCGTGATGTACAAAGAGATACATAAAACAGTTGCTTTTTTAAAAAGGACTAAGTTAGAGTACTAAACCTCCTTTTGTTTATCGTTAATAATGGGTGACTGTTACTGCCGGATAACATATCGATTCTTATCGGTATTTATCCGGCATTTACCGGTTATTTCCCTCTTCATAACGATAAAACTTTACTTCATATACCGCTATTCCTTACTTTTGCTCTGTATTTCCTATTAACACTTGTTTTCATATACCTCTAGTGAATGATAATATTTATCAAATGGGCTATAAATAAAAGGAAACTTGATTTGTTAATTGAGTTTTCTATATATCTTTGTTCCGTTTTTCCCCTAAAGTGGTGAATTTATAGTAAACTGAGTCTAACAAAATCTAAAAAAGAGTGATGATGGAGCATGGAAGAGACGCGTCCCAAAAGGCAGAGTTGAGAGAACGGATCATAATGACCGCGACAGAAGCTTTTACTTTGAAAGGTATTAAGTGTATTACGATGGATGACATTGCGGCAGCATTGGGAATTTCCAAACGTACGCTCTATGAGGTTTTTGCAGATAAGGAATCATTATTGAAGGAGTGTATTCTGCATAAACAGGCTGAAAGAGACAAATACTTACAGGCAATATACGAACAATCTAATAATGTGCTGGAGGTTATACTTGCTGTTTTTCAGAAGAGTATTGAGATCTTTCACCAGACAAATAAACGCTTTTTTGAGGATATCAAGAAATATCCGAAGGTGTATGCAATGATGAAAGACCGTAGTGAAAGTGACTCGGAAAAGACGATGTCTTTTTTTAAGTCGGGTGTGGAGCAAGGTATTTTTCGTTCGGATGTCAACTTTGAGATAGTCAACCTGTTGGTACGCGAACAGTTCGATGTGTTGTTGAATACGGATATTTGCAACGAATATCCTTTTATAGAAGTATACGAATCCATCATGTTTACTTATATACGTGGTATTTCCACGGAAAAAGGAGCCAGAGTTTTAGAAGAATTTATATCAGAATATCGTAAAAACCGGGTCGAACAACAATAGGAGTAAGATTCGGATGACAAACAATTAAGGATCAAATAGAAACGAGTTTATGAACAGATTGAAAAGATTGACAGGCAAGAAAATGCTTCTGACAGCAATGGCGCTCTGTGCGTTTGGCTTTGCAAAGGCTCAGACAGAACAGACAGCGCAGAATACGCTGACGCTGACGCTGGATAAAGCCCTGGAAATAGCGTTGGATGAGAATCCTACGATAAAGGTGGCAGCAGAAGAAATTGCCTTGAAGAAAGTTGCAAGTAAGGAAGCGTGGCAGAGTCTGCTACCTGAAGCAAGCCTAAACGGATCACTGGATCACACGATCAAAGCGGCTGAAATGAAACTGAACGACATGTCGTTCAAGATGGGGCAAGACGGTACGAATACCGCTAATGCCGGACTGAGCATTAACCTACCTTTGTTTGCACCGGCAGTTTACCGGGCTATGTCAATGACAAAGACGGATATCGAACTGGCGGTAGAGAAGTCACGTGCTTCCGAACTGGATCTGATCAATCAGGTAACTAAAGCTTATTATCAGCTGATGCTTGCTCAGGATAGTTATGAAGTACTTCAGGGCAGTTATAAGTTGGCAGAAGATAATTTCAACGTTGTGAACGCTAAATATCAACAAGGAGCAGTCAGCGAATTTGATAAGATCAGTGCAGAGGTGCAGATGCGTAGCATCAAACCAAATGTAATTTCTGCCGCTAATGCTGTGACGCTGGCGAAACTCCAGTTGAAAGTGCTGATGGGAATTACGGCAGATGTAGATATTAAGACTGACGATAATCTGACAAACTACGAATCAATGCTGTTTGCCAATCAGTTGAAAGAAGAAGATATGAGTTTGGATAATAATACGACGATGAAGCAGTTTGAGTTGAATATGAAGTTGCTCGAAAAGAACGTGAAGTCGTTGAGAACGAACTTTATACCTACTTTGTCGATGAGTTTCTCTTATCAGTATCAGTCTTTGTATAATCCGAATATCAATTTCTTTGATTATACATGGAGCAACAGTTCATCTTTGATGTTCAATCTGAGTATTCCTTTGTATAGAGCGAGCAACTTTACGAAAGTAAAATCAGCCCGCATCCAGATGCGCCAGCTCGACTGGAACCGCATTGATACGGAGAGAAAGCTGAATATGCAAGTAGTAAGCTACCGTAACAATATGACTGCCAGTTCAGAACAGGTTGTCAGCAACAAGGAAAACGTGATGCAAGCTGAAAAAGCGGTGCAGATTGCCGGAAAACGTTACGAAGTAGGTAAGGGAACCGTACTCGAACTTAATAGTTCGCAAGTATCCCTGACACAGGCACAACTTACTTATAATCAATCAATCTACGATTACCTGACAGCGAAGGCTGACCTTGATCAGGTTTTGGGAAAACAATAAAGAAGATAGACAACTAAAATTACAACTAAGGAATATGAAAAAAGGTATCCAATTAGTGGCTCTGCTATTGACAGTAGTTATGACCTCATGTACGGGTGGAAAAGATAAGGCTGCTTTGAAACAGGAAGACGAGAAGCCTAGAGTAAAAGTGGCTGATGTAACGGCCCGTCCCGTAGATCAGATACAGGATTACACAGCGACGGTGGAAGCTGAAGTAAAGAACAACATTGCTCCTTCGTCACCTGTCCGCATCGACCGGATTCTGGTAGAAGTGGGCGACCGTGTATCCAAAGGTCAGAAGTTGGTACAGATGGATGCAGCCAATCTGACACAAACGAAACTGCAACTGGACAATCAGAAAATAGAATTTAATCGTATTGACGAGCTATATAAAGTAGGTGGTGCTTCTAAATCAGAGTGGGATGCTTCGAAGATGCAGCTCGATGTGAAGCAGACTGCCTATGATAATCTGGTGGAGAATACTTTCCTGTTGAGCCCGATCAATGGAGTAATCACTGCCCGTAATTATGATAATGGTGATATGTATAGCGGAGGCAGTCCGGTATTGGTAGTCGAGCAGATTACTCCGGTCAAGCTGATGATCAACGTTTCTGAAACCTATTTCACGAAAGTGAAGAAAGGTGAACCGGTAGATGTGAAGCTGGATGTATATGGTGACGAACTGTTCAAGGGAACTATCAGCCTGATCTATCCGACTATCGACGCAACTACCCGTACTTTCCAGATCGAGATCAAGTTGGACAACAAAGATCAGCGTGTACGTCCGGGAATGTTTGCCCGTGCTACTCTGAACTTCGGTACGGCGGATAATGTCGTAGTGCCCGACTTGGCTATTGTGAAACAGGCAGGTTCCGGTGATCGCTATGTGTACGTTTATAAAGATGGCAAGGTGTCTTACAACAAAGTAGAGTTAGGCAGACGTATGGGCTCGGAGTATGAGCTGAAATCCGGTGTGCCCGATAACTCACAGGTGGTAGTGGCCGGACAGGCACGTCTGATAAACGGTACAGAAGTAGAGATCGAGAAGTAAAATCACTATTAAACTAATCACGATAAAGAAATGAGTTTATACGAAGGTGCGGTTAAGAAACCGATTATGACCTCCCTCTGCTTTCTGGCAGTGGTGATTTTTGGTCTTTTCTCTTTGTCTAAGTTACCTATCGACTTGTATCCGGATATTGATACAAATACGATCATGGTAATGACCGCATATCCTGGCGCAAGTGCTTCGGATATAGAAAATAACGTTACCCGACCGCTGGAGAATACCTTGAATGCGGTGAGTAACCTGAAACATATTACCTCTCGTTCTTCCGAGAACATGTCATTGATTACGCTGGAATTTGAGTTTGGTAATGATATTGACGTGCTGACGAATGATGTGCGTGACAAACTTGACATGGTAAGTTCTCAGCTTCCGGATGATGTCGAGAATCCGATCATCTTCAAGTTCAGTACGGACATGATTCCTATTGTATTGCTTTCGGTACAGGCTAATGAGAGCCAGGCTGCGCTTTACAAAATATTGGATGACCGTGTGGTTAACCCTCTGGCACGTATCCCCGGTGTGGGTACGGTGTCCATCAGTGGTGCACCGCAGCGTGAGATTCAGGTATACTGCGACCCCAATAAGCTGGAAGCGTATAATCTGAGCATTGAGACAATCAGCTCTATTATCGGAGCCGAAAACAAGAATATTCCGGGTGGTAACTTCGATATCGGTAGTGAGACGTATGCACTCCGTGTGGAAGGAGAATTTGACGATTCCCGGCAGTTGGCGGATATCGTAGTCGGTACGCACAATGGAGCCAATGTATTTCTGCGTGATGTGGCACGAATTGTTGACACAGTAGAAGAACGTGCGCAGGAGACTTACAATAATGGTGTGCAGGGGGCAATGATTGTAGTTCAGAAGCAGTCGGGAGCCAATTCTGTAGAAATCTCCCGTAAAGTAGAAGAAGCCCTTCCGCGCTTGCAGAAGAATCTGCCGAGTGACGTGAAGCTGGGAGTGATTGTAGATACTTCCGATAACATCCTGAACACGATTGACAGTTTGGCAGAAACTGTAATGTACGCTCTGTTGTTCGTTGTGATTGTCGTGTTCCTTTTCTTAGGACGCTGGCGCGCGACGTTGATTATCTGTATCACGATTCCGCTTTCATTGATTGCCTCTTTCATATATCTGGCAATTACCGGAAATACGATTAATATTATTTCGCTTTCGTCTCTGTCTATTGCCATCGGTATGGTGGTGGATGATGCGATTGTGGTACTTGAGAATGTGACGACGCATATTGAGCGTGGCTCGGACCCGAAACAGGCTGCAGTGCATGGAACGAATGAGGTGGCGATTTCCGTAATCGCTTCTACACTGACCATGATTGCCGTGTTCTTCCCGTTGACAATGGTAAGCGGTATGTCCGGTGTACTTTTCAAGCAGTTGGGCTGGATGATGTGTGCCATCATGTTTGTGTCTACTGTGGCGGCATTGTCACTGACCCCGATGCTCTGTTCGCAATTACTCCGCCTGCAAAAGAGACCGTCGAAAATGTTCAAGCTCTTCTTTACTCCGATTGAGAAGGCGTTAGACGGACTCGATACCGGGTATGCGAAGATGCTGAACTGGGCAGTTCGTCATCGTCCGATTGTGATTGTGAGCTGTATCGCTTTCTTTGTTGTCAGTTTGCTTTGTGCAAAAGGCATTGGTACGGAGTTCTTCCCTGCACAGGATAATGCCCGTATCGCTGTTCAGCTTGAGTTGCCGATCGGTACACGAAAGGAAATAGCGCAGGAACTTTCAGAGAAACTGACTAATCAGTGGCTGACGAAGTATAAGGACATCATGAAGGTATGTAACTATACTGTAGGTCAGGCAGATTCCGATAATACTTGGGCTTCTATGCAGGACAACGGTTCGCATATCATTTCCTTCAACATCAGTCTGGTGGACCCGGGCGACCGTGATATTTCGCTGGAAACAGTCTGCGATGAGATGCGTCAGGACTTGAAAGCTTATCCGGAGTTCAGTAAAGCACAGGTTATTCTGGGAGGTAGCAATACCGGTATGTCTGCTCAGGCAAGTGCCGATTTTGAGATATACGGATATGATATGACG
Source organism: Bacteroides faecis (assembly GCF_020091505.1). Taxonomy (NCBI): domain Bacteria; kingdom Pseudomonadati; phylum Bacteroidota; class Bacteroidia; order Bacteroidales; family Bacteroidaceae; genus Bacteroides; species Bacteroides faecis. Next base: position 460,097 of record NZ_CP081916.1, on the reverse strand, counting down.
ACGACCGATAGCGTGGCCGCCCGTTTGAAACGTGAATTGCTGAACGTGAAAGGTGTAACTGAGGTTAACATCAGCCGTAGCGATTACCAGCCTGAATATCAGGTTGATTTCGACCGCGAGAAACTGGCGATGCACGGACTGAACCTGGCTACTGCAGGTAATTATTTGCGTAATCGTATCAATGGTGCCGTTGCTTCCAAATATCGTGAGGATGGAGATGAGTATGATATCAAAGTGCGTTATGCACCCGAATATCGTACCAGTCTGGAAAGCCTCGAGAATATCCTTATTTATAATGCAAAAGGAGAATCAGTACGCGTGAAGGATGTCGGAAAGGTAGTAGAACGTTTCGCGCCCCCTACCATCGAACGTAAAGACCGTGAACGTATCGTTACTGTGTCCGCCGTTATTTCGGGAGCTCCGTTGGGTGACGTAGTAGCAGCCGGAAATAAGATTATCGATAAGATGGAACTTCCGGGGGAAGTGACCATTCAGATTTCCGGTTCGTTCGAGGACCAGCAGGATTCGTTCCGTGATTTGGGAACACTGGGTATTCTGATTGTCATTCTTGTGTTCATCGTAATGGCAGCACAGTTTGAGTCACTGACTTATCCGTTCATTATCATGTTCTCTCTGCCGTTTGCATTTAGTGGAGTCTTGATGGCATTGTTCTTCACAGGCAGTACGTTGAGTGTAATGAGTTTGCTGGGAGGTATCATGTTGATTGGTATTGTGGTGAAGAATGGTATTGTGCTCATTGACTATATCACCCTCTGTCGAGAGCGGGGTATGGCAGTCATCAACTCTGTGGTGACATCCGGCAAGAGCCGTCTGCGTCCGGTATTGATGACGACAGCCACTACGGTTTTGGGTATGATCCCGATGGCTATCGGTGGCGGACAAGGTTCTGAAATGTGGAGTCCGATGGCGATTGCCGTTATCGGTGGTCTGACAATATCGACTATTCTTACTTTGATTCTGATTCCTACCTTGTACTGTGTATTTGCCGGAACCGGTATCAAGAACCGACGTCGTAAACTTCATCGTCAGCGCGAGTTGGATGTTTACTTCCAGGAACATAAAGACGAAATTATTAAGAAATAACAGAAAAGAAATATGAAATCAGTATTGATAACATTCGACCAGGCTTATTACGAACGGATTATGGCATTGCTCGACCGTCTGAACTGCCGTGGCTTTACATATTTGGAAAAGGTGCAGGGACGTGGTTCAAAGACAGGTGATCCGCACTTCGGCAGCCATGCCTGGCCTAGCATGTGTTCTGCTATCCTTACGGTAGTTGATGACAATAAAGTTGACCCGTTGCTGGATACACTGCACAAGATGGACTTGCAGACCGAACAGTTGGGCTTGCGTGCATTTGTATGGAACATTGAACGGACGATCTAGCGCTCGTACTGTGAATAAATAATCAGAAGGGAGAATCTATAAATAATGTAGATTCTCCCTTCTTTATTCTCTCTTTTGTCTATCTTTGTAGCCCGAAAACGTTTGGCACCGATGAACTTGTGCTCCGGCACCGATGAAGACCTCCTCCGGCACCGATGAAGGGGTGGTTCGGCACCGGGTAAAAAACAAGAACGAAAAGGAGAGCCTATATCTATTTATAAGATGAAGATTATCAAAAACTACCTGAAATATTCGTTATGGTTTGTACTGACAGTGTTTGCAGCGCTGCTCGGACTTTATTGGCTTCCGGCTATAACAATCGACGGACACACGATGAGGCGTGTCGATATTTTAAGTGATCTTCGCTATCCGAAGCAAGAAGTGGCGGCAGCCGATTCTGACAGTATACCTTTACCTCCGGTTGTAAAGCCGGCTTTTGTTGATACATGTCGTGCAGGCATGACTTGTATTGAAGATTACGGTGACTCCACCCGTTGTGGTATGGCTTCTTTTTATGAAGCACTCGATCGTACTTCTTCTTCGAATCCGGAGGATGACGGACTGGTGCGTATAGCCGTTTTCGGTGATTCTTTCATAGAGGCGGATATATTCACGGCTGATTTGCGCGAAATGCTTCAGAAACGTTTTGGAGGTTGTGGTGTGGGATTTGTCACGATTACTTCGATGACGAGTGGCTATCGTCCTACTGTGCGCCATACCTTCGGGGGATGGTCCAGCCATGCGGTGACGGACAGTGTCTATTTCGATAAAAAGAAGCAAGGTATTTCCGGACATTACTTTATTCCCCGTGAAGGGGCATACGTCGAGTTGAGAGGGCAAAGCAAATATGCTTCGCTTCTTGACACTTGCCAGCGAGCTTCGATTTTCTTCTACAATAAAGATTCCGTTTATCTTACTGCACGTGTGAACCGGGGAGAGAATAAGAACTACTCTTTAGCACCTTCCGGTGATTTGCAAAAGATTTCTGTAGAGGGGCGTATCGGCTCTGTACGGTGGACGGTAGATCGTGCCGACTCCACCCTTTTCTACGGATTGGCCATGGATGGAAAGAAAGGAATCATTCTCGATAACTTTTCTTTGCGCGGTAGTTCCGGCTTGTCATTGCGTGGTATTCCGCAACAAATGCTCCGTCAGTTTAACGAGCAACGTCCTTATGACCTGATTATTCTTGAATACGGATTGAACGTGGCTACCGAGCGTGGACGCAATTATGATAACTATCAGAAAGGGCTGCTTACTTCTATCGAGCATCTGAAGAACTGTTTTCCACAGGCGAGTATTTTGCTGTTAAGTGTCGGTGACCGTGATTATAAGACTGAAGACGGTGAACTTCGTACTATGCCGGGAGTCAAGAACCTGATTCGCTATCAGCAGAACATTGCTGCCGAGAGCGGCATTGCTTTTTGGAATATGTTCGAAGCGATGGGCGGCGAGGGCAGTATGGCGAATTTGGTACATGCCAAACCTTCGATGGCGAACTATGATTATACGCATATCAACTTTCGCGGAGGCAAGCATCTGGCCGGATTGCTTTATGAAACATTGATATACGGTAAGGAACAATATGACAGGAGGCGTGCTTATGAACAAAAGTAGCCTGTTGCGTATCTTTATCTTAGTCTTTTCCGGAGTTTTCTCTTTTCTTCCGGAGGGAATGGCGCAAGACCGTATCCCTGCTTGTCCTTCATTGGGGAAGACCTTGAAGCACATAAAGCCTTTGCGGGAAATGAACTGGGCAAATGACACGATCCCGGTGCAGACATCTTTTCCCTCCGCTTTCCGCGAAACCGGTAGGAATGAGATTATCGACAGCATTGCTTTGTTGACACCCGTATTTGAACGGCTTCGTCAGGTGCGTGCCGGCCTTTCCGAAGATACGGTGCGTATTCTTCATATTGGTGACAGCCATATTCGGGGGCATATCTATCCGCAAACTACGGGAACGCTGCTGAAAGAAACGTTTGGGGCTGTCTCTTATACGGATATGGGAGTGAACGGAGCCACTTGTCTGACGTTTACCCATCCGGGACGTATTGCGGATATTGTAGCCTTGAAGCCCGAATTGCTGATTCTCTCTTTTGGAACAAACGAGAGTCACAATCGCCGGTATAATGTCAATCTGCATTATAACCAGATGGACGAGTTTATCAAACTGTTGCGTGACAGCCTTCCCAATACCCCCATTCTCCTGACCACTCCTCCGGGTTCTTACGAAAGTTTCCGGCAGAGACGGCGGAAACGGACATACGCCATCAATCCCCGCACAGTTACAGCGGCAGAAACGATTCGTCGCTACGCTAAAGACCACCGCCTGCTCGTTTGGGATATGTACGATGTAGTAGGGGGCAAGCGACGTGCCTGCACCAACTGGACGGAAGCGAAACTGATGCGTCCCGATCATGTACATTATTTACCCGAAGGATACATCCTGCAGGGAAATTTATTATACCAGGCCTTTATCCAAGCTTATAACGATTATGTTTCCCATTGATATTGACTTCAGCCGTTTAAAAGATGTGCTTGCCTACGATCCGCAGGCACCGATGATATTCAGTAGTGGTATCTTCCTCTGGCTGTTTGCTGCCTTTATGGTAGTATATGCACTGTTGCAGCGTAAGTATACAGCCCGTATCCTGTTTGTAACGCTTTTCTCTTATTATTTCTATTATAAGAGTAGTGGTACATACTTTTTTCTGTTGGCTTTGGTCACGGTTTGCGACTTTCTGCTGGCGCAATGGATGGACCGTACCGAAGGGCGTTGGAAGCGTAAGGGGCTGGTAACGTTGAGTCTGGGAGTCAATCTGGGACTTCTTGCTTATTTTAAATACACTAATTTCCTGGGAGGGGTGATTGCCTCGCTGATGGGAGGAGAGTTTACCGCACTCGATATATTCTTGCCTGTGGGTATCTCATTCTTCACTTTCCAGTCATTGAGCTATACTATCGATGTTTACCGGAAAGACATCAAGCCTTTGACAAACATACTGGATTATGCGTTTTATGTATCTTTCTTCCCGCAGTTGGTGGCAGGGCCTATCGTACGCGCCCGTGACTTTATCCCGCAAATCAGGAAACCGCTTTTCGTCTCTCAGGAAATGTTCGGGCGAGGAATCTTCCTCATTCTTTCCGGCTTGTTCAAGAAAGCTATTATTTCCGATTATATCAGTGTCAATTTTGTAGAGCGTATCTTTGACAATCCCACCCTTTATTCCGGTGTTGAGAATCTGATGGGAGTATATGGTTATGCTTTGCAGATTTACTGTGACTTCTCCGGATATAGTGATATGGCTATCGGTATTGCTCTATTACTGGGCTTTCATTTCAATCTCAACTTTAATTCTCCTTATAAGTCTGCTTCTATCACCGAATTCTGGCGGCGGTGGCATATTTCATTGTCCAGCTGGTTGCGCGATTACCTGTACATCTCCTTGGGAGGAAACCGGAAAGGCAAGTTTCGCCAATATCTGAATCTGATTATTACCATGTTTTTGGGTGGACTGTGGCACGGTGCTTCCTGGAACTTTGTGCTTTGGGGGACCTTTCACGGCATCGCTTTGGCGTTGCATAAAATGTGGATGTCCATCACCGGTCGTAAGAAAGGAGAGCAAAGTCATGGCTGGCGTCGTGTATTCGGAGTCATTATCACTTTCCACTTTGTCTGTCTCTGCTGGATTTTCTTCCGTAATGCCGATTTTCAGAACTCGATGGACATGCTGAGGCAGATATTCACCACCTTCCGTCCGCAACTTTTCCCACAGTTGATTGAGGGTTACTGGCGTGTGTTTGCTTTGATGCTACTCGGCTTTTTACTCCATTTCACCCCGGATAGTTGGGAAAATGCTGCTTGTCGTGGAGTCATTCGTCTGTCGTTTTTAGGGAAAGCCCTGCTGATGGTAGCTTTGATCTATCTGGTTATCCAGATGAAGAGTTCGGAGATTCAGCCGTTTATTTATTTCCAGTTTTAAATGAATGAAGAATGATGAATGAAGAATTACTTTGCAGCGTGATAGCGCAGCCAATTCTTCATTCTTCATTCATCATTCTTCATTTCTATGCTTTCTGAACAAATCTCTATGCAATCTGTATTTTAGTCTATGGACAGGTGTGGTATTTTGCGCTAGCTTTGCCACGAACAGATAAATAGACATACTATGAGACATAGAATCCTCTTTTTCTTTTTGGCTTTTATTGGAATAAGCCAGTTCGTGACATCGTCCGATGTCCGTAATAAATATAATTTCAATTCAGACTGGTTGCTTTATGTGGGTGATACTCCGGAAGCAAAGCAAATACGTTTTTCTGATTCGGACTGGAAGAAAGTGACTTTGCCGCATGCTTTCAATGAAGATGAGGCTTTTCGCTTAAGTATTGATGAACTGACCGATACGATTATGTGGTATCGGAAGCATTTTCGTCTGCCGGGCGATAGTAAAAACAAGAAGGTCTTTGTAGAGTTCGAAGGAGTTCGTCAAGGGGCGGATTTTTATATCAATGGTCATCATATCGGTCTGCACGAAAATGGCGTGATGGCTGTCGGCTTCGACCTGACTCCTTACATTAAGTATGGACAGGAAAATGTAATAGCACTTCGCATCGACAATGACTGGAATTATAAAGAACGGGCAACAGGTACGAAATATCAGTGGAGCAATAAGAATTTTAATGCCAATTATGGAGGCATTCCGAAAAATGTATGGTTGCATGTCACCGACCGTCTGTATCAGACCTTACCTTTATATAGTAATCTCAAAACGACCGGAGTCTACGTCTATGCTGAAGATATTCGTGTGAAATCACAGAAAGCTGTCATTCATGCGGAGTCGGAAATCAAGAACGAATATAATCGTGATAAGCAAGTATCTTATCAAGTGGAACTGATAGACCGTGACGGGACATCCGTCAAGACATTCGGAGGAACACAAGCGGTGGTGAAACCGGGTGAAACAATCACACTGAAAGCGGCATCTGAGGTAGACAACCTGCATTTCTGGAGTTGGGGATACGGTTATCTGTATACGGTAAAGACAAGTCTGTGGGTAGATGGCAGGAAAGTAGACGAAGTCGCTACCCGTACCGGATTCCGTAAAACGCGTTTCGGTAAAGGAATGATCTGGCTGAATGATCGCGTTATTCAGATGAAGGGCTTTGCACAGCGGACGAGCAATGAATGGCCGGGAGTCGGGATGAGCGTGCCTGCCTGGTTGAGCGATTATAGCAATCATCTGATGGTAGAGGGCAATGCGAATCTTGTGCGCTGGATGCATGTCACTCCGTGGAAACAGGATATCGAGTCGTGTGACCGTGTAGGATTGATTCAGGCTATGCAGGCCGGTGATGCCGAGAAAGATTGTGAAGGACGTCAGTGGGAACAGCGTACGGAATTGATGCGTGACGCTATCATTTATAACCGCAATAATCCGAGTATCCTGTTTTATGAATGTGGCAATGAGTCTATCAGTCGTGAGCACATGATAGAAATGAAAGGAATCCGTGATCTGTATGATCCTCATGGCGGCCGTGCAATCGGTTCCCGCGAAATGCTGGATATCCGTGAAGCGGAATATGGCGGCGAAATGCTTTATATCAATAAAAGTGCGCATCATCCGATGTGGGCTATGGAGTATTGCCGTGACGAGGGGTTACGTAAATATTGGGATGACTATTCTTATCCTTATCACAAGGATGGAGAGGGCAGTAGTTCTTATAAATCTACTGTCACCAATAAGGTACAGAAGAAGGTGGATGCGCGTGTCTACAACCGTAATCAGGATTCCTTTACTGTCGAGAATATCATTCGCTGGTTCGATTATTGGCGGGAACGTCCGGGAACGGGAGATCGTGTCAGTTCGGGTGGTGTGAAGATTATCTTTTCCGATACCAATACGCATTATCGTGGAGTCGAAAATTATCGTCGTAGCGGGGTGACTGATGCCATGCGTATCCCTAAAGATCCTTTCTTTGCACATCAGGTGATGTGGGACGGCTGGGTAGATACGGAATGTCCCCGTATTTATATTGTCGGCCATTGGAACTATGATGATACGGTAGTGAAACCTGTATATGTCGTATCGAGTGCCGATAAGGTAGAGTTGTTCCTGAATGGGAAATCGTTGGGGAATGGCGAACGGGGCTACCATTTTCTGTATACTTTCAGAGATATCGCTTTTGTGCCGGGCAAGTTGGAAGCTGTGGGATATGACGAAAACGGAAAAGAATGCTGCCGCACTCAATTGCAGACGGCAGGTAAGCCGGAACAAATCCGGTTGAGCCTGATTCAGAGTCCTGAAGGATGGAAAGCGGATGGTGCGGATATGGTATTGCTTCAGGTGGAAGTGATGGATAAAGAAGGGAACCGTTGTCCGCTGGCAAATGACTTGATCCACTTTGAGGTGGAAGGGCCTGCCGAATGGCGAGGCGGTATCGCACAAGGAGAAAATAATTATATTCTTTCAAAAGATTTGCCGGTAGAGTGTGGCATCAATCGTGCGTTGATCCGTTCGCTCACCACTGCCGGAACAGTTCGTATCACGGCGAAGGCTACCGGATTGAAACCGGCAGAAATTAGCTTCGCTTCTATGCCTGTTGAAGTAAAGAACGGTTTGAGCGATTATATCCCCGGTGATGAGCTGGAAGGCAGGCTGACTCGTGGGGAGACTCCGCAAACTCCTTCATACAAGGTGTCAAAGGTCGATGTCGGCATTGTCTCTGCCATAGCAGGTGCCAATAGCGAGTGTGCGGTTAACAGCTTTGATGATAATGAACTGAGTGAATGGCGGAATGACGGGAAAGCGGGTACTGCATGGATAACCTATCAGTTGGAACGTGCCGCACGTGTGGATGAAGTCTGTCTGAAGTTGACCGGATGGCGTATGCGCAGCTATCCGCTGGAAATTTATGCGGGTAAAGAATTGATTTGGAGCGGAGATACAGACAAGAGTCTGGGATATGTCCACTTAGATGTGAAGCCTGTGTTGACGAATGAAATCACTATCCGGCTCAAGGGTACAAGTAAGGAAGGAGATGCTTTCGGGCAAATAGTAGAAGTAGCTGTCCCTGTTGCTAATGAACTGGATTTGTTTAAAGCAAAGGATGGCGATAAAACCGGGCACGAATTACGCATTGTAGAAATAGAATTCAAAGAGAATTTGTTGGAGTAAGTTTCTTTAGGGGTTGTTTCTTGAACTGTTGGAGGATGTATCTCTGTGTGAGACATACATTCTCCAATATTTTACGGTTATCTTGAAGAATGAAATTTAGAGTGAATAGAATAATCGTTATTGAAATATTTTCTTTTTCTTTGTAGAAAGAAAAATCATTGACTCTTATGGACAATTATCAACCGGCTACTGGTCGTTATGATCAGATGAAATATAAGTATTGTGGTAAAAGCGGATTGCAACTGCCTCTTATTTCTTTAGGATTATGGCACAACTTCGGTAGTGTTGATGACTTTGCCGTGGCAACGGATATGATTAAGTATGCCTTTGATCATGGGATCACCCATTTTGATCTGGCAAACAACTACGGTCCTGTTCCGGGGAGTGCCGAAGCAAACTTCGGGCGAATTCTGAAGGAGAATTTTCACGGTTACCGGGATGAAATGATAATTTCCTCCAAGGCCGGACATGATATGTGGGCGGGGCCTTATGGCGGAAACAGTTCCCGTAAGAACCTGATGGCAAGTATCGATCAGAGCCTCCGTCGTACGGGGCTGGAGTATTTTGATATTTTCTATAGCCATCGCTATGACGGAGTCACTCCGGTAGAAGAAACGATTCAGACCTTGATCGATATTGTCAGACAAGGAAAAGCACTGTATATCGGAATCTCTAAATATCCTCCTCAGCAGGCACGGTTTGCTTATGAAATGATGGCAAAAGCGGGTGTTCCCTGTCTTATCAGCCAGTATCGTTATAGTATGTTCGACCGTGCAGTTGAGGCTGAAAATCTTCCGCTGGCTGCCGAATATGGTTCCGGCTTTATAGCCTTTTCTCCTTTGGCACAAGGATTACTCACGGATAGGTATTTGAATGGTGTCCCCGAAGGTTCGCGTGCGGCACGTTCTTCTACTTTTCTCCAACGTTCGCAGGTGACACCTGAAAAAGTGGAGGTCGCCCGGCAATTGAATGAAATCGCCCGTCGTCGTGGGCAAACACTGGCAGAGATGGCATTGGCATGGGTGTTGAGAGACGAACGGATGACATCGGTGATTGTAGGAGCTAGTTCAGTAAATCAGCTGGCTGATAATTTGCAAGCTTTAAACCATCTGGAGTTTACTGCTGAAGAATTAAATGAGATAGAGCAAATACTTTCATCGTACAAATCTTACATAAAATAATATGTTCTGACATTCTTGAAGAGAAAAACAATAAATAGGGAAATATTTATCAATGCTCTCCGGTTTTGCGCTTAAAAAATATGCATAATAAACATCTTTTTAAATAGAATGATCATCCCTTTTAGCCGTTTAATCATAAACAGATATTTTGCGTAAAAACGCCAATAATAATTTTATATATATTTGTGACCTATATCTTAATAGATAAGAATATTAACTAAAATTATTGTGTATGAAAAAGTTTATAATGAGGTCCAGTTTTGCGCTGGTCATGTGTTGTCTGCTTTTTGCAGCGTGCAGTAAGGATGATAATACGGATGTAAACACCGCATCCGTCACTGGATATTGGGTTTGTTATTATCAGTGTTGGAGTGAGGATGGCGAAACATGGGAGAGTAACTATAATGGTGATGACTATTACATTAACTTCAGTAGTCACTTGGCAGATGGTAAGTATGAGGGGGATATAGACAGTGGTAGCGACCAACTTTTGGAACTGATGGGACATTACTCTTTTGCCTGGACTATATCTGGTAACAAAATCAAAGTTGCATTGAGTGATAGTTGGACTGAAGAATGGCAGGTCAAATCTCTCAAAGGTGATGAGATGACACTTCAATGGAAAGACGAAGAAGTTGACTATACAATTATTGCTAAATTTAAAAAACAACCTGAGTAGTTAATATGAATTTGGTTAATAATGGGAAGAAATAGAAAAAATAGAGAAAGTATGATTGCATCGGTGTTCTTGCCATTCGTGCAAAGAGCATAAGACCAGATAGTTATTTGTTCTTGAGATGTGTATAGATAAAAATAGTATGATTCATGCAGGACGACTTATTGAACGCACACTTCACGACCAAGGGCGTACGGTCACTTGGTTCGCTGAACAATTGTGTTGTACACGTCCAAATGTCTATAAAATATTTCAGAAAGAAAATATTGACATTCATCTCCTTTGGCGTATCTCCTGTATTCTCGAACATGATTTTTTTCGTGACCTCTCTGATAGCATTGATGTTCGGGTTTCTTTGAGTGTCTCCAAATAGGACACAGTTTTGTATCGCTCTTGGAACTATGTTTTTCTCTACAAGTATACTCCTTTAGCATATCTTTGCGCTGTATTAACATATAATCACAAAAGAAAATGAAAAAGCTATTTCTAATTATCATGCTGGCTTTTGGTTGTGCAATCGGGACATATGCACAAAAGACTGTCTTCAAATTTCGTGATGCACAGGCACGTGCAGGAGATGCAGTGACTGAGGTTTGTGTGAAACCCACAGTTGTTGAGGTGAAAATACTCGAAGAAAAAGGGCGTATAAAGGATGAATGGACACTGAGCAAAGAAGAAGTGGAAGTTGCCATGAAAGGGGAACTTGATAATATCCGTGCATGGGGAACTTATTTGTCCACTATCAAGAATGACTGTGATGTGATCATGGGAGCTACTTTTAAGATAGAAGACGATGAAAAATCGGGAGGATATACGGTTACGGTCGTAGGTTATCCGGGAGTGTTCACAAACTGGCATACTGCTACGACAGAAGACTACGAATGGATACGCATTCAAAAACTTTCGGGTGCTGATGATAGAACGAAAATAGCCCCCGTTATAAAGAATAAGAATTAATAACTAAAAACATAGACAATAATGAAAAAAGTATTATCAATTGTTGCTGCGCTTTTGTTGTGCGTAGGAACACAGGCACAGATTGTATCATCCAGAAGCACAATCGTTAAGACTCAAAAGCAAGCTAGTAATACACAATGGTTCTTGCGTGCAGGCGTGAACATGATGAACCTTAGTGGTGACGGAATTGATGGAACAGATTCAAACATCGGTTATAATGCGACATTAGGCTATCAGAAGTCATTGGGTGGTGCAGGAGCTTATTGGGGAATGGAGTTCGCTCTTGGTTCTCGTGGATTTAAAGTTGACGACATGAAATGTATCGCACACAATGTTCAATATTCACCGTTTACTTTCGGATGGAAAATCGGAGTAGCAGATAATATTAGTATTGATCCGCACTTAGGAGTTTTTGCAAGTTATGACTATACCAGCAAAATGAAAGAAGATGGAGAAAGCATTAGCTGGGGAGATTTTGCTGATGCTCTTGAAGTAGATTATAATCATTTCGATGCAGGTATGAATATTGGTGTAGGCGTATGGTACGACCGTTTCAATCTGGATCTTACTTATCAGCGTGGATTCATTGATGTATTTACCGATGCTGATGGCATTAAGACTAGCAACTTTATGATTCGTCTGGGTATCGCTTTTTAATTGAAACAACCTTTTTAAGCATATAAATTTCAGCATTCACGTCTTTTCTATAAAAAGAAAAGAAAGTGAATGCTGTTTTCTTAAAATAACAGAATATGATAACAAGACTGAGACTTTTGGCAATTGTATTTTTATTGGGTGGGATATTACCCTCTTTGATTGCACAAACTTTTACAGAACAAAAGAAAACTTATCCGGTCAGTGCAGATGGTAGTAAATATGTAGTCAATGGATTCATTCCTTTCAGTCCGATGAGTGATGAAAATATTTATGCCAATGCTCTGTTATGGACTATCAAAAACGTCTGTTCCGTACAGCGTGAGGGAATAACGGAAGTAAGCGTTCCTGCCAAGAGTTTTAGTTGCAACCTGGTGCTTACTTCTCAAGCGGATGCAAAACAAAAGAATACATATTATTGTACAGCTCAGTTTCAGGTAAAAGACGGAAAATTGGTTTACTATCTTTCCAATATTCAGATAGAATCATTGGTTGTTGTAATGAAGAAATTGACTCCGATGGAAAAACTACAGCCGGAGAAGAGGACTTCTCATAAGGAAACAATGGATGATTTTGTGCATATAGAATCGCAAATGCTGAATAAGATGTTTGACTTTGTTAGTACTAACCAACTTTCTCCTATCAGCCACTGGAATGAGATAAGCATCGGAAAACCGGTAAAGGGCATGACAGAAGATGAATGTTTGCTGGCTTTTGGTAAACCACAGACAGTTTCAGAATCAAATGGAGAGGTGCAGTGGATGTATTCTAGTTCTTTTTATCTTTTTTTCAAGAATGGACATGTAGAAACAATCATAAAGTAAAATTGATACTCCTTTCCGGCTCTCGCATTCTTTTGTTTGTAAAGAGGGGGGAAGGAGTTTCTTTTAGAATTGTGATTTTTACTCTGTGAAATCTCACTTTTGTTTATTCCGTAATAATTCGAAATAGCTACATAGACCCGTTATCTGGAATTAGATATATACCTAATTCTTTTGGACTGTCTCATTTATAACTTGAATTCAGCGAAAGATGAGTTTTTTCATCTTCTTCTCTCTAAAATTATATTTCTACACGATATTCTCAATCAACTGTCTCATTTATGACTTGAACTTAGGATTTCTCTCCAAGTGAATTAAACATAGATTTTGCTCCCATGCTCTCACTTTTTGCTTGTATCGGTTTATTCATCGTTGTTACAGCTGTGATAGCAGCTGTGGTAGCAAGTGTGGTAGCAGGCATTTGCTCTCACTCTATATTCATGCTTTAATACACATTTTTCTTGATGTTGTAATCTTGTATTCAGTATGTTAACCTCTTATCTGTCAACTATTAATAATTGACGTCCCATCTGTTAATAATTGATATATCAGGTATTAAGATCTGATACTCCCTCTATTATTGTGTGATAAATGCTTTTTTCGCTTATGTCCATACTCCTGTTCTTCCTAAGAGAACAGGTTAATCGGGACATTGTTATGGTCGGGTTGGTTGAATCGTGCGGTACTTTTACTCCACTCGTGCGTTCATTTCACTCCAATCATGCGTTCCTCCTTATCCACTCATGCGGTCCTCTGCTCCCGTCTCCGGTTGTTTCCTGAAGTTTCTTGCCTCTTGAAACTCCAGTTCCAGATGGTTTGAAACTTTAGTTTCCCCTGCTTGAAACAACAGTTTCCTCCGCTTGAAACTTTTAGTTTCAAGGTATGAAACTATTGTTTCCAATGCTTGAAACTAGAGTTTCTCCTATATGAAACCTTTGTTTTCCCCGCATGAAACTAATCCCTTGCCTGCATCCCCGTATTTCTTTATCGCTATCAGTATACTTTCGGAGTTTCTTCTTTCCTTTCAGCCGCCACTTTCCCATGAACACCCCTTGAATATCTGCGGTAATCTGTTCCCCAAAAAGTGACAATACGCTCACATGCTTTTCCTATTGTCACCCTGTTATCACCTCTATTATCACCTTATTGTCACTCTTAATCCATTGATAAATAACAGTTTGACTTGAAAAGTGACAAGTGACAATAGAAAAACCCTTTTCCATGAGAGTTTCTTCTCCGCTTTTAGTCCATCCATACTGTCTTCATGAATGACTCACCGCTATCCTTCCCTTCCTTCCTGTTGAAATCTGTTCCCTTCGCGCCCGCATCCGCGTGTGTGAATATAATAAGGTGTGTCCCTTTCCCCCTTTCTGCCATCCCCGGTAAATTTATGTTCTACAACATCCTTCTGAATCAGCCCCTTAGCATGGATATCCAAAAATAATTCAAAAAAACAGTCCGATAAGTTTGGAGCATAAACTGAAAGCTACTACTTTTGCACCCGCTTTCCAAGAGAAGAAAGCCTTGATAAGTTGACTTAGTGTAAAAGCGTACGGCAGCTTAAAATAAGAACAAAAAAACTTCCGGAAAGTTTTGGATGTTATTGAATAAAGTTCTTATCTTTACAGTCCGATTCGCAAAGAAACGCGGTTTGTTTTTCTTCTTTACCTTCTTTCCCTTTCGCAAGAGAGCCTGAGAAACGATATAAAAAGAAAAATTAAAAAAAACTTCCGAAAACGTTTGGCAATTAAAATAAAACCCCTTACCTTTGCACCCGCTTTTGAAACGAAAGCAACCAAGTTCTTTGAAATATTGATAAACAATACAAGTAGTACAAGAAAAAATAGAACCGTCAATGCTTGTTGGATGCATAGCAGTATGTATCTGATGACAGGTATTAATGAAGTCAATAAATTGTACGGCATCCTGAACAGAGCAAATACCATTCTTTCATAGGAATGATAACAATACTTTTACAATGAAGAGTTTGATCCTGGCTCAGGATGAACGCTAGCTACAGGCTTAACACATGCAAGTCGAGGGGCAGCATTCCAGTTTGCTTGCAAACTGGAGATGGCGACCGGCGCACGGGTGAGTAACACGTATCCAACCTGCCGATAACTCGGGGATAGCCTTTCGAAAGAAAGATTAATACCCGATGGCATAATAGAACCGCATGGTTTGATTATTAAAGAATTTCGGTTATCGATGGGGATGCGTTCCATTAGGCAGTTGGTGGGGTAACGGCCCACCAAACCTTCGATGGATAGGGGTTCTGAGAGGAAGGTCCCCCACATTGGAACTGAGACACGGTCCAAACTCCTACGGGAGGCAGCAGTGAGGAATATTGGTCAATGGACGAGAGTCTGAACCAGCCAAGTAGCGTGAAGGATGACTGCCCTATGGGTTGTAAACTTCTTTTATATGGGAATAAAGTGGTCCACGTGTGGATTTTTGTATGTACCATATGAATAAGGATCGGCTAACTCCGTGCCAGCAGCCGCGGTAATACGGAGGATCCGAGCGTTATCCGGATTTATTGGGTTTAAAGGGAGCGTAGGTGGACAGTTAAGTCAGTTGTGAAAGTTTGCGGCTCAACCGTAAAATTGCAGTTGATACTGGCTGTCTTGAGTACAGTAGAGGTGGGCGGAATTCGTGGTGTAGCGGTGAAATGCTTAGATATCACGAAGAACTCCGATTGCGAAGGCAGCTCACTGGACTGCAACTGACACTGATGCTCGAAAGTGTGGGTATCAAACAGGATTAGATACCCTGGTAGTCCACACAGTAAACGATGAATACTCGCTGTTTGCGATATACAGTAAGCGGCCAAGCGAAAGCATTAAGTATTCCACCTGGGGAGTACGCCGGCAACGGTGAAACTCAAAGGAATTGACGGGGGCCCGCACAAGCGGAGGAACATGTGGTTTAATTCGATGATACGCGAGGAACCTTACCCGGGCTTAAATTGCATTTGAATAATCAAGAAATTGGTTAGTCGTAAGACAAATGTGAAGGTGCTGCATGGTTGTCGTCAGCTCGTGCCGTGAGGTGTCGGCTTAAGTGCCATAACGAGCGCAACCCTTATCTTCAGTTACTAACAGGTCATGCTGAGGACTCTGGAGAGACTGCCGTCGTAAGATGTGAGGAAGGTGGGGATGACGTCAAATCAGCACGGCCCTTACGTCCGGGGCTACACACGTGTTACAATGGGGGGTACAGAAGGCCGCTACCTGGTGACAGGATGCTAATCCCAAAAGCCTCTCTCAGTTCGGATCGAAGTCTGCAACCCGACTTCGTGAAGCTGGATTCGCTAGTAATCGCGCATCAGCCATGGCGCGGTGAATACGTTCCCGGGCCTTGTACACACCGCCCGTCAAGCCATGAAAGCCGGGGGTACCTGAAGTACGTAACCGCAAGGAGCGTCCTAGGGTAAAACTGGTAATTGGGGCTAAGTCGTAACAAGGTAGCCGTACCGGAAGGTGCGGCTGGAACACCTCCTTTCTGGAGTGATGCCGTTACAATGACTTTCATCGGTTCTATAATTGTACTACTGGTACTTGTTTATTTATAACATATAGATCAACCATCTATAGAAGTATAGATAGAGATAAACAAGAGAAATAAAGAAGCCGAGTCTAACATATCAGGTAGACAAGGTTGAACTAGTCCTATAGCTCAGTTGGTTAGAGCGCTACACTGATAATGTAGAGGTCGGCAGTTCAACTCTGCCTGGGACTACTTCGAGAAAGAAAATGAAAACTGCAGTGATCGGCATATATCCTTTTCCTGCGTCCTTGTTCATTCTTCTTTATCTTCGGGGGATTAGCTCAGCTGGCTAGAGCATCTGCCTTGCACGCAGAGGGTCAACGGTTCGAATCCGTTATTCTCCACCATCTCTGAACATAGAGAAACGATCTTTGACATGATGTACAAAAAGTAAAATTTAGTAAAGAGCTAAAAGTATATATCGAACCGTACGTAACAGATATGGTACATGGCTGTTGAGAATGCAGAAGCATTTTCGAAATTCCATTCTCCATCATCGGTTAAGTAAGTTTGAAAGAAAGTAAGCAAGGGCGCATGGCGGATGCCTTGGCTCTCGGAGGCGATGAAGGACGTGATAAGCTGCGATAAGCTCTGGGTAGGTGCAAATAACCTTTGATCCAGAGATTTCCGAATGGGACAACCCGGCATTCTGAAGGAATGTCATCCATCTTTGATGGAGGCTAACGCAGGGAACTGAAACATCTTAGTACCTGTAGGAAAAGAAAATAATAATGATTCCCCTAGTAGTGGCGAGCGAACGGGGAATAGCCCAAACCACCCATGTTACGGCATGTGTGGGGTTGTAGGACCACGATATCGCAAGACATCTGATGAATAGAATCCTCTGGAAAGTGGAACCATAGACGGTGATAGTCCTGTATATGAAGTCAGATTAAGCGTAGTGGTATCCTGAGTAGCGCGGGACACGAGAAATCTTGCGTGAATCTGCCGGGACCATCCGGTAAGGCTAAATACTCCCGAGAGACCGATAGCGAACCAGTACTGTGAAGGAAAGGTGAAAAGCACTTCGAACAGAAGAGTGAAATAGTCCCTGAAACCGTGCGCCTACAAGCGGTCGGAGCTGCGTAAGCAGTGACGGCGTGCCTTTTGCATAATGAACCTACGAGTTACTTTTTCCGGCAAGGTTAAGCATCTTGAGATGCGCAGCCGAAGCGAAAGCGAGTCTGAACAGGGCGTCGAGTCGGAAGGAGTAGACGCGAAACCAAGTGATCTACCCTTGGTCAGGTTGAAGGTTAGGTAACACTAACTGGAGGACCGAACCGATAAGCGTTGAAAAGCTTCCGGATGAACTGAGGGTGGGGGTGAAAGGCTAATCAAACTTGGAGATAGCTCGTACTCCCCGAAATGCATTTAGGTGCAGCCTTGTGAGTTACTAATGTGAGGTAGAGCGACTGATAAGATGCGAGGGCTTCACCGCCTATCAAGTCTTGATAAACTCCGAATGCGCATTAGTTCTATCACAGGAGTGAGGGCATGGGTGCTAAGGTCCATGTCCTAAAGGAGAAGAATCCAGACCATCAGCTAAGGTCCCGAAATAAACACTAAGTTGAACTAACGAAGTCAGATTGCTAAGACAGCTAGGATGTTGGCTTGGAAGCAGCCATTCATTTAAAGAGTGCGTAACAGCTCACTAGTCGAGGAGTTTGGCGTGGATAATAATCGGGCATCAAGTGTTTTACCGAAGCTATGGGATCCGTAAGGATCGGTAGGGGAGCATTCCACTCAGCGTCGAAGGTGAAGCGTGAGCTTTGCTGGAGCGTGTGGAAAAGCAAATGTAGGTATAAGTAACGATAAAGGGGGTGAGAAACCCCCTCGCCGAAAGACTAAGGTTTCCTGATCAACGCTAATCGGATCAGGGTTAGTCGGGTCCTAAGGCTCAGCCGAACGGTGAGGCCGATGGCAGAACAGGTTAATATTCCTGTACTACCTTAAGGAGTGACGTGGAGACGGAGGCGTGACAGCGCCGCGGACTGACGGAATAGTCCGTTGAAGGGTGTAGATGTTGATTATCCCAGGCAAATCCGGGATAAGAGTCGAACCTGATAGTATGGAGCGTTCTTCGGAACAATCCAATAGTGCGTGTAATCATACTCCCAAGAAAATCCGCTAAACTTAATCCTTAAGGTACCCGTACCGCAAACGGACACACGTAGTCGGGTTGAATATACTAAGGCGCTTGAGTGATTCACGGTTAAGGAACTAGGCAAATTGACCCTGTAACTTCGGGATAAAGGGTCCCAACGAGAGTTGGGCGCAGAGAATAGGTCCAGGCAACTGTTTAACAAAAACACAGGGCTGTGCGAAATTGAAAGATAATGTATACAGCCTGACACCTGCCCGGTGCTGGAAGGTTAAGAGGAGATGTCATCGCAAGAGAAGCATTGAATTGAAGCCCCAGTAAACGGCGGCCGTAACTATAACGGTCCTAAGGTAGCGAAATTCCTTGTCGGGTAAGTTCCGACCTGCACGAATGGTGTAATGATCTGGACACTGTCTCAACCGTGAGCTCAGTGAAATTGTAGTATCGGTGAAGATGCCGATTACCCGCGATGGGACGAAAAGACCCCGTGAACCTTTACTATAGCTTAACATTGAATTTGGGTAATTGATGTGTAGGATAGGCCGGAGACTTTGAAGCGCAGACGCCAGTTTGTGTGGAGTCGCTGTTGAAATACGGCCCTTTGATTATTTGAGTTCTAACTCGTTGATACGAGGACACTGTTTGGTGGGTAGTTTGACTGGGGTGGTCGCCTCCAAAATAGTAACGGAGGCTTCTAAAGGTGCCCTCAGGACGATTGGTAACCGTCCGCAGAGTGTAATGGCATAAGGGCGCTTGACTGGGAGACTTACAAGTCGATCAGGTAGGAAACTAGAGCATAGTGATCCGGTGTTTCCGTATGGAAGGGACATCGCTCAAAGGATAAAAGGTACTCCGGGGATAACAGGCTGATCCCTCCCAAGAGCTCATATCGACGGAGGGGTTTGGCACCTCGATGTCGGCTCGTCACATCCTGGGGCTGGAGAAGGTCCCAAGGGTTGGGCTGTTCGCCCATTAAAGTGGCACGCGAGCTGGGTTCAGAACGTCGTGAGACAGTTCGGTCTCTATCTATCGTGGGCGTATGAAATTTGCGTGGCTCTGACACTAGTACGAGAGGACCGTGTTGGACTGACCGCTGGTTTACCAGTTGTGCCGCCAGGTGCATTGCTGGGTATCTAAGTCGGGATTGGATAAGTGCTGAAAGCATCTAAGTACGAAGCCAGCCACAAGATTAGATTTCTTAGGGTCGTTAAAGACGATGACGTTGATAGGATGCAGGTGTAAAGGTGGTAACATCAAAGCCGAGCATTACTAATTGCCCGTCCACTTTCTTCCGGCTTTGTACGGATTGGATATATACGTTTAGCGTATCATTAATATGATATTACTTGAATTTTACTTTTCATCATGTCATAACCTTATTGAATTCATTCAGGTGGTTATAGCACGAGGGTTCCACCTCTTCCCATTCCGAACAGAGAAGTTAAGCCTCGTCACGCCGATGGTACTGCGTAACAGTGGGAGAGTAGGTAGCCGCCGTTTTTAAAGAAGCCCTTCCGGTAGAAATACCTGGAGGGCTTTCTTGTTTTTGATACCTTAGGAATATCCCTTATTTATCTATAAACGTCTTTTAACACATAAAACTCCAAAACATGGGAACAAAACACTTTGTACATTGTTTCAATAATAGAGTCAAAGTTTTATGCTTAAATGATGTGAATAACGACAAACGAATATATTTAATTACTAAATTTGTCGCCGAAATGCGAGAATTCGATATAAACAACTGAAATAAATATCATGAAAGGTTCTGTGAGATTCATATTAGCGCTTGTTCTGCTGATGCTATCATATAGTATGGGTGGAAATGCTATGGATATCACTTCATGTGTTTCTAAGAGTGAAAGCTCTTGCCAGTTGTCGGAATCGAACGCCGATACCAACTCTAATTCTTCATTTAAGACCCGTTCGTTGGGTTTTGACAGATCATCCCAGTCTTTGTCTATTTCCGACGTAGAATTGGGCTTTAAATCAGTTACAGAAACATCTTCTAATAATTATCGTCTGCGTAGAATCATCGAAGCGAATGATTCTCTTAAAGACGTTATGCATAAGTTTTTCTTGTTAAGAGAAAACTCACTTGTATTAGATCAAAGTAAATCCTATTACTCGGATAAGGATCCACATTACTCCATTATCTGTAGCGACTACTATGTGTTCGCTCTAAGACGTATCCTTATTTAGTTTATTACTATTCCCATCTTATTTACTTTTCGTACCCTGTATGAAGCTGTGTGACTTTCATTCTCTTGAAAAGTCACAGGGTCTATAGCGCAGTGTATCTAATCATTTGAAATTTTCTAAATAACTAAAATTAATATCTTAACAAAAAAACTTATTATGGAAACTACTAAAAAGTCTCAGATCGTAGGCATAAAGAATGCCGGTATTGTAATCATCTGCTGTTTCATCGTGGCAGTGTGTATTTATCAGTTCCTGTTGGGAAATCCGTCTAACTTTATGAACAATGATCCTAACAACCATCCATTGAACATGTTGGGTACTATTTACAAAGGTGGTGTTATTGTGCCTGTTATTCAGACACTGTTGTTAACTGTACTCGCTTTGAGTATTGAACGCTATTTTGCGCTTCGTTCTGCTTTCGGTAAAGGTTCGTTGGCTAAATTTGTAGCTAACATCAAGGAAGCCCTGGCTACCGGTGACCTCAAAAAAGCACAAGAAATCTGTGACCAACAACGCGGTTCTGTTGCCAATGTAGTTACTGCTACTTTGCGCAAGTATGAAGAAATGGAAAAGAACACAGCTCTTCCTAAAGAACAAAAGCTGCTGGCTATCCAGAAAGAACTGGAAGAAGCAACTGCTCTGGAAATGCCTATGATGCAGCAGAATCTTCCGATTATCGCTACTATCACCACTTTGGGAACATTGATGGGATTGCTCGGTACTGTAATTGGTATGATCCGTTCATTTGCCGCATTGTCTGCCGGTGGTGGTGCTGACTCTATGGCTTTGTCACAAGGTATCTCTGAAGCCTTGATCAATACGGCTTTCGGTATCTTGACAGGTGCGCTGGCTGTTATTTCTTACAACTACTACACTAACAAAATTGATAAATTGACTTACGGACTCGATGAAGTCGGATTCTCTATCGTGCAGACTTTTGCAGCTACTCATTAATTTGGCGAACCCTTTAAAATCTATTAATCATGGGTAGAGCGAAAATTAAAAAGAAAGATACGTTCATAGATATGACAGCTATGAGTGACGTAACTGTATTGCTTCTGACTTTCTTTATGTTGACATCAACATTTGTGAAGAAGGAACCTGTACAAGTTACTACTCCGGCCTCCGTATCGGAAATCAAGATTCCGGAGACGAATGTACTCCAGATTCTGGTTGATCCGGAAGGAAAAATATTTATGAGCCTCGACAAGCAGCAGGATATGCAGGCTGTATTGGAGAGCATGGGTGAAGAGTATGGCATAAAGTTTACTCCGGAGCAGGAAAAGCGTTTTACACTGGCTACTACTTTTGGAGTGCCCATTAGAAGTATGCAGCAATTCCTTGACCTCCCGGAAGACCAGCGGGACAAAGTTCTGAAGAATGAAGGAATTCCGTGCGATAGCACCGATAATCAGTTTAAGTCGTGGGTGCGCAATGCACGTAACGCTAACGCTGATCTCCGAATTGCTATTAAGGCAGATGCTTCCACTCCATACTCAGTGATAAAGAACGTAATGAACTCACTTCAGGATTTGCGGGAGAATCGGTACAATCTGATTACTTCTCTCAAAGCAGAATCTGAAAATTAAAAGGGAGGAAAGACAATGAGTGCTGAAGTACAAGAGAGCAGCGGAAAGAAAAGAGGTAAGGGCAAGCAAAAGAAAATGACTGTCCGGGTAGACTTTACTCCGATGGTGGATATGAACATGTTGCTGATTACTTTCTTTATGCTTTGTACCACGTTGAGCAAGCCTCAGACGATGGAAATAAGCATGCCGAGTAATGACAAAGATATAACTGAACAACAAAAGAGTATGGTGAAAGCCTCTCAGGCAATTACATTATTGCTGGGAGCTGATAATAAGCTCTATTACTATGAGGGAGAACCTAACTATAGGGATTATACTTCATTGAAAGAGACTACTTACGGAGCAAATGGGCTGCGTGCCGTACTTCTTCAGAAAAATGCTGCGGCTGTTAATCAGGTGAGAGCCTTGAAGCAGCAGAAGCTCGATCTGGAGATTACAGATGACGAATACAAAAAGAAGGTTTCCGAAATTAAGAGCGGAAAGGATACACCGACCGTTATTATCAAGGCGACGGATGATGCTTCTTATATGAATCTGATTGACGCATTGGATGAGATGCAGATATGTAACATAGGTAAATATGTGATAACGGATATTGTCGAAGCCGATGAATTCTTGATTAAGAATTACGATGCTAAGGGAGAGCTGTCACAGAACCTGGCTGATAAATGATGTAACACCTAAAAAAAGAAAGTAAAATGGCAAAATTAGATTTAGCTTCTTCGGAATGGTGTCAACAGATTTTTGAAGGCAAGAATCAAGCGTATGGCGCATACAGAATGCGTGCCAATTCACCTAAACGGCATACGGTTGCGATGCTGATTGTGGTGGCGATAGCAATCGTCGGATTTACTATCCCTACGCTGCTTAAGTTGGCAACTCCCGAGCAAAAGGAAGTGATGACAGAGGTTACGACTTTGTCAAAATTGGCAGAACCGGAAATCAAACAGGAAGAGATGAAACGGGTGGAACCGGTTGCACCTCCCCCTCCTGCATTGAAAAGTTCTATTAAGTTTACGGCTCCTGTCATCAAGAAGGATGAAGAGGTGAGCGAAGACGATGAAATCAAGAGTCAGGAAGAATTGACTTCTACCAAAGTGGCTATCTCCATTGCCGACGTAAAAGGTAATGATGAAGTTAACGGAGCTGATATCGCTGACTTGAAACAGGTAGTGACACAAGCAGCCGAACCGGAAAAAGTATTTGATATGGTAGAACAGATGCCGACGTTCCCCGGCGGACAGCAGGAACTGATGGCATATCTGGGAAAAAATATCAAGTATCCGACGATTGCACAGGAGAATGGAACACAAGGTCGCGTTATTATACAGTTTGTGGTAGAGCGTGACGGTACTATTAGCGATGTGCACATAGCTCGTGGCGTTGATCCTTATCTGGATAAAGAAGCTGTGCGTGTGGTACAAAGCATGCCGAAATGGATTCCGGGTAAACAAAATGGTAAAGCGGTACGTGTGAAATTCACCGTTCCGGTAATGTTTAGATTACAGTAAGATGATGAAGAGACAATTTTGGCTGATAGGAATCGTTTTGTTGGCAGTGTTGAGTGCTTGCCGTTCCAAATCGGATGGACCGACGGATACGTATTCGTCTGGGGTGATATCTATTGCGGCGGATGAAAGTTTTGAGCCTATTATACAGGAAGAAATAGATGTGTTTGAGAGTCTGTATCCTTTGGCTGGAATTGTCCCTCGCTACACGACGGAAGTCGAAGCAATTAATTTACTTCTGAAAGACAGTGTCCGGTTGGCTATTGCGACCCGGACATTGACTGAGGAAGAAATGAATTCCTTCCACAGCCGCAAGTTCTTTCCCCGTGAGATTAAACTGGCCACGGATGGTCTGGCATTGATCGTCAACCGGGGTAATCCGGATTCTTTGTTGAGTGTACGAGATTTCAGCCGTATCCTGACTGGTGAGGCGAAAAACTGGAAAGAGATAAATCCGAATTCGCCACTGAAGAGTATTCAGGTGGTATTCGATAACAAGAACTCCAGCACCGTACGCTATACAATGGATTCCATCTGCGATGGAAAACCACTGGCTACTGACAATGTCAGTGCCTTGAAGACCAATCAGCAGGTGATAAAGTATGTAGCAGAGAACCCCGGAGCAATGGGAGTCATTGGTGTAAACTGGCTGGGTAACCGCAGTGACACCACCAATCTTTCTTTCACCGAGGAAATCAGAGTAATGGCAGTGAGTGCGGAGGATGTAGCTACTCCTGCTAACAGTTATAAGCCTTATCAGGCTTATCTGTATTACGGTAACTATCCATTGGCACGACCAATTTATGCATTACTGAATGATCCTCGCAGTGGGCTGCCTTGGGGATTCGCTTCTTTTATGACATCCGATAAAGGGCAGCGGATTATATTAAAATCTGGACTTGTGCCGGCTACTCAGCCAGTGCGTATTGTCCACGTGAAAGACGAATAATAACTAAAATTAGTGACTATCATGAAAAGAATACAAATGTTTTTAGCTGGAGCGTTTATAGCAGTTGGGTCGCTCTATGCGCAATCATCTGATGCCGAATGGCAGGCAGGAGTTGCCAAATTGAAAGAAATCATTCAGACGAATCCGGCTCAGGCCAATGAGGAAGCTGAACAGTTGATAAAAGGAAAGAATAAAAAGAATGTGGAACTTCTGGTGGCGATCGGTGAGGTATATCTGAAAGCCGGCAAACTTCCGGAAGCACAGGAGTATGCTGCTCTTGCCAAAAAAGCGAATGGTAAATCGGCTCTTGCTTCTGTATTGGAAGGAGATATCGCTTTTGAACAGAAAAATGCAGGTCTGGCATCTCAGAAATATGAAGAGGCTATTTATTTCGATCCGCATTGCACGGAAGCATATCTGAAATATGCAGATACTTATAAATCTGCAAATGCAGACCTTGCTATCGAGAAACTGAATCAGTTGAAAGCACAGGAACCGTCCAACATAGCCGTAGATAAAAAACTAGCCGAAATTTATTACTTAAAGAATGATTTTAGTAAAGCTGTCGAAGCTTATTCGAATTTTGCAATGGGACCGACAGCTACAGAAGAGGATTTGGTGAAGTATGCATTCGCTCTCTTCCTGAATCATGACTTTGAGAAGTCGCTTGAAGTGGCGAATATGGGATTGAAAAAGAATGCTCGTCATGCAGCGTTCAATCGTTTGGCAATGTATAACTATACAGACCTGAAACGCTTTGATGAAGCAATAAAGGCGGCAGACGCTTTCTTTACCCAGTCAGACAAAGCTGATTATTCTTATCTGGACTATATGTATTACGGTCATTTGCTTGATGCTCTGAAGAGATATGACGAAGCTGTAGGCCAATATGAGAAAGCTATACAATTAGATCCGACAAAGACGGACTTATACAAGAATATTTCTACTGCTTACGAGCAGAAGAACGATTATAAAAAGGCAATCAGTGCTTACCAGAAATATTATTCATCCCTTGATAAGGAACACCAGACTCCGGATTTGCAATTCCAGTTTGGCAGACTTTATTACGGTGCAGGTACGCAGACTGATTCGCTGACAATCAATGCTGAAGAGCGCAAACAGGCGCTGATGGCTGCTGATTCTGTTTTTCATACTATTGCAGAAGCAGCACCGGAGAGCTATCTGGGCAATTTTTGGAGAGCACGTGCCAATTCTGCACTTGACCCCGAAACGACTCTTGGATTAGCGAAACCTTTCTATGAGGAAGTTGCTGCTTTGCTGGAAAGCAAGAATGATCCTCATTACAATTCAGCTTTGATTGAGTGCTACAGTTATCTTGGATATTACTATTTGTTGGCTATTGAAAATCCGGCACTGAAAGCGGAAGCGATGGCTAATAAGGAAAAATCCAAAGAATATTGGAGCAAAATTCTGGCTATAGACTCCACTAATGCTACTGCTAAAAGGGCATTGGATGGCATCAAATAGTGAATAATTTTAGTTGTTTGTCGTGACAGGAGGAGTGGAGAGTGATCTTAGCTCCTCCTTTTTTATAGTCACGTTTTACATGATGGGGCTGTTACATTGCTTTGGCTAGTGTGAAGCAGTCGATATCCGGTGCCCAGTTGTAGCTGTTACCCATACGGATATGATTATAACCGGCTTTCAGATCTACAGGAATTGTGATCTGGTTGTGTTTGTCGTCTTCTCCCAGTGAATCCACTTTGGTAACAATGCCATTGACATCTATTTCCAGTTGGCGTCCTTTGCCGAATGAGTAATGAATGGTCATCTCGTAACGTCCGCCGTCTGCGCTATATACTTCCGGCCATTCTGCATAGTTTTCCGGGTGTCCGCCCAAAAATCCTACCTTCATTTTTCCGGAAGCTTCCTGATCGGCAGCATATAGGATGCCTTTCGGGTTTTTGCCGAGATCATTGAACATGGGGAGATAAGCCCATTCCGCTTCATACAATGTCGGTTCCAGACGTGTTTCTCCTTCCATGCGGAGGAACATAGCACTGTGTGCGGGGAGTGTCTGCTCAAAGACATTGGAGAAACTTCCCAGATCACTGCGTTTTGCCAGATCGCGTACTTTCACATTTCCGCTAAATTCAAGTGCCGAGAAAGGTACGGAGAAGCTGCACACGGTGTCCGATGGATTATAAAGTGCGACAGCACGTACGTTACCACGTTTTTGTTCGATGTCTTTTACCAGTACATAGCCTTCGTTTTCATGCTGCACTACGTATGCCTGCAAGCCCAGCGGGTCTTGATTAAGAGCGATTAATTCTTTGTTGGTCAGCAGTTGAAGGGAAGATTCGGGCAGGCTTTCCAGATTACATCCGATCAACAGAGGCGAACTCATGATACACCACAGGCCGAAGTGGGCTTCTTCTTCTGTCGGGGTAAGTCCGTTTCCGCCTACTTTGCTGTTATTACGGAAACCGATGACCATCATATCCATATCATTATAATGTCCGTCTTTGGCGTAAGCGGACAGATATAGGTTTTTGCCGACTACATATTTCAATGAGCCCCAATGCGCATTGATGTCACCGCTGATACGCCATGAAGTTGCTACATCTTTAGCCCACGTACCGGGGAAAGCCCAGCGGCAGATATTGACAGAGACGTCCTTGTTTACTTTGTCGATACTGTTTCGGATAGAAGTATAGCGTTCTTCTTCATCCAAGCCCAGCAGGTCTCCGCCACAATAGTCTATCTTGATGAAGTCGAATCCCCATTCGTCGAAATAGAGTTGGGCATCCTGTTGTTCATGTCCATGAATGCCGGCTCCTACTCCTGCGTGATCGTTGTCCGCGATAGAGCCGCAGGTGTTGTTACCCGCATCTGTATAAATACCGGCTTTCATGCCAAGGCTATGTATATGGTCGGCGACAGGTTTCATACCGTTCGGAAAGCGACTCTTGTTGGCCTGCATTTTTCCATTGCCGTCCCGTTCGCCAAAATATCCGTCGTCAATGTTGATATAGCGGTATCCCACGTCTTTCAGACCTTTTTTGACCATAAGGTCAGCCTGATTTTTAATAATATCTTCACTGATATCTACCCGGAAAGCATTCCATGAGCTCCAACCCATAATAGGAGGGTTGACCGCTTCTTTACTACCGGACTGGGAAACCTGAGTTTCTGCACAACTAACACATAATAGGGAAACTATCGCTGTGGTTAAGAGGTGGAATCTGTTTTTCATGATGTAATTAGGTTGATGAATAAATGAGATTAAATAAATTTTTGGTAACAAAGATATAAATGAATCTATTGGCGTGCAAATAAATTGAACAAAAATGGCTGGGTATCGAATGAAAAAGAAATATAACTTCTTGAATTACCCACTGGATTATCAACGTATTATAAAGGCGTATAAAGCAAAAAGCGACAAATGATAAAATCATTTGTCGCTTTTGTCGGAATGAGGCGACTCGAACGCCCGACCCCTACGTCCCGAACGTAGTGCGCTACCAACTGCGCTACATTCCGCTCTCGAAAGTGGTGCCACCAGGAATCGAACCGGGGACACAAGGATTTTCAGTCCTTTGCTCTACCAACTGAGCTATGGCACCTTTCTCGTTTGCGGGTGCAAAGATAAGTATATTTTTTAATACTGCAATAACTTGAAGGGAATTTTTCGTCTACTTATGAGGAAAGAGAGAAACTTTTCTTTTGGGGAAGAATAAATAGGCAATGCGGCATCACTTATTCAGTATATTTTATACTTTTACGAGTCTAAACAATCCGGACACTACAAACAATATAATATGATTCCTATGGCATTACAGTTTATTACAATTATTTTGTTAGCTGCATTCATTTATGTACTGGTTAAATATCAGACGGTGAAGAAAGATATGAATTCGATGGCAGCTGTAATGTTGCATGAATCTAATGAGTTAACTTCCATATTGCAGAACATAAACGTCTACTATCTGCTGATTGACAGGGACTTTGTCGTTCACAATACCAACTATTATGCTTTGAACCATTTGACACCTGTGGAGGGAGAAAGGAAAAAAGTGGGAGATTTATTGCATTGCAGAAATGCGATAGCTGCCGGAGAATGTGGAAAGCATGAACAATGTAAATTGTGCTGCATACGTACATTTATCGGCAAGGCTTTTTATGAAAAGAGAGGTTTTAAGAAACTGGATGCTTCTATGAAACTTTTAAGTGACGATGGAAAGTCCATTATTTCCTGTGATGTTTCTGTTTCGGGCGCTTATCTGCTGCATATCAATGGTGAAGAGCGTATGGTGCTGACAGTCTACGATGTAACGGAACTTCGGAATATACAGCGATTATTAGATGTAGAAAGAGAAAATGCGATTTCCGCCGATAAACTCAAGTCTGCCTTTATAGCCAATATGAGCCATGAAGTTCGCACTCCGTTAAACGCTATTGTCGGATTTTCCGGCCTGATGGCTACAGCTACCAGCGAAGAAGAAAAGAAGATGTATACCGATATAATCTCAGAAAATAATGAGCGGTTATTACGGCTGGTAAATGATATTTTTGATCTTTCGCAAATAGATGCAGGCGTGTTGAACTTTGTATATTCAGAGTTTGATGCCAATGATTTGCTGAGGGAACTGGAAGGTGTTTTCGGAATGAAGCTGAATGAGAATCCTTTGGTGGCATTAATATGTGAGGCACATCTGGAACCGATTATGATGCATTCGGAGAAACAGCGCATTATTCAGGTATTGACCAATCTGCTTCATAATGCGATGAAATTTACTAAAACAGGGGAAATCCGTTTTGGATGTCGTATGGAGGGTACAGATGAAGTCTGTTTTTATGTCTCTGATACTGGCATTGGTATTCCGGAAGAGGAGCAGGAGAAGATATTCTCCCACTTTACGAAACTTGACCGGGAGGTGCAGGGAACAGGACTCGGATTGACGCTTTCGGAAACAATTATTCATAATCTGGGAGGAAGAGTCGGAGTAAAATCGGAACTTGGAAAGGGCGGTACTTTTTGGTTTATATTACCTTTAATCACGAAGAAAGGAGTTGCTTGATTGAAAAATAAAACTGTCAGATAAAGCAAGAATTGATTTACTGAAGGAGAAAAAAGAAGAAAAGAGAAGTGTGAAAAAGAAATGCCCTGAAAGAAATAATAGGGAATGAATAATAAGAAATGAATAATCCCACCCTGGATACTGATTGGTTCAAGGTGGGATTATTGATAGATGTTAACTATATGTTTAGCTTTTAAGATTTAGGTATACCTTCATCTTTATTTCCGGAATTTGGCGATCCGTTACTTGCAGTGGTATTTCCACCAGAAGAAGCCGGATTGCTTGTCGGAGCAGAGCTGGAGGTTGCAGAGCCGGCACTTGCGGGGTTTGCAGTGGCGGGACTAGCCGGATTGGCAGACGATGTTGAAGCAGAAGTCGGACGAGCAGTACTTGAGCTGTTGGCAGTAGCACCGGCAGTAACACCGGCAGTAGCAGCCTGTGGTTGTACTTCCCAATGGAACGGCTCGAAATTGGAATTAGGATCTACCCAAGACGGTTTTTTGGATGCGTAGATGATAAACGGAGCAATGACTACGATCAATGCGCCGATAATCAATACAGAGAACCATACAGTATTACTACCGGTAGAAATCTGGCTGGGCGGGATGAAGCTCAGGATGAATGCGAGCAATGATCCGCAGAAGCCAAGACCTCCGATGAACCACATCAAACCGTTACCGGATTTACCGATACGGAACGGGCGGTTCAGTTTCTTCATCTTATAACGTAGTGCGATAGCTCCGGAGAACATCAACAAGTACATGATAAGGTAAAGAATAACTGTCAACTGTGACAGAATCTGATAGAAACTCTGTACGGAAGGCATGACAACGAACAACAAACTCAATACTGTAACAGCGATACCTTGTACGAACAGGATATTCTTCTGTACACCCAGCTTGTTTGTTTTCTGGAAGAATGGAGGCATATAACCAGCTTTACCTACAGCAAAGATACCTTTGGACGGACCTGCTACCCATGTCAGTACGCCGGCCAATACTCCGAATGCAAGAGCGATAGCGATGATCGGTGACAACCAGGAGGCGTGAATGTATCTGAAGTAATTGTCGAAACCAACGAGCAAACTTTGAGTCAAGTTAATATCTTTGGCAGGGATGATAACACCCAGTGCGAATGTTCCCAATACGAAGATAAGAACAGTGATAAGTGCACCGATAAATACGGCTTTCGGGTAGTTCTTAGATGGATTTTCTACGTCCTTCACGTGGATACCACCCATTTCCATACCGGCATAAAACAAGAAGATACTGGCCGCAAGAACAACATTATCGAAGTTGGTAAAATCAGGGAAGAAGCTGCTGTGGAAATCCATGTTGGATTGTCCGCCGGTTGCCAGATAAATGATGCCCAGGATAATCAGCAGGGCAGCCGGGATAATTGTACCGACCATACCACCGACCTTGGCTACCTTACCTACCCAGCTCATACCTTTCAGCGAAATGAAAGTTGCCAGCCAGTAAATGATAAGAACTACGACGAGGGTGTAATACTTGTTGTTTGCTAACGACATGTCATGTACATCGTTCATACCGATGAAGGCAATGGATACGGCACCGAATGTCAATACGGTCGGATACCAGATGGTACTTTCAATCCATTGTACCCAGATGGCGAGGAATCCCAGTTTCTTGCCGTAAGCTTCGCCTACCCACCGGAACACACCACCTTGCTTATCCTGAAACATAGCTGCCA
This sequence comes from Bacteroides faecis, assembly GCF_020091505.1. NCBI lineage: Bacteria > Pseudomonadati > Bacteroidota > Bacteroidia > Bacteroidales > Bacteroidaceae > Bacteroides > Bacteroides faecis. The sequence goes on along the minus strand of NZ_CP081916.1, from coordinate 428,567 downwards.
GTTCGGCTGCTACGAGCGATGTCGGAATCAGGAAGACGATAGCTGCGAAAAGATAATAGAAAGCCGAACTCATTCCGTATACGGCCTCGGCTGGTAGTCCACGCAATGATACTACTGCCGTAACGTTCATGATAGCCAGGGTGAACACGCCCAGCTTCACTGCATTTTTAATATTTGCCATAAGTTAAGGTTTTAAGTGAAAAATATTTTAAAGTCAGTGTTATAACAACATTTTGCGCGAGATGTTTCCGCAATCTCTTTCAAAGTTCGTTAATTAACATCGCTAAATTGATAGATTGTATATCTCAATCCCCTTGTTCCGAAACAATCGCTTTATCAGATTGTTTCTAAGCATTATAAATTACATAAGAATCATTTTATTATAAATTAAGCAGTTATGAAATCAGCACTTTCCGATTTTATCTTAGGGAAAAAAGGGATTTATGGTATTCTCCACATTATTATATTATTGATGTCCCTTTTTCTGGTCATTAGTATTTCGATAGATACATTCAAAGGGATTCCTTTTTATACGCAGTCTTCGTACATGAAAATCCAGTTGTGGATTTGCCTCTGGTTTCTGTTTGATTTCGTATTGGAGTTTTTTCTGGCAAAGCATAAATGGCGTTATATACGGACGCACTTTATCTTTCTGCTGGTGGCAATCCCTTACCAGAACATTATTGCCTATTATGGGTGGACATTCTCTCCGGAGGTCACTTATCTGCTTCGGTTTATTCCTTTGTTGCGGGGAGGATATGCACTTGCTATCGTAGTAGGATGGCTTACTTACAACCGGGCTTCGAGTTTGTTCGTCTCTTATCTGACGATGTTGCTGGCAACGGTCTATTTCGCCAGTCTTGCCTTCTTTGTACTTGAGCATAAAGTGAATCCGCTGGTGACTGACTACGGAGACGCTTTGTGGTGGGCATTTATGGATGTGACTACCGTCGGATCGAATATAGTTGCGATGACGACTACCGGTAGGGTACTCTCTGTGCTGCTGGCAGCTTTGGGAATGATGATGTTTCCTATCTTTACAGTCTATATTACGAATCTGATTCAGCAGTCTAATGAAAAGAAAAAGCAGTATTATGCGGAAGAAGAAGAGAAGAAAGCGCCGGCACAGGGGACAACATAGTCTACAAATAGAAAAGGTTACTATCCGCGGATAGTAACCTTTTGTTTTTCTCATAGAGCGAATAAACTAGTCGGCTACGATCAAGTGATTATCACTGAATACGTTCAATCCTAGTTTATTCATAACATATTGGATAGCCAATTGTGCCTTTACAGAATTGCCGGCACCATCCAAAGGAGGAGCAAATGCGGCAATACCGAACTGTCCGGGCAATACACCCATCACACCACCACCTACACCGGTTTTAGCCGGGATACCGGAGGTGTACATCCAGTCGCCTGTATGTTCGTAGAAACCTACGGCGGCAATCATGGCAGTTATTTTAGGAGCCAGGCTGGCATCGAAAACTTCTTTCTTGGTCACCGGGTTCACACCGCCATTGGCGATAGTTCCGGCTGCAACAGAAAGCTGTAATGCGGTTACTCCCAAGGAGCACTGACGGGTATAAAGGTCTAACGCCATATCCGGATCATCATAGATACGGTTGTAGTTTTTCAGCAACCATGCAATAGAACGGTTGTTAAAGTTCGTATCCGATTCAGACTTATATAATTCGTCAATCAGTTGGGGAGCGCTGCCGCACAAATCAGTCACGTTCTCTACGATGGCATCCCATTTCTTGGCAGAGTCACCGATCGGTTTTACCATACTACAGGCAGAAATGGCACCGGCATTTACCAATGGAGTAGATGGGTGGTCATTTTCCAGCAAGATAGCGATGATTGAGTTGAAAGGCAATCCTGTTGCGTCAGCTCCGATTTTTTCTAATATTTCCTTAGCACCATATTGGCGCAGAGCAAGGATAGCCGTATGCACTTTGGATACGGATTCGATGCCGAAGCGGTAGTCGGTATCTCCCACATGGATGGTCTGCCCGTTGAGCAGGCAGACACTGATTCCAAAGAGATCTTTATTGACATTTGCCAGGTAAGGGATATAGTCGGCGTTCTTGCCGCCTGTATTTGTCTTTACCTGATCGTATGCCTCCTGTACCACTTCTTTCAATTGAGCGAGTGTTACTTTTTTATCCATAGATCAATTTATTTTTTTACGGTTTTATGACGACGACCACCGTGATTGAACATCTTGGCTTCTACCGGAAGATTCTTTTCCTGAGCCATGCGGGTAGGAGTCGGGAAGTCCAGTTTTTCCAGTTCGGCAATTGCGTTCTTGATGTCGCCCAGCAACATGTCTGCCATGTCGCGGCTGAATCCCTGACGCACAACCACACGCATCACTACATAATCTTCCAGTTTAGAAGGCAATGTATAAGCCGGAACCATCCAGCCGTGTTGAGACAGCTTATCCTGCAAATCGTACAATGTCCATTTGGCTGTTTTTGCATATTCCGGTTTCAGATACCAGATGAACAGTGGGTTCACTACATTTTCGGAGTAGTTAACGAACGGAGCCATCTTGGCGATTTCATCATGAATGTATTTAGCAATCATCAAAGAGTTGTACTGAACTTCTTTGTAACCTTGGAATCCTAAACGGATGAATTGATAATACTGTCCCAGAATCTGGGCAGCCGGACGAGAGAAGTTCAAACCTACCTGAGTAATGTTAGCACCCAGATAATTGACGCTGAATGCCATTTCTTCGGGCAGATATTCTTTGCCTTTCCAGCAAACCCAGCCAAGACCCGGATATACCAGACCGAACTTGTGACCGGATACACTGATAGACAATACCCATTTCAGACGGAAATCCCACTTCGTATCCGGATAAAGGAATGGAAGAATGAAACCACCGCTGGCGGCGTCTACGTGGATAGGAATGTCATAGCCTGTTTTTGCATTGTAAGCGTCGAGCGCTTTATCCAATGCTTCAACGTCGTCGTTCAGTCCTGTCCATGTAACACCTTGGATAGGTACTACGCAGATGGTGTTTTCGTCACACATCTTCAAAGCTTCTTCGGGGTCGAGAGTGGTTTTATCGAGAGTCAAAGGTACTTCACGCATTTCGATCTGCCATAACTGTGCAAACTTTTCCCATACAACCTGAAAACCTGTTGAAATAACGAAGTTTGGTTTATCAAACGGTTTGCCCTGAGCTTGTCTTTTTTTACGCCAGCGCAGCCATGCAGCTACACCGCCCAGCATACAAGCTTCTGAAGAACCGATAGCCAGCGCACCTGTTTTCCATGTGTCTTTCTCCGGAGAGTTCCACAAGTTGGCAACGATATTGATACATTTACCATTCATTACAGCGATACGAGGATATTCAGTTTCATCAATATAGTTGATGTTGATTGCTTCGTTCATCAGTTTGGTAGCGTAATCGTCCATATAAGTGGTAACGAAAGTTGCTAGGTTCAAACGTGGCTGAGTTTGGGCAAAGGTTTCATCTTTAACCATTTGGTAAGCGATTTCAGGAGTCGTTGGTCCTTCAGGGATTTTTTCTACCGGAGAGGGTTGTAACATTCTGTCTGAACCGAATACGTCGGTTTTTGCATCACCTTTTCTGAAATTTAAATCTTCCATACTAATTTGTTTTTTTAAAGGTTTAGGGCGATGGGGATTTTCCCCGTCGAATTTCCCTCAACAACAGCAGATAGTTTTGAAAGTTTTCAGGTTTTACATTATTTGGCGTTTATTAAGGGGGCGGACTTTTTGCCAATGGAAGGCGGGCGGAATATAAATAACCAAAGGCAAGAAATAAATAAATCCTTCTTGCCTTTGGTTGTGTGAATAGTAGCCGGTTGCTATCGTTATCTTGATACCTATTGAAATGTGTCGTTAAAGTCTAGCGGAAGTCTTTCAGTTCTTCCTGCAGTTTTTGGCGAGTGAAGAAAATGCGGCTCTTTATAGTACCTAGCGGAAGGTTCAGCTTTTCTGCTATTTCACGATACTTGAAGCCGGAAACATGCATGGCGAAAGGTACTCTGTACTCTTTGGGTAATGCATTGACTACCCGATGCATTTCTTTCAGGTCGTAGGCGTTCTCCGTACTTTCAAAACCTGCGTCCTGCGGTAAATTCAAATGGTAAAGATTGTCCGTACGGTCAATAAATGTCTGGTCGCGAACTACCTTGCGGTAGTTGTTGATAAAGATGTTGCGCATAATCGTGTACATCCATCCTTTAAAATTTGTGTCAGGTGTGTATTTATCTTCATTATCTAATGCTTTTAATGATGTTTCCTGCAACAAATCGTTTGCTTCTTCGCGGTCGGTTGTCAGCTTATAAGCGAAACGGAGCAGTTCTTCCTGTACTCCTACTAAATCTTTTCTGAAGCTTAAACTTTTCATATACGTTGCTTTTTAAATTGTGAGTATTCTTTGTTAAATTTCGATGATGCAAGTTTACGGGATTTTTTTAAGTTCGTTGGGGGAGAAACTGACGGAATTTGACCTAAAAACTGTCCACGGATAGTTTTTAGGTCATAAACTGATAGTTTATGGGTGTTTTTCACTCAGTTTTGGAGTATTCAATAATGCCTCATTTGAACTTTATAAGGTCATTGTTGTTTTCATCAGACCTAAACTTTTAACGAACCGGTATATGAAAATACAGACGGGAAGGGGTACCATACCTCTCATCACTTTACTAGCTATCTGGTCTATTTCGGCACTGACCTCTCTGCCGGGGCTGGCTGTTTCTCCCATATTGGGCGACCTTACTAAAATATTTCCGGAAGCGACGGACTTGGATATTCAGATGTTGACTTCGTTGCCGTCGTTGCTGATTATCCCTTTTATCCTTCTGGGCGGTAAACTGACGGAAAAAGTAGATTTGGTCCGTATCCTGAAGATCGGACTCTGGCTTTTTGCGGCAAGCGGCATTTTATATTTGATTTCCAACAGAATGTGGCAACTGATCGTGGTGAGTGCCATGCTGGGCATCGGAGCCGGATTAATCATTCCCTTATCTACCGGACTGGTGTCGAAATACTTTGTGGGCGCTTACCGGGTGAAACAGTTCGGACTGAGTTCCGCTATCACCAATTTTACATTGGTAATAGCTACAGCCGTCACGGGTTATCTGGCGGAAGTTAGCTGGCATTTGCCGTTTTTGGTTTATCTGCTTCCTCTGCTTTCGATTCTGCTGGTCGGCCATCTGAAGGATCGTCAGGATGAATCGGTTGTCCGGCAGCCTGAATCAGAAACTTCCTCTCCCGAACAATCAGCTTCTGTAGATACAGGAGGGAGTAAATATGGAATCCATGCTAAGCACTTGTTTCAGATTATGCTTTTCTACGGGGTGACCACCTATATTGTGCTGGCAGTTATCTTCAATCTGCCCTTCCTGATGGAGAAGCACCATTTTACCAGCGGTGATTCGGGACTGATGATATCGCTTTTCTTTTTGGCGATTATGGCTCCGGGATTTTGTCTGGATAAGATTGTGGACGAGCTGAAAGAGCGTACCAAAGCTTACAGCTTACTATCTATGGCTGTGGGGCTGGCTCTGATCTGGATTGCCCCGATCGAATGGATGATTATTCCGGGGTGTCTTTTTGTCGGGTTGGGATATGGAGTTATCCAGCCTATGCTTTATGATAAAACGACACATACGGCACTTCCTCAGAAGACGACCCTGGCGCTGGCTTTTGTGATGATGATGAATTATCTTGCCATACTGCTATATCCTTTTATTGTCGATTTTCTCCAGAAGTTGTTTCACACTCAGTCGCAGGAGTTTCCTTTTATTTTCAATTTATTGATAACGGTCGTTACTTTCTTCTGGGCCTATCTGAGACGCGATTCCTTTTTGTTTAATGATCAATTGAAATAATAAAGATGAAGAATAAGAAACTGGAAGCCAATCTGAGTATGGCTGTATCAAAAATATTCAGCGGTTTAAATATGAATGCCTTGAAGTATCTGCTTCCCTTATGGATGAGCCCGTTGACGGGTGCGACGCTTCGTTGCACCTTTGCCGCCGTTGCATTCTGGGTGATCGGATGGTTCATGCCGCCGGAGAAGTCATCTACTAAAGATAAATGGTTGCTTTTCCTGTTGGGAGCATTCGGACTGTATGGCTTTATGTTTCTTTATCTGGCCGGACTGAGTAAAACAACTCCGGTGTCCAGTTCCATTTTTACCAGTCTTCAGCCTATCTGGGTATTTCTGATTATGATCTTCTTTTATAAAGAGAAAGCGACATGGAAGAAGATTCTCGGGATTTCGATCGGTTTGATCGGTGCGCTGGTCTGTATCCTGACACAGCAGAGTGATGATCTGGCATCCGATGCTTTCATGGGGAATATGCTTTGTCTGGTCAGTTCTGTCGTTTATGCAGTTTATCTGATACTTAGCCAGCGTATCCTTTCTTCCATCGGGGCGATGACCATGTTGAGATATACATTTTCCGGTGCGGCAGTCTCTGCTATTATAGTTACATTTATTACGGGATTCGATGCACCGGTGTTTTCTATGCCGTTCCATTGGACACCTTTCCTGATTCTGATGTTTGTACTTGTATTTCCAACAACGATCAGCTATATGTTGCTTCCGGTCGGTTTGAAATATCTGAAAACGACAGTTGTGGCAATATACGGTTATCTGATTCTGATTGTTGCGACGATTGCTTCTCTGGCTTTGGGGCAGGACCGTTTTAGCTGGACGCAGACAGCCGCTATTATTTTTATCTGTATTGGTGTATATCTAGTTGAGGTAGCCGAAAGTAAAGATAAGTCGCCGGACCCTTTGAAGAAGTAGTTGTATATACATCAGAAAATGACGGTTATGATACAAAAAAGCGGGCGCCTTTCTCAAGGTGCCCGCTTGCTTATGTCATCATCATGTTTTATAGAGAGGAGTTGATTGCTTGCGCAATGGATTTGAATTCTTCATCCGATAGTTTCAGTTTCGGATTGGAGAACAACATATCCGATTCCTTCTGAATAGGAATTAAGTGGATATGAGCGTGCGGTACTTCCAGACCGATAACCGCTTCGCCTACCTTTTTGCAAGGGAAAGCTTTTTCGATGGCACGGGCTATCTGTTTGGCAAATACGTGCATGGCTGCGAGGTCTTCGTCACTTAAATCGAAGATATAGTCTACTTCCTGTTTGGGGACTACCAGTGTATGTCCCTTTACCAACGGATTGATATCAAGAAAAGCAAAAAAACGATCGTTCTCCGCTATCTTGTAGCAAGGAATTTCGCCTGCGATGATTCTACTGAATATGGTTGCCATAACTTTTGATAGATAAAAGAAGGCAAGCCTCACACGGAGACCTGCCTTACTGTTAAATGGATATGTTTACTACTTCTAATGCAATTTTACCCTGCGGTACGGTAATTTCTGCAACATCACCCACCTTCTTGCCAAGCAAACCTTGTGCGATCGGGGTGTTAACGGAAATCTTGCCTTCCTTCAGGTTGGCTTCACTTTCGGAAACGATGGTATAAGTCATCTTCATACCATTCTTTACGTTCTTCAGTTCCACCTTGTTCAGAATCTGTACAGAATCTGTCTTTAGTTTGGATTCATCTATGATTTTTGCATCTGCGATGACCGCTTTCAATTTGTTGATGCGCATTTCCAGCATCCCCTGTGCTTCTTTGGCTGCATCATATTCTGCATTTTCCGACAAGTCGCCTTTATCTCTGGCTTCGGCGATGGCCGCAGAGATCTTAGGGCGTTCCACTGTTTCCAGTTCTTTCAATTCTGCCATTAACTTTTTGTAACCTTCTTCTGACATATAAGCCATGATGTTTTTCCTCCTTTTTATTTAAAATGGTCATATAAACAAAAAAGAATTCCAACATGGCACATGTTGGAACCCTCTTCTCAATTATTTCTTTGCAAAGATAGCCTTTTAAGTGATATCTGTCAAGTGAAAAAAGATGCTATGTAACATATTTAAATGAAATATGCTAAATTATAACAACTTAGAGCAGTGACTTGACGGATGCTTCAAGGTCTTTGATATCTTCGCCACGAAGCTTCAATTCGTTGTTTCTGTTGATCAGGAAGATGGACGGTACCTGACGAACATTATATACAGCTACGTTGGTAGAATAGACACCGTTTCCGTCGCGCACACAAACCCAGGGCAGGTTGCCGGCAGCTGTTTTCCAGTAGTGTTCGTCTGCGTCGAGAGATACCTGATAAATTTCCAGTCCTTGCGAAGCATACTTGTTATATAGTTCACGAAGCATCATATTATGCGGTGCTCCTGCCGGTGACTGGAACACGGAGAAATCCAGCAATACTACTTTTCCTTTCAGGTCAGTCAGTTTGCGGGTATTTCCTTTTACGTCACGCAGAGCAATGTCGATGATGCCTGTTTCTATGATCTTGTCTTGTGGAATTTCCAGAGACTTGCTTTGTGGCTGGCGGGTATTCTTCATACCTTTGATCACGATGTTATACAAATTTTTCGAACGTACGGCGTTCGGATATGCATTGTTGAGGCTGGTAGCAACAGCCGCAAAACATTTCACGTCCTCTTTATTGTTCAGCGGATCGAAAATCAGATAATCATTCAATTTCTGGAACAGGGCGAAGTAAGCAGCTGACGTGTTGGGAGCGGCGAATATATAATTCACTTTTACGTCCTCTTTATAATTTTTCAGTAACGTTGCCAGGTTTTCTTCGAACGTGTCGTGTCCCAGTTTATTGGCACGCAACGCATTCAGTTGGTCGTTTACGTTCTTTTGAAGATTGATTTGTTTCAGTGTCAGTTCCTTAATCTTGTTGCTGTTGTCAGATCCTTCTACCGTGTAGGCAGTAGAGAAATCGACGTACGGAGCTTTGATCTGTATCGTTTCGATAGAATCCACAGAAAAGTTGATGACTTTGTCGTCTACCCGCAAGCGGTAAAACTCAGGCGATTCGGGGCGGGGCTGTTTGAATTTGAATGTACCTTCTCCTTTCAATTTTACCGAATCAAGCGGGACAATACCTTCCAGACCGGAAGCTTCGAGATAAAGCATTTTCCCGTCGGCTCCTGATACGTCTCCGTTCACTTCAAACTCAGGACCGGAACTACAAGCTGTAATGGTAAGTGCGGCAAGCGCTACAAAAGTTATCTTTTTCATATCTCGTGTGTTTTTTAAGAGTTGCAAATATACGTCTTTTCGAGATTACTCAAAGCTTTTTGCCTGCTTCTTCACCTCTATTTTGCAAAAAAAACATATAGTATCTAACTTTTTAGCTCATTTCCACCTGATTACAACGATAAATGTATATCTTTGCAGGAATTTTGAAAGAAAAGTATAGATAAAACAATTTTTATGATTAACCCAATTGTTAAGACGATCGAGTTACCTGATGGAAGAACCATCACACTCGAGACGGGAAAGTTGGCAAAACAGGCAGACGGTTCTGTAATGCTACGCATGGGAAACACCATGTTATTAGCTACTGTTTGTGCCGCTAAAGATGCAGTTCCCGGAACAGATTTCATGCCTTTACAGGTAGAGTACAAAGAAAAATTTGCGGCATTCGGCCGTTTTCCTGGTGGTTTCACCAAGAGAGAGGGTAGAGCTTCTGATTATGAGATTCTGACTTGCCGTCTCGTAGACCGTGCTCTCCGTCCACTATTCCCTGATAATTATCACGCAGAAGTATATGTAAACATCATCCTTTTTTCTGCTGACGGTATAGACATGCCGGATGCACTGGCCGGACTTGCAGCTTCTGCAGCACTCGCTGTTTCAGATATTCCTTTCAACGGACCGATTTCTGAGGTACGTGTAGCACGTATCGATGGTCAATTTGTAATTAATCCTACTTTTGATCAACTGGAAAAAGCTGATATGGACCTGATGGTAGCCGCTACTTATGATAACATCATGATGGTAGAAGGTGAAATGCACGAGGTATCCGAAGCTGAATTGCTGGAAGCAATGAAGGTGGCTCACGAAGCTATCAAGGTTCATTGCAAGGCTCAGGTGGAGTTGATGGAAGAAGTAGGAAAGACGGTGAAACGTGAATATAATCATGAAGTAAACGACGAAGAATTGCGCAAGGCAGTTCGTGAGGCTTGCTATGACAAGGCTTATGCCGTTGCTGCTTCTGGAAATAATAATAAGCACGAACGTTTCGAAGCTTTTGATGCTATCCGCGAAGAGTTCAAGGCTCAGTTCTCTGAAGAAGAACTCGAAGAGAAAGCTGCGCTGATCGACCGTTACTATCATGATGTAGAGAAAGAAGCTATGCGTCGTTCTATTTTGGATGAAGGCAAGCGTCTGGATGGTCGTAAGACTACGGAAATTCGCCCGATCTGGTGCGAAGTTGGCCCTCTGCCTGGTCCTCACGGATCTGCTATCTTTACTCGTGGTGAAACTCAATCTCTGACTTCTGTCACTCTGGGTACCAAGCTCGACGAAAAGATTATCGACAATGTATTGGAACATGGAAAAGAACGTTTCCTGTTGCATTATAACTTCCCTCCTTTCTCTACAGGTGAAGCAAAGGCACAACGTGGTGTAGGCCGTCGTGAAGTTGGTCACGGTCATTTGGCTTGGCGTGCTTTGAAAGGACAGATTCCTGCTGACTATCCGTACGTAGTACGTGTTGTTTCAGAAATCCTCGAATCTAACGGTTCTTCTTCTATGGCTACCGTATGTGCCGGAACACTGGCATTGATGGATGCCGGTGTGAAGATCAAAAAACCGGTATCAGGTATCGCTATGGGATTGATCAAGAATCCGGGCGAAGAAAAATATGCAGTATTGTCTGACATCCTCGGTGACGAAGACCACCTCGGAGATATGGACTTCAAAGTAACCGGAACAAGAGACGGTATCACAGCTACTCAGATGGACATCAAGGTAGACGGTCTTTCTTATGATATTCTGGAACGCGCTTTGAATCAAGCTAAAGAAGGACGTATGCACATCCTCGATAAGATCACTGAGACTATCGCCGAACCGCGTGCTGACCTGAAAGACCATGCTCCCCGCATTGAAACAATGACTATTCCTAAAGAATTTATCGGAGCTGTAATCGGCCCTGGTGGAAAAATCATTCAAGGTATGCAGGAAGAAACCGGTGCAGTGATCACTATCGAAGAAACAGATGGTGTAGGACGCATCGAAGTTTCCGGAACAAACAAGAAATGCATTGAAGACGCTATGCGCATGATCAAGGCAATCGTTGCTGTTCCCGAAGTAGGTGAGGTATATAAAGGTAAAGTTCGCTCTATCATGCCTTACGGTGCATTCATCGAATTCCTGCCGGGCAAAGACGGTTTGTTGCACATTTCCGAGATCGACTGGAAACGTCTGGAAACAGTAGAAGAAGCCGGAATTAAGGAAGGTGATGAGATTGAAGTGAAACTGATCGACATCGATCCGAAGACAGGAAAATTCAAACTTTCAAGAAAAGTGTTGATGCCAAGACCGGAAAAGAAGTAAAAAAGCAGATCGCTTTTAGATAATGGAATAGCCCGATTACTAAGTATTCGGGCTATTTTTTTGTCTGTTATTTTGCTTTTCTGCGAAAAGATGTGTTCTTTAAATACATTTTGCAGGGGAAGTATAAAAAGTCTATTCTGCCTTTCTATGATTATCTGCGTTGGTGGGAAGGCTTATATTCTTTCGACGGTTCTTCTTTCAACTGCACTCTTACTAAATTGGAGAAATGTATAATGTGAAGATTACAGTAGAGAATCTAAAAGTACTGAATGATCGTTGCACGGGTAAGTTCAAAATCTTTAAAAACATAATGATTATGAATATGATAGTTTACCCATACAAAAAAGAATCGGAAAGTACCCCCATACTTCCCGATTCGAAACAGTCAAAAATCGACCTTAATCAATTTATTAACTTAACACGTTGCAAAGATATGAGAAAAATTTCTTTGAAAGGGCTTTTTTGCCCAAAAAGTTTAGAATCTAAGCAAATAATACTGGCTATGAGGATTATATTATTCTTTTTTTTGTTCGTAACTGATAAGGAATGAATGTACAATCAGCCATTGAGAGGGGTATAACATCCAATACACAAGCTATATATACCCTGTACATTGGATCTATATATCCTGTACATTGGATTTATATCTCCTGCGCGCTGGAACTATATCCCCAACTACTATTCATTCTTGAGGCTCCTTGGAGTCAAATCTGGGCTGAACACAGCCCTCTCCAATAAAGTGTTGACATTTCGCATTCAGCCCTTTCAGCCTTGCTCGCAAACGCTTTGATGGAAGGCGATAGCGGCTGAAAGCACTATTTTATACCCCGTCTCTGGTGTATGCTGAGAGGGGTAAGTAACTTCAGCCCTTTCAGCCGGAAAAAGAATTGATTCAAACGCTAATAATTTCCGATTCAACAGAGCCTGTATTTATTCCAAACAGAGTCTCTGTTCGGAACAAACAAAGGCTCTGTCCGAGGTAAACCGACCCTCTGTTTTTTTCTGAACTATTGATCCATTGATTGATTTGAATAAGCCGGTATTCCACCAGCTTTCATCTCGGTGGTGAGTCGTTTTCATCTCGGTAGTGAGTAACCTTTATCTCGGTGGTAAGTGAAGGCCATCTCCGGGCTTACAGAATTCAGTCCGTGTGTTGAGTAACTATAACTTGTCAGCAGAATAGCTATAACCAATCAGCTTTGGGGTTTATGTACGACCGAGGCTGAAAGGACTGAAACTACCCCTCCCCACTCAGAATGCCCTTACACTAGGGTGTAAAATAGTGCCTTCAGCCGCTATCGCCTTCTATCAAGGCGTTTGCGAGCAAGGCTGAAAGGGCTGAATGCTGAGAATACCCATAGAATAGTGTGAACTATAAAGGTGGTACATCTTTCACTCAGATGTTGTACATCTTTTACTCAAATGTAGTACTAGAGTCAGGCAACTTAAGTACTTGTCAGAAGCAAGTCTTGTACTTATAGGGAAGTTTTCTAATATAAGATTGAATCATTCAATGTCGTTTCCCCGGTTCACTTGTGTGAACTCATTTCTTCTTGGCAATATTCCTTATTGAAATTTCTTATCTTCTTCGAGAAGTTCCTGGCTACATTGTTCCGGTGCCAGAGGGGTAAAGAACTCTATCAGATTTTTTTCAGGATCGCGCAGGTACAAGGTGGCATTCTATCGGATGAAAAGAATACGGATGCTTCCGGCAATTACTTATAAATTTGCACCGGCAGTTCTCCTTTTAACGCGCCTAAAGCATTATAAGCCAACGATTCCATTTCTCCTTCCCCGGGATAGACATGTATGGGAGCTAAAAAAGAAATTCGTTTTTTCAATCTTGAGATAATATAATCCGAATAGGCAATACCTCCTGTCAGCAGAATGGCATCCACTTTTCCGCAAAGTACGGTAGCGGCTCCGCCGATTGCTTTTGCCACGTTGTAGATCATGGCGTCCAATATTAGTTCCGCTTTCTTGTCGCCTTCTTCTATAGATTTAATGATGGCGGGCACATCGGTTGTCCCCAGATGGGCTGTCAATCCGGCACGACCGGAAATACGCTTTTTCAATTCGTCTTTGGTAAGCTGCCCGCTATAGCAAAGGTCGATCAGCTGTCCGGCAGGGAGCGTTCCTGCACGTTCCGGTGAGAAAGGACCTTCACCGTCCAATGCATTGTTGGCGTCAATGGCCCGTCCGTGCTGATGGACTGCTACGGAAATACCACCTCCCAAATGGCAGATAATCAGATCCAGCTCTTCATACTTCGTATCTTGCTCTTTGGCAAAACGACGTGCGATGGCTTTCTGATTCAAGGCGTGCCAGATCGTGATTTTCGGCATGAGCGGCGAGCCTGTGATGCGTGCTACCTCTTCCAGTTCATCCACTACTCCGGGATCGGCGATATAGGCGGGACAATGGGGAAGGGAACTGGCGAGTTCTTCTGCAATCAGTCCGCCTAAGTTACAGGCATGGGTTCGCATGGCGTGTAGCGTATCACGTTTCATTGCTTCGTTGACCTCATACACTCCTCCGGGAATAGGCTTCACCAATCCGCCGCGTCCGATGACGGCATCGAACTCGAAGGGTATCCCGTTTGCTTCCAGCTCCTGAAGGACCAGGTTCTTCCGAAATTCAAACTGGTCTATCACCTGCGGATAAACGGATAATTCTTCCACCGAATGTTTGATATTGCGAACCAGTAACGGGGTTTCATTCTCGTAGACTGCTATTTTCGTTGATGTGGAGCCGGGGTTGATGACCAGTATTTTCATAGAATCTATTTTTAGGAATTACGAGTTACGACTTTTGTTAAATTCTTCCCTGCATTTGCAGTCTCCTGCTACTTGCAGGCAGGCCATTGCGATGCTGTAATATTTCGACAATCCGGAATCGCTTCGTGAAGGAAGAACCACCGGGCAGATAGGGCCTTGCAACAATCCTGCCATTTCCGCATTGGCAAACAGGGAGACGGATTTGTAGAAAGCGTTTCCTGATTCGATATTCGGGAATATCAGCACGTCTGCCTGTCCGTTGATAGGGGAAACAATGCCTTTGATGTCTCCGCTTGCCTGTTCGCAGGAAGTGCGTACGTCCAGCGGACCGTCAATGATTACATTCCCGAATTCTCCGGCTTCGGCCAGCTCTACGATATTCACATAGTCCAAAGAGTGCGGAAACTTGGCGCTGACTTTCTCGGTGCAGTGTATCAGTGCGACACGGGGCTGTTCAATGCCGAAATGACGGCAGGTGCAGATGGCATACCAGATCATTTCTATGCGTTGTTGCAACGTTGGACGTGGAATCACTGCGGCATCGGAGAAGAACAGCAGTTTATGGTAAGTCGGAATTTCCATCACGGCCAAGTGTGTGAGGATTTTCCCTTTGGGAAGCAGTCCTTTCTCTTTGTCGAGGATGGCGTGTAGCAGATTGTCCGTGTTGATGATGCCTTTCATTAAAATATCCGCTCCTCCTTCACGCACGATGCGGACGGCTTCGCGTGCCGCTTCGTCCGAATCTTCGATGTGAATGGTTTTCACATAGTCAGGGTATTGTTTCAGTGCGGGATATTTTTCCAGAATAGCCGAGTCTCCAATCATAAGGAACTCTGCAATTCCTTCCTCCAAAGCACGGGTGATAGCATATTCCGTATTGGGATCGTTGGCGCAGACTACGGCAATGCGTTTTCTGCGATTCTGTTCTTTAAGATGGGCTGTTAGCTGGGCAAAGTTCTGAATAGGTTCCATAACGTTAGATTTTTAGCAAATATCAGAAAAATCATTGAGAAAATAATACTTGCAACCCGAAAAGTTACGCCTGTTATGTAACATTTTGTTATATTTCAGTTGTTTTACTGTGTAGATATACACCGAACCGTTTTTTCCTGTATTTTTGCAAATAAATCCCCCTTAAACTTTAAAACAAAATGAAACAGTTCAAAAACCTATTGTTTATTAGCACATTACTCCTTTGTTGGATGCTCGTTTCCTGTAAAACGACGGCTAGAATTCCTGCCGGCTGGTCGCTGGTGTGGGAAGAAAACTTTAATCAAAGGAAGGACTTTGACTCGCAGGTCTGGAGTAAGATTCCGCGAGGGAAATCCGACTGGAATAATTATATGACGGACTTTGATTCCTGCTATGCCATGCGTAAAGGCAAACTGGTACTGAGGGGTATTGTCAATCAGACACTGCCCAATGATACGGCACCTTATCTGACAGGAGGCGTTTATACCAAAGGTAAAAAGGCTTTTTCTGACGGACGGATCGAGATCTGTGCCAGGCTGAATGCCGCAAAAGGTGCCTGGCCTGCTATCTGGATGTTGCCCGAAAATGCCAAATGGCCGTCGGGAGGCGAGATAGATGTGATGGAGCGTCTGAATGATGACTCTATCGCTTACCAAACGGTTCATTCTCATTATACGTATACTTTAGGTATCAAGAATCATCCCAAGTCGCACTCCACAGGAGTGATCCATCCCGATCGTTACAATGTTTTCGCTGTCGAAATGTATCCGGATAGTCTTTCGTTCTTTGTCAACGATGTACATACGTTTACTTATCCCCGCATACGGACGCAGAAGGAGGGGCAATTCCCGTTCAATCAGCCGTTCTATTTACTGATTGATATGCAGTTGGGCGGTTCATGGGTCGGAGCAGTCAATCCCAAAGACCTTCCGGTAGAAATGGAGGTGGACTGGGTACGTTTTTATCAACGGAAATCATTCAAATAGAGCATAAATATGAAAATTCAACTTCCTCCTTTTTTACAGAAGGGCGATAAAGTAGTCATAATATCACCTTCCAGCAAGATCGACAAACAGTTTCTGAAAGGTGCAAAGAAACGGATTGAATCGTGGGGCTTGAAAGTCGCCATAGGAAAACATGCCGGAGGGTCTTCCGGACGCTATGCGGGGACGGTCAAACAGCGGTTGAGCGATTTGCAGGATGCGATGAATGATCCGAAGGTGAAAGCCATTTTTTGCAGTCGTGGCGGATACGGTGTTGTACATTTAATTGATAAGATAGATTTCACTGCCTTTCGCGAACATCCGAAATGGTTGTTGGGGTTCAGTGACATCACTGCCTTGCATAACCTGTTTCAGAAGAATGGTTATGCCTCTTTGCATTCGCTGATGGCACGCCATCTGACTGTGGAACCGGAAGATGATCCTTGCGTGGCCTATCTGAAAGATATCCTGTTCGGTAATCTGCCCGCTTATACATGCGAAAAGCATAAACTGAATAAACAAGGTACTGCACAGGGAACTCTGCGAGGCGGAAACATGGCAGTGGCCTATGGACTGCGGGGAACTCCTTATGATCTTCCGGCAGAAGGAACGGTCTTGTTTATCGAAGATGTGAGCGAACGCCCTCATGCGATTGAGCGTATGATGTACAACCTGAAGCTGGGCGGTGTACTTGAAAAGTTATCCGGACTCATTATCGGGCAGTTTACCGAATATGAAGAAGATTGTTCGCTGGGTAAGGAGCTTTATGCAGCATTGGCAGACCTGGTGAAAGAGTATGATTATCCGGTTTGTTTTAACTTCCCGGTGGGGCACGTGACGTATAACCTGCCGCTTATCAATGGCGCAAAAGTGGAATTTACCGTCGGAAAGAAGAATGTCGAGTTAAAGTTTATTTGTTAATAATCTATTCTATCTGAACGATACTGTGCTGAAAATGACTAATTTTGGAGCCTCAATAGATAAAAGGACGATGAAAAAGAAACCTATGATAGTATTGGCAAGTGTCTTTATGATGTTTTCTGCCTTTTCTTGTGGTGGAGGCAGTAAGACAAGTAGTGCGAACGAGCAAAATGAAAAAGTGGTGGTCAATGTACCTCAATTTGACGCTGACAGCGCTTATCTGTATGTGAAGAATCAGGTCGATTTCGGTCCCCGTGTTCCGAATACGAAAGAGCATGTCGCTTGTGGAAATTATTTAGCGGAGCAACTGGAAGCCTTTGGTGCTCAGGTTACTAATCAATATGCGGACCTCATAGCTTATGACGGTACCCTGCTGAAAGCGAGAAATATTATCGGTTCTTATAAGCCGGAAAGTAAAAAGAGGATAGCATTGTTCGCGCATTGGGATACTCGTCCGTGGGCGGATAATGATGCTGACTCAAAGAATCATCATACTCCTATTTTGGGGGCAAACGACGGTGCCAGCGGGGTAGGTGCTTTGTTGGAGATTGCCCGTCTGGTCAATAAGCAGCAGCCGGAACTGGGTATAGATATTATCCTGCTGGATGCAGAAGATTATGGTGCTCCCCAATTCTATGAAGGAAAGCATAAAGAAGAATTCTGGTGTCTCGGTTCCCAATATTGGGCACGTCATCCTCATGTGCAGGGATATAATGCACGTTTCGGCATCTTGCTGGATATGGTAGGTGGCGAAGGCAGCGTATTTATGAAAGAAGGTTATTCCGAAGATTTTGCACCGGATATTAATAAGAAAGTATGGAAAGCTGCCAAGAAACTGGGTTACGGAAAAACTTTCATGGACGGTAACGGCGGATTGGTAACGGATGATCATCTGTTCATCAACCGTCTGGCGCGTATCAAGACGATTGATATCATTCCCACCAGTCCGGATGGTGATTTCACCCCGACTTGGCATACTGTCAATGATACTATGGATCATATCGACAAGAATACCCTGAAGGCTGTCGGACAGACGGTATTGGAAGTAATCTATAATGAAAAGTGATCTTGTTAGTCCGCTTCTTTGTTACTTCAAAGACCTGACAGCTTTGTGCTGAATTAATAAATTGTTAAACAGTAAATCGTAAATATCATCATGTCAATTAATGAATTACAAGACGAAGTAATTGCTGAATTCAGCGACTTCGATGACTGGATGGATCGATACCAGCTGCTCATAGACTTAGGAAATGAACAGGAACCACTCGATGAAAAATATAAAACCGAACAGAATCTGATCGAAGGCTGCCAGAGCCGTGTGTGGCTTCAGGCGGACGAGGTGGATGGAAAGATCGTATTTAATGCGGAAAGTGATGCTTTGATTGTAAAAGGAATTATTGCTTTATTAATCAAAGTCCTTTCAGGACATACACCTGATGAAATTCTGAATGCTGATCTTTATTTTATAGATAAGATAGGGCTGAGAGAACATCTGTCTCCTACACGTAGCAACGGTTTGCTGTCGATGGTAAAGCAGATACGTATGTATGCGCTGGCATTTAAGGCGAAAGAAGGAAAATAATAAGCATATCATTTTAGGCACGGATAACACGGATTTACGCGGTTTTAAGAGATTATAAGCAACTAAAAACAGCGTAAATCCGTGTTATCCGTGCCTAAAATCAAGTAAACAGCTGTCTTTCGTACTCCTTTCATTTACTAATTTCTTCCTGATACTCCAATATATCTGCCGGTTGGCAGTCAAGTACTTTGCAGATGGCCTCCAGCGTGGAGAAGCGGATTGCCTTTGCTTTTCCGGTTTTTAATATAGAAAGGTTGGCGGGAGTGATATCGATTTTCTCCGCCAGTTCGCCCAGAGAGATTTTTCTGCGCGCCATCATGATGTCAAGGTTTACTATAATTGCCATAATTCTATTTTCTCGGTTTGAGTTAAATCGTGAGCTCCTGTTCTTCTTTCATTTTCAGTCCGATAGCGAATGTCTCTGCTACAATCAGACAGCCAAGTCCCAATAATAAATCAGTCGCTTGTAGCGCCAGGGGAGCAATGATGTATTTGTCGAGTGCGAATACTTCTTTTAATCCCCAGTAATTGACAACTTGAGGAATCAGGTAAAATAGAAAGGAAATGATCAGCAAACTGCCCAGCCAGCGCAGGCGGCGTACATTCTTCCATTCAAATATCTGTGATTTGTTGATGCTCAGAATCAGCATGACAAAGATGATGAGTGCTGAAATGGTGAGCAATGTATTCATTAATGAGCAGGAACTACTGATAATCAGGTAACTGTAATTCACGTCTTTCCCAATGCGCACAGCCATTTGCGTATACATGACGGGCACTTTCTCTTTGCTTTGGGCATTGATGATCGTGTCCGGTTTGATCATAGCGATTGTAGGTACGACATCTACAAACCGGAAATCACCTGCCAGCATGGTACCGTCGCATTGCTTCGGCTCTTTGTGCTGTTCTTTGGCCAGACTCATGCCGGCTTTCATACCTGTTCCAAACTGGTATCCTGTGGTATATAGGGAAAGTCCCAAAACTATGAATACCAATATGCAGAGAATGTTCAAACGTTTTTTCATCGCTGTCTTTTTATTATTTTAGTCTGTGATATTTGTTTCTTCTTTCCAGGGGTAGGGGATGGTTGTTCGGCGCATTCCCCAGATTACTCCTGCAAGTATCAAAACTGCTGCAAAAATAACCATTAGATAAGTGCTGGTATTCATCAGGTCACTCATGTTTTCAGCTTCCGGATATTTTATACTGAGAAATACGGATAAAGAATTGTTCAGTACGTGCATCAGTATACAAGGGATGAGGCTGGCAGTCTTATAATAAGTCCATGCAAACAGGATACCGATCAGAAATGCCGGAAGGATCTGGGCAGGATTGATATGAAAAACGCCGAACAGAAGTGCTGAAAGCAGAATTGCTTTCGTCGGGCTGTACTGTTGCAGCAGTGCCTTGGTGATGGCTCCGCGGAACAACAACTCTTCGAGTACGGGACCTATGATGGCTATGGCAAGAATGCCGCCCCAGCCGGACTGGAGAATATCGAAAGATTGTTCCATGATATTGGGAATCCAGTCCATCAGTTCTGTTAACGCAGATACCACAAAACCGCAGGTAAGGACGGCCAGTGCACTGAAAAAGAGATAAGAGGACGAAACAGGCGACCAGGTTGTTTTCTTTGTGCTGATGTAGC
Organism: Bacteroides faecis; assembly: GCF_020091505.1. Lineage (NCBI taxonomy): Bacteria > Pseudomonadati > Bacteroidota > Bacteroidia > Bacteroidales > Bacteroidaceae > Bacteroides > Bacteroides faecis. The sequence continues at coordinate 408,226 of NZ_CP081916.1, read as the reverse complement.
CGGCCTTCCATAAATAGACACCCATCATCAATTGCCCGGCCAGTTGCGCCGGAATCATGAGCATGGTGATAAGCGCATCTTTGTCTAAATTTCCGGTAGTGGCTACCAGATAAATCACACAGGGAATCATGACCAGGATAGGAGCAATGATTTGTGCAATAAGTAGATTCAGTAATATCAGTTTAATAGCAGTTCTCATATTCGTAGTGTTCTTAGCTGAGATACAAAGATAATCGTTTGTTATTTACTGGCAATAAAGCTGCACAGAAACATGGCAATCATTGAGACGGATACTACCAGTATCGATATGCTCATTAGTGACTTTTTCATAAAGTGTTATTTTTTAATAGATGATTGAATGGAAAATAGTTGTTTTTCGATGATTATTTATCGTTTATCGATATGCAAATGTAGAGGTAAGTTTTGAGTTAACAAAGAAAAAGGAGAAAATATTTATCGAAAAACAATAAAAAAGATATGTTTTTCGATATTATTTGTGCTGATGATGGAGGAAGGAAGGGTTATTTACCTCCGTTTGGCAGCAAAGAGGATCGTTTCTGTTTCTTCTGCATCTTTGTGGAGTTGGGTGATTAGCTGGTCGATGCTATCGTATTTTAGTTCGGGCCGTGTCCGCTTCACGAAAGTAAGCCGGATAAATTTGTCATAAATGTCGGAGTGGAAATGAAGGATATTCACTTCGATGGTACGGTTGGGACCATTGTTGATAGTGGGGCGGACACCTATATTCAGCATGCCCATATAAGTTTTTCCGTCGAATGTAACCCATACGGCGTAGACTCCGTCTGCGGGAATCAGTTTGTCCGGATCGTCCACGCTTAAATTGGCAGTGGGGAAACCGATTTTTCTGCCTACCTGATAACCTCCTACTACGGTTCCGTCCAGAAAATATTCGTATCCCAGACAGCGGGCAGCTATATCCACGTCTCCCTGATGTAGTAATTTCCGGATTAAAGAAGAACTGACCGGAACGCTTTGGGAAGCATCTATCCGGATATCGTTTGTGTAAGCTTGTGCACGGATAACATCGATGCCGATAGATTGTCCGTAGCGTACATAATCCTCAAACCCTTCGCTGCGGTTATGGCCGAAACGGTGGTCGTAGCCTATCACCAGATACCTGACCTGATAACGTTCCTTCAGCACCTGAGTCATGAATTCTTTGGCTGTCAGCCGGGAAATGTCGGGCGTAAAATCGAGCATCAGGCAATAATCTACTCCCGTACCTGCCAGCAGGTTTATTTTCTCTTCGGGGGTAGTCAATAATTCCGGATGATAAGTGGCGTTCATCACTTTGCGCGGATGAACAGGGAAGGTTACTAATGCAGAACGCAGACCTTTGGCTGCCGCTATCTCTTTCACTTGTTGAATCAGATAGCGGTGCCCCGTGTGTACACCGTCGAAGAAGCCGATGGTAGCTACACATGGTTCGGGGATCATAGCCGATGTATCATTTATAATCTGCATGTTTGCCATCTTATTTTTTTCTGAAAAGATGGCTCCAGTCTTCACCGGCTTTCGGTGTATAGGTCGAGATACCCAGTTCCTGAGCTACTTTACAGTTTATTTCGGAATCATCAATAAAAAAGGTCTCCTTCGGATCGATACCCGCATCTTCAGTCACTGCTTTGAATATCTCCGGTTCGGGTTTGGCCATTTTCATTTCATAAGAAAGATAAGTCTTTTCGAAGTAGTCCTCTACTTTGAATGTGCGATAGGGGAAAGCGTTTTGGCAAACCCATTGCCAGTGGATGTCATTCGTATTGCTGAGCAGATAGACTACGTATTTCTCGCGTAGTTTGAGCAGCAGATCGAGTTTATATGCAGGGATATCTACTAAAAAACTGTTCCAGGCTGCATCAATCTGCTCATCGCTTACTGCTTTTCCCATCATATCCCTGATGCCGTCGCGGAATTCAGCAGGAGTGATCAGTCCTTTCTCCTGCTGCAAGAAGATTCCGTCTAACTGGTGGGTGCAGAATTTTTCTTCTACATGCTGGAACCCAATCTTTTTAAAGTTCTCAATACAGCGTTCGCGGTCCAGATTTATCAATACACCGCCTAAATCAATAAGTAAGTTTTTAATTCCTTTACTTTTCATTATTTTCTCTTTTGTGAATGATACGTTGAACAAGGCGAATAAGTTCTCCAACCCATAACACCATGGACGAAACGCCTATAATCAGAAGCCACGTCTGCCAGTCGAGCGGCACCGTGCGGAATACAGCTCCACCGAACTGTACGATCAGAAATTGGCCGATCAGGATAGCCAGCACAATTAACTCCATGCCATACGATTTGGAAAGTCCCTTGAATGCTGAGTCGGTAGTGCCGAATACGCGGGCATTGAACAGGTTCCAGAATTGCAACATGACAAAGAAAGTGAAGAAAATGGTGAGGTTGTGTACGTCCATACCTTGCGCGCTGTGGTCGAAATAATAAATCATTCCGAGCAATACGACAAGGAAGAGAGTGCCTACACCTATTATATTAGTACGCATCGCTTTGCTGATGATGAAATCAGTGCTGCGGCGCGGTTTCTCCTGCATGACGGTTTCGCTGGGAGGAATGGAAGCCAGAGCCAGAGCGGCAAAGGTGTCCATGATCAGGTTAACCCACAACATTTGTGTCACGGTCAATGGAAGTTCTGTTCCGATCATTGAACCTAACAGTACGATCAGCAGAGCAACAAAGTTGATTGTTAACTGAAATACGATGAAACGCTGGATATTCTTATACAGAGAACGTCCCCACATAACGGCAGTGCCGATACTGTTGAATGAGTCGTCGAGCAACGTGATGTCACTGGCTTCTTTGGCAACGGAAGTACCTGTACCCATTGACAAACCTACTTGCGCATGGTTCAGAGCAGGTGCGTCATTCGTACCGTCTCCGGTTACAGCGACTACGGCTCCTTTCTGCTGGAGTAGCTGCACAAGACGTTGCTTGTCCGTCGGACGGGCACGCGACATGATTTTGAGATCCATTACGCGGTCCAGTGCTTCTTCGTCACTAAGTTCGGCAAAGGCAACACCGGTGATACGGTTCCGTTCGGTATCTGTTTCCGGTTGCCACAGTCCGATCTGACGGGCAATCTCCGTAGCTGTTCCCGGAGTGTCACCGGTAACAATCTTAATACCGATACCTGCCGACTGGCATTTGGCTACAGCAGCGGGTACATCCGGACGAATCGGATCTGAGATAGCTACGACCCCTAAGAAATTCAGGTCGTTGGCAGATACCAGTTCCGCACAGTCGTTCGGTTCGTTTTCTCCTACTATTTTGAAGGCGAATCCGAGAGTACGCATCGCCATATTCTGATAATTCAGTAACTGCGCTTCTACCGTCGAACGATATTCGACTGCATCCACCCGTCTTCCGTCCAGCACGACTTCCTTACATTTGCCGAGTACGATTTCGGGTGCTCCCTTGATATAGAGTACTTTCTTTCCGATGATCGGAGACTCGACGAGAGTCGCCATGAATTTGCGTTCGGTCGAGAATGTAAGCTGGTCGAGGATATGAGCCTGTTCACGCAGTTCGAGGTAATTTTTGCCTTGACTGTTGAGCCATAATAACAAGGCGACTTCTGTTGGATTGCCCACCCCTTTGGGTTTTTCCCCGGTGGCTGCTTCTTCGAGGAAAGCGGTGGAGTTGGCACTGATTCCCTCTGCGACGAGAGCACTGATATCATCATCGGCCAGATGACCGCCATTTTTGATTCCGTAGAAATTAGGTTCGTGTACCTGCATCAGGTTTTGCGTCAGTGTACCCGTTTTGTCGGTACAAATCACGGTGATAGCTCCCATGGTTTCACAGGCGTGCATTTTTCGTACCAGGTTGTTGGTCGAGAGCATGCGGCGCATATTCAGAGCCAGACTGAGCGTTACACTCATCGGTAATCCTTCGGGGACGGCTACTACAATCAAGGTTACTGCCATCATGAAATATTTGAGGGTCCGCTCGAAAACCGGAAGCCACTCGTGCCAACCGTTCAGCGAACTGAAATCGTAGAACAGCAGTACATCTTTTACAAAGAAAATAAGGAAGGCAAGTCCGGCAACGGTAAATCCTATCTTTCCGATCAGGTTTGCAAGCTTGGTCAGCTGTATATTCAGAGGGGTCGGCTCCAGATTTTCTTCGGTGCTCTGACGGGCTACCTTACCGATCTCCGTAGCGTCTCCTACATGCAGTACGCGCATGGTGCCGTGTCCGTCTACTACTGTCGTACCACGCATCACCAGATTGGAGGCATAGGTTGCTTCTTCATCAAAATCCGCTTCGATTACGGTCTTATTGATCACCGGTTCTCCGGTCAGGTTGGACTCGTTTACTTGCAGTGAGATAGCTTCCAGTAACTGTCCGTCGGCGGGAATCTCTTCGCCTGTTTCCAATATGATAATGTCGTCTACAACGACGTCTTTGCGTGGAATTTCCTGTACATGTCCGTTACGAATCACCTTTACGAGTGTTTCTTCGTTGACAGCGTTCAGTAAGTCGAATTTCTTATTGGCATCGTATTCGAAAAAGAAACCGATACCGGTAGCCAGCAGGATAGCTGCTATAATTCCGATCGTCTCGGCATATTCATTCTCGATAATGGAAATGACTAGTGAGAATATGGCTGCTACCAATAATACGCGTACAACCGGGTCTTCGAATTTTTCGAGGTAAAGCTTCCAAAGGGAAGGGCGCTTGGGGGGTGTTAACAGATTGACACCGTTCTTTTCTCTGCTTTGCAGGACTTCATTGTCCGTAAGGCCTGAATGATAATAATCGTCTTTTTTTGTAGTACTCATGCAGATACATGCGTTTGGTTAGGACCGCAAAAATACAACATAAAATTGTGATAAAATGTTTAATTAAAACTTTTTATGAAGTAACTTTATTCAGGACGGCCACAAGTGCGATAGGGAATCGTAAACCAGAACGTTGATCCTTTGCCCTCTACAGAGTCTGCGCCAATTTGTCCCTCCAGTTTGTTTACGATGGTTTTGGAGATAGAGAGTCCCAGTCCTGTCCCTTTCTTTTCCTTGTTCAGTTTCACAAAGCGACCGAAAACTTCCGGTAGTTTGTCAGCGGGAATTCCGGTTCCGGTGTCTGTGACATAAAAATAAAGTTCGGTGTCTCTTGCCTTGTAGCCTATACGGACATTTCCTTCTTGAGTGAATTTAATGGCATTGGTCGTAAAATTGGAGAGTACCTGTGCAACCCGGTTCCGGTCTGTCTCTATGGTACAGGAGGGAAGCCCCGGCTCTGCTATTATTTGAATATTTCCTCCTGCCTCGTTGACTCTCATTTGGAAAAGTTGTTGCAAGTCGGATAGCAACAGATTGATATCTACTTTGGTATATACAAATTCCAGTGTACCTGCTTCTATTTTCGACATATCGAGAATATCATTCACCAGTTGCAGCAGCAAGTCGGCATTCATTTTGATAATTTCCTGATATTGCGCCTTCTCTTCTTCTGTGTTGGCACTGGCCAGTATTTCAGCAAATCCGGTAATGGCATTGAGGGGAGTGCGGATTTCATGGCTCATGTTAGCCAGAAATGCTGACTTTGAAATATCGGCATTTTCAGCTTTCTCTTTAGCCAGTGTCAGTTCCTTTTCAGCTTGTTTGAGTTGGGTGATATCATGAACGGTGAGGACCATGTTTTCTTCTTCATTAAGGAGAAAATAGGAGCCGGATATGACGGCGTCACATGCTACGGATTTTTTTTCGGCAGTCAGTACGTTCAGGGTTGCTTCCAAGTCAGTGAAGCCTCTTCTTTGCTCGAAAGCCTGACGGATGGCGCAACGTATGGGGCAGGAACCGCAGTAAGCATGTGTACCACAACCGCCCTCTGCTGATAATGCATTGCGGCACTGCAACAAGTCGCCTACTCTCTTTTCTTCCAGGCTCTTTTGTGTTCCTGTCAGTTGGTAGTAATTGGTTTTTAATACTTTGAAGTCGTTATCTATTAATAGAATATAGGCATGAACATTTTTCAGAATAGCACTGGCGATGTGACTGGTATGTTCCAGTTTTCTGGATTCCCGGAATAGTCGCTTTTGCATCCGAAGACATTTTCTCCGTTCCCATAGGTAACTGAGCAGGAGAACTGCGCATAAAATGATCAGAATAGATAGCAATGCTATTAGCATGATGTAACTTGTTGGCTTTGTTCTACAAATATGCTACAAAGATAACTTTTTTACTTGGGATGAAAAAGAAGTTTGAACAATTTGCAGCTATTTACGTTATATTATTTAGTAAACCAATAAAAAGCGAACATTATGAAGAAGTACATTTGCACAGTCTGTGAATACATTTACGACCCCGCACAAGGAGATCCTGATAGCGGTATTGAACCGGGAACAGCTTTTGAAGACATTCCAGATGATTGGACTTGTCCACTTTGTGGAGTCGGAAAAGAAGACTTTGAACCGTACGAAGGATAAAAACTAAAAGAGAGAAGAGATTATTACGAGATGACCGGGTGCATTGCATCCCGGTCTTTTTTGATTTCAGCTCATGCTGAGCTTTGTTTTGTCAGTTTATATATTATATATTACTCAGATGGTCTCCTCGTCGTATCAAAATACTAATCCGAACAGATTAATAAAGGTGTGAATTTAAAGCTGTATTTATCATGACCGGTCATCATATCGGGAGTTTCGTAAAGATCATACAGTACGCTCATAAGTTTAGTTTTTTTGTTGTGTATTTAAAGCTTTCATTCCCGTAAACTATGGGATCGGCTTGAATATTAATTTATTCTACTATAACTTACCTTTCGTACCACCAAGATGGTACGAAAGGTAGATAGTACGCAAAAGTAATGATTTAATGGAGAAAAGGGTTAATTTTACAAGTTTTTTGCGTTAACTATTTATTTCCAGACGCAACTCCTCTTGCATAACTCTGCTTTTCCCGTTGATCGTGTATCGGTATGACAATAGAAATACATTATAAGTGTGTCCGTAAGATTCCTCTACCCTGAATATATTGGGATATTTAGAATCACCTTCTATTGGAGTGACATCAATATCCTTGTATGGCTTTATCTTGACGTGGTTGTTTTCTTCTACTTGCAGTATGATGGCGGTTTTGTTGATGTGATCCACATTGCTTTCAAAAGACTCCGTTCCGGCTATCACGCGTACGCTGTTGTGGGTGAGTGGAAACATCTTCTTGTTGCCTGCGGTTGCCATTCCGTCTGCCAGACCGGTCATTGAATAGTAAACGTTTTCGCCCTGAGTTGCATAATCGTTCTTGATAAGTATCTGATATAGAATGGTGTTCTTGCTTTCATTAATCTCGACGCCGGAGATATCCGTAGCTTTTAATCCTACGAAGTAGGTAGAATCCGGTGACAATCCTTCGGGACGTATCTTGATCATGGTTCTGCCTGTCCGTTCACCTGCATTAATCTGAATCTTGTAATCCAGAATCTCGTATTTGTCACTGGGCAGGAATTTAGCATAACAAGCTTCATCGATGTCATAAAGGGACCGGTTGTAGAATTCTAATGAAGTCAGGTCTTCTTCCAGCCTGATGACCATATTCTTTTTCGGAGCATGCGTACCTCCCGTGCAGGCTGCAATATATCCTGTCGCCTCCTCTCCCGTAGGAGATAAGGTGACTACTTCTTCGAAGGTGTTGTAATAGTCACTGCTGATCAGTGCTACAACATTCTTGTACATTTCCTTTTCAAACAGTGCGTCGTCATTGCATGACGAAAGCGCTATAATAAGTGCGAGTATCGTTATAAGATTTCGTTTCATCTTCTTCTTTATCGTTTAATTTAATAACCCGGATTCTGGTCGAGAGAAGGTAATCTTCTCATTTCGTCACGTGGGATAGGTACCCAGACAGACCTTTTATCAACGACTCTTGTCAGGAAAGAGGAGGAACTCGGGATGACACGCTGGTAGTAAGTCTCTTTGGTGGCGCCGTCGGGGTTCATCCCGCGGATAGGTTCCTGTTCCGTTTCTTCATAGATACCCCAGCGGCGGACATCATAGAAACGTCTGTTTTCCCATAAGAATTCTACCATACGTTCACGTTCTATCTGTTTTTGTATTTCAGACGTATTGTCAAGCTGGCTGGTGGTTAACCCCGGCAGTCCGGCTCTATAACGGACTTGATTAAATGCCTTTTTGATTTCTTCTTTATTCCGGTCTACAGTATAGGACTGCCCGTCCAGTTCTACAGTATGGGCACTGGTCAGGTTGTTGAGTGCCTCTGCATAAGACAACAGGATTTCTGCATAGCGGATAATCGGGTAGGCTTTTTGGATATGTCGGGCTCCTGTTCCGGTCCAGGCATCCATCGGATTATTGTACTTTTTGATGACGTATCCGGTGATAGGGTAGTTGGGAGAGGTGGCTGTTACTCCACCCCGACCGTCTTCATCCTGATAGTAGTACTTTGCCGTGTGGTTGTTGAGGGTCGAACTGGACAATGCCTGCCATACTGCCTCGTTGAATCCTACCGATGCATAGAATCGCATTTCGCGATTGGCATACATCTTATATATGCCGGCGTTGAGAGGATAACCGGAAAAGTTACGCGGTTCGGAAGTGAAACCTGTTTCCGAGTAATATCCGTCGGCTGTGGCTTCTTCCTTTGTACGGCCATCGTCCATCAGATAGGCGTCTACCACTTTCTGAGTGACACAGAAACGTCCCCATCCACCCATGGAGGGGGGGAAAGAACCTTTACTGATGGTTTCGTTGATGTATGTCGTGTTTCTTCCCCAGATTAGCTCCGGATTGATGGCTGCCACAGCTTCACCGGTAAAGATGTCCGAATAGGATTTAAAAGGGTCTATTCCGTTGGCTCCGTCCGGATAGTTGTCGTAGAAATGAGGGTCGGAAGTGACTCCGGCAGGAAGTTCCGGGGTGTTGTCGTCTTTCGCATACGTATAGAGCTTGTATGCTCCCATATCCATTACTCGCTTGGCTGCTGCTGCAGCCACTGCCCAGCGGCTTTCGTCATATTGTTGAGATACATAGTGTACACCATCAGTCTTGCGCTTCCAGTTGCCGAAGTAGGCACTGGCAACAGGTCCTCCGTTGAACAACGGGCTGGCATGTATCAATCGCAGGCGGGCTACCAGACCGAGTGCAGCCCCTTTGGTGGGCCGTCCGAAGTCCAGAGTAGAAACATCCTGAGGCAAAGGCAGCAAACGGGCTGCTTTTTCAAACTCTTCACAAGTATAGTTCATTGTTTCGTCATAGGTGGCTCTGGGGCGGTCGTAGTATTCGATAGGCTCATTCGTATTGACTACCTCATCTCCCAATAAGATTGCCGGACCGTAATCGACTAAGATGTTGTAGTAGGCGAAGGCACGGATAAAACGTGTATAGCCTTCCAGTCTGAGCCGGTCTGAGTTCGTCAGGTCCTTCGGGCGGTCCAGATTTTGCAGGATGCTGTTACATTTACGGATGATTTTATAGTATTTGCCCCATTGGTTCAGGTTGGGTGAACCGGAACCCAAGAAATCCTGCGTGATCTTTCCATTGGCGAAATCCATGCCATGATATATATTGGCTGTTCCGCTTCCGGTCAGTCCGTTAAATCCTTCATCGGTGGCCATGGGGCCCGGTGTATACCCGTTTCGGATGGTCTGTGCCTCATCCGGAAACATCGCTGCTGCTCCCCACATATACGCTTCCATATATCGGGCATTGGTAAAAACCGAATCGATGTTGAATTCATCATCAAAATAATTATCTATGTTTAAGAAATTGCTGCAGGATGTTGTTATCATGACTGCCTGAACCAGGACAAACGCTCTGGTTATTATTTTTATTATTGACCTTTTCATTCTATCGGGTGATGTATTTATTAGAAATTGACATATAATTGCAGGGAATAGGTGGATGGTATGGGATATACACGACCGTTCCAACGAGCTTGTTCCGGGTCGAAGAGTTTCACTTTGTCCCAGACATAGAGATTGTTTCCCACAAATTGGATATCCAGTGAAGAGACTCCTATGCGTCTCAGAAATGCCCAGGCAAGATGGTAATTCAGCGTGATTTCCTGCAGGCGTATGTATCGTGAATCGCCTTGCCAGAAGGTAGACAGTTGGCTGTTGTTGCTATTGTTACCGTATTGCAGGCGGGGAAAGCGTGCGTTCGGGTTTTCAGCCAAAGACGGATCGATTCCATGTGCAAGGGCATAATCTCTGGGAATCCATCGGTTGGCGGGATCGGCAGCTAAAGTAAGTACATTGCCTGTGTTACCTTCGAAGAACGGCATATATCCCATTCCGTTCAGGCGGCTTTCGTCGTTTACCGTGGTCTTTTGTCCTACATAGAAAAAGGAAGTCTTGCCGGTTCCCTTGAACAATACACCTAAAGTCAGGTTTTTGTAACGGATTTCCGCCCCCAGACCGTACATCAGTAACGGGTAGGTGCTGTGTGTCAGCGGCACCATATCCAGCTTGTCTACTATACCGTCTCCATTGATATCTTTATACTTGATATCACCGGGCATTACCTCTCCGAAGGTTTGTTTAGGACTGTATTTGATGTCATCTTCGTCCTTAAACAGTCCGATTGCCTGATAGCCGCGGATAGAATTGTACGGGAAGTTATTATACTCCAGATATGGATACTCCAGATAAGCCTGCTCCCAGTTTTGTACTTTATTTTTTGAATACGTGAAATTTCCTCGTAGCGTGAAGCCGAAATCTGGCGTGATGTCCTGCGTGAAGCTGATATTTCCGTCAGCACCGTAACTTTTCATTTTACCCACATTCGCATACGGATTAGAGACAACTCCTACGTATTCGGGCACTTGTACGCGTTGTTGGAAAATTCCGTTGCGCTGGTCGTGGAAGATGTCGACAACGAAATCGAGCTTGTTATTAAACAGCTTCCCTTCAATACCCAGATTGGACTTGATGGCTTTTTCCCAAGCCAGATTGTCGGCTCCGATACGTGTCTCGTTGATGATTTCGATATTCGTGACTCCCCAGGTCGATCCTGTACCCTCATTCACTTTAGTAAGATAAGGGAACCGGACATCGGTAATCCGGTCGTTACCTACCGAACCGTACGAAGCCCTGATTTTAAGATAGTCGAGCCATGGGAATGTTTCTTGTATAAACTTGTAGCCTGTAGGTACCCAGCCTAATGCAACGGACGGGAAGAAACCATATTGTCTGCCGGGCTGAAAGTTTTCTGAGCCGGTATATCCGAAGTTGACGTCGAGCAGGTAAGTGTCTTTGTAACCGTAAGTAAACCGGCTGGATACCCCCTGATAACGCAATGGAATGGCTGATAGATTGCTTGTAGCGTCATCTGTGTCTTTGGAATCACTGATGTAGTAATAGACCAGTGCGGATGTCCGGTGAACTGTGCCGAAAAGACGGTCGTAATTGAGCGTAGCTTCGAAGTGGTATTTGCGGTACTGACGGGTAGACTTGCTGTATGAGGCTTTTTTCTCCTGTACTGTCTCCTGCATGATAAGTGATCCGTCGCTGGCTCTGCCTAAAGCATTGTAGAGGGCAGGTTGCACGCTTCTCCGCTCACTGAAATAGCTATGGATATCGTAAGCTCCCTGAATACGCAATTTAAGTCCGCTGACTAATTCGGAAAAGTCCTGATTGATAGCTAAAGTTGATTTGCCTTTGTATACTTCGTTGGCAGCCTTTCCCGTATGGTTAATCATGACATAGGGTGATGATAGCTCTCCGGCTCCGCGACCGGGCAGCAAACCATTGGAATATTGGGTCGGGATGGACAATGGAGTGAGTCGTGACTGTGCTCCCCATATATATTCGGTATTGGCTACACCGGGCTGATTCAACTGAGACAGGAATCCGTCGGAACCTAAATAAACTTTCGTCGATTTGGTCAGATTTACGTCGAGATTGATACGGTAATTATAAGTGTTATAGCTTACATTCGAGCTATAAATACTATTCTTGTCTACCTTATAAGCTGCACTTTCATTTTTACCGCCTAAGCTCAGGAAATAACGCGCCACATCACTACCGCCACGACCGCTTACATAATAAGTGTGACGCCAGAAGGTTTTGTTAAGTATCTCATCCTGCCAGTTCACATTGGGATACAGGTCCGGGTCCAGACCATCGCGGATGATTCCCATCTCAGTCTCGTCGTACAAGGGAGTTTCATTTCGTATCGTTCTGGCCTCGTTGGCTAACTGAGCATATTCATAAGCTCCTAAATATTCCGGTAAGCGATTGAGGACGGATAGTGTAGTATTGAAACGTCCGGTAATCTGAATTTTACCCGAAAGACCTTTCTTGGTGTTGACCAGTACTACTCCGTTGGCTCCTCTTACCCCATACACGGCAGTTGCCGACGCATCTTTCAGAATGGAGAAACTTTCTACATCGGCGGGATCAATGGTGTTAAGGTCACCTTCCAGACCGTCAATCAGTACAAGAGCACTGCTGTTGGCACCGAAAGTACCGATACCGCGCACCCAGAAATCGGCTATGTTTTGACCGGGCTCACCGCTGCTTTGCAACGAAATGACACCGGCTGCCCGGCCTCCCAGCAGGTTACTGATGGAGGGGGAGGGAGACTGAATATCTTTGGTGCTGACCGTTGTGATGGCACCTACCGAACTGATTTTTCGCTGAACGTTTCCCAGCCCGACAACGACCACTTCGTCAAGTGAATTGTTGTCTTCAAGCAGTGTGATCGTTAAACCAGTTTTGGGCTCGATGGCCACATGCTCCGACGGCTTGAAGCCGATAAAGGAAAATATCATTTTGTCTCCATAAACTACTTTCAGCTTGAAATTGCCGTCGTTGTCGGTCGTTGTACCTTTGGAGGGTTTGTCTTTGATGTATACCGACACACCGGGCATGGATAGCTTATCCTTATCCACTACAGTTCCGGAAATGGTAAATTCCTGAACTTGTTGTGCGAAAGTTGTTGCCGAAAGCAATAAGCAGAACGACATTAAGTATAAAATCTGTTTGATTTTCATTGTAAATTGACTTTGTTATTCAATAACTAATTTGCGAATGCGTGCATTACCCCAGTCTGCGATGTAAATGTCACCTTGTTCATTAACAGCCACTCCCCAAGGATTTTTGAATAATGATTCTAACGGCCCTCCGTCCTTGTATCCGGCAACACCGGGCTGTCCGGCAACTGTCGTAACTATGTTGTCGGCAGAGACCATACGGATGCAATGGTTCCCGTAGTCGGCTACGAACATGTTACCATCGTTGTCGAACTTGATGTCTTTGGGATAATTAAACAGAGCATCTTCAATCGGACCATCACGAAAGGCACTGCCGCCGGGAGCATTGAGCCGTTTGAATCCGCCTGTTCCATCCGGATCACGGAGGTCGAGTACCGAAATTCCTTGTCTGTAGGCGGTAGGAGCATTGGAGTGAAGTGTTATGTACAAAAGCCAGGGTTTGGCAGGGTTGATAGCTTGTCCGTATTGTGATCCGCTGGGTCCTTGATGAATAATATGGCCTTCAAATGTCTCCGGATCAATCTTGGCGACCTTTCCATCACGGTATCGCGTATACAAATATCCGTCGTAGGGACAAAAAGTGATAAAGTTCTTGTACTTATCGGCATCTACTATTGAATTTAAATCGGACTGTGAGTATTTTATGTTGCGCTGGCGCGGATACCAAGCCTCCCGGGGATCGAAGGTAAACGTTACTTCTTTCACTGATTCGTGTGCAGCAGTCAGCATTCCGGTGGCACGGTCCACTGTCAAACCGTTGGCATAAAGTATACGGTCAGCAGAACCTGCTTCAATCAGCGGAGTCACTATGTTTTGCTGCTCGTTTATTCGGGCGATTCCAAATGTACCGCCATCGCGCCACGACATGAAAAGATTACCTTCGGCGTCCAGATCCAGATATTTACCATACACCTGAGCCGTGGAAAGCGTTCCGGCAAGAAAGCTTGTTTCACCGTTTCCGGTAACTGTACTAACTAATGTCTGAGTATGATAAGCATATGTTTCTTCGTAAGTAACGGAGTCTGCATCGACTACCACGGAAATACGGGGATTATCGCCCGGAAGGCGGGGGACAATAGCATAAATGCGGCTTCCACTGGATGAAACGACGGAGGCTCTGGCGTTGTTGAAATACACCTTGATTTTGCTTACGTCGTTTCCGAAATTTTCTCCATCCAGGAGAATTTTATCACGTGCTCCTCCTTCTTTGGGATAGAAGGAGGTCAGTACAATCGGTTTATCGGATTTGTGGATTTTCTCCGTGGACTCATTGTAGCTTTCACAACTGGAGAAATAGAAGAAAGCTCCCAGAAAATAGACTAGTGATAAGTATCGATTCATAAAGTAATAATTTAAAATTAAATGATTGTCTGCATACTGTCCGTTAAGTCTCTGACATTACACAGCTAAATTTGTATATATATTTATTTCGTGTTTCTGATTGTTTACGCTTGGGGTAGTTGGACTTTACAGCTTAATGGTGTAATTCAAGCCTTTGTCGGGGGCTACAATGAAGTTTGTTACCTCAAAATTGCAGTCTCCTCCTTTGATACCATTCTCAAATTTCACAGAAATTGTATGTTGGGTATGTGGCTTTAGTGTCATTTCGCGGAAGTAAACCAGAGAAGTATCATGCGCAGTCTTTTTCAGCTTCAGTACCAGATCGGTAGAATTGGTAACAGAGAGTGTCACTTCTTTATCGGTGCGCTTCACCTCTTTTATTTCTATACATTTTTCAAAGAATGGCCGGAGGATTTCTTCACGCCCAATCACCAATTCGCGGTAGTAAGCGGCAGTACGGCGATTGTCAAGTGCTTCACGGATACCTTCTACAGTACGTTCTTTGGCAAAAACAAATGTCATCGTGCGGTGTTCGCCTTTGGCAAAATCATAATCAGTCTGAATAGGCTGATGGATATCGGAAGTTCCTATCATCGTCAGATTTTTGTCCAGACACCATTGAATGGCTTCGGGCATAAAAAGTCCCCCGTTGGCTACCTCGATGCCGTGCATGCAACCGTCATTGTAAAGTTGTGTATGCTCAGGCCACCACAGTGTAGAATCCGGTTGTTGACGTGCCCAACCCGGGTGATTCCAGAAGATAAACGCATTTTGTTTTTTGGCCTCATTGAAAGCGTCTTTATACCCTTTCTGTTCTAATGGATTAGAGTCGGACAGGAAGATGGCATTAAAATGTCCCGGGGGCATGGAACGGGTAATCTCGCTACCTCTGATTAAAAGTATTCCTAACTTTTTGGCTTGTTTCTGGGAAAGTTCGTAGGAACGGTTATGATCTGCCACAATATCTTTCTTGTGCGGACGGTATTCAATGTGTTCCGTCAAAGAAATGGCGTCCAGTCCTTCCCTGTACGCTTCGTCTACGCGTACGGTAGGCCATACCAGGCCATCGGAAAAAACGGTGTGCATGTGAAAGTCACATTTTAGTGTAGTATACCCATCCGGATTGGGCACTTGAATCTCATGGCGGCGTTGCGCTTGTGCACTCATTAAACATGTTACTGCTAGTGCAACTCCAATCAATACTTTTTTAAATTTCATCTTTTTTGCTTTAAATTAGATAATTGGTTTTCTTAAAAAAGCCTTTGCTTTGTCATTGAAGAATGGTAGTAAACATAGGCTCCTGTGTATTTTGGTGCAAATGTATATGCAAAAACAAGACTTACAATAGGAGCAGTAAAAGCTTAACGGGAACTTCATGGAAAAGAAATGTAATCGTTAATGTCTGTAAAAAAACGTAATACCTTTGTAAACTATGGATGCTTGTATAGACGGGGAGTTGTTTCACTTGTGTGAAGAAGATATTCAGAATGGTATGTTAGGATGGGGGACGAACGGTTCGCCTAAAAACAAAAAGAAATGGATGGTCTGTTTTATGCGTTATAGCATAAAACAGACCATCCATTTCTTAGGTTAGATTTTTCTTTTTCAGGAAGCTTTCTTCTCTTTTACATCACTGCTGGCTTCTACCACATTCACTACATAGTCACCCAATTTTTCGCATTCGGCGATGATATCCATGTAATAGACTCCCATCTGATAATCATATTCCTTGTTGTTAACATCCAGAATATTCTGATTCTTCAATTGGTTGCGGTAGTTATTGATTTCATTTTCAATGTTGAAAGACTTATTGATATCAATGCTTTGATGTTCCGGTTTCTCTACCACCACAATCATTTGTGCAAGAGCATCATCGGTCAGTTTCATCATGAAGTGGATGTGCTCGTATTGCTTTTCGGTAAAGTCCTGATTTGTCTGGCGTTTCCGGTTGATGGTGCGTGCCAGATTATAACAGCTGTCTCCGATGCTTTCAATTTCCGTTACTTCGCGCAGCATGGCACGTATCTGCAACTTACTTTCAGAACTCAAACGACCTTCGGATACTTGATTCAGGTAGTTGGCTATTTCCAGTTCCATGTTGTCGCTGATGTTCTCGTATTTCTCTACCCGGCTAAACAGTTTGTTGAAGTCATCATCCTTGTCGGTATGCAGCAAGTCCTGCACCATCCCGAACATACGATGCGTACGTTCGGCAAACAAGTGAATTTCTTTGCGTGCCTGCAAGATCGAAAGTTCCGCAGTAGAAAGCATACCACCGGTGATAAACCGCAGGCGAGGTTCCTCGTCTTCCTCCTTTGGACGGATTAATGCACATACAGTACGTTCGATCAGTTTCACACCCCATATCAAAAGACATACGTTACAGATATTGAAAATAGAGTGGAAAGCGGAGAGTTTATAGGAAATAGCAACTTCCGGATTATTAGTTTGGAAGAAGGTATCTACCACCCAATTGACAAGTTGTATGAAAGGGTGGAAGATGATTAATACCCAAATAACACCGAATACATTAAAAACAAAATGGGCCAATGCTGCTCGCTTAGCCTGTGTGTTGGCTGTTAATGCGGCAAGATTGGCCGTGATGGTAGTTCCGATATTTTCACCCAATACGAGTGCTGCTCCTAGTTCCAGGCTGATCCAGCCATTGGCGCACATAATTAATGTTATTGCCATGGTGGCAGCTGATGCCTGTACGATCATTGTCAGTATGGTACCGATGAATAAGAACAGGAGGATGGAGAAGAATCCCATATCCGTGTAGTTCTGAACAAAGGCGAGCATTTCCGGGTTGGCGTTCAGGTCGGGAGCGTTTGCTTTCAGGTAAGAAAGTCCCATGAAGAGGAAGGAAAAACCGAAAATGAATTCACCGATGGATTTACGGTTGCTCTTGCCGGAGAAGATGAGCGGAAGGGCGATGGCCAGAAGTGGGAGAGCGAAAGCGGCCATGTCAACCTTAAATCCGAAAATAGAAATAATCCATGCGGTAACTGTCGTTCCGATATTGGCACCCATGATGACACTAATGGATTCGGCGAGAGTTAACAGTCCTGCATTAACGAAACTGACGACCATCACTGTTGTCGCCGAAGAGGACTGGATAAGGGCTGTGATTAACACTCCTGTTAATACCCCCGTTACCCGATTGGTGGTCATAGCTGTCAGGATACTTCGTAACCTGTCACCTGCGACCTTTTGTAAGCCCTCGCTCATTATCTTCATGCCATAAAGGAAGAGCCCCAACGAGCCTATGAGCTTTAAAAAATCATAAAAAGAATATTCCATCTATAATAATTTTAGTGGTTGTTTGTTCTCTATCTGATTACTAAGTATATTTAGTCCCATGTATTCACCTTATAAACAGACTACGATGAAACAGATGTTACAAATATGTTGCAAAAATAATAATATTTATAAAGAATTCCCTATCGGAAGCTCACTTTTGGATATTTATTACGGTTTTAATCTTAATTTTCCTTATCAGGTAGTCAGTGCCAAGGTGAATAACCGCTCCGAAGGACTCAATTTCAAGGTTTATAATAATAAGGATGTAGAGTTCCTCGATGTACGTGATTCGTCAGGGATGCGCACTTATGTACGGTCGCTCTGCTTCGTCTTGTTTAAGGCTGTCAGCGAACTTTTTCCGGAAGGAAAACTGTATGTGGAGCATCCGGTATCTAAAGGTTATTTCTGTAATTTGAGAATTGGACGTCCTATTACCTTGGAAGATGTGACGCGTATCAAGCAGCGCATGCAGGAAATCATAGCCGAAAATATTTCTTATCATCGGATCGAATGCCATACGACTGAGGCTGTACGTGTGTTCAGTGAACGGGGAATGAATGATAAAGTGAAACTGCTCGAAACTTCGGGTTCACTATATACCTATTATTATACGTTAGGGGATACCATTGATTATTATTATGGTAATCTGTTGCCCAGCACCGGGTATCTAAAGTTGTTCGACATCGTGAAATATTACGATGGCTTGCTTTTGCGTATTCCGAATAAGGACAATCCGGATGTATTGGAAGAAGTGGTGAAGCAGGAAAAGATGCTGGATGTATTTAAGGAGTATCTGAACTGGAGTTACATTACAGGCCTTAACAATGCCGGAGATTTTAATATCGCTTGCGAAGAGGGGCATGCTACGGATTTGATTAA
Organism: Bacteroides faecis; assembly: GCF_020091505.1. Classification (NCBI taxonomy): domain Bacteria; kingdom Pseudomonadati; phylum Bacteroidota; class Bacteroidia; order Bacteroidales; family Bacteroidaceae; genus Bacteroides; species Bacteroides faecis. Next base: position 389,717 of record NZ_CP081916.1, on the reverse strand, counting down.
TGTGGGAGAAGCATTGCAGGAAAAGAAAATAGCCCAGATAGCCGATACTATTTTCCACCGGGGAGAAAACGGTAATCGTGTGAAACTGGTACTGATTTCCGGTCCGTCGTCTTCAGGAAAGACAACGTTCAGTAAACGGCTCTCCATACAGTTGATGACAAACGGGCTCAAACCGTTCCCGATATCATTAGATAATTATTTTGTAGACCGTGAGGAAACTCCTTTGGATGAAAACGGCAACTATGATTACGAGTCTCTTTATGCGCTCGATCTGGAACTGTTTAATCAGCAGTTACAGGCTTTGCTGCGTGGTGAAGAGGTGGAACTTCCCCGCTTTAACTTTTCTCTTGGAAAGAAAGAGTATAAAGGTGATAAACTGAAAATAGAAGATAATACCATTTTGATATTGGAAGGTATTCATGCGTTGAATCCGGAATTGACACCACATATTCCCGAGGAAAAGAAGTTTAAGATTTATGTTTCGGCATTGACTACTATTTCTTTGGATGACCACAACTGGATACCTACGACTGATAATCGTCTGCTCCGCCGCATTATTCGTGATTTTAATTATCGGGGATATTCGGCTCGCGAGACTATTTCCCGTTGGCCCAGTGTGCGTGCCGGTGAAGATAAATGGATTTTTCCTTATCAGGAAAATGCTGATGTCATGTTCAATTCTGCTTTGCTGTATGAATTTGCGGTTCTTCGTTTACATGCGGAACCCATTCTGATGGGAGTACCGCGCAATTGTCCGGAATATTGTGAGGCATATCGGTTACTGAAATTTATTAAATATTTCGTTCCGGTGCAGGATAAAGAAATCCCCCCGACATCTTTGCTCAGAGAGTTTTTGGGAGGAAGTAGCTTCAAATATTAGATAATAATTTTATTTAAGATATTTATTTTGGAATTTATAGTCATTGTATAAATATAAGTTCGTAACTTCGCGCCGCAAAAAACAAGCGTGGCAATAATGTTGTTGTATTCCAGGGAAAGGAAATAACTGTTAGATTAGACTTACTTAGTGAACATTTGTATGTTTTTTCCGTTTATGTTATTACACAACAAAAAAGGGTATATGATATTTTACAACAATTTTTTAGCGAAATGCTTTTTAGGGAAAAAGAAGCATTATTTTATGATAGGAGGGTTATTCTTCACTCGGTATAAGTATCTGGAAGTCTGGGAGGAAATGGAGTTGAGAATACATGCGCGGCAATTCTGGGAATGTTTTTTATTGACTTTAATCCCGGCATTGGCCTTATCACTGTGGTTATCATGGTGGTGGATGATACTTCCGTTCATAGCATATCATCTGTTTTACTGGTTTGAGAAAATGTTTTTTCCTCATTCAGTTTTCGATTGGGAAGCTTTGACTTTCTGTGGGGATGCTATGTATCTGCGAAAGAGGAAGTCTTTTGCCTGGATGAAGTGGTATGGCAAGAAAACTCTTCCTGCGTCGGAGTGGGATGATTAATGGCTAAAACATTTTGTTTTCCTGGAAGCTAATATTTAAGTTATTTACCCCTGTAACAAATTATAGTTGTAACAGGGGCTTTTTATGTTTGGAAGATATCTATGAGTAATCTTGTCTGTTGGTAATCTTGTGATTATTCTGTTTTATCTCAGATGTTTTTTTATCCATAGTAAATGTCCATACTCCGTATCACTGGAAGTCCAGTGCTCGTTGATGGGCGTAATCAGTGATTCCTTCGGACAGTTCAGCATATTGTATACAATATAGCTGGTGGTTGGCGGACATACATTGTCGTTGAATCCCCATGTCATATAGGTATCAGCTTTAATTAGTTTAGCAAAGTTCACGACATCATAATAAGCCATTGTTTTTATTTTTTCGGGCGTATCCATATCTACGGAATTTCTGAAGAAGTGTGGATAACCTCCTGCACGGCCGGCTTTATATCCTGCCATATCACTTAATGCCGGATGATTGGCGACACATGCTGTTACCCGTTGGTCCAGTCCGGCGGTAACCAATGCCAAAGCACCTCCCTGGCTGCCTCCCTGAACAACCACATTCTTTTCGTCCCATTCCGGCAGGGAAGTGAGAAAGTCGATACTACGGACACATGCCAGATATACACGTTTCATATAATAATTGTCGCGGCTGTCCAGACCATTGGACAAATATCCATTCTCTCTGCCGTTGAAAGCTGCGCTGATTTCCCGGAACTCTTCCTCGCTCATTTCCGGATTCAGTCCGTGAATTTCAATTTCGAAACGGATACAACCTTGTTCTGCGTAGTATTTATGGCGTAAAGGCTCTTTGATGGTCTTGATTCCGGCTCCCGGAGGGCATAGCACAACAGGAAATTTGCCTTCCTTTTTCGGATAAAACAAATAACCGTAGATGCTTTGCCCGCGTTGGTTTATCTGGAGTTTAATGAGATAGCAGTCTATTTTATCCGTAGAATACTTTTTCACATGTTCTTTGGTGTATACCAGTGGACATTTAGCCAGTTCAGTTTTTTCTTTCTTCCAGAATTCCTGAAAATCAGCAGGCATAGTAGTGTATGGACGCAGCTTTTCAGGAGAGAAGCCTACTTTTACATGATGAGAATAAGTCTTACCGTCTACTGTGGCTGTCAGGCGACAGTCACGGAAGCCCGGTTCTTTCATGGTACCTATGGGGATTACTGCTTTCCCTTTCTGTAGAGTTACTGTTCCTTTACTGTCGGCGGGCATCATCTCTCCACCTGTTTCATAGTTAACAATGATGTTGTCTCCCGGAATGCCATATTTATAAAATTGCACTTCTACACTTGCCTGTTCTCCGGTTTTGTAAAGCCAGTCGGAGTGGTTGGGGACTGTCACCCAGAATACGTCACTCCGATAGGGGTTGTTCTCGGCTACAGCCAGCAGAGTCGTTAACAATACTCCGACAGACAAACAAAATCTTCTCATATTCATTTTACTATTCAAAATAGATGTCATTAAATGTGTTGTCCTACTTTTCATATTATTAGTTCATTAATTACGATGCAATATTAGGAAAGATTAGAAAGACAGAGGTAGACTAAATGTTCTATTACGGGTAAAAATTAGTTTTGAGGTTAGAATAACTTCCATTCAAACTGATGCTGCCCCGCTTCTAGTTCTATCATACGTTCTCCTTTTACATGATCCGGCAAATATAAAGTAGCACTACTGTTAGCTGGAATAGTAACCACATATACAACACTTTTTTTCTTGCGTTCCCATTTTGAAATGATTTCTCCATAGGGAGAGTGATGTCTGGCTTCAAATTGCTTCAAATCACTCGGGAAATTGGGGCGCAGAATAATGTGTTTAAAACCGGGCTGTTGCGGATCGGGGAAGATACCCCCCAAACCTTTATAGAACCATCCGCCGATTTCTCCGAACATCATGTGATTGTCGGAGATATCACGTGTGGCATTCAAATCCCAATTTTCCAATAGGGTAGTGGCACCGTTGGCTATCCAGCATCCCCATGAAGGATATGTATCTTGTGCAGCTACTTTATAAGCAGTCTCCGCTTCTCCGTTTTCACTCAGAGCGTTCAGTATGGCTTTGGCTCCCAATACCCCTACATCCAGATGGAAACCGGCTTCTTCCACTTTCTTTGCCAGATTCCTGGCTACTTTTGTTTTCATATCTTCGGGAACAACTCCCCACATCAAAGGTACGCTTAACTCTGTCTGGACACCGCTGGCATAGATTCCGGTTTCTCTATTCAGATATTTAGCGTTGATTGCATTCTTTATTTTCTCGGCAAGAGCCTGGTAGTGTTCGTAATCTTCTTGCTTGTTGAACAGTTTTGCCGCGTTTGCCAGTATCTTTGTGTCTACATAGAAGTATACTGATGAAGTCAACTCTTTCGATGAATGGGATTTTACAGGAACCCAGTCGCCTCTTCCCCATGAAGTCAAACCGTTCGGGCTGGTACGATCTACATAATTCACATATCGTTTTATATTTTCATAGCAGTCTGACAATAATTTGCTGTCTCCGTAGAACAGGTAGATATTCCATGGAATGATTGCGATGGTACTTGTCCAGTCCAGACCATTATCCGTGCCATATCCCCAGCCTCCTGTAGGGATGATGTCAGGCAATACTCCATTCGGCTGTTGTTCATCCCGGTGGTCTGCCAGCCATTTTTCATAAACGGTGATTCCATCGTAATTGTATAAGGCGGTTTCAATCGCAAAGTGTCCGTCGCCCGTCCAGCCGTTCTTCTCACGTTGAGGACAGTCTGTGGGATATCCCATCAAGTTAGATAGATAGGCATTGTTAGTAGCCCACCACAAACGGTTGACAAGTGGATTCGACGTACTTATCTCCCCTTTTTGAGGAACGTCACTGTGAACAAAGTAGGCAGTCAGGCTATTTTGCTGTAATTCAATTGGTTTACTGCTTGTCACTTCCACATATCTGAAGCCTTTGTAATTGAACCGAGCCATAAATTCATCTTCCCCTTTTCCGCTAAGGATAAGGATATCTGTCTGGAATGGGTCCGAATCATCTACCGGACGGTGGTATACATCTATATTCGATGTGTTTACCCGTCCGTTGTCATAGAGGCGTTCGCCGTGTTTGAGTTTTACGACCGTTCCCTCTTCTCCGGATACTTTAATGCGGGTAACTCCGGACATATTTCTGGCAAAGTCGAATATATAGGTGGAATCATTTATTTTCTTCCATGTATTTGCAGGTATTGTTTCTACGATACGGATTGGCTGAACCTGTTGGGATACCACATTTTGAGAAGGGGCTCCTCGGTAACCTACTCCGTTCCATTTGGAGTCGTCAAAATCTGCAGTACTCCAGTCTTTCTGCTCCAGACGGACATCATAATGCTCTGCTGTGTAGATGCTGTTGAATATCAATGCGCCAGATGATGTTTTCCAGTCTCTTTCGGAAGGGATAACTTCGACGCTGCCGTCTTCGTATGTAATTCTCAGATCCATGCAGAAGGCAGGACGGTTACGCCACGGTGCACGGTCAAAGTCCCATACTGCCTTTGACTGGTGGTTATACCAGCCATTTCCTAGCAATACTCCAATTGCGTTTTTGCCTTTTTGCAATTGCCGGGTCACATCATAAGTCACATAAAAGTTCCTTCTGTCAAAACGGGTATATAGTGGGTCTAACCGGTGATTACCGATCTTTTCTCCATTTATATACAATTCGTACAAACCAGCCACTGCAATATAGGCTCTGGCTGATTTTATCTTCTTTTGGGTATTGAATGTTTTTCTGAAATACGGAGCCGGCTTATAATTGATATCTCTGTTGTCGCCAATCCAGGCACCCTGCCAGTTTTGCATTCCCATCATTCCTGTTTCAAAGCTGTTGATGTCCGAAGAGACTTTAACTCCGTCCTTGTCCCATACATTTACTTTCCAGTAATATTTCGTAAAAGGCCGGAGATTCTTTTCCGGATAAGTCACAAGAATCTCGTCCGATTCTTTCTTTCCCGAATTCCAGATATCTCCTTTCTCATCGTTTACTTTCAGTGAGTCTGTACTGACTAATAGTTGATAAGCGGTCTGGCGTGCTCCTTGTCGTGTATCGTTCAGCATCCATGACAATCTGGGATTGGCATGATCGATACCTAAAGGATTGACAAGGTGGTCACATTGAAGATTCGCAGGCTTGCACGCTTCTTGCTTTTGGGCAGATATTGATTGCAGGGTACAAAACGCAAGTGCGGTAACTAAATATATATTTTTCATCCTGTTCTATTTATTTTCCTTTTTTAACTACAAACTGATAACTACCGGACTGTAACTCCAATACAGCTTTCCCGTTCATGAAGGTAATCGAAGAAACGCCTTCTGCTTTTACAGCAGCTTTTCCGCTTTCTTCTACCACGTAGTCGAGGGTGGGCAATTGTAAGTGAAGAGTTGCGGTGGTGTTGGCCGGTATGCTTATTTGATAAGAAACCGCTCCGTCATTTTCTTTTTTCCAGCTGCTCTTGATGTCTCCATAACAGGAAGGGAAAGATGCATTGACCCAGTTAATCCGTTCCTGACCGGCGGGAATTTCCGTACGGTTGTCCGGAACCGGCTGTAATACGATGTGTTTGAATCCCGGACGTGTTTCGTCAATATCGATACCACCCATTGTACGGTACATCCATTCGGAAACTGCCCCGTATGAATAATGATTGAACGAGTTCATGGATACAGGGCCAAAGCCTTTCTCCTTAGTATATGAATCCCAGCGCTCCCAGATAGTCGTTGCTCCTTGGTCTATGCTATATAGCCAGGAAGGATTGCCTCGTTGGAGCAATAGGTTATAAGCTGTATCCGATTCTCCGAACTGGCTTAATGTCTGGTTCAGGATGGCTGTGCCCACGAATCCTGTGCTCAGGCGATTGCCGTTACCGGCAATTTTGCGGGTCAGTGTTTCCAGTCCTTTCTTCCTGGCTTCTTCTGTTGGAAACAAATCCTGTTTCAGGGCAAGCAGGTAGGCTGTCTGGCTCTTTTGCTTTAAGTCTCCGTCTGCGTCCACATAGCGTGTCTGGAATTCTTCCTTGATCTCCTGTGCCAGATTTCTATAGGCTTTCGCTTTAGCGGCATAGGCATCACAGTCATCTGTTTTCAGCGCTTCCGAAATTTTGGCCATCAATTGTGCCGTATATGCGTAATAGCATACGCTGACAAAACGGCGTTCAGTATCTTCGTATGATAACCAGTCACCGTAATTTGTTCCGGCACCGTTATAGTTATATCCGTCTCCTTTTTGATGTGACAGGAATTCCATGTATTTTTCCATAGATGCATAGTTGTCCTGCAATATCTTTTTATTGTCGTACATCAGATAGATTGTCCAGGGAACGATGATGCCGGCATCTGCCCAGGCTGCCTGCCCATAACCTACCCATGAGTGAGGGGCTACATCCGGATAGGCACCGTCACTTCTTTGACCGTCGCGCATATCTCTCATCCATTTTTCAAAGAAGGCGGATACGTTTGCATTATAAGAAGCGGCACGACAGAATACTTGCGTATCTCCGGTCCATCCCAAACGCTCGTCTCTTTGCGGACAGTCGGTAGGGATGCTCAGATAGTTACCTCTCTGTCCCCACATGACGTTGCTATACAGCTGATTGATCGAACTGCTGCTGGTGACGAACGAAGCTCCCTCTTCTGTAGCAGAGCCAACTACTTCACCTGTCAGGGAAAGCACCTCGATATCTTCACTAGCCGTTATCTCACAATATTGAAAGCCGAAGAAAGTCATGGACGGATGGAAGGACTCGCCTTCTTTGCTTCCTTTCAGAATATATTTCAATGTTGCTTTCGCACTTCTGAGGTTGGCGGTATATATACTTCCGGCAGGACCATCATCACCGCGTGATTTGTCTCCTGTATCATTCAGCATTTCTCCGAAACGGAGTTTCATCTCCGTGCCCGAAGTACCTTTTACTTTGAACCGAACCCAGCCGACCATGTTCTGACCTAAGTTGTAGATAGCCGTTTCACCTTTCTTTAACCGAATGGGAGCCGGTTTGTCCGTAACACTCAGCACATTGATTTTTCCATCTTTCTCACCTCGGTAAATGGTAGTAGACAGAGGGGTACGGTTCAAATGCGGGCGCACTTGAACGGTTGGTCCGGCAAAGGCGATTAATTCTCCTTTAAAGTGAGGGTTGACAGCTGTTTTATTCCAATTGGCGGTATTATATCCGGGCTTTGTCCATGCACTTTCTTTTCGGGCGTCATACGTTTCTCCGTGGTAGATGTCTCCCATTCGTATGGCACCATCCATGGATGATAGCCAGGAAAGGTCCGTCACTACTGTTTCCGAAGTAGCATCTGTATATTTCAGCAGTATCTTTGCGATGAATCCTACTTCATGACCGCCATATTCTCCGTGACAGACATCGCTGTTCCACCAACCGGAGGATACTTGCGCACCGACCGCATTAGTCCCTTTTTGGAGCAGATGGGTGATGTCATAGGTCAGGTAATGTGCTGTTTTGCTGAAATCTGTCCACTCCGGTTTCAGCTCGTCATAGCGTATGCTGCCATCTTCCAGCTTATTTCCTACCCGCTGTCCATTGATAAATAAATCATAAACTCCCAGAGCCGAACTGTAGATGCGGGCAGATGCGATTTTCTTTTTTGCTTTAAATTCTTTACGGAACATAGGTACTCCGCTCATGGCACCCTGTAACACCCGATAATCACCGGAGCCGGAAACCATATTCAGTTTGTGATTATTTCCCACTGAAACGATTTCGCCTCCTTCAAACAGGGACTGAGGTTTCTCAAAATCTTCTTTCAAAACGACTTTGGCTTCTTCTTTGCCGTCTTTCAACTCATACTCTGTCAGTACAATATTATCGAACATAGCCGTTTCATTGGTATTATTACCTCTGAATGCCCGGAAACCGATATATCCATTCGATAGTTTTGAGTCAGTATCCGTATAAGTATCTACCAGTACTCCGTCAATAGAAGTCTTAATCACTCCCTCTTTCGCTTCAATTGCCAGATGATGTTCTTTATTCAGTAAATCGGATTTGGAAAAGAACTTGCCTATGGGGGTGTCTGAGCTTTGCAGCCGTCCTCCTTCGTAAATATGTCTTCTGATTAGAGGCTCTTTTTCGTTATCCAGTGTATTGACAGACCACATGAATACATTGGAAGCATCACGTGCGCCAAAAAGAACGGATGCGTTACCGGAAGTCAGTGTAACATCCATTTCCAGTAACATGCGTGCTTTGGCCTGTTTTTTGTCTTCCGGATTGATTTTAGAGTTTTTGTTTATTTGAGTAGCTTTGATCCATTGTGCTCCCGACCATCCGTCGGATAATAATCCTGTTTCGAAAAAAGCCTTTTCTGTTGAGGCTTCTTCACCGGTTTTATTGTTCCATACGGTTACTTTCCAATAATAACGGGTGGAAGGTGCGAGAGCCGGTCCTGCATAGCAGATGTTCAGTGATTTGTCGGATGCTACCTTTCCGGAAGTCCAGACTGTATTTGAACAGGCTGCATCAGTTGCTACGGTAATTTGATAAGCTATTTGTTTCACTCCTCTTTCTGCTGATTCCAATTGCCAGCTGAATCGGGGAACTGTAATGTCCAGCCCGATAGGATTGGTAAGGTATTCGACCTGCAATTTTTTGACAGATGCGTTTACAGGCAGTAGAAAAAGAATAGACAAAAGTAATAAAGTAGTTCGTGCCATTAGTTTAAAGTATTAATAGTTTGTTATGATGGGGATATTGGCAAATATAGTGCCTATTGTCGTGTATAAGGATAAGAATTATGACACTAATACTTAAAAAAATGACCGTCCCCCTGAAATGATAAATGCCTATACTTGATTATAGTACAGGCATTTATCGTTTTCTTATGTGATTTTTAGTGCCTTGTTGAGTAAAGCAGCCGGTTATCTTAAAGCTTCCACTTCTTCCGGAGTCAGCGGAATCTTTTTGCCGAGCCGGCGGGCGCCTGTCTCCGTGATGAGATAATCCTCTTCGTTGCGGATACCGCCGAAGTCTTTGTAAGTGACTACTTTATCGTAATTGATGAAATCGGCGAACTTATTTTCCGCTTTCCACATTTCGATCAGTTCGGGGATGAAGTAGATACCCGGTTCCACTGTATGTACAAATCCCGGTTCCAGTGGGATGGCGAGGCGTTGAGACTTGCGTCCGAACTGTGTACTCTTCGGCTGACCGTTATAACCTACCCATACTTCACCCAGGTTCTCCATATCATGAACGTCCAGTCCCATCATGTGGCCTAATCCGTGCGGGTAGAACAAAGCGTGTGCTCCTTCACGAACAGCATCTTCCGTATTTCCCTTCATCAGTCCGAGAGCTTTCATTCCGTCTACCATGACACGGGCGGACAAATCGTATACATCCATATAAGGGATGCCCGGACGAAGTGCCTTGACAGATTCCAGATGCATTGCATTCTGGATTTCGTAGACTTCGCGCTGGCGGGTTGTGAATTTCTTATCCGCAGGAATGGTGGACGACATGTCACCGGCATAGCCCGATTCCACTTCCGCACCTGCATCAATCAGGAACAAATCGCCCGGTTTTACTTTATTCCCGTGATAATGGTTATGCAGGGTCTGCCCGTTGATAGTGGCAATCGTAGCGAAAGACAGCTCGCAGTTATTAGACTCTGCCACCCGGTTCATTTCCGCTACTACTTCATATTCATACATTCCCGGACGAAGAACTTTCATGGCGGTGATGTGCATATCGGCAGTCACGTCACAGGCTTTCTCTATTTCTACGATTTCTTCTGCTGATTTATAGTTACGCTGAGCTATTACAGCACGGATGAAAGGTACGGAACCTTCCTGGCGTGCAGGCGGTATACCCAGCCAGTCCATCAATTTCAGTTTATGTTCAGGGCGGTAAGGAGGAAGATAATGAATTGCTTTACCACTCTGGACACATTTGTGCAGATAACCTACTATATCGGCGGAAGCCATCTGCTCCTTGATGCCGACACGTTCGCATTTTTCGCGTAATGTAGGTTGTGAACCCATCCACACGATGGCATCGATAGACAATTCGTCACCGAAAATAATTTCTTTATCTTCGTCAATATCAATGATAGCCGATAGTCCGGCACACGAAAGACCGAAATAATAAAGAAAGGTGGAGTCCTGACGATAACGGAACGTGTTATCCTCATAATTCAGCCCGCACTCGTCATTTCCAAGAAATAACAAAACTCCGGAGCCTAAATTCTTTTTCAGCAGGGCTCTGCGCTGCATATACGTCTCTTTGGCAAACATACTGTCCTAATTTTTAAGTTCGTGCAACAAAGATAAAGATTTTTGTGTTATAGGATTAAAAATAATCCCACTAATCTGTGTAATCTCTCGTTAAAAAGTTACTTTTGTAGCGAGAAACAGTAGAAAGCAAAAACGAATATGGCACAAGGTTCCCGTCAAATACAATCGCAGGCGCAACAGCAGATACAAACGCTCTCGCCACAGCAGATTCTGGTCGTGAAGCTGTTGGAGCTTCCCGCAGTCGAGCTGGAAGACCGTATCCATGCTGAACTATTGGAGAATCCGGCGCTTGAAGAAGGTAAAGAAGACACTGCTGCCGATGAATATGCAGAAGATGTCAACTCGGAAGAAGGCATGGATAACGATGCCAACGATTATGATTCATTAAGCGATTATCTCACCGAAGACGATATTCCCGACTATAAATTGCAGGAGAACAACCGCTCGCGGGACGAGCAGGCGGAAGATATTCCTTTCTCCGATACAACTTCTTTTTATGAAATTCTGAAAGAACAACTTCGTGAACGTAACCTGACCGAACATCAGTGCGAACTGGTAGAATACCTGATCGGTTCGCTGGACGACGACGGACTGCTTCGCAAATCGCTGGAGAGTATCTGCGATGAACTGGCTATTTATGCCGGCATCGAATCTACGGAAGAGGAACTGGAAGAGGCTCTGTGCATCTTGCAGGATTTTGATCCGGCAGGTATCGGAGCACGTAGTCTTCAGGAATGCCTGATGATACAGATCCTCCGGAAAAAGAGCGAGGAGAAAAAGCCGGCACCGATACTGGACTTGGAAGAACGTATCATCAGTGATTGTTATGAAGAATTCACCCGAAAACACTGGGAGAAGATCATCAAGAAACTGGATGTGAAAGAAGAAACTTTCAGTGAGGCGATTGCCGAGATCACCAAGTTGAATCCCCGTCCGGGTGCTTCGCTCGGAGAGGCTATCGGAAGAAGCTTTCAGCAAATAGTTCCTGATTTTCTGGTGGACACCTATGACGACGGAACCATTAACATAAGCCTGAATAACCGTAATGTTCCCGAACTCCGTATGAGTCGTGACTTTACCGAGATGGTGGAGGAACATACCAAAAATAAGGCAAACCAGTCCAAAGAGTCGAAAGAAGCCATGATGTTCCTGAAGCAGAAGATGGATGCCGCGCAGGGATTTATTGATGCGGTGAAACAGCGGCAGAATACGCTGATGACCACTATGCAGGCGATTATCGACTTGCAGCGTCCTTTCTTCCTGGAGGGTGACGAGTCACTGTTGAAACCGATGATTCTCAAAGATGTGGCAGAACGTACCGGACTGGATATTTCCACGATTTCCCGTGTCAGCAACAGCAAATATGTACAGACTAACTTCGGTATCTATCCACTTAAATTCTTTTTCAGTGATGGTTACACGACGGAGGACGGAGAAGAGATGTCCGTACGTGAGATCCGTAAGATTCTGAAAGAATGCATTGACGGGGAGGACAAAAAGAAACCGCTGACAGATGATGAACTGGCAGATATCCTGAAAGAAAAAGGCTATCCTATTGCCCGGAGGACGGTGGCAAAATACCGTCAGCAGCTGAATATACCGGTGGCAAGGCTGAGGAAATGAGTTTTAAAGTATTAACTATAAAGTATTAACTATTAGGTGCTGATGGATAAAGAAAGAGAGCATATCATAGCGGATAAAACAATGTTGCGGGTGGCACGGGTTACCTCCATCGTGTTTACTCCATTTTCTATCCCGTTTTTGGCGTTTCTGGTGTTATTCCTGTTTTCTTATCTCCGTATCATGCCGATACTCTATAAGGGGATTGTGCTGGGAATCGTTTATTGCTTCACCATACTGACGCCTACCATTACCATTTTCCTGTTCCGCAAGATTAACGGGTTTGCCCGTCAGGACCTGAGCGAACGTAAGAAACGTTATGTACCTATCTTGCTGACTATCATTTCTTACGTATTCTGTCTGTTGATGATGCGGAAACTGAATATTCCCTGGTATATGACAGGAATTATTTTTGTTTCTCTGGTAGTATCGATCATTTGCATTCTGGTCAATCTGAAATGGAAACTGAGTGAACACATGGCAGGAATGGGAGGTATTATCGGTGGACTGGTGTCGTTCAGTGCACTGTTCAGCTATAATCCGGTGGTGTGGTTGTGCCTGTTTATTCTGATTGCGGGCATATTGGGCTCTGCACGGATTGTTTTGGGACATCACACTTTAGGCGAAGTGCTTTCCGGTTTTGTTGTCGGCTTGGTATGCGCCTTTTTGGTACTCCATCCGGCGTACAACTTTATGTTCAGAGTTTTTTTATTTTAAAAACAATATAAATCCTAAAAACTAATTATTATGAACTTTCCACAGAATTTAAAGTACACGAATGAACACGAGTGGATTCGTGTAGAAGGAGACATCGCTTACGTAGGTATCACAGATTATGCACAGGAACAACTGGGCGATATCGTATTCGTTGACATCCCTACTGTAGGAGAAACGTTGGAAGCCGGAGAGACTTTCGGAACCATTGAAGTGGTAAAAACCATTTCCGATCTTTTCTTACCGCTGGCCGGCGAGATACTCGAACAGAACGAAGCTCTGGAGGAAAATCCGGAGTTGGTAAACAAAGATCCTTATGGCGAAGGCTGGCTGATCAAGATGAAACCTGCTGACGTGAAAGCTGCGGAAGACCTGTTGGATGCCGAAGCATACAAAGCAGTCATCAACGGATAAACTCCTTATCAGACAACGAGCCTCGCAGATACCGGCGTACCGGCCTTCATGCCCGAACGTCCGTATCTGAACAGTAAAATAGTAAATAGTAAATCGTAAAATTGTAAATCAAATGACTCCAATTGTAAGTATCATCATGGGTAGCACGTCCGACCTTCCTGTTATGGAGAAGGCTGCGCAACTGCTGAATGATATGCATGTACCGTTCGAAATGAACGCCCTTTCTGCTCACCGCACGCCGGAGGCTGTGGAAGAGTTTGCCAAGAATGCCCGTAGCCGTGGCATTAAAGTAATCATTGCTGCTGCCGGAATGGCTGCTGCCCTTCCCGGTGTAATTGCAGCCAATACTACGCTGCCGGTGATCGGAGTACCTGTAAAAGGGTCTGTGCTCGATGGTGTAGACGCTCTTTACTCTATTATCCAGATGCCTCCCGGAATCCCGGTAGCTACGGTTGCCATCAATGGAGCGATGAATGCAGCTATCCTTGCTATTCAGATGCTTGCTTTGAGTGATGCGGTTTTGGCTGAGGCTTTTGCTGCTTACAAGGAAGGTCTGAAAAAGAAAATCGTAAAAGCAAACGAAGAGCTGAAAGAAGTTAAGTTTGAATATAAAACTAATTAATTGACAATTGACGATTGACAATTGACAATGGGCTGGCGCTTTGGGCGTTTTATTGAGCCGGTTGTTGATGCTCGATTCTCAATTGTCAATTGTCAACTGTCAATTGTCAATTGAAAAAATGGATTTATTCAATTACTCTCGAAGAGAAACATCAGAAGTAAATATTGGGGCTGTGCCGTTGGGCGGCCCCAATTCCATTCGTGTCCAGTCGATGACAAATACGTCTACACAGGATACGGAGGCTTGTGTGGAGCAGGCCAAACGCATCGTTGATGCAGGTGGAGAATATGTCCGTCTGACTACGCAGGGCATTAAAGAAGCGGAGAATCTGATGAATATCAATATCGGACTGCGTAGCCAGGGATATATGGTTCCGTTGGTGGCCGATGTACATTTTAATCCGAAGGTTGCCGATGTCGCAGCTCAATACGCAGAGAAAGTGCGGATCAATCCGGGCAATTATGTAGATGCGGCGCGTACTTTTAAAAAACTGGAATATACCGATGAAGAGTATGCGCAGGAAATACAGAAAATTCATGATCGTTTTGTTCCGTTTCTGAATATCTGCAAAGAGAATCATACGGCTATTCGTATCGGAGTCAATCACGGCTCTCTATCAGACCGTATCATGTCCCGCTACGGAGATACTCCCGAAGGAATGGTAGAGTCTTGTATGGAGTTTCTGCGCATTTGTGTAGAAGAACATTTTACAGACGTGGTGATCTCAATCAAGGCGTCCAATACGGTGGTGATGGTGAAAACCGTTCGCCTGCTTGTTGCTGTTATGGAACAGGAAGGTATGTCATTCCCTTTACATCTTGGGGTGACAGAAGCCGGAGACGGAGAAGACGGACGCATCAAATCGGCTTTGGGTATCGGTGCCTTGCTGAGTGACGGGTTGGGAGATACTATCCGTGTGTCTTTGAGCGAAGCTCCCGAGGCTGAGATTCCGGTTGCACGTAAGTTGGTGGACTATATCTTGTTAAGGCAGGACCATCCGTTTATTCCGGGAATGGATGCGCCGGAATTCAATTATCTGTCTCCTTCACGCAGAAAGACACAAGCCGTCCGCAATATCGGAGGTGAACATCTTCCTGTAGTCATAGCCGAGCGGATGGATGGAGGCACGGAAGTAAATCCGCAGTTCACGCCGGATTACATTTATGCCGGAAGAACATTGCCCGAGCAGCGGGAAGCAGGTGTAGAGTATATCCTCGATGCGGATGTATGGCAGGGAGAAGCCGGTACATGGCCTGCTTTCAATCATGTGCAGTTGCCATTGATGGGCGGGTGTGATGCTGAACTAAAATTCCTGTTTATGCCTTACATGGCACAGACGGATGAGGTGATTGCCTGTCTGAAGGCACATCCCGAAGTAGTTATTATTTCTCAAAGCAATCATCCGAATCGTTTGGGCGAGCATCGCGCTTTAGTGCATCAGCTTATGACGGAAGGGCTGCAGAATCCCGTTGTCTTTTTCCAGCATTATGCAGAAGATAATGCCGAGGATTTGCAGATCAAGTCTGCTGCAGATATGGGTGCATTGATTTTTGATGGTCTTTGCGATGGTCTTTTCTTGTTCAATCAGGGAAGTTTGAGTCATGCGGTAGTGGATAGCATCGCTTTCGGAATCTTACAGGCGGGTCGTCTCCGTACTTCTAAAACTGAATATATTTCTTGTCCGGGCTGTGGACGTACGCTCTATGATCTGGAAAAGACGATTGCCCGTATCAAGGCAGCTACTTCGCATTTAAAAGGTCTGAAGATTGGTATCATGGGATGCATTGTGAATGGTCCCGGTGAAATGGCGGATGCAGATTACGGTTATGTAGGTGCAGGACGCGGGAAGATTAGTCTTTATAAAGGCAAGGTTTGTGTGGAGAAAAATATTCCGGAAGAAGAAGCAGTGGAAAGACTGCTGGAATTTATTCGGAATGACCGGAAAGATATAGAGCTTTAATTAGAATATTTTTTATAGTTAAGACAGGAGTTGCCTTAAGTTTGCTTAGGGCAATTTCTGTCTTTTCTTTTATCATTAACATAATATCAAACATGAATAAAATAATGGAAGATGAATTTAATTATCAGGCAGTGCCTTATGGATATACCCACTGCTTCAATGCCTGCTGTCCGAAAGGAGAGAAATGTTTGCATCGTTTGGTGGCGGTGCATAGTACTAATCAATATCCTACACTGTCAGTAGTTAATCCGAACTGTATTCCGGAGGACGCGAAAGCTTGTCCTTTCTATAAGTCTATTCGCAAGATACGTGTGGCATGGGGTGTCCGGGCTTTGCTGGATGATGTGCCTCTCAAAGATGCTGTATCCATTAAAGACCGTCTGCTCCAACATTTCGGACGGTCGCTATACTATCGCTTTTATCGTAAAGAATACTCGATTGACCCTGAACAACAGGAATTTATCCGTCGATTGTTTCGTCAGAAAGGTATCAAGAAAGAGCCGGCATTTGAGTACTACACAGAAGAATATAAGTGGTAATTATCTGCCATCTGTAACAAATCGTGTGTATTGTGTTGATGTATAATGAATTATACGGTTGCAGATAGTATTGTAGATTAAGATATCTGCAATACTGTCTGTTGTTTTAATACTACCTTATATTACACATCCTGTTTCTCCATACTTCGTCCCATATCACTGTAGGTGAAGGCTATTCACTTTGTTTGTCCTCCTTTTCTGCATAGAAGTAACGGTAAAATGAATATTTTGCTATATTGCTATAAGTCGTTGGTATATAGATGATTTCTGCCTGATATTTGTTTCAGGCAGTTTCAAAAGCTTGAAACACTTTGTTTCACCGTACGAAACACTTTGTTTCAAGGCATGAAACACTCTGTTTCAAAGCATGGAACACTTTGTTTCATCGGTTGAAACAGATATTGAAACTGTACTTCTCTAATATGTGGACGCTAACATCTACTGTCTATATCACTTTTCATTGTTTAAATAGCAATGTTTTAAGAGGTAACTTGGGGGTGTTCTTCTAAGATTTAGTACATTTGGCAGATGTAAGCCTTTGCATCGTTGGATACCAGTGTGTTCGATCGGATGTTTTTCGTAACAAAAAATATGAGTTCTATATAGCAGGGACAGATGCTGTTTATGATAAAAGGAAAATTGATGAAATGCTTCGTTATGAAAGTAAAGGCAGTAAAATTGTTCGTTTAAATGACTTGTTATGTCAATGGAAATAAAATATTTTGAAGACAGAAATGATTGGCGAAAGTGGCTGATTGACAACTTTGAGACTGCCAATGAAATTTGGTTTGTATTTCCCGGCAAATCTTCGGGAAAGAAAAGTATTACATACAATGACGCTGTGGAGGAAGCCCTTTGTTTTGAGTGGATTGACAGTACAATAAAGTCGCTTGATGAAGAACATAAAATTCAGCATTTCACACCTAGAAACCCTAAAAGCACATACTCACAAGCCAACAAAGAAAGACTTAAGTGGTTATTGGAAAATAAAATGGTGCATCCTAAGTTTGAGGATAAAATACGAAATGTTTTGTCTGATCCTTTTGTCTTTCCAGATGATATAATCGACAGATTGAAAGAAGATAAAATAATATGGGAAAATTATCAACGTTTTTCTGATGCATATAAACGTATTCGAATAGCATATATTGAAGCAGCGAGGAAACGACCTGAAGAATTTGAAAAGCGATTAAATAACTTTATCAATAAAACGAAAGACAACAAAATAATAGCAGGATTTGGTGGAATTGACAAATACTATTGATTCAGATTAGATGCCGGCGTCTAACTGACTTGTATCATAATATTTACTGTTGTTCTGTTTGAATAGCGTAAAAAATAAAAAACTCTATAATTAGGCTTGTCCAACTTGAAGGTCTTAAAGACATAATATACTTTATAATGAATAAATATATTTCTATATTCTTCTGTGTACAGATTATTGCATTAAATTTATTTGCGATGCAACCGAAAGTAACCCCTGTCGATTATGTGCGTCCTCAGATTGATACTCACAAATCGAGATGGTTCTTTTTCTCTTCGGCTTCCCGCCCGTTTGGAATGGTTAGTCTGAGCCCGGATACATGGACGGAAGGAAGCTGGAATTCAGGTTATCTGTATAACTCCAAGGAGATACGTTGTTTCAGTCACGTACATTGCTGGCAGCTTGCCGGTGTCCCGGTGATGCCTACAACCGGAGAGGTAAAGGGACACAAAGGTATGGATGCCTATAAATCAACCTACTCTCACGAGACGGAAATAGTGAAACCCGGATATCATAAAGTAGAACTTGATACTTATCAGATAAGAGTGGAACTGACCTCTACATCCAGAGTCGGTATGCATCGGTATACTTATCCTGCAGGAGAAAAAGCAAATGTACTTTTTGATGTTGGTGCTCTTCTGGCACATGGAAAAACAGAAAAGGCCGCTATTCACCGGATATCATCAAAAGAAATCGGAGGATATTCTGTTCTGGCACCTACATCACGTCGCAAAAAGCCGGTGACAGTCTATTTTGTGGCCCGGTTCAATCAGAATATGACAGCATTCGGAGGCTGGGAGAAGGAAGGCAAGGAGAAGAAACTGGTACATAAAAACTCAATTGAAGGAGCAGATATCGGAGGATACGCTTCGTTTGGAAAACTGAAAAAACAAACTTTGTTGATGAAGGTGGGCATATCCTATGTCAGTGAAGAGCAAGCTCGCATCAATCTGGAAAAGGAACTTGCCCACTGGAATTTTGACCGTGTGAAAGAGGATGCTTTTGCCGAATGGAATCGTGAACTAGGCAAGATAACCGTAGAAGGCGGTAGTGAAGAGGAAAAGATTAAGTTTTATACAGACCTTTGGCATTCTCTTCTGGGCCGTCACACGTTTTCGGATTTCAATGGAAAATATATAGATAATACAGGCGAGGAGCCTGTAGTGCGTCAAGTTCCTTTGGATAATGGTACACCGACAAGAAATACATATAATTCGGATGCTTTTTGGGGAAGTGAATTTAATCTGAATATATTGTGGTCGATAGCATATCCGAAAGTAATGAGTGAATTTGTCTCTACTTTAGTGGATTATTATACGAATGGCGGGATGATTGCTCGCGGCCCCAGTGGTGGTAATTATACTTATGTGATGGTGGGTGATCAGGCCACTCCTCTCATTGCGGCTGCCTATAATAAGGGAATCCGCGATTTTGATATAGAATCCGCTTATCAGGGTTGTTTGAAGAATTCTGAGCCGGGTGGTATCCGTGATTATGTAGGCTATAAGACAAATCCCGGTAATTTTATGCAGCAATACGTTGATAAGGGATTTGTGCCGGAGCCAACGACTAAAAGTCCTCATGCGGAGGGATGTGCGATGACTCTTTACTTCGCTTACGAGGACTGGTGCATGGCACAGTTCGCCAAAGGACTGGAAAAAGAAGATGTATACCGGAAATACTTGCAACGCTCGTTCAACTACCGCTATGTGTACGATAAACAAAGCGGATGGATGCGTCCGCGTACAACGGATGGTTCTTGGATGAGGAACTTCTCACCGATTGGGAAAGGATTCAACATGCCGGGATTTGTGGAGAGTAATGCTGCTATTTTTACCTATTATGTACCCCATAACATCAAAGATCTGATTTATTTAATAGGGGGAAATGAGGCTTTTGTCACGAAACTCAACCAACAGTTTGAACTGGCTTCACAGGATAACTTCATAAGTAAGCATGGAGAACATGCTCACAACTGGATTGATTATGAGAATCAGCCCTCTCTTCACATGGCGCATCTGTTTAGTCATGCCGGTGCACCTTGGCTTACGCAATATTGGGTGAGACGCATCAAGAAAGAAGTTTTCGGTGATATTACTCCGTTTGGAGGATACAATGGAGATGAAGATCAGGGACAGATGGGGGCATTGGGTGTATTGATGGCTATCGGTCTGTTTGATGTGCAGGGAGGTGCCTCCACTACGCCACAATATGAAATAACATCTCCGATATTCGATAAGATTACCATTCAGCTTGATAACAGATATTATCCGGGCAAGGAGGTTGTTATTGAAACGGTTAATAACTCTCCGAAGAATGTTTATATTCAGAGAGTAAGCTGGAACGGAGTGGAACACTCTTCTTTTCAGTTGGCGCATGAAGAATTAGTTAAAGGAGGACATCTGGTGATTGAGTTAGGTGATACTCCGAATAAATCATGGGGAGTTAATTGAGCAGGAAACCTGCACAAATGCTTTGATTTATTTTGTTTATACACCAAGTGTCGTTGCTGAAATAAACCGCCTTACAATTGCAACGTTTGCAACTTTGTTGCACGAATCATTCGCTACCTTTGCAACAGATAAAAAGAAAGGATGATTATGGGACATTGTAGTTGTTGCGCACATACACATGAATGTGCACCTGAAAAGCATATAGAAAAGCAAGAATCGATATTCTCTGAATATTGGAAAGTGGGACTTTCATTTATTCTGCTGATAAGTGGAATTGTAATGAATGCTTTGGACTTCACTTTTTTCCGTGAAGGATATTTTTCCTTGATATGGTATATTGTAGCATATCTCCCGGTTGGCTTACCCGTAATGAAAGAAGCATGGGAGAGTATAAAGGATAAGGATTACTTCAGTGAGTTCACACTGATGTTTATAGCTACGCTTGGAGCTTTTTATATTGGCGAATATCCCGAAGGAGTAGCAGTTATG
Organism: Bacteroides faecis; assembly: GCF_020091505.1. Classification (NCBI taxonomy): domain Bacteria; kingdom Pseudomonadati; phylum Bacteroidota; class Bacteroidia; order Bacteroidales; family Bacteroidaceae; genus Bacteroides; species Bacteroides faecis. Next base: position 368,875 of record NZ_CP081916.1, on the reverse strand, counting down.
CTGTTTTATTCCATAGGAGAACTGTTTCAGGAAAAGGCTGTTGATAGGGCAAAACGTAATATCGGGGCACTATTAGATGTCAGGCCGGAAGAGGCGGCAGTCGTCAGAGAAAATGGGGTAGTTGTCGAGAATCCTAAGAAGGTAAAAGTAGGAGAAACGATTGAAATAAAAACAGGTGGCCGTGTACCTTTGGACGGAATGATGCTGAATGATGTAGCAGCGTTCAATACGTCAGCACTGACAGGAGAAAGTGTACCCCGTAGCATACGCAAGAATGAGGAAGTACTTGCCGGAATGATTGTTACCGATAAAGTAATCCGGATAAGAGTGACCAGGCCTTTCGATAAGAGCGCCCTTGCCCGTATCCTGGAACTCGTTCAGAATGCATCGGAACGTAAAGCTCCGGCAGAATTGTTTATCCGTAAATTTGCCCGTGTCTATACACCTATTGTTACGGGTTTGGCGGTTCTGATCGTTCTGCTTCCATTCCTTTATTCATTGATAAGTCCTCCGTTTGTGTTTGCTTTTAATGACTGGTTGTACAGGGCTTTGGTTTTTCTGGTGATCTCGTGTCCGTGTGCTTTGGTAGTAAGTATTCCGCTGGGATATTTCGGTGGTATCGGAGCGGCCTCTCGGTTGGGAATCTTATTTAAAGGAGGGAATTATCTGGATGCCATTACAAAAATAAACACAGTGGTCTTTGATAAGACCGGAACCCTTACGAAAGGTACATTTGAGGTACAGTCCTGTAAATGCGAACCCGGTATTTCCGAGGAAGAGCTTGTCAGATTAGTCGCTTCGGTAGAGCGTGACAGTACGCATCCTATTGCTAAAGCTGTTGTGAACTATGCAAAGCTGCGGCATATAGAACTCTCACCACCCGTTACTGACAGCAAAGAATATGCGGGACTTGGTCTGGAAGCGACAGTGGGTGACGTCTCTGTCTTGGTAGGTAATTGCCGTCTACTTGCTAAGTTTCAGATAAAGTATCCGCCCGAACTCCTTTCTATCACAGATACGATTGTTGTCTGTGCGATAGGGAACAGTTATGCCGGTTATCTGTTGTTATCAGATACTTTGAAAGAGGATGCAACGGCAGCTGTTCAGAACTTGAAAGCGCTGGGAATCCAAAACATTCAGATATTATCCGGTGATAAACAAAGTATTGTTAGTAACTTTGCAGAGAAGCTGGGCATCTCGGAAGCTTACGGTGATCTGCTTCCTGATGGAAAGGTGAAGCATTTGGAAGAATTGCGCCGGCATGCCGAAAATCAGGTTGCCTTTGTGGGCGACGGCATGAATGATGCTCCGGTACTGGCTTTAAGCAACGTAGGTATTGCCATGGGTGGCCTGGGCAGTGATGCAGCTATTGAAACGGCTGATGTGGTAATACAGACTGACCAGCCTTCTAAGGTTGCTGAGGCGATAAAGGTAGGAAAACTGACGCGCAGGATTGTATGGCAGAATATTTCACTGGCATTTGGGGTGAAATTGCTTGTGCTGATATTGGGAGCCGGTGGACTGGCTACACTTTGGGAAGCTGTCTTTGCGGATGTCGGTGTGGCGCTGATTGCCATCATGAATGCTGTGAGGATACAGAAAATGATAAAATAAAAGAATATGGAAGAAAAAGTTTATTTGGATAAGTTGGCAAAAAGAGACATCAAGCCGACGGCAATAAGACTTCTCATATTAAAGAGTATGATGGAAGCGGGACGTGCAGTGTCTCAGCTTGATCTTGAAACGTTGCTGGATACGGTTGATAAGTCGACTATATCCCGGACAATTACACTTTTCCTGTCTCATCATCTGATACACAGTATAGATGATGGAAGCGGCTCATGGAAATATGCAGTTTGTGATGATGCTTGTAATTGTGTGCTGAAAGACCTGCATTCGCATTTTTATTGCGAAAGATGCCATCGGACATTCTGTCTTGAGAAGATTCATATTCCGGTGATCGACCTGCCGAAAGGATTTACTTTGAATAGTGTGAATTATGTAGTAAAGGGAGTTTGTGCAGGATGTTCCAGAGTGGGGGATTAATAGCAGATTGATAAGAATAAATAATAAAAAACACCGGAATCCGAACTGAAAAATATCATCGAATTCCGGTGTTTATTATTTAATGATTACTGGTTAGTCAATATTGGGATTCAAGGCATGCCAGTCTTTGATGGCTGGAATGATACCCATTTCGATCACTTCATCACGAAGCTTGCACAAGTGTTCGTAGCTCTTTTCCAGTTCTTCCTGTTCAGAAGGAGATCCGGCCACCTCTTTATAAGTAACGCCATCTTTAGTAATGGAAGTTTCCATAGCCATCATGATGTGATTGAACTTATCATTGGATACGTAGGTACCGGCAGGCCAGCGGAACGGTTGTCCGCCCATAGCGGCAGCGATCATTTCAATGGAAAGATAAGCCGGACTTTGGAAGGAAGAACGGCCGCGCAGGTCGATGATATGTTTACCACCCTGTATTACACGCACTTTCAAAGCTTCCCATTCAGCCAATGGAAGGCGGGTAGTTCCGATGAAATCAGTCAGCGGTTCTCCTTTTATTTTAGTGGTTGAAGCGAATACTGCCATCTGTTCTCCATGTCCACCATACGTACGGCAGTTCTGAATGTCGGAGGCGGGGATATGGAAATATTTCACTAGCTCATTCTGCAGACGGGTACTGTCCAATGCTGCCAGTGTAGAGACCTGCGACGGTTTCAGACCGGAATAAAGCAATGTGATCAGTCCGGTGATATCAGCAGGATTAAAAATAACAACAATGTGTTTTACGTTCGGACAATATTGGCGAACATCTTTACCGAACTGAGCAGCGATTTCAGCATTTCCTTTCAACAAGTCTTCACGAGTCATGCCTGCTTTACGGGCTGCACCACCTGAAGATACGATATAAGAGGCCCCCGTCAGTGCTTCTTTGATATCGGAGGTATAAGTTAGATTCACACCTTCGAAACCACAGTGATATAACTCTTCTGCCACACCTTCCAAAGCGGGAGCAAAAGGATCATATAGACAAATGTTCGGGGTAAGTTTCATCATCATGGCAGTTTGAGCCATATTAGAGCCGATCATTCCGGCTGCTCCTACGATCGTAAGTTTCTCGTTGGTTAAAAATTCCATAATTATATATGTTTATAAGGTGAATAATCAGTTCTGGTTTGTTGTCGCTACAAAGATAACGCCTTAATCGTCAGATTGTTCATAGAAAATAGTTTTCCTTAATAACGAAAAGTTATATCTGTGCATGAAAGGGATGTGCGTAAAATAGATTATCTTTGTTCTTTATAAAGATATGGAATATATAATAAATAGAAGTATGAATATAGAATTAGGAAAGTTCAATCAGCTCGAGGTAGTAAAGGAGGTCGATTTCGGTCTGTATCTCGATGGAGGAGAAGAAGGAGAAATTTTGTTACCTACCCGTTATGTGTCCGAAGGCTGTCAGGTAGGGGATATGCTGAATGTATTTCTCTATCTGGATATAGATGAGCGACTGATTGCCACTACATTGACCCCGTTGGTGCAGGTGGGACAGTTTGCTTGTCTGGAAGTTGCTTGGGTAAATCAGTTCGGAGCATTTCTGAATTGGGGACTGATGAAAGACTTGTTTGTTCCGTTCAGTGAGCAAAAGATGAAAATGCAGGTTGGACGGAAATATGTTATTCATGCACATCTGGATGATGAAAGCTATCGTATCGTAGCTTCGGCAAAGGTAGAACGCTATCTGTCGAAAGACATACCGGATTATGCTCCGGGTACAGAGGTGGATATATTGATATGGCAGAAGACAGATTTGGGATTTAAGGCGATTATAGATAATAAGCATAGCGGATTGCTATATGAGAATGAGATATTCTGTACGTTGGAAACAGGTATGCAGATGAGAGCTTTTGTGAAACAAGTGCGCGAAGATGGTAAGGTAGACTTGATCCTTCAGAAGCCGGGATTCGAAAAAATAGATGATTTCTCGAAGACACTGCTGGATTATATCAAAGAGCATGGTGGACGAATCCATCTGAACGATAAAAGCCCTGCGGAGGATATCTATGATACTTTTGGCGTTAGTAAGAAAACATTCAAGAAAGGGGTGGGCGACTTGTATAAGAAGCGGTTGATTTCTTTGCAGGAGAATGGCATCACTTTGGCGGAATCCTAAACAGAATAGGGAAATCCCTATACAAGAATAGAGAGAATCATTGGGGTGGGGAGTTTTCTCACCCTATTTTTGTGATATCAGTTAAAGATAATAATTTCAAAACTAGATAAGTTATGCGTAAGATAATAATAAGTTTCTGCATTTTGCTCGCTGCTCTTTCTTTAAAAGCGCAGTCTATCAGTGGAATCAGGATTGATGGAGGAGACACTCCGATTCTTGTTTATTTTGGAGGAAAACAGATGTGTTACCCTACTACCACTTGTTTCGTTGCCAATTTGAAACCGGGAAATTATACGATTGAGGTGTATGCTTCCCGTTCTACCCGTCCGGGAGAACGCGTTTGGAAAGGAGAAAGATTGTATAATGAACGTGTTTACTTTAACGGAAATGGAGTACATGATATCGTTGTAGAAGAACCTGGAGATATCCGTCCGGGAAGGCCCGGCAGACCGGGAACGGGACAAAGTGGACATCGTCCGGAGCATGATCGCTATGATAGAGTGATGAGTGATCAACTCTTTAAGAAGTTCCTTGATAGTGTGAAGAATGAGCCTTTTGATAAAGATCGTATGGGGTTGATAACTGCTGCATTGACTAATTCAGATTTTACATCAGAACAATGTCTCCAATTGGTGAAGTTCTATACTTTTGATAATGAACGATTGAAAATAATGAAAATGATGTATCCCAATATTGTGGATAAAGAGGCTTTCTTTATGGTGACCGCTACTCTTACATTCTCTAAGAACAAGACTCAAATGAACGATTTTATCAGGGAATACGAAGGACGCTGATATAATTAACTAAAAACGATACGGTTATGAAAAAGATACATATAATCCTGTTTTTTACGTTGTGGGTGATCGCCAGCAGCTGCTCTACTTATTACGTGTCCAACAAGCAAGTGATGGAAGTGCAGCAAGGAATGTCTCGCCAGAATGTGGAAAGAATATTGGGTAAACCGGATTACAGACGTTTTGATGGCAACACCGAAGAATGGGAGTTCCATCGGGTCTCTTCAGTACTTTACGGAAACTCGATTAAGATTATAGTATATTTTGCAGATGGAAGGGTGACAAGTATGGATACATTTAACGGTGATGAAATTCTGCTGCCGCCTCCGGTAATGATGCCTCCTTCTGTTGTTGTAACCAATACGCCTCCGGTCTGCCCTCCACAGTATGAAGAAACATCCCGTCGCAGAACTCTTATGATGCACGACGAATTTGATCGTTTTCTACGTGATTTCCGGATGGTGATCATGCCTACTGAACAAATTAAGTATATAGACGACGTTTTGTTGGAATGCAACTTTACTTCTGCACAGTGCGGAAAGATTATAGATCAGATTAATAGCTCAGATACTCAGATGACTGTGATGAAGCGTATGTATCCGCAAATTGTGGATAAAGAAAATTTCAGTCCGGTTGTCAATAAGCTCTTTTCTTCTTTTGACCGTGACAGCATGAAAAAATATATCCAGGCTTATCATGGTGAGCAACGACCGGGAGATGCAGGATATGTACGGCCAAGAGCTATGAGCGCAGCTGAATTTGATCGTTTTTTCAATGAATATAGAGGCAAATCATTTGAGTCTGACCGGACCCGAATGCTGGATGAAGTCGTACCTCCTTCGGGATTCACTTGCGCCCAATGTCGTAAATTGGTGGATATGTGTACCTTTCAGACAGATAAGAAGAATATGATAAAGAAGCTTTATCCGAAAATCGCAGATAAGAAGAACTTCTCGATACTAACGGATGTTTTCACTTTTGAGATGGATAAGAGGGAGATGAGAGAGTTCGCGGAATCTTACGATAGCAGACGTAACTAAAAAAAATGAAATCATGAAAAGAATTCTGTTTATATTATTAGTAGTGACTGCCAGTACCACTGTAATGGCGGGAATGAGCACCAGTAAGGTGCGTAAGGAGACACGTTTCCTTACTGATAAGATGGCATATGAGTTGGACTTGAGTAATCCGCAGTATAATGATGTGTATGAGATTAATTATGATTTCATCTACTCTCTTCGTAATATTATGGATTATGTAGTGCGGGGTGACGAATGGGCGTTGGACGATTACTATGAGGCCTTGGATATTCGTAACGATGATCTTCGCTGGGTATTGAGTGATGGGCAATATCGCAGGTTTCTGGGGGCTGATTATTTTTATCGTCCGATTTACGTGACCGGAGGAAGATGGAATTTCCGGATTTATATTAATTATCCGAATCGTAGTTTATTCTATTTTGGTGTACCTTATCATTATCGGACTTACTGTGGTGCACATTATCGTCCGCATATTCATCATGTGAGCTATTACCGGGGAAGATACAATAACGTTGTCCATTATCCTACTCCATACCGGGTAAGGGATCAGAGAGTATTCCATTCTTATCGTCGTTCGGATTTCGGTTCTGTACGCTTCCGCCCGAATACTTCTGTTCGTCCGCATAATGCACCTGCCCGTCCCGGAGTTTCGGGACGTCCGGGAACATCATCACGTCCTAATTCATCGGGACGGCCTGGAAATTCTTCCCGCCCCCGTCCGGAATCGGGACATAGACCTTCAAATTCGGGAAGACCCTCTGCTTCGGGCAGACCCTCTACAACTGAACGCCCGTCGAGTCCAAGCAGACCAACGACTCCAGGCAGACCGTCTACTCCTTCCAGAGACGATAAACCGAATAAGGAGACAACTCCGGGCAGAAATAATAACAGAGGTGAAGGAAATCATCATTCCGGAAGTCGTCCGGGAACAAGTACAGGTTCTTCGAACTCTGACCGTCGTCCGACAGGTGGCAGCACGAACCGCGAAAGTGGACGTGGCAGCAGTTCTTTCGGCAGTTCAAGTAGAACAAACGGCAGTACAACGAGCAGCCGGAATCATGATAGTTCGAACCGGGGAAGTAGTACTTCCGGCAGAAGTAGCAGTTCCGGTAGTACTTCCAATCGGGGCAGCAGTAGTTCCGGCAGCAGTTCCAGTAGGGGTAGCGTTTCCAGATCGACCGAAAGAAGCTCATCTTCAGGAAGCACGAGTAGCAGTAGCCGAGGCTCTTCTTCCCGTTCTTCAGAAAGAGGAAATAGCTCAAGAAGATAAAACCTATTCCTTTATTAATAAGTCATTGCTCCTCAGCGGTAGGAGAACTAGATTCCGGCGTATCGCCGACTAAACTATTCAGGGCGTCGCCCGTAACTTGGATATCGGGGCGGATAGTATCCGCCTCGATTTCACTTATCAGCCCCTTTTGAGCCAGACGTCCGGCAATCAGTTTATAATAGCCTTCCATATTCTTTTTCAATTGTCCGTTTTCTGCGAAGGAATTGCGGAAGTGTTTTGGTTTTGGGATAATGGAAGCCAGAAAGATACTCTCTTCGGTCGTGAGTTGGGAAGGCCGTTTATTGAAATAATAAGCAGAGGCTTCCCGGATACCGTAAATCAGAGGTCCCCATTCGGCAATATTCAAATACACTTCGTACATACGTTCTTTAGACGTCAGCCTCTCTGTCTCTATTAGCCATACGATCAAGGCTTCTTCCAGTTTGCGGGCAAAGTTTTTGTTCCGGTTGAGGAATACATTTTTCACTAGTTGCATGGTGATTGTACTGCCTCCTCTGGCAAAGCGTTTGACTTGCAGGTCGTAAATCAATGCTTCACGTATGGCATCGGGCAAGAATCCTTTGTGATAGAAAAAGGCCCCATCTTCACTTTGCATGACGGACATCCGTAGCAGGGGAGAGATACTGTCTAATGGTGTGAAATGTTCCCAAGAGGGGCCGATAGGGAATGACCTGACAGGCATGCCATTCTCATAAGCAGTGTAAGTGAACTCTTCGCTCATCTTGGAAAGAGGTGTCGCACCATATTCCATGATCCGGAAATCTTTTTCTTTTAACTCCGATTCAAATCTGAGGCTGTCTAATTGAGCGAAATCGATGTCCAGCAGAAAATGATAAGCCAACTCACCTCTTGTCTTTATTCCTTCCAGATTGCTGAATAACCCTTTGGGGAGAGAACCGAATAAATCGTCAGCCGGGAACCAGGATTTATCTATGGCAGCTGTGAAGTGCCATTGAGCTTCTTTCTTTTCTGCTCGCAGATAGGGGTGGAATTGTATTTTGTTGAATAGAACTGTAGTGGTGCTATCCAACTCCAGCGTATGATTGCCGATATTCATCTGATACGTAAGCTGTCCTCGATCCAGATGGATAACTTCCGGCGAAAGGGCTTTGTGGAATATATCAAGACCGCTGACTCTGGCTTTACCGTTCAGTCGTAGCTGATTATTTGCAAGATTTTCTTCGGTCATGCTATAATATAAGGTGTCGAAAGTAACTTCTGCCCCAAAGCGGCGGTTGATATAAGGCAGTGAGATTTTCTTTTTCCCGGTAGCGAAAAGTTCTGTTTTCAACATCCGGGCTTTTCTGTTCAGTTCGCCTGTGGCTTTCCATTGTTGTGTCAGGGTATCTTCCTTTATCTTGATGGCCGACTGAAAACGATTGTCTTCAATCGTGAAGGCGGGGATGCTTAGGGCAACAAAATTGTTGTCTTTCCGTTCGGTTATATTGAGTTGAGTCAGTTGTCCGTTTTCGGGCAGAAAGCCATATATTAAGTTCAATATCCGGTCGATACGATGGCTGTAGTTGCTTTCGGTGGCAGGTTTGGTTGTGGCTTCCGATTGGCATTGGCGTTTGGAGAATAGAAAATCATAGTTTGCTACGCTGTCCCGTTTGATAAAAGCAATCGTTAGTCCGTCCATACGGATATTGCGTACTTCAAAGTTTCCTTTCAGTAGTTTCCAGGGGGTCAGTTTGACGTTGACAGTTTGCAGCGTAAGGAGAGTATCCCTTTGCTCGGGAACTACAGAAAGTCCCTGAATGGAGACTTCATTCAGACTACACATTTCCAGATTCTCATAGTGAATGTGCAGCCCGTATGTTTGTTCGATGTGAGTAGTACGTTTATTGGCTATACTCCGTAGAAGAATGCTACGGCTTAGATAGACACCGACAAGGCAGATAAATAAGATTCCTCCAATTGATAACAGGAGAATACTTTGTTTGCTGTTCTTTTTCATCATTTGCCTTTAAATAAATTATTGGATGCAAAGGTAGATAATATTCTGTTCAACCGGATATAAGTCGTTCTTTTTTAACATGATGTCCGTTTATGAGCGAACAACTGTTCATTTTCGTACATCTGCTTATACCTTCTTTGTTCTGATTATTAGGTGTTTACTGTTTTGGCATACCCCTTGCATTTATATAATCGAAGGCGGGCAACTGAAAAATGAAAAAAAGTTCAGAAAGTTGCAACCATTCAATATAGATGTTCCGTCTAATAAACAGAAGAACAAAAAAGAAAGTTGAACAAATAAAAAATATACAATTATGAAAACTACAGTATTATTCAGAATGATGGTTTTAGTAGCAATGGTATTTGCCGGTATCGCTAATGCAGAGTTGAAAGCACAGAACAATAACTTCATTACTAATGAAGAGAAAGTGGATGATGTTGTTGTATCGAAGGTTATTTACAGACTCGATGGCTCTCTCTATCGTCACATGAAATATGATTTTACGTATGATGAACAAAAAAGAATGGCGTCCAAAGAAGCTTTCAAATGGGATTCATCCAGCGAAAAGTGGATTCCGTATTTCAAGATAGATTATACTTATTCTTCTAATGAGATCACATTGTTATACGCACGCTGGAATAAATCACATAAAGCTTATGACGACTCTGTAGAAAAGAGCGTTTATGAACTGAACGATGCTAATATGCCGATTGCATATATGAACTATAAGTGGAATGACTACAAGTGGATTGAAGAATCGGCAGGTAACTGGGCAATGAATATACAGACTCCGGTAATAGATGAAGCAGACCTGCTGCTTGCCGGAAAATAACGATACTCAGGGGATTGTGAAATTCTCTTTCTCTCTTAAGGTTAACAAACGAAAACGGTGGATTACCCGGACAAGGAATCCACCGTTTTTTATTGTATCTGTCTGGAAACAATGTAAGTTATTCTATTTAATAAGTGACAGGTATTCTTCGTATCCTTCTTCTTTCATTTTCTCTTTGGGGATGAAACGTAGTGAAGCGCTGTTGATGCAGTACCGCAGTCCGCCTTTTTCTTTCGGACCGTCAGTGAATACATGTCCCAAATGGGCATCACCTGTTTTACTGCGTACTTCCGTCCGTATCATTCCGTGAGTTGTATCTTTCTTCTCGGCAATCAGTTCTTTTTGGATAGGCTTGGAAAAACTAGGCCATCCGCAGCCGGAATCGAATTTATCAGTTGAAACAAACAAAGGTTCTCCGGTGGTGATATCTACGTAGATACCGGGTCGGTGTTCATTCCAGAATTCGTTATGGAAAGCAGGTTCTGTTGCATTCTTCTGAGTCACGGCATATTGTTCCGCAGATAATTTCTTACGGAGAGTTGCATCATCCGGCTTTTGATAGTTTTTGGTTTTAGAAGCATTGGCCTTGCGTGCCATTTCAAATAATGCCGGATTGATGTGGCAATATCCGTTCGGGTTCTTATCCAGATAATCCTGATGATAGATTTCTGCCGGGTAGAAATTTGTCAGTGGCTTTACCTCAATAGCAATTGGTTTTTGATATTGAGTGGACAATACTTGAATAGCTTTATTGATGGCAGATATATCGGCTTGGCTGATATAATATATACCTGTTCTGTACTGCGTTCCACGATCATTTCCCTGGCGGTTGAGGCTGGTGGGATCTATAGTCTGGAAATACAGGTTGAGCAATAAGTCCAGACTTACTTCTTCGGGATTATAAACGACTTTTACTGTTTCGGCAGCATTCGTTTTGCCCGAACATACTTGTTCATAACTCGGATTGGCAACATTGCTGTTGGCATATCCTACCTGGGTGCTTTCTACTCCCCTGATTTGTTTCAGAAAGTGTTCTGTTCCCCAGAAACATCCTCCTGCAAGATAGATTTCTGCTTGATTCTTCATTGGCTTGGCTATCCCTAAAAATACATTACTGATGATCAGAATGACAGCGATAATTAAATGCTTCATATCCGTTGGTTCTTTCTATAATAACGAATGAGCCAACGGATATGTTTTAAAATAACTGTTCTTTGACAGGGCAGAAACTCTTTCTATTCAATAGCCTGTCCTTTATAGAAATCCAGTATCTTGGTACGGAACAGATATTCGTATTTAGCCTGTAACTTGTCTGAAAGAGCTTTGGTCAGATTCAGTTTGGCCTCGTTGTATTCAACAAAAGTAGCTTTTCCGTTATTGAACTTTTCGCTCATCAACCGGAAAGATTCTTCATTGGATTTCACTGCGACTTCGCTGGAGTTGTATTTGCTTTCCGCAGCTACGGCATTATACCATGCCTGCTGTATTTCTTTATAAAGTACTTTCTTGGTGTTATCCAGTTGTAAGGCGAGATTTGCTTGTTGCAGGCGGGCGGTACGTACCCGGTTGCGGGTAGTAAAACGGTTGAAGATCGGAACACTTAGGTTGAAAGAAAGGGATTTGCTCAGATTGTTTTTTAATTGGCGTCCGAAACCGAATTCCGATTCACCGTTTAGTGTATAGTAGCTGCTTCCTAATCCTGCACTGAAAGAAAGTTGCGGATAGAAGTCACTTTGGGCAATACGAATATTTTTCAAGCTGCCTTGTAAGCGATATTCTGCTGCCTTAATCCCCGGCTTATATGCAAGTGCCTGAGTATAAATGTCGTCTGGTGCCGTTAGTGGTTCGAACTCCAGCTCTTCTTTAGGATTTTCAAGGATGAAACCTTCCGGTGTGGGCAATTCTAATAACTGGCTTAAGTTTAGTAATGACAATTTATAAGTATTGTCTGCTTGTACAGCTGTCATATTATCTTGTGCTACACGAGCCTGTGCTTCTGCTACTTCTGCAGGTGAGGCCTTACCTACTTCATGCAGTCCTTTAATACGTTTCAGCTGATCTTTGCTAAGGTCTACCTGACTTTGTGCTACCTTGTTCAATTCCAGATTGAAGAGAACCTGCAGATAGGCAGAGGTAACATTGATTGCAATATCCTCTTTTGCTTTATTCAAATCTTCGATAGCCGCTTGTAAATTGAGCTTGGCAAGCGAATATTGATTGGATAATTGCAAGCCCGTGAAAAGAGGTACATTGGTACTCAAGTTCAAACCTGTACTGGCACTGTTAGTGTCACTATATGAGTTATCTTTGGGAGAAGCTGTACGGCCCCAGCTCCATCCTTGGCTGACACCACCATTCAAGTTCGGGAGACGTGCCCATTTAGCAGTGTTTACACTTATTTTATTTTGTTCGGCTTCATTGGCTGTCTGACGAATGTCGATATTGTGCTCAATGGCATAGTCGATACATTGCCGTAAAGTCCAGGCCTGCGAGGTGGTATTCTGTGCTTGAATGGAACCGATACCGGTTCCGCTCAACAGAACAATTGCTATAGTTTTATAAATTGCTTTCATTCGGAATCAGTTATTTATCTTTTTTCTCAGCACCGCGTAGCTTGTCTTGAGCGGTTACACCTTTCTTTATCTCAATTTTGATACCGTTACTCATTCCGGTAGTCACCTGTGTACGTTTAAACTTCTGTTGTGGCACGGAATCCGTCATGATATATACGAACGTAGAATCACCATTGAACTCGATGGTACTTTCGGGTACTGCCAGCACTTTGTTGGCACGTTGCAATACAATTTCTGCATTTGCAGAATAACCGGAACGTATTTGTACGGTATCCGGCACCGTGATGGCTGCTTTAATCTCGAACTGGTTTGCTCCGTTGGTCTCCACTCCTTTGGGAGAGATATATTCAAGAATAGCATCGAAGGTCAGGTTCTGCAAAGCACCGATTGTCAGTTTGATCGGCATTCCCTCGTGGATACGTCCTACTTCGGTTTCGTCGATATTTCCCCGGAAAATGAGGTCGTTCATGTTTGCCACTGTAGCAATGGTAGTGCCGTCATTGAAGGTGTTACTCATGATTACGGAGTTACCGGCTTTCACAGGCACATCCAGAATAAGCCCGTCGATGGTAGAACGAATCATGGTACTACTGAATGAAGCGCTGTTTTTAGTGATTCCTTCTTTAATAATTTCCAGGTTATCTTTGGCAGTCTGATTTTCCTCACGTGCCTGTTTTACTGCCACTTCCCCTTTTTCAAAGTCTTCGCGGCTGATCAGCTGATCCTCGTACAGTTTTTTTATACGGGCAAAATCGGTTTCTGCTTGCTTTGCATTGATTTCTGCCAGACGAACACGGCTTTCTGCTGAATTTAGCTGTCCGAGTTCGGGGATTACTTTTACTTTGGCGATTACTTCCCCTTTTCTTACGCTTTGACCTGCTTCTTTAAAAACCTCGTCAACAATACCGGAAATTTGAGGCTTAATTAGAATTTCATCTCTTGGCTCCACTTTTCCGGTGGCTACTGTCGTTTTTTCAAGGTCTGTCACTTCTGCTGCCAATGTTTCATAAACTATAACCTTTGGCTTGGATTTCTGATAAAGAAATACAAATGTTCCGACAAGGATTATGGCGATAATTACCAATAACGTGATTTTCAGATACTTTTTCATCTTGAATATATATGTTTAATTTTTAATTCTTTGTTCTTCATTTATCATTCCACTGCTACTCATCTCTGATTGCTTCAATCGGCTTGATAGCCATTGCACGGTAGGCGGGTGCCAGTCCTGCCAGCATACCCAATGCGATTAGCAGTGCGCAGGTTCCGACTGCCAGACCGAAGCTGACCTGAAAATGTGCGTCTCCCCCGTCTGAGTTTGCTCCCATTTCAACCAGTTGCAATACCATGACGGCAAAAGAAATACCGAACATTCCGGCAATCGTAGTCAATACCATGCTTTCAGATAAGATTTGTTGGAGGATATCTTTGGGGCGTGCGCCGATGGCACGGCGTATACCGATTTCTGTAGTACGTTCTTTCACGGTGACCATCATGATATTCGACACTCCGATAGCTCCTGCCAGCAGAGTGCCCAGACCTACCATCCAGATCAGAATATGGATACCGTTGAATAAATTGTCTACCATGGAAAACATGGCTTCGGCATTCAGGTACATAAGCGCTTGTTTATCGTTAGGTGCAATGTAGTGTGCGGCTTTGATGATGGACTCCATTTGAGGTTGTACATCAGATACTTTCACACCATGTTTGACGGTGAAACAGATTACGTCAATTTGCCCGCCCAGATTGTAAGTCTGCTGCATGGTGGTAAATGGAAGGGTGACTGCTTCCGAGGCACGTCCCTGTATGTTCATGTTTCCTTCGGAAGAAGACATACCGATGATTTGATAGTAGATGCCGTCTACCCGTATATATTTGCCACACGGATCTTCTCCCGGTTTGAACAGGCTTTCGTAAACACGCTTGCCGATGACGCAGACTTTACGTGCTTCACGGATGTCTACGTCGTTGATAAAACGTCCGTATGCCATTTCCTGTGATTCGATGTGGAGATAGTCGGGATATAATCCTTTCACGCTACAGTCGTATTTCTTGTCTCCATATATTGCGTTGGACCCCCAGCGGGCAACAGAAGGAGTAATGACTTCCACTTCCTTCACTTGGGAGCGAAGACGTTCGATGTCAATGGCCTCCAGATCCCACCAGCGTCCTTTACGGAATCCTTTATAGGCTTCTCCCGTTTTTTGGGCGGCGAGGAAACCGGAGTTGGTGGCAAATCCTTCAAAGTTCTTTTGCATCATATCCTGCAATCCCTGTCCGCCGCCGATAAGAGCTACGAGCATGAAGATTCCCCAGAATACGCCGAATGCCGTCAACAGGCTTCTCGTTTTATTTCTTGTGATGGTGATGAGGATTTCCTCACAAGTATCTATGTCTATTCTCATAATCTTTAATCGGCTCTAAGTGCTTCAATCGGTCGGATGCTGACTGCTTTTCGGGCAGGGAACAATCCGGCTAATGTTCCGGCTATTACTAATGTGAGTGTAGCTTGAATGGCGATTCCTATATCGACCGTCGGATTCAGGAATACCGTTTCGGACCATATACCGTTATCCATAGTCTGGTTTCCGAAGGTATTGTTCATCCATTCGGTAGCACCGATGCCTGCAACCATGCCTATGTAACCGAATATGGTGGTAATCGTGACACTTTCTACGATAATCAGCCAAAGGATGGAAAGAGGTTTGGCTCCGAGTGCTTTGCGGATGCCAAATTCGCGGGTACGTTCTTTTACAGTAATCAGCATGATGTTCGAAACTCCGACAATCCCGCTTAATAAGGTAAAAATACCAATTACCCAGATAGCGATACGGAGCATTGCTGACCCCTGTTGCTGTTGCAAGTAGTTGGTGAATCGGTTCCATATCCAGATAGCACTATGGTCGGTCGGGTCAAAACGCTGGTTGGCACCGATCACTTTGCGATAGTGAGCTTCGAATTCTTCATTAGATTCTATTGTTTCCAGATTCTTGGTAGTCATAATGAGGTTGTTCAGCTTGTCTCCTTTATTATAAATGGTTTGCAGAGTTGTAAATGGAAGGTAAGCATCGCTGTCGCCGCTGTCTCCTTTGTCGTTGTACAGACCTACTACATGATAGACAACATTACCTGCATTCACGAATTGTCCGATGGGATCGGTATGTGTTTTGTCAAACAGGATTTCGGCAGTCTTTTTGTGGAGTACGATTACTTTCCGTCGTTCTTTAATATCGATTTCATTGATGAAACGCCCTTTAAAGAGTTTTACCACTTCCACTTCTGTATGATTGGGGTATACTCCGGAAAGATTCAGATTGACATATTCCGATCCGAAGCTCAGGTTTACGCCTCCCTGATATACAGTGGCTCCGGCTTTGATAACATGATCCGGGAAATTCTTATTGGTCGTATTCAGGTCTTTGTTGTCCAGTCGTATCCGTCTTCCTTCTTTCAGGCCGTCGTATGATTTGCTGGTCCATCCCGGATAGATTTTGATAGAGTTCATAGCCCGTTCGGAGGCCGACTGCTCGAATGCGTGAATTAGTCCGTTGCCGGCGCCCAACAGGACGATGAGCATGAATATTCCCCATGCGACGGCAAATCCCGTGAGAAAAGTCCTCAACTTATTGCGTTTGATGGTACTATATATTTCTTGCCAGATATCAATCATTTTTTTGAGTAATAAGTGATTAGTAATAAAATAAATAATAGGTATTAAGTATTAGGCTGCGTTGTGACCGCATGGAATTAATATTTAATACTTATTACCTAATACTTATTTCATGATTCCGTTCTGACCAAATGGAGAGGCATCGTGGTCGAGATTTTCTTCGATCCGTTCGATAATCCCATCTTTGATATGGATAATTTTGTCAGTCTGGTTGGCAACACCGCTTTCATGAGTTACGACGACGATGGTCATTCCCATTCGGTGCAAGTCTTTCAGTATCTGCATTACTTCTACAGATGTTTTGCTGTCCAGAGCACCCGTCGGTTCGTCGGCAAGGATTATTTGTGGTTTGGTGATTAATGCACGGGCAATGGCTACACGTTGTTTCTGCCCTCCACTCATTTCATTCGGCATGTGATGTGCCCACTCCTTCAGTCCCAGGCGGTCGAGATATTCCAGAGCGAGTGCATTTCGCTTTTTGCGGCTTACACCTTGGTAAAATAAGGGAAGGGCCACGTTCTCTACGGCATCCTTGAATGATATCAGATTGAATGACTGGAAGATAAATCCGATCATACGGTTTCGATACTCGGCAGCTTTCGTTTCGCTCAAGTCTTTGATAAGAACGTTGTTCAGATAATAATCTCCGGTATCGTAATTATCCAGTATCCCCAATATATTTAGTAAAGTAGATTTGCCCGAACCCGAAGCTCCCATGATGGAAACAAACTCACCTCGCTGAATGTCGAGATTGATGCCCTTGAGTACATGGAGAGGTGCTCCGTTGTTGTAGGTCTTGTTAATGCCTGTTAGTTTTATCACAATTTCCCTTATTAAGTTTCTTTTTCCTTTTAGTTTTTCACTATTAGACGCACGAAAGATACGAAAAGTTGCAAACAGAGTGAACTTTTTTGAAAAAACATTTTGTAGACTCAATCTTCTTTACGTAATTTGTGTGCAGTAAACTTTATAATTAACTAACCCTTTTAAATAAAGTATCATGAATTCAAACATGGAGAAACCCTACGTAGTAGGTATTGACATAGGCGGAACAAACACCGTCTTTGGGATTGTAGACGCACGCGGAACTATTATTGCCAGTAGCTCAATTAAAACAGCCGGCTATCCGACTGCTGCAGAATATGCGGATGAGGTATGCAAAAACTTGCTTCCGTTGATCATTGCTAATGGTGGTGTAGATAAGATCAGAGGTATCGGTGTCGGTGCTCCTAATGGTAACTATTATACCGGAACTATTGAATTTGCTCCGAACTTGCCTTGGAAAGGAATTCTTCCGTTGGCTGCTATGTTTGAAGAAAGATTGGGTATTCCTACCGCTTTGACAAATGACGCTAATGCTGCCGCTATCGGTGAAATGACTTACGGTGCTGCCCGTGGTATGAAAGACTTTATCATGATTACTCTGGGTACAGGTGTAGGTAGTGGTATCGTTATCAATGGTCAGATGGTTTATGGTCATGATGGTTTTGCCGGAGAATTAGGACACGTAATTGCACGTCGTGACGGTCGCATTTGTGGTTGCGGTCGTAAAGGTTGTCTGGAAACTTACTGTTCGGCTACCGGCGTAGCTCGTACAGCTCGTGAATTCCTGGCTGCCCGTACTGATGCAAGCTTGCTTCGTAATATTCCTGCTGAAAACATCACTTCGAAAGACGTATACGATGCAGCGGTACAAGGTGATAAGCTGGCACAGGAAATCTTTGAATTTACAGGTAATATTTTGGGTGAGGCTTTGGCAGATGCTATTGCATTCTCTAGTCCTGAAGCTATTGTTTTGTTTGGTGGTCTGGCAAAATCGGGTGATTATATCATGAAACCGATTCAGAAAGCAATCGATGACAATATTCTGAATATTTATAAAGGCAAGACTAAATTGCTTGTCTCCGAACTGAAAGATTCTGATGCTGCGGTGCTGGGTGCCAGTGCTTTGGCTTGGGAATTGAAAGATCTGAAAGAATAATATCGATTTTTTATAATAAAGGTAATTGAATCCCCGGGGGCGTTGAGTTTCCGGGGATTTTTTGTGTTTTCAGATATGCTAAAAAGATTGCATCGAATTTTATATTCCTAATACAATATTGGCATCAATATTCAACTTTTTACTGATTTCACGAGCCACTTTCAAGGTTGGCTCACTTCTGCCGGTAAAATAATCACTGATACGAGAAGGGCTCACTCCAAGCAACTCTGATAGTTTGGCTTGGCTAAGTCCCATTTCATACATACGAAGTTTCATTATATCAGCCAAAGATGGGCTTTTTATTGGATAATGCTCATCCTCATACTCCTCTACAAGCCCTGACAATAAATCTAGTTCAATAAGATTTTTGTCAGACAAAGGAGTATTATCATCAACTAATGGAAGAAGTTCTTCTATTCTTTCCATTGTAGCTTTATAAGCTGTCTCATTCTGAATCTTTGTCATATCTATATGTTTTTAACATCTATTTTATCATAATCTGCATGAGTGCCAATAAATCGAATTAAAATCGTTTTAATTGTGAACTTGATCACTACTATTAGCCTGTAATTATTACCCTTGATATTGAAAACATAATGTTGATTGCCTACATTATCGACACTATTAAATGTCTTTTTCATGTCGGCGAAGTTATTCCACTCTGTCAGTTTTGTTTTGTGATACCAATCTTCAAGGGCTATTTCAGCCTCTGGATTTTCGGTGTAATAATCAACGATTTTGCTTTTAGCTATTATTCTCATGTTTGCACTCTTTTATGCAAAGATAATTATTTCGTTTTGAAAAACAAAATAATATTTTGCTTTTCAAAACACAAGAGATGGAATAGGAGTAACTACTTTATTTTAAAAATCGATTCTTTTTTTGAAGTGGACATTCAGGACATTTTATGCATCTGGAATTGCAATAAAGTTATCAATCCTTATATTCCTTACGAATAGGCGATAAATTTTGCATTTATGATTCTCTTGATGTTTTTGTATTATGTGTTTGTTGTTGATTTAGATATGTTTTTGAGATGATTGTTAGCTTTTTACTCTAATTTATTTCTTGTTTTAAATAAAATGATATTTGAAGAATGTTGGGCATCTGAGATGAAATAGAATTTCAATCGCTTGAAAGTTGATAAAATTACGATGTTCGGTGAGCAAACTGAGCTTGGTTTTAAAGAAATACTCCGTTCCTTTAAAACCAAGCTCATATTCCTTTAAAACCAAAACTGTTTCTCATTTTTATGCTGAGAATTTGGCAATAAAAAAGAGGAAATCCCGTTACCGGAACTTCCTCTTTTTTATTTCGAATCTCAGAGTTCAGCTTAGTTGTTAACTCTTTTTTCTTTGATTCTAGCTTTCTTACCGGTAAGAGCACGCAAGTAATACAATTTAGCGCGACGAACTTTACCTACCTTGTTCACTTCGATGCTATCGATAGCCGGTGATTCGATTGGGAAAATTCTTTCTACACCTACAGTACCTGACATTTTACGTACAGTAAAACGTTTCTTGTCTCCGTGACCGGCGATTTTGATAACAACACCACGGTACAACTGTACACGTTCTTTGTTACCCTCGATGATACGATATGCTACTGTTACAGTGTCTCCTGCCTTGAAGCTCGGGTGCTGTTTACCGGTAGCAAATGCTTCTTCTGCAATTTTAATTAAATCCATTGTTGCTATTATTAAATTGTTTTATCGTTACAACGCAACATACCAAGTATCTCTTCTCTTGACAGCGATTGCGCGAAAGCGGTGCAAAGTAACGAATTATTTGTCAGATAGCCAAATGTTTTGGAGAAAATGATCGGCTGGGAGCTGGTATCGAATGTTTTTGGGGTTACATCAAACAAATGTGGCAATAGATTTGTATCTTTATGATTGGGAATAGGAAAAAAGGCGCTGCCGGGGAATGTGGAGAAGGGTTCACTTCTCTTTGGCAGCAGCCTTTATTGATCATTTTAAACAGTAAAAAATGGGGAATTTAATTTCATTTATGAAGAAGGTAGCCGACGGGCTACGGGAAAGTGGGAATTATGGGACCGCCCATATTTACAGGAGTAGCATGAGTGCTGTCGTCGCATTCAATGAAAGCAGTAATCTGCCTTTCCGAAAAGTGACTCCGGAGTTTTTGAAAAGTTTTGAAGCGTATCTGCGTGGAAGAAATTGTAGCTGGAATACGGTTTCTACTTATATGCGTACGCTGAGAGCTGTGTACAATCGGGCAGTAGACCGACGCATTGCACCTTATGTACCGCATCATTTCCGGTATGTCTATACGGGGACACGTGCCGATAAAAAGCGTGCATTGGAAAAAGAGGATATGGAACGTCTTATGAAAGATATTCCGAAACAGCTGCACTCGGGAAACAGGGAATTGCAGCGTGCCCGTGGTTTTTTCATATTAATGTTTTTGCTGCGTGGTATGCCTTTCGTCGATCTTGCTTATCTGAAAAAACATGATATAGACGGAAATGTCCTTACTTATCGTCGGAGGAAAACAGGCAGAATGCTGACTGTGACTCTTTTGCCGGAAGCGGTGAAATTGATCAAACAGCATATGAATACCGATCCTGCTTCTCCTTATCTCTTTTCGTTGATTTCCAGCAAGGAAGGAACGGAGGAGGCATATAAGGAATACCAGTTGGCATTGCGTAACTTTAATTATCAGCTGATGATTCTGAAACAAGTGCTGGGACTGACTACGGATCTGAGTTCATATACAGCGCGTCACACATGGGCTACGATGGCTTATTATTGTGAGATACATCCCGGTGTCATTTCAGAAGCAATGGGACATTCATCTATCACTGTCACAGAGACTTATCTGAAACCTTTCAAGAATAAGAAAATTGATGAAGCGAATGTAATGGTCTTCTCTTCCTTTAGGAAGTCTTTCTCGGTAGGTAATTATTTGAATTAAAGCCTGTTACTTTGTAGGTAACGGGGAGATAATACGCTGCAAAGATGAACATATTTTGGAAAACATGCAAACAAAAAAGATATTTTTTCTGATAAACTACTAAAAAAAGGAAATACACCAAACAAAACTGCGGATTTTTTGTGAAGAACACACCATGCTCTCTTATTATTGCAAAAGATTTCCCTCCCCTCTGCTGCTATTCTAAAGCAGGGGTTAAATATATTTTGATACTTATGTTTCTTGTCTACCCTTTAGACGCTTCTTCAGAAGTAGCTACAGGCTGTTTCCTGTTACCTACAAAGTAACGGGCGAATATTATTTGAACTTAGTGTTTAATAATATATTATTAATGTAATTTTTAAGTAGTTATGAAGAAAAAAATTATTAGAGTGATGTTTTTCGGAGCATTGGCGCTAACCACATTTTCATATGTAGGTTGTAAGGACTACGATGACGATATCGATCGGTTAGAGCAGAAGATAACCGAAAATGCCAACGCTATTGCGGAAATCAACAAGCTGATCGAAGGGGGATCTGTAATCACAAAAGTTGAGAACATTACCGGTGGTGTGGAAGTAACATTGAGCAACGGTAAGAGCTTTACCATTAAAAATGGTGATGCCGGAAAAGATGGTACTCAGTGGACGATTGGTGAAGACGGATACTGGTATCAAGATGGTAAGAAAACAGAGTTCAAGGCTAAAGGAGACAAGGGAGATCCGGGTGAACAAGGACCTGCCGGTGAACAAGGAAAGCCGGGTGAACAAGGAGAGCCTGGAATCGATGGTGATACTTATATCCCGGGCGAAGACGGATTCTGGTACAAGAATGAAGTGAAACCGGAGAACAAGACTGATATGACTTGGATTATCCCGGGAGTTGTTTCTGTGGCCGATATGGGAGATTACTATATTTTCAGTAATCTGAGAACTGAAACCGGCGAAGCTACTTCTGCTAAGATTTATAAGTATTCTGCTACTTTCGTATCTTCTTTAGTTCACGTAACTTCTAATATCAATGAAGATTTAGGCGATGTTGTATTCTTGCCGGTTATCGGGTATGATGAGAACTCTACAGGTATTACTAAAGTATATGAATACAACAGTGCTCTTCAGCCATTATACCGCACATTGGTCAATGGATGGGCTGAATATGAGTATAAGCTGAATCCTGCAAACGTTAATCCTAAATATTATGAGGGATTAGGTTTTATTGAACAGACTGCTACTACCACTACCAGGGCTGTTGAAATAGGACTGCCTTTGTCTAAGATTTCGGTAAACTCTCAAGGTAAGCTGGTTGTGAAAGCTTCTGCTGGTAATAATACTGATAATCCGAACGTATTTAAGATGTATAAAGCTTCTGAAGAAACAGAAGAAAATGTATATGATAATCCGGATGGCAAACCTATGGAGGAATCCAGCAAATACGGTGAAGCCGGTAAAGTCAATATGCTTGCTTATCGCGTTAAGAATACGAATGAAAACGAGAAGTTTATTAATGACGGTATTGTTGTTTCTGATTTTGTAGCCACTAAACGTATGGTGGTTGAGCAGGACGATGCAATGATCGGTATAACTATAAAAGATGGTAATTTGAATGATCAGGTTACTACATTTACGGATTTGACTCACATGTATGCTGAGGAGCTTAATGCTGCTCAAAGAAATAGTTACATTGCTAGTAATATTAACGTACCTGTAATCGCCAATGTCTTGTATACTGACCAACCGGTATTGTTAGACTATATTCGTGATTATGCTGTTAAATTCTATACGAATACCGACTTTTCTTCAAAAGACGGACAATACAGACTGGAAGATCTTGGCTTCGAAAATATTACTTTCGAATTTGAAGATGTTCATTATACTGAGGCTGAAGTAGGACAGACTGAACGTTATGTGACGTTTGACTCTAAGACAGGAAAAATGACTCCGATCTTAGTAGATGGTAAAGTTCAGACAGCTTCTATTGGCCGTGAACCGGTTGTTAAAGTTAAAATGTTTGTTGACGGTAAATGGGTAATGTCTAAACTCTTGAAAATCAAGTTGGTTGAAACAGAACAGTTGACTGATACTTGGACTAATGAAGATCTGACAGACCAGGTACTTGGCTGCACTGCACTCGTTGGTGGAGAAGATATGAAGCAGTGGGGTAATGGCGCATTTGCGAATGCTAATGTTGTTGATGGACTTAAGATTGACTTCGATCAGTACTTCAATAAGTTAGGTGTAAGTAAAGAGAAGTTTGTAGAATTGTATGGTGATGGTATTACAGGTGGTACCAACAGTGTGAAGGTATTCTTTACTGATGCACAGACCGGTGTTAGAACCGAATACACGAAGTGGGCTGCATACATAAACAGTGGTTATATCTACAAAGATCCGTCAAAGAACTGGAATCTGATGATTGACTGGGCGAACATCTTTGGAGGTCCGACAACTGAGAATAATTACCTATACTTCGGATTGACTCCGGAAGCTCAT
This sequence comes from Bacteroides faecis, assembly GCF_020091505.1. Taxonomy (NCBI): domain Bacteria; kingdom Pseudomonadati; phylum Bacteroidota; class Bacteroidia; order Bacteroidales; family Bacteroidaceae; genus Bacteroides; species Bacteroides faecis. The sequence continues at coordinate 345,135 of NZ_CP081916.1, read as the reverse complement.
GCTGGTAAATATGAAGTGGAATTGAGCTTCTCTACTGAGAGTACGTTAGCTACTTATAAAGCATTCAAGATCAAGGCTGAGTTCAATGTAACTGATCCTGCTGCAGAATGGACTTACAACCCATCTATGTGGGCTGCTGGTAACAACCATATTGCCGGAACAGAATATATGTTGGGATATGGCTATCCGACTGAAGAAAGTAACACTGGTGAAAAACCATTCAGTGGAACGTTTAAAATGAGCTGTAATATTGAAGATGGAATGTTGACTAATAACCTTGCTAAAGTATTACCTTGCGGTACTATTTGCTTCGAATTGGTTAACCCGACTCAATATGGTGGAGATGTTACATTGGCATATAATGAAGAGACTAACAAACATGTATTGACAATCAATCAATTCGACTGTAAATGGCTTGAACAACCGCTTGAAATCAGAGCATATGTTTATGTTGGTAGCTATGGTGTCGATCGTAAGATTCCTATTGCAATACCGGGTGTTACAACTAAGAAAGAGCCTACCGGATTCTATACATTCAATGTACGTTTCGTAGATCCTGTTTCTTATGAAGTAGTAAACAATGGTTCTTGGTACTTGGTTGACGGTGCTGCTGACAATGTAAACGAAGGTCATTATTTGCCGATATATCGTCTGTTCAAGTTGTGGGATACTCACAAGACTACAACCAATGGTTTGATGTGGGATCCGGCTATTCAGAACGGTTGGTTCGTACGCAATGGTTTGAAAATAGGTGAATCATTGTACGAAGTACATAACGTAAACATTAAGTATGCGATCAATGCTGCAGATCAGGTAGAGAATAAAGAATTCGTCGTAACTCACGCATCTATTTCGGATAAGGGTGTTCTGTCATGGAGTAACTTGTCTCAGGAAGGTGGTAGCGCGGTTACTAATGATCAACCGGTTGTCGTGACAGTTACAATTACACATGACTGGAACAAGAATTGTACTTCTAAGGTACTTAAGATTACTGTTCCTGTGAAACGTGCCGACACAGAATATAAGATGCCGTCTGTTGGGTTCTTAAAGAACAACGAGGGTAAGAATGATAAGACTTTAGGATTAAATTAAAGTAAATCTTTAATGAAAATATAGTTTTAGAAGGGTATCTTCATCAAAGAGGATACCCTTCTTTAATAAAATCATCGCAATATCATACTTAACATAGAAAAGAAAGGAGATAAGCATGAATAAAAAGAATTTGTGGATAGCTGTATTTGCCTTATTATTGAGTGGAACATTTGCTTCCGCACAAGAGAGACAAATCAAGGAGGAAGGAAGAACAGAATTTAAGCGTCATTGGTTTATGCAAGTGCAAGTAGGCGCTGCCCATACAGTAGGTGAAGCTAAGTTTACTGACCTTATCTCTCCGGCTGCCGCCATAAATATAGGCTATCAGTTTGCTCCCGCATGGGGTGCCCGTGTGGGTGTCAGCGGATGGCAGGCAAAAGGTAGTTGGGTCGCTCCCCGACAAGACTACCAATATAAATATCTGCAGGGCAATGTAGATATTGTTTCGGATTTGAGTACGCTGTTTTGCGGCTTTAACCCCAAACGTGTATTGAATGGTTATGTTTTCGCCGGCGTAGGTCTCAATCGTGGCTTTGACAATGACGAGGCTGTTGCAATAGACGCAGCCGGATACGAAATGGGCCATCTCTGGACAAAAGGAAAATTCCTAGCAGCAGGGCGCTTAGGCTTAGGATGTAACCTGCGTCTGAATGACCGCCTGTCTATCAACATCGAAGGTAACGCCAACGTTCTGTCCGACAAGTTCAACTCTAAGAAAGCAGGAAATGCCGACTGGCAGTTCAATGCTCTCCTTGGTCTGAATATTAAGTTCGGCAAGGGCTACAAAGAAATTCCGCCTGTATATTACGAGCCGGAGCCTGTGGTAGTAGAACAACCGAAACCTGCACCTGTGGTGGTAGAACAGCTGAAAGAAGAAGCAGTAGTGGTGCAGCCTATGAAGCAAGACATCTTCTTTGCCTTGAATTCGGCAAAGATACAAGACGACCAGCATGCTAAAATAAATATGTTGGTAGAGTATCTTCAAAAGAATCCGTCAGCAAAGGTGAAAGTGACCGGTTATGCTGATGCCAATACAGGTAATCCCAGAATTAATAAAACTCTGTCTGAAAAACGTGCATCTAATGTTGCCGACGCTTTGAAGGCAAAAGGAATAACTGCCGACAGAATGCTTATTAATTCTAAAGGTGACACTGTTCAGCCCTACAACACACCAGAAGAGAACCGTGTGAGTATTTGTATTGCTGAGTAATCAATAAATAGAAATATCGATAAGATATAATAAAAAAGAATCTGAAGAACAGGTTGCTTCCTCGGTACAGTAAGTACCGGATGCGACTTCTTTGCGGTTATCTGTCTCTGTGAAGCGATTGATAGTCGTTTTCCCCACTAAGGATTTCCCCACTATAGTCCTTAGTTTATTTTAGTGAAAAGAGGAAAGGTCTGCACTTGCGAAAGGCCGGACTTTTCGATAACTCTATTCAAGGGACGTTCCTAATTTCCCCTTTTTCCCTGGGAACGTCCCTTTTTTATTTTCCCTGTATAAAACTTAAGATATCTGCAAAAATGTCACACGTTTAATAGTACTCTGGGATTTTGAACAAATATATCCCTATCTTTGTCTTTCAAGATTTAGGGAAATAGAAAGAAAAGGTGTTATGGAAGAAACGTGGGAAAGGGAAACGTTTTCTTCTTAAAACAGCCTTTTAAGTATCATTTAAATTCGTATAAAATGGGGAATTTAATTTCATTTATGAAAAACGTAGCTAATGGGCTGCGGGAAAGTGGGAATTATGGGACCGCTCATATTTACAGAAGTAGTATGAGAGCCGTCATTTCATTCCATGGAAGCGAGAATCTTCCTTTTCGGAAAGTAACTCAGGAGTTTCTTAAGAATTTTGAAACGTATTTGCGTGGAAGAGATTGTAGCTGGAATACAGTTTCCACCTATATGCGTACATTGCGTGCAGTGTATAATCGGGCAGTTGACCGGCATTTAGCGGTTTATGTACCTCATCATTTTCGTTATGTTTATACCGGAACGAAAGCTGACAGGAAGCGTGCATTGGATAAAGAGGATATGGAACGATTGATGGCAAGATTTCCGAACCAACTCCGTTTGAGAACAAGGGACTTGCAACGTGCACGTGCTCTGTTTTTATTAATGTTTATGCTTCGTGGCATTCCATTCGTGGACCTTGCTTATCTAAAGAAACGTGACATAGAGGGGAATGTCCTGACTTACCGCCGAAGAAAGACCGGCAGAATGCTGACCGTAACTCTTCTGCCCGAAGCTATGAAACTGATCAGGCAATACATGAATACTGATCCTGCCTCTCCTTATCTTTTTTCACTGATCGCCAGCAAGGAAGGAACAGAAGAAGCATATCGGGAATATCAGCAGGCCCTTCGTTATTTCAATAGCCAACTGGTGATTCTGAAAGGAGTGTTAGGACTGACTGCTGACTTAAGTTCATATACTGCCCGTCATACATGGGCTACGATGGCATATTATAGTGAAGTGCATCCCGGTATCATTTCGGAAGCTATGGGACATTCATCCATCACAGTAACAGAGACTTATCTGAAACCTTTTAAGAATAAGAAAATTGATGAGGCTAATGCAACGGTTTTCTCTCCCTTTAGAAAAACGTTTTTGAAGATAAGCTGCTGATTAATATGGTGTTACTTCTTAGGTAACGGCAAGAAAATACGCTGCAAATATGGACATATTTTGGAAAACATGCAAACAAAAAAGATATTATTTCTAATAAACTACTAAAAAAAGGAAACACATCGGACAAAACCGCGGATTTTTTGTGAAGCACACGCCTTGCTCTCTAATTTTTGCAAAAGCTTTCCCTCCCCTCTGCCGCCTCTCAAAAGCAGGGGTTAAAAATGTCATAACTTATTTATTGAAAATAGCCCGCAGACGCCTCTGACGGAGTGGGAAAATGCGTTATCCCGTTACCTAAGAAGTAACGGGCAGGTATTATTTGAACTTAGTGTTTAATAATATATTATTAATGTAATTTTTAAGTAGTTATGAAGAAAAAATTTATTAGAGTGATGTTTTTCGGAGCGTTGGCGCTTGCTACCGGTGCATCGTTCGTAGGTTGTAAAGACTACGATGATGACATTGACGCGGTAAATGCCAGAGTCGATGGAATTGAAAAAACTCTCTCGGAATTGCAAGCTCAAGTGGGAGGCTATGTGAAGTCTGTGGTTTACGATCCGGTTACAGGTAAGTTGACTGTGGTTGGTGCAGATACCAAAGAATACACTATTCCGATGCCAAAGGAAATGCCTGAGTACTCTCTTGAGGTCACAAAAGAGGGAAAAGTTATCTTGAAGAAGAACGGAACAGAAGTAAGTTCCGGCAATATCACTTTCCCTGATGATCCAGTAATACCAACGTATGAAGAGTTCGACCCTGCAAAACTGACAATGAATGACAAGGGCGAAGTTTTATATAATGGTAAGAAAACAGGTGTTACTATACCTGCCACACCTACTCCTACAAGCTCTATCGTAGCTATAAAAAATGCGGAAGGTGTTGTTACTGGTTATACGATTACTACCATTGAAGACGGTAAGCCTGTTAATGGTACGTTTTCTATTGTTGATGCTGTTCCCTTGAAGGGATTGACCTTTGCGCCTAGCTGTTTTGTTGGAGGCATTCCTTCATTGAAAGCCAGCAATCTTACTTATAATAAGTGGAATGCTCAGAAATATGATGCTCCTACAGAAACAGGTGAAATCTATAAGGTTGCTGATACGGAGTCTTATATTACTCCGCAGATTTGGGCATATTATCACATGAACCCGGCAAGTGCCTCAATGGATCAGATTGAAACATTGGCGTTCCTTTCAGCTGATAAAGATTATTATCCTGTATCTCGTGCAGCTGAGATGAATCCGATTGCTAACAAAGCAAAATCAAAAGTTGAGACTGAAAAGGACGGACAGCGTTATCTTAAGGTAGCAATGGATGCGGATGCAGAAAAAATACCAGCAATGAATTCGGGTAAGGTAGCTATGTATGCTTTGCAGGCTAAGACTAAGGCAATTGGTGGTGAAGAAGCTAAAGTGATTACTTCTGATTATGCTAGCGTATACAGAGTAGTTATGAAAGATTTTGTCTTGAAAACTTTGGTTGGTACTGACAATAAGGTTCTGTATGGACAGACCACGCCGCGTACTGGTACTACTCCTAATGCTTTAGCGGGTAAAGCAGAAGAAGCCATCACTGCAGCAGAAGATTATACTGTAGCTACTGATGGTAAACTAGAATTGGCTAAGTTGATCACTACTTATTATAAGGAAAATGGTGGTACTGAATTGATAAAGATGGAGAATGTGGAAGACTATGGCTTGAAGTATGTCTTTACTCCTTCTAACTACATTGGAGGTGCTAACAACGAAACAGAGCAGAATACATTCTTCAATGCTGCAGACGCTGCATTAGGTACTATCAATCCTGAATATAAAGGACAAGATTCAGAAGCTACAGAAAATCGCGAACCGCTGTTACGTGTGGAATTAGTAGATATTGCTACTAATCAGGTGGTAGCTGTAGGATGGATCAAGACGAAAATTGTGAAGGGTACAACAGATGGTTTCCCAGTAGAGTTTAATAAGGGTACTTATTACTACGGTTGTGATAACTTCGACAAATCATTGTCCTACATTGACATGAATGATGTTTATGCTAAAGCGAAGTTAAATAAAACTGAGTTCCATAATGCTTATAAATTGAAAGTTGACGGTTCAGGTAATATCGTTCTTGGAACAGGAAGTACTGGTGTAGTAACAGAAATTAAAGATGATCCGGCTACTGCCACTAATGTATTGAATTGGGTTGTAACTCCGGCACAGGCTTTGGCTCTTGTAAAAGCTTCGAAGGCTGAAATGTTCGCTAATGTAACTTACGAATCTGTAGACGGCACTCGCGGAGATATTACAATAACGATGAAAGCAGGCATTGCAATGCCTAATGGTGTGATTAAGAATGATCAGAAGATAACTCAAGCTTGGTCAGCAGATAAGTCTTATGTAAAGGCTGATGTGAAAGAGCCGGTTACTACTGCGGTAACAGACTTCAAGCTCGATCTGTTTGATGTATTTGAAGGTCGTAAGGTAGTTGTTTCTGATGTTAATGATACAAACTTCCCATCATTTGCGAAGGATAAGTTGACTGCGAAGTTTATCTTCTCAGGAGCTAATGTCGTAACTATTGGAACTGATAAGTACACATTCACTGTAACTGCTAACGGTACTCAATTGAATGCTAGCAAGAATGGTGCTGCTGCAACTAAGATTGCTACAATTGATGCTAAAGGTATTATTACTTACAATAAGGTTGACAAGAATGCACAGACATTGCTGAATAAGTCTGCTTACAACGTGGATCCGTTCACTGCAGGCATTGAAATTGTAGTAACTAATAAATGTGATGAAATCTTGCCATTGACTGGTAACAAATTTGATGTGAAGTTCTTGCGTCCTATCAACGTGGTTGACTTGAAGTCTGCTGAACTGAAGGATGCAACTACAGGAACTGCTAAGATCGATATGAGCAAACTGCTTGGTTTGACTGACTGGAGAGGCGAAGCATTTGCTGTTGAACCTATTGATTTCTACACTTATTATGGAATTGAGGGTGCTACTGCAATTTCAATTGATAAGGATAAGATCATGACAACACTGAATGCAAGTGAAGCTGCACCAAAACTGTTGAAGGACGTTGCACCTAACATGTCAATTGATTATGCATGCGATCTTAAGAAATCGGGTAATGATATAACATACGGTGATCTTGTTTATGCAAACGGTAAGTTTACTATAAACGCACCATTCAAACTGTTTATTCCTGTAACGGTTAAATACACTTTTGGTGAAGTAACCAGCACAGTAACATTAACAATTACTCCGACTCACGACTAATCTATACGATCTGTCACGATAGCAATATCGACAAAGATAAGAAGGGTATCTTTTTCAAAAGAAGGATACCCTTCTTTAATAAAGTTAATGCAATATCATATTAGAAAGGAAAGATAAGCATGAACATAAAGAAATTGTGGATGCCTGTATTCGCTTTACTATTAAGCAATACAGTTATTTTTGCACAGGAACAAAGAATAAAAGAAGCAGGTAAAACTGAGTTCAGACCTCATTGGCTTATGCAAGTACAAGTAGGTGCTGCTCATACACTTGGCGAAGCTAAGTTTAGTGATCTTATGTCTCCGGCAGCAGCACTCAACGTGGGTTATCAGTTTGCTCCGGCATGGCGGGCACGTGTTGGCGTCAGTGGATGGCAGGCAAAAGGAGGCTGGGTTTCTCCACAACAGGATTACCAGTACAAATATTTGCAAGGTAACATCGACATCGTTTCTGATCTTAGTGCACTGTTTTGTGGTTTCAATCCTAAACGTGTATTCAATGGTTATGTCTTTCTTGGAGGAGGGCTAAACCGTGGTTTTGATAACGATGAAGCGAATGCATTGGATACACGGACTTATGAGATGGAATATCTCTGGCAAGACGGAAAGTTTCTCGTTGCCGGACGCATGGGATTGGGGTGTAATTTACGGCTGAACGACCGCTTGTCGATCAACATCGAAGGTAACGCCAATGTCCTCTCTGACAAGTTCAACTCTAAGAAAGCAGGAAATGCTGACTGGCAGTTTAATGCTTTAGTAGGTTTGAATATTAAATTCGGAAAAGGCTATACAGAAACTAAACCTGTATATTACGAAACAGAGCCCGTGGCAGTGGAACAACCGAAACCTGCACCTGTGGTAGAACAGCCACAACCCAAGAAAGAAGTTGTTGTGGCACAGCCAATGAAACAGGATATCTTTTTTGCCTTGAACTCTGCACGTATTCAAGAAGATCAGAAGTCTAAGATTGAAATGCTGGTAGAGTATTTGCAGAAGAATCCGTCAGCAAAAGTAAAAGTGACTGGCTATGCAGATGTTAATACTGGTAATTCTAAAATTAATAAAACTTTGTCTGAAAAACGTGCAGCTAATGTTGCAGACGCTCTGAAAGCGAAAGGAGTAACCGTTGATAGAATCATTGTTGATTCGAAAGGTGACACGGTTCAGCCTTACAAAACACCAGAAGAAAACCGCGTGAGTATCTGCATCGCTGAATAAACAGAGATACGAACAAGATATTATAAAGAAGATATTTCGAAGAAAATAGGTTGCTTCATCGGTATGAAGGTGTTTTTGGTGATGCAAAACATCAATGACACTCTAATGCCGAATGCGACTACTTTTCGATTATACGGCTTCTGTGAAGAAGCGGATAATCGTTTTTCCCACTAAGGATTTCCCCACTATAGTCCTTAGTTTATTTTAGTGAAGAGAGGAAAGGTTCGCACTTGCGAAAGACCGGACTTTTCGATAACTCTATTCAAGGGACGTTCCTAATTTCCCCTTTTTCCCTGGGAACGTCCTTTTTTTAATTAAATCAACTCTGCCTCAGAATACTTTCAATTAACATTTTTAAGTGCATTTTGCAGCTAATTCTCCTTGAAATAGGACTAAACTTGCTATAAGTTTCTTCTTCTTCCGCATGACTTTAAAATATAAAATGTACATTTGTAGCATAAACAAAAGAAAGAAGATGAAACGAAATTACGTAAAGTTTACTTCGGGAGTCATTCTGACAGGACTATTCCTATTCACTTCCTGCCAATCTCCCCGTGAAGTTCAGGCAAATTATGAAGTTGCCCAAATAGAAGGAACCCGGATTTGCATAGATTCAATTTGGGATACTCATCCCGATGAAAAGGCTGCTGCCATACTGAAACCTTATAAAGAAAAAATAGATGAAATGATGTATGAGGTGATTGGCGTCAGCGAGGCGACGATGGACAAAGGACGTCCGGAGAGCTTACTTTCTAATTTGGTAGCCGAGGTGTTGCGACTTTCTGCAGATCGTGTACTGAAGCATTCCGCAGATATCGGAATCATGAATATGGGAGGCTTGCGTAACATTCTCCCACAAGGTGACATCACGGTCGATGCTGTTTTTGAAATACTTCCTTTTGAAAATTCTCTCTGTGTACTGACAATGAAGGGTACGGAAATGAAAAGACTGATGGAAGTAATAGCTTCTTTGCATGGCGAAGGACTGAGCGGAGCACACCTGGAAATAACCAAGGACGGAAAACTACTGAAAGCGACTGTACAGGGAAAAGAAATAGAAGATGATAAAGACTATACCGTAGCTACAATAGACTATCTGGCAGATGGAAACGACGGACTCACTCCCTTGGCAAATGCAGATAAACGTGAGTGTCCGGACGGAATGACATTGCGCGGACTCTTTCTCGATTATGTAAGACAACAAACGGCAGCGGGCAAAAAGATCACCTCTAAACTGGATGGACGTATCACCGTTGTGCCGGCATCTGACCAGAAATAAAGAAATAAAAGAGAATAAATAACGAAGGCTTACAATGAAATTTTAGTATTCTATGACAACTCATAATCATATAACTTCTATTTTGAACATATTCAAAGGAAGAACCGGAAAACGGCTGATGCTTTTCCTTTTTTTAATTCCTGCATTGGCAATCGCTCAAGAAACAAAAAAGATAATCATACTGCAAACCAGTGATGTGCACAGCCGGATTGAACCTATGACTCAGGAAGGTGACCGGAATTATGGTCAGGGCGGGTTTGTCCGCCGGGCCACTTTCCTGCAACAGTTCCGCAAAGAAAATCCGGATGTACTGCTATTCGACTGTGGCGATATCTCTCAAGGTACTCCTTATTACAATATGTTCAAGGGTGAAGTAGAAGTCAACCTGATGAATGAAATGGGATACGATGCGATGACAATCGGTAACCATGAGTTTGACTTCGGTCTGGACAACATGGCTCGTCTGTTTAAATTAGCCAAGTTTCCGGTAGTATGTGCCAACTATGATCTTGACGCTACCGTGCTTAAGGACTTAGTAAAGCCTTACGTCATTTTGGAACGTTTCGGATTGAAGGTCGGAGTTTTTGGATTGGGTGCGAAACCGGAAGGATTAATACAAGCCAATAAGTGCGAAGGAGTAATCTATCAAGACCCGATTGCCATATCCAATGAAATAGCTGAGCAACTGAAAGAAGAAGGATGTGATGTTATTGTATGTCTGTCACATCTGGGCATCCAGATGGATGAGAAGTTAGTAGCCAACACCCGTAATATTGATGTCATTTTGGGCGGTCACTCACATACCTTTATGGAAAGCCCCAAAAATTACCTGAATATAGACGGGAAGAATGTCCCCGTTATGCACACTGGAAAGAATGGAATTTATGTTGGACGACTGGACTTGACCTTGAATAAAAAATGAGATTATTGACATATATACTGGTTATTCTGCTACTTCTTCCTGTCAAGGCCAAGGGAGAAGGGGCAGATACTCCTGTAGAACCTTTACTTCTTTATAAAGCTAAACAAGATGTCCGTTGTCATCAATGGGTAGACTCCATCATGAATAAGCTGACTCTTAAAGAGAAAGTCGGTCAGCTATTTATATATACGATTGCTCCGGTAGACACCAAGCGTAACCAATTACTTCTGAAGGATGCCGTCGATACCTACAAAGTCGGAGGGCTGTTATTCTCCGGTGGGAAGATGCAGACCCAGGCGGAACTGACGAATCAGGCTCAACGCATGGCTAAGCTACCGTTAATGATAACTTTTGATGGAGAATGGGGACTGGCAATGCGTTTGCGTGGCACACCCGTTTTCCCTCGAAATATGGTACTCGGATGTATTCAGGACAATAAATTGATCTATGAATACGGGCGTGAGATGGCTCGTCAATGCGCTCAACTGGGGGTACAAGTTAATTTTGCTCCGGTAGCGGATGTAAATATCAACCCCAAGAATCCGGTGATCAATACCCGATCCTTCGGTGAAGACCCTGTGCGGGTAGCGGATAAAGTGGTAGCTTATGCTTCCGGTCTGGAAAGTGGCGGCGTGCTTTCGGTATGTAAGCACTTCCCCGGACATGGGGATACGGATGTAGACTCGCATAAGGCTCTTCCGGTACTTCCTTTCACTCGTGAACGGCTGGACACTGTAGAGCTTCATCCTTTTAAAGAAGCCATTCGTGCCGGATTGAGTGGTATGATGGTCGGACACTTGCAAGTGCCGGTTATTGAGCCGGTAGGCGGGCTTCCTTCTTCTCTGTCCCGTAATATCGTTTATGATTTGCTGATAGAAGAGTTTGCTTTCAAAGGACTGATTTTCACGGATGCACTTGCCATGAAAGGTGTTTCGGGCAATGGAAATGTCAGTCTGCAGGCACTGAAGGCGGGGAATGACATGGTGCTGGCTCCCCGCAATCTGAAGGAGGAGATATCCGCTGTACTCGAAGCTATCGACAAAGGTGAACTGACACGGGAAGATATTGAAGAAAAATGTCGCAAGGTGCTGACCTATAAATACGTGCTGGGATTAAAAAAGAAACCTTTTATTCAGCTCTCCGGGCTGGGACAACGGATTAACACTCCCCAGACGCGTGATTTAATCCGCCGGTTGAATCTGGCTGCGATTACTGTGCTGAATAATGAAAATCATGTTCTTCCTTTGCATGCGGACAAAAAAGAAGCGATGGCATTGCTTGAAGTCGGTGACGCAGGCGAAACTGATGCCCTGGCGGAACAGTTGTCAAAATATACTTCTTTGTCGCGTTTCCGTCTTCGTCCCGGCATGACAGAAGAAACAAACCAACGGCTAAGGGATTCATTGGCTGCATATAGACGGATTATTGTAGCGGTAAGCGAGCAGAAACTATCACCCTATCAGCCGTTCTTCAGCAAGTTTACTACTGACACTCCGGTGATCTATGCTTTCTTTACGCAGGGGAAAATGATGTTGCAGATACAGCGTGCGGTTGCCCGTGCTTCGGCGGTGGTGCTGGGACATAGCCCGAATGAAGATGTACAGAAACAAGTAGCGGATGTCTTATTTGCCAAAGCCTCGGCAGATGGAAAATTATCAGCCAGTCTCGGAGAACTCTTTCAGGCAGGAGACGGTATAACGATTACTCCGAAAACTCCTTTGCACTTTATCCCGGAGGAACATGGACTTTCATCTGTCGCCCTGCAACGGATTGATTCTATTGCTTTGGACGGAGTGCGTCAGGGAGCCTATCCCGGTTGTCAGGTGATTGTGATGAAAGATGGTCACGTGATGGTAGACAAATCGTTCGGCACTCACACCGGAACGGGAAGTGCACGTGTACAGCCGACTGACATTTACGATCTGGCCTCGCTCTCCAAGACTACAGGCACGGTGCTTGCTTTAATGAAGCTTTATGATAAGGGACGCTTTAACCTGACAGACAAGATTGCAGACTATCTTCCTTTCCTTCAGCGAACTAACAAGAAAGATATCACCATTCAGGAACTCCTTTATCATCAGTCCGGTTTACCGCCCGGAATTGCTTTCTATCGGGAAGCCATCGATGAAGATAGTTATGAAGGCAGACTGTTCATGTCCCGTAAAGATGCACGGCATCCGTTGCAGTTGGGAACTTCCACATGGGTGAATCCTAATTTTGCATTTAAAAAGGAATATGTTTCAAAGGTTAAAACCGGAGATTACACCTTGCAAATCTGTGATAGTCTGTGGCTGAATCCTTCTTTCTTCAAGGAAATGGAGAAGAAGATTGTAGACGCTCCGATGAAGCCAAAGACATATCGATATAGTGATGTAGGTTTTATTCTGCTGCGGCTTTTGGTGGAGAAGCTTGCAGGCATGCCGATGGATGCTTACTTACAACGTGAATTTTACGAACCGATGGGGCTGGAACGTACGGGTTATCTGCCTTTGCGCCGTTTCCCGAAGTCGGAAATCGTTCCCTCTTCTGTCGATCGCTTCTTGCGTAAGACTACGCTTCAGGGATTTGTGCACGATGAGGCGGCTGCCTTTCAGGGTGGAGTCTCGGGAAATGCCGGATTATTCTCGAATGCACGTGAAGTGGCACAAGTCTACCAGATGTTACTGAATGGTGGTGAACTGAACGGGCAACGTTATTTGAGCAAAGAAACCTGTCAGCTATTTACAGCGGAAGTCTCTAAAATCAGTCGTCGCGGGCTTGGATTTGACAAGCCGGATACCCGTAATCAGGAAAAGAGTCCTTGCGGAACGCATGCACCGGCGAAAGTATATGGTCATACTGGATTTACCGGGACGTGTGCCTGGGTAGACCCTGATAATAGATTGGTATATGTATTTCTGAGCAACCGGATTTATCCGGATGTTACGAACCGGAAATTAAGCCGTCTGGAGATTCGCGAACAGATACAGGATGCAATCTATGATGCCATTCAAAACAAATAAAAAGTGAAGAGCCCCTCTGCCGAAACAGAAGGGCTCTTGCTTATTAATGTAAAATCAAGTAGTTGCTCGGGTTAGAATGAAACACCTACGCGGAAACCGAAGTTGTTCAGTCCGTCTACACTGTAGTGCAGTACATCAGCTTTATTGGTACCATAGCTGTAGTACAGAGCAAAGTGCAGACCCGGTCCGTAAACCCAAGGGAATACATTGACACCTACTTCAGGAGAAGCGTAGAATCCCCAGCTGTTTTCTCTGGCTTCCAGCATGTTGAAGTTGGAACGGATTTTAGCATATTCAGCACCTAATTTAGCACTGACATAAGGTTGTACAGATCCACCACGATTCCACTGGTAGCGGGCAGCGGCACCGAAAGGCAACTGGAACATAGTGTGTTGCTGATCGGTAGTAACGTCACCTGCACCCAATTTGAATGTTTCACGAGGAATATATTCATGGTTGCTGTGATAGTTCAGGAAAAGACCCAGACCCAAGTTGGGAGTGACGAAATAACCACCTTCAAAGTTCATACCCCAACCGCTGGCTTTGTCTGCGAAATTGTTGCTCAATGGAACATTGAACTGCCAGTCTATATTAGCATATCCATTGTCTGATAGCTGTGCCTTAGCCGGCATGGCAAAGGCGATGGCAATGGCTGCTAACGCCACTACCTTGAAATATATATTCTTTCTTGTTTTCATAACAGTTGTAGTTGTTTATTTGTTAGTAAGATAAGGTGACTGAGTGAATGATTGGTTCACTGCTTCAATGGCAAGAGTGCGGTTGATAGCTTTAGAGCCTGTTTCAAATCCGGTCAGATAGCTTGTCCAGATTACAGGAAGTTTTTTGCCTTCACCTTCATCTGCTTTCAGGTTCACCATTTCTGTAATGAATGAGTTGGTACTATAACTGTAAGTCACAGCATACGGGTAGTACCATCCACCCCAGTTACCCCAGTAGCTAGGTCCCCAGTATCCGGGATATCCCCACCACCATTCAGGTTGAGTGTAGCCGGTGAAATAATAAGTACTTGCGATGTAGCTTACCTGAATACCAAGATCGGCACTTTCTTTATCGGCAGCCGGTTGATAACCTTTTGCTTCCATATTTTCTGTATAAGCAGCCAGAATTTGCTCAGCGCCTTCTCCTTCGAGATATTCCGGTTCTTTGCTGTCAGAGATAACCAAGATTTTGTCAGCCAGGTAGAATGTGCTGAAGTCTTTGAAGTTGGCTTGCTTGTCGTAGTTAGTGTATACCAGATAGTTGTCATCCAGCTTACCCATGTCCGGGTCTTTTTCGCAAGAAGCGAGTGCAAAGACCGCCAATAAAATAGGAATTAATTTCTTCATATCTTTTATAATGTTTAGGTTATATAAAAATCACGCCCTGGTACCTTGGGGCTTTTGTTACAAACAACAAGAAATGTGTAAAAAGGTTCGTGCAAATGATTATCTTTGCGAGAAAATTAACACTCAAATGCTTATGAAACATATTCGGATGCCTCTTTTCGTATGGTTCTCTATCGTGCTGCTGATCGCAGTTGCGCCTATCTCGTTGTCGGCACAGGAATCGTTTATTCAGAAGATCGAAAAAAATAATTCCGTCAGCGGAATAAAGTCTCTCGATACGAGCCGGTTCCCCGAAAAGTATGTAATGTACCTCACTCAACCGCTGGATCATCGGCATCCCGAAAAGGGAAGTTTCCGTCAGCGGGTGATTGTAGGGCATGTCGGTTATGACCGTCCCACAGTGATTGTTACCGAAGGATATGGGGCGGCGTATGCTCTGCGCCCCACTTACCGGGAAGAACTTTCAGACTTGTTCGATGCGAATATGATCTTTGTAGAACACCGCTACTTTCTCGAATCCACTCCCGAACCATGCGACTGGCAATATCTGACAGCTGCGAATTCTGCCGAAGATTTGCATGCCGTGAGGGAAACCTTCAAGGCCTTGTATCCGGGCAAATGGATCAGTACGGGGATTAGTAAAGGCGGGCAGACTTCCTTATTATATCGTGCTTTCTTTCCCGATGATGTGGATGTTTCCGTGCCTTATGTGGCCCCTCTCTGCTATGCCCGCGAAGACGGGCGGCACGAACCTTTCCTCCGCCGGGCAGGTACGGAAGCCGATAGGAAAAAAATAGAAGATTTCCAGTTGGAAGTATTGAAACGAAAGGCCCGTTTGTTACCCCGTTTTGAAAAAATATGTGCTGAAAAGAACTATACATTCCGGGCTCCTTTAGAGGAGATTTACGATTTCTGTGTGCTGGAATACTCTTTTTCTATCTGGCAATGGGGAACGGACATTCATAGTATCCCCGAAATATCCGCTTCTGATGATATACTTCTGGATCATTTGCTGGCAATCAGCGGCCCTTCTTATTTTATAGCAGACAGTCCGACTCTTTCTTTCTTCGTGCAGGCTGCCCGTGAATTAGGGTATTATGGATATGACATCAGTCCCTTTAAGCCTTACCTTTCTATAAAGACCAGTAAGGATTATCTGCGCCGGCTGATGCTGCCGGAAGACCTGAAGAATATGAAATTCGATAAAACACTGAGCAAACAGATTGTACGATTTCTGAAGAAGAACGATCCGAAGATGATTTTCATCTATGGCCAGAATGATCCTTGGACGGCTGCCGGAGTGACTTGGCTGAAGGATAAAAAGAATATTCATGTTTTTGTAGAGCCGGGAGGCAGTCATCTGGCACGCATCGGTACGATGCCCGAAAATCAGAAACAAAAAGTGATGTCACTTCTTAAAGGATGGCTTGAAGAATAAGGATACGCGCGTATATCCGATAAGAGTAATACGCGGTAATGGATAAATAAGAAACGGTGAACAACCTGTAACATAACTACAGAGGGTTCACCGTTTTATTATTTAGCGAGTCGATATTTAAAGTATCCGACTGCCTGATTAATCTGTCGATTCGAACAGTGGTTTCAGTAATTCCGGTATTTCCACTTTTTCGAGTTCTAATTCTCCGACTAGCTTTTTACCGTTCTGACTGAGATGGAATTGCATCAATCTTCGGTCTACTTCTCCGAGAGTTCTGACGATCAGTTCTTTTTCTTCCAGAATCCGGAGCATTTTTGAAGCGTGTGAGGGTGTCAGTTCCGTCCGTTTAGACAGGCTTGTAGCTGTCATATTCTTTGGCGAGGCTTCTTGCAGGGCACATAGGATCATCGCTTCATTTAAGGATATCTTATATACTTTTTCAAATGAATCTTCAAATCTTGCCATTGCTTTGAATACATCGCGCATTACACATATTGTTTTCATATACTGCTTGTTCTTTTTGTTTGTTCTTTTTATATAAACAGATTGATATTTGCATTATCGGCCCGTTCCATGTATGTTGCCACTCCACCTATTGTCACTTCATCCAGAAGTTCTTCCTGTTTTACTCCCATGACATCCATAGACATTTGGCAGGCGATAAATTCTACACCGTTCTCAAGAGCCTGCTGGCGTAAAGACTCCAGCGAGTCAATTCCTTTCCGGTTCATGATGTACCGCATCATTTTTCCTCCTATTCCTCCCATGCTCATTTTAGAGAGTTTCAGTTTTCGGGAGCTGGAAGGCAGCATCATTCCGAACATTTTTCCGAAGATATCTTTTTCTACGTTCGGCTTGTGCAGTTTCTTGATAACATTCAGTCCCCAGAAAGTGAAAAAGATCGTTACCTTCTGTCCGGTGGCAGCTGCTCCATTGGCGAGTACAAAGGTAGCTAAAGCTTTGTCTAAATCATCACTGAACATGATAAAAGTTTTCCCTTTGCCTTCACAGGAAGTAACAATGTTGCAGGATTTAGGTTCGCCTTTTTCTATCACGACCACAGATTTTCCTCCTGTCGCCTCTTTGGAGATCAATTGGTTTCCTGTCGAATTACACCATGCGGCGGCATCACGCGGAAATCCCGGATCGGTTGAGGTGATTTCTACCCGGTCTCCTGAAGCCAGCGTGTCCATCGTCTTTTTCATTTTCAGAATCGGACCCGGACATTGCAGTCCGCAGGCATCTACACGGATTGTTTTCACGGCTTCGACAGGCGATACGGTAGGAGTTGGCTGTTGTATGCTTGCCTTCGGCTGTGCAGGTGCTTCCTTTATTTCGTTGTCATTATCTTCCCTCAGGATGATAGGTGCTGTGGCAGCACGGTATGTTTTCAATCCTCCGGAAAGGTTGCGTACTTTTTCAAATCCATGTTGTATCAGGATACGATAGGCAAGATATCCTCTGAGGCCGACAGCACAGAATGTATAAATCATCTTGTCTTTCGGCAGTTCGTCCAGCCGGTCGCGTAGTTCGTCCAGGGGAATGTTCACTGCACCCGGCAGTGTGTTGAGCGAGAATTCGTCGTGTGTACGTACATCCAGCAAGAAATTGTTTTCCATTTCGATATCCCTTAGCTGTCTCCAATAGACGGGTTGTACTTTCCCTGTGATGATGTTTTCGGCTACATATCCTGCAACGGCTACCGGATCTTTGGCTGAAGAAAATGGAGGAGCATAAGCCTGCTCTACTTTCATCAGGTCATAGACCGTACCTTCATGCTTGATGACGAGTGCGATTTCGTCAATTCGTTTGTCTACACCGTCATAGCCGACAATCTGTCCGCCGTACAGTTTGCCTGTCTTCGGATCGAAAGTGATTTTGATACTCATCGGCATGGCATCCGGATAATATCCTGCGTGAGAGGCCGGATGAATGGTGGAAGACATATAATTGATTTCTGCCTGCCGCAATCGCTTGCCGGGGAGGCCGGTAGAGGCAACCGTCATATCGAACACTTTGGCGATAGAAGTCCCGATGGCTCCTTCATAGGGGATGTGTGCTCCCAGAATATTGTCTGCTACAATTCGCCCCTGACGGTTGGCAGGGCCGGCAAGGTAGTTAAGCCACGGTTTTCCGGTGATCGGATGGCGGAATTCGATTGCGTCACCGATGGCGTAAATCGATTCGTCCGAAGTTTGCAGATAGTCGTTGACGGCAATTCCTCCTGCTTCGCCGATTGTTAGCTCTGCTGCACGTGCCAATGTCGTTTCCGGGCGGACGCCGATGGAAAGGATGACAATGTCGGCAGAGATAGACTCTCCGTTCTTAAAGATCACTTTCAGTTCTTTTCCGTCTCTTTCGAAGGATGCCACAGCCTGTTCCAGATACAGGTTCACTCCTTTGTCCATCAAATGTTGGTGTACAAGAGATGCCATCGAGAAGTCGATGGGGGCCATCACCTGATTTCCCATTTCCACAATAGAAACTTTTGCTCCTTGCGCGTGCAGGTTCTCTGCCATTTCCAGCCCGATAAATCCGGCTCCGATGACAACAGCCTTTCGGGGAGCATGGCTGTTGATATATTCTTTGATTCGGTCTGTGTCTGTAACGTTTCTCAGTGTGAAGATTCCGTTCAGGTCGATACCCGGCAGGGGAGGTCTTACAGGAGAAGCTCCGGTTGATATCAGTAATTTGTCGTAGCTTTCTTCGTACGAGTCTTCACTGCTTTGTCTCACTGTCACTGTCTTTCTCTTCCGGTCGATGAAGATGACTTCATTTTCAGTTCTGACATCTACACGGAAGCGCGTAGAAAATGCTTCGGGTGTTTGTACAAACAACTTTTCCCGTTCTTCAATCACACCTCCTATATAATAGGGCAGCCCACAATTGGCATAAGAGATATACTTCCCTTTTTCTAAAAGGATAATTTCAGCTGTTTCATTTGTGCGTCTGATCCGGGCAGCAGTGGTAGCTCCTCCGGCAACGCCTCCAATAATAATTATCTTCATAATTTTATCACGTAAATAGTTTCCTATGGAAATAACAATAAAGTGGAGAGAATTGTTCTCGGATCATAGAAAAAAGACTTATATTTGCGCACCCTGTTTGTCTTTCTTCATTTTTTATAAATTAATTATGAGTAAAATTCTTATCATTGACGATGAGGTTCAGATTCGTAGCCTATTGGCTCGTATGCTCGAACTGGAGGGCTATGAGGTATGTCAGGCAGGTGATTGCAAGGCAGCTATCAGACAGTTGGAAATTCAACAGCCGGATGTGGCTTTGTGTGATGTCTTTCTTCCCGATGGAAATGGAGTCGACCTGGTCTTGAATATTAAAAAGACAGCCCCGAATGTAGAGGTTATTCTTCTTACTGCTCACGGTAATATACCCGACGGGGTGCAGGCAATCAAAAACGGTGCATTCGATTATATCACGAAAGGAGACGATAATAATAAGATCATTCCTTTGATCAGCCGTGCCGTCGAAAAGGCGAAGATGAATGTACGGTTGGAGAAACTGGAAAAGAAAGTCAGCCAGCTATATTCTTTTGATTCCATTCTGGGAGAATCGAAAGTACTGAAAGAGGCTGTTATGCTGGCACAGAAAGTATCGGTGACTGATGTTCCGGTTTTATTGACCGGGGAGACGGGAACCGGAAAAGAAGTATTTGCTCAGGCTATACATTATAATAGTAAGCGGAATAAGCAGAACTTTGTTGCCGTGAACTGTTCGTCTTTTAGCAAGGAACTGCTGGAGAGTGAAATGTTCGGGCATAAAGCAGGATCATTCACCGGAGCTTTGAAAGATAAAAAAGGACTGTTCGAAGAAGCTAATAATGGAACCATCTTCTTGGATGAAATCGGTGAAATGGCTTTTGAACTGCAAGCCAAGTTATTGCGTATCCTCGAAACCGGCGAATATATAAAGATAGGAGATACGAAACCTACCCGGGTGAACGTGCGCATCATAGCTGCTACCAACCGTAACCTGGCAGAGGAAATCAAAGCGGGACGTTTCCGTGAGGATTTATTTTATCGGCTTTCCGTATTCCAGGTACATCTTCCGGCTCTCCGTGAGCGTACCGGTGATATAAGAATCCTTGCTACTGCTTTTGCCAAGAGCTTTTCTGAAAAACTGTCGTATGCAATCAGCGAAATGACTCCGGCTTTTCTGCAAGCACTGGAGCAACAACCGTGGAAGGGCAATATCCGCGAATTGAGGAACGTAATTGAACGCAGCCTGATTGTTTGTGAAGGTGGACGTCTGGATGTGTGTGACTTGCCTCTTGAAATTCAGAATACTCATTATGAATGTTCGGACGATAGCATGGGCAGTTTTGAACTGGCTGCAATGGAGCGAAGGCACATTGCCCGTGTTTTGGAATATACAAAAGGCAATAAGACCGAAGCTGCCCGTTTGTTGAAGATAGGTCTCACTACTTTATATCGTAAGATCGAGGAGTATAAGATCTGACAAAGTGGGATGTCTGGATTGAAGTCAGGTAGCAAACTCGTTCTCAAAGAAATGGGCGGCCAGCAAACTGATAAGTCTGTTTTTATCCGTGGTATGTACAGATAAGGTGAAGCACTGGTCACTTCCTCCATAAGAAATCTGTGAAATGGGGATATCCTTGATAGTGTTCATTATATGACTTTCTACTTGGGTACGCTGCCAATGGAGCGAACCAATGATATGTATCACAGACATATTTTCGTCAATAACCATTTCGGCATACTTGTGGAGCTCTTTTTGCACAATCCGCAAAGTGTCAGGGCTGGCTGATATCACCATAGAAATGGATACATTCGATGATGCCATTGAAATGACATTGATCTTATATTTGTTGATTACTTCCAGCAATTTGCCCACTAGTAAATATCCGGGGAGGACATTCAATGATGTAAAACGTACAAATGTGACAGAATCCTGAAAAAGTATTGCTTTGACGCTGTTGCCCGTGTCGTGGGATGAGATATAAAGCCGTTCCGTTGTCAGGTCATGAGTGTCCGTCAGCCGGATAGTTATATTGGAATGTGCCGCTAAGCTGATGCAGTCGGCATAGAGCAAGTATACTCCGCTGTTGATCAGTTGTTCGGCCTCTGTATATGTCAGTGAGTGCTGTTCTCTCCGGCTGTTACGGTTTGCATAGATATGGTTGATCTGGGTAGATAAGAGCAGTTCGTCTGCTCCGAATGCGGTGGCGAGTACTGTGGCGTAGTAGTCGTTACGTTTTTCATTCATGAAATCTGTTTCGCCATATACATTTTTACAGAGGGAAAGTGGAGCGATGAAAATATCGGCATCCCGTTTTTCGCTGATGTACTGTTGAACAGACTCCTTGATATATGGAATATCCGGTTTCCTTTCGAGGTTGATTTGCATGAACTTTCCGGTATCCAGAGTTTGTGCACGAAGCCCTTGCTGACGTAGGCAGCAGGCAAATAATTCATTGGACAGTCCGTATACTTCGGCTTTTATTATTTTGTCGGTCAGTAAGTCTGCCTTATCTTCCACCAAGACCTGTATCTTTTCTATGCATTTCTCAATTTGGACTTTCATGTATTGATTCAGTTTCCGGTCTGAAATGAGACGGTCGGTCAGAGTACGGCAATATTCCTCAATGGCATTAACTATCGTATGAGACGTTTCATCTTCTTCATGAAACCAACTGACGGAAATAGCCTGTAACCATTCCTGCAATTGTGTCAATACAGGAATGACGGCTACGTAAGGATGCTCTTTCTGTATGCAACCGATTACTTGCTTGACTTCATCCTCATTATTCATTCTTTCAAATTTGCAAACTTTCATTGTCATCTGATAATTTATGGGTTCTTACTCTTTTCAAAATGATATGCTTTTTTCAAAAAGGAGAGGTGTGCAAAGCTTAACCTATTCCTCTGAATCTTATTATATCATTAACAATCATATTGTTAGCTTCGGTGCCTGTACTTTTAAGACAGCTCCTTACTATAAGTAATCTGCTAATACCATACCACATACAGAGGATTCGTGAGTCTATAATCAACTTTCTTTTTTTAGTAGTATTTGAGTGTTCAATCGTCCTAATACTAATTGTTTATTAGTAAAAGAAGAAATATTAATCATAGAAGAGCATGAATATTTGGAAGATTACACTGATACTTACATTACTGTTATCAAGTATCACGTCTCAAGCGCAAAAGGAAAAAATATCATTGAATAGCGAAGGAAATCTGGCTGTCTGGAGAGTGAAGGCACAGGCGGAAGTTGCCGATCCTTCGTTGATTATGTCCGTCCGGTATAATACGGAAGGCTGGGTGAAGGCAACGGTGCCGGGAACTGTTTTCGGTTCGTACGTTTCGGAAGGGTTGGAGTCCGATCCGAATTTTGGTGATAATGCGTATACGATAGATAAATCGAAGTACGACCGCAATTTTTGGTATCGCACAGAATTTCTTTCTCCCAAAGTGGAAACTGGAGAAAAAGTCTGGCTGAATTTTGAAGGAGTGAACCGCAAGGGAGAAATATTCTTCAATGGAACACGCCTGGGGTTGCTTGATGGTTTTATGCACAGAGGAAACTTTGATGTAACGGACTTATTGTCAAAAGAAGGCAAGAATGTACTGGCCGTTCTTGTACATTGGGTTGGAACGCCGGTTCCCAACTATGCAAGTCCTACTTACGTTTCGTGTGCAGGCTGGGACTGGATGCCTTATGTACCGGGACTTTTAAGTGGCATAACCGATGATGTCTATTTGACTAAGACCCGTGAAGTGTCCATGATCGATCCATGGATACGTTCGAAGGTGCCTTCCAGGGACGAAGCGACCTTAAGCCTGCAGCTGGAACTGAGAAATAATACAGCGGTCGATCAGAAAGGAATACTGAAAGGAGTGATCCGGCCCGGTAACATTGAGTTTTCGGAAGAAATGGAAATTGAAGCGGGCAAGCAACGTGACTTCCTGCTCGATAACACGAAATTGAAGCAACTGGTAGTCCGTAACCCTGCCTTGTGGTGGCCTAACGGCTACGGTGAACCGAATCTCTATACGTGTGAGCTGACATACTCTGTCGGTGGAAAAGTCTCAGACAGACAGCTGCTTACATTCGGTATAAGGGAATATGGTTATGAAATGGTGGATGGCATACTTCATCTCAAAATAAATGGTGAACCTGTATATCTTAAAGGTGGCAACTGGGGAATGAGTGAATATATGTTACGCTGTCGGGGGGAAGAATATGATTTGAAAGTGAAGCTTCATCAGGAGATGAATTTCAATATGATACGGAATTGGATAGGTTCTGTTACTGATGACGAGTTTTATCAGGCCTGCGATAAATATGGTATCATGGTTTGGGATGATTTCTGGCTGAATTCAAACTCCAATCTCCCTGATGACGTCTTTGCCTTCAATATGAATGCTGTTGAAAAGATAAAGCGTTTACGCAATCACGCCTGCATTGCTGTGTGGTGCGGAGATAATGAGGGTTATCCGTTACCCCCACTCAATAAATGGCTGGAAGAAGATGTGAATGTTTACGATGGAGGGGATAGGGCATACCATGCCAATTCGCACAGCGATGGGCTTTCCGGTAGCGGCCCCTGGATGAATTCTCATCCTAACTGGTATTTTACGAAAGCTCCTTATGGGTATGGTGCTAATATCACCCGAGGGTGGGGACTTCGTACGGAAATTGGTACGGCAGTTTTCACTACTTTTGAAAGCTTCAAGAAATTTATTCCTGAAAAGAACTGGTGGCCGCGCAATGAAATGTGGAATAAACATTTCTTTGGTAACTCCGGAGGTAATGCGGGACCTGACAAATATTTCTCTACGGTGGAGTATAATTATGGAAAAGCTAAGGGAATCGAAGATTTCTGTCGGAAAGCCCAGTTGGTGAATGTAGAAGTGAACAAGGCGATGTACGAAGGTTTCCAGCATCATATATGGGACGATGCATCCGGCATCCTGACTTGGATGGGACAGTCGGCTTATCCTTCTTTGGTGTGGCAGACCTATGATTATTATTATGATCTGACAGGAGCTTACTGGGGAATTAAGAAGGCGTGCGAACCTGTTCACATCCAGTGGAGCTATGCTGATAATAGTGTGAAGGTTATTAATACTACTTTACAAGATTTGCAGGGACTGAAAGCAACCGCCAGAGTCTACAATCTGGATGGGAAAGAAATGGGACGTTACACTCAGAATGTCACATTGAATGCAGCTGCCAATAAGGATTCTTATTGTTTCCATCTGAATTTTACTACGGACAATCTTGCTTTTGGTAAAAAAGCGTTTGCTTCTTCCGTCTCTAAAGATGCCGGTGAGCCCGGGGCCGCTATTGATGCCAGTGACGGCAGTCGCTGGGCGAGTGAGCCTCGTGATGATGAATGGATTTATGTAGATTTGGGCGAACCTGCGGAAATAGCCACCATTGCGTTGAACTGGGAAGCAGCTCATGCCAAGTCCTATAAACTGTTGATCTCTGATGATGCGGCGCATTGGAAGGAAATTTATTCCAATGAAGATTGTAAAGGCGGACTGGAAGAAATAAAGATAAAGCCTGTACGTACTCGCTATGTAAAAATGCAGGGAGTGAAATGCGCTACTATGTGGGGGTATTCACTCTATGAATTTGAACTGTATGGCAAGAAAAAGAAACCGACGGATTTGTCTCCGGTTCATTTTATAAAACTGGAATTGAACGATGCGAATGGAAATCTGCTTTCTGACAACTTCTATTGGCGTTCCAACAAGCCGGGCGACTATAAAGCATTGAATACTTTATCAAAAGCGAAGCTGAATGTGACATCTCAGCTAGTGAACCGGACGGATCATGGAGACAAGAAAGTGATAAAAGCTACGATTAAGAATGTAGGTCCATCAGTCGCTTTTGCTGTTCACGTGCAGGCCGTCCGTTCGTCAGACGGAGAACGTATATTACCTGCGCTGATGAATGATAATTATTTTACATTGCTGAAAGGTGAGTCTAAAGATATTGAAATCGAATTTGATTCGGAATTGTTGCCTGACGACAATTATCGTTTAAGCGTTATTCCATATAATAAATAGTGCCGGGCAGATAAGGGGCAAAATGAATATTGGCTTGCTAATAGACCTAATTTGGGCACAGATTATGCGGATTTCACAGTTCCAAGAGATTATATAGACTACTGGAAACCGTGTTAATCCGCATAATTCGTACCCCAAATAATGATACAGACATATTGATCCCCTTATTGCGAGTCCCGGTCTCACTTTCCTGTCGATTTCAGCACATCATGCATATACGATGTGAAGCAAACGATGCCAGGGGCATTAGGATAATGCTGCAATTCCAGTTCCTATCAGGTTCGCGTTATTCATGCTTTTGATATCCACTTCGACATCTTCCAGGTTGAACAGCTTGAAAAGTTCCCTTAATTTCTCCATAACAAGAATGTTATAGTTTTTATCTTTCCTGTTTTCACTCCAGAAAAGGCTGCCTTCGGCTACCAGACAAACTTTTCGCATGTCTTTATTGTACGATTTCAGCAGCATGACAAGTCCTGTAAGTGAGGCGGCAACCAATTGTGCAGATCTGCCATATATCCATTGTGCCACCTGCACATATACATCTTTGTATATATCCGGATAGTTCATAATGGAAGTCAGTTTCTGAGCATCGAATTTCTCTTCGAACTCTTCCAGTGGAAAAGCCGTTTTCAAAATGTCTCCCAAGTACATGCCGGATACCGCTTTCTCAAAGCGTTGCTTTCCCGGGTTACCGGAGATTGCATCGACGGTGTCATCTACTGCAGTGAGGAAGGGTGGATGGAAATTGCCTGATTCCAGATTTACCGGTATCATCCCCTGTGCGTTGTATGCCGGATTTAGTTTTTGTATTTTATCAGCAGGGATAAAAGTAGCCATATTGGTTCCTGTCCCTACGATGAGGCCGATGTATGCATCGTAACTGCTGTCCGTGAGACCGGCGAATAGACTGGCTATAGTATCGTTGAGTACTTTGATATCTGTAAACTTGATCTTATTTCTTTCATTCAGATAGTCAAGCAAAGGTTTTCCGATAAATTCTCCGATCATTTCTTTTATATCTACCCCTTTGGTCCAACGCAACAGTTTGGCGTCTCCACCCGGTACAGATTCGGCTGGATAGGAAAAACAATAACCGATGGGTATTTCTTCCTCACGCTTTATTCCTACAATCATGTCGGCCAGTTCTTTGAATAACTCTTCGCGGGTATATCCGGCAGACTTCATGATTGACATATCTTTCTTCCAGCCATTATTCGGATGAACGGTAGGGGCTGCTTTATTGAAATCTACGATCGCCACTCGATAATTGGTTCCTCCCAGGTCGAGTACCAGTGATTTACCATTGATATGATTTGTTTGGGGAGTAATGAAAGTCGGAATACATTGTATCTCTGCATTTTCTGTCTTTAACCCTTCTTCTATTTTATCACGAAATGAGCATGCAATCACTTTGAGCTGTTCATTATCTAACTTAAAAATGTTTTTTTCCATGACATTGACTTTTTATTGTATAATATATCCTTGTTTTTGAATAACAACTGGAGGTGGATTTTGCTCGGAGATGCTCAATCTTTATTTGGCTGCATCTGATTCAGCCTCCTATTGATTTAGTATAGATTTTGCTCCCATGCTCTCACTTTTTGCTTGTATCGGTTTATTCATCGTTGTTACAGCTGTGATAGCAGCTGTGGTAGCAAGTGTGGTAGCAGGCATTTGCTCTCACTCTATATTCATGCTTTAATACACATTTTCTTGATGTTGTAATCTTGTATTCAGTATGTTAACCTCCTATCTGTCAACTATTAATAATTGACGTTCCATCTGTTAATAATTGATATATCAGGTATTAAGATCTGATACTCCCTCTATTATTGTGTGATAAATGCTTTTTTCGCTTATGTCCATACTCCTGTTCTTCCTAAGAGAACAGGTTAATCGGGACATTGTTATGGTCGGGTTGGTTGAATCGTGCGGTACTTTTACTCCACTCGTGCGTTCATTTCACTCCAATCATGCGTTCCTCCTTATCCAATCATGCGGTCCTCTGCTCCCGTCTCCGGTTGTTTCCTGAAGTTTCTTGCCTCTTGAAACTCCAGTTCCAGATGGTTTGAAACTTTAGTTTCCCCTGCTTGAAACAACAGTTTCTTTCGCTTGAAACTTTTAGTTTCATTGCTTGAAACTAGAGTTTCTCCTATATGAAACCTTTGTTTTCCCCGCATGAAACTAATCCCTTGCCTGCATCCCCGTATTTCTTTATCGCTATCAGTATACTTTCGGAGTTTCTTCTTTCCTTTCAGCCGCCACTTTCCCATGAACACCCCTTGAATATCTGCGGTAATCTGTTCCCCAAAAAGTGACAATACGCTCACATGCTTTTCCTATTGTCACCCTGTTATCACCTCTATTATCACCTTATTGTCACTCTTAATCCATTGATAAATAACAGTTTGACTTGAAAAGTGACAAGTGACAATAGAAAAACCCTTTTCCAGGAGAGTTTCTTCTCCGCTTTTAGTCCATCCATACTGTCTTCATGAATGATTCACCGCTATCCTTCCCTTCCTTCCTGTTGAAATCTGTTCCCTTCGCGCCCGCATCCGCGTGTGTGAATATAATAAGGTGTGTCCCTTTCCCTCTTTCTGCCATCCCCGGTAAATTTATGTTCTACAACATCCTTCTGAATCAGCCCCTTAGCATGGATATCCAAAAATAATTCAAAAAAACAGTCCGATAATTTTGGAGCATAAGCTGAAAGCTACTACTTTTGCACCCGCTTTCCAAGAGAAGAAAGCCTTGATAAGTTGACTTAGTGTAAAAGCGTACGGCAGCTTAAAATAAGAACAAAAAAACTTCCGGAAAGTTTTGGATGTTATTGAATAAAGTTCTTATCTTTGCAGTCCGATTCGCAAAGAAACGCGGTTTGTTTTTCTTCTTTACCTTCTTTCCCTTTCGCAAGAGAGCCTGAGAAACGATATAAAAAGAAAAATTAAAAAAAAAACTTCCGAAAACGTTTGGCAGTTAAAATAAAACCCCTTACCTTTGCACCCGCTTTTGAAACGAAAGCAACCAAGTTCTTTGAAATATTGATAAACAATACAAGTAGTACAAGAAAAATAGAACCGTCAATGCTTGTTGGATACATAGCAGTATGTATCTGATGACAGGTATTAATGAAGTCAATAAATTGTACGGCATCCTGAACAGAGCAAATACCATTCTTTCATAGGAATGATAACAATACTTTTACAATGAAGAGTTTGATCCTGGCTCAGGATGAACGCTAGCTACAGGCTTAACACATGCAAGTCGAGGGGCAGCATTCCAGTTTGCTTGCAAACTGGAGATGGCGACCGGCGCACGGGTGAGTAACACGTATCCAACCTGCCGATAACTCGGGGATAGCCTTTCGAAAGAAAGATTAATACCCGATGGCATAATAGAACCGCATGGTTTGATTATTAAAGAATTTCGGTTATCGATGGGGATGCGTTCCATTAGGCAGTTGGTGGGGTAACGGCCCACCAAACCTTCGATGGATAGGGGTTCTGAGAGGAAGGTCCCCCACATTGGAACTGAGACACGGTCCAAACTCCTACGGGAGGCAGCAGTGAGGAATATTGGTCAATGGACGAGAGTCTGAACCAGCCAAGTAGCGTGAAGGATGACTGCCCTATGGGTTGTAAACTTCTTTTATATGGGAATAAAGTGATCCACGTGTGGATTTTTGTATGTACCATATGAATAAGGATCGGCTAACTCCGTGCCAGCAGCCGCGGTAATACGGAGGATCCGAGCGTTATCCGGATTTATTGGGTTTAAAGGGAGCGTAGGTGGACAGTTAAGTCAGTTGTGAAAGTTTGCGGCTCAACCGTAAAATTGCAGTTGATACTGGCTGTCTTGAGTACAGTAGAGGTGGGCGGAATTCGTGGTGTAGCGGTGAAATGCTTAGATATCACGAAGAACTCCGATTGCGAAGGCAGCTCACTGGACTGCAACTGACACTGATGCTCGAAAGTGTGGGTATCAAACAGGATTAGATACCCTGGTAGTCCACACAGTAAACGATGAATACTCGCTGTTTGCGATATACAGTAAGCGGCCAAGCGAAAGCATTAAGTATTCCACCTGGGGAGTACGCCGGCAACGGTGAAACTCAAAGGAATTGACGGGGGCCCGCACAAGCGGAGGAACATGTGGTTTAATTCGATGATACGCGAGGAACCTTACCCGGGCTTAAATTGCATTTGAATAATCAAGAAATTGGTTAGTCGTAAGACAAATGTGAAGGTGCTGCATGGTTGTCGTCAGCTCGTGCCGTGAGGTGTCGGCTTAAGTGCCATAACGAGCGCAACCCTTATCTTCAGTTACTAACAGGTCATGCTGAGGACTCTGGAGAGACTGCCGTCGTAAGATGTGAGGAAGGTGGGGATGACGTCAAATCAGCACGGCCCTTACGTCCGGGGCTACACACGTGTTACAATGGGGGGTACAGAAGGCCGCTACCTGGTGACAGGATGCTAATCCCAAAAGCCTCTCTCAGTTCGGATCGAAGTCTGCAACCCGACTTCGTGAAGCTGGATTCGCTAGTAATCGCGCATCAGCCATGGCGCGGTGAATACGTTCCCGGGCCTTGTACACACCGCCCGTCAAGCCATGAAAGCCGGGGGTACCTGAAGTACGTAACCGCAAGGAGCGTCCTAGGGTAAAACTGGTAATTGGGGCTAAGTCGTAACAAGGTAGCCGTACCGGAAGGTGCGGCTGGAACACCTCCTTTCTGGAGTGATGCCGTTACAATGACTTTCATCGGTTCTATAATTGTACTACTGGTACTTGTTTATTTATAACATATAGATCAACCATCTATAGAAGTATAGATAGAGATAAACAAGAGAAATAAAGAAGCCGAGTCTAACATATCAGGTAGACAAGGTTGAACTAGTCCTATAGCTCAGTTGGTTAGAGCGCTACACTGATAATGTAGAGGTCGGCAGTTCAACTCTGCCTGGGACTACTCCGAACAAAAGTTGTCTGTTTTCATTGTCCATTGTCAATTGTAACAGTCAATAACTCTTGGGGGATTAGCTCAGCTGGCTAGAGCATCTGCCTTGCACGCAGAGGGTCAACGGTTCGAATCCGTTATTCTCCACCATCTCTGAACAAGAGAAACGATCTTTGACATGATGTACAAAAAGTAAAATTTAGTAAAGAGCTAAAAGTATATATCGAACCGTACGTTTTAAGTACCGCGATATTAAGTGTTCGGGTTTAATACCTGACACTTGATATTTAATACTTGAAAGTAAGTTTGAAAGAAAGTAAGCAAGGGCGCATGGCGGATGCCTTGGCTCTCGGAGGCGATGAAGGACGTGATAAGCTGCGATAAGCTCTGGGTAGGTGCAAATAACCTTTGATCCAGAGATTTCCGAATGGGACAACCCGGCATTCTGAAGGAATGTCATCCATCTTTGATGGAGGCTAACGCAGGGAACTGAAACATCTTAGTACCTGCAGGAAAAGAAAATAATAATGATTCCCCTAGTAGTGGCGAGCGAACGGGGAATAGCCCAAACCACCCATGTTACGGCATGTGTGGGGTTGTAGGACCACGATATCGCAAGACATCTGATGAATAGAATCCTCTGGAAAGTGGAACCATAGACGGTGATAGTCCTGTATATGAAGTCAGATTAAGCGTAGTGGTATCCTGAGTAGCGCGGGACACGAGAAATCTTGCGTGAATCTGCCGGGACCATCCGGTAAGGCTAAATACTCCCGAGAGACCGATAGCGAACCAGTACTGTGAAGGAAAGGTGAAAAGCACTTCGAACAGAAGAGTGAAATAGTCCCTGAAACCGTGCGCCTACAAGCGGTCGGAGCTGCGTAAGCAGTGACGGCGTGCCTTTTGCATAATGAACCTACGAGTTACTTTTTCCGGCAAGGTTAAGCATCTTGAGATGCGCAGCCGAAGCGAAAGCGAGTCTGAACAGGGCGTCGAGTCGGAAGGAGTAGACGCGAAACCAAGTGATCTACCCTTGGTCAGGTTGAAGGTTAGGTAACACTAACTGGAGGACCGAACCGATAAGCGTTGAAAAGCTTCCGGATGAACTGAGGGTGGGGGTGAAAGGCTAATCAAACTTGGAGATAGCTCGTACTCCCCGAAATGCATTTAGGTGCAGCCTTGTGAGTTACTAATGTGAGGTAGAGCGACTGATAAGATGCGAGGGCTTCACCGCCTATCAAGTCTTGATAAACTCCGAATGCGCATTAGTTCTATCACAGGAGTGAGGGCATGGGTGCTAAGGTCCATGTCCTAAAGGAGAAGAATCCAGACCATCAGCTAAGGTCCCGAAATAAACACTAAGTTGAACTAACGAAGTCAGATTGCTAAGACAGCTAGGATGTTGGCTTGGAAGCAGCCATTCATTTAAAGAGTGCGTAACAGCTCACTAGTCGAGGAGTTTGGCGTGGATAATAATCGGGCATCAAGTGTTTTACCGAAGCTATGGGATCCGTAAGGATCGGTAGGGGAGCATTCCACTCAGCGTCGAAGGTGAAGCGTGAGCTTTGCTGGAGCGTGTGGAAAAGCAAATGTAGGTATAAGTAACGATAAAGGGGGTGAGAAACCCCCTCGCCGAAAGACTAAGGTTTCCTGATCAACGCTAATCGGATCAGGGTTAGTCGGGTCCTAAGGCTCAGCCGAACGGTGAGGCCGATGGCAGAACAGGTTAATATTCCTGTACTACCTTAAGGAGTGACGTGGAGACGGAGGCGTGACAGCGCCGCGGACTGACGGAATAGTCCGTTGAAGGGTGTAGATGTTGATTATCCCAGGCAAATCCGGGATAAGAGTCGAACCTGATAGTATGGAGCGTTCTTCGGAACAATCCAATAGTGCGTGTAATCATACTCCCAAGAAAATCCGCTAAACTTAATCCTTAAGGTACCCGTACCGCAAACGGACACACGTAGTCGGGTTGAATATACTAAGGCGCTTGAGTGATTCACGGTTAAGGAACTAGGCAAATTGACCCTGTAACTTCGGGATAAAGGGTCCCAACGAGAGTTGGGCGCAGAGAATAGGTCCAGGCAACTGTTTAACAAAAACACAGGGCTGTGCGAAATTGAAAGATAATGTATACAGCCTGACACCTGCCCGGTGCTGGAAGGTTAAGAGGAGATGTCATCGCAAGAGAAGCATTGAATTGAAGCCCCAGTAAACGGCGGCCGTAACTATAACGGTCCTAAGGTAGCGAAATTCCTTGTCGGGTAAGTTCCGACCTGCACGAATGGTGTAATGATCTGGACACTGTCTCAACCGTGAGCTCAGTGAAATTGTAGTATCGGTGAAGATGCCGATTACCCGCGATGGGACGAAAAGACCCCGTGAACCTTTACTATAGCTTAACATTGAATTTGGGTAATTGATGTGTAGGATAGGCCGGAGACTTTGAAGCGCAGACGCCAGTTTGTGTGGAGTCGCTGTTGAAATACGGCCCTTTGATTATTTGAGTTCTAACTCGTTGATACGAGGACACTGTTTGGTGGGTAGTTTGACTGGGGTGGTCGCCTCCAAAATAGTAACGGAGGCTTCTAAAGGTGCCCTCAGGACGATTGGTAACCGTCCGCAGAGTGTAATGGCATAAGGGCGCTTGACTGGGAGACTTACAAGTCGATCAGGTAGGAAACTAGAGCATAGTGATCCGGTGTTTCCGTATGGAAGGGACATCGCTCAAAGGATAAAAGGTACTCCGGGGATAACAGGCTGATCCCTCCCAAGAGCTCATATCGACGGAGGGGTTTGGCACCTCGATGTCGGCTCGTCACATCCTGGGGCTGGAGAAGGTCCCAAGGGTTGGGCTGTTCGCCCATTAAAGTGGCACGCGAGCTGGGTTCAGAACGTCGTGAGACAGTTCGGTCTCTATCTATCGTGGGCGTATGAAATTTGCGTGGCTCTGACACTAGTACGAGAGGACCGTGTTGGACTGACCGCTGGTTTACCAGTTGTGCCGCCAGGTGCATTGCTGGGTATCTAAGTCGGGATTGGATAAGTGCTGAAAGCATCTAAGTACGAAGCCAGCCACAAGATTAGATTTCTTAGGGTCGTTAAAGACGATGACGTTGATAGGATGCAGGTGTAAAGGTGGTAACATCAAAGCCGAGCATTACTAATTGCCCGTCCACTTTCTTCCGGCTTTGTACGGATTGGATATACGTTTAGCGTATCATTAATATGATATTACTTGAATTTTACTTTTCATCATGTCATAACCTTATTGAATTCATTCAGGTGGTTATAGCACGAGGGTTCCACCTCTTCCCATTCCGAACAGAGAAGTTAAGCCTCGTCACGCCGATGGTACTGCGTAACAGTGGGAGAGTAGGTAGCCGCCGCTTTAAAGAGTCCCCGCCGGTCTTTATTGACTGGCGGGGATTTCTGTGTTTTGGCGGTTTAGGAAATGATTTCATTGCTTTCTTCAACGCTTCTTTAGAAGAAACAGGATTTAAATTAAGGGCGGATAAAAGCCAGTCTTTTCTCTTCTTCTGCAAATAAAATAGCAGTATTCACTAATGCCAGATGTGAATAGGCTTGTGGAAAGTTTCCTAATTGCTCTTTTGTGTCGAAATCAATATCTTCACTGAATAATCCCAGATGATTGGAATATTTCAATACTTCATCGAACAAACACCGTGCTTCTTCCTTCTTTCCGGTGACGAACAAGGCTCGTACAAGCCAGAATGTGCAAATAGTAAAGGCGGAAGTGGGTAAACCGAAATCATCTTCATTATTATAGCGATACATCAGCCCTTTGTGGAAAAGTGCATTCTTTACGGACTCTACTGTTTTATGGTAGCGAATGTCATCTGCTTCAATAAATCCATAAGGTTCCATTAACAATAAAGAAGAGTCCATAGCTTGATTGTCATAAGTCTGTGTGAAGCTCTGGAGCTTCTCGTTCCAGCCGTGCTGCATCACGTCTTTTCTGATTTTGTCTGCTTCCTGTTGCCAGCGTTCGCTGTAGTTATATTTATTCAGCATACCTGCGATTTTTGCTCCACGATCTAAAGCTACCCAGCACATTATTTTCGAAGATACAAAATGTTGTTTCTCTCCTCTGATTTCCCAGATGCCTTTATCAGGCTTTTGCCAGTTCTCTATTACAGTTGCCAGAATACTTTTCACCACTTCCCACATATCTTCTATTTCATCCAGAGTGCCGGGCATCAGTCGGTAATATTGATAAATTAAGTCCATCAGATACCCGAAGGAGTCATTTTGCTTTTGGTGGTAGGCATCATTGCCTATTCTCACAGGTACGGAGTTTTTGTAGCCGGACAGATGGTTAAGCATCACTTCTGTTAATTTACGCTCGCCGCGGATGCCATACATTATCTGGTAGTCGTGCTTGGCTACGAAAGTTGCCTGAATGAATTTCATAAAACGTTTGGCTGCACCGGTATGTCCTGTCTGAAACATCGTTTCAATGGCCATAGATGCATCTCGGAGCCAGCAAAAGCGATAATCCCAGTTTCGTACGTCACCAACCGACTCCGGTAAGCTGGTTGTTATTGCAGCAAGTACTGCCCCATTATAATATGACATAAGTTTCAGCACCAACAGGCTGCGTTCAATCACATCATTGTATAAGGTGTATTTTTTCCCCCGGTTTGTCCAGTTTAACCAGTATACAAGGGTACGGCAATATTCGATTTTCTCCCGTTCAATGTCGATCGGAATTACTTTCTCATTATAAGAGAGTAACAGGAATTCATCCTTCTCAAGTATTATCTCTTTTTTTCCGGCAATATCCTGCAATGGCAGGGAGGCATATAGA
Source organism: Bacteroides faecis (assembly GCF_020091505.1). NCBI lineage: Bacteria > Pseudomonadati > Bacteroidota > Bacteroidia > Bacteroidales > Bacteroidaceae > Bacteroides > Bacteroides faecis. The sequence continues at coordinate 310,076 of NZ_CP081916.1, read as the reverse complement.
TATTGTCTGTCTTTATTCTCGGAAGAACAATATGTTTCTATATACTGAGAGGTGATGTTGAGAATCACTTTGCCTCGTGCATAGTCAGGAGCTGGTTGATAATTCACTTTGAATCGGGGCTTCCCTTTCAGCCAATGTATATAGCGATATAGTTCTGCCGGCAGATAGTGGCCTGTACCGTCTTTGGAACGATAGCAGGGCATATAATCGAGAACAACGAATTCTCCTTCTCTGGAGGAGAACTGTGTAGAAAGAATATTAGTATGAGGTACATAGCTTTGAGTAATCCGGTAATCATCGGATACCTCGAACCCGAAGCTTCCTCCTTTTTCGCGATCGAGCAGACTCGCGAAGATGGAAGGGGAGTCGAAATCGGGAAAGCATAACCATTCGATATTTCCTGTTTCGGAAATAAGGGCTGCCGTACGGCAGTTGCCTGTTATACCATAATTCAGAGTATTCATAACGGTTGTTTTATTTAGTTTTCAATAAATCCTTGAAGAAGTCGAGAGCGGAGGCAAGCCGTTTTTTCACCGTGCTGTTAGTATTGATACCGCTTCCCTTTTGTCTGCCTATAATGGCTTGCAGGAAAGGAAGTACATCGGTCTGAGACGGTAAATTGTAATTGGCTATTTCCGAAATACTGCCTACTTTGACAGTAACGGCATTTAAGGGCAAAGCCTGAAACATATCATCATCTGTCGTATCGTCTCCCATTGCTATCACAAAGTCGTAGCGCTTGTTGGATAACAACCGGTTTACTTCCGATCCTTTGTTGTAGTCTGGCGATTTGATTTCAATGACCTTGTTCCCCTGCAGGATTTGTAACTTTTGTCTGGTACAAATGGAAATTAGTGCATTGACCAGCTGTTGTGCTCTCAAAGTTCCCAACCAGGCATCACTTTCGCGGTAATGCCATGCCAGTGCCGTCTCTTTTACTTCCAGTCGCGAACGGGGAGTTTTGTCCACAAACATTTGCAGGATGGACTGAAGTCCGGTGCTCCATTCCAATTTCTTTATATTTTTGTGCCATACACCATTTTCCTTATAGAAAGCTCCATGTTCGGCTGCCATGCAGACAGGGAGCGAACCGAGCCATTTCTCTAATGTAAAATGATCCCGGCCACTATTGATGACAATATGGTTGGAGGGATCAGCAGTCATCTGCTGTAAAATAGAAATAAGTTCGGGAGTCGGTTTCGCATCCTCGGGGCGTGTCTTGAGCGCTGCCAGTGTTCCGTCGTAATCCAGTAAGATCAGGCGTTGTTTTGCCTGATTGTATTTCAGCTTGATTTGCGCAATGGTTGCTGCAGTGATACGTTTTTTCCGTAACGAATCGTTCTTCATACAAGTCATGTCCAGGCCATTTACAAAGTCGGCAGCCCATTTATTGACTGTTTGTACGGACAATATCTTCTGCATACGCTGCAAACGTAACTTTTGTTCCTCTGCCGGCATTTCCAGGGCCTGGCAGATAGCATTCTCTATTTGTCCCGAATCATTCGGGTTGATTTGAATAGCATCTGTCATCTCTACTGCGGCTCCTGCCATTTCACTGAGGATAAGTACACCAGTGTTATCGCATTTGGAAGCTACATATTCTTTGGCTACCAGATTCATGCCGTCGCGTAAGGGAGTTACCAGGGCAATATCGGCTACATAATACATGGCAGTAAGTTCTTCTAATGAAAAGCCATGATAGAAGTAACAGACGGGAGTCCAGTTCATCGTGGAGTAGCGCCCGTTGACAGAACCTATTTCTTCATCTATCTTCGTTTTCAGCTCTGCATAACTTCCTACGTGATCGCGGGAAGGAACGATTACCATTGCCAATGTTACTTTTCCATGATACTCTGGATGATGTTCGAGAAAACTGGAAAAGCCATGCAGCCGGTGGAGGATTCCTTTGCTATAGTCCAGCCGGTCTACGGATAAGATTAATTTGTGGTTACCGAAAAGGGTCCGGTTGCGGTCGATGGCTTGCCGCACTACAGGATTTTGGGAGGCATTGTGATAGAGCTCATAGTTGATTCCCATGGGCAGAGCATCTACCCTTACTACTCGGTTACCAATTTGTATTTCGTCCAGTTTGAAGTCGATGTGCAGTACCCGCTCTACGGCACTGATAAAGTGACGCATATAGTCGTGGGTATGGAAAGCGATAAAGTCCGCTCCCAGCAATCCTTTCAGTATTTCGGCACGTTCCGGAAGGATACGGAAAAGTTCGTAAGAAGGAAAGGGGATGTGATGGAAATAGCCGATACAGAGTTCCGGATATACTTTTCTTAGCATGCCGGGGAGTAACATCAGCTGATAATCTTGAATCCACACTTTGTCTCCGGGACGTATCAAGCGGCAAATCTCATCACAGAAAAGTTGATTGACTACTTGATAAGACTGCCAGAAACACTTCTTATATAAGGTATAAGCATAAAAGTAATGGCACATAGGCCAGATAGTACTGTTACTGTATCCTTCGTAGTAGTTTCTGATGTGTGCCTCTGATAAAAAGACCGGATGGAAATTCAGTTCCAGCAGTTTTTCGTTGATTTCCTGTTTGTCTTTTTCCTTATTAACGCATATTCCAGGCCATCCTATCCAATGCTTCTCATAAGATGTCTCAAGAGAATCTAATCCCGTTGTCACTCCGCCTTCACTGCGTGAAAAGACGAATGTGCCATTCGGGTTGGCAACCTTTACGGGTAATCTGTTTGATATAATATATAGTTTCATACCTGCTGAAGGGCAAAGTATATACCAATTAGCCTCTTTTATCCATTAAGCGTTTATTATCAGTGTGTTATCTTTTGATGACCAGTTTGTTTCACCTTTTCAAAATGGGAATACTCTTTCGTTTTGAAAATCGATCCTTACATTTTGTCTGGAAAGCAGTAACCTTTTCAAAATAGGGATGCTTTTTCAAAATGGTAGGGTCTGATGGGAACCTATGAGCAGAATGAATTATTGTATTGCTCTATCAATCAGCTTATTGTTGTTTACTCCATTGTTTTGGCACGCATTTGGCATACTGTCTACCAAGAAATTTTAAAATAATCATTTAAACGAAAAAACATGGAAGTAACACTATCATTTATTTTTTGCCTGTTAAGCGGCTTTGCCTGCTTCTGGCTGTTTTGGAAATGTGTAGACTGGTTTGAAAAGATCTAAAAAGAAGGAGAAGGAATTATGTACACAGCATTATTTGTATTAGGTATTGCAATCTTCGGTTATTTGATGTATGTACTCATCAGACCCGAGAAGTTTTAAAGTTATACAGTTTAAGGTAAAAGTATGAATACAGAAATTTTAGGTGTGGTTGCGCAGATCGCTTTGATGGTGATTCTGGCTTATCCACTGGGAAAATATATTGCCAGGGTTTATAAAGGAGAGAAAACCTGGTCGGATTTTATGGTTCCTGTTGAAAGAATCATTTATAAAGTATGCGGAATTGATCCCAAGGAAGAAATGAACTGGAAACAGTTCCTGAAAGCATTACTGATTTTGAATGCTTTCTGGTTTTTCTGGGGAATGGTATTGTTGGTTTCGCAGGGATGGTTGCCTTTGAATCCAGACGGTAACGGGCCGCAGACACCGGATCAGGCTTTCAATACCTGTATCAGTTTTATGGTCAACTGTAATTTACAGCACTATAGCGGCGAAAGCGGATTGACTTATTTCACACAGCTGTTTGTCATTATGCTCTTCCAGTTTATTACCGCTGCAACCGGTATGGCTGCTATGGCCGGTATTATGAAAAGCATGGCTGCAAAGACAACAAAAACAATCGGTAACTTCTGGCATTTTCTGGTATTGAGTTGTACCCGTATCCTGCTGCCGCTTTCTTTGATTGTAGGTTTCATCCTGATTCTTCAGGGAACCCCGATGGGATTTGACGGAAAGATGCAGGTGACTACTCTTGAAGGACAGGAGCAGATGGTTTCTCAAGGACCTACGGCTGCAATTGTACCTATCAAACAATTAGGTACAAATGGTGGCGGTTACTTTGGCGTGAACTCTTCTCATCCGTTGGAAAACCCTACTTATCTTACCAATATGGTGGAATGCTGGTCTATCTTGATTATTCCGATGGCAATGGCATTGGCATTAGGGTTCTATACTCGCAGGAAGAAACTGGCTTATAGTATTTTCGGTGTGATGCTTTTCGCCTTTTTGGTGGGTGTCTGCATCAATGTCAGTCAGGAGATGGGCGGAAATCCCCGTATCGATGCATTGGGAATTGCGCAGGATAATGGCGCGATGGAAGGTAAAGAGGTTCGTTTGGGTGCCGGAGCTACAGCCCTCTGGAGTATTGTGACTACTGTTACTTCCAACGGTTCAGTGAATGGTATGCATGATTCTACTATGCCGTTGTCTGGTATGATGGAGATGCTGAATATGCAGATTAATACTTGGTTTGGTGGTGTCGGTGTAGGCTGGATGAACTATTATACATTTATTATTATCGCGGTATTTATTAGCGGTTTGATGGTAGGGCGTACACCGGAGTTTCTGGGCAAGAAAGTAGAAGCCCGTGAAATGAAGATAGCTACGATCGTAGCATTGTTGCATCCGTTCGTCATATTGGTGTTTACTGCTATCTCAAGTTATATATATACACATCATCCGGACTTTGTAGAAAGTGAGGGTGGATGGCTGAATAATCTCGGATTCCATGGCTTGAGTGAACAACTCTATGAGTATACGTCTTCTGCCGCTAACAATGGTTCAGGTTTTGAAGGACTGGGCGATAATACTTATTTCTGGAACTGGACATGTGGTATTGTGCTTATACTTAGTCGTTTCCTTCCTATAATCGGACAGGTTGCCATTGCCGGTCTGCTGGCTCAGAAGAAGTTTATTCCCGAGAGTGCCGGAACATTGAAGACTGATACGCTGACTTTCGGTATAATGACATTTGTCGTAATCTTTATTATTGCTGCTCTGTCATTCTTCCCGGTACATGCTTTAAGTACAATCGCCGAACATTTAAGTTTGTAATTCTGAATTAGAGAGATATGAAAAATATGAAATCAGCTTCTTTGTTTCAAAAGGAGCAAGTTATAGAAAGCTTGAAACAGTCATTCGTGAAGTTAAATCCACGTCTGATGATAAAGAACCCGATCATGTATACGGTCGAAGTGGCTACGGTGGTCATGTTGTTTGTGACACTTTACTCCATCATAAACCCTTCACAAGGTTCGTTTGCTTACAACATAGCTGTGTTTATCATTCTGTTTGTCACACTGTTGTTTGCCAATTTTGCCGAAGCTATTGCCGAAGCACGGGGAAAGGCGCAAGCCGATAGTCTGCGTAAAACACGTGAGGAGACACCTGCCAAAAAGGTAGAAGGCAATAAAATAGTGACTGTCAGTTCTTCGCAATTAAAGAAAGGAGACGTGTTTGTTTGTGAAGCCGGAGATGTGATTCCGTCCGATGGTGAAATAATCGAAGGACTGGCTTCTATCGATGAAAGTGCGATTACAGGGGAGTCTGCTCCGGTAATTCGGGAAGCAGGTGGTGATAAGAGTTCGGTGACAGGCGGTACGAAAGTATTGTCAGATCATATAAAAGTAATGGTGACCACTCAGCCGGGAGAAAGTTTTCTGGATAAAATGATTGCGCTGGTAGAAGGTGCGTCTCGTCAGAAAACTCCGAATGAGATAGCACTGACTATTCTGCTGGCCGGTTTTACACTTGTCTTTGTCATTGTGTGTGTGACGTTAAAACCGTTTGCCGATTACAGCAATACTGTCATTACCATTGCTTCACTTATTTCTTTGTTTGTATGCCTGATTCCGACAACAATCGGAGGACTTCTTTCTGCTATCGGTATTGCCGGTATGGACCGTGCACTACGTGCGAATGTGATAACAAAATCGGGCAAGGCAGTGGAAACTGCCGGCGATATTGATACCTTGTTGCTGGATAAGACCGGAACTATCACCATCGGTAATCGTAAAGCTACCCATTTTCACACTGCGCCGGGCATTGATCTGCACGCTTTTGTAGAAAACTGTCTGCTTTCCTCTCTGTCCGATGAAACTCCGGAAGGCAAATCAATCGTAGAACTGGGACGTGAATCGGGCATCCGTATGCGCAGCTTGAATACGACCGGTGCGCGGATGATTAAGTTTACAGCCGAAACCAAGTGTTCGGGCGTTGATCTGCCGGATGGAACTCAGATTCGTAAAGGAGCTTTTGATGCTATCCGTAAGATAGTGGAAAGTGCCGGAAATAAATTTCCGAAAGAGGTGGAAGAGGTGATTGCTGCTATTTCAAGCAATGGTGGTACGCCCTTGGTGGTATGTGTAAACCAGAAAGTGACGGGAGTGATTGAATTGCAGGATATCATCAAGCCGGGCATTCAGGAACGTTTCGAACGCTTGCGCAAGATGGGAGTGAAAACGGTTATGGTGACCGGCGATAATCCGCTGACTGCCAAATATATTGCAGAGAAGGCAGGTGTGGATGATTTTATTGCCGAAGCCAAGCCGGAAGATAAAATGGAATATATCAAGAAGGAACAGCAGTCCGGTAAACTGGTGGCAATGATGGGGGACGGAACCAATGATGCTCCTGCTTTGGCTCAGGCAAATGTCGGAGTGGCAATGAATAGTGGTACACAGGCTGCGAAAGAGGCCGGTAATATGGTCGATCTGGATAATGATCCAACGAAACTGATTGAGATTGTGGAAATCGGTAAACAGTTGCTGATGACTCGTGGTACACTGACTACTTTCTCTATTGCCAATGATGTGGCTAAGTATTTTGCCATTGTTCCTGCTTTGTTTATGGTGGCTATCCCCGAATTGGCAGCACTGAATATTATGCAGTTGCATAGTCCTGAAAGTGCGATTCTTTCGGCAGTCATCTTCAATGCCATTATTATTCCGATTCTGATTCCATTGGCTTTGCGCGGCGTTCAGTACAAGCCGATAGGTGCAAGTGCCTTACTTCGCCGGAATCTGTTGATTTATGGGGTGGGCGGTGTGATTGCTCCTTTTATCGGAATCAAGTTGATCGATTTATTAGTAGGTTTATTCTTTTAATTAAAAAACAATAGCGATGAAAACTTTATTTAAATCACTAAAGATAACTCTCGTTTTCTGTGTCTTTTTTTCCGTGTTCTATATTCTTGTTTTGTGGTTGTTTGCACAGGTTGCAGGTCCTAATAAGGGAAATGCTGAAGTAGCCACACTGGATGGAAAAGTGGTAGGTGCGGCTAATGTAGGTCAGATGTTTACGAAAGACATTTATTTCTGGGGACGTCCTTCGTGTGCCGGAGACGGCTATGATGCCACCAGCTCTTCCGGTAGTAACAAAGGACCTACGAATCCTGAATATCTGGCTGAAGTCGAAGCACGTATCGACACTTTTCTGGTACATCACCCTTATCTGAGCCGTAAAGAAGTTCCGGCGGAGATGGTAACAGCAAGTGCTTCCGGTCTCGATCCGAATATTACTCCACAATGTGCGTACGTGCAGGTAAAGAGAGTGGCACAGGCGCGTGGACTGACGGAGAATCAGGTAAAGGAAATCGTTGATAAAAGTGTGGAGAAACCTTTTCTGGGACTTTTCGGAACGGAGAAGATTAATGTGCTGAAACTGAATATAGCACTGGAAGAGAATAAATAATCAAACAGTAGTGGGCAGCGTTCCTGTCCGAATCGTTTTAGTTATTTATTGCGGTTCAGATAAACAGGGCTGGGCAGGGCGCTGCTCTTTTTTAGAAACATAAAATAAAAAAGATAAATATGAAGACTTTTTTTAGTAAGAAGATTGTTTTGGGATCATTGGTTGCAGCAGTCGTATGCGCATTGAGTATAACAGAGGTAAAAGCACAGGAATTTACAGTGCAGGGCGATGTGGTCAGTTCCTATGTCTGGCGTGGTATGTATCAGGGGGGAGGTGCAGCTTTTCAGCCCACACTAGGTTTTGGGATCGGAAACTTTTCTGTTACCGCATGGGGATCTACTAATTTCGGTGGAGGCAACAAGGAACTGGATCTGACTCTTGCCTATAAGTTGGGTGAAGCAGGCCCTACGCTGACTGTTGCCGACCTGTGGTGGGAAGGTGAAGGAGCATACAAGTATTTTAATTTTAAAAGTCATGAAACGGGACATCATTTTGAAGCGGGATTATCTTATACGCTGCCCGTAGAGAAGTTTCCTTTGTCCGTGGCATGGTATACGATGTTTGCCGGAAAAGACAAGAAACTGAATGATAGCGGAGAACTAAAACAAAATTATTCATCCTATCTGGAACTTAATTATCCTTTCAGTGTGAAAAATGTCGATTTAAATGTAACTTGTGGCGCAGTGCCGTATAAGGCGGAGAGTATATACACGAATAGTGGTTTCGCCGTGACTAATATAGCATTAAAAGGAATGACAGAGATAAAAATTAATGATAAGTTTTCATTGCCGATATTTGCACAGGCTATATGGAATCCATGTGTTGAAGATGCTTTCTTGGTTTTTGGCGTAACTTTAAGGCCATAGATATAAACTCATGAATTTTTATTATACAGAGACCCGTGGTGATCGTGATGATTATTACGGGTTGAAATAGTTTATAAACAGGAATTAAATAAATGGATATGGATAGAGAACAGAGTGTACAACATTTTTTGGATCTGATCAAGAAGTCTCACCGAGGCAAATTCAAAGTATATATCGGCATGATAGCCGGTGTAGGTAAATCATATCGTATGCTTCAGGAGGCCCATGAATTACTGGACAACGGAGTGGATGTACAAATCGGCTATATTGAGACTCACGGACGTGCGGGAACGGAGGCACTGATGGAAGGATTGCCTGTTATCCCCCGACGTAAAATTTTCTATAAAGGAAAGGAGTTGGAGGAAATGGACGTGGATACAATAATCCGTATTCATCCTGAGATTGTGATTGTGGACGAACTGGCACATACCAATGTGGAAGGCAGTCTGAATGAGAAGCGTTGGCAGGATGTGATGACTCTGTTGGATGAGGGGATTAATGTGATTTCTGCTATCAATATCCAGCATATTGAAAGTGTGAATGAAGAAGTACAGGAGATCACGGGAATTGAAGTGAAAGAACGGGTCCCGGACAGCGTGCTTCAGGAAGCAGACGAGGTTGTGAATATCGACCTGACAGCGGAAGAGTTGATCTCACGTCTGAAAGCAGGAAAGATATACCGTCCGGAAAAGATTCAGACGGCATTGGATAATTTCTTCCGGACCGAGAATATTCTTCAATTGCGCGAACTGGCCCTGAAAGAAGTGGCGCTTCGGGTGGAGAAGAAAGTGGAGAACGAAGTGGTGATGGGTGTTGCAGTCGGCATCAGGCATGAGAAATTTATGGCTTGTATCAGTAGTCATGAGAAGACACCCAGAAGGATTATCAGGAAAGCGGCACGTCTGGCAACACGGTATAATACGACTTTTGTCGCTCTTTATGTGCAGACACCGAAAGAGAGTATGGACAGGATTGATTTGGCTAGTCAGCGTTATCTGTTGAATCATTTTAAACTGGTGGCAGAACTGGGAGGAGAGGTCGTTCAGGTACAGTCGAAGGATATTCTGGGGAGTATTGTCAAAGTTTGTCAGGAAAAACAGATATCGTCTGTCTGTATGGGAATTCCTAATCTGAGATTTCCTCGTGCTATCTGCTCTATACTTGGATATAGAAAGTTTTTAAATAATTTGTCACAAGCTAATGTAGATTTGATTATACTTGCATAATATTAACCGTATGAACGATATGAATATTAAAACCAAACTGATTCTCGGCATCGGGATGCTAGCGGGAATGATTATTTTATTGGTGACGCTTTCTGTTGTGAATCTTCAGTTGCTGACTGCCACAGAGCCCGACAGTCCTGCTGCTATGCCTGCCTTGGAGCGTGCTCTGTTGTGGATTTCCGTTACCGGCGGTATTTGTATATTGACCGGATTGACATTGCTGTATTGGTTGCCCCGAACAATCAGTAAACCCATCAAGGAACTGAAACAAGGGATTCTTGAAATAGCCAATCATAATTATGAAGAACGGCTGGATATGAGAAATAATCAGGAGTTTTGGGAAGTCGCCGAGAGTTTCAACCGTATGGCGGAACGTTTGGCCGAGTATCGGGCAAGTACGTTAGCGGATATTCTTTCTGCCAAGAAATTCATTGAGGCCATCGTGAACAGTATCGACGATCCGATAATTGGCTTGAATATGGACCGTGAGATTTTGTTTATTAATGATAAAGCATTGAATGTGCTCAATCTGAAAAGAGAAAATGTCATACGTAAATCGGCAGAAGAATTGTCTTTGAAGAATGATCTGCTCCGTCGGCTGATTCGTGAACTGGTGACACCAGGCGATCAGAAAGAGCCGCTAAAAATATATGCCGATGATAAAGAAAGCTATTTCAAGGCTTCCTATATCCCCATCATTAATACGGAAGCCGGAAAGGATGAACCCAGCAAATTAGGGGATGTTATTTTGCTGAAGAATATAACGGAATTCAAGGAACTGGATTCTGCCAAGACTACATTTATTTCGACCATTTCACACGAATTGAAAACTCCGATTGCGGCTATCATGATGAGTCTGCAACTATTGGAAGATAAACGTGTCGGTGCGCTGAATGATGAACAGGAACAGTTGTCCAAAAGCATCAAGGAAAATAGCGAACGCCTGTTGAGCATTACGGGTGAATTGCTGAATATGACTCAGGTAGAGGCAGGCAAGCTGCAATTAATGCCGAAGATAACGAAGCCCATTGAACTGATAGAATATGCGATTAAAGCTAATCAGGTACAAGCGGATAAGTTCAATATCCAGATAGAAGTAGAGTACCCGGAAGAGAAAATCGGCAAGCTCTTTGTCGATAGTGAAAAGATAGCTTGGGTATTGACTAATTTGCTCAGCAATGCGATTCGTTATTCTAAAGAAAACGGGCGTGTCGTGATTGGTGCCAGGCAGGAAGGAGATATGATCGACCTGTACGTTCAGGATTTCGGTAAAGGCATCGATCCCCGTTATCACAAGAGTATTTTCGACCGTTACTTCCGTGTTCCCGGCACCAAAGTTCAGGGAAGCGGACTCGGTTTGTCTATTTCGAGAGACTTTGTGGAAGCACATGGTGGTACACTGACGGTAGAAAGTGAATTGGGTAAAGGAAGTCGCTTTGTGATGCGGCTGAAGGCATAAAAAGAAGTGTTCGGAAAGAGTCCGGATTCTGTCGTTGCGATAAAGAAATGTGGCATTCGGTTTAATTTGAAATGAAACTTTGGGAATCAAGACATTGCAGCGTCTTTTAAAATCTTTATATTTGCAGGCTAATTGAAGGTAAAGTCAAATTTATACAATATAATAACTTAAAAGAACCAGAATCAGATGAAACAGGACATGATTGTTATCCTTGACTTGGGTAGTCACGAGAATACGGTATTGGCTCGCGCCATCCGTGCATTAGGAGTTTATAGTGAGATTTATCCTCACGATATCACAATGGAAGAACTGAAAGCATTGCCCAACGTAAAGGGTATTATTATCAATGGTGGACCTAACAATGTGATTGACGGCGTTGCTATTGACGTAGATCCGGCGATTTATACAATGGGTATCCCTGTCATGGCTGCCGGTCACGATAAAGCAACCTGTGCAGTGAAGCTTCCGGCATTTACAGATGATATCGAGGCTATTAAAGCTGCTGTAAAGTCTTTCGTATTCGATACTTGTCAAGCTGAAGCTAATTGGAACATGGCAAACTTTGTCAATGATCAGATCGAACTGGTTAAGCGTCAGGTAGGCGATAAGAAAGTATTGCTGGCATTGTCGGGTGGAGTTGACAGTTCTGTGGTAGCTGCTTTGCTTCTGAAAGCGATCGGTGACAATTTGGTATGTGTGCACGTTAATCATGGTTTGATGCGTAAAGGTGAGTCTGAAGACGTTGTCGAGGTGTTCAGTAACCAGTTAAAAGCCAATCTTATTTATGTAGATGTAACAGATCGTTTCCTGGATAAATTGGCAGGCGTGGAAGATCCCGAACAGAAACGTAAGATTATCGGTGGAGAGTTTATTCGTGTGTTCGAAGAGGAGGCACGTAAACTGGACGGTATCGATTTCTTGGGTCAGGGTACTATTTATCCGGATATTGTGGAGAGTGGAACGAAGACTGCTAAAATGGTGAAATCTCATCATAATGTAGGCGGTCTGCCCGAAGATCTTCAATTCCAGCTTGTAGAACCTTTGCGCCAGTTGTTTAAGGATGAAGTTCGTGCTTGTGGTCTGGAGTTGGGCTTGCCTTATGAGATGGTTTACCGTCAGCCTTTCCCCGGTCCCGGTTTAGGTGTACGTTGTCTGGGAGCAATTACACGTGATCGTTTAGAAGCAGTACGTGAATCTGACGCAATTTTACGTGAGGAATTCCAGATTGCCGGATTGGATAAAAAAGTATGGCAATACTTTACTGTAGTACCCGATTTTAAATCTGTTGGTGTACGTGATAATGCCCGTTCTTTCGACTGGCCGGTAATTATTCGTGCCGTCAATACGGTGGATGCCATGACAGCTACTATTGAACCGGTAGACTGGCCTATTCTGATGAAAATCACAGACCGCATTCTGAAAGAAGTGAAGAATGTGAATCGTGTTTGCTATGATATGTCACCGAAGCCTAATGCGACTATCGAATGGGAATAAAAGTGTAAAATAGAATTGCCCCCGGAAGCTTTATGGATAGCTTTCGGGGGCTTATTCGTTAATTAGCGTCACCTATAGCGTCACCTGCTACCAATTGATGTAAAAAAGAAAAAGGCACCCAGAAGTGGAAGCCTCCCAAATGCCTTATTCTTATCAAGTAGCGGGACCCGGGATTGAACCGGGGACCTCATGATTATGAATCATGCGCTCTAACCAGCTGAGCTATCCCGCCATCGTTTCTCGATTGCGGGTGCAAAGATAGATGTTTTTCTGTAATCTCCAAAACAATTCATAACTTTTTTGTGTTTTTTCTTTAGAACGAGGTTCTCTTTTTCCTATAAATAGGGAGTTTGAGGCCTTGAAAAGAAATAAGTTTTAAATAAAGTGTCTGATTTATGCCACATAATTAGAAAAAAGTATCTATCTTGGCACACGTAAAAACAATTCGAAATTGCTATGAAAAAAGAAAAGATTCATTTGGAGTATTTGTTGAATGCAACATCTAAAAATATTCTTTGGGCAGCTATTAGCACACCGACCGGGTTGGAGGACTGGTTTGCTGATAAAGTAATATCTGATGATAAAGTCGTAGAATTCCATTGGGGGAAGACGGAACAGAGAAGTGCCGAAATTATTGCAATCCGTTCTTTCTCATTTATCCGGTTCCGTTGGCAGGATGATGAAAACGAGCGCGATTATTTTGAGATCAAAATGACTTATAATGAGCTGACAAGTGATTATGTATTAGAAATTACAGATTTCGCAGAGGCGGACGAAGTAGATGATATGGAAGAATTGTGGGAGTCACAAGTGGCGAAATTGAGAAGAACGTGTGGTTTTTAGTTAACTTTCAACTAAAAATTTTCTATGCTACTTTTTTTGTGCTAATTTTGCGTCTTAATTGCACGAACCTATTAAGATGCTACGCATAAAGAAATTAGATATATTTATCGTAAAGAGCTTCCTGATGCTCTTTGTAGGTACATTCTTCATCTGTCTCTTCATCTTCATGATGCAGTTTTTGTGGAGATATGTAGACGAATTAGTCGGAAAGGGGCTGGATATGAGTGTGATAGCTCAATTCTTCTTTTATTCCGCATTGACATTGGTGCCGATATCGTTGCCGTTGGCAATATTGCTGGCTTCCTTAATAACTTTCGGCAACTTTGGCGAACGTTATGAGTTACTTGCAATGAAAGCTGCGGGTATTTCTTTGCTTAAAATTATGCGCCCGCTGGCTTTCTTTGTCTGTGGTTTGGTTGCTGTCTCTTTTTATTTCCAGAACGTCGTGGGACCTATCGCCCAGACTAAGCTATACACACTGATTATTTCGATGAAACAAAAGTCTCCGGAATTGGATATCCCGGAGGGAGTGTTTTATTCGGAAATACCGGATTATAATCTGAAAATAGCTAAGAAAAACCGAAAAACAGGTATGATGTATGATGTGATGATTTATAATCTGAAAGACGGATTTGAGAACGCACATATTATTTATGCCGATTCCGGACGAATGGAGATGACTGCTGATAAACAGCATCTCTGGCTGCATTTATATAGTGGAGATTTGTTTGAAAACCTGAGAGCACAGAATATGAAATCTCAGAATGTGCCGTATCGTCGTGAAGAATTCAGGGAAAAACATACGATTATTGAGTTTGACTCAGACTTCAATATGGCAGATGCCAGTATTATGAGTAATACATCCGCTGCCAAGGATATGTCAATGCTGCAAGCTTCTATCGACTCTATGAAAATGGTGGGAGATAGTATCGGAAGACAATATTACCGGGAGGTTTCGGAGGGGAATTTCCGTACAACTTATGGGCTGACAAAAGAGGACACGGTTAAGATTATGGAGGCGAATATTACTGAATATAATATCGATAGTCTTTATGAGGTAGCTCCTTTGATGCAAAAGCAGAAGATCATTTCAGCTGCTACAAGTCGTGCGGAAAATCTGAGCAGCGATATAAACTTTAAAAGCTACACAATGGGTAGCCATGATTATAGTATGAGGAAGCATGAGATAGAATGGCATAAAAAGATCACTATTTCGCTTTCTTGTCTGTTGTTCTTCTTCATTGGTGCTCCATTAGGCGGGATTATCCGTAAAGGTGGACTGGGGATGCCGGTTATCGTTTCGGTAATGGTTTTCATCATTTATTATATTATAGATAATACGGGCTATAAAATGGCGCGTGACGGCAGATGGGTAGTATGGATGGGAGTGTGGACCAGTAGCGCTGTGCTTGCCCCGTTGGGTGCTTTCCTGACTTATAAATCAAATAAAGACTCTGTAGTGCTCAACGCCGATGCATATATCAACTGGTTTAAGAAGATTGTCGGTATTCGTAACGTACGCCATCTATTTAAGAAAGAAGTGGTGATTCATGATCCGGATTATAATCGTATACCGGTTGACTTGCAGGTGCTTACTGATAAATGTAAAGAGTATGTGGCTAAAAACCGCTTGATGAAAGCTCCGAATTATTTTAAATTGTGGATGTCGGGTGAGAAGGACGATGAGGTGATGTATATCAATGAAAAGTTGGAAACACTGATAGAAGAGATGTCCAATACGAAGTCTGTGACTTTGTTGAATACATTAAACAATTATCCGGTTATTTCCGTTTCTGCTCATATACGCCCGTTTCATATATATTGGCTGAATCTGGCTGCCGGGGTTATTTTCCCTGTCGGACTATTTTTCTATTTCCGTATCTGGGCATTCCGTGTTCGTCTAGCTAAGGATATGGAGCGGATCATAAAAAACAATGAACAAGTTCAATTCATCATACAGAATATTAATAAATAAGTGTTATGGAAGAGATTAAAATGGATAGAATAGAAGATGCGATTGCTGATTTCAAAGAAGGCAAGTTTGTCATTGTAGTGGATGATGAAGATCGTGAGAATGAGGGTGATTTAATCATAGCTGCCGAAAAGATAACTCCTGAGAAAGTTAATTTCATGTTGAAACATGCACGTGGTGTACTTTGTGCTCCTGTCACTGTGTCTCGTTGTAAAGAACTGGATTTGCCGCATCAGGTCAGTGATAATACTTCTGTATTGGGTACTCCTTTTACGGTGACAATCGATAAGCTGGAAGGTTGCAGTACCGGAGTTTCTGCTTCCGATCGTGCTGCCACTATCCTGGCATTGGCTGACCCGGCTTCTACACCGGCCACTTTTGGACGTCCCGGACATATCAATCCGTTGTATGCACAGGAAAAAGGAGTGCTTCGTCGTGCCGGACATACGGAAGCTACCATTGACATGGCACGTCTTGCCGGACTTTACCCCGCAGGCGCTTTGATGGAAATAATGAGCGATGACGGTACAATGGCACGTCTGCCGGAACTTCGTGCAATGGCTGATGAACATGGATTGAAACTGATTTCCATTCATGATTTGATTGCTTATCGTTTGAAACAGGAATCGATTGTAGAAAAAGGTGTTGAGGTAAATATGCCGACCGAACATGGTATGTTCCGTCTGATTCCTTTCCGTCAGAAATCAAATGGTTTGGAACATGTTGCTTTATTCAAGGGAACTTGGAATGAGGACGAACCGATCTTGGTGCGTGTGCATTCTTCTTGTGCTACCGGTGATATCTTTGGTTCCAGACGCTGTGACTGTGGCGAACAGTTGCATAAAGCGATGGAAATGATAGATGCAGCGGGAAAAGGTGTGATTGTTTATCTGAATCAGGAAGGTCGTGGTATCGGCTTGATGGAGAAAATGAAAGCATATAAACTTCAGGAAGACGGAATGGATACTGTGGATGCCAATGTTTGCCTGGGACACCTGGCGGATGAGCGTGACTATGGAGTAGGAGCTCAGATTCTTCGTGAACTGGGAGTGCATAAAATGAAACTTTTGACAAATAATCCGGTGAAACGTGTAGGACTCGAAGCCTATGGATTGGAGATTGTGGAAAATGTACCTGTTGAAACAGTTCCTAACCCCTACAATGAGCGATACTTGAGAACAAAGAAGGAAAGAATGGGACATACTTTACATTTTAATAAGTAAAATGCCATTTTGTTTTTATATATCGAATATTATCGCTTATTTTGCAACGATTTTCACTCAACAACAATAAAATAGATACAAAATGAATCAATTATCAGACCGTTTGAACAGCTTGTCGCCATCGGCGACACTTGCCATGTCGCAAAAGAGCAATGAACTCAAAGCGCAGGGTGTTGATGTTATTAACTTAAGTGTAGGAGAACCGGATTTTAATACTCCTGATCACATCAAAGAAGCTGCGAAAAAAGCCATTGATGATAACTTTTCTCGCTACTCTCCGGTACCGGGTTATCCGGCTTTACGCAATGCGATTGTTGAGAAGCTGAAAAAAGAGAACGGTCTTGAATATACTGCCGCTCAGATTTCTTGTGCGAATGGTGCCAAACAATCTGTTTGCAACACTATCCTGGTTTTGGTAAATCCGGGTGATGAAGTGATTGTACCGGCCCCTTACTGGGTAAGCTATCCGGAAATGGTGAAGATGGCAGAAGGTACTCCTGTTATCGTTTCTGCCGGCATTGAACAAGATTTCAAGATTACTCCGGAACAACTGGAAGCTGCTATTACTCCGAAAACCAAAGCTTTGATTCTTTGTTCTCCGTCTAACCCGACAGGTTCGGTGTATAGTAAAGAAGAACTGGCAGGATTGGCAGCCGTATTGGCCAAGTATCCGCAAGTAGTGGTTATTGCCGACGAAATTTACGAACATATTAATTATATCGGTGCACATCAAAGTATCGCTCAGTTCCCGGAAATGAAGGAACGTACAGTGATTGTGAACGGTGTATCTAAGGCGTATGCCATGACTGGATGGAGAATTGGTTTTATCGCCGGTCCGGAATGGATTGTGAAAGCTTGCAATAAGTTGCAGGGTCAGTACACTTCGGGTCCTTGTTCTGTATCTCAGAAAGCTGCTGAAGCTGCATATACAGGTACACAGGAACCGGTGAAAGAAATGCAGAAAGCATTTGAACGTCGTCGCGACCTGATTGTGAAGTTGGCGAAAGAGGTTCCGGGATTCGAGGTGAACGTACCGCAGGGTGCTTTCTATCTGTTCCCGAAATGTAGCTACTTCTTCGGAAAGAGTAATGGTGAACGTAAGATTGAAGATTCGGATGACCTGGCGATGTATCTGCTCGAAGAAGCTCATGTAGCTTGTGTAGGCGGCGCTTCTTTTGGTGCTCCCGAATGCATTCGTATGAGCTATGCTACAAGCGATGAAAATATTGCAGAAGCTATTCGCCGAATCAAAGAAGCATTGGCTAAATTGAAGTAAGCAATCTTATATAATAAGAACGGTAGACTTTTTTCTTTTCAGGAAATAGTCTGCCGTTTTTTTATGTGTTTTTCCTTTTGTCCGAAGGAATAAAATAAAAAAGAGGTTGTGTCAAAACGCTGGCACAACCTTTTTTTATGCACAAAGCCCAGACTTTCACAAGCCCGGGCTTTGTTATTACCCAAAGTTTTTGTATCTTTAGGCATAAAGTTTTTCGTTATGGCAAAGTTACATTTTCGTCCTTACCTTCCCAACCAAACAGTTCTTTTTCCCGGAAGAATTGATGAAAACATAGCAGCGAACGATCCGGTTCGCATAGTTAATACTGTTGTTGATAATCTCAATCTTGACAATTTCAAGAAGCTTTATAAAGCAACCGGTCGTTGTCCTTATCATCCTAAAATGATGCTTAAGGTGATTATCTACGCCTACATGAACAATATCTATTCGTGCCGCAAAATAGAGAAGCTTCTCCTACGTGATATTCATTATATCTGGCTTTCCGGTAATGAACATCCGGATTTTATTACCATCAACCGTTTTCGAAACCGTGTAAAAGAGGAAATAAATACCGTATTCACGCAGTTGGTTCTTGTCCTTGCCGACAAAGGTTTCATCAGCCTTGACGTAGAGTATATCGACGGTACCAAGATTGAGTCCAAAGCCAACAAATATACTTTTGTCTGGCGCAAGACAGTCGAAAAGAACCGTACAAAGCTGATGGATAAGATCCGCATTCTCCTGGAGCAGGTGGATGAAGTCATAGCCCAAGAGAACTCCATGAAAGATACACCCGTAGAGTTCACTCCCGCCATGCTCTCAGATATAGTGAATGAACTTAAAGAGGTGCTGGAACACCATCCTGTAACAAAGGACAAGGAACAAAAGAAGGTCATCCGGGAAAAGAAGAAACAGGTCCGGGAACTTGAGGAGTACCGTGACAAGTTGATAGAATACGACAACCATCTTGATACTCTTGGAGAACGCAACTCCTACTCCAAGACCGATCCTGATGCCACCTTCATGCGCATGAAAGAAGACGCCATGAGAAACGGACAGACCAAACCCGGATATAATCTGCAAATAGGTACCGAGAACCAATTCCTCATAGACTTCCGACTGTTTCCCAACCCAACCGACACACTGACCCTCATACCTTTCTTCCACTCCTTTGAGCAACGCTATAACCGCTTACCAACTGTCGGTGTGGCAGACTCCGGTTACGGCTCGGAAGAAAATTATCGGTTCATGCAAGATAATGGGATAGAAGCCTTTGTCAAGTACAACTACTTCCATAAAGAACAGCGTCCCCGTTATACCCCCAATCCATTCCATGCGGAGAGTCTCCATTACAATGCGGGGGAGGATTATTACGTTTGTCCTATGGGGCAGCACATGAACCGTATAGGAACTAGACGTGACAAAACAGCAAGCGGATACATCACCGAAAGTGCCCGATATAAAGCACAAAGATGTGAAGGGTGTCCTTTGTGTGGCAGTTGCTTTAAAGCTCGGGGGAACCGTATGATAGAAGTCAACCACCGGTTAAACCAATACAAACGGCAGGCACGGGAAAGGTTACTCTCGGAAGAAGGCATCAGGCATAGGGGAAGGCGATGTATAGAACCGGAAGCAGTTTTTGGACAAATGAAACACAACATGGCATACAAAAGGTTCCGGCATGTGGGAGAAGACAAGGTTACAATGGACTTTGCCTTCTTTGCTATAGCTTTTAATATCAAAAAGATGTGTACAAAACTACTAAAAGCAGGAAAGAGAAGGAGTGCACACACTATATTTATCTTTATCAGACCACGTGTGACTCAAAATACGACGAATATTAAGCCTTATTACCTAATTACTGAAAAAATAGTCGCATAGACAAAAAAGAGGAACGACTATTTTATATTAAAAAAAGAAGGGGATGTGCCTTAGTTTTGACACAGCCCCATACTCTTTTGTAGATTGTATTATTCAGCCGGGTGAATAGCTTCAGACGGGCAAACGTCTGCGCAAGTTCCACAGTCAGTACATACATCCGGGTTGATAGAATAGATATCACCTTCAGAGATAGCTTCTACAGGACACTCGTCAATACAAGTTCCGCAAGCAATACAATCGTCACTAATTACGTAAGCCATTTTTTTAAGATTTAAATTATTAGTACTAATTCGTTCGGCAAAAATAAAGCTTTTATTCATTACTTGGTATGCTTCTTTGATTAAATTGACTTAATTTGTACGTCTTCTAAATAAGCAACCTCCCTGATATATGCTATATTTTTCGTATTTTTGCAGCCAAATTACTAATATATAGCGATTATGCCTTTAAATTTACCCGATAAGCTCCCTGCAATAGAATTATTGAAGGAAGAGAATATTTTCGTAATTGATACTTCGCGTGCTACGCAGCAGGATATTCGTCCGTTGCGGATTGTGATTCTGAACCTGATGCCGTTGAAAATAACAACGGAAACGGATTTGGTGCGGTTGCTCTCCAATACGCCTCTTCAGGTAGAAATCTCGTTTATGAAGATCAAGAGTCATACTTCCAAGAACACGCCGATAGAACATATGCAGACGTTCTACACAGACTTTGAGCAAATGCGTAACGAGAAATACGACGGCATGATCATCACCGGTGCTCCTGTGGAACAGATGGACTTCGAGGAGGTGACTTATTGGGATGAGATTACCGAGATATTTGATTGGGCACGTACGCACGTGACATCTACTTTATATATATGCTGGGCTGCACAGGCCGGGCTGTATCATCATTATGGTGTGCCCAAGTATCCGTTAAATCAGAAAATGTTCGGCATCTTTGAACATCGGGTGCTGCAGCCTTTCCATTCTATCTTCCGTGGGTTCGATGATTGCTTTTATGTGCCGCATAGCCGTCATACGGAAGTACGCAGGGAGGATATCCTGAAAGTTCCCGAACTGACATTACTTTCCGAATCGAAAGATGCGGGCGTTTATATGGCTATGGCACGTGGCGGACGTGAGTTCTTCGTGACCGGACATTCTGAATATTCTCCTTATACCTTGGATACGGAATATCGTCGGGATCTGGGTAAAGGCTTGCCGATAGAAATTCCTCGTAACTATTACGTAGATGATGATCCAGAGAAAGGTCCGCTGGTACGTTGGCGTGCTCACGCTAACCTCTTGTTCTCCAACTGGCTGAACTACTTTGTTTATCAGGAAACACCTTACAACATTAATGATATTGAATGATCAGGCAGCGTAAAATAGAACTTCTCGCTCCGGCGAAGAATCTGGAATGTGGTATCGAGGCTATCAATCATGGAGCAGATGCCGTGTATATCGGTGCACCTAAGTTTGGTGCCCGTGCAGCAGCTGTGAATTCTCTGGAAGATATTGAAGCATTGGTGAAACATGCTCATTTGTATAATGCCCGTATCTATGTCACCGTCAATACGATTCTGAAAGAAGAGGAACTGGAAGAGACGGAAGAGATGATTCATGCCCTGTATGGGATAGGTGTGGATGCTCTGATTGTGCAGGATATGGGAATTACGAAACTGAATCTTCCTCCGATTCCTCTCCATGCCAGTACACAGATGGACAATCGCACACCGGAGAAGGTGAAATTCCTTTGGGAAGCAGGTTTCCGTCAGGTGGTTCTGGCGCGGGAACTGTCGATTCGTGAAATAAAGAAGATACATGAGACCTGTCCCGAAGTTCCGTTGGAAGTATTTGTACATGGTGCGCTTTGTGTAAGCTATAGCGGTCAGTGTTACGTTAGTCAGGCTTGTTTCGGACGCAGTGCGAACCGGGGAGAATGTGCTCAGTTCTGTCGGCTGCCTTTCAGTCTTGTCGATTCGGACGGGAAAGTGATGGTGAAAGACAAGCACTTGCTCTCTCTGAAAGATATGAACCAGAGTGACGAACTGGAACAACTGCTGGATGCCGGCGCATCATCATTCAAGATAGAGGGCCGTCTGAAAGATGTGTCTTATGTGAAGAATGTCGCAGCTGCTTATCGTCAGAAGCTGGATGCCATCATTGCCCGCCGACCGGAATATGTGCGTGCCTCTTCCGGTACTTGTAGTTTCGAGTTCAAACCACAGTTGGACAAGAGTTTCAGCCGTGGATTTACTCATTACTTCCTGCATGGACGTAGTGAGGATATCTTTTCGTTCGATACTCCGAAATCGTTGGGAGAGGAAATGGGTACAATGAAAGAAGCACGCGGCAACTTTCTGACTGTTGCCGGACTGAAATCATTTAATAACGGAGACGGTGTCTGCTATATTGACGAGCAAGGACGCTTGCAGGGATTCCGGGTCAACCGGGTGGACGGAAACAAGCTCTATCCCCAGGAAATGCCTCGCATCAAACCCCGTACCAAGCTCTACCGCAACTTCGACCAGGAGTTTGAACGTATCCTTTCCCGTAAATCAGCCGAGCGGAAGATGGCTGTGAGCATACTGCTGACAGACAACAACTTCGGTTTCTCTCTGACGCTGACGGATGAAGATGACAACAGCGTTACGCTTGCTCTGCCCCGTGAGAAAGAACTGGCTCGTACTCCGCAGACAGATAACCTGAAGACACAACTTTCTAAATTAGGAAACACGCCCTTCGAAGCGAGAAAGATCGAAGTTTCTTTTTCGGAGAACTGGTTTCTGCCTGCTTCCGTATTGGCGGACTTCCGCCGTCAGGCGATAGAAAAACTGATTGCTGCCCGGCGAATCAATTACCGTCAGGAACTGGCTGTCTGGAAGCCGACTACCCATGCCTTCCCGCAGACTACCCTCACTTATTTAGGAAACGTGATGAATACCCGTGCCGCTTCTTTTTATCGGGAACATGGAGTGCAGCAAGTAGCCGAGGCTTATGAAAAGGAACGGGTAGAAGATGCCGTGCTGATGTTCTGCAAACATTGTTTGCGTTATAGCATGGGCTGGTGCCCTATCCATCAGCGAGTGCGCTCGCCCTATAAGGAGCCTTACTATCTGGTGTCGAATGACGGAAAGCGTTTCCGTCTTGAATTCGATTGCAAGAACTGTCAAATGAAAGTAAAAGCGGCACAATGAAACGATTCCCCGACAGAGATATACGGAATGTTACGGAGTTTCTTTTCGGCAGAGAAAAGCTCCGTACTGCTTTGTGTTGTTCTGTCATGGGGTTGCTGTTGAGTTTGCTGCTTCTTTCGTCCTGTCATTATAGGCGCCCCGATCTTACTTCCGAGGAGTTGTCGGAGAAGACGAAAGACTCTCTGAACTATCTTTATGACCGGCATTATACATGGAATACCAATCTGGAAGTAATCACCGATTCTGTAACGATGGAATGTCTCCCCATAAAGGATACATACATTGCATTGTATAAAGGAGACCGGGTGGTTGTTGCCGAGTTTGCCATCCATCCTGCCGACAGTGTGGACAGTGTCTGGGTGAAGCTGGCACACACACAAGAGGAGCAGGGATGGATACGTGAAGCAGAACTGAAAGAATCGTTTGTACCTACGGACAGCATTTCGCAGGCAATCCATTTTTTCAGCAATACGCATGCTTCTTATTTCATGGTCATCTTCGCGTTGTTTGTCGGAGTCTATCTGTTTCGTGCTTTCCGCCGGAAGCAGTTGCAGTTGGTCTACTTTAATGATATTGACAGTGTCTATCCGTTGTTTCTCTGTCTGCTGATGGCTTTCAGTGCGACGATTTACGAATCCATGCAAGTTTTTGTACCGGATACGTGGGAACATTTCTATTTCAATCCCACTTTATCCCCCTTTAAAGTTCCTTTTATTCTTTCAGTCTTTTTGCTGAGCATCTGGTTGTTTCTGGTTGTCACTTTGGCAGTACTCGATGATCTGTTCCGGCAGTTGACTCCCGCAGCTGCGGTCTTTTATTTGTTGGGGCTGATGTCCAGTTGTATTTTCTGCTATTTCTTCTTTATTCTGATGACGCATATTTATATCGGCTATTTGTTCCTCGCACTCTTTATCTGGGTGTTTGTGAAGAAAGTACACCGGAATATCGGCTATAAATATCGTTGCGGCCATTGCGGGGAGAAGCTGAAAGAAAAAGGTGTTTGCCCCCATTGCGGTGCAATTAATGAATAATTTTCTTTATATCTTGTTTCATTTTCGAATAATACTTCTGAATGATGGAAATCAGACTTACCGAACTGAAAGATCTCCCTTTGGTGATGGAGATTTATGATAATGCCCGTGCTTTCATGCGTGCCAATGGGAATGCAACTCAATGGATTGACGGTTATCCGTCCGAATCATTCATCCGTCAGGAGATAGAAGACGGTCATAGCTTTGTCTGCACGGACGAGCAGGGAGAGATACTTGGGACTTTCTGCTTTATATTGGGCGAAGATCCTACTTATCAGCATATCTACGAAGGTGAATGGCTCAATGATGAACCCTACGGAGTCATTCACCGGATGGCTACCGGCGGCAAAAGGAAAGGTGTATCGGATGCCTGTCTGAACTGGTGCTTTGAACACTCCGGAAATATCCGGGTGGATACACACCGCGATAATAAAGTCATGCAGCACATTCTGACGAAACACGGCTTTCAGCGTTGCGGCATTATTTATGTAAAAAACGGAACAGAGCGTATTGCCTATCAAAGGATACTTGCTCTTTGATAAAGGATGAATCGTCCCTTTATCAAGGCTTGTTGCTTCGAATAATCAGGACATAAGTTGTTTCAAGCAGTTTCAAATGCTTGAAACACTTTGTTTCACCGTACGAAACACTTTGTTTCAAGGCATGAAACATCTTGTTTCAAGGCATGAAACACTTTGTTCCAACGGTTGAAACTGGGATTGGAACTACATGTCTTGATTCATTTCGTCGTACTTCCGTCTTTCCCGGTACTATATGGTCGTACTTCCTCCCGATTAAATATCGGCTCAAGGTCAAAAGGTCTAGCATTTTGGTCAATAGGTCGAATCATACTCGTTTTATGTTTCGGATCGATTACATTTGCTGTCAAATTCTCTAATAATTTAGTAAAATATGGGTCATAATATCTTTTTGCTTGATATTTCTCATCTGACAGAAATGGATATGGTTTCTTTTATAAAAGGGGAGATAGTGTTATCGGATAATATGGAAATCCCTTTCTCCGAACCTTTGGAGCAGTTGCCTCAAAACGATTTTCCTGTTCAGGCGGGAATGTCTATGGTACTGTTTTGTTTGCAAGGAGAGCTGCATGTACGGATTTCTTTGAAAGAATACACGTTGCGTCCGGACATGTTTTGTGTTATAATCACGGGGATGATTTTTGAGGTACTTTCTATAAGTAATGACTTTCGGGGATTTATGATAGCTACCCGGACCAATTTTATGCCTGTCACCGAAAAGACGACTCAGGTAATGTCTTTTTATAAGTGTTTGCAGAGTAGACATTGCTTTGTTTTAGAGGAAAAGGAAGTAATGGCGTTTGTTGGGGTCTATCACTCCATTAAAGCGACTTTGCAGGAGCTGGACCATCCTTACAGGATTCCGATGCTGCAATCTTATGTACAGATATTGTATTATAGAATGCTGCCTATAGTGCTGAAGGAAGAAGAGTCACGGTCAAAGTATTCGCATACACGTCAAGAGGAAATCTTTCAGCGTTTTATTGGTGAAGTAGAAAAACATTATCGGAAGGAACGGAGTGTGAAGTTCTATGCGGACTTGTTGTGTATTTCTCCTAAGTACCTTTCTACTGTCATTTATAAGATCAGTCAGCAACTGGCAGGAGAATGGATCGATGCTTATGTAATACTGGAAGCCAAGACGTTATTAAAATCAGGCAGACTGACTATTCAGCAGATCAGCGAACAGCTGAACTTCTCGAATCAATCTTTCTTCGGGAAGTTCTTTAAGCGCTGTGCTGGTATGTCTCCAAAGGAGTATATCAATAGTTGACTTGGTTATCAGACCTTAGAACCGGCAACGGAGGTCTATGCCGAATTGTGCGGGACGTCCTTTCTGCATGAATCCTTTGTTCATCGTCTCAAAGTAGAAGGCTGCATAGTCTTTGTCCAGGAAGTTACGTGCCCAGAAACTGATCATTGCGTCTCCTATTTCCAGGTTTGCACGCCAGTTGAGGGTACCGTAGAAGGCTTGGCTGACATCGTTCTGCTCGGTCCAGTAGATACGTCCGGCTGCGTTATAGTTTGCTTGGAAAACCACCCGGTCAAAGATAGAACGAGGCTTGCAGGTGATGGCGTATTCTCCTCCGATATTTAGTGTGTGCTTGGGGACGAAGGGGACGTATTTGCCGTTATAGTCTGCTTTCACAGTCAGGTTACCATCTTTATCTTCTTCATTGACAATATAATCGGTAAAGGTGGCATACGTATATCCATAGCTTGCGTTCAGACTGAGTTCGTTTGTCAGGCTGGCACGAAGAGATGCTTCTGCACCGTAGCTACGGCTTTTACCGGCATTGATCGTGATACGTCCCAGGCCGCTTGCCGCAAATTGAGAGATTTGCTGGTCGCGTGTATCCATGTAGAACACAGCGAGGTCTGCCCAAAGTTTTCCTTCCCATAAGGTGAGATGACTGCCTAGCTCGTAGTTCCAGGAGTATTCGGGTTTGTATTGGGTAGCTTTACTCACTTGGGGGAGTTCTTTCTTTTGGCTCTCTATTGTTGCTGCCATCGCACTTAGTTTGGGATCGGCTGCCAATGCCTCAATTGCTGAATTCATTAAGCCTCCCTTTGCCAAATCGGAGAACATCTGTATATTATAACCTCCAGAACGATATCCTTTGGATACGGTTGTGTAAACACTATTTCCTTTCGTCCATTCATATTGTAAGGCAAATTTAGGAAGTAGCTGAAGGTAATCTGTAGATTCTTTCCCTATGAAAGATGCATTTCCTTCCAATCCTTCGCAAGTAAGGAAGGGTTTAGGGGCACCGGGCATTGTGATAGAGAAATCAAAGTTAAGAGGATCGGAAACTGAGTTATAGTCCATCTTTAGCTTTTCATAATCCAGTCTCAAACCAACTGTTGCAGATAGTCCTTTAATAAATAAATTATTAAATGTGGACTGATGGAAGATGGCTCCATTCAAAATTGGTGTATCAAAACTACCTCCTACAGCTAATCCTTGGTTATTGATGTTCATATGCATCTTGGGCGCTCTGGGATTACCGGCTGTGATATTTTCGAATTGCTCATTGGCATTATCTTCTATGACGGATCTGACTCCCTCCTGTCCGAATTGTACAGGTCCTGTAGTATGCAGCCATTGATAAAACCCGGAAACTCCAGTGGCCCATTGCCAATTATTTCCCGGCTTTGATTTGAAAGTGATTTCTTCTGAAATGGTATTTGCTCTTTGTTTTTGTTCCAATGTATAGATGTCTTTTTCTGTGAAATCCTGATCGAGGAACATACGGTCATTCAGGTTCTGATAACCAGTGACAGCGCTGAGAATAAAGTTTCTGGCTTGGTATTCTATATTTATTCCCGAATTAAGTAATCCCCGCCGATAACCGCTGCGCTCGTTATTGGCTATTTTACCAATGTATTCCGGACGTGTCTCTTCTCCTTGAGTGACACCTGTGTATTCATAAGGATAACCGCCTTGGTCACCGTATTCATAGTTTAGTGTCATGTCGATTTTTAGGTTTGATGTTGGCATATAGATACCACGGAAGCGTCCGCCTCCGGCATTACTTTTGTCTACTTTTTCATTATTCCGAGTCATATTTTCGAAGAAACCGCCTGCATGTTCGTAAAATCCTCCGGTAGAGAAAGCGAAGCGATCGGATATGCGGTGATAATGTGTCAATGAAACATTGTAATTATTATAGGTCGCAGCTCCCATTCGGATATCAGTACCTTGATAAGTAAAAGGTGATTTTGTATGTACTTTGATGAGACCTCCCATTGTGTTACGTCCATAGAGAGTACCTTGCGGACCGCGAAGTATGTCAATACGTTCAATATCGGCATAATTGAAGTCGAAAGCTGATTTGTCGATATAAGGGATGTTATCTACGTAGAGTCCCACAGATGGGGTATTGATACGTGAGCCGATTCCGCGAATATAAATAGAAGTAGTCAGCTTCGAACCATAATCCGGAATGAAGAGGTTAGGAACAATACCTGTTAGGTTTTTCACAGATTGTACCTGATTTGCCTGCATGTCTTGTTGTGACAACAGTGTTGTGGCAGTTGGTAACTCGCGTAGTTTACGATTCTCTTTTGGAGCAGCAATCACTACTACTTCTTCGATGTCCACTACTTTTAGAGAATCTTTAGGTAAATCTTCAGCCCATGCTGTCCCTGTTGTTAGGAGTGCGAGGGCAATCATCATATTCTTTGTTTTCATTCGCAGTTAATTTGTCTGGTGCAAAGTAACGGCAAATATATAAGACGGACAATCCTCATTTATTAGGATTATGCCTGATTTTTTAAGAAATCAGATCCGGTCAGCCTCTATGCATCCATTCATTACAGCATAGATAGTCAATCCTGATACCGACTTGATTCCCAGTTTTTCCGTGATATTTTTTCTGTGGGTGATGACAGTAGTCAGACTGATGTTCAACTTGTCAGCAATTTCTTTATTGATCAATCCTTTGGTAATTAATACAAGCACTTCTATTTCGCGGGCAGATAAGATTTCCTGATGTGCTTCCGGCAGGGCAATCGGGGGCATGTCTTTCACTGGATAACCGTTGTGGTGTGCATGTTGATGAAGTTTCAGCAGACTTTTCACAAGCTTTTCTTCTGGCTCATAAATATTGAGTACCGGCACGCCCGACAACTGGAATTGCGGACTGTCACTGGCCAGTACAATTGTTTTTCGTTTTCGGGGAAGGAAGAAGGCATTGTGTTCAACATAGATTTGTGCTGAGATGAAATAATGAGCATACATATCCGGGGTATCATCTATCAGCTCACTGAAACTATGGAAGGTACGAATCGTTGCCATTGGAATAATCTCTTCCAATATACTTTTTAGTCCAAGACAAGTAAGGGTGTTAGATTCAATAATCGCTATTTCGGGTTTATTATTCATCTTATCACAGAGTTTTTATTATTGATTTATATAATTAGCTGCCGCTTCCGCACATCGTTCGCCATCTACTCCTGCCGAGACAATTCCACCTGCATATCCCGCACCTTCTCCGCAGGGGAATAACCCGCGGACATTCACATGCTGTAACGTCTCCTTATCTCGTACGATGCGGACAGGTGAGGAAGTGCGAGTCTCTACACCGATCATGACCGCTTCATTTGTAAGGAAGCCATGACTGCTACGCCCGAACTGCTGAAAACCGAGAGCTAACCGTTTACTGATAAACTCCGGCATCCAGAAATGGAGTGGAGAAGAAATCAATCCCGGACTGTATGAAGATTCCGGTAAATCGTAACTTAACTTCTTGCGGGTAAAGTCCAGCATGCGTTGTGCCGGCGCCGTCTGGCGTCTGCCCCCCTGCAACCAGCATTGACGTTCCAACTCCTCCTGAAAGTGAAGGGGAGTAAGTTGAGCATGGAGAGCCGAGAGTTGGGAACTGCTCAGCAATGGGTTAACGGCCAATAGCCGCTCATTCTGTTGCGCAGCCAATTCTCCATTTTCCATTTTCCATTCGCCATTCATTAAGTCTTCCGGCTGAATCTCTACTACCATTCCCGAATTACTCCAGCGGGAACCACGGTTGGAGGGAGACATACCGTTGACTACCACCTGTTCCGGTCCACTGGCGGCAGGGACAATAAAGCCACCGGGACACATGCAGAAACTATATACTCCTCTTCCTTCTGCCTGTGTTACAAAACTGTATTCGGCAGCAGGAAGGTATTTACCCCGTCCATTCTTATTGTGGTATTGTATCTGGTCAATCAGCGTTGCCGGATGTTCCAGCCGGACACCGACAGCGATTCCTTTGGCTTCCATCGTAACGCCATTGGCAGCCAGCCAGCGATATACATCCCTTGCAGAATGTCCGGTTGCCAGTATTACAGGACCGAGAAAGACTTTTCCTGTATTCGTTTCAATACCTTTGATTTCATCGTTTTCAATGATCAGTGCGTCCATTCTGGTCTGGAAATGTACTTCTCCTCCACACCCGATGATTGTATTCCGCATATTTTCAATCACACGCGGAAGCTTATCTGTGCCGATATGAGGATGAGCGTCGGCTAATATTGAAGTAGAAGCTCCGTGCTGGCAGAATACATTCAGTATCTTGTCTACATTTCCTCTTTTTTTGCTGCGGGTATAAAGTTTACCATCCGAATACGCTCCTGCACCTCCTTCACCAAAGCTATAGTTCGATTCCGGGTCTACGGTATGCTCTCTGCTGATCTGCGCCAGATCTTTCTTTCTTTCGCGCACATCTTTTCCCCGCTCCACAATGACCGGACGTAATCCGAGTTCGATGAGGCGTAAAGCAGCGAATAATCCGCCCGGACCCGCACCGACTACGATAATCTGAGGTTTGCCCTCTACATTATTATATATAGTATGTTCGTATTCATCTTCTTTGGGCATCTCATTGATATATACCCGCACCTTTAAATTGACGAAGATAGTCCGCTGGCGTGCATCAATACTTCGTTTCAGTATTCGGGTAGCGTTGATATTGCGCAGATTGATACCTTTTTCTTTCGAAATGTATTCTTTCAGTCGCTGTTCGTTTGCTGCGATTTCAGGGAGGATGCGGAGTTGGTATTCTTGTGTCATTAGTCTACTGTTTGATGTGTACCTGTTAGTTTGTGAACGGGCAACAGCTGGTTGCCCATCCGGACTTATCCGAAGAGTGCTCTGAATGCTTCTTCTACCTTTCTGACAGGTACTAATTCTATTTTTAGTTTTTGGGTATCAATCCCTTGCAGATTGTATTTAGGAAGCAGGAATCGTTTGAATCCTAACTTTTCCGCTTCTCCGATGCGTTGCTCTATTCGGTTTACGGGGCGTATCTCTCCCGACAGCCCTATTTCTCCCGCCATACAAACTTCCGGTTCGATAGCGGCATCCATATTGGAAGATAGGATTGCGCTGATCACTGCCAGGTCGATAGCGGGATCGTTCACTTTCAATCCTCCGGCAATATTCAGAAATACATCTTTCTGTGCGAGCTTGAATCCGACACGCTTTTCAAGAACAGCCAGCAGCATATTCATTCTTCGTATATCGAATCCGGTTGCCGACCGTTGGGGATTTCCATAAACGGCGGAACTTACCAGTGCCTGTGTCTCGATCAGGAACGGGCGTACCCCTTCGATAGCCGAAGCAATAGCTACTCCGCTCATGCCTTCATGATCCTGACTTAACAGCAGTTCCGAAGGATTGCTGACTTGGCGTAACCCGTCCTGACGCATTTCGTAAATGCCCAGTTCGGCGGTACTTCCGAAACGGTTTTTGATGCTTCGCAAAATGCGGTACATATAATGCTGATCTCCTTCAAATTGGAGAACGGTATCTACAATATGCTCCAACACTTTTGGACCTGCAATGCTGCCTTCCTTGTTAATATGCCCGATGAGCAGGACCGGTGTATGTGTTTCCTTTGCGAAACGGAGAATCGATGCCGAACATTCTCTTACCTGGGCAATACTTCCGGGAGAGGATTCTATGTTTTCAGTGGAAATAGTCTGTATGGAGTCGATGATAACTAAATCAGGATTTGTGTTCTTGATATGAACATAGATATGTTCAAGTGAAGTTTCGCATACGATGAAGCAGTCGCTGGAAACATCAGAAAGACGGTCGGCACGCAGTTTCAGCTGCCGTGCGCTTTCTTCACCGGATACATAGAGAATCTTCTTGTCCGGCATACGCAATACGGTCTGCATGACGAGTGTCGATTTTCCGATTCCCGGTTCGCCACCGATCAAAACCAGGGAGCCGGGGACAAGTCCTCCGCCCAATACACGATTCAGTTCTTCATCATGCATATTGATACGTGGTTCATCATCCGCTTCTATCTCACTAAGGATTATTGGTTTTGCTTTCTGCGTTTCGATGCCCGATACCGGTCGGCGGTTGGTCGGTTCTTTCCGTACGATCTCTTCTACATACGTATTCCATTCTCCGCACGACGGGCACTTGCCCACCCACTTCGGTGAATCCTGCCCGCAGTTACTGCATACATATACGGTCTTTTCTTTTGCCATTGAGATTCCTTTCTTCTTGTAGGGTACAAAAATAGGGATAATTTATTAGAAATAAGTTATCCCTGCCTAATAGAAATAGATGAAGCTTACAGAGTGATCTCTCCCGCTATCGACCGGTTCATGTGATCGCGGACTTCATCCGGTGTATATCCGTGTCCTAATAAGAACATCAGTTTGGTTACAGCTGATTCTGTTGTACTGTCATATCCGGAGACGACTCCTGCCTGCAACAGCTGGTATCCCGTTTCGTAACGTTCCATTTCCACCATTCCGGCGTTGCACTGGGTTACATTTACAATCACAATCCCTTGTGCGCTGGCTTGGCAGAGCCTGCGGATAAACCACTCTTTACGTGGTGCATTGCCGGAGCCATATGTTTCGAGTACGACGGCCTTTAAACCTTTCGTTCCTAAAATCGTGGCTATCACGTTCTCCTGAATACCGGGAAATAGTTTAAGTACGGCTATATTCGTATCCAATAAATAATGTGGCATTAATTCCTGCCTGCTCTTATTAACATGGATATGTACATTATTGTATTTAATGTGAATACCCGCTTCTGCCAGTACCGGATAGTTGAATGAACGGAATGCGTTGAAGTTTTCCGCATTCATTTTCGTCGTCCGATTCCCCCGCATTAGATGATTCTCGAAGAAGATACAGACTTCCGGAACCACTGCTTTCCCGTCTTTATCTTGTGCAGCGGCAATTTCGATACTCGTCATCAGATTTTCCTTTCCATCCGTGCGGAGTACCCCTATCGGAAGCTGAGATCCTGTGAGGATAACCGGTTTATCCAGTCCTTCCAGCATAAAGCTCAGGGCTGAGGCAGTATAAGCCATCGTATCCGTGCCATGCAGGATAACGAATCCATGATAGCGGTCGTAGTTCTCATGAATGATGCGTACCAGCTTTCTCCACATATCAGGTTCCATGTCCGAAGAGTCCATTGGTGGATCAAACTGATAAGTGTCAATCGGGAAGTTGAATTTTTGCAATTCGGGGACATGTCTCTGGAGTTGCTCGAAGTTGAAGCTCTCCAATGCGCCTGTTGCGGTGTTTTCAATCATTCCAATTGTTCCACCGGTGTATATTAACAATACGGAAGTATTTAACGGGGTCATATGCTGGTTTTATGCTGTTGTTTTTGCAAATATAATAATATAAACGATATATGGATAGCAAAATGTCATAAAAGTGAAGGGCTTTTATCGGCTGGGAAAGAGACACGATGTTCTTTTTATCAGAAAAAAACCGAAAAAAGTGATAGATTGAACGTTTTTATTATTACTTTTGCGACACTTATCAAAAACAATGGTAGAAACAGAGACTATGATGAAGTACTATCCACATACAGTCACATCCATGTGTACCATGACCCTTTGGGGTTAATGGATAGTATTTGTGTATCTACGTGATTCACGCCTGTGTAAGTAGGCAAAACTCAATTTTAATTTTTTTCGTAAACAACCAATCACCCTGTAATAACTATACTCGAGGGGATTGTATTTAAATATGTATCTTCATGAAAGTAATGAAATTCGGCGGAACATCCGTAGGTTCCGTGAACAGCATTTTAAGTGTAAAGAGAATTGTAGAGTCGGCCGGCGAGCCGGTAATTGTAGTTGTTTCCGCATTGGGAGGCATCACTGACAAACTGATTAATACATCGAAGATGGCGGCAGCCGGAGATTCGGCTTACGAAGGTGAGTTCCGTGAAATTGTCTATCGTCATGTAGAGATGATTAAGGAAGTGATTCCTGCCGGAGCCGGGCAAGTGGCATTGCAGCGTCAGATTGGCGAATTGCTGAATGAGTTGAAGGATATTTTCCAGGGTATTTACCTGATCAGAGACCTTTCTCCGAAAACATCGGATACCATTGTCAGCTATGGCGAGCGTCTTTCTTCCATCATCGTAGCTGAACTGATTGATGGGGCAAAATGGTTTGATTCACGTACTTTTATCAAGACTGAAAAGAAACATAACAAACATACGATCGATGCGGACCTGACTAATCAGTTAGTAAAAGAGACTTTCCATTCCATTCCGAAAGTATCGTTGGTGCCCGGATTTATTTCTTCGGATAAGGTGTCGGGAGATGTAACTAACCTTGGTCGTGGTGGTTCGGATTATACAGCTGCCATTATTGCCGCAGCGCTCGATGCTAACAGTCTGGAGATATGGACGGATGTGGACGGCTTCATGACTGCTGATCCGCGTGTGATTTCAACTGCTTATACTATTTCCGAACTGAGCTATGTAGAAGCAACCGAACTTTGCAACTTTGGTGCGAAAGTGGTTTATCCGCCGACGATCTATCCGGTATGTCATAAGAATATTCCTATTATTATAAAGAATACATTCAATCCCGACGGAGTAGGAACTGTTATTAAACAAGAAACTTCCAATCCGCAGAGCAAGGCTATTAAAGGTATTTCTTCTATCAACGATACGAGTCTGATCACGGTTCAGGGTCTGGGTATGGTTGGTGTGATCGGCGTAAACTATCGCATCTTCAAGGCCTTGGCAAAGAATGGAATCAGTGTGTTCCTCGTTTCGCAGGCTTCATCCGAAAACAGTACTTCTATCGGTGTCCGTAACGCTGATGCCGATCTGGCTTGTGAAGTGCTGAACGAGGAATTTGCGAAAGAGATCGAGATGGGAGAGATTTCTCCGATCCTTGCAGAGAGAAATCTGGCTACGGTTGCTATCGTTGGCGAGAATATGAAGCATACACCGGGTATTGCAGGTAAGCTTTTCGGTACGCTGGGACGTAATGGTATCAATGTTATCGCTTGTGCGCAGGGAGCTTCGGAAACCAACATTTCTTTTGTTGTCGATTCCAAATCGTTGCGTAAATCTCTGAACGTTATCCATGACTCCTTCTTCCTGTCCGAATATCAGGTATTGAACCTCTTTATCTGTGGTATTGGTACGGTTGGCGGTAGCCT
Source organism: Bacteroides faecis (assembly GCF_020091505.1). Classification (NCBI taxonomy): domain Bacteria; kingdom Pseudomonadati; phylum Bacteroidota; class Bacteroidia; order Bacteroidales; family Bacteroidaceae; genus Bacteroides; species Bacteroides faecis. The sequence continues at coordinate 275,007 of NZ_CP081916.1, read as the reverse complement.
GGTAGAGCAGATCCGTTGCCAGCAGCAGAAACTGATGGTGGAGAACGGACTGAAATTGCATGTCGTAGGTATCATCGATGCAGCGAAAGCAATGTTCAGCCGTGAGGGATTTGACCTGGCTAATTTCCGTGAAGAACTGCAAGTGAAAGGTAAGGACAGCAATCTGCAGACCATCCGTGACGAAATAGTCGGAATGAATATCTTCAATTCCGTATTCGTCGATTGTACGGCAAGTCCTGACATTGCATCGCTTTACAAAGACCTTCTGCAACACAATGTTTCCGTAGTGGCAGCCAATAAGATCGCGGCATCTTCGGCTTACGAAAACTATCGCGAACTGAAAACGATTGCCCGTCAACGTGGTGTGAAATACCTGTTTGAGACAAACGTAGGTGCGGGACTTCCGATTATCAACACCATCAATGACCTGATTCATAGTGGTGACAAGATACTGAAGATTGAAGCGGTACTTTCGGGTACATTGAACTATATCTTTAATAAGATCAGCGCTGACATTCCTTTCAGCCGCACCATCAAGATGGCACAGGAAGAACGTTATTCCGAACCGGACCCGCGTATCGACCTGAGTGGAAAAGACGTGATCCGTAAACTGGTGATTCTGGCGCGTGAAGCCGGATACCGCATCGAACAGGAAGACGTAGAAAAGAATCTCTTCGTTCCGAACGACTTCTTCGAAGGTTCGTTGGATGACTTCTGGAAACGGGTGCCGAGTCTCGATGCAGACTTTGAAGCCCGTCGTCAGGTATTGGAGAAAGAACATAAGCATTGGCGTTTTGTAGCCAAACTGGAAGACGGAAAAGCTTCTGTCGGACTTCAGGAAGTGGGTGCCAACCATCCTTTCTACGGACTGGAAGGCAGCAACAACATCATCTTGCTGACTACGGAACGCTATAAAGAATATCCGATGATGATTCAAGGATACGGCGCCGGTGCCGGAGTAACGGCTGCCGGAGTATTCGCTGACATTATGAGTATCGCCAACGTTTAATTTAAATGAAGAACTAAAAATGAAGAATTACTATGCAGCATAATGGCACAGACAATTCTTCATTCATCATTCTTCATTCTTAATTTCTAAAGAAGTGAAGCATATTATTATATTGGGAGACGGAATGGCCGACTGGCCAGTGAAGTCATTAGGGGACAAGACGCTCCTGCAATATGCGAAGACGCCTTATATGGATAAATTAGCCCGCATGGGGCGCAATGGTCGTTTGATTACCGTTGCCGAAGGTTTCCATCCGGGTAGTGAGGTTGCCAATATGTCTGTGTTGGGGTATAATCTTCCGAAAGTATACGAGGGACGCGGACCGCTCGAAGCTGCCAGTATCGGCGTAGACCTGAAGCCGGGAGAGATGGCAATGCGTTGTAATCTGATTTGTGTGGAAGGAGAGATTCTGAAGAATCACTCTTCCGGACATATATCTACAGAGGAGGCAGATGTGCTGATTCAGTATCTGCAAGAGAAATTGGGAAATGATCGCGTACGTTTTCATACGGGAGTTCAGTATCGACATCTGCTGGTGATCAAAGGCGGTAATAAAGAGTTGGATTGTACTCCTCCGCACGATGTTCCTTTGAAACCTTTCCGTCCGTTGATGGTGAAGCCTTCAGTGCCGGAGGCTCAGGAAACGGCAGACCTTATCAATGACCTTATTCTTCAATCACAGGAATTGCTGAAGAATCATCCGTTAAATCTGAAGCGGATTGCCGAAGGCAAAGATCCGGCCAATAGTATCTGGCCTTGGAGCCCCGGCTATCGTCCGCAGATGCCCACTTTCTCCGAAACTTTCCCGCAAGTAAAGAAAGGAGCTGTTATCTCGGCTGTTGACTTGATTAACGGAATCGGATATTATGCCGGCTTGCGTCGCATCGCAGTGGAGGGGGCAACCGGACTGTATAATACAAATTACGAGAATAAAGTAGCTGCCGCTCTGGAAGCTCTGAAGACGGATGACTTCGTCTATCTCCATATCGAAGCCAGTGATGAGGCTGGACATGAAGGGGATATAGACTTGAAACTTCTGACAATAGAGAATCTCGACAAACGTGCGGTCGGACCTATCTATGAGGCTGTGAAAGACTGGGACGAGCCGGTGGCGATTGCTGTATTGCCCGATCATCCTACTCCTTGTGAACTTCGTACCCATACTTCCGAGCCTATACCATTCCTTATCTGGTATCCGGGTATCGAACCGGATGAGGTACAGACATACGATGAGGTATCGGCATGCAATGGCAGTTACGGTGTGTTGAAAGAAGACGAATTTATAAAAGAGTTCATGAAATAACGCTTCGTCACAGATTATGCAGATTGCCCGCCGGACATTGAAATCTGTATGGAACTGCGTAGTCTGTGATGAATAAAAATATGATCTAATGAAATACTATAGTACGAATAAACAGGCGCCGATGGCTTCTCTGCAAGAAGCCGTAGTAAAAGGGCTTGCCGCTGACAGAGGGCTTTTCATGCCTATGACTATCAAGCCGCTTCCTCAGGATTTTTACGATACGATTGACAGCCTTTCTTTTCAGGAAATCGCTTACCGTGTAGCCGATGCCTTCTTTGGTGAAGACGTTCCCGCTGATACACTGAAACAGATTGTGTATGATACATTGAGCTTTGATGTTCCGTTGGTGAAGGTGGCGGACAACATTTATTCTCTGGAACTTTTCCACGGACCTACACTGGCTTTCAAAGATGTAGGCGGTCGTTTCATGGCACGTTTGCTGGGATACTTCATCAAGAAAGAAGGACAGAAGGATGTAAACGTACTGGTAGCGACCTCCGGTGATACAGGGAGTGCCGTTGCCAACGGTTTTCTGGGTGTGGAAGGTATTCATGTGTATGTGCTTTATCCGAAGGGGAAAGTCAGCGAGATACAGGAAAAGCAATTCACTACTTTAGGACAGAATATCACTGCTCTCGAAGTGGACGGAACGTTTGACGATTGCCAGGCGTTGGTAAAAGCTGCTTTCATGGATAAGGAATTGAACGAACATCTGTCGCTGACCTCCGCCAATTCTATCAATGTGGCTCGTTTTCTGCCGCAGGCATTCTATTATTTCTATGCCTATGCCCAGCTGAAGCGTGCCGGAAAAGCCGATAATGCAGTGATTTGTGTACCTAGCGGAAACTTTGGTAACATCACAGCCGGCTTGTTTGGAAAGAAGATGGGCTTGCCTGTCAAACGTTTTATTGCTGCCAACAATCGCAACGATATATTTTATCAATACCTGCAAACAGGTAAATATAATCCCCGGCCATCCATCGCAACTATCGCTAATGCTATGGACGTAGGTGACCCGAGTAACTTTGCCCGTGTGCTTGATCTGTATGGCGGTTCTCATGCTGAGATTTCTGCTGAGATTTCGGGAACTACCTATACTGACGAACAGATTCGCGAAACAGTGAAGGAAACTTGGAAAGAACATCATTACTTGCTCGATCCTCATGGGGCATGCGGCTATCGCGCTTTGCAAGAAGGATTGAAACCGGGTGAAACGGGAGTATTTCTCGAAACAGCTCACCCTGCTAAATTTCTGGAAACAGTAGAAGGTATTATCGGTGAAGCGGTAGAGATACCGGCCAAGCTGCAGGAGTTTATGAAAGGGGAGAAGAAGAGCTTGCCAATGACGAAGGAATTTGCAGACTTCAAGAAGTATCTGCTTACTATTTGATCCTGTTGCTCAAGCAAATATCCTTAGAAATAATAGATTTTCCGCTGTTACCTATAAGTGTATATCTTCTTAGGTAACAGCGGATTTATTATACTCTGAATCGAACAAAAATTAAATTCTATATCCCTCCTAATGATTTGAAAGCTGTTTTTGCTCTCATTGTAGTGTATCTTCAAAGAGTTTCATGCCTTGAAACAAATGGTTTCAAGTAATGAAACTTTTAGTTTCAAGGCATGAAACACTTTGTTCCAACGGTTGAAACTGATATTGGAATCAGGGCTGATCAATTACTCCATATTTACTAACTTGTCTGTCTGTGTATACGTTGTCGATCTGTTATTATGCTTCATTACGAATCGGAAAAGAATATATTTAGGCACGGATTACACGGATTAACACGGTTGTTTTACGTAATCATAGCACTAAAACCGTGAAATCCGTGTAATCCGTGCCTAATCCTCAATTTATAATTCAGTTCATTTCTGTGCGGAAATGAATCAAATACTTCTATTTTTTGTGACTTGATTTATTGCAAAACCGGTATGGATTTAGTAGCTTTGTAAGTGAACACAAATGGGATATTTTATTCTAAAATAGTTAATATGGATCAAATTGTTGAAGTAAAATACGACTCTCAATTTAATCAGATTGAGAATCTGACATGGTATCCTTGGGTAGGTAAGGACTATGAGGATGGTAAACGTAGGATTTTAATTGTAGGAGAATCTCATTACATCGACGAAGATATTGAAGATGAGGGAAAACTGAGGGAACAGGAGGTAAAAGTAGATAAATATCATACGAGAAATTGTTTGTATGAAGTATTGGTAGATAAATCATGGTGTAATAGAACCTACCCTAATTTAATGGAGGCATTATGTGACCGAGGGATAATTTCTGAAGATAAATTGGTGTTGTCGAAAATTGCATATTATAATTTTATCCAAAGACAATTGGATTATACCACTGCACCTAAGGAACGTCCCAATCTTGATGATTATGAAATAGCTTGGGAACTCTTTTTGAAAATTGTCGATATATTACATCCTACTGATTGTATCTTTGTTGGGATAGAGTCTTCGCAGCTGTTTGAAAGCACGATGGCCAAATATAAGATTCAATATTCAGAGATTGATATATTAGAAAAAATTAATAGAGTTTACCCAAGGAAAATGTCCATTAATATGAACCCTAACTATAGTGTTAATATTGTATTTATGAAGCATTCGTCTTGTTATTTTAGTCCAGGGAAATGGTATGAGTTTCTAACAAAACAAATACCGGAAGCAATGGAATGGATCAATTCAAAATAATTAGAAATGATGATTATCGATACCTATCCTTTTATCAATGGGAAAGCTGTTGTGTGGGTAAAAGATTCTGTATTTACGGAAGATAATTCTCCTGTTGTAGCAAAATGTGGATTAATTAACAATATAGATGAGTTTATTATTCCTCCGATATATGATAATATCCAATATATCGGAACTGATACGGTTGCTGTAAATATTGGTTTCAAGGAAGGGAAAAAATATCAGTATTCTGGAAGATGGGGAATTGTTGATTTGAACAATCAGATTCTTGTGCCCTTAAAATATACGGATATGATATGTTGGGAAGATGGCATAATGTTCTCTGCAGAATATAGGAGGAAGTGGGGTGTCATTAATATAAAGGGTGAAGTAATTATTCCTTTTAAGTTCGACTGGATATCATGGCCTGATAAAAATGGGAATATTCCTGCCTGTAAAGCAGGAAAGTATGGATGCCTTAATATGAAAGGTAATGTCATCCTTCCATTTGTTTACGATTCTGTCACTTTTAAATAGTAAAAGTGCGGCATCGTACAGGAATGAATAAATATTATAGATAATCAGAAATTACGAGGAATACTAAATATTCTCCCGTGCAATAAATGCTAAACTCTTCTGCTATAGCTTCATTCAATGTGCCTTGCCACCAATTAGTAAAGTCACTAAGAGGATAAACCAATCCTTTTCCTTTCAATCCTTTAGCACCGAAATTGATAATAGAGACTTGCTGTCCGGGATGTGAAGCGAAAGTTTGTGTATCTTGTGCAGGAATAAATATACCGTAGTCAGTTATCATCCGTACTTCCATACCACTTCTCATATACTCCATGAGTAGGCTGATGTTTCCTAATGTATGGTCTTCCCGTTTGCCGGTAGCACCTACGATGGCGATTTTCCGTATGCCTTTACTTTGCAGATAATGAACAGCTTTGGTCTGATCATTCGTCTCCTGATCCGGAATTTGATGGATAATAGAAGAAAAACGCTTTTTATATTCTGGTAGAAGCGAGTCTCCGTCTCCTATAATTATATCAGGAGTATGTCCACGCGAAATATATTCGTTGGCGGCTCCATCACAACAAACTACATATTTGGCATCTGCCAAAACTTGTAAAGGGAGTGGATGGACAGGATATTCGCCGTTGGCAAGTATCACGGCTTCGTGTGTATAGTGTTCGTTTATCATTGTATGCTCATTAATTTTTTCCATTTGAAGTAGCCAAAGATAGCTATAATGGAGTAAAGTCCGTACAATACGGAGGTGAAATAGAGATCTTTATAAATATATAGTCCGCAACAGACGATGTCGACAAGAATCCAGGCAAACCATTGCTCAATGTATTTGCGTGCCAGCATCCACATTCCGACAATGCTCAACGCTGTTGTGAAGCTGTCCAGCCACGGAACGTTACTGTCTGTGTATTCGATAAGTATCCAGGCAATGCCGACGAAAGACACGATAAACACTAGAAGCAGTGGCAGGTAACATTTCCATGGGGTATGTACAATCGGAAGGTCTTTCGGTTTCTCTGTCGTTTGCCCGTCAGTTGTCAGTTGGCTTTTCTTTTTCCGGTGTCCCCACATCCAGAAGAACCATCCGTAGATGGCAGCTATCAGATAGTAAATGTTGATGCCGAAGTCGGCATACAGTCCTGCGTCGTAATAAACAAAGATATAAATGGCCGGCATGATGATGCCCGCCAGCCACAGATAGATACTGGCGCGATACTCCAGCCACAGGTAGATAATGCCAATAAACGTACCGAATATCTCCAGATAATTCATTTCCATATTTGCTTATTTATTCGTTCTCTACGCCGGCATTACCCGGATCAGATTCTATGGGTATGTTCTCAGCCTGTCATGTTAGGGCACCCCTATTGCGTGAATCGGCGGTAAAATTACGAATTTAGCAGAAGGAAAACAAGGAATCATGTAAAAACAAGTCTTCCGTTAAAAAACGAAGAGGAGATTTCAACGGCATTTTTGTGATGCCGTGAAATCTCCTCTTCTACTCATTTGTCGTGTATTATAAAACTTCTTTTTCTTTAGTCAGTTGCTCTTCATATATCGTGTTACCGATTGTATATTTGAGGCTGAACTTTTTGGCGGTTGTGTTGTAGGTACTTTCTCCTGAGTCGACAATTGCCGGTCCGTTTTCAGCATCCCATGCTTTGACCGAAACTTTCTTCACATCATTAGTGCCTTCCACTATCTGATCCGTGATGGTCAGTTCTATTGTACCCGTTTGGATATCAGCCTTCTCGTCGCTCTCGTTGTTCATGGCATAGAATAGTCTGACGGTGTTGACTCCGGTAGGCTTAATCGTTTTAGGCTTCTGAATCGTCTTCGGAGTTTCTCCTTCTAAAGTGGTATGTCCACTCATCTGGTAATTGCCCGAATAGTCATTCTTTAATTTTAATAGAACCAACATTTTACACCCGGATGTACTTATCGGATATCCTGTTGTACTTTCTATTTCGACGGGGATGACGTATGACTGGTCAATCTTCAGACTTGCTGTCTTTATCAACACAGGAACTTCGGCGGAAATACCTTCAGCGTGCTTGATTACCGTATTCTCCAAAGAAGGAATGGAATATAAATCAGTATCCAGTGATTTATAATATTTGTCCTCATTCAGAACGGTCCAGTATTTTTTATTGTAAATATCTACCAACTCTTCGTTGATCTTCATTTTTACGTTCACATCTCGGTCTAATGCTAATGTACCGGAACTGCTGACCGTGAAATAAGTTTTCACTTCTTCGTTACTGTAACTTACTTCTGTGGTCCATACTCGGTTGTAAGCACCGATCAGGTAGATTTCTTTCTGATATTGTTCTTTGTCAAGCAGGTCTTTTTCACAAGAAGTGATGGAGAGCGTTAATAAAGAACAGACCACTAGTTTGTATATTGATCTCATTATATGTTCAATTTTATATGATTAATAATCAGTTATATGATGGAAAGGGGAAAGTTACCAATCTCCGAATCCGTCCCATCCTGGATTTTGTTTCAGTTTGGCATTTTTATCCAATACGGCTCTCGGAATAGGATAGAAGTACATCTTCCTGTCAAAGCTGCGTAATGCATACTTATGAACTACATTGACAACAGTATAGAATTGGTCTCTTTCGGTCGTCTTCTTGGTAACGTCCATACCTTGTACCGGTTTGTTTTCTTCTGTTTCTGCTAGTCCCCAACGACGCAGGTCATGATATCTTCTTCCTTCGCACGCAAATTCGATCATACGTTCGCGGATGATTAACTGACGCATCTTCACTTGATCGGCGGCATCGGCAAGGGTGATGCCCGGCAATCCGGCACGGTAACGAATCATGTTGAAGTAGTACATGATTTCCTCCGGATTATACAAAACATGATAAGTGGTGTTATCTGCCGCTTCCGTATATTCCGGTTTTCCTTTCAGTTCATTCAATGCTTCTACATAGTTCAACAGTATTTCCGCATATCTGAATACAGGGAATGTTTTCGGTTTTATTTTAGCACCTGTATGACTGGTACAGTTATCCTCCGGATGGATATATTTCTTTAGAGTATATCCCGTTAAGTTATAGTCTTCTGGATTGGCAGCCTGTTTTGCACAGTTGCCATTCACGTAATATCCTGCTGTAAAGTTAGTCACGTTGGGAGCTTCGGTTCCTGTTACCGAAGTTGCGGGCCAGAAACATTCACAGAATCCGATAGATGCGTAGAAACGCGGTTCGCGGTCCAGATACATTTTGGCAACGGTTGGTCTCAGCTCATATCCTGTGGCGATGGTAGGTACAGTACCCGCTTCTTCATAATAATCAGGTTGTTGCACATAATCTTCTCCATCTTTCATGTAGTAGGCATCTATGAGTTTCTGAGTGATTCCTAAGCCGTTCCATCCTCCCAGTTTCAACGGGAAGGCGATTGAAATGATGTTGTTGTTCAAGGGAGTAGCATAAATAAGTTCAGGGTTTTTCACAGCCAGTGCTTCTCCATTGAACATGTCTATATACGAATGGTAAGGATCGATTCCTCCTACTCCTAACGGAAATTCCGCTTGTGACGCCTGAGAGGATGCATACGTGTTTTCATCGCTGGGTACAGTGTATAATGAGTAAATACCGCTATCGATAATTCTCTTGGAGGCAGCAGCTGATTTCGCCCATTTCACCGGGTCATATTGCTGGGCTATCATGTTTCGTCCGTCGGAAGTGGTCCAGTCGGCATAATATTGATTGCCGTTGTACCACTTGGAAGCTTGGTAAAGCCGGACACGTGACATGAGGGCGGCTGCCGCATATTTGGTAGGACGTTCGAACTGAGTGCTCGGGCGCGTCGGGTCCAGTAGACTGTAAGCTTCTTCGAGGTCTTTGCAGATATATTCCACACATTCATCGTACGTGTTACGTTCGAATGACAAGTTTTCAATGTTTTCATCTACCGACAGCGGCTCTTCGGGAAGGATGACTGCCGGTCCGTAAAGCTCCAACAGATAGAAATAGAAGGAAGCTCTCATGAAATGAGTCAAACCCATAATTTCACGTCTGTCCAATCCTTTCAGGTCTTTGCATTCATCGATGCGGGTGAAGATAGTGTTACACTTACGGATACCTTTGTAGTATTGTCCCCACATGTTGTAGTAAGAATCGTTCTGCGTAATTTTGTCTGCATACAAGTAGGTACCGGCGTACTCAGCTTTCTGCCATGACAGAAGGACTTCATCTACCGCAGTCTCGTAAGGACCGTAGGAACCGGAAAACAAGTTGCCTTGAGCGGGCATTAATGCCGCAGTTCCCCACACATAACGCTCCAGATAATCTTGTCTGGCAAAGATGGAGTCGAGTGGAGTCAGGTCGTTAAAGTATTCATCAACTGCCAGATAGTTGCATGAAGTCAGCATGAACGGGATGATTCCCAGTGTCGTGCATAGAATATGAAGGCTTTTCTTTAATATCTTTTTCATAATAGTTTTCAATTAGAACGTAGCTGTTAACTGTAAAGAGAAGGTACGCTGTAGCGGATATACGGCGCCGTTTTTAGATGCCTGTCCCGGATCCCATAGTTTCACTGAATCCCATACTGCCAGATTCTGTCCGACAAATTGCAGATTCATATCACTGATGCCCACTGTCCTTAGTACTTTATTCGTTCCGATACGATAGGAAATATCCAATGATTTCCAACGCAGGTAAGAACCATCTGCCAGCCAGAAAGTAGAAGCACGGTTATTGTTCTTATTCTCTCCGTAAGTCAGGCGCGGGAAACGTGCATTCGGGTTTTCTGTAGAAGGATCCCCTGAATACCATGCCGGTGTCCAACGATTCTTCGGGTCGTTTACGATGGATAGAATGTTGCCGACTTCTCCGCCTGAGAAGGGATAGAATCCGGAACCGCCGTATAAGAAGTTAACTTTGGCTGCTCCAGTGAATAAAGCACTGATAGTCCATCTTTTATATCTGTACTCCAGTGCAAAACCGTATTGAATTTGCGGTACATTGGAGTGTGCAATAGGAACAATATCGTCATCGTCAATTTTTCCGTCAGCGTTCACGTCTTTATAGCGGATATCTCCGGGGCGTACTTCGCCGTATGTCTGTTTCGGGCTTCGGTTGATTTCATCCTGATTTTGAAATAAGCCTAATGCAACCAAACCGCGCATAACACCATAATTTACATCGCTATACGATTGGTAAGGGTAGCGCACCGCATCTTGGTCCCAATGTACAACTTTGCTGACAGCATATGTCATGTTGGCACGCACCGTGAAAGAGTTGTCTTCGTTTATTTTCTGGTTCAGGTAAATGTTACCATCTATACCGCTACTGCGCATACGTCCTACGTTGGTATATGGGTTGGTCACGACGCCTACTTCCGAAGGCATCATTTTTCTTTCCTGAAAAATATTATCACGAGTGTCTCTGAAGATATCTACCGTTCCACCTATTTTATCATTGAGAAATTGGAAGTCGATACCCAGGTTATATTTCTTGGCTACCTCCCAATGTAAGTTGTTGGCTCCGATTTGTTTTTCTGTCAATCCATTGGAACCCCAACGACTACCACCTCCAAAGTTAATCAACGTCAGATATGGGAACCGACGTCCACCACCGATCTGATCGTTACCAACTTCACCATAAGAAGCTCTGATCTTCAAAAAGTTGAGCCATCCTGCATGATTCTGCATAAATTCGTATTGGGTCGGGATCCATCCTAAGGCTATTGCAGGGAACAAACCGAATTGTTTGCCCGGTTCAAAGTTTTCGGAACCGGTGTATCCTACGTTTCCTTCTATCAGATAAGCATCTTTATAAGAGTAAGTAGCTCTGGCAGATAATGCTTGATAACGTTTGGGAATAGATGAAATTTCATCATTTGCTTCGGTGGTTTCGGTGCTTTGCATATAGTAATGTATCAAACCGGTTACACGGTGTTCCTGATTGAAAAGTCTTTCATAGGCAAGTTGCGATTCGAAGTAATATCTCCGGTCACTGGCAGCACTCTTGGCGAATTGAATGTTGCTGGCTGATACCGTACGTTGTGTCATTAATGAACCGTCATTGTAACGGCCAAAGGCCTTGTATAGGTCCGGCATTTTGGAGCGGACTACGTTGTGTATATTGTTATTGTTATACGAGAACATTCCTCTGGCAGTCAAACCCTTGATCCATTTTCCGAAGTCTTGACGTAAGGTGAAATTGATGTTCATAGTGGTCCGGTTTCCCTTTTTAAATCCGGTATGGTTCAACAAGATATATGGTGAGATTTGTTCTCCGTTTTTCCCATAAGCAGGAAGCATTCCATTGGAATAACGTAAAGGCACCGTCAGGGGAGTCAGATAGGCTTGTGCGGCCCAGAGTGCGTCATTGTTAGTTCCGAATCCCGGTGCTCTGTCTTCTACAATAGCTCCGTCCATAGCCAATCCCATGATCGTCGATGAAGTTAGATTCATGTCTACCTTTGCGCGGAAATTATATTTAGCCCATTTGACATTCGTGTTGTATTTGTTAACTTTGTCTTGCTTGAAGATAGCATCTTTGAATGTACCTCCTACACTGACAAAATATCTGGCAACTTTTCCACCACCGGATACATTTAAATAGTGCTGATGATTAATAGTTACATCTTTCAGTATCTCTTTTTGCCAGTTAACGTTTGGATATAAGTCATTGTCCAGTCCTGCTTTAATAATCTCCAGTTCTGTCGGGCTATAAAGAGGGTCCATATTGCTTACCACTCGGGCTTCGTTTGCCAAGCTGGCATAATCGTATGCTTCCAGATATTCGGGCATACGGGGGGAATAAGAGAGAGTCATACTGCTTTTCCAGGTTACCTTGGTGCGACCTTCCTGACCGGAACGGGTCGTTACCAAAACAACGCCATTTGCACCACGTACACCATAAACGGCTGTTGCCGAAGCATCTTTCAAGATAGAGAAGCTCTCAATATCCGACGGGTCGAGGTCGTTGAGGTTTCCTTCAATACCGTCAATCAAAACCAGCGCAGACTGGTTGGCACCAAATGTGCTGATACCGCGAATCCAGAACTCAGAAACATCCTGCCCCGGTTCGCCGCTTCGGTCAACGGCTATAATACCGGGAACCACACCTCCCAGCATATTGGCTACGGAAGTTGACGGAGCACTGATGGCAGCCGGATTGACACTGGTGACAGCACCTACCACGCTGACTTTACGTTGTGTTCCCATACCTACAACAACTACTTCGTCCAATGATTCTGAGTCGGGCTCCAGAGATATACGCATCTTCTTATCGGTTTGAGCAACCACTATTTCTTTGCTTTTATATCCCATAAATGAAACAATCAGCGTTGTTTTTGGAGCTAATGATTTCATACTGAAGTTACCATCCATATCTGTTATAGTTCCGGTTTTTTCTTTCCCTTTTACAGATATGTTTGCACCCGGGAGCGGATCACCATGTTCATCTAACACGATTCCGGCAATTTGAATTGGTTCTTGTTGGGCCCATATCCCTTGTGTTGCATTTCCTGCCAATAGCAGAAAGAAACACAGGGTTAATTTAAAATATAGTGTTTTCATTTCTATTCCTTATTAATTATTCAATAGCAAGTTTTCTGATGCAGTGGTTGTTTTGATCTGCAATGTAAAGAAATTCATTTTTGTCCAAATATACACCCCAAGGCTGATCGAATTGGGCTTCCAAAGGATCCCCGTCTTTGTATCCTTTCCCGCTACCTGCTATCGTGGTCACGATATTTAACTTGGTGTCAACTTTACGAATCCGATGGTTATTAACATCCGCTATATATAAATTGCCTTCTTTATCAATAGCAATTCCACGCGGCTCATTGAATTGTGCTTCTTGTACATCTCCGTCCCGGAAGCCTGCGCCTGCACCGGGAATATATTCTTCAATGTCTCCGTCTAGAGCTGGCCAACCGTCCGTATCGCGTGTGAGCTTAAAGCGATAAACTGCACTCTTACTATGCAACACACAATAAACATACTTATCAACCGGATTGTAAGCACATAAACCATTGGAGCCTACATTATAGAGTGTACCGATTCGTTTTGCTTTGTTGGGATTTAAGGTTCTTTTATTCTTATCAAAAGGTTGTGTCCACAATTGTCCTGTGTTTTGGCGGTATATCACAAAAGTAGAATCTACAGGGTCGAGAACAACACTATGCATCCATCCTCCGTTGGCTAAAAGCTGTCCCATTTTATCAGCCACCCAGCTCACATTAGCATCGAATAAGAAACAACCGAAGTTGGCATTATCGCATGGACCAAATAGTTGTTTCTTTTCTTTATCGATAAATAAAGGTTGGTCGATTACCATGCCATCCAGTAAAGTGATGGTTTTATTTTGTTCGATGGATGATAAACGCGTTCTTCCATCAGAGTCGAATATGAATACATTGTCATCATTGTCTACAGCTACATACCTTGGAGTATTGAATGTGGTCTCGCCGAGAGTTCCGTCTTTATTGCCACCTTCTTTGGCTTTTCCTACTACTGTAGATACGGAAGAAGTTACAATATATTTGAATGTTTTTTCAGCATTGCTGAGTTCAGCTTCTTTTCCGGCAATCTCCACCCGTACATGGCTTTCTCCTCCGGCTTGCTTGGGCACTTGGGCATAAATAACATCAGGCTTGACACCTAAAACCAATGCCTCCCGTTCATTACCTACTTCATCCTTGAAGTAAACTTTCACTTGGCTTTTGTCTTCTCCGAAATTGGAACCTTTAACAATGAATTTGGTTCGTATGCCACCGGAATCGGGCATAAACTCTGTAAACTTGACTGGTTGATTAGGATCGAAAGCTGTGCTTTTCTTGTCTTCATTACAACCTACTATTAGTAGCAGGAAGCCGAAAACCATCCAGATTAGATTAAATGATTTACGCATGTTTTTCTATAAGATTTTATTAGTTTGAAAAAAGGTCTTTTTAGGCTTTCTATTTAAATAAGGTTTAATAGATTCTAATTGATTTCAATTTGACTTAAGGGCTTTTGGCTTTTTCTCTCATGTGATTAATTGTTTTAAATATTACAGATTCAAAGGTGTAAATGGCTATATATAATTGTGAAGCACACTTTCCGTTCGGTTTTCAGGATACAAACTTAGGGGATTTCAAGGAATCAGGAGCATATGCTTTTATTCATCCATGTATATCTTTTCATTCAAAATTGCTTTTTTTATCATTTGCTTCGCCTTTCTGTTATAATATTGATTATTTTTGTGACACTTAAACTAATATGAATATATAATGAAGCGAACCGTTCGATATACCGTCCTTGTTTTGATTGCTATTATAAATTCTTTAGTTATTACTACTTCTCTCTATGCTGTTCTGCCTTATAATGAACTTCATCAGTTGAATATGAGTAATGGCTTGGTAGATAACATCATTACTTGTATCTATCAAGATCAAGATCGTTTTATGTGGTTTGGATCCAGTAATGGGCTGAGTCGATATGACGGGAAGCAGATTCGCAATTTTAGTGTAGACAATGCGAGGATGTATGTTTCCGATATAAAAGAGACTTCTGATGATAAATTGTGGGTAATAGCTAATGAGTATTTATATTGTTTTGATCGACGGAAAGAGAAATTTGTTCTTCCGTCTTTTCAGGATGGAAAAAAGGCCATTTCTGTAAGTGCTATGGAAATAACGGGGGATTCACTTTTTTGGATAGTAAAAGGCGGACAATTGCAATGCTTGAAACGACATTATAAATTAGTGAAAGGTGACTTACAAATAGAGATGACCGTCGAAGCAGGCTATCCGTTTTTTTTAGATGAGGGGGAATCTTTTTCGAATTTATGTGCTTCACAAGACGGGCATTTCTTGTATTTGGTTACCGATAAGGGAAATTTGTTGTTCTTTGATAAGATTGCAGGTAAAGTGGTCCGGAAGTTCAAATACTCTATTAATCCTAGTGCTAATGCTACTACTATCATGAGTGAAGGGGAATATATTTGGGTTTCTTCTATAGTGGGTGGAGTAACTCGTCTGCATATTCCCACGGGAAAATCTGATTATTATCAGTATAATGAGGATGCCAGGTTGTCTTCTTTATCACATTCAGATGCGTATGGGGTGGTTGCGTTGGATAATGATTCTTACATTGCAGTAACCTGGAATGGATATACTCTGTTAGCTCCTGAAGAAAATGATCCTTCTAAGTTGTCGGCAACGCCTTATACGAATACCTCATTTTTGCAGTACCGGAATGTAGAGACAAGAATGATTTCTGTTTATTATGATAAAGAGGGAATACTATGGATCGGAACTAGAGGAGGAGGGATTGTCTATTTTGATTTTAGACAGCATTCTTATATGCAATATCACAGCAAAAAACATAATGAAATCTCTGCTCAGGTAGCTGACAAAGATGGTCGAATTTGGTTGGGCACTTACCATGAAGGAATTATGCGTAGTGACCAGCCTTATGCTAAATCGCGACCGCTGAACTTTTCTCCTGTGGGCAATCAAAAGGAAGTCCCGGTGTTTTGTGCAATCAAAGATTCATGTTCTAATTTATGGTTTGGAAATGCTTCCGGAAACTTGATTTGTTATGACTGGAGTTCCGATTCTTTCCATATATATCCGCTCAATCATTTAGGGAAAAAGGTAAACTCCTATATAGTGGCCTTAATGATTGACTCCCGTTATCGGTTTTGGGTATGCACTTCTGCCGGATTGTACTTATTTGATCATCAGACAGGTCATTTTGAATTATTCTCATTGCGTGAAGCCTTGAAAGAAGATGCAGAGCCATGGGTCACTGCTATTTGTGAAGATAAACAGCGGAATATCTGGATAGGGACAGCAAAAGGTATTGTACGATTATCACAGGTAAATGTTCGTCCATTAAAGATGGTTCATGGATATGAAGAAAAAGAAAATATAGGAGCTCGTGTAGTTAGTGCTTTACTGACTGGTACTGACGGAACTGTATATGTGGGTTATAAAAATGGATTTGGAATCATTCCTGTGGGCGAAGATAGGATAACGTCTTTTTATACAGTAAAAGATGGACTTTGTAATGATTGTATAGATTGTATAGCGGAAGATGAGAAGAATCGTATTTGGTTGGGGAGTATATCCGGTATCTCAAGATATAGCCGACAGCAACATGTCTTTTACAACTATTATATTTCTAGTAGCAATAAATCTGTGATGTTGTTTAAGAATACTTTATTTTGGGGAAATAATAAGAGTTTAACCTATTTTGAACCGGAAAAACTGACATCTGCCACCATTGCCAGCAAAACTCTTTTGACCGGATTGGAAGTAGATAATAAGCAAATCAATATAGGTGAGAAGATAAAAGGACAAGTTATTTTGAACTCTAATATTGCATCAGTTGATCATTTGGAATTGATCAATGCGAATCGGGATTTTTCTCTTCAATTTAATAATCTGGCTTTTTCGAAAGATTTGCAAAAATATAGTTATCGGTTATATCCATATCAGAAAGATTGGATTGTTTCTGAAGCAGGTAAGGTCTCGTTTACCAATTTATCTGCCGGTTATTATATTTTTGAAGTCAAAACATTATTTCCTAATAATACGGAAGGAGACATCACTGCATTGCCGATAACGATCCTTCCACATTGGAGTCAGACCTTCTGGTTTCGTTTGCTTTTGATTTTCTCGGTTCTATTTTTGATTGGTTATATTTTCTATAGTTTGTTGCGGCGACAGCGTCGTTTCAAAAAAATGATTCAGTTGAAGCATGAACTGACGATTGCTAATTTGGAGAGAAATGCAGAACGGCATATACGGGAAGAACGTGAGAACTTTTTTATGAATGCAGCTCATGAGCTAAGAACTCCTCTTACTTTGATACTTGCTCCTATACATGATATAATGAAGTCCATTACCCCATCGGATAATTGGTTTGATTCATTTAGCAGATTGCACAAGAATTGTCTTTCTCTACAGACATTGGTTGATCGTCTGCTATATGTACAGAAGATAGAGGGAGGCATGATAAAACTTTATCTGTCAGAATCGGATATAAAGGAGATTGTTAGGCGGGTGGCTAATCCTTTCCTGCAAATGGCTATGGTCAAGAAGCGAGAATTTTTAGTCCGGGTCGATACAGTACCTATGCATTTATGGGTGGATGTGGCGAAAATAGAATCAGCTGTTCAAAATTTGCTGTCAAATGCTTTTAAATATACTTCTCAGAATGGACGTATTGAACTGGCTGTGTCAGAGGCGGAAATTGACGGACGACCTTATTGCCTTGTTACAGTGTCTGATAATGGGGTGGGGATACCTGATGATTTGCAACAGTACGTGTTTGGTTCGTTTGTAACAGGAAAACGTGTCCCGCAATACTCCACATCAATAGGTCTTGGATTACATATTGTAAAGCATACGATGGGGTTGCATCATGGATTTGTAACGTTAACCAGTCGTGTTGGAGAAGGAAGCCGGTTCGTTCTGCACATTCCGGTGGGACTTTCTCATTTTGTCCCAGGAGAATATGAAATGGTACCTGATCCGGCGAAGGGAGATTTGTTGGAAGAGTATACGACAGAAGAACGTCCGATGGAAGAAGTAATAGAAGAAAAGAATGAGACTATGGAGGAGACCGTTAACAGAGTGAAAAATAATAAGGAATTTTTGTTGATCATAGAGGACCACGATGAGATGAGAGAATATTTATGCAGTCTATTTAAAGAAGATTATAATGTTATTGAGGCTGGAAATGGAGAAGAGGGGGTGGCTATGGCTGATAAATATATACCTAAATTAATCATTTCTGATATAATGATGCCGGTTAAGGATGGGTTTGAATGTAGTCGGGAGATTCGTGAAAATAAGCGGACTTTTCATATACCGGTTATCTTTTTAACAGCTAAAGCAGAGGATGCTGACCGGTTGAAAAGTTTACGAATTGGGGTAGATGACTATATAATGAAACCTTTTAATCCGGAGTTATTGAAAGAGAAGGTGAAAGCATTGATAGAACAGCGTGATCTGCTAAGAAAACTTTATGCGAAAACTCTAATGATGGATGAAGATGTACTGGAGTCTTCAGAAGATGTTCACGATGTTTTTATGCCTAAAATGCTTCAGATTATAGAAGAGAATTTGTCAAACCGGAATTTTACAATAAAAGTTCTGACAGATAAATTGAATATGAGCCAACCGACCCTTTATCGCAAGGTTAAACAGAAAACAGGTTTGTCGATTATAGAAGTGATTCATGGAGTACGGATGAGTAAAGCTGCATCTATTATCATGAGCAGGCGATATAGCAGTCTGACAGAAGTTGCGGAAATGGTAGGATATGATTCGATGATTTCCTTCCGTAAGCAGTTCGTTGCACAGTTTGGGGTGCTTCCTTCCAAATATATGGAAGAGAAAATGAGGAAATAAGAAGCCGCGTTCCATGTTGGCGGCTTCTGTACTATCTGTTTGAATTGTTATTGTTAAAAACGGAAAGACACATGTCCCATAACGTTTGTTCCCGCCTGAGCAGCATATCCGGCAGAATCTATTCTATGATTCACGTCCTTATCGTATGAACTGGATGCCCAGCCGTTATTCTCATATTCTTCGTTGAAGAGATTATAGACGGTCACACCCAAAGTGATTTCTTTCGCTACCTTGCGGGGCTTGAATGTATAAGCCAGATTCAGGTTGCTTACAAAATACTTATCCAGTGTCAATGCTTCTACTTCGGCGTTTGTCATGTATTGCTTACCGACAAACTGAGATTGAAGAGAGGCTTCGAATCCCTGATACGTAAAAGCGAAACGGTTGTTTAGCAGGAAATCTGGTGAAAAAGCGATTCGGGTACTTTTATGAGAAACGCTTGCGACATCCAATAAGTTCCAGTCATCATCGTATATGGGAATGTTTTCTACAAAATTTTTGATACGGTTTTTGCTCCATGTGGCATTGATATCCCACTGGAACCATTTGCACGGCTTGATGCCTAACATGAGTTCGATTCCCATCCGGTAACTGTCCGGAACGTTTTCAGTCAGAGCTTCACCGATATCATTTAGTGCACCGGTGAGGACAAGCTGGTCGGTATAATCCATGTAGTAAAAATTGGCACCTGCTGTCAGCCAATGAGTGGCAAAGGTATATCCGGCTTCGTAGTCGAGCAGCTTTTCGGCTTTCGGGTAGCTGTCCGGATTGCCATCGGTATAGTTGTTTCTTGTCGGTTCTTTTTGGGCAACGGAGAAAGAGGCATAGATGCGATGGTTGGAGTTGATATTCCAGTTCAGTCCGACTTTCGGGTTGAAGAAGTCGAATTTCTTGTCTATGGCGAGTGGTCGCAACGTGTTTTTATTCCAGTCGTATTTGTCATTTGCCCCGTCGATGGTGTAGTCTATATGCCGGTATTGGAGATCGGCATAGGCACTTAGGCCTTTGGTCAGGTCGTAAGTTGCTTTCAGGTAGATGTTGCCATCGGTTTTCTTCGATTGGTTACGATAGTATTCGTGTTCGGGAGATAATGCGCCGATGTAGTTCTTCACCCAGGTCACTCTTCCAAAGTTGCTGCCCCGGTACTGATTCAAGCCTCCGCCCAAGGAAGCTGTCAGCCGGTGGTTGGTATAATTGAGGGAGAATACACCTCCGCCAAACTTATTGTCCATTTTCTTTTGGCGGACCAGATCGCTTTTCGAAACTTCTTTTCCATCCATTGTAAATGGTTTCAGCCCGTATGTTACCAGATAGCTACTGTCTTTGTACTCTTCATAGTAGCCGTCTCCTTTGGTATAGTGCAAGGCTGCGTTCAGATTCCATGCGGTAGAGAAACTATGATTGAAAATAAGTTGATAGTTCTTTTGTAGATAATTATCTGTCTGGTCAGCATAATAATGTTTCTTTCCGTCGTCTCCTTTATACTCCCCACAGGAATTATAACGTCTTCCGAATTCCTGCATTTCCTCCTTGCTGGCGTAGTTCCACGCATGATAAGTCTTTTCTTTTCCGGCAAATGCGATGAGTTTGACAGATGTGTTTTCTGCAAAATATCCTCCTTGCAGATAGTACGAACTGAGATTGACTGAAGCACGGTCGATGTAACCGTCCGTACCGATATTGGAGAGGCGGGCATCGAATGTCCAGTGGTTGTTCAGCAGTCCGGTTCCCACTTTAACGGTTTCCTTGTGCGTGTTGAAAGAACCATAAGAACCGTTGAATTCTGCATACGGTTTCATAGATGCACCTTCGGTCTGCATATTGACACTGGCTCCGAATGCACCGGCTCCATTGGTCGATGTGCCTGCACCACGTTGTACCTGCATATCTTTTACAGAAGAAGAGAAGTCGGGCATATTTACCCAAAACAGGTTATGGCTCTCAGCGTCATTCATGGGGATACCATTGACGGTGATGTTGATACGTGTGCCATCCGTTCCGCGTACACGAAGTGTCGTATAACCGATTCCCGATCCCGCATCCGAGGTGGTGAGTGTGGAAGGAGTCATACTCAACAGGTAAGGGATATCCTGTCCGAAGTTCACCTTTTTAAGTTCGGCTTTGCCTATATTGGTAAATGCTACGGGAGTTTTTGCTGTAGCACGGGTGGATACTACCTGCACCTCTTGCAGGTTGATTACTTTCAGACTGTCTGATACTGCACTCGTTTGTGCATGGACAGGGAAGCCTGCGCCCAATAAGGCGACGGCCATCATCATATTTTTTTTCATCTTGCTTATTAATTGGTTCTCTACGCCGGCATTACCCGGTTCAGATTCTATGGGTATGTTCTCAGCCCGTCATGTTAAGGCACCCCTACTTTGTGAATCGGTGACAAAATTACAGCTTTTGCGGGAGGAAAGCAAAAAAAACTTTTAGATTTGCTAAAAACAATATAACTTTGTCGTTTGTTAAAATATAGCAAGATAGGGATTTATTCATTTTAATATATATCAATTATGCTACTATTATTTCAAGCGACAGCAACACAGCTTGCTGATTCAACGCAAATCGTCGCAGATAAATTAATGGAAGAGGCGATTGCCAATGCGGATGGACTGGACAAGCTTACTCTTATCACCCAACAATTGGTAGACTTCGGTATCCGTGCCGGAGAACGTATCCTGATTGCAGCCATTGTCTTCACTGTAGGACGTTTCCTGATATCAATGCTCAACAGATTTGTCGGACGTCTGATGGACAGAAGAAAAGTCGATGTAAGTATCAAGACTTTTGTGAAAAGCTTGGTAAACATCCTGTTGACTATTCTTTTAATCATTTCCGTAGTCGGAGCTTTGGGAGTTGAAACAACTTCGTTTGCTGCTTTGCTGGCTTCTGCCGGTGTGGCCGTAGGTATGGCATTGTCCGGAAATTTGCAGAACTTTGCCGGAGGACTGATCGTATTGCTCTTCAAGCCTTATAAGGTAGGAGACTGGATTGAAAGTCAGGGAGTTTCCGGAACCGTGAAGGAAATACAGATATTCCATACGATTTTGACTACCGGAGACAATAAAGTGATCTATATACCAAACGGCGCAATGAGCAGTGGAGTCGTAACAAACTACAATACACAGACTACCCGCCGTGTAGAATGGATTGTCGGAGTCGATTACGGAGAAGATTATAATAAGGTACAGCAGATTGTCCGTGATATTTTGACGTCTGATAAGCGGATTCTGAGTGATCCGGCTCCGTTTATAGCTCTTCATGCGTTGGATGCCAGCAGTGTGAATGTGGTGGCACGAGTTTGGGTGAATACAGCAGATTATTGGGGAGTTTATTTTGATATAAACAAGACTATTTATGAAACCTTTAATGAAAAAGGTATCAACTTCCCGTTCCCGCAACTTACAGTGCACCAGGGCAATTGATTTCTATGCTATATATGCTAAAACGAGAGAGTTTCACTTGGGTGAGGCTCTCTCGTTTTATATGAACAGTTTGTCTGGTGTGATTGGAAAATTTCTTTTATTTTATGCCGAAGTCTTCAGCAAATTCATATCGGTCTTCTTTGATTCCCAGTACATGGTTGATCTTCCTCCTTTTTTCGAGGTCTTTAAAGTAGCTTTCTACGACCTGATAGAGATCAAAATTACTGGTTGATCCTGCGGCAAGATCAAGTGATTCCACCATTTTTTCTACTGCCTGGTGGATTTTTCCTGCGTCTATCAGATGCAGTTCGTTGCTGTGTATTAAATATTTTTCCATAACTGCAATGTTTTAATGTTATATTGTTATAACGTATCACGGTGATGGAAAGTTCAATCCTCAGATTTTGGCAAGTGCCTGATCCAGGTCAGCAATCAAATCATTGATATGTTCTGTCCCGATGGACAAACGTACCGTTCCCGGATAAATTTCCTGTTCCGCAAGCTCCTGTGCATTGAGTTGCGAATGGGTAGTGCTTGCCGGATGGATAACCAGTGATTTTACGTCGGCTACATTAGCCAGTAATGAGAAAATTTCCAGACTGTCGATAAAACGGTGTGCCTCTTCTTGTCCGCCTTTTACTTCAAAAGTAAAGATTGAACCTGCGCCATTCGGGAAATAGCGTTGATAGAGCGCATGATCCGGATGATCGGGAAGTGAAGGATGGTTGACTTTCTTCACCTTTGGATGATTATTCAGGAAGTTCACAACTTTTAGTGCGTTTTCTACATGGCGCTCTACACGCAGTGAAAGTGTTTCCAGACCTTGCAGCAATATAAAAGCATTGAACGGACTGATAGTCGCTCCCGTATCACGTAGCAAAGTGGCGCGGATACGGGTGACGTAAGCGGCAGGACCGGCAGCATCTACAAAGCGTACTCCGTGATAACTTGGGTCGGGTTCTGTCAGTTGCGGGAATTTTCCGGAAGCTACCCAGTCGAATTTTCCGGAATCAACGATTACTCCTCCCAATGAACTGCCATGACCGCCAATGAATTTGGTTGCAGAATGCACGACGATGTCTGCACCATGTTCGATAGGACGAATTAAATAGGGAGTGCCGAATGTGTTATCTATGATCAACGGTATTTTATGGCTGTGAGCAATTGCGGACACGGCTTCTATATCGATAATATTGGAATTCGGATTTCCGAGTGTCTCGATAAATATGGCTTTTGTATTTTCCTGAATCGCTTTCTCAAAGTTGGAAAGGTCGCTCGGGTCAACGAACGTGGTAGTAATTCCATAGTTGGGTAACGTGTGTGCCAGCAAGTTATAACTTCCCCCGTAAATTGTCTTGGCAGCTACGATGTGGTCGCCTGCGCGAGTGATGTTTTCGAAAGCATAAGTAATTGCGGCGGCGCCGGAAGCAACCGCCAGCCCTGCTATCCCTCCTTCGAGGACAGCTACCCGTTCTTCAAAAACACCTTGGGTGGAGTTGGTCAGACGCCCATAGATATTACCCGGATCTTGCAGACCGAAACGTGCGGCTGCATGAGCCGAATTATGGAATACATAAGAAGTAGTCTGATAAATAGGTACTGCGCGTGCATCTGTTGTCGGATCTGCTTGTTCTTGTCCTACATGAACCTGTAATGTCTCAAAGTGTAAATTCTTTCTTTCCATAATCGTATGCTTTTTAAGTTTAATGTTCTCTCTTTATTTTCTTGCAAAGTTATGGAGCGTAGAAATATCGAACAATATATAACTGAAATATAGAAAATAATACTATTTTTGTATCGTTATGCAGAATAAGACGATTGTCTTATTCTTTAAAATCACCTGTTAGAAGAATATTTTTCTTATGGATACTTTTGAGAAATTGGATAAAGTGGATTTGCAGATACTTCGTACTTTGCAAGAGAATGCGCGATTGACGACTAAAGAGTTGGCTGCGCGGGTAAGTCTTTCATCAACTCCTGTTTTCGAACGACTCAAACGTCTTGAAAGCGGAGGATATATAAAGAAGTATATAGCTGTGCTGGATGCAGAGAAACTGAATCAGGGCTTTGTAGTCTTTTGCAGTGTCAAACTAAGGCGGCTAAACAGGGATATTGCGGCTGAGTTTACCCGGATCATACAGGATATTCCCGAGGTGACCGAATGCTATAATATATCGGGCAGCTATGATTACTTGCTGAAGATTCATGCTCCCAATATGAAATATTACCAAGAGTTCATCCTTAATATACTGGGGACTATCGATAGCTTGGGTTCACTGGAAAGCACATTTGTGATGGCGGAAGTGAAGCATCGGTATGGAATCCATATTTAGTTGAAGGGCTTATCTCTGTATAGGCTTCCATCCTTATCCTTGTATGTTGCGTTCTGGTAGAGACGAACCAGCATATCACTATAATCAAGAATAATCTTCTTTGATTGTTGCGATAAGTTTGTAGCCAGAATGCCGCTGCCTATAATACCGGGATTGTATAATACCGTATCTTGTCTGATAGATTTCATTATTAGCTCTACACAAGTATACTCTTTGATTCCTGCATCTTTTAGCCGGGTCATAATGTATGAATTCAGATAGCTTTTATCGTTTAGAGTCATGAAGCCATACCATAATAAGCACTTCATTCCCAATCGGGTAGCTTCTATTAATAGATCCAGATAAGTTAGTCCGGATGTTCCTTTCTTGTCAATCTCATAAGGGTCGATATGAACGAAAGTGTCTTTACGCAGCGAAGGCAGTAGGGCTATGACTCCTTCAAGGGAATCGGTGTGATACAGGTGGACAGAAGGAAGTAGATCTGCTCGTTCCGCAAACAGTGCTACATTATCCAGAGCACTCTTTTCGAGATCAAAGAATATAAATCTTTGTGCCTTCCTTCCTGCTATTTTCATGGCTAAAGCCGGAGAGCCTAAATAGCAGCCTCCCTGCATTTCTGTATATTCCAGCTGAAAGTAAGTGGAGTCTTTTAAATCTTGATTGTCGCCTTCTGCCACTTTTTCTAAGAAATGATAAATGCCATATTGCTGTTCCGGAGTTTGTTTCATCGGATAAATAGCACAGGCAGAATTTGTTTCTACATAGATTGATGAACTCTCTCTGCGAAGAACTTCGCAAAGTACCAGATGTTTCAGTACATCGGGTTGTTTGCCAAAATGAGTATAAGTTGCCATATCTTTGCCAATTTACTGTTTACGGTGGCAATATTAGGGCATATACGACAAGAAAACATTGACCAAAGTCAAGACTTTTATTTAAATAGCTGTTTTCTCCGTATTCTGCTCAATGTTTCAGAGGTGATTCCCAAAAACTGGGCTATTTCTTTCAGGGATAGATGTTTTTGCAAATCAGGACATCGCTTCATCAGAGCTTGATAACGCTGTTCGGGAGTATCGCAGTAAAAACCTAATAAACGCCGGTATATTTCTGCAAACATATTTTCTGCTATTTGTCTTCCCAGACGTTGAGTATCCATGTCTGTTTCCCAAAACTGGTTAAGTCTGTCTGAAGTGAGGAGATAAACTTCGCAGGCTGTAGATGCTTGTATGTTGACTGTAGAATTTGTCTTGCTCATCAAAGAAGGGTAATCGCAGACAAAGTCGTCTTTGAAACTATAGCCGACAATCCATTCATTGGCGTTTCCATCGATGTGTGACAGGCGGAAGATGCCGGATGAAACGAATCCTATCTGACTGTTCTTTTCATTCTGCCGGATCAGATAGTCGTTTTTTTTTAGCTTCTTGCAGATACCTTCTTCCAGAAATATCTTTTCCAGTTTTCCTGTATCTATAGTTGTATTATCTTTTACGTTGAATGGATTCATATATAATACTGTTAGCATATTTAGCAAATATACATGATAATTCTTAGAATGTCGTGCGGGATATGAAAATTATCCAGTACCTTTGTCAGGTGATATGAACCCTATTCTTTTAACGCAATGAAATGGCAACGTTGTAAATAGCTTCGCTTTATATGGACGATGAACAATGGTAAAGTCTGTTGTTCAGGTCTTTTGTGACTTAATAAGTCATATGGTATTTTATTATTTTATATTAAAAACGATATAAAGAAGCAATTACAATGAATACAAATATATATCCGCGAACTAATGATCTTCAGACTATCTATCTGAATGCCGTTATCGATAATCCTGATATAAAGGTAGGTGACTACACTATATACAATGATTTTGTGAATGATCCTGTCCAGTTTGAGAAGAACAACGTATTATATCATTATTCTATCAATGGAGACCGGTTGATAATAGGAAAATTCTGTTCGATAGCTTGCGGGGCTAAGTTTCTGTTTAATAGTGCCAATCATACTTTACGCTCTTTATCGAATTATCCGTTTCCTATATTTTTTGAGGAATGGCAGTTGGACAAGAGAAATATCACTTCAGCCTGGGATAATAAAGGTGATATCGTGATTGGAAATGATGTCTGGATTGGCTATGAAGCTGTTATTATGGCAGGAGTGCATATTGGCGACGGAGCGATTATTGCGTCACGGGCAGTTGTCACTAAAGATGTTCCTCCTTATACAATAGTGGGCGGAACGCCTGCGAAGAAAATCCGGATGCGTTTTGATGAAGATACGATCGCACAGCTGCAGGAACTGAAATGGTGGGACTGGAATATTGATAAGATAGCTCAATATCTACCTCACATAATGAATGGAAATACGGAAGAACTTATGAAATAAATAATGTTGTTTGTATGGAATGTGAATCAGTGGTTGAATCTGATTCGCATTTCTATTATTTAGAATCATCTGTATTCCTCCTCTATTTTATTTCAGAGTCAATATATCTGTCACCTTTGTAAGATTAGCCTGTTTTTCTAGTAACTTTGTACCGGCTTTAGAAAAGAAATGTGGAATGATAAATAAATATGAAGAACGGCTGGGAACAGAACGTATGTTACCGCTTGTTTTTAAAATGGCTCTTCCGGCAGTAGCCGCACAGTTTGTCAATTTGCTTTATAGCATTGTCGACCGTATATACATCGGACATATTCCGGGAATTGGAACCGATGCGCTGGCCGGTGTAGGGGTGACTACTTCCCTTATTATACTGATTTCTTCCTTCTCGGCGATAGTCGGCGGTGGTGGTGCACCGCTGGCTGCTATGGCACTTGGGCAGGGAGACCGTTCACGGGCTGGGAAAATACTGGGAAATGGCTTCGTTTTGCTGATATTATTTACTCTATTAACATCTTTCATCGCATATACTTTTATGGAGCCTATTCTCCTTTTTACAGGAGCTTCTGAAAACACATTGGAATATGCGGTTGATTATCTTTCCATTTATCTGCTTGGAACGATATTTGTTGAGATATCCACAGGTTTGAACAGCTTTATCAATGCACAAGGGCGTCCTGCCATCGCTATGTACTCAGTCTTAATAGGAGCTTTACTGAATATCGCCCTTGATCCTATCTTCATCTTTTGGTTGGATATGGGGGTAAAAGGAGCGGCTTTGGCTACTGTATTTTCCCAAGCGTGCAGTGCGGCATGGGTATTGAGTTTTCTTTTCTCCCGACGTGCCTCTTTACCTCTGGAAAGACGCTATATCAGGCTGGACCGAAAGATTATACTTGCCATCTTTGCTTTAGGTGTATCTCCTTTTATTATGGCAAGCACAGAGAGCCTGGTCGGTTTTGTTCTGAATAGCAGTCTGAAAGGATTTGGAGATATTTATATCAGTGCTTTGACTGTTCTGCAAAGTGCGATGCAGTTTGCCAGCGTACCGCTCACTGGATTTGCGCAAGGTTTTGTACCGATTATAAGTTATAATTATGGTCATGGCGACAAACAGCGTGTGAAAGATTGTTTCCGTATTGTGATGATTACTATGTTCTCATTTAACCTGGTATTGATGCTTTTCATGATTCTGTTTCCTTCAGTTATCGCGTCTGCATTCACCAGCGATGAAAGACTGATTGATACAGTTCGTTGGACGATGCCTGTCTTTTTGGGCGGCATGACAATCTTTGGGTTACAACGTGCTTGTCAGAATATGTTTGTAGCGCTGGGACAGGCCAGAATTTCTATCTTTATTGCTTTATTGCGTAAGGTGATTTTGTTGATTCCGCTGGCATTGATATTACCGCATTTTATGGGAGTGACCGGAGTCTATGCAGCTGAGGCTATATCCGACGCAACAGCTGCCATTTGTTGTACGTTGTTGTTCTTTTGGCAATTTCCTAAAATTCTGGGAAGGATTCAGGAAGGTTCTCTACGTACGGCTTAGAAATTATTTGATTAATCTCTTATGGGTGAGAATGGCACCAGAGTGCAACATGATCTCATTAATCAATATATCTATAAGATTGTGAAGTAGATAAATGAGACCTGATAACAAAAAAGACTTGGAACTTGTTCATTTTCGGTTAAGTTAGGTATAATTCCGCATTCGTGGGATGTAAAAAAAGGATATTATCCAATAAATATGTAATCAGTTACGTATTTGTTGGATAATATTTGTTTGTATAGTCGAAAATATTTATATTTTCGTAATTAATTACGTATTTAATAACGCAAATAATAAAGACATGGACTTTTTTAATCAGACGGGGAAATTAGCTATAGGCAGCCGACTGCGTATGCTGACTGATAAGATCACAGTAGATGCAGCTGCAATCTACAAAATGTTTGGAGTAGACTTGAAACCCAAGTGGTTTCCTGTATTTTTTGTATTATCTCGTGGGGAGGCGAAAACGATTACCTCTATTGCGAGAGAAATAGGTCACTCTCATCCTTCAGTGAGTAATATAATAAAGGAAATGGTGGCTAAAGGATTGGTAAAAGAATCAAAAGACAAGTCGGACGGGAGAAGAAATGTAGTAATGTTATCTGCCAAAGGGAAGAAGATGTCGGATTCTTTTGCTGAGCAATGTGTGGATGTGACGACCGCTATTGAAGAGATAACCCGGCAGACCCGGAATGATCTTTGGAAAGCTATTGAAGAATGGGAAGAACTATTGTCAGATAAATCTCTGCTGCAACGGGTAAAAGAGGCGAAAATGGTGAGAGAGAATCAGGATATCAGAATTGTACCTTATGAACCATGCTATCAGCCGGCCTTCCGGGCTCTTAATGAAGAATGGATAACTGCCTATTTCCGAATGGAAAAAGCCGACTATAAGGCCTTGGATCATCCGCAGGAATACATTTTGGATAAAGGCGGAACTATTCTGGTGGCTCTTTATAAGAATGAGCCGGTCGGTGTATGTGCTTTGTGCAAGATGGATCATCCGCTTTATGATTATGAGTTGACCAAACTTGCTGTCAGTCCTGCAGTACAGGGAAAAGGTATCGGAGTACTGCTTTGTGAAGCTGTCGTGAATAAAGCCAAAGAGTTGGGTGGTAAAAGAATCTTTATAGAAAGCAATACACGGTTGAAACCTGCTATTCATATTTATCATAAACTGGGATTCAAGGAACTTTCCGAATATCACACGACTTATGAAAGGGGAGACATTCAAATGGAATTAATAATAGAAGAATGAAAAAGGCAGATAGCGAATTTATAAAGGGGCGTATTGCCCCTTGTGGTCTGCATTGTGGAAAATGCTTTGCTTTTGCAGACGGAGATATTTCTTATCATAGCAATGAACTTAAAAGGTCACTGGGCAACTTTGATGTATATGCACAGCGTTTTGTAGCTATGCTTGACGAACCTGTTTTTGCAAAGTATCCGGACTTTAAAGAGTTTCTGGATCATTTGTCCGTAGCGACTTGTCAAGGATGCAGGAAAGAAAAATGCAAGTTGTTCAAAACTTGTAATGTACGTGCATGCAGCGAAGAGAAACAAGTCGATTTTTGTTTCCAGTGCAGCCAGTTCCCCTGTGAAAATACAGGTTTCGACGAGCATTTATACAAAAGATTTGTAACCATCAACAGGCGAATGCAAGAGATTGGAGTGGAAAAGTATTACGAGGAGGTCAGAAATATACCCCGTTATTAGGTTGTCAATTCCTCCTCTTATTTCATTCCAGTTCTTGTGCATAAATATTGATGGCGCGCAGTGCCTTTGAAATTTCAGTCGGAGTAATGTTCTGACATCCTATTCTTAATACTTTCTCCCAGTCCTCCAAATCTACATTCCATTTGTAGATTTGAGGACATAGGGTGAAAAGAGTTGCGATATGTTTTATTTTTCTGGTATCAAAAATGTTGCAAGGGGGAATTATTTGTTTGGATAGGGCTTCTTGAAGGGGGCAATATGAGAAATTTATTTTGTGGGATATCGTGCTTTTCCTTAAGAAATCTATATATTTATTTTTCTGTTTGGCTTCCTTTTGATTAGTAGGAGTCGTTCCATATCATTGAATAGTTCTGTGTTTTTTAATTCAAACATGATCCATTTACCATCGTGAAAAGTGGTAGCTTCATCATATATCATCTCTACCTCGTTAGAAAACAGTTCTCGCTGCATTTCGAATTTGGCACGTTCATCTTTACCTAAGATAACCATAAATCCCAAAGTACGTTCTTTGGCATATAGTGCACAAAGAGTTTTACCGCCTTTACGGTATTTGTATTCATATGTCCACGCTTTGCCGCCACGATTCCAAAGTTGCTCCATTTCATAGCTTTGCTCAATGAGTTGGCAGAGCCGGTTCCATACATTATAAAGTTCTGTGCCTATCAGAGTCTCTATGTCTCTGGGAGTCGGTACTTGAAAAGTCTCTTTCATGCTATTACTGTTTTATATCAGATATGTAATGTGTCGCAAAGATCGGAAAATCTTTTAGTGAATCGTTGTCAGATATAGCTATCTTGTGCTGGGTAATCGATTATTTTATTTACATTTGTTTTTATAAATAAAAAGTGAGTGAAAAACATGAGAAAACAACTATTAGTGTCATTCCTTTGTTGCCTTCTTGCTTCGGCCACATCATTGGCTCAAAACTGGAAATCTTATGAAAAGATTGCGAAGGGAAAGACTTACGAAACTTCCGATTGCGTGACGCTGTTGGATAGCACGCTGGTGTCTGTCCAACCTACCGGGCAAGGCTCGTTTGCCGTATGTAAAGTAATTAAGGTACAGACTCCGAAAGGAGCAGTGGACAACCGGGTGATAAAATACGATTATGACCCTTTGACTGCTTATGCTGAGTTTAAACACGTAACCATCTATCGTGCCAATGGTAAGATAGATGAGCTTGATGTAAAAGGAACCTGTGATTATGCTGCTCCTGCCCGGGCTATTTATTGGGGAGCGAGACAAATCATGATCGAAGTGGGTGCTTTGCAGCCCGGTGATGTCGTGGACTACGAAATAGCTAAAAAAGGTTTTACTTATGCGTTGCTTACAGCCGGTGATGAAGACGAATCACGTTTTATTCCGCCTATGCGTGGGCAGTTTTATGATATTGTTCCCTTTTGGAGCAATACTCCTACTGTACGTAAAGTTTATGTAGTAAGTATTCCGATGGAGAAGGAACTTCAATTTCAGTTTTATCAGGGGGAGTGCACCTCATCTATGCGCTATGAAGACGGTTGCAAAAAATATAGTTTTGTGATGAATGATATGGTGCCTTTCGCTAAAGAACCGAACATGGTAGATCTTTTCGATGCGGCTCCCAAACTGATGATGTCTTCAACTCCACAATGGAAAGACAAATCGCTTTGGTTCAATAAAGTGAACGAAGATTATGGGAGCTTTGCCCCATTGCCCGAAGCGCAGAAGAAGGTGGATGAATTGGTAAAAGGTAAGAACACCGAAATGGAAAAGATTGCTGTACTGACTCATTGGGTGGCAGATAATATTCGCTATTCCGGTATTTCGATGGGAAAAGGAGAGGGTTTCACGCTCCATAATACGAAAATGAATTATACTGACCGTTGTGGAGTCTGCAAAGATATAGCAGGTACACTGATTTCATTTTTGCGTATGGCCGGTTTCGAGGCCTATCCGGCGATGACTATGGCAGGAAGTCGTGTAGAGAGTATTCCTGCCGATCATTTTAATCACTGTGTGGCTGTGGTAAAATTGAGTAATGGAACTTATATGCCCCTCGACCCTACGTGGGTTCCTTTCTGCCGCGAGTTGTGGAGTAGTGCCGAACAGCAGCAAAACTATCTACCGGGGGTACCCGAAGGTTCTGATTTGTGTATCACCCCGGTTTCATCTCCCGAAAACCATTATGTACGTATCAAAGCTGATAACCGTCTGGAGGCAGATGGTACACTGCGTGGTACTTTCACTCTTACAGCCGAAGGACAAAGTGACAGCAATATCCGCCGCATTTTTACTACCGGTTTTCAGAGCGAATGGAAAAGTACGATGGAGCGCCAACTGTTAACTATCTCTCCTAAAGCCAGATTGCTGAGCGTAGACTATGGAAAGAATCCCAAAGATTATCAGGCTGCACCTATTAAAATCACTTTTCGTTATGAGATACCCGACTATGCCTTGAAAGGGGAGGGAGAGATGTTCTTCCGTCCGATGGTGATGAATAACCTTTATAATCAGGTACGTTCTTATTTGCGTATCGACACTTCAGTAGAAAATCGCAAATATGGTTTCAAAGATGGTTGTTCCCGTTTGGTCGAGCTGGATGAAATGATTCAGCTTCCGGCGGGATACAAACTGGTGAATGCTGCCAAGAATGAAATGATGCAAGGAGTAGGAGCTGACTTTGAAGGTTCGCTGACACAGAAAGGGAATAAAGTGTTGCTCCACAATAGGCTGGCTTTGAAGAAACGTGTCTATGAGGCTTCCGATTGGGAAAGTTTCCGCAATGCTGTTAATGCCCACAAGGCGTATGGTGAATATTTGGTGATAAAAAAGTAGAGCAGAATGAAAAATACATATTATTATATAGTAACACTGGTGATGCTGATTCTGGCACTCCCAATGAAAGCGGCATCCGAAGCTGAATTTGGAAAACTGAGCAAGACTTATACGTTACACGCTGACGGTAGTCAGGAAATGCGTGTGCAAAAAGAGCTGACTTTATTTACCCATGCAGCGATGAACCGTGTGTATGGAGAGAGTTTTATTATTTACAATCCGGAATATCAGAAACTGGAGATACACGATTCTTATACTCGTCAGAAAGATGGTACTATTGTGAAGACTCCTGAAAATGCGTTTGTAGAGGTACTTCCTTCTGCGGCGGCAGATGCTCCGGCTTATAACAGTTTGAAAGAGATGGTAATTGTCCATACGGGGCTGGAGTTGGGAGCCACTATTTATCTGGATTACTCTGTTGTTACTCGTCCGGGATATTTGCCCGAACTGGATGTGTGTGAGCAGGTGGAAGAGCTTTCCCCAATCAGGGAATATGTATTTTCACTGTCAGTGCCCGAAAGCAAACCTCTGCATTATGAATGGTTGAATGGGAAAATTGCTCCGGTTGTAAAAACTGCGGATGGTATGAAAACGGTGACCTGGACATTGAAAAATGTGCAACCACGTCCTTATTCACTTGACGTATCTTTGCCCGCAGGCAATATACAGGCAGTTGTGGCATCAACTTATGCTTCAAAAGCTGATGCGTTGAAAGTGATAAAACAACAATTAGAAAATAATGGAAAAGATGTTTCCGAATTAGCACAGAAGTTGACTGCCGGTGCACAAACTACAGAACAAAAAAAGGATTTACTCACTGTTTATGTAGAAGGGTTAGGAAATTGCAGTCTGACATTATCACAAACCGGATACCGTTTGCGACCGGCTTTTGAGGTGATTCGTTCCGCATACGGAACTGAAGCGGAGAAAGCAGCTCTGTTGGCTGCCTTGCAGCAGGCGATAGGTATTCGTGCGGAGCTAAAAGCGGCTTTTCCTAAAACTGAAGATAAAGATGCAGCCGGGCTTGCTGCTCTTAGTGGATTGTTTGTGACCAATAATGGGGTTGCTGATATACAAGATTTTATTTCAGTTGTTGATCTGAATGCTCAACCGGTAGCTTTGAAGAAGGTTACTCATGTTATTTCACGGACTGATACATTACGGGTGAGTGATAAAACCGGAAAGATGCTGGCTGGTGGTTATCGGAAAATTGATTTGCCACAGGCTCGCGGTGGGTGGGCAAGTTACGATGGACGTATGACGGCTCTGAATACCACTCGTCCTGTTAATTTGCTTTTGCGGTATTTGCCTGATGAAACTTACACCTATATCGTAAAAATCGATGAAGGAATGAAATCAACGGTTATACCAACTAATAAAAAGATGGAAAATCCTGTCGGTAGCATGGAAGTTGCAGTGAAAAAGGCGGTGGATAAAATAGAGATCATCCGTACTTTGAAACTGAAAAAGCAATTGATAACTCCGGCTGACTATCCGGCATATTATTGCTTGATGGCGGAATGGATGGACATCAATGGCAATAGCCTGTTATTTCAAACTATAAAGTAAATCTGATAATTAGATCGTTCTGATTGTTATGCTATCCAAAACTTGTCGAAGGACTTTTCTTTTCTGATTAGAGGAGAAGAGCTCCTTCGATTTACCCGGTAAAGTAAATTATTCATTAAAGAAGTTTTATCGGAATGCAAATATCGACAATGTGCTTGTTCTCCGGATGAATCTAGTGCCTTAATTCTGTAACAATCTCACTTATCCGCATCTCGTTATGTAATAATCGATCTTCTACTAATTTTAGTTTATAATTTAAAATATCGACCTGGGTAATTTGCCGAAATGCCAAAATGCCTGCTGATAACTTTGGTCTTGATTTTATCAGGTTGGTAGATATTAGTTTGGATATATTGCAGAATATCCAATGCCTTTTCTTCTGAGTATTCGTCTACCTGTCTCGGCAAAAACATGGCAATGTTGCGTGCGACTACAATAATTATCGTATTAATCAACTGAATGATACTTATATGGAAAGATATAGTATAAATGGGTGTTTATTCATTAATTCAGCTTGCGATGATAGTATATTTTCCATATAACCTTTATCTTTGCACTGAATTAGAACAAACAGTCAATTAAAAATATGAAAACAGCAATATTAGCATTAGGAGTTTTGTGCATGATGGGAGGTTGTTCATCAAAGGCAACAAGTTCAAAAGGTGTCGTTTGTGATGCGACTATGAATACAGTAACGATTGTTACAAATAAAAATGATACACTTTCATTCAGTACGATGGATGCGAGTAAAGATGAGGTCAATGGTCTGCTTCTGAATGATACTCTGGAGGTATTCTATACAGGAAAATACACACCGGGAATGCAGGCTTCTAAGCTGGTTCAGTATCCGCAATCTCCGATAGTAGGAGGTGACCGTGATGAGCATGGTTGCATCGGCTCTGCCGGATATGTATGGTGTGAGGTGCAACAGGATTGTATTCGTTTGTTCGAAAAAGGAATCCGTACGGAAGCGGTTGATTGCAATGACGCTTCTGCTTTCATTGTTTTTAGCCCTGATTCTACACGAGTAGAGCTTTTCTTTTCTAATGATCAACCCAATGAAATTCTGGAAAGACGTGGCCTGCCATCAGGAGGTTATGCATGGAATGTGGAAGATGATGATACAAAGAATGTACGGTTCGTAGATGGCGTGTGGACGATCAGCCAGAGAAATAGGTTGATTTATAGCCAAAAATCAGAAATAAAATGATTGGCAGTAAATAATCGTTTTTATAAATGCCTGATTTGCATGGCCGCTCCTTCCTCTAATAACGAGAATCCATGTTTCTCGTAGAAAACAATATTTTTCTTTTCATCCGGCATGATGTTGAGGTAGAGGTAATCTCTGTATTTCTCCTTTACAATATCTAGGAGCTTTCCGGCAATACCATTCCCCTGATAATCGGGGTGTACTAATAAATAATGGAGAAATGCAACCATTTCTCCATCATCCAGTGCACGGATGAGGCCAACTAATTGGGTTCCATCCCATGCGGTTACTACTAATGACGAAGATTTTAATGCTTTAATTAGCCGTTCGGGATATTTCCCCGATAACCATTTTACAGACAAGAATAGTTCTTCTACCTCTTGTTCTGTGAAGTCTTTTGTCTCTTTGTATACTATATTCATAAGTTGTTTAATTTATTCTCTGAATTCTGCCGGTAAATATCCTGTCTGTCGTTTGAAGAATTTTACGAAATAAGATGGATCTTCAAATCCCAGATAGAAAGCGATTTCTTTGATCTTTAGACTGGAATGAAGCAGTTGACGTTTGGCTTCCAGTATCACTCGGTCATTGATAATCTTCAATGGTGTACTATGAGAACTTTCATAAACACAGTTAGTCAGAGTTTTAGTCGATACGTTTAGATAATTGGCATATTCTTTAACTGTGTGTATGTGTCGGTAGTGGTGCTCCAATGTTTGACGGAACTGAACAAAAGTACGATTGGACGAATTGTTGATACACAATGGGATGCCTGTTCCCCTTTGTCCGATACGCTGTATGTAGATCAGGAACATTTTTACTAAATACTTTAGATAGTCTTTATGGGCAAATGTATTTATATTCCGGCTTTCAGTCTCCATTTCTTCTGTAATATAAGCCAAACGTTGGATATTCTCCGGGGTTACATTATAATAAGGAACAGCATCGAAGGCATTGAAGACATTATATTTCAGGAATACATTTTCGCTGCTTCCTTCGTCTGAAAGAAAACTTTCATTGAAATGAATAATCACTCCTTCAGCTTCCTGATTATTGTCGAAATAATGTATCTGGCCGGGTGATATAAAGAACAACGTATTGTCGCTTACCGAATACTCCTTAAAATCAACATAGTGGACTCCTGTACCTTTCTGAAACCATATAATCTGGTAAAAGCCATGTATGTGCGGCTGCTTGGGATTGTCGCCGTTTTCAAAGAAAAAATCCGGCATTTTCATTAGCTCGAACTGAATACTGGCAGGTGTCTTTTCTTCCAAATGATAAAGAGGAAATGTTTCTGTCTTTTTCATTAGCGGATATGGTATTAGTAATACAATTGATGGATATAAGTTTGCTTGCAAAGATAAGTTGTTTTTATGTCAGGTCAATGGTAAAAAAGAGATATTTAATGGTAAATTAAGGAAGTGAGTTTGAAAGTATGAAATAGCCTTCTCAAATTTACCATTCATTTTCTTAAAACCCCATTGAATACCAATGCCGGTAGTTCTAACTTTGCAGTGTTAATTTAAAAACAAAAGATTATGGCAACAGAAAAAACTGTGGGAGCTTATTTGGAAATAACTCTTAAAGTAAATGAGAACGATCGTGCGGCTGCCGCAGCTGTGTACACAAAGTATCGTCAACCGTTTTTGGATACAATATCCGGTGCAGTCAGTAAGCAATTACTTGTAAGGGGGGAAGATGTGCAGGTACTTCATGGTTTTACTTCTACAACAGAGGCCGAAGGGTATTTAGTCTCTGATTTGTTTAATCAGGATGTAGTAGTTGAACTAAAGCCCTACTTTCAGGCAGCCCCTGAAGTGTACATTTACAATGTAGTTGGTTGAATTTAGCAAATCTCTCCCTTCCTCTTGAACCCGGCAAATAAATAGGGCGCTTAAGTGGAAGGGAGATTTGATGAGGAGAGAGACTCTATTGTAGTTGTAATGCTAAGAAATGTGATAAATTAGTAGTCGCAAAGCAAAAAAAAAGGACGAATGTAATCTTTAATATAAAATTTTGCTATATTTGTATAGCCGTTGAAAGGTGCGTTCATTGAGACTAAATATTGAAAAGCGTTCAGCTTTTTTACGTAGTAACGAAACTACCAATTTCTTTACCCTCGGGGTAAATATTACAACACGTAAAAATGGCTGAACGCCTACGCTTATTATACATATACTTTGCGTGGGCGTTCTTCTCATTTGTGTTGTAGGGATTGGTAGTTCCTGTTGCTACATTTGGGAAGAAAAGGCTCACGTTTTTTTATACCTATCCTCGATAATCAAGATAACATTCAAAACAGATGAAAAGATCTTTAGTTTGGGTTTTATAGTGAAAAAGCGTTGTCCCTTAGACGAGTTAGTTTCCCTTTTGTATTAATTCTAAAAAGACTACTATGGATAAGAAAATTGTAGGTGTCAACGCGGGAAAGATTTGGCATGTTCTCAATGAAGTCGATGGAATTTCCATCCCGGAACTTGCCCGAAAAGTAAATCTTAGTGTAGAAAGCACGGCTTTGGCAGTCGGTTGGCTGGCACGTGAAAACAAAGTGTTTATTGAACGCAAGAATGGACTGGTAGAGGTTTATAATGAAAGTCATATGACTTTCTCTTTTGGATAGTTCGTAATACTTATTGATTTAATGGGGAGCATTGCATCAAGCATGGTGTAATGCTCTTTTTTATTGTTTGTTTTGAGTAAACTGCCATTGTTATTTACCTTCTATTTTTCTTTAGTCGGACTTTGCCAAAGATGAGAAAATAGCCTCACCTTGATAAGCATTCTTTCTTATCAAGGTGAGATGATTGTTTCTTTTTAAAAGATACTATTCTTATTTTTTGGCCAGAAACTTCTTGCTCAGCCACTTTCTTACAGGCTCATCATATAGTTTCAGACAAAGATAAGCCAGCAAGATGCTTCCGAAGAACACGACCAGGGCTATCGGCCAGGACTGGGAGAAAGTAATATGTGGTTCTTTACTCCACAACCAGGCATAGAACAGATACATGAAAGGATAGTGGATGATGTATACCGGATAAGATATATCTCCCAGAAATTTACAGATCTTGGCTGTGCCTTTATCTGTAGTTTTTCCCGAAGCACCCAGGTAGACCAGTAGCGGGAAAATAAGAATGGTGCATACAGCATCGTAAATGCCGTTCATCCACTGAGAAGTGTGACCGCCAACGTAGGGCATGGAAAGTAAAACGAGAGTTGCCACGCTGCACATCCAGAAAGCCCCTTTGATGTGGACAGGTTTAAAGATGCGTGACATCAATAATCCGATAGAGAATGCAAACAGCATGCGTAGAAAACCTCCGATCAGGTTATAGTCGATCATCGACCAGCCTACTCCTAAGTGATAGTTGCCGGAAAGATTGAATATCGAGAAGGACGCCAATCCGATTCCTGCTATCACAACGAGTATCGTAAGTGCTTTGGTAGACAGTCGGCGAATAAACAGGGCATACAAAATATTACCGATATACTCGAAGAACAAAGACCAGCTGGGACCATTCAAAGGATACATCTCACCGTTTCCACGGACTTCGGGACCTGTACCCGGAACAGCCGGGATCAGGAAAAGATTGAGGAGCATGGCCAACATGACCATGGATATGGAAACACGGGTGCCATCCCATTGCTCGCAGCCTTGTATACAAAATGTAATAGCGCCTAAAACGGCTCCCATAACAACCATCGGATGCAGACGGATTAACCTGCGTTTGAAGAACTCTTTCTGGGTCATCGTTGTTTTCCAACGGTCGTCATAAGCATAGCCGATAACGAAGCCCGACAGAATAAAGAAGAAATCGACAGCCAGATATCCATGATTGAATT
This sequence comes from Bacteroides faecis, assembly GCF_020091505.1. Classification (NCBI taxonomy): domain Bacteria; kingdom Pseudomonadati; phylum Bacteroidota; class Bacteroidia; order Bacteroidales; family Bacteroidaceae; genus Bacteroides; species Bacteroides faecis. Next base: position 235,231 of record NZ_CP081916.1, on the reverse strand, counting down.
TCTGATCGATGGGACTTGTGGCAAAGCCTTCAAATACATGATACCATATAACCAGAAGGGCCGCAACCCCTCGCAGTCCGTCAAGGAGTACGTAATGGGGTTTAGAGTCTGCAAAGGCAGAAGAAGAGATTTTTTGCATGTTTTAAATTATTGTTCAAATTAGTATTAGTCATTGTAGAAGCCGCAAAAATACGGATTTTATAGGTTTAAAAATTTGTCCTGCATCAAAATCTTACCATGTATGAGAATTATTTGTATGCTCTGAGGCGGCTGAGTGTTGAAAGTGTTATGCCCAGATAAGAGGCGATGTATCCTAATTGTATCCGCTGGCACATTTGAGGAAACTGAAGCTTGAATGCTTCATATCTTTCTTTAGCAGACAGGGTAAGGCGGTCTTTGTGCGAACGGTGCAGGCGTCTGTATTCGTTTTGATGAATCACTCTTCCCCAGTTTGCCAGTTCGATATTGGTTTCAAACAACCGGAGCAGATCCGTCAGTGATATTTTGTATGCGACAACATCCTCAAGGGTTTCCACAAATTCTTCGCTCATCTTATTATAATATAATTCATCCATACTGAAGACAATCGCCCCTTCACATGCAAAAGAAGTTGTTATCTCTTCTCCGTTTACCAGCCAGAAAGAGCGGGTCATCCCTTCTTCTATAAAATAAGCCGATTTGCAAAACTTGTTAGCCTCTATCAGTTGATGTCTCTTTGGAAAATGACATAATACTGTATTTTCTTTTAGTATTTGTATCGTTTCATCCGAAATTGGATACAAAGAGTTCATCTTATCTATAATATTCCTCATAAAGTAGCCCTTAATAATTTTCTGTCAAGTGCAAAAATAGGAAAAACAATTCTGCTCACAATAGATGCAGGTGAAAAAGGGCTTTGTTTTATCGATTCGTTTACTAAGGAGGAAAGAAGCGGGAGAGTGAGGACTGTGTTGAATGGTAAAGAAGGTACATTTCAGTTTTTATGAAATGTACCTTCTTTGATATCAGGGGGACAGGTTAAATATGTGAATATAGCCAGTTTATTCCGGAAATTATATACATCAATAGACGTTGGTTATCTTGGATTCTGCTGTATATTCGGATTGGCATCTATCTCACTTTGCGGGATAGGCAGAGCTATTCTCAGATCGGTAGCTTCTATCTTTTGTGCGTTAAATGCTTTCAGAGTTTCAAGATGCCAACTGCCTTTGCGTTCAATAGCCAGGCCATTGCGTAAGTAGTCATAGAAGATTTCCCCTTCTCCAACCAGTTCCTTGCGGCGTTCTTTAAGAATTCTGTCCAGAGTGAAAGTCTCTGTTGATACTTGTTGACTCGTATCCGTGGTACGGCGGCTGATAATGTCATTCAGATAACTTTGTGCCTCTTCAAGATTCGTTCCTTTTTTCAGTCCCGCTTCAGCCGCATTCAGATAGACTTCGGAAAGGCGGATGATGCAAATGTTATTGGTCTTGGGATCATCTCCGGTCTTACCGGGGAATTTGGCAAGATAGACTTTCTCGTGCCTGGCGGCAGTCGGAAGTCCGGTGTTGTTTTCTATAACAGATTCCTTTGTCAGGCAATGGCGTACATCCTTGGGATCTTCATTCAGCAGGTTGAGAAAATCCTCCGACAAGATCAGATTATTCCAGTCGATTGTTGCTTCGTTGGCATAAACCATCGGAGCACCCTCACCGCCTGTACCTCCAGAGGGTTCGGATAAAGTGATGTAGAGTTCGAATAATGATTCCGACTGGAAATCCTGTCCCCATACATTGGGATATTCCTCATAACTGTAAAGCTGGTAACGTCCGCCATTGTTGTTGATAACATCCGTAGCGGCATCATAGGCTTTCTGATATTCACCCATATTCAGATAGACTCTCGATAGTAATGCCTGAGCTGCCCAGTAGTTGATATAACCATTGGATGTCTCTTGTGTCAATCCGGAGAGTGCATTGCTCATGTCACTGACTACCTGTTCGTAGCATTGTGCTACAGTATTGCGTGACGGTTTATGCGTGGGATCGGACGGGGAGGTTTCGATGGGTACTCCCAATGAAGCCCCCTTGTCATTCGTATAAGGCATTCCGAACAACCGGGTCAGGTTGAAGAGAGAAAGTCCCCGCATGACCAGCGCTTCGGACTTAATGCGGTTCAGTTCTTTGGTATCACTGCTTTGAATACTGCCCGACTCAATTTTCTGTATCAGATTATTCGTCTGTCGTATTACTTTATAAACGGTGTTCCAGGGCAGTACAATATTCAGATTATCGGAAGCAAGCACGTTGTATTCATAATAGGGAGATACGCGTTTTCCGTCTCCTTTGGTTATACGTGCCTGTACATCGGCGGCACGGCAATCACCGTAATACCAATAGTTATCTCCGTAGTAGCTGTGGCCGGATGCCAGACGATAAATTCCGTTCAGAGCGATTTGGGCATCGTCCAGTGTTACGATTGCCTGTCCTGTTTCTACCGAACTGGTAGTGTTAAGGTCTAACCAGTCTGCCGAGCAGGAACTGTTTAGCAAAACCATTGCTGTAAGTATGTATATATGAATTCGTTTCATTATGCTGTTTATTTAGTTAGAATGACATGTGTGTTAGAATGATAATTGTGCTCCGAAACTGAAAGTACGCATAGCAGGAGCCTCACAAAAGACTTCGCCGTTGACGGGTGTTTCGGGGTCATACTGTTTCCATTTGGCCCAGGTCAGCAGGTTGTTTCCCGAGAAATATATGCGTACTTTGTCAATCATCAGTTTTTGCGTCCACTGGTTGGGCAGTGTGAAGCCGAGTGTAAAGTTCTTCAGGCGTAAATGATCGGTACTATGGATATAGCGGGACGAGTTGGTAGAAGTAGCCGATTCGTTATATACAAACCGGGGAATGTCTGTCTGATCTCCGGGATTCTGCCAACGGTTCATCATATATGCGGGTAAGTTGTATCGTGAACTATAGATGGAGCTAGTGCCGTTTTCAATATAAGTTCCCAGTTTGTCGAACGAGTAGCCGCCCAATGAATAAGTCAGCGTAAAAGTCAGGTCTATCCATTTGTAATTCAGAATATTGGTGAATCCTCCCGATACTTTGGGAGTGGCTGTTTTGTACGGAATGGATTCTGCTTTGTCAGCGTCGGTGGTAAGTTCGCGATTGTAGCTTCCGTCCTCATTTTTAGTGTTCAGGTAATATTGGGCATAACCGGTCTGTGGGTCTACTCCGGCAAACTCTTTTACATAAAACGTATGATAGGGGAGACCTACTTTATGGATGAACCATGTTCCCTCAATCGTTTGATCCAATAGTCCGTTGAGTGAAACAATCTTATTTCGGTTATGGCTCAGGTTGAAAACACTGGTCCAGTTAAAGTCGTTGGAAACAACGTTCAGCGTACGCAACTCAAATTCTATTCCCTTGTTGTTCAAGCGTCCGATGTTGCTCAAATAGCTGGTAAATCCGGTAGTGGCGCTGATGGGGAGGCTGTAGAGCAAGTCTTTGGTATCCCGGTTGTAATATTCCAGACTCGCGAAAATACGGTTAATAAATGAAAGGTCGATACCCAGGTTCAAACTGTAATTCTTTTCCCATGTCAACAAATCATTAGGTTGTGACGATTCATAAGATCCGGCTGCCTCCATGTAGTTTTCGCCATAACTGTACAGCCCTTTGTAGCCATAGTATGAGCCGGGTTGATTTCCGTTTACACCATACGAAGCACGTATCTTGACATCACTCAGAACCGGTTTTACGGCTTTCATAAAATTCTCGTTGCCCAAATGCCACATGCCCGATACAGACCAGAAATTACCCCAACGGTTGTTGGGTGAAAGACGTGAACTGCCGTCCCGGCGGTAACTTCCGGCAATGTAGTAGCGGTCGTCATAATCATAATTCAGTCGTGAAAGATATGAAATCATCCGATAGGCCTGAGTGGCAGACTTGAAACTGTTCAATACGGCGGCATTATCCGGTTCTGTCAGTTTATCACTGGGCAGTTTGGACTTTTCACCCGAAGCGTGGTCTGTCTGGTAACTTTCTATTTCATAAGCTGCCAATACATTCAGGTGATGCTTGTGGGCGAAAGTATGCACATAGTTCAGGGAGGTCGATGAAATCAGTTTGCCGTATTCAATAAAACCTTTGGCTGTCTGGGCATCGCTTCCGCTTTTAGGGCCAGCCGAACTCAAAGGGTTATAATAGCGTGAATCCTTCTGGATGGTATAATCATAGCTTAATGTTTCCTTTAGTTTGAGACCTTTGACCGGCTCTATCGCTGCGTAACCGGTTGAAAACATACGTGTCATACGCACGCGGTTGTAATCGGTCAATATATCACGCAACGGGTTCAGGCTGGTGCCGTCATAAGCTCCTACGTAGTTCCCTTCTTCATCACGTACCACCATGGAGGGTGTCATGGTCATAGCTACGCACAGGAAAGGGTTGATAGATGATCCGCGTTCTTCATTCATCTCCTGATTCATTTGTGAGAACATCATATTTGCTCCTACTTCTCCGTATTTGCCGACTTTTTGCGTCATGTTCAAACGTGCAGAGTAACGGTCCAGACTGGAGTTTTTGGCCAATCCTTCCTGACTGTTGTAGCCGAGCGAGGCATAGAATGTAGAACGGTCGTTACCGCCGGAGACGGAAGCTTCATAACTCTGATGTGTAGCGGTGCGGAGCAGTTCTTTTCGCCAGTCCGTGTATCCCATAGCCGGTTTATACGCATACGTGCCGATATTGGAACTGGCATATTCAGCCGGAGACTCCATACCGTTGTCTGTTGCATAATTCAGCAATCCTTCATAAAGAAGTTCTTCACGTTGGTCACCATTCAAGGTAGGGCGGAAGTCGACAGCCGCATGAGAGAAACCGCCTGACACGTTCAAATCCACACGTGCCTTTCCGGTATTTCCTTTTTTAGTTGTAATCAAAATGACGCCATTAGCAGCACGGGAACCATACAGGGAAGCCGCTGCCGCATCTTTGATGACAGTCACATTTTCGATATCCGAAGGATTCAGCGTACTCATGATATTGGTCTTGGAATTGTTCATATATGCTGCATCAGGACCGCCGGAGCTCATACTTCCGGAAGTAACCGGGACTCCATCTATGACAAACAAAGGTTCTTGTGAAGCGTTAAACGATCCCATTCCTCTGATACGAATACTTTGGTTGGCACCCGGTTGACCCGAACTGCTGGTTATTTGCACGCCGGTAGTCATACCTTGCAGTTTTTGCTCAACGCTCATCACTGGCACTTCTTTCAGCATATCTGTACGCAGTGTGTTGGCTGATCCCGTGAACGAAGATTTGGAGAAATTACCATAACCTGTTACTACTACCTCGTCAATATCCATCGTTTCAGGGATAAGTACTATCTTGAGTTCTTTCTCTTTTCGGGGGACGCGTATTTCCTGTGTTTTCATTCCCACGTAAGATACGACCAGCATCTTGGTTCCGGCTTCAACGGACAACTGAAACTGACCGTTGATATCAGTAATCACTCCTTTGGTGGGATTTCCCTTTACACTGACGGTGGCGCCGATAAGTGGTTCATTATCCTCTGATGATATAACAACGCCCGATATGTTCAGTTGCTGAGCGGATGCATACGAAATACTCAACAAACTAAACAGTAAGCTAAAACATAATGTTAACCTTTGATTAATCTTCATACTTTTATATTTAAAAACACATTTGTTGTAAGGTCGATACAAAGTGTATACCAATGGGGTATAAAGAATTTCTTAAAAAGATAAGATACAGATTAACAGCGAAGTTGAAAAATGGATATTTGGGAGGAGGTGTGGAGGAAATGTGGAAAGGTGTGGAAAATATACCCAATCGTTGGTACAGTCAATAGTGTGGCTATATGGATCATTGTACCGATAATGATTGGGTATATGGGTATTATAATTTAATATCCCGGATTCTGATACTCGCTGCCATTAATAATGGTAGCGGTAAAGGTCGTAGAAATGGGACGTAAAGCATAATTCGGATCAAAGAACCGTGCGAGATCCGGGTGAGTATCTTTCAGATAATCGGAACTCTTGAACATCCCTGTCCGTTTCAAATCGTAGAAGCGGCAATATTCACCGCATAGTTCGCGTCCTCTTTCGTCTAATACGTCACGAACCGTCATGTTGCCCGTTAACGGATTTGCTCCGGCACGCTCGCGAACCTTATTCAGGTATTTGGCGGCATTCGCTCCTCCGTTCAGATAAATGTCAGCCTCTGCGGCAATCAGATAGACTTCCGCCATACGCATGATAAACGTAGCGTTTAAGTTTCCGTTTCTTTGTTTGGAGGCGTTTGCAACGTAATAGTTACTGCTGTTGTGCTTGTTTAGTGACGGATAATAGTAACGGAACAGATTCTCGCTGGTACCGTCGTTCTTGTAATTCCCTGTTACATTTGTATACGAGTAGTTCATATTCACATTGTTGTTTCTATCACTGTAGACATGGTTGTAATCAATTAACAAATAGTCGGTCTTGTGCTCATTCTGTTTTTCCGTAGAATAATCCGCATCCTGCGGCATGATAAATTTAATGGCCGGATCACCTTTCTTCAGAGTTTTGCCGATAACTGTTTCGTCTTTGTCGTACATGTGTACGGCACTTTCGTCCCAAGTATAACTTTTATTGGCCTTCCATTGGGTAGTGAATGACTGGTGGAATCTGGGGTCTAACGTGCCGTCATTCTGTACATACAGATTCAGCAAGTGTTGCGTAGGCATGAAGATGCCGCTGACGGAGCCTTCCCATGTCAGTCGTGTCTCCTGATTGTCTTCACGGGCACCGAACTTATTGATGTCACACAGGAAATACTCGTCATTGCGGTTTAACTTGTAGTTACCGTTGCTCGAACCGTGTCCGTCCGTGCCTGCATACCAGCGATGTTTCCAAAGCGCTTCCTTGTTTTCCCAGTTATTGCTTTCTTCGAATACTTCACTGTACGTAGGATACATATAAGTGTTGTATTTCCCGCCACCCGATTCGCAGTCGGAGATCAGCTGCAAGGCTGCGTCGAGAGCTTCCTGCAGGTATTCCGTGCTTCCATACTCGTAGGTCTGCAGACAGGCTTTTGCCAGAAAGCCGAGAGCGGCCTTCTTGGTTGGAGTGGTAGTCGTGGCATGATTCCCGATTGACAGCCATTCGGATGCGAATCTCAGGTCGGGCAGGATGACTTCTTTGTAGATAGTCATCGGGTCGGTGCGGACAGGAGAGTAGTTGAGGCTGGTTTCCGGTTCCGTAAGCATGGTTACCCCTCCGAATTGTTCCACTGCGTTGAAGTAATAGACAGCTCTCATGAAGCGGGCTTCGGCAACTTTCGCATTCCGTTCCTCTTCTGTGGCGTAGGGAGGCTTGTCGCCTAAGGCGATGGCTTCGTTGCAGGAACCTATTCCGTCGTATGTCCCGTTCCACCAGTTATTGGTGTAGGTCGTGTTGGGCGATGTGCCGGCGAAAAACCAGAACCATTCGGTGTAGCTTGTCGATTGGTTAGCCTTGTACGTCCAGAGGTCCGTATCCCCTTCGGTCAGCGACATCCAGTCTGCGGCACCGTAGTAAAACCTTTCCATTGCGAAGTAGCACTGGTTGATCAGTGTTTCGTATCCCTCGGTTGAGGTAGCCAATGTTTCATTGGTAAATGCGCCCGGGTTGTACTCTTCCAGCGAGCAGGAATGTAGGAATAGTGCGGACAGCAGGACAGAGCAAAAAACTGTTTTTAAATGTATACTTTTCATTGTCATTTTCTTCTTTAATTAGAATGTGAGATTAACTCCAAATACAAATTGCCGATAGGTGGGAAACGCGTCCGAACCGTTCGTTTCGGGGTCTGTGTCCTTCAGTTGCTTGTCTTTCACAAAGATGAACGGATTGTAGGCCGTAGCGTAGATGCGGCATTTCTCCATCAATACCTTGCGGGAAATGTTGGCGGGGAGGGTATATCCCAGAGTGATATTCTTGATCTTGATGAAGGAACCGTCGTGTACTCTCAGCGAAGGATATACCGTTTTTTGTTCGTCTCCCGTTCCGGGACGCGGGAAGTATGCGCCCTGATTGTCCTCTGTCCAGTAATCCACGCCTGCCAGCTGATTCTTGGTCACACTTTGCTCTGCGGTATAGTAGCCGAGCAGGTCACTGTTGATTGTCTGCCCGTAGCGTGCCATTGCAAAGACGGATAAATCGAAGTTCTTGTAGGTGAAGGAGTTGTTCAGTCCGATGATCCAGTCCGGATTCGTGTGTCCCAGAATCTGTCTGTCATCGGTGCTGTATTTATGTACTCCGCCGTCTCCGTTTTTATCCACTGTTTCTATCTTGATAAATCCCGGATTTACGCCATACGCATCCAGCGTCTCCTTTGGAGTGTCACTTCCCCAGATTCCTGCATATTTATAGCCGTAAATGGCATGAATCGGTTCACCGGTAAACAGGTTCTCGGAGATCAGGTCACCGTCGGGCAGCTTGTCTATCTTCTCCTTGCTCCAGGTGGCGGACAAGGTCGTGTTCCATGTAAAGTCCTTGTGCTGTATATTGTGGGAGTTCAATATCACTTCCACGCCCTGATTGCTGGTTTGGGCGATATTCTGCCAGATAGACAGAGGAGAACCCCATCCGGTCAGTCCGCTGGTGATGGGCAATATACGCTTGAATAATAATCCTTTGGTGGTTGTTCTGAACCATTCAATGGAACCGTCGATGCGGCTGTTCAGTATGCCGAAGTCCAGACCGATGTTCCAGTTGTACGATTTTTCCCAACCGAGGTCGGCGCTGCCGTAAGTCTCCGAGTATTGTGTGAAAGGAACGATTTTTCCATTGACAGAGACTCCGCTGGCAGAATATACGTAGGCTTGTGTAGTGGTGCTGTAAGCGTCTGTTCCGCCGGAGTTGCCCGTGATGCCGTAGCTGACTCTCAGTTTCAGGTTGTCCAACCAACTTCGTGTCTTTTCCATAAAAGCCTCGTCGGAAATTCTCCAGGCTATGGCGCCTGCCGGGAAAGCATCCCATTTGTGTCCGGCGGAGAATTGTGAGACACCGTCCCAACGGGTGGAGAAGTTGAATAAGTACTTGCTCTTGTATGAATAGTTGAGGCGGAAAGCAAAAGACATTTTCTGTGTCTGTGCAAAGTCCGATTCCACATGTGGGGAGGAACCCGAAGTCAACCGCCAGAACGACCATTGGTCTACCATCTGTCCGCTTGCGGCAGCCATGTTGCTTTCCGACTGGTTCTTGTTCCACGAAGTGATTAAAGAACCTCCTACCGTATGCGCTTTGGCAAGGGTCGTGCTGTATGCCAGAATGTTTTCCCACGTGTAATTCCATGCGTTGTCATTGGTGATGGAGGCGTGAGGCGAACCCGCATAACTCGGACGGTTGGCGTTGCATTGGTTTCCCCAGTATTGTCCTCGTCGGGAATGGTTCAATGTCCCGTTGATCCGGCTGGTGAATGTGAAATCTTTGAGAGGAGTCAGTTCGACATACCCGCTCATATTCAGGTAAGTGGAACGGGTGTTGTTCGCATATTGATTCTCTATAAAATCTCCCATCGGCGAATACTGCCCTGTGATATATTCGTGATTGATCTTGCCTTCCTCGTCGTAGGCATCCCCCAACGGGAAAGCGGAGAGGGAACGGGTAAACGTGTTTTTCACGCCGGAATTCAAATCACGGTACACCAGATTGGAGGTAAAACCGACTTTCGCCCACGAAAAGAGTTGCTGGTCGATGTTGAGCCGTAAAGAGTACCGGTTCAGATTTTCATTGCTGAGCAGGCCTTCTTCCCGGTTGTAGGAGGTCGAAGCGAATATCCTTGTCTTTTCCGTTCCGCTGCTTACCGAAAGGCTGTACTTTTGTGTGGTAGCTGTATTGCCGGAAACCTCGTCTACCCAGTCAATCCATTTTCCGGCATTATACGCATCTGTAAAAGCCTGCTTGCCCAGTAGGGCAGACATATCGGAAGGGAAATCACCGTTCTTATATCGGTATGCCTCTTTCTGGTAAGTCACCCATTCATCCTGGGTCATTCCGTGTTTGTAGTTGGGCGATCCGCTGAAGCCGTAATACGCGTCAAAGTTGATTGTGGCTTTGCCTTCTTTTCCTCTTTTTGTGGTGATAATCACAACACCGTTTGCTCCTGCCGAACCGTAAATGGCGGTGGATGAAGCATCCTTCAGAACATCGACACTTTCAATATCGGAAGGGTTGACCTGACTATAGCTTCCGGGGATTCCGTCGATAATAAACAGTGGCTCGTTATTGCCATATATGGAACGCGAACCACGCAGCAAGATGCTGACTTCACCGCCTACCTGTCCCGATGTTTTGGTGATGTCCATGCCGGGTATCTTTCCTTGAAGAGCTTCCATCACATTACTGGTAGGAGCAGCCAGTACCTCGGCACTTTTGACAGAGGTTACCGCTCCTGTCAGATCCCGCTTTTTGACGGAACCGTATCCTACTACTACCACTTCGTCAATCAGTCGGGCATCTTCCACCATCGTGATTTCCAGTTTGCTTTTATTGCGTGTGCTGACTTCCTGTTCTATGTATCCCATGTAAGATACTTTGAGTACTGCGTTGGGCGAAACACGCAGTGTGAAGAGTCCGTCTACATTTGTAATAGTCCCGTTGTTTGTGCCTTTTTCTACAATATTAGCTCCGATTATCGTCTCCCCCTGAGAGTTTTTCACTACGCCGGAGATGCTTCTGCTCTGCTGGCCGTAGACTTGTGTGGCTCCGACTACCGATATTATTCCTGTTAAAAGGAATAGCAGGTAGAATCTTATCATATAAACTGTCTTTAGGGTAACGTCTGTCCCTATGTTTGTTTTATCAGAAAATGATTTCATGTTTTTTGTTTAATTGTATGTTCACTAATTGGTTTTTGAATAGTTAAATCTCTGAATGATTTAAATCTATGTCCGATTATACCGATTTGATTTACTCCATAGGCTATTAGATTTTATTGGTTAAAACTGCGATTGTACCGTGAATTGACGGTCAATCTCTGAGTGTATGTATTTGATGTGGCGCCACGGTCAATATCAACTTATTTAGACTGATTGGACAAAAGTAGGCATAGAGCGTTGTGGATTGAAAAAAATAAAGTTGACTTTAAGTCAGAATGGGTTGATTTTTACTATCTTTGTCTCAATGTAATCACATAAAGAACAATAATATGGATGTCGAAGTAAAAAATAAAGCAAACAGGAGGCACGTCGGACATAATCTGCAAAAGATCCGTGTTTATTTTGGTATGAAGCAGGAGGCTTTAGCGGCTGATCTTGGTGTAAATCAACAGGTCATTTCAAAGATTGAAAAACAGGAAGAAATCGAAGAAGGGCTTCTAAATCAAATAGCTTCTGTATTGGGGATATCTGCTGAGGTGATTAAGGATTTTGATGTTGAGAAGGCAATATATAATATCAATAACATTAGAGATAACACCTTTGAACAAGGAGCTACATCAATAGCCCAGCAGTTCAATCCATTGGATAAAATCGTGGAATTGTATGAACGTCTGCTGCAAAGTGAGAGAGAGAAAATTGAATTATTAAAGAAAAGGTGATTATTATTAGTTGATTAACTAATTTAACTAAGAAATAAATATTATGGAAACAGAAACTTATACAAACAGTTCACATTTGGGGCGTAAAATAGAAAGAATACGCCGTCTTCGTGGTATGACGCAAACGGATTTGGGGGAGTTGCTAGGGGTGACAAAACAGGCTATTTCCAAAATGGAACAAGCGGAAAAGATAGATGATGAGAAGTTAAAACAAGTGGCTACTGCATTGGGGGTTACAGAAGAAGGCTTAAAGAAATTTACAGAAGAAACTGTATTATACTACACAAGCAATTTCTATGAGAACTGCCATGTAAGCGCATCTAATATAGGGCCTATTACTCATGTGGAAAATCTCAACCATTTTTCAATGGATCAAGCTGTGAAACTATTTGAGGAGTTACTTAAAATCGAAAGAGATAAATATGATAAGGGAAAAGAGGAAAGCGCTAAATAATAATGGGTTTATCCTTTTCCTTATTTAGGGTTCTTAGAAATATATGATAAAGCTCCATTTAGTTGTTCGGACATTGAAGAATAACTAAATGGAGCTTTAATTTGATAGATATCCTATAAATGTGTTCTAATCAAATAATTGATAGAAGTCAGCAATTGAATTATTGCTTCTTGCTTATCATTTAAAATGGGTTGAATGATTTAATAATGGGCTAAATGATTTAACAATGAGCAAACCGGTACAGAAATGAACTACACTGTCTATATATAAATTCAAATCATACAAATCTAAAAGTGGTTTATTGGATAAAGAATTCTTATGCTAAATTTAGCTCCGGCTTGTGCAATGAATAATCCCTTCCAGTGCATAAATTAATTCGTCCGCCTATAGCCGGACGCAAGTTTGCCTATAGCCGACGTTTCGTTTGCCTATAGCCGGATGAAACGTTGCCTATAGGCGGACGAATTAATTTATGCACCCGCGGATATTATTTTTTATAGAGAAAATGTTTATTGTGTTCGTCTGCAATGATTGCAGTAACTCGAAAGTAGATTCAAGAAACATCAATAGAGTAAGTAACTCATAGTCACTTTTTCCCATAATACTCTATTATACAAATGAATACAATGCACCTTCTTTTTTGGGTATTATGTTCTCTCTCTGTATATTTGAATGTCGCAATCATGCTTTTCTATCTATGATATTGATTGGCGCATATAGTGCGATAACTAACTCACATAATGTGCAATAGCTACCGCACATGATATGGATTAGCTATCGCACATTATGTGAGTTAGCTTAAAGGCATAAATTATTTTATAGAATGACAATTTCAAATCAGCAGACTATGTGTTTGTTTACATTAAAAGAATAAGAAGATGCATTGTAACAGGCTGAACAGTTGAATGATAGATGAAAATATGATTTGCTGACGAAGTTTTATTTTATTCATAGCTACATAGCAATAAGTCAAACGGTATGAAATTGGTTAGTTATCTTTGGTCAATGAGACTAGCGAACTTTGAAAATTATTATCTTTGTTACCTTATGTAATGATACAGTTTGGTCTAGAGCAATAGATGCTGTAATTTGTGACCGAAAATTTGATAATTATGAACATTGGCGATAGTGATATTCTATATTCTTTTGATAGAGCTCGTCTAATTGACAGAGCTCGCAATGGATTCATGAGAATAGACGGGATCACCTTTAAACGAGCTAGAGATTATATGGCCAAATATAGTGCTCGTGATTATTTGATGCAATGTCCGCTTGACCTTTCAACGAAAGAATTGGTCAGTGGGATGAAAGATTATTGCCTGCAGCGTAGAGCCGAAATGCTCGAACCTTATCGAAAAAAAAGATATTCAATTAATGGTGATCCCATACATCATCTTTATATTATAGGTAATGGATTTGACAGATATCATGGTGCTGATTCTACTTATATGGATTTTCGCAACTACCTATTAAAGCACAATGATTTTGTCGTAAAGATGTTCGAACTCTTCTTCGGTCCCCGATCTATGATGAATAATTTTGATGATTATAATGATTATCTTTTGTGCCTTCAATACGGACGCAAATTGCCGGCTCCAAAGAACACTTGGGCTAAAGACTATTTATGGAAGGATTTTGAAAAATATCTTAGTGAACTGAACAGGGAACGTATTTTTGATTTTGTTGATGAGAATTTGCCGCGATTATACGAAGATGACGAGAATTTTAGTTATGCTGAATATTTAGGTCCTATAGATATTGTTGCTGATGTTGTTTCTTCTTGTACCTTCGAAATGCAATATCTGTTTCACCGCTGGATTAATACAATACATTATAAGAAAGGATTTAGGAAGAATATGCTGTATCTTGATCCGAACGCTGTTTACCTGAATTTTAATTATACATTGTTTCTTGAAACAGAATATAATATTTCCCGGAAACATATTCTTTATATTCACGGCGATAGAAGGCAGAAGTTTGGCTCTTTGGTTTTAGGGCATAATGTAGAGGATAATGAAGTCGCTTTTGAAGAGTGGGTTCATAAACATAAAAATCGTCGGAGATATCGCCCGAATCTGAAGGATAAGAAGGGTAAATATTTTGCCAATGATAAGTTGGTCTATCTCGCTTTCTTTTTAAAGGATATGAAAAAAGGGAATTGGAAAAATCCAATAAGATATTATGCTGTAGATCATATTGAGGAGCGTTTGGAAAATTATTATGCGAAGAACATAAAACATTCTAATGACATAATAGATCATAACTTGGGCTTTTTTGAGTCGCTGAATGATTTGAAAGAGATTACATTGCTTGGTCATTCGCTGGGTGATGTAGACTTTCCATATTTTAAGGCAATTGTTGAAAATGTAAGAAATGTGGATGATCTGATTTGGAATTTTAGTTATTATAGTGATAATGATATTAAAAATATCAGAAGATTTTGCAGACATCTGAATATTCCCCAAGGAAAAAATGTCCGGCATTTCAAGATGTCTGATATAAAGCGGTAGCCGGACTCACATCATTCGCATACCTTTAATTCTAAACGATCTGTTTGGTGGTGTGTGACTAGTTAATGCTGCTATTATGCAGTGTTCTATTGTATAGGTGTGTACGCTTTCTGCCTTGAGCAGAGTTTCTAAAACCAGAATCGCTAGTAGGTCTTTAAGACTCGAATGTGATTTGTTTAATGGTTATGAGGGCAGGCACAAGTCTGCCCTCTTTTCAAAATTGAAGGATATCACAATCCTCTTTTTTTATTTGAATAAATAATAATAATTGCTTGCGGCAAAAAGAGCCAGAAACCGGAGGCAGGTTCAATAATACAACCGATTATGGTAAGCAGTAAAATAGAGTAACCTAAAAATACGGGTGCCGGTTTTTGTTCTTTTCTGATATAATATTGAAGCGTTTGCCCCAAAAGGATAAGTATTACTCCACAGATCAAGAACCAAAAGGCGAATCCTTGACTATAATTCTCTCCAATAGAGTTTACCAATCCATTTCTGAGCATTTCCGAAAAAGCATCTTTTCCGATAAATAGTGCATAAATCGTATGAATGATTCCTGTCGCTGTTAAAAATGTCCCACTATATTTCCAAAGTTTCATGTTCTTATTATTTATATACTTGGTTAATGCTGCAAATATAAAGTATAATAAGATATGGGTATTGGATGAATTCGACTTTTTTTATTTTGTATAAATGATAGTAGTCTCATTATCGGGGGGCAATGATAAAAAGAAATTTGGAGTACTACCGGATAGCTTTTTCACTTCTCTTGATAAATGAGAAGCATCATAATATCCGGCTTTTACTGCTACTGATAAAAGGTTGTCAGATGATTCGTTCCTCAATATTTTAATCGCATTCTTGAATCTTACTATACTGTTATATTTTTGAGGAGTAAAACCTGTATGTAACTTGAATTTTCGTTCAAAGTGTCGTTGGCACAGATTAACTTCGTTCATTAAATGGCTTATGGATATCTTGCCTTCATGCGCATTAATTTGATTCACAGCATATGCGATTTGTGCATCCATTGTATGGTCGCTTTTATATAGGTGTTCTTTCAGATAGCGTTCTATTAAATTAATCTTGCCCTGAATACCCTGTTCTTCGAATAACCTTTCAGCAAAAGAATCGCTGAAAATAGTATCTAAGTCATTCACACTTAATCTTATATTTGTCAATTCGCTTAGAGAAATTTTCATAAAACGGGATAGTCCGCATGGACGAAAGCGAACTCCAAATGTATTGATAGTACCTGATGATGTTATTAATGTCGAACAGATGTTCATGGGACCAATAAAATAAGAATGATAAGGTTGCATCATAATGCCGTGATTAACTGTACTTTCTAATATAAACATAAAATCTGTACATCCATCTGTAGATAATTTTATTTGCATACCTTGTTCTGTTTGGCCTTTGAATTCCCAATATCTATCAACATAGGGAGCAAGTATATGGCATGGTAAGTATTCTTTGTACATATTTAGAAAGGGTATCTGTTGAAAAACGATCTGATAGTACAAATATAAGCAATCGTATAGGATTCCTATTGTACGATTTCGACATTTGTATTTGTTTTAGATTCTTTATAATAGGAAATTTAATTCCTTATTGTGCTGCTTTCGGGTAGACATTGAGTATGTCTCTTTATTCTTTTTACCATCATCCTTGGTTTAAGATATTGCACATCTTGCGTTATGAAAAAGAGCAACTCAAAAAATAACTTTGAATTGCTCTCTTATTTTAGTGATCCGCCTGGGATTCTCCTAAGAGAGTTACCATGCTGATATTTAAAACTTTATATTTTTAGCTTCAAGCATATCCCATGATTTAACCCACTAATTTGCTACGTGCTTTTGCGGTAGTTTGCTCATGGAGAATACTGGGAACAAAGATATGCAATTCATTTGCATTATTAAAAATATGTAGCTATATTATATATTTCTCAAGAATCAACATCACAGCAAATATGAATATACAGCAAAATATAATCCATACAACAGATAAAAAGACAATACTTTTTATGAGATAGAAAATAGCAATTAGGATAAATACTATAAAGCTTATAGCTTTAATTAGTTGTATAAAATATGCTATTACTCTTTTATAAGTATTAGTCGTGTCATGTTTTAGAAAATATTGATTTTCTTTTCGAATTATCTCTGCACATTTATCAATCGTTTCTCTTAGCTCCTTTCTTGTGTCTAACACTAATCTTTCATTAGTCACTTCTTTAAATGCAATCTCTATAATATTTACAATTATCTTTTCATCAACATAAGCCAGTTTGTCTGATAGAATTATTTTTTGTAGTTCTTCCTTTATATTTGTCTCTTGAGGAAATAATGCAATTATATTTATATAATTGTACAGTTCTGACAATATGCCAATCCTTTTTTCTGTTACTTTGAAAAAAGTTTCTCTAGATTGTCTCATAGGTGTTTTGATTAATTCTTTACATATCCAAGCTATGAAACCTACTAAAAGCGTAATTAATATACTTAATATGTCTTTATTCTCAGATATGAAATTATTGATTACATCCATGTGTACATTTTTTTTTGGCTAAAAATATTTCGAGCAATATTTTTAATAGAGTTAATAAAGCTTCCATCTTTAGAATAATCATTTATAGAGTTTTCTTGCCTCATTATCCCTAAGACAATCTTTTCATTCCCTAAAATTGCAAATCTTTCTTTATTTCCATTTGTAGTCCCTGTTTTTAAAAATAAGTTATTTATATCTATTCCTAGTTTTATTTTTGCTATTTGACATAATAGTTGCTTGCATTCATTTTTAAAAGGATCATCATTGTTTAGGAAAAAATCAGCATATAATTTAGTGAGCTCAAATAAAGAAATTCCATCGCTAGTTGCTCCAAGAATGCTAGATGGGTGTATATTGCTCTCTTCTTTATTTAGTAAACTAGCTATGAATTTTAAGACGTTATTCATGCCTATTTTATTGGCAGCATTTATAAAAGCGTTGTTATTTGATGTCAAAAGTGCTTCTTGTATATTTAAGACAGACTTGCTGGGTAGTTCTGCTTCCTTTACGTTCCATTTTTGATTGTTAATTGTAGTTATGCAATTAAATGTTTCTTCTTTTGAAACCCCATTTTCTCTATAAAAAGTATATAAAAAAGGTTTTAATGTAGAGCCTATATTAGAATGAAAAGTAAGAGGATAATCTATTCCATATTTACTATTAATACCGATTATTTTCCCATCTTGTAAAATAACAATTGATATGGGATAAGGAGATTTTTCTATAGTGTAATTAATAAAATTCTGTAAATCAAAATTGAGGCTTGTTAGTATGCTTGATTTCTTATTATTGATAGATTTTGTGATATATGGTATTACAGATGGAGGAATTATTGACAGTTTATTGTATTCAAAGTTGTATGTCCACATTTTATTATTCTGATAAACATTCTTACTTATAATTCCTTTTTTAAAAAGAATTTCATTAAGAAGGTTGTATCTTTTCATGCATAAATCAGAGTGTCTTATATAATAATTTGGTCCTCTTAATATGGTTAATAGTAATAGTTGTTCTTGTTGTGATAAGAGATAAGGCTCTTTGGCAAAATAGTATAAACTTGCTGCTCTTATTCCATATAAGTTTTTTCCCCAATAAATATTGTTAAAATATAAATCTAATATCTCTTCTTTTGTGTGTTCTCTCTCTAAGGACATAGCATACAGTATTTCTTTTATCTTTCGATGAAAGGTTATAGAATGGTCTTCGAATAGATTGCGAGCTAACTGTTGTGTTATGGTGCTTCCTCCTTGTATGATTCTTCGAGCTTTGATATTCATATATAAGGCTCTTGATATTGATTTTATATCAATTCCTAGGTGTGAAAAGTAGCGCTTGTCTTCAATTGCTATCAGATTTTTTCTTATTTTCCTACTATAATGCGTTACAATGGCTTTCTGTTTGTAAGATTGTGAAACTATACCAAAAGGAATTTTTCGGTTCCTTTTGCCTTGTGTGTACGTAACAAAACCTATATATTCATTATCTTGAAACATAATTCTTACTTTTTTGCAAAGATACAACATTAATGAGTATTTTAAAAATTGAAAGGTGATGATTTATAATGGTTTGGTAATCTTAGGCATGAGTGTACTACTTTTATAATTTATATTCTCTTTTGGCGTCATACTTGTTTTTTGAAATTAAAAATTTCGTATAGGTGCTTTTGGTGAAACGAAATTGATGGAGACAACTTAATTTTCTTATAATCTATCAGACCTGTTTCTTCTATAGACTATCTGATTGTTTGTTTCTTTGTTTTCAAGACTGATAAATAGCAAATTTTCTTGATTATTATCTTGATTGATTTTTGTTTTTCTTTCACTGGATTGAAGTTCTTGTTTTTGTAATTTAAGTTGGTCGATTATATTGCCGTTCTTCATCATGTTCTGATAATCAAAAGATTCCAATTGTTGGCGCTCGTAACCAAACAGCTTATCAAAGCCTTCTTCCGCTTGTTGGAATAGGTTCACACGATCAAATCCACCTTTAATTACTCCGTTCTTGGTGCTCTTATGATTGGTTAGTGGGGGATAGCTTCTTTTTATTTGCTTGGTCTTTCCGGCTCACAATCAAATGGCAGTGCATATTCAGTTCATTATCGGAACGGTTGCGGCTAAAATGAATCTTACCATAAAATTTTATATCCGAAGCGGATAGTTCCTTATTGAAGTTCTTGGCATATTCAGGAATAAACACTTCCCGGATATACCGCTTCATGGATTCGGCTTGTTCATGTTCTGTATTACCCATTGCTTGAAGTTCCTTTTTCGATGGGCTGACATGAATAGCATAAAACTTAGCATCCGTTTTTAGGAGTTGCCCAATATTTGTATCTATATCCTTTATGACTTTTGATTTATATATATTATCATCTGTAAGATTGAAAAAGCCTTCAGTATAGATGCCTTTCTCCATTCGTTCTAAATCTTCATGCTCTAAATAATTAGCTAGCTGTCGGCTACTTCCTGCATTGTTATATGTTCCGTTTGATGGTGGAGCAAAATCTATGTGCATAATCCTATGCATTTATTAGATTACTGATTTCAGTCTTCAAGTTTTCCTTCCTTTTGCCATCCATCACACCACAAGCGGACAACTCTGAATAGAGTTGTATCAGTTGAAGTAGCTTCTTATAATTTCGTTGGTATATCTGGTAAAGTGTATTAATCTTTTTGGACTGGTTGTTTATCACATCGGCATGATTACAAAACTGTTCACTTAACTTTTTAAGCACGACTGTTTGTCTCTCCTGGCTGGCTTCCTGTTGAGAGAGAATACGAGTTTCTAGAGTTTTGGCAATAGCATCGAAACGCAAAGCAATAGAATTTGTTGCCCGTATCATGGGATTCAGTTGTTCTTCCTCGTAGTGACGGATGAAACGGATAATATCATCCTGCCTCTTATTTATTTTCGCCAGTTCTGATTTTACGGATTCTGGTGCTTCGGATGGGTTGATATGTGCCTTATCTATATACCCAAAAGCCAGCTTTACAACTTCACTCTTTTTCAGTGAATAGCGTTTGCATATTTTTTCTACCAAAGTTGCCGTTTCCTTGTCAATGGAAATGGTCGTGAATATCGTTTTTCGACTGCTGTTTGGCATAGTAATTACTTTTTTATAGAAATATGAATGGATAAATACCTGATAATAAGCGTTGCAAAGAAAATGCTTATTACAGGTGTCATTACAGTGTGTTCTTGTAACACGCTAAAGCCGAAGGCTTTGCCTCGCAGAGCAAGAGGGAAGAACAGGACTTGTCCAGTTCCCTCTTGCTCGATTTAGCGAAACGGGCTGAACCGATAGGTGAAGCAGTTTCTGTTAAATCGAGGTGACAACACAAAGAAATAGCCCGCACACAGGCTTCTTCCCTCTACTGCGTTTTGCTATCAGGGCTGATTTGTCAACTGATTGTCTTTTTCAAACCGTTTGTAGGTTTGGGAATCGGCACGTTCACGAACAAAAGCTCGAATATCTACAGCCCGATAATAGGTTTTCCTTCCGATAGTGAAATAAGGAAGTTGATTATTTACTTTGTAGCGTTGA
Source organism: Bacteroides faecis (assembly GCF_020091505.1). Lineage (NCBI taxonomy): Bacteria > Pseudomonadati > Bacteroidota > Bacteroidia > Bacteroidales > Bacteroidaceae > Bacteroides > Bacteroides faecis. Next base: position 214,594 of record NZ_CP081916.1, on the reverse strand, counting down.
AGAGTTCGGAAAGATACTTTCAGGAGAAAAGCTAAATCCTGATTATCAAGAATCTTCTCATTATCATCTAGTACTGTATCAGTATTGATAAGAGATTTCAAATCTTGTCCGATTACGGTGAGCTTTTTGGATAGCTTTTCCATCCACTTCTCGAAGTTTTCATTGTCTATATACATTTTGCTTCATTTTTTAGTTCAACATTATTGTTTTCAATCGATTGATGAAGCAAAGTACGGTAAATGGATACAAATAAGTTAGGGGTGTAGTATATCTACTCCCCTAACAATTGTTGGTAAGTTCCTGATTTATAGATAACCTTTCTTTTTACTTTCTTCAGCAATAGCTTTGCGAAGTGTATCTAAAAATTCAGTTACTTTAGATGGCTTTCGCTTTATGACGCTTTCGTGTTTCTTGTGAACATCTCCTAATTTGATATTAAAGAGGTGTTCAAATGCTCTCCCAATTTCTGTTAATGGTGATTTTGTTCCGGCATGGGTTACTACCCTTTGTGATAGGAATAGTCCACTAATCAACTCCATGATTTCAACTAAGTTGGTATTGTCGGTCAAATAGAGTGGTGAAGGTGGAAGGCTGTTTATTCTATTTTGAAATTGGCTGGGATACTGAATTTTTAGATTCAGCAGTTCCATTTCTGCGGTAACAGTAGCCTGTACCTTTTGTATGAACAGCTTTTTAAGCGCATTTTTCCCCCTGCCCGTAAAGAGGTATTGTCTCAAGTAAAGCTATCTCGATACGGGTAGCTGCAAGAATTCGATAAGTAGTTGAATAATCATTTCCATTACTTATAGTTCTAATCTGTTCAACAAATTCGCCATAGGCTTCTTGCATTTCACTATTAGTTACTTCTTGTGAGGTTTCATAGAATAGTCTGAACATCCTCATGTTTAACAATACATTCATAAGCATAATTTTAATGGTAAGTATTATATAGAAAGACTTTACGTCTGATTTCATGCTTTTATATTACCAATAAATATCCATTATGCCAGAAAATACTAAAATCAATCTACGAATATGAATCTAAACTAAATGAGCTTCTTTCTTTAGAAAAGAATGAAGTGATTTGATAGAACTAAACACATATCCTTGATTTTCCTTTTCTAATTTCTTCATTTTTGAGAGTGAGGCTATCCATGCAGCAGATAAGCATTGTATTCCAACTTTACTACAAGCGGTAATATCGGAAAATTCATCTCCAACATATACCATTTCTGCTGGTTGGATATTATATTTTGACATTAGTTCTGCCATTGATTCCGCTTTTGTGTTTCTATCTGGAGATCCGATTGAAATACTGTCAAAAAGAGCTTCCATTTCAAAATGGTGAAGCGTAATATCACAACTCCTTTGACCTTTACCTGTTATTAAAGATACAATAATTGAGTTCTTCTTCAATTCTGTTATCAATTCTCTTATCCCCGCAAATGGTTGAATGTAGACTGTGTGCATTTCTTTGTATTTCACATAAAAATCAATCAGAGCTTTTTCCCAATCTTCTGAAACGACCTCTTTAATCATTCCCTCTTCATTAAGTCCGAATGTTTTCACAATATCATCTTTTGACAATATTTTTGATGCATAGGGAGATACTGCCTGCTTAAAGGCTTCGATACACATTGGGATTGTATCGGCAATTGTACCATCCAAATCAAAAGCGACCAATTTTATCATAGTTTCTTAGTTTGATTGATTTGACGTATCACTTTACATGGATTTCCAACAGCTAAACTATTTGCCGGAATATCTTTTGTAACAACACTACCTGCTCCAATTACACTACCGTACCCAATTGTTATTCCGGGAAGGATTATTACACCTCCACCAATCCAGCATCCATCCTCAATTGTAATAGGCAAAGCGTAAGTGCGGCGAACTCGTTTTATTCCATCTTCTGTTTCAACAGGCGCTAGCCGTTCATCTAAATCAATAGGGTGAGTTGCTGTATAAAGCTGAACATTAGGGGCAATAAGAACATTACTTCCGATAGTGATTTTATTACAATCCACAAAGGTACAACCGGTATTTACAGTAACATTATCCCCTATATGTATATTGCAGCCATAATCACAGATAAACGGACTGGCAACCGAAACTTTCATTCCGATACTACCTAGCATCTTTTTTAGCAAGCTGTGTTTTTCTTCTTTATCCTCATAAGGTAATGAATTATATTTCATCAATAACTTATGTGTTCGGGTCTTTAAATCCAAGAAAACTTGATTATGACAATCATACCATTCACCAGCTAGACATTTTTCCATTTCTGTTTTCATAATTGTTACGTTTATAAGATTGAAACTATTTCGATTATATCTTTTCTTTTAGATGATTTTTCAGGTGGTTGTTTTACATAACCTAATGAAATAATTGCCACAGGGTACATATTGGAAGATAAATGAAGATTATCCTTTAGCATATCTGGATCGAAATTACATACCCAGCAGCTACCTAATCCTTGTTCTGCTGCGGCTAAACAAATATGTTCAGTCGCTATTGCTGCATCAATATCTGCATGGTTCTTATTGTCTGATTTTCTCACCCAAGAAATTGAATTATCAGCACAAACTACAATATAGAGTGGAGCTTCGGTAAACCATTCACGTGGATAAGATTGTTGAATCAGTAGTTTGGGCTTATTGCTTTTTACGACAAAAAAGTGCCAAGGTTGATAGTTTACAGCAGAAGGAGCAAAAGGGGCACATTCTAAAATGTAGTCGAGTTTTTCTTGCTCAATCATATCAGAAGAATAGTTTCTTGCTGAATAACGTTGTTTTGATAGTTCTAAAAAGTTCATAAGTAATCTAATTTTGATTTGTGGCAAAGTTATACCTATTTTATTTCAAATATAGGTATATATTTTCGCTATATTGGTATAATTCCGCTTTATGTGTTATATTTGAGGTATGAAAAAAGAAAATCTTCATCAACCATTTGAGATCAGCTTTAACGAGCATAATGAATCGTTATTAACTGAGCATGAGCATACTTTTTTTGAACTAGTCTACATCTTAACAGGAACAGGTATTCAATGGATTAACAATAATATGTTCCCATATCATGATGGACACTTGTTCTTGATAACTCCAAATGATTCTCATTCCTTTGAGATTCACACAACTACAAAATTCATTAATATCAAGTTTAATGACATCTATATACATTCAGCCATATTTGGTTCAGAGAATATTCAGAGATTAGAATTTATTTTGCAACATGCAAATCATCAACCGGGTTGCATCCTTAGAAATAAGGTGGATAAGTTATTAGTGAAACCAATGATTGAAGCAATTATTCGGGAGTATGTAAATAGGAATCTGTATAGTAAAGAGATTATCACGCAGTTGATAAATACTATAATTATTGTTGTGGCAAGAAATATAGCTATGTTTTTACCTCAACAAGTCGATGAATGTTCAGATGATAAGTCTCTCGATATTCTTCAATATATTCAAGCAAATATCTATCAAACAGGTAAAATTAGAGCAAAAGAAATCAGTCGGCATTTTGGTATATCTGAAAGTTACTTGGGACGTTATATAAAAAAGCACACCAACGAAACAATGCAGCAATACATATTAAGCTATAAACTAAAATTGGTCGAAAGCAGATTGTTACATAGTCAAATGAGAATAAATGAGATTGCCGAAGAACTAGGATTTACCGATGAAAGCCATTTGAGTAAATTTTTTAAAAAAAACAAAGGCTGTAGTCCTTCAAGTTTCAGAAAAAGTAATAAGACAATATGATGCGTATCTATTCTTAATCTAATATATTTCAACGATAACATATATACTACTTATCTGTTTTCTTATTTCAATAAGAAGCCAGCAATAGTCAAATTCCACCACTTCCAGACAGTTTTTAAAACGTCTCTTGATTCTTCTTTCATTTGCCGATGAAAATAGAATCAACACGTTTTATAAACCATTTAAAAGAGAAAGTATGGAAGTAGTAACCATTGAAAAGAGAACCTTTTCGTATGTCTGCGAACGGTTCACCGAGTTTGCCAAACGAATAGAAAGTTTGTGCAGCACTCATACCCAGAAAGTAGAAAACTGGCAGGATAGTCAGGAAGTGTGCCTGTTGTTAGGCTTTAGTAAGCGAACGCTGCAATATTACCGAAGCAGTGGACGGCTGGCTTATTCTCAAATCGGCAGCAAGATTTATTATAAGTCTTCCGATATTGAAAGAATTATTGCGGACAGTGAAACACAAAATCAATCATCCAAACAAACCACGTCTTATGAAAAGAACTAAAGAAGATTACCCGTCCTTCAACCTGTTTTCTATTGTCGGCACATGGGAAAGCGTTAATCTGAATCCTACGGTTATCATCTACCGGAACGATAAAGAGTATCTTCTTTCTATTATATATGTATCGGAAACCACCAAACAGGCTTCGCTCGCTACTTATGAAATCCAGTATTCCAAAATGCGAAGATATTGAAAAGATGGTTATTAGGTTAAATTTATTAGGTATTTCTTGAAAAGTTATGCCAAGTTGGTAACAAGTTGGCAAATGCTCCGGCACTATTGGATGAACTTTGCAGCAAATTAAAATGATAACTGTAATATGGAAGTAATAACAATGGATAGCAAGGTGTATAAAGACCTTGTCGGGAAAATTCAACGAATTGCCGACTTCGTGGCAAAGGCACAGGTTATGCCCAAAGAGGAAAATGAGGTGTGGCTGGATAGTAATCAGGTGGCGGATGCCCTGAATATAAGTACACGCACATTACAACGATTGAGAAACGAAAACCTGATAAGTTACTCTATGCTGAGAGGGCGGTGTCTTTATAAACTTTCGGAAATAGAACGGGGACTGAATGAACGCATCATCAAATGCAAACCACAGGATAGGGAGAATTTTCGGAGGAATTATTTCTTGAATGATAACGAGAACGAATAAAGAGGATATTCTTCTGCTAACGGATAAGGGGTTGGCGGTTTTCAAGTATTATATCCCTTTCTCTTTTAAACTCGGACGTAATTTCTTAAATCCGCTGTACAAAGATAGCAAGGCTTCGTGTAATGTGTATTTTGACCGGAGAAACGGAATGTACAAAATGAAGGATTTCGGAAATGATGATTATTCGGGGGACTGTTTTGCGTTGGTCGGCAAGCTAAACGGACTGAATTGTAAAGAACCTAAAGACTTTGTGCAAATACTGGCTATCATTCGGGATATGCACTTGGGCTTATCTGACAAGTCCGAAATGAGAATTTCCTCTACTACATCTGTTCCGGTGATTGCGGAAGTTACACATGTACCGAAAAGGAAGAAAGCAAGGCCTTATACGTTGGCGCAAAAGAGCTTTACGGCTGCGGAACTTGCCTTTTGGGGAGAAAGTGGTATCACGCAAGAGGTGCTGAAATTGTTCCAGGTGGTTTCGTTGAAGAAGTTCAGCAGCGAGAATAACGAAGGGAAACCGTTCAGCATTGTGGCGACGGATAAAGAACCGGTATTCGGATATACTGCAAAGCAATATGTGAAGGTGTACCGCCCGCACTCGGAGATGCGCTTTTTATATGCGGGGGATTTTGGGGAGAATTACTGCTTTGGGCTGGAACAGTTGCCTGCTAAGGGGGATTTGCTCTTTATTACAGGCGGTGAGAAGGACGTGATGAGCCTGACGGTTCATGGGTTCCATGCTATCTGCTTCAATTCGGAAACGGTGACTATTCCCGTGGGGATTATTCATAGACTCTCTTTCCGGTTCAAACATATTGTCCTGCTCTATGATGTGGATAAGGCGGGGCTGGACAGTTCGGCAAAACAAGAACTGGCGTTGAAGAACTACGGGGTGAAACGATTGTTGCTGCCACTGGAGGGAACGAAGGTGGAAAAAGATATTTCGGACTTTTTCCGTTTGGGAAACAGTCGGGAGGATTTGATTAAACTATTTCTGGATTATCTGGATACAATATACAGCGAAACTATGTCTGCTCTGAAATCTTGTGAGGTGGATTTTAATAATCCGCCACCCGTGGCACAAATGGTTGTGTCGGTGAATGATGTGCCGTTAGGCACGCAAGGGAATATCCTCTGTATTACCGGTGGTGAGGGAACCGGAAAAAGTAATTATGTGACGGCATTGATAGCCGGTGCCATCGGACAATCCGACAATAATAAGGATAAGGTGATGGATACGTTGGGGGTGTCGGTTTGTGAAAACAGCAAGCGGAAGGCGATTCTGTTCTATGATACGGAACAGTCGGAGGTGCAGACGTACAAGAACATTACAAACCTTTTAAGGTGTTGCGGACGGGAAACGATGCCGGAATACCTGAAAGTGTATTGCCTGACGGGAATGAGCCGGAAAGAACGCTTGCAGGCGATTATCCAAAGCATGGATAAGTTTCATTATCAGTTCCGAGGGATTCACATGGTGGTGATCGACGGGATTGCGGATTTGATAAAGGGTGCGAATGATGAAACGGAAAGTATTGCCGTGGTGGAGGAATTGTACCGGCTGACGGGGATTTACAATACTTGTATCGTTACTATCCTGCATTTTATTCCTTCGGGGCTGAAGTTGCGCGGGCATCTGGGTAGTGAGTTGCAACGAAGGGCGGCGGCTATCCTCTTGATAGAGAAAGATACTGATCCGTCGGTGTCGGTGGTGAAGGCGCTGAAGGTGCGTGACGGTAGCCCGCTGGATGTGCCTATCATGCAGTTTGCATGGGATAAGGATGCCGGGATGCACGTGTATCTGGGGGAAAAGCCGAAAGAGGAAAAGGAGAAGCGGAAAGAGGATGAACTCGTGGCGGTGGCACGGGATATTTTCGGACGGCAGGACTTTATTACTTATGTGGATTTAGCGGAACAGATTCAAGCGATACTGGACGTGAAGGAACGCACGGCGAAAAGTTATATCAAGTTCATGCGGGAGAAGGAAATCATACGGAAAGACCCGTCGAACCAGAGTTATTATATCATCGGGAACTTAAAACAGGCGGGATTATGATACCATTGGATAAAGAAACATTCGAGGCGTATATGGAACGGTTGCTCGAACAAGTGGAAAGGGTTGTAGGCACACTGGACAAGAAGAACAAGAAGCCGCAAAATTACCTGAACGGGGAACGGCTGTACGATAACCAGGATGTTTGCCTGTTGCTGAACATCAGCAAACAGACGTTGCAACGGTATAGGGATAATGGACTGAAATATCACACGATCCTGCATAAGACGTATTATAGGGAGAAGGACTTGCACGAGTTTATACGGAGGTATTTCGATGGAGAGAATGTAGGGAAAGGCAAAACGAAGGAATGTAAGGAAGATGAACGTACAGAGGATGGTATGTTGTCCGATGATGAGAACGAAGTAACAGAAGATATTTAGGTTGTTATAATTTCCATTTAAGCAGATTTAGCCGATAACCTGACGTTGTGTGTAGCACGTACTGTCGTGATGATAGGACGGGATATTTTTTCAAAATTTCGGCAGTAATAAGATAATACTGCCGAAATTTTGATGTATAGCCCAATCAAGTAGTTTTGATAAATATGACAGCTTAATGTTTGAAAATTATATAATTCGATTTATTAATATGTTTGCTATGAGTAAAAATAATCTTATATTTGCATGTACCTCAATAGCATGATTGTCAATGGCACTTTATAACAAGAAGACAAATATTGCTATGTTACATAACTAATAATAAAGAGAAGGTCTATTTTAATTCGCTTTCTTGCAAACAACAATATAACATGAATAATTTATTAACAACATTATCATTCTCCATATATTTTAATAAAGGAGTTTATGCCTTACTATTAGGATCTGGAATTTCTCGTTCAGCAGGAATACCAACAGGTTGGAATATTGTAACGGATCTTATACACAAACTTGCGGTGCAATATGGAACGAGTAACATTGATAATCCTGAAAAATGGTTTGAAGAACAATATGGTGAATCCCCCAATTATTCGACAATCTTATCTAAGTTAGTCCATACTCAAACAGAACGGGTTAATTTACTAAAACCGTATTTTGAACCAAATGAAGAAGAAATAGAAAACCACTTGAAAGAACCGACAAAAGCACATAGGGCTATTGCACAATTGGCAAAAGATGGTTATATAAAATTAGTATTAACAACTAATTTTGACCGATTATTAGAGAAAGCATTAGAGGACGTTGGTATTATTCCACAAGTAATTTGCCATTCTGATGATATAGATGGTGCAATCCCACTTGTACATGCAGGATTTACAATCGTAAAAATAAATGGCGACTATATTGATTGCAGATTTCTAAATACCGAAGATGAACTTGCTGATTATCCTGATAAATTAAAAGACTATGTGTTACGTATAGTAAACGAATTTGGGGTTATTACATGTGGTTGGTCTGGAGAATGGGATAAGGGCTTGGTAAATATTATCCGAAGTTCAGAAAATCGAAGATATGAAAGCTATTTTACGTATTGCAATAAATGCGAGAATACTTTGAAAGAGTTAGCCACGTTCCGTTGTGGAAATGTATTGGCTATTGAAAATGCCGATTCTTTTTTTACAGAACTGGCGGAAAGAGTTATGGCTTTATCCTCTTTAGAGGGGAATCATCCTCTGAGTAAGGATATTGCAGTTGAAAGATTAAAAAGATATATTGTTAAATCAGAAAAGATTATTCTGTATAATGATTTGTTTGAAAATGAGGCAGAAAGAGCTTGTAATAAAATTATACAGTATTATAATTTCCCGCTTAATTCTCAAACATTTAACGAATGTTTAAAACGTCATTTAAATGCTATTGATACATTACTTCCGATGTGTATCACTGCAGTTCGTTGGTCAAAACCAGTTCATGAACAAGCTATATTCGATATGTTAACTCGTTTTGTTGAATTTCCCATAAAATGTGGAGGTAGTTACCAGTCGGAAACAGTTAAATTGCACTATCTTTCCGGATTATTACTAATGTATGTAGTAGGTATTTCATGTATCAAATATGATAAGTATTCTTTTTTGAATAAAATACTGCACATATCTGCACGTAATTCAATTCATGATGATAAAGTTAATATTACAGGAATCATTCATCCTTGTATTTTTGATAGGGACATTGCAAATAACTTTATTGGACACGGAAATAAATATACGCCTATAAGCACATTAATTCATAATAAGATTAGGAGCTTATTTAATTCTATATTAAGAGAAGACTTGGATTTTGATATAACATTTGATATTTTTGAATATTTATATTCACTGAATTACCTGTATCTAAACGGAGAAGAATTTGGGAGAGTATGGGTACCGTGGGGAGAATATAAATGGAGAGCTATAAATTACACGAGAATGACGAATGACCCATTTAATAGCTTTTTCGCTGAAGCTGATAAATTGCGAGATAACTGGTTACCCCTAAAAGGGAATATGTTTGACGGGAAATACTCAACTTATACAGAAACAAAACAAAAGGTTGACGAATTTCTTAAAAAAATATATTTGCATTAATTTTTATAGTATCATTTTGTAAAAACAACAATAAGAATATGAGTGAAATATCTGAATTAAAGATACTCCGGGAAAGTGAAGACCGAATTGAATTTAAAGAGGCTAAAAAGAATTATCCTTTTGCCGGAGGAAGTCATAGTGACCCAACTGAACGCAGGCGTTGTGTATTAGGCTACGTGGTAGCATTAGCCAATGAGGGCGGTGGACGACTTGTTTTAGGTATGGCTGACAAACTTCCACATGAGGTTGTTGGAACAGACTTCGCCAATGGTAAAACCGGTGCTTTAGAGGATGAAATTTATAATCGGTTAAGCATTAGAGTAAAAACGGAGGAATTGTTTGAAAATGAGAAGAGAGTACTTATCATAAACATTCCATCCCGTCCAATAGGTAAATTATTAAAGTTTGAAGGCGTTCCTTTAATGAGAACCGGAGAAAGTTTGCGGGAAATGTCAGACCAAGAAATTTTTAAAATATTATCAGAGCAGGAACCTGACTTCTCTGCTAAAATCTGTGATGCTTTAAAAATTGAGGATTTGGATAAAGATGCCATAAATCTTTTGAAACAGAAATACGCAGAAAAACAAAATAACAAGTCATTCCTTACTTTACCCGATGAACAGATTCTATCAGACCTTGAATTATTGAAAGACGGGAAACTTAATTATGCTGCTTTGATTCTGTTAGGCAAGAAAGAAAGCATAAAAAAGTATCTGCCACAATGTAATATTGTTATTGAATATCGGCTCAATCATTCCATGATTCCTTATACAGCAAGAGTGGAATATCAAGAGCCTTTATTTATCGGAATAGATAAAGTCTGGTCATATATAAACCAACCGGCAAGCAATCCATTATTGCATATCAGTGAAGGTCCATATATTTATGATGTACCTTCCTTTAATGAAGAAGTTATCAGAGAGGCTATTTTAAACGCTGTTGCCCATCGCAGCTATCAAATACAGAGTGATATTGTTATAAAACAATATCCTGATGAAATTACAATATCTAATGCAGGAGGTTTTCCTATCGGAGTAGATATAAATAACATCTTAACTGTGAATAGTATCCCAAGAAGCAAAAGACTAACAGAAATCCTTCAAAAGACGGGATTAGTTGAGCGTTCAGGACAAGGGGTGGATAAGATGTTCTATTATTGTATAATGGAAAGTAAACCACTACCCGATTATTCAAAAACAGATGCTTATCAGGTCAATTTGACCTTTCAGGCAGCCATTCAGGATAAGGCTTTTTTATTCTTTATGAAAGAAGTACAAGAAAGTAGGGCTGAAAAACTGAATGTTTTTGATTTGCTTACATTGGACAAAATACGTAAAGGTATTAATGATAGTTTAGACCCCAATATCATTGAAAAGTTAAGAAAAGAACAGCTTATTACAGTAAATGAGGGAACTACTTATTCATTAGCGGATAAATACAAGCAATTTATTCCTCGTAAGGAAAGTATTAAAGGAGTCACCTCACAACAATTGCAGAAAGTCAATGAGTGTTTTAAAACTCACGATAGCATAAGTAAAAGTACACTTATGGAAACTTTTAATGGAGTACTCACAGAAAAACAAGTGAGGAATCTTATTAGCAGGATGGAGCAATCCGGAATCATTAAAAGGATAGGTGTCGGTAAAGCTACTAAATACATTAAGGATTGGGACAAATTTAAGAAATATATATAATAGGGCTGTATTTTTCTTTTTAGGGCTGTATTTTTTAAGATACGAATAGAAATTCCTGTATTTCAATCTGTTATGTTTTGATGTCTAATTGGGCTGCAAAAAAGAAATAGAGGGCTAAACAAAATAGGAACTAGTAACTTTTTACTTTAAATAGTAGCTTTGAGTAATAGCCGCCATCACTTCGTACATGAAGCATGGCGGCTATTTTTAGTTATAACTTAAAGCCTTTGGGCTTGTTGGTATAGGCGGTGTCTGGGTCGTCCTTATTGCCGGGCTTGGGGATAAGTCGGTGCGAGAGGGATGCTGTTCAACGGACTGCTGTTCGGCGGGCGGTTGTTGTGCGGATTGTTGTTGGAAAGCATCGACAAATACTCCGGTTCCGCTCGACGGGTCGAGGAAACAGGACGGGGCAATTCCGTAGTTGCCCAATTCGGAAGCAAGAACTGATACAATGTCCTGCGGCGTGTAGAACGCCGTCAGGACAGAGTTTTTCAAACTGGAAAAGTAACGCTTGTATTCCGCTTCGTCTTTTGAATGGCTGCGGATGACGCTGTGGAGTTGGGAAACAAATGGGAACAACTCGCGGTCGCTCTTTGTCCAACGGGCAACGTCGGCAAGGCTGGAATAGGGGGCACAGAACGATGTGTGTAAACTACGGCGGCTGCAAAAACATGTTGGATTGCCGATGAATAAAGGGGTTGAATCAATTTCCATAAAATGGGAGAAACAAAACGATGCGTTACATTGCTTGGCATTTGAGTTACATTCCAGTATTATTTGAACAGTTTGAATACTATGGGAGTAACTTTGAGCTAATATGATGGAGTAAATAGCCATTGAATTACTAATAAAGACCAGCTAGGGGACTACTTGTAGCCTATTTCTGTGCATTGAGCAGAGGTAGGCTACATTTATATTCAAGCATTTGAGAAACTGTTTAAATAGGTTGGTTATTGGTATTGGCCGGCAATCTGCATTGGAAAGTTTGATTTGATGATGATTTGTTAAAAACATAGTTGGGGATACTGTTGGGGATACAGTTGGGGATACCGGATTTTGCACGATAGGTATCGTATTTTAAAAGTTGGGGATACCTTTTCGGGACATTTTTAAGTGTGTTCGAATATACATAACGCCCAAGTTAATACCCTTTTTGCTGCTTTTTTGCGTTTTAACAGGGGGATAATACCAAATTTTTTATGATTATTTGAGATATAAACATGAGATAAATCGCTGATTTATAGTGTGTATGTTGGATGAAATATGTATTTTAGCGGTGAAAAAGTGTGTGTGGATTAAAGATTGTACTCATGATAATTGATATATCTATAATTAAGTGGAATGATATGGAAACTCTTCCAGAAGAGCATAAACCTGTTTTATTGCTATGGTTTGATGATAAGTATAATGAGGTCCATGGCTCTTCTGCTATGTATGATAAAGATGATAGAGGCTTTATTGATTCTGATGCTTTTGATATTCCTCGTGTTTTTGATAATGCATTAGCTTGGGCTGAATATCCTCAATTGGTATTGTTTTAAATCACTTAAAGAAGAATCAAGTAGGGGGCACAGAACGATGTGTGTAAACTACGGCGCCCGCAAAAATATGTTGGACTGCCGATGAATAAAGGTGTTGAGGTGATTTTTATAAAATGGGAAAAACAAAACGATACGTTACACAGATTGTCTTTTGAGTTACACATGCTTGTTATTTGAACGGCTTGAATGCTATGAAAGTTACTTTGAGATAATATGATGGTGCAAATAACCAATGAATCAATAATAAAAACCCCTAGGAGGCTATTTATAACCTATTTTTATGTATAAAGCAGAGGTAGGCTATTTTTATGTGCAAGCATTTGAGAGACTGTTTGAATAGGTTGATTTCCAGTGCTGATCAATAATCTACATAGGAAAGTTTAATTGGATTGAAATGTGTTAAATTGGGATTTAGGGATACCATTAAAGATACTGTTTAGGGATACTATATTTTTCCGTAAATTGAAGGAATTATCAAGTTTAGGGATACCTTTTCAGGACTTTTATTTGCGTGTTCGGATATAGGTAATGCCTAAATTAATACCTTTTTTGCTGTTTTTTTGCGCTTTAACAGGGGGATAATGCCAGTATTACGACTGTCTTTGCAATGGCAAATCTGAGATAATATCCTGATTTATAGTATGTATATGAGGAATAAGATATATCTTAGCGGTGAAAAAGTGTGTGTGGCTGCCTTATGTTGCACAATAGGACGGATTGGCACCCACATTGGTCTCTATTAATTCACCTAAAACGTATAATAATGACACTTAACGAGTGGTTTGATAAATCAGGGATGTTTAAAGGGGTTATGATAGGCTGTGCATTCGTAATTTCGTGTAGATGCTCAATGGCTATACCCGAGATAGCCTTAAAAGCTGTAAAAATCGAACAGAGACTTAAATCGATCGAAGAGAAACTCGATAAACTTATAAAGGAAAGGAGTGAAAATAGCAAATATCCAACCACCAACTTTCCATAGATTTTGCCGAGTTTTTTCTTTTTCTAATTTATCATCTTCCTCCTTTTGGAGAGCAGTGAAGCCACCATACTTTTTAAAAGTGTGTCCTTTGGGAGTAAGAATAAATGTGATTCCTTCTTTTGATACTCTGAGTTTTACCAAACCTTCATTTTCTAGATAGTAAGCAAATGTTTCATTTACATGCTTATCCCCTGGGATGGATATAATAGAGGTATCTTGCTCGATAGTTCCTGCGGACAGGACTTTATCTAAATCTTTAGCTTTATATATAAGTTCTGCTTTTACTCCGCTATTCCTGTCTAATCTGCTTTTTATACCTTCAAGAGCTTTCACTATTTTATTAAAATCGTATTCGCTTCTTACCATAATGTGCTGTTCATATGTTTTTAATTTGAGATATACTCTTTTATTCCAATATTGCAGGCTTAAAGACTATTTAGAGGTTGTATATCTAGTTATTTTCTATATATATTCTCTTAAGTTCTTTTTTCATGGGGCAGTGACAGAGATCACATTGTCGGCATTTGGCGAAGAAGGTTTCTTTGTAGAAGCATTCTTCACAGAGTCTAAACCCTTAAGATTATCTTTGCTAACTTCTGGCTGCGATTCGTATTGAGCGAGTTTAGCTTTTAAAGCACCTATTTGTTCTTTGAGCATGCCTACTTCAGCATCTTTTTTTTCGTATAACCTATAATATGCAGCAGCTTCGCCCGATAATTCTTGTTGAACTGTCGACTGCAATGATTCTGATTGTATTTGATGGTCATCACGAAGCATGGAACCTTCACCAGAGAGCAACCACTTTAAATCTATTGTATCAGAATATTCTGATGTAGAAAAACGTCGAAAGAAGTCATAGCTTGGTGCAGACTTCATATTCATGACATCATAAACCGTTTGGGCACGTTCGTATCCAAGCTTAACAGCGAAGCCGTTACGCGTATCACCTGTATATTGCAAGATTTCCGCTATTCTTGCAGAAATTTCTGCATTTTTATTTTCTTTGTTCATATCAGAATATTCTGTAAGTTTGCAGCATGTTTAAGTGAAACAGCCTCAAAGATAAGAATAATTTTAATCAGAGTTTATATATGGAAAAGAAAATCAGACAGAAGATTGAACTGAATGCTACAGGTAAGGCTAAGTTGGCCAAGGCATTCGGTGTAACTGTACAGAATGTAAGTCAAGCACTACTATTTAAAAGGAACAGTTCACAGGCTTGCCAAATTAGGGAAGCCGCTCTGATCAATGGCGGGTCGTTGGTACAGATTATCGATGTGACCGATGAACTAAAAAGAATAGTCAAGGTACTTGACTCTAAAGGAAACGTGAAGGAAATTATAAACTCATAAAAAATTAGATATGAAAGTAATTAGATGGATTCAGAATGTGGCCGCTACAGCTGCGTTTATTATGGCTCTCAATTTGGTTGACGGGCTTGGCGTTTCAATAAAAGATGCTTGTACGGCTGGTGTATTGTTGATTCTTTCGGTGGCTATGTTGCTGGGACGGGTTTTGGAAGAGGAAGAAAGGAGGGCTGAGTGATGGATGACGAAAGAATGATATATCGAAAGAATTTAGAGGAACACATTGAGGAACTTACGATTCTAAGGAATGAAACCGAACTATCACTACTAAAAGCAGGCTGTTTGGAATCAATTAACGAGATGACTAACAATTCGTTTTTATGGATATCTCTATTATGCCAGGAACATCCTTCTTTATATTATCAGAAAGCGATACAAGACTCTTCAGCAGAGCCTTATCTTCGGTTAGCCGGTCTTTTGGAATTCTTACTAAAAAATTCAACTCCAAAGGAACTCCTAATGCAGGGGTTGACCATCCGGATTCAGGAAAATAAATGTCACTACTGTATCTCAGGTTCAATTTCCTTAGATGATCTTTATAAATTGTGCGAACATCATCAAGTGGACCTCGACAGTACGAGTAAAAAATAATAGAGAAATAGTTCATGATTATATAATTTATTGGTTTTGATAGCTACAAAGGTAGCAAAACTATTTTGGTTCGGGATGAATAGGAATAGTGTTTTTCTCACATGCAAGATTAGAACTTTCACGAGTGGCTTACGGATTCGGGTCGGTGCCGGATGCTTGTGCAAATTTAAAATGTTTGATTATGGAAATGTTTGGTAATATACGGTGCGTGACTTTCGCTGAGTTGGTGACTCAGGGAGGAATCCTGAGTAAACCGAACTATAAGAAGAAAGTGCGTGAAGGGAAAATTCGGGTGCTTCGTCCTGGAAAGGGAAAAGGTTCTTGCGCTCTTATTGACTACGTTTCCCTTTATCGTCCCATCAAGGAGGCTTACGACACCAAGTATCCGGATGCAGAACAAAAGTTGAAAGAACAAATCAAAGAAGAAACCATGAGTGATACACTAAGAACTGATAGCAAAGCTATTGTATTCTACCGTGATAAATTTACATTATCCGATGGTAGTAGCTTGACAGATGTGAAGCAGGCAGAATATGTACTGAATGCCCAAGTGATGAATGAAATGATCCGTGTGGAGAATGAAATGAAATCGCTGCACAGGAAGAGTGGTTATTCGCACTCCAAGGAAATTTGGGAGGCTGTAATGGGTACTTGTGAGAAGCTTCGTTCGCTGTATCAGCATACGCTTCCCGGGAATGCTGCCCGCCTGCGTGAAAAGTACAATGCTTATAAGAATTATGGGTATGAGGTATTAGTCAGCGCTAAGAATGGTAACCAAAACACTCGAAAGATCGGGCCGATGGAAGGGCGCTTGCTGTTGAAACTGAAACGTAGTAAGTTTCCTGTCTATACTGACTCTCAGATATTTGAGGAGTACAATCGTCAGGCGATAGAACGTGGATTGAAACCTATCAAGTCCATGACTACTCTTCGCAATTATCTGTATGATCCCGCTGTGATGCCACTTTGGTTTGCTGCCGTATATGGGATGCAGAAGTGGAAATCGAAATACTCTTCTTTATTGAAGACACAACTTCCGCAGATGCGTGATGCTCTTTGGTATTCCGATGGTACTAAGCTGAACCTGTACTATAAAAATGCGGATAATAAAATGTGTACCACTTCTGTTTACGAAGTTCTTGACGCTTATAGTGAGACGCTAATAGGCTACGATATCGCTCCGAAAGAAACTTTTGACAGTCAGTACCGGGCTTTCCGGCAGGCAGTAGAATTCGCTGGTGTTCGTCCCTATGAAATTGTAAACGACAATCAGGGTGGACATAATAAGCTGGCGGCGCGAGGATTCTTCGACAAGATTGCTATCCTTCATAAACCTACCATGCCATACAACGGTCAGAGCAAAACAATAGAAAGCGTCTTCGGACGGTTCCAGCAGCAGATACTTCATAAAATATGGTATTTCACCGGGCAGAACGTGACAGCCGTAAAGATGAACAGCAAGCCCAATCTTGAATTCATAGAAAAGAATGCTTATGCTCTTCCTACTTTGGAAGAAGTGAAAGAAATATACCGTCAATGCCGTGAGGAATGGAACAATGCCGCTCATCCGGCTACCGGTATCGCTCGCATTGACATGTACCGCATGAGTGAGAATCCGGAAATATCACCCGTGCAGCCGGTTGAACTGATTCAGATGTTCTGGCTCACAAGTGCCAAAGAGGTGACCTACATCAATGCCGGGCTGAAAATAGAGATCGACAAGCAGAAATATGAGTACGAAGTCTATGGCGAAGACGGGCTTCGTAATGAACAATGGGCGCTTCGCAACATAGGACGCAAGTTCCGTGTGATGTATGATCCGATGGATATGACCCGTATTGAACTTTGGGAACCGACCGCTTCCGGATTGAAATACAGTATAAGCGCAACTCCGCGGACCGTCATCAACCGTGACACACAGACTCGAACCGCTGATCAGACTTCCTTCATGCGTCGAACTGTCGACCAAAATAAGGAGACAATGGCGCTGATCCAACTCAGCACAGAAGATTTCGATCTGGACGAATCCATCGCAGCCGAACTCTTTAACCTCTCTACTCCGCAACCGAAGAATGTGAGCGAAAAGAAAATGGAGGAAGTACGTGAGAAATATGAAGCTGGAACGCTACAGTCCCCCATATCCTTGCCGGAAAAACTGGCGATTGAGGAAGAGGATGACGGCACGGAACTGGCATATTCCACTACCGGAGAATATACCAAAGTGACTTCCAATCTCACATTTGATGATATCGACTGCCTTGAACGCTATTAGAATGACGAAAAATAACAGTTTAAACAATATACGAAACAATGAAAGAATTAAGCCTTGAGCATAAGAATGCTATCCGTGACGCACTGAGTGCCTACTGTGACAACTACCTGTCCCGTAACCGTGCGGCTGAAAGCCTGAACGGTGTGAGTGCCGCCACTGTATCTACCATAGTGAACAGTAAATATACCAATATCTCTGACGACATGTTCATTCGCATTGCCACGCAGATCGGATTCAGTTTCGATTGTTGGGAGATTCACGAAAGCGTAGCCTTCAAAGAAATATCCTTCATGATGACTGATGCACAGATGTATAAGAACGTCACATGGATTGTAGGGGATGCTGGGTGCGGAAAGACTACCGCTGCTATCGACTATCGCAAGAAGCACCGGAACGTTTTTTATATCCTTTGCTCCGAAGACATGAAGAAAAGCGATTTCGTACGTGAGATATCCAAACAGGTGGGCGCTCCTACCGATGGGACCAATCTTCGGGATATGCTGGAGTATGCCATTTCCATGATCGCCTTTTTAGGTAATCCGCTTATTATTTTCGACGAAGGCGACAAACTGACGGATAGTGTATTCAACTACTTCATTTCCATTTATAATCGTTTGGAAGGTCATGCGGGAATCATTTTCCTTTCTACCAACTATATCAAACGTCGCCTGGAGAATGGGCTCCGTTATAACAAGAAGGGTTATAAGGAAATATACAGCCGTATTGGCCGTCGTTTCTTCGAGGTAAAAAGCACGACCCAAAACGATATTCACGCCATCTGCCAGGCTAACGGGCTGACGGACGAAGCGGAAATAAAGAAAGTATTGAAAGACGCAGAGGCTAGCGAGAACGACTTGCGACGGGTGAAACGCTGTGTACATAGCCGCAAACGTATCATGGATGCACGTGCCAGGAAAGGAGAAGCGGAATAATGGGGAGAGCCAAATCGGTGAGCGAGTTATTGGCTACGAAGATTGAGACTTTCCCTTTTCGGGATGAATGGTATGACGCTTTCGGCGAGCCTGAACGGAAAGGTATCTGGATAGTCTGGGGAAACTCAGGAAATGGAAAGACCACTTTTGTAGTGCAGCTTTGCAAATACTTGTGTCAGTTTGAACGGGTAATTAATGATAGTCTTGAAGAGGGAGTCAGCCTGACAATGAAAAACACACTGTTACGATGCGGAATGCTGGAAGTGAACCGTCGGTTTCTTCTTCTTGACAATGAGCCGATGAAAGATTTGAGTGAACGACTGTTGCGACGAAAATCTCCGGGAATTGTGGTGATTGACAGTTTCCAGTATACGCAGATGACGTATAAGCAATATATCACCTTCAAGGAAAAGCATAAAGACAAGCTGATTATTTTCGTAAGCCATGCGGATGGAAAGCTTCCTTCCGGGCGTAGTGCCCGTAGCGTGATGTACGATGCTTCCCAGAAAGTTTACGTAGAAGGATACAGGGCTTTCAGCAAGGGGCGGTTCAACGGACCAAAAATGCAGATTGACGTATGGCCAGAAGAAGCTGAAAAATACTGGGGAGATAAATATCAACGATAATAAAAGTTAGAGTTATGAGAACAACAAAAGATAAAGCAATCAGTCCGCAACAGATGAAGGCTTTGCACGCTACTTTTCATCGAATTGGTATGGACGATGATGCTCGTCACGACTGCATTTCTTCTTTTACGGACGGGAGAACGCAGAGCAGCAAAGAGCTTTCTTTCGATGAAGCTCGCAGATTATTAGCATCACTCAACGAGGATCAGGCTGAAAAAGCACGTGAGGAAGCGAAGAAGTTGGTAAAGGCTATTTTCTGTTTGTCTTTTCAGATTTCCTTTCTAAATAAGGGATACACAAATGATACACAGGAAGAATTTCAAATGAATATCGCTAAGCTGAATGTCTTTGCCCGCAGCAAAAGTGCCTCACGAAAGAATGTGTCTGAGATGTATCCGTCTGAGTTAAAAGCATTCAAGAAACAACTGGAAGCCATCGCATATAACGAAAACAATAAATCTAAAAACAAAAGATCATGAGAAAGAATCAGGAAATAAATAAGGCGGTTGCCATTCTTCGTAAGAAGGGTGATCTCGTTAGCCTGGAACAGGCCTCGGTTCTCAGTGACAGACTGAATGAACGAAGTGTCTTCGATAAGTATGTAGCAGGTGTGGCAGAAGCAGACCGTAGTGAAGGTATTTATTATGCTTGTCGTGACGCAGCACGATTCTTGAAAGGAGAATTGACGCTGGACGAACTAATTCCGGATCATGAACAGGAAGATGATATTGAACCGGTAGAAGAGATGATCACTATAACCGCTTCAGAATTTAGGGAGTTGTTGAGACGTGTGGAACGTCTGGAACGCCGTGCAGGATTACAGAAAAAAATATCTGCAACCAAGCGGAAAAGAGTTGAAGACATCTCTACTGATGATTTGATTTCGCAGATAGATGCCTGCAAATATATCGGATGCAGCAAGACTACTATCAAACGTTGGGCGGACAACGGATTTATAACGGGATATCAGAAGGGACTGAATGTTTATTACAGCAAGCGTGAACTGAATCGTAGTGTTGTAGTAAAAGAACATAGGCTAAACAGAAAGGAGGCGGAACATGAATAATGAATCCGACTACTGCATGTCCTACCGCATGTCGGAGGCACAGCGACTTGAATTACAGATCATCCGGGATGAAGAACGGTGGAGTACCCTCTTTGATACTCTGATGGAACGCGACCTGATAGAGCCTTCGAAAGAGACAGACAGACTGCTGGAAGATTGGAATAATCTGAATACCCGTATCGAAATGAACCGTACCCGTCTTGCTCTATTGAAATCCTCCTCGGAACTGACGGAAGAAGAAAAGAAACGTCGTCCCGGACCGGGCGGCAGCGAAAGATTTAATATAAAGTACTGAATCAACATAGTATAAACGATCAAAAAACAAGTTTTATGGCAAAGACAAGAGTTAAAAAAGTAGTGATCTCCGGCATTACATCGGAGCAG
Organism: Bacteroides faecis; assembly: GCF_020091505.1. Taxonomy (NCBI): domain Bacteria; kingdom Pseudomonadati; phylum Bacteroidota; class Bacteroidia; order Bacteroidales; family Bacteroidaceae; genus Bacteroides; species Bacteroides faecis. The sequence goes on along the minus strand of NZ_CP081916.1, from coordinate 193,647 downwards.
GCGGAAATCGCCTTCAGTGAATTTGCAACGGCGGATGCCAAGGTGCAGAATATCCAGAGTAAAATGGATATGGAGATCACCCGTATTCGTGACAAATATGCGGATATATTAGCAGAACAACAGGCTATCCGGGAAAAGAACTTCGAGATCATGCAGACATTCGCTACGGAATATCGTGAAGAGTTGTTCTCCAAACGTAAAAGTTACGAAAGTGCTCATGGGACATTCGGTTTCCGTACAGGAACTCCGAAACTTAAGAATGTCAAAGGCTTTACCTGGGCATCTGTCACCAATCTGGTGAAGGAATTTCTTCCCGGTTATATCCGGGTGAGTGAGGAACTGGCAAAGGATCGTCTTCTTGCTGATCGTGATAAGGAGGAAGTTGCCGGGCAATTATCCAAATGTGGTATGGTTGTAGTACAAGACGAAACATTCTATGTGGAACCAAAGAAAGAAGATCAGGCGTCCTAAATACTCATATGCTCCCGTCGGTAGCCGGTGGGCAGTTTATCACTGGTTGGAGATAGGGGATATCGTCACGGTAGACAAGGTTGGTGAATTCCCCACCAGTGAAGAAGCACGCAAAGAATGCTACCGGCTTAACGGCTGGAAATATGAGGAACCTGAAAAGCGAAAGAATAACCTCAAGTATTAATAATTAAACAATTTATAATTATGGGAATGCACACATGGTTTGAATGTCGTATCCGTTACGAAAAGGTAATGGAGAACGGAATGCAGAAGAAAGTAACGGAACCTTATCTGGTGGATGCTCTCAGCTTTACAGAAGCGGAAGCACGGATTATCGAAGAGATGACTCCATTTATATCCGGAGAATTTACAGTATCGGATATAAAACGTGTAAATTACAGTGAGCTGTTTCCAAGTGATGATGAAGCTGATGACATTTGGTTCAAATGCAAATTAAGCTTTATCACATTAGATGAAAAGAGCGGAGCAGAGAAACGCACCTCTACTTATGTATTAGTACAGGCTTCTGACTTGGGGCGTGCAAAGAAGAACCTTGATGCTGGAATGAAAGGCACGATGGCAGAATACCAAGTTTCATCGGTGACGGAGACGGCTATCATGGATGTCTATCCTTATACTGCACCGGAAGAAAAATCCGAGTTCAAGGATGAAAAAGCGAACTGATGAAATGAGACTTGTGCCACCGTTGGCATCCGCTTTGGTGGCACAAGTTTATGAGAGCAAACTTCCGGTTTCGCTCATCATCCATCGGAAAGATCACACGGGTATGATTCCTGTAACGGCAGAATATGAAGATGGATATAATGATGCGTTTGATCAACTAGTGACAGATGTCGCACGAAAATTGAAATCTTTATGAGCAAGAAACAACAAACCTTATTGATTACTCCACCTTTATTGTCAAAGGAACATCCTTATGAAATGGAGACATTTACCGGATTTGAGTGCAGTAACTGTCACGGTAACGGTTGGATTCTAGCATTGGGAGAACGTAACGAAACAGTGAGAAACACGTGCCCTGTCTGTGGAGGTAGCGGAAGATTAAAAGCGGTGGTAACCACAAAGTGGATACCGGATAAGAAAGAAGAATAACTAATGACATAAAAATGAACAGCCAAAGCAGTATTAGCAGTATCACATTTGGTCCGTGAGGCAAAGCCAAGAAAGGACTATATCAATCACTTCCGGCAATCGAAGCCTCTTGAAGGAATTTATCTTTCAGACTTTATCCGGGAAACAGTTGAAAGGAAATCACGGCGCAAGCCGTCAAACTCACTGGCTGTTTACAGTGCCCTGATAGGACATATAAACAGTTTTTCCGCAGAATACGATTGTGACATATTCACCAATTCCGTCACAGAAGAGTTCATTGAAGATTTTATCATTTACCTTGAGAATGTTGGTTTGCGGCATAACACGATTGTAGGTTACATTATGAAATTACAATCTATGGTTCGCAAGGCTTCACAGTACAATTATGCCGTCGACCCTACTTATAATCAAATAGACTTGCATCTGGAAGATACTTTTGCAGTCTTCTTGAGCATGAATGAGATTACGCGCATCTATTATTATAAGTTCAGGAAACAGGATAGCAGAAGGGCGAAGGAGAAGATACGTGATCTGTTCGTTGTTGGTTGCTTGACAGCATTGCGTTATTCGGACTATTCAACGCTGACGCTTGACAACTTCCAGAACGATTTTATCGTGAAGCGTACAAAGAAGACCAATGTCACCGTGAAGGTTCCAATGCATGATTATGTTCGCGAGATTATAGCCAAGTATGGTGGTAATATCCCTAACGGACTTTGCATTCAGTACTTTAACAAATATCTTAAACTGATCATGCGCGAAATTGGATTGACAGATAAGATTACCTACTCATACACAGTAGGTGGTAAAATAAAGACTGTGACAAAAGAGAAGTGGGAACTAATCTGTAGTCACACCGCACGTCGTTCAGCCGCGACAAACCTTTATTTGACAGGAAGAATGAAGACGCTAGAGATAATGCGACTTACAGGGCATAAGACAGAACAGAACTTCTTCAGGTACATTCGCTTGACGAATGATGATACGGCAAGATCAATAAGCGGAGATATGTTTTTTAGAAAGTAATAACCGGACGTTTGCCTGCCATCAGGCAAACGTTTAAATAAATACAATAATGAATAAAGATAATATTATTCCATCGATGACGCATCCTTATGGGATGTGTTGGCAACAGCCGCCAACCTACCTGATACTAATTGATGATACTCATGCAGTGATGAGTAGACTTGATTTTGAAATACTCATGGATTATACTCGTTCTCAACCGTCAGCTCTCTATAATGGTAAAATGTGGAAAGCACAATATGAGGATGAAGGTACGTTGAAATGGTTTCTTTGCTATTGTTTCAATGAGAATGAGAAGACGAATGAGATAGACATTGCATACCGGGAAATTTTGATAATTGATTAATAACGAAATAGACATGAGTAAAAGAATCTTTAAATATCCTCTAAAAGTTGAGGATGAGCAAATTGTAAAAATGCCGCTTGGATATCAGATACTAACTGTTCAGATTAAAGATAATGTTCCTTGCATTTGGGCAATAGTAGATGATAAAGAAAAACAAATAATTGATTGCAAGATTAGGACTATCGGGACTGGTCATTATTTTGATAATCATCTATTGGATTATATAGGTACTTACCAGCTCAACCAGCTTGTTTTTCATGTATTCAGCAATAACAGTCCATTTTAATCATAACAAATCAAAAAGGAATAATAATATGGCAAAGATTTATGTAGCAAGTAGTTGGAGAAATGTATTTCAACAGGACGTTGTAGCTATTCTCCGTGATTTAGGACATGAGGTCTATGATTTTAAGAATCCCCCACATGGGAATGGTGGTTTCCAATGGTCTGATATAGACCCTGATTGGCAGAACTGGACAACTGAACAATATCAAGAAGCACTTAATCACCCAATTGCGCAGAAAGGTTTTGATTCAGATTTTAATGGTATGCAGTGGGCTGATGTCTGCGTTATGGTTCTTCCTTGTGGCCGCTCGGCCAACACAGAAGCCGGATGGATGAAAGGTGCAGGTAAAAGGGTAATGGTTTATTCTCCCGAAAAGCAAGAACCAGAACTGATGTATAAAATATACGATTTTGTGAGTGACAACATATTTCGTATCAACGATAAGATAATTGGAGTATAACAAATCAAAAATGAATAGAATACAGAAATTAGAAGCTGAAATACAGAAGCTAAAGAAACAGGAATCCGATAAAAAAAAGGCAAAATATCAATATCTCGTTGGAAAATGTATTCACATGGCGCATACTTCTTACGAAAAAATTACAGCAATAGTTAGGGTAAATTCTGATGAAATCGGTGATGAAGTAGTATATGATTGCATCCATGTATATTTTGATAACAGAGAAGATGTAAATAATAGTGATTCAAGTATCCAACTTGCATCTTACGCAAGTGAATACGTGGAACGGATTGAGAAAAATATCATAAGTCAAGAAGCTTTTGATAAGGCTATGGATGATTGTTTTGCGCATATTAAAAAAATGTCTATTAACGAATAACAATGGAGATATGACTATAGATACGGAATTTAATGTAGGTGATAGTGTATGCTATCTAAGTGGAGACGATATCTGTTATTCTACTATAAGCAAAATAACTATTGAAATATCTTATGCAGATCGCAGTTTTTTGATGTATTATAAGCTGTCTGACGGTTTAAGTGTACCGAGAAACAATTATCCACAATGGGATAAAAGACTTTTTAGGGACAAGGAAAGTTTAATAAGATATTTATCAGAATAAATATATAAATTAATGGAAACCGAAATAGTCAGATAAAAGAAAAGCCGCTGCAAGTATAAATGTAGCGGCTTTCTTTTTTAATGTTTAGACACCGCACCTATTTTTCTTACCAAGGTATCGTAATGTTCGTCAACCTCTATATCCTCCAACGATCCTGAAGCGAACCTGATTATGCATTGATTACTGTCTGTGACTGGTTCGATCATTTGCACCTGAAACAGGTTGATCATCACCTTGTTTCCATTGGACACTGTTTCGATAAATTCTACCATAATATTTATGTTTTAAATTAAAAAGTGTACAAAGGTAATTTATAAACCTGCAGATTATTCTTCCAAGCACTTATTTATTATTCCTCCGGCTAATTAAAACCTTGTTTTTGCACGGATTTATTTGTGCCCAAATGCTATTATCATTATTTTTGTATCAGATAATCAATCAGTATTTCGGGATATGAAGAAGAATCGGACAAAAATCACAGGTTGCAGCTATGCGTTCAGGGTGGAAGACATTGTGCGGATCTATGACGAACACGCCCGAAGCGGTCTGAGCAATCGTGAAATACTGCGCCGCTACATCTGGCCGAAATACCATATCTGCGAAAAGACTTTCTACAATATCATCAACGCTTCCGTTGATCCGCGCATTATCCGTCGTCAGGAGGAGATGAAGCGTCAGCTTTCGTTGTTCTGAATTTCATCCGCTACTGTTGTAGTATATTCCATTTCATACACTTTAATGCCTCCCGGTTGTGAGAACTGGCGGCTTGTGCGACGTATCAGGACGGTGGCGCATTCGTCGAACCTCCAGCAGTGCAAATAGGAGTTTAAGCGTCCGGCCAAAGCCATGCGTTCCGCCGCGTGCTGCTCTTGCGAACTTCCGTAGTGGGTATCATCGTAGCAGTCGAAAGCCAGGCGGACGGTGAGAGTGGTTTTTCCATGTTGGATTCCGGATTTCATCGTTTCCCAGATGGTTTCGGGGATACCGATGAGCACGCAGGGAAAGGTGACGGGGTACTGGTCTTCACCGTTGGCGAGTGCTTCCAGTTGCCCGCAGTCTTCGTCGATGAGGGTGATGGTATCGCCCATTTTAGTGGCGATTTGTTGCTGGATGTCGTTGAATAGTTGTTCCATACTGCTGTATTTTAAGTATTGATAATTCTTTTTAGTTCCTTCAAAAACCTCTCATCCACCTTCCTGGCCAGTTCCGGTCCCGGTGTGGACGTGGGCATGAACTGTCGTTGTGGAATTTGGATGTTCAGTTTGGTTTTCTTTGTCAGGGCAAGGCGCTTCCAGAAGGTGTCTTTCTTCTTGTCTTTGCCTGCTTCCCTGTAGTGCTGCGCCCAGGCGAAGCGTCGCATCTTAGGAGTGACAGAAGGATGCAACGTTCCTCCCCTGTTATGAATGCCGGCGTATGACACACGGGTGAAAACGGTAACTTGTCTATCTCCCGGTGTATATTCGATGCTCCTTGCCAGATGGCTCCTACCGGAAAGCAACGGGCCGTAGCGGGAACCGGCTCCCTTTCCTCCGCTTTTCTGTCGCTTGGTTTCCTGCCATTTGTGGAAGCCGTTGTCGGTGAATCCCCCCTTACGGAAGTCTTCTTCAATGTGCCGCTTGGCAATGTTTCCGGCAATGACAGGCATCTTGCGTCGCATCAGGTCGGAGAGTTGCTTCTGCTTTTGCAGGATCCGGCGGTTAAATTCTTGGATATTCATTGTTTATTCAATAAATAGATGTATATTGTGGTATGAGAGTAGTCTTTAAGCCTATGCTGGATTGTATTTCCAGCCGTGATTTAGAGGCTACTTTTCTTTTAGCTGATTTAATATGTTCGGGCTGTCCGAAATACTGTACAGGATTTTACTTCCATCTTCATATTCTTTCACGATGATCCAGCTCTTGTCTCCAAGGATTTTAATTTCAAACAAATGCACCCATTTGGAACCGGGTTTTGTGCTTGCATCCTTTCCATATCCCAGATATTTAGCCTTCTTGAGTACATTACCTATTTGAAAAATCAGTTCGTTCTTATGGGCGTAGTGCTCATGAGGCTGATTGGTCCATTCATCAATACTACGGCGGGAAATGGTTATTTCACCCTGAAGTTTCGGATGCGCGACTGTTGTTCCTTGAAGCGCTGTTCTTGCTTCCTTCTTGATTTCCTTCGTACGTTTCGAATACTTTCCGTCCTGATTGTGCCGTGGTTCCACCTTCACCTTGGCATAGTCCGGTAACCGGTCTTTGAGGAATGTCTTCACCGCTTCCTTAGCCCCCTCATACACATGAGCGATATACGGATGCGTATCACTGAACAATTTCCCGTCTACCCCTGGATTATTATCCAATCCCGGTGATGGTTGGTCTTTGGGTTCATTGCTGCCACGAGGTGCTCCGGTGGGCGGTTCGTTGGTGGCCGACAGGGAGCATTTGCAGTTCCAGCGGTCGCCCGGGCGATGGACACTCCAGAAGGGATGATTGATTGGCAGGATCGTTCCCCAAAACACGATGTGGTCGGCTCCCGGATTCGCGCTGGTGCTGGGCATCCATTCCAGGTTAGGCAGGATATCGGCGTATTGTTCAAACCGTTGCCAGTCTGCCGCCTGGTGTGCACGGATGACGGCGGTGTCGTACTCTGTCCGCAGCCAATGTTTTACATGATGATCCAGCATCGGGTGTACGTCGTTTTTCCACTGTTCGAATGGTTTTAGATCACCATTCGAATCGAAGAGTTGTGTGGCAATATCGTTTTGCATGCGGTGTACTTTGAAAGCGGAGAATACAGCGTTGCTCCAGTCTATTTTCTGCCGGAACTCCACAGGAAGTTCTGCTCCGGATTCACTGATACCTTCATCGGTGGCTTCAGTAAAAATGCGGAAAGTCTCATTGAACAGGCTTTCCTCTATCTCCGTCATGGGATGAAAGTCCTTTTCGTAGATATGCTTCAAGGCACGCTTCAGGGTGTTGTCGTCGAATGTGAAAGCGGCGCTTACTTCGTCATCAGCGGCAGCATCCCGGTAGAGTTCATCCATTACCACTCTAAAGCCCCGTTTCTGTCCGGGGCTTGCCCGAAAAAAGGCACACGGTTCTTAGGCTGCGTATTATTTCCAGCAGGTATTTGTCCCAGCGACGCAAACGGATTATCCGCCTTTTTCTTTTCTTCCATTTCCGCTTTCAACTGCTCATAATTGTCGGGCTTTTCTACGTTCAGTTGCTCATACAGGTAGTCATCATCCAGAGGCAGTCCGAACACCGTTACAGCTTTTTCCAGCAATTCGGCACGGGTCTTTACCTGCTCCATGTCCGCGTCCTCCACATAAACGAACTCACCTCCTTTAGTATTCACTCCCAAAAATGCAAATATGTCTGTCATATCATAATTCAGCAGGTTCAGGATGGAAAGGGCATCCTGCTCTTCCAGTTCCTGCTCTATGTCCTGATGCACGGTACCCAGTGCCTGTGTGCCTGTCTCACTGGCTTCGGTGGTAAGGGTATTGCCAAGTACAGCCTTGCTCATTTCAGCATTACAGCGTTCCACGAGACTGCTGTACAGTTCACTGCTGCCTGTTGTGTTTCCTGTTTCCACAAATTCCAGGTTAGATCCTTCCGGACAAAAGAAATCCATTCCTCCGCCTTGTTCCCGTGCAGCTTCCATTGCATTGTGCAAAGCTTCCGGGTCCGCCGCATCGTATGTATATTTACGTACCGGCATGCCGAAAATCTCGGAGAATTGCGCCCAGTCACCAATAGTTCCACGCTTATAGATAACGTATGGAGCCGTACGCGCTAGAATCCCCAGCGGTTCTTTGCCCCGTATCATCAGCAGGTTTCCATAATTATCAAAACTTTCACCGTTGATGTCTTCTTGCCGTGTTTTGATGATGCGCAACACTGGATCTATGTGTTTGCGTGGTGCCAGATAATAATCTATCCAGCCTTTGGTATTGATATAGAACTGAACGAGCGTAAATCCCCAGTATTCCGCATCCAGTGCGTCACTGATAAATCGGAGGAACCAGGGTGATGATATCTGCTCATTCACTTTATCATCGGGTATGCCGTTACGGCGAAATTCAATCTTCCTGCTTAGTACTCCGCTTTTCCGTTTTTGTACCACGCTGAACAGATGCGGGTCCATCAGGCTTTCGCTATAGATGTCATATAGCCTGACACGTCGTGTGAAATCTACGTTTTCAGCACTGCGGATAGCCTGCATATAGTCCCCCAGACCTATTCCGAAACGTTGTGGCTGTGTCAGTATCACCGTTGCTCCGGGACGGGTTACGTTACTCCCTTCGGTGATGCGTTTACTTTTTGCGGCTTTGTTCCGGAAAACCGGAAACCTGTCTAGTATATTCATAAATGATTGGTGCGTTTAGGGTTACTACTCATTAGCCAGGGGCTGTTCTTTTTCTGCTCCTCTTCCGGGAGCTTCGGTGCGCCGTCTATCGTTATTTTAAATGTCGCCACCTGTTTCAGCCATTCCATTGCACGGTCGTAGCGATCCTTGCGTATCTGCGACATCTTCTGAGGATTGTGGATACTGAACAAGTGATACACGGCGATATCTACTGCCATCATCAGGACAAGCTCATTGCGTGCCGCGCCTTCAGCATTGAAAATGGCATCAGCGTCATAGCGGGCATTGAGATATCCGCGCATTTCGGCAATGGCACGGTCCTCACAGATCTCGATGATGGCGTCATCATTGCGGGTCAGTGCATCCAGTATTTCACGATGGATGCTGGCATCGTAATCTTGCGGAGTTATAAATTTGCTCATGGCTATAATCGTTTGGGGTTCCGGCGGTCATTACGATGTATCACAGTCACCGGTACCAGTTGTTGGATCTTCTTTTTGATGATGCAGTAACCGCCTTCCACGCAATCGGGACCGTCGGCGGGAAACTTCAGTCTCAGGGTGAACAGCCTGAATTGGTCGTCCAGACGTTTCATGTGCGGGTTGTTTCTTTCGGCTTCGTTGAAGATGAGATTTCCTTCCCGGTTCAGAGGCTCCAGATTGGCTTCGATACGTGTAGCCTTATCGGTTTTTCTAGCTTCGTCAGGTTGAATATAGAGTTGAATATTCTTTTCACGCCGTGCTTTACCCACCAGCGGCTTGAATACCTGCTGGAAGAAAGGGTCTTGCAGTTTATTGTTCTCCATGTAGCAATACACGGGAACTTTTCCGCCCACGTATTCCAGCAACTGCACATACCAGTCAATGAATTCTGCGTTCAGTCCACGGTCCAGACATGGCTTGATGATATAGAGTTTCGGACCGATCATGCCCATCAGGATACAGCTCTTTGTACTGCTGTTCTTGCTTTTGTTCTCACCGGGTGCCGGGTCGCCGTAAATGACGAGGAACTGGAACTTCTTCAGGTCAGGTACTTTGCCGTAAGTGATCTCCTTAAATACTTCGCCTTCCGTCACCGGATTGTTGAAGTATTCCGTCTGCTGGGCGGCAGTACTGATTTTGGACAGAGCGATATCAATACTTTCTTCCGTATTTTTAGACGGCCAGGTGCTGTATCCTTTTTCATCACGGATGTTCACTACATCCCAATGATCAGCCATGTGCCCGGCACGTACCACACAGCAGTCACGGGCAATGATATTTCCACAGAAAACAATCAGTGTTTTTACTGCCGTATCACGTGTTCCGTACAGCGCTTTTTCCCACCATGTCCAGTTCTTGTCTATCGTGTCCGGATTCCGGCAGCCTTCATCCGTATCGAAGTCATCCACCAGCAGCACATCCGGACGGACAGCGCCGTTGCGGCTACCACGGGGAGCGTTTCCGGCACCGACAGCACGGAATGAACAACCGCATTTAGCGACGAACTCTTCGGCACACCAGTTGCCAAGATTCACCTGCACACCATAATAAGCACGTATCAGGGCATTCTCTTCAAGCTGTTTCTTATAAGGATCGAGCAACCGGACAGCACTGTCCTGTGTGGCGGAAGCCATCATCACGTTGCACTTCTTTTTCGTAAGCGCAAGGTACATGACGATAAACATCACCGTCGTACTTTTCGCCAGTCCCCGTGCCCATGACAATACTTCGAACCATTCCTCGTGTTTGATACAGCGCCTGATGGCCTTTATCTGGAACTCTGCAAATTCAAACTTGCAGTATTCGGGGAAAAAGAACCTGATCCATTCTATCGGGTCGGCTTCCAGCCGGGTACGGTCCTTGGCAATCTGCGCCTGCGTCAGATTGACGTCGGAATTTTGGCGGCGAAGTCCGGATTCATAGAATACTGCCCATTCCCTGAGCGCATCACGGTCTTTCTGCGTCTGTGTCATAAGCTATCCTTTATAAAAGCATCCCACAACCGAAGAAACTCCTTGCTCTTATCTAGATCGAACGGTCGCAGCCAGTTGATGAATTTCATACCTACACTGATAATGTCAGCAACACCTACATCTGTTTCCATCTTCTTAATAGCTGTCGCCAACTTGTTCAGTGTGTCGGCCTCGGCGGCATTGGCATAGCGTTTTCCCTCTTCGCGCTCACTGATCACGCGGTTGATCTCTGCCACTTGCCGGTGCAGGCTGGCAACCTGCTGTTCACGGGTGAGTGTCATGCCTACCTTCATTTCCTCCCATTTCTCCGCTGCTATCCAGCGGTTGATGGTGTTGCGTGATACGCCTACCTTGTCCGCGATCTCCTGTTGCGTCAGGTTATCTTTCAGATATAATGTGCGGGCATAACCCTTTTTCTGTTGTGTGGTCAAATCTGCCATGATGATAAGTCGTTAGAATTTACACAAAGGTCATTATCCCGGAGGTGAACAGAAAAAAAGCGCAAAGGGGTTACAGACAATGCCACAGCGCCTGCATACTTGCCCGTAAGCGTTACACACTTTTTTGTACGGTTGCCCCTGTCACCATAAGTTTGTGACAGATTCAAAGCCGGAGACGTAAATTGCATCGCCGTCCGGCACTATATCCTAAATGCTGAAATATGATTCTTTTTAAATCCATACTGAATGAAAAGACTGCCAGTCTGCTGCTCTACGGAGAAATCAGTGACGAAGGCGGTGACGGCAAGATAGCCAGCCGTGACATCGTGAACGAACTGATGTACATGGACGGCAGTTATGAGAATCTGAATATCCGGATCAATTCCATTGGTGGCGATGTCTATCCCGGTATTGCCATTTTCAACGCCATCCGGCAATGCAGGAGCAACGTCACTATCTACATAGACGGTATTGCCGCCAGCATTGCAGGAGTCATAGCCCTGTGCGGAAAACGGGTGGAAATGAGCCGTTATTCCCGCATGATGCTGCATAATGTCAGTGGCGGATGTTACGGTAACAAAAAGGATCTTCAGGACATGATCTCAACGATCGAAAGTCTGGAGGATACCATTGTCGAAATTATTGCCGGACGTTGTGGCAGGGATAAGGAAGAAGTGAAGAACGCCTATTTCGATGGTACCGACCACTGGCTGAAGGCGGACGAAGCTCTGGCCCTCGGACTTATTGACGCCATCTACGATGTGGAAGCGGTACCCGAAGAAAGTACCACAGATGATATATACCGTATATTTACTAATCGGCTGGTGCTGGAGCAACAGCCACAAAACTCAGATAAGATGAAATTGGAAGACTTTAAAAAGATTCCCCGTTTTGCCAACTGTACGGATGAAGCAGCAGTGATGTCCATACTTGGTGAGACTGCCCGGAAAGCTGACAAGGCCGATGACCTGGAAAAGGAGAACGGTGAACTGAAAGAACAGCTTAGCCGGCAGGAAGAGGAACGGATCGAGACAGCTGTAACGGATGCTGTAACAGACGGACGCATTGGTGCCGATCAGAAAGACACCTATAAGAACCTTCTGAAAGCTGACTTTAAAAACGGTTTGACTGCACTGAAGGCGATGAAGCCTAAAAAACTACTAAAAGACAAGTTTGAGAACCAGGAACTGCAAGCCGGTGAGAGCCCCTGGGAAAAACGTCAGAAGGAAATACGTGAGAATATCCGGAAATAATCTGTAATACGCAAAGATATGATACCGATTAAAAATCCAAAGAATGCTAAGTTAGGCGGTTCGTCCTACTTTGGCAAGAATGTCGGGAGCAGCGTACGCAGTGCCGGCAGTGCCCCACAGATACGCGGGCGACAGAAGGTTAAATACTAACAACTAATAACTTACAAGGACAATGGCAATTCAAGGATTGAATACTACCAACTATTCCGGCGAAGTGCTGGAAAATGTACTGACCCTTGCCACTACAGGCAATGAGTTGGTCAGCAGGGGACTGATTATGGTTATCCCCGGAGTAAACAGCGCAATCAGCATTCCGCGCGTTAAGGCGGGAAAGATGTTGCAAAAACGAAAGGAAGACCCGACGAAAGCTGACAGCAAGGGGGACTTTACTTACAGTGAAAAGAAACTGACGCCTAAGGATATGATGGCCTTCACGCTCTTCAACCCCCGCGCGTTCGAACATATTTGGCGTCCGTTCCAGCCTTCGGGAGACCTGGTGTTCCGCCAGTTACCCGGCAATGTGCAGAATATCCTGTTGCAGGAACTGCTGAAACAGGTAGGACACGAACTGGGCTACCAGTACATCAATGGTACCTACGAAGATGGTTCGGACGATGCGTTGTTGATGGACGGTATCCTGACACAGGCTGCCAAAGACGCGGATATCGTGAAAGTGAAAACCGTGGGAACCACGATGCTGCAACGCCTTAAAGAACTGCGTACGGTGATTCCGGTGACCATGCGTAACAATCCCAACCTGCGCATCCTGATGAGCGTAACGGACTTTGATACGTATGATGACGAACTGACGCAGCTTGCGAATAAAGGTGCGGCTCCTACGGACATCAATCAGGAACGTTACAAGGGCATTCCGTTTGAAGTGTTGACGCAATGGCCGGAAGGCTTGATGGTAGCCACCATTTGTGATAGCGGCATGAACGGCAATCTCTTCGCTGCCGTCAATCTGCAGAATGACGAAAACGTGATTCAGATTGACAAGTGGGCGAATGCCAGCGAGCTTTATTTCTTTAAGATGCTGATGAAGGCGGACACGCAAATCGGCTTCGGTGAGGAGTTTATCGCGCTCGACTGGCGTGTTGACGGTGCGTTCAAACCAACTGTTGAAGGATAAGGAGAACGGGCGATGGCAAAGAAAGAAAAAGTAACGGTGATTGTTCTGGAAGAGTTTCAGGATAAGTTCGATCATAAGACTCTGTACCCGGTGGGAACAGAACTGGAAGTGGACAAAGAACGCGCTGACGATCTGGTAGGCCGCAAGCTTGCCAATATCAAAGAGGTGAAAGCTCCCAAGGAGCTGAAAGAGTCCGAGAATTCCAAGGAAGTAATGACTGAAACCGCAAAGGCTGAAACAGCAAAAACTGAGGCAGAGAAACCTGAAGAAAGAGAAAAAGATGATGACAAGGGAACTGAGAAATAATAATCCACTGAATATTCGCCTCTCTGGCACTACGCGCTGGCAAGGTGAAGTCCGACCATCACAGGATCGTTCTTTCTGTCAGTTCGAGAGCATGGCTTACGGTTATCGTGCCGGATTGAAGTTATTGCAAAACTATCGGAAATTGAACGGATGCCGCACGATATCGGACTTCATCAACCGCTGGGCACCATCTGTAGAAAACAATACTTCAGGCTATATCAGCCGGGTATGCAGGGAAATGCAGGTACCTTCCAGTTATGTTCCTGATGTGAACGACAGGGGAACCATGTGTGCCTTTGCAGCAGCCATGTCACAAGTGGAAAATGGCATTCCTGTGGTGATGGAAGACGTGCAGGCAGGATGGGACCTACTCTAAATTAAGGAGGAATAAGATGGATACACTTGAATACATGAAGCTGGTTTGTGGTATCCTTACGGTTATCATCACCTACGGAGGATTCAGGATGTATACCGACAGACGGAAATACATTCAGGAGGTAGAAAAGCTGAAGGCGGAAGTCCGTGACGCACAGGTAAACACCCGTGGCAGCGAACTGGACAACGTTCAGAAAGCGATGCAAATCCTGATGGATGAAATTGTGGAACCTTTAAAGCAAGAAATAAATGCGATTCGAAAAGAACTCGGAAAACTTCGCCGGGCTGTTGAGAAGTCCAACAGTTGCCGTTTTGCTACTAACTGCCCTGTGCGTGATGAGTTGCAAAAGCCCGAAAAGACTGGAGAAGACTACCTCCCTAGACAGCCTGTACAGCGCAAGAGGATTCGTTCTGATACAGCAGCCGGTACCTCCGAGCATTGCAAAAACAGTGTTTCTGGCAGGGACACTGAAATCGATACCGATAGGAACAGGCTTTAGTACCCGCAGCGGACAGGCAACCGTCAACGTGACGCGGGTATCGGAAGATTCAGTAGAGGTTCGCGCCACTTGTGACAGCCTGGCACGTGAAGTAATCTACCTTCGTGAAGAACTGACACGCATCCGCAACGAGACTGGTGAGGAAGTGGAAGAACCTCCTCCGCAGATTGTGAAGGAACCGACCGGATGGCAGTGGTTCCAGATATGGACAGGACGGATGGCCGTTGCCGTACTTGTTCTAATAGTGATCAAACGGCGATTGAAACGTAATTAAATAATAAGGAAATTTATGGCAGAACTAGGATATGTGCATGGCAGTGACATGCTTGTCGGATTAATGGTTGAAGAAGCTTTTTCTCCACTGGGGCATTCAAAGACTTGTACCATTAGTAATAAGGCAGAAACCAAAGAGCGTGCAGTGAAGCCGACTCTGGCGGAAAAGGCAAAGGCGGCTAATGCCGGCAAGTGGAAAGAGAAATCAGTGAGCGGTCTGTCCGTCGAAATCAGTTCCGAAGGATTCCGGTTCTACGGAGATGAGATGGGATATGACAAGCTGCTGGAACTTTGGGAGAAGAGTGAACCTGTAACAGTACGTTATGCGCAACGTGGAGAGGAAAAGACGAAATACCGTGAAGGAAAGTTCCTTATCACAAGCCTGGAAGAGACATCTCCTTCGGATGACGACTCTACCTATACTATCTCTTTGGAAAACTCCGGTCCGGTTGAGACCAAGACTGTAGCTCCACAAGGATAATGTATCACCTTTAACTTGTATCATCCAATGAATAAAGTAATCATTTGTGCGAAAGAATACCCTTCCCGTGTGACCATGGGGGCAATGATCGACTTCAAACGCGAAACCGGCAGGGATGTAAACGAAATCGGTGCTGATGTGGAGCAGCTGACCATGTTCATGTATTGTTGCGTCCGCAGTGCTTGCCGTGCTGATAAAATCGACTTTGCGCTGACTTTCGAACAGTTTGCCGACGGCATCAACCTGGAAGACTTTACCGCCTTTCAAAACGGAATGTCAACGGAAGAAGATGGATCAAAAAAAAGAAGGGGACGAAAGTGTAACGATTGAATCTCTGATGGGACTGGCGATGGGGTGTGTCGGGATGTGTCTGAATGACTTCTGCCGTCTCACCCCGTTGGAGTTTACGGCCGTCTTCGAAGCCTGGCAACAGAAAGAGACGTATGCAGAGCGCAGAGGGTGGGAACAGGCACGTTTCCTGGCATGCAGCATACTGAAACCTTATAGCAAAAGGAGTCTGGAATTGACAGACGTATGTCGGTTCTCCTGGGATATGAAGCCTGCAAAGGAAGCGGAGGAAGAACCCAGTACACAGGAAAGGTTCGATGAGATCAAGGCTCTGTGGAATGTGGATTGAGGTTTTTCTTTTCCTCTTCCAGTTCGTGGATGAGTTCATCAATGTCCTCTTCGGTGATGGTGCAATCATCTTTCTTAAAGAGTCCGTACAGACCGATAACGACGAATAATACTATAAAGAAACCTCCGATAGTCATAACTGTTTGATTTTTACTTCACAAATATATGGAAAAAGTTTCATTCGACATCATACTTAACCTGAAAAATAATATTTCGAGAGGATTGGTTAACGTTAAAAAGCAATTCGACGCTATAGATAAGGCCGGGGAGCAGGCGTCTGCTACTACCACTCGTTTCGGGAATATTTGTAGCAGGTTGAAAATGCCTGACCTGAATGCGTTTTTGGGAGTAGCCGAGCGATTGGGTGGTGTGCTGGGTGACTTGTCTCAAGGCGGAATGAACTTTGGACAATCCATGGCAGATCTCAGTTCTATTACCGGCATTGCAGGTGATGATCTGAAAGCTCTTGGCGAGAATGCGCGTAAGGTGGGACAAGACTCCGGTCTGGGAGCTGGTACGGCGGCACGCGCATATGCGATCCTCGCCAGTCAGATTGATGTTGCCGTCATTGGTATGGCGGGTCTGAACAACTTACAGGAAAAGAGTGTAACACTGGCACAAGCATCCGGAATGAGTATCGATGCCGCCGCAACATCATTAGCCGGTACAATAAACCAGTTCGGACTATCGGCAAATGAGGCGGAACGGGTTATTAATGTGCTGGCGGCAGGAAGTAAATATGGGGCAGCCGAGATAGAAGAACTTTCTCAAAGTTTTAAGGTTGCAGGTTCCGCTGCTTCTGTCATGGGCTTGACTGTAGAACAGAGTGCAGGGGCACTTGAAGTTTTATCCAAGGCAAATCTGAAGGGCAGTGAAGCCGGGACAGCACTCCGGAACATTATCTTGAAGCTGAATACGGAACTAGGTGTCGATCTGAGCCGTACATCTTTGTCTACAGCGTTGGATGCGTTGAAACCAAGGCTGACGGATGCCACTTACTTGAGTAAAATTTTCGGCATGGAGAATGTTGCCGCTGCGCAATATCTGATACAAAATTCATCGGCTGTCGAAGAAATGACCCGGAAGGTGACAGGTACCAATGTGGCACAGGAACAGGCAGCTGTTCGCACGGATACAACAGCACACAAAATGGAAATACTGCGTGCAAAGGTGGATGATATCAAAATCAGTTTTGCCAACTCACTGGGACCCATGTCTGCCTATGCTTCCGTAGTAGGTGAGAATGCGGTTGTGCTGGCTTCGTTCTATCAGCTAGGTACTGGTGCCATGTCCATGCTCAGTAAATATCATATTGCGGCAAAAACGGCAGTGGTTGCTCAGATGGCTTTTAATTCTATATTAAAATTTGGGAAAGCTACAGTACTTTCCTATGCCATGAATGTGAATCTGGCTCGTAATTCAATTGTGGCAACTACTGGAGCCACAAAACTAATGAATATTGCAATTGCAGCTAGTCCGTATATGCTTGCTGCTGTGGCTGCCGTGGCGTTGGGTGTGGCTGTTTATAAAATAGCGACGCGTAGCAATGAAGCGGAAAAGGCGCAGAACAGGTTAAATGAGGCAATGGCAGGTATGCAGAAAGAAGTCACGGAGGAACGCCTGAAACTGGATGCTCTATTTGCTCCATTGTTGAATGCGAAGGAAGGGACAGATGAATGGAAACGGGCCCGTGACCGTATACAGGAAACCTATGGCGATTACTTGCAACAGTTAGGCATAGAAGAAATAAAGGTAGATAATGCCCGTAAGGCGTATGATTTGCTGTCTGAAGCGATCATCAATACGGCAAGAGCACGTGCCGGGGAAAAAGCATTGACTTCTGCGGGGGATTCGTTAGCCGGTAAAGAAAGCGAGATGCTGACTAAAATGCGTAGTATACTCACTCAAAAGTTTGGTGAGGAAACTGGTGCACGGGTGTTTGATGGCATAGCTAACAGCATCCGTAAAGGTGAGAAGGAAATACCTGAACGGTGGGCGAAATTTATTAAGAGACTGGATGTCACAGAAGTTTATGGACAGGCGGGGGAAGTAAATACCACTAACCCGGTCATGACGTATGTCAATGGAATCAAACAGGCAAGAGCCGATTACGAGAAAGAATATAACCGTATTGTTTCTGTATTTGGCAAAGCTATTCCTGAGCCTAAAGTTCCTCAGAAAACGGTAAAAGGTGAAGGGAATAAGGAAGATGACAATCTACAACAAGAGTCGCTTACTCTGGCTGATATTAAAAGGAAAATAGAAGAACTCCAGTCTGTGCAACAAACTGCATCGGATGAAGAGGGACGTAATATACAAATTCAGATCAATCAGCTGGAATCTCTTAAAAAGGCTAAGGAAAAAGCAATGGGCATCGGTGGAGACCCGGCTTTCATGAATGGCAGCATTGATGCCATGAAAAATGAACTGGCCAAATATGAGAAAGAACTATCCGGCAAACCAATAGGAGAAGCCTCTATTGACTTGCAGATTAAAATTGATAATCTGAAAAATCAAATAGAAGGTGTCAAAATATGGATAGAGAAAGAAGCATTCAAAGATACTCATGGTGAAATTAAAGTAGATGTAATTCCTTCTTCCAGCGCCGGACGTAATCTTGGACAAATGGCGGAAGATTTTCAAGACAAGAGGAGCAAAAAGAACCCGGATAGTGAGCAGAAAATACTGACGCATGATGCCATTAAAAAGATGAAGCTTCCCAAAATTGAGATGCCCAAGATTGATCCCAAGAAGAGCGGCTTTGAAAAATGGAACGAAGCGGTAGACACTGCTTATAAAAAGAATCAGGATTTTATCGAAGGTATGAGCGGCATCGGAAGCGTGATGGGCAGTCTGGGACAAGCTGTCGGAGGTGCTGCCGGAGAATGGCTGAACTGGGCTGCGAATGTGGTACAGGCTGTTGCAGCTGCGATCCCTCAAATCACATCACTGTTGGGGTTGCAGTCAACACAAGTGGCGACAAATACGGCTGTTGCCGGTTCCGGAGCGGCTGCTTCCACCGCAAGTATTCCGATTGTTGGTCCTATACTCGCAGTTGCGGCTGTGGCAAGTGTCCTGGCAGCTCTCGCTAATCTTCCCAAGTTTGCCAATGGGGCAATAGCATATGGTCCTACAATGGGACTTTTTGGAGAATACTCCGGAGCGCAGAATAATCCGGAGGTCGTTGCTCCTTTAAATAAACTCCGTCAATTGATACAGCCGGCAGGTGGCATGGGAGGCATTGTAGAATTCAGAATTGACGGCAGAATGCTCCGTGGGGTATTAAATAAGGTAGACCGATATAACCAACGTACAAGATAATGGAAAAGCAGTTAAGATATCAGGGAGAGTTTTTCAGCGTAGCCGGTGTGCTGTGGCGTGTGGAGATATGGCAGGATGCGGACACTCCTTATCCGGTAGTCGGTGAATTACGTTTCCCTTCGGATACTCCGTTATCATTTGAATGGTTTGAAACTGACAAGCTGGAACCTGTGCAGGGAAGCGGTGCAACGCTTCAGATAGTAAGCAAGGTGGACCGGCAATACAAGGATATGTATACCGTTGAAGCCGGAAGTATACGTATGGATGCATACAGGAACGATGTTTTGTATTGGAGCGGAACGCTGGATACAGAAACATACGAGGAACCTTTTTCATATGATAATGAATATGAAGTGAAGCTGACGTTCAGTGATTTTTCCTTGCTTGACCGTATGAATTTCTCGTTGAGTGGGGCACGGTCCATCGGCAGTCTTATTGAAACCTTTATAACAGAGACGAAAATCAAACATCGGGGATTTGAAAAATATATATCAACTACATGCGATTCGGTTTCCGGTGAAATGCTGTATAACGTGGGAATAAGTTGCGAGAACTTCTATGATGAAGAAGGAGTGCCGATGACGATGCGGGAAGTTCTTGAAGAAATACTGCGTCCGTTTGCTTTGCGTCTTATACAACGTGCAGGAAAAGTATTCATATACGATTTGAATGCCGTACAAACGGCATTTGAACCTCAAACGGTACATTGGGAAAGTGATGATGCGGTACTTGGGGTAGACAGGGTTTATAAGAATGTGACATTGACAGTCAGTCCATACCCGCAAAAAGAACTGTATACATCTACATTGACAGAAAAGATGTTGGATGAAGGGACTGAACAGTATTATGTAGCGAAAGACACAAGCAAAAGTCCGTTTGATACAAACAATATTGGCTTCATGATCGAATTGAAAAAGAGTTCCGGAGTAAGCGGAGAAATAGAGATTGATACGGACAATACCAGACTGTTTAAAATCACTCCTGTATTCTCCGGGAGCGAGTCTTTTGGCATCGCTGCGCGTGTAAGAGATGTTTTTAAATCTCCTTTCTCCGGGATGGAAACCCCAATAAATGCAGATGGACATGCAACACTCCTGCACAAACCATTATTTACGGTGCGACGTATGTTGTCATTACCGGAAACACGCTCTGTTTTTAATGGCTATACTCCAGATGCAATTGATCCACAGGCATGCCTTACAAATGTTATGTTACGCCTAAAAATAGAAGCGTTAATCGATGCACGTTTTAATCCTTTTGAAGACGCGACCGGAACTAACAGGAAAAATGAATACGAAAAATTCCAGGGAATAAGTGAATATAACGTATCATATATACTGCGTATTGTTGATACAAATGGAAAAGTCAAGATGCATTATGCGAACAGATATAATGACGGCAGTGCACATAATGATTTTTATGCAACTCAATATGTCGAAATGAATGGAAAATGGATTGATGGAGACGGTGTATCGAATAGTAAAACGACACTGAGATATTATGACCGTTCAGGATATACAGGCTGGAAAGGAGGCTGGCAATCTAACAACGTAGGATATAGAAACTCATATGTCCCCAAAGAGTCTGCGGGAGATGGAGATTTGATTCCGATACCTCCCGGATGTCAGGGATGTGTACTTGAATTATCAATCTTGAATTTCTTCGGTCCTGTCCGAAGCCGAGGTGAAAATCCGACACCTTTTATTGATTTTTATCCTAATTGGGTATTATTCAAGATTCCCGAACTGACTTTGGTCAACTCCTATGGCAAGGCAATAGACGGAAATGATATCGAATATAAATCGTGGCTTAATTCTTCAGCTAAGGAAGAAAAGAAAATAGAAACGATTGTCGGTACTCCACGCACTTCGGCAAATTTCGGCATGGGGATGCTGATGGATGTGTCATCGCGTACTACATTGAGCATGTTTACTCGTGCAGGCGTAACCGCTCCTTTGGAAAAACTATTGATAGGCACTTGGTATAGTAACTACAGCAGGCGGATGAATATGCTTTCGGGAACTGTACGGCTATTGGATGGCTTTGGCACCTATACAGATGCGAACGAGACCGATACCTATTTAATGGTGTCGGAGGTTCAGGATGTGCAGCAGGATGAGAGTAATGTGAAGTTAGCTGAAATAGCACCTGATAATTTCGAAGGAGTAGAATATGAATAAAATCATGAAGGAATATGAAGAAGCAATATAATATACTCATTTCAGAACGGAAGTCCGTTCCACGCAGCAAAAGGCTACGTGAAGCCGGACAGTCCGCTTCGTCTGCTGCTGTCCCTGTGTCAGGCAATGCTGGAGGGGCTGGAATTGGAAATGGATCAGATACAGGTATAAGTAGAGATATCCGTGTCAATTCACCATCTGTGGGACATATTATAACAGGCAGTGTTCTGCCTAGTGGAATGAGATATGAACAGATATTCCGTAAAATGCTTTATGCGCCTATTCCGGCAACATTGGCAGGTAAACTCTCAACCGCTAATGATGTTGAGTTTGGATCAGCTAAGGGTACTCTGACTTATACCGCTACCCGCAATGATAATGGTCCGATGACTAAAGCATATTATGACAATCAAGAAGAAAACGTACTGGAATTTGCAGGTGATGATACTGCAATCCAAATCGCAACAAGGCAGTTACAAGGCAATTATACCAAAGGGGAAACTTATACTGCTACGGTCGTATATGCCGCTTCTGACGACGGAGATATAAACGAAACGATCTTGACCAATAAGATCAGCGTGAACGTCAAACGCAAATGGTTCGCAGGAGTATGTAACTCAATTCCTCAGACATCTGCCGATGCGCGGGCATTAGGCACAAGCGGATTCTATACCGGTCCCGGTACCTTTAAGTTTCCTGCATCCAACTGGAAAATAGTAGCTGTATGTGTTCCTTCAGGCACACTATCAGAACTATCTTTGACTTCTTACCCTGCCAACTTTGCAGAAGATAAAGAATATTGCATAGGTCCTATCAAAATATCAGTAGAAGGCGCAAACGGTAGCGAAGCTATTGACTACAACATGTGGTACTTACAAACCGGTGGACTCAACGACCCGGATACATTCACTTTTAAAATAGTATAAGGATATGGTAAAACTGAATATAAAAGGTTCAAGCTTCGCTGCTCAATATAGAAGAACAACCGGACGAGCTATCGACTCAACTGATAACTGGGAGTCAAAGGAAGAAGCTGACCGTTACGCGCAGAATCTTGAAGAGGAGGCATATTTCCCTTATGACGGTCAGATAATAACAGTCAAAGAAAGCGGAAAGACAAACTTGTACACCCTTGTGGTTGACGAATCAATCACCATTCAAGACGGTAAGAAACACTTTAAACTGGAACCGGTCGCCTCTCAATCTTATGCTGATGACAGATATCTTCAAAAAGGCATCAAGGATACATTAGAAAAAGGCGTCACTTCCAAAGGGGACATTGACATCGAAAGCGGTGGCTTGAACGTCGAAAAGTTGACCCGTCTAAAAGGCGGTGTTGTGGTCATGGCCGATACCGATTACGGAGTAACAGAATCAGAAAAAGAAAATCCCGAAAATAATAATGTTATGGCAATAGGATTAACAGAGGTTCCTAAAAACAGTGGATTCGGTTCTACCTCACTAGGTGAGATGGATAACACAGATGAATCATTCGATCTAGTTCCCGACGGCAACTACATAATGCAAAAGCGTGCCGGCGTGTTCTATCCCGTGAAAGCTGCTGCAGGCGGTGGAGGAACAAAGCTCACTCTTGCTTTTGTCACTCCGTCAAACATGACCGCCGTTCACGGCAAGGAGGCACTGATCAAGTACACATACTCATCTACCTTGTCCGGAGAAGAGACGGGAGAAGGCATTGCCACCTACACCCTAAACAGTAAGCAGGTGGCCTCTGAAACGATCAATCAAGGCGAAGTGAGTTTCAACATCGGCAAATACCTGTCACTCGGTGATAACGTACTCGTCGTACAGGTTACTGACAGCTACGGAGCTACTCGCAAACTGACATTCAAGATCAGCGCAGTAAGCATCTCTGTAACGTCTACCTTTGACGATTCGAAGGCTTATACCGGAGCGGTCTCATTTGTCTATACTCCCGTCGGATCACTAACCAAAGTGATTCACTTTAAGATCGACAGCAAGGAAATCGGTACCATTGAGACCGCTATCAGCAACCGTCAGCAGACATACAGCATTCCGTCACAAGCGCATGGTGCACATACATTAGAGGTATATGCAACCGCTACCGTTGATGAAACAAACATCGAAAGCGAGCATCTGCTTTACGATATTATCTGTATATCATCGGGAAGCAATACCCCTGTCATCGCATCCTCTTTCCGCGTTACAGAGATTGAACAATACGATACATTACTCATCCCGTTCATCGTTTATTCTCCCGCTTCATCCAATAGCGAGATCACATTATCCGCTAACGGTAAGATCATATCCGGTCAAACCGTAGACCGAACACGGCAGTCATGGAGCTACCGGGCTAACGATGCCGGTACATTAACTCTGACAATCACCTGTGGAAGCGTCTCGAAAACCTTTAATATAAATGTCACCGAATCACCTATTATCGTAGAACCGGAGACACAGGATCTGGAACTCTATCTCACTTCACAGAACCGTAGCAACTCCGATACCAACAAGGAAGAATGGAAGTTCAACGAAATAGCAGCGGTATTCTCAGGATTCAACTGGAAAAATAATGGCTGGGTAAAAGATGATAACGGTTATTCCTGCCTCCGTGTCAGTGGTGGGGCATCGGTAACTCTTCCGTTACACCTATTCGCCTCCGATTTCCGGGCAACCGGTAAAACGATAGAATTCGAGTTTACCGTACATGACGTATATAACTACGATACTCCTGTCATCTCCTGCTGGTCCGGGGATCGTGGCATTCAGATCACATCTCAGACAGCCTTGCTTAAATCAGAGCAAAGCTCTATTGACACACGATTCAAAGATGAAGAACGCATCAGGCTGGCCTTCGTCGTAGAGAAAAGAGCGGATAACCGGTTAGTAGGCATCTACGTAAACGGCATCAAGTCCGGCTCCATGCAATATCCGGATGCGGACAACTTCATGCAGTCTGTTCCTGTATATATCACCATCGGCTGCTCTGACGCCACAATAGACATCTACAACATCAGGTCGTACAACAATAACCTGAACCGGTACCAGCTGCTTGATAATTACATTGCCGATATGGACGATGTAGAGAAGAAGCGTGACCTGTACCTGCGTAATCAGATCTACGACGACTACGGCAGCGTATCCTTTCAGAAAGTAAACAAGATGATCGACTGCCTTGTATTCGAAGGTGACCTACCACAATACAAGGGAGACAAGAAAACGAATAAGGTCTATCTGTTCTCTTCTGTCAATTCTTCGTTAGACTGGATCGCAGACATAAAGAACAATGTTCAGGGTACATCCTCACAGTATTATCCCCGCAAGAATAATAAGTTTGAATTTATAGACGGGATCACCTACACAGAAACCGGAATGAAGGAGGATTCATACCAGGTAACCGACGACGTCCTGCCGGCAGCCGTATTCTGTGTCAAAACCGACTTCGCGGAATCTTCCGGAACGCATAATACGGGTGTGGCAAATATGATCGACACCATGCTTAAGGAAATGAACATCCTGACTGATGCACAAAAAGCCAATCCGAAGGTTCGTACGACAGTTGCCGGGCGTCCATGCTTGTTATTCCACAAGGAAACGGCAGATTCCGAACCTGTATTCATCGGGAAGGTGAATCTGAATACGGATAAGGCTGCTGAGAATACTTTCGGTTTTAAAGAAGGTGATGAAAGCTGGGAGTTTCTGAACAATACTTCCGACCTTACTCTATTTAAAACCGGTGATATGACCGGATGGGAAAACAATATTGAAGCCCGGTATCCGGACGGCAATACTGATATAACCAATGTCCGGAAAGTATTTGAATGGGTACATAGCTGTAAGGGTAACGTAGAGAAATTCAAGTCTGAGTTCAGTCAGTACTTTGATAAGGACAATGTTGTTTTCTACGCACTCATCACCCTTGCACTTGGTATGACCGACCAGCGTGCCAAAAATATGTTCCTCACCCGGATTGGTAACGGCAAGTGGTCGTTTATCTTCTATGATAACGATACCCTTATCCCTATTAACAACGAGGCCGTAATTGAGTTTCTTTATAATGTAGAGATACAGGATACGATTGGCAATAAGAATGTCTGGAATGGCGCTGACTCGGAATTGTGGAAGCTCGTTGAGGAAGCGTTCGCCGACGATATCCGTGAAATGTACTATACAATGCGCCAGCGTGGCATTTTTTCGTATGACAAGATGATAGACTGCCTGTATACCCGGCAGGCGGAGAAATGGAGTGAAGCGATCTACAACGAAGACGGCTATTTCAAATACGAACAACCGCTTATTGAAGGCTATCTGGATTACTCT
This sequence comes from Bacteroides faecis, assembly GCF_020091505.1. Taxonomy (NCBI): domain Bacteria; kingdom Pseudomonadati; phylum Bacteroidota; class Bacteroidia; order Bacteroidales; family Bacteroidaceae; genus Bacteroides; species Bacteroides faecis. The sequence continues at coordinate 167,810 of NZ_CP081916.1, read as the reverse complement.
CAATCGCATGAGAATCCTCAGATTGTCAAGACCGGGGCATATCTTTACGCTCTTCAGGGAAGCCGTGAATTATACGGTAAATGGATATGGAAAAACCGTTTTCTGTATCTTGACAGCAAATTCCTTGCCGGATCAATCCTGAGTGATACGGCTGTATTCCGAACCTATACTCCATCTGTCTGGACCGGAGTAGCACCATGCGCTGACCTCACCCTGACTTCATTCAATGCGATGTACTTCAATGTCAAATGGGGATCGGCCACCAGATCACAGCGTGTCGGATTCAACGAGAGTTTCAAAATGGTCGCTCCACAAGGCATGACTTTCAATGATACAGAAATGATCATCTATGGAGCTTCATTGATCACTTCTTTGGGTGATCTGTCTGCCCTGTATCCCGGTTCGGTTGACGTATCAAAGATGACCCGTTTAAAGGAACTCGTCATCGGATCGATCGTTGAAGGGTATCAGAACCGGAATATGACAGTACTGTATGTCGGTAACAACCGTATGCTTAAGCTGCTTAACATAGCGAACTGTCCGGGTTACACGCAGCCTATTGACGTATCCGGATGCGATAACATTGAAGAACTGTATGCGCAAGGTACTTCAACAACTGCGGTACTTCTGCCGGCTGCCGGGAATATGCGTACAATGCACCTGCCGGAAACCGTTACCAGCCTGACAATACTTAATCAGATCAATATTACTGATGCAGGATTGATCCTTGACGGGGTACAGAACCTTTCAACAATCAGATGGGAGAACACCAACAAGGCTAGTGTATTATCTATCATTGACAGATGCTTTGCTTTAGATGATATGAAATTAGAGCGTATCCGGCTGATTGGAGTAGACTGGTTACTGCCTACTTTAAATTCGATCATAAAGCTAATGAGTTTGAAAGGAGTTGATGAAAATGGCAACAACGTAGATATGGCAGTTATTACCGGTAAATGCTATGTCTCCGTAGCTACTGACGCGCAAATCAATAAACTGAAGGTGGCATTTCCCGAATTGGCTATCACATACGGTCAATTGAAACCTGCTCCTGTGACGACTTTTACCTTTAAATCTTCTCAGAGCAAGTCTCTTATAAATTCAACTTTGGAATGTGACTATGAAGTGGAGAAGATAAATGAATATACATACAAGGTAACTTCTGAAGATAATATAACAATTGATTTCACATTCAAATGCGATAATCACGAAGATTATAAAGGCTCATATCTTGTAGCCGGTACGCGTTCTCAAAGTTATACTGTGACATATATTCCACTGCGAAAGATTCAGGTGAAAGTTTATAACCAATCGGTATATGTTCAAGGTGCTACTGTTACAATTGGAGATCAATCATACATCTCTGATGCAGACGGATATGTTATTTTACCTCGTGGGGGTACTGCTGTATCCGGAATCGTATCAGCTTATGGCTATGCAAGCAATACCTTCTCATTTGGTGCCATAACATCTGATACAACAAACACTGTATCTGTGTATGGTGTCGTGGATGTTAAATTCATCGTAAAATACAATTCACTACTCATAGAAGGTGCTGTCGTAAAATGTAATGGAATAACAGGAGAGACCAACCAGTACGGTGAATGTACTTTATCATTGGGAAAAGGAACATATCAGTATTCTGTTACCCATGACACATATTATGAAAATACGGGCAATATAACTGTCGGGACGTCTGCAACATCCTTAACTGTATATGTAGAACCAAACACGGTCGAAGTTAAATTCATAGTAAAAGACGGTACTGTACTTCTACCGGGAGCTACTGTTCAATGCGATGGAAAAACAGGAGTTACTGACGCGTCTGGAGAAGCTGTATTGGTAATAGGAAGTAAGAAAACTCATGAATACACTGTATCTAAAGGCGGATACTTCAACGTTACGGGTAGTGTTACTGTTAACCTGACCAATGCGACAGTCAATGCCGGCATGACATTAGACATTGAATCATTCAAGCCGATAGAAAATGGGAATATTCAAATGTTAGTTACCGGGGAAAGCGTCTCTCTTGATGTCACATCAGATACTACTGATTATATTATTTCATGGGGAGATGGGACGGAAGACAATGCATCCGGGACAGGAAAACAAACCTGTGCACATACATACAATACTTCAGACTTTCATCAGGTAGAAATAAAAAACTGTAGTAATGTGACCTATGCAAATACAATAAGCAAGCTATCTCTTGTTGCATATTGGAGCATAGGAGACAGCAATGTAAATGGCTTAGAATTCTCCGGGTTTTCAATGTTGAAATATGTAGGGCTTATATTGAAGAATGACACTGAAAGAAATTATTTTTCCAGTTGTTTCAGTGGTACAGGTTTAACATCTATTCCGCAGGGGCTGTTTGATAATTGTGTAAAAGCATTTATTTTTAATAATGTATTTTATAGTGTTCCAATAACATCAATCCCTGTCGGGCTGTTTGATCACTGTACGGAAGCACGAGAATTTAAGGGTGCTTTTGAAAAAACGTTATTATCTTCAATACCAGAGGATATATTTAAATATAATGTAATTGCTTCTAATTTCAATTTATGTTTTGCCAGCACGAAGATCACTTCAGTTCCGGAACGATTATTTTACTATTGTTCAAATGCGGTAGTTTTCGGGGGATTTGATAACTGGGGTAAAGCACAAGGTTGTTTTTCTAGATCTTTACTAGAATCGGTTCCGGCGAATCTATTTATTAACAACAAAAAGGCATCAAACTTTGATGGCTGCTTTCAATATTCGAAAATAAAAGATTTGCCTGCCGGATTAATTGATAATTGTCCGGTCACAGCAATGAATTATTTCTGTAACGAATGTAAAATGAATAGCGTAGTACTTCCGTCGATATCATCGAGTTTAGGCCGGTATTCGTTTGACAGTCTAGGGTTTGACTTGAAGTATATCATTTCAAATTCGGCTATACCTCAAACTATAGAAACGACCACTTTTAGTAACTCGAACATCTATCGTTATTCTATCTATGTCCCTGACGAATCAGTAGACGCCTACAAAACAGCAACCAACTGGACCGTGTTAGCGGGCAGAATTAAGCCTATGAGTCAATTTGCAACCGATTTCCCGGAGGAAGAAATATGAAAATAGATAAATTAAACAATAGACACATTCTTGCGGACGAAGGCAAAGTACTCCGTAGAATTAGTGACGGGCAACTGTTCGGTAATGAAATCTATCTCGGATACACCTACTATCTGTCAGGTGAAGAACTACCCGAACCACTCTTGGAACTTCCGGAACATTATGAAGAAATAGATGATCCTACTGACGAAGAAACCATTCTTATCGACGAGGATACGCCACTAGAAGACACAGATATTGAAGAAGCGATAACCATCGAGGATGAACCGGAATCTGATGTAGAACAAAAAAAGAGAATCACCGTAGCTGACTACCATAGACTGGAAAAGCAGGTGGCACTCTTAACTCAAATGATAGGAGGAACAGAATGGCAGGACTAATCAACACCGGTATCTGGGGATTCATCTCCTCAGCAAAAGCAACAGGGAAAAAGATCTTGAATGCTGCCGGGGAAGAAGTAGATGAATGGGTAAGCACATTCGTCTCAGGCGTATCGGGCTGGATAGTAGACAAGCTCGGTAACGCAGAGTTCAAGTCAGTCTTCGTTCGTGACAAGTTCATCACGAATGAGTTTGTCCACAACCGAATCCGGGTAACAGAAGATGAAGAGATCATATCAAGCAGTATCAAGATAGCCTCCAGCATAGACAACGGAGACGGGACATTCACCGTTTATCCTGATCTGAGAGAGGGTGACTACAATCCGCTTGCCGAAAATGACCTGTTGCTAGGGTATTATCACAATCCCGCCAACAGCGGTGTAATCTACTCCGTCCAGAAGCTTACTGCCATCTCTGATCCGTCAAGCGGTGACCAATCCATTCTACTCGAAGCGGAAGGCGATTCAGTTCCTTACCAGCACATGATCATTGTGCGCGTAGGGAATATCACTGACGAAGAGCGTCAATCATTCATCCGTATCTCATCGAAAACCAACTGTCAGTACTTCTATGACGGAATCGACAGCTGGGCGGCTTATTCTGATCCGGAGCATGTAAAATGCGTCCTTGGACATGCGGATATCGGTCTGATTCCCGCGTGGGCAAAAGAAGCTGTAGGGGGTGTGAAACGCTGGTTCGGCTTGATCGCTGACGGTGTGATCATCCGGGGTACATTTATTCTTCATAATGACAAAACAATCGAAGATGAGTTGAACAGTCGTGAAATTCAGATACGGGGTGACTTCCAGATTCGAGAGGATGGAATTACCGGCAAATGGCAGGAAGTGATCAAGTACGCGAAGGAAGCTTCTGATTCTGCTAGCTCTGCTGCCGGATCAGCTACCACCGCAGGTGAACATGTGACCAAAATCGAAGAACTTTCTTCTGAGTTTAATGTCAATTATGAGAAGTTGTCTGCTGACTTTACCCATAAGGTTAATACCGAAACGACGAATGCTCTGGGTGCTATCTCAACAGCAACGGAAGAAGCAACCGGTACGCTTCAACTCACAGCCAAGGACTTTATACTTGCATTTACCAACCTGGTAGATACTAAAACAGAAGAGGCAACCGGTGCGATATCCGAAGCAAAGAAAGCCGCTGAGTCATCATTAAACATGACTGCTGAGCAACTTGATCTGCAATTCAAGAAAACAGTAGAAGAAAAGACAGAAGAGGCTACCGGTGCGATCACTAATAAAAAGGAATCGGCTGAATCAGACATCAAGGCATCCGCTGAAGCATTAACAGTAACCTTCAACAAGAATGTAGAGGAGAAAACAAAGGAAGCTGACGGGGCGATCATTATCTCTAAGAATACGGCCACATCAGAAATTGAAGCAACTGCGAAGAACCTGACAACCAAGTTCGAAGAGAACGTTCAACAGAAAACGATACATGCTAACGGAGAGATTGATGCTACAACTGAAAGTCATAAGTCTGAGCTCAATCAAACTGCGGAAGAACTGACTAGTAAGTTCAAACAGTCAGTTACAGATGCTGAAGGGGACATCATTAAAGAAATAGGCACCCAGGTAACTCAGAACGCAAAAGAATGGAAAGTGGAGGTCATGGGTGAAGATAAGGACGGTAATCCAAATACAATCCTCGCCGCTATCAATGCCGACGCATCAGGTATCAAGATTGAAGGTGAACGTGTCCAGATTAGCGGTCAACTTTTAGTTGAAGCTATCATGACCACCGGTATCAACATTGATGATAAATTCATTGTATCGGTAGAGGATGGAAAAGCAAAAGTCAAAGTGAACGGTGAAGTTAATGCTGATAGCGGAACATTCTCCGGATACTTAAAAATCCCATTCAAGACATTCGGAGAAGGAGCTGTTCAAGATCCTGTCACTAAAGAGTATACTGTATCCGATTCCTTTAATCTACAATCCGGAGGGGACTTGACTAAATCATATCTATATGTAATCAACTTGCCGACTGATGGAAAATACGTCGGTACAGTTCTTACAATATATGATTATTCGGTTAAAACAAGAGCCTCTCCTGTCGTAAAGATAAAAGGGAAGATGTATCATCCGCTGAATATCGGTGATTACGGATTAAAACTAACGACTGAAATAGATATGGGGAGGGGAGGAACTATACAATTTCTTGCTGTAACTGAAGCATTGGATAGAAATAATTGCACATGGCAGGTTTTATCAGATTGTACATCCGGAGGTTCGTTTAGTTAGGAAATCGATTATTTATTATAGAAACAATAGAACTTATGAAAAAGGTATTTTACAGGAGCTGGATTGCAAAACATTTATTGTTTGCCGGCTACTCAACTATCACGCTGCTTGCGTGGGTGTTTACGAAATGGTCAAAAACTGAGGCCAGGCAGTCAACTATCAATCATGAATGTACTCATGCCCGGCAGTGGATTGAACTGACTGTTGCATCCGGATTGCTTATCTGGATCGTAATGCTAATCTGGAATTACTCGGCATGGTGGTTGATCTGTTCCGTGGCTACGTTCTATGTATGGTATATCCTCGAGTGGTGTATCCGTAAGATGATCGCTAGTGTTCTCGCTGACTGCCGGGAAGATTACGATGCCTATCGGCTGATTTCATTTGAACGGGAAGCCCGACTGTCGGAGAAGGATAGTAACTACTTAGAGAATAGCACGTACTTCGCTTGGATGCGCTTCTATTAAAAAGAAAACCGCCTGCTCATCACGAGTTAGCGGTTTAATAACACAAACAAAACAAAATAAAGGGAAAGAATCCCTTAGCTTTTGAGTGAACAAAGATAGTATTAATAATTAGATAGAAGAAAGGAATATGGGATAAGATTGCGTTTTATTAAAATATAGGATGATTATAATATTTGTTTAAGCTATGATTAAGAAGAGTATTTCTATTCAAAACGCACATTTCGTTTTACGTTAACAAGAATAAAAACGTCACAAAATGATTTGGGAAACTCTAACAAATCGTTTTGCCGTTTCTACAAGCATACAGAAAGATGCGAATTCGTGGGACTTTTTTGAACTAAATTTTAGTCCCACGATTTATCCACCAATAATATGCTTGAAACGGCTATTTTCTGCTACCTGCCAGAAAAAAGAAATCCCTGATAATGTATGATTATCAGGGATTTGCTTGATTTTTTCTTTTGTTTTCAGTGATCCGCCTGGGGCTCGAACCCAGGACCCCAACATTAAAAGTGTTGTGCTCTACCTGCTGAGCTAGCGAATCAATCCTTATTTGCGAATCAGTTATTTCCTGATTGCGGGTGCAAAGGTAGTTACTTTTATTTAATTTGCAAGTGTTTCGTAGAAAAAAGTTCCAATTATTTTTCCTCTTTATCGCTTGTTTCTTGATTATCAGTAGTTTCTACTTCATCATATTTTATTCTTTCTTTGTTGATAATAAAGCGTTGATAGTAGGAAAGCATCAAAGTGGTCAGAGGCAAGGCAATGATCATACCCAGCATTCCCATTAATGAACCCCAGATAGAAAGGGATAAAAGGATGATGGCGGGATTCAGTCCCGTAATCTTTCCCATGATTTTGGGGACGAGGAAAGTATCCTGTATAATTTGGACGATAGCGAAGACTGCCAGTGCGCATGCTATAATAATCCAGAAATTCTCTCCCGTATCGGCAGCTTTAAGGATCGCCAATAGGACCGTAGGGAGGAAACCGATGATTTGCAGGTAAGGAACCATATTAAGCGCTCCAATGAAAAGCCCTAGAGCGATAGCCATCGGAAAATCGATAATAAGGAAGCCTATACTGAACAGAATCCCCACACAAAAGGCAACCAGTGCCTGACCACGGAAATACCGATTCATGCCGTCCTGTACATCATGTACGAGGTTGGATGCGAAGGTACGATACTTGTTGGGCAGCAGATGCAGCCATCCTTCGGCTATGACTTCATAATCCAGCAATATAAAGATTACATATAATAATATGATAAAGGAGGCGAGAATGCTGAACAGGATATTGAGCGATTCCGCAAGCAGGGCCCACACTCTGGGCACCGTATCTTTGATGGCTGCAAGAATATTCTCTTCGCTTAATATACGGTTGAGCGCCTGAAGATCAATATTCTCATGAATGAATTCGGAAAGATTCTTGGGTACATTATTCCCGGCTCCATTGGTGAGGTAGGTTACCAGTAAGTCATTCATCCTGCCTATTTCCGAAACCATGGGAGGCACCAACAAATAGAATAAGGATATTCCGACAAGAGTAATCAGAAACAAGGCGCAGAAGATAGAAACAATACGGCTCTTTAACCGTAGCTTATACTGGAAAAACTTGACTAACGGATAAACCATGTAGGCGATCAACCAGGCTATAAAGAAAGGTAATAACACTCCGCTGAGCCGTTCCACAAGCATTAGTATCCCTACCACCAGTACACATCCGATGGAACCACGTATAAAACTGTCGAATGTTATCTTCTTTCTTTCCATATATGTTTTAAATAGAGTTTATATCTTCTGTCCGTCCTCTCCCCGTGCACGGAGGTAGCACTCCCTGCAAAGCGGCTCGTATTCGGCTGTCTCTCCTAAAAGTACCTGCTTGTCATTCTTGACGGTACGATGAGAGAAAGATGCCAGATCACCGCACTTCACGCAGATAGCATGAACCTTGGAGACCTCGTCGGCAATGGCACATAATTGAGGCATCGGTCCGAAGGGATTCCCTTTGAAGTCCATATCCAGTCCGGCGATGATGACACGGATACCGTTATTGGCAAGCTGTCTGCATACGTCAATCAGTCCGTCATCAAAGAACTGTGCTTCGTCGATGCCTACTACATCTATTTCAGAAGTGAACAACAGGATACTTGCCGATGAATCGATAGGGGTGGATGCGATGGAATGACTGTCGTGTGATACCACGTCTTCTTCCGAATAACGGGTGTCGATGGCCGGTTTGAATATCTCTACACGCTGGCGTGCAAACTTGGCTCTTTTCATTCTGCGAATCAGCTCCTCCGTCTTTCCGGAGAACATTGAACCGCAGATTACCTCTATTCTACCTCTTCTTCTGGTCTCTTGTATGTGGTCTTCTGAAAATAATACCATGTGATTTTTGTGCTTTCTTGATTTAATAAATGAATGGACAAAGGTAAACAATTCGATGTACAAGAACTGTTAAATTATCCATTATTTTAAGTTATTGCATAAATTATTCCTACATTCGCACCATAATAACAATGGATGGAAATGAAACAGAAGCTATTAACAGATATTGAGCTGGATGTTCATGAGCTGAAGTTCCTCATGGATACGTTTTCTAAAGAGCCGACTCAGACTTTGTCTGAACTGTTGAAGCGGAGCATCCTGCGTATGCAGGATCGTTTGGAGCAGTTGTCGGAAGAGATAGAAGCTGTCCCGGTGGAAGATTCGCCTTCCGCTATAGCGGAAGTGGAAAGTGAAGTCCCCATTGTTGAAGAACAAGCTCCTGTAATAGAGGAAATTGAATATCCGGTAATAGAAGAGAAGGTCGTGGAAGAGAATGAAGCGACAGCGCTGGGAGAAGATGAACCTGTGATAGTACAGGAACCGCAGGCTGTTGTGGAAGAAACAGTAATTGAGGAACCTGTTGTCGAAGACGAAATGGAAGAGAAAGAAGTGGAAGATGAGTCGGAAGACGACGAATCGCTTCTGATAGAGGAGCCGAAAGCTGCCGTATTGGGCGAAAGCATAAAGATGGCTGCCGGATTACGTCATTCCATCAGCCTGAATGATTCTTTCCGTTTCTCACGTGAGATATTCGGCGGAGACCCTGAACTGATGAACCGTGTTATCGAGCAGATATCAGTCATGAGTTCTTATAAGACTGCCGTGGCATTTCTTGCCTCGAAAGTCAGCGTAAACGAAGAGAATGAGGCGATGACCGACTTTCTGGAGTTGCTAAAAAAGTATTTTAATCAATCAGCATAAAAGTTTATGGGAAAGTTATATGTAGTACCTACGCCGGTAGGAAATCTGGAGGACATGACCTTTCGGGCAATCAAGGTGCTGAAAGAGGTCGATCTGATTTTGGCAGAGGACACACGTACTTCCGGTATTTTGCTGAAACACTTTGAAATAAAGAACGCAATGCAATCTCACCATAAATTTAATGAACATAAAACGGTGGAAAGTGTTGTTAATAGAATAAAGGCAGGTGAAACCGTGGCATTGATTTCGGATGCCGGAACACCCGGGATTTCTGATCCGGGATTTTTGGTAGTCCGCGAATGTGTGCGCAACGGTATCGAAGTGCAATGTTTGCCGGGAGCGACAGCTTTTGTTCCGGCACTGGTAGCATCGGGACTGCCGAATGAAAAGTTCTGCTTCGAAGGGTTCCTCCCTCAGAAGAAAGGACGACAGACACGACTGAAGGCATTGGCAGAAGAACATCGTACGATGGTGTTTTATGAATCGCCTCACCGCTTGTTGAAAACGTTGACACAGTTTGCCGAATATTTCGGCACTGAACGTCAGGCAACCGTGTCTCGCGAAATTTCCAAACTCCACGAAGAAACCGTTCGGGGAAGTTTGGCGGAATTGATAGAACACTTTACCGCTACCGAGCCCCGGGGCGAGATTGTGATAGTATTAGCAGGAATAGACGATTAAAATAACTTCATTTAAAAACGTAAAACGTAAACGTATGAAAAAGTTAGCAGTTTTATTTATGTGCGCAGCCATGTTGGCTTCGTGTGACTTTAAAGGTGGAAGCAAAGACCTTAAGGCTGAAAATGACTCTCTTTTAATGGAATTGACACAGCGTAACGCTGAATTGGATGATATGATGGGAACTTTCAATGAAGTGCAGGAAGGATTCCGTAAGATCAATGCTGCCGAAAGCCGTGTGGACTTGCAGCGTGGTACTATTACCGAAAATTCAGCCAGTGCCAAGCAACAGATTGCTTCTGATATCGAATTCATCTCCAAGCAAATGGAAGAAAACAAAGCTCAGATTGCAAAACTGGAAGCTCAGCTGAAAAACAGCAAGTATAACTCTACTCAGATGAAGAAAGCTGTAGAAGCTCTGACTGCTGAATTGAAAGCTAAACAACAACGTATCGAAGAACTTCAGACTGAACTGGCGTCTAAGAACATTCGTATCCAGGAACTGGATGCAGCTGTCAGCGACCTGTCTGCTGCCAAAGAATCTTTGGCTGCCGAAAACGAAGCGAAAGCTAAAACCGTTGCCGAACAGGATAAGAGTCTGAATGCCGCATGGTTCGTATTCGGAACAAAATCAGAGTTGAAAGCCCAGAAGATTCTTCAGAGCGGTGACGTGCTGAAGAGCGCTGATTTCAACAAGGATTATTTTACTCAGATCGATATCCGTACAACAAAAGAAATCAAGTTGTACTCCAAACGTGCTGAGTTGTTGACTACTCATCCGACAGGTTCTTATGAACTGGTGAAAGATGACAAAGGTCAGCTGACTTTGAAAATTACTAATCCTGCCGAATTCTGGAGCGTATCCAGATACTTGGTTATTCAGGTAAAATAAGGTAGACATACCTGGTTAGAATTGCCAATGTGCTGATTCCTGAATTCAAGAAATTAGCACATTGGCTTTTTTATTTCTCATATTATATATATCACGGAGCCAATGAAATATAAAAATCTCTTTTTTGACCTGGATGACACCATCTGGGCTTTCTCACGAAATGCACGCGACACCTTTGAAGAAGTATATCAGAAATATTCATTTGACCGCTATTTTGATTCATTCGATCATTATTATACACTGTATCAACGACGCAATACCGAACTCTGGCTTGAATATGGAAAGGGAAAGGTGACAAAGGAGGAACTGAACCGCCAGCGTTTCTTTTATCCCTTACAGGCAGTAGGAGTGGAGGATGAGGCTTTGGCAGAACGTTTCTCGGAAGATTTCTTTGCCATTATTCCTACCAAAAGCGGTCTGATGCCCCATGCCAAAGAAGTGTTGGAGTATCTTGCGCCGCAGTATAATCTGTATATCCTTTCCAATGGTTTCCGCGAACTGCAGTCGCGCAAGATGCGTTCGGCAGGAGTAGATCGTTATTTTAAGAAGATCATTCTTTCGGAGGACCTCGGCATATTGAAGCCTTGGCCCGAAATCTTTTATTTTGCTTTATCTGCCACCCAGTCCGAGTTACGCGAATCGTTAATGATCGGTGACAGTTGGGAAGCCGATATTACCGGAGCGCATGGGGTAGGGATGCATCAGGCTTTCTATGATGTGACGGAACGAACCGCTTTTCCTTTTCAACCTACCTATCATATCCATTCACTGAAAGAATTAATGAATTTATTGTAGGTTTTATGGATTAAGTCGTATTTTTGTTGTATTTAATAAATGTATAAAATACGATAACATCATGGATAGTACGCTTCTGCCATTTGCCTTACTTTGTTTTACTTCGTTCTTTACGCTGACCAATCCTTTGGGGACAATGCCGGTCTTTCTGACCATGACACACGGAATGACAGATAAGGAGCGGCAGGCTATTGTGCGCCGTGCCACCATCGTGTCGTTTATAACGTTGATGGTGTTTGTCTTTGCCGGGCAGTTCCTTTTCAAATTCTTCGGTATCTCTACCAATGGTTTCCGTATTGCCGGTGGAGTAATTATCTTTAAGATTGGTTTTGATATGCTTCAGGCACGGTATACTCCGATGAAACTTAAAGACGAAGAGATTAAAACCTATGCCGATGACATCTCCATTACTCCTCTTGGAATTCCGATGTTGTGTGGTCCCGGGGCTATCGCTAACGCCATCGTTTTGATGCAGGATTCTCATACTTATGCAATGAAAGGTATATTGATCGGAACAATCGCCTTGATTTATCTGCTGACGTTCTTCATTCTCCGTGCTTCCACCCGACTGGTGAAAGTACTGGGAGAGACCGGAAATAATGTGATGATGCGTTTGATGGGATTGATTCTGATGGTGATTGCAGTGGAATGCTTTGTGAGTGGAGCGAAGCCGATATTGGCGGATATTGTGAGAGAAGGGCTGAGCGGTATCTGCAAGTAGAAGTCTGTATTGTGGGGAGGAACGGATAAGATTACTTTCATGTGTAAATTCGGAAATGAAAAATAAAAAGCGAGAGGTTGTGTCAAAACGCTGGCACAACCTTTTTTTATGCACAAAGCCCAGACTTTCACAAGCCCGGGCTTTGTTATTACCCAAAGTTTTTGTATCTTTAGGCATAAAGTTTTTCGTTATGGCAAAGTTACATTTTCGTCCTTACATTCCCAACCAAACAGTTCTTTTTCCCGGAAGAATTGATGAAAACATAGCAGCGAACGATCCGGTTCGCATAGTTAATACTGTTGTTGATAATCTCAATCTTGACAATTTCAAGAAGCTTTATAAAGCAACCGGTCGTTGTCCTTATCATCCTAAAATGATGCTTAAGGTGATTATCTACGCCTACATGAACAATATCTATTCGTGCCGCAAAATAGAGAATCTTCTCCTACGTGATATTCATTATATCTGGCTTTCCGGTAATGAACATCCGGATTTTATTACCATCAACCGTTTTCGAAACCGTGTAAAAGAGGAAATAAATACCGTATTCACGCAGTTGGTTCTTGTCCTTGCCGACAAAGGTTTCATCAGCCTTGACGTAGAGTATATCGACGGTACCAAGATTGAGTCCAAAGCCAACAAATATACTTTTGTCTGGCGCAAGACAGTCGAAAAGAACCGTACAAAGCTGATGGATAAGATCCGCATTCTCCTGGAGCAGGTGGATGAAGTCATAGCCCAAGAGAACTCCATGAAAGATACACCCGTAGAGTTCACTCCCGCCATGCTCTCAGATATAGTGAATGAACTTAAAGAGGTGCTGGAACACCAGCCTGTAACAAAGGACAAGGAACAAAAGAAGGTCATCCGGGAAAAGAAGAAACAGGTCCGGGAACTTGAGGAGTACCGTGACAAGTTGATAGAATACGACAACCATCTTGATACTCTTGGAGAACGCAACTCCTACTCCAAGACCGATCCTGATGCCACCTTCATGCGCATGAAAGAAGACGCCATGAGAAACGGACAGACCAAACCCGGATATAATCTGCAAATAGGTACCGAGAACCAATTCCTCATAGACTTCCGACTGTTTCCCAACCCAACCGACACACTGACCCTCATACCTTTCTTCCACTCCTTTGAGCAACGCTATAACCGCTTACCAACTGTCGGTGTGGCAGACTCCGGTTACGGCTCGGAAGAAAATTATCGGTTCATGCAAGATAATGGGATAGAAGCCTTTGTCAAATACAACTACTTCCATAAAGAACAGCGTCCCCGTTATACCCCCAATCCATTCCATGCGGAGAGTCTCCATTACAATGCGGGGGAGGATTATTACGTTTGTCCTATGGGGCAGCACATGAACCGTATAGGAACTAGACGTGACAAAACAGCAAGCGGATACATCACCGAAAGTGCCCGATATAAAGCACAAAGATGTGAAGGGTGTCCTTTGTGTGGCAGTTGCTTTAAAGCTCGGGGGAACCGTATGATAGAAGTCAACCACCGGTTAAACTAATACAAACGGCAGGCACGGGAAAGGTTACTCTCGGAAGAAGGCATCAGGCATAGGGGAAGGCGATGTATAGAACCGGAAGCAGTTTTTGGACAAATGAAACACAACATGGCATACAAAAGGTTCCGGCATGTGGGAGAAGACAAGGTTACAATGGACTTTGCCTTCTTTGCTATAGCTTTTAATATCAAAAAGATGTGTACAAAACTACTAAAAGCAGGAAAGAGAAGGAGTGCACACACTATATTTATCTTTATCAGACCACGTGTGACTCAAAATACGACGAATATTAAGCCTTATTACCTAATTACTGAAAAAATAGTCGCATAGACAAAAAAGAGGAACGACTATTTTATATTAAAAAAAGAAGGGGATGTGCCTTAGTTTTGACACAGCCCCTCGTTATTAAAATGGTTTCAGTGTATTAGTAGCCTTCGTTTTGTTTCAGCTTACCGTTAGATACATTGATCTCGGAAACCGGAATAGGCATTACGGTACGATAGTCGTCATAGTTGATCGGACCGGCCGGAACTTGGGCATTCGTTACTGCCTTTTTGTTTCTCCATGTATCCCAGGCGTTATGACCTTCACCATAAAGTTCCAGTCTGCGTTCTGTCAGAATATCATCGATAGTAACAGAAGCAACGTCTTCATAGCCGGCTATTCTTTGCTTACGCAAGTCATTGATATAGTTGGCAGGATCAGCACCACCTGCTTTTAATGCAGCTTCTGCGGCAATCAGATATACTTCGGACAGGCGGATTACTTTCGGATTATTTACATATATTTCTCCGTCGCGTCCCGGATACTTCTGGATATACCAGCCTTCGTTATCTCCACCGTCGCTTTCTTCAGCAATCAGAGTGCTGCGAACATCTTCCGGACGTTCTTGAAGGAAAGTTTTGAATGCATCGGTGATACCGGCTTCTGCATAACCTTCGGCATGTGTGTAGAATCCGAGAGAGTTACGTTGTGCATTGTAGAGTGAGGTAATCAGGAACTCGAAAATGCTTTCACTGCTTCCAACTTTGGTCCATACTGTTTCGTATTCATCTCTGGTGTACAGCTTGTATGGAGATTTTTCGATTACATATTTGGCATCCTCAAGTGCTTTACTGTTCTCATTCATGTAGAGATATGCACGGGCTCTCAGTGCACGGGCTCCCCAATAGTCGATATGACCGGCAGTTACTACCTTGCTGGTTTCTGGGAGATTATCCAATGCAGTCTTCAAGTCATCCAGGATGGTTTCGTAAGTTTTCGCAATAGTAGCTCTTTCTGCTGTATATCCGGATTCGAAAACTTCTGTAGACAATACGATGCCCGGATCGCTGGCCTGTGCATTGCAAGGAAGTTTAGCGAACAAGCGGGCCAAGTCAAAGTGGAAAAGTGCCCGTAAAGCATACAATTCACCTACCTGAACATCAACTTCAGCTCCTTCCAGACCGGATTTCTTAACTCCCTCCAAAACTTTGTTTATTCTTGCCAGAGAAAGATAGAAGCGTTTATAGAAATAGTATGAATCAGAACTATTCTTAGTAGCTTGGTAAGCATATACATCGACAGTTTGTTTATTACTACCGATAGCTTTGAAGTCGCTACCTCTTTGGTCGGCGTACAAGAAGAAATCACCTGCGTAGCTGCCACGTGGATTAGTTCCCGCGTCTATAGAAGAAGTTTGAGACTCATAAACACCGTTAACTGCAAACTGTAAATCTTCGAGAGTCTTAATAGCACCTTCTGAAGGCCATTCACTGGAAGGCACTTTGTCGAAAGTATCGCATGAGGATACTGCCAACGTCAGTAATAGAATGGGTAAATATATTTTTTTCATTATTCAGTCTGTTTATAGATTATAATTTGATATTAATGCCGAATACACAGCTTCTCAATGCCGGTGTATCTGCCTGACGATAACCATTGATCGCTACATCCGGGTCAATGTTTTTAGTCTTCGACCACAACATAGCCAGATTGTTTGCTCTGAAGTAGATGCGGAAGTTGGAAATGTGCTTCTTCAATACCGGCAGAGTATATCCTACTGTCATTTCTCTCAGACGAATATTGTCAGTCGATTTGATTGTGCGGCTTGAGAATCTGTCCCAACGATAAGGGTTGGCATAGATAGGCATCGGGTTGTCTACTTTATCACCCGGATTTTTCCAGTAGTTTCCGGCTACATCTTCTGACAGGTTCATGGAACCGATTCTTACGCCATCATGATGAGAGAAATATCCCGGATAATCGAACATGTCACCACCAAACTGATAAGTGATCAGGAATGACAGGTCAAAGTCTTTGTATGTGAAAGTGTTGCTGAATCCACCGATAACATCAGGCAATGCTTTTCCTACAATTCCCTTACCTGCTTCCGAGTAGTCATTTACCACTCCCTTTGAGTGATCTTCAGGATCTAACCAGAATTCTCCCAGACCTGTTTCAGGATTTACACCTTTCCATTCGGGCAGATAGAATGTGTACATTGACTCTCCCTCACGGTGCAGATACATTTCTCCGTCTCCATACTGGATATCTTTTCCTTCAGGAAGTTTGTCTACCAATGCACGTTGGTAAGTCAGGTTGAAGTTTGAAGTCCATGTAAAGTTCTTGTTGCTGATATTTTTAGAATTGAGTTCCAATTCGAAACCGTCGTTCTTCAATGCACCCAAATTTTCCCAACGGGAGTCAAAGCCGGTGATTAATGAAGTAGGTACTTCGAACAGCAAATCCGTAGTCTTCTTATTGTAATATTCCAGAGACAGATTTACGCGGTCGTACATATTCCATTCAATTCCCATATTGAAGTTCTTGGATTTTTCCCAGCTTAATTTGTCGTTAGCCATTCTTGACCAGTAAATGGCGGGAGCACTTCCGTATCCGGAACCTGTATACAGGTCCATGTAACCATAGTAATCTGAGGGTAAGTTACCGTTTGTACCATAAGATGCTTTGATCTTGAAGTCGGTAAATAACGGCATATCTTGCATAAATCCTTCTTTACTCATTCTCCATGCACCGGATACAGACCAGAAACTAGCCCAACGGTTGTCTTCACTCAAACGTGACGAACCATCACGACGGAAACTGGCAGAAAGATAATACTTGTTATCATAGTTATAATTGCCACTTGCGAAATATGACATCATGCCGGCTCCCAAGGTTGAACTTGCAGCCTGGTCCGGTTGTCCGTTGGCCAATTCGGGATAGTGGCTTGAATAACGTTTGGCAACAGTTACAATCTGCAGCAGGTCTCTGTTTTCAACTTCGAAACCGGCCATCAAGTTCAGATTGTGCATATCTTTAAAAGTATCCGTGTAGTTTAATGTAGAAGAGCTGGTAGCTACGCGGCTTTCGAAGGTATAACGAGAACCCATTCCGCTGACGGAACCACCGTTAACGCTGTTGCGATCCCAATATTCAAAGTGCTTGTTGTCTACATAGTCATAACCAAAGATAGAGTTAAGTGATAACTTATCACAGAATTTGATTGTTACATCTGCATTGGTCATGCTACGGAACATTTTGGTCTGAATCCACTCCAGAGCTGTATCGCTGTCTTTACCACCTAGCATCAGATGCGGGTTGGTAACTTTACCCCATGCTGCATTTTTATTATATGAACCATCTTCATTCTTTACCGGAGCAGTCGGGTCCATTGCGAATAAAATACCTATCGGAGAAGAAGTACCCATTCCTTGAGCCTGGTCTCCCTGATCGCGGAAACCATCTTGCGATGTAGCGGCTATCATTTGCTTGAGAGCTACGTTCAGCCAGTTATTTACTTTGTGATTAACGTTCAGACGACCGGAGATACGTTCGAAGTCACTACCAAGAACGATACCCTCGCTCTTATTGTAGCCAACTCCGGCATAGAACTGAGTCTTTGACGAACCGCCGTTGATAGATACCTGGTGATCTTGAGTGAAAGCAGTACGATAGATTTCTTTCTTCCAGTTCGTATTTACTTTACCGGATGGATCATGGATAAAGTCAGCAACAGTAGCCGGTGAGTCGAGCAGAGGAATGAACATATCACCTCCGTTATCGATGTTGTTCAATGCTGCTTGTTTGCTATCTGTTATTCCGTAAGTAACCAGACAGTTGGCTAATGATTCGCGTGTGTAGTCAATCAAGTCGGCTGATCCCATCATATTGAAAGCATTTACAGCCATCTTGTTCCAGCCTACTTCACCTGAATAGCTGACATTCGTTTTTCCTTCTTTACCTTTCTTTGTGGTAATGATGATAACACCGTTTGCGGCACGTGAACCGTACAATGAAGCAGCGGCAGCATCTTTCAGAACAGTCATGCTTTCGATGTCTTCAGGATTCAGTGTACTCAATACGCTTTGAGTCTTACCGTAGTAGTTCATGTCGTCGTCAGCCTTCGTTACAACACCGTCAATAACATACAACGGGCTTTTAGAAGCACTGATAGAACCGACACCGCGAATGTTGATTTCGGCCATAGAACCTGGGTCACCAGTTGCTGAGGCTGTGCGCACACCTGCCATTTTACCGGACAGCGCTTTGTCAAAAGACTCTTTAGAACCGGAAACGATTTTATCTGCCTTAATGACAGCAGCTGATCCTGTGAATGAAGACTTCTTCGCAGTACCATAAGCTACAACAATAACCTCATCAAGATTTTGTGCATCAGATTTCAGCACAACTTTCACAGTTGGTCTGATAGCCACTTCTTGTGTCTGCATACCGATATACGAAATCTGCAAAGTCTTTGCAGAACTAATTTTTAATATAAAATGCTGATTATTACAATAATGAGAAATATAAGCCTAATCATTTTACATATTATTGTATCCATATATAAACATGATAATCAATTATTTATCAGTATCAAAGCTACCCTTTTCTTTAACGGATGATACCCTGTTTCTATCCGTTTTTATCAACTAAGTAATTTATTATAAGCAAGTTGCGTCTTTTTTTATTTATATGAAGCGCCATTAATGAATACTATTTTTATATTTATTGGATATTTCTCACCACCAATCATAATGAATGATTACTTTTTGCATAATAGTAGAAAAAGAACAAATCTGAATAAAAGCATATTTAGTTATGGTATAATTCAAAATATGCAAGACTAGCTTGTGGTAGTAACAAAAATCGGCAGAATTTTAAAACAGCAGATCTGCAGATGAAATATATCTGTCTACTATTGTCTCCTTGTGATATGCGATTGTTTGTATCAGCTTGCACCTTTAAATATAAAAGAAACGTTTAGTTTCGATATGATATATTCCCCTGTGACAAAAAAACTATCAGTTAGAACAGATTTAGAAATTAAAACTACTTTTGACTCTTCCTTTTAAAGCAATTAGATGTTTCTCGGTGAGTAACGATCTGTTCCTTTTAAAGGAACGGATCGTCCCTTTAAAAGGAATGAGTCCTGACATTGCACTTATTATGTATATTACAGTCATTTATATGCGACAAATCACTTGTAAATTGCATATTCTTACATTGATTTATGCATTATTTCTGCCATATTGTTAGATTCTGAATCAATTTTATTGAAACCAATCTTAAAAACAGGACATTCTTAGACAATCAATGTCTAACCTTTTTGTCTATTAGCTAATTTTGAATGGGCCGCTTTCTCAAGATCATGCACAATGGTCATATCCATGATATTGGCATACACTTGAGTTGTCTTCACGCTTTTGTGCCCCAACAGTTTCTGTACAGTGGTTATATTGGCACCACTATATATTAATAAGGTAGCATTTGTGTGACGTGCTGTATGAAATGATATACGTTTATCCATTTTTGCCAACTTAGCTAATGCATTCAAGTCTTTATTTACATTAGAATTATCTTTCAATTTAAAGAATCCATCCAGATCCTCTTTATAGTGCTCCAAAACCTTAAGACCTTTACCTTCAAATAATAAATATAAAGGTAGACGCACATCAATACCTGTTTTAACGGATTTGTAAATCAACCATGTCTCCTGATGGAGTTCAACAATATTTGCAGCCGTCAGATTTATAAAATCAGAATACCGTAAGCCGGCATAGCAGCAAAATAGAAAGGCATCCTTCGATTTTTGCAACTTCGTAAATTTCCCTTCCAAAATCAAATTTTCCATTTTATTCAGCTCTTCCGGAGATAGGTGCGTATGATTTCCTTCTATACTTTTTATTTTATATTTTCTAAAAGCATACTTCTGAATATCCATGTATTCCTTATTTATAGCCACATTTACATACCGCTTTAGATGCTTCATATGTTTGGCAATGGTATTGAGATGATACCCTTTAGATTGCAAATAGTTATCAAACGAAGACACAAATTCAAATGTCAAATCAGTGAATACAATGTCTTTTTTATACTCTTGCAACAATTCTAAAGTGGATAGATGGTTCTGTTTGGTGCTTTCTTTTAAAGAAGAGTTGTTGACTTCTTCTTTAAAAAACGTCAGAAATGAGTTTCCACTATTTTCCGGTTTGTCAATAGAGTCTTTCAACGAATCTAAAGATATCGATCTTCTCTGTTGCCATAATCCAAGTTCTTTCTGTTCGATGTCAGCTATAAAATCATATAGCATTCGATTTAAAGCATCTGAATTAGGATGGTTCTTTACCATCCTTCGCTTTACGTCCCATTGTTCTGGTTTAAGGTATACCCTGGTTGAAAAATACATTTTTCTCCTGTTTAAGTAAGCCTCTACTTGTACCAATGCCATTCCCTTTTTGTTCAGCTTCTTTTTTCTGTTAAACACGAGGCTGTAACTAATCTTCTTCATTCTATAATCTTTTAGTTAATACTAAGAACAAATTAAACTAAGTTCTGTGCTATAATTAAGGTTGAACCTGCATTAATTTCTGCAAAAATTAAAATTCAATAATTAAGTATTTACATAACTTTAATTTAAATGCTATTTTTTTATCGCCATTTCTTTATAATAAATCAAAAAGAAACGTGTATGGGTGAGTTTTATGTCCAAAAACAAGCAAACAGAATGTTAATTAGTACACTTTGTCTTCACAAATTGACATTTAATGCTTGATAATTCGGAATATTCAAAGCGAATAAAGATGTTTATCAGCATGTTTTTTGATGTTATAAATAACAATATGTTATATATACAACCTTTTTTTATCAAATTAATTGTTAGTTTCATATTTATTAATAATTTTGCAACTTGTTAGAGTATAGAGACAATTAATGTAAAGTTGAACTTTAAGAGAGAATTTATGAAAAGAAAATTAATGCTGTTATTGGCATGCCTTTTTGTAGGCATAAGCCTAGTAACCGCTCAAACTCAGAAAGTCACAGGCGTTGTGATTTCTGAAGAAGACGGGCAACCAGTTGTTGGAGCCTCTGTGTTGGTAAAAGGTACTACTCAAGGTACAATCACAGACATCGATGGTAATTTTAATTTGGCGAACGTACCAAGTTCTGCAAAGACTTTGCAAATTTCGTACATCGGTATGCAAACTCAAGAAGTAGCGATTAAGCCTAATTTAAAGGTAGTACTTAGGTCGGATGCTCAACAGATCGATGAAGTTGTTGTTACAGCAATGGGTATTAAAAGATCTGAAAAAGCATTAGGTTATGCTGCGACCTCAGTGGGTGGAGAAAAAATTGCGGAAAGCCGTACATCTGATGTGATGTCAAGCTTGGCAGGTAAGATTGCAGGTGTACAGATTTCCAGCACTTCATCTGACCCCGGAGCCTCTAATTCGGTCATTATCCGTGGAGTCAGCTCACTCTCCGGTACCAACCAGCCACTATATGTCGTGGATGGAGTACCTTTGAATAACTCTACCGTATACTCTACAGATGGTTTGAATAGCGGATATGATTTTGGAAACGGTGCCAACGCTATCAATCCGGATGATGTGGCAAACATGACTATTTTGAAAGGTGCTGCGGCTACTGCTTTGTATGGTAGCCGTGCCGCCAATGGTGTAGTCATGATTACTACCAAAAGTGGCCGGAAAGAAAAAGGAGTTGGAATCGAGTATAACGGTGGAGTTCAGTGGTCAACTGTTCTGCGTCTGCCGGAATTTCAAAATGAATTTGGTATGGGATGGAACGGCAACCATACAGAATTGGAGAACGGTTCCTGGGGACCTCGTTTCGATGGTTCCATGCAGCTGTGGGGGAATGTGTACAACAACTCTCAGAAACTGAAACCTTATGTGGCAATGCCTGATAACATCAAAGACTTTTTTGATGCGGGATTCAGATATAGCAACAGCCTTTCATTCAATGGAGCTACAGATAAAAGTGATTATTATGTATCATTCTCTCAGATCAGCGATGATGGTATGATCCCGACAGATGCTGACAGCTACGATAAATATACTTTTTCTGCACGCGGCAGCCATAAGGCAGGAGTGTTGACATTCTCTTCTTCACTGAATTACGCTTATCAGAAGAATAACTTTGCTACTACGGGACAAGGTTTGTCCATGCTAAACTCTTTATATCAGACACCAAGAGATATCAGCATAATAGGACTGGAAGACCAGAATGATCCGTTCAACACTCCGGGATATTATTATACCCCCTACGGAGTTATGAACCCTTATTATATTTTGAATAACTATTTGAATGAATATGAATCTGAAAGATTCTACGGAAAATTTCAATTGGATTATGAATTCCTGAAATACTTCAAGTTTACGTACCGTATGGGCTTGGATACTACGACAGGACAAAGTGACAAAGGAAAACCGAATCTGTACGCTCTTTATTATGAAGGTACTCCTAATGGAGAAGGTCAGGGCTCCAGCAGTCCTTTCTCTGGTGAAACCGGACAATATTCCGAGCAGATAACCCGTCGTCGCGAGATAAACCAGGATATTATGGTTAATTTCAATATGCCGGTTAACGATTTTAATGTCAATGCACTGGTCGGTTTCAATGGCAATGAACGTAAAGTCTCTTATCAATATTCAGAAGTTAATGATTTAACGATTCCTACATGGTTTAATCTGAAGAACTCCGGCAAAACTCCTATAGTAGAACAGCACATGGAACTCAGACGTCTGATGGGTGTTTTCGGACAGTTTGAAGGTTCATGGAAGAATATGCTCTATTTAACGGTAACTGCCCGTAATGACTGGTCTTCTACTCTTCCGAAAGAAAATCGCAGTTTCTTCTATCCCGGTATTACCGGTAGTTTTATTTTCAGCGAATTATTGAATGACAATCTGCAGGATGTGATAACTTTTGGTAAGATACGCGCCAGCTGGGGTAAAACAGGTAACGATGCTGATGTGTATATGGTTAATCCTGTGTATGCACAATCTTCCAATAGAATACCTTTCGGTTCTCTGACTTTCCCTCTAGGAGGTGTCAACGCTTACTCTGCAGGAAATGTACTCGGAAGTAATACATTAAGTCCGGAAATGACCACAGAATCTGAAGTCGGTTTAAATATGGCTTTCTTCCAAAACCGCCTCTCTTTTGACGTATCTTATTATAACAGGAATACCGATAAGCAGATTTTCTCTTTGGCTATGGACCCTGCTTCAGGCTATACAGCACAGAATATGAACTTGGGTAAGATTCGTAACCGTGGTATAGAACTCCTGATCAGCGGTACTCCGATAAGAACAAAAGATTTTAGTTGGGAACTGACATGGAACTTCACAAAGAACTGGAGCAAGGTGATCAGTTTGCCGGAAGAATTGGGTGGCATTACAACGATTTATGGTCTCAATGGAGGTACCAGTATGTACGCTATAACAGGCATGCCTGTTGGTGTTTTCAAGGCTCAGGTAGCCGAACGTGATCCGCAAGGACGTATTGTAGTAAATTCATCAACGGGTCTTCCGGTTGAAGCCAGCGAATTCGGAATCTGCGGAGATATGAATAACAAATATCAAATGGGTGTTTCTACTAATTTAAAATATAAAGGCATAAGCTTAGGTATTGATTTTGATATCCGTCAGGGGGGAGTAATGTATTCACGTACTAAAGATATAAACTATTTTACCGGTAACGCAATACAGACTGCCTACAATGACCGTAATCCTTTGATTGTTCCTAACTCAGTAAATAAAATAGTGAATGGAGAAAACGTTACTTATGTAGAAAATACAACTCCTATTACTAGTTCTAACATTTATAAATACTGGGGTGACGGTGGCTCTGATATGGGAAGCTGCTTCCTGGTAGACAAATCATACGTCAAGCTTCGTTCTGTTGTATTAGGTTGGGACCTCCCCAGAAGATGGTTGGCAAAAACTCCTTTCCAGGCAGTAAAAGTGTCTGCATATGGCAATAACTTATTTGTCTGGACTCCATCCAGCAATACATTTATTGATCCCGAAATGACTTCATTTGGTAATGACCTTGAAGGTAACTATGGAGAATACACAGCTAATCCCAGCTCACGTCGTTTCGGTTTCAACTTAATGGTTAAATTTTAAACAGGAATAAAAATGAAAAAAATATTATTATATGCATCATTAGCAACAACAGCATTGTTTGCAGGTTGCGACCTGAACATCAATGACGACCCGAACTACCCGATGAATGATCAGGTGACGGCGGATTTGATATTCCCCTCTATCAGTGCTTCCATTGCTTCGGCGGTAGGCGGAGAAATTTATAATTACGCTGGCTTTTTCGCTCAGTACTATGAACAGAAACCGGAGTCGAATCAGTATAACACTCTATGTGAATATACATTTACCGAATCTTCCCAGCAAATGGATTATTCTTATAGAATCCTGTTTGCAGGAGCTTTGGAAGATGCAAAGCAGGTTCTGGAAAAGACTACAAACCCTGCCAACCGCTTCGCCACTACCATACTAAGAGCATATGCCTTTCAGATAATGGTAGATAATACCAGTGACTCACCTTATTCGGAAGCTCTGCAAGGTAATGCCAATGCCACACCTAAATGGGATACAGGTGAAACAGTATATAAAGGTATATTAGGTGAGATCGATGCAGCAGAAGCTGCTTTGGATGGAAGCGGTATGGATGTGCCGGATTTGATATTCAACAAAAATATCGCTCAATGGAAAGGTTTTGCCAATGCTCTTCGCCTCCGTATGTATCTGCGTTTCATTGATGCCAATATAGATGCGGCTTTGTATACAGAGAAAGTGAAGACCTTGGTACAAAACAACGAATTCTTTACCGGTGACGTGAAACTGGATTGTTTTTTGGATGAAACAGACAAACGGAATCCATGGTATAATACAAATGCGGTCGGATTGACCGGTAATCATTGTGCTGCTTATCCATTAATTTCTTATTTAAGCAGTACGGGAGATCCTCGAATCGCCTATGGTATTAGTAAAACAGATGCGGATGGAAAGTATGTCGGTCAACTTCCCGGAGGAAAAACACATATGCAAAGCATTCTGGGTACTGACAACTGGAAAAATAAAAACGTGAGTGCGATTGATTACTCTATCGGGGCTACAAAACCTGTCTATTTCTTTACTCAGGCTGAATTACAATTCCTGATAGCAGAGGTATATGCTCGTTTCCTCAATGATGATGCGAATGCAAAAAGTGCTTATGAAGCAGGTGTAACTGCTGACTTTGCCGTTCGTGGATTTACAGGTCAAGAAAGCACTATTCTGGAAGGAGAGTGTGCATGGTCTGCTGCCTCTACACTGGCAGACAAGCTAAACTTGATTTATATGCAGAAATGGGTAGCTCTTTTCTATATGGATCACATGGAAGCATGGAGTGAGATTCGTCGTACGGATTGTCCGAAACTATCTTCTTATTCAGCAGCTCAGATACAAGCTAATGAGGCAGTATACACTCCGGGAGAGTTGGTTGCACCATGGACTAATGGTCTGGAAGCAGGCGGACTGATGAAACGTATGACTTATCCATTAAGCGCACGTCAGCAAAATGTAAATACTCCTGCAGGAGTACCGGGAAGTACTCCGGTTTGGTGGGATATCAAATAGTAACCAATAACTTAGTAAGTTTTACGTATGAAAAATATAATATACAGCATATTAGTATGTTTGCCGTTTGTCTTTGGAGCTTGCGACAAATCAACAGATGATACTTCTAAAGTCACCTATTTTGTAACGTTGGAAAGAGAAGGCGATGAAAAGATCGTTTTAGAAAAAGGACAACCCTTTGTGGAGCCGGGATATTATGCGGAAATGAATGGAGAGGATATAACTGAATCAGTTCAGATAAAAGGAAGTGTTGATGTCAACACTCCGGGAATCTACAATTTAGTATATGCGGCATACAATGAGGACGGTTTTGCCAAAACATTCACGAGAACAGTATATGTAGCAGATGATACTGCTTCTCCTTTGAAATCCGGAATTTATACTATAGCCGAAGGAAGCAAGCGTACCGCCCCTTCTGTGGTAGCTTTCAGTGGATATGAGATTGTGATTTTGCAGATGGAACCGGGAATATTTTATATCAGCGATTTCTTAGGAGGCTGGTATGACCAGCGTGCTGGCTATGGACCAGATTATGCAATGGTTGGTAAATTCGAATTGAATGATGATAATACCATTACTCCTCTGGAAAGTTATGTTGCAGGTTGGGGAGATTCCATGGATCAAATGACTAATACATTATTAGATCCTGCGACTGGGACTCTGAAATGGACTGTTGCTTATGCCGGTCAGCTATCTTTTGACATTATAGTAAAACAATAAAAATACGATTATGAAGAAATATATGATATTACTTTTAGTTTCACTGGCTTTTACATTCGTGGCATGCGACAACGATACAGAACCAGGTGGTACTGCTATTGAAAAAATGGCAGGAGACTGGTGGGTGACAGTGAATGCATTTATTGACGGGAAAGAAGTAGAAGATCCCTTTGGAGCAGGACATCTGCAAATGAGTACTTACAATACAGCCAGCAACAGTGAAACTGAAATGTGGCTGGACGATTTAGGAAATTTCTGGGAATATAAACTGAAAGTAAACGTGAATTATGCAACGAGGACTTTCTCGACAACGGGCTTTGTGGATAATGTAACATATGAGTCCAAAGTGAAGATAACTGATGGTAAGGTACTGGAAAAAGCTGCCACAACTCCTAGCGGTATGCCTGCTGACAGTATCGTATATATGGTACAGTTCGACGACGATGAAGATGGATTAACTTATAAGGTTTCAGGTTTTCGTCGAACAGGTTTCCCTGCT
Organism: Bacteroides faecis; assembly: GCF_020091505.1. Lineage (NCBI taxonomy): Bacteria > Pseudomonadati > Bacteroidota > Bacteroidia > Bacteroidales > Bacteroidaceae > Bacteroides > Bacteroides faecis. The sequence goes on along the minus strand of NZ_CP081916.1, from coordinate 140,580 downwards.
GACGATTTTTAACAGAAGAGTTTAAATATGGAGAGGGCTGTTCCGCGAGTGGAACAGCCTTTTTTGCAATCTAACTTCAAATAAGACAGATCAATATATGGCAGTCTCTAATATTTACAATAATTGCTTGCCTTTAAAAGAAAAATGAATGGGATAATGTTTTTAATTAATAATATCCATTACCTGATTAATTGTATACAAATGAAGGCGCCTTTTATAACATGATACTATTTTTTTATTTATAATAGCTACCTGTTTTACAGATATAATATTGATTATAAGATAAATACTCCTCATTTCGGTAGAGAAATGGTATTACAAAGAGAGAGTAGATCATAAGCTGAATTTTGCTAACTAACTGTCAAATAGATGTATAGGCTATTTCTGTTTGATAAAATATCGACCTGTGTTACTGATTTGCACTCTGTATATCTTTCTGATTATCAGTTATATATAAATTTATTAGTTCTGCAAAGACTTTGCAGATTTCGTATATCGGTATGCGGACACAAGAAGTTGAAATCAAACCAACTTTAAAAGTCGTATTAAAGTCTGATTCTCAGAATCTTGATGAAGTTGTAGTAACAGCTATGGGTATCAAGCGATCTGAAAAATCTTTAGGTTATGCTGTCTCCAGTGTAAAAGGAGATGAGATAACTAAGGCGCGTGAAAGTAATGTGCTTAATTCGTTGTCCGGTAAGATTGCAGGTTTGCAAATTGCACAGTCGTCCGGAACAGTAGGTGGTAGCTCAAGTATACAGATTCGTGGCGCTTCTTCCATTGGTACAGTTTCTTCTCCTCTGTTTATTATTGACGGACTTCCTATTGATAATGGTTCTTACAATCCTGACAGAACCAATGGTATAGTCGATGTGGGTAACCGCGCAGGAGACATCAACTCTGACGATATTGAATCTATCAACGTATTGAAGGGTGCAGCTGCAACCGCATTGTATGGAGCGCGTGCAAAGGATGGTGCAATTGTTATTACCACAAAGAAAGGAAAAAAGAACTCACCGGTCTTTGTTACGGTGAATTCCTCAACACGATTTGAAAATGTACTCAAATTGCCTGATTTCCAGAATGAGTATGCACAGGGTAGTTACGGAGTGTATAATGTAAAGATGTTGAATGGATGGGGACCGAAGATTTCGTCGGTACAAGATCAGCAATTTACAGATTATAAAGGAGATAAAGTGACTTTGAAGGCAAATCCTGATAATGTGAAGGATTTCTATGAAACCGGAATGAGTTATATTAATAATGTATCAGTAGCCGGAGGTGGTGAAAAAGCTGATTTCCGTTTGAGTTTTACCTCTACCAACCAGACGGGTGTTGTACCTGGTTCTGACTATAATAAATATGCTTTTTCTGTGAATGCAGGTATGAACTTTACGAATAACTTTACAGGACGTATTTCTGCTCAATACATACGTTCTGATTCAGAAGGTCGTCCGGCACAGGGAGCAAATGATAGTAACTTGTTGATTCCATTGATCAATGGATTGCCAAGAACCATTGATATTCATGACATCAAGCAGAATTGGATTGATGAAAATGGTAAACAAATTACGCTAGACCCGGAAGGTAAAAGTAATAATCCGTACTGGATTATTAATAAGAATAAGTTTACCAATAATCTGGATCGTATGATCGGCAATATCACATTGACTTATAAACCGATTGAAGGATTGACTATTACTAATAATGCCGGAACGGATTTCTATACAGAAGGAAGACGTAAAGTTTATGCAAAAGGTACTGTAGGAGCCTTGAACGGTAAATTCCAGACTTGGAATTTGTATAAAAGAATTATAAATAATGACTTAATGGTTTCCTATGAGAAGACTTTTGCCAATGATTATCATTTTAAGGCTATGATAGGTCACAATCTCTATCAGGAAGAATGGAAAAATGAGAATGTACAAGCTCAGAATCTCGTAGTTGACGAGTTATATACATACACTAATGCAAAGTCTACTACTCCGGTGAATTATTATGAAAAGAAACGTCTTGTGGGTTTGTATGGAGATATTAGCTTGGGATATAAAGATATGCTTTTCGTTAATGTAACAGGACGTAATGACTGGTCGTCTACTTTGCCTGTCAATAATCGTTCTTATTTTTATCCGTCTATCAGCGGTAGTTTCATTTTCACAGAGTTGATGGAGAATAAAGACATTCTGAATTATGGTAAGGTTCGTTTAAGCTATGCGAATGTGGGTAGTGATGAAGACCCATATAATTTAGCATTTAAATATACTCCTGCCAGTACTTATTTCTTGCAATATTTGGGCAATGTTAATACTTTCCCACATATGGGACTGGTTGGTTTTACCGGCCCTCGTGTATTGCCGAATGAAAATCTGAAACCTCAGAATCAAAGTTCATTCGAAGTCGGAGCTGATTTACGTTTCTTCGGTGGAAAGATTCGTTTGGATATGACTTACTATAGTAACATTACAAAGAATCAGATTGTAAGTATTGATGTCCCGTTATCAACAGGTTACTTTGCTAATAATATCAATGCCGGAAAGATTGCCAATAAAGGTGTCGAAGTAACTCTGGGTTTGACACCTGTAGAAACACGTAACTTTAAATGGGATCTGGATGCAACGTTTGCTTCTAATAAGCAGACTGTGGAAGAATTGGCCGAAGGACTTGATGAATATACATTAACAAGCGGATTGAGTGGTCTGCAGATTAAGGCTGCGAAAGGTGATTCGTTCGGTTTGTACGGTACTGCCTGGAAGCGTGATGATCAAGGCAATTATGTGATCAATTCTAAGACAGGTTTGAGAGAAACTGTCAATAACGTACGCCTGGGAGATGTTTATCCTGATTTTACAATGGGTATTAATAACACACTTACTTATAAAGGATTGACCTTCAGTTTCTTGATTGATATTCGTCATGGAGGGTCTTTGTATTCAGAAACTGTTGCTAATTTAAGAAGCAGCGGTTTGGCTGCAGAAACAGTAGCTCATCGTGAAGATGCTTCTTTTATCGAACCGGGCGTAATCCTTCAGGATGACGGAACCTACAGACCTAATGATGTGCCGGTGAAGAGTATGCAGGATTACTGGCAACATGTGTCCAATTCTAGTAATAATGAAGGAAATATCTATAATGCATCATTCGTGAAACTTAGAGAGGTACAACTGTCTTATAGTTTCCCACGTAAATGGTTCAAGAGTTTCTTTGTTAAATCATTGGATTTAGGCTTCGAGGCACGTAATTTATGGATCATCAAAGACCATGTGCCGCATATTGATCCGGAAGCAAACTTTTTTGGTCCCTCTCAAATCGGAGGTGGTGTAGAGTTTAACAGCATTCCTTCTACCAGAAGTTTCGGATTTAATCTCAGATTAACATTGTAAGAATTAAACGAAGATGATTATGAAAAAGAAAATATTAGTATATGCATTAAGCGCTTTGACATGTGGGCTGTTTACCTCATGCAGCGACTGGCTTGATATTAACCATGACCCCAATACTGCCGAGAAAGTTGATCCCGGATATTTATTTAACTATGCAGCTGTAAACTGGGCCGGAACACGAACAGGTGGTGACTTCTATATTCCTTTATCTATGAGTTCACAGTGTCAGGTTGACGGTGGACTTGATTATGGTGGATGGGATGAATCAGTATATACCATTTCTCCCTACAGCACAGGAAACGTGTGGAAACATTATTATTCTGTTGGTGGCAACAATTTGATGCTGGCTATTAAAAATGCAGAAGAATCAGATCCGGTGAATCACAATGCTATTGCACAATGTAAGATTCTGCTGGCTGAACATATGTATGAAGCAACCATGTTATGGGGAGACATACCTTTCACCGAGTCATGGAACGGAACAATCAAATATCCGAAGTTTGATTCTCAGGAAAGTGTGCTGAATGGTGTTCTGTCGTTGCTTGATGAGGCATTGCAGGTAATGGATCTGAATGATGCTAATGCGATTGATGAGTACGATATCTATTATAAAGGTGACATGAACAAATGGATGACTCTGGCAAAATCGTTAAAGTTCAGGACACTGATGGTCATGGTAGACAAAGATCCTTCTAAGGCTACTGCTATTGGTACGATGTTGCAGGCTGGAGGAATGGTTTCATCAGCATCAGATAATTTGGTATTCCCTTATTCTACAGACCCGGGCAATCAGAATCCTAAATATGAACTTATAGAGTTGGTCGGTGGTACGCAGATTTTGTTTTTTGCCAGCAATTATATGCTGAAGCCGATGCAGGAACGCAATGACCCCCGTATTCCTTGTTATTTTGAGCCGGGTGCCGATGGTGTGTACAGAGGGTTAGGCAACCGTGAGCCTGCTGAGACAGATGACAAGGATAATATGTTATCATCTGTTGTGAGCAGCTATCTTTTCAGGAAAGATGCGCCGGAGCTGATTTACTCTTGTCAGGAACAGCTGCTTCTGGAAGCGGAAGCTTATGCTCGCGGTTTGGGAGTTGCTCAGAATCTGTCGAAGGCTAATGAATTGTACAAGAAAGGCGTTCGGGAAGCATGTGCATTCTATGGAGTAGCTGAAAACGATATTGATACATATGTTACAGGTTTGCCGGAATTGACAACAGTGACTCCGGAGAATGCATTATATGAGATTCATATGCAACAGTGGATTGATTTGATGGACCGTCCGTTCGAGGAGTTCGTGCAGTGGAGGCGTTCCGGAACTGCAGGCAATGAAGTTCCAACTTTGCAAGTACCGGAAGATGCAACTTCAAAAGAACTGATCAGAAGATGGGAATATAGCCCCGAAGAGATGACGGCTAATATCAATGCTCCGAAAGAATCTCCGAAGATCTGGGAAAAATTATGGTTTGATTTATAATCGAATTATTATAAATGGTTACGAAAAAGAGGACAATACAACATTGTCCTCTTTTTTTTTGTTATATTTGCGACCATATTTAGATTTATATATCAGAAGAAAAGAATGAAAGAATTTATAATATCCGAAGCCAAAGTAGAAACAGCAGTACTTGTCGGACTCATTACCCAGACGCAGGATGAGCGGAAAACAAACGAGTATCTCGATGAATTGGCTTTCCTTGCTGAGACGGCTGGGGCGGAAGTAGTAAAACGATTTACACAGAAATTGCCGACTGCCAATTCGGTAACTTATGTCGGAAAAGGGAAATTGGAAGAGATCAGACAATATATACGAACGGAAGAGGAAGAAGAACGTGAAGTAGGAATGGTTATCTTTGATGATGAACTTTCCGCGAAACAAATACGTAATATTGAAGCCGAACTGAAAGTGAAGATACTGGACCGTACTTCATTGATTCTCGATATATTTGCGATGCGCGCTCAGACTGCCAATGCGAAGACGCAGGTGGAGCTGGCTCAATATAAATATATGTTGCCACGTCTGCAACGGCTTTGGACTCACTTGGAACGCCAAGGTGGTGGATCAGGTAGCGGAAGCGGTAAAGGAGGCTCTGTGGGACTTCGCGGACCGGGTGAAACGCAGCTCGAAATGGACCGCCGTATCATCTTGAACCGTATGTCATTGCTGAAAGAACGTCTGGCTGAAATTGATAAACAGAAAGCTACCCAGCGTAAAAATCGAGGACGTATGATCCGTGTCGCACTGGTTGGCTATACCAACGTTGGAAAATCGACAATCATGAACTTACTGTCAAAGAGCGAAGTTTTTGCAGAAAACAAGCTTTTTGCTACACTGGATACAACGGTACGTAAAGTGATCATCGATAACCTGCCGTTTCTCTTATCTGATACAGTCGGATTTATCCGTAAATTGCCTACCGATCTGGTGGATTCATTCAAATCGACTTTGGATGAGGTGCGAGAAGCAGATTTATTGTTACATGTAGTCGATATCTCTCATCCCGGATTTGAAGAACAGATTGAAGTGGTGAACAGGACACTGGCCGACATTGGCGGCGGCGGCAAACCCATGATACTTATATTTAATAAAATAGACGCTTATACCTACGTGGAGAAAGCGCCGGACGACCTTACCCCCCGAACAAAGGAAAACTTAACACTCGAAGAACTGATGAAGACGTGGATGGCAAAGATGGAGGACAACTGCCTCTTTATTTCCGCCCGCGAACGAATCAATATAGACGAACTGAAAGATGTGGTTTATCAGCGAGTGAAAGAATTGCATGTTCAAAAGTATCCCTATAACGATTTTCTTTATCAGACTTACGAAGAGGAAGAATAATAATCAATGTACCGCTTACTGATTGGGGGAGGCGGTACATATCTATTTTTTATCTATATGAAAGACTATCGTAAACTGACTGAAGACGAAGTGCTTCAGTTGAAGAGCCAGTCGTGTCTGGCTGATGATTGGGGGAATGTTTCGGTTGCTGAGGGCTTTAACTGTGAGTATGTTCACCATACTCGTTTTTCGGGTGAAGTGAAATTAGGCGTATTTGATGCCGAATTTACGCTGCCCGGAGGAATCAGGAAACACTCGGGACTCCGTCATGTCACTCTGCACAATGTAGTAGTAGGGGATAACTGCTGCATTGAAAACATTCAAAACTACATTGCTAATTATGAAATTGGAAATGATACCTTCATTGAAAATGTAGATATCATTTTAGTAGATGGGCTGAGCACCTTTGGTAATGGGGTAGAAGCAACAGTGCTCAATGAAACGGGGGGGCGTGAAGTGCTGATTAATGATAAGCTGTCGGCACACCAAGCGTACATACTGGCCTTATATCGCCACCGCCCGGAACTGATTAATCGCATGAAAGCGATTGCTGATTATTATTCCAATAAACATGCTTCTGCTACAGGCAGTATAGGCGACCATGTGATGATCCTTAATACGGGATCTATCAAGAATGTGAGAATCGGTGATTATTGCCATATCTGTGGTACTTGTCGTTTATCAAACGGTAGTGTAAACAGTAATGTAACAGCACCTGTACACATCGGACATGGAGTAATATGTGATGATTTCATTATTTCTTCTGGTTCTGAAGTGGATGACGGTACAATGTTGACCCGTTGTTTTGTTGGTCAGGCATGTAAGTTGGGGCATAACTACTCAGCTTCCGATTCCTTGTTCTTTAGTAACTGTCAGGGAGAGAATGGAGAAGCATGTGCTATCTTTGCAGGACCTTTTACAGTGACTCACCACAAATCGACTTTATTGATTGCCGGAATGTTCTCGTTTATGAACGCGGGATCGGGCTCCAATCAGAGTAACCACATGTATAAATTGGGACCTATCCATCAAGGAACAATGGAAAGAGGGGCTAAAACGACTTCAGACTCGTATATCTTATGGCCGGCACGTGTCGGAGCTTTCTCTCTGGTAATGGGACGACACGTTAATCATGCCGATACTTCTAACCTTCCTTTCTCTTATCTGATTGAGCAACGAAATACGACTTATTTGGTTCCGGGAGTGAATCTGAGAAGTGTAGGTACCATTCGCGATGCTCAGAAGTGGCCGAAACGTGATAAGCGGAAAGATCCGAATCGCCTGGATTATATCAATTATAATCTTCTGAGTCCATATACTATTCAGAAAATGTTCAAAGGACGCTCTATTCTGAAGGATCTTAAACGGGTATCCGGGGAAACATCTGAAATCTATTCTTTCCAAAGTGCAAAGATTAAAAATTCTTCTCTGAACAACGGCATTCGTTTTTATGAAATTGCTATTCATAAGTTTTTGGGGAATTCAATCATAAAGCGCTTGGAGGGTATTAATTTCCAAAGTAATGAAGAGATACGCCAGCGTCTGAAACCGGATACGGAAATCGGAACTGGTGAATGGGTGGATATGTCCGGACTGATCGCTCCTAAAAGTGAAATAGACCGCCTGCTCGATGGTATCGAGAATGGTTCAGTCAACCGATTGAAATCCATTAATGCCAGCTTTGCGGAAATGCACGAGAATTACTATACGTATGAGTGGACTTGGGCTTATAACAAAATTCAGGAGTTTTATGGCTTGAATCCGGATGAGATAACAGCGCAGGACATAATCTGTATCGTGAAAACATGGAAGGAGGCAGTAGTGGGTCTCGATAAAATGGTATATGATGATGCCCGTAAAGAGTTCTCATTGTCTTCAATGACAGGATTCGGGGCGGATGGGTCTCATGATGAAATGAAGCAGGACTTTGAACAAGTACGCGGTGACTTTGAAAGTAACACATTTGTTACAGCGGTATTAAAACATATCGAAGATAAAACGGCCCTTGGAAATGAACTGATCAAAAGAATTGAGTCCATTCAAGACTAAATGATAAAGCTGGCTTATTCTTTAATTCATTCATTTATAATAGCTTTTGTTGTACAGAGTTCTCGGCTAGTTTTCATCTTGATGAGAAAAAAATCTCACCTTGATGAGAAAATTTTCTTATCGCAATGAGAAAAAAAACTCATCACGGTGAGAATAAATTCTCACTGTAACAAGAAACTATTCTTGTTGCAGTGGGCATTGTTCCTTTCTCCGTTATTCATTCTTAATTCTTCATTCATCATTCATCATTCTTCATTCTTAATTGCTACCTTTGCCTCACTAACTAACATTACGTAATAAAAAAAGAGATTATGGCAACACCTCCGTTTAAGTATCAGCCCATGTTTGAAAAGGGAAAAGATACAACTGAGTATTATCTGCTTACAAAAGACTATGTATCGGTAAGCGAGTTTGAAGGACATCCTATCCTGAAAATTGAGAAAGAAGGTTTGACTGCGATGGCTAATACTGCTTTTCGTGATGTGTCATTTATGCTTCGTCGTTCGCACAATGAACAGGTTGCTAAGATTCTGAGTGATCCGGAAGCTAGTGAGAACGATAAGTACGTAGCATTGACTTTCCTGCGTAATGCAGAAGTGGCAGCCAAAGGGGTACTTCCATTCTGCCAGGATACCGGTACCGCTATTATCCACGGTGAGAAAGGACAGCAGGTATGGACTGGCTATACGGATGAAGAAGCTCTGTCACTGGGTGTTTATAAAACATATACTGAAGAGAATCTGCGTTACTCTCAGAATGCGCCTCTCAATATGTATGATGAGGTGAATACACAATGTAACCTGCCTGCACAGATTGACATCGAAGCTACTGAAGGAATGGAATACGAATTCCTCTGTGTTACTAAAGGTGGCGGTTCTGCCAATAAAACATATTTGTATCAGGAAACAAAAGCAATTCTGAATCCCGGTACACTGGTTCCGTTCCTGGTTGAAAAGATGAAGACTTTGGGAACAGCTGCTTGTCCTCCTTATCACATTGCTTTCGTTATCGGCGGTACTTCTGCCGAGAAGAATCTGCTGACTGTGAAACTGGCTTCCACTCACTTTTACGATAATCTGCCGACTACAGGAAATGAGTATGGTCGTGCTTTCCGTGATATTGAGCTGGAAAAACAAGTGCTGGAAGAAGCTCACAAGATTGGATTGGGCGCACAATTCGGTGGTAAATATCTGGCGCATGATGTCCGTATTATTCGTCTGCCTCGTCACGGCGCCTCTTGCCCGGTAGGTTTGGGCGTATCTTGTTCTGCGGATCGTAATATCAAATGTAAAATCAATAAAGAAGGTATCTGGATTGAGAAACTAGATTCAAATCCGGGCAGTCTGATTCCGGCTGAATTGCGCCAGGCTGGTGAAGGTGATGTAGTGAAAATCGATCTGAACCGTCCGATGGCTGAAATTTTGAAAGAACTGACTAAATATCCCGTATCCACTCGTTTGTCACTGAGCGGTACAATCATTGTTGGTCGTGATATTGCTCATGCTAAACTGAAAGAGCGTTTGGATCGTGGAGAAGATTTGCCTCAGTATATCAAGGATCATCCTATCTATTATGCCGGTCCGGCCAAAACTCCGGCTGGTATGGCTTGCGGTTCAATGGGACCGACAACTGCCGGACGTATGGACTCATATGTTGAGTTGTTCCAGAGTCATGGTGGCAGTATGGTTATGCTGGCGAAAGGTAACCGTAGCCAGCAGGTTACAGATGCTTGTCAGAAATATGGCGGCTTCTATCTGGGGTCTATCGGCGGACCGGCTGCAATCCTAGCTCAGAATAATATCAAGAGCATTGAATGTGTTGAATATCCGGAATTGGGTATGGAAGCTATCTGGAAAATAGAAGTAGAAGATTTCCCGGCATTTATTTTGGTAGATGACAAAGGAAATGACTTCTTCAAACAGATTAAACCACGTTGTGCCAAATAATAAGTAACAAGTAATAAGTAATAGCAAGTAATTCTTGCGGTTGATTACATAAACATTCATTTTAGGGATACCTGTCAGTTTTCGTATGGGCATCCCTTTTTTATAAACTTGCTTATCTAATAATTAAAACACCATGAAACCACTAGTGATGAATTTATCCAATCAAAAGAACCAGCATATTGTTTGGCTGGATGTCGTTCGTTTTATTGCGATGTTTACAGTTGTCTGCTGTCATTGCACCGATCCGTTTAATTTTTATCCCGGTACGGCTCCGAATATCGGAGAAATAAAACTTTGGGGTGCTATCTACGGATCTGTACTGCGTCCGTGCGTGCCTCTGTTTGTGATGATTACCGGTGCATTGCTTCTGCCTGTAAGAGGTGATACTTCTACTTTTTACAAGAAACGTATTCCCCGTGTCTTTTATCCGTTCCTGATATGGTCGGTGCTATATAATCTGTTCCCTTGGATTACAGGCCTGTTGGGACTGAATCCTCAGATTATTCTTGATTTCTTCCCGTATGCGGGAGAGGAAGTGATGCAGCAATCATTCTCTGTATCTTTGAAATATATTTTGATGATTCCGTTCAACTTCTCCATTTTAGCCGTGCATATGTGGTATATTTATCTGCTTATCGGGCTGTATCTGTATTTGCCGGTTTTCTCAGCTTGGGTAGAGAAGGCTTCGGAACGTGCCAAACTGATGTTTCTGCTGGCTTGGGGGGTAACTTTGCTGCTTCCTTATTATTATCAGTTTGTTTCTAATTATTTATGGGGAACCTGTTCATGGAACTCTTTTGGAATGCTGTATGCTTTTGCCGGTTTCAATGGCTATCTGTTGTTGGGGCATTATCTGAAAAATCTGGAATGGAGCTTGAAGAAAACGTTGGCGATTGGCATTCCGATGTTTGCAGTCGGTTATGCGGTGACATTCTTAGGTTTCAGGCATATAACCGCATTGCCGGAATATACGGATGAGATGCTGGAACTCTTCTTTACCTATTGTTCTCTTAATGTTGTAATGATGACGATACCTGTGTTTATGCTGGCAAAGAAAGTAAAAGTGAACTCGGAAAGAATGAAAAAGGCATTGGCGAATCTCACTGTATGCGGATTCGGTATTTATATGATACATTATTTCTTTACAGGGCCGTCGGTCGTGCTGATGAGAGCTATTAATATGCCGATTGGTTTGCAGATACCTGTAGCCGCTATTCTTGCTTTCGCCGTTTCATGGGGATTGGTATGGCTGATCTATCGTGCAGGAAAGGTTGCTAAATATATAGTAGGATAATAAGTTATAGAAAATAGAAATAGATGAGAGGTTATCAAAGGTTAATAGTAACTGGATTATCCTCCTTCCTGAAGGAGGAGAGTTTAATTACTATTGACTTTTGACATCCCCCTCTTATCGTTTCTTCCGATATTATTTTTTATTTAATTCCTTCTTCCATTTCTCATATTTTGCCAGTACTTTGCTGCCATCTTTGTTGTACCAGCTATATCCGTTCCGGCGTTCATGTCCGATTTCCGATATGTCATATTTCTTAATTCCGTCGCGGTCGGAGAAGAAAGGACGATTAGTATCCAGTTCATAAAAACGTGCCCATAGTATGGGGCAATCTTCGCAAGGGATCATCCGGTAATCTCTTTTTCCGTCACTGTTGGTGAAGTATTCTTTTTGTATTCCTTTTATTTCGGATTTCTTGAACCATTTGACGGCTGATTCTATCGATTCAATTACTTTTTCCGATGGATGGGGGAGAGACATGAGCAAAAGCACGATATTGTCGGATTCTTGTCCGCTCAATGAAGGTAACTCGTATGCACGTGCCTTGCAGGGCTCCAGTGTGATGCGGTCATGCTGTGCACACCATACTGTCAGGTCCCCGTTTTGGCGAACCTGTGTCCGGAGGATACATTCTATTCCTTTGTCAAAGGCTTTACGTGCTTGCTGGCAGGTTTCATCGGGGATGAAAGTATAAGGAGACTGCTTTTCGTAGATTTCCCGTAACTGCTGCATGACTCTGACCATTGCGTTGTCATTGTATGTGATTTGGACATAGTATCCTGTAGGACGCGGGTAGAACTGAGGCCATCCGCCGTTGTCATATTGCGCTTTGAGTAGATATTGGATGCCTTTCAGTACTCCTTCTTTGTATTTCTCTTTTTGTGTAGCTTGATAAAGACGGGCCAGATATTGGATTTCAGTTGTCGTGGCGTTGTTGTCAATGGTACTTTGGTTGACGTCTCCTTTCGCATTCCATGCTTTGGTGTATTCCTGCTCTGTCAGTTCTGCCGGCATGTAAATGTTTTTGGGCCAGCCTCCCGTGACTTGCTGATACAATAATACATTGTCTCCGATGCGTTGTGCTTCTTCTGTCCGGAAAAAGGCATCATTGAACTTGGGAGCGAGGTGTACCCATTCTTTGTAATTCTGTTGTTTCCTGTAATCTGTTGCTTGGGCTGAAACTCCGGTCTGAATGAAAAGTAACAGAAAGAAAAAGGCTGTTTGTCTCATGACTTCTATTGTTAAGTGAATGTTATGGTGTGTGCAAATGTAGAAGAAAAGGTCGGGAATGAAGGGTAATATCTGTTCTTAATGGCATAAAAATTGGGCTAATCGCTTTTATCAGATGATTAGCCCAATGAAAACAGGAGAATCAATGTTTTATTGCTCCAGATATTTGGTGATTTTTCCGCTGATTTGCAGTAGTGAGATTTCGCAAAGTTTGGTGTTGTATTCTGCCGAGAGAATACGTTCTTCGGCATCCAGCAGACTCTTTTGTGCCTCGCGTACTTCAAAACCGGAAAGGTCTCCCTGTATATAACGGTCCATGGCGATATCATGATTGTCTTTGGCAGTCACAAGATTCTGCCGTTCCAGATTCAGCAGCTGAAGATTATTACGGTATGCTTGCCACAAGTTGCTGAGATCGGAACGAAGGGCTAACTCCAATTCCTGTCGTTCCAGACGACGATTCTTGAAGGCAAGGGTTGCGTTGCGCTTTTCACGGCGGCGGTTGCCGTCGAAGATATTAAAACCGACAGTAACTCCGGCATTAAAGCCTAAGTTGCCTCTTCTGCTATTTGCATTGATATCATACTTATTAAAGGTGTATCCATAGCCGGTATTCAGTTTGAGGTATGGATAGTTGCGGGAGTTGATCTTTTTGTAATCCAGCTGTGCCAGTACGGTGTTCTGGTCGGCTTTCAGCAAAGAAGCATTGGTGGATAAGGTAGCATTCCATAAATCGTCGAACAGTAAGTCACTGTGTACGTCAATGGTAGAATCTTTGATGACGATAATCTGATTTACATTATTGTTAGCCATCAATTCATTAAGTTGGATGCGTGAGGAGTGCAGCAATTCCTGTTGCTTGATGTATTGGGCACTGTCCGCATTGAAGTCCACTTTGGCTTGCTGATAATCCAGACCTGAGAATTTACCGACAAGATGGCTCGCTTCTGCTATACGCAAGCGTTCTTTGGAAAGTGACATCGCATAATGAAAGTTCTTCAAACGGATCTTTTGCTGGATGAAGTTGTAGTATTCCGAGGCAAGATCGGCGATGAAGTCTTCAATGGCAATGCGGGTATTGATTTCGCCCTGCCGTTCCAGTTCCTTTAGTTGCTTGTACGTAGTGCTGATATTGAATCCGTCGAAGATGGTCCAGTTGAGGTTGAGGCCGACGTTAACTGTCTGGTCGTAGACTCCATTATTTTTGGTGACCTCTCCGGTGGCACGGGCTTTCGTCTCGATGTTGTCCAGGTTTCCGGTATATCCGGCAGAAAAGTCCAAAGTAGGCAGATAACCTGCATTTCCGAGTGTCGCGTTATTCTTGCTGATCTGTTCTTCGTTATGGACGATGCGCAGAGAATAATTGTTTTGCAGCCCTTCTTCCAGACAGTCTTTTAAGGAATAGATTCGCTGTGCCTTCACTGGAGAAACTGATATGAAGACACATGTGGTAACTATGTATATGATTTGTTTCATGCAAATACTTTTCTGTTTCATTCTTTTGTTATTTTGATTCGGTTAGTCGAAATATAACTGTAGATGGCCGGCACGATATACATAGTAAGCAGTGTGGAAACAACCATACCACCTACTACAGCTGTACCCATGGCGATGCGCTGATTGGCGCCTTCTCCGCTGGCAAATGCCAATGGAATAAGTCCCAGTACAGTAGAAGCACTTGTCATTAGAATCGGGCGCAGACGCTGTAATGCGGCATCTTTGATGGCGCTCATTTTATCCTCGCCTGCTTCTTGTTTCTGATTGGCGAATTCCACGATCAGGATACCGTTTTTAGCCACGAGACCAATCAGCATGATAATACCGATCTGACTGAAAATATTCATTGTGATATCTCCGAAATACATGAATACCAAGGCTCCGGCGATAGCCAAAGGCACTGTTAACATGATTATTAACGGGTCCTTGAAACTTTCAAACTGTGCTGCCAGGATCAGATAAATCAGAAGGATAGCCAAAATAAAGGCAAACATCAGGCTCGAAGAACTTTCACGGTATTCCTTGGAGTCTCCGGATAATGCGGTACGGAAAGTATCATCCAATGTTTCTTTGGCAATCTTGTCCATTTCATCCAGTCCTTGTCCGATGGTCTTTCCGTCAGCCAGTCCGGCGGAAATTGTGGCTGATACAAATCGGTTGTAGCGGTACAGTTTGGGTGGAGCGATACCGTTTTCCAGCTCAATCAGATTATCCAGTTGTATCATATCTCCATTGCTGCTGCGGATGTAGATAGCTTTCAGATCGGCAGGCTTGTTTCGTTGCTGGCGGTTGATTTCACCCAAAATTTCATACTGCTTTCCGTTCATATAGAAATATCCCATACGTTGGCCGCTCAATCCGTATTGCAGCGTTTGGGCGATGTTTTTGGTACTGACTCCCATTACACTTGCTTTGTCACGGTTGATCTTGATGCGGGCTTCCGGTTTGCTGAACTTCAAGTCTACGTCTGCCATTTGGAAAACCGGATTCTCATATACTTTGGCCATGAACTGCGGTAATACCTCCTGCAGTTTTTCAAGATTGGTAGCCTGAAGTACGTATTGGACAGGCATACTTCCCCGGCGTCCGCCGAAAGAAGACTGCTGTTGTACGAACGAGCGTGCCATGGTCTTTTTCTGAACTGCCTTTGATATCTTTTCCGCAACTTCCATCTGCGTGTAGTCACGGTCTTTCATGTCTTTCAGTGTAATGCGTACGTTTCCGCTACCACTGGATACACGTGCTGTCACCGCTTCCGCATCCGGCAGAATAGAATCTACAAGCTGGTTGATATCTTCGGTATAGTCCCGGATATATTCATAAGTGACACCCTCCGCACCTCGGGTGTTGATAGAGATTTGCGACCGGTCTTCAAGCGGTGCCATTTCTGCCGGAATAGCATTCCATAAGAAGCCGATCAGGCAGATGGTTATAAAAGTGAACGGAAGTGCCAGCCAGCGCTTGCGCAAAAAAGCAGCGAGCGAACGGCTGTACCATCGGTTCATCCCTTCAAAAAACGGTTCTGTTTTAGTGTAGAACCAGTTTTGTTTCTCACGTTTGATGAGTAACTTTGTGGCCAGCATCGGTGTGAAGGTCAGTGCCGCAAATGAAGAGATAATGACAGAACCCGAAATTACAATACTGAATTCCCGGAACAAACGTCCTGTCATACCTTGCATAAAGACAATCGGGAAGAATACTGCAACCAGTGTGATGGTCGTTGAAATAACGGCAAAGAAGATCTCTTTGGCTCCTTCTATTCCCGCTTCTTTCGGACTCATTCCTTTTTCAATACGGATATAGATGTTCTCCGTCATTACGATGGCGTCATCCACCACCAGTCCCACGGCCAGCACAATGGCAAGCATGGAAAGTACGTTAATGGAGAATCCGGCAAGATACATGACGAAGAATGCTCCAATCAGCGATACGGGAATTACGATGCACGGAACCAGCGTCACCCGCCAGTCGCGTAAGAAAAGGAAGATGATGATGATAACCAGAATAAAGGCTACATATACAGTCTCTTTTACCTCATTGATAGATGCCCGGATAAATTTGGTATTATCAAAACCATAGCTATACGTCACATCTTCCGGCAGGTCCTTCTTCATCTGTTCCATGCGTTTGTACACAGCATCGGCAATTTCGATGTGATTGGCTCCCGGCTGTGGAATAACAACAACACCTACCATGGGTACACCGTTCATTTTCATGTAACTTTTGATGTCGGCAGGCCCAAGTTCTGCGCGTCCGATATCGCTGAAGCGGACGATACGGTTATTGTCTTCTTTTACAATAAGATCATTGAACTCATCGGCGGTATGCATTAATCCCAACGTACGGATTGTCAGCTCAGTTGTGTTTCCTTCAATACTACCCGAAGGAAGTTCGACATTCTCATTGTCTACTGCATTCTTTACATCAATCGGAGTGATACCGTATCCCGCCATCTTGACCGGATCGAGCCAAAGGCGCATGGAATAACGCTTTTCACCCCAAATGGATACACTACTTACATCAGAGATTGTCTGCAATTGCTCTTTGACAGTCAGGTCCGCAATCTCACTTAATTCAAGCAGTGAGCGTTTGTCGCTTTGGAGGGCAACCATCAAAATGGGCATCGCATCGGCATCCGCTTTTGATACAGTCGGTGGGTCACAGTCTCGGGGCAGATAACGTTGGGCACGGGAAACTTTGTCACGTACGTCATTTGCTGCAGTTTCCAGGTCGACTGAAAGTTCAAATTCTACTGTAATACGGCTTTGTCCCTGCTGGCTGACGCTGGATAGAGACCGGATGCCCGGTATACCATTAATATTTTGTTCCAGTGGCTCGGTTATCTGGTTTTCAATTACGTCGGCATTGGCCCCCGGATAAGAACAACTGACAGAAATGATCGGGTTGTCCACTGATGGATATTCACGGACACCCAGATAACTGTATCCGATGAAGCCAAAGAGGAGAATAATGATTGTCAGTACCGTAGCTAATACCGGACGGCGTATACTTAATTCAGATATATTCATAAGGCATGGCAGGTATTAGTCAATATTGTCCAATGTAACAGGAAGTCCCAGACGAAGTTGCAGTGTTCCTGATGTAAGAATGGTATCTCCTACTTGAAGTCCTCTTACAATTTGTACTTCAGCATCCGTACGAATGCCTGTTGTTACTTCTACAGGCTCAGCTTTTCCTGATTTATACAAGAAAACTTTATCCTTTCCCATCTCCGGTACAATAGCTTCCGTCGGGATGGCGATCGCATTTGGAATTTCTTCTTTTTTCAATTGTATACTTGTGTATCGACCGGGAAGCAGGGCACGATTGGTATTGGGATAAAGTGCGCGTGCTGTGTATTGATGCAGGTTAGGGTCAATCGTTGACTCTACTGCATATACCTTTGCGCTGAAGGCATCTAGTTTTCCTTCAATTCTGAAATTCAGGTTCGTCCCTTTCTTAATCTGGCTTGCATAGCGTTCCGGTACTGAGAATTCAACTTTCAACGGAGTAATCTTTGTCAGTTTGGCAACAATGGTTGTCGGCGAAGCATATGAACCGACACTGATTTGCCGGAGACCAATGATTCCGTCAAACGGAGCGCGGAGTTCAGTCAGGGCAATGTTTGCTTTCACTATTTCTATATCAGCATTTAAAGTTGCCAGGTCAGTTTTTACCTGTTCATAGGCTTCTTTACTGACTGCGTCCCGTTTGAGCAGGGCATCTTGTCGGAATACTCGGTCCTCTGCTAATTTTAGTTGTGATACCAACCTTTGTAGCTGTGCCTGTAACTGCCGGTCGTTTACCTTGGCAAGAAGTTGACCTTTCTTTACGGGCGTTCCTTCTTCGAAGTTGATTTCGACTACTTTTCCGGAGGTTTCAAAAGATAAATCGACTTCCTCGTCCGGTAAAAGTACACCGGTAGTGGTGTATTCGTCTGTTAATAGTTGAGGTTTTATGACTTTGGCATTGACGTTCAGAATTTTCTTCCCATTCTTTTGGGTGTTTTTTACCTTGTCAGCAGCAGCCAGTTCGTCGTTAGTTTTAGGTAACTGTGAGTAAATTCCTCCACCGATAATTCCGGCACCGATAAGAATAATGATGCCCCATTTAGTTTTTTTATTCATGGTTTAGTATAGTATATAGCACGTTATATAATATCTTCTTGTGATTAGACGACACCTGAAAGAAAAGGTTTAATAGCAGATAGATTAAAAGAAAGTTAACGGTATGTGTGGCTTTGATAACAGAAA
Organism: Bacteroides faecis; assembly: GCF_020091505.1. Lineage (NCBI taxonomy): Bacteria > Pseudomonadati > Bacteroidota > Bacteroidia > Bacteroidales > Bacteroidaceae > Bacteroides > Bacteroides faecis. The sequence goes on along the minus strand of NZ_CP081916.1, from coordinate 122,089 downwards.
AAAGAGTAAACAGGATCGTTTTATCTGTTAAATGCTGTTTAAATTTTAGAATCAATTCATTAAAACTCGTAAAACTTTGCTTAATGTTTAAATAAGGTTAAAATTGAATTTGTAACTGTTTGACTTTTAGAATTGAAGTATCTGAATAATGTCGCTTTTTTAAATAAATACTAGGCTATTATTGCGAATTCAGAGTAGATAATGCTGACTTTATGTCATTTCTTTCGTTTTTTGTCAAATCGCTCATAGAAAATGTCTTCCTGAAAAATTTGCGTATAAATATAAAGGTTTATAATTTCGCAAAGTTTTTTAGGAATTTATAAACAAGAACATCACAAGGTTAAAACACGTATTCTTTTTTTATAATAGCCTAATTAAACCTGTCGTGAGTTTAATTTTTATTAGGGTATTTAACTTTTTAAATTATGGATGAACCTATAGTGAGGGTAGAGCACCTTTCACATCGCTACAGCGTACAATGGGCTATCCGGGACATTAATCTGGAGATCAAGAAAAAAGGAGTTTTTGGTCTGTTGGGGTCTAATGGCGCAGGAAAGTCAACCACTATGAACATCATGTGTGGGGTACTGAACCAAACAGAGGGTGAAGTATTTGTAAATGGTATTAGTTTGAGAGAAAATCCGGTTGAAGCCAAGAAGTTTATAGGCTTCCTTCCTCAAAAGCCTCCTTTGTATGCTGACTTTACGGTAGATGAGTACTTGGTCTATTGTGCACAACTCAGGCACATGGAGTCTAAAAGTATCAGGGCTGCCGTTGATTGTGCGAAAGAAAAGTGTGGAATAATGCACTATAGCAAACGTCTCATTAGTAATTTGTCTGGTGGATATCAGCAGCGTGTCGGTATTGCTCAGGCAATCGTACATAATCCGCTTTTCGTTGTTTTAGACGAACCCACCAACGGACTTGATCCGAATCAGATTGTCGAAATCCGTCACTTAATAAAAGAAATAGCGGTAGACCGTGCAGTGATGCTGTCTACTCATATCCTGTCGGAAGTACAAGCCACTTGTGATGAAATTAAGATGATTGAACATGGAAATGTTGTATTTTCCGGAACTATCCGTGATTTCAATAATTACATGGCTCCCAGTACTTTGGTGACTATCCTGGAGAATCCTCCACAAACTGAAGAATTAGAGAAAATTCCAGGTATCCTTAAAGTCGAAAAGCTGACTGCTACTCGTTTCCGTTGTCATTTTGATGGAAACGATCATGGCATGACACGACGTATAACGGAAATGGGCGTGGAGAAAGGGTGGCGCCCCAGCGAAATTATTCTTGAACGGGACTCATTGGATACTGTTTTTGCACAGTTGTCCGGAAAAGGAATAAAAATCGATTAATCACAAAATATAATAAAACATTGATATGAAAACTACATATCGGATAGCTATTGCCGAATTGCGTTCCTTATTTTGTTCCCCGGTGGCATGGCTTATTCTAGTTATTTTTGCTGTGCAGGTGGGTGTGGCTTTTGGAAATGCGTTCGATCGTCAGGTACAGGGACAAGCATTAGGATATACTCTTTGGGATGTGACAGCCTCTATTTTTACAGGTTGGATGGGAATCTTTCCGGGCTTCCTGCGTAACCTTTATCTATATATCCCTTTGTTAACAATGGGGTTGATGAGTAGGGAATATAGTAGTGGTTCTATAAAACTGCTGTTCTCATCTCCGGTTACTGACAGCCAGATTATCTTTGGTAAATACTTGTCGGTGTTGATTTACAATTTAGTATTGATTCTTCCCTTATTAGTTGTTGGGGTATTTTGTGGCATCACTATTACGAATGCCGATTTAGGCTTACTCTTTACCGGAATATTGGGTATATACTTGCTGATTTGTGCTTACGGGGCTATAGGTTTGTTTATGTCCAGTATTACTTCTTATCAAGTAGTAGCCGCTATGGGAACTTTGGCTGTATTGGCTGCATTGAATTATGTTGGTGAAGTTGGACAGGATTATGCTTTTGTGCGCGATGTCACATATTGGTTATCTATATCCGGACGTGCGGATGAATTTATAAACGGATTGATTTGCAGTGAAGATCTGTTGTACTTCTTATTAATTATTGCATTGTTTTTAACTCTTTCTGTATTGAAACTGCGTGCCGGACGTCGTAAAGAATCTCGTGGGAAAACATGGGGAACTTATGGTGCTGTGGTTTTATCTGCTTTATTGGTGGGGTATATTTCTACATTACCTACTTTGAAATTATATCATGATTCAACAGCAACAAAGCGTAACACACTGACGAAAACGAGTCAGGATATTATGAAGCAAATAGATGGTGGTTTGAAAATAACCAGCTACATGAATCTGCTGGATGATAATTATGCTATTGCTTTGCCAAGTCAGCTGAAGAGTGATTATGAGAGGTTTGAAAAGTATATTCGCTTCAAACCGGATACAAAGATGGAGTATGTTTACTATTATGATGAGGCTAATTCTCAATTGGATTTCCGCCTTGAAGGCTGTAATACTCTTGAGGAAAAAGCTCAAAAAATGGCAAACATTTTGAATTTGAATATTAATATGTTTTTGACTCCGGAACAGATTCGTGAGAAAATAGATTTGCGGAATGAAGGAAATCACTTTATACGTGTTGTAGAACGGGATAATGGTCAGAAGAGTATTTTGCGTTTATTTAATGATAATGAAAAGCATCCGTCGGAAACCGAAATTTCTACAGCTTTGAAACGTTTTGTGGTACAATCACCGAAAGTTGCTTTTCTTACTGGTCATGAGACGCGTGATATTTATAAAACGGGCGATCGGGACTATAATCAATTTGCGGAGAATCAATATTTCCGTTACTCTTTGAGAAATCAGGGATTCGATGTAGTAACCTTGTCTTTGGAAGATCAGGAAGTACCGGAAGATATAGATATTGTAGTGATAGCAGATATGAAAACGCCTTTCAATGAAGTTGAAAATGATCGTTTGAATAAGTATATCGCTCGTGGAGGAAATCTTTTCATTTTAGGTGATGCCCGTCGTCAGGAAATAATGAATCCCATAACTGAACAAATGGGAGTGACTTTTATGTCAGGAACATTAGTTGAAATGAAAGAGAATGATTCTCCGTCATTGATTGCCGGGCATATAACTAAAGAAGCTGCGCAGCGTTTTAAACCTTATACCCGTCCATATGAGTTCAGATCTGTCATTACAATGCCTGATGCTGTTGGTTTGGTATTTGACCCTTCTAAAGGTTTCAATGCCTCTCCGGTGATTGTTACAGACTCTTTATGTTGGAATGAGTTGCAAACAACAGACTTCTTAGATGATAAACCGCAGTATAACCCTGAAACGGGTGAGAAGCAAGGTATTATTCCTACAATTTTGGCGCTTGACCGTAAAGTTGGTGATAAAGAACAACGTATCGTCATAACAGGAGATGCGGATTGCGTAAGTAATGGAGAAATGAGCAAAAGTCGCAATGGTTATTCATCTAATAATTTTACAGTAATTACCGGAACTTTTAAATGGCTTTCTTACGATGAATATCCGTTAGATACAGAGCGGATTAATCCGGAAGATAATGCAGTATCTATAGGACGTGATGCTCGTAAAATGGTGAGATATGGCTGCTACGCACTTTTGCCGCTAATCTTTGCCGCTTGCGGAATTACGATCCTTGTTCGTAGAAAGAGAAGATAATAAAGAGTATCCTTATAAAATACAAACACATCATGGAAGAAGCTATTGTCAGAGTAGAGCACCTTTCTCACCGTTATAGTGTAGATTGGGCTATCCGCGATATAAATCTTGAAGTAAAAAGTAAGGGAGTTTTCGGTCTGTTGGGTTCCAACGGCGCCGGTAAGTCCACAACTATGAATATTATATGTGGGGTTTTGAATCAGACAGAAGGAAATGTCTGGATTAATAACATCAATCTGCGTGAGAATCCGGTAGAGGCAAAGAAGTTCATAGGTTTTTTGCCTCAACGCCCGCCTTTATATCCGGATATGACAGTTGAGGAGTATCTTACTTATTGTGCAAATCTTCGTCTGATGGAACCCATGGAGATTGGGAAAGCCGTAGAGCGTGCTATGGCTCGTTGCGGAGTAACTCATTTTCGTTCACGTCTCCTGCGTAATCTGTCCGGTGGTTATCAGCAGCGTATTGGCATTGCACAGGCTATTGTTCATCATCCGCAATTTGTTGTGCTGGATGAGCCGACAAATGGTCTTGATCCTAATCAGATTGTCGAAATTCGTAATTTAATTAAGGAACTTGCTACCGATCATGCAGTAATGCTTTCCACGCATATTTTACCGGAAGTTCAGGCTACTTGTGATGAAATTCGTATGATTGAACATGGAAAGGTCGTTTTCTCTGGAAGTATGGATGATTTTGATAATTATGTTGCTCCTACTTCTTTCACTGCAACATTGGTTAATGCTCCGGCAATAGAAGAACTTGTCAAGCTTAAAGGTATTACTTCTGTCGATTGTTTGGGGGATTGTCACTACCGCTTTCATATAGCTGAAACGGATGGAATAACCGAGAAAATGATTGCTACTAGTGTCGCTAATGGATGGCAACTGGAAGAGATTCAGTTAGAACGTCTTTCTTTGGATGAGATTTTTGCCCGTCTTTCTGGAAAGAAGTAAACACAAACTTAGAAAATAAAGATTAAGTATGAAAACTATATGGAAAATAGCAAAGGCTGAACTGAATACTCTCTTTTGTTCACCTATTGCATGGTTGATCCTTATCATATTTGCATTTCAGGCCGGACTGACATTTTCCGACTTGATTTCCGATCAATTACGTTATTTGGCACTAAACTACCGCCCTTATAACCTGACCAGTGCTTTATTGTTAGGATACAGTGGTGTTTATTCAAGTATGCAGGATAACTTGTACCTTTATATACCATTACTTACAATGGGATTGATGAGTAAGGAGTATAGCAGTGGTTCCATCAAGCTGCTGTATTCTTCCCCTATTACCAATATACAGATAATTCTAGGTAAATATATATCTATGTTGGTATATGCATTGATTCTGGTTGCTATCTTGTTTGCCTATTTTATCTATAGTGCATGTATTGTGGAGAACTTTGATTTTCCGTTTGCTTTGACCGGGATACTTGGAATCTTTTTGTTGGTATGTGCTTATGCAGCTATAGGTTTGTTTATGTCTACTTTGACTGCTTATCAGGTGGTTGCGGCTGTTGGAACATTGACTGTTCTTGCTATTCTTAATTTTATGGGTAATATTGGACAGGACATTGATTTTGTTCGTGATCTTACCTATTGGTTATCTTTGGCAGGACGCTCGGACAAGTTTCTTCATGGTATGATTTGTAGTGAAGATGCATTCTATTTTATTATTGTGGTTGTACTGTTCTTGTCACTTTCTGTTTTGAAATTGAAGTTCGAACGTACTACAGCCAATAGTTTAAGTAAGATGGTGCAGTATATCGGTGTGTTGTGTGTTACATTATTGGTCGGTTATGTGACTTCCCAACCTAAGTTAATGTGTTACTATGATGCAACTGCAACTAAGGCAAATACTTTGACTCCTCCAAGTCAGGAAGTAATGACGAAGCTGGACGGTGGATTGACTCTTACGATGTTCGTTAACCTGCTGGATGATAATTTCAACAAGGGAATGCCGAAAAACAGGAATTGGGAAATGCGTAAGTTTGAAGACTATATCCGTTTCAAACCGGAAATGAAGATGGAGTATGTGTATTATTATGACCATACGGATAATCCTCGTCTTTATGCACAATTCTCCGGATTATCAGACAAAGAAATAGCTCAGCGTTTGTGTGATACTTATGATTTGGATTTTAATATGTTCCTTTCTCCGGAAGATATCAAGAAAGTAACAGACTCCAAAGGTATTAATCTGGAAGAAGAAGGCAATCGTTTTGTTTATCTTTTCGAACGTGAAAATGGTCAGAAAGCTTTTTTACGCATTTATGATGATAATCAGCGTGATCCTCGTGAATCTGAAATTACGGCTGCCTTGAAAACGATGGTTGTCAAGTCTCCACAGGTTGCCTTTATCACAGGACATGGTGAACGTGATATTTACAAAGGCGGTGAACGTGATTATAGTGCATTTGCAAAAAATCTCACTTTCCGATATTCTCTGATCAATCAAGGGTTCGGAGTGAGTGTTTTGGATTTGAAGGCGGATTCTATGACAACAGATATTGCTGATAACATTGATATTATCGTTATAGCAGATGTACGTGAAGCATACACACCGGATGAGATAGCTAAAATACAACGTTTTATAGCTCGCGGAGGTAACATGATTATAGCTTGCGAACCACGGCGTCAACCATTGATGAATCCATTAGTTGAAAATTTGGGTATTACATTTATGCCAGGCATTGTAGTGGAAGAGACAGAGGGATATGCTCCCAATCAATTATTTGTGAATCCTACAGAAACAGCTATAACAGAGAATAAAGGTTATTATACAATGGGGCGATATGGCTCTAAACTTTCTATGCCTGGAGCTGTAGAATTAGTACTTAATGATAGTTGCGGCTTTAAGTCTTCAGTCTTATTTGCTACCACTGCAAAGGCTTGGAATGAACAGCAAACAACTGATTTTGTGGATGACAAACCGGAAATCAATCCGGAAACAGGTGAAAAAGCTGATTCTATTCCTTTGGTGGTGCGTTTGATTCGCCAAGTAGGTGATAAAGAACAGCGTATCTATGTATGTGGTGATGCTGATTGTATGGCGAACAGTGAATTGACTACTAATCGGAATGATTTGAGCACTTCTAACTTTACGCTGATTACCGAAGCTTTCCGTGAATTGTCTTATAATCAATTCCCCGTAAATGATGATCGTCCTCATCCGTATGACGATAAACTGTCTATTTCTGGTCAGGGAGCTTTAGTTTTGGTTCGCATCTTATTTATGGGAATTATTCCTGTAGGATTGTTAGCGGGATATATCATCACTTGGTGGCATCGTCGTAAAAAATAATAGATAAAATAAATTTTGTTGGATTACAATATATAACTAAACACAACACAGCATTTATGAAAAAAAAGCGAAGTTTTATTATGGGCTGCTTATTATTGGTAGCTATGCTTCCGTACACTTTCTTTGCTAGTGCACAGACTAAGGTTACTGTTAAAGTAGAGGACAATAGTTACCGGGTTATTAGAGGTAAGGTTACAGATGCGGAAGGCCATTCCTTACCCGGTGTGAATGTAAGGGTAAAAGGTGTGCAGGGAGGTACAGTTGGTGACATTGATGGGAACTTTATGCTTAGTGCCCCACGGGAAGATGTCGTATTGATAGTCTCTTATATCGGAATGGTAACTCAGGAAGTTACAGTAAAGGGTAGTCAGAAAAAAGAGATTCAAATTCATATGAAGGAAGATGTGAATGAGGTGAGTGAGGTTGTAGTAACAGGGTATGCAACTTTGAAAAAGGAAAGTTTTACCGGAAATACTATAACTGTTAAAAAAGAAGAATTGCAAAAGGTTTCCAAAACCAATGTGATTGCTGCACTTCAGGCTTTTGATCCATCTTTCCGTATTGCGGAAAATAGTATGTGGGGATCTGACCCTAATGCTCTTCCTGAAGTATATTTGCGTGGTAAGTCTGGGATTGGAATTAAAGAATTAGATGTGGATGTAACTTCTAAATCCTCTTTGAAAAACAATCCGAATCTTCCGACTTTTATAATGGATGGTTTCGAAATTAGTGTTACAAAATTGTATGACATGGATCCTTCTCGTATAGAAAGTGTTACAATTTTGAAGGATGCTGCAGCTACAGCTATGTATGGTTCACGTGCCGCTAATGGGGTTGTAGTAATAACAACTGTAACTCCTAAACCGGGGAAATTGAATGTTGCTTATAGCTTAACTGGTGAGGTGGAAATGCCAGACTTGAGTGATTATAACCTGATGAATGCAGCGGAGAAATTAGAGGCTGAAAGATTAGCTAATTGTTTTGTTGATAACGAAGGTGAACATAAGTTTCAGGACTTCTATAATAAAAAATTGTATAATGTAAAGAATGGTGTAGATACATATTGGTTAAGTAAGCCATTACAGACTTCTTTTAATATGAATCATAGTCTTTATGTTGATGGAGGTTCTGATAAATTACGTTTTGGAGTGGAATTGAGTTTGAACAAAAACGATGGTGTAATGAAAGGCTCCAAACGAGATGTATGGGGGGCCGGTGCATATATACAGTATACAATCGGAAATCTTGTTGTTCGAAATCATTTTACGTATGATGTGAATAGCTCTAAAGATTCACCTTATGGTTCGTTTTCTGATTATACCACTCAATTACCATATGATGTTTATGAGAATGAAAATGGTGAGTATATGAAGGAATTGACTAGATGGGGGAATAGGACAGTTACTTATAACCCATTATATGAGGCAACTTTAGGTAGCTATAGTAAATCTTCTTATGAACAAGTTATAAATAATTTGAGTGCACAGTGGAATATTTCTAAATATTTATTGTTTAAAAGCACACTTGGGCTTACACGTCAGTTTAGTAACAGTGAAAATTTTCTTGATCCCAATTCAATGAAGAATGATCCGATTTTGAGTAATACAAATCTTTCTGCCGGTACATTGGCTACTGGTTCCGGTGATAGCTTTGTTCTTGATTGGCAGGCATCTTTAGCTTATAACCGCTTCATTGGAAAACATAATATCAATACTTCAGTTGGGATGAATATTATGGAAAGTAAGGAAAAGAGTCTTTCTGCTAATTATAAGGGTTTTCCTTCAGGTAGTTTACATTCACCTAATTATGCAGAGGAGATTGTAAGTAAACCAACACAGAGTGAAGAACATTCGCGTCTGATGGGTTTGATCGGTTTGGTGAATTATAGTTATGATAATATTTATTTGTTTGATGCTAGTATTCGTATGGATGGCTCATCCAAGTTTGGTACTGATAGAAAATATGCTCCATTTTGGAGCTTTGGTACCGGTGTGAATTTACATAATTATAAATTCTTTACGAACATGGATGTTTTTGATTTGTTGAAGCTCCGTGCTAGTTATGGGCAGATTGGTAAGGTGAATTTTGCATCTTATGATGCAAAAACAACATATCGTATTCTTTCTGATCAATGGTACAAAACGGGTTATGGGGCTGTATTATATGCTTTAGGAAACAAAGGGTTGACTTGGGAAACAACCAATACATTAGATGTGGGTATGGAAGTCAGTTTGTTTAAGCGTTTGTTGTATTTGAGAGGTAGTTATTATATTAAGAGAACTGTTGATTGTATTAACTCTGTTACTATCCCTAGTCATTCTGGTTTTACTACTTATATGGATAATATTGGTGAAATTGAGAATAAAGGATTTGAGTTGGATGTACGTGTCAATTTTATTCGTACAAAGGACTGGAATCTTACTCTCCTTGCCAACTTGGCACATAATAGGAATAAAATTGTGAAAATTGCAGAGAGTTTAAAAGCCTATAATGATAAAGTAGATGCATTTTTTAGTGATCCAGCTAATTCCAATACCCAAGTGGCGTCAAAGAGCTATAAAAAATATTCGGAAGGTGTATCGCAAAATGCAATTTGGGCGATGAAATCACTTGGCATTGATCCTGCTACTGGAGAAGAGCTCTTCCAAAATCCGGATGGAACTGTTACTAAATATTGGAATTCTGCTAATCAGGTTGTTGTTGGTAATGAAGAACCTACTGCGCAGGGGACTTTTGGCTTAAACTTGACTTGGAAACGTTTTAGTCTCTACACTACTTTTATGTATGAGTTTGGAGGACAACGTTATAATAGAACTTTGGCTGATAAGATAGAAGGTGTAGATATTGCAAATGATAATGCAGACAGAAGAGTATTGACTGAACGTTGGAAAGAACCGGGAGATCTGGCCTCTTTCAAGAGAATTCAAGTGAGTAACCGGGAAACTGTTGAGGTAACCAAGCCTACTTCACGTTTTGTGCAAGACTATAATTGGGTGAGTCTTAATTCTATAGCATTGGAATATGATGTCAATCCAACGTTAATCAAACATATTGGATTAAGTATGTTGCGTTTTGGTGTTGGCGCTAATGAACTGGCACGCTGGTCCTCCGTTGAGTTGGAGAGAGGATTGAGTTATCCATATTCAAGAACTATTAATTTTTCATTAAAAGCAAGTTTCTAATAGATTATGAAGGAAATGAAAATATATAAATTAATAATATCTATTTTTCTGTTTGTCGGGCTTAGTTCTTGCAACGATTGGTTGAATATTGAGCCTAAAGATACCACAACAGAAACAGATCTTTTTGCGACCGGTGATGGATATCGTGTAGCTCTGAATGGTGTATACGCACAGATGGCTGAGTCAAGTCTTTATGGACAACAATTAAACTGGGGATTTCTAGATGTAATTGCTCATATGTATATGCTTTCTGAGTTGTCTAGTGAATATGCACTTTCTGCAAAATATAGTTATACAGATGAGAAGGTTAAAAGTATCATTGAGGGTATTTGGTCCAAAGCATATAATAATATAGCTAATTGCAATAATATAATCCAGCGTATTGACAATGAACCTGCTGGAAAGTTTGCTGAGGGAGAAATAGAGAAAAATGTGATAAAAGGTGAAGCGCTGGCATTGCGTGCCTACCTTCATTTGGATATACTACGATTATTTGCTCCTTCTATGATGAATGTGGAGGAAGATAAGCAATTGTATATACCTTATGTGACAACTTATCCATGTACATTTCAACCTTATACCAGTAACCAAGATGTGCTTAATAAAGCAATTGCTGATTTAAAGATTGCCAAAGAGTTGGTAGGGAGTTATGATTTAGCAAATATAGTTCAATTAAGTCCTATAAATCGCATAGAGAATGGAGGAGCGGATGATATCTTTTTTGCTTACAGAGGGTATAGAATGAATTATTATGCCGTTTGTGCTTTGTTAGCAAGAGTTTATAATTATGCAGGTATGCATCAGGAAGCTTTCAATGAAACAGAAATTGTTATTAATGCTTTGTGTGATAGCTATGGAAGTAAATGCTTTACTTTTACTCCTTCTTACACTCTTCGTAATGGCAATACAAAATTGTATGAAGAAATAATATTCTGTTTGTCTAATGATCAGCTATGGACAATTTATAAACCTTATTATGGTGGTGAAATGTCCCTTTATTTAAATGCTTGGAGTGCAGACGATTTATTTGATGATAATTCGGATATTCGTAAAAAATTAGTTACGACATTAAATTATTATCCGGTTAGTATAAAGAATGTTGAGGCTAGTGGAACACTTGCAAATTATTCGAAAGATATAATTCCTATGATTCGTTTAGGGGAAATGTATTATATCCGAGCTGAGTATTATAATAGTAAAGGACAGACAGATGTTGCTTTTGAAGAGATGGATGTTTTGCGTGCGGGACATAGTTGTACGAAGGGAAGATTATCAGGTGATTTTAATCAGGCTTTAGTCAATGAGGCACGTCGTGAATTTATAGGGGAAGGACAATTGTTTTTTTATTTTAAGAAATTCAATATCTATCCAAATTCTAAGTATATGACGTCAGAGTTGCAATTTGTTTTGCCGCGTCCGGATAACGAAAACTTATAACTACAAACCAAATATTAACGATATATGAGGAAATACATATTTATATTAGGTATAATCATTCTTTCTTTATGCGCTTGTAGCAAGGAAGGATTGACACAATATGATGCTGCAAAGAATTATCTTTATATTCCGAATGATAAATATATGGATACTACCTTCGTTACATTTAAACATCACCCTGGAATAGATGATTATGATGTTTTTTTTGAAGTACGATTAGTTGGAATACAACTCATTGAGGACAAATCGTATTCTATAGAAGTTGTGAAGGATAAAACAACCGCCAAGGTTGAAGACTATACTTTGGATACCGAACAGATATTTCATGCTGGAGTATTGAAAGATCAATTAAAAATAACCTTGCATAATACAGCTCATCTGCTTAATGAAACGGTACGTGTTACACTTCGTTTGACTCCCAATGAGAACTTTGGCGTAGCTGATTATTTAGGAGAAAGTGAGTCACGTGCTCAGAGTCTAACGGCATCTGTTACTTTTGATAACCAAATCAGTAAGCCAACTTGGTGGAATAGCGATATTGAAATGAATTATTTAGGTGAATGGACACCTATTAAATATGAGAAATTCATTGAAAGTTGTGGTGGAGAGGTGCTTGATTTATCAGAATATGAAGGGTATCAGATAATGGAGTTAGCAGTAAAGTTCAAAAATGATATTGAGAAATATGGTTGGAAAGATAAAGATAATGAGTTGATAGATCTTCCTATTTATTAAAATTGAAAGAATATGAAAAATAAGATATTTCTATTTATATGCTGTGTCACTTTTTTATGCTCTAGTTGTTATGAGGATAAAGGAAACTATGACTATAAAAATCTGTCAAAGATCGAAGTTGAAAAATTTTTGAAAGAAGATGGTACTAGTATTAATGTAAATTCCAGTATGAGTGTAACTATAGGAGGAATGGTGTCTGTTCGTCCTGTATTGACTATAGTAAATGAAAGACCTAATATGAATTTTAATTATACTTGGACTTTCAAAGATCAGATAATTGGAACTGATGAAACGCTAAGTTGGAAAAGTGATATATTGGGCAGTGGAGCTGTATTGCTTGATATAGAAGATATTGAGAATGGAACTCATTTTATTACAGCTTTTTATCTTACAGTAGGCGAACCTTATCAGGCGGAAGGTTTCTTAATCTTAAGTGAGAAAGATGGAATACCTTGTTTGAGTCTTTTAAAAGGAATATATTATGACGATGTTTCTGATTATGAACTTTTGACAGGATTGTATCAAAAAGAAAATGGGAAATCACTGCCGAATGATGTGTTTAAGCTTCATGAGCATTTCTGTAAAGGGAGTTATGGTTCTCAAATAATGGCTGTTTGTAAAACTGATCTAGTAGATATTAATGCCTATACTTTTAAAGAGGCAATGAGAGCTGAAACCATTTTTTCAGGTGAAGTACCTCAAATTAGTGATGTAATGTTTATGCAATGGCTTGATTTAGTGACTGATAAAGATGGATGCCTTTACCAACGTAGAAAAACAACCAATGAATTATTTCATTCTCAACGTTTTCTTTCACAACCAATGATGTTTAAGGGTGAAACGTTGAAGAATATTCGTATCATACCGGATGATTTTTCTAGCTATAGAAATTTCTTGTTATTATATGATAATCATAAGAAGCGCTATCTAGTTATATCAGACTTAGTCGGTACTAATTGGTCGGCTAGTTCAGATGTTACTACCATTGGCAAAATAGAAGAAGCTAATTATTCAGGCGATGAATGGCCGGAAAAATTTACTCCATTGAATAATATGAAAGAATGTAATGTGATCCACACAGGATTTTTCCGGGATAATCGTAACACATATGTCAATTGGTTCTTTTCTATTTTTGAAAAGAATAGTAACTATTATTATCAAAAATTTATGATAGAGCGAGCGTATACAAGTGATGGTACCTTTAAAACTAGTGTGAATGAGGGGCAAGAAGGAAAAGTACCAGCTTTATTTGGAAATATATTCAATGAGAAGAGTATTATAGCGGTTTTGGAATATTCTGAAGGTTATGGATTAGATTCATCACATCCCTATACATTTGTTTCAAGTGGAAATAGTTTATATTTATACGATATTGACAATTTGGATGAGGATATTAGCTTTAAGAAATTGTTAGATTTTGATAGTCCTGTGACAGCTTTGGATACATCGTGTCCAGGTGGTAATTACTTGGGTGTAGGCTTAGAAAATGGAGAATTTTATGTTTTAAGAATGAATCAGGCTAAAAATCATTGTGAGGATCAAGACTATCTTGTTCGTTGGCATGTGCCTGCTGGAGAATTAGGTAAAATAAAGTCTGTACGTTATAAGACAGATGGTAATGGAACACAGTTCTAAAATCATTATATAGTTCTTGGTTATTCAAAATAATCAAGAACTATATCAGTTATTCATTCTATCAGGTGCTATCTTGATAGAATATTTTTATATATGCAGCGGTGTTTGGAAAATGATTGATTAGTATGCTGCCCTATACTTTCCTTCCTCCCTATCTTCCAGCATATTCAAGTAAGAAGTATAGCGTGATTCGCTGATAAGATGTTTCTCTACCGCTTCACGTACAGCACACCCCGGTTCGTGTCGATGTGTACAATTTCCATATTTGCAATCGGCAGATACTTTGAATATTTCAGGAAAATAATGTCCGATCTCTTCCTCTTCCATATCGAATGTTCCAAATCCTTTGATTCCTGGAGTATCGATAATATATCCATCTCCGTCGACAGAGAACATTTCAGAGAAGGTAGTCGTATGCATACCTTTATTATGATAGGTTGAAATTTCACCGGTCTTCGTTTCAATTCCCGGTAGAATAGCGTTAATAAGAGTTGATTTCCCCACTCCGGAATGTCCGGAAAAAAGGGTGATCTTTCCTTCTAACTCTTTTTTAATAGTGTCAACTCCGGTTCCTTTCTTTGCGGATACTTTGAAACAAGGATAGCCGATATGAGTATATAAGTTAATCAGAGCATCCAGATAATGGAGTTCATCTTCGTCATAAGCATCCACTTTATTGAATACCAATTTGACGGGTACGCGATAAGCTTCGGCAGAGGCAAGAAAACGATCAATAAAGATGGTTGAAGTTTCGGGGTAATTGATAGTTACTACCAACATACATTGGTCAAGGTTGGCAGCAAGAATGTGAGATTGTTTAGAAAGATTGGAAGAACGGCGAATGATGTAGTTCTTCCTATCTTCTATTTCATTGATAAAGGCAGTACCTTCTTGGTTGAGTATAATCTGAACACGATCTCCCACAGCTACGGGATTGGTGCTACGAATACCTTTTAACCGGAAATTACCTTTGATTTTACATTCAATAAATTGTCCGTCGTCGGTTTTCACTTGATACCAACTACCCGTGTTCTTGATTACTAATCCGTGCACTTTATCTTTTTAGTTTATTAAACGGTCATGATTTCTTTATCCTTGTCGGCAAGCATATCTTCAATTTGTTTGATATACTTATCGTGGATCTTTTGTAGCTTGGTTTCTGCATTCTTCTGTTCGTCTTCTGCTAGTCCGTCCTTTACAGCTTTCTTCAGAGCGTCGATACCATCACGACGAGCGTTACGTACACTCACTTTGGCTGTTTCGCCTTCAGCTTTACACTGTTTGGCTAGTTGTTTACGACGTTCTTCCGTCAAAGGAGGGATACCAAGACGGATAATTTCACCATTATTTTCAGGCATAATGCCAAGGTCAGAGTCGATAATGGCTTTTTCGATGACACGGAACATGCTTTTGTCCCATGGTTTGATGGTGATACTACGAGCATCCGGAGTGGATAAAGCAGCTACGTTGCTGAGGGCTACCATACTTCCATAAGAGTCTACGCGGATACCATCCAACAGTCGGGTACTCGCTTTCCCAGCGCGGATATGTGCCAATGCTTCTTCCAGATACATTATGGCCATATCCATTTTTTCTTGTGCATTGTCAAGGCAAGTCTTTACGTCTACCATATTTTTGATATTTAAAGTTGCTATTTGGTTGATTGATTAGCAAAAGTATACTATTTTTTGTTTATCTGCAACAGCATACTCATCTTTTTTATAAGCGACTTGCCGAGGATAATCAAGGTAACGGCAGTGATAATCATTAAAATGCCGGCCATTAATCGTGGAGTCAGTTTTTCGTGAAACAGGAGGACTCCGAAAAATAGTGCTGTTACAGGCTCCAAAGCACCTAATATAGCGGTAGGAGTGGAACCTATATAATGGATCGCTAATGTTGTGCAAATTAGTGATACAGCAGTGGGAAGAATAGCCAAAGCCAATACATCTGCCCACAATAATGGGGATGGTATCATCTGTAATTCCGTGCAGAAATTTAAGCGGACTATATAAACTGATAGTCCGAATAGTATCGCATAAAACGTAAGCTTGGTGGTCGGCAGTGTCTTTAACGAAGACCGGTTGACTCCTACGATATAAATGGCATAAGAGAGGGATGACAGTAAAACAAAGATAATTCCTATGGTGGAGAGTGGCTTATTCCCATCACCCTGGTAGAGTAGGGCAATGCCCGAGAGTGCCAGTAAAATAGAGAAGACAGTAATTGCGGAAATTTTCTCTTTGAAAAATACTCCCATAATAACAGCTACCATTACCGGATATACAAATAGAATGGTAGAAGCAATTCCGGCATCCATATAATTATAACTCATAAATAAAAGCAGAGATGAAAATGAAAATAGTAGCCCCATGATTACCAAAGGAAGGATATCTGCTTTCCGGAGGGCGAAAGGCTGTCCTTGCAGTTTCATTAAAATACCGAGTACGATCGCAGCAAGCGCATAGCGATAGAATAAAACAGTATCAACGCTCATGCCAACTGCATAAAGCGGGAGTGCGAAGAGAGGATTCATGCCGTAGCTTGCAGCGGCGATAGCTCCATAGATAAAACCTTTGGTCTTGTTATTCATTTATGTATGCTTTCTAAAAAAATAGCGTGCAAAAGTACGAAGTTCGCAGATGATAAACAAGTATTTAGTGGGTTGATAGTATAATTTAATTCTTCGTAGGCGAGAAATAGTCTTTAGTTATGCTAGGGGAAGTTTAAATTGGGCCTATCTTCTTATAAAAATAGGCATCTCACATACACGGAGATGCCTGTCTTTAAAGGTTTATCATATCTAGATCGTAATTAACCAAATTTGCTTGAATCACGAATTACTATTTCTCCTGCAAGATTTACTGTAACCGGGAAGGCGTTAATACGATTGATTCTTCTGAACATAAGCTCTACACTGACATTGGCTATCTCTTCACACGGTTGTTTGAATGATGTCAGTGAGTGTTTTAAGTGCATAGAATATTTCATGTTGTCATAGGCGCATATGAGCAGGTCTTCAGATATTTGCAAACCAATATCTGTTAAAGTTGACATTAAAACAGCAGCTGTAGAATCATTCGCACAGATGATGCCTGTCTTACCGGATATGATTTGCATCTGTTTTACAAAGTTGATGTTTTCCGGATTACCGCAATGCACATTATTCGTATCGAATGGGAGTTTGTTCTGCTGTACCATTTCTTTAATTCCTGATAAACGCATGTTTACGGAATTTGCGGAGTCAGGTCTGTAGAAAAAGTGAATATGAGTACATCCTTGATCTATTAAGTGTTGTGCCATAATACAACCTGCGCTAAAGTTGTCTAGGCAAACAATATCGAAATTACTTCTTTTGGGGAAATTATAGATATCTCTGTCAATAAGGATAAGCGGAATACCGGCTTTCTCTATTTTATCGCAGATTCGAATATTGATCTCGTCTGCGTTGGCTACTCTTTCCAGTGGAGAAAAGAATATGCCGTTTACCCCTTTCTTTATGTAATTGTCGCAACAGGTTTCTATCAACTCTCGTCTTATATCTGCATTGCTTGCGGTGGCGCCTTCCCATAAACAGTTAAATTTACCTGCTTCCGATTGTTTCAGTAACTGGTCATTGATAATAGAGAATATTTCGGACTCTCCAGCTCCGGGAAGTAATAATCCGAATGTCAATGTGGTGGCAGTATGTTTGTGGTTGACGATAGTACCCAGTCCTTTTTTTTTCGTAATGTAACCTTCGGCTTGTAATTGATTGTAAACTTTTGCTATAGTTGGTCTTGATACAGAATATTGATCGGCCAATGTAAGCTCAGTTGGCAATAGCGAACCGGTAGGATATACCCCATCTAGAATATCCTTTTTTAAGATATCATAAATCGATTTGTAACTTGGTTTTGTATTCATTACTTGGAGTTATTTGGTAATAGGATGCAAATATAATAAGAAATAGTGGATTCTCTCTCTTGTGCTATTGAATAAATGTAATAACTGTCATTAAGCTTATTCTTAATATGTGATATTCTGTATGTAACTTTGATGGTTTACATAAATGATATGTATATTTGTTTATTATGCTGCTAAAATATTGCATATATATTTGCATTTAATAAAAATATAGTTTATGTTTGCAAAGTAAATACGCACATATATAGAATACCTAGTTAACAACTATCTAAAATAACGCTATTATGAAAACAAAACTGCTATTAGTTTTTATCTTATTTTCTACCAGTGTTTTTGCGCAAGTAGTAAAGGACTACGATCCGCAAATTCAGAGGACTACGAACCTACAGTATTTTAAACCTGTAGAAAAACATCTTTTTACAGGTGACTGTATGCCTTATTATCACAAAGGTACATTCTATATTTATTGGTTGTTGGATGAAGGTCACCATGCCGGGTTGGGTGGACTGGGTGGACATCAATGGGCATTAAGCACTTCTAAGGACCTTATTAATTGGACACATTATCCAGTAGCTGTCGGTATAGATGAAGATTGGGAGAAATCCATTTGTACCGGTTCGGTGATAGCAGATAAAGGAAAGTTTTATGCGTTTTATTCTACTCGGGTGAAAGATGCCAAAGGAGTACACGAACAATTGAGTTATGCGATGAGTGAAGATGAAGGCAAATCTTATGTGAAACAAAAACCGAATCCTTTCTATTATGCTCCTCAGGAGTGCGTTAGTCGTGATTTTCGTGATCCAAAAATTTTTAAAGATAGAGAAGATGTGTATCATCTCTTTATTTCAGGTTATAAAAAAGAACCTGAACTAGATGGTTTCGGTGGTTATCTGGTTCACCTGATATCTAAAGATTTAAAGGATTGGAAAGAAATTGAATCTCTGTTGACAGGACAGGTAGCTACTCCGGAGTGTTCTGATTATTTCCAATGGAATGGTTGGTACTATTTGTTGTATAGTACGGGGGGAGACACTTATTACGTTAAATCGAAGAAACCTTACGGACCTTGGGAATATCCTAGTACACAGGCTTTTGTAGAGCAGTGGGCTAGCGTCTATAAAACGGCGGAATATAAAGACAACCGTAGAATAGCAGTAGCATACATGCCTTGCAGAAGTAATAATAGGGATTTTGATGGTCCGATTTGGGGTGGAAATATGTTGTTGAGGGAAGTTGTGCAAGGATCAGATGGTACGCTCTATACAAAATTCCTTTCGGAATCTCTCCCACAGATGTCTCTCCTTCAAATGCCGGAAGTTGAGATTCCTGTTGGTAGCAAAACTGTTTCGTATTCGGATGGAAAACTAATTATAGATTCTCCGAATGGTACCAGTGTTGCCTCTATATCTGATTTGCCTGTCAATTATCGGATTACGATGGAAATACAACCCTTAAGCAATTATGATGAAATCGGTTTGTTTGTGCGAGCTACAGATAAAAGAGAGCGTGGATATAAAATCGAGCTGAATGCTAATAAGGAAAGTGCTTTCATCTATAATACCGGCATAAACACGGTGAAAGATATGAGAAAGACAATCATTCTGGACTTGATATTGAAAGATGAATTTATTGATATGAATATAAATGGTAAGCGGTCTGTTATCAACCGATTGCCAGAAAAGAAAGGGCAGAAGCTATTCTTCTTCCTGAAAAATGGAAGTGCAACAATTAAAAATATTAACATTTATCAGTGGAATGACAAATTATGGTGAGATTATCTATAGTTTGTTTGATGTAAAAGCTTGTGTTTGTTTGGATTATATGCTCTGGTGATGTAATGTATATGTTAGGATAATGTATCAATTTTGATAGTATTTGAAATGAAAGTTACACTTATGTATGTGTAGTTTTCATAGATTTGCAATATGTTGATCAATTAATAATAAAAACTCTTATTATTGATAATACTTAAATCTTTATTAAAAATAGATATTGATTAGTTTAGCATAGAAAAACAGGAACCTTCTATAGTGGAAGGATTATATGAAATTTATATTTGTAAACCTATTGTTAATTATTAAATGTAGAATTATGGAACATTCTAAAAACACACAAAGAGAACCGAACGGGATTCTTAAAATGTTTTTGTTGTTGCTTTGTATCGTAGGAACTTCTGTCTTTAATCAGGCATTGGCGGTTGTTGATCAAAGTCCGATAAAAGTAATAGGAGTAGTATCTGATGAATTGAATACTCCTCTTCCAGGAGCCGCAGTTCAAGTTGATAAGTCCACTAAAGGTGTTATAACTGATTTGGATGGAAAGTTTGAGATTGAAGTGTTATCGACAGACAAATTGCTTATTTCTTATGTTGGGTATGAGACGCAAGTTATCACTATCGGTGATAAAAAAACTTTGTATGTAAAAATGACACCGAAGACAAATGAACTACAGGATGTAACTGTTGTTGCATTTGGTAAACAGAGAAAAGAAAGTATGACTTCGGCTATTGAAACCATTAATCCAAAAGAATTAAAAATGCCTACTGGGAACCTGACTGCAGCTTTGGCTGGGCGGTTGGCAGGAGTAATTTCCTATCAAAAAAGTGGAGAACCAGGTAAAGATAATGCTGAATTCTTTGTACGTGGTGTGACGACTTTCGGTTATTCATCATCTCCTTTGATTTTGTTGGATGGATTTGAAATCTCTGCTAATGATTTAGCCCGTATACAGCCTGATAATATAGAACAATTTTCAATATTGAAGGATGCAACTTCTGCTGCTCTTTATGGGTCAAAAGGAGCAAATGGTGTTATCATGGTGACTACGAAGAAAGGGCAAGAAGGAAAACCTCGTATTTCTTTCCGTCATGAATCACGTTTTTCTACACCTACTAAAATTCCCAAGACAGTGGATGGTGTCACTTACATGAAGCTGTATAATGAGGCGCAGTTTAATGACAATCCTTTGTTGCCTCCTTATTATGAAGCACAAAAAATACAGAACACGATTAATGGGGTTAATTCATATGCTTATCCCAATGTAAATTGGTATGATGAGCTGTTTAAGAATCTCACATATAATCAATATTATTATTTGAATGTAAGTGGAGGTAGTAAGGATATCCAATATTATTTAGCAGCAGCCTATACGAATGAAACTGGTATCTTGAAGAATGAACAAATGAATAACTTCCAGAATAACATCAATATTGGTACGTATGATGTGACGGCAAAGGTGAATATACAATTGACTAAAACGACTTCTTTTGAGGTAAATATGAATTCTCGTTTTCAGAATTATACAGGTCCTTCGGTGGAGGCTAATGATATATTTAACCGAGTGATGGATGCTAATCCTGTAGAATTTCCTAAATATTATTTACCGGATGAGAAAAATGTTTATACTAAGCATGTGCTTTTCGGTATGAATCCTCGTAATAGCATGGCTAATCCTTATGCTGATATGGTGAAGGGGTATAAAGATGGATTCTCCAGTAATATATTGTCCCAATTTTCACTTAATCAGAAATTGGATTTTCTGACTAAAGGACTTAACTTTCATGCTAAAGTATCTATTAAAACAGATAGCTCTCATGATAGTAATCGTTCGTATGCTCCATTCTTTTATAATATAAAGGATTATGATGAATTGGCTGATGTTTATAGTTTGTCGGAGATAGTGAAAGGTTCTGATGTGCTGGGAGAGCCGGTTAATACCCGTTCGGCAAATAGCCATTTTTATTTTGAGGCAGGGCTCAGTTATTCTAATGTGTTCAATGATGATCATGAACTAGGAGCGGTTGTTATCTATACGCAGGAAGAAAATAAGAATACGGCAGCGGAAGGAAGTATTCAAGTGACATTGCCGCAACGTAATCAGGCTTTACGTGCCCGTGCAAATTATGCTTATAAATCTAGATATTTGGTTGAAGGTAGTGTTACATATAATGGTTCCGAGAAGTTTGATGCAGACCATCGCTGGGGCGTTTTTCCTGCGATAGGTGCAGGGTATATGATTTCAAATGAAAATTTCTGGCGTCCTTTATCTAAGGTGGTTGATAAATTTAAAATTCGTTATTCGTATGGTTTGGTGGGTAATGATAATATTTCAGATCCCAAGGATCGTTTTTACTTCTTGTCGGATATCGGTAGAGAAGGTGGCTATACTTGGGGAAAAGATTTTTTGACGTCTTATTCTGGATTGAGAGTAAAACGTTATGCTAATCCGGAGATTACGTGGGAAATTGCCCGTAAACAGGATATTGGTGTAGAATTCAATTTATGGAGAGTATTAGATGTACAATTGGATTATTTTCATGAACGACGTGAGAAGGTATACGAAAAACGTGCGCATATCCCATCTACTATGGGGTTGACCAGCGATATTTGGGGAAATGTAGGTGAAGTGAAATCGTGGGGTTGGGATGGATCTGCCGATTTGAACTATGCCATTAATAAAGATGCTTGGCTTACAGGACGTTTTAATTTCACTTATGCGAAAAATGAGGTTACAGAAAGAGAAGAGCCTGCTTATCGGGATGAATATCGGAGAACGATTGGTTGGCCGGTTAGACAACAGTGGGGATTAATAGCAGAACGTTTGTTTATCGATGAGGCAGATGTTGCCAATTCACCTACGCAAGGATTTGGAACAAATGTTCAGCCAGGAGATATTAAATATAAGGACATTAATAACGATGGAATAGTAAACGATAATGATATGGTACCTATTGGTTACCCGTCGGTACCTGAATTTAGTTACGGTTTTGGGCTCTCTGCAGGATATAAGAACTGGGATATTTCTTTCTTCTTCCAAGGGCAAGGACATAATTCATTTTTCATTGATCCGAGTAGGATAGCGCCATTTATGAATTATCGGAATGCTGTTTCTTATATTGCTGACGATCATTGGAGTCCCAACAATCCGGTGAGCCATGCATTCTGGCCTCGTTTGAGTACTGAAAATAATGCTAATAACTATAAAAAAGAATCAACTTGGTGGTTGCGCGATGGACGTTACTTACGTTTGAAGACTATAGAACTTGGTTATTCCTTGCCTAAAAACACCTTGCGTAAGGTGGGATTGAGTAATCTACGTTTCTATTTCTCAGGTTTGAATTTGCTGTGTTTCAGCTCATTTAATTTGTGGGATCCAGAAATGGGGGATAATGGTTTAGGGTATCCATTACAGCGTGTATATAACATAGGTGTTCAATTTGATTTTTAAAATGTAATAACAATGAAATTTAATTTAAAACATATTATAACGGCAGCAACTTTTATCATAGGGATGAGTAGTTGCGATTATCTGAATATTGTTCCGGATAATACTATTGAGTTGGAAACAATGTTTGAAACACAGGAGCAAGCTTATGGTGCATTGTCGACTTGTTATGAATATATGCCTAATTGGGGATGGTTAAACAATTCGATGAGTCTTGCCGGAGATGAATTTATCGTACGTTTGGATGGAGGTGAATCTGGTAATCCGGATCGTATGCCAGGTGAAAAACTAATGAAAGGGTGGAACAGCGCTCAGAATCCTTATTTGTGTTATTGGAACGGAGGCAAGAATGCGTCAGCTTTGTATGTGGGCATTCGCTATTGTAATCTATTTCTGGAAAATATTGACAAGGTGAAGGATATTACGGATGAAGATCGGAAAGACTGGATTGCACAAGTAAAGATACTAAAGGCTTATTACCATTTTTATTTGGCTCGTTTGTATGGACCCATTTGTATTGTTGATAAAAATCTGACTCCTTCCGCTTCGCCAAGCGAGGTACGATTGAAGCGCCAACCGGTAGATGTTTGTTTTCAGTATGTGGTAGATTTGATTGATGAGGTATTGTATGACGAGAACGGAAATGAAAAGACAGACTTGAAAGATGATCGTCCTAATGAATTTTTGGGAATGGTAGACCGTACTATTGCCAAGGCAATCAAAGCAGTTGTGTTACTGACCCAGGCCAGCCCGTTGTTTAATGGAAATGCAGAATATTATAGTAATTTTAAAAATGTGGACGGTGAACTACTTTTCCCGATGGAGAAAGATAATGAAAAGTGGAAGAGAGCATTGGATGCTACGAAAGTAGCTATTGATGCCGCTCACGCACGGAACAAGAAATTGTATAAATATAATGCTGATGGTGGAGCGAATATCGAATTCTTTGATAAAGATGTCTGGGGTAAGTCCGAGATTGTTGAATATTGCTATAATAATCGTTATTCCATTCTTGATCCGTGGAATGATGAGTTGATATGGGGATATTCTAATGTAGGTAGTTTTGACCAAGGTACTTTTCAACATGCTTCCCAATGTCGTCGTCCGGATAATCAGTCAGTGTCGGATTATAGTTGGCAATGGTTATGTGCTTCCTATCGGATGGGTGAGTTGTATTACACAAAAAACGGGGTACCTATCAATGAAGATCAAACATTTGATTATGACAATCGGTTGGATATAGTTACTATCCCGAATGACACTTATCATTTAGGGTATATGCAGCCGAATGAGAAAACAATCAAGTTATATTTGAATCGTGAACCACGTTTTTACAGTTGGATTGCTGTTGATAATTGTTATTGGCGCAATCAACAGACTAAACTTGAGATGCACATGAAGTATGATGAATTCCCGGGCGGGCGTTATAGTACGAAGCAAGATGACTTCTATTGGTCGGGCATTGCAATAAAGAAGCTAGTGCATCCGGAGTCATTGAATGAGCATGCAGTGCGAATGGTTCGTTATCCGAATCCGATTATTCGCTTGGCGGATTTGTATCTGATGTATGCAGAAGCATATAATGAATATTATGGCCCCGATGCGGAAGCTTATCGTTATTTGAATGAGGTACGTAAAAGAGCGGGACTGCCTGATGTAGAAACAGTTTGGAGCGATGGGACTATTGTGAAAAACATCAACAAGCACCAGACGCAAGAAGGGTTGCGTGAAATAATACAGGCTGAACGATTGATTGAGCTTTCATTCGAAGGACATCGGTATTTTGATCTTTGTCGTTGGAAACGTGCAGGCGAGTTCTTCGTGTCATCAGTGAAAGGGTGGAATGCACGTTCAGGTCGTACTTATGAAGACTTTTATCAAGTGACAGAGTTGCAGGCACGTACATGGGAAACTCCTAAAAATTATTTATTCCCGATTCCTTTGGATGACATTAACAAGAATCCTAGTTTGGTACAGAATCCGGGATGGTAGTAATTATTCACTTAATTAGAAAATAGGAACATGAAAAAGATATATTATAGCTTAATGTTACTTTTGGGCGGAATGTTTATGATTAATACGAGTTGTTCGGATGACGACGAAAAAGATACGATGGCTCCGGGACAAATCTCCAATGTGCGATTTGTTCCCAATTATGGTGGAGGATATTTCTTGTATGATATCCCGGAAGATCCGGATTTCTTGTATGTGCGTGCGGATTATACGGTAGATTCTGGCGAGAAAGTTTCTAAAACGAGCAGTACATACAATGATACATTGTTTGTGGAAGGATTCGGTCAGGTGAAAGAATATGAAGTGAAACTTTATTCTGTGGATCGCAATGAGAATGTGTCTGCTCCGGTAGTGCAGGTTATTACTCCGCTAGAGGCAAACACAAATACAGTGGCCGCAACATTGACAGTTCGCCCGGGCTTCTCTGCATTGATTGCTGAGTGGACTAATGAGTTGCAGCAGACGGTAGATGTATATGTACGTTTGAGTGATGGAGAAACTGTTGCCGAGAAAGTACTTTCGTCTAATTCGAAAGATGGATTTTTCTTGGTAGAAAACCTGCAGAATAAGGATTATACCGTTTCAACTTATGTGAAAGATCAATATGGAAATATATCTTCGGTGCAGGATTGTGGGATACTGAGACCATTGGAAGATGCTCCATTGAATAAATCATTATGGGCTTTCCTTCCCAATCAACAATTATATGGCAATCGCTGGAACTATGATAGTGACCCGAATCCGGATAATCAGCAGCCTTATGATGAATATATGGGAGCTTTTACAAAAGACAGTTTAAGGAATGCACCTTCTGCTGCGTATGAGGGACGTATTGAGAAGTTTTGGGATAATATCACCTATCAGTTGAATCCGGAGAATTATAACATTTTTAATACGGGAGAATGGGGGTATCCTTATTCTTATTTCATAGATATGGGACGTACGGTCAAAGGAAGCCGTGTACGATATTGGCAGCGTCTGTCCGATAAATATGGCAATGAAAATGTGCAGACTTTCCAGCTTTATATTAGCGATGATGACGACCCGACGGATGGTGTGACTGACTGGGAATTGGTAGGAACGTATAAGATTGTGAAACCGGCTGACTCGTATGAAGCTGATCAGGAGGCAATAGCCGGACATGAGTTTATTTTGTATCCGAAAGAAACAAAATATACCAAGCCATTCCGCTATCTGAGATTTAAGGCTCTGAATGGATTTACAGAAAGAATGGTATCTGTAGGCTCTGAGATTACATTATATGGTTTGGAGGTTAATGATTGATCTAAATAAAAACAGATAATTATGAAACGTAAATATATTTATATAGTTGGTTGCTTATTGTCGTTCATTGGTATGATTGGTTGTGAAGATATGGATGATAATTATAAACAGTATTTGGAGGAATATAATTATTCCGGTAAAGTTACGTCAGTGCGGAGTTATCTTGGATTCGAACGGGTGGCATTGGCCTGGGATAACCCGAAAGATCAAAAGTCAAAACATATTTTGATTGAATATGGCGTTGATAAACAGCAAAAAATATTTGATTATTTAGTAGACTCTGTGGTGATCGACGGACTTGATACAGGGACAGGATTTGATTTTGCTATATACACATTGGACAATGCGGGTAATCGTTCTGTACCTGCTACTATTACAGCTTTACCTATTTCTCAGACAATGGTAGATAATTTGGTTCCTCCTACTTGTTCTTATGTTAAAGTAGATGGAGTACCATCGGTTTATTGGGCTGGACTGTCGGCGGTAAGTATGGCTTATTGTAAGTATAGCTATATTGATTATAAAATAGTCTCAGAGGATGGAGATAAAGTGATCACTGAGGGCTGCTTGGAAAATGAGAACGTAACAAGTTTAGATCGTGTGAATGAATTAACATTGCCCGCTCCGGAGTTAAGCAAAGGATCAACTTATTATGTAAACTTTACAGCCTATGTATATCCGGTTTCAAGTGATATTGTTACAATGGATTCGGTTCCGGTGAACGGAAGAACCCGTATTATCATAGAGTAAGTAATTAATGAAAAGAGTATATTGAAAAATTGGTATATTTGTACTACTTTTGATATACTCTTTTTGATAATAGAATATTAGATATGAGAATAATTATAGGATTATGTGTAGTGGCCTTTCTGTGTTTTGAAAGTCCTTCTATGGCATCAGATAAAGTGATGGTAAGTACTTTGTTGGATGAAATGATTTCATTTGAAAAAGCAACAGAGTTTCCCGAACCTTATTACACTTGTAAGATGGTAAGTAGTTATGACCGCCGGACTGTATCACCGGATAAAGATTGGTGGTATGCTAATGATGACGGATTTGGTTGTATGCGAGTGGATACTGTTCAGGGGCGAGTAGAAAAAGTGATGTTCGATTATGATGGACCGGGGGCAGTAACACGTATTTGGATGAGTGCTCATGCCAAAAATGGTATCCTCCGTTTTTATTTTGATAACGAAGAGAATCCTCGTATTGTGATTCCTGCGTATGACATGACACGCATTCCATTTAAAGTTGGAGATGCGCTCTCTTTAATTCATACGAATTATACTCCTGAAGGTTTGGGAGGGAATACATTTATGTTTCCATTTCCATACCAGAAAAACTGCCGGATAACGTTTGAAGAACTTGATAAAAACAGGAATACTTGGGGACCGCGTTATTATGAAATCGAATATCGCACCTATGTATCTGGAACTGAGGTTGAAACATTTGATGTCGGACAAGTGAATACGCATACAATGCAGGAAAAAATACAAGATGTAAACAAGACGCTTTGGAATCCTTCAACCTTTAAAGGTGGAAAGCGTTGTGAGTTTGCAATGGATATTGCTCCTAATCATACAAGTGCAATAGATCTTCCTCTTGGGAATCATGCTATTCGGTCACTACTTATTGATGTGAATTGCCGTAAAGGAGATTATGCAAAGATGATGAGGCAGTTGATACTGAAAATAACTTTTGATGGAAAAGAGACAGTATGGGTGCCGTTGGGAGATTTTTCGGGGGCAGGACTGGGAGCTCCTGAAGTGAATAGCTGGTATATGGATACGGATGGTCGCGGACATATCGTATCGCGTTGGGTAATGCCATATAAAAAGAATGCCAAAATAGAAATTGAGAATTTGTTTGAGTTTCCGGTTTGGATGAATGTCAGAGCGCATGTGTCAGAATGGGAATGGAGCAAAAATACACTTTATTTTCACACGACTTGGAAACAGGAAAGAGGCATTGAAATAACGAACCGATATGATGATCATAAAGGGAATCATATGTGGAATTATATAACAATTGATGGAAGAGGGGTATTTAGGGGAGATTTGCTTTCACTATTCAACTATGCTCCTGATTGGTATGGAGAAGGGGATGAAGTAATATGGGTTGATAATGATATATTTCCTTCACATCATGGGACGGGGACAGAAGATCATTACAATTGTTCTTGGGCACCGGTAGTTCCTTTCCATACTCCGTTTGGAGGTGCGCCACGGGCCGATAATCCTTCTTCTCATGGTTTTAACGCTTTTGTACGTACTCGTAATTTAGATGGTATTCCTTTTCAGAAGTCATATAAATTTGATATTGAAATGTTGAGCTGGAATCCGGGTAAAGTAGATTATGCTGTGACAAATTATTGGTATGGAGATTTGAATAGTAAGGTAAAGCAGTCTTCTGGTAAAGAAGAAATTCTGTCCCAGTTGCCCTATCTTATGTAGCTGAGACTGAAGAATATGCTATGGATTCAGTTTGAATTCGATTAAATACAAAGTATGAAATATATGAATAAGAAATTGCTATTAGGATGCTTGTTTGTCGGAATACTGTTGAGTGGAGGACTGACCTCTTGCCAGCAGGAAATGCAGGAGCCTGCCCGTATAACATTGCTGAATAATTCGTGGAACATGAATTTGCCTTTAATGGCTCAGGCAAAGTTAGGCGGTGCTGTACAGGCAGATTCATTGCCTGTTATTAAAGAAGTAGAAAAAGGATTTGCCATCTCTTTCACCGTGAATCTGGAAATACCGACATTCGACCGTCATATTCTCGAGATCCCGGGAGTGCTGGATGTTTGCCTTCGCCAGCATAATCCACTAGACCGTAATAAACAGAACTATCCTGCTTATAAAATGCCGGACGGATCAGTTCCGGTGCTTGAAGCCGGACTGGAATTGAAGTCTCCTGTTGACGGGCACATGGAACGAATGATAATCGGTATTCCATTGGCTATGTTAAATCAGCCTTTGGGAGAGCACGAAGTAATATTGAATTTCTCTGGTGTCCGCTGGACCATGTACGTAGACGGCAAATTACTGGATAATGATTTTCCATTAGGCTATCCTCTTCCCGAGAAAATGAAAAACTGGAAGATTGATTCTCACTTTGTGTCACAAGCAGCTATCTATTATCCTTCTCTACACCCCGAACGCGCGGAAGGAGCTACAGTCGGATTACAACCACAAGTACAATTCTGGACTCCGACCGGACATAATGCGTGGGTAGGAGATGTGGTCAGTCTTTATCACGACGGAACCTATCATCTTTTTTACTTGTACGATCGTCGTGGACACCAAAGTAAATTCGGTCGCGGAGGACATTATTTTGAACACCTTTCTACAAAAGATTTTCGTCATTGGACCGAGCATGAAGCAGCCGTTCCTATCGAAGAACAATGGGAAACGTTCGGCACCGGTACTCCTTTTATTTTCAACAATCAGCTTTGTATCAGTTATGGTTATCATACTACCCGCATTTATCCGCGTGAGCAGACTACTCTTCCTGAATTGTATGAGTACTTGGATAAACATGGATATACAGGGTCTTTCAACCGTCATCAGATGTCCGGCGTGGCTGCCGGTTCTTCTTATTCGGTCAGCGATGATGGTATCCATTTTCGTAAGACAGGCATTTTATTTCATCCCTGTGAGAATCCAAGTATCTATGTCGATCCGAAAGGAGATTTGAAAATGCTGGCTAATTATGGAGCTCGTGGTACGTGGGCTTCTGATTCAGTCAGTGGTGGCTGGCACTGTCTGGACGAAAATTTTCCTTTGGGTGGTGATTGTACTTTCTTCTTCCATTGGGGAGATTATGATTATATTATTGGTGGTTTTACACGTCTGTGGGCTAAAGAGACCGTTCAGCCGGATTCCGTATATCAGGACGTTGTGGCAGAAGGACTCGATTTTTATAACGGTTCTTGCGTTCCTACTATAACTGAGATCTCAAACAATCGTTTTGTTATGGCAGGTTGGATGTGGATGAAAGCTTGGGGAGGCCCGCTGGTAATTCACGAAATGGTACAGTTGCCGAAAGGACGCATTGGTACGAAGTGGATGGATGAGTTAGTGCCTGCCGTTTCGCCGGATGCCATTACACTGTCGGGCAGTTCTGATAAGATTGAAAAGATACCGTCCGGCTCTTTCTTGTTGACTTTCGAGGTTACGCCTGTCGGCCCTGACGGCAAATTGACTGTCAACTTATTGCCTTCTGCCGATAAAGGAACGCAAGATGCGTGCGAATGGAAGTTGGATAGCGGAGAGAAGCGTGCACAATATGCTTTTGTCGGTGATAAAGACAGTCGTGAACGCTCTTTGCGTGAAGGAGGTGCTCCGCAACAAGGTCGAAATTATGCAATTGAAAATCTGATAGATACAGACAAAACGTTTACTGTACGTATGGTAGTGAAAACGTCCGATAAGTTTGATGGCTCTTTGGTGGATACGGAGATAGCCGGAAAGCGTACGATGGTCTCCTATCGTGAGAAGTTAGCTGTAGAACGTTTGCAATTCCACTATGAAAATATGGAAGTTAAAAATGTCCGTTTATCTCTTTTGACAGAATAAAGTTGTATTTACATAAGTGCCCTTCACCCTTCACTTCGCCCTATTCATAGGTGATAGAGGGTGAAGGGCATTCTTTCACCATTCTACATTAGTTCGGTTCTCCTTTATTAATAGAAAAGTTACTCATATTGCCTTATAAACTTATTAATCTCTGATAGTAAATTTGTTTTTGATACCATGTAATCTATAATTGCAAGCTTTGATTATAAAAACAAAGCTTGCAATTATATAAATGAAACCTTCATTTATAAAAACAAAGCTTGCGTTTATAGATTGTATCGGATGGTTGGCAAGTTTACTCTTGGATCATAGTAACTTTAGCATCAATAAAACAGAACTTATCTATTAATACATCAGACGGCAAATATTAGCATACTTGGGAATGATAAGCGTTGTGTTTGTTTATACTTGTTATGTCGTTATCTTCAATAAAAGTTGGGCAGATTTGTAGTTTAAGTACGAATCTGCCCGAAAAGAAATATATCGGTTCCTGTGGAGAGATAGTGACAGGGATGGTGAAGGGAGCCCCTTCACCATCAAACATTGATGGATAAACGGGTGTGAAAGGTGAATCCTTAACTATGTATTACTTATTTTTCTGTATAGATGGCGGGAGGAAGGGCATATAAAGCTTCTTTGCTATCAGAGATATTCGTCATTTTTGTCTTTAAATCACCATACCAGAATAAGGTGGAGGCATAATCTACCTGTCCGCCGTCCCAGCTGATCAGCTCAAAATCGAATTGCAAACGTTCGTTGAAAGGTACAATGTCTAGATTTCGTGTGCGGACAAAGGTGTTGTAGCCTCTCGAAGCCTCATCATCTTCCCGGGGGGCACCGCCGAAGGGATTAAAATAGGGATGAATGGGCGCGAAAGTTGTATTATAGTAATCTTCTGTGCCACAACCGAAGTGAGAAGGAAACTCTTCGTGATCGATCCAGATATGTTCGTCACCTTCGCCATACCAGCGTGGGCAGTGGTTATACAAAGAGAGCATATCACCTTTAAAAATACCCCTTCCTTGCAAAGTTCCCATATTGTAATCCAAACCGCGGTTAGTCTCCAATCCGTTTTCCTGTTTCCATCCGGCATGGAAATATAGGGTATTGGCATACCACTTCCAGGTAGAAATACAGGCTTCTATTTTAATATCGGCAGAGTTTTCGGAAATGTTTTCGACCTCTATATGCGCCTCCCGTTGGTAGGGCATGACAAAACGTAGTTTCGAATGTCCTTTTCCATCCGCTTCCAGGTAATAGCTGCGGACTGCGGGTGCTCCCATACCGGCTCCTGTCAGGTCACTTAATGGTACACAAACTGTTTGAACACCGTCGAATGAGATTTTGACTATCAAATTGCGCATGAATGAAGCGTAGCAGGCGGAATCAATCTCCGATACGTGGATCGAAAGGCTTCGGATCGCTTTCTCTCCGTCAGGAAGTTTCATCCTTAAAGACGACCGGGCGGTCAGTCTGGCCTCTTTTGTTTCAGGGTTTTCAGTATATGTTTTGGGGTACATGAGTTGCTCGCTAAGTTTTTGCGCTTTATCTTGCAATGCTTCTCCATCTTTGAGAGTAAAAGTCTGAACTTTGGTCCCTTTAGGATATGTGCGGCAAGAAGTATGAAAAAAGTAATCACGGTCTACATTATCTACCGTTATCTTACAGCTTTGCGCATAAGGGAGGGGATAGTAGAAACTGCTTCCTTGTGTGGTAGAATAGTGTTCGTGCTTGTACAATAGCCCTTCAGGGATATCTAGCGGAAATAAAGAAATGTCATAAGCGGGAAGAAGGATACTGGCTTCCTTTTCTCCGTCAAAATAGATGCGGAGATTGGCGCCGTCGGAACCGCCGGTAGTCAGTATTCGGGTAAGTACGCCGGGACCTTTTTCATCGAATAATACTTTTTCTACCCGTCCGTTGTTGGCTTCGTAACGGACGAATCCTGTATTGTCACGGTTGGCATGCCAAGAAGGTGTGCCCGGTATCACTGACCTGCGATCATAACTGGATACGTGTTTGGTCGTAAAAAACGGGACAGGAAAACAAGGTTCGGCTTCTACGGAAACCATTTCTTCCATCAGTGATTCCAAGGTAATCGGATTTTTACCTGAAGAATAAATAGGTTCCTTGCAGGAGTAGACTGACAGTATTGTCGCAAGACTGCATATATAAAATAGAGTAGTTCTCATTCATTTCTGATTTTTGAGGTTAATACAAGCTCCGAAAGCCGCTTCTTCCTGAATATGGGATAATTGTACCGGATGCCCGAAACGTTCTTCGAGTGCTTTATGCAGCAGTGGATTCTTTTTGATTCCGTTACCGGACCCTACCAGACTTGTTTTATTGGTTTTGAGAAATTCTGGCAGTAGCTGAAAGTAATGATAAAGTCCCTCACTGATTCCTTGAACAAATCCGATAATTAGATTTTCCGGGGTAAAGTTGGAGGTGGATATATGAGTGATCTTTCCTCTTTCATTTGGATTTGAACGCGTACCGTCAAAAAGAGTGTCAACGATTAGATTGCCCTTTGTATTTTTGGGGTAGGGTATGGATGTCATTATTTTATAGAGGTCGGCATTAGACAGTTCTTTTTCAGTGAAAAGTTTTAAAGTATCATTGAAAAACTTTCTTAAAAGAGCATAGGCATATCCTCCACATAAGGCAGCTCCCACCAAAAGGTATCCGCCACCGGGCAAGGGGCGGGTATCCAGTGAATCAATTTCCATATATCGGTCGGTATAGATAGAAATCTGACTGCTGGTTCCTACGGTGATGTGAATAGAGTGATCTTTATCGCGTACTGAACCCAAAAAGCTAGCCTGATTGTCACCGATAGCAGCATACACCGGTATCTTTTCAAAGTAACCGGCTATGGAGGCCGATGGCATGATTTCCGGTAATATTGTTGGTTCAATGCCTGCTTTCTGTATAGCTTCTGTGTCGAAAATGAGCTTCTCCTTGTCGAAAATCCCCAGACTGGCAGCATTGGAGGGGTCTATCAACGGAGTGTTGTTTCCGGAGAGTTTCATTACGGCATAATCCATAATTGTACAAAGTTTGAAAGCATCTGCCGGGACCAGTCCGTTTTGTATATTATAATAGTGAGTAACCAGTCCGTATCCGCTTGCTGCCGGATAGCCTGTGATATTTTTCAGATGAGTGGCATAATTCAGGTTGTCCTTGTAACGGAGATTTCCTCTGCCGTCTTGCCAGGTGTATAACGGGCTTACTGCATTTCCTTGAACGTCAGTATATACTATGCCATGCATCTGGCCAGTGATTCCTATTCCTCCAATATCTTTATATCGGGTCTGGAATTCGCGGACTATATCCCATACAATATTTATAATAATGTCTGCATCCTGCTTTTTCTCCCAATTATCGGGCGAAGAGATGTTGGCACAGTTTTCTTTAGTGACGGAGATGACGCTTTGAGTGGACGGATGATAAACGACTCCGCAGATAGAGCTTGTTCCTATATCAATTCCTATAAAGTGCATATTTTCTTTTTTAAATGTGGTTAATCTTTTTCATTTTGGTCATCAGGAATAACAAGTAGCATGCGCAAATCGTTAATACGATCACCGCACCAGTTTGTCCTCCCATTGTGTCGGAGGCAACTCCCATCAAAACAGGGAAGATGGCACCTCCTATGATTCCCATGATCATTAATCCGGAGATTTCATTATGCCGGGTCGGCATATAGCTTAGTGCACTTGAGAAAATAATAGGGAATATATTGGAGTTACCGAAACCAATGAGTCCTATACATATATAAATGGCAAGCAAGCTTTGGCTAAAGTATAGTCCTATGATACCTGCCATAATCATGGATACACTGATTGTGAAAAACTTGACAGGTGAGAACCATGCCAGAATAAATGTTCCGGAGAAGCAGCCGATGGTACGTAAGAAGAAATATAGGCTGATTACATATCCGGCTTCTGAGAGTGAGATACCTGCTCTTTCTTGTAGGAGTTTGGGAGCTGTAATGTTAACTCCTACATCTATGCCTACATGAACGAGGATTCCGAGGAAAAATAGAACGATAATGATGTTACCTAGCAGACCGATGCATTCGCGGAACGAAGAAGATTGTTTCTTTTCCGTCGATTCTTTGATCGGAGTACTCATCAGATAAATGATAGCAATAATATCTACTATGGCAAATACGACAAAGAGTAATTTCCAGTTCCCATAGTAGATGGCCGCTTTGGCTGCAAGAATCGGTGCGATGGCGGAGGCTATGGCCTTAACGAATTGCCCTAATGTGAGAAAGCTGGATTGCTTCTCCGGATTTACCATATTGGCTAATAGAGGATTGAGGGATACCTGCATGATTGTATTTCCGATTCCTATAAAAGAAAAGGCAACGAACATGCTGATACTATCGTAAATTAAGTTGGGGATAACAAGTCCGGCAAGTGTCAGAGTCATGCTTAGAAGGACAGTTTTCTTTCTTCCTATCCTGTTCATCAGCATACTTGTAGGTACCGAGAATATCAGAAACCAAAGAAATACCGTGACCGAAAAAGTGTTGGCTACTGTATCGGATAGCGTAAAGTCTTCTTTTACGTGATTGGTCGCTATTCCTACTAAGTCTACAAACCCCATCGTGAAGAAGGCAAGCATGATAGGAATGATCTTGTTTATGTTTAATTTGTTTTCCATGATGATGTGATAATTAGTTTTGTATTGATTTTATGGGCATTAATTGATGTTCCAGATTGATTTTAAAGAATGGATATCGGCTGATATTATCTTAATTTGTTTATCTGTGGAGAGAGAATAAGACCGATGGAGCAAATCGGGCATAAAGTTAGAGGTAATGACTATTTCACCGTCATTGCCGAAGATCTCAATGCTTGTCCGATCTACTAAGATACGCAGTTTTACCTTGCCGTCGATACTCTTTAATGTGGCTCTGCCTAAATCTGCCCATTTATTGTCCACTGTCGGTCCGTTACAGGAAATTTCTTGTTTATCAGCATTATAGCATATGTTAGCGCCACGAATACCAATCGTGAAAGAAGAAGATTGAGTCATGTCGAATTCGAATTGCATATCGTATAAGTCGCCTTTCAATTTGCTTAATATATTATTACCGGGCGTAATCGTTTTATTCTTCCATCTATCATGTCGGTCATAGAGATTACTGATTTCCCGGACAGGGATTCTGTATACTCTCAATCCATTTGGCGTAGTGCGCAGAGTCAGTTCTGTCGGGAAGTTCATTTGTTGCTCAAACGGCATGTCCGGATAGCGTCGTGTAGGCATCCACGCTAAATGCAGACATCTGCCGTCGGGGACATTACTCCATGTCATCGCTGCATAGAAGTTCTTGCCAAAATCTCCTTCCAGTATTTCTGTTTCTGGTTGGAAGTGGGTACCGTCGAACGAACCGATTTTATATTTGCCATTAGCACCAAAGAATAGCCATTTGATATTGTTATTGTCTCCGTCGGCCGGGACAGGTAGAAATCCGGGACATTCTGTTACCCCGTCGAGAGTCAGAGTCGACAGTTGTCTCCAATCTTTTAGATTGTTGGAAGCAAACAGACCGAATTCACATTCTTTATCCATATAAAGAGACATTATCCATTGTTTGGAGTTCGCGTCCCATACCACTTTGGGGTCACGGTTGGCATTGTGAATGTTTCGTATGACAGGGTTCTTATCATAGTAAGTGAAGGTTTTGCCGGCATCCGTACTATAGGCGATACATTGAGTACACATCGGCCCTAAGCCATCATTAGGATGTCCACCATTGGTAATGAATGCGATGATCGGTTTTTCATCTCCGTTTTGGAAGCCGGTTACATTGTGTTCATCTACTACTGCAGAGCCGGACCAGCAGCCTGCCCACACCTTATGCGGAGTAATGTGATTTGGAATCTGTTCCCAATGAATCAAGTCTCTGCTAATGGCATGCCCCCAGTCTTTGTAGGCTCCGGGGCGGTGCGGCGGCATATATTGGAAGAACATGTGATATACTCCGTCGTAATAAACCAAACCGTTAGGGTCATTCAGCCAGTTCTTTTTGGCAGAGAAATGAAACTGTGGGCGATAAGCTTCTGTATAATATTCAGGTCGCCCATCCTTCAGATTCTGTACTCCTGAAAGTTGCATGATCTCCTTGTCGGACAGATATCGATCCCACAATCCGATGTGATCGATTAAGCCGTCGAAAACAAATTCTGGTGAAGCATTGAAACTGTCGGAGTATCCTTCTCCATCCCTGTACTGACCACCAATCATTAGCGGACGTCGGTTCCAGTCGCGAATATCGCCTACTGTTATTTCATCATCCCGGAGCTGTCCGTCCACATACAACTCTGAAATTTCTCCATTGAAACGGAAAATGATATCGTGCCATAGCGTAAGTTCCTCTTTGGGCATTTTATATTTTAAAAGGTGTGCTCCCGCGATATCATCACTCCCCAATAATATTTCCAGATAAATGTCTTTTCCTTGGGGATTGAAAGCTACATTGTAGGCGAGGCTTTGGTCATTACCTGCTTTTGTTAGGATAGGGGTGTAGCCGGTGATGTGATTTGCTTTTACTCTGGCCAAAATAGATAGAAATTTGCCGTTGAAGTTCAGCTCATTGTCTGCTCCCTGTCCTGCAATCAGACAACTACCATTGAATTTTGCTACTACTCCATCCCCTCCCCGGATTTTGGAAGCATCGGCTTCTTCCCCTTGCAAGGTAATGAAGGAAATGTTTCCATTCTTTTTGAGTCTGCTGTTTTCTTGCGTGGCATCATTTAAATCAGAGAACATCCATATGGCAATTGCCCCTTTTTTGAAAGGATGGTCCGCGCCAGTTTCTAAACAAGGGTTTCCATGAATAGCATGACTAAATGAAAACAGGCAGATATATGTCATTATTACATATCTGCTGCATTTTTTTCTTTTGATTTTGGCGTGTTTCATATGATATATTGCTAAAGGTGTTTATTCTTATCAGGTTAAATAACATCGCAAATATAATATTTTGTTTTCTATATGCAAATAAAATAGATACATATTTGATCTAATTATGCTAATTTTATTGTTTACATATAGGTGCAGCAAAGGAAATGATATGTATGTGAAAAGAATGTCTGTCTACTAATAGCAGATTTTTTATTCGGGAGAAAATGTGATATTATTCGCAAAACGTCTCTGTCTGATAGCTTATGGGGAACTGTCGCAATGGATAGAATGCGGTTGTTATGTGTATATGGATACTTATTGGTTCGAAAGTGTACTGTATATAATTATAGTTCGGCATTAATTTTCAAAGACGAAAATCAATGCCGAACTATGTAATCTGTCAGAAAGAGGTTTAACGATATATTTCTGACAAAGGTATGTATGCGTATGACGGAGTCAGAGCTTAGTTGTGCACTACTGTTCCGATTTCTTCTCCGCTGATTACTTTTTTCAGGTTACCTACCGTATCCATGTCAAAAACGACAATCGGCAGATTATTTTCTTTGCACATGCAAGTAGCGGTCAGGTCCATTACTTTCAGACCACGTTTCAGAACTTCATCATAGGTGATGTCGCTGAATTTGGTTGCAGTGCGGTCTTTCTCGGGGTCGGCAGTATAAATGCCATCTACACGGGTACCTTTCAGCATAACGTCCGCTTCGATTTCTATTCCTCGTAATGAAGAGCCGGTGTCTGTAGTAAAGAAAGGATTTCCCGTACCGCCGGACATGATAACGATTTCACCGTTTTCCATACATTCGATTGCTTTCCATTTACTGTAAAATTCACCGATTGGTTCCATACGGACTGCTGTAAGTACACGGGCTTTCACTCCGGCTGCTACTAATGCAGAACTGAGTGCAAGGCTGTTGATAACAGTTGCCAGCATACCCATCTGGTCACCTTTCACACGGTCGAAGCCTTTGTTAGCCCCACTTAATCCACGGAAGATATTTCCGCCGCCGATAACGATACCAATTTGTACTCCCTGTTCATGGATTTCCTTGATTTGTGCGGCATATTCCGCCAGTCTTTTTTCGTCAATGCCGTATTGTTTTTCCCCCATCAGGCTTTCTCCACTGAGCTTCAGCAGAATTCTTTTATACTTTGCCATAATCTTTTTACATTTAGTTTACTGCAAATATAGAGATAATTTGTTGGATAGACCTCATAGTTGTGCGATAACTTTCATATCGCTTTCTTCACAATTTCTCTTCCAATGAAGGTTTGTACGATTCCCCTCAATGACAGGTAAGTGATGAAAGCCAGCCATAAAGCATGGTTTCCCAAAAGATTGTGGAAAGCGTAGTAGATAATAAAAAAGCTGACGGAAGCAACTAGCATTGAATAAAGCATCTGCCGGGTTGCAGTGGCGCCAATGAATACCCCGTCCCATAAAAAAGCGGAGAAACCTGCCAATGGAATAGCAAGTGCCCAATAAAAATAAGTATCCGAGGCATTGATTACTGAAATATCATTTGTCAGTAACCCGAGAAACCCTTTTCCGCCTGTTGCGTATAAAAGGGTGAATGCAGCAGATAGTCCGATGCCCCAATAGAAGAGATGGTTTACTGTATTGTGGAGAGCCGTTTGATTTCGTGCACCGATATAGCGTCCGGCCAATGCTTCTCCTGCATAAGCAAAGCCGTCCATGATATAAGAGAAAAGCGTGAACAGCTGCATCAGTAGTGTGTTTACTGCCAGTACGACTTCTCCTTGTGCCGCTCCAGCCGACGTGAAGAACATTGTCACAATCACCAGACAGAGAGTACGGAAGAATATATCACGGTTTACTCGGAAGAAACGGTACATCGCCTGCTTTTGTATGATGTCTTTCCATATGATACGTTTTCTGAGGGTACTGTAATAACGCATATATAATAGTATGGCCATAAAAAAGCCTGCATACTGTGCGATAAGAGTCCCGGTAGCCACTCCTGCCACTTTCATATCCAGAAGGTAGACAAAAGACAGACTGGCAATGATATTGACTATATTCTGTGTAATGGCAATATACATCGGGAAACGTGAGTTTTGCATTCCGATAAACCAGCCTGCAAATCCGTAAAGGCCCAGCATTGCCGGAGCTCCCCAAATGCAGATATAGAAATAGGTCATTGCCAGTTGCTTGACTTCTTCCGTAGTTTGTATAAGCGTAAATGCCAGATGAAGAATGGGGTATTGGAGAATCAGCAAGCAGACAGCAATAAATAGTCCGACACCAACAGAGCGTATCAGTAGCCGGTTGATCTCGTTTAAGTCATGCTGGCCGTATGCTTGTGAAGTCATACCGCTTGTTCCCATGCGCAGAAACCCAAAGATCCAATAGATGATATTGAATAACATTCCTCCCACGGCAATCGCTCCGATGTATGCCGGAGAACCGAGATGCCCCACGATAGTGACATCGATAAGTCCCAGCAATGGTACAGTAATATTCGAAATAATCGATGGTACGGCAATCTGTAATATTCGTCTGTTTTCGGAGGTAGTTTTCTTCTTTATCATCTTGTAGAAACACTTTTGTTAAATAGATTGTTCTTTTTGCGGACAAAGGTACATCTTTTATTTTTTTATTGTATATTTGCGTGTCACGAACTAGAAACAATGTAACTGATTATGAAAGCCTTAACTATTCTTCTTTTTTCTTTGTTTTCGTTGCCGCTGATGCTGAATGCACAGACGGTCGATGAGATGTTGCATAAAGTTTCGGCGGCTATTGAAGCTGGTCAGCATGGACAGGCGGTTAGCTATTTCCGCCAGGCTATCAGTCTGAATATAGACCGATCGGAAATGTTCTATTGGACGAGTATAGATAAGAGCAGTGATATTAGCTCGAAACTCTCTAATGAGTTAGCTCTTGCCTATAAGAAGAATCGGAATTATGATAAAGCCTTTTTGTTTTATAAAGAGCTGTCGCAGAAGACCCCTGATAATGTAGATTATCTGGAAGCCGTTGCCGAAATGCAGGTATGTCGTGGGCAGGAGAAGGATGCGTTGCGTCTGTATGAGAATATATTGAGGTTGGATGCTGATAATCTGGCAGCCAACATTTTTCTCGGCAATTATTATTATTTGATGGCGGAGAGAGAGAAGAAAAAACTGGAGAGTGATTACAGAAAGATTTCTTCGCCGACGAAGATGCAGTATGCACGTTATCGGGATGGGTTGTCGAAACTGTTTGCTACCGGATATGAAAAAGCACGAAGTTCCTTGCAGAAAGTAGTGTTGAGGTTTCCATCGACGGAGGCTAAAAAGACATTAGATAAGATCTTGTTGATAGAGAAAGAGGTGAATCGCTGAGCGGTTCACCTCTTTCTCTATAATAACAATGTATGCAATCTTATTTTATCATACCGATGCGGTTCAAATTAGGTGTAGCTATTATTTGTGCTTGTTCTTTAGCTTGATTTGCTGCCCTTGTAGGGGTAGTGGTTACTAAGTCCGTTCCTGAAATCAAACTGATTGCTTTGGCATATAAAGGATCACTTTCTGTACCAAAGTCTCCATACCCTTCGAAATATTCTCCGTTAGGCTTATTTTCATTTATTTCGTAGTCAGGTGTAAAACCGTTCTCAAAGTCTCCAAAGCCTTTAGCATTGTATGCCTGGAAAGTTATAGGGAAAAGCAGATATTTGTCTGTATCAACAGTCAGTTCTACTCCTTCCATTCCTACGTTTTTCCCATGTGTAGTAGTGCCGATTAGAACAACTTCGATATCAATTCCTCTCAGTGCATTGATTACTAATTCACTTGCAGATGCAGAGTCGTCGGTAACAAGGCAGTAGATTTTCCGTAGATTTAAACCTCCGTCAGAGAGAGAAGTATTTAAATTGTCATACAGAGAATATACAAATTTTTGAATAGGACGTTGATTGTTAAGGGCTTTCATGCGCCCATCATTATATCGGTATGAAGCGAATGTCTTTCCAATGCAAAAATCTCCGGCGATGCAACTGGATATGAGATTGGCTGATGTAACATCTCCTCCTCCGTTGTAACGGAGATCTAGAATTAACTCTTCTATACCTTGGTTTTTAAATTCTTTGAATACATCGAATAGTTCCTGATCAAAGCCGGATTCAAAGGCCGAATATACCAAATAACCGGTCTGTCCGTTGACTTGGTGATGAATGATTGGATTTACATAAATAGGTCCGGAGTCTATTGTATATACTTTTCCATCTTTGTCTTTAACTTCTATAGAAGTTGGAGAGGACGGCTGCATCAATTTAGAGTAATACGTTTGCACATTAGACGTTGTTATCTTTTGATTGTTTATTTCGGCTATTTCCATTCCACGTTTTAGCCCTGCTTTATCGGCAGATGATCCTTTATGTACTCCTTGTATGACAAAAACAATATTGGAAGTATTACGGGTTTGAACGGCTACAAAGTTTACGAACCCATAATTATACTCTAAGTTTTTTTTCTCCTTGGCACTTCGGGAAGATTGTAAATCCGGATCTAGCTTTTGGATAAATGAAAATAATGAATAGGTACCATTACTATTGCGTTTTTTGTCCAATGTATTAGTAGTCATGCTTAGCAATGTGTTTCTTAAAAAGTCATCATAAGCTTGCTTGAAATTGGGAGTTAGTAATTTATAATCATCATTCCACAAGTATTTTTCCTTCAAATATTGATCTACGCTATAGTTGATTTCGTATCCTTCTACATTATCATTACTCAACTGGATTTTTATATTGCTGGTAGAGGAATATCCATTTACTTTAATCGTAATGGTACCTTGTTCCTGAGAAGACTTGTGTACCGTAATTTTTATGGTGTTTTTCCCGGAGTTTCCTGCATCATTATCTAATGATAATAATGCGGCAGAACTGTTTTGAGCAGTCCAGCTGGACAGAGTTGTGAAAGTAAAAGTGAGGGTTTGCTCTGCTGAGGCAAAATATGTTTGGTTAGTAGACCAGCTTTGTTCTGTAATTCCACTACCTCGCAGTAGAGTGTCATCATCTTTACATGATATGTTGAGGAGTAATAAAACGGTCAAAAGACCAAGTAACTTGACATACTGTATTTTCTTCATAAAATTAAAGGTGTTTTTTATATAGCAAACTCAAAGGTAATGTTTTCTTCTTTAGGATGTATGTATTATATCAATAAATATTCTACCTCTTTAAACATATAGCCTCTTTTTCTCAGCGTTTCGTCTTCCAGTATGAGTCTTCCTTCGGGCTCTACACAAACAATTCTCGCAAAGAATTCTCCATCAGGGTCTTTATATCGATGCATCCCTTCTTTTCTGAAAAGCGCTTTTTCATATCGGTTGGCTATAAATTCAGTATCATCGTTTCGGAGTAATTCATAATAAGATTGAACGCGGAGCATGATATTTCTGAGAATCCCGAAAATTTCATATTGTTTTCCTGTGATTTGTTGAAGCGAAACCGGGTTTGGGGCTGAACTGTGGAATGCTTCCTGGTTCACGTTGATTCCGATGCCGGAAATGCTTTGTCTGATAGTACGTCCCATCAGATCATTTTCGATCAGCATGCCACATATTTTTTTATTTTTCCAGTAAATGTCATTCGGCCATTTGATGGAAATATCGTCCGTATAGCTATCCAGTTCCTCTTTAATAGCCAGCGACACAACTTGGGAAATTAAAAACTGCCGGCGCGCTTCCAGAAACTCTGGAAAAAGAACAAAACTGAAAAGAAGATTTTTCCCGGGCTCAGACTCCCACGAATTGCCACGTTGTCCACGTCCGGATGTCTGGAAGTCGGCAACTACCGTCGTGAATTCTGCAACTTCCTGCTGTTTGGAACAAAGAGTCTGCAGATAGCTGTTTGTAGAGTTTGTCTCACTGATATGAATCAATGGAACAGGAAATAGTGTATCAAGGGAGGGCATCATATTCAGCACGCAGTTTTTTAGTGAATTTTTTGATGACCTCTTCATAAGAATGATCAACGAGTTCTTTGATAAGTTTGTCATCCGCATCCATACCGAAGTTGATTCTATTCCAGTATTTCTTGTTGAAA
This sequence comes from Bacteroides faecis, assembly GCF_020091505.1. Taxonomy (NCBI): domain Bacteria; kingdom Pseudomonadati; phylum Bacteroidota; class Bacteroidia; order Bacteroidales; family Bacteroidaceae; genus Bacteroides; species Bacteroides faecis. The sequence goes on along the minus strand of NZ_CP081916.1, from coordinate 78,115 downwards.
TGGCTGGCACCTTCGATACTTGTATAATAGTCACGCAATTCGATGGCACGTTCCGGGTCACATTTCAGTGCGATAGAGTTTGCTCCTTCCAAGTCGATGAGGGCAAACATTTTATTCATCACCTTTATTACAAGTGATACGTCATCGAATGGAAATGATTCGGTTGCCCCTTTTTTGCTTAAACAGTACTCCCTGATAGTTTCTACATTCATAAGTCTTTCAATTCTATGTTTTTGCTCTTTATTAAAATACTTGTTCTATATTAAAATAAAGGAGGATAAAAAGCTTCCTTTATATGGTCTATTCTGAAATTTCCGTTCTCACCGATTACAGTTATAATATCAAAGCGTACCGGAACATCTATTTGAAACAGTTTCATGTAGGTGTCTGCTGCACGCACCGTTCGTTTAATCTTTGGTAAATCTACCGCCTCTTCCGGTTGGGCAAACAGAGTATTACTGCGTGTTTTTACTTCTACTATCACCAGTTCATTCTTTTTAGCAGCTACGATATCCAGCTCAAGGTGTCCCTTTCTCCAGTTCCTGTGGCGGATAAGATAACCATGTTCTTCGAGATAGGCTACTGCGGCATTTTCCCCTGCTTTCCCTAATTCATTGTGTTCAGCCATCTTTTTTTGCAAATTTACAGCTTTTATTCTTTGTTTTTACAGAAGTAAAAGTAATTTTGCAGAAGATATGAGAAAAAGGAGCAAAAAGTGCCTGAAAATGCATGCTGAGTATACCAAACGGGAACGGCGAATGAGCATTTTGTTAAGCGAAGACGAGCAGCTGATTGTCGATCGTTATCTGGAAAAATATAAGATAACGAATAAGTCGCGCTGGCTTCGTGAAACGATTCTTATGTTTATCCATAAAAATATGGAAGAAGATTATCCTACCCTCTTCGGAGAACATGATATGAGACGCTGATTATGACACTGGACGATACTTATTTTATGAAACAGGCATTGATAGAGGCAGGCAAGGCTGCAGAGCGGGGAGAAGTTCCTGTAGGGGCAGTGGTTGTCTGTAAAGAGCGAATCATTGCCCGTGCCCATAACCTGACAGAAACATTGAATGATGTGACAGCCCATGCCGAAATGCAGGCTATTACTGCTGCGGCCAATGTGCTTGGCGGAAAGTACCTGAACGAATGTACACTGTATGTCACCGTAGAGCCCTGTGTGATGTGTGCCGGTGCTATTGCCTGGGCACAAACGGGAAAACTTGTTTTTGGTGCGGAAGATGATAAACGCGGGTATCAGCGATATGCGGCACAAGCGCTGCATCCTAAAACGGTAGTTGTAAAAGGTATCCTTGCAGACGAATGTGCTGCACTGATGAAGGAATTCTTCGCATCCCGAAGAAAATAAATTGCATTATTTTACTTCCTCAAAATCCACGTATTCACCATCATCCTGAGTGAATATTTTCTTATGTTTGGTTCTCGGTCTGTTTTCAGAGAAAATTTCTTCTTCGTTATCTGTACGGTTATCGATGTTCTGAGTGTAGCCGGGACGGCTTTGCTGCTGGTTGTTTTGTCCACTATCCGTCTGCTTCGTCCGGGAAGACGAACCACGACCAAGCCCGAAGATGGCTCTTAATATAAATCCGACAATCGAAAGGCCAAATATGACAATGGCAGCCAGAAAAAGAAGTAAAAATAAAAATATATGCATTGGGCGATGATTTTATGTTGTAACTTCGATGAAACTCATAGTACAACAAACGTGCCAAGAGATTGTTTATTTACTTTTTCTTGTAAAAAGTGAAAGTAAAATATACCAGACAATGATTGCTGCGAAGCTGCTAATACCCAAGAAAATGAGGAATGGGATACATACAATCAAGAAAATGAAACTGATTTTATTAGTACTCCATGAAAGATTCTTAAACTTCAGCGAGAACATCGGTATCTCTGACACCAGTAACCATGAAAACAGACAAACCAATAGAAGAATGTAGACAGGATGGCAGTTTTCGGAGACCAAGAAGTCATGTGCTCCCACGACGAAAGAACCCCAGAACAAAGCGTTTGCCGGAACAGGGAGGCCAATGAAAGAACTGGTCTGGCGGGTATCATTGTTGAACTTTGCCAGTCGCAACGCTGAGAATACGGAAATCAGGAAGGCTGCATAAGGCAGGTAAGGAGCTATGAATTCCATACTTGCCGGATAGTACATCTCTTTTAATAAGGAGAATACAATCAGCGAAGGGGCCACACCGAAACTTACATCATCAGCAAGTGAATCCAAGTCTTTTCCGATGATTGAGTGTGCATTCAGAACACGAGCCAGCATGCCGTCGAAGAAATCGAAGACAGCGCTCAGAATAATAAAAAGCAGTGCCAGGTCATATCGGGCTTCGAAAGCCATGACACAAGCGATACAACCGGAGAAAAGGTTCAGGCAGGTTACTGTATTCGGAATATTGTTCTTTATAACATTTGTCATTGTGACCGAATTATTTAAGTTTGGCGATAACCGTTTGGTTACCGGTCGTTAGTTGTCCCATGTTGACACAGACTTCCGTGCCGAGGGGCAGATATACATCCACACGGGAACCGAATTTGATGAACCCCATGTGTTCGTCGATATAGCATTCTTCTCCTACTTCAGCGTAGGTGACAATGCGGCGTGCCACGGCTCCCGCAATTTGTCGGGTCAGCACTTCCACTCCTTCCGGAGTTTCTATAACTACTGTAGAGCGTTCGTTCTCCGTACTTGCTTTGGGCAGCCATGCTTTCATGAAATTACCGTTGTGGTGGGCTACTTTTTTAATAGTGCCGTCCACCGGGTACCAGTTCGCATGTACGTTTACGATGCTCATGAAGATAGAGATCATCAGTCGACGGTCATGAAAATATTCGTTTTCGTCTACTTCTTCAATGACTACGATTTTGCCGTCGGCAGGAGCAACGACTATTTTCTCCGTATCCTTCCCGAAAAGTCGAATCGGACAGCGGAAGAAGTTAACCATCAGCAGATATACTGCAATACTGGCTACTGCTACCACATAAAAAGGAATTTTGCAATCTATTCCCCAGTAAAGAGCCGCATTGATCAGTAGCAATAGCAAAAAGCTAGCCCATAATATATGTGTTCCTTCGCGGTGAATACGTATCTTTTTTAATTTCTTTAGTCGGCCCATGAATGCTGTTTAATGATATTGTGTGCAAAAATATACTTATTTTAAAAAAACAGCAAGTAAATGAGCAGAGAAATGCGAGTGTTGATAACTTTTTGAGGATTATTTTTGTTTATAACGCGGGAGGTAGTAATTTTATGCCTTCAAATTAACTACTTATCATTATGCAGGATTTCGTTCATTTACACGTTCATACGCAATATTCTCTACTGGATGGTCAGGCAAGTGTCGCCCGTCTGGTAGATAAAGCCATGAAAAATGGGATGAAGGGTATTGCCGTGACCGATCATGGAAATATGTTCGGCATCAAGGAATTTACGAACTATGTCAATAAGAAGAATAGCGGTCCGAAAGGGGAAATCAAGGATCTGAAGAAGCGGATTGCAGGGATTGAAGCCGGCACAGTGGAATGTGAGGATAAGGAGGCGGAGATAGCTGCCTGCAAGGCGAAGATCGTGGAGGCGGAGAACAAGCTCTTTAAACCGATTATCGGTTGTGAGATGTACGTCGCCCGCCGTACGATGGACTTGAAAGAAGGGAAGCCGGACCAAAGCGGTTATCACCTGATTGTACTTGCCAAGAATGAGAAAGGTTATCATAACCTTATTAAATTAGTATCGCACGCGTGGACGCGCGGGTACTATATGCGTCCGCGTACCGACCGCAGTGAGCTGGAGAAGTATCACGAAGGTCTGATTGTCTGCTCGGCGTGTCTGGGTGGCGAGGTGCCGAAGCGTATTACCGCAGGGCAGTTTGCCGAAGCCGAAGAAGCGATTCAATGGTATAAGAACCTGTTTGGTGATGACTACTATCTGGAGATGCAGCGCCATAAGGCGACTGTACCCCGTGCCAATCATGAATGTTATCCGCTACAGGTAAATGTGAACAAATACTTGCAGGAGTATGCCCGGAAGTATAATATCAAGCTGATCTGCACCAACGACGTCCATTTTGTGGATGAAGAGAATGCCGAGGCGCACGACCGTCTGATCTGTCTGAGTACAGGCAAAGACCTGGATGACCCGACTCGTATGCTGTATACCAAACAGGAATGGATGAAGACCCGTGAAGAGATGAATGAACTCTTTGCAGATATTCCCGAGGCACTAAGCAATACGCTGGAAATTCTAGATAAAGTCGAATATTATTCGATTGACCATGCACCTATCATGCCTACCTTCGCTATTCCCGAAGACTTCGGGACAGAAGAAGGATATCGTGCCAAATATACGGAGAAAGACCTGTTCGATGAGTTTACACAGGACGAAAATGGTAATGTGGTGCTGAGCGAAGAGGAAGGACAGGCCAAGATCAAACGTCTGGGGGGATATGAGAAACTGTATCGTATCAAACTTGAAGGCGACTATCTGGCAAAGTTAGCATTTGACGGTGCGAAAAGAATATATGGCGACCCTTTGTCGGAAGAAGTGAAAGAACGGCTCAACTTCGAGTTGTACATCATGAAAACGATGGGTTTCCCTGGATACTTCTTGATAGTGCAGGACTTTATCAATGCCGCACGCTCGGAACTGGGCGTATCGGTAGGGCCCGGACGTGGTTCGGCTGCCGGTTCGGCAGTGGCTTACTGTCTGGGTATCACCAAGATCGACCCTATCCAATACGACTTGCTGTTCGAGCGTTTCTTGAATCCGGACCGTATTTCGTTGCCCGATATCGATGTGGACTTCGATGACGACGGTCGTGGTGAAGTGCTTCGCTGGGTAACCAATAAATATGGTCAGGAAAAAGTAGCGCATATCATCACGTATGGTACGATGGCTACCAAACTGGCTATCAAAGACGTTGCCCGTGTACAGAAACTTCCTCTCTCGGAGTCCGACCGTCTGGCAAAGCTGGTTCCGGATAAAATCCCGGACAAGAAGTTGAACCTGCGGAATGCCATCGAATACGTCCCCGAACTGCAAGCGGCTGAGGCATCGTCCGACCCGTTGGTGCGAGACACTCTTAAGTATGCCAAAATGCTTGAAGGTAACGTTCGTGGTACCGGTGTGCATGCCTGCGGTACGATTATCTGTCGTGACGACATTACCGACTGGGTGCCTGTAAGTACGGCCGACGATAAGGAAACGGGCGAAAAGATGCTCGTTACCCAGTATGAAGGTTCGGTGATCGAGGATACCGGATTGATCAAGATGGACTTCCTCGGATTGAAAACATTGTCTATTATTAAGGAGGCGGTTGAGAATATCCGTCTGAGTCGTAGTCTGGAGATAGACGTAGACCAGATCGATATTACCGATCCGGCAACTTACAAATTATATAGTGACGGACGTACCATCGGAACATTCCAGTTTGAATCTGCCGGAATGCAGAAGTACCTGCGCGAATTGCAGCCTTCTACCTTCGAAGATTTGATCGCTATGAATGCCCTCTATCGTCCGGGTCCGATGGATTATATTCCGGACTTCATCGACCGTAAGCATGGCCGTAAGCCGATTGAATATGACATTCCGGTGATGGAGAAATATCTGAAAGATACGTATGGCATTACGGTCTATCAGGAACAGGTGATGCTTTTGTCACGTCTGCTGGCGGACTTTACCCGTGGTGAGTCCGATGCTCTTCGCAAAGCGATGGGTAAGAAGCTGCGTGATAAGCTGGATCACATGAAGCCTAAGTTTATCGAAGGCGGACGCAAGAACGGGCATGACCCGAAAGTACTTGAAAAGATTTGGACCGACTGGGAAAAGTTTGCCTCTTATGCGTTCAACAAATCGCACGCTACTTGCTACTCTTGGGTAGCTTATCAGACAGCCTATCTGAAAGCGAACTACCCGTCGGAATACATGGCGGCTGTCATGAGCCGAAGTTTGTCCAACATTACCGATATCACGAAGCTGATGGACGAATGCAAGGCAATGGGTATCCAGACGCTCGGTCCGGATGTGAATGAGAGTAACCTGAAGTTTACGGTCAACCATGACGGTAATATCCGTTTCGGACTGGGAGCGGTGAAAGGCGTAGGCGAAGCCGCTGTGCAAAGCATTGTAGAAGAACGTAATGCCAACGGACCATTCAAAGGTATCTTTGATTTCGTACAACGTGTCAATCTGAATGCCTGCAATAAAAAGAATATGGAATGTCTGGCGTTGGCGGGAGGTTTCGACAGTTTCCCTGAATTGAAGCGGGAGCAGTATTTTGCCGTCAACTCTAAGGGCGAAGTATTCCTCGAAACCTTAATGCGATACGGCAACCGCTATCAGGAAGACAAGAGAGCTGCCATCAATTCATTGTTCGGCGGAGCGAATGTCGTCGATATCGCCACCCCCGAAATTCCTCAGGGAGTAGAGCGCTGGGGCGACCTCGAACGTCTGAACAAGGAACGCGACCTGGTAGGTATTTACCTTTCCGCCCATCCGCTGGATGAGTTCGCGATTGTGCTGGATCACGTCTGCAATACCCATATGGCAGATTTGGAAGATAAAGCAGCTCTGGCAGGCCGGGAGATTACAATGGGGGGCATTGTGACCAGTGTCCGTCGTGGAGTCAGCAAGAATGGTAATCCGTATGGTATTGCCAAGATCGAAGATTATTCGGGCTCTACGGAAATACCTTTCTGGGGAAATGACTGGGTGACTTATCAGGGATATCTGAATGAAGGCACGTTCCTGTATATCAAAGCCCGTTGTCAGGCCAAGCAATGGCGGCAGGACGAGCTGGAAGTCAAGATCACTTCAATGGAACTTCTGCCCGATGTGAAAGAAGAATTGGTGCAGAAGATCACCATTATCATTCCTCTGTCAGTGTTAAATTCGGGACTTATTACCGAGCTGGCGACTTTGACCAAAGAACATCCCGGTAATACAGAACTCTATTTCAAGGTGACGGACGATACGGACAGCCGTATGTCGGTCGATCTGATTTCCCGTCCGGTCAGGCTTTCGGTAGGCAGAGATTTAATAACATATTTAAAGGAGCGCCCCGAACTTGGATTCCGTATAAATTGATTATCTTTGTAGCGCAAATCTACAAACGAAGTAATACATAATAATTAATACTTAATACTTAAAAAGAAATGGCTTTAGAAATTACAGACAGCAACTATAAGGAAATCCTTGCAGAAGGAAAGCCTGTTGTGGTGGATTTTTGGGCTCCCTGGTGTGGCCCTTGTAAAATGGTGGCTCCTATTATTGAAGAATTGGCTGCGGAGTTTGAAGGACAAGTCATCATCGGTAAATGCGATGTGGATGATAACAGCGATGTGGCTGCCGAATACGGTATCCGCAACATTCCTACTGTTTTGTTCTTCAAGAATGGTGAGATTGTAGACAAGCAGGTAGGCGCAGTCGCCAAACCGGTATTCGTGGAAAAAGTGAAGAACCTTCTCTAGACTTTGTCTAATATTTAATACTTATTACTTAATACTTACAACCATGGGACTGGAAGATGATTTTTTATTAGAAGATGCCGATGACGAAAAGACCGTCGAGTTTATCAAGAACTATCTGCCTCAGGAACTGAAAGAGAAGTTCGAGGATGATGAACTGTACTATTTTCTCGATCTGATAGACGAGTACTATTCAGAAAGTGGCATTCTTGACGCTCAGCCCGATAACGACGGCTACGTAAACATCGACTTGGAAGAGGTCGTAGCTTACATCGTGAAAGAAGCCAAGAAGGACGACATGGGAGAATATGATCCCGAAGAAATCCTTTTTGTAGTTCAGGGAGAAATGGAATATGGAAACTCTCTGGGGCAGGTGGACTAATTGTCGCTAGTCACCACTGTAGATAAATGAAAGGAATAATAGCCTGAAAGACGTGAATCTTTCAGGCTATTTCTTTTTGTCTTTACTATTTGAAATTTCAATATTTTAATATAAAAAGGAACAAAGTTGTGTTTTTATTAATACCTTTGTTCTATATCGTTTTAACCAATAATCTCGCCTTATGAAGATAAAATTGCTGACATTACTACTTTTTATGGTAACTTCCGTGACAGGACAACAAACTTATTTTATCTCTTCCTGTGGAAATGACTCTGCCGACGGTTCATTGGACAGTCCCTTATTGCATATTCATGAAGCTATCGAAAGAGGAGAGAATTCCGACGATCAGGAGATTCATGTCTATATTCGGGAAGGAAAGTATTATTTGGACACATCCTTGGTTATTGATGCCGATAAGTGGAAGAATAAAAGACTGACACTGTCAGCTTATAATAATGAATCGGTTGTTCTAAGTGGAGCCAGGAAACTTTCCCTCAATTGGGTGAAACAGAAAAACGGAATATGGAAAAGCAAGACAGAAGCCGGTAAGGGTGATCAACTGTTTGTTGACGGAGAAAAAAGGATTCTTGCCCGTTATCCTAATTTTGAAGAAGGTGCCATTTTTAATGGAACGGCTGCCGATGCGATTGCACCAGCCCGTGTCAAGAGATGGAAATCTCCCGAAGGTGGTTTTATCCATACGTTACATGCCAGAGACTGGGGGGATATGCATTATGTAATTACAGGAAAAGACGACAAAGGTGTTCTTTTTGAGGGCGGATATCAGAATAACCGTCCGTCAAATATGCATGATAAGTATCGGTTTGTGGAAAATATATACGAAGAACTCGATGCACCCGGAGAATGGTTTCTAGATGGAAAAGCCGGATATTTGTACTATTATCCTTATTCGGATGAAAATATAGATGATGCGGTGTTTGAAATAGCTGAAATTCCAAGTTTGATTAAAATTAAAGGGGTTGAAAATGAGTGGATTAGTGACGTGACGATAAGAGGAATTTGCTTTAGCCAGACCTCCCGTACTTTCATGGCCGACTATGAGCCGTTATTGCGTAGTGACTGGGCAATTTATCGGGGAGCAGCCGTTTTTATAGAGAATGCGGAGCGTTGCCGTATTGAGGATTGCGAATTTACCGGTTTGGGTGGTAATGCCATTTTTCTTAGCCGTCACATCGACGACTGTGTTGTCAAAGGGAACTATATTCATCAGATTGGCGCGAGTGCGGTATGTATCGTAGGAGATACTTCTACTGTACGTTCGGGAGTGTTTAAATATGAACACTCCGTTCCTTATGAGTTGATGGATAAAGTACCCGGTCCGAAAAATGAATTTTATCCTCGCCAATGTCTTGTGGAAGACAATCTTATCCATGATATTGGACTGATAGAGAAACAGGTGGCCGGTGTTCAGATTCAAGTGGCAAGAGGAATCAATGTACGACACAATACCATATACCGAGTTCCGAGAGCTGCTATCAATATCGGAGACGGTTCGTTCGGAGGACATGTTATTGAATATAACGATGCGTTTGCCACTGTATTGGAAACAAGTGATCACGGGGCATTCAATTCGTGGGGAAGAGACCGTTTCTGGCATCCTTCCTATGAAAAAATGAGCTCCATGGTTGCAGAGCATCCTGAACTGATTTTGCTGGATGCCCTTTTCACTACTTATATCCGTTATAACAGGTTCCGTTGTGACCACGGTTGGGATATCGATTTGGATGATGGCAGTTCGAATTTTCATATATACGGGAATGTCTGTTTGCATGGAGGAATTAAATTGCGTGAAGGTTTCAATCGTGTTGTGGAGAATAATATCTTGATCAACAATACTCTGCATCCCCATTTATGGTTTCAGAATTGCGGTGATATTGTCCGGCGTAACGTGTTTACACAAGCCTATCTTCCCATTGAGTTAAAAAGTTGGGGGAAGATGGTCGATTATAATTTTTTCTCTTCGGAGAATGCTTTGAAGCAAGTGCAAAAAGATGGCACCGATGCACATAGTACAAGCGGAACACTCCTTTTTGACGATTATCAACATTATAATTTTGCTTTATCGAATACTTCCAAAGCCTTTGAAATTGGTTTTGAGAATATTCCCCAGAATGTTTTCGGAGTGTATTCTCCTCGTTTGAAACGGAAGGCTGAAAAGCCCGAACTTTCCGAGCTGCTTGTTTCAGATTCTGCCAATACCAATCAGACCTATTTGTGGGAAAAGACCGAAATCCGATTGGTCAATGGTTTGGGCGATCGGTCAGCTTATGGTTTGCCTGATGAAAAAGGATGTATTATATTAAAAATGAATAATGCAGTCAATATACAGGATGCAGGATTGAAAGAAAATGATGTAATTTATTCAATTTATGGAGAAGTTATTGATTCTGTAGAAACATTGGTACGGTTGACTAATAAATATAAATGGAGAAAGGCACTACTATTGGAGTGTTTTAGAAATCAGCAGAAGTTGAAGGTTTCTTTAGTTTTAGATTAACTGTTTTTTGAGCTGGAAATTAAAGAGGGATATTCTCAAACTGCTAGAAATAAGACAATTCATTCGTTATGTGGAAAGACGACAGCTTGTGTAAGTTCTTATTTTAAATTTCCTCCAACGCATAATACTGATAATCCCTAAGTACCGTTTGAAGGAACTTTTCCTGATTATTCTCTCGTGGGGTAACAGATAAGATTTCCTGTACCTTTTTGGCGAGTAATGTGACGCGCCTTACCCGATCCTTTTCACCGGATTCCAATGTCCGGGTGATCACATTCACCTGTTCCAGTGATAAATCGGCAGATTGTGGATACGTTGGGTGATAATTTTTAGTCAGATAATCAAATTCATCGAGGCTGACGTGTATCTTGCGATAATTCTTCTCTTTAATCACCATCGTTCCGGCTGCCAGGTCACCCAGTCTCTGACTGTTTTTAGTCAGCAGGACGACTAAGAGCCCCAATCCTCCTGTAGCAGGACCATCAATAATGAATAGAAGCCAACGCAACAGATAAGCACTGATGCTGGGAGTAGAACCGTCTGATTTTACGACACGTATATTCATCAGACGTTTCCCGAAACTTTGTCCGTGATTGAACATCTCACAGAGAAACGAGTAAAAAAGTACAGGCAAATAGACGAGACACAGAAAGAAGACCGTGCCGACTCCAGAGGATAAGTGCAGTTTGACAATGAGTGTCGTTACAGAATATAGATAAATCACGATCAGAAAATAATCGATGACCAAAGCCAGCAATCGTTCGCCGATACTGGCGGGCGTTTGGCTGATTCGAACAAACTGACCGGTAATAATTGTAGATTCTGCCATTCTTGGTTAAACATTTTTAGGTTTAAGTTGCAAATATATCATAATTCTTTTACTTTTGCTTCCGGTTTCGGACAAAACTTATCCGAAATCTCTGAAAAGCATGAAGGAAGTAACGTTTATCCGTCGGAATATCGAGAAATGGAAAGAGACCGAGAAGGTGGTGGAACAGGCTGCAACTCTGTCCCCTGACCAACTGGCCGACGCCTATACGGAGTTGACTGCCGACCTTGCTTTCGCCCAGACTCATTTCCCGACTTCCCGCATTACCATTTATTTAAATAATCTCGCTTCAGCCCTGCATAATGAAATCTATCGGAGTAAACGCGAGAAGTGGACACGGATTATCACCTTTTGGACGCAGGAAGTGCCGCAAACCATGTATGATGCCCGCCGGGAGTTATTAACTTCCTTTATTATCTTTGCGGTCTGCATGCTGATCGGGGCTGTTTCTGCTGCCAACGATTCTGAGTTTGTGCGTCTGATATTAGGAAACAGGTATGTGGATATGACGCTGGATAATATCGCCAGAGGTGAGCCGATGGCAGTATACAATGGCTCTCCCGAAGCTCCGATGTTTCTGGGCATTACAATCAATAATGTGAGAGTATCTTTCCTGTGTTTTGCATCGGGCATATTGACCAGCTTTGGTACAGGCTTCATTCTCCTTCAAAATGGAATCATGGTAGGGGCATTTCAGACGTTCTTTCATGAACATGGTCTGCTCAAGGAGGCGGCTCTTGCTATCTGGTTGCACGGGACGCTTGAAATATGGTCGATTATCGTAGCCGGTGCTGCCGGACTTGCTTTAGGTAACGGCTGGCTGTTTCCCGGAACCTACTCCAGGCTGGAATCGTTCCGCAGAGGAGCGAAAAGAGGGTTGAAGATTGTGATCGGTACGGTACCTGTGTTTATTATGGCAGGATTTATCGAAGGCTTTATCACCCGCCACACCGAACTTCCCGATATGTTGAGGCTCGGAATCATCCTGACATCCCTTGCATTTATTATCTTTTACTATATTTACTTACCAAATAGAAAAAAACATGGAATCACAGAAACCTAAGGTTGCAATGTATGTGAAACGTTCCTTTGGTGAAAAGTTGAACGCTTCTTTTGACTTCATAAAAGAGAACTGGAAACTGTTGTTGAAGTTCATTACTTATCTGCTTTTGCCGGTAAGCCTTATTCAGGCATTGAGCTTGAACGGGCTGATGGGAGGAGCGCTGAAAATATCTGCAGTGGCCAGTACTACTGCCATGGCTGCCAGTCCGAGTTCCTTAGTGGGATTCATGTCCTATTACGGTCTATATATGCTTGTCTTTATGATAGGGACTATCTTATTGACTTCCTTGATCTATGCAATGATCCGGACTTATAATGAACGGGAAGAACGATTGGAGGGAATCACATTGGGAAGTTTGAAACCTTTGCTGTTTCACAATATAAAGAAATTGCTTATACTGACACTTTTCGGTATCCTGCTGGTACTCATCGTGGGGGTTGTGATAGGTGTCCTCGCTGCTTTATCACTGTTCACTTTGTTTCTGACCATTCCTGTTATTATTGCATTCACCGTGCCGCTTGCTTTATGGGCGCCCATCTACTTGTTTGAGGACATTACCGTGATGGAGGCTTTCAAAAAAACATTCCGACTCGGGTTTGCCACATGGGGAGGCATCTTTCTGATCTCTTTAATAATGGGAATCATAGCCAATGTATTGCAGAGCGTTACCATGATGCCGTGGTATATCGCTACGCTGGTGAAATATTTCTTCTCTATGAGTGATGCGGGAAGTGAGACGACCGTATCGGCTGGATATAGTTTTCTCCTTTATCTGCTTGGCATTGTTCAGGCATTCGGCGCTTATGTTTCGATGATCTTCACCTATGTCGGATTAGCCTATCAGTATGGGCACGCTTCGGAGGTAGTAGATAGCGTCACTGTAGAAAGTGATATCGATAATTTTGATAAACTCTAAACTAATATTTAAGAATAGATGCTGACATCCCCGGCTGATACATTGGTTTGCGACACCGTGCAGATTGCCAAATGGCAATCCAACCCGGCGTATGACTACAATCGTGAACTGATTACGCCTGAAATTAATGTCTTTGAATGGCTGAGTAGGCGGTTTGGGGAGTTGTTGAGAAAGATATTCGGCAGCCGTTTTGCCGAAGAATATTCCGGACTTATATTGATCTGTCTGGCCATTGTTATTTTGGTGCTTATTATATGGTTTCTTTATAAGAAGCGTCCGGAGTTATTCATGCGTTCGCCTAAAAATAAACTCCCTTATGAGGTAGAGGAAGACACGATTTACGGTGTCGATTTTCCGGGAGGGATTGCCGATGCGCTGTTCCGTTCCGATTATCGGGAGGCAGTGCGGTTACTTTATTTGCAGACGTTGAAGCGGCTTAGTGATGAGAAACGCATTGACTGGCAGCCCTACAAAACACCGACACAATATATCAATGAAGTACGGATACCCGTATTCCGCCAGTTGACCAATCATTTCCTGCGGGTGCGTTACGGTAATTTTGAGGCTACGAGGGAACTTTTTGACTCTATGAAGTCTTTGCAGGAAGAAATAGGGAAAGGGGGTAACTCATGAAGGGGAGCCGTTGGTTTATCATCTTTATAGGTGCTTTTCTGCTAGTGATGTTTGCCATAGAATATCACTTGCCGAAGAAGTTTGTATGGACACCTACCTTTAGCCACTATGATGAGCAGCCTTTCGGATGTGCTGTGTTCGATAGCCTGCTGACTGTTTCTTTGCCTTCGGGATACACGCTGTCCCGAAAGACCTTTTATCAGTTGGAGCAGGAAGATACAGCCCATCATAAAGGAATACTTCTGATAGCCAGTAACCTGCCTTTCAGTAAGGTCGATATTGATGCTCTGCTCAAAATGGCAGACCGGGGGAATAAGATCATGCTGGTAAGCAGCTCTTTTACTAAGCTTCTGGAAGACACCCTGAAGTTTGATTGCACTTATTCTTATTTCAGATCGGTCGATTTGAAGAAATATGCCGCTTCGTTATTAAAGCGGGACAGTATATATTGGATCGGTGATCCGGAAGTCTATCCGCAACAGATATTCCGTTTTTATCCGCAGTTCTGCAAATCCTATTTTCGTCAATATGACTCGTTGCCGGTACGGAAATTGGCTGAGATTGATTTGGCAAAAGATATGGGGAATGCATTGGATGAACTGGACTCTGCGATAGTTTCCCGCAATTATCATCCGTTGGTAGCTATGGTTCGTCCGTGGGGGAAGGGAGAAGTCATTTTGGTTTCCACTCCTTTGCTTTTTACCAACTACGGAGTGCTGGACGAGAAAAATGCGACTTATATATTCCGTATATTATCGCAGATGGGAGAGTTGCCTGTCGTCCGTACCGAAGGATATATGACAGAAACTGCTCAGACGCAGCGATCTCCTTTGCGTTATTTTCTGTCGCAAAGACCGCTTCGCTGGGCGATATACCTGTCGATGTTTGCCATATTACTCTTTATGGTGTTTACGGCGCGAAGGCGGCAGCGGGCCATACCCGTAGTGCATGAACCGGAAAACAAATCCCTTGAATTCACCAAGCTGATAGGTACGCTTTATTACCAAAAGCATGACCATGCGAATCTGGTTCATAAGAAGTTTACCTATTTTGCAGAAGTGTTGAGGAGAGAGATTCAGGTAGATGTGGAAGAAGTGGCGGATGATGAGCGCTCTTTCCATCGGATTGCTCAGAAGACGGGGATGAGTGTGGAAGAAATCAGTAAGTTTATCCGCGAAATCAGACCGGTGATTTATGGAGGACGTGTCCTTTCCGGTGAGGAAATGAAGGGATTTATTGACAAAATGAATGAAATAATCAATCATATTTAAAGAAGATATTTATGGAAGAGAATACAGAACAGCGAGTAGATTTAACTCTCTTTTCCGAGAAGATACAGGAATTGAAAGATCAGATTGCTTCCGTTATTGTGGGTCAGGAACAGACGGTGGATTTGGTACTGACGGCAATCCTTGCCAATGGTCATGTGCTGATAGAAGGAGTGCCGGGAGTGGCAAAGACATTGCTTGCCCGCCTGACAGCCCGCCTGATTGATGCGGATTTCAGCCGTATCCAGTTCACACCGGACTTGATGCCGAGTGACGTGTTGGGTACCACTGTGTTCAATATGAAAACCAATGAGTTTGACTTTCATCAGGGACCGATCTTTGCTGATATCGTACTGGTGGACGAGATCAACCGTGCTCCTGCCAAAACACAGGCAGCCCTGTTCGAGGTGATGGAAGAGCGTCAGATCAGCATTGACGGTATTACTCATAAGATGGGAGAGCTTTATACCATTCTTGCTACACAGAATCCGGTGGAACAGGAGGGAACCTATAAACTTCCCGAAGCGCAGCTCGACCGCTTTTTGATGAAAATAACGATGGATTATCCTTCGCTGGAGGAGGAAGTAAATATTCTGGAACGTCACCATACGAACGTTTCATTAATTAAGCTGGACGATATCAAGCCTGTCATCACCAAAGAAGAGCTCTTGTCACTGCGTGCTTTGATGAATCAGGTATTTGTAGACCGTACATTACTCCAGTATATAGCATTGATTGTGCAGCAGACGCGTACCAGCAAAGCCGTATACCTTGGTGCTTCTCCGCGTGCTTCTGTGGCGATGCTGCAATCTTCCAAAGCGTATGCCCTTTTGCAGGGACGCGACTTTGTGACACCGGAAGATATTAAGTTTGTTGCTCCGTATGTACTTCAGCATCGTCTCATTCTGACGGCAGAAGCGGAAATGGAAGGATATTCTCCGGTAAAAGTAACCCAACGTTTGATCGATAAAGTAGAGGTTCCCAAATAATAACCGGATCTCTATAATTCGTAACTTAAAACTCAGAACCCGAAATTGTACTTAACCCGTCGTTTCTATATTGCCCTTATTCTGGTTATCCTGTTGTTGGGTAGCGGATATCTGTTTGCTCCGTTTTTTGGATTCGGGCAGTGGGCGCTCTTAGCCTTGTTACTATTGGTGTTGGCAGATGGATATGCTCTCTATCAGACCAAAGGGATTCAGGCATCCCGTCGATGTGCCGATCGTTTCTCCAATGGGGATGATAATGAAGTGAGTATCCGTGTCGAAAGTACTTATCCGCGTCCGATCTCGTTGGAGATCATAGATGAAATACCTTTTATCTTCCAGAATCGGGATATCAGCTTCCGGACGACTCTCCAGCCGGACGAAGGGAAAACGATCCGTTATCATCTTCGCCCGACCCGTCGCGGCGTTTACTCTTTCGGACAAATCCGCGTATTTGTAACCGGCAAGATCGGTTTGCTTTCTCGTCGGTACACGTGTGGGAAGCCACAGGATATCAAAGTATACCCTTCCTACCTGATGCTTCACCGGTATGAATTGCTGGCAATGAGTGATAATCTGACCGAACTGGGTATCAAGCGTATCCGCCGGGTAGGTCATCAAACGGAATTTGAGCAGATTAAGGAATATGTAAAAGGAGACGATTATCGGACTATTAACTGGAAAGCGAGTGCCCGCCGGCACGAGTTGATGGTGAATGTTTATCAGGACGAACGTTCTCAACAGATTTACAGTGTGATAGATAAAGGCAGAGTGATGCAGCAGGCTTTTCGGGGAATGACTTTGCTTGATTATGCTATCAATGCTTCACTGGTACTTTCGTATGTAGCGATGCGGAAAGAGGATAAAGCAGGGTTAGTGACCTTTGACGAGCATTTTGATACTTTTGTTCCGGCTTCCAAACAGCCCGGCCACATGCAGACGCTGCTTGAAAAGCTGTACAGCCAACAGACTACTTTCGGTGAAACGGATTTCTCGGCTCTTTGCGTGCATTTGAACAAACATGTCAATAAGCGTAGCCTTTTGGTTCTATATACCAACTTTGCCAGCATCAGCAACATGAACCGCCAGTTAGCTTATTTGCAGCAGCTTAATCGTCAGCATCGTTTACTGGTTGTTTTCTTTGAGGATGCCGACTTGAAGGCGTATATAGAAAGTCCGGCCCGAGATACAGAAGATTATTACCGGCATGTGATTGCAGAAAAGTTTGCTTTTGAGAAGCGACTGATCGTTTCTACATTAAAGCAGAACGGCATTTATTCGCTGTTGACAACTCCCGAAAATCTGTCGATTGATGTAATCAATAAATATCTGGAGATGAAATCGCGGCAATTGTTGTAGCAGAGTTTCGTCTCAAATTACTGGTGATTTCTTGTTTAAAAAGGGGATTGTCCCATTGCCTTTCGGGTTTCTACAAAGAAGAATACAGCCATCCCTATGATAATGACTCCCAATATGCCGTAGAAAAGCCGTGCTCTGCCACGTCCTACATTCCTGACAATTGTTTGGGCGTTGCGTGTGGTGAAGAACCAGTTCCAGTTCAATAATGAGGCTAGCAGGGAGGTGATTCCCGCTAGCGCAAAAATAGCTTGTACGATGTATTGTCCGGTCATAGTCTGATCACTCTGCTTCCGTCTTCCAGTTCTTCAATCGTAACCTTTACAGCATCCCCCGGCAGCAATTCTTCCACCAGTTCCGGCCATTCGATGAAGCAGAGGGCACCGCTGTAGAAATAATCTTCGTATCCCATGTCATACACTTCGCTTAACTTTTTGATGCGGTAAAAGTCGAAATGATAGATCAATTCTCCGGTTTCGTCCGAACGATATTCATTGACGATAGCGAAAGTAGGAGAACTGATGACGTCTGATACACCCAGTTCCTCGCAAAGAGCTTTGACGAATGTTGTTTTGCCTGCTCCCATTTTGCCGTATAAAGCGAAAACAGTGTTATCACCCATAGCAGCGATAAATTCGCGGGCTGCTTCGTGGATACTTTCCAATGATTGAATCTTGATTTCCATATACTATTCTATTATTATGACTGTTTCTTGCAACAACTCTTTCCGATCTTGCAAACGGCATAAATCAGGATGGAGAAGAATATAATCGAGGCTCCCGAAGGAACTTTCCAATGATAAGAGATAAACAGACCGCCCAGACATCCCAGAAAACCGATACCTATGGACAGCCAGATGATTTTTTTGAAACTGTACGTGAAGAGGTTTGCCGTCATTTGCGGAATGGTGAGCAGTGAAATGGCCAGAACGATGCCGACCATGCGCAGACAAGCAACGATGGTCAGGGCGATAAACATCATCAGCACATATTCGAATACCTCTACCGGAATCTTTTGAGAACGGGCAAACTCACGGTCGAATGCGATAGATACGATTGGACGGATAAACAGATAAAAGAATCCGGTCAGTATGAATGCCAGTGTGCCGAGCATCCACAGGTCCGCCTGATTGATGGTCAGGATATTACCGAAAAGATAGGCTGATAAGTCCGGAGCAAATCCCGGTGACAGGAAGCTGAACATGATTCCTAAAGCCATTCCTAATGTCCAGAACACCGCGATCGCGGAATCTTCGCGCATATCTTTCCGCCGGCTCAGCCACTCCACGCCGAATGCGGATAATACGGAGAAGACAGCGGCTGACAATATGGGAGAAATTCCCGCGAACAGTCCCAGCCCTATTCCTCCGAAAGATGCGTGAGTAATTCCTCCACTGATAAATACCAGGCGGCGGGTGACAATGTAAGTACCGATAATCCCGCAGGCGATGCTTGCCAGTAAGCTGCCTAGCAGAGCATGTTGGAAGAATGTATATTGTAGTAAATCCACTTCTTTAGTTATTGATTACAAGTTATATGATAAATAACAAATTCCACGCGGCTACTATCGACCGATGACAGATGATGTGCAGGCGGTCAGGCCTCTTTGTGTCCTGCGGTTCTTCTTTCTCCGATGATCAGAAAAACTTCATCTTTGAGGTCATCCGGCAGTTCAATGCCGCGAAGCTGTAAACTGCGTACCCAGCCTGCTACATCGATATCCTGCATAGTATATAACACATCCCTGAATTGGTTTGTTTCTTCTTCCGTATAAGCATCCGCCTCTTTTCCGATGAACAGATCCAGTTCTTCGTCATCGTAGTACTCTATTTTTTTGCTGACAGCAGCCAGCAGGCTGTCCTTTTCGCACACTTCGTGTTGTCCGCAGCATTCTGCATCTACTTCTTTCACTTCCGGCATGTGATCCAGTTCGCCTCTTTCTATTTTCTTTTTCAGTCTGTTGTTGCGGATATAGCCGGCTATCAATGCAATGATACCTAGCAACACTAGACCTATAATAAGTATCCACATAGTCTGTACTGATTCAAATTTCTGCAAAGTTACTTATTAATTTGCATTCTATCATGGATGGTATCTATTTCTTTTCTTACTTTTGTGCGTTACTAACTTAAATATACATAGATGGTGAAGCATAGAAAGTGGATGATTTGCATATTTATAATATGTTTGATTGGTGGACTTTCTTCTTGTGCGGAAGATAGAAGTGTGATTGGGGATGATTTTGAGATACCAAAGTTGACAGACGAAAATACGATTGAATTTACTGTAGATGTTCTCGGTGAGTGGACGCAACTGGAAGTATTTGGCGGTGGCGGCAGAATGGCTATCGAGTGGGGAGACGGAAGACTGCAGAAGATCGAAGATCCCGAAGCGGGACTGATTACATATAAATATGGCAACAGAAGAAGTTACCGGGTGAGAATATGGGCG
Organism: Bacteroides faecis; assembly: GCF_020091505.1. Classification (NCBI taxonomy): domain Bacteria; kingdom Pseudomonadati; phylum Bacteroidota; class Bacteroidia; order Bacteroidales; family Bacteroidaceae; genus Bacteroides; species Bacteroides faecis. Next base: position 58,220 of record NZ_CP081916.1, on the reverse strand, counting down.
GAAGAGCTGGATTATTGTAATCTGGGAAGTTTGCTGCTTCCCGTAAAAGACCTTCGTATAGGGAACTTGCCTAAAATGAGAGATTTGGCTCTTACCAGTTTTGCCAATACCCGGAAAATTGACCTGAGTCGTTCCTGTCCCAATGTGGAGAATGTGAACATAGGCAATTGTGCTGATCTGGAGTATGTTGATGTAAGTCAGTGTGATAGCCTGAAGTCGGTATTGATTGGCGGAAACCCGAAACTGACATCACTCGATGTGACTGATAAATGTAAACTTAAAAATCTGAATTGCTCCGGCAATCAATTGAGTTCTCTTTCGCTTAAAGACTTACCCCAGTTGAACAGTCTCGATTGCAGCTACAATCCGGAATTGAGCAGGTTGGAATTTGATGAGAAAATGGAGATTAGCACCTTGTTTATAGGTCATTGCAACTTTCAGAATCTGGATTTCCTGGACAGGCTGCCTTTGTTGCTGGAGTTTGTCTGCCGGAACAATCAATTGAAAGAGCTGGAATTGCCGGAATCTCTTTGGATAAAGTATCTGGATTGCAGCAATAATCAGCTGACTCGTTTGTCTATTTCGGAAAACTGGTTATTAACGAGGGTCGATTGTCATTCCAACCGGCTGGACAAAGAAGCATTGAATCAATTATTTGAAATGCTGGGTACGGCCAGTGATTATCCTCATTCTAAATCATATCTTTCTTACTATGATAATCCGGGCGAGTATACTTGTAATCAGGAGATGCCCGTAAGAAATGGGTGGACTATAGAAGAAAAGGATGCTCAATAAAATATCTGTTTAGAGATAGATTCTGCGTTTTTTTTCTATTTTTGTATCATAGACTCTAAATGATACATCACGATGAAACAAAGTAAGTTATTGTTGGGCTTAATAGGAATATGTCTTCTGTTTGGATTCAGTTCTTGTGAGGGAGAAGATAAGAGTGTATTCGGTGATGATTTTGAAATCCCTGAATTGACGGATGCGAATACTATTCAGTTTACGGTCGATGTTACTGGTGAATGGAAAGCGCTACAAATAATTGTTGGCGGTGGAAGGATGGCTGTCGAGTGGGGAGATGGTCGATTGCAAAAAGTAGAAAATACAGATGCCAACCCTGTGATACACTATAAATACGGTAATAGTAAGACATACCGGGTGAGAATATGGGCAGAAGAACTGGAGTTTTGTAGTGTCGGAAATGAAGCAACTCCTTTTAGTGATCTTCGTTTGGGGTATTTACCAAAGATGAAAACTCTGAATCTTAATAGCTTCTTGGATACTCCGGAATTGGACTTAAGTACTTCTTGTCCGAATGTGGAAACCATTAATATTGGAAATTGGGCAGATTTGGAACGTATAGATTTGAGCCAGTGTGTGAAAATTCAAACAATAGATGTTTATTCCAATCCTGAATTAACATTACTAAAATTGGGACAACTTCCCGCATTGAGATCATTGAAGTGTATTTTTAATGATGCGTTGGTTTCTCTTTCCTTCAAGGGGCTAACTAACTTGAGTGATGTACAATGTGGTTCTAATCCGCAGTTGTCAATCATTGAAACAGGTGAAAAGATAAATGTGAGAAGTCTGTCAATAGGTGATTGTGCTTTCCGGTCCTTAGAATTTATAAATAGCTTTCCTTTATTACAAGAGTTGAGTTGTAGCTCAAATAATTTAACCTCTCTGGATTTATCGGAACTTCCACTCTTACGATCTGTTGATTGCAGTGATAATAAAAAATTGGTTCACTTGCAAATACCGGAGCAAAATTCGGTTAATCCAATATTGCAGAATTTGGATTGTAGTTTTTGTTATTTGGATGAGAAAGAACTGAATGCGATTTTTTGTGTATTACCTGTTGCTCCGAATCCCTATCCTGAATATCCAAGTGGCTATGGCATTACTTTCAATGGTAACCCGGGATCGGAAAATTGTGATCGGAAGCTTGTTGAAGATAAAGGATGGAATATTTTCGTCAATCCGGAAGATTTGATCAATAGATAATTGTGAATTGTTTTTTGCCTATTTAAAATCATGTATATTATGAAAAAGCAGGTTTTACTTTTTTCTTTGTTATGTGGCGTAACATCATTCGTGTGTGCCCAACTTCCTGTAGAAAAAGGCTTGAACACTATCAGCCGTTCTTCCGCCGAAGCGACTATCGGCTTTTTGGCAAGTGACGAATTGCAGGGACGTGAAGCCGGATTCCACGGCTCCTATGTCTCCTCCGAGTATATAGCATCTTTATTGCGATGGATGGGAATACAACCTCTGAATGAAAGTTATTTCCAGCCTTTTGATGCTTATCGCAAAGAACGTCAGAAGAAAGGGCGTTTAGAAGTGCATCCGGACTCTATTGCGAAATTGAAACAGGAAGTTCATCAAAAACTGTCCATGAGAAATGTACTGGGAATGATTCCCGGTAAAAATACGAAGGAGTATGTGATCGTCGGCGCCCACTTTGATCATTTGGGAATAGACCCTGCGCTTGACGGAGATCAGATTTATAACGGAGCGGATGACAATGCTTCCGGCGTATCAGCGGTACTGCAGATTGCAAGAGCTTTTGTTGCCAGTGGACAACAACCGGAGCGGAATGTAATCTTTGCCTTTTGGGATGGAGAAGAAAAAGGCTTGCTTGGTTCTAAGTACTTTGTGCAGACCTGTCCTTTTGTCTCGCAAATCAAAGGATACCTGAACTTTGATATGATAGGTCGTAACAATAAACCGGAACAACCGAAACATGTTGTCTATTTCTATACAGCTGCTCATCCCGCTTTTGGCGACTGGCTGAAAGAGGATATTAAGAAATATAGTTTACAGTTAGAACCGGACTATCGCGCCTGGGATAATCCGGTAGGAGGGAGTGATAATGGAACTTTTGCCAAAGCAGGCATTCCTATTATCTGGTATCATACGGACGGACATCCCGATTATCACCAACCATCCGATCATGCCGACCGATTGAACTGGGATAAGATAGTGGAAATCACTAAGGCTTCTTTTCTTAATATGTGGAAGATGGCAAATGAGGTGTCATGGTAGAGCTTTTTTATTTAATAGGCTGTCGCATGCACTAATATATGTTGCGTTTTTATTCACATACTCTTCCATGTCTTTGGGTTTCAAATGAAAAAAAACAGGGGCAATTGGAGCTGTTTTATTCTCAGTTGAGATGATCATAACTTTTGATCTCTGTTGATTTTATTTGGCTTTAAGTCTGTTTTCTTACGTTGATTTATTGTTTCTACTTGCTGATCAATGACCATAGCTTCTCCAGCCACCCTTTTTCTACTTTGGAGAGTATCTCGGTCGTTTTTTTGATTGTCTCCTGACTCAACTTGTATTGTTCGATTATTGCAGCCTGTTGTTTTTTCAATAGTTCGATTGTTTTTGTCTTATGCTGAAGGTCTTGTTTTTGCAATTCGATGACTTCTAGATAAAGTTTACAGATTTCAGCCTGATTGTTACAGAGTTGTTCCAGTGTATAAATGTAATCTTCCGTGCGAAAAGTCTCGTGCCAGCGCAAGAATTTCTGAAGGCTCTCTTCGTCAATGATAAGAGTTGTCTCTGTAAAAGATGCAGTGATTGCTTTCGTTTCTGCCCACAAACAGAGGTCTTCTTCCTTGACTTCGTATTTGTGTATGGCTCTGTCTATGCTAATCCATTTCGGCATAGTGTTTCTTTGTTTATGTGTTTAATAAAAAAGAGTAAATAACTCTTGGCAAGTGTGGTGCAACAAGCATCCCTGCATTTTGCTTTCCGGTCGGAGGGCTGTGGGGTATGGGGATGATGCGGGGAACCGACCGGATACAAAATAGGCATGGATGCTGTTGTACCATTATCCGGTTTCGAGGTCTTAGCAAACCCTTTAGAAAGATAATGATAACAACAGACATCCACGCCAATCGTTTATATATAACACATCTTTAACTGATATGTTGATATACAGCTATCCACGTGGAGTATCTGTTGTATCATCTCTCTTCTAAATGAAATTGCTAAGTTTCGAAACCGAGAGACAATACGTTACTTACTCCGATATGAGTAATAAAACCACTTTCTGTCTTTTTACATCTCGCTGATGTGCAGAAAGTGTATGACAAAGATATATGTTTTTTTCGGAATAGTATGGAAAAACGGAAATAAATAAAAGAAGTTTGGCACTTAATCTGTTTCTCGTCTGATCATTGCATTGATAACTCAAAACTCCTCCATAGTAATTGGACAGCTGTTTTGCTCTCATGCTCTCACTATTCGTCTGTATCCTTTTATTCATCGCTGTTACAGCGATGAGAGATCCAATGGTAGCAGAGTGAGAGCAACTGCTTGCTCTCACTCTGCATGCGTTCGTTAATACATAATTATCTTAATGTTATGGTTTGATTTTCAATATGTTAATGTCTGATGTCTCAACTATTAATGATTGACGTATTAGTTATTAATAATTGAGAAATCAGGTATTAATGGTTGATGTCTCATACATTATTGGCTTGTCATAACCTGACTTAGGTTGACTCTTTAGTGTCTTATCCCTGTTTTTGGTTGACAGATTTTATACTAAACTCTATATTTGGTTGACTCTCTTTTGTCTTAAGCCTAAAAGCGGTTGACCTTTTTGTTTTTTACTTGAAATGATAAAATTATTGGTTCTTTTTGAAAGAACAGGTGGATTGAAACTACTGTTACGACCGGGTAAACCGGAATCATGTGGTTTATTAAATTTAGACGATCGGTGTTTCAAGAAGTTTCAAACGCTTGAAACACTTTGTTCCAAGGTTTGAAACACTTTGTTTCATTACTTGGAACACTTTGTTTCAAGGCATGAAACACTTTGTTCCAATGGTTGGAACTGGTCTTGGAACTACAGCTTGATAATGTTTCGTCCGATGATGATTGAAACTAGTTGTACTTGGAAGTGACGGCAATAACTGCCATTACCTTGCTGTCACGATGCTATGTGTTGATTATAAATCTGTTATCTCGATATAGTGATGGGTGACGGTAATATTTGAATAATACCGATATCGTATTAATAGCTTATATCAACGCAAATATAGGTTGTATCATTTGTTAGATTGATTGTGTGAAATGATTAATTATTAGAAATACGACTTATGGATGGGTATTTGCTGAAATTATTTATGTTGAAATTCGAATACTAGTAGTTTTTATGTTTGTTATGAGAATAGAAAAGTATATGCAATATATTGTTTGGCATGTTGTAAAATATATATTGTTTTGTTGATTTTTTGATTTAGTATTTGTATATTGCACAAAGTTTATAAAATAATAGCCTACACTCAAAAAAGACTACTAACCTTAAATTTAATATGCAAACAAAACTATTATTATTTATAATTGTAATGTGTAGTTGCGCTTCTAATAAATATGAGCGAAAAGCATGGGAAACATTAGAGAACTCAGATGCCAATAAGGTTGAGTTAACTAATTTTCTTAAATACTATAAGGCTGCCGGTGATAATGAAAAATATGAGGCAGCATGTTATTTAGTAAGTAATATGCTTGGTAAACATACTACTGATCAGGATCTTATTTATGATATAAAAGTTATAAAGGCGGATTCTCTCGTTTGGTCATTAGAGAGATCCTTTGCATTGCGAGAAGAAAGTAAATTCCTGAAGGATTATAGTTTCGATCAATTTATAGAGTATATTCTCCCATATAGAATCGCTGATGAGCCTTTAGAGTTTTATTGGAAAGAAGACTGTAGGAAAAGATATATACCAAATAGTGATACTGATATTATAGCGGCTGCCAAATCTATAAATGAGCAAGTTAAGTTAGAACTTTCTCCAGATAACTATGGTGATCTTCCTAAATCGTATTCTTTTCTAACTTATAATGGATATGGTAAGTGTAATGATCGTTCCACTTTGTTAGTTATGGCTTTAAGAGCGAATGGAATTCCAGCGGCCTATGAGTTTGTACCATATTGGGGAAGTAGCAATAATGGACATTCTTTTGTGTCAGTAATTTTGCCTGATGGAAAGATTTATCCATTACAAAATACTAATAAAATAACTAATGACAGTTATATTTCACGGAAAACGCCTAAAATATACCGTCGAATGTATAAATTGCAGTTACGCGAAGAAGCCATTGTTGATCTTCCGGAATTATTTAAATACAATGATATAGCTGATGTGACAGAATTGCATGGGATCGGTTCTCGTGATGTACAGATTTCCCGAAATTTGACTGATAAGACAAGTGTTTATTATTTGTCTGTTTTCTCACCTGCTGGCTGGATACCACTAGCAGCTTCTTCATCAACCAACTTCTCTTATGTAGGAACTGGTACAAATACTATGCAGGATAAGACTAAAGAGGCTCTTGATTTAGGAGATGGCATAGTCTATTTACCTATACAATGGACAAATGATGATATAATACCTGTAGGTGCTCCACTCATTGTGTCAGATCATAGTGTGGTGGCGATAAGCACAGATAGTTCACAGAGTGAGAGGGTTGTATTAAAACGAAAATATCCATTAAATCTGCGAATAGTAGATTTTGCTAAGTTGATGGTTATGGGTATTTTTGAAGGAGCGAATAAAGCGGATTTTTCTGATGCTGAAAATCTGTATACAATAACTGATATTCCTAAAAGTAAAATGCAAGTTATAGAAATTTCAACGGAAAAGAGTTTTCGATATGTGCGTTATATAAGACCAAAAGGTACATTTAGTATTGCAGAGTTTAGTTTATATCATTCAAATGGGGAGCCTCTACCTTTTCTTCCTATTGCATGTGAGGCTATACGTGAAGATCCTACTATGGTGAATGTATTTGATCGGAATCCTCTTACATATTATCAGGTTGCTGGAGGCGTAGATATGTGGGTTGGTGCTGATTTGGGCAAGCCTGTGAAAATAAGTAAGATTGGATTTGCACCACGTAATGATGATAATGCTGTAGTTTCAACAGATACTTATGAATTATTCTACTGGCAAGACGGATGGATAAGTCTGGGAAAGAAACAACCTGATGGTGATAGTGTCGTGTATGATAATGTTCCTATAAAGGCTTTATTATGGCTTCGTGATTTGACAAAGGGCCGTGAAGAACGTCCTTTTACTTATGAGAATGGCAAACAAATATGGTGGTAGTGGTATTTTAATTATTAAAAATTTCATTTTATGAGAAGAACTCTTTTATCTTTATCCTTACTTTTAATAGGAAGTATAGGCTATTCCCAAGTTGATATTCCGGACGTTGACATAAGTAAACGTAAGGAATATGTGATGAAAAACTATAATGTTGACAGCAAAAAGGCTGACAGATATGAGGATATACTACATTCTTTACAACAAGAGAAGGAGCAACTGAGAAATACAAAAATCAGTTCTATCCAGTTTAAGGCTGATCAAAGAAAGCTTTATAAAAAGTATGGGACTTTTATTAATCAAGCATTTTATGATGGGAAAGATAGAAGGTGGAGCTTTTGTACACAAGAATTAGAACATTATCATGTGTTTAGTGAAAGCAAGTTTATTCCTTATGAGCAAATGCGTGCCTTATTTGATACAGAGAAGGTGTGGCTGAATAAGCGTGAACGGATGTCTAAGGAATCAACAGATGAATCAAAAAAATATGAGAACAATGAAGCTTTGCTTACTGAACTTAATAAAAACATAAAGCAAATACTAGGAGAAGAAAATGGTAGCTGGTATATTGCTTATAAAAGAACGGTTAATAGAGCATTGGGTAACATGGATAAGTATGGAGCGTCGTATAATGAAGCTTTCGCAATAGCACAGATTGAAGAAACTTATAAACAGAAGCGAGTGGATATACTTAATAGCAGTAAAAAACATGCTGATAAGGAGGTCGAAATGATGAAAAATGATAAGGAAATGTCGAAGCAAATAGCTGTTGCGGTTCCCTTGGTTTTTGAAAAATGGAAGAAGGTGAATAATGCAATGTTGGACTATACATTGATATCCAAGTATGGATTAAGCCAAGAAAAACTGGCAGATTTTAAGAAAGCATATAGTAAATATGCAATAGAGGAATACAAAATTTTGAATCAGAAGAAACTATCTGATGCTGATAAATATATTGAATTATCCAAATTGAGTGAAGAATTCTGTAAAACGGTTACTTCTTTGTTTAGTGCTGCTAATTATACAAAATGGAGTGGTTGGTGGAAGTATAATTTTGAGAGAAAAATGAAGAGAAAAGGACTAAAATAATAAATATATGAGAAGGTTAACTTACATTTATGCAATTTTATTCATAATGGCGATTGTTTTTGTTGTAGTAAACTGTACTGATGAAGATTTAGTAAAGAATGGACAAGAAAATATGGAGGAGTTCAGTATACAAGAAGCTAAAGATTATTTTCAAGTGCAGATGGCCGAGAATTTAATATTGAGTCGTTCTTTAAGCTCTGAAGATAATAAAACTGTTTCTCCTGGTGATTTTATCCCTGACTGGGATATAGCCGTCGGTGCTTCGATGAATGAACTTGCGAGTTATAGCATTCCTATCACTCCAACGTGCCGATTTAAGGCAATTTATGTAGACATATATAATGGTATACCTTCAGTTGGAAAAGTCAATGTATATCAGAAATTAGTAATAGTGAAGGACACTAAAAGTAAGAAGCTGTCTCAATACATCCTTACATTAATACCATCGAAAACGCATGATAGTAAATATGGAAAAAAAATATGTGACAATTTTGTAAATTGTGCTGGCAAGGGTGGCTTTACAGGTGTTGCAATATATTCTAGTGTTTATTCTCAGGTTACTGTACGAATAAATATCTATAAAAATGGCACGAAGATGAAGGGTGTGTTTTTATTAGACAATTCTGTAAAAGATATATCTTCGGAAAAAATAGAACAGGCTCGAAGTCTTGTTTCGATGGTAGCTATACAAAAAATGAATACGGTGTCAACACGTGGAGAGGATGCAGGATGGGATATTGATTATGGGTGGCTTGATGAAGTTGTTATTATCCCAGACCCTGATTGGGACGCAGGAAATGATCAATGGCTAGAAGATACACGTCCTGGAGAAGTAGTGGATCCAGACCCTGAGCCGGATCAAGGACAACCAGAAGAAGACTTGGTTGATAATGGACAGGAGAATAACCCAGACGAAAATATACTTCCTTTGACAGAACTGGAGAAGCAGATGGTAAACAGAGTTTTGTTAGAGTTAGAAAAGTTGAAAAATGTCAATGTTCAGAATTATCAGATTCAAAAAATAACTTTCTGTCATGTTCCTGCTAAAACAATGAATGGAATTCTATTACTATGTGAAATGTTTTTTCAATCAGCTCAGTTACAGGATATTGATAGGATGGCTATAATTTGGCATGAAATACATCATATTGATAAGAAACACTATTCAACTTCGCTGGAGTCACATCAAGTCATAGGTGATCCTATCATTTTAAATGTACCTCCTGAGATTGAGCAAATAATAAGAGACAGAATGGCGCAAGAATTTGAGGGTACTAATATGACTCCGGCGACCATAGAGGCGTGGTATCAACAGTCTATTACTGTTACCCATTTTAATTCTCCTGAATATTATGAGAATGAAATTGAGACGCATAGAAATGAACGAGAGAACTTTCCAAATGTTTCTGAGTTCTATGAGAATGAAAGAACCTATTTGGAATGGTATTATGAAGAAATGCTGAGAATAGCCAATGAACAATTAAAAAAATAAGTTTATGAATATGATTAAGTATGTGGTATTTAGTTTGCTGTTGCTAGGGATTCCTGTAATAGGCCAAGGGCAAGATGTGAAAATAAGCATGATGCATATAAAGCAGAATAATCTTTTGATTCTTAATTTAACTAATAATACAGATAAAGAAGTAGTAATAATGAATCAAAGTAGTTTAAATGAATTAAGCGGAAGTCGTATTACAATTATACAAAATATTGATGGAAAGCGATTTGAAATATTGTTCCCTTTATTTGATACGGAAGAGGGCAAAAGAGTACCAGTTAAAACTTTAAAGCCCAAAGGGAAATTATCGGTTTCATATTACTTTAATAAAATGAATTTAAGTAACGTGAAAAGAGCCGAAGTGCAAGTAGTGGTATTTTTCAAGGATGAAAATACGGGTAGAATGATAGCCAAAAATTATTATAGTGAACTAAATTTATAGTAGGGAATCAATTCTCCCTTCTGTATAATCATATAGAAGGGAGAATAAATTAAGTTTTTTATAATTCTATTAGAATGAATAATAGTGTATCTAGGACAATGTGCATACCTGTAAGAGTACATGATTTATTTCTGATATTATTTTGTCTTTTATTCATTATTAATAGGAATATTCCTATTGATATTTCATCATTGTGGAGGTTCTCATTATTGTGTATTGTGTATGTAATATCACGCATAATTCCTATAAGATATTATAAGTTCCTATTTTTCATCCTCTGTTTTTGGGGCGTTGTGGAAGTTGCTTTCTCTATGTTGCAAAAAGCGTTATGGTTAACGAGCAATCATTTTGATTTTACAGTAACTGGAACATTTGGTAATCCAGGACCTTTGGGATGTTTGCTAGCTGTGTCTTGTCTTATTCCTCTATATTACATTGGTAAATATCTGCAAGATAAAAAATATAATTTGGTTCTGCTGTTTCTCATTATAGCTTGTTTTATCTTGTTTGGAATATTTCAAACAGGATCACGTGCGGCATTAGTGTCTATATTTACCGGTGCTCTGTTTTTATTCTACCCGTATCTCATAAAGGATGGGCGTTCTGTACTAGGTTCTATTCTGGTAAAGATTCTTATTCTGTTAACTATATTTGTTTTAGTTGCAGCTGTCTATTTTCTTAGGAAGGATTCTGCAGATGGTCGTTTCTTGATATGGTACAATACAGCTTGCATGATTAAAGATTATCCGTTTTTGGGTTTTGGATCAGGAGGATGGTTGGCTAATTATATGCATTATCAGGCTGATTTTTTTATTAATAATCAGGATTCGACATATGCGATGTTAGCGGATAATACTTTTTACCCATATAATGAATTTCTGTACATGATGGCTGAACAGGGATTAGTAGGTATGTTGCTTGTATTGTCAATTATTTATGTTTTAGTTAACAATAAAGAGGTTAGTCCTATTGATCGTGTTTTGAAGTCTTTGTTAGTAGCTTCTCTTTTCTTTTCGTTCTTCTCCTATCCTGCAAGTATATTTTCATTATGTATCGTTTTTACTTCTATAATAGGAATGCTGAAAAGCCCCATAGTCAAATGTATTATACTGTCATCCTTTAGAGTGTATGTGTTAGCTAGTCTTTTTGTTGTTTTGGTAGTCGGGATTTCTTCCTGGTCTTATTCTATCTATAATAAGGCTTATAAGAGAATTTTAGTATTGGCTAATAATGAACAGACTCTTGATCATTGCTCAGATTTAAATAAATTATTTCCATTGTTCTGCTATAATCCACAATTAATGTATCTTTATTCACAAGTATGCAAAGGTAAATGTTCTTTAGATCAAGAATTGTCATTATTACAAGCTGCGTCCAAAGTTGCACCAACAAGTGATCTTTATTATAAAATCGGAGATATATGGAGGAGTAAAGGAGACGTTTATGAAGCGGAAAAGTTTTATAAGTTATCAATTTCGATGATTCCACATCGCATCACTCCAAAATATCGACTTTTCTTGCTTTATATAGAGCAAAAAGATATGGATTCGGCAGTAAAGCTAGGTAATATTATATTAAGGCAGCCTGTAAAGAAGGAAGGGACTAAAATATTACGTATGAAAATAGAGGTTCAGGAGTACTTAGATAGAGCGTATCATAATGGTTTTATATAATTTTTATATATACTCCTCTGTTACCTTTTTCCGAAAGTAAACTCTTTGCAATATTCTTCTATATTTACATTCTGCAATAAAGAGCAGAAGGAATCAGTCTGAATAACCCTGCCACATATCTCCATCTTCTGGAGATGAAGGCTATCTTCTTCTTTTTTGATATCGCTCTTTTTATTTGTTTCACTGCTTTGTCGACAGGAGTAACCCAAAACAATCCTTCTCCTTTCGCCATTGCTGTATCTACAAACCCCGGACGGATGTCTGTTGTGTAAATGGGGAAGGGCAGCTTTGCCGCTTTTTGCCGAAGTCCCTCCATATAGTTGATTTGATATGCTTTAGAGGCATTATAAGCCGGGGCAACACCGCTGCCGCGTGTTCCGCCTACGGAGGAGATCGTAATCAGATGCCCGCCCTTTTGTTGTTCAAAATACCGGAATCCCCAATCGGCTATATTGGTAAATCCTACCACATTGGTCCGTAAAGTCGGTTCTTCGAGCTGATAGGAGAGTTGCGGATTCAGCTCCCCTGTTCCGGCACTGATAATCAGCATATCCATGCCTCCCATTTCTTGCACAAGCGTTTCCAGCGATGAAATGGTAGTTTCTGTGTGAGTGATGTCACATACCTGATAGAATCGTTTATCTTTATCTTGTGCGCAAATCTCTTTTAACAGATTCTCACGGCGGCCAGTGATGCCGATAAGGCAGTCTTCGCAGGCATATTGTTCTGCCAATCCGCGACCAATGCCGGAGGTTGCACCTATAATTATTATTTTCTTCATAAATCCAACAGACTGTGTTTGCCTGCAAAGATAGGAGAGGAGCATGAATAAAATCTTGATTGAAATCAAGAATTTACTTCTGAACTACTTTTCTCCGGATGCGGCTCAACGTTTCCGGACGAATCAGGAGGTAGGAGGCAAGCTCCTTTAAAGTAATCAGTTTCAGTAAGTCGGGACAACGGTTGATAATATCAAGATAGCGTTCTTCCGGTGTCAGACTGTACATGGAAATCATCCGGTCATAGATTTCCCATAAAAGAGTTTCCGCTATTCGGCGTCCCAGTTTTTGGTGGTCGTTATTGATATCGTAGAAGTCAGCCAGTTGGGGATGGCTGATCACATATACCGAACAGTCACATAGTGCTTGAATATCTACATTTGATTTGTCCTGTAACTGAAAAGCCGGATAGTTTCCTACAAATGAATGGTCGAATGTATATCCGACAATGCTGCTTTCGCCTGAACTGTTGGTGCAGCAATAGCGGAAAGAACCGGAAACGACAAACCCCATTATCTTACAGATTTCTCCTTGCCGGACAAAGTATTCTCCTTTTTTATAAGAAATCTCTTTCCCTTGCTGTAATACGAAATCTACAATAGGGGAATAATTGATATGGGAAGTATATTTGTTGAAATCTTCCACAGCTTAGCGGCAGTTAGCCTTCGTTTATGACTTGAAATCCGGCCTGTTTCAGATCTTCCCAATAACCGGGATACGATTTGGAAACGACTTGCGGGTCGGCAATCAACAGGTTGGGGCAGGATATGACTGCCGGTGCGAATGCCATCGCCATCCGGTGGTCTTCGTAAGTTGCAATCACAGGAGTCTCTTCCGGTTCGCAACGTTCGCCGTTCCACATCAATACGCTGTCATTTTCTTCTTCGATGAGGTAGCCCAGCTTTTTAAGTTCGGTTCTCAAAGCGGCGATGCGGTCCGTTTCCTTTATTTTCAGACTTTGCAAACCCGTGAAGCGGAAAGGGATATTCAATAAGGCACAAGTGACAACGAACGTCTGTGCCAGGTCCGGGATATCAACGAAATCTTCTTCCAGTCGTTCCGGTGCCTTGCCTGTCTTTTTTATCTTCACTCCCTGAGGGGTAAATTCCGTAGTTACTCCCAGACGGGAGAAAACCTCTGCTCCCCGACTGTCTCCCTGGTAGCTGTTGTGGAATAGTCCCGGCAGTTCTATCTCTGCTTCGCGAGATAAAGCAGCGATCTGATACCAGTAGGAGGCAGCGCTCCAGTCACTTTCTACGGTGAAGGGAACACTCTGATACGGCTGCGGAGCTACGGAAATGCTGCTGGGCGAAGTCCATGCAGCCTTGGCTCCGAAGTCCTGCATTAATTGCAGTGTCAGATTGATATAAGGACGGGAAATGATTTCTCCGGTCAAGTGTAATGTCAGTCCGTCTTTCAGTACCGGGCCTATCATCAACAAGGCAGATATGTATTGGGAACTGACATTTCCCTTTAGCGAGATTGCATTTCCTTTCAGTTCTGCACCTTTGATGCGGAGAGGAGGATATCCTTCGTTGTGTACGTATTCTATTTCAGCTCCCAATTCGCGAAGGGCATTCACCAGAATCTGTATCGGGCGTTGCTGCATACGTGCGGTGCCTGTAATGGTCCGCTCTCCCGGAGTTGCACTCAGATAAGCAGTCAGAAAGCGCATGGCGGTGCCGGCTGCCATGATGTCAATCGTTTCTTTTCCTTCGGTCAGGGCTTTTATCATGACTTGGGTATCATCGCAATCGGACAGATTTTCCGGCGGATAAATACCTTTGCCCAGCGCATTGATGATGAGTGCACGGTTACTGATACTTTTAGAAGCCGGCAACTGGATCGTCGCCTTTACCATCGAAGGGGAAATAAGTTTATAGAGCATCATTCTAAGTATATTCTTTGTTATAAAGTACAAAAGTAGAGATTTATTCGGAGACTTCCAACTGCTTCCTGCTCTTATCAAGTGAGTTGAAGTAATATCGGTATCGGTGTTTCTGCTGATCGTTTGCTTATCAGTTAATCGTTTTATGATGATTTGTAGCAAAGAAACTTTATATTTGTAGCAAATAAAATAATCAACTATGAATATACCGAATATTCGTTTGCTGAACCAGCAGTTAGTAAATCCGCTTTTCCACGAACCAAAAGAGTTGGTGTCATGGATGGGAGCTATGCAGGCACAAAATTACCCCATGGTGAAGTGGGCAGTGGGAATGCGTTTGAAATCAGCTACGATTCAAGCGGTAGAGAAGGCTTTGCGCGAAGGGGAAATTCTGAGAACTCATGTGATGCGTCCCACGTGGCATCTGGTGGCGGCAGAGGATATCCGCTGGATGCTGAAACTTTCGGCACAACGTATTATTTCGGCCAATGATTCTTTTGCGAAAGGATACGATCTGGATATCCCTGATGAACTGTATGCAAAAGGTCATCAACTGTTGGAGAAGATTCTGTGTGGAAAGAAAAGTCTGACAAAGCAGGAAATCGCCGAACACTTTAACCGTTCGGGAATTTTGGCGGATAACCACCGTATGACCCGCTTTATGGCACGTGCGGAGCAAGAAGGCATTATTTGTAGTGGAGAAGATAAAGGAAGTAAATGTACGTATGCGCTTCTGGAAGAACGGGTGCCGCCGATGCCCGAGTTAACGAAAGACGAGTCTTTGGCACGTTTGGCACGGAGCTACTTCCGCAGTCACTCGCCTGCTGTTTTGCAGGACTTTGTCTGGTGGTCGGGGCTGCCGGTTTCGGATGCAAAGCAGGCTATTTATCTGATAGCATCGGAACTGACAACTGAGCAATGGAAGGAGCAGACATGGTATATTCATGACGCTTGCCGGACTCGCGGCAAACTGACGGATGATATACATCTTTTGCCTTCTTATGATGAATATTTGTTGGGATATAAGGACCGGACGGATGTTTTACCTCTTGAACATTACCCCAAAGCGTTTACCAACAATGGACTATTCTTTCCGATTATCCTTCATAAAGGGCAGGTTGTCGGGAACTGGAATAAATCGGCAAAGAAGAAAGGACTCGATTTGGAATATTCGTGTTTCAGGCAGGAAGCCGATATGGATGAAGCAATGTTGCATCAGGCAAAGCAGAAGTTTGCTCAATTTCTTGGGAAATAGCTTTATTCTTCATAAGAAAAGATACTGTCCGGGAAAATAAAAGAAGGTAATCTCTATTCTTTCATTTTCTCGGACAGTATCTTTGGGAATGTGACAGAAAGGGTATTCCGCTATGTTATCCTTTTATTGGTTCTTCTTACCTATTTACTTGCTTGTTTTTTAGCCCATTCCAGTCTTCGTTGATCTGCCAGCGGAGTTACCTTGAACTCTTCGAATATAGCCGTGAATCCTTTTCCATCCGGACAAGCTCCCATCAGCCCTACCATGACCGGACAGTTATCCTGTAACCAGCAAGTACGCATCATCGTGTACTCCTTATCGTCACGGGAGAAGAAGATTTCCACTGCATCCAGCCGGCGGACTGCCTTGATCCATAAGGAACGCGGGGCATCCGGTAGTTGCACTACGCTCCAGTCGCTTGTGTGGTGTGTAACTACAGCGCTGACATTCTGCTTGCCGTCTACGTATTCAACTCCTGCCTTTATCCAGTTCTCGTGGTCGATGCGCAGCATCAATCCCATTTGGTCGAATGTGGTCACATAGTTGCCCGTTATCTTCACCTTTACTTCAAACTCCCCACCGTAAGTGGCATAGTAGAAAGGCCCGTCATCTACCGTAAATCCATAGTGGGAAATCCGCCAGAAGTCCGTCTTGGCAGGTACGTCCATCACCAAAGTTTTGCCTTCCTTTATTTCCCATTGTTGAGGCTCATTCAGCCAGTTCATTTTATTCAGACTTTGTCCCATAGAAGAAGTTGTTGCTGCCAATAACGCGATTGACATGATTTTGATTTTCAAATGTTTCATGGTCGTTTCTTATTTATTTATCTTTGTGGTGCAAAGATAGGCCATACCTGTTCGTGCGACAATACTGAATAATAACCATTTTATACGATGGACGTACTGCAAAAAGAAATAGATGAAGTTTATGCCACGCAACCGACAGCACATGAAACGCTGGATTACGGGGTAGTGGAACAACACCAGCGGTTTATCCGTTCACTGACGGAGATTAATGGAGGATGTGCCGTCATTTCCGATCTTTCGAACCGGAAGAGCTACGTTACTGTTCATCCATGGGCTCATTTTCTGGGACTCACTCCCGAAGAGGCTGCTTTAAGCGTAATTGATTCGATGGACGAAGACTGTATCTACCGGCGTATTCATCCCGAAGATTTGGTGGAGAAGCGTTTGCTGGAATATAAGTTTTTTCAGAAGACTTTCTCCATGTCTCCCGATGAACGGCTCAAATACCGGGGAAGATGCAGATTGCGCATGATGAATGAGAAAGGCGTTTACCAGTATATTGATAATCTGGTGCAGATTATGGAGAATACTCCTTCCGGAAATGTATGGCTGATCTTCTGCCTTTATTCCTTATCTGCCGACCAGCGACCGGAACAGGGCATTTATGCTACTATCACACAGATGGAAAGTGGAGAAGTAGAAACATTATTCCTTTCGGAAGAGCACCGCAATATCCTTTCGGAACGCGAAAAGGAAATACTGCGCTGCATACGGAAAGGACTGTCGAGCAAAGAAATAGCTGCGACTTTTTATATCAGTGTAAATACTGTCAACCGCCACCGGCAGAATATTCTGGAGAAACTTTCTGTCGGCAACTCGATAGAAGCCTGTCGGGCAGCGGAATTGATGAAATTGCTGTGATACTCTATTCTTTCAGGATTTGTCCGGCAGCGTATTCATCCAAGCAAAGGTAGTAAGTCATCGAATCTTTTCACCTGTTTCAGGCGCTCATGCGTGAACGTGTCTGTCATTTCGTGCTTCCACATCACTTCAAAAGGAATATGTACTCCGTATCCGCCCAGAGATAATACAGGCTGAATATCTGATTTAAAGGAGTTTCCCACCATCAGGAGTTCGGAAGGGGCTATTTGCAGGATATTCAGCAACCGGAGGTATTCTTTCTCCGTTTTATCGGACATCACTTCGATGTGGTCAAAGTAAGGGGAAAGTCCCGAACGTTCCAGTTTATTCTCCTGGTCCAGCAAATCTCCTTTGGTGGCGACCACTAGCTTGTATTTTCCCGTTTCTTTCAGTGCTTTCAGTGTTTCCTTTACCCCCGGCAGCAGTTCGATAGGCATTTTCAACAAAGATTTCCCTAAATCGACAATTTCTTGAATGATGTCGGTGGCAATCTCCCGGTTGCTGATTTGTAGTGCCGTCTCAACCATCGAAAGGGTAAAAGCCTTGGCGCCATATCCCAGAATTTGCAGGTTGTTCATTTCTGTTTGAAATAAAGCTGCTGAGATTTCTTTGGGAGTGCCATAAGATTTCAGTAGATGTGTATATTGTTTTTCTACTTCCTGAAAGAAAGGTTCATTGCTCCACAGCGTATCGTCCGCGTCAAAAGCTATGACTTTAATAAGTTCATTCATCGGTTTTGTCATTAATAGAGAACTAAAATGAAATGATCTGCATTCCGTTAATATTTTGCGGACAAAGTTAATATAAAAGGGGGAATAAAGGCACTCATTTTGTTTTTAGAACCGAATCTTCCTGTTTTTTCATATAAATCCCTATCTTTGTTACCCATTTTAATTTTGAATTTTAACAGGAGATACAATAATGAAAATAGGAGATAAAGTACGCTTCCTCAGTGAGGTAGGCGGTGGAGTCGTAACAGGATTCAAAGGAAAAGATTTTGTATTGGTAGAAGATGCGGATGGTTTTGACATTCCGATGCCGATACGTGAATGTGTCGTGATTGAAGCGGATGATTATAATATAAAGCGTAAACCCGGTGCGACAGCTCCGAAGCAGGAGGAACCTGTGAAACCGGTAAAACCGGAAATGCCGGTTATACAACGCCAGCCGGAGGTGCGTGGCGGAGACACGCTGAATGTGTTTTTGGCTTATGTGCCCGAAGATGCCAAGGCGATGATGACTACTCCTTTTGAAGCCTATCTGGTGAATGACAGCAACTATTATCTGTACTACACATATTTGAGTGCGGAGGGAAAGGCCTGGAACAATCGCTCGCATGGACTGGTAGAACCGAATACCAAACTGCTATTGGAAGAGTTTACCAAAGATGTGTTGAATGAGATGGAACGGGTAGCTGTCCAGCTGATCGCTTTCAAAGACGGAAAGCCTGCTGCCATCAAACCTGCCGTTAGTGTGGAGCTGCGGATCGATACGGTGAAATTCTATAAACTGCATACATTCAGTGCTTCTGACTTCTTCGAAGAGCCTGCTTTGATTTATGATATTGTGAAAGATGATGTGCCTGCCAAGCAGGTATATGTATCGGCAGAAGAGATTCAGTCGGCTTTATTGCAGAAAAAGTTTGTCGATAAACCGAAGTCACAGCCTATTGTAAAGCCGAATCACGGTCAAGGCGGGAGAAATGGAATTATTGAAATCGATCTTCATATCGATTCTTTGTTGGATGATACGAAAGGCATGAGTAACAGTGAAATACTGAACTATCAGCTGGATAAATTCCGGGAAGTGATAGAAGCCAATAAAGATAAGCGTGAACAGAAAATTGTGTTTATCCACGGAAAAGGAGACGGAGTACTGAGGAAAGCTATTCTTGATGAGTTGAAACGGAAGCACAGCAATTACCGTTATCAGGATGCGTCTTTTCAGGAATATGGTTTCGGAGCTACTATGGTAACTATTAAATAATATCGGTATACTTGCCGGAATACAGTCTGACAGGTGGGATGAGATAAAAAAAGAAGGGTGGGGAGCTCAGTCGGCCTCCACCCTTTCTCTTATTATATAATTCAGTCTGAAGGAATATTGCTGTTAAAATGATATTGAGCAAAGAAAGGTGACCAGAAATGGGACACTGAAATCAACGACAAAACCATGAAAGATAGAAATGATTACGAATTCTTTTCCGGAACATCGGGTGATAATAGGAAGAGTAGTGTCCATGGTGGTAGCTCCGCCTACGGAGATAGGAGCCAGTTTACCGAAATACTTCACAAGTAACGGGGCACCCAGCAATGCTATAATTTCACGCATGATATT
The DNA here is from genome assembly GCF_020091505.1 of Bacteroides faecis. NCBI lineage: Bacteria > Pseudomonadati > Bacteroidota > Bacteroidia > Bacteroidales > Bacteroidaceae > Bacteroides > Bacteroides faecis. The sequence goes on along the minus strand of NZ_CP081916.1, from coordinate 38,453 downwards.
GGATAGCAATGCGATTGTTCCTAATTCCGGGCCTTTATATTCGGTGATGAATATACTGGAGAGGGAATAGTAACCAAATCCGGCTCCCACTGCCATACAGTCTAAAGAGGTTCTTTGACTCATGAAAATCCCCGCTACGGCACAACCTGCCAGCGTTCCCAGTATCGTCATGACAGGAAGAAACATCAGGCGGGGATTCAGGAAACGGAAACTTTTCAGTGTATTGGGGTCATTACCGATACTGATGCCTACGCAGAACATCAGTCCGCAGAGGGCATAATAACTTAGTTTGCTATCGGTAAAGTCATAAGGAATCAGATGGTAAAATCCACAAAGAGTACCAATGATAAAAAATGAGACGATAATCAGACTTCCTTTCATGCTTCTGTCTCCTTTCTCCTGTTTCTTATATATAACAGGTACCAGAGTCCCCATGCACACAGGACACTGCCAGTCACTGCTGCCAGTGTGATAATGATTGCTTCGAGTCCCAATGTATGTAATCCTTTGATGATAGCCTCGTTTCCTCCCACATCAATTCCGAGGAGAAAGAGCAGGGTCCATATCAGGAGAGTGATTATCTTATGTATCCATAATAGCCTTTTATTACGCAACAGGTAGCCGACGAGCATCCCGGTTAGCATAATTCCAATGATAATAAACATAGTAAAACGTCAGTTTTTGATTTTGCTGCGAAGGTAGTAAAATAGTTAACGCTGCCATGTCCTGATCCGTACTTTTTTACTGACTTCCGTGCTGACTCCTACCATTCCGGTACCTCCATGTACATTACTGGGGTATCTGATGGGTTCGTTGATCGTTTCATCGTAAACATCAGAATCTACTAAATTGAGAGCTTTCAGGTAGTAATATTCCGTTTCTGTGATGCTTAATAAACGGATGATGACATCCAATGAATCATAATATCCATATCCGTCGGAACCAGAACTGCTATTAACACTGGGACTGTTGTAAACCGTCATGGTGTAGGATGAGTTTCTGAACCGTGAATCATCAAATACGCCGTAAATGTTTTTGGCTGTGTCGAATAGTCCGTTGTCTTCGTCATCTCCTGTTGACGGTTGTCCGTCTGTCAGCACAACATCTTCGCGACCGATAAATGAATAGCCAAGCTGTCTTGTCCAATAAATATAGTCCTCTCCTCCTTCCTCATGGTTGTATCCCCATAGTGTCAATTGCTTGTCTACTACTATACGGTAGTAATTCTCTTCGTTGGGACGATCGCGGAAAGTAATTTTGTAACGCATGTAGTCTTGAGTGAAGCCATTTTGTGTTAAGGGGACAGTGAGCGTATCAATGTTTTCTATTTCATCAAGACGCTGTGGCACGGTAACTTCTGCCCAGGCATGATATTTTCCGTCATCTGTAAGGGCATCGATGCGTACCACGTCACCGGGAGAAAATGTCCCGTTCATGTTGAAACGGCATTGCTGGTCATAATCTGTTTCCGGAGGGAGAGGACGCAGGGTCTCTCTGATTTGTCCGTTGACGCGCACTTCAACTGTGGCATTTTCAATGTGGGTGCTATTGTCTTTTCCCGTAAGGTTGAGAAATAAGACATTGGTCAGGCTGTCGGCATTGATAAAGGCATTCATTACCAACTTGGGAGGATTATCTTTTATATTAAAAGGAAGCTCGTTCTCACAAGATACTGTTGACAGTATGATAACTAATAGGATAAGTGGATGATATGTATAAGTTCTCATGTTGGTTCAGAATTTATAAGTGTAGGTAAAAGACGGAATACAGGGCAATAGGGTGTATTTTTTGATGACGGCTTTTCCATCATAATTATATGCACGGTATACCCATGCCGGATTCATGGAGTTGTATGCATTATATAAGCTAATATTCCAGATACGCATTCCGTGTTTGGTCTTTCTGTTGAAATTGATTCCTATATTCAGTCGGTGGCTTGCCGGTAACCGGTAATTATTGCGATGTTCTACATAATTAGATTCTCCGATATTGGGAGAGTTGTTGTAAGCAGGATTGTAGTAGTCCTCGTATCCTGGAGTATAACCATTGTTTGCCCCATTGCCGGGACGGATTATGGCGGTCTTTTCTTCGGGAATGGTACTTGTCCCTCCCGTATAAAATACCCATGAAGCACCGATGTCAATGCGTTCGTTGAATTTATGATTGACTGTCAGGTTTATGTTGTGGCGGCGGTCGTATTTGTATGGAAAACGTTCTCCATTGTTTATGCCGCCTTTGGCAAATTTGCGGTCGCTTTTGGATAAGGTGTATGACAGCCATCCTGTTGTCTTTCCAAGTGTTTTCTGTGCCATTAACTCAATTCCTACCGAGCGGCCTTTCCCCATTTCCACTTTGTTTTCCCATCCGGTGGAGGACCCGAAGAAGCTGACTCCATCTTTATATTCCAGCACATTGCGCATATCTTTGTAATATCCTTCCACCGAGAATTCCCAACCTTTAATTCCTGTATAATATCCTCCCAGAGAATATTGATGAGATTGCATCGGCTTTATTTCTTTTGTTACAGGAACCCACAAATCAGTCGGCATAGCTATCGGCATGGATGAAAGTAAATGTACATACTGACTCATTTTGGTATAAGATGCTTTTAGCGTTATGTCATCCGTCAGTTGATAACGGGCTGATATGCGTGGCTGTAGCGAAAAATAGCTTTGTTTTTGTACATGAAATAAAGAAAAATGCAGTCCGAGATTCAGGCGGAGGCGACTGCTGATCTTTAGGTTATCTTCTGCATAGGCGGATACTTCGTGTGCGTAAATCCGGCTATTATTCATGTTATGGTAAGTGGTGTCACGGTATGTCTGATCATCTGTCCTGTCAGAAATCTTGGAAGTCATTACTTCCGGACGGAAACGATGATAGATGTATCCGGCACCAAACTTGACATGATGTACGGGCGAGGGGTTGTAATCAAAGTCTATCTGATAGTTCCAGTCGTTAATGCCGGAGCGGTAATCGGAAGAATATCGGTTGGTAAAGGTTTCGTCATTGCCGAGAGCATATTGATTGCTCGTATATGCGTTAATGTCGAATAAGTAGTTGTTGTAAGAAACGGTTGTATTGCTAAACAGACGGTTATTGAAAATATAGTTCCATCTGGCGGAAATGATTGTGTTCCCCCAATTCATCTTACTGCCGTCCTTATAATCTGTATTGCTGTCGTAGTCAGCAGCAAAATGGTCTTTTCCATTGTAAGCACTTAAATAGAGGCGGCTTCGGTCGGAAAATTTATGGTTGATCTTTGCATTGATATCATAAAAGTAATAACTGTATTTCTCGTCATCGGGCATGAATGGTTTGGCTATTAAATCTGCATACGAACGTCTTGCGGATATGTTGAATGACGTTTTGTCTTTCACGATCGGCCCTTCCAGATTTATCTTGCTGGTCAGTAAGCCGATACTGAGTGTTCCATGATACTTTTTCATATCTCCATCATTGGTTCGTACATCAATGACAGAGGAGAGACGCCCGCCAAAACGTGCAGGAAAGGAACTTTTAAACAGAGTAACCTTTTTGATAGCTTCGGGGGTAAAGACGGAAAAGAATCCGAACATATGATCTACGTTATATACCGGGGTCCCGTCAAGTAATATCAGATTTTGGTCAGGACTGCCACCGCGTATGTATAATCCCGCCGAACCGTCTACGCCTGCCTGTACTCCGGGCATTAACTGGATAGCTTTCATTACATCTGCTTCTCCCAGTATGCTTGGAGTGTTCTTGATCTGAACCATTGGTATTTCAATTGATCCCATCTGTGTAGCTACTGTACCTGCTTCTGCTTTATCCGAAACGACTACTACTTCCTGTAATTGTGCGTTTCCTCTCATACGGATATTCAATAGTGTATCTTGTGAGAGAGTGAATTTATGTGTCTCTGTGGCGTATCCCAAATAGGAGAAACGTAATTCCGTTTCTCCTTCGGGTAAAGTAATACTATAAAAGCCGTAAGGATTGGTAGTAGTGCCTTGATATTGATGACTCTCAATGATATTAGTACCAATCAACGTCTCGGAAGACGTTCCGTCGGTAACATATCCGCTGATAGTAAACTTGCGGCTTACCGGCTTTTGCTTTTTCTTCTTTTGCAGGAGGATATAGCGCTCGGAGAACTGATAACTTATCGGTTCATCTTTGAATACGAGATCCAATATTTCATGCAAAGGCATATCTTTCACTTTCAGGTTGATTTTATGACTGATGTTGATTTCTTCGCCATAGATAAAGGAATATCCTGTCGAGTTCTCGATCCGCTTAACGAACTCCTTCAATGTAGCATTTCGCAGCGTGAGCGTGAGTCGGGCATTGGCATTTTGTGCGTATGCCTGTGCAGTGATAAGGATCACCATACCTATCAGAACGAGTGTTCTGACAGGCAGGTGTCTTTGAGGAATAGTTTTCATTTAGTCTAGTTTTGGAGTAATAGTAATCTGTTGAGTGTTTCGTGAATAGTTAAAATAACCGGCATTGTGCAATACAGACAAAATCGTTTCCAGATCTTCTCCATTGCGGAATCGTGCTGTGACCCGATAATTTCGCAAGGTGGAATCGGTGATGTGGATAGTTGTTCCGAACGAGTTGGACAGTTCGCGGGCAATCTCCTGTAGAGGTAGATCGTCGAATATAAACTCTCCGTGGCGCCAGGAAATTTCGTCTCCGGCATTTTCCAGTACCTTGCAGGTAAGCTTTTGTTCCACCTTATTATATATAGCTACTTCGTTTGGTTTCAAAACCATGTGTACTGAGTTGTTTTTATTGCTGACCGCTACCGATCCCGTCAGTAAAGTCGTCTTTACATCCGGATTGTCAGGATAGGCATCGACATTAAAATGAGTACCCAATACTTGAACGTCAATCGTTTCAGTCTGCACTATAAACGGGTGTTTTTTGTTTTTGCTTACCTCAAAATAGGCTTCTCCGCTCAGCTCCACTTCCCGGTTATCCGATTTGAACTGTTTCGGATAGGAAAGGGAAGAATAGTGGTTTAGCGTGACAGAAGTACCGTCGGGCAGAAGGATGGTACGTGTTTCTGCCAGGGTGGTAACTGTCTGTATGGATACCGGTTGCATATATAGATAAGCTGTCCATACCGATAGACAAAGTAAGACTACTGCTGCCGCTGCCGCAAATGTGCGTACCGGATATAACCGGCGATAATGGAATTTCAGCTTCTTCTCCAGTTGCGGATAGCTGGATGCTGCTGAAAAACGTCCTCTCGGTGAGCGGGTGGAAGCTATGAGCTTGTTCAGTATTTCTTCTAATTCTCTATCGGTATATTTCATATTTTTTCTATTTAGCTTTCTTTCTACTTTCGTTTTAGCAGAATTGTCAGTTTGCTGATACCGCCCTCTTTCCATTGGGGAGTACAGGATAAGGTAACATTCTGTTGTTTCAGTATCATCTTTTGGGGATAAAACTTGATGGTGGTCATAGCTGATTTCTGTCCCGCCTTGATGGTTACTTTGTTTTCTGTCAGTTTCATGATAGGTGCCTGTCCCGCAGGAAGAGCAGGAGTAGTGAGCAATACTGTCCTGTCCTCTTTTGATTTGTCGGCAGCTATAATTTTAATCTGCAACTCACTTTCGGATTGATTCTTGTCACACTCAATGGTTCGGGTGGATTTCTCAAATCCTACATAATCCTTGGGGAAGTTGTCATTGTCGTTGTTGCAGGAAAACAGACTCAGACATGTTGTTAAGAGGACAAAGAGCCCAACGTTTGTGTCATTAAACTTTTTCATCATTTCTGTCTTTTTTAGTGATTAATAGGTTTGTTTGCTGATAAAGACAGGGGATTGACAGAAACTCCCTACGCACTTTTTGCAAATAAACGTTAATATAAAAAGAACCGGTTTAATAACGTGCAACTGGGGGTGGTTGGCTGTTTTAATCATCCACTTGACAGAATCATCTCTTTCAGTCGGGTAACAGCTTTCTGGAGTTGGGTATCCACCGTCTTTATGCTGATATCCAGTTCTTCCGCTACTTGTGCATAGCTTTGCTTCTCTTCACGAATACGGATAAATACTTCCCGACAACGTTCCGGAAGCCGGTCGAGTGCTTTCACATAAATTGCAAACAATTCTTCGCTGATTAATGACTCTTCCGGAGAATAGCTTTGTTCCTGTGGTTCCGGCAAAGAATCGGAATGAATGGTGGTGTACTTTGATTCTTTTTCCAGATAATTGAGAGAAGCGTTCTTGACCAGAATAAAACAATAGTCCTCGATGTTTTTTACATCAAGGAGGGTGTCGCGCTGCTTCCATAGTTTCAGGAAGATATCGAGCACGATTTCCTGCGACCATTCTTCCTGTTTCACGTAATAATAGGCTATGCGGAAGAGTCGGTCGTAAGTCATGTTATAGAAGTCGCGGAAGGCTGTTTGTGAGTCCAGTTCCTTCATTTGCCGTAATAACTTTCTTACTTCTGATTCGGTCATCAGCTGATCTTTAATATTTTAGTTAACCCAAAGCAAGTCGCTCATAATACTGTCGGAGATGAAAATTCCTTCTCGTGTCAGGCGTAAGGCCCCTTCGTGCATTTCCAGTTTCCCATTTTCCAGATAGGGGGCAGACATCTTCCGGCAATATTCCCACAGTTCATTACCGAACTCTTGTTTTAGTTTTTCTATAGGGGTACCCCATACGGTGCGTATGGTGGTAATGATAAATTCGTTGTAACGGGTCGTCTGATCCAGATTTTCTGTTTCAAAGTTACGCCGGTCTCCTTCTATACCTTTTATATATAGGTCGATGGAAGACACGTTCCATTCGCGTGTTGTTCCATTGAACGAATGTGCAGACGGTCCGCAGCCCAGATATGGTATTCCTTTCCAGTACGAGGTATTGTGACGGGAGTATTTGCCGGGACGACAGAAATTGGATATTTCATAATGCTCGTATCCCGCTTCCTGCAAATGTTCGATCAGCAGTGTAAAGAACTGTAAGCTGGAATCTTCATCTACTTCCTCTATCTGGTGCTGTTTCAACATATTATATATAGGTGTATCTTCTTCGTAAGTCAGATGGTAGGCGGAAATGTGCTCTACGTTCAGGCTGGTGGCTTGGCGGAGATCATTTTCCCAACGTTCTTTGGTTTCTCCGGGCAGTCCGTATATAAGGTCGATACTGATGTTTTGAAACCCTGCCTCTCTGCATCTGTGGACTGCCTCGATGGCTGTCCGGGAAGTATGGCGGCGTTTCAGCAATTGGAGTGTCGTATCGTCGAATGTCTGTATTCCCATACTGATACGGTTGAATGGGAGGGAAGCGAGCATTTTCAGATAGTCCGGTGTCAAGTCATCGGGATTGGCTTCTAAGGTTATTTCCCGGCAATGTTCCATTCCATATTGTTCGCGGATGACATCAAATATAAGTATGAAATCTTCTTCTTCCAACTGGGACGGGGTACCTCCTCCGAAATAAATGGTTTCTACATATTCTCCTTTCAGGTATTTTTTTCGCATTTCCAGTTCACGGCAAAGGGCACGTACATAACGTGTCTTCAATTCGCTGCGGGTAGTGGAATAGAAATCGCAATAGATGCAGCGGGTTTTGCAAAAGGGAATATGAAGATAAATACCTGCCATAATTGCATTGTTTAAGAGTTCTAGCTGGCAAAAATAAGGCTATTTATTGGATAACTTAGTATTTTTTCAGGCATTTGTTTGTTTTTGAGTCGTATTCCGGAATTCGTTCCATAGTTGTTTCCCTTTAGTTCCACTATTGTTATCCTTTCGTTCCATAGCTGTGGAACGAACCGACTGCTGTGACTTGAAGAAATGAAGTATGCGATGGTGGATAATTAGGTATCGGGGGTGATTGTTTATTTTGTTCAATAAGGGGTTATGTTACATAACATTGTTTAGTAACACTGTCATAAATATTGCTTTTCCCCCAATAAATCCCTAATTTGCGCGTCACTAAATTAATGGTATGTGAGAAACATACTGAGTAATTACTAAAATCTTATATATTATGAAAGTATATCAGACTAATGAAATCAAGAACATTGCCTTGTTGGGAAGTTCTGGCTCTGGGAAAACCACTCTCGTGGAAGCAATGCTTTTCGAGAGTGGTGTTATAAAACGTCGCGGATCTGTTGCCGCAAAAAACACAGTTAGCGATTATTTCCCTGTTGAACAAGAGTATGGTTACTCCGTTTTCTCTACCGTTCTCCACGTAGAATGGAACAATAAAAAACTTAATATTATAGACTGTCCGGGATCGGACGACTTCGTTGGCAGTACGGTAACTGCACTTAATGTGACCGACACAGCAATTATACTTCTCAATGGTCAATACGGCGTCGAAGTCGGTACGCAAAATCACTTCCGATATACTGAAAAATTGAATAAGCCAGTTATTTTTCTAGTCAACCAGCTTGATAATGAAAAATGCGACTATGATAATATCCTTGAACAACTGAAAGAGGCATATGGCTCTAAAGTGGTTCCTATCCAATATCCTATTGCTACAGGTCCGGGCTTTAATGCTTTGATTGACGTATTGTTAATGAAGAAATATTCGTGGAAACCCGAAGGTGGTGCTCCTACGATTGAAGATATTCCGGCAGAAGAAATGGATAAGGCTATGGAAATGCACAAAGCATTGGTAGAAGCTGCTGCCGAAAACGATGAAGGTCTGATGGAGAAATTCTTTGAACAAGACTCTCTGACAGAAGATGAAATGCGGGAAGGTATCCGTAAAGGTTTGATTGCCAGAGGTATGTTCCCGGTGTTCTGCGTTTGTGGTGGTAAGGACATGGGCGTTCGCCGTTTGATGGAATTCTTGGGCAACGTTGTTCCTTTCGTCTCTGAAATGCCGAAAGTCGAAAATACAGACGGTAAAGAAGTGGCCCCGGATGTTAACGGACCGGAATCTTTGTATTTCTTTAAGACGAGTGTCGAACCGCATATCGGTGAGGTATCTTACTTTAAAGTAATGAGTGGCAAGGTTCGTGAAGGCGATGACTTGCTGAACGCTGACCGTGGTTCGAAAGAACGTATTGCTCAGATTTATGTCGTAGCCGGTGGTAACCGTGTGAAAGTGGAAGAACTTCAGGCCGGTGATATCGGTGCTGCTGTAAAACTGAAGGATGTGAAAACAGGAAATACACTGAACGGTAAGGACTGCGATTATAAATTCAACTTTATCAAATATCCGAATTCTAAATATTCCCGTGCTATCAAACCGGTGAATGAAGCGGATGTAGAAAAGATGATGACTATCTTGAATCGTATGCGCGAAGAAGATCCGACATGGGTGATTGAACAGTCGAAAGAGTTGAAACAAACACTGGTTCACGGACAAGGAGAGTTCCATCTGCGTACATTGAAGTGGCGTCTGGAAAATAATGAGAAACTTCAGGTGAAATACGAGGAACCGAAGATTCCGTATCGTGAAACAATTACGAAAGCTGCCCGTGCTGACTATCGTCATAAGAAGCAATCCGGTGGTGCCGGCCAGTTTGGTGAAGTTCACCTGATCGTGGAACCTTATAAAGAAGGTATGCCTGTGCCCGATACTTATAAATTCAATGGACAGGAATTCAAGATTACCGTGAGAGGTACCGAGGAAATTCCATTGGAATGGGGTGGTAAACTGGTATTTATTAACAGTATCGTAGGTGGTTCTATCGATGCCCGTTTCTTGCCTGCTATCATGAAAGGTATCATGTCTCGTCTGGAACAAGGTCCGTTGACTGGTTCGTATGCGCGTGATGTGCGTGTAATTGTGTATGATGGTAAGATGCACCCGGTAGACTCAAATGAAATTTCCTTTATGCTTGCCGGACGTAATGCCTTCAGTGAAGCCTTTAAAAATGCCGGTCCGAAGATTTTGGAACCGATTTATGATGTGGAAGTGTTTGTTCCGTCTGACAGAATGGGGGATGTGATGGGAGATCTTCAGGGACGTCGTGCCATGATTATGGGTATGAGCAGCGAAAAGGGATTTGAGAAACTTGTTGCTAAAGTACCTTTGAAGGAGATGTCTTCTTACTCGACAGCACTTAGTTCACTCACCGGTGGACGTGCTTCATTTATCATGAAGTTCGCTAGTTATGAACTTGTTCCGACAGATGTTCAGGAGAAGTTGATTAAAGATTTTGAGGCTAAACAAACGGAAGAATAAACAATAATTCTCTCAAAACTGTTAAAACCGTTGCCTTTTTTAAGTAAAAGGTGGCGGTTTTTGTTTAACTATGATTAATAAAGATGGAAAATCGCAAGGAAAAGATTTAATTTTTTATTAAATTTGCAAACCAAAGAAGGAGTTATATTGTTGTAGTAATCAGAATACAACCTAAATAGCTCTTTACGGTTAATTTCCGGGAACTTCCGGTTAAATCAAGTTAATGTGCTAGGAGTGTTAATTAGGGAGTGTTAATTTTGTTGCTATGAAGAAGTCAACAATTTGGATATTAAGTATTGTAATGGGGCTTTCTTTCCTTAGTCTGTTGTATCTGCAGGTCAGTTATATAGAGGAAATGATGAAAACCCGGAAGGAACAATTTGATGCGGCTGTGCGCAACAGCTTGGATCAGGTTTCCAAGGATGTGGAATATGCAGAAACAAGACGCTGGTTAATCGAAGATATTTCAGAAGCTGAGAGAAAAGCGTTGACTGCGAACAATTCTTCCATACAACAAAACAATTTGATTCAGCAAACGCAACGTTTTACAGTAAAGTCAAAAGATGGCAGAGTGTATTCGGACTTTGAACTGAAAGTGATGACTACCAAACCATCTGAGCTTCCTAAAGCTATGATTTCTCCTTATAGAGGCTCAAAGACGATTCCGGAAACTTCGCGTTCACTGGTAGAAGCTATTAAAAACCGATATATGTATCAACGGGCATTGCTGGATGAAGTAGCCTGGCAGATGATTTATCGGGGAAGCGACAGGTCGATTGGCGATAGGGTACGATTTGGAGACTTAAACGGGTATCTTAAATCGAATCTATATAATAATAGTATAGATCTGCCTTTTCATTATTCTGTGATTGACAAGGATGGACGTGAAGTCTACCGTTGTGCGGATTATGAAACAAAAGGAAGTGAGGAGTCTTATCAGCAGGCATTGTTTAAAAACGACCCGCCTGCAAAGATGAGCATTCTGAAAGTACATTTCCCGGGAAGGAAGGACTATATTTTCGATTCGATCAGTTTCATGATTCCGTCGCTGATATTTACGCTGGTGTTGTTGGTGACATTCATCTTTACGATTTATATCGTATTTCGACAGAAGAAGTTGACGGAGATGAAGAATGACTTTGTCAATAACATGACGCATGAATTCAAGACTCCGATATCAACTATCTCGTTGGCAGCGCAGATGTTGAAGGACCCCGCGGTAGCAAAATCACCGCAAATGTTCCAGCATATATCGGGAGTTATTAATGATGAAACCAAGCGCTTGCGCTTTCAGGTAGAAAAGGTGCTGCAGATGTCAATGTTTGACCGGCAGAAGGCAACGCTGAAGATGAAGGAAATCGATGCGAACGAACTGATATCGGGAGTGATCAATACCTTTGCACTGAAAGTGGAACGATATAATGGTAAGATAACATCGAACCTTGAGGCTGCCGATCCTGTTATATTTGCAGATGAAATGCATCTTACCAATGTGATCTTCAATCTGATGGATAACGCGGTAAAATATAAAAAAGCGGAAGAGGATCTGGAACTGAAGGTGAAAACGTGGAATGAATCGGGTAAACTGATGATTTCGATACAAGATAACGGTATTGGTATCAAGAAGGAAAACCTGAAAAAGATATTTGAAAAGTTCTATCGTGTGCATACGGGTAATCTGCACGATGTGAAGGGGTTTGGATTGGGATTGGCTTATGTGAAGAAAATTATTACCGATCATAAGGGAACCATTAGAGCGGAAAGCGACCTGAACGTGGGAACTAAATTTATTATTGCATTACCTTTATTAAAAAATAATTGATATGGACGAGAAACTGCGTATTTTATTATGCGAGGATGACGAAAATCTTGGCATGCTTTTAAGAGAATATTTACAGGCAAAAGGTTATTCTGCTGAGTTATATCCTGATGGAGAAGCCGGTTATAAGGCTTTCTTGAAGAATAAATATGACTTGTGCGTGTTTGACGTTATGATGCCTAAAAAGGATGGCTTTACGTTGGCACAGGATGTCCGTGCTGCGAATGCTGAGATACCTATTATCTTCCTGACTGCAAAAACGCTGAAAGAAGATATTCTGGAAGGATTTAAGATTGGTGCGGATGATTATATCACTAAACCATTCAGTATGGAAGAGTTGACTTTCAGAATTGAAGCTATCTTGAGACGTGTTCGTGGAAAGAAGAACAAAGAAAGCAACATCTACAAAATCGGTAAGTTTACCTTTGACACTCAGAAACAGATTCTGGCTACAGAAGGCAAGCAGACCAAGTTGACTACCAAAGAGTCTGAACTTCTCGGACTGCTTTGTGCACATGCTAATGAGATTCTGCAACGTGACTTTGCTCTGAAAACTATCTGGATTGATGATAACTACTTCAATGCCCGTAGTATGGATGTGTATATCACGAAGTTGCGTAAGCACTTGAAAGAAGATGATTCTATTGAGATTATCAATATCCACGGAAAAGGCTATAAGCTGATTACACCGGAAGTTGAATCTTAATGAGTATTCGGATAACCACAAATAAAAAATCCCGGAAACATTCGTTCCCGGGATTTTTTATTGATTTCTAATAAATTAATCAGCGATCTTCTTATTAATGATAATATAAGAAATGAGTCCCAGTACTACAAGGAATACTGAACTGCCCAGAACCGCGTTGTTGTTTACATTGCCGGTAAAGGAACAAGCCAACAGGATGACCACTCCGATCAAGATTAATATCAATCCCAAATTCTTTAATAAGCCTTTCATGCGTGTGTATTTTAATAGATTATAATATTCCAGTCACAAATTAAAGCATAATTCTTTAACGGGCGAAATAATTTAGGTGAAAAATCCATTATAAAGACAGATTTAGTGGATTTTATGAATTAAATGATTGCTTTTCTGCCTAGTCCTTGGTATTGTAGAATACCTTTTTTAAGACTTCCTGTCCAATGCTCAGTTCTTCCAGGGTAATGCCATGAAGAGCTTCCTTCAAAGTCTGTCCTGCAATGATGCGCGCTTTTTCTTCCAGTTCTTTTCCGTCTTTTGTCAGGTGGATCAGATTGGTACGGCGATCTTTTTTGTCAGAAATGCGCACTACAAGATGCTGCCGTTCCATGTTGTCTATGAGGCGGGTCATGCTGGGTTTGTCTTTAAAAGTTGCATTGCACAACTCTTGTTGCGTAACGCCGTCCTTCTCCCATAGAAAGATGAGTACCGTCCATTGCTCAGGGCTGATTTCCAGACCGTTCTGACGGAAATTACGATATAGCTTCCGGTTGATTGCAGCGGAAACCTTACCATTTAAGATGGCGAATATAAGCCGGATATCGAAATTAAATTGCTCTATCATGAAATTATTGTTTAAACAACTTTGCAAAGGTAAGCCTCTTCCCGGATAATTCCTACATTCGGATACAAAAAAAGATTAAATATTTGTAGTTCAAAATAAAATGCCTAACTTTGCACCCGCAATTTAAAATAAAATAAATTATTTATTTAATTAAACGAGTATGAATCAATACGAAACCGTTTTCATTTTAACTCCCGTTTTGTCTGATGTTCAGATGAAGGAAGCGGTAGACAAATTCAAAGGTATTCTTCAAACTGAAGGTGCTGAGATTATCAATGAAGAAAACTGGGGACTGAAGAAATTGGCTTACCCAATTCAGAAGAAGTCTACAGGTTTTTATCAATTGGTTGAGTTCAATGCAGATCCTACTGTAATTGACAAGTTGGAACTTAACTTCCGTCGTGATGAACGCGTTATCCGCTTCTTGACTTTCAAAATGGACAAGTATGCTGCGGAATATGCTGCTAAAAGAAGAAGTGTTAAATCAAACAAAAAGGAGGATTAATCATGGCACAACAGACTCAATCAGAAATCAGATATTTAACTCCGCCCTCAGTAGACGTTAAGAAGAAAAAATACTGTCGTTTCAAAAAGAGCGGTATCCGTTATATCGACTACAAAGATCCTGAATTCTTGAAGAAATTCTTGAACGAACAAGGAAAAATTCTTCCACGTCGTATCACTGGTACTTCTTTGAAGTTCCAACGTCGTATCGCACAAGCTGTGAAGAGAGCTCGTCACTTGGCATTGTTGCCTTATGTAACTGACATGATGAAATAAGAAGGAGGAAAAGTATGGAAATTATATTGAAAGAAGACATCGTAAACTTGGGTTATAAGAACGATATCGTAAACGTGAAATCCGGATACGGTCGTAATTATCTGATCCCGACTGGAAAAGCTATCATCGCTTCTCCTTCTGCAAAGAAAATGTTGGCTGAAGACTTGAAACAGCGTGCTCACAAACTTGAGAAGATCAAGAAAGATGCTGAAGCACTGGCTGCTAAGTTGGAAGGCGTTTCATTGACTATCGCAACAAAAGTTAGTTCAACAGGTACTATCTTCGGTTCTGTTAGCAATATCCAGATTGCTGAAGCATTGGCAAAACTGGGTCACGAAGTTGACAGAAAGATCATCGTTGTAAAAGACGCTGTGAAAGAAGTTGGTAACTACAAAGCTATCGTAAAACTTCACAAGGAAGTTTCTGTAGAAATTCCTTTCGAAGTAGTTGCTGAATAAGAGCAAATTTACTTCTTATATAAAAAAGCGATTTGTTCTGATGGATAAATCGCTTTTTTTTATCATCTTTGCTGATAATATGAAATTCAACCGTTGTTATCTGAAGAGAATCGTTTTGCTGCTCCTGGTCTCTCTGGGAATTGGCAATGCTCTTTATGCGAATAACGAATTGAAAATACTGGCTGACTCTCTGCATAAAATGATAGATGCGAAGCCTCTATTTGTGCAGAAGAAGGAACAGCGGATTGCCCGAATTAAATGTTTGTTGAAAGACTCCGGGCTGACTCCCGATCGGGAATACAAAATTAATCTTCAATTATACAACGAGTATAAGAAATTTAATATTGATTCTGCCATTCATTATGTCGACCGGAATCTTGAAATTGCTCGTCAGCTAAACAGAAACTACCTGAAATACCAGTCGTCTTTACAACTCAGTCTCGTATATTCTATGTGCGGCAGGTATAGGGATGCGGAATTACTCCTCGAAAATATAAAACCATCAGAACTTCCTCGTTCATTATTAGCTACTTATTATGATACATATGCCCGTTTTTGGGAGTATTATTCGATTTCTGCTACCAATAATCAGTACGGAAAAAAACGGGAAGCCTATCAGGATTCACTGTATGCTCTTATGGATCATACTTCCTTTGACTATAAATTGTCACGGGCTTATTCTTATACAGGACGCGATTCAACAAAGGCGATCAAGATTTTGGATGAGTTGCTGAATGCTGAGGAGGTAGGAACTCCTAATTATGCGATGATTACTCATTCGTATGCCATGCTGAGCCGCTATTTGAAGAGAGAGGATGATGCAAAGAAATACCTCATGATGTCTGCCATTGCTGATATTCAGAATGCCACACGTGAAACGGCCTCCTTACAGGCACTTGCACTGATACAATATGAGGAAAATAATTTGGCGGATGCTTTCAAATTTACACAGTCGGCTATTGATGATGTAGTTTCCTCCGGTATTCATTTCCGGGCAATGGAAATCTATAAATTCTATTCTATTATTAATACAGCTTATCAGACGGAGGAAGCCAGATCTAAATCGAATCTGATTACCTTTCTTATCTCAACCAGCGTTTCTCTTTTTCTTTTAGTCGTATTGGTGGTGTTCATTTATATTCAGATGAAGAAGACACTGCGGATGAAGCGGGCGTTGGCACAAAGTAATGAGGAACTTTTGAGATTGAACG
Source organism: Bacteroides faecis (assembly GCF_020091505.1). Classification (NCBI taxonomy): domain Bacteria; kingdom Pseudomonadati; phylum Bacteroidota; class Bacteroidia; order Bacteroidales; family Bacteroidaceae; genus Bacteroides; species Bacteroides faecis. The sequence continues at coordinate 22,485 of NZ_CP081916.1, read as the reverse complement.
ACAAGCTCAATAGTATGAATAGTGAGCTGAATGACAAGAATGATGAACTGTCTGAGATTAATAATATAAAGGAGCATTATATAGCTCAATTCTTCGATGTATGTTTCAGTTACATCCATAAAATGGAGAAATATCAGAATATGCTTTATAAGATAGCCATTAATAAGTGTTATGAAGAACTGATTAAAAAGCTGAAATCATCTGCGCTGATTGATGATGAACTTGATGCTTTATATACTCGCTTCGATAGAGTCTTTTTGAATTTATATCCGACTTTTGTTTCAGATTTCAATGCCTTGCTGAAAGATGATGAGAAAATTATTCTCAAGCAGGATGCATTGTTGAACAGGGAGCTACGCATTTATGCTTTGTTGCGTCTGGGTATCACAGATAGTGGTAAGATCGCCAACTTCCTCCGTTGCTCTACAAGTACTGTCTATAATTATCGTACTAAGATGCGAAACAAGGCTGCGGTAGACCGGGATGAATTTGAAAATGAAATTATGAAAATCTGACCAGTATAGACGATTTTGTGCCATTTCTAAGGAAAAGCCCTTTCCAAACTATCTACATTTTTTAGATAGGTAAATATAGATAAGTGTTTGATATATAGAGGTAAATGTGTTTTTTGAATCTACATAAAGTTGTGTAGACTCCATAAAGCGTTATTTATTTGGCTAGTTTTGCGATATCGGTTTTCAGACAATTTGCGAACGGATGAAAATCGGTATCTTATATATTGTTTGTACTTAAATTCGCCATGTTTTATGAATACACAATTTTCACTAGACACAAAAATAAAGGTAGGAATAATCGGTTTCGGTAGAATGGGAAGATTCTATTGGGAGGCGATGCGAAAGAGTGGGCGATGGGAGATTGCCTATATTTGTGATACGGACCCTACAACACGCGAACTGGCAAAGAAATTATCTCCCGAATCTCGTGTAATAGATAATGATCAGAGAATTTTTGAAGACGAGAGTATACAGGTTGTCGGACTCTTCACATTAGCAGACTCAAGACTTGAACAAATAGAAAAGGCTATTCGATACGGAAAGCATATCATTGCGGAAAAACCCGTTGCAGATACAATGGAAAAAGAGTGGAAAGTAGTAGATATGATAGAGAATTCAAATGTACTTTCTACGGTGAATTTATATCTGCGAAACTCCTGGTATCATAATTTGATGAAGGAATATATTCAAAAGGGAGAAATTGGGGAGTTGGCTATCATCCGTATCTGCCACATGACTCCGGGACTGGCACCGGGTGAAGGGCATGAGTATGAAGGACCGGCTTTCCACGATTGCGGAATGCATTATGTTGATATTGTCCGCTGGTACGCTGAAAGTGAATATAGAACATGGAATGCCCAAGGCGTGAACATGTGGAATTACAAAGACCCTTGGTGGGTACAATGTCACGGAACTTTTCAAAATGGTATAGTCTTTGATATCACGCAAGGCTTTGTCTATGGGCAGCTATCCAAAGATCAGACACATAATTCTTATGTAGATATTATAGGTACAGAAGGTATTGTGCGTATGACGCATGACTTCAAAACCGCTGTTGTTGATTTACATGGAGTGCATCAGACACTTCGTGTGGAAAAACCTTTTGGTGGGAAGAATATTGATGTACTGTGCGATTTGTTTGCTGATTCAGTGTTGACCGGTAAACGAAATCCCCGTCTGCCGTTAATGTACGATTCGACTATCGCATCCGAATATGCGTGGAAATTCTTACAGGATGCGCGTATGAATGATTTGCCGGCTATCGGTAATTTACAGACTCTTGAGCAGATACGCGAACGCAGAAAAAACATGAAAAATGGATATGGGTTGCTACATAGTAATCCACCACAAATAACTAACTCCTTAAAATAATAAAACCATGTCAGACTTTTCAAGAAGAAAATTCCTTAAAACGGGAGCCGCCGCTTTAGCAGGCATCACCATTGCTCCCAGCTCTATCTTAGGTATGAGCCACGGGCACGTTTCACCAACCGACAAACTGAACCTCGCAGCCGTAGGTATCGGAGGTATGGGACACGCCAACATCAACAATGTGAAGGGCACCGAAAACATCGTAGCCCTCTGTGATGTGGACTGGAAATATGCCAAAGGCGTATTCGACGAGTTCCCCAAAGCTAAGAAATACTGGGACTACCGCAAGATGTACGACGAAATGGGCAAATCCATTGACGGTGTCATCATTGCCACTGCCGACCATACTCACGCCATTATCACGGCAGACGCCATGACAATGGGCAAACATGTATATTGCCAGAAACCGCTGACACACTCCGTATATGAATCCCGTCTGCTGACCAGACTTGCCGCTTCCACCGGAGTAGTAACCCAGATGGGTAACCAGGGAGCATCAGGCGAAGGTACCGACCTTGTTTGCGAATGGATCTGGAATGGAGAAATCGGTGAAGTGACTAAAGTGGAATGCGCCACCGACCGTCCTATCTGGCCGCAAGGACTGAATGCACCCGAAAAGGCGGACCGCATCCCCAACACATTGAACTGGGATCTTTTCACCGGACCTGCCAAACTGAATCCGTACAACAACGTTTATCATCCCTGGAACTGGCGCGGATGGTGGGATTACGGTACAGGTGCATTGGGTGATATGGCCTGCCATATCCTGCATCAGCCGTTCAGAGCTCTGAAACTGGGTTATCCTACCAAAGTGGAAGGTTCTTCTACATTATTACTGAGTGCCTGCGCTCCTCAGGCCCAGCATGTGAAAATGATTTTCCCCGCCCGCGACAATATGCCGAAAGTTGCCTTGCCGGAAGTTGAGGTACACTGGTATGACGGCGGTATGATGCCGGAACGTCCGAAAGGTTTCCCGGAAGGAAAACAGCTGATGGGCCCCGGTGGCGGTCTGACCATTTTCCACGGAACAAAGGACACATTGATTTGCGGCTGCTACGGAGAACAACCTTTCTTGTTGTCAGGCCGTGTGCCCAACGCACCGAAAGTATGCCGCCGTGTCAAATGTTCCCATGAAATGGACTGGGTACGTGCTTGCAAGGAAGACAAATCCAACCGCGTGATGCCGAAAGCGGATTTCTCCGAATCGGGACCGATGAACGAAATGGTAGTAATGGGTGTATTGGCTATCCGTCTGCAAGGCTTGAACAAGACACTGGAATGGGACGGCGCCAACATGTGCTTCACTAATATCGGTGATAATGAAACACTCAGAACCTGTATCAAAGACGGATTTACGATTCATGACGGTCACCCGTCCTTCAACAAGACCTGGACAGATCCGATCAACGCGAAACAATTCGCAGCCGAACTGGTGAAACATAATTATCGTGAAGGCTGGAGACTGCCCGATATGCCACGATAACACGATAAAAGTAAGTTAGGAATTAAAGATTAAAAAATAAATAGCAATTATTATGAAGAAAGTATTTTATCCATTAGCTTGTTGTCTTGCAGCGGGAGTTCTGGTTTCCTGCGGTGGTCAGAAGAAAGCCGGAACAGCTCAGGAAGAGCAGTCGGCAAACGAAGTAGCATTGTCATATTCAAAATCATTAAAAGCGGCAGAGACGGACAGCCTGCAATTGCCGGTAGATGCGGATGGTTACATCACCATCTTTGACGGAAAAACATTCAACGGATGGCGTGGTTACGGTAAGGACAGAGTGCCTTCCAAGTGGACTATCGAGGACGGCTGTATCAAGTTCAACGGTTCCGGCGGCGGTGAAGCGCAGGACGGTGACGGCGGAGATTTGATCTTCGCTCACAAATTCAAGAACTTCGAACTGGAAATGGAATGGAAGATTTCCAAGGGCGGTAACTCCGGTATCTTCTATCTGGCTCAGGAAGTGACTTCCAAGGACAAGGATGGTAACGATGTACTCGAACCGATCTATATCTCCGCTCCCGAATATCAGGTATTGGACAATGACAATCATCCGGATGCCAAACTGGGTAAGGACAATAACCGTCAGTCGGCTTCTTTGTATGACATGATTCCGGCTGTTCCCCAGAATGCGAAACCTTCCGGCGAATGGAACAAGGCTAAGATCATGGTTTACAAAGGCACTGTTGTTCACGGACAGAATGACGAGAATGTTCTTGAATATCACCTGTGGACAAAACAATGGACTGATATGTTGCAGGCCAGCAAATTCAGCGAAGACAAATGGCCGCTGGCTTTCGAACTGCTGAATAACTGCGGTGGTGAAAACCATGAAGGATTTATCGGAATGCAGGATCACGGTGACGATGTTTGGTTCCGCAATATCCGCGTGAAAGTTTTGGACTGATCGCGTAAATAATTCAAAGAGAGGCTGTGTTGAAAGTAAAATCAACTGGCGTTTAGTTCTGAATGACAGAATGATATGCCCGACGAACTTCTGACACAGCCTTTTCATTTTAATACTTGAACCCCTTTATCTACAAACATGAAACTCCAAATAAATTTATGTGCGTTGGCTCTTCTTTTAATGATTCCGTTTACAGCCATGGCACAGTCTAAAACAAAAGCGAAAGCAAAAGCTAAAAAAGAAGTAGCGATTCAACTCTATTCTGTCAGAGATATATTGAATAAGGTAGACAATAAGGATGGTAAATGTGACGCCGCTTATATTACTCTTCTGAAGAACTTGGCGAAAATGGGATATACCAGTGTGGAAGCCGCCAATTATAATAATGGAAAGTTTTACGACAGAACTCCCGGTCAATTTAAAAAAGATGTTGAATCTGCCGGACTGAAGGTTTTATCCTCACATTGCACAAGAGGATTGTCGAAAGAAGAATTAGCTTCCGGTGATTTTTCAAGTTCACTTCAATGGTGGGACCAGTGTATTGCTGATCATAAAGCTGCCGGTATGAGTTACATTGTAGCTCCTTGGATGGATGTGCCTAAAACACTTAAGGAGTTGGATACATATTGTGCTTATTACAATGAAATAGGCAAACGTTGCAAACAGCAGGGGATGTCGTTCGGATACCATAATCATGCTCATGAATTTCAGAAGGTAGAAGATAAAGTGATGTATGATTACATGATTGAGCATACCAATCCTGAATATGTTTTCTTCCAGATGGATGTTTATTGGGTAGTTCGCGGGCAAAACAGTCCGGTCGATTATTTTAATAAATACCCCGGTCGTTTTAAAATGTTCCATATCAAAGATCACAGAGAAATCGGACAGAGCGGAATGGTTGGTTTCGACGCTATTTTCAAGAATGCAAAGACGGCTGGTGTGAAGCATCTTGTTGCAGAGATAGAAAGCTACAGCATGCCTGTGGAGAAAAGTGTCGAGGTAAGTCTGGATTATTTGCTGGATGCTCCCTTTGTGAAAAGCTCATACGCTAAATAAGGATTGATCTTCGGAATCTCCAGCAATAGCTTTGTTGCTTGAGATAAGGCATAAAAAAAAGTCTGTGCATGCTTTAGCATGTCAGACTTTCAATTCTCTCTAGGCTGTTCTGAATTATTCAGCTACAGCTTCAGTTGCAGTGCTATCTGCATTCAAAGAGTCAGCTGCCTGAGCTGCTGCTTGTTCTGCTTCAGCTGCTGCTGCTTCTACAGCTGCAATTGAGTCAGCGATGCGGATAGAATCTTGTTGAGCTTTTGCTGCGTCAGCTGCTTTGTTACCACAAGATGCGAATGATACTGCTACGATAGCTACGGCCATCAAAACTAATTTTTTCATTTTCTTTGCTTTTTAAAAACGTAATACAATCAATTGCTTTATTAAAACGCTGCAAAGTTATGTACTTTTTCAATACGTTGTTCTCGAAAAGCCAACTATTTTTATATTTTTTTTTAGAAGCTTGTTATATTACGCCTTTATTCCATGTTTTAAAACATACTAATCGACAGCTATACTGTTATATAGATACCTTTTGATGCTTCTTTTCGGGGTCTTCTCAAATTCCGTGGGATAAAGCTGAATCTTGCTTACTTTCTCATAAGCAGCTACATTATTATTTAAGTTTTTCAGATTCTCATCCATAATGGTTTTCAGGTTATCCGGGTTGTTCAGTCCGAGGGAGTCCAATGCTTCGTAATCTGCATAAACCAGTGCTACCAGCTTCTTGTTACGTTCGATAACGAGGCTTTCAAGGATAAATGGCAGGTTGTTGAGTTTGGCTTCCAGTTCTTCGGGGAAGATATTCTGTCCGCTCGAACTCAGGATCATGCTCTTAAGTCGTCCGCGGATGAAGATATTTCCGCTGGCATCCATCGTGCCGAGGTCGCCGGTGCGCAGCCATCCGTCTTCGGTGAATACTTCCTGTGTGGCTTCCGGATTCTTGTAATACCCTACCATCACGTTTTCACCGCGTACTTGAATTTCTCCGGTTTCCGCTTCCGGGTTTTCCTTGTAAATGCGTGCCTCCATAATATCCAGTACTTTGCCTGAAGATCCCAATACAAATTCATTCCAGGGGGCATAGCTGATCAGCGGTCCGCATTCAGTCATACCATAACCGATGGTGAAAGGGAATTTTATTTTGTAGAAAAACTCTTCCACTTCCTGATTCATGGCAGCGCCTCCGATAATGATTTCCTTGAAACGACCGCCCAGGGCATCTATCAGTTTTTTGCGTATCTGATTGTAAATCTGGGTGTCGAGCAAAGGAATACTTAGTGCCCACTTCATACCTTTTTTATTTATGAGTGGCTGGATGACATTCTTATATATTTTCTCGATCACCAGCGGAACTGTGATGATCAGGTTCGGCTTGACTTCTTCAAAAGCCTTCATGATAATTTTGGGAGAAGGCGTTTTACCGAGCAGGGTGACATGAGTTCCGACGGCGGTTGCGGTCAGGAAGTCGAAGGCACAACCGTAGGCATGTGCCAACGGCAGAAAAGAAAGTACTTTATCTCCCTTTTTAAGTAACTCGGTACGGATGCCGAAAGTGACATTGCCGGCAAGATTGTTGCCTGTCAGCATTACACCTTTACTAAAACCGGTGGTTCCCGATGTGTAGTTCAGCAGCATAACCTTGTCATTGGACAACGTCGTGTATTGGACGTCTTCGCGCGTGAATCCTTTCGGATATGCAGCGTGCATTTCATCGTTGAGGTGTACCAGAAACTTCTGGATGGTTTCTCCATCCCGCTGATAAAGACAGCGGAAGTCGGTGAGCGAAAAGACTCCGCGCAGTCCGGTCAGCTTTTCTTCTTCCAGGTTTTCCCAGATATTGTCGCTGGTAAACAGGAAGACGGATTCGGAATGATTGACGATGTGGTGCACATCGTTGGGCGTAAAGTCCTGTAGAATAGGGACGATGATGGCTCCGTAGGTGATGGTTGCCATATAGGCGATACACCAATGGGCATTGTTTTTGCCGATAACGGCTATTTTATCTCCTCTTCGCAGGCTGCAATATTTGAAAAGCAGGTGTATGCGGGCGATTTCTTCGGCTACCTGGCCATAAGTATAATGAACGGATTCACCATAATCGGTATAGCAAGGTAAATCCCAATTTTCCCGAAAACTATTTTCGTATAGTTTAATGAAATTCTCTTTAATCATTGCACGTTTTTTAGTGAATTGTGCAAAAATAGGAATAAACTTTCGTATCCTAAAGTGTTTTACTAATAATAATGTGTAACTTTGCAGGAAATATGCGTTATAACAGATTATGATAGATACCACTGTATTTCAAAATAAGACAGCCGTTTATTATACGTTAGGCTGCAAATTGAACTTTTCAGAGACTTCAACTATCGGAAAAATCCTGCGGGAGGCAGGAGTCCGGACTGCACGTAAAGGGGAAAAAGCAGATATCTGTGTGGTAAATACCTGTTCGGTGACGGAGATGGCAGATAAGAAATGCCGTCAGGCTATTCACCGTTTGGTAAAGCAGCATCCCGGAGCTTTTGTGGTAGTGACCGGCTGCTATGCACAGTTGAAACCCGGTGACGTGGCAAAGATAAAAGGAGTAGATGTAGTGCTGGGTGCCGAGCAAAAAGGAGACTTGCTTCAGTATTTGGGTGACCTTCATAAGCATGAAGAGGGAGAGGCATTTACTACTACCACCAAAGATATCCGTTCGTTTTCACCTTCGTGTTCACGTGGCGACCGTACCCGTTTCTTCCTGAAAGTACAAGACGGATGCGATTATTTCTGTTCCTATTGCACCATTCCTTTTGCCCGTGGACGCAGTCGTAACGGTACCATTGCCTCTATGGTGGAGCAGGCGGAACAGGCTGCTGCCGAAGGTGGAAAAGAAATAGTGCTGACTGGAGTGAATATCGGAGACTTCGGTAAGACTTCCGGCGAAACTTTTTTTGATCTGGTGAAAGCACTGGATCAGGTGGAAGGCATTGAACGCTACCGTATTTCCTCCATCGAACCTAATTTGCTGACCGATGAAATCATCGAGTTTGTTTCCCGTTCCCGTAGATTTATGCCCCATTTCCATATTCCCTTGCAGTCAGGTTGCGATGAAGTGCTGAAGTTGATGCGCCGTCGTTATGATACAGCCCTCTTCGCTTCTAAAATAAAGAAAATCAAGGAAGTGATGCCCGATGCTTTTATCGGGGTCGATGTAATAGTAGGTACGCGCGGAGAGACGGAAGCGTATTTTGAACAGGCTTATCAGTTCATTTCCGGATTGGATGTGACACAGTTGCATGTGTTCAGTTACTCCGAACGTCCGGGCACACAGGCTTTGAAGATAGATTATGTAGTTTCGCCGGAAGAAAAACATCAGCGTAGCCAGCGGCTACTGGCGCTTTCGGATGAAAAGACGCAGGCTTTTTATGCCCGTCATATCGGGCAGACCATGGAGGTATTGATGGAAAAATCGAAAGCGGGTACCCCCATGCACGGGTTTACCGCCAACTATATCCGGGTGGAAGTAGAGAATGATGAATCATTGGATAATCAGATGATTAACGTTCGGCTGGGAGAATTTAATGAAGAGATGACAGCGCTTAAAGGCACAATTCTGATGAATGATGAAGTCTAGATTTATTTATTGGCTGGTATATAGCGGGATGTGGCTGTTTTCGGCGCTTCCCTTCCGCATGTTGTACATACTTTCGGATTTTAACTACCTGTTGATGTATCGTGTAGGAAGGTATCGGCGGAAAGTAGTGCGGGAGAATCTGAAGAAGTCTTTTCCCGAGAAAAGCAAGGAGAAAAGATTGCAGATAGAACGTCGTTTCTACCGTTACCTTTCGGACTATATGCTCGAAGACTTGAAAATGCTCCACATGTCACCCGAGGACCTTTATCAGCGGATGACCTATAAGAATACGGAACAATATCTGGAACTGACCGAGAAATACGGCGGAATCATTGTGATGATTCCTCATTATGCCAACTATGAATGGCTGATCGGGATGGGAGCGATCATGAAGCCGGGAGATGTACCGGTACAGGTCTATAAACCTTTGAAAGATAAGTATCTGAACGAGTTATTCCAACGTATCCGTTCCCGTTTCGGAGGATATAACATTCCGAAACATTCGACGGCACGCGAAATTATCAAGTTGAAGCGCGAAGGCAAAAAGATGGTAGTCGGCTTGATTACGGATCAGTGGCCCAGCGGGAATGAAAAATACTGGACGACCTTTCTGGGTCAGGAAACCGCCTTTCTGAATGGGGCGGAGCGTATCGCGAAGATGATGAACTTCCCTGTGTTCTATTGTGACCTGACAAAACCCGGCAGGGGGTATTGCATAGCTGAATTTAAGTTGATGACAGAAAAGCCGAAGGAAACAAGCGAAGGAGAAATCACGGAAATGTTTGCCAATTACCTGGAACAGACGATTCGCAGGGAGCCGGCTTATTGGCTGTGGTCACATAAACGTTGGAAAGCTTCTAAAGCTGAATGTGAAAGGGGGTGATGATGAAAGTATCGGTAGTTATTCTGAATTGGAACGGGCGCGATATGCTTCGTACTTTTCTTCCGTCTGTGGTCCGCTATTCGAAGAGCGGGCAAGTAGAAGTCTGTGTAGCCGACAATGGCTCTACGGATGCTTCTGTGGAGATACTCCGGGAAGAATTTCCTTGTGTCAGAATCATTGTGCTCGATCAGAATCATGGCTTTGCGGATGGATATAATCTGGCTTTGCAGCAGGTCGAAGCGGAATATGTGGTACTTCTGAACTCCGATGTTGAAGTGACGGAACATTGGCTCGAACCGATGATCTCCTATTTGGATGCTCATCCGGAGGTAGCCGCCTGTCAGCCGAAGATCCGAAGCCAGCGGCAAAAAGAGTATTTTGAATATGCCGGAGCAGCCGGAGGATTTATTGATAAGTACGGCTATCCCTTCTGTCGCGGGCGCGTGATGGAAGTTGTTGAGAAAGACGAGGGGCAGTATGACACAATCCTTCCGGTTTTCTGGGCGACGGGGGCCGCCCTGTTTATCCGCCTTGCAGATTATCGTGAAGCAGGAGGACTGGACGGACGTTTCTTTGCTCACATGGAAGAGATTGATTTATGCTGGCGGTTGCGTTCCCGTGGTCGGAAAATAGTTTGCATTCCTCAGAGTACGGTCTATCATGTCGGCGGGGCAACTCTTAAAAAGGAGAATCCCCGTAAGACTTTTCTGAATTTTCGTAATAATCTTGTCATGCTCTATAAGAATCTTCCGGATGAAGAGTTAAATAAAGTGATGCGTATCCGGGCTTGTCTCGATTATGTGGCAGCATTCACATTTCTGCTGAAGGGACAGTTGGACAACGCCCGTGCGGTGATGCGCGCCCGGAAAGAGTATAGGCAGATTTGTCCTTCATTTTCTTCTTCCCGTAAAGATAACTTGCGAAAAACTTCTTTGAATCCAATCCCTGAACGGATAAAAAGTAGTATCTTGTGGCAGTTTTATGTGGGAGGGTGCAAAAGATTCTCTCAATTGTCGGATTTAAAAGGATAACAAAATGGAATCAAAAGTAAGAAGAGGCATCGGGCTGGTAGCGCATGATGCTATGAAAAAAGACCTTATCGAATGGGTACTGTGGAACTCGGAACTGTTGATGGGAAATAAATTCTACTGTACAGGTACGACGGGTACTCTGATTCTGGAAGCACTGAAGGAGAAGCATCCTGAAGTGGAATGGGATTTTACTATTCTGAAATCGGGTCCTTTGGGCGGTGACCAGCAGATGGGATCGCGTATTGTGGACGGTCAGATTGATTATCTTTTCTTTTTCACTGACCCTATGACACTGCAGCCGCATGATACGGATGTAAAAGCGTTAACCCGTCTGGCAGGTGTTGAAAATATAGTTTTCTGCTGTAATCGTTCTACTGCGGATCATATCATTTCCAGCCCTCTGTTTATGGACCCCGATTATGAACGTATTCATCCGGACTATTCCGGCTATACGAAGAGGTTCGAAAATAAATCCGTGGTAACGGAGGCGGTAGAATCGGTGAATAAAAGAAAAAGAAAAAAGAGATAGGTCGCTTGTAGACTGAAATCATACTTATAGTGCAAGGCTGCTTCATTGTTTTGAGGCAGCCTTCTTGTATATGGACCTGATCTTCTGGAAAGTAAGCGCAGCTCGGGACTTGCTGTCCTTTAATAAAGTGTGTCCTTCCGATCGCTATTATCGTAGATGAGAATCCCCCTATATAGGAGGGCAGAGAAGGTCGCTGATGCCTTGCTCGTGCCACGCCTTTGGCACAACTGTGCCATCGCGGTGTCACAACTGTGCCAAGCGCTTGGCACAACCGTTCCCTATGGGTTGGCACAACCATTCCCATAGGTTGTCACAGTTGTTCTATCAAGTTGGCACAATCGTTCCGCCAGATTGACACAGGCGGTTCAATTATAGGTAATCGTGATTATCTGCTGCAATGCAGTTCTACACCGGCTGAGTCTATATCTGCCCCCATCGGTGGATTCCGTTTGGAAAGGCGAAGTTCTATTTCTTCGATAGCAGGAAATTCTGTGAGCAGTCTTTGGGCTATTCGTCCGCATACATGTTCCAGCAATTTGGAGGAGACGGACATTTCCGCTTTCACAGCTTCGTGTATGTCGGCATAGCTGACTGTATCCGATACATTGTCTGTTTGGATAGCCTGGCTGATATCTACCTTCAATCTCAGATTGATAAGATATTCATTTCCAATGATATTCTCTTGTGGCGCTACTCCATGATAGGCGAAGCAGCAGATGTCTTTCAGCAAAATATAGCTGTTGTTTATCTTCATGTCTTTTTATTTTATAAAAAAGTAAAGGTATGGCTTTATCTGTGAGAATCTAGTCATCAACCATGTTAGGTGAATGCGGGTTTTAGTCCCATGGCAGACGTCGTGCGATGTCTATGACATGGGGAACCTCTTTATTCAAAGGTTCGCCGTTCAGTACCGTTTCATATTTCTTTAAATAGGCTTCTGCCATTACGCTTGAATTGAATAAATCTCTGGCATATTCGTGGCAGACTTTCGGAGAATACTGTGCTGACTGTATATGTTCCGCCATTTCCTGTCTGTGAGTAGTGAGAAAACCTACTTCCGGTGGAACAAGTTCGGGCAGTGCCCCGTAGGGAGTGCCGAAGACGGGAGCTCCGAAATAGAGAGATTCTGTTATAGCCAGGCCGAAAGGTTCGTGCCATGTGACGGGGAAGATCAGTCCTTTCGATTGTTCAATAAATCCTTTTTTCTTCGAATCGTCTACCATTCCATGAAAGTGAATTCGTGGATTCCACGTAAAGCGGAAGCCCATTTTGAGGTTAAGGCGATAACCGCCTAAAACGTCCAGCTGTGCATTTTTTATACTTTCGACGACGGCGATGGCTCCTTTCATGTTTTTGACCTTCCAGGCTGCTTTGCCCAGAAAGTGATAGTTCTTTCTGGAGAGGGTGAGATTGGCGGGGCCATAATCGTCCCAGTCCAGTCCGTTGTATACGAATGATTCACTTCCAAGTCTTTGCGCATGGTTGCGTGAGACAAAAACAATGTTCCGGTCTGCATTGGCAGGGATTCCATTGCCGTGGATGGTCAGTAGGTGTGGCTTGGTAATTCCATCGGGAACGGGAATGTTGAAATGCACGAGGTCCGTATCTGCGGGGATTTGGGCATTTAAGTTTCCGGCAGGATCGAGTTCTATTACTTTTGCAAAAGGACAATAAGAGCCTTTTCCTGCGATGAAGGTAACTTTGTGTCCGCGTTTATCCAGTTCCTTGCCCAGATACCACATTACTCTTTGAGTTCCGCCGTATTTTATTGATGGAATCTTATCTCCTAAGACAATTGTAATATTCATTTGTTTTTGATCTATAGTTCTTTGGAGCAAAAGTAGTAATTTATTTGATAATTGAACTTAGAGTTAATAAAACTTTGGCTTGTACTATGTTTTATTATTTGACTTTTAATAAATCCTTCTGTGCTACCAGCTGTGGAATAATCTTAAGCAGGATAGGAGTAAAGAGAACACAAATGGCGAGTGTCAGCAGGAGCAGTACGCTTGCTTCTGCCCAGCCATTATGGATATAGTGCGAAACCACCGGGCTTACAAAATGTATAATCGGACCATGAATGCTGAGCGTGATTATGGAGTATCGTCCCAGATAAGAAACGATGCTCATTCTTTTTATTTTCTTACAGATCAGCATAATCATAAAGATTCCGGCAAAGGCAGCGGTGTATACCTGAAATATGTTTCCGGGGTAATTGTTGGTTCGCATTCCCGGTGTGGTAGCGGTGAAGTACATCACGACCAATGCCAGCAGAACAAACACAGGGATCGTCTTGTCGAACCGATGGCTGGGAAACAGGAAGAAATTATACCGGCGAATCCAGAAACCTGCCGCATAGAAGGGGAGGGCAGTCATCGCAACATCTATATATAGAGGAAGTTCTATGTGCAGTTTGCCTAAAAAGAATCCCGTACATCCGGTCAGTATAGTCGCTGCAAACATAAGGGGTAAATGCCTTTCACGCAGATAGTGAATCAGATAGAACAGGATATTGCAATTGAACAGAGCCAGCAAAAACCAGATGGGGGGATTGAACTTGATAAGGTCGTGTCCGTGAAAGACAAACAGTAATTCTTTCCACGATACGGGTAGGTGGAAAGTCCCCGGTGCGATTTTCCAGACAATATATTTTAGCAGGAAGGCGCTGACATAAAAGAAGATAAAGGGAATGATTAACTTATTTATCTTTCTGACAGTGAAACCGGATAATCCCTCGTAAGGCTTGAAGAAAATTCCTGAGATAAAGAAGTAGAGAGGCATACGGAAGCAGGATAACATAGAATGCTTGTCAAGCTGGTCGAAAGCGCCTCCGATATGCGCCATCACTACCAGAATAATGCAGACTCCCTTGGTTAAGTCTACAAAATCCATACGCTGATTCTGATTATCTGTCATTTATCTTGCTTTGCGTTTCTGCGCTGCAAAGATACTTGAATAATTGGAAAAAGAGGAATGAAGGGAAATAAACAATCGTCTTATGGAAGAGAAAGGGATGTGGCAAAATGCTCATCTGATTTTTTTCAGGCACGGACGACACGGATAGACACGGTTTTAAGAGATAGACTATCAAAACCGTGTTCATCCGCGTCATCCGCGCCTGAAAATATCATCATCATGAATCGTTGATTCTGTTTTTTGATTCTTTCTACAGACAGTGGAACTTCTCTCTTTATTTCTTAGGAGCCCTTCCGGTGTATTTTATCAACTCTCGTATCTTATCATTGAGTCCTTTTGCTTTCATCAACTGCTCCAAAGTAAGATGCATCCGGTAACGCCAATAATTGCGCGGATTGGATGGTACATTAATCCGTTCTTCCTGGACATTCGGATTTCTCCATTTACCGTCAATACTCAACCAGTCTTGCAGTGACAAAATACAAAGAATGGAATTGCTTTTCAGATGATTGCGTACTATCTCTTCGCACAATTCGGGAGTGGCAACTGTCGGTGCAGTTCCGTAATGTCCAAGCATCGTGTTATAATAACGCTGTGTCTGCAAATAATCTTCTTCCCACCAGCCGCGCAAAGTTGACATGTCATGAGTGGAGATAGTGCAGACAGACCGATATGGATATTCATTTAAATATCCGAACTCGTGCATCGGATTCTTAGGCATCCGCTGAATCTCCAGACTGAGGATACGAAGGTCATTCATGACGGATGGAACGCAGTCCGGAATCATTCCTAAATCTTCTCCGCAAACCAGCATGCGTGTCGATTGTGTCAGTTGTGGCAACTTCTTCATAGCCTGCTGGCGCCAGAATTCATTGTGGCGATGGTAATAATACTGATCGTATAACTTGTTAAATGCATTCTGTTCCTGCTCACTAAGTGAACGGAAAATAAAGTCGCGTTGTATTCCGATGCGGGGATGATATTTATCTTTTTCCTTTGTATCCGGCACGAACAGGACATCACTGATCAATGTATACAGCCCATCCCGAATCCAGATACTGTTTTCATCATTCTTTCCTGCAAAGAAGCTTTCCACCTTCCGTTGAGTTTCGAATTCCGGTTTCATGTGATAGACACCGGATGTCTCGGAAGGACTGAGAAATGTTTGTTTCACATAATCGGTATGCGGGCCGAATATCTGTCCGAGAAAGGATTCATGAATATAGGGCATCAGATATTCCTCCCGGAAGGGAAGGCCGTAACTTTCGATTTCTTCCTTACTCATAGGGATGGAGGGAACGAACTGTCCCAGCAATCCATGCACGGCATGCATCGGGATTTCCCAAATACGGAAGAAACCAAGAATATGGTCAATCCGGTATGCATCGAAGTATTCCGCCATTTTCTGAAAACGCTTCATCCACCAACGATAACCATCCTTTTCCATAACGTCCCAGTTGTAGGTAGGAAATCCCCAATTTTGTCCGTTTACAGAGAAGTCGTCGGGAGGGGCGCCCGCTTGTCCGTTGAGGTTGAAGTAATGCGGTTCTGTCCATGCTTCCACACTATTGCGGCTGATACCGATCGGAATATCTCCTTTGAGTGCGACACCGTGTTCGCGGGCATATTTCGTAGCGGCTACCAGTTGCAGGTGCAGATGAAACTGAATATAAAAATAGAGTGCGATATGCGGATAATCTACAGATTCCGGCTGACACATCTTCTCTATATCTTGAGCATTATAAACAGCATGTCTGGGCCATTCGCGGAAATTAGGCGTCTGGAAGGCGTCGCGCAAATAACTGAAAACCGCATAAGGCTGTAGCCATTCCTTGTTGGCTTCAAAGAATTCTCCAAACTCTTTGGAAGCCAATACTTTTTTTCCTTCCTGCTTGAAGATCAGGCGGAAGTACTCCCATTTGGTTTGATTGACAGCTTCATAATCAATCGCCGGCAGACTGTTAAGTTCTTTCTGTCTTTGATTGAACTTGGCTGAGGCTGCCTTATCTTTTAATGTCCCCATCTGCTTTATATCCGCATACATCGGATGGAAAGCATAAATGGAAATACTGTTGTAAGGATAAGAATCGGTCCATGCATGAGTCATGGTAGTATCATTGATCGGTAATATCTGTATTACCTTTTGTTGGGTACTTACGGCCCAGTCAATCATACGTTTCAAGTCTCCGAAGTCTCCTACTCCGAAACTTTTCTCTGACTTCAGTGAAAAAACAGGAATCGCTATACCGGCTCCCTTCCAGACTGGAATATCGAAATAAGCATATCGGTCGGAGATGACCAATGTCTCATTTGTTTTTAACTCCGGGTCGGCAAGATAACGGTTGGGATTGTTTTCCCAGCAGTCCGCTTTCTTTTCTTCTTTATGATAGAGTATGAACTTGTATTCCAGCGGGAATTTCAGCTTACTTGCATCCAGTTCGATCTGCCATTCCGGAAAGTTTGCGTCGCTCATAGGGATAGCTTTGTCCGGGTCCCAGTTTCCTAATGCTTTCTGGTTTCCGCAGATAGCCAGGCAGTAGTCTTTGTTGATGCGTGGGGCGTATGCCTTGATCACCAGCCCTTTTTTATGGCAGGGAGGAACCTCCGCTCTGTCGGGATGAGCTAGTAAGGCTTCCGTAAAGGCGGAACTGTAGAAGTAGACTTGCTCGGGGATATTTTTCCAGCAGTCTTTGATCTGATACTTCTTTTTAGAGACACCGGATAAAAAGAGGCGTCTTGGAAAACTGTCCCATTCTTTACGGATGATGAGTTGGTTTTGTTCTATCTGGTAGCTGTAATTGATGGTCATTCCTTCTTTGGGAACTTCCAGTTCCACGTCTGCCGTCCAGTATATGCCGTCTGTGGTATGCATGGGGACGGATTCCGGCAGTAGCCCGGCAATCC
The DNA here is from genome assembly GCF_020091505.1 of Bacteroides faecis. Classification (NCBI taxonomy): domain Bacteria; kingdom Pseudomonadati; phylum Bacteroidota; class Bacteroidia; order Bacteroidales; family Bacteroidaceae; genus Bacteroides; species Bacteroides faecis. The sequence goes on along the minus strand of NZ_CP081916.1, from coordinate 5,259 downwards.
TGACTTCTTCTCCCCAACTGGTACGATATTCGATATTAAATGATACAGTCATATATATTAGATTTTGATTGGATACTAATGACTATGCAAGTATAAGACATTTTTTTGGATAAAAAATAAAAGGAGCCGTTTTCGGACTCCTTTTAATCTTTTGTTTATATATTAATTAACATACGACCGATGTTAACCGCATCTGGAAGCACCACAAGTGGTACAGATCAGACAGCCTTCCTGATAGACCAAAGTTTCATTGCCGCAATTCGGACATTTCTTCCCTTTGGCTTCCGTTCCGTCCTGGATATATTTCTTCAATGCACGTTCTACACCGTTTTTCCAAGTATTGATACTTTCACTGTTCAGTTGCAGAGAACCTACCAGTTTGATCACCTGTTCAATCGGCATCCGGTAACGGAGTACGCCGGAGATCAGCTTCGCATAGTTCCAGTATTCTTTGTTGAACTTCTCTGACAAGCCTTCGATAGTTGTCTTATATCCGCGTTTGTTTTCGAACTGGAAGTCATAACGCTTGGTTCCGTCTTCGTCTACATTCTTGATGATACGTCCGGTAGTCACGCTCTTCGGCAGCAAGATACCTTCATCGTCATCCTGCAAACCGGTGAATATCTCGTAAGGATGTCCGTCCAGCAGTCCTACGAAGGCCACCCACTTTTCTTTGTTGTTCTGGAAACGGACCACGTCAGCTTCCAGTACTCTTGGGCGTGTCTCCACTACCGTAGGCGGTTTGCAAGGAGGAAGTTCGGCTTTCTTTTCCGATTTGGTTGAAATCAAGACTCCCGAACGTGAACCGTCGCGGTATACCGTACATCCTTTGCAGCCGGATTTCCATGCTTCCACATATAAGCGGTTGACAAGGTCTTCGTCTACATCGTTCGGAAGATTGATGGTTACGCTGATAGAGTGGTCCACCCATTTCTGGATTCTTCCCTGCATCTTCACTTTCATCAACCAGTCTACATCATTGGAAGTAGCTTTATAATAAGGTGACTTGGCTACCAATTCATCAATTTCTTCCTGAGTATAACGTTTGGCGGGATCGTATCCGTTAGCTTCCATCCAAGTCACGAACTTGTGGTGGAATACGATATATTCTTCGAATGCGTCGCCTGTCTCGTCAACAAAGTCAACATGTACGTTCGTATCATTCGGATTTACTTTTCTTCTACGCTTGTAAACAGGCAGGAAAACCGGTTCAATACCGGAAGTCGTCTGTGTCATCAGACTGGTTGTTCCTGTAGGAGCAATCGTCAGACAGGCAATATTACGACGACCGTATTTCTTCATTTCTGCATACAGTTCCGGATCAGCTTCGGCCAGACGCTGAATGAACGGGTTGTTCTGTTCGCGTTCGTTGCTGTATATTTCGAAAGCACCACGTTCTTTAGCCATTTCAACAGAAGAGCGATAGGCACCGAGAGCAACTGTTTTGTGTACTTTCTCTGAGAATTCGGTCGCTTCTTCCGTTCCGTAACGCAATCCCAAAGCAGCAAGCATATCGCCTTCCGCAGTGATACCTACACCCGTACGACGGCCTTGAGCGCTCTTCTTGTAGATTTTTTCCCACAATACACGTTCGGCACGTTTCACTTCTTCGTTTTCAGGATCGGCGTTGATCTTATTCATGATCCGTTCGATCTTCTCCAGTTCAAGGTCGATGATATCGTCCATGATGCGCTGAGCTAAAGCCACGTGTTTGTGGAATAGATCGAAATCGAAATAGGCATCCGGCTTGAACGGATTTACTACATAAGAATACAGGTTGATGGCCAGCAGACGGCATGAGTCATAAGGACACAATGGAATCTCGCCGCATGGATTGGTCGATACCGTCTTGTAACCTAGGTCTGCGTAGCAATCGGGCACAGACTCACGGATGATGGTATCCCAGAACAGGACACCGGGCTCTGCTGATTTCCATGCGTTATGCACAATCTTCTTCCATAGCGTGGAAGCATCTATTTCTTTAGTGACAGTCGGATTTTCCGAATCGATCGGATATTGTTGTATATAAGGTTTCCCTTCAACGGCAGCCTGCATGAAAGCATCGTCCAGTTTGACGGAAACATTGGCTCCGGTTACTTTACCTTCCGTCATCTTGGCATCGATGAAAGCTTCCGAATCCGGATGTTTGATAGACACACTCAACATCAATGCACCGCGGCGACCGTCCTGGGCAACTTCGCGGGTAGAGTTGGAAAAACGCTCCATGAACGGAACGAGACCGGTAGAAGTCAGTGCTGAATTTTTAACGGGAGAACCTTTCGGACGGATATGAGATAAGTCGTGACCTACTCCTCCACGTCTTTTCATGAGCTGTACCTGCTCTTCGTCTATTTTGATGATAGCGCCATAAGAGTCTGCTGCGCCGTCTACTCCGATTACGAAGCAGTTGGATAGTGAAGCGACCTGATAGTCATTACCGATACCCGTCATCGGGCTTCCCTGTGGAACGATGTACTTAAAGTGATCCAGCAGATCGTACAGTTCCTTGGCTGTCAATGCATTCGGATACTTTGCTTCGATACGCGCTACTTCATTGGCAATTCTCCAATGCATGTCTTCCGGGGATTTTTCATAGATGTTTCCGAAAGAATCCTTTACTGCATACTTGTTTACCCAAACCCTTGCAGCAAGCTCGTCGCCTTGGAAATATCGTAAAGATTCTTCGAAGGCTTCGTCATAAGAATAAATTTGTTTTTCCACGATCCAATGTGTCTTAGATTTTATTATTTAATAAGTAATGTGTAGAAGTTTACTTATCACTAACAAATGTGGTTGCAAAGCTAAGAATGTTTTTTCATCTATCAAAATAAAAATGAAACATTTTATCAACAGACTTTAAGTTTTCCGTTTGTTATTGTTAAGTAATTGATTAACAGTTGAATTTGTGTTTTGTTCACGGCTTTAAGTTTTCCAAAAAGAAAATTAGAATCTTTCATTGGATATAGCGAAATAATATTTCTTTTTATATCTTTGCAAAAAAAAGATATGTTTGAGACCGTAAAGAACAGAAGGACAGTCAGGAAATACTTGCAGAAAGATATTGCTCCTGATTTGTTAAATGATTTGCTCGAAACCTCTTTCCGTGCTTCTACGATGGGAGGGATGCAACTTTATAGTGTTATTGTGACCCGTGATGCGGAGATGAAAGAGAAACTTTCTCCCGCTCATTTTAATCAGCCGATGGTAAAAGGAGCGCCTGTCGTGCTCACTTTTTGTGCCGATTTTCGTCGCTTTAGTAGATGGTGTGAGCAGCGAAACGCTGTTCCGGGCTACGATAATTTAATGTCTTTTATGAATGCGTCAATGGATACTTTATTGGTGGCGCAGACTTTCTGTACCTTGGCAGAAGAAGCAGGATTGGGGATTTGCTATCTGGGCACGACTACTTACAATCCGCAAATGATTATCGATACGCTTCAATTGCCTGAACTGGTGTTTCCTATTACGACTATCACAGTAGGTTATCCGGATGGTACTCCGGTACAGGTAGATCGTTTACCTCTGGAAGCTGCCGTGCATCAGGAAGTCTATCATGATTATACTCCCGAGGACATAGACCGCCTGTATGAGTACAAGGAGTCGTTACCGGAAAATAAACAGTTTATAGAAGAAAACAAGAAAGAAACTTTGGCTCAGGTATTTACGGATGTACGTTATACAAAGAAAGATAATGAATTTATGTCTGAGAATTTACTGAAAGTGCTTCGTCAGCAAGGATTCTTATAATAAGTATTAGGTATTAAGTATCAGGTATTATCCATGCGGATTGCTCCGCTTTGCTTTATGCAGCTACGGTTAATACCTGATACTTAATACCTGATACTTGAATTATTTCTTCTTCAGTAGTGATTCTATTTCCTGTACTTCAGCCTGGAAACTCTTGTCTACTTCCAGTTGACCTTTCACGGTTTTGCAGGCATGCAGTACTGTTGCATGGTCTTTGTTGCCAATGAACTTACCGATCTTCGAAGTCGAGAAGTCCGTATAATTTTTAGCCAGATACATTGCAATCTGACGTGCCTGAACCACTTCTCTTTTTCTGGATTTGGTGTGAATAGCCGAAGCTTCCAGGTCAAAGTGTTTGCATACAACTTTCAGAATATCGTCAATGGTTACTGCTTTTGTTTCGTTGTGAACTACGCCGTGTACAATATGTTGGGCTAAATCCAGGTCTATTTCTTTATTGAAAATAGTAGAACGTGCCATAATGGCGATAACGATACCTTCCAGGTCACGTACACTCTCATTTACATTTTCAGCGATATAGTCGATCACTTCCGGTGGGAATTGTAGACCGTCGCGGTGTATTTTGTTCCGCAAAATGTTTTTGCGGAGTTCGACAGTCGGTTTTTCCAGTTCCGCCACCATTCCCCATTTAAAGCGCGTTAACAGACGTTCTTCCATTCCCTGCAATAATACCGGAGCACGGTCAGAAGTCAGTATAAGCTGCTTTCCGTTTTGATGTAAGTGATTGAAGATATGGAAGAATGTATTTTGAGTTTTTGTTACTCCGGCAAATTCCTGAATATCATCAATGATTAATACATCAATCGTTTGGTAGAAGTTGATAAAGTCGTTAGTCGTGTTGTTACGTACAGAGTCTGTATATTGCACTTGAAACAGATGCGCCGAAACATACAGTACTCTTTTATCGGTATATAATTCTTTAATTTTAGTACCGATCGCGTTTGCCAGGTGTGTTTTCCCCACTCCGGATGCTCCGTAGAGGAACAATGGATTGAAGGCAGTACCTGCTGGATTTTGCGCAACCGCTTCTGCTACGCTTCTTGAAAGTTTGTTGCTGTATCCTTCTATAAAGTTCTCGAAATTGTAATTCGGATTCAAGTGCGGGTCTAAATCCTGAACAGCCGGAGCTTTCAGAAAGCTGGGCGCCTTGTTGCCGTTGGTGATACTTTTAGGGGTAACAGCTGTAGAACGATTGCTTGCTTCGAGATTCACGGTTTGATTCGGAATCGAAGTCTTGTCGACCATGACGTTATACATCAACTTGGTGCCTTCGCCAATAGCTTTGTACAATGTCTTTCGTAGCAAATCCACGAATTTCTCTTCCAGTATTTCATAGAAAAACTGGCTCGGGATCTGTACGATCAATGTTTTGTCCTCATATTTTAATGGAACAATCGGAGCAAACCAAGTATTATATGTCGTCTCTGGAACATTGTCTTTAATCACTTCGAGACAGCGGTTCCAAAGTACAACATGATTTGATTCAATCAT